>NZ_CP195645.1:0-4800000 GCF_051364635.1 Actinokineospora sp. HUAS TT18 | reverse complement strand
GGCGAAGCGCTCGACGCGCGTGCAGGCGAACCCTGGTACCCCGAGGCGCGGGCGGCGATGAGCGCGTTGCAGACCGGCGAGGCCAGCCGGGAACTGCGGGCCCAGGCGGCGCCGTTCTACTACGGCCGCTGGACCGCCGCCGCCCAGGCGCACTCGGCGGCCGACCTCGCCAACCGGGACGAGGCATCCGCCGAAGCGTTCTACGCCGGGTTCGCCCCGGACTTCGCCGCGATCCGCGCCGGCCTGCGCGAGGTGTCCGCGCCGGTGCTGGTGCTGGCAGGCGCGCTCGACCCGGCGCCGACGCCCGCGACCGCCCAGACGATCGCCGACCTGTTCCCCAAGGCCGAACTGGTCGTGCAGCCGGACGCTGGTCACTTCCCCTGGGTCGACGACCCCACGGCGTTCGCCTCGACGGTCTCCGACTTCCTCGACCGCAACGCGGCGTAGAGCCCCACCCCGCCGACAAGCGCGAGGCCCGCGTACACCGCGAGCAGCGCGGGCGGGGTCGTGCCGGTCAGCGCGTCGCCGAGGATCACCACGGCCGCCGTGCCGGGGACGCTGCCGATGAGCGTGCCCAACAGGAACGGCCGGAACGGGATGGCGGACACCCCGCAGCAGTAGTTCATCGCCGCGAACGGGACCATCGGGATCAGCCGCAGCGAGATCACCCCGGCCGTGCCGCCGCCGCTGAGCCGCGCGTTGACCGCCTTGACCGAGTCGCGCTCCAGGTGCGACTCGACCCACCGCCTGCCCAGGCCCCTGGCCAGCGCGAACGCGATCCACGCCGCCAGCGCCGTGGCGATCATCGCGACCGCCACGCCGACGACCTCGCCGAGCAGCAGGCCCGCCGACAGGTTGAACACGGTGCGCGGGATCGGCGCCACCGTGCACAGCGTGTAGACCGCGAGGAACACCAACGGCGTCGCCCAGCCCGCCGCGCCCGCCCACGTGCGCAGGTCCGCCGGACCCGGCAGCGGAACGATCGATCCGGCCACCACGAGCAGGGCGAGCACCCCGAGAGCGATGATCACCGCGTTGCGTCCGGACACCCGGCACACGGTAATGGCAACGGACGGCACGTGACGCGCCCCACTGCTGGATGGTCGGTGGTCGCCTGACGAGCACCTACACTTCATGGTGCAGCCTCACTCCGTCCACAGGGAGCGCTTCGGTGGTCACCGACCAGTTCTTGACTGGCCCTGCACACTCCGACCCCAACGCCGACCAGCCGGAACCCGAACCCCGCGAAGAATGCGGTGTCTTCGGTGTCTGGGCACCGGGTGAGGAAGTCGCGAAACTCACCTATTACGGACTGTATGCGTTGCAGCACCGTGGGCAGGAAGCCGCGGGCATCTCCGTGGCCGACGGCCAGCAGATCGTGGTGTTCAAGGACCTCGGCCTCGTCTCGCAGGTCTTCGACGAGCAGGTCCTGTCCTCGCTGCGCGGGCACGTCGCGGTCGGCCACTGCCGCTACTCGACGACGGGCTCCACCACCTGGGAGAACGCCCAGCCCACGTTCAAGACCACCGCCACCGGCAGCGGTCTGTCCCTCGGCCACAACGGCAACCTGGTCAACACCGCCGAGCTGCGCGACAAGGCCGTCGAGATGAAGGCGGTCGCCCGCAACGGCGCCACCACCGACTCCGACCTGCTCACCGGACTGCTCGCGGCGACCGCCGCCGACATCGGCATCGAGCAGGCCGCGCTGCGCCTGCTGCCCGACGTGCGCGGCGCCTACTGCCTGGTCTTCTCCGACGAGTCCACCCTCTACGCCGCCCGCGACCCGCACGGCGTGCGCCCGCTGGTGCTGGGTCGGCTGGAGCGCGGCTGGGTCGTGGCCAGCGAGACCGCCGCGCTCGACATCGTCGGCGCGTCGTTCGTCCGCGAGGTCGAACCGGGCGAGCTGATCGCGATCGACGCCGAGGGCCTGCGGTCGTCGCGGTTCGCCACGCCTGAGCCCAAGGGCTGCTTGTTCGAGTACGTCTACCTGGCGCGTCCGGACACCACGATCGCGGGCCGCGGCGTGCACGCCACGCGCGTCGAGATCGGCCGCAAGCTCGCCGAGGAGTACCCCGCCGAGGCCGACCTGGTCATCCCGGTGCCCGAGTCCGGCACCCCGGCGGCCATCGGCTACGCGCAGGCCAGCGGCATCCCGTACGGCTCCGGCCTGGTGAAGAACGCCTACGTCGGGCGCACCTTCATCCAGCCGTCGCAGACGATTCGCCAGCTCGGCATCCGCCTCAAGCTCAACCCGCTGCGCGACGTGATCCGCGGCAAGCGCCTCGTCGTCGTCGACGACTCGGTCGTGCGCGGCAACACCCAGCGCGCGCTCGTGCGGATGCTGCGCGAGGCGGGCGCGCTGGAGGTGCACGTCCGCATCGCCTCGCCGCCGGTCCGCTGGCCGTGCTTCTACGGCATCGACTTCGCCTCGCGCGCCGAGCTGGTCGCCAACGGGCTCGACCTGGACGGGATCCGCCGCTCGATCGGCGCGGACTCGCTGGGCTACGTCTCGCTGGAAGCCCTCGTCGCCGCCAGCGAGCAGCCCAAGACCAGGCTCTGTTCCGCCTGTTTCGACGGCAACTACCCGATCCCGCTGCCCGACGACGCGCGGATCGGCAAGCACCTGCTCGAAGGCATCGAGAAGGGCATCGCGGGCAGCGCTGCCCCCGTCCTCAGTGCCGGGTACGGTGCCGAGGACGCATTGCGGCGTCCCTGACCACCTACGACACCGAATTCGAGCGATGACTGACACGAACGAGCCCCAGGCCGAAACCATCAGCGCCACCTACGCCGCCGCGGGGGTGAGCATCGAGGCCGGTGACGAGGCCGTCGAGAAGCTCAAGCCGTGGGCGCAGAAGGCCAACCGACCCGAGGTCATGGGCGGCATCGGCGGCTTCGCGGGGCTGTTCAAGCTCAAGCTCGACCGCTGGAAGGAGCCGGTCCTCGCCTCCTCCACCGACGGCGTCGGCACCAAGATCGCCGTCGCCCAGGCGCTCGACATCCACGACACCGTGGGCGTCGACCTTGTCGCGATGGTGGTCGACGACCTGGTTGTGTGCGGCGCGGAGCCGCTGTTCCTGCAGGACTACATCGCCGTCGGCAAGGTCCTGCCGGACCGCATCGCGGCGCTGGTCAAGGGCATCTCCGAGGGCTGCGTCCAGGCAGGCTGCGCGCTGCTGGGCGGCGAGACCGCCGAGCACCCCGGCCTGATGGCCGACGGCGCGTACGACCTGTCCGCGACCGGCGTCGGCGTCGTCGAGGCCGACCAGCTGCTCGGGCCGGACCGGGTTCGTCCGGGCGACGTGCTGATCGCCATGGCGTCGACCGGGTTGCACTCGAACGGGTACTCGCTGGCCCGGCACGTGCTGCTGGAGATCGGGCGGATGCCGCTTGAGGGGCACGTCGAGGAGTTCGGCCGGACCCTCGGCGAGGAGATGCTGGAGCCGACGAAGATCTACGCGAAGGACTGTCTGGCGCTGGCCGCGGAGACTGAGGTCCGGACCTTCGCGCACATCACCGGCGGCGGTCTCGCGGCGAACCTCGCCCGGGTCATCCCGCACGGTCTGCACGCCGAGTTGGATCGCGGGACTTGGACGCCGAAGCCGGTGTTCCAGCTGATCGCGCAGCGCGGGCGGGTGGAGCGGCCGGAGATGGAGAAGACGTTCAACATGGGCGTCGGGATGGTCGCTGTGGTGGCGCCTGAGGATGTCGACCGGGCGCTGGCTGTGTTGACGGCTCGGCATGTTCCGGCTTGGGTGCTCGGCTCGATCCGGCCTAGCGACGCTGATGGTCCGCGGGCTGAGCTGGTTGGGGATCACCCGCGGTTCTAGCTCTCGTTCGCCGCGAACCACCCAAACAGGCATCTGCGTTGCGAGTTCGCGCTGCGAGGGGCTTGCCTTGCTGCGAAACCGCTTGTAGCGGCATCGCGAGCCTCGCGCTGGCTTCGCCTCGCGCTGCTGCCTGCGACTTTCCCCCGCCGCACTTCCCGCCCTTCCTGAGTAACTCGATTGCGCTGGTAAGGCATCCTTTCTGGTGTGAACGATGAGTTGGTGGTGTCCACCGCGCTGGTGATCCCGGCGGGCGAGCTGCGCGAGCGGTTCTCCCGGTCGTCGGGTCCTGGTGGGCAGGGCGTGAACACCGCCGACAGCCGCGTCGAGTTGTCGTTCGACGTGGAGCACTCGCCGTCGGTGCCTGATCACCTGCGGGGGCGGATGCTGGCGCGGTTGGGCAGCAGGCTGGTCGACGGCGTCGTGACCATCGCGGCCAGTGAGTACCGGGCGCAGCTGGCCAACCGGCAGGCTGCCCGGGAGCGGCTGGCCACGCTGCTGCGGCAGGCCGCCGAGCCGCCGCCGCCCGAGCGGCGGCCGACGAAGCCGTCGCGGGGGGCCAAGGAGCGGCGGATCACCGCGAAGAAGCAGCGGGCCGAGACCAAGCGGGGGCGGCGCACGCCTCCCATGGACTGAGACGGGAACAACGCGCCCGGTGACGGGCGCTGAGCTGTTCGTCAGCATACGAACAATGCTCGGAGGATTCTCGTGCTGTTCACCCCCCTGACCCTGCGGTCGGTCACCCTTCCCAACCGCATCGCGGTCAGCCCCATGTGCCAGTACTCCGCCCGCGACGGCCTGCCCAACGACTGGCACCTCGTCCACCTCGGCGCGCGGGCCGTCGGCGGGGCGGGGCTGGTGTTCGCCGAGGCCACCGCGGTCGACCCGGTCGGCCGGATCTCGCCGGAGGACACGGGACTGTGGTCGGCGGCGCACCGGGACGCGTGGCGGCCGATCGTGGAGTTCATCAAGGCGCAGGGCTCCGTCGCGGGCATGCAGCTCGCCCACGCCGGCCGCAAGGCGTCGACCTACAGCCCGTTCGTCGGGTCCGGCGGCGTGGCCGACGCGGACGGCGGCTGGACTCCGGTGGGGCCGACGGCCGAGCCGTTCGTGGCCCAGTACCGGGAGCCGGTCGCGTTGGACGAGGCCGGGATCGCCGACATCGTGGCCAAGTTCGCCCAGGCCGCGCGGTGGGCGGCGGAGGCGGGGTTCCAGGTGATCGAGGTGCACGCGGCCCACGGCTACCTGCTGCACGAGTTCCTGTCGCCGCTTTCCAACACGCGGACCGACGGCTACGGCGGGTCGTTCGAGGGGCGGCTGCGGTTCGCGCTGGAGGTCGTCGCCGCGGTGCGGGCAGCGGTGGAGGTGCCGGTGTTCGTCCGGATCTCCGCGTCGGACTGGACCGAGGGCGGGCTGACCGTCGACGACAGCGTGGAGATCGCCAGGGCGCTGCACGCGGCGGGCGCGGACCTGATCGACGTGTCCAGCGGCGGGAACGTGCCCGACGCCGTGATCGAGACCGGACCGGGCTACCAGGTGTCGTTCGCCGAGGCGATCCGGCGGAAGGCGGACGTGCCGACCGGCGCGGTCGGCGAGATCACCGGGGCTCGGCAGGCCGAGCAGGTGCTGTCCGACGGCGCCGCTGACCTGGTGCTGCTGGGCCGCGAACTGCTGCGGGACCCCTATTGGCCGCTGCGCGCGGCGACCGAGCTGGGTGCGCGGACAACCGTTCCCGCTCAGTACCGCCGCGTGGCGTACTGAGGGCGCGTTTAGGACACCAAGGGTGCGAGGCCCCGTAGTAGGACCGTGAAGGCCGCTCCAGGCGTGGGGCGGCCTTCACGGGTTACGGAGGGGGAGTGCGGCGAGTTTGTGGGTCCGTCAGCTGGTGACGGACCCTGAGTCATCGCCGGTATTCGTCGTACTCGTCGTCGGACGAGTCGTCGAATTGGTCACGGGTCTCGTGACCGTCGTCTTTGCCGCCCGACAGCTCTCGCTGAAGGGCGTCGAAGTCCGTGGCGTGTGAGCTGTACTTGAGCTCCCGGGCCACCTTCGTCTGCTTGGCCTTAGCTCGGCCGCGCCCCATGGCTCGACCCCCTCGCACAGTGACGGGGCGGCCGGGGGAACGGCGGCCCCGTAGATGTCGACAGTTGATTCCTGGTAACTACCGTACCGTGTCTCAGGGGTTCGATGCGACGCGGCATGGTGTGCCGAACCCGACTTCGTGTCGAAGCATGCCCGGGGGCGTCAGGCGTGTAGTGACGTGACAGCATGGGTGGGTGCCTCGACCGTTCGTCGCCTACCTCCGGGTGTACGAACCGTTGTCCTCTTTCGGTGGATCTCTCGGCGATCTGCTCCGCGCGGTCGTCGAGGACGGGGCCGTCGAACACGCCAAGGCGGGTATCCGCGAGCGTGAGGTGTGGCTCAAGTCACAGCGCGCGTCGGCGACGCTGCCCGGCGAACTCGCTGATGGGCGGCCCTCTCCTTCTTCGGTCCGGGACATCCTGGTGATCGACCCGGCGTCGGTGCACTGCGAGCAGGCCCAGGTCGGGCCCGGTCCGCTGGTGTGCCCGCTGGATGTGAGGGCCCGGTCGGCCGCGGCGCTGGTGGGTTTCCTGGCGACCTCGACGCCGACACTGCGCACGGCCGCGCTGGACGTCTCCCCCGAGGTGATCCGCGCGCGGGCGACGACGGTGCTGAACGAGCTGCACAATGGGGCCGTTCATGTCGTGTCGACCACCTGGACCGTGCCGCTGCCGTGGTTCGCCCTGGTCGAACCCGCCCACCGCCACATCGTGATCGCCCCCCGCGACGACCCGCGACGCCAGGTCTACTGGCGTGTCTCCCTCGGGGACGCCCGGCGGCGCGTGGAGCGGGCCAGGGACCTGGCTGAGTCGACCTTCGGGGACGCCGGGCCGACCAAGGTCCTGATCGACACCGCTCGGTGGCTGGAGAACTTCGCGCCAGGGTCGGCTGTGGAGCTGGACTACGGCGGCTTGGTTCAGCTGCTTGATGATGAAGAACTAGTCGAGGACTCGTCGGCCGAGGACGTCAACGCGATCTTGGACGCTCTGGAGTCGTCGGACGCGGCTGAGGTCGCTGAGCGGTTTGGCCGGTTGCGGGACTTCTGGGCTGCTTTGGCTGTTCGGGAGCGGTTCAACTGAGGGTTGTCCACAGGTGGGTGGGCTCTATCCCCAGCTAGCGGAAGTTATCCACAGTCTGATCCACAGTCGTAATCCCGCGACTTCCACATCGGGGCGGTATGGCCCACGTGCACACTGTGCCCATGCGGTGGCGAGTGGACCTGATAAACGACGACGTGAACCTGGCGTGTGTGGTGGTTCATGTCCTACGCACCCACTGCGCGTTGCCTGAGCAGGACGCCACCCGCCTCACCGCCGACGTGCACACGCGCGGTCGAGCGGAGGTCGCGGCGTTCGCTGACCAAGGCTCCGCCGAGCAACTGGCGGTCACGCTGCAGCGGCGTGGGCTGGGAGTGGCGGTGCGGCATGACGGGTGAGGCTGTCTGGAGCGACGTCAGCGAGGACTATTCCGGGCGGTGCGGGTCGCCGACGGGATAGCGCTGAGCATGTCGGAGAATGTGGCCGCCGCCCTCGCCCACCAGGCTGACCGGCTGATCCGCTTCCTCGAGGCCGGTGAGATCGACCGACGCCGGACCGGTCTGCTGCGTCGCCCCTTGTCCTACACGGACGTCGAACGCCGAGTGTTTCCCGACGCCTACCGCACCCGCGCCGAGGCCGACGGGTTTCGCGAGCGGCACGCGTCCGCCCTGCGGGACAGTGCCGCGGCCCACCGGGTGCGCGCTTGGCTGACCCAGACCACCGATTACGTCCTGCCCACCGACGCCGTGGACGACTGGCTGATCACGTTCGGTCTCGCCCGGTTTCTCACCGCCTCGCGCACCGGGGCGGGCGCTGACTTGACCTTCACGTGGCTGAACCACGTCCAGAACACCCTCGTGCACGCGATGTGGCCGCACTAGAGGTCACTAGACCAGGTCGTCCAGGAGGCCGTCGCGGAGGCGGGCCGCGCCCACGGGGACGCCGCCGCCCAGGACGTCGCGTTCCGCCATGTCGGCCAAGGCTGGGGCGTCGTAGCCCAGAGCCCGGAGGACGCCCACCAAGATCGGCGTCCGCGGCCGGGGTGAACCGTCGTCGATCTTCATCGCCACCGCTGTGCCGTCGGACAGGACCATCGCGTGGACGCCCTCGGCGCCGCCCTTGACCAGAACCCCGGGGATGGCCTGCATCAGCTCTGTGTCGTCGCGGTCGGTGCCGCCGACCAGGTAGGGGTGGGCGCGCATCGCGTCGGCCACTCGGCGGCGGCGGGTGCCCGGGTCGGCCAGGACGAGGCGGGTGTAGCCGGTGGCCAGGCCCGACAGGGTCAGCGCGAACAGGGGTGCGCCGCAGCCGTCGACGCCGATGGTCGTGATGTTCTCACCGGTCATCTCGGTGACGGTTTCGGCGATGGCGGTCTGGGCGGGGTGGTCGGGATTCAAATAGTCCCGCACGTCCCAGCCCTGCTGGACCGTCGTGGCCAGCATCGCGGCGTGCTTGCCGGAGCAGTTCATCGCCGCGGAGCGCTTGCCGCCGCCGCTGGCAATGACGCGGTGGCGGCTGGCCTTGTTCAGGGGCCAGTCCGGCGGGCAGCCCAGGTCGGTCTCGGTGAGGCCGTTCTTGCCGAGGATGCCGAGGACCTGCTCCACATGCTCGGCCTCACCACTGTGGGAGGCGCAGCCGACAGCGAGATCGGCGTCGTCGGGCAGATCCAGGCCCGCGCGCAGGAGGCCGAGGGCTTGCAGCGGCTTATTGCACGACCGGGTGAAGACCGGCTCGTTGACCTCGCCCAACGCCAGGCGGACTCTGCCGTCTGGGGCGAGCACGACGACGGAGCCGCGGTGGACGGACTCCACGAATCCGGAGCGGAGGACTTCGACCAGGACAGGGTTCGGGTTCAGCGTGGCTCCCGCTTCGCCCGCTCGGCGGCGAGCAGGTCGTCGACGGAGGCGCTGCCCGCGCGGTAGCGGCTGCCGATCTGGTCGTTGAGCAGGTCCATGACGGCCTGCACCTGGCGGCGGCGCTGGGAGACCGACTCCTCCTCCGCCTGGTACGTGCGCAGCGCCAGGTCGAGCCGCTCGTCGGGCAGCGACACGACGTCGGTCAGGTCGGCGTCGGAGACCAGGGCCTCGACGTGCCTGCGGTGGGCCTCGGCGCGCGAGGGCTCCAGGGTCGAGTGGCGGCCCGAGCCCATCGCGGGGCCGACGGCGTTGTCGGCGAGGATCGCGGCGAGTTGGTCGACCACCGACTTGGAGCCGCCGGTGGCCCGGCGCTTCTGCTCGGCCTTCACGATGTCGATCCGGCCGTGCAGGAGTCTGCGCAGGTAGGAGAGGTCGGTCTCCTCCTGTGCGGCGTCGTCGCGCCGGGCGCGGACCTCCGCCAGGTCGAGCTGGTCGAGATTGTCGACATAGTCCGGTGACAGCACCCGGTCGATGCGCCTGCGCCCACCAGGGCGGACTTCGATCACGCGGACATCCTCCGACATCTACCGGCCGACCGCCATATCTTCGCCTAGCTTGTTACTCCCAGCAGTACCCGTGCCTCGTCCGGCCCAATCGGCGGGCGCTGCGCGATGCGGGCCAGGCCCGAGGCCCTGGCCACCAGCTGGGCGTTGTCCTTGACGCGCTCGCCCTTGGCGTAGGAGATGGTGTCCTCCATCCCGACCCGGACGTGCCCACCCGCGGACAACGCGGCGAACAGTACCGGCAGGGTCGTGCGGCCGACGCCGGTCGCCGAGAACGTCGCACCTTCGGGGATGAGCCGCAGGGCCGCGGCCAGGGTCTCGGTGTCGCCCGGCATGCCGCCGGGGACGCCCATGACCAGGTCGAGGTGCACCTTGCCGCCCGCGGGCAGGCCGTGCTGGTCGAGCAGCCTGCGCAGCGAGGTCAGGTGGCCGAGGTCGAAGATCTCGTACTCGGGGACGATGCCCCGCTCCTGCATCCGCTTGTGCAGCTCGACGATGAACTCCCAGCGGTTGAGGAAGACGTCGTCGCCGAAGTTGACCGTGCCCATCGAGCACGACGCCGAGTCGGGCATCGCGTCGAGCACGCGCAGCCGGTGCTCCTCCGGGTCGGTCACCGCGCCGCCGGTGGACAGCTGCACGATCAGCCGGGTGTTCTCCCGGACCGCCTCGACGGTGTCCTTGAGCCGCTGCGGGTCCAGCGACGGCTTGGCGTCGTCGTCGCGGATGTGGATATGGATCATGGCCGCGCCGACCCGCTCGCAGTCGCGCGCGGTGGTGACCAGCTCGTCCAGGGTGACCGGCAGGTTCGGCACGTCCGCTTTGGTGTGCTCGGCTCCGGTGGGGGCGACCGTGATCAACGTGCCCGAGGAGTTCGACATGGCGCCGATCCTGGCACACCCAGGGCTTACGACCGAAGTCCCTGGGCGGCTATCCGGCCCAGTGCAGGGGTGTCCGGCGGGATCGAGTCGGGATCGACCGAGGCCTGAGTGCGCTCGTCACCCTCGCCCGCGACCAGCTCAGCGTCCGCGCCGACCGAGCGCTTGACCAGCGCCAGCGCGATCGGGCCCAGCTCGTGGTGCTGGGCGACCGTGCCGACCCGGCCGACCACGCGCTCGCCGAGCGAGACCGGGGCTCCGGTGTCGGGCAGGCCGTCGGAGCTGCCGTCGAGGTGGAGCAGCAGCATCCGGCGCGGCGGGCGGCCCACGTTGTGCACCTTCGACACCGTCTCCTGGCCGCGGTAGCAGCCCTTGGCCACGTGCGCGGCCGACGGGACCCAGTTGACCTCGTGCGGGATCGTCTTCTCGTCGGTGTCGACGCCCAGGCGCGGCTTGGCCGACTCGACGCGCAGCGCCTCGAAGCCCCAGCTGCCCATCCGGCGCGCGCCCGCGTCGGTCAGCTTCGTCCACCAGGCGACCAGGTCGGCGCGCGGGACCAGCAGGTCGGCGGCGTCGTGGCCGGGCCAGGGCATCCGGCGGACGACGACGTCCTCGCCGATGGCCACCGCGTACTCGCCTTCGGGGACGGGCAGGCCGACCGCGGCCAGCAGTGCCGGGGTCTCGGGGCCTACGAGAGAGAGGACAGCGCGCTCGGCGGTGGCGTCGCGCGGCTCGACCTTCGACCAGAAGACCATCTGCGCGAAATACTCCAGCAGCGGCACCTGACCGCCCCGCGCGCCCGTGGCGACCGCGCCGCGCTCGGTGTCGAGCCAGACCGTGCCGTCGATGTGGGCCAGGACCATGTGCGCGTCGACGCGGCCCTGGCTGTCGAGGATCAGCGCCTCGGTGCCCGCGCCCTCGGCCAGGCCGGTGACGTGCTGGGAGATGACCAGGTGCAGCCAGGTCAGCCGCTCGTCGCCGGGGACGGCGAGCACCTCGCGGTGCGACCGGTCGACCACGGCGACCTTGCGCGCGGCGGCCCGCTGCTCGGCGAACGGGTCGCCGAAGTGCCAGGCGACCCCTGCGTCCACCGACTCGTCCGGCGGCGGGATCGCTCCCGGCAGGTCGAGGATGGGTGAGCGAGTGGTCACGGGGTCTCCTGGGAGCAGGTGCGGCAGGTGCCGGAAAGGGCGAGGTGGCTGGCATCGAGTACGAACCCCTGGGCGGTCCGCAATGTTCCGGACAGTTCGTCCATCACAGTCCGCGGCACCTCGTCGACCCGGCCGCAGCGATGGCAGACCAGGTGGACGTGCTTGTGCTCGTGCACCGAGTAGCTCGGGGCGCCGTGGCCGAGGTGGGTGTGGTGGACCAGGTCGAGGCTCTCCAGCAGCTCGAGCGTCCGGTAGATCGTGGTGATGTTGACCGACGGCGTCGTGCGCCGGACGTGCTGGCACACCTGCTCCGGCGTGGCGTGTTCGAGTTCGACCAGGGCATCGAGGACGAGCTGCCGTTGCGGGGTCATGCGCATCCCGCGCTCGTGCAGCGTCGACCGGAGTTCCTCGCGTGTGCGCAGCGTCTCCACCCCGCCGATGCTATTCCTTCCGGGGCGTAGGGTGCGCGCATGCGTGTGTTGGCGATGCTCGACGGAACTCTCGCCGACGCCGACGGCCCTCTGATCAGGGCCGACGACCTCGGCCTGCTGCGCGGCGACGGGGTGTTCGAAACGGTGCTCGTGGTCGACGGGCGCCCGCGCGAACTCGGCCCCCACCTCGACCGCCTGACCCGCTCGGCGGCGATGCTCGATCTGCCGCCGCCGGACCGGGCGGCCTGGGAGCGGGTGACCCAGGTGGTGATCGACGCGTGGGACGCGCCGGGTGAGATGGCGCTGAAGCTGGTCTACACCCGCGGTCCCGAATTCGGCGACGGCCTGCCCACGGCGTACGCGCTGGGGCTGCCGATCGGGGCGAAGACGCTGGAGAACCGGGTCGGCGGCGTCACGGCGGTGAGCCTGGACCGCGGCTTCGACCCGGCGATCGTGGAGCGCGCGCCGTGGCTGCTGCTGGGCGCGAAGACCCTGTCGTACGCGGTGAACATGGCGGCGATGCGGTACGCGGCCTCGCACGGCGCGGACGAGGCGATCTTCGTGGCGTCCGACGGGTCGGTTCTGGAGGGGCCGACGTCGACGGTCGTGGTCGTGTCGGGGCGCGAGATGCGCACGACGCCGCCGAGCAGCGGGGTGTTGGCGGGGACCACGCAGGGGGCGTTGTTCCGGGCGGCCGAGCGGGCTGGGTGGACGACGAAGGTCGAGCCGGTCCAGCGGGATGACCTGGACTCGGCTGACGGGGTGTTCCTGGCGTCGAGCGTCCGGAAGATCACCCGGGTGCGGGTGCTGGACGGGGTGGCGATGCCGGAGTGCGAGCCGCTGCACCGGGAGCTGTCCGCGCTCTACGAGGCCGAATACGCGACCTGATTCGGAGGTTCAGGCGTCCGGATACGGCGTCGGGCGGAAGCGGATCCGGGTTCCCGGACGTGCCTGGGCCAGCTCCGCCAACCCGTCCACCACCCCGATCACCGGGTACCCGCCCGTCGTCGGGTGGTCGGCCAGGAAGATCACCGGGCGTCCGCTCGCGGGCACCTGCACGGCCCCCGTCACCACGCCCTCGCTCGTCAGCTCCCGCCCCACGAACTCAGGCGCACGTGTCAGCGGTTCGCCCAGCAGCCGCAGGCCCACCCGGTTGCTGTCCGGCGACACCGCCCACGTCAACCGGGCGAACTGGCCCACCGGATCGGCGAACCAGTCCTCCCGCGGCCCCAGCCGAATCAGCAGCGTGAGTTGATCAGCCGGGCTAGGCGGCGGTACGGCGTCCTCACCCATCGGCGGCCCCAACGGCAAACCCAACGGCAGCACGTCGCCCACCCGCAGCGGTGCTGGACCGATCCCCGAAAGCACGTCCGTCGACCGCGACCCCAGCCGCTCGGGCACCGCGATTCCGCCAGACACCGCCACGTAGCACCGCAGCCCCGAGCGCGGCGACCCGATCTCCAGCGTCTCGCCCCGGCCCAGGTGCAGTGGCGTGTGCGAGTCGGCCTCCCGGCCCGCCGCGGTCACCGGCACGCTCGGTCCCGTCACCGCGACCGTGCACGAGCTGTCCGCCCGCAGCACCAGCCCACCCAGTACCGCCTCGATCCCCGCCGCGTCTTGCGAGTTGCCCACCAGCCGGTTCGCCAATCGAAGTGACGGCTGGTCCAAAGCGCCTGACGGGGGGACGCCGAGGTGGGCGTTGCCCGGCCTGCCCAGGTCCTCGATCAGCGCGAGCGGGCCGGTGGCGAGCACGGTGACGGACTTGGTCATCTCGCCTCGAATCGCACGCGGTCGCCGGGGGCGAGCAGGGCGGCGGGGGTGCGGTCGGCGTCGAACAGGGTGGGGGCGGTCTCGTCGAGGCGGCCCAGCAGCCGCCAGCCGCCGGGTGACGGCTGTGGGTACACCCCGGTGAACTCCCCGGCGACGGCGATCGAGCCGGTCGGCACGCGGGTGCGGGGGGTGTCGAGCCGGGGCTGCCGCAGCGGCGATGGCAGGCCGGTGAGGTAGGCGAAGCCGGGCGAGAACCCGCAGAACGCGACCGTGTAGACCGCCTCGGAGTGCAGCGCGACCACCCCGGCGACGCTCAGCCCCGCCGTCGCGGCGACCAGCTCCAGGTCAGGCCCGTCGTACACCGCGGGCAACACCACGGTCCGCGCGTCGACAGCGGGTTCCACCGTCAGGTCAGCGCCCTCCAGCACGGCGCGGACCTGACGGAGCGCGCCGGAGCCAGGGGGGAACGCCACGAGCACCGTGCGGGCCGCGGGCACCACGTCGACCACGCCCGGCAGCCCCGCCAGCAGCGCACGGGCGGCGGCGACCTCGGTGAGCGAGTCCAGCTCGACCAGGACCGCGTCCGCCCCGCAGCGGCGCAGGCGCACGCGCTAGCCGACGACCCGGCGCAGGTACGCCGAGGTGTGCGGCTGCAGCGGCTGGCCCATCATGGCGCGCTCCTCGACGTAGGCGAGGTCGCCGTTGTTGACCAGGCCGTAGAGCCGCTTGGCCGCGGTGACGTCCTTGGCCGTCGACGTGCGGGTGACCACGTCGGTGCTGATCTCCCAGGACGTCTGGGTGCGCGGCGTGCCGTAGTAGATCTCCTGGATCCCCGTGGCGTGCGACAGCAGCACCTCGATGGTGTCGTCGCCCTGCGGCCGCCACCAGCCGACCTCGCGCGCGGCGGGACGGATGACGTTGCCGTCGTCGTCGAGCAGCCACGCGCGCGACTCGTAGGACAGGAAGGGCCTGCCGTCGTGGGCGAAGGTGACCTGCTGGCCGAACTTGAACGGCCCGTCGATCGTCGGGTAGACGACCTCGCCCTCCCCGCGCCACACGCCGACCAGCGGCAGCAGCGACAGGCAGGCGTCGTGCAGGTTCGGACCCTCGCGCAGGTTCGCGGTGTCCGCCGGGATCGGCAGGTCGTCGAACTGCGGCAGGTTGCGGTGGCGCGTCTGCTCGGCCCGCTGCTCGGCGGCGGTGATCGCCGCGTCGCCGCTGCCGGGGACCGGGTCGCTGTCGGTCATGCTCAGCGCTGGTCGGCGTAGATGCGGTAGACCACGTACCCGGCGAACCAGGTGGTCAGCAGGCCCATCAGCACGAGCAGCGTCGTGAAGAAGATTTCCACGGATCGGAGGATAACGGCACAGGCCGCCGCGGACACTCCCGCGGCGGCCCGAGCGTGGTGGGTGTCTCAGCAGCCCCAGCCGCCGGAGACGCTCACGACCTTGTTCATCGCCGCCCACGTCTTCTGCCCGACGATCCCGCTGGCCTTGATCCCGACCGAGCGCTGGAACCGCTTGACCTGGTTCACCAGGTTGGGGCCGTAGTACTCCCACTCGAGCGAGCTCGCGGTGTCGGGGTAGAGGCGGATGACGACATTGAACACCGCGGCCACGCGGTCGCGGTCCGTCTCGCCTGGGTGCACGGTGAAGCTCGGGAGCTTGCCCAATCCCTTCGTCCCGATGACGCTGATCCTGCCGACCAGCGCCTGCCAGGTCTTGGCGCCGACGATGCCGCTGTCCTTGATCCCGTTGGCCCGCTGGAAGTCGCGGACAGCGGCGAGGGTGTTCACGCCGTAGAACCCGGTTCCCAGTAACTGGTAGCCGCGGTTGCGGAGGTTGAGCTGCAGGCCGACGACGTGCGCGCCGACCGCGCCGGGGCGCAGCTGCGGCAGCGAGCTCGCCAACTGCTGCGAGTAGGTCTGCGTCGGCGCGCAGGCCGCGGCGGTGCCGGTGCCCACGGCCATGCCGCCCGCGATGGTGGCGGCGGTCAGGAGGGCGACGATGGTCGTGCGGAAAGCCTTGGTACGCATGGGAATTCTCCTCTTGTTGAGACGGGTGGAGTGGTCAGCAGCCGCAGCGCCAGATGCCCTTCATGGACGCGACCAGGTGCAGGGCCTGCCAGGTCTTCGGGCCGACGATGCCGCTGTCCTTGATCCCGGTGGCCCGCTGGAACCGCTTGACCAGCGCCTGCGTCTTGGCGTCGTAGGTCCAGTAGTCGAGCGACTGGACCGCGTCGTAGCCGTAGATCATTTCCAGCGCGTCGCGCAGCCACCAGACCTTGTCGCCGCGGTCGCCGGGCAGGATCTGGGACTTCGGGCCCGGCATCGGGTTGGTCGCGCACGCGGGCAGCACGCCGACGAGGGCCTGCCAGGTCTTCGCGCCGACGATGCCGCTGGCTTTGATGCCGTGTTTGGCTTGGAAGTCCGTGACGGCGGCCTTGGTGTTGGGCCCGTAGAACCCGGTTCCGGTGAGGCCGTAGCCCTCGCGGGCCAGGGCGAGCTGCAGGCCGAGGACGTAGGTGCCGTGCTGGCCGGGACGTACCTGCTGCAGCGTGCCCGCGAACTTGTGCGACGCGGTGCAGGTGTCGGCGGCGGCGGTCGCCGCGCCGGTGGTCATGCCGCCGAAGAGCGCGGCGGCGGTCAGCAGGCCGATGATGGGCGCGCGGAAATAAGCCTTGGTACGCATGGTTTTCTCCCCAGTTTGTGGCCGTCGGGCCGTGTTGCCCAATACACGCCGGGCTACCCGAATCGGTTGGTCACAGGGGAATAACAGAAAAGAGCCCCGGAAGCCGTCGTGGCTTCCGGGGCTCTTTCGCCGGGGTGGTCAGCCGACCGAGATGGCCACGCTGTGCAGGCCGGGGCCGTCGGCGGACACGGTGGCCTCGCCGTTGCCGGTGCGGTGCAGCGCGCGGACGGTCCAGTCGCCGGGGGCGGCGAAGAACCGGAAATCACCGGCGTCGGACGAGACGACCTCGGCGGTGAACTCGCCGGTCGAGTCGAGCAGCCGGACGAACGCGCCGCCCACCGGGACGTCGCCGTTGGTGACCTTGCCGGTCAGCACGATCTCCTTGCCCGCGTCCACGTTGGCGGGCAGGGACTGGTCAGGGGCTCCGCAAGAGCTCATGTGTCTGTATCTCCTCAGGTCAGTTCTGGGCGCCGATTTCGACCGGCACGCCGACCAGCGAGCCGTACTCGGTCCACGAGCCGTCGTAGTTCTTCACGTCGCTGTAGCCGAGCAGCTCGCGCAGGGCGAACCAGGTGTGCGAGGAGCGCTCGCCGATACGGCAGTAGGCGATGGTCGCCTTGCCCTCGTCGAGACCGGCCTCCTTGTAGAGCTCGCGCAGTTCCTCGTCGGAGCGGAACGTGCCGTCCTCGTTGGCCGCCTTGCTCCACGGGACGTTGATCGCGGTCGGGATGTGGCCCTTGACCTGCGCCTGCTCCTGCGGCAGGTGCGCGGGGGCGGCCAGCTTGCCGGAGAACTCGTCAGGCGAGCGGACGTCGACGAGGTTCTTGGACTCGATCGCGTCGATGACCTCGTCGCGGAAGGCGCGCAGGCTCTTGTCCTGCTCCTTGGCCGAGTAGACGGTCTCCGGGCGGGACACGGCGTCGGCCTCGAGCGGGCGGCCGTCGAGCTCCCACTTCTTGCGGCCGCCGTCGAGCAGCTTGACCGCGTTGTGGCCGTACAGCTTGAAGTACCAGTACGCGTAGGCGGCGAACCAGTTGTTGTTGCCGCCGTACAGCACGACCAAGTCGTCGTTGCCGATGCCGCGCGCCGACAGCAGCTTCTCGAAGCCCGCGCGGTCGACGAAGTCGCGGCGCACCGGGTCCTGCAGGTCCTGGCGCCAGTCGACCTTCACCGCGCCCGGGATGTGGCCGGTGTCGTACGCGCTGGCGTCCTCATCGACCTCGACGAACACGACGCCGGGCGTGTCGAGGTTCTCCTCGGCCCAAGCCGTCGTCACAAGCACGTCTTCGCGGCTCATCGGGTGGTTCCTACTTTCTTACTGGGGATGGACAAGCGGTTGAGCAGCAGATATGCCTCGCAGCCGAGGCAGAACCCGAACGCGGCGTTCAGGAAGGCCGCCGCGAGGGCGGCCGCGGTGGCCACGACGCCGAGCCCGGTGAGGCCGGTGGCGTAGCCGAGGGTGCCGACCAGCGCGAACCCGAACCCGACGGCCTGGGCGAAGCGCAGCGGGGCGGCGTCCTCGCGGTCGTCGGTCGGGCCGAGCCTCGGCGCGACGAGCGCGCGATAGACGGCGGTGTACGGGGAGAACCTGAGCCCCGCGAACGCGCCGAGCGCGAACACCACGGCTTGGGCGGCCAGCAGCGGCCACCAGCCGGTGAGCAGGACGACGACGAGAACGGCGGTGGTGAGCCACGCGCTGAACCGGGGACCGCGCGGGTCCACGGGTGGGCCGGTGAAAAGGGCCATGGCTGAGCCTCCTGACCTGGACACAGACGAAGGAAGGTCCGGTGGGGGCGGCGAGTGGACGCGTGCGCGATCCTGGGCTTTACCGCCCGATCAGATCGTGGTTCGACACAGGCTGGAGTCCACGCGGCAGAAGTCCACCGCGCGACGCCTGGTCAGAGTGCTCGTCACGGGCCGGAGCTTACCGGGATTCCCTCGGTATGGGATGGCCGTCCACAGCGTGGGAACGATCACGCGGACAGGTGCGGGCCGAGCGCGGCCAGCAGCGACTCGCGCTTCGGCACACCGCCGACGCGCAAGATCTCGGTGCCCCGCGCGTCCACGGCCAGCGTTGTCGGCGTGCGCAGCACGGCGAGGCGTTGCGCCAGGTCAGGGCGGTCGGTGAGGTCGATGTCGGCGTGCGCGAGACCGTCGGTGGCCTTGGCGAGGTCGGTGAGGATCACCCGCGCGTGACGGCACGGCGCGCAGAACGTCGTCGACAGCTGGACCAGGGTGACCGCGGCGCCGGGGTCGAGCACCGCGCGGACGTCGTCCGGCACGATATTCACCTGTTCGGTGGACCGGACTCGGCCGTCGCGCCTACGCAGCAGGAGCCCGATGACACTGGCGACGACAAGGGTGGCGGCGGCGACCAGCCCACCGATCATCACGCCCTCCAGACCCCGTCGACCATTGGTGCGCTGACCAGCATCGACCCGACGCGGTCAAGATCGCACCTCTGTCCACCTGGTGGAACGTCACGCGGTGCGGGGGCATTCCCGTCAGCTCTTGCCGAGGACCAGGTCCGTCGCCTTGCCCCGCACCGACAGCCTGCCCGTCTCTACCTTGACCGACGTGGGCGTCACCGCGAACGGCAGGTCGCCCGGGTCGAGCTGGAAGGTGAAGAACGGCAGGATCTTCTGCTGGATCGTCGGCGGGAGCTTCACGTCGCTGTCGGCGTTGCGCAGTTCCATGCGCTTGGGCGACACCGCGATCCGCCGCTCGTCGAGCGAGATGATGGAGAACACGCACAGCTCGGTGGACTTGCCCGCGATCTCGGCCGTCCCGCAGAGCCGGACGCCCGCGGTGCTGCCCTCGGCGTCGGCCAGTTCGGACTCGTCCTCGGTCTCGGAGCCGTCGGCGGGTGCGGTGGCGACCGTCTTCTCGCTGACCGGGTCGATCTTCAGGTCGGTCAGCGAGCGGATGACCTGGTTCTCGTTGAGCGACATCGCCCGGGACACGTCGGCGGCCTTGACCCTGACCTCGCCGACGACCTCGCGCACCGGCACACCGGTGATGGACCCGGAGACCAGGTCGCTCAGCGGGGCCTGCACGCCCTTGAGGTCGGCGTGCACCTCGACGTCGCGCAGCGTGTTGACCGGAACGCCCTTCGCGTCGACCGTCACCAGGTCGTACTCCCCGGACACGGCCTGGGCCAGGAACGAGAAGCCGCCGACCTTGACGTCGGGGTGGTCGCGCAGGTCGAACTGCTGCTGGGCGCGCTTGGAGACCTCGTGCTCGAAGAAGGCCGCGGCGCCGAAGTCGGCGGCGACCAGCAGGCCGAGCAGCACGACGAGGGTGATGACGAGTCTGCGGACCGCCTTGGACCGCCGACGCTTCGGCGGGGCGATGGGCCGTCCGCTGTGTGCCGTCATCGTCGTGTTGCCACCCGTCATCTCGTTGTCCGTCCCGCCGCGTCGTCGGAGCCCAACGGTACCCAGGACGCCTGGATCGCTAACTGGGTTGTCCACAGGCGGTCGGAAATTGGTGGGATGAATTCGCGTAACATCCGATTCACATGGTCGGCACCGGACCACTCACAAGGGTGACTATCCCCTGTATGTCGCAGGTTTTACGAGCACGTAACACGACTTCGCCGAGGTCACGGCATCATCGGAAAGATGCCGCCGCCCGTGTGACGCGGGCGGCATGACCAGGACATTCACCGTTGCCAGTGGCTAATCTGTTCACCACGACGCAATCAAACCCCCACTTTGGGGCCGCACCTCAATGAAGCGGAGCGGATCAACGGAGAGGCGGACTCGCATGAGCCTCGATCTGCTGCTGTTGACCGCGGACCCGGAGCCGGGCTCGGTCCTTCCCTCACTGATGCTGCTGCCGCACGCCGTGCGCACCCAGGCCCCTGAGGTGACCGCGCTGCTCGAGGCCGGTTCCCGGGACGCGGTGATCGTGGACGCGCGCACCGACCTCGCCGCCGCCAAGAGCCTGTGCAGGCTGCTGACCAGCGGCGGAGACAACTGCCCAGTGATCGCCGTGGTCAACGAGGGTGGCCTGGTCGCCATCACCGCCGACTGGCGCATCGACGAGATCGTGCTCCCCGGCGCCGGTCCGGCCGAGGTCGACGCCCGCCTGCGGCTGCTCACCTCGCGCGGCCCCGCCGGTGCCGCCGTCGACGGCGCGCTGCGCCTCGGCGAGCTCGTCATCGACGAGGCCACCTACATGGCCCGGCTCAAGGGCCGCCCGCTCGACCTCACCTACAAGGAGTTCGAGCTGCTCAAGTACCTCGCCCAGCACGCGGGCCGGGTGTTCACCCGGGCGCAGCTGCTGCAGGAGGTCTGGGGCTACGACTTCTTCGGTGGCACCCGCACCGTCGACGTGCACGTCCGGCGCCTGCGCGCCAAGCTCGGCCCCGAGCACGAGCAGCTCATCGGCACCGTGCGCAACGTCGGCTACAAGTTCGTCCAGCCGCCCAAGGCGGGCTCGCGCCGCGAGGCCGACGTCAACGACGACCTGCGCTACTCCGTCGACGCGTGACCGCCTCCCCGGAATTTTGGTGTCGTCACGTCGGCGAGCAATCTTGCGCTTAGGCGGTCACCGTGCGGACCGCCGTCACCCTCCTGTTGGCTGACGGTTCGCGGCCACGAGGTTTTGAACAACCCGTCTGAGTAAGTTCGGTGGGGTGGCTTACCTGAGCTGGCGTTCCGACGCCGATCCTCGTTCTTTGCTGCTCGCCGTCGCCGCCGTGGACGGCCGTCCCGAGGTCACCGCCGAGGGGCCGCTGCCGCGCGAGTTCCGCGGCGGCGAGCACTTGGTCGCCACCGTCGGGGACGACACAGTGGGCTACGCCCATCTCGACACCCAGGGCGACGCGTTCGGCCGCCAGGTCGTCGAGGCGTTCGTCCACCCAGACCACCGCGGCGAGGGCGTCGGCACCGAGCTCGTGCGCGCTGTCCTGGACCGCGCGACCCCCGGTGCGCGCTTCTGGTCGCACGGCGACCACCCCGCCGCCGCCGCCATCGCGGCCAAGGCCGGGCTGGTCAAGGTGCGCGAGCTGCTGATGATGCGGCTGGACCTGGCCGGGGTCGACCTGCCCGAGCCGAAGTGGCCCGCGGGCGTCCGGGTCCGCACGTTCGTGCCCGGCCAGGACGAGGCCGCGCTGGTCGAGGTCAACCGCAGGGCCTTCGACTGGCACCCCGAGCAGGGCGCGCTGACCGTGGCCGACGTCGAGGCCACCGAGCGGGAGGCATGGTTCGACCCGGCAGGTTTCTTCCTCGCCGTGGACGCCGCCGACCGGGTCCTCGGCTTCCACTGGACCAAGGTCCACCCAGGTGGCGAGGGTGAGGTCTACGTCGTCGGGGTCGACCCGGCCGCGCAGGGAGGAGGGCTCGGGAAGGCGTTGACGCTGGCCGGTTTGCGACATCTGGTCGGGTTGGGACTGTCCGAAGTGATCCTCTACGTGGAATCCGACAACGGACCCGCCGTGGCCGTCTACCAGGGACTCGGATTCGAGCGGGCCGAGGCGCACGTCCAGTATTCCACTGTGGACACTGAGCGCACCGGACCGGTTACGTAAGGCAAACCAGCAGGTCACGGGCAGGACACGGGTACGCGACCAAGGGGTCTTCCTGGTCACAATCGATGGCTTGTTCACCTTCCGTTCAGACGTACGGGGTGAACCGTCAACCACCGCTGCCTAGCGTCCCTCGACGAGGCGGCGACTTCAGTTGCGCCGCGACATCGAAGACTCCTGCCTGGAGGAATCCACGTGAACATCAAGCGGCACGCGTCCGTGTTGAGTCTCATCGCGGCCGGCGCCCTCGCGCTCACGGCGTGCGGCAGCGACAGCAACACCCCGTCGGGCTCGAACAACTCGGCGGCCCCGGCGCCCACCAACACGGCCAAGGCCGAGTGCGGTGGCAAGAAGGACCTCGTCGCCGAGGGTTCCAGCGCGCAGAAGGGCGCCATCGAGGCGTTCACCGCCGCCTACATCAAGGAGTGCGCGGGCCAGCAGCTCGCCTACACCCCCTCCGGCTCCGGCGCGGGCGTCAAGCAGTTCAACGCGGGCATCGTCGACATCGGCGGCTCCGACTCGGCCCTGAACAAGGACAAGGGCGAGGTCGAGCAGGCCGCGACGCGCTGCAAGGGCAACCCGGCGTGGAACCTGCCGCTGGTGTTCGGCCCGGTCGGCATCGCCTACAAGGTCGACGGCGTGAAGGACCTGGTTCTCACCCCCGAGGTCACCGCCAAGATCTTCAACGGCGGCATCGCCAAGTGGAACGACCCGGCCATCGCCGCGGTCAACAAGGGCGCGACGCTGCCGGACAAGGCCATCACCGTGATCTACCGCGGTGACGAGTCGGGCACCACCGACAACTTCCAGAAGTACCTCAAGGCCTCCGCCAAGGACGCCTGGGGCAAGGACGCGGGCAAGAAGTTCAACGGCGGCGTCGGCCAGGGCGCCCAGGGCTCGGCCGGTGTCGCCGACGCCATCAACGCCGGTGACGGCACCGTCGGCTACATCGAGTGGTCCTACATCCAGGACAAGAAGCTGTCCGCCGCCAAGATCGACAGCGGTGCGGGCGCGGTCGAGCTTGGCGCCGAGGGCGCAGCCACCGCGATCAAGTCGGCCAAGATCAAGGGCGAGGGCAACGACCTGGTCCTGGACCTCGACGCGCTCTACGCCAGCAAGAACCCGGGTGCCTACCCGCTGGTTCTCGCGACCTACGAGATCGTCTGCTCCAAGGGCTACGACGCCGACACCGCCAAGGCGGTCAAGGCGTTCCTGACGGTCGCGGCGACCTCCGGCCAGTCGGCGCTCGCGGACGCGGGCTACGTCCCGCTGCCGAACGAGTTCCAGGAGAAGCTGCTGACCGCCATCAAGGCGATTTCCTAATCAGCAGCCGGCACACTTCGAACGGGCGAAAGCGATGAGCGACCCCGTCTCGGTCGAGCGCCCCGTGGCCCTTCGTGGGTCACGGGGCGGTTCGGCTTCCACCAGCGACGCGGAGGCCAAGATCTCTACCAACCTGCAAGGCGCGGGAGGCCCTCCGACCGGGCCCGCCGCCCCGGCCAAGGTGGTCACCCGACCTGGTGACCGCATCTTCAAGGCGCTGACGGTCGGTTCCGGCGTCTTCGTGGTCGCGATGATCGCGCTGATCGGCGTGTTCCTGCTGATCCAGGCCATCCCGTCGCTGACCGAGAACAAGGCGAACTTCCTGTTCAGCCGCGACTGGAACGCCGACCCGGCCGACCTGGCCTTCGGCGTGCTGGACCTGCTGCTCGTCACGGTGTTCAGCTCGGTGTTCGCGCTGCTCATCGCCATGCCGGTGTCGCTGGGCATCGCCTTGTTCCTCACCCAGTACGCACCGCGCAAGCTGGCCAGGCCGTTCGCGTACGTGATCGACCTGCTCGCCGCGGTCCCCTCGATCATCTACGGCCTGTGGGGCGCCTACGTCCTGGCGCCCGCGCTGGCCCCGTTCAGCAAGTGGCTGAACGAGAGCCTCGGCTTCCTGCCGATCTTCGCCAAGGGCAGCTCCGACCTCGGCATCGGCCAGACCATCTTCACCGCGGGCATCGTCCTGGCGGTCATGCTCCTGCCGATCATCACCGCGATCAGCCGCGAGGTCTTCGACCGGACCCCGACGATGCAGATCGAGGGCGCGCTCGCCCTCGGCGCCACCAAGTGGGAGGTCGTGCGCACCACGGTCCTGCCGTTCGGCAAGGCGGGCTACATCAGCGCGTCGATGCTCGGCCTCGGCCGCGCGCTCGGCGAGACGATCGCGGTCCTGATCATCCTGTCGGCGACCACCCAGCACTTCAGCTGGTCCCTCTTCGACGGCGGCGACACCATCGCCTCGAAGATCGCCCGGGCGGCGCAGGAGTTCAACGACCCGCGCGGCGCGGGCGCCTACATCGCGGCCGGCCTGGTGCTGTTCGTGCTCACCTTCGTGGTGAACGCGTTCGCCAGGGCGATCATCGCGGGTCACAAGGAGTACGAATGACAACCGCGACAGACTTCGACCGGCCCGCGACCGCACCGGCCTTCCAGCAGCTCAGCGCCACCCGCAAGCTGAAGAACCGGCTCGCCACCGTCCTGGTCGGCGCGACGTTCGTGCTCGCGCTCGTCCCGCTGGTGTGGCTGCTGATCACGGTCATCAGCAAGGGCTTCGAGCACGTACTCAACGGCGACTGGTGGCAGAAGTCGCTGGCGGGCCTGACCTCCCGCCAGTTCGGCGGCGGCGTCTACCACGCGATCCTCGGCACCCTGCTCCAAGGGCTCATCTGCGCGGTCATCGCGGTGCCCATCGCGATCATGGTGGCGATCTACCTGGTCGAGTACGGCAAGCGCTCGCGCCTGGCCAAGGCCGTCACCTTCACCGTCGACATCCTCTCCGGTGTCCCCTCGATCGTCGCCGCGCTGTTCATCTACGCGCTGTGGATCACCACGATGGGCCAGCCGCGCAGCGCGTTCGCCGTGTCGCTCGCGCTGGTGCTGCTGATGATCCCGGTCGTCGTGCGCACCACCGAGGAACTCCTCAAGATCGTCCCCGATGAACTCCGCGAAGCCGCGTACGCGCTGGGCATCCCGAAGTGGAAGACCATCGTCAAGATCGTCATCCCGACCGCGATGTCCGGCATCATCACCGGCATCTCCCTGGCCATCGCCCGCGTCATGGGCGAGACGGCCCCGGTACTGGTGCTGGTCGGCTACACGACGTTCATCAACTACAACCCGTTCGGCGGGAGCATGGCGTCGCTGCCGCTGCTCATGACCTCCGAGCGGCTGACCACCAACGAGGTCGGCGAGGCACGGGTGTGGGGGGCGGCGGTCACGCTCATCCTCATCATCACCGTGTTCAACCTGCTGGGATCGCTGATCTCCAAGCTGACCTCCCTGAAGACCAAGTGAGCGGGCGGTAGACCACCATGGCCAAGCGCATCGATGTCAAAGACCTGAACCTCTTCTACGGCAAGTTCCACGCCGTCGACGGGGTCTCGCTGCAGGTGCCGCCGCGTAACGTCACCGCGTTCATCGGCCCATCCGGCTGCGGCAAGTCCACCGTCCTGCGGTCGCTCAACCGCATGCACGAGGTGATCCCCGGCGCCCGCGCCGAGGGCAAGGTGCAGCTCGACGGCGAGGACATCTACGCCTCCACCGTCGACCCGGTGTCCGTCCGCCGCACCATCGGCATGGTCTTCCAGCGCCCCAACCCGTTCCCCACCATGTCGATCCGCGACAACGTCGTCGCGGGCCTCAAACTGGCGGGCGAACGCGACAAGAAGAAGCTCGACGAGGTCGCCGAACGCGCCCTGCGCGGCGCCAACCTGTGGGCCGAGGTCAAAGACCGCCTCACCAAGCCCGGCGGCGGGTTGTCGGGTGGCCAGCAGCAGCGTCTGTGCATCGCCCGCGCCATCGCGGTCCAGCCGGACGTGCTGCTGATGGACGAGCCCTGCTCGGCCCTGGACCCGATCTCCACGCTGGCGATCGAGGACCTGATCGGCGAACTCAAGAAGGACTACACGATCGTGATCGTCACCCACAACATGCAGCAGGCCGCCCGGGTGAGCGACCAGACCGCCTTCTTCAACCTGGCGGGCGTCGGCCAGCCCGGCCGCCTCGTCGAGATCGACGACACCGAGCGGATCTTCTCCAACCCCGGCCAGAAGGCCACCGAGGACTACATCTCGGGCCGCTTCGGCTGATCTTCTTCGTAGTCGAGGTCCCCCGCCCGTGGTCCGGGTGGGGGACCTCGCCTTTTCGGGGGAACCACGGAAGCGGTCATTTCGTCACATCCCAGCCGCACCTCCTTGGCGATTGGTACCGTGCCAGTGGGGTCTGGAACGGACTTAGGGGCAGACATGTACGTCGACGACGCGGGTGGCTCACCGCTGGGCAGCACCATCGGCAAGTCCATGTCCGACTTCGCCGCAGGCGCCGCCTCGGGCGCCTTCTCCGTCAACGAACAAGGCGGCGCCGCCCTCCTGGCAGCCATCCGCGACATGGCAGCCTGGGTCGACGGGGAATCCAACCGCCTAAGCAGGCTCAACGAGCAGCCGATGCTGGGGAACAGCAACGGCGCGAACGTCATGAAGCCCTATGTACAGCAGGTCGCCAATGACCCGCAGGGTTTCAACACCCAGCTCAAGCAATTCCGTGCCTCTCTGCTTGAGGCCGAGAAAGGCATCAAGCAGGCTATGGTCAACTACCAACAAGCCGACACCTCGGAAGCGGGCAAGTTCAAGTGATCTTGGGGGACAAGTCTGTGAAGCGCTCGCTTCTCGCTGTCGCGGTTCTCACTCTGTCGCTCTCGGCATGCTCTGACAAGACGCCGGGTGAGCCGACCGCGGCATCGTCGACTGCAACAAGCACGACAAAGAACCAGAGCGGGACTTCGGCCGCCCCCACGTCGGCCGCGGACTCGCCGCTTAAAGCGGTCAATCCGTGCGACCTCCTCGACTCGTCTGCAATGACAAAGCTAGGTATTAAGAAGCCTGGCGAGGAAGACACGGTCGGTAAGTCTCGCGGTTGCCAGTGGCGGGTCGAGAAAGACAGCATCGCTGATAGCTACTCGATCGATATCGGCCTATTTGAGACTCTGGGAATCGCCGATGTCAAAGGCGATGGCAATCCTCAACCGTTGACTGTCGGCCCACGCAAGGCCGTGCAGACCTTGCGTGGCCAGGGATCGGGATGTGCGATCTCGATCGAGGTCACCGCGAAGTCCCGAGTCGATGTGCAGGCGGCGGGATCGTCTGGCGAGAAGCTGTGTCCTGCCGTGCTCGAAGCGGCCAAGCTCGTTGAACCTGAACTGCCCTGATCCGCGAGTGGGAGGTTGAGTCACCATGCCAGGACCGGTCCGGACCGGCGTCACGCCGCCCCAAGCCAATCCCACCACCGTCGAGGTCTCGCGGAGTGGGCAGACCAGCAACCCGGCGTACGACCCGACCTATGACCCCAACAGTCCCCTCTACATCGACCGCCGCGGCACCGCCGACACGCGTACCCAGGTGCAGCAGGAGGCCGAACAGCGGGTCGATCAGGACATCGAGAACTCCAGCTGGTGGGAGATCTGGAAGCGGTTCACCCGCAACAGCGAGGTGAACGAGCAGTACAGCCAGGAGATGAGTTCCCAGGCGCGGCAGCTCGCCGCGGGGGTCGACACACGGCCGCCCCCGGGGATGCAGCAGAGCAACTACATGAGCTACGACCATTCGGCGCTCAAGCCGATGGTGACTGAGGGGGTCGACGCCGACCAGGTCGGGGAGATGGGCGACCTGTACCTCAGCGCGGGCAACGCCATGGCGAAGTTCCAGACCGATGTGGCCGCGGCGATCAACAACAGCCAGGCCGACTGGCAGGGGCAGGCGGGCGACCAGGCCCGCAAGTTCATGGCCGACGTCGGCAACTGGGTCGGGCGGGCCGGGCAGAGCGCGCAGCTGGCGGGGACGCAGACGTCCATCCAGGCCGCCGCGCTGGCTGAGGCGAAGAACTCGATGCCGGAGGAGAAGCCTTTCGACGTCGACGCCGCCAACCGGGATCTGGCGACGACGACCAACCCGATCGACATGGTCCGCAAGTACGCGACCTACATGAACGACTACCGCGAGAGCCAGGCCGCGCACGCCGAGGCCGCCCGAGTCGTGAGCACCTACGACGGCGCGCTGGGCAGTTCGTCGACGATGCCCGCGTTCGCGCCGCCGCCGACGATGGGTGGTGGCGGCACGGGCGATCCGGGCGACCCCGGCGACGGCAGCGGCGTCAAGAAGCCGACCGGCAACGGCGTCGACATCAACGGCACGGGCAGCGGCACCGGCTCCGGCTCGTCGGGCTCCGGCTCGACCGGGTCTGGGCCCAGCGGCTCGAACCCGCCCCCCGGCAGCGGGCCCGGCCCCGGCGGCGGCCCGGGCAGCGGCGGTCCGGGCGGCACGAATCCGATCCCCCCGGTCCCCGGCGGCGGCGGTGGCACGAACCCCGGCGGTTTTGAGGGCGGTCTGCCGCCCGGCCCTGGTGGCGGCGGACCCCAGATCCCCGGTGGCGGCGGCGGACAGCACCCAGGTGGCTTCCCCCCGGGCGGCATGCCCCCGATGGGTGGCGGCCAGATGGGCCCAGGCTTCGGCGGCGACAGCGAACGGACGGGCCGTGGCGGTGGTGGCGGCGCCGGTGGTCGCGCGGGCTTCGGGCCCGGCGGCGGCGCGGGCGGACTCGGGTCCGGCGGCGGTGTCGGACGCGGCGTCGGCTCCGGCTCGATGCCGGGTGGCGGTGTTGGCGCGGGCGCGCTCGCGGCGGAACACGCGGCGACCGGTGGCCGCGGCGGCGCGGGCATGGCAGGCCGCGGCGGCGCGGGTGCGGGCATGGGCGGCGGCATGGGTGGCGGTCGCGGGCAGGGCGGCGAGGACGAGGAGCACCAGCGTCCGTCGTACCTGGTCGAGGCCGACCCGGACGCGATGTTCGGCACCGATGAGATGACCGCGCCACCCGTGATCGGCGGCTGACCGACCGATGCCAAGATCGTTCTCATTGTCGCTGGCCGCTGTCGACATGCTCTCCCAGGTCCTGCGGGTGAGCTGTCGCCAGTTCCCGTTTCAGATCCCCAGTTTCGGCCAGCTCGTGGAGGACCGGGAGCGCATCGCCAAGGCGGTGTTCACCGACCTCGCCAACCGCGGGCTCATCCGGCACAACCAGATCGACCCCGACGTCGAGGCGGCGGTCACCGTCACCGGCGACCACGACATCGGCGTCGGCATGCTCGGCACCGTCGAGACCGACCGCCCGGTGAAGGCCCGTGCCGCGGCGGCCGGGACGGTGGGCGTGCTCGCGGTCCAGGAGGGGCAGAGCATCCGGTTCGAGCTGATCAGCCCGACGGGGCTGGCCCGCGCGCTCGTGGGGCTGCTGCCCAGCATGGCGGCGGGTCCCGGCCAGTCGGTGCAGGTCGTCGAGGCTGGCCCGGAGCCCAAGGCGGAAGGGTTCGTCCAGCAGGTCCGGGCGCCGCGGTCGGCGTCGGAGGCGCAGCTGCGGATGGCGGCGACCATGCTGGAACGGCCGCGCAAGGGCTTCGGGTTCTTCACCGTCAGCGCGCGCGGCAGGCACGGCCGGGAGGTCGACGCGGGCAACGTCGGCTGGATCGACACCGACGCGGGCCGCTACCTGACGACGTCGCGCCCCAACCCGGACGGCCAGGTGCGCGCGACGTACTCACCGGCCGACAGCGCCCGCCTAGCCCAGCAGCTCGGTGAGCTGATCGACTCGGCGGCGCCGCGGCGGTAGGTCCTACAGGTCGTCGTCCTCGTCGGCCGAGCCGGGCATGCGGCCGGTGACGACGAAGACGACGCGCTTGGCGACCGAGACGGCGTGGTCGGCGTAGCGCTCGTAGAAGCGGCCGAGCAGCGTCACGTCGACGGCCGCGGCGACGCCGTGCGTCCAGTCCTTGTCCATGATCACCGTGAACAGGTGCCGGTGCAGGTCGTCCATCTCGTCGTCGTCGCTCTCGAGAGCGCGCGCGGCGTCGATGTCCTGGGTGCGGATGACCTCTTCGGCCTTGCGGGCCAGGGTGACCGCGACGCGGCCCATCTCGGCGAAATAGCCCTTGATCGGGTCCGGCAGCACCGGCACCGGGTGCCTGCGCCGCGCGGCCTTGGCCACGTGCAGCGCCAGGTCGCCCATGCGCTCCAGGCTCTCCGCGGCGTGGATCGCCGCGAGGACGGTGCGCAGGTCGGTGGCGACCGGGGCCTGCAGTGCGAGCAGGGAGTACGCGTGCTCCTCGCAGGCCGAGCGGGCGTCGTCGATCTTCTCGTCGCCGCTGATCACCTGTTCGGCGATAGCGAGGTCGGAGTCCAGGAGCGCGCGTGTCGCGAGTTCCATCGCCTCGGCGACCTGGGCGCACATACCCGCGAGCTGGTCGGCGAGCACGCCGAGTTCGGAATGGTAAGCCTCACGCATGGCCACAGCCTAGAGGGGCGGACACCCGCGTACGCCATCGTTGGGTGAATCCGAGGTGAACCACGCGCAACGAAGTCACGCGCAGGAGACGTCGCCGCCGTTCACGGTGGACAGATTGGCGGGCAGTTTCTCCGGCTCCGGCTGCGTGACGGTCCCGGTCGGCGCGTTGACCTTGCCCTTGAACTCGGGACCGAGGATCAGCACCAGCGCCGTGCCGTTGGCCGCGCTCTCCTCCAGTACCGCGCCGGGAACCGACGAAGCGAGCGTCTGCGCGGCTGCCTCGTTGCCCTTGCCGTAGCGCACGACGGTCTTCGGCACGGTCGGCCCCGCGTTGATGTTCACCACGGTGTAGCCGAACTTGCCCAGTTCGTTGGCGGTGCGCCCGGCGATGCCGTCGGTGGTGTTGCCGCCGTTGAGGACCTGGATCTTGAGCGACTTCGGGTCCACCGGCTGCGCTTGGCGCAGCGGCGCCGACTGCGGCAGCGCCTGCGGGCTGCCCGCGGCGGGCGGCGGCGCGGCGGGCTTCTCCCCGGGCAGCGGCTGGTCGTTGATGATCGCCCGGAACAGCGCCGCGGTGGGCTCCTTCAGCAGGGTCTCGTTGCCGCGGGTGTTGTGCTCGCCGACGGTCGGGACGGTGATGAAGGTGACCCGGCCCGCTTCCAGCCCCTGCATGGACTGGCCGAGATGCAGCAGCGCGTCGATGTTGATGTTGTCGCCGAAGGTCGACTCGGCGAACGAGCTGGCGAAGCTGGTCAGCTTGCCCGGGTCCAGCAGCACCTGGGCCGACATGGCCTTGCGCAGCAGGGACGACAGGAAGCGCTGCTGGCGAATGATCCGGCCGTAGTCGGAGGTGACGTCGCCGCGCACGTGCCGCGCGCGCACGAAGTCCAGCGCCTGGTCGCCGCGCAGTTCGACGTCCTTGCCCGCGTCCTTGACGATCCACTTGTTGAGCGTGGTGTCGTACATCGGCTTCTCCACGCACACGTTGACGCCGTCGACCGCGTCGACCATGCCCTTGAAGCCGTTGAAATCGATGCCGATGAACCGGGTGATCTTCAGCCCGGAGATCTCCTGGACGACCTTGGTGATGCAGAGCGGCCCGCCGAACTGGTAGGCCGTGTTCATCTTCGCGGTCTTGTGCCCCTCGGCAGTCTCACCGGTGTAGGCGAACGTCTTCGGGTCGAACCGCTCGCAGTTCGGCCGGTTGATCTCCAGGTCCCGCGGGAACGACACCACGACGACGCGGGACCGGTCCGCCGGGATGTGCGCGACCATGATCGTGTCGGAGCGGGCCCCCGGGACGCCCGCGGCGTCGCCGACCCCGTCCTCGCTCGCCGCGCCGTCGCGGGAGTCGGACCCGATCAGCAGGAAGTTCTCGTCGCCACGCTGCCCTTCGGCGTTCTGGATCGACGCGGAATCCGGGTCGAGCGCGCGTACTTGGCCGATGCTGTCCGAGGTGACTTTCTTGAAGCCCCAGCCGATCCCGGTCGCAAGGAAGATCAACACAGCCATGGTGCCGACGAAGATCTTGGCGGTCTTGGTCGACTTGGTCTGTTTGCGGACCTTCTTCTCCTGCAGCCGGGTGCCCGCGGGCTCCGGCTCCGGCTCGACGAGGACGGTCTGCTCGCCGGGGAGAAGCGCGAGTTCCTCAAGGTGCTCGTCGAGTTCGGCGTCCTGCGCGGCCCACGGGTTGAGCTTGCTGAACTTGGACTTGCGGGCCTTCTCCTCGGCTTTGAGCTCGTCGTGCACCTTGGAGAACCGCGCCAGCGTCTCGTCGACGCGCCTGCGCTTCTGGGTCGCCTCACCGATGGCTTCCATCTCGGTGGTGAGCCCGATGATCTCTTCCCCGGACGCGCCCACTGGCGGCGTCAGCGCGACCCGCTCCGGCTCCTCGGGCCGCGGCGGCATGGACGACTGCCCTGGCGGCAACTGCCGCGGAATCCGCGGCGCTTCACCAGTGAGGCGATCGGGCTGCCAGACGTTGTCCGCGTCGGTCTCGGGGAAGGGGCGTGGGGCGTTGGGGGTCGGGTTCGCCAGGGCGCGCGGGTCGCCGGTTGGGGCGAGGTGGGCCTGGGTGCGGGGGTCGCCGTTGGGGGCCGGGCCGGCCTGGGTACGTGGGTCGCCGTTGGGGGCTGCCGGGTGGCGGGGCTCGTTGTTCGGGGCCAGTCCCGGGTGGCTTCGCTGGTCGCTGTTCGGGCCTGCCGGGCCGCTCAGGCCCGGGGTGCGGGGGTCGCTGTTCGGGCCGTGGCCTGCCAGGGCGCGCGGGTCGCCGTTCGGGGCCGCCGGGCCGCTCGGGCCCTGGCCTGCCACGGTGCGGGGGTCGCCGTTCGGGATTGCCGGGCCGCTCGGGCCCGAGCTTGCCAGTGCGCGGGGGTCGCCGTTGGGGCCTGCGGGGATGCGAGGGTCGGCGTTCGGGGGCAGCCCTGGGTGGCTGCGTTGGTCGCCTGCCGGGTGGCGAGGGTCGGCGTTGGGTCCGGGGAGGGGGCGTGGGCCGCTGCCCACACCCGCCTGGCCGCGTGGGTCGCCGGGCAGCGGGTGCCTGCCGGACAGCGACGGGTCGATCGGGTTCGCGCCGCCCAGCCGCTGGGCGACGTCCGAGGGCGGCATCGGATACCGGCCGCTGACCGCGGGGTCGAGCGGCCGCGACGGGACGTGCTCAGCGAGCGCGGGCCGCGGTGGCTCTGCGGGAACTGGATAGGCACCCGTGTGCGGTGGCCGCGGCGCGGCGGGGTGAGCCCCGGTGTCGCCTCGCCTGGGCTGCGATTCGGCACGTGCCTCTTCCTGCCACCCGATCGGCCTCGATGGCGCCCCCGGGGCGCCGGGACGCGGGTGCTCGCCGGTGTGTCCGGCGGGGCGCATGCCAGTCAGGCTCGCTTCCCCTGGCCTGACCGGGCCCGAGACGGGCCGCAGATCGGTCATGCTGCTGTCGGCGGGACGGCGCATCGGAGGCATCGGCCCCGGGCGCGTCCCCGGCTGCCCGTGCTCGCCAGACACCTGGGGCGTGACGGGACGCATCGCCGGACGGCTGGCCTCGCTGGAGTGCACCGGGCGGCCGTGATCGCCGGGCTGGCCGCTCGCCTGCCTCCCGCGATCACTGGGCGCCTGAGCGGCAATGGGGCGCATCGCCGGGCGGCTCGCCTGCTGGCTGTGATCGCGAATCGGCTGGGCGATGGCCGGACGGTTGGTTTCGCTCGAGTGGTGCGTCGAGCGGCTGTGATCGTCGGCTGGCTGGGCTGCGACCGGTCGCATCGCCGGGCGGCTGGCCTCGCTGGAGTGCAGCGAGCGGCCGTGATCGGTGGGACGGTTGATCTCACTGGAGTGCGCCGTGCGGCTGTGATCGTCGGCTGGCTGGGGTGTGACGGGTCGCATCGCCGGGCGGCTGGCTTCGCTGGACCGGGTCGCCTGCTGGCCGCTCGAGTGGTGTGCCGAGCGGCTGTGATCGCCGGGCGCGGCAACAGGATGGCTGGCGGGGTGGTGCGCCGAGCGCGTGGTCTGTCTGCCGGGATCCACCGGGCGCATGCCGGTCTGGCTTTCCTGGGCGCGGCGGCGGCCCTCGGCCTGACCCGCGGCGGGGATGCGGCGTTCCCCGGTCGGCGCGGCGTCGTTCTGCTGGGTGTGACCGCCCGGCTGGATCGCGACATCGGCCGGGATCGGCGCGTGCAGGATCGGGCGGGGCGTGTCGACTTCCGGCTTGGCGCGGCGGCCGGTGGCCGGGGAATCGGACTTCGCGCGTTTTCCGGTCGGTTCGGGTTTGGCCCGCTTGCCGGTGGGGCACAGTTCCGGCTCGACGATGGCGCGGCGGCCAGTGCTGCCGCCCACGAACGCGTCGGCGAGGGAGGGGCGGACTTCAGGCTCTTCGGCGGCACGACGGCGGCCGGAGCGGGACGGTGTGACGTCGGCGTCGGGCGCCGGGAACTCACCGGAGTGGCGGGGTGGGTCGCTGGGTATCTCGGCCGGTCTCACCTGAGCGGGTGGCACCGGCTGCAGATTCGGCCGCGACCCATTGTGCCGCTCTACCAGGTCCGACACGCTCACGCCGCCCGAGCCTTCCATCGACCGGCGCCGCCTGCGGGGCGTCTCGGCGGGCTCCGGGGCGCGGCGTTTTCCGCCCTGGGCTGGGCGATCGGCGAGCGGGGAGCCGTCGGGGTCGTGATCGTCGCGCACCCGTGCTCCTTCCTGAGTACCGCTCGAACCGTTGCCAGGTGGTTATCAACACGTTGTCGGGTCGCGCCCCCGAACGTGGCAGTGCGGACGCGATAGTACGGCGCAGTGGAGGTCCGTGACGACCACAGTCCGAGTTTTGTTCACTATCGGTACGCAATTACGCCGATCGTTTTAGTCCGATCGGGCGAGCCGCTGCGCTCGCGGTGACCTCAGCGGGTCACGGCGCGCGGCGTGGTGACAGCGCGGCGCCCAGCGGCCGGTCCGGCCAGGTGAGCCTTGCCGTCGAGCAGATAGGCCACGGCGTTCCGACCCGATTGCTTCGCCGTGTAGAGCAGTGTGTCGGCCTCGCGGAGTTGCCGCTCGCCGGACTGGGGTGTGTTGTGCGCCACTTGCTGCGCCGGTTCGTGCGACAAGCCGATGCTGATCGTCACGCGCAGGCCGAGCACGAGCGACGACCACGCGAACGTCTCGACTCGCGCCCTGGCCGCCTCGGCGAGCGCCACGGCCGCGGGACGGTCGACGCCCGGCAGCACCAACACGAACTCCTCGCCGCCGTAGCGCGCGCAGAAGGCGCCGTCTGGCAGGCCCTCCTGGAGCAGATCGACGACCCGCTGGAGCACGCGGTCGCCCACCAGGTGGCCGAAGGTGTCGTTCACCTGCTTGAACCAGTCGAGGTCGACCAGCGCGACGGCGAGACCGTCGGCGGTGCGCCGCTCGGCGACGACCTCGACGAGCTTCTGGTCGAGGTAGCGGCGGTTGTAGCTGGCGGTGAGGCTGTCGCGGATGCTCTGCTCGTGGGCCTCGGCGTGCTCGCGGCGCAGCCGGTCGACCTCGCGGCGGAACTGCTCGGGGATCTGCGGCGGCGCGCTCAGCTCCGACATCAGGTCGAGCGCGGAACGCAGGTGCTGATAGGCCTGGCGGTATTGGCCGCGCGAGGCCAGCAGGGCGGCGATCGACTCGTGCAGGCTGACCAGGTTGGCCGCGTCGGCGGGCGGGCCGGAGTCGGGTTCGTCGGCGATCGCCGGGTGGCGCAGGGGCACCGTCGGCTCGTTGCGCCACCACCCGGTGGCCCGGTCCCGCTGGGCGGGCTCGGGCTCGGCGACACCTCGTCCCAGTGCGGCCACCGCGGTCACCTCCCTACCTACGTGTGTGTCGTCTGTAATGAGGCGGGCCTTGAGCCGGCGGGACGACTGGAGGCGGGAATTCCCCCGTCTGGTGGACCGGGGTCTGCGCCAAGTCAGTGATGAGTGAGCGAATCGGTCGCCGAGAGCGGTCGCCGACGTAACCCGGATGGAGTCAGCGGGTCGGGCAGGGTGCGAAGCCGTAGGCGCGGCCGTCGAGCACGACGACCCGCTGCGAGCCGATCTGCTCGGCGAGTGTGGCGTTGTCGCGGCGGATCCGCACTGAGACGCCCACCACATAGACCGACCCGCGCGGCCGCGAGGTGGCCTTCTCCGGCTTCCACTTCGGGTCGACGCGCAGCGTGGACAGGGCGGGCTCGATGGTCAGCACGAGGTCGCCGAGCTCGCAGGTGCGGTCGGTGAAGTCGGGGTGCTGGGTGCGGCGCAGGAAGTCGCGCTGGGTGTCGGAGCCCTCGGCGGCGGCGTCGTTGAGGTCGGTGAAGTACTGGCTGACGATCTCGCGCTCCTGGCCAGGAGCGGTGTTCCCACCCATCGGCACCGCCTGGCCGGGCACGGTCGTCGCGCAGCCCGCGCTGAGCGCCACCAAAGTGAGCGCGATCACCCTGCGCACGGTCATCCCCCTGAGTGCATGAGTTCCGCGCCGACGGGCACGGCGGCGTCCTCGGGGTCGTCGAGCCACCCCTCCGGCAGCACAACCTTGCCCGGTGAGCCCTGCCGCCCGCGCGGCCCCTCGGCTTCCTCGGGGTAGGGCGCGGTGTGGTCGAGCTGCCCGATCAGGTCGGCCAGCTCGGCGAGGCCGGAGACCATGCCGAACCGCTTGCGCAGATCGGCGCCGATGGGGAAGCCCCGCAGGTACCAGGCCATGTGTTTGCGCAGGTCACGCAGGCCCTTGTCCTCGCCGAGGTGGTCGGCGAGCAGCATCGCGTGGCGGTGCAGGATGCGGCTGACCTCGCCGAGGTCGGGCCCCTCGGGGATCTCGGCGCCGGTGAACACCGCGTGCAGCTCGCGGAACAGCCACGGCCTGCCCAGACACCCGCGCCCGACGACGACGCCGTCGCACCCGGTCTGCTCGACCATCTTGACCGCGTCGGCGGCGCTGAAGATGTCGCCGTTCCCGAGTACCGGAATCGTGGTGACCGCTTCCTTGAGCCGCGCGATCCGCGACCAGTCGGCCTGCCCGGAGTACCGCTGCGCCGCCGTCCTCGCGTGCAGCGCCACCGCGACGGCCCCCTCGGCCTCGGCGATCCGCCCGGCGTCGAGGTAGGTGACGTGCTCGTCGTCGATGCCGACGCGGAACTTCACCGTCACGGGAATCCCGGCGGGCTCGGCGTTGCGAACGGCGGCGGCGACGATGTCCGCGAAGAGCCTGCGCTTGTAAGGAAGCGCCGCGCCGCCGCCTTTGCGGGTGACCTTGGGGACGGGGCAGCCGAAGTTCATGTCGATGTGATCGGCCCGACCCTCACTGGCGATGATCTTGACGGCCTCGGCGACGTTGACCGGGTCGACGCTGTAGAGCTGCACCGAGCGGGGGTGCTCGTCGGGGCCGAAGGTGATCATTTCCATGGTCTTGGGGTCGCGCTCGACGAGCGCGCGGGCGGTGACCATCTCGTTGACGTAGAGCGAGGTCGGGCTGCCGAACTCCCGGCACAGCGTCCGGAACGCCACGTTCGTGATGCCCGCCATCGGTGCGAGCACGACGGCGGGTTCGACTCGGTACGGACCGATGTTGAACGCTCTGGCGGGGGACGACACGGCATCTAGGCTAGCTTGCGCGCCAGACGAGACAGCCAAATGCCAGGATCGTGCCCATGGAGGCCCCCGGTTTCATCGACTGCGTGAACCCCACCCCCGCCGAGATCACGGCCTGGGCGTACCGGGACTCGCTTGAACCGATGCAGGACTGGCAGCTGATCATCACGACCCCGGCGGAGGCCCCGACCGTGATGACCCTGGTCGCCGACCCGGCCTGTCCCACGCGCGGGTATCTGCTGCTCTCCCTGTACGAGTTCGCCCGGCTGGCGGCTCACTCGGACGAGGACGGCTGGCGGCCCACGCTCGACGCCCTCCTGCTGCGCAGCGACAGCAGCACCGATCCGTGGATCACGACGTGGGCCCGCCGAACCCGGGACCACCTTCTGGTCACCGACCAGCGGGAACGTGTGGCCTGGCCCGTCGACCGTTTCGCCGCCACACCCGTCGATCCCCCGCGCTGAACGCGGAAATCGGGCTGGGACGACTCTGCTTCACGGGCGGACGCGGTTGTCTCGTAGGCCCAGGTGGCGAGCTTGACGCGGTTTGGTCATCAGGCTCGTCGGCAGCGTCGTCGAGGTGCTGGTCCTGGCCGCCATCGGGCGGCTGGTCTGGACGTGGCTGTCAGCGCAGGTGCGTGAAGCGGATACCGCGGGCCAGTAGGTCCGGCAGGGCCATGGCCATGCCGCGGGCGGTGCCGCCGGTCGGGTTGTTCATGTGCGCGATCACGATGGAACCCGGCCGCACGGCCGCCATCGCGCGCTGGACCTGGGTTGGGCTGTGGCGGGCACCCGCGTCGGCGTTGACGTCGAAGCCGATGACCTTCTCGCCGAGGGCGGCGACGATGCGGGTGGCCACGTCGTCGTAGTGGGCGGTGCCGGAGCGGAAGAACGCGGGCGGACGGCCGAGCAGGGCGGTCAGCTTCGCGTGGTTGGTGGCCACCTCGTCGTACACCTCGGCGGGGTCGCGGGTGCCCTGGATGCCGTAGGCGGGGCGGCCGGTGACGGTCAGCGGGAGGTGCCGCGTGCCGTGGTTGGCGATGTCGAACAGCGGGTCGGCGGCCAGGTCGGCGAAGGCCGCCGGGTTGGCGTCGATCCAGCGGGCGTTGAGGAACAGCGTGGCCGGGGTGCGCAGCTCGCGGAGGGTGGCGATGAGCGCCTGGTCGTAGCGGCCGCCGCCGGGACCGCCGCAGGCGTCGAAGGTGAGGGCGACGCCGGACCCGTCGAGTCGGGTGACGACTCCTGGCACGGTCAGGCCGAACGTGGTCGGCCGCGCGTCGCGGTAGGCGGCGATCGTCGCGGCCCGGTCGGAGGGTGCCGCGGTCGGTTGAGTCGGCCGGGGTGCTGTGGTCGTCGGCTGGAGGGCTGTTGAGCTGGTGGGAGTTGTCGGCTGTAGGGCTGTGGGGCCGGTAGGAGTCGTCGGCGGGGCGGGTTCGGTGGTGGTCGACCCGCGGTGTCGGGGTTGCGGTGGTGTGCAGGCCGCCACCAGACCCAGGGCGGCGGCCAGCACCGCGCGGCGGCGGAGGCTCATCGGGAGATCACGCTAGCCGCATCGGCTCACCGTTGTCGGACCAGCACGCCTACAGGCCGGTGAACCAGTCGCCGAGGGCGTTGTCGGGCGCGGCGTCCGGTTCGGCGGTGTCGAAGCCGGTGTCGTCGGGCTCGTCCTCGGGCTCGTCGTCCGGCTGCGGCTCTTCCTCTTCTTCTGTGTCCTCCGGCTCCGGAGTGTCCTCTTCGGTCTTCTCGTCGTCGAAGTCCACTTCGACCGGGACGTTCTCGAAGTCGGGTTCGTCCTCTTTGTCCCCGGTCTGCTCGGCGCCCTTGTCGTCGGGTTTGTCCTGCGGTTCCGGCTTGTCCTGCGCGTGGTCGCCGCCGCCCTCGCCCTTGGCGTTCCACGTGCCCAGGCCGGTCGGGTCGTGGTAGGCGGACTCGGCGCGGCCGTCGTCGTCGAGGTCGAGCAGGGCCGTGTCGGCGACGCCGTCGCCGTCGGAGTCCCACATGGCGTCGTCGTAGCGGCCGTCGCCGTCGAAGTCGAGCGCGATGGCGTCGGCGGTGCCGTCACCGTCGACGTCCACGTCGGTCTGGCCGTGGTGGACGTTCGGGGCGCCCTCGCCGGTGCCGAAGCTGTACTCGATGTCGGCCATCGTGTCGTCCCCTCTGCGCTCTGGTCGTCGGGTAGACGTGTGGGTCCCGGCCGGGGTTCCACCTACCAGCCGGAGTAGGGCGACTTGGCCAGATACGCGTTGCGGTAGCGCTCGTCGTCGGTGACCTCGTCACCCAGCCAGCCCGGCCGGGGGAACTCGGCGTCGGGCGCGTCGAGTTCCAACTCGGCCAGGATGAGCCCTTCGTTGGCGCCGTGGAAGACGTCGACCTCGAACAGATGGCCCTCGACGTCGACGACGTGGCGTTCCTTCTCGACCGGCTCGCCTTCGCACAGCCCGGCCGCGCGCACACCGTCGACGAAGTCGACCGGCACCTCGGTCTCGAACTCCTCCCGCGACACCCCGGCCGCCTGGCCCTTGACCGTGACCCACGCCTGATCACCGGTGCTGCGGACGCGGACCTGCGCGCGTTCTCCGATGGCGAGATAGGCCTGCACGATCCGCCGCCGAGACTTCACGGCCGACTGCCACGAGTCGTCCTTGACCAGGAACTTCCGCTCGATCTCCATCCCCGCAGGCTATCCCCCGATGGCCATAGGATGCCCGCGTGCAGCAGCCCGCCGATCTTGACACCGTCCGCGAGTCCTACGACCGGGTCGCCGACGCCTACGTGGAGCTCGCCGTTGGCAGGCTGGAGCCCGTGCCGTGGCTGCGGGCCGCGCTCGCCGCGTTCGCCGAGTCCGTGCGCGGGCTCGGCCCGGTCCTGGACGTGGGCTGCGGCCCCGGCAACGTCACCGCGCACCTCACCGAACTCGGCCTGGACGTCTCGGGCGTCGACCTGTCGCCGCGCATGATCGACCATGCCCGCGCGCAGTACCCGGACCTGCGGTTCTCCGTCGCCTCGGCGACCGAACTCGACCTCGCGCCCGCCTCGCTCGGCGGCGTGCTCGGCTGGTGGTCGCTGTTCAACCTGCCGCGTGAGACGCTGCCTGGCGTGCTGCGGACCTTCGCCGAGGCGCTCGTCCCCGGCGGTCAGGCGCTGATCGGCACGCACGTCGGCGACGGCGACATCGCGCGGACCGAGGGCTACGGCGGCCTGCCGGTGTCCTGGACGACGCACCTGTACCGCCCCGAGCAACTGGCCGCGATGCTGGTCGACGCCGGCCTCGAAGTGGTCGCCGAACTGCGGCTGCCCGCGTCGCCGCCGTCGCTGCGCCCCCAGGTATTGCTGGCCGCCCAGCGGGTTCAGTAGTAGGAGTCGGCCAGCAGGGTGAGCAGGGTTTCCCTTGGCGCGTCGGCCCACTCGCCCGGGTCGGTCTTGATGGCGCGGGCCCACACGAGCGTGCGCGCGACCTTGGCGACACGGCACGCCAGGTCGAGTTCGGCGACCAGCTCGGCGCGGGGAGCCAGGTCGGTGAACGCCTCCAGGTACGCGTCGCGGACGCGGAGGGTGCCGGGCGCCTGCGGGCCGAGTTTGTCGAGCAGGACCTTCAGCGGCACGAACATCGCGGCGAACGGGTGGGCGATCACCGCGTCGCCCCAGTCGTAGAAGCGGATGCCGGCGTTGACCAGGATGTTCGCCGGATGCAGGTCGTTGTGGTCGAGGCTGGCGCGCGCCGGGGACGCGGCCAGGCGCGCGCACCACTCGCGGAACTCGGGTTCGCGGGCCTCGACCTCGGGCAGGCCGCCGACGACGGCCACGGCCTCGGCGAACCGGGTCGGCATGATCTCCGGGCGCATGTCGGTCACCCCGGCGGCGATCATCCGGTCGACGTGCGGGGCGAGGTCGCGCTGCAGGGTGGCGTAGTGGGGCAGGACGTCGGTCAGCACCGTGACCAGGTCGTCCGGCGGGAGGTCCCAGCCGACGGGGTCGCCGCCGTCGGGCAGCAGGAGCCAGCCGCGGTCGGTGTCGACGGCGATGGGCGCCAGGACGCGGTGCGGCGCGACGTCCAGCAGGATCTCGTACAGCGCCGCCTCGAAGCCGTTTGCCGCGCCGGTTTGCTTGAGCCACACCGGACCCGCGGTCGTCGGCGCGGACAGGACCGTCGACCACGGCCGCACCCGCGGCTCGCCGACCTCGCCGGTCCGGCTGATGCCCGCCGCGGCGAGCTGTTCGTCCATCCATGTCACGAGCATCGGGCCAGCCTGGCAAACCAGACCGGCCCGCGCTCGCGAAATATCAGCCGGAGACGGACAGGCTGTAGCCCGCGATGCCGTTCTGGCAGTGGAAGGTGGTGAAGACGCCACCGGACACGCCGTTGTTGCCGACCGAGTTGCACTCGGCCAGCGTGGCGAAGGTGTTGATGTGGACGCCGCTGACGGTGCCCGCCTTGGCGGTGACGGACAGCGCGTAGCCCGCGATGCCGTTCTGGCAGGTGTAGGAGGCGAACACGCCACCCGCGACGCCGTTGTTGCCGCTGGTGGAGCAGTGGGCGGCGGTGCCGTTGTAGAGGAAGACCGAGTTCGTCGGGGCGGCCTGCGCGGCACCCGCGGCGAGCGCGAACGCGGCGGCGGTGCCCGCGAGGACAGTCGTGACGGCACGCATACGGTGGGACATCTCGTTGCCTCCTGTTGTCGTGGATGCCATGTGACGGCACCGAAATCGACGCTAGCAGCGTTGGGGAGTCCACTGTGGATGATCGACTTTCAACATGATCGACAGAACGTGAACCACCGTCACGGTCGCCGCTCGTTCATGATCGGGATTGCCGCAGGTCATTTCGTTGTACGACGTAATAGGTTTGACACCCGGGGTTCACATGGGCTTGGTAGCGCAGGGTGAGCCGTGTGAGGTCGATCATGGTCAGCCGTTGATCCGCGACAGCAGCGCGGCCCGGCTGTGCGACTCGGTCTTGGCGAAGATCGCCTTGATGTGGTCCTGCACCGTGTGCTCGGACAACACCATCAGCCGCGCCACCTCCGCCGTCGCGCGGCCCTCGGCGAGATGGGACAGCAGCTCGCCCTCGCGGGTCGACAGGCCCATCGCCCGCCGGAACACCGCGAGCCGCTCGGCGGGCGTGCTGCGCTCCATCGTCACCGCGATGTCCCCCGCGAGCCGCTCGGCCCGCAGCGTCACCCACCGCCCGGGCGCGAGGTGCACGCGCGCCAGGGGCGGATGGTCGTCGACGCCCGCCTCGACGGCGAGCAGCTGCGCGGCCACGTTGTACGCGGCGGCCGGGACGGGCGGGCGCTCGTCGGTCGGCGGGATGAGGCTGCGCAGGTAGGCATCGGTGGTGGCCGTCTGGGCGCGGACTTCGAGATCGGGCGACAGCACGAGGACCACCGGACCTACGGCGTCGTCCTGGTCGGCGCGGTCGAACGCCTTGGCCTGGAGGCCGCGCAGCATGGTGGTCATCGGGGTCGCGACGGTGCTGAGGAAGTCGAGCTCGCGGTCGGTGAAGCGGCCGCCGGTGCGCCACAGGTCGAGGAATCCCCAGCACCCGTAGCGGTCGGCGTGCCGCACGGAGGCGACGTCGGTGACGCCGTGGGCCTGCTGCACCTGCCGCCACACCAGGCTCGCGGCCGGGTCAGCCAGCCGGTGCGCCTTGCGGGCGGGCAGGGCGGTCCACCGGTTGACGTCGGTCAGGTACTTCGCCTTGATCAGCCCCGGCAGTGGCACCTGCACCTCGGCGAGCGGCGACGTGCCGACGGTGGTCTCCGGATCGGTCACCACCCACGCGTACGCGTCGAACGGCACCGACCGACGCAGCTCGGCGAGCACCGCGGCACGCGCCGGGCGGTCGTCGCGCTGATCCCGGCACCGTCGCTCGATCCGCTCCGCCCCCGCCCGCGTCACCACCCGGCCGACGGTACCCCCTGTTCTCGGGATGTTCCCAGGTCGCGACCGTGTCTACGGTCGTCGTCATGGTCACTTTGCATATCGAGCACCCGATCACAGACCTGGCGACCTGGCAGGCGGCCTTCGACCGCTTCGCTCCCGCCCGGACCGCGGCGGGCGTCCTCGCCCACCGCGTCCAGCAGCCGGTCGACGACCCGCGCTACATCGTCGTCGACCTCGACTTCCCGTCGACCGAGCAGGCCGAGCGGTTCCGCGCCTTCCTGGAGCGGGAGGTGTGGTCGGTCCCGGCCAACTCGCCCGCGCTGGCCGGCTCGCCGACGGCCCGGATCCTCGCGGCGGCCTAGCCGCGGCCGTGGACCAAGGCGACGATCTTCGTCAGCAGCGTGTCGGTCTTGTCGTCGCGGTCGAAGGTCGTCAGCGCCAGGGGCGGGCGGAAGCGCTGCCGCACGACCGAGTGCGGGTAGGTGAACTCGCGCAGCCCGTCCGCCCCGTGGATCCGACCGAATCCCGAATCCCCGACCCCGCCGAACGGCGCCGTGGGCAGGATCGCGTTGGCGAATACCGCGTTCACCGAGACCATGCCCGACCGAATGCGTGAAGCGATGTCCCGGGCCCGCTTGCCCGCGTACACCGTCGCGCCCAGGCCGTACCGGGACGCGTTGGTCAGGCGGATGGCCTCGTCGATGTCCGACACCGACCGGACCGTCAGCGTGGGGCCGAACGTCTCCTCCTGGTTCGCGGGCGCGTCGTCCGGCACGTCCACCAGCACCGTCGGCTGCACGACCTGACCCACCGTCTCCCCGCCACCGGCGACGACCTTGCCGCCGCGGGTCAGGGCGTCGGAGATGTGGCCGGTGATGACACCGATCTGGGAGGGCATGGTGATCGGGCCGATCTTGGCCGCGGTGTCCGCCCCGGCGCGCAGGTCCGACACCTTCGCGGTCAGCTTCTCCAGGAACGCCGAGTACACCTTCTGGTGCACGTAGACGCGTTCCGTTCCGATGCACGCCTGGCCCGCGTTCGCGAGGCCGCCCCAGACCGCGCCCTCGACGGCGGCGTCGAGGTTGGCGTCCTCGTCGACGATCAGGGCGTCCTTCCCGCCGCACTCGGCGACCATCGGCGTCAGGGTCTCGGCGCAGGTGGCCATGACGCGCTTGGCGGTGGCGGTCGAGCCGGTGAAGGCGATCTTGTCCACGCCCGCCCGGCACAGGGCCGCGCCCGTCGAGCCGTCGCCGGTGACCAGTTGGAACACCGGGTGCTCGGGGACGACCTGGTTGAACGCGTCGACCAGCCAGGCGCCGACGCCCGGGGTGTACTCGCTGGGCTTGAAGACCACCGTGTTGCCCGCGGCCAGCGCGAACGCGATCGAGCCGAGCGGGGTGGCGACGGGGAAGTTCCACGGGCCGATGACGCCGACCACGCCGAGCGGCCGGTACTCGACCGTGCCCGCCAGGTGCAGGGTCAGCGCGCCCGACTTGAGCTTGTGGCGGCCAAGGACCTTCTCCGCGTTGCGGCTCGCCCAGGCCACGTGGTCGAGGATCATCGCGATCTCCAGGGCGGCGTCGGAGTGGGGCTTGCCCATCTCCTGGTGCACGATCCCGGCGAGCTGGTGCATGCGCCGCGCCATGACGCCGCGGAAGGCGTCGAGGCGCTTGCGGCGGCCCGCGAAGCCCAGGCTGTCCCACCAGCCCGCGGCGGCCCTGGCCCGCTCGACGGCGGCGCGCACGTCGTCGGCGGTGTGCACCGGGTAGGTGCCGACCGGCTCGCCCGTCGCCGGGTTGTGGACCTCGATGGTGGAACTCACGAGCGGACTCCTTCTTTAGCGGCGGCGCGGACGGTGGTGGTGCCGCGGACCAGGTCGGCGGCCTTCTCGCCGATCATGACCGCGGGGGCGTTCGTGTTGCCGCGCACGATGCGCGGCATGACCGACGCGTCGGCGACGCGCAGGCCGTCGATGCCACGCACCCGCAGTTCGGGGTCGACGACGGCGTTGTCCCCGGTGCCCATGGCGCACGTGCCGACCGGGTGGAAGATCGTCTGCGTCCACTTCCTGGCGTGCTCGACCAGCGCGGCGTCGTCGTCGGCCGCCTCCGGCCAGAACGGCGCCTCGACGTGCTTGGCGAACGGGGCCTGGCGTGCGATCTCGTGCAGCTTCCGCAAGCCGGCGACGATCGCGTCGAGGTCCGACCGCTCCTGGAAGTACGCCGGGTCGAGCAGCGGCCGCCACGCCGGGTCGGCCGACGCCAGCCGCAGCGTGCCCCGGCTGGCCACGTCCACCAGCGTCGAGCCCATGGTGAAGGACCTGATCAGCGGCTCGCGGAAGCCGTTGTCGTAGAAACCGGTGGCGGCGACGTGGAACTGTACGTCCGGGCCCGCGAGCCCGTCGCGGGTGCGCACGAACCCGCCCGCCTCGCCGATGTTCGACGACAGCGGGCCGCGGCCGGTGGCCTGCCACTGCGCCAGCCGGAACGGGTTGTTGTGGTCGACGGCGATGTCGGTGGCGCCCTTGGTGCGGAACAGCAGCGGCGTGACCACGTGGTCGTGCAGGTTCGCCCCGACGCCCGGCAGGTCGAGTGCGACCCCGACACCGACGTCGCGCAGGTGGTCGGCCGGTCCGATGCCCGACAGCATCAGCAGCTGCGGCGAGTTGATCGCCCCGCCCGCCAGGATGACCTCCCGCTCGGCGCGCGCGACGAGTTCCTTGCCGTCCTGCCGGTAGGCGACGCCGACCGCGCGGGTGCCTTCGAGGACCACGCGGGTCGCGAGCGCGCCCGTGGCGACGGTCAGGTTGGGGCGGTCGAGGACCGGCTTGAGGTAGCCCTCGGCGGTCGACCAGCGGCGGCCCTTGCGGCAGGTGACCTGGTAGCGGCCGACGCCGATCTGGTCGGCGCCGTTGAAGTCGTCGTTGGGCGCGATGCCCGCGGCGACGGCGGCCTCGACCCAGGCGTCGCTGAGCTTGTGGGTGTAGGAGCGGTCCTCGACGTGCAGCGGCCCGCCCGCGCCGTGGAACCTGCCCGCGCCGCGCGTGTTGTCCTCCGACTTGATGAAGTAGGGCAGGACGTCGTCGTAGCCCCAGCCGACAGCGCCGAAATCGCGCTTCCAGCCGTCGTAGTCGGCCCGGTTGCCGCGGATGTAGATCATCGCGTTCATCGCCGAGCAGCCGCCGAGCGCCTTCATCCTGGGCCAGTACGCGCGCTGTCCGCCGAGGCCCGGCTGCGGCGTGGTCTGGTACGACCAGTCCCACCGGGTGCGGAACAGGCTGGGGAACGCGGCCGGGATCTGCACTTCGAGCGCGTCGCTCGCCGGTCCGGCCTCCAGGAGCAGGACCTTCGTCGTCGGGTCCTCGGTCAGCCGATTCGCCAGGACACTTCCCGCGCTACCCGCACCGACGACGACGTAGTCGAACACCAGGGACCTCCTGAGACGGGCGTCACGTTACCAACGCGTAGCTGAACGATGACACAATCACTTCGACGGCCTCTTGGCTACTCCACCAGAGTTTCCCGGCTCCTTTGTGCGAACGGACAAACGCAGATGGCGCAGAGTCTCGCGGGCTGGCTGAGCGGCTACGTCGCCGAAGCGGGCGTCGAATCCGAGGTCACCCGGTTCGTCGAGCGGATCGACGCGGTGATCCTCGCCCAGCTTCCCGAACTGGCCGCCGACCCGCGGCTCGTCGAGGCGCTGCACGCGAGCACCCGCGCCCACTGGAAGGTGTTCCTCGGCGTGGTCGAACGCGAGCGGCGCGAGGTCGTGGTGCCGCCGCAGGCCGTCGACCTGGCGCTGACGATCGCGCGCCGAGGCATGGACATCGGCGTGCTCCTGAAGGTCTACCGCGCGGCCGGGCGTGCGGTGTGGACGTTCCTTTCCGAACTCGTCGGCGGCATCGGCGCGGGCGGCCCAGCCCCGATCGATGTGCTGATGTACCTGTGGGACCGGGCCAGCGGCTGGATCGACGAGTCGACTGACCGCCTCATCGCGATCTTCCACGACGAACGCGAACGCGTCATGCAGGGCGCCATGGCCCGCCGCGCACAGACGATCCAGGCCATCCTCGACGGCGATCTGTCCGATGTGGACATCGCGGCCACCGACCTCGGATACCCGCTCGCCACCCACCAGACCGCGTTCGTCCTGTGGGTCGCCGGGGGCGACTCGGACGCGACCGCCGTCGAGGCGATGCACCGCACGGTCGCCGGCCTCGCCGATCAACTCGGCGGTACGCGCCCGCTGGTCCTGTCGGTCGGTTCGCGGGACCTGTGGGCCTGGGTGTCGACGCGGCGGGCGCCGCAGTTGGGCAGGCTCAGCCACCTGGACACGGCGATCCACGTCTGCGTCGGCACACCGGGCCGCGGATTGGCGGGTTTCCGCCACGGTCACCACGACGCCCGCCGTGCCCAGCGCCTGGCCATCGCCGCGGGCTTCCCGCCGGGGCTGACGAAGTACGCCGAGGTCGAACTGGTGTCGCTGATCTCGGCCGACCCGGACGCCGCCTGCGAGCTGACCGCACGTGAACTCGGCGCGCTGACCTCGCCCGCACACGACGTCCTGCGTGAGACTTTGCTGCTATATTTGGAAAGTGGCGGCAGCGTCGACCGGACGGCAACCGCGCTGACTGTCCACAAGAACACGGTTCGCTACCGGCTGCACCAAGTCGAGTCGATCATCGGCCGCCCGCTGACCGAGCGGCGCGCGCACTTGGAGTTGGCGCTACGCCATCACCGCGCGTTCGGCCGCTGAGGTTCCGCACTAACCGAGAAACTCGCTGATCGCCGCACAGTCCTCAGGCTGCAGCCCTCGCCTCGCATCGGGCCGGATGAACAGCGTCGGTAACTGGATGCTCAGGCGCTCGATGAGCGGACCGTGGGTGGGGATCGCGTCGTCGTCGGTCCAGATCAGCGGCCGTCGCTCGACCTCCACGATCTCGATGGCCGCGGCCGCCTTCCGCTCCGGCGCCTTGACCGACGGATCGGCGCCGAGGGTGGTGAAGGCCGTGGGGAAGCCGGGCAGCTTGAGGAGCCGCTCAACCTGCCCGATGTCGTCGACCCACGTCGTGGCCCAGCGGATCTCCACCCGCCCACCCCGATGCAGCGCGACGATCTCCCGCACGAGCGCGGGCGCCCACCGCATCCGGTAGCCCACGCCCCCGGAGAACGCCATCCCCTGCCGAGGGGCTGCCCCCACCCGGGCTTGGTCGCGTTGAGCACCCCGTCGACGTCGAGCAGCCAGACCGGACGGGCGTCAGGCATGGTCGTCCTCCTGTGTCCCCGGACGGGGCCGATGGTCACCCGGGTACACTCGCCGGGCGATGGGGCGTTAGCTCAATTGGTTAGAGCTGCGGACTTTTAATCCGTAGGTTCCGGGTTCGAGCCCCGGGCGCCCTACTCATTCTTCCCGCCCGCCGCGGCGACCTCGAATTCGTTCGCTGTCGGCGTGGTGGTCGCGGATACTCGGCCCGTGTTCTCACGGTTTCGCTCAGGTCCACAAGTTCCTTCGATCTTCGGCCACATCCAGGCCAACCTCCTCCCCACCGGCCTAGCCGACGCTGGGGAGACTTTGCCCGACGAGTCCGACGATGAGCTCCGGTACGCGCCTGGGGCGCGGGATGGGATCGGGACCCATCATTTCCCGGGCGGCGCGGCTGGGAGTGAGGTCGACGACCTGTGTGGCGCGATTCGCGTCGCTGTGGAGCGGCCTGGGTGGGGGTGGGCGTACCGGCGGCTGTACGCCGCGCTGCGGGAGGTGCCCGCGATCTCGACTGTCGACGGGCTGCTGCCGCGGCTGGAGTTGCCGCGAGCCGGGGTGCGGGAACTTGGCCTGCGGCTGGCGACTACGGCCGGTGATCGGGAGCCGGTCAAGTACGGCATCGCGCTGTTGGGGGCCGCCGGTGACGCGACGGATCTGGGGACGTTGCGGGTGTTGGGGCGCCACGATGAGTTCACCCTGTTCGCGGCGGTCGCGGTGGTCCACATCGGGGTCGACGTCGAGGATGAGCTGTGGGCCCTTGCGCGACAGGTCGACGGGTGGGGGCGGATTCAGGCCGTCGAGCGGCTGAAGGGCACCGGCCGGGCCGACATCAAGGACTGGATCCTGCGCACCGGGTTCCGCAACAGCGTCATGTCCGAGTACCTCGCCCACCTCGCGGCCACTACGGGTGACCTGGTGGCGGCGCTGGAGCAGCCCGATGACGAGATGCTCACCGCCGCGTGTGACATCGTTTCGGCGCTGATCATGGGTGGGCCCGCCGAGGGCATTGAGGACTATTCCGACGGGCGGCTGGCGATCGCGTTGCTCCTCGGCCACCTTGCGGAGCGGGCGAGCACGCTGCGCCATCTGCTTGTTGTTGACGAGATCGAGTCGTATCTGGCCGACGACGAGTTGGCCGCCGTCTGTCGGGAGATCAAGGGCCGCGACCTCTGGCCCACGCTGATCGAGGATGGCCTGCGATCGTCCGACGACGCGGCGTTCTACCAGGCCGAGCGGGCGGCTCAGTTGTTCGGCATCGACACCTTCGCCGCGCATTGGGCCAGGGTGGTGGCCGATCCGCTGGGGTCGAACTGGTTCCTGGTGATGGAACGGGCGACCGGGGACACCATCGACGAGGTCGTCGCCTTCGCTGAGCGTGCGTTTCCGCTGGCCGACATCGCCTCCGGGCCCGCGGACGTGCTCGGCCTCGGCCCGGAGTTCCGGGCGCACCAAGCGCTCGGTTTCGTCGTGCAGGACCTCGGCCGCTTCCCCGGACGCGGTTGGCCGCTGGTCGACGCCGCGCTGCGCAGTCCGGTGGTCAACAACCGCAACATGGCGCTGAACGTGATCGAGGCGTGGGAGACGTGGCCCGCAGCGGTTCGGCCCGCGCTCGAAGTGGCCCTGCGCGATGAGCCCACACCCGATGTCCGGGAGCGAATCAGGGCATTGCTCGACCGGCCGTGAACGAAAAACGGCGGCTGTCACCCGAAGGTGGCAGCCGCCGTTGTCATTCGATCAGATGTTGGCGATGGTGGCGCCCGCGTCGATCAGGCCGGTGCCGCAGCCGCCCGAGCAGGTGCCGGGGAGGGGGCGGACGTTGGCCTTGAGCGCGGCCTCGACCTGGGCCGGGGTCAGCGGCTTCTCGCCCAGCATCAGGGCGACCAGGCCCGCGACGTGCGGGGCGGCCATGCTGGTGCCCATGAAGGTCTTGTAGTCCTCCGTGGTCTGCGTGGTCAGGCCCGCGTTGATGGTCGACAGGATGCCGTCCTGCGGCTTGGTGCGGGTGCCGGGGGCGTCGGTCTCGTTGCGGACCTCGCCGCCGGGGGCGGTGACGTCGATCTTCGCGCCGAAGTTGGAGTAGAAGGCGCGGTTGCCCTCGCGGTCGCTGGCGGCGACGGAGACGACGTTGTTGCAGTTCGCCGGGCTGAAGCCGGAGACGTCGGAGTTCGAGTTACCGGCGGCGACGACGACGGTGGTGCCGCGCTTGACGGCGCCGTCGATGGCGCGCTGGTAGATCGAGCCGCACGAGCCCGCGCCGCCCAGGCTCATGTTGATGACCTTGGCCGGGTTGGGGTTGTTCGGGACGCGGGTGACCTTGCCGCCGGAGGCCCAGGTGATGGCGTCGGCGATGTCGGACGAGCGGCCGCCGCACTTGCCGAGCACGCGGATCGGGACGATCTTGGACTTGGCCGCGATGCCCGCGATGCCGTTGCTGTTGTCGCTGACCGCGGCGATGGTGCCCGCGACGTGGCTGCCGTGCCACGACGAGTTGCTCGGGTTGGCCGAGCCGCACTCACCGGCGGCGTACCAGTCGCCCTCGTCGTTCGGGTTCGCGTCGCGGCCGTTGCCGTCGCGGGCGGCGGCGGCGTCGCTGATGAAGTCGTAGCCGGGCAGGACGTTGGCGTTGAGGTCGGAGTGGCCGACGATGCCGGTGTCGATGACCGCGACGGTGACGCCCGCGCCGTCGGCGGTGGCCCACGCGGCCGGGGCGTTCATGCCCGCGGTGGCCTCGAAGAGGTCCCACTGCTCGGCGTAGCGGCTGTCGTTGGTCTGCGCGGTCATGATCAGGTCGGGCTCGACGCTGACGACGCCCGGCTGCTTGCGCAGGTCGTTCATGAAATTCGCCGCGCCCGCGCGGTTGAGGCCGCGGTTGGCCTTGACCAGCACGTCGCCGGTGCCGAGCTCGCGCACCCGGGTGACCCCGGCGCGGTCGAGGCCGTAGATGGCCGACGAGTCGGAGTAGCTCACGATGAACTGGTCGTAGCCCGCGGCCGCGGCCTCCGCCTGGCCCGCCTCAGCGGTCCCGGCCAGGGACGGAACGGCCAGGCCTGCCAGCGCCATGCCCAGTGTCGCGAGTGCGGATGTGTACCGCTTCTTCATCAGAACGCCCTCTCATGAATGCGCAACCAGTGACGGCTTGCACCATCGGGTGAACGAGCTGTCACCCTTAGGAGAGGGAGCTTTGGCGAAGTTATGACGCTGCGACAGGATTCACAGTTGCCATTTCACTCACATCATCGGAAGCGACCATCTGCGCCGTGAGGTCCGCGACCCGCGCCCGGTAGCGCTCCACTGAGGCGAGTTTGATCTCCTCGTAGCCCCGGACGAGATCGGGCGCCGCGGCCAGCTCGCATGCCGTCGCGTAGTTCTCCAGGGTCACCGACGACACCAGCCGCGCGACCATCGCGCTGTACTCCTCGATCAGCGCGCGCTCGACTTTACGCAGGTGGGCGTAGCCGAACGGGTCGAACGCGGTCCCCCGCAGCCCGCGCAGAGCACGCAGCACCGCGAACATCGGCTTGGCCGACCGCTTGAGCGTGATCTTCCGCTTCATCCCCATCGCCCGGAGCATCGGCGGGTGCAGCTGGTAGCCGATGAGGGCCCCGGCGCCGAACTTCTCCTCGACCGACTCGCGCACCGCCGGGTCGAGGTGCAGCCGCGCCACCTCGTACTCGTCCTTGTATGCCATCAGCTTGAACAGATTGCGCGCCACGGCCTGGGTCAGCGTCCCCGGCGTGCCCAGCATCAGCTCGGCGGCCTCCACCGTGGACACCAGGTCGGTGTACCGCTCGGCGTAGGCGGCGTTCTGATAGGCGGTCAGCTCGGGCACGCGCACCGCGAGCAGCCGCTCCAGCTCGGTCCCCTCGACCTTGGCCACCGGCTTGTCCAGCCACGTCGGGTCGATCAGGCACTGCCGACCGGCGCGGAACGCCTGGATCGTGGTGGCCACGCCGACGCCGTTGATCTCGATGGCCTTCTCGATCGCCTCGGCGGTCAGCGGCAGCAGCCCGGCCTGGTAGGCCGCGCCGACGACCAGGAAGTTGGCCGCCGCGGTGTTGCCGAAGAGGCGTTCGGCCAGGTCGAGGGCGTCGAAGGCGTGCACGGACTTGGTCCGGCCGGTGATCTTGCCGAGCAGGTCGTCGCGGCCCGGGTAGCCGACCGCGGGGTCGGTCACCATCCGGCCGGTGGGCACCTCGGAGGTCGACACGATCGCGACGGTGCGGTCCTCGGAGCAGCGCGACAGGTTCGGCTCGGTGCCCGCCGCCAGCGCGTCGAACACGAGGTAGCCGTCGGCGGTCCCGGCCGGGACGAGGCCGGGCGCGGTGCTCTGACCAGCGGTGATGCGCAGGTGTGAGACCACGGCGCCCGCCTTCTGGCTGAGCCCGGTCTGGTCGAGCGCCCGCGCGTCGAGCCCGCTGATCAGCGCGGCGGTCGCGAGCACCTGGTTGGTGGTGACCACGCCGGTGCCACCGATGCCGACGAGCACGAGGTTCGCCACGTCCGGCCGTGCCGCGGGTTCAGGCTGGCCGGACGGGAGTTCTGGCCGGTCGAGGCGCTTCTTGCCCTTGCCGGGGATGACGGTCAGGAACGACGGGCAGTCGCCGAGCAGGCACGAGTAGTCCTTGTTGCACGACGTCTGGTCGATCTGGGTCTTGCGGCCGAACTCGGTGTCGACCGGCTCGACGCTGAGGCAGTTGGACTTCTGTCCACAGTCGCCGCAGCCCTCGCACACCGACTCGTTGATGTGCACCCGGGTCACCGGGTCCGGCGCCAGCCCGCGCTTGCGCTTGCGGCGCTTCTCCGCGGCGCACTCCTGGTCGTAGACGATCACCGTCACGCCCGGGGTGTCGCGCAGTTCGCGCTGGACGGCGTCGAGGTCGTCGCGGTGGCGCACGCGGACGCCCGGCGCCCACTTGGTGCGGCGCGGGTACTTCCGCGGCTGGTCGGTGACCACGACGATCCGGGCGACGCCCTCGGCGTGCAGCATCCGGGTGACCGCGGCCGGGTCGACCGACCCGTCGGCGTGCTGGCCGCCGGTCATCGCCACGGCGGCGTTGTAGAGCAGCTTGAACGTGATGTTCGTGCCCGCCGCGACGGCCTGGCGGATCGCGAGGCTGCCGGAGTGGAAGAACGTTCCGTCACCGAGGTTCTGGAAGAAGTGCGCCGTGTCGGTGAACGGCTCGGCACCCACCCAGCTGACGCCTTCGCCGCCCATCTGGGTGAAGCCGACGCTGCGGTCCATGAACGTGGTCAGCGCGTGGCAGCCGATCCCGGCGCCGGCGAGCGAGCCGTCCGGGGTTTCGGTGGAGCGGTTGTGCGGGCAGCCGGAGCAGAAGAACGGCGTCCGGTTGACCGGGGTCAGCGACAGCGCGGGCAGCCGCGGCTTGAACGCCGGGTGCCGCAGGTCGACGTGCTCGCGGCCGACCCGGTCGGCGAGGAAGCGGCCGAGCGACTGCACGAGCCGGTCGGCGTCGAGCGACCCGGTCACCGGGATGAGCTGCTTGCCCTCCGGGCCCTGCTTGCCGTAGACGCGCGGCCGGACGGCCCGGTCGAACAGGGCTTCCTTGACCAGCGTCTCCACGAACGCGCGCTTGTCCTCGACCACGACCAGCTCATCGAGCCCGTCGGCGAAGCGGAACAGGAGGTCACGGTCGATCGGGTGGACCATGCCGAGCTTCAGGATGCGGATACCCCGCCGGACCAGCGCGCCCTCGTCCAGGCCGAGCCGGTCGAGCGCGTCGCGCAGGCACGCGTAGTTGTGGCCGGAGGCGACGAGGCCGATGCGGGCGTCGGCGACCGCGCCCTCGATCACGTTCAGCCCGTTCGCCGCGCTGAACGCCACCGCCGCGGCCAGCCTGCCGTCGAGCACCTCGCGCTCCAGCGCCAGCGCCTCCGGGATGCCGACGCCCGCCTTGTAGGTCGGACGCCATGGGCGACCGTCCCACGAGAACTCCGGAATGACGATCTCCGGCGCCGCGCCCAGGTCGATGATCTCGTAGGCGTCGCCGATGTTGGTGACGATCGTGAACCCGGTCCACGCGCCGCTGTACCGCGACAGCTCGAAGCCGAAGCGGCCGAGCCGGATCACGTCGGCCACGTCGACCGGCGCCAGCACCGGGAGCAGGGTCTCGGCCAGCGCCATCGTCGAGTTCGACGGCAGCGACGACGACTTGCTCGCCGGGTCGTCGCCGACCACGCACAGCACGCCGCCGCGCGGGGTGGTGCCCATCCAGGTGGCGTGCTTGATCGCGTCGACCGACCGGTCGAGCCCGGGCGCCTTGCCGTACCAGAGCCCGAAGACGCCGTCGAAGCGCGGATCGGGCAGCTGCGGGGCGAGCTGCGAGCCGTAGACGACGGTCGCGCCCAGCTCCTCGTTGACGCCCGGGATGAACTTGATGTCGTGCTCGGCCAGCAGTTTGGCGTTGCGGTCGAGGACGATGTCAAGCCCGGCCAGCGGTGAGCCGCGGTAGCCGGAGACGAGGCCCGCGGTGCGCCAGCCGCGAGCCTGGTCGGCGCGGTGCTGGTCGAGCAGGAGCTTGCCCAGCGCCTGCACGCCGGTCATCGCCCCGCGCCCCGAGGTGGCGCCGACGACCTCGGCAGGGCTGTACCCCTCAACCAGCACTGTCATGGCCGTCACCTCTGTTCTCGCGCCTGCGCGTCGCGGGCAAGCAAACGATTCAAGGTGAGCGCTGTGCAAGACTCTGGGGGGAAAGTTGAGCGATCTGCGCAAAAGATGCCCGGGTGATCAAGGGAGGTTGAGCGGCATGGGCAGTTGGAACCGCCTCGACCTGCGGGTCATCCGCGAGCTGGTGGCCAGCCCGCGCATCGGCATCACTGAGCTGGCCGAACGCCTCGGCGTCGCCCGCAACACCGCCCACGCCCGGGTCGCCCGGCTGGAGCGGCAGGGCGTGGTCGGCCTGCGCGGCCGGGCCGTCGACTACACCGAGCTGGGTGTCGAGGTGACGGCCTTCCTGACGATCCAGGTCGCGCAGGGCCGCCTCGGCTCGGCCATCGACGACCTGGTGCAGGTGCCCTACGTCCTCGAAGCCCACGGCATCGCGGGCGACGGCGACCTGCTGGTCCGGGTCGCCGCGCGCAGCAACCGCCACCTGCACGAGGTGATCAACTCCGTGCTGGCCTGCCGCGGCGTGATCCGCAGCTCGACAGCCGTGGCGATGACCGACCAGATCCCCTACCGGGTGGCCCCACTGCTCGACGCGATCGAGCGCTCCCTGCCCGACTGAGTCAGTAGTCGTAGAGCAACGCGTGGTACTCGGCGATGAGCTGGTTGGTCAGTGTCTGCCCCGACAGCGAGGCCGCGTGCATCGCCGCCAGGCGCCTGCGTGCGGTCACGGCGGTGTTGTGATTGCGGGCCAGGGTGGCGAGACTGATGATGTCCGCCGGGCTGAGCATTTCCATGAACACCGTCTGCAGTTCCGGGGGCAGGTCGTTGATGTCTCCCTGCGGGTTCACAGCTCCCCTCCCGCCTGCTGGATGTATTGCGGCAGCTGCTCCAGCAGGTAGTCGAGTCTGGTCCGCACCGTTTCGAGCTCTTGCATCAGGGCACCGACCTGCTCCTCGAAGAACACGAGTACCTCGTCGTGGTTCTGGTCCGTGGACGACAGCTCGGACACGTCGCTGACGCCGAGGTACTCGAAGAATCGGTCCCGGGTCTCCTGGTCGAGTTTGTCCAGTGCTTCGGTCATGCCTCCAGCGTCGATGCCTCGTCGCGCCGTCGGGACGGCCGTTCGGGCAGTCGTTCGGCCTGTGCCGCCGACGCGTATAGCCACGCGAACAGGGCCCACGCCAGCGCGAACACGCCGCCGACGAACACGTAGGCCGTCGTCCACAGCACCGCGGGGGTGTCGGACTTGCGTTCCCGCTGGAGGAACTCGATCTCGGGGATGAACTGGTGCGCGCCGTCGATCGCGCGGATCGAGGACGCGTTCGCCGCCGGGTCGGCCGGGGCGTAGATCGGCGCGAGGGTGAGCACGCGGTCGGCGGTGTGCAGCCGGATGCCCGACTTCCACTCGCCGTAGACCGGCAGCGGCTCGCTCGTCCGGTAGGTGCCGTCGCCCAGCGGAATCAGCGGCGCGGAGTTGAACCCGCCGCCCTGCCAGGAGAACCCGTTGAGCCACACCGCGTCCTTGGTGACCTCGGCCGGGGTGATCCGCACCGTGGCGTTGACCCAGCGCTGCTCGCCTTCCTTCGGGTGGGCGATGGGCAGGCCGGTGGCCGACTCGGTGAGCTGGATGTCGGCCGACCAGTTCGGGCCAGGGTCCTGCGGCGGGATGACCGTGCCGAGCGCGGCCACGACGCCGAGCGCACCCGCCAAGCCGAGCGCGTGGCGGCGGGCGAAGCCCTGCGGCCGGGGCGCGTCCGGGTGGGCGATCTCGGTGATCCGCTGCTGCTGCCAGGCGCCGATCAGGCCGCCGCCGACCGCGCACAGCGTGCCGACGAGCAGCGCGTCGGGCAGCATCGACGTCGGCCACGGGTCGGGCATGATCCACCGGCTGAACTGGGCCTCGGCGAGCACGCCCAGGGTGCCGACACCGAGTCCGGCGGCGATGCCGAAGCGGTAGCCGGGCCGGATGAACAGCGCGACGACCTCGATGATCACGGCCTCGGCGATGCACGGCAGCAGCACGGCGGTGTGGAAGTCGAGCGCGAACGGGACCGCCACGAAGAACGGTCGGCTGACCAGCAGCACCAGCACGACCAGCAGCGCACCGCCCTTGCCGAACGCCGATCGCCCGACGACCATCGTCCAGGTCGTGGTCAGCGCGACCAGGCCGACGTGGCTCAGCATCGGGAACTGCGGGACGCCGAGGTCGAACTCCATCAGCATCGCCGAGGTGCCCATCAGCCAGGCGCCCGCGAGCAGCACGCCCAGCCAGCGGGTCCAGTCGCTGTCGCCCTTGACCTGGCGGGCCTCGGCCAGCAGCAGCTGCAGTCCGATGACGACGGTGATCGCGCCGCAGATCATCAGCACGTGGGTCGGGCCCCACTCGGTGACGTCCTGGCCGAACAGCCGGTGCCACACGTCGTCGAGGGGGAAGCCGGTCAGCGCGACCGAGCCGGTGGCGAACATCAGCACGCTGCCGCGGGGCACCCGGATGTCCGGTCCGATCCGCAGCGCCCTGGCGGGCAGGTCGCGGGTGGCCAGCGCGCCGCTGATGGCGCCGGAGCACATGATGCCGACGAGGCCGAAGTAGATGGGGTAGTGCGACGGGTTGGCCAGCGGGCCTTCGTCGCGGCCGAGTTCCATGTGGATCGGCACGTCCCAGTAGACGCCGACCAGTGCCGAGATGCCGGAGGCGAAGGCGATCACCAGCGGGATCGGCGCCCACCGGGGCAGGCCGGTCAGCCGCTCGCTGTAGTCGGCGAGTCTGCCGATGACGGTCCGCTTGCCGGTGCGCTCGCGCACCGCGAAGACCACGAGTGGGATGAACACGACGAGGAACATCCCGAGCGCGATCAGGATCTGGTCGACGGGCGCGCCGCCCGCGGGCGGGGGCGTTCCCGGGTGCGCCAGCAGCATGTCAGCCACCTCAATCTGCAGCAGGTGGTGGGTATGATAGCAAGTAACTGTTACTTCTCGTAACACCAACTTAGCGTGACCGTTCGATTCTCCGCCGTTCGTGCAGGCCCCGCCCGTCACGAAATGTCCGAGAAACGCGAACTGCCCCAGGACGTGGCCGGTAGGGTGCCTGCAACTACAGCGTCTTCTGGGGGCGATCGATGGGTGAGTTCGTCGCGACGACTCTCCGCTTCCCCGTTGTTCTCTTCACTTTCCTCCTCGCGGCGGTGATCCTGTACTGGATCGTCGTCGCGCTTGGAGTGTCCGAAATGGACGTCGTGGACACCGACGCGTTCGGTCTCGGCGGCGTCCCGCTCACCATCGCGGTGTCGCTGCTCGTCCTCGTCGCCTGGTTCGCCGCGCTGGTCGGCACCGTGTTCCTGGTCGACGCCGGGCTCGGCGGCCCGCTGACCACCGCGCTGTCATTCGGCGTGCTCCTGGGGGCACTGCTGGTCGGCCTGCTCGTCACGCGTCTGGCCATGGCGCCGCTGCACCGGATGTTCCCCGAGCACGCGGGCGCCTCGCGCGCCGACTTCCTCGGCCGGACCTGCGTGGTGCGCACCGGCCAGGTCGACGAAACCTTCGGCCAGGCCGAGGTGACCGCCGCCGACGGCTCGTCCGCGGTCATCCAGGTCCGCAAGGCGGGCGACGACGCGCTGGGCGCGGGAGACACCGCCGTGATCTACGACTACGACCCCGACGGCGAGTTCTTCTGGATCTCGCCCGTCGACTCTTCGCTCACCGGAAACTGAGGGGCTGCAGAACGATGGAACCGATCTCCACCGGCCTTGTGATCGTGCTCGGCGTGGTCCTGCTCGTCGTCGTCGTGCTGATCTTCATGATCAGCAGGCTGTTCCGCAAGGTGGAGCAGGGCAAGGCGCTGATCGTGTCCAAGGTGAAGAACGTCTACGTGACGTTCACCGGCGCGATCGTGCTTCCCGTGCTGCACAAGGCCGAGATCATGGACATCTCGGTCAAGACCATCGAGATCAACCGCGCGGGCACCGAGGGCCTGATCTGCCGCGACAACATCCGCGCCGACATCCGGATCACGTTCTTCGTGCGGGTCAACAAGACCACCGAGGACGTCATCAAGGTCGCCCAGGCCATCGGCACGCAGCGCGCCAGCGACGAGAGCACCCTGCAGGTGCTGTTCAACGCCAAGTTCTCCGAGGCGCTCAAGACCGTGGGCAAGCAGCTCGACTTCGTCGACCTCTACACCCAGCGCGACCAGTTCCGCGACCAGATCATCCGGGTCATCGGCACCGACCTCAACGGCTACAGCCTCGAGGACGCCGCGATCGACTACCTCGAGCAGACCCCGATGTCGCAGCTCGACGCGGCCAACATCCTCGACGCGCAGGGCATCCGCAAGATCACCGAGCTGACCGCGATCGAGCACATCCGCACCAACGAGTTCCAGCGCAACGAGGAGAAGGAGATCACCCGCCAGAACGTCGACGCGCGGGAGGCCATCCTGGAGCTGGAGCGGCGCAAGGCCGACGCGGAGATCAAGCAGCGCCGCGAGGTCGAGACGATGCGCGCCCGCGAGGAAGCTGAGATCCTGAAGGTGCAGGCCGAGGAACGCCTCAAGGCCAACACCGCCCAGCTGCGCACCGACGAGGCGCTGGGCATCCAGGGCGAGAACCAGGCCCGCGAGATCGCCGTGGCGCAGAAGAACCGCGAGCGCGTGATCGCCATCGAGACCGAGCGCATCGAGAAGGACCGGATGCTGGAGGTCATCGCCCGCGAGCGCGAGACCTCGCTGTCGCGGATCTCCGCCGACAAGGAGGTCGAGGGCGAGAAGCGCGCCGTGGCCGAGGTCGTGCGCGAGCGCATCGCCGTCGACAAGACCGTCGCCGAGCAGGAAGAGGCGATCAAGCGGCTGCGCGCGGTCGAGGAGGCCGAGCGGATGCGCCAGTCGCTGGTCATCCAGGCCGAGGCCGAGGCCCAGGAGAACCTGGTCAAGGACATCAAGGCCGCCGAGGCCGCCGAGGCTTCCGCCAAGCACAAGGCGCGTGAGGAACTCGTCCTCGCCGAGGCCCGCCAGCAGGCCGCCGAACTCGACGCGCGGGCCAAGATCCGCCTCGCCGAGGGCACCCAGGCCGAGGCCGCCGCGGCGGGCCTGGCCGACGTGCAGGTGCGCGAGCGCGACGCCGTCGCCATCGAGAAGGTGGGCCGCGCGGAGGCCGCGGTCGCGCGCGAGAAGGCCATGGTCGAGGCCGACTCGATCAAGTTCAAGCTGAAGGGCGAGGCGGAGGGCCTGGCGGACAAGGCGGGCGCGCTCGCCGCGATGGACGAGGCCACCCGCGGCCACGAGGAGTACCGCCTGCGGCTGGAGACCGAGAAGGAGATCCGGATCAAGGGCATCGAGGCCCAGCGCGAGGTCGCCGAGGCGCAGGCCATGGTGCTGGCCGCGGGCCTGGAGAAGGCCGACATCGACATCGTCGGCGGCGAGACCCAGTTCTTCGACCGGATCGTGGGCGCGGTGTCGATCGGCAAGAGCGTCGACGGGTTCATGGACCACTCTGCGGTCGCCCAGCAGCTCGCCGGGCCGTGGCTCAACGGGTCGGCCAGCTTCACCGACGACGTCAAGTCCCTGCTCAGCTCCGTCGACACCAACGACATCAAGAACCTGACGGTGTCCGCGCTGCTGCTCAAGCTGATCAACTCGGGCAACGGCGAGTCGGGCCCGCTGCGTGAGCTGCTCGGTCACGCCCAGCGCCTCGGCCTGGCCGACCAGCCTGTCGCCGCGCTGGCCGCCGCACAGCGGTGACGACTACGGAAAAGGTGCCCGCGCTCGACGCGGGCACCTATGAGGTGCTGCGGGCCCGGCTCGGCGAGCAGGCCGCCGAGCTGGCCCGCCGGGCGAAGGCGCTCAATGAGGAGCGGCTGCGTGTCTTCGGCGGGACCGAGCTGCGGCTCATCGGCACCGACCGGATCCGCACCGAGAACAACTGCGTGCCGCGCGACATCGTCGCGCTCGGCTCGACGATGGTGTTCGGCTACAACGTGTTCATCGGGCTCAAGCCCGAGACCACGATCACCGACGTGTTCTCCCTGCACACGTTCAGCCGCGACGGCGAGGCGTTCCGCTTCGACCAGGCCGAGCTGCCCGCGCTGCTGGGCGACGAGCAGTTCCAGCGCGACTTCGCCGAGCTGTACCGGTACTACCGCGAGACGCGGCTGCTGCAGCTGCGGCGGGTCGAGGGCAAGCTGCTCGCGGTGTTCCAGACGGGGCCGCGGGTCGAGGACATCAAAGTCCTGCGGTGGAAGGTCGCCGTCGACGGCACGGTGTCCTATGAGGACAATCGAGGCGAGCGCGACCACGTCTTCCCGCCGTCGCACGACTTCGAGTGGACCGAGACGACCCGGGACGACCACGTGCTGGGCCGGTTCCCGCACATCTCGATCCTGGGCAAGGTCTTCATCGAGACCGTCAACGGCGACCTGACCCTCAAGGTCGAGAACAACACCGAGACCGGCGAGGGCATCTACGCCGAGCCGGTCGACGAGCCGCTGCAGAGTCTCGCCGACGCCGACGTGCAGTACGCGCAGGTCGGGCCGCTGATCCTCATCCGGGTCCGCCCGTACAAGGAGACCGACTGGCGGCATCTGGTCTTCAACACCCACACCCGCTCGGTGGTGCGGCTCGACGGCATCGGCCAGGCGTGCCGCAGGCTGCCGGAGGACCACGGCCTGATCTTCCCCGGCGGCTACTACCTGGCCACCGGCGTGCACAAGACGTTCGACACCGACGTCACCGACCTGGAGTACGAGCGCGTCATCCGCTCGCCCAACGGTGAGGACGTGCTGTTCGTCTTCCACGCTCGCGGCGACGGGCGCTCGCTGCTGCTGCCGTACAACCTGATCCGCAAGGAAGTGGCGAACCCGCTGGTCTGCCATGGGTACTCGCTGTTCGACGACGGCACGCTGGTGGTGTTCCGGGCCGACTCGGAGGAGCCGACGCGGGTGCACACGATGCAGGTGTGGCAGACGCCGTACCTGTCCGACACCTTCGCCGCGGCGCAGCCGGTCGGGACCGGGCCGCTGGAGAAGGTGGGCAACCCGGAGCTGGTGCGCGGGATCTCCGACTGCCTGTCGGTGACCCACATGATCGGCGACATGGCGCCGTCGACCGCGGTGTTCGAGGCGCTGATCGCCGCCTGCGCGCGGGTGTTCGACGTCTATCACTGGCTCGATGTCGGCGAACTGCGCGAGCCGCTGGCCCAGGTGCGGGCGACGGCCGAGCAGGTGCTCGACGAGTTCGAGACCGTCTCGGCGCTGACCAAGCAGGCCGCGGACGCGCTGGCGGAGGTGTCCGCGCAGGTCGCGTCCCTGATTCGGACTGTGCGCGGCGAGGCGCCGAAGACGGCTGACGCGTGGGTGGGCCAGCTCGCCGAGCTGCGCCGGGTCCAGGGCCGGGTGATCACGCTCCGGGACGTCCGGTACATCGATCGTCCACTTGTGGAATCGTTGAACGATTCTCTGGTTGAACAATTGAACGACGCGGGCAAGCGGGCGGTCGGGTTCCTGCAGGGCGCGGACGCGTTCACGAGCTACCACGAGCAGGTCGCCAAGCTCGTCGCCGACGCCGAGGCGATCACCACCGTGGCCGCGGCCGAGCCGGTCAGCGACCAGCTCGCGACGCAGGCCGAGGGCCTGGAGATCGTCACCGAGGTCGTCGGCTCGCTCGACATCGCCGACGCCACCGCGCGCACATCGATCCTGGAGCGCGTCGGCGAGGTGCTGGCCGGGGTCAACCGCGCCCGCGCCACGCTCGTCGCCCGCCGCAAGGAACTGCTGGCCGTCGAGGGCCGGGCCGCGTTCGCCGCCGAGTTCGCGCTGCTGGGGCAGGCCATCACCGGCGCGCTCGCGGTCGCCGACACCCCGCAGCGCTGCGACGAGCAACTCGGCAAGCTCATGCTCCAGGTCGAGAACCTGGAGACCCGCTTCAGCGACTTCGACGACTTCCTCACCGAACTCGGCACCAAGCGCACCGACGTCTACGAGGCGTTCTCCTCGCGCAAGCAGGCGCTGCTCGACGACCGCGCCCGCCGGGCCGACCGGCTGGTCGAGTCCGCCGACCGGGTGCTGGCCAGCGTGCAGCGCCGGGTCGCTGGCCTGAAGTCGATCGACGAGGTCAACACCTACTTCGCCTCCGACCCGATGGTCGCCAAGCTCCGCTCGGTGGCCGCCGACCTGCGCGAACTCGACGACCAGGTGCGTGCGGAGGAACTCGACGGCCGGGTCAAGGCCGCGCGGCAGGAGGCCGGGCGGTCCCTGCGCGACCGCCTCGACCTCTACACCGACGGCGGCGACACGCTGCGGTTCGGCAAGCACACGTTCGCGGTCAACACCCAGCCGCTCGACCTGACTCTCGTCCCGCACGAGGGCTCGATGGCGTTCGCGGTCACCGGGACCGACTACCGCTCGACCGTCCGCGACCCGGATTTCCAGGCCACCAGCGAGTTCTGGCCGCAGCTGCTCGTCTCGGAGACCGCCGAGGTCTACCGCGCCGAGCACCTCGCCGCGTCCATTATGGACACCCACGACCCGGTGGCGCTGCTGGAGGCGCCGAGCCTGCTCGACGCGGTCCGGGCCGTGGCCGAGAGCCGCTACGACGAGGGCTACGAACGCGGTGTGCACGACCACGACGCCGCCAAGATCCTCGACGTCCTCCTGCGGCTGCACGCCGCCGCGGGCCTGCTGCGCTACGCGCCCGCGGTGCGTGCCGCGGCCCAGTTGTTCTGGGCGCACGGCACCGACGAGACCCAACGCGCGCAGTGGACCGTGCGCGCCGCTTCGCTCGTCCGCGCCCGCGCGGCGTTCGGCCCGGTGTCCGCGATCGGCGAGCTGAGCGCGGAGCTGTCCCAGGCCGCGACAGCGTTCTTGACCGAGGCCGGGCTGCCGGTCGCCGAAGTCGGCGACTACCTGGTCGAGGAACTGGCGAGCGCGCCCGCGGGCTTCGTCACCAGCGCCGCCGCACGCGGCTTGGTCGACAAGTTCCGCCGCGCGTGTGGCCCGCAGTTCGACGAGGACGTGCGCGCGCTGGCCGACCTCGGTTCGCGGTATCAGCTGGTCCACGCGTGGCTGGCGACGTTCCAGGCGTCCGCAGGCCTGTCCGATGTGGACCTTCCGGAGGCGGTGGCCGTCGAGCTGTGCCCCGACCTGCCCCGCCACGACTCGGCGGCGGCGCTGTCGGCCCCGGTCGACGGCCTGCTCGGCTCGCACCCGCGGATCGCGGAGCGGTCGCTGGAGCTGCGCCTGGACGAGTTCCTGGCGCGCACGCGGCGGTTCCGGACCGAGCGTGTGCCCGCCTACCGCGCCTACCAGCGCAAACGCGAGGCGCTGGTGGTGCGGGAGAAGGAGCGGCTGCGGCTGACCGAGTACCAGCCCAAGGTGATGAGCGCGTTCGTGCGCAACCGCCTGCTGGACGAGGTCTACCTGCCGCTGATCGGCGACAACCTCGCCAAGCAGCTCGGCGCGGCGGGCGACGACAAGCGGACCGACCAGATGGGTCTGCTGCTGCTGATCTCCCCGCCGGGCTACGGCAAGACGACGCTGATGGAGTACGTCGCCAACCGGCTCGGACTCGTGTTCGTCAAGGTCAACGGCCCCGCACTGGGTCACGCCGTGACGTCGATCGACCCGGCCGACGCGCCCAACGCCACCGCCCGCCAGGAGATCGAGAAGATCAACTTCGGGCTCGAGATGGGCAACAACGTCCTGCTGTACCTCGACGACATCCAGCACACCAACCCGGAGCTGCTGCAGAAGTTCATCTCCCTGTGCGACGCGCAGCGGCGGATGGAAGGCGTGTGGGAGGGTCGAACCCGCACCTACGACCTGCGCGGCAAGCGGTTCGCCGTGTGCATGGCGGGCAACCCGTACACCGAGTCCGGCAAGCGCTTCCGCGTCCCGGACATGCTCGCCAACCGCGCCGACGTGTGGAACCTGGGCGACGTGCTGTCCGGCCGCGAGGAACTCTTCGCGCTGAGCTACGTCGAGAACTCACTGACGTCGAACCAGGTGCTCGCCCCACTGTCCACACGGGAGCGGGCGGACATCGGCCTGTTCGTCCGGATGGCGCAGGGCGACACGTCGGTCCGCGCCGACCAGCTGGCGCACCCGTACTCGTCGGTCGAGGTCGAGCGCATCGTCTCGGTGCTGCGGAAAGTGCTGCGGGTCCAGGAAGTGGTGCTGGCCAACAACCAGGCCTACATCGCCTCGGCCGCCCAAGCCGACTCGTCGCGCACCGAGCCGCCGTTCGGTCTGCAGGGCTCGTACCGCAACATGAACAAGCTGTCCGAGCGCATCGTCCCGGTGATGAACGACGCCGAGCTGGAAGCCGCCATCGACGACCACTACCGCGGCGAGGCCCAGACCCTGACCTCCGGCGCCGAGGCCAACCTGCTGAAACTGGCCGAACTGAGGGGACGGCTCACCCCGGACCAGTCCGCCCGGTGGGCCGACGTGAAGGCGGCCTACCTGCGCGAACAGGCCCTCGGCGGCGATGGCGACGACCCGATGAGCCGCGCGGTCGGCGCGGTGGGCCTGCTCGCCGACCGGGTGGGCGGAATCGAGGAGGCACTGCGGTCGCGGGGCTGATCAGGCCACCCGCTCGGTTCACCGGGGCTGGTAGTCGTACATCCAGTTCAGCTCCGGCTTCGGCATGAGCCGGAAGACCAGCGGCAGCATCATCCGCCCGAGCACGCCGGGTGCCTTCTGGCTCCCGTTGCGCTTGCCCTGTGCCACCACCCGTTCCACGCGGGTGCGGCGCAGGGTCTCGTACGCGGCGAACGCGCGGTCGGGCTCGGGGAAGTCGCGCAGGCACCGGGCCAGTTCGACGGCGTCCTCCAGCGCCATCGAGGCGCCCTGGCCCGCTGACGGTGCGGTCGCGTGCGCCGCGTCGCCGATGATCGCCATGTGGTCGCGGTGCCAGAGCGGGACGTTCGGGAAGTCGTAGGTGCTCCAGCACGGGGCGATCTCGGGGGTGGCGCGGATGAGGTCGCCGATCACGGGGTTGTCGTCGGCGAACAGTGCGAGCAAACGCTTGCGCCACTCGTTCGAGTCGATCGCGGCCAGTGCTGACCGGTCGAGTTCGGTGCGCTGTGGCGGATTGGCGAACCACCACACCGAGCCGTCGGGGCTCGGCGTGCAGCCGAAGAACGCGCGCTTGCCGAAGACCATCTCCGTGGTGCCGACCGGGACGTCCACCCGGACGCCGGACGCGTAGCCGCCCGTGTTCAAGTACGGCACATAGCGGGGGGCGGGCGCGTTCGGATCGATGATCGTCCGCACCCGCGACTGCAGCCCGTCCGCCCCGACCAGGGCGTCGCCGACAGCTGTGGTGCCGTCGGCGAAGCGGGCCGTGACCACGCCGTTCCGGGTCTCGGCGTCGACCAGGCGTTTGCCGTACTCGAACGGAACGCCGCGGCGGACGGCTTCGTCGCGGAGGACGCGGTAGAGGTCGGCGCGTTTGAGGGTGATGGGCATCGGGGCGTCGGGCAGGGAGCCCGACATGTCGACGTCCATCAGCGTCCGGTCGCGCAGTTTCAGGCGGATGCCGGGGCTGTCGAAGCCCTCGGCCCGCACCAGCTTGTCCAGGCCGAGCACCCGCAGCGCGCGCAGGCCGTTGGGAGCCAGGCCGAGAAAGGCGCCGACGCCGTCGGCTCCCTGCTGGTACGCCTCGTAGACCGTCGAGTCGATTCCTGCTTCGCGGAGGGCCATCGCGGTCACCGGACCCGCGATCCCTCCGCCAATGACGATCACCTGTGAAGTCATAAAATGACCATACATAAAATGACTAGCTGGTGGCAAGGGGCTAAGCTGATCTCATGCCCAGTCGGTCCGACCGGCCATCGCCGCTCGCGCTAGTGCTGCTCGTGTTGTTGGCCGAGGCGCCCATGCACCCATACCGGATGCGGGAGCTGCTGCTGGAACGCGGCAAGGACCGGGTCGCCAACGTCGCGCAGCGCAACAGCGTCTATCAGACGATCGAGCGGCTCGACCGGGTCGGCCTGATCCGCGTCCGCGAGACCGCGCGCGACGAAGGACGGCCGGAGAAGCGGGTCTACGAGCTGACCGACGAAGGCCGCCACACCCTCGGCGAGTGGCTCACCTCGATGCTCAGCACCCCCGCCCGCGAGTTCCCCGAGTTCCCCGCCGCGCTCGCCTCGGTCCTGGTGCTCGGCGCCGCCGAGGTCGCCGCCGCGCTGCGGCAGCGGGCCGACACCCTGGAGCACGAGCTGGACGCGACCAGTGCGGTCCTCGCCACGCTCGGCTTGCCCCGAATCGTCACGCTGGAGGAGGAGTACGCCCAGGCCGTCGGCCGGGCCGAGGTCGCGTGGCTGCGGCGGGTCGTCGCCGACTTCGACTCCGGCGAGCTGGGCTGGTCCGAGGAAATGCTCCGGGCGATGGCGGCCGGTAATTAGCGGGCGCGCTGTCGGCGGGACGTGCTTGGGTGTGCCTTATGGACTATCTCGACTGCCTTGCCGCCGACTACATCCGCCTTCGGGCGGTGGCTGAGACGGCGTTGGACGCGCCCGTGCCGACCTGTCCGGACTGGACGGTCACCGACCTCGTCCAGCACGTCGCCGTCGTCTACCAGCACAAGACCGCGGCGATGAAGAACAACGCCTTCCCACGCCCGTGGCCGCCGGACGTGAGCGGCCAGGATCCGATCGCCCTGCTCGACTCCTCGTACGAGGCGCTGCTGGAGCAGTTCGACGAACTGGACCCGACCGACGAGCGCATCACCTGGTACCGCGACGACCAGACGGTCGGGTTCTGGCAGCGGCGGATGACCCAGGAGACGGTGATCCACCGGATCGACGCCGAACTGGCGGCGGGGGTCGACTCCGAGAAGGTCCCCGACGCCCTCGCCATCGACGGCATCGACGAGGTCCTGCACCGCTTCCTCGCCTACTTCTCCGTCGAGGAGGCCGAGGAGTTCACCACCCTGGCCGCACTGACCGGCCAGCGCGTGGCCGTGCGCTCGGGTGGGACGACCTGGATCGTCGACCTCCGGCCGACCGGCGTCCTGATCGACACCGAGGGCGCGTTCGACGCGGCGGTGATCGCCGAGCCGGACGTCATGCTGCGCTGGCTGTGGCGCCGCGTCCCGCTGGACGCGGTGTCGACCGAGGGCGACCTGCTCGCCATCAAGACCCTGCACGGCGTCCTCGAAGAAGCGACGCAGTAGTCAGAGCGGCAGTCGGACCGTGAACGCGGCCCCGCCTTCCGGGGCGGGGCCCGCGTCGATTCCGCCGCCCATGCGCACGACCAGGCCGTGCACCAGCGCGAGCCCGATCCCCGTGCCCACCGGCCGCCGCCCGCTGTAGCGCGCGTTCAGCACGCCCCGCTCGAACGCCACCGGGTACTCCTCCGGCGCGAGCCCGGGACCGCCGTCGCGCACCTGGATCACTGCGGCGCCCTGCCCGGCCGACAGCGACAGCACCATCGGCCGCCCGGCCGGGGTCACCCGCAGCGCGTTCTCCGCGAGACCGTCGATGACCTGCCGCAGCCGCCGCGGGTCCGCGCGCACCCAGACTTGGCCGGGGGCCGACTCCACCGAGAATCGCACGCCCGCCGCCGCGCAGCGGGTCTCCCAGACGGTCGCGGTGTCGGCGATGAGGGCCGTCAGATCGACCGGCACCACGTCGAGCTGGAAGTCGTCGGCGCCGAGTCTGGCCAGGTCGAGCAGGTCGCTGACCAGGCGGTCCAGCCGGTCGGCCTCCGCGCCGATCGTGCGGCCCGCCGCCGGAACCGCGTCCCCGGTGACCACCCCGTCGGCCAGCGACTCCGCGAACCCCTTCACCGCGGTCAGCGGGGTCCGCAGCTCGTGGGACACCGACAGCAGGAAGTCGCGCTGCCGGGCTTCACTGCGCTGTAGCGCGTCGGCCAGTTCGTTGACCGAACTCGCCACGTCGGCCACCTCGCGCGGCCCATCGACCGGCGCCCGCAGATCGCGGCGGCCGTGGCTCATCGACGCGGCGACCCCGGCGGTCCGGCGCAGCGGCCGGGACAGCAGGCGCGCCAGGATGAGCCCCGCGACCGCGGCGACCACCAAGCCGATGCCCAGCGCGAGCGCGATGTTGCCGACGAGCTTGCGGCCGGTGTTCTTCGCGGTCTCGGTCTCCCGGACCAGCCCGATCGCGCCGCGGTCCTCGACCTGCCGCAGCTCCACCAGCAGGGTCCGGTCGCCGATCTCGACGGTCGTGTGGACCGGTGCGGTGAACGAGGTGATCCCCGCCTGCCGGGCGGCGCGTTCGGCGGTGGCGTCGTTGCCGACGACGTTGCCGTTGGGTCGGACCTGGACCACCGCGACCCCTTGGCCGCTGAGCACGTCGACCACTTTGCGCAGCCCGAGCCTGCTGTCGGCGAGTTGGCCCGCCACCACGTCGGCCTGGTCGGAGAGGGTCTGCCTGGTCACCTCGCGCGCGGTCGACCCGACCAGCCGCGCCGAGATCACCCCGCCGACCACCGCCACCACACCCGCCACCAGCAGGCACAGCGCGGTGATCCGAACCGCGATCGACCCGCGCCTCACTGCCGCTCCGCCGAATAGCCGACGCCGCGCACTGTCCTTATCGGACTGAACGCGCCGAGCTTGGCCCGCAGCTGCGCGACGTGGACGTCGACGGTCCTGGTCCCGGCGGCCGCGGAGTAGCCCCAGACCGCGCTGAGCAGCTGGGCGCGCTCGAAGACCTGACCGGGGCGGCGCATGAGATAGGCGAGCAGGTCGAACTCGGTGGAGGTCAGCGCCACCTCGCCCGCCTCCGTCCACACGCGACGCGCCCCGAGGTCGAGCCGGGTGCCGCCTGCCTGGAGCACCTCGGCCGCGCCGGGCCCGTTGGCCCGGCGCAGCACAGTGCGCACCCGGGCGACCAACTCGCGCGGACTGAACGGCTTGGTCACGTAGTCGTCGGCACCCAGTTCGAGCCCGAGCACCCGGTCGACCTCGTCGTCGCGCGCCGTCACGAACAGCACCGGCGTCCAGTCACCCTCGGCACGCAGGGCCCGACAGACCTCGATGCCGTCCATCAGCGGCAACCCGATATCGAGGATGACCGCCACCGGCTTGACCTGCCGGGCGGCCGCCAGCGCCGCCCGGCCATCGGACTCCACCCGCACCCCGAACCCGTCGCGGCGCAGGTAGAGCGTCACCAGTTCGGCGATGGCCGCGTCATCCTCGGCGACAAGGACGAGGCCGCGAGACTCCATGAACCCGACCTTAGTCCCCGGCCATCTCCGACTCGATGGCGTCCAGAGTGGACTCGATCTGGTCGATGTCCGCCCCGCCGCCCGTGGTCGGGGTCGAGCCGCCCGGGGCGGCCTTGTCGCAAGCGACGCAGGCCAGCAGCAGCGCGGCGATGGTCAGCGCCCGCTTCACTTGGCACCGCAGTGCTGAGTCTGGAAGTCGGTCACCCAGCCCTTGATCTTGTTGAGCTGCTCGACCCGTCCAGCCCGCCGCTCGGCCTTCTCCTCCAGCAGATTCGCCGAGGTCTCCCGGCCGGCCGCGCGCTCCTTCTCAGCGCGGGCCTTGAGCCACGCGACCGAGCCCTTGGTCCCAGCGTCCCCGTTGATCCGCTCCAACAGCTTCGTGACCCGCTTCTCCGCCTTGGGCAGCCGCTTCTCGCACAAGAACTGCACCTGTTCCGCGCTCAGCGTCACCGTGACCGGCTGCCCTGACGGGCTCGGCTGGCTGGGCTCGGCCGCCGCGACGCCCGCAAGAGTCATGCTCGCCGCGACAGCCACAGCCGCCGCCCACTTGGTTCCCCGCATGATGTCCTCCCTGAATGGCCTGTTGAGAGCAACTCTCACAGGTCTGGGTAAAAGCACCGCCAGAACAAGGTTCGGGTTCTGTAAGGCATTGACGTAGACATGAATCAGATTCACACTGACCCGATGCCGAGCTCCCGCTGGTCCGTGGTCGCCGCGTTCGCCCTGCTCGGCGTCGCGACCCAGGTGTGCTGGCTGACCTACGCCGCCATCACCACCAAGGCCGCGGCCCACTACGGCGTCACCGACCAGGCGATCGGCTGGCTGGCCAACATCTTCCCGCTGCTGTTCGTCGTCCTCGCCGTGCCCGCGGGCTTCGCGCTCGACCGCTGGTTCCGCCCGACGCTCGCCACCGGCGCCCTGCTGCTCGCGGCGGGCGCGGCCATCCGAACCGTGTTCGACACCTACGAGGCCGCCCTGACCGGCCAGGTCCTCGCCGCCGTCGCCCAGCCGATCCTCGCCAACGCCATCACCCGCGTCGCCGCGGGCTATCTGCGGCCGACCGATCGCCCGCTAGGCATCTCGATCGGCGCCGGAGCCACCTACATCGGCATGATCGCCGCGATCGGCGTCGGCACAGCCATCCCGGACGACGTCGGCCTTGTCGTCGGCATCGGCACCGGGATCTGCGTGGTGACCGCGGTCCTCGCGCTCGCGTCCCTGCGGATAGCGCCGCCCTTCCACGGCGACCGGGTCCCGCAGGTGCCGGTCCGCGCGGCGTGGCGGGTGCCCGGGGTGCCGGTGCTGTCCACGGTCGTGTTCCTCGGCATGGGCGTGTTCGTCTCACTCGCGACCTGGCTGGAGCCGCTGCTCAAGCCCACTCCCGCCGACGTCGCGGGACTGGTGATGCTGACGATCCTCGTGGCCGGGGTCGCGGGCTGCGCCGTTGTCCCGTCGCTGGCCGCGCGCCGCCAGTCCGAGCGCACGGCGCTGTGGATCACCGGCGCGGGCGTCGGCGCGACGTGTCTGCTGCTGGCCGTGGCGCCGGGCGCCGGGTTCGTCGCGGCCGTCCCGATCGGATTCCTGCTGCTCTCGGCGCTGCCGGTGGCGTTCGCGCTGGTCGAGCGCACCGCGCCCGTCGCGGCGGGCACCATCACCGCGCTGCTGTGGATGGTCGGCAACGCGGGCGGGCTGCTGCTGTCCTTCGCCGTCGGCTACCTGCTCGACACCCCGGTGATGGCGTTCGGCCTGTTCGGCGTGCTGATGCTGGGCGCGCTGCTCGTCGCCCGGCGGCTAAAGCAGGGCGACGATCACCCCGCCGGTCCCGAGCGCCATGACGCCGCGGCACCCAGCGGCCAGCCTGCGGTCGACTGAGGCCAGCTGCGGCGCGATCCGCGCGGCCTGCACGACGAAGTACGCCACGAACACCCAGCCGAGCAGCGGCAGCGCCGCCTCACCCGCCATCGGCGGGCTCCACGCGGCCGACATCGCGTGCGCGGAGTGCGGAACCGCGGTCAGCATGTAGAGCATCGCCAGGCCCGCGACCGCGTGATCGAACTCGCCGCGCGCCGCGAACCACACCGTGAACAGCAGGAACACCGTCTGCCACCCGGCCATCGGCAGCGGTCCGCCGACCGGGGAGCACATGACGGCCATCCCGGTGGCCATGAGCGCGTCCGCGGCGGCGACGGTGCGGACGCGCTGGTCATGGCCTGCAAGCCGGGCGACCGCGTGCGCGGCCACGCCGAGGAACGCCGCCGTCAGCAGCCACCCGAGCCAGTCGGGCACGGGCTTACTTGGCGGTCAGGAGACCGTCGAGGACGCCTTCCTTGATGTCGGAGACGAGGTCGGCGAGCTGGCCGAGGCTCATCTGGACGCGCTGGCCGAAGTCGTCGGTGATGACGACGCGGCGCTCCTCGGGGGCGTCCGGGTCGATCCACAGTTCCGGGCAGCCGCAACTGCACTGCCCGCAGAAGGTCGCGATGTGCTGCATGGTGCTGTCACTGGTCATATCCCAACGGTCCCAGGGGTTGGGGCGGCGAACCAGGCAGCAATCAGGGGATTAACCCGAACTTAAGAAGGACAGCGCGGTGACGCTCGGTGGCCGCCGCTGCGCCGGGCGTGAGCTGGCGGAGCGCTGGTCACGGCCACTAAGTTCATCCACACAGGCCAAGCTGGCGTCACAGCCAGGTAACCGCCGGGGGAAAGCGGGCGTCGTGGGCGGGTACGTGTTGTTCACTGTTCCCTCGTGGACGTTTCCGTGCTGACCGCCGAGGCCACGCGCGTCTCGCCGCTGCGCCGCGTGACGCGCTCCGCGGCGACCACGCCGGGCAGGCTGTCGGTCATCGCGGTGGGCTTGGTCCTGTTGACGCTGGTCACCGGCCTCTTCGGCGCCCTGACCCTGCAGACCAAGCAGGACACCCTCGACGACCTCGTCGACTACCGCGAGCCGCTGACCGCCGCCGCCCAGCTGATCTACCGCTCGCTGTCCGACGCCGACGCGACCGCGGCCAGCGCGTTCCTCTCCGGCGGTGTCGAGCCCCCGGCCCTGCGTGCGCGCTACGAGTACGACATCGCCCAGGCGGGCGCGGCCCTGGGCAAGGCGTCGGCCGACGTCGGCGGTGACCCGCTGGCCGAGGAGCAGGTGACGGTGCTGTCGACGCAGCTGCCGGTCTACACCGGCCTGGTCGAGACGGCGCGGACGAACAACCGCCAGGGCTTCCCGGCGGGCGCGGCGTACCTGCGCGAGGCGTCCGGCCTGATGCGGTCGAAGATCCTGCCCGCCGCGGAGAAGCTGTACGCGATCGACTTCGACCGGCTCAAAGCCGGTCAGGCCGAGGCGCGGTCGTTCCCGTGGTTCACGCTGCTGCTGTCGGTCGGCCTGCTCGGCGCGCTCGTCGCGACGCAGCTCTACCTGACGCGCAAGACGAACCGGCTGATCAACGTCGGGTTGCTGGTCGCGTCGATCGCGGTGGCGGTCGCGTTGATCTGGGCGACGGTGGCGCTATTGGTCAGTTCGGCGCAGGTGGCCGACGGCGAACGCAACGGGTCCGACCAGGTCGACGTCCTCGTGCAGGCCAGGATCAACTCGCTGAAGTGCCGCGCCGACGAGACCCTGACCCTCGTGGCCCGCGGCGACGGCCCCGGCTACGAGAAGGAATGGAAGGAACTCGCCCCCACCTTCACCGGTGACGGCGGCGGCAACCTGCTGCGCCAAGCCCAGAGCCTCGCGTCCAGCCCTGCCTTGTCCGGCGAGGTCAAGCAGGCCGTCGAGAACGCCGACGCGTGGGCAGCCGCCCACCGCAAGATCCGCGAACTCGACGACGGCGGCCAGTACGAAGGTGCCGTGGCGATGGCCATCGGCAACGCCCCCGAGAGCGCGGCGACCGCGTTCGGCAAGCTCGACAAGAACATGATCACGGCGCTGAACGCGGGCCGCGAGGAGTTCTTCATCCAGACCAAACGCGGAAGCCAGGCCCTCACCGCGCTCGTCCCCGGCGTCGCCGTCCTCGCGCTGCTCGCCGCGGCCGGGATCGCCTTGGGCATCCGCGAACGACTGCGGGAGTACCGATGAAGCGCCGTCTCGCCCTGCTGGCCTTCGCCATGCTGGCCGCGGGCTGCTCGGCCACCGGCAGGCCGGTCGACCTCGCGTCGATCGCCTCCGCCCAACGCCCCGAACCCGTCGGCGTCGTGGTCAACCCGCCGACGACCACCGGCGCGGCGACGCAGGTCCCGCCGTGCGACCCGGCCGCGAGCCTGCGTCCCAGCGGCCTGCCCGCCGCGGGCGCGATGCCGGGCGGGTCGACCATGCGCACCATCCAGGACCGCGGCCGCCTGATCGCGGGCGTCGATCAGAACACTTTCTTGTTCGGCTTCCGCAACCCGACCAGCAACACCATCGAAGGCTTCGACATCGACCGCGTCCACGAGATAGCCGCGGCGATCTTCGGCGACCCGAACAAGGTCCAGTTCAAGGTCATCACCTCGGCCGAACGCATCCCCGCCCTGCAGAAGGGCGAGGTCGACATCGTCGTGCGAACCATGACAGCCACGTGCGCCCGCTGGGTCGACATCAACTTCTCCGCGATCTACTACGTCGCGGGCCAGCGGCTGCTGGTGGACAAGTCATCGCAGATCACCGGGGTCGACCAGCTCGGCGGCCAGCGTGTCTGCGCCACAAAGGGCTCGACGTCGCTGAACAAGCTGCGCGACTCGCCCGCGCCGCCGGTCGTCGTGGCGGTGGACAACTGGTCGGACTGCCTGCTGATGCTGCAGCAGGGCCAGGTCGCCGGGGTGTCGACGGACGACACGATCCTGGCGGGCATGGTCGCGCAGGACCCGAACGTGAAGATGGTGGGACCGCGGTTCACCGAGGAGCCGTATGGGATCGGCATCCCGAAGGCCAACGAGGACATGGTCCGCTTCGTCAACGCGGTCCTGGAGAAGTCGATCAACAGCGGCTCCTGGGCGGGCAGCTACGGCAAGTGGCTGACCGAGGCGGTCGGCCAGGTCGCCCCACCGACGCTGAAGTACCGGGACTGATCACATGACACAGTGGACTCCACCGGACGAACCGGAAGACCCCAAGGCGCGGGCACAGCAGAGCACACCGGCCCCCCATCCGGGCGCGGGTGATCGCGCAGGCACGCCTGATCCCCGCGCTGGGGAATCGGGCCAAGTGCCACAGCGGCCTTCGCAGTACCGCCCGGACCAGCCGTGGCCGCAGCAGCCCGGTGCACCGTGGGCGGGCCCGCAGCACGGCGGCACCGGCGCGCAGCGTCCGCCGATGCCGGGGCAGCGGCCTCCCCAACCGGGGTGGCCTGGTCAGCCGTCCGGCACGCGAGGACAGAACTGGCCGCCACCGCAGGGCAGACCGCCTCATCCAGGTACGGGTGCGGCGCCGTACCCCGGGGCAGGCGCTCCGAACCAAGGCGGACAACAAGCCCGCGGCGGCCCATACGCCGCAGGCGGCCACGCGGCTGGTCCGGCGGGCGGCCATCAGGCCCGGGCCGCCGGTCAGGCGCAGGGCTCTTCGAGCCAGGGCGGTCCTAACGCCGCTGGCGGTCCGGGCGCACCCAATCGGGGCGGTGGTGCGCCGGGCACGTCGAACCAGGGCGGTCCCTACGCCGCTGGTGGACCGGTGGGTGCCCCGAGTCAGGGTGCCCCGGCCGGTGGGCAGCAGCCGTCTCCCGCGCAGCAAGGTCAGCCCACGGGTGGCCGCGCCTCCACCCAAGCCGGTCGACAGCCCGGATCCCCTTATCCCCCAACCGGTTCCCGCCCAGCGCCGAGTCAGCTGCCCACCCTGCGCGACCTTCCCGCCGTCGCGCCCCGGCAGCCCGGTGTCCTCCCCGACACCGCGCTGGCCGAGGACGAGCCGCAGCCGACCAGTGTCCTGGGGATGCACACGCTCACCCAGAGCATCGTGCCGCCCAAACCCGAGGAACCCGAGCACCACCTCGCCCCCGCCACCACCTCCGGCCCCGTCACTGGTTCCGGCGCCTTCCCCGGCACCGGCAGGCGCACCGGCTCGCGGTCCAGCGGCCGCGGCAGGCTGGGTGCCGGCCTGGTCGACGTGCCGATCGTGCCCGTCAAGGACCCGGCGAGTGCCGTCCTCGAAGATCCGGTCGTCGCCGAGAACAAGCGGTTCTGCAACAACTGTGGCGCCGAGGTCGGCCGCGGCGCCGACGGCAAGCCGGGCGTGGCCGAGGGCGAGTGCGCGAAGTGCGGCCAAGCCTTCAACTTCCGGCCCCGCCTCTTCCGGGGCGATCTCGTCGGCGGTCAGTACGAGGTCCTCGGCAGCATCGCCTACGGCGGCCTTGGGTGGATCTACCTCGCCAAGGACCACAACGTCAGCGATCGCTGGGTCGTGCTCAAGGGCATGATCGACACCGGGGACGCCACCTCCATGGCCTCCGTCGTGGCCGAGCGGCGGTTCCTGGCCGAGGTCGAGCACCCGAACGTCGTCAAGATCTACAACTTCGTGCAGCACCCCGACCCGGTGACCGGGTCCGAGGTCGGCTACATCGTCATGGAGTATGTCGGCGGCCAGTCGCTGCGGCAGTTGGCGCTCTCGCACCACCGTGAGGCCGGGCGGGCGGAGCCGCTGCCGATCGGGCAGGTCATCGCCTACGGGCTGGAGATCCTGCCCGCCATCGGGTACCTGCACAGCATCGACATGCTCTACTGCGACCTCAAGCCCGACAACGTGATCCAGCACGGCGAGCAGCTCAAGCTGATCGACCTCGGCGCCGTCCGCAAGACCGACGACTACGAGAGCCCGCTGTTCTTCACCGCCGGCTACTCCGCCCCCGAACTCGCCACCGAGGGCGCCACCGTCGCCTCCGACATCTACACCGTCGGACGCACCCTCGCGGTCCTCTCGATCGAGTTCGCCGGTTACACGACCCGCTACAAGCACACGCTGCCTGGGCCGGAGGCCGAGCCGCTGTTCGCGCTGTTCGGCAGCTACTACCGCGTCCTCAAACGCGCCACGCACAGCGATCCCGCGCAGCGCTTCACCTCCGCGGAGGACATGGCCGACCAGCTGACCGGCGTGCTGCGCGAGGTCATGGCGCTGGGTACCGGCAGGCCGCGGCCTGGACTGTCCACTGTGTTCGGTGTGGAGACCCGCACGTTCGGCTCGACGGTGGCCGAGGGCGGCGACCCGCTGCCCGCGCCGGACCCGTCCGAGGTGGCCTCCGTGCTGCCGCTGCCGCTGGTCGACACCGACGACCACGCCGCGGCCGTGCTCGCCAGCATCACCGCCACCGAGCCCGCCGAGCTGGTCGCCGCGCTGTCGTCGGCGCCGCAGGACTCGATCGAGGTGCGGCTGCGGCTGGTCAAAGCCCGTATCGAGCAAGGAGATCTGCGGGCGGCTTCGTCCGAATTGGACTCCGCGCGCAAGCTGGTCACCGATCCGGCCGACTGGCGGCCGCACTGGTACCGCGGGCTGATCGCGCTCGCGGGCCGGTCGCCGAAGGCCGCGCGGGAGTCGTTCGAGCGGGTCTACGACGCGGTGCCCGGTGAGGTCGCGCCGAAGCTCGCGCTGGCGGTGGCCGCCGAACAGGACCAGGACCACTTCGCCGCGGCCCGGTTCTACGAGCTGGTGTGGCGTACCGACCACTCCTACGTGAGCGCCGCGTTCGGGCTCGCCCGGGTATACCTGGCTCAGGGCGCGCGGACCGGCGCGATCGAGGTGCTGCACTCGGTGCCCGACACCTCCAGCCACCACGTCGCCGCCCAGGTCGCCGCCATCAAGATCAAGACCAGCGCCGCGTCCGCGCCGATGGCCGACATCCACGACGCCGCCAAGCGGCTGGAGCGGCTCGCCCTCGACGCCGAGCGGCGGGCGCGGCTGTCGGCGGAGGTGCTGGAGGCCGCGCACGGGTGGGTCAAGGCGGGCAAGCCCGGCGCCCACCCCGGCACGTCAACGGTCCTGGGTTGCGAGCTGTCGGAACGGGAACTGCGGCTGGGTCTGGAGCGGTGCTACCGGGCGCTGGCGCGGCTTGCGGGCACGACCGAGCAGCGGCACGAACTGGTCGACCGGGCCAACGCGATCCGGCCGCGCACGCTCACCTGAGTTCGATGACGGTGATGTCCGGCGGCGCGCCGACCCGGACCGGCGGACCCCAGAAGCCCGCGCCGTTGGTGACATACAGCCACGTGTCGTCCACTTTGGACAGACCGGACACGCCGGGCTGCTGGAGTTCGACGATGTGGTGGAACGGGTAGATCTGGCCGCCGTGCGTATGGCCGGACAGTTGCAGATCGACGCCGTCGCGGGCTGCGGACTCGACCTGGACGGGCTGGTGGGCGAGCAGGACGACCGGCTTGGCCGGGTCCCGGTCGCGCAGGGCGGCGCCGAAGTCCGGGCCGTCGTCGAAGCTCTCGCCGGTCACGTCGGTGACGCCCGCGAGGTCGAAGGACGCGCCGCCACGGGTGATCTGGGTGCGCTCGTTGCGCAGGTAGTGCAGGCCGAGGCGGTCGAGTTCGGTGATCCACTGCTGGTGGCCCGAGTAGTACTCGTGGTTGCCGGTGACGAAGAACGTGCCCTCGCGGGAGACCAGGTCGCGCAGCGGCTCGGCGGCGCGGCCGAGTTCGGCGACGGTGCCGTCGGCCAAGTCGCCCACCATGGCCACCATGTCGGGCTGGGTCTCGTTGATCATCCGCACGAGCCGCTCGGTGTGCGCGCGGCCGAGGATCGGGCCGAGGTGGATGTCGCTGACCACCGCGATGCGGAACCCCGCGAACGCCGGGTCGAGCCTGCGGATCGGCACCGCGATCCGCTTCACCTCCGGCGCGCCGAGCGCCGACACCATGCCCACGCCGACCACCGTCGGCGCCGCGACCCCCGCGACCACGGCCGCGCCGCGGGCCAGGAACAGCCTGCGGCTCTCGTCGACCGGCTTGCCCCGGTCACGCAACCGCAGCACCAGCCGTGGGACTTCGAGCACCAACAGGGCCACGAACAGGTAGAACATCACCGCGATCCACAGGTACCCCGGCCACACCAGCCATCGCGCCGCGTCGATCCCGATGACTCGCGGCAACGCCAGCGCCGAAACGGTCAGCAGCGCCATCGCCACCAGGGCGAGAGCGCCGACCAGCCGCCACCGCCGCGTCCGGGAGACGTCGCGGACCAACCGCTTCCACAGATAGAGGTGGAGAAGCACCAATACGGCCAAGGCGATGAGGAAGAACACCCCGTCAGCCTACGGATTGATCTCGAACGGCCGGTGGCTGAGCAGGCTCGGGTCCTTGGCCACCGCGACCAGGTCCTCCTTGCGTCCGTGCGTGACGAAGTGGCTCAGGTCGACCACCACGAACAACGCCGTCGCCCGCACCGCGACCGGCCCGTCCGGCGCGTCGACGCGGCCATCGGCGCTGACGTAGACCTTGCGGCCCGCTTGTCCGTCGAGGTGGGCGTCGATGAAGAGGGTGGTGCCGACCGGGACGGGGCGCAGGAACTCGGTGGAGAGCTTGGCGGTGACCGCCGGGGCGCGCAGCAGGTTGCCGACGGTGGTGCCGAGGGCCTCGTCGAACGCGCAGGCCAGGAGGCCGCCGTGGGCGAGGCCGGGGGCGCCTTGGTGGGCCTCGGTGACGGTGAACTGGGACAGGATCGAGTGGCCCTCGCCGACTTTGGCGCGCAGGTGGAGGCCGTCTTCGGCCTCGTCGCCGCAGCCGAAGCAGTGGGCGTAGTGCGGGGGGAGGTCGGTGCCTGGGTCGGGGGCGTCGGCGTGGCGGGCCGGGAGTTCGGTGGGCACCGGGGGCCAGGGTTCGCGGTGGCGGGTCATTGGAGGAGCGTAAGTCTGTGTCCTCTGTGGGCCGGCACACGCTGGACAAAGTGGCTGCCCGCCAGTTGCGCGGCCCATCGGTCCTCGTCCCACGTTGCCTTTGCTGGCCAAAAGTGAAGCCACCGCCGGAGCCCTGCAACTCCGGCGGTGGCCTCGGGTCAAACGATCAGGCTGATTCGGCAGACATGGCCTGCCACTTGTCCCAGGTCACGGCCCAGTCGTAGTAGTCGCCGTCCTGGGCGCCCAACTGTTGGTCGCTACCGGTGATCTCGATGGGGTCGCCGGGGAGGACTGAGTCGTAGTAGATCTTGGCGTTGGCGGGGGCCAGGTTGATGCAGCCGTGGCTCACGTTCTTCTTGCCCTGGGCCCAGATCGACGGGGCGTAGCCGTGGATGAACTCGCCGTTGTTGGAGATGCGGACCGCCCAGGGGACGACCACGTTCTCGTAGTTGTACTTCGGGTTGGTCATCCCGTAGGTGGCGTGCTTGCTCATCACGACGTGGGTGCCGCTCTTCGTGACCCGGCCCGGGTCGGACTCCAGGCCGAACGAGGCCGGGAAGTCGGCTGTCTGGCCCGCGTCGGTCACCACGACCATGCGGTGGGTCTGGGTGTTCGCCTGGACGATCTGGCGGCGGCCGATGGTGAAGGTGGACGACACGTCGTTGCGGCCGTAGGCGCCGCCGCCGAAGGCGACTCCGTACAGATCGGCCTTGACCGTCACCGTGGTGTTCGGCTTCCAGTAGTCCTTGGGGCGCCAGTGCGCGGAGCGGTCGTTGAGCCACGCCCACGCACCCTCGGTCGGGACCGAGGTCTCGACCGTCATGGCCTTCTGGGCGGCGACCTTGTCCTTCACCGGGGCGTCGAAGGTGACCGCGATCGGCATGGCGACGCCGTAGGTCTGGTTGTCGCCGGTGTTGAGGCTGGCTTTGATCTGGCTCTTCGGCTTGACCGTGGTGAACGTGCCCGCGATCGTGGCGGTCTTGCCGTCATCGCCGATCGCCGAGCCGGACCAGGTGTAGGTCTTGCCGTAGCCCAAGTCCTCGCCGAGGGTCCACGACTTCTTGTCGGCGGCGAGCTCCCCCTTGACCTTCTTGCCTTCCGCGTTGGTCAGCGTGACCTGCTCAATCGCGCCGTCGGCGACGGTGACCGCGATCGGGCCGCCGGGGGCGACGTCCTTGGCCTTGTCCTCGGGGGACGCGGTGATCTTGACCGAGCGCTTCTCCTGCGTGCCCCCGCCGCCGCCGTTGGCGGAGGCCGCGGTGGCCGGGCCGGTGGTGGTGCAGCCGCTCAGTGCCAGGACCGTCACCAGTCCCGCGCCGAGCAGTGCCGCCGGGAGCCACCGTCTCCCCGAGTGCCTGCGCTTGTCCATGGCCGCTTCCCTTCCCCCGAACCCCTGTCACCACTAACGACGCCTCCGGCGCGGTAATAGTTGGCCAGCGGTGGCTGTGACCCGTGTCACATTTAACCCGGAGGTGATCTTGGGCTGAGGGCGACCAGTCCTGTTCGGAGCGTGGCGGAGCAGATCACCCGCTTGGGCTAGTGGGGTGCCCGTCAGGCAGTAGTGCGGCCCACGACATCTCGATATTCTTTGCCCTGCAGGCCGTAGCTTCTGTGTTCGTGCTTTCCACGCTCGCGGAACGAGAACGCGGGCGCGATGCTTTCCGCCGCAGTGGGCGGGAGCACCGCCCGAGGGCGGCCCGGGGCTGCACGGTGCAGCCCCAAGCTCCTGCGATGGAGGCAGGTTTTATGGCACAGGGCACTGTCAAGTGGTTCAACGCCGAGAAGGGCTTCGGATTCATCGCGCAGGACGATGGTGGCGCCGATGTCTTCGTGCACTACTCGGAGATCCAGACCAAGGGATTCCGGTCCCTTGAGGAGAACCAGCGGGTCGAGTTCGAGGTCGGTCAGGGCACCAAGGGCCCGCAGGCGACGAACGTGATCCCGCTGTAGATAGTCCGCACACACACGAGAGCCCCCCGGTCGCCCACGGCCGGGGGGCTCTTGCGTGTATGTGGGATCAGATAAGGCTGGGGATCAGGAACGCTGCAGCTGCTGGGACTCCCACTCCAGGCGCTGCATGACCCACTCCTGGGCCAGCGCCATCGGGGAGGTCTGCCGGTAGGCCGCCAGCTCACGCAGGCGCTCGTTGGCCATCAGCGACAAGCGCAGCTGGTAGACCTCGGCGCCGCCGAAGCGCCTGCCGGAGCCGGTGGTCTCCGCGTCGCCGTCCGGGGCGAGGGCCGCCAGGTACGACTCGAGTTCTTCGTCGGGCAGCAGCTCCTCGCTCTGCTCGCGCTGCGGGGTGCGGTGGCGGCCCGTGTTGGTACCGACCGCTCTGAGGTCGGTTCGGCTGCGTCCAAACGAGGGAAAAGGCACCGGAGGAGGATAACGAATCGGTTGCGGGCTCGCGCACCTTGTGACTGGCGACACACCGCACGGCCGAGTGAATCTTGCCACCCGCGGTCGGAATGTGGCCGCGACCTGCGGACATGGAGAGGCCCCCGCGCCAGGGGGAGGAACGCGGGGGCCGGAGGGGATCTCCACAGGCGCTGACCGGGGGTTTGTCAGCACGTCGATTGTTGCACGTGCACTCGTCCTACGGGAGGGGCTGAGTGGGAAAATTCGAGGGAAAATGTTCACCTGAAGTTCGCCTTGCATCGCGACAACTGACGCGATATGTGCAACCCGAGTCAGGCGGTGAGCTGGTAGCCCGCCTCTTTCACCGCGGCCTCGACCTCGGCCCGGTCCAGGGTGTCGGCGCTGGTCACGGTGACGGCGCCGGTCTCGAGCAGCACGGCGACATCGGTGACACCGGAGAGCTCGGAGAGTTCCTCGGTCACCGAGGCGACGCAGTGGCCGCACGTCATGCCGGAGACGGTGTAGACGGTCTGAACTGACACGGCGGTCCTCTCGACGGGGTGTGCTGTTGCCGCCGACTATACCCCTAGGGGGTACAGACGAAGTGAGCAGGCTGGTTAACCACTGGCGAACCCGCGACCGCGTCGAGAAAATCAATCACGGAAAGTCACCGACCGTGCCCGCGGTTCACTCCTCGGGGGGCTGTGAGTCTCGCGACTTCTCTCATAGCCTCACGCCAACACAATTCGGGGAGGCGTTATGAGCGGGTCACTCGAAGTGCGGTCGTTCCTCTTGCAGCACGACAGCCTGGGCTCGTCCGGGCAATTCTCGACCGGTGTGCCCGCTCCCCGCTCGGGAGAGTCGGCGCGGGTCTCCGACGAGCAGGTGCACCGCGCGCGGCTCGCCGTCGCGCGGGGCGCCACCGACGCCAAGGACTGCCGTGAACTGCTCGAAATGCTCGGGCTGGTCGACGGCGAGGACGGTCTGCCCGCGGTACGCAGGTAGGTCCGACGACGACGGCCGCGAGGGTAGGTGCCGCCACCTCGCGGCCGTTTTCGATCAAGGAATTCCCGGGGCGGGTCGGGGTTATTCACCCGCGAGGCTCCACTCCAATCGCGGAATCCCGACGACGGCGGCAAGATCGTTTATTTCCCAGATCTCCGGCCCTTTACGGACCGTGATCGCACTCGTTTGGGGGTCGGCCCCGGGTCACGCGATGGTGCGACCCGGGTCTACGCGGCCAGGTTCGACCCCGGTCGTGGGCGCCGATCATCGACTGATCTCGAAAGTGGCGGCATCGCCGCAGGTCAGAGCAGTTTGGGTAACCCGTTTTGGAGACCGGTGGGGGTGTGCCCTAAGCTATGCCTTGCTCCCAGCGAAGACCGGAAACGGTGGCCTCTGGAAGCGCAGTCGATCGGTCCGCCCGAGCGGTGGTCGGGCTCCCATCGTCTAGCGGCCTAGGACTCCGCCCTTTCAAGGCGGCAGCGCGGGTTCGAATCCCGTTGGGAGTACGTAGTAGTAAGTGCAGTGCAGCAGTAAATCAAGGCCCAGTGGCGCAGTTGGTTAGCGCGTCGCCCTGTCACGGCGAAGGTCGCGGGTTCGAGTCCCGTCTGGGTCGCAAGCTTTGGTGGTGCCGTGTCCGCGGAAAAGCGCGGACCACGGCGCTTGCCGAGGTATCTGGGGCCGAGCCCCCAGGCTCCCACGGTGCGGTACCAGCGGAACCAGCGTGGTTCTGATGGGGTCGCACCGGTTTGGTTTGCACGGCCAGGTAGCTCAGTTGGTACGAGCGACCGCCTGAAAAGCGGTAGGTCGGCGGTTCGACCCCGCCCCTGGCCACCACCACGGAACGCCCCTCTCGGGATCGAGAGGGGCGTTCTCCGTTTCTGGGGCGCAGTCGGAGGAAGACGCCCGAACGGCGTCCGGGTTGCGTGGATCGGCGAAGACGAGCCGAACGTCGCAACTTGCCCCGGGCTTGGCAACCGCACGCGCCCGGCCGGCGTGTCCCCCGTGTCGAACCACCGCCGCCATGAAGCGGCTCACACAGGGGGAGTCCCACCATGTTCCGTCGTGCAGTCATCGGCGCGGGTATCGCCGCCGTCGCGACCACCACTCTGGCCTCCGGCGCGCAGGCCGCCGCCTACGAGGGAGCACTGGGCTTCCAGGGCCAGTCCTTCGTCGGCAAGCCCGGCGGGACCGTCCCGCTGGACGGCTGGTGCACCGACCCCGGCTTCACCGCCGCCTCGATCAGCTCGCCGGTCACCGACCCGGTCCGCATCTACGCCCAGAGCGGCGAAGGCGGCAAGCAGACGTTCCAGGGCACCGCCAAGATCAAGAAGAGCGCGAAGGAAGGCGTCTACAAGATCTCCTTCGTCTGCGGGGACAAGAAGATCGAGGCGCCCCTCACCGTCCACGTGCCCGGCCCGAACGACAAGATCCGGGTCGAGCCCGGCCAGCTCAAGGTCGTGCCCGGCAAGGCGGTGCCCGGCCAGAAGGTCAGCCTGTGGTGGCACGGCCCGAGCTGCCCCACCCCCGGCGCCGCCACCGGTGTGCGCCTGACCGGCAAGCCGGGCGCCGCGACGGCGATCGAGGACGAGCTGCGGGTGACGGTGGCCGCGGTCGTGCCGAACGGCACCAAGCCCGGCAAGCACACGGTCACGCTGAAGTGCGGGGACACGAAGCTCTCCACCACGCTGACCGTCGTCGCGCCCGCACCCGCCAAGGTCACCGTCACACCGAAGGGCGCGCCGGAGACCGGCGGCGGTCCGGTCGCGTGATGCGTCGGGTCCTGTTCGGGGTGTTCGCCGCGCTGCTGCTGTTCCTGGCGGCGTGCGGCGGCACTCCCTCCGACCAGCCCGGGGCGGCCACCTCCACGGTGGCCGCCCCGGCGGCGGCCGATGAGGCCGAGACCGCCGACGCCGAGATCGAGCCGGTCGCCGAGCCCGCGTCGATCACGATTCCGAAGATCGGTGCCGAGTCGACGCTGGTGCCGCTGGGCCTGAACCCGGACCAGACCGTCGAGGTGCCGCCGGTGACCCAGCCGATGCAGGCGGGCTGGTACCGGCTCGGCCCGCGGCCGGGCGACGTGGGACCCGCGGTCGTGCTGGGCCACGTCGACGGCGGCGGCAAGCCGGGGATCTTCCACCGCCTGCGTGAGCTCGCCGCGGGCGACGAGGTGCGGGTGTCGCGCGCCGACGGGAGCGTCGCGCTCTTCACGGTCACCAGGGTCGAGCAGATCGCCAAGAAGGAGTTCCCGACCGACCGCGTCTACGGCGAGACCGACGCGGCCGAGTTGCGCCTGATCACCTGCGGCGGGTCGTTCGACGCCGCCGCTAAGAGCTACCGGGAGAACGTGATCGTCTACGCGTCGCTCTCGGAGTAGCCGGGGTGGGTCCGCTCCCGCTGGGGGTGGGCGGACCCGCTCCGGTGGGACCTTTGGCACTCACTCGAACGAGTGAATCCGCCCTTGTGGTCGCTCTATCGCTCGCCGTGATCGGTTCCGGCGGGAAGCGCGCGGGGTGTGGGGCAGCGCACAGGGGTGAAGATTTCCCACACACATCAGATTTTGACTGCGCTCTGTGATCACTCTGTTGATCGAGCGCCCCTCGGTGCCGGGCTGGCCGGGAGGCGAAAATTCCCAGGTCGCGGCCAAGAAATCCGCCAGCGTGGCGGTGAGAAAATAGACAACCGGGCATTGATCGAACGGACTAGGCGTGTCGTTCGATCAGGTGGTGCGTTGGTCACAGTGGTGAGCGTTCGAGTGAGTGTTCAAGATCGCGATATACGCTCAGTCATGTGCCAACTTGTCCTCTGAGGACTGTCGCAAGTGATCATGTCGACCATGGTGACCTGCGAAGTTGATCGCTGAACTGTCAAGGATTGACAACGGGGAGTACTACGCAGCGTGTAACTCGGTGTCCGGCAACCGTCCGTGCCGTCAAACGGGTTACCAAGAAACTAACCCTCCGTGTAACGACGGCGGGGAGGGAAACGAATCAGGTTACGCAGCCGGAGTCCGATCAAAGCGGCTCGGACGCATGGCTCGACCTAGTCAATTCCAGCAGACGCACTAGGGCCCGCGGGGATGCCCTGTGCCCGTGCACGCCCGATCCGGCCGAACCGGGGGATACACGATGCGTGACCAAGTGGGGTTCCCGCGTAAGAGAACGACGTTATGGCCCGCGCCTGAGCGGACCCGTCGTGCGCGGACACCCGGACTTGACCTGCCCGCGGGGGAACCGGGCCAGCCGCCCGTCGCCGGGTGGGAGCCTCGCTACCGCACCGGGGTCATCCTCGGTGACCTCTTCGCCATCCTCTTCGGCGTGGTTGTCGTCGGCAGCCTCGTCTCGGGCGCCACGGTGCCCGCCCCGACCGCGGCGCTGATCGGCGTCGCGACCTTCGCCGTCCTGCTCGGCTCGCTGATGGTCAACCGGTCGTGGAACCTCGCGGTCCTCGGCCAGGGCGCCGAGGAGTTCCGCAGGCTCGGCCGCGGTGTCGCGGCCGCCGCCGTCGTCCTAGCCCTCGGCGGGCTGCTGTTCGACATCCAGTCGATCCGGCCGTGGGTCTTCATCGTCATCCCGGCGACCGCGCTGGTCGCCTTCCCGATGCGGTACGCGCTGCGGCAGTTCCTGCACCGCGCGCGCCGCGAGGGCCGCTGCCTGCTGCCGGTCATGGCCGCGGGCAGCGTCGACACCGTCCGCGACCTGATCAGCCGCACCCGCGCCACCCCGCACCTGGGCTGGCGCGTCGACGCGGTCTGCACGCTCGACGGCCTCGCCGACTTCGACAGCGAACTCGACGGTGTGTCCGTGGTCGGCGAGCTGTCCGACCTGGCAACGCACGTCCGCCGCGGCGGCTACCGCATCGTGGCGGTCACCCCGGACCAGTACTGGACGCCCAAGCGGCTGCAGCAGCTGGCCTGGCAGCTCGAGGGCAGCGGCGCCGAGATGGTCGTCGCCCCCGTGCTGATGGAGGTCGCCGGGCCGCGGCTGCACGTCGACGCCGTGCTCGGCATGCCGCTGCTGCGGGTGTCCGCGCCGTCGTTCACCGGTGTGCGCCGGGTCGTCAAGGACATCGTCGACAAGGTGGGCTCCGGCCTGCTGATCGCGCTGCTGTCGCCGCTGATGCTGCTGGTGGCCGCCGCCATCATGATCGACGACATGGGCTCGCCGTTCTACAAGCAGCGGCGCGTCGGCAAGGACGGCCGCGAGTTCACGATCATCAAGTTCCGCACGATGATCAAGAACGCGGACAAGCTGGTCGCCCAGCTCGCCGACCAGAACGAGGGCAACGGCGTGCTGTTCAAGATGCGCAAGGACCCGCGCATCACCCGGGTCGGCTCGGTGCTGCGCCGCTACTCCGTCGACGAGCTGCCGCAGCTGTTCAACGTGCTCGCCGGGTCGATGTCGCTGGTCGGGCCCCGGCCGCCGCTCCCGGAGGAGAGCGCGCGGTACGCCCCGGACGTGCGGCGCAGGCTGCTGGTCAAGCCGGGCCTGACGGGCCTGTGGCAGGTCAGCGGCCGCAGCGACCTGTCGTGGGACGACTCGGTCCGTCTGGACCTGCGCTATGTCGAGGACTGGTCGCTCGCGCTCGACGCGGTGATCTTGTGGAAGACCTTCCGGGCCGTGTTCAGCGGCCAGGGAGCGTACTGAAGGAGATCCGGTGGGGGCCGGACACATCAAAAGGGGATCTAGAGCGTGGGAACCATCGGGCTAGCCGTCATCGGGGCCGGATACTGGGGGCCGAACCTCGTCCGCAACGCCCAGGCCACACCGGGCCTGCGGCTGGAATACCTGTGTGACCTCGACGCCGACCGCGCCCGCCGGGTGCTCGGCGAGTACTCGACGGTCAAGGTGTCGGACTCGCTCGACGAGGTGCTGGCCGACCCGGCCGTGCACGCCGTCGCGATCGCCACCCCCGCCAAGACCCACCTGCCGGTGGCGATGGCGGCGCTGGAGGCGGGCAAGCACGTGCTGGTCGAGAAGCCACTCGCGGCGACCTACGCCGAGGGCAAGCAGTTGGTCGACGCCGCCGACGCGCGCGGCCTGACCCTGATGCTCGACCACACCTACTGCTACACCCCGGCCGTGGCGCACCTGCGCGAACTCGTCCAGGGCGGCGGCATCGGCTCGGTGCAGTACCTCGACTCGGTGCGGATCAACCTCGGCCTGGTCCAGCCGGACGTCGACGTGCTGTGGGACCTCGCCCCGCACGACCTGTCGATCTTCCTGTCGATCCTGCCTGACGGCGTGCAGCCGCTGTCGGTCGCCGCGCACGGGTCCGACCCGATCGGCGCGGGCCGCGCGTGTGTCGCGCACCTGACGATCGAGCTCACCGGCGGCGCGATGGCGCACGTGCACGTGAACTGGCTGTCCCCGACCAAGATCCGCACGATGGTCATCGGCGGTTCGGCCAGGACCGTGGTCTGGGACGACCTGAACCCGACCCAGCGCCTGTCGATCTACGACCGCGGCGTAGACCGCACAGAGGCGGCGGACATGGGCGACGACAAGCGCGCCCAGACGATCGTGTCCTACCGCGTCGGCGATATGGTCGCCCCGGCGCTGCCGGAGAAGGAGGCGCTGCGCGCGGTCATGGCCGAGTTCCACGCCGCCATCACCGAGAAGCGCGCCCCCCTCACCGACGGCCGGTCCGGCCTGCAGGTCCTGTCCATTCTCGAGGCGGCTTCGGCCAGCCTGTCCCAGGGCGGCGCGTTCATGCCCGTCCTCGGTGCCGATTTCACTGAAGGGGTCAACGCATGACGACCGCACAGCCGATCGAGGGCCAGCGGGCGTTGGTGACCGGCGGTGCCGGGACCATCGGCTCGGCCGTGGTCGACCAGCTGGTGGCCGCGGGCGCCGCGGAGATCGTGGTGCTCGACAACTTCGTGCGTGGCCGCAAGGAGAACCTGGCCCAGGCCGCCGCGGCGGCGGGCGACCGGCTCCGCGTGGTCGACGGCGACATCAACGACCGGTCGCTGGTCGGCGAGCTGACCGCGGGCATGGACCTGGTGTTCCACTTGGCCGCCATCCGCATCACCCAGTGCGCCGAGGAGCCCCGGCTGGCGCTGGAGTGCCTGGTGGACGGCACGTTCACCGTGATCGAGGCCGCCGCGGACGCGGGCGTCAAGAAGGTCGTCGCGTCGTCGTCGGCGTCGGTGTACGGCCTCGCCGAGACGTTCCCGACCGACGAGCGCCACCACCCGTACAACAACGACACGTTCTACGGCGCGGCGAAGGCGTTCAACGAGGGCATGCTGCGCAGCTTCAAGGCGATGCGCGACCTCGACTACGTGGCGCTGCGCTACTTCAACGTCTACGGCCCGCGGATGGACGTGCACGGCCTCTACACCGAGGTCCTGATCCGCTGGATGGAGCGCATCGTCGACGGCAAGGCCCCGCTGATCTTCGGCGACGGCGCGCAGACGATGGACTTCGTCCACGTGCACGACATCGCCCGCGCCAACATCCTGGCCGCGCGCGCCGACGTGACCGACACGGTCTACAACATCGCCAGCGCGCACGAGACCAGCCTGCTCGGCCTGGCCGAGGCGCTGCTCGCGGCGATGGACTCCGACCTCGGCGTCGAGCACGGTCCGGAGCGCAAGGTCAACGGCGTGACCCGGCGGCTGGCCGACATCAGCGCGGCCGACCGCGACCTCGGCTGGCGTCCGGAGATCACGATGGACGACGGTCTGCGCGGCTTGGTCGACTGGTGGCTAGCGGAGAAGAACAACGCAGCGAAGAAGATCGGGGCATCAGCCTGATGGCGATTCCCGTCATGAAGCCGCTGCTCGGCGAGGAGGAAGCCCTCGCCGTGGCGGAGACCGTGCGCTCCGGCTGGGTCGCGCAGGGTCCCCGGGTGGCCGCCTTCGAGCAGGCGTTCGCCGAGCGGGTCGGCGCGGCGCACGGTGTGGCCGTGTCGAGCTGTACCACCGGCCTGCACCTGTGCCTGCACCTGCTCGGCGTCCAGCCGGGCGACGAGGTGGTGGTGCCGTCGCTGTCGTTCATCGCGACCGCCAACGCCGTGCGCTACTGCGGCGCCACCCCGGTGTTCGCCGACATCGACCCGCTGACCGGCAACCTGACCGGCGCGACCGTGGCCGCCGCGATCACCCCGCGCACCAAGGCCGTCATGGTGGTGCACCAGGGCGGTGTCCCCGCGAACGTGCGCGAGATCCGGGCCGCGGCGGGCGAGATCCCCGTGGTCGAGGACGCCGCGTGTGCCGCGGGGTCGACGCTCGACGGCGCCCCGGTGGGCACGGGCGCGCTGCTGGCGGCGTGGTCGTTCCACCCGCGCAAGCTGCTCACCACAGGTGAGGGCGGCATGGTCACCACCGACGACCCCGACTGGGCTGTGCGGCTGCGCAGGCTGCGCGAGCACGGCATGTCGATGTCGGCCGCCGACCGTCACGCCGCGGGCGGGGCGGTCGTCGAGTCCTATGTGGAGACCGCGTTCAACTACCGGATGACCGACATCCAGGCCGCCATGGGCCTGGTCCAGCTCGGCAGGCTCGACGGCATCGTCGAGCAGCGCCGCGCGATGGCCGCCCGGTACCACGAGCTGCTGGCCCCGCTGGGCCTGCGCGCGGTCGCCGACCCTGAGCACGGCACCACCAACTACCAGTCGTTCTGGGTCGAGCTGCCCGAAGGCGCCCCGGAGCTGGTCGAGGTGCTGTCGAAGCTCGCCGCCGCCGGAGTCTCGGCGCGGCGCGGGATCATGGCCGCGCACCTGGAACCCGCCTACGCCGGACACCCGCACGCCCCGCTGCCGGGCACCGAGCTGCTGGCCCGCCGGTCGCTGATCCTGCCGCTGCACCACGAACTGACCGACGCCGACCAGCGGCTCGTCGTGAGCGCGCTGGCCGACGCGATCGAGTTGGTGAAGTCGTGACGACGCGGCCGATCGCGAGGCCGATTGCGATTGTGATCGTCACCTTTAATTCCGCGGATGTGATCGCCGACTGCCTGCGGGCGCTCCCGGCCGCGCTGGCCGGCGTCGAGTCGCGGGTGATCGTGGTCGACAACGCCTCCGGCGACGGCACCACCGAGGTCGTCACCGCGACCGACCCCGACGTCAAGGTCGTGCACCGCACCGACAACGACGGGTTCGCCGCGGGCGTCAACGAGGGCGTCGCGCAGGCCGCGGGCTGTGACGTGCTCGTCCTCAACGCCGACATCCGCCTGTCCCCGGGCTCGGTCGCCGCGCTGCGCGCCGCGGTCGGTCCCGGCGTCGGTGTCGTCGCGCCTCGACTGACCGATGTGGACGGTCGGGTCCAGCACTCGCTGCGCCGCACCCCCAGCGTGGTGCGCGCGCTCGGCGAGGCCGTGCTCGGCGGCACCCGCGCGGGCAGGCTCAAGCTGGGCGAGACCGTCACCACTCCCCGCGCCTACGAGCGCGCCGGGACCGTGGACTGGGCGACCGGCGCGGCCTGGCTGGTCACCCGCGAGTGCCTCGACGCGATCGGTTCGCTGGAGGAGCGCTACCTGCTCTACTCCGAGGAGACCGACTTCATGCTGCGCGCGGGCGCCGCGGGCTTCGCTGTCCGCTACGAGCCCACCGCGCACGCCGTGCACCTCGGCGGCGAGGTGTCGACCTCGCCGCGGCTGTGGTCGCTGCTGGCCACCAACAAGGTCCGGCTGCACCGCGAACGCCACGGCCGTGCCGCCGCCGCGCTGATGTGGCTGGCCGTCGTGCTCAACAGCCTGCCCCGCGCGCTGTTCGGCTCGGCGACCCACAAGGCCGCGCTGCGGAGTCTGCTGGCCTTCCGCCGCTGGCCGGAGCCGCTGGGCGAGGCGGGCGACCGGCCGCCGTACGTCTGCTTCTCGGCGCAGGACTGGTGGTACCACAACCAGGCGCATTCCGACTTCCAGCTGATGACCCGGGTCGCCGAGCACCGCAAGGTCCTGCTGGTCAACAGCATCGGCTTGCGGATGCCGACGCCGGGCAAGAGCACCCAGTTCGCCCGCCGCATCCTGCGCAAGCTGGGCAGCGTGGCCAAGCTGGTGCGCCGCCCGCTGCCGGACGTGCCCGGCTACCACGTGATGACGCCGCTGCCGCTGCCGTTCTACAGCAAGCCGTGGCAGCGCAGGCTCAACGCGACGCTGGTCCGCACCCAGGTCCGCGCGGTCTGCGCGGTCCTCGGGATGCGCGCGCCGGTCGTCGTCGCCACGATCCCCACCGCGTGGGACGTCGTGGAGCCGATGCCGCGCCGCGGCCTGCTGTTCAACCGGTCCGACCGGCACTCCGCGTTCCCCGAGGCCGACGGCGCCGCCATCGCCGCGCTGGAGGACAAGCTGCTCGCCGGCGCCGACCACGTGCTCTACGTCAGCCGCGAACTCCAGCAGGAGGACGCTGCCGCCACCGGCGAGCGCGGCTACTTCCTCGACCACGGCGTCGACCTCCAGCACTTCCAGCGCCGGGCCGAGCTGCCCGCCGACCTGGCCGCGATCCCCGGGCCCCGGATCGGCTTCTTCGGCAGCCTCGACGACTACCTGGTCGACTTCGACCTGCTCGAACGCGTCGCCAAGGAGTTCCCGGACTGCTCGCTGGTGCTGATCGGCGACGCGACCATCTCGATGGAGCGCTTCGAGAAGTACCCGAACGTGCACTGGCTCGACTTCCGCCCCTACGCCGAGATCCCCGCCTACGGCACCGGGTTCGACGTGGCGCTGATGCCGTGGCTGGACAACGACTGGATCAAGCACGCCAACCCGATCAAGCTCAAGGAGTACCTCGCGCTCGGGCTCGCCGTGGTGAGCACCGACTTCCCCGAGGTGCACCACTACGCCGACCGGATCAGGATTGCCGAGAAGGGCCACGACGGGTTCATCGACGCGGTCCGGCGGACGCTGGCCGACGGCGGGGAGTCCACCCCGGCGGACCGGCGCGAGTCGGTGCTGCCCGCGTCGTGGGACTCGCGGGCGCGGCAGCTGATGCACCTGGCCGAGAGGCAGCGTTAACGATGTGCGGAATCGCGGGCGTTCGGCACCTTGACGGGTCCCCGGTCGACCCGGGGGTGCTTGCCGAGATGGCCAAGCGCCTGCACCACCGGGGCCCGGACGACTCGGGCACGTGGGCCGATGGCGACATCGGCTTCGCGCACACCCGGCTGTCGATCATCGACCTCGGCGCGTCGGTCCAGCCGATGGAGGGTCACGGCGGCCGGACGCACATCGCGTTCAACGGCGAGATCCTCAACTACCGGCAGCTGCGGTCCACAGTGGACTACCCGTTCCGCACGGGTGGCGACACCGAGACCATCCTCGCGCTCTACGCCAAGTCAGGCGTCGACAGCGTGCGGGAGCTGCGCGGCCAGTTCGCCTACGCGATCCACGACGCCGACTCCGGCGAGCTGCACCTGGTGCGCGACCGGATGGGCATTCTGCCGCTCTACTACTACGTGGACGACAAGGTCTTCGCGTTCGCCTCGGAGATCAAGGCGCTGTTCCCGGCGATCGGGCGGCGCGCGGTCGACGAGGCCAGCCTGCACGACTACCTCGCGCACGGCTCGGTCCCGGCGCCGTTCACGCTGGTCGACGGCGTGCGCAAGGTGCCGCAGGGCCACCGGCTGACGCTGGGCCGCGACGGCCAGGTCCGGCTGCGCGCGTACTGGCAGATCCCGACGAAGGCGCAAACGCTTGACGTCACCCCGGACGAGGCCGTGCGGCTGGTGGCCGAGGCGCTCGACGCGTCGATCCAGGACGCGCTGGTCGCCGACGTGCCGGTCGGGGCGTACCTGTCGGGCGGCATCGACTCCAGCCTGATCTGCGCGCTGACCGCTAAGGCCAAGCAAGGCGATGGCCTGCACACGTTCTCCGCCGGATTCGGCGATCCGCGGGTCGACGAACTCGACTGGGCGCGCAAGGTCGCGGGCATCGTCGGCAGTGAGCACCACGAGGTGATCGTCACCGCCGAGGACTTCAAGGACTCGTGGGCGAAGCTGAGCTGGCACCGGGACGCGCCGCTGTCCCAGCCCGCCGACGTCGCGGTGTTCCGGCTGGCCGAGCTGGCCAGGCAGCAGGTCAAGGTCGTGCTGTCCGGCGAGGGCAGCGACGAGCTGTTCGCGGGCTACCCCAAGCACCGGCACGCGGCGTTCACCCGCTGGGCCGGGCTGGTTCCCGCGCCGGTCCGCGGCGCGGTGCTGCCCCGGATCGACCGGGCGCTGCCCGCGTCGAAGGCCAAGCTCGGCATCGCGGTCCGCGCGCTGGCCGAACCCAGTGCGGGGGAACGGATGCGCGGCTGGTTCGCCCCGTTCACCGAACGCGAGCGCGACGCCCTGCTCGGCGGACCGGCCGCCCGGTCGGCCATCGGCCCGTACGAGCGCGGCCGCGGCGACGCGCTGCGCCGGATGCTCTACGCCGACTCGCACGCCTGGCTCGCCGACAACCTGCTCGAACGCGGTGACCGGATGTCGATGGCCGCGTCGCTGGAGCTGCGGCCGCCGTTCCTCGACCACCGGCTCGTCGAGCTGGCGTTCACGCTGCCCAGCTCGGTGAAGGTGCGCAAGGGGACCACGAAGTGGGTGGTCAAGGAGGTCGCGCGCCGGTACTTGCCCGACGACGTGGTCGACCGCACCAAGTCCGGCTTCAAGGTCCCGCTCGACGCGTGGTTCCGCGACGGGCTCAAGGACATGGCCAACGACCTGCTCACCGGGCCGTCGTCGTTCGTCGCGGGCGTGCTCGACCCGGCCGCGGTGCGCAAGCTGCTCAGCGAGCACGACGCGGGCACCCGCAACGAGCAGCCCCGACTGTGGACGCTGCTGTCGCTGGAGGTCTGGCACCGCGAGCTGATCCGCGGAGCGGTGACATGAACCGCCCGCTGCTGCTGGTCGGCGCCGGGGGCCTGGCCCGTGAGGCGCTGGCCGCGGCCCGCGCGCTGCCCGACCTGTGGAAGCCCATCGGCATGCTCGACGACGCCGCCGAGCGCCACGGGTCCGATGTGGACGGTCTGTCGGTGCTCGGCCCGACCGAACTGGTCCACGACCACCCCGACGCCGCGGTGCTGGTCTGCGCCGCCCGCTCGTCGCGTCCCGCAGGGCGGCGCGAGCTGGTGCGCAGGCTCGGCCTGCCCGCCGACCGCTACGCAACCTTGATCCACCCCGCCGCGTCCATAGCGCCGGGAGTCACCTTCGGCGAGGGCACCGTGCTGCTCGCCGGGGCCGTCGTCACCGCGCCGCAGCACGTCGGCGCGCACGTCGTGGTGATGCCGATGGTCCTGTTCACCCACGACGACAACGTCGGCGACTTCAGCACGTTCGCGGGCCGGGCCACCCTGTCCGGCAACGTGACCGTTGGCGAGGCCGCCTACCTCGGCGCTGGTTCGGTGGTGCGCGAAGGCGTCCGCATCGGCGCCGAAGCCGTCATCGGCATGGGCGCCGCCGTGCTGTCCGATGTGCCGGACGGCGAGACGTGGGCCGGTGTGCCCGCGAAGAGACTTGACCGCAGTCACTGAAAAGCTTGAGGAGTACCGCATGACCGGCCCCATTCCCCTTGTCGACCTGGCCGCCCAGCACGCCGCTGTCGCGGACGAGGTGGCCGCGGGCTGGTCGGAGGTGTTAGCGCGCACCGCTTTCGTCGGCGGGCCGCAGGTCGCCGCGTTCGAGGCCGAGTACGCCGCGTTCGCCGGGGTGTCCCACTGCGTCGGCATGGGCAACGGCACCGACGCGCTGGAGCTGGCGCTGCGCGCGCTGGAGATCGGCCCCGGCGACGAGTGCGTGCTGCCCGCCAACACCTTCATCGCCACCGCCGAGGCCGTGGCCAGGACCGGGGCGACGGTCGTGCTGGTCGACTGCGACCCCGACACCGCGCTGATCGACGTCACCGCCGCCGCGGCCGCGGTCACCACCCGCACCCGCGCGGTCGTCCCGGTCGACCTCTACGGCCAGACCGCCCAGATCGACCAGCTGCGCGCGCTGCTCCCGCCGAACGTCGCGATCCTGGAGGACGCCGCGCAGTCGCAAGGTGCGGAACGCAACGGCGTGCGCGCGGGCTCGCTCGGCGACATCGCCGCGACCAGCTTCTACCCCGGCAAGAACCTCGGCGCCTACGGCGACGCGGGCGCGGTCACCACCGACCGCGCCGACCTGGCCGAGCGGGTCCGCCTACTCGGCGCGCACGGTTCGCCGCGCAAGTACGAGCACCCGGTGCTGGGCTTCAACAGCAGGCTCGACACGCTGCAGGCCGTGGTGCTGTCGGCGAAGCTGCGCAGGCTCGACGGCTGGAACGCCGACCGCCGCGCCGCCGCCGACCGCTACGACAAGCTGCTCGCGGGGCTCGACGGCGTGACCACCCCGGTCGTCGCCGAAGGCAACACGCCGGTGTGGCACCTGTACGTCATCCGGGTCGCCGAGCGCGACGCGGTGCTGGGCAAGCTCCAGGCCGCGGGCATCGGCGCGGGCATCCACTACCCGACCCCGGTCCACCTGACCGGCGCGTTCGCGGGCCTCGGCCACGGCGTCGGCGCGTTCCCGGTGAGCGAGCTGATCGCGGGCGAGATCCTGTCCCTGCCGCTGTTCCCGGAGATCACCCAGGAACAGCAGGAGCGGGTCGTCTCGGTGCTGGCCGACTCGCTCGGTGCGTCATGACCGCCACCGAGGCAGGCGTCTTCGTCCACCCGAAGGGCCTCTGCGAGAGCGACGAGGTCGGCGCGGGCACCCGCGTCTGGGCCTTCGCGCACGTGCTCCCGGGGGCCAAGGTCGGCCGCGACTGCAACATCTGCGACGGCGCGTTCGTCGAGACGGGCGCTGCGCTGGGTGATCGGGTGACGGTCAAGAACGGCACCCTGGTCTTCAGTGGAGTGACCTGTGAGGACGAGGTGTTCCTCGGCCCCAACGTGTTGTTCACCAACGATTTCCGGCCGCGGGCGGCAATTCGCAAAGGACCGGACGAATTGGTGGCCACCCTCGTGCGCCGCGGGGCGACCCTCGGGGCGGGCACCGTGGTCGTCTGCGGTGTCGAAATAGGACGGTACGCGTTCGCCGCCGCCGGGTCGGTGGTCACCCGCGATGTCGCCCCACACGCCTTCGTGGCGGGCAATCCAGCACGTCAGAAGGGGTGGGTGTGCGAATGCGGCGCCCGCCTCGACGAGGTGCTGCACTGTGCCGAGTGTCGTCGCGACTACACCGTGTCACCGGATGGAATCGGACTCGCGGAGATCGCTTAGCGCGACCTCACGATCACCTAACGGTCAAGGTCTCTGGGACCTAATCCCCTTCCCCCATCAGGGGTAACAGGGTGGGATGAAGTCGCGATATCCAGATCAATCGGACACCCGTGTTTCCGCGTGGGTCCGTGGTGTCTTGATCGTCCCGCTGTTTCTCACTACATACGGTTACGTACCGTGGAGGCTCGGATGGACCGTGCGATGCACGACGCACGCGGTCATGGGCGGACGTTGCGCGGTATGCGCGCCGGACTCGCCGGACTTCTCGTCGCCATAGGACTCCCGGTGCTGGTCGCCTCACCGGCCCTCGCGGGCCCCTGTGACGCGCCGACCAACCCGGTCGTGTGTGAGAACTCGAAGCCGGGAACCCCGCGCGACGACTGGTTCATCGAGAGCCAGTACGGCGACATCGAGGGCTTCGCGACCCAGACGAGTGTCCAGCCGGGACAGCGTCTCGACTTCAAGATCAAGACGCCCAGCAACAACTACTCGATCGACATCGTGCGGCTCGGCTACTACCAGGGCATGGGCGGCCGCAAGCAGCAGACGATCACCCCGTCGGTGCCGCTGCCGCAGAACCAGCCGCAGTGCGCCTACCAGTCCACGACCGGTCTCGTCGACTGCGGCAACTGGGGGGTCTCGGCGAGCTGGTTCGTGCCCAGCACCGCCGTGCCCGGCTTCTACGTCGCCAACTTCGTCCGCAACGACGGCAACGGCGCCAGCCAGTACCCGTTCGTCGTGCGCAACGACTCGTCGACGTCGGAAATCGTCGTGCAGACCTCCGACCAGACCTGGCAGGCGTACAACAAGTACGGCGACCGCCCCGGTATCAACGAGTTCAACACCTACGAGGGCGGGTTCAGCGGATCGCCGGACGGCCGCGCCTTCAAGGTCAGCTACAACCGCCCGTACCGCAACGCGGGCACGTCGAATTTCCTCAACGCCGAGTACCCGCTCATCCGCTTCCTCGAGCGCAACGGCTACGACGTCAGCTACCTGTCGGGGGTCGACGTCACCCGCAACCCCGCGCTGCTGAAGAACCACAAGGTCTACATCTCCTCCGGCCACGACGAGTACGTCAACGCCGCGCAGCGCCTCGGCGTCGAGCAGGCCAAGGCCGCGGGCGTGAACCTGATGTTCCTCACCGGCAACTCGTGGTTCTGGAAGACCAGGTTCGAGAACTCGATCGACGGATCGAACACCGCGCTGCGCACCATGGTCTGCTACAAGGAGACCAAGGCCCCCGGCGGCGCCAAGATCGACCCGAGTCCGCAGTGGACCGGCACTTGGCGCGACCCGCGCCAGTCCCCGCCGTCCGACGGCGGCCGTCCCGAGAACGAGCTTCTCGGCACCCTGTTCTACGTCAACGGCTACCGCGCCGACTCACTGAAGGTCCCGGCCTCCTTCGGCCGCAACCGCTTCTGGCGCAACACCTCCGTGGCCACCGCGACCGGCACCACGACGTTCCCGGCGGGCACCCTCGGCTACGAGTGGGACAGCGACCCGGACCACCTGCGCCCCGCGGGGTCGATCCCGATGTCCGACACCACCGTCACCGTCGACGACGGACAGCTGCTGCTGGACCACGGCCACCTCTACGGCGGCGGCCCGGCCAACCACAAGCTCACGCTCTACCGCGACCAGGTCAGCAAGGCCCTGGTGTTCAGCGCCGCGACCGTGCAGTGGTCCTGGGGCCTGGACTCCGACCACACCTTCCCGGCCGGTGCCCCGCCGACGGCGCCGACGTCCCCGGCGATGCAGCAGGCCACGATCAACATGCTCGCCGACATGGGCGCCCAGCCGCGCACGCTGATGGCGGGCATGGTGCAGGCCACCAAGAGCACCGACACCACCGGCCCGACCGTCACGGTCTCCGGCCCGGCGAACGGCTCGACGGTCCCCGCGGGTACCCCGCGCACCATCTCCGGCACCGCGGTCGACGTCGGCGGCGGCAAGGTCGCCTCGGTCGAGGTCTCGGTCGACGGCGGCGCCACCTACAAGCGCGCCACCGGACTCGACACGTGGTCCTACGCGTGGACCCCGAGCGTGCTCGGCCCGGTGTCGATCAAGGTCCGCGCGTCCGACGACGGCGCGACGATCGGCAACACGGTGACGGTCAACGTCACCGTCGGCGCCCAGCAGTGCCCGTGCACGATCTTCGGCACGCAGATGCCGACGACCGTCGACAGCGGCGACACCGCCGCGATCGAGGTCGGCACGAAGTTCAACACCTCGGTCAACGCGACCGTCACCGGCGTGAAGTTCTACAAGGCCGCGACGAACACCGGCACCCACACCGGGTCGCTGTGGTCGTCGGCCGGTCAGCGCCTGGCCACCGGGACGTTCTCCGGTGAGACGGCCAGCGGCTGGCAGACGCTGAACTTCGCCACACCCGTACAGATCAGATCCGGGCAGCCCTACATCGTCTCGTACACGACGACGACCGGCCACTACTCGGTCGACCCGGGCTACTTCAACGGCAAGGGAGCGGGCATCGTCCCGCTGACCGCGCCCGCGACCGGCAGCGTGCCCGGCGGCAACGGCGTGTTCCGCTACGGCTCCGGCTTCCCGGACAGCTCGTTCAACGGCGGCAACTACTGGGTCGACGTGATCGTCACGACCGACTCCGCCGACAACACCCCGCCGGTCGTCAACTCGACCAACCCGGCCAACAGCGCGACCAACGTCTACGTCGACGCCAGCATCAGCGCGACGTTCAACGAGGCCGTCGACCCGGGCAGCGTCCAGTTCACCGTGCAGGCGGGCGGCAACCCGGTGCCCGGCACCGTGAGCGTCGACGACAAGGTGGTCACCTTCAGCCCGACCGACCTGCTGCCCGCGAGCACCCAGCACTCGGTGACGCTCAACGCCACCGACGGCTACGGCAACCCGCTGGCCGCGCCGAAGACGTGGAGCTTCACCACCGGCACCAACCTCGCGCCGTGTCCGTGCAACCTGTTCAAGGCGAAGGTGCCCGCGACGATCGACGCGGGCGACGCAAGTGACGTCGAGCTTGGCGTGAAGTTCACCGTGGGGACCAACGCCACGGTCACCGGCGTGCGCTTCTACAAGTCGTTCGCCAACACCGGCACGCACACTGGCTCGCTGTGGACCAGCTCCGGCCAGCGCCTGGCGACGGGCACGTTCACCAACGAGACCGCGTCCGGCTGGCAGTCGCTGACCTTCGCCAGCCCCATCCAGATCCAGGCGGGCCAGACCTACGTCGCCTCGTACCGCACGCCGACCGGCCACTACTCGGTCGACTCCGGCTACTTCGCGAGCCAGGGCGCGGGCCGAGGCGTGCTCACCGCGCCGACGTCCCCGGCGTCGGGCGGCAACGGCGTCTACGTCTACGGCGGCGGTTTCCCGTCGAGCACGTTCAACGCCAACAACTACTGGGTCGACGTCACCGTCGACACCCAGGGCGCCGACACCACCGCGCCCACGGTGACCTCGACGAACCCGACGAACAACGCCACCAACGTCTCCACCGGGACCGGTGTCACGGCGAACTTCAGCGAGCCGGTCAACCCGTCGTCGCTGACGTTCACCCTGACCCAGAACGGTGTCGGCCCGGTCTCCGGCTCGACGCAGCTCGCCCCGGACAACCGGAGCATGACGTTCGCGTCGACCTCGGCGCTGGCGGGCAACGCCACCTTCACCGCCTCGGTGCGGGCCAGTGACGGCATGGGCAACCTGATGCCCGCGGCGTACAGCTGGACCTTCACCACCGGCGCGGCGGGCGCCTGCCCGTGCACCCTGTTCCGCCCGACCGACGCGCCAGGCAACTTCGCCGTCGACTCACCGGTGGAGCTGGGCACCCGGATCAGGGTGGGGCAGAACGGGTGGATCACCGGGGTCCGGTTCTACAAGGCCGCGGGCGACCCCGGCTCGCACACCGGAACCCTGTGGTCGAACGCGGGCGCGCAGCTGGCGACCGGCACGTTCACCAACGAGAGCAGCAGCGGCTGGCAGACCCTGACCTTCGCCTCCCCGGTGGCGGTCACGGCCGGGTCGACCTACGTGGTCTCGTTCTGGGGTTCGGCGGGCCGCTACGGCTACAGCACGCAGTACTTCAACGCCGACCGCGTCAACGGGCCGCTCACCGGCCCCGCGACCACGGGCACCGCGCCCAACGGCGTCTACCAGTACGGCGGCGGCGGTGTGTTCCCGAGCGGCTCGGGTAACGGATCGAACTACTGGGTCGACGCAACCTTCGTAACGACCCAGCCGTAACCGAGTTCCAGGGGGCAAAGCAGTGGCCAGCGTCGACGTGGTCATCCCGTGCTACAAGTACGGGTCCGTCCTGCCGACGGCGGTGCGGAGCGTGCTCGACCAGCCCGACGTCGACGTCCGGGTGCTCGTCATCGACGACGCCTCCGGCGACGGAAGTGCCGACGTGGCCAGGCAACTGGCCGCGGAGGACAGCCGGGTGCAGGTGGTCGAGCACGTCCGCAACAAGGGCCACATCGCCACCTACAACGAGGGTCTGCTGGAGTGGGCGAGCGCGGACTACTGCGCTCTCCTCTCCGCCGACGACGCCCTGACCCCGGGTGCGCTGCGCCGCGCGACGCGGCTCATGGATGCGCACCCGGAGGTCGGGTTCACCTACGGCCGCCCCCTGCACTGGGACGGCAGCGAGCCGCTGCCCCTGGCCAGGACGGCGGACAAGGGCTGGACCGTCTACAACGGACACTCGTGGCTGCGCCGCAGGTTCGCGCTCGGGGAGGGGTGCATCACCTCGCCGGAGGTGGTGGTGCGCACCGAGGTCCAGCAGAAGTACGGCGGCTACGACCCCGACCTGCGCCACACCGGCGACATCGAGATGTGGATGCGCTTCGCCCTGCACACCGACGTCGGCTACCTGCGCGGCGTCGACCAGGCTTACTACCGGGTCCACGGCAACAACATGTCCGCGGCCTATTACGCCTCCCAGGTCGCCGACCTGCGCCAGCGGCTGGCCGCGTACGTTTCGATCGTCGACCGGATGGACGGGCAGCTGAAGGACAAGGCGGACCTGGACCGCCAGGTCCGCCGGGTCTTGGCCAAAGACGCGCTGCGGCGCGCGGGCCGGGCTTACGACAAGGGGATCACCGCGGAGTCGCCGATCGACGAGCTGGTCGACTTCGCCGTGGAGACCTTCCCCGAGGCGGCGTCGCTGCCCGAGTGGCACACGCTGAAGCTGCGGGAACGCCTGGGCACCAAGACGGCGAGGACGCTGTCACCACTCGTCCTCACCGCCCCGGCCCGGCGCATCCGCCAACACGCCCGCGTGTTCCGCTGGGAGCAGACGGGCATCTAGCGTCAGGACAGGTGGAACCTCGGCGACATGGCCAGCCGGGCCAGCTCCTGCTGAGTGAGCGGGAGCTGGCCGGTTCCGGACTGCACGACCTCGACGACTGTTCCATCGGTGTGCCGATAGAACGCGCCCTTCGTCGCATCAAACTGATTGCCGTCCGCAACGCGTGAAACTATCCACACCTTCTCGCTGTCGACTATCAGCGGCTCGCACACCAGCATCGGTTCGCCTGCGCAGGGGTCTTCGGGCCTGCTGTTTCCCGGAGTGAGCACCGTGACCATGACACTGGCCGTGGCCCCCGCGATGTAGGCGTCGTACTCCCACGCCTCGCGGTGGCCGATGTACTGGTCGAACTGCGCCTGGTGCCGCGTGTCGCCTGTCGGGAATCCGTTGGGCAGCGCGTCTTTCAGCAGGTCGAGCAGCTCGACAGCCTTGTCATAGCGCGGGCCCGCGGTCGCCGTGCGGTCTGGCTGGCCGTTGGGCCACGAGGTCTCGGTCTTCGACGGCGATGTGGTCGTGGTCCGGCTGGGCGCGCCGATGGCGATGGTGTCGCTATCAGTGCCGCCGAGGCCGGGCAGCAGCACCGCGCCCGCCGTGATCACCGCGACCGCGCCCGCCGCGCCGAGCCCGGCGAAGGTGGCCTTGCGCTTGCGTTCGGCGCGGCGGGCCGCGTCGAGGACGACGGAGCCGTTCATGGATGGGGGTGCGGCGGTGGCGGCCATGGTGGCGCCCAGCGCGTCGCGCAGGTCGTGCTCGTTCATGGGGTCCCTCTCAGAAGGTCGCGGTAGGGGCTGGGACGAGAGCGCGCAGGGCGGCGAGGCCGCGGGAGGTCTGGCTCTTGACCGTTCCCGTCGAGCACTTCATCGCCTGCGCGGTCTCCTCCAGGGAGAGGTCTTCCCAGTACCGCAGGACCAGTGCGGTGCGCTGCCGTGCGGGCACTCTGGCCAGTGCCCGCACGAGGACCAGCCGGTCTTCCGGCCCGGACTGCTCGACTGCCCGGTCCGCCGGTTCGTCGGTCACCTGTTCCCGCCGGAAGAACCCGCGTCGGGTCTCGTCGAGGAAGGTGTGCACGAGGATCCGCCGGGTGTAGGCGTCGAGCCTGCCTGGCTCGCCGATCCGGTTCCACACGCGGTAGAGCTTGATGAACGCTGTTTGGACTAGATCCTCAGCGCGATGCCAGTCGCCGCACAGCAAGTACGCCGTGCCGCGCATCGCGTCGGACTTCGCCGCGAAGTACTCGGCGAAGCCCTGGTCGCGGTCGCTCATCAAACCCCCTGGGTGCGTAGCTACGCCTTAATCACGCTCGTGGCCTGCCGAAAGGTTGCATCCCGAGGCTGTCGACGACCGCCTGCCGCAGCCGTCGGAGGAAATCTATGGTGGCTGGGGTAGACATTCCATCCCGGCTGTGTGTAGTGTTCTCCTCGTACCGAGAGAGACAACGTCAAGCAGGCGCGGGAGATGACGAACTACCCGCGAGGCGAGTCGCAAGAGTGCAAGAAATGCGGTTGCAAGGCAGATTGGCAAGACCGATAGGTAAGAAAGTCAGTGTGAGAACGGTCAGGTGGCCGGAGCCGATCTTCGACGGGGCTCCGGGCAGTGGCCAGCGGCGTGACGCGTGCTGGGGCCGATCAGTGGAAGGGTTCCAGCCGGTGGCGTTCGCGGTAGTCGCAGTACCTGAAGTCGCAGTACCTGAAGTGATGCAAGGTAAGTGGAATACACAGAATAGGAGGGAAGGGCTACATCATTGGATCGCCCGCAGCGGCTGTGCAGTAGTGCCGCGCGGGTACCGCAGTCCCATCGGATTGGAAGGTGGTTCTCGGTTACGAATAAGCGATCTCCGCACTTTCTGTCTCTCGGACGGAAACCGCGGATACCGGAAGCCGGCCTCGCGGCCGGTTGACAATGATGAAACCCAACCCCTGGGACCCTGGGCGCCGCACTTGGCGCCCGGGGTCCCTTGTGATGTGGAGGTGGAATGATTCCTGACCAACGCGAGACCCCCGCTTCCGATTCCAGCGGGGCCGACAAGTTCGACGATGACCACTACCCCGCCTACACGATGGGCCGGGCCGCGGAAATGCTCGACACCAGCCAGAACTTCCTGCGCAGCCTCGACGAGGCGGGTTTGATCCAGCCGCAGCGTTCGGCGGGCGGGCACCGTCGCTACTCCCGCCACCAGTTGCGCATCGCGGCCCGGGTGCGGGAGTTGGTCGACCAGGGCACGGCTATCGACGCCGCCTGCCGAATCGTCTCTCTCGAAGACCAACTCCACGAGTCCCAGCGACAGAACTCCGAACTCCGCTCCACCGAATGACCGCGAGTGTGCCGCCGGGACCCTGCGGCACACCCACTCGCTAATGGCTCTCCGCCTCCAGGGACGTCTTCACCGGTCGCCGAAAGGCCGCGTCCCGGCTGTCGACGACACGCAGCCCCGCCACCACCCCGGACAGGCCCTGGTGGCCACGCGGCCGCCACGCCATCACCCCGCTCACCACCAGCAGCAGGAACCCGACCAGCGGCACCCCGAAGAACTCCAGCACGAAGTAGCCACCCGACCCCACGGCGAACCGGGCGGCCATCCGGCCGATCGACGGTTTCGCGCCGTCCGGGCCGATCGGGCGCAGCAGCACCACCCGTTGTCCGAACGTGCCGCCGTCGCCCAGCAGGGGCACCAGCACCAACAGCAGCGCGACGGGGGCGGCGATGGTGAGCAGTCGGTGCTGGTCCGGGACTTCTTCGATGAGCAGATAGACGGCGATCACGTTGTAGATGACCTGGAAGGTCGCCCCGAGCAGCGCGACGGTCACCAGGTCGACCGCCATCCCCAGCAGCCTGCGTGCCGTCGTCACCGGCCGCGGCTCGCCCGCCGCGGCCTTGACTTTCTGGCCGGGCATCAGCCGCAGCAGCGGGGCGAGCGCCAGGCCGAGCGCGGCGCCGAGGGTGTTGGTGATCAGGTCGTCGACGTCGAACAGCCGGTACGGGCACGCGAACAGGCCCCACACGGCGGTCCGCTGCGTGACCTCGATGAACAGCGACACCACCGCGCCCAACGCGACGACGGTGATGGGTCGCAGCCGAAGCAGGTGCCTGCCGAACATCCCCAGTGGCACGAACAGGGCCACGTTGAACACGGCCTGCTGGAGCGCCGGGTTGTGCAGCACCGCCCGGACACCGGTGCCGACCTGGTCCTTGCGCATGTCCGAGAGGAACTGCAGCGGCCTGAGCTGCATGGTGCGGACCGCGTTGTCGGCGCACCACTGCGGGGTGGTGTCCGGGACGGGCAGCAGCGTGTACGTCCACAGCGCCATCGCGTAGATGAGGAACCCGAACGCGAGCAGAGCGTGCCCGAATCCGAGCTCGCCGCGCTTGCGGTAGCTCCAGGCGATGTAGGGCACGACAAGCAGTACCGAAAGCAGCCCACCCGCGAAGAACGCGATCAGGGCCGACAGCTCAGGATCAGTCACCAGCGCAACCTAAGCGAATCGGCGCAGGTCGGCGCGTCGGAATTCACCCGATCTAGGAGTTCCACTCCGTGTAGTAGCTGTCCTCGTTCACCAGGTACCGCACGGTCGGCTCGGGGACGTGCTCCACGACCCGGGTCTTCGACATCCGGTACACGAACTCCCAGTCCTCCTTGGGCAGCGTCGCCTTCACCCGGGGAATCCGGCTGAAGATCACGTCCGGCGCCCGCCGGATCACCAGCGAGTTCGAGTCGACGTACGGCGAGTCGTCCACCAGCGTCTTGTGGTCGAACGGCTCGGACAGCACGTCGAGCACCGACCCGTCCGCCCGGCGCCGTTCGACAGCCGAGTACACGAGGTCCGCGCCGCGGCCCAGCGCGGCCAGCGTCTTCTCCAGGTGGTCCTCGCGCCAGGTGTTGTCGTCGTCGAGGAAGGCGATGTACTTCGACTGGGTCAGCCTGATCCCTACGTTGCGCACCAGGCCGAGCACCGCCGAGTTCCGCGACAGGCTCACCGCGACCAGCCGCGGGTCGTCGGGCAGCGTCGGCAGTCCGGCTCCGTCGTCCACGACGATCACCAGCTGGTCCTCGACGGTCTGCGCCAGTGCCGACTCCACCGCCAGTGGCAGCAGGACGGGCCGCTTGTAGGTCGGCATGACCGTCGTGACCAGCGTCGACGGGCGCGCGCCGACCACTGTGGACAGTCGGGCGACCTCGCCGTCCTCGAACCGGCGCAGCTCCGGCACGCGCCTGCCCAGCGTCAGCCGGGTCTTCGCCTCGTGCATCGGCCACAGGCCGAACGCGTCGCGCAACGAGCGGCGGACGGCCGCGGACAGGCCGCCGCGGTCCTTGGTCGGGGCGGTCACGCGACCACCTCGGCACGGGCGCGGCCGGGGAGCAGGGCACGCATCGGGTACACCACCGGGAAGTAGACGGCGGCGGCCAGCAGACCGCCGATGAGCAACTGGGCCAACGAGTTCTCGAAAACCTGGCGCACCACCAGCGCCGAGGCCACCACCAGCAGACCGCCGATGAACGGACGGCGGCACGCCAGCAGCGACGGCCGCAGCGAGATGCCGCGCCGCCGGATCACCCACGCGAACGCGGGCACCACGACCACCGCCGCGACGGCGACCTGCGCGACGGCCGCGCCGCGGATGCCGTCGACACGGGTGCCGATCAGCAGCGCGGGCAGCATGGTGGCCAGCCACAGCACCTGCAGGCCCACCAGCACCCGGTTCCCGTCGAGCGCGACGAGCAGGTCGTAGCCGATGAACAGCAGGATCCGCAGCAGCCCGAGCCCGGCCAGCACCTGCAGCGCGACCGCCGCCGGGGTCCACTGGCCGCCGTAGACGACGTGCAGCATCGGCGCGGCGTAGCACGCGAGCAGCGCGCACACGGGGACCGAGGCCGCCATCAGCAGCCCGACCCCGCGGCCGAGGGCGTCTTCCAACTGGCGCTTGTCGTGCACGAGTCGCGAGAACCCCGCCAGCGACACCCGCCGCGCGGCCTCGGAGAACACTTGCAGCGGCAGGCTCGACTGGTTGAACGCCATGACGTAGAGGCCGAGCGCGATCTCGTCGGTCAGCGACCCGACGACGATCTTGTCCACATTGGTCACCGACAGCACGAGCAGGCTCGCCGCGGCCAAGGGAAGGCCGAACTTGACCAGTTCGCGCGCGATCCCGGCGTCCCAGCCCGGCCGCACCTTCACCGGGCACAGCAGCAGGTACGCGGTCACCGACACGAGGTTGCCCGCGATCTGGCCGATCGCGAAGCTCATCGGCCCGGAGCCGGTCGCGGCGAGGCTGATCGTCACCGACGTGACCACGACGAACGCCGCCGCGTCACACAGGAACCGGGTCCGCTGGAGGAACTCGCGGTTGAGGATCGTCGCGGGCACCACCGCGATCCCGTCGAACACGACGGCGAGGCACAGCACCCGCATGACGGTGACCGCGTCCGGGCTGCCCATCAGCTCGCAGAACGCGGGCGCGGCGAACCACACGACGCCGTACAGCGCGACGCTGAACCCGACCGCGATCGTCATGGCGGTCGGCGCGAACTCGCGCACGTCGCGTTCCCACCGCACGAGTGCGAGGCTGACGCCGAGTTCGTTGAACGCCTGCAGCAGCGTCATCGCGACCAGCGCGACGGCGAACACACCGTAATCGGCCGGGGACAGCAGCCGCGCCAACACGATCCCCGCGACGAGCGTGCCCAGCCGCAGCACCACGGTGTTGAGCAAGCTCCACACCGCGCCGCGGCCGACCTTGCTGCCGACCGTCGGCTCTTCCGGCGCTTCGGCGGTCAAGCGGTCACCTCGGTTTTGTTGGGGCCTTCTTCGTCGGGCACGTCAGGTTCATCGGGCTCGACGGCCGAGTGTTGCGCCTCGGCGGCCCTTTCTTCCTGCACTGTTCGCCACAGTGACCCGGCCGCGCCGACCAGCAGGAAGGTGAACCCGGTCGCCACGGCGAACCCGAGCAGGTCGAACGTCGCCGACGAGATGCCCGGAACGCCGATGCCCGCGGCGATCGCGATGGCGAGATCGCGAACCCGAGGGTCCTTGCTCGCCAGGCGAACCCGGAGACAGCAGTACCAGCCCGCGACGTAGAGGAAGATCAGCAGGAGCATCCCGATGACGCCGTTCTGCACGAGCGTCCCGAGGTACTGGTTGTCCAGCCAGCCGTACTTCTCCGGCAGGTAGGTGCCCATGCCGCGGCCGAGCAGCAGGTGCTCGCTGATCTCGCCACCGGCCCGGTCGATGGCCCGCCTGCGGCTCTCCGCACTCGGGTCGACGCTGATGCTGGTGAACAGGCTGTAGAGCGTGCCGACCAGCCCGGGAACCATGACCCGCATCGCGACGAGGAACAGCACGATCGCGCCCAGCGCCCGAACCCGCCGCTTCTTCGGCATGGCCGGGATGATGAACATCGCCGCGATGGCCAGCCCCAACACCGCCGACCGCGACAGCGACTGCATCGACGCCACAGCCAGGATCGCCAGACAGAACCACCACCGCTTCTGCGGCCCGCCGTGGTCGAACGCCCGCAACGCGTAGTGCAGCGCGATCGGCACCGTCATCGCGCAGACGACGCCGAACTCGATCGGGTGGCCGGACGTGCCAGCGGGGCGGCGGAAGTTCGACCGCTCCAACACGAACGACATCTCGCCCTGCGCCTTGAGAATGGGGAACGAGAGGTACTGGGTCAGGTCGAGCGCGAGGGAGAACTGCAGGATGCCGACGGCCGCCATGAACGTCGCACCACCGACCATGACCTTCAGCAACCGGTCGAGCCGATCGAGCCCGCGCACGCCGTCACATACGGCGAGGCCGACGGAGAACACGGCCATGAGCGTGATCAGGGTCCGGTCGGCGGCGGCTAGTTCGTCGGAGGGCAGATAGCCGTAGGTCGCGTATCCGTAGGTGGCCAGCTGCGAACAGGCGAAGAGGAAGAGGGCGGTCCGGGCGGCGTTGCGCCCTTTGGCCACCCCGAGGGTCGTGACGAGCTGCGCACAGAACCAGAGAATCCCCATGGCGAGGCCGATGGCCATGCCCGGGGTGATCGACATGGGCAGGCCCTTGAGGACAAGCCCAGCCGGAATACACGTCATGGCGAGCGCGTAGCAACAGGCGAGGGTCGCCCCATCGGCGCGCTGCTTGCCCTCTTTCCGCATGATCGGCAACCGCTCCCGCTCAGCGGGCACCTTCTTCACCGCCGCGCGTGCCGCCGGTCGCGGCCGTCCGTTCGGACGAGCGCCGACGCGCTTGACTGGCGCTGGGCGCGTCGCCGTCGGTCGTCGGTCGGTGGGGGCGCGGCCTTCGGCACCGACGGGGGGTTCGCCGTCGGCGCCCTGGCCTGCGACGGGCCGGTCGGTGGCCACTGGGTCAGCTTCGCTGGTCTGGCGGTGCCTGCGCGGGTTTCATCCGCAGTGTCGGCGGTTCGCGCCATTCGTCGGCGGGCCAGTTGCTCGGGTTGGGGCCGGTGCCGACCGGTTGGCCGTTCACTCGGGACGGCTTGGCCTGTCCGTTGGCGGGCGCCTGCTGGGGGTGCCCGTTGGCCGGGGCCTGCTTGCCGGGTGCCTGGCCGTTCGCCGGAGCCGGACCGTTCGCCGGTGTCGGACCATTGGCCGGAGCCTGGCCGCCTGCCGGAGCCGGACCGCCGGCGGGGACCGAGCCATTGGCCGGGGCCGGGCCGCCTGCCTGACCCGCGTTCGCGGCGGCCGGCTGCTTCGGGCCGTGCTGCGGGGCGGGCTTCCCGTGCGGAGTCGCGGGCTTCGGGTGGGCGGCCTGCTTGGCCGGGTGCCCGTTCTGCTTCGCCCGGACCGGCGCCACCCGCTGGGTGTGGTCGGCAGGCGCGGGGACCGCACGCGGCGCGACCTCCACCGGCTCGTCCTCCACGACAGCCTGCTTCACCGCGGCCTTCTTCACCGGTGCGACGGGCTCGTCCTCCGGCTCCTCATCGAAGTCCTCATCCAGCTCGGCCTCTTCGGCCCGCCGCTTGCGGCTCTGGAAGCTCTCGAAGCCGAACACCGCCGCCAGGCTCGCCACCAGGCCCAGCACCAGCGCCACACCGGCCGCGCGCAGCTTGCCGCCGCGCAGGGGTTCCGGCTTGGTCGGCGGCACCACGTCGTCGACCCCGATGAACGTGCTCGTCGGCGCCTTCAGCAGTTCCTGTCGCTTCTGCAGCTCGCCCTTGACCCGGTCGAGGACCTGGACGACGAGGTCCCGTGCGCCCTGCTCGGACTTGCTCTCCGTCTTGACGCTGATGAACGGGCCGCCCTCGGCGCCGCCGGTCAGTACGAAGGTGTGGTCCGGCTTGTCCGCGCCCATCTCCTTGACGACCTCGGGCGTGTTGATGCTCTGGATCACGATGGACGCCGAGATGGCGAGGCTGCTCTCGAACGCCAGCAGCGGGTTGGTCTGCCCGCTCTGGCCGGTGACCGTGGTGGTCGGCCCGCTGGGCGGGGCGGTCAGCACGATGACGCCCGTCGACTCGTAGTGCATGGGCATGACCGCGTACACCGCGCCCGCGCCGCCGATGGCGACGGCGAAGACGGGCAGCGCCACGTACCACCGCTTCAGCAGGACGAGCAGTGTCTTCCAGAAGTCCATCCGCGCCCCAACACCCCGCGTAGCGCCGAGCAACAGGTCCGGCTTCCCTATGCCTGGTAAATCGTGGCTTCCGAGAAAGCCGTTACTCCATGTGATCTATCCGCAAGTCTAAATTAAGTCGTTCGGCCTAACCCGGCTGAAGATTCGGGTGGTATCGCCACACTCTGTACGACGTTCCGTCACTAAGAGGTTCGGTCAACAGCAGGTCCTGCTCACAGACCACCACGGTGAACTTCGTGCCGCCACCCTGCTGCGGCTCCGTGAACTTCACACATCCCGCCTGGTCGGCGACCGGTTCCCCCGGCGACGAGTCGCCGCGCGCGTACAGCGCCACGTCCCGCTCGGCCAGGAACTCCGGCACCCGCCCCTCGCGCAGCGCGTCGAGGTACTCGGCCGAATTGACCAGGCCCTCCAAGTGCACGAGCGGACGGTGGACGTGGAAGCCGACGCTGCCCGCCCGGTCGCCCATGGCCATCGGCAGCCCGTACGGCATCAGCGCGTCGATCTTCGCCGCCACCGCGGGCCCGGCCTCGATGAACGCCGACCGCGCCACCCCGCCCCGCGCCGACCGCACCGCGTTGGCCGACGTCGTGGCCACCACCAGCAGGACGACCGCCGCCGCGACGAGCCCCCGCGCGGGCACCTTGACCCGGCTCACCAGCGCGGGCCCGGCCAAGGCGATCGCCAGCGGCGCCGCCGAGAAGTACCACGGCCACAGCTGCCAACTGGTCGTCACCGCGTAATAGAGAACAGTCAGCACGCCGCCGCCGAGGACGATCGCCCCGAACACCGCCGCGCGCCCCAGCGCGCCGCCCGCCCGGGCCAGCAGCGCCCCGACCACGACCACCACCGCGAGCGCGCCAAGCCAGGTCGACTGGCCGAACAGCACCGGCGAGGTGAGGAACTGGCCGACGACGTCGGTGTTGAGCCCGCCCGTCCCGCCCAGCGCCTTGGCCTGCCCGGACACCGGCACCAGCGTGCCGAACAGCGCCTGGTTGACCGCCAAGTACCCGGCGAGCACGACAACCGGGAACGCCGCGAGCCACGCGCCGAGCTTCAGCCACGGCAGCCCGGCCCGCTTCCACGAGACCAGCGCCAGCACGCCGAGGATCGCCATCGGGAACACCGCGTCGAGCCGTGACAGCACGGCCAGCGCCATCAGCGCCCCGGGCACCCGCGCATCGCCCGCGCCGAACCCGGCGGCGGTGAAGCCCTCGGTCCGCAGATATGTCGCCGCGAGCCACAGCAGCGCGAACAGCAGCAGCCCGGTCTCCATCCCGGAGAACCAGAACGACGGGCCCGCCGTGCCTACCACCAGCAATGGCACCGAACACACCGTGACCAGCACCGGCCTACCCGTGTACCCGCCGATCCGGTCGATCATGCGCGCGGAGGCGATGAACAGGGCAACTGAGACCAGCGTCACAGTAACGAGGGCCGCGTGACCCTGCGCGATGGAGAACACCGGAACCAGTAGCAGCAGCCACAGCGGGTGATAGCCGTTGGTCGGGTCGATGCCGCTGAACGTCGAGCCGTCCCCGGCGGCGATGTGGGCGGCGACCCCGAAGTAGTAGAACGCGTCGTCGTCGAACGTGCCGACGACCCGGTCGTAGTCGGCGAAGATCGCCACCGCGAGGCGGATAGCCGCGAGTGCGCAGGCCAGCGCCGTGACCGAAAGCCAGCGTGACGGCCGCCCGCGTACCGCCCGCTCCCCGGCGCCCGCGGGGGCCGGACGCGTGCCTGTCTGCATGACGGCTCCCGGGCTTCGTGGTGAGAGGTGCTCTGCCAAGGGATCGCGTCGCCTGCCGAATCGTTACGGAGTGTCGCGCGCGCCCCATGAGGCCGGTGTCACACTGGTCGTGACCGTTCTGACGTGCGCATCGTGACCCTGTTGTGATCTGGCGAGCGATGTGCATAGAGTGCCGACCGGCTTGGCAGGACCCAAATCCCCTGCCGGCCTGCGGGATTTCCTTGTCCCGCAACGGGGGCGACTTATTGCCAACCGGAAGGATCTCATGTCCGCTCGACATCAAGCGGAGTTACGCAACAGCCACGCCAGGCGCGTCCGCAAGATCGCGATCGCGGCAGGCGTGGCAGTGGGCGCGATCATGCTGACGGCAGGCTGCAAGCCGATGGCGGGCAAGCCCGCGCCGGACCTGCCTGTCCCGTCCACGAGCATCACCATCGACCCGGCGCCCACCTCGGCACCCACGACCACCGCCGCGCCGACGACCACGACGTCGTCCTCCTCAGCGGCCCCGACGACCACGACCGCGAAGCCGTCGACCTCGTCGTCACCCAAGCCCCAGCCCGCCCCGCAGCCGCCTCCGCCCGGCGGCGCCCCGGCGCCCGGCACCGTCCCGCAGCCCGGCCAGGTCGGTTTCCGCGGTGACGTGAGCAAGCTCAGGGTCGTGGACGGCACGACCACCGCCCCGGCGGGCACCCGCTGGAACGCGGGCGCGCTGCGGTTCAGCGGCAACGTGACCCTCGACGGCGTCTACGTCAAGGGCGGCATCGAGTACAACGGCGGCGGCACGCTGACCATCCGCAACTCGATCATCGAGGGCAACCACTACAGCTGGGCGCCCCTGCTGGGCAACAGCGGCCACATCGACGTGCGCGACACGACGATCACCTACAAGGACACCCAGTGGCCCGGCTCCTCGTGGGGCAACGGCGCCATCCACGGCGACGCCACGGTGACCGTGATCCGCTGCGACATCTCCGGCACGCCCGACGGCATCCAGAACGGCCCGGGCAACTCCACGATCGAGCAGAACTACATCCACGGGATGCTGCGCGCGGGTGCCTACCCGAACAACACGCACAACGACGGCATCCAGGCTTACGGCGGCCCCAACCTGGTGATCCGCTACAACCGGATCGACATCAGCGCCGACGGCAAGGCATACGACGGCACCCACCAGAACGGCGCGGTGTTCATCATGTCCGACGCCCCGGCAGGCGGTCTCCAGATCGTCGGCAACTACCTCGCGGGCGGCGGGTACATCCTGCGCATCGGCGACTCGATGCGCGGCGCGGTCGTGACGAACAATCAGTTCGGCACGACAGCGGGCGGCTGGGGTGAGGTCCACGTGCCCAACCCGGGCAGCATCGCCGAGTGGTCCAACAACAAGACGGCCTCCGGCGCCCTGATTCCGCGACCGAGCTGATCCCCCGATGTCGTCCCCTTCGCCCGAGTTCAGGGTGAGGGGGACGACGCTGTGGGGACCAGTTCCGTGGGTTCGGCCGAGCCGTCGGCGGGGGAGCTGTAGATCGTCGGCGCCCCGCCCTGCCTGGCCTTCGCGTAGGCCAGGGTGTCGTTGTCGAGCCAGGCGGCCTGGTCGTCGACGCCGTCGGACCCGGACAGGTAGGTCTCCCGGCCGGAGGCGATGTCGAGCACGAAGAGCTGCCAGGTGCCCAACCGCCCGCCGCGCTTCTTGTAGGCGACCCGGGTGCCGTCCGGCGACAGCGACGGGCACTCCGCGCTCTGCCGGACCGTGGTCATCGTCTTGGCCGCGAAGTCGCCCTTGACCAGCCAGGTCGTGTTCCCGGAGCCGAGGGTGGCGTAGAAGGTGTTGTCGTCCTCGGCGAACGTCACGCCCCAGTAGTTCTCGTTCGTCCGGTCGTCGAGCTTGCCCTCGATGGTCGTGGCGAAGCCCTCCAGCGTCTCCACGAGCGTGCCGGTGCGCAGGTCGAGCACGCCGGTCCGGGTCGAGAACCCGCCAGGCGCGAGGTACGAGTCGCCGGTCACGAAGACCGTCCACGACACCATCCGGCCCGACGCCGAGACCCGCGCGCGGCTCGGCGTCCCCGGCAGCGGCACCGATTTCACCTCGGCACCCGACTTGTCCAGCACGGACGCGCTGTAGGCGCCGGGCAAGGTCATCTTCAGGCAGACCGTCGTGTCGCCCGCCTTGTAGACGCGCAGGCACTTGAGGTCGCCGGTCGAGCGGTTGCCGTCCTTGTCGAGCCGCGTCACGAGGTTCTGTCCGCCGCCGTTGTCGACGTAGGTCAGCGCGGGCGCGCCCTTGGCCGCGGTCGCGGGTGCCTGCGAGTTCACCGTCGTGACCACGTACACCGTGGCCGCCGCGACGACGAGCACGATCGCCACGACCCCCGCGGCGATCCTGTTCCGCACGAACCAGTCCTTCACCGCGCGACCTCCGGCCGGATCAGCAGCGCCACCCCGACGAGGGCGGCGACCATGGCGCCGAGCGCGATCAGCACCGCCGTGCTGAAGTCGAGCCGCTGCAGCAGCAGCCCGAAGCCGACGGACGAGGCGAGCCTGGCCAGCGCCTGGCCGGTTTGCACGATAGACAGCCCGCTCGCGCGCAGCCGCTCCGGCACCAGCGTCGAGCCGTGCGCCATCAGCACGCCGTCTGTCGCGGCGTAGAACAGCCCGTGGAGCGCGACGGTGACGATCACGAGCGGCACGCCGGTGAACGGGCCGAGCAGCAGCAGGTACACCGCGCCGAGCACGACGTGGCCCGCGAAGAACATGCGCCAGCGCCCGACCCGGTCGGACAGCCTGCCCAGCGGTGTGGCGGCCAGCAGGAACGTCAGCGCCGTGCCGACCGGCATCAGCGCCAGCCACGCGGGCGACACCCCGGACACCTTCTGCAACACGACGAACACGAACACATCGGAGATCGTGGCCAGGCCCAGCAGCCCCGCCGCGATCGTCGTGCGGCGCATTCCCTTGTCGCGCACGAGGTCCACGGTGTCACGCAGGGTGATTTTCTTGCCGGGCACGCGTTCGCGGCCGGGCTGGCGGACGAAGAACACCAGCACGATGAGCCCGAGCAGGCCGAAGCCGAAGCTGATCACGAAGATCGGGCCGGGGCTCGTGGTCAGCCAGGTCAGCACCGCGAATGTGGCCAGCGGGCCGAGCAGCGCGCCGATCGTGTCCATCGTCCGGTGCACGCCGAACGCCGCGCCGAGCCGGCCCGGCGGCGTGACCAGCGAAATCATCGCGTCCCGGGGCGCCGTCCGCAGGCCCTTGCCCGCCCGGTCGACCGCCAGCACCCCGCCGAGGCCCACCGCGGACGCGCCGACCGACGGGAAGACCAGCTTGGTCGCCGCCGACAGCCCGTAGCCCACCGCCGCGACCGTCTTGTGCCGGTGCACCCGGTCGGCGACGTGGCCGCCGACGAGCCGCAGCACGGCCGTCGCCCCGGTGTAGATCCCGTCGAGCAAGCCCAGCTGCAGGTACGACATCTGCAGGTTGAAGATCACGTACACCGGCAGGAACGCGGTGATCATCTCCGCGGAGATGTCCGTGAGCAGGCTCACGGTCCCCAGCAGCACCACCGTCGTGGGGATTCGGCTGCCGCCGGACCGGGACGTGCCCCTGGTCGCCCTGGTGGATGCCACATACAACCCGCACACCTCCGCAGCTGGTCCGCGTGCCGCGGTGCCTCATGGAAGCACATCGGCCGAGGACCACGGTCTGTAACAACATTGCCCGCGCGCCCGAATCAGTCCGTGACTCCCGCAGCAGGAAGAGGTACCCGTGGCGCCGCACGTCCTGATCATCGTGCAGAACCTGCCCGTCCCGCTGGACCGCCGGGTCTGGCTGGAGTGCCGCGCGCTGCGGGCGGCCGGGTACGAGGTTTCGGTGATCTGCCCGAAGGGCCCCGGCGACCCGGCCTACGCCGTGCTCGACGGCGTGCACCTCTACAAGTACGCCCCGCCCAAGCAGGCCGACGGCCTCGTCGGCTACGCGTGGGAGTTCGTCTACTGCTGGCTGCGCACCGCCGCGCTGTCCCTCAAGGTCCGCCGCCGCGCCCGGTTCGACGTCATGCAGGCGTGCAACCCGCCGGACACCTACTGGGCGCTCGCGCTGCCGTGGAAGCTCACCGGGGTCAAGTTCGTCTTCGACCACCACGACCTCAACCCGGAGGTCTTCCGCTCCCGCTTCGGCGAGCCCAAGTCGCTGCCGTCGAAGATCCAGCTCGCCATCCTCAAGTGGTTGGAGCGCCGGACCTTCCGCACCGCGAACCGGGTGATCTCCACCAATACGTCCTATCAGGACATCGCGGTGAACCGCGGGGGTGTGCCGCGTGAACACACGACTGTTGTGCGTTCCGGGCCGGACACCTCCGTGATGCGTCCCGTTTACGCCGACCCCTCGGTGCGCCGCGGTGGCAAGCACCTGGTGGCGTATCTGGGGATCATGGGACCGCAGGACGGTGTGGACGGTGTGCTGGAGGCGGCCGACCGGATCGTGAACCTGCACGGCCGCAAGGACTTCCGCTTCGTGCTGCTCGGCTTCGGCGACTGCCTGGAGGACCTCAAGCGGCAGAGCACCGACCTCGGCCTCGACGACTACGTTGAGTTCACCGGCCGGGTCGGCCCCGAGCAGATCGCGAAATACCTGTCGGCGGCGTCGATCGGCCTGTCGCCAGACCCGCGCAGCCCGCTCAACGATGTCTCCACGATGAACAAGACCATGGAGTACATGGCCTACGCGCTGCCCGTGGTCGCCTACCGCCTCACCGAGACCGTGGTGTCCGGTGGGGACTGCGCGGTCTACGTCGAACCCGGCGACAGCGACGGCCTCGCCGACGCCGTGGTCGCGCTCGCCGACGACCCGGAGCGCCGGTCCGAACTGGGCACCGCGGGCCGCCGCCGCGCCGAGCAGGTGCTCGACTGGCGGCCGCAGGCGCAGGCCTACATCGGCGTGTATGACGAACTTCTCCACTTTCCTTCCAAGGGCCCGTTCCCGGAGGGCTGGCCCACCACCGACCGCAGGTCGGAGGGTGCGGACGGCGACCTGACCGACCAGTGGGGCAACCGACTTGTGGATCTTCGCGACGAGACGGCATTGCGGGCCTTCGCCGCGACTCGCATCATGGCGGCGCCGGAACAGCTGACCGAGTCGCAGAGCGGCCCGGGGCCACAGGCGAGCTGAACCGAAGTTGCGGGAGGGGAATTCGGTGTTCGTACGACGGATCGCCGTGATCGGGACCGGGTACGTCGGGCTCACGACGGGGGCCTGTCTGGCCTCGCTGGGCCATGACGTGGTGTGCGCGGATGTCGACGCGGACAAGGTCAAGCGGCTCTCGCAGGGCGAGGTCGACATCCTCGAACCGGGGCTGGCCGAGTTGGTCGCCGAGGGCATCGCCGCGGGCAGGCTGACGTTCGTGCTCGGCGCGGGCGCCGCGGTCAAGCACACGGAGCTGGGCCCGGAGGTCGTGTTCCTGTGCGTGCCGACGCCGATGGGTGTGGGCGGCGTCGCTGATCTCAGCATCGTCGAGTCGGTTATCGAAGAGGTGCGCGACCTGCTGCCGACGGGTGCGGTCGTGGTCAACAAGTCCACGGTCCCGGTCGGCACGGCCGAACGCACGGAAGAGCTGTTGGTCCGCGACGACGTGGCCGTGGTGTCCAACCCGGAGTTCCTCCGCGAGGGCAGCGCCGTCTACGACTTCCTCAACCCCGACCGCATCGTGGTCGGCGGCAGCAAGCAGGACGCCGCCGAGCGCGTCGCGGCGCTCTACGCCAAGCTCGGCGCCCCGACGGTGCTGACCGACGCGCCCAGCGCGGAACTGGTCAAGTACGCGGCCAACTGCTTCCTCGCGATGAAGCTGTCGTATGTGAACGCGGTGGCCGAGCTGTGCGACCGCCTCGGTGCGGACATCACCGACGTCACCGAGGGCATGGGCTACGACAAGCGCATCGGCCAGGCGTTCCTCAACCCCGGCCCCGGCTGGGGCGGCTCGTGCCTGCCCAAGGACACCTCGGCGATGCTGCAGCTGGCCGACGCCGCTGACTTCGAGTTCCGGCTGATCAGGGCCACGATCGACACCAACACGCGGCAGCGCCTGCGCATGGTGGAGAAGGTGCGCCTCGCCGTCACGGGCAAGCGCGGCGGCTCGTTGTCGCACGTGAAGATCGGCCTGCTCGGGCTGACCTTCAAGGCGGGCACCGACGACCTGCGCGACTCGCCCGCCCTCGCCGTCGCCGCGCTGCTGCGCCAGGCCGGTGCCGAGCTGACCGGCTACGACCCGGCTTTGCGCCCCGGCGTCCAGCACTCCGAACTCGCCCCGGTGCGGGTGGTCGCCGACCCTTACGAGGCGGCGGAGGAGGCCGAGGCGCTGATCGTGCTCACCGAGTGGCCCGAGTTCCGGTCGCTCGACTGGAACCGCCTGGCTGGCGCGGTGCGCAAGCCGATCGTGATCGACACCCGCAACCTCCTCGACCCCGCCGTGGCGCGGCGAGCCGGGTTCGAGTGGATAGGGGTTGGGAAGCACTAGGTTCATCTCTTCGGGTTAACCAGGGTCGGCGGTCTACTCCGACCGGCCCTGGTTAGGCCACCCTCACGGTGACCCCCCAAGATCACCGAGAGGACTCCCGACGTGTCGCTCCCCACTGAGCCGATCGGAAGCATTCCCCGCCCCCAGGCCCTGATCCAGGCCTTCGGCGACCACGCCGCGGGCAAGATCGACGACGCCCGCCTGGCCGAGCTGTCCGACGAGGCACTGGTCGACACGCTGCGCCGCTTCGAGGAAACCGGCTCCCCGGTCATCACCGACGGCGAGCAGGGCAAGCCCAGCTTCGCCACGTACCCGATCTCGGGCCTGGAGGCGCTGCACCCGGAAGGCGCGGTCATCCCGTTCGCCGATGGTCACACGCGGCAGCTGCCTCGGTTGACTGGTCCCTTCAGCTACCAGGTCCACGCGGACGAGTACCTGACCAAGGCCCGCGCGCACACTTCGCTGCCGGTCAAGCAGGCCGTGATCGCCGCGTCCGCGCTGAGCCTGCTCTACCCGACCGACGGCATCGAGGGCTACGACCGCGACAAGTTCACCGCCGACCTGGTCGACGGCGCCGAAGCCGACATCCGCCGCAGCCTCGACGCGGGCGCCGACAGCGTGCAGATCGACTTCACCGAGGGCAGGCTGTCGCTGAAACTCGACCCGTCCGGCGGCCTGCTGGAGTCGTTCGTCGCCCTGAACAACCAGGTGCTCTCCCGGTTCACCGAGGAGGAGCGCGCCCGCATCGGCGTCCACACCTGCCCCGGCGGCGACCAGGACTCGGTCCACAGCCTTGATGTGGACTACGCGGAACTCCTGCCGACCCTGTTCCAACTGAACGTCGGCCGCGTCTACGTCCAGCTGGCCAGCGAGTCGGAGCCGGAGCGCGTGCTGTCGGTCATCAGGGAACACCGCCGGGAGAACCAGAAGGTCTTCGTCGGCGTCATCGACCCGATCAACCCCGTCGTGGAGACCCCGGAGCAGGTCCGCGACCGAGTCCTGACCGCAGCCCAGTACATCCCAGCCGACCACCTGGGCACCTGCGACGACTGCGGCTTCTCTCCCTTCGCCGACGACGTATCGACCTCGCGCGACACGGCCTTCGCCAAGATCGCCGCCCGCGTCAAGGGCACCCAGCTGGCCGCCGAGGCGCTGGGGCTGTAGCCCGTTCCAGTGATGGAAACGCCTCAGTCGATGGGGTGCACTCTGTCGGGAAGTGCACCCCATCGCTTCGTTGTTGCCTATTGTCGGCCCAATGGGAGTGAGAAACGGCGCGGGCAGTCGCGAGCTGGGCGATCTGCTTCGTGTGCACAGGGAAGCGGCCGGGTTGTCCCTCAAAGCGCTGGGGGCTCGGGTCGGCAAGTCGGCTCCGCAACTGCACCGCTTGGAGGTCGGAGAACGAGGCACCACAACCGAGATCGAGGTAGTCCACTACTTGGCCTCGTGTGGGGCCAAGTTCCAGGACGTCCAACGCCTGGTCAAATTCTGCCGCGAAGTGAACGACCCACGCGGCTACTGGCTCTGCACCCACGGCCAATGGGTAGGCGACGCCCTCCGGTCATTGGTCTTCCATGAGTCGTCCGCCGCTCGGTCGGTCAGCTACGAGCCGGAGCTGATCCCCGGCCTCCTGCAGACCGAGACCTACATGCGCACCCTGCTCGCGCCGAACGCCGCACCCGGCGCCGATGTGCAGCGAAGTGTGCAGGCCCGAATCGAACGGCAGCGCATCCTGTTCCGCCGCAGTCCCGCCACGTTCACCTTCCTCATCCACGAGCGCGCACTGCGCACGGTGGTGAACAACCATCAGACCATGGCGGAACAACTGCTGGCACTGCTGTTCCTCGCAGATCAGTGGAACGTCAAGATCCGAGTCGTGCCCGACGGCCACTCCTTCGGCGGCTCCTTCCGAATGTTCGAGTTCGACCACCGCTACCGAACCCTCACCTACCTCGACAACCACGTCGGCGGTCTCTTCCTGCAAGACAAGGTTCACGTCGACCGCTACTACGACGTTCTCCGGTGGGTGGCCGCCGTTTCCTTGAACGCCCAGGAGTCCCGCAAGCTTCTCGCCGACATCGCTGCTGAGCATGATCGAGTGGGAGACTGTCGGAATGACTCAGGACAGGTGGCGCAAGAGCAGCTTCAGCACCGGCGGTGAGCAGTCCGACTGTGTTGAGGTCCGGCTCCGCCCCGACCTCGCCCACCTCCGCGACTCCAAGAACCCTGGCCCCATCATCACCGCCACCCCCACGGCTTGGGCCGCCTTCCTGGAGCACCTCGCGCGCTGACGGCGCCGCGCCCCGACCCACCACAGGCGGGGCGCGGCGTCGGGTCAGAAGCCGATCGGGAGAACCTGCGCGGCCGAGGCCCACGGCCCGCGGCCGCCCGCCTCCGACAGCGCGCGCAGCCGCACATAGCGGGCCTGGGTGGCCGCGATGCGGACGGTCTTGCGGGAGGAGTTGTCCGCCCAGGTGCCCGACGCGCCGGTGGTCCAGGTCGTGCCGTTGGTGCTCAGATCGACCGCGAACTGGCCGATGGTGCCGTTGAGGCCGCCGCTCTGGCGGGGCAGGTAGGACAGCGCCGTGACCGTCTTGGTCGAGCCCAGGTCGAGCCGCAGTTCGTGCGGCGGCTGGGCCACGGTCGGCGTGTACTGGGTGTGCCACATGGTCGTGGTGCTGCCGTCCACGGCGTAGGTGGCGGGGTTGCCGGTCTGCTGGCTGCTGTAGAACGCGACTGTCGCGGGCAGCGCGGCGGACGGCATGTTGTCGTACCGGTAGGTGAGGGCGTGGTACTCCATCATCGCCGGGGTGGTGGTGTACGGCGGCATCGCCTCGTTCAGGTCCGGGACGGCCGCCGTCCCGCCCGCGCTGGGCAGGTAGGTCGCGGTGGGGTGCGCCTCCTGCCACATTGACCAGAGCCGGTCGATGTTGCAGTGGTGCAGGAAGAACACCGGGTCGTTCGGCGAGGCCGTGCCAGCCATCGTCGCCGACACCCAGTTGTGCATGCCGTTGTGGATGTTTTCAAGGGTGTTGCGGAAGCTGCCGCTGGAGGCGCTGCTCCACGGCGCGGTGTCGAAGGTGGTCATCGCCAGGTTGGCGTTGACGCTGGCCACGGACGGCAGCGAACCCGCGCTGAATTGCCTGCGCAGGTAGGTGTTGGAGTCCGACCGGATCGTCAGCGGCCAGTTGCCCGTGCTGACGGCGAAGGGGCCGGTGGTGACCTTCCAGTTGTCGGTCGACAGGCCGTTGCCGCCCATGAAGTTGGCCGCCCACATGGTCGTCGACGACGCGCCGTCGACGGTCCAGTCCCAGTACGGGAGGTTGACGCTCGCGTCGACCGCCTGGAGCGCGGCCTCGAAGTCGATCAGGAACTTTCTGTGCCAGGGCAGGAAGGCCGGACCCCCGTGCGCGATCCTGGTCGCGTTGGCCGAGTCATACGCGAACGCGTCGAGGTGCGCCTTGACGAAGGTGTCGTAGACGCCGCTGGCCTTGATCGCGATGACCGCGTTGATGAAGTTCGTCCGCTCTGTCGCGGACATGTTTGCCTGATTCTGGCGAACACCATTCGACATTGCTAATTTCTCCTGGATCAGTGGTGGCCGTGAATGGTGCCGCGCGGCGTTCCGGTACCTAATGTGTCAACGGCGGTTCGGCCCGTTTCACGAAGTGAGCGGAAAGACCGGTAATGATTAACGGACGACGCGTAGGTGCCGTTGGGGTGGCGCATGAGGTGCAGGGTCTCGCCGTCGATGGTCAGCGAGTCGACGCGCTCGGCCCGCCCCTTGCCCGCCGCGATCCGCAGGCCCTTGATCGTCCGTCCCTTGTAGACCTCTTCGAACTGTTCCTCCACGTCATCGGCGTGGGCGGTGCCCGCGATCAGCGCACCGCTGACCCCGACGACGCTGAGCGCGCCGACGGCGAACGCCCCGGTGAGAAGGCGACGTCGAGACAGGTTCGTTTGTTCGTTGTTCATGAAAAGGGCAACCCTCATCAGCGGAGTGAACTGGTGTTTGCGCGCTCAGACAGAAGCGGGCGCGGCAACGCGACGCTTCGATGCGCCGGTGTTCTAAGTTTTGCGGCTAAACGAACCCTTTGGCACCCGAATGTGACTCCACTCACGACAGTCGCATTCGACTATGCGCCATTGGGTCTAGCGATTGCTCCGCAAATGTGCAGCCCGAATGACGTTTCGGGTCGACCTGATCTCAAACGGTCACCGCGCTGCTACCCGACCGGCGTGTCCTGCCTCGCCGAGATCTCAGGCAGGCAGGCTGTCGATTGGGGCGACTCTCGTTCGTCGTCTCAGTGAAGGCACCCAAGCAGAAGGATCAGGCTCATGCGCAAGTTCAAGCTCCAGGTCCAGGTCAGCGCCGACGGCTACATGGCAGGCCCCAACCACGAAATGGACTGGATGCTCTTCCCCTGGACCGAGGACCTCAACGCCTACCTCGACGAGATCACCGACTCGTCCGACACGATCGTCCTCGGCCGCAAACTCGCCGAAGGCTTCATCCCCACCTGGGCCGCCGGCCCCGAGGGCGAGACCCAGAAGTCCATCGACCAGATGAACAACACCCCCAAGGTCGTCATCACCAACACCCTCACCGAATCCCCCTGGGACAACACCACCGTCGTCGGCGGCGACCTCGTCAAGGCCATCACCGACCTCAAGTCCCAACCCGGCGCCGACATCATCACCTACGGCGGCTCGACCCTCGTCCAGTCGCTCATCGCCAACAACCTTCTGGACGAACTCCACCTCGTCGTCAACCCCACTGCCATCGGCGCGGGCCTGCGGGTCTTCCCCGAGGGCTCCTACACCGCCCTCACCCTCGCCGCCGCCACCCAGTTCGACTGCGGCATCTCGGTCCTCCGCTACGAACCCAAGCCCGCCTGAGCCGCGAAGTCGACGTACACCAGCGCCTGGTCGTCGTGCGGCTTCACCCGTGGCCACCGCACGCCGTCCGGGTCCGACTTCTCCGCCTCCCGCACCGCGTCCAGCACGGCCTGCGGGCCGGCCGAAGCCGCCATCGACAGCATCGACTCCCAGGAGAACACCCCGTAGTCGTCAACGCCGCACGACACCCCGTCCGTCGCCATCAGTACCGACTGCACCTCGGCGGCAGGCCAAGACGCACGGACAGCCTGGTGTGCCGCCGCGGGCACCGCCTCCGCGACCCAGAAACCGCCCTCGACGTTGCGCAGCCGCGCCATCCGTTCGCCGGACTCGCGCAGTGCCTCGACGTGCCCCGGGCCGTAGCCGAGCCCGCGGGCCAGCCGCCCCCGGTACTTGCCGAGCGGCAGGGACCGCAGCCGGTCGTCGGCCACGACCTCGACCGCGTCGCCGGTGAACACCGCGACCGGGCTGTCGCACAACACCAGCGCCTCGACCGTGTCCGAGTCCCACCGCACGATCGACACCGTGCTCGACGGGCTCTCCCCAGGCGTGAACCCGTTGTGCCGCGCCACCGACCGGATCGCGCCCGCCAACTGCTGCGCCAGGTCCAGCTCCGGCGCCGCCGTCAGCCTGCCGGCCAGCTGCGCCCCCAGTTCGCGCGCGTAGTCGCCGCCGCTGGGCAGATCGGTCCGCAGGGTCGACGCCCCGTCGAGGACGATCACCGCTGAGGGCAGGACGACCACCACGTCCTCGCTCGGGCGTTCGCGCCCGTCGAGTCCGACCCCGGCTGCCTCCGCGATCCCGAATCTCGGCATGTCGCCATCCTGCCGCTGTCAACCAGGGTTGACAACACCGAGGCCGTCAACCTATGTTGACACACATGGCAGAAGCAACCCACTTGGCCACCGCCGCGGGCGACAAGGATCCCCGCGTCGGCCTCCGCGCCGTCGCCGCGTTGCGCAAGCTGCTCGAACAGCTCGAAGCCGTGCAGGTGCGCAGCGCGCGGGTCGACGGGTGGTCCTGGCAGGAGATCGCCGACGAGCTCGGCGTCAGCAAACAGGCCGTCCACAAGAAATACGGGAGGCGCTAGATGTTCGAACGGTTCACCAAGGCCGCGAAGGTCGTCGTCCGCGACGCCGTCCACCTCGCCGAGCAGGAGCGCGCGGCCCTGATCCGGCCGGAGCACCTGCTGCTCTCGATGCTCAACCAGGACGGCACCACCGCCACCAAGATCCTCGCCGACCACGCGGTGACCACCGCCGCGGTCACCGACGCTCTCGATCGCGCCCACCGCAGGGGCGGGCTGTCCGACGCCGAGACCGCGGCGCTGACCGAGGTCGGCATCGACGTCGACGCCGTGGTCGCCGCCCTGGAGCAGACCCACGGCGAAGGCGCGCTCACCCCGGCCAAGCGCCCGCGCACGTTCGGTCCACGATGGAGGGTCCCGTTCGACCCGGCCGCCAAGAAGGTCATCGAGCGAACCCTGCGCGAGGCCCTCGACCGCGGCGACCGGACCATCGGCGACGAACACGTCCTGCTCGCCCTGCTCTCCGTCGGCGGGGTCGCCGGCGAGGTGTTGACCTCGCTCGGCGTGACCCACCAGGGAGTGCGCGCCTACTTGGCCCGCGCGTGCTGATCCCACGACACCCACGGCAGAAACGCCTGTGCCAGCGGGCCGATTGCCACCGCGTACAGCGCCGTGCCCAGGCCGACCGTGCCGCCGAGCAGCCAGCCGGTGAGCAGCACGGCCACCTCGATCCCGGTGCGGATCCAGCGGATCGAGAACCGCGACCGCGCGGCCAGTCCTGTCATCAGCCCGTCCCGCGGCCCCGGTCCGAGCCGCGCGCCGATGTAGGCGGCCGTCGCTAGTCCATTGAGGACGATCCCGGCGGCGAGGAACGACACCCGTGGCGCCAGGGTCTCCGGCGTCGGCAGCAGCCACAGTCCGATGTCGACGGTCACCGAGATCATGGCGATGTTGGCGATCGTGCCGACGCCCGGCCGCTGCCGCAGCGGGATCCAACACAGCATGACGATCACGCCGGTGATCGCGGTGATCGTGCCGAAGCTGAGGCCGGTGCGCTTGTGCAGCGCCTCGTGCAGCACGTCCCACGGCGCCAGGCCGAGCGTCGCCTCGATCTGCAGCGCCATGCTCGCGCCGTAGAGGGCCAGGCCCGCGAACAGTTGCGGGAGGCGGCGCCCGGGGTCGACCCGGACCGGGACGTGCTGGAGGTTCACAGAGGCCATGACACCATCGTGACCCAGCATTGGTCTTCTTCTCGACGGCCAATCCGCTTTAATTGGTCACATGACAGCGCCAAGTGGTCGGATCTCGCGGACGCAATTGGTCCGCTTGCTGGGTGAGTGGCGGGCCTCGGGCAGCAGGCAGGGTTCCGCGGGACTGGCCGCGGGCATCCGCCTGCTCGTCCTCGACGGCCAACTCCCGCCCGGCACGCTGCTGCCCGCCGAACGCGAACTGGCCGAAGCGCTCGGCGTCAGCCGCACCCTGGTCGGCGCCGCGTGGGACCTGCTGCGGGCCGACGGCCTGATCGTCAGCCGCCGCGGCTCGGGTTCGTGGACGGCCCTGCCCGCGTCCGAGCGCGGCTGGGACCTGCCCGACCAGCCACTCGACATGGCCCGTGCCGCGCCGGAGGCCGTCTCCGGCATCGCCCGCGCGATGGACGCCGTCCGCTCCCGCTTCGCCGCCGAACTCGCAGGTCACGGCTATCACGACTACGGCATCGACGTCCTGCGCGAACGCATCGCCGAGCGCTACACCGCCCGCGGCCTGCCGACCGAGCCCGCCGAGGTCCTGATCACCAACGGCGCCCACCACGCCCTCGCCCTGGTGCTGCGCTCGATGACCGGCCCCGGCGACCGTGTCCTCGTCGAGCTGCCGACCTACCCCAACGCGATCGACGCGATCAAGGCCGCGCACGCCGTCCCCGTCCCGGTCCCGCTGCTCAGCGACGGCTGGGACCTGCCCGGCATCGAGGCCGCGCTGCGTCAATCGGCCCCGCGCCTCGCCCATTTCATCGTCGACTTCCACAACCCCACCGGCCGCCGCCTCGACGCCGAGGGTCGATCGCGCCTGGTCGCGGCCCTGCGCCGGGCCAGGACACCGGTCGTGGTCGACGAGACCCTGGTGGAACTCGACCTCGACGGCGACCCGCTCGACGGCCCGCCGCCGCTGCCCGCGTTCGGCGGCGGCCTGGTCATCGCGGTCGGTTCGGCCAGCAAGTCGCACTGGGGCGGCCTGCGGCTGGGCTGGGTGCGGGCGCCGGAGGAGGTGATCGGCAGGCTCGCCGCGGCACGGCACGCCTACGACCTGGGCTCGCCCGTGTTCGAGCAGCTGGTGCTCGCCGAGTTGTTCACCGACCCGGACCCGGGCTTGCGCGCCCGCCGGACCATGATCGCCGAGCGTCGGGACGCGCTGGTCGACCTGGTGCGGAAACACTGTCCGACCTGGGAATTCGACGTGCCCGCGGGCGGCCTGAGCCTGTGGTGTCGGCTGCCGGAGCCGATCGGCACCCGGGTCGCGGTGACCGCGCAGAACCACGGGGTGCGGGTGGCGCCGGGGTCGCGCTTCGCGGCGCACGGCGGCTTGGAGCGGTGGCTGCGGTTGCCCTACACGCTGCCCGAGCCGCAACTGGCCGAAGCGGTGCGGCGGCTGGCGGCGGTGGCCGAGTCGGTCACCGGATCGCCTGGCGTCACGGGTCCATCCGGTGACATTCCGGTCGCTTGACTAGCTTTCGCTGATCTGAACCCGATAGAAACCGAAGTGCGCTGGATGGCGTAACACGTTGGCCCGTTCGGGTCGTGTCGCCATCCAGCGCATTTCGACGGTCGTCCACCGCCAAGGTCATCCGGCACAGCCCCTCGGTGTGCCGGTGACGGAGACGACCTTTGGGTGCCCCGGCGCCGCGGGGGCATCGCGGCGCCGGGGCCAGGGTCCCGATCTGCACGGGCGCGGTCGGCAGATCGGGCTGTGGAGATAGCCGAAGAAGGGGTCAGGGCCTCAAGTGGGCAGACCTGTCCCCTGGAAATGGGCGGTTCAGTCGGGTGACGACGCGGGCAGACCCGCGTCACGACCAGGCAGGTCGTCGACGCGCGGGCCCGGGATGCCCGCGTACGCGAGCGGTGAGAGTGGGTCATGGCTGGCGGGCATGCCTGCCATCCCACGTGCGTGTCCGCCGGTGTCGACGGCCGAGGAAGCGGGCGCGGAACTGGCCAGCGGCCCACCGGGTGACCCGGGCGGTGCTGGCTGGTCGGGCGCGGGCTGCTTCTCGGCCTCGCGGGGCGGGCTGCTGGCGGCCTGGTTGGGGACTGGGGACGGTTTATGCGCCTGCACGGGCACTCGCACGGGCGACTTGACCTGCTTGACGACCGGCGCGGGCGCCACCGGAGGCGGCGGCGCGGCGACGACGGGCTTCGGCACCACGACGGGTGCGGGCTTGGTGTTGACCGCGGGCGGCGCCGAGACGACCTCGTCGGCGGGCGCGTTCACCACGGGCTCAGGCTCCGCGGGTGGCGGGGCGGCGTTGACGCTGTTGGACGTTTCTCCCGACGCGCCGCCGGACCGCGGCGCCAAGACCTGATCGACGATCCCGAGCACCCCAGGCTGTTCCTCCGCCGCGGCCGTGGCCGCCGAGATCAGCCATGCGCCCACCACGGCCCCCAAGACGACGACGAGTCGCACCAGCAGGGTCTTCACCGTGCGGTCCACACTCGTCACCACCATCCGTGGTCCAGCGGCTGTCGCTACCCGGAGCAACCAAGTCACTATCCACGACTCGATCGCATTTCTGCACCCTAACCGCGTGCGATCCACCCGGAAAGACGGTGAATGGCCGTACTGCGGGCGCTCCACGATCACAGAGTGTGGAAATCACCACTCCGGGTGACATGCCGCGCGACGCCTCGCGGCCCGGGCGAAGGTGTCCGTTGTGCACACTCACGCCCACGCGGGCCTCCACCTCCACGACCCCGGCGGCCCCACGGAGTCGTGGATCCGCCGCGGCGAACTGCTGGTCGACCGGTCGGCGCTGCCGCGAGTCGAGGCGGCGCTGGGTCGCTGGATCGACCGGGTGGAGGTGTCGAGCCACGCGGTGATGCGGCTGCGATCGGACGCCGACCCGGTGCGGGTCGCGGCGGACCATCCGGACTTGCCGGTGTCGGTCAACCACGTCCACACCGTCATGGTCGGCTCCCCGATCCTGCACGGCACCGGCGCGACACCCGTTCCCGTGCCCCTGCCGCCCGCGCCGCCCGTCGAGGTGTGGGACGAACCGGTCACGGTGCTCATTCTGGACACCGGCGTCGACCCGCATCCGTGGTTTGTGGACCGCCACTGGTTCGGCGAGTGGGGGCCGCGCCAGGAGATCCTCGACCTCGACGGGGACGGCGTCGCCGACCAGCAGGCGGGGCACGGGACGTTCGTGACCGGGGTGGTCCTGCAGCACGCGCCCGGGGCGACCATTCGCCACCACCGCGTCCTGACCTCGCATGGCCTCACCGACGACCGCACAGTCGCCAGTGCCCTGCGCCGGGTTCGGGAGCATGGGGAGCGGATCGACGTCGTCGTCATGACCTTCGGCTGCCACACACCCGACGACCAGTGCCCACCGGTCCTGGCCCGCGAACTGGACGCGTGCGAGTCGGTGGTGGTCGCCGCCGCGGGCAACACGGCCACCACCCGGCCGTTCTGGCCCGCCGCCCACCCCAAGGTCGTCGCCGTCGGCGCCACCACACCGGACGGTGACCCGGCCCCGTTCTCCGGACGCGGCCCCTGGGTCGACACGACCGCACCCGGCGTCGACATCGTCAGCTCGCACGTCCGCCTCACCCCGACCAGCCGGACCTACGGCGCGGCCCGGTGGAGCGGCACGTCGTTCGCCGCGCCCCGGGTGGCCGCGACCCTGGCCACGGAGATCCACAACGGACGGTTCCCGGGTTCACACGTTCGTGGGGTCCGTGGAGCCGACTCCCGATGATCGTCGTCCGACCCGGCGAAACGATCACCGGGAGGACACAGTGGACACAGCGGACCTCGTCCGCGCCGCCGCGTCGGGCGACCAGGCGGCCTGGCGGGAGCTCGTGGACCGCCACTATCGGCTGGTCTGGAGAGTCGCCCGCGCCCACCGCCTCAGCGAGGCCGACGCGGCCGACGTGTGCCAGAGCACCTGGATCGCCCTGACCGAGCGCATCGCGGGCCTGCAGAATCCCGCGGGCCTGCCCGGCTGGCTGATCACCACCGCCCGCCGTGAGTCTTTGCGGGTCATCGCCGACCGCGCGCGGGTCGTGGTGACCGAGGTGCACGACGCCCCGGGCGACGAGCACGACTGGCCCGAAACCGCGACCCTGCGCACCGAACGCGACGATCTCCTGTGGCGCGCGTTCGCCACCCTGCCCGAACGCTGCCGCACCCTGCTGAGCCTCGTCGCCCACACCCCCGGCCTCAGCCACACCAACTTGGCCCGCGCGATCGGCGTCGCCCCCGGCAGCGTCGGCAACACCAAGGGCCGCTGCCTGGACGCTCTCCGCCGCACGCTCGCCGTGTTCGGCATGGCGGAGGAACTGGCCGGATGACCCTCGCACCAGCAGACCTCACCACGCCCGAGGAAGCCCGATGACCGACGCCGACCTGCTCGCCGAGCTCAGCGACCTGCTTGACCGCCTCGACCCCGTCCCCACCCGAGTCCACCGCGCCGCCATCGCCGCCGGAACCTTCCTCGGCGTCGCGTGGGACTGGCTCGACCTGACCCCACTCCCCACCCTCGCCGTCCGCGGCGACGCCCGCGTGTGGCACTCGACCGCCGGGGTCATCGAGCGCTCCGAGCGCCTGACCGGCTACCTCGCCATCCCCATCTCCCACGCCGAACTCCACAGCGCCGACGGCGTGGTCGCCCTGGAACTGGACGAGGTCGGCGGCTTCTCCGCGCAGGTCACCGGCCGGTTCCGCCTGGTCCTGCACCGCCACGGCGACGTCCCCCTGATCACGGAGTGGCTGTCATGACCTGGTCCCACCACCACACCCAGGCCCTCATCCACCAGGAACGCGGCGAACCGTTCCTCGCCAAGACCCACGCCCGCCGCGCCCGTTCCCACGCCACCACGCCGGGCCAGGCGGCCGAGTCCGAGCTGGTCCTGGCCTGGATCTGCCAGCAACAAGGCGACCACATCGCCGCCACGGGCCTGATCGCCTCGGCGCGGCCCAACCTGCCCGAACACCTCCGAGCCCGCGCCGACTGCCTCACCGGGCTGGCCCACTGCATGAAGGCCGAGCACCTCGAAGCCGTCGCCATCCTCACCAAGGCCGCGGTCGCGCTCGACCCGCACTGGAAGGCCAACGCTCTCGTCGGCATCGGCGTCAGCGCTGGTTACCTGCGCCGATTCGCCACCTCGAACAAGGCACTCGATGAGGCCCGGGCCCTCTACCTCAGGCTCTGCAAGACCGAACGAGCCGCCACCTGCCTGCACAACAAGGGGTTCGTGGCGGCACAAGCAGGCGACTACGAGCGTGCGCTCGTCCTCTACGCCGAGGCCGGAATCGATGAGACCCGGCGCCCGGAGGTGCTGATCGACAAAGCCAACGCGCTCTTGGGCATTGGCCGCACGAGTGACGCGGGGCGTGCGCTCGCCCGAGCCGCCAAGCTTCTCGGTGCCGCTGGGCGCGGGCCGGACTTCGCGGAGGCGACTCTGGCCCACGCGAAATGCGCTTTGCGTGTGGGCGACCACGCTGGGGCGGCTGCTTCCGCCGACACGGCGGCTGAGCTGTTTCGGGCGCAAGGGCGACCCGGGTGGGCGGACCGCGCCGAGGCGATCAAGTTCCGTGCGATCGGCCTGCCGTCACCGCGGGTGGCGGCGACTTGTGAACGGATCGGCTGGCATGCCGAGGCTGCGGAACTCCATCTGCTCGCTGGACGGCCTGACCTGGTGGAGGCGCATCGGGCGTCCCCGTCGAAGGAGCTGCGTGCGTTGGGGTGGTTGGCGAAGGCGCAGACCGCGACCGGCCGGCGAGGGGTGTTGGCCGCGTGCCGGGCGGGGCTTCGGCTTCCGGCAGGGGAACCGCGGTTGGCTGAGGTGGGACTCGCGACGGCGTTGGCGGGTGGCAACGCCCGAACGGTGTTCTCCTGGGTCGAGCGCGGGCGATCCGCGATGATCACGTCCGAACTGGTGGCCGAGACTCTGGGCGACCGGGCAATGATCAATCTATTTGTCCATAAAGGACAAATGCTGGCTGTTGTTTGTGCGGGGAAACGGTTCCGGGTGCTCGATGTCGCTCCGGCGGCCCAAATTGCCGAGTCTGCCCAGGCGCTGAGGCGTGGTTGTGCGCTCGCGTCGAGGCTCGGTCGGGATGGGCTTGGGGCGTCGCCGCTGGAGGCGGTTCTGGCCGGGGCGATGCGCGTGGTCGGCGATCGAGACTTGGTGGTTGTCGGTGGGCAGGAGGTGCTGTGGCCTGCGCTTCCGTCGTGTGTCGGGCGTCCGGTGAGTGTCGTTCCGTCGGCTGAGGCTTGGGTGCGTGCCTGTGGGGTTGAGTCGAGGGTGGGCGCGGTGTGGGTCGAGGGGCCGGAACTGGCACACGCGAGCCGGGAGATCGTCGATCTCCAAGCCAGGTATGGAGGAGCGGCCCTGACCGGTGAGGCGGCGACCGTGGAGGCCGCGTCCCGGGCGATGGCTCAGGTCGGGATGGTGCATATCGCCGCTCATGGGCGGCAGGGGCCTGCGCTCGCGTTGGCCGATGGGTTGCTGCGACCCAGCTATTTCGGTGAACCCGCGCCTGAGCGGATCGTCCTCGCCGCGTGTGATTCAGCGGGTTTCGCAGAACCGCTGCTCGCCCGAGGCTCGGCGTCGGTGATCGCGAGCGCGATACCGGTTCCCGACGAACGCACGGGAGCGCTCATGCGCGCTCTCCACGCATCCATGGCCAAAGGCCCGGCGCAAGCGCTTGCGGAAGCCCAGGCGCAGCATGGACACCTGGGCTTCCTCTGCTTCGGCGCCTAACCCAGTTTGTGTAGGCGTTCGATTGCCTCGTCCAGGATCTCGTCCTTCTTGCAGAAGGCGAACCTCACCAGGTGGCGCCAGCGGTCCGGGTTGTCGGTGAAGACCTGGACCGGGACGCCCGCCACGCCGATTCGGCCCGGCAGTTCCCGGCACAGCTCCAATCCGTCGGTGAAGCCGAGCGGTCGGACGTCCGCGCACACGAAGTACGTTCCCGCCGTCGGCCGGACGCCGAAGCCAGCTTCCGCCAGACCGGCGGACAGCCGGTCCCGCTTGTCCGCCAACGAATCGCGGAGGGACTTGACCCACTCGCCCTCGTGGTTCAGCGCGTGTGCCACCGCCGGCTGGAACGGTGCCCCGCCCACAAAGGTCAGGAACTGCTTCGCCGACCGCACCGCCGCCACCAGCGGCGCCGGGCCGCACACCCAGCCGATCTTCCAGCCCGTGCAGTTGAAGCTCTTCCCCGCACTTGAGATCGTCAGCGTCCGCGAGGCCATGTCCGGCAGCGATCCCAGCGGAACATGCGACAGGCCGTCGAACAGCAGGTCCTCGTAAACCTCGTCCGTGATCGCCAGCAGGTCGTGTTCGATGCAGACCGCCGCGATCTCCGACAGTTCTGCGGGGGTCAGCACGGTGCCGGTCGGGTTGTGCGGGGTGTTGACCAGGATGGCCTTGGTCGCGGGAGTCACCGCGGCCCGCAGCGCGTCGACGTCCAGGCCGAAGCGACCCGATGGCTCCTCCGCCAGCGAGACGACCCGGCGGGTGGCGCCTGCCATTGCCACGGAAGCCGCATACGAGTCGTAGTACGGCTCGAACATGATCACTTCGTCGCCGCGGTCGACCAGGGCCAGGAGGGAGGCGGCGATGGCCTCGGTGGCGCCGACGGTGACCAGGATCTCGGTGTCCGGATCGAAGTGGGTTCCGTAGCGCGAGCGCTGGGCGGCGATGGCGGCGCGCAGCTCCGGGCGGCCGGGGCCGGGCGGGTACTGGTTGACGCCTGAGGCGATGGCCTCCTGGGCGGCGGTCAGCATGGACGCGGGGCCGTCGGTGTCCGGGAAGCCTTGGCCCAGGTTCACCGCGCCAGTGCTCACCGCCAGCGCGGTCATCTCGGCGAAGATCGTCGACGTGAAGGGCTGGAGCCTGGGTACAAGGGTGGTTCGAGGCACGGAACAGGATCCTCACGGACAATGAGGTCGTGGAGCAAGCGATCCCAGGAGAACTCGAGAAGCGGCGCGCCCTTCGGCAGATGAAAGGGGTGGCGCTGGCGTTCCTGCTCGGCGCGACGGCGATCTTCATCGGCATGACGCTGTGGCAGTCCGCGGGTGCCCCCGGGTGGGTGGGCTACGTCAAGGCCGCCGCCGAGGCGGGCATGGTCGGCGCGCTGGCCGACTGGTTCGCCGTGACCGCGCTTTTCCGCAGGCCACTGGGGTTGCCGATCCCGCACACGGCGATCATCCCGACCAAGAAGGACGTTCTCGGCGACAGCCTCGGCGACTTCGTCGGCACCAACTTCCTGTCCGAGCAGGTCGTGCGCGAACGCCTCCGCCGGGTGGGCGTGGCGAGCAGGCTCGGCGCCTGGGTGGCCGAGAAAGAAAACGCCGAACGGGTGACGTCCGAACTGGCCACCGTGGTCCGCGGCGCGGTCACCGTCCTGCGCGACGAGGACGTCCAGGCCGTCATGGAGCAGGCCGTCGTCAGCCGGATCATCGGCACCCCGTGGGGTCCGCCGCTGGGCAAGCTGCTGGAGCGGGTGATCACCGACGGCTCCCACCACAAGCTCGTCGACCTGATGTGCGACCAGGCCTACGAGTGGGTCAAGGTCAACCACGCGCAGGTGCTCAACGTCGTCTCCGGCCGTGCGCCGACGTGGTCGCCGAAGTTCGTCGACGCGCTCGTCGCCGACAAGGTCTACGGCGAGATCCTCTCGTTCGCGTGGAACGTCAAGACCGACGTCAACCACCCGATGCGCATGGCGCTCGACAAGTTCCTCACCGAGTTCGCCGGCGACATGCAGACCGACCCGCGCGTCATGGAACGCGCCGAGCAGGTCAAACACCAGGTGCTCGAACACCCCGACGTGCAGACGCTCATCGGCTCGGCGTGGGCCACGGCCAAGAAGATGCTTCTCGACGCCGCCGAGGACCCGTCGAGCGAGCTGCGCACGCGGGTCCGCGCGGGCCTGATGACCCTGGGCGAGCGACTGGTGTCCGACGAGACGCTGCGCACGAAGGCCGACAGCTGGGTCGAGGGCGCCGCGGCCTACGTCGTGCTCAACTACCGCAACGAGATCACCACGCTGATCACCGACACCGTGCAGCGCTGGGACGCCGAGGAGACCTCGCGCAAGATCGAACTGCAGGTCGGCCGCGACCTGCAGTTCATCCGCATCAACGGCACCGTCGTGGGTGCGTTGGCCGGGCTGGTGATCTATGCGGTGGCCCAGCTGATCAGCTGATCAGCTGAGCTTCGCCCGCTCCCGCCACGCCCGCGCCTTCTCGCGGTTGCCGCACACCTGCATCGAGCACCACGTGCGCGACCGGTTGCGCGAGCGGTCGAAGAACGCCCACTGGCACTCGTCGGCCGGACAGATCTTCATCCGCTCCCAGTCGCCCAGCACCACCAGTCGACTCACCGCGGCCAGCACCGCCCCGGTGACCTCGGCGGCCACCAGCCGGGCCGCGCCGTCGACCATCTCGATCCGCACGTCCGCGCCCGGCGGCGGTGGGGCCGCCGGGCCGCCGACCATGCCGCGCAACCCGTCGCGGACCGCGCGGACGTGCCCGGGATCGCCGGGCTCCAGCGCGCGTTCGGCCAGCCAGGCCAGCCACAGGACCGGGTCGTCGAGCACATCGGCGTGTCGTTCGACGTCCACGGTGTTGAGGAAGTCGAGGACCAACTCCACGTCGCTCACCAAACCACTGTAGGCCGTATACCGGTTGACCCGGTCGACGCTAACCGCCATGCTCGTAGTCACTGGTTACGCAACGAGGAGGAAGTCATGTCTGTTCCCACGCTCGGTGCCGTCGTCCTGGACTGTCCGGACGCGCCCGCGCTGGCCGCCTTCTACGCCGCGCTGCTCGACTGGCCCGCCCCGGAACCCGGCGGCGACGAGTGGGTGTCGATCAAGAGCGGTTCCGCCCGGATCGACTTCCAGCAGATCGAGAACTACCTGGCGCCGACGTGGCCGGTGGGCGAGCGGCCGCAGCAGTTCCATCTCGACCTGTCCGTCGCCGACCTGCCCGCGGCGGCCGAGCGCGCGGTCGGCCTCGGCGCGAAGCTGCTCGACGACAGCGCCGAGACCTTCTGGGTCTACGCCGATCCGGCTGGGCACCCGTTCTGCCTTTGTGCCTGCTGAGGCCGCTATTCGCAGTGTGTATACCTCTGGTGTACAGTTCGGGTCATGTCAATCGGACACGCCTTGCTGGGGCTCCTGGAGACGGGTCCCCGGCACGGATACGACCTGAAGCGCAGCTACGACGAGCACTTCGGAGCAGACCGCCCACTGGCTTACGGGCAGGTCTATTCGACGCTCTCGCGGCTGCTGCGAAACGGACTGGTGGAGGAGAGCGGTGTCGAACCTGGGGGAGGTCCGGAGCGCAAGCGGTACGCGATCACCGACGCTGGCGTCACCGATGTCGCGGAGTGGCTCGTGACACCGGAGAAGCCAGAGATCTATCTGCAGAGCGCGCTCTACACGAAGGTGATCCTCGCGCTCATGTCCGGCCGCAGCGCCGGAGAGGTGCTCGACGCACAGCGCAAGGCCCACCTGCGGGCGATGCGTGAGCTGACCGTGCGCAAGCAGCAGGGCGACCTCGCCGACCAGCTCATCTGCGACCACGCGCTGTTCCACCTCGAGGCGGACCTGCGCTGGCTGGAGCTGACCACGGCGCGCCTGGCCGACCTGGGCAAGCAGGTGGCCTCATGACCGACCATCTCCTGGTCGGTTCGGATCTGACCATGTCCTTCGGCCAGACCAAGGCGCTTGACGGCGCCTCGATGACGGTCGGCCGCGGCGAGATCGTCGCGGTGATGGGGCCGTCCGGCTCGGGCAAGTCGACCCTGCTGCACTGCGTCGCGGGCATCGTGGCACCGACGTCCGGCTCGGTCCTCTACGACGGCCAGGAGCTGACCGCGATGACGGACAAGCGTCGCAGCGAACTGCGTCGCTCCGAGTTCGGCTTCGTGTTCCAGTTCGGCCAGCTCGTCCCCGAGCTGACCTGCCTGGAGAACGTCGCGCTGCCGCTGCGCCTGAGCGGCATCCCTCGCGGCCAGGCCGAGCAGACCGCGAGCGAATGGCTGGTCAGGCTGGAGGTCGAGGCAACCGCGGACAAGCGCCCCGGCGAGGTCTCCGGTGGCCAGGGCCAGCGCGTCGCCGTGGCCCGCGCGCTCGTCACCCGCCCGAAGGTGATCTTCGCCGACGAGCCGACGGGCGCACTCGACTCGCTCAACGGCGAACAGGTCATGCGCCTGCTCGTCGACACCGCCAAGGAGACCGGCGCCGCCATCGTGCTCGTCACCCACGAGCCGAGGGTCGCCGCCTACTCCGACCGTGAGGTCGTCGTCCGCGACGGCCGCACGCGTCAGGTGGAGCTGGTCCCGTGAGGGGCTGGCTGAGCGACCTGCGTATCGGGGTCCGGCTGGCCGTCGGGGGCGGCCGGACCTCGATCGCCAGGCTCGCACTGAGCGCGGTCGGCATCGGCATCGCGGTCGCGGTGCTGCTGCTGGCCGCGTCGGTCGACCCGATGATCCAGGCGCGTCAGGACCGCGAATCGGCCGCCACGGCGAACGCGACGCCTGTCGAGGGCGTCGCCCCGCTGCGGGCCGTGGGATGGTCGACCGACTTCAAGACCGTCGGGATCAGCGTCTCGACGATGTACGCGACCGGCTCGACATCGCCGGTCCCGCCAGGGATTCCCGCGGTGCCCGGCCCGGGCGAGATGTATGTCTCCCCCGCGCTGGCCGACCTGCTCGCCGCCGACGGCAGCGCGGAACTGCGGGAGCGCTTCCCGCACAAGGTCGCCGGGATCATCGACCAGGCGGGCGTGACCGCGCCGGACACCTTGCTGGCGTACGTGGGGGGAACCCACAACACAGCCAACGTCCGGGATTACTACTCGTTCGGCGTCCCGATCGACTCGGCGCCGATGGACCCGGGCTTGCTGCTGCTCGTGCTGCTCGGGTCGGTCGCGCTGCTGGTGCCTGTCTTCATCTTCATCACCGCCAGCACCCGAATCGCGGGCGCCGAACGCGATCGCAAACTGTCGGCGCTGCGGCTTGTCGGCGCCGACAGCAGGCAGGTTCGGCGGATCGCGGCGGCGGAGAGCCTGGTCAGCGCGGTCGTCGGACTGGGCCTGGGGACAGGGCTGTTCTTCCTCGGCCGTCAGGCCGCGGCGGGCATCCGGATCATGGACATCAGCGTCTACCCGAGCGACATCACGCCGTCGTGGTGGTTGGCGGCCCTGGTCGTGCTGGCGATCCCGGTCCTGGCGGTGTTCACCGCCCAATTCGCCTTGCGCCGCACCATCATCGAGCCGTTGAGCGTGGTCCGGTTCAGCAAGCCGATCCGCCGCCGCATGGGCTGGCGGGTCGCGGTCGTCGCGGTGGGGGTGGCGCTGCTGCTCGGCGCCGGTGGGCTCAGCGCCAACGACCAGCTTTGGTCCTACGTCATCGCGACCGGCGCGACGCTGCTGCTTGTCGGTGTCCCGCTGCTGCTGCCGTGGGTCGTCGAGCGAACCGTGTCCGGGCTGCGTGGCGGCACGTCGTCGTGGCAGTTGGCGATCCGCAGGCTGCAGTTGGACAGCGGCACGTCGGCACGGGTGGTCAGCGGGGTGGCGGTTGTGCTCGCGGGCGCGATCGCGCTGCAAGGGGTGCTGCTGTCGATGGCGGACCGGTTCGAGTCGGACCCGCTGCCGATCCGGCCGCCGTATGACTCCCTGCTGCTGCAGGGAACGCCGGACGGGATCACCTCGACCGCGGCCGAGGTCGCGACGCGGATTCCCGGGGCCAAGATCGATCGCTACCGGGATGTGGGGTTCCAGTTCGACCGCGACGGCACGGTCAACACCCTTCGGGTGGTCGAGTGCGCCGTCATCGAGCGCGAACTGAAGGTCACCGGCTGCGCGGACGGTCAGGTGTTCGTCTCGGACGGGCAGGCCGGGGACAACGGGTTCACCCCTGGCCGCAAGCTCACGCTGGCCGAGATGTGGAGCGCCGACAAGGTCTATGGCGAGTGGACGATCTCGCAGACCCGCCGCGTGAACATGGCGTCGCCCTACAACGACTACCTCTGGGGCCACGTAGTCGCCGAGGGCCCGTCCGCTCCGCGCTCGGCGAACTCCGGGGCCACCGCAGGCCTGCGGATCGCCACGCCGAACGATCAGGACTTCGAGCGCGTGCGCACGGCGGTCGCCAAAGTCGGCTGGGACGTCCACCTCATCCAGTCCTGGAGAGCGTGGGACAACCCGCAGGAAGCGATGTACAAGACCATCCGCCGCGGTCTCCTGGGCGGCTCGCTGTTCACGCTCCTGCTGGCGGGCACCAGCCTGCTTGTGCTTGCCCTGGAACACATCCGCGAACGCCGCAGGCCCTTGGCCATCCTGGCGGCGAGCGGCGTGCCGACGGGCGCGCTGGCCAGGTCGCTGTTCTGGCAGATCGGCGTGCCCATCGGGTTGGGCGTGGTCGTCGCGGTGGCGGTCGGCTTGTCGCTCGGCGGATTGGTGATGCGGCTCTCGTCGGGGACGGAGTATCTGATCGATTGGGCCGGGGTGGGCGTGATGACCGCGGCGGCGATCGTGCTCGGGCTACTGGTCTCGGTGTTGTCCCTGCCCTTCCTTCGTGGTGCGATGCGATTGAGTTCGATGCGCACCGAATGACCGGGGGTCGCCACCTGGGGGCCGTCTTTTTCCCGAGACGGTCCCCAGGTGGCGTAAGTTTTCCTGTTGATCAACCAATATTTGGTAATACGTTAATAAGTGACCCAAATCACAAACGTGCCCCCGTTCGGGTGGTCGGCCGGTGAGGATTCCCCCGCCAGGTCCCCTAACCCCTGCATGGAGGACATCACATGTCGAACCCGCGTATCCGGTCGGCCATGGTCGCCACCGCCCTCGCGCTCGGCGGTCTCACTTTCCTCGGCGGCGCGGGCAGCGCGTCCGCCACCGCGTCGCTCACCACCCCGGAGGACTGCGGCTCCTCGCTCGCGCGAGTGAAGCCGGGCACGGCCGCCGGGGTCGAGCGCAACGAGGTCACCGCGTTCCAGGCCGCGCGGATGAACAAGGACCTCAAGGACAAGGCCGCCGCGATGCAGGCCAACGGGGTGCTGGCCGCCGGTGGCAACATCCCGGTCGTCTTCCACGTCGTGACCGGCAACGGCGGTGTCGGCAACATCTCCGACGCCACGATCGCCCAGCAGATCCGCGTCCTCAACGACGGTTTCGCGGGCGTCGAGGCGCCGGGCGTCGCGGCCAACACCGGGTTCACCTTCACCCTGCAGGAGACCAAGCGCTGGTCGAACGCCACCTGGTTCACCAAGACCGACCGCGCCAACGTCGAGAAGCAGATGAAGACCGCGACCCGCGTCGGCGGCGCGAGCACCCTCAACGTCTGGTCGGTCAACATCGGCGGCCTGGGCTTCGCGACCTTCCCGACCTGGTACGCCGGTGACCCGAAGCTCGACGGCGTCGTCATCGACTACACCAGCGTCCCCGGTGGCAGCGCGGCGAACTTCGACCTCGGCAAGACCCTGACCCACGAGACCGGCCACTGGATGGGCCTCTGGCACACCTTCCAGGGCGGCTGCACCTCGACCAACGACGAGGTCGCCGACACCCCGGCGCAGAGCAGCTCGACCTCGGGCTGCCCCGAGGGCCGCGACTCCTGCACCCTGCCGGGCACCGACCCGATCCACAACTACATGGACTACTCGTACGACGCTTGCTACAACCAGTTCACCGCTGGTCAGAACACCCGCATGCAGACCGCGTGGACCGCGTACCGCGCTGGCAAGTAAGTCACGCCATCAGGTCATGGAGCCGGAGCGCGAGCTGGATCTCCAGCGCGCGCTCCGGCGCTTGCCAGTCGTGGCCCAGCAATGAGCCGATCCGTTCCATCCGCTGCACGACCGTGTTGACGTGGACGTGCAGCGCGTCCTTCGCCTTGGTCAGGTTCGTCCCGCTGGCGTAGTACTCGCGCAGTGTGCGCAGCAGTTCGGTGCCGCGGCGGTCGTCGTAGTCGAGGACCGGGCCGAGCGTGGCGCGGACGTAGTCGTCGAGGTCGGCGGACTCGCCGAGCAGCAGGCCGACGAACCCCAGGTCGCCCATCGAGCCGCCCTGGCCGACCCGCCCCAGCGCCACCAGCGACCGCGCGCACCGCGCCGCCTCCGCGTAGGCCGCTACCAGTTCGCTGATCCCCGTCACCGGACCCGCCGCGCCGACCGTCACCGGAGTGTCCACTGTGGAGCCCAGTTCGGTCGCGACCCGCGCCGCAAGTTTCCCTGCATCTGCATCGCGCGCGAGGACCACCACCTGATCGGCGTGCACGCCGACGAGCGGGCCGTAGCGCGTCGCCGCCATCGCAAGCCGCCGCCGCGGAACGTCGTCGGCCGTGGCGACCAGCACCGAGTACGGCTCGGCCAGGTCGACGCCGAGGCGGTGGCCGCGGGCCAGCAGCGCGCCGGGGTTGCGGTCGGGGGCGGTGAGCAGGTCGGTCAGGAGTTCGCCGCGCACCTCGTCCTCGGCCTGCGCGACCGAGCGGCGCAGCATGAGCAGCAGCGCGGTGACCACGCCCGCGCGCTCGAACAGTCGGCGGTCGGCGTCGTCCAGCGTCGGCCTGCCGGTGAGCAGCAGGCAGCCGAGCAGTTCCTGGCCCGCGTGCACCGCGCACACCCAAGTGTCCTGATTGGACACCGCGCGGCCGGACGAACGCGACGTCGCGACCGCCTTCGCCGTCGGCCTGGCCGAGCCGGTGCCCACCTTCGCCAGCTCCGCGCCCGCCGCGTCGTACACCGCGATGCCGCCGTGCAGCACCTGCGCGACCCCGGCCGCCACCTCCGGCACGTCGCCGCCGCGCAGGACAAGGTCCATCAGCTTGTCGTGGGCGTCCTCGGCGCGCCGCATGGCCGCGTTGTGCGCGCTGATCGTCTCGTTGGCGCCGTTGAGCTCGGCCAGCGCGAGCCGGGTCTCGTCGAGCAGGTGCGCGTTGTCGATGGCGATGGCGGCGTGGTCGGCCAGCGAGGCCAGCAGCGCGACCTCCTCGGCGGCGAACTCGCGCGGCGCCCGGTCGGCGGCGTAGAGAACGCCGATGACCTTGCTGCCCAGCAGCAGCGGCACGCCGAGGATCGCCGACAGGCCCTCGTCGCGGACGGACGCGTCGATCGGAGTGGTGTGCCGGAAGCGCTCGTCGGCGAAGTAGTCGCGGGTGGCGTAGGGCCGGGCGGTCTGCGCGACCAGACCACCCAGCCCCTCGCCCATGGCCAGAGTGACCTGCTGAAACAGTGCGGAGACCGAGCCGTCGGTGACCCGCATGTAGGTCCGCCCGGCGACCTCGTCGTTCATCGACAGGTAGGAGACGTCGACCCCGAGCAGCATCCGGGCACGGTGCACGATCGACCGCAGCACCGCGTCGGTGTCGCGCAGCCGCGCCAGGTCGCTGGCGGTGTCGAACAGCGCGGTCAGCTCGGCCTCCCGCCGCCGGTGCGCCACGACGGTCTGCCGCACCCGCTGCGCCTGCTCGGCGGCCCGCTCGATCCGCGCCAGCTCCGGCCCGGTGACCCCCGAGGCACGCGCGTCCGCGGCGACCTTGGCCAGCTGGTCGCCGCTCGCGCCTACCGCTAGGAGGTCGAGCAGGGTGCGTACGGCGTCTACAGCCACGATCGTCATCGTCGCACCCTGCGCAATCCCCGCTTAGTGAGCCGACTCGGCCGCGGTCGTCTCGACCGGCGTCCGTGCGGGCGGGATGTCGACCGCGCGGTCGCCCAGCGACATGCCCTTGGACTCGCGGGCCGCGAGGACCGCGACCACCGTGATCAGGCACATCCCGACCAGGTAGAGCGAAACCGGCACCGTGCTGCCGAACGACTTGAACAGCGCGACTGCGATCAGCGGGGCCACCGCGCCCGCCGCGATCGACGACAGCTGGCTGCCGATCGACAGGCCGGTGTAGCGGACCCGGGTGGGGAACTGCTCGGAGAAGAACGCCGCCTGCGGCCCGTACATCGCGCCGTGGAGGACCAGGCCGATGGTCGCCGCGAGGATGATCACGCCTGGGGACTTGGTGTCGAGCATCAGGAAGAACACGAACGCCCACACCGCCATGCTGATCGCGCCGAACAGGTAGACGGGCCTGCGGCCGATCCGGTCGGACAGCGCGCCCCACAGGGGGATCGAGATGAAGTGGACTGCCGAGCCGATCAGGACCGCGTTGAGGCCGACGCCTTTGGTGAGGCCGAGGCCGGTCGTGACGTAGACCAGGATGAACGCGGTGATCACGTAGTACGAGACGTTCTCCGCCATCCGCGCGCCGATGGTGATCAGGACGCGCCGCCAGCTGTCGCGGAACACCTCGACGACCGGCGCGTGCGCCCGGGTCTCGGCCTTGGCCTGCGCGGCGAGGAACACCGGCGACTCGGCCACGGTCAGGCGGATCCACAGGCCGATGATCACCAGCACGCCGGAGATCAGGAACGGGATGCGCCAGCCGTAGGCGAGGAAGTCCGCGTCGGTCTGCACCGCCGCCAGGATCGCGAGGACGCCCGTGGCCAGCAGGTTTCCGCCCGGCGCGCCGCACTGCGGCCACGACGCCCAGAAGCCGCGCCGCTTGTCGTCGCCGTGTTCGGAGACGATCAGGACCGCCCCGCCCCACTCGCCGCCGAGCGCGAAGCCCTGGACCAGGCGCAGCAGCGTCAACAGGATCGGCGCGGCGACGCCGATGGTGGCGTAGGTGGGCAGCAGACCCATGGCGAACGTGGCGCCGCCCATCAGCAGCAGGCTGAGCACTAGGAGCTGCTTGCGGCCGATCTTGTCGCCGAAGTGGCCGAACAGGACGCCGCCGAGGGGACGGGCGAGGAAGCCGATGGCGTAGGTGAGGAACGCCAGCAGGGTGCCGGTGAGCGGGTCGGCGGTCGGGAAGAACAGCTTGTTGAACACCAGGGCCGCGGCCGAGGTGTAGAGGAAGAAGTCGTACCACTCGATGGTCGTGCCGATCAGGCTCGCCCCGACGACACGGAGGAACTTCTTGTCGCCTGCCAAGGCAATCACCACTTTCCGGGGAGTCGGGGAAATCAGGTAGCGGTCCAGCCACCGTCGACCGGGAGGGAGGACCCGGTCAGGTGGCCCGCGTGCGGGCCGCACAGCCACAGCACGAGGTCGGCGATGTGCTCGGCTTCGATGAGCCGTTTGATCGGGACCCGGTCCAGCAGCACGCGCTCGACGACCTCGTCGGCGTCGATGCCGTGCTGGCGGGACTGGGCCTCGATCTGGTTCTCCACCAGCGGGGTGCGCACGTACCCCGGGCTGACGCAGTTGCTGGTCACCCCGTGCGGGGCGCCTTCGATCGCGGTGACCTTGGACAGGCCCTCCAGCCCGTGCTTGGCCGCGACGTACGCGGACTTGAACGCGCTGGCCCGCAGCCCGTGCACGCTGGAGATGTTGACTACCCGCCCCCAGCCGCGCGCGTACATGTGCGGCAGGCAGCGGCGGATCAGCAGGAACGGCGCGGTCACCATGACCCGCTGGATCAGCTCGAACCGCTCCGGGGGAAATTCGTGCAGCGCGGCGACGTGCTGGAGTCCGGCGTTGTTGACCAGGATGTCGACCTCGGTGGGCAGCGCCGCGATGGCCGCGGAGTCGGCGAGGTCGACGGGGTGCGCCCAGCCGCCGACCTCGCCCGCCACCCGCTCGGCCCCCGCCGCGTCGCGGTCGACGACGTGCACTTTCGCGCCCGCGGCGGCCAACGCCAGCACACAGGCGCGGCCGATGCCGCTCGCGCCCCCGGTCACCAGGGCGGTCCGCTCATGGATGTGAACTGGCCCACTCGTCATGGGTGTTGACGCTAGGTTCACGATCACGACACAGCCATGTGCGCGCGCCCCACAAACCCCTGTTCGGCCGTGTCGATCGGGTACATGCGGACACGCGCATCAAAGTTTGCGTAGGCTGATGCTGTGATTTGTCCGAAGTGTCAGAACGTGATGCGCACGGTGGACCGCCAAGGCATCCACATCGACCAGTGCGACAGCTGCCGCGGGATCTTCCTGGACCGCGGCGAGCTGGAGCAGATCCTGAGCGCGGAAGAGCGCTACCACCAGGCCGCCGCGCCACCGCCGTACCAGGGCGCCCCGGTGCAGCACATGCCGCCGCCGCCCCCGGCGTACCCCGCGCAGCAGCACTACCCGGCGCCTGCGTACGGCCACCGCGACTCGCCGCCCGGGTACGGCCACCGCGACTCGCCCCCCGGCTACGGCCACGGCGGTCACTACGGCGGCCACAAGCGGCGGAAGAGCTTCCTCGGGGAACTCTTCGACTAGCACTTGAACCCGATGATCTGCCCGGCCTGCGGGGAATGGACTGAAACCCCCCAGGTCGACGGCGACACTCTGGTCTGTGCGTTCTGCGACCACCGGGAGCCGTTCCGACGGCTCCCGGTATTCGCGCTGACCGGCCCCAGCGGCACCGGAAAGTCCACCGTGTGCCGCCGCTTGAACGCGCTTTTGGGCGATCGAGCCGTTGTGCTGGAGCAGGACATCCTGTGGATCGGCGCGATCCAGGACCCGGTCGACGACTTCGGCCCGTTCCGACGTGCCTGGCTGCGGATGATCGCGGCCATCCACCAGAGCGGCCGACCTGTGGTGCTGTGCGGAACAGTCGCACCCCCGCAGTTGGAGAACCGCCCGGAACGCGTCCTGTTCTCCGAGATCCACTACCTGGCTTTGGTGGCGGATGACGACGTCCTCGCAGAACGCCTACGGGCACGCCCCGCCTGGCGCGGCTGGCAAAACGAGGACCGAATCACAGACATGCTCGGCTTCAACACCTGGGTAAAGACCAACGCCGCGCTGACCAGCCCACCGATGGAACTCCTCGACACCACGAACACCCCCATCGAGGAAACAACGGCGGCCGTCGTGAAATGGATTGAGTCTCACCTTCCGTAAAGAAGGTTGTAGTTGTAGTAAATCCGCCGGCCGGCAACGGTACTGAATCACAACGCATCCAGTCCCGTCCCGCACCCCGTCCTGGCTATCTTTGACATCCGAAAGTCGGTGTCAAGGGTCGGCTTGCCGATCGCCGTAGGAGCCCTTGACGCCGGGACCTTCGGTCCCTAAAGCAGGGATCTGCATCCTCGTTCTTTGAGCTATTCGATGCGTTTGTGGGTTGCCGTCCAGTTGGTCTTCCACGTTTTTCCGTTGTCGTAGGAGAAGGACTGTTGCCATTGGGCTTTGTCCGCCGAGTGGATGGTCCATTGGAATTGGACCTTGACCTGACGGCCGCCAAGTTCCTCATCTGCGAAGAATCGGCCCACGCCTTCCGTCCAGCGGCCCTCGACGGGTATTCCCAGATCGCCTGGCGCGCTGGTCGAGACCCACCAGATTCGCCAGATGCGAGTTGTTGGGTCCAATAGTCGAACGGTCAGGCCCTCTACCCGTCCCCGTCCCGGCATGTCCTCGGCCAGGAACGTGTCGACACTCCCCAGCCCGCCAAGGGTCGACTGTGCCAAGCACTCCGCCTCGAACTCCACCCACTCCGTGCACTCCGGGTCGATCACGTCCACGAGTTTGCGGTTGTGCCCCCGCCAACGTCCCTGCCAGAAGTCGAAATCGCTCATGGGCAAGGACCCAACCAACCATCCCTGACACCTTGTGTCAGCAATACGAAGATGCCCCGGCCCATGAAAAGGGCCGGGGCATCGCCGTCGGGGGATTTACTTGGTGGTCTTCGGCGTGGTGGCCGTGGTCTTGCGGGTGGCGGGCTTGCTCGCCGGGGCCGTCTTGTTCGCGACGCGGCGGCTGGCGCTGCGGACCTCGTGGGCCACGTCGTCACCGGCCTCCTCGATGGTCTCGGCGACCTCGGCGGCGACCTTCTGGGTGGTGATCGCGGCCTTCTCGCCGACCGAGCGGGTCTGGCGGGTCACCTTGGCAAGCAGGTCCTCAGCCAGCGCGCGGGCGTCACCGGCGGCGCCGCCGAAGCGGGTCTGGGCGGCCTCGATGGCCTCTTCCAGCTGCTCGACGACCTTCTTGACCTGCGGCTGGGCCTTCAGCTTGTCCAGCGCGCCCTCGCCCTGGTCGGCCAGCTTCTGGTACAGCTTCACCGCGGCCTCGGTGTACTCGTCGACGAGCTTGCGCAGTTCGGCCGGGTCGAGCTTCTCGCGCAGGCCGCTGATGTCCTGGGGGAGGTCGGCGGCGGCGGTGCGGGTGGACTCGGCGCGCTCCTTGGCCTTGTTCACCGCGTCGACGACGGCCTTGGCGGCCAGGTCACCGGCGCCCAGGGCAGCCAGCAGTGGCGTGCGGACCTGCTCGATGGCGGTGTTCACCGCACCGGCGGCCTGCTCGCCAGCCTTGCGGACGTTGGGCTGCGTCATGCTGATTCACTCCTCGTAGGCGGGGTCCGGGATTCGGTTTGGTCGTCCACATCAGACCCCTCCACTGTGGACTGGTTGGCGTTCTCGCGCCGGAATGACTCGTAGATGTCGAGCAGGACTTGCTTCTGCCGTTCGGTCAGCTCGTCGGCCGACCGAACCGCGTCGACGACAGGACCACCCGCGGGGACATCGAGGATGCCTGCCTGGACGTACAGCGCCTCGGCGGAGATGCGTAGACCTTTGGCGATCTGCTGCAAGATCTCGGCACTGGGCTTGCGCAGACCGCGTTCGATCTGGCTCAGGTACGGATTGGAGACACCTGCCAGTTTGGACAGCTGGCGCAGCGAGATCTTCGCCGAGTTGCGCTGGTGCTTGATGTACTCACCGATGTCGCGCCCCAGGTCGGCGACCTTGTCGATCGCCCTGACCTCGCCGGGTCCGGTCTCTTCCATCCCGCCTCCTTGTGACACCACCGACGCTACGCGCTACTGCTAGCTGTTGCAAGCAGTCTGCTTGCAAACGGTCGGTGCCGTCGGTCACAACGCTTGGTTACCCACTTGTCCGTTTCTCTATCGCCGAGGGCATGTGGTGGACCGGGCCGGTTCGCACGTAGGCTTGGGGCGTGCCGCAGACAGCCTTCTGGATCTTGCGAATCATCGACTGGGCCGCCGTGCCTGTGGGTGTGTTCGCGTTCATCCACGCGCTCATGCAGCGGCCGGACGCCTACTCGGCCGCCGACCGCATGACCAAGATGGCCTGGGTCGGCATCACGGCGGGCGCCGCGGCGGCGTTGCTGCTGTTCAGCTTCGCGGGCCGCGGCTGGATCTTCTGGATGGCGGGCCTGGTCGCCGCGCTGGTCTACATCGTCGACGTGCGCCCGAAGCTGATCGAGGTGCAGCGCGGTCCACGCTGGTGATTCGCCGGGCCTACGGCTCCGGTGACCCGGTCACGCTGATCGTCCCCGGCCTCGGTGCCACCGCTGGTGAGGCGCGTATTCCGGCGTCCGGCCTGTCTGGCACGCGGATCGTGCTGACCCTGCCCGGCCACGCCGACGCCCCAGATCCGTCCCCCGGCTACTGGGACTACCGCACGCTCGCGAAGGAAGTCGGCCAGGTCGAGGCCGACCAGGCGATCGGGGTGTCACTCGGCGCCGCGGCACTGTCCGCCCTGGTGGCGGGCGAACCCGGGCGGTTCGGCAAGCTCGTGCTGATGTTCCCCGCGGCGCTGTCCCGGCCGCGCTCATCGGAAGCGCTGGTCACGGCCATGGCCGAGGCCGTCGAAGCGTGCGACCGGGCCGCGCTGCGGGCATTGGTCCCCGGCGAAGGCCGCTATCCCGAAGACCGGACAGACGCGCTGATGCGCCTCGGGCCTGCCTTGCGCGCCGTCGCCACTCAGCTCCCCGTCCCGGACCCCGAGTCGCTGCGCGCGGTCACCGCGGAGGTGCTGGTCGTCGGCGCGGAGACCGACCCGCTGCACCCCGTCGAGGTGGCGCACGAGGTCGCGGCCGCGTTCCCGAGGTCCCGGCTCGTCGTGTTCCCCTCGGCGGCGCCGTTCGTCACCCACCGCGCCGAACTGCGGGAGCTGCTGGTCGACTTCCTCAGGTGACCAGCAGCAACAGGGTCGCGGCGGCCACCGCCGTCCCCGCGATCAGCGTCCCGCCGCCACCGAGCACCGCCCGGCGCACGGTCGTCGCGCGGATGGTGATCGCCATCGCGATCCCGACGGTGACCAGCGAGATCAGCGTGTAGGCGATCACCCCGGACACCGGCCAGCCCGCGAGGTGTCTGCGGAACAGGATCACCAGGAAGCAGACCACGCCCCCGGCGGCGAACACCGCCGCCGCGGCGATCAGGACCAGGATCTTCGCTGTGCCCGTCCGCTCAGTCACCCACCGAGCTTAGGCGGCGTCCTCCGGCATGAGGATCCAGCACGCGAGGTAGATGAGCGCGCCTGTGCCGAAGCCGAGGATCGTGGCGACCACCAGCGCGATCCGGATGATGGCCGCGTCAACGCCCAGCACCCTGGCGATCCCGCCGCACACGCCGGAGATCATCCGGTCGGTCCGGCTGCGGCGCAGCTTGCGGACAGTCTTGGGCGGCTCGTCGGTGTAGAGGTAGTTCGTCATGAACCCAGCGTGCGTGTTCGCGGCGGCGCGGACATCGGGGACCGACCCTGGTTTTCGACTCGGGGTCGCCCCGGAGAGTCCGCTACCGTGGCGGGATGCGGCACCTGGCCACCCCGCGGTCGGTCGCCGAGGCCCTCGACGGCGTCGGCTACCTCGCCGACGACGGCCTAGCCACCGCCGCCTTCCTGGCGCTGCGCATGGGCAAGCCGCTCTTCTGCGAAGGCGAACCCGGCACCGGAAAGACGTCACTCGCCCTGGGCCTGGCCGACGCACTCGGCGTCGAGCTGATCCGGCTCCAGTGTCACGAGGGCATCGACGCCACCCAGGCCCTCTACGACTGGGACTTCCCGCGCCAACTCCTCCACCTGCGCGCGCTGGACGGCAAGGTCGACCCCGACGAGGCCGAGAGGTCGCTCTACACCCGCCGGTTCCTGCTGGCCAGACCGTTGCTGCGCGCCCTGGAATCCGCCCCGTGCGTCCTGCTGATCGACGAGGTCGACCGCGCCGACGACGAGTTCGAGGCGTTCCTGCTGGAGGTGCTCAGCGAGAACGCGGTCACCATCCCCGAACTCGGCGAGATCCGCGCAGCCGAACCTCCCCTGGTCGTGCTCACCTCGAACCGCACCCGCGAAGTCCACGACGCGCTGAAGCGCCGCTGCCTCTACCACTGGCTCGAACACCCCGACCTGGCTCGCGAACTCGCGATCATCCGCCGCCGCGTCCCCGGCATCAGCGACCGGCTCGCCACCCAGATCACCACGGCCGTCCGCCGCCTGCGCTCCGCCGAACTCCTGAAACCCCCGGGCGTCGCCGAGTCGATCGACTGGGCCCAGGCGCTGCTCGCGCTGGACCGAACCGACCTCGACGCCGCCAGCGCCGCGGTGACACTGGGCGCGGTCCTCAAGTACCGAGAGGACGCCGACCGCGTGATCGCGGCGGGCCTCGACGCCCTGCTCGCGGGCTAGTCACTCCGTAATTCAGTCGATTTCGCCGCTGCGATGTCGCACCATTGTGGGGTACCTGCCCGGCCGACGAGTGGCGGCGTCGAATGGGATGTGGAGTGGGGTCGTCGCGGACGGCGGCCCCACTATTTATCGTTGCAGTGGCGGCAAGACGGCGTCGAACAGCCAGCGGGCGAACAACTCGGTCAGTGGCCACGGTGTGTGCCGTTGCGCCATTGTCGTGAACGCGTCGGTGGTCACCGTGGAATGCGCGTAGGTCGAGGTCCACTCGGTCAGCAGGGCGAAGAACGCGCCCTCGCCCAACTTCAGGCGCAGCGCGTGCAGGGTCATGGCTCCCCGCAGGTAGACGCGGTCGTCGAAGATCCGCTGCATGCCCGGGTCGGCGAGTCGGAGGTCCTGCGGCTGGGCCACGACCTCGCGCCACGCACGGCGGGCGTGGGTGTCTGCGGAATCGCCGCCGGATTCCTCCGACCACAGCCACTCGGCATAGGTGGCGAAACCCTCATTGAGCCAGATGTGTCGCCATTCGGCCACGGTCAGCGAGTTTCCGAACCATTGGTGCGCCAATTCGTGCGCGACCAGGTTCTCGGAACCGCGTTTCCCGTCGACATGATTCGAGCCGAAGATCGACAATGCCTGTGCCTCGACCGGCGCGTCCAATACCGCGTCCACCACGACGACGCCATAGCGGTCAAAGGGATAACGGCCGAACATGCGGCTGAACGCGGCGATCATCTTCGCTTGGCGGCCGAAGTCGTAGCGGAACGGCACCATCAGCCGCGCGGGCACCGCCGCGTGCTGCGGCACCGCCTCCGACGTCGACCCGGTCAGCACGTACCGTCCGATTTGGACACTGATCAGGTACGCCGACGTCGGCTGCGCCAGCCGGTACACCCACGTCGTGGTCGACGCCGACGCCCGCCGCGACTCCAGGACCCCGTTGGCCACCACCTGATATGGCGACGCCACCGTCACCGCGATGCGGTACGTGGCCTTGTCGCTCGGGTGGTCGTTGCACGGGAACCAAGACGGCGCCCCGACCGGCTGGCTGGCCACCAGCACGCCGTCTTCGAGATAGTCCCAGCCCAACTCGCCCCACACCGTCGGCACCGGCACCGGCGAGCCGACATACCGCACGTCCACCGTGACCGGCGCCAGCGACGGCAGCGGTTTTACCGGCGTGATGTGCAGTTTCGACCCGCGCTGGGCGTACCGCACCGGCTTGTTGTCGATCAGCACACGCGTGACGCGCAGCTTGGCGAAGTCGAGGCTGAACCGGCTCAGCGCGTGCGTCGGCACCACCGTCAGGCGGGCCCGGCCGTCCAACCGGCCGGGCCCGACCCGGTAATCCAGGTCCAGGTCGTAATGCGTGACGCGATAGCCGCCGTTGCCGTGCATCGGCAGATAGGCGTCGTGGGACGTGGCGGCACCGGGCTGTCCGGCGCGTGCCGGATCAGCCTTGGCGCTCATGGCTCCATTCAACAACAGACTGGTCAGCGTCCCGACTGCCATACCGCGATCGGGTTGCCCAACCACCGCGACCCGTCCGGCACGGACTCGCCGCGCATGACCAGCGACGCAGGTCCGACGGTCGCCCGCGCGCCGATCGACGCGCCGGGCAGCACGATGCCGTGCGGGCCGAGCGTGCCGCCGTCGGCCACGGTCACCGGGGCCATGCTCATGATCCGGTCGTGGAACAGGTGTGTCTGCAGCACGCAGCCGCGGTTGACCGTGGCGCCGTCGCCGATGGTCACCAGGTCGTACTCCGGCAGCCAGTACGTCTCGACCCACGCGCCGCGGCCGATCTTGCTGCCGAGGCCGCGCATCCACATCGACATCAGCGGCGTGCCGTGCGCGGGCGCGGCGAACCACGGCACCGCGAGCATCTCGACGAACGCGTCGGCCAGCTCATTGCGCCACACGAACGAGCTCCACAGCGGACGCTCGATCGCGGTGAACCGCCCGACCAGCGTCCACTTCGCCAGCGCCGCGACGGCACACGCCACCACGCCCGCGCCCAGCAGCAGCGCGCCGCCGAGCAGCAGCGACCAGCCAAGGCCCAGCGCCTGGAAACCGGCCGTGACCAGCACCGCGAGCGCCACCGACGCCATCACCGGCAGCACCCGGCAGACCTCGACCAGTCCCCGCGCGACCATCAGCCGCCGCGGCGGCGCGAACGTCGTGCTCTCGTCGCCCGACTCAACGGTGCGCGGCAGCTTCATCGGCGGCATGCCCAGGTACGACGACCCGGCCTTGGCCTTCTTCGGCGTGGAGGACAGCACGCCGACCAGCCCGCCCTTGGGCACCTTGCGTCCCGCCCCGGTCATCCCCGAGTTGCCCAGGAACGCCCGCTTGCCGATGCGCGCCTCGGCGATGCGCATCCAGCCGCCGCCCAGCTCGTAGGAGGCGATCATGGTGTCGTCGGCGAGGAACGCGCCGTCGTCCACAGTGGTCATCTTCGGCAGGGCCAGCACGGTCGACGCCTCGACGCCGCGGCCGACCTTCATACCCAGCGCCCGCAGCCAGACCGGGGTGACCAGGCTGGCGTACAGCGGGTAGAGCCCGCCGCGGGCCAGGTCCATCAGCCGCTCGGTGGCCCACGCCTGCCACGCGACGCGGCTGTGCACCGCGTGGTGGCCGGGCCGCAGGTCGACACTCAGCGCCCGCACCGACACCAGAACCAGCAGCGCGTAGGCCGCCATCCAGGTCAGCGTGACCAGCGGGACGGCGATCAGCGCCTGCCCGAGCGCCGCGCCGAGCGTCGGCGTGCCCGCGACGAACGCGGCCATGACCAGCAGCGCGGGGACCGCGGCGAACACCGGGACCAGGCCCAGCGCGAACGACGTCACCGCGTAGGTGGCGATCCAGCGCTTGCGGCGCGGCGGGCGCCGGTTCGGCCAGTGGTGGGCGGCCTTGCCGGTGCGCGTGGCGGGCGAGCCCGCCCAGTGCTGCCCGGTCGGCACCGAACCGCGGACCCCCGAGCCGGGGGCGATGTCGGCGCGCTTGCCGATCCGCGCGCCCGGGAACAGGGTGCTGCGGGAGCCGACCGTGGCGCCCGCGCCGACCCGGATGCGGCCGATGTGCAGCAGGTCGCCGTCGAGCCAGTGGCCGGACAGGTCGACCTCGGGCTCGATCGCGGCGCCCTTGCCCAGCTTGAGCAGACCTGTGACCGGCGGCAGCGAGTGCAGGTCGACGTCCTTGCCGATCTTGGCGCCCAGCGCGCGGGCGTAGTGCGTCATCCAGGGCGCGCCCGCGAGGTTGGTCGCGCCGGTCAGCTCGACCATCCGCTCGGCGGCCCACAGCCGCAGGTGGACGCCGCCGCCGCGCGGGTACGTGCCCGGCTTGACGCCGCGCAGCAGCACGCGCGCTGTTGTGGCGGCGATGGCCATGCGGCCCCACGGACTCAGGAACACGAGCCAGCCCGCGAACACCAGCCACCACGACACCGTCGGCGCCCACGGCAGCTGGATCAGGTTGTTCAGCGCGGCCAGGACGACGATCCAGCGCGCGGCCACGACCGACAGCATCGGGATGGTCGCGAGGGTCTGGATGACCTGCGCTTTCCGCGGCGTCGGGACGATCTCGCGGTCGCTCTGGACACTCGCCTTGGCCGCGTCGATCAGCTTCGCGAGGGCGCCGAGCGTGGCGTTCTGATAGACGTCGTAGACCGAGATCGTCGGGTAGACCTCGCGAACCTTCGACACCAACTGGGCGGCCGACAGGCTGCCGCCGCCGTGGGTGAAGAAGTCGGCGTCCGGGGTGCTGATGCCGATGCCCAGCAGATCGGTCCACAGGCCCGCGAGCCACGCCTCGGTGTCCGACAGCGCGGCCAGGTCGACCTTGGTGGTGTCGAGCGCGGCCAGCGGCCACGGCAGGGCGTTGCGGTCGACCTTGCCGGACGTGCGCGTCGGCAGCGTGTCGACCTCGGCCAGCAGCGGCACCAGCGCGGCGGGCAGCGCGGCCCGCAGCCGCTCGACGGCCGCCGCTTGGTCGAAGCCCGCGCCCGCGACGACGTAGCCGACCAGCAGCTGGTTGCCCGCCTTGGTGGTGCGCACGGCCGCCGCGGCGCCCGCGACGTCGGGCAGCGCCTGCAGCGCCGCGTCGACCTCGCCCAGCTCGATGCGCCTGCCGCCGAGCTTGATCTGCTCGTCGGCGCGGCCCAGGAACAGCAGGCCCTCCGGCTCGGCCTTGACCATGTCGCCGCTGCGGTAGGCGCGGGACCAGGCCAGCGCGGGCAGCGGGGCGAACTTCTCGGCGTCCTTGGCCGGGTCGAGGTAGCGGGCCAGGCCCGCGCCGCCGATGACCAGCTCGCCGGACTCGCCCATCGGCACCAGCTCGCCGGAGGCGTCGACCACGGCCAGCTCCCAGCCGTCGAGCGGCACGCCGATGCGCACCGGGCCATCGCCGGTGAGCTGTGCGGCGCACGCCACGACGGTCGCCTCGGTCGGGCCGTAGGTGTTCCACACCTCGCGGCCCGGGACGGCAAGGCGTTCGGCCAGCTCAGGCGGGCAGGCTTCGCCGCCGAAGATCAGCAGGCGGACGTCGTCGAGCGCCTCGGCGGGCCACAGCGCGGCCAGCGTCGGCACGGTCGAGACGACGGTGATCTCGCGCTCGACCAGCCACGGGCCCAGGTCGACGCCGGTGCGCACGAGCGAGCGCGGGGCAGCGACCAGGCAGGCGCCGTTGCGCCACGCCAGCCACATCTCCTCACAGGAGGCGTCGAACGCGACGGACAGCCCGGCCAGCACCCGGTCGTCGGGGCTGATCGGGTCGTCGGCGAGGAACAGGTCGGCCTCGGCGTCGACGAACGCGGCGGCCGAGCGGTGGCTGACGGCGACGCCCTTGGGCTTGCCGGTCGAGCCGGAGGTGAAGATGATCCACGCGTCGTCGTCCGGGGACGGGGCGCCCAGCAGGCCGATCGGGGTGCCGACCAGGCTGAGTTCCCGGTTCTCGCCGAGCACGGCGGCCACGCCCGCCTCGCCGAACACCAGGTCGGCGCGGTCCTGCGGGTCGTCGAAGTCGACCGGGACGTAGGCGGCGCCCGCGGCGAGGACGGCCAGGATGGACACGTAGAGGTCGGCGGTGCCGGAGGGGACGCGGACGCCGACCCGGTCGCCGGTGCCGATGCCCGCGTCGTTGAGCCTGCGGCGCAGCGCGTCGACCTCGATCAGCAGGGCGCGGTAGGTGAGGACGGTGGTGCCGTCGTCGATCGCGTCGGCGGCGGGGTGCTGGGTGGCGGTCGCGGCCAGGATGTCCAGCAGAGTGCGGGGAGCGCTCTCCGGGCCCGCGCGGAACACGGCGAGCCCGCGTTCGGCGGCGTCGGCCAAGAGGTCTGGAGTGTGGAGCAGAGGGGTCGACTGGTCGACAACCGTCATCTGGCGCACCGCTTCGACGAACGCATGTCCTACCTTTCACCGGGGCTGTGACCTGGGTACTTTACTCGGAGTTAACCCAGGTCGTCGCGCATTTGTGGCCCGGCCGTGTCGGGATTCACACGTCCGTGTCAAGAAAGGTAAGATCGGCCGCTGATATCGGATCGCGATATCAGCGGATCTTGCCAAGGGAAATAAAAAGGATCATCAGAACTCGACATCCGATATCGTTGCCCGATATCGTGAGCCGATGGATGTGGTCCGGGACTTCAAGAACGGCGCGCTGCGGCTGCGCGTGCTCCAGTACGCCCTGTCCGCCGAGGTGCACGGGGCCTGGGTGACCGAGGCGCTGACCGCCCACGGCTACAGCGTCTCGCCCGGCACGCTCTATCCGCTGCTGCACCGCCTGCAGGAGGCGGGCCTGCTGAAATCGCGCGGCGACGTGGTCGACGGCAGGCGCGTCCGGCTCTACAAGACGACCAAGCGCGGCAAGAAGGTGCTGGCCGACTGCCGCGCCGTGCTCGCCGACCTCGTCGAAGAGGTCGTCTGAGGGCGCACACTGGGGAGATGGACCCGCTGCCCGGGTTGGTCGGCTTCGCCGCCGCGCTGCGCGAAGCCGGGGTGGCGTGCGGTCCCGCCCAGGTCAGGGCCTATCTGGACGCGGTTTCCCTGGTCGACCCCGCCGAGGTCTCCCAGCTCTACTGGGCGGGCAGGCTGACGCTGTGCGCCGAGCCCGACGACCTCCCGCGCTACGACGACGCCTTCCACGCCTGGTTCGCGGGCGAGGCCCCCGGCGTGCCGAAGCGGACGCGTAAACCAGCAGCTCAGCGGGGCTTCATCCGGGTTTCAGGGTCCGGCGCGGGCGCCGAGCAGACGGTGCGCGACGTCGAGCGCGCGGCCAGCGACACCGAGGTCATCCGCCACCGCGACATCTCCGGCCTGACCGCCGAAGAGCGCGCCCACCTGCGTGAACTCATCGCCCTGCTGCGTCCCGACCCGCCGCTGCGGCCCGCCCTGCGCTGGCGGCCCGACCGGCGCGGGCCGATCGACGAGCACCGCACGCTGCGCATCCTGCGCGCCGCGGGTGGGGAACCGGTCCGGCTGGCCCGCAAGCGCCGCCGCAGCCGTCCGCGCCGGATCGTGCTGCTCATCGACGTGTCCGGCTCGATGTCGCCGTACGCCGACGCGCTGCTCCGCTTCGCCCACGCGATGGCCCGGCGGTCACCGGTCGAGGTGTTCACCCTCGGCACCCGGCTGACCAGGGTGAGCAGGCAGCTGCGGCAGCGCGACCCCGAGTTCGCCCTGGCCGCGGCCGCGCGGGCGGTCCCCGACTTCGCGGGCGGCACTCGGCTCGGCGAGACGCTGCGCGCTTTCCTCGACCGCTGGGGCCAGCGCGGCGCCGCTCGGCAGGCCGTCGTCGTGGTGTTCTCCGACGGATGGGAGCGCGGCGATCCGGCCCTGCTCGGCACACAGATGGAGCGGCTGTCGCGGCTCGCGCACCGGGTGCTCTGGGTCAACCCGCACGCGGGCAACCCGGCCTACCAGCCGGTGCAGTCCGGGATCGCGGTGGCGCTTCCGTACATTCATCGTCTGCTGGCCGGACACAGCCTGGCCACGCTCGACCGACTGCTGCAGGAGGTGCGCCGTGCGTGACGTGCTCGACGAGGTGGTCCGCCGGTGCTCGGCCGGTGAGTCCGTCGCCATCGGATCCGTGGTCGCCACGTTCTCATCGGCACCCCGCGCGCCGGGCGCGTCGATGCTGGTCGCCGCGGACGGGACGGTGTCGGGCAGCGTGTCCGGCGGGTGCGTCGAGGGCGCGGTCTACGAGGTCGGCCGGGAGGTGCTGGAGACCGGGAAGCCCGCGCTGCAGCGCTACGGCGTCAGCGACGACGACGCGTTCGCGGTGGGCCTGACCTGCGGCGGGATCATCGACATCTACGTCGAGAAGGTCGATCTCCAGTCGTTCCCCGCCCTGATGTCGCTGGCGGAGTCGGTCCACGCGGAGGTTCCGGTCGCGGTCGCGACGGTCGTCGCCCACCCCTCTCTCGTGGGCGCGCGGCTGGTGGTCTGGCCGGACCGCGTCGAGGGGACCACCGGGTCGGCGCGCATCGACTCGGCGATCGTCGACGACACCCGCGGCCTGCTCGACGTCGGCCGCACCGGGACCCTGGTCTACGGGCCGGACGGCGAACGGCGCGGCGAGGGCCTGACCGTCTTCGTCAACTCGTTCGAGCCGCCGCCCCGCCTGCTCGTCTTCGGCGCGATCGACTTCGCCGCCGCCATGGCCCGCCTCGGCACCTACCTGGGCTACCGGGTGACCGTGTGCGACGCGCGGCCGGTGTTCGCCACGGTCAGCCGCTTCCCGGGGGCGCACGAGGTCGTCGTCGACTGGCCGCACCGCTATCTCGCCGCCGAGATCGCCGCCGGTCGGGTGGACTCGCGGACCGTGGTGACGGTGCTGACGCACGACCCCAAGTTCGACGTCCCGGTGCTGGAGGTCGCGCTGCGCGGCAAGCTCGCCTACGTCGGCGCGATGGGCTCCCGGCGCACGCACGACGACCGGATGGCCCGCCTGCGCGAGGCCGGATTGACCGAGAGCGAACTGTCCGCGCTGTCGTCGCCGATCGGCCTCGACCTGGGCGCGCGCACCCCGGAGGAGACCGCGGTGTCGATCGCGGCGGAGATCATCGCGATGCGGTGGGGCGGCAAGGGTGAACGCCTGACCGGACTGTCGGGCCGCATCCACGGCGACTAATCACTCGGCTGGCCCTTCCGCGCGCCGATCTTGCTCTGCCACGGTGCCGCCATGCCTCCACGCGCGTCCGTCTCGGCGCTCACCGACTCCGTCAGCGTCTCGATCCAGGCGCCCGGTGGGTGGTACCAGTCCAACTCTGGCTGGATTCGCGGCGCTGACGGCGGCCTGTTGATCGACACCTGCGCGACAGAGGGGCTCACTCGTCGACTGTTAGCCGCGGTTGACGCCGACCTCGGCGCCCGGCCGCTCACGCTGGCGCTGACCCACGCCCACGGCGACCACGCGAACGGCGCGGGCGCGGTCCGCGGCCGGGGCGGCACGGTCCTCGCCCGGACCGCCACCGCGCACGAGGTCAAAGCCGGTCCGCACACCTTCCCGCAGGTGTTCGACTGCTCGGTGTGGGGCGACATCGACCCGCCCGCCGACATCACCGAGGTCGAGGCGGTCCAGGCGGTCGACCTCGGCGGGCGCGTCCCGGAGATTCACCCCGTGCCGGTCAAGGCGCACACGGCCGGCGACCTCGTGGTGTGGGATTCCGCCGACGGGGTGCTGTTCACCGGTGATCTCCTGTTCGTCGGCGTCTGTCCACTGGCGATCCAGGGGAACGTGCGCGGCTGGTTGGAGGTGCTGCTCGGCTGGCTTCCCGCGTTCGAGGCAAAGCACCTCGTCCCCGGTCACGGTCCGGCGGTCGATCGGGCCGCGGTCACCCCATTGGTCGACTACTTCCAGTGGCTCATCGAGGTGACGGACAAGCCCGAACCCGACTTCGCCGCGCTCTACGCCGACGCGCGCGACCGCTGGCCGGACTGGCTCGACAGCGAACGCCACGCGGTCAACCTCCTTGTGGCGCACGCGGAGTCGCGTGGCGCCGAACCGGACCTGATGGCGGCTATCACCGCGCTGATGACCACTAATGGGGGACGAATCGTCCTAGATCTCTAGGCGTCGATGACTTGCCCTAAGGGGACCGTGTCGGCGGCCGACCACGGTGGCCGCGAGTCGGAACGTGATCCGGATCTGGCCAACCTTAGAAATTCGGGGAGGCGGGACTGTGGAGTTATCCACAGGCGAGGCGCATGGGGTTGTGGGGGTGGGCGAACAGGGGGACGCTCGCTTGTGAGCCCCGTCACCCCGCTCCCGCTTGGAGGCACGATGCGCATCACCGTCAACGTCGACGGCACCAGCTATGCCGACGACGTCGAGCCTCGACAACTGCTGGTGCACTACCTGCGCGACACCCTGGGCAAGGTCGGCACCGTCGTCGGCTGCGACACGAGCAACTGCGGCTCCTGCACGGTCCACCTCGACGGCCACAGCGTGAAGTCCTGCTCGGTGCTCGCGGTGCAGGCCGACGGCTGCGAGGTCACCACGATCGAAGGGCTCGCCCGCGACGGCAAGCTGCACCCGGTCCAACAGGCCTTCCATGACAACCACGCGCTGCAATGCGGGTTCTGCACGCCAGGGATGATCATGCAGTCGATCGACCTGCTCGCCGACAACCCCGACCCCGACGAGGACGCCGTTCGGCACGGCCTCGAAGGCAACCTCTGCCGCTGCACGGGCTACCAGAACATCGTCAAGGCCGTCCGCGACGCCGCCCACCACATGCGGCCGGGCGCGGGCCCCGAGGTCGAGCGCGTGACCGATGTCCGTACCCCGAGCCAGGTCACCGGAGGCGAGTGATGACCGCGACCGCCGAGCCCGAGGTCGGCAGGGCCAGGGCCCGCAAAGAGGACGCGCGGCTGATCACCGGCCGCACCCGCTGGACCGACAACCTGACGCTGCCGGGCCTGCTGCACGTCGCCTTCCTGCGCAGCCCGTCCGCGCACGCCCGCATCACCTCGATCGACACGACCGCGGCCAAGGCCCGGCCCGGGGTGATCGCCGTGTTCACCGGCGCCGACCTGGCCGACGAGCAGGGCAGCCTGCCGTGCGCGTGGCCGGTCACCGCAGAGCAGAAGGCGCCGCCCGCGCCCTCGCTGGCCGTCGACACGGTCAACTTCGCCGGTGAGGCCGTCGCCGTCGTGATCGCCCGCAGCAAGGCGGTCGCCCACGACGCGCTGGAACTCATCGACGTCGACTACGACGACCTGCCCCTGGTGCTCGACCTCGAATCCGCCGTCGCCGACGGCGCCGATCTGGTCCACCCCGACCTGGGCACGAACAAGTCCGCCGTGTGGATCTTCGACTCGGCCGAGGCGGGCACCGGCTCCGACGTCGGGGCCGCCATCGCCGACGCCGAGGTGCTGATCGAGCGCACCTACCGCCAGCAGCGGCTCATCCCGGCGTTCATGGAGCCGCGCTCGGTCGTGGTCGACCCGACGGGCGAGCAGTACACGATGTGGTCGTCCACGCAGATCCCGCACATCCTGCGGCTGATGCTGGCGCTGACGACGGACACCCCCGAGCACAAGCTGCGCGTCATCGCCCCGGACGTCGGCGGCGGTTTCGGCGGCAAACTCCAGGTCACGCCGGAGGAAGTCGTCTGCCTGCTCGCCGCCAAGCGGCTGGGCAAGCCGGTCAAGTGGACCGAGTCCCGGTCGGAGTCGCTGCTGTCGGCCCACCACGGCCGCGACCAGCTGCAGAAGCTGACCCTCGCCGCCCGCCGCGACGGCACGGTCACCGGCCTCAAGGTCGAGCTGCTCGCCGACATGGGCGCCTACCTGCGCCTGGTCACCTCGGGCGTGCCGATCCTCGGCGCCTTCATGTACAACGCGATCTACAAGTTCCCCGCGTACCACTTCGCCTGCACCAATGTGTTCACCAACAAGACCCCGACCGACGCCTACCGCGGCGCGGGCAGGCCGGAGGCGACGTTCGCGATCGAGCGGCTCATGGACGAGCTGGCCGCCGAGCTCGACATGGACCCGCTGGAGGTGCGCGAGAAGAACTGGATCACCCACGACGAGTTCCCGTTCACCACGGTCGCCGGGATGACGTACGACTCGGGCAACTACGAGGCGGCGACCACCCGCGCGAAGGAACTCTTCGACTACGACGGCCTGCGGGCCGAGCAGCGCGAACGCCGCGACCGCGGCGACACGGTGCAGCTGGGCATCGGCATCTCCACGTTCACCGAGATGTGCGGCCTGGCCCCATCCCGCGTCCTCGGCGCCCTGTCCTACGGCGCGGGCGGCTGGGAGCACGCGGCCATCCGGATGCTGCCCAGCGGCAAGGTCGAGGTCGTCACCGGATCGTCGGCGCACGGCCAAGGCCACGAGACGGCGTGGAGCCAGATCGTCGCCGACCAGCTCGGCGTCCCGTTCGACAGCGTCGAGGTCCTGCACGGCGACACCCAGGTCGCGGCGAAGGGCATGGACACCTACGGCTCCCGGTCGCTGACGGTCGGCGCCATCGCGGTGCTGAAGGCGGGCGAGAAGGTCATCGCGAAGGCCCGCCGCGTCGCCGCGCACATGATGGAGTGCGCCGAGGACGACCTGGAGTTCGCGGGCGGGCAGTTCACGGTCAAGGGCACCGACAAGTCCACCGGCATCGGCGACATCGCCCTGGCCGTGTTCGCCGCCCACGACCTGCCCGAAGGCATCGAACCGACGCTCGACTCCGAGGCCACGTTCGACCCGGAGAACTTCTCCTTCCCGCACGGCACCCACCTGTGCGCCACCGAGGTCGACACCGAGACGGGGATGGTGAAGATCCGCAAGTACGTGTGCGTGGACGACGTCGGCAAGGTGATCAACCCGCTGATCGTCGACGGCCAAGTCCACGGCGGCCTCGCCCAAGGACTGGCCCAGGCGCTCTACGAGGAAGCCATCCACGACGAGAGCGGCACGCTGACCACGGGCACGTTCGTCGACTACCTGGTCCCGTCCGCGGCCGACCTGCCGACATTCATCACCGACCGCACCGAGACCCCGTCCACCACGAACCCGTTGGGCGCGAAGGGGGTCGGCGAGGCGGGCACCATCGCCTCGACCCCGGCCGTGGTGAACGCGATCATCGACGCCGTGCGCCACCTCGGCGTCACCGACATCCCCATGCCGTGCACCCCGATGCGCGTATGGTCCGCCCTGCAGGCAGGAGGTGCCCGATGATCCCCGCGGCCTTCGACTACGTCGCACCCTCCACAGTGGACGACGCGGTCCGCGCGCTGTCCGAGGCGGGCGAGGACGCCAAGGTCCTCGCGGGCGGCCAAAGCCTCATCCCGGTACTGCGGATGCGCCTGTCCGCGGCCACGAAGCTGATCGACCTCGGCCGCGTCACCGCCATGCGCGGCATCCGCGACGACGGCGACCACATCGTCATCGGCGCCATGACCACGCACTACGACGTCCAACGCGACCCGCTGGTCGCCGAGCACGCCCGGCTGATCCAGCTCGCCACCGACGTCGTCGCCGACCCCCAGGTCCGCCACCGCGGCACCTTCGGCGGCGCCCTCGCCCACGCCGACCCGGCAGGCGACCTGCTCGCGCCGACGCTGGCCATGGACGCGGTGTTCGTCGTGTCCGGAATGGACGGCAGGCGCACCGTCCCGGCCGCCGACTTCTTCGTCGACTACTTCACCACCGCGCTGCGCCCCGACGAGATCCTCGTCGAGGTCCGCATCCCCAAGCACACCGGCTGGACCGCCCACTACGAGAAGTTCCACCGCGTAGCCCAGTCCTGGTCCATCGTCGGCGTCGCCGCCACCGTCCGCGCCGAGCGCGGCACCATCGCCGAGGCCCGCGTCGCCCTGACGAACATGGCCTCGGTGCCGGTCCGCGCCAAGACCGTCGAGGAGGCCCTGATCGGCCACCCCGCCACCGCGGCGACCATCAAGTCCGCCGCGGGCCACGCCGCGGACGGGACCTCGCCCACCACCGACGCCAACGCCGACCCCGCCTACCGCCAACACCTGGCCCGCGTCCTCACCGGCCGAGCCCTCACCGCCGCCGCGGGCGTCTGACATGCAGCTCGCCCACACCTTCACCGTCCCAGCCGACATCGACACCGTCTGGGCCACCCTCATGGACCCGGAACGCGTGGCCCTCTGCATGCCCGGTGCCACCCTCACCGAGTACGCGGGCACGACGTTCGCCGGGACGGTGAAGGTCAAACTCGGCCCGATCACCCTGCTCTACAAGGGAACCGGCGAGTTCACCGAGGCAGACGAGGACACCCACAAGGCCACCATCAAGGCCGCGGGCAAGGACTCCCGGGGCAACGGCACCGCCGCGGCCACCATCGCGGTCGCCCTGACCGCGGAGGGCGACGCCACCACCGGCCAGGTCACCACGGACCTGGCGATCACCGGCAAACCGGCCCAGTTCGGCCGGGGAATGATCGCCGAGGTGGGCGGCAAGATCCTGGAGTCCTTCGCCACGTGCCTGTCCGCCAAACTCGGGGGCACCCCACCCCAGCCCGCGATCCCCAAACCCGCGAAACCCGCCGCCCCCAAACCCGCCCAGCCGACCGCCGCCAAGGCAGCCACGCCTGCCGAACCGAAGCCCGCCGCATCGGCGGGCGCTCCAACCACACCGCCCGCGCCCGCTGAGCGTGCCGCGCCGAAGTCCGCACCTGCGGGCGCCGCAACCACATCGCCCGCGCCCGCCGCTGCTCAGTCCGAGGCCCCGAAACCCAGCCACCAGCCCGCCTCTGCCGCGACCGATCCCAAACGCACCGCCGATCCGGCATCTCGCGGCTCCTCCCCGGCCGAGTCCAACGCCGCCGAATCGCCTGCAGCCGAGTCCGTCCAGGATCGCCCCCAGCGCCAGCTTCACGCCGTGCCCGAGTCCGACCCCATCGACCTCATGGAGTTCGCAGGCCCCTCGATCAGGAAGCGGCTGCTCCCACTCGTCATCGCACTCGCCATCGCCGCCGTCGTGATCTTCCGCCGCAAACGCTGAGCGCCGCGCGGTACGTGCCGGTCGGGAATCGGCGCTCCAGTACCGTGCCCACCATGCGCAGCAGCCGACTCCCCACAGTCGTGCTCGTCTGCGCCCTGGCCGCGTGTTCGAGCCCGCAGCCCGGTGCCCCCACAACCCAGGCCCCCAACACCTCCAGCGCGCCGACCAAGTCCGCTGACCAGCCGAAATCCTTCACGCTGATCGCGGGCGGCGACGTCCTGATCCACCCCGCCCTCACCGACCAGGCCACCGAGGACGGCAACGGCACCCGCGACTACAAGCCGCTCTTCGCGGGCGTCAAGCCCGCCATCGAGCAGGCCGACGTCGCCCTCTGTCACCTCGAAGTCCCCATCGCCGGAGCCAAAGGGCCCTTTAAGGGCTACCCGACCTTCAACGCGCCCCCCGAGGTCGTCGAGGCGCTGGCCGCCATCGGGGTCGACGTCTGCTCGACCGCCTCGAACCACACCATGGACCAGGGCGCGGCCGGTGTCACGAGCACCCTCGACGCGCTCGACGCGGTCAAGATCGAGCACACCGGGTCGGCCAGGAACGCGGCCGAGGCGGCCGAACCGCTGGTGCGCGACGTCGCCGGGGTGAAGGTCGGCTTCCTCTCCTACACCTTCGGCTTCAACAAGGGCACGACCCGCCCGGTGCCGTGGATGGCGAACCTCATCGACCCCAAAGCCGTGATCGCCGAGGCGAAAGCGGCCAGGGCGGCCGGGGCCGAGGTCGTCGTGGCGAGCCTGCACTGGGGGATCGAAGGCAAGCACGAGCCGTCGGCCGACCAGGTGCGCATCGCCAAGCAGGTGCTCGCCGACCCGGCCGTCGACCTGATCATCGGCCACCACGCGCACGTGGTGCAGCCCTTCGAGAAGGTCAACGGCAAGTGGGTGACCTACGGCCTCGGCAACCACGTCGCCAAGCACGAGCAGCCCAAGGGCAACACCGAGGAAGGCGTCCTCGCGCGGTTCCGGTTCACCAAGTCCGCGCAGGGCTGGACGGTCGACAAGGCCGAGTACCTGCCCACGCTCGTCGACCTCGGCCCGCCCATCCGCCTGCTCGACCTGACCGCCGCGACGAAGACCGCGCGTGGCGAGCAGGCGCTGGACCGGACCGACGCGACTGTCCTGAGCCGCGGCGCGGCGGCTGCGGGACTGACTCGACCGGGTGCCTGAAATCGCGCGCTGATTCGCGGTATATTCGATGGTCGAAACAAGAAATGCGGCCAATGATCGGCCGCAGTGAAATGAATTATATGTCAGATGGAGGGCGTTTGTCAACCGAGCTCGACGCTGAGCAGGAATACGTTTCCCTGCTCTACGCGCACCTCGATGAACTCCGGGCCGACACCGACCTTCGGCTGGCCAAGACCCTGCGCGAGACCAGCAGCAACCCGCAGGCGATGACCCAGCGCGACGCCGCGACCGCGCATTACGGCGAGCAGTTGGCGCATTACAGCGCGGTGGAGAACGGCCTGTGTTTCGGCAGGCTCGACTTCTCCGACGACACTCGTTCCTATATCGGCCGCATCGGCCTGTTCGACGAGGAAAACGATTACGAGCCGCTTCTCCTCGACTGGCGCGCTCCGGCCGCGCGGCCGTTCTACCTGGCCACCGCCGCCTCCCCGGACGGCGTCCGCAGGCGCCGCCACATCCGCACCAGCAGACGCAAGGTGACCGCCGTCGACGACGAGGTGCTGGACCTCGACGCAGGCGAGCAGCACGTCCACGAGGGACTCGCGGGCGAGGCCGCCCTGCTGTCCGCGCTCACGGCCAACCGCACCGGCCGGATGAGCGACATAGTGGAGACCATCCAGGCCGAGCAGGACGAGATCATCCGCTCCGGACTCAACGGTGTCCTCGTCGTCCAGGGCGGCCCCGGCACCGGCAAAACCGCCGTCGCCCTGCACCGCGCCGCCTACCTGCTCTACACCTACCGCGAGCAGCTCTCCCGCCGCGGCGTGCTGATCGTCGGCCCCAACTCGACCTTCCTGCGCTACATCGGCCAGGTGCTCCCGTCGCTGGGCGAGACCGGCGTGCTCCTGCAGACCGTCGGCGAGCTGTACCCGGGTGTCGTCGGCACGCGCCACGAGCCCGCGGCGGCCGCCGAGATCAAGGGCCGCATCACGATGGTCGACGCCCTCCGCCGGGCCGTCCGCGACCGCCAGGAACTCCCCGACGAACCCGTGGTCCTTGTTGTCGAGAGAGAGGAACTCGTCTTGGACCGCGAAACCGTCGCCGCCGCCCGCACCCGCGCCCGCCGCACCCGCCGCCCGCACAATGAGGCGCGTCCCGTGTTCGCCGAGGCCATCGTCGCCGCCCTCGCCCGCCAGGAGGCCGACCGCCTCGGTGCCGAGTTCCTCGACGAGGCCGATCTCGCCGACATCCGCCGCGAACTCGCCGAGGAGGACGCGGTCCAGGACGCGATCAACCAGCTCTGGCCGCTGCTCAGCCCGCAGCGGTTCCTGACCGACCTCTACGCCGACGACACCCGCTTGGCCACCGCGTTCCCCGACATCGCCGACCGCGACCTCCTGCGCCGCGACCCCGACGCGGGCTGGACCGCCGCCGACGCCGCCCTGCTGGACGAGGCCGCCGAACTCCTCGGCGTCGACGACCGCGCCGAACGCGCCGCCGCCGAACGCCGCCGCCGCGAGGAACAGGACTACGCGCAGGGTGTCCTCGACATCCTGCAGATGGAGGACGACGCCGACCCGGACATCCTCACCGCCTACGACCTGATCGACGCGGGCCGCCTCGCCGCCCGCCACGACGACGAGGACTACCGCACCGCCGCCGAGCGTGCCGCCGCCGACCGCGCGTGGACCTTCGGCCACGTGATCGTCGACGAGGCCCAGGAGCTGTCCCCGATGGCCTGGCGCGTGCTCATGCGGCGCTGCCCGTCGCGCTCGATGACCTTGGTGGGCGACGTCGCCCAGACCGGCGACCTCGCGGGCACCGACTCGTGGTCGGCCGCTCTCGCGCCCTATGTGGAAGACCGCTGGCGGCTGACCGAGCTGACGGTGAACTACCGCACGCCTGCCGAGATCATGGCCGTGGCCGCCGAGGTTCTGGCGGGCCTGCACGTGGACATCGACCCACCGCGCTCGGTCCGCGAGTCCGGCACCGCGCCGTGGCGGCACCAGGCCGACGCGCTCCCGGCCGCGGTCGCCGATCTCGTCGCGGGCCACACCGAGCCCGGCACGCTCGCCGTCCTCGTCCCCGAGTCGCTGTCCGCCGACATCGCCGCGGCCGTCGTGGCCCGGGTGCCGGACGCGGGCGTCGGCGACCAGCCCGACCTGGAGAACAAGGTCGTCGTGCTGACCGTCCGCCAGTCGAAGGGCCTGGAGTTCGACTCGGTGGTGCTAGTCGAGCCTGGAGTCGTCGTCTCCGAGTCCCCGAGGGGTGCCAACGACCTCTATGTCGCGCTCACTCGCGCGACGAAGCAGGTCGGTGTCGTGCACCGCGAGCCGTTGCCCGCCGCGCTCGCCGGGATCACAGCACGACGGTAGGGGTGACCACCGTGCGCGGCTTGCCGCCGTTCATCCTGACCAGGATCTGCGTGGTTCCACGTGGAACCTCGGTCAGGACGAACCGGCCGCCCTCGTCGGCGGTGGTCGCGGTCGAGCCGTGGTCGGCCACGCGCACCTCGACGCCGTGCTCGCCCGCGGGCACCAGCCAGCCGTCAATCCGCTGACGTTCGCCCGTTCGGGTGACGTTGACCATCACGGTCAGGTCGCCGACGAAGAAGGTGATCGTCCCCGGGGCGCCGCTGCGCACGCCGACGAGCGGGCGCTGGTCAGCCCAGCGGGCCGCCTCCAGCTCCACCTCGGCGTCGATGTCCTCGATGGCGATGGCGAACTGGGCGCGCTCGACCAGGCCGTCGGGCACCGGGTCCAGGTTGTCGACGAGGTGGGTGACCTGGGCCAGCCAGTAGTCCCGCTCGGCGGGTTCCATGTCGTAGTCGGTCTTCATCGGTGGTCCCCGTCCCCATCGTCGTACAGGTCGCGCAAGGAAGTGAGACAGCGGCCACGCGTGGGGCCGATGCTGCCGTGCGGCATGTTCATCCGCTCGGCCACGATCCGGTACTCGGCCCGGCCCGCCAGCACCGTCAGGCGCAGCAGCTCCTGGCACCGCACGGGCAGCCGCTTGAACGCCGCCCACAGCTTGCGGTCGCGCTCGCCGCGCAGCGCCTCGGCCTCGGGCATCGGTTCGGTGCTGAGCTGGTGCTCGGCCACCTCGGGCGACAGCTCGACCTGGCCGTTGCCGCGCTGCCGGGTCCGATTGGCCTCGCGGCGCGCGGTCGTGATGAGCCAGCCGACCAGGGCGCGCGGCTCGGCGAGCCGGTCGACGTGGCGCAGCAGCGCCAGCCAGACCGTCTGCACCACGTCCTCGGCCGCCGACCGGTCCAGTCCCGTTCCGCGCGCGACGTGCCACACCAGCGGTGTCAGCTCGGCCACGAGCACGTCCAGCGCGCCCTTGTGGCCTTCGCGCGCCGCGATCATGCAGGCCGCGTGTCGCTCGGACCCCTCCAGCCCCTCCCAGGGCGGATTGGTCCTCGCCGTGCGGAGCTCGGTCACCGCTCCCACCCCATCTTTCGTCTGCCGGGGTTGTGCATTCTCGTGGCTATATTTACATCGCTCTGAAGTGGGCCGATGCGTCGGATTACGGCTGGGCTCACTCGAACTGGTGAATATCAGCTTCGCGGATTTCACAACGCGTGCAAAACGAAGGTCAACGCCTCCCGCGCCTCGCCCTCCCACGGCCGGGCGAGTTCGGCGCGCAGCTCGTGCAGCCCCGCCGCGGTGACGTCGAAGGCGAGCCTGCGCTCGCCCGCCGCGCCCGGGGCGTCCAGCCTGGTCGTCATGGCGTCGACGTGCTCGTCGGCCACCATGCGCAGGGTCACCGGCAGCCGCCATCGCCACCGGTAGCCCGTCGTGGGCGACTCCGGCAGCCTCAGTTCCACCGTGTCCCCACGGTGTAACTCCGTCGGCCCGTCGGCGTCCGCCGCCGACAGGTGCACCAACGCCATGGCTGGCTCCTCTTCGCATACCCGACCTTCTTGGGGAGTGTGCGGCCGGACGGGTCCCCTGCACCCATCCGGCCCGCACGTTGTTGGGGGTCAGACCAGCAGTTGGTCGATCCGACCCGATGCGTCCTCGTGGTAGTCGACCGACAGGTTGTCGTGGGTGGCCATGGTCGCGAGCACGGTCATGTGGCTGTGCCCGGACTCCGATGCCGGGGACAACCGCTTCCAGCCGATCCCGTCGACCCACACCCACACGCCGGTGCTGGAGTCGTAGGACCACAGGTGGGTGATCATCCGGTTGGTGACCCAGCCCGCGGCCCGCGGCGCGGCTGCGTCCAGGCTCGGCGGCATCGGCGCGGCGGACTCGGCGACAGCCGCACTGACACCGTCCACGCCTGCCGGGATGGGCGGCATGATCGAGGCGATATCCACGTCGACCGGCAGTTCCGGCGCGGTGGACGCGTTCTTGCGGGCTCGCCGCGGAACGGTGGTGGTCATGGCGAGTCCCTTCAGTCCGCGACGAGCACGGTGCTCAGCTCGGTGCCGTTGATGTAGGGCGTGACCAGGTGGCCGCTCGCCCGCGCGTGGGTCAGCTCGGCGAGCTTGTTGGTCGTGGTGGCCGCGCCGCCCGCGACGTGCGCCCAGCCGTAGTTCTGCAGGTAGGCCCAGCCGTTGGCGTCGTTGGCCGTGGCGAACAGCCGCAGCGCGCGCTGCGCGGGCAGCCACGCCTTCAGGTTCACCGACTTGACGCCGAACACGGTCGGGCGGGCGCCCGGGTAGTCCTCGATGAACGAGTCGCCGTAGGCGATGCGGAAGTAGCCGCCGTCGCCCCAGCCGGTGCCCCACGAGTTCTTGCCGATCCAGCAGCCCGCGGCGTCGTCCCAGCCGATCAGCGCGACGCAGTGCCCGCCCGCAACGGTCGACGTGGTGTGCCGGTAGACGCCGGAGCGGTAGTGGAAGAAATCGTCGTAGACGACGAAGCAGGTGGCGACCGCGCCGTAGGTGCTGATGTGGGCCTTGATCGCGGCCGGGTTCGCGGTGAGGTCGGTGACGCCGACGGACTTGGCCAGCCGGTTGGGCCAGTCGGTGTTGGGCGAGCCGGTGCCCGCGTCGTTGTACGGGAAGTAGTCCTCGAAGGTGACGCCGATGGCGGCGGTGTCGGCGAACAGGTCGTCGGGCCACGACCCGGAGCCGCAGGTGTAGCCGCGTGCCTTGGCGTGCACGTGGAACAGGTGGGCCTCGGACAGGTCGAGGGACAGGCCGGGGGCGCCGCGGGTCAGCGCGGCGGTGCTCTCCATCGCCGCGACGGTGCCGAAGGCGACGCAGGAACCGCATCCGCCCTGGTCACGGACCCCGGTGACGAAGTTGCGGCCACCCACGTCGCGCAAGTCGAACTTGGCGGGAAGGGCGGCGTCGGCGGCCTGCGCGGCGGCGGCCATGGCCTCGGGCTGGCCTTCGCGGGCGGCGATCTCCTCGGCGCTCGGCGCGGGCACACCCAGGCGGGCGGCGCGCCACTCGGCGGGGAGTCGGCTCATCCGGGTCTCGGCGGCCTGCCACGGGTGGCCCTGCTGGGCAAGGGTCTCTCGGACAGCCGCGATCTCCGACGGGTGCGGTCGATCGGGGCTCATGTGGTCCCTCCTCTGAGTATTTCCACGGACACCACCTAGGAGGGGGTGGTCCGCGCCCAGATACGTCGTGGCCCTGCCGGTTTTCGCCATGGCCGGTCGGTGCCGGCTAGCCTGGGACGGGTGACCTGGAGCATCGCCGGAACCCTGACCGTCCTCCCCGCGCTCGACCACCCCGAACTCCTTGCCGAGCCGGTGGCGAAAGCGCTTGCGGCCCTCGACGGCGCCGACCGCGTCGGCGTCGCCGCCATCGACCCCGACCTCGCCGACACCGCCGAGTTCTGCGCCGCGTACGGCACACCGCTCGACGCGTCGGCGAACTGCGTGGTCGTGCTCGGCAAGCGGGGCGGCGACGAGAAACTCGCCGCCTGCCTGGTGCTGGCCACCACGCGCGCCGACGTCAACGGGCTGGCCAGGCGCACCATCGAGGTGCGCAAGGCGTCGTTCGCGCCGATGGACCGCGCCGTCGCCGAGACCGGGATGGCCTACGGCGGGATCACCCCGATCGGGCTGCCCGCGGGCTGGCCCCTGCTGATCGACGCCGCCGTCGCCGCGGCGCCCGAGGTGGTCATCGGCAGCGGCATCCGGGGCAGCAAGCTGCTCGTGCCCGGCGGCGTGCTCGCCGCCCTGCCCGGTGCGGTCACCCTCGACGGTCTGGGGCGTTCACCCGAATAACCTACGAAGGTCGGTAGCCGCAACCCCTCAATGTCGGGTCCTATTCACCAAGCTGACTGGAAGGGGCGAACCAGTGACAACGCAGTTCGATGTGGACGGTCCGGCGGTGGAGCGGGCGACCGTGCGCGTCGGTGTGGTGGACGACGAGCCGATGGCGCGCGCGTTCGTCTCGAAGATCCTGGCCTCGGCGCCGGATCTGCACGTCGTCGGCGAGGGCGCCGACGGCGGCGAGGCGCTGCAGCTGGCCCGCACCCAGGAACTCGACGTCCTGCTGCTCGATCTGCGGATGCCCAGGATGGACGGCCTCGACGCGCTGCGCGAACTGCGCAGACTGCCGGTGATGCCCGCCGTCGTCGTGCTGACCACCTTCCACGCCGACCAGGCCGTGGCCTCGGCGCTGCGCCTCGGCGCGAAGGGCTTCCTGCTCAAGCACGTCGACCCGGCCGAGCTGGTCCGCGCGGTGCGGGTGGCCGCCCGCGGCGGCGCGGTCCTCGACCCGACGCTGACCCACGACCTCATGGGCCACCTCGCCTCCCACCACCTCGACCGCATCGGCGCCGCCGCCGAGGTCGCCCGGCTGTCGGCGCGCCTGCGCGACGTGCTGCGGCTGGTCGGGATGGGGCGCAGCAACAACGAGATCGCCGAGGAACTGCGGCTGTCCGACTCGACGGTGCGCGGGTACGTCTCGGAGATCCTCGCGGCCACCGGCTGCTCGAACCGGGTCACCGCGGCCGTCCTAGCCCAGCGCGCCGGTCTGCTCGACTGACGTCGCGTAGGCGCGGAGCAGGGCGACCGCCTCGTCGGTGTCGTCGGTCACCATGATCCACGGTTCGGCCGCCCTGCCCTTGGCCAGCTTGCGCACCAGCGGCGCGGCGGGCACGTCCTCGGTCCAGAACCGGCTGCCCAGGAAGATCATTGGCGCGGGCGGGCCGACGGACGAGTAGTGGTTCTGGGTGTAGTCCTGGAACACCTCCTGGACCGTGCCCGCGCTGCCTGGGGTGTAGATGATGCCGCCGGTGGCCACGGTGAGCAGGCCGTCCTCGCGCACGGAGTTGGCGAAGTACTTCGCGTGCAGCTGGCAGAACGGGTTCGGCGGCTCGTGGCCGTAGAACCAGGTGGGGATGCCGATGGTGCGGACCTCGGTGGCGGGCAGGTCGACGGCGAGGCCCGCGGCGAGCCAGCGGCCGATCTCGTCGGTGTCGACGGTGGCGCCGCTGGCGAACTTCGGGGCCGCCGACAGCGTGTCGATTACACTGTCCATAGTGGAGTGATCGCCGAGTCGGACGCCGAGTGGGACGGCCTCCATCGCGCCGGGCCCGCCGCCGGTGAGGACCGTGAAACCGTTCTGGCCCAGGGTGATGCCGAGGCGGACGGCGTCGCGGTAGCCTGCGGAGTCGCGGGTCAGGGCGTGGCCGCCCATGACGGCGACGGGGTGGCCGGTGAGCACGTCGGCCAGCGCCTCGGAGATGCTGTGGTCGTGCAGGCGCTCGGTGAGGGCGTGCAGTGTGTCGAGCTTGGTGTCCTTGGCGTGGCGGTAGATCAGCGCGTCCGGAGTGTCCGCATAGGACTCCGGGCGGTCGGGGTCGAAGCCCGCGAACAGCTCGTCGACGGTGTAGAGGGTCGCGCGGTAGGTGTCGTACGGCAGGTTCGGCACGGCGGGGAAGACCAGCGCGCCCGCGGCCTCGGCCCGGCGCCCGGCCTCGGGGGTCAGCACGCAGCCCAGCAGGAGCGCGTCGTCCAGCGCCGTGCGGAGCAGCGCGTCGTCGGCGCGGTCGGTCAGGTCGAGGCGGGTCAGGACGATTCCGCGCAGGTCGCGGCCCTCGGCGCGGTGACGGCGCAGGGTGTCCAGGTCGGTGATCTCGGTCCGCACGCGAGTAGCGTACGGGCGTCGCCGAATCGAGGTACGGAGATCAGATGAACCAGGTCCAGGCGGTCGCCGAGCAGGCGATCGATGCCCCAGTCGACCAGGTCCGCGCGGCAGTCGCGGACTACGCGGGCGTGCGCGGGAAGATCCTGACGTCGCACTACCGCGACTACGAGGTGCGCTCCGGCGGGACCGGCGCGGGCTCGGTCGTGCACTGGACACTGCAGGCCACGCAGAAGCGGGTGCGCGACGTGCTGGTCGAGGTCAGCGAGCCGCAGCCGGACGTGCTGGTCGAGGCGGACAAGAATTCGACGCTGATCAGCACGTGGACGGTGCAGGGGTCGGGCTCGTCGAGCGTCGTGCGGCTCGTGACCACGTGGGAGGGCGCCAACGGCATCGGCGGCTTCTTCGAGCGGATCTTCGCCCCCGCCGGTCTGCGCCGCATCCACGGGGAGCTGTTGGCGAACCTGAAGCGGGAAATCGAGGCGTGACCGCGCTAGAGGTGCACCTGGCGCGTCGGCCGGTCGGGGTGCCTTCGCTGGACGACTTCGCCTTCGTCGAGATCACGCCGCCCGCGCTCGGGCCGGGCGAGGTGCGGGTGCGCAACCACGTGATGAGCGTCGACCCGTACATGCGCGGGCGGATGAACGACGTGAAGTCGTACGCGCCGCCGTTCCCGCTCGGCGCGCCGATGGAGGGCGGGGCGGTCGGCGACATCGTGGAGTCCACTGTGGATTCCCTGCCGGTCGGGACGTTCGTGCTGCACAACGCCGGCTGGCGGTCTGAGGTCGTGCTGCCCGGCGCCGCGGTGGTCGAGGTCGACCCGTCGCTGCCGCTCGGGGCGTACCTCGGGGTGCTGGGGATGCCGGGTCTGACGGCGTACGCGGGGCTGCTCGACGTCGCGGAGTTCCAGCCGGGGGACACGGTGTTCGTCTCGGCCGCGGCGGGCGCGGTCGGGGCCGTCGTCGGGCAGATCGCGCGGCTGCGCGGGGCGAAGCGGGTCATCGGCAGCGCGGGCAGCGCCGAGAAGGTGCGCTACCTGCTGGACGAGCTGGGCTTCGACGCGGCGTTCAACTACAAGGACGACCGGGTGGTCAAGCAGCTCGCCGCGGCCGCGCCCGAGGGCATCGAGGTGTACTTCGACAACGTCGGCGGGGAGCACCTGGAGGCGGCGCTGTCGGTGCTGAACGTGCACGGGCGGATCGCGGTCTGCGGGATGATCTCGCAGTACAACGCCACCGAGCCCAACCCGGCGCCGCGCAACCTGATCCAGATCGTGTCGAAGCGGCTCACCGTGCGCGGTCTGCTCGTGCGCGACCACGCCGACCGGCGCGCGGACTTCCTGCGCGAGGTCGGCGCGTGGGTGCGGTCCGGCGAACTGCGCTACACCGAGACCGTGGTCGACGGGCTGCGCAACGCGCCTTCGGCGTTCCTTTCGCTGCTTGAGGGCGGCAACACGGGGAAGATGCTGGTTCGGCTGATCTAGCCGAGGGCCTGCAGGATCGGGGCGTAGAGACGACGACGGTCGCCGGGGAGCGTGGCTCCGCCGACGACCATGGCGCTGCAGTGGAAGACGGGTTTGAGGCCGTTCTGGGTGGCCCACTCGATCAAGTCGGGCCGCGCGGTGTCGAGGTCGATCCTGGTCTGACCGCCCGCGTCGGTCGCGATGTCCGCGATGAGGGCGCGGGCGTCGGCGTCGTCGGCGGCGATGACGGGGCCGACCTGGTTGCTGCCGTTCTGGGACAGCGAGCGGGTCTGCGCGGCGTAGCCGGTGATCTCGCCGTCGCGCTCGACGACGCGGATGCGGTCGGCGAAGTCGGGCAGGCGGGACACGACGTGGGTGCGGTCTGCGCCGCAGACTTCGGTGTCGAGGCGCAGGATCGCGGGCAGGTCGGCGGCCGCCGCGGGGCGGGTGGTGCCCGCCCCGCGGCCGGTGAAGGTGCCGGTCATGACCTCGCAGCCAGACGTCTCCTGGAAGCCGAGCTTCTCGTAGAGCGGCTTGCCCAGGGGCGTGGCGTAGAGCGTGGCGACGCTGTCGCCCGCCTCGGCCATGACGTGCCGCATGATCTTGGTGCCGAGACCGCGCCGGTTGTACTTCGCGGCGACCAGCACCATGCTGATCGCCGCGAAGCTACCGAAGTGGGTGAGAACCGCTGACGCGGCAAGCTTTCCGTCCGTGTCGACGATTCCGTAGCCCTGGCCGACCCGCAGCAGGAATTCCCACTTGCGGTCCTCGAGCGGCCACTCCCGGTTGTCCGAGAGCTCAAGGCAGGCCGTCAGGTCCTCAAAGGACAGTGGTCGGGGGTCAGTGGTCGGGATCTGGTTGTCGGTTCGGATGGTCACAAGGAAATGATGGCGGCAGGTGTCGGCGGGCGGCAATTGATTTAGGCCGCCCGCACGAATATCAAGTTATGTCAAACGACTATCCCCACACGATCGAGCTACTGCCACCGAAGAAATCCCTGGCTAACCTGGACAGGAGATCGGAGGTCAGCCATCAAAACCCTTGCCCTGCAACACTTATCGTTTGTTCTGCTGCTTATCGCGGTGCTGATAGCGCGGTTCCGCCTCAGAACACCACTGTCTTGTTCCCATGCACCAGGATTCGTCCCTGCAGGTGCGCCCGCAGGCCGCCTGCCAGTACGACCTTCTCGATGTCGCGTCCCTTGCGCACCATGTCGGCGATCGAGTCCCCGTGGTCCACCCGGATCACGTTCTGCTCGATGATCGGGCCCGCGTCGAGTTCGGCGGTCACGTAGTGGCAGGTCGCGCCGATCAGCTTCACCCCACGCTTGTGCGCCTGGTGGTACGGCCGCGCGCCGACGAACGAGGGCAGGAAGCTGTGGTGGATGTTGAGCGCGCGCCCCGCCCAGTGGGCACACAGCTCGGCGGGCAGCACCTGCATGAACCGCGCCAGCACGATCGCGTCCGGCGCCGTCGCGTCCACCAGCTGCCGCAGCTTGTCGAACGCCTCGACCTTGCCCTCGGGGTCGCCGGACGGGAACGGCACGTGGTGGAACGGGATGCCGTGGGCCTCGGTGATGTCGGCGAGGTCGGTGTGGTTGCCGATCACCGCGCGGACGTCGACGTCGAGTTCGCCGCTGTGCACGCGGCCGAGCAGGTCGTACAGGCAGTGCCCTTCCTTGGACACCAGGATCGCCACGCGCCGCTTCACGCCGGTGTCGATGATGCTCCAGTCCGACTGGTCACTGAGCTGCGACGCGACATCGGCGAACCGTGCCCGCAGCTCGTCGACCCCGAACGGCAGCGAGTCCGCCCGGACCTCCTGCCGCGTGAAGAACCAGTTCGTGTCGGGATCGGAGTGGTAGTCGGCCTCGACGATCCACCCACCCGCCTCGGTGAGAAAGGACGCGATGCGCGCCACGATCCCGGTCCGGTCCGGACACCCGAGCCTGATCACATATCGACGCTCTCTCGACGGCACGCGCATGATTCTGTCAGGCCCCTATCGCAGCTCGCGCACTGGTGGGAGGGGTTGCGCCCCTGCCAACCGACCTATTCGGACACCTAATCCGACCGCCCTCGCAAACCTCTCGAACCCGGACGGAACTGTCCGCTCCGCGACAGCGGACGGTAGAGAATCGCCGCCGTGCGCAGGCGGCACGTCCGTGCCGCCACGGCACAGGCGGCGGTGGCCGAGGCGCGGGTGTGGCGGCGGTCGGGGGCCGTAGCCGGGCGGCTCGGTCCGGGTGCGGTGCGAGGCTGGTCTGGTCAGAGGGTGCAGTTGACCAGGACTGGTTCGGGGTGCAGTTCGACGCCGAACGTGGCCAGGACGCCGTCGCGGACTTCGGCCGCCAGGCTGAGCAGGTCGGCGGTGGTGGCGTCGCCGCGGTTGGTCAGCGCGAGGGTGTGTTTGGTCGACAGGGCGACTCGGCCGCCGGGGCCCGCGTGGCCCTTCGAGAAGCCTGCCCGTTCGATCAGCCACGCCGCCGACAGCTTCGACGCGCCGACGCCCGCCGGGTACTTCGGGATGGTCACGTCCGGGCCGACCTGGGTGACGATGCGGTCGAGGACCGCCGACAGGTCCTCGTCGCGGACGATCGGGTTGGTGAAGAAGGAGCCCGCGCTCCAGGTGTCGTGGTCGGTCGGGTCCAGCACCATGCCCTTGCCGCGGCGCAGTTCCAGTACGGCGGCGCGTGCGTCGGCGACGGGGACGCGTTCGTCCTGGCGGACGCCGAGGGCTCGGGCCAGCTCGGTGTAGCGGACGGGGGCCGAGAGGCCGTCGTCGACGAGTTCGAAGCGGGCGCGGAGGACGACGGCGCGGTCGGTGTTCTTCAGGACGCTGGTGCGGTAGTCGAGGCCGAGCTCGGCCACGTCGAGGGTGACGACCTCGGTGGTGGTGCGGTCGAGCAGGTCGACGGAGATCAGCACCTGGGAGATCTCCACGCCGTAGGCGCCGACGTTCTGCACCGGGGTGGCGCCGACCAGGCCGGGGATGCCCGACAGGCATTCCAGGCCGCCCAGGCCCGCCTCGACCGTGCCCGCGACGACTGTGTCCCAGTCCTCGCCCGCCTCGACGGTGAGCTGGACGCGGCCCGGCGACGTGCAGTCGATCTTGCTGCCGCGGGTGGCGACCTGGACGACCGTGCCCGCGAAGCCGGAGTCGCTGACGACCAGGTTGGAGCCGCCGCCCAGGACCAGCAACGGGGTGCCCGCCGCGTCGACCGCGCGCACCGCGTCGACGACCTCGGCTGCGGTGGTGGCGGCGACGAAATCGGTGGCCGGGCCGCCGAGCCGCAGGGTCGTGTAGGCCCGGAGGGGTACACCGGTGCGGACGTCGGCGCCGAGTGGAAGGCTGGTCACGGGCACCAACGGTAACCTCCTGGCCATGGGAAGCCGCATCGAGCACCGCGCCGGGTTCACCCGGCCCGCCGCCGAGGTCCACGCCGCGTTCGTCGACCGGGCGTTTCTCGACGAGCGCCTAAGCAGGCTCGGGGGCAAGAACGCCGAGCTGCTCGACTACACCGCCAACGGCGCAGGCGTCACCTTCAAGCTGCGGCAAGGGGTGCCCGCCGAGAAGCTGCCGTCGGTCGTGCGCACCCTGATCAAGGGCGACCTGATCGTCGAGCGGGTCGAGTCGTGGCGGCCCGACGGCGCCGCGTTCGGCGGCACCACGTCGGCGACGGTGTCCGCCGTGCCCGGCGACATCAAGGGCACCTTCCGGCTCGCCGACACCGGCGGCGGCAGCGAGTGGTCGACCACCGGCGACGTCAAGGTCAGCGTCCCGTTCATCGGCGGCAAGATCGAGTCGGTGATCGCCGAGCAGGTCACCAAGCTGCTCGCCGCAGAGGCCGAGTTCGCGGCCGAGTGGCTCTCCGAGCACTGATGGCCAAGATGCCCCGACTGGCCGCGGGCCGGGCGCGGGCGCTGGGGGCCCCGACCCGGGGGACGACCAACCCGAACCGGCTGCGGCGGGTCGACCGCTGGCTCGTCGGGTCCGCCGACGTCCAGTCCGTGCTCGAAGCCGCCGAAGATCCGCTGGTGGTCGACCTCGGCTACGGCGCGACGCCCGTCACCACCGTGGAGATGGCCGCCCGGCTGCGGGCGGTCCGACCGGACGTCCGGGTCCTCGGCCTGGAGATCGACCCCGAGCGTGTCGCCGCCGCCAAGCCCGCCGCCGACCCGCCGCTGCTCGACTTCCGGCGCGGCGGGTTCGAGCTGGCGGGCACCCGGCCCACGCTGCTGCGCGCGTTCAACGTGCTGCGCCAGTACACCGAGGCCGAGTCGGCCTCCTCCTGGGCGACGATGCTGGAGCGGCTGGCGCCGGGTGGGCTGCTGGTCGAGGGCACGTGCGACGAGATCGGCCGCCGCTGCTGCTGGATCACCCTCGACGCCGACGGCCCCCGCACCTTCACGATCTCGTGCCTGCCCGCGGGGATCGAGCGGCCGTCAGACGTCGCCGAGCGCCTGCCGAAGGCCCTGATCCACCGCAATATTCCCGGCGAACGCGTCCACGCGTTCCTCGCCGCGCTCGACGCCCACTGGGCCACCGCCGCCGCGTTCGCCCCGTTCGGCCCGCGCGCCCGCTGGGTCGAGACGATCCGCCTCCTCGCCGCGGATTGGCCAGTACTCGACAACCGACGCCGTTGGCGGCTCGGTGAAGTCACCGTCGACTGGTCCGCGGTAACTCCTTGACTTTGACGTTGCGTCAACTTCTACCGTGGTTCCCAGACCGGATGGACCGGTCCTGAGGGAGACGGTGATGAGCTGGTCGATCGCGCAGGTCGCCCGGATGTCGAAGGTGACATCGCGGACCCTGCGCCACTACGACGACATCGGACTGCTGCGGCCCGCGTCCGTGGGCGGCAACGGATATCGCTACTACGAGCAGGAACAGCTGCTGCGCCTGCAGCAGATCCTGGTCCTGCGCGAGTTGGGCCTCGGCCTGGACGCGATCGCCGAGATCGTCGACGACGGCCGCGACAAGGTGCAGGCCCTGCGGATGCACCACCGCTGGCTGCTCGCCGAGCGCGACCGGTTCGACCGGCTGGCGACCACCGTCGCCCGCACCATCGAGGACGTGGAAGGAGGAGACAAGATGACGGCCAAGTCCGCGGAACACTGGTTCGAGGGCTTCGACGCCGCCAAGCAGGCCGAGCTTCAGGAAGAGGCGCGGCAGCGCTGGGGTGCGGAGAAGGTCGACGCGGCGAACGCGAAGTTCAAGGGCACCAGCAAGCAATGGTGGGCCACGCACGGTCAGGCATGGCTCGCCGCGCTCGACACGCTCGTCGCGCACATCGACGCCGGGCGCGCGCCCGGTGACCCGGAGGTCCAGGAGACCATCGCGGGCCACCACCGGTGGCTCGGCGAGTTCTGGCAGCCGAACCGCGAGTCGTACAAGGGCCTTGCCGACCTGTACGCCGACGACCCGCGGTTCCGGGCGAACTTCGACAAGTCCGACCCGCGCGTCGCGGAGTTCCTGCGCGCGGCGATGATCGAGTACGCCGACACCAGGCTCGACTAGCTGGTCGGGGGAGCTGCAGATCCCCCAACCAGGTCAGCCGCGGTGTGCCCGCGTCGCCGACGCCTGCGCGCGCGGCTTCATGACGATCTGGTCCAGGTTGACGTGCGGCGGCCGCGTCACCGCGAAGGTGATCACGTCGGCCACGTCGTCTGCGGTGAGCGGGACCAGGCCCTCGTAGACCTTGTCGGCCCGCTCCATGTCGCCGTCGAACCGGTTGACCGAGAAGTCCGTCTCGACCATCCCCGGCAGCACCTCGGTGAACCGCACCGGCTGGCCGAGGTGTTCACCGCGCAGCGTGCGGTGCAGCGCCGACTGGGCGTGCTTGGCCGCGGTGTAGCCCGCGCCCCCGTCGTAGATCTCCACCGCGGCGATGGACGGCACCGTGACCACGTGGCCGTCGCCGGAGGCGATGAGCTTGGGCAGCAGGGCCCGGGTCATGCGCAGGGTGCCCATGACGTTGGCCTCCCACATCCACTCCCAGCGCTCGTCGTCTGCCGAGTCGACGCGGTCGAGGCCGCGGGCGCCGCCTGCGTTGTTCACCAGGACGTGGCAGGCTGGGACCCGGGCACAGAACGCCTCGATCGACGCGGTGTCGGTCACGTCCAGCTCGATCGCGTGGCCGCTGATCTCCGCGGCGACCTTGCTGAGCAGGTCGAGCCGCCGGGCGCCGAGCACGACGTCGAAGCCCGCCGCCGCCAACTGCCGTGCGGTGGCCGCGCCGATGCCCGCGCTGGCGCCGGTGACTACTGCGATGGGGTTGTTCACGGCGACGATCCTCCCCGCACCCCCCGGTGTGGGTGGTATGAGCACCATCACACACGCGGGTGCCGCACCGCACCGCGGCCCGCGCGTCCTCATCTATGGGATGAGACTGAGTACTGGGAGGCGCACGGTGAGACGTAATCGGACAGGGATCCTCGCGATCCTGTTCCTGACCCTGGCACTGGCGGTCGGGTGCACGTCCGAGACGGCGGGCAGCGGCAGCGGATCAGGTGGTGGCGGCGACGCCCCGCCCAAGGCCAAGCTCGTCGCGCAGCCCGCGGCCGACGCCACCGACGTCTTGCCGACCGACCCGGTCACGATCACCGTCACCGAGGGCACCATCGACGCGGTCACGCTCACCAACGACGAGGGCAAGGCCGTCAAGGGCGCCGTCGCGGCGGACAAGCTGAGTTGGACCAACGCGGAGACGCTGGGCTTCGGCAAGAAGTACTCCTACACCGCGAGCGCGACCGGCTCCGACGGCAAGAAGGTCGAGCTGAAGGGCGCCTTCACCACGCTCAAGCCCGCCAAGACCCCGCGCGCCACGATCAACCCGGGCGACAACGCCACGGTCGGCGTGGCGATGCCGATCAGCATCAAGTTCCCCGAGGGCAAGGTCGTCGACAAGGCCACCGTGGAGAAGGCGCTGAAGGTCGAGACGTCGGTGCCGGTCGAGGGCTCGTGGGCGTGGCTGCACGACCAGCAGGTCGACTGGCGGCCCAAGGTGTACTGGCCCGCGGGCACCAAGGTCACCGTGACCGCGAAGCTCTACGGGGTGAACTACGGCGGCGGCGCGTTCGGCAAGGCCGACCTGTCGACGAAGTTCACCATCGGGCGCAACCAGGTCGTGAAGGTCAACACCCCCGACCACAAGATGAACGTCTACCGCGACGGCAAGCTGTTCGCGAGCTACCCGTCGAGCAACGGCAAGGACGCCGACCCGAACCTGAACACGCCCAACGGCACCATGATCGTCATGCAGAAGGACCCGATCGGCGACTTCTCCAACCCGCGCTACGGCTACACCAACGTCAAGAAGAAGTGGGCCGTCCGCATCTCCAACCACGGCGAGTTCATCCACGAGAACGAGGAGAACCGCGCCAACATCGGCAAGGCCAACACCTCGCACGGCTGCGTGAACCTGCTGGAGGCCGACGCGAAGGCCTACTTCGACAGCGCGATCATCGGCGACCCGGTCGAGGTCACCGGCTCCCAGGCGAACATGCCCGCGACGTCGGACGTCTACGACTGGCTGATCCCGTGGGCGCAGTGGCAGAAGATGTCGGCCCTCAAGTGATCTCGTTCGTCGAGGGCGCCGGGGGCGCTCGCCTGGCCGTGCGCACGGCGGGCGACCCGGCGGCCCCGGCGATCGTGCTGCTCCACGGCTGGGGCCAGTCCGGCGCGGCATGGTCGGCCCAGCGCCCTCTGGCCGACGAGTTCTTCCTGATCGCGCCCGACCTGCGCGGCCACGGCGAGTCCGACTCCCCCGAGGCGGGCTACGCCGACCCGGCGGTCTGGGCGGCCGACCTCGCCGCGGTGCTCGCGCTGGCCAAGGGTCCGGCGACGCTGGTCGGCTGGTCCTACGGCGGCCTGGTGATCACTGACTATCTGCGCGAAGGCGGCTCGGGCGTGGCGTCGATCGTCCTCGTCGGTGCCTTGACCGAGATCGGCCGCGACCGCCCCGGCGGCGCTGTCGGGCCGGTGATGAAGGCCGCGATCCCGGATGTGCTGTCCGCGGATCCCGCGGTCGCCGTGCCCGCCGTGACGCGGCTGGCCGAGGGCATGACGAGCTCGCCCGCGCCGGGCGCCGAGGTGCAGCGGCGGGTCGGCGCGACACTCGCGGTGCGGCCCGCGGTCCGGAAAGCCCTGTTCAAGCGGGACGTCGACAGCGCGGACGTGCTCGCGGGCATCAACGTCCCGACGCTGGTGGTCCACGGCACTGAGGACACCGTCGTCGACCCCTCCGCCGCCGAGTACGCGATCAAGAACGTCCCCGGCGCCAAAGCCCTCTGGTTGTCAGGTGTAGGGCACATGCCGTTCGTCGAGTGCGTGGAAGAGTTCAATGGCGCCGTGCGTGAGCACGTGATCACGGCTCGATAGCCTGCCCGGGTCGACAGCCAATGACCTCGGGGGATCACATGACTGGACCGCAGCAACCGTATGGGCAACCGCAGGGCTACGGGCAGCCGTACGGCCAGCCGCCTTACGGTCAGCCGCCGCAGCCGCCGCGGAAGAGCCGGGCCTGGGTGATCGCGCTGGTTCTGGTCCTGCTGCTGCTCGCCGGTGGCGGCGGGTGGTTCTGGTGGTGGTCGTCGCGCGATCTCGGCAGTCCGACGCTTCCCCCGGTGCCGACCGAGACGTTCCCGACCTCGGACCAGCCCGTCACGCCGATGACCGTCGACCCGTCCGCGCTGCCCGAGACCACGACGAAGGCGCCTATGGGCGAGGACAAGGTCGCCGAGGCCCGTGGGCACGCCGAGAAGTACGTCACGGCGGTCAACGCCAAGGACGAGGCCGCCGCGAAGGCGCTGACCTGCCAGAAGACGCGCGCGGGCGCGGTGTTCACGGTCGGGTCGGAGACCGGGCAGGCCAAGCTCGCCGAGAAGCCGCGCACCGTCGAGGGCGACCGCGTGGTGTTCGAGGTCGAGGTCAGCCTCGGCCGGGTGCTGCCGGTGGAGGTCAACGCGGACGACGGCTGGTGTGTCCTCAGCTGAGCACGCTGGGTGTGGCATAGGTCACGCCAGGAATTCCCCGCCCGCTGGCGCGTTGATTCTTCCGACGGAGCAGGCGGAAGGGGTGAACGGGGTGTCTCCCATGCAGCCGCGTCGAGTCGCGGTGCTCTCGGTCCACACGTCCCCGCTCGAACAGCCCGGCACGGGCGACGCGGGCGGCATGAACGTCTACATCACCGAGACCGCCACCCGCATGGCCGAGCGCGGCATCGAGGTGGAGGTGTTCACCCGGGCCACGTCGTCCGACCTGCCGCCGGTCGCCGAGTTGGTCCCCGGCGTGCTGGTCCGGCACGTCTCGGCGGGCCCGTTCGAGGGGCTCAGCCGCGCCGACCTGCCCGCCGAGCTGTGCGGGTTCACCGCGGGCCTGCTGCGCGCCGAGGCCAGACACGAACCCGGCCACTACGACCTGCTGCATTCCCACTACTGGCTCTCCGGCCAGGTCGGCCGCATCGCCAGGGAACGCTGGGGCGTCCCGCTCGTGCACACCGCGCACACCCTGGCCAAGGTCAAGAACGCCGCGCTGGCCGACGGCGACACCCCCGAGCCGCGGCAGCGGGTCATCGGCGAGCAGCAGATCGTCGACTTCGCCGACCGGCTCGTCGCCAACACCGACGTCGAGGCCCAGCAGCTCGTCGCCCTCTACGACGCCGACCCCGAGCGGGTCGACATCATCGCCCCGGGCGTCGACCTCGACCGCTTCCGCCCCGGCGACCGCCTCGCCGCCCGCTCGGCCCTCGGCCTGCGCCCGGACGCGGTGGTATTCGCCTTCGTCGGCCGCATCCAGCCCCTCAAAGCCCCGGACGTCCTGCTTCGCGCCGCCGCAGAGCTGCTGGCCCGCGGTGGTGTCGACCGGGACAAGCTGGTCGTGCTGGTCGCGGGCGGTCCTTCGGGCACGGGCCTCGAACAGCCCGCCGCGTTGCAGGACCTCGCCGTCGCGCTGGGCATCACCGATGTCGTCCGGTTCCTCCCGCCACAGTCCGGCGCGGCGCTGGCGCGGATCTACCGCGCCGCCGACGTCGTCGCCGTGCCCAGCCACAACGAGAGCTTCGGCCTGGTCGCCCTGGAGGCGCAGGCCTGCGGCACACCGGTCGTGGCCGCCGCGGTCGGCGGGCTGCCGGTCGCGGTGGCCGACGGCCGCTCCGGCCTGCTGGTCGACGGCCACGCCACCGGCGACTGGGCCGACGCGCTCGGCAGGCTCGCCCGCGACCCCGGGCTGCGCGCGCGGCTGGCCATCGGCGCGGTCCGCCACGCGCACGCGTTCTCGTGGGACCGGACCACTGACGCCCTCATCGCCGGGTACATCGACGCCGACCAGGCTCTGCGGTACTCGCTGACGCGTGCTGAAGTAGCGGTGTGAGCGAGCTTGCGAGCGAACCAATGTCACAGTGGGCCTGCGACTGCCACCCGGCGCCTGAGGTGACCCGATGAGTGACCTAGACCTTGTCATCAAGCAGACCCTCGATGAGCGGGAGCTGGCCTACGACAACCCGCGGCCCGGCCGCTTCCTGGTGACCCTGCCGGGCACCAAGAAGCAGCAGACCAACACCTGGCTGATCGTCGGCAACCACGGTCTTGTCGTGGAGGCGTTCGTCTGTCGCCGACCCGACGAGGCGCACGAGGCCGTCTACCGCTACCTGCTCAAACGCAACGCCAAGCTCTACGGCGTGGCGTACACGATCGACACCGTCGGCGACATCTACCTGCTGGGCCGGGTCAGCCTCGCCTCGGTCACCCCCGACGAGCTCGACCGGCTGCTCGGCCAGGTCCTGGAGGCCGCCGACGGCGACTTCAACGCGATCCTGGAGATCGGCTTCGCCTCGTCGATCCGCCGCGAGTGGGACTGGCGGACCTCGCGCGGGGAGTCGCTGGCGAACCTGAAGGCATTCGAGCACCTGCTGGAGCCTGAGCAACGGCGGCGTGTCTCAGACGACGCAGAAGCGTGACCAGCGGCGCGGCAACGGGCGGCAGCCTGGACTCCGTCTGATCAGCACAACCTGATCGGTACGGACTGGGAGGCCACGGATGAGAAGACGTCTGGCAGGACTGCTGTTAGCCACCGCCGCCGCGGTGAGCGTGAGCGCGTGCGGTGCCTCGGCGCCGGAGTCCAGCACCGCCGCACCGGCCATGCGGGGAGACATGGCCGTTGCCCCGGAGGCGGCGAACACCGGCGGTGGCGGCGCGGGCTCGGCGCCCGCCAAGGAGGCCGAGCAGGTGGCCCAGCCGGGGGTCGACCGCAAGCTGGTGCGCACCGCGTCGCTGCGGCTGATCACCCCCGACATCACCGACGCGACCAGCCGGGCGCGCGGGGTCGCGGTGGCCGCGGGCGGCTACACCGGCGAGGAGGAGGTCGGGCCGAACGCGGCGACGATGACGCTGTTCGTGCCGTCCGACAAGCTCGACGCCGCCTTGGGTGAGCTCTCCGCGCTGGGCAAGGTCGAGTCGCGGAACCAGTCCGCGCAGGACGTCACCGAGCAGCTCGTCGACGTGGAGAGCCGCATCCAGACCCAGCGGGCCAGCCTCGACCGGGTGCGCGCACTGCTCGGCCGGGCCACGGGAATCTCCGAGATCGTCCAGCTGGAGTCCGAGGTGACCCGCCGGGAGGCCGACCTGGAGTCACTGCTGAAGCGGCGGGAGAAGCTCGCGGGCAGCGTCGCCATGTCGACGGTGACCCTGCGGATGTCGATCGACAAGGACGCCCCGCTGCCCAGCGAGGACGACCCGACGGTCGGCGGCGCCTTCTCCGGCGGGTGGCACGCGTTCCTCGACGCGGGCGAGTTCGTGCTGCGGATGATCGCGGTGTCGCTGCCGTTCCTGCTGGTCTTCGGCATTCCCGCGTTCCTGGTGCTGCGGTGGCGGCGGCGTGCGCGGGCGGCTCGACCGGTGGCCCAGGAGTCTTGAGAGGTCGCGGGGCGGTTCAGCGAGGGGGAGTCGTATCTGAACCGCTCCGCGACCAAAGCCCGCCGAATCCAGTGGCGGGGGAGGCCACGGACGAATCGGTCGGGGCGAGCGGCTCGGCAGGGGAGTCGAGCCGCGCGCGGACCACCTCGGACCAGGGAGTGCGTGGGAGCCGGTCCGGTGTGGCAGGAGTCAACTTGGCAGACCTTCGACACCCGCACAAGGCCAGGTATTACGCCGATCGTGGAAATTGCTCAGGGTAAGTAACTGTTTGATCACGGAATCCTTTGCATGGACAACTATGGGTCGTCGATACGCCTGGTCGCCTCCCGCCGTTAACCCGAACGGGGGACACCCGTGACGGAGTGCCGTATCTCATACACCGTTCAGCCCAGAGGGCGCCGCTCGCCGGTCCAGGAGAGGTGTCCCAGGCGAGACGACTTTCACGGTTCAGCCCGCTCGGCGATCTGGCAGGCTCTTCGCCATGGCTATTGGAACCTTGGTGCTCATCCGGCACGGCGAGAGCGTCTGGAACGCCCAGAACCTGTTCACCGGCTGGGTCGACGTCGACCTCACCCCGAAGGGCGTCGCCGAGGCGACCCGCGGCGGTCACCTGCTGCGCGAGGCGGACCTGCTGCCCGACGTGGTCCACACGTCGCTGCAGCGGCGCGCGATCTCCACCGCGAACCTGGCCCTCGACGCCGCCGACCGCCACTGGATCCCGGTCAAGCGCGACTGGCGGCTCAACGAGCGGCACTACGGCGCGCTGCAGGGCAAGAACAAGAAGCAGACCCTCGAGGAGTTCGGCGAGGAGCAGTTCATGCTCTGGCGCCGCTCCTACGACACCCCGCCGCCGCCGATCGAGCCCGGCAGCGAGTTCAGCCAGGACGGCGACCCGCGCTACGCGGGCATCGACGCACCCCTGACCGAGTGCCTCAAGGACGTCGTCGCGCGCGTCGTGCCGTACTGGGAGGCCGAGATCGTGCCCGACCTGAAGGCGGGCAAGACCGTGCTCGTCGCCGCGCACGGCAACTCGCTGCGCGCGCTGGTCAAGCACCTCGACGCGATCTCCGACGCCGACATCGCGGGCCTCAACATCCCGACCGGCATCCCGCTGCGCTACGACCTCGACGACGCTCTCGCCCCGACTAACCGGGGCGGCACGTACCTCGACCCGGCCGCCGCCGAGGTCGCCATCGCGGCCGTGGCCAACCAAGGCCGCTGATCATCCAGACACCCGGAGGCCATCCGCGCGACGCCAGTTGGCGCGCGGGTGGCCTCTCGGTCGTCCGGAGGCCAGAGGCGGTGGAACAGCCCATGACACCTGGCCCGGCCGTCCGATGTTACCGCTCAGTAGGACACGTTCGGGTGAACGAAATCTGGCCATGGGCGGAACAAGCGGTCTGATCGATGTCAGTACCGTCACTGAACCGCTCGGCGGACTGGCCCAAACCCCTCCTGACCTGCTTACGATCCGGGTGTGGTCGTGGCTTGCGTAGTCCTGTCGATCAGCGCGTTGCTGGTCGGCGCCCTCGTCGGTTTCCTCGTCGGTCGGTCCCGGGGCCGGTCGGCGATCCGACGACCCGTCGGCCCGACGGTCTCCGAGCTCGTCCAGCGCCTCGTGCACTCGTCGCACTCGGGCGTCGTCGTGCTCAACCACTTCGGTGACGTGGTGATCCACAACCCGCGCGCCGAGGCCCTCGGTTTAGTCCGCAACCGCCAGGTCGACGACCGCGCCCGCAAGGCGGCCGATCTCGTGCTGGAGACCGGCGAGGCGGTGGAGATCGACCTGTCGCCGCTGGAGTCGCGCGGCGGCCGCAGCCCGGAGGCCGTGCTCGGTGAGGTCCGCCCGCTCGGCGAGGGCTTCACCGTCGTCGACGCCGACGACCAGTCCGACGCCGTCCGCCTCGAGGCGACCAGGCGCGACTTCGTCGCCAACGTCAGCCACGAGCTCAAGACCCCGGTCGGCGCGATGGCGCTGCTCGCCGAGGCCGTGCTCGACGCCGCCGACGACCCCGTCGAGGTCCGCCGGTTCACCACCAAGATCCTCCGCGAGGGCAACCGGCTCGGCACCCTCGTCACCGAGCTGATCGCGCTGTCGCGGCTGCAGGGCGCCGAGCGGCTGCCCGAGCTGAACACCGTCGAGGTCGACGCCGTCGTGCGCGAGGCGCTCGGCCGCGCGCAGCTGGTCATGGAGTCCACCGGCATCGACGTCACCACCGACGACGACAGCGCGCTGCTCGTCGAGGGCGACCGGACGCTGCTGGTCACGGCCCTGTCGAACCTGCTGGAGAACGCCCTGGCCTACTCGCCGCCGGGCAACCCGGTGTCGGTGAGCCGCAAGCTGGTCGACGGCTACGTCGAGATCGCCGTCACCGACCGGGGCATCGGCATCGCCGAGGAGGAGCAGCAGCGGGTGTTCGAGCGGTTCTACCGCGTCGACAAGGCGCGCTCGCGGGCCACCGGCGGCACCGGGCTCGGCCTGGCGATCGTCAAGCACGTCGCGGCCAACCACGGCGGCGAGGTCAAGCTCTGGAGCAAGCCCGGTCTCGGCTCCACGTTCACTTTGCGCATCCCCGCGCATCTCGATCCGCCCGCCACCGCGGGCGCGGACGGCAAGAGCGCGGAAGGCAGGGCGGGTCGCACGGCGGTCCCGTCGCTGGCCGCGTCGATGGCCCCGTCGAAGTCCGACGGTGCCGGTACCGATCACGGAGGAATGGCATGACGAGAGTGCTGATCGTCGAGGACGAGGAGTCCTTCGCCGACCCGCTTGCCTTCCTGCTGCGCAAGGAGGGCTTCACCGCAGCGGTGGCCGCCACCGGCCAGCAGGCGTTGGAGGAGTTCGACCGCAACGGTGCCGACATCGTGCTGCTCGACCTCATGCTCCCCGGCATGAGCGGCACCGACGTCTGCAAGGCGCTGCGGCAGCGATCGGCCGTGCCGGTGATCATGGTGACCGCCCGCGACAGCGAGATCGACAAGGTCGTCGGCCTGGAACTGGGTGCCGACGACTACGTCACCAAGCCCTACTCGGCGCGCGAGCTGATCGCCCGGGTCCGCGCGGTCCTGCGCCGCGGCGGCGAGGCGGGCGGCGACGGCGAGCTGCTGCCCCAGGTGCTCGCGGCCGGTCCGGTCCGGATGGACGTCGAGCGGCACGTGGTCACAGTGGACGGTGAGGACATCCCCCTGCCGCTCAAGGAGTTCGACCTCCTCGAGTACCTGCTGCGCAACGTCGGCCGGGTGCTCACCCGCGGCCAGCTCATCGACCGGGTGTGGGGCGCGGACTACGTCGGCGACACCAAGACCCTCGACGTGCACGTCAAGCGGCTGCGCTCGAAGATCGAGCCCGACCCGGCCTCGCCGCGCCACCTGGTGACCGTGCGCGGCCTCGGCTACAAATTCGAGTCCTGACGGTACGGTTCCCCACGTGCGGTTAGGGGTATTGGACGTCGGCTCGAACACGGTCCACCTGCTTGTGGTGGACGCCCACCGGGGTGCGCACCCCACGCCCGCGCGGTCGGAGAAGACCGTGCTGCGGCTCGCGGAGCGCATCACCCGGTCCGGGATGCTGTCCAAGGCCGGTGCGGACGAGTTGGTCCGCACCGTCGCCGCGGCCAAGGACTCGTCGGTGCGGCTCGGCTGCGCCGAGATGATGGCCTTCGCCACCTCCGCGGTGCGCGAGGCCACCAACTCCGCCGCCGTGCTCGCCAGGGTGGCCAAGGAGACCGGCGTCGTCCTGGAGGTCCTCTCCGGGGAGGACGAGGCCCGCTACACGTTCCTGGCAGCCCGCCGGTGGTACGGCTGGTCGGCGGGCAACCTGCTCGTCCTCGACATCGGCGGCGGCTCGCTGGAGATCGCCGCGGGCATGGACGAGGACCCGGATTTCGCCTGGTCACTGCCCCTGGGCGCGGGCAGGCTCACCCGCACCCGGTTCACCAACGACCCGCCCAGCCGTGCCGAGATCGGCACCACCACGGCATGGCTGGCCGACGAACTGGCCCCGGTCGCGCGGCGGGTCGCCAAGTACGGCCAACCCGATCGGGTGGTGGCCACCTCGAAGACCTTCCGCACCCTGGCCAGGCTGACCGGGGCGGCGCCCTCGTCGGCGGGCCCCCGGGTGCGGCGTACCCTGACCGAGTCCGGGCTCGGCCAGCTCATCGCGTTCATCTCGCGCATGTCGGCCGCTGACCTGGCCGAGTTGGAGGGTGTGAGCCCCAGCCGGGCCCACCAGCTCGTCGCGGGCGCCCTTGTGGCGCAGGCCACTATGCGAGCACTGTCACTCCCCGAGCTCGAGATCGGGCCGTGGGCGCTGCGCGAGGGCGTGATCCTGCGGCGGCTGGACCAGACGAACGGCGAGGACCACACTGTCACCTCGGATTGAGATCAGTCGGGGTCTCCCACCCGGGAGGGCCCTGCCAACGCGTGCGGGCACTGGACGGATCGGCCCGCACGGGGCACGGTGGAGTGGATGAGTCAAGAAGGCGGTTCGGAGCAGCGCACCGTAGCCGAGTTGCTCGCCAAGTACGGCGGCAACTCGGGCGAGGGCGCGCCCCGGCGACGGCGTCGCAAGCCGGAGGACGGGTCGGACACGGCACCCCAGGCGATCATCGAGCGGGTCATGTCCGACAGCGGCCAGATGCTGCCGATCACCGAGGACCAGGGTCCACACGAGCGCGTCTCACACCGGCAGGGCCGCTCGCCGCAGCCCCCCAAGCCCACACCGCAGGGCCGCAGGCCCGCGCCGACCCCGCCGGAACTGCTCGGCCGCCCGCCCGGCATGGAGCCGCCCAGGGCCCAGCCAAGGGCCGACCAGCCGCGCGTCGAGCCGCCGCGGATCGATCCGCGGGCCGACCAGTCGCTGCTGCCCGGCCACGACCCACGACTCGACCAGCAGGCCCGCGACCCGCGTCCGGACCCGCGCCAGGCTCCTGACCCGCGTGACTCGCGACCCGATCTGACCCGCGACCCGCGGGCAGGCAAGGCCGAGCCGTCCGGCCGTGTCGACGCCGTGCGGGTCGACCCGAGGGCCGCCGACCCGGCCCGCCCGCCGCGGCCGGTCTCCCGGCCCGGTGAGGGCCACACCGAGCAGATCCCCCGCGTGCCCGGCGAGGCGCCCGACCCCGCCGAGCCGCCCGCCGGCCTCGGCGGCCCGGCCGCGCGCCGTTCGCCGCTGCTCCCGCGCCGCGCCCCTGGCGCGTCGCCGAGGCCGCAGTCTGGCCCGCCCGCGCAGCCCTCGCAGGCCATGCCGATCCCGCAGCCGTCCCAGGCGCTGCCGGTTCCGCAGCCTTCGCAAGCGCTGCCGGTTCCGCAGCCCTCGCAGGCGCTGCCGGTTCCGCAGCCCTCACAGCAGCTGCCCAAGCCCGCGCAGCCCTCACAGCAGCTGCCCGTGCCGCAGGGGCTGGGCAAGCCGCAGCCGTCCCAGCCGCTGCCCAAGCCCGCCGACGGCCGCGCGCTGCCCACGTTCCCGCCCGCACCCGGCCGCCCGCCGCACGAGTTCCCCGGCGACGCCTCGGAGACCGCGATCGACCAGCGCGGCCCCCGCCCGGAGTTCCTCGAGGACGTCGAGTCCTTCGACGACCGCGCCGCGAGCCGCTTCACCGACTACCAGGCCCACGACGACCTCGACGACCGCCGCGACGACTTCGACGACTTCGGCCGCGACGGCTTCGACGACGATGACGACCGCGACGACGACACCGACCTCGACCGCGACGACCTCGACGAGGACGCCGACGACGCCGAGCCGGTGTCGGCGGGCCGCGAGTGGGCGATCATGGCCGGGCAGCTCGCGCTCGGCGTGGTCGGCGGCGCGGGCGTGTGGCTCGCGTTCAACTGGCTGTGGGGCTTCCTGCCCGCCGCCGCGCTGATCGCCGCGGTCGTGGTGATCGTCGGGCTGGTGCTGATCGTCCGCAAGATCCGTCGTGCCGAGGACCTGCAGACCACCGTGCTCGCCGTGCTCGTCGGCTTAGTGGTGACGGTGTCACCGGCGGTGCTGCTGCTGCTCGGACGGTGACCGCGATCCCCGTCGGGCTGTCCACGGCATCGGTGTGGCCGCAGACCGCCTCGACCGCCTTCGCGATGGCAGCCGACCTGGGCTTCGACGGCGTCGAGGTCATGGTCTGGGCCGACCCGCTCAGTCAGGACGTCGGCGCCCTCCGCCGCCGGGCGGCGCGCACGGTGCCGATCATGGCCGTGCACGCGCCCTGCCTGCTGATCACCCAGCGCGTGTGGTCCCCCGACCCGGAACAGCGCCTCCGGCGTGCCGTCGAGGCCGCCCAGGACCTCGACGCGCGGACCGTGGTCGTCCACCCGCCGTTCCGCTGGCAGCGGCGCTACGCGGAGTCGTTCGCCGATCTTGTCGCGGACCTGGAGGACCGCAGCGGGGTCGCCGTGGCCGTGGAGAACATGTTCCCGGTCCGCCGCGGCGTCGGCGGCCGGACGATGGCCATGTCGGCGTTCAAGCCGTCGATCGATCCCACCGAGGACGGCGGCCACCGCCACTACACGCTGGACCTGTCCCACACCTCCGCCGCCCACATGGACGCGATGGCCCTGGCCGACCGCATGGGCGCGGGCCTGACCCACGTGCACCTCGCCGACGGCAACGGGCTGTCCAAGGACGAGCACCTGGTCCCCGGCCGCGGCGACCAGCCGTGCGCGAGCCTGTGTGAGCGGTTGGCCCGGCGGGGGTTCACGGGGCAGGTGATCCTGGAGATCTCGACCCGCCGTGCCCGCGGGCCCGCGGAGCGGACGAAGGACTTGGCCGAGGCGCTCCTGTTCGCCCGCCTCCACCTCGCCCGTCCGTCGACCCCTGAAGCGGATACGTAGGACGATAGGACCCCTGTATCCCCGGCGCGGGCCAAGTCGTACATTGTGCGCGTGAACCCGTTGCGCACGTTGATCCTGGCCGCCGCCGGGAACAGCACCATCCGCCGCGTCATCGCCACCGCGCCCGTCAGCCGGGACGTGGTCCGCCGGTTCGTGGCCGGGGAGACCACCGAGGAAGCCGTCGCCGTCACCCGGCGGCTGGTGGACTCCGGTCTCACCGTCACCCTCGACTACCTGGGCGAGGACACCACCGACGCCGCGCTGGCCGAGGCCACCGTCCAGGCTTACCTCGAACTGCTCGACCGCCTCGGCGCCGAGGGCCTCGCCGACCGCGCCGAGGTCAGCGTGAAGCTCTCCGCCGTCGGCCAGCTGCTCGACGAGGCCATGGCGCTGGAGAACGCCTCCCGCATCTGCCGCGCCGCGGAGGCCGTCGGCACCACGGTGACCCTCGACATGGAGGACCACACCACCACCGACTCGACGCTGCGCATCCTCGCCCAGCTGCGCGCGAGCTGGCCGTGGGTCGGCGCGGTCCTGCAGTCCTACCTGCACCGCACCCTCGACGACGCCGTCCGCCTGTCCGGCGAGGGGTCGCGCGTGCGCCTGTGCAAGGGCGCCTACAAGGAGCCCGACACGGTCGCGTTCGCCGAGACCGCCGAGGTCGACCGCAGCTACGTGCGCTGCGTCAACGCCCTGCTCGCGGGCGACGGCTACCCGATGTTCGCCACCCATGACCCCCGCCTGGTCCGCGTCATCGCCGAGCGCGCCGACCACCACGGCCGCAAGCCGGGCGAGTTCGAGTTCCAGATGCTGTTCGGGATCCGCCCCGACGAGCAGCTCCGTTTGGCGCAGCAGGGCCACACCGTCCGGGTGTATGTGCCCTACGGCGGGCAGTGGTACGGCTACCTGATGCGCAGGATGGCGGAGCGCCCGGCCAATACGATGTTCTTCTTGCGCGCGCTGATGAGTAAGAAATGAGTTTCACTCACGGCGCGCCGCGCCGCTGAGTCCGGTAGCGGCGCGTGGCAGGCTGTGCCCATGAGTAGTGCGACAGGGCACGGCGATGTGCGTGCGGGCGGACCGGCGCCCGCTGGTGGGGCATTCGCCGCCGCGGTGCGGGTCCGACCATTGGGGGACGGGACATTCACCGCCGACCTCCCGGCGGCGTGGAGCGTCGGGGGTCGGCCGCATGGCGGATTCCTGCTGGCCCTGCTGGCCAGGGCCGCCGTGGCCAGCCACACCGGCGCGGGCGCGCCCCTGGTCGACCCGCTGGCCGTCAGCGCCCAGTTCCTGCGGCCGCCCGGCATCGGCCCCGTGCTGCTGCGCACCGACATCCGCAAGACCGGCCGCCGCACCACGGTCGTGTCGGTCCACCTGGAGCAGAGCGGCCGCGCCTGCGTCGAGGGTGTCGTCACCACCGGCCGCCTCCCCCGCGAGCGTGCGGCCTGGTCCGACCTGCCCAACCAGCCCGCCGAACCCCCCGGCAACGCGATCGACCTGTCGACGGTCCCTTCGGCGTCGATGTTCCGCCTGACCGAGATGTGCGATGTCCGCCTCGACCCCAACGGTGCGGGCTTCCTCCACGGCCACATCGGCGACCCCCTGCGCCTGCGCCTGTGGGCCCGCCCGCGCGGCGAGCACGCCGACCCGCTGTTCGCCCTCGTCGCGGGCGACATCTCGATGCCGGTGACGTTCAACCTGGGCAGGCTCGGCTGGTCGCCGACGGTCCAGTTGACGGCCCACCTGAGGTCCCGCCCGGCCCCCGGCTGGCTCCGCATCCAGGTCGAGTCGAAGGCGGTTCACGGCATGTGGTTCGACGCCGACGCGACGGTGGTCGACTCCACCGGCCGCCTGGTCTGCCAGGCCCGCCAGCTGGCCCTGTCGGCGGTGGGCTAGGAACGGCTCAGTGGGCAAGCCGCCAGACTGTGCGGACTTCCTCGATCTGAACCCGGGCCAACCGCGGATGCACCGCAAGCGACTGCTTCGCCGCCGCCAGCAGGTCGAGTGCGGCGACCTGTCCCGCGACCGCCGAACCGCCCGCTTCCAACCGTTCGTCCTGTACCCGGGTGAAGATCTCCAGCAGCGTCGCGCAGTGCTGGAAGTACACCGCCGTCTGATCCCGCAGCCGCGCCAGGTCAGCCGACTCGCCCGCCGCGGCGGGTGTCGACAGCAGCCACGTCGGGTCCGCCTGAACCTCCCGCACATGCCGCAGGAAATCAGTCGGGTCATCGTCCGGCGACAGCTGTCCCACCGCGATCCGCACCGCGTGTGCCTTGCGTTCCAGGTCGTCCCCCACGAGCCGCGCGCACACCTCGTCCAGCACGAGTGGCCGACCCGCGTCGACAGACAGCGCCACGATCGACCGGGCGACCCGCCGGACCTCGCGTGGCAGTCCGCCTGACATGCAGTGCGCGAGGCGGATGAACGGGTCCGGCAGGCCGACCACCCAGCTGTTCACCAGCAGCGTCGTGTCGGCCAGGTTGAGGTTGTCGACCCGGACGATCTCCTGGAACGCGCTGTCGAAGGTGTCCCGCACCGGCAGGCCGCGGCGTTCGAACGCGGCCAGCGCGTCGCTCGACACCGAGACGATGAACTGGGTTTGGGGGACGCTGAAGATGCCCTTGATCTCGTTGATGAACTTCTGCGCGTCCTCGGCCGACTCGATCTTGTCCAGTTCGTCGATCGCGACGACGACCGCCGGGTCTCCCCGGTGCACGCCCGCGACCGCGGCGAGGAAGGCGCCGAAGGCGTCGATGATCTCCGGGTAGGTCAGGGGCTGTTCGGCCAGTTGCGCGGTCTTCGTCATCGAGCCCTCGCCCGCGGCGATCGTCAGCTTCCCCGACCAGCCCGTCGTGTGGGTCTGCAAGTACCTGATCTGTTTGAGCTGGTCACGGGCCCGCTCGACCAGGTCGCCACGCGGATCGTGCCGGGCGAGGCGGTGCCACCCGAGCAGCCACCGCACCGCCGCCACGACGCCGCGCCACACCCACGGCGCGGCCTTCCGCACCAACCGGCCGAGGACCCACAGCGCGGCGAGCAGCAGCAGCACGGCCGGGAGCAGCCACGGATCCAAAGCCAGCACGTGGTCCACGATCGGCTTGCCCACCAGCCCGCGGAGCCCGACCACCGGCAGCGCGCACGCCGCAGACAGTGTCGCCGCGAGTACAAGGAGGACGGTCAGCCGGACCCCGCCGCCGCGCCGGACGAGGGAAGCGCGGACCTCGCCCCACGCGATGACCTCGTGGCACAGCTTGGCGAACAGGTGCAGCACGAACTCCCGCGCGTCGTACTGGACCGGCGCGGACACCGTCACCCGCAGCGGCTGGGGCGATCCCGGTCCCGGCTGGCCCGCGAAGTGCTCGATCAGCGTCGTCTTGCCCACCCCGCGCGGCCCGGCCAGCCCGATCGACCCGCCGCGCAGCCGCTTGGTGGTCTCCAGGAACCGCGACACCGACCCGGTGACCACGGCCACCGACGATGCCCGCTCGCCGCTGAGCCCCGGCAGCGCGTCGGCGCCCAACTCCAGGCTGATCCGCCTGATCGGCCCGAGGTGCTCGTTGAGCACGACGCGCATGATCGGCAGTACGCCGTTGTCGAGCACGCTCTGCGACCACGCCCGTTTGAGGCCGGTCAGGTCGGAACGGGAAGTCGAGCCGCGCCGGGGGAGGTAGCGGTCGGCCGCCCCGAAGATCGCCGCGAGGAACGAGGCCACGCCGAAGAAGGCCATCCCGATGCAGACCAGGCCCACCAGGCCGAGCACGCCTGCGCCGATGGCCGTCAGCACGCGCCAGAGCACGGCCATCGTGGACCAGCCCTCCCACACCTTGACCGCGGGTGCCAGCGCGAGCAGACCCCCGAAGAGCAGGATGACGGTGGTGATCGAGGGCAGCGGATTCCTGACGGTCGTGTCGGCGGACCTGTCTGGCGACCCGTTGGCCAGCCGCACCAGGGTGAACATCGTCTGCGCGCCCGCCCGCAGGGCCGCAGGCCGCTGCTCGTCGACCGCCTCGCGCAGCACCTGCTCGGGGAGGTCGAGTCGGGCGATTCCGGCGGCGATGTCGGGTGTGCGCAGCGCGCGGTCGATGACCTTGGGCAGCAGTTCGGCGATCAGATCGTCGGCGGTGACCTCACGCGGCGCGGAACTTGCCGACGACAGCAGATCGCTCATCGGCCCACAGTCTCGATCTACCTCGGCGCAGTCAAGATCGTGTCGCCGCCCCCTCCACCAGATGGCCCAAACGCCGGCTAGCCTGAGCGCATGACCACAGCGAACGCGCGGCCGACCATCGCGGTCCTTGGCGCGGGCAAGATCGGTGAGGCCCTGCTGTCCGGGCTGCTGCACGGCGGCCGCAGCGCCGACGAGCTGATGTTCACCGAGCGCTATCCGGAGCGCTCGGCCGAGCTGACCAGCACCTACGGCATCCGCGGCACCGACGTGCCGACCGCGGCCAAGGAGGCCGACGTCCTCGTGGTGGCGGTCAAGCCGCAGGACATCGAGCCGCTGCTCGACGACCTCGCGCCCGTCATCAGCCCGGACACGCTGGTCGTGTCGCTGTGCGCGGGGCTGCCGACGGCGCTGTTCGAGCGCAGGCTGCCCGCGGGTGTCCCCGTGGTGCGGGTCATGCCGAACACGCCGATGCTCGTCGGCGAGGCGATGAGCGCGATCTCACCCGGCAAGCACGCCCGCCCCGAGCACCTGGCGACCGTCGAGGAGCTGCTCAGCGCGGTCGGCAAGGTCGTGCGGGTCCCCGAGTCGCAGCAGGACGCGGTGACCGCGCTGTCGGGCTCCGGTCCGGCGTACTTCTTCTTCCTGGTCGAGGCCATGATCGACGCGGGAATCCTGCTCGGCCTGCCGCGCGCGGTCGCCGAGAAGCTCATCATCCAGTCGGCCGTCGGTGCCGCGGCGATGCTGGCCGAGACCGGCGAGCACCCGGTGACCCTGCGCGAAGCCGTGACCTCGCCCGCCGGGACGACCATCATGGCCATCCGTGAGCTGGAGAAACACGGCGTGCGCGCCGCGCTGCTCGCCGCCATCGAGGCCGCCCGCGACCGCTCCCGAGAGCTAGGGCGCGAACACGAGGAGCGATGATCGACTCCGCAACTTGCAGATTTGCGCCGAACGTGGCGTCGCATTAGTCACAGGAGTCCCGCTACTCTCGATAGAAGCACGTGCGTGTCGAATCCGTCGGTGGGGAAGCCGGCGGCGCGACGCGTGTTGAAGGACGCGGTGATCATGCCGGCGAACAAGCGTGACCCGGGCGCGCCCGGACTACCGCAGGTGCAGTTCCTGACGGTGGCCGAGGTGGCGACCCTGATGCGAGTCTCGAAGATGACTGTCTACCGACTGGTCCACAACGGCGACCTACCCGCGGTGCGGGTGGGCAAGTCGTTCCGGGTTCCGGAGAAGGCGGTGCACGACTACCTGCAGAACGCGTACTTCGACGCGGGGTGAGCCGGACCCGTGAGTGGGTGCCGCTGGGCACACGAGTAGGCTGGACGCTCGTTGTGCCTGGTGTTTTGGCGTGCGTTCCGTGACGTCGCCACACCGGAGCGCCGGAACACCTGGAACGACCCACTGAGAGCTGAGGAACCACATGGGCTCGGTCATCAAGAAGCGCCGCAAGCGCATGTCGAAGAAGAAGCACCGCAAACTGCTTCGCAAGACGCGCGTGCAGCGTCGCAAACTGAAGAAGTAGGTCTCTGACGACAGCGCCCGCCCCGGTACGCCGGTGGCGGGCGCTGTCGCGTTCCAGCCAGTGCACCAATCGGGTGATAAAGCCGAACAACCCGTGTGACCTGCGTTAAGAGTCTGTTGCCTGGTCGAAGTCGATCTTTTCGGGCGAGTAGGGTTGGCCACTCCGAGCCCCCATCCCCAGGGAATCCCATGACGCCCAGAGTCGTCCTGGTCACCGGTGTCGGCGGCTATCTCGGCGGCAACCTCGCCGCCAGGCTGGCCGCCGATCCCGACATCGAGCGCGTGCTCGGTGTGGACACCGTTCCGCCGCCCAAGGACGTCGTGCGCACCATGGGCCGGGCCGAGTTCGTCCGGGCCGACATCCGCAACCCGCTGATCGCCAAGGTCATCACCGCGGCGAACGTCGACACCGTCGTGCACGCCTCGACGACGGCCAACCCGGCGGGACCGGCGCGGCGGACCGTCCTGAAGGAACTCAACGTCATCGGCACCATGCAGCTGCTCGCCGCGTGCCAGCGGGCGCCGTCGCTGCGCAGGCTCGTGGTGAAGTCGACGGCCGCGGTGTACGGCGCGAGCGCCCGGTCGCCCGCGGTGTTCACCGAGGACGACACCCCGAAGGACATCGGCTCGTCCGGCTACGCCAAGGACGCCGTCGAGGTCGAGGGCTACGTGCGCGGGTTCGCCCGGCGCAGGCCCGAGGTGTCGGTGGCGACGCTGCGGCTGGCCAACGTGATCGGCCCGAACGTCGACACGGTGCTCACCCGGTACTTCGCGCTGCCCGTGGTCCCCACGGTCCTCGGGTTCGACGCGCGGATGCAGCTGCTGCACTCCGAGGACGCGCTGGCGGTGCTGGAACAGGCGGCGCGGCAGGACACCGCGGGAGTGTTCAACGTGGCCGGTGACGGCGTGCTGATGCTGTCGCAGGCGATCCGCCGGGCCGGGCGGCTGCCGCTGCCGGTGCTGCGCCAGGCCCTGCCCGCCGCGGGCCGGGTGCTGCGCGGGGCGCGGGTGGTCGACTTCTCCGCCGACCACGTGCGGTATCTCAACTACGGCCGGGTACTCGACACCGCCCGGCTCAAGGCCGAGTTCGGGTTCACTCCGCGGTGGACGACCCGACAGGCGTTCGACGACTACGTCTCCGGCTCCGGGCTGCGACCGGTCTTCACCCCGTCGCTGCTCGCCGCCGCCCGCAGACGGGTGCTGCAGGGCACCCGCCCCTGATCGAAGCAGTTGGAAGGTGCACTTGGCATGCAGGAAGCCCGCGTGATCCCGCTCCAGAGAGCCGACCGAACCCACCGCGTCCCGCCGCGCCCCGACGGCAAGATCGTCGAGCCGACGCCACTGCACCCGGCCAGGCAGCACCCGCCGGTCTCCGCCGTCCGCCGCGGCATCGGCGACGCGCTCGGCTTCGCCGTGCGCAGGCTGACCGGCGACTACCCGGTCGACGAGTTCGGCTTCGACCCCGACCTGACCGAGCGCGTGCTGCTGCCGCCACTGCGGCTGCTCTACAAGAACTGGTTCCGGGTCGAGGTCAGCGGCGTGGAGAACCTGCCGGTCGACGGCGGCGCGCTGGTCGTGTGCAACCACTCGGGCACCTTGCCCATCGACGCGCTGATGACCGCGGTGGCCGTGCACGACAACCACCCCCGCCAGCGCTACCTGCGGATGCTCGGCGCTGACCTGGTCTTCCAGGTGCCGCTGCTGGGCGCGCTCGCCCGCAAGTCGGGCCAGACGCTCGCCTGCAACCCCGACGCGGAGCAACTGCTGCGGGCGGGTGAACTGGTCGGGGTGTGGCCGGAGGGCTTCAAGGGCATCGGCAAGCCGTTCGCCGACCGCTACAAACTGCAGCGCTTCGGCCGCGGCGGGTTCGTCTCGGCCGCCCTGCGCACCGGGGCGCCGATCATCCCGTGCTCGATCGTGGGCGCTGAGGAGATCTACCCGAAGATCGGCGACCTGAAGGCGATCGCGCGGCTGTTCGGGCTGCCGTACTTCCCGATCACGCCGACGTTCCCGCTGCTCGGCCCGCTCGGCGCGATCCCACTGCCGTCCAAGTGGCACATCCGCTTCGGCGAGCCGATCGCCACCGACACCTTCGACGCGGGCGCCGACGACGACCCGATGCTGGTGTTCAACATGACCGACCAGGTGCGCGAGACCATCCAGCAGACGCTGTACCGGATGCTCAGCCAGCGCGGAAACCCGTTCCTGGGCTGAGCCCGCTCAGGGACGCAGCCGCAGGGACCGCAGGCCGCGGATGACCGTCGTGCCGCGCCACTTCGGTGTCGCGAGTGGACGGATCCGCGGCAGCCGCTCGGCCAGCGCGCGCAGGGCTATGTCGGCCTCCAGCCTGGCGAGCGGGGCACCGAGGCAGTAGTGGACGCCGCCCGCGAACGCCAGGTGGTCGGTGTCGGCGCGCTCGATGTCGAACCGGTTCGGGTCGGCGAAGACCGCTGGGTCCCGTCCGGCCGCCCCGAGCAGCAGCACCACCGTGCTGTCCCCGGGCACGCGAACGCCCGCGATCTCCACGTCCTCGTGCGGCATCCGCTGAGTCATCTGCACTGGCGACTCGAACCGCAGGATCTCCTCGACCGCGCCCGGCGCCAGCTCCGGGTCGGCCCGCAGCCGCTCCCACTGGTCCGGGTGCTGGGCGAAGGTCCACATCCCGTTGCCGATCAGGTTCGCCGTGGTCTCGAAGCCCGCGATGAGCAGCAGCTCGCAGGTCGTGAGCAGCTCCAACTCGGTGAGCTCGCCCGTACCCAGCGCCGAGACCAGCGCGCTGATCACGTCCGGTCCCGGTTCCCGCGAGCGCGCCTCGATCAGCTCGCCGAACAGCGCCCGCAACTCGGTGGTCGCCGCCCGCAGCGCGCGGGCCTGCCGCAGCGACGTCACCCCGTCCAGCGAGGCGCCCACGACTCGGCCGAACGCGCCGAACCGGTCGGCGTCGACGTCGGGGATGCCGAGAAGCTCGCTGATCACCGCGATCGGCAGTGGGGTGGCGAAGTCGGCGACCAGGTCGAACTCCGGCTTGGCCAGCGCGCGGTCGAGCAACTCGCCGGTGGTCTTGGCGACCCTCGCGCGGTAGCCCTCGATCTTGCTCGGGCTGAACGCGGGCCTGGCCAGCGCGCGCAGCCGGGTGTGGTCGGGCGGGTCGAGTTCGAGGAACGTCGGGGCGACGGCGTAGTCGGCGGGGATCAGCGGCTCGGTGAACGGCTGCGGCTCGACGCCGTCGCTGGAGCGCACGTGGAAGCGTCGGTCGCGCAGGATCCGGGAGCACAGGTCGTGGCCCGCGACGGCGTGCCAGCCGAACCGGCTGCGCACGATCGGCTCGGACCGCATCCGCTCGTAGACCGGGTACGGGTTGTCGCGCCACGGCGGCGCCGCCAGCCGGGCCAGCGGATCGCCGCCCGCGGCCATCGCCCACACAACCGCGCGTTGCGCCGCGAGCCGAGCGCCGACCTTGGACTCGGCGATCTTCATGACACCAAGCTACTGAAAATCGGCCTACGCGGAGCGCTTCCGGTAGGCCAGGCCCGCGGCGACGGCGCCCGCGACCGCACCCGCGCCCAACACTGACGGGACGCCGATCTTGGCGGCCTTGCGTCCGGTCCGGAAGTCGCGGATTTCCCAGCCGCGCTTGCGGGCCGTCTCGCGCAGGCCGCTGTCGGGGTTGACCGCGACCGCCGTGCCCACGACCGACAGCATCGGCACGTCGTTCGACGAGTCCGAGTACGCCGTGCAGCGCCGCAGGTCCAGGCCCTCGCGCGCGGCCAGCGACCGGACGGCGTGGGCCTTGGCGGGGCCGTGCAGCATCTCGCCGACCAGCTTGCCGGTGAACACCCCGTCGTGGCTTTCGGCGACGGTGCCCAGGGCGCCGGTCAGGCCGAGGCGGCGGGCGATGATCGCGGCGAGTTCCACCGGGGTCGCGGTGACCAGCCACACGCGCTGGCCCGCGTCGAGGTGCATCTGGGCCAGTGCCCGGGTGCCCGGCCAGATCTTGTCGGCCATCAGCTCGTCGTAGATCTCCTCGCCGAGGCGGGTCAGCTCGGCGACGGTGTGACCGGCTACAAAGGACAGAGCCTGCTCCCGGCTGCTGCGGATGCCGTCGGCGGACTCCTTGCCGCCCACGCGGAACATCACCTGCTGCAGCGCGAACTTGACCAGGTCGGAGTTGCTGAAGAACTTGCGCGCGGCCAGGCCGCGGGCGAAGTGGAAGATCGACGCGCCCATCATGATCGTGTTGTCGACGTCGAAGAACGCGGCGGCGGTCAGGTCGGTCGGCGCGGACGGGTGCGGGTCCATCGCCACCGCGGCCTCGGCGCTGGCCTCCCCGGCGAGCTCGGCCAGGCGTTCGAGTTCAGGGCCCTTGGCAGCCCCACGCCGTGCTGACACCGCTTGCCTCCCGAATGGTTCGCAGAACCGTGACTCTCAGCCTAGCGATCCCAACCAGAATTTGACTGGAAGGCTAGCCGATCACGATGCCCGGCAGGCCCGGGAGCAGCGGCGGAAGCGCGATGGTGGGCAGCAGCGGCAGCGGCACCGTGACGGCCGGGGCCGCCGGGGAAGTACTCCCCGACGGCGACGGCGACGTGCTTGGTCCACCCACGATGGGCGGCACGCTGATGAGCGGCGGGGTGGTCGTCAGCACCGACACCCCGGGGTCCTGGGTTCCCGACTGTCCCGGCTGGACCGGGCTGGGCGGCACGGCCGTGGTGACCGTGGGCACCTTGGCGGGCCCGGTGTTCGGCTGCGGGTTCGGCAGCTGCTGGGTCACCGCGCCGGGGCGCGGGTCGCAGGTGCCGGTGGCGGGCTGGGCGCCGACCTCGTCGATCGAGCCCGAGGTGATGTCGACGCACTGCATCCGCTTGGTCAGCGCCGCGGCGCGTTCCTCGATCTTGTCGAGCAGGGCGACCGACGCGGCCTGGTGGATGCCCGCCGCGCCGGGGAGCTTGGGGCCGAGCGCGGCCAGGCGCGCGCCCTGGTGGTCGGCCCACAGCCGCAGCGCCTCGAGTTGGCTGCCGTCGCCCGCGGTGGCCAGGCCGATGAGCTGGCGCGAGCCCGCTGCGGCGTCGCCGTCGAAGTCGTTCAGCGCCGACAGGTAGCCGCCGATGGGGGCGTCCTTGGTGTTCGGGTAGCGCTGGGTGAGCGTCTCGATCTCGGTGACGCGCGCGGTCGCGAACTGCAGGTGCTTGTAGGCCTTGCCCTCGTCGCCGAAGGTGAGTCCGAGGGAGGCGGCCTCACCGGTGCGCTTGATCGCGTAGAGGGCGTCGCCGGGCAGGGCGTCGCGGGAGAGCAGCAGGCTCATGCCGGCCAGGGAGAACACCAGCGCCAGCACCGCGACGGCCGCCACGGCGAACCGGCCACGCGCCCCGGAGCCCGTTCTCGCGGGCTCGGGGCGGGTCTTTGGGGCGGACTCCGAACGTCGGCCGCGCGGCGCGCGACCGGCGCGGGGCGGCCGCGTCGCGCGGGGGCCCTCGACGGCGGGCTCGGCGATCCCGGCGAGGATGCGGGCCCGCATCCGGTCGCGGGCGTCACCCGACGGCGCGGTGAGCGGGCTCAGGCCGGCCAGCAGCTCGACGACGGCCTCGTCGTCGGCGGTGAACCCGGGCAGGTCCGGACGCGACCGAGCGGCCCGAGCACTGTGCTCGCGCCGTCCGTGCGGCCCCGATCCGCTGTCCACCATTCCACTCCGACTCGACTACGACGTGACCCGACTGGTTCGGGTGTCCCGCCCAGGAAACCCGTTCTTGATCCTGTTGTGTGAAACGACTTGTCGGGCCTGGGGTTACGGCCCGGGCCCCGGGTGGGGCAGGTCCACTCGCGCGAGTGAACGCGTCACCTGATCTCGCTAGGCAGTAACTGGGCGAGCCTACGCACCGCACGGTGCTGCAGTGCCTTCACCGCGCCCTCGTTGCGGTTCATGATGACCGCCGTCTCGGCGACCGACATGCCCTGCAGGAACCGCAGCACGATGCATTCCCGCTGGTCGTCGCCGAGTTGGTCGACGCAGGTCAGCAGCGCGTCGCGGGTCACCTTGGACATCACCTGCTGCTCGGGACCGGCCTCCACCCGTTCGGAGTCGCGGATCTCCGAGGTGGTGACCTCCAGCCGGAACCGGCTCGACTTGACGTGGTCGAGCACAAGGTTGCGGGCGATGGTGACGAACCACGCACCGACGTCGCGGCCCTGGTAGCTCACCGAGGTGATGCGGCGCAGCGCGCGCAGGAAGGTCTCGCTGGTGACGTCCTCGGCGAGCTCGCGGTCGCCGACGCGGAACAGCACGTACCGGAACACCATGTCGACGTAGCGGTCGTAGAGCTGGCCGAACGCGTGCGTGTCGCCGCCCTGCGCCGCGTGCACCAGGTCCCACGCGGCCGCGTGCGCGGCCTCAAGGTCGGCCGCAGGCTCGGGTGTCGGGTCAGGTTCGGCCATCGGTTCGGCTTCCGTCAGTGCGCTGTCCGGAGTTTCCGCACGTCGCGAGCCTGCCCGGTCCCCAGCGGGACGGGCATGGGGCACCGCGGGTGCCCTGGTCGGTCGCGTCGGACGGGTCATCAAGCAGCCGCACACTCCCTCATCACCGTAGATCGCCGAAACAGTCAGAAGCCGCTAAGTCGTTGTTACTTTCTAGTAGGTTCTGGCTCAAAGTCCAAGGATGAGACGTAGTGGGTAGTTAACCGTGACGTTGGTGATCCGTGCCACACTGCGTTTCCCTGTGATTTATCCCTTGGTTTCCCGCGAGATGAGGTCGAGAGCATGACCAAGACGCCGACCGGCACGGTCGCGGACCTGGTGTCGCAAGCCTGCGAGAAGGTACCCCGACACCTCGCCTTGGTCGACGTTTCCGACGCGCGTTCACTCACTTGGCAGCAGGTGCAGTCGCAGGTAGACCGGTGTGCGGCGGCGTTCGTGGACGCCGGGGTGGCGCCGGGCGACCGGGTCGCGCTGCGGCTGCCCAACACCGCCGACGCGGTTGTCGCGCTGTTCGGCGTGCTCCGCGCGGGCGGGGTGGTCGTGCCGGTCGGCCTCGACGCGGCGCCGCGCGAGATCGAGCGGGTACTGGAGCACAGCGGGGCCAAGTTCACCGTCGGCGAGCTGGGGTCGGCCACGGTTCTCACCGTTCCCGATCCGGACGCCCCCGAAACGGCCCCGCCCGCTGTGACGCGCGGCGGGGAGGACTTGGCCGTCCTCGCCTACACCTCCGGCACCGGCGGCACCCCGCGCGGCGTGATGCTGTCGCACCGGGCGCTGCTGGCCAACGTCGAGCAGTGCGCCGCGCTGCGGCCCGCCCCGGTCACCGCGAACGACCGGGTGCTGCTCACCGTGCCCCTCTCGCACGCCTACGGGCTCTCCGGCCTGTGGCAGGTCGCCGCGGCCGGTGCCACGGCCGTGCTGCTCGACAAGTTCGGCGTCGACCGCGCGCTCGACGCGTGCGCCGAGCATCGGATCACCACCGTCATCGGCGTCCCCGCGATGTACCAGGCGTTCGCCGCCGCGGGCGCCGACCGGCTCGGCACCGCGCTGGCCACGGTCCGCCTGTGCACCTCCGGCGCCGCCCCGCTCGACGCGGCCACCCTCGCGCTGTTCCGCCAGGAGACCGGCCTGACGATCTTCGAGGGCTACGGCCTCACCGAGACCGGCCCCGTGCTCACCTCGACCCTCGTCGGCGGCAGCGCCAAACCCGGCTCGGTCGGCCGCGCGATCCCCGGGGTCGAGCTGCGGCTGGTCGACAGCGACGGCAGGCCGGTGGCCGCGCTCACCGATCCCGACGAGTTCACCGCCGACCTCACCGACGAGGCCACCGACACCGGCCTCGTCGCCGCGCGCGGCGACAACCTGTTCAGCGGCTACTGGCCCGACTGCGACCACGGCCCCGACGCCGACGGCTGGTTCCGCACCGGCGACGTCGGCTATTTCGATGAAGAGGGCGACCTGCACCTGGTCGACCGGGCCAACGACCTGATCATCGTGAACGGCTTCAACGTCTATCCGCACGAGGTCGAGGCCGTCGTCGGCGAGCTGGCCGAGGTCGCCGAGGCGGCGGCCGTGGGCGTGCCCGACGAGCGGACCGGCGAAGCCGTCAAGGTGGTCGTGGTGCTCAAGGAAGGCGCCGAGCTGACCGAGGACGCGCTGCGCGCCCACTGCGCCGAGCGGCTGGCCAGGTTCAAGATCCCGGCCACCGTCGAGTTCGTCGAGGCCCTGCCGCACTCGGTCATGGGCAAGCTCCGGCGCGCGAGCCTGCGGGGTACCGTTCGGCCGTGACCAGGGTGACGGTGATGACCAGGCAGGGCTGCCACGCCTGCGAGGTGGCCGAGGCCGACGTCGAACGCATCTGCGCCGACCTCGGCGTCGGCTGGGACACCGCCGATGTCGACAGCGATCCCGAGCTGCGCGCCGAGTACGGCGACCGCGTCCCGGTGATCCTGGTCGACGGCGCCGAGCACGGGTACTGGAAGGTCGAGGAGGCCCGGCTGCGGGCCGCGCTGACGTAAGGAATCCGTAGCGCCCCGATCCATTCCATCCGCGGGGTCGGCGGCGTCGAATAAGAGGTGTGGACAACACCTTGAGCAAGCGGACCGCGGCACTCATCGGCGTGCTGGCGGTGGCCGCGGCGCTGGCCGCCGGGCACCTCGTCGCCGGGCTCGTCGGGCCGAACGCCTCGCCGTTCCTGGCCGTGGGCAACTCCGCGATCGATCTGACGCCGCATCCGCTCAAGGACTTCGCGATCCGCACGTTCGGCGTCTACGACAAGGTCGTGCTGCTCGGCGGCATGGCGATGACGCTGCTGGTGATCGCGGTCATCGCGGGCCTGATGTCGCGGCGGCGGCCGTGGCCTGGGCAGGCGCTCGCGGTCGGGCTCGGCCTGCTCGCCGTCGTCGCCGTGTTCAACCGTCCTGACCTGGGGCAACTCGCGCTGCTCGCGCCGCTGGCCAGCCTGGCCGCAGGCGTCGGCGTGTTCACCTGGCTGCACCGCATGGCCCTGACTCCGCGCGACGAGGCCGACGACGCGTCCCGCCGGTCCTTCCTGATCACCTCGGCGGGCGTGGCTGTCGGCGCCGGTGTCCTCGGCGGCACTGGCCAGTTCCTCGCGGGCCGCGTGGACGTCGAGGGCTCCCGGGCGGCCGTGGGCAAGCTCACCGCCGCCGTGCCCGCCCCAGCGGTCCCCGCCACCGCCGACTTCTCCGGCGTCGGCACGCCGAGGTTCATCACCAGCAACCGTGACTTCTACCGCATCGACACCGCGCTCACCGTGCCGCGCGTCCGCGCCGAGGACTGGCGGCTGCGCGTGCACGGGATGGTCGACACCGAGCTGACCTTCGACTACGGCGACATCCGCAACCGCCCGCTGGTCGAGAAGACGATCACCATGACGTGCGTGTCCAACGAGGTCGGCGGCCCGTACATCTCGACGGCGACCTTCATCGGCGTCCCGATGCGCGACCTGCTCGGCGAGGCGGGGATCAAGTCCGGCGCCGACCAGCTGTTCTCCACCAGCGTCGACGGCTGGACCTGCGGCACCCCACTGGAGACCCTCCTGGACCCGCGCCGCGGCGCGCTGCTGGCCATCGGCATGAACGGCGAGCCGCTGCCGGTCGAGCACGGCTTCCCGGCCAGGGTCGTCGTCCCCGGCCTCTACGGCTACGTCTCGGCGACGAAATGGGTCACCGACATGGAGGTCACGACCGCGGGCTCGAAGACGTTCTACTGGGAGGACCGCGGCTGGGCGCGGGAGGCGCCGATCAAGGTGCAGTCCCGGATCGACGTGCCCGCGGGCTTCGCGAAGGTCGCCGCCGGGAAGGTGACCATCGCGGGCATCGCGTGGGCGCAGCACGTCGGCATCGACAAGGTCGAGGTCCGGGTGGACGGCGGCGAGTGGCGCAAGGCGACGCTGGCCGACGAGGTCAACGACCAGACCTGGCGCATGTGGCGGGTCGATGTGGACCTGCAGGCGGGCGGCCACCGCGCCGAGGTCCGCGCCACCAACCGGCGCGGCGAGACCCAGACCGACAAGCGCGTCCCGCCCATCCCCGACGGCGCCACCGGCTGGCACTCGACCCAGTTCACGGTGGCTTAAAACCGGCCTGATCTACACGACGCAAGTCGGAAGATGTCGAAGGCGGTGGATCGGTCGACTGTGAGGGCATGACGACCACATGCCACCGCCCCGGGAATGTGGGGTACATCAAGTGCCTGGCCAGCGACTTTGTGCACACGTTCACAAGCGGTACCGTGTTCCCATCCCGGAGACGAAATCTGTCGAGGAGTACCAGCGTGGCGGCACAGCGAGGCCAGCGGAACGGGGTCGGCGACACCCCGCCCGCCCCGACAGCCGCCGAGCTCACCACCCCCATCCCGCGAGTCGTGGCCGAGGTGCCCGCGGCGCGGGAGCGGGCGCGGGCCATCCCCGAGGCGGCCGTCGCGCGGCTGGCCGTGTACCTGCGGGTGCTCTCCGGCCTGCAGGACAGCGGTGTGGGCTCGGTCTCCAGTGAGGAGCTGTCCGCCGCGGCCGGGGTCAACTCGGCGAAGCTGCGCAAGGACCTCTCCTACATCGGCTCCTACGGCACCCGCGGCGTCGGGTACGAGGTGGCCGTCCTCATCGAGGAGATCGAACGCATCCTGGGCCTGACCAGGAAGCAGAGCGTCGCGGTCGTCGGAATCGGTAACCTCGGACATGCCCTTGCCAACTATGGCGGGTTCCCCGGACGAGGTTTCCCCGTGACCGCTCTGTTCGACGTCGACCCCGACCTCATCGGCGTGCCCGTCGGCGGGCTTCCGGTCGAGCACATCGACGACATCCCGACCATCTGCGCCGAGCGTGAGGTGTCCATCGGGGTCATCGCGACGCCGCCGCCCGCGGCCCAGGCGGTGTGCGACCGTTTGGTCGAAGCGGGCGTTCAGTGCATCCTGAACTTCGCCCCCGTCGTGCTGCAGGTCCCCGACCATGTCGAGGTCCGCAAGGTCGACCTCGCGGTCGAGCTGCAGGTGCTCTCCTTCCACGTGGCCCGCCGGGCGGACAACGCCGCGGCCATCGCGCCGCTCAACGGACAGGTGAACGGGGTGGTGGTGTCATGAGCGAGCTTGCGAGCGAATCATCGACACGGTGCCCCCGCGCGCTTGGACACCGAGCGTGCGAGGTGGCGCTATGAGCATTCTCGCGATCGGCATGTCGCATCACACCGCTGACCTGCGGGTTCTCGAGCAGGTGACTGTCGCCGCCGTCGACGTGCCCAAGGTGCTCGACGAGCTGCTCGCCTGCCAGAACGTCTCCGAGGCGCTGCTGGTCTCCACCTGCAACCGGGTCGAGGTCTACGCCGTCGTCGAGGCGTTCCACGCGGGCCTGACCGACGTCGTCGGCGTGCTGGCCCGCCACTCGGGCCACCCGGTCGCCGACCTGCACGACCACCTCTACGTGCACTACGCCGCCGCCGCCGCGCAGCACCTGTTCACCGTGGCCGCCGGGCTCGACTCGATGGTCGTCGGCGAGCCGCAGATCCTCGGCCAGGTCCGCGCGTCCTACAACGTCGCCCGCGAACTCGGCACCGTCGGCCGCACCCTGCACGAGCTGGTGCAGCAGGCGCTGCGCATCGGCAAGCGGGTGCACACCGACACCGGCCTCGACCAGGCGGGCGGCTCGGTCGTCACCGAGGCGCTCGCCGACGCCGAACTCGTGCTCGACGGTCTCGCGGGCCGTTCCGCGCTGATCGTCGGCGCGGGCTCCATGGGTGGGCTGGCCGCCGCCGCGCTGCGCCGCGCAGGCATCGGCGACGTCGTCATCGCCAACCGCACCGAGGCCAACGGCGCGCGCTTGGCCGCCTCGCTCACCGAGCAGGGCGTGCCCGCCAGCTCGGTCGGCCTGAGCGACCTGCACGACCGGATCTCCGCCGCCGACGTCGTCGTGGCCTGCACGGGCGCGGTCGGCTCGGTCATCCCGGTCGACGCCGTGGCGTCCCGCGCCGACCGGCCCCTGGTGATCTGCGACCTCGGTCTCCCGCGCGATGTCGCCGACGGTGTCGCCGACCTCGCGGGCGTGCGCGTTGTCGACCTCGACAGCCTCCAGCGCAGGCTCGCCGAGGCCCCCAGCGGCATCGACACCCGCCGCGCGGGCGAGATCGTCGCCGAGGAAGTCCGCGCCTACCTGGCCGCCCAGCGCTCGGCAGGCGTCACCCCCACGGTGACCGCACTGCGCAAGCGCGCCGCCGAGGTGGTCGACGCCGAGCTGCTGCGCCTGGACGCGCGGCTGCCCGACCTCGACGCCCCGGTCCGCGACGAGCTGGCCCGCACGGTCCGCCGCGTCGTCGACAAACTGCTGCACACTCCCACGGTCCGGGTGAAGGAACTCGCCTCCGGACCCGAGGGCTCCGGCTACGCCGAGGCGCTGCGCGAGCTGTTCGCGCTCGACCCGCAAGCGCCCGCCGCCGTGAGTTCTCTCGAACCCCTGGACGGTGGAATGTGATGCCCCGGACCATCCGCATCGGCACGCGCGGCAGCGCGCTGGCCCTCGCGCAGACCGGCACGATCGCCGACGCGCTGACGAAGGCGGGCGCGCTCGTGGAGATCATCACCGTCTCCACGCCGGGCGACCGCTCGTCGGCCCCGATCGCCAAGATCGGCGTCGGCGTGTTCACCTCCGCGCTGCGTGACGCGCTGGCCAACGGCGAGATCGACGTGGCCGTGCACTCCTACAAGGACCTGCCGACCGCGCCCGACCCGCGGCTGTCGATGGCGGCCGTGCCGCGCCGGGAAGACCCGCGCGACGCGCTGATCGCCCGCGACGGCCTCACCCTGGGCGAACTGCCGCCCGGCTCGAAGATCGGCACCGGCTCCCCGCGCCGCGCCGCGCAGCTCAACGCGCTGGGCCTCGGCTGGGACATCGTGCCGATCCGCGGCAATGTGGACACCCGCATCGCGATGGTCAGCGACGGCAAGCTCGACGCTGTCGTGCTGGCGCGCGCCGGCCTGGCCCGGCTGGGCCGCACCGACGAGATCACCGAGACGCTCGACCCGATCCAGATGCTGCCCGCGCCCGCGCAGGGCGCCCTCGCCATCGAGTGCCGGGTCGACGACGTCGACGTCGAACACCTTCTTCAGTCCACTGTGGACGACGAACACACCAGGGCAGCCGCGGCCGCCGAGCGGGCCATGCTGGCCGCGCTCGAAGCGGGGTGCAGCGCGCCCATTGGTGCACTGGCCGATGTCGTCGAGGACTTCGACGCGGACGACAAGGTGGTCTTCCGCCTTTCGCTGCGCGGGGTCGCGGCGACGCCCGACGGGGACATCCTCCGCGCATCGGCCCTCGGAGACCTGACCGCAGGAGAGCAGCTCGGTCGTGCGCTGGCCGCCGAGCTGCTGGAACTCGGGGCCGGAGTGCTCTCCGGTCCCGAGGCGTAGTTGATGGGAAGTGGCCTGACATGACCACCCGTGCACGAAAGTCCCCCGGCCGCGTCGCGTTCGTCGGCTCGGGACCCGGCGACGCCGGATTGCTCACCGTGCGGGCGAAAGAGCTGATCGAGCGCGCCGAGCTCGTGGTGACCGACCCGGACGTCCCGTCCGGCGTGCTGGCGTTCGCCGCCGAGGACGCCGAGGTGCGCCCGGCCGTCGGCGAGCCCGCCGACGTGGCCAAGGACCTGGTGACCGAGGCGAAAGCCGGTCGCGTCGTGGTGCGGCTCGTCGCGGGCGACCCGCTGACGCACTCCGCGGTCGTCGCCGAGGCGCAGGCCGTCGCGCGCACGACAGCGGTGTTCGACGTGGTGCCCGGCGTGTCCGCGGCCACCGCCGTCCCGGCGTACGCGGGTATCGCGCTCGGCTCGACGCACACCGAGGTCGACGTGCGCGGCGACATCGACTGGGCGGGCCTGGCGGGCGTGCCGGGGCCGATCGTGCTGCACGCGACGTCGAGCCACCTGGCCGAGGCCGCTTCCGCGCTGGTCGAGCACGGCCTGGCGCCGCAGACCCCGGTCGCGGTGACCGCCGACGGCACCGGCTCCAGCCAGCGCACCATCGACACGACGCTGGCCACGCTGGCCGCCGACGCGGGCGAGGTGTCCGGCCACCTGGTGGTGACCGTCGGCGCGGCCGTCGCGGCGCGGTCGAAGCTGTCGTGGTGGGAGTCGCGCGCGCTCTACGGGTGGCGCGTGCTGGTGCCCCGCACCAAGGACCAGGCAGGCGAGATGAGCGACCGCCTGCACATGCACGGCGCCATCCCGTCGGAGGTGCCGACGATCTCCGTGGAGCCGCCGCGCAGCCCGGCGCAGATGGAGCGCTCGGTCAAGGGCCTCGTCGACGGCCGCTACCAGTGGGTGATCTTCACCTCGACCAACGCCGTGCGCGCGGTCTGGGAGAAGTTCGCCGAGTTCGGCCTCGACGCCCGCGCGTTCTCCGGTGTGAAGATCGCCTGCGTCGGCGAGTCGACCGCGGAGAAGGTGCGCTCGTTCGGCATCAACCCCGAGCTGGTCCCGTCGGGTGAGCAGTCCAGCGAGGGCCTGCTGGCCGACTTCCCGCCGTACGACGACATCCTCGACCCGGTGGAGCGCGTGCTGCTGCCGCGCGCCGACATCGCCACCGAGACCCTCGCCGCCGGTCTGCGCGACCGCGGCTGGGAGATCGACGACGTGACGGCGTACCGCACCGTGCGGGCGGCCCCGCCGCCCGCCGACACCCGCGAGATGATCAAGACCGGCGGCTTCGACGCGGTGTGCTTCACCTCCTCGTCCACCGTGCGGAACCTGGTCGGCATCGCGGGCAAGCCGCACACCAGGACCCTGGTGGCCTGCATCGGCCCCAAGACCGCCGAGACGGCCCGCGAATTCGGCCTGCGGGTCGACGTCCAGCCGGAGAACGCCACCGTTCCCGCCCTGGTCGACGCCCTCGCCGAGCACGCGGCCAGGCTGCGTGCCGAGGGCGCGCTGCCACCCCCGCGCAAGACCAAGCGCGCGCGGCGTTAATCCTCCAGCGGGCGGTGTGCTTCGGCGCGCCGCCCGCTCTCGTTTCGGGAGTCATCGATGTTCCCCAACCACCGGCCGCGCAGACTGCGCACCACGCCCGCGATGCGGCGCCTGGTCAGTGAGACGGCCGTGCGCCCCAACCAGCTCGTGCTGCCCATGTTCGTCAAGGAGGGCGCGGTCGAGCCCATCCCGGTGGCGAGCATGCCCGGCGTCGTCCAGCACACCCGCGACTCGATGCGCAAAGCCGCCGTCGAGGCGGTGCAGGCCGGGGTCGGCGGGATCATGCTGTTCGGCATCCCCACGGTGCGCGACGCGGTCGGCTCCGGCGGCATCGACCCCAACGGCGTGCTGAACGCCGCGCTGCGCGATCTGCGCGCCGAACTCGGCGACGACACCGTGCTGATGTCGGACCTGTGCCTCGACGAGTTCACCGACCACGGCCACTGCGGCGTGCTGGACGACAGCGGGAACGTCGACAACGACGCGACTCTCGCGCTGTACGCGGAGATGGCGGTGGCGCAGGCCGACGCGGGCGCGCACCTGCTTGGCCCCAGCGGGATGATGGACGGCCAGGTCGGCCGCGTCCGCGAGGCGCTCGACGCGGCGGGTCACCTGGAGACCGGCATCCTGGCCTACTCGGCGAAGTACGCCTCGGCGTTCTACGGGCCGTTCCGGGACGCGGTGGAGTCGCAGCTGACCGGGGACCGCAAGACCTACCAGCAGGACTCCGCGAACGTGCGCGAGGCGCTGCGGGAGACCACTCTGGACTTGGCCGAGGGCGCCGACATGGTGATGGTCAAGCCCGCTCTGGCCTATCTGGACGTGATCCGCGCGGTCCGCGAGATCGCCGACGTGCCGGTGGCGGCTTACCAGGTGTCCGGTGAGTACGCGATGGTCGAGGCCGCCGCGGCGAACGGGTGGCTCGATCGGGACCGGACGATTCTGGAGACCCTGACGGCGATCCGCCGCGCGGGCGCCGACATCGTCCTCACCTACTGGGCCACCGAGGCCGCCGGGTGGCTGCGCTGACCTGCACCCGGTGCGGCTCGCCCGCGGGGGTGCTGATCGCGTTGGAGCTTCGCGGGGTGCCGCACTCGGCGCCCGGGCACAACACGGTTTACGACTACCGGACGATCCATGCCTGCGATCGCGGGCATGGACGGCTGGAGTCGTTCTCACATGACTGCTTCCATCCGCCCTGGGATGAGGAATGGGACATGTCGTGGTCCTGGGAGCTGACCGACGGGTCACTGGACATTCTGCGGTCGGGATTCGCGGACTGTCCTACGTGGATCGACCCGGCCTGCGAGTGCGCGGCGCACGTGGGTCTGCGGGACCGGTGGGGCTGGAGCGGACACAAACCCGGCGTGACCACCGTGGCGATTCAGCTGGTCGATGGGCAGCCGAAGTTCGTGGACAGCGCCTGATCCAGCGGTCCGATCCGGAATGGATGGCGGGCATCCATTCCGGATCGGACCCTGGCTGAGCGGTCAGCCGCCGAGAACGGTGAAGCCGTCGAGCACGGCGTACTGGCCGGACAGCTTCGTGACCACGATCGTGTGCGAACCCGGGCTCAGGCCCGTCTTGCTGAACACGGCCACGTTGGCACGGCGCTGGCCGTCGGCGGGCACGGTGCTGACCACCTGCTGCGGTCCGCCGTCGATGCTGACGCCGATGTCGCCCTGGTCGGTGTACTGCTCGCCGTAGACCTCGATCCCCGTGCCCGAGAAGGTCAGGTTCGCGGTGGCGCCGTTGGCCGTGGCGTAGTGCAGGTTGTCGTTGAAGTCGCCGAGGCCGCGGTTGGCCGACACGGAGTGCGAGGTGTAGGCGATGCGGGTTTCGCTGGCTTCCGAACCACAGGGAGACGAGGAGTGCTTGATACATCGGATGTTCTGTCACAAGTTACGTGTGACGCGGATCGCAGTCAACGGTTCGTCCCGAGTGCTGGACGGCAGCGTGACCGCGGTGGCCGCCGCGTCTCCCACCCGGCAGTAAGGTCGTGCCCTGTGACTACCGATGAGCCGCAGCACGAGCCCCCGGTCATGCCGACCGCCGATGAGGCCGTGGCGGCCGGGGAGGACCGCAAGGACGCCCCCACCGTCGTGCGCGTCGCGTTCTGGGTGTGGGTCGCGGCCGGGTTGGCGGGCGTCGTCGGGTCGGTCCTGTTCTTCGCCCTGCGGTCCCGGCTGATCGACGAGACCCTGAAGCAGAAGCCCGAACTCAACCGCGTTCAACTCGAACAGACGGCGACCGGGCTGTCCTGGTGGCTGCTGCTCGGGTCGATCATGTTCCTCGGCTTCTTCATCCTGCTCGCCTACAAAGCCCGCGGCGGCACCCGCAAGGCGCGCACCCTGCTGGTCACCGTGGGCGTGTTCGCCGCGCTGTTCCAGTACACGATCGGGCGGGTCGGCATTCTCGGGCTGCTCAGCGCCCTGCTGATCGTCGTGGGTCTCGGCCTGCTCTACATGCCCAAGTCGCGGGCGTTCTTCGCGTCGAACTACGAGCGATGAGCGAACCGGTCCGCTACGCCGAGCCCGGGTCGACCTGGTGGCCCGTGCTGTGGGGGCCGGTGTTCGCCGCCACCGGGGCTGTCCTCGAACTGGGTACCGGGCCGGTGCACTGGGTCGCGTGGGCCGTCGTGGCGGTCGCGCTGGCGGGGTTGACCGCTGGGTGGGTCAACGCGCGCAGGCGTGTGTGTTCGGTGGAGTTGACGGCGAAGACCCTGCGGCAGGGCACGGAGACCCTGGCGGTCGAGCGGATCGTCGGGGTGCCGGAGAAGATCCCGGACGCGGGCGCCCGCGCGCTCGGCGGCGGATGGGCCGCGCCGCGCAAGATGGACGAGGTGCCGCTCGAACTCGACGACGGGACCACGGTCCTGGCCTGGGCGCGAAACGCGCCGGCGCTGCGGGCCGCGCTCGATAGCCTGGTCGAGTCAACTCCGCCGTCTTGATGTGCGGGTCGGCCATGGCGGCATTACCGTCGACGGATGTCGACCCCCGGACCACCGAGTTACGAGAGCTATCCCAGTGGGCCGTACGAGCCGCCACGGGCCGCTCCGCACCGTCCGCCGTCCGTCGACCGCTCGTTCCAGCTGTGGCTGGCCAACGGTGTCCTCGGCGTGATCGGCTTCATCCTCACCTTCACGCTGGGCAAAGACGACTTCCGCAGTGAGGTCGTGAAGTCGCTCAACGAGAGCGGCGTCTCCTACAGCGACGGCGACGTCGACAGCGCGCTCACCCTCGGCCTCACCTTCGCGGGCCTCGTCGCCGCCGCGTTCTTCGGGCTGTACCTGCTGTTCGCGTTCAAGATGCGGGCCGGGCGCAACTGGGCGCGGGTGGTGCTGGCGGTGCTCGGCGGGCTCGCGCTGCTGCTCAACATCTTCTCCCTCGGCAGCAGCAACATGCTGGAGACGATCGTGACCGTCGTGCAGATCGCGCTGATCGGTGGCGCGGTGTACTTCATGTTCACGAAGGAGTCGGCCGAGTACTTCGACGCGGTCGGAAGGCACCCCGCCGGGTGATGTTCACCAAGTAACAACACCCGCCCCGGCGGCTACATACCTGCTGTGAGTGTCCCCTTACCTGTGCGACGGCCCTGTGCGGTCAACGGCGCCTTCGCGGGCGCGCTGACCGGGTCGGCGCTGGCCGCGCTGCTGCTCGGCGTGTCCGACCGCGACCTCGGCTACCTGGGCATCGGCGCCGCGGTGTCCGCGGTGGTGTCGCTCGGGCTGGCGTTCCCGATGCGGCTGGGCAAGGCGTGGGCTCGGGTGGCGCTGTTCGTCTCCGCGCTGGTCGGCGTGCTGTGCGCGCCCGCCGTGGCCAACTCGACGGGGACGGTGCTCACCTTGACCGTCGGTGGCGCGCTCGTGCTGGCGTGGGCCGCGGTGGTGTGCCTGCTCGCCCGCGCCGACGTCCGTGAGTACACGGTGCTGCAGAGCATGAGAAGCTGACTGAATGACCGACGTGGTGACCGAGAACACCGACCTGGCCTGGCCCGCGCGTGAGGGCTCGGTCAACCAGCCGCGTCGGGCGCTCGTGGCCGTCGCCGAGGTCGTCGCCGCAGGGTTGCTGGGGTGGCTCGCGGTGTGGCTGTGGGGTCAGGGCGTCGATGTCGTCGGGGTGGTCCGCGACCGCCCTGAGCTGGTCGTCGACCGCTTCCAGGGCCAGTGGATCGGCGCGTCCATCGCTGTGGGCGCCCTCGGCCTGATCTTGGTGCTCGACGCGCTGCGGCAGCTCGTCCTGGCGGTGCGCTCCCGCTCGCGGTGACCGCGGCGCGGTTTGGAACACTGGGGTCCGTGACTTCCGAGGTCAGCCAGGCACACGTCAGCGGTTCGGCCGCGTTGTTCGACCGGGCCAAAGCCGTCATCCCGGGCGGGGTCAACTCGCCGGTCCGCGCGTTCAACTCCGTCGGCGGCACGCCGCGGTTCATGGTGAGCGGCACGGGCCCGTACCTGTTCGACGCCGACGACAACCGCTACGTCGACCTCGTGTGCTCGTGGGGCCCGATGATCCTGGGCCACGCGCACCCGGACGTGGTCGAGGCCGTGCGCCGCACCGTCGGTGACGGGCTGTCGTTCGGCACCCCGACGGCGGGGGAGATCGACCTCGCCGAGGAGATCATCGCCAGGGTGGCCCCGGTCGAGCAGGTCCGGCTGGTCAACTCCGGCACCGAGGCCACGATGAGCGCGATCCGGCTGGCCCGCGGGTTCACCGGCCGCAGCCGGATCGTGAAGTTCGCGGGCTGCTACCACGGCCACGTCGACGCGCTGCTCGCCGAGGCGGGCTCTGGTGTCGCCACCCTGGGCCTGCCCACGACGCCGGGCGTGACCGGCGCGCAGGCCGAGGACACGATCGTGCTGCCGTACAACGACCTCGACGCCGTCCGCGCCGTCTTCGCCGAGCACGGCCAGACGATCGCCGCGGTGATCACCGAGGCGGCTGCGGGCAACATGGGCGCGATCGCCCCGGTCGAGGGCTTCAACGCCGGCCTGCGCGACATCACCCGCGAGCACGGCGCGCTGCTGATCATGGACGAGGTGATGACCGGCTTCCGCGTGTCCGCCGCGGGCTGGTTCGGCCTGGAGGGCGTGGCGGGCGACCTCTACACCTTCGGCAAGGTCATGTCCGGCGGCCTGCCCGCCGCGGCCTTCGGCGGCCGCGCCGACGTGATGGCCAAGCTCGCCCCGGCCGGTCCGGTCTACCAGGCCGGGACGCTGTCGGGGAACCCCGTCGCCGTCGCCGCGGGCCTCGCCACACTGCGTGCCGCCGACGCGTCGGTCTACGCCGCCCTCGACGCCAACGCCAAGCGGCTCGGCGCGCTGTTCACCGAGGCGCTGACCTCGGCGAGCGTGCCGCACCGGGTGCAGTTCGCGGGCAACCTGGTCAGCGTGTTCTTCACCGAGGATGAGGTCATCGACTACGCGGGCGCCAAGGCCGCGCAGACCTGGCGCTTCCCGCCGTTCTTCCACGCACTGCTCGACCACGGCGTGTACGCCCCGCCGAGCGCGTTCGAGGCGTGGTTCGTCAGCGCCGCGCTCGACGACGCCGCGTTCGCCGAGATCGAAGCCGCACTGCACCCCGCGGCCGCCGCCGCTGCCGCCGCGAAGGAGCCGTCGTGAGCAAGACGATCGTCCACCTGATGCGCCACGGCGAGGTGCACAACCCGACCGGCGTCCTCTACGGCCGCCTGCCCAACTTCCGCCTGTCGGCGGCGGGCGAACGTCAAGCCCTGACCGTCGCGGAACACCTGCGGGACAACGACATCGTGCACGTCGTCGCGTCGCCGATGGAGCGTGCCCAGCAGACCGCGACGCCGATCGCGGCGAGCCACCGCCTCGAACTGGCCACGGACGACCGGCTCATCGAGGCGGCCAACGTCTTCGAGGGCAAGAAGGTCTCGGTCGGCGACGGCGCGCTCAAGTCTCCGGCCAACTGGCCGTACCTGCGCAACCCGTTCACCCCGTCCTGGGGCGAGCCGTACCTGGAGATCGCCCACCGGATGCTGGCCGCGGTCCACCGCGCCCGCGCGGCCGCCGAGGGCCACGAGGCGGTGTGCGTGTCGCACCAGCTGCCGGTGTGGACGATCCGGCGGTACCTGGAGGGCAAGCGCCTCTGGCACAACCCGGCCTACCGCCAGTGCTCGCTCGCGTCGCTGACCAGCCTGGTCTTCGAGGACGAGGAACTGGTGGGCATCCGCTATTCCGAGCCCGCCGGGACCAGCGACCCGAAGGCAACCGGCGCATGAGGTCGCTGCTGTTCGGGGTCGTCCTGCTGCTGGCCGCCGGCTGCTCGACCGGCAAGGACGCGGTCGCCTCCGGCACCGAGTTCGTGTTCGTCTCCCCCGACGGCAAGACCGAGATCGAGTACGCCGCGGCCGACCGCAAGGTGCTGCCCGAGGTGTCGGGTCCGGACCTGGCCGACGAGACGAAGACCCTGAGGCTGTCGGACTACCGGGGCAAGATCGTCGTGCTGAACGTGTGGGGCCAGTGGTGCGGTCCCTGCCGCACCGAGGCGCCTGAGCTGCAGAAACTCCAGGACTCGTACGGCTCGCGCGGCGTGCAGGTGCTCGGGATCGACGTGCGCGAGGTCAGCCCGGCCGAGCCGCGCGACTTCATGAAGGACCGCAACCTCACCTACCCGTCGATCTACGACCCGGCGGGCCGCAGCCTGCTGCCGCTGAAGGGCTACCCGCGCGCCGTCGTCCCGGCGACCTTCGTGATCGACAAACAGGGCCGCGTGGCGGCGGCGTACATGCGCGACCTGTTGGCCGCGGACCTGGAGCCGGTGCTCGACCGACTGCTCGAGGAGTGAGCCGGATCGCTCGGCCCGAGCCCGGTCGCACGGGACCAAAGTCCCACTCAATACCCTGATCGGGTGGACCCCACCCAGCTCGCCACGTCCGGCCCGCTCCTGCTGGCCGCCGGTGTCGCGCTGCTCGCCGGGATGATCTCGTTCGCCTCCCCCTGTGTGGTTCCACTGGTCCCCGGCTATCTCGCCTACCTGGCCGCCCTCGTCGGCGCCGAGGCGCCCGCCGTGTCCACCGACGAGGGGCGCAAGGAAGGCCGCTTCCGCGTCCTCGGTGCCGTCGCCCTCTTCGTTCTCGGGTTCACCGTCGTCTTCGCGGCCGGGATCGGCAGCCTGGTCTGGCTCGCCGACGGCCTGTGGGCCAATCAGCAGGCCATCCAGCGGGTCGGCGGGGTCGTCACGATCGCGATGGCGCTGGTGTTCATCGGGCTCGTCCCGGCCATGCAGAAGGACCTCCGCTCGCACAAGGTGCCGCGGATGGGCCTGGCCGGCGCGCCGATCCTCGGTGGCATCTTCGGGCTCGGTTGGACGCCGTGTCTCGGTCCGACGCTCGCCGCTGTGCTCTCGATGGCCGCGTCCACCGGGGGCAGCGCCGCCCGCGGCTACCTGCTCGTCCTCGTCTACTGCCTCGGCCTCGGCGTCCCGTTCCTGCTCATCGCGGTGGGGGTGCGGTGGGCGGTCAAGGCGTCGGCCTGGCTGCGCAAGCACGGCCGTGCCATCCAGCTCGTCGGCGGCGGGCTGCTGCTCGTCGTCGGGATCATGCTGGTCACCGGGCTGTGGGCGGACGTGGTGGGGTGGCTGCGTGACTCGGTGATCACGGATGTGAAGCTGCCGCTGTGATCGCTTTCCTGCGCAACACCTGGCGTGGCCTGACCTCGATGCGGACAGCGCTGATCCTGCTGTTCCTGCTCGCCCTCGCCGCGATGCCCGGCGCGCTGCTGCCGCAGCGGTCGCTCAACCCGCCGAACGTCAGGGACTACATCGCCAGTCACGGCTGGTGGGGCACGTTCCTCGACCGGCTCCAGTTCTTCGACGTCTACGGCAGCGTCTGGTTCTCCGCGATCTACCTGATGCTGTTCATCTCGCTGGTCGGCTGCCTGCTGCCGCGCACCTTCGAGTACGCCAAGGCCCTGCGCGCCCAGCCCGTGCTCACCCCGCGCAACCTCGGCCGGCTGCCGCACCACGAGACCGCGACCCTCGACGGCGCGCCCGCCGACGTGATCGCGAAGGCCCGCGAGCGGCTGCGCGGCTGGCGGCTGGTCGAGCGGGAGGAAGCCGACGGCGCCCGCAGCGTCAGCGCCGAGCGCGGCTACCTGCGCGAGACCGGCAACCTGGTCTTCCACTTCGCGATGCTCGGCCTGATCGTGGCCCTCGCCCTGGGCAAGATGTTCAACTACGAGGGCCAGGTCATCGTCAAGGCCGACGGGTCGGAGTTCTGCAACTCCGGCACCCTCAACTTCGACTCGTTCCGCCCCGGCCTGCGCGTCGACGGCACCGACCTGAGCCCGTTCTGCGTCAGGGTCAACGAGTTCGACGCCGACTACCTGCCCACCGGTCAGGCCGACATGTTCACCGCCAAGATCGACTACCAGGCGGGCGACGACCTCACCTCGAACACCTGGCGGCCCTACGACCTGCAGGTCAACTCGCCGCTGCGCACCGCGGGCGACCGCGTCTACCTGCTCGGCCACGGCTACGCGCCGACGTTCACCATCAAGTGGCCCGGCGGCGAGGAACGCGAGCAGACCATCCAATGGCGCCCGGTCGACAACCTGACGCTGCTGTCCGAGGGCGCCACCAAGTTCGACCCGCCCGGCGTGACCGACGCCGAGGAGCGCCGCAAGCGCCAGCTCGTCGTCACCGGCCTGCTCGCGCCGACCGCGCTGCTCCACGGCAGCCTGCTGACCTCCAGCTTCCCCGACCTGCGCGACCCCGCCGTCGCCGTCGACGTGCTGCGCGGGGACTCCGGCCTGGACACCGGCCGCGGCCAGTCGATCTTCGAGGTCGACCAGTCGATGATCGACGCGGGCAGGCTGACCAAGGTCGCCAGGCAGAACCTCAAGCCAGGCGAGGCCATCACCCTCGACGACGGCACCCAGGTCCGCTTCGACGGCGTCGAGCGCTGGGTGTCGCTGCAGGTGTCGCACGACCCGACCCAGGTGTGGGTGCTGGTCAGCGCCGTGTTCATGATCCTCGGACTCGGGGCGTCGCTGACCGTCAAGCGGCGCAGGCTGTGGGTGCGTGCGGTCCCTCAGGATGAGGGTCGTACCGTGGTCGAGGTCGGCGGCCTTGCCCGTACCGACCAGGCGGGATACGGCGAGGAGTTCCGCGTCGTCGCCGCCGAGCTGCTCAGTCCCAGGAGGGGTACCTGATGCCGGTCAACGAGACGCTGTCGACCTACAGCGACTGGACCTACAGCGCCGCCGCGCTCATCTACGTCTTCGCGATGATCTGCTACGCCGTCGAGCAGGCGTTCAACCGCGCGGCGAAGAAGTCCGAGGCGCTGGTCGGCGCGGGCGGCCCGGCGCTCGGCCTGATCGAGCAGGCCCCGAACCGCGACCGGCCGGAGCGCTTCGGCCGCATCGCCGTCGCGCTGACTGTGCTCGGCGCCCTGCTGCACCTGTCGTCCCTGGTCCTGCGCGGCCTGGCGACCCACCGTGCGCCCTGGGGCAACATGTACGAGTACGGCATGGCCGTCACGCTCGTCGCGGTGACCGCGTGGATCGTGCTGATGGGCAAGTTCGACGTCCGCAGGCTCGGCGTGTTCGTGCTCACCCCGATCGTCATCCTGATGTTCCTCGGCGGCACGGTCCTCTACACCGACGCCGCCCCGGTCCAGCCCGCGCTGCAGTCGTACTGGCTGATCGTGCACGTCTCGGCCGCCATCATCTCCAGCGGCCTGTTCCTCGTCCCCGGCGTCGTCAGCGTGCTGTACCTGATGCGCTCGCGCTTCGACGCGAACCCGGCGAAGTTCGCCAGGCTCGGCCCGAAGCTGCCCGACGCCGACACCCTCGACCGGCTCGCCTACCGCACCACGATCTTCGCCTTCCCGATCTACACCTTCGGCATCATCTGCGGGGCGATCTGGGCCGAGGCGGCGTGGGGCCGGTTCTGGGGCTGGGACCCGAAGGAGACCGTCGCCTTCGTCGCCTGGGTCGTCTACGCGGGCTATCTGCACTCGCGCGCGACCGCGGGCTGGCGGGGCACGCGGGCCGCGGTCATCAACACGGTGGGCTTCGCGATGATCGTGTTCAACCTGTTCTTCATCAACCTGGTGATCGCGGGCCTGCACTCGTACGCGAAGTAGGCCGTTCACGACACTTGCTCGTGTGTGTCGTGAGCCGTCGCCTTGCGGTGCGGCGTTGACCTCGTGGGTCTTCCCGTGGCGGTACCCGTTGCCCGCGTGGTGCGGGTCTTATGTGGGTTTCCAGCGGGCTCGTTTTGTGTCGCCCCGCAACTCGGGGAGGACATGCCTGCGACCGCGTCCACGAGTTGGGCGAGGTTGCGGGCGGCGTTGAGATCGCGGTCCAGTGAGAGTCCGCACTGGTCGCAGTGGTACGTCCGTTCGGCCAGGCGCAGTTTGGCTTTCACCGCGCCGCAGTCCGAGCAGGTCCTCGATGACGGGTACCAGCGGTCGGCCAGGTGCACGCGGCCACCGGCCCATGCGGCCTTGTAGGTGATCTGGCGGCGTAGCTCGCCCATGCCGACCCCGGCGATGTGCCGGGCCAGGCGCCGGTTCCGCAGCATCCCGGCCACGTTGAGGTCTTCGAGCACGATCGTTCCGTGGGTGCGGACGAGGCGGGTGGACAGCTTGTGGAGCCCGTCGCGGCGGGCGTTGGCGACGGCCGTGTGCAGGTGGGCGATCCGGGCGTAGGTCTTGCGCCACCGCGCGGAGGGGGTTTGCCGGGTGCGCCGGTCCGGGCCGACCCGTCGAGCGGCCTGCCGTTGCAACCTGCGCAGGCTGGCCAGCGCCGCGTCGAGGTGCCTCGGATTGGGGATCACCTCGCCGGTCGAGAGCACCGCCAAGCACTTGATCCCGAGATCTACGCCCACGACGGAGTCCGGTCGGGCAGCGGCCGGGTCTTGGCGGTCGATCTCCACGGAGAACGCGCAGAACCACCGCCCTCCTTGACGGGTGATCGTGGCTGAGCGGATCCGGGCTGTGCCGCGCTTGACGTGCCGGGCGAGTTTCCTGGTCGACTCGTGGGTGCGGATGACGCCGATGCGGGGCAGCTTCACGTGCCTGCGGTCACCGTCGACGAGTCCGAAGCTGCCGGTGGTGAATCGGCAGGACAGCCCGGCGCGTTTGCCCTTGAACTGGGGGAACCGGACCTTCGGGCCTGCGCGGGTGCCGGTCTTCGAGGTGTGCCAGTTGCCCAGCGCCGTGGCCAGGTTCGCCAGGCCGGAGGAGTAGGCCTCCTTCGAGTTCTCCGTCCACCACGGCGCGGCCTCGTCCTTGGCCTGGTTCCACAGTTTCCGCAGGCTGTAGGCAGACCACGGCACCGACGGAGTCAACTCGGTGTCGGTGATCCCTTAGGACCTCTCGGCCCGACGCTGATCCAGATTGGCTCTGATCAACGCCAGGCCCCAGTTGAAGGCGTGACGCTGCCCACCACAGTGCGACCGCATCCCCGACTCCTGCGCTGGAGTGGGGTCGAGGGCGAACCGGTAGGCCTGCAACATCATGGTCATCAGATCGGACCGTACCGACGACTACCGACAAGAATGCCCACACACCTGGATCTCGACTGGATGCCATGAGTCTTCAACAGCGCACATTTCAGACTCGTGGGGACATGACGCCTTGAGGCGTTCGCAACCCCTCACCTGCGGTTGCTCGTGCGAAGTAAGTTACGGTCGACTCTGAGGGAATCACTGTCGGGTGCAGGAGGAGTCGCACGGGTGACTGGACGCCGAGAAGAGTCAGACCTGGCCTGGCGGCCACCCGCCGAGGGCGCCGACGCGGACTTCGGCCCATCCCCCGAGCAAGACGTGTCCCACCTGGAAGAGGACGCGGCCACGGACTCGACCCAGCACCCCGACCCGGCCTCGTCCGGCCCGCATCCGGGCCAGGCGACCGTGCCCGGCGTGACCCCGGCGGTCAACCCGGGTGAGTCGGGGCCGCACGCGGTGAACCCGAGCCAGTCCGGCCCGCACCCGGTCAACCCGAACCAGTCGGGGCCGCACGCGGTCAATCCGAACCAGTCCGGCCCGCACGCCGTGAACCCGAGCCAGTCGGGTCCGTTCGCGGTCAATCCGAACCAGTCGGGTCCGTTCGCGGTCAACCCGAACCGGTCGGGTCCCTACTCGGTGAACCCCGGCCAGTCGGGTCCCCACGCGGTGAACCCCGGCCAGTCCGGACCGCACGCGGTGAGTCCAGGTCAGCAGCCTGGCCAGTACCCGCAGCCGGGCTACGGCCAGCAGTACGGCCACCAGCAGCAGCGCCCGCAGGCCGCCGAGCAGCCGCACGACCTGTCGTCAGCGCGTCTGCTCAAGCAGGCCAAGCGCGCTCCGCAGTCCGGCTGGCGCAAGGCCGTCTACGTCGCCACCGGCCACCTCGTCAACGTCGGCGAGAGCCCGGCCGACGTGCGCAGGCGCGAGCTGATCGCGCGGGTCAACCAGCCGCTGCGCGGCTGCTACAAGATCGCCATGCTCAGCCTGAAGGGCGGCGTCGGCAAGACCACGACGACCACGACCCTCGGCAGCACCTTCTCGTCGCTGCGCGGCGACCGGGTGATCGCGGTCGACGCGAACCCCGACCGCGGCACCCTCAGCCAGAAGATCCCGCTGGAGACCACGGCCACCGTCCGCCACCTGCTGCGCGACGCCGACCGCATCCGCCGCTACAGCGACATCCGCGCCTACACCTCGCAGGGCCCGTCGCGCCTGGAGGTGCTGGCCAGCGAGCAGGACCCGGCGGTGTCGGAGGCGTTCAGCGAAGCCGACTACCGGCGCACGGTCGCGCTGCTGGAGCACTTCTACAACATCGTGCTCACCGACTGCGGCACCGGCCTGATGCACTCGGCGATGAAGGGTGTCCTCGACATCGCCGACTCGCTGGTCATCGTCTCGTCGGGTTCGGTCGACGGCGCCCGCAGCGCGTCGGCCACGCTCGACTGGCTCGACGCCCACGGCTACCGCGACCTGGTGTCCCGCTCGGTGGCGGTGATCAACTCGGTGCGGCCCAAGTCCGGCTCGGTCGACCTCGACAAGCTGGCCGCCCACTTCGGCTCCCGCTGCCGCGCGGTGTGCCGGATCCCGTTCGACCCGCACCTGGAGGAAGGTGCGGAGATCGAACTGGACCGTCTCGCCCCGGAGACCCGGGTCGCCCTGCTGGACCTGGCCGCGACCGTCGCCGACGACTTCCCGCGCTAGGCCAGTTCGTCGATCAGGCCCTTGACCCGCCGCTCGATCTCGTCCCGGATCGGGCGGACGGCCTCAAGGCCCTGACCGGCGGGGTCGTCGAGCGCCCAGTCCAGGTAGCGCTTGCCGGGGAACACCGGGCACGTGTCGCCGCAGCCCATGGTGATCACCACGTCCGAGGACTCGACGGCGGCCGTCGTCAGCACCTTCGGGATCTCGGCGGCGATGTCGATGCCGACCTCGGCCATCGCCGCGATCGCCGCCGGGTTCACCTGGTCGGCGGGCTGCGAGCCCGCCGAGCGGACCTCGACCCTGTCCCCGGCCAGGTGGGTCAGGAACGCGGCGGCCATCTGGGAGCGCCCAGCGTTGTGGACACATACGAACAGCACCGAGGTCACGCGACACTCCTGACGGGTTGGGGAACGAGGAACTTCACGACGCCGACCCCGATGGCCGCGCCGACGAGCTGGGCGATGACGAATCCCGGCACCGACGACGGCGCGATGCCAGCGAAGGTGTCGGAGAAGATCCGGCCGATCGTCACGGCCGGGTTGGCGAACGAAGTGGACGACGTGAACCAGTACGCCGCCCCGATGTAGGCGCCGACCGCCGCCGGGGCCAGCGCGCCGCGGCCGGTGCGGACGAGCATGAAGATCAGCAGCACCAGCCCCGCGGTCGCGGTGACCTCCCCGATCCACAGTGGAGTGTCGGACCGGACGTGCTGGGAGATGCTCACCGCCGGGAGCCCGAACATCGCGTTGGCCAGGACCGCGCCCGCGACGCCGCCGCCGATCTGGGCGGCGCTGTAGATCGCCACCTCGACCGGCCGCAGCCCCTTGAACACCCAGTCGGCGATCGACACGACCGGGTTGAAGTGGGCGCCCGAGATCGGCCCGAAGATCAGGATGAGCACGGCAAGGCCGAACACCGTGGCCACCGAGTTGGCGAGGAGCTGAAGCCCGACATCCGACGTCAGGCGGGTCGCCTGGATGCCGGAGCCGATCACGATCGCGACCAGCAGCGCCGTGCCCAGCGCCTCCGCCGCGGCACGACGGATCACGCGGTCGCTCCCGACAGCAGCTGGGACAGCAGGGCGAGGCGTTCGGGCACGACCCGGTAGTAGACCCAGGTGCCGCGCCGATCGCCGTCGATCAGGCCCGCCTCGCGCAGCTTCTTGAGGTGGTGGGAGATGGTCGGCCCGGTGACGTCGAACGCTCCGGTCAGGTCGCAGACGCAGACCTCGCCGCCCGACCCCGAGGCGATCATCGACAGCAGCCGCAGCCGGACCGGGTCGCCGAGTGCCTTGAACACCCCGGCCAGGTCGGCGGCCTGCGCCTCACCGAGCGGTTCGCGCACGAGCGGGGTGCAGCATCCCGACTCGAGCAGCGGAAGATTAGACATGTATCTATCTTGACAGGTGTCGAACCAAGGGTGCAAGGTGGCTCTTGTCTAGATGTTCGTCTAAACAAGGAGATGTCATCGTGTCCCGTGTCCAGCTGGCTCTGCGCGTGTCCGACCTGAACGCCTCGATCGCGTTCTACTCGAAGCTGTTCGGCGCCGAGCCCGCCAAGCTCCGTCCCGGCTACGCGAACTTCGCCATAGCCGAGCCCCCGCTCAAGCTGGTGCTGATCGAGGGCAAGCCAGACGAGCCGACCGTGCTCGACCACCTGGGCGTCGAGGTCGAGGCCACCGACCAGGTCACCGCCGCCGCGACCCGCCTGTCCGAAGCGGGCCTGGCCACCTTCGAGGAGAACGACACGACCTGCTGTTACGCGGTGCAGGACAAGGTCTGGGTGCACGGCCCGGGCGCGGAACCGTGGGAGGTCTATGTCGTCAAGTCCGACGCCGACACCCTGGCCAAGCAGCCGGAAAGCGCCTGCTGCGCCCCCGCGGGCGAAACCGTCGGCGCGGGCTGCTGCTGATCGGGTGGGTGATGGCCGCCTGCGGTGACTTTCGTCGCAGGCGGCGCGGTTCCGCGGGTCAGGCGGGGGGCTCGTCGTCCGGGCGGGGCTTCTTCTGGTCGAGTTTGCGCAGGAAGTCGGGGTCGTCGTCCGGGGCGAGGGTCGTGCGGCGGGACGGCACCTCGGCCGCCTGCGGCCCGAACGCGCGCCAGAGGAGGACCGCGATGGTGAGAGCGCCGACCACGGCGAGTAGATAGATCATCGAGGCACCTCCGGCTAACTACTGAGATGTTCGAGGTTAGCCGGTTTGTCCGTTACATGGGTGCCGACTGCTCGCTGGCCTCCGTGGTCAGCTCCGCCAGCAGCGCCTTTACCTCCGACTCGCGGAAGCGGCGGTGGCCGCCGGGGGTGCGGATGGAGCCGATGCGGCCCGCGGTGGCCCAGCGGGTGACGGTCTTCGGGTCGACCCGGAACAGGGCCGCGACTTCCCCTGGGGTCAGCAGGCGCTCCCCGACGTGGCCCATGGTCACCTTTGCCGCCTTCCTGCCCGAAACGCCGAAATCCGTGTGAAACCGGGATCATCGTGGCATCTCGCCCGCCGGGTACTCGAACGGTTGGGTGATGGTAAAGAGGTAGTAAGGGACAAAACGGCCGGTTCGGACACGCGCCACCGGCGTCGTACGCTTTCGCCGTGGACACCGTGGATCGTCGAATTATCGCCGCCTTGCGCACCAACGGCAGAGTCACCTACGCCGATTTAGGCAGGCAGGTGGGGTTGTCGGCGTCCGCGGTGCACGAGCGCGTCGGCAAGCTGGAGACCGCCGGGGTGATCACCGGCTACCACGCCGTGGTCGACCCGCGGGCCGTCGGCCTCGGCGTCACGGCCCTGGTGTCGATCCACCCGACCGACACCGCCGACGACGAGGACGTCGCCGACGCGCTGGCCGAGCTGCACGAGGTGGAGTCCTGCTACCGGGTCGCCGGGGACGAGTCGTTCGTCGTGAAGGTGCGGGTGGCCACGGTCGACGACCTGGAGCGCGCGCTCAGCAGGCTGCGCCGGATCAAGGGCGTGGCCCGCACCCGCTCGACCGTGGTGCTGTCGACCCGGTTCGAGGGCAGGCCCAACACCGTCGACGAGGAGCGCGGGCATGCCGAGTAACGTCCGGGACGTGCAGGAAGAACCCAAGCACCTCGGTCGCGACATCGCGCTGTACTCCCTCGCGAGGGTGGGCATCGTCGCCGCCGTCGCGGGCGCGTTGAGCCTGTTCGACATCCCGCTGCTGGTGGCGCTGGCCATCGGCATCGTCGTCGGGTTCCCGCTGGGCATGCTGCTCTTCCGCGGCCTCAACGAGCGGGTGACCTCCGGCCTCGCCGAGCGCTACGCCGCGCGCGACCGGCTGCGCGCCGAGCTGCGCGGCGACCCCGATCCGGACGAGGAGAAGTAGTGGGCGTCGTCGCGTCGGTGCTGGTCGGGCTGGTCGCCCTGATCCACGTCTACATCCTCGTGCTGGAGATGTTCCTCTGGAACACCCCGCGCGGGCGGGCCGCGTTCGGCACGACCAAGGAGTTCGCCGCCGAGTCGGCGACCCTGGCGGCCAACCAGGGCCTCTACAACGGCTTCCTCGCCGCCGGGCTGGTCTACGGCCTGGTCGCCGACGACTTCGCGTTCAAGGTGTTCTTCCTGGTCTGCGTGATCGTCGCCGGTCTCTACGGCGCCGCGACGGTGTCCAAGCGCATCCTGTTCGTCCAGTCCGTCCCGGCCGCGCTCGCGCTGCTGTTCGTCCTGCTCGCGCGATGACCGCGATCGACCGCTGCAGCGCGAAGACCCGGGCCTGGGTGTGCCAGGCCATCCGGATCATCGAAGCCGACGCGAACCGCAGCGCCGACACCCACCTGCTGCCCTTCCCGCTGCCGACGGAGTGGAACGTCCAGCTCTACCTGAAGGACGAGTCCACCCACCCGACCGGCTCGCTGAAGCACCGGCTCGCCCGGTCGCTGTTCCTCTACGCGCTGTGCAATGGCTGGATCGTCGACGGCACCCCCGTCATCGAGGCGTCCAGTGGCTCGACCGCGGTGTCCGAGGCGTACTTCGCGCGCATGCTGGGCCTGCCGTTCATCGCCGTCATGCCGCGCACGACCAGCCCGGAGAAGGTCGAGCTGATCGAGCGCCAGGGCGGGCGCTGCCACTTCGTCGACGAGCCCGGCGAGATCTACGCCGAGTCGCGCAAGCTGGCCGACGAGCTGGGCGGCCACTACATCGACCAGTTCACCCACGCCGAGCGCGCCACCGACTGGCGCGGCAACAACAACATCGCCGAGTCGATCTTCGAGCAGATGGCCAAGGAGCCGCACCCCGAGCCAGCGTGGGTCGTGGTGGGCGCCGGGACCGGCGGCACCAGCGCCACCATCGGCCGCTTCATCCGCTACCGCGCGCTCGACACCCGTCTGGCCGTGGTCGACCCGGAGCACTCGGTGTTCTTCGACGCGTGGCGGGACTCCGAGCCCGACCTGACCGGCAGCCGCGGCTCGCGGATCGAGGGGATCGGCAGGCCGCGCGTCGAGCCGTCGTTCCTCGGCACCGTGATCGACCGGATGATCAAGGTGCCGGACGCCGCGTCGATCGCCGCGGTCCGGATGGTGGAGCGGATCACGGGCCGCCGCGTGGGCGGCTCGACCGGGACCAACCTGTGGGGCGCGCTGCAGCTGGTGGGCGAGCTGCGGGCGGCCGGGGAGGCGGGCAGTGTTGTGACGCTGCTGTGCGACGGCGGCGAGCGCTACACCCACACCTACTTCGACGACGCGTGGCTGGCCGCGCAGGGTCTGGACATCGAGCCCCACCTAGCGGTGCTGGACAGGTTCTTCGCGACCGGACTGTGGCCCCCCGCATAGTCCTTTTCGGATTCTTTTGGATTCGCGCAGGGAAACCATTCACCGTATATCGGAACCGTTGGTGGATTGGCGCCGTCACTGGTGGCGGACACGAAATCGGAGGGTCGGCATGAACGATCTTTGGAAGAGTGAACGGCTGCTCGCGGCCGAGGCTCGACTGGACGCCGCGAGTGCCGCCCTCGACGCCAGACTCGCCGAGGCCGAGGCGAAGCTCGCCGAGCGCGCGAAGCCCGAGCCAGAAACCCGGCGGCGCCGCGGCGGAGACGACGACGGCGAGGCGCCGGTCGTCCTCCGCGAAGACGCGTGGTGATTCCTTCCTGAAGGCCGCGGCCACCGGGGTGGGCCCGGCCGGTCGGCGTGGTCCGGATGGTCGCCTGCGTGTGGAGCCGGTCACCTGCGAGGGTGAGCGGCCACTGTCGCTCTCGTCACTGTCCGGGCGCCCGGGTATTTCGGTGAAAGCGGAACTACCGAGAAATTCCAGGTGGCCCGCACCCTGCGACTGCGCAAGCAGGGAGACGCTATTTGCGAGAACTTTGCGGGCCGGTAATCCGCTTGGGCTATTCGGAGTAATCTTGTAGTGATCTACGCGACAATTGCTTTCAGTGACTACCGGTCTAGTCCACTGCGCCGATCGGGTGAAGTCCCGATCCCACTATCTGGGGGTGGTCGCCGGTCCCGTTAGGGTCTGGCGCGCAGGGTTGTGCCAGGTCAGGTGAAGGGCGAGGGTCATGTCGGGGTTCGGCGACGCGGGGTGTGCCGTCACGGCACTCCGGGGGAGCGCTCAGTCGAACGTGGCATGGACTCGGTCGTCATCCCGCGGGGAGGGGAGTCCCCTGTGTCCTGGGAATGGGCGGTTCGGCGGCGATCGAAGTCGACGAAGAACCAATGTCCACATATTAGCTGAGTGATATCCGGCAACACTCGCCGGAATTCTCAGAAAAGCAACACCGTTCTCCCATCCTCGGCCCCCCAGGAGTACGACAGTGGTGTCTCGCCCGCTTACGAGACTGTTCGCCGCCCTCGCATGTGTTGTCGCGGTCGTCGGTGTCACCTCGGCCTGTTCGTCCAGCACCGCCGAATCCGGGGCCAAGGTCACCCTCGGGTTCAGCGCGTGGCCCGGCTGGTTCCCGTGGCAGGTCGCGCAGGAACAAGGACTGTTCACGAAGAACGGCGTCAACGTCGAGCTGAAGTACTTCGACAGCTACACCGACAGCCTGCAGGCCCTGTCGACCGGCGCGATCGACGCCAACAGCCAGACCCTCAACGACACGCTCGTGTCCGTCAGCGGCGGCGCGCAGCAGAAGATCGTCCTGGTGAACGACAACTCCACGGGAAATGACAAGATCATCGCCGCGGAGGGGATCACCAGCGTCGCGGGTCTGAAGGGCAAGAAGGTGGCAGTCGAACAGGGCACGGTGGACCACTACCTGCTGCTGCTCGCGCTCGCCGAGGCCAAGCTGACCGAGAAGGACATCGAGCTGGTCCCGATGGCCACCGACGCCGCGGCCGCCGCGTTCGCCGCGGGCCAGGTCGACGCCGTCGGCGCGTTCGCGCCGTTCACCAGCACCGCGCTGGAGCGCAAGGGCAGCACCGCGATCGCCAGCTCCGCGGAGTTCCCCGGCGCGATCCCCGACCACCTGGTGTTCAAGGCCGACTTCGTCAAGGACCACCCCAAGGAGGTCCAGGCGCTGGTCACCACCTGGTTCGAGACGGTGAAGTGGATCAAGGACAACAAGGACAAGGCCGTGGACATCATGGCCAAGCGCGGTGGCGTGAGCGCCGACGAGTACAAGTCCTACGACGCGGGCACCACGATCTTCACCCGCCAGCAGAACCTCGACGCCTTCACCCCCGGCACCACCCCGGCCCACCTGAACCACCAGGCCGACAAGATCATCGACTTCATGCTCGAGACCGGCCTCGTCAAGGACCGTCCGAAGATCGACGGCCTGCTCGACGACCAGTTCGTCAAGTCGGTCAAGGAGTGAGTCAGCTGCTTGAGACCGACGCCCACCCCTCCCGGCCCGGCCGGGAGGGGTGGGCGCCGTTGCCGCGCAGGTCCAGGCCCCGGCGCGCGTCGGGGCTGCTCGCGATCCGCACGCCCATCTCGAACCGGTCGACGCTGGCGCTGGGCGTGCTGTCGCTGGCGCTGCCGGTGATCGTGTGGGTCGGGGTGTGGGCGCTGGGCGCGGTGCCGGACAAGTTCCTGCCGTCGCCCGCCTCGGTGCTCGACGCCGGCGTGGAGATGGCCAAGTCGGGCGAGCTGTTCACCGACCTGTGGGCGACCGTGCAGCGGGTGCTGCTCGGGTTCGGCCTCGCGGTGCTGGTCTCGGTGCCGCTTGGCATCGTCATGGGCACGTTCACCGCAGGCCAGGCGCTGTTCGGCCCGGTGATCAGCGTCCTGCGGTACCTCCCCGCGAGCGCGTTCATCCCGCTGCTGATCATCTGGATGGGCATCGGCGAGCCGTCCAAGGTGATGCTGCTGTTCATCGCCACGGTCTTCTTCAACACGCTGATGACCGCCGACGTCGTGCGCCGCGTGCCGCGCGCCATGATCGACGTCTCCTACACGCTCGGCGCCCGCCGCGGCGAGGTGCTGCGCAAGGTGATCGTGCCGCACTCGCTGCCGGGCATGCTGGACTCGATCCGGGTCAACGCCGCCGCGGCGTGGAACTTCGTGGTCGTCGCCGAACTGATCGCCGCCACCGAGGGCCTCGGCTACCGGATCGTGCGCGCCCAGCGGTTCATCCAGACCGACAAGATCTTCGCGGTGCTCATCGTGATCGGAATCGCGGGCGTGACGTTCGACGTCTTGCTCCGCTTGCTGCGAGACAGGGTGGGCCGATGGTCGGTGTGACTCCGCTGGCGGGAACGCTGGATGTGCGCGGGGTGAGCAAGGACTTCCAGGAGCGCGGCCGGAAGGTGCGCGCCCTGGAAGGGGTCGACCTCCGGGTGGAGCCGGGGGAGTTCGTGTGTGTCGTCGGCGCGAGCGGGTCGGGCAAGTCGACGCTGCTGGCGCTGGTCGCCGGGCTGCAGACGCCGACCGAGGGCACGATCACCCTGGACGACCTGCCTGTCGACGGGCCGGGTCCCGACCGCGGGCTGGTCCCGCAGGCCGGAACCCTCTACCCGTGGCGCACCGTCGAGCGCAACGTCGCCTTCGGCCTCGAACTGCTCAAGGTCGACGCCGCCGAGCGTGCCCGCCGCGTCGACTGGTACCTCGCCGAGACCGGCCTGTCCGACCTGCGCACCGCCTTGCCCCGCCAGCTCTCCGGCGGCCAGCAGCAGCGCGTGGCCATCGCGCGGGCGCTGGTCTGCGAACCCGAGGTGCTGCTGCTCGACGAGCCGTTCGGCGCGCTCGACGTGCAGACGAAGGAAGACATGCAGGTGCTCATCCGGCAGGTCTGGCAGGACACCGGCAAGACGGTGCTCATGGTCACCCACGACGTCGAGGAGGCCGTCTTCCTCGGCACCCGCGTCGTCGTCCTCGCGTGCGACCCGGGCAGGGTCGCCGCGGACGTGACCGTCGACCTGCCCGCCGACCGGGACCTGTCGGTCAAGCGCACCCCCGAGTTCCTGGCGATGCGCGCGTCCCTGGAGGACCTGGTCCGGGCCCAGCACAACGCGCACAACGCCCGTGTGACGGCAGGTGACCGATGATCCTCAGCAGGCTGGGCATCCGGGGCAAGCTGAACGTGCTGCTCCTGGTGCCGCTCACCGCGGTGCTCATCGTGGCCGTCCCGTGGGTCATGGGCCAGATCGGCACGGCCACCTCGGCGCGCGCCACCGCCGACGTCGCGGGCCACGCCAAGGACTTCGGCGGGCTGGTGTGGGAGCTGCAGCGGGAACGGCTGCTCACCGCGGCCTACCTCGCCGACCCGGACACCGACAACACCGACCTCGTCCGCCAGCAGCGCACCGTCGACGACGCGGTGACCACCGCGCGCGCGGCGCTGGGCGACGAGGGCTCCGACGAGCTGACCTCGGCGCTGACCCGCATCGGCTCGCTGCGTGAGATCCGGCAGAACGCGCTGCGCCACGGTGTGTCCGCCGACGCCGTCGCCCGCACCTACCACGCCGTCATCGGCGCGGTGATCGACGGACTGCGGCTCGTCCTGCAGACCGCTTCGGACGCCGAGGGCACCAGGCAGCTGACCGTCCTCGACTCGCTGCTGCGGGCCAACGAGGAAGGCGAGCTGCGCGGCATGGCGTTCATCGCCGCCGCGATCGACCCGCGGACCGGCCAGATCCTGGTCGACAACGCCACCGCCCAGTCACGGATGCTGACCGAGCGCTTCGTCGAGCAGGCCGACGCCGACCACGCGGGCCTCGTCGTCGAGGTCGTCCAGGGCGAGGCGGCGCGCAAGGTCGACATGCTGGCGGGCAGGCTGCCGGTCAGCGCGGCCGACCGCGACGACTTCGTCGGCGACGCGCTGGAGGCCGTGCAGGAGCAGTCCCGGCTGCGGCGCGGCGTGCAGGACCAGGTCACCGCCCAGGTCACCCAGGCGGCGGCGGACCGGGCCTCCGGTGCGCAGGCCGCGGCGTGGACCGTCGGTGCCGGTGCCGCGCTGCTGTTCGTCGTCGTCGCCTTCCTCGCCCTGCGGGTCAGCCGCTCCATCGCCGACCCGCTGCGCAGGCTCACCGCGGCGGCGACCACGGTCGCCGACCTCGCCGAGACCGAGCTCGTCCGCGTCACCGACACCGAGGAAGCCGAGGCCCAAGCCCCGCAGCTGGCCGAGATCGAGATCGCCACGAGCGACGAGGTCGGCCAGCTCGCCGCGGCGTTCAACCGCGTGCAGGCCACCGCGTCGATGCTGGTCGAGCGGCAGGCGGTCACCCGGCGCAACGTCGGCCTGATGTTCGCCAACGTCGCCCAGCGCACCCAGAACCTCGTCGGCAGGCAGATGGCCCTGGTCGACGAGCTGGAGCGCGACGAGCAGGACGTGCGCCTGCTGGAGCGGCTCTACCGCCTCGACCACGTGTCCACCCGCCTGCGCCGCAGCGCCGACAACCTGCTGGTCGTGGCGGGTGCGCAGGAGCAGGGCAGGCTGTCGGGGCCGATCCAGCTGTCCATCGCGCTGCGGTCGGCGCTGGCCGAGATCGAGGAGTACCAGCGCGTCGAGCTCGGCCAGATCGCCGACCTCACCCTGGCCGCGCCGATCGGCTCGGACCTGGTGCTGGTGTTCGCCGAGCTGATGGACAACGCGACATCGTTCTCCCCGCCGGGTGCGCAGGTCGAGGTGCACACGTCGTTCACCGAGGACGGGTCGTGCGTGGTCAGCGTCATCGACCACGGCATCGGGATGCCCGCGCAGAAGCTGGCCGAGGAGAACCGCCGACTCGTCGAGCGCGAGCGGCTCGACATCGTCCCGACCACCGTGCTCGGCCTGTTCGTGGTCGGCCGCCTCGCCCGCAGGCACTCGCTGCGGGTGCGGCTGGTGCCCACCGAGGGCGGCGGCATCACCGCGCAGGTGATCATCGTCCCGCAGCTGTTCACCCGGCCGGAGGTCGAGCAGCCCAAGCCGCAGGCCGCCGAGGCGCCGGTGCTGCCGGAGGTCCGCATCCCGGCCGCGACGTCGACCTCCGGGTTCGACTGGTTCCCCGAGTTCGAGGGCGAGGAGCCGGACTGGGCGGCGATGGTGCAGCCGGAGCCGGTGCGCGAACCGGTGCCGACGGTGCCGGAACTGGTCGCCCCGACGGTGTTCACGCCACGGGAGGGCGCGGTGCAGGACAGCCGCCAGGGCCTGCGGCGCCGCGTCGCGGGCGCGCAACTGCCCGGTGGCGTGGAGCCCGAGGTCGTCGCCCCGGCTGCTCCTGCGACCCCCGCTGTTCCCGCCGACCCGGCGCCACGGCGTGACCCGGCGGAGGTCCGGGACTCGCTCGACGCGTTCGGCTCGGCGTTCGCCCGGGCCGCGAGCGCGCCGGACGCGAGCGAGACCACCACGATGTTCCAGCCAGTGACCGACGCCGAGCCGCGCTCGGGCCTGACGCGCCGGGTCGCCGGGGCCCAGATCCCGCCGCGCGCCGAGCCCGCCGCCGAGGCACCCAAGTCCAGGGCGGGCCTCAACCGCCGGGTCGCGGGCGCCCAGCTGCCGGGCGCGGCGACCAACCCCGAGGTGTCGGGCACGCTGCCGCCGATCGAGCCGCCCCGGCACGACCCGCACGCCGCCCGCAAGGCACTCGACGCCTTCGGCACCGCGTTCGCCCGCGCCGCCGCTCCGTCCACAGTGGACTCCGTGGGTGGCGACCTGCGCGACGAGTCGCGCGGCGGCCTCAGCCGCCGCGTACCCGGCGCGCACCTGGCGCCGGGCCTGCGCAAGGCCGGGGTCACCCCGTCGGCGCAGGTGTCGGCGCCGGTGGCCACCGAGCGGCGGGAGCGCGACCCGGAGGCGGAGCGGTCCGCGCTCGACATGTTCACCACCGGATTGGCAAGGGCGGCCAAGGCGAGTTCGCCGGACGCCGCGAAGGACGGAGCCTCACGGCGTGGGGCGAATCCGAGGAGAGAGAGCACACCATGACCAGGCCCGCACCCACGATCAGCGTAGATGCGCAGAACTTCAACTGGCTGGTCAGCAGGTTCACTCAAAACACCGCCGGTGCCATCGGCGCCATCGCCGTGTCCGCCGACGGCCTGCTGATCGCCGTGTCCGCCGACCTGCAGCGGGCCAACGCCGACCGGCTGGCCGCCATCTCGTCGGCCATGCTCGGCCTCGCCAACGGCGTGTCCGACAGCCACCCGCTCGGCGCGCCGGACAAGGTCATCATCGAACTGGAACGCGGCTACCTGCTGGTCTGCACGATCAGCATCGGCTGCTCGCTGGGCGTGCTGGCGACCAAGCAGGCCAGCTTGGGCACCATCGCCTACGAGATGGCGATGTTCGCCAACCGGGCCAGCGCGGTGCTGACGCCGCAACTCATCGAAGAACTCAAGAACAGTGTCGGATAGCGACCCTGACGTCTCGCTGCTGCGCCCGTACCTGATGACGTCAGGGCGCACGAAGCCGGTCGACGACACCCTGGAGATCGAGGCGCAGGTCATGTCCAGCCGCCTCGGCGCCGCGGCCCACGCCGACCTCGCCTTCGAACGCCGCGAGATCATCACGCTCTGCCGCACCACCATGTCCGTCGCGGAGGTCGCCGCCTCCCTCGGATTGCACATCGGCGTCGCACGGGTACTCGTCGCCGACCTAGCGGCGCTTGGATACGTCGAAGTCCGGCGGCCGGGAACCCGGCTCGCGCAGGACCTCAGCATGATTGAAAGGGTCATTCGTGGACTCGAAGCCATTCGCTGAACCCAGCGGGCGGCCGCCCACCCCCGTCAAGATCGTCATAGCGGGCGGCTTCGGCGTCGGCAAGACGACCGCGGTCGCGTCGATCTCGGAGATCTCGCCCCTGACCACGGAAGCGGCCATCACCTCGGTCGGCGCCGAGGTCGACCGGGCGGCCCAGGTTCCCGCGAAGACGACCACGACGGTGGCCATGGACTTCGGCTGCATCACCATCGACGAAGAGGTCAAGCTGTACCTGTTCGGGACTCCCGGACAGGACCGCTTCGGCTTCATGTGGGGGGACCTGGTGCGCGGTGCCCTTGGTGCGCTGGTCATCGTGGACACCCGGCGCATTGACGACTGCTACCCGGCCGTCGACTACTTCGAGAAGGCGGGCCTGCCGTTCGTGGTGGGCGTGAACAAGTTCGACGGCTCGCTGGCGCATGACCCTGCGGACATCCGGTGGGCGCTGGCCGTCGCCGATGACGTCCCGTTGGTCATCTTCGACGCGCGGGACAAGCTTTCGGTCCGGGATGCTCTGCTGGCGGTACTGCGCAACACCTTCGACCGCGCCCGCGCGGCCGCCGCCACCAGCTGACGCCGCTGTCGCCTACTTCGCCATGCGCGGACGAAGTAGGCGACGCTGTTCCAGCGTCGGCTTCACTCGTAGGTTCGGTCGTACTCATCGGCCAACTTGGCGAGCAGCACCCGGGACTCCTCCACATCGAGCGCGACCTCGGTCAGCCGCCGGTTAAGCGACAGGTAGGAGCCGACATACTTCGGGTCCTCCAGGAACCATCCGCCGAAGGGCGCATCCAGGTGCGTCAGGGTCTGGTACCTGGCGAATCCGAATAGCCGGAACGGGCCGCCGAACACCCCGCGATTCCGAGCCGCGATGGGCACTACGCGGATCCTGATGTTCTGGAGGTCTGCCAAGACCATCATGGTCGTCAGCTGCTCAGCCATGACCTGGTGGTCGCCAACCGCCATCCGGAGTGCTCGCTCGTGGATGAAGAAGGTGAACTTTCCCGGCTTCTCGCGGTGCAGGATGTGCTGTCGCGCCAGCCGCGTCTCCACCAGCGCTGAGCGGTCGTCGTCCGCCATGTCCACTCGCGCGAACAGCGCTTCGGCGTAGGGCTTCGTCTGCAACAAGCCGGGAATCAGTTCGGGCTCGTAGCAAACGGACTTGTCCGCGCGGCTCTCGTGGAAGATAACCCGCCGGAGGGGTTCACCCAACAACTCGTCGTGGGCGTCAAGCCAGTAGCCGCGGTAGTCCGCGACCTCCCGGCAAGCTGCGATGATCCCGCGTACATCGTCGGGGCTCGCGCCGCAGGCGGTCACGTACTGGACGGCCTCGGTCTCCGAGGTCGTCCCGCGATACCCGGTCTCGATGCGATGCATATTCGTCAGCGTCTGGCCGATCTTCGCGCCCAGGTCGCGCATGCTCAGGCCGGCGGCCAAACGGTGCTGCCGCAGCAGTTCGCCCAGTTCGCGCGTGCTTGCCCGGCTTCTAGCTCCCATGTGCCCACAATAAGCAACAAACAGGCGCCTGGCCTGCTGGAAACCGGAGATCCACTCTGTTGCGCAGCTGTTCCTAGCTGTGGAACAACCCCAGCGCCAGTGCCGTCACGACTGCCCACAGCAGCATCCCCAGGCCCGTCGACTGCAGCACCGGAATCAACCCCGGCCCCGTCTCCTTGCCCACAACCCGCTTCACCGCAGGAACCACCGGCGCCGCAGCCACCAAACCCACCAACGCCCAAGGTGTCGACAAAGCCAGCATCACCGTAACCAGGAACGGCACCGCGACGAGGCTCACGAAGAGCACCCGTGTCCGCTCCTCACCCAGCCGCACCGCGAGAGTCAGCTTCCCCGCGACCCGATCCGTAGGCACGTCCCGCAAGTTGTTGGCCACCAGAACCGAAGCCGAGAAACACCCCATAGCCACCGCGCACAGCGCCCCCTGCCAAGTGACGGTGCCCGCCTGCACGTACTGCGTCCCGAGCACCGCCACCAAGCCGAAGAACAAGAACACCGCGATCTCGCCGAACCCCGAGTACCCGTAAGGCGAAGACCCGCCCGTGTAGAACCAAGCCCCCGCGATACAAGCCGCCCCAACCGCCAGCAGCCACCACTGTCCACTAGCGACAACCAGCGCCAGCCCGGCGACAGCCCCCACGAAGAAGCACACAAAAGCGGCCAACCGGACGGACGAAGGCGTCGCCACCCCCGATCCGACCAGTCGCAGCGGACCCACCCGGTGGTCGTCCGTGCCGCGGATGCCGTCGGAATAGTCGTTGGCGTAGTTCACCCCGACCTGCAGCGACAGCGCCACCACCAGCGCGAGCAGCGCCTTCCACCACGAGAACGCGCCCATCGCCGCGCCCGAGCCGACCAGGACCGGGGCGATCGAGTTCGGCAGCGTGCGCACCCGCGCGCCCTGGACCCACTCCGCGACTGTTGCCATGGACCTATCTTGGTCGATGGCCCACTACCGCCGCGTGCCGTAGTCCTTCAGTGTGATGCCCGACGCGGCGGCGGCCATGGACTCGGGGCTGGGCGGGCCGCCGGGGTTGGCGGTGGCGAGGGCCTGGTTCTGGGTGACGTACTCGCGCAGTTCCGCTTCGTACGCGGCGAACGCGGTCGCCGGGTCCGCCTTGGCCAGCTCGCCCGCCAGGACGTACGCGCCGACGATCGCGACGCTCGTGCCCTGGCCGGACAGCGGTGCCGGGCAGTAGCCCGCGTCGCCGACAAGACCGACGCGGCCCTTGGACCAGCGGTCCATCTTGATCTGGCTCATCGCGTCGAAGTAGAAGTCGTCCGCCGCCCACATGGCCTTGACGATCTGCGGGGTCTCCCATCCGGCGTCGCCGACGCGGGACTCGACGATCCGCTTCTGCGCGTCCAGGTCGCGGTAGTCGAAGTCCAGCACGTCGGACTCGAAGCCGAGCATGCCGCGGGTGACCTTGCCGCCGCAGGCGTTGTAGACCATCGCCATGAGGTTGTCGCCGTGCAGCATGGTCTGCCAGTTCTCGAGGCCGAGGTGGTTGTCCATGGTGAAGATCGCCAGGTAGACGCCCAGGTGGCTGCGGAACTGGGCCTCGTCGCCGAAGGCCAGCTTGCGCACCCGTGAGTGCAGGCCGTCCGCGCCGATGACCAGGTCGTACCGGCGCGGCGGGGCGTTCTCGAAGGTGACGAGCACGCCGTCGGGGTCCTGCTCCAGCGCGGTGATCGTGTCGTTGAACAGGTACTTCGTGTTGCCCGTGAGCCCGTTGAGGATGGTCACCAGGTCGTCGCGCATGATCTCGACGTCGGGGCTGTCGATCGCGCCGCCGGTGAGGGTCTCCTCGGTGGTGGACATGAGCTCGTTGCCGTCGCGGTCGACCACGGTCATCCCGCGCATCCCGGTCTTGGCCGCGCGGATCTCGTCGAGCACCCCCATGCGCGCCACCACGTCGAGCGCGGCGCCGCGGATGTCGACGGCCTGGCCGCCGAGTCGGGGCTCCGGGGCGCGCTCGACGATCGTGGTCTTGAAGCCGTGGCGGTCCAGCCAGTAGGCGAGCGTGGCGCCCGCGATGCTGCTGCCGGAGATGAGAACTGTTGGCATGGCAGGAATCCCCCTCTGTGTATGTCGTACGCAGTAACCATACACGACCCTCGGCGATCTTCGTCAAATTAATCTGGACCGATGTGGCGCCCGACCGACCTGAACCCTGCCGACGGCACCAAGGCGCGTCAGGTCGCCGAGTCGGTACGGCGGGCGATCAGCGCGGGCAAGCTCTCGGTTGGCACGCGGCTGCCGTCCGAACGCGACTTGGCGGCCCGGCTGGGCGTCAGCCGAGTGACCGTCGTTCGCGCGCTCGACCTGCTGCGGGCCGACGACGTGATCGAGACCGGCCACGGCTCGGGCAGCGTCGTGCGCCCCGCCGACCGGCTGCTCGACCCGGTCGGCCCGGTCCGCGCGCAAGGGCCGGTGGTCGACCTGCGCTCCGCCACCGCGGCCGCGCCGCAGGAGGTCGCCGTCGCCGCCGCGGAGATCCTCGACCAGCGCTTTCGCGCCGCGATGGCCACGGACGGTCCGCCGGTGGGCGGGTCATGGGAACTCCGCGAGGCCCTCGCGGCCCACCTGACCGCCCGTGGCACCCCGACTCGCCCCGGCAACCTCACGATCACCGTCGGCGCGACCGCCGCGCTCGACCTCGCGCTCACCGCGCTCAACCCCGCGCCCGGCCGCGCGCTCACCGAGACCCCGACCTACCCGGCCGCGCTGGCTGTCCTGCGTGGACACCGGCTCGACCCGGTCGGCTGGCCCGTCGACTGGGACCTCGACCAGGCCGCCCACCTGCTGCGCCGCACCCGGCTGTCGGCGGTCTACCTGCAGGTCGACAACCACAGCCCCACCGGCCGCACCATGCCCGCCGACCGCCGCGCCCCGCTGGTCGACCTGGTCCGCGGCGTCCCCCTCATCGCCGACGAGGCGCTGCGGCCGCTCGGCTTCGGCCCTCAGCCGCCGCCGCTGAGCGCGCGTCCCGGGGTGATCGGTGTCGGATCGCTGTCCAAGACGATCTGGGGCGGCCTGCTCATCGGCTGGATCCGCGCACCTCAGGCGCTGACCAAGGTGATCCAGGCGTCGCCCCGCGCCATGCTGATGCGACCGAGTTCCGCCGACGAGTTGCTGGCCCTCGCCCTGCTCGACCGGTTCGACACCATCGTCGAGCGCCGCCGCAGGCTGCTGCGCACCAACCTGGCCGCCCTCGAGTCCGCGCTGGCGGGCCTGCCGGTGTCATGGGAGTCGCCGAGCGGCGGCATGGTCCTGTGGCTCCGCGTCGGCGACAGCCGGGCCGTCACCACCGCGGCCGCCCGCCGCGGCCTGCTGCTCAGCCCCGGCGACCTCTCCACCCCCGACGGCGGCGACCGCCACCACATCCGGTTCCCGTACACCTCGACCCCGGCCGAACTCCGCGCCGCCGTCGCCGTCCTCGCCGAGCTCCTGTAAGTCCACTCGTCGCCAAGTGGACTGGCACCGCCGGATGTCGCGGGGTGACGATGGCGCCATGATCGTGCTCGCCCACCTCAGCGACCCGCACTTCGACCTCGGCCCCCGCGCCCGCGACCGGGCGGCGGCGGTGATGGCGTACGTCAACGGCCTCACCGGACTGACCGCCGTGGTCGTCACCGGCGACATCGCCGACCACGGCACCCCAGCGGAGTACCGCGAGGCCGCCGACGTCCTCCGCGGCCCGCACCCGATGCTGTTCACCACCGGCAACCACGACTCCCGCGACCCGTTCACCGCGCTGGCCCCGCTCAACCAGGTCCACCGCTTCCCGGGCTGCGCCGTCGTCACCTGCGACTCCTCGATCCCCGGCGCCGACCCAGGTCGCCTCGACGAACTGGCCTGGCTCGACAGCGCCCTGGCCGAGTTGGACGAGCCCACGTTCGTCGCCTTCCACCACCCGCCCGCCCCGCTCGGCCACCCGTACATCGACGGCATCGGCCTTGGTGAGCCGGACGCGCTCGCGGCCGTGCTGGCGAAGCACCCGCACGTGGTCGCGGTCCTCTGTGGACACGCCCACACGGGCGCGGCGACCACGTTCGCCGGTCGCCCGCTCCTGGTCGCCCCGGGCATCGTGTCGACCGTGCGGATGCCGTTCGAACCCGGCGACGTGGTCAACCTCGACGCGCCACCGGCCATCGCCCTCCACGTCCTCGACGGCGGCAGGCTCGTCACGCACTTCCGCGCGGTCTAGGGGAAGAGCCGCTCCACCGCTCGCCGGTCGACCTTCCCCGGCCCGGTCAGCGGCAGCTCGTCCACCACCACAACCACCTTCGGCACCGCCGCGTTCCCCAGTTCCGCCCGCACGGCCGTGCGCAGCGACTCCACGTCGGCCCACCCGTCCGACCCGACCGCAACCGCCGCCGCGACCTTCTGTCCCCACTCCGCGTCCGGCAGCCCCAGCACGCACGCGTCGGTCACGCACGGCTGGGCGATGAGCACCTTCTCCACCGCCGCCGCCGCGATCTTCACCCCACCGGTGTTGATCACGTCGTCCAGCCGCCCCGACACCCGCAGGACCCCGTCGGTGAACGTCCCGAGGTCCGAGGTCCGGAACCAGCCATCCACAAAGGACTCCGCGGTCGCCGCCGGGTCCAGCCGGTAGCCGTGTGCCAGCATCGGCCCGCGCAGCGAGATCACGCCGTCGTCGACGCGCACGTCCACCCCGGAGAGCGGCACGCCGTCGTACACACAGCCGCCCGCCGTCTCCGACATCCCATACGTGGTCACGATCCGCGCCCCGGACCGCGCCACGATCTCCGGCGACACCGCCGCCCCGCCGATCAGCACCGCGTCGAACGAGCGCAGCGCGGCCAGCGCGTCGCCGCCGTCGTTCACGATCCGGGTCAGCTGCGTCGGCACCAACGCGGTGTAGACCGGCCCGATCGAGCCCAGCGCGTCCGACGCGGCCTCGGTGAACGCGCGCGGGCGGAAGCCATTCGCCTGCAGCACAACAGGTTCGGTGCCCGCGAGGATCGAGCGGACCAGTACCTGGATCCCCGCGATGTGGTAGGCGGGCATCGCCAGCAGCCACACCCCGGGACCGCCGAGCCGCTCGTGCGTCGCCTCCGCCGACGCCCGCAGCGCCGAAGCCGACAGCAGCACCCCTCTAGGGGTTCCGGTCGACCCGGACGTCCGCACGATCAGCGCCGTGTCCGGCTCCACCGGCTCGGCGGGACGCAGGTCGTCGGCCGTCTGATCAGGACCGATCGGCAGCACCGCCGGACCGGACCCGTCGAGCGCCGCGCGCATGGCCCGGATCAGCTCCGGGACCGTGTCCGTATCGAGAACTCGCAGGCGGTGCATGTTCCCAGTGTCCACCACTAGCCTCTGGCAATGGCGAAAACCTGGGGGCGTCAGGTGAACGAACCGCTGCGCGACGCGTACTTGGCGCGTCTGGGCTGGCGTTCGGTGCCGCCGCCCACGCTGGAGACCCTGAACGCTCTGCACCGCGCCCAAGTCGAGCGCGTTCCCTATGAGACGGTCTGGATCGCACTCGGCGAATCCCGCACGATCGACCCGCTGGACTCGGTCCGCTACCTGCTCCGCGGGCGCGGCGGCTACTGCTACCACCTCAACGGCGCCCTCGGCACTCTGCTCGACTGGCTCGGCTTCGACGTGCACTGGCGCGTCGGCGGCGTCCAGGGCACCGCGGAGGACGCGCGCGGCGCCACCGGCAACCACCTCGTCCTGGAAGTCCACGACGGCGACGACCGCCGGCTCGTCGACACCGGCCTCGGCGACGGCCTGCACGAGCCGGTTCCGCTCGTCGAGAGCGCGTTCACCCAGGGGCCGTACGACTTCGCGCTGCGGCCGTCGGAGACCGGCTGGCGGTTCGACCACGACCCGGACGGGTCGTTCCTGGGCATGGACTTCGCCCCGGAGCAGGCCGAGGTCGAGGACTTCACCGCCGAGCACGAGCGGCTGTCGACCTCGCCCGAGTCCGGCTTCGTCCGGGTCGTCACCGCGTCCCGCCGCGACGCCGACAGCGTCACCGAGCTGCGCGGCCGCGTGCTGAAGCACACCGACAAGTCCGGGGCCGTCAAGACCGAGATCGACACCCGGGCCGACTACTTCCAGCTGCTCGCCGACACGTTCCGGCTGCCGCTGCCCGACGTCACCGCCGAGCGCAGGGACGCCTTGTGGACGCGGGTGACCGCCGACCACGAGGCGTACCTGGCCGCGCGCGCTCAGTAGTAGTACGGGTACCGGGACCAGTCGGGGTCGCGCTTCTCCAGGAACGAGTCGCGGCCCTCGACTGCCTCGTCGGTCATGTAGGCCAACCGGGTGGTTTCGCCCGCGAAAAGCTGCTGGCCGACGAGCCCGTCGTCGATCAGGTTGAACGCGTACTTGAGCATCCGCTGCGCCGTCGGCGACTTGCCGTTGATCTCCCGCGCCCACTCCAGCGCGGTCGCCTCCAGCTCGGCGTGCGGGACGGCCTGGTTGACCGCGCCCATCTTGACCATGTCCTCGGCGGAGTAGGTGCGGCCGAGGAAGAAGATCTCGCGGGCGAACTTCTGGCCGACCTGCCTGGCCAGATAGGCCGAGCCGAAGCCGCCGTCGAAGCTGCCCACGTCGGCGTCGGTCTGCTTGAACCGGGCGTGCTCGGCGCTGGCCAGGGTCAGGTCGCACGTCACGTGCAGGCTGTGCCCGCCGCCCGCGGCCCAGCCGGGGACCACGGCGATGACGACCTTCGGCATGAACCGGATCAGCCGCTGCACCTCGAGGATGTGCAGGCGGCCCGCACGCGCCGGGTCGACGGTCTCCGCGGTCTCGCCGCTGGCGTACTGGTAGCCCGTGCGGCCGCGAATGCGCTGGTCACCGCCGCTGCAGAAGGCCCAGCCGCTGTCCTTGGCCGACGGCCCGTTGCCGGTGATCAGCACACAGCCGACGTCGGAGGTCATCCGCGCGTGGTCGAGCGCGCGATACAGCTCGTCGACGGTGTGCGGGCGGAAGGCGTTGCGGACCTCGGGCCGGTCGAACGCGATCCGCACGGCGCCGGTGTCCACAGCGCGGTGATACGTGATGTCGGTGAAGTCGAACCCCTCGACCTCGCGCCACTGCGCCGGGTCGAACAACTCGGATACGTCGCGGTCAGCCACATGCCGAGCATGCCGGCGGAGCTGTGGACAGCCGTTCGCGGGGTTGGGGGTCGGCGTGTAAAGCTGGGCTGGTGCACGACCTGGACTCGGCGCTCGAGGTGATTCGCAGGCGGGACGACACCGCCGCGAAACACGCGCACGCCCTCTGGCAGGTGATGCGCGCGACGGCGGCCCACCCGACCAAGGTCACCCGCTACGAGGTGCAGCAGATGGTGTGGGGCACCCTCCCGCTTGCCGCCCGCCGCCGCGACGGCGCCGACGCCTTCGCCGACGTGCACGACACATGCGCCGCCTTCGCCGAGCTGCTCGACCTGCTCGGCCACACCGCCTACGCCGACCTGTGCCGCGACGAGACCACCAGGGCCATCCTCGACGCCGACGAGACGACGTACCGCACGCTGGTCGAACGAGCGTGGCGCGATTCGGGCGTGCAACCGCCCAACCCGCCCACGCTGACCTGGTCAGACCGCGGCGGAGACGTCGAACAAGCCTTGCGCGCCGCCGCCGGACGGATGCTGGAGGAGGCCATCGACGCGGGCACCCTGCGCGCCGACGGCACCGACGAGCCCGAACGGGTCGAGCTGGTCATGCGCCTGCTGATGAGCCCCGAGACCGAGGGCAACGACACCTGGTTCGGCAAGCTCCTCGACGAACGCCTCGACCTGTGGACCCGCGGCCGCGGCAGCCAGACCCGGCGCGAGCTGCTGGTCCGCCTGCGCCCAGAGGTCCGTCGTCCTCCCGAGGCGGCAGGCCACGACCTCCCCGCCCTGGAGAGCCTCCTCGACGCCTGCCGAGCCCGCGGCGCCCGCCTCACCGACCACGGCTACCTGCCCACCGACCTGGTCGCCGACCTCGCCGCGATCATGCCCGCCTGCCGCGAGAACCCGTCGACCGGCCGCGGCGAGACCCGCTGGCCCCCCGTCCGCCTCCTGCGCGAACTGGCGGTCGACATGGGCCTGGTGGAGCAGGTCGGTCGCCGCCTGTGCCTGACCGATCGCGGCGCCACCGTGGTCGACGACCCGGACGCCCTCCTGATGGCGGTGGGCGAGGCGATCGTCGCCCTGGACCGCCCCGCGCTGGCCGTCATCCAGGAAGTCACCTTCGCCGCACTGCTCCTGGAAGACCGAATGTCCCCAGACCGAATCTTCGCCAAGATCACCCACGTCCTGGACGAAGAACAATGGACAGATCCCGCAGGCGCCCCCCTTGGCGCCGCCCACGCGGAAAAGGTCGGCTCCTGGTTCCTACGCCGCCTCCGAACCCTCGACGCCCTCGACGCCGACTGGACCGCGAGACGCGTGGGCCTGACCGACGCAGGCATCTCCATCGCACGATGGGCACTGCGCACCAGGGTCCTGTTCCCCCAGGCCACGGTGGCGCTGCCATGACATCGAAGAAGGAACGGCACCACCCAAACAGGCACCCACACAGGCAAGAGCAGACAACGTGAACCCCTCCACAGCGATGGCCACCGTCATCGTCGACGAGCTGATCCGCAACGACATCCACCACGCCGTCCTCTGCCCAGGCTCCCGCGACGCCGCCCTCCTGCTAGCCCTGCACCAAGCCGAAGACAGAATCACCCTCCACGTCCGCATAGACGAACGATCAGCGGCGTTCCTCGCCCTCGGCCTAGCCCGAGCCACCGGCCGCCCAGCAGCCCTCGTCTGCACCTCAGGCACCGCGGTAGCGAACCTGCACCCCGCGGTCCTCGAAGCCCACCACTCCGGCGTAGGCATCCTGCTGATCACCGCGGACCGCCCCCCAGAGCTCCACGGCACCGGCGCCAACCAGACCATCGACCAGCGCAACATCTTCGGCAGCTCCGCGGTCGCCGTCGACTTCCCCGTAGCCGAGGCCCGCGCCGGCCTCAACCCCGTCTGGCGCGGCCTCGTCTGCCGAGGCGTCGCCCGAGCCGAGACCGGTCGCCCAGTCCAGCTCAACATCCCCTTTCGCGAGCCCCTGGTCCCGACGGACGCGGCCCCTTGGCCCGACAGCCTCGAAGGCCGCCCGGACGGCGCCCGCTGGACCACGTCCTCCGCGGCCCGAACCGTTCCAGGCAACCGAGTCGACTTCCCCCTGCCCGCCCGCTCGCTGATGGTCGTCGGCAGCGGCGACCGCGCCCGCGCCGAGTCCGCCGCGGGCGTCGCGGCCAAGGTCGGCTGGCCCGTCATCGCCGAACCGGTCGGCGCGGCGGCCGCGGTCGTCAGCGGCGCCCACGTCCTCCGCCGTGGCCCCCTGCTCCTCGGCGGCGGCGCGCTGCCCGAGCACCTGCGCCCCGACGCCGTGATCGTCGTCGGCAGGCCCACCCTGTCCCGCGGGGTCCGCGGCCTCATGGACCGCGTCCCGGTCTACGGCATCGGCGACCATCCACAGTGGACCGACCCGCAGTACGTCGCCACCCACGTCCGCGGCTGGCTCGACGAGGACGACCTCGCCCACGTCACCGACCACGACCCGACTTGGCTCGCAGGCTGGCGCGCGGCGGAAGAAGCCGCCGCCGACGCCGTCGACGCGGTCCTCGACCAGCGCGAATGGCCCACCGGCCCGCGCGTGGCCCGCGACCTGGTCGCCGCCCTCCCCAGCGGCGCGACGCTGTTCCTCGGCTCGTCCAACCCGGTCCGCGACGTCGACATCGCCGCCGACCCCCGCGCCGACCTGACCATCCACGCCAACCGCGGCGTCGCGGGCATCGACGGCAACATCTCCACCGCCGCGGGCATCGCCATCGGCTCGGGCACACCGACGTACGCCCTGGTCGGCGACCTGACGTTCCTGCACGACCTCAACGCCCTGCTCATCGGCCCCGCCGAACAACGCCCCAACCTGACCGCCGTAGTCCTGAACGACGACGGCGGCGGCATCTTCTCCCTGCTGGAACAGGGTGCCCCCGAACACGCACCCAGCTTCGAACGCGTCTTCGGCACCCCCCACGGCGCCGACCTGGCCAACCTGTGCGCAGGCTTCCACGTCCCGCACACCCTCGCCGCCACCCCGACGGAGTTCAAGAACGCCTTGGCCCCCGCCCCCGGCCTACGGGTCATCGAGGTCCGCGCCACCCGCACCACCCTCCGCGCCGCCCACGCCGAACTCCGCGCCGCGGTCGCGACCGCCATCGGCACCTAGGTGTTCACTCCACGAACCGGACCTGCGGGAAGCAAGGCGAGTTTCCCTCGAACATGCGCCGGTCACGCCCCTTGAGGTGCAGGTCGAAGTACCCCGCCAAGTACTCATGCTGCGCAGCCAGCGACTCCGCCGGGTCGATGGTCCCGACCAGCGCCGCCCGCCGCTCCGGAGAGATCAGTCCGCCGAGCTGTGGAACCGCGAATTGCAGGTCAGTGAAGCTGTAGTGGGAGCCGCCGTCGAAGTACAGCTCCCGCTCCCACCCACGCTGGTTCGCCCGGAACTCCGCCCACGTCGGGTCCGTGAGCTGCGAGTGCTCCCCAGCCCCGACCAGCATGAACGGCCGATCCAAACCGCCCACCACCTCGCCAGGCAGCCCCGGCCCGTGCCCCATCGTCCCGTCCAAATTCACTCCAGCGTCGATCCGCCGGTCATGGACCATCGACTCGCCCGCCGTGTAGCCGCCGTAGGAGTGCCCGGCCATCCCGACCCGCGACAGGTCGAACCCGCGCTTGCCCAATTCCGTCAGGACAAAGCTCGTGTCGGCCACCCGAGCATCAATCGCCGTCTTGCGCGCGGCCGGGTCACCCTGGTCCATGACGGAGTACTCGACCCGCCCGGGGAACTCCACCGCCGCGGCCTCGAACGTGTGCGACATCGACACCACGACGTACCCGCGGCTCGCCAGGTCGTCGGCCAGGCCCGCGTGCATCTCGCGCAGCGAGCCCAGGCCGTGGGAGAACAGCACGACGGGCCAGCGGCCGGGCCCGCGGTCGGCCTCCCGCGCGTGCCGCCGGGTGGCCTTCCAGTCGACCGAGCCGGGCGGCACCCCGAGCAGGTCGACGCCGATCGTGTCGACCGCGGCGGCGATGCCCGGGCTCATCCAGGGCGCCCGCTGTCCACCGTGTGCCGCCGGGTAGCTGACGCTGACCATCAGTTCCCGGCGCCGGTCGGGCTTCCACGGGTCGGCCCGCGTGGCATCGACCAGGTGCAGTTCGGCGGCGCCGACCGGATACGGGCCGGTCAGCGGGGGCATGGTCACCCGCGCGGCGCTCTGGGCGTGCGCGGGAGCCGCGGTGACGATGGTGGCCGCGAGCGCGGCCACGACTGCGAATCTCTTCATGCGCCCATGCAACAAGCGGGCACCCGAAGCGCACGTCAGCCTCCGGGCTGAGCCGAAGATCCATCCGCGGACTGAGGCGGCCCAGTACGCTCGTCGGGTGAACCTGAGCCTGCGGACCCGCCGGATCGTCGCGATCGCGCTGTTAGGGCTGGCGGTCCTGGTGACCCTGCTCGGGCTGCTGCTGATGATCGCCGCGGGCACCGAGGACGCCGCGATCGAGGGGCACACCGGCCGGGCCGACGCCGACGTGGTCAGTGTCACCGCGGGCCGCACCCTGGTCCGCTTCCACACCCCCGACGGCGCCGAGCACCTGCCCAGTGTCGGCGTCCTCTACCCCGACCAGCTGGAAGAAGGCCAGGTCGTGCGGGTCGAGTACGACACCCGCAACCCCGACCTCGTCCGCGTCCAGGGTCGCGGCGCGACGCTGACGATCCTGCCCGTCCTCACGACGCTGCTGGCCGTGTGGGCCGTCGTCGGGGCGTTCGTCTGGTGGCTGCGCAAGCCCGGCCCGCTGCACCTGCGCAAGCTGCGACCGCGCAGGATCGCGGTGTAACACCTCTCTGCAAATTCGACGTGCAGGTGTAACATCCAGGGTGTGGACCTGGAACGCGAGTTCGAACGCGTCGTCGCCGCCGACCATCGGATCGAGCCGCGCGACTGGATGCCCGACGGCTACCGCCGCACCCTCATCCGGCAGATCGCCCAGCACGCGCACTCCGAGATCATCGGCATGCAGCCCGAGGGCAACTGGATCAGCCGCGCCCCCAGTCTGCGCCGCAAGGCGATCCTGCTGGCCAAGGTGCAGGACGAGGCCGGGCACGGCCTCTACCTCTACGCCGCCACCGAGACACTCGGCGCCGACCGTGAGGACCTCACCACCAAGCTCATCGAGGGCAAGCAGAAGTACTCCTCGATCTTCAACTACCCCACGCTGACCTTCGCCGACGTCGGCGTCATCGGCTGGCTGGTCGACGGCGCCGCCATCTGCAACCAGGTCCCGCTGTGCCGCACGTCCTACGGGCCGTACGCGCGCGCGATGATCCGGGTCTGCAAGGAAGAGTCGTTCCACCAGCGCCAGGGCTACGAGCTGCTGATGACCATGATGCGCGGCACCGACGCGCAGAAGGCGATGGTCCAGGACGCGGTCAACCGCTGGTGGTGGCCCGCGCTGATGATGTTCGGGCCGTCGGACGCCGAGTCGTCCAACACCGAGCAGTCGATGGTCTGGCGCATCAAGCGGCACACCAACGACGAGCTGCGCCAGCGGTTCGTCGACATGTCGGTGCCGCAGGCCGAGATGCTCGGCGTCACCTTCCCCGACCCGGAGATCAAGTGGAACGCCGAGCGCGGCCACCACGACTTCGGCGAGATCGACTGGGACGAGTTCTGGCAGGTCGTCAAGGGCAACGGTCCGTGCAACGCCGAGCGCATCGAGAACCGGCGCAAGGCGCACGAGGACGGCGCGTGGGTCCGCGAGGCGGCAGCCGCCTACGCGGCGAAGAAGGAGCAGGTGGCATGACCAGGTCTTCGTGGCCCCTCTACGAGGTCTTCGTGCGCGGCAAGCGCGGCCTCAACCACGTCCACGTCGGCTCGCTGCACGCGCCGGACGACGAGATGGCCGTGCGCAACGCGCGCGACCTCTACACCCGCCGCAACGAGGGCGTGAGCATCTGGGTGGTGCGCGCCGACGCGATCACCGCGTCGAGCCCGGACGAGAAGGACCCGTTCTTCGCCCCCAGCGGCGACAAGGTCTATCGGCACCCGACGTTCTACGACATTCCCGAGGATGTGCCGCACCTGTGAGCTTCGACAACGCCTATGAGTCTTTGATCGAGGGCGGCGAGGAGAAGCACTGGGCCTTCGGCACCGGCTTCACCGACGCCCTCGCCGGGGTCGACCGCGAGTTCCCGGACGTCGACCGCGACGACCTCGCCGCCTACTGCCTCATGCTCGGCGACGACGCGCTCGTCTACGCCCAGCGCCTCGCCGAGTGGTGCTCGCGCGCGCCGGAGCTGGAGGAGGACGTCGCGCTCGCCAACATCGCGCTCGACCTGCTCGGCCAGGCCCGCATGCTGCTGTCCCGCGCGGGCGAGATCCAGGGCACCGACGAGGACACCCTGGCCTACCTGCGCGACGCGACCGAGTTCCGCAACGTCCGGCTCGCCGAGATCGACTGCGGCCCCGGCCCCGGCGGCGACTTCGCCACCACCATCGCCCGCCTGCTCGTCTTCTCGACGTGGCGCCTGGCCCTGCTCGACGCGCTGCGCGGCTCGGCCGACCCGGTGCTCGCCGCGGTCGCCGCGAAGGGCGTCAAGGAGGTCGCCTACCACCGCGACCACGCCGCCCAGTGGACGCTGCGGCTCGCGGGCGGCACGGAGTACTCGCGTGAGCGGATGATCGCGGGCCTGGCCAAGGTGTGGCCGCTGTACGACGAGCTGTTCACCCCGCACCCGATCGAGTCCCGGCTGGCCGGTGTCGCGGTCGACCCGGCCGCGCTCCGGTCCGAAGTGGACAGCGTGCTGGACACTGTGTTCCACGCCGCGGGCCTGACCAGGCCGGACGTCGCGCAGGCGGCGGGCACCGGTCGCGACGGCGTACACACCGAGGAACTGGGCCCGCTGCTGGCCGAGATGCAGCAGGTCGCGCGGGCGCTGCCGGGAGCGGTCTGGTGACCGCCCGGCAGGTCGCCGAGCAGGTGCTCGACCCTGAGCTCCCGGTGCTGACCCTGGCCGACCTCGGCGTGCTGCGCGAGGTCCGCGAGGACGGCGACCGGGTGGTCGTGACGATCACGCCCACCTACTCCGGCTGCCCCGCGCTCGACGAGATGCGGGCCGATCTGCACCGCAAGCTGGCCGAGGCGGGCTACGCCAAGGTCGAGATCCGCACCGCGCTGCACCCGGCGTGGACCACCGACTGGATCAGCGAGGACGGCCTGCGCAAGCTCGCCGACCACGGCATCGCCCCACCGCAGCGCCTCGGCCCGCGCGCCGTCGGCCCGATCCCGCTCAACCTCGCCCCTCCGGTCCGCCGGGTGTCTTGCCCGCGCTGCGGATCCCTGCGCACGACCGAGCTGTCGCGCTTCGGCTCCACCGCGTGCAAGGCGCTGCGCCGCTGCGAGGACTGCCGCGAACCCTTTGAACAAGTCAAGGAGATCTAGTGACGGCCGCCATGACCCGCCGGTCGACCTTCCACGCGCTCCCCGTGGCGCGGGTCGACCGACTCTGTGACGACGCCGTCGCGGTCACCTTCGACATCCCCGCCGACCTGGCCGACGAGTTCGCCTTCCGTGCTGGCCAGTACCTGACGCTGCGCCAGCTCGTGGACGGTCACGAGGAACGGCGTTCGTATTCCATCTGCGCCCCGGTCGGCGCGGCGCCGCGCATCGGTGTGCGCCGGGTCGAGGGCGGGCTGTTCTCCAGCAGGCTCGTCGACTCGCTGAAGCCGGGCGACGTGCTGGAAGTCCTTGCCCCGCAAGGAAACTTCACGCCGAACCTGGGCGTCTCCGGTCACCACGCGTTCGTCGCCGCCGGATCGGGCATCACGCCCGTACTGTCCATTATGGGCACCGTGCTGGCCGACCCGGACAGCCGAGTCACCCTGCTCTACGGCAACCGCCGCTCCGACACGGTGATGTTCGCCGAGGAGCTGGCCGACCTGAAGGACCGCTACCCGACCCGCCTGCAGTTGGTCCACGTGCTCTCGCGCGAACCCGGCGACGTCGAGCTGTTCTCCGGCCGCCTGGACGCTGAGCGGTTCGCCGCTCTCTGCGACCGCGTCGTCCCCGCCGAGGATGTCGACCACTGGTGGCTGTGCGGGCCGTTCGGGCTGGTCCAGGACGCTTTCCAGGTGCTGAAGGAACGCGGCGTCGCGCCCGACCGGATCCACCGCGAACTGTTCTATGTGGACGAACCGCCGCCGGAGCCCAAGCGCGCGGAGGACCGCGTGCCCGACGGCCCCGCCGCCGCGGTCACCATCATCCTCGACGGCCGCGAGACCACCCTCCCGCTGCCCTACGACACCCCGATCCTCGACGCCGCCCAACGCGTCCGCGCCGACCTGCCCTTCGCCTGCAAGGGCGGGGTGTGCGGGACGTGCCGGGCCAAGGTCGTCACCGGCTCGGTCGAGATGCGCCGCAACTACGCGCTGGAACAGCACGAGCTCGACGCGGGTTTCGTGCTGACCTGCCAGGGTCTGCCGGTGACCGACGCGGTCACGGTCGACTTCGACGCCTAGGCGGGGTCCACCCCTGCCGGTGGAGCCGCTCGAAGCCGTCGAGCAGCAGGTCGAGGGCGAACTCGAATTCGAACTGGTCGTCGCAGCCGGGGCCGACGGCCGAGTCGCCGTCGTGTGCGCCCGCCATGGCGATCTCCATGATGTACGGATAGCGGTCCGCCACCGCCGTCGGATCGACCGCGGGCGCGGCGGGGAACAGCTCCTGGGTGAAGCCCCACACGCGGCTGCCCAGCGCGTGCATCACGTGGTGGGCCAGGTCGACCGAGAAGCCGCCGGAGCGGAACATGCCGACCACCGAGTTGAGGTAGTCCAGCACGATCAGCGTCGGCCCGGGTCGTGACTCGATCACGCGCGACGCCCAGGGGTGGCGCAGCAGCACTTGCCGCGCCGACAGGATCCGCCGGCGGATCGCCGACTTCCACGCGTCGTCGTCGGCCGGGGGTTCGATCTCGCCGACGATGACGTCGACCATGCCGTCGAGCAGCTCATCCTTGTTGGCGACGTGCTTGTAGAGCGCCATCGGGACGACCTTCAGCTCCTGCGCCAGGTTGCGCATGCTCACCGCGTCGATGCCCTCGGCGTCGGCCAGCGCCACGGCCGCGCGCAGGACGCGGTCCCGGTTGAGCGGTGCGCGCCTGTCCACCTGACCTCCTTGACGAGTGTACGGCGTACACCCTACCGTGGTGCTGTCAGGTGTACGCCGTACACCTTCGCTTGAAGGAGCTCCCGTGACCTCACCGAGAACCACCGCGACCGCCGCGGGCGTGCTCTACCTGCTCACCCACGTCACGTCGATCGCCGCGCTGCTGCTGTACGGGCCGCTGCTCGACGACCCCGGCCACACCGGCGCCGGAATCCGCCTGGGCGCGCTGCTGGAAGTGGTCCTCATGCTGACCATCGTGGGCACGGCGATCACGCTGTACCCCGTTGTGCGCAAGCAGAACGAGGCGTTGGCGATGGGCTATGTCGCGCTGCGCACCCTGGAGGCGGCCGTGATCGGCGTCGGGGTGGTCAGCCTGCTCGCGGTCATCACCGCGCGTGAGGCGGGCCGGGCGCTGGTGGCCGTGCACGACTGGACGTTCCTGTTGGGACCGAACTTCGTGCTGGGCACCAACACCGTGCTGTTGGCGTACCTGTTCTACCGCTCGGGGCTCGTGCCGCGGTTCATCGCCGTGCTCGGCCTCATCGGCGGCCCGCTGGTGTTCGTCTCGGCGATCGGCGTGCTATTCGGGCTCTACGAGCAGGTCTCGGTCCCGGGATCGCTGGCCGCGGTGCCGGTGTTCCTGTGGGAGCTGTCGCTGGCGGTGTGGCTCATCGCCAAGGGGTTCAAGCCGTCACCGCTGCTCGACCAGGTCCGGTAGGCGCCGGGCGACCTCGTCGGGCGATGGCATGCGCGCGATCTCGTCGGCCACGACCCGCGCCGCGTCGCGGTGGCTGGAATCGCGCAGCAGCGCCCGGACCTGGTCGGCGACCGCGTCGGCGCTCAGCTCGCCTGCGAGGAGGCGCAGCCCGGCGCCCGCCGCGCACACCGCCTCGGCGTTGGCGAAGTGGTCGGCTCCCTGGGGCAGCACCAGCTGCGGGATTCCCGCGCTGAGCGCGTTGAGGGTGGTGCCGCTGCCGCCGTGGTGGACGACCACGTCCATGAGCGGCAGCACATCCGCCTGCGGCCACCACGCCCGCACTTTGACGTTGCTCGGCACCTCGCCGATCTGCTCCAGCGGCACCGGACCGGCGGCCACGAGGACGGCCCCAGCCGTGGGCGCGAACAAGGATTCGAGGCCCTTGATGACCGTGCGGAGCAGCTCCGGTGTGCCGAACACGGTGCCGAGCGTCAGGTAGACGAACGTGGCCTGGCCTTTACGCTCACTGGGCTCCGCGGACGTGCTGAACGGGACGGGCCGCAGTTCGATCCGCTGCTCGGCGAGGAAACCCTTCTCCTGCAAGGAAGGTGGGCAGATGTCGATGTGCGGCAGCCCGGAAACGACCTTCTCGGGCGACTCCAGGCCGATCCCGTCGGGGAACATCCGGCCGAAACCGTGCCAGGCACCCGGGATCCCCGCCCGGTGCGCGGCGACCGCCACGCCCGGCACGCCCCATTCGTGCACGACGAGGTCCGGCTTCAGCCTGGCGAGGTCGGCCTCGATGTCCTCGGCGTAGATCTCGTAGAACGAGTCGGCGGGACGGAAGGGGCGCAGCCCGTTCGCCGCGAGCGGGACGTGGACGTGCTCGCCCGCCGCGAAGTGCACCTCGTGCCCGGCGCCGCGCGCGGCGATCGCGAGGGGGATGAGGGGGTAGGTATGGCCGACCGACGCCAGGCTGGCGAACAAGACGCGCATGCCGTCGAATCTACGCGTCCAGCCCCGCGACGATGTCAGCGAACACTTTCGCCAGGGTCGTGGCCTGCGCTTTGTCGACGTGGGCGGCGAAGTGCTCGCGGACGCCCCGCACGTGGGTGGGCCACGCGGCTTCGAGGGCGGCCAGGCCCGCGGGAGTCAGCGTGACGAGGGTGGTCCGGCGGTCGGCCGGGTCGATCTTCCGGCGCGCGTGGCCGTCGCGTTCGAGGCCGTCGACGATGCGGGTGAGGCCGCTGGCGCTGTAGACCAGGCCCGCGGCGAGGTCCTTCATCCGCAGCCTGCGGCCCGGGGCCTCGGACAGTTGGACGAGGGCGTCGTAGGTCAGCAGGGTCATCCCGTGCTCGGCGCGCAGCTCGGCGTCGAGGGCGCGCACGAGCAGCGCGTGGGACCGCAGGTACCGCCGCCATGCCGCGTCGTGGTGCGCGGACAGGGGTTTCGCCATGCGGGGAATACTACCGGCGCGGACACTTGTTGAGCGGACTGTTCGCATGCGAAGCAATCTGAGGAGGCGGCTGTGCGCGCTGTGGTGCTGCGGGAACCCGGCCCGGTGACCAACCTGGAGCTCGTCGAACGGCCCGTCCCGCCGGTCGGGCCGGGGTGGGTGCGCGTCAAGGTGCACGCCTTCGGGATCAACCGCTCGGAGCTGCACACCCGGCTGGGCCTCGCCCAAGGCGTGACCTTCCCCAGGGTGCCGGGCATCGAGGCGACCGGCGTCGTGGACTCGGCGCCCGACAGCGACCTCGTGCCGGGGCAGCAGGTGGCCGCGCTGATGGGCGGCATGGGCCGGGTGTTCGACGGCGGGTACGCGGAGTACACGGTGGTGCCGCGGCACAGCGTGATCCCGTTCCGGTCGGACCTGCCGTGGGAGGTCCTCGGCCAGATCCCGGAGACGCTGCAGACCGCGTACGGCTCTCTGACCACCGGCCTCGACCTGCGCGCGGGCCAGACCCTGCTCATCCGCGGCGGCACGTCGGCGCTGGGCTTCGCCACGGCCGCGCTGGCCCGCGACCTCGGCGCGACCGTGCTGGCGACCACCCGCCAGCCCGACCGCCTCGACACCCTGAAGGCACACGGCGTCGACCACCCACTGCTCGACGACGGCGCCGTCGCCGCCCAGGTTCGCGAGATCGTCGGCGACGGCGTTGACGCGGCCCTGGAACTGGTCGGCACCCCGACCCTGCCGGACACCCTGGCGGCGACGCGCGTGCACGGGACCGTGTGCTTCACCGGGATGCTGTCGAACCAGTGGACGATCCCGGACTTCTACCCGATCGGCTACCTGCCGACCGGCGTCCGCCTGACGGCCTACGGCGGCGGCGCCGACGACCTGCCCGCCGACGTCCTCCAGCGCTACCTGGACCGGGTCGCGTCGGGCGAGATCACGCTGGGCCCGAGCCGGGTGTACCGGCTGGACGAGATCCGCCAGGCCCACGACGACCTGGAGCACAACCGGTTCGCGGGGAAGCTGGTCGTGGTCACCGACTGACCGCCGTCAGAGGCGTTCGGCGATCGCGGTCTCCTGCCACCAGCCGAGGACCTGGTCGGCGACCCCCGGGGCCGCCACCAGCAGTCCGTCCACCGGCAGCGGATCGTCCTCCCCGTGTCTGTCCAGCACGGCCGCGCCCGACTCGATCGCCAGCGCGACCGACCCGGCCACGTCCCACTCGTGGTAGCTGTGCAGCACGGCCGCCGCCGCGTGGCCAAGGGCCACCTGCGCGATCGCCAGCGCCGCCGACCCCAGCACCCGCACCCCCGCGTGCGCCAGCGCGGCCCGCTCGATGAACCCGCCCATCCCCGGCCACGGCCCGTTGCGCGCCAACTCCGTGCAGACAATCGCGCCCGACGTCGAAGTCCGGTCGGTCAGCGACACCCGAACCCCGTTGGCCCGCGCCCCCCGCCCGCGCGCCGCCGCGTAAATCTGACCGCGATAGGGATCCGCCACGACCCCCACGACCGGCCCTTCGGCGTCGACCAGCGCCAGGCTGTACGCGCACCACGGCACCCCGGCGACGTAGTTCGCCGTGCCGTCCACCGGGTCGACCACCCACCGGTACTCGGCCTCGTCGGCGCCGACGTCGGCGCCGAACTCCTCGCCGATCACCGGGATGCCCGGGAACTCGGCGGTCAGCACGCGGCGGGTGTGGCGTTCGAGGGTCCGGTCGGTGTCGGTCACCCAGTCGAACGGCGAGTCCTTCACCCCGGGCCTCGCCCCACGTCCGGCTGTCGCGGTGATGACATCCGTGGCGTCGTTCGCGAGTCGTCCCGCCACCTCGAGGGCACGGGACAGCAAGCCGGGATTGACTGGCTTGCGGGGACGAGAGGACAAGAGCGTCATGCCAACCTAGAGTGACCACTCTGGGTGTCCGCGACACAACGCCGAGATGTCCTCTTGACGAGGATGAGACCAAGGTTGGTCACCTCGGCGGTACCCACCGCATGTTCCGGTGTAGTTCGCCGGACGGTCACACGACCTACTACTTCAGGGTAAAGGCCGGGTGCGACGTTTCCCCCGTGCGCGTAGCGATCGTGACCGAGAGCTTTCTGCCGCAGGTCAACGGTGTCACCAACTCCGTCCTGCGGGTCATCGAGCACCTCCACCAGCGTGGTCACCAGGCGATGGTCATCGCGCCGGGTGCCGGGCCGGACCAGTATCTGCACGCGGACGTGCGCCGGGTCAGGGCTGTCGACCTGCCTGTCATCACGTCCCTGCCGATCGGGGTGCCGACACCGAAGATCCTCACCGACCTCGCCGAGTTCGACCCGGACGTGGTCCACCTGGCCTCCCCGTTCGTGCTGGGCGCGGGCGGCCTCTGGGCGGCGAGACGGCTGGGTGTGCCGACCGTGGCGGTCTACCAGACCGACGTGGCCGGGTTCGCCGCGTCCTACGGCCTGAGCCGGGGCGCGCGGGCGGCGTGGCGGTGGATCCGCCGCATCCACGCGAACTCCGACCGCACGCTGGCCCCGTCGACCGCGTCGGTGCACGACCTGACCCGCAACGGCATCCCCCGGGTGTACCGCTGGGGCCGCGGCGTCGACACCCGCCGGTTCGCCCCCGAGCACGTCGACCGCGCCCTGCGCGCCGAGCTGGCGCCGAACGGCGAGCTGCTCGTCGGCTACGTCGGCAGGCTCGCGCCGGAGAAGCAGGTGCGGCACCTGGCCGCGCTCAACGACCTGCCCGGCGTGCGCGTCGTGGTGGTCGGCGACGGGCCGGACCTGGCGAGCCTGCGCGAGAAGCTGCCGACCGCGGCCTTCCTCGGCTTCCGCGGCGGCGCCGAACTGGCCCAGGCCTACGCGAGCCTCGACGTGTTCGTCCACACCGGCCCGCACGAGACGTTCTGCCAGACCGTGCAGGAGGCGATGGCCTCCGGGCTGCCGGTCATCGCCCCCGACGCGGGCGGTCCGCGCGATCTTGTTGATCACGGTCGGACCGGTTTCCTGCTTGACCCGGAGAACTTTGGGGTAGAACTCCGCACGACCGTCGAGCGGATGGCCGACGCGCTGCTGCGCCGCAGGATGGGCGCGGCCGCGCGCGCCGATGTGCAGGGCCGCACGTGGGGTGCGGTCTGCGAGGAACTGCTCGGACACTACGACGAGGTCGCCCTCGGAAGACGAAGGCGCCCAAAGGCGGCTTAGTTGCGAATCGTCCAGCTGGCCAACTTCTACGGCCCCCGCTCGGGTGGGCTGCGCACCGCGCTGCACCACCTCGGCGCGGGGTACGTCGCCGCAGGCCACGAGGTGACGCTCGTCGTCCCCGGCAGGCGCCGGGGCGACGAGATGCTGCCCATCGGGGTCCGGCGCATCACGCTGCCCGCGCCATGCATCCCCGGCACCGGCGGCTACCGCGCGGTCGACCCGGTGCGCGTCAAGGCGCTGATGCCGCACCTGCGCCCGGACCGGCTGGAGGTGTCCGACCGGCTCACCCTGCGCGGCATGGGCACGTGGGCGCGCGAGCACGGCGTGCCGAGCGTGGTGATCTCCCACGAGCGGCTCGACCGGCTGCTGGAGCAGTTCCTGCTGCCCGCCCCGGTCGCGCGCCGCTTCGCCGACGTCGCCAACCGGCGCATGGCCGCCTCGTACGACACCGTCGTTTGCACCACGGCGTTCGCGCGCGGCGAGTTCGACCGCATCGGCGCGGCCAACGTGCGCCGGGTGCCGCTGGGCGTCGACCTCGCCACCTTCGCCCCGACCAGGCACGACGGCACCCTGCGCTCGACCCTGGCCAAAGGCGCCGACGCGCTGCTGGTGCACTGCGGTCGGCTGTCGCCGGAGAAGCACGTCGAACGCAGCGTCGACGCGCTCGCCGAACTGCACGGCGCCGGGCACCGGGTGCGGCTGGTCGTGGCCGGTGACGGCCCGCGCATGGCCGCGCTGCGGCGCCGCGCGGTGGGGCTGCCGGTGACGTTCCTCGGCTTCGTCACCGACCGCTCCGACGTGGCCAGTTTGCTCGCCACCGCCGACGTCTCGCTCGCCCCCGGTCCACATGAGACATTCGGCCTCGCGGCCCTGGAGGCGCTCGCCTCCGGCACCCCCGTGGTGGTGTCGCGGTCCTCGGCGCTGGGCGAACTGGTCCAGCCGGACTGCGGCGCGGCGGTGTCCGACCACGCCCCCGCCTTCGCCGACGCGGTGGAGGGCCTGCTGTCGGTCCCCGAGCGCGACCGGCGTGCGGCGGCGCGGGCGCGCGCCGAGCAGTTCGACTGGCCGACGTCGGTGCGCGGAATGCTGACCGCGCTGAGCCTCAACTGAGGTGTTCTCGTAGGCTGCGGCCATGGCTCGCGCCGGTTTGGACAAGGATCCGCACGACATCGCCGTGATGTTCGACGGGGTCGCCAAGGGGTATGACAAGACCAACTCGGTCATGACCCTCGGCTTCGACCGGCGATGGCGCGAGCAGACGCGCCGGGTGCTCGACGCGGTGCCGGGGGAGAAGGTCCTCGACCTCGCCGCCGGGACCGCGGTGTCCACCGTGGAGTACGCCCGCTCCGGCGCGTGGTGCGTGGCCGCCGACTTCTCCCAGGAGATGCTGCGTGGCGGCAAGCACCGGCGGGTGCCCAAGGTCGCCGCCGACGCCTTCCACCTGCCCTTCGCCAGCGGCTCGTTCGACGCGGTGACGGTGTCCTTCGGCCTGCGGAACATGAACGACACCGTGGCCGCGCTCAAGGAGATGGCCAGGGTGACCCGCAAGGGCGGCCGCCTGGTGATCTGCGAGGTCTCCCAGCCGCCGTGGCGGCCGCTGCGCTGGCTCTACCACAACACGGTGCTGCGCGGCCTGCCGTTGGTGACCAAGCCGTTCTCCTCGAACTCCGAGGCGTACAAGTACCTCGCCGAGTCCATGCGCGACTGGCACGACCAGCGCACCGTCGCCGAGATGATCGCCGCGGCGGGCTGGGGCGAGGTCGAGTGGCTCAACCTGACCTTCGGCGTCGTCGCCCTGCACCGGGCGGTCAAGCCCTAGCGGACGGCCACCTGGTTCGTCTGCCAGCGGTCGATCCGCCACATGATGAACAGCGCCAGCAGGGCGGCGAGGACCGCCAGCCCGCCGCTGACCGCGTTGGCGATCATGACCTGGAAGAACGCCCGCTCGGTGCTCTCGTCGGCGAGGAAGTTCACCGCGTAGAGATCGACGGCGTGCATCGCCAGGAACAGCCCCCACCACACGCTGACCGTCACGCTCGGCGGCACGTCCCGCAGGTCGGCGCCGCGCGCGGGCACGTCGGGCCTGCTCGCCCGCCACACGTCGCCGACCACCATCTGCGGCCACCACAGGTTCGCCACCGGCACGAACCACCCGAACACCGACCACCGGATCCGCAACCGCTGCGGCGCGTCACACATCCGCGCCGAGTTGACCCGCGCCCGCCACAGCCACGCGATGAACGCGACACCCGAGATGACCAACCCGGCCAACCAGCCCCACGAGAGGTAATCGGTGTTGCGGTTGGCGGTGTCGATCTGCTCGACGGTCACCGTCGGCAGGCCGGACAGGGCGTCGCGGGCCAGGAAGTACGACCGCCACGACTGCCAGAACGCCAACACCGCGATGCCCGCGGTCACGAGAATCAACGCCGAGGCGACGAACCGGTTGGCCCGCGCGGGCTGGATGAGTGGCCGTTCGTCAGGCAGTACGCGGATGCCGTAGGCGGGGGTGGCGTCGGGATCGGTCATCGCGGGTAGGGCCTCCTTGGCTCACCCGGAGATCGCTGCCGTCGCTCGGGCCGTTTCAGCTGGCACGCTCTGCCTGCGCGTGATCTGCCGGACAATGACCACGACCAGCACCCTGCGGCAACCCGCGGCACCCAGCTCACGACGCTGATGGTGTCCGCCACCGTCCGTGCGCGTTCGCCGATGACTCCGCTACGCGGGCAGCGACATCCTCAGTTCGACCGCCCAGTTCGTGCCTGTCCCGGACCAGGGACAACGCAGAGATCCTCTGCGCCGCGAAGCGATGACGCCCAGCCCATCACCGGCAGTAACCCGGGACGACATTCGGGCATGGCTGGTCCAGGTGTGGACACGGTTGCTCCCCAGGAGTCATCGAAGGTGCGGAACACCGCGAGATCGTTCCCGGCGCCCGCGTTACCGGGTCTGCTCCTGCCACCGCACGATCCGCCGCATCGCCAAGATCAGCAGTACGGCCGCCGCCGCGGTCAGCACGCGGGCGACGGTGTTGGCGACCGCGACCGAGTGGAACGTGTCGATGTCGGGGTTGTAGGTGTCGAGGAGCGTGGTGGAGGCGAAGAAGTTGATCGCCACGGCGCCGACCGTGCAGCCCCACCACCAGGCGACCAGGCCGCCGCCGGGGATGAACTTGAGCCCGTCGAGGCCATCGGCGGCCCGCTCGGCCAAGCGCCGCGGGGTGGTCGGGTCGCTGGTCTTCCAGATGTCCTGCACCACCTGGAACGGGAACCACACGTTCATGAACGGGCAGAACCATGCCCCCATCACCCAGCCGCGCGTGCGTCGGTGGTCAGCCGGGCAGAGGATCTCGGCGTTCCTGCGGGCGCGGGCGAGCCACGTGATGAACACGACCGCCGAGAGCGCCGCGACTCCCAGGTAGATCAGCGCGAACCGGGTTACGCGCGCGTCGGCGGCCTGGACGTCGTGCGCGCTGACCGTGGGGTCACCCTGGACGAAACGCTCGGTCAGGAAGTACGAGTCCCACATCGGCCAGGCCAGCGTCAGCGCGAACGCGGCGGTGGCCGCGATCAGGGCGGCGGAGACGGCGCCCAGGCGGCGGACTGGCCGCGTCACCGGAGGCTGTCAGGGGTGCGGGCCTGTTCCTGCCAGCGCACGATCTGCCGCATGACCATGATCACCAGGACGCCTGCCGCGGCCATGAGGACCAGCGAGATCGTCTCCGCGACCGCGACAGCGTGGAACTGCTCGATCGTCGGGTTGTCCATGTCGATCAGTCGGGGCGCGATCCGGTCGATCACGGTTCCCGTCGCCATGCAGCCCCACCACAGGGCCACCAGGCCGCTGCCCTTGAGGTGGACCAGCGCGTCGAGGCGCTTCGGGGTCGTCGGGCTGCTGGCCTTCCAGATGTCGGAGACGATCTGGAACGGGAACCACAGGTTCACGATCGGGACGAACCATCCGCCGATCAGCCAGCCCCGGGAGCGGCGGTGTTCGGCGTCACAGAGGAGTTCGGCGTTCTTGCGGGCGCGGTAGAGCCAGGTGATGAACACGACGCCGGAGATCGCCAGGGCGAACAGGTAGATCAGGGCGAGCAGGGTGGTGCGGTCGTCGGCGGCGTAGAGGTCGTCGGCGCTCACCGCCGGGTCGTCCCACAGGAAGCGCTGGGCCACGAAGTAGGAGTCCCACGTCGCCCAGGCGACGATCAGGGCCATGGCGGTCGTGACCGCGATCAGGACGGCCGAGACGACGCTCCAGGCGCGCACCGGCAGCAGCACGATGCGGCGTATCGGCGGGTCATAGGGCATGGCGGGCACGGACATGTTCTCCCCCAGGAGACGAATCAGTGAGTCCGCGAGACATCGGACACGGCGGACCTTCCGTTTCACCCCTCTAGACTCGGGGGCGAGAACGTGAAGGCTTTCACAAGGAGCGCCATGAGCACTTCGATCAGCCGCCGCCGGGCGGGCGAGGACGCCGAGGTCATCGTGGTGGGTGCCGGTCCCGCCGGGTCCACCGCGGCGACCTACCTGGCCAGGGCCGGCCTCGACGTGCTGCTCCTGGAGAAGGGCACCTTCCCCCGGGAGAAGGTGTGCGGCGACGGGCTGACCCCGCGCGGGGTCAAGCAGCTCATCGACCTGGGGATCGACACCCGCGAGGAAGCGGGCTGGCTGCACAACAAGGGCCTGCGCGTCGTCGGCGGCGGGGTCACCCTCGAACTCGACTGGCCCGACCTGGCCTCGTTCCCGCCCTACGGCGTGGTCCGGCCCCGCCAGGACTTCGACGAGATGCTGGCCCGCACCGCCCAGCGCGCGGGTGCCCGCCTCGCCGAGGAGACCACCGTCACCGGCGCGGTCACCGACGAGCGCACCGGCCGGGTGATCGGCGTCGAGGCGAAGGTCGGCAAGGAGAAGACGCCGGTCACCTACCGCGCGCCGCTCGTGCTGGCCTGCGATGGGGTGTCGGCGCGGCTGGCGCTGTCGGTCGGGCTGGAGAAGATCGACAGCAGGCCGATGGGCGTGGCGGTCCGCCGCTACTACGCGAGCCCCCGCAGCAAGGACGACTACCTGGAGTCCCACCTGGAACTGTGGGACCGCTCCGACCCCGCGAACCCCGTGCTGCTGCCCGGCTACGGCTGGATCTTCGGCATGGGCGACGGCACGGTGAACGTCGGCCTCGGCATCCTGTCGACGTCGAAGGCGTTCGGCAGCACCGACTACCGCAAGCTCATGCGGTCCTGGTTGGACGGCACCCCGGAGGAATGGGGCTTCCGCGAGCACAACGCCATCGGCAAGGTCGGCGGCGCCGCGCTGCCCATGGGCTTCAACCGCACCCCGCACTACCGCCCCGGCCTGCTCCTGGTCGGCGACGCGGGCGGCATGGTCAACCCGTTCAACGGCGAGGGCATCGGCTACGCGATGGAGTCGGCCAGGCTCGCCGCCGAGTGCGTCGTCCAGGCGATGGCCCGCGCTGAGGGCCCGGCCCGCGAGAAGGCCCTGCACGGCTACCCGGTCGCCCTGCGCGAGGCGCTGGGCAGCTACTACCGGCTGGGCAACATCTTCTCCAAGCTCATCGGCAACCCGACGGTGATGCGCGCGGCCACCAAGTACGGCCTCCCGCGCAAGACGATGATGAAGCTCGTCCTGAAACTCCTCGCGGGCCTCTACGACCCGAAGGACGGCGACGCCTTCGACCGCGTCATCACCGCCGCGACTCGCCTCGCCCCGACCGTTCGGTGATCGCTCGGCGGCCTTGGACCAACGGCGCCATCCGCGCGTTCACCTCGGGAAGCTCGTCGAATCTCGCCCTGCTGCCGGTCGAGACCAGGACGCGCTCGGTGGCACGCGCCGTCGCGGCGATGATCAGGTCATGCGCACCACGGGGCTGTCCTGCCCGTCGCGTGTGGGCGAGCAGCGCGGCGTGATGCCTGGCCACGTCCGGTGTGTAGTCCTCCACCGGGGTCACGTCCAGCACGGTGTCCAGCCAAGCCTTGCGAATCGCGCGGCGCTGTTCGTCCTCGGCCAACTCGATGCCGGTCAGGAACTCGGCGAGTGTCACTGCCGCCATGACGATGTATCCCACTCGACCGCGTCCCGGGCAGCCGCGACATCGGTGCTGAAGTCCTCGTCCAGCGCCTTGCTCCATCGAGCGCCGAGCGCCAGAAGCGCGGCGTCGTTGGATGTCGACGCGGCGGGCGCAATTCGCGTGGGCTCTCGGATGCGCGCGCTTGAAAGCGGTGGGCTGAACCAATCCGGCACTACCGGCCGGTAACCAGGTTTTGCTTCCGCTAGCACCGTGTTAGCGCAGGTCGCGACCCTTTCAGTACGTCTGTCGTGGACATCACTTGTTCACGGAGAGTTGCCGAGGGGGGCGCGTTTCTGGCTGTGAGCCACGTCCTAGACTACCCCTGATACTTGTGAAGCCCTTCACAGCAGAGCGGTCTCGCTTGTGAATGTTTTCACAAACGTCACCCGAATTAGTTAGGTCGCCCTAACCGATTTGGGTGTGACCGAGGACCCATAGGGTTCCGGCCGTGAGCAGCGGGGAAAGGACAGCGGCGGTGTCGATGCTCCAAGCACAAACAGCGGACGTGTCGTCGGGCCTGGGGATCTACTTCCCCCTGGTGGTGATGTTCGTGCTGGCCGCGGGCTTCGCGGTGTTCTCCGCGCTGCTGGGGCCGCTGCTCGGCCCGAGCCGCTACAACCGGGCCAAGTTCGAGGCCTACGAGTGCGGCATCGAGCCTTCGCCGCAGCCCGTCGTCGGTGGCGGCCGAGTGCCCGTCGCCTACTACCTGACGGCGATGCTGTTCATCCTGTTCGACATCGAAATGGTGTTCCTCTACCCGTTCGCGGTCTCGGCGGACGCCCTCGGCCTGTTCGGCCTGGTGGAGATCTTCTTGTTCATCGCGACAGTCGGCTTCGCGTACGCCTATGTGTGGCGGCGCGGCGGCCTCGACTGGAACTGACTGGGGAAGGAGGCAGACTTCCATGGGTATCGAGGAGAAGCTCCCCAACGGGATCATGCTGGCCAGCCTGGAAAAGCTGGTCAACTGGGGCCGCAAGAACTCGCTGTGGCCTGCCACGTTCGGCCTGGCCTGCTGCGCCATCGAGATGATGACGACCGGCGGCCCGCGCTACGACATCGCGCGCTTCGGCATGGAGGCCTTCCGCGCCTCGCCGCGGCAGGCCGACCTGATGATCGTCGCGGGCCGGGTCACCAACAAGATGGCCCCGGTGCTGCGCCAGATCTACGACCAGATGGCCGAGCCGCGCTGGGTGCTGGCGATGGGCGTGTGCGCGTCGTCCGGCGGCATGTTCAACAACTACGCCGTCGTGCAGGGCGTCGACCACATCGTGCCGGTCGACATGTACCTGCCCGGCTGCCCGCCGCGGCCGGAGATGCTGCTCGACGCGATCCTCAAGCTGCACGCCAAGATCCAGGACGAGCCGATCAACTCCACCCGCGCCGCCATCCGCGCGGCCAGCGGGGCGCGCACCGAGCTGATCGCGTCCTCCATCAAGTACGCGCCGAAGAAGAAGTGACCCGGAATGCCTGACGAACCCACCACGACGCCCGCACCAGGCGACGAGCACTCCAGCGCGCAGCGCCCCGAACCCGGCCAGGAACCCGACGCCACCGCGCCCGCCCCGGCCGCGCACCAGGCGCCGGTCCCGGCCGAGCCGGTCGTCACCGGCCGCACCCGCACGGGCATGTTCAACGTCGCGGGCACCGGCGACACCTCCGGCTTCGGCGGACTCGTCCTCCCCGCCTACAGCCCGGCCCCGGCCGAGCGCCCCTACGGTGGCTGGTTCGACGAGCTGGCCGACGACCTGGGCGCGGCGATGGCCACCCGGCAGATCCCGGCCACCGCGATCCAGCAGGTCACCGTCGACCGCGGCGAGATCACCTTCTACGTCGACCGCGAGCACCTCGTGGCCCTGTGCTGGCTGCTGCGCGACGAGCCCGCCCTGCGCTTCGAGCTGTGCAGCTCGGTGTCCGGTGTGGACTACGGCGTGGACGTCCCGCAGCGGCTGCACTCGGTCTACCACCTGACGTCGATGACGTTCCGCCGCCGCATCCGGCTGGAAGTCGCCGTCAGCGTCGAGGACCCGCACGTGCCGTCGGTCGTCGAGGTCTACCCGACCGCCGACTGGCAGGAGCGGGAAGCCTGGGACATGTTCGGCATCGTCTACGACGGACACCCCGCGCTGACCCGCATCCTCATGCCGGACGACTGGGACGGCCACCCGCAGCGCAAGGACTACCCGCTTGGCGGGATTCCCGTGGAGTACAAGGGCGCGGAGATTCCTCCGCCGGACCAGCGGAGGTCGTACTCGTGACCACCAACGACACTGAGTACGCGGACGCCAGGGAAACCACCGAGGGCCGCGTCTACACGGTCACCGGCGGCGACTGGGACACCGTGCTCGACGACGCGATCCACGACGAGCGCATCGTCATCAACCTGGGCCCGCAGCACCCGTCGACGCACGGCGTGCTCCGGCTCGTCCTCGAACTCGAGGGCGAGACCGTCACCCAGGCCCGCTCGGTGATCGGCTACCTGCACACCGGCATCGAGAAGAACTGCGAGTACCGCACCTGGACCCAGGGCGTCACCTTCGTGACGCGCATGGACTACCTGGCGCCGCTGTCGAACGAGGCCGCGTACTGCCTGGCCATCGAGAAGCTGCTCGGTGTCGAGGCGCCGCGGCGCGCGCAGGTCATCCGGGTCATGCTGCTGGAGCTCAACCGCATCGGCTCGCACCTCGTCGCGCTGGCCACCGGCGGCATGGAGCTGGGCTCGCTGACCGCGATGACCGCGGGTTTCCGCGAGCGCGAGGAAGTCCTGCACCTGCTGGAGCACCTCACCGGCCTGCGCATGAACCACGCGTTCATCCGCCCCGGCGGCGTCGCCCAGGACCTCCCGGCGGACTACCACCAGAAGGTCACCGAGTTCCTCAAGATCATGGACTCGCGCCTTCCGGACTACGACAAGCTGCTGACCGGCCAGCCGATCTGGAAGAACCGCCTCATCGGCGTCGGCTACCTCCCGGTCGACGCGTGTCTCGCGCTCGGCGTCACCGGCCCGATCCTGCGTTCGGCGGGTCTGGCCTGGGACCTGCGCAAGACCGAGCCGTACCTGGGCTACGAGGAGTACGACTTCGAGGTCCCGACCTCGACCGCGGCCGACGCGTACGCGCGCTACCTGCTGCGGGTGGAGGAGATCCACCAGTCGCTCAAGATCGTCGCCCAGTGCCTCAAGAAGCTTGAGCCGGGACCGGTCATGGTCGAGGACCAGAAGATCGCCTGGCCCGCGAAGCTCAGCATCGGCAACGACGGCATGGGCAACTCCCTGGAGCACGTCCGCAAGATCATGGGCCAGTCCATGGAGTCGCTGATCCACCACTTCAAGCTGGTCACCGAGGGCTTCAAGGTCCCGGCGGGCCAGGTGTACGTGCCGGTCGAGTCCCCGCGCGGCGAACTGGGCTACCACCTGGTCTCCGACGGCGGCACCCGCCCGCTGCGCGTGCACGTGCGCGAACCAAGTTTCGTCAACCTGCAGTCGATGCCCGCCATGTCCGAGGGCAGCATGGTCGCCGACGTGATCGCGGCCGTCGCCTCGATCGACCCCGTGATGGGAGGGTGTGACCGATGAGCGCCGAAGCCGTCGAGGTCACCGCCGAGTCCACAGCGGACGGTGCCGTGTTCGGTGCCGACACCGTCCAGAAGGCCGAAGCGATCGTCGCGCGCTACCCGCAGTCGCGGTCGGCGCTGCTGCCGATGCTGCACCTGGTGCAGTCGGTCGAGGGCAAGGTCAGCCAGGCGGGCATCGAGTTCTGCGCCGCCCAGCTCGACCTGACCGCCGCCGAGGTCAGCGCGGTCGCGACGTTCTACACGATGTACAAGCGCAAGACCTGCGGCGAGCACCTCGTCAGCGTCTGCACCAACACGCTGTGCGCGGTGCTGGGCGGCGACGAGATCTACAAGACGCTCGGCGAGCACCTCGGCTCCGACGGCAAGCGCCTCGGGCACAACGAGACCGCGGGCGAGCCGGGAGCGCCCGGCTCGATCACGCTGGAGCACGCCGAGTGTTTGGCCGCCTGCGACCTCGGCCCGGTCATCCAGGTCAACTACGAGTTCTTCGACAACCAGACCCCCGAGTCGGCTGTCACGCTGGTGAACGCCCTGCGCGCGGGCGAGAAGCCGCAGCCGACCCGTGGTGCCCCGCTGCGCGACTTCCGCACCGCGGAGCTGGAGCTGGCCGGGTTCTTCCCCGAGGACGACGCCGACTACCGCGCCACTGTGGACGGTCCGTCCGCCGCCGTGGAGACGCTGCGCGGCGCGAAACTCGCCGAGGACAGCGGCTGGACCGCCCCGGCGATGCCGAACCCGCCGCTGCCGGAGGTTCCCGCGAAATGAGCACCCCCAACAAGCCCGCGCCGGTCACCCCGGTGCTGACCAAGCGCTGGCTGTCCCCGCAGTCGTGGTCGATCAAGACCTACGAGCAGCTGGAGGGCTACACCGCGCTGCGCAAGGCGCTCGCGGGCACGCCGGAGCAGCTCGTGCAGCTGGTGAAGGACTCGGGCCTGCGCGGCCGCGGCGGCGCGGGCTTCCCCGCGGGCATCAAGTGGTCGTTCATGCCGCCCAACGAGGACAAGCCGCACTACCTGGTGATCAACGCCGACGAGGGCGAGCCGGGCACGTGCAAGGACATCCCGCTGATGATGGCCGACCCGCACTCGCTCATCGAGGGCTGCATCATCGCCTCGTACGCGATGCGGTCGCACCACTGCTTCATCTACGTGCGCGGCGAGGCCCTGCACTGCATCCGCCGTCTCAACGCGGCGGTCCGCGAGGCGCACGCCGCCGGGTACCTGGGCACCGACATCCTCGGCTCCGGGTTCGACCTGGAGATCACCGTGCACGCGGGCGCCGGCGCCTACATCTGCGGTGAGGAGACCGCGCTGCTCGACTCGCTGGAGGGCCGCCGCGGCCAGCCGCGACTCAAGCCGCCGTTCCCCGCCGCCGCCGGCCTCTACGCCGCGCCGACCACGGTGAACAACGTCGAGACCATCGCGAGCGTGCCGTTCATCGTCAACGGCGGCTCCGACTGGTTCCGCACGATGGGCACCGAGAAGTCGCCCGGCCCCAAGATCTACTCGATCTCGGGCCACGTCGAGAAGCCCGGCCAGTACGAGGCGCCCCTGGGCACCACGCTGCGGGAGCTGCTCGAACTCGCGGGCGGCATGAAGGACGGCGTCCCGCTGAAGTTCTGGACCCCGGGTGGCTCGTCCACGCCGATGTTCACCGCCGAACACCTCGACGTGCCGCTGGACTTCGAAGGCGCCGCCGAAGCGGGCTCCATGCTCGGCACCACCGCGGTCATGGTCTTCAACGAGACCGTGTCCGTGCCGTGGGCGGTCATGAAGTGGACGCAGTTCTACGAGCACGAGTCCTGCGGCAAGTGCACCCCCTGCCGCGAGGGCACCTACTGGCTCACCGGCATCCTGGAGCGGATGGTCGCGGGCGAGGGCACGCCGTCGGACATCGACACGCTGCTCGACATCTGCGACAACATCCTCGGCCGGTCGTTCTGCGCGCTCGGTGACGGCGCGGTCAGCCCGATCACCAGCGGCATCAAGTACTTCCGCGACGAATTCCTGGCCCTGTGCGAGAAGAACAGGGTCGGCGCGCACGCACTGGCAGGAGCGCACTCATGACCATCGCGCCCGAGAACGCCGTCGAGAAGGCGCCCGTGCCGGAGGGGCACGTGCGCCTGACGATCGACGGTGCCGAGGTGATCGCGCCCAAGGGCGAGCTGATCATCCGCACCGCCGAGCGGCTGGGCATCCAGATCCCCCGGTTCTGCGACCACCCGCTGCTCGAACCCGCGGGCGCGTGCCGCCAGTGCCTGGTCGAGGTCGAGATGGGCGGACGGCCCATGCCGAAGCCCCAGGCCTCGTGCACGATGACCGTCGCCGACGACATGGTGGTCAAGACGCAGCTCACCTCGCCGGTCGCCGACAAGGCGCAGCAGGGCGTGATGGAGCTGCTGCTCATCAACCACCCGCTCGACTGCCCGATCTGCGACAAGGGCGGCGAGTGCCCCCTGCAGAACCAGGCGATGTCGCACGGCCGCACGGACTCGCGGTTCGTCGAGACCAAGCGCACCTTCCCGAAGCCGCTGGCGATCAGCACCCAGGTGCTGCTCGACCGCGAGCGCTGCGTGCTCTGCCAGCGCTGCACCCGGTTCTCGGCGCAGATCGCGGGCGACCCGTTCATCGAGTTGCTCGAACGCGGCGCCCAGCAGCAGATCGGCATCGCCGAGGAGAAGCCCTTCCAGAGCTACTTCTCCGGCAACACCATCCAGATCTGCCCGGTGGGCGCGCTGACCAGCGCCGCCTACCGCTTCCGCTCCCGCCCGTTCGACCTGGTGTCCACCCCGAGCGTGTGCGAGCACTGCTCGTCGGGCTGCGCAGAGCGCACCGACTGGCGCCGCGGCAAGGTCACCCGCAAGCTCGCGGGCGACGACCCGGAGGTCAACGAGGAGTGGATCTGCGACAAGGGCCGCTTCGCCTTCCGCTACGCCACCGCCGCCGACCGGATCACCCGGCCGCTGGTGCGCGACGCGAAGACCGGCGAACTGGTCGAGTCGAGCTGGACCGAGGCGCTGCAGATCGCGGCCGACGGCCTGGCCAAGGCGCGTGACGGCAAGGGCGCCGCGGTGCTCACCGGCGGTCGCCTGACCGTCGAGGACGCCTACGCCTACGCCAAGTTCGCCCGCATCGCGCTGCGCACCAACGACATCGACTTCCGCGCCCGCCCGCACTCGGCAGAGGAGCTCGACTTCCTCGCCTCCACCGTGGTCGGGACGACGCCGGAGACCGGTGTCACCTTCACGGGCATCGAGAAGGCGCCCGCGGTCCTCTGCGTGGCCTTCGAGCCCGAGGAGGAAGCCCCGATCGTGTTCCTGCGGCTGCGCAAGGCGGCACGCAAGGGCAAGACCAAGGTCTTCCACATCGGACAGTGGACGAGCCCGAGCGTCGAGAAGACCCACGGCACGCTGCTGGCCTGCGCCCCCGGCGGCGAGGCCGTCGCACTGGACGGCCTGGCCGAGCACGCACCGGACGTCACGACGGCGCTGTCCGCCGACGGCGCGGTGATCCTGGTCGGCGAGCGCGCCGCCCAGGTCCCCGGCCTGCTCAGCGCGGCACTGCGGCTCGCGGCGTCGACCGGCGCCAAGCTCGCCTGGATCCCGCGCCGCGCCGGTGAGCGCGGCGCGCTCGACGCCGGTGCGGTCCCGACGCTGCTGCCCGGTGGCCGCCAGGTCACCGACGACGCCGCGCGCGCCGAGGTCGAGCAGGCGTGGGGCCTGGCGCCCGGCGCCCTGCCCGCCCAGCCCGGCCGCGACGGCGACGCGATCATCGCCGCCGCCGCGCAGGGCCAGCTCGACGCGCTGGTCGTCGGCGGTGTCGACCCGCTCGACCTCGCCGACCCGGCGCTGGCCGAGCGCGCGCTTGACGCGGTGGGCTTCGTGGTCAGCCTGGAGCTGCGGCACAGCGCGGTCACCGCGAAGGCCGACGTGGTCCTGCCGATCGCCCCGTCGGTCGAGAAGGCGGGCAGCTACCTGAACTGGGAGGGCCGTCGGCGCGAGTTCGCCAACACCCTCGAAGGCACCGGCGCGATGCCCGACGGCCGAGTCCTCGACTCGCTGGCCGTCGAGATGGACGTCGACCTGTTCACCCAGACCCCCGCCGCGTCCGCAGCTGACCTCGCCCGGCTCCCGGTCGTCGCCCCCACGGCCACTGCCCCGGACGTGGCCTCGGCCGCGACCAACGGCTCGGTCCGGCTGGCGACCTGGCGGATGCTGCTGGACAACGGCTCGCTGCAGGACGACGAGCCGAACCTGGCGGGCACCGCCCGCCCGGTCCTCGCGCGCCTGTCGCTCAAGACCGCCACCGACCACGGCATCGCCGTCACCGGCACGGTCAAGGTCAGCACCGACCGCGGCGCGATCACCGTGCCGCTGCAGGTGGCCGACCTGCCGGACGGCGTGGTCTGGCTGCCCGGCAACTCCGGTGAGTCCGCTGTCCGCGCCGTACTCGGCGCGGGCCACGGCTCCCCGGTCGCCATCGCACCTGGAGGGAACGCATGACCAGGGCCGAACTCCTGGCCGACGACCCGATCTGGCTCATCCTGATCAAGGCCGTCGTACTGCTGCTGCTCGGCGCGGTCGCGACCATGGCGATGATCATTCTTGAGCGCAAGATCGTCGCCCGGATGCAGCACCGGCCCGGCCCCAACCGGGTCGGCCCGAACGGCTGGTTCCAGTCCATCGCGGACGCGATCAAGCTGCCGTTCAAGGAACAGATCATCCCCGACACGGCCGACCGGAAGGTCTACTTCCTGGCGCCGATCGTCTCGGTGATCCCCGCCTTCCTCGCCTTCACGGTGATCCCGTTCGGCCCCGAGGTCTCGATCTTCGGTGAGCGCACGGTGCTGCAGCTGGTCGACCTGCCGGTCGGCGTGCTCGTGGTGCTGGCCTGCTCGTCGCTGGGTGTCTACGGCATCGTGCTCGCGGGCTGGGCCTCCGGCTCGCCGTACCCGCTGCTGGGCGGTCTGCGCTCGGCGGCCCAGGTGATCTCCTACGAGATCGCGATGGGCCTGTCGATCGTGGCGGTGATCCTCTACACCGGGTCGCTGTCCACCGGCGACATCGTCGACGCGCAACAGGGCGGCTGGTACTTCTACCTGCTGATCCCGAGCTTCCTCATCTACTGCATCTCGATGGTCGGCGAGACCAACCGCGCCCCGTTCGACCTCCCCGAGGCCGAGTCGGAGCTGGTCGGCGGCTTCCACACCGAGTACAGCTCGATGAAGTTCGCCCTGTTCTTCCTCGCCGAGTACGTCAACATGGTCATCGTCTCCGCCTTCTGCACCACGCTGTTCCTAGGTGGGTACATGGCGCCGTGGCCGATCTCGGCCATCGGCGACAACATGTTCAACACCGGCTGGTGGCCGCTGCTGTGGTTCTTCGGCAAGACGTGGGTCCTGCTGTTCGTCTTCATCTGGCTGCGCGGCACGCTGCCCCGCCTGCGCTACGACCAGTTCATGCGGCTGGGCTGGAAGATCCTGGTCCCGGCGAACCTGGTCTGGATCGTGCTGGTCGTGGCACTGCGCGCCTTCCGCAACGAGGCCGAGATCTCCCCGCAGACGATCCTCATCGCGGGCGGCGTCGTGCTGCTGCTGCTCATCGGGCTCAGCTTCCTGCTGCCCGAGCGCAAGGTCGACACCGACGACGGCCGGGTGCCGGTCACCGGCGGCGGCTACCCGATCCCGCCGCTCGACCTGTCCATCCCGGACAAGAACGCCACACCCGCCAGGGTCCGTCGCGCCGCTCGGCGTGAGCGCGCCTCGGTGGCCGCGGGTGAGAGGGAAGCAGAATGAGCATTTTCGATCCCTTGAAGGGCTTCGGAGTCACCTTCTCCACGATGTTCAAGAAGGTCGTCACCGAGGAGTACCCGGAGGCCGGTGCCCCGGCCGCGCCGCGCTACCACGGCCGCCACCAGCTCAACCGGCACCCGGACGGGCTGGAGAAGTGCGTCGGCTGCGAGCTGTGCGCGTGGGCCTGTCCCGCCGACGCGATCTTCGTCGAGGGTGGCGACAACACCGACGACGAGCGCTACTCGCCCGGTGAGCGCTACGGCGCCGACTACCAGATCAACTACCTGCGCTGCATCGGCTGCGGCCTGTGCATCGAGGCGTGCCCGACCCGGTCGCTGACCATGCTCAACGACTACGAGCTGGCCGACGACGACCGGCAGCGGCTCATCTTCACCAAGGAGCAGCTGCTCGCGCCGCTGCTGCCGGGCATGGAGCAGCCGCCGCACCCGATGTACCTGGGTGAGAGCGAGCAGGACTACTACGTCAACGCCCCGTTCCTGGCGCGCAAGCACGGCTACCCGGACGCGGTCGGGGAGGAAAAGTGAGCGCGATGCTCATGGCCGCGCAGGACGCGGTCAACAGCCAGGTCTCGCTCGGTGAGGCGATCACGTTCTGGGTGCTCGGGCCGCTGGCCCTCGCGGGCGGCCTGGGCATGGTGTTCGCGCGCAACGCGGTGCACTCGGCGCTGTTCCTGGTGCTGACGATGCTCAGCCTCGGCGCGCTCTACATGGTCCAGCAGGCGCCGTTCCTCGGCTTCGTGCAGATCATCGTCTACACCGGCGCGATCATGATGCTGTTCCTGTTCGTGCTGATGCTCGTCGGCCGCGACTCGTCTGACTCGGTGGTCGAGGTGCTGCGCGGCCAGCGGCTGTGGGCGGGCGCGCTCGGCGTCGGCCTCGCCGTGCTGATGGTGGCCGCCGTCGCGCGCTCGCTGACCGCGGTGCGGCCGGTCGGGCTGACCGGCGAGGAAGCCAACGGCGGCAAGGGCAACGTCGCCAACATCGGCGGCCTGATCTTCAAGGACTACCTGTTCCCCTTCGAGCTGACCTCGGCGCTGCTGATCACCGCCGCCGTCGGCGCGATGATCCTCGGCTACGTCGACCGGCACCAGAAGGGCCGCAAGACGCAGAAGGAACTGGTCGAGGCCCGCTTCCGCGGCGAGCACGACCGCCCGTCGCCGCTGCCCGGCCCCGGTGTGTTCGCCACGTCGAACTCCGTGGCCACCCCGGCCCTGCTGCCGGACGGCTCGGTCGCCCCGGAGTCGCTGTCGCGGCTCATCGAGGCCACCGCGTCGGAGAAGCTCGACGAGGAGCGCAAGGCCGTGGCGGGGCTGCTGCCCGGCCCGGACGCGCGCTCGCTCGCGCCCGGTAAGGAGGACAAGGCATGACGCCGTCTTACTACCTGCTGCTTTCCGCGCTGCTGTTCACCATCGGCGCCGTCGGCGTCCTGGTGCGCCGCAACGCCATCGTCGTGTTCATGTGCATCGAGCTGATGCTCAACGCGGTGAACCTGTCGCTGGTGACGTTCTCGCGGATGAACGGCTCGCTGCACGGCCAGGTGATGGCGTTCTTCGTGATGGTCGTGGCCGCCGCCGAGGTCGTGGTCGGCCTGGCGATCATCATGTCGATCTTCCGCACCCGCCGGACCGCGTCGGTCGACGACGCCAACCTGCTGAAGTACTAGGGGAGACTCGGTGACCGGAACAATCAACCTGGCTGCTGAGGTGCAGCAGGCCAGTGGTGCCGCGAGCGCCGCCTGGCTGCTGCTCATCCTCCCCGCCGTGGGCGCGGCCGTGCTGCTGCTCGGCGGGCGCCGCACCGACAAGTGGGGCCACCTGCTCGGCTGCGCGACGGTCATCGCCGCGTTCGCCTACGGCCTGGTCCTGTTCCTGGGCAGCACCTCGCTGGCCGCTGACGACCGGCTGCAGAACCTGCACCTGTTCGACTGGATCCAGGCGGGCGCGCTCAACGTCGACTTCGGCCTGCGGCTCGACCCGCTGTCGCTGACGTTCGTGCTGCTGATCACCGGTGTCGGATCGCTGATCCACATCTACTCGATCGGCTACATGCACGACGACCGCGACCGGCGCCGCTTCTTCGGCTACCTGAACCTGTTCGTCGCGGCCATGCTCCTGCTGGTCCTCGGCAACTCGTTCGTGACGCTGTACTTCGGCTGGGAGGGCGTGGGTCTCGCGTCCTACCTGCTCATCGGCTGGTACCAGGGCAAGGACTTCGCGGCCACCGCGGCCAAGAAGGCGTTCATCATGAACCGGGTCGGCGACGTCGGCCTGGCCCTGGCGATCTTCCTGATGTTCAAGACCATGGGCAGCACGAACTACGACGTGGTGTTCGACAAGATCGGCGAGCAGTCGACCGGCACGGTCGTCGCCATCGGCATCCTGCTGCTGCTGGGCGCCTGCGGTAAGTCGGGCCAGTTCCCGCTGCAGGCATGGTTGCCCGACGCCATGGCGGGCCCGACCCCGGTCTCCGCGCTGATCCACGCCGCGACCATGGTGACCGCGGGCGTGTACCTCATCGCCCGCTCCAGCCCGATCTACTCGCTGCCGCAGGCCGAGGACGCGCGCTTCGTCGTGATGATCATCGGTGCGGTGACGCTGCTGCTCGGGTGTGTCATCGGCTGCGCGTACGACGACTTCAAGAAGGTGCTGGCCTACTCGACGGTCAGCCAGATCGGCTACATGATCCTGGCCGTGGGCCTCGGCCCGGCCGGGTACGCGCTGGGCATCATGCACCTGCTCACGCACGGCTTCTTCAAGGCGGGCCTGTTCCTCGGCGCCGGTTCGGTCATGCACGGCATGAACGACGAGGGCGACATCCGGCGGATGGGTGGCCTCGCGAAGAAGATGCCGATCACCTTCATCACGTGGACGCTGGGCTACCTGGCCCTGGTCGGCTTCCCGTTCCTGTCCGGCTACTTCTCCAAGGACGCGATCATCGCCGCGGCCTTCGGCGAGCACGGCTGGCGCGGCTGGGTCTTCGGCGGCGTGGCGCTCTTCGGCGCCGGGCTGACCGCGTTCTACATGACCCGCCTGCTGATCCTGGTCTTCCTCGGCAAGCCCCGCTACGAGAACCTCAAGAGCGAGGACGGCCGCGACTACCACCCGCACGAGTCCGGCGCCACGATGACCATCCCGATGATCATCCTGGCCGTCGGCTCGGTCGGCATCGGCGCCTTCCTGGCACTGGGCGACCGGCTCGCGGGCTGGCTGGAGCCGACCGTCGGCCCGCTGGCCGAGACCCACGGCCCGCTGTCGCACGGCCTGATCGCGGTCCTCACGGTCGCCATCTCCGCGCTCGGCGCCGTGATCGCGTTCCTGATCTTCGGCCGCGGCGAGCAGCCGGTCACCCGGCCCGCTCGGGTGTCGTTCCCGGTCCGCGCCGCGCGCGCCGACCTCTACGGCAACCACCTCAACGAGGCCCTGTTCGGCAAGCCGGGCATCTGGCTGTCGCGGGCCCTGGTCTACGTCGACAACCGCGGCGTGGACGGCCTGGTCAACGGCATCGCGGCGACCCTCGGCGGCAGCTCTGGGCGCCTGCGCCGCACGCAGACCGGCTTCGTCCGCTCGTACGCGCTGTCCATGCTGGGTGGCGCGGTGCTGCTGACGGCGGCCTTCCTGATGGTGAGGTTCGCATGACCACACAGGTTTTGACGGCCCAGGCGCGTTCGCCGCGCTGTGTCAGTTGGGTGAGGTTCGCATGACCCCCGGTGTCTCCCAGGACGGCTCCTGGGTGCTCATGGTCCTGCTCCTGCTGCCGCTCGTCGGCGCCGGAGTGGTGATGGCCCTGCGGGCCAACGCCAAGGTCGCCAAGCAGACCGCGCTCGCGTTCTCGCTGGCCGAGCTGGCGATGGCTGCGTGCGCGTGGGCCAAGTTCGACGCCGACGGCGCCCGGCTGCAGCAGTCGTTCTCGTTCGACTGGATCCCCGCGTTCGGCGTGCACATCTCGTTCGCCGTCGACGGCATCGCGCTGCTGATGATCGCCGCGATCGCGGTGCTGATCCCGCTGGTGATCGGCGCGGGCTGGGTCGACAAGCTGCCTGAGGGCCGCACCGCGGGCGGGTTCTTCGCGCTGATCCTGCTGGAGCAGGCGCTGACGATCGGCGTGTTCGCCGCGACCGACGTGTTCCTGTTCTACGTGCTGTTCGAGATCATGCTGATCCCGATGTACTTCCTGATCGGCTCCTTCGGCGGGGCCAACCGGCAGTACGCGGCGGTCAAGTTCTTCCTGTACTCGTTCCTCGGCGGCCTGATCATGCTGGCCTCGGTGATCGCCTGCTACGTCATGGCGGGCGACGAACTGGGCAAGGGCACCTTCGACTGGGCCACGCTGGTCCAGGTCGTGTCCGACGCGCCGCTGAGCACGCAGATCTGGCTGTTCCTCGGCTTCTTCGCCGCGTTCGCCATCAAGGCGCCGCTGGTCCCGCTGCACACCTGGCTGCCGGACGCCACCGCCGAGGCGCCGATCGGTGTCGCGGTGCTGCTCGTCGGTGTCCTCGACAAGGTCGGCACCTTCGGCTTCCTGCGCTACCTGCTGCCGATGTTCCCCGACGCCAGCAAGGAACTCGCCCCGCTGGTGCTGACCATGGCCATCGCGGGCGTGGTCTACGGGTCGATCCTGGCCACCGGCCAGACCGACATGAAGCGCTTCGTGGCGTACGTGTCGATCGCCCACTTCGGCTTCATCGCGTTGGGCATCTTCTCGTTCAGCTCGCAGGCCATGACCGGCTCGGTCACCTACATGCTCAACCACAGCATCGCCACGGGCATGCTGATCCTGGTCATCGGCATGGTGATCGCGCGCGGCGGCAGCACCCGCATCGCCGACTACGGCGGCATGTCGAAGCTGACCCCGGTGCTGGCGGGCATGCTGCTGATCGCCGGTCTGAGCACGCTGTCGCTGCCCGGCACCAACTCGTTCATCAGCGAGTTCCTGGTGCTCATCGGCTCGTTCCCGAACCGGCCGGTGTTCACCATCATCGCCACCGTCGGCATGGTCTTCGCCGCGATCTACGTCCTCTGGCTCTACCAGCGGATCATGACCGGCCCGCTGCGCGGCAACGCTCTCGTCGGCGCGGCAGGCGGTCCCGGCACGATGGTGGACCCTGAGGTCGGCGCGAAGAAGGCGATCTTCGATCTGGACGGCAGGGAGAAGCTGGTGCTCGCGCCGCTGCTCCTGCTGATCATCGGTCTGGGTCTGTACCCGAAGCCGGTCCTCGACGTCGTGAACCCCACCGTGGGCGCAACGATGTGTGAAGCGGCCCTGGTCGACCCGGTTCCCGCAGAAAGGCCACTGCAGTGTCGGTAATGACTTCGGTCCTCCTGCTCGCCCAGGAAGCGCCCGCCCAGACCGAGAAGGTCCAGGCGCCGCCGGTCAGCACGATCTGGCCGATCCTGATCGTGCTCGGCGCGGCGTGTGTCGGCGTGCTGTTCGAGGCGTTCCTGCCCCGGCACCAGCGCTGGCCCGCGCAGGTCGTGCTGACCCTGGCCACCCTCGCGGCCTCCGGTGTCTCCCTGGCCGTGCTGGTCGATGACCTGCCCGCGGGCGGTGAGCTGGCCATGTTCGGCACGCTCGCCATCGACCGGCCCGCGCTGTTCCTCTGGGGCACGCTGCTGGCGCTGTCGCTGGGCGCGGTGCTGCTGATCGCCGACCGCTCCGTCGAGCCGGGCGGCGCGTTCGTGGCCACCGCGGCGATCCGCCCCGGCACCGTGCAGGACCGCGCACAGGTCACCGCGACCGGCATGCAGACCGAGGTCTTCCCGCTGACGCTGTTCGCGCTCGGCGGCATGATGATCTTCTGCGCGGCCAACGACCTGCTGACGATGTTCATCGCGCTGGAAGTGCTGTCGCTGCCGCTGTACCTGATGTGCGGCCTGGCCCGCCGTCGCCGCCTGCTGTCGCAGGAGTCGGCGGTCAAGTACTTCCTGCTCGGCGCGTTCGCCTCGGCGTTCTTCCTCTACGGCTTGGCGCTGCTCTACGGCTACGCGGGCTCGGTCCGCCTCGCCGACATCGCCGCGGCCGCCGCGGGCACCGACCGCTCCGACACGCTGCTGTTCGGCGGCATGGGCCTGCTCGTCGTCGGCCTGCTGTTCAAGGCGTCGGTCGGCCCGTTCCACACCTGGACCCCCGACGTCTACCAGGGCGCGCCGACCCCGGTCACCGCGTTCATGGCCGCCTGCACCAAGGTCGCCGCGTTCGGCGGCATCCTGCGCGTCCTGCAGGTCGCCTTCGAGGCCACCAGCTGGGAATGGCGCGGCGTCCTGTGGGGCGTGGCGATCGTGTCCATGGTCATCGGCGCGGTGCTGGGCCTGACCCAGACCGACGTCAAGCGGATGATCGCGTACTCGTCGGTCGCCCACGCGGGCTTCCTGCTCATCGGCGCCATCGCGCTGACCGAGAAGGGCCTGTCGGGCACGCTGTTCTACCTGCTGACCTACGGCTTCACCACGCTGGCCGCGTTCGGCGTGATCAGCCTGGTCCGCGACTCGTCGGGCGAGGCGACGCACCTGTCGCAGTGGGCGGGCCTGGCCAAGCGGTCGCCGCTGGTGGCCGGTGTGTTCACGTTCATCCTGCTCGCCCTGGCGGGCATCCCGCTGACCAGCGGCTTCGTCGGCAAGTTCGTCGTCTTCGAGGCCGCGCTGGCCGACGGGATGGCGCCGCTGGTGGTCATCGCGCTCATCGCCTCGGCGGTGGCCGCGTTCTTCTACCTGCGGGTGATCGTGCTGATGTACTTCAGCGAGCCCGCCGCCGACGGCCCCACCGTGACCGTCCCCGGCGCGTTCACCACCGCGGCCATCACCCTCGGCGTGGTCGTCACCCTGGTCCTCGGCATCGCCCCCGCCTTCGCCCTCGACTGGGCCGCGGGCGGCGCTTTCGCCGTCAGGTAAGGGTTCCGCACATCAGGAAGGGCGTCCGGCTTCGGCCGGGCGCCCTTTCCGCGTCTCGCTGACCGCCACCAGGATCCACACGACCGACACGACGAACGCCAGGGCGAACACCCAGCCCGCGGTGCTCAGGTACATCAGGCCGCTGTCCTCGGCGACCTCGCCCACCACCGGGATGAACGCGCCGGGGGCGTCGCCGAAGTCGGCGATGAGCGCACCCGCGCCCACCAGCGCCGCCGCCGCCACCGCGAACGGCAGCCACACCCGCTTCGGCAGCCGCCCCCGCCCCGCCGTGACCAGCGCGGTGACCAGCGGGGCCAAGGTCACGACCGGGCCGATGACCGTGACGATGTAGAAGATCAGCAGCCATCCGCCCGCCGACAGCCGCAGGGCGAAGAAGGCCACGAAGGCGCCTAGCTGCAGCAGGACGTTCACCCAGGTACGCATCGGGCAATCGTGGCAAACCCCGGGCGGCCCGCGAATCGGCAGAACTACTCAACGAATCGGCTGGGGCGCCTCCGCCGCCAGCGCGGTGATGTCCTCGTCGCTCAGGCTGAGGCAGTTCTGCCAGGTGAGGGTGAATCCGCGATCGTCGACGATCAGCCGGTGTTCGTCGCGGTCGGCGGACCAGCTGCCCGCGTAGTCCATGTGGTGCCGCCATCCCGGGGAAAGCGCCGCCCGCGCGTCGCCCGGAGTGAGTCCGCTGTCGCCGGTTACCTCGAAGTACGCGCCAGTCCGGCCCGCGCACGGCAGCCAGCGCCCAGCCGCCCGCTCACCCCGCAGTGCTGTGCGCACGTCCCGGGCCAGCGCCTCCGACCGGGCCTTGGTCGCGGCCACATCGGCGGCGTCCGGCAGGGCGTCCCGGCGTTGCACCTCCACCACCACCGCCCCCGCGACAGCGACCACAGCCGCCACAGCGGCCACCCACCGAGCCCAGCGCGGCACCTCCGTCCGCAGTGCCACCACCGTCCACACCAGCGCCGCCACGAACACCGCCACCGCCAGCCAGCCGACGACGTCGAGTGCCCACAGCGGATCCTGCTTCCGCACACCGTCACCGGTCAGCAGGTTCACGATCGGGATGGGCTCGCGCGCGAACCCACGCTCGTCGGCGACGCACGCGCCGGCCACCACCAGCGCCCCGGCCGCGACCATGAACGGCACCGCGGCCCGCCGGGCCAGCCGACCCCGGCCGAGCACCCGCGCCGCCAACACCGTCGGCGTCACCGCCAGCAGCGGGCCGACGACGGTCATGACGAACACCAGCGCGCCGTAGCCCATGCCCACGAACCGCAGCGCCACGAACGTGACCAGCGCGGTCACCTGAATGGCCAGATTGGTGCTCGTCCGCATGGGGAACATCTTCGGTGTCCATCCGGGAACAGCGGCCACAAGTGCCCCAACAGTTATCCCGCGACCATGAAGTGGGCCACGTTGGGGATTCCATGCGGCTGTGCCCGTACCCCGCCCAGTAGGCTCGAATCAGATCCAGAGACCCTGCCGACCAGGAGTGCCGCGACGTGACAGACACCGAGAACTCGGCCATCTCCGAGGTGCCATCGTCGCTCGGACTCGACGACGCCGACCCGGCGCTCGTCGCGGCCGTCGTCGACGGGCTCGGCAAGGTCGAGGCCCTGCTGCGCTCGGTCGTGCACAGTGACGTCGACTTCGTCGACCAGGCCGCGCTGCACCTGGTCAAGGCCGGTGGCAAGCGGTTCCGCCCGCTGTTCACGCTGCTCTGCGCCCAGCTCAACGACGGCGACTCCGAGCAGGTCGTCGCCGCGGCCGCCGCGGTCGAGCTGGTCCACCTCGCCACGCTGTACCACGACGACGTCATGGACGAGGCCACCATGCGCCGCGGCGACGCGAGCGCCAACGCCCGCTGGTCCAACTCCATCGCCATCCTCACCGGCGACCTCCTCTTCGCCCACGCGTCGCGCCTGGTCGCCGACCTCGGCTCGACCGCCACGCGCGTGATCGCCGAGACGATGAGCGAGCTGGTCACCGGGCAGATGCGCGAGACCGTCGGCCCGCGCGACGGCGACCCGGTCGAGCACTACCTGTCGGTCATCGCGCAGAAGACGGGCTCGCTGATCGCCACGTCCGGCCGCTTCGGCGCCATGTTCTCCGGCGCCACCCCCGAGCAGACCGCCGCGGTCGTCCGCTTCGGCGAGATCATCGGCGCCGCCTTCCAGATCTCCGACGACGTCATCGACATCGCCTCCCCGGCCGCCGAGTCCGGCAAGACCCCGGGCACCGACCTGCGCGAAGGCGTCCGCACGCTGCCGATGCTCTACGCGCTCGCCGACGGCGGCGACCCGCGCCTGGAGGAACTGCTGGCCGGGCCGATCACCGACGACGAGGACGTCGAGGACGCGCTCACCCGCCTGCGCAAGTCCCCCGGACTGGAGCGGGCGCGCGCCACCCTCGACGAGTACGCCACCGCCGCCTACGCGGAATTGGTGTCACTGCCCGAATGCGCCGCGCGATCGGCACTGGAACTGCTGACACGTTATGTAGTCGCGCGTACCCGATAAGGCACCAATATCGTGTTACGACGAACTGAAAACTGTGATGTGTCAGGGAAATTCCCGGGACGGTGCCTGCCCCTCACCCGACCGCAGTAGCCTCCCCTAGGCTTGAGCGACGTTTTGTCGCGCCACGTGGGCGCGGCCGGGAGGGAGAAGTGGCAGATGCCGTTCTTCGGTCAGGTGTGGGTGTGGAGCCTCGCCGGATTCCTGGTCGGTGCGCTGCTGTGCTGGATCCTCATCGCCAACCCCGCCCGCAAGCGCGCCGACGACCTGCAGAGCAGGCTCGCCGCCGCCCGTAGGCGCGAGGCCGCCGCCGAACGCGACCGCTACGACGACGGCGCCGACGACGACTTCGACGAGCGCCCCAGCGCGTTCGACGACCGTTCCCGCGACTTCGACGACCGTGCCTTCGACGAGCACCCGCGTGACGACTTCCGCGACTCGTTCGAAGACCGCCGCCGCGACGACTACGCGCCGGTCCCCGCGCTCGTGCCCGGCTTCGGCGACGACGAGCCGGTCGGCCACGACCTGCTCACCCACGCCCCCGAGCCCGCGCGCGACGACGAGCGTCACGATCACCGCGACGCCGCCCATGACGACGACTTCGACCAGGCCGGGTTCGCCGCCGAACACGCGCGCCTCGACGAGCCCGTGGTCGACGAGCCGGTCGAGGAGCCCGCCGCACTGGGGTCGCTCGACAGCCGCCTGCGCGGCGAGGAGCCCGCGCTCGCCTCGATCGAGACCACCCAGTACATCCCCGCCGCCCGCACCGCGGAACCCGCGGACGAGCAGCCGGGCGACTGGTTCGCCGACCCCGTCGACGAACCCGCCCAGCAGGCCGACGAACCGGTCGACGCCCACTTCGAAGAGCACGTCGACGAGCACCTGGTCGACGACCTGGCCGACGCGGACGACCCCGTGCTCGACCGGCCCGCCGACGGCGGCACGATCTTCACCCAGCACACCACCCCGATCCCCGCCGAGCTGATCCGCAGGCTCGATGAGAGCGACAGTGACGAACCTGTCCTCGCGGGCGACCTGGCGGCCGACGACCTGACCGCGCACGAACCGGCGCAAGCCACCCGGTTCGTCAGCGTGGACCCGGTACCGGCGGAGGCGACCCAGTTCGTCCGCCCGGTGCCCGCCGTCGAGCCGGAACCCGAGGTCCCCGCCTCTGCCGCGTTCGGGGTCGAGCCCGCCAAGGAGCCGACCGTGGCCTACGCCCCGCCGCCTTCGGGAACCCCCGGCGCACTGCCCAAGCGCATCCCCGCCAAGCCCGGTGGCCGCTTCCCCTTCGGGATCCAGACCACCACCCCCGCCCAGCCGGAACCGGCACCCGCCCCGGTGTCGGCGTCGGTGGAGGCGCCGGTCGCGGTCCCGATCGACCGGGAGCGCTCGCTGTTCGAGCCGGTCCGCTCGGCCGACGAGGCCGAGTCCGCCGCGTCCCTGCCGCCGCCGCGCGTGCGCCGGTCGCGCACCGCGCTCAAGGCGCCCGCGGGCGTCGACCCGTTCGTCCCGCCCGGCCCGTTCGGCCCGGGCTCGGCCATGCCGCTGCCCGGCGGCCACTCGCCGTCGAGCGAGTACACGATCAAGGCCAGCGTCACCGCCCTGCGCTACTGCTCGCCGGAGTCGCCCCGGTTCGACCGGACCATCGCCGAGGTGTGGTTCCGCAGCGTCACCGACGCCGAGCGAGTCGGTTTCCGCCCGCTCGGGTGATCCAGACCCGATCGGGTGGAATCGCGTTGTCCGGTTCCGGAGATCACTGGTAAGCGAACACTGTATTAATGGCACATACTTGGGGGAGTCGGTCGCTCACTCCAAGTGGCGGTGGTTTCTGGCCGGTGATACAAGACACCCTGCGCCCTTTCGGGCGCACGAGGTCGTCCAAGTGGGCGGCCGGAGGTGCTTGTCCCGTTCGGAGCGGCCATGCCAAGTTCCGTTGCAGAATCGCTCAAGCCCGGTGAGACCCTGGTCCGCCGGACTGAGACGACCACATATGAACGTCGCGGCGGCTGGCTGCCCTGGCTGCTGGGGTTGCTGCTGATCCCGGCATTGCTCGCGGTCCTGGCCAGTTTCACCTCTTGGGGCAAACGCGACGCCGTCCAAGATGATCTCGGCGCCAAGTCCCTCGCCGCGCTCAGCGCGGCCGGGTTCCCCGACGCCAAGGTCAGCATGGACGGAGTCGTCGCCAATGTCTCCGGCGTCCCCGCCGACAAGATCGACGCGGCCCGCGCCGCCGTCGAGGACGTCAGCGGTGTCTGGTCGGCCAACGTCACCGCGGGTTCCGGCGGCACCGGGACCGATTCCGCCCCGCCCAGCGCCGATCCGTCCGCGAACCCGTCGGCCTCGGCCGGTGTGCCCGCGCCGACGGCCAACCCCCTTGGCTTCGACCTCAAGGATGGCAGCGTCGTCCTCACCGGCAACGTGCCGGACGAGGCGGCCCGCCAGGCGCTCGTCGCCGCGGCCACGCAGGCCGCCGGTGGCCGCCCGATCGTCGACCAGCTCGCCGTCGTCCCCGGCGCCACGCTGCCCGCGGCCCCGGCCGACCTGGGCAAGGCCGTCGCGCTGCTGGGCACCGCGACCGCCGACCGCGGCCTGCGCTGGAACGGCGACACGATCACCCTCACCGGCGCCGTCGCCTCCGACGCGGAGAAGGCCGCCGCCGAGCAGGCCGTGGCCGCCGCGGCCCCCGGCGTCAAGGTCGACAACCAGATGACGGTGGCCGCCCCGCCGCCCGCGCCCGCGGTCGACAAAGCCGCGCTGCAGCAGCAGATCAACGACGTGATCGCGGGCCAGGGCATCACGTTCGAGCCCAACTCGAACACGCTCACCGGCCCCGGCGCGCAGACGCTGCAGAAGATCGCGCCGCTGCTGGCGGGCAAGGACGTCGCGTTGGAGGTCTCCGGCCACATCGCCGACGTCGCCAACAGCTTCGACGGCCAGAAGCTCAGCGACGAGCGCGCCGCCGCGGTGAAGGCCCAGCTCGCCCAGCTCGGCGTGGCCGCCGACAAGGTGACCGCCAAGGGCTACGGCGCGACCAAGCCGCTGCCTGGCAACGCCCCCAGCGCGCCCGCCAACCGCCGCGTCGAGATCACTGTCCTTTAAGGAGACAAACCATGACTTATCTGTTCGGGCAGGTTTGGCTCTGGATGCTCCTGGCGTTCCTGGCCGGGGCGCTGGTGGTGTGGCTGCTGGACAAGCTGTTCCGCAAGCCCAAGGTAGAGGTTTTCGAGGACCGCTTCATGGACTCGGACCGCGGCAAGAGCCAGGCGGCGAACCGCCGTGCGAAAATCTAGGAGGCGTGCCATGAGTTATCTGTTCGGCCAGACCTGGGTCTGGCTGCTGATCTCCTTCCTGCTGGGCGCGCTGGTCACCTGGTTCATCCAGCGGGCCTTCCGCAAGCCGAAGGTCACCGTCAGCGAGGAGCGCTTCACCGGCCCCGCCGTGAAGGCCAAGGAGAAGACGAAGGTCAAGAAGGCCGCCGCGGCCACCCCGGTCCGCGACTCGGCCCTGGGCACCCTCGACGACGACGAGCGCACCCAGGCCCTCAAGCCCCCGCGCAAGGACGAGTTCACCGACGACACCCCGACCACCCGCATCCCGGTCCAGACCGAGGCCGACATCCAGGCCGCTGCGGCTAACGGAGCCGGTGCGGGTTCGGCCGCCGGATCGGGCGACAAGGCGGGTGCCGAGTCCGGCAGCCTGTCCGGTTCGCTGGCCGCGGGCGCCCTCGGCGCAGCCGCCGTCTCCGGCGCGGGCAAGGATTTCGACGCGGACTCGACGACCAAGGCCACCGCCGCCGAGTCCGCCAAGGGGGACTCGGCCTGGTCATCGGCGCCGCCGTCCTCGGACTTGTCGGCGTCGTCCGCCGCTTCCGTCGCTGACCCGTTCGCGGGCGGCTCGACCGACTCGGCCAGGTCGATCGAGGTCTCCGGCTCCGCCAAGCCCGACCCGACCGCCAAGCTCGGCGCGGCGAACCTCTCCGGCGCGTCCTCCGCCGACACCGTCCCCTCCGGCTCGTCGTCCGCCGGCACGGGTGCCCTCCTGGCAGGCGCGTCCGCGACCGGCGCCGCCGCTGCCGGTGGCGCTGCCGCCGGTGGCGCTGCCGCCGGTGGTGCCGCGGCCGGTGCCGAACCCTTCGGCGCGGGGTCCGCCCGCCCGCTGGCAGGCGGCGCGGCCCCCTCGACCGAGTACACGGTCAAGGGCAACGAGGACTCGATGCTCTACCACACCACGGATTCGCCGTACTACGGCCGAACCGTCGCCGAGGTCTGGTTCAAGTCCCCAGCCGACGCCGAGCGCGCGGGCTTCATCCGCTGGACCCGCGACAAGTCCGCCGCCCACGCCCTCGCCGAGCCGACCTGGGACCAGGGCGCCTACCCGGGTTCCGCCAAGCCCCTGGCAGGCGGCAAAGCACCGACCGACGCGTTCACGGTCAAGGGCAACGAGGACTCGAAGCTCTACCACACCGAGGAATCCCCGTACTACAGCCGCACGGTGGCGGAGGTCTGGTTCAAGACCCCCGCTGACGCTGAGGCGGCGGGCTTCTCGCCGTGGACGCGGAGCAAGGCCCCGCAGGGCCTTGTCGCCCCGCAGTGGGAAGCCGGTCCGTACGCGAACTCGGCTAAGCCGTTGGCGGGCGGGAAGGCGCCGTCGGACGAGTTCACGGTGAAGGGCAACGAGGACTCGATGCTCTACCACTCGACGGATTCGCCCTACTACAGCCGAACCGTCGCCGAGGTGTGGTTCAAGACCCCCGCTGACGCTGAGGCGGCGGGCTTCTCGCCGTGGACGCGGAGCAAGGCCCCGCAGGGCCTTGTCGCCCCGCAGTGGGAAGCCGGTCCGTACGCGAACTCGGCTAAGCCGTTGGCGGGCGGGAAGGCGCCGTCGGACGAGTTCACGGTGAAGGGCAACGAGGACTCGATGCTCTACCACTCGACGGATTCGCCCTACTACAGCCGAACCGTCGCCGAGGTGTGGTTCAAGACTCCGGCTGACGCTGAGGCGGCGGGCTTCTCCCCGTGGACCCGCAGCAAGTCCCCCCAGGGCCTAGCCCCGCAGTGGGAAGCGGGCCCGTACCCCGGTTCCGCCAAGCCGACCGCCGACGGCTCGGCCCCCGCGCCGGAGTTCACCGTCAAGGGCAACCTCGACTCGATGCTCTTCCACACCGAGGAGTCGGCCTTCTACTCGGTGACCACCGCCGAGGTCTGGTTCCGCACCGCGGACGAGGCCGAGCGGGCGGGATTCGCGCCGTGGAACCGGGTCGGCGGGGCGGAGCGCGGCCAGACCGCGGTCCCGCAGCAGGCCCTTCCCCGGGACACCGGCCCGCACGGCCCGAACTCGGCCAAGCCGAAGGCCGACGGCTCGGCCCCGTCCGGCGACTACACCGTGAAGGGGAACGCGGACTCGATGCTGTTCCACACCACGGATTCGCCGTACTACACCCGCACCAAGGCTGAGGTCTGGTTCAAGACCGCGGCCGACGCCGAGCGGGCAGGCTTCACCGCGTGGAACCGGCGCCGCAGCGAGAAACCGAGCTAGTCGAACAGCGAAAGGGCCGCCATCCCAACAGGATGGCGGCCCTTTCGTCGTCAAATCAGCCCGCGATGGTCCAGGTGTCCTTGCCGTGCAGCAGCGCCCGCAGGTCGGCCGTCTTGGCCGACTTGGCCTGCTCCACCTGCGCCCGCGCCTGGTCGTCGTAGGTCTCCCGGCGGACCGACCGGAACACGCCCGTCACCGTGTGGCTCAGGTCCTGCGACGACAGCCGCGACAGCGCGAACGCGTACGACGGGTCCTGGATGTGCGCGTCGTGGACCACCAGCGCGTCCTCGCCCACCTCGCTGACCTTCGCCACGTCCAGCGACCCGAACCCGGACTTGATCACGCCGTACTCGCCCTCGGCGCCGAACCGGATGGGCTTGCCGTGCTCGAGGTTGATGATGCGCTGCTCGGCCTCGCCCGGCTCCTTCAGCACGTCGAACGCGCCGTCGTTGAAGATCGGGCAGTTCTGGTAGATCTCGACCAGCGCCGACCCGCGGTGCTCGGCGGCCTGCCGCAGGACCTCGGTGAGGCCCTTCTTGTCCGAGTCCAGCGCGCGGCCGACGAACGTCGCTTCCGCGCCCAGGGCCAGCGACACCGGGTTGAACGGGTAGTCCAGCGAGCCCATCGGCGTCGACTTGGTGATCTTGCCCGGTTCCGACGTCGGCGAGTACTGGCCCTTGGTGAGCCCGTAGATCCGGTTGTTGAACAGCAGGATCTTCAGGTTCACGTTGCGGCGCAGCGTGTGGATCAGGTGGTTGCCGCCGATCGACAGCGAGTCGCCGTCGCCGGTGACGACCCAGACCGACAGGTCCGGCCGCGCGGTGGCCAGGCCGGTGGCGATGGCCGGGGCACGCCCGTGGATCGAGTGCATCCCGTAGGTGTTCATGTAGTACGGGAACCGCGACGAACAGCCGATGCCGGAGACGAAGACGATGTTCTCCCGCTTGAGGCCCAGCGACGGCAGGAAAGACTGGACGGCGTTGAGGACGATGTAGTCACCGCAACCCGGGCACCAGCGCACTTCCTGGTCGGACTTGTAGTCCTTGGCCTTCTGCGGCTCATCGCTGGTGGGCACACCCGCGAGGCCGGGCAGCCCAAGATCAATCGCGGTCATGCGTCGACCCCTTTCACGATGTCCGTGAGGACGTTCTGCAGTTCCTCCGCCATGAAGGGCAGGCCCGCGACCTTCGTGTAGCTGATGACGTCGACCAGGTAGCGGCCGCGCAGCAGCAGCGAGAGCTGGCCCAGGTTCATCTCCGGCACCACGACCTTGTCGTAGGACCGCAGCACGTCGCCGAGGTTGGCGGGGAACGGGTTCAGGTGGCGCAGGTGCGCCTGGGCGACGGCGTGGCCGAGCTTGCGCACCCGGCGGGCCGCCGCGCCGATCGGGCCGTACGACGAGCCCCAGCCCAGCACCAGCACGCGCGCCTTGCCGCCGGACGGGTCGTCGACCACGAGGTCGGGCACGTCCACGCCGTCGATCTTCGCCTGGCGCAGCCGGACCATCTTGTCGTGGTTGGCCGGGTCGTAGGAGATGTTGCCCGTGCCGTCCTGCTTCTCCAGACCGCCGATGCGGTGCTGCAGCCCAGCGGTGCCCGGCACCGCCCACGCGCGCGCCAGCGTCTCCGGGTCGCGCAGGTAGGGCCAGAACTCGCCGGAGCCGTCGGGGGCGTTGGGCTCGGTGGCGAACTCGACGGTCAGGTCGGGCAGCGTGTCGAGCTCGGGGATCAGCCACGGCTCGGAGCCGTTGGCGATGGCGCCGTCGGACAGCAGCAGCACCGGGGTGCGGTACTTCAGCGCGATCCGGGTGGCCTCGACGGCCGCGGCGAAGCAGTCGGCGGGCGACTGCGGGGCGATGATCGGGACCGGGCACTCGCCGTTGCGGCCGTACATGGCCTGCAGCAGGTCGGCCTGCTCGGTCTTGGTCGGCAGACCGGTCGACGGCCCGCCGCGCTGCACGTCGATGACCAGCAGCGGCAGCTCGGTCATCACGCCGAGGCCGATGGTCTCCGACTTCAGCGCCACACCGGGACCGGACGTCGACGTCACGCCGAGCGCGCCGCCGTAGGAGGCGCCGAGGGCCGCGCAGATGCCCGCGATCTCGTCCTCGGCCTGGAACGTGGTGATGTCGAACTGCTTGAACTTGCTCAGCTCGTGCAGGATGTCCGAGGCCGGGGTGATCGGGTAGGTGCCCAGCAGCACCGGCAGCTTCGACTGCACACCCGCCGCGACGATGCCGTAGGCGAGCGCGGTGTTGCCGGTGATCTGGCGGTAGGTGCCCGCGGGCAGCGCGGCCGGAGCGACCTCGTAGGTGACCGCGAAGGCCTCGGTGGTCTCGCCGTAGTAGAAGCCCGCGCGGAACGCGAGCACGTTGGCCTCGGCGATGTCGGGCTTGCGGGCGAACTTCTCCCGCAGGAACGCCTCGGTGCCCTCGGTCGGCCGGTGGTACATCCACGACAGCAGGCCCAGCGCGAACATGTTCTTGCAGCGCTCGGCGTCCTTCTTGCCGAGGCCGGTGTCGGCGAGCGCGTTCTGCGTGATGGTGGCCATCGCGACCTGGTGGACCTGGTAGGCGGCCAGCGACTCGTCCTCCAGCGGGTTCGTCTCGTACCCGACCTTGGTCAGGTTGCGCTTGACGAACTCGTCGGTGTTCACGATCAGCGTGCCGCCCGCGGGCAGGTCGGCGATGTTGGCCTTCAGCGCGGCCGGGTTCATCGCGACGAGCACGTCGGGGCGGTCGCCTGGGGTGAGGATGTCGTAGTCGGCGAAGTGCACCTGGAAGCTGGAGACGCCGGGGATCGTGCCCTGGGGCGCGCGGATCTCGGCGGGGAAGTTGGGCATCGTCGACAGGTCGTTGCCGAACGCGGCGGCCTCGGAGGTGAACCTGTCACCAGTGAGCTGCATGCCGTCACCGGAGTCGCCCGCGAAGCGGATGACGACCCGGTCGAGCTTCACCCCGGTCGGTCGCGTTGACCCGTTTCCGGTCGCTCCGCCGTCCACAGTAGTGCTCATGAACCCTCTCTCCTGACAAGGTTCGCCGTCCGTCGGCCACGTCCGCCGATCACTTTCGAGGGTAACCTTCCGCCCTCGGCCGCATCGTCTCGCGATTGCTCAACCGACCTGGTCGTCGACCACGTCCACCTTTCAAAAGTAGGCATCGGAAGGCGCAACACCTCCGCAACGCGCTACACGTCACAGTCCCGCGACGATGACGGCGGGACGAGTATCCACAACATGGTCCCCAAGTCCCACATATAACTGTAACTCGGGGTTACAGTTTCCCAGAATGTGGGTACATTTGTTCCGGGGTGTGGTCCGGGTCTCAGGCCTGGCCCGAGATCCGCGCCTTCATCCGCTCCAGGAGCTGCGCGAACTCAGGTGTGTCCATGGACGCGACCTGCGCCTTGAGCTCGATCTCGACAGCGTCGGCGTGCGAGTCGGTCGCCCACGTCGTCCGCATCGTCTGCTTGATCGACTTCAGCAACTCGCTCGGCGCGACCGCGGCGGGCCCGGCGAACTCGACCGCGGCGGCCACCAGGGCGTCCTGGTCGCCATCGACGGTCAGGTGGACCAACCCCAGCCGCAGCGCCTCGGCCGCGTCCGGGATCTTGCCGAACAGCGTCATCGCGGTGGCGGCCTGCGGCCCCACGAGCCGCTGCAGCATCCACGTCATGCCGCCGCCGGGGTGGATCCCCAGCTGGAGGAACCGCGCGTCGAACCGCGCCCGCGGCCCCGCGATCCGCACGTCCGCCGCGAGCGCCAGGTTCAGCCCCGCGCCGACGGCCGCCCCACTCACCGCCGCGATCGTCGGCAGCGTCGAGTTCGCCACGGCCAGGAACCCCGCGTAGATCGCCCGCAGGCCCTCTTCCCGGGACTCCCCGAGCAGCGTCAGATCGGCTCCCGCGCAGAAGGCGGGCGGCGTCCCCGTCACGACGATCGCGTTGGTCGCCGGATCGTCCTCGCAGGCTCGGACGGCAGCGGCGAGCTCAGCGGACATTTCGAGCGTCAACGCGTTGCGCCGCTCGGGCGCGTTGAGCGTGATGACACCGACGCCGTCGCGGCGGTCGAGCAGAACCTCGGTCATGTCCCCGGACCCTATCCGGGCTCGGGTGCGGGCGGCCGCTCGAGCAGTGTCGAAAGCACCACAGTGCTGACGGTCCGCGAGACCATGTCGACCGCCCGAAGGCGTTCGAGTGCGTCCTCCAGGTGGTGGATGTTCGCCGCCCGCAGGTGCACGATGGCGTCAGCGGCCCCGGAGACGGTGTACGCGGCGACCACCTCGGTCAGCGGTTCCAGCCGCTGCCGGATCCGGTCGGGGCTCACGTTGCCCTGGCAGTGCACCTCGACGAATGCCTCTGTTCCCCACCCCAGCGCCTCCGGGTTGACCACGGCCGTGAAGCCCCGCAGCACCCCGGTTTCCAGCAGCCGATCCACCCTCCGTTTGACGGCGGGCGCGGAGAGCGACACAACCTTGCCGATCTCGGCGTAACTAGAGCGCGCGTCGGCCACTAGCTGCGCAATGATCCGCTGATCTATGACGTCCACACGCAACATAATGCAGGTCTACGAGCAATATTGCGACATTGTCGTAGGTGAACCGTGGCCCTACATTTCGATCCATGACGCTCCTGTCCGATTCCGCGGTCGAGGCTGTGCTCCCCGAGCGAACCCCGACGACCCGCCGGTACCTCATGTGCGAACCCAGGTACTTCACGGTCGAGTACGTGATCAACCCGTGGATGAACCCGGACGAACCGGTCAGCACTGAGTTGGCTGTCTCTCAGTGGACCGCACTCAAGGAGACCTACGAGAAGCTCGGCCACAAGGTCGAGACAATTGAGCCTGTTGACGGCCTCCCCGACATGGTCTTCTCCGCGAACTCGGGAACGGTCATCGACGGCAGGGTCCTGGGCTCCCGCTTCCGCGCCCACCAGCGCGCCGCCGAAGCCGACCACTTCCGCCGCTGGTTCCTCGACAACGGCTACCGAGACGTCGTCATGCCGGAACGAATCAACGAGGCCGAGGGCGACTTCACCTGGACCGGCGCGGTCCTCCTGGCAGGCACCGGCTTCCGCACCGACCCCGGCGCCCACGCCGAAGCCCAGGAAGTCCTCGGCGTCCCGGTGGTCTCGCTGCAACTGGTCGACCCGCGCTACTACCACCTTGACGTCGCCCTGTTCGTCCTCTCCGAGGCCCGTGACGGCCGTCCGGCTGAGGTCGCCTACTTCCCGGAGGCTTTCTCCGAGGGCACCCAGCGCGTCCTGGCCCGCATGTTCCCGACCGCCATCCTGGCCACCGAGGAGGACGCGGCCTGCCTGGGCCTTAACGCCGTCTCCGACGGCCGCAACGTGGTCCTCCCGGTCGAGGCGACCCAGTTGGCGGCCGAGGTGGCTCAGCGCGGCTACAACCCGGTCATGGTCGACATCTCCGAACTCCGCAAATCCGGCGGCGGCCCGAAGTGCTGCACGATGGAACTTCGGGGATAAAGCTCTCCGCGATTGCGGTGTGCCGAACTCCGTCGAGTTGCGGCTAACCGAGTCCCGGAGTCAGGCGCGCGGCCTCCTGGTTGATCAACCAGGAGGCCGCTCTGCTGTCCTAAGTAATCAGTGCCGCATCGGCATCCCCCTTCGCGCCGAGTCTCACCGCCTTGTCTTTCGCCAACCACGCTTCCGCGCCCGCCTCATACCGGTGCCGCGAGTCGACCTGGGCAACGTGCCGGAACACCTCCGCCCGGTAGTTGTGGAAGGCAATCCATTCATCCCGTGGCGCATCGGCCTTCGGTTCGCGCCACAGGTACTCGCGTGCCCCCTGCAACGTCACAGGTAGCGGGTCGGGGTTGCGCCAGGGCTCTACCGTGGAAGCCACCACAACACCTCCGTTTCTTGGTGGCTGTGGGAGGCACGACGGTGGGCACCGGGCTGCCGAGCAACGGACACCCGCCGCCGTGCCGGACTCAAATCCCCGCCCCAGACTCACCCGGCGAGTTGGACGCGACCCAGTGCCACCCCGGCTGGAGTTCCGGGGGAGCCGGTTCCCCGTCCGGGTCGATCTCGGCCGCCAGACGCGCGGACTCCCGCGCCAGCACCCGGCAGAAGTTCGCCATCGCGACCAGGCCGTCAGGAAACGGCGCCACACTCAACAGCACGTCAACCGCATCCAGGCTCAGATGCAGTGCAGGTGGATGCCCCTGCCCGTACCGCACAATGCCCGCAGATGATCCGTGCCCAGGCGACCCCGAGGCCGTGAACCGCAACGCTTGCGATGTCATCGCCGCTCTCCGATCGCGTCGAGTTCGGCGGTGCCCGTCTCGATGGCCTTGATCAGCCGAGGCACCGCGGCCCGGTCGATCACCAGCGCCACCGGGAACGCCTTGCCGAAGCGCAGCTCGACCCGGTCGGCGAAGGGCAGGGCTTTGGCGCGAACCGGAAGGTCAGCGGTCACGAAGACCTGCACGATGTCGCGCATCTCGCCGCTCACGCCGCCGTCTTCTGCTCAGCGGGAACCGCGGACTTGCTGCCCCGAGCCCCACCGAGAGCGCGCATCCCGGTAGCCCGGAAGCTGTGCGCGATCCGCCCCTTGTTGTTCGCGTAGGGAGTGATGGTCAGCCGCTCGAACTCGACGGCCGCGAATGGGAAGCCGTTGGCCTTCGCGGGCGGAACCGGCTGGTAGTCGGCAGCGATCTTCACCTTGAACTCCGCGCCGAACCGCGCGGCTTCCTCGTTGGCGTCCAGCGCCCGCACGATCCAGACGAGCTGCCCGGACTCCTTGTCACGCTCCTGGAGCTTCGGCGCCGCCGGGTTGTCGAAGAACGCCATAGACGGCTCAACGCCGAGGACGAACCCACCGAGCGGAAACACCTCACCGAACTCGACCACGAAGCGGGTGGGAATGACAGGCATGTCTTCCTCCTGGTCAGAGCGTCCGGGCCGTTCCCGGACGCTGACCAATTTCGTCCAAAGAGGAGGACGGGAGCACCGCATAGCAGGACGTTTAAGGACGTCCGGGCGTATCCTGAAGACGTCCCTGTGCGTCCCTGGGAGGCAAATTGCCGAACGAACGGCTACGAGACGCACTGCTCCGCAACGGCCTTGACCTGGACAAAGTCTCCAAAGCCACCGGCGTAGACCCCAAGACCGTCGAACGCTGGATCACCAAGGGCCGCGTCCCCTACCCCAAACACCGCCACGCCATCGCCGCCATGGTCCGCGAGACCGAAAACTACCTCTGGCCCGACGCCGTGGCACCGGAACGCAAGGCAGAGATCGCAGGCTCCGAGGTCGTCAAGGTCTACCCCCACCGCAACTCCATCCCGGTCGACCTGTGGGACCGCCTCATCGGAGACGCCACCGAACACATCGAGCTGCTCATGCACGCAGCCCTGTTCCTGGTCGAGCGCCCGCGGTTCATCAAAGACCTCAACAAGAAGGCCGCCAACGGCGCCCGCATCCGTCTCCTCTTCGGCGACCCCGACAGCCCCGAAGTAGCCACCCGCAGCGAAGAGGAACAGCTAGGAGACGGCACCCTCGCCGCCCGTATCCGCAACGCTCTCGCGTTTTACCGCCCGCTCGTCGGGGTAGACGGCATCGAAATGCGCTTCCACCGAACAACCCTTTACAACAGCATCTTCCGCTTTGATGACGAAATGATCATCAATACCCACGTCTACGGCTTCCAAGGGGCCCATGCCCCCAGCCTCCACCTCCGCCGCCTATCTGCGGGAGACCTATTCGAATCATACTCAGAAAGCTTCGAAAGTGTATGGAGCCTCTCTAGACCGGCGACATTCTAAGGAGCAGTCTTGGCTAGACGTGACTACCTCAACGACCCGGATGCGCCACGAGCGAACAGCATTGCCGTCGCAGTTAGCGCCTTCATTCAGGACGAGGACGGCTCAATTCTGCTTATTCGACGAACCGACAACGACCTGTACTCAATCCCGGGCGGACAGGTCGAACCTGGCGAAACGTTGACACAAGCTGCCATAAGAGAGTGTGTCGAAGAAACGGGAATGCGCGTGCAGGTAACTAATTTGGTGGGGATTTACAGCAATCCGCAACACGTCATTCAGTACGACGATGGAGAGATCCGACAAGAGTTCTCTATATGTTTCAGGGCCACCCCACTCGGAGGGGTCGAACGTACCAGCGAGGAAAGTCGGGAAGTCCGGTGGGTTGCCCCGGAAGGTCTGCCTAGGCTACCTATCCACCCATCAACAATGCTTCGAATAGAGCACGCCCTCTCTGGACGTCCGAATCCGTTCTACACGTAGTCGCATCCTCTAGGGAGACTTCCTCAGCTTGTCGTAAGCGCTGATGAACCTGCGAACGTGAGACTTTGCCGCCTCCGACTGGTGAACCTCATTGGCAAGGGCCGAGCGTAGCCAATTTTGCTTTGTGGCCATGTTATTGAATCCTCGCCCAAACGACTCAAGTTCACCTTCGCGGACAATGACCAGACCAATTGCATCAAGTTGGTCGAGAAGGTTCATTGGACGGGCGCCCAGCCCGCTAGGAAACGCTCTAATTCCGAACTCCTTCACGTGTTCCCACTTTGAAGAGGTCACCCGAATGGCCGCCAATACCTGATCCCTCATTTTAGAGTTCCAGCGGTCACGCGGGTGTTGACTCGTCAATTTCTCCAGTAACCCCTGGATGGCTTCTGCCACGCTGGTAACGGTGGCTGGCTCGGCTGATGTATTCAGATCGCGCGTGCAAGCTTCGTACTCGCTTTCGAAAGCTGCCCAACTTGCACCCAGGGCGCTTACGAGCTTCTTAACCTTCGCCTTCTCCCGCAATATATCGATGTCGGTACATGCGACAATCGGCACCTTTAAGGAAACGAGGGTGACTGCTACTGGGGCCTGTCCATCTTTGCCGCCAGTCGGAATGAATAGCACCTCGCTTGGTAGCAGGGTCAGCGTGCATTCTGCGTGCGCGGAATCCAAAGCGGCGGCATAAAATGTGCAATCACGTTCGTTCTCCGCCATTACCACAAGGCTGTGAAACAGTCCGTCCAGAACATTTGAGTATCGAAGTACGGGGTCTGACCACACACTTTTGATCGCTTCCGGGGGCAGTGAATGCGCTGTTGTCGCATCGCCGTTTCGCGCGAGTCGGATAACAGTCAACTCGGCTTCGCTTTGCAAGAGGCCAACCAGGACATTTCGGTCGTGTGTGGCGAGAATCACTTGGACGTTTGCAGAGCGAGTCAGCTCGCCCAGGATGCGCCCCAATTTGACTGCCTGAGGTGGGTGGAGATAAGCCTCTGGTTCATCGAGAAGGATGATGGGGTAAGCAGATGTTGCAACGGAAATTAGCGAGTTTAGAATGGACTGGACACCACTTCCTTGGTCGGCAACGAGTGGCATGCGTTCCAATTCCTCGAACGCCGACGTCTCGTCCTCGGCGGCGCTATTGTAAGTCAGCTCGCCGAGAGATTCCGGAGGCGATCCAACCCTGAGCGTGATTGTTTCGGTGAGTTTGTCGAGAGTGAGACGTCCTCCAAATAGCTCGAAGTAGAGATTGTCAATTCTGTCGAATAGATCAGGGTCGTCCTGGAGGTAGTGAACGACATGCTGAGGAACTTCGCCTGGTCGGGAACGTCTAGGAGCGTTGAACCCGGGTCCGCTCCCGCCTGACGATTTGTGGACAAATATTGGAACGAGCTCGCCGAGGTGTCCGCGAGCAACGACAGTATCCCAAAGTCCAAGTACGTCTAGTTCGGCCATGGGTTGCATACCGCCGCGCACATATCCCTGAGTCGAATTATAAACCGTGGACTTCTTGAATGTGACGTTCTTGTGTAGCCATTCGGCAAACCCAGCCTTATCGACGGGCTGCTCCAATTCTAGTCGGTCCAAGATCCTAAACTGAGAAGGTTGGAACCCGACTTCCGATCGTGCGCCAAGCCAGTGGTAAATCTGATCGATCAACGTTGTCTTACCGCTATTATTTCCCCCCACAATCGCGGTTACTCCGCGAGCGGGCAACCCAATCTCCGCGCCCTGTACTGTCACGGTACGTATGCGCACGGGACTCACTGAGATTTCCTGATCTTCACTCATTGTGTTCTGCGAGTCCTTCCGTGATGACCTTGGGTCGGAGTGTCTGCCGAATTTAGCTCTATGGGATCAAGGCGCGCCGCCCGTGGCGGCGCGCGGGGTGGGCCTGTTGCGCTGGTACCGGGGTCACATCCATCGCGGCACAGTCCGGCCTGCCGCTTCGCTCACGGCCGGACGGCCTCGCGGCGCGGCCACGGGCGCGGCACGGGTCCGCACGCCACCAGGGGCGGCACACAAGGCCGTGGAGCCGCATCGCTCCATACGCCCAGGATCGCAGTCCGCTAGTAACCCGTTACGCCGAGTGGACGACGACAAGATGCCCTCGCCGGGCACGAGTATCGCCAGGTCAGCAAGGCCCCGACGATATGAGACCAGCCCTGCACGATGGAACTTCGGGGATAGAGCTCTCCGCGATTGCGGTGTGCCGAACTCCGTCGAGTTGCGGCTAACCGAGTCCCGGAGTCAGGCGCGCGGCCTCCTGGTTGATCACCAGGAGGCCGCTCTGCTGTTTACGACGACAGGTCCAGACCTCTCCCAAGATCGTTTAGTCATGCTATGTATAGTTTCGCCTCGGGACCCGGATGCCGTTCTGTGGGTCGGCATCCGGGTCACAGGCCCTCTCCCCGTCACAACCGAGCCACAACCAACGGTCTCTATCAATGGACCCAGGCTCGGCTGACATCCCTGGAGGGGGACTCATGAAACTGGTGAAGGGGCTTCTGGCCACCGCTGCCATCGTCGGAACGATCATCGCCGCTCCCCAAGCTGGAGCGACCGGTTGCAGCACCACCGTCGCGATCAACTCGACGATCGTCCATGAAGGATCCGACGCGCTGCGGACGGCGGTTACGTTCACCGTCACCAGCACGGCTTCCACCGGCTGCACACCGTCCGGCACCGTCGACTGGGCCACGAAGGACGGCACCGCCGACGAAACCGACTACGAGGCGGGCCAAGGCACGCTGCTGCTCACCGGCCAGAACACCATCACCGTCTACGTCAAACGGGACATCGACGCCGAGAACAACGAGTCGTTCCACGTCGCCCTCTCCAACCCCTCCACCGGGGTAACCATCAACTCCCGGTTCGCGATCGGCACCGCCACCGTCCTCGATGACGACGGGCGCGTCTGGGGGCCGGTCATGACCGAGATCCAGGGCGGCAAAGTCTGCTGGGTCCCGAACGACTGCAAGATCCCCGTGAAGATCACCAAGGCGCCGAACATCGCCGTCACCGTCAAGTACTCCACGATCGACGGCACCGCCAAGGGTGGCTATGACTACGTCGCCGCCGACAACGCCACGCTCACCATTCCGGCGGGGAAGACCGAGGCGTACATCTCGATCCAGCTCCTGCCGAGCGAAGGCAGGGAAGGCGTCGAGGAGTTCGGCATCCTGATCAGCGACCCCTCAGCGGGCTTCCTCGGCAACCCCAAGTCGACGGTGACCGTCAATCCATAAGCGCCGCGGCCTCGGCCGTCGCGTTCGCCTGGTGGTAGAGCTGGACGGCTCTGGCCCGATGGCGGGACGCGGCGGCCGAGTCGCCGGATTCGCCTGCCAACAGGGCCAGGTTCCGGTGCAGGTGCGCTTCCTCGTAGTGATCGGGAACCCGCGACCGCACGGACACCGCCAACTCCAGCGTCGACCGGGCGGAAGCGAGGTCCCCGGACAGTAGCTGCGTCCGGCCCAGGTGGTTCAACACCGACGCCTCGCCGTGGCGGTCGCCGACGTCGCGGGTGATCGCGAGGGCCGACTCGAAGTGCGTCAGCGCGGCCGGGTAGTCGGCGCGGGCCAGGTGGACGAGGCCCGCGTCGAGGAGGGTTTCCCACTCCAGCCAGCGGTCGCCGATCTCGCGGCTGATCGACACCGCGGAGTCGAAGTGCTCCAGCGCCAGGCCGAAGTCCGCACGCTGGAGGTACGCCTCGCCCAGGGTGTCGAGGGTGTTGGCTTCCAGGCGGGAGATGCCCAGGTCGCGGAAGGCGTGCAGGGCCAAGGTCAACGGCTCGACGCTCAGATCCGCCTTGCCCATGCGGATGTAGGTGTGGCCCAGGTTCCGCCGCGACAGGGCCAATCCGAGGGCGTTGTCGGCGGCGGCGCAGCGGTCGACCGCCGACATGTGGGCGGCGATGGCATCGTCGAAGCGGCGGAGTTCGGCGTGGGTGTTGGCGATGTTGTTGTAGATGTGGCCTTCGCCGGAGAGATCGCCCGCGCGCCGGGCGACGTCCAGAGCGCGAGTGTTCGTGTCGAGGGCGTCCTGCAGGCGGCGGGTCATGAAGAAGGCGACTCCGAGGCCGCGCAGCATCTCGCTCTCGGCGAGCGGGTCGGCGAGGTCGGCGGCCGCGGCGGCGCCCTGGCGGCAGAGCTCGACGCGCTCGTGCCAGTGGCCGGACGCCTCGTAGAAGCTGGTCAGCAGGTACGTCAGGTGCCACGCCTGGGTCGGGCGGCCCGTCTCCCGCGCGTGCTGCACGACCGGCAGGAAGTTGTCGCGCTCGGCGTCGAGGAACGCCAGCGCCGCGTGCTGGTCGTCGAACGGGACGACCGCGGTGGGGAAGCGGATGTCCGGGGTCACCACGTCCCGCGCCGGGTTGATCAGCTGGTTCGCGCGGTGCGCGACGAGCAGATACCAGTCGAGCAGGCGTTCGCCGACGTCGGCAGGCTCGTCCGGCGCGGCGCACTGGCGGGCGAAAACCCTGGTCAGGTCGTGGAAGCGGTACCGGTCGGCGCCGACGGCGGTGACCAGGTGGGCGACTGACAGCTCGTCGAGCGCGTTCCCCCCGACCGACCGGTCGACCCCGCACACCGCCGCGCCGAGATGGGTGCTGAATGTCGGGCCGGGGTGCAGGCCCAGCCGCCGGAACAGGCGCGCGGGCTGCTCGCCGAGCGGGTGGTACGCGCTGGCCAGCACCGCCCGGACCGTTCGCGTGTCACCTTCGACGGCGAGGCTGTCGAGCCTGCCCGCGGTGCTCAGCTCCGCGGCGAAGTCGGCGATCGGCCGCTTGGGATGGCCGACCAGCCGGGCCGCCGCGATCCGCAGCGCCAGCGGCATCCCGCCGCACAGCCGGGCCAGCCGCGCCGCCGGGCCCGCCTCGCGCCCGACCCGGTCGGCGCCGAGGACGCTGCTGAGCAGCGACACCGCCGCGGCGTGGGCCAGCGCGTCGACCGCGATCACCCGCAGGTCGTGCCGGGTGGACAGCGCCGCGAGGCTGGTGCGGCTGGTGACCAGCAGCAGGTTGCGCCCGCTCGGGACCAGCGGCAGCACGTCCTCGGCGCGGCCCGCGTTGTCGATGACGACCAGGAACCGCTTGCCGCTCACCAGGGTCCGGTAGAGCGCGGCCTTCTCCTGCGGCGATGTCGGCATCCGGTCGTCCGGCACGTCGAGGCTGCGCAGCAGGTGCGCGAGGGCGTCGTCGCCGGTCATGGCGGACTTCGGGTCGTGGCCGCGCAGGTCGAGGAACAGCTGTCCGTCCGGGAAGTGCCTGGTCGCCTTGTGCGCCCACTGCACGGCCAGCGACGTCTTGCCCATCCCCGCAGGCCCGCAGATGACCGCGATCGGCAGGTCGTCAGCGGCCTCCAGCAGCGTGTCGAGCGCGTTGACCTCGTCGTCGCGGCCGGTGAAGTGGCCGACGCGGGCGGGCAGCTGCGCCGGGACGACGCTCGCGGTCACGACGACCGGCGGCGCAGGCGCGTCCAAAGTGGAGTCACGGCGCAGGATCGCGGTGTGCAGGGCGTCGACCTCGGGGCCGGGGTCGACGCCGAGCTGGTCGGCGAGGGTGTGCCGCAGCTTCTGGAACGCCGCCAGCGCCTCGGCCTGGCGGCCCGACCGGTACAGCGCGAGCATGTGGACACCGGTCAGCCGCTCCCGCGTCGGGTGCTCCGACCGCAGCCGCGACACCTCGCCGAGGACCTCCTGGTGCCTGCCGACGCGGACCTCCACGTCGTACAGCTCTTCCAAAGTGGACAGTCGAAGCTCGTGCAGCCGGTCGACCTCGCCCGCCGCCCAGCCCTCGACGGGCGCGTCGGCCAGCGCGTCGCCGCGCCACAGCGCGACCGCGGCCCGCAGGTCGGTCGCGGCGGCGTCGAGGGATCCGCGCTGGCGGGCGACGAGGGCGCGGTCGACCAGCTCGGTGAACAGGTGCGCGTCGATCGACGTGCGCGGCGCGGTCAGCACGTAGCCGGGTTCGCGGGTGACGACCATCGGCGGCAACCCGGCCGCGGCCAGCGCCTGCCGGATGCGCGCGACATGGCTGTGCAGCGTCTTGATCGCCGTCCGGGGCGGCTCCTCGCCCCACAGCGCGTCGACGAGTCGGGTGAACGGCAGCATCGTGCCCGGATGCAGCGCGAGCGCGGCCAGCACCGCCCGCTGCCTGCCGCCGACGAGCGCCGCCGGACCGGCCGGGCCGACGACCTCGATCGGTCCGAGAACGCGCAGGTCGGGTCCGCCTTGCTGGATCATCGACACTCCCGGCCGTGTGGTCACGGTGAGCTTAGGGCACTGGTCCACAACCGAACCGCAACCCGGTCGCAGCCGGGCGGGCTTCTCCTGATGGCAGAGGGCGAGCGGGCGAGGGGTCCGCTCGACAGAGCAGAGGGAGCAGCCCGATGTCGACCATCACCACCCGGTGCAGACGCGGCGTTGTCGCCGTGGCCGCACTGGCCGCGGCGTGCATGACCGCCACGCTCGTGCCGACCCAGGCCATCGCCGAGACCCGCGACGAGTGGGTCGAGTACCCGGCCCCGCCGCCGCCGGACAGCATGCGCGAGACCCCCGCGCTCGCGGGTATCGCCAAGGACGCGACGGACACGTTCAAGTACGCGCTGGCCACCGTCGCGGCCAACCAGGACCCGGCCGCCTACCGCGAGGGCACCGTCGAGTACGACCTCGTCAAGGCCCTCGAGGCCGCGCCGGGCGACGTCCGGGAGAAGGCCAAGGCGGCTTCGACCGCGCTGCTGGGTTCCAAGGACTCGATCGCCCGCGAGTTCGGCAAGTCCGCGGCACTGAGCCCGGAGGAGTTCGCCAAGCTCGGCTTCGACGGCGCCTTCGACAAGGTCGGCTCCGACCAGGCGGGCCTGCGCGCCGACATCGTGGCCATCGCGACCCGCATCGAGCGGGAGGCGCGGGCGGAGGAGGCCGCGCACCAGCAGTACCTGAAGCTCAACAACATCCCGATCACCGCGTACCTGCCCCGCGTGACCGACCTGCGGCTGCGGCTGCAGAAGGTCCGCTGCGTCGAGGAGACCGACTGGAACGCGCTCGGCTCCGACGAGATCGCCATGGGCGCGGTCAGCGTCGACAACGAGGGCACCACGAAGAAGGTGTCGAAGTTCGACATCCCCGAATCCGGCGGCTTCGACAACGGCGACGTTTACACCTACACCTCGCCGGGCAAGTCCTACGTCCACTTCCCGATCAACCCGGGCGCCTTCCCCCGCAAGTACGTCGTGACGATGATGATGGCCGAGGTCGACAACGGCGGCTTCGCCGACATCCTCAACCTGGCCTGGGCCAAGGTGAAGGACAAGGTCCAGCAGGTCATCGCCCAGGCTGTCGCCGGCCTGACCAGCCCGTTCATCGGCCCGGCGCTGGCCGAGGCGCTCGGCCAGATCGTCGCGTGGCTCGTCACGACCTTCGTCGGCTGGATCATCTCCCTGTTCTACGACGACCTGTTCAAGCCGGTGACCGTGTCGGTGAAGCTGCCGTCGAGGTGGGCGTACAAGTACGACAACGGCGTCACCTCCGGCTGGGACAACCTGCGGACGGGAACCCACACGTCGACCTTCTACCAGGACACCGGTGACACGAGCGCCGACGGCATCTACAAGGCGAACATCCACTGGGAACTGCAGACCAGCTGACCAGGGGCACGGCGGCTCCGGACGGGGGATCACCCGTCCGGAGCCGCCGTTTCACGTCCCGAAACGGCTACGCCTTTCGAGCAAAGTAGGCCGAAAACGGCCGCTTGGCTCAGCCTGCCGTGCCCACAATGTCGACGGTGACTGCGAAGGGGGTTCGCATGGGCGTCACGGTGTCGACGCTCCGATCGGCTGACTGGAGAGCGGTCGAGGACGCGGCAAAAGGGTGGAAGGTCCTGGCTGACCAGGCCGTATTCGCCAGAGACGACATCACCGAGCGCGGTGCGGGTCCGCTGAGCGAGAACTGGACGGATCCGGTCGGCGCGAAAGCGGGCGAGTACCTCAAGCGGCTGGCCGACCAGTACGACTGCGCGGGATTGCTGCTCAACTCGGCGGGAATGGTCCTCAACGGCCTCGCCAACGCGATCGAGCTGGCTCAGGACGAACTGGTCACCGCCGAGGAAATCGCCCGGAAGCACGCGTTGACGATCCACGACAACGGCTCGGTGACCTACACCGGCGCGGATGTCCCCGAGGCCAGACAAGCGGCTGGTCACTACGTCGACGAGGTCCGCAAGATGGTCGCGGACGCGCTCGAGGCCGCGTCGCAGGCCGACGACCTGGCCCGCACCCAGCTCGACCGGGTGGCGACGGCGACGGCGATCACCGACCCCGACCACGCGGCCGAGGTGAACAACGTCGCCGCTGCGGCGCAGGTCCACCTGACCCAGTACGCCATCCCGCACGGGCAGCCGCCCGAGGTCGTCGCCGCGTGGTGGAACGGGCTGTCCGCCGAACAGCGCAGGGAGCTGAAGCTGGCCGCGCCGCTCGACCTTTACGACCTGCCGGGCGTCCCGGACGACGTGAAGCGGGAGCTCGCGGGCCCCGGGCCGTACAACCGCATGGAGATGCTGCGGTACGCCCGCGACCATTGGGACGACACCAGCATCGACCGGTACGACAACAACTGCACGACCTTTGTGTCCCACGCGATCCAGCACGGCGGAGCGGGTGAGTACAACGAAGACGACTGGCTGCTGTGGGACAGCGACAGCGACTGGTACCAGCCGGGTGAGTACCCGACGGACTCCAAGGCGTGGAGCCAGGCGCAGGCGAACCATGATTTCCTGCTCAAGCACGGCGGGCAGGAGGTGACGGCGAACGGGGTCCAGCCAGGCGACGTGGTGTATTGGCGCAATCCGGACGGCCACATCCACCACGCGGCAGTCGTCTCATCGGTGACCCCGGATGGCGATATCCACTACACCCAGCATTCTGGGTCCATGCGCGACGGCAGCCTGGACGGCCGGATCTCCCAGACCGAACGTGACGGCGGCAACCAGCAGGTGGTGTATGTCCGACCGAACCCGAACTGGTGAGGCGATGAGCAGACGTTGGCTGTGGGCGGGGATAGTGCCCGCGGCGCTCACTGTCGCCGCCTGGTTGTTCGCGCCCATCTCGCGCGGGGCGAACCCGCGAAGCCAGGCCTGCGACGGCACGCTGATGCCCGGCGCGTGGCAGGTCGTCCTCGAGTGGGCGATCCCGCTCGTCTTCGCTGTGGCGACCTGGTGCGCGTGCAGCCTTCTCGTCGGGGCGGTGAAGACAGGCCCGAAGTGGCGCGGTCTCGCGTTCGGGGTGCTGGTGGTCGTGCTTGTCACGGTGCAGGTCGTGGCGACGAACCGGGCTGTGGATCACATTGGAGACCTGGTCCCGTCGGCCCAGGTCTGTTCTGGGTAGGGGGCATCGTGACCGCGAACATCGACATCCGGCCAGAGCCGGTCAGGCAGGCCGCGGCAGATCTCGACGCCGTGGCGGCGGACGCACGGAAGAACATCGATATCGAGCTTGGTCGCAGCGAGCCCGCCGCGGCCGGGCTGGCGGGATTCTCGGTGGCGGCCTCCGTCACGGCCTGCTCGGAGGCATGGGAGAAGCACTTGGTCCAACTCGTGAACGACACCGCGGGCGCGGCGGAGAAACTGCGGTCCACCGCGACCGACTACGCCGAGCTTGAGGAGCGGCTGGCCGGGGCACTCGACTCGATGGACACCGGCGAGTGAGCAGGCGTGCCGGGTGGTGGGTGTTCGGCGTCGCAGCCGCCCTGGTGCTGGCGGCGGCGGTGCTGGTCAGCATGGGGATCTGGGCGCACGCGGACGTGATCAAGGCGGTCAGGGCCGGTGTCGTGGAGTTCCCCACGCGAGCTGAGGTGCTGGTCGAGTGGGCGCTGTGGCTGTCGGGTGCGGGGACCGTGGCCGCGCTCGTCGCCGGGGTGACGACTCGGCGGGCCGCTGTCGTGGTCGTGCTGTCGCTGGGGCTGCTGGCTCTGGGTGTGACCGTGCGGGTCGATGCCGAGCTGTCCGACTACCGCGTCCACGGGGTCCACGGCCCGCATCCGGACCCTCGGTAAGCCCCCGCAGGCCCGGGGCGTGAGGATGGACGGGATGAACGCCAACTCCGACACCCCGACCCGCAGGCGCTCCCGCAAGCCGGAGACCCGTCTGTGGCGCGTGCCCGTCGTCCGCGTCGAGCGGGTCACTCCCCACATGGCGCGGGTGACGGTGCGGGACGAGTCGCTCGCCGACCTCGCAGGGGCGAGCACCGACACCAACGTGATGCTCTACTTCTATCCCGCCGACGTCACCCTCCCCGACCCCCTGACCCTTGAGTCAGCGCGCGGTTTGTGGTCCCAGGTGCGCCCGCTGACCAGGACATACACGATCCGCAGGCACGACCCGGTGAACAACGAGGTCGACTTCGACTTCGTGTTGCACGGCGACTCCGGACCGGCGTCGGCGTGGGCCGAGCGGGTCGCGCCCGGCGACGAGATGATCTTCGTGGGGCCCTCGCCCGCCTACCAGCCCGATCCCGCCGCCGACTGGTACCTGCTGGCGGGCGACGAGACGGCGATTCCCGCGATCGGGCAGATCCTGGCCGCGCTGCCCGGGGACAAGCGGGTGCTGACGTTCATCGAGGTCGCCGACGCCGCCGAGGAGCAGCCGCTCCCGGGGGTGACCTGGCTGCACCGCGCGGGCGTGCCCGCGGGCGAGAGCACCGTGCTGGTCGACGCGGTTCGGGGTGCTGAGCTGCCGGACGGGCTGCCCGAGGTGTGGATGGCGGGGGAGCGGGCGGCGATGCTCGCGGTCCGCGCCCATCTGCTCGACGAGCGGGGCTACCCGCGGGGCCGTGTGCGGCCGACCACGTACTGGCGGCGCGGCGAGAGCGGTAACTGAGGAACTTCTCAGCCCCCGCGGCCGTTGGTCTCCTGGACCGAACACGGACTTCACGCGGGGAGGCGACACGTGCACTGGCATGGCAACGGGCTCAAAACCGTTCTGCTGCTGGGTGGCATGAGCGCCCTGATCGTGCTGGTCAGCTCGCTGTTCGGGCGCACGGCGCTGCTCATCGGCTGTGTCGCGGCGGTGCTGATGAGCACCTACGCCTACGTCAACTCCGACAAGCTCGCGCTGCGGGCCATGCACGCGAGGCCGCTGTCGCAGGCCGAGCACCCGGCGCTGTACCGGATCGTGCGTGAGCTGGCCACGACGGCCAAGCAGCCGATGCCCCGCCTCTACCTCAGCGTCACCCGCGCGCCCAACGCGTTCGCCACCGGGCGCAACCCGCGCAACGCGGCCATCTGCGTCACCACCGGGCTGCTCGACCTGCTCGACGAACGCGAGCTGCGCGGCGTGCTGGGCCACGAACTCGCCCACGTCTACAACCGCGACATCCTCATCTCATGCGTCGCGGGTGCGCTGGCGGGGGCGGTCAGCGTGATCGCGAGCATCGCCATGATCACCGGCGTCTTCGGCGACGATGACGACGACAACCCGATCGCCCTGCTCGTCGTGGCCCTGCTGGGGCCGGTCGCGGCGGGGATCGTGCGGATGGCGGTCAGCCGCTCCCGCGAATACCAGGCCGACGAGTCCGGCGCCCGCCTCACCGGCGACCCGCTGGGTCTGGCCATGGCGCTGAGGAAACTCGACGAAGGCACCCGCGCCGCGCCGCTGCGCGCCGAACCCGCGCTGGTCGCCCAGTCACACCTGATGATCGCGAGCCCGTTCAAGCCCAGTGCCGCGCTGGCCCGCCGGTTCACCACCCACCCGCCGATGGCCGAGCGAATCGCCCGCCTGGAGCGGATGGTCTAGCCCTTGGCCCCAGCGGCCTTCGCCACGGCCATCACGTATTCGCCGTAGCCGGACTTGGCCAGCTTGTTGCCCAGCGCGTACGCCTCGTCGGCGGTGATGAAGCCCCGTTCGAGGGCGATCTCCTCGAGGCACGCGACGCGGACGCCGGTGCGGTGTTCAAGCACCTGCACGTACTGGCCAGCCTCCAGCAGCGAGTCGTGCGTGCCCGTGTCCAGCCAGGCGAACCCGCGGCCGAGGTCGACCAGTTCGGCCCGGCCCTGCCGCAGGTACTCCAGGTTGACGTCGGTGATCTCCAGCTCGCCGCGGGCAGACGGGGTCAGGCCCTTGGCGATCTTCACCACCGTGTTGTCGTAGAAGTACAGCCCGGTGATGGCCCGGTTCGACTTCGGGTGCGCGGGCTTCTCCTCGATCGACACGAGCTTGCCGTCGGCGTCGACCTCGCCGACGCCGTAGCGCTGCGGGTCCTTCACCCGGTAGCCGAACAGCACCGCGCCGTCGAGGCCGGTGACGCTGTCGTGCAGCTGCTGGGAGAAGCTCTGCCCGAAGAAGATGTTGTCGCCGAGGATGAGTGCGACCGGGTCGTCGCCGATGAAGTCCTCGCCGATGATGAACGCCTCGGCCAGCCCGTTGGGCTCGGCCTGCTCCGCGTAGCTGAACGCGACGCCGAACTGGCTGCCGTCGCCGAGCAGGCGCTGGAAGTGCGGCAGGTCGACCGGTGTGGAGATGATCAGGATCTCCCGGATCCCGGCCAGCATGAGCACCGAGATCGGGTAGTAGACCATCGGTTTGTCGTACACGGGGAGCAGTTGCTTCGACACCGCCTGGGTGATCGGGTGCAGCCGGGTCCCGCTTCCGCCCGCGAGGACGATGCCTTTCATCGTGGCTCCTGTCGTTTCGTGTGGTTCATCGGTCGCGGGCCACGATCGTTGCGGTCACCGTGGCGGGTGTGAGCAAACCGTCGCCCACACCCGCGTCGCACTAGCGGTAGTTCGTGAACTGCAGCGCGATGCCGAAGTCGCCGCCCTTGAGCAGCGCGATGACGTCCTGCAGGTGGTCCTTCTTCTTGCCGGTGACCCGCAGCTGGTCGCCCTGGATCTGCGCCTGGACGCCCTTGGGCCCCTCGTCGCGGATCTTCTTGGCGATCTCCTTGGCCTTCTCCGCCGAGATCCCCTGCACCAGCGTGCCGGTGACCTTGTAGACCTTGCCGGACAGCGCGGGCTCGGCGACGTCGAACGCCTTCTGCGAGATGTTCCGCTTGATCAGCTTCTCCTTGAACACCTCGATCGCCGCCGCGCAGCGCTCCTCGGTGTCGGCCTGGAAGCTGATGGCCTCCTCGCCGCTCCAGCTCACCTGCGCCCCGGTGTTGCGGAAGTCGAACCGTGTGGACAACTCCTTCGCCGCCTGATTGAGCGCGTTGTCCACCTCCTGCCGGTCGACCTTGCTCACCACGTCGAAAGACGGGTCCGCCACGTGTCTCGCACCTCCACCATCAGGGGTCCTGGTCGGCCAGGATGCTACCGCCGCGCCGGTGTGGGGGTACCGATTGGAACCCCCGGACGGGCGTTGGGTATTGTTCCCTCGTCCAGCCGAGCTGGACGACCCGGCGGGTTGCCCGAGCGGCCAATGGGAGCGGACTGTAAATCCGTCGCGAAAGCTACAGAGGTTCGAATCCTCTACCCGCCACACCTGCACTCAAGCCCCCTTCTCCGCGCGCGGAGAAGGGGGCTTGAGTCGTCTTCGGGGTCGGCCGCTCTTGATCCATTCGCGGCCTGGGCGGCTCGGCGGGGCCGGGGGCGCGGGCGCCGCGGGGTGTTAATGAACAGTAATGGCATTGAATTAAGGCGGGCCCGGCCGCATCCCTGCAAATGCGGCCGGACCCGAGTCCCCCGTCGCGCGCGAGGGCAGCGCGCGGGGGAGGGTCCGCCGGGTCAGGCCCGGCGGAAAACTATGCGTTGTCGCGGCAATTCAATGAATTGCGGCTCGGGGTGCGGCGTGGGGCAAGATGCCGCGCGGTGAATGTCGGGTCGGGAGCGCCCGTCGAGGAGGCGTTCACCTGCGGTCCCGCCACCGGCGTCCCTGCCCCGCAGTGGCGGGACCGCGCTCCGGCTGTTCACCGAATATGCCGGATGCGCCGCCGGGTTGCTCTCTTCGGAGCGATTGGATGCTGCCATTTGTCGCACTTTTCCGGTCAAGGGCGGACGGTGACCTACTGTCACCCGAAAGATGGACGTGGACCAGTGTGGTCAGTGACTAACTTTCCATTCCTGACTCCGGGAGGGACGTTGTGGGAATAACAATGAAAACCGTTCGAACGAAGCGATATCTGGTCGCGGTGATGTCCTTGCTGACCATTGTCGTGTCGGCTCCGCAAGCTATTGCGGCTTCCGATGCCGAACCCAAACCGCGGGATGTCTCGGCCAGGAAAACCGACGCGCGACCCGATCCGTCGGCCCCGACGATGGTGCTGGTGCCCGACGACGGCACCGACCGGGCGGCCAACTCCTTCAGCGCGATGACCGTCACCGCGTCCTACCTGCCGTTCAACTTCTCCTACAACTTCTCGACCAGCCTGTCCTCGCGGACCTTCTGGCCGTCGTCCGGTGGCTCGGTTTGTGTGAACCTGCGCGCCACCGGAAGCACCGACCCGTCCTACTGGATGAAGCAGCTCAAGGTCGACATCTACGACGCCTACCCCTACCCGGACGCCAAGGTCGGCCCGACGGTGAGCTACTACCTCGACGGCTACTACTACGGGTACTGCTGGTACGGCCTCAACCCGTCCCACGAGCACTACTTCAGGCTGTCCAAGACCTGGGGCCCCGCATCGCTCTGGGGCGACGGCTGGGCGGCGCCGTACTAGCGCGTGCCGGTGGGGGTGGGGTGCCTGCCACACCCCCACCGGTGTCGTGACCGCGCTCATCGGTTCCGCACCCGCATCGCCACGAAGGTGGTCGCCGGGTCGACCGAGCGTTCCACCCTGGACCCTTCGCCGACCTTGGCCACATTGACCACCAGGTCGCCGTCCGCCAGGACGATCCGGTTGCCCGGACGGATCTCTCCAGGCCCGGTCTGCTCGTAGGACACCCCGCCGTCCCGCTCCACCAGCCGCACCGGGTGCTTGGTGATCGCGGTCCGCAGATCGCCGACCCGGTAGAACTCGCTCAGCCGGGTGTCCACGACCCCGTCCGACCCCGTCACCACGCCGACCAGGCCCTCACCGGTGACGATGAGGTCGCCGTCGCGGACCTCGCCGGACGCCTTGATCTCCGTTCCCGAAGTCGTCAGCGTGACCGGGATGATGTTGGCCTCGTAGACCCCCGCCGCGAAGTTCACCGACACCGGCACCGGGTTGGCCGGGATCTCGATGACCGAGTTCCAAGCCGCCACCCCCGGCTGCGGTACGAACCACGCGACGCCATCCGGCGCCACGGGAGGCTTCTCCGTCATCTGCTCGTCGATCATCGACGAGCGGTAGCCGACGCTGCTGAGCTTCGGCTCGGCCAGGATGAAGCCGAGCCCGCCACCCCCGCGCGGCTGATCGTCGTGCGTGGGGAACGTCGCGTTAAGGAAGCCGATCGCCCGCTGTCCACGGCCGATCAACGTCGTCGCCCGGACCTTCAGGTTGATTTTGTCCAACTGCTGGTTGGCGCTCACCTTGCCGGTCACGAACGCGACGCGGCTGTGCACTCGGTCGACCGGTGTCACGAGAGCCACCACGACCAGGCTCGCCGTTCGGTCGGTGCGCGTTCCCGCGTAAACCGGGAAGACCTCGCCGGTCGGCGGGTTCGCTCCCGACCGCCACGTCTCCTCGGCCCGCTTCAGCAGATCCGCGTCCCCCGCGAGATCGCCGCGCAGCGGCCAGTCGATCACCGGCTTGGCGACGCTGATCTGCTCTGGCTCGCCCCCTTGGCCCCAACTCACCACGAACGCCCCCGCGACCGCGATCAGGACCACGGCCAGCGCCGCCACCATCTGAATCCGGTGCTGGCGCTGTTCCCGCCTGCGGGTGTGCACCCGCCGCAGCATCCGGTCGACCTGGTCGGCGTGCGTGCGCACGCCCACGGCCCCCAGTTCGTGGCGGAGCCGGGTCACGGTGCGGTCCTGCTCGTCCGCGATCATGTCCCCCTCCTTCCGGGCGAGGCCACCGCGTCCGCGGCCACCTCCGCCTTCCACGTCTGCCTGACCTTGGCCAGACCTCGGCTGGTCAGCGATTTCACGGTGCCGACCGAACACCCCAGTTCGACCGCGGCCTGCGCCTCGGTCAGGTCGAGCACGAACCGAGCGACCACCGCCGCGCGCTGTCTCGGCGGCAGGGTCTGCAGGACCGCGAGGACGTGTTCCCGTGCCACCACGGCACCCGAGAAGTCCTCCATGTCCAACTGCTCGGCGATCTCGTCGATCGTGACCACCGTCTTGCGCTTCGCTGAGCGCAGGAACTCGTGGTAGATCGCTTTTCGCGCGTAGGCGACCGCGTTGTCCGCGGGCACCTTGCGCCACCGGCGCAGGCAGCGCACCAGCGCCTCCTGCAGGATCTCCTCGGCGTCCCACCGGCGTCCGGTGAGCATCACGGCATAGCGCAGGAGCTGGTCGTATCGCTCCCGGACGAACCCGTCGAAGTCGAGCTCGTCCTGCATGCCGTCACCCCCAGTCGTCATCCGATTTCAAACCCGAACACCTTCTAGACCGCCGGGCGAGCGGAAAAGGTTGCCACGGTGGCCGAACTTTTCCTGATCGATCGGCGCGCCGCTACCTTTTGGGCATGGATTCGCTGGTAGAGCGCACTGTGTCGCAGGGATTGGCCGGTCCGCGCGGGGCCTCGGTCGTCGACGCGGTGCGCCGGGTGGTGGCCCTGCAGGCGCAGGACGTGCGGGCCAACCGGCTCGCGGTCCGTGCCCGCACCGAGGGGCTCACCCGGGTTGACGTCGACGCCGCGGTGGCCGACGGCACCGTCGTCCGCACGTGGGCGATGCGCGGGACCCTGCACATGCTCGCCGCCGAGGACGCGCCGTGGATCGTGGCCCTGCTCGGCCCCCGGTTCGCCCACGGCCTGCGCGGCAGGCGCGCCCAACTCGGCCTGACCGACGACATCTGCGCGCGCGGCGCGGAGGTGATCGCCGAGGCCGCCCGCGAGCCGAGGTCCCGGGCCGAACTGGTCGACGCGCTGGCCGGGCACGGTATTGAGGTGGACCCGCGCACCCAGGCGCCCGCGCACCTCATCGGCTACGCGGCCATGACCGGCGTGATCCGCCGCGGCCCAGATCGCTCCGACGACGAGCCCACCTATGTATTGCTGGAGCCCGCGGACCCGCTCGACGAGCCGAAAGCGCTTGCGCGCCTGGCCGAGCGTTACGTCGAAGGCCACGCGCCAGCTACAGCGGAGGACTTCGCGGCCTGGTCGGGCCTGCCGCTGGGCAAGGCGCGCTCCGCCTTCACCGCGACCGCGCCGAAGCACGACGACCCGGGCCGGACCGTCCGACTGGTCGGCCACTTCGACGCCTATCTGCTCGGCTACCGCGACCGCAGTGCCGCCGTGCCGACGAAGTACGCGAAACGGATCCAGGCGGGTGGCGGGTTCATCATGCCCGCGGTGCTGGTGGACGGCCGCGCGGTCGCGACGTGGAAGCGCGCCCGCGGCCGGGTGGAGATCGAGCCGTTCGACACGCTGCCGAAGGGGATCGACGACGCGATCGACGCCGAGATCGCCGACATCGCCCGGTTCCTGGCGGACAACCCGGCCTAGCGAACCACCGGGCGCCGCAGCCACATCGTCCACAGTGGACGATAGCCGAGCGAGTACCAGAACGGCGTCGACCGCGGGTTGGCCAGCGCGTGGTGCAGCAGCGTGACCGGCAGGCCCGCCGCATCGATCACCCCGTGCGCGTGCGCGGCCAGCGCGGCCCCCACACCACCGCCGCGCTCGTCCTCCGCCACCCCCAGACACGCCAGATAAGCAGGCGACGGCGCCGCGACATAGCGCCCCGTCCAGTTGGACACCGGCGGCAGCTGGATGTGCACGATCCCGACCACCCGCCCGTCGCGCTCGGCCAGCCAGACCGCGGGCTCGTCCTGGCCCAACAGGAACGACAGCTGGTTGCGCAGCCCTTCCTCGGTGTCCTCGCGCGGGGTGACCTTCCCGAACGGCGCGTCGTAGTGCACCACCGTCATGTTCAGCGCCGTCGCCACGTCGAGGTCCGACGGCTCGGCCCGGCGGATCCGCACGTCGGAACCGGACGGCCCGACCCGGCCCGCCTTGCGCACCGCCACCACGCTGACCGGCACGAACCCGCGGTGCACGAGTGCCGACACCGCCGCGGTGTCCCGGCTGGGCAGCTCGACCACGGCGGCGGCGTCGAGGTCGCCTGGGGTCACCGCGTTCATGATCCGCGCCGCCCACTGGTCGAGCAGGTCGCCGAGGGTGGCCGCGCGGTCCTCGCCCGCCAGGCGCACCTCCAGGTTGTGCCTGCGCGCGGGCTCCCACGTGCGCGACGCCATCCCGGGCGCGGTCTCCTGGAACCACGCCACGGCCTCGCCCGACTCCGCGGTCAGCCGGACGCCGACATCGGCCAACGGTGGTGGCGGAGGGAGCAGTGGATCGAGGGCGGTGAGCCGGGCGGCGTGCTCTGCTGCGATGGCGGAGGGTTCCACGGACCCATCCAACCGCACCCGACCATCTGGTTGATGGTTCATCCAACAGAGTGATCGTGGGACTGGCTGATGATCGCGAAGAGTGATCACGTTCCGGCACATGGGCGCACGTCAGACGTCCTTCAGTGAACTGTTAACCCCCTCGTCATGGCCAATCCCACGATGTCGGCGGGTAACTAGCACACGTGCCTCTTTCGCCTGATCGGGGTACAGTCAGCGGGCCGTCGGGGGACTCGCCATGTGCGGGAGCCACCACTCTGGTCCGCCTCAGCGGCCGTGGCGAGGAGGTTGCATGCCGGACCACCCAGGCGCGCCCGAGTCGGCGGCGTCGCAAGAGGCGACTCCCGAGAACTCCCCTTGGCTCGTCGAGGACCCCGCCCCCAACCGGCGGTTCCTCGTCTTCTCGCTCTTGGTGCTCGTCTCCGCCGTGGTGTCGGCGGGCCTGGTGTCGTGGTGGCTGCCGTCCAACCCGCGCCCGCAGCTGATCTGGGTCGGCCTCCTGCTCGCGCTCGGCTTCCTGGTCGCCGAGCAGCTCGCGATCAACGTCGACGTGCGCGGCGGGGTGTCCTGGTCGATCTCCTTCTGCGAGATCCCGCTGGTCATCGGCCTGTTCGTGGCCCCGTTCGAGGTCGTGCTCGCCGCCCATCTCACCGCGGGCGTCGGCACGCTGCTCGTCCGCAGGGTGCACGACCGAATCCTCTACAACGCGGGCGCGATGATCTTCGAGATCGTCTGCGCCTTCGCCACCGCCGCCGCGCTCAACCAGATGCTCGACGGCTTCGGCCCGTCGTGGGCCGGTGTCGTCGCGGGCGCGCTGGTCGCCCCGCTGTCGAGCACCCTGCTCGCCCTGGTCTGCGTGCGCGTCCTCGGCCGCAGGATGCGCGTCGGCGCCGCGGTGAGCCTGGTCCTGCGCACGCTGGTGCTGGGCATGGTCAACGCGTCGGCCGGTGTCATCGGCTACCAGGTCGCGGTGCACGCCGAGTCCGGCTGGCCGCTGCTCGTACTCGCGCTCGGCGGACTCTCCGCCCTCTACCTCGCCTACTCCGGGATGCTGCGCGAACAGCGCGATCTGGAGGCACTGTCCGAGGTCAGCCTCATCGTCGCCCGCGCGGGCCACCAGGCCGCGGCGAAACCCTCGCTCGGTGTGAACGAGTCCACCGAGGTCACCGAGGTCGTCGGCGACGACGAGTGGCAGGTCATCGCCGACCGGATCAAGGACCAGCTCGGCGCCGCCCGGATCGTGCTGCGGCTGCGCTTCGACGCTCAGCGGCCACTGCACACAGTCGTCTCCGGTGAAGACCTCCCCGCCGAGATGCGCGCCATCGACTCCACCGGCGCCCGCGCCGACGCCCTGCTGCGCCTGCCCGGCGGCCAGGTCCGGCACTTCCGCCGCGGCGACGCCGCCCCCGAGATCCGCCACGCGCTCATGCGCCGCGGCGCCGACGAGGCCCTGGTCGTGCCGCTGCGCAGCGGCAGCCACCTGCTCGGCGTCGTCGAGGCGCACGACAAGCTGTCCCGCTGGCGCGGCTTCGGCCGCCCCGACGTGCGGCTCATCGGCACCATGGCCAGCCACCTCGCCACCGCCATGGACAACCGCAGGCTGCTCGCCACCCTGCGCCACGACGCCTACCACGACCCGCTGACCGGCCTGCTCAACCGCCTCGGCTTCCGCCGCGCCGCCGGTGAGCCGCTGCGACGGCATCCCGAGTCGGTCGTGCTGCGCATCGACCTCGACATCCTCGCCACTGTCTCCGACGCGCTCGGCTACGCGTGGAGCGACCGGATGGTCGTCGCCGCGGGCCGCCGCCTGCGCGACGCGCTCGGCACCGACGTCGCCATCGCCCGGCTGGAAGGCGGCGCCTTCGCCGCGCTCCTCGTCGACACCGACGACGAGTCGGCACAGGCGACAGCCGAGCGGCTGCGCGCCATCCTCGCCGCGCCCTACCCGGTCGACCGGCTCACCGTGGAGGCCAACTCCGTCGTCGGCTACTCGACGCCGCAGTCGGTCGACGGCGAGTCCCGCTCGGTCGAGCTCGACGTCGACGCGCTGCTGCAGCGGGCCGACGTCGCCCTGCGCGCCGCGCGGACCAGCGGCGAGCACGTGCGCGCCTACCTGCCCACCATGGGGCAGATCTTCCTGCGCCGCTTCCAACTGGTCACCCAGTTCCGGCAGGCGCTGGAGACCGGCCAGGTCAAGGTCCACTACCAGCCCAAGGTCGCGCTGCCCAGCCGCCAGGTCCTCGGCGTCGAGGCGCTGGTCCGCTGGCGCCACCCCGAGTTCGGCAAGCTCGACCCGGACGAGTTCGTCCCCGCGGTCGAGGCCGCGGGCCTGGTCGACGCGCTGACCGGCTTCGTGATGGACCAGGCGCTCAACCGGGTCCGCAAGTGGATGGACCGCGGGCTGCGGATCTCGGCGGCGGTCAACCTCTCGGTGCGCAGCCTCGACGACGCCAACTTCCCCGACCGCGTCGCCGCGGCGCTGGAGAAGCACGGTGTGCCGCCGGAGCTGCTCACCCTGGAGCTGACCGAGTCCGGCGTCATGGCCGACCCGCAGCGGGCACTCCCGGTGCTGCGCAGGCTGCACGCGCTCGGCGTCGTGCTCGCCGTGGACGACTTCGGCACCGGCTACTCGTCGCTGGCCTACCTGCGGCAGCTCCCGGTGGACGAGGTGAAGATCGACAAGAGCTTCGTGCTCGGCATGGGCACCGACCTCGGCGACCTCGCCGTCGTGCGCTCCATCGTCGAACTCGGCCACTCGCTCGGCCTGACCGTGGTGGCCGAGGGCGTTGAGGAAGACGTTGCGCGCGACCAGCTCGCGGCCATGGGCTGCGACGTGGCGCAGGGCTACCTGATCTCCCGGCCGCTGTCGGAGAGCAGGCTCGAAGCGTGGTTGCAAGCGCGAACCACGCAGGCCAAAGGCTTGCGCGACGAGACCGTGCTGACCTTGCTCTCCTAACCCCACCCCCCGTTTTGGAGCTGGGCGCAGGGCTGTGTAAAGTTACGCCCGTCCCCAGGGACAGGCCCCTTTAGCTCAGTCGGCAGAGCGTCTCCATGGTAAGGAGAAGGTCTACGGTTCGATTCCGTAAAGGGGCTCGGCAGATCGGCCGCGAGGCACCGGAAATATCTGCGGTGTCGCGCGGCTTGATCCATGTCGAGCAGTAACTCAAGAGCAGTAACAAAGCGGTGTAGCTCAGTCGGTAGAGCAAGCGACTCATAATCGCTGTGTCGCCGGTTCAAGTCCGGCCATCGCTACGCAGATCCCACCCGGGGCACGCCCCCGGACTCCCGTCCTTGGTGGTCGGGTTCTCTGGTCATGTAAGGAAGGTTGTTGTGGCTTCTACTGACGTGCGGCCGAAGATCACGCTCGCGTGTGAGACTTGCAAGCACCGCAACTACATCACCAAGAAGAACCGGCGCAACGACCCGGATCGCCTTGAGATGAAGAAGTTCTGCCCGAACTGCAAGACGCACAAGCTGCACAAGGAAACCCGCTGACACTCGTGTCAGCGAACGCGTGAGGCCGTCCCAGGTGCTGGGGCGGCCTTCGCTGCTTGTTGGGTAGGTTGTTCCGGTGGCACTGGACCAGTCTTTCGTGGGACGCGCGTACCCGCCGTCCGAGGTGTATGAGGTAAGCCGGGCGAAGATCCGGGAGTTCGCCGAGGCGATCGGGGACACCAACCCGCTCTACCTCGACCCGGAGGCGGCCCGCGCGGCCGGATACCCCGACGTGACGGCACCGCCGACGTTCACCACGATCATCAACCTGGCGGCGATCAACTCGATCGTCTCCGACCCCGAGCTCGGCCTGGACTACAGCCGGATGGTGCACGGCGACCAGAGCTTCGAGTTCCACCGCGCCGTCGTGGCGGGCGACCGGCTCACGGTCAACGCGTACGTCGACAACATCATGAGCCGCGCCGGGAACGACTTCATCACCCTGCGCGCGGAGATCTCCGGCGACGGCGGCGAGCCCGTGGTGACCGCCAAGGCGCAGCTCGTGGTGCGCGACGCCGAGGAGGAGCAGGCATGACCAGCGTCGGCGACGAGCTGCCCACCATCGAGGTGACGATCACCCGCGAGGACCTGGTCCGGTACGCGGGCGCCGCGCTCGACTTCAACCCCATTCACTGGAACGAGCGGTTCGCCCGCGAGGTCGGACTACCCGACGTGATCGCCCACGGCATGCTCACCATGGCCATCGCGGGCCGCGTCGCCACCGACTGGGGCGGCGAGGTGGTCGCCTACAGCGCCCGCTTCACCCGGCCCGTCGTGGTGCCCAACGACGACAAGGGCGCGATCGTCGAGGTCAGCGGCAAGATCGGCGCGGTGAACGACGACGGGACGGTCCGGATCGACCTGACCGCGAAGTTCGACGGCAAGACCGTCCTCGGCAAGCCGGTCGCCGTCGTCCGCCCCCGTTCATAGGGAGTTTGGGGAAACGTCACTGGACACCGTTGCGGTGACCTCCATTCGGGTGCAGGCTGAGCACGCTAAGTGATCGCAATCACCCTGATCCGGAGGACGTTTCCGTGGCTGTGAACCTGAACAAGCTCGTCGACAAGGCCTACGAGGACAAGAGCCTGGCGGAGCTGCTCGACGCGCCCCCGTCGGCGCTGGAGGGCCTGACCACCAAGCACGACGAGCTGCTGGCCGAGCTGGGCATCAAGTCGGTCGGCGACCTCGCCAAGTGGAAGTACGCCGAGCGCGCCTCCGCGATCGCCGCCCTGGCCCCGTTCCAGGCCTGAGCCGACGGCGCCCGGGGAGCCCCCGAAAGGCTCCCCGGGCGCGGTTCATCTAGATTTCACGCGTGACGGCCAACGAACTCATCTCCTTCGCCCGTGGCGCCCCTTCTCTCGACATCATCGATGTCGACGGCCTCAAGGCCGCCGCGGACGCCGCACTCACCACCGACCCCGGCGGCGCGCTCGGCTACGGCACCGCCGTCGGCTACCCCCCGCTGCGCAAGTTCCTCGCGGACCTGCACGGTGTGCCGGTCGACCAGGTGCTGGTCACCAACGGCTCGATGCAGGCGGACGCGTTCCTGTTCGACGAGCTGGTCAAGCCCGGCGAGCCGGTCATCGTCGAGAAGCCGACCTACGACCGCACCCTGCTGGGCCTGCGCGGCCGCGACGCCGACGTGCGGCCGGTCTCCCTCGACGTCGACGGCATCGACACCGAGGAGCTCGCCGCGCTGCTCGAGGGCGGTCTGCGGCCGACGTTCGCGCACATCATCCCCAACTTCCAGAACCCGGCCGGCTACACGCTGAGCCTGGCCAAGCGCAAGCGCCTGCTGGAGCTGGCCGAGCAGTACGACTTCGTCATCTTCGAGGACGACCCGTACGTGCGGATCCGCTTCGCCGGCGAGACGCTGCCGTCGATGCTGGAGCTCGACGAGGGCCGCGGCCGGGTCGTGTTCGCCAGTTCGTTCTCCAAGACCGTGGCGCCGGGCACCCGCGTGGGCTACCTGGTCGGCTCGACCGAGCTGATCGACCGGGTCCGCGTGCGGGCGACCAACACCTACATCTCGCCGAACATGCTCAGCCAGGCGATCGTGCACCAGTTCTGCGTCAGCGGCGGCATGGAGCGCTCCATCGCCACGGTGAACGCGGCGCTGGCCGAGCGCGTGGCCGTGCTGTGCGCGGCGCTGGAGAAGCACATCCCGGAGGCGAAGTTCACCGCCCCCGAGGGCGGCTACTTCATGTGGGTCGAGCTCGGCGACGGCGTGGACGTGGCCAAGCTGCTGACCGCCGCCGAGGAGCGCGGGGTGACCTTCGTGAAGGGCACCGACTTCCTGCTCGAGGGTGGCGAGTCGACGCTGCGCATGGCGTACTCGGGTGTGCGGGTCGACCAGATCGAGGAAGGCATCACCCGGCTGGCCGACGCGCTGGCATCGTTGCGGGTCGGCACTGGTCAGCACAGCGGTTAGGGGCTTTCAGACGGCCTGCGGGGCCGGCTCGGGGTACTCGGTTGCGGTGCCTCGGGCCGGGTGCCGTATGCTTCCGTGCTTGAGCGCCCTGGCCGATTCCACTTGGCGATAAAGTGGGTCAGTCAGAGGCGCCCGAGCGCGGCCCATACGGGCCTCGCGAAGGGGTGTAGCTCAATTGGTAGAGCAGCGGTCTCCAAAACCGCAGGTTGCAGGTTCGAGTCCTGTCGCCCCTGCGTTTGCGTCCGAGTGCGGGTGATCCCTCACCGGACCGGGTAGTACACATCGAGTGGAGGATGGCGTGGCCGAGGACAAGGAGCGGGAAGAGGGGCAGGAGCGCCCTTCTCGTCCGGTCACCGCCGCTGCGCGGCGTGAGCGTCGCGGCACGGCCCGTCCGGCCGCCCGCAAGGACGCCGAGACCAAGGCGGAGAAGGCCAAGGCGGTCGCCAAGTCCGACGCCACGGCCCCCGACAAGAAGGGGCGCCCGACGCCCACCCGGGACCGCAAGGAGTCGAAGGGCTCGATCTTCGCCCGCTTCTCCCGGTTCCTCCGCGAGGTCGTCGCCGAGCTGCGCAAGGTCATCTGGCCCACGCGCAAGCAGATGATCGCCTACACCACCGTGGTGCTGGTGTTCGTGGCCTTCATGATCGCCCTCATCTCTGGCCTGGACCTCGGCCTCGGCAAGGGCGTGTTCTGGCTGTTCGGCTGATTTGCGCCCGACGCGGCGCACCGGTCGAATACCCGGAGCACGTGATTCATGAAAGGAAGCGAGACCAACTGTGACCTCCGAGAACGGCGCCGCCGACGGTAGCGAGCTGACCAGCCTGACCGACGACGAGGAGATCCTCGAGTCGGCCGACGGCCGTGTTGGCAGCGCCCCTGCCGACGCCGCGGACTCCGCCGAAGACAGCAGCGACGACGACTCCGTCGACGCTGAGGTCCCGGCGCAGGCCGCACCGATCGACGAGGCCCCGGCGGATCCGGTAGCCGAGATGCGCGACGCCCTGCGCCGCGCCCCGGGCGACTGGTACGTCGTGCACTCCTACGCGGGCTACGAGAACAAGGTCAAGACCAACCTCGAGACGCGCATCCAGACTCTCGACATGGAGGACTACATCTTCCAGGTCGAGGTGCCGACCGAAGAGGTCACCGAGATCAAGAACGGCCAGCGCAAGCAGGTGCAGCGCAAGGTGCTGCCCGGCTACATCCTGGTCCGCATGGAGCTCAACGACCCGTCGTGGTCCGCGGTGCGCAACACCCCGGGCGTGACGGGCTTCGTCGGCGCGACCTCCAAGCCGTCGCCGCTGACCATCGACGAGGTGCTGAAGTTCCTCCTCCCGCAGGTCGAGGAGGCCAAGCCCGCGAAGGGGTCGGCCACCACGCAGGCCCGTGGCCCGCAGGTCGAGGTGGACTTCGAGGTCGGCGAGTCGGTCACCGTCATGGACGGCCCGTTCGCCACGCTGCCCGCCACCATCAGCGAGGTCAACGCCGACGGGCAGAAGCTGAAGGTCCTGGTGTCGATCTTCGGCCGGGAGACCCCGGTCGAGCTGTCGTTCACCCAGGTCTCCAAGATCTGACCGGTCCGCATCGGACCGGACGGCCACCGGGGGCGCAGCCATTCGCGCCCGGTGGACAACGCGATAACAGGAAAGTACGGACATGCCACCGAAGAAGAAGAAGCTCGCAGCGATCATCAAGCTGCAGATCACGGCGGGCCAGGCCAACCCGGCCCCGCCGGTCGGCCCCGCGCTGGGCCAGCACGGCGTCAACATCATGGAGTTCTGCAAGGCCTACAACGCCGCGACCGAGTCGCAGCGTGGCACCGTGGTGCCGGTCGAGATCTCCGTGTACGAGGACCGCTCGTTCGACTTCAAGCTGAAGACCCCGCCCGCCGCGCGCATGCTGCTCAAGGCCGCCGGTGTGGACAAGGGCTCGGCTGAGCCGCACAAGACCAAGGTCGCCAAGGTGACCTGGGACCAGGTGCGCGAGATCGCCGAGACCAAGAAGGCCGACCTCAACGCCAACGACATCGACCAGGCCGCGAAGATCATCGCCGGTACTGCTCGGTCCATGGGCATCGTCGTCGAATAGCTAGACCGCAGTACCCAGCAAGTGTGGGAGGGCCAGGCGCTGGTCCGCACCACGACTGATCCAGACGCTCGGGATTTCCTGCCCAGGGCGTGCTACGAAATTGAGGAACAGCAATGGCAAAGCGCAGCAAGGCCTACCGTCAGGCCGCCGAGCTGGTGGACAAGGAGCGGCTCTACACCCCGCTCCAGGCCGCTCAGCTCGCCAAGGAGACCTCCAAGGTGAAGCTGGACGCGACCGTCGAGGTCGCCATCCGGCTCGGCGTCGACCCGCGTAAGGCCGACCAGATGGTCCGCGGCACCGTCAACCTGCCGCACGGCACCGGCAAGACCGCCCGCGTCATCGTCTTCGCGACCGGCGACAAGGCCGCCGAGGCCGAGGCCGCCGGTGCGGACGCCGTGGGCTCCGAAGACCTCATCGAGCGGATCCAGGGCGGGTGGCTCGACTTCGACGCCGCCATCGCGACCCCGGACCAGATGGCCAAGGTCGGCCGCATCGCCCGCATCCTCGGCCCGCGTGGCCTGATGCCGAACCCGAAGACCGGCACGGTGACCCCGGATGTCACCAAGGCGGTCAACGAGATCAAGGGCGGTAAGATCAACTTCCGCGTCGACAAGCAGGCCAACCTGCACATCGTCATCGGCAAGGCGTCGTTCGAGCAGAGCAAGCTCGTCGAGAACTACGCCGCCGCGCTGGACGAGATCCTCCGTGCGAAGCCGTCCGCCGCCAAGGGCCGCTTCCTGAAGAAGATCACCTTCAGCACCACGATGGGCCCCGGCATCCCGGTCGACCCGACCCGGACCCGCAACCTGCTGGAAGACGACGCTCAGGCCAACGCCTGATCTGTTCTCATGGAAGAAGGCCCCGCTTCGGCGGGGCCTTCTTCGCGTTTCAGGCCGCGCGCTTCTTGGCCTTGTCTATGGCGTCCAGGGCGATGACCGCCACGATGATCACGGCGACCGAGACGATCCACCACCACGGGTTCGGCAGCCGCAGCGGGAAAGCCAGGAACGGGTGCCAGTCGAAGACCTTCGACACCAGCGGCAGTACGCCCTCGTAGATCCCCACCAGGAACACGCCAGCCGAGGCGCTGTCATGTGTGCTCATGGCTTGGGACGCTAGCCAGGTGGGGCGTAAGCGGGCGTCCTACCTGAGGTGGATCAGCCAGTGGGCTGAACGGCGGTACACGCCTCTTTGCTGTAGTCGGAGATCGTCCACTGTTCCCCACGCGCGTTGGGGATCTTCTTCACCGTGAGTTTCCCCAGGCGTGGGCCGTCGCGGACCTCCATCTCGCACGAGCTGACCACGACCAGGCCGCTCGCGTTCGGCAGCAGGTCCATGCGGGGCGGGAAGTACGGCTCTGCGTAGTCGTTGGCCTTGCCCACCTGGGCGTTCAGGCGCTCGACCGCGATGGGGCAGTCGGGGGCGTTGAAGGCGTTGGCGAACTCCTGCGCGACGGCCTCGGTCTCGAACCGCGAACACGCGTCGCCCGGGATGTTCTGGGCGATGTTGTCGTACAGGGCGCGGACCGCTTCCTTCGGCGTGGACGCGAACAGCACGGTGCGGTCGGTCTTCCCGCCGCCGGTCTGGGACGCGGGGAGATCGTCGTCGGGGTTGCCGAAGTAGTGCTGGTAGGCCCAGATCGCGCCGATGAACAGGATCAGCAGGAACACCAGGCGGCGGACCCACTTGCCCAGCAGGATCCGCAGCCACAGCGGGCGCTTGCGGGCGGCGGGGAGTTCGCCGCGCTGGAACTCCTTGAAGCGCTGGAACTCCTGGAACTCGCGCCACTCGGCGGAGTCCTGGGTCGCGGGTGGGGGTGCGGGGATGTCGCCTGGCGGGACGTACGGCACCTGGGGGTCGGTCGGCCAGATGCCGCGGTCACCGGCGGCGGGGGGCAGGCCCTTGGGCTCGTCGTTGTCGGCCACGTTGTTCATCATGCCGTGGACCCGATTTGGAGACCGCGCCGAGCACCACGTACTCTGTTCGATGGTTCTACCGAAGACCGCTGGTTTCTTCCGACATCCCAGGGTGGACGAAGACGAAGGCCCCGAGTGGGCGGCCCGCGCAGGGAGGACGAGGAAGGTTTCGAGCGCCCTCGCGCGCTTGTCACGCCCCGTGCCGCTTTGCGCCGGGGCGTTTGTCGTCTCTGGGGTCGGCGATACCGGCGACACCCACACGAGAGGAGGCGACCATGGCGAAGCCTGAGAAGGTGAACGCAGTCGCCGAGATCGCGGACAAGTTCCGCAACAGCTCGGCTGCCGTCGTCACCGAGTACACGGGCCTCACCGTGTCGCAGCTGACCACGCTGCGTCGCGCTCTCGGCACTGGCACGACCTATCGCGTCGCGAAGAACACCCTCGTCCAGCGGGCTGCCGCCGACGCGGGTGTCAACGGGCTGGAGAGCCTCTTCATCGGTCCGACCGCGATCGCCTTCGTCGAAGGCGAACCGGTGGACGCGGCGAAGGCCCTGCGCGACTTCGCGAAGGACAACAAGGGTCTGGTCATCAAGGGCGGCTACATGGATGGCCGCCCGCTCACGGTGGAAGAGGTCGCGAAGATCGCGGACCTCGACTCCCGCGAGGTGCTGCTCGCCAAGCTGGCGGGCGCGATGAAGGGCAACCTCAGCAAGGCCGCCGGGCTGTTCCAGGCCCCGGCTTCGCAGATCGCCCGCCTGGCCGCTGCCCTGCAGGAGAAGCGCGCGGCCGAGGGCGACTCCGCCCCCGCCGCCGAGGCTCCCGCTGAGGACGCTGTCGCAGCCGAGAGCTGAACGAAACCACCCGGAAATAACCCGCGCCCGCTAGACCGGGTGTGCAAGTGAAAGGAACCGCCACCATGGCGAAGCTCAGCACCGACGAGCTGCTCGACGCGTTCAAGGAAATGACGCTGCTCGAGCTGTCCGAGTTCGTGAAGCAGTTCGAGGAGACCTTCGAGGTCACCGCCGCCGCGCCCGTCGCCGTCGCCGCTGTCGGTGGCGCCGCCGCTCCGGCCGAGGCCGCTGAGGAGCAGGACGAGTTCGACGTCGTCCTCGAGTCGGCCGGTGACAAGAAGATCCAGGTCATCAAGGTCGTGCGTGAGGTCGTCTCCGGCCTGGGCCTGAAGGAGGCCAAGGAGCTGGTCGAGGCCGCTCCGAAGGCGATCCTGGAGAAGGTCAACAAGGAGGCCGCCGAGGCCGCCAAGGAGAAGCTCGAGGCCGCTGGCGCCAAGATCGCCGTCAAGTGATCTGACGCTTCACCCGCTTCACCTTCACCGGGGTCCCGCGCACAGCGCGGGACCCCGGTTTTGTTGTGCGATGGCCGTCCGCCACAGACCCGCGCAACTGTGCCCAGATGAGCAACCCCCCAGCTCAGCACTGTTGACTGTGCGCTAGGTCATACCCGGATTCGTGTGACAAGGCCCATCCAGGTACGTTCCCAACTCGGCGGTAACTTCTGCAGTAACTCAGAAGGACCGCCGTCGTTGCATGGAAGACACCGTTCACGCGGGCGGAGCGGTCCGGTGGTGGCTGAGTTCGGGAGGTTCGATGGGCGCCGAGGTGGTCATCGAGGGTCTGACCAAGTCCTTCGGTAAGCAGGCCATCTGGCGCGACGTCACCTTGACGCTCCCGCCAGGCGAGGTCTCGGTCATGCTGGGCCCGTCGGGTACCGGCAAGTCCGTCTTCCTCAAGTCCATGATCGGGCTGCTCAAGCCCGACCGCGGCAAGTGCGTCATCAACGGCGTCGACATCGTCACCTGCAGCGAGGCCAAGCTCTACGAGACCCGCAAGCTCTTCGGCGTCCTCTTCCAGGACGGCGCGCTCTTCGGCTCGATGAACCTCTTCGACAACGTTGCGTTCCCGCTGCGGGAGCACACGAAGAAGTCCGAGGCCGAGATCAAGCGGATCGTGCTCGAGAAGCTCGAACTGACCGGTCTGCAGGGCGCGGAGAAGAAGCTCCCCGGCGAGATCTCCGGCGGTATGCGCAAGCGCGCCGGGCTGGCCCGTGCGCTGGTGCTGGACCCCGAGATCATCCTGTGCGACGAGCCGGACTCCGGGCTCGACCCGGTCCGCACCGCCTACCTGTCGCAGCTGCTCATCGACCTGAACGCGCAGATCGACGCCACCATTCTCATCGTCACGCACAACATCAACCTGGCGCGGACGGTGCCGGACAACCTGGGCATGCTGTTCCGCAAGGAGCTGGTGATGTTCGGGCCGCGCGAGGTGCTGCTGACCAGCGACGAGCCGGTCGTGGAGCAGTTCCTCAACGGCCGCAGGCTCGGGCCGATCGGCATGTCCGAGGAGAAGGACGCCGCGCAGATGGCGCGGGAGCAGGCGCACGCCGACGCCGGGCACTCCGACGGGTCGTCGGAGGAGGACCTGCGTGGTGTGGTGCCGCAGATCGAGCCGACGCCGGGCATGCCCGTGCGCGCCGGGGTGCGCCGCCGCAAGGACCGGGTCATGCGGATCCTGCACACGCTGCCGCCCGCGGCGCAGGAAGGCATCATCCAGTCGCTGACCGACGAGGAGCGTGCCCGCTACAACGTGCACTCCCACCTCGTGCCCGCCGCCACGCAGCCGGTCAACGCGCCGCGTCCCCAGCCGATTCCCCGGACGCAGCCGCGCCCAGTGGCCGACCCGCCGCGGAGCTTCCACGGCGACCTCGCCGACACCCAGGTGGCCAGGCTGCCCGAGTCGGGCTGGCAGCAGCCCCCCGGCGGTGCCAAGTGACGACCGCGACCGCCAACTTCCCCGGAGCCGGGGCGCTGCGCGAGACCGGGCGCCTGTTCGCGCTCGCGCTCGACGTCGTGGTCAACATCTTCCGGCGGCCGTTCCAGACGCGGGAGTTCATCCAGCAGTGCTGGTTCATCGCCAGCGTGACGATCCTGCCGACCGCGCTCGTGGCGATCCCGTTCGGCGCGATCGTGGCCCTGCAACTCGGCACGCTGATCGTGCAGCTCGGCGCGCAGTCGTTCACCGGCGCGGCCAGCGTGCTCGCGATCATCCAGCAGGCCGCGCCCCTGGTGACCGCGCTGCTCGTGGCGGGCGCGGGCGGGTCGGCGATCTGCGCCGACATCGGCTCGCGGACCATCCGCGAGGAGATCGACGCCATGGAGGTGCTCGGGGTCTCGCCGATCCAGCGCCTGGTGGTGCCCAGGGTGCTCGCCGCGATGCTGGTCGCCGTGCTGCTCAACGGCCTGGTCAGCGTCGTCGGCGTGATGGGCGGCTACTTCTTCAACGTCGTCCTGCAGGGCGGCACACCAGGTGCGTACCTGGCCAGCTTCTCGGCCCTGGCGCAGCTGCCCGACCTGTGGATCAGCGAGCTGAAGGCGCTGATCTACGGCTTCATCGCAGGCGTCGTGGCCGCCTACCGCGGCCTCAACCCGAAGGGTGGCCCGAAGGGGGTCGGCGACGCGGTGAACCAGTCCGTCGTCATCACCTTCCTGCTGCTGTTCTTCGTCAACTTCGTGCTGACCGCGGTCTACCTGCAGGTCGTCCCGGCGAAGGGGAGCTGACCATGGCCGTGACCGACACCGCCAAGAAGGTCGTCGACCGTCCACTGCGGACCCTCGACGACCTCGGCGACCAGCTCTCGTTCTACATCCGCGCGCTCGCCTGGATTCCCCGGGCGCTGCGCCGCTACATGCGCGAGACCATGCGCCTGCTGGCTGAGGTCAGCTTCGGCAGCGGCGCGCTCGCGGTCATCGGCGGCACCGTCGGCGTCATGGTCGGTCTGACCGTGTTCACCGGCATCGTCGTCGGCCTGCAGGGCTACGCCGCGCTCGACCAGATCGGCACCGCGGCGTTCTCCGGCTTCGCCTCGGCCTACATCAACACCCGCGAGGTCGCCCCGCTGGTGGCTGGCCTGGCGCTGTCGGCGACGGTCGGCTCGGGCTTCACCGCCCAACTCGGCGCAATGCGCATCTCCGAGGAGATCGACGCGCTCGAGGTCATGGCCGTGCCGAGCCTGCCGTTCCTGGTGACCACCCGGATCATCGCGGGCTTCATCGCGGTCATCCCGCTCTACATCATCGGCCTGCTGTCGTCGTATATGGCGTCCAGAACGATCACGGTCTATTTCTACGGCCAGTCAGCGGGCACCTATGACCATTACTTCAACCTCTTCTTGCCACCAGAAGACGTGTTCTGGTCGTTCGGCAAGGTGTTGATCTTCGCGGTCATCATCATCCTGACCCACTGCTACTACGGCTACAACGCCAGCGGCGGCCCCGCGGGCGTCGGCGTCGCGGTGGGCCGGGCGGTGCGCACCACCATCGTCACCGTCGCGCTGGTGAACTTCTTCATCGGCTTCGCGATCTGGGGCACCACGACGACGGTGAGGATCGCGGGATGAGCGCCAAGGGTCTCGGCAAGACGATCAAGCGCAGGCTCCTCGGCCTGGCGTTCATCGCGGTGATCCTCGGCCTCGTTGCCCTGTCCGTCGCGATGTACAACAAGGCGTTCACGCCGGTCGCCAAGGTCACCCTGACCACCGACAAGGTCGGCAACCAGCTCGCGGTCCACTCCGACGTCAAGGTCCGCGGCCTCGTCGTCGGCGAGGTCCGCAAGATCACCCCGACCGCCGACGGCGCCGTGCTCGACCTCGCGATCGATCCCGAGAAGATCGACGTGATCCCGAGCAACGTCGCCGCGCGCTTCCTGCCCAAGACGCTGTTCGGCGAGCGCTACGTCTCCCTGCAGATCCCTGAGCAGGCCGCGGAGGGCTCGCTGCGCGCCGGGGACAACATCAAGCAGGACAAGACGACCAAGGCCGTCGAGCTGGAGCAGGCTTTCGAGAGCCTGCTGCCGGTGCTGCAGGCCGTGCAGCCGCAGAAGCTGTCGAGCACGCTCACCGCGATCTCGACCGCCCTGCAGGGCCGCGGCAAGGACCTGGGCACCACCCTGGCCGACCTCGGCGAACTCGTCGGCGAGGTCAACCCGCACCTGCCGAAGCTGCGCGAGGACCTGCGCAGCCTGGCCACGGTCAGCGAGACCTACGGCGACGTGACCCCGGACCTGGTCCAGGCGCTCACCGACCTGACGGTGACCTCCAAGACCATCGCCGAGCAGCGGGCCAACCTCGACACGCTGTTCGCCACGACCACCACCGCCGCGCGCGACCTCGAGTCGTTCCTGCGGGCCAACAGCGCCAACCTGATCCAGTTGGCCGACTCGGCCCGCCCGACGCTGGAGACGCTGGCCAGGTACTCCCCGCAGTACCCGTGCATGCTGCGGCAGATGGCCGAGGCGGTGCCGATCATCGACACCGCGCTCGGCAAGGGCACGAACAAGCCCGGTCTGCACGCCACCATCGAGGTCACGGTCAACCGCGGCCCGTACAAGCCGGGCAAGGACGAGCCGCGCTACCAGGAGGACCGCGGTCCGCGCTGCTACGACTTCACCCAGTTCCCGACCCCGTTCCCGCAGAGCCCGCCGGACGGCCCGCTCAAGGACGGCGCGTCGTCCCCGACCGCGTCGCGTCCGGCCAACGACGGCCTGCTGCCCGGGTCGAACGTCGCGCAGTACACGACCCCCAACGGCGCGGGCTCGGACGGGCTCGGACTGCCCAACTCGCCGCAGGAGATCGCCTTCGTGTCCCAGCTGATCGCCCCGGGCATGGGGATGAGCCCGGACCAGGTGCCGTCGTGGAGCACGCTGCTGCTCGGCCCGGCCTTCCGCGGTGCGGAGGTGAGCTTCCGATGAGAGGTCTCGCCGCCCCGCTGATCAAGCTGGCCCTGTTCATGGCGATCACCATCGCCGCGACCGGGGTGCTGGCCATCAGCATCGCCAACACCAACCTCAGCTCGACCGAGTCCTACACCGCCCGGTTCTCCGACGCGACGCTGCTGCTCCCCGGCGACGACGTGCGCATTGCCGGTGTCCGGGTCGGCCAGGTCGACGAGGTGTCGGTCGCCGACCGCAACCAGGCGCAGGTCAAGTTCTCGGTGTCCTCGGGCCGCAAGCTGCCCGCGTCGGTCATGGCCACGATCAAGTTCCGCAACCTGGTCGGCCAGCGCTACATCTCGCTGACCCAGGGCGCGGGCTACGACCCGAACGCCGTGCTCAACCCGGGCGACAACATCCCGCTGGAGCGCACCCGCCCGGCACTGGACCTCACCGAGCTGTTCAACGGCTTCAAGCCGCTGTTCCGCGCGCTGTCGCCGGACGACGTGAACAAGCTGTCCTACGAGCTGATCACGGTCCTGCAGGGCGAGGGCGGCACGGTGGAGAACCTGCTGGCGCACACCGCGTCGCTGACCACCGCGATCGCCGACAAGGACGCGGTGATCGGCGAGGTCATCAGCAACCTCAACGGTGTGCTCGGCGCGGTCAACTCCCGCGGTGAGCAGCTCTCGCAGCTCGTCGTGCAGATCCAGCAGCTGGTCAGCGGCCTGGCCGAGGATCGCGAGCCGATCGGCGACGCGATCGACGCCCTCGGCGGCCTGGCCACCAGCACCTCCGGGCTGCTGCAGCAGGCGCGTGAGCCGCTCAAGCAGGACATCGCCGCGCTCGGGAACCTGACGAACAGCCTCAACGCCAACGAGAAGACCGTCGAGCACTTCGTGCAGTTCCTGCCGACGAAGCTGGGCACGATGACCCGCACCGTCAGCTACGGCTCGTGGTTCAACTTCTTCCTCTGCGAGGCCTCCGGCGACATCGGGATCCCGGGCCTGATCACCACTCCGGTCAACATTCCCGTCCTTCCGGCGAACCAGGAAAGGTGCCTGTCGTGAAGCCTTTCCGGTCCCGCAATCCGATCCCGATCGGCATCGTCAGCCTGATCGTCATCGGCTTGTTCATGGTCGCGGCGATCAACTCCGACGACCTGCCCGTCATCGGCGGCGGCACCACCTACAGCGCCGAGTTCTCCGAGGCCGCGGGCATCCAGGCCGACGACGAGGTCCGCATCGCGGGCATCAAGGTCGGCAAGGTGTCCGACGTCGGCCTCGACGGGGACAAGGTCGTCGTCCGGTTCAAGGTCAAGGACGCCTGGGTGGGCGACCGCTCCCGCGCCGAGATCAAGATCAAGACGCTGCTCGGCCAGAAGTTCCTGTCGCTGGAGCCCGAGGGCACCGAAGTGCTCGACCCGGGCACGCGCATCCCGCGTGAGCGGACCATGGCGCCCTACGACGTGCTGGAAGCCTTCCGCGGCCTGGCCGAGACCGTCAACGAGGTCGACACCGTCCAGCTCGCAAAGAGCTTCGAGGTGATCGCCGAGACGTTCTCCGACACCCCGGACGAGGTCAAGGGCGCGCTCACCGGCCTGCAATCGCTGTCGCACACCATCTCCTCGCGCGACCAGGAGCTGGCCACGCTGCTGAACAACACCAAGCAGATCAGCCAGACCCTGGCCGAGCGCGACGCCGAGGTGGTCAAGCTGCTCACCGACGGCAACCTGCTGCTCGGCGAGATCAACAACCGCAAGAAGGCGATCGACGCGCTGCTCGTCGGCACCAAGACCCTGGCCACCGAGCTGCAGGGCCTCGTCGCCGACAACAACGGCCAGCTCGGTCCGGTGCTGCAGAGCCTGGACCAGCTGACCGCGATGCTGCAGCGCAACCAGGACTCGCTGGCCGAGGGCCTCAAGAAGTTCGCCCCGTTCGCCCGCCAGTTCAACAACGCGATCGGCACCGGCCGCTGGTTCGACAACTACATCTGCGGCCTGCTCCCACCGGCGTTCGGTCCGCTGAACCAGCAGGGATGTTTGGGGAACCCGTCATGAACTTCGCGACAAAGGGCGGGAAGGACCTCGCGCGGACCGTCGCCATCGTCTGCGTCCTCGGGCTGTTCGTGGCCGCGGCGCTGTGGTGGCTGCTGCGGGAGTCGGGCGAGAAGCGCTACACCGCCATGTTCCCCAACGTCGTCGGCCTCTACGAGCACAACGACGTGCGGGTGCTCGGCGTCAAGGTCGGCTCGATCGACACTGTTGTCCCCAAGGGCGACCAGGTCGAGGTGACCATGCTCGTCGACCGGGACGTCAAGGTCCCCGCCGACGCCAAGGCCGTCATCGTCGCCCCGTCGCTGGTCTCCGACCGCTACGTCCAGCTCACCCCCGCTTTCACCGGCGGCGAGGAGATGGCCACGGGCACGGTGATCCCCAAGGAGCGCACGGCCGCGCCGCTGGAGGTCGACGACCTCTACGCGAGCCTGAGCCGGGTCAGCCAGACCCTCGGCCCCAACGGGGTCAACAAGGACGGCGCCCTGTCCGACCTGCTCAACACGCTGGCCAAGAACCTCGACGGCAACGGCCAGGCGGTCAACGACACCGTCACCGACCTGAGCAAGCTGTCGACCACGCTGTCGGGCAACTCGCAGGACCTGTTCGCCACCATCGACAACCTGCAGAAGTTCTCCACCACCCTCGCGGGCAGCGACGAGCAGGTGCGGCAGTTCAACGCCCAGCTCGCCGAGGCGGCGAAGTTCCTCGCCGGGGAGCGGACGAACCTGGCCGCCGCGGTCGACCAGCTCGGCATCGCGCTGGGCTCGGTGCAGCAGTTCATCAACGACAACCGCGGCCGCATCAAGTCCAATGTGGACAAGCTGACCACGATCACCCAGGTGCTGGTGGACCAGCGGGCCGCGCTCGCCGAGACCCTCGACATCGCCCCGCTGGCGCTGAGCAACCTGGTCAACACCTACAACGCCTCGTCGGGCACGCTCGACGCGCGGGCCAACATCAACGAGCTGTCCCAGCCGCCGATCGTGACGGTCTGCAACCTGGTCCGCCAGGGCACCCCGGCGGGCCTGCCGCAGACGCTCGCCGACGTGTGCGGCCAGCTCGCGCCGGTCGTGCAGGGCCTTGTGCCGCTGCCGTCGCCCGCGCAGGTCATCGACGGACTGCGCAGCGGCAAGCTGCCGACCCTGCCCCTGCCGCTGGCGGGCGACGCGTTCGGCTCAGGAGGCACCCGATGAACCGGCTCAAGCTCCTGGCCGTGGGCGGCGCGGCCGCGCTGACCCTGTCGGGCTGCGGTTTCACCGGCATCTACGACCTGCCGCTGCCCGGCGGCGCCGACCTCGGCGACGACCCGTACTCGGTCAAGATCCAGCTGCGCGACGCGCTCGACCTGGTGCCGCAGTCCGGCGTCAAGGTCAACGAGGTCGCCGTCGGCCGGGTCGACCAGATCGCGCTGTCCTCCGACGGGTGGACCGCCGAGGTGACCGTGCTGGTCAACCGCGGTGTGTCGCTGCCTGCCAACGCGCTGGCCAAGCTGCGCCAGTCGAGCCTGCTCGGCGAGAAGTACATCGAGCTGAGCGCGCCGCCCGGGGACAAGGCCCAGGGCGTGCTCGCCGAGGGCGCGGTCATCCCGGTGGAGCGGACCAACCGCAACACCGAGGTCGAGGAAGTCCTCGGCGCGCTGTCGCTGCTGCTCAACGGCGGCGGCGTCGAGCAGCTCCAGAGCATCACCAAGGAGCTCAACCTCGCGCTCGCGGGCAACGAGACCAACATCCGCGGCCTGCTCGACAACGTCAACACCATGGTCACCGAGCTCGACGCGGGCAAGGCCGACATCACCCGGGCCATCGACGGGATCAACCGGCTCGCCAGCTCGCTCAACGCCCAGCGCGACCAGATCGTCGGCGTGATCGACAACATCGGGCCCGGCCTGCAGGTGCTCACCGAGCAGCGCCAGCAGCTGGTGACCATGCTGCAGAGCCTCAACACGCTCTCCGGCGTCGCGATCGACACGGTGAACAAGAGCCAGGACGACCTCGTCGCCGACCTCAAGGCGCTCGCCCCGACGCTGCAGAAGCTCGGGGAGGCGGGCAGCGACCTGCCGAAGTCGCTGGAGCTGATGTTCACCTACCCGTTCACCGACCAGGCGGTGAAGGGCGTCAAGGGCGACTACTTCAACCTGTACCTGAAGCTGGACCTGAACCTGCAGAGCGTCATCGACAACCTGGGCCGCAGCAGGCAGAACCCGCTGCAGGACCTCGGCCTGCCCGGCCCGCTCAGCGGCATCGCGGGCGGCCAGGACGGCGTGCCGTCCAACGCGCCCGCGCCGCTGCCGCTGCCGTCGCTCAACGGCCAGTCGGCCCAGCCGGGCGCGCAGTCCACCGACCGCGGCCTCGGCGGCCTCTTCGACGTGCTGCTGGGAGGCGGTTCCTGATGCTGACCAAGACAGTCCGCCTCCAGCTCATCGCGTTCCTGGTCATCGCCGTCGTCGCGGTGGTCTACGCGGCGTTCCGGTTCACCGACCTCGGCCGCGTGTTCGGCGCCGACGGCTACCGGGTCAAGATGGACCTGGTCGAGTCCGGCGGCATCTTCACCAACGCCGAGGTCACCTACCGCGGCGTCAACGTCGGCCGGGTCGGCGAGATCAAGCTGACCCACGACGGCATGCGGATCGACCTCAACATCGACCCGTCCGCCCCGGAGATCCCGGCCGACCTCGACGCCGTGGTCGCCAACCGGTCCGCGGTCGGCGAGCAGTACGTCGACCTGCGGCCCCGCCACGACGGCGGCGAGCTGCTGAAGGAGGGTTCGGTCATCACCGCGGACCGGACCACCACCCCGGTCAGCACCGACACGGTGATCCGCGACCTCGACAGCCTCGCCTCGTCGGTCCCCACCGACTCGCTGCGCACGGTCGTCGACGAGTTGGAGCGCGCGTTCACCGGCACCGGCGACGACCTGCAGGTGCTGCTCGACAACTCGGGCACGTTCACCGCGGCCGCCCGCGAGCACCTGCCGCAGACGATCAAGCTGGTCGAGGACGGCGGCGTCGTCCTGAAGACCCAGGCCGCGCAGTCCGGCAACATCCGGTCCTTCGCGGGCGACCTGAAGCTGCTCGCCGAGCAGCTGCGCGTGTCCGACCCGCAGATCCGCACGCTGATCGCGGCCACGCCCGGCACGGCCAACGCCGTCACCGGCCTGCTTCGGGAATCCGGCAACGGCCTCGGCGCCGTGTTCGCCAACCTGCTCACCACGTCGAACATCCTGGTCAGCCGGGTCGACGGGCTGCAGCTGGCGCTGGTGGCCTACCCGGTCGTCGCTGTCGGCCCGAAGACCGTCACCCCCGGCGACGGCACCGCCCACCTGGGTCTCGCGCTGAACCTGTTCGACCCGCCGTCCTGCACCCGCGGCTACGAGGGCACCGAGCGCCGCGACGGCAACGAACTGGCCGACGTCCCGGAGAACTCCCAGGCCTACTGCGCCGAGCCCGTCGGCAGCCCGATCAACGTGCGCGGCTCGCAGAACGCGCCGTACGGGGGCAAGCCGGTGGCGCCGACGCAGGACCAGATCGCGGCCAACCAGAACCGGAGCTCCGAGCAGCTGGCGGAGATGGCGCAGAACAGCCTCCCCGGCACGGTGTCCCAGCCCGGTCTCGGCGGCCTCGCCAGCCTCGCGAGCCTGCTCGGCCTGCCCGCCTGACTTTCCGTACTACCCTGGAGCGCTATGACGAGCACGGAACCGCGGACCGACGACGTCACCGACGAGGTGGAAGCACCCAAACGGCGACCGACCGTGTACGTGCCGATCGCGCTCGCCCTGGTGGTCCTCAGCGCCGCCGCCGCACTCTGGTTCGGCGTCTCCTGGATCAAGGCATCCGGTGATGACGACCTGGAGGTCGCCCGGATGCGCGACGACGTCACCCGGGTCGGCGAGCAGGCGATCATCACCTTCAACACGCTCGACTACCGCAGCGTCGACAAGGACCTCGACCGCTGGCTCAACGCCTCGGTCGGCGCACTGCACGACGAGGTCGTCGGCAGGCGCGCGAGCAGCAAGACGACCATCGAACAGGCCAAGACGGTCACCACCGCGCGGGTCCTCAAATCCGCCATCACCGACCTGCGCGACCGCGAGGGCAAGGCGACGATCATCGCAGCCATCCGCATCGATGTGACCCCCGACGGCAAGCCCGCCACCGTGAAGTACCAGCGCGTCCAGGGAGCACTGGAACGCACGGACGCGGGGTGGAAGCTCAGCGGGATCGCGTTCGTCCCCTTCGCCCCCGCCTAGCTCGCCTGATCGCCTCCGAGAGGACCCTTCCCACCGTGCCCACCCCGCCGTCCCGCCGCCGCCCGGTCACCCCGCCGACGACCCCCGTCCGCCGCCCGCGGGTGGCCGGTTTGCACCGCCCTGGCGCGGCCGAGCCCGTCGACCGTCCGGAGCCCGTGGAGCCGGTCGAGGCCGTGGAGCCTGCTGAGTCGACCACCACGGATGAGGCATCCGCCGAGTTGTCCACAACCCCGGCGAATGATCCACAGCCCAGCGGCGATCTCACCGCCGAAGCCCCCTCGCCGATAGACTGGCCAGGGGCCGTCCCCCCGGAGAGGGTGGGGGCTGCCCGGGGTGAGGACGGCGGCGAAGAGGTCGTTTCGGAGCCTGATCTCGGGGTTGATGAGCCCGCTGAGGAGCCCGTTCCGGTGCCGTCGCCGCGGCCTGCGGGCAAGCGGCGGGCGGCTGGGCGGAGTGTGCCGGTCGATCTGACCGAGGCCGAGCAGCAGTCCGGGGTTCGGGTGCTGCCGGTGGAGGAGCGGTCCGACGAGGAGATCGCGGCCGCTGAGCGGAACAAGTCGATCAACTTCGCGATCGTTCTCGGGGTGGTCGCGCTCGTGCTGGCGGGGCTCGCGATCTGGTTCCGCGGTCAGGCCGACTCGCTCACGGGTGGCACTGACGGCGGCAACCTCTCGCTGGTCGACAGCGCCGCGACCAGCGAGGTCAAGGGCAAGATGACGGTCGCGATCGAGAAGACGCTGTCGTACAACTTCACGGAGCTGGACACCACGGCTAAGGCGGTCAAGGAGTATCTGGCCGGGACCGCGGTGTGTGAGTACGACAAGTTGTTCGGGGTGCTCAAGGAGCAGGCCCCGGCGCAGAAGCTGATCTTGACGACGAAGGTCCGGGACCTCGGCGTGACGCGGCTTGAGCAGGACAAGGCCGACATGCTGGTGTTCGTTGATCAGTCGACTACGCGGACTGAGCAGAACCAGACGACGGCCAGTGGGGCTCAGTTCGGGATTCGGGCGGAGAAGGTCGACGGGGTGTGGAAGATCACTGACTTCGACATGCTCGACCAGCCGCTGCCGGACGGAAAAGCCGCTCCGACCTGCTGAAATGGACAAACAGCGGTTTCTCGTCCTGCATGACTACGGCATGGGCGGTCTCTGGTGGTGGATCACCGCACGGTCGGTCCGCGAGATTCGGGAGACCTTCGCCGAGGTCGAGGTGGTCGACGCGCCCGACATGGTCGCGAACGCGGAGACCTGGGGTCTGGCCGAGGTCGACATCGACGCCGCGGCTGTCCCGGATGAGCTGTCAGGGTTGAGGGACCAGCGTGCCGCACAACGCGGTCGGCCCGGCTTCGGCGCGTTGGCCGACCGGGAGACGGTATGGCTGCGTCGGCGGTGGGACGAAGACGTGGACGAGCCCGTCGACTACCTGATGGAGATCGGCCCCGACGGGCGGAGGCTGCGGCAGGTCGAACTCGGCGGCGAAAGCGTGCGCAGCGGGCCGGAGGACTGGCCGCTCAACCCTCCGATCGTCGATCTCTACGACCCGGAGTTGATCACCCAGGAGATCGGTCAGGCCGAGTTCGAGGTGGCCTGGGCCGGCGCCCGGGACGAGTGACCGTGCGGATGAAGCTGACCTTCGCGGCGCCGTGTCCTGGCGCCTCTGCGACCTCTTTCCTCCTGATCATCGGACCGTTCGCCCGTTGGGCTACGCTCTGTGCCTCCGCTGCCACGCAGTGCCTGCGATCGTGCGGTGTGGGTGCTTGTAGCAAACGGGTTTCCCCAGGTCAAGCGCCTATCGGTGAACGGCCCGGCACTGCTGCAAAAGAGGAATCTCGGGCGTGGCATCTTGACTCCGCGACCGTCCGGGGTCACGCTGGTACCCGACAGGACTTCCAGCGGGAGGGCCGAGTGAGCGCGGGCCTCGACAGTCGCCTGTTTTGTGGCTAGACTGCCCCTTTGCGCTGCCCACTTTCCGCACGCCCTTTGCCAAGAGCTAGGATGTTGGGCACCACGGCACCCTTGACAGGCGCGTATACGGCTTGCTAACGCGAGCAGTGCATGTGACTGTCAACCGCTCACTGTCCTGGAAGGACGCATCTTGGCAGTCTCCCGCGCGACCAAGGCCACTGCTGCGACCAACTCCACTGCTTCGAACTCGGGTATCCCCGGGGCCCCCCGCCGGGTCTCGTTCGCGAAGATCCGTGAACCTCTGGGTACGCCCAACCTGCTGGACCTGCAGATCCAGTCGTTCGAGTGGTTCACCGGCAACGAGATGTGGTTCCAGCGCCGCATCGATGCCGGTGACGAGAACCCCGTCGGCGGCCTTGAGGAAGTCCTCAACGAGATCTCCCCGATCGAGGACTTCTCCGGCTCCATGTCCCTGTCCTTCTCCGACCCGCGCTTCGACGAGGTCAAGGCCTCCGTCGAGGAGTGCAAGGACAAGGACATGACCTACGCGGCGCCGCTGTTCGTCACCGCGGAGTTCACCAACAACACCACTGGCGAGATCAAGAGCCAGACCGTGTTCATGGGTGACTTCCCGGTCATGACGAACAAGGGCACGTTCATCATCAACGGCACCGAGCGTGTCGTGGTCTCGCAGCTGGTCCGGTCTCCCGGTGTCTACTTCGACACGGCGATCGACAAGACCACCGACAAGGACGTCTTCAGCGTCAAGGTCATCCCCAGCCGCGGCGCCTGGCTCGAGTTCGACGTCGACAAGCGCGACACCGTCGGTGTCCGCATCGACCGCAAGCGCCGCCAGCCCGTCACCGTGCTGCTGAAGGCGCTGGGCTGGACCACCGAGGCGATCCGCGAGCGGTTCCACTTCTCCGAGACGCTGCTGGCCACCCTCGAGAAGGACCACACCGCCGGTACCGACGAGGCGCTCCTCGACATCTACCGCAAGCTGCGCCCGGGCGAACCGCCGACGAAGGAGAGCGCCCAGACGCTCCTGGAGAACCTGTTCTTCAAGGACAAGCGCTACGACCTGGCCAAGGTCGGCCGGTACAAGATCAACAAGAAGCTCGGGCTGGCGCTGCCGACGAACACCGGCGTGCTGACCGAGGACGACATCGTCACCACCATCGAGTACCTGGTCCGCCTGCACGCGGGCGAGACCACGATGCTGGCGGGCGAGGGCGACGACCGCACCGACATCCCGGTCGAGGTCGACGACATCGACCACTTCGGCAACCGCCGTCTGCGCACCGTGGGCGAGCTGATCCAGAACCAGATCCGGGTCGGCCTGTCCCGCATGGAGCGCGTGGTCCGCGAGCGGATGACCACTCAGGACGTCGAGGCGATCACGCCGCAGACCCTGATCAACATCCGCCCGGTCGTCGCCGCGATCAAGGAGTTCTTCGGGACCTCCCAGCTGTCGCAGTTCATGGACCAGACCAACCCGGTCGCGGGCCTGACCCACAAGCGCCGTCTTTCCGCGCTGGGCCCCGGCGGTCTGTCCCGTGAGCGCGCCGGCATGGAGGTCCGCGACGTCCACCACAGCCACTACGGCCGCATGTGTCCGATCGAGACGCCGGAAGGCCCGAACATCGGCCTGATCGGCTCGCTGTCGAGCTACGCGCGGGTCAACCCGTTCGGCTTCATCGAGACGCCGTACCGCAAGGTCGTCGAGGGCCAGGTCACCGACCAGATCGACTACCTGACCGCCGACGAGGAAGACCGGCACGTCATCGCCCAGGCGAACGCGCCGCTCGACGACCAGAACCACTTCGCCGAGGAGCGCGTGCTCGTCCGCAAGAAGGGCGGCGAGGTCGAGTTCATCGAGCCGTTCGACGTGGACTACATGGACGTCTCGCCGCGGCAGATGGTGTCGGTCGCGACCGCGATGATCCCGTTCCTCGAGCACGACGCCGCCAACCGTGCCCTCATGGGCGCGAACATGCAGCGTCAGGCGGTGCCGCTGCTGCGCAGCGAGTCCCCGCTGGTCGGCACCGGCATGGAGCTTCGCGCCGCGGTCGACGGCGGCGACCTGGTCACCGCGGCCAAGGCCGGTGTGGTCGAGGAGCTGTCCGCCGACTTCATCACGATCATGGCCGACGACGGCACCCGCCAGACCTACGGGATGCACAAGTTCCGCCGGTCCAACCAGGGCACCTGCATCAACCAGAAGCCGATCGTCGCCGAGGGCGACCGCGTCGAGGCCGGTCAGGTCATCGCCGACGGGCCGTGCACCGAAGACGGCGAGATGGCGCTGGGCAAGAACCTGCTCGTGGCGATCATGCCGTGGGAGGGCCACAACTACGAGGACGCGATCATCCTGTCGCAGCGCCTCGTGCAGGACGACGTGCTCACCTCGATCCACATCGACGAGCACGAGATCGACGCGCGCGACACCAAGCTGGGCGCCGAGGAGATCACCCGGGACATCCCGAACGTCTCCGAGGAGGTCCTGGCCGACCTGGACGAGCGCGGCATCATCCGCATCGGTGCCGAGGTCGGCGCGGGCGACATCCTGGTCGGCAAGGTCACGCCCAAGGGCGAGACCGAGCTGACCCCGGAGGAGCGCCTGCTGCGCGCGATCTTCGGCGAGAAGGCCCGCGAGGTCCGCGACACGTCGCTGAAGGTCCCGCACGGCGAGACCGGCAAGGTCATCGGCATCCGCGTCTTCTCCCGCGAGGACGAGGACGAGCTGCCCCCGGGCGTCAACGAGCTGGTCCGCGTCTACGTGGCCCAGAAGCGCAAGATCCAGGACGGTGACAAGCTCGCGGGCCGCCACGGCAACAAGGGCGTCATCGGCAAGATCCTGCCGGTCGAGGACATGCCGTTCCTGCCGGACGGCACCCCCGTCGACGTCGTGCTGAACACCCACGGTGTGCCCCGTCGTATGAACATCGGGCAGATCATGGAGTCGCACCTCGGCTGGATCGCCAAGCAGGGCTGGAGCATCGAGGGCAACCCAGACTGGGCGTCCAAGCTGCCGGAGGAGCTCTACAACGTCGAGCCCGACACCAACACCGCCACGCCGGTGTTCGACGGTGCCCGCGAGGACGAGATCACCGGCCTGCTCGGCTCGACCCTGCCCAACCGCGACGGCGAGCGCATGGTCGGCGAGGACGGCAAGGCGACGCTGTTCGACGGGCGCTCCGGCGAGCCGTACCCGTACCCGGTCTCGGTCGGCTACATGTACATCCTCAAGCTGCTGCACCTGGTCGACGACAAGATCCACGCCCGTTCGACCGGTCCGTACTCGATGATCACCCAGCAGCCGCTCGGCGGTAAGGCCCAGTTCGGTGGCCAGCGCTTCGGTGAGATGGAGTGCTGGGCCATGCAGGCCTACGGCGCGGCGTACACGCTGCAGGAGCTGCTGACGATCAAGTCCGACGACGTGCTGGGTCGCGTCAAGGTCTACGAGGCGATCGTCAAGGGCGAGAACATCCCGGAGCCGGGCATCCCGGAGTCCTTCAAGGTGCTCCTCAAGGAGCTCCAGTCGCTGTGCCTCAACGTGGAGGTGCTGTCGAGCGACGGCGCCGCCATCGAGATGCGCGACGGGGACGACGAGGACCTGGAGCGCGCCGCCGCGAACCTGGGAATCAACCTCTCGCGCAACGAGTCGGCCTCGGTCGACGACATCGTCAACTGACCTCGCTGCCGCCGCCGGGGCTTCGGCCCCGGCGGGTCAGGCACTGATCCCCCCACACATGCAGTAACAAAGAAGGGGAGAAGGAACCGACGTGCTGGACGTCAACTTCTTCGACGAGCTCCGCATCGGCCTTGCGACCGCAGACGACATCCGTCAGTGGTCCTTCGGTGAGGTCAAGAAGCCCGAAACGATCAACTACCGCACGCTCAAGCCCGAGAAGGACGGCCTCTTCTGCGAGAAGATCTTCGGCCCCACCCGGGACTGGGAGTGCTACTGCGGCAAGTACAAGCGCGTCCGCTTCAAGGGCATCATCTGTGAGCGCTGTGGCGTCGAGGTGACTCGCGCCAAGGTGCGGCGTGAACGCATGGGGCACATCGAGCTGGCCGCCCCGGTCACCCACATCTGGTACTTCAAGGGCGTGCCGAGCCGCCTCGGCTACCTGCTCGACCTGGCGCCGAAGGATCTCGAGAAGATCATCTACTTCGCCGCCTACGTCATCACCACGGTGAACACCGAGCTGCGCCACAACGACCTGCCGACGCTGGAGTCGGAGATGGGCGTCGAGCGCAAGCAGGTCGAGAACAAGCGCGACGCCGACATCGAGGGCCGCGCGCAGAAGCTCGAAGCCGACCTGGCCCAGCTGGAGGCCGAAGGCGCCAAGAGCGACGTCCGCCGCAAGGTCAAGGAGGGCGGCGAGCGGGAGATGCGCCAGCTCCGCGACCGCGCCCAGCGTGAGCTGGACCGGCTCGACGAGATCTGGTCGACCTTCACCAAGCTCGACACCAAGCAGCTCATCGCAGACGAGATGCTCTACCGCGAGCTGATCGACCGCTACGGCGACTACTTCACCGGCTCGATGGGCGCCGAGGCCATCCAGACCCTGGCGCGCGACTTCGACGTCGACGCCGAGGCGGACATCCTGCGCGAGACCATCCGCAGCGGCAAGGGGCAGAAGAAGCTCCGCGCCCTCAAGCGGCTCAAGGTCGTCGCGGCGTTCCAGGCCACCCGCAACTCGCCCATGGGCATGGTGCTCGACTGCGTCCCGGTGATCCCGCCGGACCTGCGCCCGATGGTCCAGCTCGACGGTGGCCGCTTCGCCACCTCCGACCTGAACGACCTGTACCGCCGCGTGATCAACCGCAACAACCGGTTGAAGCGACTGATCGACCTCGGCGCGCCCGAGATCATCGTCAACAACGAGAAGCGGATGCTGCAGGAGGCCGTCGACGCGCTGTTCGACAACGGCCGCCGCGGCCGTCCGGTCACCGGTCCCGGTAACCGCCCGCTGAAGTCGCTGTCCGACCTGCTGAAGGGCAAGCAGGGCCGGTTCCGCCAGAACCTGCTCGGCAAGCGCGTCGACTACTCGGGCCGTTCGGTCATCGTGGTCGGCCCGCAGCTCAAGCTGCACCAGTGCGGTCTGCCGAAGGCGATGGCGCTGGAGCTGTTCAAGCCGTTCGTCATGAAGCGGCTGGTCGACCTCAACCACGCGCAGAACATCAAGTCCGCCAAGCGGATGGTCGAGCGCGCGCGCCCGGCCGTGTGGGACGTGCTCGAAGAGGTCATCACCGAGCACCCGGTCATGCTGAACCGCGCGCCGACGCTGCACCGCCTCGGCATCCAGGCCTTCGAGCCGCAGCTGGTGGAAGGCAAGGCCATCCAGCTGCACCCGCTGGTCTGTGAGGCGTTCAACGCCGACTTCGACGGTGACCAGATGGCGGTCCACCTGCCGCTGTCGGCCGAGGCGCAGGCCGAGGCCCGCATCCTCATGCTGTCGTCGAACAACATCCTGTCCCCGGCGTCGGGTCGCCCGCTGGCGATGCCGCGTCTGGACATGGTGACGGGCCTGTACCACCTGACCCGCCTCAAGGAGGACGGGCTGGGCCAGGGCCTGGCGTTCTCGTCGCCCGCCGAGGCGATCATGGCCTTCGACCGCAAGGTCATCGGCCTGCAGTCCATGGTCAAGATCCGCATCTCGGACCGGACCCCCGGCCCCGGCATGCAGCCGGAGGACTGGACCCCGGGTCAGCCGTGGCTGGCCGAGACCACCCTGGGCCGCGTGCTCTTCAACGAGCTGCTCCCGGCGGACTACCCGTTCATGAACGAGCCGATGCCGAAGAAGCGTCAGGCCGCGATCGTGAACGACCTCGCCGAGCGCTACCCGATGGTCAAGGTCGCGCAGACGCTGGACAAGCTCAAGGACGCGGGCTTCTACTGGGCCACCCGCTCGGGTGTCACCATCGCCATGTCCGACGTCATCGTGCCCCCGGCCAAGGCTGGGATTCTCGAGGAATACGAGAAGAAGGCCGACACCGTCGAGAAGCGGTACCAGCGTGGCCAGCTCTCCGCCACCGAGCGCAACAACGAGCTCGTCAAGGTGTGGAGCAACGCGACAGAAGAGGTCGCGAAGGCCATGGAGGACAACTACCCCGACGACAACCCGATCCCCACGATCGTGAAGTCGGGCGCGGCGGGCAACATGACCCAGATCCGTCAGCTCTCGGGCATGAACGGTCTGGTCACCAACCCGCGTGGTGAGTTCATCCCGCGACCGATCAAGGCCAACTTCCGTGAGGGCCTGTCGGTGCTGGAGTACTTCATCGCCACGCACGGTGCCCGCAAGGGTCTGGCCGACACCGCGCTGCGTACCGCCGACTCGGGCTACCTGACCCGTCGTCTGGTGGACGTCTCGCAGGACGTCATCGTCCGCGAGGTCGACTGCGGCACGACGCGCGGTGTGGTCATGCCGCTCGGCGAGGAGGGCACGGACGGCAAGGTCTACCGCGCCCAGCACGTCGAGACCAGCGTCTACGCCCGCTGCGTGTCCGACGACGTCAAGGACTCCGACGGCAACGTGCTGCTCAACCGCGCGGACGACCTCGGCGACCCGGCGATCGAGAAGCTGATCGAGTCCGGCGTCACCAAGGTCAAGGTCCGCTCGGTCCTGACCTGTGAGGCCGCGGTCGGCGTCTGCGCGACCTGCTACGGCCGCTCGATGGCGACGGGCCAGCTCGTCGACATCGGCGAGGCCGTCGGCATCGTCGCCGCGCAGTCCATCGGTGAGCCCGGCACGCAGCTGACGATGCGTACCTTCCACCAGGGTGGTGTGGCCGGAGACGACATCACCACCGGTCTGCCGCGTGTCCAGGAGCTGTTCGAGGCCCGCGTCCCGAAGGGCAAGGCGCCCATCGCCGACGTCGACGGCCGCGTGCGGATCGAGGACGGCGACCGGTTCTGGAAGATCACCCTCACGCCGGACGACGGCAGCGAGGAGATCATCTTCGAGAAGCTGTCCAAGCGTCAGCGGCTCGCGGTCACCCCGACCGGCCCGCTGGCCGACGGCGACCACGTGGTGGTCGGCCAGCAGCTGCTCGAGGGCACCCGGGACCCGCACGAGGTCCTGCGTGTCATGGGCCCCCGCGAGGCGCAGCTGCACCTCGTCGAGGAAGTCCAGAAGGTCTACCGCGCGCAGGGTGTGTCGATCCACGACAAGCACATCGAGGTCATCGTCCGGCAGATGCTGCGCCGGGTGACCATCCTCGACAACGGTGCCGCCGAGTTCCTGCCCGGCGCTCTCATCGAGCGCGCCGAGTTCGAGTCGGAGAACCGTCGGGTCGTCGCCGCCGGTGGCGAGCCCGCCTCGGGCCGTCCGGTGCTGATGGGTATCACGAAGGCGTCGCTCGCGACCGACTCGTGGCTGTCCGCGGCGTCGTTCCAGGAGACCACTCGCGTGCTGACCGACGCGGCCATCAACGGCCGCAGCGACAAGCTTGTGGGCCTCAAGGAGAACGTGATCATCGGTAAGTTGATCCCGGCTGGCACGGGCATCAACAAGTACCGCAACATCCAGGTCCAGCCGACCGAGGAGGCCCGGGTCGCCGCGTACGCGATCCCGTCCTACGACGACGGCTACTACACCCCGGATGTGTTCGGTACGGGCACCGGTGCCGCGGTTCCGCTGGACGACTACGACTTCGGCCGCGACTACCGCTAGCCGAAAAGTAATCAATGTGGGTGATGCCCTGGAGCTGCTTTTCGCTCCAGGGCATCACCTTTTTCGCAGTACCGTTTTCCCGTGACCTTCTACGCCGGACCAGACGCTCGATACGCCAGGGAGCTGGAAGCCCGCGCCGACCGGGAACCGGAGCGCCGCGGCGAGTTCCTGGTGGAAGCCGGAGAACACTGGCACCGCGCCGGTGACACCAACCGCGCCATCGCGCTGCTGATGGAGGCCGCCGAACTCGGCGGCGAGGACGGCGGCTACGCCAGGGTCGCCCTCGCAGGCATGTTCGTCGACCTCGGCTGGACCGCCGAAGCCGACGGCCAGCTCGCCGCACTGTGCCGCGAGATGCCACCGAACCCGGGCGCGTTCGAGCTGGCGGCCGAGCTCGTGCAGGAACGCGGGGACCTGCCGGGCGCGGTGCGGATGTACGACCTGGCGATCTCCCTGGTGGAGGACGACGAACTGGCGTTCGCGCAGGACCCGGACGAACCCCCGACCTACGTCCGCATGCTGATCAACGCCCGCCGTCGCGTCCGGAAACTGATGGGCCTGCCACCGGACGAATTGGACAGCTCCATTCCCGACCCGCTGTGGGACTGAGAACGGCGGGCGCCTGATCGACGCCCGCCGCTTCGCTTACGACTTCCGGATTTCCTCGGTGGTTCGACCGCCGACGCCCCAGTCGCTCAGTTCGACCTCGTCGATCACGATGTGGGTCAGCGCCGGGTCCTTGTCCAGGATGTCCCTCAGCAGTTCCGTGACGCCGCTGATCAGCGCGGCCTTCTGGGCCTTGGTGGCGCCGTCGCGGGTGATCTTGATGTTGACGTAGGGCATGTCAGGCCCTTCCTGTGACATAGCCGCCGTCGACGTTGAGGATGTGGCCGGTGATGAAGCCGGAGTCGATCAGGTAGAGCACCGCGTCGGTGGTCTCGGCGACCTCGCCGACCCGGTCGAGCAGCGCGAGGCCGCCGAGATCGTCGACGTCGAAGCCCTGGTGCAGCGGGGTGCGGATGATGCCGGGGGCGACCAGGTTGACCCGGATGCCCAGTGGGGCGAGTTCCGCGGCCAGGCTGATCGTGAGCGCGTGGACGCCGCCCTTGCTCGACAGGGGTGCCGAGGCGGGGACGCCGGTCTTGGCGTGGTCGACGAAGACCGTGCCGATGTTGACGATGGCGCCGCCCGTGCCCTGCTCCGCCATCCGCCGCACGACGGCCTGGGTGGTCAGGTAGGTGCCGCGGAGGTTGATCGACAGGAAGCCGTCGAGTTCGTCCTCGGTGACGTCCACGAACGGCTTGACGCCGAAGATCCCCGCGTTGTTGACCAGGACGTCGACCCCGCCGAAGCGTGCGACGGCGGCGTCGACCATGGCTCTGCCGGTGGCCGCCTCGCCGATGTTGCCCGCGACCGCGGCGACCTGGTCCGGTGCGCCGAAGGACGCGGCGGCGTCGGCGAGTTTGGCGGCGTCTCGGCCGTTGATGACGACGTTGCCGCCGCGCTTGACGAAGGCGCGGGCGATGTCCAGGCCGATGCCGCTGGAGGCGCCGGTGATGATCGCGGTGGACATGGTTCTCCTAGGATGACAAGACGACCAGTCGTCTTGGAATTGGGGCAAAAAAAGAGAGGGCTCAGGGGCGGAAATAACCGTCGAGGATCCTGTGCAGGCACTTGCGCAGCGGTTCGACGGACTGGTCCACCTTCATCCTGATGACCGCGCCCTCCCAGGACTCGATGAGCATGTCGGCCAGGTCGGCCGGGTCCTCGTCGTCGCGGACGAGATGGAGCAGTTGGGCCTCGGCGATGGCGTCGCGAACGCCATCGCGCCAGCTCACGAAGGCTGTGGCCAGCGCGGAGCGGCAGGCTTCGCTCTCGTCGAGCTCACCCGCGAGGTTGGCCAGCAGGCAGCCGCCCGCGAACCGGGTCTGCTCGAAGCCCTCGATCTGGATCTCGAAGAACGTCCGCAGGCCGGTGACCGGGTCGGGGGCGCCGTCGAGCGCTCCGGCCAGGGTCTCGGCGGTGCAGCGCTGGGTGTGCTCGATCGTGGCCACGCCGAGGGCTTCCTTGCTGGGGTAGTAGTTGTAGAACGAGCCCTTGGGGATCTCGACGCTGTCGAGCAGGTCCTTCAGGCCGGTGCCGTGGTAGCCCTGCCGCAGGAACGCCTCCGCGCTCGCTTCGAGCAGCCGTCGCCGGGTGCCCTCGCTGAGTCGTGGTCGCGCCATGCCGACGACAATACGACCGGTCGTCTTGAAATGCAAGCGGGTCAGCTGGTGAGTCGTCACCGTCGGCGGGCAGTGCCATGCTGGAGGCATGTGCCGCAACATTCGAGTCCTGCACAACTTCGAGCCGCCCGCGACCGGCGACGAGGTCCGCGCCGCCGCGATCCAGTACGTGCGCAAGGTCAGCGGGTCGACGAAGCCGTCGCAGGCCAACCAGGAGGCGTTCGACCGAGCGGTCGACGCCATCACCGCGATCACCCAGGAACTTCTCGACTCCCTGGTGACCAACGCGAGCCCGCGCGACCGCGAGGTCGAGGCCGCCAAGGCGAAGGCGCGCGCCGCCGAGCGCTACGGCGTTCGCTAGTTCGGGGGAACCCGCCCGCCGCCCGCGGAGTCTGATGCCCAAACAGGACACGGCACGGCGGAGGGTGGCGAGATGGGAGACCAGGTCACGGTCGACCCCGGGGAACTCGAGGGGTGCGCGGAACTGCTGCGGCGCAACGCGCGGCACTTCCTGACGATCAAGGAGCACGCGACGTCGAAGGGCGGCGACACCTCCGGGTTCACCGGGCTGCTGTCCCTGCTGGTCCCGGTCGTCGACGGGGTCGTCAGCCTGTACGGGGAGACCCTGGACTTCGCGAACTCGATGATGGTCAAGGAAGCCGACGCGCTCGCCGACACCGCGGCGATGTACGCCAGGGCCGACCAGCTCTGGGCCGACATCTTCCAGCAGATCAGCGACCAGGTCGACACGATGGCCGCGCCGACGGTCGGGGGTGCCCGGTGACCACCGCCTACGCCGACGTCGAGGATCCGTCCGTCGCGTTGAACGCCGCCGCCGAGGACCGGCCGGGCAGGCAGTCCACCCAGGAGCTGATCGAGGCCGCGGGCTGGAAGATCCAGGGCGTCAACTGGATCTACGAGAAGGTCACCGGGGAGAACCTGGTCGACGCGCTGATCAAGCCGCTGGTGGGCGACTTCGAGAAGATCGACGCCAACGCCGCCGCGTGGAACGGCGTGTCCAAGGCGCTGGACTCGGTGCGGCGCAACGTCGACGCGGGCGCCGACCAGCTCGGTCCACATTGGACCGGTGACGCCGCGGAGAACTTCACCCGCAGGCTGTCGGCGTTGTGGGCACTGGCCATCGAGGCCGACTCCCAGGTCGCCAGGATCATCGGCGACAAGTTCAAGTCCACCGCGAACACCTGCCGCACCGCGGTCAAGGCGGCGCTGACGCTGCTGGACATGTTGGTCGGCAAGCTGATCAAGGCCGCGATGACCGCGTGGATCCCCGTCGTCGGCTGGGGTCGCGCGGTGTGGATGGTCTACGACGCGGTGGAGATCGCCGACGGCATCCGCAAAATCATCATCTCCATCCAGACGCTGATCGAGGGCGTCATCGGCATGGTCGACGGCATCAAGGCCATGGGCACCGCGCTGATGAAGCTCAAGGACGTCCGCGACGTCAACGACCTGCTCGACGTCGTCGACAGCTACCAGGACGGCCAGGAGAAGTTCGCCGACGGCAAGAAGGCGGCCAAGTCCGGCGCCATCGGCATCGCGTGGAACGGCGCGCGACTGGGCGGGAAGGTCAACAGCGCCAACAGCCGGTACGCGACGCCCCCGCCCGCGCCCACTGGGGGCCCGCAATGACTTTCCCGTACGACCAGGCCCGGCTGGCCGAGTTGGTCGCCGAGGTCGACGCCCGGATCGCCGGGGTCGACCAGGCGGTCGCCGCGGCCGAGCGCATCCGCCCGAGGTCGAGCGATCTGTCCGAACAGGACCTCGCGGCGATCGAGCGGTACGCGGACGCCCCGAAGGCGCCCAAGGAACTGCGGGAGTTGGTCGACCGGGTCAAGGCGGGCGAACTGAGCTGGTCGGACATCACGAGCGGCCGCGCACTCGACGACCCGGGCGTCCAGGCCGCCATGGCCACGGGCCTCGGCGACCTGCGGCGCGCCCACGACGAGATCCGTGAGGGCCACACCCCGGAGGAGATCATCGCTGGCACCGACCCCGACGGCGATGCCCCTCCAATCAAGCGAGACGACGCGTGGTGATCAAGCAACAACCACCGCCCGGGCGCGCGTCCCCGGAAGGGACGCCAAAGACAGATTCAGGCGCCGGGGAAGGATGATTCGCCGGGGCCGGTCGACGTGCCGTTGCCGCGGACGATCTCGAAAGCCAACCCGGTCGCCACGGCCAATGCGCGCACCGGATGGGCGAGGCCAGGGCTGAGCCGGAGGGTGTCGCGGCGGATCTTGTCGCGGCCGCGTTTGGCCAGGACGCCGAACTCCAGGCGCGCGACGTCGTCGAGTACGCACAGCACTCGTCCGGCGGGATCGCTCAGGCGGATGTCGCGCGGACCGTGGTAGCGGACCGATCCGATCGGGGAGCCGGTCGGATCGACCACCCGCATCTCGCCCTTGCCCAGGGAGAAGCCCTTCGCGATCGACAGCACCGCCGCTCCGCCCGGGTCGGCGACCACCAGCTCGTACGGCGTGCTCGCCGACAGCTGCGTCATCCGCACCAGCTTCAGCGCGCCCGGGCCGCTCCGCTCGGCGACTGTCGCCAGCAGGGCGTCGCGCTCGTCGCGGACGGTGACCTCGTAGCGGGTGCGCAGCAGCACCTTGCCGAAGCCCCACGGATGTTCGATGACGAGCGTGTCAGCTTGAAGAACCCCCACCGGTCAACCCTATCGGGGCCAAGCGGCAAATGAACGTTTGGTGTAAAGGTGCCGAGCACCCCTATCTATCCAGTGATTCATTGACGAGCCCGCCGCCGCGTCGGCACTCTTTCGAGTTGTCCTGTCGCTCGGATTCGTGAGGTGCCGTGTGAACCGACGCTTGGCCCGACTCTTATCCCTGTTCCCCATCCTCGCCGCGACCATCCTGTCCACTCTGGTCCTGACCGCCGCCCCGGCGCAGGCCGACGGCTGTTACACCTGGGGCCGCACGCTGTCTCAGGGGATGTCCGGTGAGGACGTCCGCCAACTCCAGATCCGCGTCTCCGGCTATCCCGGCTACGGTGGCGTCCTCGCGCTCGACGGCGCGTACGGCGCGGGCACCAAGGCCGCGGTCACCCGCTTCCAGCAGGCCTACGGCCTCGGCGCCGACGGTGTCGCGGGTCCGGCGACGTTCAGCAAGATCTACGCGCTGCAGGACGACGACTGCACGCCGATCAACTTCTCCTACGCCGAGCTGAACCGCTGCAACGGCGACTGGTCCGGGGGAGCGGTGTCCGCGGCGACGGCGAAGTCGAACGCGCGGGTGTCCATGTGGAAGCTGCAGGCCATGCGGCATGCGCTGGGTGACCAGCCCATCACCGTGACGAGCGGTTTCCGCAGCGTCGCCTGCAACAACGCCGTCGGCGGCGCCCCCGACAGCAGGCACCTCTACGGCGACGCGGTCGACCTCGGCGCGGGCCCGCACTCGCTGTGCAGGCTGGCTCAACAGGCACGCAACCACGGCTTCAACGGCATCCTCGGCCCCGGTTACCCGGGCCACAGTGACCACACCCACGTCGACCACCGCGGCAGCCGGTTCTGGTCGGCATCCAGTTGCGGCATCTGACCCGCACCTGACCTGGGCGAACGAGCCACGACGCGTCGACTTCGGCGCGTCGTGGCTCATTTTCTGAGATCGACTGGCGAGGCGTCGTAGGATGTGACGTACACACCCCGGCTCGGTTCTGCGCTCGTAAACGGACCCCGATTTGTCCCAGCGCCCACGGGGAAGGTATCTTTGCTACTCGCGCCCGACCCATGTCGGGTCGATCCGTGTGCCTGTGCCGCGCGGTCCGCGAACTGGCTGGTCGTTAACCCGATCGCCACGCAGCGGGCTCCTGCCAGTCACGCCGGAGTTCCTTCCGAACCCCGCTGGGATGTTTCACTCCCGCGCGGGTGCTGCTGAGAGCGGGCGACACGCCCGACCTCGGGGGACGGGCGGAACAGCAGGAACCGCAAGTACACAGTGCATATCGGGGCCGGGCAGCCGGCGTCGACATGAAGCAGAGAAAGCCGGTCTATGCCCACGATCCAGCAGCTGGTCCGCAAGGGCCGCCAGGACAAGGTCGCCAAGCAGAAGACTGCGGCTCTCAAGGGGAGCCCGCAGCGGCGTGGCGTGTGCACCCGCGTGTACACCACCACCCCGAAGAAGCCGAACTCCGCACTGCGCAAGGTCGCTCGCGTGAAGCTGACCAGCGGCATCGAGGTCACGGCGTACATCCCGGGCGAGGGTCACAACCTGCAGGAGCACTCCATGGTGCTCGTCCGCGGTGGCCGAGTGAAGGACCTGCCGGGTGTTCGCTACAAGATCATCCGTGGCTCGCTGGACACCCAGGGCGTGAAGAACCGCAAGCAGGCGCGTAGCCGTTACGGCGCGAAGAAGGAGAAGAGCTGATATGCCCCGCAAGGGACCGGCCCCGAAGCGGCCGCTGATCTCCGACCCGGTGTACAGCTCGCCGTTGGTCACCCAGCTCATCAACAAGGTCCTCAAGGACGGCAAGCGTTCGGTCGCCGAGCGCATCGTCTACGGGGCCCTCGAGGGCGCTCGCGACAAGACCGGCACTGACCCGGTCGTGACGCTGAAGCGCGCGCTGGACAACGTGAAGCCCACCATCGAGGTCAAGAGCCGCCGTGTCGGTGGCGCGACCTACCAGGTGCCGATCGAGGTCAAGCCGGGGCGCTCCACCACCCTGGCCCTGCGCTGGCTGGTGTCCTTCTCCCAGGCTCGCCGCGAGAAGACCATGATCGAGCGCCTGATGAACGAACTCCTCGACGCGTCCAACGGCCTTGGCGCCAGCGTCAAGCGTCGCGAGGACACCCACAAGATGGCCGAGTCCAACAAGGCCTTCGCCCACTACCGCTGGTGACAACCGGCCCCGGCCTCCCGGCCGGGGCTCCAGCGGCGCCGTAGCTGCTCAAGACAGGGGAAGAAACCCGTGGCACTCGACGTGCTCACCGACCTGGCCAAGGTCCGCAACATCGGGATCATGGCTCACATCGACGCGGGCAAGACCACGACGACGGAGCGGATCCTGTTCTACACCGGGATCAGCTACAAGATCGGCGAGGTGCACGACGGCGCCGCGACCATGGACTGGATGGAGCAGGAGCAGGAGCGCGGCATCACGATCACGTCCGCCGCGACGACCTGCTTCTGGAAAGACCACCAGATCAACATCATCGACACCCCTGGCCACGTCGACTTCACCGTCGAGGTCGAGCGCTCGCTGCGCGTCCTCGACGGCGCGGTCGCGGTGTTCGACGGCAAGGAGGGTGTCGAGCCCCAGTCCGAGCAGGTGTGGCGGCAGGCGTCGAAGTACGACGTCCCCCGTATCTGCTTCGTGAACAAGATGGACAAGCTCGGCGCGGACTTCTACTTCACCGTGCGCACCATTTCGGAGCGCCTCGGTGCCAAGCCGCTGCCGATCCAGCTGCCCATCGGTTCCGAGAGCGACTTCATCGGTGTCATCGACCTGGTCGAGATGCGCGCCCTGACCTGGCACGGCGAGGTCAAGAAGGGCGAGGACTACACGATCGAGGAGATCCCGGCCGACCTGCTCGAGAAGGCGCAGGAGTACCGGGACGCGCTGCTCGAGGCCGTCGCCGAGACCGACGACGACCTGATGGAGCGCTACCTCGGTGGGGAGGAAGTGACCGTCGCCGAGATCAAGGCGGGTATCCGCAAGATCGTCAGCGAGGGCACCGCCTACCCGATCCTGTGTGGTTCGGCGTTCAAGAACAAGGGCGTCCAGCCCATGCTCGACGCCGTGGTCGACTACCTCCCGTCGCCCCTGGACGTGCCGCCGGTCGAGGGCACCCTGCAGGACGGCGAGACCAAGGTCTACCGCGCGCCGAACACCGACGAGCCGTTCTCGGCCCTGGCGTTCAAGATCGCCGCGCACCCGTTCTTCGGCAAGCTGACCTACGTCCGGGTGTACTCCGGCAAGCTCGCCTCCGGTTCCCAGGTCATCAACTCGACCAAGGACCGCAAGGAGCGCATCGGGAAGCTCTTCCAGATGCACGCCAACAAGGAGAACCCGGTCGACGAGGCCATCGCGGGCCACATCTACGCCGTGATCGGGCTCAAGGACACCACCACCGGTGAGACCCTCTGCGACCCGCAGAACCCCATCGTGCTGGAGTCCATGACCTTCCCGGACCCGGTCATCCAGGTCGCCATCGAGCCCAAGACGAAGGCCGACCAGGAGAAGCTGGGCACCGCGATCCAGAAGCTGGCGGAAGAGGACCCCACGTTCAAGGTCAACTTGGACGAGGAGACCGGCCAGACCATCATCGCGGGCATGGGCGAGCTCCACCTCGACATCCTCGTCGACCGCATGCGGCGCGAGTTCAAGGTCGAGGCGAACATCGGCAAGCCGCAGGTCGCTTACCGTGAGACGATCCGCAAGACGATCGACAAGCTCGACTACGTGCACAAGAAGCAGACTGGTGGTTCCGGCCAGTTCGCGAAGGTCATCATCAAGCTTGAGCCGCTGGAGTCCACCGACGGTGCGCTCTACGAGTTCAACAACGCGGTCACCGGTGGCCGTATCCCGCGGGAGTACATCCCGTCGGTCGACGCCGGTGCGCAGGACGCCATGCAGTACGGCGTGCTCGCGGGCTACCCGCTGGTCGGCTTGAAGCTGACCCTGCTCGACGGCGCCTACCACGAGGTCGACTCCTCGGAAATGGCGTTCAAGGTCGCGGGCTCGATGGCGCTCAAGGAAGCCGCCAAGAAGGCCGGTCCCGTGATCCTGGAGCCCCTGATGGCGGTCGAGGTGACCACGCCCGAGGACTACATGGGTGAGGTCATCGGCGACCTGAACTCCCGCCGTGGCCAGATCCAGGCCATGGAGGAGCGCAGTGGTGCCCGCATCGTGAAGGCGCTGGTTCCGCTGTCGGAGATGTTCGGGTATGTGGGCGACCTGCGGTCGAAGACCCAGGGCCGTGCCAACTACTCGATGGTTTTCGACTCCTACGCCGAGGTTCCCGCGAACGTGGCGAAGGAAATTATCGCAAAGGCTACGGGGGAATGACCCCGCACCGGAGCACCGCACAGTAGTGCGGGCTCTCCGGGGTCATCCCGGGGTCCGCACAATTCGACCCTGAATCAGTACTAGTCCAGGAGGACACCAAAGTGGCGAAGGCGAAGTTCGAGCGGAACAAGCCGCACGTCAACATCGGGACCATTGGTCACATCGACCACGGCAAGACCACGCTCACCGCGGCGATTTCCCGGGTCCTGCACGACAAGTTCCCCGATGTGAACCCTCTGATGAACTTCGATCAGATCGACAAGGCGCCGGAAGAGAAGCAGCGCGGTATCACGATCTCGATCGCACACATCGAGTACGAGACCGGCAAGCGTCACTACGCCCACGTCGACTGCCCGGGTCACGCGGACTACATCAAGAACATGATCACCGGTGCCGCCCAGATGGACGGCGCGATCCTGGTCGTGGCCGCCACTGACGGCCCGATGCCGCAGACCAAGGAGCACGTGCTCCTGGCCCGCCAGGTCGGTGTCCCCTACATCGTCGTCGCGCTGAACAAGTCCGACATGGTCGACGATGAGGAGATCCTGGAGCTGGTGGAGCTCGAGGTCCGCGAGCTGCTGACCGAGTACGAGTTCCCGGGCGACGACCTGCCGGTCGTGCGTGTCTCGGCGCTGAAGGCGCTCGAGGGCGACGCCGAGTGGGGCGAGAAGCTCATGGGCCTCATGGACGCGGTCGACGAGTTCATCCCCGAGCCCGAGCGTGAGGTCACCAAGCCCTTCCTCATGCCGATCGAGGACGTCTTCACGATCACCGGTCGTGGCACGGTCGTCACCGGCCGTATCGAGCGGGGCATCATCAAGGTCAACGAGACCGTCGAGGTCGTCGGTATCCGCGAGAAGGCGCTGTCGACCACGGTCACCAGCATCGAGATGTTCAAGAAGTTCCTCGACGAGGGCCAGGCGGGTGACAACGCGGCGCTGCTGCTCCGCGGTGTCAAGCGTGAGGACGTCGAGCGCGGCCAGGTCGTGGTCCGCCCCGGCACCACCACCCCGCACACCGAGTTCGAGGCGCAGGCGGTCATCCTGAGCAAGGACGAGGGTGGACGTCACACCCCGTTCTTCAACAACTACCGCCCGCAGTTCTACTTCCGCACCACCGACGTGACCGGCGTCGTGACCCTCCCCGAGGGCACCGAGATGGTCATGCCGGGCGACAACACGGGTATGACCGTGAAGCTGATCCAGCCCATCGCGATGGACGAGGGTCTGCGCTTCGCCATCCGTGAGGGTGGCCGCACCGTCGGTGCCGGTCAGGTCACGAAGATCATCGCTTAGTTCCACCCGGGGTGGCCGAGAGTTATCTCGGCCACCCCGATTTGGATCGCCATACTCGCGTGTGGCATCCTTTATGGGTTGCTCGTTGCGGGGCGGCCGGTCTGGTTTCTTTCCACCGGCCGCCCCGGCACGAGTGCCAGGGCCCTTCACGGACCCTCGGGATGTTCGGCTAGCCCCCGTGGCGATGAGACTCCGCTAGGAAGCTCGGAATCGACAAGGGATCGGTCTACGCAAACGGCGCGACACGCCCGACCGCGTGGACCGGGGAGAGCCCTCCCGGACACCGATTGACTTTTGAACAGGGAAGCGGCGCGGCATCGCCCATTGGGGCGCCGAGGATCGCAACGAGACAGAGGAACGGCAAGCCATTATGGCGGGACAGAAGATCCGCATCCGGCTCAAGGCCTATGACCACGAGGCGATCGACGCGTCCGCGCGGAAGATCGTGGAGACCGTGACGCGCACTGGCGCACGGGTCGTCGGGCCTGTGCCGCTGCCCACCGAGAAGAACGTCTACTGCGTCATCCGCTCGCCGCACAAGTACAAGGACTCGCGCGAGCACTTCGAGATGCGTACGCACAAGCGTCTGATCGACATCCTCGACCCGACGCCGAAGACGGTCGACGCGCTCATGCGCATCGACCTGCCGGCCAGTGTCGACGTCAACATCCAGTAATCGCGTGCGTGGCGAGAGCGGCGGAGAGTAACGAGAGCCATGTCTGACAGGCAGATGAAGGGAATCCTGGGCACGAAGCTCGGGATGACCCAGGTCTTCGACGAGAACAACCGGATCGTTCCGGTGACCGTCGTCAAGGCGGGACCCAACGTGGTCACGCAGATCCGTAGCCAGGAGTCCGACGGCTACACGGCGGTTCAGTTGGCGTTCGGCGCCATCGACCCGCGCAAGGTGAACAAGCCCGAGGCCGGGCACTTCGGCAAGGCGGGTGTGACCCCGCGCCGCGTTCTCGCGGAGCTGCGGACCACCGACGCCGCCGAGTACACCCTGGGCCAGGAGATCACTGCGGAGGTGTTCGAGGCCGGTCAGGTCATCGACGCCACGGGGACCACCAAGGGCAAGGGCACCGCCGGTGTCATGAAGCGGCACGGCTTCAAGGGTCTGGGCGCCTCCCACGGTACCCAGCGGAAGCACCGCTCCCCGGGTTCGATCGGCGGCTGCGCCACCCCGGGTCGCGTCTTCAAGGGTCTGCGGATGGCCGGTCGCATGGGCAACGTGCGCGTGACCACGCAGAACCTCACCGTGCACCAGGTCGACGGCGAGTCCGGCCTGATCCTGATCAAGGGTGCCGTTCCCGGCCCCAAGGGCGGTCTCGTGTTCCTGCGTACCGCGGCTAAGGGTGGTGCCTGATGACCAGCGTTGACATCAAGACCCCCGCCGGAAAGACCGACGGCAGCGTCGAGCTGCCCGCCGATGTCTTCGACGTGCAGGCGAACATCCCGCTGATGCACCAGGTGGTCGTGGCCCAGATGGCCGCGGCGCGCCAGGGCACGCACTCGACGAAGACCCGCGGCGAGGTTTCCGGCGGTGGCAAGAAGCCGTACCGCCAGAAGGGCACCGGCCGCGCCCGCCAGGGCTCGACCCGCGCGCCGCAGTTCGTCGGCGGTGGCGTCGTCCACGGCCCGCAGCCGCGCGACTACGCCCAGCGGACCCCGAAGAAGATGAAGGCCGCCGCGCTTCGCGGTGCCCTCTCCGACCGGGCTCGCGCGGGCCAGGTGCACGTCGTGTCCGGCCTCGTCGAGGGGGACACCCCGTCGACCAAGACCGCGCGCAAGCTCATCGAGTCGGTGACCGCCGCCAAGCGCGTGCTGGTCGTGCTGACCCGTGACGAGGACGTCGCCTGGGTGTCGCTGCGCAACCTGCCGCACGTGCACCTGATCGCGCCCGACCAGCTCAACACCTACGACGTGCTCGTCAACGACGACGTGGTGTTCAGCAAGGCCGCCCTGGACGCGTTCCTTTCGCGCCCGGTCCGCGCCGCCAAGTCGGTCGCCAGCTCGGCCGAGGTCCAGTCGCTGACCGGCCCCCGCTTCGGCGAGGGCAGCCACGACGCGCTGGAGGACGGCTCGCAGCCGGAGGGTTTCCCGATCAAGGGCAACGCCGACTCGATGCTGTTCCACGTGCCCGGCTCGGCGTTCTACGACCGGACCGTTGCCGAGGTGTGGTTCGCCACCGCGGAGGCTGCCGAGGCCGCTGGCTTCCAGCTGCCCCCGTCGCAGCGGAAGTCTGAGGAGGACAAGTGATCCCCGACCACCGCGACATCCTGCTCGCGCCGGTGATCTCCGAGAAGTCCTACGGGCTGCTCGAGGAGAACAAGTACACCTTCGTGGTGGCCCCCGAGGCCAACAAGACCCAGATCAAGATCGCGGTCGAGAAGGTCTTCGGCGTGAAGGTTGTGAGCGTCAACACGCTCAACCGCAACGGAAAGCGCAAGCGCACCCGCACGGGTTACGGCAAGCGCAAGGACACGAAGCGCGCGATCGTCACGCTCTCCCCGGAGAGCAAGCCGATCGAGATCTTCGGCGGCCCGGCCGCGTAAGGGACTGACGAATCATGGGCATCCGCAAATACAAGCCGACCACCCCGGGCCGTCGTGGCTCCAGCGTGTCGGACTTCGCCGAGATCACCCGGTCGACGCCGGAGAAGTCGCTGCTGCGTCCGTTGAGCGGCAGTGGCGGTCGTAACGCGCACGGCAAGATCACCACCCGGCACAAGGGTGGCGGTCACAAGCGCGCGTACCGCCTCATCGACTTCCGCCGCAACGACAAGGACGGCGTGCCGGCCAAGGTCGCTCACATCGAGTACGACCCCAACCGCACCGCCCGTATCGCGCTGCTGCACTACGCCGACGGCGAGAAGCGCTACATCATCGCGCCGAACAAGCTGCAGCAGGGCGACCCGATCGAGAACGGCCCCCGCGCCGACATCAAGCCGGGCAACAACCTGCCGCTGCGCAACATCCCCGTCGGCACCGTGATCCACGCGATCGAGCTCCGCCCCGGCGGCGGCGCGAAGATCGCCCGGTCCGCCGGTGCGAGCGTCCAGCTCGTCGCCAAGGACGGCCCCTACGCCCAGCTGCGTATGCCGTCCGGCGAGATCCGCAACGTCGACGTGCGCTGCCGCGCGACTGTCGGCGAGGTGGGCAACTCGGAGCACGCCAACATCAACTGGGGCAAGGCTGGCCGTATGCGGTGGAAGGGCAAGCGCCCGACCGTCCGTGGTGTCGCCATGAACCCGGTCGACCACCCGCACGGTGGTGGTGAGGGCAAGACCTCCGGTGGTCGCCACCCGGTCAACCCCGCGGGTAAGCCTGAGGGCCGCACCCGTCGCCGCAAGCCGAGCGACAAGCTGATCGTCCGCCGCCGCCGCACCGGCAAGAACAAGCGCTGAGCAGGGAGGTAGAAGCAATGCCACGCAGCCTGAAGAAGGGCCCGTTCGTGGACGACCACCTGCTCAAGAAGGTGGACGCTCTCAACGAGTCCGGCAAGAAGACCGTGATCAAGACCTGGTCGCGTCGCTCCACGATCATCCCCGACATGCTGGGGCACACGATCGCGGTGCACGACGGCCGCAAGCACGTCCCGGTGTTCGTCTCCGAGGCCATGGTGGGTCACAAGCTGGGCGAGTTCGCCCCGACCCGCACGTTCAAGGGCCACATCAAGGACGACCGCAAGGCCCGTCGCCGCTAGTCGGCACGAACTAACAGAGCAGACAGAGAGAGCAAGGGAAGCAGCGATGAACGCCCGTAACGAAGCTCCGGCGCAGGAGGAATACCCCCGCGCCGTTGCTCGGGCTCGCTACGTTCGCGACACGCCCATGAAGGTGCGCCGCGTCGTCGAGCTCATCAGGGGACGTAGCGCCAGCGAGGCCCTGGCCGTGCTCCAGTTCGCGCCGCAGGCGGCTAGTGAGCCGGTCGCGAAGGTGCTCGCCAGTGCCATTGCCAACGCCGAGAACAACCTCAACCTCGACCCGGACACCCTGTGGGTGTCGACGGTGTACGTGGACGAGGGCCCGACGTTGAAGCGGTTCCGTCCGCGCGCCCAGGGGCGTGCCTACCGGATCCGCAAGCGCACGAGCCACATCACGGTCGAGGTCGAGTCCCGGCCGAAGCCCGCAGCCAAGGCTGCCAAGAAGGGTGGTGCCCGCTAATGGGGCAGAAGATCAACCCACACGGCTTCCGGCTTGGGATCACCACCGACTGGCGGTCCCGTTGGTACGCCGACAAGCAGTACGCGGAGTACGTGGCGGAGGACGTCAAGATCCGCCGCCTGCTGTCCAAGGGCATGGAGCGCGCCGGCATCTCCCGTGTGGAGATCGAGCGCACCCGTGACCGGGTCCGCGTCGACATCCACACCGCCCGGCCGGGCATCGTCATCGGCCGCCGCGGCGCGGAGGCCGACCGCATCCGCGGCGAGCTGGAGAAGCTGACCAAGAAGCAGGTCCAGCTGAACATCCTCGAGGTGAAGAACCCCGAGGCCGACGCCCAGCTCGTGGCCCAGGTGACCGCCGAGCAGCTGTCCAACCGCGTGTCGTTCCGGCGCGCGATGCGCAAGGCCATCCAGTCGGCCATGCGCTCGCCGCAGGTCAAGGGCATCCGCGTGCAGTGCGGTGGCCGTCTCGGCGGCGCCGAGATGTCCCGCTCGGAGCACTACCGCGAGGGTCGCGTCCCGCTGCACACGCTGCGCGCGGACATCGACTACGGCTTCTTCGAGGCCCGCACCACCTTCGGCCGCATCGGCGTCAAGGTGTGGATCTACAAGGGTGAGGTCGTCGGCGGCCGCCGCGAGCACGAGGCCCGCTCGGCAGCCCCCGCGGCTGACCGTCGCGAGCCGCGTCGTGAGCGTCCGAACCGCGCGCGTCGCTCCGGTGCCTCCGGCACCACCGCTACCAGCACCGAAGCGGGGCGCGCCGCCGCTGAGGCACAGACGAAGGTCGAAGCTCCGGCTGAGACTGCAAGCAACGGGGAGAGCTGAGCAATGCTTATCCCGCGCAGGGTCAAGCACCGCAAGCAGCACCACCCCAAGCGGGCGGGGGCTGCCAAGGGCGGCACGCGCGTCACGTTCGGCGAGTACGGCATCCAGGCTCTGGAGCCCGCGTACGTGACCAACCGGCAGATCGAGTCCGCTCGTATCGCCATCAACCGGCACATCCGCCGTGGTGGCAAGGTGTGGATCAACATCTTCCCGGACCGTCCGCTCACGAAGAAGCCCGCCGAGACCCGCATGGGTTCCGGTAAGGGTTCGCCCGAGTACTGGGTGGCCAACGTCAAGCCGGGTCGCGTCATGTTCGAGATGAGCTTCCCGAACGAGACCGTGGCGCGTGAGGCACTGCGCCGCGCGATCCACAAGCTTCCGATGAAGTGCCGCATCGTCACGCGTGAAGGTGGTGACTTCTGATGGCAGCGGGTACCACCGCGGCAGATCTGCGCGAGCTCAACGAAGAGGAGCTGGTGCTGCGTCTGCGTGAGGCGAAGGAAGAGCTCTTCAACCTTCGTTTCCAGATGGCCACCGGGCAGCTCGACAACAACCGTCGGCTGCGCACGGTCAAGCACGACATCGCCCGGATCTACACCGTCATGCGCGAGCGTGAGCTGGGCCTTTCCACAGCTCCCGAGACCGGTGAAGGTGCCGCATGAGCGAGAACACTGAAGTTCGCAACAACCGCAAGGTCCGCGAGGGCCTGGTCGTGTCCGAGAAGATGGACAAGACCATCGTCGTGGCCCTGGAAGACCGCAAGAAGCACCCGCGGTACTCCAAGGTCCTGCGGTCGACGACCAAGGTGAAGGTCCACGACGAGGGCAACACCGCGGGCGTCGGCGACCGGGTCCAGATCATGGAGACCCGTCCGCTGTCGGCCACGAAGCGCTGGCGGCTGGTCGAGATCCTCGAGAAGGCCAAGTAACTAAGCAATCCAGTCAGACCGAGCCTGTCAGGTCGGAAATCTGGCAGGCCAAGAATGGTCAGGAGTTGAAGTGATCCAGCAGGAGTCGCGACTGCGTGTCGCCGACAACACCGGTGCGAAGGAAATCCTTTGCATCCGTGTTCTCGGTGGCTCCGGTCGCCGCTACGCGGGCATCGGCGACATCATCGTCGCCACGGTCAAGGACGCGATCCCCGGCGCCGGTGTGAAGAAGGGTGACGTCGTCAAGGCCGTCATCGTCCGCACCGTCAAGGAGCGTCGCCGTCCGGACGGCTCGTACATCCGGTTCGACGAGAACGCCGCCGTCCTCATCAAGAACGAGGGCGAGCCGCGCGGGACCCGCATCTTCGGCCCGGTGGGCCGCGAGCTGCGCGACAAGAAGTTCATGAAGATCATCTCGCTCGCGCCGGAGGTGCTCTAACTCATGAAGATCAAGAAGGGCGACACGGTCGTCGTCATCGCCGGTAAGGACAAGGGCGCGAAGGGCAAGGTCATCCAGGCCTACCCCGACCGCGACAAGGTCCTCGTCGAAGGCGTGAACCGCGTCAAGAAGCACACTCGTATCTCCCAGACCCAGCGTGGTGCGCAGTCCGGTGGCATCGTCACCCAGGAAGCGCCCATCCACATCTCCAACGTGATGCTGGTGTCGGAGGGCAAGGCCGTGCGCGTCGGCTACAAGTTCGACGACGAAGGCCGCAAGGCCCGGATCGCTCGCGGCAAGGGCAACGGGAAGGAGATCTGATCATGACTACCACTGAGAAGATCATCCCGCGGTTGAAGACCCGCTACCGCGAAGAGATCACGGTCGCCCTGCGCGACGAGTACAAGTACGCCAACGTCATGCAGATCCCGGGCGTGGTGAAGGTCGTCGTCAACATGGGTGTCGGCGACGCCGCCCGTGACGGCAAGCTGATCGAGGGCGCGGTCCGCGACCTGGCCACGATCACCGGCCAGAAGCCCGAGGTCCGCAAGGCCCGCAAGTCCATCGCGCAGTTCAAGCTGCGCGAGGGCATGCCGATCGGCGCGCGGGTCACCCTGCGCGGCGACCGCATGTGGGAGTTCCTCGACCGTCTGCTGACGATCGCGCTGCCGCGTATCCGCGACTTCCGCGGCCTGTCGGGCAAGCAGTTCGACGGCAACGGCAACTACACGTTCGGTCTCAACGAGCAGTCGATGTTCCACGAGATCGACCCCGACTCGATCGACCGCCAGCGCGGCATGGACATCACCATCGTCACCACCGCGATCAACGACGAGGAAGGCCGCGCGCTGCTTAAGCACCTGGGCTTCCCGTTCAAGGAGAACTGATGGCCAAGAAGGCTCTTGTCCACAAGGCTTCCAAGAAGCCGAAGTTCGCGGTGCGCGCCTACACCCGGTGCAACCGGTGCGGCCGTCCGCACTCGGTGTTCCGCAAGTTCGGCCTCTGCCGGATCTGCCTGCGCCAGATGGCTCACCGCGGTGAGCTGCCGGGCGTCAGCAAGTCCAGCTGGTAAGTCGAACACCCCAAGTTTTTCCCCAGTTCGCCGCAGGCCCGCAGGGAACCACGGCGAGAAAGGTTGACAGGTCACCATGACGATGACCGACCCGATCGCAGACTTCTTGACTCGTCTGCGCAATGCCAACTCGGCATACCACGACGAGGTCGTGCTGCCGCACTCGAAGCTCAAGGCGCACATCGCCGAGATCCTTCAGCGTGAGGGCTACATCGCGGGCTTCCGCGACGAAGACGGCGAGAAGGGCAAGAACCTTGTCGTCGAGCTGAAGTACGGCCCGAACCGCGAGCGCAGCATCGCCGGTCTGCGCCGGGTTTCCAAGCCCGGTCTGCGGGTGTACGCGAAGTCGACCAACCTGCCGAAGGTGCTCGGCGGCCTGGGCGTGGCGATCATCTCCACGTCCGGTGGCCTGCTGACCGACCGTCAGGCCAACAAGCAGGGCGTGGGCGGAGAAGTCCTCGCCTACGTCTGGTAGGGGAAGGGGGAGCAACTTATGTCTCGCATCGGAAGGCTTCCGATCCCCGTCCCGGCTGGGGTCGACATCAACATCGACGGCCAGAACGTCAGTGTGAAGGGCCCCAAGGGCACCCTGGCGATCACCGTCTCCGAGCCGATCACCGTGGAGCGCGCCGAGGACGGCACGCTGGCGGTCACGCGGCCCAACGACGAGCGGCAGAACCGTGCGCTGCACGGCCTGACCCGTTCGCTGGTCAACAACCTCGTGGTCGGCGTGACCGACGGCTACGAGAAGAAGATGGAGATCCACGGCGTCGGCTACCGCGTCCAGGCCAAGGGCTCGGACCTGGAGTTCGCGCTGGGCTTCAGCCACCCGGTCAAGGTGACCGCCCCCGAGGGCATCACCTTCGCGGTGGAGAGCCCGACCAAGTTCTCCGTGTCGGGTATCAACAAGCAGCAGGTCGGTGAGGTCGCCGCCAACATCCGCAAGCTGCGCAAGCCCGACCCGTACAAGGGCAAGGGCGTCCGGTACTCGGGCGAGAAGATCCGCCGCAAGGTCGGAAAGACGGGTAAGTGACATGAGCGAAGCGACTACGAAGCGCAAGCCGGTGGGCACCGACATCTCGACTGCCCGCCGCGTCGCCAAGACCCGCAGGCACTTCCGGCTCCGCAAGAAGATCAGCGGCACCCCGGAGCGTCCCCGTCTGGTCGTGCACCGGTCCTCGCGGCACATCGCCGTGCAGATCGTCGACGACCTCGCGGGCCACACCCTCGCGGCGGCCTCCTCGATCGAGGCGGACGTGCGCGCGGTGGAGGGCGACAAGAAGGCTCACTCGGCCAAGGTCGGCGAGCTGATCGCGGCCCGCGCCAAGGACGCCGGGATCACCACTGTGGTCTTCGACCGCGGCGGCAACAAGTACACCGGCCGCATCGCGGCGCTGGCCGACGCGGCCCGCGGCGCGGGGCTGGAGTTCTGATCATGAAGATCTATAAGGGAAGGAACGCCTGATGCCGGGACGTACGCGGCAGTTCGGCGGCCAGGGCGGACCTGGCGGCCAGGGCGGCGGTCAGGGCGGGGAACGCGGCGAGCGCCGCGACCGCCGGGACCGGCGTGATGGCGACCGCCGGGGCGGGGCCGCCCAGGAGAAGACCCCGCACCTCGAGCGGGTCGTGGCGATCAACCGTGTCGCCAAGGTCGTGAAGGGTGGTCGTCGCTTCAGCTTCACCGCCCTGGTCGTCGTCGGTGACGGCGACGGCATGGTCGGTGTCGGCTACGGCAAGGCCAAGGAGGTGCCCGCCGCGATCGCGAAGGGTGTGGAGGAAGCCAAGAAGAACTTCTTCCGCGTCCCGCGCATCGGTGGCACCATCCCCCACCCCATCCAGGGTGAGAAGGCCGCAGGCGTCGTGCTGCTCCGTCCGGCCAGCGCCGGTACCGGTGTCATCGCCGGTGGTCCGGTGCGCGCCGTGCTGGAGTGCGCCGGTGTCCACGACGTGCTGTCGAAGTCGCTCGGCTCCGACAACGCGATCAACATCGTGCACGCCACCGTGGCGGCCCTGAAGGGTCTGCAGCGTCCGGAAGAGGTCGCGGCCCGTCGTGGCCTGCCCCTCGAGGACGTCGCTCCCGCGGGCATGCTCCGCGCTCGTGCGGCCGCCGCGGCCGCGGGGACGGGGGCCTGACATGGCACAGCTCAAGGTGACCCAGGTCAAGAGCAGCATCGGCGAGAAGCACGCGGCCCGCGAGTCCCTGCGGACTCTCGGTCTCCGCAAGATCCGCCAGTCGACGGTGCGCGACGACAGCCCTGAGGTGCGCGGCCTGATCCACCGTGTCCGCCACCTCGTCAACGTCGAGGAGGTCGACAACTGATGGCTATCAAGATCCACCACCTGCGTCCGGCCCCCGGCGCCAAGTCCGACAAGATCCGCGTCGGTCGTGGTGAGGGCTCGAAGGGCAAGACCGCTGGTCGCGGTACGAAGGGCACCAAGGCGCGCAAGAACGTTCCCGCGCGCTTCGAGGGTGGCCAGATGCCGATCCAGATGCGGCTCCCGAAGCTCAAGGGCTTCAAGAACCGCTTCCGGGTCGAGTACCAGGTCGTCAACGTCGGCGACGTCGCCGTGGCGTTCCCCGACGGCGGCACGGTCGGCATCGCCGACCTGGTCGCGGCCGGGCTGGTCCGCAAGAACACCCTGGTCAAGGTCCTCGGCAACGGCGACCTGAACGGCGTCAAGCTCGACGTCACCGCTGACAAGTTCTCGTCCTCCGCGGTCGAGAAGCTGAACGCGGCTGGCGGCTCGGCGAGCGCGCTGGTCTGATCTAGCTCCACAACGATGGCCGGACACGTCTGACGTGTCCGGCCATCGTGCTGTTTGTGGGCACTACATCGCGCTGGTGAGGTGTGTGGCCGCGCGTCATGTCGGCGGGCCGGGTTGATCCCTAGGTTGACCTCCTGTCCCCGATGACGTGGAGGTTGCCCGTGCTGACCCGAATCGCGTTGACCGTGCTCGGCTTGGTGGCCGTGTCGGTCACGCCCGCCACCGCCGCGGCTGACCAGTGCGCGGGTGACCGGCTGCGGGTGCCCGGTGCCGCCCGGCAGGTCGCGGCGTGCCTCGACGACGTGACCACGAACGGGACGGTGGCCTCCGGGCACACCGTGGCCGGTGACTGGGCGGGCCTGACTTCGGCGGGCCTGCCGCGGTCGGCGTCGGTGCCGGGAATCCAGGTCGACGGGCACTTCCCGGACACGTCGACGTCGAACACCCACCACGGCTGGAACAGCGACGCCCAGTTCGTGTTGCGGCTGCCGGACCGCTGGAACGGCGGCCTGGTCGTGTCGGGTTCGCCGGGCAACCGCCGCCAGTACGCGAACGACCGCGCCATCGCCGATCGGGTGCTCGCCGCGGGCTACGCCTTCGCCGCCACCGACAAGGGCAACACCGGCCTCGACTTCCACCTCGACGGCCATCGCCCCGGCGACGCGGTCGCCGAGTGGAACACGCGGGTTACGCAGCTGACGATCGCGGCGAAGGTCGTTGTCGCCCAACGCTATGGGCGGCTCCCCGCGCGGACGCTGATGGCGGGGATCTCCAACGGCGGCTACCTGGTCCGATGGCAGCTGGAGAACCGACCGTGGCTGTACGACGGCGGTGTCGACTGGGAGGGCACGCTGTGGACCAAGGACGGCCCCAACCTGCTGACGACCCTGCCCACCGCGCTGCGGAGCTACCCCGCCGGTGACACCGCCACGATGCACGGCGCCGGGTTCGCGCCGGGTTCGGAGTTCCTGTGGGACCTGCACTACCGGGTCTACTGGGACCTGACCCAGCGGCTGTACCGCTCGGAGTTCGACCCCGAGTTCGACGGCTCGCTGGTGGCAGGCGTCCCGTTCTGCGCGAGCGGAACCCCCAACTGCGACACGGACTACGACTACGCGTCGCGCCCTCGCGCGGTGCACGCGGCGGTCGGGCGGATCGGTCTGACGGGCCGCATCGGCAAGCCGCTGATCACGCTCCACGGCACCCTCGACACCCTGCTGCCGATGGCCCACTCCGACGCGTACGCCGACATGATCGCCGCGAAGGGCCGTGGTGACCTGCACCGGTACTACCGGGTGGTGGACGGCAACCATGTCGACGGCTTCGCCGATGCCTTCCCGGGCAAGCTGCGTCCCCTCGCGCCGTGCTTCCACACCGCCGTGGACGCCATGGCGGGCTGGCTCGACGGCCACGGCGTGCCGCCATCGGCGACTGTCCCGCGCGCGGCCGACGAGGCAGGCACCTGCGCACTCAGCAGCTAGCGATGACGTAGTACCCGGTCGGGGCTTCCTTCAGGGTGGTGCGGGTGAAGGTGTTGTAGAGGCCCATGTTCTGGTTGGACCCGTTCGCGTAGGTGTACCCGCCGGAGGTGTGCGCCCGACCCGCGGCGACGTGGCCGTAGTTGTGGTCGGTGTGGCACACCCCGGCGGGCGTCGTCGTGGTCGGGGGCGCCGCGGTGACGATGCCCCAGAACCGCGCGATGTGGTGGGCGGCGCAGATGTTCACGTCGAGGACGTAGGCCGCGGCGGTGCCGCACTGGGGCGGGCCTGCGCCGGGGTCGACCGGCTGGCCGTGGTTCATCCCGGTGATGTCATAGGTCTCGACGACGGACCCGTAGACCCTGTGCGGATAGCCGCCGACGGTGTCGCTGACGTCGGGGATCTGGTCGGTGCCGTTGACGTTGGTCCACTGGTCGACGAGCTCGGCGCGGTTGACGGGCCGCACGGTGGTGTCCGCGGTTCCGTGCCAGATCGACACCTTCGGTTTCGGACCGTTGAACGCCGCCCTCACCTTGTCGCCCCACTGCGCCGGGGTCAGCTCGGCCCCCGGATTCATACAGCTGAACGCGGCGGCGACGGTCGTGGCGCAGCGATAGGGAATCCCGGCGACGATGCCGCCGCCCGCGAACACGTCTGGGTAGGTGGCGAGCATGACCGCCGTCATGGCGCCGCCCGCGGAGAGCCCCGAGACGTAAACGGCGGACGACCCGAAGTCGGTCTTCATCCGGTCGACCATCTGCTTGATCGACAACGCCTCACCCGATCCGCGCGCGGTGTCACCGGGCTCGAACCAGTTGAAACAGGAGTTGGCATTGTTGGCGGACTTCTGCTGCGGCAACGCGAGCGCGAATCCGTGCGCGTCGGCGAGCCTCGTCCACCCGCTGTTGGTCCCATAACCTGCCGCATCCTGCGTACAACCGTGGAGGACGACGACGAGGGGTTTGCCAGCTGGGAGTCCGGTGGGGACATAGCGGAACATGCGCAGGTCACCTGGGTTGGACCCGAACCCGGTGACTTCTTGGATCGCGGCGGCTCTCGCGGGCCTTTCGGCGGTGACCATCGCGATCACCAGCCCGAGAACCACCACGAACACGGCAAACCAACGACGCTGGCGCATAGCCTGACCTCCACAATGAGGCGAGTGATCCGGATCACCTCATGCTGGCGCCGTGGCCGATCCACGAACATGTCCGCGCCCGCCACTTCTCACTCGGCGAGTGTGTGACTGTCGTCGACGGTCCGCGGAAGACTTGCTCTATTACGCAGTGCGCATCGCGCGCGACTAGGAGGACACGTGCCCGATCAGCCTGCCGCGCTCGCGCCTTCGGCTACGAACTCGGTGTGCTCAAGCGCATTCGCCGCTCCGGACCGGGGATCTCCCGCACACAGCGGACGCCTACCTGACCAAACCCGAACCCCGCCAGATCACCGAGGACCAGACCGCGAAGCTGCCCGACCGATCCCGCGAACTCATCCGCACCGCGGTGGACGAGTACGAATCCAAGGAAACCGCCGAAGCCCTCTGCGCCAAGGACGCTGACAAGCTGGAGATGCTTCTCCAGGCGGTCGAGTACCGCGACACCGGCGTCCAGCGGGTCGACGGCTGGATCGACTCGGCTCGCAGAGGTTTGCGGACCGAGACCGCCAGGAATGTCGCCGAGGCCGCGCTCGCACTGTCGCCGCTGGCCTGGCGGGAGCGCTAAGCGCGGGATCGCAGCCTGCGGAGCATTCGGGCGTCCTCGAAGCCGACCGCCCGGGCCGCCGATTCCACAGTGGCCCCGGTGCCGATCAGGTGCTCGGCCCGTTCCAGCCGCAGCGTCTGCTGGTACCGCAGCGGCGTCATCCCCGTGGCCCGCGAGAACAGCCGAGTCACCGTCCGCTCGCTGCACCGTCCCGCCCGCGCCAGTTCCGCCAACGGCAGCGGCTCGGTCAACCGGGTCTCGATGACGTCCTGGATCCGGTGCACCGTGTCGTTCACGTGCGACCGGTGGCGCAGCAGCGCGCTCGACTGGCCCTCGTCGCCGTTGCGGCGGGCGTAGACGACCATCGTGCGGGCGATGCGGGCCGCGACCGATGGGCCGTGCCACGTCGCGACGAGGTGGAGGGCCAGGTCGATGCCGCTGGCGATCCCGGCCGACGTCACGATGCGGCCGTCGGTGACGTACAGGACGTCCCGCACGACCGTCGCCAACGGGTACCGGTGCGCCAGCTCGTCCTGCAGGTCGTGGTGGGTGGTGCACCGGCGTCCGTCCAGCAGACCGGCGCGGCCCAGGGCGTCGGCGCCCGCGCAGACCGACGCGACCGTGCCCCGGTGGCCGCGCAGCCAGTCGAGGGTCGAGCCGCTGAGGGTGCCGAGGCCCAAGCCGGTCCGCCAGCCGGGGACGAACACCACGTCGTCGTCAGCCAGTGGCGGCAACTCCACGGACGCCTGCAACACGGGACCCTGCGTGGAGGGCACCTGGTCGACCTCGCCCAGGTACACCAGGTCATACGGGTACCCCAGGTCCCGCGCGCTGGAGAACACCTGGGCGGGGCCCGCGAGGTCGAGCAGGTGCACACCGGGCACCAGCAGGAACAGGACTCGGGTCACGATCCGGTCAGGCTACTCCCGGTCAGCTCGCCGACCGTGGCGATCGAGGCGAACCGGCCCGCCAGCGCGCACTCGGTGCGCTCGATGATGTCGGAGGTGGACATGACCGCCCCGGTGCGCCAGTGCTTCAGCGGCATCGTGGCGGTCGCGTCGGTCACGAAGGTGACGCCGAAGCCCAGGTCGGAGCCGACGCGGGCGGTGGTCTCGCAGCACTGCTCGGTCCGGATGCCGCTGATCAGCACATCCCGCACCCCGCGCACCGTGAGTGTCTGCTGGAGGTTGGTCGTGGTGAACGCGTTGTGGGCGGTCTTGGTCAGCATCGGCTCCCCTTCGCGGGGTTCCAGGCCGTCGAGCAGCCGGACGTGCCCGCTCGCCGGGTCGAACGGCCCGCCGCTGCCCGGCTCGCTGTGCAGGACCCACACGACCAGGTCGTTCTCCGCCCGCGCGAGGTCGACCAGGCGGTTGACCTGGCCGACGATGTCGGGGTTGGACACCTCGGCCCAGTCGGGGCGGGTGCGGAAGGACTCTTGGACGTCGATGACGATCAGCGCTTTGGTCACGTCCCCGACTCTGCCCAGCCGGGACCGCGGGCGGTAGGCACGTCCAAGCCCCGATGCGGACCGATCCGGTCACGCGCCTAGGAACACCGGCCCCACCTGCGCGCGGTGGGCCTACCGGATGCTCGGCTCCCTCAGCGAGGCCGACGACGCCGTCCAGGAGACCTGGCTGCGCCTCAACCGGGCCGACACCGCCGACGTCGACAACCTCGTGGGCTGGCTGACCACCGTCGTCGCCCGGATCTGCCTCAACGTCCTGCGCACCCCGCGCGACCCCGTTCGGCGAGCACGACCCGTTCCTCGGCCGCGACGGCGACGGCCACCCCGAGCGGGAGGCGGTGCCTGCCGGGTGAATGTGGTTTGGTCCCCGCCACCCGTCGGGGCCAGACTTCTCTGATGATCGTTCGACTGATCCCGCTCGACGAGGCGGGCACCGAAGCCCTCCTCGCCGTGGCGGTCGCGCAGGCCGAGCCCGCGGAGGTCATGCCGCGAGTCGAGGGCGAGGAGGGCTGGACCGACGCCGCGAAGTCGGCCTTCCGCGAGTTCTACCGGGCGCACGCGTCCGCGATGTACGTGATCGACGTGCGCGGCGAGACCGCCGGGATGATCCGGCTGACGCCCACCGGCCCGGGCACCGCCGAGACCGGGATGTGGCTGGGCCGGGCGATGCGCAGCAAGGGCGTCGGCGTCGACGCCCTGCGCACGCTGCTGGCGATCGCCGCCGACGCCGGGATCGACGCCGTCCACGCGGAGACCACCCCGGACAACACCGCCGCCATCCACGCGCTGGCCCGCTGCGGCGCGGTGCTTACGACCACCCCGACCGCCGTCACCGGCGAGCTGCGGACCGCGCGGTGACCGTCGAGGCCGGGACCACCCGACTCGGCCCGCCCGACGCGGGCGAGCTGCTCACCCTCCAGCTCGCCGCCTGGGTGCGCGAGGGCCGGACCGCGGGCACCATCGAGATCCCGCCGCTGCAGGAGGGCCTCGCCGACGTCGAAGCCGCGCTCGCCGACCCGGCCGTCACCACCTGGGGCTACCGAGGCCCGACCGGCAGGCTCCTGGCCACCGTGCGCACGTCCATGATCGATGAACGGACCGCGTTCGTCGGGAGACTCGGCGTCGTGCCCGACCTCATCCGGCAGGGGATCGGTGGGGCGATGCTGCGGCTGGCCGAGTCCCGGCTGACCGGGGTGTCGCGCATCGAGCTCGTCACCGGTATTCACAGCTTGGACAACCACGCCTTCTACGCCCGCCACGGCTACAAGATCGTGTCGGCGGACGAGGCCGAGGGCACCGTGCGACTGGCCAAGAACGTTCACTTGATCGAGTGAACGGCTGGGATGTTAGCTTCGTCACCCCGCCTGAGCCAGTTGTGTGGCAGGTTTGGCCACCCCACGGGTGATAGTCGCGCCTGTCGTGCTGTTAAAGTCGTGGGCACGCTTCGGGGTACCTGTCCTCGAAGCGCTCCTGGCTTGCCAGCACCTGGTGAGCTGGGACATGTTCCCTGCCGGCGACCAGCCGGTTAAGCCGTTCACCGGCACTGAGCTGCCGGTGACGCCGATGGAGGTTCTTGCGTGCTCAGCGCCTTCCGCTCGGCTCTCGCGACGCCGGACCTGCGCCGCAAGATCCTTTTCACCCTCGGCATCATCGCCGTCTACCGGGTCGGCGCGGCACTCCCGTCTCCGGGTGTGTCCTACCCGAACGTGAAGAAGTGCATCGAAGGCGTCCAGTCCGAGGGCATCTTCCAACTGCTGAACCTGTTCAGCGGTGGCGCTCTTCTGCAGCTGTCGGTGTTCGCGCTGGGGATCATGCCCTACATCACCGCGAGCATCATCATCCAGCTGTTGACCGTGGTCATCCCCCGATTCGAGCAGTTGAAGAAGGAGGGGCAGGCCGGTCAGGGCAAGCTCACGCAGTACACCCGCTACCTGACCATCGCCCTCGCCGTCCTGCAGGCGACCGGCATCGTGGCCATGGCCAACGGCGACCAGCTGTTCGGCAACTGCCCCGATGACGTGATCCCCAACGGCAGCACCTTCACGCTGATCGTCATCGTCACCACCATGACCGCGGGCACCGCCGTCATCATGTGGTTCGGCGAGCTGATCACCGAGCGCGGCATCGGCAACGGCATGTCGCTGCTGATGTTCGTCAACATCGCCGCCCGCATCCCGTTCGAGGGCAAGAACATCCTCGACAACAAGGGTGGCCTGACCTTCGCGATCGTCTGCCTCTTCGGCCTGCTGATCATCGCCAGCGTCGTGTTCGTCGAGCAGGGCCAGCGTCGCATCCCGGTGCAGTACGCCAAGCGCATGATCGGGCGCCGCATGTACGGCGGCACCTCGACCTACCTGCCGCTCAAGGTCAACCAGGCGGGCGTCATCCCGGTCATCTTCGCCTCGTCGCTGCTGTACCTGCCGGACCTCATCAGCAGGCTCGTCGGCCAGGACGACTCGTGGTGGCAGCGGTTCATCAGCACCCAGCTGACCGACCAGTCCAGCTGGGTCCACATCTCGGTGTACTTCGCGCTGATCATCTTCTTCACGTACTTCTACATCACGATCACGTTCAACGTGACCGAGCGCGCTGACGAGATGAAGAAGTACGGCGGCTTCATCCCGGGCATCCGCCCCGGCCGCTCGACGTCGGACTACCTGAGCTTCGTGCTGAGCCGGATCACCCTGCCCGGCTCGCTCTACCTCGGCATCATCGCCGTGCTCCCGAACTTCTTCCTCGACCTGACCGGTACGGGCCAGAACCAGAACTTCCCGTTCGGCGGCACCGCGGTGCTGATCATGGTCGGCGTCGGGCTCGACACGGTGAAGCAGATCGAGAGCCAGCTCATGCAGCGCAACTACGAAGGGTTCCTCAAGTGACACGTGTTGTTCTCGTTGGACCGCCCGGAGCGGGCAAAGGAACCCAGGCGACCGCACTGAGCCAGAAGCTCGGCGTACCGCACATCTCCACGGGTGACCTGTTCCGGGCGCACATCGCGAACAACACCGAGCTGGGCCAGCAGGTCAAGGCGATCCTTGACTCTGGCGGGCTCGTGTCCGATGACGTGACCAACCAGATGGTGCGCGAGCGCCTCGCCGAGGAGGACGCCCGCGACGGCTTCCTGCTCGACGGATTCCCGCGCAACGTCGGCCAGGCCGACGTGCTCGGCAGCATCCTCGCCGAGTCCGACGCCAAGATCGACGCGGTGATCGAGTTCCGGGTCGAGGAGGACGTCGTGGTCGAGCGCCTGCTCGCCCGCGGCCGCGCCGACGACAACGAGGACGTCATCCGGCACCGCCAGCGGCTGTACCGCTCGGAGACCGCCCCGCTGCTCGACTACTACGCCGACGTGCTGATCACCGTCGACGCGGTCGGCGAGGTCGAGGAGATCACCAGCCGCGTGCTGGACTCGCTGCGCGCCCGGACGTGAGCGGCGGTGGCGTGCTCGGCGGCCTGCGCATGGCCATGCAGACCTGGAAGTCACGGATGATCGAGATCAAGACGCCGGGCGAGCTGGACGCCATGCGGGCCGCGGGCCTGGTCGTGGCGAAGGCCCTGGCCGCGGTGTCCGCCGCGGCCAAGGCCGGGGTCAGCACCGGCGAGCTGGACGAACTGGCCGAGCAGACGATCCGCGACGCCGGGGCCGTGCCGTCCTTCAAGGGCTACCACGGCTTCCCGGCCAGCATCTGCGCGTCGGTGAACGAGCAGATCGTCCACGGCATCCCCCGCAAGTCCCAGATCCTCGCCGACGGCGACCTGATCTCCGTCGACTGCGGCGCCATCCTCGACGACTGGCACGGCGACTCGGCCGTCACCCTGTTCGTGGGCTCCATCCGCGACGAGGACCAGGCCCTGTCCGACGCCACCCGCGCGTCGATGCTCGCGGGCATCCAGGCCATCCGCCCCGGCAACCGCCTCACCGACATCTCCCACGCCGTGGAGACCTCGGTGCACGAGTCGGAGCGCGCCCACGGCCGCACCTACGGCATCGTCCGCGAGTACGGCGGCCACGGCATCGGCAGCTCCATGCACATGGACCCGTTCCTGCCGAACTACGGCAAGCCCGGCAAGGGCCCCCGCCTGCGCGTCGGCATGGCCATCGCCATCGAGCCCATGCTGACCCTGGGCACCGAGGAGACGGTGGAGCTGGAGGACGGCTGGACCGTCGTCACCGCCGACGGCACCCGAGCCGCCCACTGGGAACACACCGTCGCCGTAACCGACGACGGTCCGTGGGTCCTCACCGCGCCGGAGTAGTGCGATACTGGCTGTGACGAGTCGAGGAGGTGGTCCGGTTGGCCGTGGTCGCCGAGTTCCAGCACCCGATCGGCCCGCATACGGTTGAACAGTGGCGGGCCATCGATCCTCCTGATGACGGTAGCCGCATCGAGTTGATCTGGGGTTACTACCACGTGTCACCAGCACCCGGCGGGCCACATCAGTTCGCCACCGGTGCGATCTACCGCGCGCTTTGGACCGCCGTGGATGACGCCGGACGCTCTGAAGACCTCTTTCCGATCCAGGCGGTGGGGGTTGAGATCACAACGGCGTTACGGACAGCGCTGATCCCCGACGTCGTCGTGCTCAACACTCGGCCGGTCGCGACAACTTTCTCGGCCGATGCCGTGGAACTCGCGGTCGAAGTCTGGTCGCCGGGGAACACGTCCCACGAGCGGGAGACGAAGGTCGCGGCGTACGCCTCGGCCGGAGTGCCCTTCCTTTGGCTGGTCGAGCCCAATCGCCAGAGGTTGTCCGCCTTCAAGCTGGTCGGGGGCGTCTACCGGGATATCGCCGTGAACGGTGACCCGGCCCTCCTGCCCGGTCCGGTCCCGGTCAAAGTCGACCTCCGCGACCTGTTCATCTGACCCCGACCAGGGCAGCAAGACCCCGATTTGGGCGCGATGTGACCGGCGCGTACACTTGACCGCTGGCGCTATTCGAGTGCCAGTTTCGCCGTGCGTGTCACCCGTCCGTGTAGTAGTCGCTGACGTGTGCCGTGTCCGGCAGAACAATCGACACTGTCACGAAACGCGGAGGACATGGGCAAGAAGGACGGGGCCATCGAGGTCGAAGGCCGCGTGGTCGAGCCACTCCCCAACGCGATGTTCCGCGTCGAGTTGGAGAACGGCCACAAGGTCCTGGCACACATCAGCGGCAAGATGCGGCAGCACTACATCCGCATCCTGCCCGAGGACCGGGTCGTCGTAGAGCTTTCGCCCTACGACCTGTCCCGCGGCCGCATCGTCTACCGCTACAAGTGACCCCCCAGTCGCTCTGACTGGGAAGCCACTACTGGTGCTCCCGGACAGTCGGGGGCACGCGGCCGAAGCAGGAGAAAGCAGACGTGAAGGTCAACCCGAGCGTCAAGAAGATCTGCGACAAGTGCAAGGTGATCCGCCGTCACGGCCGGGTCATGGTGATCTGCGAGAACCTGCGCCACAAGCAGCGCCAGGGCTGAGCAGCCACCAGTCGCCGGATCTACGACGACCAGCTACACAGACGAACTTCCCGAACCTGCCGGGTCACATGGACCCGGTTCACGCCCGGACTTCAGGCCGGGTCTTGGGACCATCGAGTCGGTCCCAGGGCGGTAGGGGAGCAGACCTGAAGACGAAACTAGAGGAGAAACCGCCGACATGGCACGACTCGCCGGCGTAGACCTCCCCCGCGAGAAGCGGATGGAGATCGCGCTGACCTACATCTTCGGGATCGGCCGCACGCGCTCCAAGGAGCTGCTTGCCGCCACCGAGATCAGCCCCGACCTGCGTGTGAAGGACCTCTCCGACGAGGACCTGACCAAGCTTCGGGAATTCATCGAAGAGAACTACAAGGTCGAGGGTGACCTGCGCCGCGAGGTTCAGGCCGACATCCGCCGGAAGATCGAGATCGGCTGCTACGAGGGCCTGCGGTGGCGCCGCGGTCTGCCAGTCCGCGGTCAGCGGACCAAGACCAACGCCCGCACCCGCAAGGGTCCGAAGAAGACGGTCGCCGGCAAGAAGAAGGCCGGAAAGAAGTGAGCAAGAGCTGCGAGACCGTGGTCGCCGTTGTTCCCCAGCGGCGACGGAACAGGGCGTTCGTCGCCCTCGCTGTCGCGCCCAAGTGCGCCCGCCCGGCGGCACTGCGCGATCTCTACACGGATGCCGGATCTCGTATCCGGGAAGCAGCTCCAGTCATCACCACCTCGCGCACCAGCTAGGAGAAACCCGAAGACATGCCACCGAAGTCTCGTACCGGCGCCGGAGTCAAGAAGGTCCGGCGCAAGGAAAAGAAGAACGTCTCCCATGGGCACGCCCACATCAAGAGCACGTTCAACAACACCATCGTCTCCATCACCGACCCGACCGGTGCCGTGATCGCGTGGGCCTCCTCCGGCCACGTCGGCTTCAAGGGTTCGCGTAAGTCGACGCCGTTCGCCGCGCAGATGGCCGCCGAGAACGCGGCCCGCAAGGCAGCCGAGCACGGCATGAAGAAGGTCGACGTTTTCGTCAAGGGCCCCGGCTCCGGCCGGGAGACCGCGATCCGCTCGCTGCAGGCGGCGGGCCTCGAGGTCGGCACCATCCAGGACGTGACCCCGCAGCCTCACAACGGCTGCCGCCCGCCCAAGCGGCGCCGGGTCTGAGGAACGGGGAGGAGTAACAAGAAATGGCACGCTACACCGGGCCCGCGACCCGTATCTCGCGTCGACTGAAGGTCGACCTCGTCGGTGGCGACCAGGCCTTCGAGCGCCGTCCGTACCCGCCCGGCCAGCACGGCCGCGGTCGGGTCAAGGAGAGCGAATACCTGCTGCAGCTCCAGGAGAAGCAGAAGGCCCGCTACACCTACGGCATCCTCGAGCGCCAGTTCCGCAAGTACTACGAGGAGGCGGCTCGCCGCGAGGGCAAGACCGGTGAGGTCCTGCTCCAGCTGCTCGAGACCCGTCTGGACAACGTGATCTACCGTGCGGGCCTCGCCCGCACGCGCCGTCAGGCTCGCCAGCTCGTGAGCCACGCTCACTTCCTGGTGAACGGCAAGAAGGTGAACATCCCCAGCTACCAGGTGTCGAAGTTCGACATCATCGACGTCAAGCCGAAGTCGCTGGGCACCCTGCCGTTCGTGGCCGCCAAGGAGTCCTACGGCGACCGGCCGATCCCGGGCTGGCTGCAGGTCGTGCAGTCCAACCTGCGGATCCTGGTCCACCAGACCCCTGAGCGCGCGCAGATCGACGTTCCGGTCACCGAGCAGCTCATCGTCGAGTACTACTCGAAGTAAGTCGTTTCGGGGCGGTGTCGCCGATCGACACCGCCCCGCCATTTCGGTTGGCGTCAAATAGCGGGCGCCCTCGGGAAGGAAGAACCAAGAAGTGCTCATCTCACAGCGACCCACCCTGGCCGAGGAGCCGGTCAACGAGACCCGCTCCCGGTTCGTCATCGAGCCCCTCGAGCCCGGCTTCGGCTACACGCTCGGCAACTCGATCCGGCGCACGCTGCTGTCCTCGATCCCCGGCGCCTCGGTGACCAGCATCCGCATCGACGGTGTGCTGCACGAGTTCACCACCGTGCCGGGCGTCAAGGAGGACGTCACCGACGTCATCCTCAACCTCAAGGAGCTCGTTGTCTCCTCCGAGGAGGATGAGCCGGTGACGATGTACCTGCGCAAGCAGGGCCCCGGTGAGGTCACCGCTGGGGACATCGTGCCCCCGGCCGGTGTCACGGTGCACAACCCCGACCTGCACATCGCCACCCTGAACGGCAAGGGCAAGCTGGAGATCGAGCTCGTCGTCGAGCGCGGTCGCGGCTACGTCCCGGCCGTGCAGAACAAGCAGGCGGGCGCGGAGATCGGCCGGATCCCGGTCGACTCCATCTACTCGCCGGTCCTCAAGGTGACCTACAAGGTCGAGGCCACCCGTGTCGAGCAGCGGACCGACTTCGACAAGCTGGTCCTCGACGTCGAGACCAAGCCGTCGATCACCCCGCGCGACGCCGTGGCGTCCGCTGGCAAGACGCTGGTCGAGCTGTTCGGTCTCGCGCGCGAGCTGAACGTCGACGCCGAGGGCATCGAGATCGGCCCGTCGCCGCAGGAGGCAGACACCATCGCCGCCTACGCGATGCCGATCGAGGACCTCGACCTCACGGTGCGTTCTTACAACTGCCTCAAGCGCGAGGGCATCCACACCGTGGGTGAACTGGTTTCGCGCAGCGAGGCGGACCTGCTGGACATCCGCAACTTCGGTGCGAAGTCGATCGACGAGGTCAAGATGAAGCTCGTCGGCCTCGGTCTCGCGCTCAAGGACAGCCCCCCCGGGTTCGACCCGACGGCTGCCGCGGCGGACTACGCCTCCGACGGCTGGTCGGACAGCGCGGACACCGGCAACGACGACGGCCAGGACTACGCAGAGACGGAGCAGCTCTGAGCTAGTCCACTTCGGACTGCCTGAGCAGCGGATTTCCACAAGGAGCTAGAAATGCCCACCCCAACCAAGGGTGCTCGTCTCGGCGGCGGCGCTGCCCACGAGCGCCTGCTGCTGGCCAACCTGGCCACTTCGCTGTTCCAGCACGGCCGCATCAAGACCACCGAGGCCAAGGCTCGTCGGCTGCGTCCGCTCGCGGAGAAGCTGATCACCAAGGCGAAGCGGGGCGACCTGCACAACCGCCGCGAGATCATGAAGGTCATCCGGGACAAGGACGTCGTTCAGCGTCTCTGCACCGAGATCGGCCCGTTCTTCAGCGACCGCAACGGTGGCTACGTGCGCATCACCAAGACGATGCCGCGCAAGGGCGACAACGCCTCGATGGCCGTGATCGAGCTGATCAGCGAGAAGACGGTCACCGCGGAGGCCGAGGCCGCCCGCAAGACCAAGTTCGTCGAGAAGCCCAAGGCTGAGGCCGCGGTCGAGGCCCCGGCTTCGGCTTCGGACGAGGCCCCCTACGGCGAGGGCTCGCACGCCCCGCTGGAGGACGGCTCGCAGCCCGAGGGCTTCCCGATCAAGGGCAACGCCGACTCGATGCTGTACCACGTGCCGGACAGCGCGTTCTACGACCGCACTGTCGCCGAGGTCTGGTTCGCCACGACCGAGGCCGCGGAGGCCGCTGGTTTCCAGCTGCCCCCGTCGCAGCGCGAGGAGTCGTCCGAGGACGAGTCCTGACCGACGCACTGGCCGAGCCCGCTGTCCCCTTGGGGGGCGGCGGGCTCGTCCGCGTTCGGCTGGACATCGCCTACGACGGTACGGAGTTCTCCGGCTGGGCCCGCCAGCCGTCGCGGCGGACCGTGTGCGGTGTCCTGGAGGACACGCTTTCGTTGGTGCTGCGGCACGACGTTCGGCTGACGGTCGCGGGGCGGACCGACGCCGGGGTGCACGCCACGGGTCAGGTAGCCCATGCCGATCTGCCCGCCGATGTCGACTTGTCCACTTTGGTCCCGCGACTGGCCAGGGCATTGCCCGCTGATGTGCGGGTCCCCGCGATCCGCGTGGTGCCGTCGGCCTTCGACGCCCGCTTCGGAGCCCTGCGGCGCCATTACGTGTACCGAATCTGCGACAACCAGGCCGCGGCCGATCCGCTGCTGCGCGGCCACGTCGTGACGTGGCCCCGGCCCTTGGATTTGTCGGCCTTGAACGCGGCCTCGGCTCTGCTGGTCGGCGAACACGACTTCGTCGCCTTCTGCAAACGCCGCGACGGCGCCACCACCATCCGCGAACTCCAGCGGCTGGAGTGGACCCGGTCCGATGGCCTGCTGTCCGCGTACGTCTCCGCGGACGCCTTCTGCCACTCGATGGTCCGCAGCCTCGTCGGCGCCCTCTTGGCGGTCGGTGAGGGCCGCAAACCGGTCGAGTGGCCCGGCTCGATGCTCACCGCCACCGAACGCCCGAGCGCGATCACGGTGGCCCCGGCGCACGGGTTGGCGTTGATCGGCGTGGATTACCCGGCGGACGAGGACTTGGCCGAGCGCGCCGAGGCCACCCGCAAGGTCCGCACCCTCGGAGTGGTCTGACTTAACGGGAACACCCCGGCCGGCCCCCAGCAGGGAAGGGCCGACCGGGGGTCTACCCCCTGACTAACTCACAGGTCCAACGTCCAGCTGTTGATGTACCCCGTGTCGTACCGGGCGACGTCCTGAACCCGCAGGTTCCACGTGCCGTTCGCCGTCTCCGACGAGAGGTTCGCCGTGTAGGTGGCGATCACGTTGTCGGCAGAGTCGCTCCCGCTGGAGTTCTTCAGCCGGTACGCGGTGCCGTCCGGTGCGACCAGGTCGATCACCAGGTCACCTCGCCACGTGTGGACGATGTTCACGGCGACGGTGGCGGCCGTGGACGGGGTGCTGGTGCAGCCCGAGATGGTGATCGGGCTGTTGGCCGTGCCCAGGTCCGGGATCTGCACGTCGTTGCCGTTGGTCACCGCGGCGCAGCCCGGGGGCGGGGGCGGCGGGGTGGTGCCGTCGCCGGTGTAGAGCAGGCGGTTGGCGGAGCCGGTGCCCGGGTTGGTGATCTTGTTGGGGGTCGCGGCGTTGACGATGGCCGCGTTCACCGTGGCCGGGCTGGCCGTCGGGTTGGCCGCCAGGTACAGCGCCGCGGCGCCCGCGACGTGCGGGGAGGCCATCGACGTGCCGCTGATGGTGTTGGTGGCCGCGTTGCCGCCGATCCACGCCGAGGTGATGCCCACACCCGGGGCGAACAGGTCGGTGCAGGTGCCGTAGTTGGAGAACGAGGCACGCGCGTCGGCGCTGTCGCTGGCGTTCACCGAGAGGGCCTCGGCGACGCGGGCGGGCGAGTAGTTGCAGGCGTTGGCGTTGGAGTTGCCCGAGGCCACCGCGTAGGTGACGCCCGCGGCGATGGAGCGGCGCACCGCGTCGTCCAGCGTCGTGGACGCGCCGCCGCCGAGGCTCATGTTGGCCACGGCGGGCTTGACGTGGTTGGCCGTCACCCAGTCGATGCCCGCGATGACGCCCGCGTTGGTGCCGGAGCCCGAGCAGTTGAGCACCCGGACCGCCTTGAGCTTGACGCCCTTGGCCAGGCCGTACGCGCCGCCGCCGACGGTGCCCGCGACGTGGGTGCCGTGGCCCTGGCAGTCGGTGGCGTCGTTGTCGTTGTCGACGGTGTCGCGGCCGCTGGTGGCGCGGCCGCCGAAGTCGTTGTGGGTCAGGTTGATGCCGGTGTCGATGATGTACGCGGTCACGTTGGACGCGGTGGTCGCGTAGGTGTACTTCTGGTTCAGCGGCAGGTCACGCTGGTCGACCCGGTCCAGGCCCCACGACGGCGGGTTCAGCTGGTCGGCTTCGAGCTTCATGACCTGGTCGGCCTCGACATAGGCGACCGCGGGGTCCGCGGCGACCTTCTTGGCCTGCGCCTCGGTCATGGTCGCGGCGTAGCCGTGCAGGGCGGCCGAGTAGCGGTGCTTGACGGTGCCGCCGTACTGCCGCGCGAGGGCGTCGGCAGTCTGGGCGCCGTCCTTGAACACGACGATGTAGCTGTCCTTCACGACATTGGCCCGGTCGGCGCCCACGATCTGGGCCTCCGCGGCGGCTGCCGGTCCTGCGAGTGTGATCGCTGATGCGACACAGGCCACCGTGGCCAGGCCGACGCCAGCCAGTCGCCGTAGCGACGTGGCGCGAGACATACCCATGTGCACGATCTCCTTTTGCCAGGGAGCACACGGCCCAACCCTCACATCAGGGCTGTGTGCGTCTTGGGAGGTGCTTTGGTGTTCGCGCGAACGGTCACAACATTGGGTCAACGTCATTCGGCAACGCAAGAGAGTTACGAAGTTTAGAAACAAACCCTTATCCACAGATGGGTTTTCTTGGCAATGAAATGGCCCGTTCAGCGGTTGGCTATGGTCTGACCAGCGCATACGTCGCTAGGCTTGCCGGGGTAATCGGCCCCTCGGGCGGCCAGGGCAGCGGCTCTGTCCCAATCGTGCCGCCGTATTCATTCACGCTATTCCTGCGGCCATTGGGGTTGCGATTCCGGCGGTAGCTGGACGCAATTGGGCCGTTCGCGGGCAAGCTGATTGCATCGAACGGCCTACGATGACCGGAACGGCGGGCCGCCCAAATTGGACATTCCGCCCGAAAGCGCCGCCCCTTCGGGCAAGGGGCGGCGCGGAGGGTCAGTCGCCGCGGCGGACCGGGCCGAGGATCTGCTGTTCCTTCTGGGTGGTGACCAGCCGCAGCGGCTTCCACAGGTTGCGGCCGAGGGCGACCACCTGGTCGTCGGCCAGCGTCGTCAGCTGCTGGACCATGGGCGGCGGCAGCCGCCAGATCCGGGCCGCGAGCTGGGCCTGGCCGACCGGCAGCCGCTGCAGCAGCACGAGGTCGGCGGCGTTGGCCGTCGCGCCCGCCTGCGGGTGCATGTAGGGCAGCACGTAGACCGTGGTCTGCCACGGCGACCGCGGCGGGAACAGCTCCTGCGGGGTGGGGCCGCCGTCGTGCACGACCAGCAGCGGACCGTCCTCCGACGGCCGCGGCAGTTCCACCGGGCTGAGCCTGCGGATCTGCACCAGCGGCGCCGGGCGGCCGTCCGGGCCGTTGCCCGCGGCCTTCTGCAGCACCTGCCACGACGCCGGTCGACCGGTGGCCACGACCACCCACGCGCCGACCGCCATCGCCCGCAGCGCCACCTGGCGCGCCAGGTAGAGCCCGCCGACCAGCACGATCCTGGTCGGCGCCGGACGCAGCGCCGAGATCGTCAGCGGCTCACCAGCCAGGCCGGAGCCCAGCACCATGCCGCCGCGGTCACCCGATGGGCTGACCGCGTCGAGCATCTCGGGGGAGACCATGAACTCGGGCGCGACGCCCGCGTTGCCGCTCTGCGTGTCAAGGAGCCTGGAAGAACTACTCATGCCTGGCCTCCCAGCGGCAGCGTGGCGGCGAGCCCTGCCACCTGGAGCCCGCGCAGCGGGGTCAGGGTGATGCCGAGCCGGTCGGAGATGGCCGACAGCCGGTCGTCGGCGTCGCTGAGCTCGTTGGGGTTGCGGGCGCTGACGCGGACCAGCCCGCGCAGGCCGACCTTGCCCTCGTCGCTGCCCGGCGAGATCGACATCGCGACCGTCGCCGACAGCGCGCGCACGCCGGTGAGCGAGTTGAGGCTCGTGGCGAGCTTGCCCTGCGGCCAACCGGTGATCGCGTAGCTGGCGTGGCCGATGCCCGCCGCGGTCACCCCGGTCCACCGCTCGCGCAGCGACACCCGGGTGTTGGACCCGGCGACGGAGGTCAGCTCCGCCGCCGAGATCCCGGCCTTGAGCAGCTCGTCGGGGTCCAGCGGCCGGGTCGGCACGCCCCGCGACTCCAGCGCGTTGCGCACGCGCGACAGGGCGCCGATGAGCGCGCGGTGGGCGCCGACGACGCCGCCGCCACGCTCGCGCACGGCGGCCGGGCAGCGGCGCGGGTCGAGCCGCACGGCCACCCACGTCGTGCGCCGGGCCGCGGCGGGCAGCGGGCCGAGGACTTCAAGGTAGGAAGCCAAAGCGGGCGAGCTTGGCGGGAGCGCGACGCTGCCGGGGTAGCAGTGCCAGATGACCTGGATGGCGTCGAGCACCACGCCGCGGTCCTCCAGGCACGGCGCCAGCGCGCCCAGCGGCAGGCTCGGCGTCGAGCCGACCTGGCTGACCAGCGCGGGCGCCGGGTCGACCAGCAGCACCGCCGTCCACGTGCCCTCGTGCCAGGCCAGGCCGACCGGCTTGCGCTCGTGGTCGACCGCGTGCGCCACGACCAGGTCGGGCACCGCGAGCCGCAGCAGGTTGACGCGCGGGTCGTCGGGGCCGGTCACCTGGGCGCCGTCCTCGGCCGCCACGGTCTCCATGGTCACCGGGCTGGGTGGTTTCGTCACCCGGGCGTGTGACCGGAACGTGTAGCGGGCCGTCAGGCCGATCCACTGGGTGAACCAGCGGCCGCGCCAGCGCAGGAACGCCAGGATCAACGCCGCCGCGGCCACGCCGATCGAGACGTAGACCAGCTTCAGGTCGATCGCCAGCAGCACAAGGCCGATCGCGACGCCGACTTCCAGGACGACCAGGTTCGACACCGGCAGCGCGCCGAGGCTGGCGCCGCGGTGGCGTCTGCGGGCGGAGACCTTGGTGCGCGGGCCTGCGGGCGGCTGGGCCGCGGGCGGGCCGCCGGGGCCACCGGGCCCGCCTGGTCCGCCCGGCCCCCCAGGGCCGCCCGGACCCGGTCCGCCAGGTCTGCCCGGACCTCCTGGGCCGGGGCGTCCCGGCGGTGGTGTCCTGCCCTGTCGCGGAGGAGTGGTCACGGACATCCGCTCGTTCTCTTCCCCTCATCGTGCCCGGTACGGCCTGTGATTCCCCCCGGTTGGTGGAGAACCCACATACAGCGACGGCCGTACGGCTATCCTGCGGAACCGTACCGCGACGGGGAGAGCTGCAGGCCGAGAATGCCATCAACACCGACTACGAAGTCACAGGTTCAGGCATACCGCTTCGTGCTGCGCCGGATGCAGTCCGCGCTGGTACGCAAGGACGCGGTGATGCTGCACGACCCGATGCGGACCCATTCCAGGGCCACCGTCGTGGGCGTCTGCATCGCCGCCGTCGGCGTCATCGGCGTGTTGATCTTCGGCCTGCTGAGCCCGGCGCCCAAGGCGCCGAACCAGGACGGCATCGTGATCGCCAAGCCGTCCGGAGCGGTCTATGTGTTGTTGAACAACACAGCCAAGGGCAAGGTGCTCGTGCCGACGTTCAACCTCGCGTCGGCGCGCCTGCTGCTGCTCGCGCGCGGCAGCGGCGGCGGCGAACAGCAGCCCGGCAGCCAGACCGACGACGGTGGCGGCGGCAACAACGGTCCCGCGGTGCCCGAGGTGATCCCCGACGAGAAGCTCGTCGACATCCCGCGTGAACGCCTGTCGGGCATCCCCGACGGCCCGCAGATGCTGCCCGAGGAAAGTCAGCGGGTCAGCGGCGACTGGGCGGTGTGCGACGAGTACGCGATCGACCGCAGCCTCCCCGACCCGACCAGCCAGCACAAGATCGAGACGACGGTCACCGCCGGGCACACCGATTTCGGCGCAGAACTGGCCGAGAACGAGGCCCTGCTGGTCGAGGCGGACAACAAGAAGGTCTACCTCGTCTACCGCACCCCGGCCACGGCCAACATCAAGAACGCCAACACCGTGCGCGCCGAGGTCGACATGACCGAGAACCGGGTGAAGTCCGCGCTGAACCTGCGGACCGACCGGATGCGCAAGATCACCACCGGCCTGCTCAACGCGATCCCCGAAGCGCCCGCGCTCAAGTCGCCGGACATCCCCGGCCGCGGCGGGCCCAGCGAGATCAACATCAACGGCCTGCCGGTCGGCTCGGTCGTCAAGATCGAGCGCGCAGGCCAGTTCGACTACTTCGTGGTCCTGCGCGACGGCGTGCAGCAGATCAAGAAGACCACCGCCGACCTGATCCGGTTCACCGTGACCGCCGGTGGCGAGGAGATCGCCTCGGTGCGGCCCGACCAGATCCCGTCCGACCCGCCGAAGAACCCCCTGGACGAGCGCACGTTCCCCAACGTCGTGCCCGAGGCGCTGGCCCCGGTCAACGCCCCGGTGGCCTGTCTCAAGTGGAACGTCGTGGGCTCCGGCCAGGACGCCGACGAGCACACCGAGGTCCACGTCGGCACCCAGCTGCCGCTGCCGCGCGCGGCCAACGGCCAGCCCGCGACGGTGAAGATCAGCACGCCGAGCGCCGACGGCCAGCGGCTCGACCACTTCTACATGCCGCCGGGCCGCGCCGCGGTCGTGCGCGGCGCGACGTCCAAACAGGACTTCGCCACGGGCCCGATCTACCTGGTGTCCGACCGCGGCGTGAAGTTCGGTGTGCCGGACGCGCGCACCGCGGCCGCGCTCGGCCTCGGCAACCAGCGGCCCGCGCCGGACGCCATCGTCCGCCTGCTGCCTAACGGCGCCTCGCTCAACACCCGCGACGTGCAGCAGACGTTCGACACGGTGCCCGCCGCGCCGGGCGAGTTCCCGTCCACGACCCCTAAAGCCCCGGGGAGCTGACACTTCGGGAACCGGCTCCGACCGCCTACCGTCAGAAGGGCACAGAACGCTCGAGGAGGCTGGCCGTCGATGGCTGCGATCAAGATCGACCCCGACTGGGTGAGCGGGTACGCCAAGCAGGTGGCACTCGGCGCGGAGACCCTGTCGTCGGCGTCGGGCGTGCTCAACACCGCCCCGCTGACCGCGGAGTCGTTCGGCTCGCTGGGCCGCACGGTGCGCATCGCCGAGTCCTACGGCCGCGCCGCCGAGACGCTGCGCGGGCAGCTGACCAGGGCGGTGGAGTCGCTGGAGGCCGCGGCGCACAGCCTCGGCGAGATCGCCGACAACCACCGCGTGTCGGATGAGGACAGCGTGCAGACGATCAACCGCAGCGGTCAGGCGTAGGGGGATCCGATGGACAGGCGTGAGACCGCTGAGCGGCACACCGCGGACATGGCCCGGATGAGTCCCGTCCGCCCGGAGCGGTTCGAACCGCAGCCGCACCGGCTCGACCGGCTTGAACCGCACCGGCCCGACCGGCTGCAGCACCACCGGGCCGACGAACACATCGCCGTGCCGCCGCCGAAGGACGGCAAGGACGGCCGCGACGTCGAGGCCGACGTCGGCGCCTACCTGGACTTCCTCCAGCGCCTCTGCGTCGACCTCGGCGTGCCGGACCCGGTGGAGGAGTACTTCGCCCCGGTCGTCGGCCGCTGGAGCGACCTGCACGCCGAGGCCGCGCGCTGGGCCGCGGCGAGCATCCACGCCGACAAGGTCGCCGACGACCTCACCAAGCCGCTCGGCGGCCTCGACGCGGCGTGGCAGGGCGCCGACGCGGACTCGTTCATCGAGTACATGAACAGCGTGGGCCTCGCGGGCCACGACATGTCCGACGCGATGGCGGCGATGTCGGAGATCCTCGACCTCACCGCCGACGGCCTGCGCGAGATCGTCACCGACATGGCGAGCATCCTCGCCGAGACCGCGGAGACGGCCTCCGAGGCGATGACCCTGCCGGTGCAGGGCGAGGACCGCACGCGGCAGTACCTCGATCACATGAAGCGGCCGACCAAGGAGCTGTTCGAGTCCGTCCGGCAGGTCCTGGAGGCGCTGGTGCGCCTGTGCGAGGGCGTCGACGGTTCCGCGGTGTTCGACAAGGTCACCATGGCCCACACGATGCCCACGGCGAACTGGGCGTACACCCCGCCGGAGATCCCCAAGACCGGCGGCCCCGAGCCGACCCAGCCCGACGCCGTCAAAGGCGGCGCCGGTGGTGGAGCAGGCGGCGGCGGTGGTGGCGGCGGCAGCGTTGGGTCGATCGGCGGTGGTGGCGGCGGCGGTGCAGGCCAGGTCAACCCGCCGCAGCCCGGTGGCTACGTCTACGCGGGTGAAGCCGCGGGCGGTGCCTCAGCCGGTCTTCCCGCGGCCCAGGCGGGCGCGGCGGGCGGTGGCGGCGGGTCCGGCCGCGCGGGCGGCGGCCTGGGTGGCGGCATGCCGATGATGGGCGGCATGGGTGGCATGGGCGGCCAGCAGGGCGGCGACACCGAGCACAAGTCGCGCAACCGCGTGGTGGCCGACCCGACGGACATCTTCGGCAAGCCGACCAAGACCTCCCCGTCGGTCATCGGCGACGAGGACTAGACCCCGAAACGCGAAGCGGGCCTTGATCCACTGGATCAAGGCCCGCTTTCGTCGTGTGCCGCTTACTCCGGCTGGATCCAGGACACGTGCATGAGCGCCTGGCCGACCTTGCGGCTGACCAGGGTGCCGCGGCCGGGCGGCATCGCGGACGGCTTGACGGTGCCCAGCAGGGCGCCCTCGTCCTTGTTGCCGCTCATGACGATGCCGGGGCTGGCGATCTCGCGCAGCTTGCCGAGGATCGGGTCGAACATCGCCCGCGACGCGCCACCCGAGCGCCGGGCGGTGATCATGTGCAGGCCGACGTCCTTGGCCTGCGGCAGGAACTCCGACAGCGGCTGCAGCGGGTTGGTGCCCTGCGGGGCGACCAGGTCGTAGTCGTCGACGATGACGAACAGCTCCGGGCCCTTCCACCAGGAGCGGTTCTTGAGCTGCTCCTGGGTGACGTCGGGGCCGGGGAGCCGCTTGAGCATCGAGCCGCGGACGTCCTTGACCATGTCGTTGAGCTGGTTGGACGACACCGCGTACCCGAGCAGGTGGTTGGTGTCGATGAAGCCCAGCATCGTGCGCCGGTAGTCCACGAGCAGGATGACCGCTTCCTGCGGGGTGTAGCGGTCCATGATGCCGCGCACGATGTTGCGGATCAGGTTGGTCTTGCCCGACTCGCCCTCGGCGAAGGCCATGAAGTGCGGCTCGGCGTCGAAGTCGAGGTAGACCGGGGCCAGTTCGTTCTCATCGACACCGATCGGGACGAGCTTGGTGTCGCGGCGCGAGTCCTGGGCCAGCAGGTCCTCGTAGCTGATGACCTCGGGCAGCAGGCGGACCCGCGGCGCGGTGCGGCCGCGCCACGCGGCCTTGATCTTGGCGACCGCGTCCTGCACGCCACCGGCGACGTCGTCGGGGTTGCTCGACCCGTCGATGCGCGGCAGGCCGGTGAGGAAGTGCAGCTTGTCGCGCGAAAGGCCGCGACCGGGGCGTCCGGCCGGGACGTTGACCGCGACTCGACGGTCCACATCGGACTCGCTCGGGTCACCGAGGCGCAGCTCGAACCGGGTGCCGAGCAGATCCTTGAGCGCGGGCCGGATCTCGGCCCACCGGTTGGCCGCCACGATCACGTGGATGCCGTAGGACAGGCCCTGCGCGGCCAGGTTGACGACCTGCATCTCCAGCGCCTCGAACTCCTGGCGGAAGTTCAGCCAGCCGTCGACGATCAGGAAGACGTCGCCGAACGGGTCCTCCTTGATCTCCCCGCGCCGCTTGCGGTTGCGGAAGTCGGTCATCGAGTCGATGCCGAGGTCGCGGAACAGCTGCTCGCGCGTGGACACCAGGCTGACCACCTCGGCGACCATTCGGCGGGCCTTGTCCGGGTCGATACGGCCCGCGACACCGCCGACGTGCGGCAGGCCGTCGAGCGTGCCCATCGTGCCGCCACCGAGGTCGAGGCAGTAGAACTGCACTTCCTCGGCGGTGTGCGTCAGCGCCATCGACATGATCAGCGTGCGCAGCATCATCGACTTGCCCGACTGCGGGCCGCCCGCGATCGCCGCATGGCCCGCGGCGCCGGAGAAGTCGGCCCACAGCAGGTCGCGGCGCTGCTCGAACGGCTTGTCGATGATGCCCAGCGGCACCTGAAGCCTGCCGTTGCCGTAGAAGCCGACCGGCGACAGACCGCGGTCCTCGGTGGGCTGCAGCGGCGGGAAGAGCGTGTCGAGCGAGTTGGGCTCGTTGAGCGGCGGCAGCCACACCTCGTGCGCGGGCGGGCCCTGGCCGATGAGCCTGCTGACGATGACGTCGAGCTCGCTGGCCTCCGTGCCGCCTTCGGGCTTCTTCTCCTCGACGACCGGCTCGATCGGCTTCTCGGGTTCCTTGGGGATCTCGACGTAGTCGGGCACGAACAGCTTCGCGCGCCGATCGCCGCTGACCGCCGCGGCGGGACCCGCGGCCTGCATGCCCGCGGGCCGGTACGGGCCGGAGACGTACGCGGCCTTGAACCGGACCATCGTGCTGGTGTCGTACTTCAGGTAGCCCGAACCCGGGATCGACGGCAGCTCGAAGGCGTCCGGCACACCGATCGCGGCGCGCGACTCGGCCGCGGAGAACGTCTTCAGGCCGATCCGGTAGGACAGGTGGGAGTCGAGGCCGCGCAGTTTGCCCTCTTCGAGCCGCTGCGATGCCAGCAGCATGTGCATCTGCAGCGACCGGCCCAGTCGGCCGACGGCGACGAACAGGTCGATGAAGTCGGGCTTGGCGGACAGCAGCTCGGAGAACTCGTCGACCACGATGAACAGCGCGGGCAGCGGGTCGAGGTCGGCGCCGTTCTCGCGGGCCTTCTCGTACTCCCATACGTTCTTGAAGTTGCCGCCGTTCTTCAGCGCCTCCTGGCGGCGGTTCATCTCACCGGCGAGTGCGTCCTTCATGCGGTCGACCAGAGTCAGGTCGCCCTGCAGGTTGGTGATCGTCGCGGCGACGTGCGGCGCGTCGTCCAAGCCGAGGAACGTCGCGCCACCCTTGAAGTCGACCAGGATGAAGTTCAGCGTCGTCGACGAGTGCGTGGCCAGCATGCCGAGCACCAGCGTGCGCAGGAACTCGGACTTACCGGAACCGGTGGCGCCGATGCACAGGCCGTGCGGGCCCATGCCCTCCATCGCCGCTTCCTTGATGTCCAGCTCCACGAACTGGCCGAACTCGCCGATGCCGAACGGCACGCGGTAGCGGTCGCGCACCGGTCGCGGCCGCCAGGCCTGCTGGACGTCGAAGGTCATCGGGTCGCCCGGGATGCCGAGCAGCTCCAGCAGGGTGGGGTTGGCGTTCAACGGCTCGTCGTCGCCGGAGTCGGCCGCGGTGGCGCTGAGCCGGTACGGCGAAAGCTTGCGGGCCAGTGCCTCGGCCTCGGCCACGCTCAGGTTGTCGGGCTTGGCGAACCACTCGACGCCGCTGGCGCTGCGCGCGCCGAGCCGCTCTTCCTCGACCACGAGCCGCAGGCCGCGGCGGGCGGTGAGGTTGCCGAGGCAGTCGGACAGGTCGAGCAGCGTGACGCCGACCAGGCCCTCCTCGAGGATGATCTGCTCTTCCCGGGTGACCTCGCCGTCGTCGATCACGATGACGATGTGCGGCTGGTCGGGCTGCGGCGGGGCGTTGCGGGTGAACCGCTGCCGGTCGCGCAGCTCCTCGTCGAGCCACTCCTCGATCTGGGCGAGCGAGCCCGCCATCATCCGCAGCTGGCCGATGCCGTCGACCAGGGACGGGTGCTGGGCGTGCGGCAGCCACTTCGCCCACTCCCACTCCTGCTTGGCCCGCCCGGCGGTGACCACGGCGATGAGCACGTCATCAGGGGTGTGGAAGGTGACGAGCTGGGAGATCAGCGCGCGGGCGAGGCCGCGGGTCAGCTCCCGGTCGCCGGACAGGCCGACCGCGGCGAACCCGCGGATGGCGACCTGGATCGGCAGCTCCGGCACGATCGAGTGCGCGCGGACGAACCGGCGCAGCGCCAGGGTCGCGATCGGCTCCAGCTCGTCGACCGGCCCGGTCTGCGGCGGCACGAGCCGGGTGGCCAGGCGCTGCGAGCCGCGGCCCGCGCGCAGGTGGCAGAAGTCGGGGTCGGCCTGGCGGCGCTCCCACATGCGCCTGCTGGTCGCGATCGACCACAGGGCCTGCGGGTCGGGGTGGGTCCACTCCAGGGAGGCGCGCTGGTCGAGGCTGGCCTCGCGGGCGCGGTCGCGCATCTGGCCGAGGTAGCGCAGGTAGTCCTTGCGGTCCTCGTTCATCTCGGCCTTCTTCTGGCCGCCGCCGCGTCCGCCCGCGCCGCCGGCCATCATGCCCACGGTCGACATCAGGAACATGCCGCCGAACAGCAGGGAGGTGGGGTTTCGCCCACCCACCATGAACATGAAGACCATCATGCCGATGGACGCCACGATCATGACCGCGGGCAGCATCTTCATGACGATGCTGCCCGGGATCACCCTGGGCACCTCGGGCGGTGGCTCGAGGTGGACCTCGCCACCCGGCTGCCGCGGCGCGGCAAGCCGGGGCGAACGCTTGAACTGCAGCGTGCTCACCGGACGGACACCTCTTTACCTCGACTGCTGCTTGGGAGAACTTATCGAACCGGCCCGGCCGCCTGGGGCGGTTCGGTCCAACCGCGCGGGACCATACGGCGCCGCGCACACCCGTCCGGCCGCCGCGCCGAGGAACAGCACGCTGATCCCCAGCATCGGCAGCGACCGGCTGGGCAGGTACATCACGGGGATCAGCACGACCGCGGCGGCGACGAGCACCAGCGGCAGCCACTGGACCTTGGACGTGGGCGCGGCCGCCGCGCGCAAGCCCAGGAACGTGAACCCGACGCCGAGGACCAGCAGCGCCACACCGGCCGACGCCGCACCCCACCCGGAAGCGAAGTAGAGCAGCGCCGCGAGCCCGGCCGAGGCGCCGACCAGGACCAGCCCGAGCGCGACCCGGGTGACCCGCAACCGGCCGACGGACGCCCACGCCATCACAGCCGCGGTGATCCCGTAGACCACTGCGGGCACCGGCACCGCCCAGTGGACGCCGGCGACCACAAGCGACAGTGCCGCCGCACCCGCGGCCAACACACACAACAAGACACCGACCAGGGAACCGAATTCCCGGCGCTGACCCTCCACCCCCGACGACCTTCCCCGAACGAAGACGCTGACCGCGGACAACCTAGTGCGGTGCGGACTGCTGCGCGGGCCGCACACCCGCGCCGAGTAACTGTCCCGCCGAGACGAGCACGAGCCCGCCCAACACGATCCCGGGCACCACGGCCCCGGAGATCGCCGACAGATAGATCAGCCCGACCGCCACGGCCACCGCGACCAGCCCGATCGCGAACTTCGGCGGACCCGCCGTCGTGGCCGCCGCCAGGGTGATGATCGAGACGACGGCGAACAGACCGCCGATGACGAGCGTCGACAGGTTCGCCGTGTACACGTACAACTCGGTCATCGCGACCGCCGCGCCGACGGCGCCGAGCAGCGGCAGCCAGTCGGCGGCGGCGTGCGCGGGCTTCTCGCCCGCGGCGCCGAAGAACGTCACCGCCACGGCGGTGATCAAGAACATCCCGCCGAAGTTGAGCGAGGTCAGGTTGCGCCCACCCTCGACGTACATCACCGCCATCATCGCCACCGACGCGCCTACCAACAGCACGCCGAGACCGATACGGCTGACCTGAAGCCTGCCCACCGGCGTCCACACCATCGTGATCAGCGCCGCGAGGTACACCAGCGCGGGCGCGAGCGTGGCCGGATGCCTGCCGGTGACCAGGAAGAGGAAGACGGCGATCCCCAGCGCGGCGGCCACGGCCAGCGGTGGCAGCAGCTTCACGACCGACGACGTCGACTGGCCTTCCGACACGATTCCTCCCCCATTTGGTCAAGCATTCTCGGGAACCGCCGCACCCGCGGATTCCGGTATGGCCATACTAGGGGCGGTTCCGGCCGGTCCGGGACTCTTCGCGCGGACCTGTGGACAACTCAAGGGGGCAGGCGGTGGCTTCGGGAACGACCGTGTTCAGCCGGGTGACGGTGGTCGCGCCGAGAACGCGAATCGACGTCGCGCTCCCCGCTGACGTCTCGGTGGCCGACCTGTTGCCGATGCTGCTGGACATGGCCAAGGAGGCCACGCCGGACGGCGGCGCCCGGCACGGCGGCTGGTGCCTGGCCAAGCTCGGCGACAACCCGCTCGACCCGAGCCGCACGCTCGGCTCGCTCGGCATCGTCGACGGCGACATGCTGCAGCTGCGCAAGCGGGCCGAGAACCCGCCGCCCGCGCTGTACGACGATGTCGTCGACGCCATCGCCGAGTCCACCCCGGACAGCTACCGGCCGTGGACCAAGGAGACCGCCAACCGCATCGGCCACATCGCGGGCGCGATCGCCCTGGTCGTGGGCGCCCTCGCGGTGTTCATGGCGGGCCCCATGTGGGGCGGCGGCAACCTCGGCCCGGCGATCACCGCGGGCGTGGCGAGCGTCGTCGCCGTGGCCGTCGGCGCCGTGATCGCGCGCGGTTACCAGTCCCAGACCACCGGTGTGCTGATCGCCGCCGCGGGTGGGCTGCCGCTGGCGTTCGTCAGCGGTCTGTCGATCGTGCCCGGCTACCCCGGCCGCGCGAGCCTGCTGCTCGCCTGCGCGCTGGTGCTGATCGTCGCCTCGGCGTCGATCATGCTGATCGGCACGGGCATCACCACCTTCGTCGCGGCGGGCACCGCGGCCGCGCTCGGCGTGTTGGCCTTCGGCGTGGCCACCCTGGTCGCGCACCCGGCGGAGGGCATCGCCGCGGGCACCGTCGCGGTGGCGCTCGGCGCGCTGTCGGTCCTGCCCAGGCTGACGATCCAGCTCGCCCGGCTGCCGCTGCCCAACGTCCCCGGCAGCGCGGAGGACCTCAAAGAGGACACCGGCTTCCCGGACTACCGCTCGATCGAGCGCCGCGCGGGCCTTGCCCACGAGTACATGACCGGCATGATCATCGGTTGCGGCCTGGCCGCCGCCGTCGGCGCGATCGTCGCGGCGGGCTCACCCGACATCTGGGGCGTCATCCTCGGCGTCGTGGCCACGGCCGTGCTGCTGCTGCGGGCGCGCACCTACGCCAACGGCAGCCAGGCGGTCGCGCTGCTCGCCTCCGGAATGGTCAGCGCCGCGGGCATCCTGCTCGGCTGGCTGACCACGGCCGACCCGTTCTCCCGCCTGCTGTGGGTGTTCGGCGCGCTGATGGTCATCGCCGCCGCCGCGCTCGTGCTCGGCGTGATCTTCCCCGAGCAGCGGTTCTCCCCGCCGCTGCGGCGCACGGTCGAGATCATCGAGGCCATCTGCATCGCCTCGGTGCTGCCGATCGCGCTGGCGGTCATGGAGCTCTACAGCACCCTGCGGCAGGTCTCGTTCTGATGCGTCGGCTCCCGGCTGTCGTGGCCGCGGCCACGCTGATCACCCTCGCCGCGGCGCCGCTCGCGGTCGCCCAGCAGCCAACCGAGGCGGAGAAGCCGTCGATGGCGACCCCGCCGCCGCTGCCGCCCGGCTTCCCGGTGCCCTCGGGCACCGCACCCGACATCGAGTACAAGCGGTCGGTCGAGTGCATCAGCTCGCTCAACCAGGGCGTCGACCTCAAGAACAAGCCATGGGGCCAGCTCCAGCTGCGCTTCGACGAGCTGCACAAGTTCGCCACCGGCAAGAACGTCCTGGTCGGGGTGATCGACACCGGGGTCAAGCAGCACCCGTACTTCCAGGACCGGCTCAGCGGCGGCGGCGACTTCGTGGTCGCGGCGAACAACGGCCTCGAGGACTGCGACGGCCACGGCACCGAGGTCGCGGGCATCATCGCAGCCAAGACGCCCGCCGACATCGGCTTCAAGGGCATCGCCCCGGACGCGCGCATCCTGTCCATCCGCCAGTCCAGCCAGAACTACAAGGGAAAGCGCGTCACCCCGACCGACCCGAACCCGGGGGAGACCCCGGCGGGCACCATCGACACCCTGGCCCAGGCCGTCGTCCACGCGGCCAACCAGAACGTCAAGGTGCTCAACATGTCGGTCGACAGCTGCCGGTTCGCCTCGGAGGGCGCGATCTCGCGGTCCGAGCAGAACCTGCAGGCCGCGCTGAAGTACGCCTTCGACAAGGACGTCGTGATCGTGGCGTCGGCGGGCAACTCCGGCGCGCCGAAGTGCCAGGACGCCAAGAACGGCAGCGACCCGAACCGGCCGACGAGCATCGTGCTGCCCCCGTGGTTCGCCGAGCACGTGATCTCGGTGGCGGCGATGACCCGCACCGGCGACATCGCCGACTTCTCCATCCAGGGCCCGTGGGTCACCGTCGCGGCCCCGGGCACCGAGATCATCTCGCTCGACCCGGCCACCGACGGCCTGGCGAACATGCAGGTGCTGCCCAGCGGCCAGCGCTCGGCCATCCAGGGCACGAGCTTCGCCGCGCCCTACGTCGCGGGCCTCGCCGCGCTGATCCGCGAGAAGTTCCCCACGCTCAACGCCAAGCAGGTCATGGAGCGCATCAAGATCACCTCGGCGCACCCGGCGGCGACCGGCGGCCGGGACAACCTGGTCGGCTACGGCATGATCAACCCGATCAGCGCGCTGACCTCGATCATCCCGGCCGAGCAGGGCACCGCGCCGGACGACGCGCTCGACGTCAAGATCGACCTGCCGCCGCCCGTGGTCAAGGACTGGACGCCCATGCGGGTCGCCGTCATCGGCTCCGGCGCGGGCCTGCTCGCGCTCCTGGCGACGCTGCTCGTGGTGCACACCGTGCGCCGCAACCGGCGCGGCGGGCTGGAGCCGCGCGGCTCGGCGTGACCAAGCACCACGTAGGGTGACCCGGAGTCGGGAGATCACAAGGGGTCGGGACTGTGGCACTGCGCGTCGCGATTGACTTCGGCACGTCGAGCACGTGTGTCGCGGTCTCCGTGCACGGCCGCGAGCCGCAGGTCGTGGTGGTCGACGGGCAGCCGCTACTGTCCTCGGCCGTCTACGCCGCGCCCGACGGCACCCTGTTCGTCGGGCAGGAGGCCGAACGCCAGGCCGCGCTCGACCCGTCCCGCTACGAGCCGCACCCCAAGCGCCGCATCGACGAGGCCGAACTGCTGCTCGGCGACGCCGTCGTCCCGGTCGGCGCCGTCTTCCGCGCGGTGATCGGCCGCGCGCTCACCGAGGCCCGGCGCGTCGGCGGCGGCGCACAGGTCAGCCAGCTCATGCTCACCCACCCCGCCGACTGGGGCGGCGTGCGCACCCACGTGCTGCGCCAGGCCGCGTCCGGCCTCGCCGACCGGGTCGTGCTCGTCCCCGAGCCGGTGGCCGCCGCGGTGTTCCACTCCGCGAGCTACCCCGGCCCGGGCGGCCGCACGCTGGCCGTGCTCGACCTCGGCGGCGGCACCGTCGACGTCAGCGTGGTCCGCACGACCCCACCCGGCAGGCCCGCGCCCCCGTTCACCGTGCTCGCGACCAAAGGCGACCCGCACTTCGGCGGCGCCGACATCGACGAACTGCTGCTCGGCCACGTCGGTGAGATGGTCTCCGCGGGCGACCCGGACGCGTGGCGTGCCCTGGTCGAGGGCCGCGACCTCGCCGACCGCCGCCGCAGGCGCGTGCTGCGCCAGGACATCCGCAACGCCAAGGAAACCCTGTCGCGGCACACCTACACCGACGTGCCGCTGCCGTCGCCCTTCCCGGACGCGCATGTCACCCGGGTCGACCTGGAGCGCCTCATCGGCCCCGCGGTCGGCCGGGCCGTCGACCTGACGCTGGCCACGATCCGCGAAGCCGGCCTGGACCCACGGCAGCTGTCGGGGATCTTTCTCGTCGGCGGGTCGAGCCGGATCCCGCTGGTCGCCCGGCTCGTCGCCGAACGCACCGGGGTCGTGCCGGTGACCCTCGACCAGCCAGAGACCGTCGTCGCCCGGGGCGCGATGCGCGCGGTTTCCGTCGAGCCGGACCACACCGGGGTCGTCGGCAGGCAGGTGGACAGCGATCGGACCCGCCCGGTCGTGCGCGCGCCGGTCCCGCCGCCGCGTCCCGCCGGTCCGCCGTCGCTTCCCCTGCCGGTGATCACACCGCCGCGTCGCCGGGGTCGCATGATCACGCTGATCGCGGCCGGTGTCGCGGTGGTCGTCGCGGCGGTCGTGGTCGCGATCGTCAGCCTCACCGGCCGCGACGAGACCACCGACCCCGGCCGGGTGATCGCGCAGTACGAATACCGCTTCGGCCTGCCGGACGGCTGGACCCAGACCGGCGGCAACCCCAACCTGCTGCGCACCGAGATCAAGCCGACCGGCGCCGAGAAGGGCGACGACCTCGTGCTGGTCGAGGAGAAGCGGCTGAGTTTCGACAGCTCCGCCGACCGCGCCCGCGCCGTCGAGAAACTCCGCAAGGACTTCGAGGACGGCGGCGACGAATTCTCGGGCTTCGAGGAGAAGACCACCTTCGGCGGCCGCGAGGCCATCCACTACGTCGAACGGGTCGACAGGCGCAACGCGATGGTTGATTGGTACGTGCTGTTCCAGGGTAATGCCCAGGTCAGTGTGGGCTGCCAGTACACGCAGGGCGGAGAACAGCGTGTACTGACAGCCTGTGAGTCCGTCGTGCGCACGATGGTTATCGAAGGGTAGAGCTGCCGTGACCGGTAACAACCAGGGTTTCGCCGAGGCCGTCGTCCGATTCCGCGCGGAACTCTCGGCCGCGGTCACCCGCTCCCGCCGAGCCACCGCCGAAGCCCGCGACGAGTCCGCCACCTTCCGCGAGAAGACCGCGGCCCTCACCGGACAGGCCAAGCCCGAGGCCGCCGCCCCCACCGACGAGACCCTCCGCGCCTCCGCCGCCGACTGGCGCCGCGCCCAGGGCCTCCCGGTCGCCGAGTTCGAGGTTCCCGCTCCCGCCCCCACCGCCGCGCCCTCGCCTGATGACGACGACGAGGATTTCTCCGAGCGCAGCATCATGTTCCGCGGCTGATTCCCCGGTCGAATCCCGGTCGAATTCGCCATCGTGAACCACGATCGGGCGTATTCGCACTGGTAAAACCGCCGCTGACCTGCGGGTTCCCGGTTGGACCGTTAACTAGAGCAACTACCTGACCGATACGGCCACCGCGTCGGAACCGAACCTGGCAGGGTTCCGTCGTAAGGGTTGTACGAACGAAGAACATGTACGACCAACCACTATCTAGGGGGTAACTCCCGATGTCCGGTTACGGAATCACGCCCGAAGAGATGGCCAAGGCCGCCGTTGATGTCGACAACATCAACGAGGAGTCGCAGAACGCCCTGAACAGCCTCCGCAGCGCCCTCGACCCGCTGCGCGACAACTGGAAGGGCGTCGCTTCGCGCGCCTTCGCCACGCTGATGGACCGCTACAACGCCGACGCCGCCAAGCTGCACGACGCGCTGGCGGGCATCTCGGAGCAGCTCAAGGCCTCGAACGCTGCCTACGTCCAGCAGGAAGAAGAGTCCTCGCAGTCGCTGTCGAACATCAGCAACGTGCTCGGTGGCTGATTCAGCCCGCTCGCTCTTCTCGCTTCATTCCGCAATAACCAAGACTTGAATCCAGAGGGAGAACTGAAATGCCTAACGGCGACCAGATCAGTGTGAACTTCGCGGAGGTCGCGGCGGCCTCCCAGGCCCTGTCCTCGACCGCTTCGCAGCTCGAGACGCTGCTCGGCGACCTGAAGGGCCGCCTCGCCCCGCTGCAGGCCGGCTACACCGGTGCCGCCAAGGAAGCGTGGGACGCCAAGCAGAACGAGTGGAACCGGGCCCAGGACGACCTGCGCCAGGTCCTCGCCTCCATCGGTATGGCCGTCCAGCAGTCCGGCGAGAACTACGAGGCCGTCGAGAAGGCCAACGCCGCCAAGTGGGGCTGATCGAACCGCGCTAGCGAGTTCATCGCATCTTCAACACCCGAGTGGGGCCCGGAGGAAACTCCTGGGCCCTACTCGGGTGTTCGGCGTCAGGGGGATTCGCCCAGTCTTCGCAGCGCGTCCTCCAGCAGGAGACTGTCTGTCTGCCGGAAGATCTCGGCGGCTCGGCGCCAGTGCCGCCTGGCGTCCTCCGGGGCTCCGATGTCCAGATGGACATCGCCTAGTTCGAGGAGGATGTCGCCTTCGATGTAGGTGACGTCAAGCTCGCGATAGAGCGCGAGGGCGCTCTCGTAGTTCGCGATGCTGGATTCAGAGTCACCGGTCTTCGCTAGGACCGTGCCAAGTGTGTGGTGCGCCGACGCGGCGGTTGATCTCAACCTGTCGCTCGCACATAGAGCGATTGCTGCCTTGGCGTGGCTGACGGCGTTCCCATAGTCGCCGTTGTAGTGGTAGGCGCTGGCCAGGGTGGCGTGCGCGCGCCCTTCCTCGTCTGAGTCGCCGGTCGACAAGGTCAGCAGTTGCCTGGCACACCCGAGATTCTCGGCCGCTCTGCCCGCCTTGGCGTAAACGATCGCCAGGTTGTTGAGTGCGTTGATCTCTCGTTCCCGATTCTGTGTCGCTCGTGCCACAGCCAGCATGTGCTCCAAGCTGTCGATGGCTCGGTTGTGGTCGCCGCGAACACTGTGGACCACGGCAAGACAGTTCAACGCGGGCAGTTGCGCGGCCTCGTCGCCGATAGCGCGAGCAGCGGAGAGTGTGTGCTCGCAGATCTTGATCCACTCGTCAGCCTGGTGTGCCCTGGCGACCAAGTACCGGAAGAATGTGCCCGAGAATCGGGCCACCAGATCCAGGTAGATGTCCTCTGTCGCATTGGTGACGAGCAAGGCGACGTTCGACCATTCCTGATCGCACCACTCGAGGGCCTCGTGCGCGTCCAGGAATGTCCTTGCGGGAATCCCCGCCTCGGGCGCTGACCCCAAGATGGCGTTGGCGGCGGACAGCCCTGCCAGGTAGTGCTCCAGCAGGCGCCGAGTGGCGCCGGGAACCGATTCCGAATCCACTTCCTGCGCCAGTGCGCGGGCGAAGTCGCGCATGAGGTCGTGGAACTGGTAGTGATCGACTCGGGAACGCTCGACCATGTTCCGAGCACTGAGCCGGTCCAGCAGGGATCTTGCCGCCGATTCGGTGAGTGAGCCGACCGCGGCGGCCGACGACGCCGTGAAGTCGATCGCGTTCTGTGCGCCGAGCAGGCGGAACAGGCGGGCCGTGTCCGGGTTGAGTGCCTGGTAGGACCGCAGGAACACACTGCGCAGATCGCTGTCATCGTCGTCGTCCAGATCGAACGCCGCCAGGCGGTGGCTGCCCTCGCCGAGCAGACCATCGAGAGGCGAATGGGGCTCCTCGGAGGCGCGTTCGCCGAGGATGCGGATGGCTAGCGGGAGATGGGCGCAGGCGCCGATTACGCGCCGCACCTGATCGGGCGTCTGGGTGACGCGTTGGTGGCCGATGATCCCGCGCAGCATCGCGATGGCGTCATCGGTCGGCATCCGGCCGAGCGAGAGCCGGTGGGCGCCCTCCCGGACGACAAGGCCGCGCAACCTGGTCCGACTGGTCACCAGGACGACGCTTCCCGGCCCGGGCAGCAGACGGCGAACCTGGGCCGAGTCGGTCGCGTTGTCCAGCAGGATCAGCAGCCGCCTGCCCGTGGTGTGCGTCCGCCACAGCGCCGCCCGCGCGTCCAGCCCGGCAGGCAACTGGTCGCCACGGACGCCCACGCCTTGCAGCAGCGCGGTGAGGGCCGCCTCGTCGGACATCGGGTCGCCGGGGCCGTAGCCCCGCAGGTTGAGGAACAGTTGGCCGCCCGGGAACGCCGCGATCTCCTGGCGCGCGAACCGGACAGCGAGGGTCGTCTTCCCGACGCCCGCGGTGCCTTCGATCGAGCACAGGGTCAGCTGTTCGGTGCTGTGGGAGGCGAGTACGGCGGACAGTTCCGCGAGGTCCGCGACGCGTCCGGTGAAGTGCCTGGCGTCCGGTGGCAGCTGGGCGGGACCGGTGGACCGCCGTGGGCCGTCGGGTTCCAGGACGCGCCGGTGCACCTCGCGGAGGGGGCCGCCGGGATCGATGCCGAGCTCGTCGGCCAGCCGTCTGCGAAGTGTGTCGTAGTGCGCGAGGGCCTCGGCCTGTCTGCCGGAAGCCGACAGCGCGAGCATGATCAGTCCGGCCAGCCGCTCGTCCAGGGGGTGCTCTGCCGACAGCTCGGCAAGGCGGGGGAGCACCGTGGTGTGCTCGCGCTGACCGAGCCGGATCTCGATGAGGTCGATCTCGGCGGTGAAGCGCTCCCGCTCCACGATGTCGCGCATCCGGTTCAGCCACGGGCTGTCCGCCGCGCCGAACGGTCTGCCCCGCCAAAGCCCCATCGCCCGGTCGAGCAGCGGACCCGCCGCCGCGTCGTCCGCGCCCCGTGCGGCCTCGATGAGGGATCGGAACTCGTGCAGGTCGACCTTGGACGTGTCGACGTCGAGCTGGTAGCCGCCCGCCGCGCGCTGGATGGTGGCGTCGGCCAGGGCCTTGCGGAGTCTGGAGACGTAGCTGTGCACGCTCGCCGCCGCGCTCGCCGGGGGCTGTTCGCCCCACACCCGGTCGACGAGGGTCGGCACCGGGGTCGGGCGGTTCGGGTCGGCGAGCAGGGCCGCCAGGACCATCCGCTGCCGGGCGTGGCCCAGGTCGACGGCCACGCCGTCCCGTTCGGCGTCGATCCCGCCGAGCAGTCGGAACCGGGTGTCCATAGCCGCCTTCCCGGCGTTCAAGGTTCGTTCAAGGTTCGCCCACGCCGTGATCGACACCCTATTGGTGTCGCGGGCCGTTCGGCCCGCGGGCGTGGGCGCTCGTCCGCACTGGGGGTGCGGACGAGCGGTCATGCGGAGGTGGTGGGGCTCACTATCAGCGGCGATAGAGGGGGGCGTTTTGACCCTGACATGGCCCACCCGGTATCTTCTCTCTTTGTTGTGCGGCGCGGGGCGCATTGCTCGACTGGTCGAACGCGAGTCGAGCCGCGTTGCGCGCCTCTGGGTGACCCCATCCAGAGGTGAGGCCCGCACAGGCACCCATGACGCAAGTTGACGATGAGGTAGACCCGTGCCCACGTACAGCCCTAAGCCCGGCGAGGTCGACCGCGCCTGGCACGTGATCGATGCCGAGGACGTGGTGCTCGGCCGTCTCGCGACGCATGTCGCCACGCTCCTGCGCGGCAAGCACAAGCCCACGTTCGCCCCGCATGTGGACACAGGCGACTTCGTCGTCATCGTGAACGCCGAGAAGGTTGTCCTCACCGGCAACAAGCGGGACAACGCGTTCGCCTACCGGCACAGCGGCTACCCCGGCGGTCTGCGCAAGCAGTCCTTCGGTGAGCTGCTCGACACGCGCCCCGACCGGCTGCTGGAGAAGGTCGTCAAGGGCATGCTGCCGAAGAACAAGCTCGGCCGCGCCCAGGGCAAGAAGCTCAAGGTGTACGCGGGCCCGAACCACCCGCACGCCGCCCAGCAGCCCACGCCGTTCGAGATTGCGAAGGTCGTCAAGTGAGTGAAGACGCCGTGACCACCGAGACCGACGAGGCCGTCGCGCCCGAGGTCGAGACCGCCGACGAGGCCGTCGAGACCGAGGCTGTCGAGACCACCGAGGCCGCCGCCGTCGAGGCGTTCGACGAGGCCGCCGAGGCCGTCGAGCCCGCCGCCGACGAGGAGCCCGCCGCTCCGGCCCGGCCGCACCTGACCTCCGAGACCGCGCAGACGGTCGGCCGCCGCAAGGAAGCCGTCGTCCGCGTCCGGATCACCCCGGGTTCCGGCAAGTTCACCCTCAACGGCAAGAGCCTCGAGGAGTACTTCCCGAACAAGGTCCACCAGCAGCTCATCCGTGAGCCCCTGGTGACCGTCGAGAAGCCGGAGTCCTTCGACATCCGCGCCAACCTCCACGGCGGCGGCATCTCCGGCCAGGCCGGTGCGCTGCGCCTGGCGATCGCGCGTGCGCTGATCGAGCTGGACAGCGAGGACCGTCCGGTCCTGAAGAAGGCCGGCTTCCTGACCCGTGACCCGCGGGCCAAGGAGCGGAAGAAGTACGGCCTGAAGAAGGCCCGCAAGGCGCCGCAGTACAGCAAGCGCTGACCTGCGCGTCAGCCCTGGTACTACCCGACGGGAGCAGTACGTTCGATACTCGGACGTGCTGCTCCCGTCGGCATTTCTCCCGTCTTCCCCAGCGCAGTGGAGGTCCTCCATGGCACGGCTGTTCGGTACCGATGGAGTGCGTGGCCTCGCGAACTCCGACCTGACCCCGGAGTTGGCCCTGCAGGTCGCCGCGTCGGCGGCCAGAGTGCTGGCTGAGCACGACAGCTCGCACCGCCCGGTCGCCGTGGTCGGCCGCGACCCGCGGGCCAGCGGCGAGATGCTGCAGGCCGCGGTGTGCGCGGGCCTCGCCTCCGCCGGTGCCGACGTCATGCAGCTCGGCGTGCTGCCCACGCCTGGGGTGGCCCACCTGGTCGGCGAGCTGAACGCCGACCTGGGCGTCATGATCTCCGCCTCGCACAACCCGATGCCCGACAACGGCATCAAGCTGTTCGCCGCGGGCGGCCACAAGCTCGCCGACGCCATCGAGGACGAGATCGAGGCGGGCATCGGCCAGGCCGCGAACCGCCCGACCGGCGCGGGCGTCGGCCGCGTCTACGACATCAGCGACGCACACGACCGCTACGTCGCCCACCTGCTCAAAGCCATCCCCAACCGCCTCGACGGGCTCAAGGTCGTCGTGGACTGCGCGAACGGCGCGGCATGGGCCGCGGCCCCGCAGGCCTACCGCGAGGCGGGCGCCGAGGTCATCGCGATCCACGCCCTGCCGGACGGCGAGAACATCAACGAGGGCTGCGGCTCCACCCACCTCGACGACCTGCGCGCCGCCGTCGTCGCCGAGGGCGCCGACCTGGGCATCGCCCACGACGGCGACGCCGACCGCTGCCTCGCGGTGGACGCGGGCGGCCGGATCATCGACGGCGACCAGATCATGGCCGTCCTCGCCCTCGCCATGAAGGACGCGGGCGAACTGGTCGACGACACGCTGGTCGTGACGGTCATGAGCAACCTCGGCCTGCACCTGGCGATGCGCGACGCGGGCATCAAGCTGCGCTCCACCGCCGTCGGCGACCGCTACGTGCTGGAGGAGATCCGCTCCGGCGGCTACTCACTCGGCGGCGAGCAGTCCGGCCACGTCCTCATCCCCGGCCACGCCACCACCGGCGACGGCCTGCTCACCGCGATGCGCCTCATGGCCAGGGTCGCGGCCACCGGCAAGCCGCTGGCCGAGCTGGCCGACGTCATGCGCCAGCTCCCGCAGGTCCTCATCAACGTCAAGGTCGCCGACAAGGCCACCGTCGCCGCCTCCCAGCGCGTCGCCGACGCCGTCGCCGCGGTCGAGGCCCGGCTCGGCGCCGAGGGCCGGGTGCTGCTGCGGCCGTCGGGCACCGAGCAACTCGTCCGGGTCATGGTTGAGGCGCCCACCCACGAGTCCGCGCAATCGGCCGCCGACGAACTCGCCGCCGTGGTCGCCGCGATTCAGTAAGCCGATTCGGGTCAAGCCACCCATTCCCCGGGTGCGCGGCCAAAGCGGTCGGTATCTTTCCGGTGGGCGGTCTTCGCGCGTGCAACGCACTGGGAACCCCGCCGTGCGTCGCGGAGTCGCACCTGGTGTTGAAGGCAACTGAGGGGAGTCGGTGTGGGCAAGGGCAAAGGCGGCGGGTTCGATTTCGACCCGGACGCCGTCCGCGGGTTCGCTGAGGTCTTCGCCGACGCGCAGCAGCAGGTGACCCAGATCCAGGCCGAAATGGCTCAGACGACCGCCAAGGCCGCCGATTTCGGCAAGTCGTGGGCGCAGAAGTTCGGCACCCAGTACGACCAGTACATGGCCTCGCTCGCCGCCGACCTGGCCAATCTGGCCACCCACCTCGGTGAGATCAGCGCCAAGCTCAACCAGGGCACGGACTTGACCGTCGAATCCGACTCCAGCGGCTACAAGAGCCTCAAGACGATCGACGAGCGGATGCAGTCCACCGGCGGCGGCACCACGTCGCAGCCCGGCCCGCGGTCCGGCCCGGTCGCGGTCTAGGCCGCGGCAGACTTCCCGGGGGTAGGAAATGAACTTCGAAAAGGCACACGCGCTCGACGCGCTGCTGAACAAGTCCACATCGGTCGGCGTCTACGGCGAGGCGTGGGACGTCATCGGCGAACCGCTCAACCGCGGTGTGGATGAGACGCTGCCCGCATATGACGCGAAGCTCGAACTGAATCTGCGGCCGAAATCGGGCGAGAAGCGCCAAGAGGTCAACGAGCTGCGCTGGGGAAAGATCAAAAAGGACGCGGCGAAGATCGAGGGCCTCGGCCTGGCGATCGAGAACATCGCCTCGGTGATCAAAAAGGGCAAGGACCAGCTCTCCCACGACTGGAAGGGCGAGTCGTTCGAGGCGTTCAAAACCGCGATCGAACGCGTCGAGAAGACCCTGACGGATTACGCGGCGGCCGCCAAGACCACCGCGACCGGCCTCACCACCGCGATGACCCGCACGGAGACGCTGTACAAGAACTACGCGTCCTCCAGCCAGACGATCCTCACGTTCAGCGACGAGTACGGCAAGCCAAACGACTGGCGCAAGGTCTCCGGCGACGACATCAACGGCCACCTGGTCGACGTGTGCCCGTGTACGGCGGGCTGCAACAAAGACGAGGACGAGGAGTCCCGGATCATCCGGGACAAGATCATCCACCCGGTGGCGTACAAGTTCTACGAGAACGTCTACTGCGGCTTCGGCGACGACTCGTGCAAGACCAACGCCCAGGCCGCTGTGGACTACTCCAACACCATGCGGGACAAGGTCGCCCAGAAGATCAATCAGTGGTACGTCGCGACGGACAACCTCCGTCACGGCGTCGACGGCCTGCACACGGCCGCGCTGGAGAACCTGCGGATCATGTCCGAGCTGAAGGTCTTCGCCCGGATGAAGGTCCCGGGCGCGCCCGGCCCCGGCCAGCAGCCCCCCGGTGACAAGAAGGACCCGGGCGGCGGCGGTGGCGGCGGAGGCGGCGGCGGGGTTCCCGGTGGCGGCGGCGGTGGCGGTGGCCTGCCCAAGCCGCCGGAGATGCCGACGCCGCAGCCCCCGGACCTGTCCAGCCTGGAGGACCCGACCAAGGACCCGTCGCTGACCGACCCGACCACCACGCCGAGCGCGGTGGAGCCGCCGGGCGAGACGGTCACCATCGAGGAGGGCGACCGCAAGATCTCGGTCACCAGCCCCGACAGCGAGGGCCAGGTCAAGGTCACCGTCGACGACGGCACGGGCAAGCCGAAGACGTACACGATGGACTTCGGCCAGGCGGGTACGCCGGCGCTCGGCCCGGACGGCAAGCCGATGGTCGGCCCCGATGGCCAGCCGGTGACGAGCCCCGGCCCAGTGATGGGCGCCGACGGCAAGCCGATGCTCGGCCCGGACGGGCTGCCGGTGATGAGCGAACCGGGCGCGGGTCAGGTCATCGAACCCGGCGCGGACGGCAAGTGCGTGATCTCCGACCCGCCGATGACGATCACGGCTGAGCGGCCGGGCGGCGGGGACGTCGTGCTGGTGACTGTGGACGATGGAACTGGCGACCCGACCTCGTACACATTGGACTACTCCGAGGCGAACGGTTCCTCGGCGGCCGGGCCCGCGGCCGGAGTTGTCGGCGGTGGGGTGGCAGGCGGACCTGGCGGTTCGGCTGGTGGCTTCACCGGTGGCGGCGTGTCTGGCGGTGATGTGGCTGGTGGCGCAGGTGGTCCTGGTTCCGCTGGCGGCTTCGGCGGTGCCGGTGTCGCAGGCGGCGAAGGGGCAGGCGGCCCTGGTTCGGCGGGCGGCTACGGCGGTGCGGGCGTGACCGGTGGCGCTGGGGCTGGCGGCTTTGCCGGGGATGGCGTGGCTGGCGGTACCGGCTCGGCCGGTGGTTTCGGCGGCCCGGGCGTGGCTGGCGGCGGTGGGGCTGGCGGCTTCGCTGGGGATGGCGTGGCTGGCGGTACCGGCTCGGCCGGTGGCGTCGGCGGTGCGGGTGTTGCCGGTGGTGGCGGTCCTGGTTCAGCCGGTGGTTTCGGCGGCGACGGTGGCCACGGCGCGGCAGGCGGGTCCGGTGCGCACGTGGCTCCGGCAGCGTTCGCGGGTTCAGGCGAATCCGTGTGGACTAGCCCGGATCAGGCTGGCGTCCACGGCGGCCCGGCGGGCGAGCAGCTGACCTCGGCCCAGTCGGTCGACGGCGGCGCGCAGGCGTGGGGTTCGGCGGGCGGTGCCCTCGACGAGCAGCCGAGGGACTTCGGCCCGAGCGACGTCCAGGCGGCGGGCGCAGGTGAGGCGGGCTTGTCGAGCGCGTCCGGCGAGCCGAAGGCCGACCAGCAGCCCGGCGGCGCCATGGGCTCCGGCATGGGCGGCGGCATGATGGGCGGCGGCGGTGCGGGCGGCGGCCAAGGCGGCGACTCCGAGCGCGCGGGCAGCCAGTGGCGCACGACCGGCAACCTGTTCGACGAGGACTTCGCCGAATCCGGCGGCGCCCTCTACGGCGACACCATCTGAGGGGTGCGGCTGTGTACTTGATGGACGAGATCGACGAAAGCGTCACCCTCCGCAAAATCGAGGATGCCGCGGCGCAGGGCATCCAGGAACTCGAGGACACCGCCGAACTGGCCGCCGAGATCGACCAGTCAGCCGCCACGGCCAGTGCCCAACAGCAGGCCGCCTTCGCCGAGGCGACCGCGGAGGGCGAACGCGGCCTGGCCGCCCTGCGTGAGCAGACGGCCAAGGAGGAGGCGCCCGCCCCAGGCTGGACCGCCCCCACCAAGCCCAAAACCCTGAGCTTCACCAACGAGGACGACGAGCCCACCTACCAGCCCACCCCACCCACCAGCGGCTTCGTACCCCCACCACCCCCGCCTCCGGCGCCGGTGGACCCCCCCGCCCCCGCCCCGAGCGCGGCGAAGTTCCTGTCGTTCGGAATCGAGGACGAGGACGAACCCGCCCCGCCCCCACGCCCAACCCCAGCCCGCCACCGCAGGGCCGCCGAGCCGGACGACGACGACTTCTCCGGCCACAGCTGGGTCCGCTGACACAAGGAAACGAAGCCGCGACCCAGCTGCCTCTCACGACGCCGCCAGCCGTCCCGAGGGCGCCGAGCAGATCCGCCGCCGCACTGGACCTTTCGCGGCGCACGTTGGACGACGCCCCTCGGCTTCGGCGCGCTGACGCGGGCTGCCCGGTTCGGGGAAGCTGAGATTCGCCGCCTAGGCGGCGAATCGAGACTTTCGCGGCCCTCGGTACGACTTCGGCGCGCTGACACGAGGTCGCCCGGTCCGGGAAAGCTGCGATTCGCCGCCAGGGCGGCAGTGAAACTGTTCGCGGCCCTCGGTACGGCTTCGGCGCGCTGATCTGAGGCCGTCAGGTTCGGGCAAGAAGCTGCGATTCGCCGCCCGGGCAGCGATTCGAAACGTTTCGGGGCCTTCGCCGGCTTCGGCGCACCGACGCGAGGTCGCCCACTCCGGAGACGCTGATCTTCGGCGCCGCTCGGTTGTTTCTCGTGGGGCAACGTTCCGCTGGGCGCGCTGACGCGGGGCCGCTCGGCGCGGTCCGGCTGCGCGCGCGTTGGACGGTGCGAGGCGGGGATGTTGGGCTGGTAACCCAGCAAACGCGGCGGCTAGTGGTGGCCGACCAGGTCCTCGTCCCCGTCGTAAGTGATCTCCGCGCCCTTGATGTTCTCCTCGACCAGCGGCAGGTACTCCGCGGCGCCGGTCAGATGCACCAGGAAGAACGCGGTCAGCAGCGCACGGCTCGTCCGCTGCGTGCCGTGCTCGGCCTTCCCGTCGATCAGCAGCGCACTCCAGTGCCTGCCCTCTGTGAACCCCAAGTGACTGGCCTTGGGCAGCGTCCGCAACTGCACCGGCCCGCCCCACGACCGGGCGATCAGCTCCGCATTCGCCACCGGCGGCGCCACCCGATCCGCCCCAGCCGCCAAGTGCAACCCAGGCATCCCGCAAGACCGCGCCGCCTCGCTGGCGAACGGCTTCGTCTGCGAAGCGGCCAGTGTCGCGACAGCCCGTACCCGCGTGTCCTCAGCGGCCGCCAACACCGCCGCGCCGCCACCGGTCGAGTGTCCCGCCAGCGCCAGCCGGTCCGGGTCGACGCTGATGTCCCCGTCACCCAGCCGCACCCCAGCCGCCACGTCCAGCGCTGTGCGCAGGTCGGCGGCGAGAAGTCGGTGGGAGCCGAGTGGGCTCGTATGGGTCCCCGGCGCCGTGACGACGATGCCCCACGAAGCCAGGTGCCGGAACAGGCCCCGGTACCGGTCGGCGGGCTGCAGCCAGCCGTGGCCGAACGCCACCGCGGGCAGGCCCAGGCCGGATTTCGGGGTGAACACCAGCCCTGGCATCCCGACGAGCGCGAGGTCGCCGCGCAGGACCTCGTTGGGTCCGGGGCGGGACAGCTCATCGAAGAGGTGCTTGGCCTTGCGTGCCATGTCCGCAGCCTATCGGTGGCCGGGGGTCCGGGTGTGGCGGCGCTGGTTACCCTGGTGCGCGTGTGCGGAATCGTGGGATATGTGGGTCATCGCCCGGCGCTCGATGTCGTGTTGGACGGGCTGCGCAGGCTGGAGTACCGCGGGTACGACTCGGCTGGTGTCGCGGTCCTGACCGGCGACGCGCTGGCGGTCGAGCGCAAGGCGGGCAGGCTGGCGAACCTGGAGGCCCGACTCGACGAAGTGGGCCGCGAGGGTTTCGCGGGCACCGCGGGCATGGGCCACACCCGGTGGGCCACCCACGGCGCCCCCATCGACCGCAACTCCCACCCGCACCGCGACACGACCGGGCGCGTCGCCGTCGTGCACAACGGGATCATCGAGAACTTCGTCGCGCTGCGCGGGGAGTTGGAGTCGGCGGGCATCGAGTTCGCCAGCGACACCGACTCCGAGACCGCCGCCCACCTGGTCGCCCTCGCCTATGCCGAAGGCGACACCGCGGGCGACCTGCCCGCCAGCGTCCGGGCCGTGTGCCGCCGTCTGGAGGGTGCGTTCACGCTGGTCGTGACGCATGTCGACCAGCCGGACCTGATCGTGGCCGCGCGCCGGTCGTCGCCGCTGGTGGTCGGGATCGGTGACGGTGAGACGTTCGTCGCCTCCGACGTCGCCGCGTTCATCGAGCACACGCGTGAGGCCGTCGAACTGGGCCAGGACCAGGTCGTGATCATCACCCGCGACGGCTACGAGGTCGTCGACTTCCACGGTGAGCCCGCGCCGGTCAAGCCGTTCACCGTCGACTGGGACCTGTCGGCCGCCGAGAAGGGCGGCCACGAGTACTTCATGCTCAAGGAGATCGAGGAGCAGCCCGAGGCGCTGGCGAACACGCTGCGCGGGCACTTCGTCGACGGCCGCATCGTGCTCGACGAGCAGCGCCTGGCCGACCAGGACCTGCGTGACATCGACAAGGTCTTCGTCGTGGCCTGCGGCTCGGCCTACCACTCCGGCCTCGTCGCCAAGTACGCCATCGAGCACTGGACGCGGCTGCCCGTCGAGGTCGAGCTGGCATCCGAATTCCGCTACCGCGACCCGGTGCTCGACCGCGACACCCTGGTCGTGGCGGTCTCCCAGTCCGGCGAGACGGCCGACACGCTCGAAGCCGTGCGGCACGCCCGCGAGCAGAAGGCCCGCGTGCTGGCGGTCTGCAACACCAACGGCGCCCAGATCCCGCGCGAGTCCGACGCGGTCCTCTACACCCACGCGGGCCCCGAGATCGGCGTCGCGTCGACCAAGGCGTTCCTCGCCCAGATCGCGGCGAACTACCTGGTCGGCTTGGCCCTCGCGCAGGCGCGCGGCACCAAGTACGCCGACGAGATCGCCCGTGAGTTCCACGAGCTGGAGGCCATGCCCGAGGCCGTGCGACAGGTCCTCGGCACCACCGCCCAGGTCCGCGCGCTCGGCCAGGAGCTGTCGGCGTCGAAGGCGGTGCTGTTCCTCGGTCGCCACGTCGGCTACCCGGTGGCCCTTGAGGGCGCGTTGAAGCTCAAGGAACTGGCGTACATGCACGCCGAGGGCTTCGCGGCCGGTGAGCTGAAGCACGGCCCGATCGCGCTGATCGAGGACGGCCTGCCCGTGGTGGTGGTCATGCCGTCGCCGAAGGGCCGGGCGGTGCTGCACTCGAAGCTGGTGTCCAACATCAGCGAGATCCAGGCCCGCGGCGCGCGCACCATCGTCATCGCCGAGGAGGGCGACGAGACGGTCCGCCCGTTCGCCGACGAGCTGATCGAGGTGCCCGCGGTTCCGACGCTGCTGCAGCCGCTGGTGTCGACGGTGCCGCTGCAGGTGCTGGCCGCCGAGATCGCCCGCTCGCGCGGCTACGACGTGGACAAGCCGCGCAACCTGGCGAAGTCCGTCACGGTCGAATAGCCGATGCGCGACGTCTGGCGCACCGACCGGGTCCGCGCGGCCGAGGCACTCGTCCTCGCCCGCACGCCCCCCGGCGCCCTCATGCGCCGCGCCGCCCACGGCGTCGCACTGCACACCACCCGGCTGCTGGCCGCGTCTGGCGGCGTCGCGGGCCGACACGCCGTGCTCCTGGTCGGCTCGGGCGACAACGGCGGCGACGCGCTGTGGGCGGGGGCGTTCCTGCGCAAACGGTCCGTCGGGGTCACCGCCGTGCTGCTCTCGCCGGACCGTGTCCACGCTGAGGGCCTCGCCGCGCTGCTTCGCGCGGGCGGCAGGGTGGGCGCGGCGGAGGATCTCGACCGCGCGGATGTGGTGATCGACGGCATCGTCGGCCTGTCCGCGCGGGGTTCCCTGCGGCCGGACGCGGCTTCGCTGGTCGCCCGGGTGCGTGCCCCGATCGTCGCCGTCGACCTGCCCAGTGGCGTCGATCCGGACACTGGCGCGGTCGACGGCCCCGCGGTCACGGCCGCCCTGACGGTCACGTTCGGGGCGTTGAAGCCGGTGCACTTCCTGAGCGGGCGCTGCGGCCCCGTGCACCTGGTCGACCTCGGCCTCGACCTCGCCGACCCGGACTTCTCGGTCCTGGAGCAGGCGGAGGTCGGCGCCGCGTGGCCCGTCCCCGGCCCGTCGGACGACAAGTTCACCCAGGGCGTCGTCGGCGTCGCCGCGGGCTCGGCCACCTACCCGGGGGCCGCCGTCCTGACCATCGGCGCGGCCGTGCAGGCCACCTCCGGGTTGACCCGCTACGCCGGGTCCGCGGCGGATGAGGTGCGTTCGCGGTGGCCGGAGGTCGTCGCGACGGGGTCGGTCACGGACGCGGGGCGGGTGCAGGCTTGGGTGGTCGGGCCGGGTTTGGGCACGGGCAAGGCGTCGCGGGACACGGTCGCGGCCGTGCTGTCCGCGGGGGTGCCGACGTGCGTGGACGCGGACGGGATCACCTTGCTCGCGCAGCACCCGGACCTCTGGGACGCCCGCGACCCGGACGCACCTGTCGTGCTGACGCCGCACGACCGCGAGTTCGCCCGCCTGGCCACGCCTCTTGGCATCGAGTTGGGCCCCGACCGGGTAGGTGCGGCCCGCGCTCTGGCCAAACGCTTGGACGCGACGGTGCTGCTCAAGGGCCACGCGACGGTCATCGCGTCGCCGGGTGGCCGGGTGCTGGTCAACTCGGCCCGCTCCCACTGGCTGGCGACGGCAGGGTCGGGCGATGTTCTCTCGGGCCTGATCGGCGCCCTGCTCGCCGCGGGCTTGGAGCCCGCCCTCGCTTCGGCATGCGCGGCTTGGGTCCATGTCCGCGCAGGCGAACTGGCGGCAGCGGGTGCCCCCACATCCGCGTCGTCCATCGTCACGGCTCTCCCGGACGCAATCCGCGCCGCGCTGGGCCGTTGAGTTATCCACAATCCATCCACAGGGCAACGCCAATCAAGATCGAATGACACCCCCGCCGGGTAGACTGGCCAAGGGCCGTCCCCCCGGGGAAGGGTGGGGGCTGCTCGTGGGGTGTGCCGAGGCCAAGAGGGCGTGTGCCGCGATTCGGCAGGGCTGCTCAGCCCCGGCTGATCCACCCCGGCTGGTCCGCGGCACCGATGGCTGTCGAAGTGGGACGGGTGGAGGGATGGCTCACCGCCCCAGCCGGGTGTGCCACGATTTCGGTATGGCTGCTCAGACGCCCCCACGGGCCGAGGTGACTGTCGATCTCGACGCCATTCGGCACAACGTTGCGCTGCTTGCCGCAAGGGCCGGAGAGGCCGCGACGATGGCGGTCGTCAAAGCTGACGGCTACGGGCACGGTGCGGTTGAGGTGGCGCGGGCGGCGCTGCGGGGTGGGGCGACCTGGCTGGGGTCGTGCTCGGCCGCCGAGGCGGTCGCGTTGCGGGACGCTGGGATCGACGCGCCGATTCTGGCCTGGTTGGACCTGCCAGGGGTCGACGTGCCACCAGGCATCGACATCGCCGTCTCCTCCATCGAGCACCTCAACACACTCTCCGGTCGGCGGATTCACCTGAAGATCGACACGGGGCTCAGTCGCAACGGCTGTCCCCGGGAACTCTGGCCCGACCTCGTCGCCGCCGCGGCCGCGTCCGACAACGAGGTGTACGCGGTGTGGTCGCATCTCGCGTGTGCCGATGAGCCCGGCCATCCGTCCGTCGACAGTCAGGCCAAACGTTTCGCTGAGGCGTACCAGATCGCGTTGGACGCGGGGTTGAATCCCAAGCGGCACTTGGCGAACTCGGCGGCCACTTTGGACCGTCCCGACCTGTGTTTCGACATGGTTCGAGTCGGCATCGCCATGTATGGGCTGAATCCCTTGCCCACCAAGGAAGACCTCAAGCCCGCGATGACCTTCCGCTCGTCGGTTGCGCTCACCAAGCGGATCGCCGCCGGCGAGTCTGTCTCCTATGGACAGTCGTGGACCGCGGAGAAGCCCACCAACCTCGCCCTGGTCCCCGTCGGTTACGCAGACGGCATCCCGCGTCTGCTCTCCGGGCGGTTCGACGTGTTGCTCGGCGGGGTCCGCAGGCCGGTGCGCGGCCGGGTCTGCATGGATCAGATCCTCGTCGACTGCGGTGACGACGTGGTCGAGGTCGGTGAAGAGGTCGTGCTGTTCGGGCCCGGCGACCGCGGCGAGCCGACCGCGCGTGAGTGGGCCGACACGCTCGGCACGATCGACTACGAGATCGTCACCGGGATGTACCGGCCGCGCCTGACCCGCAGGTACGTCGGATGAGCATGCGCAACCGGGTGCTGGCGGGCGTCGGCATGGCGGTGGCCGGGGGCGCGCTGGTCGCGGGTGTCGCGCGGGCACGCAAGTCCGAGGAGTTGTACCCGGAAGAGCCGCTGGGCAGGCTGCCCGCCGACCGGGTCAGCACCGTCGCGGCCAGTGACGGAATCGCGTTGTCGGTCGAGGAGGTCGACCCGATCGACGGCGCGCCCGACGCGACGGTGGTGCTTGTGCACGGGTTCGCGCTGAGCCGCAGGTGCTGGCACTTCCAGCGCCGCGACCTGGCCGAACTCGCCGAGCCCCGGGTCCGCCAAGTCCTCTACGACCACCGCGGCCACGGCCGCTCGGAGCGGGCCGACGAGGCGTCGAGCACGATCGAGCAGCTCGCGCACGACCTCGACGACGTGATCCGGGCCATGGCGCCGGACGGGCCGATTGTCCTCATCGGACACTCGATGGGCGGCATGACGATCATGGCGCTGGCTGAGCTGCGGCCGGAGCTGTTCGCCGACCGGGTCGTCGGCGTCGCGCTGATCGGCACGTCGGCGGGCGAGGTCGGTCGCCACGGGCTGTCCCGGCCGCTGCTGTCGAAGTACAACCCGCTGACCCGCTACCTCGGCCGCGTCGCCGACTGGCAGCCCGGCCTGGTCGAGTTGGTCCGCGCGGGCGGCGGGCAGCTGACCCGGTCCGCGGTGCGCGCGGTCGGATTCGGGTCGCGCAGCGTCAGCCCGAGCCTGGTCACCTTCCTGATGGAGATGCTGGACGTCACCCCGGTGCGGGTGCTGGCGGACTTCATCGAGACCCTCGGCAGCCACAACCGCTACGCCGCGCTCGCCGGGCTCAAGCACTGCCAAGTGCTCGTCCTCAGCGGCGACGCCGACCTGATGACCCCGTTCCAGCACTCCGAGCGCATCGCGCTGGAGTTACCCGACGCGACCCTGGTCCGGGCGCGCGGCGCCGGGCACATGGTCATGATGGAACAACCCGAGTTCGTGAACGAGCACCTGGCGACGTTCCTGCGCGAGTGCGTGCCGGGATCCAGGAAGAAGTGGTGGCGACGTGGCTGAGACGATCGAACTGCCCGCGGCCGAGGACACCCTCGACTTCGGGCGCAGGCTGGGGGAGACCCTCCGGGCCGGTGACCTGGTGCTGCTGGCCGGGCCGCTGGGCGCGGGGAAGACGGTGGTGGCCAAGGGGATCGCCGCCGGGCTGGGCGTGCAGGGCAGGGTGAGCAGCCCGACGTTCATCATCGCCCGCGAACACAAGGCGGGCGACCGCGGCATCCCGCTGGTGCACGTCGACGCCTACCGCCTCGGCGGCGACCTCACCGAACTGGACGACCTGGACCTCGACACCGAACTCGTCGAGGCCGTCGTCGTGGTCGAGTGGGGGGAGGGCGCCGCGGAACGGCTGTCCGACGACCACCTGCTGATCCGGCTCGACCGTCGTCCCGACGACACCCGGGTGGCCACGCTGGAACCACATGGGTCCTGGACCCATCGCCCGATAGGCTGATAGTCATGCGCGCGGTGATCTTCGACTGGGGCGGCACGCTGACCCCTTGGGTGACCATGGACCACTACGCCGCCTGGCGTGTCTATGCCGATGTCATCCATGCTGACGATCCCAAGGCTGCTGCTGAGCTTGCCGTCGCGGTGGCTGAGGCGGACAACGCTGCTTGGCATCGGAGCCGGACCGAGGCCACTGCGTTCCATCTGCTGGAGATGATGGCTGAAGCTGGGTTCCCGGCTGACGAACTCGCGCTTACGGCTCTGCGTAGGCACTGGGATCAGGCGACCTACACCGATCCTGAGGTCGCGCCCCTGATGGCCGAACTGCGCGGCCGCGGGCTGCGCACGGGCGTGCTGTCGTCGACGTCCTGGCCTGCCTCCTGGCACGAGGAGATCCTGATCCGCGACGGTGTCCGCGACCTGTTCGATGCCTGCGTGTGGAGCAGCGACCTCGAATACACCAAGCCTCACCCGGAATCCTTCATCACCGCCATGCGTGCCGTCGGCGTTGACGACCCGGCCGACTGTGTGTACGTCGGCGACCGGCCGCACGACGACATCAGCGGGGCCAAGGGGGCGGGGATGCGTGCGGTGTTGATTCCGCACAGTGTGATTCCGGTGGAGCAGCAACTGCCGGTGGACGTCGAACCGGACGCGGTCCTGCACCGCCTGTCGGACCTGCCCGCGATCCTGGACCGCTGGGTCTGACCAGGGGATTGCCCAAAGTTGCACAAGATGTACCTAGATACATGACTGCGGCCCGGGGCCACGAAGTGAGCGTGACGGACGCGCGTGCCCAACTCCCGGAGCTGTTGGACACCCACGTCCGAGACGGCGACGTGGTCAATCTGACCCGATACGGCAGGCGGGTGGGGGCTGTGGTGCCCGCCGATGTCGCCGAACGCCTTGAAGAACTCGAGGACGCGTATTGGTCGCGGCGGGCCGCGGATGTGCTCGCGAAGGACGAGTCGACTGTGCCTTGGGATGAAGCGGTGGCATTGCTGGAGTCCGGCGAGTGACCCACCGGATCGAGATCGCCCGCGAGGCGATCCGCGTTCTCGCGAAGCTCGACAAGGGAATCCGAAGGCGGTTGCAGGCGGCGATCAGTCGCCTCGCCGATGAGCCGCGCCCGGCAGGCGCCGTCGCGCTGCGCGGCTTGCAGGGGCGCGTACCGCGTCCGAGTTGGCGACTATCGCGTCATCTACACGATCGACGACGGCCAACCAGTCGTCTTGGTGGTTGATCTCGGTCATCGTGACCTCTAGGTCGCGATTCCCCGAATAACGCCCAAGTCGACAAGATCCTGCGGGCGCAGCCGCAACTGTTCGGCGGTAGCGGACACCTCGTCCGAGCCTCGCTTTAGAATTGCCGCGCACAGTTCTGGTGCGATCACGGAGAAATAGGCGTCCGGTGTGATCCAGGTTCGATCCGGCGCGGCCAGCGCGAGTGCCCCGCCAGAACCTCCCTCCCCGATCACCAATGTCGTGATCGGTACCCGGCAAGCGGCCACCGTTCCGAACAGTTCGGCGATCGCGGGGCCAACCCCGGCCCGCTCAGCCGCGGCGTCATTGGCCGCGCCCGGTGTGTCCACCAGCGTCAGTACCGAGATCCCCAACCGCTCCGCCAGGCGGATCAGGCGAGAAGCCAACCGAAAACCGGCGGGCGTCGTGGCATTCCCAGTCTGTGCGGCGTAAGCGATCGCGTGGCGGCCCTGGAGTCCGATTCCGCAGACCATCCCGGCGTCCACTCCGCCTGCGCGGTCCCCGGACACGTCCCGTCGCAGGTCGAAGTATGCGTCCAAATAGGACATCGCGTGTGGCCGGTCCGCCTGTCGTGCCCGCTGGACCGCTGACCACCCGTCCGGCGACAGGGCTGTCGAGCCGAGTGCGGATGGCACCGGGGCGGGCTCGGGGGAGCCGGAAGTCAACAACACCAACCACTCCGCCAGCACCACCCCCAAGTCCTCCAGCGCGCAAACCTCATCGACATGCCCGGAAGCGAACTGCCCCTCCGCCGTGTACGCGGGATCGGCGGCGGGTCGCACGCGCGAGCCGGCGAACCCGACCTGCGCTCCGGCCACCCCGATCACCACGTCCGCCCCAGCGCCCAGCGATGCCCACAGCCCACCGGTCGTCGGATCGCGCAGGACTGAGAGTTGGGGAATTCCGGCCTCCCGCAGCAGCGTCGACTGGCGGGCGACTCGCTGGAGTTGGCGCAGGGAAAGCATTCCCTCGTGCATCCGGCTGCCGCCGGTCGCGATCAGTGACACCAGTGGTGTGCGGGTCTCGCGTGCCCGGGTGAAGGCGTGCTCGATTCGGTCGCCGGTCTTCGTGCCGACTGAGCCGCCCAGGAAGCGGAAGTCGAACACGATCAGCACGGCCTCGACGCCGCCGATTCGTGCCTCGCCGCACACCACTGACTCGGTTTCGCCGGAGGTCGATGCCGCGCGCTCCTTGGCGGCGCCGTAGCCCGTCCATGACAGAGGGCCGTCGCCGGGGGTGAACTCGCTGGGGAACTCGGTGAAGTCCGTGGCGATGGCGTCGATCAACGAACGCGCTCCCTGGTCAGGCATGCAGGGCTCGCTTCGTGACCTTGCCCATCTCGTTGCGGGGCAAGGAATCCAGGAAGTGCACGACGCGCGGCCGCTTGTGTGGCGACAGCAGACCGGCGACGTGGTCGGCCAGTTCCTGCGCCGACGGACGCTCTCCCTCGGGCACCACCCACGCCACGATCCGCTCGCCCAGGTCGTCGTCCGGTTCGCCGGTGACCGCGACCTCGGCGACGGCCGGGTGCTCCAGCAGCGCGTTCTCGATCTCGCCCGCGCCGATCTTGTAGCCGCCGCTCTTGATCAGGTCGGTGGCGCGCCTGCCGACAATCCGGATGTAGTCGTCGGCCTCACGTATGGCCATGTCGCCGGTGCGGAACCAGCTGTCGCGGAACGCCTCGGCGGTGGCGTCCGGGCGGTTCAGGTAGCCGAGGAACAGGTTCGGGCCGCGTACCTCGATCTCGCCGATCTCGCCGTCGGAGACCGCCTCGCCTGACTCGTCCACCAACCGCACCTCGACCCCGTCGACCGGTGGGCCGACCGTCCCCGGCCTGCGCTCGGCTGACGCGCGGATGCCGCAGTTCATCAGGGTCTCGGTCATCCCGTAGCGCTCGACGACCTCCTGCCCGGTCGCGCGGGTGATGCGCGCGTGGTCGGTGGCGGGCAGCGCCGCCGAACCCGACACCAGCAGCCGGGCGGAGCCGATCGCCGCGGCCAGCGCCGGGTCGGCCTCGCAGTCCGCCGCGAGGCGGTGGTACATGGTCGGGACGCCGAACATCATCGTTCCGCCGCTGGTCAGCGCCTTGCCCAGGGTCGCGGAGTCGAACCGGCCCAGGTGCCACACCGTGCCGCCGCGGCGCAGCGGGCCGAGTACGCCCAGGATCAGGCCGTGCACGTGGAACAGCGGCAGCGCGTGCACGACGACGTCGGCCGCGGTCCACTCCCACGCGTCGGCCAGTGCGTCGAGGTTGGTGGCGATGGCGCGGCGGGGCAGCAGTACGCCCTTCGGCGGGCCGGTGGTGCCGGAGGTGTAGACGATGAACGCGGGCGACTCGGGGTCGGCCTCGGCGGGCAGCGGCCCGTCGGCGCGTTCGGCCAGGTCGACCGTGAAGTCGGCCGCGGGTCCGCCGATGGTCAGCTCGGGCGCGCTGTCGGCCAGGATGTGCGCCAGTTCGCGCTCGCCGATCTTCGGGTTGATCGGGACCACCGCGGCCCCCGCGAGCAGCGCCCCGACCACGGCGACGCACGTCTGCGGCGTCGGATCCGCCCACACCGCGACGCGGCTTGCCGTGCCGACGCGGGCGGCGACGGCGAGCGCGGCGGCGGCCAGGTCGGCGTGGGTGAGGACGTCACTGCCGAACCGGACGGCGTCCCGCTCATCCGGCGCGGCCATCGTCGGCAGCAGCACCCGGCCAACCCTAGTGGCGTGAGGCGGGCACGGGCAGTTGCGACGATCACGTGCGCAAGCGTTTGCGACCGCGCCATGCGAGCCGAGTCACCACCCTCGTACTCTTGACAACCGTGCTGGTACTCGCTGTGGACACCGCCACGCCCGCGGTCACCGCCGGCGTCGTCGAACTGACCGACGGAACGCCCCGCGTGCTCGCCGAGTGCGTGACCGTCGACGCCAAGGCGCACGGGGAACTGCTCTCCCCGCATCTGCGCGACGCGCTCGCCGCCGCCGGGCGCACCCTGGCCGAGGTCGACGCGCTCGTCTGCGGGGTCGGGCCGGGCCCGTTCACCGGCCTGCGCGCGGGCATGGTCACCGCCGCCGCGCTCGGCCACAGCCTCGACCGCCCGGTCTTCCCGGTCTGCTCGCTCGACGCCATCGCCGCCGACGTGCCCGGCCACCGGTTGCTGGTGGTCACCGACGCGCGCCGCCGCGAGGTCTACTGGGCCGCCTACGACGGCGCCCGGCTCACCGAGCCCGACGTCAGCGCGCCCGCCGACGTCGCGGCCAGGATCGCCGACCTGGGCGTCACGCACGTCGCGGGCTATGGCGCCACGCTTTTCGACTTCGGCCTGCCCGTCGTCGGCCCCCAGCACCCGACCCCCGCGGGCCTGGTCATGGCCGCCGACCTCGACGGCGCTCCCGGCCCGCTCACCCCGCTCTATTTGCGCAGGCCGGACGCGGTGGAGCCGGGCGCGCGCAAGCGGGTGAGTGCGAGATGACCGTGCGCGTCGCCCCGCTGCGCCACGCCGACGCGGCGCGGTGCGCGGAGCTGGAGAAGATCGTCTTCCCGAACGAGGACCCGTGGAGCGAGTCCGCGTTCATCTCCGAGCTCGACTGGGGCCACTTCTACGTCGGCGCCTACGTCGACGACCTCCTCGTCGGCTACGCGGGGCTGTCCGTCGCGGGCGCTCCGGGGGACATGGAGGCCAGCGTGCACAACATCGCCGTCGACCCGGCGTGGCAGCGCCAGGGCATCGGCCGGATGCTGCTGCACGCGCTGCTCGCCAGGGCCGACCAGGAGAACGCCGCGGTCTTCCTGGAGGTCCGCACCGACAACACCTCGGCCATCGCGCTCTACGAGGCGCACGGATTCACCACGGTCGGCCTGCGCCGCCGCTACTACCAGCCCTCGGGCGCCGACGCCTACACCATGGTCCGGCCCGAGCGCGTCAGCCTGGAGACCACGTGACGATCATCCTGGGAATCGAGAGCTCCTGCGACGAGACCGGCGTCGGCATCGTCCGCCTCGGCGCGGACGGCGCCGTGGAGCTGCTGGCCGACGAGGTCGCCTCCAGCGTCGACCAGCACGTCCGCTTCGGCGGTGTGGTGCCTGAGATCGCCAGCCGGGCACACCTGGAGGCCATGGTCCCGACGATGCGCCGGGCGTTCGACCACGCGGGCCTCGCACTGTCCGATGTGGACGCGATTACGGTCACCTGCGGCCCCGGCCTGTCCGGCGCGCTGCTGGTGGGCGTGTCGGCGGCCAAGGCGTACGCGATGTCGCTCGGCGTGCCGCTGTACGGCGCGAACCACCTCGCGGGCCACGTCGCCGCCGACACCCTCGACCACGGCCCGCTGCCGTCGCCGTGCCTGGCCCTGCTGGTCTCCGGCGGCCACAGCCAGCTGCTCCGCGTCGACGACCTGTCGGGCAAGATCACCGAGATCGGCTCCACCATCGACGACGCGGCGGGCGAGGCCTACGACAAGGTCGCGCGCGTCATCGGCCTGCCCTACCCGGGCGGCCCGCCGATCGACAAGGCCGCCCAGCGCGGCAACCCGAAGGCCATCGCCTTCCCGCGCGGCCTCACCGGCCCCCGCGACGCCAAGTACGACTTCTCGTTCTCCGGCCTGAAGACCGCCGTCGCCCGCTGGGTCGAGGCCCAGGAACGCGACGGCGCCGAAATCCCGGTCGACGACGTGTGCGCGTCCTTCCAGGAGGCCGTCGCCGACGTGCTGACGATGAAGGCCGTCCGCGCCGCCACCGACCTGGGCATCAACACCCTGGTCATCTCCGGCGGCGTCGCGGCCAACTCCCGCCTGAAGGCCCTGGCCGCCGAGCGCTGCGCCGCGGCGGGCATCGAACTGCGCGTCCCCCGCCCCCGCCTGTGCACCGACAACGGGGCGATGATGGCCGCCCTCGGCGCCCACCTGGTCGCGGCGGGCGTCGAACCGTCCTCTTTGGATCTGTCGGCGAACCCGGCGCTGCCGGTGTCGACGGTGTCGGTCTAGAGCTCGCGCCGCATGCAGACCCGGGCGGCCGGGTCGAGGCCGATCTTCGTCTCGTACTTCACCAGCACGGAGAGCGCGGGTGTCGGCTCGATGATCCGGAACCCGATGCGCTCGTAGTACGGCGCGTTCCACGGCAGGTCGCGGTACGTCGTCAGGGTGAGGGCGTGGAGCCGGTTCTCCTTCGCCCACGCGCCCGCCTGGTCGATCAGCCGACTGCCGAGGCGCTGCCCGCGGAATCGCGGATCAACGCTCACCTGGGCGATGTGCCCACAGCCGCCGATCTCCTCGACGAGGAGGTATCCCGCCACGACATCGGTCTCGGCGACCCAGCAGCTCCCCGCGTCGGTGAACGCCCGCAGGTAGTCCTCGGGCGGCGGCGGCATGTCCGCGATGAACCCCAACCCGACCTCTCGGAACAGTGAACCGGCCTGGACCTCGATCTCCTGGAGCCGGGGAAAGTCCCCCACCCGCGCAGCGCGCACCTCACCCATTCCACGAACGTACCCACCCGGTCGAGCGAGTTGTTCACACCACAAGAGGGGCGCGTTGCGGGGTTAGCAGTCGCATGGGTAGAGTGCCAGTCATACGGCACCAGCACCGCCCCGGCACCCGCGACGGCGGGGTGGCAGGAGCCGTTCCATCTAGGTACCTGCCAACGCTTTCGACGACCCGTGGAGGTCACAGCGGTGAGCGTCAACATCAAGCCGCTCGAGGACAAGATCGTTGTCCAGGCGAGCGAAGCCGAGGCCACGACCGCGTCTGGTCTGGTCATCCCGGACACCGCCAAGGAGAAGCCCCAGGAGGGCAAGGTCCTGGCCGTGGGTCCGGGCCGGATCGACGACAAGGGCAACCGCGTCCCCGTGGACGTGGCTGTCGGCGACGTCGTCATCTACTCCAAGTACGGCGGCACTGAGGTCAAGTACAACGGCGAGGAGTACCTCATCCTCTCCGCTCGCGACGTGCTGGCTGTCATCAACTGACAACCCGGCTGACCAGCTGAACGCCCCGGCGGCCCCTGCGGGGGCCAACCGGGGCGTTCGGCTATAGAGAGGGAGCAATGCCCAAGCAGATCAGTTTCGACGAGGACGCTCGTCGGGCCCTTGAGCGCGGGGTGAACAAGCTCGCCGACGCGGTCAAGGTCACCCTCGGCCCGCGTGGGCGCCACGTCGTGCTCGCCAAGAAGTTCGGTGGTCCGACCGTCACCAACGACGGTGTGACCATCGCGCGCGAGATCGAGCTCGAGGACTCCTTCGAGAACCTCGGCGCGCAGCTCGCCAAGAACGTCGCCACCAAGACGAACGATGTCGCGGGCGACGGCACCACCACCGCCACCGTGCTGGCCCAGGCGCTCGTGCGCGTCGGCCTGCGCAACGTGGCCGCAGGCGCCAACCCGACCAGCATCGGCCGGGGCATCCAGGCCGCGTCCGACGCGGTCGTCGCCGCGCTGCTGGCCAAGGCCACCCCGGTCAAGGGTCGCGACAACATCGCCCAGGTCGGCACCGTCGCCTCGCGTGACGCCTCGATCGGCGCGCTGCTCGGCGAGGCCATCGAGAAGGTCGGCGAGGACGGCGTGATCACCGTGGAGGAGTCCTCCACGCTGGCCACCGAGCTCGTCATCACCGAGGGCGTGCAGTTCGACAAGGGCTTCGTCTCGGCCCACTTCGCCACCGACCCGGAGGCGCAGGAGGCCGTGCTGGAGGACACCTACGTCCTGCTGCACCGCGACAAGATCTCCGCGCTGGCCGACCTGCTGCCGATCCTGGAGAAGGTCGCCGAGTCCGGCAAGTCGGTCCTGATCATCGCCGAGGACGTCGAGGGTGAGGCGCTGTCGACGCTGGTCGTCAACGCCCTGCGCAAGACGATCAAGGCCGTCGCGGTCAAGGCGCCGTTCTTCGGCGACCGCCGCAAGGCCTTCCTCGACGACCTCGCCGTCGTCACCGGCGGCCAGGTCATCGCCGCCGAGGTCGGGCTCAAGCTGTCCGAGGCGACCCTCGACTCGCTGGGCACCGCCCGCCGCGTCGTGGTCAGCAAGGACGAGACCACCCTCATCGAGGGTGGCGGCAGCAAGGCCGACATCGACGGGCGCGCCGAGCAGCTGCGCAAGGAGATCGAGGCCACCGACTCCGACTGGGACCGCGAGAAGCTGCAGGAGCGGCTGGCGAAGCTGTCCGGCGGCGTCGCGGTGATCAAGGTCGGCGCGCCGACCGAGACCGAGCTGTCGGAGCGCAAGCACCGCATCGAGGACGCGGTCGCGGCCACCAAGGCCGCGGTCGAGGAGGGCATCGTCCCCGGCGGCGGTTCCGCGCTGGTCCAGGTCGCCAAGGAGCTCGAGGGCAACCTCGGCCTCACCGGCGACGAGGCCACCGGCGTGGCGATCGTGCGCGAGGCGCTCACCGCGCCGCTGTTCTGGATCGCCGCGAACGGCGGCCAGGAAGGCGCGGTCGTGGTCAACAAGGTCGCCGAGCTGCCTTGGGGCCACGGCTTCAACGCCGCGAAGCTCACCTACGGCGACCTGCTCGCCGACGGCGTCGTCGACCCGGTCAAGGTCACCCGGTCCGCGGTGGCGAACGCCGCCTCGATCGCCCGGATGGTCCTGACCACCGAGAGCGCCGTGGTGGAGAAGAAGGCAGATGCGCCCGAAGCCGGTCATGGCCACGGCCATGGTCACGGGCACGGTCACTGACCTGCGAGAACACCGAAGGGCCCGTACGCGACCGGCACGTCGCGAACGGGCCCTTCGGCTTGTCTACTTGGCGACGGCCAGCGTTCGTTTCTCGGACTTGATGATGGCCTCGCGCTCGGATTCCGAGAGCCCGCCCCAGATCCCGTAGGGCTCGTGGACGGCGAGCGCGTGGCTTCGGCACAGCGACAGGACCGGGCATGCCTGGCAGATCGCCTTGGCTTTTGACTCGCGGCGTGCGCGGGCAGGGCCACGTTCTCCGTCCGGGTGGAAGAAGAACGCGCTGTCCATACCTCTGCACGAACCGTCGAGCTGCCAGTCCCACACATCGGCGTTCGGACCGGGGAGCCTGCGAGTGTCCGCCATGATGGCCGCCTCCATGTCTACTGCGGGTGGGTCTGAGCGGGTGGTCGAGCTGAACGAAGCGTCAATACTCCATTCGGTGCAGCGGCTTACACGCTAGAACCGCGCCAATACTTGTTCAAGGGTGATCGACTCATTCGTACCGCGATTCAGCCGATCGGCATCACCCAGTCGACGCAGCGTGGTCATGTATCCAGTTGCCGGACACTCGGTGTCACCCGACGATGGTGGTGTGGTGACCAAATCCGAGCAGGCCAGACCCAGTGACTCCACTGAGGGTGCGACCGCGGCCGAAGAGGACGAATCGGGCGAGCCGACCCTTCCGGTCGCCGCGGTCGCCCGCAGGCTCGGCATCGCGCCCGCCACCCTGCGCACGTGGGACCGCCGCTACGGCGTCGGACCCAGCGGTCACACCACCGGGCGGCACCGCCGCTACGCCCCCTCCGACATCGCCCGCCTCGAACTGATGCAGCGCGCCCTGCTCAAGGGCGCCGCCCCGGCCGAGGCCGCCGAGTACGCGCTGCGGGTGTCCAGCGGGCAGCAGGCCGTCGACCGGGTCGAGGCCGCCACGGAGCCGGAGGTCGACTGGGTCTCGTCGATCTCGCCCGACCGGCCGGACGCGGGCGGACTCGGCCGCGCGGCGCTGGCCATGGACGAGGAGGCCGTGCAGCGGATGATCGCCGACGCGGTCGAGGCGCACGGCGTGGTGGTCACGTGGGACTCGATGGTCCGACCCGTCCTCGCCGCCGTGGCGAACCGCTGGGTGCACGCGGGCGACTGCGTGGAGATCGAGCACCTGCTCGACGAGTGCGTCCTGGCCGCCATGATCCGCGCGACCCCGCTGGTCCCCACCCCGCGCAACGCGCGGCCCGTCCTGCTGACCTGCGCCCCCGGTGAACGCCACTCGCTGCCCCTCTACGTGCTGAGGGCCGCGCTGGCCCGCCGCTCGCTGAGCACCCGGATGCTCGGCGCCGCCCTCCCGGCAGCCGCGCTGGCCGCCGCCGTCCGCCGCACCGCCCCGTCCGCCGTCGCGCTGTGGGCGCAGGTCCCGGCCAACGGCGACGCGGCCGTGCTCGACCAGATCCCGCGCACCCGCCAGCACCTGCGGGTGTTCGCGTGCGGGCCGGGCTGGTTCGATACCGACATGCCCGGCCGCGCCGAACACCTCGACGAACTCGCCGACGCCGTCGACCGGATCGAGGCGGTCGTGCTGGGTGAGGCGGATTCCGCCAGGTGAGTGACCCCGATCGGGCGGCCCGCTGGGACGCCGCTTTTGGCGCGACACCCGATCGCGTGGCGTTCTCCAGACCCGAGAACGCGGTCGACGCGTGGCTCGCGGCGGTCGCTCTCGGTGGTCGCGGCCACTACGCCGCGGCCGCTTCCCACCTGGGGTTATTGATCTCCGGCGGCGATCCGGTGATCGCCGCGCTGGCCGCGGCGACCCGCGCCTCGCACCTGCGCCAGGTCGGCGGCCACGCCATCGCCCGCACCTTCGACGCCGCCGGGCTGCGCTGCCTCGCCGCCGCCGGTCTGCTCGGCGGGAAAGGCGTCGACGGAGATCATCCCGACCCGCCTGGCACGCCCGCCGCCGACGCGGCCGCCGCCCGCTCCGACGTCCTGCTCGGCCTCGCCGCCGACGCGCTCGGCCAGGGCCGCACCGCCGAGGCGCGGCGGCTTCTCGGAATCGAATCCGCCTCGGTGAACGCCGGTTGGCGCGCGGACATCCGCCGGGGGTGGGTGGCCGCCGAGATCGAGCTCGCCGCCGGTCTGCTCGACGCGGCCATAGCCCCCGCTCAGGCCGCCGCTGAGGCCGCGAAGGGGTCCGGATCGGTCCGCCACCGGGTCAAGTCGAGCCTCGTGCTGGGGGCCGCGCTGGCGGCCGTCGGGGAGCGTGCCGAGGCCCGGGAGCTGATCTTCACCGCGCACGCCGACGCCACCCGGTCGGGGCTGCTCCCACTTGTCTGGCCGTGCGCACTGGTGCTCGCCGACGTCGACCCAGAACACGCCGAAGCGCACCGCCGCGCGGCGGCCCGCGCCCTGCACGGTGTGTTACGACACAGCGACCCAGTCGCCCGCGCCGCCGCCGCGGGCTCGCCATGGGTCCCGACCTGGCTCTTCTCGGGTTGGTCCGATTAGGTGAAAGCACCCAGACGGTCATCCGGCGGATTTGTTGACAGATTTACCACCGGATCGGGTCAAGGTTCGGTGCGCAGCGTCCGATAGGGGAATTGGAACGTCACTCGGCTGCAGGAAGGAGTCCCCGTGACGACGGTCTTGATCTGCGATGACCGCCGCAGTGTGCGAGAGGGCTTGACACGTGTCATGTCCGCTGTGCCAGGGGTCAGTCGCATCGACTGCGTAGCACACGGTGACGAGCTGCTCGCCCGCTTCTCCCGGCAGCCGGTGGACGTCGTCCTCGTCGGCACCCAGCGCGCCGTCCCCACCGGTGTGGAAGCCACGCGTCGCCTCGTCTCCGCGAACCCGCAGGCCAACGTCATCGTGTTCGGTGCGCCGGACGACGCGGGCAGCATCGCCGCAGCCATCGCGGGCGGCGCCCGCGGATACCTTCGATGGGACGCCTCGCGTCCCGAGCTTGTGGCCGCCCTCGCCCACACGCTCGCGAGCACGTCGGTGCCCGCCCCCCGCCAGCCGTCCGACCCGGGCGTGCAGCTGACCGACCGCGAGCTGCAGGTGCTGCGTGGGATGAGTCAGGGCAAGAGCAACGGCCAGATCGGCCGCGAGCTCTACCTTTCGGAAGACACCGTGAAGACCCACGCCCGGCGCTTGTTCCGCAAGCTCGGCGTGCGTGACCGCGCTCAGGCGGTCGCCCACGGATTCCGGCGCGGCCTGGTCTCCTAAGAGCCCAAACCAGCGTCGGCGGCGAGCCGTGCGTGCCCGTAGCAGGACGGGCACGCACGGCTTGTCGTGTTTTGGCGACGGCGTGTCTTACGCGTCACACCTGCGCCCCCGGGGCGTCACAGGGGACATGGGACCCGGTATTGTGTCGCGAGTCACGCCGATCCCGGCGCGTCTCCTACCTTCCAAGCCGCACCGCCCGCAGTGCTCGGGCCGATGGCGGTACCGTGGGCGACGACGATGACCCGACTCGTAACGCCAGGGCTGCATTCTGCGATGACCACATTGGGGGACGGACTGGACGCTTCGGTGACCGCTGCCGTCGAGGGCGACCCTCAGGCGATCGGGCGTGTGCTCGCATCCGTCCGGCCCCTGGTTGTTCGCTATTGCCGTGCCCGTGTCGGAAGGCAGGAACGATCGTTCGCCTCGGCGGACGACGTGGCCCAGGAGGTGTGTCTCGCGGTGTTGACAGCACTGCCTGGCTACCGGGACCAAGGCCGCCCCTTCCTGGCGTTCGTGTACGGCATCGCCGCCCACAAGGTCGCCGACGCCCACCGGGCATCCGCTCGTAACCGCACAGAGCCCGTCGCCGATGTACCGGATGAGCCGGAACTCGACGCCGGACCCGAGCAGCGTGCCATGCAGGGCGAACTCAGCAGGCGGATGAATGATCTCCTGCGCGTCCTGCCGGACAAGCAGCGTGAGATCGTGGTCCTGCGGGTCGTGGTCGGCTTGTCGGCGGAGGAGACGGCCGAGGCGGTCGGCTCGACGCCGGGCGCGGTTCGAGTGGCACAACACCGGGCCTTGGCCCGGCTGCGGAAGACTCTTTCAGCGGAGGAGGTGGTCTGAGTGTCCGACCAGGGCAGACATGACAAACGTCGTGATGATGAGGCAGAACTCACCCTGCCTCGCATCGAGCCGGTCAACGTGGTCCGCGGTGATTTCGGCCTGCGGCTCGACGACCAGTTCGATCTCGACTCGTACGGCGGGCTCGACCCGTCCGACCTCGACGACGACGCTGTCGACTTCTCCCGGGTGCACGCCGACGACGCGTTCCTCGACGCGCTCGGCGCCGCGGTGCGCGGCGAGAGCGCCGTGCGGCCCGACTCCCAGGACGCCGAACTGGCGGCCCTGCTCTCCTCCTGGCGCGACGACGTCGACGCCGCCCCCATCGGCGAGCTGGTCGACACCAAGTACGCCGTGGCCACCGTGTTCGCCGCGAAGGCCCGCAAGGCGCGCAAGCCGCGCCTGCTGGTGCCCCTCGCCGCCGCGGCCGCCGCGATCGCCATCGCTTTCACCGGCGCCGGGCTCGCCGCCCGCGACGCCCAGCCCGGCGACACCCTCTGGGGCCTGACGAAGGTCCTCTACGCCGACCACGCCCGGTCCATCGAGGCCGCCGCCGCGGTCCGCCAGGACCTCCAGATCGCCCAGACCGCGCTCGCCGAGGGCAAGCTCGCCGAGGCCAAGGACAAGCTCGAGGACGCCCAGGCCGGGCTGCCCTCGGTGTCGTCGGAGGACGGCCAGGCCGACCTCGCCCAGCAGCACGCCGAGCTCGTGAGCCAGCTGCCGGGCACCCCGGCCAACGAGGTCGTCCCGCCGCCGTCCGGCAGCCCGACCACGGTGCCGCCGCCGTCGACCACGGTGCAGCCGAGCAGCCCGCCGTCGACCACCACGCCGCAGCCGCCGTCGTCGACCCCGACGACCACGCCCGCGCCGACCACGACGGAAGAGCCCACCACGACCCCGCCGGAGACCCAGCCCGCGACCGAGGCGCCTCGGGTCGAGCCGGAGACCGGAAGCACCGGGCAGGGAGCACAGGGCGAGATCGCCCCGAATCCGTCGCCCACCAGCTGATCACGGATCACACTTGCTCGGCCGCGGTGACGGTTTCGGGTGCCGCGGGCACGGGACGCAGTCGTCGTGTTCGTGGTGCCCGAAACCGTCACCGCGGCCGAGCCGCACGGCCGGAGGCCGTGCCATGTCACAGTGTCGTCTGTCTCAGTAGGCGCTCTCGCTGGCGGTCACGCCGTCGGCATAGCCGCGGCAGTACTCCCAGCTCACGTAGGACTGAGGGTCCGGATCGAACGCGGGCTCGTGCGGGCGCATCCGGCCGTCGTTGAGCAGCTGTTCGAGGCTGGCCGCCAGCAGCGCCCAGTCGTGGTAGTGCGGCTCGTCGCACTCGCCGCAGTCCACGACGATGCCCCGGACCCCGCGCGGGGCGAGAAGTGCCTGGTAGACGGCCAGATCCGACAGGTCGCTGAGCAGTTCGTCGCGCTCTTCGCCGCTGATCGGGAGGTTCTCGTGCTCGTCCGGCTCGGTCAGCGCGAGCGCCGGGTCGTCCGGGTCGCCCGCGAACGGGTCGGGCGGCAGCGCCCCGGTCGGCGGGTCCTCCCAGGAGGAGCCGCCCTGCGGGAACGGGTTCGGCGGGACTGCGTCATGCGGCACGACCACGCACGGTACCGGGCCGGGCGGCGGACCCGCCCGGATACCATGGTGGAACCGCGCTCTCCGCGTCCCCGCGCGGCCCGCAGCGGGGACGCAGGCCACCCCCGAGAACCCGGTCCGGCCGACCGGTCCGCCAGCAATGCAGGAAGGTCCGCCACCCACCATGACCAGCGAGCTCAACGCTGACGGAGTCCCTCACAAGTTCGCCACCCTCGGCCTCACCTTCGACGACGTCCTGCTGCAGCCCGCACAGTCGGATGTGATCCCGAGCACGGTGGACACGGGGACCCGGATTTCGCGCAACGTCACGCTGCGCATCCCGCTCGCCTCCGCGGCGATGGACACCGTCACCGAGGCCCGGATGGCGATCGCCATGGCCCGCCAGGGCGGAATCGGCATCCTGCAGCGCAACCTGTCGATCGAGGACCAGGCCCGCCAGGCCGAGACGGTGAAGCGCTCCGAGGCGGGCATGGTCACCGACCCCGTCACCTGCTCGCCCAGCGACACCCTGGCCGAGGTCGACGCCATGTGTGCCCGCTACCGGATCTCCGGTCTGCCGGTGACCGACGCCGAGGGCACGCTCGTCGGCATCATCACCAACCGCGACATGCGCTTCGAGGTCGACCACACCCGCCTCGTGCACGAGGTCATGACCAAGGGCCCGCTGGTCAGCGCCCAGGTCGGCGTGTCGGCCGAGGCCGCGCTGGGCCTGCTGCGCAGGCACAAGGTGGAGAAGCTGCCCATCGTCGACGGCGACGGCAAGCTGCGCGGCCTGATCACGGTCAAGGACTTCGTCAAGACCGAGCAGTACCCCAACGCCACCAAGGACCCGGACGGCCGCCTGATCTGCGGCGCCGCGGTCGGCGTCGGCGACGACGGCTACAAGCGCGCCATGACGCTGTTCGACGCCGGTGTGGACGTGCTGATGGTCGACACCGCGCACGGCCACGCGCGCGCCGTGCTCGACATCGTGTCCCGGCTCAAGAAGGAACTCGGCGACGCGGTCGACGTGGTCGGCGGCAACGTGGCCACCCGTGCGGGTGCCCAGGCGCTCATCGACGCGGGCGCCGACGGCGTCAAGGTCGGTGTCGGCCCCGGCTCGATCTGCACCACCCGCGTGGTCGCGGGCGTCGGCGTCCCGCAGATCACCGCCATCTACGAGGCGGCGCTGGCCTGCGGCCCGGCCAGGATCCCGGTCATCGGCGACGGCGGCATCCAGTACTCCGGCGACATCGCCAAGGCCATCGCGGCGGGTGCGAGCGCGGTCATGCTGGGCAGCCTGCTCGCGGGCACCGCCGAGGCGCCGGGCGAGCTGGTGCTGGTCAACGGCAAGCAGTTCAAGAGTTACCGTGGCATGGGCTCGCTCGGCGCGATGCAGTCGCGCGGCGAGGCCAAGTCCTACTCCAAGGACCGCTACGCCCAGGACGACGTGCTGTCCGACGACAAGCTGGTCCCCGAGGGCATCGAGGGCCGCGTGCCCTTCCGCGGCCCGCTGTCGGAGGTCGTCTTCCAGCTGGTCGGCGGCCTGCGCGCGGGCATGGGCTTCACCGGGTCGCGCACGATCGCCGACCTGCAGCAGGCGCAGCTCATCCGGATCACGGCGGCGGGCCTCAAGGAGAGCCACCCGCACGACATCACGATGACCGTCGAAGCGCCGAACTACACCACTCGCTGAGAGGAACACCCCAGTGCGGGATCTTGTCGACATCGGCATGGGCCGGACCGCCCGTCGGGCCTACGGGCTCGACGAGGTCGAGATCGTGCCGTCGCGGCGCACCCGTTCGTCCAAGGACGTCTCCACCGCGTGGCAGATCGACGCCTACCGGTTCGACATCCCGCTGATCACCCACCCGACGGACGCGATCGTCTCGCCCGCGACGGCGGTGGCGATCGGTCAGCAGGGTGGCCTCGGTGTGATCAACGCCGAGGGCCTGTGGGCGCGGCACGCCGACGTCGACAAGGTCCTCGACCGGCTGCTGGCCGCCGAGGACGACGACGTCAGCCTGTCCGAGCTGGTCGGGGTGCTGCAGGAGCTGCACGCCGCGCCGATCCAGGTCGACCTGCTCAGCGAGGCCGTGCGCCACGTGCGTGACTCGGGGGTGACGGTGGCGGCGCGGGTCAGCCCGCAGCACGCCGCCGAGCTGACCCCGGCGTTGCTGGCCGCCGGGGTGGAGCTGCTGATCGTGCAGGGCACGATCATCTCCGCCGAGCACGTCTCGCGGGAGTCCACCGGTGAGCCGCTCAACCTCAAGAGCTTCATCGCCGAGCTGGACGTCCCGGTCATCGCGGGCGGAGTGCACGACTACCGCACCGCGATGCACCTGATGCGCACGGGCGCGGCGGGCGTGATCGTCGGCTACGGCAACAGCGCGGGCGTCACCACGACCGACAGCGCGCTCGGCATCGGCACGCCGATGGCGACCGCGATCGTCGACGCCGCGGCCGCGCGCCGCGACTACCTCGACGAGACCGGCGGCCGGTACGTGCACGTCATCGCCGACGGCGACGTCTACACCAGCGGCGACATCGCCAAGTCGATCGCCTGCGGCGCCGACGCGGTGATGCTGGGCGCCCCGCTCGCCGCGGCGGCCGAGTCGCCGGGCAAGGGCCTGTACTGGACGGCGTCGGCGGCGCACCCGTCGCTGCCGCGCAGTGGCGTGCTGGCCGTGGCCGACCGCGACGGTGTCGACCTGCAGACGCTGCTGTTCGGCCCGACGTCGGACCCCGACGGCATGGTCAACCTGTTCGGCGCGCTGCGCCGGGCGATGGCCAAGGCCGGGTACTCCGACCTCAAGGAATTCCAGAAGGTCGGGCTCACGGTCCGCTCGTGAGGCAGATCATCGCCGACGACGGCCGGATCGCCCTGACAGTGCAGCTGGAGGGCGATCTGGCCGCGATCAAGGCGGCCGACGACGGGCTGTTCGACGTCGACCCGGACGACCGGCCGCAGCCGCCGCCGGTCGGCCTGAGCCGGGCCGCCGTGGTGCTCCTGGAGACCGGCGAGTTGCTGGGCCAGGTGAGCTGGCACCAGGTCGGCTGGGGCCGGACGCGGGCGTGCGCGGCGTGGAACGTGGGCATCGCGCTGCTGCCCGCCGCGCGCGGCAGGCGGGCGGGCGTGGCCGCGTTGGCGCTGGTCGCGCGGCACCTGTTCGCCACGACCGACCTCGACCGGGTCGAGGCCGCCACCGACGTCGACAACATCGCGTGCAACCGGGCGCTGGTCGGCGCGGGGTTCCAGCGTGAGGGCGTGGTCCGAGGCGCACAGATGCGCGCGGGTGTGCGCCGGGATCTGGTGCTTTACGGTTTCCTGCGCTCCGACCTGGTTTGAACGATTCTGTTACTCACGGTCATAGGAATTTGGCGGCGGCCTCTGGCTTCGCTGTTCGCGGGGCCTTAATCTCTGTCCATGGCTACGCAACTCACCGGTAACAACCCGGACTTCGATGTCGTGGTGGTCGGATCCGGGTTCGGCGGGAGCGTGGCCGCCCTCCGGCTCACCGAGAAGGGCTACCGGGTCGCGGTCATCGAGGCGGGCCGCCGCTTCGCCGACGACGAGTTCGCCAAGACGTCGTGGAACATGCGCAAGTACCTGTGGGCGCCCGCGGTCGGCTGCTACGGCATCCAGCGCATCCACCTGCTCAAGGACGTCGTCGTGCTCGCGGGCGCGGGCGTCGGCGGCGGGTCGCTGGTGTACGCGAACACGCTGTACCGGCCGTTGAAGCCGTTCTACAACGACAAGCAGTGGGCCGACATCACCGACTGGGAGTCCGAGCTCGCCCCGTACTACGACCAGGCGTCGCGGATGCTCGGCGTGGTCACCAACCCGACGACGACGCCGTCGGACGAGGTCATGCAGAAGGTCGCCGCCGACATGGGCGTGGCCGACAGCTACCACCCGACGCCGGTCGGGGTGTACTTCGACCAGCCGGGCGTCGAGGTGGCCGACCCGTACTTCGGCGGCGCAGGCCCCGCTCGGACGGGCTGCACCGAGTGCGGCTCGTGCATGACGGGCTGCCGGGTCGGGGCGAAGAACACCCTGGTCAAGAACTATCTGTACCTGGCTGAGCAGGGCGGCGCGGAGATCATGCCGCTGACGACGGTCACCGCGCTGCGGCCGCTCAAGGACGGCTCCTACGCCGTCGACGTGCGCACGACCGGCAAGCGGCTGTTCAAGGGCAAGCGGACGATCACCGCGGGCCAGGTCGTGCTCGCCGCGGGCACCTGGGGCACCCAGACGCTGCTGCACAGCATGAAGGACAAGGGCGTGCTGCCCGAGCTGTCGGCCAAGCTGGGCGAGCTGACCAGGACGAACTCCGAGTCGATCATCGGCGCCGCGCGGCCCAAGGTCGACCCGACGCACGACTACAGCCGCGGCGTGGCGATCACCTCGTCGATCCACCCCGACGAGATCACTCACATCGAGCCGGTCCGCTACGGCAAGGGCAGCAACGCCATGAGCCTGATGCAGACCATCGCCACCGACGGCGGCTCGCCGGTGCCGCGCTGGCGGCAGGCGCTGCGGTTCGTCGGCAGGCACCCGATCAAGACCGCGCAGTTGCTGCAGGGGTACCGCTGGAGCGAGCGGACGGTGATCCTGCTGGTGATGCAGAGCCTCGACAACTCGATCACCACCTACACCAAGAAGGGCATGTTCGGGCGGCGCAAGTACACCTCGAAGCAGGGCCACGGCGAGCCGAACCCGACCTACATCCCGGCTGGCCAGGTCGCCAACGAGCTGACCGCCAAGCACATGGGCGGCACCGCGGGCGGCACGTGGGGCGAGGTGTTCAACATCCCGCTGACGGCCCACTTCATCGGCGGCTGCACCATCGCCACCGACGCGTCGAAGGGCGTCATCGACCCGTACCACCGCGTCTTCAACTACCCGGGCCTGTCGATCGTCGACGGCGCCGCGATCTCGGCCAACCTGGGCGTGAACCCGTCGCTGACGATCACCGCCCAGGCCGAGCGGGCCATGTCGTTCTGGCCGAACAAGGGCGAGGCCGACCCCCGGCCCGCCCAGGAGGTCGGCTACCAGCGGATCAAGCCGACCGCGCCGGTCCGCCCGGCCGTTCCGACCGAGGCCCCGGGAGCTTTGCGACTGCCGATCGTCGACGTTCGCTGAAGTTGTCCACAGGCGCGGGCGGGGGCCTGGTACCCGGCTCGCGTCGGTGGCAGGGTTGATCCTGTGACTGGTTCAACTTTCGCCTCCAGCGCGGACCTGACGCGCAAGATCGAGACGTTCACCGTCCTGGCCGACGGCGTGTACGCGCTGACGGCCGAGGGCGATCCGAACGTGTGCGCCGTGGAGGGCGAGGACTTCCTCGTGTGCTTCGAGGCGAGAGCCACGCCGGTCGCGGCCCGGCGCTGGCTCGACCAACTCCGCCAGCACACCGACAAGCCGGTGCGCTACCTCGTGCTGAGCCACTACCACGCGGTCCGGGTGCTGGGGGCGAGCGCGTTCGACGCGCAGGAGATCGTCACGCACGCGGAGACGCGGCGGCTGATCGCCGAGCGTGGGGAAGCGGACTGGGCCAGCGAGTTCGGCCGGATGCCGCGGCTGTTCGAGGAGCCCGACAGCATCCCGGGCCTGACGTGGCCGACGCTCACGTTCACCGACCGCCTGACCATCCCGCTGGGCGGCGACCGGGGCGACCTGGTGCTGGCGTACTGCGGGCGCGGGCACACGGCGGGCGACATCGTGGCGTGGCTGCCCAAGCACAAGATCCTGTTCGCGGGCGACCTGGTCGAGGCCCAGGCGGCTTTGTATACCGGCGACGCCTTCCACGACGACTGGGCTTCGTCCACGTTGGACAACGTGGCCGCGTTCGGCGCGGAGGTCCTGGTGGGCGGCCGGGGCGCGGTGGCCCAGGGCGCGGACGCGGTGACGGCCGCCATCGCGCAGAGCAGGCACTTTCTCGACGAGCTGCGTCGGATCGTCGCCGAGGTGCACGGCCGGGGAGGCGCGGTCGGCGAGGCGTTCGCGGCGGTGCATTCGGCGCTGGAGCCGCGATATGGGCGGTGGCCGATCTTCGAGCACTGCCTGCCGTTCGATGTCCAGCGGTACTGGGACGAGCTCGACGGCGTCGACTGGCCGGTCATCTGGACGGCCGAGCGCGACCGCGAGGTGTGGGCGACCCTGCGCGGTGAGCGGTGACGGTCCTGATCGTCGGCGCGGGGCCGGTCGGCCTGACCGGGGCGCTCCTGTTGGCCCGCCACGGCGTCCCGTCGGTCGTGCTGGAGTCCCGGCCGAGCCGCGCGGTGATGGGCAGCCGCGCGATCTGCGTGCAGAAGGACATTCTCGACATCCTCGAACGCGCGGGCGTCGGTCGGCAGGTGGTCGAGGCCGGCGTCACCTGGTACTCGGGACGGATGTTCTATCGCGAGCACGAGGTCGTCGCGATGTCGTTCCCGGAGCCCGCGCCGGGGGAGTTCCCGCCGTTCGTGAACACCCCGCAGAACGTCATCGAGCAGCTGTTGGAGGCGCGGGTCGCGGCCGAGCCGCTGATCGACCTCCGCTACGACCACTCGGTGGTCGATCTCCGCCAGGACTCCGACGTCACGGTATCGGTCGACACCCCGGCCGGTCGCGTCTCGTTCACCGGCAGCCACTGCATCGCCGCGGACGGCTCCCGCTCGACGGTCCGCGGCCTGCTGGGCCTGCCGTTCGACGGCCAGTCGTTCGACGACAAGTTCCTGATCACCGACATCCGCGCCAAACTCGACTATCCGGTGCCGGAGCGGCGGTTCTACTTCGATCCCGACTGGAACCCCGGGCGGCAGGTGCTGCTGCACCCGCAGCCGGACTCGGTGTGGCGGATCGACTGGCAGGTGCCGGAGGACTACGACCTCGACACCGACCAGGCGGGCGGCGGCCTGCACACCCGCATCCAGCAGGTCATCGGCGAAGTCGACTACGAGTTGATCTGGGCCTCGGTCTACCGCTTCCACCAGCGCCGCGTGCCCCGGATGCGGGTGGGGCGGGTGTTCATGGCGGGCGACGCGGCCCATGTCATGAGTCCCTTCGGCGCTCGCGGCATGAACTCCGGTCTGGCCGACGTCGAGAACGCCGCGTGGAAGATCGCCGCCGTCCGCGCGGGTTGGGCGGACGACGCGCTGCTGTCCACCTACGACCCGGAACGCGGCGCCGCCGCCGACGAGAACCTCGCCGTCACGGCCACCACGATGCGGTTCCTCGTGCCCGCCGACGAATCCGAGCGCGCGCACCGGCGCGACATCCTCGAACGCAGCGTCCACGATCCGTCGGTGCGGCCGTTGATCAACTCGGGCAAGCTCTCGGAACCGTTCTGGTACCTGGATTCGCCACTCACCACTCCCGACACGCCGGTCGACTTCCCCACGGAGCCGGGCGTTCCGCGCCCACCGGTCCCCGGCGTCCTGTGCCCCGACGCGCCGCTGCCCGACGGCACGCGGCTGCGCGACAAGTTCGGTCCCTGGTTCACCGTGCTGGCCGCGCCCGGCGCCCAGCTGCCCGAGTTGGCCGACGTCGTGGCGGTTGTCCGCATCCCGCCCGAGGTCGCCGCGCTGCTGTCGGTGGGCGAATCGGGGGCCGCCCTGGTCCGGCCCGACGGGTATCTGGCGTCCGTCCACGCCGGATCGACCGAGGGGCTGGCCGCGGCCGTGACTCGCGCGATGGGAGGTGATGTCGCTACCGGCCGGTAAGAGGAGGTCACGGTCCGTCCCGGATCGTCTGTCGCCACATCGTTACCCTGACCTGCGTGGATGCGCTCTAGTCTTTGCGCGTCATCGGTTGGAAGTCCGAGGACTTTCGGGGGGAGCCGAGCGCGCCGATCGAGCGGGTGTGCCTCCCGGGTGGTGTGATCGGGGTGGAGGTGCGCGGTGGGAATCAGTAGGCGGAAGTTCCTCTGGGCCGCGGGTGTGGGCGCGACGGCCGCCGCCTGTTCGCGCACCGTGCCCGGAGACAACCCCTCCGCCACCGCCCCCGCGTCGACAACGTCCGCCCCCACGAGCAGGCCCGCCCCGGTGCCTCCGGACTGGGCATCGCTGCGGGCGCGCCTGGGTGCGGGACTCAGTCAGCCGGGCTCGGCGGACTTCGACACCCTCCGCCGGTCCTACAACACCCTTTTCGACCAGCGCAAACCCATGGCGGTCGCGGTCGTGCGCACGCCGGAGGACGTTCAGGCGTGTGTCGAGGTGGCGCGGGCGTCGTACCTGCCGATCGCGGCGCGCAGCGGTGGGCACAGCTACGCCGGGTACTCCGCGCCGGACGATGGGCTGATCGTCGACCTGAAGGCGATGTCTTCAGTGGAGCTCAAAGGCGACGCGGTGGTCATCGGGGCCGGGGCGCGGCTCATCGACGTCTACACCGCGCTCGCCAAGGCGGGGCGCTGCCTGCCAGGCGGCTCCTGCCCGACCGTCGGCATCGGCGGCCTCACGCTGGGCGGCGGGATCGGGGTCCTCTCCCGCAAATACGGCCTGACCTGCGACAAGCTGCGCTCCGCCCAGGTGGTCACCGCCGACGGGCTGCTGCGCACCGCCTCGGTCTACTCCGACGACGACCTGTTCTGGGGCCTGCGCGGCGGCGGTGGCGGCAACTTCGGGATCGTCACGTCCTTCACCTTCGTCACCGAACCCGCGCCCGACCTGGTCGTCTTCTCCCTCACCTTCCCTGCGGGCTCGGTCGCCGACGTGGTCGACGCGTGGCAGAAGTGGATCGAGGACGCGCCGAACGACCTCTGGTCGAACTGCGTCGTCTCGGCGGGGTCGCCGCCGAAGGCGCGGGTCGGCGGATCGTTCGTCGGCAGCCAGGCCACCCTCAACCAGCTGCTCGACGACCTGGTCAAGACCGTCAAGCCGACCACCCGCAACGTCAGCCAGCGCGGCTACCTGGACGCGATGAAGTACTTCGGCGGCTGTTCGACCAAGTCCTGCACCCCGAACCCGCCCGCCCGCGAGGGGTTCGTCGCCTCGTCGCGGATCATCGGGCAGCCGTTGGAGGACCCGGACGCGCTGAACCAGCTCCTCGTGGGCCGCACCGGCATGGACATCCTGCTCGACTCCCTCGGTGGCGCGGTCAGCAAGCCGAAGCCCGCCGACACCGCCTTCCCGCACCGCACCGCGCTGGCCAGCGCGCAGATCTACCGCTCGGCCACCCCCGAGTCGGAGGCCGAGGCGGCGCAGAGCGTCGCGGAGGTGCGCGACGGGCTGGCCCGCATCGGCGCGGGCAGCGGCTACGTCAACTACATCGAAGCCGCCATGCCCGACTGGGGCGTCACCTACTACGGCGCCAACCTCGGCCGCCTCCGCGACGTCGCACGCAAGTACGACCCGGACAAGGTCTTCAACTTCACCCAGTCCGTCCACCGCGCCTAGGTGCTGCGCCTAGAGATCAAGCCCGGACAGCACCATGATCTGGTCCTCGGTGTAGTCGTTCATCGCCGACAGCACGCCTTCGCGGCCCGTACCCGAGCCCTTGACCCCGCCGTACGGCATCTGGTCGGCCCGGTATGACGGCACGTCGCCGATCACGACGCCGCCCACCTCCAGCTCCGCCGCCGCCCGGAACGCGACCCGCACGTCGCTGGTGAACACCCCGGCCTGCAACCCGTACTCGGTCGAGTTGGCCAGCGTGAACGCCGCGTCCACCGAGTCCACGACCGAGACCACCAGCACCGGCCCGAACACCTCTTCGCAGCTCACCTTGGCCGTGGCGGGCGCGTCGATCAGCACCGTCGGCTCGACCGACGTGCCCTTGCGCCCGCCGCCGGTCAGCACGCGGGCGCCGCCGTTGGCCGCCTCGTTGATCCAGTCGGTGATCCGGGCGGCGTTGTCCTCGTCGATCACCGGGCCGACCTCGACCTCGGGATCGAACGGATCGCCCGTGCGCAGCGCCGCGACCGCGTCGACCAGCTTGGGCACGAACTCGTCGGCCACCGCGCTGTGCACGATCACCCGCTGCACCGCGATGCACGACTGTCCGCCCTGGTAGTTGCCGAACGTCGCGATCCGCTGCGCCGCCCGGTCCAGGTCCGTCCAATCAGGACAGACAATGGCCGCGCTGTTGCTGCCCAGTTCCATCACCACGTGCTTGCGCGGCGCGGACTCCATGATCCCCCAGCCGACCTTGGTCGACCCGGTGAACGAGATCACCGGCAGCCGCGGGTCGCCGACCAGCGACGACATCGCCGAGCCGCGCACGGGCAGCACCGAGAACGCGCCCTCGGGCAGATCGGTCTCGGCCAGGATCTCGCCGAGCAGCAGCGCCGACAGCGGTGTCGCCGAGGCGGGCTTGATGATCACGGGCGCGCCCACCGCGATCGCGGGCGCGACCTTGTGCGCCACCAGGTTCAGCGGGAAGTTGAACGGCGCCACCGCCAGCACCGGCCCACGCGGACGCCGCCGGATCAGTCCGATCCGGCCTTCACCGTTCGGGTCGGTGTCGAGCCGCTGCAGGTCGCCGACGAACCGCCGGGCCTCCTCGGCGGCGAAGCGGAACGTCGACACCGCGCGGGCGACCTCGATCTCGGCCCACTTCAGCGGCTTGCCGTTCTCGGCGGTGATCGTCTCCGCGATCTCCTCGGCCCGATCGGCGAGCGTCCGCGACACGTGGTCGAGTGCTGCCGCGCGCAGGTGCGCGGGGGAGGACCGGAACTCCTTGGCGACCGACGCCGCCGCGGCCACGGCCTGTTCGACCTGGTCAGGCGTCGGCACGCACACCGTGGCGAAGTCGGTCCCGTCGTACGGGTGGTGCACGTCGAGGGTCTCGTCGCTGGTCTCCGGGCGGCCCGCCACCCAGAACGGTCGCGGCTTGGCGACCACCGCGTCCTCATCGTCTTCGGTCATGGGTCAACCGTAGGCCCGGGACCGGTCGGAAGCTCGCCAAGATAAGATGGCGGCGGCTGACCGAAGATGGTGGCTAGGGTTCCGCCGTCCTGACCAGGGACGGGTCTGGTTCGAGCGCCACGGAAAACCCGCGCGGCACGGTGCGCGGGCAGGCACCTCTGGGAGAGAAACCCAGGGAGGGACCGGTCGGCGCACAGTGCTGCCTGCTGTGTGCCGAGAAGGTCCCAGCCCTTCCCGGCTTCCGGCAACTGACGGAAGGTAAGCCATGACTGATGCCCGTCCGGTCCTCGTAGTGGACTTCGGGGCGCAGTACGCCCAACTCATCGCCCGCCGCGTGCGCGAGGCGCAGGTCTACTCCGAGGTCGTCCCGCACACCGCGACCGTCGCGGAAATGCTCGCCAAGGACCCGGCCGCGATCGTGCTGTCCGGCGGCCCGTCGAGCGTCTACGCCGACGGCGCCCCCGCGATCGACCCCGCCCTGTTCGACGCCGGTGTCCCCGTTTTCGGGATCTGCTATGGCTTCCAGGCCATGGCGCAGGCGCTCGGCGGCACCGTCGAGCACACCGGCACCCGTGAGTTCGGCCGCACCGACCTCGCCGTCGACGGCGGCGAACTGCACGACGAGCTGCCCGCGCGCCACCCCGTGTGGATGAGCCACGGCGACTGCGTCACCAAGGCCCCCGAGGGCTTCACCGTCACCGCGTCGTCCGAGGGCGCGCCCGTGGCCGCCTTCGAGAACGTGGACCGCAAGTTCGCGGGCGTCCAGTACCACCCCGAGGTCGCGCACTCCCCGCACGGCCAGGAGGTGCTGCGCCGCTTCCTGCACGAGGTCGCCGGTGTCCGTCCACAGTGGACGACGTCATCGATCGTCGACGAGCAGGTCGCCCGGATCAAGGCCCAGGTCGGCGACGGCAAGGCCATCTGCGGGCTGTCCGGCGGCGTCGACTCCGCCGTGGCCGCCGCGTTGGTCCACCGCGCCATCGGCGACCGGCTGACCTGCGTGTTCGTCGACCACGGCCTGCTGCGCGCCGGCGAGCGGACCCAGGTCGAGCGCGACTACGTCTCGGCCACCGGCGTCCGCCTGATCACCGTCGACGCCCGCGACCGGTTCCTCGACGCGCTGGCCGGGGTCACCGACCCCGAGGAGAAGCGCAAGATCATCGGTCGGGAGTTCATCCGCGTCTTCGAGCAGGCCGAGCTGGACCTGCAGGCCGAGGCGGGCGGCGACAAGTTCCGCTTCCTCGTCCAGGGCACCCTCTACCCTGACGTCGTCGAGTCCGGCGGCGGCGCGGGCGCGGCCAACATCAAGAGCCACCACAACGTCGGCGGCCTGCCGGAGGACCTGGAGTTCGAGCTGGTCGAGCCGCTGCGCGCGCTGTTCAAGGACGAGGTGCGCCGCGTCGGCCTGGAGCTTGGCCTGCCCGAGACGATCGTGCACCGCCAGCCCTTCCCCGGCCCCGGCCTGGGCATCCGCATCATCGGCGAGGTCACCGGGCACAACCTGGAGATCCTGCGCGCCGCCGACGCGATCGCCCGCGAGGAGCTGACCGCGGCCGGGCTCGACCGCGACATCTGGCAGTGCCCGGTCGTGCTGCTGGCCGACGTCCGCAGCGTCGGCGTGCAGGGCGACGGCCGCACCTACGGCCACCCGGTTGTGCTGCGCCCGGTGTCCAGTGAGGACGCCATGACCGCCGACTGGACCCGCCTGCCCTACGACGTGCTGGAGCGGATCTCGACGCGGATCACCAACGAGGTGTCCGAGGTCAACCGGGTCGTGCTGGACGTGACGAGCAAGCCGCCGGGCACCATCGAGTGGGAGTAGAACGCGGAACGGCCCGGCCATGTGGCCGGGCCGTTCTTGTGTGAGTGGCTGTCCGCTACTTCCGTTTGCCTACCGTCGATCCGAGAAGAAGCAGCAGCCCGATCAGCACGGCACCACCCGCGATGAGCCAGCGGAAGTCCGGGATCGGCAGCCAGGCTTGGCCGTCGGTCAGCACGTAGGCCGAGGCGAACAGCGCCAGCAGGCCCATGACCAGCGACACCGGGTCGAACCGCCGCACCTGGTTCTCGTGATCAGCCACGTCGCACCACCACTCCACCAGGGCCGGAGACCTCAGCCTCGAGCTCGATCTTCAAGCCGCCCTCGCCGTCGGGGCCGTAGTTGTCCTCGATCTTGACGTCGTCGAAACCATCTCGGACGTCGCCCAGGCAGTCCAGGTCGCCGACGCCGACCGAGCACTTCACAGTGACGTCGGCGTTCTCCGGCACGATCACCGTCACGTCGCCCGCGTCCACCTTCGCCTTGGTCGAGATCTCGCCCGACTCAGGCAGCTTGGTCAGATCCAGGGTCACCGAGCCGATGTCCCGTTCGTAGCTGTCCTGCACCTCGGTGATCGACGTCGGCGTCTCGGTGAGATCCCCCATGCGGTTGTGGTCGAAGCCGTCCGGCCACATCGTGGTCATCGCGACGCCGACCAGCGCCAGCGGCACGACGAACCCGAACAGCCCCCGGGCACCGCCGGCGAACGCGGCGGCGACCAGGCCCATCCCCAGGATGCCCAGCACCACCCCGATCACGTGCGGCACGGTCAGCCAGCCCGCGTACGGCTGGAACACCACGGCCGCGCCGACCGCGAGGAACGCGAAGGCCGTCGTGACCAGCCCGATCTTGGACTTGTGCCGCCGCGGCGCCGGTGGCAGCGGCTCCGGCTCCGGGCTGCTCGGCTCGGGCAGGTCCCACGCGAAGGGCGCCGCGCCGAGCGGGTCCCACGCGGGCGGCTGCTGCGGGTCGACCACGTGGGCGGCCGGGTTGATCGGGTCCCACACGACGGTTGGCTGGGCAGGCTGCTCGGCGGTATAGGTCGGGTACGCGACAGGCGCGGCAGTCGGCGTGTGACCCGGAGTGCCCAGATGGGCACGGTTCTTGTGCAGCAGGAAGATCAACCCGAGCACGATGGCCACGCTCAGCGCACCGGAGATGTCGCTGTCGAAGAACCACCAGAACGCCGGGATCAGCGCCGCGCCGAGCAGGATGGTGAACGGCCCGGAGCTGGAGCTGCGGCCGCGGCCGTGCAGCGCCTCGATCGGCGAGACCTCGTCGTCCTCCTCGGCCAGCAGCAGCCAGCCGAGCAGGTAGAACAGGATGCCCGCGCCGCCGTAGAAGGTGGCCACCACGAACGCCACCCGGACGATGACCGGATCGATGCCGTATCGGTCCCCGAGGGCCGCGGCGACGCCCGCGATCTTGCGGCCGCGTCGCGGCCGCCGAGGGCGGGTCGCCCAGAAGTCCTTGAGCGTGTCCTCCACGCCAGTTGTCCCACTCACGATGACGAGCATGGCCGTTTCGCCTGCCCGCCACATCGGGGACCGACCCTGACTTCGGCTTCAGGGTCCAGCCCCGATGTGACACGGCCTTGCGCGTGTGAGCATTCTTGGTGTGGAAGCAACGCTGGAAGAGAGGCCGGTGGTCGACGCGGAGCAGCGGCCAGGCACGACCGAGGTGGCGGTACCGGAGCAGATCCGGCTGTACCGCCGCCGGAACGGCCGTGCCGTCGCGGGTGTCGCTGGCGGCCTCGCCGACCATCTCGGGGTCGACGTCCTCTGGGTGCGCATCGCGTTCTCCCTGCTCGCCGCGCTCGGCGGGGCCGGGGTCGTGGCCTACGGCCTGCTGTGGATCTTCGCGCCGCAGCACCCGGCCGACGAGAAGCCGAAGTCGATGTCGACCAGGGAACGCCAGCAGGCGTTCGGTCTGATCGCGCTCGGCGCGGGCCTCACGATCGGCGCGGGCACGGTCTCCGGCGCGCTGAACGGCTGGGTCGCGGGCGGGGTCGGGGTGGCCCTGGTCGGTGCCGCCGTGGTGTGGCGCGAGGCCGACCAGACCCAGCGACGCAAGGTCAAGGGTGCCCTGCTCGGCGGCGACGGCGGCCGCGCGGCGATGCTGCGCGTGCTCACCGGCGCCGCGCTCGTCGTCACCGGCATCGTGGTGTTCCTGCTGCGCAGCATCGGGCTCGACCAGGTCCAGTTCGCGCTGCTCGCCGTGGTCGCCACCCTCGTCGGCGTCGCGGTGCTCACCGTCCCGTGGTGGCTGCGGCTGGTCCGCGACCTCGGCGAGGAGCGCCGCGCGCGCATCCGCACCGAGGAGCGCGCCGAGATCGCCGCCCACCTGCACGACTCCGTGCTCCAGACCCTCGCGCTGATCCAGAAGCAGGCCGAGGCCCCGCGCGAGGTGCTGCGCCTGGCCCGCGGCCAGGAACGGCAGCTGCGCAGCTGGCTCTACGGCCCCTCCGGCTACGGCCGCCCGCAACCGGACGGCATGACCCGCGGCACGCTGTCCGACGCGGTCGCGCGGGCCGCGGGCGAGGTCGAGGACACCTTCGCGATCAAGGTCCAGCACGTCGTCGTCGGCGACTGCGAGATCGACGAACGCCTGGTCGCGTCCGTCATGGCGGCCCGTGAGGCGATGGTCAACGCGGCCAAGCACGCCGGGGTCGCCGAGGTGTCGGTGTACGCCGAGGTCGAGTCGGACACGGTCACGATCTTCGTGCGCGACCGCGGCAAGGGCTTCGACCCCGACGCCGTCCCGGACGACCGGCATGGCCTGGCCGACTCGATTAGGGGGAGGATGGAGCGCAACGGTGGCGAGATCCGCCTGCGCACCGCGCCGGGGGAGGGCACCGAGGTCCAGCTCCACATGCCGCGTGCGAAGGTGACCACATGACCAAGAGCCCCGTCCGGGTGTTCCTCGTAGACGACCACAGCATGTTCCGCGCGGGCGTCCGGGCCGAACTGGACACGATCACCGACGACATCGAGGTGGTCGGCGAGGCAGGCACGGTCGGCGAGGCGGTCGCCGGCATCGGCCACCTCAACCCCGACGTCGTCCTGCTCGACGTGCACATGCCCGACGGCGGCGGCGCCGAGGTGCTGCGCCAGGCCCGCAAATCCCACCCCGAGGTGGTGTTCCTCGCGCTGTCGGTGTCCGACGCGGCCGAGGACGTCATCGCGGTGATCCGGGCGGGCGCGCGCGGGTATGTCACCAAGACGATCTCCAGCCAGGAACTGGCCACCGCGGTCGTGCGGGTGTCCGAGGGTGACGCGGTGTTCTCCCCGCGCCTGGCGGGCTTCGTGCTCGACGCCTTCGCCGACCGGCCGGGCGCCGCGCCGATCAGCGACCCCGAGCTCGACCTGCTGACGCCGCGCGAGCGGGACGTGCTGCGCCTGCTGGCCCGCGGCTACGCCTACAAGGAGATCGCGTCGGAGCTGTTCATCTCGGTGAAGACGGTGGAGACCCACGTGTCCAGCGTCCTGCGCAAGACCCAGCTGTCGAACCGCTACGAGCTCTCCCGCTGGGCCTCCGATCGCCGCTTGGTTTGATCAGACCTTCGCCGGCAGCGCGACCTCGGCCTCGACCGGCACGGCCGCGGGCTTGCGCTGCCAGCGGGTCATCCCGACGCCGATCAGCACCACGACCATCCCGGCGATGATCCGGAACGTCAGGTCCTCGCCCAGTGCGACCGCGCCCAGCAGCACCGAGACGACCGGGAGCAGGTAGCCGACAGTCGTGGCCTGCGTCGCGCCCTCGTCGGCGATCAGGCGGTAGTTCAGCGCGAAGGCGAACCCGGTGCCGAACACGCCGAGGATGGTCACCGCGATGATCGCGGTCAGGTTCAGGTGGACGGGCTGCAGGCCGCCGACCGGGACCGCGATGGCCGTCAGGCCGGTGGCGGTCAGCAGCTGCGCGGCGGACAGGGCGATCGGGGCGGTGCCGCGGCCGGAGAGCTTGCGGCCGATGTAGGCGTAGCTCACCGCGTAGCTGATCGCCGCTGCCAGGATCGCCAGGGCGTCCCAGCCGGCCACGCCCGCCTTCTCCCACGGCGCGAAGATCAGCAGCGTGCCACCGAAGCCGAGCAGCAGGCCGAGGACCCGGATCAGCCGCAGGTCGCGGTCGGTGCCGATGATGATGCCCAGCAGCAGCGCCCACAGCGGGGTCGTGGCGTTCAGCACGCCCGCGACGCCCGTGTCGACGGTCTTCTCACCCACCGCGAACAGCACGAACGGCAGCGCGTTGCCGAAGAACGCCGCGAACACCAAGTGGCCCCACACGGCCTTGTCGCGCGGCAGCCTGTTGCGGGAGGTGTAGCAGAGGACGACGACCACGGCCGCGCCGAGCGCGCACCGCGTCACCGCGATCTGCAGGGGCGAGAGGCCGGTGAGCGCGAGCTTGATCCACAGGAAGCTCGACCCCCACAACACGGCCAACAGGCCCATCCGCACCAAGGTGGCCCGTCCGCCGGTGATCACAGGGTTCCTCCCAGAACTCGTCCCATGTGTACGGTGCCCGAGTGGACTTGGCAGGACAAGTGAAATGTCGTACATGAACCGTTAAGCTGTGCTGCATGCTTGATGTGCGTCGGATGCAGGTGCTGCGCGCGGTCGTCACCAGCGGATCGGTGACCGCGGCGGCCACGAACCTGGGCTACACGCCCTCCGCGATCAGCCAGCAGGTGGCCGCGCTGGAGAAGCAGGCGGGCATCACGCTGCTCGAACGCGTCGGCCGCGGCGTGCGGCCGACCGCGGCGGGCAGGCTGCTCACCGAGCACGCCGCGATCCTCAGCAAGAACCTCGCCGAAGCCGAGACCGCGCTGGCCGACCTGCGCGCGGGCCGCACCGGCAGGCTCGCCATCCGCTACTTCGCCACCGCGGGCGCCGCCCTGGTCCCGCCCGCCCTGGCCGCGCTGCGCCGCAGCCACCCAGGCATCCAGGTCGACCTGAAGCTGATCGACCCGGAGGACCCGATCCCCGAGGTCGAGGAGGGCCGCGCCGACGTCGCCCTGGTCGTCCACCCCCGCCAGGGCCCGCTGCGCGGCGGCGTCCAGCTCATCCACCTGCTCGACGACCCCTACCGCGCCGTCCTGCCGCGCGGGCACCGGCTCGCCGCCAAGCGCGTCCTTGACCTCGCCGACCTCGCCGACGAACCGTGGGTCGGCAACGAATGGCCGGGCGGCATCTGCCTGCGGGTGATGCTCGACGCGTGCGCCGCGGCCGGGTTCAGCCCCAACTTCGTCGTCGAGAGCGAGGACTACCCCACCGCGCAGGGCTTCGTGGCCGCCGGGCTCGGCGTCAGCGTGATCCCGGAGATGGGCCTGGGCAACCGGCATCCCGGGGTGGTGGTGCGCAAACTGCGTCACCCGGAGCCGACCAGGGTGATCTACGCGGCGGTGCGTGAGTCATCGATGGACCAGCCCGCGCTGCGCGACCTGATCGACGCCTTCCGGACCGCGGCGGCGGCCCGCTAGCCGTTGTCGCCTTCGACCCTGCCGCGCCGGTCGAAGTTGTCGATCTTGATCGTGCCGTTGTCGTCGACCAGGGTCCACGTGTAGCGCTCGGTCACCGACCGGCCGTCCTTGGAGAACCGGACGTTGCCCTCGAGGTGGTTGTCCTTGCCCCCGACCGCCAGCAGCTCCACCTTGTCGATGGCCCCGTAGAACTTCTTGAACGACTCGTACCCGCCGGACTTGCGCTGCCCACGCTCGGTCAGCAACGCCCACGCGGCGTCCGGGTTCTTCGGCAGAAGGCCGTAGTAGGACTTCAATGCCTGTGCGTACTCGGCGTCGGTCGGCTTGGCCTTGGTGGTGGTCGTCGTCGTGGTCGTCGTGGTCGGCTCTTCTGTGGTGGTCCGGATCGTCGTGTTGGTCTTCTTCGCCGTGGTCGGCGCGACCGTGTTCGACGGCGTGCCCGACGCCTTGGGCGTGTTGTTGTTGGTCAGCAGGTACGCCACGAGGACGCCCACCAGTGCGGCGCCGATGATCGCGAGCACGGTCAGCACGATCGACCGCGCGTCCTTCTTGCCACTGGCCGCCGCGGGCTTGCGGGCAGGCGGCGTGCGCGGCGGGCCGGACCTGACCTGCTGCGGCCGCGCCTGCGGACGCTGTGGCGGCTGGTGAGGCGGCTGCGGCTGCAGGTTCGGCCCTGACGGCAGCGGCTCGGAGAACGGGCGCGCGTCCAGCCGGGTGCCGTGCGGCGGGCTCTGGAACGCCCCGGGCGCCGGGAAGCCCGGCGGCGGGGTGTTCGGGTGCTGGCCGACCATCGGCTGCGGCGTTCCCGGCGGGGGCGTGGGCTGCGGCTTCGGGTAGGGATCGGTGCGCTGGTTGGCCAGGGCGATCGACGGCAGCGGCTTGCCCGCGGCCACCGCCGCCAGCGCCTCCCGGGCGGCGGGCATGGTCGGCCGCTCGCTCGGGTCGGCCCGCAGCAGCTGCATCAGCAGCGCGGTCAGCGGACCGGCCTGCCGCGGCGGCTGCACCTTGCCCGCGGCGACGGCGTACAGCAGGGCCAGGGTGTTCTCACTCAGGCCGAACGGCGAATGGCCCTCGACGGCGGTGTAGAGCGTGGAGCCGAGCGAGAACACGTCGGCCGCCGACGTCGGCTGCTCGCCCTTGGCCACCTCCGGCGCCAGGTAGGCCGGGGTGCCCGCGAGCATGCCCGTCGCGGTGACGGTGACGTCGCCGGTGGCCCGGGAGATGCCGAAGTCGGTGATCTTGACCGTGCCGTCCTCGCCGAGCAGCACGTTGGCGGGCTTGACGTCGCGGTGCACGATCCCGGCCGCGTGCGCGGCGACCAGCGCGGCGGCGACCTGCGCGCCGATCCGCGCCGCCTCGGCGGGGGCGAGGAACTCGCGCTCGCTCAGCACGCCCGCCAGGCTCTTCGACGGCAGGTACTCCATGATCAGCCACGGTTCGCCGTCGTGCTCGGCCACGTCGTAGACGGTGATCGCGTTCGGGTGCGCCAGCCGCGCGGCGATGCGCCCCTCGCGCATGGCGCGCTGGCGGGCCTCCTCGGCCTGGTCGGCGCTCAGACCGGGCTGGGAGAGCAGCTGCTTGACCGCGACGGTGCGGTGCAGGCGCTCGTCGTGGGCCTGCCACACGACACCCATCGCACCGCTGCCGATGCGGGCGCCGAGCCGGTAGCGCCCCGCGACCAGGGTCGGCTCGTCGGTCATCGCGGCTCCAGGGTCACGGGACTGGGGTCACCCGCGTCGCGGTCGGTCCTTGGCTGTCCGTCGTCGTGGTCGTGGCAGGCGACGACGGGCTCGAACTAACGTTAGACGGGGTCGACGACGGGGTGTCGCTCGGCTCACTCGACTGCGTCGGCTTCGCCGAGGTCGAGGTGGTGGAAACCGGGGTTGACCTGGTCGTCTGGACGCTCTTCGTGGTGGTCTTCACCGTGGGTGCGCTGGTCTCGGACTCGGTGACCGTGATGACCGTCGACGGCACATTGTTGACCTTGGTGGTCGGGTTGTCGATGGGGTTGCCGGGGTTGCCGCCGAAGGCCAGCCAAGCGCCCGCGGCCAGCGCCGCGGTGATCGCGGCGCTGGCGAACACCAGCGGCTTGGCCGACTTCGGCTGCGACTCCTCGGTGCGCTTCACCGACGGGTCGGTGGCGATGACCAGGCGGGTCGCCTCGTCCGGCTCGGCCAGGATCGGCGGCAGGTTCGGCTCGTCGCCGCGCGCCACGGTGGCCAGCAGGTCGCGCGCGCGGCCCGCGGTCGGCCGGTCCTCCGGCTCGGTGTTGAGCAGCGCGATCAGCACCGCGGTGAGGCTGCCGGACCGCGTCGGCGGGTTGATCTTGCCGGAGGCGACCGCGTGCAGCAGGCCCAGCGTGTTCTCCGACAGCCCGAACGGCGGCTCACCCTCGGCCGCGGCGTAGAGGGTGGAGCCGAGGGAGAACACGTCGGAGGCGGTGGACGGCTCGCGGCCGATCGCCACCTCGGGCGCCAGGTAGGCGGGGGTGCCCGCGATAAGGCCGGTCTTGGTGACGGTGACGTCGTCGGTGGCCCGGGAGATGCCGAAGTCGGTGATCTTCACCGTGCCGTCGTCGCCGAGCAGGATGTTGCCCGGCTTGATGTCGCGGTGGACGATCCCGGCGGCGTGCGCCGCGGCCAGCGCGGCGGCGACCTGGCTGCCGATCCTGGCCACCTCGACCGGGTCCATCGGGCCGTTCTCCGACAGCGCGATCGCCAGGCTGACCGACGGCAGGTACTCCATGATCAGGCAGGGAACGCCGTCCTCGTCGACGACGTCGAAGACCGCGATGGCGTTGGGGTGGTGCAGCCGGGCGGCGATGCGGCCCTCACGCAGGCAGCGGGCGACGGCCTCGTCGGCCTCGTCCGGCGGCAGACCGGGCGGGAGCAGCAGCTTCTTGATCGCGACGAGCCGGTTGAGCCGTTCGTCGACGGCGCGCCAGACGACGCCCATGGCGCCGCTTCCGATGCGTTCGACCAGCCGGTAGCGCCCGGCGACCAGCCGGCCCTCGTCGCTCATCCCGACCGGAACCTCCCTCGCCCGCGAAGCGCCTCGCGGTGTCACGCGCTGTTCCAGGTTAGGCGTTCACGCTGCGCGCACAGCACACAGCCCCACGTCCCCACGATCCCGCCCCGACAGCGGCTACATAGTGTCACAGGGAGCGGTCCGGTTGGGCCATTCGAGCAAACTAGTTGATTTGCGCCGACAACAACACAGCGTCGACGATCCGCTGGGGCACCGAGTCGGCCACGACCAGCAGCTGCTTGATCCGCAGCTGTGCGCCGCCGAGCAGGTGCATCCGCACCACCGCGACCACGCCGTCGGGCCGCTCGACCACGTCGAGCACGTCGACCTTGCGCACCGACGACCACGAGCCGAGGAACTGGCCCAGCGTGGTGTCGAAGCCCGCGAGCAGGCCGAACGCGCGGCTCGGGTCGCTCTCGATCAGCCGGTAGTACTCCAGCACCAGGTCGCGGTGGGAGGCCTTGGCCGGGGCGACGTCCGTCGTGGCCTTGGTCTGCGGGGTGCTGTCGGTGGCCATCGTCGGACCGGGGGTGTCCACCCGGCCGCCGCTCGCCGCGCCCGACTGGCGCTGGCGGGGCAGCGTCGGCGCGGCGTTCTCGCCCCGGACCGAGGCCGACGCGGTGCCGGTGCTCTGGTCGGGGATGCGGCCGCTGGTGCTGGACTCGATGACCGCGCGGTTGAGCTCGTCGGGCAGCAGGGCGCGCTCACCGGTGATCGGGCGCACGGCGGGGTCGTTGGTGCCGGACTCGCGTTCGCGGGAGATCAGGGAGGCGGCGGCGACCGCGCCGCACAGTGTCACCGTGGCCACGCCCAGCACCGCGATCTTGGCCATGGTGGCCGCGCGGGAGGGGCCGGGCGGTGCGGGGTCGGCTCCAGCGGCTCCACCCGGATCTCGTCCGGGTCGAGCGCGAGGTGCTTGCGGCCGATCAGTTCGTTGACGTGAACGGACCCGGTGCGCACCCGCCGCTTGCCGGTCGTCGGTCGATCCACTGACGCTTTCCTCCGCCTGAGTCGCGCTACGGGGCAACTCGTACCGTGCCCGCGGGTGCCTACACCACTCTTTCTCGGCTCTTCACCCGATCGAGGCGATAGGCGGCGCGAAGGATCACTCAAAAGGAGTAATCAGTGTAGGGGGTGTCAGACACTTCCTACATCCTGCGTGATCTTCGGGTTAGTCCCATAGGTGAAGGTCAGCACCCTTTCCTCGGTGCCGACGGTGCCGTCCTTGCGATAGACCTTGAGCGTCGAGCGCGTCGTGGACTTGTTCGCGTCGATCGTCATGCGCTGCACCTCGACCCGCGAGATCTCGGCGTACCGCCGCTGGATCTCGTCCTGCCCGTCGCGCCGGGCCTGGCCGGTCGTCATGGCGTAGGCCGCCTCCGGGTCCTGGGTGACCGCGCGGAAGTACGTCTCGGTGCGGTCGCCGATCGCCTTGGTGTCGACCACGGGGCCGACGAGGACCGGGGTCTCCACGGTCGTCCTGGTCGGGGTCGGCTTGGTGGTGGCCGTCGTCGTGGGGGCGGGCACGGCGCTCGTCGACACAGGGCGCTGCGGCTGCGCGGGCGGGTTGGGCTCGATCCGCCCGGTCGTCGGCTTGGGCTGGGCCTTCGACGAACTCGGCGCGGCCGACGTGGTCGACGGCCGCTGCGACATCAGCGAGTCGCCGGGCAACTCGATCGGGATCTCGGGGCCACTGGGCAACCCGGGAAGCGCGTCCACCATCTCCGGTTTGCGCGGCCCGGTGACGAGTGTGGACGCCGCATAGGCAAGGCCGAGCAGCACCATGATCGACGCGGCGACGGCGAACCAGGCCGCGTGCCGCCAACTGCGGGGCGGGGTGACAGAGGCGGGGATGCTGCCGAGGTCGAACTTCGCCAGCCCGGTGGCGGGGGCGTCGGGGAACAGTCCCGCGATCACCGGCAGGACGTCGGTGTCCTGCTCACGCGGGGGATGTGCCTGTCGCGGCCGCACCCGCGGCACGTCGGATCCTCGCCGGTGCTTGCCCTGCCCCGCGGTGTCCCGCCCGCTCGCCATGTGGTGGAGACTCCTGTCCTGCCCGGCCGTGACGCGGTGTCGCCGACCGATTACCGATCAGCACGCGTCGACGGCCTGGCACTCCAGGCCGGCGGAATGTCCCGTTCTCACTCAAACAAGGGTAAGCCGTTGCGCAGGGTTCGTAGAGCAGGGCGCGCCACTCGCCCGAAGCTCACGCTATCGAGTGAATACGCGCCCTGAACTCTCCGCTGAGTGCGTCAGCTCCCGCTGCGGTACTTCGCCATAGTGGTGGAAAGCGAACTCCCCGCCACGCCCGCGGACCCACCCGCGATCAGGATCGCCAACACGTCGGCGAACCCGCTGCCCCCGCTGAGTAGCCACCCGAGCAGCGCCCCCGCCGCGGTGACCCCGGCGACCGGCCAGCGCCCCTTGACGTAGTGCGCCACCTGATTCCCACTAGCCCCACGCTTGCGGGCAGCCGAGTTCAACAGCGCGAGATAAGCGCCGAACCCGACAACCGCGACGACGGCGACGATGACCACGATTACCGCGATGAGATCCAGCATGACCCCAGTCTGCCCGAGACCGCCGAACATCGAATGGGGGATCTCCCGGACCCACCCCTGATGTTCACCCGCTCCCCGCTGCCGCACCACTCACCCGACCCGATGCTCGCGCACCCGTCGAAATCTCGATGGGTGCCCACGCTTCGCGAGTTCGCGCGGTAGTCCGATGACAAGCCCGGGACGGCCCTTGGCCAGTCTATCGCGTCCAGGGTCAGTTGATCTTAGACGCGGTTTCCCTGTGGATAAGCCATGCCCATGTGGACAAAGTCAGCGGCCGAGCCTGCCGCGGCCCATGTCCAGCAGGGCCATCGCCAGGGTGCGGCCCGCCGGGCCGAGTTCGCGGTAGCGGGCGACCACGTCCATCTCGCGGTTCACAACGATGCGCGGCCCGCCCGCGGCCATCCGTGCCGCGCCGATGGTCTGGGAGACCTCCGCCCGGCGTTTCACCAGGCGCAGGATCTCCCGGTCGAGTTCGTCGATCTCCTTGCGCAGCTCCGCGACCTCTTCGGGGGCGGGCAGTTCGAGGCCGGGCTTGACGGTCGTGTTCTCGGACATCGTGATCCCTCTGCTGGCTGGCGGAGTTCTCGGCTCCCGAGCGCACGAAGCCCCGGGGTCCGAGGACTCCGGGGCTTCGTGGTGGTTTTTGGTGCTACGCCATCACGGGAGCCGGAGTCCGGTTCCCGTAGAAAAACTCGTAGTGGCGCGTCTGCACGAACCGAGTGTGACACACCGTCGCCGATCGGTCGACCCGGTGTCCGCGCTGTGGGATCGGCGCGCTTTTCGTCTTCGTCGGTGGCCACCGGTACCGTTGTTCGCACGATGGAAGCCCTTTTCGATCTCCCCGCCGATACCCCAGCCGCCCCGCGTCGCCGGTCAGCTGCGCTGCTCGACGACCTCAACGACCAGCAGCGCCGCGCCGTGGAGCACACCGGCAGCCCGCTGCTCGTCGTCGCGGGCGCGGGATCAGGCAAAACGCGGGTGCTGACGCGCCGCATCGCCTATCTGCTCGGCGAGCGCAACGTCCACCCCGGCCAGGTCATGGCGATCACGTTCACCAACAAGGCCGCGGCCGAGATGAAGGAGCGCGTCGCCGATCTCGTGGGCCGCCGGGCCAACGCGATGTGGGTGTCGACGTTCCACTCGATGTGTGTGCGCGTGCTGCGCCGCGAGGCCAAGACGCTCGGCATGACGTCGAGCTTCTCCATCTACGACGCCGACGACTCGCGCAGGCTGATCACCCTCGTGGCCCGGGATCTCGACCTCGACCCGAAGCGCTACGCCGCGCGCACGCTGTCGATCCACATCTCGAACCTCAAGAACGAGCTGATCGACGCCGAGAAGGCCGCGACGATGGCCACCAACGACCTCGAGCGCCGCGTCGCCGAGGTCTACACCGAGTACCAGCGCAGGCTCGGCCAGGCCAACGCCATGGACTTCGACGACCTGATCATGCGCACGGTCGAACTGCTGCAGGGCTTCCCCGACGTCGCCGAGCACTACCACCGCCGCTTCCGCCACGTGCTGGTCGACGAGTACCAGGACACCAACCACGCGCAGTACACGCTGGTCCGCGAGTTGGTCGGCCGCGGCATGGAGGGCCTGCCGCCCGCCGAGCTGTGCGTCGTCGGCGACGCAGACCAGTCGATCTACGCCTTCCGCGGCGCCACGATCCGCAACATCGTCGAGTTCGAACGCGACTATCCGAACGCGACAACCGTTCTGCTGGAACAGAACTACCGCTCCACGCAGACGATCCTGAACGCCGCCAACGCGGTGATCTCCCGCAACCCCGACCGCCGCGACAAGCGCCTGTGGACCGCGCTGGGCGACGGCGAGAAGATCGTCGCCTACGTCGGCGACAACGAGCACGACGAGGCGTCCTTCGTCGCCCAGGAGATCGACCGGCTGGTCGACGCGGGCATCGCGAACAACGGCGACGTCGCGGTCTTCTACCGAACGAACAACCAGTCCCGTGTGTTCGAGGAGATCTTCATCCGCCTCGGCCTGCCGTACAAGGTCGTCGGCGGCGTGCGGTTCTACGAGCGCCGCGAAGTCCGGGATGCCTTGGCGTACTTGAGGGTTCTCGCGAACCCGGAGGACACGGTCAGCCTGCGGCGGATCTTGAACGTGCCCCGCCGCGGCATCGGCGACCGCGCCGAAGCCTGCGTGTCCAACCACGCCGACCGCGAGCGCATCTCTTTCTCCGCCGCCCTCAACGACGCCGCCGTCGGCAAGGTCGCCCTGCTGAACCCGCGCTCCCAGCGCGCGATCGCGGGATTCGTCGAGATGATCGACGGCCTGCGCCGCTTCGTCGACGACGGCCAGGACGTCGCCGAGATCCTCGACGCCGTGCTCGACCAGACCGGCTACCGCGCCGAACTGGAGGCCAGCGAGGACCCGCAGGACGCGTCCAGGCTGGAGAACCTGACCGAACTGGTGACGGTCGCCCGCGAGTTCACCGAGGGCCCGGCCGACATCCCGCCGCCCGACACGACCGCGGGCCCGGAACCGGGTTCGCTCGACGCCTTCCTCGAACGCGTCTCGCTGGTCGCCGACGCCGACCAGGTCCCCGACGCCGACGACGAGTCCGGCGGCATGGTCACCCTGATGACGCTGCACACGGCCAAGGGCCTGGAATACCCGGTCGTGTTCTCCACCGGCTGGGAAGACGGGATCTTCCCCCACATGCGCGCGCTGAGCGACCCGGTGGAACTCGCCGAGGAGCGCCGCCTCGCGTACGTGGGCATCACCCGGGCCCGGGAACGGCTCTACCTGTCGCGCGCGATCGTGCGCTCGGCCTGGGGCCAGCCGATGACCAACCCGGCGTCCCGCTTCTTCGACGAGATCCCCGCCGACCTCGTCGACTGGCGCCGCATGGGCCCCGACCGCTCCAGCCCGACCCGGGCGACCACGTGGGGCTCCCGCTCCTCCGGCGGCCTCGGCCGCACGACGCGCCCCGCGCCGTCCCGCGGCTGGCAGGACACCCCCGCGCTGACGCTCGACGTGGGCGACCGGGTCAACCACGACAAGTACGGCTTGGGCACGGTGGTGGCCACCGACGGCGTCGGTCCACGCGCGACGGCCACGATCGACTTCGGCACGGCGGGCACGATCCGGCTGATGCTGATCGGCAGCGTGCCGCTGGTGAAGCTCTAGAACGTCTGTTCGAAAATTGTCGGTGGCTCCTGGTTCACTTTGTCCATGCGGACATGGGGGACACGGGAGAACCGAGAATGGATGAGACGCTGCACCGGCTCCTCGCCGAAGCGGTCGGCCGTTATCTCGACACGATCGACCGCCAGGCAGGCATCCACGACGGCGTTGCAGGCGTCGAACTACGCCGCCTCGCGTCGGCCTGGCGCAGCGTTCTCGGCCTCCACCACCCCGACGGAGCCCGGTGTGCGGGCTGCGGACGCGTCCACCTCCCCAGACCCCGCCGCGGCATGTGCGCGGTCTGGCGGGTGGCGTCGGCGTACTTCGTGCGGCCGGACGGGGGTGGTGTGATGGCCCGACCCTGACGCCGGGAGGCGTTGCGGTGCAGCGGGTCCACGCCGTGCACGGGACCTAGTTGCGATCACCGGCCGGTGGCGGCCGCGGGCCGCGGCTACTGGGCTGGCCTCGATGCTCGACCGATCAGCGGACCGGCGCTCGCCGGATGCGGGTGCGGCGACCGGGCACCGATCGCGTTGGCACCCTCGAAGAACGACACGGCACCCGCGGCGGCGCGGGAGACCATGGCGGCGAGGGTGACGGTGCTGTAGGGCGCGGCGGTGCCGCCCGCAACGGGGGAGGAGTCGGCACGGTGATCGGGGAAGCGGCCAAGCGGGCGCGAGCCCCGGCTGGCCCGAACCTGGCACGCGAGCCGGGCGGTGGGTTCGCAAGCCCAGCCGACGCGAGGGGGGCGCTCGGGTCGGAGGCTGGGTGCGTGGTCCGAGCCGGAACTGGTTGCGTGGTCCGAGTCGGGCGCTGAGTGCCGGTCCAAATCGGCTGGGCGTCGCATAGTGGGTGCGCGCGGCAGGGCGCGGGTGTCAGCCCAGCCGGTGCCACCGTGGGTGCAAGCTGCCTGGCTGGGTCCTAGACGCGGACGCCCTTGGCGTTCAGCCAGGAGATCGGGTTCAGCTTGCGGCCCTCGGAGTCCCAGATTTCGAAGTGCAGGTGCGGCCCAGTCGACTGGCCTCGGTTGCCCATGTGGGCGATCAGCTGGCCCGCCTTGACCTTCTGGCCCTCGCGCACCACGTAGTCGTTCACGTGGCCGTACACCGACACCGTGCCGTCGCCGTGCTGCACTCGGACCCAGAGGCCGAAGCCGCTGGCGGTGCCCGCCTCGACGACGACGCCATCGGCGACGGCGACGATCGGGGTGCCGATGCGGTTGGCGAGGTCGATGCCGTAGTGGGTGGTGCCCCAGCGGGCGCCGAAGCCGGAGGTCAGCACGCCGTCGGTCGGCTTGACGACCTTCGGGCGCTTGGCCTCGGCCTGTCGGGCCTGCTCGTCGGCGGCGCGCTGGTTGCGGGCCTGGGTGAGGCGCTCCGAGGTGACCATCTTCTGGGCCTCGAGCGTGCCGTCGGTGGTCTTGGTGAGCGCCAGGAGCTCGGGGGTGGCGGTGGCGTTGTCGCCACCGATGCCCATGTGCGCGGACACGTCACGGGTGCCTGCGAGGGGGGCGATGTCGTCGGCGGCGGTTCCGCCCGCGGCGGACTGGAGGGTCTGACCCGCGGCAGCGGCCGCGAAGGCGCCGACCGCGACAGCGGCCACGACGACCTTGCCGCGCAGTGCGGACGACGGGGGCGCGATGCGGTGCGCGCCGCGAGCTCGGGGTGTGGCGCGTTCCAGCGCCTCATCGAGCGCGGTGAACTCGCGTTCACCGCCGGTATTGCGATGTCGAGACAAGACGAGCCTTCCGCCTTCGGGGAGTCCGACCACACACCGCGCTCGCGGGGACGAGCGTTCTTCGGCGTGGACACCGGGCGGGGGATCCCGGTTGGGGAGGCGTGGAGCGGGTTGCCTGCCCCGAGTCCTTCGTGATCTGACTGTGACAACGGACTCGGGGACAGTAACGGGGAGATACCGGTGCGGGCAACATCCGTCACAGGTGTCTGCCAACCGTGGCGTGACGTGAAAGTTCTTGTCCAGCGGTTACTACGCAAAGTTAACCCGACCTCACACCCTCTAATGTGACCTGCGTCTCGTTTCAATAGGCCGTACGGGTGGCTATCAGGCGAAAACCAGTTGCCGGGACACTCGGTCGACACCGGGGACATACCGACAGTGCTTGCTAGCGTTGCCCGCGATGACTTCGCAGACCGGCACGTCGAGCCCAATCGACCAGGCCCTCCCGGCCACCGACCGGATCGGCTGGTCCGAAGTCCCGGGCAGACTCCGCATCGCCCTCGTCGCCGCGGCGGCGGGGGCGGCGCTCCTGGTGATCGGGCCCGCGCGTGGCCTCGTCGCCGACGCGCCCGCCGCCGGGTTCGACGCGAGTGCGTTGCTGCTGGTCTTAGCCGTCCTGCCGGTGGTCTTGGCGGTCGCCTTCGTCGTGGCGGGCAAGGCCGCGACCGGCGCGGGCGTCCTCGTCGGGTCCGCCCTCCTGACCCCGGGACGCGCCCTGGTCGACGCGCAGCTCGCGGTCGACCCGCTGCTGGCCTCGCGGCCGGAGTTCCTGGTGCCGACCAGCCTCGCCCCGCTCACCGCCGCCCCCGGGCTGTGGCTACTGCTCGGCGGTCACGCGGCCGTCGCGCTGGCCGGGGCGCTCGCCCTCGGCCGCGCGGGCGCGGTCCCCGGTTCGCCCTACGCCGCCGAGTTCGACGATCACTCCGACGACCGCTCGACCAAGGCCCGGGGCACCTCGCTGGTCCTCGCCCTCCTCGCGGGCTTGGTGGCGGGCGTGGCCCTGCTGCTCGCGCCGTTCCACTCGGACAACGCGTTCATGCTGGCCCGCAGCGTCCTCGAGGTCCCGTCCCTGCCCCGCTACGGCGTCCTCGTCCTGGCCGCCGCGACCGTGGCCGCCGCCGTGTTCGCTGGCGGGTCGGCGCGTCCGTCGGTCGCCCGGGGTGTCCTGCTCGGCGCCACCGCCGCCCTCGCCGCCGTGGTCCTCCCGCAACTGGCCGCCGGGTTCAGCGTCCCGGCGCTGTCCGTCGCGCCCGGTCCCGCGCTCGCCCTGGTGGCGATGGCCCTGCTCACCGTCGCCGTGTGGTTCCTCAACCGCGGCGAGACCACCGAACGCGTCGCCCCGAGCGCGCTGCTCGACGCGCCCGAGCCCAGCAGGCACCACCTCGTCGCCGGGCTCCTGGGGCTCGGCGCCGCCGCGGCCGCGATCACCGCCGCGTCGACCGCGCAGCTCAAGGTCAGCGCGGGTCTGGAGGCCCCGGTCGGCTACTCGGCGCGGCTCTTCCTCCCCGCCGCAATCCTTCTTCTTCTGTTCACAGTTCCTCTGCTCATCCCCAGGGTCGCCGCGTCGATCCGTCCCGCGTTCGCCGCCGCCACCCTCGCCGTCCCCCTCGCGGGCGCGGGCGCGCTCGACGCCGCGTTCACCGCGACCGGGGTCAGCCAGGACATCGCCGTCGGACCCGGCGTCTGGTTCGGTGTCCTCGCCGTCGCGCTCGCCCTCGCCGCCGGGGCGACGGCCGCGCTGGCGGGCGTGGTCGAACGCGACGACGTCGACCTCACCCGGCGCCAGGTCAACCTCGGGCTCGCCGCCCCGCTCGCCGTCGCCGCGCTGCTCGCCATCGGCGCGTTCGGCCTGCCGGTGATCAAGGCCCCCGGCCTCGTCGCGGCGGGGGTCTGGAGCAACTTCCGGCTCACGTCGTGGGGCCTGCTTAGTGGCCTTCTCCTGGTCCTGGCCGCCGTCGTCATCGCCGCGATGTCCCGGCCGCCCCGCGCGGGCGCGCTGCTCCTCGGCGCGGCGGGCGTAGTCGCGGTCCACGCGCTCGACTACCCGCTGACCGCCGACCGGGCCGCCGCGTCTGTCCCCGGCCCCGGCCTCTGGCTGTCGGTCGGCTGCGTCGCCGCACTGCTGGTGTCCGCGCTGGTGGCGGTTGTCTCAAGCGACCGCCGATGAAACGGATAGTCCTCGCCCACGACGGTGACATCCCCGCGGTCGCCCGCGCCCTGCGCGACGCGGGCGCCGAGGTGATCTACGTGGCACCCGATCAGGTCGTCAGCACCGCGATCCAGGAGGACGCCGACGCCGTCGCGGTCGACCGGGACACCCAGGAGATCGCCGCCAAGCTGGCCGAACTCGACGCCGCGGACGTCCGCGTCCTCACCCACGCGGAGGTCCTCGAATGGGTGGCCGGGCGATACCAGTGACAGACTTCACCGTGCTGAGGCATTCCTGGTGACCGACTTCACCGGGTGTGAAGTGTCGGGTCAATCCGCAGGTCGCTAGGGTTTCTCGCTGTCCGACAGCATCGTCGTCGACACCGTAGTCAGGAGACTGTCGAGTGGACCTGTACGAGTACCAGGCGAAGGATCTCTTCGCCGCCCACGGGGTCCCGGTCCTGCCGGGCGACGTGGCAAGCACCCCCGAGGAAGCCCGCGCCATCGCGGAGAAGCTCGGCCAGACCGTTGTCATCAAGTCCCAGGTGAAGACCGGTGGACGCGGCAAGGCGGGCGGCGTCAAGCTGGCCGACGACCCGGCTGACGCGCAGGCCAAGGCCGAAGCGATCCTCGGACTGGACATCAAGGGCCACATCACCCGCAAGGTGCTCGTGACCGTCGCGTCCGACATCGCCGAGGAGTACTACTTCTCGTTCCTGCTCGACCGCGCCAACCGCACCTTCCTGGCGATGGCGTCCGCCGAGGGCGGCATGGACATCGAGCAGCTCGCCGTCGAGCGCCCCGAGGCCCTCGCCAAGATCCCGGTGAGCGCCATCGAGGGCGTCGACCTCGCCAAGGCCCAGGAGATCGTCGCCGCCGCGAAGATCCCCGCCGAGGTCGCCGCCGAGGCCGCCGAGGTCATCGTCAAGCTGTGGGAGGCCTTCGTCAGCGAAGACGCCACCCTGGTCGAGGTGAACCCGCTGGTCCGCGACCCGCAGGACAAGATCATCGCCCTCGACGGCAAGGTCACCCTCGACGAGAACGCGGGCTTCCGCCACCCCGCGCACGCCGACCTGGTCGACCAGGAGGCCGAGGACCCGCTGGAGGCCGCGGCCAAGGCCAAGGACCTCAACTACGTCAAGCTCGACGGCGAGGTCGGCATCATCGGCAACGGCGCCGGTCTGGTCATGTCGACCCTGGACGTCGTCGCGTACGCCGGTGAGAAGCACAAGGGCGTCAAGCCCGCCAACTTCCTCGACATCGGCGGCGGCGCGTCGGCCGAGGTCATGGCGAACGGCCTGCACATCATCCTGGGCGACCCGGCCGTCAAGTCGGTGTTCGTCAACGTCTTCGGCGGCATCACCGCCTGCGACGCGGTCGCCAACGGCATCGTCGCGGCGCTGGAGATCCTCGGCGACGAGGCCACCAAGCCGCTGGTCGTGCGCCTCGACGGCAACAACGTCGAAGAGGGCCGCGCCATCCTGGCCGAGGCCAACCACCCGCTCGTGACCGTGGTGGACACTATGGACAACGCTGCCGACAAGGCCGCCGAACTCGCAGCGGCGGGGGTCTGACAATGGCTATCTTCCTGACTGACAGCAGCAAGGTCATCGTCCAGGGCATGACCGGCTCCGAGGGCACCAAGCACACCGCGCGGATGCTCAAGTCCGGCACCAACATCGTCGGCGGGGTGAACCCGCGCAAGGCGGGCACCAAGGTCGAGATCGAGGGCGTGTCCCTGCCGGTCTTCGCCACCGTCGCCGAGGCCATGGAGGCCACCGGCGCCGACGTGTCGGTGATCTTCGTCCCGCCGAAGTTCGCCAAGGACGCCGTCATCGAGGCGATCGACGCCGAGATCGGCCTGGCCGTGGTCATCACCGAGGGCATCCCGGTGCACGACTCCGCCTACTTCTGGGCGCACGCCGTCGCCAAGGGCAACGTCACCCGCATCATCGGCCCGAACTGCCCCGGCCTGATCAGCCCCGGGAAGTCGAACGCGGGCATCATCCCCGCCGACATCACCGGCCCCGGCAAGATCGGCCTGGTGTCGAAGTCCGGCACGCTGACCTACCAGATGATGTACGAGCTGCGCGACATCGGCTTCTCGTCCGCGGTCGGCATCGGCGGCGACCCGATCATCGGCACCACGCACATCGACGCGCTCGCCGCGTTCGAGGCCGACCCCGAGACCGAGCTGATCGTCATGATCGGCGAGATCGGTGGCGACGCCGAGGAGCGGGCCGCGGCCTACATCGCCGAGAACGTCACCAAACCGGTCGTCGGCTACGTGGCGGGCTTCACGGCGCCGGAGGGCAAGACCATGGGTCACGCCGGTGCGATCGTGTCCGGCTCGGCCGGTACCGCGCAGGCCAAGAAGGAGGCCCTCGAGGCCGCGGGCGTCAAGGTCGGCAAGACGCCGTCCGAGACCGCCGCGCTGGCCCGGGAGCTGTTCCAGGCAAACGCCTGATCGGGTGAACTCGGGGCCGGACGCTGGTGTAGCGTCCGGCCCCAGTTTGTTTCCGACGGGACGGAACCGCGACGTGGCTGCTTCCGTCGGACGGTTCGCACGTGTCGCGTCGAACGAACGACTTGAGGAGAGCACGCGATGACCTATCCAGGCGGGGCACCGGGCGGTTACCCGGGCCCGCAGGGCCCCGGATACGCCCCGGCGCCCGCGCGCCCGAAGCTCGAGCTGGCGCAGATCCTGCACCTGGTGGTCGCCGGGCTCGGTCTGCTGAACCTGTTCCTCGGGTTCGCGCCGATCGTGGCCGAGACGGGCTTCTACGAGACCTCGTTCGGCTGGATCCCGGCGCTGCTGTTCATCGGCGGCGCGTTCGCCCTGCCGGTTGTCCTGCCCGGTGAGAAGAAGGTGGGCATCACCTCCGCGGTGGTCACCGTCGGCGGCATGCTGGCGTTCCTGTTCACCGTCTTCGCCTTCAGCGGCTCGCTCAAGGCGGGCGGGATCATGGTGCTGATCTTCGCCATCATCCAGTCCGGTGCCGCGGTGTTCGCGCTGCTGTTCGAGGCGGGCGTGATCAAGCCGCCGCAGCCGCAGCCGCAGTACGGCCAGCCCGGTGGCTACGCGCCGCCGTCCGGCCAGTTCCAGGCCCAGCAGCCGCAGCAGCCGTTCGCCCAGCCGCAGCAGCCGTACGCGCCGCCGCCGGGACAGTTCGGCCAGGCGCCGGGCACCCCGCCGGGCGGCTACCCGCAGCAGGGCTGAGACATGGCGTCCCTCCGGGACGCGGCTTGGCCGCCCCGAAGGTGACGCCCGGGCACCCATCGACACGAGCGACTGCGTCGCCGTGCCGATGGGCACCCGAGCGCCACCGGCGGCCAAGCGCTCGGGTGTGAAGGTGTTCACCGGATCGGTTGACGGCGGCGTGGCACCCCGGGTGGGTTCTCACCCGAATGCCAGAGTGGGGCCATGGCGCTGCTGGAGGTGGAACCGGTCGCACCCGCGGCACGCCTGCGGGCGCTCGCCGTGGCCGCGCTCGGCCCGCTGCTCACCGGCTACGCCGCGGTCGCCGCGGTGATGGCGCTGGTCACCGCGATCGCCTCCCGCTCGACGTTCACCACCGCCGGGGTGCTCACCGCGGCGCTGCCCGGCTGGCTGGCCGCCCACCAGGTGCCGCTGATCATCCAGGGCCACGAGCTCGGCGCGCTGCCGCTGCTGCCGACCGTGCTGCTCATGCTGCTCGCGGGTCGCACCGCCGCGGGCGCCGCCGACCGCGTCGACGCGTGGGGCGCGCGGGAGTGCGGCCAGATCGTGCTGGTCACGGTCGCCGCGCACGCCGCGTTCGGTCTCACGGTCGCGCTGCTCATCGACGGCGGGCCGGTCGTGGTCGACCCGCTGGCTGGGTTCTACTACCCGGCGCTGCTGTCGGGGCTCGCCGCGGGCGTCGGGGTGGCGAAGCGGTCCGGCCTGGTCGAGTGGGCCACGGGCCGGGTCGACGAGTCGGCCTTGCGCGGCCTGCGCGCGGGGCTGCTCGCGGTCGCCGCGCTGCTCGCCCTCGGGGCGCTGATCGTGACGTTCGGGCTCGTCACGTCGTTCGGTTCGGCCAACTCGATGTTCGCTTTGGACGGTCCGGGCAGTGCGCTGGGGATGCTGCTGCTGTCGGCGGGATACCTGCCGAACGCGGTCGTCGCGGGCACGGCGTTCATCGCCGGTCCCGGGTTCTCGTTGGGTTCGGTGACCATCGCGCCGGTCGGGTTCGAGGGCGGTCCTGTCCCGGCGCTGCCGCTGCTGGCCGCGCTGCCCGAGCACGCGGCGCTGTGGTGGGTCGGGCTGTTCCTGCTGCCCGCCGCGGTCGGTGTGCTGGTCGGCTGGGTGCTGCGGGCCGCGGCGGAGGAGCCGCGCGAGCGGATGCGGTCGGTGGTGGTAGCGGCGGTCGTGGTCGCGCTCGCGTTCGTGGTGCTGGCGGGCAGTGCCGGTGGGGCGCTCGCGGGCGGGCCGTTCCACCCGCTCGACCTGCACGCGGCGTTGGTGTCGTTCGCGTTGGGCTGCTGGGTGGCGGTGCCCGGGGCGCTGGTGGCGTGGTTCGCCGGGCCGCGGCCGGTGGTCGAGGGCCCGGTCGGGCTGATCGACCCGGAAGAGGCCGCCGAGGCCGACGAATCGGAATCCGCTGAGGACGAGGAAACCGAGGCCGAGGACTCCGACTCCGAGGAGGCCGACGAGCCGGAGGAGTCCGCCGACGAGGAGACCGAGACCGACTCCGATGAGCCCGCCGAGCCTGAGCCAGGCCGCTGAGCAAGATCGACTACGGACCGCCTACGCTGGGCGTATCCCGTTCCGGCGCGCGCAGGAGTCCACGCTGAGTTTCCAGTTCTCCCCGGCGGTCGCGGCCAGGGTCGTCGTCCTGGTCTCGGGTTCGGGCACCCTGCTGCAGGCGCTGATCGACGCCGGGACCGCGCACATCGTCGCCGTCGGCGCCGACCGCAAGAACATCGAGGGCCTCGCCCGCGCCGAGCGCGCGAACATCCCCACCTTCACCGCGCGCCTCGGCGACCACGCCGACCGCGCCGCGTGGGACGCCGCGCTGACCGACGCCGTCGCCGCGCACGAGCCCGACCTGGTGGTGTCGGCGGGCTTCATGAAGATCCTCGGCCCCCGGTTCCTCGACCGGTTCGCCAACCGGGTGGTCAACACCCATCCCGCGCTGCTGCCGTCGTTCCCCGGCGCGCACGCGGTCGCCGACGCCATCGCCTACGGCGTCCAGGTCACCGGCAGCACGGTGCACCTGGTCGACGCGGGCGTCGACACCGGCCCGATCATCGCCCAGGAACCCGTCCCCGTGGCGGCGGGCGACGACGAGGCCACTTTGCATGAACGGATCAAGACGGTGGAGCGCAGGCTCCTGGTCGACGTCGTCACCAGGATCGCGCGCGACGGATACACCGTGGATGGACGAAAGGTGAGTATCCCGTGACGGACTCAGCCCAGCGCAAACCGGTTCGCCGGGCGCTGATCGGCGTGTCGGACAAGTCCGGTCTCCTCGAGCTGGCGACCGGCCTGCACGCGGCCGGGGTCGAGATCGTCTCGACCGGCGGCACCGCGAAGACCCTCGCCGACGCCGGTGTGCCGGTCACGCCGGTCGAGCAGGTCACCGGCTTCCCCGAGTCGCTCGACGGCCGGGTGAAGACGCTGCACCCGCGGGTGCACGCGGGCCTGCTCGCCGACACCCGCAACCCCGCGCACGTCGCGCAGCTCGAGGAGCTGGGCATCGCCGCGTTCGACCTGCTGGTGGTGAACCTGTACCCGTTCGTCAAGACGGTGGCCTCCGGCGCGTCGGTGGACGAGTGCGTCGAGCAGATCGACATCGGCGGCCCGGCGATGGTCCGCGCGTCGGCGAAGAACCACGGCAGCGTCGCCGTCGTGGTCGACCCCGCGCGCTACGAGTGGGTGCTCGCCGAGGTCAACGCGGGCGGCTTCACCCTGGCCGACCGGCAGAAACTCGCCGTCGACGCCTTCCGCCACACCGCGACCTACGACGTCGCCGTGGCGTCCTGGATGGGCAGCGCGCTCGCCGCCGACGACGAGGGCTCGGGCTTCCCGGGCTGGGTCGGCGCCACCTGGCAGCGCGCCGACGTGCTGCGCTACGGCGAGAACCCGCACCAGCGCGCCGCCCTGTACGCCCAGGGCGACGGCTCGCGCGGCCTGGCCACCGCGACGCAGCTGCACGGCAAGGAGATGTCGTACAACAACTACGTCGACGCCGACGCCGCCTGGCGCGCCGCCTACGACCACGACGCGCCCGCCGTGGCGATCATCAAGCACGCCAACCCGTGCGGCATCGCGGTGGCCGAGGTCGACATCGCCGAGGCCCACCGCAACGCCCACGCCTGCGACCCGCAGAGCGCCTTCGGCGGCGTGATCGCGGCGAACCGCGAGGTCAGCGTGGCCATGGCCGAGCAGGTGGCGGAGGTGTTCACCGAGGTCATCGTCGCGCCGTCGTACGCGGACGGGGCGGTGGACGTGCTCAGCCGCAAGAAGAACGTCCGCATCCTGGTCGCCGAGCCCGTCCGCCGCGGCGCCGAACTCCGCCCGGTCTCCGGCGGCCTGCTCCTGCAGACGGCCGACGTGATCGACGCCGACGGCGACGACCCGGCCAAGTGGACCCTGGCGACCGGAACCCCGGTCGACGACGCCACGCTGGCGGACCTGGCCTTCGCCTGGCGGGCCTGCCGCGCGGTCAAGTCCAACGCCATCCTCCTGGCCAACGCGGGCGCCACCGTGGGCGTCGGCATGGGCCAGGTCAACCGCGTCGACGCCGCCCGCCTGGCGGTCGCCCGCGCGGGCGAGCGGGCCGCGGGCGCGGTCGCCGCGTCGGACGCGTTCTTCCCGTTCCCGGACGGCCTGGAAGTCCTGCTGGAAGCGGGCGTCCGCGCGGTCGTGCAGCCGGGTGGTTCGGTCCGGGACGCCGAGGTCATCGCCGCGGCGGAGGCCGCAGGTGTGGCGGTTTACCTGACTGGGACTCGGCATTTCGCGCACTAGTTGACAGTGGCGGCGGGGCGGGTATGCTCTGTCTTGTCGAACAGGTGTTCGACGGGATCGGGTGGAGTCGAGGCCACTCGCCCCCAACCGCCGTCTCCCCACGGCAACTCGCGTATTGAGCGGTACGCGTGGACGTGGGGAGGTGTACGCGGTGCGGTCGCTGGCTGCTTTCGGCGCGGGGAAGAACCCGGGAGCAGCCAGCGACTCGCCGTCGTTGGGTTCCGCGGTCGACTTCGCTGCGCCGGTCGAGTCCTCGACGTTCGCCGTAGCCCCAGCCTCGGCTCCGCGTTCAACTCCAGCCCCAACCGCGTTATCGCCGGCTCGGTCGAGCCCGCATGTGCGCTCGACGGTTCCGGACGCGTCCTCGGCATCGGCAAGCCGCCCCGTCCGCACCCTCGTCTCCGCGGGTCCCGTCTCAAGGTTTGAGCCCGCCCGCCAAGCGCCCTCGGACCCCCCAACCCGACTGGCCGCACTGGAGCGCGCTCTCCCCGTCCGCCGCGGTAGCGCCCTTTCCCGCCGCCCCCGCCCGGATGGGTCCCCGCCCTTCCTTCCGGTCCGTGAAGACCTCGCCCCCCTCTTTCCATGGGGCGGCCTCCGTCCCGGAGGCACCGTCGCCGTCCGGGATTCCGCCGCGCTCCTGCTCGCCCTGCTCGCCGAAGCCACGGCGGGCGGCTCCTGGGCCGCTCTCGTCGGCATTCCCGACCTCGGCGTCCTGGCCGCCGCCGAGTTGGGCGTCGCCGTCGACCGGCTCGCCCTGGTCCCGCAACCGGGCGTCGACATCGTCGGCGTCACCGCCGCCCTGCTCGACGGCTTCGACATCGTCGCCGTGGTCGCCCCGCGGATCACCCAGGCCCACGCCCGGCGCCTCTCCGCCCGGGCCCGCCACCGCGACGCCGCCCTCATCGCCTTCGGGTCATGGCCCAGTCCGGACCTGGAACTCCGCTGCTCAGGCGGCCGCTGGTCCGGTTTGGGTGACGGCCACGGACACCTCCGCGGCCACGTGGTCGACGTCTACGCCCAGGGTCGGGGCTCCGCCGCCCGCCCGTTCCGCGCGTCCATCACCCTCCAGGGCGACAGTCCGACACCCCCGAGTTTCGTCGCCACCCGCCTCCTGGCGTGACCGTTTGACACCCCATACGTTCGAACGTATGTTCGAACATGTGACCCGCCTCCTCGTCGTCTGGTGCCCCGACTGGCCCGTCGTCGCCGCGAGTACGGTCGCCGGGCTCGCGCTGGACACCCCGGCCGCCGTGGTCGCGGCGAACCGGGTCATCTGCGTCAACGCGGGCGCTCGCGCGGAGGGGGTTCGCCGGGGGATGCGCCGCCGCGAGTCGCAAGGGCGTTGTCCCGATCTCGTGGTCTTCCCCGACGACGTCGACCGGGACGCCGCCCGGTTCGAGCCGGTCGCCGCCGCCGTCGAGGAACTGGCCGTCGGGGTGGAGGTGGTCCGTCCAGGAGTCGTCGCCGTCCCTGCCCGCGGCCCGGTCGGCTACTTCGGTTCCGAAGAGGCCGCCGCCGAGCGGATCATCGACCAGGTCGCCGCGCGCACCGGCGCCGAGTGTCAGGTCGGCATCGCCGACGGGCTCTTCGCCGCCACCCTGGCCGCCCACCGCGGCAAGCTGGTCCCGCCCGACAAGAGCCCCGACTTCCTCGCCCCCCTGGCCATCACCGAACTCGACAGCAGGCCGGAGCTGGTCGACCTCCTCCGCAGGCTCGGCATCCGCACCCTCGGCGCGTTCGCCGCGCTGGCCCCCGGCGACGTCACCTCCCGCTTCGGCGCCGACGCGGGCCTGGCCCACCGCCTCGCCCGCGGTCTCGAGGAACGCCCCCCGGTGCGCCGCCGCCCGCCCGTCGACCTCGCTGTCACCCACCACCCCGACCCGCCGGTCGACCGGGTCGACGCCGCCGCCTTCGTGGCCAGGGAACTCGCCGAACGCCTGCACGCCGGTCTGGCCGCGCACGGTCTGGCCTGCACCCGCCTGCGCATCCACGCGAGCACCGCCAACGGCGAGACCCACGACCGGGGATGGCGCTGCGCCGAGCCGCTCACCCCCTCCGGCATCGCCGACCGCGTCCGCTGGCAGCTCGACGGCTGGCTGCGCGGCGCGGGCCGCCCGTCGGCCGGGGTCACGCTCCTGCGCCTCGACCCCGAGGAACTCGTCGACGGCCGCGCCCTCCAACTGGGCCTGTGGCAAGGCGGCAACGACGAACGGGCCGAACGCGCCGCCCGCGCCATGGTCCACGTCCAGGGCTTACTCGGCCCCGAAGCCGTCCTCACCCCGGTCCTCAGCGGCGGCCGCGGCCCCGCCGACCAGGTCCACCTCGTCCCCTGGGGCGACGAACGCGCCCCGCCCGCGCCGCCCGACCGGCCGTGGCCAGGGCGCCTCCCCGCGCCATCGCCTGCCGTCGTCCCGCCCGTCCCGCTGCCCGCGGCGGTACTGGACAAGGACGGCGCCGAGGTCGGCGTCACGGGCCGCTTCCTGCTCAGCGCGCCGCCCGCGAGCGTCGTCTTCGGCGGCAAGCCCTGGCGGGTGGCCGGGTGGTCCGGGCCGTGGCCCGCCGACGAACGCTGGTGGGATCCGGAGTCGGCGCGCCGCCGGGCCCGGCTGCAGGTGCTGCTCGCCGAGCAGTCCGAAGAGGACAGTCAAGACGCGCTGCTGCTCGTCCGTGAGAACAAGAGATGGTCTGTGGAAGGGATCTACCGATGAATGACGACCCCGTCGCCGTCGACTGGCTCGACCTGCTCGACCTGATTCCCGAGCCGCGGCGTTCGCCGGAGGCCGGGCCGCCGCTGCTGCCCTGAGATGGGGTGGAACAACCCGCCGGTGCGGTGGGCGGAGGTCGAGCGCATCCTCTCCGGCCGCCCGCAGGTCGGCGACGGCGGCGACAGCCCGGCGTGGACGCGCAGGCGCGACCGGTACGTGCCGCCGATGGGGGTCGGCCCGCCCGGGGTCACCGACAACCCGGACGGCGATTCCCGCGTCCCCTACGCCGAACTGCACTGCCACTCCAACTTCAGCTTCCTCGACGGCGCCAGCCACCCCGAGGAACTGGTCGAGGCCGCCTCCCTGCTCGGCCTCGACGCCATCGCCCTGACCGACCACGACGGCATGTACGGGGTGGTCCGCTTCGCCGAGGCGGCGAGGGAACTGGGGATGCGCGCGGTGTTCGGCACCGAGCTGAGCATCGGGCTCACCGGCCCGCAGAACGGCGTGCCCGACCCGGAAGGCGAACACCTCCTGCTCCTGGCCGACAAACAGGCGGGCTACCACAGCCTCTGCCGCGTCCTCACCTCCGCGCACCTGCGCGGCGAGGAGAAGGGCAAGCCGGTCTACGACCTGGTCGAGGTCGTCGAGGAGACCCGCGACGACTGTGTCGTGCTCACCGGCTGCCGCAAAGGCGGTGTGCGGCAAGCGCTTGCGGCGGGCGGTCCGGTGGCGGCGTTCGAGCAGCTGGAGCTGCTCGTGGCCGCGTTCGGGCCGGACCGGGTGTTCGTGGAACTGGTCGACCACGGCCTGCCGGAGGACACCGACCGCAACGACCTGCTCGCCCGGATGGCCGACGAGCTGAAACTGCCCACCATCGCCACGAACGCCGTCCACTACGCCCACCCGTCGCGCGGCCAGCTCGCCGCGGCGATGGCCGCGGTGCGGGCGCGGTGCAGCCTCGACGACCTCGCGGGCTGGCTGCCGCCGTCGCCGACCGCCCACCTGCGCTCGGGCGCGGAGATGGCCGCCCGGTTCGAGCGGTTCCCCGGCGCCGTGCAGCGGGCCGCGCTGCTGGGCGTGCAGCTGTCCTTCGACCTGCGGCTGGTCGCCCCCAAACTGCCGCCCTTCGACGTCCCGGAAGGCCACACCGAGGTCACCTACCTGCGCGAACTCACCTATAAGGGCGCCGCGCAACGCTACGGCTCCGCCGCCGAGCGCCCGCGCGCCTACGCGCAGATCGACCACGAGCTGAAGGTCATCGAGGAACTCGGCTTCCCCGGCTACTTCCTGGTGGTCTGGGACATCGTGAACTTCTGCGTGCGGAACGACATTCTCTGCCAGGGCCGCGGCTCGGCGGCCAACTCGGCGGTCTGCTTCGCGCTCGGCATCACCAAGGTCGACGCCGTGCGCTGGGAGCTGCTGTTCGAGCGGTTCCTGGCCCCGGCCCGCGACGGCCCGCCCGACATCGACCTCGACATCGAGTCCGACCGGCGCGAGGAGGCGATCCAGTTCGTCTACGGCAAGTACGACCGCCGCCACGCCGCTCAGGTCGCCAACGTGGTCACCTACCGCGCCAAGTCCACCGTGCGCGACATGGCCAAGGCGCTGGGATATTCGCCAGGGCAGCAGGACGCGTGGAGCAAGCAGATCGACCGCTGGGGTCCACTCCAGTCCACAGTGGACGACAACCATCTCGACGTGCCCGTCGCGGTGCTGGAGTTGGCGGGACAGTTGGAGAACTTCCCGCGCCACCTGGGCATCCACTCCGGCGGCATGGTCATCTGCGAGCGCCCGGTCAGCGAAGTGTGCCCGGTCGAGCCCGCCCGCATGCCCAACCGCACGGTCCTGCAGTGGGACAAGGACGACTGCGCCGCCATCGGCCTGGTCAAGTTCGACCTGCTCGGCCTGGGCATGCTGTCCGCGCTGCACTACGTGATCGACCTCGTCAAGGATCACCACGACGTCACCGTCGACATGGGGGAGCTCGACCTCGCCGACCAGCGCGTCTACGACATGCTCTGCCGCGCGGACTCGGTCGGAGTGTTCCAAGTGGAGAGTCGAGCGCAGATGGCGACGCTGCCCCGGCTCAAGCCGCGGGAGTTCTACGACCTGGTCGTCGAGGTCGCGCTGATCCGCCCCGGCCCGATCCAGGGCGGCTCGGTCCACCCCTACATCCGGCGCAAGAACAAGCTGGAAGACCCGATCGTCGACCATCCGCTGCTGGAGAAGGCGCTCAGCAAGACGCTGGGCGTGCCGCTGTTCCAGGAGCAGCTGATGCAGATCGCCGTCGACGTCGCCGATTTCAGCCCCGCCGAGGCCGACGAACTCCGCAGGGCCATGGGCGCGAAGCGATCCACCCGCCGCATGGAACGCCTGCGCGAACGCTTCTACGCCGGGGCGATCGCCAACGGACTCGACGAGCCACTGGCCGCGCGCGTCTACGAGAAACTGTTGGCGTTCGCCAATTTCGGCTTCCCCGAGAGCCACGCGCTGAGCTTCGCCTACCTCGTCTTCGCCAGCGCCTGGTTCAAGCTCTACTACCCGGCCGCGTTCTGCGCCGCCCTGCTGCGCGCCCAGCCGATGGGCTTCTACTCGCCACAGTCCCTGGTCGCCGACGCGCGCAGGCACGGGGTCACGGTGCGCGGCCCCGACATCAACGCAAGCCTCGCCCACGCCACGCTCGAACCGGTCGAGCCGGGGTCGCCCGAGCAGGCGGTGCGGCTGGGGCTGGGCGCGGTCCGCCTGATCGGCACCGACTTGGCCGACCGCATCGTCGCCGAGCGGACGACCCCGTACCGCGACATGGTCGACCTGGCCCGCCGCGTCCAGCTCACCCGCCCGCAGATGGAGGCCCTGTCCACCGCGGGAGCGTTCAGCGGCTTCGGCATCGACCGCCGCGAGGCCCTGTGGGCGGCGGGCGCGGCGGTGGCCGAACGCCCCGACCGGCTGCCGGGCACGGCGGTCGGCGTCACCGCGCCCCGATTACCCGGCATGGACGAGGTCGAACTCGCGGTCGCCGACGTGTGGGCGACCGGCCTGTCCCCGGACAGCTTCCCCACCCAGTTCCTCCGCGAACGCCTGATCCGCCTCGGCGCGGTGACGGCAGCCGAGCTGTCCAAAGTGGAGACTGGGTCGCGGGTCCTGCTCGGTGGGGCGGTGACGCACCGGCAGCGCCCGCAGACCGCGGGCGGCGTCACGTTCCTCAACATCGAGGACGAGACCGGCATGGTCAACGTCGTGTGCTCGCCTGGCCTGTGGGCCAGGTACCGCCGGGTCGCCCGCAACAGCTCGGCGCTGCTGGTGCGGGGCGTGGTGGAGAGTGTCGAGGGGGTGGTGAGCCTGTACGCCGACCGGTTGCAGCAACTGGACCTGCGCATCCCAGCGAAGTCGCGCGACTTCCGCTGACGGGTCCATGGCAGGCTGGTCGAGTGGAAACCGGCGAGGACTACCGCGACTGCGACCTGCACGGCCAGGAGTGGGACCAACGGCACTTCACCGACTGCGACTTCAGCGACGCCGACCTGCGCGGCCTGGTGACCACGGGCTGCACGTTCACCAACTGCGACTTCTCCCGCGCCGACCTGGGGGAGTCCCGGCACCGTACGTCGGCGTTCCGGTCATGCAAGTTCGACCGGGCAACCCTGATGTTCAGCGAGTTCGTCGGCTGCAGCCTGATCGGCTCAACGTTCCTCGACTGCCGCCTGCGCCCCTGGACAATCCGCGACACCGACCTGACCCTCGTCGCTCTGGCAGGCGCAGCACTACGCAAGACAACCTTGACCGGCCTCCGCCTCCGCGAAGCCAACCTGACCGACGCCGACCTCCGCGACACCGACCTGCGTGACGCCGACCTCACCGATGCCCGCCTACGCGGCACCCAACTGGACAACGCCGACCTTCGAGGCGCCCGAATCACCGCCGACGGCCTGGTCCACGCAACCTTCCGCGGCGCCCGAGTGGACCTGGACACCGCCATCGCCTTCGCCGTCGCCCACGGCCTACGCATCGACTAACACGTCGCCGCCGCCACGACTGGCGTTGCCTGGCGTGTTCGCAGCCGCCGTGAACTGCGCTCGACTCGCTTAATCGCACGCCCGCGTCGTCAAGCGCTCGGCGCGGCCGTGGCTCGTGCGGCGACTGGGCGCCTTCGCCGCTGCTTTGACCCGCGAAACGATGGATCGCTCCATGCCGTGCCCGTTGCTTGCTCGTCGCGTACCCCGCACACGATTGGGCGTGGGCCGTTGCCATCCGCGCGGGCACCGCCCGCGCGGATGGCAACTCCTGCTCTGGCCGCCGCGACCACGATCGCTCGGCTAGTGCGCGCGCGTGGGTGGCTCCCGATCCGTGATCTCCACGAGGTTCCCACTGTCGACCAGTTCCGCGACCGACCGGGCGAGGATGAACGCGGTCCCGCCGCCGGGCTGCTCGAACCACGGAATCGCGATTCCCGTCAGCACCTCGGTCGGCCGCGCCACCCGGTAGGCGCGATACGGCCTCGTCACCCAGTCAGGCACCAGCGAACGGCGTTCGAACGGTGTCCCCGCGGCGTAGGTCAGGTTGCCGCCAGGTTCGCCGTAGCGGTCGATCTCGGTGCCCGGTGCCAGTTCCGTGAGCGCCTTCCCTCGGAAGAGGGTCAGCGGCGGTTCACCCGGTCGTGGCTGAATCGGCCAGTCCTGCGGCCGCTTCGGCTCCACCTTCCGCTGCGCGGGCCGAGGCGCCGTGCGCGCCAACTGGTACTCGTCCTCTTCCTCGTCATCGAAAACCGGCGACGGCGCGGCGACGGTCGGCTGGAACAACTCGCCTGCGGGCTCCGTGCGCGTCGGCCGGAACAACTCGTCCCCACCGTTCGACGGTGCGACGGGCTTGCGGGACCGGCGGTCGTACTCGTCATCGTCGTCGTCTTCGAGATCCGCCAGCGGCGCCCGCACCGTCGCGGGGCCCTCGGCGGGAACCTCGTCCAACAACAACTTGCCTACCAGGAACGCCCCAGCATCCGCGGCGTCGACGAAGAGGGCCGAGGACCGGAAGCCGTCGTCGTACCAACCGACCTGCCACCCCTCCGGCGCGCGGACCATCGCCCACGCGGGCACGTCCGAGCCCTCACCGACCCGATACCGCCCCTCGGCGATACCCAACCCGGCGAGCCGCTCCCGCAGCCGCGCGACAGCCTCTTCATCGGCAGCCGACAGCTCGACGGTCACGGGCACCACGGCGTCCGCGACCTCCGTGGGGGACACGTCCCCTGCGGGGATGGTCGCGGGCTCACCGCTCCACTCGCCCGTGGGCCGGTCACCTAGCTCGGTGGGCGAGAGATCCCCCGCCGGAATGACCGACTCCTCCGAACGCTCCCAACCCTCGGCGTTCTCGCCGAAGGAGGCGGGCTCGTCGCCGGACTGTTGGTGAGCCTGCGCGGTTTCCGGTCCCGACTCGACAGGCATTGCGTGGGCAGGGGCCTCCGCCTGTTCGCCCTGTTCCTGGCTGTCGGGCGAGTTGGCGGGTGGCGTGTCCGCCGCTCGCAGATCGTCTAGTTCTTGGGTGTAGGAGTGCGCTTCCTCGTCCGACTCTTCGCTGTCGAGCGTCGATTGCGCGCCGGCCGGTGCGGGGATGTGCGCCTGCTCTTGGCTGTCGGGCATGCCCACGACTGGCCGCGGGTCATGCGGGATTGCGTGGGCCTGCGCCTGACCATCTGGCGCTTGGCTGTCGACGGGCGTCGCGTGGGTGTGTGCCTGACCATCTGGCGCCTGGCCGTCAACGGGCATCGCGTGGGCGTGGGCCGGCCCGTCCGACTCCTGATCGTCGCCGGCTGGCGCGCCCGTGTCGTGGGGCATCGCGTGGGCGGGGGCTTGCGCCTGCTCGTCTGCCACTGGGTTGGCGACGGGCTGCGCCTCGCCCGGTTCCACCGCCGCGGGAGTCGCCGTCCAGTCGCCGCTTGGGGTCGCCGGTGGCTGGGTGGCCGCCGCCCATTCGCGGCTTGGCGCTTCGGTGTCGACGGGCGTCGGGATGTCGGCGCCCAGGTCTTGGCTGTCGACGGCTGTGGGTTGCACGTCGTCCAGTTCGGCTGGGGTGTCGTCGCTCCGCGCCTGGTCGTCGGTGTCCGTGGGCGGTTCGTTGAGGTGGGCTGCCGTCTCGTCGACCGTCGGCTGGGTGCCTGCGTGCTCGGGCGGGATCTCGGTCGACCAGTCGGTGGGGGACCACTTGGCCGTCGCCTGCGGTCCGTCGGCAGGCTCGGGGTCGGGCTTGGCGGCCCACTCGGGCGTCCAGTGGGCGGTCCGCTCCGCTGTGTCGGCCGGGGTCTCGTCGACCGGGGGCGGCGTTTGGCGGTCCCTGTGCAGCATGGCGTAGCCGGCCTGGACGGGGATGGGGGGAACCGGGCCGTCCGGACCCATGATCGGCGGCCGGGTCGACGTACCGCTCGCCGGGTACTCGGGGACCCGGGGCTGGACATCACCGCGGGGACCTGGCTGCTCGACGCCCGCACGGGGTGCGTTGGGCTGCTCAGTTCGCGGATCCGCTTCGGCGCCGCGTGCGGAGCCGTTCTGGCGCGGGGCATCCACTGGCCGGACCGGGGTGAAAAGGTCCGCGACACCTTCGGACGGACGGCTGTATCCGACAGGAGCGCCGGCGGGCCTGCCCGCTCCAGATTCGCCCTGGCTGGGGGCGTCGGCGTGGCCAGGTTCAGCAACGCGATGGCCAGGTTCGGCACCGCGGACGGGTTCGGAGGGCTGGCTGCCAAGTCCAGATTCGGCGGGGTGGCCAGGCTCGGCGGGACGCCCATCGCGGACGGGACGGCCAGCTTCGGCGGGGATGGGCTCGCCGCGGCCGGGCTCTGCGCCGCGGCTGGCTTCCCCGCCATGGCGGGGCTCGCCGGGGTAGCCAGGTTCAGCACCGCGGACGGGTTCTCCCGGCAGGCCAAAGCCGGTCGGACGGTTGGGTTCGGTGGGCTGGGCGGGATCGCCCGTGCGACCGAGATCGGCGCCGCGGCCTGGTTCGCCGGGGTGGCCGGGTTCGCCTGTGTGGCCAGGTTCTGCGCCGCGGCGGGGCTCGCCGGGGTAGCCAGATTCAGTGCCGCGGACAGGTTCCCCGGGCAGGCCAGAGCCGGTCGGACGGTTGGGTTCGGTGGACTGGGCGGGATCGCCCGTGCGACCAAGGTCTGCGCCGCGGCCGGATTCGCCGGGCTGGTTGGGTTCGCCTGTGCGGCTGAGGTCTGCTGCGCGGCCGGGATCGCCAGGGTGGCGGGGCTCGGCTGTGCGGCTGAGGTCTGCTGCGCGGCCGGGATCGCCAGGGTGGCGGGGCTCGGCTGTGCGGCCCGGTTCTGCCTCGTGGCCGGGACGTCCGGGTTGGGTCGGCTCGCCTGCGTGGCCGAGGTTTGCTCCGCGGCCGGGTTCGCCGGGGCGGCCGGCCTCGGCGGGGCGGCTATCGATTGGGCGGCCGAGTTCGGCGGGCTCGCCAACGCGGCCGAGGTCTGCGCCGTGGCCGGGTTCGCCGGGGCGGTTTGCCTCGGTGGGGCGGTTATCGCCGGACGGGCGGCCGGCCTCGGCGTGGCTGGGCTCGCCAGGGCGGCTGGCGTCTGCGGGGCGGACATCGCCGATTGGGAGGCCGGGCTGATTGGGTTCGCCTGCGCGACCGGGCTCGGCGGGGCGGCCGGGCTCGCCTGCGCGACCGGCTTCGGCGGGGCGGCCGGGCTCCGCGGGGCGCGCATCGGCGGCTGGACGGCCCGGCTCTGGGCGGCCTGCCTGCCGGTCCGGCTGGGGGCTGCCATTCGGCCTGCGGGGGGCGCCGCGGGTCATGAAGTTGGCGGCGGCGGTTCGGGTGGGCTCATCGACGTCCGGGGGACCGGCTGCCCGGCGGATGTGATCCAGCAGGTCCGGTTCCGGCGGCGTGGCGTGGGCGCGAAGGTAGTAGTTCACCGCGGCGGGCCAGATCCACGTCCCATCGGTGTGGAACGCCACCGGAACCGCCTGCCTGCCCTCGTCGTCCAGGTAGTCCTTGTCGAAGCCGCGCTGAGGCAAGGCCAGCGGGGCGCTGTCGAGGTAGCGCAAGACCTCTTCGGCGTCGTCGATCGGTGGCCGGTTGACCATCGGCTTACCGTTCGGGCCCGCGCCGTCGAAGATTCGGGCGACGCGGAAGGGGGGCTTGAGGCCCGCCATGCGGCGCATCAGCCATTCGGGGACGTTCTGTTCCTCGCGGGGGAACATGCGGAGGTCGTCGGCGTACGCGGGGGGCGGCGGTGGGTTGATCCACTGCGGCTCGTCGCGGTCGTACTCGAGGTTGTAGGCCGAGGGCTGGTCGAGCTGGTAGCGGGCGTTGTACCAGGTGCCGCGGCCCTCTCGGTACATCCCGGCGCGCAGCCTGGTGAACAGGACCGCGATCTCCGGGGAGACCTTGAACTCCTCGGCGCTCTCGTCGGCACGGGTGAGCTTGCCCGTCGCCTCGGCGTAGCGGCCCAGGGCGCGGTACTCCACGCTGATCGAGTGCCAGTCCGCGGGCGCCGCGCGCAACAGTGCCAGCCCGATCTGCTTGACCAGGGCATCCTGTTCCGTCGGGTTCAGCTGCGTCGGTTGTGCCACGTAGACATCTTCTCCTGTCCGCAAGCCCCCGGCATACGGTGGTTCGGTCGTTGACCCTTCCACATCGCCCGACGGTGGGACGGGGCAACCTGTTTGTGTCACCGTCACATCTGTGCCAACCTTCGCGGCATGTCCGAGGGCGATCTCGCGCCGCACCTTTCTCGTCTGGGGCTGCCCGATGACGAGATCCGCAGCTACACCTACCTCCTGCGCACCGGGCCGTCGACCGCCGAGGAGATCGCCGTCGGCTCGGCTGAGCCGTTGGACCTGGTCCGGCGCAGTCTGCGCGCGCTGATCGACGCCGGTCTCGTGGGCGCGGGCGGCCCGGACGGGGCGACGATCACCCCGGTCCCGCCCGCCTCCGGCCTGCAGATCCTCAGCCGACGCCGGGAGTCGGAGCTCGAGCAGGCCCGCGTGGCCACCCTCAACGCCTATGACACGTTCCGCCGCGCGATCTCGCCGCAGCGCACCGACGACCTGATCGAGGTCGTCACCGGCACCGCCATCGCCCAGCGCATCCAGCAGATGGAGCTGAGCGCGCGCAGTGAGATCCGCAGGCTCGACTCGCCGCCGTACTTCACCGAAGGCCACGTCAACAACGCCGAGCTGGAGCAGCTGGCCAGGGGTGAGGTCACCTACAAGGTCGTCTACTCGCGCGCGGCCGTCGAGGACCCGGGGCGGTACGCGGCCAACATCCAGCCGTGCGTCGCCGCTGGTGAGCAGGCCAGGGTGCTGCCCGAGGTGCCGGTGAAGCTGACGATCATCGATCAGCAGTTCGCCACGGTGTCGCTGCCGGTCGCCGAGGCCGACGTCAACCGGTCGCTGCTGGTGGTGCGGCCGAGCAGCCTGCTGTCGGCGCTGATCGGGCTGTTCGAGGCGTCGTGGCGGCTCGCGGTCCCGCTGCACGGCGCCGCGCGCGCCGCCTCGCCGGTTCAGCCGATCGAGCAGCGGCTGCTGGGACTGCTGGCGGCGGGCGCGAACGACGACGCGATCGCACGACAGCTCGGCGTCAGCAGGCGCACGGTGTTCCGCCACCTGCAGCGCCTGATGGACCACGCGGGCGCCACCACGAGGTTCCAACTGGCCGTGCACGCTGTCCGGCACCGCTGGATCTGACCGCGCCGACCGTCGGATTGTTCAAATGCGGAACCAAAGCCGGAGAGGGGCGAGGGGCGTGCGGGAACCGGCGGTGGGGGCCGCCGTGGGGAGGTCCGCAGGCGCGGTCGTCGCCATCGGCGGTGGGGTCGTCCTGGCCCTGCAAGCGCGGATCAACGGCAGGCTCGGCACGGAACTCGGTGACGGCCTGATCGCCGCGACCATCTCCTTCATCATCGGCCTGGTCATCCTCATCACCGCCGTCGCCGTCACGCCGACCGCCCGCGCGGGCGTCAAACGCCTCACCCACGCCCTGCGGACCCGCCAACTCCAACCATGGCAGTGCCTCGGCGGAGTAGTGGGCGCCTGGTACGTCACTTCCCAGGGCCTCACCGTCACCCTCCTCGGCGTGGCAGTCTTCACCGTCGCCGTCGTCGCCGGGCAGGTCATGAGCAGCCTTGTCGTCGACCGCGCGGGCATCGCCCCCGGCGACCCGCAGCCGATCACCGGCCCCCGCGCGTTCGGCGCCGCGCTCGCGGTCGTCGCCGTCGGGGTCGCCGTGTCCGACGAGTTCTCGCGACCAGGCCACCTCTGGCTGGCCCTCATCCCCGCGCTGGCCGGGGCCGGTCTCGGCTGGCAGCAGGCGGTCAACGGCCAGGTCCGCAAGTTCGCCGACAGCGTCGCCGTCGCGTCCACGCTCAACTTCGCTGTCGGCCTCGTCGCGCTCCTGATCGCGACCGCCGTCGACATCGCCGTGCGCGGCCTGCCCAACCCGCTGCCGAGCGAATGGTGGCTCTACGTCGGCGGCACGCTCGGCCCCATCGCCCTGTCGACGGCGGTGTTCGCCGTCCGGCTCATCGGCGTGCTGATGGTCGGCCTGTGCGCGGTCGCGGGCCAACTCGCGGGCGCCGTCCTGCTCGACGTGGCCGACGACGTGGTCCAACCGGCCACCGTCGCGGGCGTCGTGATCACCTTCGTCGCGGTGGGGGTCGCCGCCCTGCCGCGCCGCGAGTGAGAGGATGGGGCACGTGACCGCGACGATTCTTGACGGCAACGCCACCCGTGACGCCATCCTCGCCGAGCTGCGCGGCCGGGTCGAGGCCCTCGCCGAGCGCGGCGTGGTCCCCGGGCTGGGCACGGTGCTGGTCGGCGACGACCCCGGCTCCCAGTCCTATGTGCGCAGCAAGCACCGCACGTGCAAGAAGATCGGTCTCAACTCGATCCGCCGCGACCTCCCCGCCGAGACCACGCAGGCCGAGCTGGAAGCCGTCATCGACGAGCTGAACGCCAACCCGGACTGCACCGGCTACCTCATCCAGCTTCCGCTGCCCGGCCACCTCGACGCGGGCCGCGCGCTGCAGCGGGTCGACCCGAACAAGGACTCCGACGGCCTGCACCCGGTCAACCTGGGCAAGCTCGTCCTCGGCGACGAGGGCCCGCTGCCGTGCACCCCGGTCGGCATCGTGGAGCTGCTCCGCCGCTACGACATCCCGCTGGCCGGTGCCCGGGTCACCGTCGTCGGCCGCGGTGTCACCGTCGGCCGCCCGCTGGGCCTGCTGCTGACCCGCCGCAGCGAGAACGCCACGGTCACCCTGTGCCACACCGGCACCAAGGACCTCGCCGCCGAGGTGCGCCGCGCCGACATCGTCGTGGCCGCGGCGGGCAACGCGGGCCTGATCACCGCCGACATGATCAAGCCGGGTGCCGCCGTCCTCGACGTCGGCGTCACCCGCACCGACGCGGGCCTGGTCGGCGACGTGCACCCGGACGTGCGCGAGGTCGCGGGCTTCCTGGCCCCGATGCCCGGCGGCGTCGGCCCGATGACCATCGCGATGCTGATGAGCAACACGGTGGCCGCTGCCGAGCGAAACGCCGCAGCCCGATGACTGTCGCGCCGCTGATGAGCACCGTCGACGCCGCAGAGCGGGACCTGCCGGCGTGAGCGGCGGGCCGCGCACCGGCAAGCACCCCGCCCTGGTCCACCTGCCGTTCGGGCTGGTCATGGCGGTGGTGCTGGTCGGGCTCGTGCGGATCGCGCAGTACTACTGGCGCGAGGGCACGGTGTGGATCGGCCTGGCGCTCCTGCTCGCCGCGGGCCTGCGGGTGCTGCTGCGCGACGAGCAGGCGGGTCTCATCGCGATCCGCAGCCGCGCCATCGACGTGCTCGCCTACACCGCGTTCGGTGTGATGGTCATCGCCGTGGCCATGACCATCGAGGGCGGCCCGCTCTCGCGCTGATCAGGCGGGCGCCATCGTCAGGCTCTCGATCATGGTCATCGACTCGGCCTCGGACAGCGCGACGCTGAGCAGCTCGACCACGATCCGGTCGTAGACCTTCACCTCGGCGGGCTCCTCGACGATCATCGTCGAGGTCCGGTTCTCCAGCACCACCACGGCGCCGCGCTCGCGGAACTGCAGCCGCTGGAACGGCCCGCCGAGCCCGGGATGCCCGTGCGGCAGGTCCGGCACCACCCGGATCGTCACGTTCGGCTTGCGCCCGGCCTCGCCCAGGTAGCGAAGCTGCCCGCGCATGACGTCGCGACCGCCGACCGCCGCGCGCAGCGCCGACTCGGCCACGATCGCGAAGAACCGCGGCGAGTCCGCCCGGCGCAGCACGGCCTGGCGGCGCAGGCGGTGGGTGTACTGCTCCTCGACGCAGCCCTCGTCGATCATGCTCACCTCGCGCAGCGCGGCCTGCGCGTACGGGACGGTCTGCAGCAGCGCGGGGACGATGGCCTGCTCGTAGTCGACCAGCATCGTCGCCTTCGACTCCAGCACGCGCAGGGTGGCCGACTGCGCCCCGCCCATGCCGTCGACCAGGGCGAGCAGGTCGTCGCGGCGGGAACCCTGCACGCCGTAGACCTTCAGCAGCAGGTCGACGTCGGCGGCCTTCTGGGGTTTGCGGCCGTTCTCCATCCGGCTCAGCTTCGACGTGCTGATGCCCGTCTTGGCGGTCACCTCCGCCAGGCTCAGCCCCGCTCCCTCCCGATGCCCGCGCAGTTCCTCGCCGAGCAGTTCGATAACCATGTTCCGGTGTGGTTCCCTCCAGGCTGACGGCCGATGGCGTCATGATCGACCGCGCGGCGGGCCCGACGGCGCAGTTCAGGGGCCTGTCGGCGCAGAACCACCCGATGGGGACCACCGAGACCCTGCTCACCGCGCGCGGTCGTCGGGCCGGGGTGCTTGGTAGCCTGCCCGGTGCCGGGCGACGCTGCTGACAGGGCAGCCCTGCCGCGTGGACGCGCCCGTGAACCAGCGATCCCTTCCTTGGGACCGCAACATCAGCTATTCGGGAGGATCCGCCAAGTGGCACCCGTCAACGTCACCGTCACCGGCGCCGCCGGCCAGATCGGCTACGCCCTGCTGTTCCGCATCGCCTCCGGTCAGCTGCTGGGCGCCGACACCCAGGTCAACCTGCGGCTGCTGGAGATCCCGCAGGCCGTCAAGGCCGCCGAGGGCACCGCGATGGAGCTCGACGACTGCGCCTTCCCGCTGCTCAGCGGCATCGAGATCACCGACGACGCCAAGAAGGCGTTCGACGGCGTGAACGTCGCCCTGCTCGTCGGCGCGCGCCCGCGCGCGGCCGGTATGGAGCGCGGCGACCTGCTCTCGGCCAACGGTGGCATCTTCAAGCCGCAGGGCGAGGCCATCAACGCCGGTGCCGCCGACGACGTGCGCGTGCTGGTGGTCGGCAACCCGGCCAACACCAACGCCCTCATCGCCGCCTCGCACGCCCCGGACGTCCCGCGTGAGCGCTTCACCGCGATGACCCGCCTCGACCACAACCGCGCGATCTCGCAGCTCGCGGCCAAGCTGGGCGTGTCGGTCACCGACATCAAGAAGCTGACCATCTGGGGCAACCACTCGGCCACCCAGTACCCGGACCTCTTCAACGCCGAGGTCGGCGGCCGCAACGCCGCCGAGGCCGTCAACGACGAGGCCTGGCTCGCCGACACCTTCATCCCGACCGTGGCCAAGCGCGGCGCGGCGATCATCGAGGCCCGCGGCGCGTCGTCGGCCGCCTCGGCCGCGAACGCCGCCATCGACCACATCTACGACTGGGTCAACGGCACCGCCGAGGGCGACTGGACCTCGATGGCCATCCCGTCGGACGGCTCGTACGGCGTCCCCGAGGGCCTGATCTCGTCGTTCCCGGTGGTCTGCAAGGGCGGCTCGTACGAGATCGTCCAGGGCCTGGAGATCAACGACTTCTCCCGCCAGCGCATCGACGCCTCGGTCAACGAACTGGCCGAGGAGCGCGACGCGGTCAAGGCGCTCGGCCTGATCTGAGTTTCACCGCTAGTCGACAGGGCCTCGCTTCGGCGGGGCCCTGTCGTCGTCTCTGGCCGCGATGAACACGAACTCCCGTCCCGGCCGGTCCGGCGCGTCGCGGACTTCCTTGACGGTGTAGCCGTGGTCGGCCAGGTCGGCGGCGACTTCGTCCCGCTCGCGGAAGCGCAGCGTCGAGTCCGACGTGAGCACCTCGCCGTCCGGGAACACCCAGGTCCCGCGGAAGGTCACCAGCGGCAGGCTGACGTCGACCAGGTCGGTCCAGGTCTCCACCTCGCCGACCCCGGGCAGCGAGGTCACCTGGTGTGACGCGGACCGGTTCCACTCGTCCCACGCGCGGCGCGCGGGGTCGCGGGTCTCGAACACCAAATGCCCGCCCGGCCGCAGCGCGGTGTGGATGCCGTCCAGCGTCACCGCCCAATCGGCCTGGTCAGCGATGGCCTGTGCGACGTTGCCGGTCATGGTCGCGAGGTCTGCGCGCAGGTCGGGCAGGGCGCGGGCGTCGCCGTCGATCCAGCGGACGCGCTCGGCGCCCGGTTTGGCCATGGCGAACTCGAGTGAGGCGCGGGCGGGCTCGACGCCGGTCACGTCGATGCCCAGGTCGGCGAGCATCAGCGCGAAAACGCCGGTCCCGCTGCCGATGTCGAGCACCTTCCGGGCGCCGAACTCGCCCACGATCGCGGCGTAGACGTCGAGATCCGAGCGGTCCGGGTCGAGTGCGTCATAGACGGAGACCAGGCGGGGATGTTCGAAATGGGCGTCTGACATCGCACTGAGCGTAGGTCCAGGCCCTCACCGGCACGAGCCACTTTCGTGCGCTCGTCCCCCGATAGCGTGAATGTGCAGGTTGTGGCATCACAGACCGCCGCCGCTGACGTTTCCCTGCTGACGGGTTCGCACAACCACGAGCGGAAACCGGGAACAGGAGGCGACGAGATGACCACCAACGCGCAGCACACTGAGCAGCTCATCTCGCTGTACGGCGGCAGCACTCCGGTGCGCTCCCGGTGGACGTACCGGGCAAGCGAGCCGTTCACCATCACCGCGGCGTTCCAGACCGACCGGGACCGGTGGGTCGAGTGGATCTTCGCGCGCGATCTGCTGGTCGCCGGGCTCATCGGGCCGTCTGGCGAGGGTGACGTGCGGCTGAGTCCGGAGTTCTCCGGCGGCCGGTCGGTGATGGTGCTGGAGATCGAGTCGCCCGAGGGGCACGCGGTGCTGGAGATGGAGCACGACGCGGTCGAGCGGTTCCTCATGGCCACCACGAAGATCGTCCCGTTGGGCACGGAGAGCGATCACTTCGACGTCGATGCCCTGATCGAGGAAATCACGAACGTGTAATCCCGCGGTGAGACGGCCGCCTGTCCGCAATGGACAGGCGGCCGTCGGCGTTCTACAGGCAGGCCTGAGTGAGCGCGTTCACCGCGCCGACCTTCTCCTTGGCCCACGCGGCGACGTTCGCCGGGTCGATCGAGCCGGGGCCGAGCGCGCCGATCTTGTCGGACACGCCGTTGATGGCGTCCTTGAGCGTGGTGTCCCCGGTCTTCTCCGCCAGGGCGGACAGCTCCTGCGCGGTCTTCTCCGCGTCCTTCACCGCCTGCTCCGGGTTGGAGACGTCCGGGTAGAAGCCCGCGAGCTTCACCGCGTCGAGGCAGATGCCCGCCTTGTCGGTGGCCGCGTCGGCCGCGCCCGTGGCTTCGCGCACCTGCTCGCACGCGGTCAGACCAGCCGTCAGCGTCGCCGCGGCCAGGATGGTCGCCAGCCGAGTTCGCATGGTGCCCCCTTGATAGTCGAAGAGGGCCACAGGTTATCCAGTCCCGTCAGGGGGACTCGTGCTCGACCTCGCAGTCCGGGCCGGGGAAGACCAAACCCTGGTGCCCGTCGTCGAACTTGACCAGGTACGGCGGGGCGCCGTCGGCACCGCGCACCTCGACGATCTCACCCAGGGCATCCGCATTGCCGACTCTGCGACCGTGGACGTGTAGTCGGTCGCCTACCGCTGCTCGCATGGGGCCCACCTCCGCGCCCACCAGCGTAAGCGGGCGGGCGCGGGTCAGCCAGTGAAGACGCTGCGGGAGCTGGTTCCCTCGGCCGGACTCGCGATGCAGTACAGGTACGTGCGCCCCTGGCTGCCCGCGTCGGACGGGATGATGTCGATTTCCCAGCCCGCCGTGTCGGCGTCGGACTCCGTCCGCTCGCGCATGACGTCGGCCGAGCACGCCGCCTTCACGCCGGGCAGCTCGGCGATCTCACTGACGTTGCGCACGGCGTCCTCGTCGGACAGCCAGATCCCGCTGAACGCCTCGTTGTGGTGCGGGTCCGCGCACGGGATCGACCGGGCCTGCACGTCGCGGTCGCCGACGGTGACCAGTCCGCCGAAGCACGTGTCGGACACGCAGAAGCTGTCCTTGCCGCAGTCCGTCATCTTCGGTGGGACCGCGGTCGGCTCCTTCGCCGCGGTGTTCGCCGCCGCGGCGCTGTCCGGGGTGACCAATCCCCGCGCGACGAATCCGGCGGCGACCAGCGCCACCCCGGCCACCACGGCCGCGACGATCCGCCCCGCCCGCCGCTTCGGCGCCGCCACGATCCGGCGCGGCGGCAGCAGCCCGGTCAGCTCGTCGCGCAACTGCTCCGCGCTGAGCGTGCGCCGCCCGGAGTCGGCTTCGAGCGCCCCGAGCAGCGCCGAGTTGAGCCGCGGCGGCGCGTGCTCGATCGGCGCGACCGGCGCGCGCAGGGCGGCGACCAGCGAGTCGAGCGAGTCCGACGGCCACGGGATGTCGCGCGGGCGCCTGCCGCTGGCCAGCGTGTAGAGGGTGGCGCCGAGTGAATAGATGTCGCCCGCCCGACTCGGAGCGGCGTGCGCGAACACCTCGGGCGCGGCGAAGTTCGGGCTCAGCGCGCCGACCGTCACGGTGTGCTCGGCGTGCGCGTCGAGGATCGCGGCGAGCCCGAAATCGGCCAGCTTCACCGCGCCGAACGCGTTGACCAGGATGTTCGCAGGCTTGATGTCCCGGTGCAGGATCCCGGCGGCGTGCGCGTGGGCCAGCGCGTCGGCGAGCTGACCGCCCATCTCGATCACCCGGTCGACCGCGAGCACGCCCTCGCGCGCCTGCACGTCGGCCAGCGACCCGCCGGTGCACAGCTCCATGACGATGTACGGGCACCCGTCGGCGGTGACGCCCGCGTCGTAGACGTTGACCACGTTGGGATGGCCGGACAGCCGCGCCGCCGCCCGCGCCTCGCGGAGGAACCGCACCCGGTCGCGCTCGGTGGCCAGCACCCGGTTGTCGACCTTGACCGCGACATCGCGTTCGAGCCGGTCTTGGCGGGCGAGGAAGACGGTGCCGAACCCGCCTTGGCCGAGGGGACCCGCGAGCGTCAGGCCGGGGATGACGGGAGGCTGCACGCGGGGAAACCTACCCGTCAGGTGATCGACAGCGCCTTCGCCGTCGCGATGTCGACGAGCTGCCGGTCGGACAGCGGCAGCCCGTCGCGGGTGACCTTCTCGTGGGCCGGATCGCAGCCGCACAGGTCGAGCAAGAGGTAGGTGCCGTCGCTCCGGATGGCGGTGACGGCGGTGGTCTGGAAGCCGTCGTCCGAGTGATACAGCTGCACGCGCGTGCCGTCCGGCTGGTCGACCGCGTAGCAGCGCTCGGCCGCGCCGCACTCGGGCCGCGCCGGGTGGTTGTCGAGGCGGTCGACGTCGATGACCAGGGTCGCGCTGCCCCGGGCGTCGTGCAGGGTCGCGGTCATGCGGTAGGCGCCCTGCCGGATCTCGAACTCCAGCGGCGGCTCGTGCACGCCTTCGGCGTTGCCGTTCTTGACCGTCAGGCTGGCGGGCAGCGTGCCCGAGGCGCGCAAGCCGTCGCTGAGGCGGGCGGCCGTCGCCTCCGAACTGGAATCGAGGGGCGCCGCCATCCTCGGCGCGGCGGTGGTCGTCGTCGGTGTTGCCCGGTCGGCGGTGGTCGGGCGGGAGTTCACCACGCCCGCGGTGACCAGCCAGGCCGCCACGATCACGGTCACGAGGGCGACGACCCGGCGCCCGGTGAGGTGCTCGGCCCGGATGACCGGGGCCACGGCGACCAACAGGGTCGACACCGCGACCGCCACCCACCACAGGGAACTACCGCCGGCGGTGGCGAAGTTGATCGACACCGCCAGGGCGGTCCCGGCCACGGCGACCGCGAGCGCGCGCCAGAGACCGATCTTCGCTGAGCTCCGGGACTGATCCGTGCCCTTCACGCCGCGTGATCTTAGTTGGCGCGGGCCCTACTTCGCGGCGGCTTTGGCGGCTTTCTTGAACGCGCGGACCTCGGCGAGCGACTCCGCGCTGGTCACGTCGGCGATGGAGCGGAACGAGCCCTCGTCGCCGTACGCGCCCGCGGCCTCGCGCCACCCGGCGGGCCGCACGCCGCGCTGCTTGCCCAGCAGGGCAAGGAAGATGCGGGCCTTCTGGTCGCCGAACCCGGGCAGCGCCTTGAGGCGCTTGAGGACCTCTTTGCCGTCCGGGTCCCCGTCGGTCCAGATCCGCGCGGTGTCGCCTTCGTAGTGCTCGACGATGTGCTCGGCGAGCGCGTGCAAGCGCCTGCCCATGGACCCGGCGTACCGGTGGATCGCGGGCTTCTGGACGCACAGCTCCACGAAGGCGTCGAGGTCGGTCGCGGCGATCTTGGCGACGTCGAAGCCGTCCATCCGGTCGGCGAGCTTCTTCGGCCCGATGAACGCCGTCTCCATCGGCACCTGCTGGTCGAGGAGCATGCCCGTCAGCAGGGCGAACGGGTCGGTGGTGAGGAGGCGGTCCGCCTCGGCGTCGCCGGTCAGGCGCAGGTCAGGCATGTTGGGATTCTTCCACGCCGCGTTCAACCCGGGGCTCTGAGCGATGCTGAGCTGCGAGAACTTGCGTCGAACCGGCTTGCGTTCAAAATTGATGCATGTTCAGCGAAAATGAACATGGCGAAATTCTGAACGAACACGCCGAGCTGGCCGAGCTGCGGGACTGGCTGCGCGTGGTCGGCCTCAAGATCGACATGACATCGGGGAAGCGCGCCGCCGACCGGGAAGTCGACGTGATCGCCCGCGTCAGCCGAGCATCAGGCGCGGCCCAGACCTACGCCATCGAGATCAAGCGGACCGTGCCCGCCGAACTCGCCACGGCACTCCACCCGCACGCATCGCTCCCCACTTTAGTGGTCGCCCGCACGATCACCGAACAAGCCGCGGGCCTGCTGCGCGAGCGGGGAATCGACTACATCGATGAGGCGGGCAACGCGCACATCGCTTGGGGCGACGTGCTCATCGACATCCGGGGCCGCCGCAAAGCGGGCGGGCGCACCAGCGGTTCGACATCACTGGGGAGCAAGGCGTTCGGCCGCGCGGGGCTGCAGGTCGGGTTCGTCGTGCTCAGCTGGCCGACCATGGCCGCGGAGCCGCTGCGTGGGCTCGCGAGCGCGGCCGGAGTCTCGCTCGGCACGGCCCAGGCGGTCGTCGACGACCTGGTCAAAGCGGGCTACTTGTACGACGTGGCGGGCGAACGCAGGTTGGGACGAGCGGGGGAACTGCTCAACCGTTGGTCGGAGGCCTACTCGACCAGGCTCTCGCCCGCGCTGTCCCTGGGGGACTTCGAGGTCCCCGACATCGCCTGGTGGCGGGAGTCGGCGGACGAGTTGACGCGGTCGAACGTCCAGTTGGGCGGCGAGGCGGGCGCGAGCATCCTCGACCCGCATCTCACCCCGGCCACCCTCACCTTCTATGCGGAAGAGCTACCTCGTTCGCTCATAGCCAGGCATCGAATGATGCGCGCGGAACGGGCCGGAAACATCCACGTACGACGACGGTTCTGGACGATGGCGGGGCAGTCGTGGGTCGTGCCACCCGCGTTGATCTACGCTGATCTGCTCGCCTCCGGCGACCCTCGTCAACGTGAACACGCGGACAGGATCAGAATCAGTGACGATCGACTTGCGGGCCTCGACCGACTATGAGGCCCTGCGGGCCGCCAAGGTGCTGGCCTGGATTGATGACGCGGCGGACGAAGCGCGGGTTCAGTACCTGGTCGTGGGGGCGACCGCGCGCTCTCTGATCTCAATCGACCTGCTGGGCACGAGTCCCCAACGTCGGACAAGTGACATCGACATCGCGGCCGAAGTCGCATCCTGGGACGAATTCGGAAACCTGGTACGGAAACTGGTCAGGCACGGCCGTAGTGCGCACAAGTTCATCGTCGAGGGGACCGAGGTCGATGTAGTGCCCTACGGCGGCATCGAACTGGCGGACCGGACGATCGTATGGCCAGACGACCACGCTATGAGCGTCCTCGGCTTTCGCGAAGCGGTCGATTCGGCACAGACGGTGCTCCTGCCGGACGGGATCTCGATCAAGGTTCCGGCGATCCCGGCTCTCGTGCTTCTGAAGCTCTTCGCTTGGCGAGATCGCCATCGCGACGACACTCGCGACGCCCTCGATTTGGCGACGATGATCGAGTGGTATTCGTCCGGGAAGTACCTCGATCGGCTCTACGAAGAGGACTTCGACGCGCTCGAGAAGTTCGACTACGACCCGCAGCAGGCAGGAGCGTGGCTCCCGGGGTCGCAGATACCGAGTCTGCTCGATGACTCGGGTGTGGCCGAGTTGCTGCGCGTTCTGGACGACCAAGACCTGATGGGGCGGTTGGTGAACGCCATGGGCACGTCTCGCCCGGAGCTAATGGTCCGGACGATGAGCCAAGGCGTTCGCGACGCTGCCGACGAGGTCGCCAGGTAGCACCGGTTCGGGTTGCCGCCACACCCGGGTGGGTTCAGGCTGCAAGGGTCACGACGGACCAGGGAGTGGGCGGATGGCGGTTTGCGACACCTGCGGCAACGACTACTGGATGGCGTTCGAGGTGCACACGGTCAGCGGCCAGGTGCACACCTTCGACAGCTTCGAGTGCGCGATCACCAAGCTGGCGCCCGTGTGTGAGCACTGCCGCTGCCGCATCCTCGGCCACGGCGTGGAGGTCGAGGGGCGGTTCTTCTGCTGCGCCCACTGTGCCCACAGCGCCGACGCCGAGCTCGGTTCGCAGATCCGCGACGCGGTGGGGGCGCACCCGGGCTAGGTCCAGAACTTCCAGTCGGGCAGGTCGATCAGGTTCCACGGCGTCATGTTGACGCCGTCGAGCATCGGCAGCGCGCCCGCGCGGTGCAGGGCAATGGCCGACGCCCATACCGCGACCAGGGTGACCAGCGGGCCGACGAGTGCCATCTCGACCCGGCCGCCCGTGCGCATGCGGAGGAACTTCGGCGGCGCAACGGGGAACCACGTGCGCCACGCGATGGGGACCGGCCACAGGATCGGGCAGCCCTGCTCGGTGATCGCGTCCCCCAGGTAGTGCGCGATGCAGCCGATGCCGACCGCCACCCCGCAGGCGGCGGCGTCGGCCGAGGTCTGGTCTGTCCACTTCAGACACGCGTAGGTCAGCATGATCGCCGTGCCGGTGATCCACAGCGCGTCGTTGCGGGGACACCACTTGTGCATGATCCCGCGCACGGCCAGGCCGCTGAAGAAGAACATCAGCACCGGCAGCGCCCACGAGCGGCTGGTCTGGATCGTGGCCGTGGTGATCACGGCGGCGAACGCGGCGAAGACGAGGGTGTGGGTGAAGCCGCGGTGGCCGCCGTCGCGGTCGCTGTCGCGGCTGGTCCGGGTGACCTGGTAGATCCCGTGGCTGACCGCGTTGATCAGCTTCGACCCGGCCGCGGTCACCTGGCCGAACGTGCTCGACACCGTCGACTCAGGGTGGTCGAGGTCGGGCAGCAGCGCCGCCCCGGTGGCCAGCACGGCGCCCACCAGCCACCCCTTGATCGACAGGGTGCCTAACGCGGTGTCGGCGGCGATGGCGGTGACGGCCGCCCAGGCCGCCAGGCCGCTCATCGCGTGGGTGGGTCCAGTGGCCATGGCGGTATTCGATCACGCGCGCCACCCGCCCCGGCGCGGAACCGCGCGGCTGGGGCCGTGTCGCCCCAGCCGCGCGAAGGGTCAGCAGACCTGGGCGGTCGTCGCGGTGTAGGAGCCGCCCGAGGTCAGGTCCAGGCCACCCCACCCGCGCGTGCAGGTGCCGGTGGTGGCGACGGGGGTGGACACGAGCGCGCGGGTGGGTCGCGCGGCGCTGCGGAAGCCGATCGCCGAGGTGGCGCCGGGGGTGAGGATGCCCGCCTTGACGTGGTAGCCCTTGCCGGTGTCGAAGAAGCTCTGCCACACGTACGCGTAGGTCCAGTTCCTCGGGGCGCCGTTGCACACGCCGTAGTACTGCTTGATGCTCGCCACGGTCGCGCCCGCGCTGTTCTTGGCGTACGCGGTCGCACCCAGCTGGCGGGCGCCGGTGCACCCGCTCGGGACGATGTCGGCGGCCTGGGCGGGGCCTGCGAGGCCCAGGACGGCGGCGGCGGTCAAGCCGGCGGCGGCCAGCATCGAACGGAACTTCATATGAGTACCCCTCAGATGAATCGGTGGTGCCCGCAGTGTCACGGGAGCCTCAGCTTTGCAGATTCGCAGGTCAAAATCCGCGAACTCGGCTAAAACAAGAAATCCTCACTGTTGGCGTGGCTAACATCCGATGTTGTCAGCGATCAACTTGGAGGTCCAGTGAAGTCGGTTGTGTCCGCGGTCGTCGGTGCCGCAGTGGTTGCCAGCTCGTTCGTGCTCGCCGCACCCGTCGCGAGCGCGGACGCGAACACCCCCGTCTACTCGTCCTGCGCGGGCACGCGCAAGATCAACCACCCGATCAAGAACGCGGGCGGAACGACGATCGCCCACGTCGAGGTGTACTACAGCTCGGCCAGTAACGGCACGAACTGCGCGATCGTGCGCCACGCGGGGCCGTTAGTGGGGGTCGCGACCATGACCTACGTCAGCCTGGAGTTCTCCACCGGAACCCAGGGCACCGTCTACGACTTCGGCAACTACGAGTACTTCGCGGGCGCGATCCGCAAGTACGGCACCAACAACCGCTGCGTGAACATCGGCTACCAGATTTCGAGCTACTCCGGGAAGCTCTGGAACAAGCTCTGCGACTGACATGGCGGACTCGGGTCGCGGCACCGGCTACTCTCGGCCAGGTGCCGCGCCCCACCCTTCCCATCAGGACCCGACGCCTCGTCCTGCGCCCGTACACCATGGACGACCTGGACGCGCTGCACGCGATCCGGTCGCGCGAGGACGTCACCAAGTACCTCTACTGGGAGCCCCAGACCCGCGAGGAGACCGAGAAGGCCCTCAGCGGCTGGCTCGCCTCGACATCCCTCGACAACGAGGGCGACGTCCTCCGGCTGGCCGTCACCCTCGCCGACACCGGCGAGCTGATCGGCGACGTGCTGCTGATCTGGACCAGCGAGCAGCACCAGGGCGGCGAGATCGGCTACATCTTCCACCCCGACCACGGCGGCAAGGGCTACGCCGGTGAGGCCGCGGTCGAGATGCTCAAGGTCGGGTTCGACCAGCTCGGCCTGCACCGGATCATCGGCAGGCTCGACGCGGACAACCGCGCGTCGGGGCGGCTGCTGGAGCGGCTCGGCATGCGGTTCGAGGCCCGGTTCAGGGAGAACGAGTTCGTCAAGGGCCAATGGACCGACGAAGCGGTCTACGCGATGCTCGCCGACGAATGGCGCGAACTGACCGAGTCCTAGGGTTGTGGGGTTGGGGTCGCGCGAGTTCGAGTGAGCTGACCGAGTCCTAGGGTGACTGTGCACACACGCGAACGACGCGCGGCCGGTTACCAGTACGCTTGTACCGTTTGAAGGCGAAGGCGAGAGGAGCACCGCGGCTCATGACCAAGATCAAGGTCCAGGGGAAGGTCGTCGAACTCGACGGCGACGAGATGACCCGCATCATCTGGCAGTTCATCAAGGACAAGCTGATCCACCCCTATCTGGACGTGGACCTGGAGTACTACGACCTGGGCATCGAGCACCGCGACGCCACCGACGACCAGGTCACCATCGACGCCGCCAACGCCATCAAGCAGCACGGCGTCGGCGTCAAGTGCGCCACCATCACCCCGGACGAGGCGCGGGTCGAGGAGTTCGGCCTCAAGAAGATGTGGGTCTCGCCCAACGGCACGATCCGCAACATCCTCGGCGGCGTGGTGTTCCGCGAGCCGATCATCATCTCCAACATCCCGCGCCTGGTGCCGGGCTGGACCAAGCCGATCATCATCGGCCGTCACGCCCACGGCGACCAGTACAAGGCGACCAACTTCAAGGTCCCCGGCGCCGGTGAGCTGACCATCACCTTCACCCCCGCGGACGGCTCCGAGCCGATCCAGCACGTCGTGGCCAACTACGGCCCCGACGGCGGCGTGGCGATGGGCATGTACAACTTCAACAAGTCCATCGAGGACTTCGCGCGCGCGTCCTTCGCCTACGGCCTGAACCGGGACTACCCGGTCTACATGTCGACGAAGAACACGATCCTCAAGGCCTACGACGGTGCCTTCAAGGACATCTTCCAGCACATCTTCGACACCGAGTTCAAGGCCGACTTCGATGCCAAGGGCCTGACCTACGAGCACCGCCTGATCGACGACATGGTCGCCGCGGCGATGAAGTGGGAGGGCGGCTACGTCTGGGCCTGCAAGAACTACGACGGTGACGTGCAGTCTGACACCGTGGCGCAGGGCTTCGGCTCGCTGGGCCTGATGACGTCGGTGCTGATGACCCCGGACGGCAAGACCGTCGAGGCCGAGGCCGCGCACGGCACGGTCACCCGGCACTACCGCCAGCACCAGGCGGGCAAGCCGACCTCGACCAACCCGATCGCGTCGATCTTCGCCTGGACCGGTGGCCTCAAGCACCGCGGCAAGCTCGACAGCACCCCCGAGGTCACCGGCTTCGCCGAGACCCTGGAGCAGGTCATCATCGAGACCGTCGAGAGCGGCCGGATGACCAAGGACCTCGCCGCGCTGGTCGGCCCGGAGCAGGAGTGGCAGACCACCGAGGACTTCCTCGGCACGCTCGACGAGAACCTCCAGAAGAAGATGGCTGGCTGACACTCGTCCGGGAAGCCCCTCGCCCTGTGGCGGGGGGCTTCTCGCTGTCCGCGTCACGCTCCGTCATGATCATTGGCTCCGACGGGTGTTTCCGCCGACGATCACTGGCGCGACCGCCATGGCGTACGGGACCGTGGACACAGGAGTACCGCGACAAGGAGCGTGCCCAGTGCTGCTCGTGCCCAAGACAGTGCTCATCGGCGGTGCCGTCGTCGCCGTGGCCTATCTCTACTCGGTCGGCGGGGAGGCCAACGGCAGCTCGCCGACCAGCGGCGAGGCCAAGTGCCGCGTTTCGGTCACCGCCGACGTGCTCAACGTCCGCTCGGCGCCGGACATCAACGCGGGCGTCGTCGGCAAGTTCAAGCAGGGCGCCGAGACCGACGCCGACACCGCGGTGCAGAACGGCTTCCGCAAGATCGGCGCCGACCGCTGGGCCTCGGCCGAGTTCCTCAAGGCGCTGCCGGGCCACACCTGCTGATCCGGTGTCGACGGATGCCAGGCCGCCCGGCCGGTTGATCCCTTGGCCCGAGTCCGTGCTGATTAGAGTGTGCGGGTGCTGACGGTTACCACGATCAACGTCAACGGCCTGCGCGCCGCGGCCAAGAAGGGCTTCGTCGAGTGGCTGGCGGCGACGCCCGCCGACTTCGTGTGCCTCCAAGAGGTTCGCGCCACCGCGGACGATCTGCCCGCCGAGCTGGCCGCGCCGCCGGGATGGCACACGGTGCACGCGGACTCGACGATCCTCAAGGGCCGCAATGGTGTGGCGATCTACGCCCGCCAGGAGCCGACCAGCGTCCGCGTCGGCCACGGCGTCCCGGAGTTCGAGGCCAGCGGCCGCTACGTCGAGGCGTGGTTCCCCGGCCTCGTGGTGGGCAGCGTGTACCTGCCGAGCGGCGACGTGGGCACCCTGCGGCAGGAGCAGAAGGAGCGCTTCATGGCCACCTTCCTGCCCTACCTGACCGAACTGCGCGAGAAGGCCGCCGCGAGCGGCTGCGAGGTCGTGGTGTGCGGCGACTGGAACATCGCCCACCAGGAGATCGACCTGAAGGCGTGGAAGGCCAACCGGAAGAACGCGGGCTTCACCCCGGGCGAGCGGGCGTGGATGGGCCAGGTGTTCACCGAGTACCGCGACGTGCAGCGGATGCTGGAGCCGGAGGGGCCAGGGCCGTACACGTGGTGGTCCTACCGGGGGAAGGCGTTCGACAACGACTCCGGCTGGCGCATCGACTACCAGGTGGCCACCCCCGGCCTGGCGTCGCGCGCGGTCTCGGTGACGGTGGAGCGGGCGGCGAGCTATGACGAGCGCTGGTCCGACCACGCACCCGTCACAGCCGTCTACGACTGGACCGCCTAGCCGTCAGTGGCGCAGCATGACGGCTGCCATCGCGGGGAGCATCAGGACGTGGCCCGCCACCATCACCGCGTCCCCGGAGATCCAGCCCGCCCAGTAGGGCGGGAACAGGATCAGGAACGGCACGTACATCGCCGCGTCCATCCACGCGATCGACGTCCACGAGTGGCCGCGGACGGCCATCCACGCGGTCATCCCGATGGCCATCGTGGTGGCCATCAGCATCGCCCCCCACTCCACGCCGGGATCGGGGAACAACAGCATCGACACCGGCATCAGCACCAGCATGCCGACGATCATCGCGGCGACCATCTCGCCGTAGTGGAGCCAGAACTTCCTGGACGTGAGCGTCGTGAGCATCCATACCTCCCTGGGGTATCTCCCACGCTAGGGCGGCGGGCGCCGGGTCGGCCAGGACAGGCAACCCTCGGATTCGGACACGCGGGCCAGTGATCGACTACCCCCTCGAAGTGAGCCGTCCGCCGACGGCTACGCTCGCTGGCGACAACCGATAGTGCGGTTTTGGGGACGCAGGGTTGACACACTCGGTAGCTTTTTCATGGTCCACGCAGTGTGCTTAGTCCAATCGAGGGACGGTACAACGGTGTCAGGCGGTGTCAGGTCGTGAACGCGGAGACTCTGCGCAGTCATGCGCGGCGGGTCGCGGTGGTCGGGGCGCTCGCATCCGCGCAGGTCGTGTGGTCGACGCAGGCGGCCGCGGCGCAGACGATGACGGAGAGCGCGGGAGCGGGCGGACTGACCGACCCGGTCGGGATCGTCGCGGTCGTGGTCGGAGTCGTCGGAGTCGTCGTGGGACTGGTCCGCAGGCGCAAGGTCGCCAAGGCCCCGCAGGTTCCCCTGCCCGGGCCGCGACAGCCGGTCCGCGCGACCGTCAGCCAGGACTGAGAACGTACGAAGGCCCCGCAGGAGATCGGCGCTTTCAAGGGGTCGTTGCAACAGAAGTGATCAACTGGCTTCGGCCAGAAGCTTAGCGAGACGCTCGGCTGGGGTTTCCCAGCCGAGCGTTTTGCGTGGGCGGCCGTTGAGTCTGGCGGCGATCATGTTGAGGTGTTCGGGGCCGTGGACCGACAGGTCGGTGCCCTTGGGGAAGTACTGGCGCAGCAAGCCGTTGGTGTTCTCGTTGGAGCCGCGTTGCCAGGGTGAATGCGGGTCACAGAAGTAGACCGGCAGGCCGGCGGCGGTGCTGAACTGGTGGTGCAACGCCATTTCACTGCCCTGGTCCCAGGTCAGAGACCGTTTCAGCTCGGCGGGCAGCGTCGCGATGGTGTCGGCCAGGGCGTCGCGGACGGTCTCGGCGGTCCGGTCCGCGGGCAGGTGCACGAGCAGCACGTAGCGGGTGGAGCGTTCGACCAGGGTGCCGATCTGGGACTTCTGGTCCTTGCCGATGATCAGATCGCCTTCCCAATGACCTGGAACCGCCCGATCCTCGGCGTCGGCGGGGCGTTCGCTGATCATCACCATCGGCGCGGTGAAGCGGGGCGTGCGCTGATCAGGCCTGGTCTGGGGCTTGCGATAGGTGCGGCCGGTGCGCAAGGCCCGCGTCAGCTCGCGTCGCAGCTCACCCCGGCCCTGGACATACAGGGCCTGGTAGATCGTCTCGTGCGACACCCGCATCTCCGGCCGGTCGGGAAACTCCCGCCGCAGGCTACGACTGATCTGCTCCGGGCTCCATTCCAGCCCCAGCCGCCCTTCGACCACCTCACGCAACTCCTGGCAGGCGGCCAGTTTCCCGCCCTTCGGACGAGCCCGCCGCGCATCGGCACGAGCCTGCGCGGCATGCGGTCGATAATCGCCACTGACCTGGTGGGAGTTGCGTTTGAGCTCCCGGCTGATCGTCGAGACCGGACGGTCCAGCTCCGCCGCGATCGCCCGCATTGTGGCCCTCGCCCGCCGCAAATCGGCGATCACGATCCGCTCGTCCTCGGTCAGGAAACGAGACGAGGTCCCGCCCACCCGCGCTGTCTTGCGCGCCGGCGGACGGGACCTCTTCACACGACCTTCCGGCCGCCCATGACGCCACTCACGCCCGGTCCGCTCGTTGACTCCCACGACCCGGCACGCCTGAGTGTTGCTCATCCCCTGATCCATCAGGGAAAGGTAAAGCTCCCGCTCACGGGCCAACTTCTTCCCGCCCTGCGGCCCCCGGTCGATCCGGATCTCAAAGTCCACCGCAACCCCTCAACTCAGGTGTTGCAACGACCTCTTGAACCCAAGGATCTCCTGCGGGGCCTTCCTCTTACCCGGTGGGTCTTACTTGACCGCGTCGAGCGCGTCGATCAGGCCCGCGCCGTAGAAGCCGCGGCCGGTGACGCCGCCCTCGCAGGTCGCCGTCCAGTTGCCGGTGCCGTCCGGGTCGTACGTGCCCGCGGGGCACGCCTGGCGGTCGGCGTCCTGGGCCAGGGCGTTGATGACGCGCTGGGCCTTCCAGTCCGGGTGCGCCGAGCGGATCAGCGCGACGACGCCCGCGGCGTGCGGGGAGGCCATCGAGGTGCCCTGCTTGTAGCCCCACTTGCCGTTGACCACGGTCGACAGGATGCGGCCGTTGGCGTCGGGGGTGGCCGGGATCTGCATGCGGTCGCCGCCGGGCGCGGCCACCTCGGTCTCGGTCTTGCCGTAGTTCGAGAAGTACGACTTGAGACCCTTCACGCCGACCGACGAGACGCCGACGACGCCGTGGACCTCGGCCGGGAGCTTCGTGCAGGACTCACCGGTGAGCCGCTCGACCGGGGTGCCGTTGTTCGGGCTGCCCGAGTCGACGATGTCGTGCGACAGGTCCCAGTTGCTGTTGCCGAGCGCGGCGACGTTGACCACGTCGTTGCGGTTGGCGTACTGGATGGCGCGGCTGACGGCCTCGGCGACGGCCTTCTGGTCGGCGTCGTCCTTGCACCACAGGTACCACGGGTCGACGAAGTACGAGTTGTTCGTGACGTGCACGCCGTGCTCGGCGGCCCAGATGAACCCGCAGATCGCGTACTCGGGCCAGATGTAGCCGTCGTCGTTGACGACCTTGATCGAGGCCAGCTTGACGCCCGGCGCCACGCCGACGATGCCGACGCCGTTGCGCGCCGCGGCGATCGAGCCCGCGACGTGGGTGCCGTGGTCGCTGGTGGTCGGCGACCACGCGGCCGGGGAGGTGTCCGGCACACCCTGGTTGGTGCAGCCGACCGACTTCGACGCGTCGACGTTGGCGGCGAGGTCGGGGTGGGTGGCCTCGATGCCGGAGTCGAGCACGCCGACGACGACGTCCGAGCTGCCCTCGTTGATCGCGTGCGCCTGGTCGGCCTTGATCATCTTGAGGTCCCACTGGTTCGCCGACAGCGGCTCCGGGGCGCCGACGGCACCCTGCGGGCTGTCGACGACCTGCTCGGTGTCCTCCAGCGCGCGCTGCGTGGACGACGACCGCGTCTGCGCCGAGTCGGCGGACTGCGCCGACAGGGCCGCAGGCGGGGCGGCCAGCTCGGCGAGGTTCTGCGTGGCGCCCGCGCCGGTCACGCCGGGCTTGCTCCGCACGACCTTGGCGAAGTCGGGGTCGGCCGACGTGGCGACGACGACGCCGATCTGGGGCCAGCTCTTGACGATGGTGCCGCCGGACGCGGTGACCGCGGCCTCGGCCTTCTCGAAGCCGCGGCCTTGGGCGCCGAGCACGACGAAGTGCGCGGCGGGACCGTCGGCGGCGACCGGGGCCGCGGTCGCGGACTGGGTCGCGGCGACGGTGAGTCCGGTGACGGCGGCGATCACCACCGCTCCGCCGAGGACGCGGAGCCGGGATCGACTGAACACGGAGAACCTCCAGAGGGTGACTGTTGCGAGCGGACGGCACGCCGATCAGGCGATCGCCACCCGGTCCGCAGAACTTGTCATCACCGCACCCTATGGGCAATCCACCGGATGGCGCAGTGCGTCAACCCTCGCCCCAACCCGGCACGACCCGGCCTAACCAGGACTGGGACAATCGGCACGTGTCGATCGAGCAGAGTTCCGTCGGGCAGAGCACCGCCCCAGCGCCCAAGCCGCGTGTGCTGTCGGGCATCCAGCCGACCGCCGACTCCTTCCACCTGGGCAACTACCTCGGCGCCGTGCGCCAGTGGGTGGCGCTGCAGGAGACTCACGACGCGTTCTACTTCATCGCCGACCTGCACGCGATCACCGTCGAGCACGAGCCGAAGCTGCTGCGCAAGCGCACTCGGGTGTCGGTGGCCCAGCTGCTCGCACTCGGCCTCGACCCGGACCGGGCCACCGTGTTCGTGCAGAGCCAGATCCCCGAGCACGCCGAGATGGGCTGGGTCATGCAGTGCCTGACCGGCTTCGGCGAGGCGGGCCGGATGACGCAGTTCAAGGACAAGTCGGCCAAGCAGACCGCCGACCGGGTCAGCGTCGGCCTGTTCACCTACCCGATCCTGCAGGCCGCCGACATCCTGGTCTACCGGCCGCAGTATGTCCCGGTCGGCGAGGACCAGCGCCAGCACCTCGAGCTGACCCGCGACCTCGCGCAGCGGTTCAACTCCCGCTTCGGCAAGACGTTCATGCCGCCGGAGGCCTACATCCTCAAGGACACGGCCAAGATCTACGACCTGCAGGAACCCGGCGCGAAGATGAGCAAGTCGGCGTCGACCCCGGCCGGGATCATCGATCTGCTCGACGACCCGAAGGTCTCGGCGAAGAAGATCCGCTCCGCGGTCACCGACACCGGCCGCGAGGTCGTCTTCGACCCGGAGAACAAGCCGGGCGTCAGCAACCTGCTCAGCATCTACTCCGCCCTCACCGGGCAGACGATCGCCGAACTCCAGGCCGCCTACGACGGCAAGGGCTACGGCGACCTGAAGAAGGACCTCGGCGACGTCGTAGCCGACTTCGTCACCCCGGTCCGCGACCAGGTGAAGTCCTATTTGGACGACCCGGCCGAGCTGGACAAGGTGTTGGCCCGCGGCGCCGAGCGGGCCCGCGAGGTCGCGTCGGCGACGCTGGCCAGGGTCTACGACAAGATCGGGTTCCTGCTTCCGTCGAAGTAGCCATGCGGGACCGACCAGGCGGCAATAGGCTTTGGCCGTGACAGATAGCGCGGCGCAGCCCGAGTCCAAGATCGCCCGGTTGCGTCGGCGGCGGCCCGGCATCGATCATCTGATCCGGGCCTACGACGCCTTCACCGAGCGCTACGGCAACCATTTCGCCGCGTCGATCACCTACTTCAGCGTGCTGTCGCTGTTCCCGCTGCTGCTGATCGCGGTCGCGGTCACCGGCTTTGTGCTGGCAGGCCAGCCGGAGACGCTGGCCGAGCTGCAGAAGTCGATCACCGAGGCGGCCCCGTCCGGCCTGCGCGACCTGCTGACCGACCTGGTCAACGCGGCGGTGGAGGAGCGCGGCAAGGTCGGTGTCATCGGTTTGATCACCGCCCTCTACACCGGCCTCGGCTGGATGACGAACCTGCGCGACGCGCTGACCGCGCAGTGGGGCCAGAAGCCGGTCCAGCAGCCGTTCCTCCGCGGCATCGCCGTCGACCTGCTGTCACTGCTGAGCCTCGGCGTCGCGATGGTCCTGTCGTTCGGCCTGAGCGCCCTCGGCGTGGGCGCGGCCGACTGGCTGCTCGACGCGATCGGCCTCGGCGGCTACGGCTGGGCGAAGGTCCTGCTTGTCGTGATCACCACCCTGCTGTCGCTGGCGGCGAACTGGCTGGTGTTCCTCTGGGTGATCACCCGCCTGCCCCGCACCCCCGTCCGCCTCCGCAGCGCCATGCGCGGCGCACTCGCCGCGGCGGTGGCCTTCGAGGCGCTCAAGGTGGTCGGGACGATCTACCTCAACATCGTGATCGGCGGCCCGCTCGGCACGATCGTCGGCCCGATCGTGGGTCTGCTGGTGTTCGCCAACCTGGTGTCGCGGATGCTGCTGTTCATCACCGCGTGGACGGCCACGGCCAAGGAGAACATCATCAAGGAGCCGGTGCCCGCGCCGCCGCCCGCGGTGATCCGCCAGACCGTCGAGGTCTCCCGCTCCCCCCGCGTCGGCGAGGCGGCCGGACTCCTCGGGATCGGCGCCCTCGTCGGCCTGGCGCTGCGCCGACGCCGCTAGATCGCCGCCGCTGCCCGGCGGGCGCGGGCGGCCTTGGCGCGCTGCCGTTTGATCCACAGCGCGAACGACGCGAGTACCGCGATGCCCGCCAGGATCACCAGCGGCACGCCGAACGTGCCGAACGCCGACCGCTGGGTGTCCAGGGGCTGGCCTGCGGCGACCGCGGCGTCGCTGGTCGGGGTGATGCCCGGCTGGGCGGCACCCTCTTGCTTGCTCTGGACCTCCGGGGCCTTGTCGACGAGCTGGCCGACGGGCTTGGCCGATGACTTGGCCAGCGCGAAGCCCCAGTCGAGGAGTTTGCCCGCCTGGTCGGCCAGCGGCGCCGGGTTGCGCTCGCCGCGCAGCAGGACCACCGAGAGCCTGCGCTTGCCCTGCTCGGCGACGCCGAGGTAGGTGTGGCGGGCGTCGTCGGTGAAGCCGGTCTTGCCGCCGAGGAAGCCCGGGTAGACGCCGAGCAGGCGGTTGTCGTTGGTGACCTTGTAGCCGGGCTTGCTGCCGTAGCCGGGGAAGTCGATCGACCGGGTGGCGATGGCCTCGGTGAACTCCTTGTGCTTCATCGCCGCGCGGACGAGCAGGCTCAGGTCGTAGGCCGACGTGCTCATGCCAGGTCCGTCGAGGCCGGACGGGGTGGCCGCGCGCGTGTCGAGCGCGCCCATCTCCTTGGCCAGCGCGTTCATCTTCGACAGCGCGTTGGGCACGCCGCCGAGTTCGCGGGCCAGCGCGTGCGCCGCGTCGTTGCCCGAGCGCATGACCAGGGCCTGCAGCAGTTGGCGGACGGTGTACTGGCCACCGGGGCCGACCCCGACCTTGGTGCCCTCCTGCGCGGCGTCCTCGGCGGTGCCGACGACGATCTGGTCGGGCCGCAGCTCACGGATCGCCACGATGGCGAGCAGGACCTTGATCAGCGACGCGGGACGTTCGCGGGCGTGCGGGTCCTTCGCGGCCAGCACGGCGCCGGAGTCGACGTCGGCGATCACCCAGGACGCCGAGGTGACGTCCGGGGGAGCGGGCGAACCGGCGGGCTGGACCAGGCCGCACTCACCCATGTGGGTGCCGCCGACCGGCTCGACCGGGACCGGCAGGGGCTTGGGGCTCGGCTGGCCGGGCTTGGGCTCCTCCGAGGTGTCGATCGGCGGCGGCGGGCGGTCGTGGTTCTGGCACTGCGCGCTGGTCGCCGCGGGCTTTTGGCCCGCGGTGGTCGGCTGGGCAGTGGCCCAGGGTGCCGACGCGACCACTGCGCACAACGACAGAAGGACGGCGGGCACGGTCTGGCGGGCTGCGAAGCGCACGTGTGCAGATTAGGGCCTGTCACGATCCGGCCACGATCCGCCCTATCACCCACACGTGGCCGCCGGTGTCGGGGCGACTACGCACGGCGCCTTCACTGATCGGGTTACCGACGGGTAATGTCCTGGTCATGCCTACCGGCCGCAGCTACGACATCGTCCTGTTCGGCGCCACCGGCTTCACCGGCGCGCTGACCGCGGAGTACCTCGCGCGCAACGCCCCGGCCAAGCTGCGCTGGGCGCTGGCGGGGCGGAACAAGGCCAAGCTGGAGAGCGTCCGCGAGCGGCTCGCCGCGATCGACCCGGTGCTGTCCGAGATGGACCTGCTGTCCGCCGACGTGACCGACCCGGACTCGCTCAAGGCCGTGGCCGAGGCCGCGCGGGTCGTGGTGACCACGGTCGGCCCGTACGTGGCCTACGGCGACGCGCTCGTCGGCGCCTGCGCGGCGGCGGGGACCGACTACGTCGACCTGACCGGCGAGCCCGAGTTCGTCGACCAGACCTACCTGCGCCACCACGCCAAGGCCGTCGAGACCGGCGCGCGGCTGGTGCACGCGTGCGGCTTCGACTCGATCCCGTACGACCTGGGCGTGTACTTCACCGTCCAGCAACTGCCGGAGGACGTGCCGCTGACCGTCAACGGCTATGTGCGCGCGTCCGCCGACTTCTCCGGCGGCACGTTCCACTCGGCGATCACCGCGTTCTCCCGGCTGCGGACGAGCACCAAGATCGCGGGCGAGCGACGTAGGGCCGAGGGCCGCCCTGAAGGCCGCAAGGTGCGCGGAGTGTCCGGCAGGCCGCACTTCGCCAAGGACGCGCAGGCGTGGGCGCTGCCCGCCCCGACCATCGACCCGCAGATCGTGCTGCGCAGCGCGCGGGCGCTGGAGCGCTACGGCCCGGCGTTCAGCTACGGCCACTACATCGCGGTGCGGAAGCTGCCGGTGGCAGTCGGTCTCGTCGGCGGTGTCGCGGCCATGTTCGCCGCCGCCCAGGTCAAGCCGGTGCGGGAGTGGCTGCTGGGCCGCAGGAAGCCCGGGGACGGGCCGTCGGCGGCGAAGCGGGCCAAGTCGTGGTTCAAGGTCCGGTTCGTCGGCACGGGCGGCGGCAAGCGCGTGGTCACCGAGGTAGCGGGCGGCGACCCCGGCTACGACGAGACCGCGAAGATGCTGTCGGAGTCGGCCCTGTGCCTGGCCTTCGACGAACTGCCCACGGTGTCCGGCCAGACCACCACGGCCATCGCGATGGGCGACGCGCTGCTCGCCAGGCTGATCGCGGCCGGCATCACGTTCACCGTGCTGGAGAGCTGAAAAGCGTTTGCGCAGGGGGCTTTCCGGGCCAACACTGCGTCGATGCGCATCCGCCAGGCAGGCCCCGCAGACCTCGACCAGATCGCCGCCCTGCTGGTGGCGCGCGGCGAGCCCGCGGACGAACTCGACCACCGGCTGGTGGTCGAGCGCGCGGGCTGGGACTGCTGCGCGGTCGCGGTGGACGGCGACAAGGTCGTCTCCACGCTGACCCTGCTCGACGAGACTGTGTACCTGGGCGGGGTCGCCATCCCGGCCGGTCAGGTCGAGCTGGTCGCGACCGACACGGAGTATGAAGGCCGCGGCCTGGTGCGCGCGCTGATGGAGTGGGCCCACGCCCGGTCCGCCGCGCGCGGGCACCTGATGAACGTCATGCTCGGGATCCCGTACTTCTACCGGCAGTTCGGCTATTCCTACGTCATCCCGATCGAGCCTTTCCGCCCCCAGACGGCCAAGCCGTCGGTCGACGGCTACACGATCCGCCCGGCGACCACAGCCGACATCCCCACGATGTCGGCCTTGCAGGACCGCGCCCAGATCGCCGACGTGCGGATGCCGCACTCGCCGGACTGCTGGCACTGGATCGTCGACCGCGACGGCAGCACCCAGTGGGTGGTCTCGCGCGCCGGAGCGGTGGTCGCGACGTGCCGCACCACGCCGCCCGAGGAGGGCGTGCGGCTGCTGGAGATCGCGGCCGTCGACGACGAGGCCGCCGTCGCGCTGCTGGGCTTCTTCCCGGACGCGACGGTCGCCGTGCGGCCTGGCCTGACCGCGTTGGAGCCCTATCTCGGCCCGGTGGAGAACCCGCAGGCGCTGCAGTACTACCTGCGCGTGCCCGATCCCGTGGCGCTGCTGGAGCACCTGCGTCCGGTGCTGTCGGACCGGGTGGCCGGGTTCGCGGACGCGGAGGTCCTGCTGTCGTTCTACCGCTCCCATGTCCGCTTCAGCGTCAAGGACGGCGCGGTCGGCCCGATGCGGCCCGGTGGGGTCATGCAGTACGCCCAGAACGGCGCGGGCTGCCCGCCGGACCTGGTGCCAGCGCTGCTGTTCGGCCCGCTTGGCATCGACGGCCTAAGGCAGCGTCACCCGGATGTCTATTCGGGGCCGGACAAGAAGCTGATGAACGCCCTGTTCCCGCCGGTCAGCGCGGATCTGCTGACCTTCTACGTCTACTAGCCGTTGTGACCGGTCACGACATCGACCGGTGAATCTTGTTCGAGTGGCCAAAGACACAACCCGCTTCGCCGCGTAACCATATTGCTACTTGCTGGTAACCCTGCCACCAGAGGAGCAACCCATGCGGCGCTTTTCCCTGCGCGCCTCCGCCATCGCCGTGGCCGCGATCATCGCGACCACCTTCGGCGCGGCCCCCGCCCAGGCCCAAGCCCTGCCAGAGGGCGGCCTCGCCGAAGCCGTCTACAACTACCTGGCGTCCCCAGGAGCGGTCCGCGGCGCGAACGACTGGTCGTGCAAACCGACCGCAGCCCACCCGAACCCGGTGGTGATGCTCCCCGGCACCTTCGCCAACATCGGCGCCAACTTCGTCAAGGCGGCTCCCCGCCTGACCAACGCTGGCTACTGCGTCTTCGCGATGAATTACGGCTTCACGGCGGTGTCCTTCGACCGCGTCGGCGGCCTGGACTCGATCACCAAGTCAGCGGCCCAACTGGACGCCTTCGTCACCCGCGTCCGCCAGGCCACCGGCGCGGCGAAGGTCGACATCATCGGCCACTCGCAGGGCGGCAGCGTCCCGATGTGGTGGATCAAGAAGATGGGCGGAGCTTCCCAGGTCGCACACTATGTCGGCTGGGCCCCGAGCTCACACGGGACGACGCTGAACGGGATCGTGAACCTCGGCAACGCGTTGAACCTGATGGGTTTCGTCACCGGAATCTCCAATGTCGCCCAGTTCCCCGGCGTCATCGACCAGACCTACTCCAGCGATTACACGAAGGCGCTGTGGGCGGACGGGAACACCGTTCCGGCGGGCCCGAAGTACACGGTGATCGCGACGAAGTTCGACACCGTGGTCACGCCTTACACCTCACAGGCGTTGGCTGGGGCGAACAACATCGTGCTGCAGGACAAGTGCCCGTGGGACTTCGCGGGCCACGTGGGCTTGTTCAACGACGGCCCGACTCTGCAGATGACGATGAACGCTCTGGCTGACGGCCCGGCGAACTTCCAGCCCCGCTGCACCGACTTCGGCGTCCAGTTCATCTGATCGGTTTCCGGGCGGTGTGGCGGTCCTTCGCCACACCGCCTTTCATTTGCGCGGCATGAGCTCGGCGGCGACCTCGACGGTGCCCTCCATCAGCGCGGAATCCGGCTTCCCCGACACCACGGCCCCTTCGGCGACGATCAGGACGTCGCGGTCTTTTCGTGAGTGGAACGGGTTTCCGGTGAACCGGACGCCCTGGCTTTTCAGGACGCTGAACATCAGCGGTGCGACGCTGCCGGTCCCGTCGGTGTCGATCAGTGTCTTCAGATCGCCGACGTCACTCTTGTCCCGCATTCGCACCCAGGACACGGAAACGACGAACGAGTTTCCTGCGGGGTCGGTGAGGGTTATGAGAGTGCGGTCGAGGGACTTGCAGGGGTTGCGGAGGAAGAAGTCGCGAACCTGCCCGTAGGAGTTGACCGCACAGTCGATGGCGCCTTTGGAGGTCTCCTTGACCTTCTTCAGATTCATCTTCCGCCAGGCGTCATCGCCCTTGCCTTTGCGGGCGGAGTCCTTGCCTTGCCGCACCCGCGCGGAGACGCCGCCGGACGTCCCGGCGGCATCGGCCGCACTGCCGGCCACGCCACCTCCACCGGCTCCACCGCTCATGGCTATCGCGCCCGCGATCCCCAACGCCACCAGGCCCGCGGACCCTTTGACCCATTTCCCGTCCGGCCCACGCGGCTGATTTGGATTCCCCACTCGCGTCCCCCTTCGCCAGTCAGGTCTCGCACCGCAAGGGCAGGGTGTTAGGCCACCAGGTCCATGATCACCCGATCGAGTGACGTCGTAACGGCAGGCTTCCTCTCGGCGACAGACGGTCATCGGTGGTGAGGGGCCGCCCGGAGATCCGAGGAATCATGCCCAGGCTTTTGACTGTCTTGGTCGCGATGGCGTTGTCTTTGTCGACCGCGTGTTCGGTCGCGGGTCGGTCAACCGACGCGAAGGACGCCGCGAGCAAACCGGCGACCAATGAACGCGGCAACCTCGTCAAGCAGGCAGGCGAGCCCGCGGTGATCACGAACAAGCTCAAAGGCGGGAAGGAGGAGTTCTCCTTCACCCTCGACTCGATGTCCATGACGGGTACGTGCGACAAGAACTACGGCTCGTTCACTGATTCCAGCAAGCCGGAGCACGGCAACTTTCTCGTGCTCGACATCTCGGTCACCACGGCGGCCGACCTCGATCCCATGGTCGGCGGGTTCGCGCTGAATCCGAACTCGTTCAGCACGATCGGACCCGACGGCGTCACGGAGACCGACCTGGCCACCATGGCTACCTACTCCTGCTTCTCCGACGATCGCTTCCCGACGGATGGGTTCAAGTCCAGCCAGAAGTACAAGGGAAAGATCGTTCTCGACACGAAGAACAAGTCCGGCGTACTCATCTACACCCTCGGCGGCGCCGAAGCCGGATGGGAATGGGCGTACTCCGTCTGACCATGACAAAGGGGCCGCCCCAGACGGAGCGGCCCCATTGAAACGGTGTCAGCGGCGGAAAAGCAGTGCCCGCTTCACTTCCTGGATCGCCTTGGTGACCTGGATGCCACGCGGACAAGCGTCCGTGCAGTTGAAGGTCGTCCGGCAACGCCAAACACCTTCAGCGTCGTTCAGGATGTCCAGACGTTCCTGCGCGCCCTCATCCCGGGAGTCGAAGATGAACCGGTGCGCGTTCACGATCGCGGCCGGACCGAAGTACGAGCCCTCGTTCCAGAACACCGGACACGACGTCGTACAGCAAGCACAGAGAATGCACTTGGTCGTGTCGTCGAACCGCTCCCGGTCCGCCGCCGACTGGATCCGCTCCCGGGTCGGCTCGTTCCCATAGGTGATCAGGAACGGCTTCACCGCCCGGAACGCCTCCATGAACGGCTCCATGTCCACAAGCAGGTCCTTGTGAACCGGCAGCCCCTTGATCGGCGCGACCGTGATCGTCGTGTGCTTCCCGCGCCCGGCCATCAGGTCCTTCACCAGAACCTTGCAGGCCAACCGGTTCACGCCGTTGATCTGCATGGCGTCGGAGCCGCAGATGCCGTGGGCGCAGGACCGGCGGAACGTGAGGGTCCCGTCGAAGTACCACTTGACGTAGTGCAGCAGGTTCAGCACCCGGTCGGTCGGCAGCGCGGGGACGCCGAAGGACTCCCAGCGCGGCTCGGAGTCGGTCTCCGGGTTGAAGCGCAGGATCTTCACCGTGATGGTGACGGCGCCGTCCGGCACGGGCGGCTGGTCGCCCCGGACTCCACTGGCAACAGTTGCGGCAGACATCAGTACTTGCGCTCCATCGGCTTGTACCGGGTGAAGGTGACGGGCTTGTAGTCGATCCGGATGTCGGACTTCAGACCGTCGCCCTGCTTGTAGAACATGCTGTGGCGCATGAAGTTCGTGTCGTCGCGGTTCGGGTAGTCCTCGCGGGCGTGGCCGCCGCGGGATTCCTTGCGCTCCAACGCGCCGACGACCAGGACCTCGGCCAACTCCAGCAGGAAGCCCAGCTCGACGGCCTCCAGCAGGTCCGTGTTGAACCGCTTGCCCTTGTCCATCACCGTGATGTGGGCGTAGCGGTCCTTCAGCGCCTGTACGTCGTGCAGTGCCTGCTTCAGCGTCTCCTCGGTGCGGTACACCGACGCGTTGGCGTCCATCGTGGCCTGGAGTTCGGTGCGGATGTCCGCGACGCGCTCCTTGCCCTGGTCGGACAGCACCAGCTCGACCTGCGCCTGCACGGCCGCGGCCGGGTTGGCGGGAAGGTCCACATGGGAGTGGTTCGCCGCGTACTCCGCCGCCGCCAGGCCCGCGCGCCGACCGAAGACGTTGATGTCCAGCAGCGAGTTCGTGCCAAGGCGGTTCGCGCCGTGCACCGAGACGCACGCGCACTCGCCCGCGGCGTAGAGGCCGGGGACGACGTTGTCGTTGTCCCGCAGCACTTCGCCGTGGATGTTGGTCGGGATGCCGCCCATGGCGTAGTGGGCGGTCGGGTACACCGGGACCGGCTCGGTCACCGGGTCGACGGCGAGGTACGTCCGCGCGAACTCGGTGATGTCGGGCAGCTTGGTCTCCAGGACCTCGGCGCCCAGGTGCGTGCAGTCCAGCAGCACGTAGTCCTTGTTCGGGCCCGCGCCGTTGCCGTTGAGCACCTCAAGGGCCATCGACCGGGCGACGATGTCGCGCGGCGCGAGGTCCTTGATGGTCGGGGCGTAGCGCTCCATGAACCGCTCACCCGAGGCGTTGCGCAGGATCGCGCCCTCGCCGCGGGCGCCCTCGGTGAGGAGGATGCCCAGGCCCGCGAGGCCGGTCGGGTGGAACTGGTAGAACTCCATGTCCTCCAGCGGCAGGCCCTTGCGGAACACGATGCCCATGCCGTCGCCGGTCAGGGTGTGCGCGTTCGAGGTGGTCTTGAAGACCTTGCCGAAGCCGCCGGTCGCGAACACGACGGCCTTGGCCTGGAAGACGTGGATCTCGCCGGTGGCCAGCTCGTAGGCAACCGCACCCGTGCAGACCGGGCCGTCCTCCGTCTCGGTCATGCAGATGTCGAGGACGTAGAACTCGTTGTAGAACTCGATGCCGTGCTTGACGCAGTTCTGGTACAGCGTCTGCAGGATCATGTGGCCGGTGCGGTCCGCGGCGTAGCAGGCGCGGCGGACCGCGGCCTCACCGTGGTTGCGGGTGTGGCCGCCGAAGCGCCGCTGGTCGATCTTGCCCTCGGGCGTGCGGTTGAACGGCAGGCCCATCTTCTCCAGGTCGAGGACCGCGTCGATGGCCTCCTTCGCCATGATCTCGGCGGCGTCCTGGTCGACCAGGTAGTCGCCGCCCTTGATCGTGTCGAAGGTGTGCCACTCCCAGTTGTCCTCCTCGACGTTGGCCAGCGCGGCGCACATGCCGCCCTGGGCAGCGCCCGTGTGGGACCTGGTCGGGTACAGCTTGGTGAGCACCGCCGTGCGGGAGCGCTGACCGGCCTCGATCGCGGCACGCATGCCCGCGCCGCCAGCGCCCACGATCACGACGTCGTATTTGTGGAACTGCATGGGGAGGTCGCCGTCCTAGTCCGCGCGGATGTTCGGGTCGAAGGTGAAGATCACGTACGAGCCCAGCGCCAGGATCAGCACCATCGACACGTAGAGCATCATCTTCAGCCAGAACCGGGTGGTGTCCTTGCGCGCGTAGTCGTTGATGATCGTGCGCAGGCCGTTGCCGCCGTGGATCTCGGCGAGCCACAGCATCGACAGGTCCCAGAACTGCCAGAACGGGCTCGACCAGCGGCCCGCGACGAAGGCGAAATTGATTCGGTGCACGCCGTCGTCGAGGATGTTCATGATGAACAGGTGGCCGAGCACGAGGACCACCAGCGCCATGCCCGAGATGCGCATGAACAGCCAGCTGATCATCTCGAAGTTGCTGCGGCGGGCGGCCGGGCGGCGCGGGGTGCGCGGCTTGTCCAGAGACAGAGTCATCAGTGGCCCCCGAACATCTCAGTCACCGTGCGCACGAGCATGAAGTAGGCGCCGGGGATCATCACCAGGACCCAGAGGCCGAGGATCACCCAGAGCATCTGCTTCTGGTAGCGCGCGCCCTTCTCCCAGAAGTCGACCAGCATGACCCGGATGCCGTTGAGCGCGTGATAGAGCACCGCGCCGACCAGGCCGACCTCGATGAGGTTCACGATCGGGGTCTTGTAGGTCTCGATGATCTCGTCGTAGGCGTTCGGCGACACCCGCACCAGGGCGGTGTCGAGCACGTGCGCGAACAGGAAGAAGAAGGTGAGTACCCCGGTGATGCGGTGCGCCACCCAGGACCACATGCCCGGGTCTCCCCGGTACAGCGTCCCGGTGCGGCGGGATCCGCTGGCCACTTCCGTGGCGCTGGCCGTGTCGGACACGGTGGACGGCCTCCGATGTGTTTGGAACGTCCTCAGCCGGGGTCTGTCGTGGACGGCGGCGGTGGACTTCGGTCTGAGCGGATGCTAGACCCGCAGCGCGGACCGCACCCAACGCGCGGATCCTCTCTGTGACAGACGAGACACGGCCGCCGGTGCGCACAATGCCTCTTCGACCACGGTGAGGGCCGTCCACTCGCGACGCGCTCCGTGTGACCCCTATTACTCTTAGTGAGCCTTCACAGTTAACGCAAACGATTGGGTCACGGCCCGCGCGCTGAGGGTGCGGAGGCCGTACCGGGGAGTACCTTCCTGCGAATAGCGATCGCGATCCGGTCATCCCGGGCGCGACTATCTCGGAAGGAGAAAGCCTTGCGCCGAATGCGAGGAGTTCGTCTCGCTGCGGGGCTGCTTGCGCTGGGTCTTGGCCTGGCGGGTTGCGGCGGGGACACCGGCACCGGCTCCGGAGGTGGTGCCACGACAGGCGCGTCCACCCCGGCTTCCAGTGTCAAGGTCGGCCTGGCCTACGACATCGGCGGTCGCGGTGACCAGTCGTTCAACGACTCGGCCGCGCGCGGGCTCGACAAGGCCAAGTCCGAGTTCGGCATCGAGATCAAGGAGCTCGAGGCCGCCGCGGGCGAGACCGACGCGCAGAAGGAAGACCGGCTGCGTCAGCTGGCCGACGGTGGGTTCAACCCCATCATCGCCGTCGGCTTCGCCTACGAGAAGTCCGTCGAGAAGGTGTCCAAGGACTACGCGGACGTCAAGTTCGCCATCATCGACAGCGAGGCTCCCAAGGCCGACAACGTCGGCAACCTGGTGTTCGCCGAGCACGAGGGCTCGTTCCTCGTCGGCGCGGCCGCCGCGCTGAAGAGCACCACCGGCAAGCTCGGCTTCATCGGTGGCGTGAACGTGCCGCTGATCCACAAGTTCGAGCTCGGGTTCACCGCCGGTGCCAAGGCCGCGAACCCGAACGCCACCGTCGACGTCAAGTACCTGACCCAGCCGCCGGACTTCACCGGCTTCAACGACCCGGCCAAGGGTGAGACCGCCGCCAACGGCATGTTCGACGCCGGTGTCGACGTCGTCTACGCCGCGGCCGGTGGTTCCGGCAACGGCGCGTTCAAGGCGGCCAAGGCCAAGACCAAGCTCGGCATCGGTGTCGACTCCGACCAGTACAACCTGCCGTCGCTGGCCGACGTCAAGGACATCATCATGACCTCGATGGTCAAGAACGTCGACGTCGCGGTGTTCGACTTCATCAAGTCGGTGAAGGACAACACGTTCAAGTCGGGCGTGACGACCTACGACCTCAAGCAGGGTGGCGTGTCCTACTCCACCAGCGGCGGGAAGGTCGACGACATCAAGGCCAAGCTCGACGAGTACAAGGCGAAGATCGTCTCGGGCGAGATCAAGGTTCCGTTCCAGAAGTAAGAACGGGATGGGCCGTGCCAGGGGCCCGGGAGACCGCTAGAGCGGATTCCCGGGCCTCTGGCCGCATCACACGCTGAAACACCAGTCCCTCGATCGAAGGATTCGGCCGTGTCAACGGAGCCATCGCAGGCGGGCAGCGATCCTGCCATCGCCGTCGAGCTGAGCGGAATCACCAAGCGTTTCCCCGGCGTGATCGCCAACTCCGACGTCAACATCGCGGTCCGGGCGGGCACCGTGCACGCCCTGGTCGGCGAGAACGGCGCCGGGAAGTCCACGCTGATGAAGATCCTCTACGGGATGCAGCGCCCCGACGAGGGCACCATCTCCGTCGGGGGCCGCCCGCTCGTGTTCACCTCGCCCGCGGACGCCATCCGGGCGGGCATCGGCATGGTCCACCAGCACTTCATGCTGGCCGACAACCTGACCGTGCTGGAGAACGTCGTCCTCGGCGGCGAACCCCGGTCGGGCATCGGGCTGGACTTCACCGCCGCGCGGGACCGCATCCGCGAGATCTCCGACAACTACGGCCTCAACATCGACCCCGACGACCTGGTCGACGACCTCGGCGTCGGCCAGCGCCAGCGCGTGGAGATCCTCAAGGTCCTCTACCGCGGCGCCCGCACCCTGATCCTGGACGAGCCGACCGCCGTGCTCGTCCCGCAGGAGGTCGACGAGCTGTTCGGCAACCTGCGCGAACTCAAGGCCGAGGGCCTGACGATCCTGTTCATCTCGCACAAGCTCGACGAGGTCCTGTCGGTAGCCGACGAGATCACCGTCATGCGGCGGGGGACCACGGTGGCCAGCGTGCTGCCCAAGGACGTCACCGCGCGCAAGCTGGCCGAGCTGATGGTCGGCAGCGCCCTCCCGGTGCCTGAGCTGCGGGAATCCACCGTCACCGACCGCCCGGTCCTCGAAGCCCGCGGCCTGACCGTGACCAGCCCGGACGGCCGCCGAGTGCTCGACGACGTGTCGTTCACCATCCACGCGGGCGAGGTCCTCGGCATCGCGGGCGTGGAGGGCAACGGGCAGGCAGAGCTGGTCGAGGCCCTCATGGGCATCCGCCCTCTGACGGCGGGCACGGTGTCTCTCGCGGGCACGGACATCACCAAGATGTCGACCAAGAACCGCCGCGAGGCCGGGATGGGCTACATCCCGGAGGACCGGCACCGCCAGGGCGTGCTGCTGGAGGCCACGCTCTGGGAGAACCGCATCCTCGGCCACCAGACCCGCCGCCCCAACGTGCGCGGCCCCCTGCTCGACCGCGCGGGCGCCCGCGCGGACACGCGCCGCATCGTCGAGGAGTACGACGTGCGGACCCCGGGCATCGAGGTCAACGCGTCGGCCCTGTCGGGCGGCAACCAGCAGAAACTCATCGTGGGCCGCGAAATGAGCAGTGCTCCGGTTGTGCTGATCGCCTCCCACCCGACCCGCGGCGTCGACGTCGGCGCCCAGGCCGCGATCTGGGACCACGTGCGCACCGCCCGGGCCAACCAGTTGGCGGTGCTGTTGATCTCGGCCGACCTGGAGGAACTGATCGGCATGTCCGACACGGTGTCGGTGATCCTGCGGGGCAGGCTGGAAGGCCAGTACGACCCGGCGACGGTGACCCCGGAAGAACTCGGCTCCGCGATGACCGGTGTGGGGAGGGAAGGCTGATGAGGAGGCTGACACCCCGCGCCCTGCTCCTGGGCCTGGCCGCGCCCTTAGGCGCCTTGATCTTCGCCGCCGCGATCTGCGCGGTGATCCTGCTGGTCACCGACCACTCGCCTGCGGGCACCGTCGACGCGATGTCGACCGCCGCCCAGCGTCCCCGCACCCTGGTCAACTCGCTCAACACGGCGACGACGTACTACCTGGCAGCCGTCGCGGTGGCCGTCGGCTTCAAGATGAAGCTGTTCAACATCGGTGTCGACGGCCAGTACCGCCTCGCGGCGATGCTGTCGGCGACGCTCGCGGGCGCGGCGTTCATGGATGGCATCCCGTCGTTCCTCCGCATCACCATGACCATCGTCGCGGCCATGCTCGTCGGCGCCGCCTGGTCCGGGATCGCGGCGCTGCTGAAGGTCACGCGCGGCGTCAGCGAGGTGATCTCCACGATCATGCTCAACGCCATCGCGACCTACCTGGTGTCCTACCTGCTCAACCCCGCGCGCCTCGCCGAGAACGTGCCGGGCAGCAACAACATCAGCACCCGCCCCATCACCGAGGGCGGCCAGGTCGAGGGCATCTCGGTCGAGGGATCGTCGTCGACGATCTTCGGCCTGGTCTTCCTCGCCGCCGCCGTGGGTGTCCTCTACTGGTTCGTGCTGTCGCGCACCAGGTTCGGCTTCGAGCTGAAGGCCACGGGCCTGTCGGAGTCGGCGGCGGTCGCCAGCGGCGTGAGCGTGAAGCGAATGGTCGTGCTGTCCATGCTGATCTCGGGTGCCGTGGCGGGCCTGGTCGGCATGCCGCAGCTGCTCGGCTCGTCGCACTCCTACGCGCTGGACTTCCCGGCGGGCATCGGCTTCACCGGCATCGCGGTCGCCCTCCTCGGGCGCAACCACCCGGTGGGAATGGCCGTCGCGGCGCTGCTGTGGGGCTTCCTCGACAACACGGCGAACTCCCTCGACGTCGCGGGCATCCCGCGCGAGATCGTGCTGATCATGCAGGGCGTGATCGTGCTTTCGGTGGTCATCGCCTACGAGTTGGTGCGCAGGTACCGGGTGGCGGCTGAGCAGCGTGAAGTCGGCCGTGCCCTTGGCCGGACCAAGACCCTGGAAGAGGTGTCCGCATCATGAGTGAGCTTGCGAGTGAATCATCGACGCAGTGCCTCAGGGCGTTGCGTCCCGGAGCTTGCGGAGGGCAGCGATGAGCGCCGGGGGCCTCACCGTAGGGATGGAGACCGCGCCCGCCGCCAAGCGCGGCCGCAAGTTCTCCCCGATGGTCTATCTGTTCGCGGTAGTGGCCGGCCTGCTGGTGTTGTCGCTGGTCCGGGTGTTGGCCGGGGCCACCGACCTCACCTCGGCGGGCACTGTGCAGGCGGCGATCACCGCCGCCGTCCCGATCGCGATGGCCGCGCTGGCCGGGCTCTGGTCGGAACGCTCCGGCGTGATCAACATCGGCCTTGAGGGCATGATGGTGCTCGGCACGTTCGGCGCCGGGTACGCGGGCTACCAGTGGGGCCCGTGGGCCGGTGTCGCCTTCGGACTCCTGCTCGGCATCTTCGGCGGCGTGCTCCACGCCATCGCCACGGTGACCTTCGGCGTCGACCACATCATCTCCGGTGTCGCGATCAACCTGCTCGCGCCCGCCGCAGCGCTGTTCCTGTCGAAGCTGTACTTCGCCGACGCCCCCGGCGGCGGCCAGAAGCAGTCGCCCCGCATCGAGGACGCCGCCAAGGTCTCGGTGCCGGGGTTGTCGGGCGTGCTGGGCGACCTGGAGGCCAAACACTGGTTCTTCGTGTCGGACTTGGCAGGCATCCTGCGCGGCCTGCTGACCGAGGTGTCGCTGCTGTCGATCCTGGCCGCGCTGCTGATCATCGGCACGGCGTACGTGCTGTGGCGGACGCCGTTCGGCCTGCGCCTGCGGTCGTGCGGTGAGGCCCCGATCGCGGCGGAGTCGCTGGGCGTCAACGTCTACAAGTACAAGTACTACGCGGTCATCGGCTCCGGCGCCTTCGCTGGTCTGGGCGGCGCGTTCCTCGCGGTCAGCTCGGGCCAGTTCCGCGACGGACAGACCGGTGGCCGAGGTTTCATCGGCCTCGCCGCCATGATCTTCGGCAACTGGCGGCCCGCGGGTCTCGCGACCGGCTCCGGCCTGTTCGGCTACACCGACGCGTTGGCGTTGCGCGGTTCAACCGCTGTGCATGCTCTGCTGTTGCTGTTGGGCATCGCGCTGATCGTGGTCGCGGTGATCCAGTTCCGCGGCGGCCACAACGTGCTGTCCGGCGTCGCCGCGGCCATCGGCGTCCTGTTCGGCTGGTGGTACTTCTCCAGCGACGAGGTCCCGCCGGAGCTGGTCGGTGCCGCGCCGTACGTCGTGACGCTCCTGGTATTGGCCCTGGCCTCGCAGCGTCTGCGCATCCCGCGCGCGATCGGTGAGGTCTACCGCAGGGGCGAGGGCAAGTGATCGACTGGCAGTTGCTTCGAGATGAGGCCGTGAAGGCCGCCGCGTCCGCCTACTGCCCCTATTCGGGGCTGCGGGTGGGCGCGGCGGCGGTGGTGGATGACGGTCGGATCGTCACTGGCTGCAACGTCGAGAACGCTGCCTACGGCGTCGGCATCTGCGCTGAGTGCACGATGGCCGGACAGCTGCGCATCACCGGCGGCGGCCGTTTGGTGGCGGTCGCGTGCCGCAGCGGGTCCGGGGAGTTGCTGATGCCGTGCGGCCGGTGCCGCCAGATCATCTTCGAACTTGGCGGCCCGGAGTGTCTGGTGGACACCCCGTCGGGCCCGAGGCCGATGTCGGAGGTCCTGCCGGACGCGTTCGGTCCGGATCAGCTCCCGGGATGACCACCTCGGCCTGACAGAGCGTCGCGGCCTGGAACAGGATGTCGGCGAGTTCGGCCCACGGGCAGCCGTCGGGTCCTTCGGTGGTGGCGCGGACGACGAGTTCGCTGATCTTGTTTCGTAGCAGGACAAGCGCGGTGACGAGGTCGTGCTGCTCGACGGTGAGGAAGTCAGCCACGCTTGGCGGCCCACATGTCGGCGAAGTGGCGCAGGAGGTCGTCGTCGGACCAGTCGCCGTGGTGGACGGGGATGGCGTCGGCGAGGGGTTGGGGTCCTTCGAGGACGGGTCGGGGTAGTTCGTCTTTGAGGATGAAGTAGCGGCGTTGTTCGACGCAGGTGCCGCGGAAGACGGCGATGTAGCGGTCTCCTTTGGCCCAGCGGAAGGTGTGGCCGTGGGCGTACAGGCGGGAGCAGGCGGTTGCCCCGGTGTACGGGTGGGTCAGACCCTGGATCTGCATAGGGATAACGCTGGCGCAAAGAATGGACTTGCCCCAGGGGGAACATATGGTCGGATCATGCGGTGGCCGAATGCGGTTACATTCGCGAAACTGACGCCATGACCGCGAACTCGGCCCGTATGCGTGGCCTGGCAACGGAACTGCAGGATCTCCGCAAGGCCGCGGGCCTCACGCTGCGGGATGTCTCCGAACGCACCGGATTCTCTTTGGCCAAATTGAGCCGAATAGAGAACTGGATCAGGGAGATCAGCGTAGAGGACACCGCATCCCTACTCGGCGTCTACGCGGTCACGGGCGCCGATCGAGCCCGGCTCCTCGACCAGGCCAGGAACATCGGCCAGCCGAGCTGGTGGGCCATTCCGCGCGAGCACCTCAGCCCGCACCTGCCCACCCTCATCGACTTCGAGGCCGACGCGACCCGCATCATTCACTCGGCCATGCTGCGGATACCTGGCCTGTTGCAGATCCCGGACTACAGCCGAACCGTGATGATGGTCAGCGGTGTGCCCGCCGACAGGGCGCGATCGCTAGTCGAAGCCCGCCTTTACCGGCAGGAAGTCCTGCACAAACCGAACCCGCCGCACTACCTGGCCATCCTCGACGAGGCCGCGATCTTCCGGCCTACCGGGAGCTCCGCGCTAATGGCCGCACAGTTGGCGCATGTGTGCGCGATGGCCGAGTTGCCCAATGTCGATATCCGAGTGATCCCGCGCGAGCACGGCCACCATGTCGGCCTGGGCGGCAGTTACGTACTGATGTACTTCCCCAAGGCGCCGCCGGTGATCCACATGGAGCACCCGAAGTCCACCGTCTTCCTCAACGGGCCGGAAGAAGTCCGCATGTTCCAGGAGGCGACCGATAGTCTGATGGGGGTGGCGCTCGCGTCAGCCGATTCAGTGAAGTTTCTGCGGCGATACGAAGCCCAGTACAGCCGGGAGTGAAACAAGATGAACCTTGATCACGCGCGGTGGCGGAAGTCCAGCCGGAGTGGCGAGATGTCCGAGTGTGTCGAGGTTGCTTTCGTTCCCGGCCAGGTGGGCGTCCGCGACTCCAAGAATCCCTCCGGCGGCCTGATCGACCTCCCCGAGCGCTCCTGGCACCCCTTCCTCCACCAGATCGGCCGTGGGTGGGCCGGAACCCACCCACGACCATCCTGATCAGGCCTTCTTGAACGTCACCGAAACCGAGTCACCCGTCATCGCGATGGTGCCCGTCGTGGCGTGGCCTTCGAACGCGATCTTCTGCGCGGCCTCGTCATCCGCGGTGATCTTGTAGCCCGCCTCCGGCAGTGCGCCGCGGTAGAACCGCATGATCTTCTCCGCGCTCTCCCCGACGACGACGAACGAGCCCTCGCTGCCCGCCACCGGGTTGATCTTGGCGCCGCTGACGATCGGGAAGTCCTTCGGCGCGCCCTTCGGCAGGGCCGGGAGCACGACCGGCGGCTCCGACGCCGCGGCCGGGACCGACGAAGGCGCGGGAGCGCCCGTGGCGACCGGGCCGTCGGTGGCTGAGGTGTCCGTCTTGTCCGTCTTGGCCTCACCGGAGGCGGCCGTGGTCGTGGCGGCGTAGTCGGCGGCGGGCTTGGCCTCACCGCTGCAGGCGGCGGTGCCGAGGCCGATGCCGATCGCCGCGGTGGCGAGGATCAGGCGGGCGGCCGTGGTGGTGTTCTTCATGGTGATGATCTCCATGCAGGGTTGGCGACGGGAACCCCCGAACTTCCCGGCCAAATCGACCAGACTCCCCGACTGGGTTCCCTCCATCGATGTCGAAGAGGCTGCCGAGGATACGGTCAGCGAAGTCACGACTCTGTAGGCGGCGCCGAGTTGAGCGATTCAGTGGCGGCGCGTTTATTAACAGAATTCGTGGCGACCCGAATGGCAACACCGGGCGTTATCCGTTCACCCTCCCGGTCGTTGACCGGCTCATTCGTTCGGGTGGCCTCGAGTTGACCCCCCGGCGTTACGTTCCTCATTGGCGACAACTGCGCCGGGAAATCCACCCTCGTCGAAGCCGTGGCCGTCGCCGCCGGGTTCAACCCCGAAGACGTCAGCGACGCGCGCCGAGTCGTACTACAACGTCGCCACCGAGATCGAACGCCTCGACCGAGATCAACCACTGTGCAGCACTACGGCGGCCGTTCCCCCGCGCGAGCGCTCACCCGGAGAGTCCTTTGGGCCCTGTCGGCCGCCGCTTTGGCTCCAAGGGTCTCGACCTGCTCGACGGGCCGGATGCCGCGCTCTCCGTCCGCGGCTGCCTCGCCCTGGTCGCGCGCATCGCCGAAGTTGGTCGAGTAGCGCTGCCGGTTCGTCATCGCCACCCGCTCGCCGATCCTGACCCGCGGGTTCCTCGACTCGCCGGACCGCTGCCTCCGATATCTCATTTCGGAGCGAGATTCACGATCGGGTGAACGTGGTTTGACCTGCGGAAATAAGCGTTCCGCGCCGGTAGGATCGAACATGTGTTCACCGCTGAGGCTGTCGCGAGGATGAGCGACGTCGAGGTGCTGGACCTGCTGCGCGACCTCGAACGCCGGCGGGCCGCCCTCGACGCCGTGCAGGTCCGCGCGCTGGCTCGGATGGCCGAACTGCGCCCAGACCGCGACGCGGGCGGTCACCGGTTCGCGGGCGCCGAGGTCGGCGCCGCACTGACCTGGACCCCGGCCCATGCCGCGTCCCGCGTCGCCAACGCCACCCGGCTGACCACCGTGTTCCCGTCCACTGTGGACGCGCTGGCCGCCGGACACATCGACCTCGCGCGAGCACACGCCCTCGCCGAGATCACCGCCACCCTGTCCGACGATCACGCGGGCGAGGTCGAGACCTGGATCCTGGCCCGCGCCGAACACAAAACCCTCGACCGCTGGCGCCACGCGCTGCGCGCCAAGAAGGACCGCATCGACCCCGAAGGCGCCGACCGGCGCCGCGAACAACGCCGCCCTGACCGGCGAGTCGACCTCTACGCCGCCGAGGACGGCATGGCCCACCTCGACATCCACGACACCGGTGAACGCCTCCGCGCGGTGTACCTGATCCTCGACAAGCTGGCCCGCACCATGCGCGCCCACGGCGCCACCGACCCGCTCGACACCCTGCGCGCCGACGCACTCCACGAGATCGTCGTCAACGGCGGCGGCCGCGGCGTCAGCGTCGAACTCCACGTCGCCGTGCCCTACACGGTCCTGCTCGGCGCACACGCAGGCGGCACCCTCCACGGCTACGGCAGCCTCCCCAACACCGCCATCAAGGAACTCATCACCACCCACGACACCACCTGGCGACGCATCATCACCGACCCCGTCGGCAAAGTCCTCGAAGTCAGCGCCCGCCGCCACCCCGGCACCGACCTCGCCCGCCACATCCGACTCCGCGACCAAACCTGCCGCTACCCCGGCTGCCACCGCCCAGCCACCGCCTGCGAACTCGACCACACCACCCCACACAGCCACGGCGGCACCACCAGCGCACCCAACCTCGGCTGCCTCTGCCCACGCCACCACAAACTCAAAGACCAACCCGGCTGGCACCTCAAACAAACACGCCCAGGCCGCTTCGTCTGGACAACACCCACCGGAGCCACACACATCGTCGACCAAGAACCACTCGTCGACTACGACATCCCACCACCCCAGGCAACCCCAACAACCTGCCTACGCGGTCGCGGAACTCGCACCATTCTGAACCCGTGTCCCGCCCACCGTAGGGATACGGTTGGCCGGGAAGCACAACTTCGGGAGGCGTTCGGTGGAGCGGTTCAGTGCGGTCGACGTGATCCGGGCGAAGCGCGACGGTGCTCGGCTCAGTGACGATCAAATCGACTGGGTGATCGACGCGTACACCCGTGGTGTGGTGGCCGATGAGCAGATGTCCGCGCTGGCCATGGCCGTGTTCCTCAACGGCATGGACACCGACGAGACCGCCCGCTGGACCGCCGCCATGGTCGACTCCGGCGAGACCCTCACCCTCCACTCCGACCGCCCGACCGTCGACAAGCACTCGACCGGCGGCGTCGGCGACAAGATCACCCTCCCGCTCGCCCCGCTGGTCGCGGCGTGCGGCGCCGCCGTCCCGCAGCTCTCCGGCCGGGGCCTCGGCCACACCGGCGGCACCCTCGACAAGCTCGAGTCCATCCCCGGCTGGCGCGCCCGCCTCACCACCGAGGAGATCCTCGCCCAGCTCGCCGACGTCGGCGCCGTCGTGTGCGCGGCCACCGAGGGCCTCGCCCCCGCCGACCGCAAGCTTTACGCCCTGCGCGACGTCACCGGCACCGTCGAGTCCATCCCGCTGATCGCCAGCTCCATCATGAGCAAGAAGATCGCGGAGGGCGCCGACGCCCTGGTCCTCGACGTCAAGTGTGGCTCCGGCGCGTTCATGAAGACCGCCGCCGACGCCCGCGCGCTCGCCGAGGCGCTGGTCGGCATCGGCGTGGCGCGCGGCATCAAGATCTCCGCCCTGATCACCGACATGTCCGTCCCCCTCGGCCGCGCCGTGGGCAACGCCGTCGAGGTCGCCGAGTCCGTCGAGGTGCTGCGCGGCGGTGGCCCGGCCGACGTCGTCGAGCTGACTGTGGCCCTGGCCAGGGAGATGCTGACGCTCGCCGGTCTGTCCGATGTGGACCCGGCGGAGGTGTTGGCCTCCGGCGCGGCCTACGAGACCTGGGCCCGCATGATCACCGCCCAGGGCGGCGACCCCGAGGCCGCCCTCCCCGAACCCAAGCACACCCACATCGTCGAGGCCCCCGCCGACGGCGTCGTCTCCCACCTGGACGCCTACGCCGTCGGCGTCGCCGCCTGGCGCCTCGGCGCTGGTCGGGCACGCAAGGAAGACCCGGTCCAGGCCGCCGCGGGCATCCTCTGTCACGCCAAGCCGGGCGACCCCGTCAAGGCGGGCGACCCGCTGCTGGAACTGCGCACCGACACCCCGGACGCCGTCCCCGCCGCCCTCGCCGCCCTGGAAGGCGCCTACGCGGTCGCCGACTCCGCCCCGGCTTCCATCCCGCTAATCATCGACGCCCTGCGCCCCTGACTCTCACGGCGTCTCGGCCTGGTGCGCGATCATGTTCCGCATGCCGACGATCTTGGGCCAGTCGGCAGGAGCTTCGGCCTGAAGCAAGGTCGTCGACGCTTTGTCGTAGTTCCACCGCGTCGGCCAGCGCCGACGGTGCCACATGGGGTTTGAGCATCCGAGCAGGAACTATGTCGACTGGGTGGCCCAGCAACCGTTCCAGTTCCAGCTCGAGTGCGGCGAGGTCGAGCAGGTCGGCACCGGGGGCGAGATCGACGAGCAAGTCGATGTCACTGTCGGCGTCGTCCTCACCGCGCACAACACTGCCGAAGAGGCGGACGTTGTATGCCTTGTGCGCCTGAGCGAGGGCGAGCACCTCGGCTCGGTGTCTGGCCAACACCCGGCCCAGTGCCGAGGTCGGGCGGAACCTGCCCGCACGGTAGGCCCGCAGTTGGTCGGTCTGGGCCGCGACCTTGGCCGGTTCCTTCACCAACTCGGCGTCGGGCTCCATATCGCTACTTCGCGCGATCGTCGACCAGCGCCTCGATGCCGTCAAGGATTCGGTCGAGGCCGAAGGTGAACTCGTCGTCGATGGGGTCGTCCTGGTCGAAGATTCCGGACTCGAGGATGCCGGTCAGCTCGGGGTATGACTCCGGGGTGATCAGCCGCCGCAGCATTGCCGAGTAGTCGGGCATGGCCTCGGTCGGGTGCTCCGTGCCGATGTCGGCGGCGAGCGTCGCCACGGCGCGGACATAGCTGGTGACCAGCAGGATCGCCGACATCTTGTCCCCAGGGCCGAGTGGGGTGTGGGCCAGCGCGCGCAGGCCGCTTTCCAGCCACAGCAACTGGTTGGGCATCAGCGGCGGCCCGCTGATCGGCACCCGCAGAACCCACGGGTGTGACCGCACCGCGGTCAGTTCGGCCCACGCCCACTTCGTAAGGCTCTCCCGCCAGTCGCCCTCGATCGGCTCCGGGGCGGGGTGGTACGCGGCGTCGATCATGAGGGCGAGCAGCTCGTCCTTGGCGGAGATGTAGCGGTAGAGCGACATCGCGCTCGACCCCAGCTCCGCCGCGACCCGGCTCATCGACAGTGCGGGCAGTCCCTCGCGGTCGGCCACGGCGATGCCCGCCGCGACGATGCCCTCCAGCGTCAGACCGCGTTTCGGGCCGCGGTTGGGGCGCTCGCGCAGCCCCCAGGCCGCCTCGATGCTCTCCGGCAGTCCAGTGCTGCTCATGGCCTCCGCTTTCGTTCGGGGTTGACCCATCATAGTTCTGCGTATAGCTTACGCAGTATCGCGTAGGGGATACGCAGTAACGAGGGGATAGATCATGAACACCACCGCCGGGCGCAGGGAGTGGATCGGGCTCGCCGTCCTGGTCCTGCCGTGTCTGCTGGTCTCGATGGACGTCAGCGTCCTGTTCTTCGGCCTGCCGTTCATCAGCGCCGATCTGGGGCCGACCGCAGGCCAGCAGCTCTGGATCATGGATGCCTACGGGTTCGTCCTGGCCGGTCTGCTGATCACGATGGGCGCCGTCGGTGACCGCATCGGCAGGCGCAAGCTGCTGCTCATCGGCGCCGCCGCGTTCGGCGCGGCCTCTGTGGTCGCCGCCTACGCCCCGTCCGCGGAGCTGTTGATCCTGGCCCGCGGCGTCCTCGGCCTGGCGGGCGCGACCCTCATGCCGTCCACCCTCGCCCTGATCCGCAACATGTTCCACGACGCCGCGCAGCGCAAGACCGCCATCGCCATCTGGACCGGCGGCCTCACCCTGGGCGCCACCATCGGCCCGATCGTCGGCGGCTTCCTGCTCGACCACTTCTGGTGGGGCTCGGCGTTCCTGATCAACGTTCCGGCCATGATCTTGCTGCTCATCGTGGGTCCGCTGCTGCTTCCCGAGTTCCGCGCACCCGAGTCCGGCCGCTTCGACCTGCCCGGCGCCGGCCTGTCGCTGGTCGCCATGATCACCCTGATCTACGGCATCAAGCGCGCCGCGATCGACGATGTCGACGGACTCGCGCTGGCGGCCCTGGCGTTGGGCCTGGTGCTGGCGGTCGCGTTTGTCCACCGGCAGCGCACCACGGCCCACCCGCTGCTCGACGTCACCCTGTTCCGCGACCGGACCTTCAGCGCGTCCGTGCTGATCAGCGTGGTCAGCATGTTCTGCTTCATCGGGATCACGCTCTACACGAACCAGTACCTGCAACTGGTCCTCGGGATGCGCCCGTTCACCGCGGCGCTGTGGTCGCTGGCGGTCATGCCGGGCGTGATGATCGTGATGACGGTGTCGGGCATGCTGGCCAACAAGGTCCGCGTGTCGGTCCTGGTGCTGTCGGGCCTGCTGATCCTGACCTCGGCGTTCGTGGTCCTGATGTTCGTCCGCGCCGACTCGCCCCTGTGGCTGGTCCTGACCGGCGCGGGCCTGGTCGCCGCGGGCGTGCTGGTCACGACGTCGCTGCTGGCCGATCTGATCCTCACCGCCGCCCCGGCCGAGAGTGCGGGCACCGCGTCGGCCGTCTCGGAGACCGGCAGCGAACTCGGCGCCGCCCTGGGCATGGCAATCCTCGGCAGCATCGGCGCCGCGATCTACCACAGCGAGATGGCGGACCCGGTGGCTTCCCTGCCCGCCGACACAGCCCGAATCGCCCGCGACACCCTCGGCGGCGCCGTTTCTTTGGGCGACCCGGCCCTGATCCAGGCGGCCCGCGTCGCCTTCACCCACGGCTTCACGGCGACGGCGACCGTGGGGGCGGTCTTGGTGGCCCTGGTGTCCGTCTTCGCCTATCGCGCCCTCCGGCACGTGCCGGTGGCGGCGAAGGAGGGAACGCTCGTGGGGTGATGGGGCAAGTGCTTCGGGAGGGGCCCACCTACTGGGGGGTAGGTGGGCCCCTCCTCGCTGCCCGGATACTGTCGCCGACCAGATTGGAGGCCGTCGGTGAGCTACTACTTCGAGGTCGGCGGCGAGACCGTCTGGAATCCCGCTCTTCGCATCGGCAAGGTGTATGTCACGCACGCTGAGGGCGTGGCGGCGCAGATGGGCCTGCCGACTGGTCTCGCACCCGCCGATGACGACTCTTGTGCGGTCGATGTTCAGGCATTCCCGCGGTTTGTCGACTGCTTGCTGGAGTGGGACCGCACGACCCGCCATCCCGTCATGCACGCGCTGCTCGACGGCTTGCTGATCACCTCGCTGGCGCTGCGGGAGGCCATCGGAGGTGCTGTTCCCCCGAAATCCGAACGGGAGGCCGCCTTGCTCGCCGAGGCGACAAAGCTCGCACGATCGATGGGGCCGTGAACGCGGATCAGGCCGGTTTGCGGATAACAGCGAGCAGCTAGCAAAGAGGGCCCCTCCCACCGAACGGGAGAGGCCCTCTTTGTGAATCGTGCTTACGCGCCCGCGGCGATGTCGGAGTCCTCGGACTCCTCGATGGCCTTGTCCGACTTCACGGCCTTGCCGTTGGTCGGGCGACGGCGGTTGCCCTGGCGGGGCAGCGCGGTGGGCGGCGGCGGGGTCGGGGTGCCGCCGCCGAGCATCAGCTCGGCGAAGGTCGCCATGGCCTCGTCCAGGTGGCCGCCGATGCGGCGGACCGACTCCTCGTTCGTCTTCTTCACCAGGGTCTCGACCGAGGACGAGTCCGGCTGGTTCGACAGTGTGCCCTCGACCTTGCTCAGGCTGGTCTGGATGGCGCCGCGCAGGTCGCCGAGCTTGGCGGTGAAGCCGTCCTCGACGGTGTCCAGGCGGGTGGTCATCTCGTCGAGGCGCTCGGTGACCTTCTCCAGGCGCTGGGCCAGGCCCTCGAGGCGGTCGCTGGCGTCGACGGTCTCCTGGGTCTCGCGGAGGGCCTCGCGCAGGGCGGCGGTGGCCTCCTCGAGCTTGCCGTGGACCGCGTCGCGGGTCTCGCCGAGGGAGGTGCCGAGTTCGTCGCGGGCGCCGTCGAGCTGCTGGGTGGCGGCGTCGAGCTTGCCGTGCAGCGAGTCGGCGGTCTCGGTGAAGCGGCCGTGCAGAGCGTCGGTCGACTCGCTGACCTTGCCCTGGATGGCGTCGGTGGACTCCGTCAGCTTCACGTTGAGCGCGGCGGTCTGCTCGGTGAGCTTCGCGTCGAGCGCCGTGGTCGACTCCGCCAGCTTGCCGTGCAGCGAGTCGCTGGACTCGGCGAGCAGGCCGTGCAGGGCGTCGGTGGACTCGGCCAGCTTGGTGTGCAGCGAGTCGGTCTTGCCGTGCAGGCTCGACGACGTCTCGGCGATCTTGTTCTGCGTCTCGGCGAGCTTGCTCTGCAGCGCGTCGGCCGAGGCGGTGACCTTGCCGTGGACGGCGTCGGAGGTCTCCGCGACCACGCGCGCCAGGGCGTCCTTGGTGCCGTCGAGGTGCTCGTGCACGCCCTCGTCGACCTCGTCGAGACGGCCGCGCAGCGCGGTCTCCATGATCTCGATGCGCTCCCGGACCGGGCCGGTGGCCAGCGACGGGACCTGGTCGATCTTGCCGTCCTGCTTGTCGAGGTGGTGGTCGAGCTCGTCGATGCGGCGGTGGATGCTGAGGAGCTTGTCCTCCAGCCCGTTCATCCGGCCCGCGACACCCTCGAACTTGCCCGCGACGCCGTCGAGGCGGCCGTCGAGCTGAGCGAACGGGGTGGCGAGCTTGTCGACGATGCTCTCGACCGCGCGGCCGATCGCGGCGATCGCGCTGTCCTGCGCCTCCAGCTTCGACATCGCCGCGTCGAGCCGCTCAGCCAGGACGCCGACCTCGGTGCGGTCGGGCATCTCGGACAGGCGCTTGCGCACCGACCCGATCGACTCCAGCGGCGACAGCCTGGCGTGGATCTCGTCCAGGGCGTCGAAGATCTGCTGCTGTTCGCTCTCACGGATCTCGGCCGCGCGCGTGAGCATGTTGCGCATCCGGTCGAACGACACCGTGGGGTTGTTGCTCTCGTTCACGGAGGTGACCTTCGTCCTGGGGAGGGGAGATGCAGACGTCTTCGAGGAGCCTAGCCAGTCCCCGTAGGCGTCCATACACCACCCGTTGATAGTTCGTCGGCTCAGACACGGCGGATTGGACCGTTCGGCGTAGAGCCGGGCCGCTCTTGCTGCGGCGCCCGCGAACCATACGTGACGGGTCAGCTACCCGATCGGGTGACCGCGAAAAGTGAGTACCGTGTCCACATGTCGAATCCGTCCTCGGCACCGGTCACCCCGGAAGCCATTCTCGGCGCGCCCAAGGTCCTGCTGCACGACCACCTCGACGGCGGCCTGCGCCCCGCCACAGTCATTGATCTTGCCGAGTCCAGCGGCTATTCGGGACTGCCGACGACCGACGCGGCCGAACTCGGCGCCTGGTTCCGCGACGCGGCCGACTCGGGCTCGCTCGTGCGGTACCTGGAGACGTTCGCGCACACCTGCGGGGTGATGCAGGACGAGGCGGGGCTGGTCAGGGTGGCCGCGGAGTGCGCGGAGGATCTCGCCGCGGACGGGGTGGTGTACGCCGAGGTCCGGTACGCGCCCGAGCTGTTCTGCGAGCGCGGGCTGGAACTCGACGCGATCGTCGAGGCGGTGCAGGCCGGGTTCCGCGAGGGCGAGCGGCGCGCCGCCGCGGCGGGCAGGCCGATCCGCATCGGCACCCTGCTGTGCGCGATGCGGCAGAACGCGCGGTCGCTGGAGATCGCCGAACTGGCGGTGCGGTACCGGGACGCGGGCGTGGTCGGCTTCGACATCGCGGGCCCCGAGGCCGGGTTCCCGCCCACCCGCAACCTCGACGCGTTCGAGTACCTGCGGCAGCAGAACGCGCACTTCACGATCCACGCGGGCGAGGCGTTCGGCCTTCCGTCCATCTGGGAGGCACTGCAGCACTGCGGCGCGGAACGGTTGGGGCACGGCGTGAGGATCATCGACGACATCACCGTCGCCGACGACGGGACTGTCCAGTTGGGACGGTTGGCGGCCTACGTGCGCGACCGGCGGATCCCGCTGGAGATGTGCCCGTCGTCGAACCTGCAGACGGGCGCGGCGCCGTCGATCGCCGAGCACCCGATCGGGCTGCTGACCCGGCTGCGGTTCCGGGTGACGGTGAATACGGACAACCGACTCATGAGCGGCTGCTCGATGTCGAGCGAGATGGCGGCGCTGGTGGAGGCGTTCGGGTACGGGTGGGCGGATCTGCAGTGGTTCACGATCAACGCTATGAAGTCGGCGTTCATCGGTTTCGAGGAGCGCCTGGCGATCATCAATGACGTGATCAAGCCGGGGTACGCCAAGCTCATGGGCGTGTAGAGGCGCAAACGAAACGAGGGTGCCGGAAAGTTCCGGCACCCTCGTTCGCGTCCAGATCAGTGCGTGCGCAGACGGTCCTCGAAGTTCTGCACCAGCTTGTTCCACTGCGCCGACTCCGCGTCGAACGGCGCGGACGGCGCCATTCGGGTCGGGTCCGGGGCCAGGATGAAGCTGACCAGCCAGCCCAGGCTCTCCGACTGGTTGAGCGCCTCGCCCACCGACTCGTCGCCCGCCCAGTCGGCGGCGTCGGTCAGCAGCTCGACCGCGAGGTCCAGCTGCACCGGGTCCACCGCGTCGACGCCCTCGCCGAGGTCGTCGCCCAGGCCCTGGAGGACGTAGGTGTTGTCGGTCTCGACCTCGAGTTCCAGACTGCCGTCGGTCGCCTTCGTGGCGACCTCGTCCCAGGTCGACACCTCGGCGAGGTCGTTGTCGCCGTGGTCGCCGGTGGCCAGGAACTTGGCAAGGCCGCGGGCCGACGTGGCGACGTCGATCTTGCCGTCGGCGCCGAGGAAGATCGGCTCGTCGTCGAGGTAGCAGCGCAGGGTGTAGTACTCCTGGCCGTTGCTGATGATCTTGATCGGGTCGATGCCGACCTCGGACCAGAACCCGGCGGGCGCGTCCTCTTCTTCCTCGGCCTCTTCGTCCGCGGCCTCGTCGGCGACGGGCTCGATGTCGTCGTCGTCAGCGGCGGCCTCGGCGGCGTCGGCGTGGAAGGCGGCCAGTTCCTCGGCGCTCTTCTCCAGGGCCGTCTCGTCGACCGACGGGGTGGTGACCACCGAGTCGAGCGCGTCGAGGACCTCGTCCCAGCGCTCGGCGATGGTCTCCGCCAGATCCGTCCACAGCCGCTCGCCGTCGCGGCCGGTGAAGGGCAGCGTGCCCTGGTCGAGCACGGAGAACCCGTCGGCCGAGTTCAGCACGTCGTGCACCTCGTCCAGCTCGCACACGTCGGCGAGCGAGCGCACGATCTCGACGATGTCGGCGAGCTCGCCGACCGTCCACGTGTCCGGCTCCTCCGCGGCCAGCTCCGGCACGCCCACCAGGTCGTACTGGTGTGCCTCATCCGGCATCAGCTCGGCGACCGACAGCGCGGGCACGAGGTGCCACGCCGGGTGGTCGGACAGGTCGTGCTCTTCGGTGGTGCGGACGAAAGCAGCGAGATGGGCGGCGTCGGGGAAGGCGTAGAGGTCGTCCTCGTGGCCGAGGAACGCCTCCCATTCCTCACCGTCTTCCCGCCAGCGCGGCGCCCACAGCGTGACGACGTCACCCTGGGGCAGCCCGAGCTCGATCGGGACGATGTCCTGGGCCATTGGAGGTCCTCCTGGTGCGCGCAGCCATCGGCGTACGTGGGGTGCAGGCGGCAGCCTACGGGGTGGGGATCACCGGTCCGAACGTAGGGAGGACAGGTCGAACGACAGCGGATCGTCCGGGTCGAACCCGTCATCCTCGACCGGTTCACCGCGTGACCGGTCGGCGCTCGTACGCAACCGTTCATCGCGGCGCCGCTGGAACTCCTCCGCCGTTATGCCGCTGGCATTGGGCTGTCTGGCCGGGGCCGACCGGCCGGAGATCAACTCTATGGCGTAGGTCATAGTGTCGCCGAGGATCGGGGCCAGCTTGTTGTAGCCCGCCTGCGTCGCCTGGTCCATGGCGGCTTGCGCGACCATCACGATGAGCCTGCCGAGTTGGTCGGCGCCCCAGCGGACCGCGTCGGGCCGCAGCCACAGCTCGATCAGCTTGCCCCGGCCGTCGACGGTGACGCGGATGCTCTGGTGGTTGTCCCACGCGGTGCCGCGCACGCCTTGAAGGACCGTGTCGATCCCCGCGAGCGCCTCCTGGCGCGCGCGGCCGTCCTCGATGAGCTGTTTCGTGGTGCGCCGGACCGGCTCGCGCTCGGTCATCGCGGCGGCCTCCGGTGGCCGAGCGGGCTGTCGAACGCCTCGTCCTCATCCTCGTCGTCGGGCTCGTAGCCCAGCGACGTCAGGTGCTTCTCGCCTTCGGGGCCGAGGACCGGCGCCAGCGTCTGGTACATCGCCGCGCCCGCGCGCTTCGTCGCGCGCTCGGCGAGCGCCATGATCTGCGCGGCCAGCGCCTCCGACCCGCTCGACAGCGCGGCGGGCGTCAGCTTGACCTCGCTGAGCAGACCGCCGGGGCGGACCTCCACGGTGACCGCGCCGTCGCCGCTGCTGGCCAGGCCGGTGACCGGCCCGATCCGCTGCGCGCGCTGCTCGGTTTGCTCCACCTTGCGCTGGACCGTGTCGAGCTCATGATCGATATCGATCTCCACGGGCCCAGTCTGCCGCAGCCTCAGCCGGTCGGCCGGTAGAAACCGACAAATGGCATACCGGAGTTGGTCGTGCGCAGCGGCCCGACCTGCACCGGGTCGCCCGCCTCGACGATCTGCCCGTTGCCGATGTACATCGCCACGTGCCCCTCCCAGCAGACCAGGTCGCCGGGCAGCAACTGGTCGGCCGAGGGCACCTCAGCGCCGATGTCCTGCTCGCGCGACGTCCGCGGGATGTCGAGGCCGCCCTCGCCGTAGGCGTACTGCGTCAGGCCGCTGCAGTCGAGCCCGTTCCCCGGCGACGTGCCGCCCCAGACGTACGGGACACCGAGCTGGCTCAGGGCGGCGCGGACGGCCTTGGCTGCGGTCTCGTTCGGGGCCATCACGGAGCTGCCGTCGGGCAGGTTGACCTGCACGCCCGTGCCCGGCTGCGGCGGAATGGCCATCGGCAGCCTGCGCTTGGTGACGGTCCCGCCGCCCCCACCGCCGCCTCCGCCACCACCGCCCCCTCCACCGCCGCCCCCGCCGCCTTGGCGGTCGTTGTAGGCCGACGGCGACGTGGCGCCGGAGGGTGTGGTCGACTGCGAGCCGCCGGTCAGCTTCGTGACGACGCCGCTGAGCTGGGTCATCACGGTGTCGAGGTTCATCGACGTGTCGCCGGTGAGCTGGGCGGCGTAGCGGGCCAACTCGGTGAGCTTCTGCTGCGCGCCAGCCGGGTCGCCCGCCTGGCGCAGGGCGGCCGCGGCCTGCAGGAGTTCGGCGGCCTTGCGGTTGAAGTCGTCGATCTGGGCCTGGTTGACCTTCTGCCCGACCTTGAGGATGTCGCTCGCCTCGCGGACCGCCTGCTGCACGCCCGCGCTGTACTGGCTGAGGTCGGTCCCCGCCTGACTCTGCCCGGCGACGTCGGACTGGTGGCGCGTACTGCCCTGGCCTGTCCAGCCCTCGCGGAGCCGACTGGCACTGCGTTGCCCGTCGTAGGTGGTGGTGTCGAGGGTGGTGACTACCGTGGCGTGGGCGCTGCCGATCCGGTCGATCGCCGCGTCGTCGGTGGCCAGGTGGCGCTGCGCTGTCGCGGCGGGCTGGATCATCGGCTCCAGCAGGTCACGCACGGGCGCGGTCACGAGATCTCACCCGCGGCCCGACGCAGCGCGTTGGTCGCGTCGTCCTCGGTCGCCTGCATGTTGGTCCACGTGTTGCGGACGGCCTCGGCGGTGTTGCCCATGCTGTCGGCCAGCCCGCGGACTCGCTTGAGCTGGTCCTGTGTCGCCGACCGGATGGCCTGACTCAAGCCGACCTCGCCGCCGATGATCGAGAACGCGTCGTCCCCGAACTCCCCGTGCGGCGCCAGGTCGCGGTCGGCCATGCCCCTGAGCTGGTCGGCCAACGGGTTCACCCCGGCGGTGTAGGCGGCGAAGGCGTCTTCCTCGCCGTAGTAGCCGCTGGTGTCTGATCGCGTCACATCGCCCCCTTGCGTCGGGAGTTGGACGCACGTCCCTCCCCGATGGCTCCCCTCGATTTTTCAGGCTAACGGCCCGGCCTGCACCTCAAGGATGGTTTCGTACACGTCCCGGGCGTCGGTCACCTCGACCAGCGCGATGGGCACCGGTTTGCCGCCCAGGTCGGCGTTGAGTTGCGCCCAGAGGCTGGGCCGCGCACCGAAGGTGATCGTGCCGACGCCGGAGTCGTCGGTGGTGTGCAGCGCGGCCGCCGGGAGGGCGCGCAGGGCGGCGGAGCGGGCCTTGCCGCGGTCCACCGCGACCACCCGCGTGTTGGTGACCAGGTATCGACGGTCGGTGGTGCGGCGACGGCGGTAGGCCAGCCAGAACCGGAACACAGCCACCGCGGTGAACCCGCCGATCGCGCCGAGGGCGGGTCCCCAGAACAAGTTCACGGCCACGACGGCGACGAAGGTCGCCAGGGCGGCCACGGCGAGGATGAGCAGCACGCGGTCCGTGCTGTCGGTCCTGGGCGGCCGGGCGGTGGTGCCGGACCACAGCATTTCTTCCCCCACGCCCAACTGCTCCAAATCGCTCGCCACAAGGCCGCACGGTAGTGGGGAACACACGACTTTCGCAGGTAAACCCGGTATTATTGACCCCGGAGCCCGCCATCTACCTCGACATGGGAGGCCAGTGTGGCCGACGTGCACGACGTCGCCGCCGCGATTCTCGCCGAGACGGGGCCGGACTCGCCAATGCGGTTGCAGAAGCTCCTGTACTACGTGCAGGGTTGGCATCTGGCCATGAGCGGCAAGCCCGTCTTCCCCGACCGCATCGAGGCGTGGAGGGCCGGGCCGGTGGTCCCCGAGGTCTACAAGCACCACGAGGGCAAGCGTGAGGTCGCCTGTTGGGACGAGGGCGATCCCGACCGCCTCGACGCCGAGTACCGCGAGACCATCCGCTGGGTGGTCGCCCGCTACGAGGGCTTCGACCGCCACCAGCTCAGCGCCATGACCCACGACGAAGAGCCGTGGCGGGTCGCCCGCGCGGGACTGTCCGACGACGAGCCCAGCTCGCGGCCGCTGTCGCCGAAAGTGATGGCCGACTACTTCGGCAGGCTGATCTGCGACCCGGACACCGCCATCCGCGAGGCCAAGGCCAGCGCCCGACTTGAAGGACTTGAGATCCCCGAAGACACCATGGCCCTCGCGCGCGCGGTCGGCGCGGGCCAGTTGACCACCGAAGAGGCCATCGCGCGGCAGATCCGGGAAATCGTCGGTCGGTGACCCATCAGGACCCGTACACCGATCCGCGGACCGGTGTACTGCACAACAACTTCGACATCGAAGACCCGGCCACACTGGTCGACATCGAACGCAGGCTCTCGTTCCTCCGCGATGAGGAACTGCGCATCGGCCCGCTCGCAGGCGTGTTCGACCTAGCGCACCTCCGCGCCCACCACCGCCACCTGTTCGGCGACGTTTACCCGTGGGCGGGCGAGATCCGCCGCGTCGACATCGCGCGGGAGGACGCCCCGTTCGCGCACTGGCGGTTCGTCGAGCCCGCGCTGGGGGACTTGTTCGGCAAGCTCCGCCGTGAGGACCTGCTGACAGGGCTGGACCAGCCGGGCTTCGTCGCCCGGTTCACCTTCTTCTTCGCCGAGGTCAACGCCGTCCACCCGTTCCGCGACGGCAACGGCCGCACCCAGCGCGCCTTCTTCCGCCACCTGGCCGCCCACGCGGGCTGGCGGGTCGCCTTCGCCGGGATCGAGCGGGCCGACTACCTCGACGGCTGCAAAGCCGCGATGGTCGGTGAGCTGGACCAGCTCACCGACCTGTTCGCGGCCGTCGTCGAACCTGTCTAGACGCCCATCGGGTGCCAGACCGTCTTCGTCTCCAGCACCGCCCGCAGCCTGCCGATGTCGGGCTGGCGTGCCCAGTCCTGCTCGGCGGCCCGCAGCACCCGCTTGACCGTGCCCGCCGCCGACGCCTCCAGGTCGGCCCGCAGGTCGTCCGGGGCGCCGGTCAGGTCGAGCGCGTTGACGTCGGCGTGCGAGGCCAGCCACGGGGCCAGTTCGGCGGTGTGCCCGGTCAGCAGGTTGACCACGCCGCCCGGCACGTCCGAGGTCGCCAGGACCTCCGACAGGGTGATCGCGGGCAGCGGCCGGTCCTGGCTGGTGACCACGACCGCCGTGCAGCCGGTCGCGATGACCGGGGCGATCACGCTGACCAGGCCCAGCAGCGACGACTTCTGCGGCGCCAGCACGGCGACCACGCCCGTCGGCTCCGGTACGGAGAACGAGAAGTACGGCCCGGCCACGGGGTTCGACGCGCCGAGGACCGTGGCGATCTTGTCGGTCCAGCCCGCGTACCAGACCCACCGGTCGATCGCTGCGTCCACAATGGACTGCGCCTTCTTCGCCTGCACGCCTTCGCACGCCGACACCTCGGCGACGAACTGCTCGCGCCTGCCCTCCAGCAGCTCCGCGACCCGGTAGAGCACCTGGCCGCGGTTGTAGGCGGTGGCGCCCGACCACTTGCCGAACGCGCCGCGGGCGGCGACGACGGCCTCGCGAACGTCCTTTCGGGACGCCTGGGACGCGTTGGCGAGGAACTTCCCACGCGAGTCCACGACCTGGTACGTGCGACCGGATTCCGAGCGCGGGAACGCACCACCGATGTAGAGCTTGTACGTCTTGGCGACGGAGAGACGGTCAGACATCGAGGTAGGCCTCCAGACCCGTGCGGCCACCTTCGCGACCGAAGCCAGACTCCTGGTACCCGCCGAACGGGGCGGTCGGGTCGAACCGGTTGAACGTGTTGGCCCACACCACGCCCGCGCGCAGCTTGTTGGCCATCCAGAGGATGCGGGACCCCTTCTCGGTCCAGATCCCGGCCGACAGCCCGTACGGGGTGTTGTTGGCCTTGGCCACGGCCTCGTCGGGCGTGCGGAACGTCAGTACCGACAGGACTGGGCCGAAGATCTCCTCGCGCGCGATCCGCATGGCCTGGCTGACGTTGGCGAACACGGTCGGGGCGAAGAAGAAGCCCTTGTCCGGCAGCGGACACGACGACGTCCACCGGACCGCGCCCTCGGACTCGCCGGAGGCCACCAGCTCCTGGATCTTGGTGAGCTGCTCCCGCGAGTTGATCGCGCCGACGTCGGTGTTCTTGTCGAGCGGATCGCCGATCCGCAGCGTCGAGACGCGCTTGTGCAGCTTGGCCAGCAGTTCCTCGGCGACCGACTCCTGCACCAGCAGGCGTGAGCCCGCGCAGCACACGTGGCCCTGGTTGAAGAAGATGCCGTTGACGATGCCCTCGACGGCCTGGTCGAGCGGGGCGTCGTCGAACACGACGTTCGCGGCCTTGCCGCCGAGTTCGAGCGTGAGCTTCTTGCCCTTGCCCGCCAAGGACTTTTGGATGATCTTGCCGACCTCGGTGGAGCCGGTGAAGGCCACCTTGTTGACGCCGGGGTGGTTGACCAGTTCGGCACCGACGTCGCCCGCGCCGGGCAGGATGTTGACCACGCCCGGCGGCAGCTCGGCCTGCTGGATGATCTCGGCGAGGACCAGCGCGGACAGCGGCGTCGTCTCGGCGGGCTTGAGGACGACGGTGTTCCCGCAGGCCAGCGCGGGTGCGATCTTCCACGCGGCCATCAGCAGCGGGAAGTTCCACGGGATGACCTGGCCCGCGACGCCCAGGGGCTGCGGGTCGGGGCCGTAGCCCGCGTAAGCCAGCTTGTCTGCCCAACCGGCGTGGTAGAAGAAGTGCGCGGCCGCCGTCGGCACGTCGACGTCGCGGGACTCCTTGATCGGCTTGCCGTTGTCGAGGCTCTCCAGCACGGCGAGTTCGCGCGACCGCTCAGCCACCATGCGGGCGATGCGGAAGATGTACTTCGCGCGTTCGGCGCCCGACATCGGGCCCCACACCTTGCTCTGCGCGCGGGCCGCCGCCTTCACCGCTCGGTCCACATCGGACGGTGCGGCGGTGCTCACCTCGGCCAGCACCTCCTCGGTGGCCGGGTTGACCGTCTTGAGCGGCTCACCGGCGCCCTCGACGAACTCGCCGTCGAGGAACATCCGGTAGCTCGGCTTGAGGTTCGCGATCGCCCGCGACTCCGGCGCGGGGGCGTAATCGAAGGTCATCTCAGTCCACCGTCACATTGTCAGGGCTGGTGGTGCTGTTGGTTGGTTGGGTTCGGCGAGTCATCTCAGTCCACCGTCACATAGTCAGGGCTGGTGGTGCTGTTGGTTGGTTGGGTTCGGCGAGTCATCTCAGTCCACCGTCACATAGTCAGGGCCGCTGTAGTTGCCTTCCAGCTGCGTCCGGCGCTGCATGAGCAGGTCGTTGAGCAGGCTGGAGGCGCCGAAGCGGAAAAGCTGCGGGTCGAGCCACTGCGGGCCCGCGACCTCCTGGACGGCCACCAGGTAGCGGATGGCGTCCTTGGTCGTGCGGATGCCGCCCGCGGGCTTGACCCCGCGCAACTCGTCCGTCGCGGCGTGCCAGTCGTGCACGGCCTGCAGCATCACGTGGGTCACCGGGAGGGTCGCCGCGGGGGAGACCTTGCCGGTGGAGGTCTTGATGAAGTCGCCGCCGGCGAGCAGCGCCAGCCAGGACGCGCGGCGCACGTTGTCGTAGGTGGCGAGCTCGCCGGTCTCGAGGATGACCTTGAGGTGCGCGTCGCCGCAGGCGTGCTTGATGGTGCGGATCTCGTCGAAGACCTGGCCGTAGTGCCCGGATAGGAACGCGCCCCGGTCGATGACCATGTCGATCTCGGTCGCGCCCGCCTCGACGGCCATCTCGGTGTCGGCGATCTTGATCCGCATGCTCGACCGCCCCGACGGGAAGGCGGTGGCCACGCTCGCCACCCCGACCCCGGTGCCGGTGACCTCGGCGACGGCCGTCTCGACCATGTCCGGGTAGACACAGACAGCGGCGACGTGCGGGACGTCGGGCCGCTCCGGATCGGGCCTGCGGGCCTTCGCGCAGAGCGAGCGCACCTTGCCCGCCGTGTCGGCCCCTTCGAGCGTGGTCAGGTCGACCATGGAGATCGCCATGTCGATCGCCCACATCTTGCTGGCCTTCTTGATACTGCGCGTCGCCAGCCCAGCCGCCCGCTGCTCGACCCCGACCTGGTCGACGCCGGGAAGCCCGTGCAGGAACCGCCGCAACGAGGTCTCATCACGGGCGGCGTCGGCGAACTCGGGAGGAATCGACGTCTTCGTCGAGGACACAGCCATGCGCCTGAGTCTATGCCGCGGCGGCCGTCTCGACTCGGGTGTCGCTGCCCGCCCGCCACATCCGCCACGCCAGCGCGATCAGCCACAGGCTCCACAGGATGTAGCCGACGAAGTTCGCCAGGTCGGTGCCGGGGACGCCGAGTGGAACCAACACCCCGGACAGGATCAGAACCGCCGCCGGGATCGCGATGAGACGCGGGCCGAATTGCCGGGCGACGACGACGGTCCAAGCCGCCGTCGCCAGGTAGCCGAGGGTTTCGCCGACGATCGTGCCCAAGACCGTGGACACCGTGCGGAACGTGGCCGGGTCCTCGATGAACGGGACGATCGCGGGCCACCGGAGTAGGCCGATGATCTGCACAGAAGCCGCCGTGATGCCCAGCGGCACGATCCAGCGCGGGTGTGGGCTGCGGGCGGCCAAGCCGTAAGAGATCGGAACAAGCAGGCCCGCGCTCGCCGCCAGCAACAGGAACAGTGCCGACACCGCGAGCTGATGGTCGGCGAAGCGGTGCATGACCTCCAGGGCTGGATAAGCCAGGACGTCCGGGTAGTCGAACACGATGCCGAGGCCGAGGAAGGCCAGGTTGGCGCCGAGGGCGCCCGCGACCAGGAGGAGTGGGAGCACAGGAAGACCTTTCTCTGTACGGCGTACAATAACGATACACCGTACAGTGTTGCCTCATGGAAGACGAGACCCTGCGCCGGGGGCCTAAGCGGAGCCTGTCGGCCGAACAAATCGTCACCGCGGCGATGGGGATGTTCGACGGGGAGACGCCGTCTATTCGGGGGGTGGCGGCGCGGCTGAACGTGCGGCCCAACACGCTCTACACCTATTTGCCCGACCGGGCCGCCCTCGAACGCGCGCTGGTCGACCGGCTTCTGGCCGAGGCCGACCCCGACGTCCTGGTCGGCAGGCGGGGGTGGCGGCGGCGGATCGAGGACTACGCGGTGTCGCTGCGGGAGGTGCTGCTCGAACGGCGGGGCGCGGCCGCGTTGTTCCACTCGGCGCCGATGCATGGGCCGACGGCGGTGATCGTGGGGGAACGGCTGCTCAGCGCGTTCACCGAGGCCGGGTTGGCACCCGTGGCGGCGTCGCGGGCGGCGTACGCGGTGATCGTGCACGTCCTCGGCTCGGCGGCGCTCACCGCGGCGGATCTGGGGGACGCGACCGAGGCAGCGCTGGTCGAGGCGCGCAAGAACGCCGTCGTCGACGCGGAGGCGTTTCCGTTGACGGCCGCCACCCTGGAGACGGCGGCGACGTGGAACACGGTGGAGCAGTTCCGGTGGTCACTGCGGGCTTTGCTGGAAGGCTGCGTGAGCCCGCCCCGCGCGCCGTAGGGCACGAGGCGCGGGCGGCTTAGTCCTCGATCTCGCGGACCTTCTTCTCCTTGCGCTTCTTCGGGGACCGCACGTCCACCCCGCCCATCATCGCGAAGCCGGTGACGCGCACGATCGGGGAACCGGGAGGTGCCTGGGTGCGGACCGAGTTGGCGAAGCCGCCCATGAAGCCCGAGCCGTTGACGAACACCGTCACGTCCTCCGGCACCGTGATCTCCACGCCGCCCATCAGGGCGAAGGCCTGGATCACCGTCTCCCCGGCCTCGAAGGTGGCGTGGGTCAGGTCGAGTTCGACGCCGCCCATGACGGCGATGGCGTTGAAGGTCGGCGGGACCACCCAGACGCCCCTGCGGTCCGAGCCCGACATGACCGCGATGGCGCTCGACGAGGTGCCGCGGCCGCCGACGCGGTTGGTCGGGGCGAGCGGCTGTGGCGTGGCCAGGGTGCGCGGCGGGGTGTACAGCCGGGGCACGACCTGGTGGCCGGGCAGATCGCGGACCAACGGCTCCAGTTCGCCATAGGTTTTGGCCGCGTAGACCTGGTCGAGGCGTTCCTCGAGTTCGTTGACGGTCAGCCTGCCCTCGGCCATCGCGTCGTGGAGGATCTTCGAGAAGCGCTCCCGGTCGGCGTTGGACGCGCGCATCTCATGGGGGCCGGGAATACCTGGCTGCTCGCTCACGAAAAACAGCGTAGCGCTAACGGGTGACGTGACGGCGGAAGAGCTACCGTGACCCCATGTCCGACTCCGCGCCGTCGTTCAGGTCTGAGCAGATCAACCCCGGTGACCTTGCCAGACTGGTCGACGTGCTCGACCGCCAGGCCGGGCTGCCCGGGGTGGTTCGGCTGCGGTCTTGGGCCATGCTCGCCCTGTCGCTCAAGCCCGGTGAGCACGCGCTCGACGTCGGCTCCGGCACCGGGTCCGAGGTGCAGGCGTTCGGCGCGGTGGTCGGGTCGGCGGGCGACGCGGTCGGCGTGGAGCCCAACCCGGGGATGCGCGCGGTGGCCGAGGAACGCGCCCGCGAGCACGCGTCGTCGGCGCGGTTCGTCGACGGGACCGCCTACGACCTGCCGTTCCCCGACGCCACGTTCGACGCGGTGCGCTGTGAGCGGGTGTTCCAGCACCTCGCCGACCCGGAGCGGGCCGCCGCCGAGATCGCGCGGGTCCTCAAGCCGGGCGGGCGGGCCGTGGTGATCGACTCCGACTGGGCGACCGCGATCATGCACCCCGGCGACCCTGACGTCCTGACCCAGCTGTCCGGCGGCATGCTGGCCGCGATCCCCAACCCGTACAGCGGCCGCAGGCTCGCGGGCCAGCTGACGCGGGCGGGCCTGAAGGTCACCGACATCGGCTCCCAGGCCCTGCTCCAGGAGGCCGACGCCGTCGGGGAGGGCTCGTTCCTGCGGGCGATGGCGGCCATGGCCGTCGCCCGGGGCACGATCACCGAGGACCAGAGCGCCGCGCTGATCGATGAGCTGGCCGCGGCCGCCGAGGTGGGCGACTTCCACATGTCGGTGACGATGTTCGCCGTGCTCGCGCACAAGGACTAGACGCGGACCGACTGCCCCCGCCGCTCCAGCTTGTGCCAGGGCAGCCGCACCCCCGAGATCGCCGTCGCCACCGACTGGATGACGACGAGGTACATCAGCTGCCGGTAGACGAACTGCTGCAGCGGCAGCGCCCACAGCGGACGCAGCCGCTCGCCGTCCAACTGGAACGCGATCACCGCGGGGATGGCCTGCAGGATGAGGAAACCCAGCCAGGTGAGCAGCGTGGTCACCGCGTCGCCGGTCAGCAGCCCGAACAGCGCCGCGACGTCGACCACCGGGGCCAGCACCGGCAGCAGGACCTGGAACAGCAGCAGGTACGGCAGTCCGCGCCGCCCCAGCTTGCCCGCCGCGCCGCGTTCGACCACGGCGTGCCGGTGCTTCCAGATGGCCTGCAGCGTGCCGTAGCACCAGCGGTAGCGCTGCTTCCACAGCTGCCCGAGCGTGTGCGGCGCCTCGGTCCAGGCGACCGACTTCTCCGAGTACACGACCCGCCAGCCGTCGCGTTCCAGGGCCATCGTCAGGTCGGTGTCCTCGGCGAGGGTGTCCTCGCCGACCCCGCCGACGTCGAGCACAGCCGACCGCCGGAACGCGCCAACCGCGCCAGGCACCGTCGGCATGCACTGCAGGACGTCGTACATCCGGCGGTCGAGGTTGAAGCCGATCACGTACTCGATGTGCTGCCACTTGCCGAGCAGGCCGTCGCGGTTGCCGACCTTGGCGTTGCCCGACACCGCGCCGACGCTGGGGTCGCGGAACTGGGCGGCGAGCGTGGGCACCGCGTCCGGCTCCAGGACGGTGTCGCCGTCGACCATGACCACGAGCTCGGTCCTGGCCGCGGCGAGCCCGGTGTTCAGCGCCGCCGCCTTGCCCGCGTTGGCCTGCCGGATCAGCCGGACCCTGGGCAGCCGCAGGTCGCGCACGATGTGGGCGGTGTCGTCGGTCGAGCCGTCATCGATCACGATGACCTCGATCGGGTGACGCGACCGCAGCACCGAGCGCAGGGTCGCCTCGATGCCCTTCTCCTCGTTGTACGCGGGCACCAGGACGGTCACCGGCTCGTTGACCGGCCGCGGCCGCTCGCGGCGGACCCGGCGCACGTGCATCCCGGTCGTGGCCAGCACGAGGATCGTGCGCAGCCCGGCGACCACGGTCGCGGCGATCAGCAGGAACTCGAGCGCGCCCGCGGTGAACTCGGCGACCTGGACGATCCCGACGAGCAGCAGCCCGCCGAGCCGGGTGAGCAGGTCGGGGCGGCCATCGGTGTCGCGAAGGCCGGTGGTGTCGGTGACGGTCCCGACCATCCAGCCGCGTTGCCGCAGGTCGGGGATCAGCCGGTCGAGGGCGGCGATGGTCTGGGTGCGGTCGCCGCCCGCGTCGTGCATGAGCAAGATCGCGCCCGCGTCGGACTTCGGCGTCGAGTTCGCCACGATCGCGTCGACCCCGGGCAGGCGCCAGTCCTGGGAGTCCAGATCGGACAGCACGGTCAGGCGGCCGTCGTCGCCGAGGCGCAGCGCCGCGGTCCAGGCCAGGTCGTCGAGCGACTCCGGGGTGGCAGCGTAGGGCGGGCGGACGAGCGCGGTCGTGCGGTCGGCGGCCCAGGCCAAGGCCAGGTCGGTGGCACGCAGCTCCAGCCACGTCCGGGTCTCGCCCGCGGCGCGCAGGTCGGTGTGGGTCGCGGTGTGGTGGGCGAGCTCGTGGCCGCGGTCCTCGATCTCCTGGGCGAGGCCGGGGTAGCGGGCCACGTTGGCGCCGGTGACGAAGAACGTCGCGTAGACGTTGTGCCTGGCCAGCACGTCGAGGATCTTCGGTGTCCACTCCGGGTCGGGGCCGTCGTCGAACGTCAGCGCCAGCATCTTGTCTTTAGGGCGCACGGTGCGCGGGGTGTCGCCGCGCGCGTCGATCACCGCGCCGCCCTCCCGTGCCGCCGCGGGGACGCCGTTCGCGGTCCCGGCCGGCGACGCGTGCTCGGTGCCGAGCGTGCCGATGAGGAACGCGTGGACCGTCAGCAGACCGGCGACGGCCAGCAGGATCGCGGTCAGCAGCACCCAATGGGCGCGCGGCTTGCGCGCCTTGTAGTGACGAGCCACTAGCGGGGCGGCTTGGTCGGGTGGTCGGAGGGCCTGCCCGGCGTCGGGTTGCCCGGCTTCGACGTCGTGGCGTCCGTCGTGGTGGTCACCTGGGCGACCTCGGTGGGCTTGGGCGACGACTTGGTCGTGGTTGTCTTGCTCGCCGACGGCTTGCTGGTGGTCGACTTGGCGGGCGGGGCCTGGCCGGGCTGCGTCTGCTCGGGCTGCTGCACCGGGACGGCGGGCGCGGACGGCGGCGGCGGGACGGGCAGCGACGCGGTCGGCCCGATCGGGGCGCCGAGCAGGGCGGCGACCAGCAGGCCGCCCACGGTGGTCAGTGTGCCAACGGCCACCACTGTGGTGGTGCGCACGGTCTTGCGGCGCTTTCCGGTGGGGTCAACGAACACCGGTGCGGGTAAATCGGGCATCGGTCACTCCAGCTCGGCGGACGGCTCACCCTAACGGGTGGCGTGGGCCAAAGGAATGACGCATAGCGCAGTGCCCCCGGCGGGCTGTCCACCGGGGGCACCGCTGGTGGTTATCGGACGTAGAGCAGGTTGTTCGGGCTGCCCTTCAGGTTGCTGACCGCGCCCTTGGTGGCCTTCGCCACAAGCGCGTCGCGGACCTGCTGCGGCGAGCCGGACGCGCCGGACAGGTAGAGCGCGGCGGCGCCGGTGACGTGCGGTGCCGCCATCGAGGTGCCGCTGATGGTGCGGGTGCCGGTGTCGCTGTTGTTCCACGCCGACGTGATGTCCTGGCCGGGCGCGAAGAGGTCGATGACCGAGCCGTAGTTGGAGAACGAGGCGCGCGCGTCGGCGCTGGTCGAGGCCGCCACCGTGATCGCCTCGGTGACGCGCGCCGGGGAGAACGTGTTGGCGTTCGTGTTGGAGTTGCCCGCCGCGACGCCGTAGGTGACGCCCGCGCGGATGGAGTTGCGCACGGCGGTGTCGATGCTGGTGTTGGCGCCGCCGCCGAGGCTCAGGTTCGCCACGGCCTTCTTGCCCGCCGCGTCCCTGGTCACCCAGTCGATACCGGCGACGACGCCCGCGAGGGTGCCGCTGCCGGAGTCGTTGAGCACCCGGACCGCCACGATGCTGACCTTCTTCGCCACGCCGTACGTGGTGCCGCCGATGGTGCCCGCCACGTGCGTGCCGTGGCCGTTGCCGTCCTGGGCGACCGAGTCGTTGTCGACGGCGTCGTAGCCGTTGCGGGCCCGGCCGCCGAACTCGCTGTGGCTGATCCGCACGCCGGTGTCGACGACGTAGGCGGTGACGCCGGTGCCGTCGGTGGGGTAGGTGTAGGACCGGTCGAGCGGCAGCGCCCGCTGGTCGATGCGGTCGAGCCCCCACGACGGCGGGTTCGGCTGGGTGCCCTGGATGGTGACGACCTCGTCCTGCCGCACGTAGGCCACCGCCGGGTCGGCGGCGAGTTCGCGTGCCTCCCGCTCGGTCAGGCGGGTGGCGTAGCCGCGCAGGGCGCTCGTGTAGGTGTGGGTGACCGCGCCGCGGGCGGCCGCGGTCCGGCCGTCCTTGAACACCACGACGTACGAGCCGTCGACCGCGGTACCGGTCGCGGCCAGCACGGTCCCCTCGGCGGCCTGGGCCGTCCCGGCGAGGCCGACCACCGCGACCGTCACCGCGACGGCGGCTGACAATGTCCGACGAATACGCATTCTTCCGACTCCCTCTGGAATGTCGAACACAGGCCCTCGCTGAATCCTTGCCGTGTTCGCTGCGTTCGACGCTAAGTCAGATTCGCATTCCCGGGATCGCCGGTATTTCCCGATTGCCGGTAATTAATGGTTCTGCGCATTCGAGCTGGGTTTATGGCGGCCAGGTGAACGGGACCCGGGGTCCGTATCGTGAAATTCGGCATCAGCCGCTACCGTGTCGCCCATGGATGTGCTGGTCGTCGACCACCCCCTCGCCATGGCCCGCCTCACCGTCATGCGCGACGCGCGCACCGACAGCGCGAACTTCCGCGCCGCGCTGCACGAGCTGACGGTGATGCTCACCTACGAGGCCATGCGCGGGGCGCCGCTGCGCAGCGAGCGCATCCACACCCCGGTCGCCAGGACGGACGGCCACTGGCTGGCCAACCCGCCGCTGCTGGTGCCGGTGCTGCGGGCCGGTCTCGGCATGGCCGACCAGGCCCACAAGCTCATCCCCGACGCCCAGATGGGCTTCGTCGGCCTCGCGCGCGACGAGGAGACGCTGCAGCCGACCCCGTACATGGAGTCGCTGCCCGCCGACCTGTCCGACCGTCCGGTGTTCGTCCTCGACCCGATGCTCGCCACCGGCGGCTCGATGGTCTACACGATCAAGCTCCTGGTCGACCGCGGCGCCACCGACGTCACCGCGCTGTGTGCCCTGGCCGCCCCGGAGGGCGTCGAGCACCTGGGCCAGTCCGGCCTGCCGGTGCGCCTGGTGACCGCCAGCGTGGACGAGCGGCTCAACGACTCGGGCTTCATCGTCCCCGGCCTCGGCGACGCGGGCGACCGCCAATACGGCGCGGTTTAGGCCAGCCAGCCGACGAGGTTATTGCGCAGCGCCGTCTCGTAGGACGACGCCACGGCTAATTCCGACGGCAGGGCGCCGGTCAGTTCGAGGGAAACGAAGCCGTGCACGATCGCCCAGCAGGCCATCGTCATGTCATTGGCCGGGCCGGTGAACACGCCCGTCTCGACGCCGACGGTGATTGTCTTCTGCAGCGGGGCGAGCGCGGAGAGGGCGAGTGCGTGGGCTTCCTCGTCGGGTTCGAAGCCGGGGACCGCGTCGCCGAACATGATGGCGTAGAGGTGCGGGTCGGCGAGGGCGCTCTCGCGGTAGGCGAGGCCGAGGTGGACGAGGTCCTCGCGGGGTTCGCCGGTGGGGGTGACGGCGTGCAGGCGGCGGCCGAGGCGGTCGAACGCCTCGACGTAGAGCTCGCGGACGAGCGCGGGCTTGCCGCCGAAGAGGGAGTAGACCGCGGTGGTGGACGTGTCGGCGTCGGCGGCCAGTTTGCGCAGGCTCAATGCCGAGGCGCCCTGGGTGGAGAGCAGTTCACCGGCCCGGTCGAGCAGGCGGACCCGGAGCGCCTCGTCGTGGGTCTTCGGTCTGGGCACGCCATAGCGTACCGCGAGCGGGTTTCGTAACAGAGTTATTGGTATCACGGTGGTACCATCGACGGTATGGCGATGACCTTGCGACTGACCGACGAGGAGAACGCGCGGCTCGACGAGCTCGCCGCCGCCGAAGGGCGCTCCAAGCAGGAGATCCTCCGCCTGGCCCTGGCCGACCGGTGGGCCAGGCTGCACAAGGAGGAGCAGCTCGGCGAGGTGCTCGGCCGTGTCCTGCCGCGCTACCGCGGCCTGCTCGACCGCATCGGCACGGTGTGACCCGGCCGGTGACGACCTATCTCGACGCCAGCGACCTGCTCGTCCTCGCCGCCGCGGTGACCGGTGGCGACCTGGTGGTCCGCGATCTCGGCCTGCTCGACTCCGCCGCCCACCGGCCGCGCGCCACCGTCCTCGGCGTGGAGGCCTACGACACGCTCTGGCTGAAGGCCGCGGCGCTGCTCGACTCGATCGTGCGCTCGCGTCCCCTCGCCGAGGGGAACTGGCGGCTGGGCTGGGTGGCCGTGGTGACCTTCTGCGACCTCAACGGCTGGTGGATCGACGCCGACACCGATCAGGCGCTCGACCTGGTCCGGGAAATCGGCCGCGGCGCGCTGGAGGTGCCGAAGATGGCCGAACACCTGGAAGCGTGGGCTTTGCCCAAGGAGAGCGATTTGTAGTTGACCTGGAGCGCGCTCCAGGTCCTACGGTCGGTGGCGTGACCTACCCGATCGCCGAGGCGGCCCACCGCAGTGGGCTGTCGATCGACACCCTCAGGTACTACGAACGCATCGAGCTGATCGCCCCGCCCGCGCGCGACTCGGCGGGCAGACGCGCCTACTCCGACGACGACATGGCGTGGCTGTCGTTCCTCACCAAGCTGCGCACGACCGGCATGCCGATCCAGCTGATGCGGGAGTACGCCCGGCTGTGCAGGCAGGGCCCGGTCACCGCCGCGCCGCGCAAGGCGATCCTGGAGAAGCACCGCGCCGATGTGCGTGCCCGCATCGCCGAACTCCAGTCGTCGCTGGCGTCGCTCGACTACAAGATCGACAACTATGAGCGCATCATGCGCACTCAGGAGGCTTCCGCATGACCACCCGGCTGTTGCGCGACCTGCGCGTCGGCGCCCAGGGCCTGGGCTGCATGGGAATGAGCGAGTTCTACGGCAAGGCCGACGACGCGGAGTCGATCGCCACGATCCACCAGGCGCTGGACTCCGGGGTGACCCTGTTGGACACGGCGGACATGTACGGGCCGCACACCAACGAGGTGCTGGTCGGCAAGGCCATCGCCGACCGCCGCGACTCGGTCGTCCTGGCCACGAAGTTCGGCATCGTGCGCGACCCGTCCGACCCGCTGACCCGCGGCATCCGCGGCGACGCGGCCTACGTCCGGTCAGCCTGCGAGGCGTCGCTCCGGCGGCTCGGGGTCGACCACATCGACCTGTACTACCAGCACCGAGTCGACCCGTCGACGCCGATCGAGGAGACCGTCGGGGCGATGGCTTCGCTGGTCGAGGAAGGGAAGGTTCGGTACCTGGGCCTGTCCGAGGCGAGCGCGGACACGATCCGGCGGGCCGACGCGGTGCACCCGATCACGGCCGTGCAGTCGGAGTGGTCGCTGTGGTCCCGGGACATCGAGGCCGAGGTCGTGCCCACGGCTCGGGAGCTGGGGATCGGGCTGGTGCCGTACTCGCCGCTGGGGCGGGGGTTCCTGACCGGGCGCTTCGCCTCGCGGGACGACCTGCCGGAAGGGGACTTCCGGGAGAAGTTCCAGCCGCGGTTCACCGAGGGCAACTTCGAGGCCAACCTGGCCATCGCGGAGGTCCTGCGCGCGCTCGCGGCCGAGCGTGGGGTGACGGCGGGGCAGTTGGCGCTGGCCTGGGTGCACAGCAGGGGCGCGGACGTGGTGCCGATCCCGGGCACCAAGCGGCGCACGTACCTGGCGGAGAACCTGGCGGCGCTGGATGTGACGCTGACCGAGGGCGACATCGCGGCGTTGGAGGCGGCGGTGCCGTCGGTGGCCGGGGACCGGTACTTCCCGGAGTCGCTGGCCACCACCAACGGCTAGGTGGTGAGGGTCGCTCTGGCGGCGGTCAGGGCGAAACCGAGCAGGTTCGACCCGAGCCACTGAGCGGGATCCTGGGCTCGTGGATCGTCGGCGGCCAGGCCGATTCCCCACACCGGGTCGACCGGGCTGGCCTCCACCAGTACCCGATCACCCGTGCTGACCAGGAACTCACGCAAGTCCGCGTGCTGTCCGAACTTGGCCACGCAGCCCGCCACGACGATGTCGAACCGCTGCTCAACCCAAACGCCTTCGTCGAATCCCCGCACGCCGCGGCCCAGTTCCTTCGCTCGCCGCGGGTGGGGCGCGCGCAGGATCTGTTCGGCGGTGGTCGGGTCGTCGAACAGGACGGCCTTGCGCCACATCATGTAGTGCTCGGCCGTGGCGAAGGTCTGTCCGTCCACAGTGAACTGAGCTGGCCACCATTGGCTCAGGCAGCCCTTCCCCGTGCGGCCGGCACGCTCAGGCTGATGGCCCCAGAAGAAGAGGAACCTGACGCGCTCGCCGCGCTGGATCCGTTGGCTCAGTTCGTGGATGTCCATGGTCCACAGTGTGCCGTGACATGGTGCGGCCGCCCCACCGAGATTCGGTGGGGCGGCCGGCTTGTCGGGTCAGTTGCAGGTGGCCGCGACGATCCCGATGACCGAGCACGTGACGGTGGCGCTGTCGTTGCTCGCCGTCGGGTCCGCTGGCAGGCTCGCCGCGCGGGTGGCGGTGATCTTGTAGGTGGTGATGGTCAGCAGGCCGACCGGGATGCGGAAGGTCTTGGTGGTGCTCGCGCCCATGGCCATCGGGGCGATGGTGCAGGTCAGCACCCGGTTCGCGACGGTGCAGCCCGGGCCGGGCACGACGGTGGTGCGGGCGGGCAGCGCCGCGGTGATGGTGGCCGTGTCCAGGGTGTCGGGGCCGTTGTTGCGCACCGAGATCGTGTACTCCAGCGCGGGCACCAGCAGGCCGAAGCGCGGGGTGGCGGTCATCGTGACGGCCACGTCGGCGAAGTCGGGGACCGTGGTGTTGCGCAGGACCGAGACACCGTCGGCGAACCGGTTGGTGGTGACCAGGTCCGGGCGGGCGTCGACGTCGACGTCGGCGGCGTGGACCTCGGTCGGGGTGGTGCCGGTCGGCAGGGTGGTGGCGGGGGCGAACGTGCCGTTGCCGTTGCCGAGGACGGCCACCGAGTCCGCGCCCGCGATCGCGACGGCGAGGTCGTGGTCGCCGTCCATGTCGAGGTCGGCGACCGCGACGCCGAACGGGTTCGGGCCGACGCCCTGGCTGACGGGGGCGCCGAACGTGCCGTTGCCCGCGCCGAGCAGCACCGCGAAGGTCCCGTCGCCGTAGTTGGCGGTGGCCAGGTCGGTCTTGCCGTCGCCGTTGAAGTCGCCCGCGGCGACGTCGATCGGGTTGGCGCCCGTGGGGAACTGGGTGGCCGGGGCGAAGGTGCCGTCGCCGTTGCCGCGCAGGACCGAGACGGTGCCGTTGAAGAACCCGCCGGTCGCGATGTCGGGCTTGGTGTCGGAGTCGAGGTCGGCGAGCACCACACCGCGCGAGTAGCCGCCCGCGGCGTAGTCGGTCGGCGCGCCGAGGGTGCCGTCGCCCGCGCCGAGCAGCACGGTGACACCGTCTGGCCTGCTGGTGACGACGTCGGCCCTGCCGTCGCCGTTGAGGTCGCCCGCGGCGATGCCTTCGGAGCCGCCGCTCACCGGGAACTTGGCCGCGGGGGCGAACGTGCCGTTCCCGTTGCCGATCAGGATGGCCACGTTGCCCGCGATCGTCACCGCGAGGTCGGCCTTGCCGTCGGCGTTGAAGTCGGCGGCGGCCAGGCCGGTCGGCTCCTCGCCGGGGTTCACCGCGATCCGCGCCCCGAAGGCGCCACCACCCGTGCCGAGCAGCACGGACAGCTCCCACTGGTAGCGGTCGGCGGTCACCAGGTCTGGTCTGCCGTCCCCGTTGAGATCGGCGTCGATCACGGCTTCGGGGTGGTTGCCGGTCGAGTAGTCGACCCGCGGGGCGAAGGTAATCGGGTTGGCCGCCGATGCGGGGACCGACGTGGCGGTGGCGACTACCGCCGCGCAGGTCAGGACCGTCATTGCCCTCTTGCGCGCGCGTGTGGCCATGGGGGTTACCTCCGAATGGGCGAATGTCGGCATCGTCTCCGCCATCGCTCGGAGCAACGGTTCCGTTTCCGTATCGGCCAGGTAAAGCGGAAAGTAGTTCTCCCGACTCGCTGCGTGATCTACAGCAAGCCCGCCGCCACGGTCGCGCCGAGTTCCCAGCAGCGCTCCAGATCGGCCTTCGTCGGCGGCCCCATGACCACCACCGGCTCAGCCGCTTGCGCCCAACCCATGCCCTTCGCCACAGTCCGGATGCTCGCCACCGCGCCCTCTGTGCCCTCGTTGCCGTGGACGTAGAACCCGAACGGCGTGCCGCGGCCCGCGTCGAGGCAGGGGTAGTAGACGGTGTCGAAGAAGTGCTTCAGCGCACCGCTCATGTAGCCGATGTTGGCCGGGGTGCCGAGCACGACCCCGTCGGCGGCGAGCACGTCGGCGGCTGTCGCGCCGAGCGCGGGCTCGCGGACGACTTCGACGCCCGCCAACTCGGGGTCGCTCGCGCCGGACACCACGGCCTCGAACATCGCCTGCAGCGCGGGGGACGGGGTGTGGTGGACGATCAGCAGCCTGGGCACGGTCTCCCACTCTGCCAGAGTCGGCTGGTGTCGACCGTTCCGGCTAGCGCAGCAGTCCCGCCACCTCGTCGGCCAGGGCGTCAAGGTTGCCGGTGGCGCGGCGGCGGATGTCGGGCAGGGAGTCCAGTGACGGCACCGGTTCCACGACCTCCAAGTACGCCTTGATCTTCGGTTCCGTCCCCGATGGACGGACGATGACCCGCACACCCGCCCCGGTGAACCGCAGCACGTCCGCCTTCGGCAGCAGGTCCTCCAGTTCGACCGGCACGCCTGCCAACTCCGCGGGCGGCTCCACGCGCAGTGCCGTCATCAGGGTGCTGATTCGGGCCAGATCGGTGACCCGCAACGAAACCTGCCTGGTCAGGTGCAGCCCGTGCGCCACGGCGAGGTCGTCGAGCGCGTCGAGCAGGGTGCGGCCCGCGGCGCGCAGGGTGGCCGCCAGGTCGCAGACGACGACGGCCGCGGAGATACCGTCCTTGTCGCGCACCGAGTCCGGGTCGACGCAGTGGCCGAGGGCTTCCTCGTAGGCGTAGACCAGGCCGGTGCCGTGGCCGTCGCCCGCGCGGACCAGCCACTTGAAGCCGGTCAGCGTCGCGTCGTAGCGCACGTCGGCCGCCGCGGCGATCGACTTCAGCATGGACGACGACACGATCGTGTTGGCCACCAACGGGTCCGGGTGCGCGACCCGATCCAAAGTGGACAAAACATGCTGACCGAGCAGCGCCCCGACCTCGTCGCCCAGCAGCATGCGCCATGAGCCGTCGCGTTCGCGGACGCCGACGGAGCAGCGGTCGGCGTCGGGGTCCAGGGCGATGGCCAGGTCGGCATCGACGTCGGCGGCCTTGGCCAGCAGCAGGTCGGTGGCGCCCGGCTCCTCCGGGTTGGGGAACGGCACGGTGGGGAAGTCGGCGTCGGGCTGGGCCTGCTCGGCGACCATCCGGACATCGACGAAACCGGCCTGGTTCAGCGCCAGCGCCAGCGGTCCGGCGCCGACGCCGTGCAGCGCGGTCGCGGCGACACGCAGCTCACGGGCCGTGCCGCGCGGCAGGGTCGCCACGTGGGCGAGGTAGCGCTGGAGGACCTCGTCGCCCAGTTTCGTCCAGGTCTCCGTGCGCGGCACCGACACCGCGGGCGGGCTGGTGGTGACGGCCGCCTCGATCTGCCGGTCGGCGGGCGGCACGATCTGCGCTCCCGCGTCCACATAGAGCTTGTAGCCGTTGTCGGCGGGCGGATTGTGCGACGCGGTGATCTGCACGCCCGCGATCGCGTTGAAGTCGCGCACCGCGAACGCCAGCACCGGGGTCGGCAGCGGCTGCGGCAGCACCCGCACGTCGAACCCGGCCGCCGCCAGCACCCCGGCGGCGTCCCTGTGGAAGTCCTCCGAGCCGCGACGCGCGTCGCGGCCGACCACGACGATGCCACCCGCGTGGCCCTGCGCCCGCAGCCACGCCGCCAGGCCCGCCGTGGTGCGGATGACGACCGCGCGGTTCATCCCGTTGGAGCCCGCGCGCACCGGGCCGCGCAGGCCCGCCGTGCCGAACTCCAGCGTGCCCGCCATCCGGTCGGCGACCTCGTCCACCGCGGCCGGGTCGCCGCCCATCGCCGCGGCGACGACCTTCTGCAGCTCCAGCTTGGTCTCGGGGTCGGGGTCGTCGGCGATCCAGCGGAACGCGCGGTCGCGCAGCTCGGAGGTCAGCCTGGTCACGAGCGGATGACCAGCTCGCGCAGCAGGGAGCCCATCGAACTCGCCGCGACCCGACCGGCCTCCAGGACCTCTTCGTGGTTGAGCGGCTCGCCGGTGATGCCCGCGGCCAGGTTCGTGACCAGCGACAGCCCGAACACCTCGACGCCGAGCGCGCGCGCCGCGATGGCCTCCAGGACCGTCGACATGCCGACCAGGCCCGCGCCCATCACCCGGAGCATGTTGATCTCGGCTGGGGTCTCGAAGTGCGGACCGGGCAGGCCCGCGTAGACCGACTCGATCAGCGTCGGGTCGATCTCCTTGGCGATCGCGCGCATGCGGGGCGAGTACAGGTCGGTCAGGTCGACGAACTCGGCGCCGACCAGCGGCGACCGCGCCGTCAGGTTGAGGTGGTCGCTGATCATCACCGCCTGCCCGACGCGGGCGCCCTCGATCATGCAGCCCGCCGCGTTCGTCAGCACGACCGACCGGACACCCGCCGCGGCGGCCGTTCGCACGCCGTGGACCACGCGGGCGATCGGGTGGCCCTCGTAGAGGTGCGTGCGGCCCAGGACGATCAGCGCGTGCTTGTCGCCGACGCGCACCGACCGGATCGTGCCGCCGTGCCCGGCGACGGTCGGGGCGAGGAAGCCGGGCAGGTCGGCCATCGGCACCTCGGCGACCAGGTCGCCGAGTGCGTCGGCGGCGGGCTTCCAGCCGGAGCCGAGGACGAGCGCGATGTCGTGCTGGTCGACGCCCGTGCGCGCGGCAAGCGCTTGCGCCGCCTGCTCGGCGAAGGCCTTGGGGTCGGTGTCGATGTCGATAGCGGTCACTCGGGCGAGCCTACGCGCGCTTGCTCGCCCGGAGCACGAGGAACACGGGCAACCCGATCGGGGACAACAGGATCGTGAACACGAGCAGGGGTCCCATGATCAGCGGATGGATGTCCAGGCGCCGTGACTCCAGGTACATCCACCGGCCGATGAACAGGTCCCACGCGATGATCTGCGCCCAGATCAGCGCCACCGCGCCGTCCTGCTCGACGAAGGCCCGCAGCTTCGCCTCCGACGGCGTGGTGACCGCTGACCACAGCTCGGGGAACAGGGGTGCCGCGAGGACCGCCCAGACGACCAGGGTCGGCAGGACGATCCACGGCGACGACACGATCCGGTGCGTCCACGACCAGCGCGGGGCGAAGACCATCAGCGCCCAGAACGGGACGGTGACCCAGAACGCGAGGTCGAACAGCAGCGACGTCACACCGCCACCGGCTCTCGGACCTCGGTGTGGGCCGCCCGCGCCCAGACGACGCCCGCGAGCCCGGCTGCGGCGAGCGCGGCGAACCCGAGCAGCGTGACGCCGTCGGGCTGGACGATGGACTGGCCGCGGAGGGCCTGCCAGGTGACGAGCGCGAAGAGTCCGGTGTAGACACCGCCCGCGGTCCAGGCGAGGCGGGCGCGGACGCGCTCGTCGGCGAGGACGGCGTAGCGGGCGGCAAGGAGCGTGACCAGCAGGGCGAGCAGCGGGAGGGCCTGCAGGGCGTGGATGCCGACGAAGTGGCCGACGCGCAGGTCGCCCGCGGTCGTGCTCCAGCCGGTGATCGGCATGATCGGGCCGCCGTCGGGCGCGCCGACCGTGTGCGCGCCCGCGATGCTGTCGTCACCGGTCTGCTGGCTGGACATGACCGCGCCGATGAGCATGCCCGCGAGCGAGACGGCCATGCCGATGTTGATGGCCACGGTCAGCTCACGCGGCGCGTAGCGGGTCCTGGCCAGCGAGATCGACGCGACGAGCGTGGCTACCCAGAGCACGACGACGGTCAGGCCCATGACCTGGAACAGGATGGCGTCGAAGGCGGTCTCGGTGTTGAAGTGGCTGCGCTTGCCGCGCATGGCCTGCCCGGCGATGATCACCATCTCGATCACCCCGGCGCCGACCAGGACGGTGCCGGTGTGGTGCAGCCAGCGCGGACGGCGCGGGTGCAGGGACATCAGCCAGGCCCAGGTGACGCTGTAGAGGATGAACGAGACGGCGAACTTGAACGGCTTGAGCCACAGCGGCGCGCCGACGAGGACCCGGTCGTCCACGATGAGGCCGATGAGCGAGAGGACGGCGACGCCGGCCATGGCTAAGGAGAAGAGCATGAGCGGGCGGTGCCAGTCGAGCGCTTTGGTCTTCATGTTTACCCCCTGCATGGATGGATAGTGTCACTCTCCACTATCCGATAGGTCTACTATCCATCTGGTCGGGCCGGATGGCAAGAGGAGGTTTGGGTGCGAATCGCGGAACTGAGCAAGCGCAGCGGCGTCGCTGTGCCGACGATCAAGTTCTATCTGCGGGAAGGCATGCTCCCGCCGGGCGAGCGCACCAGCCCCAACCAGGCGCAATACGGCGAAGACCACGTGCGCAGGCTGCGCCTGGTCCGGGCGATGATCGACATCGGCGGGTTGTCCGTGGCGTCTGTGCGCGAGGTGCTGGCGAAGGTCGACTCACCTGTGGACAACATCGACGAGCTGATGGGCGCGGTGTCGAAGGCGTTGGTCGATCCGCCCGCCGACGTCGATCCGGACGCGCTGGCGGAGGTCGGGGAGCTGATCGACGCGCTGGGCTGGGACTGCAACGTCAAGCATCCGTCGGCGGCTTCGCTGGCGGCGGTGTTCACGGCGGCCCGGGCGATCGGGCACGAGCGGATCATCGCGGGGATGCGGCGGTACGCGGAGGCGTGCGAGCTGATCGCGGCGGTGGATTTGGACTATGTGGAGGGGGAGGCGGAGGTCGACCGGGTGCTGGAGAGCGTCGTGGTCGGCACCATCCTGGGGGACTCGGCTGTTGGTGCGCTGCGGAGGCTGGCGCAGGCGGCGGAATCCGGGAAGCGTTACCCGGGGTGACTCCGGCCGGATCTGTTGGGGTGCTGTTTGGGTGGTGGTACTGCCGCTGGTTCTACATTCGAGCGGCCCTGCGGGCGGCTAGAGCGGCGGCCAGCAGGGGGAGTTGGGATGGGACGGCCGGGTCCAGGCCCGTGAGCGCGGTGATGCGGCGCAATCTGTAGTCCACTGTGTTCGGGTGGATGTGCAGCATTCGCGCTGTCAGCTTGCGGTTTAGTTCGTTTGCCAGGTGCAGTTCCAGCGTCGGCAGCAGATCCTCGTTGCGCGCCAACGGTTCCAGCAGCGCGGCCAGTGCCCGGCTCGCGGGTGTCGTTCGGCTGAGTTGGTAGTCGAGCAGCACGTCAGCCAGTCGGTACAGGCCCGGTGGCCGTCCACTCGCCCGGGCCACGTCCAGCACCTCGCGGGTGTGGGCCGCCGTCTGGGAGACCTCGGCGGGTGTGGCGGTGGCGGTCGCGGCGGTGATGTCGGCGCCCGCGGCTGTCGACATCGCGGTGACCAGCGGTGCGAGGTCCTTGTCGCCCGGGAGGAGGATGGTGCCGCCGGTCGGGTCGAGCAGGGCGAGCGCCCGGTCGCCCGCGAGCCTGTTGAGTTCCGCTTGGGCTCGGCGGAGTTTGCGGCGGGCGGCGATGGTGGCGCTGACCCCGCCAGGCTCCTCGTCGGCGTGCGGGCCGATCGCGACCGTGAGGACCGTGTACTCGGTGGGCAGTGTCATTCCGGCCTGGCGCGCGGCGTCCTCGGTGGGGTCGCCTGCCAACAGCGCCGACAGCAGGGTGTGGCGGACGCTCTGCTCCTCGTTGTGGCTCGACCGCAGTTCCGCCACATAGGCGACGGTCACCGCCTCGATCACCGCGCGCGAGTAGCTGAACAGCAGGTCCGTCACCGCCCGCAGGTCGTCGATGTCGGTCGGGCGGGCGTCGGCGGTGATGACGCGCCACGCCTCGTGGGCGCCGACGTGGTAGGCGTGCAGCACCATCTCCAATGGCACGCCCTCCTCCGCGCGTCGGGTGGCGGACTCGGCGAACCAGGTCAGTTCGGCGGGGTGGGGCAGGCGTTCGTCGCGGGCGAGGTCGGCGACCAGGCGGAGGTTGTTGTCGACCACGGCGTGGATGTCGCCCGCGAGCGCCTCTGCGGGCAGCTGCTCGTAGAACGCCACCTTCTCCAGGATCGTCGCGATCACCGACCGGCCCATGGCGGGCAGGCCCGCGCGGATCAGCTCGTGCACCGCGACGCCGTTGATGCGCAGAGCCACCAGGCACCTCACTGTTACGAATAACAAACCATCACGTCAAATCCTGGCTGAACGTCCAGTAGAAGTCGAGTCGCGACGCTTCGACACTGTGAACCATCGGTAAACAACCGCATTGGAGTCCCTGTGTTCCGAAAAGTCGCCCTGCTCGTCGCGGCCCTGCTGATCGCCACGACCGCCCCGGCCGCCGCGCAGACCACCCAGTACCCCGTCCCGTACTCGTTCGTCGGCGGGTTCTTCGCCAACCCGAGCTCGGGCCTCGACCCGAACGCGGCCCCGCCCGGGTCGAACATCTGGACCTGTCGCCCGTCCGCGGCACACCCGCAGCCGGTGATCCTGTTGCACGGCCTCGGCGGCAACCAGGGCCTCAACTGGTCGACGATGGCCCCGCTGCTGGCGAACAACGGCTACTGCGTGTTCTCCCTGACCTTCGGCAACCACTGGTGGCTGCCGTCCGTCGGCGGCCTGGAGTCGATGCGCACGAGCGCCGCCGAGCTGTCCGCGCTGGTCGACAAGGTCCTGCGGACGACCGGCGCGAGCAAGGTCGCGCTCGTCGGGCACTCCGAGGGGACCACCGTCGCCGCGTACTACCTCAAGAAGCTTGGCGGCGCGGCCAAGGCCGACCAGCTCGTCGGCTTCTCGCCCAACTACGCGGGCACCAGCCTCTACGGCCTGACCTGGCTGGCCCAGCAATTGGGGCCGATCCTCAACTGGGTGCTTGAGACCGCGTGCACCGCCTGCAAGGAGTACTACGGCGGCTCGCCGTTCATCACCGAGCTGAACGCGGGCGGGTCGGCCGCCGTCCCCGGCGTGACCTACACCAACATCCAGGGCGCGGTGGAGCAGATCGTGCTGCCCAACAGCAGCGGCACCCTCCCCGGCGCGACGAACATCCGCGTCAGCGACGGCTGCGCGCTCGACCTCAGCGACCACATCACCACGGTGACCAGCAGGCGCGCGGGCCAGATCATGCTCAACGCGCTCGACCCGGCGAACGCCAAGCCCCTGCCGTGCGCGTTCAACCCGCCGTTCCTCAGCTGATGACCTTGAACTCCGGCACAGTGCGGGTGAACAGCCCGCGCTTGCCGGAGTCCTCCTGCTCGATCGGCACGGTCAGGCTCACCACCCACAGGTCGGTCTCCGACGGCAGGACGTTGGCGAATGTCGCCCGGTTGAGGTCGCTCGCCGGTGGCCTGCCGAGCGCGTCGTCGGCGACGTCGACGGTCCGGTAGGTCACCTGGGTGCCTGGCTCGGGGGTGCCCGAGCCGATCGGGGTGCTGCCGACCAGCCGATACCCGGGCGCGCGCTGGGCGAGCACGGTCAGGAACTCGTCGACTGTGTGGTCCGGGTAGAAGGCGGGGAACCGCTCGACCACCAGCTCCGACGTGCCGTCCGGCGCCACCCAGTGCACCCGCGTGCTGTTGGGCAGCGTCTTGGTGACCCGCTGCTCGACGAACTTCACCCAGTCGCTCGGCACCGGCAGGGAGAACCCGCCGCCCTGCTCGCCCGCCAGCGTCGACGCGTCGGCCGTGCGGACCTCGACGTCGCGCACCGGGGCGGAGGCCTGCGAGACCTGGGTGTGGGACTGCGGGCCGACCTGCTGCCCGCCGACGAACCTGGTCAGCGCGAACCCGCCGACCGCCGCCGCGGCGAACAGCACGACCGCCGCGGCCCCGGCCGCCACCACCGCCCACGAGGACTTCGCGCGGGTCGGCTCGGGCTCCATGAACGGCAGCGGCCCGGGCGCCGGGGCCAGCGGCGCGCTCGCGGAGGACACCTGGTCGACCGGGACGGGTGCGGTCGGGTCGGAGGGCTCGGCCTCCTCGACGACCGTGGGGTCGGTCGGCTGGGGGAGTTCGGTGCGCAGGTCGGCGAACACCTTGGTGCCCGGGCCGGGCTGGAGCGCGTGCAGCCGCTCCCGGACCGTCCGCAGCGGCATCCGCGCGGCCGGGTCGCGCACCATGAGGGCGGTGATCACCTCACGCAGCGGGCCGTCGACCGTCGGTTCGGGGATCTCGCCGTGCACGACCTCGGAGACGATGTCGAGCACCGCGCCCTCCGGGTCATAGGGCGCCCGGCCCTCGACGGCGGCGTAGAGCGTGGCGCCGAGGCCCCACAGGTCGGCGTCGGGGGAGACCTCGGAGCCGGAGGCCACCTCGGGGGCGATGTAGGCGGGCGAGCCGAGCATGATCCCGGTCCGGGTGAGCGTGCGCTCGGCGACGTTGCGGGCGATGCCGAAGTCGGTCAGCTTGACCCGGCCGTCGGTGGTGACCAGCACGTTCCCGGGTTTGACGTCCCGATGCGTGATCCCGGCGTCGTGCGCGGCCTGCAACCCGGCGGCGATCGCGTCGCCGACGACCGCGGCCTGGGCGGCGTCAAGGGGGCCGTTGGCACGCAGGACCTGCGCCAGGCTGACGGCGGGCAGGAACTCCATGACGACGAACGGCTCGCCGTCCTCACGGACCACGTCGTGCAGGGTGATCACGTTGGGATGGGAGACCACGGCGATGGCCCTGGCCTCCCGAAGTGTGCGCTCGCGGAGCTCGTCGGCCTCACGTTGCGGGATGCCGGGGTCGAGGCGGACCTGTTTGACGGCCACGGGGCGGTGGAGGTGCTCGTCGTAGGCGGCCCAGACGGTGCCCATGGAGCCCTGGCCCAGGACGGAGCGGAGCCGGTAGCGGCCGCCGACCAGGCGTTGCGGGGGATCCGGGGTGGACATTGGTCCATTGTCGCGGACGTTGTCGTGGGATGGGGTGAAGACGGGGGTGTGGCGGTGTCCGGGAGACATCGCGCGGGCTCTCAACAGCGTTTGAGCCCGCACGCAACGAAAGGGGTCACTTCCGCTGCTGTGGGCTGCCTGCGTGCGCCGCGCGGTTGGGGGCGGTGTGGGGCCGCACCCGATGCTGCTCAGGCGCGGGTGCGGCGTGGGCGTCGGTCGAGTTCCCCTGCCGTGGGTGCCGGGGCAAGTACGTGAATGGCGATTAGCCTCACAACGTCCTCGCCTGGTGTTGAGGCGTGGTTTCCGTAGCATTTCTGGGCATGACATCCCCCTCCGCGCATGAGCTGGTCCTGGCGGGCGAGTTCCCCGACGCCGGGTGGGAGCAGTGGCAGGAACTTGTGGGCGGTGTGCTGCGCAAGTCGGGGGCGGTGCCCGAGGACTTCGACGGGCCCGTCGAGTCGCTGCTGGCCACCACCACCTATGACGGCATCGTCCTGCAGCCGCTCTACACCGCCGCCGACGTCGCGCCGGACGCCGGCTTTCCCGGTTTGCCGCCCTATGTGCGCGGGGCCACACCCCAAGGTGGGGTGTCCACCGGCTGGGATGTCCGACAGCGCCACGCCGATCCCGACCCCGAGGTGACCCGCCGAGCCGTGCTCGCCGACCTCGAGAACGGCGTCACCTCCCTCTGGCTGAGCGTCCCCGCCGACGCGCTGGCCCACGTCCTCCAGGACGTCTACCTCGACCTCGCCCCCGTCACCCTCGACGGTGACATCGAGGCCGCCGAGGAACTGCTGCGGATCCACGCCGACAAGGGCATCCCCGCGGGCGAGGTCAAGGGCAACCTGGGCATCGACCCGATCGGCCACCACGCCCGCACCGCCGCGGGCGCCGACCTCGACGCGGCCGCCCAGTTGGCCCGCAAGGCCGCCGAGTACCCCGCGCTGCGCTCGATCGTGGTCGACGGGCTCCCGTTCCACCAGGCGGGCGGGTCCGACGCCGAGGAACTCGGCGCCTCGATCGCCGCTGGGGTTGCCTATCTCCGGGCGCTCACCGCCGCCGGGCTGCCGGTCGACAAGGCCGCCGCGCAGCTCGAGTTCCGCTACGCCGCCACGGCCGACCAGTTCCTCACCATCGCCAAGTTCCGCGCTGCCCGCAGGCTCTGGGCGCGGGTCGCCGAGGTCAGTGGGTTCGCCGCGCCGCAGCGGCAGCACGCGGTCACCTCGCCCGCGATGTTCACCAAGCGCGACCCATGGGTGAACATGCTGCGGGCGACGCTCGCCTGCTTCGGCGCCGGTGTCGGCGGCGCCGACGCGGTCACCGTCCTCCCGTTCGACGCCGCCCTCGGCCTGCCCGACGGCTTCGCCCGCCGCATCGCGCGCAACACGCAGTCCGTGTTGCTCGAAGAGTCCAAACTGGCCGGTGTGATCGACCCGGCGGGCGGCTCCTGGTACGTCGAGCGCCTCACCGACGACCTCGCCCGCACCGCGTGGGACTGGTTCACCGAGATCGAGCGCGCGGGCGGCATCGTCGCCGCCCTCGACACCGGTGTGGTCGGCGACCGGCTCGCCGCCACCTGGCAGGCCCGCTCCGCCAACCTCGCCACCCGCAAGGACGCGCTGACCGGCGTCAGCGAGTTCCCGAACCTGGCCGAGAAGCCGATCACCCGCATCCCCGAGCCCGCCGCGCCGACCGGCGGCCTGCCCTCGGTGCGCTACGCCGAGGCATACGAGGAACTGCGCGACCGCTCCGATCGCGTGCTCGCCGAGACCGGCGCCCGCCCCCGGATCTACCTCGCCACCCTCGGCCCCGTCGCCGCCCACACCGGCCGCGCGACCTTCGCCGCCAACCTGTTCCAGGCGGGCGGCATCGAGACCATCGCGGGCCCGCCGGAGGGCTTCGCCGCCAGCGGCGCCACCGTCGCCTGCCTCTGCGGCAGCGACAAGTCCTACGCCGCCGACGGACCGGCCGCCGTCGAGCAGCTGTCCGAAGCGACCAAAATCCTGCTGGCGGGCAAGGTCGAGCTGTCCGGAGTGGACGGAAACGTCCACGCGGGCTGCGACGCGCTGGCCGTCCTGCGCGCTACCCTGGAGACGTTGGGAGTCAACGCATGAGCATCCCCGATTTCTCCTCCATCGACCTTGGCCGGCCCCAGGCGGGGTCGGCCGCCGACTGGCAGGCCGCTGTCCACGCCGCCACCGGCAAGGGCGCCGACGCGCTCGCCTGGGACACCCCCGAGGGCATCGGCATCAAGCCGGTCTACGGCGCCGACGACCTCGCGGGTCTCGACTTCCTCGACACCTACCCCGGCATCGCGCCCTATCTGCGCGGCCCGTACCCGACGATGTACGTCAACCAGCCGTGGACCATCCGCCAGTACGCGGGCTTCTCCACCGCCGAGGAGTCCAACGCCTTCTACCGCCGCAACCTCGCCGCGGGCCAAAAAGGACTGTCGGTCGCCTTCGACCTCGCCACCCACCGCGGCTACGACTCCGACCACCCGCGCGTGGCCGGTGACGTCGGCATGGCGGGCGTGGCCATCGACTCCATCTACGACATGCGCCAGCTCTTCGACGGCATCCCGCTCGACAAGATGAGCGTGTCGATGACGATGAACGGCGCCGTGCTGCCCGTTCTCGCGCTCTACGTCGTGGCCGCCGAGGAGCAGGGGGTGGCGCCGGAGGCGCTCGCCGGGACCATTCAGAACGACATCCTCAAGGAGTTCATGGTCCGCAACACCTACATCTACCCGCCGCGGCCGTCGATGCGGATCATCTCCGACATCTTCAGCTACACCAGCCAGCACATGCCGAAGTACAACTCGATCTCGATCTCCGGCTACCACATGCAGGAGGCCGGGGCGACCGCCGACCTGGAGCTGGCCTACACCCTTGCCGACGGCGTCGAGTACATCCGCGCCGGTCGCGACGCGGGCCTCGACGTCGACCGGTTCGCGCCGCGGCTGTCGTTCTTCTGGGCGATCGGCATGAACTTCTTCATGGAGGTCGCGAAGATGCGCGCGGCCCGCCTGCTGTGGGCCAAGCTGGTGAAGGGCTTCGAGCCCAAGTCGTCGAAGTCGCTGTCGCTGCGCACGCACTGCCAGACGTCGGGCTGGTCGCTGACCGCCCAAGATGTCTACAACAACGTCATCCGCACTTGCGTCGAGGCGATGGCCGCCACCCAGGGCCACACCCAGTCGCTGCACACCAACGCGCTCGACGAGGCGCTGGCCCTGCCGACCGACTTCTCCGCGCGCATCGCCCGCAACACCCAGCTGCTGCTGCAGCAGGAATCCGGCACCACGCGCGTGATCGACCCGTGGGGCGGCAGCGCGTTCGTCGAGCGGCTCACCTACGAGCTGGCCCGCAAGGCGTGGGGCCACATCAGCGAGGTCGAGGCCGCGGGCGGCATGGCCCAGGCGATCGACGCGGGCATCCCGAAGCTGCGCATCGAGGAAGCGGCCGCGCGCACCCAGGCCCGCATCGACTCCGGCCGCCAGCCGGTCATCGGCGTCAACAAGTACCGGCCGGACGGCGACGAGCAGATCGACGTCCTCAAGGTCGACAACGCGGGCGTGCGCGCCCAGCAGATCGAGAAGCTGCGGCGGCTGCGCGAGGAACGCGACAGCGGCGCGGTCGAGAGCGCCCTCAACGCGCTGACCAACGCCGCCGACGCGGGCGGCAACCTGCTCGAACTCGCCATCGACGCGGCGCGCAAGAAGGCCACTGTCGGCGAGATCTCCGAGGCGCTGGGCAAGGTCTGGGGACGCCACGCCGCCCAGATCCGTACGATCACCGGTGTGTACCGCGACGAGGTCGGCAACGCGTCCAATGTGGACGACGCGCGCGCCGTGGTCGAGGCGTTCGCCGAGGCTGAGGGCCGACGTCCGCGCATCCTGGTCGCCAAGATGGGGCAGGACGGGCACGACCGCGGCCAGAAGGTGATCGCGACCGCGTTCGCCGACCTCGGCTTCGACGTCGACGTGGGCCCGCTGTTCTCCACCCCGGACGAGGTCGCGCGCCAGGCCGTCGAGGCCGACGTGCACATCGTCGGGGTCAACTCCCTCGCCGCCGGACACCTCACGCTGGTGCCCGCGCTGCGCGAGGAGCTGGCGGCGCTGGGCCGCGAGGACATCATGATCGTGGTCGGCGGCGTCATCCCGCCACAGGACTTCGACGAGCTGCGCGCGGCCGGTGCCGCGGCGATCTTCCCGCCCGGCACGGTCATCGCCGACGCGGCCGCCGAACTGCTGCGCAAGCTCGCCGAGCAGCACGGACACTCGCTTGGCTGAGAAATCGACACAGCGGTGGATGCGGAAGATTGAAACTGCTGAGTACGCCGAAGGCGTCCTCGCGGGCGACCGGGGCCTGCTGTCGCGGGCGATCACGCTGGTGGAGTCCAAGCGGGCCGACCACCGCGCGCAGGCGCAGGAGCTGCTGGTCGAGCTGCTGCCGCACGCGGGCGGGGCGCACCGCGTCGGCATCACCGGCGTCCCCGGCGTCGGCAAGTCGACCTTCATCGACGCGCTCGGCTCCAACCTGACCGCCGCCGGTCACCGCGTCGCCGTCCTGGCCGTCGACCCGTCGTCGACCAGGACCGGCGGCAGCATCCTCGGCGACAAGACCCGGATGCAGCGGCTCGCGGTCGACCCGGCGGCGTTCATCCGCCCGTCGCCGACCTCCGGCACGCTCGGCGGCGTCGCCAAGGCCACCCGCGAGACGATCGTGCTGATGGAGGCCGCGGGGTTCGACATCGTGCTGGTCGAGACCGTCGGCGTCGGGCAGTCCGAGGTCACGGTGGCCAACATGGTCGACTGCTTCCTCTTCCTGACCTTGGCCCGAACGGGTGACCAGCTGCAGGGCATCAAGAAGGGCGTGCTGGAGCTGGCCGACGTCATCGCGGTCAACAAGGCCGACGGCGACCACACCCGCGAGGCGCAGAAGGCCGCGCGCGAGCTGGCGGGCGCTCTGCGGCTGCTGCGCGCGCCCGAGGCCACGTGGAACCCGCCCGTGCTGACCTGCAGCGGCATGGAGAACCTGGGCCTGGACACCCTCTGGGAGCAGATCGAGCTGCACCACCGGACGCTGTCGGAGTCCGGCGAACTGGCGGACAAGCGACGCAGGCAGCAGGTCGACTGGACGTGGTCGATGGTCCAGGACACGCTCCTGGGCAGGCTGCACGCCCACCCGGCCGTGCGCGCGTTGGCCCCGGAGCTGGAGCGGCAGGTGCGGGAGGGCGAGCTGACGGCGACGCTGGCCGCCGATCGCCTGCTCGCGGCCTTCGCGGAGCGTGAGCGGTCCGACTAACCTTGGTGACGATCTCCCCGAACCGACCTGGAGGGCTTGTGACCCGGCTGTTGATCGGCCTGTTCCTCACCGCGCTCATCGTGCTCGGCGGAGGGTCGGCTGCCACCGCGACCCCGTTCGCCCAGCAGACCGAGACCGTCGCGCCGACCGGTCCGACGCTCGATCCGGCGACCAACAACGATGCGGCAACCTCCAAGAAGAAGCTTGTCATCGGAGTAACGGCGGCGGTCCTGCTCGGCATCGTCATCTACGGCAATCGGGTGCGTGCGAAGCGCCGAAAGGCGGGATGATCGCAGCTCAGCGCGGGTGGACCACCGATCGTCTTGATCATCTTGAAGTGCGGCAGAAGAGGTGGGCACCGTTCGTCGCAGCGGCGGTACCGGCGGTCTTGCGATGTGGTCACGGTCCCGGTGACGGGTCTGGGATGAGGCACTATGGGGCGTGACATGAACCCCAAGCCCACCCTCAAGACCATCCCGGAGGGGTCGCGTGACTCTGCTGGATTCGCGGCCGGAGCTGCCGTCGGAAGGCGGCCGTGACGGCCGGCTGCCCGACCCGGCCGTGCTGATCTCGCCCAGTGGGGTCACTATGCCCACTGTGGAGGATCTCGCTGCCGGACGCGGGCCAGCCTGGCTGGACCAGTGGCTCGCCGCCAACGCCGCCGACGTGGTGGCGTGGTTCCGGCACTTCCACGCGCACCCGGAGCTGTCCCGCCAGGAGTTCGCCACCACCGAGATGGTCGCGGGCCTGTTGAAGTCGTTCGGCCTGCAACCGGAGCTGCTCCCCGGCGGCAACGGCCTGATCTGCGACGTCGGCGAGGGCGAGCGCTGCGTGGCGCTGCGCGCCGACATGGACGCGCTGCCGATGACCGAGGCCACCGGCCTGCCCTACAGCGCCACCGTCGACGGCGCCTGCCACGCGTGTGGCCACGACGCCCACACCACGGTCCTGCTGGCCACCGGCATCGCCTTGGCCTCGGCGCCCGCGCTGCCCGGCCGCGTCCGGCTGATCTTCCAGCCCGCCGAGGAGGTCATGCCCGGGGGCGCGCTCGACGTGATCGAGGCGGGCGGGCTCGACGGCGTCGAGCGGATCTTCGGCCTGCACTGCGACCCGCGGCTGGAGGTCGGCCGGGTCGGCACCCGCGTCGGCGCCATCACCTCGGCCACCGACCTGCTCGAACTGCGGCTCACCTCGCCGGGCGGCCACACCTCCCGTCCCCACCTGACCGCCGACCTGGTGCACGCGCTCGGCACCGTGATCACCGGCCTGCCCGCACTGCTGTCCCGCCGGATCGACCCGCGCTCGGGCACGGTCCTGGTATGGGGCGCGGTGCACGCGGGCGAGGCCGCCAACGCGGTCCCGCAGGACGGCGTCCTGCGCGGCACCCTGCGCACCGGCGACCACGACGTGTGGGCCGACCTGGAGCCGATCGTGGCGAGCCTGGTCCAGTCGCTGCTCGCCCCGACGGGTGTCGGCTTCGAGCTGATCCACACCCGCGGCGTGCCCCCGGTGATCAACGACCGGGAGAGCACCCAGCTGCTGCGCGCGGGCATCGAGTCGGCGCTGGGCGAGGACGCGCTGGCCGGGACGAAGCAGTCCTCCGGCGGCGAGGACTTCGGCTGGTACCTGGAGAACGTGCCGGGCTCGTTCATGCGGCTCGGCGTGTGGCCGGGCGTGGGCCCGACCCACGACCTGCACCAGCCGACGTTCCAGCTCGACGAGCGCGCGCTGCTGGTCGGCATCCGCGTCATGGCCCACACGGCGCTGACCGCGCTCGCCTAGAGTCCGTTGAATGGGCTGGAAGTTCTGGCGGCGTGAGCCGAACCCGATGGACCCGCAGGAGTTGCTGGCCCAAGGGCGCCAGGCGGTCCCGGCAGGCCAGTTCGAGCTGACCATTGAGGACGTCTTCACGATCACCGGTCGCGGGACGGTCGTCACCGGGCAGGTCGCCACTGGCCTCGTCCGGGTCGGCGACCAGGTGCGGCTCAGCCGGGCGGGGCAACCGGTCGCGACCATCCGGATCGCGGGTGTGGAGATGTTCCGCAAGAAGACCGCCGAGGCGCGCGCGGGCGACCACGTCGGGCTGCTGCTGGACGGTGTGGAGCGTGATCAGGTGCACGGCGGCGATGTCCTGAGTGGCTAGGCTGGGCGCCATGCGCCTCGTCCTCGCCTCCCAGTCACCCGCTCGGCTCAACATGCTCCGCGACGCGGGGATCGAGCCGGTGGTCCGAGTGTCCGGTGTGGACGAAGAGGCCATCGAGCGGTCGCTGCCCGACGCCCGCCCGGACGCCGTCGTCGTCGCGCTGGCCGAGGCCAAGGCGCGGGCCGTGCTCGCCGACATCGTCGCCGAGTACCCGGACGCGGTGGTCGTCGGCTGCGACTCGATGCTGCACTTCGACGGCGCGCTGATGGGCAAGCCCGCCACCGTCGACATCGCCCGCGAACGCTGGGGCCGCATGGCGGGCAACGCGGGCCATCTGCTCACCGGCCACGCGGTCCTGCGGGTCGACGGCGGCGAGGTGACCAGCGTCGCCACCGGCACCGAGAGCACGGTCGTCCGCTTCGGCAAGCCCACCGACCGCGAACTGGAGGCCTACCTCGCCTCCGGCGAACCGCTGCGCGTCGCGGGCGCCTTCACCCTCGACGGCCGCGGCGGCTGGTTCGTCGACGGCATCGATGGCGACCACTCCGGTGTCATCGGCATCAGCCTGCCGCTGATGCGCAGACTGCTGTCCGACGTCAACCTCAGCGTCGTGGATTTCTGGTCCGCTCCCACTTCGTGAGAGTCGACCGCATCACATCCTGACCAGGGAAGAGATTCACCGGATCCGGGGTTGGATCCAAGTGTGAAGGGGACCCACCGCGCCGTCGCGCTGACCGAGCGCCTGCACGTCGACCTGTGCCTGCAGGCCAGCTCACTCTGTCCGCGCTGACCGAGCGCCTGCACGTCGACCTGTGCCTGCAGGCCAGCTCACTCTGTCCGCGCTGACCGAGCGCCTGCACGTCGACCTGTGCCTGCAGGCCAGCTCGCTCTGTCCGCGCTGACCTTTCCCGCGCCCCCCGAATCCTGCTTTCCCCTGGAGTTCCCGCATGTCCGCACCACGCCGGAATCTGACCTTCGGCATCCTCGTCCTCGCTGGACTCGTGCTCGGGGCCGTGCTCGGCTTCGTCGCCAAACAGACTGACGCGGCCTGGTTGGTCACCACCCTCAAGACCATCGGCAACGTCTTCACCAGCCTGCTCCAGTTCACCGTCATCCCCTTGGTATTCACCGCGATCGTCGTCGGCGTGACCAGCCTGCGCGGCCTCGGCGGCCCGCGCGTCGCCGCGCGGCTAGGCGGCAAGACGCTGCTGTGGTTCGGCCTGACGTCGTTGATCGCCGTCCTCATCGGCATCGCCGTGGCGCTGATCGGCGGGGCGGGCAAGGGCATCGACATCGAACCGAGCAAGGCCGCCGTCGAGAAACTCGCCACCCGCGATCCCGGCGACTGGCTCGCCGTGCTGAACGGTTTGGTTCCCAGCAACCTCTTCTCCGCGTTCACCGAGGGCGAGGTGCTGCAGGTGGTGTTCGTCGCGGCGCTCGTCGGGATCGCCGCGTACAGCCTCGGTGACCGCGCACAGCCGTTCGTCGCGTTCAACCAGGCCGTGTTCGACCTGATCCAGAAGGTCGTCGGCTGGATCATCCGCCTCGCGCCGCTGGGTGTCCTCGGCTTGATCGGCACGGCGTTCGCGACCTACGGCAACGGTTTCGTGCGACCGCTGCTGTCGCTGATCGCTTCGGTGTACGTCGCGGCCGGATTGGTGCTGTTCGTGGTTTACCCCGTGCTGCTGCGGGTCTTCGGCAAGGTGAGCCCCCGCGCGTTCTTCGCGAAGTCCTGGACGGCCCTGCAGTTCGCTTTCGTGTCCCGCTCTTCCGGGGCGACGCTGCCGTTGAGCAGGCAGGCCGCGGTCGATCTTGGTGTCGAGCCCGGGTACGCCGGATTCGCGGTGCCGCTGGGCACGACGACGAAGATGGACGGCTGCGCGGCGCTGTACCCGGCCATCGCGACGATCTTCATCGCGAACCTGTTCGGGATCTCGCTGAGCTTCTGGCAGTACATCGCCATCGTCGCCGTCGCGGTCTTCGGCGCCTTCGCCACCGCCGGGACCACGGGCTGGTTCACGATGCTGACGTTGACGTTGAGCACCGTCGGCCTCCCCGCCGAGGTCATCGCGACGGGCGTGGCGATCGTGTACGGCATCGACCCGATCCTGGACATGATCCGCACCGCCACGAACGTCGGCGGCCAGATCACCGTGCCGGTCCTGGTGGCTCGGAGCGAAGGTCTGCTGGGCGACGAGACCCCGGCCGCCCCGGTGGAGGAAACACGCGAACTCGCACAGGTGTGAGCGAAGGCGTGCCGTCCCGCCCGCGCGGGGCGGCACGCTTTACGGGCAGTCCCGCAGTTGGGCAGCGGGGAACGTGATCAGCGGGTAGCCCGGCAGCTGCTCGACCTTCGAATACGTCTTCGTGCACCCGATCTCCTGACCGCCCAGATCGAAGACCTGTGCGTAAACCGGCCTGCCCGCACAGTTCTGGTTCGCCCGGCAGTCCACCTGCACCGCGATCACCTCGGGCGACGAGTCGCTCACCACGTTCCCCAGCACCAGCACCCCGGCCGAGGACAGGTACGCCCGCTCCTGCGCGCTCCACTTGTCCGACCGCCCCACCACGACCTGACCGGTGGTCCCACTCGGGCCCGTCCCCCGAATCAGGCAAGCCGAAGCCGAACCGGGCACACACTGCAACGAAGTGGCACTCAGCGTCACGCCGAGCTCAGTGACAGTCGTCTCGATCACCTGGCTCGACGACGGGCCGCCGATCCGCAGCCGCCCCGACCGCGCCCCCGCGTCGGCGATCAGCTCGACGAAAGTGCCGCCCACGGTTGTGGTCGACAGCACTTGACAGGGTTCGCGCAGGCAGCCGGAGACGCCGATCGACGGTGTGGTCGTCGGCGTGCTGACCGAGGTCGTCGGTGGGGACACCGGTGTTGACCTGGCGTTCAGCACCGCCGCGCCGGTCAGGGAGGCGATGGTGACGGCCCCGCTGAGCAGCGCGGTCCACAGCACCGACCGGGGCACGCGCTGGCTCATCGCCGTGTCATCTCCTCCCATGCGGCGAAAACTGGGCACAGTATCCCTCTGCGGTGTGGGGTTGCTCTCGGTTCACTAGAGGCGCTGGGTCCGTAAACTCCACCCAACCCGCGCGAACTAGGAGGAACGGCGTGCCCGAGTCGGCAAAGGCGCTGAGCAAGGTTCTCATCGCCAACCGCGGCGAGATCGCTGTCCGTGTCATCCGTGCCTGCCGCGACGCCGGTCTGGGCAGTGTGGCCGTCTACGCCGATCCCGACCGCGACGCTCCGTTCGTCCGGCTCGCCGACGAGGCGTTCGCCCTCGGCGGCAACACTCCCGGCGAGAGCTACCTGTCCTTCGACAAGGTGCTCGACGCGGCCAAGCGCTCCGGCGCCGACGCCGTCCACCCAGGCTATGGGTTCCTGTCGGAGAACGCCGACTTCGCCCAGGCCGTCATGGACGCCGGGCTGACCTGGATCGGCCCGACCCCGCAGGCCATCCGCGACCTCGGCGACAAGGTGACCGCGCGGCACATCGCGATGCGCGCGGGCGCGCCGCTGGTGCCCGGCACCAAGGAGCCGGTCAACGGCGCCGAGGAGATCATCGCCTTCGCCGAGGAGCACGGGCTCCCGGTGGCGATCAAGGCCGCGTTCGGCGGCGGCGGGCGCGGCCTGAAGGTCGCCCGCACGATCGAGGAGATCCCCGAGCTGTTCGACTCCGCGGTGCGCGAGGCGGTCACCGCCTTCGGCCGCGGCGAGTGCTTCGTCGAGCGCTACCTGGACAAGCCGCGCCACGTCGAGGCCCAGGTGCTGGCCGACCAGCACGGCAACGTCGTCGTCGTCGGCACCCGCGACTGCTCGCTGCAGCGCCGCCACCAGAAGCTGGTCGAGGAGGCGCCCGCGCCGTTCCTCACCGACGCCCAGCGCGCCGACATCCACAGCTCCGCCAAGGCCATCTGCAAGGAGGCCGGGTACTCCGGCGCGGGCACCGTCGAGTACCTCGTCGGCACCGACGGCACGATCTCCTTCCTGGAGGTCAACACCCGACTGCAGGTCGAGCACCCGGTCTCGGAGGAGACCACCGGCGTCGACCTGGTCCGCGAGCAGTTCCGCATCGCCGCGGGCGAGAAGCTGCGCTTCACCGAGGACCCGGCGCCACGCGGGCACTCGATCGAGTTCCGCATCAACGGCGAGGACGCGGGCCGCAACTTCCTGCCCGCGCCCGGCACCGTGACCCTGTTCTCCGCCCCCGACGGCCCCGGCGTCCGCGTCGACGCGGGCGTGGAGACCGGCACCGTCATCGGCGGCCAGTTCGACTCGCTGCTCGCCAAGATCATCGTCACCGGCGAGAACCGCGACGAGGCCATCGCCCGCTCCCGCCGCGCGCTCGACGAACTGGTCGTCGAGGGCATGGCGACGGTCACCCCGTTCCACCGCGCCATCGTGCGCGACCCTGCCTTCATCGGCGACGGCGAAGGCTTCTCGGTGCACACCCGCTGGATCGAGACCGAGTTCGACAACAAGATCGAACCCTTCACCGGCGGCGCCGACGCGGCCGAGGAGGAGTCGCCCCGGCAGAACGTCGTGGTCGAGGTCGGCGGCAGGCGCCTCGAGGTGTCGCTGCCCGGCACGTTCTCCATCGGCGGCGGTGGCGGCGGTGCCGCTGCGGCCAAGGCCAAGCCCCGCAAGCGCGCGGGCGGCAAGGCGGGCGCCGCTGCCTCCGGCGACGCGGTCACCGCGCCGATGCAGGGCACCATCGTCAAGATCGCCGTCGAGGACGGACAGACGGTCGAGCAGGGCGACCTGATCGTGGTGCTCGAGGCGATGAAGATGGAGAACCCGGTCACCGCGCACAAGTCGGGCACGGTCACCGGCCTCGGCATCGCGCAGGGCGAGACGGTCACCACGGGCACGGTTCTGTGTGAGCTCAAAGACTGACGAGGTGGGCGACGGCCTGATCCGGGTCGGCGACGAAGAACGCGACGAGGCGGTCGGACTGCTGGGACAACACGCCCAGGCCGGCCGCCTGGCCGCGGTCGACTTGGAGGCCCGGACGGGCTGGGCCCGCGCGGCGGCGACACGAGCCGAACTCGAGGCACTGTTCACCGATCTGCCACTGCCCCGGCCCAGCTTCGACCCGGTGGTCAAGTCGCGCGGTACCGACGAGAACGGAATGATCATCACGCCGTTCAGTTCGGCGTTTGTGACGCTCAGCGTCCTCACGTTCCTACTCGGCTTGCCGGGGTCGATCGTGTTGTTCGAGTACACCGAGACCTGGTGGCCGATCGTCGCCGTCGTGATCGTCACCATCGTTTCCGGGGCGGCGTCGCACGCGTTCAAGAAGCTGCCCTGAGAATTGCCTCAGGTCACCCGGTCGAGTTTTCCGTAACATCGAACGCGTGACCGAGTTTCCGCAGTCCGAGATGCGCATCGGCGATGCCGAACGGGAAGACGGTCTGCGTGCGCTCGGTGAGCACATGAGCGCGGGCAGGCTCACGGTCGACGAGTACGGCGACCGCAGCGCCAAGGTGACCACCGCCGTCACCAGGGGCGACCTGATGACCCTGTTCACCGACCTGCCCGACCCGCGTCCCAAGTTCGGTCCGCCCGCGGTCGTTCGTCCCGCCGAGAGCCTGCCCGCCTACGCCCACCGGCCGCCGCCCGCGGTGCGGCGACGGCCGCCGAACGTGCTGGTGCCGATCGCGGCGATCGTGGGGGCGTTCCTGTTCTTCCGGTTCGGCTTCTTCCCGCTGTTGCTGCTTCCGCTGATCTTCATGATGTTCAGCGGCCGCCGCCACCACGCGGGTCGGAGCTGGCACTGAGCGGGCCGCGGCTGCTGCTGCTCGACCTCGACGGTGTGCTGCGCGGGTTCCCCGAGTTCGACGACGCGGCGTTCGGCCTGCCCCTGGGATTGGTGACGTCCACGGCGTTCCAGCCGGAGCTGTTGGGGCCCGCGATCACCGGCCACGTCACGCACGACCGCTGGATGGCCTCGGTCGCCCGCAAGCTCGAGGGTTCCGTGCCGACGGCCCAGGCCGCCGCGGCCGCCGCCGCGTGGTCGCGGCCCGGTTACGTGATGGCCGCCGCGCTCAGCCTGGTCCGGGCCGCGCGGGCGCGCACCCGCGTCGCGCTGCTCACCAACGCGACGACGCGCCTGGCGGACGATCTCGCCGTGCTCGGGCTCGACCGGGAGGTCGACGGGGTGATCTCGTCGGCCGAGATCGGGGTCGGCAAACCGGACAAAGAGGCCTACCTGGCCGCGCTGGCCCTGCTCGACGCCACCGCCGACGAGACCTTGTTCTGCGACGACTCCGAGTCCAACGTCGCCGCCGCGCGGGCGGTCGGCATGACCGCCGCGCACGTCCCGGACACCGACGCCCTGCGCACCGCGCTATCCGTGAACGGCCTGCTCGGCTGACTTCGCTAGCGTGGCGGGCGTGGAGATGGTGGAGATCAACGCCGGTCGGTTCTACCTGCGGGCGCTGCGCGCCGACGACCGGATCGACGACCGGCAGGCGATCATCGAGGGCTTCGCCGACGACGAGAGCAGGCGCTGGCTGTCGCACCTCGACGTCTCGGACCTCGACCGGGCCGGGGCCTACATCGCCCGCCGCGCGGAAGGCTGGATCGAGGAGACGCGGTTCTCGTGGGCCGTCGCGGACCCGTTGACCGGGAACCTGCTCGGCGAGGTGCTGCTGAAGGAGGTCGACCTCGCCGCGGGCACCGCCGAGGCGGGCTGCTGGACACACCCGTCGGCGCGCGGCATGGGTATGGCCACCGAGGCGCTGGGCGCGGTGCTCCGCTTCGGCTTCGGCGCCCTGGGGCTCAAGGAGATCGTCTACAAGCACAGCCCGGGCAACGCCGCGTCGGCGCGCGTGGCGGCGAAGCTGGGGTTCACGAAGGTCACTGAGACGGACGAGCGAACAGTGCTCGTCCTGCGTAACGACTGAACGCCGGGCGACGGTAGGGGAAGGGGAACCTGACGTTCGCGGCGCGCGTCTAGAAAACGAGCCACGAACAGTCGAATCCGAGCATCGACACTCGATAGAGTGAGCTCACCACAGGTAGTGACGGGGAGGCGACGTGCCGGGCACGGACGGGCACCACCAGGGCGGGCAGGGCGGACAGCAGGGTGGGGGCACCCAGGCCGCGGGGGGCGGCCAGGGCGGCGGTCCCGGCACAGGCGGCAACGGATCGGGCGGCAACGGATCGGGCGGCGACCAAGGCTCGGCGCATGGTGGCCAGGGCAACGGCCACGGCTCGGGCGGTGGCAACGGTACCGGGAACGGTGGCCAGGGTTCCGGCGGTCATGGCTCGGGCGACCAGGGTTCGGCGCATGGTGGCCAGGGCAACGGCCACGGCTCGGGCGGTGGCCAGGGCAACGGCCACGGGTCCGGCGGCCACGGCGGTGACTCCCACCTGCTCGACCTCGACCCGCAAGCCGTCCCCGCGCTCCGTTCGGCGTTCGTCGCCGCGCTCGACCAGATCGATCGGCAGCTCGAAGCGGCAGGGGAACTGCCCGTCGCCGCGTGGGCGAATGATCCGGTGAGTCTGCACGCGGCCGACGTGGTCAACGCGCTGTCGGTCGACAGTGACGTGGCCGCCGTCGACGCGCTGCGGTCGTTCCGCAGGCAGTTGGGCACCGCCGTCGACAACCTGGACAAGATCGCCGACCAGTACCGCGTGCTCGAGGACGACGCCGAGGCGACCGTGTCGCAGACCGGCCAGGGCTGAGGGGGACGACCATGACCGAGCAGACCGCAAAGCGCTGGCAGGGCTTCACCCACGAGGAGCTGTACCGGCTGCTGCACGAGGGCCCCGGCCCGCAGGCGTCAGCCGCCCCGGCGCACCGCTGGGCCGAGTTGTCGGCGGCGTTGTCAGACATCGGACAGGACGTGCTGACCTCCCTGGAGAGCACCGGCTCCGGCTGGCGCGGCCGCGCCGCGGGCCGGGCCTACGACCGCCTCGCCCCGCTCGCCGCGTGGGCGACCGAGGCGTCGGAGAAGGCCGCCGAACTGCGCACGGCCGTGGAGACCCAGGCCGACCACGTAGCCCGCGCGCGGGCCGAGATGCCCGCCCCCGAGTCCGCGCCGACGCAGGCCCCGGACCCGACGATCGCGCCCGCCATCCAGATCGCGGGCGCGCAGACCGACCCGGAGCCGATCGAGGCCGCCAAGACGAGCGCCGAGCAGCGCGCGTTCGAGGTCATGGCCGCCTACCAGCAGGCCACCGACACCAACCTGGGCACGCTCACCCCGCTCGACCCCCCGGTCGAGGTGCTCGGCCACGGCCACGGCAACCACAGCCATCGCGGCCAGGGCATCACCATGTCCACCCACGCGTCCTCGGCGCCGACGACGAACGTCATTCCGGACCGCCACGAGTTCCGCCACACCGCCCACGGGCACCACCACAGCCCGCACCACGGCGGCCAGGGCGTCTTCATCTCCGGCGCCACCGTCAGCGCCACCCCGGCGCGGCCTCTTGCGCCGATGACGCCGGGCGCGCTGTCCGCCTCGGTTCCCATGGACACCGCGGTGCTGGGCGCCGCCCCGCGCTCGGGCGCGGAGAAGTCCGACCCCGAGGAGCGCCAGGCCCGTCGCCCGGTCACCAGCGCCGCCATCGGCGCCGACCCGACCACCACCGGCGGCACCTCCGCGGCACCGACCCCCATGGGCACCGGAACCGCGGCGGCCCCGATGTCCCCGGCGGGTTCGGCGCCGACGTCCAGCGCGGACAAGCTGGGCCTGCGCCGCTTCGGCGCGGACGCACTCGGCTCCAGCCAGTGGTTCGGCGACCCGGTCGAGCAGGCCCCGAGCCGCACGGTCTCCGGCCGACGGCGCGACCTGGCAAGCACGGAACAGGTCACGGAATCGGTGAACGTCGACGGCGAGGACCACCAACTCCCGCCGGGCGTGATCGGCGGCTAATCTTCAGCCACCCATCGAACTGGACCTAAGGGGACCGTGGCGGCGGCCGACCACGGTGATCGCCCGACCGCACCTGTCATCCGAACGGAACCAAGCGTTGAAATTTCGGGGAGGCGGGGGAGCGACGCGCAGATCCTGGGCGGCCCTTGCCGCGCTGTGCGCGTGTTTCTTCATGGTGATGCTCGATTCCACGATCGTCACCGTCGCCATCCCGGCCATGCTCACCGACCTCGACGCGACCCTCAACCAGGTCATCTGGGTCAACAGCGTCTACTTGCTCGCCAACACCGTCCCCCTCCTGCTCACCGGCCGTCTCGGCGACCGCTACGGGCCGAAGCGGGTCCTGATCGTGGGCCTGGTCCTGTTCCTCGGCGCCTCGCTCTGGTGCGCGCTCGCCACGACCGCCGCGTCCCTGATCGCCGCGCGGGCCGTCCAAGGGCTCGGCGCGGCCGCGATGACCCCGCAGACCCTCACCTTCATCACCCGGCTCTTCCCCGCCGAGCGGCGCGGGGTCCCGATCGCGGTCTGGGGCGCGGTGGCGGGCGTCGCGACGATCACCGGGCCGGTCGTCGGCGGGCTGCTGGTCGAGAACGGCGGCTGGGAGTGGATCTTCCTGCTGAACCTGCCCATCGGGGTGGCCGGGCTCGCCATGGCCGTGCTCCTGCTGCCGGACTGGCGCCCGGGCGGCCGGATCCGGTTCGACACCCTGGGCGCCGTCCTCGCCTCCGTCGGCCTCGCCGCGCTCGTGTTCGGCCTGCAGAACGCCCAGCACTACCACTGGGGAACGATCGTCGGGCCGATCGGCGTGGTGCACGTGGTCGGGATCGGGCTGCTGCTGATCGCCGCTTTCGTGCTGTGGCAGCGCAAGACCAAGGACGAGCCGCTCGTCCCGCTGGGCCTGTTCGCCAATCCGACGTTCTCCTACGCCAACCTCACCTACGGCGCGCTCGGCTTCGCCACGACCGGCATGTTCCTCCCGCTGGTCATCTACGTGCAGTCGGTTCTCGGCCTCGGCCCGGTCGCCTCCAGCGTCCTGTGCGCGCCCATGGCGGGCGCCGCCGGACTCGCCGCGATCGTCGCCGGGCGCGGGATGCGGTTCGTCAACGGCAAGACCATGATCATGACCGGCCTGGCCGCGCTCGCCGTGGGGACCGGCCTCATCGCGGTGTTCGCCGAGCCCGACGCCGACCCGATGGACCTGGTGCCCGGCCTGATCGTCGCGGGCCTGGGCATCGGCCTCGTCTACTCCCCGCTCACCGCCGCCGCCACCTACGGCCTGCCGCCGCACCTCGTCGGCGCCGCGTCCGGGGTGTTCAACACCTCCCGCCAGGTCGGCGGCGTCCTCGGCAGCGCGTCGACCGGTCTGCTGCTCCAGGTCGGCCTCAGCTTCTCGGTGCCGGAGGCCGCCCGCCAGTACGCGAAGGTCCTGCCGCCGCGCTACGCCGACGAGTTCGTCCGGCGCATCACCGACGCCGCGCAGACCGCCAGCCAGTTCGACGACAAGGGCCCGCAGGTGCCCAGCGACTGGTCGCCCTCGATCGCCGAGCGGGTGCGGGAACTGGCGACCGACGCCTACGACCTCGGCTTCACCAACGCGGCCAAGGCGACCCTCGTGCTGCCGGTCGTCGTGCTGGTCCTGGGAATCGTCTGCGCGGCCGGGATGCGGACACCAACTGGTAACGCGAAAAACCTGGACTATCCGCGCGAGCGCGCCACTCCGTAGCGTCAAAGGCATGACGATCCGACGGTCCATGCTCACCGTCATCGCGGCGGTCGGAGCGGCGCTGGTCCCCGTGTCCGCCGCGACGGCGGCCCCGACCGTCACCGATCCGGTCTACTCCTACGCGAACGCGGTGCGCGAGACGGTCTGGGTCGACACCGGGCTCACCTCCCCGCAGGGCGCGCGGGTGCGCGTGGCCGCCGACATCATCCGGCCCAGCACGCCCGCGGGCGTCAAGGTCCCGGTGATCATGGACGCCAGCCCGTATTACACGACGCTGGGCCGCGGCAACGAAAGCCAGAAGAAGACCTACGACAGCGCGGGAAAGCCGGTCCAGTTCCCCCTGTTCTACGACAACTCCGACCTTACCGCTCTGACCAGCCACTATGGAGTTTGTGATCTTGCTGGGCCGTCGTCAGGCCGTGTCGGAGGTCGAGGCCGGGGCGGTCGGGTTGGCCGGACTGGGGCGGGGTTTGAAGACCTTGTCTGACGCTGCGCGTGCTCGCCGGTAGCTGGAGGGGACGAGGTGGGTGTAGATCCGCAGTGTGTAGCCGGGGTCGGAGTGGCCGAGGAACTCTGACACCTCCTTGATCGAGACGCCGTCTGCCAGGAGGTTCGAGGCGTAGAAGTGGCGCATGGCGTGCATGCCGTCGCGGCGGGTCGGGGTGCATGTGGTGGCCACGGCTGGGCGCCAGATGTCCTCGTTGAGGTCGTAGTTCTTCCACACCCGGTGAACCCACTTGCTGCGGTAGCGGCGCGCAGGGTCGTACTCCTTGGTGACGATCAGACGAGCGGTCACCAGTTCGCCGGTCGGTTTGTCCCAGGGCAGTGTCAGGCTCACCGGCTCGAACGCGTCGAGGTGGTCATCTATGGCCGCCAGGACGCCGTCACCGATGGGAACCTCTCGGGATTTGCCGCCCTTGGGGAGTGCGAAGACCGGGATCTGTCCGTGCCATTTGATCTGCCGTTGAACGGTGACGATCTTTTCGTCCCGGTTGATGTCGTCGGGGGACAGGGCGAAGATCTCCATTTGTCGCAGGCCGAGTCCGCCGCCGATGGGGACGATGACTTTGTATCGGTGCGGTAGGGCGAGCTGGACGCCGTGCAGTCGGGACGTGGTCCAGGGGATGATGCGGCGTTCCTCCGGTTTGGGTCCCTTGATGCTCTTGGCTTTGCATGGGTTGGTGCGGATCTTGCGGTCTTCAACCGCGCCGGACAGGATCGCCGAGAGCAGCCCGAACGCGGTGAACTGGTAGGAGCGCATGCGCGGTGTCGCGGCCATCCATGCGATCCATTCCCGGACCTTGTCGGTGGTGATCGCGTCCAGGGCGATTTCCTTGCCGAAGAACGGCCAGATCATCCCGTTGAGTCGACTGTCCACACTGGCCACGGTGTTGACGTCCTGTGATTGGCCGTTGCGCCACGACTTGGTGTACGCGTCCAGCGTGATCTTTCCTGCGTCGGGGTCGAGGTAGGTACCGGTCAGGACGTCGGTTTGCATCTTGGCCAGGAATGCTTTCGCCCGGTCGAGTTTCTTGTCTGGAAAGGACTCTGACTTCTCCTGTCCGTCCACGTAGTACTTGACCTTGTAGCGCATCCCCTTGCCGTAGAGGTCTGTTCGTTCTCGAACCGGCCGGCCCGAGGCAGTGAAGACGAACTTGCCGTTCTCGTCCTTCTTGTTGCGGTACCAGCGGTCTTGAACGTGTCCAGCCATGACGATCTCCATTCCGGTTCGGGTTGCTGAAAGTCCTAGGCAGCGAGGTCAGTGCCGTTGTCGATCCAGTCGATGACGTCGGCCGGTTGGTAGCGGACGTGCTTGCCCATGCGCTTGAAGGCCGGGCCGATGCCCTTATGTCGCCACTCGCGCAGGGTCTTCGGGGGCAGTTTCAGGAACGCCGCCAAGTCGTCGGTGTCCCAGAGCGGCGCCCAGTTCGCTTCGTGGTGCGTGGTCATTCGAGGTCCCCCCTCGGTTAGTCAGGCCGCCATCGGTGGAGTTGCTGAAACATCGGGCAGGCCCCCGCCGCCCCCAGTGCTGTTGCGCCCGCCATCCGGTGGGTCTGCCATGGCCAGCCGCGCCCGGTCGTACTCGGCGCGCCAGGTGATGCGTTCGGCGATGGAGCGCATGAGCAGGTGCGCCCGTGGTGGCGCGTTGCGGTCCCCGGGATCGACGGTGCGCCACACGTAGCGGTCCGGGGCCGGGGTGTCTTTGACGATGCCCACGGCCGCCAGGGCGCCACGGACGAACCCGACCCGGTCCGTCTTGTGTTCGGCGACGGTCTTGCCGGACCACTTGCGCGACACCAGCACCCGCCGACCGGGCAGCCCGAGCGTGGTGCGTCGGTGCGCGCGGCCCTTGCAGTGGCCCGGGGTGGTCCGCGACGTCACGCCCAAGGGTTGGATGCCGTAGAGCAACCACACCGCGCACCGGGGCGAACACGGGGTCACCGCCAGCTCAGCGTGTAGCCGGTCGTGGTGTTCGGCGTGAGCGGGGCTGGTGGAGGCGATGACCTCACCGGTGGACTTGGTGAGGTACTTGGTCAGGTAGCCGATGTGTCGCCCGGACTCCTCAGTGCCGCCCAAGATGCCCTTGGAGTGGACCTGTTCGCCGAAGCGGGCGACGTGCGCGGGCTCGTCCACCAGGTCCAGCGCGTCCGCCCAGGAGGTCAACGCTGCCCCGTTGTCGGGGTCGGTGAACGCCTCCCGGGTCGCGTCCCACACCGGCAGGTGCTTGCCGCCGTAAACCAGCTCGTCATGGTTGGGCCACCACACCTGCAGATAGGTCGCGGCCGTGACCTGGCGGATCACGTCGTGCGGGATGGAACCACGCAACGCGGTGTGCAGGTGCGGAGCAGCCCGCTTCTGCGGCTCCACGGTGGCGAAGTACTGAACGTCCCAGCCCACGACGCGACGCAGGTTCTGGTACCAGCGGTCGACCAGGGAGGCGAAATGCACCGCATCCCGAGCCGCCCGCCGATAGTCATAGGTGACCGGGTCGACCGGCACACCCTCACGGACCGGGCCGTAGGTGTCGCAGGTCAGCGTGACGAACATCGAGGGCCGGTAGCGCCCCGCGTACTCGCGGCCGACGGTGCGCTTCTCCACCTTCTTACGCGGCAGATTCGGCGCGTCCTGGCGCCGCTTCGTCGACCGCACCGGAGCCCGCGTAGCCACAGCGTCGGGCGAGGGCAGACGACCACGCACCCCGAGATCCCGCAGCTCCCCATCAACCGAGGCGATCTCATCGCGCAGCTCGTCCGCCTCACCATCCGCGCCCTCACCGACCGCCGTCTGATAGGCGGTGACCAAGGTGGCGCGGTACTCCATCAACCCGACCTGATCCACGGTCGGGGCCAGGCGGGTGATGTCGGGTTCGGTGTCGCGGTGCCAACCCTCCCGGCACTGCGTCATCCGCAACTTGCGTGCTTTGGCCGCGCAGGTGGGACACACCGACTCCACGGTCGACCCGCAGTCCTTGGCGACGTAGGTCAGTTCCCCGGTGACGGTGTCGCCGCGTTCCATCACGAAGGGCCGCACACACGCCCCGTGTTTCTCCGCCGCCGCCCGCAGCACCTCAGCCGACAGCGGGGCGATCGTCTTGCCGGCCGGGCCGGGCACCACCAGGGCATCCGGGGAGCAAGCCGCGGTGGCTTCCGGCTGTTCTTGCTGGTCAACGGCGTGTGCCGTGTCGGTCGTGGTCATGCGCATGCCTCCTCGCCGGCTGTCCAGGCGCGCAGCAGTCCCAGGCCGAGCGGACGGCGAGCACTGGGGGCCAGGCCGAGGCCGTGCGGGTAGTCGACGGGTGCGAACACGCGGACCGGGGTGCCGTCGGTGAGCTGACCGGACACCGACACGTGCATGGTGTGGGAGTCGTCGCCGCCGTGACGCCACGCCTCACAGGCCACCCGGTCCAAGGTGTCCACCCACGCCAGCAGCGCGCCCGCCAGGCCGCGAAGGGTGTACTCGGAGTCCAGTTGGAACGACACTGCCTTTCCGCCGTCGACTGTGGCGCACACGGTGGTGACCACGGGTGCGGGCAACTCGGCGAACACGTCGAGGTGTTCGGCCACTGCGGCGAGCACGGCCGCCGATCCAACCGTCGCGCCATCGGGGGTCGTGGTGTTCAGAGTGGTGGTCATGCCGCCGTACCTCCATCGTTGGTGGTGTCGCCAGAGTTGTTGTCAGGGAACGCAATGACCGTCGCCGACGAGTTGGTGACGTAGTGGACAAGCTCAGTCAGGTTCGTGTCGGTCGGGTAGAACGCCCGCGCCCGGACCGGAGCCCGCTTGCCGTCCTCTTTGATCCACGCCACACCGGGAGTGGACTCGGGGATCTCGTGCGCGTTGGCCCCGCGTGCCCGGACACCGTCGCCGAGGACCATGTCGACCTGCACCGCCTCGTCCAGGCGCAGCGCGATCTTGGTGCCGAACAGGTTGCGGAACGGCACGATCTCTTTGCGCGGGTCCTGCACCAGCGCCAGCACGGCCACACCGGGTGCGCGGCCCTGTGAGGTGATGGTTTGCAGGGCCGCTTGCGCGCGTTCCCGCAGGCGCTTGTCGGTCTGGTAGGCGATCACGTCCGCCAGCTCATCCACCACCAGGAGCAGGAAGGGCTCACCCGACGAGAGCGACCAGGACCGCAGCACACCCCGGAACCGCGCGGCCCGTGCCCGCACCTCCTCGGCGATCTCTTCCAGCAGCTCTACCGCCGCGACGCCGTTGTCATAGGCGACCTTGGTGAACAGCTCCGGGGCCTGCCCCAACTCCATACCGCCCTTGGGGTCGATCCCGAACACCCGAACGGCACCGGACCGGATCATCGAGGCCAGCGCCCACAACACCGCCCACAACACCGAGCCCTTACCCGCCCCCTGCACACCGACCGCCAGGATCTGTCCACCTTGGAGCCGTAGCGCCCACGGCTTGCCTGTCTCGGTACGGCCGATGACGACCTTGCGCAGGTCCACCGACTTACCCTCACCCTCAGGCAGCGCCGGGGCGGGCAGCACCGTGGCCAACGGGTCGGAGTGGATCAGGTCCAGCTCGATCACACCGGGCTTGACCACGCGGACCCGACACGAGGAGGCGCCGAACGAGTGCGCCAGACCGGAGGCGTGTGCCTCCCACTGTTCCGGGGACTGGCCCTTGATCATGCGAACGCGGACCTTGTCCCGCCACCCCTCCGACCTGGTGCGCCGAAGCCGGGGCAGGTGTTCCTTGCCCCGCGCGGTTCCGGTCAGGTTCGACAGGCGCATGACACTGCGCCACTGTTGCGTGTAGACGGCCACGCGGCGGAACTCCGTGCGCACCCACCGGACACGCCGGTAGAAGCTGTCCCGCCCACGCAGCCACCAGACGAACCCAGCGACCCCGAGCGCGAGCACTAGGCCGCCGAGCCACCACCGGCCACCCACCGCGTACACGGCCGCCGCGAACAGCCCGAGCGTGACCGTGGTCGGGTAGTACCAGCACAATCGGGCGAGCTTGACCAGGCCCCACACCAGCAGGCCGACCAGGACCACCGGGGCCAGGACCAGCTTGACCTTGCCCGGAAGCATCGTCCACCACGGCAGCCGAGGCCGCGCCACCTCCAGGGGTGCCGGGTCGACCCACCGGGAACCCTTGCCCCCGTTCACCAGCCACCCCGCGAATCGGCATCGCCCGACCGCCGAATTACAGGGAACTCCAACGCCAACGCCCCAGAGCACTTGGCGCACTCGGTATCCCCCGGCAGCAGCCGAGCGAACTTCTTGCACGCCTTGCAGCGCGTTCGGGTGACCCCACTTGCGGGGGCAATCCCCTTGTGCCATATGCTTTCCATGTCTGATCCCCTTGGATTGGACCTCAGGCACAGAAGCGGTAGCCGCCAAGCATAAGCCGCTTCTGTGTCTCTTCTTTTGTTGCAGCGCAACAAGGGCGCGCGGAATCGCCGCACGACCCCTGTGCGTCCCTCTGTCTAATCTGGACTTACGAGCGTGACGAGTGCACTATCGAACCGTCTCTCCTCCTCCGGTACTGCGGCCCACCGGCCAGCCACAATGCGGCCAACAACACCTCCGTCGGGTCACACCCGTACGCCTCACATATGTCCACGAACAGGCCGATCTTGGGTTCCCGTTCGCCGTGCTCAAACCGGGACAACTGCGTCCGGTTGGCCAGCACACCCCGAGTCGACATCCGCTCGGCGGCCTCAACCAACGTCAAGCCCAGGCGCAACCGCGCCCGCTTCAACTCCGAACCCAACGCCGCAGCGCGATCACCGACGCCCCGATCCACTGCCGCCCTCACCCCCACTCACCCCGCTCCGAGATGTCCGACGCGGACCCCTCCGACCGCTCGATCCGGTCGATCAGCCAGGACACGACCGGCGCGCCCAACAGAAGACACAGCAGGAACGCCAACGCGAACAACTCGAACGCGCTCATCTCGACACCTCAACCGCGGAGCCAGTACCCAGCACGGCCGCTTCATCCGCTTTCGCCTGCTTACGAGCCTCCCGCGCCTGCGCCTCACGAAGCCCCTTCTCCGCCTTCTCCGCGTTCGCGGCCTCGATCCCCGCCCACGCGATGGCTTCGTGATAGTGGTGCCGGTCCACCAACGCCACCTCCCGATACACCCGCTCCGCACGACGATGGAAGGTCACCAACACCGAGTACGACGACCCAGGCCCCGGCATCTCCCGCCCCAACACCTCATTGGCCTCAGCCAACGTCCGAACCGACGGCCGAACCATCACGCACCCCCATTCCGCCGCCGAGGCGAAACCGACCGCACGCCCACCGCCGCGTTCGCTTTGGCATTCCACTCCCGCGATTGATGTTCGAACGTCTCGGCCGCCGAGTGCACAGCCGCAAGCACCCACCACGGCAGAAACGGGGTATCGGCGATCTCCCGCCACAGCACCGCTACATCCCACGACGCCAACGCCAACGCATGCGCCGCGCCACGATCGCCGGACCCCGCCCGAGTGACTTCCTCCGAAGCGTGTTCGTACGCTCGGTACGCGGCCTGCCAACGCCCGTCCAGCTCATCCGACACGTTCACACGCACCACCTCTCCCTGCGGACCGAAGAAAGCCCAACCGGCCGCCCCGGACACACCCGAAGGCACATCCAGGGCCGCACCGGCCGGAACCTCAAACGCCGCGCTCACTCGGGTCCTCACGCGGCCTTGTTGGCGGACTCGGACTTCCCCTGCTCCTGCGCGGCCGAGGTCTTCTGCTGACCACGACCACCCGACGCACCAGCCGCCCGGAACCCAGACGCCCGGAACACGTACGACTGGTACTTGAACTCCCCGTTGCCAGCGATACGCGGTTCAGCGGTCAAGCCCTCCAACTCGATCGGACGCATCCCCGGCAACGCTTCCGCCGTGGTCGGCACCGGCTGAACCGGAGCCAGGAACGTGATCACGAACGAAGCCCGCTTCGCGTTCTGCTCGTTCGGGTCCGTCACCGTTGCCTTCCACTGCCGCAGACCCGTCACCTCGTCCAACCGCTGACGCACCGGCCGCCCGCCCGCACGGTCCTCCCGCGACTGAAACTCGTTGTCCGGCGCCACCTCACCCACCAACACCAACCCCTGCGGGAAGGCTTCCGCGAACTCGATCGGGAACCGGTGCCCCTTGGAAATCGCCATGATCTTGACCTCTCATCCGGTGCCCCACTGGGCCTGTCGCCCTGGTAGGGCCTTGTCGCGTCGCCCCCGTTTGGGCGCTTGTTGTCGTCTGGCCTTGCTTGTCGATCAGTTGGTATGCCAACCTACAACTAGGTATACCAGCCGTTGGCATACCAAGTCAACTAGACTCGGTGATGACGAGTCACGACCCAGGAGGCGACTTCCCCGTGTCCAAGCACCGGTACGAGCAGATCGCGGACGTGTTGCGAGAGCGGATGACTGACGGGTCCCTTCGGCCGGGGGACCGCTTGCCGACGCAGGACGCCCTCAGCGAGCAGTTCAACGTGTCCCGGATCGTGGCCCGTCAAGCGCTGGACATCTTGGAAGGCGAAGGGCTCATTGACCGCGTGCGCGGTGGTGGCACGTTCGTTCGCAGGTATCAGCCGTTGGTTCGACGTTCGGCGCTTCACTATCAGTCGAACCCAGGTGCGCCGTTCGCGGAAGAAGCCTTGGCGTCAGAGCGCATTCCGAGTTATACCCACGTGACCATTCCCACCGAGGCTACGAAGGACGTTGCTCGACGTCTCGGCATCAACGTCGGTGATCGGGTCATGCACACGCATTATGTGAGTTTGGCCAATGGTGAACCAATGATGATCGTTGATTCGTATGAACCCCTCGCGATTACTAAGGGGACGCCCATCGAGCGCCCCGAGGAAGGTCCGTACATGGGGGCTGGGCTCGTTGATCGGTTCACGGCCATCGGGTGGCGACCTACCGCAGTGGTCGAACGTCTGCGTTCGAGGATGCCACAGCCGTCTGAGACCGAGGCCCTCAAACTCCGGCCCGGAATTCCCGTCGTCATTATCACCCGGACCACATACACCGCCGCAAACCCGATCGAGACCGCCGATATTCTCATTGACGCTCACCGATATGAATTCGAGTATTCCCTTGCCGTAGATCCTCGCTAGAGGCGCCCGAAATGACAAGGCCCGCCGCGTCAATCCGACGTGGCGGGCCTTCGTTTTGCGCTGTTAGCAGTTCACGAACTCTGGACGTTGATTGAGCACCTGAGCGCGTGGCGAAATGAATGCTTCGCGCTCTTCCTTGGCCGAGGGGCGGAACATGCCCACCCCGTGGCAGTTCTGAAACGCCAGCCGGACGCCGAAGTGCCGCTCAACCGCCCCACGCATGGCGTCGCTTGCGACCAGGCGGAGGAGTTGACCGCGCGAAGCCTCATCGGGCGGGGCTGTCTCGTTCACCGCGTAGGGAACGCCGTCCGTCAGCTCGCCGTGCACCTCTGTCATGACCGACCAGGCGTAGGGCAGGGATTCCTGAATGCAGGCGATGAAGTCTTGATCCGTGATCGGACCTTGCTGCGCTTTGTCGACAAGCGCGGGCGGAACCTTCAGAGACACCGGGATTCTCCCTTGCGGTCGGGCGAGATGAACAACTCTCCACTTAACCGACCGCCGAGCTGACCCACCAGCACCCAACGTGTGAACCTACCGGCCAAACGTGTCATTTAGTTGTGTCCGGCAGCGGGCACACGGGTAGCTGCTGAATTTGGCTCTATGGGATCAAGGCGCGCCGCCGTCGGCGGCACGCGCGAGTTGGCCCGTTGCGCTGGCACCGCAACCACATCCATCGCGCCGCCAGGCGCCCTTCCGCTCCGCTAACGGGCGCCGACGGCGCACGGCGCGGACGGAGTCCGCCCAAAGGCGCACGAGCCGCCGACGGCGACGCGCCACATCTCAGGCCCGCACCCGCAGGCAGTCAGCCCCGACGAACCGGGACATGTTCGCGCGAGCCAGGGCGACCAACACGAACTCGGCCCGCATGCTGATCGGTGACCGGACCACAACCCCGCAGTCACCTTTGAACGGGCCGCCCACGACGTCCACGGTCACTCCGATGGGGAACTCCGGGAGCGGCGGCAGCTCTTCACGCATTCGGCCTACCTTAGGTCAACCACGCAGTTGCAGCCGCTCAACGGCCAGGAAACGCAGCACGTGTGCCCGCACGAGCGACACCATCACGTACTCCGGCCGCATGTCGATCGGCGCCTTCATCACCGTGCCCCAGTCACCCAGGTACCGGCCGCCCATCACGTCGACCCGGTCACCGATCTCGAACTCTGGAAGCGCACCCGGTTCGTCCAGCATCCGACGATGCTAAGACCTGTCACCGCGGAGCGACCCCCTCTGACCAGCCGCAACACCCGAACGGACGTACCCGACTCGCCCTCGCGCGTGGCGGTTTTACGACGCGCAAACGCGTGGTCACGTCGGGTGTCCCTCGCAACCGATCATCTAACCCTGGGCCGACAGCATCAAGGGCGCCTGACGGCGTCGGCTACGCCGATGGCTACGCCCCCCTTGACCCTGCCGACCCAGGGCTAGAAGCGGCATGGGCGAGGGAACGGAGCCGGCCAGGCACCAAGGCTCAGGACTTTGATCCGCCATCTCACCCAGGGGAGCGACCATGACCAGCAACCACACCGACCAACTCGTCATGTGGACCCGACACAGCCTCACCGGGGTCATCGGCACGTGGCGCGGCCCCCGCGTCCCAAGGGGGGATTGGGGTGTGAGCGCGGGGGCCGCGACCTTTGCCCGCCGAGGTGAGGGGGTCAACCAGGCGAGCAGGGTGAACACCACCGACGGTAAGCCCGCATCCCGTCGCCCGCGCGCCAAGACCGGCAAGGTTCCCCCGAAAGCGGTTAAGACGGTCCCCGCGCCCGGGCGTCTGGGTGTCCTCAACCGGTCGCGGGAACCGTTGGCCGCGACTACACCGACCCTGCACCGGGTTCGACCGACAGCCACCAACGACGGTACGCCCGCCAAACCCAGGCCGTCCACAGGCCGTCGCACGTCCGGACGCAACCAGTCGCAACCGGACACAACAAGCCCAAACCCGCAGGTCAGCGCGGTTGCACCGCGTAACGCACCCAAGTCGCGCAAACCAAGGGCACAGTTCTACGACAACTACTTCGTCCCGCGCGGCTACGGCGTCGTCCTCGTCGACCTGTCCGGGACGGCCCGCTCCACCGGCTGCGTCGACGTCGGCGGGCGCTCGGAGATCGCCTCCGCCAAGTCGGTGATCGACTGGCTCAACGGCCGCGCCACCGGGTACACCTCGGCCACCGGCTCGACCAGGGCCACCGCGGGCTGGACGACCGGCGCCGTCGGCATGATCGGGAAGTCCTGGGACGGCACCATCGCCAACGGTGTGGCCGCCACCGGCGTCGACGGGCTCAAGACCATCGTCCCGATCGGCGCGATCAGCTCCTGGTACGACTACTACCGCGCCCACGGCGCGACCCTGACCGCGGGCACCCCGTCCTCGCTCGCCGCCCGCGTCGAGAACAGCCAGGGCGCGCGGAACTGCGCGTCGGTCAAGTCCGCTTTGGACAGTGGATCGCCGCCGAGCGGCGACATGACCCAGATGTGGCGCGACCGCGACTACGTCGCGAGCGCGGCCAACATCAAGGCCAGCGTGTTCGTCGTGCACGGCGTCAACGACCTGAACGTGAAGTCGATCAACTTCGGCCAGTGGTGGGCCGCGCTGCCCGCGTCGGTTGAGCGCAAGATCTGGCTGTCGCAGACCGGCCACGTCGACCCGTTCGACTTCCGCCGCTCCGCCTGGGTCGACACGCTGCACCGCTGGTTCGACCACTACCTGCTCGGCATCGACAACGGCGTCCAGAACGAGCCGCAGGCCACCGTCGAGCACAAGCCGGACGTGTGGACCACCGCGCCGAGCTGGCCCGTGGTGACCACGCCGAAGCACCTCTATGCGCACGCGTCGGCCACCGCGGGGGTCGGCGTCCTCAACGGCGCCCCGCCGCCGCCCACCGAGATCCCGGTGTGGGCGGACTTCACCGACAACCGCAGCAGCGAGTACTCGTGGATCACCAACCCGACGTCGACGTCGTCGGCCCGGCTGATCTACAGCTCACCGGCCATGTCCTCCGACAACCGGATCTCCGGCACCCCGCGGGTCACGATCACCGCCACCTCGACCTCCAGCGCCGCCCGCCTCACCGCGGTCCTGGTCGACCTGGGCCCGTCCACGATCCGCTACTACCGCGGCTCCGGCGAGGGCATCACCACCCTGGCGACCCGCTCCTGCTGGGGCGAGAGCACCTCCGGCGACAGCGCCTGCTACCTCGACACCGCCACCTCGACCACGTCGACCAGCGCCAACATCATCAGCCGCGGCTGGGCCGACCTCGGCCACTACGCGTCACTGGACTCGCGGGCCACGCTGACCCCGGGGACGCCATACCGGATCACGTTCAACCTGGCGAGCACCGACCAGGTGATCCCGGCGGGACACAAGCTGGCCCTGGTGATCGGCAGCACCGACAGCGCCTACATCGGCTCCGCGGGCAACTACCCGAAGATCGGTGTCGACCTGATGAAGACGGTGCTGCAGATCCCCATGACCGGGAACTTCTAAGAGACTCCGGGCGACTGTCGCGCCGCCCGGAATCATCATCACCAGAAGTGCGCGACGTCGACGACGATGCGCGAGCCGCCGCCCGGGCTGTCCAGGACGAACACGCGGAACGGGAGGCGGGCGCGGACGCCGAGGCCGATGGTGGTCTGGCCCTCGAAGCTGCCCGCGTCGGCGACCTGGCGGAAGGTCTGCCAGCCGGACACGTTCACGAGCTCACTGCGGTTGGCCGGGTTGAACGTCGAGTTGCCGTAGTCGTCGTACGACGGGGCGATCGCCACGATCTCGATCTTCGCGCCGCCGCGCAGCGGGACGATGTGGCCGGAGCCGTCCTGGCGGACCTGGTCGACGTACCGCACGAAGTAGCCGTTCGCGCCGCCTGCGCGGATGTCGAGGACGAGGCGGTCGTAGCACGCGTGCCTGCCGCCGCGCACGCCGACCAGGGGCGCGACCTCGGTGGCCGGGGCCGACTTGGGCAGCGAGCCCCAGCTGATCCCGCAGAACCCCTGCGTCGCGGACGCGGTCGATGAACCGACCACCCCCAGCGCCAGGGTCGTACCGACCGCGACGGCGATCGCGGTCACCCGCTTGGTCCATCTTCGAACACTCATGGCGATCTCTCCTCGCACCTGCCGAAACCCCTTCGGCGAGAGCTGACCGTGATTTCGGTCATACAAGGAGGACGCGCGTGGACGCCCGAAGTTGTGACGGGTTCAGCCCGTTGTCGGACCGATACCGTCGCAGGGTCGAATCCGCAGGTCGGCGACGTAGTCGGCGGGCGCGCCCGCGGCTTCGGCGGCGTCGGCGACGACCCCGAGGTAGCGCGCCGACGGCAGGCCGCCCTCGTAGGCGTCGAGGACGTAGAGCCAGGCCAGGACCGAGCCCTCCAGCGTCTGCACGCGCAGCCGGATCTTGGAGTGCAGCCCCAGCTCGGAGCCCTCCCAGCGGTCGAGCAGCGGCTCGTCGTCGGTGACGTCGTAGAGGACGACGAAGACCTGGGAGTCGGGGTCCTCGACGATGGTGGCCAGCGCGCCTTCCCATCCGAGGTCCTCACCTCCGAAGGTCAGCCGCCAGCCCACCAGCCATCCGGTTCCCGCCATCGGCGAGTGCGGGGCTCGCTGCATCATCTGGGCCGGGTCCATGTTCGACCCATAAGCGGCGTAGAGCGGCACGCCGACAGCCTAGCGACACCGGGGATCATCGGCGCGCAAGCAGGCGTGTTTCGCGGGCACGTCGCGTTCACCCGAACGGGTCCGCGTACGGTAATCGCGGACGTGAGGGCGGATGTAGGAGGACACCAGTGACCCGGATCGTGATCATGGGTGGGGGCCCTGCCGGGTACGAGGCGGCGCTGGTCGCCGCGCAGCACGGGGCCGACGTGACTGTTGTCGAACGCGACGGCCTCGGCGGCGCCTGCGTGCTCTATGACTGCGTGCCGTCGAAGACCTTCATCGCCTCCGCGGGCGCCCGCTCGGCCTTCCGCGACGCCGACGAGCTCGGCATCGGCACCGACGACGTCGACTCGTCGGTCCACCTGCCGGTCGTGCGCGGCCGCGTGCGCGGGCTGGCGCTGGCCCAGTCCGCCGACGTGCGCAACCGCGTCCTGCGGGAGGGCGTGAAGATCCTCATCGGCAACGCCCGCTTCTGCGACGACCGCCCCGGCATGGCCGCCCACCGCGTGGAGGTCACCACCGCCGACGCCGTCGAGGTGCTCGACGCCGACGTCGTGCTGATCGCCACCGGCGCCACCCCGCGGGTCATCGCCGGGGCCGAGCCCGACGGCAAGCGAGTGCTCGACTGGCGGCAGATCTACGACCTGGAGGAACTGCCCGAGCACCTCGTGGTGGTCGGCTCCGGCGTCACCGGCGCGGAGTTCGCCTCGGCGTTCATCGAGATGGGCGTCAAGGTCACGGTCATCTCCAGCCGCGACCGCGTCCTGCCCCACGAGGACGCCGACGCCGCCGCGGTCCTGGAGGACGTGTTCTCCGAGCGCGGCACCACGCTGGTCAAGCACGCCCGCGCGGAGAAGATCGAACGCGACGACAAGGGCGTCCAGGTCCACCTCAAGGGCGGCGAGATCGTCGAGGCGTCCCACGCGCTGATGACGGTGGGCTCGGTGCCCAACACCAGCGACATCGGCCTGGACAAGATCGGCATCGACCTCGGCCCCGGCGGCTTCATCGCCGTCGACCGCGTCTCCCGCACCAGCGTCCCCGGCGTCTACGCGGCGGGCGACTGCACCGGCGTGCTGATGCTGGCCTCGGTCGCGGCCATGCAGGGCCGCATCGCGATGTGGCACGCCCTGGGTGAGGGGGTGGCGCCGATCAAGCTGAAGACGGTGGCCGCCAACGTGTTCACCCACCCGGAGATCGCCACCGTCGGCATCAGCCAGCAGGCCATCGACTCCGGCGAGGTTCCCGCCCGCACCATCATGCTCCCGCTGGCCACCAACGCCCGCGCGAAGATGGAGGGCCTGCGCCGCGGCTTCGTGAAGCTGTTCTGCCGCCCCGCCACCGGCGTCGTCATCGGCGGCGTGATCGTGGCGCCGAGCGCGAGCGAGCTGATCCTGCCGATCGCGCTGGCCGTGCAGAACCAGCTGACGGTGGACGACTTGGCGCTGACGTTCTCGGTCTACCCGTCCCTCTCGGGCTCCATCACCGAAGCGGGCCGCCAGCTCATGCGTCACGACGACCTGGACTAGCGGCCCGCTGTTCGGTCAGTCCCCGTTCGCCGCCCGGTAGGCGGGGGCGGGGTGCTTGGCGTTGGCGGTGTCGAGGCGCGCGACCGCGTCGACCAGCGTCCGCCCGATCACCTGCCGGGCCTTCAGCGCCGGGTGGTTGGCGCTGTAGTTGTCGGCGTTGGCGGCCTGATCACCGGCGAACGACCCCGAGGCGAACAGTGAGTAGAACGCCGTCGGCTTGTCGGCGGCGTTGAAGACGATGCCCGCCTCGTTGCGCCCGTCGGCGAACCATCCGGCCTTGGTCGCGACCTTGAGCCGCTCCGCCGAACTCAGGTTGAGCCGGATGCCGTCGGTGAAAGCGGTGAGAGAGCGCAGGATCGACAACAGATACGCCGTCGACGCGGGCGACAGCAGCGTGCCGTTGACGAGCCCCTGCAGCAGCGTGTGCGTCTCCCGGGCAGTCGTGGTGCCCAGGAAGAAGCGGTTCGGATTCGCGACAGGCTTCACCTGCGTGTGCACGAAACCCTTGCCCCGCAGGATCTCGTTGAGCTCAGCCGCCGGACACACCAGTCCGCACAGCCGCACACAGGTGTTGTCCGAAACGGTCAGCAGCGTCGCCAGCGCGTGTCCAATGGTGACATTGCTCGGGTACGCGCCGTCGAGCCCGAAGATCCCATCGGTGTCCCGAATGACGATCGCCGAGCTGACCTCGACCTGCTGGTCCAGCCGCAGCAACCCGCGGTCGACCTTGTCCAACACCGCGACCGCGACAGCGATCTTGTTGACGCTGTATGCCTCGACGACCACATCGGCGCGAACATCGACCGCGGGCACCACGGTGCCATCCACATCGGACACTGAGATGTAGGAAGCCCAAGTGCCCAGCGACTTCTCGGTTTCCCGCTGGTAGACGCGGCTGACGCGACCGCACGCCTGCGCGGCGGTCGTCGACTCGGCGGTGGCCTCCTCGGCCGACGCGGTGGTTGTTCCGACCCCCAAAACGGTGCCGACTGCGGCGGCACCAAGGCCCAGTGCGGACCTCCGGTTCACGTTCATGATCCCGAGTGAACCAGAAACGCCCCAATCGAGTGGCGGAGTCACAACTCCCACACACGGTGTTCGAACGGGGGACTAGTCGATTCCGCCGGTCGTGTCAGAAGACTCTGACACCACAGCGCGGCGCGGTGCACACTCCGTGTTCGAGCGACTCGACTTGGTAGCTAGGATGGGTGAATCTGCCCTGAACGTATAGGGATCGCTCTACTGGCGCGGTACGTCTGAACACGCGGGAACCAGTCCGGTCCCGACGGTCTCTGGAGGCGCTATGTCTCGCCGAATCGAATGTCCGGAATGCCTGGGTTCAGGTCTGGCCCCCAACCGACGGGACTTCTGCCCGCGGTGCGGGGGGATCGGGCAGGTTCCACGCTATGTCCAGGCCCTGTGCGTCCGCAGATGACCGTAACGGTGGGCGTCCGGTCCACGACCTTGCGTGCGGAATCGTTCGCTGAGAGAGGCAACCTGTGACCTATCCACAACAGCCAGGGGACCACGGCCAGTTCACCCCGGCCCCGCAGTACCCGCAGCAGGGCCACTACGCCCCTGCCGCCCAGCCGCAGAACGGGCTCGGCACGGCGGGGTTCGTCACCGGGCTGATCGGCCTCATCCTGTTCTGGGTGCCGCTCATCGGCCTGGTCCTGGCCATCATCGGCGTCTCCCTGTCCGGCGTCGGCCTGGCGAAGGCCAACCGCGGCGAGGCGAACAACAAGGGCCTGGCCATCGCCGGGCTCGTCTGCGGGACGGTCGCCCTGGTGATCCTGCTGATCGCCTTCCTGGCCTACGCCGCCCGCTGAGCCAAGAGCCTCTACTGGACCGCCGTCGCGCTTGGGGACACTGGCGCGATGGCGATCCGGGTGGCGTCGATCCTGCTGTGGTTCACCGCGCTCGGCTTCGGCCTGCCCGGGCTCCTCGCGATCAGGAACCTGCTCACCGGCCGGGAAGTGCCGATAGTCATGGGCTTCCCGGCCTACGGCGGCGGCCCCTTCGACCGCTGGGGGCCACGCGCCTCGGCCGTGATGGTGTTCGTCTTCGTGCTGGTGTGCGCGCTGGAAGGACTCGCGGGCTGGCTCCTCTGGGGCGGCCACCGCTCCGGCGCCGTCCTCGCACTGGCACTGCTGCCGGTGGGCGCCTTGTGCTGGTGGGGTTTCGCCCTGCCGATCCCGCCGCTGCTGGCGGTCGTCCGCACCGCCTTGGTCCTGCTGAACTGGAGTGACCTGAGGTGAGGCCCGGGCCGCGGCCCGGGCCTCACCGGCTCAGTCCTGCTCGACCCAGTCGAACGTCCGGGTGACGGCCTTCTTCCACTGTGCGTAGGTCTTCTCCCGCGCTGAGGCGTCCATCGCGGGGGTCCACTCCTTGTCCTTGGCCCAGTTCTTGCGGATGTCGTCCTCGCCCTCCCAGAACCCGACCGCCAGCCCCGCCGCATAGGCCGCGCCAAGCGCTGTCGTTTCCGCGACGACGGGACGGATCACCGGGACGCCGAGGATGTCGGCCTGGAACTGCATCAGCAGCTCGTTGCCGACCATGCCGCCATCGACCTTCAACGCCGTCAGCGGGACGCCCGAGTCGGCGTTCATGGCGTCGATGACCTCGCGCGTCTGGAAAGCCGTGGCCTCCAGGACCGCGCGCGCCAGGTGGCCCTTGTTGACGAACCGGGTCAGCCCGACGATGACGCCGCGGGCGTCGGAACGCCAGTACGGCGCGAACAGGCCGGAGAACGCGGGCACGAAATAGCAGCCGCCGTTGTCCTCGACCGAGCGGGCGTGCTCCTCGATCTCGGCCGCCGAGCTGATCATGCCCAGGTTGTCCCTGATCCACTGGACCAGCGACCCGGTGACCGCGATCGAGCCCTCCAGCGCGTACACCGGCGCCTGCGAGCCGATCTTGTAGCAGACCGTCGTGAGCAGGCCGTTCTGGCTCAGCACCTGGTCGGTGCCCGTGTTGAGCAGCACGAAGTTGCCGGTGCCGTAGGTGTTCTTCGCCTCGCCCGGCGACAGACACGCCTGGCCGAACGTGGCCGCCTGCTGGTCGCCGAGGATGCCCGCGATCGGCACGCCCGCCAGGGCGCCGCGCTCGCGGACCTTGCCGTACTCCTCCGACGACGACCGGATCTCCGGCAGCATCGCCAGCGGCACGCCCATCTCGCCCGCGATGTCGGCGTCCCATGACAGCGTCGACAGGTCCATCAGCAGCGTGCGGGAGGCGTTGGTGGGGTCGGTGACGTGGACGCCGCCGTCGGGGCCGCCGGTCATGTTCCACAGCACCCAGGTGTCCATGTTGCCGAACAGCAGGTCGCCCGCCTCGGCCTTGGCGCGCGCGCCGTCGACGTTGTCGAGGATCCAGCGGATCTTGGGCCCGGAGAAGTACGTGGCCAGCGGCAGGCCGGTCTTGGCGCGGTAGCGCTCCTGGCCGTCGCCGAGGTTGCCGAGGTCGGTGGCGATGCGGTCGGTCCGGGTGTCCTGCCAGACGATCGCGTTGTAGACGGGTTTGCCGGTCTTGCGGTCCCAGACGACCGCGGTCTCGCGCTGGTTGGTGATGCCGACCGCGGCGATGTCGGCCACGTGCAGGTCCGCCTTGGCCAGCGCGCCCGCGGCGACCGCGCGGGTGTTCTCCCAGACCTCCTCCGGGTCGTGCTCGACCCACCCGGCGCGCGGGAAGATCTGCTTGTGCTCGCGCTGGTCGACCGCGACCACCTCACCGGCGTGACTGAAGATCATGCAGCGGGTGGAGGTGGTGCCCTGGTCGACCGCGGCCACGTACTTGGTCATCTGATCGTTCGCCTCTCAGTTCAGGACGGGAGGATCTGGGAGAGCAGGCCCGCGAGCACGGCACCGACGAGCGGGCCGACGACGGGGACCCAGGAGTAGTTCCAGTCAGCGCCGCCCTTGTTCTTGATGGGCAGGACGGCGTAGGCGATGCGCGGGCCGAGGTCGCGGGCGGGGTTGATGGCGTACCCGGTCGGGCCACCGAGCGAGTTGCCGATCCCGATGACGACGAACGCCACCGCCGCGTAGCCGAGCGCGGCGTTGCCGAACTGCGGCAGCCCGCCCTCGCCCGCGGTGACGCCCGGGCTGGTCAGGATCCAGAACACCAGCACGAACGTGCCGATGATCTCGGTGGCGAGGTTCCACGCGTAATTGGGCACGGTCGGTCCGGTGGCGAAGATCCCCCGAGTGTTCTGGGGTTCGTCGTGGGTGTCGAACTGGAGCTTGTACGTCACCCAGCACAGCACGGCGCCGAGGAACGCGCCGACCATCTCGCCGAGCAGGTAGGCGGGGACCTTGCCCCAGTCGAGCTTGTCGGCCGACGCCAGGCCCAGCGTGACGGCCGGATTCAGGTGCGCCCCACTGGGCGCGGCGATGCTGGCGCCGATGAAGACGGCTAAACCCCAGCCCATGTTGATGAGCAGCCAGCCCCCGTTGTGGCCGAGGGACTTCCTCAGCACGACGTTGGCGACGACACCACAACCCAGCAGCGTCAGCGCCGCTGTTCCCATGATCTCCCAGAGGACTATCTCCCAGAAATTCAGGTCCACGACCGGTCTCCCTCGCGCTGTGACGGCGGAGGGGCAGGCAGCTGCGGCCTGGCACGGGCGGCGGCGCTGCCTACCCTGAGTGATTCTGGACGCTACCGCCGGCCGCCGTCACTGTCCATGAGGCCAATGCCTGGTTCACCGGCACGCGGTAGCGTCGGACGCAGCGACGACTAGGGAGGCGGGACAGTGGTCACGCGCAAGCCCCCACGATCCACTTCGGACCCGATCGGCGGCAGGCTCGACCCCGCGGCCCGCGAGAACGCTTGGCAGCGGCTGGGCGCCGACACCTTCGACGTGGTGATCATCGGCGGCGGCGTGGTCGGTGTCGGCGCCGCGCTCGACGCGGCCACCCGCGGCCTCAAAGTCGCGCTGGTCGAGGCCCGTGACCTGGCGTCCGGCACGTCGAGCCGGTCGAGCAAGCTGTTCCACGGCGGCCTGCGCTACCTGGAGCAACTGGAGTTCGGCCTGGTCCGCGAGGCCCTTCGCGAACGTGAGCTGATGCTGACCCGGCTGGCGCCGCACCTGGTCAAGCCGGTCAGCTTCCTCTACCCGCTGACCAAGCGGATCTGGGAGCGGCCGTACACGGCCGCGGGCCTGTTCCTCTACGACACGATGGGCGGCTCCCGGTCGGTCCCCGGCCAGAAGCACCTCACCCGCGCGGGCGCCCTCCGAATGGTCCCCGCGCTGCGCCGCAACGCGCTCATCGGCGGGATCCGCTACTTCGACGCCCAGGCCGACGACGCCCGCCACACCATGACGGTGGGCCGCACCGCCGCCCACTACGGCGCGGTCGTGCGCACGTCGACGCAGGTGGTGGGGTTTCTGCGGGAGGCGGACCGGGTCGCGGGCGTGCGGGTGCGCGACGTCGAGGACGGGCGGGAGACCGACGTCCGGGCCAACGCGGTGATCAACTGCACCGGGGTGTGGACCGACGAGCTGCAGCGCGTGTCCGGCAGCCGGGGGCGGTTCCGGGTGCGGGCCAGCAAGGGCGTGCACATCGTTGTCCCCCGCGACAGGATCGTCTCCGAGTCCGGGCTGATCCTGCGCACGGAGAAGTCCGTGCTGTTCGTGATCCCGTGGCGCAACCACTGGATCGTCGGCACCACCGACACCGACTGGAACCTCGACCTCGCCCACCCGGCCGCCACGAAGGCCGACATCGACTACATCCTCGACCACGTCAACACCGTGCTGGCGACCCCGCTGACCCACGACGACATCGAGGGCGTCTACGCGGGCCTGCGGCCGCTGCTGGCGGGGGAGAGCGAGGAGAGCTCGAAGCTCTCGCGCGAGCACGCGGTGGCGCGCGTCGCCCCTGGCCTGGTCGCGATCGCGGGCGGGAAGTACACGACGTACCGGGTGATGGCGGCCGACGCGGTGGACGCGGCGGCGGTCGACCTGCCGGGGCGGCTGCAGCCGTCGATCACCGACCGGGTCCCGCTGCTCGGCGCCGACGGCTACCACGCGCTGGTCAACCAGGCCGACCTGCTGGCCTCGCGCCACGGCCTGCACCCGTACCGGGTCCGCCACCTGCTCGACCGCTACGGCGCGCTGATCCACGACGTGCTGGAGCTGGCGGCGGACCGCCCGGAGCTGCTCAAGCCGGTCGACGCGGCGCCGGACTACCTGCGAGTGGAGATCGTCTACGCGGCGGCGCATGAAGGCGCCCTGCACCTGGAGGACACGCTGGCCCGGCGCACCCGCATCTCGATCGAGTACCCCCACCGCGGCGTCGACTGCGCCGAGCAGGTGGCGGGGCTGATGGGTGAGGTGCTGGGCTGGTCGAAGGCGGACCGGGAACGCGAGGTCGCGGTCTACCTGGAGCGCGTCGAGGCCGAGCGTGACTCGCAGACGCAGCCCGATGACGAGGCCGCCGACGCGACCAGGTCGGCCGCGCCCGAGGCACGGCCGAACCTGATGGAGCCGGTGGTCTAGTGGGGCAGCCCTGAGGCGCGCCAGGCGCCGGGGCCGTGGTCGAGCTGGCGGCGGACCGCCGACGTGCGCGACGACCACGCCGAGGTGTCCGGCGCGGTCTCCTCGTCGGCGTTGCCCGCGGCGGCGACCACCGCGGTGAGGGCGGCCAGTTCCACGTCGTCCGGGGTGCCCCGGACGACGCGCAGCAGGGGGGACTCGGTCACGGGCTTCTCCTACAGCGGAATGTTGCCGTGCTTCTTCGGAGGCAAAGTCTCCCGCTTGTCGCGCAGCATGCGCAACGACCGGGCGACATAGCCCCGCGTGTAAGAAGGCGGGATGACGGAGTCGACGTAGCCGCGCTCGGCCGCGACATACGGGTTGAGCAGCGTGTCCTCGTACTCGCGGTCCAGCTTCGCCCGCAGCGCGTCGACGTCCTCGCCCGCCTCAAGAGCATTCTTGAGGGTCTTGCGGTGCAGGATGTTCGACGCGCCGGACGCGCCCATGACCGCGATCTGGGCCGTCGGCCACGCCAGGTTCATGTCGGCGCCGAGGTGCTTGGACCCCATGACGTCGTAGGCGCCGCCGTAGGCTTTGCGGGTGATGACGGTGATCTTCGGGACGGTGGCCTCGGCGTAGGCGTAGATCAGCTTCGCGCCGCGGCGGATGATGCCGGTCCACTCCTGGTCGGTGCCGGGCAGGAAGCCGGGCACGTCGACGAAGGTCAGCACCGGGATGTTGAACGCGTCGCACGTGCGGACGAACCTGGCGGCCTTCTCGGAGGCGTCGATGTCCAGGCAGCCGGCGAACTGCGTCGGCTGGTTGGCCACGATGCCGACGCTCTGCCCCTCGACCCGCCCGAACCCGACGATGATGTTGGGCGCGAACAGCGGGTGGACCTCGAGGAACTCACCGTCGTCGATGACGCGGTTGATCACCTCGTGCATGTCGTAGGGCTGGTTGGCCGAGTCGGGGATCAGCGTCTCGAGCTCGCGGTCGGTGTCGGTCAGGTTGTCCGACACCGCGCCGTCCTCGGCGAACCCGGGGAACACCGGCGCCTCGGACAGGTTGTTCGACGGCAGGAAGGACAGCAACTCCTTGACGTAGGAGATGGCGTCTTCCTCGTCGGCGCCCATGTAGTGCGCGACACCGGACTTGGTGTTGTGCGTGCGCGCGCCGCCGAGTTCCTCAAGGGTGACTTCCTCGCCGGTCACGGTCTTCACGACGTCGGGCCCGGTGATGAACATCTGCGAGGTCTGGTCGACCATCACGATGAAGTCGGTGAGCGCCGGGGAGTAGACGTGCCCACCCGCGTTGGCGCCCATGATCAGCGAGATCTGCGGGACGACACCGGAAGCGCGCACGTTGCGCGTGAAGATCTCGCCGTAGAGGCCGAGCGACACGACACCCTCCTGGATGCGCGCGCCACCGCCCTCGTTGATGCCGATGATCGGGCGGCCGGTCTTGATCGCCAGGTCCATGACCTTGACGATCTTCTCGCCGTACACCTGCCCGAGCGAGCCGCCGAAGACGGTCACGTCCTGGGAGAACACGCACACCGGACGGCCGTCGACGGTGCCGTAGCCGGTCACCACGCCGTCGCCGTAGGGCCGGTTCTTCTCCAGGCCGAAGTTGGTGGAGCGGTGCCGGGCGAGCTCGTCGAGCTCGATGAACGACCCGGGGTCGAGCAGCATGTCGATGCGCTCGCGGGCGGTCATCTTCCCCTTGGCGTGCTGCTTCTCCACCGCCCTCGCCGACCCCGCGTGCACCGCTTCGTCGTTGCGGCGGTAGAGGTCGGCCAGCTTGCCCGCGGTGGTGTGGATGTCGGGCTCGTCCACGGGCGGGGTGCCGATCGGCTCAGTCGCGCTGCTCATGAAGCGGCAGCCTAGCGATCCTGCGCCATTCGGCGGGCGTGGCGTATCCGACATCACCTCGCATGCTGAACCATAGTTCACTGAAGTATAGTTCACTGAACCACGATTCAGAAAGGGGTGCGATGCCTGTCAAACCGGCCGGAGTCTTCGACCGCGACTGGGAGTGGGAGGGCTTGACCAGATTCGCCCTCGGCGGCCGTTCGTCGGCGACGTTGGGCATCGTCAGCGGGCGTCGCAGGCAGGGTAAGAGCTTCCTGCTGGAAGCGCTCGCCGAGCAGACGGGCGGCATCTACTTCGCGGCGACCGAAGGATCCGAGCCGGAATCGCTGAGAATGTTCGCGGGAGCCCTGGCCGCGTTCACCGGGACCCCGCCGGAGCCTTTCCGGGATTGGAATGACGCGATCTCCGCCATGTTCCTGGCGGTTCGCGACCGCCCGGTCCCGGTCGTCATCGACGAATTCCCTTTCCTTTCCAGGGTCTCGCCCGGTCTGCCGTCGATCATTCAGCGGGAGTTGGGACCGGGCGGTTCCGGCACGGAGAGTTCCGCGCGGCTGCTGCTTTGCGGTTCCGCGATGTCGGTCATGGGCAAGCTGCTTTCCGGCCAAGCCCCGCTGCGGGGGCGCGCTTCGCTGGAGTTGATCGTCCAGCCGTTCGGCTACCGGGCGGCGAGTCGGTTTTGGGGGATCGATGACCCGCGGCTCGCTGTTCAACTCCACGCGATCGTCGGCGGTACACCCGCGTATCGGGGGGATTTCGTCGACGACGACACCCCGGAGGATCTCGCGGACTTCGATTCGTGGGTCACCCGAACGGTGCTCAGTCCACGAATGCCGCTCTTCCGGGAAGCGCGGTACCTCCTCGCCGAAGAGGCTGACATCCGTGATCCCGCGCTTTACCACGCGGTGCTGGCGGCGATCGCCGCGGGCAACACCGCTAATGGGCAGATCGCGAGCCACATCGGACGGAAGGCCGATCAGCTCGCGCATCCGCTCGCGGTGCTCGAGGACTGTGGGCTGGTGGCACGCGAACCCGATCTCTTCCGGTCCAACCGCTATCGGTATCGAATCGCCGAACCGCTGATCACCTTCTATGAGGCGATCATGCGGAAGCGCTGGTCCGAGCTCGAGCGGAGGAGGGCTGAGCAGGTGTGGGCGGACTCGCGGCGCACGTTCACGTCCAAGATCGTCGGTCCGCACTTCGAGCAGCTTTGCCGCGAGTTCTCCGCTGAGGTCGACGACAGTGTGTTCGGCGAGTTCCCGTCCGAGGTCGGCGCCGGGGTTGTCAACGATCCAGAGAACCGAACACAGATCGAGATCGATGTCGCCGTCTTGGCCGCGCCAGGCGACGGGCCGAGGGGAGTGCTCGCGCTGGGCGAAGCGAAGTGGGGCGAGACGATGGGCGTCGGCCACGTCGCGCGGCTTTCGCGGGCGCGGGATCTGCTCGCGGTCAAAGGCTGGGACACCCGGTCGACCAAGCTCGCCTGCTACAGCGGTGCCGGGTTCACCGACGAACTGCGGACCGCCGCGGCCGCCGACGGGCGGATCCTGCTCATCGATCTCGAACAGATCTACCGTCCCGAGTGAGTCCGGGCGGCCACGGGAGGCGAACGGATCTAGGCTTGCCCTTATGGCAGCTCTCGACGCCGAGGCCCTGCGTGCGGCCTTGGTCACGCCCTCTGGGCCCTACGCCGCGCTCGACGTGGTGTCCTCGACCGGGTCGACCAACGCCGATCTGATCGCCGCCGAAGGCGCGGCTGATCGGACCGTGCTCATCGCCGAGACGCAGACGGCGGGGCGTGGGCGTCGGGCGCGGGAGTGGGTGTCGCCGCCGGAGTCTGGTCTCTACCTCAGCGTCCTGCTGCGGCCCGAAGGCGTCCCCGCGGCCCGGCTGGGCACGTTGTCGCTGGTCGCGGGGGTGGCGCTGGCCCGCGCGGCCCGGCACGCGGGGGTCACCGCGACGCTGAAGTGGCCCAACGACCTGCTGGCCGGGCTCGCCCAGGCCAAGTGCGCCGGTGTGCTCGCCGAGGTCGGCCAGGACGGTGCCGTCGTGGTCGGGATCGGGGTCAACGTCGGCCCGCTGCCCGACCCGGTGCCGCCCGGCCCCGGCGGCATCCCGGCGACGTCGATCGCCGAGGAAGGCGGGTCCGGCGACCGCGCCGAGCTGGCCGTGGCTCTGCTGCGTGCCTTCGACGAGGCCGAGCGGTCGTGGCGCGGCGCCGAGGGCGACCTGGCGACGTCCGGGCTGCTGGCCGAGTACCGGTCCAACTGCTCGACCCTCGGCCAGCGCGTCCGCGTCGAGCTGCCCGAGGACCGCGACTTCCAGGGCACGGCCATCGACATCGACGGTGAGGGCAGGCTGGTCGTCGACGCGGCGGGGGCGGCGCGGACGGTGTCCGCGGGCGACGTGGTCCACCTGCGGAGCGCATGATTGCAACTTGGTGAGTCCTGCGGACGCGGCGACCGCCCGCCGGTACGGTAGCCGCGTCATCAGCGATGATCGGGAGGACACCGTGGCATACCCGGACGACCTGCTCAGCGACGGCGAGCGCGTCGTGCTGCACAAGCACCCGCATTGGAAGATGCTGCTGCTGCCCTACCTCATCCTGGTCATCGTGCTCGGCCTGGCGATCTGGGGCCTGTTCCTCGTCCAGGACCTGTCGTGGGCGACCATCGCCATGATCATCATCGGCGCGGTCGCCGTGCTGCTGATCGTGTGGCTGTTCTTCGTGCCGTTCATCCGCTGGCGCACCACCCACTTCGTCGTCACCACCGACCGCGTGATGTACCGCGTCGGCGTGATCAACCGCACCGGCATCGACATCCCGCTGTCGCGGATCAGCAGCGTGCGCTTCGAACACGGTCTGATCGACCGGATCGTCGGCTGCGGCACGCTGATCATGGAGTCCTCCGCGCAGGAACCGCTGATGTTCGACGACATCCCGCAGGTGGAGAAGGTCCAGACGCTGCTCTACCGCGAGGTCAACGACAACCCGCACGACGACTTCCACCGCCCCGGCAGCCAGCCGACGGAGGAGTACCCCGAGCAGGGCGGGCGTCGCTGATCATGGGTGCGCGCGAGGTCGGTCTGCCCGCTGTCGTCCCCGGCGACGGGCTCCCCGCCCGGGTGACGATCTGGGAGGTCGGCGCCCGCGACGGACTGCAGAACGAGCAGACGGTCGTCCCGGTCGACGTCAAGATCGAGTTCCTCGACCGGATGGCGGCGGCCGGGCTGACGACGCTGGAGGCCACCAGCTTCGTGCACCCCAAGTGGGTGCCGCAGCTGGCCGACGCCGAGGACCTGCTCGCCAAGCTCGACCGGGTCGACGGCGTCCGCTACCCGGTGCTGGTGCCCAACGAGCGCGGGCTCGACCGGGCGCTGGCCGCCGGGGTGCGCGACATCGCGATCTTCGGCAGCGCCACCGAGACCTTCGCGAACAAGAACCTCAACCGCTCGCTCGACGAGCAGTACACGATGTTCGAGCCGGTCGTGACCAGGGCGCGGGCCGAGGGCCTCGACGTGCGCGCGTACGTCTCGATGTGCTTCGGCGACCCGTGGGAGGGCCCGGTCGCGGCCGCCCAGGTCGCCGCGGTGAGCAAGCGGCTGATGGACATGGGCTGCTCGCAGCTCTCCCTCGGCGACACCATCGGCGTGGCCACGCCCGGCCAGGTCGAGTCCGTGATCACCGCGTGCGGGGCGGCGGGCATCGACGTCCCCGCGATCGCCGTGCACTTCCACGACACCTACGGGCAGGCCCTGTCCAACACGCTGGCCGCGCTGCGCCTGGGTGTGACCACGGTCGACTCGTCGGCGGGCGGCCTCGGCGGCTGCCCCTACGCCGAGTCCGCGACCGGCAACCTCGCCACCGAGGACCTGGTCTGGATGCTCGACGGCCTCGGCGTCGACACCGGCGTCGACCTGGACAAACTCGCCGACACCAGCGCGTGGATGGCCGAGCGGCTCGGCCGCCCGAGCCCGTCGCGGGTTGTGCGGGCACTGCGGGGCTGACGTGGAGATCGTCGAGCTGACCGAGGAGCGCTGGCCCGCGCTGGAGCGGCTGTTCGGCCCGAACGGCGCCCAGATCGGCTGCTGGTGCACGTTCTTCCTGATCACCAACGCCGAGTCGCGCGGGCGGACCGGCGACGACAACCGCGAGCTGCTGTTCTCCCGCGTGTGCTCCGGCCGCCCGGTCGGCCTGCTGGCGATGGACGGCGACGAGGCCCGCGGCTGGGTCGCGGTGGCGCCGCGCCTCGACTACGCCCGGCTGGCCACGACGAAGGCCGCCGCGCCGGTGTCCGCGGACGAGGACCTGAGCGGGATCTGGTCGGTGACCTGCTTCTACATCCACCGCACCGCCCGCCGCAAAGGGTTGAGCGGGGACCTGCTGGCCGCCGCGGTCGCGCACGCTCGGTCGAGCGGCGCCAAGGTCGTCGAGGGCTATCCCGTCGACACCAAGGGCGGGAAGAAGAGCTCCAGGGATCTCTACCACGGCACGCTCGACGTGTTCCTGGACGCCGGTTTCACCGTGGCCGCCGAGCGCGGGCCGAACCGGGCGCTGGTTCGCAAAGAGCTGGGGTAGTTCGGGGAACCGGCGGGCCAGCGGCGGCGTCCAACGCGCGACTGTGCCGACTACCCGCGGAGGTGGCCACCGTGGCCGACCACCGAGCCCAGGTCGAGGATCTGCTCGCGGACTACCGCCGCGGCCGAGATCAGCTCGCCGGGGTCCACCGTGCCCTCGCGGCGATCAACGAGTCGAGCACCAGCCCGTGCGGCCTGGTCACGGCCACCGTATCGGCCCAGGGCCTGCTCACCGCGCTGTCCGTCGCGGACGGCGCCTACCGGTCGTACCGACCGCACGAGCTCGCCGAGGTCATCGTCGCCGCGACGGCGGCCGCCGCGGCGAGCGCGTCCCGCGTGGCCTGCGAGATCATGGCCCCGGTGCTGCCGTCGGGCACCGACCCGGCGGCCATGCTGCGTGGAACGGCCGACCTGACCCCGGCCGAGATCGACCCGCTGCCGGTCGAGGACGAGAGCTTCGAGGACGTCCACTGGCTCGAATCGGGCAAGCCGTGACCCTCAACGCCGATCCCGCCCGCCTCGCCCGCGACGCCGCCCAGTTCACCGCGCTGGCCGAGCGGGTCGAGGCCATCCACCGCGACCTCGCCGACCAGCTGACCGCGCTGGGCGCCTGCTGGGGCGCCGACGAGATCGGCCAGAGCTTCGCCGCGGTACACGCCGCCCCGGCCACCGAGACCCTCACCGCGGTAGGCGGCCTGCCCGCCCGCCTCGGCGACGTCCGCGACCGGTTCGTGAGCACCGCCGCCGCCTACGCGGAAGGCGAGCAGGAGAACGTCGATCGGCTTGGGGGACTGGGCTGATGGGCATCGAGCTGCCCCCCGAACTCGCCGCCGCCGCGGCCGCCGCGGGCGTCACCTGGCCGGAGGCGGATGAGGACGCCCTGCGCGCCGCCGCCCAAGCCTGGCGCACCGCCGCGACCGAGCTTGGCGCCGTCACCGCCGACGCCGACACCGCCGCCCGCACCACCTTGTCCGCCTTCGAGGGGGAGGCCGCGACCGCGGCGGCGGGGCACTGGTCGGCCTTCGTCGCGCCCGACACCGGGCACCTGACCTCGGCCGTGCGCGGCTGCACCGCCGCGGCCGACCGACTGGACCACGCCGCCGACCAGGTCGGCGCCGCGAAGACCGAGATCGTCCGGCAACTGACCGCCCTGGCGAAGAACGCCGACGCCGCCGCGGGGAACCCGACCGCGATGCTCGGGCTCGACACCGCGATCAAGGGCACGGCGGTGAACATCGCCGCGATCAAGGACACGCTGGTGAGCGCGGTGCAGCCGGGGTCTGGGCGGGACGTGGGCGCTGTTCGGGACGTGGTTCACGCGCAGCCGGGTGTGGTCGAGGGCAAGTCGTTCGGCTTGGGCGGCTTGATCGACAAGGCGGTCTCCGCGATCTCGAGCGGTATCGGCGCTGCGGATCCGGCGAGCGGGACGGGTGCTCGGGCGGACTTCGCGGGCGCTGGGAATCCGGCGAGCGGGGCGGGCGTCCGCGCGGACTTCGCGGGCGGTCTGGGGAACCTGGTCGCCGGTGTCGGCGGATTGGCCGGTGGCGTGGTCACGGGCGCGGGTCAGGCGGTGGCTGGGACGGCCCAGTTGGCCGGCGGTGTGGTCGCGGACGCGGGTCAGGTCGGGGCACAGTCGGGGCACCTGGTGCCGGGTGCGGGTGGCTTGATCGCCGGGGTTGGGCAGGCTGCGGGCGGTGTCGTCGCCGGGACCGGGCAGGTTGTCGCGGGCACGGTCAATGTGGCCGGTGGAGTGGTTGCCGGAGTGGGGGACCTGGCCGGTGGAGTGGTTGCCGGGACTGGGCAGGTTGTGGCGGGAACGGCCGACTTGGCTGGTGGGGTGGTCGCGGGGACTGGGCAGGTTGTGGCGGGCACGGTCAATGTGGCCGGTGGAGTCGTCGCCGGCGTGGGGGACCTGGCCGGTGGAGTGGTTGCCGGGACCGGGGAGATTGTGGCGGGCACGGCCGATCTGGCTGGTGGGGTGGTCGCGGGGACTGGGCAGGTTGTGGCGGGCACGGCCAATGTGGCTGGTGGAGTCGTTGCCGGCGCGGGAGACCTGGCCGGGGGCGTGGTCGCGGATGCGAGTCAGGTCGTGGCCAACACGGGTCAATTGGCTGGCGGAGTGGTGGCCGGGGCTGGGGATTTGGCGAGCGTGGCCCAGTCAGGGGACCTGGGTGCGGTCGCGAACGAAGTCGCCGACCTCGCGAACGCGGCGCATCAGGATCCGGTGACCGTTCTCCCCGAGCCCGCCGCCGTTTTCGAACTCTCGCCCGACGCGCCCACGCCACCTACGGGGGTGCCCATCCAGAACGAAGGGGTGCACGCCGCCGCGGCCGCGGTGATCGATGCGCCCGCACAGGCCGTCTCCGCTCCGCCCCCGGCTGGGGCCAACCCCGCGCCGCCGCCATCGGCGCCGGGGGGCGAGGTGGGTGCGGATCGGCAGTCCGCGCCCGCACCCAGAGCTGAATCGGCGGTCGGCGGTCGCGCCCAGGCCGCACCCAGGGCCGAAACGCCCGTGGCCGGTGCGCGGCAGGCCGAGGCCGCCAGGCCGGCGCCCAGAGCCGAGGCGCCCGGTGCGCGGCAGCCCGAGGCCGCTAGGCCGGCGCCCAGGGCCGACGCGCCCGCGGCAGGCGGGCGGCAGGCCGAGGCCGCCGGGCCCGCGCCCAGACCCGACGCGCCAGGGGCGCGGCAACCCGAGGCGATGGCAGGCGGCCACGAACCCGTGGCGGCTGCGCGTGAGTCCCAACCCAACCACCACCTCGACGACATCGCAGCGCCCCTGCCCGCGATCGTCGCCTACGACCAGAACGGGCGGACCAGCGCGAGCAGCGCCGAGAGCCGGCCCCAGAAGGCCGAGCAGGAGCAGTCTCAGGACCTGAGCCTCTTCCTCGTCCACCTCTTCCCCATCGGCCACCTCCCCGTGGCCGCGAGCAGCCCCACCCGCCAACTCCCCGCACCACCGGCCGAGGTCGACTACGCCGCGGGCCTCCGGTTCCCGCCCGGCGACCACCCCGTCCCCCTCGACCTGACCACCAGGACCACCAAAGAACCCCACGATCCCCAGGAACACACCCTCGCCGACGGCTACGACCCGCTGGGCGGCGAGAACGAACGCGACTGGGATCGCCGGTTCGTGGTCCGGCACGACGAGTCCGGCACCGAGTACGCCTGGCCCCCCGGCGAGGTCTACCCGGAAGGCGGCTCAGCCGACGGCGAGCCCGAGACCCTCGCCCCCGGCACGCTCATCGACCGGTTCGGCACCCCCGAAGGGCGCGTCTTCTCCGCTGACGGCACCCCGTTCGCCCAGCGGTCGCTGCCGCCCACGCACGTCGAGGCCGAGTACCGCCGGTACAGGGTGCTCAGGGACCTACCCGTCTGGCGCGCGGTGTCGGCGCCCTGGTTCGGGCAGCGTGGTGGGGGCGAGCGGTACCGGGCGACCGCGTCGGCCGCCGATCTTGTCGCCATGGGCTATCTCGAGGAGGAGCTGTGAACGCCGAGTCGATCATCGAGCTGCTGGCGGCGGTCGGCGTCCCGGCCGAGGTCGTGACCATCGGCGGCGAGGCCGACAACACCTGGTGCCTGGTGCACGAGGGCGACGGCTGGGAGGTGTTCTGGCGCGAGCAGGGCAACCGCTACGACTGGGCCAGGTTCAGCAGTGAGGCCGTGGCCTGCCACTACCTTTTCGGCAGGCTGACCTGGTCCCAAGTCGTCCGCGGTGTCGTGGGCGTTCGCTAGGACAGCAGCTTCAGCGCGGTCTCGTGCAGGTGGCCGTTGGAGGTCAGCGCCGAGCCGCCGTGGATGGTGGGGTCGCCGGTCAGGTCGCTGAAGCGGCCGCCCGCCTCCTCGACGAGGACGCGCAGCGGGGCGACGTCCCACGGGTTGACGATGGCCTCGGCGGCGAGGTCGATCACGCCTTCCGCGACCAGGCAGTGCTGCCAGAAGTCGCCGAACGCGCGGGTTTCCCAGCAGGCGTCGACGAGGGTCAGGTACTTCTCGCGCGAGTGGTATTCCACCCACGAGCCCAGGTCGGTCGTCGACAAGTAGGCGTCGGCGATGTCGCGGACGCCGGACACCGCGAGCCTGCGCGGGGACCCACCGTTCTCCGCGGCCCATGCGCCCTCGCCGCGGGCGGCCCACCAGCGCTTGCCCAGCGCGGGCGCGCTCGCCACGCCGACGATGGGCGTGCCGTCCTCGATCAGCGCGATCAGGGTGCCCCACGCGGGCACGCCGCGCAGGAAGTTCTTGGTGCCGTCGATCGGGTCGAGCAGCCAGGTGCGGCCCGCGACGACCTGCCCGCCGCGCTCCTCGCCCGCCACCGCGTCGTCCGGGCGTTCCTCGGCGAGCAGGGCGCGGATGGCGTCCTCGACAGCGGTGTCGGCGTCGGTCACCGGCGAGCGGTCGGGCTTGCGCTCGACCTTGAGGTCGGCGGCGCGGAACCGGGAGTGGGTGATCGCGTCGGCCGCGTCGGCCAATCGCAGGGCGAAGGTCAGGTCGCTTGACACGGGCACGATCGTCGCACGCCTAGGCGCTGTCCTGTGAGCCCGGTGCGCGGGATCGGTGATCCGGGTGGTTCCTGGGCGCGCGGGCGGGAAGTCGCACGTACTGGGTGTACTTGGGCTTTCCGCCCGTGCGGCCAGGGGCCGCCGGGCGCCGATAGCGTGCGCCGGGCTCACAGGACAGTGCCTAGGCTGAGCACCGTGAGTGTGGTGCTGCTGGCTGAGGACGACGCCGCCATTGCCGACCCGCTCTCCCGGGCACTGCACCGGGAGGGCTACGAGGTCGAGGTGGTGGCCGACGGCCACCGTGCCCTGGAGGTGGCCTCCACCGGCCATCCCGACCTGATGGTGCTCGACCTCGGCCTGCCCGGGATCGACGGCCTCGACGTGTGCCGCAGGCTGCGCGCCGCGGGCCGCACCATCCCCGTGCTGATGCTGACCGCGCGCGCCGACGAGGTCGACTTCGTCGTCGGGCTCGACGCGGGCGCCGACGACTACGTGGCCAAGCCGTTCCGGCTGGCCGAACTGCTGGCCCGCATCCGCGCGCTGCTGCGCAGGCAGGCCCCGGGCGCGATCGACGTCAACGGCGTTCGGATGGACCTGGCCGCGCGGGTGGTCACCGTTGACGGGGTCGAGGTCTCCTTGGCCAACAAGGAGTTCGAGCTGCTGCGGGTGCTGATCCAGCGCGCGGGCAAGGTCGTCACCCGGGAGGAGATCCTGGGCGAGGTGTGGAGCGACCCGGACCTCAAGACCAGCAAGACCCTGGACATGCACATGTCGTGGCTGCGCAGGAAGCTCGGCGAGGGCGGCCCGCGCGCGGCTGAGCGGCGGATCGCGACCGTGCGCGGTGTCGGCTTCCGCTTCAACGCCGACTGATGCGCCGCCGCATCCTGCTCGCCATCCTGCTCGCGGTGCTGGTCACCGCGTGCGCGCTGGGCATCCCGCTCGGCTACACGGCCCTGCAGGTCGTGGAGTCGCTGACCAGGGAGGACCTGGCGGCCCGCGCGCAGCAGATCGCCGCGACCCTCGACGACGAGATCGCCAACGGCCGCGGTGTCGACCTGTCCAAGGTGCAGCTCGCGGTGCCGCCCGGCGGCAGGCTGACCGTGACGCTGCCGTCGGAGGGCGCGCGCACGCTCGGCCCGGACCTGCCGTCGGACACCGTCACCGAGGAGGTGCCGATCGTCCAGCAGGGCCGGGTCCGGCTCTCGGTCGACGCGGCTCCGATGCGCACCCGGCAGACGCAGGTGGCCGCGCTGGTGGCGCTGGTCGTGGTCGCCACAGTCGCGATCGGCACGGCGGTGGCGACGGTGACCGCGCGCAGGCTGGCCCGGCCGCTGCGCCACGTCGCCGCCCGCGCCACGCGCCTCGGCGCGGGCGACTTCCGGCTCGACCGCACCCGCTACGACCTGCACGAACTCGACCTCGTCGCCGAGGCGCTCGACGCGTCGGCCACCGCGCTGGCCGAGCTGGTGCAGCGGGAGCGCGACCTGGTCAGCGATGTGTCCCACCAGCTCCGCAGCAGGCTGACGGCGCTGCAGCTGCGGCTGGAGACACTGGCCGCCGCGCCGGACGAGGACGTCGCCGCCGAGGCCGGGGCGGCCCTGGAACAGGCCGAACGGCTCGCCGACGTGCTGGACGAGCTGCTGGCGGCCGCGCGGGAGGCGCGGGCGGTGGACGCCGAGCCGGTCGACCTGGCCGTCGAGCTGACCGCGATCGCCGACGAATGGCGCGAGCCGCTGCGGTCGGAGGGCCGCTCGCTGCGGCTGCGTCTGCACCCCAGCCTGCTGGCCAAGGCCACGCCAGCGCGGCTGCGCGAGGCCATCGGGGTGCTGCTGGACAACGCCCTGCGCCACGGCGGCGGCACGGTCATCCTCACCGCCCGCCCCGGCGACGCGGCGACGGTGGTCGTGGAGGTTACCGACGCGGGCGCGGGCGTCCCGGACGAGCTGGTCCCGCACATCTTCGACCGAGGCGTCTCCGGCGCGGGATCGACGGGTCTCGGCTTGGCGCTGGCCCGCGCGCTGGTGGACTCCGACGGTGGCCGGTTGGAACTGTCGACGGCCCGGCCCGCGACGTTCACGGTGTTCCTGCCGGTGCCGCGCGCGGGGGACGTGCGCGGGGTGCGCTGGTCGACGCAGAAGTCGCCGCGCTGACCGCTCAGGAGTGGCCGAGTGCCTCGGCGGCTTCGTCGTCCTCGCCGACGGTCTCCCGGCGGCGCTGGCCGAGTTCCTCGGGGAACACCCACTTCTTGAAGCCCCAGAACCGGAAGAACATCGCCATCAGCATGCCGATGACCGAGCCGCTGATGAAGTCGGCGCTCTCCTGCACCAGCAGGCTGACGTGCGGCATCTCCAGGTCGAGCCAGTACCGCGAGATGTAGGGCGGGATCAGGTTGATCGCCACACCGCCCGCGCTGATCAGGAAGAACAGCGCGGCCTCGTGGTGGGTCTCGCGGCCGCCCCTGGTCCGGAACGACCACTCGCGGTTGAGGATGTAGGAGAAGATCGTCGCCACGATGACCGCGATGGCCTTCGCGGTGATCGGCTTCTCCTCCAGCACGGTGAACTTCAGCGCGAACCAGATGCCGTTGTCGATCACGAACGTGGTGCCGCCGACGATGGCGAACTTCAGGAGTTCGCGGTGCTTGAGCAGCAACTCGCGCAGTGGCCCCGGAACCCGGGCGAGCACGGACTCGACGACGGTCACCCGACCAGTCTACGGATTGCGCGCCGGACGCCTCAGCAGGGCAGGTCCCACCGCTTCAGTTTCTGCCTCCCACCTGCGCAGTACGGTGTGGGCGCCGCTTCGGGCGTCGCCGTCGGCGTGGTGGTGGTCTTGGCGGGCGGGATCGTCGTCGGCTCGGTCGTCGTGGTGGTCGTCGGCGCGACCGCCGTCGGCTTGGTGGTCGTGGTGGCGGGCGGGCGGTGCTGGGTCGGTTCGACCTTGTCCGACGTGGTGGTCGTCGGCTTCGTGTTCGTCGCGGTCTGGCTCGAGTTGGGCCACCACGGGCCGTGCGCCCACGGCACCCACACCGACGCCGAGTCGCTCGCCGAGCCGAGTACCGCGGTGGCGGTGATCTTGCGCGACTTGCCGTCGTGCGGGTGGTCGGGGCCGCGGCCGACCCGGAACACGGCGCTGACCTTGCCGTTCGGCGCCAGCGCGGCGGTCGCGCAGTCGATGTTCGCCGGGCCGCCGGAGCACGTGATCGGGCCGGACGAGGACACCATGGACCCGCCCTCGTTCACGCCGAGGGAGACCGCCTTGGTGCTGGTGCCGGTGTTGGTCACGGTGACCTTGAGCAGCACATCGCGCTGCCACGGCCACAGCTGGCCGAACCAGTCGTCGGTGTAGAGCGAGGCGCGCACGTCGACCTTGTCGACCGTCGCAGGGGGGCGGACCTCGACGGGGACGGTCACGTTGACCGACAGGGTCGTGCCCGCGCTGACCGTGCCGGTGACCTGGCCGCCGACCGCGTTCCCGTCGGCGACGAGCCGGAACATCAGGGTGACCGCGTCGCCGGGGCGCAGGCCCTCGGTGGTGCCGCAGGTGACCGAGCCGGTGCCGCCGGGGCAGCGCACGACGTCGGTGCGCTGGGCGGCGAGCAGCGGGGCGTCGAAGCGCAGCATCGGGTCGCCGGTGAGCCGGTTCGGCGTGGCCGGGATCGCCCGGACGCCCTGGGGCAGTGCGAGGGTGGCGCTGATCGGCTTGGACACGCTGCCGCCGGTGTTGCGCACGGTGATCGGCAGGTCGACCGGCCCGCCGCCGGGCACGAGCGAGATCGGGGTGCCTGGCCCGCCCGCCGACAGGCTCGGCGGAGCCGGGACCGGGGTCGGCTCCGGCGCGGGCGGCGGCACGGGCCGCGCGGGCGGCGCGGGCGTCGACTTCGGCGGGATCGTCGTCGGCGCGGGTTTCGCGGCGGGCGGCTCCTGCGGTGCGGGCGGGGCCGGTGGCGCGGGCGGCGGCGGGGCTGGCGGGTTCGGGGTGGCGGTGGCCGGGGCGGGCGCGGCGGCCGGGATCTGCTGCCCGGTCGGCGACGCGGCCAGCCCGACGGCGACGGCCGCGGCCAGCGCGACGCCGGAGGCGGCCACGCCGAGGAACTGCCGGGGCGCGCTCGCCGCGGCACCGGCGGCGCCGCCCGCGCTCGCGGCGGCGACCCCGGCGGTCGCGACGGTGGCGGTCCCGGCGGCGGCCTTGGCCAGCGCCAGGTAGCCGGCGGTGGCGCCGAAGCCGAGCACCAGGGGCGCGACGTTGACGCGGAGGCCGGTGTTGATGTCGGAGAGCTCCGCGGCCAGGGCGCGGCAGCGTTCGCAGTCGTCGAGGTGGAGTTCGACCTGGGCGGTCTCGCGCTTGGACAGGCCGCCGCGGACCCAGGCGCCGAGGCGGTCGGCGGTGGCGCGGCAGCGGTCGGAGGTGGTTTCGGCGAGGTGGACCTGGAGGTATGCCTGGCGGAGTCCTTCGCGGGCGCGGTAGGCGAGTGCGGAGACGCCGTTGGCGGTGAGGCCGAGGATGGGGGCTACCTGGGCGGGGCTCTGGCCTTCGATCTCGGTGTGCCAGAGGACGGCCTGCCAGCGTTCGGGGAGCATGGCGAAGGCGCGGGCGGCGAGGCTGCGTTCGAGTCCGGCGACGGCGGTGTCGGAGAAGGGGACGCTGACCGCGTCGGGGTTGACGCCGCTGACCTGGGAGACGTCGTCGGAGAGTTCGACCTTCTTGTCGCGGCGGGTCTTGTCGTAGGCGGTGTGGCGCAGCGCGGTGAGCAGGTAGGCGCGGAAGGCGGAGTCGGGGCCGCGGCCCTGGCGCAGGGTGTCGAGGACTTTGGCGAAGGCCTCGGAGACGAGGTCGTCGGCTTCGGCGGGGGATCGGGTGAGCTGGCGCGCGAGGTTGCGCGCGGCACCCACGTGCCGCTCGTAGAGCGATCCGTAGGCCGACACGGTCCCGGCGCGGACCGAATCGATGAGCTCGGCGTCGCTGGGTCCGTCGAGATCAGCCGGGACGGTCGACACGGTCCTCCCTCTCGCGCGGTCGGCCTCGAACTCCCCGTCCAGGCTCACGACCGCGCTCTCCGCGACCTAGTGTGACTGATGCTCACTCAGCCGTCATCTCCTCACTCATCTGGGGGAGGGGCACCTGTTTCCCGGGAATCGCGTCACGGAACGCTGTCGAGGGCGTTTCCCCTGCGGAACAACGACGGAAGGACCCAAGGGTGTCGGTACGGGCGGCGGATTCACGGTGGCACCGTGGCGACGCGGACGGTACCCACCGCAAGGTCCTCCGGGCCCGCTGGCGCACCGCGAGCCTCGCGGCGGGCTGGCGCTTCCCCAACGACTGGGGCCTGCCCGAGGTCGATGAGGTGTGCGCGACCGTCGTCGCCGACGGCGAGGTGACCACCGCGCTGGCCGACCTCGGCCGCGCCAGGGCCCGCTCCGGCGCCGGGCTCGACGAGACGCTGACCGACCTCGCCGCCCTCCACGCCGTGCTGGCCAACCCCGCAGAACGCGGCGGCCTGGTCGCCGCCGACCCCGACGCCACCCCGGCCAAGCTGCTCCGCGCCGTCGCCCTCGCCTGGGCCGACGCGACGCTCGGCGACCTGCGTGACTCGTCGGCCACCGAGACCCTGACCGGGCTGGCGACCGAGGAGTACCTGCAGGTCAGGATCGGTGAGCTGTACCGCCACGGCAGGCGCCACGACGTGCACCCCGCAGACCGGTACGTGCTGCTGGTGGTCACCCTCGACCTGTCGGACGTCGCGGGCTGGCCGCGCCTGATGGCGATGATCCTCGTCGGCGACGCCCTGCGGAGGGTCTTCGACGGCGGCGAGACGCTCGCGGTGCTCGGTCCGTCGGTCGCCGCGGTTCTGGCCGAAAGGGACGCCGCCTTGCCCGCCCGCGCCCGTGAGGCACGTGCCTTGATCGCCGAACGACTTGGCGTCGATCCACAGTTGCACACCGCCCGGCGCGCCGATGTCCGAGTGGAACGGCTGCCCTGCGGTGAGGAAGCGGCGCGGACACTTGTCCGAAATGTGCGCCGGGCGTGAACCGAGAGTGGTGCTGACGATCACTCGGTGAAGCCGTGATTTGCTGTGGCCCGTGATCGATACTGCCGTGGCCACACGGTCCCGCGTGTGGGCGTCGGTGTACTTCTTCCCCGCTGTCTGTGTGGTGGCCGGGATCGTAGGCTGGCTTCTCGGCTGGCACTTGGGTGTGGACAGCGCGGTCTACCGCTCCGGCGCGGTCGCTCTGTTGCACGGGGAACCGCTCTACGACTTACCTTTCCTGTCCCACGAGCCTTCGTGGGCGCGGCTGCCGTTCACCTACCCGCCGACGGCGACGCTGCTTTTCCTGCCGATGTCGCTGGTGCCCACGCAGGTCAGCTGGGGAATCCTCGGCGCGGTCTCGATCATCGCCTGCGTCTGGGTCGTCAAGCTGTCGGTCGAGGCGATCCCGAACCGTCCACAGTGGATGGACCCGGCGCGGACCGTCGCCGTCCTCGGTGTGGTCCTGCTCGGACTGGAACCGGTGTGGCGCACCGTTCTGCTCGGACAGATCAACCTGGTCCTGATGGCACTGATCGTCATCGACGTGCTGACCGGCAAGCCGCGCGGCGTGTTCGTCGGCGTCGCCGCGGCGATCAAGCTGACCCCGCTGATCTTCGTCGTGCACCTGCTGCTGATCGGCCGCCGCGCCGACGCCGCGCGCGCCATGGTCACCTTCGTGGCGCTGCAGGCGACGATGTGGCTGGTCGTCCCGCACGACGTGACCGAGTTCTGGACCAACGCCGTGCGCGACCCGCAGCGCATCGGGCCGATCCACTGGGCGGGCAACCAGTCGCTCAACGGCCTGATCCTGCGGCTGAGCGACAACGCCGACTGGACGATGCGCCTCGCGGTGCCGCTCGGCATCCTGCTCGCCATCCCGTGCCTGATGTGGGTCCGGCGCTTTCGGGACCGGCCGCTGCCCGCGCTGCTGGTGACCGCGTTCCTCGGTCTTGCTGTGAGCCCGGTCTCGTGGTCGCACCACTGGGTGTGGTCGGTGCCGCTGGTGGTGTTCCTGCTCTCCCGCCTGCCCGACCGGCCGCGGCCGCGCGACTTCGCGCCGGTCGGCGCGGTCGTCGCCGTCTACGCGAGCTGCGTGCTGTTGGCCATGCGGCACAGCAACGACATCGAACTGGAGTGGACACCCGCCGAGTTCGTCATCGGCAGCGCATACCTGCTCGTGCCGCTCGTGGCCGGGGTGATTGTCCTGGTCAGGCGACTCCAGCGTTAGTGTTGCCCACCGTGGACGCACGTACCGGTTTCCCCGTCGTCGGGATGGTGGGCGGCGGGCAGTTGGCCCGCATGACCCATCAGGCGGCTGTCGCGCTCGGCCAGTCGCTGCACGTGTTGGCGGTCTCCGCCGACGAACCGGCGCCGCTGGTGTCGCCGAACGTGTCCCTCGGACACCACACCGACCTCGACGCGCTGCGGAAGTTCGCCGCCGACTGCGACGTGCTGACCTTCGACCACGAGCACGTGCCGACCGAGCACCTGCGGGCGCTGCTCGCCGAGGGCGTCGAGGTGCGGCCCGGGCCGGACGCGCTGGTGCACGCCCAGGACAAGCTGGTGATGCGGCGCAAGCTCGCCGAGCTGGGGCTGCCCATCCCGGACTTCGCCGAGGTCACCTCGGTCGCCGACCTGCACGAGTTCGGCCAGTGGCCGTGTGTGCTGAAGGCCGCGCGCGGCGGCTACGACGGTCGCGGAGTGTGGATCCTGGACTCGCCCGAGGACGCGGTGATCGTCGACGAGCTGCTGGCCGCCGGGACGCCGCTGCTGGTGGAGCAGAAGGTGCCGCTGCGCCGGGAGCTGGCCGCGCTGGTCGCGCGGTCGCCGTTCGGCCAGGGCGCGTGCTGGCCGCTGGTGGAGACCGTGCAGGTCGACGGCATCTGCGTCGAGGTGCTGGCGCCCGCGCCGGAGGTGTCCGCCGAACTGGCCGAGCAGGCGCAGGACCTGGCGCTGCGGGTCGCTTCCGAGTTGGGTGTCGTCGGGGTGCTCGCGGTCGAGCTGTTCCAGACCGACGACGGCATCGTCGTCAACGAACTCGCCATGCGCCCGCACAACTCGGGCCACTGGACCATCGAGGGTGCCCGGACCTCCCAGTTCGAGCAGCACCTGCGCGCCGTCCTCGACTACCCGCTCGGCGCGACCGACGCGCTGGCCCCCGCGGTGGTGATGGCCAACGTGCTCGGCGCGCCCGAGGCTCCCGCCATGGGCGCCGACGAGCGCCTGCACCACCTGTTCGCCCGCTACCGCGACGCCCACGTGCACTACTACGGCAAGCAGGAGCGGCCCGGCCGCAAGATCGGCCACGTCACCCTGCTCGGCGACGACATGACCGACGTCCGCACCCGCGCGAAGCTCGCCGCGCACTGGCTGTCGCACGGCGAATGGCTCGACGGGTACGAGATCCACTAGGAGTAACTGTGTCCAACCCCCTTGTCGGCGTGATCATGGGCAGCGACTCGGACTGGCCGGTCATGCGCCTTGCCGCCGAGGCCCTCGCCGAGTTCGACGTGCCCCACGAGGTGAGCGTCGTCTCCGCCCACCGCACCCCCCAGCGCATGCTCGACTACGCCCGCGACGCCGCGGGCCGCGGCCTGAAGGCGATCATCGCCGGCGCGGGCGGCGCCGCGCACCTGCCGGGCATGGTCGCCTCGGCCACCGTCCTGCCGGTGATCGGCGTGCCGGTCCCGCTGAAGTACCTCGACGGCATGGACTCGCTGCTGTCGATCGTCCAGATGCCCGCCGGTATCCCCGTCGCGACGGTCTCGGTCGGGGGCGCCCGCAACGCGGGCCTGCTGGCGGTCCGCATCCTGGCCGCGTCCGACGAGTCGCTGCGGGCGCGGATATTGGAGTTCCAGGCTGACTTGGAGAAACTGGTCCTGGAGAAGGACGCCGCGCTGCGCGCCTCCCTCTGACGGCGAGTCGGCTAATCTGCCGTCATTCGAAGCTCTGACCTGGGGGAAGTACATGGACGGCAAGGACGCAGGGAGCCCGGCGAGAAGCCTGGGCGGCGATCCGGCGGCGATGATCGCCGAGGCGCGCAAGGCGCTGTGGACGATGGTCGCGTTCCTCGCGGTGATCTGGGTGGCGCAGATCGCCAACGCGCTCAGCGGCTACGACCTGAGCATGGAGTACGGCATCGAGGCGTGGAACCCCGGCTCGCTGCCGGAGATCTTCACCGCGCCGCTGCTACACGGGAGCTGGGGGCACATCGAGGGCAACTCGGGCCCCCTGTTCATCTTCGGATTCCTCGCGGCCTACCGGGGCGTCAAGAAGTTCCTGTGGGTCTCGTTGCTGATAGCGGTCACCAGCGGGCTCGGTGTGTGGTTCCTGTCGGACACCGCGGCGGTCACCGTGGGCGCCAGCGGGATGGTCTTCGGGTACCTGGGCTACATCCTGGTCCGCGGTGTCTTCGACCGGCATCTGATCGACATCGTGATCGGCCTGGTGATGGCGCTGTGCTTCGCCTACCAGTTCGCCGCGCTGCTGCCGACCGAAGCCGGGATCAGCTGGCAGGGCCACATGTTCGGCTTCGTCGGCGGAGTGGTGGGCGGTTGGGTCTTCCGGGAGCGGCGTCCCAAGAGCGAACCGGACAGCACCGTTCAGCTGCCGTCCGCGACCAGCTAGGCGACCCGTTGGTGACCCGGGACCCGGGTCACCAACGGGGTCCGGTCAGGCGTTCATCTCGTAGGCGCCGGACAGCCCTTCGACCTGGCCCCACACATGGTCGAAGCGGGCCTGGTCGACGACCGGCTTGCGCACCGCGCCCAGGGCCCACTGCTGCTGCGCCAGGGTCGACGACGGCTTGCTGTGCAGGGCGATCGCGTGGCCGGAGAAGTCCCGGATGAGCGCGTCGAAGACCTGGTCGAGCACGAGCGGGTCGACACCGGTCAGCTCGGCCTGCTCCAGGATCAGCTGCCCGTAAACGATCAGGGTGAACAGCTCGCCCAGGGTCAGCAGGTAGTTCAGGTCCTTCTGCTGGTCTTCCGACGGCGGGGCGGTCAGCAGCAGCTCGGCGAAGGCCTCGGCCTGCTGGGCGAACACCTCGACGTTGGGCACGTGCACGAACGTGCGGTACGCCTCGCGCCAGTCGTGGAAGCGGACCTTGCCCAGGCCGCGGGCGGGGCCCTGGTTGAACAGGAACACGTCGTCGGCGGCGTCGTGGCGCGTCGGCACCGGCGGGTACTCGACCGGGGCGAACAGGTACTGCGGCATGAACTTGAGGATCAGCGCCAGGTTGACCGCGACGGTGCCTTCGAGCTTCGGCAGGCCGCGGATGTCGGTGGCCGCGATCGTCAGGTAGGTGTCGGCCTCGAAGCTCTTGGCGGAGGTGACCTCGCTGAGCAGGCCCACGATGCGCTCGGCCTCGGTGGTCGCCTGCATCTTGGTGACCGGGTTGAACAGCAGGTAGCGGCGGTCGTCCGGCCCGGCGGAGCGGAAGTAGTCGACGGCGCGGTCGCAGAACAGCTTGGAGGCGACCAGGCGCGCGTAGGCGTCGACCAGGTAGGACCGCACGTGCGGGAAGTCGGTCACGCGGTTGCCGTAGAGGATGCGGTTGTGGGCGTGCGTGATGGCCTCGTAGAGGGCGTGCTCGGCGATGCCGATGCCGCCGAAGCACAGGTTGAACTTGCCCACGTTGACCGTGTTGAGCGCCGCGTCGAAGGCGGCGGGGCCGGTGTGCAGGATGTCGTCGGCGGTGACCGGGTAGTCGTCGAGGTGGAACTCGGAGACGTAGATCGCCGACGGGACGACGTTCTTGACCAGGTGGTAGTTCGGGTGGGCGCTGTCGGCGGTGAAGAAGACGTAGCCCTCCGGGCCGTCGATCCCCTCGACGCGGCCGAACACGGACACGACGCCCGCGACGTTGCCGTTGCCGATGTAGTACTTGCCGCCGTTGGCCCGGTAGCCACCGTCGCCGTCGGGCGTGAGCACCATGTCGGTGGAGTAGATGTCGGCGCCGTGGGCCTTCTCGGACAGTCCGAACGCGCACACCCCGCCGTCGGCGAGCACCTGGGCGGCGCGGGCGCGGGCGGCCGGGTTCGCGCTCTGCCACACCGGGCCGAGGCCGAGGATGGTGACCTGCCACGGGTACCAGTAGCTCAGGCCGTAGAAGCCGAGGATCTCCGACAGCGCGGCGACGCGGGCGGTGTCCCAGCGCTTGTTCTCGTCGCCCGCCGCGTCCGCCGCCGGGGTGAGCAGGGTCGCGAAGAGGTTCTCCTTGGCGGCGAACTCCAGGAAGTCGGCGTGGAACTCCTTGGCGTGGTACTTGCTGACCAGTGCCCGCTTGCCGCGATCCTCGAACCAGTCGATGGTCGCGCGCAGCAGCCTGCGGGTCTCCAGGTCGAAGTGCTGCGGGTCGTACGTCGCGGGGTTGAACAGCAGACTTGTCATGAGGGTCAAGCTACCGGTCGGTAACTTTGTTGGGAAGTGGTGCGTCAGGACACAAGGACATCCAAGTAAACGCGTACTAACATCGTTGGCGAACGTGGTGGCTACCGGGAGGTAACAGTGGACGCGGGCTTCGGTCTCTACCAGCTCGGCGACGAGCACAACGCGCTGCGCGAGGCCGTGCGCGACCTGGCGGAGAAGGAGATCGCCCCGCACGCCGCCGACGTGGACGAAAACGAGCGCTACCCGATCGAGGCGCAGCGCGCGCTGGTCAAGGCCGGTTTCGCCGCGCCGCACATCGCCGAGGCCTACGACGGCCAGGGCGCGGACTCGGTCGCGACGAACATCGTCATCGAGGAGGTCGCCCGGGTGTGCGCGTCCTCGTCGCTGATCCCCGCGGTCAACAAGCTCGGCACGATGAACCTGATCCTGGGCGGCTCGGAGGAGCTGAAGAAGCAGGTCCTGCCGTCCATCGCCGCCGGTGAGATGGCCTCCTACGCCCTCTCCGAGCGCGAGGCGGGCTCCGACACCGCGTCGATGCGCACCCGCGCCCTGCTCGACGGCGACCACTGGGTCCTCAACGGCACGAAGTGCTGGATCACCAACGCGGGCGAGTCCAGTTGGTACACGGTGATGGCGGTGTCCGACCCTTCGGCCGCGAAGCCCGCCGACGGCATCTCGGCGTTCATGGTCCACAAGGACGACCCGGGCTTCGTGGTCGGCTCGAAGGAGCGCAAGCTCGGCATCAAGGGCTCCCCGACCCGCGAGATCCACTTCGAGAACTGCACCATCCCCGCCGACCGCATCATCGGCGAGCCCGGCCAGGGCCTGCGCCTGGCGTTCAAGACGCTGGACCACACGCGCCACTCCATCGGCGCCCAGGCCCTCGGCATCGCCCAGGGCGCACTGGACGCGACGGTGGCCTACGTCCGCGACCGCAAGCAGTTCGGCAAGGCCATCGCCGAGTTCCAGGGCGTCCAGTTCATGATCGCCGACATGGCCATGCGCATCGAGGCGTCCCGCCACCTGGTGTACGCCGCCGCCGCCAAGGTCGAACGCGGCGAACCGGACGCGTCCTTCGCCTCCAGCGCCGCCAAGACCTTCGCCTCGGACACCGCGATGTCGGTCACCACGGACGCCGTCCAGCTGTTCGGCGGCGCAGGCTACACCCGCGACTTCCCCGTGGAACGCATGATGCGCGACGCGAAGATCACCCAGATCTATGAGGGCACCAACCAGATCCAGCGCATGGTGATGGCGCGGCAGATCCTCAAGGGCTGATCCAGGGTTCTCATTCGGGCGGCTCGGTCTTCGGACCGGGCCGCCCGAGTCGTTTCCGGAAACCTCCTGTCCTTTAGGACCGGACCTGACCGCAACGGGTCATATCGTCTCTCTTACAGGCAATCGAGAGGGAGAGATCATGACCAGCACCGAGATCGTCGTGACGGGTGAGCGGGCCGACCTGCTGCAGCTGCTGGCCAAGCACCGGGGGCTGTTCCGGTTCACCGCCCAGGGGGTCACCGACGAGCAGGCGCGCCTGCGGACGACGGTCAGCGAGCTGACGCTGGGCGGGCTGATCAAGCACGTCGCCACCGTCGAGCAGAGCTGGGTGCGGTTCATCCAGCACGGCCCGGACGCGATGGCGAGCGGCGCGGAGGACTGGGCGGACCAGCACCGGCTGGTCGAGGGGGAGACGCTGGAGGGGCAGCTCGCCCGCTACGAGGAGATCGCCAGGGAGACCGACGAGCTCCTGGCCACGATCGAGGACCTCGACGCGAGCCAGCCGCTGCCCGCGGCGCCGTGGTTCGAGCCGGGCGCTCGGTGGTCGGCACGGCGGGTGTTCGTGCACATCATCGCCGAGACCGCGCAGCACGCGGGGCACGCGGACATCATCCGCGAGGCGTTGGACGGGCAGAAGAGCATGGGCTGACGGGCGGTACGCCGGGCCCGGTGCGGGCCCGGCGGGGTGGACGGGCGCCGCCTGGTGGGCAAGACTCGGGTGGTGGCCCTTGTCGCGTGTTCTCTGTGTGAGGCGATTTGTGGACTGGAGGTCACCACTGACTCCGGCCGTGTCGTCGCCATTCACGGTGACCCCCACGACCCGCTATCCCGTGGCCACCTCTGCCCCAAAGCCCTTGCCCTGCAAGACATCCACGAAGGCGACCGCCTCCGCACCCCCATCCGCCGCACGTCAAACGGCTGGGTCGGGATCTCCTGGGACGAAGCCTTCGACTTGACCGTCGACCGCCTCACCGCGATCCGCAAGCAACACGGCCCGGACGCGGTCGGCGTCTACCAAGGCAACCCGACCGTGCACAGCCTCGGCGCCCTCACCCACGGCACCGCCTTCCTCAACCTCCTCGACACCCGCAACCGCTTCTCCGCCACCTCCGTCGACCAGCTGCCGCACCAGCTCACCGCCGCGCTCATGTTCGGGCACCAGTTCCGCCTCCCCGTGCCCGACATCGACCGCACCGACCACTTCCTCGTCATCGGCGCCAACCCGTTGGTGTCGAACGGAAGCATGATGACCGTCCCCGACTTCGCCAACCGCCGCAAGGAACTCCGTCAACGCGGCGGTCGCATGGTCGTCATCGACCCGCGCCGGACCGAGACCGCAAAGTCCGCCGACGAGCACCACTTCATCCGGCCAGGCACCGACGCCGCCCTCCTGTTGGCGATGATCGGCGTCATCCTCGAACAGACACCCGGATACGACGACATGAGACCCCTCGCCGTCCCCGTCGACTGGGCCGAGAAGATCACAAAGGTGACCGGTATCCGCCGTCTGGCAACAGAATTCGCCAGCGCGGGCCGAGCCGTCTGCTACGGCCGCACCGGCGTCTCCACCCAGCGGCACGGGCTCGTCTGCCAGTGGGCGATCCAGGTCCTCAACATCATCACCGGCAACTTCGACCGACCCGGCGGCGCACTGTTCGCCAAGCCCGCCGTCGACCTGGTCCGCATCACCGGCCACGGCGCCAGGAACAGGTGGCGCAGCACCCGAGGACTGCCGGAGTTCGCGGGCGAGCTCCCGGTGTCCACGCTCACCGAACAAGGCATCCGCGCGATGGTGGTGTCAGCGGGCAATCCAGCGCTGTCTACACCGGACGGTCCGAGCGTCGAGAAGTTCCTGAAGACACTGGACTTCTTCGTCGCCATAGACCCGAGGATCAACGAGACCACCCGGCACGCCGATCTCATCCTGCCCCCGACGACCGCCCTCGAACGCGACCACTACGACCTGATCTTCCACGCCCTGGCCGTCCGCAACACAGCCCGCTTCTCGCCCGCGGTCTTCCCCAAGCCCGCGGAAGCCCGCCACGACTGGGAAATCTTCCGGGACCTCGGCCTGCGCTACGGCAGGCACTTCCACCGGCTCAAAGCCCAACGCCTCCGGTTGAGCCCGAAACTGATCGTGGACGCCCTGCTCAGGCTCGGCCCCTATCGCCTCTCCCTGCGCAAACTGCGACAGCACCCGCACGGCATCGATCTCGGCCCGCTCACCCCGAGCGGCCCGCACCAGATCGACCTGACCCCGCCGCTGATCGTCGAGGCAGCCAAAGCGGTCAAGGACATCCCTGTGCCACAAGGGCTGCTGCTCATCGGTCGCAGGCATCTGCGCGCGAACAACTCGTGGATGAACGACATAGCGCGGCTCACCAAAGGCAAGCCGCGCCACCACCTGCTCATGCACCCGGCCGACTGCGCCGAGCGCGGAATCACCGACGGCGACACGGTTCGAATCCGTTCCGCCGTCGGGGAAATCGAGGTCCCGGTGATCGTGACCGACGACATCATGCCCGGCGTGGTCAGCCTCCCGCACGGCTACGCTCAGGCAAACGCCAACGCGCTGACCGACCCGAGCGACGTCGACGCCAGTGGCAATGCCGTGCTGAACGGCGTCAGCGTGACAGTCGCTTCGAGAAGAGGGTGACCAGCGGCTGGTAGAACGAGCCGAGCAGCCTAGGCAGGACATCGATCACGTAGGCGTCCGCGCCGATCAGGATGCGGGCGCGGTCGCGCTTCACGCCGTTGAGGATGGTGCGGGCCGCGCTCTCCGGGCTGGTCATGGCGACCTGGTCGAGGGACTTCGCGAAGGCCGACGCCTGGGTCGGGTCCGAGGTGCGGGCGTTGCGGGCGATGTTGGTCTTGATGCCGCCCGGGTGCACGCACGACACCCCGACCTTGGTGCCCTCGATCCGCATCTCCTGCCGCAGCGCCTCGGTGAAGCCGCGCACGGCGAACTTGGCCGCGTTGTACGCGCTCTGGGTCGGCACGCCGATCAGGCCGAACACGCTGGAGACGTTGACCAGGTGGCCCTGGCTCGCGATCAGGTGCGGGAGGAACGCGCGTGAGCCGTGTGCCACGCCCCAGAAGTCGATGTCCATGATCCACTGGAGGTCTTCGTCGGTCATCTCGCGGACGGTGCCGCGCAGCGCGACGCCCGCGTTGTTGATCACCAGGTCGACCCGGCCGAAGTCGGCGGCGACCTCCGCGGCGTGCGCGTAGACCGCGTCGCGGTTGGCGACGTCGAGTTCGTAGGTGCGCACCGCGTCGCCCGCGAGGGCCGCGGTCTCCGCCAGGCCCGCCTTGTCGATGTCCGACGCGGCGACCTTGGCGCCCTCGGCGACGAGTGTGCGGACCAGCGCCCGGCCGATCCCTGACCCTGCCCCGGTGACGACGGCGACCTTGCCCGCGAACGATTCCACGCTGCCTCCTCGAAGGTGTTACCCCGAGTAACTTACTTCAAGTAAGTTAGCTGGGCAAGGGCCTCGTCGACCGATCCCGCCGGGTCGGTGATGGGGAACTGGACGAACCGGACTGTCCGCGTCGGGTCGACCAGCAGCGTGACCCGCTTGAGTCGGTCCACCCCGGCCGCGCGGAACGTCGGCAGCCGCAGCCCCGCGGCGAAGGCCAGATCCTCGTCGGAGAGCAGGTCGAACGGCAGGTCCGCGTGGTCGGCGAACGCGCGCAGCTGGTCCGGCCGCTGGGTGCTGATGCCGCGCACCACCACGTCCCGATCGACGAACGACGCGTGTCGGTCGCGGTAGGTCATCGACTCCAGCGTGCAGCCCGCCGCGCCGGGGATGTCGGACCACTCGGGCGGGAACGGGTTGCTGTTCGGGGCGAACGCGCCGGGGAAGCAGTAGAGGACCGCCCAGCGGTCGGCCGGGTCGACGAGTTCGCCGCGTCCGGACCGAAGTGCGAGCGCGGGCACGCGGTGGCCGACCAGCCCGTGCACGCGCCGGGCCTCGGCGGACGTCGGAGTTGTGGTCGCGGTGAGCGAGCCGTCGCCCGCGACGAACCGCGTCCCCCAGTCCTGTAGTGCGATGAGGACCGGCAGCAGCCCGCGGCCAGCGTCGGTGAGCTTGTACTCGTAGCGCGGCGGGTGGTCGTGGTAGCGGTGTTTGGCCACGACGCCGTGCTCTACCAGCGCTTTCAGCCGCTCGGTGAGGGTCTTGCGGCTGACGTCCAGCTCCCGCTGCAGCGCGTCGAACCGGGTGATCCCGCCCGCGATGTCACGCACGACCAGCAGCGTCCACCAGTCGCCGACGACGCCGAGGGCCTGCGCGATCGCGCACTCGGCGTCGGTCAGATCGCTGTGCTTCATGGCCCTCGCTTACGTCGTTGACCTCACCCACTATAGTGAGTTCCGATTGGGAACTCACTGAGCGAACGTTGGGGGCGGCGATGTTCTGGCGGTACTGGGCGGCGGGCGCGATCAGCCAGGTCGGCACGGCGGTGACGGCGGTGGCGCTGCCGCTGGTGGCGGTCACCGTGCTGGGCGCGTCGGCGTTCGAGGTCGGGCTGGTCGCGGCGGCGTCCTACGCGGCGTGGATCGTCATCGGGCTGCCCGCCGGGGTGATCGTCCGGCGGCTCCCGTTGCGCGGCACCCAGGTCGCCATGGACCTGGCGCGGGCGGCGGCCATCGGCTCGATCCCGCTCGCGTGGTGGCTGGGTGGGCTGACGCTCGCCCACCTGGTCGTCGCGGCGCTGGTGGTCAGCTTCGCCAACGTGGTGTTCGACGTCGGCAACGCGACGTTCCTGCCGTCGATCGTGGCCAAGGACGAACTGACCTCGCGCAACAGCCTCATCTCCGCGACCCACTCGACCACCACCATGGGCGGCCCGGGTGTCGGCGGCCTGCTGGTGCAGTTCCTGGGCGCCGTGCCGACGCTGCTGGTCGACGCGGTCAGCTTCCTCGTCTCCGCGGCCCTGCTGCGCAAGCTGCCCGAGGGACGCGCGCCCAAGGCCGAAGCCCAACCGCCGATACTGACCCAGATCCGCGACGGACTCCGGTTCGTCCTGCGGCACCCGGTGATGCGGCCGTGCGTCGCGGGCGCGACCTCGATCAACTTCGTCAACGGCGCGCTGATGGCGCTCGTGCCGGTGTTCCTGGTGCGCGATCTCGGCGCCGCGCCCGCCGTCGTCGGACTGCTGGTCGCCTTCGACGGCGTCGGCGCGCTGATCGGCGCGACGCTGGCGACCCGGCTCGTCAACGCGATGGGCAGCGCCCGCGCGATCATGGCCGCGTCCGTGGTCGGCGCGGTGCTCGGGCTCCTGCAACCCGCGGGCGCCGGGATCTGGGGAATGGCGCTGTTCGCGTTGGGGCACGGCGGTTTCAGTGCGGGCGTGGTCGTGTTCAGCATCGCCACCCGCACGCACCGGCAGGTCGCGAGCCCGCCGGAACTGCTGTCCCGGGTGATGGCGACGGTCCGCTTCGTCTCCTGGGGCGCCATCCCGATCGGCGCGCTCGCCGCGGGCACGGTGTCGACCCTGACCGACACCCGCACGACGCTGTGGGCGTTCTGCGCCCTGGCTTTCCTCGCGCCGGTCGCGCTGTGGTTCAGCGAGGTCCGGCGGATCCGCGACCTGGTCGACGAACCGGTGGCCGTCTAGAGCAGGTCGAGCGTGGTCCGCTCGCTGGTGCGGTGGGCGTCGAGTCGGCTCGGGTTGCTGACCTGGACGACCGAGCCGCCCACCGCCAGCGGGCCGACCAGCGCGGCGAGCACACCGTCCGGCACCGTCCACTCGCGAGTCGACAGCACCCGGGCGCCTGCCGGGTAGCCGAGCGCCTTGGCCGCCGCGACCACCTCGTCCACAGTGGACCCCGCGAGCGCCGGGGTCGACCCGTCGACCGGCTCGCCGAAGAAGTCGTCGCCGAACATCCTGGCCTCGCCGACGAAGTCGACCAGGGCGCCGGTCGAGCCGCCGAGGTCGCGGCCCATCGGGTCGAGCGACACCGACGCGACCGTGCCGTCGCCGGACTCGCCGGGCGCGGCGAAGGTCACCACCGGGTCGTCGTCGGTGATGTGGGCGCCGCACCACCACGCGCCGAGCAGGATGCCCGCGGTCTGCCAGTGCGCGGGCAGCCGCACGGCGACCGGGGTGCCCGGCTCCACGTCGTGCTCCTCGACCAGCCAGTTCGCCGTCTTCGCCGCCCAGTTGGCCACCGTCGCCACCGACAGCTCGACGCGCGTGCCCGCGGCGTCGTCGTAGTGGGTGATCAGCGGGCGCGCCGACGCCGAACGCAGCGGGCGCAGCAGGATCTCGGTGAGACTCACGAAAGGCTCCGGGTCAGTAGACGCAAGGGGTGGCGGCGGGGGCGTTGAAGTTGAGCAGCCGCTTGCCGGTGAAGCCGTCCCCGGTCACCGCGGGCGGCGGCGGGGCGGGCGGCGGGTTGGCCGTGGCCAGGCCGCCGATGTAGGCGCGGACGGCGGCGAGGTCGACGGTGATGATGCTCTGCCCCCGGTCGTTGCGCGCGCCGACGCCGGTCACCGGGATCGTCACGAACTCGATCGCGCCCGACGCAAGCGCTTGCGCCTGGTTGACCAGGTCGAGGAAGTGCAGGCCGGGGTCCATGACGACCGTCTTGGCGACGGCGTTCTCCAGCTTGTTCAGCTTGGTCGGATCGGCCAGGGTGCCGCCGCTGAGGACCTTGTTCATCGCCGACGACAAGAACGTCTGCTGCCGGACGATCCGGTCGAGGTCGCCGCGCGGCAGGCCCTTGCGCTGGCGGACGAAGGCGACCGCGTCGCCGCCGCGCACGGTCTGCGGGCCGCCGCGGAAGTTCGCGCCGGAGTCCGGGTCACTGGTGGAGCGGTTGAGGCACACGTCGACGCCGTCGATGGCCTCGGTGAGCAGGTAGAACCCGTAGAGCGTGACCTCGACGTAGTGGTCGACGCGGACCCCGGTGAGGCCCTGCACGGTCTGTACCAGCGCCGTGCGGCCCGCGTTGTCGGACTCGCGCTCGATCTTCTCCCGGTCGTTCTCGCCCCTGTCGACCATCGACTGCGCGGTCGTGGCCTTGATGACCCCGTACGCGCCGTTGATCTTCTCCTCGCGGTGGTTCGGCACCTGGACGTAGGTGTCGCGGGGGATCGAGATGGCGAAGCTCTTGCCGCCGTTGCGGGGAAGGCGCAGCAGGATGAGGGTGTCGGTGTTGATCGTGTCGGTGGCCTCGGTGCGCAGTTCGCGCAGCACGCGGGCCGACAGCGGACGGCCCTGCAGGTCGGTGCGGGTGTCGTTGCCGACGACCAGGATGTCGTTGGCGCCGTCGTCGGCCGACGGCGCGTCCGGCGCGTTGCCCGCGGCGCTGATGGCGTCGGTGGTGTTGACGCTCTCCTGGAGCTGGTCGACCTGGAACCAGACCGCCCCCATCCCGGTCAGCGCGGCCACCGACACCAGCGCGACCATCACGCGGCCGACCACCAGCGCGCCCCTGCCTGCCCGGCCCGTCACTTTGCGTCCCCCCGTATGGCTAGCTCCACGCCTGGTCACAGGCTAGACGGACACGGACTGTAATAGGGGTCAGTTCACGCAGTTGACCCCGCCCGCCTCGATCTTCGGCGGCGGCGTCGCACGGGTCGAGGTGGTCGGGGTCGTGGTGGTGGGCTTGGTCGGCGCCGGGGGTTCCAAGCGCAGCAGGTGGTCGCCGGTCAGCGAGTCGCCGACCTGGTAGCTGGTGCCGAGGACGATCCGGACGCGGCCCGCGGGCAGGGTCCGGTCCTCCTCGAACACGAACGGGCCCGCCAGCGAGGACGCCACCTGCTTGGCCGTGGCCAGCTCGCCCTTCGCGTAGCGGATGACGGAGCTGGTCTGCACGGCGGCGTCGGCGGTCTGGCCGCGGCCGAAGCCCAGGCCCGCCAGCTCGTTGAGCACCTCACCGGCGAGGCCGACGGTGTTGGAGCCGTTGCGCACGTCCACGGTGATCCCGTTGGCGCGTGTCGCCGTGGTGGCCTCGGGGAAGAGCTCGCTCGACGTCGGGGTGGTGGTGGTCGGCCTCGTTGTGGAGGACGGCTTGCCTGACGTCGGCGGGGTGTAGACGGCGCCGGTGTAGCGGGCGACGAACTCGTGCACCTTCTCCGGGTCGACCTTGAGCACGTCCGCGCCGCCGATCTTGGCGTCGCCCTCGGTGGGGATGGTGCGGAACTCGATGTTGCCGCCGCTGAGACCCTGCATCTGGGCGGCGAACTGCGAGAGGTTCCAGTTCTTCGACAGCACGACCGACCGCTGCACCGCGCCGATCAGCTCCCGCGCCTTCGACGGGTTGGTGAGCATGTCGGCCGACAGCACCTTGTCGGCGAGGGCGGCGAGAAACACCTGCTGGCGCACGATCCGGTCGAGGTCGCCGTTGGGCAGGTCGTAGCGCTGCCGGACGAACGACAGCGCCTCCTTGCCGGAGATGGTCTGGCGGCCCGCGGCGAAGTTGGCGCCCGACTTGGGCTCGCTGACCGGGGCGTTCAGGCACACCTCGACGCCGCCGATGGCCTTGGTGACCTCGTAGAAGCTGGCCAGGTTGACCTCGGCGTACCGCTCGATCTTCACCGCGTTGCCGACCAGCCGCTCGATCGTGGCGATCAGGTTCTTGCGGCCGATGACGGTGGCCTTCTCGTCGAGTTCCCGCAGATCGGTGACGCCCTGGGCGGCCAGCGTCTTGCGCGCGTCGGTGTAGGCGTAGACGAAGGCCGAGTTGAGCTTGTGCTTGCCGAACCCCTCACCGATGTCGACCCAGGAGTCGCGCGGGAAGGAGAACGCCGTCGCGCGGGTGCCGTCGACCGGGATGTGCACCAGGATCATGGTGTCGGTGTTGCGCTCGCCGTCGACCTTGCCGCCGTTGAGCATCTGCAGGACTTCCTTGGGCAGCGGGTTGCCGAACGCGTCGGTGCGGCTGTCCATGCCGACCAGCAGCATGTCGATCGCCCCGTCGAGCGGCACCCGCTGCGCACCGACATCCTCGGCGATGACGTCGGTGGTCACGGTGTTGCTGTCGACGTCGCCGACGGTCCACCAGCCGTAGCCCGTACCCGCCAGTACAGCCGCGGACACGGTGAACGCAACGGTCCGCACTGCCTGCGTGCCGATCCACCGCGCACGCTCGCCCACGAGCGCTCCTCCCCGTACCGACCCGTCCCACCCACCAGATTACCCAGGTCGGGTGGGTAAGGGTTTCGGCACCGGCAGCGATTACCCGCTCGAGTGGGCGACACGGCCCACGCCCATGAAAGACTCGGTCAGCGGTGCCGAGAGGAATGGTGGAGCGATATGCGGTTGCTGGTCACGGGCGGAGCCGGGTTCATCGGGTCGCACTACGTGCGACAGGCACTGTCCGGCGCGTACCCGTCACTCGCCGACGCCGAAGTCGTCGTCCTCGACAAGCTGACGTACGCGGGCAACCGGGAGAATCTCGCCCCGGTCGCCGACAGTCCCCGCCTGCATTTCGTCGAGGGCGACATCTGCGATGCGGAGACGGTCGTGGCCGCGATGGCCGGGACCGACCTGGTGGTCCACTTCGCCGCCGAGTCGCACGTGGACCGGTCCATCGCCGGGTCGTCGGAGTTCGTCCGCACCAACGTGCTGGGCACCCAGACCCTGCTGCAGGCCGCGCTGGAGGCCCAGGTCGGCAAGTTCGTGCATGTGTCTACCGACGAGGTGTACGGCTCGATCGAGTCCGGCTCGTGGCCCGAGACCCACCCGCTGGAGCCGAACTCCCCGTACTCGGCGTCGAAGGCGTCGTCGGACCTGTTGGCCCGGTCGTACTTCCGCACCCATGGGCTGCCGGTGTGCGTCACCCGGTGTTCCAACAACTACGGGCCGTACCAGTTCCCGGAGAAGGTCATCCCGCTGTTCACCACCAACCTGATGGACGGCACGAAGGTCCCGCTCTACGGCGACGGCCTGAACGTCCGCGACTGGCTGCACGTCGACGACCACTGCCACGGCATCCAACTCGTCGCGGACGGCGGCCGCCCCGGCGAGATCTACAACATCGGCGGCGGCACCGAACTGACGAACCGCGAGCTGACCACCCTGCTCCTGGAGGCCACCGGCACCGACGAGACGTTCGTCCAGCCGGTGATCGACCGCAAGGCCCACGACCGCCGCTACTCGGTCGACATCACCAAGATCAGTACGGAGCTCGGCTACGAGCCCCGGGTCCCGTTCGCCAAGGGCCTGGCCGACACGGTCAAGTGGTACGCCGACAACCGTGCCTGGTGGGAGCCACTGAAGGCCCGATCGGCGTGATCGACCTCCTCGTACCCGGCGGCACCGGGCAACTCGGCCACGAACTGGCAGCCCTCACCAGCGACGAGGTGTCAGTTCGAGCCGTCGGTTCGGCCGACCTCGACCTGACCCAGGCAGGCTCGATCATCGAGGCGGTCACCGTGCTGTCCGATCGGGCCAAAGCCTCCGGCCGACGCCCGATCGTCATCAACGCCGCCGCGTACACCGCGGTGGACAAGGCGGAGGCGGAAACCGCCCGAGCTTTCGCGGTCAACGCCGACGGACCACGGGTCCTCGCCGCGGCATGTTCGTCCCGAGGCGTTCCGCTGGTGCACGTGTCGACGGACTATGTGTTCGACGGGACCGCGGATCGTCCGTACGAAGTGGACAGCCCGACGCGGCCGCAGTCGGTCTATGGAATCACCAAGCTGGCGGGCGAAGAGGCCGTCCTGGCTTCCGGCGCCCGCGCCTGGGTAGTGCGGACCGCTTGGGTCTACAGCGCTTTCGGGCAGAACTTCGTCAAGACGATGGCACGGTTGGAACAGACCCGGGAAACGTTGTCGGTCGTTGACGACCAGGTAGGAGCGCCCACTTGGGCCGCCGACCTGGCCAAGGGTTTGATCGAACTAGCCACCAAGATCGCTGACGGCCACCCGCCTGCGACGAAGATCCTCCACGCCACCGGCGCAGGATCAACGACATGGTGTGGCTTCGCCCGAGCGATTTTCGAGGAACTGGGTGCAGACCCAACCCGAGTACACCCGTTCACAACAGCGGACTACCCAACTCCCGCAAAGCGTCCCGCGTACTCGGTGTTGTCGGGAACGGCATGGCAAGCGGCGGGCCTAACCCCGCTGCCAGACTGGCGAAAGTCCCTGACAAGCGCCTTCAAACACCACCCAACAGACTTCCGCCCAGAACCAAAAGCGTAGCCGTAGCTCAAGGACGGCAACCAAGTCCGCACGGACCAGCCGCCCACCCCATGCCTGCTAGCGCAGCCCGCCTATGAGCTGGGTCGAGCAGGGCAGCGAGGACGAGGGTGCAGGGAAGTGCAGGGGACTTCGGCTCCCATGGAAGGCATCTGCATCGTAGTTCTCTGAGTCTGCTTATGTGGGCGTGTGGTTTGCCAGCCAGGTCAGGACGTCTGGGGCGGAAGCGTCCAGAACGCCGCCATGGTCGGCGTCGGGGTAGAGGTTGTAGTCGACGTTCGATCCGTGTTCGCGGGATGAGGTGACCATCTTTTCGGTCTCGGTGGGCAGTACCACCGGGTCATCGGCGCCTTGGACAACCAGCACCGGTCCGTCAGCCCGTTGTCGCCCGATCTCGTTGGTGGTGAACCATTCCCGTAATTGCTGAGTCGCCGCCGGGCTGCTTGGTGCGAACTCTGAGCCAGGCAACGCCGCCGCCTCGAACCGTGCGGCCAGATCGTCGAAACACAAGGTCCGCACCGCCGGCAGCAGGGCTTGTGCCCGCGTTCCAAGGTAGTCGCCGTAGTTCAGCTCCGGATGCTGAGTCTTCAACCCCACCAACATCATCGAGTAGAACGTCTGCTCCAGCGGATGCAACTCCACCGGCTCGTCCGGCAGATTCCCCGACATGTTCGGTGCGGGCGCGTACACCACCGCACCCTCGAACCGAAGCCCCGCACCATATTCATCAGCGATCTCCGCGGTGGCCATCGCCGCCTGTCCGCCCTGCGAATGGCCTGCCGCCAGCCATACCCGCGATAACCCCGGCGTCACCCGCCGCGCAGCCCGAACCGAGTCGATGACCGCCCGGGCCTCTGACTCCGCGACTAAGTACGGATGCGTCCCGGGGCTCCCCAACCCGGGATAATCCGTCGCGGCCACCGCATAACCAGCCCGCAGGAACCGGTTGAGCGTCTTGTCGTAGTACGCACCGGCGCCAGGAACAGCCGAAGGTGCACAATCATCACCGATGCCGGTTGTCCCGTGGCCCCACGCGATCACCGGCCATCCGCCGGCGGGTGGCTTGCCAGGCGGTGTCAGCGTCAGTCCTGTGACGACGATCGGCACCCCCTGTGGACTGCTCGACAAGTACCTGATCCGGTGCGCCGTGGTCCCCGGCGGATACAGCGACGTGGTCGACACCTGCGACGCCGAGAGCAGGACTCCTGCCCAAGGTGTGCCGCGCGGAGCGGCGAGCGCGGTCGGCCCCGGTATCGCGGCGAGCGCGACGGCCACAACGGCCGCCAGTACCCAGCGCCTCATGATTCCCCCATGCTGTCCGATACGAACGTATTGCCGTACCCTCACTATGCCATACACTCGTATCGGAGGCCACCATGAACGGACGCGAAGCCGTAGTCCGGGCGCTCGTGGCGCTCGTCGCCGAGCGGGGGATGGAGGCGGTGAGTGTGCGGCAGGTCGCGGAGGCCGCCGGGGTGTCCGCGGGGCTCGTCCAGCACTACTTCCGCACGAAGCAGGCCATGCTCCTGGCCGCGATGGACTCGGTCGCGGGTCAGGTCGAGGCCCGCGTCCGGAGTGCGCAGGCCGATCGGGAGCCCGCCGACGCGCTCCGGGAGATCGCGCGCCAACTCGTCCCCCTCGACGACGAACGCGCCACCGAAGGGCGGGTCAGTCTCGCCTTCGTCGCCCATGCCATCGCCGATCCCGAACTGGCCGCGGTCTACCGGGAGACCTGGCAGCGGCTCGAAGACCTGCTCGCCCAGTTGATCGCCGCCGCCCGGGGGCGGGAGACGCAGACCGAGGACCGGGTCGCGGCGGGGCTGCTGCTGGCGGTACTCGACGGCCTGGCCGTCGGTGGTGTCGCCGAGACCGGCAGGCTCGATCGGCAGCGGATCTCGGCGTTGCTCGACCGCCAGTTGGACGTCGTGCTCGGGCCGGTCAGGCGTGGTGGTCGGCCAGCCGGGTCAGCAGGCGGTTGAGCTGCTGCCGCTCGGCGGCCGACAGCGGGGCGAGTAGGTCGTCCTGGGCCTCGCCGATGGCGCGGTCCAGGGTCTTCAGCTGCTTGGTGCCCGCCTTCGTGAGCTGGACGATGTTGCGCCTGCGGTCGGCCGGGTCCGGGGCACGGTCGACCCAGCCGCGTTCCAGCAGGTCCGTCATCGCCCCCGCCACGTCGCTGCGGTCCAGGCCGCAGCGACGGCCCAGGTCGGCCTGGCTCGCCGGGCCGAACTCGTCCAGCGCCGCCAGCATCGAGTAGTGGTACCGCCGCGTTCCCGTGCCCTCCAGTCGCTCGGTGACGACGTTGCGGGCGGTGACCGAGTTCTGGTTGATCAGCCAGCTCGTCAGCGAGCGCAGTCGGGCCGGGGCTGAGCGGGTGTCCATGCGGTTCACCGTAGCGCCTCCGCTCGCGGGCGGATACGTTGGCAACACCAACGTTGGCGCGGCCAACGAATAAGGGAGGAACATGTCAGCGACCCAGGACATAACCCAACTCGTCTACCGCCTCGGCGCGTGCCTGGACGACCACCGCTTCGACGACCTGCGCGAGGTGTTCACCGACGACGTCACCGTCAGCACGCCGGGCGGCGTCGCCGAAGGGGTGGTGGCGGTGATCGAGCAGGCGGCCCGCAATCACGCCGAGTACCAGGGGATCCAGCATCTGGTCGGCAACGTGCTGGTCGATGTGGACGGTGCCGAGGCCGCCGTCCGGGCCAACCTGATCGGGACGTTCATCAAGGACGGCAAGCGCGTCCTGGAACTCGGCGGCGTCTACCGGTTCGGCGCCCGCAAAGAGGACGCCGGATGGCGGCTCTCGCGCCTCGAGGTGACTCCGACCTGGCGGATCTAGGTCGACTGGTACGCCGCGATCGTCAGTTCCGCGCAGCGGCGCCACGTGTGGGCCGCGGCGTGGGTCCGGCGGGCGGACAGGGTCGCCGGGGACAGCGGGGTCTCGAGCACCGCGGTAAGCGCCACGGACATGGCCTCGGTGTCGCCGAACGGGACGAGGGTGGCGTGGCCGCCGGACACCTCGCGCAGTGCGGGAACATCCGAGCACACAACGGGCACGTCGCAGGCCATGGCTTCCAGGACCGGCAGGCCGAAGCCCTCGTCCCGGGACGGCAGCACCAGCGCGCTCGCTCCGGCGACCACCGACCGCAAGTCCACTTCGGACAAATAGCCCGTCGAGATTACGCGCTCCGACCCGACCGCGTGCCCCGGCCCGGTCAGCACCAGCGGTGGCAGCGACGGTGTGGCGGCGTGGGCGTCGAGCAGCCAGCCCAGCGCCTTGCGGGGACCCGCCGCGCCGACGAACAGCAGGTACTCCTTGGGCAGGCCGATCCGACTGACCAGCGCCTCGTTCGGCGGGCGCGCGGTGAACCACTGCGGGTCGACGCCGAGCGGGGTCACCCGGACCTTCTCCTCGGCCACCCCGAGCCGCTCGACCACCCGCCGCGCCACCGCGCGGGTCGGGACGCAGATCACCGTGGCCCGGTCCGCCGAGAGTTGGACGAGTCGGGGTAGTTCGGCGTCGCTCGGCGGAAGTTCGTCGGGGAACTCCAGGAACGCCAGGTCGTGGATCGTCAGCACACCCTTGGCGCGCAACGACGGCGGCAGCACGAAGTTCGTCCCGTGCACCACGTCCGTCAGCCCGGCGAACAGCTCGATCGGCGGGAACGTGTTGCGCACCCACGCCTTGCGCAGCAGCCGCGCGGGCACCGGGAAGCCGGTGGCCCGCGAGCCGTGCGGCAGGACCCGGCGCAGCTTGCGCCAGCCGCGCAGGGTGAACGCGACCGCGCGCATGTTCACGTCCGGCGAGGAGGCCAGTTCCTCGGCGAGCGCGGCGGTGTAGCGGCCGATGCCGGTGCGGGACCCCAGCAGCGGGGTGCCGTCGATGAGGACGCGGATCGGCCGGTCAGACATCGCGCCCGCCGCGCAGCTTCTCGCGGGCCAGCCTGCGGACCCGGCCCGCGGCCCGCTTGGCCAGTTCCGTCGGGCCGCCGCCGTCGAGGTACTCGCGCACCAGCGCGAGATCCCGCCGAACCGTGCCCGCCGCGCCCAGCGCGGGCTTGCGCACCAACGGCTCCGCGCCGGGCAGCCGGTCGGTGGCCGGGCGCGGGTCGCGGCAGAACGCGGTCAGCGGGGCCAGCGCGTTCTCCCAGGTGAACCGCTCCCGCACCGCGGCGATCCGGTCCTGGCAGCCCTGGGCGAAGTCCACGTCGTAGAGCACCCGCTCCATCGCGTCGGCCAGCGCGTCGGCGTTCTCGGCCGGGACCACGACCCCCAGGCCCTCCGCGCGCACCAGCTCGGCGAACGAGTCGCCGTCGGTCGTCACGATCGGCAGGCCCGCCCACAGGTAGTCGAGCACCCGCGTGCGGAACGCGAACGTGGTCTCCACGTGCTCGTAGTGCGTCGTGACGCCGCAGTCGGCGTCGAGCAGCCAGTCCTGGCGCTGCTCGTAGGGCACCCACGTCTCGTTGAAGAACACGTGCCGCCCGGTCAGGTCGAGCCGCCCGGACAGCGCGCGCACCTGCGCGCCGATGTCCATCTCCGGCACCTCGGGGTTCGGGTGCTTCATCCCGAGGAACACCAGCCGGACCTCCGGCCGCCGCCGCGCGAGCACTCCCATGGCGCTGACCAGCGTCAACGGGTCGAACCAGCTGTAGACGCCCCCGGCCCACAGCACGACCTTGTCGCCGTCGCCGATCCCCGGGATGCCGCCCTTGATCGGGTTGCGCGACTGCTGCGGCGGCTTGCCCGGCAGCCCGAACGGCACCACGTCGAGCACCGACCGCAGCGTCGGGTCGCCGTCGTAGAGCGCGGGTGTCAGCCTGCCCAGTGACATCAGGTGGCCCAGCCAGAAGTGCCGCTGCCGCTCCGACGCGCAGATGAAGAAGTCGCCGCGTTCCAGCTGCGTGTTGAGCACCTTGGTCACCCCGACCAGGTCCAGCTCGCGCTTCTCGGCGATCTCGTCCTTGCCCTGCTCCAGCAGTTCGAGGTGCATCGGGTCGTAGACGTCGCAGACGACGATCTTCTTCGACCCAGGCCGCTTCAACGACGAGATCAGCTCCAGCGCGTGCCCCTGGACGATCACCACGTCCGCCCACGCCACGTGCGGCTCCAGCTCACGCGGCTTCGCGCGCAGCACCGGGAAGGCCGCGTCCGCCGGGGCGCACACCGGGTTGACCGTCACCAGCCGCACCTCATGCTCGGCGACCAGCACGTCGGCCATGTTCCACGCGCGGATCGCCGGACCGGCCATCCGCTCGGAGATCGCATCGCCGGTGATCACCAGGATCTTGCGCCGCGCGCCGAACACCTGCTCCAGGCCCAGCGCCTCGACGATCGCCTCGTGCGCGGCCAGGTAGCGCGGCAGCGGGTAGGCGGGCTCCATCGCCTTGCGCATCAACGGAACCAGGTCGGCGTCCGACCGCACCCGCGCGGCCTGCTCGACCGCGCGGGAGGCCGCCAGCGACGGCAGCATCTCCACGAACTGGTCGATCGCCAGGATCCCGGCCAGCGTGGTCCGGGGGATCGACACCGGACCCTCGGCGCCGTCGCGGCGGGTGATCTCCAGCTGCGTCGGGTCGACGTCGCCGCGCGCGGTGGCCCGCCGCACGGACAGCGCCAGCGCGCCGGGCAGCGCCTTGGCCAGCGTCTCGTCGGAGAGGTTCTTGTAGAGCGCGGCCAACGCGTTGCGCTCCAGCAGGTACAGCTCGCGCGACTGGTCCTCGGTGTCCACTTCGGACATCGACGCGTGGTGCCGGTGGTAGGCCAGCGACGTCGGCTCGTAGCGCACCCGCCACCCGCGCAGGTTCAGCCGCCAACCGAGGTCGACGTCCTCGTAGAACATGAAGAACCGCTCGTCGAACCCGCCCAGCTCGCGGTAGACCCCGGCGCGGACGAACATCGCCGCGCCGGTCGCGAACAGCACGTCGCGCGGGTCGTCGTGGCTGCCGTCGTCGGGCTGGCCGGCGTGCCGCTTGTAGCCCATGCCGAACCAGGTCAGACCCGCGTCGACGAAGTCGATGTTCGCGCCGTCCCAGTCGAGCACCTTGCTGGCCACCGCCGCCACGTCCGGCTGCTCGGTGAGGACCTTGACCGCCGCGCGCGCCCACTGCGGGTCGGGCCGCGCGTCGTTGTTGAGGAAGGCGAGGACCGTGCCCCGCGCGTGCTCGACGCCCAGGTTGCACCCGCCCGCGAAGCCCAGGTTGTCCGGCGCCTCGACCAGCTCGACCCCGTCGACAGCGCGGATCTTCTCGGCGCTGCCGTCCCCCGAGGCGTTGTCGACGCAGATCACCTGCAACCGGTCGGCCGGATAGTCGAGGTCGCGGCGCAGGGCGCGCAGGCAGGTCAGGGTGTCGTCGGCCCCCCGGTAGTTCACCAAGATCACCGACAATGTGGGCAGTGCCCCCTCGACCACGCCTGCTCCTCCCCGTAGCTCCTTGGCCATAGCGTGCCTTATCCGGATTGGTTCATGTCGCCCGACCGGCCGGTCCACTGTTGCCAGACGACGCGCCGGGCGTCCGGCGTGGACAGTTTGATCTTGACCCGGGCGGCCAGCGCGCGCGGGAGGCGGGCGGCGACCTGGATCAACACCCGCAGCCGGAGCCCGACCCGGAAGTTCAGCGCGTCCGGCACGCCCCGGCGGAGCGGGAGGGCCGCGGTGATCAGCGCGAACCGGGCGAGCTGGGTGACCGCGACCAGGCCGGGCGCGCACCTCAGCAGCGTGACCAGGCGATTGCGCTCGTTCCACAGGTGGAAATCCGCCGACCCGGGCGCCGTGCTCGCGCCGTGCAGGTGGGTGACGTCGACCGGGACCGCCACGACCGACCAGCCCGCCAGCCGCAGCCGCCATGAGGTGTCGGTGTCCTCGTAGTAGCAGAAGAAGTCGGCCGGGACCCCGCCGACCTGCGCCAACGCCGCCGTCCTGACCAGCGCCGCGCCGCCGCAGAAGCCGAAGACCGGGTCCGCTGTCGCGTCGGCGCCGTGGCCGTCGTGGGTAAGCCGGACCCCGACCGACTGGACCTCTCCGGTGGGGGAGATCAGCCGCGCGGTGGCCGCTGCCGCGACCGGGTCGGCGTCGAGGGCGTCCTCCAACTGGGCGAGCCAGTCCGGAGAGGGGGCGGCGTCGTCGTTCAGCCACGCGACATAGGGGGTGTCGGGGTTGACCGCGCCCAGCGCGCCCGCGTAGCCGGCGTTCCTCGCGAGCCTGCGCACCTCGGGGGCGCTCGGATGGGCGGCGAGGATGTCGGCGGTGCCGTCGGTGGAGGCGTTGTCGACCACGATCGTCCGGTGCGGCCTGGTCTGGGCGGCCAGGGCGTCGAGGCACGCGGCGACGTGGGCGCGCCCGCGCCAGGTGACGACGACGACCGTCGTGCGGACGTTCACCGCCGCGACGCTACCGCAGCCGTGCCATCCTTCCCGCGTGCCCGAGCTGGTCGTCCTCACCGAGCAACTGCTGTCCCCGGTCCCCGGCGGCACCGGCCGCTACACCCGCGAACTGGCCGCCGCCCTGGCCGCGTCGGCGCCCGCGGACTGGGTCGTCCGGGGCGTCACCGCGCGCCACGGCGACCTGACCCCGGCGGAGATCCCCGGCGTGCTCGGCCCGCGCGCGCTCGCCTTGCCGCGCCGGGCGCTGACGCTGGCCTGGGAGTACGGACTGCCGCTGTGGCCGGGCGGAGACGTCGTGCACGCGCCCACGCCGCTGGCCCCGCCCGCGCGCCGAGGGCTTGTGGTGACCGTGCACGACACCGTGCCTTTCACCCACCCGGAGACCCTGACCCCGCGCGGCGCCGCGTGGCACCGCAAGGTGATCCGCCGCGCGACCGCCACGGCCGCCGCGGTTGTCGTCCCCACCCGCGCGGTCGCCGCCGAACTCGCCCAGCACGCGCCCGGACCTGCGCCGGTGCACGTGATCGGCCACGGCGTGACTGCCGCCGAACCACTCCCGTTCGCGGGCCTCCCGGACGACTATGTGCTGGCCATCGGCACCGTCGAACCCCGCAAGGGCCTTGACACCCTCATCGCCGCCATGGTCGAGATCCAGCGGCCACTGGTCGTCGTCGGCCCGCAGGGGTGGGGTGAGGTTGATCTCACCGCGCTGGCCGACCGGCACGGCCTGCCCCGCGAGCGGCTGCGCTTACTCGGTCGGGTGAGCGACGGTGAACTCGCCACGGTGATGAGCCGCGCCGCCGTGCTGGCCGCGCCGAGCCGCGCGGAGGGCTTCGGGCTGCCGGTGCTGGAGGCGATGGCCGCGGGCGTCCCAGTGGTGCACTCCGACGCGCCTGCCCTGGTCGAAGTCGCCGGGGGCGCGGGGATCACCGCCCGCCGCGACGACCCGGCCGACCTGGCGCGGGCGCTGGCCGAGGCGCTGGACCACCCGGACGGCCTGATCACCCGTGGTCGCGAACGCGCGGCCCAATTCACCTGGGCGGGTGCCGCGGCGGCGGTCTGGCGACTACACCTCGGCCACTGGGCGAACAACCACTGAGAAGGAAGTTAACCCATTCGGTAATTCCGCCGAGACTGTCCGTCGTACGCTGTCTGGCGTGTCCGACCCGTCCGTGCTCATCGACGCGACCGCGGTGCCCGCGGACCGCGGTGGGGTGGGCCGGTACGTCGACTCGCTGGTCGCGGCCCTGGCCGCCGACGGCGCCACGCTCAGCGTGGTCTGCCAGCCCCGCGACACCCGCCTCTACAGCGAACTGGCGCCCGGCGCGCGCATCGTGCCGACCTCGGAGGCGGTGACTACCCGCACGGCCAGGCTGACCTGGGAGCAGACCACGCTGCCCCGGCTCGTGCGCAAGCTCGACGTCGACGTCCTGCACTCGCCGCACTACACGATCCCGCTGGCCAACCCCGCCGCGTCGGTCGTCACCCTGCACGACGCGACCTTCTTCACCGACGCCGTCCTGCACCACTCGATCAAGGCCACTTTCTTCCGCGCGTGGACCAAGACCGCGCTGGTCCGGGCCGCCCGCTGCGTCGTGCCGAGCGCGGCCACCGCGGCGGAGCTGACCAGGGTCGCCAAGGCTGACCCCGGGCGCCTCGACGTGATCCAGCACGGCGTGGACACCGAGCGGTTCCACCCGCCGTCGCCGTCCGAGGTGGCCGCCGCGCGCGCCGTCGTCGGCCTTGGCGACCAGCCGTACGTGGCGTTCCTGGGCGCGCTGGAGCCGCGCAAGAACGTCCCCGCCCTGATCCGCGGGTTCGCCGCGGCCTGCCGGGGCCGCACGGATCCGCCCGCCCTGGTGCTGGCGGGCCAACCAGGCTGGGACCACCAGATCGAACGCGCGCTCGACTCCGTCCCGCACCGCCTCCGCGTGATCCGCGCGGGCTATCTGCCGTTCGAGAACCTGGCGGGCTTCCTCGGCGGTGCCGCGTTGGTCGCCTATCCAAGCCTTGGTGAGGGCTTCGGCCTCCCGGTGCTGGAAGCGATGGCCTGCGGCGCCTGTGTGCTCACGACCCGCCGTCTGTCGCTGCCGGAAGTGGGCGGCGACGCGGTCGCCTACTGCGGCGTCGGCGCGGGCGACATCGGCGCCGCGATCGCGGATCTGCTCGACGACCCGGCCCGCCGGGCGGCCCTGTCGACCGCGGCACAGCAGCGCGCCAAGGAGTTCTCCTGGACGCAGAGCGCCGACCGCCACCGCGAGGTGTACGACCTGGCCGCGCTGGCCCACCGACGCGCGCGCTGAGCCGCGCGTGCACAATGTCTGGTCGTGACCGAAACCACCGCCTACGGTGCCGAGATCGCCGTCGTGACCGTGACGTACTCGCCCGGGGAGACGCTGGAGCGGTTCCTCGTGACACTGGACAAGGCCACTTCGCGGCCGGTCCACGTGATCCTCGCTGACAACGGCTCCACAGACGGCGCCCCCGAAGCCGCCGCCGACGCACACGACAACGTCGAGTTGGTTCGCACCGGCGGCAACCTGGGCTACGGCGCGGGCGCGAACCGCGGCGTCGCGGCACTGGACGACTCGTTCGGCTGGATCGTGATCTCCAACCCCGACGTCGAATGGGACCCGGGCGCACTGGACACGTTGCTGGAGGCCGCTTCCCGCTGGCCCCGTGGCGGCGCGTTCGGCCCGCTGATCACCGAACGGGACGGCACGGTCTACCCGTCGGCGCGGGAGGTTCCCTCGCTGGGCAAGGGAATCGGCCACGGCGTGCTGGGGAAGGTGTGGCCGGGGAATCCGTGGACGCGGGCGTACAAGCAGTCGGCGACCGACGTGCGTGAGCGGGTGGCCGGGTGGCTGTCCGGCTCGTGTTTCCTGATCCGCCGCGAAGCCTTCGACTCCGTCGACGGCTTCGACTCCCGCTATTTCATGTACTTCGAGGACGTCGACCTCGGCGAACGCCTCGGCCGCGCGGGCTGGCAGAACGTGTACGTCCCCTCGGCCAAGGTCATGCACATCCAGGGCGTCTCCACGGCGAAGTCCTCGGACCGCATGCTGGCCGCCCACCACGACAGCGCCTACCGGTTCATCGCCGACCGGCACCAGGGTCCGTTGTGGGCACCGGTCCGGCTGGCCGTGAAGGCAGGCTTGGCGCTGCGGCTGAAGCTGGAGACCCGGTAGGCCCAGCGGTGGTCAGCCGTCGAGGCGTTGGGTGAAACTGGGCCTCGACGGCGGACTCGGCTTCGTCGTGGGGACCAGGCCGTCCACCTGTTCCTGCCGATGCTGTTCCGGTCGCGGTGCGGCGGGACGAGGCCGCGGCGGCGAAGCCAGCGACTGTGTGGCCGCGTCCTGAGCGATCGCCGGAAGTTCCTCCGTCGCCACCGGGAAGACCATGGTGACCTCAGGATCATCCAGCGCGTTCACCACAGCGCGGGGGATCTGCAGCGTCGCGGCCGCGTCCATCGGGGAGATCGCGCTTTCCGGAGTGACGACGTACGCGCCGCGCGCGCGGGCGCGGGCCAGGATGGCGTCAGCGCGCTCTCGGGGGTCCATAGAGTGCCCTCTCCTGCGTCGCTCCATGTGCCATGCCAGCGTATCTCTCCGATCGCGTGCCGTCATCGGTCTGCGCCGATCGGACGGGGTCAGATGTAGTCGAGTTCGCCGCGTTCGCGCAGGATCTCGGTCAGTTTCTTGATGTCCTGGGCGCGATCGCGCCTGCACACCAGCACCGCGTCCTCGGTGTCGACGACGATCAGCTCGTTGACGCCCAGGGTCGCGACCAGCCTGCTGCCCGGGACGACGACGACGCCCTTGCCGTCCACGACCAGGACCTTGCCGTGGCCGACCGACCGGCCGCCCTCGCCGACGTCGATGCCGAGCAGGTCGCCCAGGGTGTCGAAGTCGCCGATGTCACTCCAGCCGAAGTCGCCGGGGACGGTGGCGACCTTGCCCTCGGCGGCGGCAGGCTCCATCACCGCGTACTCGACGGCGACCTTCGGCACCGTCGGCCACAGCTCGGCCAGCACGGACTCCTGCGCCTCGGTGTCCCACGCCGCCGCGATGGCCAGGATCGGGTCGGCGACGTCGGGCCTGCGGGCGGAAAGCTCGGCGAGGAAGACATCCGTGCGCCACACGAACATGCTGGCGTTCCACAGATAGCTGCCCGACTCGACGTAGCGCGTGGCTACATCGAGGCTCGGCTTCTCCTTGAACTCCAACAGCTTCTGGATGACGCCGCGTTCGGCGGGCTCGCTGCAGTGCAGGTAGCCGTAGCCGGTCTCCGGCCGCGTCGGGGTGATGCCGATGGTCATCAGGTGGCCGTCGAGCGCTCCGTCGACCGCGCGGGCGACGGTGTGGGCGAACTCGTCGGTGTCGGTGATCAGGTGGTCGGCGGCGAAGGAGGCCATGACCGCGCCGGGCGAGCGCTTGTCGATCACCGCGGCGGCCAGCGCGATCGCCGCGCACGAGTCGCGGGCCAGCGGCTCGACCAGGATGTTGCGCTCCGGCAGGTCCGGCAGCTGCCGCGCGACGCCCGCCGCGTGCGCCGTGCCGGTGACGACCAGCAGGTTCTCCGCCGAGGCGATCGGGGCGAGCCGGTCGAAGGTCGCCTGCAGCAGGGACCGGTCGGTTCCGGTCAGCGGGTGCAGGAACTTCGGGTTCGCGGCCCGGGAGAGCGGCCACAGGCGGGTGCCGCTGCCCCCGGCGGGCACGACGACGTGCAGTTCGGCAGTCACAGAGGTTGGTGTCCTTTGTCCCCGGCGGGCGTGATGTGCGGACAACTGTAGCCAACCGGCGGGTACGGTCCTCGTGATGACCGCGATCCCCGCTCCCGCCGCCCTCGTCCGGCGGTGGTCGCCCACCGGCCCGCACGACGTCGCGAGCGCGCTGCGCCCCTTGCGGCGCGGCCCTGGCGACCCGGCGTGGCGGGAGGACGCGCGCGGTCTTTGGCTGGCGGCCAACACCCCGGACGGCGCGGGCACGCTGTGTCTGCGCATCGGTGACGAAGTACACGCCTCGGCGTGGGGGCCGGGGGCCGAGCGGCTGATCGACGGCCTGCCCGCGCTGCTGGGCGCCACCGACGACGACACCGGCTTCGTCGCGCACCATCCCCTGGTGGCCGAGTCCCGCCGCCGTCGCCCGGGTCTGCGGCTCGGCGCGACCGGCCGCGTGTGGGACGTGCTGCTCGCGGCGATCATCGAGCAGAAAGTCACTGGCACCGAGGCTCATCGGACGTGGCGCGACCTGGCCCGGCGCTTCGGTGAGCCCGCGCCCGGGCCCGGCCCGGAGGGCCTGTCGACGCCGCCGACGCCGCGGGCCGTGCTGGGGATCGAGGACTGGGAGTGGCACAAGGCGGGACTCGACGGCGCCCGCCGCCGCACGGTCGTGGCCGCGGCCCAGGTGGCGGGTCGGCTGGAGCGGGCCGCGGAGCTGAAGGGCGAGGACGGGCGGGCGCTGCTGCGGAAGGTGCCGGGCATCGGCGTGTGGACCGCCGCCGAGGTCGCCCAACGCGCCTGGGGCGACCCGGACGCCCTCAGCGTCGGCGACTACCACCTGTCGGACATCGTCGGCTACGCCCTGCTGGGCCACAAGATCGACGACGAGCGGATGCTGGAGGAACTGGCGCCGTACGCGCCGCAACGCCATCGGGCCGCGCTCTACATCCAGCTCGGCGGCCCGGGCAAACCCCGCTTCGCGCCACGGTTCTCCCCGCGCGACTACCGCGCGCTCTGACGCGCTCAGGCGGCGATTGTCAGTGGGTCGGGCGGTTGAGCGCGGCCTCGACGATCGCCAGCGCCTCTTCCGGTGACAGGCCGAGCTTGTGCGTCGCCGCCGCGTAGGCCGACGCCGCCGTGCGGGCGCGTTCCAGCGTCCGGTCGCCCGCCGCGCCCACGAACGTCCCAGCCCGCCCACGCGTCTCGACCAGTCCGGCCTCTTCCAGCTCCCGGTACGCCCGCGCCACCGTGTTCGCCGCCAGGCCGAGATCGGCCGCCAACTGGCGCACCGTCGGCAGCTTCGTCCCCACCGCCAGCGTGTGGTCGTTGATCCGCTGCGCCAACCCGCTGCGGACCTGCTCGAACGGCGGCACCGCCGACGCCGGGTCGATCCGCACGCTGATCACCGCGCCACCGCCAGCATGTCGGCGATCCCCGCCGCGCCGTCCGGGTCGGACGGCAGCGCGTCCACCGGCCACCACCGCAGGTCCAGCGACTCGTCACTGCGCACGGCCGTCGCCCCCGCCGGGGCGCGCACCGCGAACCGGACGTCGAAGTGGCGCGTCGGCACGCCCAGCGAGCACGTGATCGGGTGCACGTCGACGTGCAGGGGCACCGGGTCGATCTCCAGTCCGGCGATCCCCGATTCCTCCGTCGCCTCCCGCAGCGCCGCCCCCGCCAGCGTCGTGTCCGACTCCTCGCAGTGGCCGCCCAGTTGCAGCCAGAGCCCGACGCGCGGATGCAGCGTCAGCAGCACCTGCTCCCCGGTCGAGTCCAGCACCAGCGCAGAAGCCGTGATGTGTCCAGGCGCGCAGGACCGGGCACAAGCGTCCGGCCGCGCCGCGAGGAAGCCGAGATACGCCTGCCGCAGCGACTCCTGGCCGCGGTCGGCCGGGCGCCACGACGACAGCACCGAGACGGCGTCGGCGTGCAGGCTCACCGCTCCACCCAGCAGTCCTCGGTCGACACCGGCCGCGGCGTCAGCGGCTCGACCGGATGCCCGACGGCCACCGCGCCCAGCGGCTCCCACGACGCGGGCAGGTCGAGCACCTCGCGCACCACGTCCGCGCAGAAGATCGTCGACGACACCCAGCACGACCCGAGTCCCTCGGCCGCCAGCGCCACCAACACGCCCTGCACCGCGGCGCCGCCCGCGATCGTGAACATCGTGCGCTCCGCCTCGGTGCGGCGGGCGTCCGGGTAATCGTGGGCGCCGTCGCGCACCAGGAACGGCAGCAGGATCTCAGTGGCCTCGAACAGCAGGGCGCCCCGGCGGACGCGGCGCTCGATCCAGTCCTCGGGCATCCCGTCGCCGCGCAGGTCGGCCTTCCACGCCTCACGCATCGCCGTCAGCAGCTTCTCCCGCTGCTCGGCCAGCCGCACGAACCGGACCGGTCGCGTGTGGTGCGGCGCGGGAGCGGTCAATCCCGCGGCGACAGCGCGTCGGAGCGACTCCGGGTCGACCGGCTCGCCGGTGAACTCGCGCAGCGAGCGGCGCAGCAGCACCGCCTCCTGCCTGCCCTGGGCGATCGACTCCTCGGTGCCCAGCCGGAACAGGTCGTCCTCGACCGGACGCAGCAGGTCGCGCGCGGTCGAGGTGTTGTCGCCGATCTCCAGGCCGCGCACGACCGCGACCGGCACCCCGCCGAGCTTGCCCTTCACCAGGTCCGCCGCCGCCGCGACCTCGTCGGCGATCGCGACCCGCGTCACCGACAGCTCGTTGCCCTGCGAGTCGATCTGGCCCGCGTAGGAGTGCAGCACCCGCAGCCCGGACGAGCCGATCGCCGCGTCGGTCTGCCCGAGCCGCCACGCGCGGCCCATCGTGTCGGTGATGACCACGGCCACCTCGACGCCGAGCCGCTCGCGCAGCCCGTTGCGCAGCGCCAGCGCCGACGCGTCGGGGTCGACCGGCAGCAGCGCCAACTCGTCGCCTGCCACATTGGACGAGTCGATGCCCGCCGCGGCCTGCACGATGCCGAGGCGGTTCTCGGTGATCAGCGAGCGGAACTTCCGCGCGACGACCTTGACCGACTCCTCCAGCACCAGCTTGCGCCGGACTTCGTCGCGCGCCACCGGGTCGGACGGCACCGCGACCAGCTGGCCCTCCACTTTGGACACGACCTTGCTGGTCACGACCACGATGTCGCCCGAGCGCAGCCACGGCGCCGCGGCCACGATCGCGCCGGTCAGGTCGTCGCCCGGCCGGAACTCCGGCAGCCCGCGCACCGCGAGGATCTCCACGGAATCCCGCGCTCCGTGCTCACCATGAGACTCATTCAACGCCAACACCACCCAAGTCGAACGCCGCGCGGGCCATCGCCGCCGTCGCGTCCACATCGGACATCAGCAGCGGCACCGCCCGCACGAGCACCCCCGGCACGTCGGCGGTGTCGCCGGAGTGCACAAGCCACCCGTCGAGGATGCCGTTGTCCGAGCACTCCCGCGAGCCGTAGTGCCTGCCGACCGCCTCGGCCGACACCTCCAGCCCGACCGCGGTCAGGCACGCGTCGGCCATCCCGCGCACCGGCTGGTCGTTGATGATCGGCGAGATGCCCACGACCGGCGCGTCGGTCTTGCGCAGCGCCGTCCGCACGCCCGGCACGGCCAGCACGCTGCCCACGCTCACCACCGGGTTTGACGGCGCCAGCAGCACGATGTCGGCCTCGGCGATCGCCTCCACCACGCCCGGACCGGCCGTCGCCTCGTCGGCGCCCACCGGCACGATCGAGCGCGCCTTCGGCTCGGCGCGGTAGCGCACCCACCATTCCTGGAAGTGCACCGCCTTGCGGTCGCCTGACTCCGGGTCGTCGATCACCACGTGCGTCTCGACGCGGTCGTCGGTCATCGGCAGCAGCCGGACCCCGGGCTTCCACCGGTCGCACAGCGCGGTGGTGATGTCGGACAGCTCGTAGCCCGCGCGCATCATCCGGGTGCGCACGAGATGGGTGGCGATGTCCTTGTCGCCGAGGCCGAACCAGTCCGGGTCGGCGCCGTAGGCGGCCAACTCGTCCTTGACCGCCCACGTCTCACCCGTGCGGCCCCAGCCGCGCTCGGTGTCGATGCCCCCGCCGAGGGTGTACATGCAGGTGTCGAGGTCCGGGCAGATCCGCAGGCCGTGCAGCCAGATGTCGTCGGCGGTGTTCACCACCGCGGTGATCTCGTGCGGCGAGTCGGCCGGGGCCGGGCCGACCGGGTCGAGTCCGAGCAGTTTCTTCACGCCGAGCAGGAACCGGGCTCCGCCGACCCCGCCGACGACTACGACAACCTTCACGGTGGGTGATCCTCGCACGTTCGGGTGATGCTGGATTCAGCGCTGCCAGAAGAAGAATTCGTACTGGCCGATGTCGGACAGCAGGCCGTTGCCGCCGATGAGCTCGAACAGCGCGTAGACGACGCTCCACAGCGCCTGGCTGACACCGGGGATGCCGATCAGCGCGGCGAACAGGAACAGCGGCGCCCACGGCCGCGCCTTCGCGCCGAACACCCGCGCGTCGTGCGACAGGAACGGCTCCAGCGCGCCCCATCCGTCCAGGCCGGGCACCGGCAGCATGTTGAGGATGAACGCGCCGAGCTGCAGCACGGCCAGGAACGACAGGCCCGCCGCCAGCGGCACCGCGGGCTCGAACACGTTCACCGACACCGCCAGCAGGATCGCCACGACCAGGTTCGACAGCGGCCCGGCCAGCGACACGCTTGACTCCACTGCTCTGGAGCGCAGCGCGTGGTGGTTGATCCACACCGCGCCGCCGGGCAGCGGGATGCCGCCGATCGCGAGGAAGATCACCGGCATGAGCAGGCTCAGCACCGGATCGGTGTACCGGCGCGGGTCCAGGGTCAGGTAGCCCTTGAAGTAGACCTCGCGGTCGCCGCCGCGGAAGGCGACCAGCGCGTGGCCGAACTCGTGCAGGCAGAGCGACACGACCCAGCCGCCGAGCACGAGCAGGACGACGCCCGCGGTGATGGCGACATCGCTCTCGAGCAGTGTGAGCAGACCGCCGCCCGCGGTGATGGCGATCAGTCCGAGGAAGATGGGCGAAGGGCGAACCGCTGATCTCTGCACCCGACCAGTGTGGCAACGTATGCCGGTTGCGCGTCGGCCGCCCCGGCACTCCGTACCGTTTCTGCTGGTACACGATCGGGTACAGCCTGCGCATAACGCATCACCCACCTGGGGGCAGCGCTTGACCCGCCGCCATGACACGGGTGTAATCACATTGATGTCATTCGGCCAAGGGAGGGCGATGGCATCCGCCAGCCGGGAGTGCGGAAGGCGAGGAGGCGGGCGATATGCAGGGATTGAGTGACGGGGGTCGCGTCGTGGAGTGGGGCGAGCGTCCGCCGGCGGAAGTGGACGTGTTCGCCGGGTTCTTCGACGAGACCGACGAACAGGAATGGCAGGAACGCGCGCTGTGCGCGCAGACCGACCCCGAGGCGTTCTTCCCCGAGAAGGGCGGCTCGACTCGTGAGGCCAAGCGCATCTGTCTTGGCTGCGAGGTCCGGTCGGAGTGCCTCGAGTACGCCTTGGCGCACGATGAGCGCTTCGGCATCTGGGGCGGCCTGTCCGAACGCGAACGTCGAAGGCTGAAGAAGGCCATGTAGCGAAGGAAGCCGGTTCACCCCGGCTTCCTTCGCTGGCACGCGCGCGGTTCAACGCAACGATTCGGGGCGCCGCGCGCGGGTTTCGGCCCATGACGTCGTACGGTGTGGGCTCGGTGGCCGAAGGTCACCGCCACCCGCCGAAGCGACGCCATGGGAGGTGGGCGCAGCCGTGCCGCCACGATCGCACCAGGCGCTCGGCCGTGGCACGCCAGTGCTGCGCACCGCTCCGGTGCTCGCCGTGCTCGTCTGCCACGACGGCGCCCAGTGGCTGCGGCTTGCGCTCTCGGCGCTGCGCCACTCCTCACCGCGCCCGCGGCACATCGTGGCGGTCGACACCGGATCGTCCGACGACACCGCCGCCATGCTCGCCGCCGCCGCGAAAGGCGCCGACCGCGTCCTCGACGGCGTCATCACCCTCGAACGCTCCACCGGATTCGGCGAGGCCGTGCACGCCGCGGTAGACCACGCCGTGCAGCGCTGGGGCGACCCCGGCGGCTGGATCTGGGTGCTGCACGACGACTGCGCCCCCGAACCCGACTGCCTCGCCACGCTCCTGCTCGCCGCCGAGGTGTCCCCGGCGGCCGGGGTGCTCGGCCCGCTCGCCGTCGACTGGTCCGATCCGCGCGAGGTCGTCGAGGCGGGACTGTCCACCGACGCCTCCGGCCACCGGCAGACCGGCATCGGCCCGTCCGAACTGGACTGGAGCAGGCTCGACGCGGGCGACGACCACCGGTTCGAGCAGAGCACCGAGGTGCTCGCCGTGTCGTCGGCCGGGATGCTCGTGCGCCGCGACCTCTGGGAGGAACTTGGCGGGTTCGACCGGGCGCTGGCGATGCTGCGGGAGGACATCGACTTCGGCTGGCGCGTCAACCGGTCAGGCCGGGTCGTCTTGTGTGTTCCAGCCGCGCGTATCCGGCACGCCCGCGCGCTCACCCGCGACCTTCGCGGCATCGACGCGCGCACGCCGCTGGGCGGGCAGCCGCGCGCTGTCGACCGCGGCCACGGGCTGCGCACGTTCCTGGTCAACTGCTCGGTTTTGTCGTTCCTCATCGGCGTTCCGCGGGTGACGCTGCTGTGCTTGCTGCGCGCGCTCGGTTTCGCGATGCAGCGCAGGCTGCCGGAGAGTTCCGCCGAACTGCGCGCTGTCGGCTATCTGCTCAGCGGCCGGGCTCGCCTGCGCGAAGGCCGCGCGACGCGTAAGGCGACTTCGCGCAAGGGCAGCGTGCGGGGGCTGTTCACCAGCAGGCTCACGCGCCTGCGCAACGCGACGCGCGGCGTGCTGTCCACCATGGTCCGCCGCCGCGTCGAGGCCGACGCCGCGCTGGGCAGACTGCCCGACGCCGACGCGGTGTGGGTCGCGCCGGAGGCCGCCGCGGTCACCCGCGCACCCCTCGGCCCGGACGCGCTGCCCGCGGGAGCCCATGGCAGGCCACGACGGGCGGGGCTGCGCAGGCCGTCGGGCGCGGTCGCGGTGCCCCTGCTCGTTCCCGACGACGCCCCGGTCGGACTGCGGCCCAGCCCGCGGCCGCGGCCGTCGCCGAAACCGCGCGACGGCGTCGCCGAACCCGCCCCGGATCTTGTGCTCGTCCACGTCGACCGCGGCCGGGTTCTGCGCCAACTCGCTTTGTCGCCGCCGCTACTGCTCGTGCTCGGCCTGATCGCGCTGGCGGTCGTGGTCAACTCCGGCCGCTGGGGCTTCGACCTCGCGGGCGGACGGTTGCTGCCGGTCGGCGATCTGGGGGCGACCTGGTCGGACTACCTGGCCACCTGGCACGGCGTCGCGGGTGGCACGTCCGCTCCGGCGCCCGCCGCGCTGGCGATCGTCGGCGCGCTGGGCGCGGTGTTCGCCCCGATCGGCGGCCCGACCACCGCCGTCGCGTTCCTGTTCCTCGCCGACCTTCCGCTGGCCGGTCTCGCCGCCTACGCCGCGACGCGACGTGCCCCGGTCCGCCGCTGGGTGCGGGCGCTGCTGGCTCTGGGCTACGCGCTGCTGCCGCCCGCGACGGCCGCCGTGGCGCAGGGTCGGCTCGACGTGGTGATCGTGCACATCCTGCTGCCGTTGGTCGCCTCTGGCGCGGCGACGCTGCTGGTGCGTGGCCGGACCGGCGCGGGCGCGTCGTCCTGGCTGTCGACGGCGGCAGGGACCGCGCTGGGCCTTGCCGTGGTCGGCGCGTTCGCCCCGCTGATCCACCTGGTGATCGTCGTGGTGTCGCTGCTCGGCTTCGTGCTGGTCCCGGGCGGCGGGGCGCGGCGCGGGGCGGCGCTGTTCCTGGTCGTGCTGATGCCGCTCGCGCTGCTGCTGCCGTGGCCCGCGGTCGTGATCCAGCACCCGTCGGTCGTCCTGCACGGCGTCGGCGCGCTGGTGTCGTCTCCGCAGGCGTCGATCGGCGACCTGCTTTCGCTGCATCCGGGCGGCCCAGGTGCGTGGCCTTTCGTGGGCGGTCTCGCCGTGCTGGCCGTGTTGGTGGGCTTGGCTTTGCGGCCGAGCCGGGCGGTGCTTCCCGGCCTCGGTTTCACCGCTATCGGTCTGGGCGCGGTCGGCCTGGTGTGGGCGGTGCCGATGACCCCACTGGGCGGCGTCGAGTCGTCCCACGGCTGGCTGGGCGCGCCGATGCTGGTGGTGGGCTGGGGTCTGCTGTGGACGATGCTCGGCGTCTGCCGGACCGGCCGCGACACCGCTCCCGTGCGCTTCGCCCGCCCCGCGGCGGCACTGGGCGTGCTGGTGCTGGTCGGCATGGTGGCGAGCGCGGCGGTGGTGGGCCGGGAGGGTCCGCTGCGGGCTGACTACGCCCCCGCGCTGGCTCGCACGCTGGTCGAGGAACTCGGCGCGACCGGCCGCTCCGCCCTGTTCTGCGCTTTCGACGGCTCCCCGGTCCGCCAGGTCACCGCCCGCACCCCCCGCTTCGGCGACGACGACATCGCCCCGACCCCGGCCGCTCCCGTCCGCCTCGCCGACCTGTCGGCCGACCTGACCTCCGGCGACCCGGACGCCGCCCGCGCCGCCGTCGCGAGCGCCTCGGCCGCGGGCGTGCTCTTCGTCGTGCTGCCTTCCACGAGCGCGGGGGACCGCCTCAAGTCCGCCGCGGGCAACCTCGTCGCCGACGCCCCCGCGACCGCCGACGGCCGCCCCGTGGTCCGCCTCCAGTCGACCGGCGGATCCGCCGCGCTGCTTTCGCCCGACCTCGCCCGCGCGGCCGTCACCGGCGGCACCCCACCGACCCAACTCGACACCTCCGGCGGGGTCGTGCCGGTGTCGGCGGGCCCCCCGAACGTGGCCGTGCGGGTGTCGGATGGCGCCCAGGGCAGGCTGCTGGTCGTGGCCGCCGAGGAAGAACCCGGCTGGCAGGCGACGGTGGACGGCAAACAGGCCCCGGTGGTCCGCGCGTGGGGCCACATGGTCGCCGTCGCGGTCCCCACCCGCGCCGCCGACGTCCGCATCGAGATGCCGACAGCTCTCCGCAGCGTGCTTCTACTGACCCAGGGTGCCGTGGTCCTGTTCATCCTGCTCACGTCAATCCCTGGACGTCGGGAGCAGCCGCGTTAAGTCGCAGTCGAAGCCACGAGCGGTCTGGCGACGGCGAACATATCGGCCTGCTATCGACGCGGTGGCCTTGCGGCCGGGATTCCTGAGAGAGCGGCGAACATGGGACAACCTGCGCACGGTGCCGTGCTTGTGCGCGTTGAACTGTTCGTCTGGGAGAGGCAGCTCTGGTTCGGGCTTAGGTGGACAGATCGGCAGATGAGCCATCACCGATGGCTGACACACAGCGTAACGACTCCGCTCCGTTGAGAGATACCCTAGCTATGGCGGAGATCTCATCACTCAGACGACTGACTGAACAACTTCCGACACGCATCGGCAATCAGAACATGAGGTTGGAAAATGACGATTCAAGCTTCCAATTGCCGGTCGCGCCGAGTGATGCCTATGTGTGGCCGGACGTTGATGTAGACGGAAGTATCGGCGAGCCAAAGGTTATAGTCATTACGGCCCCTGGCGCCGGAGGAAAATCCGCAGCCGCGCGCGCAATCGCGGCAGAATGCGGGGCGCCTTTGGTCGACTTAGCCAAACTTCAAGTGGGTAGTGACAGTCTGGTCGGACTGTTGACAAGGGTGCTTGGGTGGGATCGTGCGGCAGAGTTCGTAAATAGGCTCCGCGCCGGAAATTCCACGCTCGTGTTGGATAGCTTAGACGAAGCACAACTACTGGCGGGTCGAGAAAACTTCTTGGCATTCCTAAGGAATGTCGCATCGTTGGTGACGAACGCGAGTCGCGCTTGCAGAATAATTCTTCTCGGTCGTCGCGACGCTGCAGGGGTCGCGAGCCACTTCCTGAAGAGTGACGGCGTTTCGGTCGAGAACTGGACGATTCGGCCGCTATACCACACGCTCGGCGCGGACCTGATAAATCTTACGCTCGATCGCAAGAAGCGAGCGGATGGCAGTCAGTACCACGTGCACCGATCACATCCAATTCCGTTTGGGAAGTACAGGGACCAGACATTCGCAGAAATTGCTGTCGCGCTAGGTGTCGAAAAGCCGAATTCGCCAGGTGAGTACTGGCCGATGGTGCAGGACTTCCTCGGCTATCCGCCTGTACTCATGGTGCTGGCGGAGAAATTGGCTGTCGACAACCCTGAGGCACTCCACTCAGGCCATGAGGAGATCCAGGCTGCTGGAGATCGTACTGCGCAAGGGGTTCTTCTTCGTCAGGTAGTAGAAGGAATTCTTGATCGCGAAAGTGCGAAAGTTCAAGCTCAGCTCGCAAATGCGCTTACTCTCGACGAACCTGGGACCAAGCTACTGTATTTGCGCGAGGAGCAATCGCTTCGCGTGCTGAAAGAAGTGTCGGGAGTGCCGATCGACCTCGAATTGCCAGGAATTCTCAAACCGGGAGACCGGGGGGTATATGAGAAGCTGATCGAGCCGTTCGTGCCTGACCATCCGTTCGTTTCGGCCAAGACATTCAGTAACGTTGTATTCAGCGACTACATTCGTGCGTTCATTGCGACATCTGAGACTGTATCGATCTGTGGATATCGCAGGGAAGAATTGCTGTCTCTGGCGCCGCCGGTAGGCCCGTTCTTCGCGAGATTTGTGTACGCGCTAACTCAGGACGTTACGAGGCAATCTCCGGAGGGGCAAATCCGTGGTCAAGTGACCGAGTCGATCGTCGATGCCCTGTTGAAGTCTCATTTTGCTGGAGGGAGTGACTCGGCAAACGCGGTGTACAACCACAGTCAAGGGGTGGAGCAACCTCGGCTGAGTTTGGCCGACGTGGAAACAGCGGGTCAGGGTTATTTCGTCATTGAATTCGATATCGAAGACCCTACGGGAGTGTTGGAGCTGTCGAGCCCTATCGCGAATCTCGCACTTGTGACTGACCATGCTTTAGTGTTGAATGCTACCCATGGGGAAGTGGAAGTCGGGCCCAATGTTTTGTGCCTTACTAAGGAACTTGAAATAGACGGATCCCGCTTTACCGCAAATGGGGGCGACGACTCAAGCGTATTGATCGTGGCGCACAAGACTAGCCATGCTGCGGACTTGAGGCTATCGGTGTATCCTACCGGCTGTTTGAAGATACACTGGCCCGACGCGTGGCATCAGTGGCGCGAGTGCATCTTTGTACCGTCATCACGCGCTTACGTCGACCCGATGGATGCGTACCAAATTCTATTCTGGGCTCGTCGAATTCTGACCTCATTTCGCGGATCTATGATGGGGCGGCCCAGCATATTCGGTGAGCAATTGGAACGGTTGGTTGTGGGGGGAAATAAGCATGCGGTTGCAACGTTGCAAGGGCTGCTCGAGTTGGGCATTGTTGAGAAGGAGTCATCCTTGTATCGTCTAAAACTAGATGTGCTGCGAACGTTTGGCGTCAGTTGGACGGATATGACAGGTTCGAATTTCCAGGAAGGATTATCCAGTTTGCAGGATGCTTTGCTGCGAACGGAGTCGGTGCTTTCGTTGGTCTCGCGACCCATGTGATCGAATCCGGCGAAAGCGTGATTATGTGCGCGGTTGATTGGTGTCACGCTTAGCTCATGGCGTCTAGCCTTACGAGGCATCTCTTCGAGCAGTTGCGAGCCAGTTAGTGGATGGCTGTACGAACTCGAAACTGGGATGCCGCTACGGCCAGGTTCCACCGGCGGATAACGCACGCCGTTCCCGTGCTCCGAGTCCACGCTTCATATGGCTGGAACTTGGACTGGGAGCGGTGTGCCCCCACTCTCTTCGCAGCCCACAGGTCGATCCCACGCGTTCATGGCCACGCTGGAGTTGCAGTATTCTTGTGTCCGCGAGGTCGAGGTCAGCCTTCGCCCTCGACCACGCCCGGGTCCAGGCCCAGGTACGTGGCGACCTGCTCCACCAGCACGTCATGGATCAGGCCCGCCAAATCGGCCCCATCCTTAGCCCGTGCCTCCAGAGGCCGCCGGTACAGCACGATCCGCGCGCGAGTCGGCTGGCCGCGGCGGTCCACCCCCGCCTGCACCAACCGTGCCAACGGCACGCCGCTATCCGCGAGCACCCCGTCCGGCGTGGCGCCGTCCGGGACCTCCGGCACGTCGTCCACCGCGACGTCGAGCTTGGTCAGCTCGGTGCGCCAGCGGGCCTCGATGGGTTCGAGTGCGTCCAGCACGAGTGCGTCGAACTTCTCCGCGCGGGTGCTGGCCGCGGGGAGGGTCGAGGGAAAGAGCGGTCCGCGCAGGCCGCGGCCGTGTCGGTCGCGGTTGCGTCGTCCGCGTCGCCGGGAGCTGCGAGCCGTCACCACGATCAGCAGGGTACGGCTGCGCCGGATGGGTGTGCCACCGGCATCGGACCGGGGGTACGTGGGCGTGTCGGGCGCACTCCTGCGATGTTGGACCGGCCGGAGGCGCTATGGTCACCGATCGTGCGGAGCGTGCGTCGGTGTTCGCGAACCGGGTGTCTCAACCCGGCCGTCGCCACGCTGACCTACGCCTACGCCGACTCGACCGCGGTCGTCGGTCCCCTCGCCACCTACTCCGAGCCGCACAGCTACGACCTGTGCGAGGAGCACGCGCTGCGCCTGACGGTGCCGCGCGGGTGGGAGGTCGTGCGCCACGACGGCGAGTTCGCGCTTCCCGAGCCCTCCGTCGACGACTTGACCGCGCTGGCCGAGGCCGTGCGCGAGGCGGGCCGGGTCGACCGGCCCATCGAGCAGCCCGACCAGTCGCTCGGCTCGCGCCGGGGGCACCTGCGGGTGCTGCCCGACCCGGTCAACGACTGAGTGCGGCGCCGAGGTTCTCCGCCGGTAGGCTCGCCGCGAGAGCCCTACAGCCAACCCCTGGGAGCATCCCGTGCGTGACCTGTCCGGCGTCTTCAAGGCGTACGACATCCGCGGTGTCGTCGGCGAGCAGATCGACGCCGACCTCGTCCGCGCCATCGGTGCCGGGTTCGCCCGGCTGGTCGGCGGGCCGACGATCGTCGTCGGGTACGACATGCGCGACTCGTCGCCGGGGCTGGCCGCCGCGTTCGCCGAGGGTGCCGCCGGTGAGGGTGTCGACGTCGTCAACATCGGGCTCGCCAGCACGGACATGCTCTACTTCGCCTCCGGGAGCCTGAACCTGCCCGGCGCCATGTTCACCGCGAGCCACAACCCGGCCAAGTACAACGGGATCAAGCTCTGCCGCGCGGGCGCCGCCCCGGTCGGGCAGGACTCCGGCCTCACCGACATCCAGCGCGATGTCGAGAACGACACCCCTGGCTCGGGCAAGACCGGGAACGTCGAGTCCAAGGACCTCCTCGCCGAGTACGCCGCCCACCTGAACAAGCTGGTCGACCTCTCCGGCAGCCGCCCGCTCAAGATCGTGGTCGACGCGGGCAACGGCATGGGCGGCTACACCGTGCCCAGCGTGTTCGCGGGCCTGCCCATCGAGATCATCCCGATGTACTTCGAGCTCGACGGCAGCTTCCCCAACCACGAGGCCAACCCGCTCGACCCGAAGAACATCGTCGACCTGCAGGCCAAGGTGCGCGAGGTCGGCGCAGACGCCGGCCTGGCCTTCGACGGCGACGCCGACCGCTGCTTCGTCGTCGACGAGCGCGGCGAGCCCGTGTCCCCGAGCGCCGTCACCGCCCTCGTCGCGGTGCGCGAGCTGGCCAAGGACCCCGGCGGCACGGTCATCCACAACCTGATCACCTCCAAGGCCGTCCCGGAGATCGTCGCCGAGCACGGTGGCAAGCCGGTCCGCACGCGCGTGGGCCACTCCTTCATCAAGGAGGAGATGGCGAAGACGGGCGCGATCTTCGGCGGCGAGCACTCGGCGCACTACTACTTCCGCGACTTCTGGAAGGCCGACACGGGCATGCTGGCCGCGCTGCACGTGCTGGCCGCGCTCGGCGAGCAGGACGGCCCGCTCTCGGCGCTGACCACCGAGTACAACCGCTACGCCGCCTCCGGTGAGATCAACTCCACCGTCGCCGACCAGGCCGACCGGCTGGCCGCGATCAAGGCCGAGTTCGGCGGCCGCGAAGGCGTGGAACTCGACGAACTCGACGGCCTGACCGTGCAGCTGCCCGACGGCGCCTGGTTCAACCTGCGCGCGTCCAACACCGAGCCGCTGCTGCGCCTCAACATCGAGGCCGCCGACGACGCCGCGGTCGCCGCGCTGCGCGACGAGGTTCTCGCCATCGTCCGCGCCTGAGAAACGCTGATCTTGCCCGGGCGGGGGTCGCCTCAGCCTGGGACACTGGACCCGAGGAGGACGACCATGGCAGTCGATCTGGACCCACAGTTGCTGGACATCCTCGCGTGCCCGTCGGACGACCACGCACCCCTGGTCGTCGGCACGCCCGCCGACCCCAACGCCGACGCGCTGACCTGCACCGAGTGCGGGCGGCAGTTCCGGGTGGACGACGGGGTGCCCGTCCTCTTGCTTGACGAGGCGACCAACCCGGGCGAGCAGCCGGACTCGCAATGACCGCGCTGCCCGACGACAGCCTGCTGGACGACGCGGTCCGGCTCGCCGAGGTCGACACCGACGGGCTGCTGCGTGCCGCGGCGCTGGCGGGCGCCCAGGTCCGCGCGACCGCCGAGGCCGCCGTCGAGGCCCGCCTCGACCGCCTCGAAGGGCTCAAGCCGCGCGCCATCGTGCTGCTGACCAGGCCCGGCCTCGGCCCGGCCGTCTGCCACCTGCTCTCCGCCCTGCTCGCCCCGTCGTGCCCGGTGCCGCTGGTGGTCGCCGACATGGTGCCCAGCTGGATCGGCCCGCTCGACGTGGTCATCTCCCACACCGACGACGCGGGCGACGTGGTCCTCGCCGAGTCGATCGCGCGCGCCGGCCGCTTCGGCGCGGGCGTCGTGCTGACCGCCCCCGAGGAGGGGCCGGTCGCCGCGGCGGGCGCGGGCAAGGCCGTGCATTTGGCGCCGCGGCTGGCGGTGCCGCCTGGCTTCGGCTTCGCCAAGGCGTTCACCGCGGGCCTGCTGACCCTGCGCACCCTCGGCCTGCTCCAGGTCGACACCGACACGCTGGCCGACGAGCTCGACAACGAGGCCGAGCGCGACCACATGCAGCACGAGTCGTTCGTCAACCCGGCGAAGTCGCTCGCGCTGCGCCTGGCCGACCGCACGCCGCTGCTCTGGGGCCTGGACTACGTGGCCTCCGCCGTCGGCAGGCACGCCGCGCAGCTGCTGGCCACCCACACCGGCGCGGTCTGCGACGTGGCCAGCTACGCCCAGGCGATGTCGCGCACCGCGCTGCACCGCGCGGCTGTGGCCGCCACCTCCGGCAGCGACCTGTTCGCCGACCCCGACGACCTCGACGGCGCCGCCATGGCCCCGCCGCGCGCTCTGCTGCTCGCGATCCGGTCGAAGCCGGGCGACCCCGACCGGGCGCACGCGGCGGCGACCCTGCCCGGCGCCGACCTCATCGCCATCGCCGAGGAGATCACCGCCGACGAGCCGACCCTGGCCGCGGTGCTGGCGCTCCGGTTCGAGATGGCCGCGCTCTACCTGGGGCTCGCGGCCGGTACCGCGGGCGGATCGGGCCGCTACGCGCCCGCGACGGCGTGACTGCCCGTCTCGGGCACAACGACAGGAGTTGAACTAGCAGTGGAGCTGTTGCGCAATGCGGTGCGCCCGTATGCCTGGGGGTCGCGCACGACCATTGCCGAGCTGCTCGGCCAGCCGGTGCCCGCGCCGCACCCCGAGGCCGAGCTGTGGATGGGCGCCCACCCCGGCGACCCGTCGCACCTCGCGGGCTCAGACGAGTCGCTGATCAAGCACATCGAGGCCGACCCGGAGGCGGAGCTGGGCGCCGACAACGCCGCCCGCTGGGGCAACCGGCTGCCGTTCCTGCTGAAGATCCTCGCCGTCGAGGAGCCGCTGAGCCTGCAGGCCCACCCGTCGGCCGAGCAGGCCGCCGAGGGCTACCAGCGCGAGGAGACCCTGGGGATCGCGCGCGACGCGGGCGAGCGCAACTACCCGGACCCGACGGCCAAGCCCGAGCTGATCTGCGCCCTCACCGACTTCTACGCCCTCGCGGGCTTCCGCGACCCGCACCGCACGGTCCAGTTGCTCGACGCGGTCCGTACGCCCGCGCTGTCGCCGTACATCGACCTGCTGGCCGACCAGCCCGACTCCGACGGCCTGCGCGCGCTGTTCACCACCTGGATCACGCTGCCGCAGACCTCGCTGGAGGCCCTGCTGCCCGACCTGCTCGACGCGTGCGTCGCCCACATCAAGGACCGCGGCGAGTTCCTGCCCGAGTGCCGCACGGTCCTCGAACTGGGCGAGCGCTACCCGGGCGACGCGGGTGTGCTGGCCGCACTGCTGCTCAACCTGCTGGTGCTGAAGCCGGGTGAGGCGATCTACCTGCCCGCGGGCAACCTGCACGCCTACCTTCACGGCACCGGCGTGGAGATCCTCGCCAACTCCGACAACATCCTGCGCGGCGGGCTCACGCCCAAGCACGTGGACGTGCCGGAGCTGTTGCGCGTGCTCGACTTCGGCTGCGGCGACATGCCGGTCACCTCCGGCGACGCCGACGGCAGGCGGTTCGTCTACCGCACGCCCGCCCCGGAGTTCGAGCTGTCCCGAGTGGAGTGGGCCGAGGGCGACACCGCACCGGTGCCGCTGCCGTCGGCGCGTCCGCAGATCCTGGTGTGCACCGCGGGCTCGGTGACGGTCGCGGGCACGTCGGCGAAGGTGGAGGTCGGCCGCGGCCGTTCGATCTGGGTGTCGGCCACCGACGGCCCACTCACGGTGTGTCCGTCCGGTTCGGACGGCGCGCAGGTGTTCCTCGCCACCGTGGGTGCCGAGTCGCCGCTGCACGACACGCTCTAGGCTCATCTCGTCATCCCGGAAATCCAGACATACCGGACTGAGTTTGAGGAGCTGCTGTGTCCGCAGGGGGTAGCACCAAGGCGATCCTGGCCGCACTGGTTGCCAACGCTGGAATCGCCGCGGCGAAGTTCGCCGGCTTCCTGGTCACCGGGTCGTCGTCGATGCTCGCCGAGTCCGTGCACTCGGTGGCCGACACCTCCAACCAGGGCCTGCTCCTGCTCGGCCAGAAGACCTCCCAGCGCGCCGCGACGAAGGACCACCCGTTCGGCTACGGCCGCGACCGGTACTTCTACTCGTTCATCGTCGCGCTGATGCTGTTCTCCCTCGGCTCGGCGTTCGCGCTGTACGAGGGAATCCACAAGGCGACGCACCCGGAGAAGCTGACCTCGCCGATCGTCGCGGTCATCATCCTGGTCGTGGCGATCGGCCTGGAGACCTACTCCTTCCGCACCGCGATCGTCGAGTCGCGCAAGATCAAGGGCGACGCCTCGTGGTGGGGCTTCATCCGCCAGTCGCGCACCCCGGAACTGCCGGTCGTGCTGCTGGAGGACGCGGGCGCGCTGTTCGGCCTGGTCCTCGCCCTGATGGGCGTCGGCATGACCGTGCTGACCGGCGACCCGGTCTGGGACGCCATCGGCACCATCGCGATCGGTGTGCTGCTGGGCGTCATCGCGATCATCCTGATCATCGAGATGAAGTCGCTGCTGATCGGCGAAGGCGCCACGGCGCCGGAACTGGCCACGATCGAGGCCGAGCTGGTCGGCGGCAAGATCGACCGCGTCATCCACATCCGGACGCAGTACGTCGGCCCGGAGGAACTTCTGGTCGCGGCGAAGGTCGGGCTGGCGCCGGGGCTGCCCCTCGAAGAGGTCGCCCAGGCCATCGACCAGGCCGAGGCCCGCATCCGCGCGTCGATCCCGTCGGCGCGGCTGATCTACCTGGAGCCGGACCTCTACCGCACGCCCGTTGTCTGAGGTCTGCTGCCCGAGCCGCAGGGCTCGTGTACGGGGCACGCCGGTTGTCTGACGCCTTACCGAGTTGCCTTGGCGAGGGCTTCGACGGCCGCGGCGATCGTGGTCCGGGCCGCTGGGTCGTGCACCTGGCCGTCCGGGCCGACGTCGCCGTGGCTGACCGGCAGCGACACCACGGCCTCCTCGACGATCAGCGACCCCGTGTAGCCGAGAACGGTCCGCAGTGACTCGTGGGCCTTCTCCGCGCCGCGCACCGACGAGTTGATCCACGCCACGGGCTTCCCGTAGGTCTCCCCGCCGCCGACCGACCAGTCGAGCAGGTTCTTGAACGAGCCCGGCAGCGCGCCCGCGTACTCGGGCGTGCAGAACAGGATCCCGTCGGCCGCGCCCAGCGCGGTTCGCAGCGCGGACACCGCAGGGTGCACGGGTTCGGTGTCGTCGTCCGGGTTGAAGTGGGGGAGGTCGGCGAGGCCGGTGTAGTGGGTCGTCGGGACGGTCGCGACGGCGGCCGCCGTGGCCAGGACCGCCGCGTTCGTCGAGCCCGCGCGGAGGCTGCCGCTGACGAGGAGGATTCCCATGGGCTGACCGTAGCGGCCGGGCGATCATCGTCCAGCGGGACCACCCCGGCCGGGTTAGCCTCGATCAATGCCGGGGACAGGACTGTGGCGCACCAAATCCGTCGAGCAATCGATCGCCGACACCGACGATCCGGACACCAGACTCCGCCGGACGCTGTCGACCTGGGACCTCACGGTGTTCGGTGTCGCGGTCGTGATCGGCGCGGGCATCTTCACCCTCACCGCGCGCACCGCCGGTGACCTGGCCGGTCCTTCGGTGTCGCTGGCGTTCGTCTTCGCCGCGGTCGCGTGTGCGCTGGCCGCGCTCTGCTACGCCGAGTTCGCCTCGACCGTCCCGGTGGCGGGCAGCGCGTACACCTTCTCCTACGCCACGTTCGGCGAGTTCATGGCGTGGATCATCGGCTGGGACCTGGTGCTGGAGCTGGCGGTCGGCTCGGCCGCGGTGTCCAAGGGCTGGTCGGTCTACCTCAACACCGTGCTCGGCTACCTGTTCGGCTTCGACCCGGCGACCACCACCGCGACCGTCTTCAAACTCGGTGGCCTCACCATCGACTGGGGCGCGTTGGTGCTGGTCGCGGGCTTGGCCGTGCTGCTGACCGTGGGCACGAAGCTTTCGTCGCGGGTCAGCATGGTGATCACCGGGATCAAGGTCGCGATCGTGCTGTTCGTGATCTTCTTCGGCCTCTTCTTCATCAAGGCCGCGAACTACACCCCGTTCGTCCCGGCCGCCAAGGACGCCGATCAGGCCAGTACCGGCGTCGAGCAGTCGTTGTTCTCCGTGCTCACGGGCGCCGACTCCAGCGCGTTCGGCGCCTACGGGCTGCTCGCGGCCGCGTCGCTGGTGTTCTTCGCGTTCATCGGCTTCGACATCGTCGCCACCACCGCCGAGGAGACCGCGAACCCGCAGCGGTCCGTCCCGCGCGGCATCCTCGGCTCGCTCGCCATCGTGACCGTGCTCTACGTCGCGGTCTCCCTGGTCTTGGTCGGGATGGTCAACTACCAGGAACTGGCCACCACAACGAAGCCTGACGGCAGCGCCGACAAGAAGACCCTGGCCACCGCGTTCGCGCTGAACGACGTCGACTGGGCCGCGCAGGTGATCTCGATCGGCGCGCTCGCAGGTCTGACGACCGTGGTCATGGTGCTGATGCTCGGCCAGATCCGGGTGATCTTCGCGATGTCCCGCGACGGCCTCCTGCCGCGTTCCCTTGCCCGCACGAGCACCCGCGGCACCCCGGCCCGCGCGACGATGATCGTGGCCGGACTGGTCGCGGTCGCCGCCACCTTCTTCGAGGCGGACAAGCTCGAAGAGATGGTCAACGTCGGCACGCTGTTCGCGTTCATCCTGGTCTCGGCAGGCGTGATCGTGCTGCGCCGGACACGGCCCGACCTGCCGCGCGCGTTCCGGGTGCCGTGGGTGCCGCTGATCCCGCTGCTCGCGATCGGCGCGTGCCTGTGGCTGATGCTCAATCTGACCGTGCTGACCTGGCTGCGGTTCATCGTCTGGATGGCGCTGGGCGTGGTCATCTACTTCGTCTACGGCAGGCGCAACTCCGTGCTCGGTCGGAAGATCACCGCGGACAAGTAGTATCCGCGCTCGTGCCGCTGCTGTGCTTGGACGTCGGATCGACCTGGACCAAGGGCGCCCTCGTGGCCGCCGACGGCACGCTCCTGGGCACCGCCCAGCACGCGACGACCCCGCCGGAGGTCCTCGACGGCGTCGCCGCGGTCACCACGGCGTTGGCCGCGACTGACGCCGACGTGCTCGCGTGCTCGTCGGCGGGCGGCGGACTCCGGCTCGCGGTGGTCGGCCAGGAACGGCTGGTCAGCGCCGAAGCGGGCTACCGGGTGGCCCTGTCGGCGGGCGCCAAGGTCGTCCACGTCTCCAGCGGCGACCTCGACGGCGCGGGCCTGCGCGAACTGCGCGCCGACCGCCCCGACGTGATTCTGCTGGTCGGCGGCACCGACGGCGGCGACCAGCGCGTCCTGCTGCACAACGCCCGCAGGCTCGGCGCGAACCGCGTCGCCGTCCCGATCGTCCTCGCGGGCAACATCGAGGCGCGCGACGAGGCGCTGGGACTGCTGGCGGGCCGCAAGGTCGTGGCCACCGACAACGTGCTGCCCGACGTCGGCGAACTGGCGCCCGGCCCGGCCCGGTCGGCGATCCGGTCGGTGTTCCTCAGTCACGTGATCGGCGGCAAGGGCCTCTCGCGCGGCCCCCGGTTCCGCAACCTGGTCCGCACGGTCACCCCGGACGCGGTCCTGACCGGCGTCTCCCGCCTGGCGGGCGTCCTCGCGCGTGACGAGGAAGAAGGCGCGGTGCTCGTGGTCGACGTCGGCGGCGCCACGACCGACGTCTACTCCGCTGTGTCCACTGTGGACGGCGAACGGGCGACGACGGTCGCGCTGCCCGCCGACCGGCGGACCGTGGAAGGCGACATCGGCATGCGGTGGTCCGCCCCAGGGATCGTGGCCGAGGCCGTCGCCGAACGCCTCATCGCCGCCCCGGAAGACCTTGCGGCGGCGGCGAAGCGCCGCGCCGAGGACGTCGACTTCATCCCGACGACCGCCGATGAGTCTGAAGTGGACATCAAGCTGGCGTCGTTCGCCGCGATCCTCGCCGTGCGCCGTCACCTGAGGCTCGTGGAGGGCAACCTTGGCCCGAAAGGCGCCGGTCTGCTCGTCCTCTCCGGCGGCGTCTTCCGCCACGCCTCGCCCGCCGCGCTGGTCCAGGTCGAGGAGACCCTGCGAGCCGACCCGATCCTGCGCCCGGTGCTGAAGTCGGCCCGCGTCGTGGTCGACCGCAGCTACGTCCTCGCCCCGGCGGGCCTGCTGGCCGACGCGGGGCACGGCGACGTCGCCGACCGGCTGCTGGAGCGGTCCCTCTAAAGATGCTTGCCCGCGGTGACTCCGCCGAACGTCAGGGTGGGCGTGGCCTCGGTGATCTCGCCGATCCGCGCTGCCTGCGCCTCGACCTCCGCCGACTGCTTCTTCGTCAGCCGGCCGAACGCCTCGACCGTCACCGCGGTCCGCGTCCCCGACCGCTTCTGGTGCCAGATCCCCGCGACCACCCCGTCGACCAGCAGCACCGGCACCGTCCCCGCCTGCCCGCGCGACAGCGCCCGTTCGGCGGCCACGCCGGGGAAAACGCGGTCCCGCGGATGCGAACCGACTGTGTAGCAATCGAAGTAGGGCAGCAGCCGGACCCCGCACGGCGGCGGCTCGTCGGCGGGCTCGTCCAGTTCGACCCCGTCCCCGGTTGGACGGACCCGGTCGCCGAGCGCGGCGAACAGCCGAACCGCCTCCGCCGGGGCCATGCCGACCCAGCGCGCGAAGTTCTGCGGCGTCACCGGGCCATACGCGCGCAGATATCGCAGGCAGACCTCGATCAGCGCGTGATCGGGCCGTTCTCGCTGCTCAGGGCGGGTATACGTGACTTTGCGGCCGCGGTCGGGCCCGAACCGCAGCACGCCGCGGTACGCCGCCAGCTGGATCACCGACCGCCACTTCGGCCAGAAGCCGTTGAATCCCGGCAGCGTCAGCTCACCCGCCCACGGGCCCGCCCGCTCGACCACCTCGGCGCTGAGTTCGTCGATGGTGAGCGCGCGCCCGGTCAGCGCGTCGCCGATGGCGGTGATCACCGTGTCGATCTCGGCGTCGGTCATCCGGGCCGGACCCGGCAGGTTCGGCCGAAGCACCGCTCCGTCGAGCGCGGCCATCCACAGCGCTTCCTCGGCCGCTGGGAACAGGTGCACGGTGCCGCGCATCCCGTAGGTCTTGACCAGGTCCCCGGCCGCGAGCGCCGCGCGGACGCCGACCCGCGTCGCCCCGGCGACGCGCAGGCCGAGTGACACCTCGGCGGCCGACATCACCTGGGCGTGGATCCCGCACACGTCCGACGCGGCGGTGACCAGGCTGTCGGTCGGCGTCGTCAGATGGTGGCGGGCGAGCCTGCGCCGGAACACTATCTTCTGCCTGCCCGTGGCCAAGGCAGTCCGGAACCCGGGTCGGCAGGGTCGAGTCCGGCCGCCATCGCCACCGCGCGGTCCCACTCCGGGTCGACCGGGTAGTCGCGGTGCCCGAGCACCCCGGCCGCCCAGCGCCTGCCGTGGAACGGGCCGCGCATCGGGTCGGGCAGCCAGTGGTCGCCGCCCAAGACCAGCGCGCCCGTCGGGCTGACATGGGCGGCGGGAAGCGGGCCGATGGTGCCGTCGGGGCGGAAGCCGGTGCCGAGGAGCTTGCCGTCGCACACCTGCCTGCCCCACGTCGTCACCGCGCCGCCGAGCGGATCGGTGCCCCGGCACAGCGAGCGCCAGCGCGTGCCGAGCTCCCCGGCGAGGTGCGCGAGCGAGGTGTGCGGGACGACGGCGGGGAACGCCCGCGCGTACGCCCACTGCAGGTGGGAGCCGACGGTCATGATCCCCAGGCGCTGCCGCTCAGGCTCGTTGATCGACTCCAGCAGCCGGGCCGCGGTGACGGCCACGATGAGCCCGCCCTGGCTGTGGCCGGTCAGCACGACCCGCGTGCCCGGGTCGCGCAGGTGCTCGACCGTGCGCGCGGCCAGCTCCGGGACCACCTTCAGCGCGTAGCAGGGCGGCACGGTCGGGTGGGCCTCGCGCGGCCAGAAGCAGGCCAGGTCGGCGACCACGCCGAGCCGCCGTCCGCTCGCCGGGTTGTTCGCCGCGGTGTAGACCGCGCGCAGCAGCGCCGCGGCGAGCAGGCCGAGGGCGAGGATGCCCACCGCGGACAACGGCTCCATCCAGAACGGCGGCGCGATCCCGGCGATCCGCATGGTCACCGCCACCCCGGCGCCGACGGACAGCACGGCCGCGCCGGTCAGGAGCAGCCGGTGCAGGTTGCGGCGCTGCCACGCCGCGGTGTGCCACGCGCGGTCGGCGCTGCCGCGGTCGCGGGGCCTGCCGTGGTGCAGCAGGTCGACCTCGCGCCTGCCGCGCCTGCGCAGGAACCCGACGGCCACCCACGCCACCACCGGCAGCGCCACGACCAGCCCGATCGCCGCGGCCGCGCCCCACAGCAGCGTCACCCGCTCGTAGCCGTCGGGCAGGCGCACGCCGTCGGACCCGACGAGCTTGCCGACCGAGATTGCCAGGCCGGCGCCGAAGCCGCCGCCGAGCAGCCCGGCCACCGCCAGCACCGGCGCCGACATCCAGCCGCCCGCCCACGGCCGCAGCCCGCGCGGCAGACCGGACCAGGATCGTCGGGCGACCAGGGCGGCGGGCACGAGCAGAAAGCCGAGCAGGATCGTGACGCCGATCAGCGCGCCCGCGACGGCCTCGACGGTGGTGCCGGAGCCCGGGAGACCGGTCGACGGCAGTTCGGTGACCGCGCCCGCGCCGCACACGAGCGCCACGCCGAGCAGCAGCGCCACCGCGCGGACCGGCCCGTTGAGCGCGGCCCGCAGCAGCCTGCCCGCGCGCTCCGGCGCGGCGCCGCGCGGATCGTCCAAGGTCAGGACCGCCAGCAGACACAGCCCGAGCACGCCGACGGCGCCGAACCACAGCACGCGGTCGGCGATCTCGTTCGGCACCCGGAACGGCCCGCCCAGCGGCAGCAGCGCGACCGTGGCCAGCGCCGCGACCAGGTGCAGGGTGCGCAGGGCCGGGGTGTCGGGGTCGGCGACGAGGTTGCGGCCGGGCAGCTCGACCCGGGTGTTGGGTGGCGCGGCGGGCGGGTTGGGGGAGTCCTCGGTCTCCCAAGCGACCCCGGACACGCGGTGCAGGATCAGCACAGCGAGCAGGACGGGGACGAGCCCGGCGACCTGGCGCAGCGGGTACACCTCGCGCAGCCAGTCGGGCACCGACGTAAGACAAGATGTGCCCGGCGCGAGGCACTGCGCGGCCACCAGGTCCAAACTCACCACTGTGGCCTGTGCCACCAGCAGCATCGTCAACAGCGCCGCGGCCACCCTCAGCAGCGCCCGCAGCGCGCCGCCGAGCAGTCGGGCCGGGCGGTGGCCGCTGGGGATCGGCGGCAGCATCCAGTGGGCCACGTTGGCCAGGGAGAACGGGAACAGCAGCGCCCAGGTCGCCTTCGCCCAGCCGCCCGAGGTCATCGCGCCCCAGACGTACCCTTCGACCACGCGCGGGATGGATCTGCCCTCTGCCTGCAGGACCGGGCCAGGTGCGGGGCGCTGGAGGCGGTCGGCTGGACGTACGATGCGTCCGACGCCGTCGCCCGCGACGTCGACCGCCGACACGGCGGACACTAGCGACTCCGCGCTGGTGCCCATGAGCCCGTGCACCCGAAGCTCGACAACGCGTGTTTCCGTGCCCGTAAGCAGCACTTCTCTCCCATGTTGCGCCATCCGGCCGATCACGCCTCTTTGGGCGATCCGCGTCCCATTGGACAACGGTAGTGTTCGACAGGGACCAGAGTCTGGAGGATTCACTCGATGACCGCAGAAGACACGCGGACCACGACCGGGGCGAGCTACGCGCAGACCCGCAACGGCATCGATTTCGCCGTCGCCGATCTCTCCCTCGCCGAGTTCGGCCGCAAGGAGATCCGCCTCGCCGAGCACGAGATGCCCGGCCTGATGGCACTGCGCCGTGAGTACAGCGAGGTCTACCCGCTCAGGGGCGCGCGCATCTCGGGGTCGCTGCACATGACCGTGCAGACCGCGGTGCTGATCGAGACGCTGGTCGACCTCGGGGCCGAGGTGCGCTGGTGCTCGTGCAACATCTTCTCCACCCAGGACCACGCCGCGGCCGCGGTCGTCGTCGGCCCGCACGGGACCGAGGACGAGCCCAAGGGCGTGCCGGTGTACGCGTGGAAGGGCGAGACCCTCCCCGAGTACTGGTGGGCCACCGAGAAGATGATGACGTGGCCCGACGGCGGCGGCCCGAACATGATCCTCGACGACGGCGGCGACGCCACCCTGCTCGTCCACAAGGGCGTCCAGTACGAGAAGGCGGGCATCGTGCCCGACGGCTCGGACGACGACTCCGAGGAGTGGACGATCATCCTGGAGACTCTGCGCAACTCGCTCGCGGCGGACTCCGGCAAGTGGACCAAGATCGCCGAAGGCATCAAGGGCGTCACCGAGGAGACCACCACCGGTGTCCTCCGGCTGACCCAGATGGCGGCCGCGGGCGAACTGCTGTTCCCGGCGATCAACGTCAACGACTCGGTCACCAAGTCGAAGTTCGACAACCGCTACGGCATCCGCCACTCCCTGGTCGACGGCATCAACCGCGGCACCGACGTGCTGATCGGCGGCAAGGTCGCGGTCGTCTGCGGCTACGGCGACGTCGGCAAGGGCTCCGCGGAGTCCCTGCGCGCCCAGGGCGCCCGCGTCATCGTCACCGAGATCGACCCGATCTGCGCCCTGCAGGCGGCCATGGACGGCTACGAGGTCCGCACCCTCGACGAGGTCATCGAGAAGGCCGACATCGTCATCACCACCACGGGCAACAAGGACGTGGTGCTGGCGGGCGACATGGCCCGGATGAAGCACCAGGCCATCCTGGGCAACGTCGGCCACTTCGACAACGAACTCGACATGGCGGGCCTGGCCCGCTACCCGGGTGTGCGGCGCATCAACATCAAGCCGCAGGTCGACGAGTGGGTCTTCCCGACCGGCCGCTCAATCATCGTGCTGTCCGAGGGCCGCCTGATGAACCTGGGCAACGCCACCGGCCACCCGTCCTTCGTGATGTCGAACAGCTTCTCCAACCAGGTCATCGCCCAGGTCGAGCTGTTCACCAAGCACAAGGAATACGACAACGAGGTCTACCGCCTCCCCAAGAAGCTCGACGAGAAGGTCGCCCGCATCCACCTGGAGGCCCTGGGCGGCAGCTTGACGAAGCTGACCAAGGAGCAGGCGGAGTACATCGACGTCGACGTCGAGGGCCCGTTCAAGTCGGAGCACTACCGGTACTGAGTGATTCGGCTGTCGACCCCGGTACGCAACCCGCGTACCGGGGTCGACGTCTTTTCTGCGTCAGAACGTGTAACGGATCGGCGGGCCGAACCGATCTTGCATAGTTCTGGCGCGCTGGGGGTGTGCCGGACCCGAGACCGCCCCGGGGGGTGGACGGCGTCGGTGGGTGAGGGATTCCCCGAATGGGGTACGGGGAACGCCTCACCCACCGACGCCCTGGCTTCTGGTGTAGAGTCGATGTTGCTGAGGCTGTTGAGCCGATGAAGTGAGCCCGAAGCGTCGCCGGACGACGACCCTTCGGGCTTCGCGCTTTTCAGGGGATGTCCAGATCCCGCTCGTGGCTGAGGATCGGCGCGATGCGCTTGCGCCAGTCCCCTCCGGCGCCGTAGCACCAGGCAGCGATGTCCGGGATCCACAGCAGCGGATCCCCGGTGGACGACATGTGCTCGTAGGTGAGCCCGGTGACCTCACTGATCAACACTCGGCGGATCGTCGCCGAGTCCTGGGTATCGCGGTGGGACCGACTGTCGATCACCAGTCGCTGTGCGTTGGACTTGATCAAATCCCGGGTGAGTTCGGCGATGCAGTCTTGGCGTGCGGGCTCGTCCTTGCGCGCACAGGTGCGGCTGTAGACGCTCAACTGGACCGGCATCCGCGCGATCGTGTCGGCCAGCAGTCGCTGGCGCGGTTCCTTTTCGTTGTGGAAGTGGATCTCTCGTTGTCCGCGGATCAGCAATGCGACCAACTCGCGGCGAAGCGCACGCAAGTGGCCCGGATGAACGAGGGCGGCTGCGACGAAGTACCGCGACCCACGGCGGGACTCGTCGATGAAGGCGTGGATGGACATGGTGCCCCTCATGATGACCATGCGGCGGCTGACACGATCGAGTAACCGGTCGATCACGTATTGTTCTTCTCGCTGAGGCTTTGAGAGCTGATGAAGTGGGTCTGGTGCGTGTCCGGACGGACACCCGCCAGGCCCGCGCTTTCTCCACCGCCCGTAGGGTTTCGGGCATGGGTCGTCTCATTGTCATTGAAGGGCTCGACGGGGCCGGGAAGCGGACGCTGGCCGAGAAGCTCACCGCCGCCTTCGCCGACCAAGGCGCCCGTGTCAACACCATGGCCTTCCCCCGCTACGGCAAGAGCGTCCACGCCGACCTGGTCCGCGACGGCCTCTACGGCAAGCTCGGCCCCCTCGGCGACTCCGTCTACGGCTCAGCCATCCTCTACGCCCTCGACCGCCAAGCCGCCGCCCCCGACATCCAGTTCAAACTGGACACCGCCGACGTCCTCCTCCTCGACCGCTACATCTCCTCCAACGCCGCCTACGGCGCCGCCCGCCTGCACGAGGACGCGCAGGGCGAGTTCGTCGAGTGGGTCAAGTCCATCGAGGTCGACCGCTTCCACCTCCCCGTCCCGCACGCCCAGCTCCTCCTCAAGATCGACGCCCACACCGCGAAGGAACGGTCCGCGCACCGGGAGCGCACCGAGGCCCGCGAGCAGGACAAGTGGGAGGCCGACACCGACCTCCAAACGAGATGCGCCGAGGTCTACGACGGACTCGCCAAGCGGGCCTTCCTCAGCCCCTGGCACGTCATCGACGGCGCCGCCGACACCGACCTCGCGACACTCTCGAAGCACCTGCTCACCCCCTGAGCCGCGCGCAGTGCGAATATGTGTTCATGAAGGCACGTGTGCTGGTAGTGGACGACGACCCGGCTCTCGCCGAGATGCTTACGATCGTGCTGCGCGGCGAGGGGTTCGACACCGCCGTCGTGGCCGATGGTTCGCGTGCGCTGCCCGCGCTGCGTGAGCTGAAACCCGACCTGGTGCTGCTCGACCTCATGCTGCCCGGCATGAACGGTATCGACGTGTGCAAGGCGATCCGCGGCGAGTCGGGGGTCCCGATCGTCATGCTGACCGCCAAGAGCGACACCGTCGACATCGTCCTGGGCCTGGAGTCCGGCGCCGACGACTACGTGGTCAAGCCGTTCAAGCCCAAGGAGCTGGTGGCGCGGGTCCGGGCGCGGCTGCGCCGGACCGAGTCCGAGCCCGCCGAGACCCTGGGCATCGGCGACCTGACCATCGACGTGCCCGGCCACGAGGTCACGCGCGACGGCAAGGCCATCCAGCTCACCCCGCTGGAGTTCGACCTGCTCGTCGCGCTGGCCCGCAAGCCGCGGCAGGTGTTCACCCGTGAGGTGCTGCTCGAGCAGGTCTGGGGCTACCGGCACGCCGCCGACACGCGCCTGGTCAACGTGCACGTGCAGCGGCTGCGGTCCAAGGTCGAGCGCGACCCCGAGCACCCGGAGGTCGTGCTGACCGTCCGCGGGGTGGGGTACAAGGCGGGCCCTCCGTGACAGGCGACCGGTGACCGCGTTCCTCACCCGGCACCTGCGCACCATCGTCGCCGCCGCGACCAGGCTCATCGCGAAAGGCAGGCGCCGCTCCGCCGCGTTCGGCGAGCTGTGGCGCCGGTCCCTGCAGATCCGGGTCGTGGTGAGCACGCTCGCCCTGGGGTCGGCCGTCGTGTTCGTCCTGGGCATGGTGCTGCAGAGCCAGATCACCGACCGGCTCATCGGCGCCAAGGAGCAGGCCGCGGTCGAGCAGACCAGGGCCGCCGTCCTCGTCGCCCAGCGTGAGCTGCTCGGCCTGTCCGCGGGCCCCGACCTGGTCAACCGGCTCGACAGCGCGCTGACCAAGCTGGCCTCGTCGTCGCCCGACCCGCAGTCCGGCACGGCCTCGGCAGGCGCGTTCGAGCCGGTGCTGGCCAGCGACGGCCTCGGCGCCCCGGCCAGCGAGGTGCGGGCGTCGGGCCGCTACGAAGACGTGCCGCGGTCGATGCGCGAGTTCGTCCTGTCCGGCACCAACCGGATGGTGTCGCAGATCTACACCGTCGACCGCGAGGGCGAGCAGGTCACGTTCCTGATGGTCGGCGCCCCGGTCACCAGCGGCACCCCCAACCTGCAGCTCTACATGCTCTACCCGCTCACCGCCGAGCAGCGCACCGTCGAGGTCGTGCAGAGCACCCTGCTGGTCGGCGGCATCGTGCTGATGCTGCTGCTCGCGGGCATCACCAACCTCGTCACCCGCCAGGTCGTGCTCCCGGTCCGCCGCGCCGCGCGCGCCGCCGAGCGGTTCGCCGAGGGCGAGCTGGACGAGCGCATGGTCGTGGCCGGTGAGGATGACGTCGCCCGCCTCGCCCAGTCCTACAACGAGATGGCCGAGAGCATCGAGCGGCAGATCCGCCAGCTGGAGGAGTTCGGCCAGCTCCAGCGCCGCTTCACCTCCGACGTCTCCCACGAGCTGCGCACCCCGCTGACGACGGTCCGCATGGCCGCCGACGTCCTGCACGCCTCCCGCAAGCAGTTCCCCGCGGGCCTGGCCCGCTCCACCGAGCTGCTCGTCGACGAGCTCGACCGGTTCGAGACGCTGCTGGCCGACCTGTTGGAGATCTCCCGGCTCGACGCGGGTGTCGAGGAACTCGTCGCCGAGTACGCCGACCTGCGGGCGATCTCCCGGCGCGCGGTCGAGTCGGTGCGGGTCATCGCGCGGCGGTCCGGCTCGGAGATCGTGCTGGACCTGCCCGACGAGGAGGTCATCGCCGAGGTGGAGTCGCGCCGCGTCGAGCGCATCCTGCGCAACCTGCTGGCCAACGCCATCGACCACGGCGAGGGCAGGCCCGTCGAGCTGCGGCTGGCCGCCGACGACGACGCGATCGCCTTCACCGTCCGCGACCACGGCGTCGGCCTGCGCACCGGCGAGGCCGAGCTGGTGTTCAACCGCTTCTGGCGGGCCGACCCGTCCCGCAACCGGCACACCGGCGGCACCGGGCTCGGCCTGGCCATCAGCCTGGAGGACGCCCGCCTGCACGGCGGCGGCCTCGACGCGTGGGGCGAGCCGGGGGAGGGTGCCTGCTTCCGGCTCACGCTGCCCCGACGCCAGGGCGAGGAGTATGGCGACAGTCCCCTCGCGCTGCCCCCGGTCGAGCAGCCGGTGCCGGAGGAGGTGTCCCCGTGACCAGGTTGTTCGCCTTGCTGATGGTCCTGGCCGCCGCGTTGTCCGGCTGCGCGAACATCCCGGCCAAGACCCCGCCCAAGGTCGTGCTCGACAACCCGGTCGCCGAGCAGCGCAAGGTCGGCGGCCCCAAGAAGGACGTCGACCCGTTCACCCTGGTCGTCAACTTCATGGACGCCGCGGGCAACATCGAGGCGGCCAAGACCTACCTCACCGACGAGGCCCGCCAGAACTGGCCCAGTTCGACGTTCCCCACGATCATCCAGAACGGCTTCAACACCCCGCCGCTGATCGGCCAGGACAGCAAGCCCGTCCCCGACCAGACGGCGCTCGACGAGAAGATCGTCGTGCTGACCGGCACCGTGATCGGCCGGATCAAGGAAGACAACGTCTTCGCCCCCGACCCGCGCGGCCTCGAACACCGGATCGTGGTGCGCAAGCAGCCCGACCAGCAGTGGCGCATCGCCACCCCGCCGCCGGACCTGCTGATCACCGAGTCCAAGTTCAACGCCGCCTACCAGCGGGTGAACCTGCAGTACTTCGACCCGGAGCAGCGGGTCATGGTGTCCGACCCCCGCTACGTGGCCACCGAGCCGCGCGACGGCGTCGAGGGCGTCGTGATCGACCTGCTGCTCGCCGGGCCGTCCGACTCGCTCAAGCGCGCCGTGCGCAACCCGCTTGAGGGCATCAAGACCCGGACGAACGTCGTGCACGAGGGCGGCGCCCTGGTGGTCAACCTGGCCCAGGTGGACAAGTCCCTCGACGACCGCAGACGGATGGCCGCCCAGATCGTGGCGTCCCTGCGCGACGTCACCTACAGCCCGGTGCGCATCCTGAGCCAGGACCGCCCGCTGGTGCCCCAGCAGAGCGACTGGCGGCCCAGCGACGTCGACTCCTACGACCTGCCGACCACCCCGAAGCCCGACCTGCTCGGCCTGGTCGCCGACGGCGGCCGCATCTACTCGATGCGCGACGGCAAGCCCATCGAGGGCCCGGCGGGCGCGGGCGCCTACAACGCCGCCAGCGGCGCGCAGTCGATCGACGGGTCCCAGCTCGCCGTCGTCCAGCGCGCCGAGACCGGCATGCGGCTGCGGATCGGCCAGCTGACCGGCGAGCTGGCCGAGGTCCCGGAGTCCACCGCGACCACCCTGACCCGGCCCACCTGGCTCTACGGCGACAACGGCGGCCGGGAGGTGTGGACGGTCCTCGACGGCACCATCGTGATCCGCGCCGTGCGCACCCAGCAGGGCGGCTGGCAGGCGCTCGCGGTCAACTCCACCGAGTTGACCGCCGACGGCGGGACGATCACCCAGCTCCGCCTGTCGCGCGACGGTGTCCGGGTCGCGGCCGTGGTCAACGGCGAGGTCCGGGTCGCGTCGGTGGTCCGCGCCGACAACGCGGTGTCGATCAGCCTGCCGCGCGTCCTGCACGGCAGCCGCATCACCGACGCGGTCGGCGTCGACTGGCTGGGCAAGGACACCCTGGTCGTGGCGACCAGGCTGAAGGCGGTCCCGGTGGCCAAGGTCCCGATCGACGGCCTCGCCTACACCACCTACAACAACACCACGACCCTCACGCTCCCGGTCACCGCCGTCACCGCGGCGCCGAGCCGGTCGCCGGTGGTCACCGACGGGTCGGGCATGTGGTCGACGCAGGACGTGAGTTCGCTGTTCCTGGCGCACCCGCACAGCCAGGGCCCCGGATCGGTGCCGTTCTACCCGGGCTGAGCCTGTGGACAACCGTCCCGCCGATCCCGCACGCTGTCGGCGACCGGTGGGACGGTCCCGGCCATGCTCCTCGACCTGCTGCTTCCCCGGTTCTGCGTGGGCTGCCGCGCCTTCGGCACCCGCTGGTGCACCGCGTGCGCCGACACCGCCGCGGGCCTCCGCGCCGTCCACCGATACGCCCTGCCCAGGACGCCACCCGTGCACGCCATAGCCCCCTACGCGGGGCCCGCGCGCCGCCTGGTCATCGCCTACAAGGACGGCCGCCGCGAACTCGCCCCCGCGTTGGGTGCCCATTTCGCTGACGGCGTCCGCAGGCTCGACCTCGGTCCGCGCCTGGCCCTGATCCCGGCCCCGTCCCGCTGGTGGGCCGACCGCCACCGCTTCGGCAACCACATCGCCAAAGCCGCCGAGCACGCCGCCGAGTTCTTGGCCGCCGACGGGATCCGCGCCGAGGTCGTCCCGGCCCTCAGAGCGGCGCGCTGGACCCGAGACTCAGCCGGGCTGATCGGAGCGGCCAGAGCGGCCAACCACGCCATCACTGTCGCTGCCCGCCCCCCGAACGTCCCGGTGATCCTCCTGGACGACGTGATCACCACCGGCGCGACCGCCGCCGCCTGCCTGGCCGCACTGGCCCGGGAGGGCATTCGGCCGGCCGCGGTGCTCAGTTTCACGGCCACCGTTTGATACACCCACACGGGTGAACCTGGTTTCGGGAACCCTCAGCCGCCGACAGCCGTTGGCCAAGTATGAGGCGTTACCCGAGCGACCCGGTTCCTCCATCGGAAGCAGGCGTCGGTACGCCGTTCGCATCATCGTTCTATGCCGCACGGTGGGCTCTATTCCGCCAGAGGAGTGAACGGTCAGCCACCCGACCGGCGGCGTGTCGCGGGGCATGGCCTTGGCTACCTGCGGCGTCGTCGCGGGGCGTGCACGCCGTCCCAAATCCGATGTCACCCGCGCCGGGGGCTGTTGCGGAACCGAAACCCGGACTAGCGTGCCGCACTATCAACGTTCCCGGTTGGCAGGGAGGAGGCGAAGCGCCCATGACCCTGGTGCCGGTGGAGCGCTGATTCCCGGGAGCCGAGTCTCCCCAGGTCACGCCCCGTACTGGCCATCGGCCAGCCGTACCGGTGCCGCCAAGTTTTCTCGGTGGAGAGAGATCCAAAGCTCGCAAGCAGCGAGGGAGGTTCGTGTATGGACATCGTGGTTAAGGGCCGTAACGTCGAGGTGCCGGAGCACTACCGAGTGCACGTCGAGGACAAGCTGACCCGAATGGAGCGCTACGACCGCAAGGTCATCCGCTTCGATGTGGAGCTGTTCCATGAGCCCAACCGCAGGCAACTGAAGAACTGCCAGCGGGTCGAGATCACCGGTGTGGGCCGCGGCCCCGCCGTTCGCGCCGAGGCGTGCGCAGCCGACTTCTACGCCGCGCTCGACCAAGCCGTGGCGAAACTGGAGAACCGGCTTCGCCGACTGCACGACCGCAGGCGTGTCCACCACGGGCGACGCAGCCCGGCCTCCGTCGCGGAGGCGACCGCTGCCGTCAACGGCAAGCGATCCGCACAGCTCGCGGTGCTCGACGCACCCGAGTTCGAGGGGATGCCCGAACTCCCCGAGCAGCAGCGCTGGACCGACGACCAGGCGGACAACCTCCCCGGTCGCGTAGTCCGGGAGAAGGAGCACCCGGCAAAGCCCATGACCGTCGACCAGGCCCTTTACGAGATGGAACTGGTCGGGCACGACTTCTACCTCTTCGCCGACGTGGACTCCGGGCAGCCCAGCGTCGTGTACCGCCGCAGGGGCTTCGACTATGGCGTGATCAAGCTGGTCTGATCCAGCCCGCCGACAAGGACAGGGATGCGGTGCCCCGGAGCGTGTCGGCTCCGGGGCACCGGCATGTCCGGAACCATGCGGGCCGGTGGTGCGTTGGTCCTGTGGTGCTGCCCACCCCGGTACCCTGCGCGAGCAGTCGACGCGACGTCGCTGCACGCCACCGGGCGGGTTGCCTACGATGACGTACAGGAGCGTCCGTGGCGGACGCACGACAATCAGCTAGCGAGGTCGAGTCCGGATGGTGCTGTCCCGAATCCTGCGCGCGGGCGAGGGCAAGATGCTCAAGCGACTGCGCAACATCGCAGCGCACATCAACTCGCTGGAGCCCGACGTCGTCGATCTCTCCGACGACGAGCTGCGGGGCAAGACCGAGGAGTTCCGCAAGCGCTACGCCGATGGCGAGTCCCTCGACGACCTGCTCCCCGAGGCATTCGCCGTGGTCCGCGAGGGCGCCAAGCGCGTCCTGGGCCAGCGGCACTTCGACGTGCAGCTCATGGGTGGCGCCGCGCTGCACCTCGGCCAGGTCGCCGAGATGCGCACCGGTGAGGGCAAGACCCTGACGTGTGTGCTCCCGTCCTACCTCAACGCGATCTCCGGCGACGGCGTGCACGTGGTCACGGTCAACGACTACCTGGTCAAGCGTGACGCGGAGTGGATGGGCCGCGTCCACCGCTTCCTCGGCCTGTCGGTCGGCGCGATCCTGTCGGAGATGACCCCGGCCGAGCGCCGCGAGGCCTACAACTGCGACATCACCTACGGCACGAACAACGAGTTCGGCTTCGACTACCTCCGCGACAACATGGCGTGGAGCCTGGACGAGATGGTCCAGCGCGGCCACAACTTCGCCATCGTCGACGAGGTCGACTCGATCCTCATCGACGAGGCCCGCACGCCGCTGATCATCTCCGGCCCGGCCGACCAGTCCTCCCGCTGGTACCAGGAGTTCGCCCGGCTCTCGCCGATGCTGAAGAAGGACGTGCACTACGAGGTCGACGAGCGCAAGCGGACCGTCGGCATCACCGAGAAGGGCGTGGCGCTGGTCGAGGACCAGCTCGGCATCGAGAACCTCTACGAGGCCGCGAACACCCCGCTGGTCGGCTACCTGAACAACGCGCTGAAGGCCAAGGAGCTCTACAAGCGCGACAAGGACTACATCGTCCGCAACGGCGAGGTCCTCATCGTCGACGACTTCACCGGCCGCATCCTGGCCGGTCGCCGCTACAACGAGGGCATGCACCAGGCCATCGAGGCCAAGGAGAACGTCGAGATCAAGGCCGAGAACCAGACGCTGGCCACGATCACGCTGCAGAACTACTTCCGCCTCTACGAGAAGCTCAGCGGCATGACCGGTACCGCCGAGACCGAGGCGGCCGAGTTCCACACGACCTACAAGCTCGGTGTCGTGCCCATCCCGACCAACCGCGACCTGATCCGCAAGGACCAGGCCGACCTGATCTACAAGACCGAGGAAGCCAAGTTCCTCGCCGTCGCCGAGGACATCGCCGAGCGGCACGAGAAGGGCCAGCCGGTCCTGGTCGGCACGACCAGCGTCGAGCGGTCGGAGTACCTGTCGAAGCTGCTGGTCAAGATGGGTATCCCGCACAACGTCCTCAACGCCAAGCACCACGAGAAGGAATCGCAGATCGTCGCGCAGGCAGGCCACAAGGGCGCGGTCACGGTCGCGACGAACATGGCCGGTCGTGGTACCGACATCGTGCTGGGCGGCAACCCCGAGCACATCGCCGAGGAGGCGCTGCGCGCGCGCGGCCTCGACCCGATCGAGACCCCCGACGAGTGGCGCGCGGCCCTGCCCGCCGCGCTGGAGAAGGCGGAGCTGGAGGTCAAGGCCGAGAAGATCGAGGTGCAGGCCGCGGGCGGGCTGTACGTGCTCGGCACCGAGCGCCACGAGTCGCGCCGCATCGACAACCAGCTGCGCGGCCGCTCCGGCCGCCAGGGCGACCCGGGCGAGTCCCGGTTCTACCTGTCGCTGGGCGACGAGTTGATGCGCCGGTTCAACGCGGGCATGGTCGAGCGGGTCATGGACACCCTCAAGGTGCCCGAGGACCAGCCGATCGAGGCGAAGATGGTCACCCGGGCGATCAAGAGCGCGCAGACCCAGGTCGAGGGCCAGAACTTCGAGATCCGCAAGAACGTCCTCAAGTACGACGAGGTCATGAACAAACAGCGCAAGGTGATCTACGGCGAGCGCCTGCGCGTCCTCAAGGGCGAGGATCTGCACGAGCAGATCGAGCACATGATCACCGACACGATCACGGCCTACGTCGACGGCGCCACCGCCGACGGCTACGCCGAGGACTGGGACCACGAGAAGCTGTGGGCGGCGCTCAAGACGCTGTACCCGATCACCGTCACCTGGGACGAGCTGGCCGACAAGGCCGAGGCCCAGGGCGGCGACATGGACCACGACTTCCTGCTCAAGGAGATCACCGCCGACGCCCTGCAGGCCTACAAGGACCGCGAGCGTGACCTCGACACCCGGGTCGGCGAGGGCGCGATGCGCGAGCTGGAGCGCAGGGTCATGCTGTCGGTCCTCGACCGCAAGTGGCGTGAGCACCTCTACGAGATGGACTACCTCAAGGAGGGCATCGGCCTGCGCGCCATGGCCCAGCGCGACCCGCTGATCGAGTACCAGCGCGAGGGCTTCGAGATGTTCAACGTCATGCTGGACGCGTTGAAGGAGGAGTCGGTCGGCTTCCTGTTCAACGTCCAGGTCGAGGCCGAGCCCGCGCCGCAGGTGCAGCTCAACCAGCCGTCGGCGCTGCCCGTGGTCAACCAGCCGGTCGACCCGGAGGCCGCGGCCCGCCAGGCCGAGCTGGAGCAGCGGCAGGCCCGCGCCATCGCCGCCCAGCAGAAGGCGGCCGCGGAGCGCGCGGCGGCGGCCACCAAGGCCGAGAACGTGCCGCTGGCCCTGCGTGGCAAGGGCCTCGATGCCCCGGCCCAGCAGCGGCTGAGCTACAGCGGCCCGACGGAGGACGGCGGCGTCGAGTCCCACAGCGACGGCCCGGCCACCACGGGCGGCGCGCAGGGCGGCACCCGCCGCGAGCGCCGTCAGGCCGAGCGCAACGCCAAGAAGAACAAGCGGTAAGGATGTGTGACAGAGGCCCTGGCGAATCGCCAGGGCCTCTGTTGTTTGATGGGGGCATGTACGAGGCGCTGGTGGTGGACTACGCGGGGGTGTTCACCGATCCCGCGATCGTCGAGGTCGTCCGCGCGGCGCGTGCGTCGGGGCTGCGCACGGCGCTGCTGTCCAACGCCGAGCGTCGCCCGCTGGTGCCGGACGTGTTCGACGCCGTGGTCGTCTCCGGTGAGGTCGGCGTGGCCAAACCGGACACGGCCGTCTACGAACTCGTCGCCGAACGCCTCGGCACCACACCCGACCGGTGCGTCTTCGTCGACGACATCGCCCGCTACGTGCGCGGCGCGGCGGCGGCCGGGATGACCGGCGTGCACCACGTCACCGTCGAGTCCACAGTGGATGAGCTGGAGATCCTGTTGGGGCGCAAGCTAAGCGCGTGAGCGGCGGACCAGCTCGAAGCACAGCACCGCCGCCGCGCTCGCCACGTTCAGCGACTCCACCCCGCCCGCCATCGGGATCGACACCCAGCGGTTGATGTGCGGCCGGACCCCGTCGGTGACCCCGGAGGTCTCGCTGCCCAGCACGAACGCCACCCGCTCCGGCAACTCCACGTCGAACACCGTCTTGCGCGCGCCCGCGTCCATGCCGAACAGCGTGTAGCCGGCTTTTCGCAGGTCAGCCGCCGCGTCGGCGGCCGAGACGCAGCGCAGGACGGGCGCGGTGAACGCGACCCCGGCCGACGCCTTGACCACCAGCGGGTCGATCGTCGCCACACCCCGGCGGGGCACGACGATCCCGCCGAGCCCGGCCGCGGTGGCCGTGCGCAGGATCATGCCGACGTTGGCGGGCGTGGTGATCCCGTCGAGCAGCAGCACCGAGCGGGGCGCGTCGCGGCGGGCGAGCGCGTCGGTGAGCAGCCGCATCCGGGGCGCGACGACGTCGGCGAGGACACCCTGGTCCTGCTTCCCGTTGCCCGCCAACACCTTCACCCGCTGCGCCGTGGCGCGCTGCACCTGGACACCGCGGTGGCGCGCGGCGTCGAGGATCTCGCGGGCGGCGGCGCCGTGGGCGTTGTCGGCGAGGATGACCTTGTCGACCGAGAGCCGGTCGTCAGCGAGGGCCTCCAGGACAGGCTTGCGGCCGTACACGGTGACGAAGCGGTCCTTGGGCGAAGCGGCGGAATCCACAGCACGCAGCATCGCACCCCGCTCGGTGCGCACGGCACCGACCTCGGCGATCTGGCTGTTCCCGGCCGCCCTCGGCTCCACCGACGTCACCTCGACGTCACCGCGATGTGTCAGGATCGAGTGCATGCCCGACCGCCTGTCCGCCCTCGACGCGTCCTTCCTCTACCTGGAGGACCAGGCCACGCCGATGCACGTCGGCGGGGTCGCGGTCTTCCACAAGCCGCGGTCCGGCTTCAGCTACGCCGAGTTGGTCTCGCTCATCGAGCACCGGCTGCCGCTGGTCCCGCGCTACCGGCAGAAGGTGGTGTCGGTGCCCGGCCACCTGGCCCGGCCGGTGTGGGTCGACGATCCGGACTTCGACGTCGCCTACCACGTGCGCCGCTCCGCGCTGCCCCAGCCGGGCAGCGACGAGCAGCTGTTCGACCTGGTCGGCAGGCTCATGGCCCGCCCGCTCGACCAGAACCGGCCGCTGTGGGAGACCTACCTGATCGAGGGCCTCGCGGGCGGCCACGTCGCCCTGGTCACCAAGACCCACCAGGCCATGGTCGACGGCGTCCGCACGATCGACTTCGCCCAGATCATCCTCGACCCGTCCCCGCACGCCGCCGACCAGCCGCCCGACGAGCCCTGGCTGGCCCGCCGGATGCCCGGCCCGACCAGGCTGATCATGGACGCGGTCGCCGAGACGGTGCAGCGGCCCCGCGAGATCGTGGAGAACGTCCGGTCCGCGGTGACCGACGTGGTCGCGACGTCGCAGAAGGTGGCGGGCGCGGTCGTGTCGGCGGTCGGTATCGCAGCCCGCCCGACATCGGCGGGTCCGCTGAACGCTCCGGTCGGCAAGGCCCGGCTGTTCGCGGTCGCCAGGACCCGGCTGGACGACCTGCGCAGCGTCCGGGCGGGCCACGGCGGCACCGTGCACGACGTGATCCTGGCGGTCATCTCCGGGGCGCTGCGGGCGTGGCTGCTGTCGCGCGGCGAGCAGGTCACCTCGTCCACCAGGGTCCGCGCGCTGGTGCCGCTGGCCGTGCACGACGACGACGGCACGGTGCCCGGGATGCTGGGGAACAAGGTCAGCGCCCATCTGGTCGACCTGCCGGTCGGCGAGCCCAACCCGTTCGTCCGGCTGCACCACGTCAGCCACGCCATGCGCGCCCACGGCGGCGGCATGGCCGCCCGCGCCCTGCTCGGCGTCGGCGGGTTCGCCCCGCCCACCCTGCACTCGCTGGGCGCGCGGGCCGCCGCGGCGTTCTCCCAGCGGATCTTCAACCTGGTCGTCACCAACGTCCCCGGCCCGCAGTTCCCGCTGTACGCGGGTCCCGCGCGGATGACCGAGATGTTCCCCGTGATGCCCCTGGGCAAGAACCACCCGCTGGCCATCGGGGTGACCTCCTACGACGGCGGCGTGTACTTCGGCATCACCGGCGACCGCTCAGCGATGGCGGATGTCGACGTTATGGCGAGAATGGTGGAAGAGTCATTGGAAGAGTTGCTGACGACAGTGAGAGCGTGATGATTTGAGGGTCTACATCCCGGCGACGGTGGCCATGCTGCGGGAGACGAACGAGGCGGGCGAGCTCGTCGCGGTGGGCAACACCGCGTTCGCGCTGACCCCGGCCCTGCGCGAGTCCTACGCGACCGGCGGCGACGAGGAACTGGAGTACGTCGCCATGCTCGACGCGGCCCGCGCCTCGCTGCGGCTGCTCAACGCCGAGCTGGACAGGGACCCTGACACGGTCATGCGCCGCGCCGTGGTCTCGGCCGACGTCGACGGGGCCGTGCTGCGGTCCGACCTCGACTACGCCGTGGTCAAGCTGGCCGGGCCGGTGCCGCTGAAGGTGGTCGCCGCGATCCACCTCGACACCGAGGACGCTCAGGACGCCGTGCGCGCCGCCGCGGCCGTGGTCGACGCCGCTGACCTGGGCGATCCCGACGCGGAGTTCACCATCGGCAGCGTCGAGGACCACGAACTGGCCTGGTACGCGGTCCAGGAGCTTCCGTTCGTGCTGGAGCTGCTGTAGAACGGCTAAACATCCCATGACAGGATGGGTGCCACCAGAGAGGTGAGCGGCCACAAGCGGGGCTCACCACGCCGACAGGGAGGCGAGCCACCACGATGGACGCGATTTCGTCCGTGCCAGAGCCGTCGAACGAGCCGATCCACTCCTACGCGCCGGGCACGCCCCAGCGGGAGTCGCTGCAGCGCAGGCTCGCCGAGCTGGAGGCCGAGCGCCCCGAGCTGACCATGACGATCAACGGCGAGCAGCGCATGGCGGGCGGCGAGCGGATCGATGTGGTCCAGCCGCACGACCACGCCCACGTGCTGGGTGTCACCGGCCAGGCCACCCACGCGGACGTGGCCGACGCCGTCGCCGCCGCCAAGAAGGCCGCCCCCGCGTGGCGCGAACTGCCCTTCGACGAGCGCGCCGCGGTCCTGCTGCGCGCCGCCGACCTCCTGGCGGGCCCGTGGCGCGACACGCTGAACGCCGCGACCATGCTCGGCCAGTCGAAGTCGGCCCAGCAGGCCGAGATCGACAGCGCGTGCGAGCTGATCGACTTCTGGCGCTACAACGTGGCCTTCGCCCGCAAGCTCATGGAGGAGCAGCCCGCGTCCGCGCCGGGCATGTGGAACCGGTTCGACCACCGCCCGCTGGACGGTTTCGTCACCGCGATCACCCCGTTCAACTTCACCGCCATCGCGGGCAACCTGCCCACGGCCCCCGCGCTGATGGGCAACACGGTCGTCTGGAAGCCGTCGCCTACCCAGCAGCTCGCGGCCCACCACACGATGCGTCTGCTGGAGGCGGCCGGCCTGCCCGCGGGTGTCATCAACCTGGTGACCGGCCACGGCGCCGTGGTGTCCGAGGTCGCGATGACCGACCCCGGCTTCGCGGGCCTGCACTTCACCGGTTCGACCCCGACCTTCAAGGCCCTGTGGCGCCTGATCGGCGACAACCTGGACACGTACAGGTCGTACCCGCGCATCGTCGGCGAGACGGGCGGCAAGGACTTCATCGTCGCCCACCCGTCGGCCGACCCGGCGGCGGTGGTGATCGGCCTGGTCCGCGGCGCTTTCGAGTACCAGGGCCAGAAGTGCTCGGCCGCGTCCCGCGCCTACATCGCCCGCTCCCTGTGGGAGGGCGGCGTCCGCGACCAGCTGGTGGACACAGTGAAGTCGCTGTCCTACGGCGATGTCACAGACTTCTCCCACTTCGGCGGCGCCGTGATCGACGCCCGCGCGTTCGCCAAGCACAAGGCGGCCCTGGAGTCGGCGGCGGCGACGTCGTCCATCGAGGTCCTGGCAGGCGGAACGTGCGATGACTCGGTCGGCTACTTCGTGCAGCCCACGGTGCTCCTCGGCTCGGACCCGCTGCAGGAGGTCTTCACCACCGAGTACTTCGGCCCGATCCTCGCGGTCCACGTCTACGACGACGCCGAGTTCTCGAAGGTGTTGGAGTTGGTCGACACGTCGTCCCCGTACGCGTTGACCGGCGCGATCTTCGCGACCGACCGCGCGGCGGTGGAAGAGGCCCACAAGGCGCTTCGCTTCGCGGCGGGCAACTTCTACGTGAACGACAAGCCGACCGGCGCTGTTGTCGGCCAGCAGCCCTTTGGTGGCAGCCGGGCTTCGGGGACGAACGACAAGGCGGGCTCGATCTACAACCTGCAGCGGTGGGTGAGCCCGCGGTCCATCAAGGAGACGTTTGTTCCGCCGACGGATCACCGTTATCCGCACATGGGTTAGTTTCCGGTCGGAAACGGCTCACCCATTTGTGCAGCTTGCGGCCGGTGTGGAAAGTGATCTCATGACCGCATGAGCGAACTGTCCGCGCGGTTGCGCGCCCTGGCAACAGAGTTGGAATCGGCGCGCACCCGCGCGGGCCTCAAGCTCCGCGAGGTCTCGGCGAGGGTGGACATCTCCCTGGCCTCATTGAGCCGAATCGAGAACGCCCTACGAACACCGACGGCCGAGATGGTCTCCGGAATGCTCGTCCTGTACCGCGTTGTCGGCGAGGATCGGGTGCGGATCATGAACATGTTGGAGGCGGTGAAGGCGGCCACCTGGATGGAGGTCCGCCCCGACTTCGGCACCCTGTTCAAGGCCCTCGTCGGCTTCGAGGCCAAGGCGACCTCCATCTTCAACTTCGCCCCCTCGACCATGCCAGGGCTACTGCAGACAGCCGCCTATGCCCGCGCCATCACCCGAACCGCCAAACTTCCCGACGACCTCATCGAAACCCTGATCGCGGAACGGTTGGAGCGGCAGAAGGTCCTCGACCGCATCTCCGTCCCAACGTATGTGGCGATCCTCGATGAGGCAGTCATCCGCCGACCCTTCGGCGGCGGCGAGGTGATGGCCCACCAGCTTCGCTGGCTCATCGACCGCGCGCAGATGCGCCACATCTCGATCCACGTGATCCCGTTCCGCCACGGCGGATATGACGTTCCGGGTCACTTCTCCGTGTTCGACTTCCGCGAGTCCTCGTCGATCGCCTATGTCGAGCAGCATGGCGCCTGCGGATTCCTCCATCAGCGTGCGGATGTGGCGAGCTTCCAAGACAAGGTCGCTACGCTGGGCGAAGTGGCGCTGGGGTCAGCCGACTCGGTGAACTTCCTGGCCAAATTCGCGGCCGATTACGAACGGGGGCTGAAACAAGATGCACGGAGAGTGGCGGAAGTCGACCTTCAGCGGAGCGGCCCAACCAGACTGTGTTGAGGTGGCCTATGCGGCCGTGGTCCGCCTCCGCGACTCCAAGAACCCCGAGGCTGGCATCCTCACCCTCCCCGCGTCGTCCTGGCGGCCGCGCTTGCTCGCCGTCAAAGATCACTGAGAAGCCGCGCAGCCGCTTTGGGATCCATTAGATTCGACCATGCTTGCTCCGCGGGAAGAATGTGGCGTTCGGGCAGAGTGTGTTCAGGGAACCAACCATCAGGTGCGCAGCCGGGTACGCGGTTGAGGATCATCGCGGTCAGGTTCTGCGGGACCGACCCGGTGATGCGAATGGCGACGTAGGTCTCGTGGCCGTCTTCGGCGCGAACGATGACGCCGAGCCGGAATCCCGCGAGATCGGCCGCGTGTTCGTGGCCGTCCCGCAGTGTGCCGACCAGTAGATCCCGTAGAACGCTGTCGAGGCGCAGGGCAAACCGGACGCCCGCCTCCAGGAGGTAGCGGTCCCGGTCGTCTTCGTCCGGGAGGAGGTGGGCGGCGTGGGTGTCAGTGGTGAGTGCCTTGTCGTGTTCGGCGTTGTAACGTTGCCGCGCCGTGCGTGCTTGCTCGTGCAGCGCCGAATAGAAGTCGTCTTTGGATCCGTCTTCGCGGACACCGGCCGCGACCAGCCAGTCGGGTGCTTCCGCGTCCGGATCGCCGGAGTACACCGCGCCTCGCCAGCGGCCGACTTTGACCTTGAACAAGATCACATCGTCGATGGAACGGATACGTTCGTGGGGGATGTCTGGCGTGGCGAATTGCTTGGTCGCCTTCTCCAGTAGCGGGTGCGCGATCTGGTCCAACGGAGTCTGGGCTGTTGGGAGTGGGAGCCCCAAGTCCTCACGCAGGCACCGCAGGGTCGGGCGAACCGGCACGAATCATTCCTTCCAGGAGCCGACGCCGCCGAGTTCTTCGATTCGTTCCGCTGACAGTCCGGTGAGTGCGGCGACACTTGATGAGAGTGAGCCGTCCAGCACCTTCATGGACTCGATCATGCCTTTCTGAACCTCGTCTCGTCGCTGTCCCAGGTACGCCCTGACGGCTTCGGCGACGAAGTCCTTCTTGGTCATGCCCAGGAAGTGCGCCGCCTGCGTGATCAGCTCGTCAGTGGCGGGATCGATCTTCAACGGCGCTTGGCGCCTGGATCCTGTGGTTGTCATGGCGAACCTCCAGTGGAATGGTACCTAAGTACCTCAGGTTGCGCTAATGTGGCCAAACGAAAGCGCCCCACGGGAATCCCGTGGGGCGCTTCCAGTTGAAGATCAGCTACCCGGCAGCTCAGCGACCTCGGAAGCGTCCGGCGCCTTGACCTCGACGCCCTTGCCCCAGTCGCTGTAGTCGGCCTGGACCTTGCCCGCGCCCGCGCCTGCGGCGGTCGGGACGTCGATCACGAAGCGGACCGGCAGGTTCTCCTCGTTGATCCACACGTCGACCGGCATCTCCTTGACACCGGCCTTCTCCAGTTCCTTGATCGCCGACTCGTCCATGCCCAGCTCGGCGCCCTTGAGCTTGGTGGTGTCGACCACGATCTCGTAGTGCTTGACGGCCTTGCCGTCGATCTCCTCGTCCTTCACGGACTTGATCTGGCCCGACTCCGCGAGCTGCTTGAGCGTCTGCGTCGGGTCGGTGTTCTTCATCGAGCTCATCGACGAACCCAGCATCTTGGCGAGCGGGTTGTCCTTGTCGTTCAGGTCGAGCTTCAGCCACGGCTTGCCGGGCTGCAGTTCCTGCGGCGTCTTGATGTAGATGACGTTGGCGACGAACCGCATCTCGATGTCACCCTCGGCGGTGCCCATCGTCATCTGCATCGCGGTGTCGGCACCGGCGAAGTTGAAGTCGCCCTCGCCCTTGATCTTCTCCCCAGCCGCCTCGCCGGTGAAGACGACGTGCGCGCTCTTGGCGCCGTCGCTCTTCTCGGTGACGGCGTCGCTCAGGGCCTTGAGGCTGTCGAAGCCCGCCTTGCCCGAAGCCTTGCTCTCGCTCGCCGGCGTCGTCCCCCCGGTCGAGGTGCTGGACGAGCCAGAGCACGCGGTCATGGTCAACGCCATCAGTGCGGCGCCGCTGACGAGCAGCATCTTGCGCATAACGGTGGATGTCCCCTCGGAGATCGTCGCGGTCGTACCTAGGACGTTTGGACCTGCCCGGCGGTTGCGACCCCAGTGCTTGACACGGTATCGAGCGGCTATTCGGCCGAACCAGATGGGTCTGAAATGACCACCGCCGTCCCCGACACCGAGATCCCCGTCCCCGGCTCAGCCGGGATCCCGACGGTGATCACACCGGGCCGCCCCAGGTCGTCGCCTTGGTGCACCGTCACCGTCGACGGCGCCTGCCCCAGCTCCCGCAGGTACCCGCCGAACGCCGCCGCGGCCGCCCCCGTCGCCGGGTCCTCGACAACCCCACCGGGCGGGAACGGGTTGCGCGCCCAGTACACCGACGCCGACTCCCGCCACACCACGTCCACCGTCGTCCACGCCCGCGCCGCCGTCAGCGCGGACAACGCGTCGTAGTCGTAGTCCAGCGCCGCCAGCAGCTCTCGCGACCGGACCGCCACGATCGGATGCCAAGCCCCCGCGTACGCGACCCGCACCGGCAGCGACGGGTCCAAGTCCTCCGGCGAGTACCGCAGCGCCGCCAGCAACTCCGCGGGATCCCCGATCTCCACCGACTTGGGCGGCACGCTGACCAGCGTCGCCGTGATCTCCCCGGCCTCGACCGTGGTCACCTCGACCAGCCCGACCGACGTGTGGAACGCGACCGGCCCGACCCCGTGCGTCCGCGCGTACGCCACGGCCGCCGCGATCGTCGCGTGTCCGCAGAACGGCACCTCCGCCAGCGGGCTGAAGTACCGCACGTCGACCGCGCCCGGCCCGCGCGGCACCAGGAACGCCGTCTCCGAGTACCCCAGGTCCGCCGCCACCGCGAGCATCTCGCTGTCCGAAGCCCCCGACGCGTCGAGAACCACTCCGGCCGGGTTGCCGCCGTCGGGATCGCCGCTGAACGCTGTGTACCGCTGAATCCGCATGTCCGGATTCTGTCAGTCGTCGGTCCCGGCCTTCGACGCCAAAAGCCGCCGCAGGGACGTGAGCCTGCCGACCGTCGCCGTGCCCTCCGTGACCACCGAGTCCAGCACGCAGTCCGGGTCCTCCGGCGCGCCCAGGTGCCCACAGTTGGACGGGCACTCCTCCGCGGGCGCCACGAACTCCTCGAACGCCGACACGATGTCGTTCGGCGTGATGTGCGCCAGCCCGAACGACCGAATCCCCGGCGTGTCCACGACCCAGCCGCCGAACGGCAGTGGCAGCGCGACCGCCGTCGTCGACGTGTGCCTGCCCTTGCCGACGCCGCTGACCACGCCGACCGCCCGGAACGCGTCCGGCACCAGCCGGTTGACCAGCGTCGACTTGCCCACGCCCGAGTGCCCGACCAGCGCGGACACCCGGTCGGTGAGCCGCGCGCGCAGGTCGGCGTTGTCCTCGTCGAACCGCGTGATGACCACTGGCAGGTCCAGCTCGGCGTAGGCGGACAGCAGCTCGGACGGGTCGGCCAGGTCGGCCTTAGTCAGGCACAGCACCGGCTCCAGCCCGCCCGCGTAGGCCGCGACCAGGCACCGGTCGATGAATCCCGTGCGCGGCGGGGGATCGGCCAGCGCGCACACGATCAGCAGCTGCTCGGCGTTGGCGACGACCACCCGCTCGAACGGGTCCGTGTCGTCCGCGGTCCGCCGCAGCACACTGCTGCGATCGGCGACGCGCACGATGCGGGCCAGCGTGTCGGCCGCGCCGGACGTGTCGCCCACGATGTCGACCGAGTCGCCGACCACGACCGACGTGCGCCCCAGCTCCCGCGCGCGCATCGCGATGACCAGGTGGTCGGGGTCGCGGTCGACCGAGCACGTCCACCGGCCCCGGTCCTTGCCCACGACCATCGCCGTGACCGCGTCCGCGTGTTCCGGCCTGCGCTTGCTGCGCGGCCGGGTGCCCTTGCCCGGGCGCACGCGCACGTCGGCCTCGTCGAGCTTGCTCCAGTCGCCGCGCTTGGCCACGTCAGCTCGCCAGCATCCGGGTCCACATGGCCGGGAAGTCGGGCATCGTCTTGCTGGTCGTGCCGATGTCGTCGACCGAGACGCCCTCGACCACCAGGCCGATGATCGCGCCCGCGGTCGCCATGCGGTGGTCGGCGTAGGCCCGCCACGGGCCGCCGTGCAGCTTGGCCGGGCGGATCGTCAGCCCGTCCTCGGTCTCCTCCGCGCCGCCGCCCAGGCCGTTGATCTCGGCGACGAGCGCGGCGAGCCGGTCGGTCTCGTGGCCGCGCAGGTGGGCGATGCCGCGCAGGTGCGACGGGCCGTCGGCCAGCGCGGCGAGCGCGGCCACGGTGGGGGTCAACTCGCCGACCTCGCGCATGTCGATGTCCACACCGGACAGTGTGGCCGGTCCACGCACGGTCAGCGCGCCGTCGGCCAGCTCAACCTCCGCGCCCATGCGCGCCAGGATGTCGCGGATCGCGTCGCCGGGCTGGGTGGTGGCGCTGGGCCAGCCGGTGATGGTGACCGCGCCGCCGGTCACCGCCGCGGCGGCCAGGAACGGCGTCGCGTTGGACAGGTCGGGCTCGATCACCCAGTCGCGCGCGGCGATCGGGCCCGGCTCGACGCGCCAGGTGTTGGGCTCGGAGTCGTCGACGGTCACCCCCGCCTGGCGCAGCATGTCGACGGTCATCTCGATGTGCGGCATCGACGGCACGGGCTTGCCGTCGTGGTGGACCGTCAGGCCCTTCTCGTAGCGCGCGCCGGACAGCAGCAGCCCCGACACGAACTGCGACGACGCCGACGCGTCGATGGTCACGGTGCCGCCCGCGATCGCGCCGGTCCCGGCCACGGTGAAGGGCAGCGCGTCGCCGGTCACGGCCGCGCCGACGGCCCGCAGCGCGTCGAGCACGGTGTTCATCGGCCGCTCCCGCGCGCGCGGGTCGCCGTCGAAGCGGATCTCCCCGTCGGCCAGCACGGCGGCGGGCGGGACGAAGCGCATGACCGTGCCCGCGAGGCCGCAGTCGATGGTCGCCGGGCCGCGCAGCCCCTCGTGGGCGCCGACGGAGATGGTCGTGCCGTCGACCTCGATCGGCACCCCGAGCGACCGCAGCGCGTCGATCATCAGGTCGGCGTCGCGGCCCTCCAGGGCGCCGGTGAGCGTCCCGGCGCCACCACTGAGCGCGGCGAGCACGAGCGCGCGGTTGGTGATCGACTTGGAGCCGGGGATCGACAGGGTGGCGTGGACGGGGGCGGGCGCTACCGGGGCTGACCAGGGCTGCGGCATGCGCCAATCTTCCCGTACGCGGGGGAGCCTGTGGATACCGGCTCGCCACTGTCGGTCCGGCGTGTCACGATGCTGGTCTTCCCACCGGAGGTGAGTCGACGTTGTGCGGCAGGTACGCGGCCACGAAGGACCCGGCGACCCTGGCGGCCGAGTTCGACGCGCTCGACGTGCTGGGCGGCGAAGGCCCGGACGTCGACTACAACGTCGCGCCCACCGACCCGGTCGTGACAGTCGTCCAGCGCCATCCGCGCGACGACGAGGGCGTGGTCGACTCCACCCGCACCGAGCGAACCCTCCGCGTCATGCGCTGGGGCCTGGTCCCGGCGTGGTCCAAGGACGCCTCCGGCGCAGCCCGCATGATCAACGCCCGCTCCGAGAGCGCGGCGACGAAGCCCGCCTTCAAGAAGTCCCTCGCCGAACGCCGCTGCATCATCCCCGCCGACGGCTGGTACGAGTGGCGGCGCGAGGGCAAGGTCAAGCAGCCTTTCTATACGTCGTCCGCGGACGGCCACAGCCTGGCGATGGCGGGCCTGTGGACCACCTGGCGCCCCGACGACGACTCCCCACTGCTGATCACCTGCTCGGTCCTGACGACGGCCGCCGTCGGCCTCCCCGCCGAGATCCACGACCGCATGCCCCTGATCCTGCCCAAGTCGGCGTGGGACCAGTGGCTGGACCCGGACGTCGCCGAGGTGTCCGACCTGCTGGCCCCGCCCTCGGAAGACCTGGTCGCCGCCCTGGAGATGCGCCCGGTGTCCACGGCCGTCAACAGCGTCCGCAACAACGGCCCCGAACTCCTCGCGCCCTTCGACGAGCCCCGCGAACTGGACCTGTTCGATGACGCGCGCTGAGATCGACACCCCCCACGGCCCCGCCCGCGCCGAACTCCACTGCGCCCCCGAGGGCCGCGCGGGCCTGCTCCTCGGCCACGGCGCGGGCGGCGGCATCGGCGCCCCCGACCTCGTCGCCGCCACCCGAGGCGCCACCGCCGCGGGCGTCCATGTCGCCTTGGTCGAACAGCCCTACCGCGTCGCCGGGCGTCGCGCCCCTGCCCCCGCGGGCCAACTCGACACCGCCTGGCTGGCCGTCGCCGAACATCTCTCTGAACTCTGGTTCGACGGCCTGCCCCTGGTCTTCGGCGGCCGCTCCTCCGGCGCCCGCGTCGCCTGCCGCACCGCAGCCGAGGGCCAAGCCGTCGCCGTCGTCTGCCTGGCCTTCCCGCTGCACCCCCCGGGCAAGCCGGAGAAGACCCGCCTGCCGGAACTGGACGCGGTGACCGTCCCGACCCTGGTGGTCCAGGGCGAATCCGACTCGTTCGGCCGCCCACCGGCGGGCCACCACCGCGAGGTCGTCCTGATGCCGGGCGACCACAGCCTCAAGAAGGAACTCCCACGCATCTCCCGCACGGTCGAGGAGTGGCTGGACCGAATCCTGCGCCCCCTAGGCTGACCCCGTGGCAGGCCAAGGAACTCCCGCGACCACGCTGCTGGCCAAGCGCAAGGTCGCCCACACAGTGCACTCCTACGAGCACGACCCCCGGCACGAGTCCTATGGGCTCGAAGCCGCCGCCGCGCTCGGCGTCGACCCGAGCCGGGTCTTCAAGACCCTCCTCGCCGACGTCGACGGCGCGCTCACTGTTGGCGTCGTGCCGGTCGTCGGGCAGCTCGACCTGAAGGCGCTCGCCGCGGCCGTCGGCGGCAAGCGGGCCAAGATGGCCGACGTCGCCGCCGCGGAGCGGGCCACCGGCTACGTCGCGGGCGGCATCTCCCCGCTCGGCCAGCGCAAGCGCCTGCGGACGGTCATCGATGTCTCAGCCACCGAGATGTCGACCATGTTCTGCTCGGCGGGCAGGCGCGGCCTTGAGGTCGAACTCGCCGCCGCCGACCTGGTCGCGCTGCTCGGCGCGACAGTGGCGCCGATCGCTGCCCCGTAGGGAATGTCCACGTCAGCGCCCGCGTTGAGCGGGATGTGCTGACGGAGCTGATCCACGAACCGAAGCGTCCAACGTCACGTCCTGGGCGTGCCTTGGGCCACAGCGGACCCGGCGACGGCCGCGTACGCTCGGTGAAGCGCTATGCGCATTCGTCGATGGAAGGGAGCGCGGTGCCCCGCACCGAGACCTCCGCCCAAAGGGCTGAGCGGTTCGAGCGTGACGCCATGCCTCTGATCGACCAGCTCTACTCGGCCGCGTTGCGGATGACGCGCAACCCAGCGGATGCCGAGGACCTGGTCCAGGAGACCTATCTCAAGGCGTACGCCGCCTTCGAGTCGTTCTCCGAGGGTACGAACCTCAAGGCGTGGCTGTACCGGATCCTCACCAACACCTACATCAACGGCTACCGCAAGAAGCAGCGGCAGCCGTTGCAGTCGCCGACCGACGAGATCACCGACTGGCAGTTGGCCAAGGCCGAGAACCACACCTCCAGCGGGCTGCGCTCCGCGGAGATGGACGCCATGGACCTGCTGCCCGACGACGACGTGAAGCAGGCGCTGCAGCAGTTGCCGGAGGAGTTCCGGCTCGCGGTGTACCTCGCCGACGTGGAGGGTTTCGCGTACAAGGAGATCGCCGAGATCATGGGCACGCCCATCGGTACGGTGATGTCGCGGCTGCACCGGGGCAGGCGCCTGCTGCGCGACCTGCTCGCCGACGTGGCCAGGGAACGCGGATTCATCCGCCCGGCGAAACAGCAGGAGGTGGCGGGAGCGTGAAGAACTGCGGCGGCGACCACGAGACCGACTGCTCCGACGTCCTCGACGAGGTCTGGCTCTTCCTCGACCACGAGTGCGACGTCACCCGGCGGGCGCTCCTGGAGCGGCACCTCAACGAGTGCAGCCCCTGCCTGGAGCAGTACGGCCTCGAGGAGCACCTCAAGATCCTGCTGGCCCGCAAGTGCGGCGGCGACCACGCGCCGGACGACTTCAAGGAGCGCCTGCGCGCTTCGATCCGCCAGACCGTGATCAAACACGGCGGCGGAAACCCCAAAGAGTGACAACAGGCCCCGGCGGAATCCGCCGGGGCCTGTCTACGTCTGGAGCCAGTGCTCAGGCGTTGGGGCGCTTACCGTGGTTCGCGCCACCCTTCTTGCGGTCACGACGCTTGCGGGCGCGCTTCGACATCGGTGCTCCTCTACTTTCTCGACTGGCCGTGCGCCGCGTGACACACCCGCGACACACCTTCAGTGCACAATTTTGCCACGCGTCCGTTGTCGCGTTCACCAGGGCCGAGCGTGGTTGGATTATCGCGAGCGGAACACCCCACGAGGAGGAACTGTCGGATGGCCCACGAGATCCATGCCGAGATCGTCGCGAGCGTGCTGAAGGTGGTCGCCCAGGAGGGCCAGGACCTGCACGCGGGCGACACGGTGGTGATCCTGGAGTCCATGAAGATGGAGATCCCGGTGCTGACCGAGGAAGACGGCACGCTGACCCGCCTGGCCGTCCAGGAGGGTGACGTCATCCAGGAGCACGACCTGATCGCCGTCGTGGGCTGACGTGTCCACCCTGGCCGACCTGCTCGCGCACCACACCGGCCTGTCCGCGGGCGCGGTCGACCACCTGCAGACCGTTGTCGCGGAGTGGCAGCTGCTTTCGGACCTGTCGTTCGCCGACTTCCTGCTCTGGGTCAAGCAGACCGAGGGGGAGGACGGCACCCCGCTCCCGGCCGACGCCGACGAACGCTTCCTGTGCGTCGCGCAGGCCCGGCCGACGACCGCGCCGACCGCGCACCCCGACGACGTCGTCGGCAGCCACACCGACGCGATCGAGCACCCGCAGCTGCGCCGCGCCATCGTCGAGCGCCGCATCTGCCGCGAAGAGGACCCCCGCTGGCACCTGGGTGTGCCGGTGCGCCGCGAGGTCATCCCGGTGCAGTTCGGCGGCGAGATCGTGGCCGTGCTGTCCCGCGAGACCAACCTGGCCGTGCCGCGCGTGCCCAGCGCCCTGGAGATCGCCTACCTGGGGATCGCGGGCGACCTGTGCCAGATGGTCACCGACGGCACGTTCCCGGCCGTAGAGCCGTCCCCGGACGTCCACACCAGCCCCCGCGTCGGCGACGGCCTGATGCGGCTCGACCCGGCGGGCGCGGTCGTGTTCGCCAGCCCGAACGCGCTGTCGGCCTACCACCGCATGGGCCACGCCGCCGACCTCATCGGCGTCCGCCTGGCCCCGCTGACCAGGTCGCTGATGGCCGACCCGTTCGACGCCACCGAGATCTCCCAGCGCATCCTCCAAGCCCTGGAGGGTCAGCCCAGCATGCGCATGGAGGCCGAGTCGCGCCGCGGCGCGGCCGTGCTGTTCCGCGCGCTGCCGCTGCGGCCGGGCGGCAAGCCCGCGGGCGCGCTGGTGCTGTGCCGCGACGTCACCGAGGTCCGCCGCCGCGACCGCGCGCTGCTGTCCAAGGACGCCACGATCCGCGAGATCCACCACCGGGTGAAGAACAACCTGCAGACCGTGGCCGCGCTGCTGCGCCTGCAGTCGCGCCGCACGAGCAGCCCGGAGGCGAAGGAGGCACTGGCCGAGTCGGTCCGCCGGGTCGCCGCGATCGCCATGGTCCACGAGACGCTGTCCACGTCGGTCGACGAGCGCGTCGACCTCGACGCCCTGGTCGACAAGGTCATCCCGGTCGTCGGCGACGTCGCCGTGGCCGAGAGCCACGTCAAGGTCCGCAAGACCGGCCAGTTCGGCGTCGTCGCCGCCGAGGTCGCTACGCCGCTGGTGATGGTGCTGACCGAGCTGATCCAGAACGCCGTCGAGCACGCCTACCCGGCGGGCAACTCCGGCGAGGTCGTGGTCACCGCGGAGCGCTCCGCCCGGTGGGTCGATGTCGTCGTGGCCGACGACGGCCGGGGCCTGCCCCGCGGATTTTCACTCGAACGGACTAACGGGCTGGGGCTGCAGATCGTGCGGACGCTCGTCGAGTCGGAGCTGCGCGGGACGCTGTCACTGCGTCGGCGCGAGCCCAAGGGCACAGAGGCGATCTTGCGAGTCCCGCTAACGTCGCGTCGTTAGTCGATCGCTATTCACCGCATTGCGTAGGAATGCAAAAGGCCCCCGTGTCGCGTTTCCGCGCACAGGGGCCTTTCGACGGAAGCTCAGGCGTTGCTGCGTGCCCGGGTCCGAGCGTTGCGGCGCTTCAGCGCACGACGCTCATCCTCGCTCATTCCGCCCCAAACGCCAGCATCCTGGCCGCTCTCGAGTGCCCAGGACAGGCAGTTGGAAGCGACGGGGCAGCGGTGGCAAACGGCCTTCGCCTCGGCGACCTGCAGGATCGCCGGGCCGCTTGTTCCCACAGGGAAGAACAGCTCGGGGTCCTCGTCACGGCAGGCCGCGCGGTGGCGCCAGTCCATTTCTACTTGCTCCTCGCTCGGGCGCGCTGATAGCGCGCCTCTAGGTCGTATCCGGTCGTCGGGGTGCTTGTGAATGGTTTCACGAACCAGGGAGATGTCAAGGGTTCTTCTGCACCCGGTGAGTGAACTCACCCGAAAGATCGACGTCAAAGCACTTTCGAAGCGGAGAGCAACGATTCGGTCTCGCAGGCCGCTGGTCTGGACCGATGATCAGATCGAGACCGTCAACGCCCCCGGCATCGACGTGAACTCGACGCGGGTTCGAGCCCCGATGAGGTCTCCGTCACACTGCAGCTGGACCGGCTCCTTCGCGGTCACGACCAGCTTGGCGACGTCGTCGCGGCGGACCAGGTTCTTGCCCTTGGTCTCGCCTTTCGCGCTGAACGCCTGGACCACGTGCCTGGCGACGGTGTGCGCGCGCATGGTCCGCAGGGCGAACAGGCCGAGGCCGGTGTCGAACGACGTGCCGTGGTTGAGGTGGATCGCGCGCGAGCCCATGTAGGTCCACGGGTCGGTGTTGGAGATGAACGCCAGGCGCAGGCCCTCGATCGGGTCCTCGCCGGGGATCTCGACGGTCAGGTCGGGCCTGCCGTGGCGGGGGCGCAGATAGCGGGCCGCCGCGATGCGCGTGTAGAGCGCCGGGCTGGCCTTCTTGCCGCGCTTGCGGTCGACGTCGGCGACCACTTCCGCGTCCCAGCCCATGCCCGCGCTGAACGTGAACCACCGGGTCTGACCTGCGCCGATGTCGACGAGCCCAAGCCCGACCGCGCGGCTGCGGTTCTCCTCGATGGCGCGCAGGAGCACGTGGGTGGCCTCGACCGGGTGGCGGGGCAGGCCGAGGGAGCGCGCGAAGACGTTGGCCGACCCGCCGGGGACGACGCCCAGCATCGGCGCCGGTCCGCCCACGCTCAGCATGCCGTTGACGACCTCGTTGACCGTGCCGTCGCCGCCGTGGGCCACGACCAGGTCGACGTTGTCGACCGCGGCCTGCGCCGCGGCCGCCATCGCATGGCCGCGGTAGTCGGTCTCGACGATGTCGAGCTTCACCTGGCTGGCCAGGGCGTGCGCGAGCACGTCGCGACCGGCTGGGGTGGTCGCGGTGGCCTGCGGGTTCACCACGAGGACTGCGCGCATTACCGCAGGGTAAGCCAGCAGGCTCTCCTGTCTCGCCATCGCCCACCCCATTCGGGTGAGGTTGAGGCGTCATCCCATCGGGTTTTGCGTAACCGTGTCGTGCGTGACTGAGTTCGATCTCCCTTCGGCACCGCTGCTCGCCCCGGCATCGGTGAGTGCACCCAGACGACCGTCTGCTCATCGACCTCGAGGGCTTGCCCATGATCCTTCACCGACCCACCGACAAAATCCACGGCCGTCCGGGTGGCATACGATCGGCGGTGTGCACGGAACGTCATCGTGCGCTAAATCCGCTCGTGAAAGGCCGCCGTGCGCATCGCATCCGACGCCCCTCGGACCATCCTCGGCGCGGGGGGCCTGGTCGCCCTCCAGGGCCTGGCTGGCCTGGTCTTCGCCGTCATCCTCGTCGTCTCCGGCAGTTCCACCCCGGGCAACAACGTCTACGGCGAGGCCGCGTACTTCGCGGTGATCTCCGCGGGCGTGCTGGCCGCCGGGGTTGGCCTGCTGCTGGGCAAGTACTGGGCTCGCAGCCCGGCGATCGTCGTGGAGATCCTGCTGCTGGGCGTGGCCTGGTACGCCTTCGGCCCGTCCCACCGGCCCGAGATCGGCCTCCCGCTGGGCCTGGTCGTACTGGGCACCCTGGTGCTGCTGTTCCACACCCGCTCGTCGGCGTGGGCGCAGGGCGACACGGAGGGCTGACCCATGCGGGTGCGGGAGGCCACCCAGGCGGACTGGGCGCGGATCTGGCCGCTGTGGCACCGGGTGGTGGCCGCGGGCGAGACCTACATGTGGGCGCCGGACACGTCCGAGGCCGACGCAAGGGCCGCCTGGATGCTTCCTGAGCCCGCCGTGGTGTTCGTGGCCGAGGACGGGGCCGACATCGTCGGCACGGCCCTGCTGAAGCCCAATCAGCCCGGCCTGGGCGACCACGTGGCGAACGCGGGCTTCATGGTCGACCCGAACCGCGCCGGAGAGGGCATCGGCCGCACCCTGGCCCACCACGTGCTCTCGGCCGCGCGTGGCCGCCGGTTCAAGGCGATGCAGTTCAACGCGGTGGTGTCGACCAACACCGCGGCCGTCCGCCTGTGGAAGTCATTGGGCTTCGAGGTCGTCGGCACCGTGCCGGGCGCCTTCCGGCACCCGGACGGCCTGGTCGACATCCACATCATGTACCGGCGGCTTTGAGTGCCCCGTCGGTGAGCCGGTAGACGGTCCACTCGTCCATCGGGATGGCGCCGAGGGACTTGTAGAAGCCGATGGCGGGCTCGTTCCAGTCGAGCACCGACCATTCCAGCCGCTCGAACCCGCGCTCGACGCACTCCTGCGCGAGGGTGAGAAGCAGCGCCTTGCCCAGCCCGGACCCACGCTGCGTCGGCCGCACGTAGAGGTCCTCCAGGTAGATCCCGTGTGTGCCGCGCCAGGTCGAGAAGTTCAGGAACCACAGCGAGCAGCCCACGACCTCCCCGTCGACCACCGCGACATGCCCGAACAGCGCGGGCGCGTCGGCGAACAGCGCGGCGTGCAGCTGCTCGGTGGTGAGGTGGCAGTCCTGCGGGGCCCGCTCGTAGTCGGCGAGTTCGTGGACCAGTCCGACGACGGCGTCCACATCGGACGGCTTGATTCGGCGGATTCGCGGGTCAGGCATGGGTTTCTCCATAGGCGGGGATGTTGAGGCGCTCGATCTGCGGCACGCCGCGCTCGTCGCCGAGGATGCTGACACCGGCCGGTTCCAGTCCGAAGTGGACGCCGAACTCGGCGGACTGCCCGATCCAGGCCGAGATGAGCACCCGGCTGAAGTGCCCGTGTCCGATGAGGACGACATCCTGCCCGATCTCACGCACCCGGGCGACGACCTTGGCCGCGCGCTCGGTGATGGCGGCGGCGGTCTCGCCGTTGGGGCACGGGTGGGTCCAGACGGTCCAGTCGGGGACGGTCTCGCGGATCTGCGGGGTGGTCAGGCCCTCGTAGTCGCCGTAGTCCCACTCGGCCAGATCCTCGGTGACCTCGTCCACGGTCAGCCCGGCCAGCTCGGCGGTCCGCACGGCGCGGGTGCGCGGGCTGGAGAGCACCACCGCGGGGCGGTCGCCGCGGAGGTGGCGCAGCAGCTCGCCCGCCTTCCGGGCACCCGCCTCGCCGTCGGGGGTGAGGTCGATGTCGGTGCGGCCGGTGTGTTGACCGGACTCAGACCACTCGGTCTGGCCGTGTCGCAGCAGGTAGAGCATGTGTGAATCCTATGGGTGCGCACTTGCCGCTAAAGCTACTGGCGAGTAGCTTAACGTTCGTGAGCGTGACCAAGACGTATGCGATGTGGCAGAAGCTGGCCGACCGTCCCCTTGGCGGGCGCCTCTTCTCGACGGCCATGTACCTGCGGGTGCCGTACTTCGGCACGGTGCTGCCCACCGTGGTCGACATGCGGCCGGGTCGGTGCGAGGTGCGGTCGCCGAAGTGGTGGGGTGTCCACAATCACATCGGAACGTTCCACGCGATCGCCGCGTGCAACTTGGCCGAGGTCGCGATGGGGATGCTGGCCGAGGCCACGGTCCCGACCAGCCATCGCTGGATCCCCAAGGGGATGACGGTGTCCTATGTCGCGAAGGCCAAGTCGAGCCTGCGCGCTGTGGCTGAACTGCCGGTCATCCCTGCTTTCGGTGACGAGCCCTTCGACCTGCCGGTTCCGGTGTCGATCACGGACAAGGACGGGGTCGAGGTCGTGTCGGCGATCATCACGATCAAGGTGTCGCGTAGCTCCTGATCCCGACTCGGGTCGCTAGTCGGAGACTCGACTCGCCTGCCTGGCTGGGGAGACCGAACCGCTGGTTGATCATCTTGTCGAACGGGCCGCAGCCGGACGCGTTGGGCGCGGTGAAGGTGTTGTCAGCGATAGCGAACTTCACGACCAGCGGGTCCGTGGTCACGACCTCGGTGGGCGCGGTGCGTTGGGTGATGAAGCGGATGGGGCCGATCTCGCAGGTCTCGGGGATGAGCGGGCCGGTGACGGCGAGGTTGAGGTGGAGTTCGCCCATGCGTTCGTCGTTGGACTCGAAGTCGGCGTAGCCCGCGTATTCGAGCCGGAGACGCAGGTGGGAGCGGGGGACGGGGATTTCGTCTGCCCGGAGTTTGCCGAAGGTTTGCGCGAATTTCCCGTCCAGCCTGCCTTCGGCGAAGGTGAGGCGGAGGGTGCCTGCGTCGAGGGTGGGCAGGCGGCCGAGTCGGATGGTGCCGGTGGCGGCCATTTCCTCGCAGCGCCAGGCTTTGGGGTCGGCGGCGGCGGGGATGGTGGGGCAGTCGGCGAAGCTGAACTCTGGGCCGGCTGTGGCTGGAGCCGCTAGGGCGATCGTTGCGGCTGCGGCGGCCAGGATCGCGCTGATCTTCTTCATGCGCCCAGCCTGTCGGCGGCCGGGTCGGTGATCATCCGGGATGACCCGGGGACCGGCCCTTGACCTGGCCCGGACAGGGGCAGCTAACACCGGTCTCCGGCGGTCCGATTCATACTGCGGGAGGTGGTTGCTCGTGATCGCACGTATCGCGGTGTGGGAGCCGATGCCCGATGACGACCGACAGTGGGTGATCGACGCGGCGAAGACCGTTCCCGGGGTCCTCGACGCCTATCACCTGCTTGACCCGGCCACTGGCAACGGTCTGTCGATAGCCTTCTTCGAGGACGAGACCGATCCGGCGGAGGTCAAGGCCGCGATCGCGCACCGAGCCGAGGAGATCGGCTGGACCAAGGTGCCGCGTCCTACGCCGAAGTCCGAGACGATCTATCAGGTGATTCGCAAGGGCTGACAAGCGCCACCACCGAAGACATTCGTTCCAGCGTTGGCTGCCGCGCGTTCGAGGCAGCCAACAGCCCCCGTGTCCAACCGAGGACCGGGGGCTGTTGGCCACAAGATCAGGCCAGTCAGGGGCGTTGTCCGCCTGCCTGCCTCACGCCTTCTTGGTCTCCCAGAAAATCTTGTCGATCTCGGCGATCAGGTCCAGCAGGGCCTGGCCGGTGGCCGGGTCCATCGAGCCCTTGGTGCCGCCCGCGCCCGCAGCCTTGGTGGCGCGGTTGAACAGGTCGTGCAGGTCCGGGTACTTCTCGAAGTGCGGGGCCTTGAAGTAGTCGGTCCAGAGAACCCACAGGTGGTGCTTGACGAGCTCGCTGCGCTGCTCGGCGATGAGGATCGCGCGGGTGCGGAACTCGGGGTCCTCGTTCTCCTGGTACTTCTTCTGGACCGCCAGCACGGACTCGGCCTCGATGCGGGCCTGGGCCGGGTCGTACACGCCGCAGGGAAGGTCACAGTGGGCGGTGGCCTCCAGGCGAGGCGCGAAGACGCGCGACAGCAGTCGCATTGTTCCTCCAACGGCAAAACGGGGTGCTCCGACGGGACCGACCCTACTCCCGGCATGCTGGTGAGGCAGGCGGAGGTGATCGTTGAGTCCACTGGGCAGGATGCCGGTACGGCGGGTCGTGGTGCGCGGGCCGTCGATGGCGCCGACGCTGGCGGACGGCGACACGGTTCTGGCCGTGCGCAAGTCACCCAAACCTGGTGATGTCGTCCTGGTCACCTGGGCGAGCAGGCCGGGCCAGCTCTCCGTAAAACGCGCCAAGGAAGAACAAGCCACTGGCTGGCACGTCGAAGGCGACTTCCCCGACGCCTCGACCGACTCCCGCGACCTCGGCCCGGCCCAGGTCCACGCGGTGATCCGCTGGCGGCTCTGGCCTAGGCCCGGTCGCCTCTGAGGGCCGCGTACCGGGCCTGGCAGTCCTCGTAGCGGGGCAGCAGACCGGCCGCGGCGGCCTCGGCCAGCGTGGGCGCGGCGGCGTCCTTCTCGGACAGCAGGGGCTCCACGTCCGGCGACCAGGGCAGCGCCAGTTCCGGGTCGAGCGGGTTGATGCCGTGCTCGGCGCCCGGGTTGTAGCCGGTGGAGCAAAGGTAGGAGATCACCGTGTCGTCCTCAAGGGCCACGAAGCCGTGGCCGATGCCCTCCGGCACGTACACCGCGCGGAAGTCGACCGGGTCGAGGCGGACCGCGTCCCACACGCCGTACGTGGGTGATCCCACGCGGATGTCGACGACGAAGTCGAGCAGGGCGCCCTGGGGGCAGTAGACGTACTTGGCCTGTCCGGGTGGGACGTCGGCGAAGTGCAGGCCGCGGATGGAACCGCGCTTCGACTTGCTGTGGTTGGTCTGGGCGACGGTGAGCCGGTGACCCACCGCTTCGGCGAACGCGTCCCCTTGGAACGGGGAGACGAACACGCCGCGGGAGTCCGGAAAGGTCCGCGGGGTGAACTCGAACGTGCCGGGGATCTTGAGCTCTCGTGCCTGCATGGGGGCAGCGTAGTGAGCCGGATCCCGGCGAAGTCAGCACGCTCGCGTTGTGACTCTCCGACAAAACCGGCCGGTAAACCAAACCGGACGGACGTCTTGGTAAAACCGCTCCTGACGTGCGGATTTAGTGCGCCTCGATGTGATCCCGACCGCAGACAGGACACACTGGTCCTGTCACACTGTGCGCACCGCAGCGTCCAACGGCCGCCGCCCACACCCCGGGCACGCGACCGGTAAACCCAGCCGTCGACCCCTACTCCGCAGTCCGCCAGCGACGCGAACCAGCGCCCGTGCGACTACAGACCAAGCCCGTGTCCGGACTTCGGAGTCACGTCCGGCGATCGCTCGCGCCATCCTCCGGCGCGAGTCCCAGGAGGGACGCCTTCATGACCGCACTGAACGACTACCGAGAGACCGCCGTGGACGACTCAGGCCCCATCACCGACGAGGAGATCTTCCGCGCGCACGAGGGCGGCAAGCTCGGCGTCGAGGTGACCAAGCCGCTGGCCGACCCCCGGTCGCTGGCCATCGCCTACACCCCCGGGGTGGCGAAGGTGAGCCGCGCGATCGCCGAGGACGCCTCGCTGGCGCAGCGCTACACCTGGGCGGCGCGCCTGGTCGCCGTCGTCTCCGACGGCACGGCGGTACTCGGCCTCGGTGACATCGGCGCGAGCGCCTCGCTGCCGGTCATGGAAGGCAAGGCCGCGCTGTTCAAGACCTTCGGCGGGCTCGACTCCATCCCGCTGGTGCTCGACACCACCGACGTCGACGAGATCATCGAGACCCTGGTTCGCCTGCGGCCGTCGTTCGGCGCGGTCAACCTCGAGGACATCTCCGCTCCCCGCTGCTTCGAACTGGAGGAGCGGCTCATCGAGGCGCTGGACTGCCCGGTCTTCCACGACGACCAGCACGGCACCGCGATCGTGCTGCTCGCCGCGCTGCGCGGGGCCAACACGGTCCTGAGCAAGGACATCGCCAACCAGCGCGTCGTCATCTCCGGCGCGGGCGCCGCGGGCATCGCCTGCGCGAAGATCCTGCTGGCCGCGGGCGTCGGCGACGTGACCCTGCTCGACTCGCGCGGCATCATCCACTCCGGCCGCGACCACCTGAACCCGATCAAGGAGCAGATGGCCGGGGTCACCAACCTCGGTGGCCTGCGCGGGGGCCAGGCGGAGGCACTGGCAGGCGCCGACGTGTTCGTCGGTCTGTCGTCCGGCACGGTGCCCGAGGAGCTCATCGCCACCATGGCGAAGGACTCCATCGTCTTCGCGCTGTCGAACCCCGACCCGGAGATCCACCCCGACATCGCGGGCAAGTACGCCTCGATCGTGGCCACCGGGCGCAGCGACTTCCCGAACCAGATCAACAACGTCCTCGCCTTCCCCGGCATCTTCCGCGGCGCGCTGGACTCGGGTGCCCGGCGCATCACCGAGCGGATGAAGCTGGCCGCCGCGGACGCCATCGCCGCGGTCGCCGAAGACGATCTCGCCGCCGACAAGATCGTGCCGAGCGCCCTCGACCCGCGGGTTGCCCCCGAGGTCGCGGCGGCTGTCGCACGGGCGGCGAAGGAGGACGGGGTAGCCTGAGGGCCGGCGGGATGCTCGGCACGGTGCCCAACCCGCCTACCAAGGGTGGAGGGATCGCGCCGTGGCCGAGCATGTCGTGCGCGTCGGGCTACCCGGGGTCGTGCCGACCAGCGGTCTTGACGTCGACGCTGGTCGGATTCTCGCCCCGGACCTGGCCGCGCCGGTCGCGCCGGACGGCATGGCCGACGCCGTCGCCGAACGGGCGCTGTTACTGGAGGCCCAGCGGATAGCCCGGCTGGGCAGTTGGACCTTCGACTTCGCCACCGGCTCCGGTTACCTCTCCGACGGTCTGTGCAGGCTGTGCGGGCTGTCGCCGCGCAGCACCCTGGACGAGCTGATCGCGCTCGTGCACCCCGACGACATGCCCGCGCTGAACCGATTCCGCTCGCGCCTGGCCACGTCGCGCTCCTCCCAGCCTATCGAGCTGGAGGTGCGCGACCTGGCCTGCGAACGGACTTACCTGGTCCGTGCCAGAACCGAGTGCGACGCGGAGGGCAAGGCCGTGCGCGTGCACGGCACCGTGCAGGACTTCACGAAGTTCCGCGCCATGGAACGCCAGCTCAGCCAGGACGGCAGGCTGTTCAGGGAGGCCCAGCGCGTCGCGCGGCTGGGCACCTGGGAGTGGAACACCGAGACCAACGAGTGCCTGTGGTCGTCCATGCTCTACGAGCTGGGCGGGGTCGAGCCCGGCACGAAGATCACCTACGCCGACTACATGGAGCTGGTCCACCCCGACGACCGCGGGTGGGTCGACCAGCGCTGGCAGGAGCTGGCCAGCACCCGCAGACCCGTGGAGTGCGAGCACCGGGTCATCCGGCCCGACGGCAAGCGCCGCGTGTTCCGCATCCGCGGCGAGGCCGCGGGCGCCGACCAGGGCGACGCGGTCATGATCGGCACCGCGCAGGACGTCACCGAGCAGCGGTCCACCGAGACGCGCATGCAGCGCTCCAGCAAGCGGTTCACCGACCTGGTGGCCATCACCCCGGTCGGCATCGCCCTGTTCGACGACTCCGAGCGCCTGGTCGACGCCAACGACGCGCTGTGCTCGCTGCTGGGCATGGACCTCGACCGGCTGCGCGGGATGACCGCCGAGCAGCTCACCCACCCCGACGACCGCGACGCCAAGCGCCACGGCACCCACTCGTTCCACAGCGGACAGCGCGTGCTGATCACGGCCGCGGGCAAGCCGGTCTACTGCGAGCTCAACGCCACGGTGTCCGTCGCCGACGACGGCAAGCGGTTCTGGCTGGTCGTGTTCGCCGACGTCACCGACCGCCGCCGCACCGCGGAACGCCTGCGCTACCAGGCCACCCACGACGAGCTGACCGGACTGCCCGGCCGCGCCGCGGTCAAGGAGCTGCTGGCCAAGCTGCTCGGCGGGCGCGACTACGAGCGGATCGCGCTGCTGTTCTGCGACGTCGACAACTTCAAGCGCGTCAACGACTCCCTCGGCCACGACGTCGGCGACGAGCTGATCACCGCCCTGGCCCGCAGGCTCGAACGCGGCCTGCCGCCCAGCTGCACCGTGGCGCGCATGTCCGGCGACGAGTACGTCGTGATCTGCTCCGACGTCGACGAAGTTGGCGGGGTCGAGGCGCTGGCGAACCTCGCCGCGAAGCTGCTGCGCACCGCCGTTCCCGTGCGCGGCCAGCTGCTTCGGGTCTCGGCGTGCATCGGCGCGGCTGTGCCGTCCGGTCCGGAGACCAGCGGCGCCGACCTGCTGCGCTACGCCGACGCGGCGATGTTCGCGGCCAAGGAGCGCGGCACCGGCCGGGTCTCGCTGGCCAGCGACGCGCTGATCGCCTCGGCCAACAGCCAGATGCTGCTCGAAGGCCAGCTCCGCGAGGCCATCGCCAACGACCAGCTCGTCCTGCACTACCAGCCGGTGGTCGGCCCGGACGGCACGGTGCTGTCGGCCGAGGCCCTGGTCCGCTGGCCACACCCGGAGCGCGGCCTGCTGCTGCCGGGCGAGTTCCTGCCGGTCGCCGAACAGGGCGACCTGCTCGGCGAACTCGACCGCTGGGTGCTGCGCGCGGCGTTCACCGAGGCCGCCGAGTGGCCGCAGATGACCGGCGGCACGCTGGGCGGCGGCGTCGCCATCGCGGTCAACCTGGCCGGACTGGTGCCAGGCGACCCGGAGTTCGTGGAAGTTGTCACCGCAACCGTTGCGGCGACAGGGATCGCGTGGGACCGGGTCGTCCTCGAACTGGTCGAGACGAGCCTGATCGACCTGCCGTCGCGCAGCCGCGAGGCCATGGGCGAGCTGGTCGAACGCGGCGTGCGGTTCGCCGTCGACGACTTCGGCACCGGCTATTCGTCGCTGGCGCGGCTCAAGGAACTGCCCGCGCAGATCATCAAGATCGACCGCCGGTTCGTCTCCGGCGTGGCCACCGACGCCTCCGACTTCGCCGTCGCCCGCGCCCTGGTCGACATGGCCCGCGCGATGGGCCGCAGCTGCGTCGCCGAGGGCGTCGAGAACGCCACCCAGTTCCACGTCCTGCGCGGCGTGGGTGTCGACGCCTACCAGGGCTGGCTGCTTTCCCGGCCGCTGCCCGCGCGCGAATTCCGCGAGATGATGAAGCTCGGGCCGGTGCACATTCCCAGCGGAACGTGATTCGGGTCATTGATCCGAATGTGACCCACCGCGCTAATCGCCAGGCCCAAGGTTAACGGTGGATCAAGCGTTCCTTACATTTCCGCGCCGTGAGTACAACTCGTGGCCGGTGGAGATCGGCGGGGCTGGCTGTCCTGGTCGCCCTTTCCTCCACCGCAATAAGCACGTCCCCGGCGCAGGCCGTGGACTATCTCGGACCTTTCACCGCGAAGGTCGACATCGACGGCCGCAAAACGGCCCGCGTCGACGACCGGACCCGCACCAACGCCTACGTCGCTGGTGAAGAGGTCAACATCAAGTGTCAGGACTGGGGCGAGGTCGTCGCGGGCAGCGCGATCTGGGACTTCACCACGTCCGGTTTCTGGATTCCCGACGCGTATGTCGCGACCGGCACCGACGATTTCCTGCCCGGTTTGCAGCGGTGCAAGGACCGGGGCATCTCCGGTGGCCTGAACATCAACCAGGCCACCTCTTATCCGGCGAAGGTCGACATCGACGGCCGCGGCAGCCGGAACGTGAACGACCGGATCAAGACCAACGCCTATCTGGCCGGGCAGAGCGTGCCGATCATGTGCCAGGAGGCCGGTCCCGCGGTCAACGGAAACGCGGTCTGGGATTTCACCGACGACAACTACTGGGTGCCCGACGCCTATGTCAGCACCGGCTCTGACGGTTTCCTCGCCGGCCTGCCGCGCTGCTCGGAGCTGCGCGCGCTCATCGGCAACGTGCTCGGCAACTTCGGCGGCGGCCACGGCCCGTTCCTCGCGAAGGTCGATATCGACGGCCGCGGGTCGCCCGATGTGAACGACCGGGTCAAGACGAACGCCTACCTCGCGGGCTCGAAGGTCTGGATCCGCTGCCAGTCCGGCGGCCCGGCCGTCAACGGCAACGCGGTGTGGAACTACACCACCGACCGCTACTGGATCCCCGACGCGTACGTGTCGACCGGCGTGGACGGCTTCATGCCCGGCGTCGTGCACTGCTCGGAGGTCGGCATCGGCGGCGGCAGCCGCCCGGGCGGGCACTACGGGCCGTACAAGGCCAAGGTCGCCATCGACGGCCGCGGGTCGCCGGACCCGGCCGACCGGATCAAGACCGACGCCTACCTCGCGGGCGCCGACGTCTACCTGCAGTGCCAGGACAACGGCACCGCGGTGAACGGCAACTCGGTGTGGGGCTTCACCTCCACCGGCTACTGGATCCCCGACACCTACATCACCACCGGCGTCAACGGCTTCCTCGACGGCCTGCCGCGCTGCTCGGAGATCGGCGTCGGCGGCGGCAAGCCGGGCGCGAACGGCGCGTACGGGCCGTACAAGGCCAAGGTCGCCATCGACGGCCGCAGCAGCATCAACCCCGAGGTGCGCGCGAAGACCGACGCCTACCTCGCGGGCGCCGACGTCTACATCAAGTGCCAGGACCTCGGCCCGTCCGTCAACGGCAGCTCCATCTGGGACTACACCCCGCAGGGCTACTGGGTCCCGGACGCCTACATCAAGACCGGCACCGACGGCTTCCTCGGCCACGTCCCGCGCTGCAGCGGCGTCGGCGTCGCGGGCGGCGGCACCGGCACGGTGTCCTCCGGCGAGGCGGGCGAGATCCGCGGCGAGATCGTCGCGGCGGCCCGCTCCCAGATGGGTCTCGCCGAGTGGGGCGACAACTGCAACCCCTTCGGCGCCAACGGTGTCCGCTGCGGCGCGCCGTGGTGCACCATGTTCGCGACGTGGACGTGGAAGCAGGCGGGCATCGGCTCGGCGTACACCGACTACAGCGGCACCCTGCTGCAGTGGGGCCAGCGCAACGGCCTGCTGCGGGCCAAGAACAAGGCCAAGCCGGGTGACATCGTGATCTACGGCCCCAGCGGCGGCGGTGGTGTGCACACCGCGGTGGTCGAGTACGTGGGGACCGACGGCCGGATCTCCACGATCGAGGGCAACTACGGCAACAAGGTCACCCGGGTCAGCAACATGAACCCGTACGCGCCGAGCCCGCCGCACACCTACGGCAACATCCTCGCCATCGTCGCCCCGATCCACGACGAGAACGTCACCTCGACCCCGGCGGCGCCCGCGATCAAGGGTTCCACCGAGTTCAAGGTCCTCTATGGACGCGCGCCGAACCCGAACTCGGCCTACGACATGAAGCTGGCTGCTTTCCTCTACCCCGGCACCACCGACCCGCGCTACAAGGGCGCGCAGTCCAAGGTCCGGGTCATGCGGATGAACAAGGTCCCCGGCATGGGCCTGGTCCGCATCGGTGGCTTCATCTCGACGTCCACAGTGGTCGACGACATCGGCGACGGCCGGTCGTTCAACTCGTCGTTCGCCCCCGACAAGGTCCGCTTCGGCGTCTACGCGGACTTCGAGAACGGCGCGTTGATCGCCCGCACCAACCCGACCTGCCGCTCCGACGGCAGCAAGTGCGCGGTCGCCGACTCCCAGATCGGCGTGACGCAGACGACCGACGGCACCCTGGAGCTGGGTTATCTGACGTTCAACCCGCTGCACCCGGAGGCGAAACTGCTGAGCATGGCCGTCTTCGGCTCCATGCGCATCAAGCCGGTCAGCGGCGGCGGCGCGAGCATCTACGGCGTGGCCAGCCGGTATCCGTCGCTGGAGGTCTACAACGACCGGGCGGACGGGTCGCTGCGCGCCACCCTGGAACGCCACAGCGAACTGGGCGCGGGCGAGTCGCTCGGCAACTTCCCGTTCGGCCTGTGGCCGGGCGTGAGCGTTGAGCGGATCGGTGTCCTGGAGCCGGATCCGCACCCGCAGGCCCCGCCGACCCTGGAGCCCCAGCGGGCTCCGGTGGCGCCGGTGCCGGGGGCGAGCATCCCGAAGGTCCGGGTCATCTGAGGTGAGGGGCCGCCCTGGTTTCAGGGCGGCCCCTTTCGTCATCCGGCCGCGGCGAGGATCGCGGCGACGCGGTGGCGGGGGAGGTCGATGAGGCGGTGTCCGAGGTCCTCGGCGTGCGGGGCGAGTTCGGCCACCCGCTCCTTCGCCTCCCGCTTCGTCAGGCCCTCGTTCGCCCTGATCAGCGCCTCGCGCCACACGTTGCCCAGTTTGCCGTGGGCCCTGCGCAGGAGTTCCGCGCGGACGCCTCCGCCATCCACCGGCTCGGCGATGACGACGGCGTGCTTCCCGTCCGGGGTGCTGCGGTGGAACGTCAGCCGGTACTTGCCGTCCACCAGTTCCCGCAGCGCGACCTGTCCCTTCTGGTCGGCGACGTCCGGGTGGTTGTTCGCCACCAGCGCCCCCACCCGCACCGCCGGACCCGCCAGCAGCACCCGAGCCAGCCACGGACCCGGATCGGCCATCAGGTCATACGCGACCGGCTTCGTCGCCCGCACCGGCTCTGCCCAGGCGGGACGCCGAGCCTCCGGCTGCTCAACGCCGTCGCCGCGGGTGAGGCGAAGGAGAGCGGCGGACGCGGCCGGGTCCGTGCCGCCGGACTCGACCGACTGCGGGCCGTGCGTGTAGATCCCCGGCCCCGAGTCGGCCAGTTTCGGCGCGCGGGCGGTCGGCTGCAGCACGTACAGGTCACTGGCGCTGCCCACGGCCTGCGCGCCCAGGTAGCGGTTGAACCCCGGCAGCACCGCCTCGAACACCAGCCCCAGCCGCACGACCTCCTGCTGGACCTTCAGCCCCAGCGCCGGATTCCGCGTGCTGTAGCCGTACGCGACGACCACGCGACCGTCCGGTCCGCGCAGCGCCTCGATCGACCTGGCCAGGAACAGCCGCATGCCCTCCGGGGTGTACGGCGGGTCGGTGAACACCAGGTCGGCGTCCAGCTCGGGCAGGCCGAAGCGGAAGTCGGCGTGCAGGCACTCGATGTTCAGCCCCCGGGCGCGCGCGGTCGTGTCGATGTACTCCAGCAGCGATTCGTCGAGGTCGACGACGGTGGCGCGCAGTTCCGGCCGGGCGGTGCACGCGGCCAGCGCGGTCAGGTCGTGGTCGCCGACGCACACCAGGTGGGCGCCGGGCAGGTAGTACGTCTCGTCCAGCCACCGGGCGCGCCGGACCATCGTGTCCAGGTCGGCCTGCACGTGGTCGAGCGCGCGCTTCGGCGCCGGGACGCCCGCCAGGATGCCCGCCAGGGGCGACAGGTCGTGCTCGGGCAGCGGCTGCTCCGGGTCGACGTCGGCGCTCCACAACTCGCCGTCGCGCTGGGCGCCCGCCGCGGCGAGCAGGTCCTCGACCGTCCGGCGGGGGACCGCGGCGGTGCGAATCAGCAGGTCAAGGGGTTGCGGGCCGTCGGAGAGCAGTGTCAGCAACCGCCGCAGCGGGCGGGAGTGGACGCCGCGGTCGGCGAGGTACGTCTGGAGGGTGTCGGCCACAACCCGGAGAGCCTACGGACCGGGTCTTCCGCCAGGGGTTAATAGGGGTCTTCACATCGTGGAACGCGCTGCCGCTGTCGGTGCTTGGGGTTAGGGTCAGACGATCAACTTCGACACAAGGGGCTTCGAGTGATCGAGTTCCAGGCCGTGACAAAGCAGTACGACGACGGAACGGTCGCGGTCGACAGCCTCAGCCTGACGATCGACGCCGGGTGTATCACCGTCTTCGTCGGACCGTCCGGCTGTGGCAAGACGACATCGCTGCGCATGATCAACCGGATGATCGATGCCACCTCCGGCACGATCCTGCTCGACGGCACCGACATCCGTGCCCAGCGTCCCGCTCAGCTGCGTCGCGGCATCGGCTACGTCATCCAGCACGCGGGCCTGTTCCCGCACCGCACGGTGCTCGACAACGTCGCCACCGTCCCCGTGCTCACGGGCGCGTCGAAGGCCGAGGCCCGGCGCCGCGCGGCTGAGCTGCTGGAACGGGTCGGCCTGCCCGCCGAGCTCGGCAAGCGCTACCCCGCGCAGCTCTCCGGCGGCCAGCAGCAGCGTGTCGGCGTGGCGCGGGCGCTCGCGGCCGACCCGCCGGTGCTGCTGATGGACGAGCCGTTCAGCGCCGTCGACCCGATCGTGCGCGACGGGCTGCAAGACGAGCTGCTGCGGCTGCAATCCGAGCTGGGCAAGACGATCGTGTTCGTCACCCACGACATCGATGAGGCCATCAAACTCGGCGACAAGGTGGCCGTGCTGCGCGTCGGCGGCAAGCTCGCCCAGTACGACACGCCCGCGACGCTGCTGGCCAAGCCGGCCGACGACTTCGTCGCCTCGTTCGTCGGTCGCGACCGCGGCTACCGCGCGCTCGGTTTCCTTTCCGCGCAAGGGGTTCCGGTCGGCCCGGTGGCCACGGTCCCGCTCGGCGCCGACGTCGAGCAGGCCCGCGCGGAGCTCGACTCGGGCTGGGCGGTCGTGGTCGACGCCGAGGGCAGGCCGCTCGGCTGGGTCTCCGAAGCTTCACTGTCCACTGTGGGCGGTGTGGTCCGCGCGGAGGATCTCGTCTCCGGCGGCTCGCTGTTCCAAGTGGACGATGGATCGCTGCGTACCGCGCTCGACGCCGCCCTCAGCTCGCCCGCCGCGCTCGGCATCGCGGTCGACGCGGAAGGCGCGGTCGTCGGCGGGGTGGTCGCCGACACCGTGGTCAAGGCGCTGGCCGACGCCCGCCGCTCCGGTGAGGTGCCCACGTGACCTGGGTCATCGACCACCTCGACCAGCTCTTCGAACTGGCCCGCTACCACCTGTGGCTCGCGCTGGTCCCGCTCGTGGCGGGGCTGCTGATCTCGCTGCCGCTGGGCTGGGTGGCCAGCCGGTCCCGCGTCGCGCGCACGGTCCTCGTCCCCGCCGCGGGCCTGCTCTACACGATCCCGTCGCTGGCCCTGTTCGTGATGATGCCGCTGCTGCTCGGCACGCTGATCCTCGACCCGGTCAACGTCCAGATCGCGCTCGCCGTCTACACCGTGGCCCTGCTGGTGCGCGTGGTCGCCGACGCACTGGCCGCGGTCCCGGCCACCGTCGCCGCCGCGGCCACCGCGATGGGCTACCGCCCGGTCGGCCGGTTCTTCGCCGTCGACCTGCCGCTGGCCGTCCCGGTGCTGCTCGCGGGCACCAGAGTCGCGGCCGTGTCGAACATCAGCCTGGTCAGCGTGGGCTCGCTGATCGGCGTGCACGGCCTCGGCTACTTCCTCACCGAGGGCTACCAGCGCGGCAACTACGCCGAGATCATCGCGGGCATCGTCTCCATCGTCGTGCTCGCGCTCGCCGTCGACGCCCTGCTCGTGCTGGCCGGCCGGTTCCTGACCCCGTGGACGAGGGCGGCGCGATGAACGTCTGGGACTGGCTGAGCGACCCCGACAACTGGACCAGGACGCTGGGCACCCCCGGCATCCCGCAGCGGCTCGTCGAGCACCTCACCTACACCGCCGTCGCGGTGGCGATCGCCGCGGCGATAGCGGTGCCACTGGGTGCCTACATCGGCCACACCGGCCGCGGCGGCACGTTCGTCGTCGGCCTGGTCAACGCCTTCCGAGCGCTGCCCGAACTCGGCCTGCTGATCCTGCTCGTGCTGTCGATGGGCCTGCTGCTGGCCTTCGAGGCCATGACGATCACGCTCGTGCTCATCGCCATCCCGCCGCTGCTGGCCGGGACGTACGCGGGCATCCGCAACGTCGACCCAGCGGCGGTGGACGCCGCGCGCGGGATGGGCATGCGCGAGCGCGAGGTGCTGCTCAAGGTCGAGTTGCCCAACGCGCTCCCGCTGATCCTCGGCGCGCTGCGCACCGCGGTGCTGCAGGTGATCGCCACCGCCAGCATCGCCGCTTTCGTCGCGCTCGGCGGCCTCGGCCGGTTCATCGTCGACGGCCTCGCCCTGCGCGAGTTCGACCGCATGGCGGGCGGCGCGATCCTCATCGCGGCGCTGGCCATCACCGTGGAACTGGTCTTGGCGGGCGCGCAGTGGCTCGTCGTCTCGCCGGGCCTGCGGGACACCCGCATCAGGAAATCAACGTGAGGAGATCGTCCATGAAGCGCGTACTCGCCTGGGCGGCGACCGCGACGGCCACGGCGTTGGCCCTGACCAGCTGCGGGGGCGGTTCCGACCCGCTGGCGGGCCCGTCGAGCACCGCGGCCCCGGCCGCCGCCGACACCATCGCCATCGGCTCGGCCAACTTCCCGGAGAGCACCCTGCTCGCCGAGATCTACGCGGGCGCGCTGGAGGCCAAGGGCGTCAAGGTCACCAAGAAGCTCAACATCGGCAGCCGCGAGACCTACTTCGCGGGCCTGCAGGACGGCTCGATCGACCTGATCCCCGAGTACACCGGCGTCCTGCTGACCCACGTCAGCAAGGAGGCGAAGGAGACCACGGCCGACGACGTCTACGCCGCGCTGCAGAAAGCGCTGCCGCAGAACCTGACCGTGCTGGACAAGTCGGCCGCCGAGGACAAGGACGCGGTCGTCGTCAGCAAGGAAACCGCCGACAAGCTGGGCGTCAAGTCGATCGCCGACCTGGCAGCCAAGGGCCCGGTCGTCTTCGGCGGCCCCCCGGAATTCCAGAAGCGCGCCGACGGCCTCCCCGGCCTTAAGGCGACGTACAACCTGGAGGTCTCGGAGTACAAGTCGCTGGACGTGGGCGGCCCGCTGACCGTCGACGCGCTGAAGTCGGGCGCGGTGCAGGCGGCTGACCTGTTCACCACCGACCCGGCCATCGCGGCGAACAACTTCGTCGTGCTGGAGGACCCGAAGGCGAACTTCGCCGCGCAGAACGTGGTCCCCCTGATCAACAAGTCGAAGGCGTCGGACACGGTCAAGCAGGTCCTCAACGCGATCTCGAAGAAGCTGACCACCGAGATCCTGATCGAACTCAACGGCAAACTGTCGGCCCCGGACAAGCCGGACGCCGCCAAGGTCGCCAAGGACTGGCTGGCCACGGCCGGTATCTAGTCAGCGTCCCCCGAGCCGCGCGGTCAGTTCACTGGCCGCGCGGCTCGTTTCATGGGCGAGGTCGGCCCAGGTCTCGCCGCATTCGTCGGGGCAGACGTGGCGGAACGTTGTGCTGATCGCGGCGATCGGGCGGCCGGTGTGGTCGAACACGGCCGCCGCTACCGAGGCGAAGCCCTCGGTGACGTACCCGTCCTCCACCGCCCACCCCCGCCGCTTCTCGACCGCCAGCAGGCCCCGCAGCGCGGGCAGGTGCTCCGGCCCCCGGCCCGTGCGGCGCACGAAACTGGACCGCGTCGGGAACAGCGCCCTGACCTGCGCAGCGGGCAGGTGCGCCAGAATCGCCCGCCCCGAAGCAGGCAGGTGCGCGGGCAGCCGAACGCCGACATCCGTCACCACGGTGTGCGGATGCGCGGGCTGCTCCCGAAGCAAGTACAGCGTCTCCCCACCATGCAGCACGCCCAAATGCGCAGTGTGCCCAGTCCGCTCGATCAACCGCCGCAGCAGCGGCCGCGCCAACCGCTCCAGTGGGTCGTGCCGCAGGTAAGCCGACCCGAGCTCGAACGCCGCCACCCCCAGTCCGTACCGCCGCTCCTCCGGCAGGTGCGTGACGAAACCGGCCTCCGCCAGTTCGCCGAGCAGGTGATATGTCGTCGACCGCGGCAGTCCCAACTCCCGAGCCACCGCCGTCGCCGTCACCGGGCCCGCCTTGCCCGCGAGGAGCCGCAGCACCGCCAGCCCACGCCGGAGGGCCGGGACATCGCTGCTGGCGCCCATGGCCCCAAGGTACCCGCGTCTGGAATACCAGACACTCTCACCCGATCCCCCCTCGTGCGCGCCCCCGGTCCGCGTTGAGATGGGGACCATGCTGGAACTGGTTGAGATCGACGGTGGCCCGCTGACCCGGGCCGACGTGGTCAAGGTCGCCCGGACCGCCGCGCGGGTCGAGGTCACCGCGGACGCGCTGGCCGCCGTCGCCAAGTCGCGGGCCCACATCGAGGAGTTGGCCAACGCCGAGAAGCCGACCTACGGGGTGTCCACCGGGTTCGGCGCGCTGGCCACCCGGCACATCCCGCAGGACAAGCGGGCCGAGCTGCAGCGGTCGCTGATCCGGTCGCACGCGGCGGGCGCGGGCCCCGAGGTCGAGCAGGAGGTGGTGCGCGCGCTGATGCTGCTGCGCCTGCGGACCCTCTCGACCGGTCGCACCGGCGTCCGCCAGTCCACTGTGGAGGCTCTGCTGGGCCTGCTCAACCACCGCCTGCACCCGGTCGTGCATGAGTACGGCTCGCTGGGCTGCTCCGGCGACCTCGCGCCCCTGTCGTCCATCGCGCTCGCGCTGATGGGGGAGGGCATGGTCCGCGACCGCCTGGGCGACCTCCGCCCGGCCGCCGAGGCGATGGCGCAGCGCAAGGTGGCGCCGGTCGAACTGGCCGAGAAGGAAGGGCTGGCGCTGATCAACGGCACCGACGGCATGCTCGGCATGCTGTGCCTGGCCGCCGACGACCTGCGGCACCTGCTCGACATCGCCGACCTCACCGCCGCCATGAGTGTCGAGGCGCTGCTCGGCACCGACCGCGTCTTCGCCCCCGACCTGCACGCGCTGCGCCCGCACCCCGGCCAGAGCGTGTCCGCGGCCAACATGGCGCGGTTCCTGGCGGGCTCCCCGATCGTCGAGAGCCATCGCGGCCCCGACTGCACCCGCGTGCAGGACGCGTACTCGCTGCGCTGTTCCCCGCAGGTCCACGGCGCCGCCCGCGACACCCTCGCCCACGCCGAGTCCGTGGCCGACCGCGAGCTGGCCAGCGCGATCGACAACCCGGTCGTGCTGCCCGACGGCCGGGTCGAGTCGAACGGCAACTTCCACGGCGCGCCCGTCGCGTATGTGCTCGACTTCCTGGCCATCCCGGTCGCCGACGTCGCCAGCATGGCCGAGCGGCGCACCGACCGGATGCTCGACGTGGCCCGGTCGCACGGCCTGCCGCCGTTCCTCGCCCACGACCCCGGCGTCGACTCCGGCCACATGATCGCCCAATACACCCAGGCCGCGCTGGTCTCCGAGCTGAAGCGGCTGGCCGTGCCCGCGTCGGTCGACTCGATCCCGAGCAGCGCCATGCAGGAGGACCACGTCTCCATGGGCTGGTCGGCCGCGCGCAAGCTGCGCAAGGCGGTCGACGGGCTCACCACGGTCCTCGCCATCGAGCTGCTGACCGCCGCGCGGGCTCTCGACCTGCGCAAACCCCTCCAGCCCGCCCCGGCGACCGCCGCGGCCGTCGCCGCGCTGCGGGAACACGTCGAAGGCCCCGGTCCTGACCGCCACCTCGCCCCGGAGATCGCCGCGGCCGAGGACCTCATCCGCTCCGGCGACCTGATGCGCGCCGTCACCAGGAAGGCTTCTCGATGAGCACCGCCCGTCCCGTCCGCGCCGCCCGTGGCACGACGCTCACCGCGCGCAACTGGCAGACCGAGGCCGCGCTGCGGATGTTCCACAACAACCTCGACCCCGACGTCGCCGAGCGTCCCGACGACCTCGTCGTCTACGGCGGCACCGGCAAGGCCGCACGCAACTGGGCCAGCTTCGACGCGATCACCCGCGAACTGACCGACCTGTCCGAGGACGAGACCCTGCTGGTCCAGTCGGGCAAGCCGGTCGGCGTCATGCGCACCCACGAGTGGGCGCCGCGCGTGCTGATCGCGAACTCGAACCTCGTCGGCGACTGGGCGACGTGGCCGGAGTTCCGCAAGCTCGAAGCCCAGGGCCTGACCATGTACGGGCAGATGACCGCGGGTTCGTGGATCTACATCGGCACCCAGGGAATCCTCCAGGGCACCTACGAGACGTTCGCGGCCGTGGCGAACAAGCGCTTCGGCGGCACCCTGCGCGGCACGCTGACCCTGACGGCCGGCCTCGGCGGCATGGGCGGCGCCCAGCCCCTCGCGGTCACCATGAACGACGGTGTCGCGCTGTGCGTCGAGGTCGACCCCGACCGCGCCCGCCGCCGCGTCGAGACCCGCTACCTCGACGAACTCGCCGACTCCCTCGACGACGCCGTCGCGCGCGTCGAGAAGGCCAAGCGGGAGAAGCGCGCGCTGTCGGTCGGCGTGATCGGCAACGCCGCCGAGGTGTTCCCCGAGCTGCTGCGCCGGGGCGTCGAGATCGACATCGTCACCGACCAGACCTCCGCGCACGACCCGCTGGCCTACCTCCCGCGCGGCGTCGACCTGGCCGACTGGCAGGACTACGCGGCCAAGAAGCCCGACGAGTTCACCGACCGCGCCCGCGAGTCGATGGCCGAGCACGTCGGCGCGATGGTCGGGTTCATGGACAAGGGCGCCGAGGTCTTCGACTACGGCAACTCCATCCGCGGCGAGGCCAAGCTGGGCGGCCTGGAGCGCGCGTTCGACTTCCCCGGTTTCGTCCCCGCCTACATCCGCCCGCTGTTCTGCGAGGGCAAGGGCCCGTTCCGCTGGGCCGCGCTGTCCGGCGACCCGGCCGACATCGCCGCGACCGACCGGGCGATCCTGGAGCTGTTCCCGGAGAACGAGTCCCTGGCCCGCTGGATCCGCATGGCCTCGGAACGCGTTGCCTTCCAAGGACTTCCGGCGCGCATCTGCTGGCTCGGCTACGGCGAGCGGCACCTGGCGGGCGTGCGGTTCAACGAGATGGTGGCCTCCGGCGAGCTGTCCGCTCCGGTCGTGATCGGCCGCGACCACCTCGACTGCGGCTCGGTCGCCTCGCCGTACCGCGAGACCGAGGCGATGGCCGACGGCTCCGACGCGATCGCCGACTGGCCGCTGCTCAACGCCCTGGTCAACACCGCGTCCGGCGCCAGCTGGGTGTCGATCCACCACGGCGGCGGCGTCGGCATCGGCCGGTCCATCCACGCGGGCCAGGTCTGTGTCGCCGACGGAACCCCGCTGGCGGGCCAGAAGATCGAGCGCGTGCTGACGAACGACCCGGCCATGGGCGTCATCCGGCACGTCGACGCCGGGTACTCGCGCGCCGACGAGGTCGCCGCCGAGCGCGGGGTCGCGGTCCCGATGGCCCGCTCGTGAGTCTGCTCGACGACATCGCCGACGTCGGCGTCGACCGGCGTCGGGGCGGGTACTCGCGGCACGGGTTCGACTCGGCGGAGCTGGAGCTGCGGTCGTGGTTCATCGCCTCCGCCGAGGCGCGCGGGTTGGACGTCGAGACCGACCGCAACGGCGTCCTGTGGGCCTGGTGGGGCACGCCCGGCGACGGCGCGATCGTCACCGGCAGCCACCTGGACTCGGTCCCCGGCGGCGGCGCCTTCGACGGCCCGCTGGGCGTCACGGCGGCGCTGGAGGCCGTCGACCTGCTGCGGGCGCGCGGTTTCCAGCCACGAAAGCCGCTGGCCATCGCGGTGTTCCCGGAGGAGGAGGGCGGCCGCTTCGGTGTCGCCTGCCTCGGCTCCCGCCTCATGACGGGCGCTCTGTCGCCGGACAAGGCCCTCGCGTTGACCGACCCCCAGGGCATCACGCTGGCCGAGGCGGTGCGGTCGGCGGGGCTCGACCCGTTGCGCTTCGGCCGTGACCCGGTCGCGCTCGCCCGGATCGGTGCTTTCGTGGAACTGCACGTGGAGCAGGGCCGGGGGCTGACCGTCCCCGTGGGTGTCGCGAGCTCGATCCTGGCGCACGGCCGCTGGCGGTTCACGTTCGCGGGCGAGGGCAACCACGCTGGCGCGACGCTGATGGGGGATCGGCGTGACCCGATGCTCCCCGCCGCCGCCCTGGTGGCCGCCGCCCGCCGAGCGGCTTCCGCGGTGCCGGGTGCCCGCGCGACCGTGGGCCGGATCGTGCCCACTCCCGGCGGCACCAACGTGATCGCGTCCACAGTGGACGTCTGGCTGGACGCCCGCGCCGACGACACCCCACGCACCCGATCGGTCGTCGAGGCCGTCTCGTCGGCGGCAGCCGAGGCGGCTCGGGAGGAGGGCTGCACGGTGTCGATCACCGAGGAGTCCTATGGGGACACGGTGGTCTTCGACGCGACTCTCCGCGACGACCTCGCTTCGCACCTGGGCGGGGTCCCCGCCCTGCCGACCGGCGCGGGCCACGACGCGGGCATCCTCGCGGCCCACGTCCCCACCGCGATGCTTTTCGTCCGCAACCCCACGGGCGTCAGCCATGCCCCGGAGGAATACGCGACCCCGGAGGACTGCGCGGCCGGTGCGGTGGCCTTGGCGAACGTGTTGGAGCACCTGTCCCGATGACGACTTACTGGTGCGAAAACGCCTGGTTGCCCACCGGGATTGCTCGAGGTGTCCTCGTCAACGTCGCCGAGGATGGCGCGGTTGAAGCTGTGGTCGCCGCGGACGCGGCCCCGGCCGGAGCCATCACCTTGCCCGGCCTCGTTTTCCCTGGTTTCGCCAACGCGCATTCCCACGCCTTTCACCGCGCGCTGAGGGGGCGTACTCACGGCGACGGTGGCACGTTCTGGACCTGGCGTGAGCGCATGTACTCCCTCGCAGCCAAGCTCGACCCCGACACCTACCGCACCCTCGCCCGGGCCGTCTACGCCGAGATGGCCCTCGCCGGTATCACCGCCGTCGGCGAGTTCCACTATCTGCACCACGCCCCCGGCGGCCGCCGGTACGCCGATCCCAACGCGATGGGGGTCGCGCTGGTGCAGGCCGCGCGCGAAGCCGGTATCCGGATCACCCTCCTCGACACCTGTTACCTCGCGGGCGGCATCGACACACCCGTCGAGGCCGAACAGCTCCGCTTCAGCGATGGCACCGCCGAAGCCTGGGCCGCCCGGGTCGCCGACCTCCGACCCGACGCCACCACGCGAATCGGCGCCGCGATCCACTCGGTGCGGGCGGTCCCCAAAGCGGCTCTCAGCGAGGTCGCCCAGGTGGCGGGCCCGCTGCACGTCCACCTTTCCGAGCAGCCCGCCGAGAACGAAGCCTCCCTGGCCGCCTACGGACGCACGCCCACTCAACTCCTCGCCGACGCCGGTGTCCTAGCCCCCCGAACCACCGCTGTGCACGCCACACATCTCACCCCTGGCGACATCGCGCTGCTCGGCGGCAGCAAGACGGGGGCCTGCTTCTGTCCCACGACCGAAGGGGACCTCGCCGACGGCATCGGGCCCGCCCGCGAACTCCTCGACGCGGGTTCGCCGCTCTCGCTCGGCAGTGACCAGCACGCCGTGGTCGATCCGCTCACCGAGGCGCGCGCCATCGAGCACGGGGAACGCCTGCGCACCGGTCAACGCGGCAGGCTGAGTCCGGACGAGCTGTTCACCGCGCTGACGAACCACGCGAGCATCGGCTGGGACGCGGGTCGCATCGAGGTCGGCGCGCCCGCCGACCTGGTCGCCGTCCGTCTCGATACCGTGCGCACGGCGGGGTGCCTGCCCAGTCAGGTGATGCTGGCCGCGACGGCGTCCGATGTGGACACTGTGGTGGTCGGCGGCGAGGTCATCGTGCGAGAGGGCAGACACCGCCTCGGCGACGTCGGGGCGATGCTGGGCGAAGCGATCGAAGGGCTGTGGGCGTGAGCATCCTGGTGACCGGCATCGGCGAACTCACCACCAACGACGGCGACCCGCGCGCCGACGCCGCCGTGGTCATCGACGGCGACCGGATCGCCTGGGTCGGGCAGGCCGCGGCCGCGCCGGACACCGACGAGCGCGTCGACGTCGAGGGGCGTGCCGTGCTGCCCGGGTGGGTCGACAGCCACACCCACCTGGTGTTCGCGGGTGACCGCACGGCCGAGTTCCGCGCCAGGATGGCGGGGGAGCCCTACACCGCGGGCGGCATCGCCGTGACCGTCGGCGCCACCCGCGCGGCCACCGACGACGAGCTCGCCGCGGGACTGCGCAGGCACATCGACGAAGCCGTCGCGCAGGGCACGACGTACATCGAGACCAAGACCGGCTACGGCCTGACCGTCGAGGACGAGCTCCGCTCCGCCCGCATCGCCGCCGAGCACGCCGACGAGGTCACCTTCCTCGGCGCCCACCTCGTCCCGCCCGGCGCCGACCCGCAGTCCTATGTGGACCTGGTGACCGGCCCGATGCTCGACGCCGTCGCCCCGTACGTGCGCTGGGCCGACGTGTTCTGCGAGACCGGCGCGTTCGACGAGGCCCAGTCGCGCGCCGTGCTGAAAGCCGCCGCCGCCAAGGGGCTCGGCCTGCGCGTGCACGGCAACCAGCTCGGCCCCGGCCCCGGCGTCCGCCTCGCCGTGGAACTCGGCGCCGCCAGCGTCGACCACTGCACCTATCTTACTCCGTCCGATGTGGACGCCCTGGCGTCGTCGGACACGGTGGCCACACTGCTTCCGGCCTGCGACCTGTCGACCCGCCAGCCCCTGCCCGACGCCCGCGCACTGCTCGACGCGGGCGCCACCATCGCGCTGGCGTCGAACTGCAACCCGGGCTCGTCGTACACCTCGTCCATGGCCTACTGCGTCACCACGGCCGTCCTGCAGATGCGCCTGTCCGTCGCCGAAGCCGTCCGGGCGGCCACCTGGGGTGGCGCCCAAGCCCTGCGCCGCGACGACATCGGCGTCATCCGCGTCGGCGCCCGCGCCGACCTGCACGTCCTGAACGCTCCCTCGGCGACCCACCTCGCCTACCGGCCTGGCGTGCCGCTCACCTGGGCGGTGTGGCGGGCGGGGGATCGAACGCGAGCATGATCCGCTCGTCGGCGGGCCTGCGCCCTACGGCCCGCCACTGCAGCAGGGTCACCCCGGCCGCGATCCGAGAGCAGGGTCGTCTCGCGCCACCACGGGTTGGCGACGTGGGACTCCAGCACTTCCACCAGGTCCTTGCTGCGGATGTGCTCGGCGGCCAGGTACTCCTGGAAAGTGAGGAGGGCGAAGGAGAACACGCCCGTGCGCCGTTCCACGAGCAGGCCGTTGGAGCCGACCTCAGCCAGGAAGCCCTCCGGGGTCAGGGTCGTCGACAGCCGCCGCAGCGTGGGGGCGAACTCGGCGAGCGCGTCGGCCTCGGCGATCTCGCGGACGCCGTCGGACATCATCCGGTAGGCCAGCGCCCGCAGCATCGCCTCCTTCTTGTCGCCCGCCAGCGTCGTCTCCCAGGCGCTTCGCCTCCTGCCTGCGCCACAGCATGACCTGGCAGATCTCGCGGTACAGGTCGGTCCGGCTGCCCGGTAGCGCGCCGCGGAAGCGGTGCACGTTGGCGATCATGGTCAGCAGCAGCGGGTTGACGGTCAGCGTGCGCAGGCCCGGCGCGGAGTCGATCCGGTCGAGCAGGTCGCGCGCCGCCTCCGCCGCCCGCGTGGCGATGTCCTCGCCCGACTTGCCCGTGCTGTGCCGCTCGACCGCGAGATACCAGGCGCCGACGAACTTCTGGACCTGCTCGTCGGTGAACGGCCGCACCTGCACCACCGTGGCGCCCGCGATCGGCGCGTCGACGTAGCCCTGCGGGCGGGAGGTGATGATGAAGTCGTTGCGCGGTACTGCTCGGCCTGCAGCTCCACCCACGCCGAGATCCGCTCCCGGTCCTCGGCGCGCGCGACCTCGTCCAACCCGTCGAACATGACCAGGCAGTCGCCCGCGTGCAGGCGCTGGTCGAACCAGCCCTCCGGCTCGGTCTTCGCGTGCCTGCCGAGCGTCGCGCGCACCACGGCGGGCAGCGGCGCGCCCTGGTCGACGATCGCGCGGACGTGGTCGCGCAGGTACAGCAGGATGGGCACGGTCCGCCTGCGGCCGCGCGTGGACCGGCAGAGTTCGCGCGCGGTGTGCCGCAGCAGCGTCGTCTTGCCGCCGCCGGGCGCACCGACCACGGCGAGGATCCGCGGGTCCTTCTGGTCGAGGAAGTCGCCGACCGCGTGGCGTTCGGGGGCCACGCTCGTGGCCAGCAGCCCAGTCCCGGCAGCGTGCGGCGGGGTGGGGGCGATGCTGACGTCGACGTACACGTCGTCGAATTCGGGGCTGGCGAAGCCGACCGTGGCCAGGCCCTTGACCTCGACATAGCGCACATGACCCAGCACGTGGTCGCGATAGCGCGCGGCGAACCGGCTGGTCAGCTGCCCGAGCCGCCGGTCGACCCGGTCGACGATCACCTTCTGCCGCCGCTTCCACACCTCCCGGCCGACCGCCGTCACCGCCGTGGTCACCAGCGCCAGCTCCGACCGGGTGCCACAGCACCGCGGCCGTGATCGTTCCGCCGACGACCGCGACACCCGCGGTGATCTTGGCCAGCATGTGGATGACCTCAGGCTCGGTGGGTTTCCGGGCGTAGGTTGGCGGCATGGAGTACACCCACCTCGGCCGGAGCGGCCTGTCGGTTTCCCGTCTCGTCCTGGGGACGATGAACTTCGGCCCGGAGACCACCGAGCCCGACAGCTACACGATCATGGACCGCGCGCACGAGCATGGCATCAACTTCTTCGACACCGCCAACGTTTACGGCTGGCAGAAGGGCGAAGGCGTCACCGAGCAGATCATCGGCCGCTGGTTCGCCCAGGGCGACGGCAGGCGCGAGAAGACCGTGCTGGCCACCAAGCTCTACGGCAGCATGGGCGACTGGCCTAACGACACCTTCCTCTCCGCCCTCAACATCAAACGAGCCGTCGAGGGCTCCCTGCGGCGGCTGAACACCGACTACATCGACCTGTACCAGATGCACCACGTCGACCGGAACACGCCGTGGGAGGAGATCTGGGAGGCGTTCTCGGTGCTGCGCCAGCAGGGCAAGGTGCTGTATTTCGGCTCGTCGAACTTCGCGGGCTGGCACCTGGCGCAGGCGCAGGAGGCGGCCAAGGCGCGGCACTTCCTCGGCCTGGTCAGTGAGCAGTCGATCTACAACCTGCTGACCAGGTGGATCGAGCTGGAGGTTCTCCCGGCCGCCCGTCACTACGGCCTCGGCGTGATCCCCTGGTCCCCCCTGCACGGCGGCCTCCTCGGCGGGGCCATCCGCAAGGAACGCGACGGCACCGGCTCCCGCGCCACCAAGGGCCGCTCCGGCGACGCCCTCGGCACCCACCGCCCCGCCATCGAGTCCTACGAGAAACTGTGCGCCGACCTTGGCGCCGACCCGGCGACCGTGGGGTTGGCGTGGGTGCTGCACCAGGAGGGCGTGACGGGGCCGATCGTGGGGCCGCGGACGGTGGAGCAGCTCGACAACTCACTGGACGCGCTGGAACTCAAGCTGGACACGGAGACCCTGGCCAAGCTCGACGAACTGTTCCCCCCGCCCGCCCCGAACGGCGCCAAGCCCGCCCCGGAGGCGTACGCCTGGTAGCCGGCCGCGGTGATCGTCAGATCAGGTCGGCGAGGTCGAACGACACGTCGACCGGATCGGCGATCACCGCTTTGCCGGTGTCGACGCCGGCCGAGGCGTAGGTCCTGGTCGTCGGGTCGAGCCGGTACCGGAACAGGGTCAGCCGGTACTCGTCGTCCTGGGCACTTTCCAGCCGCCAGAAGTGGGGGATGCCCGCCGCGGCGTACTCGGCGGGCTTGTCGGTCTGGTCCGTGGTGACAGAACCAGGCGACATGACCTCGACGACCAGCAGGCAGTGCTTCGGGCGCAGCACGTCGTCATCCGGCAACGCGCCGTCGTAGACCACGACATCGGGCCGTCGATTGAGCAGCGGGACATCCCGCAGCCGGAGATCGGCGTTGCAGGTGACGGCGCGGTCACCGCAGGCTCGCTCCAGCGCATTCGCCATGCGACGCATGATCGTCTGATGCCCCCGCGTAGGTGCTGGGCTCACCAGCATCCTGCCGTCGATGACTTCAGCGCGGCGGCAGACGTCCTCCGGCAGCGCTTCGTAGTCCGCCGAAGACAGGCCGCCTGGTAGCGATGTGTAGGCCACTGGGCCCGCCCGCGGTCAGTCGTCGATTTCGTCGTCGTCGCGGGCCAGGAAGGTGGCCAGGCGTTCGATGGGGGTTTCGAAGTCCGGGTTGGTGTCGACGAAGGCGCGGAGGCGGTCGGCCAGCCAGGCGAAGGTGATCTCCTCTTCGCCGCGGCGGGATTCCAGTTCCTCGATGCCGCGATCGGTGAAGTACACGGTCAACTCCTTGAAACGGCGGAGCCGCCGAACGGTGGGTTCGGCGGCTCCGCTGATCTGACTGCTTACTGGAACGCCTTCTCGATCAGCGCGCGCTGTTCGAGTTCGTGGACCTTGCTCGACCCGGCCGACGGGGCCGACATCGGGCGGCGGGAGACGCGGGTGAGGCGGGTGACGAACTCCGGCAGCGCCTCCGGGAGGTTGAGGCCGTAGAACGGCCACGAGCCCTGGTTGGCGGGCTCCTCCTGGACCCAGCGGAAGTCGGCGGCGTTCGAGTACTTCTTGAAGATCGCCGCGAGACGTTCCAGGGGCATCGGGTAGAGCTGCTCGACGCGGATGATCGCGGTGTCCTTGACGCCGCGCTTGGCCTGTTCGGCGGCCAGCTCGTAGTAGAGCTTGCCGGAGACGAACAGCAGCTTCGTCACCGCGGCCGGGTCCGGCGCGGTCGGGTCGTCGATGACCTTCTCGAACCGGGTGCCGGTCAGGAAGTCCGCGACCGGGCTGACCGCGGCCTTGTTGCGCAGCATCGACTTCGGCGTGAACACCACGAGCGGACGCTGCACGCCGTCGAGGGCGTGGCGGCGCAGCAGGTGGAAGTAGTTCGCCGGGGTCGACGGGACCGACACGGTCATCGAGCCCTCGGCGCACAGCTGCAGCCAGCGCTCGATGCGGCCCGACGTGTGGTCGGGGCCCTGGCCCTCGTGGCCGTGCGGCAGCAGGACGACCACGTCGGAACGCTGGCCCCACTTGGCCTCCGACGAGGAGATGTACTCGTCGATCACCGACTGGGCGCCGTTGACGAAGTCGCCGAACTGCGCCTCCCACAGCACCAGCGCGTCCGGGTTGGCCACCGAGTAGCCGTACTCGAAGCCCAGCGCCGCGTACTCCGACAGCGCCGAGTCGTAGACCATGAACTTGCCCTGGTCCTCGGACAGGTTCTGCAGCGGCAGGTATTCCTTGCCGGTCTTGCGGTCGATGATCGCCGCGTGCCGCTGGGTGAACGTGCCGCGCCGCGAGTCCTGGCCCGCCAAGCGCACCGTGCGGCCCTCGATGTTGAGGGAGCCGAACGCCAGCAGCTCGCCGAAGGCCCAGTCGATGTCGCCCTCGCGGGCCATCTTCTCGCGGCGGTCGAGCACCGGCTTGACGCGCGGGTGCGGGTTGAAGCCCTCCGGCAGGTCGGTGTGCGCGTCGGCGATGCGCTCCAGCACCTCGGCGCTCACGCCGGTGGCCAGCTTCGCGGGCACCTGCTGCTCGGACTCCACCGACGGGCTCGCCACGATCGGGTGCTTCTCCAGCTCGCGGACCTCGTTGAAGACGTGCTCCAACTGGCTGGAGAAGTCGCGCAGCGCCTTCTCGGCCTCCTCGACGGAGATGTCGCCGCGGCCGATGAGCGCCTCGGTGTAGCCCTTACGCACCGACCGCTTCGTGTCGATGATGTCGTACATGCCGGGCTGGGTCATCGAGGGGTCGTCGCCCTCGTTGTGGCCGCGGCGGCGGTAGCAGACCAGGTCGATGACGACGTCCTTGTTGAACGTCTGCCGGTAGTCCATGGCCAGGCGCGCCACCCAGTAGCAGGCCTCCGGGTCGTCGCCGTTCACGTGGAACACCGGCGCCTGGATCATCTTCGCCACGTCGGTGGCGTACTGCGACGAGCGCGAGTGCTCCGGGGCGGTGGTGAAGCCGACCTGGTTGTTGATGATCACGTGCACGGTGCCGCCGGTGCGGTAGCCGCGCAGCAGCGCCAGGTTCAGCGTCTCGGCGACCACGCCCTGGCCCGCGAACGCGGCGTCGCCGTGCAGGGCGACCGGCAGGACGGAGAAGCCGACACCGCTGGCGTCGCCCTTGTTGAGCAGGTCCTGCTTGGCGCGGACGATGCCCTCCAGGACCGGGTCGACGGTCTCCAGGTGCGACGGGTTGGCGGTCAGCGACACCTTGGTCTCGCCGTCGCCGAACATGCGGAAGTACTTGCCCTCCGCGCCCAGGTGGTACTTCACGTCGCCGGAGCCGTGCGCCTGGCCCGGGTCGAGGTTGCCCTCGAACTCCTGGAAGATCTGCGAGATCGGCTTGCCGACGATGTTGGCCAGCACGTTCAGGCGGCCGCGGTGCGGCATGCCGATGACGACCTCGTCGAGCTCGTACTCGGCCGCCTTGTCCAGCACGGTGTCGAGCAGCGGGATGACGGACTCGCCGCCCTCCAGCGAGAACCGCTTCTGGCCGACGTACTTGGTCTGCAGGAACGTCTCGAACGCCTCGGCGGCGTTGAGCTTCGACAGCACGTACTTCTGCACGGCCGCCGCGGGCTTCTCGTGCGCCACCTCGACGCGGTCCTGGATCCAGCGGCGCTCGGCCGGGTCGAGGATGTAGGTGTACTCGACGCCGACGGTTCTGCAGTACGAGTCGCGCAGCACGCCGAGGACGTCGCGCAGCTTCATCCGCTCCTTGCCGGCGAAGCCGCCGACGGGGAACTCGCGGTCGAGGTCCCACAGCGTCAGGCCGTGCGACCGGACGTCGAGGTCCTCGTGCTTGCGCTGGCGGTAGTTCAGCGGGTCGGTGTCTGCCATCAGGTGGCCGCGGGTGCGGTAGGCGTCGATCAGGCCGATGACGCGGGCGGTCTTGTCGACCGGCCCCTCGGCGAGGTCGGACGTCCAGCGGATCGGCTCGTACGGGATCCGCAGCGACGTGAAGATGTCGTCGTAGAAGCCGTCCTCGCCCAGCAGCAGCTTGTGGATGCGGCCGAGGAACTCGCCGGACTCCGCGCCCTGGATGATGCGGTGGTCGTAGGTGGACGTCAGCGTGATGATCTTGCTGATGCCCATGTCGATCAGCGTGGACTCCGCGGCACCCTGGAACGGCGCCGGGTACTCCATCGCGCCGACGCCCAGGATCGTGCCCTGGCCGACCGACAGGCGGGGCACCGAGTGGTTGGTGCCGATGCCGCCGGGGTTGGTCAGCGAGATCGTGGTGCCCGCGAAGTCGTCCGCGGTGAGCGCGCCGGTGCGCGCCTTGCGGATCAGGTCCTCGTAGGCCTGCCAGAACTGCTGGAAGGTCATGCCCTCGCAGCCCTTGATGGCGGCCACGACGAGGTTGCGCGAGCCGTCCTTGCCGGGCAGGTCGATCGCCAGGCCCAGGTTGACGTGCTCGGGGGTGACGGCGAAGGTCTTGCCGCCGTCCTCGGCGTAGTGCCGGTTCATGTTCGGGTACGCCTCGAGGGCGCGCACCATCGCGTAGCCGATCAGGTGGGTGAAGGAGACCTTCCCACCGCGGGTCCGCTTGAGGTGATTGTTGATCACGATGCGGTTGTCGGCGAGCAGCTTCGCGGGAACCGCGCGCACGCTGGTCGCCGTCGGCAGCGACAGCGACGCGTTCATGTTCTTCGCGATCGCGGCGGCGGCACCCCGCAGCGGCTTGCGCTCCTCACCCTGCGCGGCGGGCGCCGCCGGGACGGCCTTGGCCGCGGGCGGCTGACCGTTCCCCGCGGGCGACGCGGGCTTCGCCGGTGTGGTCGGCGCGGCGGGCGGCTGCGCGGGCTTGGTCGCGGTGGTCACGGCGGCGGGCTTGGCCGTTCCGCTGTCACTCCCCGCGCTCTTGGCCTGAGCGGCACCTTGGCTGGCGGCGCGCGGTGTGGGCTTGTAGTCGGCGAAGAAGTCGTGCCACGCGGGGTCTACCGAAGACGGGTCCGCGAGGAACTGCTCATACATCTCTTCGACGAGCCACTCGTTCGCACCGAACTGTGACGCGGGACTGCTGCTGGACACGGCTGGCTCTCGCCTCTATCCATCTCGATCTCTTAGTTAAGGCACTTCCCCGTCAGGCTAGTCCCCCGGTCAGGGGGTGTGTTAATCAACCGGACCCGCGTGAGTCAGGTCATGCGCTTTATCGGTCCAGCTCACCTCTTGGTTACCGGCCGTGTGAGCTTTCGGGCGCGTCGAACCGGCGGCTGACCCGGTCGGCGCGCCCCGGGGTAGGGGGTCCATTGGTACGGATCGCCGGCCCCTTGTGCTGGACCGATACGGGCCGTTTCCAATGGTGAGGACTGGGTTCAGCTGGTCAGGATCCAGTGGTGCACGAGGTTCCGCGGCGCGCTGATCTCGTCAGTGGGCACGCGGAGCCTGTTGAACACGCCCACGAGACCTTCGCCCGCTGGTCCGGGTTCAGCCGGGTGTCGAAACCGGGTCGGCTTCTTCGAGTGATCCCAGCTCCCATAGTCGCGCGTAGTGGCCGTCGGCGGCGAGGAGGGAGGTGTGGGTGCCGCGTTCGATCACCTGACCGTCGGCCATGACGATGATCTGGTCGGCGCGGGCGGCGGTGGCTAATCGGTGGGCGACGACGAAGGTGGTTCGGGCGGTGGTGACCTTGGCGCCCGCGGCGATGACGGCGGACTCGGTGGCCGGGTCGAGGGCGGCGGTGGCCTCGTCGAGCAGGAGGATGTCGGGGTCGACCAGTTCGGCTCGGGCCAAGCCCACCAGCTGGCGTTGGCCCGCGGACAGGGACTGGCCCCGCTCGCCGACCTGTTGGCGGAAGCCGTCGGGCAGGGTGGCGATCATCGACAGGGCGCCCACCGACCGGGCGGCGGTCTCGACGGCCTCTGGGGACGCGTCGGGGGCGCCGTAACCGATGTTGTGGGCGACGTCGCCCGCGAAGAGGTGGGCTTCCTGGGGGACCACGCCGAGGCGTTGGCGGTAGCCGGGCAGGTCGTAGTCGCGCAGGTCGGTGCCGTCGACCAGGACTTGGCCGCCGGTTGGGTCATAGAAGCGGGCGATCAGCTTCACCACGGTCGACTTGCCCGCGCCGGTCGCGCCGACCAGGGCCACGGTCTCGCCGGGGCGGGCGCGCAGGGAGACGCCGCGGACGGCGGGGGTGTCGGTGCCGGGGTAGGCGAAGGTGACGTCGCGGAGTTCGACCTCGCCGGTCAGGCGGGCGGGGACCGGGAGCGGGTCGGCGGGCTGCGGGACTGTGGTGGGCGTGCGCAGGAGGTCGGCGATGCGGTGCAGGCCGACGCGGGCCTGCTGGTAGCCGTCGAAGATGCCGGAGAGCTGTTGGACCGGGGCGAAGAACAGGCCCAGGTACAGCAGGAACGCCAGCAGCACGCCCGGGCTCAGGTCGCCCGCCGCGACCCGGTTGGCGCCCGCGACCAGCACGGCGGCCTGCGCCAAGCCGTAGAGCATCGCGGTGAACGGGAAGTACGTGGCGATGTAGCGCTGGGCGCGGAGCCTGGTGACCCGGTAGGCGTCGCTGCGTTCGGCGAAGCGCTCGGCGGCTTGGCCTTCGCGCGTGTACGCCTGGGCCACGCGCAGGCCGGTGACGTTCTCCTGCATGTCGGCGTTGACCGCGCTGACCCGCTCCCGTGCCTCGGCGTACGCCACCGAGGAGAGCCGTTGGAAAACGATCGTCGCCGCCACCAGGATCGGCAGCGCCGCCAGCGCCACCAGCGCCAGCGAGAAGTCGGTGACCAGCAGGGCCGCGGCGATCGCCACGACGGTCAGCAGGCTCGCGGCGGCTGTGGTCAGCCCGGTCTGGAGGAACGTCGACAGCGCGTCGACGTCCGTCGTCATCCGCGTCATGATCCGGCCCGCCATCTCGCGCTCGTAGTAGTCGAGGCCGAGCCGTTGCAGGTGGGCGTAGCTGCGCAGGCGCAGCACGTAGAGCATCCGCTCGCCGAGGCGGGCGGTGCGGATCACCCCGATCGCGGTGATGATCCAGATCACCACCACCAGGCCCGCCGACAGCGCCGTCGCCAGCCACAGCGCGCCCGTCGTCCCGACCAGCACGCCGGAGTCGATGCCGTATCTCGTCAGGGCGGGCATGGCCATCGCGATCAGGGCGTCGGTGATCACCAGGGCCGCCACCAGGGCGATCGACCAGCGGGCGGGCCAGAGCAGGTCGCGCAGGCGGAAGTTCGGGTCCGGTGCCGTCGGGTCGTCGCCGCGGACATCCGGCTGCTCGACCGCGGGCGGCAGCGCCTCGACCCTGGCCAGCAGCTCCGGGGTGGGCGGCAACGCGCCGACCCCCTCGCCAGAGGAGTCGGCACGGCCGCCGATAGCGGCGGAGACCCGCGCCCGGGGCCTGTCCGGGTCGCTCGGCGCGGGCCACAGGGCCTCGGTGATCCCGTCGGGACCCGGCACCAGGTCGGCGTCGGTGCGGCGGGTCGGGTCCTCGATGAGGTCGCCCGGCCCGGCCAGCAGCGACCGGTACAGCTCGCACCGGTCGGACAGCTCGGCGTGGGTGCCGACATCGACCACCCGGCCCCGGTCGAGCACGGCGATCCGGTCGGCCAGGGCCAGCGACGACCGGCGGTGCGCGATCAGCAATGTCGTCCGCTCGGCGGTGACCTCGCGCAGGGTGTCGTGGATCGCCGACTCGGTCACGGTGTCGACCGCCGAGGTCGCGTCGTCGAGCACCAGGACCCGCGGGTCGGACAGCAGCGCCCGCGCCAGCGCCACCCGTTGCCGCTGGCCGCCGGACAAGGTGAGCCCGCGCTCGCCGACGACCGTGTCGTAGCCGTTGGGCAGGGCCTCGATGAACTCGTGGGCCTGCGCGGCCTTCGCCGCGGCGTGGATGTCCTCGTCGGTGGCCTCGGGCCTGCCGTAGGCGATGTTGGAGCGCACGCTGTCGGAGAACAGGAACGCCTCCTCGAACACGACGCCCACCGTCCCGCGCAGCGAGGCCAGCCGCAGATCGCGCACGTCCACCCCGCCGACCGTGATCGCGCCCGCGTGCACGTCGTAGAACCGGGGCAGCAGTAGCGACACCGTCGACTTGCCCGAGCCCGCGGTCCCCACCAGGGCCAACGTCTCGCCGGGAGACACCCGCAGCGACACCCCGTCGAGCACCGGCTCGCTGCGCGTGTACCCGAACGTCACGCCGTCGAGTCGGACCTCGACCGGGCCGTCGGGCACGTCGACGGCGTCGGGCTTGTCGACCACGTCCGGCTGCGAGTCGATCAGCTCGTACACCCGCTCCACGCCCGCCCTGGCGAGCTGGGCGTTGACGAGCAGGCCCGCGACCAGCCGCGTCGGCCCGACCAGGTGTGAGACGTAGCTGGCGAAGGCGAGGAACGTGCCGAGCGTGACTTGACCGTTGAGGGCCATCCAGCCGCCCAGCCCGAGCACCGCCACGTGCCCCACGGAGGGCAGCGCGACCAGCGTCGCCGACATCCGCGATGTCAAGGCGGCGCTGCGCATGCGCTCGGCGAACAGCTTGCGCGCCGCCTTCTCCAGCCTGCCGACCTCGCGCGCCTCCTGCCCGAACCCCTTGACCACCCGCACACCCGTGACCGTCTCCTCGACGTGCTGGGCGAGATCGGCGGCCCGCTGCTGGGCCGACCATGTGGCCGGGAAGAGCGTGTGCCTGCTGCGCATCGCGACATAAGCCACGGCCGGGGTGATCACGAGCGCGATCACCGTCAGCAGCGGGGACAGCCAGAACATCGCGATCATCGCGACCAGCGCGAACACGACCGTCCCGATCGACAGCGGGACCATCATCAGCAGCCCTTGCACCAACTGCAGATCGGTGATCGACCGCGACACGACCTGCCCGGTGCGCAGCGCGTCCTGCTTGCCGCCGTCGAGCCGCTGGACCGCCCCGAACACCGCCTTGCGCAGGTCGTGTTGGACGTCCAGCGCGAGCCTGCCGCCGAGATAGCGGCGCAGGAACGCGGTGCCGAACGTCAGCAGCTCCATCGCCACCAGACCCGCGACGAGCCAGCCGAGCCTGCTCGTCGTGCCCGCGACCGCGTCGTCGACCACGAACTTGATCAGCAGGGGACCGGCGGCCTGGAAGCCGACGCCGACCACCGACGCGACGACCGACAACACCACCAGGCGGCGGTGTCGCCAGCAGGCGGCGGTCAGTCGGCGGATCCAGCCGGGGGACGGGTTCTGAGGCACACAGCCAGATTAGGCGCGGGCCGCTCCCGGTGTGGGGAACGGCCCGCGTCTGTGGACAACTCAAGGGGATGTGGATATCAGGTGATGTCCCGGGTCTGGTTGCGCAGCATGCCGGTGATGAAGAAGACGGCGGTCCAGAACAGGAAGATCAGCCCACTGATCCACAGCGAGAACGCGCCGTACGCGCCGGTGACCACGCTGACGACCTGGTGGAAGCCCTCGCGCACGTCCTCGTCGGCCAGCTGGCCGCCGCGGTCGAGGATCAGGGTCTGGATCTGGTCGAACAGCAGGATGCTCGCCGTCGACCCGGTGAGGCCGTTGGACGCGCCGTTGGGCAGGAAGCCCGGCGCGTGTGAGCCCTCCGTCGCGGAGAACAGCACGAACTCGCCGAACGGGCCGACGATCAGGGTGTAGATCAGCAGGATCACGAGCGTGCCGACCGGGGACCCGATGAGCGCGCCGACGCCGAGCGCGAACAGCGTCCACAGGGTGCACATGATGATGCCCGCGAGCACCACCAGGAACCACTGCTTGGCGTCGGGCAGGTAGCCCTTGTCCGAGCCGACGAGCGTGCCGAGCGTGACACCGCCGCTGATCACCAGGCCGTAGATGACGCCCCACAGCGTGTAGGTGATGGCCTTGGCGGCCAGCAGCGTGGGACGGCTCGCCGCGGTGAGGAACGACGTGGTGATCGTCTTGCGGTGCAGTTCGCTCGCGAGGCCGAGCGCGCCGAACACCATCGGGAAGATCGACGCGATGTTCATGCCGCGCACCAGCGCGATGACCGACCAGGAGATCTCGTCGATCGGGATGTCGAAGTCGCGGATGATGTCTTCGTTGACCAGGTCGTTGGCGATGCTGGTGGTCACCGCCGACCAGCCCCACGCCGCGCCGAAGGCGAGCAGGAACGCCGGGATGAGCAGCGCCCACCACAGCCGGGTCGTGAGGATCTTGCGGAACTCCGCGGTGATCATGTTGCCCATCAGGCGTTACCTCCCTGTCCGGTCGTGTCGTTGTGCGTCGGGTTCGCCGTGGGATCCGGCGCGTACGGCGACTGCGGCACGGGCGGCTGGTAGGGCGACGGCGCCTGGTACGGCGAAGTCTGCTGGTAGGGCTGTTGCTGCTGATATGGCTGCTGCTGCACCGGCTGCGCGTACGGCTGCTGGGCGACCGGCTGCGCGTAGGGCTGCTGGTAGCCGGGCTGCTGGTACGGCGTGGCGTAGCCCTGGGGCGGCCCGTACTGCTGGGGCATCCCCGGCGCGGCGTACTGGCCGCTGGTGAGGCGGAAGAACAGCTGCTCGAGGTCGGCCTTCTCCTCGTGCACCCCGTACAGCGCCACCCCGGCCTTCGCCGCGATGTCGCCGATCTGCTGGATCGTGGCGTCGACTACGGCGACCTTGCCGTCCGGGGTCGGCTGGATGCCGGAGATCCCGTCCGCCTGCAGGGCAGCGACCAGCGCCGACGGGTCGGCGGGCTGCACGATGACCCGGGACTGCTGCTGCTTGCGCAAGTCGTCGAGCATGCCGTAGTAAACGGTCTGACCGCGGCTGATGATCACGACCTGGTCGATCGTCTGCTCGACCTCGGCCAGCAGGTGGCTGGAGATCAGCACCGTGCGGCCGGAGGAGGCGAAGGCGCGCAGGAACGTGCGCAGCCACGCGATGCCCTCGGGGTCGAGGCCGTTGGCGGGCTCGTCGAGCACGAGCACCTGCGGGTCGCCCAGCAGCGCCGTGGCCAGGGCCAGACGCTGCTTCATGCCGAGGGAGAACCCGCCCGCGGCCCGGTTCGCCGCGCCGCCGAGTCCGACGAGCTGGATCACCTCGTGGGCACGCTGGTCGGGCAGGCCCATCGCCGCGGCGTAGACGCGGAGGTGGTTGATCGCCGACCGGCTGGGGTGGAAGCCCTGAGCCTCCAGCACCGCGCCGACCACCCGGCCGGGGTTGCCCAGCTTCTCGAAGGGCTGTCCGTTGATCGTGGAATGTCCCGCTGTCGGCCGGACCAGGCCGAGCAACATCCGCAGGGTCGTCGTCTTGCCCGCGCCGTTCGGCCCGAGGAAGCCGGTGACCGACCCCGGCTCCACATGGAAACTCAGGTTCTGCACCGCGGCGACCTGACCGAAACTCTTGGTCAGGTTCGACACCACGATGCGGCCGCTACCGTCGTGCACAGGCCCCTCCAACTCGCCAGGCTCTTGTGGCGGCCATCTTGCCTCATCACGACTACGCGGCGTGGCGGCATGGCTAAAGTTGGGCGTGTGGTCACCCGAAATGACACTTGACGTCAGTGGGCGTGCGGTGGGCGGTCGCGGTGCACGATCGGGATCTCGGTGGTGATCTCGGCGTGGTTCTCCGCCTGCGGCCGGTGCCGCTGCTGCCTGCCGAACGGATTGCGCAGCGGGCGCTTGCGGTCGCGGTGCGGGACGCCCTCGCCGATCAGGTGCTCGTGGGCCATCTTCCAGACCTGGCACGGCCAGCGGCGGCCGCGCAGCCCGTGCGGGCACGCCTGGCAGCGGCCGTCGGGGCCCTGCTGGTGGACGGTGAGCAGCAGCCGCCAGCCGTCGGCGAGCCTGCTGATCTCGCTGCGGGCAAGGGGAAGCAGCGTGTCGGCGTCGGCGTGGTCGGCGGCCTCGTCGAGCAGCGCGAGCCTGCGCAACACCGCGTCGCGCAACGGGTCTCGGGTCATCCGGCCCTGATTTCGTCGGCCCGGTCGGCCGCCTGGTCGAGCACGAGGCCGAGCGACCGCGTCTGCTGGGCGGAGAGCACCGCCGAAGCGCCGGGTGGGGGGACCAGCACTACCAAGTCATCCTCGACCAACACCGTCAACGCCCGGTCTCTGCCGAACGGATCGTGGCAGCCGACGCACCATCGAGGCTCTGTCACCGTTGCAACATCGGCGCCGCTGGTCGCGGGCCATAGCCCCAACCGGGCGTATTCACCCGATTGTGGTCCCTCGTCAAGAGTTCACACGATCCGGTAGGGGTTGAGTGGACAAGTAATTCCGACTCGCTGAACCCCCGGTGCAGCGCTCGGACGCGATTGTGCCTAAGCTATACATGGCGGCCCGCTCCCAGTGACCCCCAGGCTGGTTGAGCGGGCCGCCCTCACTTCCACCCCCTTTGTGCCTGCTGACTGCGCAGGCCGAGGAAGCTCGGTGTTCTCATCGGGGGCCGAGCCCCCGAACCCCCACGGTGCGGTGCCGCTCGACCCGGCGTGGCGGTTCGCCCGCCACGCCGGGCCGGTACTAGGCGATAACGCCAGCCAGCGGGGTCGACGGCAGCGCGTGCGCCGTGGCCACCGGGTCGTTGGTCAGCAGGCCCGCGTGGGTGTTCAGGCCGAGGGCGAGCGCCGCGTCGTCGCGCAGGGCCGACTGCCAGCCCTTGTCCGCCAGCGCCACCGCGTAGGGCAGGGTCACGTTGGTCAGCGCGTACGTCGAGGTGCGGGGAACCGCGCCCGGCATGTTCGCCACGCAGTAGAAGATCGAGTTGTGCACCGGGTAGGTCGGGTCGGCGTGCGTGGTCGCGCGCGAGTCCTCGAAGCAGCCGCCCTGGTCGATGGCGATGTCGACGAGCACCGAACCCGGCTGCATCTGCGCGACCAGCTCGTTGCTGATCAGCTTGGGCGCCTTGGCGCCCGGGACCAGCACCGCGCCGATGACCAGGTCGGCCTCGCGGGCGGCCTGCTCGACGGCGTAGCGGTTGGACGCCACGGTGCGGATGCGGCCATTGAACTGGTTGTCGATCTGGCGCAGCCGGTCGACGTTGGTGTCGAGGACCTGCACCTCCGCGCCCATGCCCAGCGCGATCGTCGCGGCGTTGATGCCCGCGACACCGCCGCCGATCACCACGACCTTGGCCGGATAGACCCCGGGCACGCCGCCGGGCAGCACGCCGCGGCCACCGGAGGGCTTCATCAGCGCGAACGCGCCGACCTGGGGTGCGAGCCTGCCCGCGACCTCGGACATCGGGGCGAGCAGCGGCAGCGCGCCGTTGGCGGTCTGCACGGTCTCGTAGGCGACGGCGGTGGTGCCCGCGGCCAGCAGCGCCTTGGTCAGCGCCTCGTCGGCGGCCAGGTGCAGGTAGGTGAAGAGGGTCTGGCCCGCGCGCAGGTGCGGGTACTCGACCGCGATGGGCTCCTTGACCTTGAGCACCAGTTCGCCCTCGGCCCAGACGTCCTCGGCGGTGGCCAGGATCTTGGCGCCCGCGCCCAGGTACTCCTCGTCGGTGATCGACGAGCCGAGGCCCGCGCCCGCCTCGACGAACACGTCGTGACCGCGAGCGGTGAGCTCATGCGCACCCGCGGGCGTCAGCGCCACCCGGTACTCGTGGTTCTTGATCTCGCGGGGAACGGCGATCTTCAACGGGATTCGTCCTTTCGGGCGTAACAAGGTGTGGTGTACCACGGTCGGGCACAGCAGACGGGCTGTCATCGTGCTGAGAGCACGAGACCAATGGCGATCATTTGTGCTGTGAGCACATCACTGCCAGCGGAGAGCCACCAGCTGGGTGAGTAAGGCGAGCCGCACATCGGGCTCGGTGAGGTCGGCGTCGAGCGCGGCGGTGACCCGCGACATCCGGTACCGGAGCGTGTTGGGGTGGATGTTCAGCGCCGCGGCCGCCGCTCTCGGGTCGCCGGGGTGGCGCAGCCACTCGTAGAGCGTGTCGGCGTACCAGCCGTCGGCGTCCTCGTCGAGCGCGCGCAGCGCGGCGAGCGGCCCAATCGACGTGACGCCCGCCGCCGCAACGGCGGCGCGGTGCAGCACGAGGACCGCCCAGACGTCCTCGTAGACCGCGACCGGGCCGTCGACCAGCCGCGCCCGCAGCAGGCTCAGCGCCTCGTCGGCCTCCGCGCGGGAGCGGGCGAGGTCGGCCAGTTCGACCGGCGACCCGGCCGCGACCAGCGCGCCCGCGAGCGCGGAGCGGACCTGTGCCCAGCCGCCGTCGTCGGGCACGACGGCGTAGAGCACGCCGTGCATCTCGGTGACCGCCGGGCGCCTGCCGACACCCTCGGTGAGCCGCTGCACCAGCGCCAGCCGCACGCCCTCGCTGCCGAGCGGGTCCTGGACCTGCACGTCGACCGCGACGACCCGGTGCGGCCCTGGCGCGAGGTCGAGCTCGGCGGCGACGAGCCGGGCGCTGCCGGTGCCTTCGAGCACCGACCGGACGAGTTCGGCGGACCGCCTGCGCTCGCTGTCCTCCCGCGCCCGCCTGCGGAGCAGGTGCAGCGCGACGACGGGCGCGGTGTCGGCGAACGCGGCCGCGCGGTCGTCGGGCACAGGCCCGGGGACGACAGCCCACATCGAGCCGAGCAGCTCGCCGCCCATTCGGATAGGCACGATCAGCCGCGGCAGCGTGCCGTCGCGCTGGGCGGGTACGAAGATCGTCGTGCGCCCCCGGCTCAGCTCGCGGAACACACCACGCGACCGGAACCTGGCCAGCACGTCGTCGGGCACGCGCCGCCCCATGATCGTCGACACGCGCGCCGGGTCGGTGCGGTCCTGCCGGGCCGAGTAGGCCAGCACGCGGGAGTTCGCGTCCTCGATCGTCACCGGCGCGTCGATGACCGCCGCCGCGGCGTCGGCCAGCCGGAACAGGTCGCCGAACGGCCCCTCCGCCCGCGACGCGTCGGACTCGTCGGCGGCGGCGTCGAGCACCGACCGCAGCAGCCAGACCAACTGCGCCCACGCGGCACCGGTGTGCACCTCGATGACCGCCACACTCGCCCGCTGCGCCGCCGTCTTCACCGCGTTGCGCGTGGCGTGCGGCGGTTTGAGCAGCACCGCGGCGGCACCGTGCGCCCCGCAGTGGCGCACCAGCTCGACCGCGTCGGTCGCCCCGGCCACGGCGATGCCGAGCACGAGGTCACCGGCGGCGACCGGCGTCCGCTTGCCCGCCTCGGCGATGATGACGTCGGTGACCTGAGCGTGCTCGGTGGGGTCGGCGATGATCCGCAGCAGGGTCGGACCGACTCGGTCCACCACCCCCTGCATCGTGATCACCGCTGCTCCTCGTCATCGAGTGTTATCGGGACAAGGTAGCGGTTCCGTCCACACGAGACGGTCATCGGCTCGTCGATCCGCCGGATTCGGTAGGACGGGATTGGCCTCCTTCGATAGTGGGGGACGGCCGCGGTGGTGAGCGAGCGGCGGTGTCGGGCCGGGTCAGCGGGTCAGGTGCGCGGTGAGCCACGTGAGGGCCGCGACTAATCGCATGCCCGTGGCGTTCGGGTGGATGGGGTAGGCCGGGGCGGCGGGGCGCAGCGGCTCGACCCAGCGGGCCTCCGGGGGCTGGCAGGCGTCGTGGCCGAGGGAGAAGGCGTACGGGTCGACGAAGCGGGCGCGGGCGGCGGTGGCGGTGCGGTCGATCGTCTCGTTCAGCAGGCGCTCGGTGGCGTCGAAGTACGGCGTGTCGCCGGTGGCGAAGGGGACGGCGGGCCAGCAGCCCACGGTCGGGGGCAGGATCCTCAGGTAGCCCACGACCAGGATCCTGGCGTGCGGGGAGCGGGCGCGGATGTCGGCGAGGACCTGGGTGATCTTCGGGACCACCGCGGCCACCCGGTCGGCGAGGACGTCGCGGCCGGAACTGGTGTAGTAGCGGCGGCACGGGTCGCCGGTCGGGTCGGTGGCGCCCTCCTGGCCGCAGCGGGCCAGGATCTCGCCGAAGCCGATGTCGTTGCCGCCGATCGTGAGGGTCACCAGGTCGGTGTCTCGGCTCAAGGCGTCCAGCTGCGGTGGGTTGACGCCGCCGGGGACCTGGTGGGGCCCGCGCATGTGCACCGTCGTCGCCCCGCTGCACGTGACGTCGACGAAGCTGCTCGTCCGCAGCCATTGGGCCAACACGGCCGGGTAGTTGTGGTTGGAGCGCCCGCAGCCCGGTGGGGTGCCGATCTGGTCGGGGATCCCGGGGCCCGCCGCGTACGAGTCGCCGAGGGCGACGTAGTCGAGGGCCGGTTTGGCGACCGCCGCGGCCGACGTGACCGACGCGGCGGCGACAGGCGCGGCGGACGCGGGGATCGCGGTCGCCAGGAGGAGGACCAGGGCCAAGACAGCTGAGCGCATGTGCCGATCGTCCGCCCGGCGTCCCCCAGCGTCAATGGGTCCCGCGCCGCCTGTGGACAACTCTGTCCAATGTGGTCAAACGGTGTCGCGGATCCAGTCCGGCACCGGAAGGTCGCGGCTCAGGCACTCGTCCGACAGCCGCAGCGTCCAGCGCAGCGCCTGCACCATCAGCGCCGCCATCTCGTCGGGCGCGGCGTTGGCCAAGGCGATCTCGATCTGCGCCTTCGCGCCGTCGGTGTCGCCGTGGACCTCGGCCAGCAGCGTCCGCACGGCCGTGCGGACCGGCGGGTCGGCCTCGTCGATCGGCACTTCCTGGCCGTCGTCGTCGTAGACCTGCATCTTGACCGGCGCCGAGCCGCCGGAACCCAGTTCCGACACCATCCCGCTGCATTCGTGGAACAGCATCAGCATCAGCTCGCGGGCGTCGGTGTGGCTGTCCGGCGCCGAGCGCACGGCGGCGGCGACGCGGTCGAGCGCGCCGTCGTCCTGGCCCGCGCGCATGGCGGCCAGTGCCGCGCCCGCGGCGTCGGTCAGGCGTCTGCGGCGGGTCGATTCCGGCTCGCTGTCGGGGTCCACGCCACTCATCCTGCAACAGCCAGGTGTCGTGCGGGGAGATCGACGCCGTCGGATTCGTTCACTTGGCCGCTCGCGGTACGTCGTCGGCGGGCAGCCCGACGCCGAACGCGGGACCCTCGCCGGTGGCCACGCCCAACTCGGCCCACCACCGCGCTTCCGCGAGGTCGCGGACCCCGCGCACCCCGACGGCCGCGCCCGCCGCGTGGATCGCCGCGATCATCTCCCGCACCGCCCTGACCTGCGCGCACTCCCGTGGCAGCCAGTCCGGCCGCCACCCGTCGAACGGGTCGGACAGCAGGACCGCGTCGACCTTGAAGCGCTCGATCAGCGCGAGTTCGCGCGGCCCGCCACCGAACCCGTGCAGCGCCGTGACGACCCCGATGTCGCTGAGCGTGCGGAGGTTGTCCTGGGCGTCGCCGCTGGTCAGCACGGCTGATGTGGCGAGGCCCAGCTCCAGCAGCCTTGCCGGGATCTCGGCGTCGCCAATGGCCCGGTGCACGACCCCGGCCAGCTCGGCGTCGGCCGACTGCAGCGGCGAGAGAAGCACCCGCTGGACCGGTGCGCTGTCGGCGAACAGCGACCGCCACACCCCGACCTGCTCGGTCGACCGGCTGATCAGCCACGGCCCCAGCGCCACCGACAGCCCGGTCGCCTCGGCGAGGTCGATCGTCGGCGGCAGCCCGGGAACCGGCCGCGTGCGGGGCAGATGGGCGATCACCGACACCCGCACCGGCACCTTGTCGGACAGCCGCACGACCCGGTCGTAGGCGATGTCGAGTTCGCCGTTCTCCCAGGCCGCGGGCAGTTCCGCGGCCGCCTTGCCCGCGGCGCGGTCGCGCTTGTCGGCGTCGGCGTCGAACTCGGCCCACTGCCGCCTGCCCGCCGCGCGCGCCTGGCGCAGCGCCGAGTCGGCCGCGCGGAACACCTCGGCCGCCGACATCCGCTCCGGGCTCGTGCGGACGACGCCGATCGTGGCGCTGATCGCGAGCCCGATCTTGTCCCGGTACTCCGGTTCGGCCAGCTCGGCGTGGATCGCCTCGACCAGCTCCGGCACCGACGGCGTGTCCGGTCCGTCGTGGATGAGCACGGCGAACTCGTCGCCGCCAAGACGCGCGACCACGGCCTTCTCACCTGCCACGACGGTCTTGAGCCGTTCGGCCACGGTCCGCAGCACCCAGTCCCCGACCGGGTGTCCATACGTCGTGTTCACCCAGGAGAAGGCGTCGAGGTCCAGGCAGCACAACGTGAGCGTCCCGCTCTTGCCGACCTGTTCGTGCACCGTCTCCAGCCGCGACTCGAAGCCGACCCGGTTGACCGCGCCGGTCAGCGCGTCGTGCAGCAGCTGGTGGGAGAGCCGGTCGCCGAGCAGGTGCAGCTCGCTCAGGTCCTGCACCATCGTCACCCGGTATGCCGCCGCCCCGGTCTCGGCCGACAGCACCGAAGTCGTCGCGTACACCCAGGCCGACTCGCCGTTGGCGCGCGTCAGCAACTGCCGCTCCGGCAACTGCGTCCCGGGCTCGTCGGTGACGAACTCGCTCAGCGCGCGCCCGGCCAATTCGGCGGGCTCACACTCCAGGATCGCCGCGAGCGCCGGGTTGACCTCGACGAACCGCCCTTCCTCGTCGGTGATCGCGATGCCGACCGACGCGCCGGTGAACACCTCGCGGAACACCGACTCGGTGGCCTTGCGGCCGCGTTCGGCGCGCAGCATCGCGGTGTGCAGTGCGAGCCGCATGTTCTCCTGCTGCTCCAGAGTCCGCGCGTGCCAGGCGTTCGCGTAGCCGGAGGACACCGCCGCGAGCAGCTCGATCACCCGCTCGGCCTCCCCGCCGCGCGCGATCAGCCCGGAGGCCAGCGTCGCCACCGACCGCCGCAGCGTGTCGACGCCGGTCAGCTCTTCGGCGACCATGCGGGTGCCCACCTCGATGCCTGGGGTGCTGTCGAACGGCTCGGCCGTGACGGCGTCGGAGAGCGTGTCGACCATCTCGGTGAGTGTGGCCTGGATCTGCGCCGAAGACCGCGGCACGTACGACGTGGCGGCGATCACCCGCACCCAGGACCGGACCAGGGAGTCCCGGTCCGGTACGGCGGTCGGTTGGTGCACGGCGGCACTCAGGTCAGTTCTTACGGCCGACACCCGCGAGGATCCCTGCTCGGTCCGGGTCGTCGCCGTCGTCCAGTCCGGCGTCGGGGTGCCACAGCGCGGTCGGCACGATGCCGGGCTCGACCAGCTCGTAGCCCGCGAACAGCGTCTCGATCTCGGCGCGCGACCGGGGGAACATCGGGTCGCGGCTGGATTTCATCACCTCGACGATCCGGTCCATCTCCTCCGGCATGAGGTCGCGGGTGAACTGGGAGAACGCCAGCCAACTGCCCGACACGGTGGCGTCCCGGTAGCGCGCGACGATGCCCGCCGGGTCCTTCTCCGGCGGCACGAAGTGGAAGACCCCGGCCATGATCAGACCGATCGGTTGGTCGAAGTCGAGCAGCTTGCGCGTCTCGGGCGCGTCGAGGACCGCGTCGGGCACGGTCAGGTCGGCTTGGACGATGGTGGCGTTGGGGACGTCGGTCAGCATGAGGTGGCTGTGCGCGAACGCGACCTCCTCGTAGTCGACGTAGACCACGCGCGACTCCGGGTCGGCGGCGTGGGCGATCTCGTGCACGTTGCCGACGGTCGGGATGCCGGAGCCGAGGTCGAGGAACTGCCGGACGCCCTGGTCGATCATGAACAGCACCGACCGGCGCAGGAACGACCGGTTGTGCCGCGCGATCTGCCGCGCGTTGGGCTGGGCCTTCAGGAAGCGTTCGGCCAGTTCACGGTCGTGCGCGAAGTTGTGCCCGCCGCCGAGCAGGTAGTCGTACAGCCGAGCCGCGCTCGGCCTGTCCAGGTCGATCCCGTCCGGGACCCATGTCATCGACTCGGTCACCGCACAACCCCACTCTCCGCGATCGGTTCGTGACGGTTGAGATTACTCACCCCGCAAGGGGATCCGACAGTGGATCACGGCGATGCAGGTCCTTGACCGATGGCGACTTGGCGACACCCGCCGGGTTCGGGTAGGTCCCGAGGACGCGGTCGGCGGTTCCGGTGGTGGTCACGGTGAACCAGTAGTGCTCGTTCTTGTAGTGGTGGAGGCGGTGGTTTCGCCAGACGGCGCGGTACGCGCGGGTGCGCGGCACGTAGTCGCTGTGGATCAGGTAGTGAGTCCACTCATAGATCAGGCCGAGCGCGGCGACGACGCACAGATACGTGAGGCCGAGTCCGGTTCTGCTGAACGCGAACAACGCGATGGCGGTGACCAAGGGCAGCAGCCAGAGCAGCACCGGCCAAGGGATGAAGACCAGCGGGACGTCGCGCGGGTCGGCGTGGTGGGCGCGGTGTTTGCGTGACAGCAACGGGTCGAGCGTGATCGAGACGATCCTGCGGGGACGCCAGTGCAGGATCGCGACGTGCACGACCCATTCGAAGAATGGGAAGACGGCGAGCATCACGAACGGCAGCAGCGTGTCCCATAGCCGCCAGTCGCCGACGATCACGCGAGCGGTGACGGCGCCGACCAGGGTGGTTCCGATCAGCCAGGGCGACGGGTGCCGGACGAACTCGCGCGCCGCGTCCACAAGGGACAGTCGCCTGCGCGGGCTCGCCTCGTCGGCGCGGAGCTGGGCGCGGGCTTGGTGGTCGTTCATGTGCCCTCCAAGTGTTGGATCGCTGCGCGGAACAGCTCGGTGGCGGGACGCAGGAGGTCGTCCGCCGCCTTCTTGGCTCTGGTTTGGTCACCTGACGTGATCGCGTCGGCCAACGCGCGGTAAGCGTCGACGCGGGAGACCTCGGCGACCATGATCGGCGCGAGGACGTCCAGTGCGGGCTCGTAGGCGGCGCGCAGGCTGTTGAACATCAGGCGGAACACGACAGAGTCGGAGCCGTCGACGATGTGGTCCCAGTAGGCGAGCGCGTGCCGCTGCGAGGTGATCGGGTCCGACTCGGCCGCGAGATGGGTGATCGCGGCGTCCAACTGGGGCTTGAGACGGTCCCCGGACCTCGCGGCGGCCAGCGCGGCGATCTCGGGACCGACGGCGAGCCGGGCGTCGAGGATGTCGCGCACCACCGACGGGACGATCGTGCCTGCTTTGAGGAGCAGCCGGGGGAGCAGGTCGAGGCCCGCGCTGCGCCGGAAGTCGCGCACGACGGTGCCGTCGCCTTGGCGGACGTCGACCAGCCCGGCCTGCGACATGCGCTGGAGCGCTTCGCGGACGGCGGGACGGGAGACACCGAGGACCTCGGCGAGCTTGCGTTCGCTGGGCAGCGAGTCGCCCGCGGGGATACCGCCGTCCATTACAGCCCTGATGAGCTGCGAGAACACCTCGTCGGGCACTGACTTGCGAGCCACTGGCTGAAACGTCACGGATCGACGGTAAGTCTGCAGGTGGTCAGAGGTCAAGTGGTCAGACCAGTTAACTGAGCAAGCAACGTGATCGGACCGAGGGCGGTTAGACAGTCGGTGTGTTGACCAGAGCGGCGAGGGCCATGGCGGTGAGCAGGTCGGCCATCTGGTCGCGGTCCAGGTGCCTGCTGTGCGGCGTCGAGTTGATCAGCCCGAACACCGCGTGCGCCGCCGCCCGGGCGGTTGGTTCGGCCGTGGCGGGGACCGCGTCGCGGATGACCTGGACCCAGGTCTCGACGTAGCGGCGCTGCAGCGCGCGGACCTTGCGGCGGTCCGGGTCGGTCAGGTTGCCCAGGTTGCGTTCCTGGACGGTGATCAGCGCCGGGTTGTCGAGCGCGAAGTCGACGTGGAAGCGCACCAGGTCGCCGAGGGTGTCCTGAGCGCCGGAGGCCTTGTCGACCCGGGCCTGGCCGCCGTCGAGCAGGACCTCCGAGATCGAGGTCAGCATCTCCCCGAGCATGGCATCCTTGGAGCGGAAGTGGCGGTAGAGCGCGGGCCCGGAGATGCCGACGGCCGAGCCGATGTCGTCGATGCCGACGCCGTGGAAACCGTGGCGGGCGAACAACTCCGCCGCCGCGGCGAGGATCTGTTCACGCCGGGTCGGGCCGGTTTTCGCTGGTTCGGCTGCTGGTGACACGCGGTTCATCGTATGGCAGCCGTGTTAGCGAGCGCTAACCCCTACTCCGGAAGGCCCAGTTCGGCTGTCGGGCGCCAAAAATAAGTTACCGGACAGTTCCGTATTCGGTGAGTCGCTGGTAGTCATGATCTGTCGGGTTCCCCTCCAACGACGGAGGCAAGGCATGCGTGTCTCACGGTTCCTCGTCATCTCCCTCTTATCGGTCTTGTCCCTGGTCGGGCTGGCGATCCCAGCCTCGGCCGCGACCGGCAAGTACGTCGCGCTCGGTGACTCCTACTCCTCGGGCCTCGGCGCGGGCAGCTACGGGAGCAGCGGCTCCTGCAAGCGCAGCGCCAACGCCTACCCCCAGCTCTGGGCCAACACCCACGCCCCCTCCGCCTTCTCCTTCGTCGCGTGTTCCGGTGCGCGGACCGGAGACGTGCTGGCCAACCAGATCGGCGCGGTCACCTCGGACACCGCGCTGGTCACCATCTCCATCGGCGGTAACGACGCGGGCTTCGCCAGCGTCATGACCGACTGCAACACCGGGTCGGACTCCTACTGCGTGCAGCGCAACCAGCAGGCCCAGGCGTATGCCCGCAACGAGCTGCCCCCGAAGCTCGACCAGGTCTACTCGCAGATCCGCTCCCGGGCGCCGAGCGCGCGCGTGCTCGTCGTGGGCTACCCGCACATCTACAAGCTCAACGGCTCGTGCTGGGTCGGCCTGAGCGAGACCAAGCGGGCCGCGATCAACCAGTCCTCCGACGTGCTCGCCCAGGTCATCGCGGGCCGGTCGGCCGCGGCGGGCTTCACCTTCGTCGACGGGCGCCCGGCGTTCGCCGGGCACGAGATCTGCGCGTCGGGCACGCGCTGGATCAACAGCGTCTCGTGGCCGATCGAGGAGTCGTACCACCCGAACGTCGCAGGTCAGAACGGTGGCTACTACGCGGCGGTGCGTGCCGTCACCGGCTGATAACCAACAGTTCGCCTAGGGCCACCCCTGTTCGCGGGGGTGGCCCTTTCCGTGAGTGGACGTGGACGTTAGCGAGCGCTAACATCGGGAGCGTAGTTAACGGTGACTAACATGCGATCGCGAGGAGCGAGATGGACGCCCCCGTCCTGCGCACCGCCGCCGACCCCGCGTCCGAGGCCTACAAGCGCAACGTCAAGGAACACGGCGAACTCGTCGGCGACCTGCGCGACCGGCTCGGCACCGCGGCGCTCGGCGGACCGGAGAAGGCCCGCACCCGCCACGTCGAGCGCGGCAAACTGCTGCCCCGCGACCGGGTCGACTCGCTCGTCGACCCGGGGTCGCCGTTCCTGGAGCTCTCGCCGCTGGCCGCGACCGGCATGTACGGCGACGACGCCCCGGCCGCGGGGGTCATCACCGGCGTCGGGCGGGTGTCCGGCCGCGAGTGCGTCATCGTCGCCAACGACGCCACGGTCAAGGGCGGCACCTACTACCCGATGACGGTCAAGAAGCACCTCCGCGCGCAGGAGGTGGCGCTGCAGAACAACCTGCCGTGCGTCTACCTGGTCGACTCCGGCGGCGCCTTCCTGCCGAAACAGGACGATGTCTTCCCCGACCGCGACCACTTCGGCCGGATCTTCTTCAACCAGGCCACCATGTCCGCCCAGGGCATCCCGCAGATCGCCGCGGTGCTCGGCTCGTGCACCGCGGGCGGCGCGTACGTCCCCGCGATGAGCGACGAAGCCGTCATCGTGCGCAACCAGGGCACGATCTTCCTCGGTGGCCCGCCCCTGGTGAAGGCCGCGACCGGCGAGGTCGTCACGGCCGAGGAACTCGGCGGCGGCGACGTGCACTCCCGCACCTCCGGCGTCACCGACCACCTGGCCGACGACGACGCGCACGCCCTGCGCATCGTCCGCTCCATCGTCAGCACCCTCGGTCCGCGCGCCCCGCGCCCGTGGGAGGTCGCGCCCGTCGAGGAGCCCGCGGTCGACCCGTCGACGCTCTACGGCGTGGTGCCCACCGACTCCCGTACGCCGTACGACGTGCGCGAGGTGATCGCCCGCATCGTGGACGGCAGCCGGTTCCGCGAGTTCAAGAAGGAGTACGGCTCGACCCTCGTCACCGGCTTCGCGCGCATCCACGGCCACCCGGTCGGCATCGTGGCCAACAACGGTGTGCTGTTCAGTGAGTCGGCCATGAAGGGCGCCCACTTCATCGAGCTGTGCGACCAGCGCAGCATCCCGCTGCTCTACCTGCAGAACATCACCGGCTTCATGGTCGGCCGCGACTACGAGGCGGGCGGCATCGCCAAGCACGGCGCCAAGATGGTCACCGCGACCGCGTGCGCGCGCGTGCCGAAGTTCACCGTCGTCGTCGGCGGCTCGTTCGGCGCGGGCAACTACTCGATGTGCGGCCGGGCGTACTCGCCGCGCTTCATGTGGATGTGGCCGAACGCGCGCATCTCGGTCATGGGCGGCGAGCAGGCCGCGTCGGTGCTGTCGACCGTGCGCCGCGACCAGATCGAGGGCGGCGGCGGCGAGTGGACCGCCGAGGAGGAAGAGGCGTTCAAGGCGCCGATCCGCCAGCAGTACGAGGACCAGGGCAATCCCTACTACTCGACGGCCCGGCTGTGGGACGACGGCGTGATCGACCCGGCGGACACCCGCCAGGTGCTCGGCCTCGCGCTGTCCGCGGCGGCCAACGCGCCGCTGAACCCTGTCAGCTACGGCGTCTTCCGGATGTGAGTGCGATGTTCACCAGCGTTCTGATCGCCAACCGCGGCGAGATCGCCGTCCGCGTCATCACCACGCTGCGCCGCATGGGCATCGAGTCCGTCGCGGTCTACAGCGACGCCGACGCGGGCGCCCGGCACGTGCGCGATGCGGACGTGGCCGTCCACATCGGACCAGCCGCGGCCCGCGAGAGCTACCTGTCCATCGAGAAGATCATCGCCGCGGCGGTTTCCACTGGCGCCCAGGCGATCCACCCCGGCTACGGCTTCCTCGCCGAGAACGTCGAGTTCGCGCGGGCCTGCGAGGCCGCGGGCCTGGTGTTCATCGGTCCGCCCGCCGCCGCGATCGACGCGATGGGCGACAAGATCCGCGCCAAGCTGACGGTCATCGCGGCGGGCGTCCCGGTCGTGCCGGGCCGCACCGAGCCGGGCATGTCCGACGACGACCTGGTCGCCGCGGCCGAGGAGATCGGCTATCCCGTGCTGCTCAAGCCGTCCGCGGGCGGTGGTGGCAAGGGAATGCGGCTGGTCACCGAGCCCGAGGGTCTGCGCTCGGCGATCGAGTCGGCCCGACGGGAGGCGCGCGGGTCGTTCGGCGACGAGACGCTGCTGATCGAGCGGTTTGTCCAGCGGCCCCGGCACATCGAGATCCAGGTCATGGCCGACGCCCACGGCAACACCGTCCACCTGGGCGAGCGCGAGTGCAGCCTGCAGCGGCGGCACCAGAAGATCATCGAGGAGGCCCCGTCGGCGCTGCTCGACGAGGCCACCCGGGCGCGGATGGGCGCGGCGGCGGTCGACGCGGCCAAGTCCGTCGGCTACACCGGCGCGGGCACCGTCGAGTTCATCGTCTCTGCCGACCGGCCCGACGAGTTCTTCTTCATGGAGATGAACACGCGTCTGCAGGTCGAGCACCCGGTCACCGAGCAGGTCACCGGCCTCGACCTGGTCGAGCAGCAGATCCGCGTGGCCGCAGGGGAGCCGCTCGGGTTCAAGCAGGAGGACGTCGAGCTGCGCGGCCACTCCGTCGAGGCGCGCGTCTACGCCGAGGACCCGTCGACCGGCTTCCTGCCGACCGGCGGCCGCGTGCTCGGCCTGCGCTGGCCCACTGAGGCGCGCGTGGACTCGGGGCTGCTGCCGGGGTCGGTCGTCGGCTCGGACTACGACCCGATGCTGGCCAAGGTGATCGTGTGGGGCGACGACCGCGCGCAAGCGCTTGCGCGGCTGTCGGACGCGCTGGCCGACACCGCGGTCCTGGGGCTGGGCACGAACATCGCGTTCCTGCGGGCGCTGCTGGCCGACGAGGATGTGCGCGCGGGCAGGCTCGACACGCAGCTGGTCGAGCGCAAGCTGGACGAGCTGACCGCGGCGCCCCCGGTGCCGGACGCGGTGTTCGCCGCCGCGGCCTTGGACGAGCTGATCAGCATGCAGCCGACCGGCCCGGTGATCGACCCGTGGTCGGTGCCCAACGGCTGGCGCCTTGGTCGCGCCGCGGTGGTCCCGCTGCGGCTGACCTGCGGCGACCGCGACGTCAAGGTGCTGCTCTCGGGCAGCCCGGCCGCGGCGACCGTGACCGTCGGCGACGGTGAGCCGGTCCCCGCGACGGCGTCGCGTGTGGACGGTGAACTGCGGCTCACCTACGGCGGCCGCAACCTGCGCTACACCCGCGAACTGGCCGGGGAGACCCTCTGGCTGGCCGCGGGCGGGCAGGCGTGGGCCGTCGCCGAGCACTCGATGCTGGAGGGCGCCGGTGCGGCGGCCGCCGCGGGTGGCCCGGTGACCAGCCCGATGCCGGGCACGGTGCTGGTGGTCAAGGTCGCCGCGGGCGACCAGGTGACCGCCGGGCAGCCGCTGCTCGTCGTCGAGGCGATGAAGATGGAGCACACCATCACGGCCAAGGTCGACGGTGTCGTCTCCGAACTGACTGTGCGCGCGGGCCAACAGGTCGCGCTTAACGAAATTCTCGCTGTGGTGACCCCATCGGAGGGCCAGTCGTGAACCCCCAAACGACTTCGCTGATCAATTTTTCCCTGGGCGAGGAGCACGAGGCGCTCCGCAAGACCGTCCAAGAGTTCGCGCGGGAGGAGGTCGCCCCGGTCATCGGAGACTTCTACGAGCGCGAGGAGTTCCCCTACGAGATCGTCGCCAAGATGGGCCACATGGGCCTGTTCGGCCTGCCCATCGGCGAGGAGTACGGCGGCATGGGCGGCGACTACTTCGCCCTGTGCATCACGCTGGAGGAACTGGCCAGGGTCGACTCGTCGGTCGCGATCACCCTGGAGGCGGGCGTCTCGCTGGGCGCGATGCCGCTCTACCGGTTCGGCACCGAGGAGCAGAAGCAGGAGTGGCTGCCGAAGCTCACCAACGCCGAGCAGCTCGGCGCGTTCGGCCTCACCGAGCCCGGCGGCGGCTCCGACGCGGGCGCGACGCGGACCACCGCGCGCCTCGACGGCGACGAGTGGGTCATCAACGGCTCCAAGGCGTTCATCACCAACTCGGGCACCGACATCACCGGGCTCGTGACGGTCACCGCGGTCACCGGCACCAAGCCGGACGGCCGCAAGGAGATCTCGGCGATCATCGTGCCGTCGGGCACGCCCGGCTTCACCGTGTCGAAGAAGTACTCGAAGGTCGGCTGGAACGCCTCGGACACCCGCGAGCTGTCGTTCGTTGACGTCCGCGTGCCGCGCGAGAACCTGCTCGGCGAGCAGGGCCGAGGCTACGCCCAGTTCCTGTCCACACTGGACGAAGGCCGCGTCGCCATCGCCGCGCTGTCGGTCGGCCTGGCGCAGGGCTGCGTCGACGAGTCGCTGAAGTACGTCGGCGAGCGCGAGGCGTTCGGCCGCAAGATCGGCGAGTACCAGGCGATCCAGTTCAAGATCGCCGACATGGAGCTGCGCGCCCACACCGCCCGCCTCGCCTATTACGCCGCGGCGGCGAAGATGCTCAAGGGCGAGCCGTTCAAGAAGGAGGCGGCCATCGCCAAGCTGCACGCCTCCAACGCCGCGATGGACAACGCCCGCGACGCCACGCAGATCTTCGGCGGCTACGGCTTCATGAACGAGTTCCCCGTCGGCCGCTTCTACCGCGACGCGAAGATCCTGGAGATCGGCGAGGGCACCAGCGAGGTCCAGCGCATGCTGATCGCGCGGGAGCTGGGCCTGCGCTGAGGGCGGGACCTCCGTCACATTCCGCAACGCGGTCAAGCACGGATCGTTGACCGGGAGGTGGCAGACTCGAGGACGGAGGTGGCGGTATGGGTGTGACCGAGTGGATCACCGCGGCGGCGGAGAACGTGACCGCCAAGGTGACCAAGGGTGGGGTCGCCGACCTGCGGCCGATGCCGCGCGTCCTGATCGACAAGGGCCGGATGCGGTCGGTGTACCGGTTCACCGGACCGGCGGCGGGCGACCCGGTGCTGCTCGTGCCGCCCCTGGCCGCCCCCGCCCTGTGCTTCGACCTGCGGCGCGGGTGCAGCCTGGCCGAGCACCTGGTCGAGCAGGGTCGGTCGGTGTACCTGGTCGACTACGGCACGGTGAGCTTCAGTGACCGCGGCCTCGGCCTGGAGCACTGGATCGACGACGTCCTGCCGCACTCCATCCGCGCCGCGAGCCGGGACGCGGGCGGACGGCCGGTCCACCTGGTCGCGTGGTGCCTCGGCGGGATCATGTCCCTGCTGACCGCCGCCGACCAGCACGACCTGCCGATCGCGTCGATCACCAGCGTGGCCGCGCCGTTCGACATGACCGCGATCCCGCTGATCGCCCCGTTCAAGCCCCTGGTCGACCTCGCCGACGGCTGGCCGCTGACCGCGGCCTACCGGCTCGTCGGCGGGGCACCGCGGGCCCTGGTCAAGCGGGCGTTCCAGCTCTCGGCGATCGACAAGGTCATTACCAAGCCGTACGCGATCCTGTCCCATTTGGACGACGCGGACTTCCTGGCCCAGCTCGAAGCGGTCGACCGGTTCACCGACAACATGATCGCCTACCCGGGGCGGACGTTCGGCCAGATCTACCACCGCTTCTTCCGCGCGAACGACTTGGCGGAAGGCGCTTTCGACCTGGGCGGCAGGCGGATCTCGCTGGCGGAGGTCAAGGTGCCTGTGCTGGTCGTCGCGGGCACTGGCGACAGCATCGCGCCGCAGCGGGCGGTCCGGCATCTCGTGGATGTCTTGGACAACGCCGCCGACGTCGAGTTCCACACGGCGCCCGGTGGTCACCTCGGTGTGCTGGCAGGCCGTGGGGCACGGGCCACGACTTGGAAGTACATCGACGAGTTCCTGGCGGTCCACAACCCGGTGGACTGATGGACCTGACGATCGAACTCAGTCTCGCCGAACTTCGGCAGGTCGCCGCTTACGCGGTGGCGTGCGCGCTTCCCGCGTTGGCGGTCTTCGAACGCGAGCGCCCGGACGATCGGCGTCCACGAGCCGCGATTGACGCCGCGCACGCGTTCGCGGATGGCGCAGAGCGGACCAAGGCACTGCGGGACAGCGCGTGGGCGGCGCACCGGGCGGCTCAGGAGACCCGCGACGCGGGACAGGCCGCGGCGAGCGACGCCGCCCGCGCGGCGGGCCACGCGGTAGGTGCGGCTTTCCTGCACCCGCTGGCGAAAGCCACGCAGGTCAAGCACATCCTCGGATCGGCGGCCCACGCCGCGAGAGCGCTCGAACTCGATGCCGGAGACGATCCCGCGGTCGGAGCCGATCACATCGCGCGGTCGACGACTCTCGCGAGTCCTGTCGTGGTGGACGTCCTGCGCCACTATCCGCTCGCCCCGGGTGGTGGTGGGCGGGTCGGAGAGCTGGTCCGCGAGTTGGACGCGTCCCTCCGATAGCGAAAGGACCGCACAGCGCGAACGCCGTGCGGTCCTTCAGCTTGTCGATCACATGTGTACGGCAGGCGCCGACGTGTCCAGTTCGGCCGGGACGCCCGGCTTGAGGATGAACACGCTGATCAGACCGCCGACCACGAACAGGGCCGCGCTCCAGCCGAAGGCCGCGTTGTAGCCCGCGATCGCCGCACCCACGGGGGTCTCGCCGTCGAGCATCGCGTTGGTGACGGCGGTGGCCGCGACCGAGCTGAACAGCGCCGTGCCGATCGAGCCGCCGACCTGCTGGACCGCGTTGATCGCCGCCGAGGCCGCGCCGGAGTCCTGGGGGTCGACGCCCGCGATGCCGACGTTCATGGTCGAGGCCATCGTCAGGCCGATGCCGACACCCGAGATCAGCAGGCCGGGCAGCACGCCGCCGGTGTAGGTGCTCTGCTCGTCGAGGAAGACGAACAGGGCGATGCCCACCGCGGCCGACAGCATGCCGAGGCCGACGAGCGGGCGCGGGCCGATCTTGGGCAGCAGGACCGTGGTCGACAGCGTCGCGGCGACCATCATCGTGGCGAGCATCGGCATGAAGGCCAGGCCGGACTCGACCGGGGAGAAGCGCAGGTTCTGCTGCAGGAAGTACGTCAGGAACAGGAAGATGACGAAGATCCCCGCGCACAGGATGAAGATCGCCAGGAACGAGCCGCCGCGGTTGCGGTCGAGCAGGATGCGCAGCGGCAGCAGCGGGTGCGCCGCGCGGGTCTGCCACCAGGTGAAGCCCGCCAGCAGGACGACACCGGCGACGATGTAGCCCCAGGTCTGCGGGGAGCTCCACGACTCGGTCGGCGCGTTGCCCAGGCCGTAGACCAGCAGGAACATGCCCGCGGTCGCGGAGGCGACACCGATCAGGTCGAGCTTGGGCCGCTCGGTGACCTCACTCTTCGACAGCAGCGTCGCGCCGCCGAAGAAGGCGACCGCGGCGAAGATCAGGTTCACGAACAGGCACCAGCGCCAGTCGAGGTACTCGGTGAGGAAACCGCCGAGCAGCAGGCCGATCGCGCCGCCGCCACCGGCGATGGCGCCGAAGATGCCGAACGCCTTCGCGCGTTCCTTCGGGTCGGTGAACGTCGTGGTCAGCAGCGACAGCGCGGCGGGCGCGAGCAGCGCGGCGAACACACCCTGGCCGACGCGGGCGCCGACGAGGACCTCGAAGTTCCCCGCCGCGCCACCGACCGCGGAGGCGACCGCGAAACCGGCGATGCCCACGAGGAAGGTCAGCTTGCGGCCGAACAGGTCGGCGATGCGGCCGCCGATCAGCAGCAGGCTGCCGAAGCTGAGCGCGTACCCGGTCACCAGCCACTGCCGCTGGTCGTCGGTGAACTTCAGGTCGGCCTGCGCCGACGGCAGCGCGATGTTCACGATGGTCGCGTCGAGCACGACCGTCACCTGCGCGATGGCGATGACCGCCAGGATCAGCCACCGCAGATTGGACGCGGCAGGCTCGGAAGTCGCTGGCGCGGGCGTGCGCGCGTCCGAGAGAGTCATGAAAGCCCCATAAGTTGAGATGCTGTCTCCGTTTATCTGTGACGACGGTATCAGCCAACTGGAGATTGGTCCTCCGCTTTTGTTACCCTCTGAGCGTGACCTCCGCCACGAAGCCCCTGCGCGCCGACGCCGAACGCAACCGCGTCCGCGTCGTGGTCGCCGCCCGCGAGGTCTTCGCCCGCCACGGCCTCGACGTCACCCTGGACGACGTCGCCAAGCACGCCGGGGTCGGCGTCGGGACGGTCTACCGCCGGTTCCCGAACAAGGAAGCCCTGGTCCTGGCGGTCTTCGAGCACGTACTCGACGAACTGGTCGCCACCATCGACGACGCGGTCGCCGAACCGGACGCCTGGGTCGGTCTCTGCGGCCTGATCACCGACATCGCCGAACGACAGGCCAGCGACCGCGGCCTGTACGAGATCTGCACCCGCGCCGACTTCGGCCAGATGGACCGAATCGCCGACCACTTCATCCCCACCATGGACGCTTTGGTTTCCCGAGCGAAGGAACAGGGCGCCCTCCGCGCCGACTTCGAAGCCTCCGACATCGGCGCCCTGCTGATCATGGTGGCGGCGTCGGCCGAACTCACGCGAGACATCGACCCGGACATGTGGCGGCGCTACTTGGGAATGATGTTGGACGGGATGCGGGCGGGGTGCTCGACCCCACTGCCCCTGACGGCCCCGACACACGAACAGATGGACCAGGCCATGCGCGCCAAGCACGGCTGACCGCCATTCGGCGACTTGGCTCCACCAAGCGTGCACGGAGAATGACGACTGCCCCTGGTCCGGGGGACGCAGGGGCAGTCGTACGAATTGCTAGATCATTTCAGTTCGGCGCTCGACTTGTTCAGCAGCCTGCGGGCGACAATGAGCTGCTGGATCTGCTGCGTCCCCTCGAAGATGTCGAGGATCTTCGAGTCCCGCGCCCACTTCTCCAGCAGCGAGTTCTCCCCGTACCCGACCGACCCCGCCAGCTCCACACACCGCAGCGTGACGTCCGAGCCCGTGCGGCCTGCCTTCGCCTTGGCCATGCTGGCCTCCAGGGAGTTCGGCTTGCGGTTGTCCGCCATCCACGCCGCCTCAAGGGACAGCAGATACGCGGCTTCCCAGTCCGACTCCAGCTGCAGGAACAGCGCCGCCGCCGCGTGTTGGACGTTCGCCGGGCGGTCGTAGTCGATTTCGACGCCCGCGTCCGACAGGATTCGGCGGGTTTCCTCCAGGGCCGCACGGGCGACGCCGACGGCCATGGCGGCCACCAAGGGGCGGGTGTTGTCGAAGGTCTGCATGACCCCCGCGAAACCCTGCTCGGTGTTGATGTCCGGGCTGCCCAGCAGGTTGTCCTTGTGGACCCGCACGTTCTCCAGGCGGAAGTGGGCGGTGTCCGACGCGCGGATGCCGAGCTTGTGCTCCAGGCGGACCAGCTCGAACCCGGGCGTGCCACGGTCGACCACAAAGGACTTGATGGCTGCCTTGCCGAGCGAACGGTCCAAAGTGGCCCAGACGACCACGCAGTCCGCGCGTTCGCCGGAGGTGACGAAGATCTTCTCGCCGTTCAGGACGTAGTGGTCTCCGTCGAGCACCGCGGTGGTGCGGATGGCGCCGGAGTCCGAACCCGTGTCGGGCTCGGTGATGGCCATGGCGGCCCACTTGCCCTTGTACCGCTCCAACTGCTCGTCGTTGGCGACCGAGGCGATGGCGGCGTTGCCGAGGCCCTGGCGGGGCATGGTCAGCAGCAGGCCGACATCGCCCCAGCACATCTCGATGGTGCCGAGCAGCAGCTGGAGGTTGGAGCCGTTGCGGTTTCCTTTGTCTTTTCCTTCATCCCGGCGCACGCCGCCCGCGCCCGCGCCGCCGCCGGAGGCCGACAGGCCGTCCAGGAGGGCGGCCAGCATGTCGAGTTCCTTGGGGTAGGTGTGCTCGGCGTGGTCGTACTTGCGGGAGTTGGGGCGGAAGAACTCGGCGGCGGCCTGGTGTGCCTGGTCGACGAGCTGCTGGAACTTCTTGGGGACTTCGAGGTTGATCATTGGAGTTCTCCAGCTCAGACGAGGACGATGCCTTCGACAAGACCGACCGCACGCAGGTCGCGGTACCACCGCTCGACCGGGTGCTCCTTCACGAAACCGTGGCCGCCGAGCAGCTGCACGCCGTCGTTGCCGATGAGCATTCCCTTGTCCGAACACAGCTTCCTGGCCAGCGCGGCCTCCCGCGCGTACGGCTTGCCCTGCTCCGCGCGGCTGGCGGCGCGGTAGGTGAGCAGGCGCATGCTCTCCAACTCGATGCCGATGTCGGCGACCTTGAACGCCACGCCCTGGCGGTGGCTGATCGGCTCGCCGAAGGCGACGCGGTCGTTCACGTAAGGGATGACGTAGTCGAGCACGGCCTGGCCGGTGCCGACGGCCAGCGCGCACCAGCCGATGCGGGCCAGGCGGACGCACTCGGCGTACACGTCGGCCTTGCCGTCGGCCAGCAGCGCCGAGGCGGGCAGCGACACCTTGTCCAAGTGCAGCTTGCCGAGCGCGGCGGCGCGCAGGCCCATGGCGGGCTCGGACTCGACGCTGACGCCCTTGCTGCCCGACTCGACGAGGAACAGCGCGGGCCCGCGGCCGTCGAGGTCGGCGGAGACGACGAACAGCTCGGCTTGGGCGGCGCGCGGGACGAGGGACTTGACGCCCTCGATCGTGAAGCCGCCCGGGGTGCGGTACGCCTTGGTCTTCAGCACGAACGGGTCGAACAGCGCGCGCGGCTCCTGGATGGCCAGGGCGGCGGCGGGGACGCTGTCGCCGACGAACGACGGCAGGTACGTCGACTGCTGCTCCGCGTCGCCCCACAGCACGAGGGCGGTGCTGACGGCCGACGGCGCGAGGCACGCGACCGCGAGGCCCATGTCGCCGTGGGCCATGGCCTCGGCGATGAGCACGTTGGTGACCGCCGACCGCTCGGAGCCGACGCCGCCGAGGTCCTCCGGGACACCCACAAGGGTGACGCCGAGGTCGGCGGTCAACGAAAGCAGCTCCTGCGGCGTTTCACACTTCGCGTCGGCGTCGGCCGCCACCGGGCGCAGCTTCTCCGCGGCGAACTCCGCCACCGTGTCGCGGATCATCTGCTGCTCTTCGGTCGGCGTCAGGTCGAACAGACCCTTGTCCGGCGCGGACGGCAGCCTGCCGGGCTTGCCGAGCTTGGTGGTCGCGGCGAAGGTGCGGCTCGCCGCGCCCACGGCGGTGAAACCGGTCTTCGTCGCCTCGTAGACGGTGCGCTCCACCGGCTTGCGCAGGCCGAACCGATCGAGCACGGCGGTGCTCGCCAACCGGTTCAGCACCGCCAGCGCCGCGCCCATGGCGTCGCGCCGTGGTGGCTTCGTGCCCACCTTCTCGTTCCCGGCCATGTTGCTCCTTGTCGGTCGAACCTCTTACCTACTCTAGAGTAGCAAGTGGGTTCGGTCGACCCCTGTGGGCGGGGTCACCGGCGGGGCGGGCGCTTCTCCACCACGTTGAGCAGCGGTTCTCCGCTCACATACCGGGCGAGGTTGGTCTCGAAGAGCCGGACGAGCTCGTCGCGCCAGCCCTTCACATCGCCCGACATGTGCGGCGACAGCAACACGTTCGGCTGGTCCCACAGCGGCGACGACGGCGGCAGCGGCTCGTCGGCGAACACCTCCAGCGCCGCCCCGGCGACGGTGCCGGTGTCGAGCGCGTCGAGCAGGTCGGCGGTGACGACAAGACCGCGGCGCCCGATGGTGATGAGGCGCGCGGTCGGGCGCATGGCGCGCAGCATGGCCGCGTCGATCAGTCCCGCCGTCGCGGGCGTCAGCGGCAGCGCGACGATGATGTGGTCGTGGTCGGGCAGCGCGTGCCGCAGGTCGGCCATCGCGGTCACGTCGCCGAAGTCGGGATCGTTGGTCCGCGCCTGCTGGCCTACCCCGGACACCTGAACCCCCGCCGCGCGCAGCTTGCGCGCGATGGCGCGGCCGATCGGCCCGATGCCGACTATCAGCGCGCGCGACCCGGCGAGCCGCTCGGTCTCGCGGTGCTGCCAGATCCGACGCTGCTGCAGCCGCAGGGTCGTGGGCAGATCCTTGGCGAAGGCCAGCATGACGGTCAGGACGTACTCGGCGACCGGCTCGTCGAAGATCCCGCGCGCGTTGGTCAGCACGACGTCGCTGTCAATGAGGCCGGGGACGAGCAGATGGCTGACACCCGCCGCGGCGGCGTGCACCCAGCGCAGCGAGTCGGCCGCGGGCCACGCCTGCCCGAGCGCGGTGGAACGGAGATCCCATGCGAACAGCACGTCGGCGCCGGGCAGCGCCTCGGTCAGCCGGGGTCCGGTGGTGTAGCGGACGGCCGCGATCTGTTCGATCGAGCTCATCCTGGGTGGTCGTTCGGCGCCGCACAGCACGACGATCGTCGGCCGCCGGTTGGGGTCCATAGCGGGGCATTCCCCATTTCGGGTGGTCGGTGCCACCGCCACGCTAGGAACCGGCGGGTGTGGGTGTCAACGCGGGGGGTCAATCGTTGGCCACGCAGGCGACCGTGGTCGTCACTCTACGTGGTGAAGCGGGTTGGTTACCGTTGTCGTCGCCCCGCTTCGGCCGTCCGGGAAAGCGTGTCCCTCGAACGCAGCAACGCTCGTGAGCGATCGGAGCGCGCAGGTCGGCGGTGCGTTCGATCATCGGCTGCGGGAACGCGTCCGCGGCGAAGACATCAGTGCTGGCACGCACTCTGGGTAGGTTGTGGGCCGCGCAGAGTCGACTGAAGGTCGACCAATAGTGACCGAAACCCGCGATTTGAGCACTCCGGGTGTCGCATAGGGCCGTTTGACCCTTCCGGCTGTGAGGTTGAATACGAAAACATCCCTCAGAAGTACTAGGGGAAACCCTGGTGCGGAGGTCGCCCCCCGGCTAGCATCACTCTCCGTCAAGGCCCACCATCGAATCCGACGATCCAGACGGATGGGTGAGGAAGGCCGGGGCAGCCCACGCCATACCGGATCTCAACGGGGCATCACCGAGAGGATGTCCCGAATACTCTGGGGGCTCATGTGAGTTCTGCTGTCAGGCCGCCCTCGACCGACCTCGAGCCAGAGGCCCCCGCCGACCCGAAGACAACCGGGACGGACGCGGTCTTCGCGCGACTCAAGAGCTCGGCGTTCCACGAACTCGTCGCCGCGTCGCTCAAGGGCGACCGGCAGGCCATCGGCACGCTGTTCACCTGGATCAACCCGGCCATCGTGCGCTACTGCCGTGCCCGCATCGGCCGCACCGGCTCGGCCTACTCCTCGGCTGACGACGTGGCCCAGGAGATCCTGCTCGCCGTCCTCGGCGCGCTGCCCCGCTACAGCGACGACTGCGAGTCGTTCCTGCCGTTCGTCTACGGCATCGCGTCGCACAAGGTCGCCGACTACTACCGCCGCTCCGGCCGTGACCGCTCCGAGCCCGTCGCCGACCTGCCCGAGACCATCGACGTCGGCCTCGGCCCGGAGCAGCTGACCTTGCGCACCGAGATGCGCGGCAGGCTCGTCAAACTGCTGGAGACGCTGGCCCCGCGCCAGCGCGAGATCCTCGTCCTCCGCCTGGTCGTCGGCCTCTCCGCACAGGAAACGGCCGTCGCGATCGGGTTGACCGCGACGGCCGTTCGAGTGGCTCAGCACCGGGCGCTCACCCGCCTGCGCGGAGCCCTCAGTCCCAGCGACTGGATCTAACCGGAAACCTTCGCCCGAAGGTAGAGCTGAACCTCGATGCGTCCGGGTTCGGCCACCGCCTCGACCTCGAGCAGCTGCGTGACCTCGAAACCGGCGTCGGTGACGACCTGGCGCAGCTGGTCGGGCGGGTAGGCCGAGACCGTCGTCGGCGCGCCGAGGAAGTTCACCGGGAACGTGTCGAAGTCGCCCTGGACCATGCTGATCAGCACGAGCTTCTCGCCGCGCAGCTGCTCGCGGATCGCCGCGAGCGTGGCCTCGATGTCCGACTTGGACAGCATCAGCAGCGCGAAGAACGCCACCACGGCGTCGAACTCGCCGAACTTCGCGGTGTCGCGCAGGTCGTCGCGCACGTAGGTGGCGCCGGGCGCCTGCTCGGCCGCGAGGTCCAGCATGACCTGCGACTCGTCGACGCCGACGACCTCGAACCCGGCTTCGAGCAGGAGTTTGGTGGTGGGCAGGCCGCTGCCGCAGCCAAGGTCGAGCACGCGGGCGCCCGCGGGCAGCTGCTCGATGAGCCAGTTGGTCTCGGCGATCTGGACGTCGCGCTCCACGAAGGACTCGTCGTAGCGGCTGCCGATCAGGTCGAACGCCGGAGCTGTGTTCTCGGTAGGCACGCGCACAGCATGCCGCCACCGCTCTCAGCGGTCCAGTGACCGAATGGGTTAGCCCTGATCCTTACCGAGCAGAAGTCGGACCGTCAGCTCCAGCCGCGCCGCGACGTCGTTCGCCGTTGCCCTGCGCGTCACCCAGGCGACCAGGTTGGACAGCCACACGTCGGCGATCACCCGGGCGATGGCCATGTCCTCCTCGGTCGGCTCGTCGTGCATGGCGTGGCCGAACATCCGGTCCATCAGCCTGCCGACGGTGTCGACCTCGGCGGCGGCCGACGCGTCGGCGAACATGAACGCCCGCGTCATCGCCTCGGTCAGGTGCGGGTCGCGCTGCATGGCCCGGGTGACCCGGCCCAGCACGAACAGGACGCGCTCCTGCGGGGTGTCGCCGGGGATGGCGGCGCGGTCCATCCGCTCGGTGCCGCGTTCGAGCTCGCGGGCCAGACCGGTGACCAGCAGGTGGATCTTCGAGGGGAAGTAGCGGTAGAGCGTGCCGAGGGCGACGTCGGCCTTCTCGGCGACCGCGCGCATCTGCACCGCCTCGAAACCGCCCTTCGACGCGAGGGCGATGGTGGCGTCGAGGATGCGCTTGCGCCGGTCGCGCTGCGCGGCCGAGCCGGGCTCCTCCTCGGTGAGCAGACCGGTGGGCCTGGATCTGTTGGCGGCGGTCATCTGCGCTGATCCTTCGTTCGGGTCGCGAAACTGGAACACGTTCTATAGTAGCCGAGGGGCTCGTCGAGGGAGGTTCGCAGTGCCGATCGCGGTCACCGGAGAGCAGCGCGCGATTCAGGACGCCGTTCACGCGGTGGCCGCGCGGGTGGAACCCCGCCGACTCGTCCGTGAACACGTTACAACCCTGGCGCCCGATCTGATCGGTCTCGGCGTGCTCGGCGTGGCTGTGCCGGACGACTTCGGCGGCGCGGGCGGCACGCTGGTCGACCTGGCCTGCGTGCTCGAACAGGCCGCCTACGACCTGTTCCCCGGCCCGCTGCTGAGCACCGCGCTGGCCGGGATCCTGCTGGCCGAGGCGGGCACGCCGGAGGCCAAGGAGCTGCTTCCCGGCCTTATCGACGGCAGTGTCCCCATCGGGGTCGCGCTGCCACTGTCGGCCGACCTGCCGCGGCTCGTGCTGGGATCGCGCGTGGTGTCCGCCGCCGAACTGCGGCCGGAGCCGGTCGACGCGGTGGACCTGACGCGGCCGCTGGTCCGCCTGGCTGAGCCGGTGGCGGTCCCGGAGCGCACCGCCGACCTCCTGGTCGCCCTGGCCGCCGCGGAGGCCGCCGGGATCGCCAGATGGTGCCTGGACACCGCGGTCGAGCACGCCAAGACCCGAACCCAGTTCGGCAAACCCATCGGCGCGTTCCAGGCGGTGAAACACCTGTGCGCGCGGATGCTGTGCCGCGCAGAACGCGCCGCCGCGGTCGCCTGGGACGCAGCGCGCGCCGACGGGCCGCTGTCCGCCGCGGTCGCGGGCGCCCTCGCGCTCGACGCGGCTGTGGACAACGCGAAGGACTGTGTGCAGGTGCTCGGCGGGATCGGCTTCACCTGGGAGCACGACGCCCACCTGGCGCTGCGGCGCGCGCTGTCGCTGCGGGACCTCGCGGGCGGATCCGGCCGGTGGCGGCGCCGGGCGGCCCAGCTGGTGCTGGCGGGCGAACGACGCGAGCTGGGGATCGACGTCGGTGTCGACGCCGCGATCCGCGACCGCGCCGAGGCGATCGCCGCCGCGCCGGACCAGCGGGCGGCACTCGTGGAGTCCGGCTATCTGATGCCGCACTGGCCCGCGCCCTACGGCTTGGCCGCGCCGCCGCGCACGCAGTTGCTTATCGACGCCGAGCTGGACCGGGCCGGGGTGCGGCGGCCCGACCTGGTGATCGGCGCGTGGGCGGTGCCGACGATCCTGCGCCACGGCACCGACGCGCAGCGGGCCAGGTTCGTCGGGCCGACGCTGGCCGGGGACCTGGCGTGGTGCCAGCTGTTCAGCGAGCCGGAGGCCGGATCGGACCTGGCCTCACTGCGGACCCGCGCGGTCCGCGTCGACGGCGGCTGGCGGCTCACCGGCCAGAAGGTGTGGACTTCGCGCGCCAGGGAAGCCGACTGGGGGATCTGCCTCGCCCGGACCAACCCAGACGTCGCGAAACACAAGGGGATCACCTACTTCCTGGTCGACATGACCAGCCCCGGGATCACATTGCGGCCACTGCGGGAGATCACCGGCGAGTCGATGTTCAACGAGGTGTTCCTCGACGACGTCTTCGTCCCGGACGACTGCGTGGTCGGCGATGTCGACGGCGGCTGGTCGCTGGCCCGTGCGACCCTGGCCGACGAGCGGGTCGCCATGGGGTCGAGTTCGGCGGTCGGCGAGTCGGTGGAGACGCTGGTCGCGGCGCTGGGTGAGGTCGACGCGGTGGCGCTGGACCGGATCGGCGGCCACGTGGCCGACGGCACGGCAGTGTCTCTTGTGGACTTGCGGGCGACGCTGCGGGCGCTCGACGGGTCAGCGGACTCGTCGGCCGGGGTGCGCAAGCTGATCGGGGTGTGGCACCGGCAGGCCGTCGCGGAGACGGCGGTGGAACTGCTCGGCGCGGGCGCCGCGGTCGACCACGACACCCGCTCCGTGCTTCACGAGTTCCTGTTGTCCCGGTGCCTGTCCATCGCGGGAGGCACCGAGCAGATCCTGTTGACCATGGCCGGTGAACGCGTCCTCGGCCTGCCCCGCGACTAGCCGACGGGGTTGTTCATGTCCGTCCCGATCTCCGCGGCCGTGAGCACGCGGTTGTAGACGCGGATGTCGTCCATCAGGCCACCGAAGTACTCGCCCCAGATCGTGTTGCCGCCGAGGCGGAGCGCGCCGGTCGACGCGGCGACCGAGCCGCCCGCGGCGGCCGTGGCGACCTGGGTTCCGTTGACGTAGAGGCGGATGGTGGCGCCGTCGAAGGTCATCGCCACATGGCTCCACGCGTTCTGCGGGAGCGCGGAGGGGCCGGTGGCCGAGTCGTCGGCGGTGAGGAGCCGGACGTAGGCCGACGGGCGGCCCGCGCCGTTGTCCGAGTACAGCGCGTAGGACAGGCCGCTCGGCCGTTCCTTCAGCATCACCGTGCGCCAGTCCGCCGAAGCGCTCGGCCGGACCCAGCCCTCCAGCGTCATCGCGTTGGTGAGGTCGAGGTCGTTGGCGTCGGCGATGGTGACCAGGTCGTTGACGCCGTCGAACGACAGCGCGCCGCCGGTCTTCCCGGCCGCCGACCAGGTCGCGCCCGAGATGGTGCCGGTGTGGCCCTTGCCGGTGCGGTCGGTCAGCGAGGTTCCGCCGCCCTCGTTGAAGTTGTACGACGCCACGGGGGCGCCCGGCGGCGGTTCGGTGTTGGTCACCGTGACGGTGATCGGCGCCGAGGTCGCCGTGTTGCCCGCGGTGTCGCGCGCGACGGCGGTCAGGGTGTGGGAGCCGTTGGCGGTGATCCGGGAGTCCCACGTGGTGCCGTAGGGCGCCGTGGTGTCCTCGCCGCCGAGCGGCTGCCCGTCGAGCCGGATCTGGACGCCCGCGACGCCGCCGCTGTCGGCGGCCGACGCCATCACCTGCACGATCCCGGACAGCTGACTGCCCTGGACCGGCGTGCTGATCGACACCGACGGCGGCGTGGTGTCGGCGGTGACCACGGCCGAGGCCTGGTTGGACGCCGCCGAGGAGTTGCCCGCGCCGTCGCGGGCGATCACGCGGTAGTAGTAGGTGCCCGCGGTCAGGCCCAGGTCGGTGTGGGTCGTGGTCGTGCTGGTCGCGACCTTGTTCGCCGCCGACGGGGTGAAGCCCGTCGTGGTCGAGCGGTGGATGTCGTAGCCGGTCACGGCGACGTTGTCGGTCGACGCCGTCCACGACAGGTTCGCCGTGCCGAGCGACCCGGTCGCGGTGAGGCCGGTCGGCGCGGAGGGCGCGGTCGTGTCACCCGAGATCGCGGTGTCGCGGTCGGCGGCGATCTCGGCGGCGGACAGGGCACGGCTGTGGACGCGGATGTTGTCCAACTGGCCGGAGAACCACTCGCCCCAGATCGAGTTGCCGCCCAGCCGCAGCGGCGAGTTCGACGTCAGCGCCGCCGCGGTCTGCGGGGCGGTGGCCACCTGGGTTCCGTTGACGTAGAGCCGCATCGTGGTGCCGTCGTAGGTCATGGCCAGGTGCGACCACGTGTTCGCGGGCAGCGCGGTCGGGCCGGTCACGGCGAAGTCCGGGCCGCTGGAGATGTAGCCGGAGGGCTGGTTGAAGCCCGCCGAGTACAGCGCGTAGGACAGACCGGACGGCCGTTCCTTCAGGATCGCGGTGCGCCACGACGTGCTGACCGTCGGGCGGACCCACGCCTGCAGCGTCATCGCGTTGGTCAGGTCGAGGCGCGCGGAGTCGTTGACCGTGACCATGTCGTTGACGCCGTCGAACGACAGCGCGCCGCTGTACTTGCCCGCCGCGGTCCACGTCGCGCCGGACAGCGTGCCGGTGTGGCCGTTGCCGGACCGGTCGATCAGGGTCGTGCCGGTGCCCTCGTCGAAGCTGTACGCGGCCACCAGCGTCGGGTCACCGCCGCCGATCGGGGCGAACGTCGCGCGGTAGGTGGTCGCGCCCGCCGGGACGATGACGTCATGCGCCCGCGCGCCGCCGTCAGACCAGTTCTGGAAGCCGTAGGTGGTGGCGCCCAGGGTCTGCGGGTCGGCCGTCGACAGGCTCTGCCGCGAGCCGACGATCGCCTGGTGGGTGAACGGCGTCGTGCCGGTCTTGCTGCCGACCGCGGCGGTCAGGCCGGACGGCACGGTGTCGATGGTGACGGTGCTGACCTTGGGGTCGAGCCGCCTGCTGACCACCGTCGAGACCCCGGTGCTGTCCCGGGCGGTCAACCGGATCTCCAGGTACGCGGGATAGTCGTGGTCGGGCGCGTCGAACGTGCCGGACGCGACGCCGTTGAACGCGACCTGCGGGTGCTCGTGGCAGGCGTCGATGGTGACGCAGTGGTTGAGGATCACCTGCCAGCTCAGCGCGGACGCGGGCAGCGGGCCGTCCTCGGCGTCGGTCGCCGAGCCGCTGAACGCGATCTGGTCGCCCACCGCCCAGGTGAAGCCTGCGGCGGGGGTCGCCATGGTCGCTGTCGGCGGGGTCGACCCGGCGACGACGACCGTGCGGGCGATGTCGAACTGCCCGCCCGCGTCGCTCACCCGCACGCCGACGTCGTAGCTGCCCGCCGTGGTGAAGGTGCGGCTGGTGGTGGCGCCGGTGGCGTCGTCGAACGCGCCGTCGTTGTCGAGGTCCCACGCGTAGCTGAGCGCGCCGCCCTCGGGGTCGACGGACCCGGTGGCGCTGAACGAGACGTTCAGCGGCAGCGGTCCCTGCTTCGGGTTCGCGGTGATCGCGGCGACCGGGGGCTGGTCGCTCGCGTTGAACCGGAACCGCTTGACCTGGCCCATCGCGATGTCGACGTAGTAGAGGTCGCCGTTGGGGCCGATGGTCAGGTCGACGGGGAAGATGTTGGTCTGGAACACCGCGCGGGTGGCCGGGTTCGGCACCCCGCCCGCGCCCGCGAACATCGTCCACACGCAGCGGCGGCTGTAGTCGGCGAAGAAGTACGCGCCGTCGTAGTTGTCCGGGTAGACACCGCCCGGGTAGAAGGCGGCACCGGAGATCGACGACCCGGTGTTGGTCGAGCAGCCGTCGCCCGAGACCACGGACTGCCCGTGCTGGTAGGTGTAGTGCGGGTTCACCGTGGGCACGGTGTTGTTGACGATCCGGTTGCACATCGTCAGACCGATGTTGTAGCCGTCGTTGGGCAGGTTGCCCTCCTTGCACGGCCAGCCGAAGTTGTCGACGGTGGCGTCGATCGGGTTGGGGATCCGGTTGATCTCCTCCCACGTGCCCCAGCCGACGTCGCCGAGCCACAGCTCGCTGGTGCCAGGCCGCATGGTGAACCGGAACGGGTTGCGCAGGCCGCTGGCGATGACCCGGCGCGCGTTCGCGTCGGCGCTGCCCGCCATCGGGTTGCCTGGCGCGCCCTGGCCGGTGACCGGGTCGATCCGGATGACCGTGCCGTCGAGGCTGAGCGGGTCGGCCATCGTCTGCACGTCCTGCGACCGCAGCGCGCCGCCCTCGGCGCTGGGCACGGTCTGGGTGCCGCCGACCCCGCCCGGCGGGTCGCCGCAGGGGTTGAGCGGGTTGCCGTCCTGGCCGTAGTCGGCGAAGACGTAGCTGGCGCCGTCGCCGCCGCTGGCGTAGAGGTAGCCGTCGGGGCCGAAGACCAGGTCGCCGACGGAGTGGCTGGGGTACTGCTGGCACCAGTCCTCGATCAGCACCTGCTCGGCGCCGTTGGTGTTCAGTTTGGACAGACGGCCGGAGATGACACAGCCGTCGCCGGTCGCCCCGGGCGGGTTGGGGCAGTTGTCGTTCGTGCCGTCGCCCGGACCCCAGCGGGGCGCGGTGCCGCCGATCGCGGCGTCGTGGGCGTAGAGGACGTAGACCGACGGGTCGGTCGGGAAGGTCGGGGCGAGCGCGAGGCTCATCAGGCCGCGGTCGGCGAAGTTGTGCACCTTGGCGCGCAGGTCGGCGTAGATGGTCGGGGTGGTGTCGGCGAGCCCGTCGAACACCTTCACCAGCCCGGACTTCTCCGCGACGAACACGCGCCCGTCCGGGCTGAACTCGACGGCCATGGGCTGGACCAGCCCGCTGACCACGACCTGTTCGCTGAACCCGACGGGCAGCGCCGCGGCCGGGGCGGCCACGGTCACCGTGACAAGGCCGCACAGGATGAGGGTGGAGGAAACCGCCGCGAGGGCGCGTCTGGTTCGCCGCATGACCGCAGCCCCTTCGCTTGGAGCGTCCACGAGCGGATCGCGTGTAGTGACTCGCGAAGGGGTGGCGAGTTGTTACGGAATGTATGACTGGGCGGCGGGAAATAGGGACTTTCGGCCTAATAAGTCGCTCAATCGGGTGGTCGCGCGGTGACTGGCGGTGGAATTGTGCCGCTCAGTCGAAGGTCAGCGTGATCCCGGTCAGCGCGGGCGCGTCGGCGCGGGTCGGGACGCTGGTGGTGGCGTGCAGGGTGTCGCCGTCGAGCCAGGCGTGGGTGCGCAGGGTCTCGCCGGGGTAGACGACGCCCGCGAAGCGGGCCTCGAACGAGCGGACGCGGGTCGGGTCGGCGTCGAGGGCGGCGTCGGTCAGCGCCTTGCAGACCATGCCGTAGGTGCACAGGCCGTGCAGGATCGGCGCGGGGAAGCCCGCCGCGGCGGCGAACGCCGGGTCGGCGTGCAGCGGGTTGCGGTCGCCGCAGAGGCGATAGAGCAGCGCCTGCTGCGGCAGGACCGGGGTGTCGATCACCAGGTCCGGTCCGCGGGTGGGTTCGTACGCCGTGGTCGACGGGCCGCGTGACCCGCCGAAGCCGCCCTCGCCGCGGGCGAAGATGCTCGACCGGGTCGTCCACATCGGGGTGCCGTCCGCGCCGGTCGCGGTGGCCTCCTGGACGATCACCGCGGCCGTGCCCTTGTCCCACACCTCGGTGATCCGCGCGTCGACGCGGGCCTTGCCCTCGACCGGGATCGGGGCGTGCAGGGTGATGCCCTGGCTGCCGTGCAGGACCTTGGCGAGGTCGACGTGGATGCCGGGGAAGCGGACCGCGGGCGGCTCGAACACCCGCAGGCTCGGCGCGACGACCCCGAAGGTCGGCAGCGTGCGCAGGTCGTTCTCCAGGGTGTAGCGCAGCTCGCGCGGGTCGGTCGGCTCGGCGCCCGCGCCCAGGGCGAGGTGGTAGAGCAGGACGTCGCTGGACGTCCAGGTGAACGTCGTCCCCGGCAGTTCGGCGCCGATCGCGACGGACGGGTCGATGGGCATGCGGCCACCCTCACTCGTAGCTGATCTCCACTTTCTCGCTGACCGGCAGCGACTGGCAGGCCAGCCGGATGCCCTCGTCGAGATCGTCTTTGTCCAGCACCTCGTTGTTCAGCAGCTTCACCTCGCCGGACACCAGCCGGTAGGCGCACGCGCTGCACGCGCCCTCGCGGCAGGAGTACGGCGCGGCCAGGCCCTTGTCCAACAGTAGGTCCAACAGCTTGGTGTTGACCGGCCAATCGAGCCGGTGCCGCGTGCCGTCGAGCTCCAGCTCCACCACCGCGGTGCCCGCGTCCGGGTCGGCGGCCGGGGCCACCAGCTCGAACGGGTTGGCGCCCAGCGACGCGAACCGCTCCAGGTGGCGCCGGTCGCGCGGGAAGCCCAGCGACTTGAGCGCCTCGGTCACCGCCTTCATGAACGGCGCCGGGCCGCAGGTGAACGCGTCGAACTCGGCGAAGGACCGGGCGAACTCGGTCAGCTGCGCGACTGTCGGCAGGCCCTGCACGCTCTCCAGCCAGTGGACGACGGTCAGCCTGCCCGGGTGCGCGGCGGCCAGCACGCGCAGGTCGTCGGCGAAGATCACCGACGTCTCGCCGCGGTTGGCGTAGAACAGCACGATCCGGCCCGACCCGGCGGCCAGCGCCGACCGCAGGATGGACCGGACCGGCGTGATGCCGCTGCCGCCCGCGAACAGCAGCAGGTCGGCGTCGAGCGACTTCGGTGTGAAGATCCCCGACGGCGGCAGCACCTCGACCGTCGAACCCGCGCGCAGGTTGTCGCACACCCAGTTCGACGCGTACCCGTCCGCGGTCCGCTTGACCGTGACGCGGGGTTTGCCGCTCTCGTGCGGGGAACTCGACATCGAGTAGCACCGCGCGACCGAGCCGCACTGGTCGCTGGGGACGCGCAGCGTCAGGAACTGCCCGGGGGCGTAGTCGAGGTCGGCGTCGAAGACGATCGTGTGGGCGTCGGCGGTCTCCTCGATGACCTCGGCCACCCGCAGCACCCGCGGCTCAGTCACCGGGCACCTCCAGCCTCCCGTCGCGCACCGCCTGCTCGATCGACTCCCGCAGCGTCCAACACGTGTCGACCAGCGCGCTCAGCGTCCCGTCGGCCACCGCGGCGGCGAATTCGGGACACGTGTCGGCGGGCGCGGAGGTCCACTGCACGCTGGTGTGCCGGGCGCTGGTCTTCTTCACCAGCACCTTCGTCGCGCACCGCGCGCACTCCAGCGGCACCATGCCGCCGCCGAGGAACTCCTGCCGCTCCGACATGGCTACCCCTCGCGCGCGGCGAGGTTCTCGGCGACCTCTTTCTCCCAGACCTCGTTGGCCCGGCTGGTGTCGACCTCGAACTCGAACCGCCTCGTCATGTCGTCGGTGACGTCGGCGGCGTCGACGTAGAACTGCTCGTACCAGCGGCGCAGCTGGTAGACCGGGCCGTCCTCCTCGCACAGCAGCGGGTTGTCGACGCGGATCTTGTTCTTCCAGATCTCCACGTCCTGCCGGAAGCCGACGCCGAAGCTGCGCGCGAACTTGCCCGCGATCTTGTCGGCGTCCTCCTTGGAGAGCCCCGGCAGCCGCTTGACGATCACGCCCCACTGGAGCACGAACGCGTTCTCGCTCACCGGGTAGTGGCAGTTGATCAGCACGGTCTCGATGACCGTGCCCTTGTAGTCGTTCCACAGGTAATTGATCATGTACGACGGCCCGTAGTACGACGCCTCCGAACGCAGCGCCAGGTCCTCCGAGGCGTAGCTCGACTTCGAGTACACGTCCGGCCGCCCGCGCGAGTTCAGGTACTGGGTGGCGATGTGGCCCTCGAAGATGTTCTTGAACAACGTCGGGAACGCGAAGTGGATGTAGAAGAAGTGGGCCATGTCGACGAGGTTGTCGATGATCTCGCGGCAGTTGGACCCGTCGATGCGCACGCTGTCCCACGTCCACGCGCTCCACTCGTCGGAGAACGCGCCGTCTACCCTGGGGATCACCACGTCCTCCGGCGGCGGGTTGCCCTCCGGGTCGTTCCACACGAACAGCTGCCCGTTCTGCTCCAGCGTCAGCCAGGAGCGGGTGCGGGCGCGCAGCGGGATGCGCTTGGCGTAGGGGATCGCCGCGCACTTGCCGTTGCCCGCCCAGCGCCAGTCGTGGAACGGGCAGGCGATGTTGTCGCCCTTGACCGTGCCCTGGGTGAGGTCGCCGCCCATGTGGCGGCAGTAGCCGTCGAGCACGTTGAGCGTGCCGTCCGCGGTCGCGAACACCACGAGCTTGGTGCCGAACGCCTCCACCGCGTGCGGCTTCCCGTCGCGGAACGACTCGGCCAGGCCGAGGCAGTGCCAGCCGCGGGCGAACCGCGCGGGCGGGCGGCCCACGTCGAGCGTGCGGACGTCCGGGTCAGTCATGCTGTCCTCCAGCCAGGTCCTGCGCGGCCAGGTAACCGAAGACCATGGCCGGTCCGAGTGTGGCGCCGGGTCCGGCGTAGGTGTGGCCCATGACCGCGGCGCTCGCGTTGCCCGCCGCGTACAGACCGGGGATCGGCGTGCCGTCGCCGCGCAACACGCGGGCGTGGGTGTCGGTGCGCAGGCCGCCCTTCGTCCCCAGGTCGCCAGGGACGATCCGCACCGCGTAGAACGGCGGCTTGCCGATCTCGCCGAGGCACGGGTTGGGCTTGCTGCGCGGGTCGCCGTAGTAGCGGTCGTACGCGCTCTCGCCACGCCGGAAGTCCTCGTCGACCCCGGACCGCGCGAACCCGTTGAACCGCTCCACAGTGGACTCCAGCGCGGCGGCCGGGACGTCGATCGCCGTCGCCAGCGCGCCAAGCGTGCCCGCCCGGAACACCGCGCCAGACTTGTACCAGCGCCCGGGCAGGGGCTGGCGCGGGCCGAGTCCGGCGAAGACGTACCGGTTGCGGTAGCGCTGGTCGAGGATCAGCCACGCCGGGATGTGCGGCTTGTCGTCGGTGTGCCCGTCGTACATCGCGTGCACCGCGTCGACGTACGGCGAAGCCTCGTTGACGAACCGCTCACCGGCCTGGTTGACCATCACGCACCCGGGCAGGGTGCGCTCGGCGAGGCAGAAGTACGGTCCCCGCGGCAGCACGATGGACGGGCCCCACCAAGCGTCGTCCATCAGGTCCACCGCGGCGCCGAGCCGAAGCCCCGCCTCGATCCCGTCCCCGGTGTTCTCCGGAGCGCCGACAGTCCAGTCGGCTGTGATTGGTTCCCGTTGGTACTCCTTTCGCATCCGCTCGCTGCGCTCGAATCCACCGCTGGTCACCACCACTCCCAGCCGCGCTTCCAGTATCCCGTTTTCCGTGACGACGCCAACGACTCGACCGTCCGCTGTGGACAAGTCGAGCATGGGTGTGGACAACCGCACCTCGACGCCCGCGTCGGCCAACCCGACGCGCAATCCGGCGGACAGCGCCTGTCCCATCGTCAGCATCTCCCGGCCGCGCGCCAGCGCCAGCATCCGCCTGCCCGCGACCCGCGCCGCGCGCAGCAATCCACGTGGGTGCCGGGCCATCAGGTTCATCCAGCGGTAGTCGGCCTGGGTGATCGCCATGCCGGTGGGCGCCTTCAGGTACGGCGGCGTCAGGTTCTTCCGTTCCGCGCCAAGGAGTCGCGCGTTCAGCGGCTTCGGCTCGACCGACCGCCCGCCGGGCAGCCCGCCCGGCGCCTCCGGGTAATAGTCGGCGTAATCGGGCACCCATGCCAGGTCGAGCGGGGTGCTGGCCAGCACGAAGTCGAGCACGGCGGGGCCGTTGTCGAGGAACGCCTGCCTGCGGTCGGCCGGGACGACGTCGCCGACGATGTGCGCGAGGTAGGCGGCGGCCTTGTCCGGGCTGTCCGGCACGCCCGCGGCGAGCAGGGCGCTGTTGTTCGGGATCCACACCCCGCCACCCGAGCGCGCGGTCGAGCCGCCGAACGTCGCCGCCTTCTCGATCAGCACCGTTCGCAGGCCGCGGTGCGCGGCGGCCAGCGCCGCGGTCATCCCCGCGGCGCCGCTGCCGACCACCACCACGTCGTACTCGGGCACGGCCACCTCCGGTCGTTCGGTTCCCGACAATACTAGAACAGGTTATAGTTCTGCTCGGCTCACCGCTACGGGATCTGCGGATTCATGGGAGGGAACGAGTTGCAGGAGTCGGTCGATATCGTGGTCGTGGGGTTCGGCGCGGCCGGGGCCTGCGCGGCCATCGAGGCGGCCTCGAACGGCGCCGACGTGCTCGTCCTGGACCGCTACGGCGGCGGCGGGGCCACCGCGGCGAGCGGCGGCGTCGTCTACGCGGGCGGCGGCACGACGGTGCAGCGGGCGGCCGGGGTGGTCGACACGCCGGAGGCGATGGCCGACTATCTGCGGCTGGAGGTCGGCGACGCGGTCACGCCTGAGACGCTCCGGGCGTTCGTGGACGACTCGGTCGGCATGATCGAGTGGCTGACGGACCAGGGCGTGCCGTTCGAGGGCAGCTTGTGTCCGACGAAGACGTCCTATCCGACCAACAAGCACTACCTCTATTACTCCGGCAGCGAACGCTCGTTCCGCGACAAGGCCACCCCCGCGCCGCGCGGCCACCGCGCCAAGGGGCCGGGCACGTCCGGCAAGCTGCTGCACGCCCGTCTCGCCGCCGCCGCGGTGCGGGCCGGGGCGCGGGTTCGAGGGCAGACCGAGGTGGTCGGCCTGGTCACCGAGGGCGGCCGCGTCACCGGCGTCGAGTGCCGGACCCTGGCCGCCGCGTCCCGGTGGGTCCGGCTGCGGCACCGGCTGCTCAGCAAGTACGCGGCGAAGCCCGGCCTCTACGTCCCCGCGCTCCGCAAGGCGCTGACCAGGCGCGCGACTCGACTGGAGCGTCGGCACGCCAAGCCGCTGACGATCATGGCGCGGCGCGGTGTGGTCATCGCGGCGGGCGGCTTCGTGACGAACCGCGAGATGCTGCGCGAGCACGCCCCCGCGTATCGCGGCGGCCTGCCGTTGGGGACCGCGGGCGACGACGGTTCCGGCATCCGGCTCGGCCAGTCGGTCGGCGGGGTGGTCGGCGCGATGGACAAGGTGTCGGCGTGGCGGTTCATCACGCCGCCGTCCGCGCTGCTCGAAGGCGTTCTCGTGGCCGAGGACGGGTCTCGGGTGTGCGACGAGTCCCGCTACGGCGCGGCCATCGGCCACGAGCTGATCACCCACCACGGCGGCCGCGGCTGGCTGCTGATCGACGACCGCGGCGTCCGCGAGGCGCGGCGGCAGGCCAGGTCACAATCGCTGTGGTTCCAATACCTCCAGGTGCGCTATCTGCTGCGGGTCGCGCGCGTCAGCGGCCGGACCGTCGAGGAGGTCGCGGGCAAGGTCGGCATCGACGCGGCGGGCCTGGCCAAGACTCTCGACGCCTACAACGCCGCCACCGTCGACCCGCTCGGCAAACCCGATGAGCTGGTCCGCCTGCTCGAAGGACCGTTCTCCCTCATCGACGTGTCGATCAAGCCGTCGGTCGGCTACCCGTGCCCGATGCTCACCCTCGGTGGGCTCTTGGTCGACGAACGCACCGGCCAGGTCCGAAGCGCGGACGGGGTCGTCGACGGCCTCTACGCGGCGGGCCGATCAGCGGTCGGCCTCTGCTCTTCCTCGTATGTCAGCGGATTGGCGCTGGCCGACTGCGTGTTCTCCGGCCGCCGGGCCGGGCGCTCCCTCGCCGCCAAGGAGTCCGACAGTGCTCACGGTTGATGAACGCACGCTGATCGCGGACCGGCTGCGGTCCGCCGAACGCGACCGGGCGCCGATCCCGCCGCTCATCGAGACCAGCCCCGGCCTCGGCGCCGCCGACGCCTACGAGATCCAGCTGATCAACATTCGCAGGCGGGAGGCGGAGATCGTCGGCCACAAAGTGGGCCTGTCGTCGGCCGCGATGCAGCAGATGATGGGGGTGGACGAGCCCGACTACGGGCACCTGCTCGCCGACATGCGCCTGTCCCAGAGCGAACCCGTCGACGCGCTGCGGTACTGCTATCCCCGCGTCGAGATCGAGGTCGCGTACCTGCTCGGCGACGACCTGCCGGGGGAGGGCTGCACGGAAGCCGACGTGCTGGCGCGCACCGAGGCGGTGGCGCCGTCGATCGAGCTGGTCGACAGCCGGATCGTGGACTGGCGCATCAGCATCGCCGACACCATCGCCGACAACGCCTCCGCCGCTGGCTACGTGCTGGGGGACGCGCGGGTCGCACCGTCCGATGTGGACTTGAAAGGTATCGACGCGGTGTTGACCCGCAACGGGGAACAGGTGGCCGCGGGCCGGTCGGACGCGGTCCTCGGCGACCCGACCCGCGCCGTGGCGTGGCTGGCCCGCAAGGTCGCCGCGTTCGGCGTGCGACTGCGGGCGGGTCATGTCGTGCTTCCCGGGGCTTGCACTCGCGCTGTCGACGCGCGGCCGGGTGATGTTTTCGTGGGCGAGTTCAGCGGGCTCGGCCAGGTGTCGTTGACTTTCGGAGGTACGCGATGAAGGCGGCGATCGTCGGCTCGGGGAACATCGGGACGGACTTGCTCTACAAGCTGCAACGGTCCCCGCTGATCGAGCCGCTCTGGATGGTCGGCGTCGACCCGGCCAGCGAAGGCTTGGCCCGCGCACGCGCTCTTGGCGTCGAGGCGTCCGCCGAGGGCGTCGACTGGCTGCTCGCCCAGGACGTGCTGCCGGACCTGGTGTTCGAGGCGACCTCGGCGTCGGTCCACCGCGCCCATGCGCCGCGCTACGCCGAGGCCGGGATCACCGCGATCGACCTGACGCCTGCCGCGATCGGCCCGTATGTCGTTCCTCCGGTCAACCTCGGCACGCACGACGCCACCAACCTCAACCTCATCACCTGCGGCGGCCAGGCCACCATCCCGATCGTCCACGCGGTGTCGCGGGTAGTGCCGGTGGCTTACGCGGAGATCGTCGCGACCGTGTCGTCTGCCTCCGCCGGCCCCGGCACTCGGGCGAACATCGACGAGTTCACCCGCACGACCAGCCGCGGCATCGAATCCGTCGGCGGCGCGGAGCGAGGAAAGGCGATCATCGTCCTCAACCCCGCCGACCCGCCGATGGTCATGCGCGACACCATCTTCTGCGCGATCCCCCCGGACGCGGACACCGACAAGATCGCGTCGTCGGTGCAGGAGATGGTCGCGGAGGTCGCGGGCTACGTCCCCGGCTACCGCCTGCTGTCCGACCCCCAATTCGACCCCGACGACGACGGCGGCCCCGCGCGGGTGACGGTGTTCATCGAGGTGAAGGGCGCGGGCGACTTCCTGCCGGAGTACGCGGGCAACCTCGACATCATGACCGCCGCCGCAACCCGCGTCGGCGAACTGCTGGCATCGCGGGGTGGAGCATGATCCGGGTTACGGACACGTCGTTGCGGGATGGGTCGCACCACAAGCGGCATCGGTTCACCGGCGATGAGGTGCGGGCGATGGTCGCGGCCATCGACGGGGCCGGGGTGCCGGTCATCGAGGTCGCCCACGGGGACGGGCTCGGCGGCTCATCGTTCAACTACGGGTTCTCCACCACGCCCGAGCAGGAACTGATCCAGATCGCGGTCGCCACAGCCGAGCGGGCCAAGATCGCCTTCCTCATGCTCCCCGGCGTCGGCGTCAAGGACGACATCCGGGCCGCGCAGGACAACGGTGCGTCGATCTGCCGGATCGCGACGCATTGCACCGAGGCTGACATCTCCGTTCAGCACTTCGGGTTGGCCCGCGAGCGCGGCCTGGAGACCGTGGGGTTCCTGATGATGGCCCACTCCCAGCCGCCGGAGGTGCTGGCGCGGCAGGCGAGGATCATGGCGGACGCGGGCTGCCAGTGCGTCTACGTGGTCGACTCGGCGGGCGCGCTGGTCCTGGAACAGGTGGGCGACCGCGTGGCCGCGCTGGTCGCTGAGCTCGGTGGCGACGCGCAGGTCGGGTTCCACGGACACGAGAACCTGGGTCTCGGGGTCGCCAACTCGATCGCCGCGGTGCGGGCCGGGGCGGTGCAGATCGACGGCAGCACGCGCCGGTTCGGGGCGGGCGCGGGGAACACACCGGTCGAGGCGTTCGTCGGGGTGTGCGACAAGCTCGGCATCGAGACCGGCGTCGACTTCTTCGCCATCGTCGACGCCGCAGAGGACGTGGTGCGGCCGGTGATGCCGCAGGAGTGCACGCTCGACCGGCTGGCGCTGATCATGGGCTACGCGGGCGTCTACTCCAGCTTCCTGCGCCACGCCTACCGCCAAGCCGAACGCTACGGCGTCCCCGGCGCGCGGATCCTGGTGCGCGCGGGGGAACGCAAACTTGTTGGCGGGCAAGAGGACCAGCTCATCGACATCGCCTTGGAGCTGCGACGCGAGGATGGTCTCTAGTCGAGCCGGTGGTCGATCGGGACGCTGACCGTCGGCGTCGGGTCGTGGTTCTGGCCGGTCGGCGGCGCGCCGGTGATCAGCAGGGCCGTGGTCAACGCGGTCGCCGCGGCCGTTCCGGCGATCAGTCGCATGAACGACGCCAGCTTCATGGACACGTACATGGCCTACCTCCATTCCAAAGGCTGAGACTGGGTGTGTGCACCCGGACAGGTGAAATCGTTATCGGCGCGATCGGCCCCGAAAATGCTCTGAGCAGCGTCTTTTGCACCATTGCGGTCTCCTCTCAGTCGTCGGGCCCCCGAGACCCGGCGTTTGGACTTGACGGACGCAACGTCAATCCCTAGATTGCGCGATGACCGCCCAGGAAGCAAGCGCCTGATGCAATTGCATGACGCCGATTGCGCTGCACCACCCGGTTGGCGTATCAGCGCGATCTATGCCCCCAGGGAGGTGAAGTGCCCGCGCAAGGCCCGTTGATCCCGCGCCGCCGACTCGGCGCGGAACTTCGCCGACTCCGGGAAAGCGCCGGACTGCACCTGGAAGACGCCGCCGAGCGCCTGGAGTGCAGCACGTCGAAGATCAGCAGGCTGGAGACGGGCCAGGGCATCCCCAAGACGCGCGATGTCCGCGACCTGTTGAACCTCTACGGCGTGGACGACCAGAAGGCCGTGGAGCGGCTGCTGCGCTGGGCGGGCGATGGCAAGCGGCAAGCCTGGTGGCAGGACCTCGCCGACGTCATGTCGACCAATCTCGGCGCCTACATCTCCCTGGAGTCCGAATCGACCCGCATGCGGGTTTTCGGCGGCTCGTATGTCTACAGCCTGTTCCAGACCCCGCAGTACGCCGAAGCGATGTTCCGTGACCTCTTTCCCCGGGATGGCCACGATGCGATCGAAGGGCGTGTTCAGCTGCGGGAGGAGCGCAAGGCGCAGATGTCGGTCCGTGAGGAGCAGCCGCGGATCGACGTGATTCTCGAGGAGGCGGTCCTGCGTAGGGTGATCGGCTCACCCGAGGTGATGGCCGCCCAGCTGGAACGCTTGACCGAGGTCAATTCCGAGCGCGACCGATCGCTGCGGATCTATCCGTTCTCGGCGGGCGCGGACCTGGGGATTCAGTGCACGTTCGTGGTGTTCACGTTCGAATCCGATTATGACCGCAATGCGGTCAATCTGGAACTCAGCGGCGGCGATCGCTGGCTCGAGCAGGACTCTGACGTGGCGAGATACACCAGAATTTTCGACACTCTGGCAAGCAAGTGCCTGTCGGAGTCCGAATCTGTCGCCATGATCAAAAAGATCATGGGTGAGTTCCGGGAGCAGCGTTGAAGGTTGATACTGGGTACCGTCAGAGTTCCTACTGTGCCAGCGGAAGCTGCGTCCAGGTGGCGGTACTGTCCGATGGGCAAGTCGCACTACGTGACTCCAAGGAACCGTCGCTGCCGCCGCATGTATTTACCTCGGACGAGTGGGTCGCATTCACGCTCGGTGTGAAAGCGGGCGAGTTCGACTACCCGGAGACTGGTATCTGAACTCCGCGCTAGCTCGGTTGGACGATCGCCATAGTGAGTTATCGACCGCTAACCTTGTGTTGAGGGTCGAATCGCCATCGGTGCGCCGAATTGGGTCCTGGCCCTCTCCTGGGTGTGTTGTCGGGGCTAGGAGGCGACCGTGGCTGACATCTACCGCAAGAGCAGTTTCTGCACGAGCGGCTCCTGCGTGGAGGTTTCCTCTGGTGGCGGAGGGGCCGTACGGATCCGTTCGAAAGGCGGATGTCGACTGCGGATCGGCGCCCCGGGTGCTTGGTCGCAACTGCTGTCCTGCGTGAAGGATGGCCGCTGGGACCGCACCCGGGGTGGCGGTTCGCCGGTTTGATCGCGGGTCGATCCGTCGACAGAAACGAGAACGTGTTCTAGTCTGACTCTGTCAGCGGGAACACGTTCCAGTTTGGGGTGCGGTCGATGAGTGACGACGTCCTTGCCGCGGTCGAGGACCTTCTGCCCGGCCTGCGTGAGCGGGCGCAGGAGACCGAGGACGCCCGCCGGATTCCGGTCGAGTCGATCAAGGCGCTGCGGGAGGCCGGCTTCTTCAAGCTGCTCCAGCCCGCCCGCTACGGAGGACAAGAAGCATCGCCGAACGTGTTCTACAAGGCGGTGCGCATGGTCGCCAGCGCGTGCGGGTCGACCGGCTGGGTCGCGTCCGTGCTCGGCGTCCACCCCTGGCAGCTCGCCCTGTTCGACGACAAGGCGCAGCAAGAGGTGTGGGGTGAGGACACCGACACGCTGGTGTCGTCCTCCTATGCCCCGATGGGCCGCGCGACACCCACGGATGGTGGGTTCCGGTTCAGTGGGCGCTGGAGCTTCTCGTCGGGCTGCGACCACGCCGACTGGGTGTTCCTCGGCGGCCTGATCCTCGGTGACGACGGCGCGCCCGTGGACTTCCGCACGTTCCTGCTCCCGCGCGCCGACTACGTCATCGAGGACGTCTGGGACACGATCGGTCTGCGCGGGACGGGCAGCAACGACATCATCGTCGACGACGTCTTCGTGCCCGAGCGCCGCACGCTCAGCTTCATGGCGACCGGCAAGTGCGTCTGCCCCGGCCAGGAGGTCAACACCGCGCCCGTCTACCGGCTGCCGTTCGCGTCGGTGTTCTCGTGCTCGATCTCGGTGCCGGTCATCGGCATGGCCATGGGCGCCTACGAGGCGTATCTCGGCTACACGCGCGAACGTGTGCGCGCCTCGACCGGGGGCAAAGCCGCTGACGACTCGTTCACCCAGCTCAGGATCGCCGACGCGGCCAGTCGGATCGATGGCGCGATCATGCAGGTCGAGCGGGACATCGAAGAGGAACTCGCCCATGTGACCGCGGGCGAGAAGATCCCGATGACGCTGCGGATGCGGGTGCGGCGCGACCAGGTCAACGCGACCGGGGCGGCCATCGCGGCGGTGGACCGGCTGTTCGAGAGCGCCGGTGGGCGCGCGCTGAAGGCGGGGACGCCGATCCAGCGGTTCTGGCGCGACGCGCACGCGGGCCGGGTGCACGCGATCAACGACCCGGAGAAGGCGCTGGCCATGTTCGGGCAGTCCGAACTCGGCCTGCCGGTGCGGGACGCGTGGGTGTGACCATGCCGTACGTCGACACCGGCTCGTTCAAGGTCCACTACCAGGAAGCGGGCGAGGGCAAGCCGCTGGTGCTGCTGCACGGCGGCGGTCCCGGCGCGTCCGGCTGGAGCAACTTCGGCCGCAACGTCCCGATCTTCGCCGAGCGGTTCCGCACGATCGTCATCGACCAGCCCGGGTATGGCAAGTCCGACAAACCTGAGGTCCAGGGCCAGTACTTCACCTTCAGTGCCGACGCCTTGCTGTCCATAATGGACGAACTCGGCATCGAGAAAGCCGACCTCGTAGGAAACTCGCTCGGCGGCGGCACCGCTGTCCGGTTCGCGCTGCGCCACCCCGACCGCGCGGGCAGGCTCGTGCTGATGGCGCCCGGCGGGTTGGGGCTCAACGTCTTCGCGCCCGACCCGACCGAGGGCGTCCAGCGGCTCGCCCGGTTCGGTGCCGCGCCGACGAAGGAGAATCTGGCCGATTTCCTGCGCACGCTCGTGTTCGACCGTTCCCTGGTCACCGACGAACTCGTCGAGGAGCGGTTCGCCGCCGCAGCTGACCCGGCAGCGCTCAAGGCGATGGCGTCCATGGGCGCGTCGTTCATGCGGCCGGACACCTTCGAGGAAGGGATGCTCTGGCGCGAGGCCCACCGGCTGCGGCAGCGCGTGCTTCTCATCTGGGGCAGGGAGGACCGCGTCAACCCACTCGACGGCGCTCTGGTCGCCCTCAAACTCATCCCACGCGCCCAACTGCACGTTTTCGGCCGCTGCGGGCACTGGGCGCAGCTGGAGAAGTTCGCCGAGTTCAACCGGCTCGTGCTCGACTTCCTGACCGACGGGGGCAGCTGATGGGCATCCGGTCCCTGGCCTACCTGCGGATCGAGGCCACCGACATGGCCGCGTGGCGTGAATACGGCCTCAAGGTCCTCGGGATGGTCGAGGGTAAAGGCATCCACCCGGATGCGCTCTACCTGCGGATGGACGACTTCCCGGCCCGCCTCGTGATCGTGCCCGGCGACGCCGACCGGCTCGCGTGTTCCGGCTGGGAGGCGGCGAACGCGGCCGAGCTCGACGAGGTCCGGACGAACCTGTCCGACGCGGGTGTCGCGTTCAAGGAGGGCACCGCCGAGGACATCGCCGACCGCAGGGTCGCCGAGCTGATCCGCTTCGAGGACCCGTCCGGCAACACGCTGGAGGTCTTCCACGGCGCCGCGTTGGAGCACCGGCGCGTGGTCAGCCCCTACGGCCACCGGTTCGTCACCGGAGAACAGGGCCTCGGCCACGTCGTCCTGTCTACAAAGGACGATGGCGCGGCGCTGGTGTTCTACCGGGACGTGCTCGGCTTTCGGCTGCGCGACTCGATGCGCCTGCCGCCGCAGCTCGTGGGCAGGCCCGCCGACGGGCCGCCCGCGTGGCTGCGGTTCTTCGGCTGCAACCCGCGCCACCACAGCCTCGCGTTCCTGCCCATGCCCACGCCCAGCGGCATCGTGCACCTGATGGTCGAGGTGGAGAACTCCGACGACGTCGGCCTGTGCCTCGACCGCGCGCTGCGCCGCAAGGTGCCGATGTCGGCCACGCTCGGCAGGCACGTCAACGACCTGATGCTGTCGTTCTACATGAAGACACCCGGCGGCTTCGACGTCGAGTTCGGTTGCGAGGGCAGGCAGGTCGACGACGCCGACTGGATCGCGCGGGAGAGCACGGCGGTCAGTCTGTGGGGCCACGACTTCGGCGTCGGTCAGCGATGACCGCGGCCATGGTCGACTCCCGCGCCTTCCGCACCGCGCTCGGCCACTTCTGCACGGGCGTGACGGTCGTGACGGCGGTCGACGCGGGGGAGCCGGTCGGGTTCGCCTGCCAGTCGTTCGCCGCGCTGTCGCTGGACCCGCCGCTGGTGTTGTTCTGCCCCGGCAAGCGGTCCCGCGCGTGGCCCGCGATCGAACGGTCGGGCCACTTCTGCGTCAACGTGCTCGCCCACGGTCAGCGCGACCTGAGCACGGTGTTCGGCACCGCGGGCGTCGACAAGTTCGCGGGCGTGGCGTGGCATGAGGCGCCGTCGGGGTCGCCTGCGCTCGACGGTGTGCTGGTGTGGGTCGACTGCGCGATCGAGGCCGTGCACGACGCGGGCGACCACTACGTCGTCGTCGGCCGTGTCACGACGCTGAGCGAACCCCGCGACGACCGGCCGCTGCTGTTCTACCGCGGCCGCTACTCCGCGACCGAGGCGCCGGAGACGACCCCCGGCGTGCTGGAAACGCTGATCACCTGGTCGCGAGACGACGACTGGATGTAGGCCCGAACAGCCTCGCCGAGCCGTGGGCGCGCTTGAAGTACAGGTGCGCGTCGTGCTCCCAGGTGATCGCGATGCCGCCGTGCAGCTGGATCATCTCGGCGGCGACCGTCTGGAACGCCTCCGAGCAGTGCGCCCGCGCCGCGCAGGCGAGGTCGAGCGACTCCGCGGCGGCCTCCGCGATGGCGGACGCGGTCTCGACCAGCACATACAGATCCGCCATGCGGTGTTTCAGGGCCTGAAACGAGCCGATCGGCCTGCCGAACTGGATCCGCTGCTTGCTGTAGGCGACGGTCAGCTCCAGGCACCGCGCCGCCGCGCCCGCCTGTTCGGCCGCGAGAAGCACGTGTGCGACGTCCTTGGCGTGGCGCAGCGCGGCGGTCGCGTCGCCGCCGATCCGGGTGCCCTGGCCGTCGAAGGCGAGCGTCGCGAGCCTGCGCGTCAGGTCGAGTGTCGGGGTCGCGGCCGCGGTGGCCGGGGTCACCTCGAACAGGCCGGTCCCATCCCCGGTTCGGGCCGCCACGAGCACGGTGTCGGCGATGTCACCATCGAGTACGTAGTGTGCAGTTCCGGTGACTCTGCGCAGTTCCGCCGCGCACGCGGGCTGCTCGAAATCCCATGCGCCGTCGGGTCCGGTCCATGCCAGTGTCGCCACCCGACCGGCCGCGATCCCGGGCAGCAGCCGGGCGGCGGCCTCGGTGTCCCCGGTAGCGAGCACGGCGTGCGCGGCGACGGCCGTGCCGAGCAGCGGCGACGGGGTCAGCGTCCGCCCGAGTTCGCCCAGCACCACGGCGGTTTCCGGCACACCCGCGCCGAGCCCGCCGAACTCCTCCGGCACGCCGAGCGCGGCCACACCGATGTCGTCGCACAGCTTGCGCCACAAGTCTTCGTCGTGTCCGCGATCGGAACCCATCGCGGCGCGGACTGCGGCGCTGTCGGAAAGTCGCGACAGCATCGATCGGACACTGTCGCGCAGCGCGGTCCGTTCATCGGTCACCCGCCGATTACACCAAACAATCGCTTGGTTGACTAGGCGGACCGCTGCGGTTCGCGGATGCCGATTCGCTAGGGTCGTGTGTCCACGGGAACGCCACGTTCGAGGAGTGCCGGGTCATCGAAGAGGGTCAGCTTGTCGCGGATCGGTACCGGCTGCTGGAGTCCATCGGCAGCGGTGCCATGGGTGTCGTCTGGCGGGCCAAGGACGAACGTCTGGGGCGGGTCATCGCGGTCAAGCACCTGCACCCGCGCCCGGGCCTGAGCCCGGAGCAGACCGACGAGGCGCGCAGGCGCGCGATGCGGGAGGCGCGCATCGCCGCGCGGCTGCAGCACCGCAACGCCATCGCGATGCTCGACGTCGTCGAACACGACGACGACCCGTGCCTGATCATGGAGTTCCTGGCGTCGAAGAGCCTGTCGCAGGTGCTGGCCGAGCGCGGCACGCTGCCGCCGGACCAGGTCGCCGCGATCGGCTCGCAGGTCGCCGCCGCGCTCGCCGCGGCGCACGCGGCCGGGATCGTGCACCGCGACGTCAAGCCGGGCAACATCCTGCTGTCCGACGAGGGCACGGTGAAGATCACCGACTTCGGCATCTCCCGCGCGCTCGGCGACGCCACGATCACCGAGACCGGCATGCTCGCGGGCACCCCCGCCTACCTGGCCCCCGAGATCGCCCGCGGCCAGGACCCCGGCCACGCCGCCGACGTGTTCTCCCTGGGCGCCACGCTCTACCACGCGGTCGAGGGCTCGCCGCCGTTCGGCTTGAACCCCAACCCGCTGGCCCTGCTGCACGCGGTGGCCAAGGGCCACGTCGACCCGCCCCGCAACGGCGGTTCGCTGACGCCCGCGCTGATGTCGCTGCTGCGCGCCGACCCGACCCACCGGCCCACGATGGCCGAGGCCGCCACCACCCTGGCCGCCCCGACCGCGCCCCTGCCGATCGCCGACAACACCGTGGACCTGCGCGCGGGCTTACCCCGCATGACGGACCAGCCACGCCCGCCCGCGCGCCAGGCTGTCGGCCTGCGCACCGGTCCGCGGCCCATCCAGGCCCCGCCCGCCGAGACCACCGTGCCCGTCCAGCGGGTCGAGCTCGATCGTCCTGCCCCGCCGAAGCGCCGGGTTCCGCTGGTCGGCGTGGTTCTCGCCGCCGTCCTGGTACTCGGCGGCGCTGTCACGTTCGTGGTGCTCAACTCGGGCAAGGGCGCCTCCGGCCAGGCCACGCAGACCTCGTCGGCCCCCACGACCAAGTCGTCGGCGCCGGTCCCGCAGGCGGCCAAGATCACCGACTACGGGGCCGCGGGCAGGCACGTCGTCGACTTCTACGACGTCGACGCCGCCAAGGCGTGGGACATGCTCGGCCCCAACGGCAAGGCCGCGTTCGCCGACCGCGCCGCGTTCGCGGCGTACCGGGAGTCGGTGAAGTACATCAAGTACGGCAAGGCGCTTGTCGAAGGCGAGAACCCGGACGGCTCGGTGACGGTCGGCATCGACGTGACCACCAAGACGGCCGCCGGGGAGAGCGCGAGCAGGCGGTTCGTCAAGGTGATCCTGGTGGGCGGCACCTACTTCATCGACTCCGAGGCGAAGTAAGCGCTTCGAGGATTCGCGTGCGGTGGAAGGACGCTGTCCCCCACAGCGCGCGCAGTGTGCGCGTCCTCGCCAGCCACAGACTGAGGTCGCACTCCTGGGTGTAGCCGACGGCGCCGTGGACCTGCAGCGCTGTCCGCGCGGCCAGGTTCGCGGCCTCGCCCGCGGCGACCTTCGCCGCGGAGATGTCTTCCCGCGTGAACGTGACCGCTGCCCCGAACACCAGTGGCCGGGCAAATTCGACCGCCACGAACACGTCGGCCAGCTTGTGTTTCACCGCCTGAAACCGGCCGATGGGCTGCCCGAACTGGGTGCGGACCTTCGCGTAGGCGACCGTGCGGTCGAGCATGGCGTGCGCCAGGCCGACGAGTTGGGCCGCGCACGCAAGCGCGCCCCAGTCGAACGCGGGCTCGCCGGGGAGCACCACGTCGGCGACATCCGCGTCCACCGCGGCGGGCACGTGCGGCGGGAGCGTCACGGTGGCGATGAGGTCGCCCGCGGCCAGCGACGGCAGCAACTCCTGACCGAGCAGCCACGGCGCGACGGCCACCGACTCCAGGAGCGGACCGGGGGTGGCGTGGTAGCCGAAGCGGTCCATCGCGACGACCATGTCGACGGCGGTGGCGTCGAGGCCGCCTGCCTGCTCCGGCACCAGCAGGCCGAACACACCGACTGTGCCGAGCTTGCGCCACAGCGCGAGGCCGGGGCCGTGGTCGCCGGACGCCCAGGCGCGGGCGGGGGTGGTGTCGGCCAGCAGGGCGTCCAGGGAGGCGGCGAACGCGTGCTGCTCGGGGGAGAGGGCGAACCTCATCGGGGGAGTCCCAACAGGCGTTCGGCGATGACGTTGCGCTGGATCTCGTTGGTCCCCGCGTAGATGGGACCGGCGAGGGCGAACAGGTAGCCGTCGAGCCAGGTCTGGTCCTCGGTGGGGCCGAGCAGGTCCAGCGCGGTCTCGTGCATCGCCACGTCCAGCTCCGACCAGAACACCTTCGCCGCGCTCGACTCCGCGCCGAGGGCGCCCCCGGACTCCAGCCGCGTGACGGTGCCGAAGGTGTGCAGCTGGTAGGCGCGCGCGGCGATCCAGGCGTCGGCGACGCGCGGGTCGCCGGTCGCCGCCCATCGCCCGACCAGCCGCGACGCCGTGGCGAGGAAGCGGCCGGGGCTGCGCAGCGACAGGCCGCGTTCGTTCGACGCGGTGCTCATGGCCACCCGCCAGCCCTCGCCGACCGGGCCGAGAACGTCGTCGTCGGGGACGAACACGTCGTCGAGGAAGATCTCGGCGAAGCCCGGTTCGCCGTCGAGCTGGTTGATCGGGCGGACGGTCACGCCCGAGGCCCGCAGGTCGAACAGGAAGTACGTCAAACCCTTGTGCTTGGCCGACTCCGGGTCGGAGCGGAACAGGCCGAACGCCTTGTCCGCGAAGGCCGCGCGCGAACTCCACGTTTTCTGGCCGGACAGCAGCCAACCGCCGTCGACCTTGACCGCGCGGCCGCGCAGGGACGCGAGATCGCTGCCCGACTCCGGCTCCGACCACGCCTGCGCCCAGACGTCCTCCGCGCGCGCCATCCTCGGCAGCAGGCGGTCGCGCTGCTCCTGGGTGCCGTGCGCGAACAGGGTCGGGGCCAGCAGGAAGATGCCGTTCTGGCTGACCCGGCCGGGCGCGCCCGCGGCGTGGTACTCCTCCTCGAACACCAGCCAGTCGACCAGGGACGCGTCGCGGCCGGTGTACTCGGCGGGCCAGGACACGACGGCGAGCCGGGCGTCCGCCAGGGTCTGCTCCCACTCGCGATGGGCCGCGAAACCCGCTGCCGTGTCCATCGAGGGGAGCGTCGGCGCGTTGTCCGCCAGCCAGGACCGCACTTCCAGCCGGAAGGCCGGGTCAGTGTCGAGGTTCATGCCGAGCTCCGCGTCATTGTCCACCAGTGGCCCGCTTCATCGAGCGGGCGTCCAGCCCGGCCAGCGGGTCGGCGGACACCTCGGCGTTGTGCGCGTGCGCGAAGTGGTGCAGGCCGAACACCGAGTCCATGCCCGCGCGCAGCCCCATCTGGTCCTCGGCCTGGTTGACCGCCTTCTTGGCCAGCGCGAGCCCGAACTGCGGCATCCCGGCGATCCGCGCCGCCACCGCGTCCACTTCGGACTCCAGCTCGGCGCGCGGCACGACCCGGTTCACCATCCCGCGCTCCAGCGCCCAAGCCGCGCTGAACCGGTCGCCCGTGAACAGGAACTCCTTGGCCGCGCGTGGCCCCAGGACCCACGGGTGGGCGAAGTACTCGACCCCGGGGATGCCCATGCGCACCACCGGATCGGCGAAGAACGCGTCATCCGAACAGATGATCAGATCGCACACCCAGGCGAGCATCAGCCCGCCCGCCACGCACGCGCCCTGTACCATCGCGATCATCGGCTTCGGGATCTCGCGCCAGCGGCGGCACATCCCGAGGTAGACCTCGCTCTCCCGGGCGAACCGCTGGTCACCGCCCGGGCGGTCGACGTGGTCCCACCACAGGACGGCCTTGCGCTCGAAGCTGACATCGACGTCGCGGCCGGGCGTGCCGATGTCGTGGCCCGCCGAGAAGTGGTCGCCGGCGCCCGCCAGTACGATCACCTTGACCTCCGCGTCGTCCACCGCCCGGGTGAACGCCGCGTCCAACGCATAGGTCATCGCCGAGTTCTGCGCGTTGCGGTAGCGGGGGCGGTTCATCGTGACCACGGCGGTCGCCCCGCGCCGCTCGTAGGTCACCACGTCCTCGGTCATGCGTCCCTCAGCATTCTCTTCAGGATCTTGCCCGTCGCGTTGCGTGGCAGTTCGTCGCGCAGTTCCACCGAGCGCGGGACCTTGTAGTTCGCCAGCCGCTCCCGGCACACCGCGAGTACGTCCTCTGTGGACACGTCGCCGACGACATACGCGCGGCCGACCTCCCCGAGTCGTCCGTCCGGCACGCCGACCACCGCGCACGCGGACACCCCGGGCAGCCGGGCGATGACCTGCTCGACCTCGGCGGGATAGACGTTGAAGCCGCCGCACACGTACATGTCCTTGAGCCGGTCGGTGATCGTCAGGTAGCCGTCGGCGTCGAGCGCGCCGACGTCGCCGGTGTGCAGCCAGCCCTCGTGCGGCGGCTCGTCGAGGTAGCCGAGCATCACGTTCGGCCCGCGCACCAGGATCTCCCCGGTGTCCTCGGCGATCCGCACCTCGAACCCGGCCGCGGCCCGGCCCGACGTCCGCGAGATCGTCTCCGCCGGGTCGCCCGCGCGGCACATGGTCACCACGACGGCCTCGGTCAGCCCGTACGCGGTCAGGACGGTCTGGAAGCTGAGCTCAGACCGCATCCGCTCGACCAGCACGACCGGCACAGGCGCCGCGCCGGTCACGGCCAGTCGCAGGGTCGACAAGTCCCGCTCGCCCGGCCGGTCCAGCATCGTCTGGTAGATCGTCGGCGGCCCGGGGAGCACGGTGATCCGCTCCCGTTCGACCAGCTCCAGGGTTCGGTCCAGGTCGAACACGGCCTGCGGGACGATCGTGGCGCCGGTGAGCAGTGCGGCGAGGATGCCCGCCTTGTACCCGAAGCTGTGGAAGAACGGGTTGACGATCAGATAGCGGTCGTCCGCGGTCACCTCGCCGCACTCGGCCCACGCCGCCGCCACGCCCAGCGCCTGCCGGTGCGCGCTCATCGCGCCTTTGCTCGTGCCCGTGGTGCCGGAGGTGAAGAGGATGTCGGCGACCTGGTCGGGTGTCACAGAATCGGCCCTGGCGCGGGCGACGTCGCCGGGGACGCGTTCGGCTCGCGCGGTCAGGTCTTCGTCGATGCCGAGCACGGTGACGCCGTAGAGCGCGGCCGGGTCGATCGACGCGAGCCGGTCGACGCCGAGGAACTCGCCGACGATGAACAGCACCCGCGCCCGCGACCGCACCAGCACGTCGGTGATCTCCGGGCCGGTGAACCGCGTGTTGACCGGCACCAGCGCGCCGCCCGCGTACTGCGCCCCAAGTGCCGCGACAACCCACTGATGGGTGTTCGGCGCGCAGATCGCCACCCGGTCGCCCGGCTCCAGGCCCTCCGCGATCAACGCGCGCGCGACGGTCTCCACCGCTTGTAAGACGTCAGACCAGGTGAGTCGGACGGGCCCGTCGGCGATCGCCTCGCGCGTGCCGAACCTGGCCGCGGCGGTCCGCAGGGCGGCGGGGGTGGTTGCCTGCACGCGACTCCTCCAAAGCAAGTGCTTGGTAGGCTACTCTAGCCGACGATGGCAAGAGTGGAGGTGCGCGTGGACTTCCGATCAGCGGCGAGAGAGTGGCTGGCCGAGAACCTGGCGGGCGAGTTCAAGCACCTGCGCGGCCTCGGCGGACCCGGCCGCGAACACGAGGCGTTCGATCAACGCCTCGCCTGGGACCGGCACCTCGCCGCGGCGGGCTGGACGTGCCTCGGCTGGCCGGTCGAACACGGCGGCCGCGGCGCGAGCCTCGCCGACCGGGTCGCCTTCCACGAGGAATACGCGCGGGCCGACGCGCCCGCCCGCGTCAGCCACGTCGGCGAGGAACTGCTCGGCCCCACCCTGCTCGCCTTCGGCACCGACGCGCAGCGCGCCCGCTTCCTGCCGGGCATCCGGAACGTCACCGAGCTGTGGTGCCAGGGCTACTCCGAGCCGAACGCGGGCTCCGACCTCGCCGCCGTCCGCACCAGCGCCGTCCGCGACGGCGACGAGTGGGTGATCACCGGCCAGAAGATCTGGACGTCGCTGGCCCACGTCGCCGACTGGTGCTTCGTCATCGCCCGCACCGAACCCGGCTCCCAGCGCCACCACGGCCTGTCCTACCTGCTCGTTCCCCTCGACCAGCCCGGCGTCGAGATCCGCCCGATCGTCCAGCTCACCGGCACCGCCGAGTTCAACGAGGTGTTCTTCGACGGCGCCCGCACCGCCGCCGACCTGGTCGTCGGCGACGACGGCTGGAGGGTCGCCATGGGCACCCTCGCCTTCGAACGCGGCGTCGCGACGCTCGGCCAGCAGGTCGGCTTCCGCCGCGAACTCGACGCGCTCGACGCCCTCGCCCGCGCGAACGGCGCCGCCGACGATCCGGTGATCGCCGACAAACTCGCTCGCGCGCGGGTCGGCCTCGAAGTCATGCGCGCCTACGCCACCCGCCGCTCCGATCCGTCGGTCGCCAAGCTCGTCTGGGCGCGATGGCACCGGGGCCTGGGTGAGCTGGCGATGGAGATCAGCGGTGCCGCGTCGATGATCACGCCGGACGGCCTCGACGAGTGGCAGCGGCTCTACCTGTTCAGCCGGGCCGACACGATCTACGGCGGCTCCGACGAGATCCAGCGCAACATCATCGCCGAGCGCGTGCTCGGCCTGCCCCGGGAGGTCCGACCGTGAAAGGGCACGCCCTGCTCGACGGCAAGGTCGTCGTGGTCACCGCCGCCGCGGGCACCGGCATCGGCTCCGCCACGGCCCGGCGCGCCCTTGAGGAAGGCGCGCGCGTCGTGATCAGCGACTGGCACGAGCGCAGGCTGGCCGAGACCGCGGCCAAACTCGCCGCCGACCACCCCGACGCGGTTCACTCGCTGGTCTGCGACGTCACCGACGAAGCGCAGGTCCAGGCCCTGGTCGACGGCGCGGCCGCGCACTTCGGCCGCATCGACGTCATGGTCAACAACGCGGGACTCGGCGGCACGAAATCCGTTGTGGACATGACCGACGACGAGTGGTCTCGCGTCCTCGACGTGACCCTCAACGGCACTTTCCGCTGCACCCGGGCCGCGCTCCGCCAGTTCATCGCCCAGGGCGGCGGGGGCGCGGTGGTCAACAACGCCTCCGTCGTCGGCTGGCGCGCGCAGCAGGGCCAGGCGCACTACGCCGCGGCAAAGGCTGGCGTGATGGCGTTGACCCGGTGCGCCGCGGTCGACGTCGCCGAGCACGGCATCCGGGTCAACGCGGTCGCGCCGAGCCTGGCGATGCACCCGTTCCTCGCGAAGGTCACCACCGACGAGCTGCTGACGGAACTGGCTGGTCGGGAGGCGTTCGGGCGGGCCGCGGAACCGTGGGAGGTCGCCAATGTCATGGTGTTCCTCGCCAGTGACCTCGCGAGCTATCTGACCGGCGAGGTCATCTCGGTCAGCAGCCAGCACCCTTGAGAAGGAACCGATGATGCGAGAGAGCAGCGGCAGGCGCGCGGAACTGCTGGCGCTGGCGGCCGACATGTTCGCCGAGCGCGGCTTCCGGGCCACCACGGTCCGCGACATCGCCGACCGCGCGGGCATCCTGTCCGGCAGCCTCTACCACCACTTCGACTCCAAGGAGTCCATGGTCGACGAGATCCTGACCGGCTTCCTCGACGCGCTGTTCGGCCGCTACGAGGAGATCGTCGCGCTCGGCGCCGGGCCGCGCGAGACCCTGGAGGCCGTGGTCGTGGCCTCGTTCGAGGCGATCGACCGCAGGCACGCCGAGGTCGCGATCTACCAGAACGAGGCGTCGTACCTGGCGCAGTTCGAGCGCTTCGGCTACATCGAGGAACGCAACGTCCAGTTCCACAAGATGTGGTCGACGATCCTCACCGACGGCGTGACGCGCGGTGCGTTCCGGCCGGATCTGGACGTCGAGGTCGCCTATCGCTTCCTGCGCGACACCGTCTGGGTGGCCGTCCGCTGGTACACCCCGGGCGGCGCGCTGACCTACCAGGACATCGCCCGCCAGTACCTCGGGATCCTGCTCGACGGGATCGCCCTCAGCCCCAAGGAGTAACCCGTGACCGGTGCTGCCTACGTGGTCGACGCCCTGCGCACCCCGTCCGGCCGCCGCGGCGGCGCGCTCAGCACCATGCACCCGCTTGACCTGGGCGCGCACGTGCTGCGGGCGCTGCTGGGCCGGGTCGACGTCGACCCGGCCGCGGTGGACGACGTGGTGTTCGGCTGCGTCGACACGGTCGGGCCGCAGGCCGGGGACATCGCCCGCCTGTCCTGGCTCGCCGCGGGGCTGCCCGACGAGGTGCCCGGGGTGACCGTCGACCGGCAGTGCGGTTCGAGCCAGCAGGCACTGCACTTCGCCGCGCAGGTCGTGCTCAGCGGCACCGCCGACCTGGTCGTCGCGGGCGGCGTGCAGAGCATGAGCCAGATCCCCATCGGCTCGGCGATGACCGTGGGCCACCACTTCGGGTTCCCGACGCCGATGTCCGGTTCGACCGGTTGGGCCGCCCGCTACGGCGCCGAGGAGATCGACCAGTTCCGCGCGGCCGACCTGATCGCCGAGAAGTGGGCCTTGGGTCGGGACGAGTTGGAGGAGTTCGCGCTGACCAGCCACCAGCGCGCTCTGGCCGCCATCGACGAAGGCCGGTTCGCGCGCGAGATCGTGCCGGTCGGCGCCTTCGCCGTGGACGAAGGGCCGCGTCGGGACACCTCGCTGGAGAAGATGGCGGGGCTCAAGCCGCTGCGTGAGGGCGGGACCACGACCGCCGCCATGGCCAGCCAGATCTCCGACGCGGCATCCGCGGTGCTGATCGCCTCGGAGCGGGCGGTGCGGGTCCATGCGCTGACCCCGCGCGCCAGGATCCACCACGTCTCCGCGCGCGGAGACGACCCGGTGTTCATGCTGACCGCGCCCATCCGCGCCACCCGGCACGCGCTCGACCGGGCCGGGATGTCGCTCGACGAGATCGACTTGTTCGAGGTCAACGAGGCTTTCGCGAGTGTGCCGCTCGCCTGGCTGCGTGACCTCGGCGCCGACCCGGCGCGGCTCAACGTCAACGGCGGCGGCATCGCCCTCGGCCACCCGATCGGCGCGACCGGCACGAAGCTGTTCACCACGCTGCTGCACGAGCTCGAACGCACTGGCGGGCGGTTCGGGCTGCAAACCATGTGCGAAGGCGGCGGCCAGGCTAACGTGACCATCGTCGAACGTCTCGGCTGATTGCGGTAACCGGCGCGCGGTGGCAGCGTTGAACGTTCGGAAGCTGGAGGACCGCTCATGGCGCTGATGCCCGTCACCGACTCGATGTTCCTGCTGGGCGAGTCCCGCGAACACCCGCTGCACGTCGGCGGGCTGCAGCTGTTCGAACGGCCGGAGGGCGCGGGCCCCGACTACGTCAGCGAGCTGCACAAACGGCTGATCGAAGAGGTCGACATCCGGTCGCTGTTCCGCCGCAGGCCGCGCGGCCCCGTCGGCAGCGTCGGCCCGCTGCGCTGGGCCAACGACGACGACATCGACCTCGAGTACCACGTCCGGCTCTCCGCCCTGCCCACCCCGGGCCGCGTGCGTGAGCTGCTGGAACTGGTGTCCCGCCTGCACGGCTCGCTGCTCGACCGGCACCGGCCCCTGTGGGAGGCCCACCTCATCGAGGGCCTGGCCGACAACCGCTTCGCCGTCTACACCAAGGTCCACCACGCCCTGGTCGACGGCGTGTCCGCGCTGCGCCTGCTGCAGAAGTCGCTGTCGGAGGACCCCGACGAACGCGACATGCGCCCGCCGTGGTCGCCGCGGCTGCGCACGGACGCCGCCCAACCGCCGCGCGGCGGCGACGGGAACCCGCTGGCCGGGATCACCGGCGCGGTCAACGCGGTGCGCGACGTGATCGGCCTGGCGCCCGCGGTGGTGCGGTACGTGAACCAGGTCTTCCAGGAGCAGTCGGCCACGCTGCCGTTCGAGGCGCCGAAGTCGATGTTCAACGTCCCGATCACCGGCGCCCGCCGCTTCGCCGCGCAGGGCTGGCCGATGGACCGCATCCGCGCCGTCGGCGTCGCCGCGGGCGCGACCGTCAACGACGTCATGCTGGCCATGTGCGCGGGCGCCCTGCGCGAGTACATGATCGAACTGGGCGAGCTGCCCGACAAGCCGCTGGTCGCCGCCGTCCCGATCTCCCTGCGCGACGGCGACTCGACCGGCGGCAACGCGGTCGGCCTGATCCTGACCACCCTGGCCACCGACCTCGACGACCCCATGGACCGCCTGGCCGCCATCAGCGAGTCGATGCGCCGCGGCAAGCAGTTCTACAGCGGCATGAGCCAGCTGCAGATCACCGCGCTGAGCGCCATCCCGTTCGCGCCACTGGCCGTCGCGCTGCTGCCCGGCGCGCAGAAGATCACCCCGCCCGCGTTCAACCTGCTTATCTCCAACGTCCCCGGCCCGAAGAACGCCCTGTACTGGAATGGCGCCCGCATGCAGGGCGTGTACCCGGTATCGATCCCGTACGAGGGGCAGGCGCTCAACATCACGGTGACCAGCTACAACGGCAGCCTGGAGTTCGGGCTCACCGGGTGCCGCCGCTCGGTCCCGCACCTCCAGCGCCTGTTGACGCATCTGGAGACTTCCCTTGCGGCGATGGAGAAGCAGCTCGACTGACAGTCGATGTCGCCCGCCTAGGCCGACGTGATGGGCCGACAGCCTCCTCATGGGGTCACCGAAGGCGTAGGCGGACCTCGTCGGCCTGCGCCATGATCCCGTCGATCAGCTCCGCACACGTGGGAAGGTCGCGGAGCAGACCGACGACTTGCCCGGAGGCGAGCACACCGGCATCGGTGTTGCCGTTGACGAGCCCTTCACGCAGCAACATGGGCGTATTGGCCGCCATGATCGTCTGCGCCCAACTGAGCTCCTTGGCGTGGCGCATGGCTATTCCTTCGCGCACCATGTCGAGCCACCGGGTCCCGCTGAGCTTCCTGAACCTGCCCGCGTTCTTGACGGCCGCCACCAACGGCGCGAGCCTGCCACCACGCTCTAGCCGTTCCACCAAATCAGTCCTGAGCACGCGATGGGGCATCCCGTCGACCTTCGTGCTGACCACGGTCCCGTCGAGCTCCTTGGCGAGGTAGGCCCTCTTCACCTCGTCGGGCACCGTGCTCTCCTGAGTCAACAGAAACCGCGTCCCCATCGCGATCCCCTGTGCCCCATACGCCATCGCGGCGATAAGCCCCCGCCCATCGAAGAACCCACCTGCCGCGACAACCGGAATGTCCACACTGTCCACAACGGACGGCAGTAGGAGCGTGGTGGCCACCGCCCCGGTGTGTCCGCCCCCTTCACCCCCTTGCACGATCACCGCGTCGGCCCCCCACGCCGCGACCTTCTCCGCATGCCTGGCGGCCCCGACCGACGGAATCACCACCACGCCGCGCTCTTTGAGCCTGCCGATCAACTCCTTCTTGGGCGCCAAGGCAAAGGACGCGACCTTGACACCTTCCTTGATCAGCAGCTCGACCCGTTCAGCCGCATCGACGGCGTCGGCCCGCAAGTTGACACCGAACGGATTGGCCGTCCGCGCCTTGGTTTCGCCAATCGCCTTGGCGAGTTCGTCGTAGGTCATGGTCGCGGACGCCAGAATCCCCAGCCCACCCGCATTCGCGACAGCCGAGACAAGCCGCGCCCCGGCGACCCACCCCATCCCGGTCTGCACCAGCGGAAATCGCACGCCAACAAGCTTCGTGAACGCAGTCTCCATCGGTTATCCACACACTTCCGCAGTTATCCACAGGAAGATCAACAACTGCCCCTTTCAGTCCCACTCCGGGTAGACTGGACAAGGGCCGTCCCCCCGGGACGGGTGGGGGCTGCGCTCGGGATCTCTCGGGCTCGCAAAGAGTTCGGGTCCAGGTAGCGCAGCAGGTCCAGTTCCTCGTCGGTCGGCAATCGAGTCTCCGCGACATCGTCGATCGCCAGGTCGAAGCCGGTTGCTTCCTGGACCTCGGCCACGGAAACACCGGGATGAACCGAAGCCAGCCGCATTCGGTGGTCCGGGGTGGCGAAGTCGAGCACGGCCAAGTTGGTCACCACCCGGTGGATGTCGTGGAAAGGCCCCGCCGCCTTGTCGTAGCCGACGCCCGAGACCATGTCGACCGTCTCCACGAAGACACGCGGACTGTGTCGGGGAACCCAGTAGCTCGTCCGATGGTTCACCGTGTTCCCCGGCGCCCCGCGAACTCCCAGCAGCTGGCGGGTCGGGCGCGTCGCCGGGCCGATGCGGGAGATGTTCTGGTTTCCGTACCGGTCGATCTGGTTCGCGCCCATCACCACGTGCCTGCGCCCGTGGGCGAGCATGTCGAACACCATCCGATACGGCAGCCACCCCTCAACCTGACCACGTTCCCCAAGCGGCGGGGTGTCGGCGAGTAGGAACGCCTCGCCGTCGGACAGCAGCAGGTCCGGCGCGCAGGTCAACCTCGCCAGACGAGCGCCGAGGGTCGGGAGGGTGCCCATGGGGCTGGCCAGGATCTCGCCGTCGCCGGAGAACAGGTCGGCGCAGGCGACCGCGCAGATGTCGGCCCGGTTCACGCGGTCACCGCCAAGTACTGGGCGTAGAACTCCGACCACAGGGCCGGATCGGCCGCCGCCAGCACATAAGACCGCTGCAAGGTCTCGTCGCGGTCGTAGTCCGGGACGCAGCTGGTGAAACCCGCCCCACCAGGGGCTTCGACAACGCCGTCCACCATCATCCGGTTGAGCAGCAACGTCTGTACCGGCGCCGCCGCGAACGACTCGACCACCTTCTCGCACGACACATACCGGCGTGTAGCGGCAAGGCAGAACAGGTCGTCGAAGTACGGGTCCGGGCCGAGGTACTGCGCGTTGCCGTGGCGGTCGGCCCGGTTGAGGTGCACGAGCGCGGCGTCCAGGTGCAGGGCGGGCATCGCGACCAGTTCCGTGTCGTCGTAAGGCGAGCGGATCGTCTTCAGGGTCGGGTCGTCGCGCAGGACATCGGAGCCGAGACCGGCGCGGATCGGCAGGAACGGCAGCCGGTGCGCGGCGGCGCGGAGACCGCATTGGAACATGCCCTCGTCGAGTTCCCGGACCCGGATCGCGCCGGTCTGGCGGGCGTGCTGGAACCAGGGGTCGTAGGCGATGCTGTCGAGGGAGACGAACCCGAACACCACCTCCTTGACCTTCCCCGCCGCGCACAGCAGGCCGACGTCGGGGCCGCCGTAGGACACGATCGTCAGGTCCCGCAGGTCCGACCGCAGGATCGCGCGCACCAGCGCCATCGGCTTGCGCCGCGATCCCCAGCCGCCGATGCCGATGGTCATCCCATCGGCCAGTTCCGCCACGACTTGCTCGGCGGTCATCCGCTTGTCGCGCATTATCTGTCAGCCACCCCGTCCGCGAGCTATCCGTCGAGAAAGGACTGTCGGGCGGCGTCGGCCGCGCCGATCAAGTTCAGTTCATAGGTGAAGCCCTGCTCGAAGCGGTAGCTCCGGTGCACCGGCTGCGGGTCGATGCCGTTGATCGCCTCTTTCGCACGCCGGATCACCCGCGTGTCCTTCGCCGCGATCTCTTTCGCCAGCGCCAGCGCGGCGGCGTCCAGCTCGGCGCGGGGGACCACCTCGCACACCGAGCCGTGCCGCCGCAGCGTGGCGGCGTCGACCGAGCGGCCGGTGAAGTAGAGCGTGCGCATCAGGTGTTGGGGGACGAGCCTGGCCAGGTGGGTGGCCGCGCCGAGTGCGCCGCGGTCGACCTCGGGCAGGGCGAACGTGGCGTCGTCGCTGGCGATGATGATGTCGGCGTTGCCGATCAGGCCGATCCCGCCGCCAAGGCAGAAGCCCTGCACGGCGGCGATGACCGGCACCGCGCAGTCGTACACCGCGGCGAACGCGGCGTAGCAGCCGCGGTTGGCGCCGACCAGCGCGTCGTACCCGGCGGTGCGCTGGATCTCCTTGATGTCGACGCCCGCGTTGAACCCCCGGCCCTCGGCGCGCAGGACCACGACGTGGGTCGACTCGTCGCGGCCGGCGGCCAGGAGCGCGTCGGCCAGGTCGAACCAGCCTCGCACGGGGATGGCGTTGACCGGCGGGAAGTCGACGGTGACCACCGTGACGCCCGCGTCGGTCCGGCTGGTGACGGCCATCGGCCTCCTTCCAAACCTAGCGATTGCTTGGTACGTTAGCAGCGCATTCCGACGACGGCTAGGAGGTCTCGTGAGCGTGGCCCAGCCGGACTCGGTGGTACTGGTGACCGGCGGCGAACGCGGCGTCGGCGCGGGCATCACCCGGGCCTTCCAGAAAGCAGGCGCGACCGTCGTGACCTGCGGCCGGACGGCCCCCGACGTGCCGATCGGCGAGTTCATCCCGTGCGACGTCCGTGTGCCCGAGCAGGTCGCCGCCCTGCTGGCGGACATCGTGGCGCGGCACGGCGGGCTCGACACGGTGGTCAACAACGCGGGTGGGGCGCCGTTCGCCAAGGCGGCCGAGGCGTCGCCGCGGTTCCACGCGAAGATCGTCGAGCTGAACCTGCTGGCCCCGCTGCTGGTCGCGCAGCGCGCGTATCCGCTGCTGGCCGAGCGCGGCGGGTCGGTGGTGATGGTGAGCAGCGTGAGCGGCACGCGGCCGTCGCCGGGCACCGCGGCCTACGGCGCGGCCAAGGCGGGCCTGAACAACCTGACCGCGAGCCTGGCGATCGAGTGGGCGCCGCGGGTGCGGGTCAACGCGCTGAGCGTGGGGATGGTCCGCACCGAGCAGGCCGAGTTGCACTACGGCGACGCGGCCGGGATCGCCGCGGTGGGCGCGACTGTTCCCTTGGGACGCTTGGCCGAACCGGACGAGATCGGCGCGTGCGCGGTGTTCCTCGCCTCACCGATGGCCTCATACGTGAGCGGGGCGACGCTGCTGGTCCACGGCGGCGGCGAGGTCCCCGCGTTCCTGGCGGCGAGCAACGTGACGGAGAACCGATGAGCCTGTGTCAGGACCGAGTCGTCGTGGTGACCGGCGCCGGGCGCGGGATCGGCCGCGCACACGCCTTGGCCTTCGCCGCGGCGGGCGCGAAGGTCGTGGTGAACGACGTGGGCGCCGCACTCGACGGATCCTCCACTTCGGACGGCCCGGCCGCCGCCGTCACCGCCGAGATCGTGGCCTCCGGCGGCCAGGCGGTCGCGAACACGTCGGACATCGCCGACTGGGCAGGCGCGGCGACCCTGATCGAGACCGCCCTGTCCACGTTCGGCGGACTGGACGTCCTGGTCAACAACGCGGGCTTCCTCCGCGACCGGATGCTGGTGAGCCTGACCGAGGACGAGTGGGACGCGGTCATCCGAGTGCACCTCAAGGGCCACTTCGCCCCCCTGCGGCACGCGGCGGGCCACTGGCGCGCCCAGGCCAAAGCGGGTCACCCAGTCGACGCCCGGGTGATCAACACCAGCTCCGGCGCGGGCCTGCTGGGCAGCGTCGGCCAGGGGAACTACTCGGCGGCCAAGGCCGGGATCGCGGGCCTGACCCTGGTGGCGGCCGCCGAACTGGGCCGCTACGGGGTGACCGTCAACGCGATCGCCCCGGCCGCCCGGACCCGCATGACCGAGACCGCCTTCGCCGCCACGATGGCAGCCCCCCAATCCGGCTTCGACGCGATGGCCCCGGAGAACATCTCACCCATCGTGGTGTGGCTGGGCAGCCGGGAGTCGGCGGGCGTCACCGGCCGGGTCTTCGAGGTCGAGGGCGGAAGACTCTCCCTTGCCGACGGCTGGCGGCACGGGCCCGCGGTGGACAAGGGCGCCCGCTGGGAACCCGCCGAACTGGGACCGGTGGTGGCCGACCTGCTGTCCAAATCCCCGCCGCCGACGCCTCCCTACGGCGCCTGATCCAACCGGAGGGGGCCGAGCCGGGTCAGAGGCGTTCCAAGATCGTCGCCGTGGCCAGAGCGCCGCCCGCGCACATCGAGATCAGTGCCGTGGAGCCGTCCCGTCGTTCCAGCTCGTGCAGTGCCGTGGTGATCAGCCGGGTGCCCGTGCTGCCCACCGGATGCCCCAACGCGATAGCCCCGCCATTCACGTTCACCAAGCCCATATCCGGCGAATGCACCCGAGCCCACGACAGCACCACCGAGGCGAACGCCTCGTTCACCTCGAACAGATCCAGATCCCCGACCTTCATCCCACTGCGCTCCAACACCCGCGCCGTGGCCTGCACCGGCCCGTCCAGGTGGAAATACGGCTCCGCTCCCACCAAACACTGCGCCACGATCCGCGCGCGGGGCCGCAGCCCCAGCGATCGAGCCCGCTCAAGGTCCATCACCAACACCGCCGACGCCCCGTCGGAGATCTGTGACGACGTCCCCGCCGTGTGAACCCCACCGTCCAGCACCGGCTTCAACCCCGCCAAACCAGCCGAAGTCGTCTCCCGCAGCCCGCTGTCCCGCGCGAACTCCCCGACCGCCACGACCTCCCGCGCGAACCGCCCCTCATCCCAAGCCTGGCGCGCGAGCGTCTGCGAACGCAGGCCGAAAGCGTCCACATCGGACCGCGACAGCCCCCGGTGGGAAGCGATCCGCTCCGCGGCGACGAACTGGTTCGGCAGGTCGATCGACCACGACGCGGGCCGCGGTGACGCGTCCCCCACGTTCGCGCGCAGCGGCACCCGGCTCATCGCCTCCACCCCGCACGCGATGCCGACGTCGATCGCGCCCGCGGCGATCAGGCCCGCGACCAGGTGGGTCGACTGCTGCGCCGAGCCGCACTGCGCGTCCACCGTCATGCAGCCCGTCGAGTAGGGCAGCCCGGCGTGCAGCCAGGCCGTCCGGGTGACGTTGTTCGACTGCTCGCCCGCCTGCGTCACGCACCCGCCGATCACCTGCTCGACCAGCGCGGGGTCGATTCCCGCCCGCGTGATGAGGCCGCGCTGGGCGTGGCCCAGGATCTCCGCGGCGTGCAGGTCGGCCAGGGCGCCGCCGCGCTTGCCGATGGGGGTGCGGACGGCTTCGACGATCACCGGATTGCCCACGCGCGCTCCTTTGCTCACCACAAAACTAGAACACGTTCAATGTGTAATCAAGATCGTCTAGCAGTCGATCATGCTGCGACGCTTCCAAAAGTAAACACCGTATGCTGAAATCAATTCTAGAACCCGTTCCAGCATGGAGGCAGTGTGGCAGCGATCCCCGCCGGTTTCGACTTCACCGACCCCGACCTCTACGCCCAGCGCATCCCCGTCGCCGAGTTCGCCGAGTTGCGGCGCACCGCCGGGGTCTGGTGGAACGCCCAGCCGCACAACACCGCGGGCTTCGGCGACGACGGCTACTGGGTGGTGAGCAGGCACGCCGACATCAAGGAGGTCTCGCGCAACAGTGAGGTGTTCTCGACCTGGGAGAACACCGCGATCATCCGGTTCGGCCCCGACATGGAGCGCGAGAAGATCGACCTGCAGCGGCACATCCTGATCAACATCGACCCGCCGCACCACACCAAGCTGCGCGGCATCGTCTCCCGCGGCTTCACTCCGAAGGCCGTCAACAGCCTCCGCGACGCCCTGTCCTGCCGCGCCGCGCGCATCGTCCAGTCGGCCATGGACGGCGGCACGGGCGACTTCGTCACCGACATCGCCTGCGAGCTGCCCCTGCAGGCCATCGCCGAGCTGCTCGGCATCCCGCAGGAAGACCGGCACCGCGTCTTCGACTGGTCGAACCAGATGATCGCCTACGACGACCCCGAGTACTCCGTCGAACCGGAGACCGCCTCGGTCGAGCTGCTGGGCTACTCGTGGAACCTCGCCGAGGACCGCAAACGCTGCCCGGCCGACGACATCGTGACCAAGCTGGTCAACGCCGACATCGACGGCGGCAATCTCGGTTCCGACGAGTTCGGCTTCTTCGTCCTGCTGCTCGCCGTCGCGGGCAACGAGACCACGCGCAACGCGATCACCCACGGCATGCACGCGTTCCTGGAGAACCCGGAGCAGTGGGAGCTCTACAAGGCCGAACGCCCCAGCACGACCGCCGACGAGATCGTCCGCTGGTCGACGCCCGTGGTCTCCTTCCAGCGCACCGCCACCCGCGACACCGAACTCGGCGGCGCGGAGATCAAGAAAGGCCAGCGCGTCGGCCTGTTCTACAGCTCGGCCAACTTCGACGCCGATGTCTTCGACCAGCCCGAGAAGTTCGACATCACCCGCGATCCCAACCCGCACCTGGGTTTCGGCGGCACCGGCGCGCACTACTGCATCGGCGCGAGCCTCGCCCGCCTGGAGATCGACCTCATGTTCAACGCGATCGCCGACCACATGCCCGACATCCGCAAGGTCGCCGACCCGCGCAGGCTGCGGTCGAGTTGGCTCAACGGGATCAAGGAGTTCCAGGTCGCCTACCGCTGAGGCTTGTCCTTGCCCACAACCCACATCGCGAAGAACTGGGACCCGCCGCCGTAGGCGTGTCCCAGTGCTTTGCGGGCACCGTCGACCTGGTGGTCCTCGGCCCGCCCCATCACCTGCCGCGCCGCCTCGGCGAACCGCAGCATCCCGGACGCGCCGATCGGGTTCGACGAGAGCACCCCGCCGGACGGGTTCACCGGCAGCCGCCCGTCCATCGCGGTCTCGCCCGCCTCGGTGAGCTTCCAGCCGACCTCGGCGAACCCCAGGTTCTCCAGCCACATCGGCTCGAACCAGGAGAACGGCACGTAGATCTCGGCGGCGTCGATCTCGCTGAACGGGTCGGTGATCCCGGCGTCGCGCCACAGCGCGGCCGCCGCGTCCCGGCCCGCCTGCGGGCTGACCTGGTCGCGGCCCGCGTAGGTCGTGGGTTCGGTGCGCATCGCGGTCGCGTGGATCCACGCCGAGTCGGCGCGCGCGGAGCCCGCGTCGCCCAGGACCATCGCGCACGCGCCGTCGGACGACGGGCATGTCTCGTCGTAGCGGACCGGGTCCCACAGCATCGTCGACGCCTGCACGGATTCCAGCGTGATGTCTGGTTGGCGCAGGTGCGCGTACTGGTTGCGGGCGCCGTTGCGGCGGTCCTTCACCGCGACCATGGCGCCGATGTGGCCGGGCGCGCCGGAGCGGCGCAGGTAGGAGCGGATGTGCGGGGCGAAGTAGCCGCCCGCGCCCGCGCCGACGGGCATCGTGAATGGCGGCGCGATCGACAGCGCCCACATCGCGTTCGACTCGGACTGCTTCTCGAAGGCCACCGCCAGCACTCGGCGGTGGACGCCCGCGTGGATCAGACTGGCCGCCACGATCGCCGTCGAGCCGCCGACCGAGCCCGCGGTGTGCACCCTGAGCAGCGGTTTCCCGGTCGCGCCGAGGGCGTCGGCGAGGAAGAGCTCCGGCATCATCACGCCCTCGAACAGGTCGGGCGCCTTGCCGACGACCACCGCGTCGATCCCGTCCCAGTCCACTCCGGCGTCGATCAGCGCGCGGTCGATCGCCTCGCGGCACAGCCCCGCCATGGACACGTCGAGCCGCTTGGCGCGGTGGTGGGTCTGGCCGACCCCGAGGACGGCGGCGGGGTGTTTCATCGACCCTCCATGACGCAGACCAGGTTCTGCTGCAGCGCGGGCCCACTGGTCGCGTGCGCGAGCACCCGCCCGTGGGACCCGTCGAAGACCCGCCGCGCGGCCTCACCGATCCGCGCGAGCCCCGCGGCGAACATCGGATTGCCTTTGAGCGGCCCACCCGATGGGTTGACCACCACGTCATCCGACAGTGTGAGCGCCTGGCGCAGCAGGATCTCCTGATGGGTGAACGGCGCGTGCAACTCGGCGAGCTCGACCCCGCCGGCGCCCGCGGCCCGCGCGGAGGCCACAGTGGACGGTGAGGTCGTGAGATCCCGGGCGCCGAGGCTGCCGGAGTCGATCCGGTGCTCGATCCCGGTGATCCACGCGGGCCGTTCGACGAGTTCGCGGGCCCGGTGCTCGGCGGCCAGGATCACCGCGCACGCACCGTCCGTGACCGGCGCGCAATCGTGGCGACGCAGCGGATCGGCGATGTAGGGCTGGTTGAGGTCCCCGCCGACGACGTCGGCCATCGCCTGCTCCGACCAGAGCCCGGCGTCGATCCCCAGCCTGGCCTGCAGCGCGGCGATGGTTACCGAGTCCGGCCAGAGAGGCGCGACGGTGTAGGGATCGAGTTGGAGGGCGAGTGTGCGGCGCAGGTTTCCCGCGGAGGATTTCCCGAACCCGTAGACGAGCGCGGTGTCGACCTCGCCGGTCCGGATCTTCAACCAGGCTTCGTAGAGCGCCCACGCCGCGTCCATCTCGACGTGCGACTCGACGATCGGCGGCACCGCCCCGATCGCGTCGACCGCCGCGATGAACGAGAACGCGCGCGCGGCCAGGTAGTCCGACGAGCCGGAACACCAGAACCCGATGTCACTTCTGGTGAGCCCGGTGGCGGCGAACAGTTCGGCGAAAACGGGGACAAGCATCTCGACCCCATTGGTGGTGCCGTCCGTCTTCCTGACGTTGGGCGCTTGCGCGAACCCGACCACTGCGACGTTCACAGGTGCCCCGCAAAGGTGTCGTAGTCGGCGTCGGGTTCGCCGGTGGGGGTGAAGTGCTCGATGTTCTCCAGCGTCGTTCCCCAGTCGGCTTGGGGTTTCCAGACCGCGCGGACCCGCATGCCCATCGTGACGTTGTCGGCATCGCAGCCGAGGACGAGATGCAGGAAGGCGATATCGGCCCCGTCGAGCAGGATGTACGCGGCGACGTAGGGCGGGTTGATGCGTTGGCCGAGGAAGGGGACGTTGACGATGCAGAAGGTCGTCACGATCCCGGTGTCGGGCAACTCGACTTCGTCGACCGTGGGGACGCCGTCGACGGGGCAGGCGCCTCGGGGTGGGATGTAGACCTTGCGACAGCGCGGACACCGCTGCCCCAAAAGCCGCCCCTCCGCCAACCCCCGCAGATACCGACTCTCCTCCGGCGACACCGAATGCAGCACATCCAGCGAGATCGGCGTGGTCACCATCGACACTTCGCCACCTGGGGCAAGCCCCGAAACACCCCCAGCGCAGCCCCCACCCTTCCCGGGGGGACGTCCCTGCTCCAGTCTATCGGCGGGTGGCGTTTTCGGGGTGGGGGGCGCTGCGGCTGTGGATGGTTCAGCGGGATGTGGATCGACCGGTTCGAAGCAGGCGATGTCGGTGATTCCGCCGGTCGGGGTGGGATTCCAGCGGATTCGGACGCGCATGCCGGTGGACATCTCCGCCGGAATCGTTACGTCCACGGCGTGCAGTAGCGGAGTGTCGGCGCCGTCGAGGAGGACCATCGCCCAGGCGAAGGGGCGGTCGAAAGGTTGGCCCTCCAGCGGGCTGCTCATCCATGTCCACGTCACGACGGTCCCCGACGACGCGACTGGGACGAACTCCGAGAGTGGTTCCGCCGTCACCGGGTCGTACTCGATCGGGGGAACGTGCACTCGCCCGTCCGAGCCGCGCACGCCGACTACCCGGTGGGAGCGCAGTTCGGTCATGAAATGGCCTAGAACAGGTCCCAGGGAACGCGTGTAGTCGAACCCCACTCGCAACGGGGCACTCAGTGGCGCGGTCACCCAACGAGTGAAACACGTTCTAGTATCGGCGGCAAGGAGGTGTCGGATGAGGCTTGGACTTCAGCTCGGCTACTGGGGCGCGCAGCCGCCCGTCAACGCCGGGGAACTCGTCGCGGCGGCGGAGCGGTGTGGGTTTGACGCGGTGTTCGCGGCTGAGTCGTGGGGGTCGGATGCGTTCACGCCGCTCGCATGGTGGGGGTCGGCCACTAGCCGCATACGACTGGGCACCTCGGTGGCGCAGCTGTCCGCGCGGACGCCGACCGCCTGCGCGATGCACGCGCTCACGCTCGATCACCTCAGTGGTGGGCGCGCGATCCTGGGGCTCGGGGTGTCGGGGCCGCAGGTCGTGGAGGGCTGGTACGGGCAGTCGTTCGCCCGGCCGCTCGCCCGGACGCGGGAGTACGTCGACGTCGCCCGGCAGGTCCTCGCGCGCCAAGGGCCGGTCGTCAACGCGGGGCCGCACTACCCGCTGCCACGCTCCAGCGAAGGCAAGGCGCTGCGGCCGATCACCCATCCGCTGCGCGCTGACCTGCCGATCTGGCTCGGCGCGGAAGGGCCCAAGAATGTCGCGCTCGCCGCTGAGATCGCCGACGGGTGGCTCGCGGTCTACTTCTCGCTGCGGATGGCTGAGCAGTACAACGCCTGGCTCGACGAGGGGTTCGCGCGGCCGGGTGCGCGGCGTGGGCGCGGGGACTTCGAGGTGGTGGCGGGGGCTCAGGTGGTCGTGGCCGACGATCCGAAAGCCGCGTTCGCCGCGATGAAGCCGGTGCTCGCGCTCTACCTCGGCGGGATGGGCAGCTTCCACGCGTCGCTGTTTCGGCGGATGGGGTACGGCGATGTCGTCGACGAGGTGGCCGCGCGATTCCTGGACGGCGAACGCGCGGAGGCGGCCGCGGCGATACCGGACGAGTTGGTCGACGACATCGCCATCGTCGGCGACGAGGCCAAAGTCCGCGAACGGATCGGGCAGTGGGAGCGCGCGGGGGTGACGATGCTGAGCGTCGGCGCGGGGTCCGTCGCTGAGATCGAGACGCTCGCGGGCCTTGTCGGCGGGTGAAACACGTTCTAGATTGACGGGATGCGCTCGATCGGTCTGTGGAACATCGCCCGCGACGACGCCGACGCCGTCGCACTCGTGTGTCCGGACGGGCGCGAGGTGACCTACGGCGAACTCGCCGCCGCGGCCGACCGCTACGGCCGGGGCCTGCAGGCGCGCGGGCTGCGCCCCGGCGACAGCGTGGTCCTGTTGCTGCCCAACGGTTTCGACCTCCTCGCCGCCTACTTCGCCGCCATGCAGACCGGCCTCTACGCGGTCCTGGCCAACTGGCACCTGGTCGGCGCCGAGGTCGCCTACCTCATCGACGACAGCGGCGCCAAGGTGTTCATCGCCGACGCGCGCTTCGCCGACACCGCCGCCGACGCCGCCGCGCGCAGCGGGCTGCCCGCGGAGGGGCGGCTGGCAGTGGGGGAGATCCCCGGGTTCCAGCCGCTCGACCGGCTCGGCGCCGACGAACCCGCCGGGCGGCCGGACGTGCGCACGCAGGGCTCGCCGATGCTCTACACCTCCGGCACCACCGGCCGCCCCAAAGGCGTCCGCCGCCCGCTCGCGGGCACCGACCCCGACAACGTCCCGCCCGCGGCCGAGTGGTTCTTCGGCATCTTCGGGCTCAAACCGTTCCACCGGCACGTGCACCTGTGCGGCTCGCCGCTCTACCACACCGCCGTGATCAACTTCGTCGTCACGTCCATCCAGTTAGGACATACGGCGGTGCTGATGGACCACTGGGAGCCGCGCGAGATGCTGCGGCTGATCGAGCGCCACCGGGTCACCCACAGCCACATGGTCCCCACTCAGTTCCACCGGCTGCTCGCGCTGCCCGACGATGTCCGCGCCGCGTTCGACCCGTCGTCGCTGCGGGTGATGATCCACGGCGCCGCGCCTTGCCCGATCGAGGTCAAAAGGCGGATGTTGGAGTGGTGGGGGCCGGTGGTCGTGGAGTACTACGCGGCCACGGAGGGCGGTGGGACCACGATCACCGCCGAGGAATGGCTGCGCAAACCCGGGTCCGTCGGGCTGCCGTGGCCGGGGTCGGTAGTGAAGATCCTCGACGACGACGGCGCGGAATCGCCAGCGGGCACACCGGGTCTGGTCTATTTGCGGATGGGCACGTCCACGTTCGAGTATCACGGCGACGCGGCCAAGACGCGGGCCGCGCGGGTGGGCGAGTTGTTCACGCTCGGCGACGTCGGCTATCTCGATGAGGACGGTTATCTATTCCTCTGCGACCGGAAAAGCGACATGATCATTACCGGTGGGGTGAACGTCTATCCCGCCGAGGTCGAAGGTGAGATCTCCTGCCATCCCAAGGTCGCCGACGTCGCGGTGTTCGGCGTGCCGCACGCGGACTGGGGCGAGGAGATCAAGGCCGTGGTCCAGCCGGTCGACGGGGTGAGCGGCTCGGCGGAGCTGACCGACGACATCCTCGCGTTCGCCGCGGGCAGACTTGCGAAATTCAAATTGCCGCGCACCATCGACTATCTTCCCGAACTGCCGCGCGACCCCAACGGCAAGCTCTACAAGCGCCGACTCCGGGACGCCTACACCTGATCTGGGAATGGCAACGGCGAAATGGTGGTATTCGTCCGGATCGCCGTCTGTTAGATCTTTTCGTGTCCCCTGTGTGACACGAAAGGAGATTCCCCTGCGATGAAGATTCTCCGAAAGATGTCCCGTGCGCTGCTGCTGACGTGTTCAGCCGCGGCGCTGGCCGTCGGGTCGATGCCCACGGCGGCCGCCGCGCCGGAGGCGCCCGCGCTGAGTGAGGGCCAGCAGCGGGCCTACCAGGTCGGCGAGGAGCAGAGCGCCGACCTGCGGATCGACTACGCCGCGCGGACCGCGCGGCAGGTGATCAGCAGGCCCGGTTCGTCGTACATCAAGGTGCACTTCGCCGCGTTCGCCCTGGCCAAGGGCGACCGCGTCACGGTGTCCGACCCGACCGGCGCCGAGACCTACACCTACAGTGGCGACCCGACGAAGGGCCTCGCCGCGTCGGGTGATTCGCTCTTCACTCGCCAAGGTGACGGGTTCTGGGCGATGTCGATCACCGGCGACACCGCGATCGTGACCTTGCACCGCGTCGGCAAGCCGTCCTCAAAGGACACTGGGGTGGTGGTCGACAAGTACTTCCGCGGCTACTCCAAGGCGGAGCAGGTCGAGCGTGACCGGGGCATCCTGTCGGTGTGCCAGACCGACGCGCGCCGCGACGCGGTCTGCTACCAGCAGAGCCACCCGACCGAGTACGGCAAGTCCAAGTCGGTCGCGAAGATCCTCTACAACGGCGCGTCGCACTGCACGGCGTGGCGTGTCGGGTCGACCAACCGGCTGATGACGAACAATCACTGCATCGGGTCCTCGTCCGAGCTGGCGTCGATGGAGATGTGGTTCGACTACGCCTGCGCCACGTGCGGCGGCAACAACCCCAAGCCCGCGGTGAAGGTGACCGGCGCGCAGTTCCTCAAGACCAGCGCCAGCCTGGACTACACGCTGTTCTCGGTGAACAACTTCGCGAGCATCGAGTCGTTCGGCTACCTGCTGCTGGACGTCCGCGCGCCCGTGCGCAACGAGCGCATCTACATCAGCGGCCACGGCGACGGCGACCCGAACGAGCTGTCGATCTTCGAGGACACCCAGGGCGGCGCGACGTGCGACGTCGACAACCCCGCCAGCGACTCGATCAACATGGGCTACTACTGCGACACCAGCGGCGGCTCGTCCGGCTCCCCGGTGTTCGCGGCGTCGTCCAACAAGGTGATCGCGCTGCATCACCTGGGCGGGTGCCTGAACGAGGGCACCCGGATCGAGCTGATCTACCCGGAGATCAAGGACCTGATCGACAACGGCGGCGGCACGCCCCCGCCCCCGCCGCCGGGCGGCAAGTTCGAGAACCTGAACAACGTCAACATCCCGGACGCGGGCGCCGCGGTGACCAGCGACGTCACCGTGACCGGCCAGGCGGGCAACGCGCCGTCGACGCTGAAGGTGAACGTCGACATCAAGCACACGTGGCGCGGTGACCTGGTGATCGACCTGGTCGCGCCGGACGGTTCGGCCTACCGGCTGAAGAACTCGTCGTCGAACGACTCGGCGGACAACGTGATCACCACGTACACGGTGAACGCGTCGACCGAGGTCGCGAACGGCACCTGGAAGCTCAAGGTCCAGGACGTCGCGCGCTACGACACTGGCTACATCGATGCGTGGAGCCTCCAGTTCTGACCTGATCGCCCATTGCCCACCCGTAGAGTCGTCTGATCCACGGGTGGGCAATGGGGTTCTAGAACGGTGCCTGCTCTGCCTGAGCGGTGGCGAGTGGCCTGGCGTCGCGCGGACTGGATGCGGGCACGCTGTGTGTTGTCAGTGTGGCGTTCTTCAGTCCCGGGCCGCCGACGCTCCGCTTGTGTAGGTCGTAGTGGACGAGTGGGTCCTGTCCGACGGTGTGCGTTCGTCCGGTGGGTGTGGTCCAGCGGAACAGTCCTGGCCGTGGCTGTCTCAAGTGCCAGCCCGGTTGGTCTTTCAGTTTGTGGTGCAGGGCGCACAGACAGCCGAGGTTGGCCGCGCTGGTCGAGCCGCCGCGGCTGTGCGGGACGGTGTGGTCGAGTTCGCAGGCCCGGGCCGGCCGTTGGCAGCCAGGGAACCGGCACGTCTGGTCACGCAGGCGGATGTGGCGGGCGAGATCGGCGCCAGGGTGGCGGCGGTCGCTGACTTCGAGGACTCTGCCGACCGGATCGGTGATGATCCGCCGCCACGTCGTGTCGTGTGTGGCGACCAGCTCGGCGATCGCTGCCTTCGGAACGCTGCCGTACCCGTCGAGGGTTCCCGGCACGGCCGCGCCACCCAGGACGGTGTGGGGCACAGCGATCTGGAGCTCCACGGTGACACCACGGCCGCCGCCGTTGACGACCAGCTCGTGGAGCGCGGCGGCGCGGAGCACGTCGAGCGGGTCGGACGCGCCCTGCGCGCGCATTCCGCGTGCGACCTTGTCGACCATCAGATACACCGCGCGCAGCCGTTCGCCGGTGTCGTAGATGTCGAGATGGGCCATGCCGTCCTCAGCCGCGTACAGGTCCACCCGACGCTCTTGGCGGCGCAGGTCACGGCGGCGCTCGGCGCCCTCGGGGTCCACGCGGTCCTTCTTCGCGCGCAACGCGGTTCGCCAGCCGTCGACCGTCTTGTGCTCGGCGCGGGCCAGGATCCACGCCTCAAGTTCGTGGGCGTGCTCGTCGGAGAGGGACTCGGTGATCTCGACCAGGGCATGCGCGCGGGCCAGGTCGATCCGCCCGTCCGCCAGAGCGTCCACAGTGGATGGGAACACGGAGACCAGCCGAGCCGCCCGGGCCACCGCCGTCGCCGCGCGACTCGGCGGCCACGCCAGCGCCGCGCCGACCTCCGCCCCCGCGAACCGGTGCCCACCGACGTCCCGATCCGGGCGCAGGCGCGCCATCCGAGCCGGCGCGCGCACCCGGGCGGCGTCGAGGGCGGCCCGCTCGCGCTCCATCTCGCGCAGCAGGTGCAGCACCTCCACATCGCTCATTCCGGCGATCACATCGGCATCGAACACACGTTCCACGCTACCGGCGAAACAGGGCCATTTCCGCAGGTAGGCCCATGATCACCCGATCGTGTCGATCAGGTACCGGTGAAGCGGGGCGGGCGTTTCTCCGCGAAGGCGCGCGGACCTTCCTTGGCGTCCTGACTGAGGAAGACCTCCGTGCCCAGCCGGGCGTCGATCTTGAACGCGTCGTTCTCCGGCATTCCCTCGGTCTCGCGCATCGTCCGTAGGACCGCCCGCACCGCGAGCGGCCCGTTCGCCGCGATCGCGTCCGCCAGTTCCAGTGCCTTCGGCAATGCCTGTCCATCCGGGACGACGTGACCGATCAGCCCCATGTCCCGCGCTTCCGCCGCCGTGATGTGGCGGCCGGTCAACAGCAGGTCCGCGGCCACCGTGTACGGAATCTGCCGCGGCAGCCGCACCGCCGACCCGCCCAGCGGGAACAGTCCCCACCGCGCCTCGGAAACCCCGAACCGTGCGCTGGAGCCCGCGACCCGGATGTCCGTCGCCTGCAGGATCTCCGTCCCGCCCGCGATGGCGGGACCCTCCACGGCCGCGATCAGCGGCTTGGTCAGCCTGCGGCCCTTCAGCAGCGGTTCGATCACCGACAGATCCCAGCCGCCGCCGGAGAACGAGTCGCCCGGGTGGGAGCTGGTCATCGCCTTCAGATCCGCGCCCGCGCAGAACGCGCCGCCCGCGCCGGTCAGGACGCAGACCCGCACCGACGGGTCCGAATCGACCTGGTCCCAGGCGGTCCGCATGATCGACATCATCTCGCGGGACAGGGCGTTGCGGGCCTCCGGCCGGTTCATCGTCACGACGAGCACGTGGCCGCGTTGCTCGACCAGGCAGTCCGGCATGCGAATCCTCCTCGCGACTGGGGATTGCCACGAACGATAACACGTTCTACTTTAGGGCGATGGCGCTCACAATCGCGGACCTGTTCGAACACGCGGTGGACCTGTTCCCCGAGCGGGTCGCCGTGGCCTGCGGCGACCGCGCGCTGACTTTCGCCGAACTGGAGGCCGGGGCCAATCAACTGGCCCACTACCTGGCTGAACAGGGTGTCGGCAAGGGGTCGCACGTCGGCCTCTACGCCACCAACTCGATCGAGGCGATCGAGACCATGATCGCGGTCTACAAGCTGCGGGCCGTGCCCATCAACGTCAACTACCGGTACGTCGAGAACGAGTTGCGATATCTGTTCGACAACGCCGACATCGTGGCCCTCGTCCACGAGGCCCGCTACGCCGACCGCGTCGCCGCCGTCCGCCCCGCCGTCCCGAAGCTCACGAGTGTGCTCACCATCGAGGACCTCGACGCGGCGAAGGCGGGCCGCTCGGCCGAGCGCGACTTCGGCGAGCGCAGCCCCGACGACCTCTACATCCTCTACACCGGAGGCACGACCGGCAGCCCCAAAGGCGTTATGTGGCGCCAAGAAGACGTCTGGCGCGTCCTCGGCGGCGGCATCGACTTCCTCTCCGGTCAGCCCCTGCCCGACGAGTACGCCCAGTCCCGCCAGGGCCAGGTCACCGGCGGCCTGACGCGCCTCGCCTGCGCCCCGCTGATCCACGGCGCCGCGCAGTGGGCGGCGCTGGCCGCGCTGTTCGCGGGCGACACCGTCGTGCTCATCCCGAAGTTCGACCCGAACGAGGTGTGGCGCGCGATCGAGCGCCACCGCGTCAAGGTCGTCACGCTCGTCGGCGACGCGATGGCGCGGCCGGTGATCGAGGCGTTCCACACCGGCGGCTACGACGCCTCGTCGCTGCTGGCGATCTCCAGCCACGCGGCGCTGTTCTCCGGCGCGGTCAAACAGCAGTACCTCGACGCGCTGCCGAACGTGGTGATCACCGACGCGATCGGGTCGTCCGAATCCGGGTTCAACGGGATCGGGATGGTCGCCAAGGACGCCGAGAACGGCGCGGGCGGCCCGAGGGTCCGCCGCGGCCCGGACGTCCTCGTGCTCGACGACGACGCGAAGCCGGTCGCGGTCGGCGAGACCGGCAGGCTCGCCCGCGGTGGGCATGTGCCGCTGGGCTACTACAAGGACCCCGACAAGAGCGCGACGATCTTCGTGGAGGTCGACGGCAAGCGCTACGTCGTGCCGGGCGACTACGCCCGCGTCGAGGACGACGGCACGGTCACGCTGCTTGGGCGCGGCAACATGTGCGTCAACACCGGCGGGGAGAAGGTGTTCCCCGAGGAGGTCGAGTCGGCGCTGAAGTCGCACCCGTCGGTGTTCGACGCGCTGGTCATCGGCGTGCCGGACGAGCGGCTCGGGCAGCGGGTCGCCGCGGTCGTTCAGCTGCGGCCCGGTGTCGAGCCCGACTTCGCCGCGCTCGACGCGCACGTCCACACCGAACTGGCGGGCTACAAGGCCCCGCGCAGCGTGTGGGTCGTAGACGAGGTCGGCAGGCTGGCCAGCGGCAAACCGGACTACCGGTGGGCCAAGACGCACGCGGCGGACACCGCCCCGACCTGGGCCGCCGCGCCCGCCCGCGCCTGATGCGCACCGTCATCTGCGACCTCGTCGGCGTAGAGCATCCGATCGTGGGGTTCACGCCGTCGGAGCACGTCGCCGCCGCGATCAGCCGGGCGGGCGGCCTCGGCGTGCTGGGCTGCGTGCGGTTCAACGAGCCGGAGGAACTCGACGCGGCCCTCGACTGGATGGACAAGAACTGCGACGGCAAGCCCTATGGCGTCGACATCGTCATGCCCGCGGCCGTGCCCGCGGAGGGCACGCAGGTCGACCTGGGCGCGCTGATCCCGCAGGGCCACCGCGACTTCGTCGACTCGACGCTGCGCAAGCTGGGCGTCCCACCGCTGCCGGAGGGCGAGGGGTCCGGTGGGGTGCTCGGGTGGCTGCACTCGGTCGCGCGGTCCCATGTGGACGTCGCGATGAACCACCCGATCGCGCTCATCGCCAACGCGCTCGGCTCCCCGCCGCCGGACGTGATCGACCGCGCGCACCGCGGCGGCGTCCCCGTGGCGGCGCTGGCGGGCAAGGCGTCGCACGCGGTCCGGCACGTCGAGAACGGCGTGGATGTCGTGGTGGCGCAGGGCTATGAGGCCGGTGGCCACACCGGGGAGATCGCGTCGATGGTGCTGGTCCCGGAGATCGTCGCCGCGGTCGGCGACCGGGTCCCGGTGCTCGCGGCGGGCGGTATCGGCTCGGGCAGGCAGGTCGCCGCGGCGCTGGCTCTGGGCGCGGTCGGCGCGTGGATGGGCTCGATCTGGCTGGCGACGGAGGAGTACCGCGAGCTGAGCGCTGGGCCGCTGCAGACGGCACTGGTCCGCGCCACGTCGAGCGACACCGTGCGGTCGAGGATCTACACGGGCAAGCCCGCGCGGCTGCTGAAGAACCAGTGGACCGAGGCGTGGGAGAGCCCGGACGCGCCGACGCCGCTGCCGATGCCGCTGCAGAACCTGCTGGTCAGCGGGGCGCACCAGCAGATGATGCGCGCGGGCGACCCCGAGGTTTTGGCGATGCCGGTCGGCCAGATCGTGGGGTCGATGAACGAGATCCGACCGGTGGCGGCGGTGATGGCCGACGTTCTGGCGGAGTTGGACGAGACAGTGAAGCGGCTCGGCTCTCTCTAGTGCTGTGTCCATGAACGTTGTCGGGCTATCGGCGGATCCAGGTTTCCGCTGGGCGTGCCGCCGGAATGCCGCTCGTACTGGGTGTACTTGGGCGTTTCGGCGGTGCGGCCAGCGGGAAGCTGGGCCGTCGAGAGCCTGGCAACGTTCGTGGACACAGCACTAGTTCAATCCCGTGGCCCCGGTCAGGTCGGCGCCGTCGAGTCGCAGTAGGCGTCGGGGTGTGCCGGTGAGGTCGGCGCGCAGGAGGACGGCGCCGGTGAGGTCCGCCGAGGTTTCTTCGCACGTCGAGTCGCCGCGGTAGGCGCAGAAGGTGACGGTGGTGAGGGCCGCCTCGGTCAGCACCGGCCAACGTACTGACTGGGCCGCGAACAGAACCGCCGCGTCACCCGGTGGTGGCGCGGCGGTCCCGGACGATCATCCGCTCTTGCGGCGGAACTGGCGCTTGGCTCCGGCGCGCCCGTGGGCGTCGTGGACCTTGGAGCCGCTGTCGGCGTGGCCCTCGCCGCTCTGGGAGCGGGCCTGCTTGCGTTCGAGGGCGGCGCGGAACTTGCTCTTGAGGTCCTGTGCCTCGCCATCCTCGGGGGCGGGGTTCTCCGGCTGTTCGGACATGGGGACCTCCAGTAGTTCGTCGTGCCCGTTCGGCCAGCGTCGCACGAGTGTGGCGTGCGGTCGACTTGATTAACGGGCCGCTGATTCTGCGCGAGCCTTGAGGCCTTCGGCCTCCATGACCAGATAGCGGTCGGTCAGGCCCCCCGCGAGCTTACCGATCAGCACTCCGAGCAGGCCGCTCTGGTCGATGGCGTTGCTCGCGCGGCTGCCGTCGCCCTCCGCGGTGACGACGTGGGTGGCCACTGTGCGCGCGAGCGGGCCGGTGGCCGTCCACTCCCACGACCGGCCCTCGTCCAGGGCGGTGACGGTCCAGACCGTCGTGGGGAGCTTCGGCTGGCTGATGCGGACCCGCTGCCCCAGGTGCAGCGGGCCGGGGTCGAGGGGTGTGACGGACGTGACGGACTTGGTCCACTCCGGCCACCGGGTGACGTCGGCGTAGACCGCCCAGACGTCCTCGGGGCGCGCGTCGATGGCGATTTCGGCACTGAAACGCATACGTGCCAGCTTAGTGATCCACGGGCCGACCTGGTTGATCATCGCCGCAGGTGGGACGTTACCCTGTGTGCCCGGAGGGAACGCGTGAATCTAGGCGACCACATCGCGTGCGTGGCGGAGTTGATCGGCTGCGCAGACCATGACTTGGCGGCCTTGGCGGCCGACGAACACCTGCGGTTCGAGTGGTACCGCGACGCGCGGCCCGCGGATGAGCGGGTGTTCCTGGAGTACGTCCTCCGCGATCCCGACGAGGCGATGGCGGTGGCCGCGGTGGTCAGCCGGATCGAAGAGAAGGCCCGTTCCGCCCCCGATTACTGCGAATGGGCCGAGTCCGTCGCCCCGGCGGTCGCCCGTGTCGACTTCGTCCGCGAACGCCTGGCCGAGTGGCGCTTGCTGCGCGACGTGTTCGCGGGCAAGCCGGTGGACCCCGAAGCGGTGTTATCGGCCTCCGATTGGGCGCAGCGGAAGCTGGCCACGATCGTGGACGGCGAGCTGCTGGTCCTGCTCGCCGAGCACGGTCGCACCCGGCGCGTCCGCGCGCTGACCCGGGTGCCCCGGCCCGCCCGGCCGCGCGACTCCGCCCACTTCCCGCGACTGCCCCGGCACTACTGAGCCAGACTCGCGCCGATGGCGCGCAACTGGTCCGTGGCGCCGCCGAGGGTGAACTCCAGGCGCTTCGCCGCGGTGAAGTAGCGGTGCAGGGGGTGGTCGAGGTCGATGCCGACGCCGCCGTGGAGGTGGACGGCGGTGTGGGCGACGCGGTGGCAGGCCTCGGCGGCCCAGAACTTCGCGGTGGCGACCTCGACGTCGGCCGGGTGGCCCTCGCTCAGCAGCCAGGCGGCTTGCCACAGGGTCAGGCCGACGGCTTCTACGTCGATGTACGCGTCGGCCAGGCGTTGGGTGACGGCCTGGAAGGTGCCGATGGGCTTGCCGAACTGGATTCGTTCGCCCGCGTAGGCGGCGGTGCGGCGGAGGGCGCCGTCGACGACGCCGAGGGCTTCGGCGCAGGCCAGGATTGTCAGACGTCCGACAAGATCGGCCGCGGGGGTGGCGAGGCGGCGGGCCGGGATGTCGGCGAGGGTCACCATCGACGCCGTTCCGGAGACCAGGGTTTGGGGAGCCGTGGTGGCGTCGGTGACGGCGTAGGTCTCGGTGCCCGCGGTGACGACGAAGGTGTCGCCCTCCGCGACCAGGACCTTCGTTCCCGACAGTCTGCCGTCGGTCGCCTGGACGGGGTCGAAGGGGTCGTCGGTGACCGCACAGGTGGGGGAACCGTCGGTCGATCCAAGGGCTGAACACGCCGTCACCCAGGAGGTGTACGGCGTCGAGGCGGCGGCGCGGCCCAACTCCGTCGCGATCGTGCACTGTTCGAGGAGGCCGAACCCGGCGCCGCCCATCGACTCCGGCAGGGCCGCGGTCAGCACGCCCGCCTCGCCCAGGACGCTCCACAGTGGACGCGGCGTGTCGACGAGGGAGCGGACGAGGCCGGAGAGGTCCGTCTGGGCCTCGGTGAAGGAGAAATCCACGACCAGGTCCTCTCAGCGGCGGGCGGCGGGCAGGCCGAGGCCCACGGTGGCGATGATGTCGCGCTGCACCTCGTTCGTGCCGCCGCCGAAGGTCAGGATCAGCGACGACCGGTGCAGCCGTTCGATCCGGCCGCGCAGCGCCGCGCCGGGGGAGCCGGAGCGGACGATGCCCGCCGGGCCGAGGACCTCCATGAGCAGCCGGTACGCCTCGGTCGCGAACTCGGTGCCGAACACCTTCGTCGCCGACGCGTCGGCCGGGTTGAGCCTGCCGACGCCCCAGGCGATCTTCCAGTTCATCAGCTTCAGGAACTCGACCTTCGCGTGCACCCGCGCCAGGTGGATCCGCACCCACTCCTGCGCGATCACCGGCGACCCGTCGGGCAGCTTCGTCTCGCGCGCCCACTCGACGACCTCGTGCAGCGACTGCTGGATGGGCGAGGCCGAGGTCAGGGCGACCCGCTCGTGGTTGAGCTGGTTGGTGATCAGCCGCCAGCCCTCGTTCTCGGTGCCGACCAGCGACGACGCGGGCACGCGCACGTCGGTGTAGTAGGTGGCGCTGGTGCTGGGGCCCGCCATCGTGTGCACGGGTGTCCACGAGAAGCCGGGAGCGTCGACCGGGACGATGATGATCGACAGGCCCTTGTGCTTGGGCGCGTCCGGATCGGTGCGGCAGGCCAGCCACAGGTAGTCCGCGTACTGGATCAGGCTCGTCCACATCTTCTGGCCGTTGATCACGTACGAGTCGCCGTCGCGGACCGCGCGGGTGCGCAGGGCGGCGAGGTCGGTGCCCGCCTCCGGCTCGGAGTAGCCGATGGAGAAGTGCAGCTCGCCGCGGGCGATGCGGGGCAGGAAGAACTCGCGCTGCTCCGGCGTGCCGAACTTCATGATCGTCGGGCCGACGGTGTTGATCGTCAGGAACGGCACGGGCGCGCCCGCGACGGCGGCCTCGTCGGTGAAGACCAGCTGGTCGAGCATCGACCCGCCGCGGCCGCCGTACTCGGTCGGCCAGCCCATGGCCAGCCAGCCGTCGGCGCCCATGCGGCGCACGACCTGCTTGTAGACCTCGCCGCTGCCGTACTCGCCACCGGTCAGGGCTTCGCGGACGTCGGGGGTCATCAGGTCGGCGAAGTAGGCGCGCAGCTCGGCGCGCAACCGCTCCTGCGCCGCGGTGTAGGCGATCCGCACGGGCGACCTCCCGGAAGAGAACACGTTCTACCTAGGCACGTTAGCACGCTATTGTGGAACGCGTTCTCTGTTGCGGAGGAGGCGGCGATGCGGGTCGAGGTCGATCGGGACCAGTGTGAGGCCAACGGGGTCTGCGCGGGGTTCGCGCCGGACGTGTTCGAGCTGGATGACGACGATGAGCTGCACATCAGTCAGCCTGGCGACGGTGTCGACGCCAAGTGGGTCGCGCAGGCGGTCGCGTCGTGCCCGAAGGCGGCGCTGACGCTTCGCGACTGAGGGTTGCCCGAAACGAGAACAGATTCTAGTCTGGCGTTCCCACTCACGAGGGAGACGCCATGTCCGTGGACCTCGACGGCAAAGTCGCCGTGGTGACCGGCGCGGGCGCCGGGCTCGGCCGCGCGGAGGCGCTCGCGCTGGCCGCCCAGGGCGCCGAGGTGATCGTGAACGACCTGCCCGGCGGCACCGGAGGAGACGTCGTCGCCGACGTCGAGGCTGCGGGCGGCAAGGCCGTCCTGGTCGAGGGTGACGTCGCCGACCGCGCCACGGCCGACGCGCTCACCGCGGCCGCCCTCGACCGGGGCGGGCTTGACATCGTGGTCAACAACGCGGGCGTGCTGCGCGACCGGATGCTGTTCTCGATGTCCGACGAGGACTGGGACCTGGTGCTCAAAGTCCACCTCCGCGGCCACTTCCTGCTCTCCCGCAACGCCGCCGCGCACTGGCGCGCCGAGTCGAAGGCGAAGGGCGGCCCGGTCTACGGCCGGATCGTCAACACCTCGTCCGAGGCGTTCCTCGCGGGCTCGCCGGGCCAGCCGAACTACGCCGCCGCCAAGGCCGGGATCGTCGCGCTGACACTCGCCACCGCGCGCGGCCTCAGTCGTTACGGCGTCCGCGCCAACGCGATCTGCCCGCGCGCCCGCACCGCGATGACCGAGGGCGTCTTCGGGGAAGCCCCCGACGGGCCGGACCCGCTCTCGCCGGACCACGTCGCGCCGCTGGTCGCCTACCTCGCCTCGCCCGCCGCCGACGCGGTCACCGGGCAGGTGTTCGTCGTGCACAGCGGCATGGTCGCCCTGCTCGCCCCGCCCACGATCGAGCGCCGGTTCGACGCCGACGCGTGGACCCCGCAAACGCTTGCCGCCCAGGTCGGGGGCTACTTCGCCGACCGCGACCCGGCCCGCTCGTTCGCCGCGGACGAGATCCTCAAGGAGAGCCGATGACCCTCAGCCTCGCGCCGCACGTCGCCCGCGTCGGGCTGCCCGGTCAGGGCATCCTGATCGACGGCCGCTGGCGTACGACGGAGAGCGCCTGGACCCACATCCACCCAGCGACCGGTGAGGCCATCGGGGAGTTCCCGGTGGCGAGCGAGTCCGATGTGGACAGCGCGGTGCGGGCCGCGCGCACGGCGTTCGACGAGGGCACCTGGCCGCGGGCGCGGGCCACGACGCGGATCAAGACTCTGCACCGCTACGCCGCCCTCCTGCGGGAACACGCCGACGAACTGCGCGCCCTCCAAGCGCTCGACAACAGCGTGCCGCTGAGCTTCGGCGGCATCTACGCGACGTCGGTCGAGGCCGCCGCCGACGTCTTCGAGCACCACGCGGGCTGGATCGACAAGGCGGGCGGTGAGACCCTGCCGCCGTACCAGGGCGGCGACCACCTGGCGCTGACGTTCCGCGAGCCGCTCGGCGTCGTCGCGGCGATCCTGCCGTGGAACGCACCGTTCCTGCTCTACGCCCAGAAGGTGGCCCCCGCGCTGGCGGCGGGCTGCACGGTCGTGGTCAAACCGTCGGAGTACGCGACGTTCACCGTGCTGCGCATGGTCGAACTCCTGCACGAGGCCGGGCTGCCCGACGGCGTGCTCAACGTCGTCACCGGCCCCGGCGACCCGACGGGTGAAGCCCTCGTCACCCATCCGATGGTCGACAAGGTCAGCTTCACCGGCAGCCGCGCAGTCGGCCGCCGCATCGTCGAGGCGTCGGCGGGCACGCTCAAGCGGGTCAGCCTCGAACTCGGCGGCAAGTCCCCGACCCTGGTCTTCCCGGACGCCCCTGACATCGGCCTCGCCGCGATGACCACGATGGGAACGGTCACCATGGGCCTGTCCGGCCAGGCGTGCGTCGCCCACACCCGCGCCTTGGTCCACCGCGACTGCTACGACGAATTCCTCGCCGCGGCGGCCATGCTCGCGGGCGCGATCACCTACGGCGACCCGTTCGACCCCACCGTCCTCGCCGCCCCGCTGATCAACCCCAAGCAACTCGACCGGGTGATCGGCTATATCGATCGGGGCAAGGACTCGGCACGCCTGGTCATCGGAGGGTCCAAAGTGGACGGTGTGGGCAACTTCGTCCAACCCACTATCTTCGCCGACGTGGACAACACCGCCGAGCTGGCGCAGGACGAGATCTTCGGCCCGGTCCTCGCCGTCGTCCCGTTCGGCGACGAGGACGAGGCGATCCGGCTCGCCAACGCCACCGAGTACGGCCTCGGCGCCGGGATCTACACCACCGACAACCGCCGCGCCTTCCGCGTCGCCCGCGCCCTGCGCGCGGGAACGGTCGGCATCAACGGCTTCCAGGTCGAGCCGCACCTGCCGTTCGGCGGGTTCAAGCAGTCCGGACTCGGCCGCGAGGGCGGCCGGTCGGCGTTCGAGGCCTACACCGAGCTCAAGACAGTGCTCATGCCGCTCACCGACGAACTCATGTAAGGGAAGTCCGAATGGGACGGTTGGACGACAAGGTCGCGCTGGTCACCGGCGCGGCGCGGGGCCAGGGCGCCGCGGCGGCGCGCCGGTTCGTCGCCGAGGGCGCCAAGGTGATCCTCGCCGACGTCCTAGACGACGAGGGCAAGACCCTGGCCGACGAACTCGGGGACCGCGCGTGCTTCCGCCACCTCGACGTGGGCGACGAGGACGACTGGGCCGACGCGGTGGCCGACGACCGCTTCGGCCCGATCACCGTTCTCGTGAACAACGCGGGCATCCTGCACTTCAGCCCGCTGGTCGACACCAAGCTCGCCGACTACGAGCGGGTCATCCGGGTCAACCAGACCGGCTGCTTCCTCGGCATGCGCGCGGTCGCGCCAGGGATGATCGCGGCGAACCAGGGCTCGATCATCAACGTGTCGTCGATCGAGGGCCTCAAAGCCGCCCAGCTCGTCATCGCCTACACCGCCAGCAAGTTCGCCATTCGTGGAATGACGAAGGTGGCCGCGATGGAACTCGGCGAGCACGGCGTCCGGGTCAACTCGGTGCACCCCGGCATGATCGACACCCAGATGCTGCCCACGGCGTTCGGCGGCGTCGAGATCGACACCAGCCGCATCGGCAAGAAGGTGGCCCTGCGCCGCACCGGCCAGGCTGACGAGATCGCCAACCTGGTGCTTTTCCTGGCGAGTGACGAAAGCTCGTACTGCACAGGCGCCGAGTTCGTCGCGGACGGAGGAGCCACTACCACGCATGCCCTGTCCTTTTAACGCTGTGTCTTTTTAACAGCAAACCCGTGAAGTATTCGCGTACCTGGTTCGCCGACACATCGTTGTGCTGACGAACACTGTCCGCGGTGATGACCGGCAGGAGTGATCAGCCGTTGAACACGCGAACCGACAACGCCGTCGTGCGGGGGCTGAGCCACGTCGGCCGCGTGACGACACTGGCCTGGGACGTCGTCCGGCTCGTCCCGCGCAAGCCGTTCCAGAGCCGCGAGTTCATCCAGCAGTGCTGGTTCTTCGCCAGCGTCACGATCCTGCCGACGGCGCTGGTCGCGATCCCGTTCGGCGCGGTCATCGCGCTGCAGCTCGGATCCCTGACCCAGCAGATCGGCGCGCAGTCGTTCATCGGCGCGGCCAGCGCGCTGACCATCGTGCAGCAGGCCGCGCCGCTGATCACCGCGCTGCTCGTGGCGGGCGCGGGCGGCTCGGCGGTGTGCGCCGACATCGGCTCGCGCACGATCCGCGAGGAGATCGACGCGATGGAGGTGCTGGGCGTCTCGCCGGTCCAGCGGCTCATCGTGCCGAGGGTGCTCGCCGCGATGATCGTCGCGACCCTCCTCAATGGACTTGTCAGCGTCGTCGGTGTCACCGGCGGCTACTTCTTCAACGTGGTCCTGCAGGGCGGCACCCCTGGCGCGTACCTGTCGAGCTTCAACGCGCTCGCCCAGCTCCCTGACCTGTGGATCAGCACGATCAAAGCGGTCATCTACGGCTTCGTCGCCGGGGTCATCGCCGCCTATCGCGGGCTCAACCCGGCGGGCGGGCCGAAGGGCGTCGGCGACGCGGTCAACCAGACCGTCGTGATCACGTTCCTGCTGCTGTTCGCCATCAACGTGATCCTGACCGGCATCTACCTGCAGATCGTGCCGCCGAAGGGGTTGTGATGGCCACGATTCTGATCACACTGCTGCTCCTGCTGCCTGTCATCAATGTCGTGCTGTCCGGTGTCTTCTCGCGGAGCGTGCTGTGATGGCCACGGTCCCGCGCTCGCTGCGCAAAGCCGTCACCCAGCCCGCCGAGGGACTCGCCTCGCTGGGGTTCCAGCTCGCGTTCTACGTCCGGGTGGTCAAGTCGCTGCCCCGCACCATCTCGCACTACCCGCGCGAGATCATGCGGCTGCTGTCGGAGGTGTTCTTCGGCAGCGGCGCGCTCGCCGTCATCGGCGGCACGCTCGGGGTGATGGTCGGCATGACCGTCTTCACCGGCCTGATCGTCGGCCTGCAGGGCTATTCGGCGCTCAACCAGCTCGGCACGTCCGCGCTGACCGGCTTCATCGCCGCGTACTTCGACACCCGCGAGGTCGCGCCGCTCGCCGCGGGCCTGGCGCTGTCGGCCACCGTGGGCTGCGGGTTCACCGCCCAGCTCGGCGCCATGCGGATCTCCGAGGAGATCGACGCGCTGGAGGTCATGGCGGTGCCGAGCCTGCCGTACCTGGTGACCACGCGGGTGATCGCGGGCGTGGCGGCGGTGATCCCGCTCTACGTCGTCGGCCTGCTGTGCTCGTATGTGGCGTCGCGGCAGGTCACGGTGTGGTTCTACGGGCAGTCGGCTGGCACCTATGACCACTACTTCCATCTCTTCTTACCCCCGGAAGACGTGCTCTGGTCGTTCCTGAAGGTTCTGGTGTTCAGCGTCGTGGTGATCGCGGTGCACTGCTACTACGGCTACACCGCGACCGGCGGCCCGGCGGGTGTCGGTGTCGCGGTCGGCCGGGCGGTGCGGACCGCGATCGTGCTGCAGACGCTGCTCGACTTCTTCCTCAGCCTCGCGATCTGGGGCGCGTCCACGACGGTGAGGATCGCCGGATGACCGAGGGGAAGCTGCGCTACCAGGTGTACGGGCTGGTGTTCCTGCTCGTGGTCGCCGGGCTGGTCTGGGTGGCGATCGGCTTCTACCGCAAGGCGTTCACCACGGTGGTGCCGGTGACACTGGAGACCGACCGGGTGGGCAACCAGCTGCGTGAGGGCTCCGACGTGAAGCTGCGCGGGCTGATCGTCGGCGAGGTCCGGTCGATCCGGCCGACCGGTGACCGGGCGGTGCTCGACCTCGCACTCGACCCCGAGTCGGTCGGCCTGATCCCGGACAACGTCTCCGCGCAGCTGCTGCCGAAGACGCTGTTCGGCGAGCGCTACATCGCCCTGCAGATCCCCGCTGTCCCGTCGCCTTCGTCGTTGCGGGAGGGGTCGGTGATCCCGCAGGACCGCACGGCGTCGGCTATCGAGATCGAGCGCGTCCTCGACCATCTGATGCCGGTGTTGCAGGCCGTGCAGCCGGAGAAGCTGGCGACGACGCTGTCGGCGATGTCGACCGCGCTCAACGGCCGGGGCAAGAAGTTCGGCGAGACGATCGTGGAACTCAACGCCTACCTGGAGAAGTTCCTGCCCAGCCTGCCCGACCTGCGGGCCGACCTCACCGCACTCGCCACCGTCGCCGACACCTACGCCGACGCCGCGCCCGACCTGCTGGCCGCCATGTCGGACCTGACCACGACGACCCGCACGATCGTCGAGCAGCGGTCCAATTTGGACGCCCTCTACGCGTCGGCGACGACGGCCTCGATCGACCTGGAGCGGTTCCTGACCGTGAACAGGAACAACCTCATCGAGCTCGCCGACACCTCGCAGTCTACGCTGGCGGTGCTCGCGAAGTACGCGCCGGAGTACCCGTGCCTGCTGGAGAACCTGGTCAAGGCGATCCCGGCGTCCGAGCGCGCGTTCGGCAAGGGCACCGCCCACCCGAAGGTCTCCCGCGTCACCATCGAGATCGCGGCGAGCCGGGGCAAGTACCTGCCCGGCGTCGACACCCCGCGCTACGACGACAAGCGCGGCCCCCGCTGCTACCGGATGGCGCAGCCGGGCGAGAAGTTCCCGCAGTACACGACCGACGGGCCGGTGCGCGACGGCTCGTCGAAGCCGCCGCCACCGCGGTCGGACCGGCCGGAGCGGTTCCGCCCGACGGTCCCGTCGGCCGCGGACGTGCCGCTGGTGGCCAACACCCCGGCCGAGCGTGACCTGGTCAGCGCGCTGATCGCGCCGGGGCTCGGCGTGATGCCCGACGATGTGCCGGACTGGGCGAGCCTGCTGGTCGGACCGGCCTTCCGCGGTGCGGAGGTGAGCCTGCGATGAGGTCGATCACGGGTCCGCTCATCAAGATCACCGTGTTCGCCGCGGTCACCGTCGCGCTGACCGCGATGCTGGGGCTGACGATCGTGAACTCGACGATTGGCCGCACCAGCGAGTACGCCGCGCTGTTCACCGACGCCACCGGCATCATCGCGGGCGACGACGTGCGGATGTCCGGGGTGCGGATCGGGCAGGTGCGCGACGTGCGGGTGGTGGACCGGCCGGGCGGCGGCCCGCAGGTGGCGGAGGTGGCCTTCGACGTCGAGGCGTCGCGCAAGCTGCCCGGGTCGATCACCGCGACCATCAAGTACCGCAACCTGATCGGCCAGCGCTACGTCGCGCTCGGCATCGGCGACATCCGCGACACCAACGCTGTGTTCACCCCCGGCGAGACGATCCCGCTGGAGCGGACGAAGCCCGCGCTCAACCTGACGGTGCTGTTCAACGGGTTCCGGCCGCTGTTCCAGGCGCTCGAACCCGACCAGGTCAACGAGTTGACCGCGCACCTGATCCAGGTGCTGCAAGGGGAGGGCGGCACGATCGACAGCGTCCTGACCCACACGTCGTCGTTGACCAACGCCATCGCCGACAAGGACAAGGTGATCGGCCAGGTGATCGACAACCTCAACACCGTGCTGGACACGGTGAACGGCCGCAGCGCCGAGGTCGCCGGGTTGATCGACCAGCTCCAGCGGCTCAGCACGGGCTTGGCCGAGCAGCGTGAACCGATCGGTGACGCGGTCGCGGCCCTGGGTGACCTGACGACGGTCACGTCAGGGCTGTTGACGGAGGTCCGGCCGCCGTTGAAGCAGGACATCGCGGGGCTGGGGCAGCTGTCGACGACGTTGGCGCAGCACGAGGACACCGTCGACCACTTCCTCAAGACCTTGCCCGGGAAGTTGAACGCCCTCACCCGATCGGCCAGCTACGGAAGCTGGTTCAACTACTTCCTGTGCAGCGCGTCCGGCCGGGTCGGGGTGTCGGAGCTGGGGATCGTGGTCGACCTGCCGCTGCTGCCCGCGCCGGGGACGCGGCGACCCGAGAGGTGCGGGCCGTGAAGTCGCTGCGGGAACGGGACCAGGCCGGGGTCGGCGCGACGACGCTGGTCGTGCTGGTGCTGGCCGTGCTCGCCACGTTCTTCGCCGACGACCTGCCGATCATCGGCGGCGGCACCACGTACGCCGCCGAGTTCACCGAGTCGGCGGGGCTGCGACCGGGCAACGAGGTGCGGGTCGCGGGGGTGAAGGTCGGGTCGGTGGACTCGGTCGAGCTTTCGGGGACGCTGGTGCGGGTCGACTTCACCGTGCGTGACGCGCGCATCGGTGACCGCAGCACGCTGTCCATCCAGATCCGCACCCTGCTGGGCGACAAGTACCTCGCGATCAGTACCGAGGGCGCCGACACCCAGAGCCCCGACGACGTCATCCCGCGCGCGCGGACCATGACGCCGTTCGACATCCTGCCGGTGTTCAACGAGCTGTCCCGGACCGTGACGAAGATCGACACCGAGCAACTGGCGGAGAGCTTCCGCGTTGTCTCCCAGGCCATGTCCGGCAGCCCCGCGCATTTCCGTGACGCGTTGACCGGCATGTCCCGCCTGTCCGCGACCCTGTCGACCCGCGACGACGAACTCGCGCGGCTGCTGTCGAACACGTCGACGCTGAGCAAGACGGTGGCCGACCGCGACCGGCAGCTGCAGAAGCTGTTCACCGACGCGGGCCTGCTCCTCGACGAACTGCAGGTGCGCCGCGATGCCGTGAGCAAGCTGTTGACCGGCACGAAGGCGCTGGCCGACGAGCTGCGTGGGCTGGTCGCCGACAACACCGCGCAGCTGAAGCCGATGCTGACCCAGCTCGACAAGGTCACCACGGTGTTGGCGCGCAACCGGGACAACCTGAGCCAGGGCGTGGCGAACCTGGCGCCGTTCGTGCGGGTGTTCAACAACGTGGTCGGCAACGGGCGGTGGTTCGAGGGCTACATCTGCGGGCTGCTGCCACCCCCGGTCAAGACCGGCATCTTCGACGTGAACCCCGAGGGCTGCTCGACCCCGCTGACCCCTGGGGGTGGCCGGTGATTCTGCGCTCCAAGCTGCAGCGGGACACGACGTTCGCCGTCGTCCTGCTGGTCGTGATGGGTCTGATCGTGGCGGGCGTCCTGTGGTGGGTGGCCAAGCCGACTTCCGGTGTGTCGGTCACCGCCCGCTTCGCCAAGGCGATCGGGTTGTATCCGGGGACGGAGGTGAAGGTCCTCGGCATCACCGTCGGCACCGTGGACAGCGTCACCCCGCGCGGCGACCACGTCGAAGTCACAATGACGGTGGATGACGGTTTGCCGCTGCCTCGGGACGTGTCAGCGGTCGCTGTCGCACCGAGCCTTGTCAGCGACCGTTATGTGCAGCTGACGCCTGTCTCCGATGGCTCGCATCTGATCGACGACGTCCAGATCCCTCTCGAACGCACAGCGAGCCCGGTGGAGATCGACGACTTGGCGGCCAGCGTCAGCGAGTTCGCTACGGCGCTTGGCCCGAATGGCGCGAACTCCGAGGGCGCCCTGTCGACCGCCCTGGACTCAGCCGCGGCGACGCTGGGTGGCAACGGGCAGCTGCTGAACGACACGATCCATCGGCTGTCGGAGGCTGCCAACACGTTGTCGACTTCGTCGGGGGATCTGTTCTCGACTGTGGACAACCTACAGAAGTTCACCCGAACCCTGGCGGAGAGCGACGCGCAGGTTCGGGGGTTCAATACGCGGCTTGCCGGGGTGGCTGACTATTTGGCGGAGGACAGCGACGATCTTGGGTTGGCTTTGGCCGCGTTGGCGGATGCTTTGGGGCAGGTGCATGGGTTCATCGGGGAGAACAAGGACCTGCTGAAGTCCAATGTGGATCGGCTGGTGGTGATCACGCAGACGCTGGTGGACCAGCGGGGGGCGTTGGCTGAGGTGTTGGACGTGGGGCCGTTGGGCGCCACCAACTTCCTGAACACGTACGACGCGGCGAGCGCTTCGTTCGCGGTGCGGGGGAATCTGAACGAGCTGAGCTACCCGCCGATCACACTGCTGTGCCGGACAGTGCAGGCGGCTACGCCCAAGCAGCTGCCGCAGGCTCTTGGCGATATTTGTGCGAAGTTGGCGCCAGTGCTGGACGGAACTCTCAAGCTGCCGTCGCCGACGGACGCCCTCAACGCTTTGCAGCGGGGCGAACTGCCGCCGATGCCGCTACCGCTGCTCGATTTGCCGGGACAGAACGGGCCGGGGCTGGTGGGTGGCCGATGAAGCGACTCGTGGTCGTTCTGGCGCTGCTCGCGACCGGGTGTGGGACCGGTGGGCTGTATGACGTGCCGTTGCCCGGTGGGGCCGACCTCGGCGACCGTCCCTACCGCGTGACCGCCCACTTCGCCGACGTGCTCGATCTCGTGCCGCAAGCCGCCGTCAAGGTCAACGATGTCGCGGTCGGGCGGGTCGACAAGATCAGGCTCGCCGACGACAACACAACCGCCGTGGTCGACCTGCTCGTCAACGGTGCCGTAAGACTGCCCGGCAACGCCGCGGCCGACCTCCGGCAATCCAGTCTGCTGGGCGAGAAGTACATCTCCCTGCGCGCGCCCGCCGACGGGCAGGGCACGCTCGACGACGGCGCCGTCATCCCCAAGGAGCGCACCAACCGCAACCCCGAGATCGAGGAAGTCCTCGGCGCGCTCTCCCTCCTCCTCAACGGCGGCGGCGTCGGCCAGGTGAGTGACATCGTGCGCGAGGTGAACGCCGCGATGTCCGGCAACGAGACTGAGATCCGTTCCTTCCTGTCCAATGTAGACACCCTCGTCACCGAGTTGGACGGCCAGAAGGGCGACATCACCAAGGCCATCGACTCGCTCAACCGCCTCTCCGGCACCCTCGCCACCCAGACCGACCAGATCGCAGGCGCGCTCGACCACCTCGCCCCCGGCCTCAAAGTCGTCGCCGATCAACGCGACCAACTCGTCGCCATGCTCGGCGCGCTCGATCAGCTCTCGACCACCGCCGTCGACACCGTCAATCGGAGCAAGGCCGACCTCGTCCAAGACCTGAAGCTGCTCGCGCCCACCCTGGAGAAGCTCGCCGCATCCGGGGCGAACCTGCCGAACTCCCTGCAACTGCTCCTGACCTACCCCTTCACCGACTACACCCTCAACGCCATCGAAGGGGACTTCACCAACGTCGACGTGACCTTCGACCTCGACCTCAGCGTGCTGCTCGACAACATCAACAGCGCAGGCACGCCCCTCGTCCCGCTCCCCGGCGTGCCGACGCCGATCGCTGCGCCGCCCCTGCTGCCCACGCTCCCGACCCTCCCGCAGACCCCTGTCGCGGGTGGGCTGCTCGGGCCGCTGCTGGGCGGGCTGCTCGGAGGTGGGCGCTGATGCTGGCGACCCCGGTGAAGGTCCGGCTGTTCCTGTTCGCGCTGATCGCCGTCGTCGGGATCGGATACGTCGGCGGCACCTACGCGGGGCTCGACCGGCTCGTCGGCCTGCGCGGATACACCGTCACCGCCCGGTTCGCCGACTCCGGGGGGATCTTCACCAACGCCGAGGTCACCTACCGCGGTGTGCCCGTCGGGCGGGTCGCCGCGCTGCGGCTGGCCGAGGGTGGCATCGACGTCGACCTGGAGATCTCCGACGACGCGCCGTCGATCCCCGCGGACACCGACGCCGTCGTCGCCAACCGGTCGGCCGTGGGGGAGCAGTTCGTCGACCTGGTCCCGGCCCGCGACGGCGACCCGTTCCTCGCCGACGGCTCCGTGATCCCCCGCGAGCGCACGCGGATCCCGACCAGGCCGGACGAGCTGCTGTCCAAACTGGACACCCTGGTCGCCGGCATCCCGGTCACGTCGCTGCGCACCGTGGTCGACGAACTCGACCGGGCCTTCCGCGACACCGGCCCCGCGATGCAGACCCTCCTCGACGACACCGCCACGCTGACCGGCGCCGCCACCGAGCACCTGCCGCAGACCACGAGCCTGCTCGCCGACGGCCGCGTCGTGCTCGCCACCCAGGCAGCGCAGTCCGACCTGATCCGCTCCTACAGCCGCGACCTGCGCACCATCGCCGCCCAGCTCAAGACCTCCGACCCCGACTTCCGCACCCTGCTGACCGCCGCGCCGCTGGTGTCCGAGCAGGTCCGCGAGGTCCTGCGCGACTCCGGCCAGGGCCTCAGCGTCGTGCTGGCCAACCTGCTGACCACCGCGCAGATCCTGGTGACGCGCACGGACGGGCTGGAGGAGCTGCTGGTGGCGCTGCCCATCGCGGTCGCCGCCGCGCCCGCGGCCAACCCCGACGGCACCGGGCACCTCGGCCTGGTGCTCACTTTCGCCGACCCGCTGCCGTGCACCCGCGGCTACGAGACGACCAAGCAGCGGCCCGCCAACAGCGTCGCCGACACCCCGGCCAACCACCAGGCGTACTGCGCCGAGCCGCCGGGCAGCCCGACCGGTGTCCGCGGCTCGCAGAACGCGCCGTACGGGGGCAAGCCGAAGGAGATCCCGGCCGCGCCGGTCGCCGCGCCGGGGCAGCCGGTGCCCGCGTTCCCGCTGCCCGGCACGGTGGGTCTGCCCGGTTTGCCCGGATTGCCGTCCTTGGCCTCACTGCTGGGGATTCCGGGCTGAGAACTATCCGTTCGCCCACCTTTACCGATCATGCGGTTACGTCCGGCGCGCCCGCCGCGATGTCGGGGCATGCGAAGATCCCTTTGTTGGGCGTGCGTTTCGATCTCCCTGTTCGTCACCGGCTGTGAATCGGTGTCGCAGGACTCATGGAATTGCACCCAGAGCCGGTGCGAGATGACCGTTTCCGGCTCCCCGACGCTGGAAGTCCTCGACGCCCGGCTGAAGACCAAGGTGTCGCGCGGGCGGGTCCGGGTGTCCGGCGGCGGGGTCGACGTGACGCTCAACCCGGGCGAGGCCGCGATGGTCGACGGCGTCCGCGTCGAGGTGCGGTCGGTGGACAACGGGACCGCCACCATCGTCGTCACCGAGTGAGGGCTCAGGCCAGCAGCACCCCGTGCTCGGCCCACCACTTCGTGTAGTGGGGGTTGCGGTTGACCAGCTCCGCGTAGGTCGCCGCGATCGCCTCGCGCATCATCTCCGGGTCGACCGGGCAGGGGTCCTTCCACGCCAGCTCGACCCGGCCCACCAGCGGGTCGCCCACCAGCGGCCGGACCACCAGGCCCATGCCCTCCTGCGACGTCGGCTGCGCCAGGCTCACGCACTGGCCGCTGGTGACGAACTCGCGCGCCGACACCGCGTCGCTCGCCTCGTGGGTGATGCGCGGGTCGAACCCGGCCTTGCGGCAGGCCCAGCGCAGCGCGGCGACGCCTCCGTGGTCCTCCTGCGGGTCGACGATCCAGTTCTCCTCGGCCAGCGCGGACAGCTCGACCTTCTCGTTGGCCGCCATCGGGTGCCACTCCGCGAGCGCCACGAACTGGGGCTCGACCGGCACGATCACGTCCCGGCGCACCCCGTCGGCGCCGCTGCCCTCGAACCCGACGCCCTCGACGAGGATCGCCGCGTCCACCCGGCCCGCGCGCACCTTGGCCAGCAGCGCGGCGACCGACGGGTCGGTGTGCACGGAGACCTTCAGCGGCAGTGCAGCGCCCGCCTTGGTGTGCAAATCGTTCAGCCGGGGGATCAACCCTGGGACCAGCGCGCCGGGGATGCCGCCGATGCGCAGCTCCACCTGCTCGTCGGCGCCAGTGGGGCGGCCTGCCTGCTCGCCGCGCAGGTCGGCCATCTCCTTGACGACAGCGCGGGCCTTGGCGAGCACGGTGCGGCCGAACGACGTGGGGATCACCCCGGTGCGAGCGCGCTCGAACAGCGGCGCCCCCATCGCCCGCTCGATGCGCTGCAGCTGGGAGGTCAGTGACGGCTGGGAAAGGCCGAGGGCGGCGGCGGCTTTGGTGATGCTGCCTTCGTCCGCGACCACGATGACGATCCGCAGGTGGCGGAACTCCAGTTCCATGCCCGACATGTTATGGGCACGAATTATGGACCTCCTAGCGCATCGGCGATCCTGCGACAGGCGGCGATTCAACGGTGTTCACGCCAAGCCTGTGAACGCACCTCCGGTCACCACGGTGACGATGACCCAGCCCAGCAGCAGCCCGATGCCGAACCCGCGCGCGGACCGGTTGGGGGTCAGCACCAGGATCAGCCCGCCGCCGAACACCGCGAGGCCGAGCAGGACCACGGTGGACAGGGCGGTGCCGCCGCCCGAGTGCACGATGAGCAGCACCATCAGGTCAAGCGGAAGGAATGCGGCGGCGCCGACCAGGACCATCCCTGGTGACACGCCGGAACTCGGGTCGACGGTTCCATCCGGGAGGCCCATGCGCCCGCCCTTCGTGTCCTGCCCCCTGTCGTGATCCCGCTATTGCACACCGCGCGGCGGCCGGATTCCAGGGTCTTACGGAAGTGAAATTGTCGGTGGGTGGGCCTAGCTTTGTGGGGACCACTGCTCGACCAGCCAGGAGATCGTCGTGACCACGCTGCCAGACCGCCCGAACACCGCACTCATGGTGATCGACGTCCAGAACGGCGTCATGGCCGGAGCCCACCAGCGCGACGCGGTCGTCGCCAACATCGCCACCCTCGTCGAGAAGGCGCGCGCCGAGAGCGTCCCCGTCGTCTGGGTCCAGCACTCCGACGAGGAACTGGTGCCCGACACCGAGGTGTGGGCCTACGTTCCGGAACTGCCCCGGCAGGAGTCGGAACCGTTGGTGCACAAGAAGTTCGGCGACTCGTTCGAGGACACCGAGTTGGAGAGCGTGTTAGCCGGCGCGGGCGTGGGTCGCCTGGTCGTCACCGGCGCGCAGACCGACGCCTGCATCCGCTCCACCATCCACGGCGCCTTCGCCCGCGGCTACGACGTGACGCTGGTCGGCGACGCGCACACCACCGAGGACCTGTCCCAGTGGGGCGCGCCCGCGCCGGACCTGGTCATCTCGCACACGAACCTGTACTGGAAGCACCAGACCGCGCCCGGCCGCACCGCCGGTGTCACCGAGACGAAGGACATCGCATTCGATTCACTTAACAGTTAACGGTTTAGGTCGCGCGCCATCTGGCCTAGCCTCCCGATCAAGGGAGGCCGACGGATGTCGATCATGTCAGTGGAGAACCGCGACGCGGGCCCGTTCGCCGACGCGCTGCGCGCGGCGATCCGGGCGCGTGGGCTGGGGCTGCAGCGGCTGCGGGAGCGGCTCCGCGTCCGAGGGGTGACGATCAGCCTCGCGACGCTGAGCTACTGGCAGTCGGGGCGAAGCAGGCCGGAGCGGCGGGAGTCGCTGGTGGCCCTGAAACACCTCGAGGCCGTGCTGGAGGTGCCGGAGGGGTCGCTGTCGGCGCTGGTCGGTCCGCCGCGGCCGCGCGGGCGGTGGTTGTCGACAGTCGGCGACAGCCTGCCGCTGAGCGCCCTGTGGCCGCGGCCGGAACCGGTGACGGACGCCCTGGCCGAGGTCGACACGACCTGGGACGAGCGGCTGACCCGGATCAGCCAGCACGACCGGGTCTACGTCGGCCCGGATGGCGGCGAGGTCGGGTACACCTCGCGGCAGGTCCTGCGGTCCGAGGTCGACGGGTCCGACCGCTGGGTGGTCATCCTGCACACCGACGAGCACGATCGGCCCGCGCCGACGGTCAACGCGGTGCGCAACTGCCGGTTGGGCCGGGTCGTGACGCGGCGGGCGGACGGGCTGACGGTGGCCGAGCTGCTGTTTGACCGGCCGCTGACCAGGGGCGAGACGGTGATCACCGAGCACGAGATCATCCACGCCGCGCCGTACCCGGTGGACCGGAACTACGAGCGGAAGTTCCGGCTGCCCGTCCGGGAGTTCGTCCTGGAGGTCAGCTTCGACCCCGCCGCGATGCCCGCGCGCGTCGAGCAGTACAGCCGAACCGGCGGCGGGCCGGAGCTGACGGTGCCCGCGACGCTGGACCCCGGCGGGGGCGTGCACTCGGTCGCGCTCGACTTCGGGCCGGGGTGTTTCGGCTTCCGGTGGTCGTAGCTTTCGGTTGTCCCAGTTAACAGTTAAGCCCCGGCGCTCGTTGTGCCTGGCCGAGCGCGCGGTCCATCCTGCTGACGTGGGTTATCCAGGAGGCGAGGCGGGCACCACCCTCGCGCCATCGCCGTCACCGTTCCTGCGAGGCGTGCTGGACCAGGTGCACGCCGCGGTCGAGCCGATGATCGGCGCGGGCCGGGTCGCCGACTACATCCCCGCCTTGTCCACTGTGGACCCCAAACGCTTCGGCATGGCCGTGGCCACCGTCGACGGCGAGACCTTCGGCGTCGGTGACTACCGCCAGCCGTTCTCCGTCCAGAGCCTCGCGAAGGTCTTCGCCTTCGCCCTGACCCTGGCCGTCGACGGCGACCGCGTCTGGGGCCGCCTCGGCCGCGAGGCGTCGACCCAGCCGTTCAACTCCCTGGTCCAACTCGAGCAGGACCTCGGTATCCCGCGCAACCCGTTCCTCAACGCAGGCGCCCTGGTGACCACGGACCGCCTCCTGACCCTGACCGGCGACGCGGCGGGCGCCCTGCGGACCTTCCTGTCCACCGAGTCGGGCAACACGTCGGTCGACACCGACCTCGAGGTCGCGTCGTCGGAACTGGCCCACGTCCACCGCAACGCGGCCCTCGCCCACCTGGTGGCGAGCTACGGCAACCTGGACAACGCCGTCGCCGACGTCCTCGACCACTACGTCCGCCAGTGCGCCATCGCCATGTCCTGCGAGGACCTGGCCGCCGCCGCCCTGTTCCTGGCCCGCGGCGGAACCGGCGCGGATGGTGCCGCCCTGCTCGACCGCGAGGCCACGAAGCGCCTCAACGCCACGATGCTGGTCTGCGGCATGTACGGAGGCGCGGGCGAGTTCGCCTACCGCGTCGGCCTGCCCGCCAAGAGCGGCGTCGGCGGCGGCATCATCGCGGTGGTCCCCAACCGCTGCGTGGTGTGCGTGTGGAGCCCCGGCCTGGACGCCTGCGGCAACTCGGTGGCGGGGGTGGCGGCCCTGGAGGCGTTCACCTCGATCACAGGTTGGTCCGTGTTCTGAGAGAAATTTGCGTTCAATGAACGGTTAACACCCGTCGTGGTGTTGTCAGGGACCTCCGATACCGCCAACATGATCGGTGGACGGCCACGGAGTCGAGCAGGGTCGACTACGGTCGGCCGTTCACGCCTCGCCGCAACGCTCCAGTCCGGCCGGGACACCGGAGTGGCGCGCCCTCGCACGGCGAGGCCGGTGATCCCGGGGCGGCGCTGCCAATCAGCTGCTCCGGGATCACCACCCAAACACGCACCAAAGCGCAAGTCGGCCAGGCCGCGACGTCAGTCGGTCTCGCTAGTCCGAGGAAGCTGCCGCCGATCCTCATCCCCAGCCAACCGATTCCATTCCCCATTAGCCACAGCACTCAACGTCGGCCGCTCCGCCTGCGCGTACTTCGGCGAAACCTCCGTGTCGTTCACCGCCGCGGTCAACTCCGCGAAAGTCGGCAACAACGCCGCCGCCTCCCGAATCTGATCCGGATGCCGCGACAGCCACCACACCATCGCGCTCCCCGGATCCGTGAACACGTTCTCCGCCAGATAAGCCCGAGTGCTCTGCTCCAGCTCCCGCTCCTGGTGCAGCACCTGCTTCTCCTTGCGCAACTCCGCCAGCCGAGTCAGCCGCGCCACGTCACTCTCGGGAATCGTCAGCCCGACGTCCTCCGCCCACGCCAACACCTGCCCCGACCGATCCAACGCCTTGACCCCCAACTCAGCCGCGAGCCGGGTTCGCACGTTGTCCGTATCCGTCGGCGCCCCGGTCACCGTGATCTGACGGGCGCGCTCCAGGATCGCGTGCACCGCGAGACCCCGAGGATTGCCATGGTCGGCCTCAGGCGTAGGCGTCCAGCAGACCTTGCAAGACAGCACGAACCGGTAGTACGGCTCCGCACTGTCGACCGGGATGGCCGGGACGTGGTGTTCGTCGGACACGACCTCCGGCTTCGACGCCGCCGCCCGCTCCTTGGCCACCTCAGCACGCAGTTCGGCCTGTTCGCGTTGGAAGACGACCTGGCGCACGCCCATCGCGCCCGCGGCGATGCTCAGCACCAGCAGGACCACGGTGAGCCACCGGGGAAGGTCGAACGCGAAGGTCAGCATGAGCGGCAACAGCAGGGCGGCGCCCATCACCAGGACGGGCGCCCGCCAGCGCGCGGAGGTCTCCACACTGTGTGCGTACCTGGTGTGCCCCCGGTGCAGTAGCCGATCCGCGCGGATTCCCTCGAACATACGAACATCATCACGCGGGTCTTGGGCCAAGCGGCTGAACCGATCCGGCATCAGGGTGCGCCGAGCGCGGCGCGGATGCGTTCGGCGAAGTCCTCCGCCCGGTTCTCCGCGTCGTACGGATGGCGCGGGCCGAGCCAGAAGCGCAGGCCGTCCTTGCGTCGACGGGGGATGACGTGCAGGTGGAGGTGCGGCACCGACTGGCTGACCACGTTGTTGATGAGGATCATCGACCCGTCCGCGCCGAGGCCGTCCTCGACCGCCCGCTCCAGCCGCTGCGCGAGGGTGAAGAACCCGGGCACGCGGTCGGCGGGCAGGTCGCTGAGGACCTGCACGTGCGTCTTCGGCACGACCAGGGTGTGGCCGTGGAACAGGGGACGGTGGTCGAGGAAGGCGATTGTCGCGTCGTCCTCGTGGACCACGGCGGCGGGCAGCTCGCCGCCGATGATCTGGCAGAACGCGCACGGCTTGGAGGTCACCCTGGCATGTTATGGCCGGCTGGGATGTCCGATAGGCGCGACGCCGCTGGGAAGATCAGCAAGCCGGTGCACCACCGGTCATTCGTGCTGGGCACAATGGCGTAGTGACCGCCCCAGACACCCCGTACCAGGTGCGTCGGACCCCGACCCAGTTCCGCGCCTCCCGGCAGATCGAACGCATCCTCGACGCCGCCGCGCGGGTCGTGGTCGACAAGGGGTTCTCCGCCGCCACGACGGCCGACATCGCCAAGACGGCGAAGGTGTCCATCGGCTCGGTCTACCGCTACTTCCCCGACAAACTCGCCGTCATGCGCGCCGTCGTCGAGCGCAACACCCTGCGCTACCAGGAGCGCGTCACCACCGAGGCCGCCGTCCTGCCCGCGTGGGACACCGCCGTCACCCGCGCCTACGACATCTACGTCGACATGTGCCGCACCGACCACGGCTTCCGCGCCATCAGCAACGCCGGCCTCGCCGCGGGCGAACTCGACTCCAACGAGTTCGACGACCCCCTGGCCGACGGCCTCGCCGACCTCCTGGTCGACCGCTTCGCCTTCGCCGACACCGAGGCACTGCGCGTCAGCGTTCTGCAGGCCGTCACGATCGGAGACGTGCTGACGCGCCTGGCGTTCCGGCTCGACCCGAGCGGGCACGAGGACACGCTCGCCAAGACCGCGACCATGGTCCACAACCTGATAGGCGCCCACGCCCCGCGGTAGGTCGAACCGGATTCGGCGGACCGCCGCCGGACACGCCGCCCGCCGAATCCACGACGGCTCGGAGCAGGCAAAACGGCCTTCCGATTTGGTGACCCACCGGTACGGCCGCCTTGATCGGCGACGCTGTCGGCACCCCTGACCCTGAGGAGTGCCGATGAGCCGCCTGGCCACTCTCGCTGTGCACGCGGGCCGCGATGATCTCGCGGGACTCGGTGTGCACGTGCCGCCGATCGACCTCTCGACCACCAACCCCGTGCCCAGCGTGGAATCCGGTGGCGCCGCCTACGAGGCGCTGGCCACCGGTGGGCTGCCGCCCGCCGAGGGCGGGCTGGTCTACCAGCGGCTGTGGAACCCCACGGTCGCCCGGTTCGAGGACGCCCTCGCCGTGTTGGAGCGGGCTGAGCAGGCGGTGGCGTTCGGGTCGGGGATGGCGGCGCTGACGGCGTGTCTCATCGCGACGGTCAGCGCGGGCAAGCCGCACATCGTCGCCGTGCGGCCGCTCTACGGCGGGTCCGACCACCTGCTGGCCACCGGGATGCTCGGCACCACCGTCACGTGGGTGGAGCCCGACGGGGTGGCCGCGGCGATCACGGGCGAGACCGGGCTGGTGATCGTGGAGACCCCCGCGAACCCGACCCTCGACCTGCTCGACCTGCGCGCGGTCACCGCCGCGGCGGGCGACGTGCCGGTGCTGGTGGACAACACGTTCGCCACGCCGGTGTTGCAGCGGCCGGTGGAGCACGGCGCGACCCTCGTGCTCCACTCGGCCACCAAGTACCTCGGCGGCCACGGCGACGTCATCGGCGGTGTCGTCGCGGCGGACGCGGAGTGGGCCACGAAGCTGCGGGGCGTGCGGGCCATCACCGGGGGGTTGATGCACCCGCTCGCCGCCTACCTGCTGCACCGGGGGCTCCAGACGCTGCCGGTGCGGGTCCAGCAGCAGCAGGCCAACGCCATCGCGGTCGCCGAGTGGCTGGAGGGGCAGCAGCACGTCGAGCGCGTGTACTTCCCGTCCGGTGAGCTGGTCGGCAGGCAGATGTCCGGTCCCGGCGCCATGGTGGCCTTCGCCGTCGAGGGTGGGTACGCGGCGGCGGCGCGGACCGTCGAGGCGGTCCGGCTCATCACCCACGCGGTGTCACTCGGTGGGGTGGACTCGCTGATCCAGCACCCGGCGTCGCTGACGCACCGGCCGGTCGCGGCGCACGCCAAGCCGCACGCGGCGGTGCTGCGGATGTCGGTGGGGCTCGAGCACGTCGACGACCTGATCGCCGATCTGGAGTACGCGCTCAAAGAGGCACACCGCTGACGGGAAAGTACAGTCGGCCGATGAGTGATCTCGACGCCGTCGACATCGCGATCCTGCGGGAGCTGCAGCTGGACGCGCGGCTGCAGAACAAGGAGCTCGCGGCGATCGTCGGGGTCGCGCCGTCCACCGCGCTGGAGCGGGTGCGGTCGCTGCGCCGCCGCGGGGTCCTCACAGGGTTCCACGCGACTGTGAACCTCGCCGCGCTCGGCCGGCCCATCAGCGCGCTGCTGTCGGTGCGGGTCCGGCCGCACCGCCAGCAGATCGTCGCCGCGTTCAAGGCGTTCGTCCTCGACCAGCCGGAGACGGTCTCGTTGCTGCACGTCGCCGGGCCTGACGACTACCTCGTCCAGGTCGCGGTGCCCGACACCACGCACCTGCAGCAGCTGCTCATCACCCGGCTGCTGAGCCGCCCGGAGGTCGTCTCGGTGAACACGATGTTGGTGTTCGAGGCAATAGGCCAACCGGTGCAAGGTCCGATCGGGTAAGCGCTGTCACTCACATGGGTGATTGCCAACTGTGAATGACGCATTGATGTCGATGGCGTGAATGGGTAGCTAGTCGTTGCCCGGGTGCGGTAAACAGGGCGGGACGGACACACCGTGTCATCGCTCGGGGGCACTCTGCGGCGGCGGCACCGGCCATTCGGGTGATGACGATGAGCCAACCCTGCAAAGAGTCACAACCGTCCGAGTGGAGCGAGATAGACGAGCTCCTGCGCGCGGTCGTGGCCGACGGCTTCACCGTGTACCTCTGCGGCGGCCCGGACGACCCGGAAGCCATCGTGGCGACCTACGCGTGGGAGGACCACGTCGACTACGTGGTGATCAAGGACGCGCACGACGTGACCGCCGCGCGCTCGCGGCAGAGCAGAGACTGGGACGTCTTCACCGCCGACGCCGTCGTCTGGTCCTACCACGGCCACGCCCGCTGGGCGCTGCGCGCGATCCTCGACCTGCTGCCGCCGGACCACCCGCAGGCACCGGACGACGAGTACCCGGCGCCGGAGAGCCTCAAGGTCGACGAGGCCCACCTGCGGCGCGTGTCGGTCCGCACGCCCCGGCCGGGCCTGGTCGCCCGCCGCGCGACGCGGCTGCGCACCGCGACATGGGGCTGCAGGCTCGCCTGAGGAACATCACAGGTTTTCGGTGGCACCATCGAGGAATGAGACGGTTTCCTCTGGCCATCGGACTGGGACTCGCCGCGGTCGCGTGGATCGTGCGCGACATCCCGGCCGCGCTGGGCGGCAAGGCGCGCGGCGACCGCGCGGCCCGCGTCCAGGGCTCGCCGCAGTTCCGCGACGGCGCCTTCCACAACCGCGCCCACACCTCGCAGATCGTCCCCGAGGCCGGTCGCGGCATGGTCCGCGAGCTGCTGTTCGGCGACCAGCGGCGCACGCCCGCGGGCCCGGTCCCGCTGGTCAGCCCGCCCGAGCCGACCGACGACGGCCTCTACCTGACCTGGTACGGCCACGGCACCACGCTGGTCGAGATCGACGGCGCGCGTGTGCTGTTCGATCCGGTGTGGAGCGAGCGGGTGTCCCCGTCGCGGCTGGTCGGGCCGCGCAGGCTGCACCCGATGCCGCAGCCGCTGTCGGAGGTCCCCGACGTCGACGCCATCGTCATCTCGCACGACCACTACGACCACCTCGACATGGCCACCGTCCAGACGCTCGTCGCCACCCGCACCGCGCCGTTCGTGGTGCCGCTCGGCGTGGGCGCGCACTTGGAGCGGTGGAACGTCCCGGCCGAGCGGATCATCGAGCTCGACTGGGAGGAGAGCACGGAGATCGCGGGCATCCGGCTGACCGCGACCGCCGCGCAGCACTTCTCCGGCCGCGCCTTCGTCCGCGACGACACGCTGTGGGCGTCGTGGGTCGTGGCGGGCCCGAGCAGGCGCGTGTTCTACACCGGCGACTCCGGCTACTTCGACGGCTACGCCGAGATCGGCGCCGCGCACGGCCCGTTCGACGCCTCCCTCGTCCAGGTCGGCGCGTACGCCCCGGGTTGGCCGGACATCCACATGACCCCGGAGGAGGGCGTCGCCGCGCACGTCGACCTCGACGGCGGGCTGCTGATCCCGGTGCACTGGGCCACGTTCAAGCTCGCGCTGCACAGCTGGTCCGAGCCCGCCGAGCGCGTGTGGGCCGAGTCGAAGGCCCGCGACGTCGCGCTGGCGATCCCGCGGCCGGGTGAGCGCGTCGACGTCGACAACCCGCCGCCGGTCGACCCGTGGTGGCAGACGCTGGCCTAAGGCGGCCGGCGCGCTCGCGGGGCCGGGATCCGGTCCCAGAATCGGGGTATGGCACCGGATCCCAGCCTCAGCATGGACACCGAGACGATCGACCGGGTCGGCCGACACCTGACGGCCATCGGCGGGCAGTTGGCCATCGACTGGACCGCCTTCCGGGCCGCGATTGCGGCCGACGAGGCGGGCATCGGCAGCGGCCCGATCGGCGCGCGGTACCGCGCCGAGTACACCCCGGCGGCGGATGCGATCCGCGCCGTCGCGGGCCCGCTTCCACGGCGGTACACCGAGTCGGGTGTGACGGCCATGGCGTCGGCCCGCGCCTACAGCCTCGCCGACGGCGCGGTCGCCGGGCTGTTCCCCCGATGACGGTCCAGGAGCCGCCGGACACGTTCGGGCTGTGGTCGGCGGTCAAGTCCAGGAGCGGCTGGCCGGACACCAACGAGGACACCGTGCGCGCGCTCGCCGCCACTTGGCGCCGCGCGGGCGACACTTTCAACGCCGCCGTCTACCCGACCGGCGAGGCGCGCCGGGCGTGGCCGGACCAGGCCGGGGTCGACTTCGCCGGGAAGCTGGCGGTGGTCAACAACGACGCCGCGCGGGTCGGGCTCAGCTGCCACCAGCACAGCAACCACGCCAACGCGTTCGCCGCGATCGTCACCGGCGCCAAGAACGACATCAACGGCACGCTCCGGGTGGCCATCCCGATCTACGGCCTGATCCGCGGGCCGTTCTCCGGCTTCGCCCGACGCCGGTTCGTGCAGGCCACCGCCGCCATCGTGAACCGAATCATCAGCAACGCCGCGCAGGCGGCGGAGTTCCTCGACTCGGGGGTGACGGTTCAGAAGAAGGACGGCGACCAGAGCCCGTTCGCCGAGTACAACGACATCACGACGTTCATCCTCGACGAGATGAACCGGAACGGCGCCTCCGCGGCCGTCGAGCGGATCAGGCAGCTGATGGCGTCGGACAATCCGCTGGACAAGGCCCGCGGCCTCAAAGAGTGGTACGACCTGGTGAAGACCGGCGGGCCGTGGGACCACAAGTCGCGCATCCTCGGGCTGACTGTCGGGGACAACGTCTACACCCCGATGCCCGGGGCGCCCGCCGAGATCCGGCACGACATCTGGTCCAACATCCACTACGGCTACGCCGGGACGCAGGCGGGCATCGACGGCCGCGTGCTGCACGCGGGCGCGAACGGGGTCGACGTCGTGGAGAACCTTGGCACAGACCCGGGTGACCAGGCCGCGGTGCAGATCGGCATCGACCTCGCCCGGCAGTACCCGCCGGGGACGCTGACCCAGGACGCGATGAACCGGGAGATCATGAAGCGGTACGACGTGCTCGTGGCCGCCGGGGTGATTCGGCCGCGTTAGTCTGCGAAGGTGCTCACCTTCCGCAAAGCGACCCTCGCTGACGTGCCCGTTCTCGTGCCCTTGATCGAGTCCGCGTACCGCGGCGACGCGAGCCGGGCAGGGTGGACGACCGAGGCTGATCTGCTCGAAGGGCAGCGCACGGACCCCCAGGGGGTGGCCGAGGTGATCACCGCGCCGAAGAGCGCGCTGCTGACCGCGTGGCGGGACGGGGAGCTGGTGGCGTGCTGCCAGGTCGCCGACGAGGACGGGGCGGGGTACTTCGGGATGTTCGCCGTCGTGCCCGGGCTGCAGGGCGGCGGGATCGGCCGGGCGGCGCTGGCGGAGGCGGAGCGGTTCGTCCGGGACGAGTGGGGGCTCGGCGAGCTGCGGATGAAGGTGATCAACGCCCGGGAGGACCTGATCGCCTGGTACGTGCGGCGCGGGTACCGGCGGACCGGGGAGCTGACGCCGTTCCCGTACGGCGACGAACGGTTCGGCCTGCCGCTGCGCGCCGACCTCGCGTTCGAGCTGCTGGTCAAGCCGCTTCGCTGAACGCGTGATCCAGGGCGCGATCGGTTGACGATCGGCCTGGCGGGCGGGTCTGCTGTGGGGGTGTCGACATCCGAGTACCGCCAGGCGCGGTTCATCGTCCCGCCCACCGCCGCCGACATCCTGCTGGTCAGGCACGGTGAGTCCGCCCCGGCGATCCCTGGCCAACGGTTCGACCTCATGGACGGGCAGGGCGACCCGCCGCTGGCGCCGGAGGGGCAGGAGCAGGCCAAGCTGGTCGGCGCGCGGCTCGGCACCCAGAGGATCGACGCCATCTACGTCACGACCCTGCGCCGGACCGTCGAGACGGCCGCGCCGCTGGCCGCCGCGCTCGGGATCGAGCCGGTCGTCGAGCCCGACCTGCGCGAGGTGCACCTCGGCGAGTGGGAGGGCGGGCTGTTCCGGCAGAAGGTGGCCGCGAACGACCCGGTCGCGCTGCGGATGCGGGCCGAGCAGCGGTGGGACGTCATCCCCGGCGCCGAGCCCGCCGACCTGTTCGCCGCGCGGGTGCGGGCCGGGATCGAGCGGGTCGCCGCGGCGCACGCGGGGCAGCGGGTCGCGGTGTTCACCCACGGCGGCGTGATCGGCGAGGTGCTCGCCGCGGCGGCCAAGGCGGCCCCGTTCGCGTTCGTCGGGGCCGACAACGCGTCGGTCTCGCGGATCGTGGTGGACGGGCCGACCTGGTACATCCGGTCGTTCAATGACACAGCCCACCTGGAGGACGGGGTGGGACTGCCCTAGGCTGCGGTCATGGGATACCGCCAGGTTTCAGATACCCGCACTATCTCTGCGCCCGCGTCGGACATCTTCGACCTGCTGGCCGACCCCGACAAGCACCCGCTGATCGACGGCTCCGGCACGGTCAAGGCCTCGCGCGCCAAGGGGCCGCGGCGGCTCAAGCTGGGCGACAAGTTCGGGATGGACATGCATCTCGGGCTGCCCTACAAGGTCCTCAACACCGTGGTCGAGTTCGAGGAGGACCGGCTGATCGCGTGGCGCCACTTCTACGGCCACCGCTGGCGCTGGCAGCTCACCGACCTGGGCGACGGGCGCACCGAGGTCACCGAGACCTTCGACTGGTCGACCGCGCGCATCGGGTTCCTGCTGGAGCTGGTCAAGTTCCCCGGCAAAAACCTCAAGTCCATTCGGGCGACGCTGGACCGGCTGGAGCAGCGCTACGCCTGAGTTGTCAAGCGGGTCACCCGATGCGGTGCGACCATCAGTTAATGACATATCCAGAGCACGACCCGCGCTACCAGCAGCCACCCGCTGAGGAGCAAGTCGTCCACGAGCGCGTGGAGGACACCGCCGCGTCGCGTAGCCGGGCGGTCAGCATGGTGTGCGCGGTCATCAACTTCCTTTGTGGACTGTTCGCCGTGGTCCTGGTGATCAAGATCGTCCTGGTGCTGGCGGACGCGAACCCGAGCAACGGCTTCGCCTCCTTCATCGACGGCTTCGCGGGCGCGGTCTCACTGGGCTTCGAGGGCCTGTTCACCCCGGCGTCGGACAAGCTGGCCGCGCTGTTCAACTACGGCGCCGCCGCCATCGTCTGGCTGCTGATCGGCGCCGCGCTGACCTACCTGATCCGCCGCTTCGCCCAGCCCGGGGCGCACCGGTCGGTCCGGTACCGGCGCACGGTCGAATGACCTGACGCATGGAAACCCCCGAACGGGGGTACCAGGACGGCGACAGATGTACCAATCGCCGAGCTTGGGAGGACGAGATGTCCATAGAAGACGATGACATCCGCAGCGGCGGCACGGGATCCCATGGTCCTGCGGACGGCGGCGCCTCGCCGGGCGGCCACGACGGCGGTGCCGATGGTGGCGCTGACGGTGGTGCCGGACACGACGGTGGCGCGGACGGCGGCGCGGGTTCCGATGGCGGCGCTGACGGTGGCGCCGACAGTGGCGCGGGATCCGGTCGCGGCGCGGACGGTGGCACCGGATTCGACGGTGGTGCCGACGGCGGAACGGGCGGCGTGGGCTCGGGCGGCGGCGGAGCCGGCGGCCGCACGGCTGACGGCGGCGCGGGCCACGACGGCGGCGCCGATGGTGGCGCGGACGGCGGTGCCGGACACGACGGTGGCGCGGACGGCGGCGCCGCGGGCAGCGACGGCGGTGCCGACGGTGGCGCCGACGGCGGCGCGAGCGGGTTCACTGAGCGGTGAGTGACCAGTCCCCGGCCGGGCGGTCCCCGGACCGCCCGGCCCTGCGGCGCTGTGTGGCCGGTGACCTCGACGCGTTCGCCGAAGAGCACTGGGGCCGCAGGCCGCTGTTGAGCAAGGCCGCGGACCTCACCAAGCCCTTCGACGACCTGCTCACCCTCGCGGGCGTCGACGAACTGCTGTCCCGCCGCGGTCTCCGCACGCCCTTCCTCCGCGTGGCCCGCGACGGCGCCGTGCTCGGCTCGGCGCAGTTCACCAGCGGCGGCGGCGTCGGCGCGGAGATCGGCGACCAAGTGGCCGACGGCAAGGTCACCCGGCTGTTCGACGACGGGTGCACGCTCGTCCTGCAGGCTCTGCACCGCCTCTGGCCGCCGGTGATCGAGTTCGCCACCCAGCTCGGGGTGGATCTCGGGCATCCCGTGCAGGCCAACGCCTACATCACCCCGCCGTCGTCGCGCGGCTTCTCCGCGCACTACGACGTCCACGACGTGTTCGTCCTGCAGCTCGACGGGCGCAAACACTGGCGGATCCACGCTCCCGTGCACCCCGATCCGCTGCGCAGCCAGCCGTGGGAGCAGAAGGCGGACGCGGTGAAGGCGCGGGCTGAGGAGGAACCGCTCATCGACGCCGTGCTCGAACCAGGTGACGCCCTCTATCTGCCGCGCGGCTACCTGCACTCCGCGACGGCGCTCGGCGGGGTGTCCGCGCACCTGACCGTCGGCGTGCACGTCCTCACCCGGTACGCCATCGCCGAGGCGCTGCTCAAGTTAGCGGGCGACGAACCGGGCCTGCGCGCGACGCTGCCGCTGGGGATCGACGCCGCCGACCCCGAGCAACTCGCGCCGCACATCGCGGAGGTGCTGGCCGCCATCAAGGGCCTCTCGGTCGAGCCGGACCAGGTGGCCAGGCTGCTGCGGGACCGCGTCTGGTCGGGCACCCGGCCGAGCCCGATCGCCCCGCTCGCCCAGGTCGCCGCGGCGCGGGCGGTGATCGTGGGGATGCGGGTGCGCGCCCGCCCGGGGCTGCGGTTCCGGCTCGACGCGCGCGGCGGGCGGGTGCTGCTCGACGTGCCCGGTGACCAGCTGTCCCTGCCCGCCGAGACCGCGGGCGCGCTCGCCGAGCTGCTGACCGGTGAGCCGTGCGTGGTCGGGGAACTCGACGGGCTGTCCGTGGCCGACCAGATCGTCCTGGTGCGCAGATTGCTACGGGAGACGATCCTGGTCCCCATGGGTGATGTGGTGTGACGGATGAGCGGTGCTCGGACGGCTGTCGGCGTCGCGGTGACCTGATCGGCGCGAGCGCGCCCCCGGTGCGCCACTGGGTGCTCATCGAGCAGCCCGGCCCGTGGGGCGCCGACGCGCTGTGGGAGTCGGCGCTGCCGACGTCGGTGGCGGCGTCGGTCGCCGCGCGTGCGCTCGAGATGAACGCCCGGGTGCTGTTGATCCGCAGGCCGGGCCGCACGCCGCCGGGTCCGCGTCGTTACGCCATTGTGGACGCGCGGCGGAAACGCCTGTGGTGGAACGAGTTCAACGACCCCGAGGAGTTGTTGGACATCAGACCCGGCACGGTGTCGACCGAGTTGACCTACCTCGTCTGCACCCACGGCAAGCACGACACGTGCTGTGCCGTCCGCGGTCGCCCGGTTGCCGCGGCGCTCGCGACCGCGCGGCCGGGGCAGGTGTGGGAGTGCTCGCATGTCGGCGGCGACCGGTACGCGGCCAACCTGCTGGTGCTCCCGCACGGTGTCTACTTCGGACAGGTGCCCGCGAACCAGGCCGAGACCGTCGCCGCCGACTTCGAGGCGGGCGAGCTGACTCTGCCGTACGTGCGCGGGCAGTCAACGGTTTCCGCGCCCGCGCAGGCAGCGCAGCACTTCGCCCGGGAACGGACTGGTGACCGGCGGATCGACGCGTTCCGGCCGGTGGCCGTGCGGCGCGTCGCGCACGAGGTGTGGGACGTCGAGCTGGAGGACGCCGGGGTGCTGCGGGTGCGCGCGGTGTTCGTCCGCAGCGACACCCCGCTGACGTGCTCGGCGAAGGTCCCGGCGGCCATCCGGCACTTCGAACTCCTGGAAGACTGACCGGTGTGTCGCACATCGTCGTGATCACCACCACCGCGTCCGCCGACGAGGCCGCTGCGCTCGGCCGCGGGCTGGTCGAGGCCCGCCTCGCCGCGTGCGTGCAGGTCATCGGGCCGATCCGCAGCTTCTACCACTGGGACGGCGCCGTCCAGGACGACCAGGAGTGGCAGTGCCACGTGAAGTCGACCGCCGACCGCCTCGACCAGATCACCGAGTACATCCAGCGCGAACACAGCTATGACGAGCCGGAGGTGATCGCGCTGCCCGTGGTCGGCGGCAGCGCGGGCTACCTGGACTGGGTCATCGAGCGAACGCGCTGACCAGGGCCTCGCAGCTGCGCGCCACGACCGCGGCCGCGCGGCGCTCGCGGTCGCTCAGGCGGGGGTCCTCGGCGTTGGCACGCCAGCGGAGCAGCGTGTCGAAGGCGTCGCCGGACAGCGACAGCCGCGTGTTCGGGTCGGTGCCGTGGCCGCCGAGCAGGCAGACGGCTTCCTCGTCCTCCTCGAACGACACCCGGCCGACCCGCAGCGCGGCGAGCAGGCGCAGCTCGCGGAAGTCGTGGGCACCGGCCAGGACGCGCTCCAGGTCCGCGGCGATCGACGCGGCATCCGGGCGGGGTTCCATGCGCAGCACCATGTCCAGCGCCATGAGGGCCGAGCGGGCGCGCAGGACCGGGGCGCGGTCGACGAGGTTCGCGCCGATCGACGTGCGCAGGTCCAGGATCCCGCTGGCGCGCACCAGTTCCGCGGCGAGGGCGTCGAGGTCGCGGTGGCCGCGGCGGACCAGGGTGATCGCCATGCGCACGCCGAACATGCCCAGCCTGGTCACCAGGTCCGCGCGCAGCGCCGGGGTGATCCGGCCGCCCGGCGCGGTGAAGCGGTCGACGGACAGCAGGAGCGCCTCGGTCTCCTCGCGGGGCGCGCGGCCGAGGTGGTCGAGGACGGTGAACTCGTCGGCCGTCAGCGTCGACGCGCCCAGCGCGAGCAGTCCGGACACGGCGACGACGTCCTGACACAGCCCGCTCAGCTCGGGCGACTTCGCGTGCCGCCGGGCGACCTGCCGTGCCGAGATCATCGCGTCGATCCGGCCGCCACCGAGTTCGTCGGCCCGCGAGAGGACGACGATCGAGGAGACCGGGGTGGCGCGGGCGATTGGGTGGTCGGGGCGCAGGGCGGGCGGTTCGGCGCCGGGGCGGGTGGTCAGGACCAGGGTCGCGTCGGCGTCGGCGGTGCCCGCGTCGATCAGCTCGACGGCGCCGGGCCAGTCGACGACCAGGCGGTCGGAGGTGATGACGTCGCCGACGATGGCGCCGAGCAGGGTGGTGCGGCCGGAGGCGGGGTCGCCGACGATCGCCAGGCGCAGAGGGCCGCGGAGGTGGTCGAGGTGGGTGCGCAGGAAGCTGTCGGCGCGGGGGCTGTCGCGGTAGACGGCCAGGGCTCGGTCGAGCAGTTCGGCGGCGGAGTCGGGCAGGGTCAGCGACATGGCACAGCCTCCGGCCGTGTGGCCGAGCGATGTGCGGCGATCATCAGGCGGTCAGTCCTCTCGGGACTTGCAGGGCGTCGATGCGGGCGCGCAGGGCGACCAGCTGCTCCAAGCCGCGGCGGACCTCGGCGGCCTTGCCGTTGCGCCGGGCCGCGCCGGCGTCGAGGTCGCGCTTGATCTCGCGGGCCGACTCGGTCGCCGCGTGCCGGAGTTCCTGGGCGACCTCGGCGAACCGGTCGCGCAGCGCGCGGTGGATCACGCGCATCGCGTCCTTGGTCTCCTTGCCGTAGGACAGGAAGAAGTCGTCGACGTGGCGCTGCGCCGCGGTCTTCGCGACGGCCTGCCGCCGCTTGAGCCGGGCGCCACGTTCCTCGAACACGCTGCGCGCGCCGAACGCCGCGCCCGCGCCGAGGGAGATCGGGTTGATCAGCGGCAGCCCGGCCAGCGTGGTCGCGAGACCGGACATCAGCAGGCCGCTGTAGGACCCGCGCAGGCCGACGAACATCTTCTGCACCGGGGTGAACTTCTCGATGTGCGGTTTGCGCAGGTTGGCGGCGTGGTCGCCGGTCAGGTCGCGCAGCAGCGTCGCGGGCAGCTCGTGCGCGTCGGGGACGACCGCCTTGGCGATGCGGGCGGCGATCCACTCGAACCGCTCCAGCAGCCAGTCGGAGTTGACCTCGGCGATCTCGGTGAGCGACTCGCGCATCCACTCCTCGAACTCGGACCACACCTTGGCCGGGTCGGCGACCTCGAAGTAGTCATCGACCTCGCGCAGGATCCGCCGGGTGCGGTCGCGCAGGTCGTACTCCACATCGGACATCAGGTCGGCGACGTCGTCACCGAGCTGGGTCTGCCAGCGGGCCGCGTCGCGCTGCAACTGCTCGACGCGGCGGCCCGCGGCGTGCCAGTCGGCGAGCGCGGCGGTGTCGGTGACGGCGGCGACGGCGTCGAACTCGGCGCGCAGCGGCTCGATCAGCTGGTCGATCGCGAGTTTGCTCGTCGCCGCGGCCGCCTTTGTCGTCACGGCAACAGGATCGGCCAGGACGTTGTCACGCAGGTGCGTGATCAGGTCGCTGAACCCGGACTCGGCGTTGAGCGCGTGGTCCTCGGTGCGGGCCGCGGCCAGCCGCAGCGCCGACGACACGGGGACGACCGTCGTGGGCAGCCCGGCCTCGGCGAGCGCGCGCCGGTCGGCGTCGGCGACCTGGCGCCACCGCGGCACGATGTCGATCTTGGTGAGGACGACCAGCACGGTCGGGCACAGCCGGTGGATCTGGCTCAGCAAGTCCAGTTCCAGCGCGGACAGCACGGCGGTGGCATCGGTGACCATCAGCACCGCGTCGGCCTCGGCGAGCACCGACATGGCCCGGCCGGTGGTCGGGCTCTGCGCGTCACCCACCGCGGGCGCGTCGACAAGGATCAAGCCCGCGCCGAGCAGCGTGCGCGGGAGGCCGATCTCGCAGTGCTGGACGTCGTCGCGGACCAGGGCCAGCCGGTTGGCCTGCGCGCTGACCGTCTCGATCGGCGCCGCTTCCCGGCCGACCGCGCCGGCGAGCGCGGCCCGGTCCGACCCGGTGACGACCGCGGCCGTCGGCGCGTCGGCGTGCCGCACGATCGCGGGGACGACGGTGGTGACATCGTCGCCGACCGCGCAGACCGGGGCGTTGATCAGGGCGTTGACGAGCTGGCTCTTGCCTTGGCCGTGGCCGCCGAACACCACCACGCGTCTGCCCGGTTCGAGGAGCCGGGCCCGGCGCCGCAGGAGTCTCTCGGCCAGATCCGACCGGTCGTGCGCGGCGCACGCGCGGATGGTGTCGTCCAGGATCCCGAGCCAGGGCGGTGCCATCACCCGGTCGAGTGTGCCGTGTCGGGTCATGACAGTGAAGAAGGCGGGGTCCGTTGTGACCAGGACCCCGCCTTCACCGCTAATCAGTTACTAGTGACCGAGACCGAGGCCGTCGGTCAGTCCGCCCACGTCGGGCAGGTTGTGCTCGCCCGCGAGGTCGCCCAGCGGGCTGTCCTGGACGAGGCCGCCGACGCCGGGCAGCTCGCCCAGGTCCGGCAGCGGGTTGGCCACCGGCAGGTCCGGCAGGTCGATCGGCAGGTTCGGCAGGTCGACGGGGAGGTCGATCGGCAGGTCGCCGGGCAGGTCGGTCGGCAGGCTGACCGGGAGGTCGGTGGGGACCTCGGGCAGGGCGGGCAGCTCCGGCAGCGCGGGGACGGCCGGGACGGCGGGCAGGTTCGCGACCTGGTCGGCGACGGAGCCGGAGTGGGTCTCGATCTGCTCGGCCACCTGGGCGCCCGCGCCGGTGAGGAAGCCGCCGAGGTCGGCGGTGCCGGTGCTGACCTGGTGGGCGACCAGGCTGCCGCCTTCGGCGACGTAGTTGGCCACGGTGGTTCCGGCGGTGATGTCGCCCGCGCGCAGCAGGTCACCGTCGAGGGAGTCGGTGACGTCGAGGCCGCCGAGGGACGGGGCGGCCAGCTCGGGCAGGGTCACGCCGGGGGTGCCGACGGTGAAGTCGCCGTTGACGAACTCGCTGCTGACGGTGCCGGAGACGCCGTCGGTGCTGACGCCGAGGGCGCCGTTGCCCACGGAGTCGCCGGCGAAGACGGCCTCGAAGCCGTCGGTGGAGGCGGTGACGCCGCCGTTGCCGCTGAAGACGTCGCTCTCGACGCCGAACACGCCGGTGCCGCCGTCGGTGCCGATGGTGGAGCCGCCGCCGACCGCGCCGAGGTCGGTCGCGCCGCCGAACGCGGTGGTCAGCCCCTCGGTCGACGCGGCGAGGGAGGTGGCGCCGGTGAAGGCGTCGGAGTCGAGGCCGAAGTCGCCCGCCAGGCCGTTGACGCCCGCGTCGGCCGCACCGGTGACCGCGCCGAGGGCGGAGTCGACGGTGCTGTGGCCCGCGATGCCGTCGAGGCCGAGGCTGTACTCGCCCGCGCCGGTGCCCAGGGCGGTCTCGACGACGCTCTGGCCGCTGCCGCCGGTGAGGCCGCCGTCGAAGACGGTGGAGAACGCGGCGTTCTCGGTCTCGCCGACGAAGGTTCCGGAGATCTCGGCGATGGTGGCGTTGATGTCGCCGGTGAGGTCGGTGCCGAGGCCGTTGCCGGTGACAGCGCCGGTGACGCCGTCGAGGCCGCCGCCGAAGACCGAGGAGAAGGCGGCGTCCTGGGCCTGGCCTGCGACGGAGCCGGTGACGCCGTCGACGGTGGCGGTGAGGTCGCCCGCGAGATCCGTGCCGAAGCCGCCGCCGGTCACCGCGCCGGTGACGCCGTCGAGGCCGCCGCCGAAGACCGAGGAGAGGGCCGCGTCCTGCGCCTGGCCCGCGAGGGAGCCGGTGACGCCGTCGACGGTGGCGGTGAGGTCGCCCGCGACGCCGGTGCCGGTGAGGCTGTCGAGGCCGGTCTCGCCCAGGAAGGAGCCCGCGGTGAGGCCGCCGGGCAGACCGCCCTCGGTGTCGGTGTCGCAGTGGCCGGAGTAGCTCTGCGCGGCGTCGGCGACGGCGGTGAGCTGCTCGACGACCGTCTCGGCCGAGGCGGGCAGGGTCAGGTCGACCGGGGCGTAGTCGGCGACCAGCGGGATGACGTCCTGGACGTCCTGGGCGGTGATGTCACCGAGGCCCGCGCCGGTCAGCGCGGCGGTGGGGTTCTCGGCGAAGTCGGCGCGCGCTGACTCGTCGGTCAGCAGGGTCAGCACGAAGTCGTGCAGGGTCTGCTCGGCGCCTGAGGTCGGCTGGTCCTGGTTGACGGTCAACGCACTACTCCAAATTTCGGGGGTTTCGGGGAGGTCGCGCCCAAGCCGGGGGCATCGGTCCGGGGCGTTGTTATCAATCTATGGAGCCGCCACCCCCACCACATCGGGGATCACTCCGAGTCGCCTGGGTCACTCAAACGGGTGACTCGACAAGGTCTCGTTAGGGGGTTAGGGGGTAATCGAGCGCCTACCCGGGGTTGCCGTGCGGGATCAGGCGCCTGGTACGAACAGAGGCCTACCTACCGCCATCGTCAGGAGTCCGGGATGCCCTATGTGCTCGGCATCGACGTCGGCCGCACGCGCGGCGCGGCGGCGGTGTGCAGGCGCGTGGGTGCAGGCTACGGCCCGGCCGAGGTCGTTCCGATCGACCATGGCAGCCGGTGGACGCCCGCCGTGCTGACGATCTCCGACACCGGAGAACTGCTGGTAGGGCAGGCCGCGCAGGCGTGGACGGCGGTCGAGCCGCAGCGGGTCGCGCGCGGTTTCCTGCCGCGCGTCGGCGACGGGATCCCGGTCCTGCTCGGCGGCGAGCTGTATCCGGCCGAGACGCTCGCCGCGGCCGTGGTGACCTGGATCGCCGACGCCGTCGCCGCGGCCGAGGGGGAGGCGGCCGAGCGGATCGCCGTCACGCATCCACCCGATTGGGGGTCATACCGTCGTGGACTCTTCCGTGGCGCGCTCCACGCCGCCGGGATGGCGGGCGTGCTGCTGCTTCCCACGGTGGTCGCCGCCGCCGAGGCCGCGCACGAACGCTCGGCGGTCCCCGTCGGATCGGCGCTGGCGCTGACCCTGATCGGCGGCAGGCACGTCGAGCACGCCGTGCTGCACCGCGCGCAGGCGTCGTTCGAACTGGCCAACCACCGCCCGATGATCGACGCCGACGCGGGCGACCACCTCGACGACGTGCTCGCCTCGCTGGTGCGCCCCGGCACCGACCGGCTCGCGTGCGCGCAGGCGAAGGAACTGCTGTCGACCGCGCCCGAGGTGCGGCTGCAGGACGACGTGGTGACCCGGGCGGCCTTCGACGAGGTGGCTCGACCCGCGCTCGCCGCCGTGGTCGACGATCTTGCGCGGCTCGCCGCGGGCGTGCCCGCCGATGTGCAGGCCGGGGTGGTCCTGGCGGGCGGTACGGCGGCGGTTCCGCTGGTCGCGACCCTCGCCGCGGCTCGGTTCGACGGCCAGGTCACGGTGGAGACCGACCCCGCGACCGCCCCCGCGCGCGGCGCCGCGCTCGCGGCCTGTCCGCGCTTGGCGCCCGCCCGCTTCGCCGCCCCCGGCGCGAACTTGAGCGCCGACGCCAGTCACCCCGGGTTCCGGCACGCCACTCCGGCAACTGGGATCGCGCACCCCGGCGGCGGCGCGCTCGTTGCCCTGGAAGGGCGCGGCGCGGAGATCGAGGAGGGTGTCGGGGTGCGCGAAGGCGTGGATCTGCCGCCGCCGCGCCCGCCGGTGGAGATCAGCCCGTTGGACCCGCCCCCGCGGCGGTTCAACCTGCGACCCCGGCGGCCGGGAGACCAGTCGTGATCCCCGGATACCCGCTGCCCGACGAACTCGTCCTCGATGGGCCGACCCGCAAGCTGTGCTCGGCGATCGTGTCCGGGAACCTCGCCACGGTGCGGCTCGCGGTGATCGCGCCCGGTGGTTTCGGCAAGACGGCTTTGCTCGACCTCCTGGCCACCGCCCCCGGCGCGAGTCATTGGCGGCCCGGGGTCCGGGCCGACCTTCTCCTGGTCGATGACGCGCATCTGTTGGGGGACAAGGACTTCGCCGAGTTGGCCGACCAGGCCGACTGCGGTCTCGTCGTCGCCGCGCGCCCCCGGCCCCGCCCAACCGGGCTGACCGCCCTCCTCGGCAGGCTGCGCGGCCAGATCGTCCTGCGTCCCTTCGACCGCGACCGCGTCACCGCCTGCCTGCACGCCATCCTCGGCGTCCCGCCCGCGCCCGGGGTCGCCGAGCTCGTGCACACCCAGACCGGCGGCGTGCCCGGGCTGGTGCACCGCATCGCCCCTCACGTCGGGGCGGGCGACATCCCGCGGGCGGCCGTCGAGGAGTTCCGGTTCGAGCTCGACCGGCTCAGCCCGGACGCCCTCCGCGCGCTCATCGCCACCGCGGTCGGGGCGGGCGAGGTCGAACTGGCCGCACTGCTCGGCCACCCGCCCGCCGACGTGCTCGAAGAGGTTCGCGGCACCGGCCTGCTCGCCCCCGACCTGCTGCCCCTCGGCGCCACCGTCGTGCGCACCCTGGTCCCCGCCGACCAGCGGGACGCGGTGTTCGACCAGATCGCCGACCTGCGCCTCGCCCGGGGCGGCCCGCTGGTCGACGACGCGCTCGCGCTGCTGGGCGCCGGAGCGGGCGGACCGTCGGTGGCCGCCGTGTTCGAAGCCGCCGCAGCGCAGGCCGAACCGGCCGTCGCCGTGCGGCTCTACGCCGCCGCCGCGGCCGCCGGGCACCAGGTCGACGAGGTCCGCCAGGCCGAGGCCGAAGCCCTCTCCGGCGCCATGGACAGCGCCCTGCGCCGCGCCGACGCGCTCATGGCCGCCGCGCCGACCCCGGCCGCCGCCCGGGTCGCCGCCGCCGCGCTCGCCCACCGCGGCCAGCTGGCCAGGAGCGCGGAGCTGTACCACTGGTCGGGTTCCGCGCTGGCCGCCATCGGACTCGCGGGCACCGGCCGGGTCGACGACGCCAGAACCGCGCTCAAGGCCGACGCCGACGAACCGCCGACGCTCGCCGCGGGCGCGGTCACCGCGATGGCTCACGGCGTCCTCGACTCCCTCGACGAGTCCTGGCCCACCGCACTGTCCACAGTGGTGCGTGCGGCCGAGATGCTGGAACCGGTCGGCGACACCGTCCTGCTCCCCGACAGCCCCGCCGCCCTCAGCGCGATCATGGCCGCCCACACCGGGACCACCGCGATCGCCGAACCGCTGCTCGACCGCGCCATCGCCGCTGGTGGGGCGCTCGCCAACCGTCATCACCTCCTGCGCGCCTGGATCGCCATGAACCACGGCGCGCCCGCGAACCCGCCCGCGGGCGACCTCGGCCCCCGCGACGCGCTGTTCGCTGTCGGACTCCGCGTCGGCACGGCCCGCCGGACCAGCGATCTGACGGCGCTGCGGCGGTCGTGGGAACTGGCGTGCGCGACCTTCGTCCGGGTGCCCGTCGACCTGTTCTCGCTGCTCCCGCTCGGCGAGTTCGCGGTCGCCGCCGCCCGTCTCGGGGACCGCGAACGCCTCGCCCCGCACCTGGCCGAGGCGTGGGACCTGTTGCGGCGACTGGGAAGTCCGCCGCTGTGGTCAACCATGCTGCACTGGCACTGCCTGCACGCCGAGATCATCGCCGACGCGCCCGCCAAGGCCGAGGAACACGCGAAAGTGCTGGCCGGGTTCGCAGGCTTCAGTGCTTTCCATTCCGCGTTGTCCGCCGCCGCGCAGAGCTGGCGGGAGGTCTTGGCCGGTCGCATCGACGCGCCGAAGGTGGAGTCCGCCGCGCGGGCGCTCCACGCCGCCGGGATGCCATGGGACGCCGCTCGTCTGGCAGGCCAGGCGGCGATCCGCACGCCCGACCGCACCGCGATGGTCGGCCTGCTCGACTGCGCGCGCGTGCTGCAAGGCTCCGCGGCGCCCGCCCCCGCGGTGGAGGATCGCGCGGGCATGGTGCGGCTGAGCGAACGCGAGTTGCAGGTCGCGGGCCTGGTGCTCGACGGGATGACCTACAAGCAGGTCGGGGACCGCCTTTTCATCTCCGGCAAGACAGTCGAACACCACATGGCCCGGATGCGCTCACGCCTCGGCGCCACCAGCCGCAGCGACCTGCTGGCCCAACTGCGTTCCCTGCTGGGCGACCGCCCAGGCGTCTGATCAGAGGCGCGTGCGCAGCCAGGCCAGCGCCGCTTCCCCTTGCGCCCGCTGGAAAGCGCGCACCGGCCCGAGGTTCTTCGGCGGCGGTTGGGTTGCGGTATAGAGGAAATAGCCGGTCAGGGCGGCCAGCATCGCGGTCACGCCGTCCGGGTCGGCGCCGCGGGCGATCGGCGACGCGTCCCACACCGTCGCCGGGTCCGGCCCGCCCTGAATCGCCAGGCTGGGCAGCAGGATCAGCAGATCCACCCATGCCGCGCCGAGGGTCGCGTGCGGCCAGTCGACGATGACCAGGCTGTCGTGGGTGAGCAGCAGGTTGTCGGCGCGGGTGTCCAGGTGGAGCAACGTGTCGCCAGCCGCGGCCTCCGCCCACCCGGCCTCCAACTCCGCGAGCCGGTCGGCGTGCCGCCGCGCCCACGGGTCATCCACCCTGGCCGGGTCGGCGGCGAGCCGACGCCAGCCCCGGCAGTCGTCCGCAAGCGCTTGCGCGATGGGGGAAACCGCGATCGGCGCGGGCGTGCGCGCGCGGAGCTGATCAACGAGACCTGCGTGCACGCGTTCCCAGTCGGAGGTCGTCCACGGCACATGCGGGTTGCGGCCGTCGACGTCCTCGAAGACGAGCGCGATCCAGTCACCGTCGTCGTGGGTGAACAGCAGGCGCGGGGCCAGTCCGGCGGGCAGTCGGGAGACCACGTCGGCCTCGGCGCGCAGCATCCCCGGGGTGTGCGGATTGCGGTCGACCCCGACGGCCTTGGCGAACGCGCGGCGGCCGTCCGCCAACCGCAGACGGGCCGCCAGGCCGGGGGAGAACCCGCCCGGCTGGGTGTCGGCGGTCACGACCGGCGACCCGAGCCCGGACTCGATGGCCGCGCGCACCGGCGCGGGCACCTCGTGCCACGCCAGCCGGTTGCCGCTCGCGGCCTGGATCGTCATGGCCCGATGGTCGGCCACGACCGGCCCGCGGGCCAACCGGATTTCAGGACATCATGAACAGGATCGCGCCGACCAACAGCAGCGGCGCGAGCAGGATCCACGTCGAGGTGATCGCGACCACCACAACCACCCCGACCAGGGCGACTGCCGCGAAGCCGACGATCATGGCCTTGGCGCTCTTGGGGTTGTCGTTGCGCACCAGCGGGTCGGCCGGAACCGCCACAGCGACGTCCTTGGCGGGCAGGTCGTCGAACAGCGCGCGGAGTTCGGCCTGGGTGCGGGCGTTGGCCGCGATGCCGCAGCGCTGCTCGTACTCGTCGACCTCCAGCCGCCCGGCCGCGAAGTGATCGCCCAACTCGGCGATGGCCGCTTCACGCTCTGCGGTGCCGACGCGGAGGTTGTCGCCCATGGCCCCCACTCTAGTGGCGCCTGCCCGGCGGACCCAGCGAACCGTTCGACCGCACTCGCCGACCGCTGACCTCTTTGGACTGAACATTAAGCGGGCGTTTACATCATTCGAGTGAATCTGTGTGACGATGACCGTGTTCTGAGCGGGAGAGTTCGGGGGACATGGCAGACATCCACGACTGGCCGGAGCCCGGCCGGGTCATCACGTTCGCGCAGTGGGATTTCCACGGTGGCCGCGCGCGGTTCATCGGTATCGGCGTGGTCGCCGGGGAGCCGCAGCGACACCCGCACCTCGACACGATGCGGCTACCCATGATCGCCCGACCGGGTGACACCGGGCCTGTCCCCGACTGGATTAGGCAATCGGACATCATTGATATCGCGCCGCGCCTCTGACCAGCGGCGCGGAGGGGTGTTCGATGAGCGCGACCCTGGTCGCAAAGGCGCTGGCCGCGGGCCACGGCGACCGTGTCCTGTTCTCCGGCCTCGACCTGGTCGTCGCGCCCGGTGACGTGCTCGGGCTGGTCGGCGTCAACGGCGCGGGCAAGTCGACGCTGCTGCGGACCCTGGCCGGGCTCCTCCCGGCCGAGCAGGGCCAGGTGCGGCTGAGCCCGGCGAACGCGTCGGTCGGCTACCTGCCGCAGGAGCCCGACCGGATCCCCGGCGAGTCCGTGCGTGCCTTCCTCGCCCGACGCACCGGCGTCGCGGCCGCCCAGACCGCCATGGACGACGCCGCCGAGGCCCTCGGCGCGGGCGCCCCGGGCGCCGACGACGAGTACGCGCACGCCCTCGAACGCTGGCTCGCCCTCGGTGGCGCCGACCTCGACGAGCGGGCCGAGGCCGCGGTCGCCGACCTCGGCCTCGGCGTGGCACTCGACCAGCGGATGACGTCGCTGTCCGGCGGCCAGGCCGCGCGGGCGGGCATGGCGTCGCTGCTGCTCAGCCGCTACGACGTGTTCCTGCTCGACGAGCCGACCAACGACCTCGACCTCGACGGACTCGACCGGCTGGAGGCGTTCGTCTCGGGGCTGCGCGCGGGCACGGTGGTCGTCAGCCACGACCGCGAGTTCCTGACCCGCACGGTCACCGGGGTGGTCGAACTCGACTTGGCGCAGCAGCGGATCCGCGAGTACGGCGGCGGCTACGCGGCCTATCTGGAGGAACGCGAGGTCGCGCGCCGCCACGCGCGTGAGGAGTTCGAGGAGTTCGCCTCGACCAAGGCGTCGCTGGAGGACCGCGCGCGGATGCAGCGGGGCTGGATGGACAAGGGCACCCGCAACGCCCGCCGCAAGGCAACCGACAACGACAAGATCGGCCGCAAGCTGCGCTCGGAGTCCTCGGAGAAGCAGGCCGCGAAAGCCCGGCAGACCGAGCGGATGATCGAGCGGCTGGAGGTGGTCGAGGAGCCCCGCAAGGAGTGGGAGCTGCGGATGGAGATCGCCGCGGCGCCGCGCACCGGGGCCGTCGTCGCCGCCCTCCGGGACGCGGTGGTGGAGCGCGGCGGGTTCACGCTCGGGCCGGTCACGTTGGAGATCGGCTGGGCCGATCGGGTCGCGATCACCGGGGCCAACGGCGCGGGCAAGTCCACTTTGCTCGCCGCGCTGCTGGGCCGGACGCCGCTGACGGCGGGCGAGACCTACCTCGGGCCGGGTGTGCAGGTCGGCGAGGTCGACCAGGCGCGCGGGCTGTTCCTGGGCCAGGAGGAGCTGCTGGACGCCTTCGGCCGCGAGGTGCCGGACTGGCCGACGGCCGAGGTGCGGACACTGCTGGCGAAGTTCGGCCTGAAGGCGCAGCACGTGCTGCGGCCGGCGGTTTCGCTCTCGCCGGGCGAGCGCACGCGCGCCGCGCTGGCGCTGCTGCAGGCGCGCGGGGTGAACCTGTTGGTGCTCGACGAGCCCACCAACCACCTCGACCTGCCCGCGATCGAGCAGCTGGAGTCTGCGCTTGCCGAGTATCCAGGGACGTTGCTGCTGGTCACCCACGACCGCCGCATGCTGGACGCGGTCGCGGTGAACCGGCGGTTCTCGGTCACCGACGGGGCCGTGACCGAACTCGGCTAGACCCCGTCGGCGCCCAGATCAGGCTTGCTTGGGCAAGCTCGACCGCAGCTTGGTCAGCGCGCCGTCGATCTTGTCGTGGTACTTGCCCTTGGTGCGCTGGTCGATGATGCGTCCGGCCTTCGTCGCCATCCGGTCGACTTTGTCCGGGTGCTTGGCCGCGTACTTGCGCGCGGCGGCCGCGGCACCGGCCAGTGCGGCCAGCTTCTTGATCTTCGCCATCTGCGTCTCCCCGAGCATTGGTTGTCCCTGCACCCCTTCAACGAAGGGACCACCCCGGAAGGTTCCGCCCCGATAGTGTGGACGTATGCGAACTCCTGCATCAGTCGACAAGCGGCGCGCGGTCACCCCCGAGTGGATCGTCACCGAGGCGCTGCGGCTGACGCGGGCGGAGGGCCTGGAGAACTGGACGCTACGCGGCCTCGCCGCCGCTGTGGGCGCTTATCCGGCCGTGATCTACCACCACATCGGCGACCGGGACGCCGTGGTCACCGCCGTGATCGAGCGCGTCGTGGCCGACGTGGCGCTGCCGGACCCGCGGCTGCCGTGGCGGGAGTGGTTCGAGGACCTGCTGACCGCGCTGCGGCCCGTCCTGCGGGCCGCGCCGGGGGTCGCCCGGCGGCTCGCGCTGCACGGCGCGGGGGTGCCGGGTGTGCTGCGTGTCATCGACGCCGGGGTGCGGGTGCTGCGCGAGGCGGGCTTCGGCGACGAGAGCTGCGCGGCCTATGAGCTGCTGCTGAGCCAGGCGTGCCTGTTCATCGCCCTGGAGGACGACCGCGGCCCCGGGCTGCGCGAGAAGTCGGCCGACCTCATCAGCGCGCAGCCGGGCCTGACCGACCTGGGACGGTACGTCGCGGAGGTCGACCCGGCGGAGTTCTACGGCTATGCCATCGCGCGCACGCTCGATGGCATAGCCACCCGGTTGGCCGACCGTCCGATCTCGACGTCCGTTTAGAACTCAGAACAGCGCGTTCAGCTCAGGCCAGGTCAGGCCGCCGCGCACGGACTCATAGGTGCCCGTGGTGAGCAGCTCCTCGGTGGCGCGGCGGGCGAGGCCGTACGCGGCCTCGGCGATCGCGCCGCCCAGGCTCGCCCGCGCGACACCCACGCCCGCCAGCTCGGGAACGCTCGGCACACCGGGGCCGACCATGATGTTGAGCGGCGCCGGGATCTCCGCCACCAGCGTCTTGATCGTGGCCAGGTCGCGCGCGCCCGGGACGAAGATGCCGGAGGCACCCGCTGCGAGATATGCGTGAGCACGTTCGACCGTTAGGGCCACTCGGGTGTCTTCGTTGCCAACTGAGCGCAAAAAAGTGTCCACACGTGCGTTGATGAACAACGAGATCCCGGCGTCGTCTGCGGCGGCGCGGGCCGCGGCGTAGCGCTCGGACTGGGCGGCGATGTCGCGCAGCGGGCTGTCGTCGGAGGCGAACGAGTCCTCGATGTTCACCCCTACCGCGCCCGCGGCGAGCACCGCGCGGACGGTTTCGGCCACGTCGTGCGGGGTGTCGCCGAAGCCGGTCTCGATGTCGGCGGTGACGGGCACGTCGACCGCGGCGCACACCCGCGCGATGAGCCCGACGGCCGCCTCCCGGTCGAGCGCGTCGCCGTCGCGGGCGCCCAGACTCCACGCGACACCGGAACTTGTGGTCGCAACCGCTTTCGCCCCCGCCGCGACCGTCACGCACGCGCTGGCGACGTCCCAGGCGTTCGCCAGGGCCAACACGGTTCCGGATGTGTGCAGCTCATGGAACCGCAGCGCGTGATCTTGCTGCTTTTTCGTCATGCTTGACAGTCAAGCAGCACCCCCCGACAAGGGGTGGCGAAAATGCGACAGTACGGCCTACTTGACGGTCAAGTCGGTTTTTGGCTAGCCCCTGCACCAGCCGGACCTCCATCCTGTTCCGGTGCATGACGACTTCGACCGCTGTGTGCGCGCCGTTCATTCCAAAGACTCCAGGTTCGACGGATGGTTCTTCACCGCGGTCCGGACCACACGCATCTACTGCCGCCCTAGCTGCCCTGGGATGCCGCCCAAAGCGGAGAACATGACGTTCTTCCCCAGCGCCGCCGCAGCCCAACAGGCCGGATACCGCGCCTGCAAACGCTGCCGCCCTGACGCGAGCCCCGGTTCGCCGCAATGGAACGCGCGGGCCGATCTGGCCGCGCGCGCGATGCGGCTGATCGCCGACGGGGTCGTCGACCGGTCGGGGGTGCCGGGCCTGGCCGCGCACCTGGGCTACAGCGTGCGGCAAGTGGAGCGACAACTCCTCGCCGAGTTCGGCGCCGGTCCACTCGCGCTCGCCCGCGCGCAACGGGCGCAGACCGCGCGTCTGCTGATCGAGACAACGGAACTGCCGATGAGCGAGGTGGCCACGGCCGCGGGCTTCGGCAGCATCAGGACTTTCAACGACACTGTAAGAGAAGTCTTCGCGCTGCCGCCGACGGAGTTGCGTCAGCGCGCGGGCAGACAGACGGCGGGCGCGGGGGTCATCTCGCTGCGCCTGCCGTTCCGCGAGCCCATGTGCGCCGACAAGCTCCTCGCCCAACTCGCCGCCACCGTCGTCCCCGGCGTCGAGGAATGGCGCGACGGCGCCTACCGCAGGACCCTGCGGCTGCCCCACGGCCACGGCATCGCCAGCCTGCGCCCCGCCGCGGGCCACGTCGTGTGCCAGCTGTCCCTGACCGACCTGCGCGACCTGGCGCTGGCGATCAGCCGCTGCCGCCGCCTGCTCGACCTCGACGCCGACCCGATCGCCGTCGACGACCAACTCTCCGCCGACCCCGTACTCGCGCCCCTGGTCCGGGCCACCCCCGGCCGTCGCGTCCCGCACACCGTCGACGGCGCCGAATTCGCGATGCGCGCGGTGCTCGGCCAACAGCTGACCACCGCCGCCGCCCGCGCCCACGCCACCCGGTTGGTCGCGGCCCATGGGGAGGTCGTGCGTGACCCGGTTGGCGGGTTGACGCATCTGTTCCCGTCACCGCAGGTGCTCGCGTCGGTGGATCCCGACATGCTCGCCCTGCCGCGGACCCGCCGCGACACGCTGTTGGGGCTGGTGTCGGCGTTGGCTTCGGGGACGATCGATGTGGGGGTGGGCGCGGATCGGGAGCGGGCTCGGGCTCGGTTGGCCGCGTTGCCTGGGTTCGGGCCTTGGACGGTGGAGAACATCGCCATGCGTGCGTTAGGGGATCCGGATGCGTTCTTACCGGGGGATCCGGGGATTCGGGCCGCTGCTCGGGAGTTGGGGCTGTCGACGAACGCGAACAGTCTGGCTGCGCATTCGAGTATCTGGCGGCCTTGGCGGGCGTATGCGATGCAGCATCTGTGGGCGGTGAGTGAGCGGCTGCCTCGGTGACGTCGGTTGCCCCGAATCGAGGCGAACCACCCAAACAGGCATTCGTTGGGGGCGTTACGTTTGGTGGGGGTTGAGTGTGCGTCACAAGCGCTCTACGTTCTCGCCTTCCATTCGGCCTCGGGTGTCCAACACCGTGTGTGCGTGTCGGGCGATGCCCGGCAGGTCTAGTGTGCGATGGTCCTGGAGGAGGATGACGAGGTCCGCCCGTCGAACTCCCTTGTCCACATCGGACTCTGCGGGGACCGGCTCTCCGTCGACAAGGAAGCCGGATACGTATGGATCGTGGTATCCCACAAGGATTCCCAGGTTGCGCAGCTGCCGGACGATCCCGGTAGCTGGAGTTTGCCTCACGTCGCCCACGTCCGGCTTGTAGGTGACGCCGAGGAGAAGCACGCGTGCTCCGGAGACCCGGCCATCTCGGGCGAGGATGTCCCGTGCCCGCCGAACCACATACGCGGGCATCCCCGCGTTGACCTCCTGCGCTGCGGTGATCATCGAACACGGCAGACCCTCCGCCCGAGCCCGATTGGCCAGGTACCGGGGATCCACCGGAATGCAGTGTCCACCCACGCCCGGCCCAGGGGAGAACGGCTGGAAACCGAACGGCTTCGTCGCCGCGCACCGGAGTACGTCCCAGACATCCACCTCCAACCGCTCGCACAGCACTGCCAACTCGTTCACCAGTGCGATGTTCACCAGGCGATAGCTGTTCTCCAGCAGCTTCGCCGTCTCCGCCTCCCGCAACCCCGCCGCCACGACGACCGAATCGACCAGTTCCTCGTAGAACGCCTCGCACCGCTTGGCGCACAGCGGTGTCAGGCCGCTCACCACCTTCGGTGTGTTCTCCAGCGCGTGTTCCCCGTTGCCCGGGTCGATGCGCTCCGGTGAGTACGCCAGGTTGAAGTCGACCCCGGCGACCAAGCCCGTCGACTCCAGCAGTGGCAGCAGCACCTCTTCCGTCGTCCCCGGGTAGCTGGTCGACTCCAGTACCACCAGCGTTCCGGGCCGCAGGTGTTCAGCGACTCGCCTGCCTGCCGCGATCACCGCGCGGAGGTCGGGCTCGCCGTCGACCAGGCCGGTGGGGACGCAGATCACCACGGTGTCCGCTGTGGACACGGTGGTGAACTCGGTCGCGGCGGTGAAGCCCGCGGCCAACATCTGGCCGATGTCGGGGGCGTCCTGTATGTGGGAACGGCCCGCGCTCAGGCCCGCGATCACGCGGGCGTCGGTGTCGATCCCGGCGACGCGCAGGCCCGCCGCGCACGCTCGGTGGGCGAGCGGGAGTCCGACGTAGCCGAGGCCGACGACCACGAGGTCCACTGTGAACAAGGAGATCCTTCCACCGGTGGGCCGCACTCAGGCGCGGAAGCTGCCGACAGCGCTGACGTGCGAACCGAAACCGGGCTTGACCCTGGCGAACGGCTCGATCGGGAACAGGCAGGCCGGGTCGGCGTAGATCGTGATGGGTCGGTCGAGCTGGTTGAAGATCAGGTGTGTGCCGGGGTCGAGCGCGTGGCAGCCGGTCGGGTTGTCCCAGATCCTCAGGGGCGTGAACTCGTGGGTGAACGCCACCACCTGCCCTGGGGTCGCGGCCGCGGCGGGGGCGAGGCTGGTCAGCGCCGCCCCGGCGAGCAGCGCGGCGGACAACGACTTGGCGAACCGCATGGTTCCTCCCTGGTTCGGATACGACGCTTCCATGTTTGTCGCATTCCGCGGTGATCGCAGTCGCCGATCGGGTACGTAAATTCATCCTATTGATAGGTGGCGCGTGAGTGCTCATCCTCCATAACGTCCGCTACACCAGTCGCGTCGAGGAAAGGGTTCGCACCACGATGAGTCGCTACGATTGGGCATTGGCCCATCCGGGCATCGACCGCATTCGCGCGACAATCGAGCCGATACGCACCGAGGTGACCCGTCACCCGATTTACCGGCGGATGGCCACGACCGGGGACGTGGCGGTGTTCATGGCCCACCATGTGTTCGCGGTCTGGGATTTCATGTCCCTGCTCAAGAGCCTGCAGCGCGAGTTGACCTGCGTCCGGGTGCCCTGGGTGCCCACGACGCAGCCGATCAGCAGGCGGCTGATCAACGACATCGTGCTGGTCGAGGAGAGCGACGAGTTCGGCGAGGGCTACGTCAGCCACTTCGAGCTCTACCAGCACGCGATGGCGCAGGCAGGCGCCGACACCGAGCCCGTCGACACCTTCCTCGACCTTCTGCGCGCCGATGAGCCCGTGGAGAACGCACTGGTCAAGGCCGGTGTGCCCGGGCCGGCGGCCGACTTCGTGCGGTCGACGTGGGAGGTGATCACGCACGCGCCGGTGCACTGTCAGGCTGCCGCGTTCGCCTTCGGCCGGGAGGATCTGATCCCCGAGATGTTCGACCAGGTGGTCGCCGCGGGCGGGACGAAGCTGGAGCTGTTCGGCGAGTACCTGGTCCGCCACATCGAGGTCGACGGCGAGCAGCACACGCCGATGGCGATGCAGATGGTGGCCGACCTGTGCGGTCCCGACGCCGGGAAATGGGCCGAATGCGCGCGGACCCTGGTCGATGTTCTGCGTGCGAGAGTCGCGCTGTGGGACGGCATCACCGTCGCACTCGATCAGCGGTTGGCCCGGGCATGAATTGCATGCGCAAGTATTGATGCGTCAATTTGGTGAGAACCGATCCTACCGGCCCAGTGATCGTCACGGTCGGTTCTAATGGTGGACAAGGAATTACACCCGAAAAGGGGCGAGCTGAACCCGGCGCGGCGTCCGGCGCCGTTGCTAATGTCGAGACGGCGGAGCTGCTTGAATTGCTGGGGCTCCCCTGAGGAATCCGTCGAGAATTCAAAGGAGCATGGTCGTGACCGCTAGCGTCCAGGACAGCCGCCTGAAGCGTCGTTTCGAACTCTGGGACAGCAACGGAGACGGAACGATCGACAGGTCGGACTACGAGACCGAGGCGCGTCGAATCCTCAAGGCCTTCGGCGAGCAGGAGACCTCGCCCAAGGGCCGCTCTCTGCTCACCGCCTACCTCGGCATGTGGGACAAGCTCGCGGGCAAGGCGAAGGTCGGGTCGCAGGGCAAGGTGACTCTGGAGCAGTTCACACAGGTCTCCGAGACCGAACTGGTCGAGGGCGGCGACGCGGGCTTCGACCGCAACCTGCGCCCGACCATCGAGGCCATCGTCGAGCTGTGCGACACCGACGGCGACGGCGAGGTCAACCCGGCGGAGTTCAAGCGTTGGATGAAGGCCGTCGGCGTCGACGAGCGGCAGGCCGACCAGGCGTTCCGGCAGATCGACCGGGACGGCAGCGGACAGCTGACCGTGGAGGAACTGGTGATCGCCGTGCGCGACTACCACCAGGGGGTGAACGACATCCCGCTGCTGGGTCGCTAGCGGCCGACAAGCGTGGTGCCCCCGGGACACTGGTCCGGGGGCATTCGCATGTTCAGCCCCTGGCGATCCTGGCGCGGGCGGCCCTGGCGAGGATGTCGGGCCGCAGCAGGGCCGACGGGTGCTGCCGCATGTTGATGACGTCGATGAACCGCTTGGCCACCAGGGGATCCGTGGTCGTCGCCTGGTCAATGGCGGTGCCGACAGCCTGCATGACGCGGTAGCCCTTCGGGCGTGGGCCGGGCACGTGCGGCAGGGCGAAGTCGGCCAGCGCCGAGGTCTGCCATGCCGCGTCCACCAGGACCTTCAACCGCTCGAAGTACGCGTGGACGTCGTCCCCCGACCGCAGCCAGGCGCCCAGTGCGGACGCGTGGAGGGCGGCTGAGGGCATTCCCTGGCCGTAGACCGGGTTGAACGACGCCACCGCGTCACCGACCGGGACGACGCCCGCCGGAAAGTGGCGCAGCTGGTGGAAGTCGCGGCGCGCGCTGTGCGGGAACCGGTGCACCTCCACCTGGCTCGCGGGCTCGCACTCGTGGACCAGGGCGGCGAATCCGGCCGCGGGCTCACGTTCGCAGCGGGCGTGGAAGTCCGCGAGGGACTTGGTGGGGCGCTGCTTGCCGTAGGCCGACACCGAGCAGATCCAGCGGTCCGGCCCGGACGGGGCGACGACACTCACCCCCGGCTCCGCGGAACCGGCCGACCGCAGGGAGTGGACGGCGTAGAGGTTGTCCAGGCGCTGGTCGGGATAGCGGTGGTACAGGACGGTGGCGTAGCCGAGGTCGAGGTCCATCCGCTGCTTCGGCGGCGGCTGGAAGTCCAGGCGCAGCAGCCAGTCGCCGAGCCGGGAGGCGCGGCCGGTGGCGTCGACGACGAGTTCACCGTGGACGGCCGCCCCCGACGCCAGCCGGACGCCGTCGACGCGACCGAGGCCGATGGTCAAGCCGACGACGCGGTCGCGGACGAGCCGCACCTTCGGCAGCGCGAGGACCTCCGCGCGCACGTGGAACTCCAGCAGCGGCCGCGGCACCGGCATGAGCTGGTCGCCCGGCACCGCGACGCGGGTGGCGCCGTCGAGGTACATGCAGCAGTCCTCGATCGGGTACGGCCCGGCGCCGAGGCGGGGAAGCAGCGTGGGGAACCAGTGGCCGAACAGGTGCTGCGCGAGGCCCAGCAGCACGTGGAACTGGTTGGCCTGCGGGGTGCCCGCCCGCGTCAGCGGAGTGTCGGGCAGGGTGTCCGGCTCGATGATCACGACCTCGTCGGCGAAGTCGTGCAGCACGCGGGCGGCAAGCAATCCCGCCAGGCTGCCGCCCGCGACGACCGCGCGCTTCACCTCGGCGCGCCGAAGTGGACGGGGGACTCCGGGGTCAGCGCGATCTGGCCGCCGGTGACCGGGCTGTCGCGGCGGATCAGGATGTTGTAGTGGTTGGGGAAGTGGCAGGCGTCGAAGCCGAGGACGCGCCCGACGTACTCGCCGCCGATGTGCACCTCGTCGCCGCGGTCGATGACGCCGCCGTGGGAGATCTCGGTGAAGCCGAGGAAGCCGACACGGTCGATGCTCGGATCGGTCACGTCGTGGTCGGTCGTCACCAGTTCGTGCACCTCGCCTTGGCGGACGCAGCGGCTGGCGAACTCCTCCAGGCGCATCCCGCGGTCCTCGCGTTGGTGGACCAGGACCTTGACCAGGACACCGGCCACCGCGCGCTTGTCGCCGTCCTCGATCATGTGTGGGCCTTCCCGGTGAGTGCGTGCTCTGCCTGGTAAACCGCGTCCACAAGGGACAGTGCGGCGATGCTCGCCCGGTCCTCGCCGCCATGGTGGACCGCGTTGGCGAAGTCTCGCAGGACGCCCGCGTACTCGTGCCACAGGGACTGCTTGAAGCCGAGGAAGCCTGCCAGCATGTCCGCCCGGCGGACCGTGCCGTCGGCGAGGCGGACCTCGATGTCCTTGGTCTCGCCGGGGTGGCTCCAGTCGAGCTCGACGGTGGCCCGCGCGCCGGACGCCGAGTCCAGCTCGATCACCGCCTGCCGGTCGACGCCCGCTTCGTCGCGGCGGACCTCGGCGTAAGCGAGTTCCAGCGGGCCGAGGAAGAGGCGGGCCAGGTCGAAGGCGTTGGGGCCGTTGTCGGCGACGCAGCCGCCGCCGCAGCGGTCCGGGTCGAGGTACCAGCGGTCGTTGCCGACGTGGTCCTCGATGCGCTCCAGGTACCGCACGCGCACCGACTCGATGGGCACGTCCTTCGGCAGGCTGTCGAGCATGGCGCGCACCCGCGCGTTGTAGCGGCGGTGGAACGACGTGAACAGGACGGCGCCCCGGGCCGCGGCGAGCGCCGCCAGCTCCAGGCCGTCCGCCAGGGTCGTGGCCAGCGGTTTCTCCACGCACACGGGGAGCCCCGCGTCGAGCAGGTCGCGGCACACCTCGGCGTGGCGGTCGTTGGGGACGGTCACCACGACCGCGTCGAGCCCGCCCGCGGTGACGAGGTCGCGGTGGTCGGTCCAGCAGGGCACCTCGTCGCGGTGCGGGGCCAGCGCCTCGGGCCGCACGTCGCACACCGCGCCCAGCCGCAGCGGGCCGCTCTCGCGCAGGACCGCCAGGTAGAAGCGGGAGATGACGCCCAGGCCGACGACTCCGATGCGCATCAGCTCTCCCCTGGCGCGGTCAGGCCGAGCCGGTCGGCGATCTGGCACAGCTCGGCGTGGACCGCCTTGGCCAGCGGGACGCCATGTGTGGCGGCGTCGGCGGCGTTGCGGGCCTCGGGGCAGCCGGGGTAGGAGACCGTGTCGCCGGGTTCGACCGGCGGGCAGCCGAGCACGGACCCGAACAGCGCGCCCGCGTCCCGCTGGAACTGGTGCGGCGACCGCAGGGCGGTGGGGGCGATGGCCATGACGAGGAAGCCGATGTCGTCGTCCGGGGTGCGGTCGGCGGCGAAGGCGGCCGGGGACGGGCCGAGGCCCGCGCCGGGGACCAGCGCGGCGAGAACCTCGACCATGAGGCCGAGGCCGAAGCCCTTGTACTCGCCCATTCCCGGGGCGCCGAGCCAGGTGAGGTGCGCTTCGCCGGTGTCGAACCGGGCCGGGTCGGTGACGGGGGCGCCGCGGTCGTCGGCCAGCCACCCGGCTGGGATCTCTTCACCCGCGCGCGCGGCGGCGCGGACTTTGCCGGTCGGGACGGCGGTGGTGCTCATGTCGAGCAGGAACGGCGGGTGCTCACCGGCGGGCGCGGCGACGCTGATGGGGTTGGTGCCGAGCATCGGCAGTCGACCCCGCGGCGGCCGGGCGATGCGCTGGTGCCCGCAGTTGGCCGCGACGATGCCGATCATCCCGTGCTCGACGGCCTTCAGGGCGTGGTGCCCCGCGCAGCCGAAGTGCGTGGCGCCGCGGACGGACACCATGCCGATTCCGTACTCGGCGGCGCGTTTGGTGGCCAGGTCCATCGCCTCGCCCGCGGCCCAGAGCCCGAGAGCGCCGCGGGCGTCTTGCAGCAGGGTGGCGCCGAGGTCGGTGAGGACGAGAGGCTCGGCGTCGGCTCTGGCCCGGCCGGATTCGAGGAGCGGCAGGTAGATGCGGGAGAGGTTGACGAGCCCGTGCGAGGCGGCGCCGGTGATGTCGCCGTGGCACAGCGCCGCCGCCGCGGCTTGCGCGCGGTTCGTGGGGACGCCGTGGGCGACGAAGACGGCGGCGGTGAAGTCCAGCAGCTCGGCCTGGGGCACCCGGACGGCGGTCTGAGCGGGCACGGCGAGGTCGGTCATCGGGATTCCGTTCTCGGTGGGGCAGGTTGTCCACATCGGTCTGAGTCATCCACAGCGAGCGGAGGAAATCCCTGCGGGACCGCTACTGCCGGTAGGCTGGAGCAGGGACGCCCCCCAGGGCGGGTGGGGGCTGTCCTCTGGTGTGGGGGCCGTGGATTCGCCGTGGTCATCGGGAGTCCATCGGCGGTGGGGCGTCGGCGAACGCCTGCAGCAGGCGGGAGATCTGGCCTGCGAAGGCGGTCAGTTCGGCGAGGGTGGCGAATTCGCCGGTGGCGTGGGCGTGGTTGGTGGCCAGGTCGCCGGGGCCGAGGATCGCGGTGGTGGTTTCAGGGACGTCGGCCAGCCAGATCGCGTCGCAGGTGAAAGCGGGCTCGTCGGCGGGCCAGCGGGGGATGGCGGCGGCGGTCATCCACCGGTCCAAAGCCGCGCGGTCGGAGTCGAGGGTGGGCAGGCCGCGTTTGAGCCAGTCCACAGTGGTCACTCGAGAAGCTTCCGCCGCGGTGCGGGCGAACGCGGGCACGTCGGCGAACTGCTTGGTGAAGCGGTCCAACCCATCGGCCACGGCCCGGTCCAGGCCGCCGGTGAGGCGCGCGCCCGCGGCCGGGGTCGCGTAGGCCAGGTTGATCATCAGGTCGCCGGTGCCGTAGACGCGGTTGTGGGCGGTGCCCGTGTGCAGGCCGGCGACGCAGGCGTGGCCGTCGGCGTCGCCGGTGAGTTCGCCTGCCAGGTGTTGGGCGAGGAAGCCGAGCAGCACGGTGGCGTTGTGGCCGTCGCCGGGGCGGTCGTCGATTGCGCCCTGGCCGCCGACGCGGACGGCGGCGGTGGCTGAGGCGGTGGCGCGGGTCAGGTAGCGCAGACCGGTGGGTTCGCAGAACACGTTGAGGGCGCCGACGTAGCCGCGTTCGACGAGGGGGCGGGTGCCGAAGGTGCCCATCGCGCCGCCCTCCTCGCCTGCCACGGCCTGGACCAGCACCGACACCTCGTCGCCGATCCTGCTGTCGCGGGTGGCGGCGTCGCGGATGCCCGCGAGCAGTGCCACGGCGGGGCCTTTGGCGTCGATCGCGCCGCGGCCGCGGAAGACGGCGCCGTCGAACGTCACCGGTTCCTGGCCCGCGACCGTGTCCAGGTGGACGTTGAACATCACCGTCCGCGCACGCGGCCGCTGCGGGCCGAGGCGCAGCACCAGGCTCGGCTGCTCGTCGAGGAACCCGGGCTCCCGCGCGGCCATCCGCACGGGCGCGGGCACGTCCGGCCTGCGCAGGTCGGACAGGTCGGCGGGGGCGTGGTGCAGGACCTTGAACTCGGGGGCCGAGTCGGCGTAGGCGAACTGGGCGTCCCAGATGCGGGCGCGGTCGCTCGTCTCCAGCGGGCCCGCGGTGGGCAGGGCGAGCAGTCGGAGCAGCAACGCGTGGTCGGCGCTGGTCAGGCGGGTCATCGGGCCGTGGCGGCGAGCAGCGACTCCAGCGCCCGGCCCGCCGCGACGAAACCGTCCACGCGCCCCGCGCCCGGAACATCGGCGTGCGGCACCAGGGACAGGTGCGGCTCGATCGACAGGGCGCCGCGGTAGCCGGACTCGGCCAGCAGGTCGAGGCAGCGGCCCACCTCGGCGGCGCCCGCGCCCGGGACTGTCCACACCGGACCGTCCGTGCCGTCCTTGACGTGCACGTGGTCGACGAACTCGATCACGTCGGCGAGCAGTTCGACCGCCGAGTAGCCGTACGCGACGCCGTTGCCGGTGTCGAACAGCAGCCGCAGCGCCGGGCTGCCGGTCTCCACGAGCATGTCCAGCGCGCGCTTCGCGTCGCTGCCCGCCCAGCCCGCGCAGTTCTCGTGCAGCAGCACCAGACCGGCCTGCTCGGCGCGCGCCGCCAGCTCGCGCATCCGCTGGTGGACGCGGCGCGCCCAGTCGAGGTCGTCGAGGCCCGCGTTCGGGTACGACATGATCCGGACGTACCGGGTGTTGAGCCGGGCGGCGCGGCGGGCGATCATCCGCAGCTCGTCGAGGTCGCGCTCGAAGTCGCCGGTGATGGTGGACGACCAGTCGCCGATGCGGGAGTCGACGCACACCGTCCGCAGGCCGCGCTCGTCGAGGGTGTCGGCGAGCCGGTCGAACGCGCGCCGGTCGAGGTCGGCGATGTGCACCCCGTCGACCGTGCGCAGCTCGATCGCCGACCAGCCGAGCGCGGCGATGGCGGCGAGCTGGTCGGCGAGCGCGGGACCGGCCTCGTCGCCGATCCCGGCGAGCAGCGGCCTCACGCGGGCACCGTGATCCCGGCGCGCTCCTTGGCCGCGGTGATCAGCTCGACCACGGCCGCGCCCGTCTCGGGTTCGTCGGCGATCCGGTCCTCACCGGCGAAGTGCCGGTACGCGTGGGCGAGGAACGCGCCGAGCGAGTCGTCGCGGAACACCGAGCGCAGCTGCTGGCCCTGGGTGTTGACCCGGAGCTGGGCGTGGTCGTCGGCGTCGCTGACCGCGAAGTGGCCGACCAGGGTGCCGCCGTCGAGGTCGACGGTCACCCGGCGCTCGCGGATCGGCGAGGTCAGGTCGGTGCGGATCTCGGTGACGATCCCGCTGTCGTGGCGCAGGCGCAGCGTCGCGCCGCCCATGTTCGGGTACGCGGTGTCGCCGAGCAGCATGTCGGCGCACCGGGAGGCGTCGACGCGCGCGGGACCGGCGAGCAGCAGGGCGAGCAGGACCGAGTGCGGCACCTCGACGTCGAAGGCCGTCGGATGGTCGTCGCCGGGGGTGCGGCCGAAGCGGGGCTTGTTCTGGGTGATCGTGATCGACCGCGCGGGCCCCAGGTCGCCGGACTCGATGGCCGACCGCAGCCTGCGGGTCAGCTCGCTGCTGCGCCACTGGCCGACCGGCAGCAGGTCGAGCCCGGCGGCGTCGCGCAGCCGCAGGACCTCGGTGAGGTCGGCGTAGTTCGCCACCAGGGGCTTCTCCACCAGGATCCGGCGGAACCCCAGCTCGGCCAGCTCGGTGAGCGGCGCGACCCGGGCCGACGGCGGCGTGCACAGGTGTACGACGGTCGAGGCCGGGTCGGTGATCGTGGCCGCGTGGGTGAGCGAGTCGGTGGCCACCACACCGGGCAGGTCGAGCGTCCGATGTGGATCAAAGGCGAACACCGGCTGATGGGGGCGCAGCCTGCGCAGGACCGGCAGGTGCAGCGCCGTTCCCGCCCGGCCGAGACCGACGACGAGCGTGCCGAGCATCGGTGTTGCCTCCTGCGCGGGATCGGGTGACGCCCGCCAAGAATTCAGGTGCGCACCTGCGGTGTCAACGCGGAGCGGGGCGCTCCACCCGACCGTGTGATCTTTGGTTTCCGTTGCGGTTCAACGGATGTGGTCTGGCTAGGTTTGAGAGCGGTGCCGTGGGCAGGGAACTTCACCAATCAACCAAACCGTCCGGAAAGGACACGCATGGAGCACGCCGTGACACTCACCGGTCCCGGCGCAGGCCAGGCGTCCCCCGAAGCGGTGCCCTTCTTCACCCAGGCCGCGGGCTTCGCCGCCGCGTGGCCCAAGATCGAGGCCAACCTCAACGCCGTGGTCGACGGCGGCAAGTACTCCCACGGCCCGCTCGTGGCCGAGTTCGAGGCGGCGCTGGCCGAGTACACCGGCGCGGAGCACGTCGTCGGGGTCAACTCCGGCACCGACGCGCTGGTCCTGCTGCTGCGCGCGGCCGGGCTGCGGCCGGGCGAGGAAGTCGTCGTCCCGGCGTTCAGCTTCGTGGCGACGGCGTCGTCGGTGATGCTCGCCAGGGGGCGCCCGGTGTTCGTCGACATCGACCCGGCCACCTACGCGATGGACGCCGCCGCCGTGCCCGCCGTGGTCACTGAGCGCACCCGGATGATCATGCCGGTGCACCTGTTCCACCAGCTCGCCGACCTCGCCGCGATCGCCGAGGTGGCCGAGCGGTACGCGCTGACGGTCGTGGAGGACAGCGCCGAGGCGATCGGCATGCGCTGGGACGGCAAGCACGCGGGGCTGCACGGCGCGGGCGGGGTGCTGTCGTTCTTCCCGACCAAGACCCTCGGCGCGCTGGGCGACGCGGGCGCGGTGATCACCGACGATCCGCGTGTCGCCGAGGTCGCCGCCGCGCTGCGGCACCACGGCCGCTTCGGCCGCACGCTCGACCATTTCCCCGGCATCAGCAACGAGACCGTGCTGCCCGGGCTCAACAGCAAGATGGACGACGTCCAAGCCGCGGTGCTGCTGGCCAAGCTCGCCACCCTCGACGCCGACATCGGCCGCCGCGCCGTCCTCGCCGCCGCCTACACCGAGCGCCTCACCGGCTGCCCCGGCGTCCGCAGGCTGCCGACCGTGGTCAAGCGCGAGGCCGACACCAACCCCGTGTTCTACGTGTACCTGATCGAGGTCGAGCGCCGCGACGAGCTGGTCGCCCATCTCGCGGCCAACGGCGTCGGCACCGAGACCTACTACCCGGTCCCCCTGCACCGCCAGCCGTGCTTCGCCGAACTGGGCCATCGCGCGGGCGAGTTCCCCAACGCCGAGGCCGCCTGCGCGCACGCCGTCGCGCTGCCGATCTACCCGGACCTCGCCGAGAGCCAGGTCGACCGGGTGTGCGAGCTGATCAAAGGGTTCTACGCATGACACTTCCGTTCTTCCCGCCCGACCTCTTCGACGACGACCGCGAGTTGCTGCTCGACACCGTCCGCCGGGTCGGCCTCGCCGAGGAGCAGAAGTTCATCCTCGGCGCGCGCACCGCCCGCTTCGAGTCGGCGCTGCGCGACCAGCTCGGCGCCGCCGACGTCGTGGCCTGCGGCAGCGGCACGACCGCGCTGATGCTGGTGCTGCGCGCGATGGACATCGGGCCCGGCGACGAGGTGGTGGTCCCCGCGTTCGGCTGCGCGCCGCTGGCCGCGTCGGTGGTCAACGTCGGCGCGGTCCCGGTGTTCGCCGACGTGCACCCGTGGACGATGGTGGTTGAGCCGTACGAGGTCGAGGAGTCGATCACCAGCCGGACCGCGGCGATCATGCCCGCGCACATGTTCTCGGTCATGGCCGACATGCCCACGATGCGCGAGCTGGCCGACCGACACGAGATCCGGCTCGTCGAGGACTCGGCGGTCGCCCAGGGCGCGGTGCTCGACGGCGTGCCCGCGGGCCGCTGGGGCGAGGCGGGCGTGTTCTCGTTCGTGCAGGTCAAGACGTTCGGCACGATCGGCGAGGGCGGCGCGGTCGTCACCGACGACCCGGAGATCGCCGAGCGGGTGCGGATGCTGCGCAACCACGGCCAGGACGGCACCCAGCGCTTCGTGCACCACATGGTCGGGTTCAACAGCCGCTTCGACGAGGTCATGGCCGAGTTCCAGCTGCACAGGCTCGCCGGGCTGGCCCAGCGCCTCGAACGCCGCGCGCAGATCGCCGACTACTACACCGAGCGGTTCGCGCCGCTGGTCGAACGCGGCATCCAGCCGCCGCCCCCGGGCCGCGAGGGCCGCTGCTACTACGTCTACTCGCTGCTGGCCGACCGCCGCGACGACCTCAAACGCCACCTCGCCGAGCGCGGCATCGGCACCCACGTCTACTACCCGACGCCGCTGCCCGCGCAGACGGCGTTCGCCGAGTACGCCGCGCGCGGCCGCTTCTGGCCGCACGCGGAGCTGGCGTGCGCCCGCATCCTCGCCCTGCCGATCTATCCGCACCTGACCGACGCGCAGGTCGAGACGATCGCCGACGCGGTGTGCGACTTCCCGGGGACCCCGCGGTGACGGCCATCCTCACCGCCGCGCCGGGCAAGGTGGGCGCCTACGCCCGGCTCGCCAAGCTCGACGTCTGGGACTACTACCTCGCGCTGCCGCTGGCTTGGTCGCTGCTCGCGCCCGCGCTCAGCTTCGACGGCCGGGTGTTGGTGACGCTGGCGCTGTTCGGTGTCGGCACGGTGTTCGTCGTGGCGGCGGCGGTGGCGTTCGACGACGTCACCGGCTTCGTGGATGGCAGCGACGGCGCCAACTACGGCCCGAACCCATCGGCGCGCAAGCTCGCCCGCAAGCCGCTGCTCACCGGCGAGCTGACCGTCACCGAGGCCGTCCGGTTCGGCTGGGTCGCCGCGGCGGTGGGTGCCGGGCTCTGGGCGCTGTGCGCCGCGGTCGCGCCGTTCGCCCACCTGTGGACGGTCGGACTGGCGGCGTTGTGCCTGGTCACGGCCGTGCAGTACTCGTGGGGCCTCAAGATCAGCTACCACGGCTGGCAGGAGGTGTTCCTGGCCGGGTTCGGCGTCGGGCTGGTGCTGTGCGCGATCGGGTTCACCCAGGGCGCGGTCAGCGGGTTCGGCATCGTGCAGTCCGTCCTCTTCGGACTCGGCCCGCTGCTGTTCGGCGTCTACTCCAACACCCGAGACGCCGAGGGCGACGCCGCGGTCGGGCGGCCCACGGCGGCCGTGCTGCTGTCCGACACCGGGAACCGGCTGTTCATCGCCGGGCTGTCGGTCGCCGAGATCGCGTTGATCGTGCTTTCGGCGGGGCTCGGCGCGGCGCCGTGGTGGTTCTCCCTGGCGATGATGCCCGCGATCCTGCTGCGGGTCGCGCAGCTGCGCCGCGGCGTCGGGATCGGTGACCTGCTCGGCGCCCGCACACTCGGCCTGCGCGCCCACCGGCTGACGTTCGCGCTGCTGTTCGCCATCAATGTGCTGGGAGCGTGGCTGTGACGGCTGACCTCGATGTCGCGATCGTGGGTGCGGGCATCTCCGGGCTCGCGCTGGCCCACCGGCTGCGCGCGGCGGGGCGCTCGGTGCACGTGTTCGAGTCCACCGCGCACGTCGGCGGCCGGATGCGCACGGTGCGCCGCGAGGGCTACGTCATCGACACCGGCGCCGAGATGGTCGGCACCCACGGCTACCCGGCGACTTGGCGGCTGGCGGGCGAACTCGGGCTGTCGCAGGCCGACGCGCCGCTGTTCGGGGCGCCGCTGGCGATGTGGCGCGAAGGTCTGCCGCACCCCGGCGTCGGCGATCTGAACGGACTGGTCAAGGGCGCGGGCATGACGCCGGGCGGGCGGGCAGGCCTCCTCAAGATGATGGCGGGCGCGGGCCTGCGCAAGCGCTCCTACGACGTAGAGCGGCCCGACCGCACCCCGCTGGGCACCACCACGATCCGCGAGTTCGCCCGCCGCTACCACCCCGACGTGCACGACTACCTGCTCCAGCCACTGGTCGGCGGCTTCTTCGGCTGGGACACCGAGCGCGCGGCGGCCGGCCCGCTGGTGAGCCACCTGCTCGCCGTCGGCGCCACCCGGTCGTTCCGCTCGTGGCGGCACGGCATGGACACCCTCGCCCGGCTGCTCGCCAGCCGGGTCGACGTGAGCACGGGCGTCACTGTGCACGAGGTCGTCGCCGGCGAGCACGACGCCACGCTGGTCGTCGACGGCGCCCCACTGAGCGCGAAGACGGTCGTGCTGGCCGTGCCCGCCCCGGTCGCCGCCGAACTGCACGCGGGCGTCCCCGATTTCGTGCGGGCCGTGGAGTTCCGGCCGATGGTGAAGGTGATCTGCCTGCTCGACCGGCCGATCGAGCCGCCGGACCGAGGTTCGGCGTGGGGCATCGCGGTGCCCGCGGTGGAGAACCCGGCGTTCGCGGGGGTGCTGTTCGACGACCGCAAACCGGGTCGCGCGCCTGCCGGACGCGGTCTGCTGACGTTGTTCGCCGGTCCCGCCGTCGCCGGGGAGTTGGTGGACGCGCCGAACGAGGAAGTGGCCGACCTCCTGATGGGGCACGCGGCCCGGTATCTGCCGGATCTGGCTTCGGCGTGCCGGGTCTCGGTGGTGGTGCGATATCGGCATGGGCTGCCGATGCCGACCGCGCCCGCCCTTGCGGAGTTCAGGGAGTTCACCCGGCGGCCCCTGTCCACCGTGGAGTACGCGGGGGATTGGTGCATGTTGCGGCCGAGCAGTGAGGCGGCGATCCGGTCCGCTGAGGTGGCCGCCGAGCGGCTGCTCGTCGGTGCCGACACCGAGTTGGCGGTGTTCGGTGGCTGAGACCGCGTACGTCTTCGCCCCCGCGTTCGACCAGGAGGACGAACGCCTCCGGCTCGGTGAAGCCCTGTGGGACCGAGGAACCAAGGCGACGCTCGCTGAAATCGGGGTTGGGCCGGGTGCGCGCTGCCTTGAGGTGGGCGCGGGTCGGGGCTCCATCGCGGCGTGGCTGGCGGGGAGGGGCGCCGAGGTGACCGCGGTCGACTTGGACGTCTCCCGGCTGGCTGAGCTGCGCGGGGTCGACGTCCGCAAGCTCGACATCGCCCGCGACCGGTTGCCGGGCGGGTTCGACGTGGTGCACGGCAGGCTTGTCATGCAGCACGTGGCCAACCGGCCCGCCGCCGTGACCGCGCTGTGCCGGGCGCTGCGACCCGGCGGGCACCTCATGCTGGAGGACACCGACCCGGCGTCGCTGTTCAGCCACGTCGACGGGCCGTTCCACCCGGCGGTGAAACACGCGGCGTACACGGTGATGGCCGAAGCCGGGGCGCACCCGCGCAGCGGGCTGCTCGACCTCGAACTGGTCGAGGCGGCCGGGCTGGTCGACGTGCGGGCCGAGGGACGGGTCGAGGTCGTGCGGGGCGGCAGTGACGGCGGCCGGTGGTTCGCGCTGTGGGTGGAGCGGCTGCGGCCCGCGATGCTGGCGCGCGGACTGGTGTCCGAAGTGGACATCGACCGCGCGGTTGTCGACCTGATGGACCCGCGGCACCGCTGGCTTTCGCAGGTGATGGTGACTGTTGTGGGGAGGAAGGCAGGGTGAAGCCGTCCGATCTCGGCACGCTGTTCGACGACCTGGTCGACCGGGGCGTCGGGACCGTCGTCGAGCTGAGCAGGCCGCTCGACATCGCGCCAGAGCACGGGACGACGTACAACGTCGCCGAACTCGCCGCTCTGGTGCGGGGAGCGGCCGGGTGGCTGCACGCGGCTGGGGTGCGGCCGGGGGATCGGGTCGCGGTGGTGAAGGAGAACCACTGGGACTACGTGCTGCTGGCGTGCGCGGCGGTGCGGATCGGGGCGGTGCCCGCGCTGCTGTCGGACTATCTGACGCCTGAGACGCTGCAATTGCTGCTCAAGCGGCTGGATCCGGCGCTGCTGGTGACGACGCACGCTGTGCTCGATCACGCGCGGGACAACGAGACTGATCTGATGGGGTTCGCGCGGCGGACGCTCACGCTCGACGGGCCGCATCCGGGTGCGCTCGACCTCGACCGGCTGCGCGGGCACGAGCCGCCGCGGCCGGTGTCGCGTGAGGTTGATGATCCGCTGGTCGTCAACCACACGTCGGGGACGACGGGTACGCCGAAGCTCGTCATGCACAGCACTCGGACGCTGATCCATGGGCTGGCGGCGCAGGAGGCCACGCGGTATCCGGTTGTGTCTACGCGGGCGACCGACACTGTGTGTTCGGCGCTCGCGTACTGCCATGGGCGGGCGATTCCGTGGACGGCGAGTGTGCTGTGGTTGGCGCCGCGGAAGGTTGTGGTGATCGCTGATGCCGATGAGGCTGAGGCGGTGTTGTGGGCGCATCCGCCGACTACGTTGGAGGCGTTGCCGTCGACGTTCGTGCGCTGGCAGCCGCTCGCTGAGCGTCCGGACAATCCGTTCCGGGATGTGCGCCTGTACGTCAACACGTTCGACGCGATGCATCCGCCGACGGTGCGTGCGTTCCTTCATGCCGCATCGGGGCGGTCGCTCTGGGTGCAGGTGTGGGGGCAGACCGAGACCGGGCCGTTGACGTTCCGGTTCCTGACTCGTCGTTCCGTTGCCGAACGAGACGCGCGTCATCCTTCGACCCGCAACTTGGGCCGCCCGGCACCGGGGCGGGTGCGGTTGCGTGTCGTTGATCCGCGCACGTTCAAGCCTGTTCCGGTTGGTCGGCCCGGGCTGGTGCTGGCCAAGACCGGCGTTCGCTGTCTGGGGTACGTGGGGGAGCAGGAGCGGTGGGACTCGAAGCTGGTGGGCGGGTGGTGGAACACCGGGGACGTGGGGGTGCGGACTCGGACTGGCTCCTATCTGCTGCTGGATCGGGAAGTTGATCTGATTCCGGGGCAGAGTTGTGTGGAGTTGGAGGACGTGATCGAGGATCGGCTGTCCGCGGTGGTGGAGTGCGTGATCCTCGGGACGCCTGGGGAACTGCCGGTGCCGGTGCTTGTTACCTCTGGTGGTGCGTTGGATCGGCGGGGGTGGGTGCAGGCGGTGCGTGACTTGCCCGCGTTGGCGGATCCGGTGGTGTTGACGTGGGATGAGATTCCGCGGACGGGGACGGGGAAGGTTCGGCGGATGGAGTTGCGCACGCTGATTCGGCGCGGGCAGGACACGTTTGGGAGTGGGCGATGGACGTGATCGATCGGGTGCAGGCGACCGCGATTCCTGATCTTTATCACAAGTTGTTGGAACTGCATCTGGCTGCTGATCGGTCTGCGGTGGATGCTGGGGTTTCACGGCAGCTGCTGGAGTTGGTGCGGTTGCGGGTGTCTCAGCTCAATGGGTGCGCGTTCTGTGTGGATCTGCATTCGACCGCGGCTGTGGAGGCTGGGGAGACGGCTCGGCGGTTGCACGCGTTGACGGTGTGGCGTGGGGTGCCGTTCTTTGACTCTCGTGAACGTGCTGCGCTCGCGTTGGCTGAGGCGATGACGAGGCTTCCTGTGCCTGATGATGTCTATGCTGCTGCGGCTGCGGAGTTCACTTCGGCCGAGCTGGCTTGTCTGATGTGGACTGTGTCTGTGGTGGGGGCGTTCAATCGGCTTGGGGTGGCTGGGCGGTTGGCGCCTGCTTGAGGCCGTTGGCACCGAATCGGACCGGTCTTCCCGCCCTACCTTGGGTTACGCCTGGTTGGGGTGGGTAGCGCGAAGTGTGTGGTTTCGTGGGTGGTTACGTGCTCTTGGATTGTGAGTGCGCCTAGGCCGCCTAGTGCGGCGACTACTTCTTCTACTAGGTGTGGGGGTGCTGAGGCGCCTGCTGTTATGCCGATGGTGTGGGCGTCGGTCAGCCACTCTGGGTGGATGTTGGTGGCTGAGTCGATCAGGTGGGCTGGGGTGCCCTGTTTTGCCGCCAGTTCTACTAGGCGCTGGGAGTTGGACGAGTTGGCTGATCCGACTACCAGGACCAGGTCTGCGTCGGCGGCTATGGCGCGTAGGGCGTTCTGGCGGTTGGTTGTGGCGTAGCAGATGTCGTCGGATCCAGGGCCGCGCATCTCGGGGAAGCGGTCGCGTAGGACGTTGATGATTTCGGTGGTCTCGTCTACGGCCAGGGTGGTTTGGGTCAGGTAGGACACGCGGCGGGGGTCGGGGACTTTGACTGTGGCGGCCTCTTCGGCGGACTGGACCAGGATTGTCTGGTCGGGTACTTCACCCAGGGTGCCGTCGGTTTCCTCGTGGCCCGCGTGGCCGATCAGCAGGATGGTGTCGCCTCGGTGGGCGAATCTGATGGCCTCCGCGTGGACCTTTGCGACCAGGGGGCACGTCGCGTCGATTACCTGGAGGTTGCGTTGGTTTGCGTCGGCTCGGACGGTTGGGGAGACGCCGTGGGCGGAGAAGACGACTGTTGAGTCGTTGGGGACCGCGTCCAGTTCGTCGACGAAGATCGCGCCGCGCGCGGCTAGTTCCTCTACTACATGGATGTTGTGGACGATCTGTTTGCGGACGTGCACCGGGCCTTGTTCCAGTGCCTGGTCGACGATCTCGATGGCTCGTTCGACGCCTGCGCAGAACGACCTTGGGGCGGCCAGGAGGATTCGGCGTGGGCCGCTGACGGCGACCCAGTGGGCTAGGGCGTTGTGGGCGGCTCGGCTGTCGACCGCCAGGGCGGTGCCCTTGGACAGGGACACCCACGCGGACGCGTTGGCGGCGGTCAGCTGTGCTCGTCGGGTCTCGATGCCTTGGCGGTGCAGGGTTCCCTCGACGAGAGGGGCTGCCGGACAGGGGGACGTGCCGTCCTGGCCGACGAAGGGGTCGGCGATGGTCACGAGGTGCATCGGCGCCTCCTGGTCAGTGGTCGCGGCGGACCGTCAGATGGGCCAGGGCGGTGAGTTCGGCGGCGGCGCGCGCGACGGGTGCGGCCTGGGTGAGGTGGGTCAGGGCGTCGGTGAGGACCTCGTCGGCGTGGGACTGGGCCCAGGTGCGGGCGCCCGCGCGGTCGATCAGTTCGGCGGCGCGGACCAGGTCCGCGGCCGACAGTGGGGTGCGGCGGTAGTAGATGGCGGCGAGGTCGCGGGCCGCCTGGGTGTCGGACTGGAGGGCTGCGACGACGGGGAGCGACTTCTTGCGGCTGTCCAGGTCGGCGTAGACCGGTTTGCCGGTGGCCGACGGGTCGCCCCAGATGCCCAGGAGGTCGTCCACCAGTTGGAATGCGAGGCCAACGCGGTCGCCGAAGCGGCGGAGGTGGGCGACCTGGTCGGGGGTGCCGCCGCCGATGAGGGCGCCGATCGCGGTGGCGCAGCCCAGGAGGGCGCCGGTCTTGCCCTCGGCCATCCGCACGCACTCGGCCAGGGTGACGTCCTTGCGCTTCTCGAAGGCCAGGTCGGCGGCCTGGCCTTCCTGCACAGCCAGCACCGCCGCCGACAGGATGCGGGAGGCATCCTGGGCGCGGGGGTGTCCGGTGGCGGCGAGGACATCGTAGGCCAGGGTCAGTAGTGAGTCGCCCGCCAGGATCGCCGGGCCCAGGCCGAAGACGCTCCACGCGGTCGGGCGGTGCCTGCGGGTGCGGTCGCCGTCCATGACGTCGTCGTGGAGCAGGGTGAAGTTGTGGACCAGTTCGACCGCCACGGCGGCGGGCACCGCTACCTCCGGTGACCCGCCGACCGCCTCCGCCGCCGTCAGGACCAGGGCGGGGCGGATCGCCTTGCCGCTGTCGGCGCGGACCGGCCTGCCGTGTTCGTCGCGCCAGCCGAAGTGGTAGCACGCGATGCGGCGCATCGACGCGGGCAGCGACTCGACGGCGGCGCGGATCGCGGGGTCGAGCAGCGACCGGCTCTGGGTCAGCACTTCCCGCGCCGAGCGGTAGCCGGTGATCACCTCGGTGGGGGCCATGGTGGTGGTCGATCTCCTCGGGTTCAGTTCAGTCCGATTTGGACGTTGTCGAGCACGCCGAGCGCGTCGGGGACGAGCACGGCGGCGCAGTAGTAGGCGCTGACGAGGTAGGAGATGATCGCCTTCTCGTCGACGCCCGCGAAGCGGACCGACAGGCCGGGCTCGTACTCGTCGGGAATGCCGGTCTGGTGCAGGCCGATGACGCCCTGGTCGGCTTCGCCGGTGCGCATGACCAGGATCGAGGTGACGTTGGTCGAGCTGATCGGGATCTTGTCGCACGGCAGCAGCGGCACCCCGCGCCACGCCTGCATGGGCCTGCCCTCGACCTCGACGGTCTCCGGGTAGATGCCGCGCTTGGTGCACTCGCGGCCGAACGCGGCGATCGCGCGCGGGTGGGCGAGGAAGAAGTGCGACTTGCGTCTGCGGGACAGCAGCTCGTCGAGGTCGTCCGGGCCCGGCGAGCCCGCGCGGGTGTGGATGCGCTGGCGGAGGTCGGCGTTGTGCAGCAGACCGAACTCGCGGTTGTTGACCAGCTCGAATTCCTGGCGTTCGCGCAGGGCCGCGATGGTGAGCCGCAGCTGCTGCTCGATCTGGTTCATCGGCTCGTTGTAGAGATCGGCGACACGGGAGTGCACCCGCAGCCGGGTCTGGGCCACGCTCAGCTCGTACTCGCGGGGCGCGGTGTCGTAGTCGACGAACGTGCCCGGCAGCTCGTGCTCGCCCGCGTGGCCCGCGGCCAGGGCGATCTCGGCCTCGCCGTGCTTGTTCTGCGCCGCCTTGGGCCGCGAGCGGACCTCGTCGATGTGCGCCCGAAGCGGCTCGGACTGCTCCATCACCGCGAGGAACTCCGCGCGCGGCAGGGCGAGCACGGTGCACGCGGTGTCGGCGACGATCGAGTAGTCCCAGGTGGCGCCCGAGTCGAGCAGGGCGCTGTCGCCGAAGTACTCGCCGTCGGCCAGCAGCGCGATGACCGCGCGGTCGCCGTAGTGGCCCGTGGCGCTCTTGGTGACCTTGCCGTGCGCGATGAGGAAGATCGCGTCGGCCGGGCGGTCCTGCTCGACGATCGTCTCGCCCGCGGCGAACTCGCGCTGACCGAACCGGCGGGCGAGCGCGGCGAGGGTGTCGTCGTCCTCCAGCTCGCGCAGCAGCGGCAGCTCGCGCAGCTCCTGCGGGATGACCTGGACGTCGGCGCCGACGTTGGTGAAGGTGACCCGGCCGTCGCCGACGGTGTAGCTGAGGCGGCGGTTGACCCGGTAGGCGCCGCCCGCCGCGTCCACCCACGGCAGCCTGCGCAGCAGCCACCGGGAGGTGATCTCCTGCATCTGCGGGACGGACTTGGTGGTGGTGGCCAGCTTGCGGGCCGCGGTGGTGCTGAGGCTCTGCTGCGGGGCGGTGGTCGGGTCGAGTAGGCCGGTCACGAGGCGAACCGCCGATCTTGGTCGTGGTGAACCGGTGCGGCCGCGTCGGGCCGCACCGGTCGCGAACGGGGAGTCACAGACCGATCTGGACGTTCTCCAGGACGCCGAGCGCGTCCGGGACCAGCACGGCCGCCGAGTAGTAGGCGCTGACGAGGTAGGAGATGATCGCCTTCTCGTCGATGCCCATGAAGCGGACCGACAGGCTCGGCTCGTACTCGTCTGGGATGCCCGTCTGGTGCAGGCCGACGACACCCTGGTTGGCCTCGCCCGTGCGCATCAGCATGATCGAGGTGGTGCGGGTGTCGCTGATCGGGATCTTGTTGCACGGCAGCACCGGGATGCCGCGCCACGACGGGACCTGGTGGCCCTGCATGTCGACCGTGGCCGGGTAGATGCCGCGCTTGCTGCACTCGCGGCCGAACGCGGCGATCGCGCGCGGGTGGGCGAGGATGAAGTCCGGGTCCTTCCAGACCTTGGTGAGCAGCTCGTCCATGTCGTCCGGGGTCGGTGCGCCGGTGCGGGTGTGGATGCGCTGCTTGGCGTCGGCGTTGTGCAGCAGGCCGAACTCCGGGTTGTTGATCAGCTCGTGTTCCTGGCGTTCGCGCAGGGCCTCGATGGTCAGCCGCAGCTGCTCGCCGACCTGGTCCATCGGCTGGTTGTAGAGGTCGGCGACGCGGGTGTGGACCTTGAGGACGGTCTGGGCGACGCTGAGGCCGTACTCGCGCGGGGCGTCGTCGTAGTCGACGAAGGTGCCGGGGAGGTCGACCTCGCCGGTGTGGCCCGCCGCGAGGTTGATCGGCACCTCGCCGTCCTGGTCGTTGACCCCGTCGGCGACGTAGGCGTCGAGGTGGGCGCGCAGGGCGGGGACGCGGTCGGCCAGGGCCTGGAAGTCGCTGCGGCGCAGGGCCAGCACGGTGCAGTTGGTGACGGCGCGGACGCTGAAGTCCCAGATGCGCTCGTCGACGAGGCCCCACTGGTCGAAGTAGTCGCCGTCGGCGAGGACGCCGACCACGGCCTCTTCGTCGTACTGGCCCGCGGCGCGCTGCTCGGCGCGGCCGTGGGCGATGACGAGGAAGCGGTCTTCGGCGTGGCCCCACTCGACGATCGTGTCGCCCGGGGCGTACTCCTCCTGGGTGAACAGGTTGCCGAGGGCGACGAGCGCCTCGTCGTCGTCGAAGTCGCGGAGGAAGGCGAGCTCGCGCAGGTCGCCCGCGATGACGCGGGCGCTGTGGCCGGACCGGTCGACGGCGAAGCGGCCGTCGCCGACGACGTAGTCGACCGCGATCCGGCCGTCGCCGACGACGAAGCTGCGGCGCTGGTTGACCCGGTATGTACCACCGGTGACCTGCACCCATGGGAGTTTGCGCAGCAGCCACCGGGAGGTGATCTCCTGCATCTGCGGGTGGGACTTGGTCGTCGTGGCGAGGTTGCGTGCCGCCGCTGTGCTGAGGCTCTGCTGGGTCTGGGCTCGGTCTGCCGGACGCAGGGTCTCGGTCACGACTGATACCGCCAATCCTGTTGCGGGGTGAGGGAAAGGTGGATGGTCCGGCTCTCGAAGCTATCACCGGGAATCGGCGGTGGCAGTCGCTTGATGGGATGGTGTTCAGCCGATCAAGTCCACTCTTTGGGGTCGTTTTCGCGACCACCTGTAGTCGTTACCCGACACGTCACTCGATCTTGTGTTTCACCTTCGGAAACCCGCGGGCCGGCAGACTGGCCGCATGGGACCAGTGTTGATCTTGGGTGGCCGCAGTGAGATCGGGCTCGCGGTGGCCGTGCGGCTCGCTCGGCAGGGCGCGCGCACGGTCGTGCTGGCCGCCCGCCGCGGCGCCGACCTCGACGCCGAGGAGGCCGCCGTGCGGGCGGCGGGCGCCACGACGGTCGCGCGGGTCGAGTTCGACGCCGACGACCTGGCCGGGCAGCGCGCGGTGCTCGACGGGATCGTCGCCGAACACGGTCCGATCGAGACGGCGGTCGTGGCGTTCGGGATCCTGGGCTCGCAGAAGCGGGCGGAGGCCGACGTCGAGCACGCGGTAGCGGTGGTCCACACCGACTACGTCGCGCAGGTCGCGGTGCTCACCCACCTCGCGGCGATGTTCCGCGAGTGGGGGCGCGGGACGATCGTGGTGTACTCGTCGGTGGCCGGGGTTCGGGTGCGGCGGGCCAACTATGTGTACGGGTCGGCGAAGGCCGGGCTCGACGGGTTCGCCTGTGGACTCACCGACGCGCTTGCGGGCTCCGGTGTCCGGTTGCTGTTGGTTCGCCCCGGTTTCGTGATCGGGCGGATGACCGAGGGCATGTCGCCTGCGCCGTTCTCCAGCACGCCGGACCAGGTCGCCGACGCGACTGTCCGCGCGCTCGGGAAGGGACGGCAGGTGGTCTGGGTCCCCGGCGCGCTGCGGCCGATCTTCGCGGTCATGAAGGTGCTGCCGCGCGCGATCTGGCGCCGGATGCCGCGTTAGCCGACGAGCCAGCGGTCGACGGCCGCGGCGAACTCCGGCCGGGTCCAGTAGCCGCTGTGGTCGACGCCGTGTGTCGCGTCGAACAGCACCGGGTCGGCGATCGGGAAGCCGCCCGCGCCGTTCTCGGTGAACACCCCGTCGGTGGGCACCACCAGGTCGTTGTGCGCCGCGCCGAACACCGCGTCGGTGGCCACGTTCCGCGCGCTGCGCAGCAGGGACGAGCCCTTCGGCGGGTCGTAGTTGGACGCCATCGCCCGATAGACGGTCTGGTGCGCGGCAGGCTGGTTGAGGCGCTCGGTGAGGAAGGAACCCTTGGGGTCCATGGACATCAGGCCGTCCAGCCCCTTGAACGCGCCGACGGCGACCTGCTTGGCGATGGTCAGGATCACGTCCAGCGTGTCGGTGATCCCGTTGTCCGGCACCCACTGCAGCAGGTTGGTCATGCGGTCCAGCCACTTGGTCACGTTCGCGGGGTCGCACAGCGGCGTGCCCGCGTTCGGCGTGGCGACCATGACGAGGGTGCGCACGATCAGCCGGTCCGGCGTCAGGCCGATCTCGCCGGGCAACTCGCACAGGGCGCGGCCGACAAGGCCGCCGCGCGAGTGCGCGACGATGTCGACCGAGAGGCCCGCGCCTGCCGGGACCGCCTCGACCAGCTGGCGCGCGTTCGCGACCGGGTCGGTGGCGATGGTGTGGTGGTCGAAGGCGAAGACCCGGCCGCCGTAGCGGGTGTGCAAAGTGGACAGAAGGTCGTCGGGCACCGTGGCGAAGCCGGTGTGGCTCTGGCTGCCGGTGCCGTGCAGGAACAGCAGCGCGGGTCCCGCGCGCAAAGTGGACCAGTCGACCGGGGCGGACGCGGCCACGCGGTGGTCGGCCGCGGTGAACTGGCGCGGCCCGACCTGTCGGTTGCGCTGCTCCCACCGGCCGACGAAGTGGTCGCCGACCTTGCCGAGCACCGGGTCGATGAGCGGAAAGACCAGTACCTTCAACAGTTTCGAGCCGAACGCGCCGATCAGGCCGCGGGACGCGCCGGGGTCGACGACCAGCGCGACGGCGCGGGCGAAGGTGTAGGTGCGGCGGTCGGCGCCGCGGGTCGGCACGTCGACCGGGTCGATGTCGTCGGGGAGGTGCCAGCTCAGGGCGCCGTCCTCATCGGAGGCCAGGATCAGCTGGCCGAGTCCGGTTCCGGGACCGGGGACCTCGACGGTGATCGCGGGCTCGCCGAGACTCGTCGACCGGCTCGTGCCCGACGCCAGTTCGGGGACCTCGACCGGGTCGATCAGCCGCACGGTCAGCTGCTCGGTGAACCCTTCCCTGGCCAGCGCGCCGAGCAGCGCCGCGCGGGCGTCCTCGGCGGCGCGCAGGCCGTCGGTGCCCGGCAGCAGGACCTCGACCTGTCCGGTCAGACCCGGTGACACGACGACGATGTCGCCCACGCGGACGGCCGTCCCATCAGGACGCAGCGGCTCAGCCATTGGGTACCCCCTGGTCGCGGCGCAGCCTCAGGCGAGGATGGCCGAAGAACTGGTAGGCCAGCGTGGTCGCGGGCCAATCCGGGAAGTCGGTGCGCGTCACCTTCGCGCGCGCCCGGCGCAGGATCTCCGCCGGGGGAAGAGCGTTCGGGCCGTAGGCGTCGCGGTAGAACGCCTCGGCGATGGCGCTGGCCGCCTCGTCGTTGACATTCCACAGTGGAGCGACGACGCCCGCCGCGCCCGCGTACAGGAACGCCTTCGCCAGGCCCGAGTAGTCGCCGAGCACCTCGCCCGCCGCCCCGACCTGGCAGGCGTTGAGGAACACGAACGGCGCGGTGGTGAACTCCATCGCCGAGACCTGGTCGGGCTGCAGGAACCTTGGTACCAGCCGGGTCGGGTCGGCGGCTGACGGAGCGAGCAGCACCAAGCCGTCCTGCGCGTTCTCCGGGTCGTACTTGCCGTGCAGCGCGAAATGCAGCACGCCTGCCGCGGGCCCGGCCTCCAGGCAGTCGAGGACGGCCGAGTGCAGCGGCTGGACCTCGACGGCGGGCGGGTACGCCGCGCGCAGGGCCTCGGCCTCCGCCTCGGCCGACGGCAGCCGCGCCCAGCCAGGGACGCCCTCGTACCGGGCGGTGACCACGAGGTGCCGGTCGGCGCGCACCTGCGTCGGCGGGGTCGGCCGGGGCTTGCGGCGGGCCAGCACCCACCGGCCGATCGCCATGGCCGAGCCCAGGAACGGGCTGCCGGGCGGCGGCGGATCGAGCACGGCGAGTTCCCAGGGGACGTGCGGTTCGGAACTGAGCAGCAGCACCGTGGCGGGCGCGGGATCGCGCGCGGCGGCGGTCGCGGCGAGCACGGCGCACACCTCGTCCGGGATGTGCTCGGCGATCGTGCGGCCGACACCGATCAGTTTCAGCGTGGTGCCGCGGGCGTCGCCGCCGAACGCGCCGACGTCGAGGCGCACCCGGCGGGCGAAGGCGGCCGGGTCCTCGCCGATCTCGCTGCGGAACGGGCCGGGCGCGGCCGGGACGCCGGGCACCGTGCTCCTGGTGCTCCACAACAGGGTCTGCCCGCGCAGATCCTCGCCGCGCTCCACGATGACGACCAGGTCCGGCGCGTCCTGGGCGAGCAGCGGGCCGATGTCGAGCAGGCCGCCGTCGAACAGCGGGACGACGCCGGAGGGTGACCCGGTGACCTCGATCGAGCGCGAGGCGTAGCCGCGCAGGCCGCCGTCGACATAGAAGGAGGCGCCGATGTCGCGGCGCGCGCGCAGGTTCGGGTCGCCCAGCGCGGTCATCCGCACGGTGGCGACCGGGTAGGGCACGGTCGGGGTGATCGCGAGCCGGATCGGGTTGGCCCAGCCGACCGGCCTGAACGCGGTCGGGTCGTACATGAGGACGACCTCGAGCATGACCGAGGTGTCGGGAACGGCGAAGGCGCCGGTGCCGAACAGTTCGATGTCCTGGCGCGGGCCGATGCCGACCACGATGTCGAACTGTTCGTCGGCGGCGACGGCGGCGGGGAAGACCAGGCTCGGCCACGCCTGCCGGGTGCCGGTGTCGGGGAAGGTGTGCGCGGGGTCCGGCTTGCCGGGGACGACGGGGAACGCGCCGGTCTGTTCCGGGTCCGGCTCACCGGGGACGATCGGATAGTCCGGATCGGACGGTCGGATCGGGACGTCGCCGGGGTGGCCGTGGATCGGCGGGGGAAATTCGGGCCGCGGCCAAGTCGGCCGGGGCCACACGGGCCGGGGGCGCCGAGGCCCCACACCTTTGTGTGGCGCTTCGTCGGTGGGCTCGTATGGCAGAGGTTGGCCATATCCGGTGTCGGGTGGCCTGCCATAGCCGGAGTTCGTCGGGTACGGCCTCGGGCGCAGCGCGGTCAGCAGCGCGGCGGACGCGGTCGCCCGGTGCCGGTCGGACGCCAGCAATGGGCCGATTGCCCGCAACACCACCGGAAGTTCGTGGTCGGTCAGTTTCCCCGCGAGGTCGAACGGCCGGATACCGCGCTCGATGGCGGACTTGACCTTGCGGCGCAGCCGCGCCGCGGCCAGCGACTTCGGCGCGTCGGCGAGCAGTGCGGCGGCCTCGCGGTGACGGGCGGGGTCGACGAGGAGGGTGATCAGCCGGGCCAGGTCCGGTTCCCACATCGCAGCCTCCTCACTGTTGGTCGCCAACGTAGCCACTTCCGTGACGGTAAGCCCGCGCGGGTGCGCCCGCTAAACCGCGGCACGCGCATGCGGGCCGGAAAATTCTTTGCCAAGCGGGGTGGTTACAGAAACAATGTGATCCGTTTCGCTCCGGAATCGGCGGCGTTATCCCGTATTGGTTACCGCCAGTTAGCGAAATGGTGGAGCGGTGCTGTCAGTCCTGTGTGGTGGGTTGCCGGGCCACCCCGCCCAGGTGTCCGTTTCGGGACGGTTGGCCGAACCGGGTCCACTGGGGACTTGATCTGGTCTTGAGGTTCACGGTTGGAAACTGGCCAACCTCCCAACGCTTCTCGGCGTGTACCTCCAAAGTTCGAGACGGCACGCGCCCCATGTGGGAAAGTTGTTGCCGCTTCACCGACCTGGCTCGCCGTTGTACGACCGAGGGATGAGTGGAATGGACCGAACGGCGGACAGGAAAAGCGAGTGGCAGTCAAGATCGAGGAAAGCTCACCCGGGCACTTGGGAAACCTTCCACAATTGCTCGTGATGCCGTTAGATTCAGTCTCGACCGTGGGGTAACGGGAAAAACTGGTCACGCTGAGTGACTTCGGTCCGGGTGCGGAGGCGACGCCTGGGCCGAGGTGGGCTCACAGGGGAAAGGCGACGGATGGCGCTGGTCGAGCGGAACGAGGAACTGAGAACCCTGAACCGGCTTTTCGCCGACTGTGCGCGCAACCGGGGGCAGGTCGCGCTGATCAGCGGCGGGGTGGCCAGCGGCAAGACCGAACTTCTGCACACCTTCGCCGAGCACGCCGCGGGCAAGGGCGCCACCGTCCTGACCGCGACGGGCTCACGCGCGGAGCACAGCCTTGCCTTCGGCGTGCTCAAGCAGCTGGCGAGCGCGCAGACGTTACCCGAGGCCGTGGCCGCGAACGTCGCCTCGCTCCTCAGCGGCGACACCGCTCCGGCGGACGCGGCCCGGCCCGATCCAGTCAGCATCGGCCGGTCCCGCGCGCTGATCCTCGAAGGTCTGTGCGCCGCGCTGATGGAGGCGGCCAAGACCACGATGGTCGTGCTCTGCGTCGACGACGTGCAGTTCGCCGACGGACCGTCCCTGCAGGCCCTGCTCTACCTGCAGCGGAGGATGCGCTTCGCCCGGGTCATGATCATCCTGACCGAGTGGGCACTGCCCCGCCCGACCCGCGCGGTGTTCCGCGCCGAGGTCACCCGCCAGCCCAACACCACCCACCTGCGGCTCGCCCCGCTCTCCAAGCGCGGCGTCGAGGACCTGCTGCGCGCCGAGCTCGACGCGGCCACCGCGCGCACCCTGGCCCCGGTCCACCACGCGCTCAGCGGCGGTAACCCGCTGCTGGCCACCGCGCTGATCGAGGACTATCGGGCCGCCACGCGCACCGGAGGCGGCCGGGAGAAGGAGATGGCCGTCGGCCAGGCCTACGGGCACGCCGTAATCTCCTGCCTGCACCGCTGGGAGCCCGCGATGCTCGAGGTCGCCCGCGGCCTGGCGCTGCTGGGCGACGCGGGCACCCCCGCGCTGGTCGGCAGGCTGCTCGACATGAGCACCGAGTCCGCCGCGTCGGTGCTGGAGGTGCTGGAACTGGCCGGGCTGCTCGACGGCGGCCGCTTCCGCCACCCCGTGGCCAAGGCCGCGGTGCTGCACGGCCTCGGCAAGGCCGACCGCGCCGCGCGGCACCTGCGGGCGGCCTGGCTGCTGCACCACGACGGCGCCGACGCCGCGCAGGTCGCCGACCACCTCGTGGCCGCCGACCAGGCCGACGGCCAGTGGGCGGTGGCCGCGCTGCGCCACGCCGCGCAGGAGGCGCAGGTCGCCGACCGGCTCGACCTGGCCATGGCCCGGCTCGACCTGGCCGCCCGGTCCTGCACCGACGAGACCGAGCACGCCGACATCGTCACGCAGCTGCTGCGGGTCGAGTGGCGGGAGAACCCGGCCGCCGCGCTGCGCCACGTGACCCCGCTTCTCGACGCGCGGGCCAGCGGCACCCTGGCCGACCACAACGCCGTCCACCTGGCCAAGTTCCTGACCTGGTACGGCAACACCGAGGACCTGGCGGGCACCCTGGCCGGGCTGGCCGCGGTCGCCTGCGACCCGGACCACCAGGCCGCGGGCTACCTCGGGCTGGTCGTGCGGTGGCTGTCGTTCATCACCCCCGGCGCGACCGACCGGATCAAGTCCATGCCGCGTCCGACCGGCACGGACGACCCGTGGAGCCGCGGCGCCGCCGTGCTCGACGCGATCCGCACCGGCTCTGCCGACGGCGACACCGCCCGAGCCGCCGAGTACATCCTGCAGAGCTGCAGGCTCGGTGAGCAGGCGTTCGGCGCGCAGCTGTGCGCGCTGGCCGCCCTCGTCCACGCCGACCGCATCGACCGCGCGGCCACCGTGTGCGACGCGCTGCTGGCCGAGGCCACGAGCAGGCGCGCGGTCACCTGGCAGGCCGTGCTGGGCGCGCTGCGCGGCGAGATCGCGCTGCGCCAGGGCGACCTGCCCGCCGCGGCCGAGTTCGCCAGGGTGGCCGCCGACGCGGTGTCCGCCCAGGGCTGGGGCGTGGTGATGGGCTCGGTGCTCGCCGTGCGCGTGGCCGCGGCCACCGCCATGGGCGACCACCAGCTCGCCGCGACACTGCTGCGCCAACCGGTCGCCGACGCGGTCTTCCAGACCCAGTTCGGCCTGCAGTACCTGTACGCGCGGGGCGCGCACTACCTGGCCACCGACCGCCCGCACGCCGCGCTCAGCGACTTCCAGCGCTGCGGCGAGCTGATGGGCCGCTGGTCGATCGATCTGCCCGCCATCGCCCCTTGGCGGGTTGGTGCCGCGCAGGCGCAGCTCGCCCTGGGCAACCGGGAGGCGGCCCGCGCGCTGATCACCGAGCACCTGGCCCTGCCGGGGTGCCGCGGTGCCCGCAACCGGGGTGTCGCCATGCGCATCCTCGCCGCGACCGTCGAACCGAACCGGCGCGTGTCGATCCTGGCCGAGTCGGTCGACCTGCTGCACGCGGGCGGCGACCGGTTCGAGCTGGCCAGGGCGCTGACGGACCTCAGCCAGGCCCACCAGGACACCGGGGCCTGCGAGAAGGCCAGGGCAGTCGCACGCCGGGCGCTGCAGATGGCGAAGCGATGTCAGGCCGAGCCCCTCAGCCGCGACCTGCACCCCGCCCGCGAGGTGGAGACCTACCAGTCCGAGGCGGAGAACCTCAGCATGGACGTGCTGAGCGAAGCCGAGCGACGGGTAGCGGTGCTGGCGGCGCTTGGGCACACGAACCGGGAGATCGGCGGGAAGCTCTACATCACGGTGAGCACGGTGGAACAGCATCTGACCAGGGTTTATCGGAAGCTGAAGGTGACTCGCCGGACGGATCTGCCTGCCGGGCTTCCGCGGCAATTGCTGGCGGAGGACCGCTAACCGGGGGTGTCGGGCGGAGCTGGAGGGCTCCGCCCGACCCGGTCAGCGCAGACGGTTCACGATCGCGGGCAGATTGTCGTTCAGGAAGAAGTGGCCGCCCGGGTAGACCTCCAGGTCGAACGCCCCCGTCGTGTGGTCGGCCCACCGCTTGGCCTCGTCGATCGTCGTCCGCGGGTCCGCGTCGCCGGTCATGGCCAGGATCGGGGCGTCGATCCGGGCGCCGGGCGCGCCCCGGTACAGCTCGGCGGCGCGGTAGTCGTTGCGGATCGTGGGCAGGACCATCGCCACGATGTCCGGGTCGTCGAGCAGTTCGGCCTCGGTGCCCGCCAGCTCGCGGGTCCTGGCCAGGATCCCGGCGTCGTCCAGGGTGTGGAAGGACTCGTCGCGGGCCACGCTCGGTGCGAAGCGGCCGGACACGACCAGGCGGGACACCGGCACCCGCAGTGCCAGTTCGTAGGCCACCGAAGCGCCCATGCTGTGGCCGAACAGGGTGACCGGGCGGTCCAGCCACGGCTCGATCAACTCCGCCACCGCCTCGGCCAGACCGACCACCGAGTCGACCATCGGCTCGGCCAGCCGGTCCTGCCTGCCGGGGTACTGCACCGCGACCACGTCCACGTCGGGTGACAGCGCGCGGGAGAACGGGAAGTAGTAGCTGGCCGACCCGCCCGCGTGCGGCAGGAAGATCAGCCGACTGGCGGCGTCGGGGGCCGGGTGGAAGCGGCGGAACCACAGGTCGGGGCTGGTGCGCATACGCACTAGACTGCCCGACATCCCCTCCAGGTTCGTAGATGAGGTTGCACTGTGCTGACCATGCAGGACGCGTTGCTCGCGTTGACCAGGTACTGGACCGAGCGCGGCGCCATGGTGGTGCAGCCGTTCAACACCGAGGTGGGGGCGGGCACCCTCAACCCGGCGACCGTGCTCCGCGTGCTCGGGCCGGAGCCGTGGCGGGTGGCCTACGTCGAGCCCAGCGTGCGCCCCGACGACGCCCGGTACGGGGAGAACCCGAACCGGCTGCAGACCCACACCCAGTTCCAGGTGATCCTCAAGCCCGACCCGGGTAACCCGCAAGAGCTATATCTGGGCAGCCTGGAGGCCCTCGGCATCGACGTGCGCGCCCACGACGTCCGCTTCGTCGAGGACAACTGGGCCTCGCCCGCGCTCGGCGCGTGGGGGCTGGGCTGGGAGGTGTGGCTTGATGGTCTCGAGATCACCCAGTTCACCTATTTCCAGCAAGCGGGTGGAATGACGCTCGACCCGGTTTCGGTCGAGATCACCTATGGCGTCGAACGCATCATGATGGCGCTGCAAGGTGTGGACCATTTCGCGGATATCTCCTACGCGCCCGGAATTTCCTATGGCGAGGCTTTTGGGCAGGCCGAGTACGAGATGAGCCGGTTCTATCTCGACGACGCCGATGTGGACTCGCAGCGGCGGCTGTTCGAGGAATACGCGGGCGAGGCCCGCAGGCTGCTCGACCTCCGCCTGCCGGTGCCCGCCCACATCCACGTGCTCAAGTGTTCGCACACATTCAACGTCCTCGACGCGCGGGGCGCCGTCAGCACGACCGAGCGCGCCAAGGCGTTCGCGCGGATGCGTGGCCTGGCAAGGGAAGTCGCGACGCTGTGGGCGGAGCGGCGCGCGGAACTGGGGCACCCGCTGGGAACCGCGGACGTGCCCGCCGTCGCCGCCGCGCCGGTCGAGTTCGCGGAGGTCGACGGCGAGCGCACGCTGCTGTTCGAGATCGGCACCGAGGAACTGCCGCCGCACGAGGTCGACCGCACCGCCGAGTCCATGCGCGCCGCGCTGGCCGACAAGCTCGCGGCCACCCGCCTCGCGCACGGCGACATCACGACCTTCGCCACCCCTCGCCGCGTCGTCGCGCTCGTCGAGTCCGTCGGCGCGCGGGAGCCGGACGCCGAGCGCACCGTGCGCGGCCCGCGCGAGTCCGCCGCGTTCGACGCCGACGGCAACCCGACCAAGGCCGCCGCGGGCTTCGCGCGCGGCCAGGGCGTCGACCCGGCCGAGCTGAAGAAGATCGAGGTCGACGGGGTGTCCTATGTGGGCATCACCAAGCCCGAGATCGGGCGCGGCGCGGTCGAGGTGCTCAGTGGCATCCTCGGCGAGGTCGTCGGCGATCTGCGCGCCGACAAGAACATGCGGTGGAGCGACCCGAAGCTCTCGTTCACCCGCCCGGTCCGCTGGCTGGTCGCGCTGCTCGGCGACACCCCGGTCCCGGTCGCGGTGTCCGCGCTGACCGCGGGCACGACGACGCGCGTGCACCGCACGGCCGCCGAGCCAACGGTCGCGGTGACGTCGGCCGAGGGTTACCCGGCTTTCCTTGCCACGCACGGGATCGTGCTCGACCAGGCCGAGCGTCGCGCGGGCATCGTCGCCGCCGCGCGCGAGCTGGCGGCCACCGTCGGCGGCGACGTCGACGCTGAGGCCGAGTCCGCGCTGGTCGACGAGATCACCAACCTGGTCGAGGAACCCAACGCGCTGCTCGGCTCGTTCGCCGAGAAGTACCTGGAGCTGCCCGCCGAGATCCTGACCACGGTCATGCGCAAGCACCAGCGCTACCTGCCGGTGCGCGCCGCGTCCGGCGTGCTGCTGCCGCACTTCGTGGCCGTCGCGAATGGAGCGTGCGACCACGACAAGGTGCGCGCGGGCAACGAGGCCGTGCTGCGCGCCCGGTATGAGGACGCCGCGTTCTTCTGGCGCGCCGACCTGCAGACGCCGCTGGCCACCATGAAGGAGGGCATCGCCAAGCTCGCCTTCGAGGAGAAGCTCGGCTCCGTCGCCCAGCGTGCCGACCGGATCGGCGCGGTGGCACAGGATCTGGCGAGCGATGTGTCCGGTGTGGACACTGACACGCTCGCGCGTGCCGCCGAGCTGGCGAAGTTCGACCTCGGCTCGCAGATGGTCATCGAGCTGACCAGCCTGGCCGGGACGATGGCCCGCGAGTACGCGCGCCGCGCAGGCGAGACCGAGGCCGTCGCGCAGGCGCTGTTCGACATGGAACTGCCGCGCACCGGCGGCGGCGCGGTGCCGACCACCGTCCCGGGTGCGCTGCTGGCCCTGGCCGACCGCTTCGACCTCCTGGCGGGCCTGTTCGCCATCGGCGCCAAGCCGACCGGCAGCTCCGACCCGTTCGGCCTGCGCCGCGCGGCCGCGGGTGTCGTGGCGATCCTGCGCGCGTTCCCCGACCTGCGGGCGATCACGCTGTCCCGTGGCCTCTCCGCCGCCGCGTCCCGGGTCCGCGCACAGGGCATCGAGGTCAGCGACGCCGTGCTGGCCGACGTCGCCGAGTTCGTGATCCGCCGCTTCGAACAGCAACTGCTCGACGCGGGCCACGCACACGACCTCGTCGCGGCCGTCCTCCCGCTGGCCCAGGCCCCCGCGACGGCCGACGAGACGCTGGCCGAGCTGACGAAGCGCGTCACCGACCCGGACTTCGCCGCCTTGGCCGCCGCCCTGCAGCGCGTCCGTCGGATCGTCCCCGCCGACACGGTGGTCGGCTACGACCCGGCGGCGCTGACCGAGCCCGCCGAGATCGCCCTCCACGAGGCGTTCGTCAAGGCTGGTTCCGCGGGCACGGATCTGGCCGGCTTCGTCGCGTCGGCGGCGGTGCTCACCGCCCCGGTGAACACGTTCTTCGACGAGATCCTGGTGATGGCCGAGGACCCGGCTGTTCGCGCCGCCCGCCTCGGCCTGCTCGCCTCGATCCGCGACCTGGCCGCGCCCGTGCTGGACTGGCAGGCGCTCACGACGAGCCTGGAGGGCTAGTTCTACACCCCGCCTGCCTGTTTGGCCGATACTGGCCCGATGGTGGAGCTGAGCAGGCGGCGGGTCCTAGCGGCAGGCGCGGTCGGGCTGGTCGCTGCCGGGTGCACGGCAGAGCCCGCACCGACTGCGCCGACCGCGCAGCCCGCCTTCGACCCGAAGGACTGGGCGTCGGTTCGCGCGCAATTCCCGCTGACGCGCGACGTCCGGCAGTTCTCCGCGTATGTGCTGGCCACGCATCCGCGTCCGGTGGCGGAGGCCATCGAGAAGCACCGCGCGGAGTTGGACAAGGACACCCACGCCTACCTCGACGCCCAAGGTGGCGGTGAGGACGCGGTTCGGGCGGCAGCCGCGGAGTATCTCGGTGGGAACGCCGCGGACATCGCGCTCACCGACAGCACCACCATGGGACTCGGCCTGCTCTACGCGGGGGTCAAGATCGCCGCTGGTCAGGACGTGCTGACCACCGAGCACGACTTCTACTCCACCCACCAGGCCCTGCGGATGCGCGGTGTCCCCGTGCGCCGGGTGTCGCTCTACGACGAGCCGGAGAAGGCGACCGCCGACGAGATGGTCGCGCGGATCAAGGCGGGCCTGACGCCGTCGACGCGGGTTGTGGCGGTGACGTGGGTGCACTCGGTGTCCGGGGTGAAGGTGCCGGTCCGCGCCATCGCCGATGTCGTCGCCGCCCACAACGCCGACCGGGCGCCCGCTGAGCGCGCGCTGCTGTGTGTCGACGCGGTGCACGGGCTCGGGGTGGCGCCGGAGCGGGTCGCGGACCTTGGCTGTGACTTCCTGGTTTCGGGGACGCACAAGTGGCTGTTCGGGCCGCGCGGCACCGGGATCGTTTGGGGCAAGGCCGATGCCTGGGCGCAGGTGGACCCGGTGCTGCCGTCGTTCAGCGGACCCGCGTTCGTCGAGTGGCTCGACGGCACGCCGCCAGGGCCGACCACGGCGGCGCTGTTCACCCCGGGCGGCTACCACTCGTTCGAACACCGCTGGGCCCTGGCGGACGCGTTCCGCTTCCACCTCGCCATCGGCCGGGAACGGGTCGCCGCGCGAACGAGGGAACAGGTCGAGCGGCTGCGCTCGGGGCTCGCGGGCATCCCGTCGATCAAGCTGCGGACCCCGGCGGCGGACTCGGCGGGCCTGGTGTGTTTCGACGTCGACGGCCAGGAGCCGCAGGCGGTGGTCGCCGCGCTGCACGCGCGCGGCGTCTCGGCGACGGTGACGCCGTACCGGGAGCGGCGTGTGCGGGTCGGCCCGAGCATCGCCACCTCCGACGAGGACGTCGACGAGTTGGTCAAGGCCCTGAGGTGAATTCCGCGAGCGTTCCGTAACGCCCTCGTCACCCGACCCGACTCAGGCTGTGACGGGGAAGATCGTTCGGGGGAGCCTGGGATGACTGCCGACGAGCCGCTACTCGCCGTGCGCAGAGCACCGCGGCCGTTCTACCTGCGGCGACGCTTCCTCCGGTCGTTCGGGCCGGTCGCGTCGCTGGCGGTCATCGGGTTCGTCGTGCTGCTCGTCTCCGGCACGCTCGCCCTGCCCGCCCAACAGTTGGTGGTCATGAAGGCGAAGATGGGCTCGAAGGCCGACTACTTCGACGACCCCGTCGTCAAGGACCTCCTGCTGCGCCACCACATGCGCGTCGAGGTCAGCCACGTCGGCTCCCGCGAGGCCGCGACCAGCAGCAACGCGGGGCTGGACTTCCAGTTCCCGTCCGGCCAGGCCGTCGCCGCGCTGATCACCAAGAACAACCCGTTCAAGAACCACTTCAAGCCGTTCATCACCCCGGTCGTCCTCGCGACTTATCGCGAGTACGCGTCGGCGCTCGTCGACCGGGGTGTGGCCACGCCCTACCCCGACTCCGACGGGCTCTACTTCAAGCTGAACATGGTCGAGTTCGTGAAGCTCACCCGCACCGGCCAGACCTGGAACGACCTGAACATCGGCGGGCACGGCTTCACCAACGGCAACGTCGTCCTCGCGCAGACCTCGGAGCTGTGCACGTCCTACGGCGCGGGCGCCTACCTCGCCCTGCTGTCGCAGACCGAGCACGGGCGCATCCCGACGTCGACCGAGCAGACCTCGGCATTCGCCAAGCGGGTCAGGGACCTGTACCGGTCACAGGGCCTGGAGTCCGCCGCGCCGACCGAGAACTACTTCGTCGACGAGGGACGGCGGATCGCGCCGATCATCGTGATGTACGAACACCAGTACCTCGCCTGGCAGATCAGGCGGGCCGACAATGGCCTGCCTGTCGACCGGGACCGGGTGCTGCTCTACCCGGACACGTCGGTCTACGCGAAGCCCGCACTGATCACGTTCACCGACGACGGTGACCGTCTCGGGCACCTGGTGGCCGAACGGCCGGAGTTCAAACGCCGCGCGATGGAACTCGGGTTCCGCGTCCTCGACCGGGAAGGCACGTTCTCCAGCCGGGGTCTCGCCGCGTTCCTGGCGGAGCGGCGGATCCCCAACCCGATGACCCGCGCGGACGAGACCGAGGCGGTCCCCATGGACTGGGTCTACCAGGACCAGATGGTCACCGAGGTCGGCGGTTGCGCGCGGTGACGAGCCGGTTGGCGCGCCTGGTCCCGGTGCTCGCCCTGCTCGCCGCCTCGTGTTCCCTCGTCGGGCCTGCTCCGGTGACCCTGCGCGTCGCGGCCAGCCCGGAACTCGCCGACCTGCGTCCGCTGCTGGCTGACCTGACCCGCGACACCGGGGTCACCCTCGACCTCGACCTGACGGCTTCGGCCGCCGAACTCCCGCCAGGACACGACGCGGCGTGGCTGTCGTCCGACCGATACCTCCAGCTCAAGCTCGCGAAGAGCGCCGCGCCCAAGCCGCTGAGCACGCGGACGATGCTGTCGCCGGTGGTCGTCGGGGTGAAGCGCGGGGTGGCCGCCGAGCTGCGCTCGCGCGGCCCGGTCACCTGGGCGACCATCGCCGACCGGGCCGCCGCGGGCGGCTTGCGCTTCGCCATGGCCGACCCGCTGCGCAGCGGCAGCGGCCTCGTGGCGCTCGTCGGGGTGGCGACGGCGGCGGCCGGGACCGGGCGCGCGCTGCGACTGGAGGACGTCCAGTGCGACCGGCTGCGGGGCTTCCACGTCGGGAACACCCGCACCGACGACGAATACGCCGCGCACCAAGGCGAGCTTGAGGGGATCGTCGCGCACGAGTCGGTGATCATGGCGCTCAACGCGGGCGGGGCGCTCGCCGAACCGCTGGAGATCATCTACCCCGCGGACGGCGTCGTGCAGTCGGAGTACCCACTGGTCCTGCTCGACCAGGACAAGCGCGCAGCCTACGACAAAGTCGTCGAGTGGCTGCGCAGCGCGCCCGTGCAGCAGCGGATCATGGACACCACGTTCCGCAGGCCGATCAACCCCGATGTAGTGCGCCCCAAGCACTTCGGCGACACCGGCACGGCGCTGTACTTCCCGGACCAGTCAGAGGTGATCGACCGCCTGCTGGCCAACTACGCCACCACCCGCGTCCCCGGGCACGTGATCTTCCTGCTCGACTTCTCCGGCTCCATGCGCGGCGACCGCATCGACGGCCTGCGCACCGCGTTCGCCGACCTAACCGGCGCGGGCGCCCCCACGTTCGCCCGCTTCGCCAAGGGCGAGCGCTTCACCGTGATCCGGTTCGGCGGGAAAGTGCTGGCGGAGCAGGAGTTCGGCACCGACCCCGCCGACCTGGCCGCCGCCCGCGACTTCGTCGGCGTCGACTCCTTCGACGGCGCCACCGCGATCTGGTCCACGGTGGAACACGCGTACGACCTGGCCGCGACCCTCCAGCGCCCAGCCGTGATCGTGCTGATGACCGACGGCTTGACCACCGCGGGTGAGTCCGCGGCCGAGTTCCTGGCCCGCTTCCCGACCCGCGCCACCACGACCCGCCTCTACGCGCTCCGCCTCGGCGAAGCCGACCTGGTCGAACTGTCCACAGTGGCCAGCAGAACCGGCGGCGCGCTGGTCGAGGCCGCGGCCTCACTCCCCGAAGCCCTGAAGGAGATCCGTGGCTGTATTTGACGCGGCGTGGTTACAGATCTGGTGGCCATGGTTGCTGCTGTGGTTCACCGAGATCGCCCTCGTCGCCACCGCCGTCACAATCGCCCTGCGCCACTGGCGCCGCGCCCGAACCCCCGCGACGCCCACCGGCCACGGCGTGAGCTTCTACCTCGACGAACAGTTCGTACTCCGCCTGTACCGCCAGTTCGGCGGGAAATATCGTGCGGCCCTCACCCAGGAAGTCGAGGAACGCATCAGCGAGGCCGACGAGACCGCCGTGAGCGCCGAGGTGTCGGCGGTGAAGGTCGGCAAGAAGGGGACCAACAACAGTGAGGTCTTCCGTCGCTACATCGAGAACAACGACGCCATCACGGTCATCGGCCTCATCATCGATGTCCTGGAGGACGCCGACGACATCATCTACGTGGACCTGCGCAAGCGGGACGTGGTGTCGAACCGGGCCCTGACGAAGACACTGGACATCGAGGACGAGGCCACACCCCTTTGGGTGCGGCCTCGGGAACTCGGCTCGTTCGTGTCGCTGCGGGGGCGGTTCCGGCTGGTCGAGAAGAGCAAGGAGACGGCGGTGTTCCAGGCGCCACTGGGGGACTCCGCCGACGAGGTGGTGCTGCGGTGCGCGGCGAAGGGGTTGAGCGGGGTGACGGTTCCCGCGGCGGAGTTCCCAGCGCGGTGCCTGGGGCAGGTGCAGGAATGGGACTCGGAGACCCGCACGCTGACCGTGCACCCGATCGCGATCTTCAGGTAAGCGCAGCTCAAGCCTCACCAAACCGCAGCCCCGCAACGCGAATCGCCCAAACAGGCACCCACACGGACCTAGCTCGGCACCGATCCCACGAGACCGCCGTCGACCACCAGCTCCTGGCCGGTGATGTACGAGGACCGCGCCGACAGCAGGTACAGCACCGCGTCAGCGATGTCAGAAGGATCGCCGAGGCGGCCGATGGCGACCTGGCCGCGGAAGAACTCCCGCACCTGGTCGTTTCCGGTGACCGCGTCGAACATCTCGGTCTTGATGTGGCCGGGGGTCACCGTGTTGACCCGGATCCCGCGCTCAGCCAGGTCCGGAGCCAACGTCCGGGCCAGGTTCAGCACAGCCGCCTTGCTGGCCGCGTACAGCGAGCCCATGCCCATGCCGCGGTGCACCAGCCACGAGGCGTTGAACACGATCGACGCGCCGTCGTTCAGGATCGGCAGGGCCTTCTGCACGGTGAAGAAAGCACCCTTGAAGTTCGTCCCGACCACCGAGTCGAAGTCGGCCTCGGTGATGTCCGCCGTCCGCGCGTTCAACCCGACGCCCGCGTTCGCGAACACACCGTCGAGGCTGCCGAACTTCGACTGGATCTCGCCGATCAGCCCGTCCAGTTCGCCGACGCGAGCCACGTCAGCCTGAACGGCGATGACCCGCTCACCCGCGTCCAGCTCCTTGGCCGCCGCCTCCAGGCGGTCGCCGTCGCGGCCCGCGATGGCGACGCGGGCGCCCGCGTCCACCAGTCGCCGGGCGGTGGCAAGGCCGATGCCGCTGCCGCCGCCAGTGATCAACACGCTCTTGCCGTCGAATTCGCTCATGGCGCTCAGGGTCACACCCGCGTGGAACCCGCCGCATCTCTGGGAATGCGGCGGAATCCGGCATGATCGGAGATGTCGTGCTCAGCCGCCCGGTAGGAGGCTGCTGGGTATGACCAGCTTCGACGAGCGGGACGCGAGCATCGCCCTTCCCGGGGACCCGGCCTATGTCGCGGCGACCCACGTGTTCAACCTCGCCGCGCCGGTGACCCCGGCCGCCGCGCTCACCGCGCGGACCGTCGGCCAGATCCGGGCGGGCATCACCTACGCCAAGTCCGCGGGCCTCGCCGTGCGCGTGCAGACCACGGGACACTCGTCCGGCAGCGCCAAGTCCATGGCGGGCTCGGTCCTCATCCGCACCGAGCTGGGTGGTGTCGTCGAGGTCGACCCCGACCGCCGCGTCGCCCGGATTCCCGCAGGGACGCAGTGGAAGGCCGTCGTGGAGGCCACCTCCGCGCACGGCCTGGCCGCCCCGCACGGCTCCGCGGCCACCGTCGGCGTCGTCGGCTACCTCCTGCGCGGCGGCATCAGCTTCTACGGCAGGCACACCGGCCTCGCGTCGAACCACGTGCGCGGCATCGAACTGGTCACCCCCGACGGAGACCTCGTCTGGACCGACGCCGACAACGAACCCGAGCTGTTCTGGGCGCTGCGCGGCGGCGGTGGCGGCTTCGGCGTGGTCACCGCGGTCGAGGTCGACCTGTTCCCGGCGTCCACTGTGGTCACCGGCACCGCGTTCTGGCCGGGCGAGCACGCGCGGACGCTGCTTTCGCTGTGGGACAAGTGGTGCCAGGACGCGCCCACCGAGGTGTCCACGTCGTTCCGGGTGCTGAACCTGCCCCCGTTCCCCGGCGTCCCCGAGATCCTCACGGGCGGCACGATGATCTGCGTCGACGGCGTCGTGCTCGCCACCGGTGACGACGCCCAGGCCCTCGCCCAGGCCGACGACCTCCTGGCGCCCCTGCGTGCGGTCGCCGAACCTGTGATGGACACCTGGCACCTGACGACCCCGCAGGAAGTCCTCGCCACCCATATGGACCCCGACGAACCCGTCCCCGCACAGGGCGACCACTTCCTGCTCACCGGATTGGGCGACGACGCGATCGACGAGTTCGTCCGCGTGTTCGGCTCGGATTCCCCGCTGGTCATGGCGGGTCTGCGGCAGCTCGGCGGCAAACTCGCCGAACCGGCACCGAACGGCGGCGCCCTCGACCACCTGCCCGCGCCCTACCTCTACTCCGGCGCGGGAATCCCGCTGGACGCCGATGTCTCGGCCGTCATCCACGACCACCTCGAACTCGCCCGCGCCGCGCTTTCCCCTTGGGACAGCGGCAAAACGGCACCGACGTTCATCGAGAGCCCGGACCAGCCCCAGGGCCATCTGACCCCGGAGGCCGTCGCCCGAGTCGACGCCGTCCGCGCTCGCCTCGACCCGAAGGGCCTCTTCCGCGGCGACGTCATGAAGAACACCACCGCGCTGTAGAAACGACTGAGGGCCACCTCCGCCCCTGCGGAGGTGGCCCTCAGTCATCGGCCTAGACCGTCAGCGTCCAGGTGTCGATGTTGCCGACGTCGTAGCGGGCGACGTCCTGGACCTTGAGCTTCCAGGCACCGTTGCGGACCTCGGAGGACAGGTTGACCGTGTAGGTCGTGTCCACGTTGTCGGCGCTGTCGCTGCTGCTGGAGTTCTTCAGGCGGTAGGCGGTGCCATCCGGCGCCACGAGGTCGATGACCAGGTCACCGCGCCAGGTGTGCTTGATGTGCACCTCGACCTTCGAGGTGGCCGAGGCGTTGCCCGTGCAGCCCGACAGCGTGATGGTGCTGGTCACGGCCGCTCCCGGGGAGTCCGGGATCGACACGTCGGTGCCGTTGGTCTGCGCCGCGCAGGTGCCGCCGGTCGGGTTGATGGTGATGCTGAACGACGCGCTACCCGACTTGGCCGGGCTGGAGCTGTCGGTCGCCGTGACGGTGACGTTCGAGGTGCCCGCCGTGGTGGGGGTACCCGAGATCGTGCCGTTCGTGGCGTTGATCGACAGACCCGCGGGCAGGCCGGTGGCCGACCACGAGTACGGCGCCGTGCCACCCGAAGCGCTGTTGGTGACAGTCAGAGCCGTGCCGACCGTGCCGGTCTTGCTGCCCGGGTTCGCCACGGTCACGCCGCCGGGGGTGCCGCCGCCGATCCACTGGACCTGCAGCAGGCGGTTCGGGGAGCCGGTGCCGATGCTGGTCAGCTTGCCGGTGACCGCGTTGTCGACGATCGCGCTGTGCACCTGCGCGGTGGTCGCGCTCGGGTTGGCCGACAGGTACAGCGCGACGGCGCCCGCGACGTGCGGGGTGGCCATCGAGGTGCCCGACATGGTGCGCGAGGCGGTGTTGCTGCTGGTGCCCGCCGAGATGATGCTGGAGCCGGGGGCGAACAGGTCGACGCAGCTGCCGATGTTGGAGAAGTCGGACTTGGCGTCGTTGCTGGCCGTCGAGCCGATGGTCAGCGCGGCGGCGACCTTGGCCGGGGTGACGTTGCAGGCGTTGGCGCCGTAGTCGTTGCCCGCGGCGACCGCGGCGGTGACCCCGGAGTTGATCATGTTCTGCGTGGCGGTGGCGACCGACGGGTCCTCGAAGTGGAAGCTCATGTTCGCCACAGCGGGCTTCTGCGCGTTCGCGGTCACCCAGTCGATCGCGGCGACGGTGGCGGTCAGGTTGCCGCCGCCGTTGCAGTTGAACGCCTTGACGCCGTGCAGCCGCGCAGACCTCGCCAGACCATAGGTCGCGCCGCCGATGGTGCCCGCGACGTGGGTGCCGTGGCCGTGGCAGTCGGTGTTGTTCGTGTCGATGGCGTTGTAGTCCCACGTCGCCCGGCCACCGAAGTCGGTGTGGGTCGGGAGGATGCCGGTGTCGATGATGTAGGCGTGGACACCGGAGCCGGAGTTCGGCGCGGTGTAGGTGCTGTTGAGCGGCAGGCTCGGCTGGTCGACGCGGTCGATCCCCCAGGACGCCACGGCATCGATCTGGCCGGTGACGTCCTGCGAGACGTACTGGACGGCGGGGTCGGCGGCCAGCTTGCGGGCCTGGGCCTCCGACAGGTTGACCGCGAAGCCCTTCAGCGCGGTGCGGTAGGTGTGCTTGACCTGGCCGCCGTACTTGCGGGCGAGCGACTCGGTGGGCGAGTCGACGCCGCGTGCGGCCGCGCTGTCCTTGAGCACCACCAGGTAGCTGCCCTCGATGGCGTTGCTCTTCTCGGCGCCCAGAATGTTGCCTTCGGCCGCTTGGGCGGGCGTCATCAGGCCTGCGGTCGCCGCGGCGACCGCCAGACCCAGACCAGCCAGCTTTGCGGCGGGGGCACGGAACTTCCCTCGCATGCGGATACTCCTTGTTCGCAGGGGTACCGCCGAACGCGCACGTCGTGCAGGACAACGCGTCAAGCGGTGCAAGGATTGTGTGATTGATTCACAGTATTGGGCAAGCATTTCACTGAATTGGCGATTCACATTCAGTGAAAACGTCTGGGAATGCGTCCGATAACCCACATTGTCCGGTTTGGCCATGGTCTCCGGCCTGGTCAGCGGGGTACCGTCACCGTTTCGATATGACAGTCCCGGACTCGGCACTTACGCTCGAACCGACCAGCGTAGGCGAGCAACGGGAGTGGAAGATGACCTTCTCCGAGCAGCGCGTCGTCCTGTCCCACCGGTTCGACGCGCCCCGCGACCGAGTGTGGCGGGCCTGGACCGAGCCGGAGCAGGTCAGCCAGTGGTGGGGCCCGGACGGGGTCCAGGTCCCGGTGTCGTCGATCGAGTTGGACCCGCACACCGGCGGCACTTTCAAGCTGACCATGGTGGTGGCCGAGTACGGCATGGAGGTGCCGATGGACTCGCGCTTCACCGAGGTCGCCGAGCAGGAGCGGTTGCGGTTCACCGAGCCGACGCCGTGCCTGCCGCAGATGCGCTCGGTCGACGGGCTGGTCACCTTCGCCGACGCGCCGGGCGGCACCGATCTCGGCCTCGACATCGTCATGGTGACCTCGGCGGAGATCCGCGAGCAGTCCGAGGCGGGCTGGGCGCAGAGCTTCGAGCGGCTCGCCAAGCTGCTCGCCGAGTGAGCTGGGCCACCGCCGCACTCTGCGTGATCTCGATCTGTGCCCGACCGCACAAGGGTTACGCCATCTGAACCGTAACGCGTGGTCTGGACCTCGGGATTTCTCCGCTGGGTCAACGCATCCGCCGATCGGAGTCGCCCCGGAGGCGGATTGCGGCTCGCCCGGAGAACCCGCAAGGCTCGCACGGGATCCTTGTGACGCCGACTTCGATGGGGCGACTAACACCATGGGCAGTTCTCTTCCCGCTCGGCTGATCGCGGCGACGGCGGGTCTGGCCATGACGGCCGTCGCGCTCGTCGCCACCGCGCCCGCCGCGATCGCGGCGCCACAGCACGGCATCGGACACTCGGTCTCGCCCGCACAGCCGTACAAGGGCAACCCCGACACCAGCGACTGGCTCGGCTCCTACGTCGTGGGCGGCCAGCACGTGTGGTGCGTCAGCTACGCCTATCTGGCGCCGGACACCGACGAGCAATACCAGCCCGGTGAGCCGCTGAAGACCAAGTGGGGCACCGAACTCGCGCCGACCGTGGCCGCCGACATCTCCTACCTGCTGCTGCGCTACACCAGCACGACGAGCGCCGACGAGGCCGCCGCGCTGGCCCACCTGCTGCACTCGTGGACGGCCGCGCCGCAGACGCCCGACCAGCTCGCGCCCACCAACACCTTCCGCACGATCGCCTACGACGAGGCGGGCCACTTCGCCAAACTGCCCGCGTCGGCGAAGGCCGCGGTCGACAAGCTCAAGGCCGACGCCACGGCCAACCACGGCCCATGGACGGTCAAGATCACCAAGCCGACCAAGCCGCAGATCATCGACACCCCCGACGCGTGGACCGTCCAGGTCAACAACGCCGCGGGCAAGGGCGTCGCGGGCGTCGCGGTCGCGCTGACGCTGACCGACGCCACCGCCGAAGGCCGCCCGACGCTGACGGTGACCACCCCGGTCGACGGCGGACCCGCGACGGTCAACGTGACGCCGACCGGCCCGAACCCGAAGCTCGCGGTGTCGCTGGCCAGCCCGGCCGACCGCCCCGTCGTGCGGTCCGCGGTGCAGGTCGACACCCAGCGTGTCGTCAGCACCGGCGGCGAGAAGACCCTGACCGGCGCCGAGGCCACGACCGCGGTCACCGCGCCGGGGGCGGTGTCGGTGGCGAAGATCGACGAGAAGACCGGCGCCGGGATCGCCGGGGTGTCGCTGCGGATCACCGGGGCCGACAAGGTCGCGCCCGCGGTCGGCCAGGACGGCAAGCCGCTGGTCGGCGCCGACGGCAAGCCCACGGTGGTCGTGACCGGCGCCGACGGGACCGTGAAGGTGCCCGACCTGAAGACCCCGCAGGACATCTGCGTCATCGAGGTCGCCGCGCCCGCCGGGTACGAGCAGGCCTTCGACCCGGCCGCGCCGCCGTCGGCGTGCGGGACGGTGAAGCCGGGGGAGACCTTGGCGCTCAAGCTGGTCAACAAGCCGAACGTGCCGACGGTGCCCAAGACGATCCCGGCCGGTGACGGCCCCGCGGTCGCGACGGCCGCGGTGGCGAGTTCCGGCCCGTCGACCGGCCTGCTCGTCGGCCTCGGCGCGCTGGTGCTGCTGGTGGCGGGCGGCTCGTTCGCCGTGGCGCGGCGCCGGATGCCGAAGCTCGTGGTCGGTCGCGGGATGCGCAAGGACTGGGAGCGCTGACGGGAATGCCTCGGCCCCTCCCGATGGCCGCGGCGGCCGCGGTGGTGCTGACCGCGGTCGCGGCGGTGACCTTCGGCGGGCCGGTGGTGGTCTCCGGCCAAGCCGCCGCGGCCGGTGACCCGCCGCAGTCCGCGCTCGACGTGGCCGGTGCGGTGGTGCCCGTGGCGGCGCCACCCACTCAGGCTCCGCCGCCCTCCACCACTGTTGCTCCGCCGCCCTCGTCCGCGCCGACCGTGGCCCCGCCGAAGCCCGTCGCCGCGCAGAGCCCCGGCACGGTCCGACTGGCCCGCGGCGGCCAGGCCACGCTCGTCCGGCGCGAACTCGGCCCCGACGCGAGCCTGCCCGTCCCCGACAGCCTGTCCGAGGCGACCTGGTGGGGCGCAGCCCTCGACGCGGGCAAGGGCGCCACGGTCCTCGCGGGCCACGTCAACTGGCGTGGGCGCACGGGCCCGTTCGCCGAGCTGTGGGAGTCCAAGATCGGTGACGTCACGTCCATTGTGGACCCGGCGGGGAAGTCATGGCGCTTCCGCGTCGAACGGGTGGAGACGGTGGCCAAGAACGACCTGCCCGCCCGCGCCGAGGAGTTCTTCGGCCAGACCGGCACCCACCGCCTGGTCCTGGTGACCTGCGGCGGCCGCTGGGTCGGCGGCTCCTCCGGCTACGAGTCGAACCGCGTGGTGATCGCGGTTCCCGCCTGACCCGCGGGGGCGCGGCCGAGCCACGCCCCCGGCGGTGTGTCAGGCGACCTGGCGTGCGGCCACCGCGTGCAGGTGCACGGGGAGGGTGCGGTGGCCGTTCATGATGAACGTGGGCATCGGGACCAGTTCGTCGCGGTCCACGGCCAGGCTCAGGTCGGGGAAGCGCTCGAACAGGGTCGACAGGCCGATGTTGGCGACCAGCCTGGCGATGCCCGCGCCGAGGCAGTAGTGCGGGCCGTGGCCGAACGACAGGTTCTCCTTGCTCTCCCGCTGGATGTCGAAGTCCTCCGGGCACTCGGCGTGCAGGGCGGGGTCGCGGCCGACGGCGGCGTAGTTGATCAGGATCGGGTCGCCCTTGGGGATGGTGAGGCCGTCCAACTCGATGTCCTCGGCCGCGTAGCGCAGGGGCAGGCTGGCCAGCGGGGACTGGACGCGCAGGATCTCGTCGATGACGTCGTCCCACGAGTTCTGGCCGGACAGCACCAGTTCCAGCTGCTCGGGGTGGGTGAGCAGCTCGGTGACGGCGTTGTCGAAGAAGTTGATCGTGGTCTCCGAGCCCGCGCCGAGGATGGCGAAGATCGTGTCCGCGAGTTCCTGCTCGGTGAGCCGCGACCCGTCCTCGTCGCGCGCGGCGATGAGGTCGCTGGTGATGTCCTCGCCGGGGTTGGCCCGCTTCTCGGCGATCAGGTCGGCCATGGCGCCGCGCCAGCCCAGCAGGATGCTCTGCGCGACCTCGGGGGTGACCGTGGTGTCGACCATCATGTCGATCACCTTCGCCGTCGCGGCCCGCTGCTGCTCACCCATCCCGATCAGCTCGGCGACGAGCATGCCGGGCAGCGGGTAGCAGAACCGCTCCTTGAGGTCGACGACCTCGCCCTGCGGGGTGGCGGCCAGGCCGTCGAGCAGCATGTTGGTGAGGCCCACGACAAGCGGCCGCACGGCCTCGGTCCGGCGCGGGGTGAACGCCTTGCCGATGAGCCTGCGCAGCCGCAGGTGGTCCTTGCCGAACGACGTCGACACGTTGTCCATGGCGACCCAGCTGATCATCTCCCAGCTGGGGTTGAGTTCGCCGTTGTAGAAGGCGGGCCAGTGGTTGCGCGCGCTCTTGGTCACCTTCGGGTTGGACAGCATGTCCTTGATGACGGCGTGGCTGGTCACCGACCAGACCACGACGCCGCCGGGAAGCTCGACCTGGGTGGCCGGACCGAGCGCCCGCAGCGCGGCTGCCTCGGCGTGGATATTCCGACCAGTGGTATCCAGTGCGGGACAGCGTTTCTCCATCGGAAGGCTCCTAAGACGTCGATGGCGAAGTGTGATTACGCACCAGGCTAGGGTCCGAATAGGCCAGTCGTACTATCCCGTATTGCCGCGTCTTCCCGCCGCATTCTGGGAGAAGCGCATGCCGGAGGATGCACGGGCAGGCCCCGCACGTCATGGTCGGGAGAAAACCCCAGCGTGCGGAGGATTTTCGATGTCCGCGAACCAGGCAAGACTGACGTCGCTGACCGGCACCCGGTTCCTCGCCGTCATGACCGTTTTCCTCTACCACGCGATCCTGTACGGGGGTTTCTTCTCCTCCGCGGAGACCGCCGGCTTACTGGGCGCGGTCATCGCCCCCGGCGGATTCCCGTGTGTCGTCTTCTTCTTTGTGCTCAGCGGCTTTGTTCTGGCGTGGTCGGCTCGGGCCTCCGACACCGTGCCCGGCTTCTGGCGGCGGCGGTTGGTGAAGGTCTTCCCGAACCACCTGGTGACGACCGCGGCGGCGTTCCTGCTCGGGGCGCTTGTGCTGGGGACGGCCGTCGGATTCGGGTCGGTGGTCAACTTCGCGCTGCTGCACTCGTTCGTGCCGGACCTGTCGGTCGCGTTCCGGGGGAACCTGATCAGCTGGTCGCTGTCGTGCGAGCTGCTGTTCTATCTGTCGTTCCCGTTCGTGATGATGCTGGTGCGGCGGATTCCTGTGCGCGCGTTGTGGCTGACCGCTGGTGGGCTGGTGGCGGCGGTGTGGTTGATGCCTGCGCTGGCTGGGGTGATTCCGCCGCCTGCGGCGTTGGCTGCTCCGGGGGTGGTGCCGGGGTTGGAGTTGACCATCTGGCAGCACTGGTTCGTGGGGGTGTTCCCGCCGGTGCGGATGTTGGAGTTCGTGCTGGGGATGGTGCTCGCGCGCGTTGTGCAGTCGGGGTTGCGGTTGCCGTTGAGCGTTGGGGGGACTGTGGCGGTGGGCATCGCGTTCTATGCGTTGACGCCGTTCTTCCCCGGGGCGTTTCGGATCGCGGCTACGACGGTGGCGCCTATCGGGTTGATCCTGGTGGCCCTGGCGACGGCTGAGGTTGATGCGAAGCCGAGCGTGTTCTCCAGTCGGGTGATGGTGTTTCTGGGGGAGATCACGTTCGCGTTCTATCTGTTGCACTGGTTGGTGCTTGATTACGGGCATCGGCTGTTGGGGACGACGTGGAGTACTCCGGCCGCGCTTGGGATCCTGCTGCTGTTGGCCGGGGTCACTGTGTTGCTGTCCAGTGGGTTGTACTTCTTGGTGGAGCGGCCGTTGATGCGGCGGTTTGGGAGTTCCCGGCGGGCGGCTTTGGCGAAGGTCATTCCGATGCCTGCGAAGCCGCCGGTTCCGCCTGCGTCGATGCCTGATCGGCTCGCGGGCTGAGGGCTGGCCTACCGACGGGCCGGCCTACTGACGGGCCGGCCTACTGACGGGCCGGCCTGCTGACGGCTGGCCCTGGGGTGCGATCGCCCAGTTCCACCCGATGCCGCTCAGGCGCGGGGTGCGACTTGGTTGTTGTTGTCGCAGCTCAAGCCCTACGCAACCGCAGCCCCACAACGCGAACCACCCAAACAGGCACCCGCAGAGCAAGCAGGCTACCCAGAGCCCCCAGCACGCCCCCGAACGCAGCAAGGCCGCAGGACCGAAGTCCTGCGGCCTAGTCCGCGGTGATCAGCCGTTGAGCCCATCCCGGAACTGCCGAAGATCAGCAAAGTCCGAAAGATCAGGCACGGTCCACCCATCCAGGTCGTACTCACTCAAACACTGGTCGACGAACGCCTTGTACCCGTCGATCTGACCGTTGGCCAGTTGGGAACTGTAGAGCTCCACCCGCGTGGCCTCATGGTTGCCCGCGTAGTTCCGCTCGTACAGCTCATGCCGCCCACCGAACTCGGTGCCCACGGCGTCCCACAGCAACTTCATCACCTTGACCCGGTCAACCGCCTCGACCCCATTGGACCCGCGCACGTACTTGTCCAGATACGGCCGGATCTCGGGGTTCTTGAAGTCCTCCGCACTCGAGTTCAAGTAGATCAGCCCACTGGCGATGTCCTGCTCGATGATCTCCTTGACCCGCGGGTATCCGATCTGCATGAACCAGCGGTAGGCCATCCCGTAATCCGGATTCGGCAGCACCGCCCCATTCACCCACGGCACCGGATTGCGGGCAGCGGCATCCGAAAGCCCCCAGAACAGGTTGCGCCAAGCCAGAACCTCACCGATCCGGCTCTGCACCCCCCGGAAATCCTTCGTCCCCGTGATCTCCACAGCCTTCGCCAACAGCCCAGCGATGAACTCCAGCTTCACCGCCAGCCGCGTGCACCCATGGAACGTGAACCGCTCAGGGAAGCCAGACCGACCGGTGAACAGCTGCACCTTGCCGAGATGCCCGTAGATGAACACGTTCTCCCACGGGATCAACACCTTGTCCAGCACCAGGATCGTGTCGTTCTCATCCATCCGCGACGACAGCGGATAGTCGAACGGACTCCCCATCACCGCCGCCTGCGCCGTGTACGACGGACGACAGATCAGCTTCATCCCGGCCGCGCCCATCGGCACAGTCGCCACCAGGGCGAACTTCTTGTCCTTGATCGGCAGCCCGTAATGCGCGATGAAGTTGTAGTGCGTCAGCGCCGACCCAGTCGCCACGACCTTGGCGCCGCTGACGATAAGGCCCGCGTCGGTTTCCTTCTCCACGTGCACGAACACGTCCGCGACCTGGTCGGGCGGCAGGTTCCGGTCGACCGGGGGGTGCACGATCGCGTGGTTCCAGAACAGGACCTTCTCCTGCGACTCCTTGTACCAGCGGCGCGCGTTGTCGGCGAACGGCTCGTAGAACTCGGCGTTGGCGCCGAGGGTGCCCAGGAACGCGGCCTTGTAGTCGGGGGTGCGGCCCATCCAGCCGTAGCTGAGCCGCGACCACGCCGCGATCGCCTTCTGGTGGGCGACAAGGTCTTCGGCGCTGTGCGGCGTGGTGAAGAACCGGTGGGTGTAGCCGTCGCTGCCGGTGTCGGTCGGGCAGGTCAGCACGTCGCGGTGCGCGGGGTCGTGCAGCGCGTCGTAGAGGCGCGCGGTCATCCGGATCGGGTTGTGGAACGCCGGGTGCGTCGTGACGTCCTTGACGCGCTCGCCGTAGATGTAGATCTCGCGGTCGTCGCGCAGGCTTTCGACGTATTCGTCGCCGGTCAGCGGACGGGTCGTGTGGTCGGTCACCGGACTGTCCCTCTTTTCGCGGCCGCAGCGGGCAAACGGGCGTGCGCTGAGACTTCGATCCTGGCAGCCGGGCGCGGGTCAGCCTTCTCTGTTAATGCGGAACTCCATTACCGCGCAATGCCATTAAGCAGTACGGAAGGTGCCTGCCTGCTGACCTGGGTGAGACGGTTCTCCGTGGCGGCCGCATACCCGTGAACCGTAGGAGGACAAGGCCATGACCGAGATCCCGAGCAGGGAGGAGCTCGTCGCCCGGGCTACCGCCCTCGCTCCGCTGCTGCGCAAGCACGCGGGCTGGGCCGAGGACAACCGGCGCCTGCACGAGGACGTGGTGGAGGGGCTCCGCGAGGCCGGGTTCTTCAAGCTGCGCAGGCCCAAGCGCTACGGCGGCTACGAGGCCGACACCCGCACCCTGGTCGAGGTGGGCGCCGAGCTCGGCCGCGCCTGCGGCTCCACCGCGTGGGTGCTGGGCGTGTACTCGATCCCCGGCTGGATGGCCTGCCACTTCCCCGACCACGTGCAGGACGAGGTGTTCGACGACGCCGACACCCGGGTGTGCGGCACGCTGAGCCCGTCGGCGATGGCCGCGCCCGCCGAGGGTGGGGTCGTCGTCAACGGCAAGTGGCAGTTCATCTCCGGCGCCCACCACTCCACGTGGCAGGAGATCATCGCGATCTACGTGCCGCCGGAGGGCGAGCCGTACCCGATCATGGCCCTGGTGCCGATCAGCGACTTGCTGATCGTCGACGACTGGCACACCTTCGGCCTCAAGGGCACCGGCAGCGTCAGCACCGTCGCCAAGGACCTGTTCATCCCGCAGGACCGGGTGCTGCCGCTGCCCGCGGTCCTGCAGGGCCAGGGCGCCTCGCAGCGTAACGAGGCGGGCTCGATCTACCTCTCGCCGCTGATGCCGGTCGCCGCGGCGTCGTCGGTGGGCACGATCGTCGGCATCGGCAAGGGCGCGCGCGACGCGTTCCTGCACCGCCTGCCCAACCGCAAGATCACCTACACCGGCTACGAGAGCCAGCGGGACGCGCCCATCACCCACCTGCAGGTCGCCGACGCCACGATGAAGATCGACGCCGCCGAGTTCCACGCGCTGCGGCTCGCCGACCTCGTCGACGGCAAGGCCGCCTCCGGTGAGGAGTGGAAGCTGGAGGAGCGGGCCAGGGCGCGCGCCGACATGGGCCAGGTCATCAAGCTGACCAAGGAGGCCGTCGACATCCTGGCGACCGCCAGCGGCGGGTCGTCGATCTACACCGACATCCCGATCCAGCGCTTCTCCCGCGACATCCAGGCGGTCAACCTGCACGCGCTGATGCACCCCAACACCAACGCGGAGCTGTACGGCCGGGTGCTGTGCGGCCTCGAGCCCAACACCCTCTACATCTAGGGATTGTGATGACTCAGCTGACCGACGCAGACAAGGTCGCCATCGCCACGCTGACCCAGAAGGTCATCTCGTCGTGGGCCTACGCCGACGCCGAGACCTTCGCGGGCGTGTTCACCGAGGACGGCACGATGGTGCTGCCCGGCCTGTTCAAGAAGGGCAAGGCCGAGATCCAGGCGTACATGGAGAAGGCGTTCGCCGGTGTCTACAAGGGAACGCAGGTCACCGGCAAGCCGGTCGACATGCGCCCGCTGGGCCGCGACGCGGCGATCCTGCTGTCCCAGGGTGGTGTCCTGGACGCGGGCGAGTCCGAGGTCGCCGACTCGGCGGCCATCCGCGCGGCCTGGGTGGTCGTGAAGGTCGACGGCGAGTGGAAGCTGGCCGCCTACCAGAACAGCCCGCGCGATGCGGTCGAGGGCGTGAAGACGGAGAAGTCCGCCGCGTAACCCCCTTTCGACACTGATGCCCACCCCCGGACAAGGCGGGGGTGGGCATCAGCTGTCCTAAGAGGACTACGACACGGTCAGCGCCGCGTCGTCGACGGCGAAGGTCGTCTGCAGCGACGAGTCCTCCGGCCCTTGTAGGCCGACAGGTCATACGTCTTCTGGACGTACGACGTGCCCTTGTTCAGGTTCGACAGCGTGCCGAGGGTGCCCAGCACGGTGCCGGAGGAGCTGAGAACCTCCAGGGACGGAGGCGGGGATGGTCACCTGCTGGTACAGGTTCTCCGTCGACGTCCTTCCGTTGCCGCCGAAGGACGCCCACCAAGTGCCGCCGTGGGTGGGGCGGCTCGTGGTGTTGGTGATGACCCCGGAGGTGCTGCCGCTCCAGCCGGTGTTGCCGGACTCGAAGCCGGGGTTGGCCAGCAGCTGGGTGGGCTGCGACGTCGTGGTGATGGTCCACATGAACGCCGCGGTGCCGCTGCCGCCGCGGCCGTCGGTCACCGTGATCGTCACGTTCGAGGTCCCCGCGGTGGTGGGGGTGCCCGAGATCAGACCGTTGGCCGCGCCGATGGTCAGGCCCGCGGGCAGGCCCGCCGCGGCGTAGGTGAGCTGCTGCTGGAACCTTTCCGAGTAGCCGGACAGGATCCACGAACCCGGCGCGACGACGTCGGGCTTGATCCGGCCGTCGTCTGTCGGGCCGCGGCTGGAGAACGCCGTCACCTGCTGCGGGTTGCCGGTCTGCGAGTCGGACTTGATCGGCTCGGCCGGGTAGCGGTCCGGCCACCAGTCACCCCAGGTCGGGATGATGTTCTGGCCGCCGACGTCGCGGCACGACCGGTTGTTGAACGTCGCCTGCTCCTTCGCGGTCTGCGGAAGGTAGGTCAGCGACGCGTCACACGGCGACTGCAGCTTGCCGTTCTCCGAGGCGCCCACGGTCAGGACGTTCTTGCCCGTGGCGGGCGCGCCGATGGAATCGTTGTCGTTCACGCCGTCGCCTCGGCCGCGCGGCGCACCGCGGCGACGTCGACACCGCGCTCGGCGCGCACGGTGTAGATGCCCGCCTTGCCCTCGTCGATCTGGGCCTTGGCGTCCTTGGTGACCTTCCAGGCGGCCTGGAAGCGGCCGACCCAATGGACGCCCACGAGCTTGCCCGCGCGGTTCGCCTGGCCCGGGTTCATCCGGACCTTGAACGCGTTGTCGGGGATGTACTCGACGATCGTCGCGCCGATCGCGGTCAGCCCGGCCTTCCACTCCTCGCGGACGGGTCCGGCGAACTGGACGAGGTAGCTGCCGCGCTCGCTCGCCGCCAGGTACTTGGCGTCGAGGCCGAGCTTCGGCAGCGCACTCGGCAGGAACTCGCCGGTGACCAGGCGGATGGGGGACTCGGCGGTCGGCAGGGCCTGTGCGTGCACCAGGGCGACACTGACGGCGATGGCTTTAGCCCGCCGTCGGGATAACACACGTGCCATGAGGGTCCCTCAAGGTGTGCAGGGGTATTACCGATCCCTCGCCCGCTGGTGGACAGGTGCCCTCACGCCGTGCCACTGATCACCTGCGGTGGGTGAACCGGATGCCCGAATAACACCTGAGCGGAAAGGTCTGTACCTATCCCATCTGGTCATAACATCGCTGTGACCAGCGGTAACAGGTTCCCGATAATCGTGATTTAACAATAGGTGTCCGCTGGATGGAACGCCGCCTTGCGCCTAACGGGGCATCCCTTGCGAGCGCGGCGAGCCCGCCCCCCCCAAAGTTCGCCTGAGAGGCTGCCAAGCCCATCGGAGTTGGGCGACCTTGCACTCCTGGGCGCCGACGGCATCCACAACCCGGCCGAGATGCCGTTCCTGACGTCGACCCCGAGCCCCGTGAACGCCAACGCCAGCACCGCCGCCCGCCAGTGACCACGCCTGGGGCGACCAGCGGCTCAGGTTGCGCCAGTGCCCACCACCCGGTCCGTCCCGTTCGGTTGGTAGCCGAGCCGGCGGGAGACGACCCGGACGAGACCTCCCTGGTCACCCCCACCTCCCGGCCGCGCAGGACTTCGAGGTGTTCGCGGAGGGGCGTGTGGTGGGCCAGCAGAGCCTTGTTCGGGGGGCGTTGACTGTTGACCATCGGTTCGTGCTGACCAGGGCTGAGTGGGAACGGCACCGGACGGTGCCGGTCACCATCGAGGGCCTGGCGCCTTGCCTGCCTTTGCTGGGCTTGGGAACGGCTGCCTAGTCAGACGGTGGCATTGATATCGGCGGTGGCAAGACCCAACGACGTGCATGCCGCAAGCAGCTTGCGGTCTCCACCTGCCACAACGAGGTCATCGCTGCCCAACCGCGCCGCCGATGCGCAGTGCAGCGCGTCATAGCCACGTAGTGCGTAGGTGAGAGCCAGCTCGGCGGCATGGCCCACGAGGATGTCATCGACTTCGATGATCTCCATCTCGGACCACAGCCTGGTGAGCGTGCGCAGAGCCGTGCGGTGGGTACGGACGGTCAGTCTGTCCATGCGTAGCGCCTGTGCGAGCGCTGCCGCGGCTTCCACGTACAGCACCTTTGTCGAGGCGACCGCTTCGGCCTCGTCCCAAAGGCGGGCGCATCGGGCGCTGCTCGGCTCATCGACCAGCAAAGGGATCAGTGCGGACGTGTCGAAATAGACGATCAACGGCGCTGCTCAGCCACTAGGTCGCTGACCGTGCCTTTGGCGACCAACGGTTTGGGCGCGGGTCGTTTCGGGCGTTTCGCCTTGCGGACGATGCCCTCGGCAACCAGGCGCTCCAGCGTCGTGGGTGCTTCGGCCGGGACGATACGGGCGATCACCTGGCCGTGGTCGGTGATCGTCACCGTGCCTCCGGACTTGACCAGGGCCAGGTGGCGGCTGAGCCCGTCCCGCAGTGCACGTATGCCGACCTCCATGTCCGCTCCTTCCCTGTGGCCACAGGTTGCCCCTGCGATGTGGCCACAAGTCTAGCGGATCGAGAGGGTGTGGGCGAACGACGTGGCGGCGGCCCGCAGGACGAACCTGCGAGCCGCCGCCACGTCCGGTTTCAGGCCGCCTTGGCCTCGTCGGCCTTGGTGGTGACGGTGGCGATGAGGTCGGCCACGGTGGGGTCGTCCTCGAAGATGTCGCCGACGTCGATCAGGACGTCCAGTTCGTCCTCGATCCGCGACACCAGTCGGACCGCTGAGATCGATTCGCCGCCGAGTTCGAAGAAAGTGGCGTCTTCCTGTCCATCTTGGACAGACAGCACGTCCTTCCAGATCGCCTCGACCCGCACGCGGATGTTGCTCATCGACTACCTCCTGTCAGTTCCTTCTCAACGCAGGTCGACGTTCGCCGTGCGGGCGGCGTCGAGGAATTCGCCGCGGGCGAGGGCGCCAGCGACCGTCTCGATGTCGTCGGACATGTAGCGGTCGACCTCGAGGGTGGGGACCAGGGCGCGGATGGCGTCGTAGGCGGCCTTGCCCGCGGGGCTCAGGCCCGCGTACCGGCCGGACACGTCGACCGCCTGCGCCGCGGCCAGGTACTCGACCGCCAGGATGTAGTTGTTGTTCGACAGCACGCGCCGGGCGTTGCGGGCGGCGATGAGGCCCATGCTGACGACGTCCTGGTTGTCGCCGTTCGACGGGACGCTCTGGGTCGACGCGTTGCCGATGGTGCGGTTCTCCGCGACCAGCGCGGTCGCCGGGTACTGCGCGCCCGCGAAGCCGCTGTTGAGGCCCGGCTCGCCCGACGCGACGAGGAACTCCGGCAGGCCCGACAGGTAGCGGTTGAGCAGGCGGTTGGTGCGGCGCTCGGAGAACACGCCCAGCTGGGTGAGGGCGATGGTGGTGTAGTCCATGGCGAACGCGACCGGCTGGCCGTGGAAGTTCGCGCCGTGGAACACCTCCTTGCCCTCGAAGAACAGCGGGTTGTCGTTGGAGGAGTTCAGCTCGACGTCGACGGTGTTGGACACGAAGTACAGGGTGTCGCGGACCGCGCCGACGACCTGCGGGATGGCCCGCAGCGTGTACGCCTTCTGGATGTAGACGTCGGTGCGCGACACGTCGCCCTTGGCCTGCTCCTGCGCCTGGGTGCGCAGGGAGGCGTGCGAGACGGCCAGCGCGCTGCCGTCGAGCAGGGCGCGCATGTTGGCGGCGTTGTCGATCTGGCCCTTGTGCGGGCGGGCGATGTCGTGGCCCTCGGCCTGGAACGGGCTCAGCGAACCCTGGAGGGTCTCGACGACCAGCGCCGTCACGATCTCGGCCTGCCGGACCTGGTCGAGCGCCCGGCTGACGACCAGGCAGCCCAGGCCAGTCATGGCCGACGTGCCGTTGATCAGCGCCAGACCTTCCTTGAACTTCAGTTCCAGCGGCTTGATCCCGTGCTCGCGCAGCACGGGGCCGGTCTCGGTGCGGCGGCCGTTCTTCAGCACGTAGCCCTCGCCGATGATCGAGCTGGCGATGTGGGCGAGCGGGCCGAGGTCGCCGGACGCGCCAAGCGAGCCGATCTCCGGGATGGCCGGGGTGATCCCCAGGTTCAAGTACAGGGCGAGGCGCTCGAGCAGTTCCGGGCGCACCGCCGAGTAGCCCTTGGACAGCGCGTTGAGCCGGGCGGCGACGATGGCGCGGGCCTCGTCCTCGGCGAACACCGGGCCGACGCCCGCGCTGTGGCTGCGGACCAGGTTGGTCTGCAGCTCGGTCTCCTTGGCGGTGCCGACGAGCATGTAGATCATCTCGCCGTAGCCGGTCGTGACGCCGTAGACGGGGATGCCAGCCCGAACGGTGTCCTCGAACTGCTGCCTGCTGGCCGCGGCCCTGGTCAGCGCGGCGGGCGCCACCTTGACCGGCGCGCCGTCCTCGGCGATGCGGCGGATGTCGAGGATTTCGACGTTCTCGCCGTCGAAGTCAACGGACAGGTTGGTGTCAAGCAGTGTCACGATCTTCACCCCGTAAGGTTGCGGCGGTCAGGGAAACTCTGAGCGATTCGACCAATGTGGATAGTCCGGCTACTGTTGGTGTGGCTAGGAAATCGCGAAGCGGAACCTCGACACCGAACCGCTCGCGAACGCGTTCGAGCAGCACGGGGACCTGCAGCGACCGTCCACCCGCGGCGAAGAACGACTCGTCGGCGCCCGTGGGCTTCACGCCGGGGAACCCGGCCCACAGGGCGGCGACGGCGTTGCGCACCGGCGCATCGGGCGGACGTGCGGTACCGGTCGGCGCCGCTGCCGGTTCGGGCAGCCGCCGCCGGTCAACCTTCCCGCCGATACCGCGCGGGAGGCCGATCATGGTGTGGAACGACACCGGCGGCATCGCCTTGCCGAACCGGGCTTTCAGCGCCGACCGCCACGCCGCCGCCGACCCGATCGCCGCCCCGGACTCGTCGCGTCGCGGTACGACGTAGCCGATCAGCCTGCTGACCAGCCGGTCGGAGGTGGTGATGGCCACGACGGCGCACTCGGCGACCGTCTCGTGCGCGGACAGGGCGGCCTCGATGTCACTGAGCTCGACCCGCACCCCGTTGAACTTGATCTGGAAGTCCTTGCGCCCGCGGAACTCCAGCACCCCGTCCCGCCGCCGCGCCGCCAGATCCCCAGTCCGGTAACACCGCGCCTCGCCCCCGACCCCCACCTGGGCAACCCCCACCCGCCCTGGGGGGCGTCCCTGGGTCAGTCTATCGGCGGAGGTGGCGGATGAGGAGGGGTGCGGGAAAGCTGTGGATGGATTGGAGGTATGTGGATCGGCGCCGGACGAGACTGTGGACAGGTACGCGTCCAAAGTCGACAGAGGTGCGAAAGGAGTCTCGTCGGCGGCGTCGCCCAGGTAGCCCGAGGTCAAGTAAGGACTGCGGATGACCAGGTTGCCGGTGACACCCGCCGGGCAGGGCAATCCGCGGTCGTCGACCACCAGGACCTGCCGCCCCGGGATCGACCGCCCGATCGGCGCCGTGCCGTGCAGGTCTCCCGTGATCTCGTGCCACGTCGCCAGGATCGACTCGGTCGGACCGTAGAGGTTCACCAGCCGTGCCCACGGCAGGGTCCGCCGCAGCCCGTTCGCCAAGTCGGCCGGAAGAGCTTCGCCAGCCAACAAGACATGCGTCAGAGAGTCCAAAGAGGACGCGCGCGGTGTCAAGGCGGCAAGGACCTGCCGCGCGAAGCTGGGAACGGTCTGGAAAACAGTGATTCGCTGCTCGATCAGCCAGTCGACGATCTTCTCCGGGTTCGCCCGGATCCGGTCGGGCACCAGACACAGCGTCGCCCCGGCCACCAAGCCGGTGAACGTCTCCACCAGCGCCGCGTCATACCCGGGCGCCGCCCACTGCGCGACCCGAGCGCCCGGCCCGATCCGGAACTCCCGCGAGAACCACGTCACGAACTGCGCCAGCGTCGCGTGCGACTGCGGAATCCCCTTGGGCTTCCCCGTCGAACCAGACGTATAGGTCACGTACGCCCGCGCCCCGCGAGCGATGCGCACCGACGGCCGGGGCTCCTCATCGGGCTCCAACAGCGACACGTCCAGCGCCCAGCCGCCGTACTCGCCCAAATACCACTGGACCAGCTCGTCCTCGGCTGGGTCGCCGTCCACGACAAGACACACCGGCCGCAGATCGTCCAGCAGCGCCTTGCCGCGCTCGCCCGTGTCGCCCTGGCCGAGACACGCCACGTGCGCGCCCGCGTCCAGCACCCCGATCACCGACGCCACCTGCAAAGCGCTCGACGTCATGCGCACGACCACGGGATTGCCCGCGACCTCCTCGTCCTGCACGAGCGCTGCGGTGATGATCGCCGCCTGCTGCTCCAACTGCAGGTAGGTCGTGCTGGCATCACCGCAGGTCAGCGCCACGTCGTCGGGCCTGCGCAGCGCCTGGGTGTGGAACAGCGCGTTCGCGGGTCGGGCCGCTGGCGCGGCGGCGGTGATCTGGTCGGCGGCGCGCACCGACTCGGCCAGGCGGTCGTTGCCCTCCATCGGCAGCTCGACCAGCGGGCGGTCCGGGTCGCGCAGCGCCGCCACCAGCAGCACGTGGAACTGGCTGAGCAGCCGCTCGCCGCCGTCCTCGTCGAACATCGCGGAGCGGAACTCCAGTGCCCCGGACAGCTTGTACTCGCCGGTCCGCAACGTCAGCGTCAGGTCGGTCCGGGCGGCGCCGTTCTCCACGATGCGTGGCGACACGCCCGTGCCCGCCAGCGTCAGCTCGGTGCGCGGCTGGTCGTGGAACACGAACAGCGCGTCGCACAGCGGCAGCCGGTGCGGATCGCGCTCGGTCCTGGTCGCGGCGACCAGCTCGGCGAACGGCACGTCGGCGCGCGCCTGCGCCTCGGCGACCAGCGCGCCCGCCTTCCCGGCCAGTTCCCGCAGCGTCGGGCGGCCGGACAGGTCCAGCGGCAGCACCAGGATGTTCTGGAACGCGCCGACCACGCCGGTGAAGTCCGCGGGCCGCACCGACACCGGGCAGCCGACGGCCATCCGCTCGTCGCCGCCGTAGCGGCCGAGCAGCGCCTGGAACGCGGCCAGCAGCACCGCGAACGGTGGCACCCCGACCGAGGCGCACAGCTCGCCCAGCGGCCGGGTGATCTCCGGACCCCACTCGAACCGCAGCACCTCACCCTCGGGCGCGGCATACGCGGGACGCGCGCGGTCGACCGGCAGCGTCGGCGCGGGCGGAGGCGGGGTGAGCACGCCGGTCCACCAGCGCAGCCGGTCGGCGAAGTCCTCATCGGCGACCAGGTCGCGCTGCCCGCGGGCGAACGCGGCGTAGTCGGGCAGCGGGCGGGCGGGCTCGGTCTCCCCGCGCAGTGCCGCCGCGTAGCCGTCGGACAGCTCGCCGAGCACGATCGACACCGAGTCGTCGTCACACACCGCGCGGTGCAGCCGCAGCACGATCGCGTGGTCCCACTCGCCGAACCGGGCCACCGCCAGCCGCGCGAGCCTGCCGTCGGGCCGCAGCGGTGTTGCGGCGACCTCGCGCGCCCACTCCGCGACCGACTCCGGTTCGGCGCTGACGTCGATGAAGTGCATCGGGTCGCCGTCGTCGGCCACCGTCGGCACCGGCTTGCCCGCGACGTCGGTGAAGCTCGTGCGCAGGCCGGGGTGGCGGCGCACGACGGTGTCCCACGCCGACCGCAGCGCGTCGAGGTCGAGCTCGCCGGTCACCTGGTAGGCCAGGCAGACCGTCGCGGCGGCGGACTCGGCGTCGAGCTTCGCCAAGTACCACAACCCGTCCTGGATCGCGGAGGTCACCGAATGCGGCTTGGGGCTCACCGTTCTATCCTCCGGTCCGACGTGCGTGCGGGGCATCTCGTGTAGTGCGCAGGAATTCCTTGCCGCACAATGGAAATCGCCCCCGTTCGGCTGGACCGAACGGGGGCGATCACCGGTGGACTACGCGGCCTTCTTGTAGGTGGACCAGGTGTCCACCTTGCCGCCCACGATCGGGATCAGCGGCGGCGCGGGCGGGTTCTTCGCCGGGCCGCGCAGCGCGTTGAGCAGCACGCGCAGGACGAACGCGGGCTTCTGCAGCGACTCGGGCCGGTCGATCAGGCCCGCGGTGCGCATGTACTGCGCGGCGACCTTCTTGTCGCGGGTCGCGGCGATCTGGACCAGCTTGAGGAACTTCTGCGCCATCTTGACCTCGCGGGTGCGCTCACCCTCGACGCCGGGGAAGCTCAGGTCGATGATGTTGGTCATCTCCCAGGCCAGGTTGATGACGTTCTCGGCCAGGTCCTTGAAGTACTCCTGCGGGATGGGCGCCGCGCCGGAGTGCAGGTGGTTGCGGATGGTCAGCGCGGACAGCGCCGACACCGTCATGCCCTGCGCGTAGACCGGGTTGAAGCACGTCACCGCGTCGCCGACGACCAGCAGCCGCTCGGGGAAGCGGTCGAGCTTCTCGTAGCGGCGGCGCAGCGTCGTCGGGAACCGGAACGCGACCGGCTCGTCGAGCGGCTCGGCGTGCTGCAGCGTCTCCCAGATCTCCGGGGCGGCCAGCGTCTTGACGAAGTCGTAGAAGCCCTGCTGGTCGGTGGGCGGGTGGTCGCCGAGGATGCCGTAGGCGGTCAGCTCGACGCGGCCGCCGTCGGTCTTGGTGAAGATCGCGCCGCGGGGGAGCTTGGCGTTGGCGACCGGGTTGATCGACAGGTCGTGGCCGTAGGGGTCCTTGGTGAGGCGGTAGTGCTGGGTGACGTAGCCGAGGCCGACCTTCTTGCTCTCCTCCTCGACCTTGCCGTAGCCCAGCTCCTGCAGCCAGACCGGCGTGCGCGAGCCGCGGCCGGTGGCGTCGACGACGAGGTCGGCCTCGATGACCCGCTCGCGCTTCTGGCCGTGCGCCTGCACCTTGACGCCGGTGATCTTGGACTTGTCCGGCGTGGTGGTGAGGGTGAGGATGTCGTGCTCCTCGACGAACACGACGTTCGGCAGGGCCGCGGTGCGCCGCCGGATGTGCTTCTCCAGCATGGGGCGGCTGGCCGACACGCAGGTCAGGCCCGCTTCCTGCTGTTCGATGCGCACGCCGTTGAAGTACCAGCGGACGTTGCCGCAGAGGTCGCCGGTGGGCACGCCGTCGGCGAAGATCTCGTTGGTGATGCCCGGGTAGAACTCCTCCATGACGAGCTGGCCGCGGGCGAGCAGGCCGTTGATGTGCTTGCCCTGCGGGCAGTTCCGGCGGGCGCCCTCGACCCCGATGAGTTTGTCGCGGTCGACGATCTGGACCTCGTCGTAGGCGTCGGCGAGCACCCTGGCCGCGAACAGGCCCGCGATACTGCCGCCCAATACCACCGCGCGAGTTTTTGTAGCGTCGCTCACGGATCTCTCCTTGTTGATGTTCTCGTGCTCAGCCGATCGCTTGTCCACATCCCCGCGAACCATCCACAAGGGACGCCGCCCCCTGGCCCCACGCCTCCGCCGCCGATAGGCTGGCCAAGGGGACGCCCCCCAGGGAGGGCGGGGGCTGCTTGCTTGTGGTTCGGGCGGGGCGCGGGGCGGTTTTTGCTGGTGGACGGGCTTGTTGGGCGCCGTCCGGGGTGGGTCAGCCGTTCAGGGGGACGACGTTCTCCATGTCCTGCGCGGTGTAGGGGGCCACGTCGTTCCAGAACTCCACCCGGTGGCTGCTGCCGGGGATGTCGGCGGCCTTGCGCGCGGGGTTGAGGGCCCAGTGGTTGTAGGCGTCGAGCATCTTCTGGGCGTCCGAGGTCGCCTTGGTGAAGCGGTCGAACGGGTCCTGGCCGCGGGCCAGGACGTCGCCCATGGCCGAGACCATGGCGTCCTGGACGCCCGCGAAGTCGCCGAAGATGGCGCCCTCGGACAGGGGGACGCCGGTCTGGCCGGTTGAGGCCGGGTAGTCGAGCAGGTGGTCGTAGGTCAGGGCGTGGTACGGGTACTTCTCGAACCAGCCCTCGTCGCGCAGCAGGTCGTAGCTGGACTTGGTGATGGGGGCGAAGCTGTTGTCCTTGTGGCGCTGCGCGGTGTTCGCCGGGTTGTGGTACCACATCATGAACGCCAGCGCGCCCTCCTGGACATCCTCGTCGAGGTCGGCGCCCAGCCACATCGACGTGCCCGCCACCGCGTTGCCCACGTAGGGGGCCTTGTCGTTGTGCGGGAAGACGCCGACGTCCATGGTGAAGCCGCCCATCTTCGCGGCGTGGCCCATGTAGTTGACGTCGTTCGACGAGGAGATGCGGATCGCCACGTGGGCGTCGCGGTAGGCCTGGAGGGTGCCCGCCCAGTCGGGGTAGCCGCCGGTGTAGAGGTAGTGCCCGGCGCGGTGCAGGCCCTTCCACCAGTCGACCCAGGTCATCATCTCCTTGCCCGCCAGGTCGATGTTGGTGGCGCGGCCGTCGTGGCCGTTGCGGTTGTTGACGAAGTAGCCGCCCTGGGTGGCCACGGCCTGCTGCACGAACGTGCCGTGGTTCGACCAGGTGATCGCGTGCGACGGACCGTCGGTGAGCCGCTGCACCCGCTCGCAGACCTCGGTGACCTCGTCCCACGTCTGCGGCAGGTCGCTGACCCCGGCGCGGTCGAGCAGCTCGCGGTTGGCGAACAGCAGGCTCGTGGTGCCCACCGACGGCATCGAGTCCATGTCGCCGTTGACGGTGTAGTAGTCGCGGAAGGCCGGGTGGATGTCATCGAGGACGACGGGCTCGCCGAGGAACTCCGTGCGGTCGCCGACCGCCTTCGTCAGCGAGGTCCACAGTGGACGTCCGTCGGCGTCGACCGCGTCTCGCGCGACCTGGCTGGCGTAGAAGTAGTACTCGGCCAGCGCGGGCTTGCGGCCCTGCGCGGCCTCGTCGGCCACCTCGTGCGGAAAGCCGAAGAAGTTCATGCCCCGGACGTTGACGCGGTACTCCGGGTGCAGCTTGGAGAACTCCGCGGCCTGCGCGTGCCAGCGGTCCATCCAGCCAGGGAAGTTCAGGTCGGCTACCCAGACGTCGATGTCGATCCTGCTCGTCATTCGGTCTCCTCCTCCTGGGACCGCACGCCGGAGTACGCGGGTCACGTCGGGATTCATCGTTCCGCCCGTGTCACCGCGGTTGCATCTCCCCGCTTGCGGCGACAGCGCAACGGTGGAGATGTGCCGATGACCTGGGCGGAAGACGATGGACGACATGGGAAACGGCCGCGTCGTCTTCGACATCACCATGTCGCTCGACGGCTACATCACCGCCCCCGGCGACAGCCAGGCCGCCCCGCTCGGCGTGGGCGGCGACGTGCTGCACGACTGGATCGCGGCCGCGGGCGCCGCGGGCGACCCAGTCCTCAGTAGACTCTTCACCGAGTCCGGCGCGGTGATCGCGGGCAGGCGGACCTACGACAACTCCTCGGGCCCCGACGGCTGGGGCACCGGCCCCATCGGCGACGTCCCGGTCTTCGTGCTGACCAGCAGGCCGACCCCGCCGACCGGCGTGTTCACCTTCGTCACCGACGGCATCAAGAGCGCGCTGACCCAGGCGCGCGCCGTCGCGGGCGACAAGGACGTCTACATCATGGGCGGCGCCGACATCGCCCGTCAGTACCTCGCCGCGGGCCTCGTCGACGAGGTGCGGATCCACCACGTCCCCGCCGTGCTTTGCGGGGGTGTGCGGCTGTTCGAGGGACCCGTCGCGGGCGGGCTGGAGATCACCGACGTCAGCTCCGGCGCGGGCGTCACCCACATCACCTACCGAGTAACGGAGTCGCCCAAGCCATGAGCATCATCGACTCGGCGGGAATCGGCGAGCACTACGACGAGCGCTCGCCCATCGAGGACGAGATCCGCGACGGCCAGCTGCACATGTGGTACTGGTACGACCGCGACGACGACGCGCCGCTGCACGAGGCGCTGCACCGGATCAGCCGCAAGGTCACCGCCACCCTGGGCCTGCGCCCCGGCGAGCACCTGCTCGACGCGGGCTGCGGCCCCGGCGAGACGGCGATCTACGTGGCCAAGGAGTACGGCGCGCGCGTCACCGGGGTCAGCGTCAGCAACTTCGAGATCGACAAGGCCAACGAGCGCGCGGCCGCGGCGGGTGCCGAGGGCGTCAAGTTCGAGTACGGCGACTTCACCGGACTGTCCTATCCGGACAACACGTTCGACGCGGTGCTCGCGCTGGAGTCGCTGCAGAACGCCCCCGACGTCGGCCAGGTCCTCGCCGAGTTCTTCCGCGTGCTGCGCCCCGGCGGGCGCGTCACGTTCTCCGACTTCAGCTTGCGCAACAACGACGACCCCGAGCGGGTCGCGAAGTTCATGACGACGCTGAAGCTCACCGAGCTGCCGACGCTGGAGCGGTGGCTGGAGCTGAGCGCGGGCGCCGGGTTCACCGTCGAGGAGTTCACCCAGTGCGGGCCGCGGGTCTACGGCATGAAGGCCAAGTACCTGGAGGCCGCCATGACCCGGCGCACCGAGATCGCGGCCAAGTTCGGCGAGCAGACCGTCACCGACTTCTCCCGCATGAACATGGGCTTCTACGCGCCACGCAAGGACCAGATCGGCTACGTGATCGTCTCCGCCCGCAAGCCGCGCTAAGCACTTCCTGGGTGAAAGGACCCGCAACGATGACTGACTCCATCATCCGCTCGACCGTCGCCGAACTGGTCAAGGCGTTCACCGACGCGCCGGAGGGCCGGGTCGACGCCGAGTTCGCGCGGCTCGTGGCCGCGCTGTGGACTCGGGACGGGGCGACCGAGGCGGCCGTCACCGGCGTGCCGGTCCTGCTCGACCAGCTCGAAGACCTCGACCCCGACCGCCAGGGCTACGCGCTGGTGCTGCTCGGCGTGCTCGCCGAGGCCGAGTGGCCCGCCGAGGGACCGGTGTTCGCCGCCGTGCGCACCGGCCTCGACATCTACCTCGACCTGGTGCCCACCACCAGCAAGGGCCAGCCGCTGTCGCTGGCGCTGCTGTACCTGCTGTCGCACTTCCCGGCCGACCGCGCCGCCATCCTCGCGGGCATCGAGCCGTGGGACCTCGACGCAGACGACCACAGCCGCATCGTGCGCGCGCTGGCCGACCTCGACCCGGCCAACCCCGACCTCGGCCGGGTGTGGCCCGCGCCGTCGACGTGGGCGCTGGGCGACGAGGAGAAGGACTTCTCCCAGGGCTGGATCAAGGCGCTGAGCCCCGAGCAGATCAAGACCAACTGGGACAACGACACCCGCACGGTCCTGGGCTACACCGGCGCCCGCGCCTACTACTCGGTGGTCAACCGGGTGCCCGCCTCGCGCTACAACCCGTCGTTCCCCGAGGACGCCGTGGTGCTGCCGACCCCGTCGGACGACATCGTCTCGGTGTTCGGCAAGTACGCCGACATCCTGCGCTGCCCGACCAGCCACAACCCGCTCGTGGTGACCGAGGACGGCGTGCGCTCCACCGACGGCACCAAGTTCGCCGTGGCCAACGGCATCCTCGACCTGAGCGCCGGGGTGCGCGAGGGCCAGGAGGCCGACGACGCCACCAACGACCTGCTGCAGAAGCTCGCCGAGATGCCGACCATGGGCCTGTACTACGAGGCCGTGCTGCGCCCGCACTACCTGCGCATCGCCGGCGGCAACTGGGGCGACCAGGTCAGCCCGGCCGACGAGGACGCCTACCTCGCCCGCCACAGCCACCCGACCGAGGGGCCGGTGCTGGACCTGGCCGCGGGCGCGGGCCGCTGGACCAAGATCGTCGAGGGTGCCGTCGGCGGCGACCGGCTCATCGCGCTGGACATGGCGCTGCCCATGCTCAACGTGCTGCGTGGCGCGCTGCCCGCCGTGCCCGCGGTCAAGGCGTCCGCGCTGAACCTGCCCTTCGCCGACGGCGTGCTGGGCGGCCTCAACTGCTGGAACGCGCTGCAGGCATTCCCCGACGACGCCGAGCAGGCCATCGCCGAGATGGGCCGCGTCCTCAAGCCGGGCGGCACGCTGACGATGATGACCTTCATCTGGTCCGACGACCAGGTCGCGCGGCACTTCCAGGAATGGCAGTTCTTCCCGAGCCGCCCCGAGGGCCACCTGCTCTTCGAGCTCGACGAGCTGCACCAGTGGTTCGAGCGCGCCGGACTGCGCATCACCGAGGAGCAGACGGGCGAGGGAACGTTCGTCTTCCTCACCGCCGAGCGCGTGTGAGAAACGCATACCCGATCGGTGCCGCACGCACTGGTTGCGTGCACCCGAATCGCTACAGAATGTAACTGCCAGAGGTGACACCGGCGTCGGCGAGTGCATCGGTCGAGGCACGAGGGGTCGAGTGTCGATTCCACAGTGGCTCGTTCGTCGTAGGTGTGTAGGACGACGAGAGGAATGAGACAGTGACTGCCAACACCGCGCCTGCCAAGGCGGGACGCCGCGAGTGGTTGGGGCTGGCGGTGCTAGCCCTGCCCACGTTCGTCATGGCCATCGACCTGTTCGTGCTGATGCTCGCTCTGCCGAATCTGTCCTCGGATCTCGGCGCGACCGGTATCGAACAGCTCTGGGCCATGGACATCTACGGGTTCCTGCTCGCCGGGTTCCTGGTGACGATGGGCACCGTGGGTGACCGCATCGGGCGCCGCAAGCTGCTGATGATCGGCTGCGCGAGCTTCGCGGTCGCCTCGCTGCTGTGTGCCTACGCGTGGTCGCCGGAAGTGCTGATCGGCGCCCGTGCGCTGCTGGGTATCGCCGGTGCCACGCTCGGCCCGTCGACGCTCTCGCTCATCGGAACCCTGTTCCAGGACCCGAAGCAGCAGGGCACCGCGTTCGGCATCTGGGGCAGCGTGTTCACCCTGGGCGCCGTGTTCGGCCCCGTGCTCGGTGGCGCCATGCTCACCCAGTGGTGGTGGGGCTCGGTGTTCCTGCTCGGCGTGCCGTTCATGGTGGCCACGCTGATCCTGGGCCCGAAGTTCCTGCCCGAGTTCAAGAACGGCCAGCCCGGCAAGCCGGACCTCGCCAGCGTCGCGCTGTCGCTGGTGGCCCTGCTCTCGGTCATCTACGGCATCAAGACCTTGGCCCGCGACGGCTGGGACCTCGGTGCCGCGATCATCGCCGTGGTCGGCATCATCGCCGGTGTGGTGTTCCTGCGCAGGCAGAAGACCATCAGTGACCCGCTGCTGGACCTGAGCCTGTTCAAGAACAAGACGATCGGCACGTCGCTGTCCGGCCAGCTGTCCTACAGCATGATCGGCGGCGGGCTCATGCTGCTGATGATGCTGTACTTCCAGCTGGTGCAGGGCATGTCGACGCTGGAGGCGGGCCTGGCGATGGTGCCGGGCATGCTCGGCGGCACGGTCGGCTTCGCCGTGGCGCCCAAGCTGGCCAACCGGTTCAAGCCCGCGACGGTGATCGCGATCGGCCTGCTCGGCGCCGCGGCCACGCTGGCGGTGCTCACCCAGGTCAGCGCGACCGGCGGCACCACGTTCCTGATCGTCGGGTTCGCCGTGATCGCCTTCTGCGGCGCCCCGATGGCCGGACTGGGCACGACGCTGGTCGTCACGTCCGCGCCGCCGGAGAAGATGGGGTCGGCGGGTTCGCTGGCGCAGATGGCCAACGAGTTCGGCGGCACCCTCGGCCTCGCGGTGCTCGGCACCCTCGGCTCGGCCATCTACGGCGCGCAGATCGCGGGCAACCTGCCCGCTGGCCTGTCGGCGGAGACCGCGGCCGTCGCCGAGGACAGCCTCGCCGGTGCCACGGTCGCCGCGGCGAACCTCTCGCCAGAGCTGGCCTCGGCGCTGCTGGTGCCCGCCCGTGAGGCGTTCACCAGCGGTGTGCAGGTCGTCGCCGCCGTCGGCGCCGTGCTGCTCGCCGTCATGGCCGCCGTGGTCGCCACCCGGCTGAAGCACGTCCAGCCGTTCGGCGCCGCGCAGCCGCCCGCCGAGCCCGCCGCGGAGACCGACGCCGACGCGCCGGTCGTGGCGGAGGAAGCGGCCTGATCGCTCGCGCAACCGAACCAGGTCGATCCCGATTCCGGGGTCGGCCTGGTTCGTGGTTTTGTTCTGTCGATTTCCGTAGTCCTCGTTCGTCGTAGTTATGTAGCCACCAAGAAAGGGGAGCCAGTCATGGCTCAGTACGCGATCCTGCTCTACTCGCCCGCCCCCGCCGACCCGATGGACATCACGCCGGAGGAGATCGACGCGCAGGTGGCGTTCGGCAAGGAGTTGGAGTCCCGCGGCGTCGAGATCGTGAACCCGCAGGCACTTCAGCCCAGCACCACCGCGACCGCGATCCGCGGCGGCGCCATCACCGACGGCCCGTTCGTCGAGTCGAAGGAGGTGCTGGCGGGCTTCTTCCAGATCGAGGCCCCCGACCTCGACGCCGCCCTGGAGATCGCCAAGCTCGTCCCGACCTCCCCGGGCGGCGGTGTCGAGGTGCGGCCCATCTTCGAGCCGCCCGCGGAGTAACGTCGCCCGGCATGACCCAGATCGAACGGGCCGTAGCCGACGCGCACCGTCGCGAGTGGGCCTTCGTGCTCGCCGCGACGGCGCGCGTCGCCCGCGACATGGACCTCGCCGAGGAGTGCGTCCAGGAGGCGTACGCGACAGCTCTGCGGGTCTGGGCGCGCGACGGCATCCCCAAGAACCCCGGCGCCTGGCTGACCACCGTGGCCAAACGCACCGCGTTGGACGCCTTGCGCAGGCAGAACACGTTCCGCTCGAAGCTACCGCTGCTCGTGGAACCGGACGAGGCCGACATGGACTTTGACTCCACCGGCGACGTCATCCGTGACGACCGCCTCCGCCTGATCTTCACCTGCTGCCACCCCGCCCTCTCCGGCGAGGCACAGATCGCCCTCACGCTGCGGTTGGTCTGTGGTGTGAGCACGGGCGACATCGCGCAGGCGTTCCTGGTCACCGAGGCGACCATGGCCGCGCGCATCACCCGGGCGAAGAAGAAGATCTCCGCCGCGCGCATCGCCTACCGGGTCCCGGCCGCGGAGGAACTCCCGGACCGGCTCGACGCGGTGCTGACGGTGATCCATCTGTTGTTCACCACGGGTTACACGGCCCCGTCGGGGGAGCAGCTGGTGCGGGCGGACCTGGTCCAGCGCGCCTTGGACCTGACCCGGATGCTGCGTGAACTGATGCCGGACGAGCGTGAAGTCTGGGGCCTCTTGGCTTTGCTGCTGGTCACCGACGCCCGCAAGGCGACCCGGACTGACGCAGACGGCAAGATTCTGCTGCTGGAGGACCAGGACCGTTCGCAGTGGGACCGTTCCGCGATCGCGGAGGGCCACCGGCTGGTCGTCGACGCGCTGCGTGGGGGCAGTCCGGGCCGGTTCGCTCTGCAGGCGGCCATCGCGGCGCTGCACGCGACGGCGCCGACGTACGCGGACACGGACTGGCCGCAGATCATTGTGCTGTATGACGCTTTGTTCCAGGTTTGGCCTTCGCCGGTGGTGTCGCTCAACCGGGCTATCGCGGTGACGATGGTGGATGGGCCCGCTGCGGGTCTGGCGGAGATCGAAGCCTTGGAAGCTGATGGCCGCCTGTCCGGCTACCGCTACCTGCCTGCCACGAAGGCGGATCTGTTGCGTCGCCTGGAACGTTGGTCCGAAGCCGAAACCGCGTACCGAGCCGCCCGCCAACTCGCGGAGAACGACGCGGAACGCGAGTTCCTGGACGCGCGGCTGGCTGAGGTGTCGACCGCGGCTAGCTAGAGAGGTAGTCCTGAAGGCGGGCGTGGCGGAACTGGTAGTCGGTGCCGACCACCCGCAACACCCCGCGGCGGTGGGCGTCCTCGAGGAAGCGGGCGGACCGCCACGGCAGTCCACAGTAGAGCGCCAGCGCTGCCCGCTTGAGCTGCCAAGCCCCCCAAGCTCCGCCGATGCCGCCCACTCCGATACCCAGCAGCAGACCGAACGCGGCGCCGAAACCGACCGCGGACGGACTCCACCGCCCGCTCGCACCCAGAACCACCGCACCGAACAACCCCATACCCACCACGGCGGCGATAAATACCGCGCGGTCCTCGCGTAGTGCGGACACCGGGTCCGGCGCGACACCCCACACGCGTTCTCCTGTGCCAAAGCGCAGGACAAGCATGCCCATGAGTAACAACGCCATCACGGCGCCAAGAGCGGTCCCCGACGAGACCCAGTTCCGATACCCCGGCGGAACGAGCGTATTGGTCACGAGCAGATCGATCAGATAGCCGGAAGTGAAGGCCACCGGGCTCGTCACGAGTCCGCGAAGGAACCCCCGGATCAGCCCGGTCCGGCTCACACCGATCCGGTACACCGCCGTGAACGGCCGTATGGGCCCGCGTCGCGGCGGGGCATGCCCCAGGGTGGCGTGCCAGAGCGCGCCGTACACAAGCAGCAACAAGAAGCTGGTCAACCCCAGCAGAGACGCGCCGGGCGGCGAGCCCCTGAGGAAGAAGGGCCAGACTGTCAAGGTCAAGATGGCGCCGAGGGCAACCCGGCCTGAGGTGGAGGAGATCAAATTCTTTAGGGCCGTGACCGTCGGAGTGGCCATGGTGAAGGCCCACAGCCGGAGGTTCCGCGTTCGCGCCTGGGTCAGTTGGCTTGCGATGAACCCGAGCCATCGGCCGGCGTCGTCGGCCGTATAGCTGGGCCCGGATGTGTCGGACTCGGCCACCCGTGGTCGGTAGACCGTCGGCAGGTACACGGCCAGGAGATGTTCCTCGATCTCGTCCACCGTGGTGAAGCCGATCAGGGCCGCCGGATCTGTGGCAGGCGGGGAGTACGCGGTGTGGGCCAGGTACACCATCAGCGGCGTCGACAGAGCCGTGGCGAGAACGCCGGTCGGGTCAGCGCGGAGTCGGTCGAGAACCGGTGCCCAGCGGTGGGGGCCGTCGACCTGGGCGGCGGTCAGGTACTTCGCGATCTCCGGGCCCGTGATCGGCATCAGTTCCACCACCGCCGCCCTCGCCAGTGGCGTGCCGGTGGCGGCGATCACCTGCTCGTACTCATCACCCCGGCAAGTCAGGATCAGAGGGCGGTCGCGGGCGATCGCAGCGGTCAGCGCGGCCACCGCGACGGGGCGGGCGGGCTCGGCCAGTTCGTCCAGGCCGTCCAACACCGGGATTACCCGGCCGCGGTCGACAAGCCGCACAGCGGTGTCAGCCACGCTCGGGTAGTCGGCGGCCAGTCTGCGGGCCAGCCAGGTGTCCAGGTGGTCGCGTTCGGGGTCCCAACCGCTGAGGTTGAGCAGGACCGGTACCGGTTCGCCGGGAGTGCGTTCGGCGAGCAGTTGGCGGATCAGCAGGACCGCGAGGGAAGTCTTGCCCGCCCCCGGCGCGCCGAGCACCACCAGCTGTTGGGCGGGCAACTGTTGCCATGCCGCCGCGGCTGTGGTGACGTCGCCGTCGAGTCGTAGGCGGACGGCTCGGCCTGCGCCTGGGTCGAGGACCTCGTCGGCGGCGGCGCCCACCGGCCGTCCGGTGGACGACCACCGCACCCGCAACGGCTCCGGGTGGGCCAGGCCGCGCGCCCGCGCCTCTCGGGCCCACTGCCGCGTGACGGTCGACGCGAGGTCCTCGCACGCCCGCTCCAACCGGACGGTCGGGTCCTCCGGCGGCGGTCGCATCGCCATGCGCAGCGCGGCGGCGGCCACGCCCAGCGAGGTCAGGCCGATGAGGAGGCCGCCGATGCTGGCGACCTTGTCGCCGAGGTCGAGCCAGTCGCTGCCCTTGGTCGCGAGGAACAGCAGGACACCGGCCAGCGCGCACACGAACGCCAGGCCGCTCACCCACCACCAGATCACCCGGGTCACGATGTGATCATCGGATCCAGGGGCGCGGACGTGTCAGGCGCCCTCGGCTGTGAAGCGGTAGGCGCCGGTCTTGGCGGACTCCGACCACAGCACGATCACGTGCGCGCCGTCCTCCAGTCGGGACGTCGGTACCTCCCAGCACAGTTCGTACGGCGTGAACACCCGAGGCGTCGGCGAGTCCGGCACGACGCCGAACGTGACGTCCTCGCACGGGGTTCCCGTGACCATCAGCCGTTCCGCGCCCGCTGGGTCGATCTTGACCAGCTCCACTCGACCCGGCACGTCCAGTGTCCCGCTGACCTCGCCACCCACCTTCGCCGTCAGGTTCCGCGGTTTCAGCGTCACGAGGCGGAAGCCGTAGTCACCCGAACCAGTGACCTCCAGCTGGTACTCGCCGCCCGGGAGGACGCCGTACTGGTGGTCGCCGGGGAGTAGGGGGCTCGCGGCGCCTGGGCCGGTCAGCTTGATCTCCACCGAACCGGTGACGTCCAGCAGGGAGAACCAGGTCGCACCGGCCAGGTCCAAGCGGAAGACGTCCTTCTCGCCGGGGGCGCCGATGCGGCCTGCGCCTGTCCACGGGCGGTCCGCGGTAACCGTGTCGCCGTCGCGCAGGGCGCCGGATTGGTCGGTCGTGTCGAGGCCGGACTGTTCCGCGGCCGCGGAAGCGAGGAACGGGGCCAGGCCGGTCATGCCGACGTCCAGCGCGCATTCGGCGAGCAGGCGCGGGTCGCGGACGCCGCCCGCCGCGCAGACCGCCTCGGCCTGTGGGCGGTTGGGCAGGTCGGCGGCGGTGGCCGCCTTGGCCGGGAACGCTCGGTCGGTGAACGTCGTGGTCGACTCGCCGGGGGCGTAGTCGAAGAGTGACTCCGCCTGGGTGATCCGCCAGCTGTCGCCGAACTCCTTGTAGAGCTTGTCGAACGGCGGATCGGTCAGCACCACACCTTGCCGGGTGGTCAAGTCGTTGGCTTGGCTACCGTCGGTGTCGCCGAACAGGCCGCTGGGGCGCCGGGCCGCGGCGAGCGACACTGTCACGTTCAACGCGTTGCCGCCCAACGGTTCCACCCACACGCGGGAACCGTCCGGCCACGACACCTCGAAGTCCTCCGCGCTCGGCCGGACGACCCCGCCACGCGGCAGCCGCGTCTCCTTGTCCAGGACGAATGGCTTGCCGTCGAGCCGGACGGTCAACGCGCCACCTGTGGCGTAGAAGGCGAGGCGGTCGCCCGCGACGGACATGGCCGCGGCTGTGTCGACGCTGACGTTCGGGACGCCGTTGCCGCCCTGGCGCGTTTGCACGCGCAGGTCGCCCGCGATCACCGCGTCGAACTCGCCGACTGCCTGGAAGTCGTAGTGGTGGCCGTCGAAGGTGACGAGGTGCGGGTCGTTTCGGGACTTGGCGCACACCTTGACGCACTCATTGGCCTTGGACACGGTCTTCGGCTTCGCAGGCGGCTGCGGGTTCTTGCACGCCTGCTCCGCCTCCTTCATCGACACAGTTCTGCTGCGGTTGTAAGCGGTGTAGGACTTGCGGGCGGGGAGCTTGGTCGGCGCGCCCGCGCGGTAGGCGTTCTCGGCCTTCACCGCGAGGTACTCGGTGTAGGCCATGCCGCTCTCGTCGCCGCACACCTTCATGCTGTCGATGTCCGGCTGTCCACCCTGCGACATCGCCACCGCGTGGTGCAACTCGTGGTAGAGCGCGGCGCAGGGATCGCGGGCCACGTCGTCGCCGTAGTAGACGTCCCGGTTCGTCGGGTTCCACGTGATCTTGACGTCGTCGGCCACGCCCGGCGGCTTCTCCTGGAGCGAGTGCTTCTTCTCCGCACCGCTGGTGCCCGTGGTCTTGCTGATGGTGATCATGTGCGGGTTGGCGTACAGGCCGGGCATGATCCCCATCGGGTCGTGGCCGCTGTTGAACGTGTTCAGGCAGCCGTTGACGGCGTCACGGAACGCGGTCTGGCCGACAACGTCGATGATTTCAATCGAAGCCTGGGCGGACCGTCCGGGGGAGACGGTGAGCGACCCGGTCACCGCCAACAGGATCAGCGCCGCCGCGGCCTTCCGCCGTCCGCGCACCAGCAGGAACACCACGATGGCAAGCACAATCACACCCGCGCCAACCGCCCACATCCACGGCTCGATACCCTTGCCCGCTGGGGCGCCGATGGTGAAGCGGACGGTCGCCGTGGCCCCCGCGCACCCGTCCGCGACCGGCGTCGGCAGCGCGTAGGTGGCGGTGACCTCATAGGACCCGGGTTCGGCCAACGTCCACGACGACACCACGTCCTGGCCACGCACCGGTCCGCGCGACACGCTGCGCAGCGTCTCCGTCGACTCGTCGACCAGCTCGACCGACGCGCCCGGCGCGAGCTCGGTCAGCGGGGAATCGCCCGGGACGCCGTCGAACAGCGGGGCGCTCAGGTTCCGCGCCAGCGGCGTGCCGTCCCTGGTCACCGCGCCGATCGTGACCACGGCCTCGGCCTCGGACGCCGCCTTGCACGCCGTCGCGCCCGAGTTGGTCAGCGTCCACCGCAGTGTGATCGGCTCGCCCGGCTGATACGTCGAACTGCCCGCCGAACCGGCGAAACCGGCGGTCGCGGAGTCCGCGACCGCCGGCTGGGCGGTCCACCACATCATGGCCAGCAGGGCCGAAACCACTACGCCGTACCGCATGCGATCCCCCGATCCGCCGCCGTCCGCTCACCGCGGACTCAGCATTACAGGAGCGCGCGGACCGTGCGCAGATAGCAATCGATCGGGTGATCTGGGTTACGCGCGCACGCCGCGCAGGCCGTTGATGCGCCTGCCCGAGGTTCGGTTCACCCACCAGGCCATCAGCACCAGGTTCAGCACCCAGCCGACCCAGCGGGCGGCCTCGACGACGATGTTGAAGTCGGTGTTCGGGCCGCCGACCCAGCCGAAGGCGAACGGCACGCCGATCATGAAGCCCCAGATGATCTGGCCCCACATGATCGCGAAGCTGTAGAGCATGAGCAGGCGGTGCGCGGCGTACCGGCGCTGGCGCAGCTTCACCCAGCCGAGGATCGCCGCACCAGCCGACAAGGTGGCCGACATCGCGACGCCGACCTTGCCGACCGGGTAGGCCACGGGGAGCATCAGGATCGCGAAGGTCGCCGACGGGATGGCGCCGAGGAAGACGTACGCGCGGCCGGTCCAGCGGTGCACCGCGGGCTTCCTGATCCGCAGCCACGGCCACACCTGCAGCAGTCCCGCGATCAGCCACACGGCGCCGAACAGCACGTGACCGACGAGCAGCCAGTAGTGCGACGGCGTCTGCAGCGGGATGCGGGACTTCAGCGGGTCCAGCGCCGCGTACGGCGGTAACTGGTAGACGAGGAACGCGATGACCATCAACGTCATCGGGATCATCCAGGGCGCGCGGGTCTCGGACTTGGGGTCGTCCGCGGTGTCCCGGGGTCGAGCCGGGGCGCCTGTCCTCTCCATTTCCTGTGTCACGGTGACTCTCCTCGGGTGCGACTGGGCGGTCCGGGCTGTCACCCGACTGGGCGACCGGGGACAATGATTCGCCCGGTCAGCGCCACCGACATCTTCCCGAGTGCGGTCTTTTCGCCGTCCACACAGCACGAAGCCGCGGTTCCTGACCGTCCTTCGTGGACAGTCAGGAAGCCGCGGCTCCGGCTAACCCGCTCAGCTCTTCGCGACGTGCTCGGCGAGCGCGTCGAAGAAGCCGCCCCAGCCTTCCTTCGCCTTGGCCAGCGTCTCCTCGTCGAGGTTGCTGTCCTGGTGCACGACCAGCTCGGTCTTGTCACCCTTCTCGGTGAAGGTCACCGTCATGGACTCCGGCGGCGCGTCCGGGTGGTTGTCGTCCTCCAGGGTGAACACGAGCTTGGTGGGCTCGTCGACGACGCTGTAGGTGCCCTTGAACGGGTACTCCGAGCCGTCCGCGTCGGCGACGATGGTCGCCTTCCACGAGCCGCCGACCTCGGCGTTGAGCTCGACCTTCTCCACCGGGGCGCTGAAGCCCGCGCCGCCCCACCACTGCGCGAACCGCGCGGGGGAGGTCCAGGCGTCGAACGCGTCCTTCGGGGTTGTGTCGAGCAAGCGGGTGATCGTGAGTGCGCCGGTGCCGTTCTCGGCCATCGGACGTTTCCTTTCGTTGTGCATGTGGACGCTCCGCTGAGCGACACGTCTTACGACCCCAGCCTCTCGTCCATTTGCCGCAACGGCACCTTCCATATTGCTCTGTTCGGCGCCGCCATCCCCGCGCACGAAGGGAGACGCCCGCCGCCACCCGGATGTGTGACTCTCCAAGGGCGGCCATCCATCCGAGGCAAAGGATCTGCGCGCGATGACTCTCACCACGACTGTTGCCGAAAACGGATTCGCGGGACCGCCCGAGCCCGACCTCACTCCAGCCGAGGTCATCGCGCGCGCCCACACGATCGCGGCCACGCTGGTCGAGCGCCAAGCCGAGACCGAGGAGCGGACCTTCTACGCCGAGGACACCCACGAGGCGTTCCGGGCGGCGGGTTTCTACCGGATCCTCGTGCCGAAGCGGTACGGCGGCTACGAGTTCGGCATCGACACGTTCATGAAGGTCACCCAGATCCTGACCCGCGCGTGCCCGTCGACCGGCTGGATGTTCTGCCTCGGCGCCGCGCACGCGCACATGGTCGGCACGCTGTTCAACGAGCGCGTGCAGGACGAGGTTTTCGCCGGGGGCGACTTCATCGCTCCCGCCACCGTCATGCCCGGCGGGGAGGCCGAGCGCGTCGACGGCGGCTGGATCCTCAGCGGCAAGTGGAGCTACTGCTCGGGTGTGCCCTACGCCTCGCACTTCGTCGGGCACACGATCGTCCCCTACGGCGACGACTTCGGCCCGATGCTGTTCATCATCGACCGCGACCAGTGGACCCGCCTCGACGACTGGGGCGGCCAGCTCGGCCTGAAGGGCAGCGGCTCGCACAGCATCGTGCTCGACCGCGTCTTCGTGCCCGACTACCGCACCATCGACACCCACGTGAGCCAGGTCAGCGTCGCCGACGGCACGCCGGGCAGCGAGATCCACAGCAATCCCGAGTACGGCGGCGGACCGCTGAGCTTCATGGTGCTGGAGGACGCCGTCCTTGCCGTCGGCATGGCCCAGGGCGCGCTCGACGCGTACGGCGAGCTGATGTCGTCGCGCACCACCATGTTCCCGCCGATCGTGGGCCGCGCGGAGGACGCCGACTACCAGTTCTGGTACGGCGAGGCCACCGGCATGATCGCCACCGCCGAGGCCGCCTTTCACCACGCCATCGAGCAGTGGCGCGACCTGTGCGAGCAGGGTCCGCAGGCGTTCACCGTCGAGCAGGAGCTGCGCATCGCGGTCATCTGCCGCGAGGTCGTCCGGCTGTGCTGGGACGCGGTGCAGAAGTACCTGTTCCCGACGGCGGGCTCCAGCGCGGTCCGCAACGGCCAGCGCATCGAGCGCGTCTGGCGCGACCTGTCGATGCAGCACAGCCACGCGGGCATCAGCGTCTTCCTGACCACCATCGCGAAGCGCGAGCTGACCAAGCTGAAGTTCGGAATCACCGACGAACACTGACCGCTGACTCCGCCATCTGGGTGGTCCATCCGGGTTAATCGGGCGACGATGATCGCTTTGGGTGCTCGAACCTGCGCCCGGTGATACGTTGCCCGCCAGGACCGCTCACGGGCGGGTGATCATCGGGAGTTGATGTGCCAGGCGATCGGCGGCACCGCGGTGGATCGAACTGATCTGGCGGAGCAGTGGGCGGGGGCACTCAAACCGGCAACGGGCGCACGGGTCGGCGTCGAGCGTGAGCTGATCGGACCCATCGGGCGACTCGTCGAGGTGACGCGCGGCGAGCCGTTCGACTCACACGCCGCGGCCGAGGTCGGCGCGCTGCTCGTCGACGCGGCCCTGGTCGCGCCGGAAACCCTGCCGGAGACGACCGCCGTCCTGACCGGCCTGCGCGACCTCGTCGGCGACCCGGACGGCCGCCGCGTCCCGGCGGTGATCGAGGCGTTCGCCGCGGGTGTCCGGCTGGCCGCGGCCGAGCGCGACCTCGCCGACAGCCGCGCCCGGTCGGCCCTGCTCTTCGGCTCGGCGACGGTCGGCATCCTCATCTCCACGTTCGACGGCGTCGTCACCGAGGTCAACACCGCCGCCCTGCGGATTCTGGGCTACGAGCGCGACGGTGTGACCGGCCGCAGGCTGGCCGAGCTGCTCTACCCGCTCGACCGCGCCGACGTCCTCGCCCGCTACGCCGAACTGCTCGGCGAGGACGAGGAGGCGGGCAGGCTGCGCGAACGCGCCCGGCTCATGCGCGCCGACGGCGACCAGGCGTGGGTGCACCTGGCCGTGTCCGTGCTCCGCGACGGCGCGGGCAGGCCGACCGCCTACGTGACGATGGCGCAGGACGTGTCCCACCTGCACCTGCTCGAACAGCGGCTGAGCTACCAGGGCACGCACGACCCGCTCACCGGCCTGCTCAACCGGCACGCGTTCATCGGCGGCCTGGAGGAGGCACTCGGCGGCACCGTGCCCGCCTCGGTGCTGCACCTCAACCTCGACGCGTTCTCGGTGATCAACCACGGCCTCGGCTGGTCCGTCGGCGACGCGCTGCTGCGTTCCGTCGCCACGAAGCTGACCGCGGTCGCGGGCGACCGCGCGTCGGTCGCCCGCTTCGGCGCCGACGAGTTCGCCGTGCTGGTCGGCGCGGGCGCCGATGTCGCCGGGCTGGCCCAGCGGATCAACACCGAACTCGCCGAACCGACCTATGTGGACGGTCACGGGGTCGCGGCGTCGGCGACGGTCGCGGTGGCCCGCGACGTCACGCCCGGCACCGACCCGGTGGAACTGCTGTGTGCCACGGCCATCGTGCTGCGCGCGCTGAAGGCCGACGGCCGCGGCCAGTGGGGGCTGGTCGACCCGGCCGACGACGCCGCCCGCCGTGCCCAGCTCCGGCTGGCGGCCTCGGTGCCGGGTGCGTGGGAGAGCGGCCAGATCGAGGTGTGCCACCGCCCGATCGTGCGGTTGGCGGACCGAAGAACCGTCGCTGTCCAGGCATCCTTGCGCTGGCAGCACCCCGAGTTGGGCGGGCTCGACCATCGGGCCTGCCTTCGCGCTATCGCCGAGACCGGCTTCGGTCTCCGCATCGGCCGCTGGCTGCTCACCGAGTCCGCCATCCAGGTCGCCGCCGTCGACGACATCCGGCTGTACGTGGAACTGACCAGGGAAGAGGCCGTCGATCCCGACCTGGTCGCCACCGTCCGCGGCGCCTTGGCCGAGGCCGACCTCGCGCCCGACCGGCTCGACCTCGGCTTCCCCGTCCGCTCGCTGCACGCCGCGGGCAGGCCCGCCGAGGACAACCTGGACGTTCTCTCCGGCCTTGGTGTCGGCATCGTCCTTTACGGCTACGGTGCCGCGAGCCGCGATCTGACCTATTTGGACACAATGCCGCTGCGCGCGGTCCGGCTGCTCGGTTCGGTGGCGACCTGGGTGTCGGACAACGCGGGCAGCAGCCTGCCGGGGGTGCTGGCCGCGCGCGGGTTGGTCCCGCTGGTCCGCGCGGCGGGCCACTCGATGATCGTCGGCGGCCTGCGGACAGAAGAAGAAACGTCGTGGTGGGCCGAGGTCGGCGTCGACCTCGGCGAGGGCCCGATCTTCGGTGACCCGGGGTCGCTGGCGGAGGTCACCTGACAGCGGCCTCCCTCATGGCAGCAGGTAGCCCAACGCGAGCACCGCCCGTCGGCGTTGACCGTCTGGTAGTGGTCGAGGTGCGGGTGCAGGTCGCGCCAGCCCTCGGGACAGGCTGTCTCCGGGTGTCGGGCAGCGTCGTCCAGTTGTCCCCGGAGCTGTCCGGCCTGGTCTGGGGGACGCTACGCCCGCGGTGGGTGAGGTCTATGGGCCTTGGACCCGAACTGCGTCGCCTAGTCCGGAAGCAGCGGCACCGAGATGCCCGGGTCGCGGCCCAGCAGCACCGCCCTGGTCACCGACGCCGAGCCGAACCGGTCACGCAGCGAGTCGATCGCCTCGTCGAGGTCCAGTGGGGCGCCCGAGTCGAACGGCAGGGCCAGTTGCACCGCGTCATCACGGGAGAGGTTGGCCAGGGTCAGGCCGATGAGCGTGCAGCCCTGATCGAAGATCATCGGCAGGGCCGCACGCAGGAGCTTTCGCGCGGCGGACAGCAGCTGATCGGTCTCCGCGGTGGCCTGGGCGAGGGTGTGGGAGCGAGTGGCGCGGGTGTAGTCGGCGAATCGCAAGCGCAGAGTGACCGTTCTGCACACGCGGTGGGCGGCGCGGAGACGGCGGCCCAGGCGGTCGGCGATGGCGACGAGGGTGGCGTCGAGGTCGTCGGCCGTGCGCGGACGTCTGCCCAGGGCGCGTTGGGAGCCGATGGACCGGCGGCGCTGGCCGACCCGCACTCGGCGCGGGTCGCGGTTGTGGGCCAGGGCGTGCAGGTGGCGCCCGGAAGCGCGACCCAACATGGACATCAGGGCCGATTCGGACAGGTCGGCCACCTCGCCGACCGTCGTGATGCCCAGTTCGTGCAGCTTCCGCGCCGTCACCTTGCCGACGCCCCACAGCCGCTCGACCGGCAGCGGGTGCAGGAAGTCGAGCTCGCCGTCGGGTTCGACCACCAGCAGCCCGTCCGGCTTGGCCACCCCGCTGGCGACCTTGGCCAGGAACTTCGTCCGCGCCACGCCGACCGTGATCGGCAGGCCGACGCGGCGCAGGACCTCGCTGCGCAGCCGGGCGGCGATCTCCGGCGGGGTGCCCGCGATGCGCCACAGGCCGCCGACGTCGAGGAACGCCTCATCGATGGAGATGCCCTCGACCAGCGGCGTCGTGTCACGGAAGACCTCGAACACGGCCTTGCTGGCCTCGGAGTACGCCGACATCCGCGGCGGCACCACGATCGCGCGCGGGCACAGCCGCCGCGCCTCGCCGCCACCCATGGCCGTGCGGATGCCGAACGCCTTGGCCTCGTAGCTGGCCGCCAGGACCACGCCGCCGCCGACGATCACCGGCCTGCCGCGCAGCCACGGCTTGTCGCGCTGCTCGACGGAGGCGTAGAACGCGTCCAGGTCGGCGTGCAGGATGGTCGCCCGGTTCGACACGAACATATGTTCGCATGGACGACCGTCAGGCGCGTCAGCGTTTGGTCTCGTACCTGGTCAGGAGCAGACCCTCGGGAAACGTCCGGGTCTCCACCAGCTTCAGGTTCACCCAGTTGTCCAGGGCGGTGAAGAACGGCGTGCCGCCGCCCACCAGGACCGGCGCGGTGACCAGCACGTACTCGTCGATCAGCCCGGCCCGCATCGCCGCCGCGGCGAGGGTGGCGCCGCCGATGTCCATCGGACCGCCGTCCTCGGCCTTGAGCCGGGCGATCTCGGCGACCGCGTCGGTGGCGACCAGGCGGGCGTTCCAGTCGACCGTGCTGATCGTGGAGGAGAACACCACCTTCGGCATGTCCCGCCAGCGGTGCGCGTACTCGATCTGCGCCGGGGTGGCGCCGGGCTGCTGGTCGGCCGTCGGCCAGTGGGAACTCATCCCCTCCCACAGTCTGCGCCCGTACAGCGCCAGGTCGGTCGCCCCCACCCGGTCGGACCACCACTGGAACAGCTCGTCGCTCGGCACGCTCCAGCCGAGGTCGTCACCGGGCGCGGCGGTGTAGCCGTCCAGGGACACGTTCATGGCAAAGGTCAGTTTCCGCATGGCACCAGCCTCCCGCACAAACCAAAAATCTCGAATAGATCACAGTTTCAGAGGTCGACTTGCCGATAGGGTCGCAGCGTGCAGATCAAGGATTCGACGCTGAGCGACCGGCCGACGCCGAAGTTCCCGCCGCGGCCCATCGACGACGCGCGCACCCCGTCGCTGATCCTCAGCGCCCTACCAGCCGAACTCCCCGCCGCCCTGCGGCCGGACCCGCCCGCCCCCGAGCCGCCGCCGCGGCCGCGCTTCGCGGTCAAAGCCGCAGGTCTGGCCGCCGTGCTCGCGCTGCTGGGCTTCGGCGTCTGGGCGCTGCTCGGCGACGGCGAGCAGGCGCCACCCGCGCAGCCGCAGGCCGTCGAGTCGCAGTTCACCCGCGCCGCCCAGCCGCCCGCCGCCGTGTTCGACAGCGACTGCGCCAACCACGCCTACGGCGCGACGAAGCGCTTCCTCGCGGGCACCACCTGCCAGCAGCTCACCCGCGCGCTGTTCACCTCCCAGACCGAGGACGGCCGCACCGTCCACAGCTCCGTCGCCGTGGTGCGCATGCAGTCCGCCGCGGACGCGCGCCAGCTGTTCGACCTGGTCCGCCAAGAGAACACCGGCAGCGTCATGGACCTGGTGCGCGAGCGCGCGCTGGTCGTCCCCGGGCTCGACCGGCTCAGCCGCGGCGGCTTCGCGGCCGGGATCAACGGCGCCGACGTCGTGATCGTCGAGTCCGACACCGCCCGCCCCGGCCCCGACCAGCAGGCGCACCGCGCGGAGATGAAGCGGATCAGCACCGACGCCCTGCGCCTCGGCCACGACCTGAAGTGACGGTTCCCGCCCGGGCGGCTTCCCCGCTCTGGTAAACAAAGCGCAGCCCGAGCACTGTAGGAGGAGCCGTGCCGCTGTCGGCGGTCGTGGACTGCGCGATCTACGTCGACGGCAAGCGCCTGCCCGGCCGCCACGAGCCCGCCGCCGCGATCACCCAGGTGCGCGAGACCGGCGAGGGATTCGTCTGGATCGGACTGTTCGAGCCGAGCAACCGCCAGCTCGGCGCCATGGCCGAGGCCTACGGGCTGCACGAGCTGGCCATCGAGGACGCCGTCATGGCCCAGCAGCGCCCGAAGGTCGAACGCTACGGCGACACCCTGTTCACCGTGCTCAAGACGGTCCGCCACGTCACCCACGAGTCCCCGACGACGACCAACGAGATCGTCGAGACCGGCGAGATCATGGTGTTCCTCGGCCCCGACTTCATCCTCACCGTCCGCCACCGCGACCACTCCGGCCTCGGCGACCTGCGCGAGGAACTGGAGGCCGCGCCCGAGCGTCTCGCGGCCGGTCCGGCGGCGGTCCTGCACGCGATCGCCGACCACATCGTCGACGACTACCTCGCCGCGACCGAGGCGTTCGAGCGCGACATCGACGAGGTCGAGACCCTGGTCTTCGCCCCGCGCAGCCCCATCGGCGCCGAGCAGATGTACCTGATGAAGCGCGAGATCGTCGAACTGCGCCGCGCCGTTGCCCCGCTGACCCAGCCGCTGCGGGTGCTGGCGCGCACCGACACCGCGCTGGTGCCCACCGAGATCCGCTCCTACTTCCGCGACGTCGACGACCACCTGATGACGGTGATCGAGCGCATCGCGGGCTTCGACGAGATCCTGACGACGCTGCTCAACGCCACGCTGGCCAAGATCACCCTGCAGCAGAACAACGACATGCGGATGATCACCGCGTGGGCGGCGATCCTGGCCATCCCGACGATGATCGCGGGCGTGTACGGAATGAACTTCGAGTACATGCCCGAGCTGAAGTGGAAGTTCGGCTACCCGATGGTCGCCATCCTCGTGTTCGGCGCGTGCCTGATCCTGTACCGGACGTTCAAGCGCAACGGCTGGCTTTAGCTTTTCGGCATTCTCAAAGAACTTCCTGCTCAGGGCGCGTTGCTACGGTTCGAACAGCGTCCGTGTGCCCCTCGAAGGAGGCTGTGGGAAGCATGAGCATCTCCGAATCCGACCTCGCCGACCGTGTCCCGCTCTCGTTCAACCAGGAATTCCTCTGCAACTTCGACACCGGCGGCGACGACGGCCCCTTCGGCGCGGCGTACAACATCGTCAGCGGCTGGCGGCTGACCGGTCCCGTCGATGAGGCCACCGTGCGCCTGGCGCTGTTCGACCTGGTGGAGCGGCATGAGACGCTGCGTACGCTGATCGTGAACAACGGCGACGAGCGCTACCAGCAGATCGTCCCCGCGAGCATGCCCGAACTGTCCATTTTGGACCTCTCGGACGTGGTGGACCGCGACCTGAAGGTCGAGCAGCTGCTCAACGACGGCGAGGCGGGCAAGCACACCGCCCGCGACCTTCCCCTGATCCGCGCCGTCCTCGGCCGGTTCGACGCCTCGGACTCCGTGCTCGTGTTCACCGCCCACCACAGTGCGGTCGACGAGTGGTCGCTGCAGCTGATCATGCGCGACTTCGCGGGCTTCTACCAGGCGCGGATCACCGGCACCGAGGCCGACCTGCCGCCGGTCGCGCAGTATCGGGAGTTCACCGCCAAGGAGCTGGCGGCCGCCGACTCGCCCGCCGTCCAGAAGGCCCAGGACTACTGGCGCGACAAACTGGCCGGGACGCGCCTGCACGCGACCCCGACGGACCACCTGCGGTCGGCCGGGCTGCCGAAGAACACGTCGTGGCACCGGTTCCTGATCGACTCCTCGCTGACGGCCCCGGTGCACGTGGTGGCCCGCGAGACCCGCTGCTCGCCGTTCATGGCGCTGCTCGCGGCGTACAAAGTGTTGCTGCACAAGCAGTCCGGGTCGTCGGACATCGTGGTGCCGACGTTCACCTCCGGCCGCAACGACGCCCGCTTCCACGCCACCGTCGGCTCCTTCTTCAACTACGTCCCGCTGCGCACGGACTTCACCGGCGCGACGACGTTCCGCGAGGTGCTGGTCCGGGTGCGCGCCACGTGCCTGGAGGCCTACAAACACGACATCCCGTTCGGCCAGATCATGGCGCAGGCCCCGGAGCTGATGGCGTCGGTCATGACCGATGACCACACCGTCATCGCCTTCCAGGTCGTCGGCTCCCCGTTCATCGCCGACGACACGGCAGGCGAGTTGAAGTACACCGGCGTCCGGCGGCGGGTGCTGTCGCAGGCCGAGGGCGGCGACGTCCCGGACGGCGCCCTTTTCCAACTCGGCGTCGACCCGTCCGGCGACCTGGTGGGCACCCTCGGCTTCAACAGCAACCTGTTTGACGAGTCCACGATGACCGGGATGGTCGACCAGCTCCGCGACATCCTCGCCACCTACGTCGCGAACCCGGACGCACCGCTGGCCTGACGGCGCGAACCGCCCAAACTGGGCACACACGCGCGAGAGCCCGGGCAGACCAGCGTCTGCCCGGGCTCTCGTCGGTCAACTTACTGCGAGGGGAACACGCGGATCGTCATGTTCTTGTCGTTCTGCGACAGCACCTTGATGCTGACACCCACCGCCGGAAGCTTGACACTGGACGTAGCCAGCGTCGCGTTCCAGTACGACTTGCGGTCGTCGAACAGCGGCTGAGCCGGCCTGCCGCGGACGTAGCTCGGCTTGCCCTGCGCGTACAGGGTGAACGAGTCCGACTTCTGCAGCGAGAAGGTCGCGTCGTAGCCCTGGATGCGCGGACGCCAGGCGGCACCCTGCAGGTTGTATAGCGGGTCCGGGTTCGCGTCGACGTAGAGGATCTTGCCCTCGCCCGGGTGGGCGCTGGTGTTGTTGTCGATCTGCGAGGTGTCCCAGTAGCCCACGAGCAGGCCGTCCTGGTACGGGAACCGGGTCGCCCAGTTCGGCTTCGACGGGTCGCCGTAGTCGTACGGGCCGACCTTGAGGTACTTGTCGTACGAGGCGTAGTTGCGGAAGCTCGCGATGTAGAAGTTGTCGTACGAGCTGCTCTCGGTGCCGGTCGTGGTCTTGAAACCGGCGGCGGTCCAGCCGTTGTCACCGTTCTCCGCGCCGTCGGTGACGATCGCGGTGCCGTCGGCGATGACGCTGATCTCGTCGGCCAGGAAGCCCTTGAGGATCACGCCGCCGTCGGTCTGGTAGCGCAGGCGCAGCTTGATGTTCTTGCCCGCCAGGGAGTTCAGCGGAACCGAGACGTCGACGTAGCGGCCGCCGGAGGTGTTGGTGATGGCGGGCTCGTTCACCGCGCTGCGGGTGAACGGCTTGCCGTCGACGGTGCCGTCGAGCGGGGTGAACGCCCCGCCGTCGACCGAGGCCTCGACGAAGAGGAAGTCGCAGTCGCAGTCCTCGATGTCGTAGTCGGCCTTGAGCTTGAGCTCGGCGGTGGTCTTGCCGGTCAGGTCGACCGTGCGGGTCAGGGTGTTCGACAGGTTGTCGCCCTGGCCGCTCCACCACAGCTTGGTGCCCGCGGCGGGGGCGCCGATGGTCGTGGTCTTCACCTTGTCCGGCAGCACGACGACCGCGGCCTGCGGGTCGACGCTGTTGAACGCCGCCGGGCCGAGCTTGAGCTTCTGGTCCTGGCCCGCGACCACGGTCTCGTAGTCCAGCCAGCCCAGCTGCAGCTTGTCCCACGCGGACATGTCGTTGGCGCGCAGGCCGACCGCCTCGTCGGCGGCGGAGACGCGGCTCTGGCCCATGATGGACCACCAGTTGACGCCGTTCTCCTTGGCGCCGCCGGGGCCGACGGTGTCGTAGTGGTCCGGCAGGCCGAGGTCGTGGCCGTACTCGTGGGCGAACACGCCCAGGCCGCCGTTCTCGGGCTGCATCGTGTAGTCGCCGACCCACAGGCCGGTGTCGCCGATCTGGGCGCCACCCTGCTTGTTGTTGTCCGGGCCGGACGAGGTGCTGTAGAAGGCGTACCAGCGGTGGGCCCAGATGGCGTCCTCACCCTGGTTCGGGTCCACATCGGACTGGTCGCCACCGGCGTGCACGATCTGGAAGTGGTCGATGTAGCCGTCGCGCTCGTTGAAGTCGCCGTCGTGGTCGAAGTCGTAGCGGTCCCACGTGTCGAACTCGGCGAGCTCGGTCTTGATCTGCTCGCTGGTCGCGCCCGCGGCCTTGCGGTCGGCGACCCACTGGTTCACCGCGTCGGAGACGAGGAACCAGCTGTTGCCGCAGATGCGGCCTGCACACGGGTAGCCGTTGGAGCGGCCGTAGCGGGCCTCGTTGTACTTGACCTTGACCCAGTCGGTGACCTTGCCGTCGACCGAGTAGCGGCCGGAGGACTGCTTCTCGTAGTAGTTCTTGACCGACTCCACGCCTGCTTCATGGGAGAAGTACAGGTCCTGGTAGTGGCTCTGCGAGTAGTCGGCCTGCCAGATGGTCTTGTTGTCGACCGCCCGGTTGGGCTCCGGGATCTCGTTGTGGGCCGGACCGTCGAACCGCGTCGGACCCGGGGTGTTGGGGTCGGTGTCGCGGTCGGGGAAGTCGGGGTGGCGCTCGTTGCCGAACTCGGCGAGCACGACGAAGATCTTGTCGGTCTTCTCCCGCGCCAGCTCGACGTACTGGTCGGCCGGGGCGCGCGTGCCGGTGGCCGCCATCGTCTTGGCGGCGGGCTGGTTGACCTTGACCACGGTGCTCGCACCGCGCTTCTCGGCCTTGGCCTCGCCGCTGAGCACCTTGGCGAGCCCGGTCTGGCGCATGTCGCGCCGCTTCTTCTCCAGCGGCGTGACCAACTCGTCCGGCGCGTTCTCAGCCGAGGTGGTGGGCGCCGTGGACGGCTGGGGAGCCGCGTTGGCGCCGGTCACCCCCGGCATGACACTGATTCCCGCGACCGCCGCCAGCGCGACGACCATTGTGCGACGCACTCGTCCTCCCGAAATTCGTTTCACCGTCGTTGCGGGAAGGTATGTGAGATGCGTCCATTCGTTTATTACAACTTGAATACATGGCGCGTTTCATGCCATACATCTTTGCCATAACTCGACTTGATGGACCAAATGGCGCAGTCCGAATGTCGGTACCGCTGACGCGAATGCGAGAAACGATCCCATCGCCCGCGCGGGGGAGATGGGATCGTTTCACGAAAGGTTCTCACATGGCCAGACAGCGGCCCGACTAGAAGGTGAGGCTCCAACTGTCGATGTTGCCGGTGTCGTACCTGGCCACGTCCTGCACCTTCAGGTTCCAGGTGCCGTTCATCGCCTCGCTCGACAGGTTCACCGTGTAGGTGGTGTCGACGTTGTCGGCCGAGTCGTTGGCGCTGGAGTTCTTCAGGCGGTAGGCCGTGCCGTCCGGCGCGACCAGGTCGACGACAACGTCACCGCGCCACGTGTGCTTGATGTGCACCTCGACCGGCGTGCCCGCCGGGGCGTTGCCCGCGCAGCCACTGACGGTGATCGAGCTGGTGACCGCGGCACCGGCGTCCGGGATGGCGACGTCGGCGTCGTTGGTCTTCTTGCCGCAGCCCGGCGGCGGGGGCGGCGGGGTGGTGCCGCCATACGGGTTGGCCGCCTTCTTCGCCGAGTACAGCAGCATCGGCTTCACCTTCGGCCACCACGTGCTCTGCTGGCAGCTGAACGCGGGCAGGAACCCGCCACAGGAGCCGCTGCTGTTGCCGATCTCCCAGACGAAGCTGGCCACGCCGAGCTCGTCGTACACCCAGTCGTCGGTCGAGCCGCCCGCGTTGTAGAGCACCTCGCCGGGCTGGCCGTAGCCCCAGCCGCCCGCGAGCTGGGCCATGTCCTTGGCCATGCCGCGCAGAGAGGCGTCGTTGCCGGTCTTCTGCGCCGACGTCGAGCCCCACGGGAACAGCACCAGGTTGGAGTAGCTGTGCATGCTCAGCACGATGCCCTTGGTGTCGGCCGGGGCCGGGACGCTCATGCCGCCGTCGCGGCGGTCCGGGTACAGCTCCTTCCACAGTGCCTGCAGCGCCTTGGTCTCGGCCTCGGAGTTCGCCGCGGTGCCCCGGTAGGTCTCGTCACACGGCGACGAGCTGCTGCCGGTGCCGTAGCCGGAGCTGGTGTTGCGGTTGAGGTCGACGCCGTTGTACCCGGTGCTGCAGCCCGAGCCGTGCGCGTTCTTGCGCTGCAGGACCGGCGAGTTGCCGCCCTGCTGCACGATGTCGACGCCGTCGGGGTTGGCGATCGGGACGACCCAGATCTCGGTGGTGTCCAGGATCGAGGTGATCTCGGTGTTGGTGCCGTAGTTGGTGACCAGCTCGTCGATCCAGCGGTAGGCGACGTCGCCGGTGGTGATCTCGCGGGCGTGCAGCTGGCCCATCACGAAGAACCGCGGCTTGGCCGAGTTCGGCGTGCGCGCGCAGTCGCCGGAGACCTTCTTGGTGATGCAGATGGCCCGCAGGTCGTAGCCGCCCGCGCCCTGGGTCTTGCGCCACGAGTCGCCGTAGTCGACCACCGTGGCCAGCGCCGGGTACTGCTGGGCCACCGCGTCGAGGTGCGCGTACTGGGCGTTCACCGTGCGGTAGCCGCCGTAGTAGGTGTCGGCCAGCTCGGCGGCGCCGAAGCTGTTGGCCTGCCAGCGCTTCGCCGGCGGAGTCCACTGTGGAGCCTGGGCGACCTGGTCGACGGTCGCGCTGAACCCGCCGCGCCGCAGCCGGTCGCCGACGCTCGCGTCACCGGCGACGAACAGGTCCTGGCCGTCGCGGGTCTCCAGGACGTCGAAGCCCTGGCCGAGCAGGTCTTGGGCGGCCTTGCCCAGTGGGGCGTGCACGCGGTAGATGTAGGCCGGTCCGGCGGCGGCGGCCGTCGGGGTCGGCGCGGCCTGGCCGGGCAGGGCGCCCAGCAGCAGTGCCCCGGCGGCGACCGCGGCGCCAGCCGCGGTCAGTACCGCTCGTCGTTGTCGTGCCACTTCGTTCCTCCAGGATGCAGGGTGAGGAGAACGTGCCCACGATTGGGGATGACGTGGGGGCGTGACAACAAAGTGGGAACTGGGTAATTTAACAAAACTCTGTTAATAGCCGCAAAACGGTCAGAGACGGGCTTCCCAAAGTCGTTGATCGGCGATCAGGTAGATCGCGCCGCCGAGTTGCGCGGTCGCGGTGACGGCACCGGTCGGGCCGCTGATTTCGGTGTCGCGCCATCCCGTCGACTCGCGCGTGATCAGTCGGATCTTGCCGTTGTCGGCGATCACCACCGCGGGTCGGCCATCGCGTTCGACGGGCGGCGCCAATTTGTCTTTGTCGCTCACCGGGACCGCGGGCTCGCCGCCCAGCCGGGTCCAGCGGTCGTCCCTGAGTTCCCAGACGGCCAGCTTGCCGTCGACCTGGCCGACCGCGGCGCACGTGGCCGCCCAACAGCGCACGGACATGGCCGTGCCCGTCGACCCGGCGTCGGGGAGCGGGGTCTTGGTCCAGCCGGTCGCGCCCGACGTGGACCGCCAGACAACGGGCATGATCCTTTCGCCGAGCTGCCAGCCCACGATGAGGACACCCTGGCCGAATCCCGTGGCCGCGGTGGCGAACCCGAGCGCGTCCGCGGCGCTCTCCAGCGGGGTGCCCGCCGAGCTCTGCCGGTTCCAGGAGTCGCCGTCGGCGGTCCACACCGCGACGTCGAGCCCGGTCCGCTTGCTCTCCCACGAGCCGACCAGCACCGGACCCTGTGGCGTGATGACCGCGTCGATCAGGTCGCCCGCGCCCCAGCCGCCGAACGTGCTGAACGCCTGCGGCTTCTCGGTGACGCCGGCCGCCGATCCGGACCACGCGCTCCAGCGGACGTTCCCGTGCGCCCCGCCGCGTTCCCCGCCGATGGCGACATAGGCGCCGTTGTCGACCGCGATCGACTGCCAGGTCGCGAGCAGGCCGTACGGGCTGGCGCCCTGGAGCGGGATGTCGGTCAGCTTCCCATCAGCCCGCCGCGTGAGGGCCGGCACGAGCGGTTGCCCGTCCCGCCGCATGCCGATGAGCAGCGCCGACCCGTCGACGGCCAGGGCAACCGGGGTGGCGGGGAGATCAACCGGGGTGACCGGCTGCGCCGCCGGGGCGGGCGTGGAGCAGCCCGCGACGAGCAGGGCAACGGCCAGAACACGAAGTCGCATGGTCACTCGCAGGGGTGTCGAGCGGATCTCCCCGCCGAGGCTAGCCCTGATTGATCACGCTTCGCCGACGTATGACCAATTGCCGTCTTCCCGGACGAACCGGCTGTTCTCGTGCACGACGCCCGGCTTGCCGTTCGCCTCGTAGTGGGCGCGGAACTCGACGGTGCCCTCGGTGTGGAACGGGCCGCCCGCGGTGCGTCCGACGATCTCCAAGTGCGTCCACTCGTCGGCCGGGTCGATGGCGACGCGCTTGGGCCGGGTCGACTTGTGCCAGGTGGCCAGCAGATAGGCGGCGTCGCCGACGGCGAACGCGCTGAACCGCGACCGCATGAGTTGTTCGGCGGTCGCGGCTCGGGCGTGGCCGTCGTGCAGGCGGCCGCAGCATTCAGCGAGCGGGACTCCAAGCCCGCAGGGACAGGTCATCCGCTGAGGATGTCAGCCCCAGATGGATGTCACCCATTCCGGGTGGTCGATGAACGGGTTGCGGTTGTGCTGGAACTGGTCGTAGATGACCTGGTTGCGCCGCTTCTCGAAGGCATCCGGCGGGTCCTGCTGGCTCCAGGTCTTCAGCACGGTCAGCTTGCCGATGTAGGGCGCGGAGCCGTTGTTGACGCTGTTGTTGACCTCAAGGTCCGGCCAGCCGTCGGTGCCCGCGTAGCGCACCGCCATGTAGAAGATCATCCGCGCGACGTCGCCCTTGACCGCGTCGCGGGGCTCCCACGAGTCGGCGTCGGTGAAGCAGTCCGGGCACTCGGCGGCGGGGGAGCCGCCGTTGTCGAAGTCCTTGTTGCCGCGGTTGGAGTTGACCGTGACGTCCTCGGGGCGCAGGTGGTGCACGTCGGTTCCGGGGCCGGTCGCGGTGCCGAAGTCGCCGTGCGACTTGGCCCAGACGTGCTCGCGGTTCCAGTCGTCGACGCCACCGCCGTTGGTCGACTTGCTCTGCGAGCGGCCGCTGTAGAGCAGGATGACATTGGACGGGTTCGACGGGTCCTCGTCGGTGGCCTTCAGCGCGTTCCACACCGCGTCGTAGCTGAGCTTGGTCTGGGCGCTGATGATCCGGTTCAGCTCGTTCTTCAGCGACGTGCCGGACAGGCCGATGGCCGTGCGGTAGTACGTGCCGTCGTAGTCACCGGGGGTGGTGGTCGTCGTGGGCGGCGTCGTGGTCGTTGTGGTGCCGTTGACCAGCGCGAACGCGGTCGTGGCGGTCAGTCCCGCGTGCGAGAAGTAGGCGCTGAGCTTGCCGGTGACGTCGAGCTGCTTGCCCATCAGGCCGGGGTTGCTCTGCAGGCCGTACGCCGACCGGAAGGCCGACGTGATCTGCACGTAGATCATCTGCGAGGTGCTGGTCTGGCTCGGCGAGTCGGCCAGCGCGAGGGCGTAGTCGTTCGGGAAGCCCGACCGGATGACCGTCGTGGTGCCGGTCGGCTGCCCGACGACATACCCGCGGACGGTGCCCGTGGCCCCGGTCTGCTGCCCGATCGCCTGGGCGACGGTGAGCGGGGCCGCGGCGTGCGCGGAGGTTCCCGGCACCTGCACCCCGATGACGACCGCGGCGGCCACGGTCAAGATGGCTAAGAGATTCCAGGCTCGACGCTTCGCGAACATGGGAGACGCCCTTTCCCCGACGGCTGGTGACCCCAAGTGACTGGTCAGTTCTCGTTCGTAGGAAAGCGTCGCACGAGATCACCCACTATCGAGTGAATTGCTTGGAACGGTTCTCCGTCCGTCCGGTGATCGCTAAGCCGGGGGCGAGAACAGCACCCGCGCGATCGCGCGGGTCATCTCCTCCGGGTCGCGGTCGACCTTGCTCATGCCCCCGGTGATCCACAGCGTGGCGAAGCCGTGCACCAGCGACCACGCCGCCACCGCCGCCAACCCGGGATCATGTCCACCCGCGACGGTGTCCACCCCCCGGTTCAACTCCGCCGTGGCCCGCTCCCGCGCGGCGACGACGTCGGCGTCGTCCGGGTGGTAGAGGTCGGGTCGGAACATCACCTCGAAGTGCGCCTTGTGCCCGATCGCGAACCGGACGTAGGCCACCCCCACCTCCCGGAAGTCCCCGGTCGCCGCCCACGCCTCCCCAAGCGCGTCGGCCAACAGCGCGTACCCCTCGGCGGCGACCGCGCTCAACAGCCCCGCCTTGTCGCCGAAGTGATGCACCGGCCCAGCGTGCGACACCCCGGCGCGCCGGGCGAGGTCCCGCAGGCTCACCCCGCCGGGCCCGTGCTCCCCGATCGCCTCGACCGCGGCGTCGAGCACCGCCCGCCGCAGATCGCCGTGGTGGTACCCGCGCTTGGTCATGCGGCCAGCCTATCTAGTCATTGACAAGATGTCTCGACTGGCGCAATCTTGTCAGTGACAAGTTTGTTGAGGAAGGATCCGCCCGATGGCTCCGCTGATCATCCTGATCGTCACGACCCTGGCCCTGTTCGCGCTGGGCAGACTGGGTGTACGCGCCTTGCGCCCCTGGCAGAACCCACTGCGCGGCGGCGTGGCGGCCATGTTCACCGCGACCGGCATCGCCCACTTCGTCGGCATGCGCGACGAACTGATCCGGATGGTCCCCCCGGACCTGCCCGCCCCCGAACTGCTGGTCACGATCACCGGCATCCTCGAACTGGCAGGCGCGATCGGCGTCCTCTGGCGCCCCACCACGCTCTGGGCTGCCGCGGGCCTCAGCGCCATGCTGGTGGGCATGTTCCCGGCCAACATCTACGCCGCGAACCACGGCCTGTCCCCATCCTTCGGCGACCAGCTGGCCCCCCGAACCGCCATGCAGATCGTCTTCCTCGCCGCGACCCTGGCCTTGGTCTGGCACTACGCCCGAGCGAGGCGGGTGACGGCGAGCGTCTAATCGGGGCGACGGACGATCGGGATCCGACCGCCCGTCGTCACCCCCTGCGGGACAGCCCCGGCCGACGCCCGCGGCCTCGTCCACGGGTACATCTCCCGGCTGGGCAAAGCCCTCGCGCCGCCCGGATGTGCCGTCGATGTCCTCGCGATGAGGTCGACGTGCACCGCTCCGGCAGGCGGAGCGCATCGCGTCTTCCTTGTACGCCAAGGGTAACCGCGCGATCGCACGCGAGCACTGGCGGAAAACGCTTGCCCACTACGAGGCGATGGGGCTGACCGACGTGGACCGGGTGCGCGCGTTACTCGGGGATCAGTCCATCTCTTGACGGACCGCCACGCCCGGGGGAGGATCCTCCGAAACTCAAGTGGTTTAGACCACATACCCCCGTGGTCGAACGCCCGCTAGCCCCCTCACCTGCTGCCCCGCACCCGGCTCGGCGGCGTGGTAAGCCCTGCACTTGTCCTCCTCGTCCCCTTGCACGGAGGCCCCGCTGTGAAAACCAAACTCTCGCGATCGCTGGTCGCGGGCATCGTCACTCTGACCCTTGCGCCGTTCGGTGCGAACCTGGTCGCAGAAGCGCAGGTGAACACCGCGCCACCCGGAGTGGTGCCCGCGCTGCAGCAGTGGTCGGGTGGAACGGGCCGCCTGGTCCTCACCTCGACCAGCCGCGTCGTAGTGCCCACCGGGGCCTCCGCGAAGCTGCAGGCGCTCGCCGCCCAGGTCGTGGGTGAGGCGGCGGAGCTGACGCCGCTGCGGCTCACCGTCGCCACCGGCACCGCTAGTGCGGGCGACATCGCCCTGCGTGTCGACTCCGCCGCCGACTTCGGCGCCGCCAAAACGGAGTTGCGGCCCGAGGCGTACCGCCTGGCCGTCGGCGCGTCCGTCGAGATCGTCGGCGGCAGCGACAAAGGTGCCTACTACGGCACCCGGTCGCTGCTCCAGGCGATCGTCGGCTCGCCCGACCGCGTCAGCCTGCCGGTCGGCACCGCCGTCGACTTCCCGGACTACGCGATGCGCGGGTTCATGCTGGACGTGGGCCGCCGCTTCTTCACCCCGGAGTTCATCCAGTCCTACCTGCACTGGATGGGCTGGCTGAAGCTCAACACCCTGCAGCTGCACCTCAACGACAACGAGATCAACCCGCCGAACGGCGACTGGTCGCAGGCACAGTCGGCCTTCCGGCTCGCCAGCACCAACCCCGCCTTCGCCGGGCTGGCGGCCACCGACGGCTCCTACTCCCGCGCCGACTGGGACGCCTTCGAGAACACCGCCGCCGCGAACGCCGTGACGATCATCCCCGAGATCGACTCGCCGGCCCACGCGCGCGCGTTCATCAAGTTCAAGCCCGAGCTGGGCCTCAACGGAGGCAACTCCGACCACCTCGACCTCGGCAAGCCCGCGACCACCGAGTTCATGAAGAGCGTGTTCGCCGAGTTCACGCCCTGGTTCCGCGGCCCGGCGGTGCACATCGGCATCGACGAGTACCCGACTGAGTTGGCGGGCCAGTACAAGACCTACGTCAACACCCTGGCGCCGTACGTGCGGTCGCTCGGCAAGAGCGTCAACGCCTGGGGCAGCTTCACCCAGATGTCCGGCGGCGGCGCGGGCTACGACAAGAACATGGTCATCAACAGCTGGAACAACGGCTGGTACTCGCCGACGGCCGCGATCGCTGACGGCTACAAGGTCATCAACTCCAACGACGGCCTGCTGTACGTGGTCCCGTTCGCGAACTACTACCACGGCCAGGGCCTCGACGGCCGCAGCATCTTCACCAGTTGGGCACCCAACATCTTCGGCGGCACCCACAACCTCACCGCCCAGCACCCAAGCCTGCTCGGCGCGATGCCCGCGGTCTGGAACGACCTCGTGCGCGCCACCTACACCGAACTGCAGGTGCACGGCCTGATCGAGAAGAGCTTCGCCGCGCTCGCCCAGAAGATGTGGTCGCCCACCAAGGGCGGAACCGACTACACGGCGTTCCTCGGCAAGGTCAACGCGGCAGGCCAGGGCCCGGGGACGACCTACCTGCCCGACACCCTCGCCCCCACCCGCACCCCCGGTGACCTGGCGATGGGCCGCCCGGCGACGGCGTCGTCCACCGAGTCCCCTGACCTCCCCGCGGCGAGCGCCGTGGACGGCTACGACTCGACCCGCTGGTCGAGCGCCTACAGCGACAACCAGTGGATCCAGGTCGACCTGGGCACCCCGCAGCCGTTCTCGTCGGTGCGCCTGAACTGGGAAGCCGCCTACGGCAAGGACTACGACATCCAGACGTCGAACGACGGCACGACCTGGACCACCGTCGCCCAGCGCCGCGGCCGCACCACGGCGGGCGTCGACACGCTCACGTTCCCGACCGCCACCGCGCGCTACGTCCGGGTGCAGGGCATCGCCCGCGGCACCACCTACGGCTACTCCCTCTACTCATTCGAGGTGATCAGCGCCGACCTCGCACTCGGCCGCCCCGTTACCGCGTCGTCGACCGAGACCGCCAACTTCCCGGCGAGCTACGCCGTGGACGGCAACGAGTCAACCCGCTGGTCCAGCGCCTACAGCGACAACCAGTGGATCCAGGTCGACCTCGGCTCGTCGCGGACGTTCAGTTCGGTGCAGCTGAACTGGGAAGTTGCCTACGGCAAGGACTACGACATCCGCGCCTCCACCGACGGCACGACCTGGACCACCGTGGCCCAGCGCCGCGGCCGAACCACGGCGGGCGTCGACACGCTCGCGTTCCCGACTACCACCGCGCGCTACGTTCGCATGCAAGGCATCGCGCGCGGCACCACCTACGGCTACTCCCTCTATTCCTTCCAGATCAAGCCATAGCCAAAGTGACGGCTGGGACACCACGTGGTGTCCCAGCCGTCTAGGTGTCTCAGCGGTTCTGCGGCGCTTGGTCCAGTGGACCAACGGGGTGCCGATCGCCGCATTCGACGCGGAAACGGCCTGACATGTTTATCGGTTGGGTTGAGGTTGGGCAGGCAAACACCGCCTCGGCCAGCTCGAACAACGCATCCGACCGACGCGGCAAACACCGTAGAACTCCTCACGGAAACCGGCCAGGTCCTCGAGCGCGTCGGCACCGCCGACATCGTGCACACCGACCAACTGAAGCCCTTGGTCGTGACCATCCTTCTGTCGCAGGAGGAATGATCAAAAAACGGCTTCACCTATGATCAATTGGGATCTCGCCCCGGCAGGTCGAGGCTAAACCCAAGCTTGGCCGAGTCTGATAATTGATTCTGTGGCGAGAGCGCACGGGATCGCCGTGCCGGGATGTCCCCGCCCGTTACAGGCCGTGGTATACCGTCGATGAGCGGTTCGCCCGACCGACACGGTCCACTCCACGACCCCGACCGCGTCATCGTGGGTCTGCGACTCCACGATCACCGGAGGGCTCTAGCTAGCCCACCGCCGGGGCGCGTGACAGAGGGCGGCTGAGGGCCCGCCTGGTGGTGCGCAAGCCGGCTGGACACCACCACCGCACCCGTAAGCGGCGGGCCGATCCCGGGCCGAGCCGACCGCGACGATCCATCTCGCCGTCGATAGGCGCGGTCTGCCGCTGTCGACACGGCTCAGCGGCGGCAACACCCATGACGTCACCGCGTTCGCCGACGCCCGCGACCCGACGCATACACGAAGCGCAACGCCGTCGAACGATGCATCAACCGACTCAGACAGTTCCGCGCGATCACCAGCCGCACGACTAACGCGCCAGCCGCTGCCTCGCCGGGATCCAGCGCGCCTCACTCGTCCTCGGCTCCGCTGAATTGTCAGACACCGCCTAGTGACCCCATCGGCAGTGTGAGTGTAGTCCGTTTAGTCGAGCGTCGGGTCGTATCGGTTCTCTGCGATCCGATCGGCTCGCTCAGCTCGTAGGTGCTAGGGAGGCATACGCCACCACGGCAACCAATGTGAGTTTGCAGGGAGTAGATGTGAAATGGCGCGACTGAGACGCCGCTTGACGGCAATAGTGGGAATTCTGCTGAGTCTTCTTGGCTTGGCAAGCTTGCCGGCTGTTGCCGACCCAAATGATTACCCTCCGAGTAGCTGCAGCTTCTGGGGTCCCATCGGCCCGGCAGCTGTCGGGTTTCGATTCGAAACGGACTATGTATACTACAAGTTCGTCAACTGTCAGATGCCGACACCAGGCGAAGTACAGCCGGACTATCAGCTGACTGTCCACTATGTGGACCGCCCGTCGGTGATCTACTGTCTGTCCAACATGCTCACTGTTGACATCGGCGCCTTGCCGATGAATGCCGCCGCCCGAGTTCCCGGGATGATCAACGGCCCGGTCGGTGAACCTGTATTGGCGCGAGATTGCAGTGAGACTGCTGTTCCACCGGATCCGCCGCGTATACGCGTTTCTGGCGCAGTCCACGTGCCTCCTGCCGACTTTGCTCCGGTCGGATCAGAGCCGAGTCCGCTAAAAAATGCCAGCTATGCTGTCAAGGGTTTGATCAGAGGCAGTACAGACTCAAACGCCCCGCTGCAGCGTCGGACGATTAATGCGGGGCCAGGTAATAGTGGACCTGAGGTGACTGGCAATCTAGATGAGCTGGGGCGATTCACCCTGGACTTCACCTATCCTGCGCCCACATACGTCTTGTCCGACTGGACGACCTATTATGGCTGCGAAGCTATTCCGCCGTTTAGGCCCTTCCAAATGTGGACCGCCTGCGCTGATGGCGATTTGCAGCTGGAGATCTACGCCGATAGTACGGATGGAATCCGCGTAAACGGGCAGGACGGGCAGAAGGCGGTTCTGGCGACGATTGATCTGGGGCTGTTCTTCCAGCGAGAAGACAACCAGACCCACATGGTGGACAACGAACCCGCTCATGCTTATGTCGGCGTCTACAACGTTTTCGACCTTGTGGACGGCTTGCCAGAAGGTCAGCGATTCGACGGCGTTACCGTCAATCTGCACGCCACGGAACCAGGATCTGGTTACGGTTACAACCATGCGACCGGCAGTATTGATGCGAACCGGTTCAGTGTAGAGCACTCTGAGATTGAGCTCTTTGCGGGACATCGATACTATCATCAATTGCTCGGAGTTGCTTCGCCTGGCGTTCCCGAGAACTGTCGCTACGATCAATTCGCCGACCATACGAGCGATGAATGCGCGTTCCAGCTCGGCTTTGCGGGTGCGATTGCCAATGCTGCCGAAGTCACCCACGATGAGAACCTGCTCACTGTTGGATTGGCTGGCTATAACATCGAGGAATGCACTAAAGAACTATTCGGCCCGATTCAGGCGTGTGAAGAAGGAGATGACGTCCCGGGGCGTGTCGCGGCAGGGATGCGTGACGTCTTGGACGACTCTTCGCGAAACGAGACGACGAACGGCTTCACTGATACTGCGCACGAGGAATTGGGCAAGCTCACTAGCTTGATATACACGACTAAGCCCGCCACGATCATGGACTTCACTGGCGATTGGCGTGCCACCTATGGCGGCACTATCAAGATGGCCATGTTCATGAACACGCTGGTCTACTACGATCTGCAAGATGACACCGAGAATGCTCGCCTTCAGGGTGAGCGCTGGGATCGCGTAGCCTGCTCTCAATGCCGTGGTGGGAGTCAGCTTGTCAACTCCGGATCAGGTGTCGGCCCTAACCTCCTATGGGACCTCAGACGCAATATCACAGCACCATCTCCGGTGGAAATTCTCGTCCGACTTACTCCGGATCCCTTTAACGAATACGAGGCCCAGTACGTTGTCACAACCGGCGCTGGCGGTGCCGTGTTCACACTGGACCAGGCTAGAGTCAACGACGGATGGTATAGCCTGAGTTCTGCTGGGGTTGGCGTATTCGATCCAGCCATGCCGGATTCTGGTACGTTGTCTCTCCGCAGAGCCAACAATAACAGCATCCGCACACTTATTGCCGACGCGGTAATCGTCGCTCCCAGCGAAGCCGAGGTGGTCGACTTGCCTCGGGTCACAATCTCTGGGCGAGTTGAGAACCGGAAGCCAATTAGCCAAGAGACCTCGAAACCCCTGAAGGGTGCCCACTTTGTTGCGAAGTGGAGAGACGCGAATCTCGACTGGCATGATCTTAGGCGTGGTCCTGGGAACACCGGCGATGTGGTCGAAGGATATCTTGGTCAAAATGGCGAGTTCACCCTCGAGGACATCATTTATCCGACACACTACACTCTTCCGGATGGCACTAGGTGGACTGGGTGTACTCCAGGGGGAACACCTCTCAATGCATCGCATTTTGCGTGCTCGCCGCATGACTTCATACTTGAGGTTCACGCCGAAAATGAGGACGGCAGTATTGTTGTGCGTATGAGCGAGAGCCGGTCGGACGTGGCGATAGCGGCTACCGTAGAACTCGGCGAGTTCTTTCTGAAGCCGTCAGGTCACACGTATCAGAATAAGCACTATGAACACGCAGCGTTTCCGTACGTGTCCGCACAGAACGTAGCCGATGTGCTGGCCGGCGCGCCTGAAGGGTTGGGCCTCGGCGACATTGAGATGTACCTAGGTGGCGACGGGTCGGGCACTGAGTATGTCGCTGGCGAGGCGAAGGTACGTGTGGATCCGAGGACCGCAGACGCGAGCAACACCGAAGTCGCGGTTTCTGCGGCGTACCTGGACAGGCTGCACGGAATCTTCTCGTCACCAGGTCTTCCTGAGGGCTGCAACTATATGAGATTCGACGAGGAAGCCGGAAAGGAGTGCGGATTCAATATGGGCTTCCCGCTCTTCCTTGCGGCGCTCGCGGAGCGCAACGTCGAGTTCGATGCGCCAACGCTACTACTCAAGAATTTTGATGGTGGGACCCACGATATTCCGCCGTCCGAGTACTCGAAGTATCTGCGCATAGACAGTTGTGCGGCTTCCAATGCTGAATGCAAGTCCGGTTCCGGTGTACCTGGAAGGGTTGCGGGTTGGCTATGGGATCTGACCGACCCGGCTGGTGAGCGTGTCGATCCGCTAGATGAGACGGAGATGGCTGGATTCGATGACGAGGTTGCCAACACCTCTATTTTCGCGATAGCCGCAACGATCGCTGACACGACTCCGGATTCATTCGAAGAGTTCTTTGGAACATGGAAGCAACGTGACAACGGCGCTTACATCGAAGCTGACACGAATCTCGCCTTCCTCAACACTCTGCTGTACTCGGGTCTGTTCGACAATCCCGATGCGTCCGGCGCTCAAGGTACTTGGACGATCGAAAGCTGCGGTGAACTCAATGAACGCAACCGCCGTTGCATGAACGGATCGTTCTTGAAATCAGGCCCGAATCGCGCAGGTGCGGACGACTTGATGAAATGGGATGTAAGCTCGGCGATGGTCAACGGTGTCGCGAAGTATGACATATATGTTCATATTCCGGACATTGTCCCAGTCCAGGAGCGGGATAGCTCCGCGGTGTACCGCCACGGTGCCGAAGGGTCGCCAGTTGACCAAAGCGCGTCAACAGGGTGGGTGTTACTCAACAAGCATGGATCCGAGATTTCTGCCAACAACGAAGTATTGCTGACGAGAACGGTCGTAGGTACAACTGGTGATCATCTGAGTGCCGATGCCATATTGATTGTCCCGCACGGATCTAGCTGACGGATTCAGGCAGTGCTATCGAATTAGTGTGGCTGGGCTTGTGTTTTACAAGCCCGGCCACACTCCGTATTGACGTCATGCGAACGCCGTGCGAGCCGAGTTGTCGGGGACCGGTTTGGCGAGAACTGGGCGGGTGCCTCAAAGTGAGTGGCCTGAAGGCGGTCGCGGGTTCGGCGGGCCATTGACTACGTAGGTGAGCTTCCGGCGCGACGGGCCGACGACCAGAACCCTGCGATATCGGCGACCTTGTGCCCAGCCCGGTTCGGGCTGGCAGACAGCGGACGCTGTGCGGCGACTGCCGCCGTCCAGTCGGCGCCTCCGCGGCGGCCGAACGGTAGCTCGTCGACGACCGGTTGGCGGGTTCGTGTTGGTTCGCTGTGGCGGGTTGTGCCGTCGGGTCTTTGGGCCTGGCCAGCGGTGCGCGGGCCGTTCCGCCGTTGGCGGCGATGGTTTGTCGGACGATCCTTCCTGACTGCGATGCAGGTTCGCGCTGACTGCGGCCAATGAAAGATCGGTCTGGCACAAAGTGCCAGACCAGAATCAACTGGCCATTGACCCGCCTCGACGCTGAGGGGCGTTGATAGACCGGGATGTCCGTGGCGCCTATCGTTCCGCGCGGGTGGTCCGTCGGGATTCCGTGGCTGTCCCACAGTAGCCGCCAACGAGCTCTGGTGGGCGAGTTCAGCCGGTGGAAGCACCTGATTCGAGGAGTTCGGTGAATACCTCGCTGGGTTTGCGCCAGTGGTGGTTCTTACGGGGGGCTTGGCGGCGATGGCGGCCAGGTAGCGGGGGTCGCTGGGGATGGTGAAGCCTTTGGGAGGAACTCGCGGGCGATGCGGTTGAGGTTTTCGTTGTTGCCGCGTTCCCAGGGCGAGTGCGGGTGGGCGAAGAACACCGGCGACCCAGTCGCGGTGACCTCGGCGTGCAGGGCCATCTCCGAGCCGCAGTCCCAGGTCAACGAGCGCTTCAGCGCTGCCGGGAGCGGTCCGACGGCGGCGATGATGGCCTCGGTGACGGTCAGGGAGTCCCATCCGGTCAGCGGCACCAGGATCAGGAACCTGCTGGTCCGCTCGACCAGGGTGGCGACGGCGGTCTTGCCCGTTGCCGATCACGAGATCTCGTTCCTGCCCGGGCACCGCCCGGCCTAGGGCTTCGACGGGGTGTTCGTCGAGGTAGCGGGGCTCTTTGATCCGCGGAGCCGGAGCCGGGGCCGGGCGTGGCCCGGTCCGGGTGGTGCGACCGGTCCGCAGCGCGACCAGCTCGCGACGCAGTGTCGCGACCGGCTGGGCATAGACCCACTAGTAGATCGCTTCATGACTCACCCGGCAAGCATCCCGCAGCCCACCGTGATCACAGGCCACCCGCGCCGCGATCGAGGCCGGGTGACCAACCCCCGCCGCAACCAGTCGATCACCGTGGCCAACAGGCGCGAACACCGCTCGACCGCCATCACCTTGGGCCTGGCCCGCGCCGACGCGGCACCCCGATCCGCCTCGACAACCCGATACCCGTCCCGCCCACCATGACGAGCGACCTCACGCGACACGATCGAGGCGTCCCGACCGATCCGAACCGCGATGTCCTTGAACTCCAACGACTCCGCCAAACCGCGCGAGATCTCCTCACGATCGGCCAACGTCAACATCCTGCGTACGACAGAGAATCCGTCCCCACCGAACACCAAGATCAGATGAACGACCGGCTGAATTCGCCGTGATCAGTTGAACTCTGGAATCGCAGTAACGGTCGTGCGGTCCACGCAACACTCGCGGTCGTATTCCTTCGAGTGTAATCGACCGATTTTAGAAGGCCCGTGGCACACCGGTAGCAGATCCGGGTCGTACGGACCAGAATTGGGTGGTCCATACGACCCGGAAACGCCAGCACTACATTGGAGTTGCGGCACGACTGAGTGCATCTTCCGATGCCTTTCAGGCACGAAGTCGCCGTCCTTCAACTAATCGCTTGGCAATACTGAATGCTGTGCGGATAGGTCAACTCTACGTGGTAGCAGTCAAATCTGGCTGATCGGCGGCGCGGTCAGAATGACGCGATGAAGGCGTCCTCGACATACTCCTGATCCTGCCCGGCTACAAGGTCGTTGGCGCGTGAAATGAAAGCGACCGCGCTCCCGTCGGCGGAAATGAAAGCGCTCCGACTGGCTGCGTTCGAGGCTCCGTCGAGGGCGCGACTGACCAGTGTCTTTCCATTCGATCCCGGAGTGCTCGCAGAACCGACGAAGACATCCTTCAGGATGCCGTTCTGGTCGCTCGTGGACAGGTTGTACGCTTCGCTTTCGAATGCGACGACGGCGCCGTTGGAGCTGATTGATGGATTGGCGCTCGGTCCGTTGGCCTGCAGACCATTAGGGCCAACGCTGACTCTGGTCGTCATGTGGGGGCTGCTGAATGTGGTGACGAAGACATCGGACTTCCCGTTGGTGTCCCCGCTGACAAGGTTTGATGCGACGGAGTCGAATGCCACTTTGCTGCCATCCGCACTGATCACAGGGTTGAAACTGCCTGCGTTGCCTTGAAGGCCAGATGTGGCGACGCTTACCCGGTAAGGAATCATGGTGCCCGCCTGCGGTCCAGCGAAGCGTGTCACAAAGATGTCAGATGAGTTGTTCGTGTCGCCCGAAACCAGGTTCGTGGCCAGCGACCGGAACGCGACGCGAAGGCCGTCAGCGCTGATGGATGGCGAGTAGCTTGGCCCGTTCGCGGCCGCGCCTGCCTGGAACGGCTTGCTGGCCATAAAGGCAGTGTTCGAGGTCCGGTCGAACACCAGAATATCGTAAGTCTGTCCGTTTGGATCTGATTCGGTGATGTTGGTTGCGTACGATCCGAAGGCGACACGCAGTCCGTCGCCGCTGAGTGCTGGTTGTCCGCTATCGTGATTCGGCTGGACTCCAGGCCGCTGGACGCGGGTCATCTGCCCGGTCTGCGTGTCGTATATGAAGATGTCCCTCCTCTGATTGGTGTCGCCAGGCACCAGATCTGACGCGGTTGAATCAAAAGCCACGATACGTCCATCGCTGGAAATCGACGGCCGGCTGTTGATCCCGTTTGCGGGAAGTCCATCCGGGCGCTTACTGATCAGCTGCACGGCGCCGGTAACGCGGTTGCGCAAGAAGATATGGCGCCCTGATGTGACCAAAGGCGGTACGAGGTTGCTCGAGACGCTTTCGAAGGCGGCGAACTGTCCGTTCCCGCTGACTGCGATGTCGTCGGTGTTGCTGTTACCCTCGACGTCGTTTGTGTTTCGGCTGACGATCTCGACACTACCGGGTGACGCCGCCACGGCCTGCCCAGTGCCGAGTACCACGGCAATGCACATCCCGATCGCAGCAGCCCCGATCATCGGGCCGCCCATGCTGTGAGTTGCCTTTCTCAATCCATCACTCCTGTCTTGCATGAGCAATCATGTCAACTGTTACTACGGCTTCCCTCGCTGTCTTGGTTCCGGCTGGCCATCCGGCCGACATACGTGCCTGTCTGAAGGAAGGGGTATGAGCGCGTTAGCACGACGACGACACCAGCGGTGTGTCGAAGAGCACAGAACTGCATTTGCGTTTCGGGCGTATGCGTCCGTAAACGGAGTGGGAAGCATGTCGGACCACACTGCTCGGTCGGAGGTCGCACGCGATATGTCACGACCGGCTTCATTCCGAATCGCGGGGATGGAAGGTGGATTTCTCGCGATAATCCGAGCTAGTGGGAGTTGCGTCTAGACTGTCGGCCGACGAGTCCGTGGATTTCAAACCGTGCCCAGTCGCGGAACACCGCCCGATCATCGATCGGCTCGATGGCACAACCCACCACCGAAGTCCTTAACGTGGCGACCACGCGCATGATCGTGTGCCAGCCCACCGCGAGTTGCCGCGCCACGGCGGCCACCGCCTCGTCGAACGAACCGACCCGCTCGAACGCCCACCGCCTGGCCCGTTCGGTCAGACACGCCCGCGACGTGATCTCATCGTGCCGCTCGGTCCAGGTTCGCTTGGGGCACAACGCATGCGGACAACACCACACCCGCTTATGCCAACACAGCACCACCGGCCGACCGCCGATAGGCAGGTCCCGCACCCACACCGGCCGCCGATCCTTCGCCCGCGCCACCGCCCCACACACAGGGTACCCGACCAGGTCCGCTGTGGTCTCGATCAACAGCTCCAACTCGCCGCCCACCTCGCCCGCCGCGAGCAGCCGAAACCCGTCCAACCCGAACAGCGCGGCGACAACAGAACCGGTAACGTCGTCTTCCACCTGGGGCTCCTCGCGATCACGATTGCTTGGTCGTAATCACAGATCGTGAGAGCCCCAGGCCCCTCACCAGCTCATTCCAGCCCGGCGTGTCGCCCCGGAGATCTCCCCACCACTCCCAGGTTCGTGGCGAAGAGCCACATGGATCCGTTGGCGCGAGGCGAAGCGTAGTACCGGGAAACCCGTGCGCTCCTGAAAGGGCTTGATCATTTGACTACGAGACTGAATGCGATGCGTCGTTGGCTGGCTGTGGCGACCGGATGCACGCTCGTAACGGTTGGTGTGACCGTCGCCCTGCCCGCCACGGCTAGTGCCGCCCCGGAGGCTTGGGCCTGGGTTGATTCAGCGGGCCTTCATTACCAGGGAGGCGACGGGGCGAATAGCGGCAAGGTCGAGTTCGTCAACGGCAGCCTGAAGATCCACGACAGCGTTGGGATCGCTGCAGGCGCCGGATGTCAGAGCGTCTCGTCAACACAAGTCAGCTGTGGCGGGATGAAGCCATTGCAGCTAGACCTGGGCGCAAATCGAGACAGCTTTATCCTCAACGTCCCCGGAGCGCAAGGCTACATCCAGATGGGGTCTGGCGACGACACTCTGTACGTCGGCGCGGCCTATTACTCCGGAGCTGCCTCCGCGATGGCGATCCAGGGAGGGGGTGGCACCTCCGACATTTTGACGTACGAACTTTCCAACCGTGGCGTCTACGGCACCATGGATGGCATCGCCAACGACGGCCGCGGAATTGACAGCGGTCTGTGCGTCACACCCGACAGTGCGGATCGCGACAATATTCACCCCTCGTTCGAGACCCTGCGGGGAAGCAGGTTTGATGACACCCTGTCCGGCCGAGACAACTCGCCCGACCAGATGGACGGCGGACGGGGAAGCGACTGCCTGTACGGACGCAGCGGCGACGACGTCTTCAAGGAGGGCAGCCAGGCCGACGAGACCGATCAGTTCTTCGGCATGGACGGCTTCGACACGCTCGACTACTCGACCCGAACCGAAACCGTCAGGGCGCTCGGAAAATTCTCGGGCGGTGGCGATCAGAATGAATGGAACGAATCCTACTTCGTTGAGCGGGTTATTGGCGGATTCGGCAACGACAACTTTCAGGTAATGCTGCTACCGCAGTCGCCTGGTGGCCACACCGTCAACGAGTTCTACGGCGGCCCAGGCAACGACACGCTTATCGGCGACGGCTACGCGAACAAGCTCTACGGAGGATCCGGCGTCGACTATCTCGAGGGTCGCGCGGGTGCCGACTTCCTCAACTGCGGCACGGATAACGACACTGTGCGACTGCCCGAGGCGTCCGACACCGTCACAAGTTGTGAGATTTACAGCTAATTATATGGAGTTTCGTTCAACACAACAGGAACTGCTCAGTGGAGAGCGAGCCTCGAAGTCGAGTAGTCACGTCAACGGCTCTCCGCCACAACATGCGTTGTGGCGGAGAGCTTTCGATATGAATGCGAAGTGCGCCGGTGTCACGGACGTCAGAAGTGCCGGCGCGACACCAGGCCATTCGTCGGAAGTCGCCTTCGGCAGGTTCGGGTCGCAGCGCACAGCATCGCCGTCCATGACGTCATGGTGCAGAAGCGAGTGGTTTTGCACCAGTTCGACCGCGGCCGCGACTGGCACCGCTGAGGTGACCAGCCCTGCAACCGCCCGCGCCGCCAGCCAGCGTGATGGCCGGTCTGATGGACTCGCCGCGGCGGGGGAGAACTCCGTCGCTCCTGCCAGCCAAAGTGGTCCTCGGCTACGTCGCGAAATCCGACGGACAGATCAGCAACGGCTAGTTGTCGGCGATTCCGTGAGCTCACGCGCATGCCAGGATCGCACATGCGCCGCGGCGCTGTACGGGCACGAGCTGGTCCATCTAGACCCCGTATTGTCTATTTTGCCCGTTCCTTCCTCTCTGGGGAGTGCGATTCTCGACGCACATGCGTTCTCGGCGTGAGAGGATCACACGTTCCAATGCGCGATAACCAGGAATCCGAATAGGCTAGTCATGGCCTACATCACGGACCGCCGGTGGAACGGTTTGCTCGCCCACTTCACCATGGAAACGGCTTGAGGAATCGGCGGGCCATGTCCGCCGCTCGGAAGTACACCGGATCAGGGCTGGTTGCCGTTTCACGAATGGCGGCCTCGGCTAATTTGACGACATGTTCGTCCCCGTGACCTACCGAGAGATCGATGAGTGCCTCAGCCTCAGGAACTGGGGCGGCTGGCAATGGCCGTGGCGCGGTGGGAGCCGGGAACGATCGCACGATTCCAGCCATCACCTGCCAGACTCGCGCCACCGACTCCCACGCCTGCCTTTCGGAGAGGTAGGGCAACACGAACCTGAGGGCTGACGGCGCCGTCACCAGATGTGTGATGACGACTGGAATGTCCATTCGCCGAATCAGCATCTGGGCGCCTGCTGCGGTGAGCTCGGTGATCGACAGCTCGACGGACGACGGCGACCCGTAGTTCTGTTGATCTTGATCAAAGTCGGGGAGTCGCGCGGGCAGCGCGAGGTGACCCATGATTCCTCTGCCCGGAATGGCGACGTCAGCTGCGATTGGGCGGATCGCATTGAGCGCGTCAGCTGCCGACCTGGTTCCACGCAACGAGGGCCGTCCTGGAAGTTCGTGGTAACGGGAGGCCCAGTATCCGAGTCCACGCGCGAGCTCGGTCAACAGCAGTTCATCCGGTTCCGCCTCCTCGCGCGACAGCATGCGAACGGCGTGCGCGGTCCTGATGACTCCGTGGGTGCCCGCCGCGGCGACTCCCGGTAGCAGGCGGGGCCACCAGCGTCGGAAGACATCTTCCCATGGCGCGTCCTGAAGCTCGTTCAAGAAGAGCGCGGTCCAGTCGGCGACTCGACTGAACGCGCCCAGTGCTTCGCGCCAGTCATGCTCGGCGATTGGGTCGGCGTGAGGTGGCGGGTTCCCGAGACGGGGTCGATACACCTCACACCAGTCCTCGACAACCGCAGAGGCTCCGATTTCGACAAGTGCGTCGGCGACCATCGGGCCGTGGTTCGACAAGTGCCCCATGAATTCGAACCCGCCGTCAGAGATGCGATCCAATCCGGACAGCAGAGAAGCGCGGCTCGCGGCACCAAATTCGATTGTACTCACCTAGACCCCCGCAGGCAGATCGTGGCCCATCCGGTCGCGTTTGGTGCGCAGGTACCGGATGTTCTCGGGGTTCACACCGGCCACGAGCGGCAGGCTGCGTGTGACGGAGACGCCGTGTTCGATCAGACCCTTTGCCTTGGCAGGATTGTTACTGAGTAGACAGACTGACTCCACGCTCAGGTCCCTTAGCATCGCGGCACCCACCGCGTAGTCGCGAGCATCCGCGGGAACCCCCAATGCCACGTTCGCGTCGACCGTGTCCGCCCCAGCGTCCTGCAACTCGTATGCGCGCAACTTCGCGGCCAGACCGATTCCTCGCCCTTCGTGTCCGCGCAGGTAAAGGGCGATCCCTGCCCCGGCGGCGCTGATGGCTTCAAGAGATCGTCGGAACTGGGGTCCGCAGTCACACCGCAGGGACCCGAACACGTCACCGGTCAGGCACTCCGAGTGCATTCGGACAAGTACGTCTTGGGCGCCGCGGACGTCGCCCAAGACGAAGGCGACGTGCTCGCTGCCGTCGGCGTCGTTGCGATAGGCAATCGCGTGAAACTCCCCGAACTCGGTGGGAATCCGCGCCCTGGCGAGCTCCCGCACGAATGTTTCGGTGTGCAGGCGATAGCTGATCAAGTCCGCGATCGTGATGATTGTCAGATCGTTGCGGTCCGCCAGTTCCGCCAACTCCGGTCTTCGTGCCATGCCCTGGGGATCGCGCTGCGACACCACTTCGCACAACACACCTGCCGGTCTGAGGCCGGCGAGCCTGGCGAGGTCGACGCTCGCCTCGGTGTGTCCCGGCCGACGCAACACCCCGCCCGGGCGAGCGCGCAAGGGCACAACGTGGCCCGGTCGCGTGAAGTCGGCCGCTTCGCTGCACGGGTCGGCCAGCAGTCTTGCCGTCACCGCCCGGTCGCGTGCCGAGATTCCGGTTGTCACCCCCAGCTTCGCGTCGACCGTAACGGCGAAGGCGGTCCCCTGGCGGTCGCCGTACTGATGCCACATGGGGGGCAGGTCAAGCCGGTCGCACTCCGCGGCGTCCAGGGCCACACAGACGTATCCCGAGGTGTGACGGACCATGAAAGCCATCCGCTCGGGAGTGGCCGCCTCCGCGGCGAAAATCAGGTCACCCTCGTTCTCTCTACTTTCATCATCGACCACGAGGACGGATCGGCCGTTCGCGATCTCCCGCAGGGCATGGTCGATATCGCCGAATCCAGCCACCACATGCCTCCTCAGACATTCGGAGCGCGTGACTTCGTATCGGGGATACGTGGATACGCATCGGTCCAGTTCCGTCCATTTCGGACACTCCGGGCGATCGTCAGGACACGTTCCGCTACATGGACCCGCGCCGGGGCGCGGGGACGTAGTACCAGAGAGCGATCCATCACGGGGGCGAGGAGACGACATGCACGACCAGACCCCATCCGACTTGGTCGCGGCGATGGATCCAAGCCGGGCCGCGTTCCACCAAGATCCATATCCGGTGTATGCCGAGGCGAGAAGCGGCGCCCCAGTCGCATACGTTCCCTCGACTGGCATCTGGGTCATCTCCGGTAGCGCCGAGGCCGAGGAGGCATTGCGGGATACTCAACGGTTCTGTAATCGGTACAACCTCCACAGTGACTATCCGCTGAGCGATGAATGCCTGCGCGTTCTGGAGAACTCGCACTTCACCGAGCAGGCGATCTTCAACGTCGACCCTCCTGACCACGCTCGGATGCGCGGCCTGCTCACGCCGTGGTTCGGCAGGTCGAATCTCAGCACCAAGCTGCCGTTGATCGAACGCGTAGTGGGCGATCTGATCGACGGGTTCATCGACGACGGCCAGGTCGATCTCCAGGCACGGCTCGCATACCCGGCTCCGATGACATTGGTGTGCAACACTCTTGGCGTACCTGTGAGCGACCACATGCGTCTCCGGGAACTCTGCGACCAGTGGGTCGCACTGCTCGCCCTGCCGCTGTCAGACGAGGACCAAATAGCGGCAGCGCACTCAGTTGTGGAGCTCGACGCCTACTGTGGACAGTTACTGTCGACGCGGGAACAGTCTCCCGAGGACGACATCGCAACGGAACTCGCCCGTTCCGTCCGGATTGGCCGTGCGACCCGCGGCGAGGCGATCGCCATCATCCGGTTCCTGCTCTTCGCAGCTCACGAGTCGACCAAGAACATGATTGTCCACACTGTCCACAATCTCCTCCGGGACCGGCCGCTATGGGAAGCTGTCGTCAACGATCCAGCCTTGATTCCGAACGCATTGGAGGAAGGGCTCCGGTTTGAGCCGCCTATCCAAGGAATGACACGCCAGACGACGACCGAGGTCACGATCGGCGGAGTGACGATTCCCCCGAGTGCCAGGGTGCACGTCATCATCGGCGCTGTCGCGCGGGACCCGGCTCGCACTCCCGAGCCGGACAGGTTCGACATTGGCAGGCCGAACGGAGCACGCCACTTGGCGTTCGGCCTAGGCGCTCACTACTGCGTCGGCGCGCCTCTGGCCCGACAGGTGGGTCGAGTCGTACTCGAGCATCTCGTCGCACGGATTCCGGGGCTGAGTTTGAGAAAGGGATTCACGCCCCGGTTCACCCAGGGAGGCTACATCTTCCACGCCACTTGGCGTTCGGCCTAGGCGCTCACTACTGCGTCGGCGCGCCTCTGGCCCGACAGGTGGGTCGAGTCGTACTCGAGCATCTCGTCGCACGGATTCCGGGGCTGAGTTTGAGAAAGGGATTCACGCCCCGGTTCACCCAGGGAGGCTACATCTTCCGGGCGCTGACAGAGCTTCCCGTCGAGTGGTGACTGGATACGCCATCTATTGGAAGGGTCCGACAATGGCAAGCACATTCGATGATCAATATGACGATGTCGCATCGACCTACGAGAACTATCGGGACCTGCCGACGCGCCGGGTCCATACGGAGAACTTCCGCAAGTTCATCGGAGATGTCAGCGGCCTTGATGTCTTGGATCTCGCCGCAGGCACGGGACATTTCACCGCCATCATCGCCGACGGCGATCCCTGTCGCGTCGTCGCCGTCGACATCTCGGCAGGAATGATCGAGCTGGCGCGAACTCAGCTAGCGCGCTTCTCGAACGTCGAGCTTGTTGTGCAGGACGTCGCGACCATGCCGTTCCTCGGACTGTTCGACGTCGTGACAGCCGAGCTTCTCCTCCATTACGCTCCGGACCACGCGACGTTGGCCGCCATGTGCGCGACCATCTCCAGGCATCTCAAACCCGGAGGACGGTTCACTGCGACGATCCCGAACTCTCACTATGATCACCGACGACCTCACGACACTCGCTACGGTCTCACCGCCGACTGGCTGGACGTGATGGTCGACGGCACGCCATATGTGTTCCATGTACACGGCGAACCGCCGGTAGACATCGGCTGCTACTACTGGTCGAACGAGACGTGCGTCGGCATGCTCGCCGAGGCGGGGTGCACCGACCTGGAAGTCACCCCCCTGCTCCCGACGCCGGAAATGGTCGTGGAGTTCGGCGCCCGGTTCTGGCAGCCCTGGATCGATTCGCCCTGGAACGTCACGATCACCGGGAGGAAGGCGGGCGGTCAAGTCCAGTAGTGGGCCGAGATCGCCTGCGGCATGCTGGGCCCTGGGGTCGCGTCCGGTGGTTGTGGGATGAATCCCGCCTGCTTGTCCCAAGCTGGATCCACGGCGAGCAGTTCGATACTGAATCCCTGATCATCGGTCGCATAGGCCACGGCGCCGGACTCCCCGAGATCCCAGTGATGAGAATGGACACCGCGGCAGTGCTCGCGCAGTCGCTTCCACGCACCACTGACCACGGCCTTGCTGCGAGATCCCATTGCGACGTTCAACAGCCCCAGGTCACTGATCCGATGGCCCGCGGGCCGATTCCGTGCCAACGGCTCCTCGTACTGGACCAACTCGACTAGGAAGTCCCCTGCCCACAGGCACACCGTTTGCCGTCTCGCCCCTGCCAGACCCCATAGCGCCTCATGGGCGGGTTCATGCAGGATGTGCGGGTCGGTCTCCACGAGTCCGAACGCGCAACCCCACTGTTCCCTGGCGAGCTCGAGGTCGTGGACAGACAAAGTCACGAAGCGGGTTGCGACTGGGACCTCGGGACGTGGCCGGGGATCGGCGGATGGGCCGCGGGGGTCATCTTCCATGATCTCGACGAGTACGCCATCGGGATCACGCACGCAGACCCGGCGAGACCCCCGCGCACCCATGGGCGGCGTGAGCGATCTGCCCCCTACGGCCCGGAGCCTGAGGACTGTGGCGTCGAAATCGGAGACGTGTACTCCGATCATGGCGTAACCAGCATCCGCCAAGTCCGTGGCCGCGTAAGGTCGAGGGACCGGAGATCGGTACTCGAACAGCTCCAGTTGGAAGAAGTCCTGCTGGTCGACCAGCCACCACACACTGGCGTCGACCGCCGGGAGGTCCTGCATACGCGAGATCTCCGGCCCCGAGAAATCGGTCCCTCCTGCTGGGAGGTAGCCGAAAGCTCGGCGATACCAGCCATGTGTGCGGGATAGGTCTCGGACGCTGAACGCGACTTGGCACAGCGACATCGCTTCCGCGCTCATCGCCGGTTCCTCTTCGTGATCGGCCAGCTGAGCACCTGTCGGACAGCGTCGAGAACTGCTCCTGCTGTGGGAATGTACGCGTCTTCCAGCGTGGCGGCGAACGGAACCGGGGTGTGCGGCGCGGTCACCATCCTCGGTGGTGCGACGAGATCATCGAACGCTTCCTCCGCGACCTTGGCGCAGATATCGGCGGCGACGCTGCACCGCGGCCAAGCTTCGTCGACCACGACCAAGCGGCCAGTTCGCCTGACGCTACCGACTATCGTGGAGTAGTCGAGAGGACTTGTGGTGCGCGGATCGATCACCTCGCAGCTTGTTCGTGTCGCTGCGAGGCGATCCGCGGCGGTGCGGGCAACGGACACCATCCGCCCCAAGCCCACAAGCGTGACATCTTCACCTCGCCGCACGATGTTCGCTCGCCCGAAGTCGATGGTGTACGGGTCGACGGGGACTTCCCCGACAACGTCATACATCGCTTTGTGTTCGAGGAAGATGACGGGATCTTGATCTCGGATGGCACGTATCAGCAGTCCTTTCGCATCTGCCGGAGTCGCGGGCATCGCGACCTTCAGGCCAGGGACATGCGTCAGCACGGCGTGGGGCGATTGGGAATGTTGGGCCGCCGCACGCAATCCCGCTCCGTACATGGCGCGGACCACCAGAGGCACCGAGGTTTGCCCATTGAACATGTATCGGGCTTTCGCGGCCTGGTTCAGCAATGGGTCGAAGCAGACTCCCATGAAATCGATGAACATGAGTTCGACCACAGGGCGGAGCCCGGTCATCGCGGCCCCGACGGCCGCACCCATGAAAGCGGCCTCGGAGATAGGAGTGTCCAGGACCCGTCCCGGGAACTTGGCGAACAAGCCCTTCGTGACGCCGAGGACGCCGCCCCACGCGTCCTGTTCACCTTGACCTCCCTTGCCGCCTGCGATGTCCTCCCCGATGAGCACGACACGGTCGTCCACAGCCATTTCCTGGGCGAGTGCTTCGCGGATCGCGTCCCGATAGCTCAGTTCACGGCGCATGACCGGTTCTCCTGCTCTGGGAACGTGGTGTACACGTCGGCGTGCAGGGCGGCTGGCTCCGGCCACGGCGCGCTCAGAGCAGCCGCCAGGGCCGTACCGACGAGTTCCTCGCCCGCCCGGCGCAGAGCTGAGAGTTCGGCTGGCGACAGCGTGCCGTCGGCCAGCACTTTGTCGCCGAACACACGCAGGCAGTCCTTGGCATCCCCGGGGCCAGGACAGTCCGAACCCCGATAAGTCTGGGCGTCACCTTCAGCATGGCCGTAATAGCGGGGAACGGTGATCTCGACCAATGACGGTCCCTCGCCCGAACGCGCGCGATCGACGGCCTTTCCTGCCACGCGATGCACGTCGAAGAAGTCCGATCCATTGGCGATCGATCCCGGCATCCCGAAGCCCACCGCACGATCGACGACACGGTCACAGGCCAGAGCCCATGAAGCCGACGTGGACTCCGCCCACCCGTTGTTCTCCACAATGAACACGACCGGCAGCCTCCAAACCGCCGCGAGGTTCAATGACTCCAGCACGATCCCTTGGTTGAGTGCACCGTCTCCGAGGAAGGCGACCGCCACACCGTCGCCGCCGGTGCGCTGCGAGGTCAACGCGGCGCCGCAAGCCAACGCGACTCCCGCACCGACCACTCCGTTGGTACCGAGCATCCCTTTGGTGAAGTCGGCCAAGTGCAACGAGCCTGCCTTGCCGCCGCAGATGCCCGTCGCCTTGCCGTAGAGCTCGGCCATCATCGCCCGAACGTCGAGGCCTCTGGCGATGCAGTGGCCGTGGCCGCGATGAGTACTCGCGACCGTGTCAGCGCGGGTGAGACGCGCGCAGACACCAACCGCGGCGGCTTCCTGCCCCGCAGACAGATGCACACTGCCGGTCAGCCTGCCGCGGTTCCATTCCTCGTGAAGGGTGTCCTCGAACGCGCGGATCGTGCACATCGTGCGATAGGCCCAGCGCAGTATCCCGGGCGTGGGAAGGTCGTCGATCATGTCTTCTCCCGGAGCAAGCTACGGTGTTATGAGTACCCTGCGTGTGCGTGGTTTGGCCGCGTGTTCGAGCCCGGCCCTCAACGCTTCGAGCCCGTAGACGTGCTCGACAAGGGGACTCAGGTCCACCAGCTTGTGGCGGATCATCCTTGCCGCGGCGAAGAAATCCGATCGGTCCGCCGAGACTGAGCCGATGATGCGGACTTCGCGGCTGTGAATGAAGTTGGGTGAAAGAGATAGCGGCGTTTCGGGATGGCCTGCCGTGAAAAACACCACCGTGCCCCGCTCGGCCACCACCTCCAGGGCGAACTGGTTGGCTTCGTGCGCCGCCGCGGTGACGATCACAAGCTCGGGCCCGTTCGCGTCGGTCATCTCCAGAAGTTGCTGTCGGACATCGTGGGCTCCAGCATCGAAGACCTCGCTCGCCCCCCAACTGAGCGCGTCGGCTGCCAGCTGCGAGTCCGTATCGGTCACGAGGACACGAGCACCGAGCCGGGCGCAGACGGTCGCGTTCAGCAGGCCCATCACGCCAGCACCGATCACCAGAACATCCGAAGCGAGCAGTGGCCCAGCACGCCGGGCCGCATGCACCGCGCAGCTCAGCGGTTCGGCCAGTGCCGCCACTGACGGACTGACCTCTCCCACCGGCACCACGGCGTCGGCTGGATGGATCTTGTAATCGCTGAAGCAGCCGGGGCCCCACGCGCCGTCAGCGTCGATGTTCCCCCGTAGATGTGCCGGACAAACACGATCGCGATAGGTGAAACACCACGAGCACTGGCCGCAGGTCGACGCGAGTCCAAGTGCGACGCGTTGCCCACATGAGACGCCATGCACATCCTTCCCGGTCGCCACCACGGTTCCAGCAGCCTCATGTCCGCCCGCGAATGGCAAGTCCGGACGCTCGACACCGGTGAAGACGTTCTGCTCCCAAGTGCACACCGCCGCTGCGTCGATTCGCACGAGCACCTCGTCGGGCAGCAGAGGACGCAGTGGAATCCTGCGGATCTCCGTGCGCCCTACTCCGGTGATCAGCCCGACCCGACTCTCGTCGGGCATCGTGTGGACCATCGTCGAAGACATCTCGTCACCGGAATACATCGAGAGGAATACGTGCCGACACGATCGGGTTGGGGACGTCCACCAGAGCGGAGACCCGGATGTCGACTGCCACGCTCGCCAACACATACGCCTGCAGCTGGCTGAACCCCCGGTCGACGCACAGGTACTCGATCATCGCGAGAACCGCGTTCTCGGTGGCGAGTCGAACGTCTTCGGCCCGATTCTCTCCCGCAGGAGTTACCGGGATGCCGGTCGTCGAGAAGTACCTCCGGGGGGATGTATCCGAGCGTTGATCCGCTGACTCATACCGGATGCCAGTCACCAGACCCGCGCCTTTTCGCAGACCGAATCTCAACGCGATAGTCGTTCCTGTCTCGATGGCAGCGCCGCACACCTCGCCGTCGCCTTGGGCGAAGTGCCCGTCGCCGACGCTGAACAGCGCTCCTGCGACGTGGACGGGGATCAACACGACCGAGCCCGCGGTGAGGTCCTTGATGTCGAGGTTGCCCCCATTCTCCCTTGGCGGGATCGTCCGCAGCCCGTCCCTCGCCGATTCGGGGACAGCGGAGGTTGGATCTGGCGGAAATATCCTGACCCCGGCGGCGGCGAGCGCGTCCTCGCGAGCCTTTTGCTGTTCGAAAAGTGACCATGAGGGTGCGACCGCCATGATTCCCATGAACGGCTGCCCTGGTATCCGAACGTCCGGAATCTGGGGCGACGTGGCGAAGCATCCGTCGATCTCCCAGTGCGCCACAAAGGACTCGTGGATGTATTCCCGCAGGAAACCGAATCCGCTCGCGCAAGCCGTGTATCCACGTGGTTCAGTTTTGACGTCCAGAACGTGCACCTCGAGGAGGTCTCCCGGTTCGGCGCCGACCACGTGGACTGGGCCGGTCATCGGGTGAATCACGCCGAAGTCCAAGCACGCGAGATCTGCGGTAGTGGCGGTGTCGCTCAGCAAGCCGTCGAAGGCGTCGCGGACCTCCAGTTCGACGACCTCCCCTGGGCTAACGCTCAGGACAGGCGCGATATCGGGGTGCATCCGGTTGTGACCAGTGTGGGGTTCTTGAGACAAAGGCAAGTCTCGGCACACCGCGATCCGGTGTCGGGGCTGGGCGAGAGAACTCATCGGGCCTCCGATCCGTATGACCTGGTGGGTCAGGCAACTGGCAGACTCCCTGGCACTAGTTACGCACTGCAGTGCCCGCGGGTTCCGTTGCGATGTTCGTGTCAGCGCAGCCCTTCGATGGCGGACGCCAACACGGCGGCATCCGCTTGGGGGACAACCAGATACGTGATCCCAAGTCCGTGGCGCAAGTCTTCGACCCGGCGTCGGATGTCCGAGGGTGAACCGGCCAAGACTGAGGCAGGCATGTCCCGCCCGGTCCACCATTCCGTTGTCACACTGTGGACGTTCAGACTCAGTTCAGGGCAGGCACCGACCGGTATCCGGCCCATGACGCCGTCGACCTGCGACCGAAGCTCGCCCATCGACAGCAGCTCGAGGCTTCCATCCGATGCCCGTCGTGCTCCGCTGAAGGCAACGATGTCCGCCCACCGCGCCGCCAGCGCGAGCGATCGTTCACTGCTACCTCCCATCAGCACGCGGGCAGCGGGCCTGTGCCCGTCCGGGAGCGTACGAAGCCCTGCTGCGATCGAACTCAGATGCTCTGCGCGTACCTCCGCCGATGACGCCCAGTTCCCGGCCACCACCGAATCTTCCCGCTCCCAACCCGCTCCCAACCCAAGCTCGACCCGGTTCCCTACCCACTTCTCAATGGTCCGAACCTCCCGAGCGAGCAAGGCGGGCGATCGCCAGAACGCGGCGTTGACAACGTAGGTCCCCACCTTGATGGAACTGGTCACTTCACCGATAAACGCCAACGACACGAACGGCGACATCGTCCTCGCATGGTCGGCGATGAGCACCGAGTCGAATCCTCGGCGCTCGGCGTCCTTGACCGTACGGACGACAGCGGAAACGTCTTCACACGGTTCCAACAGCAGGCCGAACCGTGGCCCTCCGCTCCTCGGCGGCTGCATCACTTCAGGTTCGTACGGGATCATCAGATCTCGACTCTGCGGCCTCGTGGCGATGAGATGCCACGACGCGAGGCGCCTCCTCATTCCACATACGTCCGACACCCCGGCTTCGTTCCGTCGGGGACTGTTCCAAGATCGGCACCTCTCTGTGTCAAGTCGTGGTGACAGAGAGGGAATCCGAGTTGCGGGTCATGGTGCGTTAGACGGTGTTGGAGAGTCTGCGTTGAGACAGCGCGCGCTTCCTTGTGGCTGTTCCCGGCTGCGCGTTTGCGCTGGTAGTAGGTCTTTCCTGGTGAGTCTCGCTGGATGTGGGTTATCGCCATGACGTGCAGCGCGTAGTTGAGTTGCCGGTCTCCTGCGCGGGACAGGCGGTGGCGTTGGACCTCGCCGGAGGACACCTCGATGGGGGCGACGCCGCAGAAGGAGGCGAACGCGGCTTCGGAGCGGAACCTGCCGACGCCGCCGGTGTGGGCGAGGATCTTGGCCGCGACGACGTCGCCGATGCCGTGCAGGCGCCCTGTCGGTCGGCATCGCGGCCTGGTCGGCCCGGAGCTGCGCACCGTCGCCGTCGACGAGCAGATTGCCGCCTTGCGGGCGCTGACCGAGCACCGCGACGACATGGTCCGCACCCGCACCCAGACGGTCAACGGGTTACATGCTTTGCTGGTCAAGCTCGTCCCGTCCGGCCTGCCCCGCGGTCTCACCGCCGACACCGCGGCCGCCGCGTTGCGGCGCACCCGACCCTGCTCGGACCTCGGGCGCACACTGCGCGCGCTCGGCGTCGAGTTGGTCGCCGAGGTCCGCCGCCTGGACCACCGAGTCGCCTCCACCACCAAGGCCCTGGCCGAGGCCGTCACGCGCTCGGGCAGCACTCTGACCACCGTCGGCTTCGTCGCTCTTGCGGCCGTGTCCGGTGGACAGCAGCCGGACGCGCCGCGCGAGCTTCGCGGGCACGTTCACCACCGCGACGCCGTCCGCGCCCAGCCGTTCGGTCAGCGGCGCCCCCGCCCGGCGGCGCCCTCGATCGCCCAACTCGCGTGCGGCCAGGCCGGCGCGAACCGCCGCAGCCGCGGCGATACCTGTCACGTTGACCGGCACCCGCACCGCACCCAACGCCGACAGCCCGCCACCCACGGCCACCGCCGTCCAGGATGCCTTGTGCGGATCGACAGCGATCACAACCCGGTCTCGCGGATCCAGGGGCCTTACCCCGGATGTTGGACACGGGGTTATGCGGCGTGTGTGAGCGTGGCGGGTTTCGGTAGCAGGCTGTTCTCGTAGTCGATCGGGGACATCTGGCCGAGGTGGGAGTGGCGGCGTCGGGTGTTGTGGCGGTGCAGCCAGCCGAAGGCGGCCAGCCGTGCTTCGCTTTCGCTGTCCCAGTTTTGGGCGCCTTGGAGGGTTTCGCGTTTGAAGGATGCGTTGAGGCTTTCGGCGGCGGCGTTGTCGGCCAAGCTGCCGACGGCGTCCATGGATTGGGTCACCCCGGCGGCCAGGCAGGCCTCGGCGAAGGCCCGTGAGGTGTATTGGGCTCCGTGGTCGGTGTGGAAGATCGCTCCGGCCAGGCTTCCCCGCGTGCGTTGTGCGGCGTGCAGGGCGTCGAGGACCAGTTCGGTGCGCATGTGGTCGGCGGTCGCCCAGCCGACCAGGCGGCGCGAGCACAGGTCCATCACGGTCGCGAGATAGCAGAACCTGCCGTCGGCGATGGGCAGGTAGGTGATGTCGCCGACGTAGCGGGTGTTCGGCGTCTCGGCGGTGAAGTCCGGCCGAGCAGGTCCGGGGACTTGACCGCCGCGGGATCGCCCGATGGTGGTGCGGTGCTTGCGGCGCAGCCGCAGCCCGGCCAGGCCGATGCCGCGCATGACCCGGGCGACCCGCTTGTGGTTGACCGGAGGCCCGCCTTCACGCAGCTCGGCGGTGATCCGCAGGACCCCGTAGGTGCCGCCCGAGTCCTGGTGGACGGTACGGATGCGAGCCGCGAGGCGGGCGTCGGCGGCGGCCCGATCAGCCCGGTCCGGTGCGGTGGCGAGCCAGTGGTAGTAGCTGGACCGGGCGATGCCGATGACCTGGCACAACCGCTTGACGCCGTGGCGGCGTTGGTGATCGGCGACGAACTCCGAAGCGGTTCACCAGCGCGTCTCCCCGGCGAAATACTTGGCCGCCTTGCGCAGGATGTCGCGCTCCTCCTCCAGCTCGCGGATGCGCCTGCGCAGCGCGGCGTTCTCGCCCTCCGCCGGCCCAGGCGCGGCCGGGGCCGACCCGGTCGCGACCGGTGAGTCGCCACGCCGTTGCTCGTCGAGCCGGATCCAACTGCGCAACGTCTCGGAGTTCACCCCGAGATCCTCGGCCACCGACCTGATCGTCGCGCCCGGCCGGGACCGGTAGAGCGCGACCGCCTCGGCCCTGAACTCCGGCGGGTAGTGCTTCATCGCCATCTGTGCGGGACTCCTGTCCACCCGGACCATCAGGGCCCAAGTGTGTCTGGTGTCCAACATCCGGGGTCAAGGCCCGTGCCGATCACGGGATAGGCCCAGAGCCAACCCCGAACGGGGCGACAGGTGTAACTCGAGCGAACCCGACCACAGCCTCGAAGAACATGGCTGCAGACCCTGACCTCCACCACTTCGGGATCTCGCTGTTGACCTTCGCGTGGCCCGCTCGGGTGGTTCTTGTTGTTGGTGGGTGATCCTCTGGGGGGTTTGGGGTCGTAGATGTGGTGGCGTCTCTGGATGGTGGCGTTGGGCCGGTCGGGGTGGCTCTTGGTTGCTGGCTGTCTGTGTGGTGGCTGGTTGTTGTGTGGAGGGCTGATGCGGGTTCGTGGTTCAGGTGGTGGGGGTTGGTGGCCTCGGTGGTTGTCGGGGTTGTTGGTGGCGGTTCTCGCGGCGGCGGGGACTGTTGGGTTGTCCGGGCTCGCGCGGGCTGATGCGCAGCGTTCGGGTAATTCGGGGCTGTTGGGGGGTCAGTCGGCGCCGGGGGTGGTGTCGTTGGCCGGTGGGGGCGGTGGTGCTTCAGGGGATGGGGGTTTTGGTTTTGGTTATCCGGTGAGTGTGCCGTCGGGGCGTGGGGGCCAGGCTCCGGAGGTGGGGTTGTCGTATTCGTCGGGTGCGGCGGTGCATGGGGGGGTTGCGGCTGGGTGGCGGTTGGGTGTGCCGGTGATTTCGGTGGATCCGACGGGGGGGACGATGCGGACGGAGTGGCCGCAGGGGGGTTCTGCCGAGGCGCCGAGGAATTTTGTGGGCCCGGATGGGAATCCGTTGGTGCGTGACGAGAGTCTGCCAACGCAGTCGGGGGGTGTGGGGTATCGGGCGTTGAATGATGGTTCGTTCGCGCGGTATGAGTTTTTGGGGGGCGTGGCGGCGGAGCCGTATTGGTGGCGAGTGTTTCACGCTGATGGGACGTTGTCGCTGTATGGGTTGAAGTCGGATCAGCCGTATTCGTTCGCGCCGTTGGTGTTGGTGAAGGACGGTGATGATCACCAGTTGCGGTATGTGTATGCGACGGTGGGGCGGACGACGGCGGTGCCTGCGGCCGATCATCCTCGGGAATTTGTGCCGTCGGCGATCGAGTATTGGTCGCCGGGCGCGTCGCACGCGTATGCGAAGGTGCTTTTCCAGTATGACAATCCGCGGTTTTGCGGTGACGCGGGCACGGGTGTGCTTCCGGTCGGGTCGAGGCTGGATTACACCTTGGGGTTCGGGTTGTTGTCGGGGACCCGGAAGTTGCAGCGGATTGTGACGGTGACGCAGGAGGGGCCTGCGGCGGCGTTGAAGACGGCGCGCGAGTATGTGTTGAATTACGACGCGGGGACGGAGTCGTGCACGGGCGCGGTGACGCCGTTTCGGCAGTTGAATTCGGTTCAGCCGATCGTGCATTCGCCGAATATCACAGGTCCGGCGGCGGTGAAGTGGTTGCCGCCGACGGAGTTCACCTATGGCAAAGCGGCGTCGTATGTGAACGATGCGCAGTATGAGGCGCCGGTGGCGGTGCCGGTGCCGAATTTGCGGTTGCCGGAATCGGTGGACACGGTGCAGCATCCGTTCGCGAATCCGGATCAGCCGGAGACGTACACGTTCGCGCCGGGTGGTTGGTCGACGGCCGCGGTTCCGTTCGGTGCGGTGCCGGAGACGAAGAAGCCGCACGGGCAGTACAGTTCGGCGTCGATTCCGTGGGCGGTGGCGGTGGGGCAGGCCACCGGCGAGTCGCTGTCACGGTCCTTTGTGGATGTCAACGGTGATGGTCTGGTCGATATTCTGGCGCGGGCCGAGGGCAACCTGAGGTTGGCGGCGGCGGCGCCCGCGACCGGTGGGTGCGTGGTGGACGTGTATCTGAACAAGGGGCCGGATCAGGGTTTTGTGAAGCAGGAGTCAGGTGGGGAGTTCCCGCCGTTCTCGATGCGTGATGCGATGGCGGATGTGCCGGTGCCAGCCGGAACCGTGGAGTCGGGCGCCGGTGAGTTGTTGTGTTCGCTGTCGCGGTCGTTCAGTTCGGATGATTCCGGTGGGTGGATGGGGGATCCGTCCAAGCCGTGTTCGGCGCAGGAGGAGTGGGACACTACCGCCGGATGGGGGTCGATGCAGCAAGTCGTGCATGGCTTCCAGGACATCGATCGTGACGGTTATGTGGATCTGCTGTCGCAGCCGATCGCGTCGGTGCACTGCCCGTATGAGAGCACGCACGGGATCCCGGATCCGAACGAGTCGCTGCCGGAGGATCCGTCGGACCCGACAAAGATCCTCACCCATTGGACCGAACATGGTGGGTTCATGGCCGATTCGATGCTGCACAACCGTGACGCCGAGGACCGGTTTCCCGATTTCGACCAATACAGCCGCATCATCACCAAGCGGCAGACGAACTGGTATGTGTACCGCAACACCGGTTCCGGGTTCGCCTCCACACCGACGGTGCTGACCCGGCAGGTTCCCGCTCCTCCGGGTGCCTACGATCCGCAACCGGGTGTGTACGTGTACTCGAATCCCCTTCCGACCGACGGGATCATCGGTGGCTATACCTTGCCGTGGCAGGGGTCGGTGTCGTATCCGTCGATGGACATGAACGCCGACGGTATGACCGACGCCGTGGGCGAGATGTATGTCTACCCGGGCAAGCCCGACGGCACGACCGGCTACGGCCTGTACATGACCAGCCGGGAGGGCGCCTGCTACGGCTCGAACGACCCGTTTTGCGACACGCGTAACCAGATGGGTTTTCACCGTAAGCGCACCGGTTACGACGATCTGGACAATCCGACGCACTACACGGGTTTCCCGTTCGATTCGATGTTCGACATCAACGGTGACGGTCTGCCCGACCAGATCCAGTCCTACGGCACCTACGCGCAGGTCGATTTCCACACCGGTGCCGGTCTGGGCAGCGATGTCGACGGTGGTCGGGTGAAGTACAGCGAAAACCACCCATTGACGCAGTACATGGACAGGTTCCGGGCGCCGGATCTGTCGAACCGCAACTGGCAGAGCTACCCGACGACTGGGGAACGCCATGGGTTGACCCGGATGATCGACCTGGACTACGACGGGTTGCTCGACACGTTGTCCTACGACGGTGCGACAGGCCAGTTGTTCCTCAACGGTGGTGCCCGGTGGGTGCGCGAGACTCCGGCTCAGGTAGAGATCGCGCGGACACTGGCCGGGCGGATCGACGCTCGCGGCACACTGGCGGAGTACGCCGACCGCGGCGACTACCACTACACCGCGACTCGTACGGCGATCGACCTCAACGGTGACGGGCTGCTGGACCTCGTGGAGGACGTCGACAACGACGGCACCCCGTCGGTGCGGTATGCCAAGCAGAACCTCGACACCGCCGACGCGGTCAAGGCGCCCGCCCGGTTGCTGCGCACGGTGAAGAACGGCTACGGCGCGAAGACCACGGTGGACTATAAGCGGGACACCGAGGTCGGCAAGTGGTTGGTGGACAAGATCACGGTCAACCCTGGCCAGAACGAGCCGGCGATGGTGACCCGCCACAAGTACCTCGACCCCCACTACGGATCCACCGCGTACGGCGCGCGGGTGTTCCGCGGCTACGGTGACGTCCGCCAGGTCCGCGAGGGCCCGCAGAGCGCCGGCTCGCTCACGGTGGTCACCCGGATGGCGTTCGATCAGGACTACCGTGGTCTGCCCTCGCGGGTGGTGACGATCCGCGGTGACGCTCTGGACGTGACCGACCCGGACGCTCACCCGAACACCGCCACCGTGGTGGACAACACCTACACCGTCCGCGAGCTCGGCCTGCGGGCACCGGGCATGCTGGCCTCGTTCCCCTCACGAGTGGTATTGCCCGACACCACCACCACTTACACCTGCACGGGCTCGGACGGGCAGACCGCCACCGCGTGTGTGGCCGGCGCGCCCAAGACGGTGACGACGACGGGGTGGGACGACCACACGGTGGGCGGCGCCTATGTGATGGAGTTGCCGACCTTCGGTCAAACCGAGTTCGTCAACGCCGACGGCCAGACCGAGATCCGCCGGACCACCACGACGTCTAACGTGGCGTGGTCTGATGTGGTGTTCAATGTGGCGCCGGAGTCGGTGACCAGCAGCAGTGTGGTCGATGGTGTCTCCACTGATCTGGGTGCGACGTATTACGCGTATGAGGACCCGGTGTTCCGGCGGGTGCAGACGGTGTCGGTGGACGACGCCGATTCCAGCGTGCCGGTCAAGGTGACTCGTTACGCCTATTACGGTGGTGCGGGCGCGGATCGTGGTTTGGTGCGTCGGGTGTGGGCGCCGGAGCAGGTGTACAGGTACGGTGCGGGTGATCCTTTGCGTGGTGGGGATGACGCGCCGGGGTTCACCGAGTTCGTCTATGACGCCGTCGGGGTGCACGTGACGCGGGTGACCAACCCGGTTGGTCAGGTCGTGACGTCCACTGTGGATCTGGGTACGGGTGCGACGTTGTCGGCCGAGGGCCCGGACTATGTGTGCGCCGACGGTACCGCGCAGACGTGTTCGTTCGACCAGGCCGCGTACCGGCAGCGCGTTCAGACCAAGGTCGACGGGCTGGGCAGGCCGGTGGAGAACACGGTGTTCCCGGCGTCGGCGGCCGCGGGTGTGGTGGTGTCCAGGGCGACCTACAAGGACTCCGACTCGTACATGTCCGGCGGGTACACCCCGGTCTCGACGATCACCGAGACCGCGTCGGGTGACGGTGATTTCACCTACGACACGACCGAGATCGACGGGCTGGGGCGCGTCGTGCGCACCATGAACCAGCGTTCCCCGCAGCCGGGCGGTTACGTCGAGTACGACTACGACGCCGCGGGCCGGGTGTCGCTGACCCGCACCACCCAGGGCGGCGGTCTGGGCACGCTGACCATGCAGACCCTCTACGACGCGTTGGATCGGCCGGTGGAGGTCAAGAAGACCTCGCCGAACACGCAGGCCGATCCCGCCCGCACCCTGTCCACCGTCGCCTATGACGGGTTGACGGTGACCGCCTCACGGGTCACCGACGACGGATCACCCGCCTCGGTCACCAAGTCCACAATGGACGCTGCCGGTCAGCTGGTGCTGGTGCAAGAGAAGACAGGTGTGGACGCGGGCGGGGCGAACGTGTTCGCCTCCACCACCTACCGGTATGACGGGGCGGGCCGCACAAGGCAGATCGCCGACCCCGACGGGGTGGTCACCACCCTGGCGCATGACTACTCGGGCAACCGCACCGCGATCACGTCGGCGGGACGGACGTGGGCCTACGGCTACGACCGCAACGACGACATGACCACCGTGACCGAACCGGTCCCCGCCGGCGCGGACGCGGCCGCCTACACCCGACACACCACCTACGACGACCTGGGCCGCGTCACCCGCGAACGCCCCGGCGTGCAAGGGGAGAACCCGCAGGTGCGCGACCTCGACGCCGCGGAACTGGCCGAGTTCAAGATCGGCGACAAGCGGTACTTCTACGACCGCAAACCCGACACCCCACCCGGCGGCACCGACCCGTGCCCGACCATCCCCGCCAACGCCGCGCACATGACCGGCCGTCTGGTCTGCACCGTCTCACCGGTGCTCACCACCGAGAACCGCTACACCGACCGCGGACACCCCCAATCCACCAGCCAGACCCTGCACGCGTTGGCAGGCACCGGCATCACCGCCGACCGGGTCCAGGTCGACTACACCACCGACGCCACCGGCACCCTGGAATCACACACCACCACCACCATCGACGCCACCGGCGCCGTGTCCTACCAAGGCCCCACCGTCGCCACCCACTACGACCGCGACGGCACCCCCTCCACCACCAACATGCAACTCGGCGCGGGCAACGCCAACCTGACCATCACCAACACCCGCAACGCCGCCGGCCTGGTCACCACCCGCAACACCAACACCGACAACACCGCCGGCTACGCCTCACCCACCATGAACTTCACCTACGACCCGTTCGGCAGGGTCACCGGCATCGACGCCAAAAACATCGGCGTCCAGCGCTACAAGCAGAACTACACCTACAACCACGCCGGACAGATCCGGCAGACCACCGAACAACTCGGCGACACCACCCAACCACTACGCACCACCGACTACACCTACGACCACCGCGACCAACTGCTCACCGCCACCCAATACGGCGGCAGCACCCTCTACAACGGCGTGTTCACCCACACCCCCGGCGGCCGCATCAACACCGCCAACGTCTCCACCATCGGCGGCACCCGCGTCCCCTCCCGCAACGTCACCCACCGCTACCAGAACCCCACCCAAGGCGGCGACCCCCAACGCCTCGACGCCCTGATCAAACCCGACAACACCCCCCTCACCGACTACACCTACGACGACGCGGGCAACACCACCAGCCGCACCCTGCCCGACGGCACCACCCTCACCCAACGCTGGGACGGACCCCGCCTACGCAAAACCACCCGCGCCACCGGCGAAACCGAAACCTTCTTCTACGACGGCCACACCCGCGTCGCCGCCATCCAACGCGACACCACCGGCACCATCACCACCGCCAAACACTGGGCAGGCAACCTCGAAACCCTCCACACCCCCAACGTCGCCCCCCAACACCGGCTGACGATCACCCTCGCCGGCCAGGTCATCGGCCGACTCGACGGCGACAAAACCACCGGAACCTTCGAGCACTACCTGACCACCCCACTCGGACACCACGTCCTCGCCCTCAACGCCACCGACGCCACCACCAAACGCGTCGCCTCCTACGGCCCCTACGGCGAACTCCTCACCCACCTCACCTCCGCCGGAACCCCCACCAACAAATACCCCACCGAATTCAACGGCAAGGACTACGACACCACCGGCGGCCTCCACTACTACGGCCACCGCTACTACGACCCACACACCCTCGCCTGGACCTCAAGCGACCCCCTATTCCGCTACGAACCCGACGCCCTCAAAAACAACCCCCGCACCGCCAACCTCTACACCTACACCGACAACAACCCCATCAACAAAGCCGACCCCAACGGCCTCTGCACCGGCACACTCTGCATTGAATACGCACCAATCGATCCCAACCCCACTACCCACGAGGTCCCCAACCCCGGCGGCATCATGCGAGGCATCGCAGCTGCCACCACCGCAGCATGGATGCCCGGAGGCATCTACCTCGGCGGCGCCTTCTTCTTCGGCGGAATGGCCAGCGACCAAGGCGACGGCAGCGCCGCCGGCACCACCCCCACCAACCACAACGACGACATGAGCAGCCTAGGCGTCGACATGATCGGCGGCGCACTCGGCGCACGAACTTTGCCGAGCAAAGCACACCCAGTCGCTGGATCAAAAATTGAAAACGTAGGTTCAGCTAAATCTGACGGACCTCTGATTGTCAGACTGGTTACGACGCGTGGCGTAGATGATATGCCAGTCTCCGGCTTGGGGCTACACGATCGCTGGGGCAGGCGCGGCAATACAGTGTTCTTCGTTGGAAAGATGGAAGGAAGCGATTTGGGCTCGATTCTTCACGAGGCCTCAGCAGCAGGGGTTGAGCGCGTTCACGTGCTTTCCGGAACTCACGGCGGCCGTTCAGGGCGAACGGTCAAGAATGCTCCCGAGCTCAGGTTGCCGGACGCGATCGATGAGGATAGGTTGACTGCTAGCTATTATCCCGAGCTGGACGTTACAGTGTACGACATGGCCGACCCAGATCAATTGCGAAAATTCGAGGCTCTGGTGGACAGTCGTCCAAACGAATTATTCGTACACGCCTACTGTAATGCCATCTTCTGCAATTAGTTAAAGCTATTGCGTTTTGTTTGGTGAAGGCATGACTTTGCGGCCGCCCCTTGGCTACTTGGGATGCTGTTGGCGAATGCGGACGGCGTGACCGTGCCCGACATGATCAACATGATCATGTCGGGCACGGTTGTCGTTGGAGTTCGTGTTGTCGTTGCGTCCGCGCAGGTGGGACGAGGTTCCCGCAGAAACGCTGCGGGCGGCGCTCAACGCGCTCGCCGCCGCGGTACCCGACTGGCTGGTGATACTCGCTGATCCGGAGTGGTTCGACCGCTACCGCGCGCGATCCGAGGACACCCGATTCCCCAGTCGTTGGGCGGCCAGGGCCGCCCACGCCGAGCAGGTCGGCGCCGATGGCCGGGCGGTATTGTCCGGCCTCGCAGCCCCGGGCGCACCCAGGTGGCTGCGTGAGCTTCCGGCGGTGGAGTTGCTGCGCCGGAATACCGGGTGTGCATGGTCGATCCCTATTGCGACCACCTCCGCGTTCGTCGCGAACAGCAACCCGGCATCGGGGGGCCACCGCCCTGTGCGGCGATATATCCGCGCCCTAAAGGATGTCTCGTAACCCGGTGAGCGGGTTCGTGGGCCGATGGTTGATCATGGTCGGGTGCAGGTGATCTCGGCGTCTCGGTCGGAGTGGATCAGCCCGTTCACCGGGCTGGAACCGGGCCAGTTCCGCAAGCTGGTGCGGATCGTGGCCGAGCGGGGCGGCGAGGACATCGCCGACGGACGGCCCGGTCGGCAGTGGCGGCTGGACCTGCCGGATCGGGTGCTGCTGGTGGCCACCTACTGGCGGACGAACCTGACGATGCGCCAGATCGGCCCGTTGTTCGGTGTCTCGCACTCCGCGGCCCACAGGGTGATCGACACGATCGGGCCGCTGTTGGCGTTGGCCCCGGTCCGGCGACGTCGCGTCGACCAGGTCGCGATCGTGGACGGGACGCTGGTCCCGACCCGCGATCGACGGCTGGCCGCCCCGTCGAAGAACTACCGGTACTCCACGAACGTGCAGGTCGCCATTGATGCCGATACCCGGCTGGTGATCGCGACCGGCAACCCTCTGCCGGGCAACCGCAACGATTGCACCGCCTACCGGGACTCCGGCATCGCCACCACACTCGCCGGCAGGCCAGTGATGGCCGACGGCGGCTACCAAGGCAACCCCGGCGTGATCATGCCCTTCCGCAAGGGACGCGACGGGCAACCACTGGCCGACTGACAGGAAGACCTCAACGCCGGGCACCGCAAGATCCGAGCCCGAGTCGAGCACACGCTGGCCCGCATGAAGGTCTTCAAGATCCTGCGCGACTACCGCCGCGCCGCCCACACACTCCACGACACCGCATCCGGCATCGCCAACCTCCACAACATCATCCTCATCGGCTGACCAACGCAAGGGATCAGGACACGTCAAGATCAGTTACGAGACATCCTTTAGGCTACACCGGCAGCCAGCATCTTCTCGTGCGTTACCTGAACCTAGGGCGCCATCTGGACGAGCATCGGCACCTCTCGTCCCGCTGGCCACCAGGCTGCTGCTGACCCGGCCGAGAACCTCACCGACGAGCAACACCACCGACTCCACCACTCGGCGCGGCCTGCCCCGAAATGACGGCGCCGGCCGACCTTGTGCGCGAAGGTCTGCCGATCTACACCTAAACCTCGGCGACGTTGCCCGCGTCGACCAGGCCACCTGCACCACGGTGGCCTGGTCGACGCTAACTTGCGAGTGGCCTTGGCGGGAGTCCTCGATCTCCAGGGCTGCGGACGGCCCGTCAGGCACCCGTTTGCAGTGAGGTATCGCTCGCGTGAGTGACCGGTTCGGCCCGGCATAGACGCGGATTCGCCACGACCCACTGGACAGGCGATCGACACAGCGTTGGGGTCGTCGTCGCCCGCCGGACAAGGCGGACATGTCACGAGTCATGTCACACGGTAGCTCCGCCAATTACTGATGGCGAGGAGATACTGCTGGTCGAACTGGTGCCCCCGGCAGGATTCGAACCTGCGCTCCCGCCTCCGGAGGGCGGTGCTCTATCCCCTGAGCTACGGGGGCCCATCGCTTGCGCGACTCCGGAAGCCTAGCGCATCCGGAGTCGCGGGTGCGTGGTGGGTCACCTGGTGAGGATCTCCCGGAGGGTGGGGGTCCGGCGGTCGGGGCGGACCAGGTGGGCGGGGGCGTCCGGTGCGGCTTCGGGCGGGTCGACGCACAGGAGGTCTGTTGAGCCGAGGATGGGCAGGTCCTCCAGGAGGTCGGTGCAAGGCAGAGGCTCGGGCGTGGGTTCGGGCAGGGGGGCAGGCTCGACCGGCGGGGTGGGCTCGGCGACCGGGGGCTTCGGGTCCGGGATCGGCTCCGGCAGCGGAACCGGGTCGACGTCCGGTGGTGGGGGCGGCGGGGTGGCGGCGAGCGCGACGGCGGTGGTGGGCCCGGGGTCGGAAGACGGGCCCGCGGCGGGCATGGGGGTCGCGCCGGAGGAGTACAGGTGCATCCAGGTCAGGACTGCCGCGACGTACTCGCGCGAGTGGTTGTAGCGAAACACCGCCGCGTCCAGGTCGGCTGGGTTCGCCAGGTTCAGGCCGCCCGAACACAGGTAGCGGCCAGCCGCGGCGGCGGCGTCGTAGATGTTGTGGGGGTTGGAGATGCCGTCGGCGTTGCCGTCGGTTCGGTAGAAGGCCCATGTGGTCGGGATGAACTGCATCGGGCCGACCGCGCGGTCCCACGACAGGTCCCCGTCGAGTGCGCCGTGGTCGCTGTCCGAGATCGCGGCGAACGGGCCGCCGGACAGTGCGGGGCCGAGGATGTGGGGGACGGTGTCGCCGGAGGCGCCTGCCTGGCCGCCGCGGGCGTGGCCGGATTCGATTCGACCGATTCCGGCCAGGTGGTACCAGCGCAGGCCGCAGCCGGGCTGGGTGCGGGCGAGCAGGGCCTCCGCGGACCGGTACGCGTCGAGCAGGTTGGTGGGGACGCCGGTGAAGGCCACCGGGGTCACGACGACCGCGGGGGCCGAGGTGGGCGCGACGGCCACTTCCGGGCGTGGTGACGGCGGTCGGGTGCGTTCCAGCGCGCGGTCCGTGGAGGACATCGGGGAGACTGGCGGGAAAGGTTCCAGAGCGGGCGGGGTGTCCGGTGGCGTGGACGCCTGGGCGGTCGCGGCGGCCAGGGTGAGGCCTGCCAGAGCGAGGGCTGTTGTGGGACGCACCGCGGGGAGCCTCATTCCGGGGTCGGGATCTTGTGCACCACCCCTATCAGGCCCACTCGGCCCTGGTCAGGCCGCTTAATTCCATCGTGTGACACAGCACCCCCGGACGGGTGGCGAGTGCACTCATGCGCATGTGACAATATGTCCACCGAGCGAGAGGGGTGGCGATGGGCCACGGACACGGGCACGGATTGCCCGCGAGTACCGGCGGACAACACGCGGGCAGGCTGTGGGCCGCCTTCGGGATCGCGGCGGCCATCATGGTGGTCGAGTTCGTCGTCGGGTTCGCCACGTCGTCCCTCGCCCTGGTGTCCGACGCCGCGCACATGTTGACCGACGTGGTCGGGGTGGGGCTCGCCCTGGCGGCGATCATGGCCGCCAAGCGGGCGAACTCGAAGTCCAACCGCACGTTCGGGCTCTACCGGGCCGAGGTGCTGGCCGCGCTGGCCAACGCGGTCCTGCTCTTCGGCGTCGCGGGTTACGTCGTCTACGAGGCCGTCCAGCGGTTCGACAACCCGCCCGAGGTCGCCGGGCTGCCCGTCCTGCTGGCCGCCACCGCGGGCCTCGTCGCCAACATCGTCTCGTTCCTGCTCCTGCGCGACGGCGCCAAAGAGAGCCTCAACGTGCGGGGCGCCTACCTCGAAGTCCTGGCCGACCTGGTCGGCTCGGTCGGCGTGCTGCTGAGCGCGGCCGCCACCCTGCTGTTCGGCTGGCGGTGGGCCGACCCGGTGGTCGGTGTCGCCATCGGCCTGTGGGTGCTCCCGCGCACGTGGAGCCTCGCCAAGCGGGCGCTGCACATCCTGTTCCAGCACGCCCCCGAGCGGGTCGACGTGGACGCGCTGACCAAGGCCCTCGCCCAGATCGACGGCGTCGCCGAGGTGCACGACCTGCACGTCTGGACGCTCACCTCGGGCATGGAGGTCGCCTCGGCGCACCTCACGCTCGACCACGACGGCGACCAGGCCGAGGTCCTGGCGGCCGCGCAGCGGCTCCTGGCGAGCGACTACGGCCTGGAACACGCCACGCTGCAGGTCGAACAGCCCGACGCGAAGTGCCACGAGCTGTCCTGGTGACCTACAGCGGCTTGGCGCCCCGTTCGGCCAGCATCTGGGTCAGCAGGGTGATCTCCGCGGTCTGACCCTTCACGATCTTGTCCGACAGGTTGCGCACCTGCGGCGTCGCCGCGTGTTCGTTGGCGTAGCGGGACATCTCCAGGCCGCCCTCGTGGTGGCGCAGCATGAGCTGGAGGAAGAACACGTCCAGCTCGCGCCCGTTCAGCGTGCGCAGCTTGGCGATCTCCTGGGAGGTGGCCATGCCGGGCATCGCCGCGACTCCGGCGGACGCGGTGCCGGAGTGGCCGTGGCTCGAGGCCATCCACCCCATGTACGTGCCGTTGGGGGCCTGTTCCGGCTGGTCCCACACGTCGAGCCAGCCGCTCATCGCGCCGATCTGGCCGAGCTGGGTCTGCTCGATGTCGAACGCGAGCTGCTTGACCGACAGGTCCGTCGTGTGGTCACGCGCCCAGTTGGCCATCGTGACCGCCTGCAGGTGGTGGACCTGCATGTCCTGGGCGAACCCCACGTCGACCGACTCGGCCGACGGCGGGGCGGCCTGGCGGATGACCGTCAGGGTGATCAGCATGCCGATCGCCGCGCCGACGAGCAGCACGGCGAACGCCGCGGCGGAGAGCACCAAGATCCTGCGCTTGGTGCCCCCGTCGCGGCGTTCGGTGTCCGGGGCCTCGACTGCCACAGCCGTCACTGGGAAGGCGCGGGAGCCTGGGTCGTCGGCGCGGGCGCGCCGGTGGGAGCCGGGGCGGACGGCGCGCCGGAAGCGGCCGGGGCCTTGCCGTCCATCGGGACCGCGTCGGGGCCGGGCGGCTCGGCGACGAACGGCGGCGGCGTCGCCGGGTCGAACTGGCCGGGGCCGAGCGGGCCGCACGCGGCGTTGGGCTCGGGGTTCTGGTAGCGGTTGCGCTTGAGCGACTTGATGAACTGGTCGATGCGCTCGTCGTCGGCGCTGTCCAGCTTGAGCTGGTGGCCCCACGACTGCAGCGAGATGTTCTTGTCGAGGCCCGGGTACGGCGACAGCATCATGAACGGCTGGCCCTCGACCTTGGCCTTGAGCTTGTCCAGCTCACCGCCCGACACCTTGTCCGGGTTGTAGGCGATCCAGACCGAGCCGTGCTCCAGCGCGTGGACCATGTTCTCGCTGCGGACGGCCGTCGGGTAGACGATGCCCTCGCAGTCGGCCCACGCCTCGTCGTGCGGGCCGCCGAACGGCGGGCTCTGGTCGTAGGCGACGCGCTGGGCGGCCTTGACGTGCTGGCCCGCCGAGTACTCCTTCTTCACCACGCCCGGGATGTTCGTGGACGGGTCCTTGTTCTCCTCGGACACCGTGAACTTCTTCGCCGCGGAGATCTGAATGTAGGCATAGCCGAACACGCCACCGGCGAGCAGCACGATGGCCACGACCGCCGCGATCGTGCCCCAGGGCACGCCCTTCTTGGCGACGACGGACGAGCGCGCTGCCTTGACGCTCCCCTTGCCGCTCTTGTTCTTAGTGCCGCTGGCCATGCCGTCCTCGGACTTCTTGTCGACGGGGTGAGACCCGGAGCGAGCCTCGTCACAGGGTGGTGGTGCCAGGCCAGTCTAAGGACACCGTGTTCGGTTCCCGTCAGGCCCTCCTCGCGAGACGCGGTGAGGGCCGCCGTGACCGTGCTCAGCCGCCGGGCGTCGCCGGGCCGGTGACCGGCGCCGCGTCGGGTCCCGGCGGGTTCGGGTCGAAGGCGGGCGGCTTGGCCGGGTCGAACAGCGTCAGGTCGACCGGGTCGCAGCTCGCGCCCGGCTCCGGGGCCAGGTATTTGTTGGCCCGGGTGGCGGCGATGAACTTGTCGATGCGCTCGTCGTCGACCTCGTCGACCTGCAGTTGGCGGCCCCACGACTGCACCGACACCGGCTTCTTCTGCCCGGGGAACGGCGACATCAGCAGGTAGGGCTTGCCGTCGACCCGCTCGGCCAGCGCGTCGACGTCGTCGCCGCGGACGGTCTCCGGGTCGTAGGTCACCCAGACCGCGCCGTGTTCGAGGGAGTGCACGACGTGCTCGGTGCGGATCGCGACCTTGTAGACCTCGCCGTTGCACGGCGCCCAGACCTGGTCGTGCGCGCCGCCGAGCGGGGGCAGCTGGTCGTAGGCGACGCGCTGCGGGGAGGCGACGTGCTGGCCCGCCGGGTACTCCTTGGCGATCACGCCGTCGATCTTCTTCGTCGGGTCGCGGTCGTTGTCGCTGGGCGTCGTGGCCTTGGTCGGCTTGGTCGTCTTCGCGGCCGTGGTGGTCGTGGGCGCGGCGACGGGCGTGCCCGACTCGGCGGTGCCGCACGCTGTGAGGAGCAGACAGGCGGCGACGAGCGCCAGGCGGCGCGCTGGCGCGATCATGGGCGGAAGTGTATCCGGCTACGGACCGTGGGGACCGGCTACCTAGACTTGCCGGGTGACTCCCGACGCACTCGCTGACCTGGTCCGCACCACCGCCATGACGATCTTGGACGCCCGCGGTCTCGACACCGCCGTCGTCCCCGCCGCGGTGACCGTCGAGCGACCGCGCAACCCGGAGCACGGCGACTACGCCACCAACCTCGCCCTGCAGGTCGCCAAGCGCGTCGGGCTGGCCCCGCGCGAGCTGGCCGACGCGCTCGCCGCCGCGCTCGGCGAGTCGGAGGGCATCGCCTCCGCCGAGGTCGCCGGGCCGGGCTTCATCAACCTGCGGCTCGCCGCCGACGCCCAGGGCGAGATCGTGCGCGGCGTGCTGCGCGCGGGCGCCGAGTACGGCACGGGCACCCAGCTCACCGGCAAGAAGATCAACCTGGAGTTCGTCTCGGCGAACCCGACCGGCCCGATCCACCTCGGCGGCACCCGCTGGGCCGCGGTCGGCGACGCGCTGGGCCGGGTGCTCAGCGCGCAGGGCGGCGAGGTCACCCGCGAGTACTACTTCAACGACGCGGGCGCGCAGATCGACCGCTTCGTGCGGTCCCTGATCGCCGCCGCGCAGGGCGAGCCCGCCCCCGAGGACGGCTACGCGGGCGTCTACATCAACGACATCGCCGCCGACGTGCTCAAGCAGGCGCCCGACGCGCTGGGCCTGCCGGAGGCCGAGCGGGCCGAGACGTTCCGCCAGGTCGGCGTCGGGCTGATGTTCGCCCAGATCAAGCAGAGCCTGCACGAGTTCGGCGTCGACTTCGACGTCTACTTCCACGAGGACTCGCTGCACAAGTCCGGCGCGGTGGGCAAGGCCGTCGAGGCGCTGAAGTCCTCCGGCGGCCTCTACCTGGAGGACGGCGCGTGGTGGCTGCGGTCCACCGAGTACGGCGACGACAAGGACCGCGTGGTCATCAAGAGCGACGGGCAGCCCGCCTACATCGCCGGTGACATCGCCTACTTCCAGGACAAGCGCGCCCGCGGCTTCGACCTCTGCATCTACATGCTCGGCGCCGACCACCACGGCTACATCGGCCGCCTCAAGGCCGCCGCCGCGGCGACCGGCGACGACCCGTCCACTGTGGAAGTCCTCATTGGACAGATGGTGAACCTTGTCAGCGACGGCAAGCCGGTCCGGATGAGCAAGCGCGCCGGAACGGTGATCACCATGGAGGACCTGGTGGAGGCCGTCGGCGTGGACGCCGCGCGCTACGCCATGATCCGCTCTTCCGCGGACTCCACTTTGGACATCGACCTGGACCTGTGGAGCAAGAAGTCCAGCGACAACCCGGTGTACTACGTGCAGTACGCCCACGCGCGGCTGTCCTCCCTGCTGCGCAACGCCGCCGACCTCGGGCTCACCCCGCCCGGCCCGGACGAGGCCGACCTCGGTCTGCTCGTCCACCCGCGCGAAGGCGACCTCATCCGCACCATCGGTGAGTTCCCGCGCATCCTCGCCACCGCCGCCGAGTTGCGCGAACCCCACCGGGTCGCCCGCTACCTGGAGGAACTGGCCGGGACGTACCACCGATTCAACGAGAGCTGCCGGGTCCTGCCCAGGGGCGACGAGGAGGCCGGGCCGCTGACCAGCGCGCGCCTCGCCTTGGCCGCCGCCTCGCGCCAGGTGTTCGCCAACGGGCTCGGCGTCCTCGGCATCGAAGCACCGGAACGGATGTAAGCACCGATGAGGGCACACCCGGCAGGGCCGCGGCACGCAGAGGTCCTGCCGCCAAGCAACACCGCCAGCGAGCGCCCCACCAGCGCCGCCGCGCTCGACGAACTCGTCCCCGCAGTCTGGCCGCGCAACATCTCCCGCGGCGACGACGGCGCCGTGCGCCTGGCCGGGGTCGACGTGCGCGACCTGGCCGAGACCTACGGCACGCCGCTGTTCGTCGTCGACGAGGCCGACTTCCGCGCCCGCTGCCGGGAGCACGCGATCGCCTTCGGTGACCCGGGCCTGGTGCACTACGCGTCCAAGGCGTTCCTGTCGGTCGAGATCGCGCGGTGGGTCGCCGAGGAGGGGCTGAGCCTCGACGTGGCCAGCGGCGGCGAGCTGGCCGTGGCGCTGCGCGCGGACTTCCCGCCGGAGCGGATCACCCTGCACGGCAACAACAAGTCCGTCGAGGAGCTGTCCACCGCGCTCGACGTCGGTGTCGGCGCGATCGTGGTCGACTCGTTCCACGAGATCGCCCGCCTCGACAAGCTGGCCCGCGACCGCGACATGGTCGCCCCGGTCCTGATCCGGGTGACCGTCGGCGTCGAGGCGCACACCCACGAGTTCATCGCCACCGCGCACGAGGACCAGAAGTTCGGCTTCTCGCTGGCCGGTGGCGACGCCGCCGAGGCCGCGCGCCGGGTGATCAAGTCCGGCGGGCTGTCGCTGGTCGGCCTGCACAGCCACATCGGATCGCAGATCTTCGACGCCGACGGCTTCGAGATCGCCGCGCACCGGGTGATCGGCCTGCTCGCCGAGCTGCACAAGGAGCACGGCGCGCTGGAGTCGATCACCACCGTCGACCTGGGCGGCGGCCTGGGCATCGCCTACACCGCCGAGGACGACCCGCCGCCGCCGATGTGGCTGGCCGAGCAGCTGCGCGCGATCGTGGCCAAGGAGTGCGAGCAGCTCGGGCTGGCCGTGCCGCGCATCGCCGTCGAGCCGGGCCGGGCCATCGCCGGGCCGGGCACGGTGACGCTCTACGAGGTCGGCACCACCAAGGACGTCTCCCTCGGCCACGGCACCCGCCGCCGCTACGTCAGCGTCGACGGCGGGATGAGCGACAACATCCGCACGGCCCTGTACGACGCGGTGTACGACACGCGCCTGGTCTCGCGGTCCAGCGGCGAGGGGGAGCGGGGCACCGAGGCCGTGCTGTCCCGCGTAGTGGGCAAACACTGTGAGTCCGGTGACGTTGTGGTGCGAGACTGCTGGCTACCGGAGAACCTTGCTCCCGGCGACCTGCTGGCGGTCGCCGCGACCGGCGCCTACTGCTACTCGATGGCGAGCAACTACAACCGGCTGCCGCGCCCCGCCGTGGTGGCCGTGCTCGACGGCGCCGCGCGGCCGCTGCTGCGCAGGGAGACCGTGGACGACCTGCTGAGACTGGAGATCCCGTGAGCGAGCCCGCCAAGCCCATCCGAGTCGCGCTTCTAGGCTGCGGCACGGTCGGGACCGAGATCGTCCGGCTGCTCACCGAGCAGGCCGACGAACTCGCGTCGCGGGTCGGCACCCGGGTCGAGCTGGCCGGGGTCGCGGTGCGCAGGCTCGGCAAACCCCGGCCGGGCGTGCCCGCCGAGCTGCTGACCACCGACGCCGCCGCGCTGGTCGTGCGCGACGACGTCGACGTCGTGGTCGAGGTGATCGGCGGCATCGAGCCGACCCGCACCTGGCTGCTCGACGCGCTCAAGGCGGGCAAGTCCGTGGTCAGCGCCAACAAGACGCTGCTGGCCGACCACGCGGGCGAGCTGTTCGCCGCGGCGGACGGCTCCGGCGCCGACCTCTACTTCGAGGCCGCCGTCGCCGGGGCGATCCCGCTGCTGCGGCCGCTGCGCGAGTCGCTGGCCGGTGACCGGATCACCCGCGTCATGGGCATCGTCAACGGCACCACCAACTTCATCCTCTCGGCCATGGACGAGACCGGCGCGGGTTACGCCGAGACGCTCGAGGAGGCCGCGCGGCTGGGCTACGCCGAGGCCGACCCGACCGCCGACGTCGACGGCTACGATGCCGCGTCGAAGGCGGCGATCCTGGCCTCGCTGTCGTTCCACACCCGGGTCACCGCGAGCGACGTCTACCGCGAGGGCATCTCCGCGGTGACGCCCGCCGACGTGTCGGCCGCGCGGGCGCTGGGGCGCACGATCAAGCTGCTGGCGATCTGCGAGCGGGTCGACACCCCCGACGGCGAGTCCGTCGCGGTGCGCGTCCACCCGGCGATGATCCCGCGCACGCACCCGCTGGCCAGTGTGAGCGGGGCGTTCAACGCGGTGTTCGTCGAGGCCGAGGCCGCAGGCCAGCTGATGTTCTACGGGCGTGGCGCAGGCGGTGCACCCACCGCGAGCGCTGTGCTGGGCGATCTGGTGGCGGTGGCCCGCAACCTGGTCGTCGGCGGGCGCGGACCGCGCGAGTCGGCCTACGCCGACCTGCCGGTGCGCCCGATCGCGCAGGCGTCGACCAGGTACCACATCAGCCTGGACGTCGCCGACCGCGCGGGCGTGCTCGCGGCCGTGGCGGCCAATTTCGCCGAGCACGAGGTGAGCATCGCGGTGGTGCGCCAGGAAGGCCGCGCGGAAGACGCGAGCCTGGTCATCGTCACCCACTCGGCGCCGGACGCCGCGCTGCGCTCCACTGTGGACAAGATCGCGGGCCTGCCCTTCGTGCACGAGGTGGTCAGTGTCATGCGGGTTGAAGGCGAGGAACTATGACGACGAGCGTGCTCCCGGGACGGCCGGGCATCATCGCCGCCTACCCCAACAGAATCCCCGTGCCGAACGGCGCGAAGATCATCACCCTCGGCGAGGGCAACACCCCGCTGCTGCCCGCCCCACACCTGTCCGAGCTGACCGGCTGCACGGTTTACCTCAAGGTCGAGGGCATGAACCCGACCGGCTCGTTCAAGGACCGCGGCATGACCGTGGCGATGACGTACGCGCTGGCCAACGGCCTTGAGGCGGTCATCTGCGCCTCCACAGGCAACACGTCGGCCTCGGCCGCCGCCTACGCCACCCGCGCGGGCCTGACCTGCGCGGTGCTCGTGCCGCGCGGCAAGATCGCCATGGGCAAGATGGCGCAGGCGGTCATGCACGGCGCCAAGATCCTGCAGATCGACGGCAACTTCGACGACTGCCTCGAACTCGCGGAGAAGACCGCGGCCGAGTTCCCGGTCGGGCTGGTCAACTCGGTCAACCCGGTGCGCCTGATCGGCCAGAAGAGCGCGGCGTGGGAGATCGTCGACGTGCTCGGCCGCGCGCCGGACATCCACTGTCTTCCGGTCGGCAACGCGGGCAACATCACCGCGTACTGGCGCGGGTACCGCGACTACGCCGACGACCACGTGATCGAGGCCCTGCCGCGCATGTTCGGCTTCCAGGCCGCAGGCTCGGCCCCGCTGGTCCACGGCGCGCCGATCTCCAACCCCGACACGATCGCCACGGCGATCCGCGTGGGCAACCCGGCTTCGTGGGCCGGTGCGGTGACCGCGCAGGCCGAGTCGGGCGGGCTGTTCGACGCGGCCTCCGACGAGCAGATCCTTGCCGCGTACCGGCTTCTGGCCGAACGCGAGGGCGTGTTCGTCGAGCCGTCGTCGGCCACCTCCGTCGCGGGCCTGCTGATCACCCACGCCGACGGGCGGCTGCCCGCCGGGTCGGTCGTGGTCTGCACGGTCACCGGCCACGGGCTCAAGGACCCGGACTCCGCGCTCGCCTCCGTGCCGGAGGTGGAGGCCGTCCCGGTCGACGCCGGTGCCGTCGCGACCGCGCTGGACCTGCGGTGACCCGAGTCCGGGTGCGCGTCCCGGCGTCCACGGCCAACCTCGGCTCCGGCTTCGACGCGCTCGGCATGGCGCTCGCGCTGTATGACGAGATCGAGGTCTGGACCACCGACGGCGGGCTCTCGGTCGAGGTGACCGGCGAGGGCGCGGACACCGTCGCCAAGGACGAGACGCACCTTGTCGTGCGCGCGGTCCGGGCGGCGTGCGAGCTGATCGGGTTCGCGCCCGCCGGACTGGGTCTGAGCTGTGCCAACGCGATCCCGCACGCGCGTGGGCTGGGGTCGTCGGCCGCGGCCATCGTCGGCGGGATCGCGGCGGCCTACGGGCTCGCGGGGCGCCCGCTCGATGACGACGCGCTGCACCTCGCGGCGGCGTTCGAGGGACACGCCGACAACGTCGCGGCGAGCCTGCTCGGCGGGCTCGTCGTCGCGTGGGAGGACGACGGCCGCTTCCGGGCGGCGCGGGTCGAGCCGCACGCCGATCTCCAGCCGGTCGCGATCATCCCGGCCGAGCGGTCGGAGACCCACGTGACGCGCGGCCTGCTGCCGGACAAGGTGCCGCACGCCGACGCCGCGTTCGCCGCGGGCCGGGGCGCGCTGGCGGTGCATGCGATCAGCACCCGGCCTGACCTGCTGCTTCCCGCGCTGGCTGACCGGCTGCACCAGGACTACCGGGAGAGCGCCTGGCCGTCGACGATCCGGGTGGTGCGCGAGCTGCGCGCCGCCGGGGTGGCCGCGGCCGTGTCCGGCGCCGGGCCGACGGTGCTGGCGTTGACAACCGATGGTGTGGTGCCGCAAGGTGTTGATCTTGCCGGTTTCACGGTGCTTCCCGTGGCCGTGGACAGGTCCGGCGTGACCGTTGAGCCATTCGAGTGACGGAGATCACGACGGCTCACCGGGGGCTCAGGGCGACGCGCTGTAGGGCGGTTGTTGCACCTTGAGTGACGGCCGTCTACCCTCGGCCTTGTTCAGTCACCGCGCGCACGGGCGCCCGGTGTCGTTCCCGGGGATTCTTTCCGGGTCGCATCATCTGCCGAGAAGTCGGCTCAGTCCCTAACCGGTCCGAGCTGGTGCTCGCCAGGTACCCGACGACCGTGGTGACCAGATGCTCCCTGTTGGCGACAAAGTCGCTCGACTGGCCCGAAGCGTGGCCAGGTTGGTGACCCAAGCAACCCAACAGGCGAGAGATACGCCGTCTCGCATTCCGACGGACGGCGGTCCGCTGGTCCACGTAGGAGGCGGGGACCGGTCAGGAAGGACATGTGTGAGCAATACCGATCTGTTGAGCAGCGAGACAGCCGCTGAGTCCGCGCCCGCCGCGGAGAAGAACGGCACGCCGAAAAAGCGTGCGGGGCTGTCCGGCATGGTCCTCGCCGAGCTGCGCACGCTCGCTGGTGAGCTGGGGATCTCCGGCACCACGGGTATGCGCAAGGGCGACCTGATCGCTGCCATCAAGGAGCGCCAGGGTGGTGGCCCGGGCGGGGCCGCCGCGCGTGCGCCCCGCACCGGCACCGAGGCCGCTCAGGCCAAGACCGAAACCGCCGTCACCAAGACCGAGCCCCGTGCCGAGGCGCGCGTCGAGGTCGAGCGGCCCGCCGAGGCCCCCGTCGCCGAGAAGGCCGAGGAGTCCCCGCGCGAAGGCGGCCGGGACAACCGCCGCCGCCGCGGCGCCAGCCGGGCGGCTGGCAGCCCGGAGGCCGTGGAGCAGCAGGCCCCCGCCGAGCGTCCGGTCCAGCAGGACCGTCCCGCGCAGGCGGAGCGCCCGCAGACCGAGCGTCCCGAGCGTCAGCAGGGCGACCGTGACCGTGGCCAGGGCGAGCGTCAGGACCGCCAGGACCGTTCGCAGGGCGGCGACCGCCAGCAGGGCGACCGTCAGCAGGGCGAGCGTGGCGAACGCGGCGAGCGTGGCGACCGGCAGGGTCGCGGTGACCGCAACCGGGACCGCAACCGTCAGGACGGTCGTCAGGACCGTCAGGACAACCGCCAGCAGGACAACCGCCAGGACCGCCAGCAGGACAACCGGAACAACGGCCCTGAGGACGACGACGAGGAAGGCGGCCGTCGCGGCCGTCGCTTCCGCGACCGTCGCCGCCGGGGCGGCCGGGTCGAGGGCGCCGGTGGCCAGAACGACACCGAGGTGCGCGAGGACGACGTCCTGCTGCCCGTCGCCGGTGTCCTGGACGTGCTGGAGAACTACGCGTTCGTCCGCACGTCCGGCTACCTGTCGGGCCCGAACGACGTCTACGTGTCGCTCTCGCTGGTCCGCAAGTACGGCCTGCGCCGCGGCGACGCCATCACCGGCCTGGTCCGCCAGCCGCGCGACGGCGAAGCGCAGCGGCAGAAGTTCAACCCGCTGGTGCGGGTGGAGACGATCAACGGCCTGGAGCCGGACGCGGCCAAGAATCGCCCCGAATTCACCAAGCTGACGCCGCTCTACCCGAACGAGCGACTCCGCCTGGAGACCGAGCCGCACATCCTGACCACGCGTGTCATCGACCTGGTGATGCCCGTCGGCAAGGGCCAGCGCGCGCTCATCGTCTCGCCCCCGAAGGCCGGTAAGACCTCGGTCCTGCAGGCCATCGCGAACGCCATCACCACGAACAACCCCGAGGTCTACCTCATGGTTGTGCTCGTCGATGAGCGTCCGGAAGAAGTCACCGACATGCAGCGCTCGGTCAAGGGTGAGGTCATCGCCTCCACCTTCGACCGCCCGCCGTCAGACCACACCACCGTCGCGGAACTCTCGATCGAGCGCGCGAAGCGTCTCGTCGAGATGGGCCACGATGTGGTGGTCCTGCTGGACTCGATCACCCGTCTGGGCCGCGCCTACAACCTGGCGGCCCCGGCATCCGGCCGAATCCTGTCCGGCGGTGTCGACTCGACCGCCCTGTTCCCGCCGAAGCGCTTCCTCGGCGCGGCCCGCAACATCGAGGGCGGCGGCTCGCTGACCATCTTCGCCACCGCGCTGGTGGAGACCGGTTCCGCGGGTGACACGGTGATCTTCGAGGAGTTCAAGGGCACCGGCAACGCCGAGCTCAAGCTCGACCGCAAGATCGCCGACAAGCGGATCTTCCCCGCGGTGGACGTCGACCCGTCCGGTACGCGTAAGGAAGAGCTGCTGCTTCCGCCGGACGAGCTGGCGGTCACGGTGAAGCTCCGTCGAGTCCTGCACGCCCTGGACAGCCAGGCCGCCATCGAGCTCCTGCTCGACCGGCTCCGCAAGTCGAGGACGAACATCGAGTTCCTGATGCAGGTCGCCAAGACGACGCCTTCCCAGAGCGACGACTAACAGCGATACCGAAAGAAGCCCCCGGCCCAGCTGGGGGCTTCTTTCTATTGGGCTGAGACTCGACGTTTGTTCTGGCATCGGGCGTATCACGATGATCGACTGGGAGGGGAGGCGCATCATGACGGACGGCACGCGGGATCAGGTGTTAGCCACCATTCACGGCGAGGTCGCCGAGCAGCATGCAGCGGCGGCGGCTGAGCAGGACCCGGTCAAGCGGGACCGCTTGTCCCGGCACGCGCGAATCCGGGAAGAGATCGCGGATGAGGAGGCGGAAGCGATCGCCGCTGAGGTCGCCGACAATCAGCAGGCCGCGCTTTCCTTGCGAGTGCCCGTTTCGCTCGTGGCCGAGTTGAAGGCCAGGGCGGACGCCGAGCACGTCCCGATGTCCGCCCTCGTTCGACGTCTGCTGACCGAGGCTCTTCGGCAGCCGTCGGCTCCGGTGCTCACCGTCGAGCAGGTCGAGCAGATTGCCCGCAGGGTGTTTCGCGAGTCTGCCTGATCACGTTGTCCGGCGGCGCTGGTAGAAGATCAGCAAGGCGGCGATGGCCAACACACCCAACGTGCCCGCCCAGCGCGTGGGCACCCGGACGTCGTCCAGTGCCAACCCCGCCAACAGCAGCGTCACCGGATACGGGATCGCCAGCGCTGCCCGCTGAGTAGGGGAGCGCCAAGCCACCCCGCCCGCCAACGCCGCCGTGACCGCCGCCGCGGCGCCCCATAACGCGCTGGACAGGGTTGCTTGCCAGGAGGCGGACAGAAGAGCGCCGCCTATCGCCGTCAGGCCCAGGACCGAGACGGCGAACAGCAGTGGAGCCGCCAACCAGGCGGACACCGACAACGGCCTGCCTATCGTGAACAGCACGCCGACAGTGTGCGGCCGCGTACCTCAGGCTGGGGAGACTACTGTCGGTGGGTGGGTGGTCACGTGCGGTCGGAGGACGCTCTGGTGCGACGAACGGCGGAATAGCGGCACCCCGGACCGCGTTAAACCCCCTGTCAGCACGTCTGGCACACTGTTAGGTCGAGTCCGGCTCCGGTTCACCCCACGACAGCAGGGGACCCGGCGGCCATCAACGAGAGGCGAGACTGTGAAGAACGGGATTCACCCCGACTACGTGACCACCGAGGTCACCTGCGGCTGTGGCAACACCTTCACCACGCACAGCACCAAGACTTCCGGCAGCATCCACGTCGAGGTCTGCTCGGCTTGCCACCCCTTCTACACCGGCAAGCAGAAGATCCTCGACACCGGTGGCCGGGTCGCGCGCTTCGAGGCGCGGTACGGAAAGCGCGACAAGACCGCGAAGTAGCTTCGCTGACGGCGCCCTCCCGCTCGCGGGACGGGCGCCGTCGTCATGTTCGGCTTAAGAGAGGTTGACGGTGGACGCATCTAGTCTCGGCGAGCTGCTCAGCGAGTACGGCGAGTTGGAGAAGACGCTCGCCGATCCCGCCGTGCACGCCGACCAGGACCGGGCGCGCAAGCTCGGGAAGCGCTACGCCGAGCTCGGGCCGGTGGTGAAGGCGCTGCGTGAGCTGGAGGCCGCCCGCAGCGACCTGGAGGCCGCGCGCGAACTCGCGAGCGAGGACGCCGCGTTCGCCGAGGAGGCCGACGCGATCGCCGAGCGGATCCCGCAGCTGGAGACCAAGCTCACCGAGCTGCTGCTCCCGCGTGACCCGCACGACGGCTCCGACGTCCTCCTGGAGGTCAAGTCCGGTGAGGGCGGCGAGGAGTCCGCGCTGTTCGCGGGCGACCTCATGCGCATGTACCTGCGCTACGCCGAGCGCCACGGGTGGAAGGCCGAGGTGCTCGACAGCACCGAGTCCGACCTGGGCGGCGTCAAGGACGCGACCGTCGCCATCAAGAGCAAGGGCTCCGACCCCGACGGCGTGTGGGCGCGGCTGAAGTTCGAGGGCGGCGTGCACCGCGTGCAGCGTGTCCCCGCCACCGAGTCGCAGGGCCGCATCCACACCTCCGCGGCGGGCGTGCTGGTCTACCCGGACTCGCAGGAGGCCGCCGAGATCGAGGAGATCCCGGACAAGGACCTCCGCATCGATGTCTACCGCTCGTCCGGCAAGGGCGGTCAGAGCGTCAACACGACCGACTCGGCTGTCCGCATCACCCACCTGCCGACCGGCATCGTCACGTCGTGCCAGAACGAGCGGTCGCAGCTGCAGAACAAGGCCCGCGCCATGCAGGTGCTCAAGGCCCGACTGCTCGCCGCGCGCGAGGAAGAGGCCGCGCAGCAGGCGTCCGACGCCCGTCGCAGCCAGGTCAGGACGGTTGACCGCTCCGAGCGCGTCCGCACCTACAACTTCCCGGAGAACCGCATCTCCGACCACCGCGTCGGCTACAAGGCGCACAACCTGGAAGCCGTGCTCGACGGCGACCTGGACGCGGTGCTCGACGCGTTGGCCGAGGCTGACCGAGCCGAGCGGCTCGCCGCACACGGGTGACCGTGAAAGGGTGACCCTCATGACCCGTCAACCCCTGCGCGTGGCGATCCTCGAGGCCGAACGCCTGCTCGCCGCGGCCGGGGTCGACTCGCCCCGCAACGACGCCGAACTGCTGGCCGCGCACGTCCTGGGCGTCGAGCGGGGCAAGCTGCCGATGGTTCCGCTGGTCGACCCGCCGGTGGTGGACGCGCTGGGCAAGCTCGTCGCCCGCCGCGCGCGCCGCGAACCCCTCCAGCACCTGACCGGGTCGGCCTATATGGGCGCGGTCTCCGTCTCGGTCGGCCCGGGTGTGTTTGTGCCCCGCCCGGAGACCGAGCTGCTGTTCGAGTGGGGCCTCGCGGCCCTGGACGGCGTCCGCGAGCCCGTGGTCGTCGACTTCTGCACCGGCTCCGGCGTCCTCGCGCTCGCGGTGGCCAACGCCCGCCCGGACGCGCAGGTCCACGCCGTCGACATCGACCACTCCGCCCTGGCCTGGGCACGCCGCAACGCCGACGCGCGGGTCGCGGCCGGTGACACCCCGGTTCGCCTGCACTCCGGCGATGTCACCGACCCGACCCTGTTCACCGAACTCGACGGCCGCGTCGACCTGGTCCTCTGCAACCCGCCGTACGTCCCGGCCGACACCCCGGTGCCGCCGGAGGTCGCCGACCACGACCCCGCGCACGCCGTGTTCTCCGGCGCGGACGGCCTCGACGTGATCCGCTCGGTCGTCACCTCGGCCGTCCGACTGCTGCGTCCGGGCGGTGGCGTGGCCATCGAACACGACGACACCCACGGCGAGGCCGTGCCCGCGCTGTTGTCCGCGCGCCGGTTGCTGACCGACGTGAAGGACCACGCGGATCTCGCGGGCAGGCCCCGCTTCGCCACCGCACGTCGCGTGTAGACAGTCCAGTCAGGACCCGAAGACCCCCGCCACCGCCTCGTTGACGTCGTTGACCGCGGTGGTCACCGCCGTCACCGTCGCCGCGGTCCCGGCCAGGCCGTCGCGCACCCGCGACCACAGCGTCCGGCCCACCGCGGGCTTCGGCTCGGGCTTGTCGGCCTCCGCGATCAGGTTGTCGATGTCGATGGTGACCAGGTCGGCGTCCGGCACGTTGGCCTCGACCGCGGTCCGCAGGGCCCGCAGCCGCGCGATGAGATCCTTTGTGGACTCGCCGCCCGTGTTCACGGTGACGTCGCCCGCGGTGTTGCGGTCGCCGTAGATGAAGTTCCCGGTCGAGCCGGACACATTCATTCCATCAGGCACTAATCGCTCCGATCACTTGTCGTCCTTGGGTTGCTCGACGGTCACGTTGCCCGTGGTGTTCCCGGACCCCATCACGAAGTTGCCGGTGAAGCCGTCGATCCGCACGTTGTTCTGGATCACCGCGGTCGCCTGCACGTCGAAGGACGCCGTCACGTAGCCCGCGCTGTGCAGCAGGGCGCTGACCGCGCGCACGACGCGGCTTTCGATGATCTTCAGGTATCGGTCGCGGTCGACCAGCTGGAAGTAGTTGCGCTCGGACGTGTCGGCGGCCAGTTCGCGCAGGCTGCTGAGGCTGCCGTAGTCGTCGGGGTCGATCACGCCCGCCTCCTTGCGGCGCGCGCGGATCAGGGTCAGCAGGGTGATCAGCCTGCGCGGGACCGAGGTCGGGAACTTGACCAGGTCGAGCATGGCCTGGCCGATCGGGTGCAGCGGCGAGCGGGACACCGCGTCGACCCGCTGGAACTCGTCCTTGATCGGGCGCAGCACGCACGGCGTCCACTCGACGTAGAGCATCGTGTCGTCCATCGCGACGTGCAGGTACACCGACAGCACCAGGTTGCGGTCCCAGGTCTCGACCCGGAACGCCCGGTAGTAGCGCGCCCACTCGATCGGGTTGTCCCGCAGCTGCGTGGCGAGCCGGGAGCTGATCCGGTCGTACGGCGGATGCCCTTCGCCCAGGATGAACGGGACGGACGCGGGCTCGGCCATGTGGTCGACCAGCTCGGCGGCCGACACCGCGACCAGTTCGTCGACCGACAGCCTGCCCAGGCGAGCCGCGGGCGTGAGGGTGGTGGCCTGCCGCAGCGCCGTCACCTCCGCGACGATCGCGTCGTACAAGGCCGCCGTGGACAGCGTCGTCGTGGCCTCCCTGCCCTTCGCGCGTTCCAACGGGACGGCGATGGACCACGGCCGATGGCCTTGGCCCGCGCCGACGAACGGGTCGTAGCCGCGGTGCACGACGATCTCGGTGCTCTCCCCGTCGGTGGCCTGCGGGTCCGGCGCCATCCGGACCAGGCTGTTCTCGTAGCGCTCGCGGAGGAGGCGGGTGAAGCGGGCCGGGGCGAACTGGAAGATCTGCCTGCCCGCCATCGACCGGCTGAGCGTGCCGCGCAGCCGGGCGGTCCGGTTGAACCGGGTCGTGATCAGCTTCCACACCGAGAACCGGTCGGCGAGGAACACCCCGAGCAGCCCGATCGGGGCCAGGATGGTGAACGCCAAGCCGACGCCGTCGGTCTCGGTCTCGTAGTCGTAGTAGTAGCGCGACCGCGGCGAGCTCTCGAACAGCTCCTCGATCACCTCGAACAGCTGACCGCCGGTGGCGTTGTCCAGGACCAGCACGACGGCGACCGCGATTCCCGCCCACAGCACCGGTTTCAGCCCGCCGCGGGTAGCCGAGCGGGCCGCGGTCGGTATCGCGATCACGATCGCCAAGACGAGCCAGATGACCAGGAACGTCGTCGTCGCGGCGAAGAGCAGCACCAGCAGCAGCGCGATCGCGGCGAGGTCGACGATCTTGCGCCGGGTCCTGGCCGCCACCGCCTCGCCCAGCACCACGCCCGCGTCCACGCCGGGGGAGGGCGGCACCGGCCGGGTCTTCTCCACCAGGAACTCGCGGATCGACTGGTCGGCGTAGTCGGGGTCGAGGTGCGCGGCGGCGCACAGGTACCGGGTGGTGTCGTCGCGGTCCGCGGTCGTCAGGTTCAACTGGGATTCGGACATGACTCCCCTGGTCGGGTCACGGGGTGGCGTTGTCGATCATGGTGTTGAGGATCGCCTGCGTCTCGGGCCACAGCTCCTCCTGGCTGCCCGCGTAGACGAAGAACTCGTAGCCGTCGCGCCGCCAGTACAGCGACCGCACGTGCCGGGTGCCGCCGCCGCTGTCGAGGACGAACTCCCAGTCGACGGCGTCACCGCCGTGGAAGCTGACGAGGCCGAGTTGGAGCTGCCGGTAGCCGGGGCGGGTCGACACGGTCTGCGCGTACTCGATGTGGCTGGTGAGCAGGTCTTTGCCGTCGTGCGGGGCGCCGCCGTACTTGACGTTGCGGCCGTTGCCCGCCGGGTCGGTGGCTTCCAGGTTGCCGGGGCCGGTGCCGGTTTTCTGTGGCCAGCCCGCGGGGATCAGGGTCGACATGCCACCGGGGCCGCTGACTCGGGTGAACCCGGCGAGCGCGTCGGTGGTCGTGGTTATCTGCGTCGGTCTCGTGGTTGTTGTTCTTGTCGTCGTGGTCCGGGCCGGTTCGGCCGAGTCCGACGTCGTGGTGATGGCGGCGGCGCTCGCGGCGGGCTTGGTGGCGAGGTGCAGGACCACGGCAACGCAGGCACAGACCGCCAGGTTCGCCGTGGCGATCAGGAGTCCGAGTCGGATGGATGACTGGATAGGCACTCCCGCGGGCTCGACGGAATATGACTGTTAGCCAGTGATCGCCTACCTACGGTAGCGTGATCGTCAAGCAGGTTGACACCCGATGAGCGGACGGTAGTTGATGTCTGATCACGCTCAGCTCGACGAAACCGAGATATGGCGCGAAGTCGCGACTCTCGAACGGGAACTGCTCCACGATCCGGCTGTGCGCCCCCGGCTCGCCGCCGCCCTGCTCGCCGTCGCCGACGGTTGCCGGTCGATGACCCGCAACCAGGTCCTGGAGATCACCAGCGCCGTCCAGCTCGAAACCTGTGAGCGCGCGGCCAGTCGGGTGCTGCAACTCAGGTTGGAGGACGAGTCCGTCAACGGGCGCGCCCGTGCGCTGTTGGCGGAGGTCGAGCTGGGCAAGCGGTGGAGCTGGCGGCCGGGCGTGCTGCCGGTGCTGCTCGCGGCGGTCGCGGTGTGCGTGGGCCTGGGCGGCGCGGCTTATGGCGGGATCAACGGCTCGGTGGCGCTGGTCGCGGTCGCCGCGGTGGTCAGCAGCGTGGTGCTGTTGCTTCTGGTGGTGGTGAACCGCAGGCAGAACTGGCAGGTCCGCGCCAACCTGGTGGAGTCGAGCGTCTGGCGGCCGGGGATCTGACTACGGCGTCGCGTTGTCGATCATCGCGTGGTAGATCGGCAGCGTCTCGGCCCACCTGTCGGTGTTGGAGGCGGCATAGATGAAGTACTCGACGCCGTCGACCCGCCAGTACATCGAGTGCACCCGGCGGCGCGCGTCGGCGGTGTCGTGCTCGAACTCCCAGTCGACGGCCGTGACGCCGTGGTAGGTCGTGGTGCCCAGGCTGAGCCGGTGGAAGGCGGCCTTCGTGCGGGAGAACGTCGCCTCGTAGTCGACGTGGGATTGCAGCAGGGCGTTGGCCGGGGCGGGGGCGCCGCCGTAGCGGACCTGGCGGGACGGGTCCTCGGGGTCGGTGGCCTGCATGGCGCCAGGCCCGGACGCGCGGGTGATGACCCAGCCCTTGGGGATCGTGGTGACCAGCCCACCCGGCCCGGCGACGCGTTGGAACCCGTCGGGCACCGGCAGCGCCACGTTCGAGGGGCTCGCCGGGGTGCCCGGACCGCCCGGCTCGTCGGGCGCGGGCGTCTGGACGTCGGCCGGACCGAACGCGGGCGGCGGCGCGAAGATGTAGGTCGTCGAGGGCGCCGCGGTGCCGGGTTTGGGCTCCTTCGGGGCGACGAGCAGCACGGCGCCGACCACGGCGCTCACCGCCGCGTAGCCGGCGACCAGGGAGGACGCCAGCCAGCGTGAACTCAGCTGGTGTCCTCGGCGTCGCGGACGGCTGATCGTGGGCACTCCCCTGGGATGTATGGACGAACCCCGGTGCCGTTTGAGGGTAGCGTGCTCCCCCGGGTGATCCAATGCTTCGCAGTTGGCAGGACGTCATCGAGAAGTGGCAACTTCTGCCACCCGATGCCGCTCAGGGGCCGTCGGGGACCAGAAAGATCTTCGACGACGCCCGGTCAGCGCTGCTCGCGGGCCGGTTGGACGAGGCCATGCGCGGCTTCGTACACGCCGCCGAGCTGTACGCGGGCCCGTACACGGAGGTCGGCATCGGCGACGTCCTGCTGGCCCGCGGCCGCTGGCGGGCGGCGGCCCGGCGGTACGCGGCCGTCGAGGCCCGGGACCCGGGGAATCTGCTCGCCTACCTGGGGATGTCCCAGGCGCGCGTGGCGGCTGGGGACGCGGCCGGAGCGGCTGAGGACCTGGAGGCGCGCTTCGGGCGTTCGCGGGATCCGGTGCTGCGGTATTACCTGGCGAGCACGTGGTGCTCGGTGACAGAACAGGCCCGCAGTCGAACGGTCAATGAGGCCCTGGTGATCACCAGCGAACGCCAACTGGAGATCTGTGAGTCGGCGGCCCGGCGGATCCTGGAGCTGGACGTGGCCGACCAGGAGCTGCGGCGGGGGGCGGAGCTGCTGCTGGACGAGGTGGCGGCGGGGAAGCGGTGGCAGTGGCGGCCGGAGGGCATCGCGGTGAGTCTGGCGGTGCTGGCGGTGTCGCTGGGGTTCATCCTGGTGGCGGTCGGGGGACTGGCGGGGAGTGTGGCGCTGGTGGTGATGGGGGTGCTGCTGGGGAGCGGGTTGCTGTACTTGATCGTGGTGAAGTTCCGGCGGCAGAACTGGCGGGTACGGGCGGACGACCTAGCCGAGCACATCGTCCAACGGGGCGCCTGAGACGGATGCGAGGAAGACGGACCAGGACGCGGTGCCGACGGACAGACGAGGGCCATTGGCGTTCTTGGAGTCGCGGATGTTCGTGAGGTCCGGCGAAGCCGAACCTCGCCGCAGCCTCCCCTGCGAACCGCCGTTATAGATGGCTTCCCGCAACCTTCCACGAGTCGTCCCAGTGGCCTTCCGTCCGGTCGTACTCATCGGCCAGTTTGGCGATCAGCGACCGGGATTCCTTGGCATCGAGGGCGATCTTGGCGATCTTCCGAAAGAGATCTCGGTGCTGCTCCACCTTCTCCTTTTGCTCGATGATGAACCCGCTGAGTGGCGTTTCCACATAGACGAGAGGCTGGAACTCATCGTGGGCGAGGTATACAAAGTGGGAACCAACTATCGCCCGATGGCCAGCGGCGGCAGGTAGGACCCGGACGTTGATGTTCGGCTGATCGCTGAGAAACAGGATGGCCATGAGTTGCTCGGCCATAATCCGGTTGTCGCCGACCTCCAAACGGAGGGCGCGCTCGTTGATGACATACGTGAACTTGCCCGGCTTCTCGACGAACTGGACCTTCTGCCGGTTCTGCCGAGCCCGCACCCGGACTTCGAGGGTGTCCTCCGTCAAGTCCTCGTCGCTGAACAACGCTCGGGTGTAAGCCTCGGTTTGCAGGAGGCCAGGGATGAAGTTGGATTCGTAGTTCACCACCCGACGTGCCTGGGTCTCATGGAAGGTCAGGGTCCGCAGGGAGTCGGGCATCCATTCGTTGCCCGAGCACATCCAGTACCCGCGCCGGTCGTTGGCGTCGCGAAGGAACTCGATCAATTCCTCGATCTCACGGCAGCTCACGCCGCAGGAGGACAGGTACAGGGTGAACTCCAGTTCGGAGGTCACGCCCCGCTCGCCCGTCTCGAGCCGGTGGAGGTGGGAGGGGCATCGGTCCACTACCTCGCCCAGGTCTCTCAGGGTGAGGCGGGCTTTCTTCCGGTACGTCCGCATCAGCTCGCCCAGCTCCCGGGCGCCCGCTCGGCTGTTCACTCTCATGTCCATGAAATTAGGGAAGCTCCGGCCCACCCCGCGACCGCTCCACGCCCCTTCCACCCGTTCGCGAACCCTGTTTCCACCCCGGCAAAAAACGGCCACGGACCCAGCCAGATAGGCTCCCGGAGTGACCACGGTCTACGACTGCAGTTCGCGTGAGGACAGGGAAGACGGGCTCGCCGCCGCCGCCAGTGCGGTGCGCGCGGGGCGGGTGGTCGTGATCCCTACCGACACCGTCTACGGCATCGGCTGCGACGCCTTCTCCAGTTCGGGTGTGCAGTCCCTGCTCGCCGCCAAGGGGCGTGGCCCGGACATGCCCGTCGGCGTTCTCGTCGGGTCCTGGGCGACGGTCGACGGGCTCGTGCTCTCCGTGCCCCAGGCCGCGCGCAACCTCATCGAGGCGTTCTGGCCGGGCGACCTTTCCATCGTCCTGCCGCACGCGCCCTCGCTCGCGTGGGATCTCGGCAACACGAACGGCACCGTCATGCTCCGCATGCCGCTGCACCCGGTCGCGCTCGAACTCCTGCGTGAGGTCGGGCCGATGGCCGTCTCCAGCGCGAACCGCACCGGGCAGCCCGCCCCCGCGACCGCCGACGAGGCTCGCGCGCAGCTCGGCGGGTCCGTGGCGGTCTACCTCGACGGCGGGCCGTGTGGCGACCCGATCCCGTCGACCATCGTCGACCTGACCGGGGAAGAGCCCGTGCTCCTGCGGGAGGGCGCGGTCCCGATCGCGGCTGTCTCCGAGGCTTTGGGCGCCGAGGTTCGTTCGGCGCGGTAGTTTGGCGTCGAACCCACCTTTATCGAACTAGGAGATGCGTCCCGTCGTGCCCACGCCGTTCTGGGGTCCGGATTTCGCGGCCCTCATCAGCACGGACCCGGAGATCGCCGAGGTCCTGCTCGGTGAGGTCGAGCGGGTGCGGGGTGGGCTCCAGCTCATCGCCAGCGAGAACCTGACCAGCCCGGCCGTGCTGGCCGCGCTCGGGTCGACGCTGTCGAACAAGTACGCCGAGGGCTACCCGGGCGCGCGCTACTACGGCGGCTGCGCCCAGGTCGACATCGCCGAGGAACTGGCGATCAGCCGCGCGACCGCCCTGTTCGGCGCCGATCACGCCAACGTCCAGCCGCACTCCGGCGCCAGCGCCAACCTCGCCGCGTACGCCGCGTTCTGCGAGCCCGGCGACGTCGTCCTCGCCATGGACCTCAAGCAGGGCGGCCACCTGACGCACGGGTCCAAGGTCAACTTCTCGGGCCGCTGGTTCGAGCCCGTCGCCTACGGCGTGGCCCCCGGCTCCGAGCTGATCGACTACGACCAGGTGCGCGACCTCGCCAGGGTCCACCAGCCGCGGATGATCATCGCGGGCGCCACCGCGTACCCCCGGCTGATCGACTTCGCCGCGTTCCGCGAGATCGCCGACGAGGTCGGCGCGATCCTGATGGTCGACGCCGCCCACTTCATCGGGTTGGTCGCGGGCGGCACGATCCCGTCGCCGGTCCCGCACGCCGACATCGTCACCGCGACCACCCACAAGGTCCTGCGCGGGCCGCGCGGCGGCATGATCCTGTGCCGCGCCGAGCACGCCAAGGCCGTCGACAAGGCGGTGTTCCCCTTCACCCAGGGCGGCCCGCTGATGCACGCCGTCGCCGCGAAGGCCGTCGCGCTGAAGGAAGCGTCCGCCCCGGAGTTCGCCGAGTACACCGACCGGGTCGTGCGCAACGCCCGCGCGCTCGCGGAGGGGTTGGAAGCCGAGGGAATGCGCCCGGTGTCGGGCGGCACCGACACCCACCTCGCCCTGCTCGACGTACGGCCACTGGGCATCACCGGCGCCGAAGCCGAGACCCGCTGCGACGCCGCGCGGATCACGCTCAACAAGAACGCCATCCCGTTCGACCCGGCGCCGCCCACGGTCGCCTCCGGCATCCGCGTCGGCTCGCCCAGCGTCACCACCCAGGGCATGACCGAGACCGAGATGGCCGAGATCGCCCGCCTCATCGCCGCCGCCATCCGCGGCGAGCAGGTCACCGACGCCGTCGCCGCACTCGTCGCCGCCTGCCCCGCCTACCCGGGGGAAGCGCGATGACCAACGCCGCTACCTGGTCTGCTGGGCGCGCGGACGTCCGGCCCCAAGACCACACGGCGACCCGCTCCCCGGGGCAGGCCATCGGCGAGTTCCCCAGGACCGCCCGGTGACTCCCTCCTCCTACGCCGTCGCAGGGCTCCCCGTGCGCGAGTTCCTCCTCGTCCTCGTCGTCACCGCCGCCCTGACCTTCCTGCTCACCGGCCTGGTCCGACTCTTCGCCATCCGAATCGGCGCGGTCGCCTACCCGCGGCAGCGCGACGTGCACGTCGTCCCCATGCCCCGCCTCGGCGGCCTGGCCATGTACCTCGGCGTGTGCGGCGGCATGCTGCTCGCCCACCAGCTCCCCGTCCTGCGTCGCGCGTTCGACTACGCGCTCGACCCGGTGGCTGTGCTCATCGGCGGCGGCCTGATCGTCATGATCGGCGTGCTCGACGACCGCTTCGAGCTCGACTCGCTGACCAAACTCGCAGGTCAGACCACCAGCGCGGGCATTCTGGTGCTGTTCGGCATCCAGTGGATGGTGCTGTGGGTGCCGTGGGGCGGCGAGGAGGGCTTCCTCGGCACCGCGCTGATCCTCGACCAGAACCAGGGCGGCCTGCTGGCCATCCTGCTGGTCGTCACCATGGTCAACGCGATGAACTTCGTCGACGGCCTCGACGGGCTCGCGTCGGGCATCGGCCTGATCGCCGCCGTCGCCACCTGCGCCTTCTCGCTACACCTGCTCGAAGAGTCCGGCGGCGCGGTGAACAACTATCCGCCGCTGCTGATCGGGGCCACCCTCGCGGGCGCGTGCCTCGGCTTCCTGCCGCACAACTTCCAGCCCGCCCGCATCTTCATGGGCGACTCCGGCTCCATGCTCATCGGCCTGATGCTGGCCTCGGCCAGCACGACCATGTCCGGCCGCACCCCGCCCACCGCGGGCGCCACCGGCTCGATCGCCCTGCTGTCGCCGCTGCTGGTCGTGGCCGCGGTGCTGTTCGTCCCGCTGCTCGACCTGCTCATGGCCATCGTCCGGCGCACCCGGCGCGGCGAGAGCCCGTTCAGCGCCGACAAGATGCACCTGCACCACCGCCTGCTGGAAATCGGCCATTCGCAGCGCCGGGCCGTATTGCTGATCTATTTGTGGGCCGCGGTGATCGCCTTCGGCGCGGTGTCGCTCTCGCTGTTCGACGGATTCATCGTGGCCTGGGGAATCGGAATCGGCGTCCTGGTCGCGGTGATCGTGTCGGCCATACCTAGACTCAGGGCACGATGAACGAGAATGAATCCCCGGTGAACAACACCGAAGAAACGCAGCCGGACCCGCACGCGCGGGCGCTGCGCACGCTCGCCTCGGCGATGTTCCGCTACGCACTGTGGCCGTCGCTGGCCGCCGTGGTCCTCGGTGTGGTGATTTTCGGCATACTCCACGGCACCAAGGGCGCGCTCGGCGCGCTGGTCGGCGGGTCCATCGCGTGCGCGTCTTCACTGCTCACGCTGTGGTTGATGCGCAAAACCGCGGGCGCCGGTGCGCACATCGCGATGGCCGCCTCGCTCGGCGGGTTCGTCGGCAAGATGCTGGTCCTGCTGCTGGTCATGACCGCGCTGCGCGACGTCGAAGCCCTGCACCGGCTGTCGCTGGCCATCACCATGATCGTCGTGGTCGTGGTGGCCGCCGGAGCCGAGGCGCTCGCCTTCCGGCGCACCAAGCTCCCCACCATCATCCCCGCTGGTGAGCGGTAGTACGGACGCCTTTCCGTACGCCTGTCCGGCGTCCGGAAACCCCCTGATAGTGTTCGCCCCAGACGGCGGGGTCGCCGTGTTACGCGCATGCCTCCAAGGCGCCCGCGCGAACCGGTAGCCGCCTGAAGTCAAGCCAAGTAAGTCAGGTACGTTACGTCCTGATCGTGACGATTCCCCCGGCGGAGTGAACGCCGGCCGGGAGAACCGGAAGGAGCCCACAGGTGGGCAGGCTGCTGGCCGAGGGTGACACGTTTGCACCCCCGGGTGTTAAGGACTTTTTCCTTCCGCCGATTTTCGGCGGGGTCACCAAGCCGATGGTGTTGATGGTCCTGTCCATCCTCATCGTCTCCGCGTTCTTCCTCATTACGTCGCGGAACATGAAGATCATCCCGAGCAAGTGGCAGTTCGCCGCCGAGTCGGTCTACGACTTCGGACGCAACAGCATCGCTCGCGAGCAGATCGGCTCGAAAGAGTTCAAGCCGTTCGTTCCGCTGATCCTCACCCTGTTCACCTTCGTCCTGGTGAACAACCTGTACGGGATCATCCCCGTCATCCAGTTCCCCACGATGGCGAAGATCGGTTTCCCGCTCGCGCTGAGCGTGCTGGTCGTCTACCCGGTCTACCACTACGTCGGCTTCAAGAAGCACGGCTTCGTGGGCTACCTCAAGCACGCCACCGTTCCGCCGGGCGCGCCGTTCGCCATCTACTTCCTGCTGACTCCCATCGAGTTCCTGCAGAAGTTCGTCCTGAACCCGATCACGCTGGCGATCCGAGTCTTCGCCGCGATGTTCGCCGGACACCTCATTCTGCTGGTGTTCACCCTTGGTGGTGAGTACCTGCTCCTGCACGCCGCGGGACCGCTCAAGCCGGTCTCGGTGATCTCCTGGGCCTTCGCCATCGCGATGACCTTCCTGGAGGCGTTCATCCAGGTGCTGCAGGCGTACATCTTCGCGCTGCTCTCGGCCAACTACATCGGCCAGGCGCTCGCCGAAGACCACTAAGGCGTAACACCGAGTAACAAGCAAAGCCCCCGATCCGCGGGCACCCGCGGACCGAGTTGGAAAGGGATACACAAGTGAGCGCAATGGTTCTCGCGCAGGAAGCCAGCAACATCAACGCGGGTCTCGCCGCGATCGGCTATGGCCTCGGCGCGATCGGCCCCGGCATCGGCGTCGGTCTGATCTGGGCCGCCGTCATCAACGGCACCGCCCGTCAGCCGGAGGCCCAGAGCAAGCTCATGGGCATCGCCTGGACGACCTTCGTCCTGGTCGAGGTGCTCGCCCTGATCGGCCTGGTCGTCTACTTCATCGCTTCCGGCGGCTGATCCAAAAGCCCTTCTTCGTTAGGGAGACGTCGTGGTGAAGTCTGTGTTGTTCCTGGCCGCTGAGGAGCCGAACGCGGTGCTGCCGCACCCGTCCGAGATCATCCTCGGTCTGGTGGCGTTCCTGCTGCTGCTGTTCGTCATCTCGAAGTTCGTCGCGCCCCGGTTCGAGAAGCTCTACGCCGAGCGCACCGCCAAGATCGAAGGCGGCATCGAGAAGGCGGAGAAGGCCCAGGCTGAGGCCGAGGCCGCACTGCAGCAGTACAAGGCGCAGCTCGCGGAGGCCCGGGCCGAGTCGGCCCGCATCCGGGACGACGCCCGTGCCGAGGCCGAGCAGATCAAGGAAGAGCTGCGGGCCCAGGCGCAGGAGGAGTCCGCGCGGATCATCGCGCAGGGCCAGGCCAGCCTCGAGGCCTCCCGTGCGCAGATCGTCGCGGAACTGCGCGCCGACCTGGGTCGCCACGCCGTCGCGCTGGCGAGCAAGGTCGTCGGCGAGTCCCTGGAGGACGACGCGCGCCGCCGCGGCACCGTCGACCGGTTCCTCGAGGAACTCGACGCCGTTTCCGCACCGGCGAAGAACTAGGGGACGTCTGACATGACATTCCAAGCCGCGAGTCGGGAAGCCCTCGCCGCCGTCGAGCTCAAGCTGCTCGACGTTATCGAGGGCACCGCAGCCGCTGCGGCCGGTCCGCTCGGCGAAGAGCTCTTCGCGGTCGCCGGGCTGCTGGACCGGGAGATCGGCCTGCGGCGCACGCTGGCCGACTCCTCCACCGACCCGGCCGCCCGCGAGCGGCTGGCCAACAGCCTGCTCGACGGCAAGGTCGGCGCCGACACGCTCCAGGTCGTCGCGGCGGCGGTCAGTGCCCGCTGGTCGAGCCCGCGTGAGCTGGTCGACGGCATCGAGGCGCTGGCCATCACCGCGCTGCTGGTGCGGGCCGAGCGCGACGGCAGGCTCGACGCCGTCGAGGACGAGCTGTTCCGCCTCGGCCGCATCATCGCCGACCAGAACGAGCTGGAGCAGGTGCTGTCCGACCGGACCGCGCCCGCCGAAGGCAAGCTCAGCCTGATCACCGCGCTGATCGACGGCAAGGTCGACCCGACCACCGCGACCCTGGTCGCGAACCTGGTCGGCCAGCCGCGTGGCCGCGGCATCGTCAACGGCCTCGAGAGCCTGGCGGGCGAGGCGGCCAAGCGCCGCGAGCGCTCCGTGGCGCACGTGGTCTCCGCCGGTCCGCTCTCGGCCGCGCAGCAGGAACGCCTCAGCGCGTCCCTGCAGCGCATCTACGGCCGCCAGATCGGCCTGCACATCGAGGTCGACGAATCCCTCGGCGGCGGTCTCGTCGTCAAGGTCGGCGACGAAGTCATCGACGGCAGCACCGCTGGCAGGCTCGACGCGCTCCGGCGCCGGTTCGCCAGCTAATCCCCTAGAACTTTTCCAGAAGAAACGAGAGCAGGAACGACATGGCGGAGCTGACGATCTCGTCGGACGAGATCCGCAGTGCGATCGAAAACTACGTCTCCAGCTACTCCCCGGACGTCAACCGGGAAGAGGTCGGAACGGTTTCCGACACCGGCGACGGCATCGCCCACATTGAGGGCCTGCCCTCGGCTATGGCCAACGAGCTGCTGGAGTTCCCCGGCGGCGTGCTCGGTGTGGCGCTGAACCTGGACGCCCGCGAGATCGGTGCGGCCATCCTGGGTGACTACGACAAGATCGAGGAGGGCCAGGAGGTCAAGCGCACCGGCCGCGTCCTCTCGGTCCCCGTCGGCGACGGCTTCCTCGGCCGGGTCATCGACCCGCTGGGCAACCCGATCGACGGTCTCGGCGACATCGTGGCCGACGACAACCGCGCCCTGGAACTGCAGGCCGCGACCGTCGTGCAGCGTCAGCCGGTCGGCGAGCCCATGCAGACCGGTCTGAAGGCCATCGACTCGATGACCCCGATCGGCCGCGGCCAGCGCCAGCTGATCATCGGCGACCGCAAGACCGGCAAGACCACGGTCTGCGTCGACACGATCATCAACCAGAAGAAGGCCTGGGAGACCGGCGACCCGAAGCAGCAGGTCCGCTGCATCTACGTCGCCATCGGCCAGAAGGGCTCCACCATCGCGGGCGTCAAGACCGCGCTGGAGGAGGCGGGCGCGCTGGAGTACACCACCATCGTCGCCGCCCCCGCGTCCGACTCGGCAGGCTTCAAGTGGCTGGCCCCGTACACCGGCTCGGCCATCGGCCAGCACTGGATGTACCAGGGCAAGCACGTCCTGATCGTGTTCGACGACCTGACCAAGCAGGCCGAGGCGTACCGCGCCATCTCGCTGCTGCTGCGCCGCCCGCCGGGCCGTGAGGCCTACCCGGGTGACGTCTTCTACTTGCACTCCCGTCTCCTCGAGCGTTGCGCGAAGCTGCACGACGACCTCGGCGGCGGTTCGATGACCGGTCTGCCGATCATCGAGACCAAGGCCAACGACGTCTCGGCGTACATCCCGACCAACGTCATCTCCATCACCGACGGCCAGTGCTTCCTCGAGTCCGACCTGTTCAACTCGGGTCAGCGCCCCGCGGTCAACGTCGGTACCTCCGTCTCCCGAGTCGGTGGCGCCGCGCAGACCAAGGCGATGAAGTCGATCTCCGGCACGCTGCGTCTCGAGCTGGCCCAGTACCGCGAGCTGGAGGCGTTCGCCGCCTTCGCCTCCGACCTGGACGCCACCTCGAAGGCCCAGCTGGAGCGCGGCACCCGCATGATGGAGCTGCTCAAGCAGGGCGCGTACTCCCCGATGCCGGTGGAGGAGCAGGTCGTGTCGATCTACGTCGGCACCAAGGGCTTCCTGGACACGCTGCCGGTGGCCGACGTGCGCCGCTTCGAGTCGGAGCTGCTGGAGAACCTGCGGCACCGCCACAGCGGCATCCTCGACGAGATCCGCGTCGACAAGGTGCTCTCCAAGGACAACGAGGAGCGCCTGCAGGCCGCCGTCAAGGAGTTCAGCGCGAACTTCAGCACCTCCGAGGCCCAGGCGGGCGTCGGCCACGAGGCTGAAGCGGACGCGCTGGACGCCAGCGAGGTCGGCCAGGAGACGGTGAAGGTCAACAAGCCCGACCCGAAGAAGTAAGCCATGGCACAACTTCGGGAGATCCGTCAGCGGATCAAGTCGGCTCAGTCCTTCAAGAAGATCTTCAAGGCACAGGAGCTCATCGCCACCTCGCGCATCAGCAAGGCGCAGGCCAGGGTGGCGCAGTCCAAGCCGTACTCGGACGAGATCACCCGGGTGCTCACGGCGCTGGCCACCGGCGCGGCGAATCTCGACTCGCCGCTGCTGGTGTCGCGCCCACGCACGCGTCGGGCCGCGGTCCTGCTGGTCACCAGCGACCGCGGTCTGTGCGGCGGCTACAACGCCAACGCCATCAAGAAGGCCGAGGAACTGCAGGCGCTGCTGCGCGAGCAGGGCAAGACCCCGGTCCTCTACGTCATCGGGCGCAAGGGGCTGAACTTCTACAAGTTCCGCCAGCGCCCGGTCGCGGCGAGCTGGTCGGGCTTCTCCGAGAAGCCCGCCTACTTCAACGCCGCGGCCGCCGGTCAGACCCTGATCGACTCCTTCCTCGAGGGAATCGATGATGGCGAGGCCGACGGTGGCAAGGACGGCGTCGTCGGCGTCGACGAGCTGCACATCGTGTTCACCGAGTTCCAGTCGATGCTCTCGCAGAAGCCGGTCGCCAAGCGGATCGCTCCGCTGGAGATCGAGTACGACGAGAACCCGCCGCTGGGCTCGGCCTACGAGTTCGAGCCGAACGCGGAGACGCTGCTCGGCAACTTGCTGCCGAAATACATCAACACCCGGATCTACGCGGCACTGCTCGAGTCGGCGGCCTCCGAGTCCGCCGCTCGACGCACGGCGATGAAGTCGGCGACCGACAACGCCGACGAACTGGTCAAGAGCTTCACGCGAGTGGCCAACCAGGTTCGCCAGGCGCAGATCACCCAGGAGATCAGCGAGATCGTCGGTGGCGTGGAAGCGCTCGCCTCTGCCGCAGGAAGTGATGACTAATGACTGCCGTTCAGGAACCTCAGACCGCTACCGGTCGTGTCGTCCGGGTCATCGGCCCCGTCGTCGACGTCGAGTTCCCCCGGGACTCCGTGCCGGAGCTCTTCAACGCGCTCAAGGTGGATGTCGCCCTTGAGTCGATGAAGAAGACCATCACCCTCGAGGTCGCCCAGCACCTCGGCGACAACCTGGTGCGCTGCATCTCGATGGCGCCGCAGGACGGCCTCGTGCGTGGCGCCCCGGTGCTCGACACCGGCTCGGCCATCTCGGTGCCCGTCGGTGACGCGGTCAAGGGCCACGTGTTCAACGCCCTCGGCGAGTGCCTGGACAAGCCGGGCCACGCCGCGGACAGCGAGCGCTGGACCATCCACCGCAAGCCCCCGGCCTTCGACCAGCTCGAGGGCAAGACCAAGATGCTGGAGACCGGCGTCAAGGTCCTCGACCTGCTCACCCCGTACGTCGAGGGTGGCAAGATCGGCCTGTTCGGTGGTGCCGGTGTCGGCAAGACGGTGCTCATCCAGGAGATGATCACCCGTATCGCCCGCAACTTCGGTGGTACCTCGGTGTTCGCCGGTGTCGGCGAGCGCACCCGTGAGGGCACCGACCTCTTCCTCGAAATGGAAGAGATGGGTGTGCTTCCCGACACCGCGCTCGTCTTCGGTCAGATGGACGAGCCCCCGGGCACCCGTATGCGTGTCGCCCTGTCGGCCCTGACCATGGCGGAGTACTTCCGCGATGTGCAGAAGCAGGACGTGCTGCTGTTCATCGACAACATCTTCCGGTTCACCCAGGCGGGTTCGGAGGTGTCGACCCTGCTGGGCCGTATGCCTTCCGCCGTGGGTTACCAGCCGACGCTGGCCGACGAGATGGGTGAGCTCCAGGAGCGCATCACCTCGACCCGTGGTCGCTCGATCACCTCGCTGCAGGCGATCTACGTCCCCGCGGACGACTACACCGACCCGGCCCCGGCGACCACCTTCGCCCACCTGGACGCGACGACGGAGCTTTCCCGTCCGATCTCCCAGAAGGGCATCTACCCGGCGGTCGACCCGCTGACCTCGTCCTCCCGAATCCTCGACCCGTCGATCGTCGGCGCCGAGCACTACCGGGTGGCGCAGGAGGTCAAGCGGATCCTGCAGAAGTACAAGGAACTGCAGGACATCATCGCGATCCTCGGTATGGACGAGCTGTCCGAAGAGGACAAGGTGACGGTCAACCGCGCGCGTCGCATCGAGCGCTTCCTGTCGCAGAACTTCTTCGTCGCGGAGAAGTTCACCGGCGAGGTGGGCTCGTTCGTCAAGCTGGCGGACACCATCGAGGCGTTCGACAAGGTCGCCAAGGGCGACTACGACCACGTTCCGGAGCAGGCCTTCCTCTCGATCGGTGGCCTGGACGACCTGGAGCGCAAGTACTTCGAGCTGACCGGCAAGAAGGCTTAAGTTCTTCATCGAGAAGGGGCGGTGTCCATTGCGGACACCGCCCCTTTTCTTTAGAGGGTCACGATTTTCGGTTGCTTGCCGTCCGCGGTGACCTCGACCTCCGTGGCGTTCGCGGGGAGCAGCGCCGCGTCACGGCCCGCGGTGGTCCACGGCCCGTCCGGGGACGTCCGGTAGCGCAGGGCGGCGTCGTAGTAGGCCACAAGCCAGCCCCAGTCGCCCTTCACCTTGGCAGGGAGACCGGCCGCCAGCTTGCCGCCGTAGGTGATGGACTCGATTTTGCCCGCGCGGTCGGTGACCGCGGCGTAGAAGCGGCTGCCGGTGAAGTCGGGGACGTACTCGAAGCCGACCAGGGACCGGCCGTCCGGCAGGTCGACGATCGTCTGGAACCCGGTCACCTGGGCCATCTCCAGCGCGTCGACCATCCCGGTGGGGACCATCGCGTCGTGCAGTTCGGTCAGCTCCGCGCCCTTCGCGCCGTTGACGCGCAAAGGCTGCTGCGGCCAGTCGAGGCTCCGGGAGGGGATCGGCTTGGACTGGCGGTCAGCGCCTTCGGCGTAGCTCGACGACGGCCGCGGCGTCCAGCCCCGCCCAGCCATCATCCCTCCGGGGTCCGTGACCCGGACTGTCCGGGGATCAGTGCCATTCGGCAGGCGGAACAGGCGGATGTCGCTGTCGGTGGAGGGGTTGACGTTCTGCCAGTCCCGCTTCCCTTTGCCGTCCTCGCCGACCGCCCACGCTGAGACGAACACGGCTTTCGGGTCCAGCGAGATCAGCATGACGTCCTGCGGGCCGAACAGGAACGTCGGCGGTGCGGAGGAGAACAGCGGCACCTCGTTGACGAGGGTGGGCTGCTCCCCGGTGACCAGCCCGAACGCCGGGCCCTTCTTGGCCAGGGGAGAGCCGTCGCCGCTGATGTACCGGTCGGTGGTCTCACCGGCCTGGCCGACGATCGCGGCTTTGCCCGCCGGGGTCGTCCCCGCCCAGATGACCTTCGGCGACCCGGTCAGCCGATCGTTGCCGACCGGCTTGTTCGGCGACACCTCGATGCCCTTCCGCCACGCCTCGATCACCCGGGCCAGGTACTCGTTGTCGCCCGCCAGGTCGCCCTGCGTCGGCCCGTCGAGGATCGAGAAGTCGTACCCGCTCTGCTGGTTCTCCTGCCCCGGCAGGCTGGTCGGCGTCGACGAGAGCAGCGCCGCCGTCCCGCCGGTGATGCCGACCAGGGCGGCCAGACCGCCCGCGATCGCCATCCGGTGGCGGACCTGCCGCCGCTTGCCGCCGCGGAGGACGTCGGTGGTGAAGCCGGGGCGGGGTTCGAGGGTGTCGGTGGCCGCGCGGAAGGCGTGGGTCAGGTCTTCGGGGTCCATCAGGTTCGCTCCTTCTCGCGAAGCAGGGTGCGCAGCCGGTCGAGGCCGCGGGAGGTCTGGCTCTTGACCGTGCCGGTGGAACAGCCCAGCGCGGCGGCGGTGTCGGCCTCGGACAGGTCGTCGAAGAACCGCAGGACCAGTACCGCCCGCATCCGCGCGGGCAGCTCGCCCAGCGCGCGGGCGACCTCGTCGCGATCGAGGACGCCGGACTCGGGGCCGCGGACGCCCGGTTCGGCGGCGTCGTCCAGCGGTGCTTCGCGCACGCGCCGTGACTTGGTGCGCCAACGGTTGGCCGACGCGTTGGCCAGCGCGGCCCGGACATACGGTTCGAGGCCGCCCTTGACGCGACGGCGTTTGCCGTAGGCGCGCTCCAAAACGTCCTGGAGCAGGTCCTCAGCGGCGGACTTGTCCCCTCCGCAGAGCAGATAGGCGGTACGGAGCAGTGCGGGCGAGCGGTGGGCGACGAAGTCAGTGAATTCGTCGTCGGGATCGCTCATCGATCACCCCCGGTGAGTGGTGTCTCTGTCACCCTGTCCGACACCAGCCTGGCTGGGGAGGTTGTCACCCGACCAACTAGACTGCGGCGGAACCGCGAGCATAAGGAGATACGCGTGGCTGAGATGTCCGTCCAGCTGGTCGCCGTGGAACGACGCCTGTGGTCGGGTACCGGCACGTTCGTCGTCGCCCAGACCACCGAGGGTGAGATCGGCATCATGCCTGGTCACGAGCCCGTCCTTGGTCAGCTCGTCGAAGGCGGTGTGGTCAAGGTCATCACCACTGACGGCGACGCCGTGGTGGCCGCGGTACACGGCGGGTTCCTGTCGGTGACCGCCGACTCGGTCAGCATCCTCGCCGAGTCCGCCGAGCTCGCCGGTGAGATCGACGTCACCGAGGCCCGCTCCGCACTCACCGCCGACGACGCCGACGAGCGCGCGAGAGCAGCCGCCCGGCTGCGTGCCGCCGAGCAGTCAGCCTGATGACGGCCTGACGGGCGGGGGAGCGGCCAGTGGACATCAGCAATGTGGTCGTGCTGATCCTGGCCGTCGTGCTCGTCGTATTGATCCTGCTTGTCCTACGCCGCCTGCGCCTTCTTCGCGCGGGCGGCGTTCACGTCGCGCTGCGCACGCGCATCGATGACACGGGCAAGGGCTGGCACCTGGGCATCGCCCGCTACCAGGGCGACGAGTTCGCCTGGTTCCGCGCGCTGAGCCTGCGCTCCGGCCCCGACCGCGTCATCCACCGCGACGGCCTGGAGATCGCCCACCGCCGCGAACCCGAACGCGGCGAGACCCCCAACATGCCCCTTGGCTCGCGCGTGCTGCGCTTCGAATACGTCAACAACGTGCCCGACCCGGTCATCGAGGTCGCCATGGGCCCGGACGCGCTGACCGGCTTCCTGTCGTGGATGGAGAGCGCCCCACCGGGACGCCGCCTGCCCTGGGCGTCGTGATCAGCCGAGTCGAGCCGCGCGGTTGAGCAGGTAGGCCCGCTCCGGCGCGCTGGCGGTGGCCTTCGCCGCCTGTTCGTAGAACTTCTTGGCCGACTCCAGGTCGCCCGCCCGTTCCAGCAGGTGCGCGCGCACGGCGGCCACCCGGTGGTGGTTGGCCAACCGGGGGTCCTCCAGGGTGTCCAGCACCGCCAAGCCCGCCAGCGGGCCGTCCGTCTCGCCCAGCGCGACCGCGCGGTTGAGTGTCACCACCGGGCTCGGCGCGATGCGGTTCAGCACGCGGTAGAGGGCGGCTATCTGCAGCCAGTCGGTGTCCTCGGCGCGCTCGGCCTCGTCGTGCAGGGCGGCGATGGCGGCCTGGATCTGGTACGGGCCGATCGGGTGCTCGGCCAGCGCGGCCGTGATCAGAGCCGTGCCCTCGGCGATGCGGGCGCGGTCCCACAGCGCCCGGTCCTGCTCGGCGAGCGGCACCAGGTCGCCGCCGTCGATGCGGGCCGGGCTGCGGGCGTCGGTGAGCAGCATCAGCGCCAGCAGGCCCGCGACCTCGCCGTCGGGCGCCTGCGAGTGCAGCAGCCGGGTCAGGCGGATGGCCTCACCGGTCAGGTCGGCGCGCTGCAGGGTGGTGCCCGAGCTGGCGGTGTAGCCCTCGTTGAAGATCAGGTACAGCACTTCCAGCACAGCCGACAGCGACCCGGGCGTGCCGAAGGTCAGCCCGGACTCGACGAGCTTGCGCTTGGCCCGCGTGATCCGGCGCGTCATCGTGTCCTCGGGCACCAGGAAGGCCCGCGCGATCTCCCCGGTCGACAACCCGCCCACGGCCCGCAGCGTCAACGCGACCTGCGCCGTGCGCGGTAGCGACGGGTGGCAGCAGAGGAACAGCAGCCGCAGCCCGTCGTCCCCCGTCACCTCGGCGTCCGCGGCCGGCGAGGTCAACGCGTCCGACGGCACCCACCCGACCGCCGCCGCCTCCTTGCCGCGCCGGGCCGCCTCCCGCCGCTGCCAATCGATCAGACGCCGCGACGCCACCCGGATCAACCACCCGCGCGGACTGTCCGGCACACCTTCCTCAGGCCACTGCCGTGCCGCGGCGATCAGCGCCTCCTGCACCGCGTCCTCAGCGGCGCCGAAGTCGGCACCGCCCCGCAGGACGGCACCGAGGGCCTGCGGCGCCAGTTCGCGCAGCAGGCCCTCGACGTCGGTACTCACATCTCCTGTCCACCCATGTCCAACACGGCCCGCACCTCGACCGCGTTGTAGCGCGCGTCCGGAATCTTCGCGGCGAGCTCGACCGCCCGCTCCTGGCTGGCACACTCGACGATGTAGTACCCCGCCAGATGCTCCTTGGTCTCCGCGAATGGCCCGTCCACCACGTCGGCCTGCCCGGCGCGCACGCGCACGGTGTTGGCGGTGGTCGGGTCGCCCAGCGGGGCACCGTCGACCAATTCGCCGGACTCGGCGATCTCCTGGGTGAACTTGCCGTACTCGGCCATGAGCCCGTCGCGCTCAGCCTCGGGGAGGGCCTCCCAGTTGGCGGGGTTCGCGTAGATCGACAACAGGTACTTCATCTCTGCTCCTTGGTCGGTGGCTTACGGGGAGACGTCGAACGGCCGGACATCATCCGGACACCCGACTCGCGAGATCGCGGAGATCTTTCCGGAGGTTTCCGCGCACCATCGGCGCCATGAGCGGGCCGACGAATCGGTAGTAGCCACTCGCGTCCCCTTGGACGCGGATACTGGCCAACGTCCCTTCGGGATGCTCGTCGAACCGGTAGGTGACGTGCATCGGGAACGGCCCCGCCACCGACCGCATGTCCAACACCCGCGGCGGCTCGTACTCGTCGACCCTCAGCACGTAGTCGATCCGTTTGCCCAGGAAATACGCGGTCCGGGTGACCCGCGCGCCAACGCCGAACCCGCCGCCCGGCGCCTCGGCGGTGAGGGCGGCCTGCTTGATGCCCTGCGTCCACTCGTGATCGTGCCGCCAGTCCATCGCGTACTCGGCGACCTTGGCAGGCGGCAGCGGGATCACCCGCTCGGCCTTCACGTCCACTCTCGACTCCTCTCGTCACCGTGACGTCGAGTGGAACCCCCGCTTTCGGACAGCCTGACCCGTCCGCGCCCGCGCCGCGACTCTGGGAATGGGCATGGTGCGCACTCGGCATCGCGGGCAGACTTACTCGGGGCCACACCAACTGGGGGTGTTCAAATTCTCGACATCGATGACGCGATCGACGGCGTCCTCGCGGGGGAACCGTCGGCTCGACACGCGATCGCCCAGCAGCTTGTCGACGCCGACGACCAGGCGGTCGACGCTCGGCTCCTGGCCCGCCTGGCGGATGAGCCTCGTCGGACCTGCGCGAGCATGCTGTGTCAGATCCTGGTCGAACGTGACCGCGATCGTGACCCGACACCGATCGTCAACGCGTTCCTCGGACGGTACGCGGATCGCTCAGGGCTGGTTGCGTCCTTCATGCGGCGTCAGCTGTTGGCGCCTGTGGCGCTGTCGTATGGCATTCCGCGGCTGCGCGCTCTCGACTTGGTTCCGTCGTACGCTCGGGATCTCGCCGGGTTCCGGCCAGTTCGACGGGTGTCGGCGGTGATCGGGTTGGGCGCCTGCGCCGACGAACGCGCCGTTCCCTTGATCATCGGTGCGCTGGACGCTCGCAGTCTGGGCGTCCGGTCTGGCGCCGTCGGCGCGGTCCGTTGGCTCAATCGAGATGGCGTGGTCGGCGCCGCCGAACGGCTCCAGGCCGTCGACCGGCTGACCGCCATGCTGGACGACCGTAACGCGAAGGTCGCGCAGCAGGTGCGTTGGGCCCTCACCGAACTCGGGGCGCGGGAACCGGATCCCGACCTGACTCCGCTGCCACCGCTGTGGATCTGGCAGGGCTAGCCGTGGGCGCCGGGCTTCCACAGGACGTCGCCGTCCGGGTTGGCCACCCGGGCCAGGACGAAGAGCAGGTCTGACAGGCGGTTCAAGTACTTCGCCGCCAGGATGTTCGTCCGCTCCGCGTCGTCCTCCAGCAGCGCCCATGCGTTGCGTTCCGCGCGGCGGGCGACGGTTCGGGAGACGTGCAGCAAAGCGGCGCCGGGAGTGCCGCCCGGGAGGATGAACGAGTTCAGCTTCGACAGCCGCTCGTTGTACGAGTCGATCCACCCCTCCAACCGCGTCACGTAAGCCTCAGTGATCCGCAAAGCCGGGTACGGCGGGTCTGGCACGATCGGCGTGCACAGGTCCGCTCCCACGTCGAACAGGTCGTTCTGCACCGCGCTCAGCACCGACGCCACGTCCGGGGCCAGGGCGCCCAGGGCCAGTGCCACGCCGATGGACGAGTTGGCCTCGTCGACGTCCGCGTACGCCGCCAATCGCACCGATGTCTTGGGGACGCGGGAGCCGTCGCCGAGGGCGGTGGAGCCGTTGTCGCCGACCTTTGTGTAAACGCGCGTGATGTGCACCGACATGTTCACCACCCTACTGACAGGGCTCGGGAGCGCAGGGGCATCATTGCGTCCGTGACAGAGCACTTCCAGGTTCACGGCGGCGCCCGGCTCGTCGGTGACGTCGAGGTTGTCGGGGCCAAGAACAGCGTGCTCAAGCTGATGGCGGCCGCTCTCCTAGCCGAGGGCACGACCACCCTCACCAACTGCCCCGAGATCCTCGACGTCCCCCTGATGGCCGACGTCCTGCGGAGCCTGGGGTGCGAGGTCGACCTCGACGGCGACACCGCGGTCATCACCACCCCCGCCGAGCTCAACCACCGCGCCGACTCCGCCTCGATGGGCAAGCTGCGCGCCAGTGTCTGCGTGCTTGGCCCGCTGGTCGGCCGCTGCAAGCGCGCGGTCGTGGCGCTGCCCGGCGGGGACGCGATCGGGTCGCGGCCGCTGGACATGCACCAGAACGGGCTGCGCCAGCTCGGGGCGACCAGCGAGATCGAGCACGGCTGCGTCGTCGCCGAGGCCGAGGGCCTGCACGGCGCCCAGATCTGGCTCGACTTCCCCAGTGTCGGCGCCACCGAGAACATTCTGATGGCCGCCGTCCTGGCCGACGGTGTGACGATCATCGACAACGCCGCGCGTGAGCCCGAGATCATCGACCTCTGCGTCATGCTCCAGCAGATGGGCGCCAAGATCGAAGGCGCGGGCACCTCCACCCTGACCGTCCACGGCGTCGACTCGCTCAAGCCGACCGAGCACCGCGTTGTCGGCGACCGGATCGTGGGCGCGACCTGGGCGTTCGCCGCGGCGATGACGCAGGGCGACATCACCGTCAAGGGCGTCAACCCGCACCACTTGGACCTGGTCCTGGAGAAGCTGCGCACCGCGGGCGCCGAGATCACCACGTTCGACGACGGATTCCGCGTCGTGCAGCACGACCGGCCCAAGGCGGTCGACTTCGTGACGCTGCCCTACCCGGGCTTCGCCACCGACCTGCAGCCCTTCGCCATCGCGATGACCACCATCGCCGACGGCACGTCGATGATCACCGAGAATCTCTTCGAGGCACGCTTCCGCTTCGTGGAGGAGATGATCCGCCTCGGCGCCGACGCGCGCACCGACGGCCACCACGCCGTGGTCCGCGGCGTCGAGCGGCTGTCGTCGGCCCCGGTGTGGGCCTCGGACATCCGCGCGGGCGTCGGCCTGGTCCTGGCGGGCCTGTGCGCGGACGGCGTCACCGAGGTTTGGGACGTCTACCACATCGACCGCGGCTACCCGATGTTCGTGGAGAACATGCAGCGCCTGGGCGCCGACGTGCGGCGGGTCGACGCCGAGCCGACGCGCTAGCGCACGGTCACCGGCACGCGCTGGGCCATGTTGTTCGTCATGCCCTGTGTGTTCCACGGCTGCTCGACCGGCTGCGTGTCGTTCCCGGCGGACGCGCGCGCCATCAGCACAGTGTCGCCCGGCTTCGCGTCCCACCGCAGGGTCCACGACCGCCACGCGTAGTCCGCCGCCGCGCCGAGTTCGGCTTCCGTCCAGGTCAGGCCGCCGTCCACGCTCACGTCGACCCGCGTGACCGGCGCGAACCCGCACCACGCCCGCCCGAACAGGTCGACCGGCCCCGCCTCCACGATCCGCCGTCGGGTCATGAAGTCCGGGAATCCCGGCGGCACCATCAGCGCGCGCGGCTTGATCCGGGTCACCGGCTCGCCGGGCGAGTCCAGCTCGGTCTTGATCCGGTACGCCGTCGCGTTCTGGAACCCGGTGAACGGCTCAGCGATCACCGTGATCCGGCTCAGCCACTTCACGCTCGCCATCCCGTACCAACCGGGCACCACCAGCCGCGCGGGCGCCCCGTGCTGCGGCGGCAGCGGTTGGCCGTTCATCTCGTAGGCGACCAGCACGTCGTCGAGGTCCGCGACGCCGAGCCCGCGCTGGTAGTCCTGCTCGACGCCCCGGTCGCTGCCGTGGTCGAGGCCGGTGAACACCACGTCGACCGCGTCCTCCGGCAGCTCGCCCAGCAGATCGAGCAGCGGGACGCCGGTCCACCTGGCCGTCCCGACCGCCTCGTCGAGCCACGGCTGGCTCACCGGCCGCGGGTGCAGCCGCGCCCGCCCGTTGCCCGCGCACTCCAGCGTCACGGTCCGCTCGACGCGCGGCCGTCCGCGCAGGTCGGCGAGGTCGAGGACCAGCGGCGAGACCAGGCCGTCGATGGTCAAACGCCAGGTCACCGGGTCGACGTAGGGGATGTCGTAGTGGACGAGGACATAGTGCAGGCCCGCCGGGGTGAGGTCGTAGCGCAGCGCCTCCAGCGGCATGCCGTGGTTGCGGGCGGCGAGCCGCAGCTCGTCGAGGGAGATGCCCTCGTCCGGATCCGCGATGCGCGACGCCTCGCCCTGGCGCACAGTTGGCGTGGTCATCGGCCCAGCGTCCACCCCCTAGCCGTCGCGCGACAGGGGCGTAGGTCGCGCGTTCGGCGGGTAGCCGCTGCATGACCGTCCGAGTAGAACTGGACCACCGATCCGCAGATGGAGGGGTACCGATGACTGCACGAACGCGGGCGTTGACCACGGCTGTGGTGCTGACGGTGGGGCTGATCGCCGCGCCGACCACGGCGAGTGCGGCGCCCGGCTTGGCCAAGGAGCCGCTGGCCACCGGCTACGGCGGGGCGGTCGTCTCCGACACCGTCGAAGCCACCGAGGCCGGCATCGATGTGCTGCGCAGAGGCGGCACCGCCGCCGACGCCGCGGTCGCCGTCGCCGCGACCCTGGGCGTCACCGACCCGTTCATGGCGGGCCTCGGCGGCGGCGGGTACTTCGTCCACTACGACGCCCGCACCGGCCGCGTGTCCACCATCGACGGCCGCGAGACCACCCCGGCCGCGGGTGACGCCCAGATGTTCATCGACCCGGCGACGGGCGCGCCCTATCCCTTCCCCAGGGCCGTGACCAGCGGTTTGTCCGTCGGCGTGCCCGGCATGCTCGCCACCTGGGAACGCGCGTTGCAGCGCTGGGGCACCATCAAGCTCAAGGACGCGCTGAAGCCCGCGATCAAGGTCGCCGACAAGGGCTTCCCGGTCACCCCGGAGATCCGCGCGGAGATCATCGCCAACCAGGACCGCCTCAAGCAGTTCACGTCGAGCGCCGAGCTGTTCCTGCCCGGCGGCGCGGCCCCCGAGGTCGGCACCGTCATGCGCAACCCGGACCTCGCAGACACCTACCGCGAGATCGCCAAGCAGGGCACCCGCGCGTTCTACGGCGGCTCGATCGGCGCCGACGTGGCCGCCGCGACCCAGCACCCGCCGCTGGCCCCGGACGCCACGATCACCCCGCCGCCCGGCCGCATGACCGTCCAGGACCTGCGTGACTACCGGACGATCGACCGCGCGCCGACGCACGTCACCTACCGCGGCTACGACGTCTACGGCATGGCGCCCAGCTCGTCCGGCGGCATCACCGTCGGCGAGGCGCTCAACATCCTGGAGACCTTCGACGTCGGCGCCATGGACCGGACCCAGGCGCTGCACCACTACCTGGAGGCCAGCAAGCTCGCCTTCGCCGACCGCAACCGCTACATCGGCGACCCGGCGTTCGTGAACGTCCCGCAGGACCGGCTGCTGTCGGACGCGCACGCCGCCCTGCGCGCGTGCCTGATCAGCCCGACCTCGGTCCTGCCCGCCCCGACCGCTCCGGACGCGGGCTGTGTGCCCGCCGCCGGGACGGCGTCGCCGGAGAACGAGGTGCACACCAACCACTTCGTCGTGTCGGATCGGCGCGGCAACGTGGTGTCGTACACGAACACGATCGAGCAGGTCGGCGGCAGCGCCATCGTGGTGCCGGGGCGCGGCTTCCTGCTCAACAACGAGCTGACGGACTTCAACTTCACCCCGACCCAGGGCAGCGCCCCCGACCCGAACCTGGCGGCGCCCGGGAAGCGGCCGCGGTCGAGCATGTCGCCGACGATCGTGCTGAAGGACGGCAAGCCGTTCCTGGCGCTGGGTTCGCCCGGCGGGTCGACGATCATCACCACGGTCCTGCAGATCCTGGTCAACCGGATCGACTTCGGCATGAATCTGCGTGACTCGGTGTGGGCGCCGCGCGCGACCCAGCGGAATTCCGCGTCCACGGTGGCTGAGCCCGCGTTCATCGCCGCGGCGGGCGGCCTGCAGGCGTTGGGCCACGTGTTCACCCCGCAGGAGTTCATCGGCGCCGCGGCGACGATCGAGTTCCTGCCGCACGGGAAGGTGCAGGCGGTCGGCGAGACCGTCCGCCGCGGCGGCACGTCGGCCGCCGTCGTGTTCCCGGCGCGCTGACTGTCCGGGCCCGCGTCCCGCGAGGGGCGCGGGCCCTAGTCGGGATGGCGGCGCAGCAGGGTGTCGATGGCTTCGCGCTCGTCATTGGGGAAGACCATGACCCGGTAGCCGAAGCCGTCGTCGGTGGGCACCGTCGTCGCCTTGATGCCGACGTCCTGGAGTTCCTGCTCGACCAGCCGCGCCGAGTCCGGACTGGTGACCTTGGCGACCTCGCGCAGCAGGCCGTAGTCCTTGCGGCGGTCGGAATCCGGCCCGAGGCCCCAGCGGATGACGCCGCCGATGAGCCCGACCACGAGCAGCGCCACCAGGATCAGATACGGCGCGGGCAGGTCCATGCGTCCATCATCGTGCCGGCGCTGTCTCGCGGCAAAGAGCTAAGGAGCCGCCCACAGTCGGGCGGCTCCTTTCGCGACTACGGCAGTGCCACGAACTCGCTGAGGAACGCCCGCGCGACGGGCGCGTCGAGCCGGTAGGTCACGTTGGTGGCGTAGCACGGGCCGTCGCCGGTGATGGTGGTGGCGACGAGGGTGAGCTTGCCGTCGACGGTGGCGAAGTTCGGGCCGCCCGAGTCGCCGTAGCAGGCGCCGCCGTTGCCCTGCGGGGCCGTCTGGCCCAGCCGCACCCAGGTGTTGTTGAGCGAGTTGAACGTCACCGGGGCCTTCATCCGGACACCGCCGCCCGGGTGGGTGTGGCCCCCGGGGCCGCGCTTGGCCTCCTCGGTGCCGTAGCCCGCGACGACGAACGGGGTCGCGTTGAGGCCCTGCGGACCGAGCTCGCCAAGCCGGTTGGCGGTGGGCAGCGTCGCCGGGGTGAACGACCACCGGGCGGCCACCGCGGCGGCGGGCACCTGGACCACGGCGATGTCCTTGGAGTCGGCCGAGTTGCCCGGGTAGTCCGGGTGGTTGTGCGCCACGCCCTCGACCGCGATGGCCGCGCCGACGGCGGACGGGTCGCCGGGGTGGGCGGCGTTCGCGGCGTCGAGGTCGGCCTGGACGTTCTGGCCGAGCGAGACGTAGAAGCGCACGCCCTCCGGCCAGTCGGTGGTGCAGTGCGCCGCGGTCAGGAAGGTGTCGCGGTCGACCATCGTGCCCGAGCACATCCAGTCGATCCGGTCGGGCGTGGCCGGGTCGCCGTCGTTGTCCCACTGGACGACCAGGGCACCAACCTCGGTCCGCTCCGGCGCCGGGGTGGCGTTGTAGGTGTTGATCGCCGAAGCCGACGGCGCCACGGTGAGCAGCAGCGCGGCGACGGCGGCGGGGACGAGGAACTTCGGACTCATGGTCGGTCCTCCGGAAGGGTTTCGGGTTGGCACAGTCAACCCCGCGACCCTTCCGGAGGCAACGGTCCGACGCTCAGACGTTGAAGCAGCTGTACGTGCCGGGCGGCAGCGCGGGCGGGGTCTGGCCCGCCGGGTAGAACTCGATGTACGGGTCGCGCGGCTCGAACCACGGGCCGCCCGAGGTGATCTCCTTCGGGCTGCTCAGGTCGAACTGGCTGCACATCTTCCCGCTGCTGGAGGTGAACCGGTAGGTCGCCAGCACCCGCCACGGCCGGGTCACCGTGCTGTCGCACGAGCCGAACGCCGAGCCGGTCTCCACGCGCAGCCACACCTTGCACCCCGCCGGGATGGTCGGCGTGGACGCCGCGGTGGCCACCCCGGTCGTGCTGACCAGCAGGGCCGCGATGGCGCCCGCCAGTACTGTCATCCGCTTCATGTTCAGTGATCTCCCCATGATCGACATACGGACACCGAAGGTCCGTCATGCCGCTGGTGAGCCGGTGGAAAGTGAGTCAAGCTCAGCGGCCGAGCACGGGGGATGATGGGTGGCTGTGAGCAATGGCACCGCGCGATGCGGTGTTACTCGGCAGTACTCTCCACGAAAAGGACTGATTAACGGAGGTTAACCGGTGCCGTACCCCACAGACCGTGAGCGTGACCGTCCGTGGGTCATGCGCACTTACGCCGGTCACTCCTCCGCGGCGAAGTCGAATGAGCTGTACCGCCGCAACCTGGCCAAGGGCCAGACCGGCCTGTCCGTCGCCTTCGACCTGCCGACGCAGACCGGATACGACCCCGACCACGAGCTCGCCAAGGGCGAGGTCGGCAAGGTCGGCGTGCCCGTCACCCATCTCGGTGACATGCGCACGCTGTTCGACCAGATCCCGCTCGCGGGCGCCAACACCTCGATGACGATCAACGCGACCGCCATGTGGCTGCTGTCGCTCTACGTCTCGGTGGCCCAGGAGCAGGCCGAGGCCGAGGGCACCGACTGGCACGAGGTCGTCGCCAAGCTCGCGGGCACCACGCAGAACGACATCATCAAGGAATACCTGTCGCGCGGCACCTACGTGTTCCCGCCCGGGCCGAGCCTGCGGCTGATCACGGACATGGTGGCCTGGACGGTCACCAACGTGCCGAACTGGAACCCGATCAACATCTGCAGCTACCACCTGCAGGAGGTCGGCGCGACGCCCGTGCAGGAGGTCGCCTACGCGATGTGCACGGCCATCGCGGTGCTCGACGCGGTGCGCGACTCCGGGCAGGTACCCGCCGAGAAGTTCGGCGAGGTCGTGCAGCGCATCTCCTTCTTCGTCAACGCGGGTGTCCGCTTCGTCGAGGAGATGTGCAAGATGCGGGCGTTCACCGAGCTGTGGGACGAGATCACCCGCGACCGCTACGGCATCACCGACGCCAAGCAGCGCCGGTTCCGCTACGGCGTGCAGGTCAACTCCCTCGGCCTGACCGAGGCCCAGCCGGAGAACAACGTCCAGCGCATCGTGCTGGAGATGCTCGCGGTCTCGCTGTCGCGCAAGGCCCGCGCCCGCGCCATCCAGCTTCCGGCGTGGAACGAGGCGCTCGGCCTCCCGCGGCCGTGGGACCAGCAGTGGGCGCTGCGGATGCAGCAGGTGCTCGCCTTCGAGACCGACCTGCTGGAGTACGAGGACATCTTCGACGGCTCCCCGGTCATCGAGGCCAAGGTCAACGAGATCATCACCGGCGCGCGCGAGGAGATCGACCGCGTGCAGGCCATGGGCGGGGCGGTCCCGGCCGTCGAGTCCGGCTACATGAAGACGCAGATGGTCGGCTCGCTCGCCGAGCGCCGCAGGCTCATCGAGGCCGGTGAGCAGATCATCGTCGGCGTCAACAAGTTCGACACCACCGAGCCCAGCCCGCTGCAGGCCGAGGGCGCCAAGGCGATCGAGACGGTCGACCCGGCCTTCGAGCAGGAGGCCGTCGAAGCGGTCAAGCGGTGGCGCGCGGCCCGTGACAACGACAAGGTCACCGAGTCGCTGCGGGTGCTGCGCGACGCGGCGAAGACCGAGGCGAATCTGATGGACGCCACCCTGGCGTGCGCCCGCGCGGGCGTCACCACCGGCGAGTGGTCGGCGGCCCTGCGCGAGGTGTTCGGCGAGTACCGGGCACCCACGGGCGTCTCCGGCGCGTCGGCGAGCGGCGAGGCGGGCGCCGAACTGGCGACCGTGCGCGAGCGGGTCAAGGCGACGGGCGAGGAACTGGGCGAGCGGCTGCGCATGCTCGTCGGCAAGCCCGGACTCGACGGCCACTCCAACGGCGCCGAGCAGATCGCCGTGCGGGCCCGCGACACCGGGTTCGAGGTCGTCTACCAGGGCATCCGCCTCACCCCGGACCAGATCGTGGCGGCCGCGGTGCAGGAGGGCGTGCACGTGGTGGGCCTTTCGATCCTGTCCGGCTCGCACCTGGAGGCCGTCCCCGCCGTGGTCGACGGCCTGCGCGCGGCCGGTGCGGGCGACATCCCGGTCGTCGTCGGCGGCATCATCCCGCCCGACGACGCCGAGATCCTGGCCGCGCGCGGCGTGGCCAGGGTGTTCACGCCGAAGGACTACGAGATGACCCAGATCATGGACGAGATCGTCAACGTCATCCGTGAGGCCAACAAACTGGGCTAGAGAAGGCCATTCGCCTTGAACATCCGCTCGTAGATGTCGCGGATGACGGGCTCCTTGTGCCGGTTGTAGTCGACGATGACTCCCGCCGCCGCCGTGGTCTCCGCGGCGGCGGCGTGTTTCGCTTCGCGATAGCGGTTCAGGTCGTCCGGGTGGGCGATGAGCCAGTCGCGGAACATGCGGTGGCGGATGGTCTCGGGGCAGTCCGGGCTGAACACGTGCAGGTTCGTGTCGGGCTCGGCGAGCTTGAGGCAGCGGTGCTCGTGCCAGCTGGGTTCGCGGACGATCAACCGGAATCCCGCTGCTTCGAGGGCCGGGAGATAGGCGCTCTCGTCGGCGGAGTCCGGCACCGTCAGGTCGATGTCGATGATCGGCTTCGCGGGCAGGCCGGGGACCGACGTGCTGCCCACGTGCTCGACGTGCAGCGCCGTGTCACCCAGCGCCTCCTTGATCAGCGCGGCGACCCGCGCGAACCACTCCGGCCACCGCTCGTCGTACTCGGCGATGACGAACGGCTTCGGCGTCGGCGGCCCATCGACCCAGGGGTTCTCGTCCGGGTCGGGTTCGTGGTGTCGGGTGATCTCCTCCGGCGTGGGCATGCGGCCAGCCTATTCGCGGGTACGGTCGGGCCATGGCCGATTACGAGCACATCACCGTCGAGCGCGCCGACCGCGTCGTCCGGATCACGATGAACCGGCCCGCCCGCCGCAACTCCCTGTCCTACGACCACCTCGCCGAACTGCTGAGCGCCTTCCGCGCCGCGGGCGAGTCCGACGCGACCGGCGTCGTACTCGCGGGTAACGGCCCGGTGTTCTCCGCGGGCCACGACTTCGCCGACGTCGCCGCCCGCGACCTCGCGGGCGTGCGTTCGCTGCTTTCGCTGTGCACCGACCTGATGCGCACGATCCAGTCGGTGCCCCAGATCGTCATCGCCCGCGTCCACGGCCTGGCCACCGCCGCGGGCTGCCAACTCGTCGCGACGTGCGACCTGGCCGTCGCCGCCGAGTCCGCGGGCTTCGCCCTCCCCGGCGGCAAAGGCGGCTGGTTCTGCCACACGCCTGCGGTGCCGGTGGCCCGCTCCGTCGGCCGCAAACGTTTGCTGGAGATGGCTTTGACCGGCGACATCATCGACGCCCGGACGGCGGAGTCCTGGGGCCTGGTCAACCGCGTGGTCCCGGAATCCGACTTGGACAAGGCGGTCGACGACCTGCTCTTCCGCGCCACCCGCGGCAGCGACGCCAGCCGCGCGATCGGCAAGCAGACGATCTACGCCCAGTTGGACCGGCCGGAAGCCGATGGGTACGCGGTCGCTTTGGAGGTCATGGCGGCGGCTTCACAGCTGGCGGGCGCGAAGGAGGGCATGGCGGCCTTCCTTGAGAAGCGTTCGCCGGTCTGGCCCGACTAGTTATGGCGGCGGGGCCTCTCGCGATATAAGGACAAAGACACCTGGGGGTTGCTTTGGACTCTGTCGCGGACTTAGCCGACTTCAAACGCGTTCGCCTGCGCACCTACCTCAGAGGACAGGACGACGTCACCGCGTTCCCCGGTCGCGTCGACCCCGCCGCGGCGGTGGGAGCGATGCGGGCGGCCCGGAAGGTCGGCGTGCTCGGGGTTGTCCTCGGCCTGGTGCTGCTGACCGTCTGGCTGGTCGTCGCGCTTATCGGGGACGCCGCCGATGACGACTTGGTCGCGACGGGTACGCGGGTGCAGGGGGTGGTAGTCGACGAGCACGGTGGTACCAAGATCCTCTCATCGTCGATCGACGTGCGGTTCACGCCGATCGGTGGGGTGTCGCGGGTCGAGAGCATCAACGTCAACTCGCTGGACGACTACGGTGTCGGGACGCTGGTCGAGGTCATCTACGACCCGGCCGACCCCACCCGCGTGCGGACCCCGGACGAGTTGAACGCCGCGAACTGGCAGATGGGTGTCGCGGTGGTTTCCTTCGCCTTCGGCGGCATTCTGGTGTCCGGCGGGGTGGTCACCGTGGTGTGCTGGCAGCGCAGACTGGCCAGGGTCGGCCAGTGGCGGCGGGCCCGCGCGACCACCGGGAAGATCGGCCGCCGGGACACGCTGGAGTTGGACGAGCCGACGATGTGGCTCACGACGATCGGCAGGCCGCTGCCCGCCTCGCTGCCCCGGACCTCCGAGGTCTGGGTCACCGGCTCCGGGACGGCCTGGACCGTCCTCTTCGGACACGGACCGTTCGTCGCCGCCGCGCGGACGCATGATCGGATCGCCGCGCCTGGGCCGCTGCTGGACGAGCAGCGGGTGATCGCCCGCAGGCGGCTCGGCCAGGCGGTGGCGTTGACGGTGCTGGGAATCGGGCTCCTCGCGCTGGACATTGTGCTCAGCCGGCAGGACACGTGGTCGATGGGACAACGGTTTGCTCGTCCCGATGCTGATCGTCACGCTGACGGTCGGGTCGCTGACGATGATCGGGTACGGCCTGCGCTTCGTGGTGCGGTGGGCCAGGCGGATCGGCGAGCTGCGGAAGATCGGCTGACCGGCGGCGTGCGCCCGGGGGAGCGCACGCCGCCGATCCGCTACGGCAGCGTGTCGAGATGCGGCGCCACCGTGTTGGCGAAGTTCCAGCCGTTCGACGCGTCCCAGTTGATCGACCACGTCATCGCTCCCCGGATGTCCGGGTAGGCGGTGGACGGGACGAAGCTGCCGCAGTTCGTCCGCCTGGCCAGGCAGCTCAGCGCGTTGTTGACGTTGCCGGGTGGCTGGTAGCCGCCACCCGCGCCGGAAGGTGACGCGGGCAGGCCGAGGCCGACCTGGTCAGCCCGCAGGCCGCCTTGCAGCTGGATGCACGCGAGCGCGGTCAGGAAGTTGACCGAGCCCTGGCTGTGGACGTTGCCGTCGCAGCCGTTCATGGTGCCGGAGTTGTAGTACTGCAGGTTGACGATCGTCAGGATGTCCTTGACGGCCAAGGCGAGCTGGAAGTAGCCGCCCTGGGTGGACTGCATGTCGATCGTCTGCGGTGCCATCGTGATCACCTTGCCGCCCGCGGCGTGGATGCGGCGCAGCGCCGAACCCATGTGCGTGGCGTTGATGCCGTTCTCCAAGTCGATGTCGACGCCGTCGAAGCCGTAGTCGGCGATCAGCGCGGAGACCGTGCGGGAGAACGCCTCCGACGCCGCCGCGTCGCCGACCCACACCGTGCCCTTCTCGCCGCCGACGGAGATGATCACCTTCTGGCCGCGAGCCTTGACGGTGCGGATGTCGGCGCGGAACTGCGCGTCGGTGTAGCCGCCGAGTTGGCTCGACAGGCCGGAGTCCAGGGTGAAGCTGACCGCGCCGTTGGTCCCGGGCACCGCGTCAGCGAACGCGACGGCGATGATGTCGTAGGTCGTCGGGACCTGGGCGAGGGTGAGTGCCTTGGCGCCGTTGTAGAAGTTCTGCCAATAGCCGGTGAGGACGTGCTTGGGCAGGCCGGTCGGCGGCGGCGGGGTGGTCGTGGTGGTTGTCGTGGTCGGCCCAGTCGTGGTCGTTGTGGTGGTTGTCGTCGTTGTGGGAACGGTGGTTGTGCTCGTCGGCGGCGTGCCGGGGCCGTCGAGGATCACGTCGTCGGCGCGGTAGGCGGGCTGGCCGTACCAGCCGTGCAGGTAGATCGTCACCGACCGGGTGGACGCGCCGGAGGTGAACGCCGTCGACAGCTGCACCCACGAACCCGAGACCGGCGTCCAAGAACTGACGTCAGATGTCCCGGTGCCGGTCGCGCCGAGGTAGGTGTAGGCGCCCTTGACCCACGCGGACAGGGTGTAGCGGGTGTTCGGAATGACCGAGATGGTCTGCGAGCAGCGGGCGTTGTCCTGCCCGGAAGGGGTTCCCACCAGCGCGGATGTGCCGGAATGGGTGTCCCCGCCCGCCACGGCCGCGCCGGTGCAGGACCAGCCGCTCAGGCCCGACTCGAAGCCGGGGTTGGTGATCAGATTGGCCGCCGACGCCGGTCCGGTGAACGCGACGATCAGCGTGAAGCAGACCGCGACGGACGAAAGCAGGGCGACGAGCGCGCGTTTGACAGGGAGCGACATGGCTGCCTCCAGTGGCCGGGTACAGGGAGATCCGGCTCACTCAAAATGGACTAGACCACTGGGCCTGTCAACCCCGATGGAGCAATGCGATCGCCCGGTCGAGCGCGAAAACGTTGCCAGCGAAGAGTTCCTGCTTTGTGAATACCAGCGTCCGGATGCTCACGCCGTCGAACGGCTGTCCTCATCGAGGTAGCGAAATCGGCCCGCCCGTCAGCAGTGCGATCTCTTGTCATTCTGGTAGGACGTCTGACGTCTGACGCGCAACGTGGTCAGGCTACCGCAACAGCAGGAGCGCGTACGCGGCGATCGACTGCGCGTCGGTGATCTCCCCGTCGCGCACCATCCGCTCGAACTCGGCGCGGCTGAACCACGCCGACCGCATGTCCTGCTCCTCGTGCTCGCGCCGCGGCGGCCCCTCGGTCAGCCCGGTCGCGAGGAACACGTGCCCCCGCTGGCTCGACATCCCCGGCGCGCAGTCAAGCGACCCGATCCGCACGATCTCCGCGGCGACCAGCCCGGTCTCCTCTTCGAGCTCCCGCGCCGCGAGGACGGTCGGGTCGACGTCGGCGCGGTCCGGCGCGGTGCCCTGGGGGAACTCCCAGCGCCGGGCGCCGAGGGGATAGCGGAACTGCTCGACGAGCGTCAGCCGGTCGCCGTCGAGGGGGATGACCAGCGCGTAGTCCGGTTTGTCGATCACCCCGTAGATTCCCGCGCTGCCGTCGGCGCGGCGGATCTTGTCCTCGCGGACGGTCATCCACGGGTTCACATAGACCTGGTCCGATCCGAGTGTCTCCACGGGTCGATCCTGCCGCATACCGGCCTTCGGACTAACCTGCTGGCCGTGCGCCTCGTGATCGCTCGCTGCCAGGTCGACTACGCCGGACGGCTGACCGCCCACCTGCCCATGGCCAACCGGCTGCTGCTGGTGAAGGCCGACGGGTCGGTGTCGGTCCACTCCGACGACCGCGCCTACAAGCCGCTGAACTGGATGACCCCGCCCTGCTGGCTCACCGAGGACGACAGCGTCTGGACGGTGCAGAACAAGGCGGGCGAGAAGATCGTCATCACCATCGAGGAGATCCTGCACGACTCGTCGCACGAACTGGGTGCCGAGCCGGGCCTGGTCAAGGACGGCGTCGAGGCCCACCTGCAGGAACTCTTGGCCGAGCACATCCACACCCTCGGCGAGGGCTGGACCCTGGTCCGCCGCGAGTACATGACCGCCATCGGCCCGGTCGACATCCTGTGTCGCGACCACACCGGCTCGTCGGTCGCCGTCGAGATCAAGCGCCGCGGCGAGATCGACGGCGTCGAGCAGCTGACCCGGTATCTGGAACTGATGAACCGCGACCCGCTGCTGGCCCCCGTCAAGGGCATCTTCGCCGCCCAGATCATCAAACCGCAGGCGAGGGTCTTGGCCGAGGACCGCGGCATCCGCTGCGTCACCCTCGACTATGACGCCCTGCGCGGAATCGAGTCCGACGAGTTCCGCCTGTTCTAGGCTGCGGGTATGCCGCCTTTCGCCAGCCCCGACGACGCCGCCGCCAGGCTCGCGGAGGTCGGCTACATCGCCGACCAGGCCATCGCGACCACCGTGTTCCTCGCCGGGGTGCTCGGCAAGCCGCTGCTGGTCGAGGGGCCCGCCGGGGTCGGCAAGACCGAACTGGCCAAGGCCGTCGCCGCCGCCACGGGCGCGGGCCTGGTCCGGCTCCAGTGCTACGAGGGCCTGGATGAGTCGCGCGCGCTCTACGAGTGGAACTACTCCAAGCAGCTGCTGCGCATCCAGGCCGGTCGGTCGCAGGAGACCTGGGAGCAGGCCCACGACGACATCTTCACCGACGAGTTCCTGCTGGAGCGGCCCCTGCTGGCCGCGATCCGCCGCGACGAGCCGACCGTCCTGCTGGTCGACGAGACCGACAAGGGCGACGTCGAGATCGAGGCGCTGCTGCTGGAGGTGCTGTCGGACTTCCAGATCACCATTCCCGAGCTGGGCACGATCGAGGCCGCGCGCCGCCCGTTCGTCGTGCTCACCTCCAACGCCAGCCGCGAGCTGTCCGAGGCGCTGCGCCGCCGCTGCCTGTACCTGCACGTCGACTACCCCACCCCCGAGCGGGAGCGCGAGATCGTCCTGCGCCGCGTGCCCGGGCTGGCCGACACGCTCGCCGAGCGGCTCGTCGGGGTCGTCGCGGGGCTGCGCGGGCTGGAGCTGAAGAAGGCGCCGTCGATCGCCGAGACCATCGACTGGGCGCGCACGCTCGTCGCGCTCGGAGTGGCCACAGTGGACGAACGCACGATCTCGGACACGTTGGGCGTGCTGCTCAAACACAACTCCGATCACGAGCGCGCGGCCAAGGAACTCGGGCTGCGGGGCTGACATGGCCATTGTGGAGCGGCATGTCGCGTTCCTCGGTGCACTGCGCGAGGCCGGGCTGCCGGTGTCGCTCGCCGAAGGGCTCGACGCCGCGCACGCCATGGCGGCCATCGACATCGGCTCGCGCGAGGCGCTGCGCGCGGCCTACGCGGCCACGGTCGTCAAGCGGCAGGCCCACCGGCAGGCGTTCGACGCGGTGTTCGACCTGTGGTTCCCGCGCACCACAGGGGAAGGCGTCCGGCCCGCGCCGCCGAGCGGCACCGAGGTCGAGGTCACCGGCGGGGTCGACCGGTCCCCGCGCGTGCTGGAAACCCGGCGGCGGCTGGCCGAACTCGTCTTCGACGGCGACCTCGCGGGCCTCGACCGGCTGGCGATGGCCGCGCTCGCCGAGTTCGGCCGCGTCCCCGGCGACGGCCCGGCCCGCTGGTCGCCCGCCACGGCCATCGACACGCTGACGCCCCGCACCCTGATGGCGGGCCTGATCCGCACCGCCGCCCCGACCGACACCATCGACGAACGCGACACCCGCCGCCGGTTCACCGAACGGCTCGCGCGCTTCGAAGGCGCCATGCGAGCCGACGCGCAGCGCCGCATCGCCGAGGAGAAGGGCGTCCCGGAGACCGCTCGCTGGGTCGTGCGCCCGACCGTCGACCGCGTCGACTTCCTCGCCGCCACCGCCGACGACCTGGCCAACCTGCGCCGCGAGGTGTATCCGCTGGCCCGGCGCCTGGCCACCCGGATGAGCAGGCGCCGCGGCCGGCGCGGCCTGCTCGACTTCCGCCGCACGATCCGGCTCTCCCTCGGCACCGGCGGCGTCCCGATCCGCACCCGCCACCGCCCGCGCCGCCCGCACAAGCCGGAACTGGTGGTGCTGTGCGACATCAGCTCGTCGGTGTCGTCGTTCGCCCGGTTCACCCTGCTGCTGGTGTACGCGCTGCGCGAGCAGTTCAGCCGGGTCCGCGCGTTCGCCTTCGTCGACACCCCGGTCGAGGTCACCCGCTACTTCGCCGCGAGCGACGACGTCCGCGACGCGCTCTCGCGCATGGAGGCCGACGGCGTCCGGTTCCTCAGCGGCGGCACCAACTACGGCAAGGTCTTCGTCGACCTCGCCGCCAAACACCCGACCCTCATCGGCCCCAACACCGCCCTGATCATCCTGGGCGACGCCCGCGCGAACTACCTGTCGCCGGAGACCGCCGTCCTCGCCGATCTCGCGGACCGCGCCCGGCACGCCCACTGGCTCAACCCGGAGCCGACCGCCCGCTGGGGCACCGGCGACTCGGCGGCCCCCACCTACGCCGAGATCATCGAGATGGTCGAGTGCCGCAATCTCGCCCAGCTCGCCGATTTCGTCGAACGCTTGGCGTGATTTTCGAGATATTGCCCCCGCAATCACTATTCACCGCGTGACATTCCCCGTCACCCCACCGGGCAACGCATTCACGCGTCCGATGTCGCACCGGCTGTTAGCGTCGAGTGCGCGTCTCATGAGAGCGCGCTCATCGGAGGTAGAAATGCGAATTCGTGCAATCAGGTCCTTGATGGCGGCTGCCCTCGGTCTGGTGCTGGCCCTTTCCGGAGTCGCGCACGCCGATCCAGGAACTGAGAGAACCGAGAGAACCGCGACAGCCTGGTCCGGCTGGGAGGACTTGGGTGGAGTCATCACCGCGGGCCCCGTGGTGTCGTCCTGGTCGGACAACCGGCTCGACGTGTTCGGCCGCGGCGCCGACTCGGCGCTGTGGCACAAGTGGTGGGACGGGACCAAGTGGTCGGCCTGGGAGAGCCTTGGCGGCCAGTTCATCGACAACCCGGCCGCGGTGTCGTGGGGGCCGAACCGGATCGACGTCTTCGTCCGCGGCATGGACAACGCGTTGTGGCACAAGTGGTGGAACGGGTCGAGCTGGTCGGTCTGGGAGAGTCTGGGCGGGGTGATCACGGCCGGGCCGACGGTGTCGTCGTGGTCGGCCAACCGGCTGGACGTGTTCGCCAAGGGCACGGACAACGCGCTGTGGCACAAGTGGTGGAACGGATCGAGGTGGCTGGGCTGGGAGAGCCTCGGCGGCAAGTTCGTCGACAGCCCCGGCGCGGTCTCGTGGGGCCCGAACCGGATCGACGTGTTCGTCGAGGGCATGGACAACGCGCTGTGGCACAAGTGGTGGAACGGGTCGAGCTGGTCAGGCTGGGAGAGCTTGGGCGGGATCATCACGGCCGGGCCGACGGTGTCGTCGTGGTCGGCGAACCGGCTGGACGTGTTCGCCAAGGGCGCGGACAACGCGCTGTGGCACAAGTGGTGGGACGGAACGAAGTGGTCGGGCTGGGAGACGCTCGGCGGCGTGTTCCTCGGCTCGCCCGGGGCCGTGTCGTGGGGGCCGAACCGGATCGACGTGTTCGTGGAGGGTTTGAACAACCATCTGTGGCACAAGTGGTGGAGCTGATCTAGCACCCGCTTCCGCCCCGCGCTCACCGTGCGGGGCGGAAGCGGCCTGGCGTTCATCTCGGCGAATCTCGGCGCGGTCGAGATCTTCGGCATGACCGCCAATGGCGCGCGATACGGAATTCCGACGGTCCACTATTACTGGACCGGCGCTATTCCGGCTGCGGTTTCCTCGGCCTTGTGATGATGCCCTTTACTGCGCGGTGCAGCGTTCCTGAATTCATGCCGCGCAGGTTCGGCAAATTCGCCCACCTCGTCAACGGCCTGAGTTTCGCCACCGCGCAGGTGCTCATCGCCGGTGTCAACTTGTTCGCGCTGGCGATCGTGCTCGCCTACACCGCGCTCGGCGGGCTGTTCGCCGCGTGGGTGCGGCTGCGGCCCCCTTGAGGTCCCCGAGTAGGGCGATTTCGCTGGTTGCGTACATCCCGGCGCGGCGGACTGGCTACCGTTCACGCCGTGAGGCGATCTCGGATCTGGTCCGTCGGCGCGGTCGCGTGCCTGGTGACGGTGCTCGCTGGCTGCGGGACGGACCTGGCGAAGCAGACCTTCCCGCGTTCGACCGTGCCCGCCACGGCCGACCTCGGCGGCGGGTCCACCGACCCGACCACCGCGACCAACGGCGGCGGCGGTGTGACCGGCGACGAGGCGTTCGCGTCGAAGAACCTGCGCAGAGCCGACCCGTGCGGCCTGCTCAACGAGGACGCGCTCGCCGAGTTCGGCACGCCCGCCAACAGCAGGCTGCGCGACTACGACAAGTGCTCGAACTACATGAAGGACAAGAGCGGCAAGGAGCTGAACTTCACGCTCACCGTCGGCGAGATCCTCACCGGCACCAGCGCCGAGGGCACGTTCAAGATCGGCGGCCTGCCCGCGACCGAGTCGGAGCTGCAGGACAAGACCGCCTGCTTCACCAACGCGATCACCGAGAGTTCGCCGAAGCGGGCGATCACCCTGCAGATGGGCGGGTCGGGCGGCCTGTGCGAGATCGGCCGCAAGATGCTGGAGAACGTGGTCAAGCAGGTGCGTGAAGGCGCCCAGCCGCTCAAGCTCGCCAAGGGCACCGTGGTCGACCTGGACCCGTGCGAGATCCTCGACCCGTCGGTGATCAAGTCGACCATCGGCGAGAGCGCGGAGAACCGGCTGACCACGCTGCACGCCTGCTCGTGGAACCTCAGCGGCGCGTCGTTCGACCTCAGCTTCGAGATCGGCTCCAACCCCGACGACCTCGCCGACGCGGCGGAGACCACGCCGGTCGACCTCGGCGGGGTCAAGGCGCAGAAGAAGGCCGAGAAGTCCTCCGGCAGCGACCGGTGCAGGCTCGAGTGGGCGCACGCGCCGTTCCCCGAGGACCGGGAGCTGGCCGAGGTCGTCAGCATCGAGTTCAGCCGCTACAGCGCCCAGACGGGCGAGGACACCTGCGCCAAGGTCGAGGCGGTCGCGAAGGCCCTGATCCCGAAGCTGCCCACCGGCTGACAGCTTTCGTCGCGCACCGGGCGGGTGTAGGAACAGGAGTGACCCCCGCCCTCGACGAGGAGGCGCGCGATGAAGAAGATCGTCAACGACCCCGCGACCATCGTGGCCGATGCCCTACGCGGCATGGCCGCGGCCCATCCTGATTTGCTGCGGATCACCGAGGACCCGGCCGTCGTGGCCAGGCTCGACGCCCCGGTGGCGGGCAAGGTGGCGGTGGTGTCCGGCGGCGGCTCGGGCCACGAACCCCTGCACGGCGGCTTCGTCGGCCGCGGAATGCTCGACGCCGCCTGCCCCGGGGCGGTGTTCACCTCGCCGACGCCAGACCAGGTGCAGGCCGCCGTCGCCCAGGTCAGCGGGGGTGCCGGGGTGCTGCTGGTAGTCAAGAACTACACCGGTGACGTGCTGAACTTCGAGACCGCGGCCGAACTGGCCGCCGCCGACGGCATCGACGTGCGAACCGTGGTGATCGACGACGACGTCGCCGTGCAGGACTCGACGTGGACGGCAGGCCGACGCGGCGTCGGCGGGACGGTGCTGCTGGAGAAGATCGTCGGCGCCGCCGCCGAAGCGGGCGCCGACCTGGACACCTGTGAACGGCTCGCGCGGACCGTCGTGGCCAACGTCCGGTCTATGGGGATGGCCCTGACGGCGCCGACGGTGCCGCACGTCGGGACGCCGAGCTTCGAGCTGGCCGACGACGAGATGGAGGTCGGCATCGGCATCCACGGCGAACCCGGCCGTCGGCGGGTGGCGCTGGAGAACGCGGACGGGATCGTGGCGGGGCTGCTGGACCCGATCCTGGCCGACCTGCCGTTCGGCTCGGGGGACCGGGTGCTGCTGTTCACGAACTCGATGGGCGGGACACCGCTGCTGGAGCTGTACCTGGCCCACGGCCTGGCGGAGGCTGCTCTGGCGTCGCGGGGAATCGAGGTGACTCGGCGGCTGGTGGGGCCGTACATCACGAGCCTGGAGATGCAGGGCATCAGCCTGACCCTGTTGCGCCTCGATGACGAGCTGACCGCGCTCTGGGACGCCCCGGTACACACGGCCGCCCTGCGCTGGGGAGTGTGATGGCGTGCGACGCGGCCGCGGTCGCGTCGGCGGTGCGCGCGGCGGCCTCGGTGATCACCGAACACCGGGACGAACTGGTGCGCCTCGACCAGGCGATCGGGGACGGTGACCACGGGGAGAACATGAAACGGGGATTCGGTTTCGTGGTCGCCGCCCTGGACGCGGCGGTGCCGGACACGCCGGCGGGCGTCTTCAAGCTGGTCGCGACGACGCTGATCTCGAAGGTCGGCGGCGCCGCCGGGCCGCTGTACGGCACGGCGTTCCTGCGCGCGTCCGCCGCGGTGGGCACCTCGGCGGTCCTGACTCCGGATCTGGTCGCGGCGGCATTGCGGGCGGCCTTGGAGGGCGTGGTGGCGCGGGGAAAGGCGGAGGTGGGCGACAAGACGATGGTGGACGCCCTGTCCCCGGCCGCCGACGCCGCGTCGGGGGACACGGTCGCCGCCGTCCTGTCGGCCGCGGCCGATGCCGCGGAATCCGGCGCCGAGTCGACCGTGCCGCTGGTCGCGCGCAAGGGTCGAGCCTCGTACCTGGGCGAACGCAGCGCCGGGCACCTGGATCCGGGTGCGCGGTCGACGTCACTGCTGCTGAGATCGTTCGCGGACTCGACGGGCTGAGCTCGTTGAACAATCCAACGATTCATCCTGCTGAAGGCCCGAAGTGGAGTGGTGAAGGTGGCGGCATGAAGGTCGGACTGGTGATCGTCTCCCACAGTGCCCGCTTGGCCGAAGGAGTCGCCGAGCTGGCGGCCCAGATGGCCCCCGATGTCACCATCGCGGCGGCTGGCGGGGTCGACGGCGGCATCGGTACCGACTTCGACGCGGTCGCCGCCGCCATCGACACCGCGCAGGAAGGTGCGGGCGTCGTCGTCCTCTATGACCTCGGCAGCGCCAAAATGGTCGCCGACATCGCCGTCGAGATGCTCGGGGATCCCGAGTCAGCGGTCGTGGTCGACGCGCCGCTCGTGGAAGGGGCGGTCGCCGCGGCGGCGGCCGCGCAGGGTGGCGCGGGGCTGGATGAGGTGCTCGGTGCGGCGGCGGGTGCGCTCGCCGCCATGGAGCCCGAAGGCGCCGTGCCTCGGGACGGCGTGGACGTGCTGCTCACCAACGACATCGGGCTGCACGCCCGGCCCGCGGGGCTTCTCGCGCGTGCGCTGTCCGATGTGGATGCCACGGTGACCGTGTCCTTCGGTGGGCGCTCGACCGACGCGGGCAGCGTGCTCGGCCTCATGGGGTTGGGCGCGTCGGGTGGTGACACCGTGCGCGTCTCGGCCGACGGGCCGCAGGCCGCCGAAGCGCTGCGGCGGGTCCATGACCTGGCCAAACGCGGTTTCGAGGAACCCTCACCCGGGTGAGAGTGGTGCAGTTCACCTGGCGTTCGCCGAGGAGCGTGGCATCATCAGCACACGATGTTACTGGTAGGTAGCAACGGTATTGCTCACCGCGGAGGTAGCTGTGGCGCGTGAATTCTCCACCGTCGGCGTGGTCGGACTCGGCACGATGGGTGCGGGCATCGCCGAAGTACTGGCCCGGACCGGTGTCCAGGTCGTCGCGGTGGAGGTAGACGACGCCGGTGTCGAACGCGGCCGCGGGCACATCGAGCACTCCACCAGCCGCGCCGTGGCGAAGGAGAAGCTCACCGACGCCGAACGCGACGCGCTGCTCGGACGCATCACCTACAGCCTCTCGCTGGCCGACCTCGCGGGTGCCGACCTCGTCATCGAGGCCATCCCCGAGTCGCTCGAACTCAAGGCGCGGGTCTTCAGCGAGCTCGACGGCATCGTCGGCCCCGAGACCATCCTCGCCTCCAACACCTCGTCGCTGTCGATCACCGAGATCAGTGTCCACACGGCACGCCCCGGCAAGGTCGTGGGCCTGCACTTCTTCAACCCGGCGCCGGTCCTCAAGCTGACCGAGGTCGTGCGCACCGTCGTCACCGAGCCCGACGTGGTCGCCGATGTGGTGGCCTTCGCCGAGAAGCTCGGCAAGGAACCCGTCGTCATGGGCGACCGCGCGGGCTTCATCGCCAACGCGCTGCTCTTCGGCTACCTGAACCACGCCGTGTCGATGTACGAGTCGAAGTACGCCACGCGCGAGGACCTCGACGCCGCCATGCGCTACGGCTGCGGCTACCCGATGGGCCCGCTGGCGCTGCTCGACCTGATCGGCCTCGACACCGCCTACGAGATCCTCGAGACGATGTACGCGCAGTCGCGCAACCGGCTGCACGCGCCCGCGCCGATCCTCAAGCAGATGATCACCGCGGGCCTGCTCGGCCGCAAGACCGGCCGCGGCTTCTACACCTACGACGGCCCCGACTCGCCCAACGTCGTCGCCGACGCCCACACCCCCGCCGCGGGCGGTGACACGGGCGCGTCGGTCCGCGACGTCCAGCGGGTCGGCGTTGTCGGCACCGGAACCATGGCCACCGGCATCGCCGAGGTGTTCGCCCGCAAGGGATTCGACGTCGTGCTGCGCGCGCGCAGCGCCGACAAGGCCGAGGCCGCCGTCGGCAAGGTGCGCAAGTCCCTCGACCGCCAGGTGGCCAAGGGCAAACTGTCCGAAGAGGACCGTGACGCCATCATCGGCCGGATCGGCCCCGCGGTGGAGTTCGAGGAACTCGCCGACTGCGACCTGGTCATCGAGGCCGTCGCCGAGGAACTGGCCATCAAGCAGGCCGTGTTCGTCGCGCTGGACGAGGTCGTCAAGCCGGGCGCGATCCTGGCCACCACGACGTCGTCGCTGCCGGTCATCGAATGCGCCGCCGCCACCTCGCGTCCGTCCGATGTGGTCGGTCTGCACTTCTTCAACCCGGCGCCGATCATGAAGCTCGTCGAGATCGTGGAGACCATCTCCACCGCCGACGACGTCATCGCCACCGCGCACGCGCTGTGCGAGAAGGTCGGCAAGGTGCCGGTGCACTGCGGCGACCGCGCGGGCTTCATCGTCAACGCGCTGCTGTTCCCGTACCTCAACGACGCCATCAAGATGCTGGAGGCGCACTACGCGGGCGCCGACGACATCGACAGCGCGATGAAGGTCGGCTGTGGCCTGCCGATGGGCCCGTTCGAACTGCTCGACGTCGTCGGGCTCGACGTCTCGCTGGCCATCGAGCGCACCCTCTACAACGAGTTCCGCGAAGCGGGCTACGCCCCGGCGCCGCTGCTGGAGCACCTGGTCACCGCGGGCCGCCTGGGCCGCAAGACCGGCAAGGGTTTCCGCGACTACAGCTGATTCGTGACAATCCCCCAGGATAGGGTCGACCGACTCGATCCTGGGGGATTGTCATGATCAGACCGTTGATCGCCGCGTTGTGCGCGGCGACGCTGCTCAGCGCGTGCACCGAAACGGCCGATCCCACACCGCCGTCGCCCACGACCATCGCCGAATCGACGCCGACGACCCGCGCGGTCGACCCGGCCAAGGTGACCGCCGAGGCCGCGTTCGGCGACCTCACGTCCGTCGACGTCTGCGAGTTCCTCAGGCCGGAGGACCTGATCGAACTCGGCCAGACCCGGATCGGCGTGCCCGCCGCGTTCGACGCCTGCGTGATCGAGGTCGCCGCGCCGGACAACGCGCGCGCCTCGATCCGCGCGGGCGACTTCTTCGACGTGCGCGCCGAGCCGTCGCGGGCACCGTCGCGCACCCTGGCAGGTGGCGTGCGGATATACGACGGCGCGGGCGGAAGCTGCCGCACCGACATCCTGTTCCCGGACAACGTCGGCCTCAGCGTGCAGGCGTCCATGTCGGGACCACCGACCACGGACCTGTGCCCCCTGGTCCGCAAGGCCGTCGACGCCATGGGCACCCGCTTCGCCGCCGGGATCGTGTCGACCAGGAAGGTCTCATCGGACTCGCTCGCCAGGCTCGACGCCTGCGCGGTGCTGCCCGCCGACCTGCCCGGTTTCGACCCCACCCGGCAAACGCTGCGCGCCAGGCACTGGTGCGCCTCCCCGACCGGCGACGCCACCACGCCGTACGTGAGCCTCACGATGGCCCTCGGCTACCCGCCCGCCGCGGACCCCACGGCGACCACCAAGCCCATCGACGGACGGCCGACTGTCCTCCAGAGGTCTCCCGCGGGGAAGACAGGCAGCCTGCACCAGTGCACGGTCTCGACCGCCCACCACCCCATCGCGGTCAAGGACCTGCCAGGCGCGACCGAGTACGCGATCCTCGAGGTCTGGCTCCCGACCGACGACAGGTGCGCGACGGCGGAGGCGATCGCCGCGCAGGTGTGGCCGAAACTGCCCCGCTGACGTGACCTAAACTATGGGAGTCGGGGCCTCCGAATCATCACTGGGGAAATTGATGATCAGAGCTGTTGCCGCTGCCTGCGCGCTTTCGGTCGTGCTGGTCGCGTCCGCGTGTTCGGTCGCCGTGCCGGGGTCGGCCCAGCCGGTGCCGAACCCGCCACCGCCGACCCGGCTGTCGGCGAAGGCCGCGACCGTCGACCCGGCGCGCATCACCGCCGAGGCCGTGTTCGGTGACCTGGTGTTCGTTGACCTGTGTCTGTTCCTCCGTTCTGACGATCTGACCTCATTCGGTTCACCCAGACTGATCTCCCCCGAGGCGTTCGACGCCTGCGCCTACGCGATCACCCGCGCCGACGGCAGCGTTGTCGAGATCGAGGCGCACGAGATCGACAGCCTGGAAGGCGGCCCAGGCGACGACCCCGAGTTGACCGACCTGGGCGGCGGCCTCAAGTCCCTGGTCTTCGATGACGAGCCGGGAGCGTGTACGCAGGGCGTGGTGTTCCCCGACGACGTCACGTTCCTGGTCGACGTGTACTCGGACGGCCTCACCGAAGACCTGTGCCCGATCGCGGCCAAGGCGGTGACCGCGATGGCCGCCCGGTTCGACGACGGCCTCGTCTCCCGGCGGGTCATCGAAGCCGACTCCCTGGCCCGAGTCGACGCCTGCGAGCTGCTCCCGCCGTCGGCCACCGAACACGTCCCCGGCCTGAACAGCCGCAGCGGCTTCAGCCCTCTGACCAAGCACGAGTGCCTGTACGGCGACGTTGACACCTCGTCCATGACCCTGCGCCTCGCGGCGGGGTGGATCGACTTCGAGGGAGTCGACCGCCGCAACGTGACGCTGGCCGGGCGACCGACCACGATCGCAGGCGGACCCAGCGCCCCCGAGGACGGCTTCGTGGGGTGCTGGGCGATGACCTACGTGCAGCCCATCGCCATCGACGGCCTCGTGGCCCAGGCCGAGTACGCCCACCTCTCGGTCTGGGTGCCGGAAGCCGACGCCGAGGACGCTTGCCCGGCGCTCAACAAGGTCGTGGAAGAGGTCTGGCCCAAGCTCAGCCGGTGACAGGGCGGGGACTTGTTGCGCGCTCTCGTGGGTTTTCGATCACTCATAAATCCATGACACCAGAACAACAAGCCCTGCGCATCACTCGAACAGGTGGTCGATTATGCTAATCAATTGTTGATTAGCGCCACTGGCAGAGCGCGGCCAACCTGGACACATCCTCCGCGCCGGAGAGGTCGGGAAGGCTGAGAAACACCGTCCGCACACCGCGTTCGGCCAGCTCCGCGTAGCGCGCGCGATGGTCGTCAACGGTCCCGGCATGGTGACGGGCGGCGAACGTCGCGGCGGGAGTTCGGCCGCGCAGCTTCTCCACGCGGGCCCAAGTGTCGTCGCGGTCCTCGCCGATGACCGGCAGGTCCAACACCGTCACGGTGACCTCGGCCGGGTCGCGGCCGACGTCGGCGCAGTGGCGGCGCAGGATCTCGACCTTTCTGTCCACTGTGGCCAGATCGGACGGGAAGTTGCAGCCGTCGGCCAGTTCCGCGGCGATGCGCAGGGTGCGCCGCTCCCCGCCGCCACCGACGATGATCGGCACATCGCCGCGCGGGTAGCACGTCGTTTCGGGGAGTGAAACGCGCGCGCTCGCGTAGGGCTTGGTGCCCTTGGCGGTCAACGCGCGGATGGTCTCGATGGCAGCGGCGAGCGCGTCGAGGCGCTCGGCGGCGGGTGGGAAGGGCAGGCCGAACGCCTGGTGCTCGCGTTCCCACCAGCCCGCGCCGATGCCGAGGAACGCGCGGCCGCCACTCAAGGCCGACAGCGTCGCGACGGCCTTCGCGGTGATGCCGGGCGGCCGGAACGTCACCGGGCTGACCAGGGTGCCGAGCTTCAACCGGGTGTCGAGGCCCGCCAGCAGGCCCAGCGTGACCCACGGCTCGGGAATCGGCTCCCACGCGCGGCCGACCTGGGGGATCTGGATGAGGTGGTCCATCAGCGCGATGCCAGCGAACCCGGCGTCGTCGGCGGCCATGGCGATCCCACGCAGCCAGCCCGCCGGGTCCTCGCCCCACGGAAAGCGCGAGACCTGCAGGACGACTTCGAGCCCGGTCGGCCGCGACTCCGGCGCCACGGCGGCGGGCGCTTCCGGGACGGCCTCGGCGCTGGTGACCTCGACGACCGAGTCCCAGCCCTCGGCCGCCAACTCCGCGGCGACCTGGGCGGCGCGCTTGAGCTGGCCCGCGAGCACCGGCGCAGGCACCGGCCGGTCGCGATCACTGTTGCGCCGCTTGCACACCACCGGCGCCGTCGCCATCACCACCGCGACGGCGGGGAGCCCGGCCGCCCGCGCGACCTCGCGCCACCGCGCGCGCAGGGCCGGGTCGAACCCGAGCGTGTCGACGACGGTCGTCAGCCGCCTTCCCAGCCGCGCGTCGACGATCCGCTCCAGCAGCGCGAACGCGTCGGCGGAGGCGTCGAGGTCGTTGGGGCCGCTGCCCGCTATGCCGCGCAGCTCGTCGGAGCTGACGATCTCGGCGGCCCGGAACCGCGCCCGCGCCCATGTCGACTTCCCCGACCCGGACGCGCCGACCAGCACGACGAGGGCCGGATCGGGCAGCCACATGTCAGCCGCAGCAACCGCCGCCGCAGCAGCCCCCGCCGCCACCCTGCGGCGCCGGGGCGCCCGCGGACCCGGCGAGACCGGCCATCTTGAGCAGCTTCACCGTGTCGGTGTGGCCGTCGGGGCAGTCGGCGGGGTCGCCGGAGGCACTCATCGGCCGCTGGACGTCGAAGGTCGAGCCGCACTCGCGGCAGCGGAACTCATAGGTGGGCACCCGCCCATTGTGCCTGGCCACCTGGATACGGTGCCTACCGTGCCGCGCCGAAACCGCCCCACACCCGACGAGCCCCGCCCCCTCGGCGGCGGCTTGGCCGCCCAGCGTCGCGAAAGCGGGCCGGACGGGGACTGGCTGGTCCGCAACATCCCCGGCACCCAGGCGACGAAGGAGTACCGCTGCCCCGGGTGCGACCACCTGATCCCACCGGGGATGCCCCACGTGGTCGCGTGGCCCGCGGACGACTACGGCAGTGTGGAGGACCGGCGGCACTGGCACCAGGCGTGCTGGAGCAGCCGCGGTCGACGCGGACCTAGCTCCCGTCGGTGGTGATCACCTTGGCGGTGGTCGCGGCTCGCGGGCGAGTCGGGGCGCGCCACTCGCGGTAGACCCAGAAGGCGTCGTCCGGGTCGGGGGACGGGATGGGGTGGAAGCCGAACTTCTCCGCGATCCGCAGGGCGCGCTGGTTCTCCGCCGCCGTCACGATCCACACCGGCAGGTCCGGCCTGCGGCGGGCGGCGAGGTCCAGCGCGGCCGTGGCCATCTCCGTGGCGTAGCCGTGGCCCCAGGCGCTCGGGGTGAAGCGGAAGTACAGGTTGAGGTAGGGCTCGCCGTCGCGTTCGCAGAGGCCGATGCCGCCGAAGCCGATCGGGCCGCCGTCGGTCAGGATGATCCAGTAGCAGTGGCCGTCGGTCGCCCAGCGCTGGATCCAGTTGGTCAGCTGCACGTGGCACTGCTCCGGAGTGCGCGGGCCCTCCGGTTCGAAAACCGTGGCGCCGGGGTCGGTGTGAACCGCCACCATCGCGGGTAAGTCCGCCATGGTGGGTTCCCGCAGGACCAGCCGGTCGGTCCGGATTCCCCTCATGGGTCGAACCTAGACGAGTCGACCGGCCTGGTCGCTGGAAATTCGGGTGCGTGAAGCGATTGGATGGAGCCATGGACAGCGACCGTGCGCTCTCGTGTCCGCAGCCTTGGCGTGCCCCCGACGGCACCGTGCACTCCTCCGGCGTCCCCGGCGGCCAGGTCTCGACCGTGGCCGAGGACGGCGGCGGGGGACTGCTGCTGCCCTCCAGACAAGCCAGGGTCGCCGCGGGCGTCCTGCTCGTGGTGGCGGGGCTCGCGCTGGGCGGCGTGACGGCACTCCTCATCGTGTTCGGGGGTGTGATCGCGATGTTCGGGGCTGTCGTGTTCGGCATCCTCGGGCTGCTCCTGTTGGCCGCGGGCGTGTTCGCGCTGCGCCGGAAGCCGCGCACCACCGGGGTCCTGTTGACGCCCGAGCACGTGGTGATCAACTGGGTGCATCCGGCGGTGCGGGTGCCGTGGAGCGACATCTCGGAGATCCGGCCGCTCTGCCTGCGCATCGGGCGGGCCAACACCGGCCCCAGCCAGAACTTCGTCGGCGTCGTGTCGCACAACAGCGAGACGATGAACACCCGCATGCGCAAGGCGGCGGAGAAGTTCGGCAAGGACGTCGCGTGCGCGTTGCCGATGCGGTCGCTGGACGTCGACCAGCTCGTCGTCCTGCACACGCTGACGTTCTATCTGGACAATCCGGACGCGCGGGCGGAACTGGCGGGGCCGGACGCGGTGCGGCGGGTCCGCGAAGTCCGCCTCCGTTCGCCAGAATGACCGGCGTGCACCTCACCGACACCGGCTCCGGCGTTCCCGTCGTCCTCCTGCACGCGTTCCCGTTCGATTCGCGCATGTGGGACCCGGTCCGCGAGGGCCTGTCCGACGTCGTCCGGCTGATCACGCCCGACCTGCGCGGCTTCGGCCAGACCGGGCTCAGTGGCGAGCCCGACCTCGAAGCGCTCGGCCGCGACGTGATCGACCTGCTCGACGACCTGGGGATCGAGCGCGCGGTGGTCGGCGGCTGCTCGATGGGCGGCTACGTGACCATGGCCGCGCTGCGGGCCGCGCCCGACCGGGTGTCCGGGCTGCTGCTGGTCGACACGAAGTCCACCGCCGACACCGACGAGGCCAAGGCCAACCGGCTGGCCGTGGCCGAGCGCGCCGACCGGGAGGGGATCGTGCCGTGGTTCGCCGACACGATGCTGCCCGTCCTCATCGCCGACGAGGCCAAGGCCGACGATGTCCGCGCGCAGATCGAGGCACAGGACGCCGCGACGGTCGCGTGGGCCCAGCGCGCAATGGCCGCCCGGCCTGACTCGGCCGACACGCTGCGCGCGGCGGGTGTGCCCGCGCTGGTCGTGCACGGTGAGCTGGACAAGCTCATGCCGGTGACGCTGGCCCAGGAACTGGCCGACCAGACCGGCGGCGAGCTGAAGGTGCTGCCCGACGCGGGCCACATGCCGCCGATCGAGGTCCCCGAGGCATTCCTCGACGCCGTGGCGCCCTGGCTGGCCGACCGCGCCTAGCGCCGCCTGCGCCGGGGCACGTCGGGCACCAGCGGGATGCTCGGCACCTCTTCGTCCGACCGGCGCAGCACCGAGAGCCGCAGCCTGCTGAACCCGCGCACCGACACCGGCCTGCGGTGCCGCAGGGCGTACGGGCCGAGGTCGGACAGCTCGTCGGCCAGTTCGCGGCTCACCATGACCGTCCCGGGCCGCGCGACCGACGTCAGCCTGGCCGCGATGTTGACCACCGAGCCGTAGACGTCGCCGAACCGGCTCACCACGTAGCCGTAGGCCATGCCCGCGCGCAGCGACGGCAGGTCCGGGTCGGCCTCGGCGCGCTCCAGCATCGTCAGCGCGATCTCGGCGCCCTGGCGGGGCGTGTCGGCGACGAACATGACCTCGTCGCCCAGCATCTTGACGATCCGGCCCCGGTTCTCGGCGACGACCTCGGCGGTCAGCGCGTCGAACTTGTCGACCACCGACACCAGCTGGTCCTCGTTGGAGCGGCGGGTGAACGTGGTGAACCCGACCATGTCGGCGAACCCCACGACCTCGCTGTGCGACTCCAGTTCCTCACCGGAGGTGGCCAGCGCGCGGCCGGCGTAGGCGGCCAGGTGCCTGCGCCACGCGTGGTTCTGGATGCGCTCCAGCGCGGGCACCAGGCCCTCGACGAACCGGCCGAGCTGGCGTTCGTCGGCGCCCAGCTCGGGGTTGGCCTTGAGCACGTCGCGCAGCAGGTCGACCTGCCACTCGGCCAGCCGCGACAGGTGCTGGCCCAGCACGCGCGCGGTGGCGATGGTGAGGTTCGGGTCGAGGACCCCCGCCGACATCAGCGCGTCGGTGGTGCGCAGCGCCTCGACGTCGGCGTCGGTGAACACCACGGCCTCGTCGGGCACGCTGGCGAAGCCGAGCGCCCGCCACAGCGACTCGGCGCGCGACAGCGGCACGCCCGCCTTGTCGCACGCCTCCTGCCGCGTGTACAGCCGGTCGCCACCGAGCAGTACCTGCTCGACGCGCCGCTGGGCGGCGTCGACCTCCTCGGTCACGTCGTGTGGACGATGAGCACGTCGACGTGCGACTTGCGGGCGGCCTCCGACGGCACCGAGCCCAGGATGCGGCCCGCGAGCGTGTTGAGGCCCCGGTTGCCGACCACCAGCAGGTCGGCCGACTTGTCGATGACGATCTTGGTCAGTGCGGGCACCGGGTCGCCGTCGACGACGACGGTCTCGACCTTGGTCGCCCCCGCCTTGGCCGCGCGCTCGGCGGCGGTGCGCACCGACTCCTCGGCCGGGTTCGAGCCCACGACCTGGTAGGCGACGTCGTCACCGAGGGTGTCCTGCGCGCGCTCGATCGCCCGGCTGCTCGCGGGCTGGAAGGCGCACGCGATCACCAGCGTCGCCCCGGTGTCGGCGGCGATCGCGGCGGCGCGGTCGACGGCGCGGTATGAGGAATCCGAGCCGTCGGTGCCGACGACGACGGTCTTATAGGCGGCCATGCCGATGTCCTCCTGGAGTTTCCTACCTGTCGGTAGACCTAACCAGGTCAACGACCAACTCGCCTACCGGACGCGCGAGGGCGGAGAATCCGCGTGGTGGACGTGACAAAGATGCTCGCGGTGGCTGTGGCGGAAGCGCGAACCGGGCTCGCGGCGGGCGGAATCCCGATCGGGGCGGCCTTGTTCGGACCGGACGGCTCGCTCTGGGGAAGTGGGCACAACCGGCGCGTGCAGGACGCCGATCCGTCGGTCCACGGCGAGACGGCGGCGTTCCGCGCCGCGGGCCGCCGGGCGTCCTACCGGGGGACCACGATGGTCACCACGCTGTCGCCGTGCTGGTACTGCAGCGGGCTGGTGCGGCAGTTCGGCATCACGTCGGTGGTGATCGGCGAGGCGCGCACGTTCTTCGGCGGCCACGAGTGGCTCGCCGAGAACGGCGTCTCGATCACGGTCCTGGACGACCCGGAGTGCGTCGCCATGATGACCGACTTCATCGCCGCGCGCCCCGAACTGTGGTTCGAGGACATCGGCCAGGACTGACTTACTTGCGGCCCGTGTTCTGCGGGATCGCCAGGCGCTGGGTCTGGTCGCCGCTGGGTTCGGGCTTCGGTTCCGACGGCGCGGGCTTGGCCGGGGCCTTGGCCGCGGGCGCCGGGGCGGCCTTGACCGCCGCGGCGGGCTTCGTGGCCGGGACCTCGGGCTCGGCGTCCTCCCAGCTCTCCTTCGGCGGGCCGACCGGCTTCATCATCTTCGTCGGCGAGTCGTCCGACGGCGTGCCGTCGATCGTCTTCGGGGCGCGTTCCTCCGGCAGCGGGTCGAGGATCGGCGCGGCGTCGGCCAACTGCACGTGGGCGTCGGCGATGAGGTCGCGGGCCGAGTGGAGCTGGTCGGCGACGCGGGCACGCAGCTGTCGCAGGGCCGCGACGCGCTGGGCGGCGTGGGTGATGCGGCGGTTGGCTTCCTCGGTGGCCTCGCGAACCCGGCGGTGGGCCTCGGCGGTGGCCTCCTGCAGCCGCGCCGTCGACTCGGTCATCGCGTCGTGGCGGCGGCGGTTGGCCTCCTCCGTGGCTTCGCGCACGCGGCGCTCGGCCTCGGACTTGCTGGTGGCCTCCTGCTCGGCCAGCGCGCGCATCGACTCGGTGCGGCGGGAGGCCATGGCCATCTCGAAGTCTTCCTCGACCGTCGTCCGGCGCTGCTCGGACTCGGCCTCCAGCCGCGCGGCCTCGGTGCGGGCCGTGGCCACGGTCTGCTCGGCGTCCTTGCGGGCCTGCTCGACGACACCCGCGTGCTCGGCTTCCATCTCCGCGCGGCGCTTGTCGAGGTCGGAGATCAGCTTCTCGTAGCGCTGCTTCAGGATCAGGGACTCGGCCTCGGCGCGAGACCGGATGTGTCCGGCCTCGGCCTCGGCCCGAGCCCTGGTCTCCGTGGCCTCGTCCTGGGCGAGGCGCAGCATGCGCTGCAGCCGCTCGCTCAGTCCTTCGAGCGTGGTCGGCGGCAGCGACAGCCGCTCGACCTGGCCGCGCAGGTCGTCGATCTCGGAGCGCCCGCGTTCGAGCTGCTTGGCGAGATCGGCGGCCTGCGAGACCGCGGCGTTCCGGTCGGCGTGCAACAGCTGCAATTCCGCGTCGAGCCGCTCGAGGTGCTCTTCGACCTGCGCGCGGCTGTAGCCCCGCTTGGTGATGTCGAAACCGGCACCCAACGGCACGAGATCGCGTTCCTCGCCCAAACCCATGGGGTCACGCTACCTGTCTGGGTTACGCCACTGACGACAAGTAGCGGATTCCCACAATGAACGGGCCCTGGCGGGTGATCGAGTCACACGCCGCGGAAACGGTTGATGGCGTCGAGGTGCTTGGCGCGCATCTCGTGGTCACGCACACCGAGTCCCTCCTCCGGCGCCAGGCACAGCACGCCGACTTTGCCCTGGTGGGCGTTGCGGTGGACGTCCAGCGCGGCCTGGCCGGTGTCGGCCAGCGAGTACACCTTCGACAGCGTCGGGTGGATGAGGCCCTTGGCGATGAGCCGGTTGGCCTCCCACGACTCGCGGTAGTTCGCGAAGTGCGAGCCCACGATGCGCTTGAGGTTCATCCACAGGTACCGGTTGTCGTACTGGTGCATGTACCCGGAGGTCGACGCGCAGGTCACGATCGTGCCGCCCTTTCGGGTGACGTAGACCGAGGCGCCGAAGGTCTCCTTGCCGGGGTGCTCGAAGACGATGTCGGGGTCCTCGCCGCCGGTGAGCTCGCGGATCTTGGCCCCGAGGCGCTGCCACTCCTTCGGGTCCTGGGTGTTCTCGTCCTTCCAGAACTTGAAGCCCTCGGCGCTGCGGTCGATGATCAGGTCGGCGCCCATCTTGCGGCAGATGTCGGCCTTCTCCTGGCTGGAGACGACACACACCGGGATCGCGCCGCCGTTGAGCGCGAACTGGGTCGCGTAGGAGCCCAGGCCGCCGGAGGCGCCCCAGATCAGCACGACGTCGCCCTGCTTCATGCCCGCGCCGTTGCTCGAGACGAGCTGGCGGTAGGCGGTGGAGTTCACCAGGCCGGGGGAGGCGGCCTCTTCCCAGGTCAGGTGATTGGGCTTGGGCATGAGCTGGTTGGACTTGACCAGCGCGATCTCGGCGAGGCCGCCGAAGTTCGTCTCGAAGCCCCAGATGCGCTGCTCGGTGTCGAGCATCGTGTCGTTGTGCCCGTCGGGGCCTTCGAGCTCGACGTTGAGACAGTGCGCGACGACCTCGTCACCGGGCTTCCAGTTGTGCACGCCGGGACCGGTGCGCAGCACGACGCCCGCGAGGTCGGAGCCGACCACGTGGTAGGGCAGGTCGTGGCGCTTCGACAGCGGCGACATGCGGCCGTAGCGCCCCAGGAACTTGAACGTCGAGACCGGCTCGAAGATCGAGGTCCACACGGTGTTGTAGTTGATGGCGCTGGCCATCACCGCGACCAGGGCCTCGCCGGGGCCGAGCTCCGGCACGGGCACGTCGTCGAGGTGCAGCGACTTGCGGGGGTCCTTGTCACGCGACTCGAGTCCCTCGAACATCGCCACTTCGTCGGCGTGCACGGTGACTCCCTTGTAGGAGTCAGGGACCGGCAACGAGCCGATCGCGTCGAGCTCGTCGGCCTGGATGGCGTCGAGGATCTTCTGCACAGCGGACCTCCCGGCGAATTGGGGCGTAACGCCCAGGTGGCGAGATGTTACTTATGAGTACCCAGCGCGGGCCGTCGATGTGAGGGATGGCACGCGATCGTGCGAATGTGATATTGCCTGCGCGGCGGTGGAAGCGGACTATTGACCTTGGGATCTCCGAGCTGTGGAGGTGGTCTCGATTAGTGAGTCCGGATCGGTCGTCAAACCGTGGACCCGCCCCTACGACTGGGCCGAGGTAGTACTCGGTGTCGTCGCCATGGCGTCTCCACTCTGGATGGACACCGACAACGCCGCGATGTGGACCATGGTCGTGCTCGGCGCGCTGATCGCGCTCGATGGCCTCGTGTCGCTGGCGATGCCCGGCATGGTCGCGGGTGAGGCCGTGCAGATCGTCCTAGGTGTACTGATGTTCATCTCACCCTGGGTCATGAGCTACACCGACATGACCGGCATCGCGTGGTCCTCCTGGATCATCGGTGCCCTGACTGTGGTCGCGGGCGCCGCGGCCCTCCCTCTGGCCCAGGCGGCCAGCCGGATGGCCGGTTCCCACTGACCCACGTCCGTCGACGGGCCGCGGTCGCCGCGGCCCGCCGACCTGTCATGGCACGACCTGGTCGACCAAGTCGTCGACGAGCGCGCGTGCGTCGCCCAGGATTCCGGGCAGTGTGAGGGTTTCCACGATCAGGCCGGTCATCGCCATGTAGAGCAGCTCCACCGTCCTGCGGTGGCCGGGCAGGCCCGCGTCGAGGTGGAAGGCGACGCTGTCGTCGAGTTGCGCGCGCATGGTCGCGGTGAACGCGCGGTGCAAATCGGGTCGGCGCGTGGCCTCCAGGCGCAGTTCGAGCAGGGCGAGATAGCCCGCACGGTCCGCGGTGACCCGGTCGAGGATGTCGTGCATGAACCGCGCGACCGCGGCCCGGTCGCGGGGCGTTTCCAACGTCTTGGCCACGACCGCCGGATCGGGCGCCAGTCGGACATGGATGTGGGCGCCGACCTGGCTCAACAGCTCGTCGCGGCTGGGAAAGTAGTTCGACGCGGTGCCCGCGGGCACCCCCGCCGAGGTGTCGACCGCCCGGAAAGTCAGCCCGCGTGCTCCCTCGGCGGCCAGCACGTCGACGGCCGCGTCCACCAGCGCCCGGCGCCGGTCCTCGTTCTTACGCACTTGCCGATCGTAGACCACTACGTCTAAAGTACTCCAGACGTAGTGATTTGGAGGGTGTATGCGATTCACGAAGTTCGCAACCGCGGTGCTGGTCGACGACGTGGCGGCCGCGCGGGACTTCCTGGTGGCGCACGTGGGCATGAAGGTGACCATCGACCTGGGCTGGTACGTCGACTTCGGCCACGAGTCGGACCCGTCGTTCACCTTCGACCTCATCCAGGCCGACCACGAGTCCACCCCGGCCGCGCTGCGCGGACGCACGGTGGCCGGGACGTTCCTGGCGTTCATGGTGGAGGACGCGAAGGCCGAGGAGAACCGACTGCGGGCGGCGGGCGCGGAGATCATCGCCGAGTGCGTCGACGAGCCGTGGGGTCAGCGGCACTTCTTCGCGGCGGTGCCGGGCGGGCTGGTGCTCGACATCCTGCAGATGATCGAGCCAGACCCCGCCTGGCTGGCCGCGAACGCTGGGTGAGCTGGGCGCGAACCCGCCGTCAGTGTGCTTCGGCGGCGGGTTCGACCAGCTCGACCAGCACGCCGCCCGCGTCCTTCGGGTGGACGAAGTTGACCCGGCTGTTCGACGTGCCGCGCTTGGGCTCGTCGTAGAGCAGGCGCAGGCCCTTGGCGCGCAGGTCGGCGGCGGTCGCCTCGATGTCGGCGACGCGGTAGGCCAGCTGCTGCAGGCCGGGGCCGCTGCGGCCGATGAACTTGGCGATGGTCGACTGCTCGTTCAGCGGGGCGAGCAGCTGGATCGCGGTGCCGGAGCCGGTGTCGCCGGGGGCGCGGAGCATGGCCTCGCGGACACCCTGCTCCTCGTTGGTCTCCTCGTGGACGGAGACGAGTCCGAAGTTGTCGCGGTAGAAGGCGATGGCTTCGTCGAGGTCGGGGACGGCGATTCCGACGTGGTCGACGGCGACGACGTGCGCGGCGAGAGCATCAGTCATGCGTGAACCTTACGTCCAGCCTACCGGCGGGTAACTATTTGCTGTGCGGCTACTCACAGACGCACCTGGCGAAGGTGTTCTCCGCGAGTAAGGTCCAAGTTAACGCACGTTCGCACGTCTGAGGAGACCGCTGTGTCCGGAACCGTCATCGTCGCGGGGGCGCGCACCCCCATCGGCCGCCTGCTGGGTTCGCTGAAGGACTTCACCGGGGCGCAGCTCGGCGGAGTAGCGATCAAGGCAGCGCTGGAGAAGGCGGGCGTCAAGCCCGAGCAGGTCCAGTACACGATCATGGGCCAGGTCCTGACCGCGGGCGCGGGCCAGATCCCGGCCCGCCAGGCCGCCGTCGCCGCGGGCATCCCGATGGACGTGCCCGCCCTGACCATCAACAAGGTGTGCCTGTCCGGCCTCGACGCCATCGCGCTGGCCGACCAGCTCATCCGCGCGGGCGAGTTCGACATCGTGGTCGCGGGCGGCCAGGAGTCGATGACCCAGGCGCCGCACCTGCTGCCGAAGTCCCGCTCCGGCTTCAAGTACGGCGACGTCACCCTGCAGGACCACATGGCCTACGACGGCCTGTTCTGCGCGTTCGACCAGGTCGCGATGGGTGTGTCCACCGAGAAGGTGAACGCCCGCTACGACCTGACCCGCGAGGAGCAGGACGCCTTCGCCGCCGCGTCGCACCAGAAGGCGGCCAAGGCGATCGCCGACGGTGTGTTCGCCGACGAGATCGCCCCGGTCACCATCCCGCAGCGCAAGGGCGACCCGGTCGTCTTCGACACCGACGAGGGCGTGCGCGGCGAGACCACCGCCGAGTCGCTGGCCAAGCTGCGTCCGGCGTTCGCCAGCGACGGCACCATCACCGCGGGCTCGGCCTCGCAGATCTCCGACGGCGCGGCCGCGGTGGTCGTCATGAGCAAGGCCAAGGCCGAGGAACTGGGCCTGTCCTGGATCGCCGAGATCGGCGCGCACGGCGTCGTGGCCGGTCCGGACGCCAGCCTGCACGAGCAGCCGTCCAACGCGATCAAGGCCGCGCTGGCCAAGCAGGGCCTGGCGGCCTCCGACCTCGACCTGGTCGAGATCAACGAGGCGTTCGCCGCGGTCGGCGTGGTGTCGACGCAGAAGCTGGGCATCTCCGAGGACATCGTCAACGTGAACGGCGGCGCGATCGCCCTCGGTCACCCGATCGGTGCCTCCGGTGCTCGCCTGATCGTGCACTTGGCGTACGAGCTCAAGCGTCGCGGCGGCGGCGTCGGCGCGGCCGCGCTGTGCGGTGGCGGCGGCCAGGGCGACGCGCTGATCATCAGCGTGCCCAAGGCCTGAGCTTGGCCCGTCAGGTCGACGTAGCCGATCTGGTCGACCGCGCGCGGCAGCGACAGCCGCGCGCGGTCGCCCGGCTCATCTCCCTGGTCGAGGACGCCAGTCCGCAGCTGCGCGAGGTCGCCGCGGCGCTGGCGCCCCTCGGCGGGCGGGCCCAGGTCATCGGGCTCACCGGGTCGCCAGGGGTCGGCAAGTCGACGACCACTTCGGCGTTGGTCGCCGCCTACCGCGGCCAGGGCAAGCGTGTCGGCGTGCTCGCCGTCGACCCGTCGTCGCCGTTCTCCGGCGGCGCGCTGCTCGGCGACCGCATCCGCATGCAGGACCACGCCACGGATCCGGACGTGTTCATCCGGTCGATGGCCACCCGCGGCCACCTCGGCGGCATGGCCTGGGCCACCCCGCAGGCGCTGCGCGTGCTCGACGCGGCGGGCTTCGACGTCGTGCTCGTCGAGACTGTCGGGGTTGGACAGTCCGAAGTGGAGGTCGTGGGCCTCGCCGACACCACGCTGGTGCTGCTGGCGCCGGGAATGGGTGACGGCATCCAGGCGGCGAAGGCGGGCATCCTGGAGATCGCCGACGTCTTCGTGGTCAACAAGGCCGACCGCGACGGCGCCGACACGACCGTGCGCGAGCTGAAGTACATGATCTCGTTGGGGCGCCGGGAGATCCGCGGCGCCAGCTGGCGCCAGCCGATCGTCAAGACGGTCGCCGCGCGCGCCGAGGGCATCGCCGAGGTGGTCGAGGCCATCGACTCCCACCGCGACTGGATGATCGCCCACGGTGAGCTGGAGGAACGCCGGGCAACCCGCGCCCGCACCGAGATCGAGGCGATCGCGGTCGAGTCCCTGCGCGCCCGCCTGGCCGACGTGCACGGCGGCGACGCCCTCGACGGACTGGCCAAACGCGTCATGTCGGGCGAACTCGACCCCTATTCCGCCGCGGACTCGCTGATCGAGAGCGTCCAACAGTCCAATTAGGCTGGTCCGACCGGCCCAAACTGTCGATGCGCGGTCTAGACCGGTACTACCTTGGTGACCATGACAGTCACCACGGAAGCGATCGTGGTCGAGGACATTCGTAAGTCGTATGGGGAGCTCAAAGCCGTTGACGGTGTCTCGTTCACCGTCGCCGAGGGCGAGTTCTTCGGCATCCTCGGACCCAACGGCGCGGGCAAGACGACCACTCTGGAGATCGTCGAGGGCCTGCGCGAGCCGGACGGCGGCAGCGTGCGGCTGCTCGGCGAGAGCCCGTTCCCGCGCAACAAGGCGCTGCTGCCCCGGATGGGCGTGCAGCTGCAGGCGTCGGCGTTCTTCGAGAAGCTGACCGCCCGTGAGCAGCTGCGCACGTTCGGCGCGCTCTACGGCGTTGCCCCGGCCAAGGCCGATGAGATGCTCGAACTCGTCGGGCTCACCGACAAGGCCGACACCCGCGAGGACAAGCTGTCCGGCGGCCAGCGCCAGCGGCTGTCGATCGCTTGCGCGCTCGTCCACGACCCGGACGTCGTCTTCCTCGACGAGCCCACCGCCGCCCTCGACCCACAGGCCCGGCGCAACCTCTGGGACGTGCTGCGCGCGATCCAGGAGCGGGGCAAGACCATCGTCTACACCACGCACTACCTCGACGAGGCCGAGATCCTGTGCGACCGCGTCGCGATCATGGACACCGGCCGCATCCTGGCGATGGATGCCCCGGCGACGCTCGTGCGCGGCCTCGACGCGCCCACCCACGTCATCCTCGAACGCGGCTCGCTGTCCCTGGAGGACGCCCAGGCGCTCGTCGGCGCCGACACCGCCCATGAGGACGATGTCTCGCTCACCATCTCCACCCGCACCCCGGCGCCGGTGCTGTCCGCGCTGGCCGAGCGGGGCACGCTCGACGGGCTCCAGGTGCGCACCGCCACCCTCGAGGACGTCTTCCTCGACCTGACCGGACGGGAGTACCGAGCATGAAGGGCGCTTTCAAGAGCCTTTCGGTTGCCATGGTCAAGGGCTTCGTGCGCGACAAGGCCACGCTGTTCTTCACCTTCGTCTTCCCGCTGATGTTCCTCGTCGTATTCGGCCTGCTGTTCCGCGACGCGGGCGCGGAGAAGCTCAAGCTCGGCGCGGTCGGCGACGGCCCCGTCCTCGCGGCGCTGGAGCAGTCGGGCGCGGTCGAGTTGGAGCGCTTCGACTCCCTCGACGCGGGCGTGCAGAAGGTCCGCGACGGTGACCTGCCCGGTCTCGTCGAGGCCACCGGCACCAAGGTCGACCTGCGGTTCGCCGCGAGCGACCAGGCCCAGGCCGGTCTGGTGCGCGGCATCGTCGCGGGCGTCACCCAAGAGCTGAACATCCGCGCGACCGGCCAACCGCCGCGCTTCGAGTTCACCGCCGCCCAGGTCGAGGACGCATCCCTCAAGCCGATCCAGTACCTGACGCCGGGCATCCTGTCGTGGGGCATCGCGGTCACGGCCGTGTTCGGCGCCGCGCTGACGATGGTCAACTGGCGGCGCAAGCAGGTCCTGCGCAGGCTGCGTCTGGCCCCGGTGACGCCGACCACTGTGCTCAGCTCGCGCCTCAGCGTCACGATCGGCGTGGCGATCGCGCAGGCGATCGTGTTCGTCGGCGTGGCGTTGCTGCCGGTGTTCGGACTGCGACTGTCCGGCACCTGGTGGATGTCGATTCCCGTGTTCCTCAGCGGAATCCTGGCGTTCTTCGCCATCGGCATGCTCATCGGCGCGTTCACCAAGACCGAGGAAGCCGCGACCGGAGCGGCCAACATCGTCGTGCTGCCGATGGCGTTCCTGTCCGGCACGTTCTTCCCCATCGACGCCGCGCCGCCGTGGCTGCAGACGGTGTCGAAGGTGTTCCCGTTGCGGCACATGAACGACGGCATGATGGACTTCCTGGTCCGCGGCAAGTCCGCCGCCGCCCTGGTCGTGCCATGCGCCGTCCTGATCGGCTTCACCCTCGTTGTGGGCTTCATCGCCTCGAAGGTCTTCACTTGGGAGGACAGCTAGAAACCCGCGTGTGACCTGGCGACTTCGCTGTGTTCACAAGGCACCCGGTGGGGGCGTGAGGGGGCTCACGCTCCACACTGGAGCCATGTTCGACACCGCTGCCAGATTCCGCGCCGTCGCCATCGCCGAGGCCTTCTCCTGGCTCGGCCTTCTCGTCGGCATGTTCTTCAAGTACGCCACCGACTTCGGCGACCTCGGGGTGAAGGTCTTCGGGCCGATCCACGGCGCCGTGTTCGTGATCTACCTCGCTGTGACCGCGTTCACCGCGCGCGAGCAGCGCTGGGACCTGTGGACGACGGCGTGGGCCTTCGTCTCGAGCATCCCGCCGCTGGCCACGATCGTCTTCGAGCGCTGGGTGCTGCGCACCGGCAAGCTCGACCCGGTGGCCGCGCGCCAGACCATCTAGTCCTGGAAGTCGCCCGCCGCCTTGCGCACCTTCGCGAGGAGGTCGGTGAGCTGGGCGGTCTGCCGGTCGGTTAGGCCGTGCAGACCAAAGTCGACAGACGTCACCGCCGCCGTGGCCTGGGCGCGCAATTCGCGCCCGGCCTCGGTGATCTCGGCCAGCGTGGTGCGGCGGTCGGTCGGGTGCGGCATCCGCCGGACCAGGCCGTCGGCCTCGAGCCGGTCGACGATGTTGGTCACGCTCGTCGGGTGCAGCTGCAGCCGCTCGCCCATGACGCGCATCGGCAGGCTCCCACGTGATGAGAACGTGAGCAGCACCAGCGCCTCGTAGCGGGCGAAGGTGAGGCCGTGCGGCTTCAGCGCTCCGTCCACAGCGGACTGGAGGATCTGCTGCACGCGCATGACGCTCGTCACCGCGGCCATGGTCGTCGAGTCGCCGATCCGCTCGCGCCACAGCTCCGCGGCCCGGGCGATCGGATCGAATGGCAACGTACGCGGCCTCATGACCAGCAAGTTACCAGCCAGGAACCGCTCAGTAGCCCTCGACGGGCGGCTCGAACTCCGCCCGCACGCCCAGCAGTCGGACGGGCCTGTCCACGTCGAACCGGCCCAGCGCGGTCAGCGCCGCCGACTCGATCTCGGCCGCCGCTCTCGTCGGGCCGGGCAGCGTCACGCTGCGGCTCTTCGTGAAGAACGGCGCGAACCGCGCCTTCACCCCGACCCGGATCACCGGCCGGTCCTCCCGGTCCACGTCGGCCATGAGCTGCCCGACGAGCCGCACGATCGCCTCGCGCAGGTCGTCCGGCTCGGTGAGGTCCTGCTGGAAGGTGGTTTCCCGGCTGTGCGACCGGGCCACCCACGGCGTCCCGGTCACCTCGGCTGAACCGGCGCCCAGGCCGAGGGAGTGCAGCCACGGGCCGATCGTCGGACCCATCCGGGTGGCCAGCGCCTCGGGGTCGGCCGCCGCGAGGTCACGCACCGTGTTCAGGCCAAGCTCGGCGAGCTTGCGGGCGGTCTTGGTCCCGATGCCCCACAGCGCGTCGGTCGGACAGTCGCCCATCACCTCGAACCAGGTGTCCTTGGTGAGCTGGAACACGCCCGCGGGTTTCCCGAAGTCGGTGGCCAGCTTCGCGCGCAGCTTGTTGTCGCCGATCCCGACCGAGCAGTGCAGTGCGGTCGCGTCGAGCACGGCGTCGTGGATCCGCTTGGCCAGCGCGACCGGGTCGTCGGTCTCGGCGCCGAGGAACGCCTCGTCCCAGCCGAGCACCTCCAGCGGGAAGCCGAACCCGCGCAGCACCGCCATCACCTCGGCGGACGCGGCGGTGTACGCCTCGGGGTCGCTGGGCAGGAACACCGCGTCCGGGCAGCGCTTGACCGCCAGCTTCATCGGCAGCCCCGACCGCACCCCGAACTTCCGCGCCTCATACGACGCCGTCGCCACCACCGCGCGCTCGGTCGGGTCGCCGCGGCCGCCGACGACCACCGGCAGGCCCCGCAGCTCAGGTCTGCGCAGGACCTCGACCGCGGCGATGAACTGGTCGAGGTCGACGTGCAGCACCCAGTGGTCGGCCACGTGGCTAGTGTGCCCCGGGGAACGCCGATCCGAAGGAGAAGCCGTGCTCGTCGCCTTCAGTGTCAGCCCGCTCGGCGGGGAGTCGGAGAACGTCGGCGAGGCCGTCGCCGCGGCCGTGCGGGTCGTGCGCGAATCCGGCCTGCCGAACGAGACCACGGCCATGTTCACCACGATCGAGGGCGAGTGGGACGAGGTGATGGCCGTGGTCAAGAAGGCCACCGACGTCCTGCTGGAGAACTTTCCGCGCGTCGGGCTGGTGCTCAAGGCAGATATCCGGCCCGGTCACACAGGTCAGCTGACCGCGAAGGTCGAAAGGGTCGAGCGCTACCTCGCCGACTCATAGGATCGCGGCATGGACCCGCGCCAGTTGTGGCTGTGCTTCGAGCCGTATCACGACGTCACCTACTTCACCCCCGAGTCGATCGCCGAGACCGACGCCCTCGGCTGCAAGGGCCGGTGGATGGGCTACTTCGGCATGCGCGCCGCGCCGCTGGGCGCCGCCCCGGCCTGGCTGGTGACGAGCCTGTTCTACAACTTCCACCCGTCCATGGTCGAGCGCGCGTTGCCGGAGGCGTGGGACATCGCCTCGCCCGCGGAGTTCCTGCGCGCCAGGCTGGCCGGGGTCGACGCGGCGCTGCGCCGGATGCTCGGCGACGAGGTCGTCGAGGGCCAGGACATCGCCGAGGCCGCCGACATCGCCCGCGCCGTCGCGCCGTGGATTCCCACCGCCGGACGCCCGCTGGGCGCCGCGAACGCCGCGCTGGAGCTGCCCGAGCAGCCGCACCTCGCGCTGTGGCAGGTCACCACGACCCTGCGCGAGTCCCGCGGCGACGGGCACGTGGCCGCGCTGGTCACCGCGGGCCTCGACGAGTGCGAGACGCTCGTGCTGTTCGGCGCCGACAAGGGCCTGCCCGGCGAGTACCTGCGCGCCGCCCGCAAGTGGTCGGAGGGCGAGTGGACCGCGGCCGACCAGCGCCTACGCGAACGCGGCCTGCTGGGCGACGACGGCGCGCTGTCCGACGAGGGCCGCGACCTGCGCGACACCGTCGAGGCGCTGACCGACGAGGCCGCCGCCGCGCCGTGGATCGAGCTGGGCGAGCAGGGCACGGCGCGGCTGGTGGAGCTGCTCGCGCCGCTGTCGCTGCGGCTCAGCAGGCAGAACGAGGTGATGCGGCGCAACCCGATGGGTCTGGACCCCGAGGCCGCGCTCGCCGAGATGGCCGGGAGCCCGGACGCCGCCGAAACGACCATGTCAGGATGACACCGTGACTAGGCCAGATCCACGCCAGACCGCCGCCCTGTCTGCCGCCCTCTCCCGGGCCGTCGACCTGTCCGCCCTCAAGGCCCGGGCGGACACCGCCGCCAAGGCTCCCACCGGTGCCGCTCCGGCGCCCACCAGCGCGTTCGCCACCGACGTGACCGAGGCTACGTTCCAGACCGAGGTCGTCGAGCGGTCGATGGACGTGCCCGTGCTGGTCGCGCTGCACGCGAGTTGGTCGGCCCAGTCCCAGCAGCTGCTCACCCTGCTCGACCGCCTGGTCGCCGAGTACAACGGCGCGTGGCGGCTGTGCAAGGTCGACGTCGAGACCAGCCCCCGCGTCGCCCAGCTCTTCGGCGCCCAGTCGGTGCCGATGGTCGTGGCGATCGCCGCGGGCCAGCCGGTCGAGGCATTCGCCGAGGTCCCCCCGGAGGAGCGCCTCCGCCAGTGGATCGGCGGCCTGCTCGACGCCCTCCGCGACCGCATGCCCGGCATCCGCGCCGCCGAGGAAGCCGCCCCGGCGGGCGCCGCCGCGCCGGAACCGGAGCCGGAGGACGAGCGCTTCATCGCCGCCGAGACCGCGTTCGAACAGGGCGACTACACCGCCGCGGCCGCCGCCTACCAGTCCATCCTCGACGCCGAACCCGGCAACGAGGAAGCCAAGGCCGCCCTCGCCCAGGTCGAGTTCCTCGCCCGCACCGAGGCCACCGACCCGTCGGTGATCGTCCGCGCCGACATGTCCCCGGACGACGTCGACGCCCAGGTCGCCGCCGCGGACCTGGAACTGGCGGGCCAGCAAGTGGAGGTGGCCTTCACCCGCCTGATCAACACGGTGCGGCGCACCGCGGGCGACGACCGCGACAAGGCCCGCACCCACCTGGTGTCGCTGTTCGACCTGTTCGCCGCCGACGACCCGCGGGTGGCCAAGGCCCGCCGCGACCTCGCCAGCGCGCTGTACTGAGACAGCAAAAGGAGCCCCGGCAGCGCGCCGGGGCTCCTTTGTCGTCTCAGCTGAACTGGGTCGCGCAGCCCTTGTCGCCGTCGAAGTAGCCGACCCGGAACGCCTCGACGCGGGCGAAGCCGGACGGGATCTGCACGCCCTTGACGTCGGCGGCGATCAGGCTGCTGTCCTGCAGCAGCTCCGCCACCGCCTCGTCGAGGTCGCCGACGGCGATGTGCAGGCCGCCGTCGCCGTCGCCGGGGACCTTGTCGACGGTGAACGCGGCCCAGGCGCCGGTCAGGCAGGCCGTGCGGAGGCCGGCCTTCTCGCCCTCCATGTTCGCGCCCACCGACTTCTGGATCGACAGCGAGTACCGCGACGCGATCTCGGCGAACGCGGCGAAATCGCCGATGCCGTTGCCGTCCTCACCCGGTTCCTGACCGCGTTTGGGCGGCGTGGCGATCTTCTTCAGCGCCTTGAGATCGATGGAGACCACGTTCTCTTCCGCGCAGTACGTCGCGGGCGGCGTCGAGGTGCCGTCGGCGCACTTCGCGCCGCTGTCCTTGATCTCGGGCGGGGCGGCGCCGGTGCGCTTGAATGCCTCGTCCAGGCTCTTGCGCAGCAAGCCCTGGTTCTTCTGGGTGGCGACGTCGACCTGGCCGCCGACCTCCTCGTCCTGCTCGTCGCGCTCCTTCTCGGCGATGCGGCTGTTGATCTCGGCGGGGTCCATCCGCGCGCAGCGCTTGGGGCCCTCGGTGAAGCCCGCCTGGAACGCGAAGACGCGGTCGAACGCCAGGCCGTGCGCGCCCTGCTTGTTGGCCGACAGGCCAGCCGGGTCGCGGATGAAGAACATCGTGGCGAGCACCTGGTTGAGGCCCTTGCCGACGTTGATCTCGAAGTGCTTGGCCTTGCCCTCGGCGACGTGCCGGAAGAACGCGCCCGCGTAGCAGTCGGCCTGCTGTTCCTTGACGATCGTCGGCGTGCCCTGGCCGATGTTGCTCTTCTTGCCCAGCCGGAACTGCACGGCGTGGCCCATCTCGTGGGCGAGCACCGCGACAACCGACATCGGGCCGAACTGCTTGTCCAGCATCGGCAGCAGCACGCCGCGGTCCCACGACACGCTGTCGTCGAGGCTGCAGTAGAACGCGTTGACCGACTTCGCCGTCGACGCGTTGCACACCTTCAGCGCGGTGCCGTTGGAGTCGTACGAGACGAGTCGCTTGAGTGGCTCGAACTTCTGGCCGTCGAAGTCGGCGGGCATCCGCTCGGTCCAGTAGTCGTAGATGTCGGCCAGCGCGTTGACCGCGAGCCGGTCCATCTCGCCCTTGTCGGCGTTGTCGACGGTGAACTCGGCGTTGCCCACGCCCTGCTTGGGTCCACTGGGCTTCGAGTTGTCGATCGGGATGCCCGCCGCGGTGCCCGCGTCGATGTCACCGACGGCGCGTGGGGTGCCGGTGATGGTCTTGCCGCAGCCACCGAGCTGCGTGGCCAGCATGGCCGCAGCCGCCAGCGTCGCCGCGATCCTGATCCGCACGTTCACTCCCACCCGTTATGCCTGGCTGCACCCTACTGGGGAGTCCGGATCGTCGTGCGCCGATCCGGACATGTCAGGTGAGACCGCACTTCTCGCCGCCCTGGGTGAAGCCGTCGCGGAAGGCGGTGACGCGGTCGAAACCCGCGTCGATCGACGCGCCCTTGGCGTCGCGGGCGGCGTAGTCGTAGTCGAGGAGGACCTGCACGGCCTCGTCGAGGTCGCCGGGGGAGAGGAAGCGCTGCTCGGCGGCGAACAGCGAGCCGGTGAACGCACCCGCCAGGCACACGATCGACTTCTGCGCGTCGGCCCCGTCGGTGGGCTTGCCCGCGATGGCCAGCGCGGCCACCCCGAACCGGCTGGCGATGAGGGCGCCGGTGGCGAAGTCGCCGATGTCGGCGTGGATCTTCGGGAGTTCCTTCTTGTTGTCCACCTCGACCCGACCGCCGTCCGGGCAGTACGCGACGGGCCCCTGCTTGCCGCCGCCGCACTGCGGGGCCTGCCCGACGGTGCTGACCTTCGGCTCGGTCCACGTCTTGCCCGACTTGGCCATCAGCGCGGCGAAGTATTCGTTGAGCTTCGGCGAGATCGACTCGACGATCTGGTCGAACCGCAGATTGCCGCCGCGCGCCTGGTCACCGGCGTCGATGAAGCCGCTGAGGGTGAAGGTCCGGTTGTCGACCGTCATCTTGGCGCACAGGTCGACGCCCTTCTCGTAGCCGTCCTGGAACGCCGACACCCGGTCGAACGCGTCGCCGTGCGCGCCGCGGTCGGTCTGCTCGGTCCCGATCGGATCGCGGAAGCTGATCAGCGATTCGAGGGCGGAGTCCAGCCGTTCCTTGGCGATGTTCAGGTGTTCGGCCTTGCCGTCGGCGACCCAGCGGACGAACGAGCCCGCGTAGCAGTCGGCCATGGCCTCGATGAGGATCGTGGGGAACTTCTTGGGGTTCTCCCTGCGCTGGTCGAGCCCGGCGCCCGTCCGGTTCTGCACCGCGTGGCCGTACTCGTGGGCCAGCACCAGCATCACCGCGGCCTCGCCGAACCGGTCCCGCAGCACCGGCAGCAGCGCGGCCCGATCCCAGGCGATGATGTCGGCGGAGGGGCAGTAGAAGGCGTTGCCCTCGACGTCGTTGGCCTTGTCGGTGCAGGGCGGCGCCTGGCTCTCGGCGTCGGAGGTGTCGACGGAGAAGTAGCCGCCCTTGAGGTCGGTGAACTCCTTGCCGAAGGTGTCGGGGAAGGCCTGCTCCCAGTAGGCCCGCACATCGGTGATCACCGTGGCGGCGAGCCGGTCGATCTCGCCCTTGTCGGTGTTCTCGACGAAGGACGGGTCGACGCCGCCGGGATTGCCCGGCTCGTCCCTGGACATGACCGTGCCCTGGCCGACGGGGGTGCCGGGGACGGTGGTCGTGCAGGCGGTGACGGCCACCACCAGCACGAGGGCCAGCGAGAGCCGGACACGATGACCAAGCAGGGAGCGCACGGCTCCAGTGTGCCCCAGCCCGCAGGCCACCGGGCCAGAACGGTCCCGCGAGCAGCTCACAGCCGTCCGCGGGCAGGCGGGATCACTCCGGGGCGAGCCAGAGGACGCCCTGGGGAGGCAGTTGGAGCTTGGCCGATGCCTGCCGCCCATGCCAGGGCACGTCCTCGGCGTCCACCCCGCCGTAGTTGCCCACACCCGACCCGCCATACCCCGACGCGTCCGTGTTGAGCACCTCGCGCCACCGTCCGCCGCGCGGCAGCCCCACCCGGTAGTCGTGATGCGGCATCCCGGCGAAGTTGGCGACACACACCAATTCCTCCGCGCCCGCCGACCGCACGAAGCTGATCACGTTCCCCGCGGAATCGTTGGCGTCGATCCACGAGAACCCCTCAGGCCCTGTGTCCGCCCCGTACAGCGCCGGGCTCTCCCGATACACCGCGTTCAGGTCCGCGACAAGCGACCGCACGCCCAGGTGCAGCGGGTCGTCCAGCAGGTCCCAGTCCAGCGACCGCCCCTCCGACCACTCCCTGACCTGCCCGAACTCCCCGCCCATGAACAGCAGCTGCTTGCCGGGGTGCGCCCACATGTACGCCAGCAGCGCCCGCAGCCCAGCCGCCTTGTTCCAGTCGTCGCCCGGCATCCGCGTCCACAGGGAGCCCTTGCCGTGCACGACCTCGTCGTGCGACAGCGGCAGCACGAAATTCTCACTCCACGCGTACATCAGCGAGAACGTCAACTCGTTGTGGTGAAACGCCCGGTGCACCGGATCGTGGCTGGTGTAGCGCAGCGTGTCGTGCATCCAGCCCATGTTCCACTTGAAGCCGAACCCGAGCCCACCGAGGTGCGTCGGCCGCGTCACGCCTGGCCACGCCGTCGACTCCTCGGCGATCATCACCGTGCCAGGGTGGTGCTTGTAGACGGTCGCGTTCAGCTCCTGCAGGAACGCCACCGCGTCCAGGTTCTCCCGGCCGCCGTGGATGTTGGGCAGCCACTCGCCGTCGTTGCGCGAATAGTCGAGGTACAGCATCGACGCGACGGCGTCGACCCGCAGCCCGTCGACGTGGAACTCCTCCAGCCAGTACAGCGCGTTCGCGACCAGGAAGTTACGCACCTCCGGGCGGCCGAAGTCGAACACCAGCGTGCCCCAGTCCGGCTGCTCGCCGCGCCGCGGATCGCCGTGTTCGTACAGCGGCCCGCCGTCGAACCGGGCCAGCGCCCACGAGTCGCGCGGGAAGTGCGCGGGCACCCAGTCGACCAGCACGCCGATGCCCCGCTGGTGCAGCGTGTCGACGAAGAACCGGAAGTCGTCCGGACCGCCGAACCGCGACGTCGGCGCGTAGTACGACGTGACCTGGTACCCCCACGACCCGCCGAACGGGTGCTCGGCGACCGGCAGCAGCTCGACGTGGGTGAAGTTGTGCTCGGCCAGGTAGTCGCCGAGTTGCTCGGCGAGCTCCCGGTAGCCGAGGCCCTGCCGCCACGAGCCGAGGTGCACCTCGTAGACGCTCATCGGCGCCCGGCTCCAGTCGGTGGCGTCGCGGCGCTCGACCCAGTCCGCGTCGCCCCACTCGTAGTCCGAAATGGACACAACGGACGCGGTCGCGGGCGGCACCTCGGTGGCGAACGCCATCGGGTCGGCCTTCTCGTGCCACGAGCCGTCGGCGGCGTGGATGCGGAACTTGTACCGCGTCCCGGCCCCGACCCCCGGCACGAACAACTCCCACACCCCGGACGACCCGAGCGACCGCATCGGCGTCGCCCGCCCGTCCCAGCCGTCGAAGTCGCCGCACACCCGCACGCCGCGCGCCGTCGGCGCCCACACCGCGAACGACGTGCCGCTGACCGGCCCCGACGGGGTGTCGTAGGTGCGCACCCGCGCGCCCATGACGTCCCACAGCCGCTCGTGCCGCCCCTCGCCGAACAGGTGCAGATCAAGCTCGCCCAGGGTCGGCAGCCAGCGGTACGGGTCGTCCACGACCAGCGGGTCGGCCCCGTAGTCGACCTCCAGCCGGTACTCGTCCGGGCGCTCGGGCAGCGTGGCCTCGAACAGCCCGCCGCCGAGGTCGTCGAGGTCGTAGCGGTCGGGCCCGACGAGCGCCGTCACGCCCTTGGCGTGCGGACGCAGGGTCCGCACCACGCCCCCACCGGGTCTGCCAGGGTCCGGGTGGACGCCGAGCAGCGAATGGGGATCGTGGTGGGCACCCGCGAGCAGGCGCTCGATCTCAGAAACCAAAAGGTCTCATCCTTGGGCGATGTAGGACTGCAGTTGATCTCGATCTGTCTCGAGTTGGCTGATTCGCACCTTCACGACGTCGCCGATGCTGACGATGCCGGTGAGCTTGCCGTCGACGACCACCGGCATGTGCCGGATCCGGCGCTCGGTCATGGTCGAGGCCAGGCTGTCGACGCTGTCCTCCGGGACGCAGGTGACCACGTCCGCGGTCATGATTTCGGCGACGGTGGCGTTGAGCAGGTCGCCGCCGTGCTCGTTGAGCCTGCGCACGATGTCGCGCTCGGAGACGATCCCGACGACGGAATCGTTGTCGACGACCACGAGGGCACCCACGTTGTGTTCGGCTAGCGCTCTGATCAGCCCGGCGACTGTCGTGCCAGGATCAACGGTGGCCACACTCGCGCCCTTGCCACGCAACACATCCGAGATCCGCATGCAGGCCACCTCGATCCTGTTCGTCGCGTTTGTTCCCTGTCGATCAGGTTAACCACGATCCGCCCCGCCCGAAACCTCACGATCTGCGCAAGGCGGCGAGCGGTATGCGAACCCAGTCCGGCCGGTTGCGGTGTTCATAGGCCACCTCGTAGACCGCTTTGTCCAGCTCGAATGCCCGCAGCAGCACCGGGCTGTCCCGCGGATCGGCGCCCGCGACCGAGGCGTAGCCCTCGCAGAAAGAAGCACGATTGCGGTCGCTCCACTCCGCGGCCCTGGTCGCGCGCTGGTGGTCGTCGTCGGCGCCCAGCAGCTGCCAGGCCGCGTAGTCGAACGACCGCAGCATCCCCGCCACGTCCCGCAGCGGCGACCGCGGCACCATCCGCAGCTCGGGCGGCGCGGCGGGCTCACCCTCGAAGTCGATCAGCACCCAGCCCGCCGTGGTCCGCAGGACCTGGCCCAGGTGCAGGTCGCCGTGGATCTGCTGGACCTCGACGCCGTCGGGCAGCGCACGGACCGCGTCGAACGCCGCGCGCAGCATCGGCTCGTGCTCGGCCAGCGCCGGGACCGCGGCCAGCACCGCGTCCAACCGGCCGTGCATCGACTCGGCCTCGCCGTTGACCCGGTCGGCCTTCACGACCTCGGTGCCCAGCGCGGCCGCCAGGTCGGCGTGCACCTGCGCCACCGCGGCACCCAGCCGCGCCGACTCGCCCGCGAAGTCGCCGCCCACCTCACCGGCGTGGAGGTCGCCCTCAGCCAGCAGGTCGCGCACACTCGCGGTCGCCGTCGCCCAGCCCTCGGCGGCGTCGGCCAGGTAGCGCTGGGCGAACCCGAGCACCAGGTCGTCGGTCTCCACCACGGCCACCGGCTCGGCCACCTGCGTGCTGCCGACCCGGTGCAGCGCCCGGTGCAACTCGACGTCACGGTTGGGCGGCTGGTACGGGCGGCGGAACAGCTTGAGGATGTAGTGGTAGCCGAACACGATCGACGTGTTGCTCTGCTCGACCCCGATCGGCCGCGCGCGCAGGCCCGTGACCAGCTCCACCTCGGGCGTCCACCGGACACCGCCCTCGGTGCGGCCCTCGGCCATCAGCTCCAGCAGCACCGCCATCAGCTCGGGGTCCTGGGTCGCCTCGTAGGCGTAGGACTCGCCGAGTCTGCCGATCACCGGGCCCTCCGGCACCTCGTCCCGCACGCCGATCAGCACCTGGTAGACGTCGCCGTCGGCGTCGATCAGGGCGTGGATCAGACCGGGGGCCAGCATCGCGGCGCGGTCGACCCGGAGGTCGACCACCTCGGCGCCCTTCGCGGCGAACCAGCGCTGCGTCGGCAGCCACTCGCGCAGGTCGTCGGCCAAGGACTCGACGGCGTGCTGGGGACGGGTGCTCACGGTCCTTCGCCCTCCTCGGGGGTGAGCTGGAACCAGTAGAAGCCGTGTCCGGGCAGCGTCAGCAGGTAGGGCAGCTCACCGATCGGCGGGAAGCGCACCCCGCCGGTCAGCTCGATCGGAACCCAGCCCGCGTGGTCGGCCAAGTGCAGCTCCACCGGCTGGGGGAAACGGGACAGGTTGTTCACGCAGATCACGACGTCGTCTTCGTGGCGGCGCAGGTAGGCGAGGACGCTCGGGTTGGACGCGCCCAACTCGGTGAAGTCGCCGAGGCCGAAAGCCGGGTGCTCCTTGCGGACCTGGAGCATCCGGCGGGTCCAGTGCAGCAGCGAACTGGTGTTGTTCATCTGCGCCTCGACGTTGACCGCCTGGAAGCCGTAAACCGGGTCGGCGATCGCGGGCAGGTACAGGCGGGCCGGGTCGCAGCGGGAAAAGCCCGCGTTGCGGTCCGGCGACCACTGCATCGGCGTGCGGACGGCGTCGCGGTCGCCGAGCCAGATGTTGTCGCCCATGCCGATCTCGTCGCCGTAGTAGAGGACGGGCGAGCCGGGCAGGGACAGCAGAAGAGCGGTGAACAGCTCCATCTGGTTGCTGTCGTTGTCCAACAGCGGCGCCAAGCGTCTGCGGATGCCGATGTTGGCCTTCATCCGCGGGTCCTTGGCGTACTCCGCGTACATGTAGTCGCGTTCCTCGTCGGTGACCATCTCCAAGGTCAACTCGTCGTGGTTGCGCAGGAAGATGCCCCACTGGGCGGCCGCGGGGATCGCGGGCGTCTGGGCCAGGATCTCCGAGATCGGGAACCGCGACTCGCGGCGCACCGCCATGAAGATCCGCGGCATCAGCGGGAAGTGGAAGGCCATGTGGCACTCGTCGCCGTCACCGTCGCCGAAGTACTCGACCACGTCGGCGGGCCACTGGTTGGCCTCGGCGAGCAGCACCCGGCCGGGGTACTCGTCGTCGACGACCTTGCGGCAGCGCTTCAGGAACTCGTGGGTGCGCGGCAGGTTCTCGCAGTTCGTGCCCTCTTCCTCGAACAGGTAGGGCACGGCGTCGAGCCGGAAGCCGTCGATGCCGATGTCCAGCCAGAACCGCAGCACGTCGAGCATCGCCTCGGCGACCTCGGGGTTCTCGTAGTTGAGGTCGGGCTGGTGGGAGAAGAAGCGGTGCCAGTAGAACTGGCCGCGCACCGGGTCGTAGGTCCAGTTCGACGTCTCGGTGTCGACGAAGATGATCCTGGCGTCGGAGTACGCCTCGTCGGTGTCGGACCAGACGTAGTAGTCACCGTAGGGGCCGTCCGGGTGCTGCCGGGACTCCTGGAACCACGGATGGGCGTCACTCGTGTGGTTGAGCACCAGGTCGGTGATCACCCGGATGCCGCGCTGGTGGGCCTGGTCGAGCAGGTGGACGAAGTCGTCGACGGTGCCGAACTCGGGCAGCACCGCGCGGAAGTCGCTGATGTCGTAGCCACCGTCACGCAGCGGGGACGCGTAGAACGGCGGCAGCCAGAGGCAGTCGACGCCCAGCCACTGCAGGTAGTCGAGCTTGTCGGCGAGGCCGCGCAGGTCGCCGGTGCCGTTGCCGTCGGAGTCGTTGAACGCGCGGCACAGGACCTCGTAGAAGACGGCGTTCTTGTACCAGTGCAGATCCGTCGGAACGGTTCGGGCATGGCGGAAGTCCTCGGCTTGGGGCTCGACAAGATGACCGTCGTCGGTCATCGCCTCGCCCGTGTGCGGGATTCCGTCAAGCCCGAGTGCCGCGTCCGGCGCGGTCGCGTCGTGAACCGTCATGCTGAGTCGCCCTCGTGATAGTCGCCGTTCGACAATGCGTACCACGAACGGAGCGCCTGGTCAGCGTGGCGCTGCCTGCTCTTGATGTGGCGGTACCACCGATCCCGACAGGTGAACCCTCACCGCCGAACGTGAACGATGTGCGCCACCGCCTGCCACGGGTCGAGCCGGACGAAATTCGCCGACCCCCACTGCCAGGTCTGCCCGGAGACCTCGTCGTGGGCGGTGTAGGTGCGGTGCGGGTCGAGCCCGATGGCGGCCAGGTCGAGCCACAGCGTGCCCTGCTGGGCGGCGTTCGGGTCGAGGGTGATCACGGTGACCACGGTGTCGCCGGTCGCGGGATCGACCTTTGAGTACGCGATCAGCGCGTCGTTGTCCACGTGGTGGAACCGGAGCGTGCGCAGCTGCTGCAGCGCCGGGTGGGTCCGCCGGATCGCGTTGAGCCGGGTGATCCACGGTTGCAACGACCGGCCGTCGGCCATCGCCTTGGCGTAGTCACGCGGCCTGAGCTGGTACTTCTCCGAGTCGAGGTACTCCTCGCTGCCCTCGCGGACGGCTTCGTGCTCGTACAGCTCGAAGCCGGAGTACACGCCCCAGGTGGGGGCCAGCGTCGCGGCCAGCGCCGCCCGGATCGCGAACATCGCGGGCCCGCCGTACTGCAGCGACGCGTGCAGGATGTCGGGCGTGTTGACGAACAGGTTGGGCCGCGCCTCATCGGCGTGCTCGACCAGCTCGACCCCGAAGTCGATCAGCTCCTGCTTCCCGGTCCGCCACGTGAAGTACGTGTAGGACTGGGTGAACCCCAACCGCGCGAGCCCGTAGAGCCGCGCGGGCCGGGTGAACGCCTCGGACAGGAAAAGAACGTCCGGGGCCACGTCCTTGACCTGCTTGATCAGCCACTCCCAGAAGTCCGGCGGCTTGGTGTGCGGGTTGTCGACCCGGAAGATGCGCACCCCGTGGTCGACCCACAGCAGGATGACCCGCAGCACCTCGGCGTAGAGGCCCTCGGGGTCGTTGTCGAAGTTGATCGGATAGATGTCCTGGTACTTCTTCGGCGGGTTCTCCGCGTACGCGATGGACCCGTCCGGCCGCGTCGTGAACCACTCGGGGTGCGCCTCGACCCAGGGATGATCCGGCGCGCACTGCAAGGCGAAGTCGAGTGCGACCTCAAGGTCGAGCTCCTTCGCCCTGGCCACGAACGCGTCGAAGTCCTCGAACGTCCCCAACTCGGGATGGATCGCGTCGTGCCCACCCTCAGCCGACCCGATCGCCCACGTCGACCCGACGTCCCCCGGAGCGGACAGAACGCTGTTGTTCGGCCCCTTCCGATTGACCGCGCCAATGGGATGAATCGGCGGCAGATAGACGACGTCGAACCCCATGTCCGCCGCCCGCTCCAGTTCTTTGGCGGCGGTCTCGAACGTCCCGTGCACCGGCCGCCCGTCGGCGTCCACACCCCCGGTCGACCGCGGGAAGAACTCGTACCACGACCCGTAGAGCGCGGCCTTCCGGTCGACAAGCAGCTGCAGCGGCCGCCCCTTGGTGATCAGCTCCCGAACCGGGTGCGCCGTCATCACCCGCTTCGCGGCCTCCGACAACGCCTCCGCGATCCGCGCCGGCAGCGGCAACCCACCATCCCGCAACGCCCGCGCCGCCGACACCAGCAGCTTCCGGTCCCCACTCCGATCCGGCCTGCGCGCCACCCGTTCCAGCAGCCGCGCGCCGACCTCAAGATCATTGGCCAACTCGTCAGCGGTCTGCGCCGCCGCCACCTTCACCTCGACCGCGTGCCGCCACGTGGCCCATGGATCACTCCACGCGTCCACCCGGTACGTCCACAATCCGGGATGATCGGGCACCACCTCGGCCACCCACCGATCCTCGGCCTCCATCCGCATCGCGGTCCGCCGAGCCTTCACATCCCCAGGCCCCCGCCACGTAACAGTCGCGGCGACGGCGTCATGGCCTTCTCGCCACACGGTCGCCCGGATCGGAATGTGCTCGCCCACCACCCCTTTCGCCGGATAGCGCCCACACGCCACGATCGGGGAGACATCGTCGATACCCAGCCGACCGCTCACCGGTCAGGCTCCTCTCGTTTCGGCTGCCTCCCCCCAGTCTGCCTTGCTCGATCCAGCCCCACGCAACGAACACCTCCCGCCCCCTCCCACACCCTCGACCCCTACCCCCCCAAACACCCACCCCCGCACCGCACACACCACCACACACACCAACCCCACACTCGGCCAACTCGCCCGCAGCCGCAGCCGCAGCCGCAGCCGCAGCCGCAGCCGCAGCCCGCACCCACGCGCGCCGCGCCACGCACTGTGCCGGGCGCCCGCGCCGCGCAGTGCCGTGCCCGCACCGCACTGCGCACGCAACGTGCGCTGCGCACCGCGCCGTGCCGCCCTCTCGCCGTGCTGTGCCGTGCCCCGTCGCGCCGTGTCACCCGCCGTGCCGCGTTGCGCCGTGCGGCACCGCAAGCCGTGCTCTCACGCGCACGCCGTGCGCCATGCCCCACCGCGCCGTGCCCGGTGCCCCGAGAACCGTGCCCCGTGCCCCGTGCCCAGGCGCCCACGTCCGGCAGCCGTCTCCCTGCATTGCGACAACGCACTGCGCACCGCCGGTGTCAGCGCGCCCGCACCTCTCGCCTGCGCACCCCGGCAGTTCGCGCCCCCCGCACCGCCCGGTGCCCGTGCCCTGCCGTTGCCCACTACCCGCATCCGCAGGTCTGGTGCTCGGCAGCCCAAGCACAGGGCCAGCGCCCCGGAGCGCTCAGCCGCCTCGGCGCCCCGCGGCCTTCCGCCGCGCTGGTGGTGCGTCGCTGAATCGATCGGTGTCGAGTCTTCGCGTGGTCAAACCTCCTTTCACCTGCGCCTTTCGGCGTGTGGTCGCGCGATCTGGGGGTCGGCGTCCCCTGGGGTGGCTTGCTCGATCCAGCGTGGCCGCTAGGGTCGTCCTCCGTGAGAGCCGTACGCCGATTCACCGTCCGTGCCGGTCTTCCGGAGCAGCTTGCCGATCTCGGCACGCTCGCCACCAACCTGCGGTGGACCTGGCACCCGCCCACCCAAGACCTGTTCGCCGCCGTCGACCAGGACATCTGGCAGCGGGTCGGTGGTGACCCGCTGCACCTGCTGGCGCAGGTTCCGGCCGAACGGCTGGACCGCCTGGCCGCCGACGAAGAGTTCCTCGACAGAGTGCGCGCGATCTCGGCCGACCTCCGGCAGTACATGGAGGAGCCCCGCTGGTACCAGCGCCGCGGCGAGGAACTCAACGGCACCCGGTTCCCCGCTTCCATCGCCTACTTCTCGATGGAGTTCGGCGTCACCGAGGCGCTCCCGAACTACTCGGGTGGACTCGGCGTCCTGGCAGGCGATCACCTGAAGGCCGCGTCCGACCTCGGGGTGCCGCTCATCGGCGTCGGTCTGCTGTATCGGTCTGGTTACTTCAGGCAATCCCTTTCCCTCGATGGCTGGCAGGTCGAGCACTACCCGATCATCGACCCGAGCGGCTTGCCGCTCGAACCCCTCGCCGAGCCGTCCGGGGCGCCCATCCTGGTTCACGTGGCGATGCCCGGTGGGCGCATCCTGCGCGCCAGGATCTGGAAAGCCCAGGTCGGCCGGGTGCCGCTGCTGCTGCTGGACTCCGACATCGAAGAGAACTCCGACGACCTGCGAAGCGTCACCGACCGGCTCTACGGCGGCGACCAGGACCACCGGATCCGCCAGGAGATCCTGGCGGGAATCGGCGGTGTCCGCGCCGTCCGCACCTACTGCGAGCTGACCGGAACTCCGCAGCCCGAGGTCTTCCACACCAACGAGGGCCACGCCGGTTTCCTTGGCTTGGAACGACTCCGCGAGCTCGTCTCCGGAAACAACCTCGAAGTCGACCAAGCGATGTCAGTGGTCCGCGCGGGAACTGTGTTCACGACCCACACACCTGTCCCCGCGGGGATCGACCGGTTCCCGGTGGATCTGGTCCAGCACTACTTCGGCGATGAATCCCTCCTTCCTGGTATTGATCTTCGCCGCATCTTGGCGCTGGGCGCCGAAGACAACGCGGGCATGTTCAACATGGCTCACATGGGCCTGCGTCTCGCCCAGCGCGCCAACGGAGTCTCGAAACTCCACGGCGCCGTCAGCCGATCCATGTTCGGTGGCCTGTGGCCCGGGTTCGACACCGATGAGGTGCCGATCTCGTCGGTGACGAACGGTGTCCACGGCCCCACCTGGGCGGCGCGGGAGATGTCCACCGCCTTCGGCGACGCATCGTCCGAGGACGGTGCGGCCGCGGTCGACGCGCTGGACGACACCGAGCTTTGGCGGCTCCGGTGTGGCTTGCGCGAGCGCCTGGTCGGGGAGGTCCGCCGCAGGGTGCGCGCCGCCTGGCTGCAGCGTGGCGCCTCCGCGCTCGAGCTGAACTGGACGGACTCCGTCTTCGACCCGGATGTGCTCACGGTCGGCTTCGCTCGCCGGGTGCCGACCTACAAGCGGCTCACGCTGATGCTCCGCGACCCCGAGCGCCTGCGTGCCCTCCTGCTCCACCCGGAGCGTCCCGTTCAACTCGTCGTCGCGGGTAAGTCTCATCCCGCCGACGATGGTGGCAAGGCGCTGATCCAGCAGATCGTCCGCTTCGCCGACGACCCGCAGGTTCGGCACCGCATCGTCTTCCTGCCCGACTACGACATGTCGATGGCCCGCTATCTGTACTGGGGCTGCGACGTCTGGTTGAACAATCCAATGCGGCCACTGGAGGCGTGCGGAACCTCCGGGATGAAGGCCGCGTTGAACGGTGGCCTGAATCTGTCCATTCGGGATGGATGGTGGGACGAGTTCTACGACGGCAGCAATGGCTGGGCCATCCCGACCGCCGACGGCGTCAACGACCCCGTGCGGCGTGACGACCTGGAGGCGGCCGCGCTGTACGAACTGCTCGGATCACAGGTTGCTCCTCTCTTCTATGACCGCGACCAAGCCGGGGCGCCCAGCCGCTGGATGTCGATGGTTCGACACACGTTGCAGTCGCTCGGCCCGCAGGTGCAGGCCTCGCGCATGGTTCGGGAGTACGTCGAAGCGCACTACGCGCCCGCCGCGACCGCGGGCGTTGTCGCGCAGTCCGATGGATTCCAGGTCGCGAAGGATCTGGCGGAATACCGGCGGCGGCTCGCGGGTGCCTGGCCGCACATCCGGGTGACGAGCTGCGAGTTGGCCCTCGAGGACGGACACACACCGGTGATCGGGGATCGCGTGCACGTCCACGCGTCGGTCGATCTGGCCGGACTCGATCCGTCCGATGTCGAGGTGCAGGCTGTTGTCGGGCGGGTGAGTGATGCGGATGAACTCAGTGACGTCGTGACCGCGCCCATGCGCCCGGTCGCTGATGGTCGGTACTCGGCCGAGGTGACGCTTCCGCATGCCGGTGCGCTCGGCGTCACGGCTCGAGTGCTGCCGAAGCATCAGCTTCTCGCGACTCAAGCTGAGTTGGGCAAGGTCGTCCTTGCTTAATGGTTGTTGCTAATAAGCCTCCGTTGCGTTGATCGAGGTGGCTGGCTGATTAATGGCGTCCGGATCGTCCGGACGCCATTAATGCTTGCACCGCCGATCCGGCTCGCGCCACCATATTCGCTCGATCGAGTGAATGTCGATTTGTGCAGCTCATGCGCCTGATGATGTCTGTATCGTCGAACACGTGATCGAACGGCGTGTTGATGATAAGGAGGTCATCGTGCGTTATCTGCGAACTGTTAGCCGATGTCGAGTCGACTCCGCGCAGCTGCGACCCGCGGCCACCACGGCACCAATTTCTCCGCCTCGGCCAGGGCTTGCCGCGCCGAGCGGTTGTCTCCCGCTGTCATGTGCGCCCGAGCCAACGTCGCCAGGTCGTCGGCGCGCCCCAGGCGGTCGTCGCCGAGCTCCGCGGCCAGGCGTGCGAGGGCGATGGCTTGCTCGGCGTTGCCCGAAAGCAGCTCGTGCAGTGCCCGCGATCCGTTCAGTTTGTGCTTGGGATAGCCGAGGGTCGTGGCGTTCTCGATCGCCTGTGCTGCGGTGCTGAGTCCCAGCTCCGGGTCGAGCTGCCCCGCTTCCACTGTGGCGCAGGCGAGTCCGCCGAGCGCGGCGAACGCGACCGCCGCTTCGGCGGGCGTCTGCCCGGGGTCCTCGACGAGCGTCATCGCGACCATCAGCGCTTCCGCGAAACGCCCCTGGGCTTGGAGGACGAGCACTCGCGCCGCGGTCGCGGTACGCAGACCCGGGTAGTCGTCACGGAGTTCAGCCGCAAGCGCCGCGGCGATGTCGAGGTGGCCGTCCTGAGCGGCATCGACCGTCCGCGCGACCAGCGGAGCCGCATCCAGCTGTTGCGCACGGATGCCGGTGAGGCGAGGGAGGTGGAGAACCAGCCAGCCCGTGGACGTCGATGTGGCGCTCTTGCGCGGGATCAACGCGTGGCCGACAGCGAACGAGCATGCGATGGCGAATCCAATGCGGAATGCGCTCAACGTGGCGATGACGGCGAGAACAGACAAGGCAGTGACGATCAGCCCGAACATCATTGACGAGAACGCGGCGCCCCACATCCGCTTTCGGGCGGGGGCCTTGCCAGGGCCGACCGAAACCGAGAGGAAGAGGGGAATCGCGCGGACGACGACGACACGTCGCGGCGTCGTCCAATCCTTGATTCGCCCACCAATGCCGACTACCACTCGGTGAACGCGCACAGAAAGCGCCAGGGCGCCGACGAGCAGGCCGAGTTGAAGCGAGAGGAGGCCGACCAGGAGGCCAGCGAGAGTGCCGAGGAGGCCTCGGCCTACCGCTTCCACCGACCGTTCGACCACGGCGACCGTGACCGCCGTGGCGATGACGGATAGGAAGACGGGACCTTGCATCGCTCGAAGTAGCCGCACGGGATGCAGACGCTACGCGGGAACATCAGGTTCCCCTCGACACGGAGGGAGGTGGTTGCCAGGGTGGAGTAGGTCGAACGATTAGGTGCGACCTTGGGACCACCGACTGGGTCGGTCAAGGTGTCGAACTAGCCGGGGACCGGGGCGTTCTCGAAGCCACCGGGTGTCGCCGGCGAGATCTATGCCGTTCCACGCGGAGCGCCTGCTGGGTTGCGCGGTGTTGGGTGCGCGCGGGGCGCCACGGGTAGGCGGACGAAACTGGCGGGGTCTGGCGGTGGGCGGGACCGCTGGGGTAGGTGCGCAGGTACATTCCCGGGAATGTTCGTCAAGGTGTGCGGCTTGCGGACCGCTGGAGATGTGCGGGCGACGGTGGACGCGGGTGCGGACGCGATCGGATTCGTCTTCGCGGAGAGCATTCGGCAGGTAACGGTGTCCGAGGCGCGGCGGCTCGCTTCGGAGGTGCCGGGTGGCGTGCTGACGGTGGGCGTGTTCAAGGGGCAGTCGGCCGAGGAGGCCGCGGAGATCACGCTGGCCGCCGGGATGGGAGCGGTGCAGTTGCATGGCGACTATCCGGTGGAGGCCTTCAAGGTGTTCGCGGACTTGCCGGTGCAGGTTGTCCGCGCGAACGCGCTCGAGGTCGGGACGGACGTTCGAGTTGGGGCGTTCGGCGAGGACATGCTGTTGCTCGACTCGAAGGTCGCGGGTTCCGGGGAGCAATGGGATCTTGGGTTGCTCGACGGGGCGCGGCCGTCCGGGCGGTGGATCTTGGCGGGCGGGTTGCGGCCGGACACGGTCGGCTCGGTGATCGCCGCGGCGGGGCCGTGGGGTGTGGACGTGTCGAGTGGTGTGGAGTCGGCGCGCGGGCTGAAGGACGCTGAGCTGATCCGGGCGTTCGTCGCGGCAGCGAAGGCCACGCATGGGTGACCGGCGCGACGCCGAAGGGGAACTCGGGGGACCGCCGCTTCCGCTGAATGGCTACGGGACTGCGGGTTCCACGGGTGTTAGGACTGCGGGTTCCGTGGGTGGTCAGGGCCCGCGCGGGCTCCGAGGGTGGTACTGGACTGCGGGATCTGCAGGTCGCTATGGACCGGCGGGTTCTGTGGGTAGTGAGGGGACTGCGGGATCTGCCGGTGGCTAGGGCAGGCGGGATCCGGGTGGTTACGGGGCTGCGGGATCTGCGGGTGGCTAGGGCCGGTGGGGTCTGTGGGTGGTTAGGAGACTGGCAGGTCCGCGGGTGGTTACGGGACGGCGGGGGTGCCGCCTGGTCTGGTGGGTAGGCCTTCGGCGTTCCAGGCGCGGAAGCCGCCGACTAGGTCGGTGGCGTTGCGGAGTCCTAGGCGCTTGAGGTCTCGGGCGGCCAGGGAGGAGGCGTAGCCCTCGTTGCAGATGACGATCACCGTGGTGTCTTCGGTGAAGCCGGGGAGGCGGTGGTCGCCGTGGGGGTCGAGGCGCCACTCCAGGTGGATTCGTTCGACGGGAACGGAGCCGGGGATCTCGCCTTCCTCCTGCCGGTTGGCGAAGGGGCGGATGTCGATCAGCAGGGCGCCCGTCTGTCGGAGTCGGTCGGCCTCGGCGGGGTCGACTCGGTCCAAAGTGGACCTGGCGTGGGCGAGGTAGTCGTCGATGGCGCTCATGTGGTGGCTCGCTGGGTCGGCAGGGTGGGGATCTCGTCGGGGACGTCGCGGAGGCTGGCGTAGTCGCGGGTGGGCACCAGTGGGGGCGAGTAGGCGTGCACGCTCGCGGCCATCCGGGTTCCTAGATTCTGCACCTGGTGGGCGCGGCCCGCACCGAAGGCGACTGCCGCGCCCTGGGTGTGGAGTGCGTTGCGGATCGGGCCCGCGGGATAGCGATAGGTCTCGGCGAGTTCGCCCATGATCACCGTGAACGAGCCTGCCGCGCCGCCGTGGTCGTGGGGGAGGGTGCCCTGGCCGGGGAGCCAGGACAGCAGCCAGACCTCGACCTCGTCGGTCACGGCCACGCGGGTCCACCAGCGCAGCGGGCTGGCGAAACGCACCACGTCGAGGAGGCGGGTGGAGAGCCGGTCGGCGATGGTCGAGGTGAGGGTGCGCAGTTCGGCTGGGGTCCACAGCGGGTGCCGGGAGTGGATCAAGCCGCGCAGGGTTGGAGAGTCGAGGCGGGGGTGGATATCGAGATCGGCGACCGTGGAAGTCAAGGCGGGCTCCTCGTTCGTGCCAACTGATGACAGCGAAGCGCGGCCCGCCGGGATGGTCAGCGACGGAGGGATCCAGCGGGCCGCGTGGCGGTACAGCCGCACGAGGCCACCAATTTGTGGTCGATCGTGCGGTCGCGCCACGGGAACAGCGACCTGGTCACGCCGTCATCGTGGCACGGGCGCGCGGGCGCTCGCGGGGTGTCTCATGACGTGGACTCAGGTGGCGCGCGGGGAGTCAGGGGTTATCGCGGGGCGCGCGGAGGATCAGCGCGGTGCGCGGTGGGAGGGAGATCTGGGTGCTTGGGGCGTACGTGGTCTGGGGTGTGGGGGTGCCCTGGAGGGTGTTCGTGTCCAGGGTGGGGATGAACCGATCGCCGTAGCTGGGGTCGGGGAGGGTGAACGTGGTGGGGTCTGCGCCCGCGTGCACGATCAGGAGCCAGGAGTCGTCGGCGATGGGGTCGCCTTCTCGGGTGTGGGAGAGGCATTCGGTGCCGTCGATCCACATGCCGAGGGTGCGGCGGGACTCGTCGAACCAGTCGGGGTCGGTCATGGGGGTGCCATCGGGGCGGAACCACACCAGGTCCGGTTCGCCCGACTTGGTGGGGCGGCCGTCGAAGAACTCGGGCTGGCGGAGGGCGGGGGACGCGGCCCGCAGGGAGATCAGGTTTCGGGTGAAGGCCAGCAGGGCGTCGGTGCGGGGCGTGCTGGTCCAGTCGAGCCAGGAGGTTTGGTTGTCGAGGCAGTACGGGTTGTTGTTGCCGTGCTGGGTGCGCCAGCGCTCGTCGCCGGCGGTCAGCATCGGGGTGCCGGTGGACAGCAGCAGGGTGGTCAGCAGGTTGCGGGCCTGGCGGTCGCGCAGCGAAAGCACGGCCGGGTCCGTGGTCTCGCCTTCGACGCCGGAGTTCCAGGAGCGGTTGTCGTTCGTGCCGTCCGCGCCGTGTTCGCCGTTCTCGTGGTTGTGTTTGTGGTCGTAGGAGACCAGGTCGCGCAGGGTGAAGCCGTCGTGGGCGGTGATGAAGTTGATCGACGCCCATGGCCTGCGGCGGTTGGCGGCGTACAGGTCCGACGAACCCGAAAGGCGGTAGGCCAGGTCGCGCAGGCCCGTGGCGCCGCGCCAGAAGTCGCGGGTGGTGTCGCGGTAGCGGCCGTTCCACTCCGACCAGTGGACGCCGAAGCCGCCGACGCGGTAGCCGTCGCCGGTGGCGTCCCAGGGTTCGGCGATCAGCTTGCGGGTGCTGAGGATCGGGTCGGTGGTGATCGCCGTCAGCAGCGGCGCGTCGGGGGTGAACGGGCCGCCGTCGGGGCGGCCGAGGACGCTGGCCAGGTCGAGGCGGAAGCCGTCGACGCCCATCTCGGTGGCGAAGTAGCGCATCGAGTCGGTGACGAGGCGCACGACCGCGGGCGAGCCGGGGTTGACCGTGTTGCCGCAGCCGGTGAGGTCGATGTCGTTGCCCGCGTCGTCGAGCAGGTAGTACGCGGGGGCGTCGAGGCCGCGCAGGGACACGGTGGGGCCGCTGACCGGGCCCTCGCACGTGTGGTTGTAGACGACGTCGAGGATCACTTCGATGCCCGCGGCGTGCAGGGCGGCGACCATGGTGCGGAACTCCTCGACCTCCTTGCCGCGGCGGCACGCGTAGGCGGCATGGGGGGCGAGGAAACCGAGGGTCGAATAGCCCCAATAGTTGTGGCGGCCTGACCGCAGCAGCAATGGCTCGTCGGCGAAGGTGTGCACGGGAAGCAGCTCGACCGCGGTCACGCCGAGCCGCACCAGGTAGTCGATCACGGCCGGATGCGCGAGGCCGAGGTACGTGCCGCGCTGGTCTTTGGGCACGTCCGGGTGCAGCTTGGTGAAACCGCGCACATGCAGCTCGTAGATCACCGTTTCCTCGAACGGCACGTCCGGCCGCCTGCCGGTGTCCGGGCCGCCCGGCGACGTCACCACCGACAGCGGCACCGACCCCAGCGAGTCGATCCGCGACGGCGCGCCGGTCATCGGGTCGCCGCGGTAGCCGCGGGTGGCGCCGAGGTCGGCGACCGTGCCCTCGATCCGGCGGGCGTACGGGTCGACCAGCAGCTTGGTCGGGTTGCAGCGCAGCCCCCGAGCCGGGTCGTACGGCCCGTGCACCCGGAAGCCATAGCGCTGACCAGGCGTCACCCCCGGCACGACGCCGTGCCACACGTCGAACGTGCGCTCGGTCAGCTCGACGCGCCGCTCGACGTCGCCCTCGCCGATCAGGCAGACCTCGACCGCGTCGGCGACCGACGACGCGACCGAGAACCGCACGCCACCCGCCTCCGGGTGCGCGCCGAGCGGGAACGGATGACCGGGCAGCGGGCGCGGCGAGGAGGGGGTCACCCGTCCATCCTGCCCACGATCACCCGTTGGCGCCTCCGACGGGTGACCCCCGACGCCTCCCGTCACCGCGGCGCACAGGCAGAATGACCGCCGTGACCGCGCACACTGACGCCACCGCCCCCGACGACCTGGTTGTGCACCTGACGGACGTCGGCGTCCGCCGCGGCAGCACCGACCTCCTCAAAGGGGTGAACTGGAGCGTCGAGCTCGACGAGCGCTGGGTGGTCCTCGGCGGCAACGGCGCGGGCAAGACCACGCTGCTGCGGCTCGCGGGCGCGGAACTGCACCCCACCACGGGCACCGTGCACGTCCTCGGTGAGCAGCTCGGCAAGGTCGACGTCTTCGAGCTGCGCACCCGCATCGGCTTCTGCTCCGCCGCCCTCGCGGGCCGTGTCCCCGCCGACGAACTCGTCCTCGACGTCGTCGTTTCCGCAGGCTACGCGGTCCTCGGCCGCTGGCGTGAGCAGTACGACCAGCTCGACACCGGCCGCGCCGCCGAACTGCTCAAGGCCATGGGCATCGCCCACCTCGCCGACCGCCTCTTCGGCACGCTGTCCGAGGGCGAGCGCAAGCGCGCTCTGATCGCCCGCGCGCTGATGACCGACCCCGAGCTGCTCCTGCTCGACGAGCCCGCCGCCGGGCTCGACCTCGGCGGCCGCGAGGACCTGGTGTCCCGGCTCTCCGAACTCGCGCTCGACCCCGACGCCCCGGCGACGATCCTCGTCACCCACCACGTTGAGGAGATCCCGCCCGGCTTCACCCACCTGATGCTGCTGTCGGCGGGCGGCGTGGTCGCGCAGGGGCTCATCGAGGACGTCCTGACCAGCGAGAACCTCTCGGCCGCGTTCGGCCAGTCCCTCATCCTCGAGCGTTCGGGCGACCGCTACTTCGCCCGCCGCGACGCCTAGCGGCTTTACTGACAGGTAACCTTCGGCAAACAGACCGGTAGGAGGCTCCACCGTGGGTGAGTTCGTTCGGCTTGAGGTCGAGGACGGCATCGGCACCATCCGGCTCGACCGGCCGCCGATGAACGCCATCAACCGCCAGTTGCAGGCCGAGCTTCGCGCGGCCGCGCAGGAGGCGCGCGAGCGCGACGACATCAAGGCGGTCATCGTCTACGGCGGTGAGAAGGTCTTCGCGGCGGGCGCCGACGTGAAGGAATTCGCCGAGATGTCCTACACCGACATCGCCGACTACGGACCCGAGCTCACTGGTTCGATCACCGCGATCGCCGAACTGCCCAAGCCCACGGTCGCCGCGATCACCGGCTTCGCCCTCGGCGGCGGCTTCGAACTGGCCCTGGCCTGCGACCGCCGGATCGCGGGCGACAACGCCAAGGTCGGCCAGCCGGAGATCCTGCTGGGCATCATCCCCGGTGCGGGCGGCACGCAGCGCCTGGCGCGGCTGATCGGCCCGAGCAAGACCAAGGACCTCGTCTACACCGGCCGGTTCGTCAAGGCCGACGAGGCGCTGGCGCTGGGCATGGTCGACGAGGTCGTCGCCCCCGACGACGTCTACGAAGCCGCGAAGCGCTGGGCGAGCCAGTTCACCCGGGGCGCCTCGCGCGCGCTCGCCGCGGCCAAGGCGGCCATCGACGGCGGCCTCGACAACGACCTCGCCAGCGGCCTGAAGCTGGAGACGAACCTCTTCGCGGCGCTGTTCGCCACCGAGGACCGCGACACCGGTCTCCGCTCGTTCATCGAGAACGGACCAGGAAAGGCGGAGTTCAATGGCCGCTGACCCCACGCCGAACCCGCACGCCACGGCCGAGCAGGTCGAGGCCGCGTTCGCCGACCCGAAGCTCGCCAACGTGCTCTACCACGACTGGGAAGCGGGCACGTACGACGAGAAGTGGTCGATCTCGTACGACGAGCGCTGCATCGACTACGCCGTCGGCCGCTTCAAGTCGGTCGCGGGCGACCAGGGCTGGCCCTACGAGCACGCCATGGAACTGGGCAGCGGCACCGGCTTCTTCCTGCTCAACCTGATGCAGGGCGGGGTGATCAAGAAGGGCTCGGTCACTGACCTGTCGCCAGGCATGGTCGAGGTCGCCCTGCGCAACGCGAAGGGCCTCGGGCTCGATGTGGACGGCCGAGTCGCCGACGCCGAGCGCATCCCGTACGACGACAACAGCTTCGACCTGGTCATCGGCCACGCCGTGCTGCACCACATCCCCGACATCCCGGCCGCGTTCCGCGAGATCCAGCGGGTGCTGAAGCCGGGCGGCCGGTTCGTCTTCGCCGGCGAGCCGACCAAGATCGGCGACAGGTACGCGCGCAAGCTCGGCCTGGCGACGTGGTGGCTCACCACCAACCTCACCAAGCTCGGCCCGCTGCAGGGCTGGCGCAGGCCGCAGGAGGAGCTCGACGAGTCGAGCCGCGCGGCGGCGCTGGAGGCCGTGGTCGACATCCACACCTTCGACCCCGCCGAACTGGAGTCCCAGGCCCGCGAGGCCGGGATGGTCGAGGTCAAGGCCGTCACCGAGGAGTTCGCCGCGGCGCTGTTCGGCTGGCCGGTGCGCACCTTCGAGGCCGCCGTCCCGCGCGAGAAGCTGGGCTTCGGCTGGGGCATGTTCGCCTACAAGACCTGGCAGCGGCTGTCGTGGCTCGATGAGCGGCTGTTGCGCAAGGTCCTGCCGCGCGAGCTGTTCTACAACGTGCTCATCAGCGGCCGCAAGCCGAACTGAGTGGGCTACGGGTTCACCCTCGGCGACGTGGCGTTCCTGCGGTCGCCGGACGGGGTCGCGGCGGCGGCCGAGATCGACCGGCTGCCGCTGACCTCGGCCGGCTATCTCGCCGACGTCGCGAAGGCGCGCACGCTGGCCGGTGACCGCGCGGCCGCGCTGCTGGAGACCGTGCTGCTGCGCCGGAAAGCGGCGTCCAAAGTGGACGATCCGGTCCGCTGGCTCTTCACCGACGCCGCCCTCCAGCAGGCCACCCCCACGCCCGTCGCGCGGCACCGCGCGCGCAGGCTCGCCGGGCGGACAGCGCACGACGTGACGTGTTCGGTCGGCGTCGACCTCGCCGCCGTCGCCGAGGTCGCCGACCGCGCGATCGGCTCCGACCTCGACCCGGTCCGCCTGGCCATGGCCCGCGGCAACGTGCCCGGCGTCGCGCTGGTCCGGGCCGACGCGCTCACCCCCGTGACGCGCTCGACAGCGGTCCTCGCCGATCCCGGCCGACGCGACTCGGCGGGCCGCAGGCGGTGGCGGCCGGAGGACTTCGCGCCTCCGCTCAACGCCCTCGCCGACACCTACCGCGGCCGCGACCTGGCGGTGAAGTGCGCGCCCGGCATCGACTTCGCCGACGTCCCGTGGGCCGACGAGGTCGAGGTCGTGTCCCTCGACGGCGCCGTCCGCGAAGCCTGCTTGTGGACGGGCGGACTGGCCACGGAAGCCAAGCGCCGAGCCACTGTCCTGCGCTCCGACGGTACCGAGTGGACGGTCACCGACGACCAGGACGACACCTGCCCCGTGCTCCCGGTCGGCGAGTGGATCATCGACCCGGACGGTGCCGTCGTCCGCGCGGGCCTCGTGCGCCACTACGCGGCGGCCCATGGCCTGGGCCAGCTCGACGAACGGATCGCCTACCTGACCGGCCCCGAGCCACCGCCCGGCGTCCGTGCGTTCCGCGTGCTGGAGCACGGCAAGTACACGGAGAAGGCGCTGAAGGCGACGCTGGCGAAGCGGGGCATCGGCAGGCTGGAGATCCTTGTACGCGGCCTCGAAGTCGACCCGAACGCGCTGCGTCCCCGCCTCAAACTGAAGGGAGACGGGGACGCGTCGGTCGTGCTGACCCGGATCGGCCGGGCGCCGGTGGCGATCGTGTGCGAGGCGGTCAGCTCAGCCGATCGAGGATGAACGCGCGCAGCCCGTCCACGTCGGTGTCTGTCGCGACATCGATGGCGCGGGCGTTGTGCAGGTCGTTCTGCGTCCGCAGCCGCTTGTCGGCGACGAGCGCGCCGCGAGAGGGGCCGAACGCGGTCTCGACCTGCACCGGAAACCGCTCGGTCGACAGGATGCCGGGACTGATCGCCTCGGCGACGGCCACGGCGTCGTGGATCACCAGCCCGTCGAATCCCATCAAGGCGCTGTAGTGCGCGCGGTAGGTCGCGGTCAGGCCCTCCAGCCCGGTGCCGACCGGGCCGGACACGGCCAGCTTTGCCAGCCAGTCCGCTTCGACGCGGCAGCGGTAGGTCAGGTCGATCGGGACCAGGACGGTCGGCAGGCTCTCCTCGACCAGGACGCGGTGGGCGGCCTCCGGGTCGGACCACAGGTTGAACTCGGCGGCGGCGGTGGTGTTTCCGCCGGTCAAGCCGCCGCCCATGATGACGAGCCGGTCGATCTTCGGCTTCAGTTCGGGGTGGGTCGCCAGGAGCAGCGCGACGTTCGTCAGCGGGCCGATCGGCACCAGCGTGACCGGCTCGGGTGACTCGCGGAGAACCTTGGCCATCAGCGCCACGGCGGGGAGGGGCTCGACGCCGCGCATTCGGACCGGCAGTGAGTCCGCCTGACCCGACAGGCCGTCCTCGCCGTGCGCGGCCTTGCCCTCCGACGCCTGAGGGTGCACCAGCGGCCTGGCAGCGCCGACCGCCACGGGCACGTCCTCGCGTCCGCACAGCGCCAACACCCGCAGCGCGTTGCGGGTGGTCGACTCCAGGCCCACGTTGCCGAAGACCGTGGTCACCGCGAGCAGGTCGACGTCGGCCGACCGGGCGGCGAGCGCGATGGCGAACGCGTCATCGACGCCAGGGTCCGTATCGATGATCAGACGAGTCATGCCACCACCCTTTCACCCACGCCCTACTCCTGAGTTAACGTCTTTCCCCATGACGTCGATGTGGGGCTCGCCCATCTCCGACCGCCTGCGCTTCTGGTCCCGCGCCCGCCGGGATCCGGCGCAGGCTCGGTTCCTCACGAAGGAATCTCTGCGCTGGGTGATCCGCAATCGCGCGTACACGCCGTGGTACCTGGTCCGGTACTGGCGGCTGCTCAAGCTGCGCCTCACCAACCCGCACATCGTGCTTCGGGGCATGGTGTTCCTCGGCAAGGACGTCGAGATCCACGCCAGGCCAGGGTTCGGTCGACTGGAGATCGGGCGCTGGGTGCACATCGGGGACGGCAACGCGATCCGGTGCCACGAGGGCTCCCTGCGGATCGGCGACAAGGCCGTGTTCGGGCGGCAGAACGTCGTCAACTGCTACCTGGACATCGAGTTCGGTGACGCCTCGCTCGTCGCCGACTGGGTCTACATCTGCGACTTCGACCACGTCACCGCGGATATCCACCAGCCGATCAAGGATCAGGGGATTGTGAAGTCTCCGGTGCGGATCGGGCCGGACACGTGGATCTGCACGAAGGTCACGGTGACGAAGGGGACGCGGATCGGCCGGGGCTGCGTCATCGGCGCGCACGCGGTCGTGCGTGGTGAGATTCCGGACTACGCGATCGCCGCGGGGATGCCCGCCAAGGTTGTGCGCAGCCGCCTGGACGCCTACGAGGCTGACGCGGTTCGCCGGGCGGCTATCGCTGATATGGAGCGGAAGGCGCGTAAGGCTCTGCTGAAGTCGCTGGAGAGCTAGACCAGGAACGCGTTGCCCGTCGCGATCTTCGGTCGTCCGAGCGGCGCGTGCGCGCGTGCCTCGGCCCGCAGGTATACCTCGACGGTCTGCGCGGCGATGAGATCCCAGTCGAAGTCGACCGACAGGCGGGCCTTGGCCAGCTTCGCGCGGCGGCGGGCGCTCGTCGGGTCGTCCAACACGCGGCGGACAGCGGTGGCCAGGCCGTCGAGGTCGCCGGGGGTGAAGGACAGCCCCGTCTCGCCCTCGATGACCACTTCGCCCAGGCCGCCCGCGGTCGACGCCACCAGGGGGGCGCCTGCAGCGGCGGCTTCGAGGGCGACGATGCCGAACGGCTCGTAGCGGCTGGGCAGGACCACGGTGTCGGCGGCGGCCAGCAGGGCGCCCAGGTCGCGGTCGGACAGGTGGCCCGCGAAGTCGATCGCGCGGCGCACACGGAGTTTGCGGGCAAGTTCTTCCAGGGCGACCGAGTAGGTGCCGCGACCGGCCACGACCAGTCGGGTTCCCGGGTGCGTGCGGCGGATCCGGGGGAGCGCGCCGATGATGTCCTGGACGCCCTTCTCCCACTCCAGCCTGCCGAAGAACAGCAGCAGCGGCGCGTTGTGCGGGCTGTGCGAAGCGCGGGAGGCGCGAACGGCGGCGGGCGGCACGCGCCAGCTGCGGGGTTCGATGCCGTTGTGGATGACGGTGATCGTCTCCGGTTCGACCTCGAAGAGGTGGGCGACCTCGGCGCGCATCGCCGACGAGCAGGTGATCAGGGCGTCGGCGCGGTTCGCCAGCCACCACTCGACGGAGTGGACCTGCTGGTTGAGGGGCTGCGACAGCCAGCCGCTGTGCCTGCCCGCCTCGGTCGCGTGCACGGTCGCCACCAGCGGCACCCGCGCGTGTTCGGCCAGCGCGACGGCCGGGTGGGTGACCAGCCAGTCGTGGGCGTGCACGACATCCGGCCGCCAGTCGCCGAGCAGGGACAGGCCCGCGCGGATCATCGCGTGGCCCATGGCCAGGGTCCAGGCGACCAGGTCCTTCTCGAACACCAGGTGCGTGGGGTCCTCGGCGACTCGGATCACCCGGACGCCGTCGTGCGTGCCGTCCTCGGTGGGGTGGGTCGACGCGTCGGTGCCCGCCTCGTGCCTGCACAGCACCACGACGTCATGGCCTTGGCCCGCAAGGTGGCGGGCGATCGCGTGCACGTGCCTGCCCAGCCCCCCGACCACGACGGGTGGGTACTCCCAGGACAGCATCAGCACGCGCATCGAGTGAGATCCTCGCATTCGGGTCTGGCGAACCCTACTCGCCGGTACCTAAGTGCCTGGCGTCGAGTCCGGTGAACGGCCCGTCTTCCTTGACGAGCTCGGTGGCCCTGGCTGACGCGCGATCGCGCGCTCCGGACCGCACCAGGCCCGCCAGCTCGGCGTACCGCTCGCCGTGCGTCTTGGCCCGACGCCGAGCGTAGTCAGCCGCCGAATCCTTGGTGACCATGAACGCCCAGTCGCTGGACAGCGCCAGCAGCGCCTCGCGAACGACCTGGTCAAGCACCGGATCGCGGTCGGCGGATCCGTGCTTGTCGATCAGGTCGAGCAGGTCTCGCTGGAGGTCGGCGCCCGCGTCCACCAGATCGGCCACCTGTTCGCCGTCCCACACGCGCCAGTCCTTGCCGGACCCCCACGACGACGCGGGCAGGTCGACCCGGCCGCCCAGGTGGCCCGCGTCGAGCGCCCCGCGCAGCGACGTCACCCGGACGCCGGCCTCGGGCAGCGCGCGCAGCACCTTCTCCAGCCAGACGGGGCCTTCGTGCCACCAGTGCCCGTACAGCTCCGTGTCGTAGGCCGACACGACGAGGCCGGGCTTGCCGTGCTGGTCGCGAAGGGTGTTGAGCCGCCGGACCACGGTGTCGACGAAGTCCGCGACATGCCGCTCGATGGCCTGGGCGGCAAGCGCGGGCTCGTAGGGCCGCTTGTCCTGGGGCTCGATGTGCCTGCCGGTCACCCGGGACGGCTTGAGGCCCGACGGGTGGTCGTAGGTGTGGAAGTCGCGGTAGGCGGGGTCGCCGGGGTAGCTGGCCTTGGGCGACCAGACTCGGTAGGTGACCTCCAGGTCGCGGCCGAAGCAGACGACGTCGGAGTCGCCGACGGTCCGGGCGGCGAAGGTGTCGCCGTGCAGTGCCGGGCCGTCGACCAGGAACCGCTCGACGCCCGCCGCGGCGTACCCGGTCTCCATCCCCGGCGCGTAGCCGCACTCGGGGGCCCAGATGCCCGCGGGCGTGTGGCCGATCCGTGCCGCGGTGTCCTCCAGGCCCGTACGCAGGGCGAACGCGCGCAGGCGGGGGTCGAGCAGGGGCTGGAACGGGTGCGTCGCGGGGCCGCCGATCAGCTCGATCACGCCGCTGTCGACCAGTTGCCGCAGCACCGGGGAGAACCCGCCGCGCCAGTGCGTCTCGAACTCGGTCAGCGCGGCGGCCGACGCGCGGAACTCGGCCGCGGCGACCTCGCGCAGCAGCGGGTCGGCGCTCTGCCAGCGGACCGCCGCGTACTGCGCGCGCAGGTTCCAGTTCCCCAGCCAGTCGTGCACCCCGCGCATCGCGTAGGGGTCGTCGAGTTGAGCGGCCAGGACCGGGGTGACGCCGAGGGTGAACATGTCGCGCTTGCCCTCAGCGGCGAACCGCCGGGCGAGGTCGACCAAGGGCAGATAGGAATGTGCCCACGCCTGATAGAGCCACTCCTCGCCGACCGGCCACGTGCCGTGGTGCGGCAGCCAGGGAAGGTGGCTGTGCAGGACTAACGCGAAACTGCCGATGGGCTCGCTCATGCGCGCGCGACCCCGACCAGGTCGAGGCTTGCGTCAACAGGAAAAGAGCTGTCGTCGCCGCGTCGGATCTCGAAGTCGGACGCCTCGACCGACGTGACCGCCGCCATCAGCTCGTCGGACCACGGCAGCCCGGCGACCGCGACCTCGATCTGCGCGTCGATGATCGACCCGCCGAACGCGGCGTCGAGCTCGCGCAGCCGCGGACCGTGGTGCACGCCACCGAGGAACTCCACCTCGAACCCGGCGCCGCGCAGCAGCTCGTCCATCTCGGCGCCCGACAGCTCGCGGGTGTGGAACGGGTTGAGCGGGGTGTCGCGGCCGGGGGAGAAGGTGATCCGGTTGGGCGTGGTGATCAGCAGCCGACCGCCGGGTCGCAACACCCGGCGGCACTCGGCCAGGAAGCCCTCTTGGTCCCACAGGTGCTCGATGACCTGCAGGTTCGCCACCACATCCACCGAAGCCGTGCGCAGGGGGAGGGCGGCGAGGTTGCCGCGCAGCGTGCGCACCGACGGGTAGACCTTCGCGACGTGCGCCGCGGTCAGCTCGTCGTAGTCGAGGCCGACGACAAGCCGCGCGCGCTCGGCGAGCAGGTCGGCGCCGTAGCCCTCGCCGCAGCCCGCCTCCAGCACCACCGCGTCCGCGCAGTAGTGCGCCAGGTCCAGATAGGCGACCTCGTGTCGCCTGAACCAGTAATTCTCCTGCGCGATGCCGGGGACCGTGCGCTCGCCGGTCAACGGCAGCGCGTCAGCCGGGCTCGGGTAGTCGGTGGCCACCCGGGCACGGTATCCGATGCGCTACCAGCCAGTACGCGTCAGGGTTTGACGCCGAGACCGCCCGCGATGCAGTACTGCACCTCGTCGAGGGGCTTGATCTGCGGGCCGTCCGGCCACCACTCGGCGCACAGCGTGACGCCGGGGTCGACCATGCTCAGGCCCGGGAACATGCCCTCGATCTGTTCCCGCGTGCGGAACACGCCGGTGCCCATGGGGCTGTGGATGAACACGTCCTCCATGCGGCGGGCGAGCGCGCTGTACTCGTTGAGCGGGTCGAGGAAGTGGCTGATGCCGACGATCGAGCCCGACGGGAGGGCGTCGATGTAGGTCTTCATGATGTCCGCTGGGGCGCGCTCACCGTCGTAGTGGTGGATCGTGCCCATCTGGAACAGTGCGATCGGCTGGGTGAAGTCGAGGTGCTTGCGGACGGTCTCGTCGGCGAGGATGCGCTCGGGCTCGAAGATGTCCTCGGCGATGAAGTGCGTCTGCTCGTTCTCCTCGAGCAGGGCGCGGCCGTGGGCCAGGACGACGGGGTCGTTGTCGACGTAGACGACGACCGAGTCGGGCTCGATGCGCTGGGCGACCTGGTGGGTGTTCTCCGCGGTCGGCAGACCTGAACCGAGGTCGAGGTACTGCTTGATGCCGGTCTGGTTCGCGATGAACCGGGTGGCGCGGATGAGGAAGGCGCGGTTGTCGTAGGCGAGCTGCGCGGCCTCCGGCGCCACCGCCTTGACGCGGCGGAACACCTCACGGTCGATCTCGTAGTTGTCCTTGCCGTTGAGGAACGCGTCGTAGACTCTCGCGATGCTTGCCTTCGATGTGTCTATGTAGACAGGGACATCACGGTCGGTCTGCTGCGCGTCAGTCGTCATACTGTCCTCACAGAGCGTCGTGGATCATGGACGTTGCGGAGTCAAGGAGTACCCTCACCTTAGGGGTGTGGGCAAGCGCGCGCCCCGGACGGGTTAGCACGCAGGAGTCGCGAAGGGACGGAGCGTGGCCGAGCGCCGCAATGACGGGCAGAGCACTGGCCCGACCGCGCGCAGGATCGTGCTCGGCTCCCAGCTGCGCAAACTCCGCGAGAAGGCCGAGGTCAGCCGCGCCGACGCGGGCTACGTCATCCGCGGCTCGGAGTCGAAGATCAGCCGGATGGAACTCGGCCGCGTCGGCTTCAAGGAACGAGATGTCGAAGACCTGCTGACCATGTACGGCGTCACCGACCCGACCGAGCGCGAACAGTTCCTCGCGCTGGTCAAGCAGTCGAACGAGCCGGGCTGGTGGCACCGCTACAGCGACCTGATGCCCAACTGGTTCACCGACTACGTCGGGCTCGAGGAGTCGGCCTCCCGCATCCAGACCTGTGAGCTGCAGTTCGTGCCCGGCCTGCTGCAGACCGAGGAGTACACCAGGGTGCTGGCCAGCCACGGCCGCCCCGAACGCGCCTCCGACGAGACCGAGCGCCGGGTCACCCTGCGCATGTCCCGCCAGAAGGTCCTCCACCGCACCGACGCGCCCAAGCTGTGGGCGGTCATCGACGAGTCGGTGCTGCATCGCCCGATCGGTGGGCAGCGGGTGCTGCGCGACCAGATCGACCACCTGCTCGAGGTCACCCGCCTGCCCAACATCACGCTCCAGGTCGTGCCCTACGCGCTGTCGGGCTACGCGGCGGAGACGTCGTTCACCGTGCTGCGCTTCACCGAGCCCGAGCTGCCCGACCTGGTCTACGTCGAGCACCTCGGCGGCGCGGTCTACCTCGACCGACGCGACGAGATCGAGCTCTACAGCCGCGTCGTCGACCGGCTCGCGGTCGACGCGGAGACGCCGAGCCGGTCCCGCCAGATCCTCATGAAGCGGCGCGCCGAGATCTGACCTGACCCCCTGCGCACACCCACTCGCAGTGTGCAATCGACACGATCGGATGCACGTGCATTTGCCAGATCGTTCACCCGTGTTACGGTCGTCACGTTCAAATGCACGTGCATCTGCATCGTGAGTCGGGAGGCGGGGTCCCATGACTGAGATCCGTAACGGAGTTTCGGCGGAGCTGGTATCCGGCGCGCGCTGGCGCAAGGGCAGCCGCAGTGGCGCGGTCGGCAACTGTGTCGAGGTCTCGCCGGTCGGCGACGGCCGCACGGCCATCCGCGATTCCAAGGCCCCCACCGGCCCGGCGCTGGTGTTCTCCGGCCAGGTCATCCGCTCGTTCGCCACCGCCGCGCGCGGCGGGGTGCTGCGCATGCCGACCGCGGAGACCTACCTGCGCAGGCTCGTCGCCCGCGGCTACGACTTCCTGCACCCGCGCGACGCGAAGGGCGAGATCGCCGCCGTCGTCGGTGTGCGCGCCCACCACAACGTCATCGACGTCATCCGCCTGCACGCCGAGGACAACGCGATCGCCTCGCGCCTGCCCGCCGACGCCGCCGACGTGATCAACCCCAGTGACGTGCTGTGGCAGCGCGCGGGCTGGGCCACCGACGTCCTCCGCGACCTGATCGCGCTTCCCGACGACCGCACCCCCGGCGCGCTGAGCCGCCCGCGGAGCGAGACGTCGGCCTCCGGCTGCTGGGTGCCCACCGCCCCCGGCCGCGCCAAGTGGCTTCCAGCGACGGCCTGACCCCTGGCGTCGTTGCGACAGTGCTGACCGGCGCGCCCCGGTCAGCAGCGAAGGTCACCTTCCCCAGGGGAGGTGACCTTCGCCTTATATAAGTAGGTCTACGCCGGGGAAATCGTGATGCCCAGCGCGCCTGGTCCCAAGTGGACGGCCAGTGCCGAGCTCACCTCGGTGATGAGCGACGACCGGGTGCGTGGGATCCGCGGCGCGATCGCGTCGAGCAGCTGCCTGGCCTCTTCCGGCGCGCCCGCGTGCTCGACGGCCACGTCCACATCGCGTCCCTCGGCCCGCCGGACCCCGATGTCGGCCAGCCGCCGCACCGCCCGGTGTGCCCCGAGGACCTTCTCCAGCGGTGCGACCTGACCCTCCTTCATGGTCAGGAGGGGTTTGAGCGACAGGGCGCTGCCGATGAACTTCGCGGCCGCGCCGATGCGTCCGCCGCGGCGCAGGTACTCCAGCGTGTCGACGTAGATCAGCTCGCTGCTGTCGTCGAGCCTGCGCGCCAGCGTCGCCATGATCCGGTCCGGGTCGCCGCCCGCCGCGGCGACCCTGGCCGCGGCGGCGGCCGCGTAGCCCAGGCTCATGCCGGAGGTGCCCGAGTCGAGCACGTGCACGGGGATCGTCGACTCGCGCGCCGCGGCGAGCGCGTGCTCATAGGTCTTCGACTGGAGAGCCGAGATGTGTACGGAGACGACAGCGTCGGCGCCGTCGGCCGCGGCCTGCTGGTAGGCCCAGAAGAACGCCGCGGCCTCCGGCGGCAGGGTCGACACGGCCCGACCGGCGCGCAGCGCGTCGAGGACCGCCGCGTGCGGGATCCGACCCTCGTCGTCGACGTGGCCGTCGATGCTGACCTGCACCGGAATCACCCGCAGCCGCCACTGCGCCGCGAGATCGGCGGGCAGACTGGCGGTGGAATCGGTGACTACGGCGACCCTCATCTCATCGACGATAGTCCTTTCGGACCAGTCGGCCCGGCCCCTGAGGTGGCCGTTCGTGAGGACCATCACGACACCCGGGTGCTTGCCCTGGTTTGCACACTCGCTACTGATGAGTAACATCGGCGTGGTCAAGGCCACCGTGTCAGTCGGACGACCCGCATGGCAAGGTCAGCCGAACCGCACGAGAATCCAAGGCGGGGCGCTGCCTACCGGCGGCGAACACGGTGCTCGTTCCCAGGAGGTCGAAGAAGACCCATGCCAAACATCGTTGTCCTGGTCAAGCAGGTGCCAGACACCTACTCGGAGCGCAAGCTCTCCGACTCCGACCACACGCTGGATCGTGAGTCCGCCGACGCGGTGCTCGACGAGATCAACGAGCGCGCCGTCGAGGAAGCGCTGCTGATCAAGGAGGCACAGGGCGGCGAGGTCACCGTGCTGAGCGTCGGCCCCGACCGTGCCACCGAGGCGATCCGCAAGGCCCTGTCCATGGGCGCGGACAAGGCGGTCCACGTCTCCGACCCCGCGCTGCACGGCTCGTGCGTCCTGCAGACCTCCAAGGTCATCGCCGCCGCGATCGGCACCGTCGACGCCGTCGACCTCGTCATCGCGGGCAACGAGGCGACCGACGGCCGCTCGGGTGCCGTCCCGGCGATCCTGGCCGAGCTGCTGGGCTACCCGCAGCTCACCCACGCCCGCAAGGTCAGCATCGAGGGCACCACGATCAAGGTCGAGCGCGAGACCGACGAGGGCATCACGCACCTCGAGGCCTCCCTGCCCGCCGTGGTCAGTGTCGGCGAGAAGATCAACGAGCCGCGCTACCCGTCCTTCAAGGGCATCATGGCCGCCAAGAAGAAGCCGGTCAGCACGCTCACCGTCGCCGACCTCGGCATCGACGCGGGCGAGGTCGGCCTGGCCAACGCCACGTCGTCGGTGCTCGAGGCCGCCCCGAAGCCGCCGCGCGCGGCCGGGCAGCGCGTGAGCGACGAGGGTGACGGCGGCGTCAAGATCGCCGAGTACCTCATCTCCCAGAAGCTCATCTGACAAGCAGCGAAGGAGGAAACCCCATGTCCGAAGTTCTGGTCCTCGTCGACCACGTCGACGGCGAGATCAAGAAGGTCACCTTCGAGCTGCTGACCGCGGCCCGCCAGCTCGGTGAGCCGTCGGCCGTCGTCGTCGGCTCGCCCGGCACCGCGGCCAAGCTCAAGGAGTCGCTGGCGTCCTACGGCGCGGCCAAGGTCTACGTGGCCGAGTCCGACGACGCCACCGCCTACCTGGTCACCCCGAAGGTCGACGTCCTCGCGGCGCTGGTGGAGAAGGCGGCCCCCGCGGCCGTCCTGATCGCCGCCACCGCCGACGGCAAGGAGGTCGCCGGTCGGCTGGCCGCGCGCACCGGCTCCGGCCTGCTGGTCGACGCCGTCGGCATCGAGGGCTCCGCCGGTGACGTCACCGCGGTGCAGTCGATCTTCGGTGGCGCGTTCGTGGTCAAGTCGAAGTCCAACAAGGGCACGCCGATCGTCTCGGTGCGCCCCGGTGGCCTCGAGGCCGAGCCCGCCCAGGGCGCGGCGGCCGAGGAGACCGTGGACGTGCCCGCGGCCGACGCGGCCAAGTCGGCGCGCATCACCGGCCAGGAGCCCATCGTCGGCGGCGACCGCCCCGAGCTCACCGAGGCGTCGATCGTCGTCTCCGGTGGCCGCGGTGTCGGCTCGGCCGAGCAGTTCGAGGTCGTGGAGAAGCTCGCGGACGCGTTCGGCGCAGCCGTCGGCGCCTCCCGCGCGGCCGTGGACTCCGGCTACTACCCGGCGCAGTTCCAGGTCGGGCAGACCGGCAAGACCGTGTCCCCGCAGCTCTACGTCGCCCTCGGCATCTCCGGGGCGATCCAGCACCGCGCGGGCATGCAGACCTCGAAGACCATCGTCGCGGTCAACAAGGACGCCGAGGCGCCGATCTTCGAGATCGCCGACTTCGGTGTCGTCGGCGACCTGTTCGCCGTCGCGCCGCAGCTGACCGACGAGGTCGCCAAGCGCAAGGGCTGATCAACTCATTCGGCTGAATCGGGGCGGTTCCCTTCCGGGAACCGCCCCGTTTCGTTATTTTTCGACTCTGGAACCCGCAATTCACAAAGTTTCCACCGATCCGTCACGGAAACGGGGCCGTTTAAGTTGGTGACCAGGCCGTATACAGAACGCATGACGCAGGCCCACGTGCTGGTGAGCACCCCCGAGTCGGGACCGGATGCTCCCCGCTATTCGCTGCTCGTTGCCCAGGACGGCGCCGAGGTGCGCGCCGCTCAGAGACTGCGCCACCAGGTCTTCGCGGAGGAGATGGGCGCGACCCTGCACTCGACCGAGGCGGGCATCGACGTCGACCACTTCGACGAGTTCTGCGACCACCTGGTGGTGCGGGAGGACTCGACCGGCGAGATCGTCGGGACCTACCGGATGCTGCCGCCGGAGCGCGCCACCGAGGCGGGCAGCCTGTACTCCGAGACCGAGTTCGACCTGTCGAAGCTGGTCGACCTGCGGTCCGCCCTGGTGGAGACCGGCCGCTCCTGCGTGCACGCCGACCACCGCAACGGCGCCGTCGTCAGCCTGGTGTGGGCGGGCATCGCGCGCTACATGCTGCTTTCGGGTCGCAGCTGGCTCGCTGGCTGCGCCTCGGTGCCGCTGGCCGACGGCGGCACCCTCGCCGCGGGCGTGTGGAACACCGTGCGCACCAAGCACTACGCGGACGAGCGGTACCGCGTGCAGCCGCTCAACCCGTGGGACGTCGACTCGGTCGCCGCGCCCGCCCGCACGGTCATGCCCCCGCTACTCAAGGGCTACCTGCGCCTGGGCGCGTGGGTGTGCGGGCCGCCCGCGCTCGACGCCGACTTCGGGGTCGCCGACTTCTTCGTGCTCCTGGGCCTCGAGCACGTCGACCAGCGGTATCTGAAGTTCTTCCTGGGGGAGTAGATGTCCCACGCGTGGATGCCGACCTCGCCCTGCGGGTCGCAGTGCCTCACCGGTGACGAGCCCACCGTGGGCCGCGCCCGCGTCGTGGCCCGGCTCGCAGGCGCCCTGGGGGTGCTGCTGGCCAGCCTGCTGGCGCTGCCGGTGCTGCCGATCATCGGCGCCCGGGGCCGGGAGCTGCTCGCCAAGGGGATCTTCCGGGCGCTGCTCAACGCCTTCGGGGTGAAGCTGCAGGTCACCGGGGAGTTGCCGCCCGCCAAGGGGCGCGGCGCGCTGGTGACGGCCAACCACATCTCGTGGCTCGACATCGCCGCGGTCAACGCCGTGCGGCCGATGCGTGCGCTGGCCAAGCTCGACATCCGCGCCTGGCCGGTGCTGGGGCCGATCGTCGCGGCGGCGGGTTCGGTGTTCCTCGACCGGGAGAACCTGCGCGCGCTGCCCAAGACGATGAACGAGCTGGCCGAGGCGATGCGCAACGGCTCGCAGGTCTATGTGTGCCCGGAGGGCACGACCTGGTGCGGCCAGGGCCTCGGCAAGTTCCGGCACGCGGTGTTCCAGGCCGCCATCGACGGCGGCGTGCCGGTGCGTCCGCTGGCGCTGCGGTTCCGCATGGCGGACGGCCGCGAGACGAGCGCGCCGTCGTTCATCGGCACCGAGACGATCATCGACTCGGTCATGCGGGTCGCCCGGCTGCGTGGGCTGGTGCTGGAGCTGCACATCCTCGACGAGATCGCCCCTGGTCGGGCCGCCAACCGCCGTGAGCTGGCCGCACTGGCCGAGGCGGCGACGAGTTCGGCGCTCGGCCGCGTCATGCTGCCCGCGCAGCGGCGCCGGATCCCGCGCACGACGCTGCACGAGAACACCAAGCTGGCCGGGTAAAAGGACTGGACCTCCAGCCCACTAGAGGGAGCACGATGACCGCGTGACGGTCACCGAGACACCCAGCAGAGCGCTGTGGCACGCCGACAACCGCGCCACGACGGTCGGCATCCTGCTCCTCATCACCATCGCCGCCTTCGAGCACCTCGGCGTCAGCACCGCGATGCCGCGCATGCTGGCCGACCTCGACGGCGGCGCGTACTACTCGTGGCCGTTCACCGCCTTCCTCGCCGCGAGCGTCATGGCCACGGTCCTGTCCGGGCGCGCGTGCGACCGCGTCGGCCCTGGGCCGGTGCTTTACGTGGGGCCCGCGGTGTTCCTGGCCGGTCTGCTGGTCGCGGGCACCGCCGACGGCATGGTGACGCTGCTGGTCGGCCGGGTGCTGCAGGGGCTGGGGCTGGGCACCGAGATCGTGGCGATCTATGTCCTGGTGGCGCTGGTCTATCCGGAGAGGTCGCGGCCGGCCGCGTTCGGCCTGCTGTCGGCCGCGTGGGTTGTCCCCTCGATCGTCGGGCCCACGCTCGCTGGCCTGGTCACCGAATCGCTCGGCTGGCGCTGGGTGTTCCTCGGCCTGGCGCCGCTCGCCCTGCTCGGGGCCGTTCTGCTGATACCCGCGCTGCGGTCGCTCCCGGTGCCTTCGCGGGCGCCGTCGACCCGGCGCGGCCTGCCGCTGGCCGCTGTCGCCGCCGGACTGGGCATCCCGGCGGTGAGCTGGGCGGCCCAACACCCCTCGCTCGGCACGCTCTGGCTGGCGCTGGCCGGGGTCGCGCTGCTGGTGCCCGCGCTCCGCACGCTGCTGCCCACCGGAACGCTGACCGCGCGTCGCGGCCTGCCCAGCGCAGTGCTCGCCCGAGGGCTGCTCGCGGGCGCGTTCTTCGGCGTCGAGGCGTTCCTGCCGCTGACGCTGACGGCCGTGCACGGGTACTCGCCCGCGCTGGCCGGGCTGCCGTTGACGCTGGGCGCGCTGGGCTGGTCGGCGGCCTCGCACTGGCAGGGCCGCAACCCGGACATCCCTCGCACCACCCTGATCCGCTGGGGCTTCGCGATACTCGCCGTCGGGCTCGCCGCGTCCGTGCTCATCGCCCCGACCTGGGGATTCGGCTGGCTCGCCGGAGTGGTGTGGGTCGTGTGCGGCGCCGGGATGGGGCTGTCTTTCCCGTCGATCAACGTCTTGGTGCTGGGCATCTCCGACGAGCGCGACCGCGGGTTCAACTCGGCGGCGACCCAGGTGGCGGACATGATGTTCTCGGCGGCCTGCGTCGGGTTCGGCGGTGTCCTGCTGGTCTCGCTGGCCTCCGCCGCGGCGCCCACCGCTGCGGTCATCCCGCTCAACCTGGCCATGGCCGGGATCGCGGTCGTCGGATTCGTCCTGTTCAGCCGTCGGGAAACGGAACCGGTGTGACCAGGTCTGGTGACAGGCACCCCGGAGTGCGGGCTACCCTGGTTGAGCGATGACCTATCTCGACCACGCCGCCACCACGCCGATCCTGCCCCAGGTGGCCGAGGCGTTGACCAAGGCGTTGACCACTTACGGCAACGCCTCGTCCCTGCACACCTCCGGCCGCCGCGCGCGCCGCGCGGTCGAGGAGGCCCGCGAGACGCTGGCCGCGGCGCTGGGCGCGCGCCCGTCCGAGGTGATCTTCACCTCCGGCGGCACCGAGAGCGACAACCTCGCCGTCAAGGGCGTCTACTGGGCCCGCCGCGCCCAGGACCCGGCCCGCAGGCGCGTGCTGGTGTCCGCGGTCGAGCACCACGCCGTGCTCGACGCCGCGCTGTGGCTGGCCGAGCACGAGGACGCCGAGGTCACGCTGCTGGAGGTCGACGCGTTCGGGCGCGTCCACGAGGACACCCTGCGCGCGGCCATCGCCGAGGACCCGGCCTCCGTCGCGGTGGTCAGCGTGATGTGGGCCAACAACGAGGTCGGCACGGTCAATCCGATCGGCGAACTCGCCCGCGCGTGCGCTGCCCACGGGATCCCGTTCCACACCGACGCCGTGCAGGCGGTCGGTGTTCTCCCGGTCGACTTCGCGGGCAGCGGCGCGAGCGCCATGACGGTGTCCGGCCACAAGGTCGGCGGCCCGTTCGGCGTCGGCGCCCTGCTGCTGGGCCGCGACGTGCCCTGCACGTCGGTGTCGCACGGCGGCGGCCAGGAACGCGACGTGCGCTCCGGCACCCTCGACGCCCCCGCCATCGTCGCCTTCGCCGAGGCCGTCTCGATCGCGGCCGGGGAACGCGCCGAGCGCGCCGCGCGGCTGACCGAACTGCGCGACGACCTGGTCGCCCGGCTGGCGGCCGAACTGCCCGACGCGGTACTCAACGGCGACCCCGGACAGTCCACTGTGGCCGACGGGCCGTCCCGACTGCCCGGCAACGCCCACTTCTCGTTCCCCGGCTGCGAGGGCGACAGCCTGCTGATGCTGCTCGACGCCAAGGGCATCGAGTGCTCCACCGGCTCGGCCTGCACCGCGGGCGTCGCCCAGCCCAGCCACGTGCTGCTCGCGATGGGCGCCGAACCCGCCATCGCGCGCGGCTCGCTGCGCTTCTCGCTCGGCCACACGTCCACCGAGGCCGACGTCGACGCGCTGATCGAGGCCATCGGCCCGGTGGTCGAGCGCGCCAGGAGCGCCGGACTCGCCGGGATGCGGCGGTCGAAGTCCCCAGCGGAGGTATGAGAGTGCGTGTTCTAGCCGCGATGAGCGGCGGAGTCGACTCCGCCGTGGCCGCCGCGCGCGCGGTCGAGGCGGGCCACGAGGTCGTCGGGGTGCACCTGGCCCTGTCGGCCAAGCCCGGCACCCTGCGCACCGGCTCGCGCGGCTGCTGCACCGTCGAGGACGCCCACGACGCGCGCCGGGTCGCCGACCTGCTCGGCATCCCCTTCTACGTGTGGGACTTCGCCGAGCGCTTCACCGAGGACGTCGTCGAGGACTTCGTCGCCGAGTACGCCGCGGGCCGCACGCCCAACCCGTGCCTCAAGTGCAACGAGCGCATCAAGTTCGAGGCCCTGCTGGACAAGGCCATAGCCCTCGGCTTCGACGCGGTGTGCACCGGCCACTACGCCCGTCTGTCCCAAGTGGACGGCCGCCCCGAGCTCCGGCGCAGCGCCGACCTCGGCAAGGACCAGTCCTACGTGCTGGCCTCGCTCACCCCGGAGCAGCTCGCGCACGCCATGTTCCCCCTCGGCGACTCGGTGAAGTCCGACGTGCGCGCCGAGGCCGTCGCGCGCGGCCTGATGGTCGCCGAGAAGCCCGACAGCTACGACATCTGCTTCATCCCCGACGGCGACACCCGGGCGTTCCTCACGAACAAGCTCGGCGAACGCCCCGGCCAACTCGTCGACGACGAGACCGGCGCGGTGCTCGGCGTGCACGCGGGCGTCCACGGCTTCACCGTCGGCCAGCGCCACGGCCTCGGCATCGACACCCCCGCCCCGGATGGCAGGCCCCGGTATGTGCTCGGCCTGGAGCCGGTCAGCGGGACCGTCCGCGTCGGGTCGATCGACAAGCTGGCGGTGCGCGAGATCGTCGCCGCCCGCCCCATCTGGCCCTCCGGCGTGCCGCTGACGGGCCCGGTCGACTGCGTCGCCCAGGTTCGCGCCCACGGCGGCACCGCCCCCGCCACCGCGACCCTCGTCGACGGCGACCTCGTCGTCCGACCGTCGGAGGACCTGCGCGGTGTGGCCCCCGGTCAGGCCGTCGTCCTCTACCGCCCCGACGCGGCAGGCGACGTGGTCCTGGGCAGCGGAATGATCTCGGCGACCAACTAGGCCGGACGAGCACCCCTTACATAGACGCTGCGTAATCGGGCGGTTCGCGTCGCACGATTGGGTAATCGCGTTACGCAGGCACGATGCGGATCGACGTATCTAGTGGACTCGGACCTGCTCTACTAACGATGAGCAGGTCGGGTGGCCCGTACGACACCGACCGTGACCGAACGACTATCCGGGGTGGGGAATCAATGGCGACCATGAGCCCGAGCGGCGATCACTCGACCAGCGGGAAAGGCGGCGAGGACAGCACCGGACTGTCCGAGGTCGTCGGTCTCCCGGCAGGCGTCGTGATCCGCCATCGCGCGCGCACGCTCAACCCGTCCACCGCGGTTCCCAGCCGCGGCCACCGCAAACCCGACACGACCATCTACCGCGCCGACACCCTCCTGGTCCCGCTGCGCATCGCGCGCGACCCGAAGGCGCTGGCCCGGTTCAACGCGGTCATCGAACCGCTCGGCGCCGAACTCGTCCTGCAACTGCCGGACACCGACCGCTGGCGGCGCGCGTTGGCGACCTTCGACGACAACCTCGCGGTGCCGGTCCTGCTGCGCACCCGCGAGGACGCCGTCACCGACCAGGCGCCGGACCCGTGGACGGTGCTGACGATCCTGCGCCGCAAGTTCTCCGAGGAGGAGCTGGCGGGCATCGGCCTGGAGCACGTGGCCGTGGCCGCGTCCGTCGAGATGCACGGCACGCCCTACGGCTCCGGGGTGCCCTACGGCAGCGGCGTTCCGTACGGCAGTGGCGTTCCCTACGGCAGCGGTGTGCCGTATGGCAGTGGCGTCGGCTCGGGTGGCGGCGGTGGGGTCGCGCTCGCCAGCGGCACGCGCAACCCGGTCCGCCTGTTCCTGCCGGAGCCGCACCGCGTGTGCGACCCGACGGAACTGCCCGCGGGCAGGCGGCCGGTGGTCGCCGTCCTCGACACCGGCATCGGCGCGCACCCGTGGCTGCGCGTCGGCGACGTCGCCACCGACCCGGTGGTCGAGGTGTCCGCGGAGTTCCAGGGCCTGCTCTCCGACCTGGAGACCACGCTGACCGACGCCTCCGGCGGCACCATGCCGAGCCTGGTCTCGCCTGAGGACCAGCGCGACATCCTGCAGCCGCTGCTCGGCGTCACCGACTCGCACTCCGGCCACGGGACGTTCGTCTCCGGCCTGGTCATCCAGAACTGCCCGGACGCGCGGGTGCTGTCGCTGCGCGTGCTGCACACCGACGGCATCACCACCGACGCCTCGGTGCTGCTGGCGCTGGAGTGGCTGCGGGCGCGGGTGCAGAAGGCGATCGACACCAAGACCACCGGAGGGCTCGTCGACGTGGTCTCGGTTTCCTTGGGCTTCTACCCCGAGCACACCGACCACCAGACCGGCCTGCTGCTGGCCGAGGCCGTCCGCAAGCTCACCGACCTCGGTGTCGTCGTCGTCGCCGCGGCGGGCAACGACTCCACCACCCGGCCGTTCGTGCCCGCGGCGCTGGCGCTCAACCCCGACGGCTCGAACACCGGCAACCCGCTGCTCGTCGCGGTGGGTGCGCTCAACGCCTCCGGCAAGTCGGTCGCCGCGTTCAGCAACGAGGGCGACTGGGTCACCCGGTGGGCTCCGGGCAACGCTGTCGTCAGCACCGTGCCCATGTGGCAGGGCGCGGAGAACCCCGGCCTCGCGACAGCGGGCGACGGCAGCCCCAAGCTGCCCCGCACCGCCCCCGACCCCGACGACCTGACCACCGGATTCGCGGTGTGGGCGGGCACGTCGTTCGCCACACCGGTCATCGCCGGGATGATCGCGCGCAACGTCGCGGCCGCCCCGCACGCCGAGGGTGTCGTGGAACGCGGGGCCCGCGCGTTCGAGGCACTCGCCCAGACAGATCAGGAACTCAAGGAGCTCGGCTGGATGTCGTGATCGACGCGGCTCCACCAGCCGCACCCGTCCGGCAGTAATGTCTTGTGTCATGGCCGGTCTCCTCACCCCCGCGCGGTGCCCGCGGTGAACAGCCGGGCACTGCGGCGGGCCGTGGGACTGCACTCCCGCGCGCGCGAAGCCGTGTACGGCTACGACTTCGCCCGCGCGCGGGCGCGCCTCGAACAGGCGCTCGCCGTGCTGGACGCCGCGCCGGACCCAAGCGACGCGGAACTGGTGCCGACGCGCGTGCGGGTGCTCGTCACCGCCGCGTACGCCGACAGCGAGATCGGTCTGGACCTCGGCCTGAGCAGGCTCAACGCCGCCGACGACCTCGTGCCCCACATCGTCGACACCGCGCTGCGCACCGAGCTGACCGGGCTTCTGTTGGAACAGCGCGGTTTCATGCTGATCCGCGCCGGGCGCTCCGACGAGGGACTGCAGGTCCTCGAAGAGTCCGCGCGGGTGCTGGAGACCGCGCTCGCCGACGGCATCGGCGAGCCCAGCGTGCTGGCGATCCTGTATCTCAACCGCGGCTTCGCCTACATCATGGGTGGCCACCCGGACGCCGCGACCAAGGAACTCAACCGCTGCATCGAGCTCACCGAGCGGTACGAGCTGGACGAGACCATCGGCTACAAGGCCCGGCACAACCTCGGCTACGTCGCCTACATGTCCGGCGACATGCCGACCGCGCTGCGCCGCTACGAGGACAACGCGCGGCTCTGCCGCCAGCGGGCGATCAGCCTGCTCCCGGTCGTGTTGCTGGACCAGGCGCGCGCGATGCTCGCCGCGGGGCTGGCCGAGGAGGCCGCGCGCACGCTCGACGAGGCGTTGCCACTGTTCCGCAAGCAGCGCGGCGGACAGGACTTGGCGGAAGCCGAGATCGCCCGCGCCGCGGCGGCGCTGCTCGATGACGACACCGGCCTCGCGCTGCGCCGTGCCCGGGTCGCAGAGCGCAGCTTCGCCAAGCGGGGCAACAACAGGTGGGCGGCCATCGCCGCGCTCACCGGTGTCCGCGCCCAGACCAAGACCGCCTTGCGCACCGGGCGGGTGCGCCAAGCCCTGGTCGACCAGGCCGTGAAACTGGCCGAGACGCTGCGGTCGCTCGCGCTCGAGGACGAGACCGCGCTGGCCCTGCTGCTGGCCATCCGCCTCGAACTGCGCCGCGGCGACCCGGCCGCCGCCGAGGTGCTGCTCGACATGGTGCCCCGGCCGAGGTCCACCACCCCGATCGACCACAAGATGCTGCTGCGGCTGTGCCGCGCCGAACTCGCCGTCGCCCGCGGCCGGTCGCGCTCGGCACTGGCCGAGGCGCGGGCCGGGCTGGACGAGCTCGGGCGGGTGCGCGACCGCATGGGCGGCATGGAGCTCGTGTGCGGCACCGCCCTGCACGGCCAGGAACTCGGCGACCTGGCGGTCCGGCTCGTGCTGCACAAGCCCCGGCCCGAGGGGCGGCAGCTGTTCGGGTGGCTGGAGCGGACCCGCGCGCAGGTATACCGCTACGAGCCGCTTCCCGCTATCGATGACCCGATCGTGGCGGAGAAAGCCGCCGAACTGCGCGCCTTGCGCCGCGCGGTGCAGACGTACCGCATCGCGGGCCGCCCCGCGCAGAAGCTGGAGAAGCAGACGACCGCGCTGGAGCGGGAAGTGCTGCGGCTCGGCTGGTCTGCCAGCACCTGGGGCAGTCCGCGTCCGGTCGCGGGCGTCGATGAGATCACCGGTGCCCTCGGCGACCGCGCGCTGGTGTCGCTGGCGACGTCGGGCGGCGCGCTCGTCGCCGTGGTCGTCACCCGGTCGAGGGTCCGGATGGTCCGCCTCGGCTCGTCCGCCGTGGCCGACGAGAACGCGGCCCGACTGCACGCCGACCTCGACGCACTGGCCCCCGACACACTGCCCCAGCCGATCATCGACGTCGTGCGCGGCTCGGCGAGCCGCAGCGCGGGCGGGCTGGACGCCCAGATCATCCAGCCGCTGCTCGATCTCCTCGGCGACCGCGAGCTGATAATCGTGCCCACCGGCGGCCTGTACGCGGTGCCGTGGGGCAGCCTGCCGTCGCTGCGCGCCCGGCCGGTCGTGGTCGCGCCATCGGCGACGGCCTGGTTCGGCGCGTTCACCAGCTCCACAACGGCCGGTCGAGCCGTCCTCGCCCGCGGCCCGCACCTCACCGGCCAGGTGGCCGAGGAGGAGATGCTTCGCGCGGTGTACCCGGACGCCGTGACCCTCGATGGTGACCGCGCGACCGTCGCGGAGGTGTTGGCCGCGTTGGACGGGGCGGAGTTGGCGCACCTCGCGGCACACGGCGAGCACGAACCGACGAACGCGCTGTTCTCCCGGCTGGAGCTGGCCGACGGGCCGCTGTTCGCCTACGAGGTGGCCCGGCTGCGGCAGCCACCGCGGCAGGTGGTGCTGGCGGCGTGCGAACTGGCGCTGAACTACGTTCGGCCAGGCGATGAGGCGCTCGGGTACGCCGGGGCGCTGCTGGCCAGCGGGGTGCGAACCGTGGTCGCGGCCACGAGCCGGGTCGGCGACGAGTCGGCGGCCACCGCGATGGTCGACTACCACCAGCGGCTCGCCGCCGGGGTGGAGCCCGCGCGGGCGCTGGCCGAGGCGGTCGCCGAAGATCCGTACCGCAGGCCGTTCATTTGCCTCGGCGCTGGATGAAATCGGACGAATCGACCGTAGACAGAAGTCATTCGCAGTACATACGATCACGCCTCTGTGCCCCAGTTCACAGCCTGAGAGGCAACGCGCATGAGCCAGCCCGAGACCCTGTGTGCCGCCTTCCAAGCCACCGCGCAGCTGATTCCCGACCAGGTCGCCCTGCGCACCACCGGGGACGCGGTGTCGATCAAGTGGCGGGAGTACGCCGACCGCGTGCGCCGGATCGCGGCGGGCCTGGCCTCGCTCGGCGTGGAGCGTGGGCAGACGGTGGGCATCATGCTCACCAACCGGCCTGAGTTCCACCTCGTCGACACCGCGGCGCTGCACCTGGGCGCGGTGCCGTTCTCGGTATACAACACGAGCGCGGCGGAGCAGCTGGCGTACGTGTTCTCCAACGCGGGCAACAAGATTGTGGTGACCGAGCAGCTGTTCCTGCCGACGCTGCGCGCGGTCGACGCCGACCTGACCATCGTGTGCGTCGACGGCGAAGCCGACGGCACCATGACGCTGGCCGAGCTTGAGGCCGCGGGCGCACCCGACTTCGACTTCGACGCCGCGTGGGGCGCGGTCGAGCCAGAGGACCTCGCCACGATCATCTACACGTCCGGCACCACCGGCCCGCCCAAGGGCGTCGAACTGACCCACCGCAACGTGCTCGCGGTGGCCGACGCCGTCCGCAGCGCCTACGAGGTCACCCCGGGCGACCGCGTCCTGTCGTTCCTCCCGTCGGCGCACATCGCCGACCGCGTGATCGGGCACTACCTCTCCATCCTCTTCGGCACTGTCGTCACCTCCGTCGCCGACCCCAAACAGCTCGCCGCCGCCCTGCCCGACGCCCGCCCGCACGTGTTCTTCGGCGTGCCCCGCGTCTGGCAGAAGTTCAAGCTCGCCATCGACAGCGCCCTCGCCGCCGAACCCAGCGGCGCCAAGCGCAAGATCGCCACCTGGGCACTGGCCGTCGGCAGGCGCAAGGCCCTGCTGGACCTGGCGGGCGAGTCCGTCCCGGCCACCCTCGCCGTGCAGCACAAGCTCGCCGACAAGCTCGTGCTGTCGAAGCTCCGCCACAAGCTCGGCCTCGACGAGGCCAAGGTCCCCGCCTCCGGCGCGGCGGCGATCCCGGTCGACACCATCGAGTTCTTCTGGGGCATCGGCGTCCCCGTCTACGAGATCTGGGGCATGTCCGAGACCGGCGGCCTTGGCACGTCGTGCCGGGCGGGCGCTGTCAAACTCGGCACCGTCGGCACCGCCGTCCACGGCGCCGAGATCACCCTCGCCGACGACGGTGAACTCCTGATCCGCGCGGGCTCAGTCATGCGCGGCTACCGCAACGATCCGGAGAAGACCGCCGAAACCGTCGACGCCGACGGCTGGGTGCACACCGGCGACATCGGCGTGATCGACGCCGAGGGCTACGTGTCCATCGTCGACCGCAAGAAGGAGTTGATCATCAACTCCTCCGGCAAGAACATGTCGCCGACCAACATCGAGAACGCCGTCAAAGCCGCCAGCTCCCTCATCGGCCAGGTGGTCGCCATCGGCGACGACCGCCCGTACGTCTCCGCCCTGATCGTCGTCGACCAGGACGCCGCCACCGCCCTGGCCGCCAAACACGGCCTGGATGCCTCCTCCCCGAGCACGGTTCTGGCCCACGAGTCAGTCCGCACCCTCATCACCGATGCCGTCCGCAAGGGCAACACCACGCTGTCCCGCGTCGAGCAGATCAAACGGTTCCGCATCGTCCCCGGCTTCTGGGAGCCCGGCGGCGACGAACTCACCCCCACCCTCAAACTCCGCCGCAAGCCCATCGCCGAGAAGTACGCCCACGACATCGACGACCTCTACGCCGACTCACCCACCCCGTCGACGGTCAACGTCTGACCGACCTCACGGTCGGAGCGGAGGGCCTCGCCGATCATGCAGGGCAGCGCCCGCGGGCTGACCCGGCCGTCACCCCAGCGCGCAGCCAGCCGCTGAACCGTCCGGATTCAGCGTGGCCACCCGCACCGCCACACCCCGACACAGGTGGCAGCTCGGCATTGGCAAGCTCGTCCTGGCGTCCTGGCGTCCTGGCGTCCTGGCGTCCTGGCGTCCTGGCGTCCTGGCGTCCTGGCGTCCTGGCGTCCTGGCGTCCTGGCGTCCTGGCGTCCTGGCGTCCTGGCGTCCTGGCGTCCTGGCGTCCTGGCGTCCTGGCGTCCTGGCGTCCCTTCCCTCCCTTCCCGTTCTCTTCCCCTCTTTCCGCTTCCCCTCCTTTCCTCCCTCCTGTCTGATCGTCGGTGTGTCAGCGAATCAGCAGGTTCAGGTCGCCGAACTCGTGCCATAAGTACTGGTGGGCGATGGCCTCCCGATAGCAGTCGCCCAGCAGTTCGGTGCCCGCGATGGCGGCGAGCATGTCCAGGTGTGAGGCGTGCGGCTCGTGGAAGCCTGTGAGCAGGCCGTCGACCACCCGAACTCCCCGGTCGGGCGTGACGATCAGGTCGGTCCAGCCGCTGGCGCCTGCGACGACCCCGTCCGGCTCGACGGCGCTCTCCAACGCCCGCACCGCCGTGGTGCCGACCGCGATCACCCGGCCGCCGTCCGCCCTGGTGTGGTTGACCAGCGCCGCCGTCGACTCCGGCACGGCGAATCGCTCGGGATAGGGCCGCTCGTGTGCCTCCGGCGACGCCACCCCGGTGTGGAGCAGCACCGGCGCGAAACGGATCCCCGCCGCCACAAGGCCCGTGACCAGTCGGTCGGTGAACGGACGCGACGCACTCGGCATCTCGGCGCTGCCGGGCTCGGCGCCGAACACGGACTGGTAGTACCGGATCGGCCAGTCGCGGGGCACGTACTCGTACCGGATCGGCTTGCCCACCGCCCGCAGGTATCCGATCACCGACCCGAACTGCCCCGGGTCCACCGCGGCCTCCCACAGGCGCTCCCGCGAGTACGGGGCCGTCAGCGTGACTGATGCGCCTTCCGGCAGGTCGTAGCGGGTCCCCACGGTGCCGGAGCGATAGGGAACGGTCGCCCGGCCGCCTGCCTGACGCAGTTCGACGAGCCATCGCCCGTCCGGCAGTTCGGTCGAGAAGTGCACCGTCAACTCGCTCCCCGGGACCTTCACCGCAGCCGGGATCGTGGTTGACGTGTTCACGACGAGTAGACCCCCGGGGAACAGGACCGACGGCAGGTCGGCGAACCGAAGGTGGCGCACCCCGGCCCCGCTGCCCACCAGCAGCCGCACGCCGTCGCGGGACAGGCCGCGCGCCTCAGGCGGCTCGTGGGCCTCCAGGTCGGGTGGGAGTACGAACTCCAAGGTGGGCACGACGTCTTCCGCTGTCGTCATTCTCGCTCCGATTTCGTTGGATGGTCTTGTTTCTCCGTCCACACCATCAGCCGTTCGCCCGCGGGCCCACTGACTTCGAACCCCGCGTGCCCGCGTGGATATGTGCCGAGCGCGCGGACGACCGTCTCCGGGTCGAGCGCCGCCAAGGCGTGTTCGACGTCGGCCATGGTCGGTAACTCCAAGGCGAGTGGCGGCGGCCCAGGCCGACGGCTTCCCAGCGACGAGACGAATTCGAGGTGTGCCCCCGGCGTCACCTCCAGTACCGTCCCGCGCTCGTACGCGGTGGACCAACTGTCCACTTCGGAGAGACCGAGGCGGTCGCGGTAGAACGCGCGCGGTACGTCGATGTCATCGACTTCGAACGGGATCCACAGCGCGCGCGGGCTCATGTCAGCTCCGTCAGCCGGTAGCGGCCGGACGCCGGGTCTTCGGCGAACAGCTTCAGCACCGCGGGCACCACGGTTGCGGGCAGCGGCCGGTCGCTGATGTCCTCGCCGGGGAACGCGTCCTGGTGCATCTGGGTCCGAAGGTCACCCGGGTCCGTCCACCACACGCGCACGTCGGGCTCCTCCGCGGCGAGGACGTTGCTGAGTTGCTCCACAGCGGCCTTGGATGCGCCATAGCCGCCCCAGCCCTCGTATGCCTCGACCGCCGCGTCGGAGGTGATGTTGATGATGGTGCCCGCGCGTTCCCGCAGGCCCGGCAGTGCGAGTTGGGTCAGTGCGAGGAGTGCGACGACGTTGACTTCGAACAGGTCGCGTACGGCGTCGAGCGGCAGGTCGGCTAGTTGCGGGAGCGGGCTCGGACCCAGCGTTCCCGCGTTGTTGATCAGCAGGTTGGCGCCGCCGAGGGCATCGGCGGCGGCGATGAGCTCCGCGCGGTGCGCGGGATCGGTGATGTCGCCGGGCACGGCCCGGACCGTGCCCGGCAGCGCGGCCGCGGCCGCGGCCAGCGCGGGACCGGTGCGGGCGTCGAGCACGAGGTCCCAGCCGTTGTCGGCGAGCCCCGCGGCGAGCGCCTGGCCCAGGCCGCGGGAGGCGCCGGTGATGATGGCGACGGGCATGTCCGTCCTTTCGTCGAGTGGATGTTCGAGATCGACGTTAGGCCGGTTCGAGGGGCTCGCCATCGGACCAGAGACCAGACTTATCTACGACTTTGGTCTTAGGACCGGGCCTTTCGTCGGCGGCCGTGGGTACCGTGAAATCGTGACCGGAATCCAGCGGAACGAACTGCGCGAGGTGAGCAACGCGGTGCTCGCCGTCGCGACTCATCTGTCCCCGCGCGACGTGCTGCAGACGATCCTGACCTCCGCGCGCAGGCTCGTGGGCGCGCGGTACGCCGCGCTCGGGGTGCCCGATTCCGATGGCGGCTTCGCCGAGTTCCTCGCCGACGGGGTCAGCGACGAGCAGTGGGCCGCGATCGGGCCCGTGCCCCGGCAGCACGGTCTTCTCGGCCTTCTACTGTCCGATCCGAACCCGATCCGGATGCGAGACATCCGCGACCATCCGAGTTTCGGCTGGTGGCCAGCCGAACACCCGGTGCTGACGGACTTCCTCGGCATGCCGATCACCGACGGCGACGAGATTCTCGGCGAGATCTACGTGGCCAACAAGGAGGTGCCTGGTGGGTTCACCGAAGGCGACGAGGAACTGCTCGCCCTGCTGGCGAACCACGCCGCGATCGCGCTCGTCAACGCCCGCTTGTTCGAGCGCAGCCGCGAACTGTCCATTGTGGAAGAGCGCAATCGGATCGCGCGCGAGCTGCATGACTCGGTCACCCAGAAGCTGTTCAGCCTCCGCCTGATCACCGACGCCCTGGCGACACTGATAGACAGAGACATCGCTCAGGCCAGACGCCAAGTGGACACGGTGCGGAACCTGGCCGCCGACGCGTCGGACGAGCTGTCCGCCGTGGTGTTCGGGCTCCGGTCGCCGGACTTGGCGGGCGACGGCCTCGACATCGCCCTCCGAAAGCAGATCGATCTGCTCGACCGGGTGCACGAGCCGGCGGTGCGGTTCCGCAGCCGGGACGTGCCCCGCCTCGCTTCGGCCAGGGAGGAGGCGGTGTACCGGATCACCCAGGAGGCCCTCCACAACGCGTTGCGGCACTCGCGCGCGAGCGAGATCACCATCGACCTCGTGTTCATCTCGCCGAAGTTGGTGCTCACGATCGAGGACAACGGCGTCGGCTTCGACCCGTCGCCATCGGTGCAGACGGCTCGGCGCCTCGGACTGAGTTCGATGCGGGAACGCGCGCGCGCCGCGGGCGGGCGGCTCAACGTGACGTCGGAACAGCCGGGCGGGACGACGGTGCGGCTGGAGGTGCCCGTTGACTGACGAGATCCGGGTCCTGGTGGTCGACGATCACCCGATGGTGCGCCAAGGTCTGCGCACGTTCCTCGACATGCAGGACGACATGACCGTCGTGGGCGAGGCGGTCGACGGTGCGTCGTGCCTGGAGGCGGCGGAGCGGCTGCGGCCGGACGTGATCCTGCTTGACCTGCGAATGCCCGGCACCGACGGGGTATACGCGCTGCGTGGTCTGCGGGATCTCGGCAACCCGGCCCGGGTCCTGGTCGTGACGAGCTTCGTGGATCCGTCGGCGATCGTTCCGGCGGTGCGGGCCGGTGCGGCGGGGTATGTCTACAAAGACGTGAAGCCGTCCGCGTTGGCCGTCGCGGTGCGGTCGGTACACGCGGGACACGTGTTGCTGCACCCGGATGTGGCCCGGCTCCTGGCCGAGGGCGACACCCGGCCAAGCGATTTCAAGCTCACCTCGCGCGAGTTGGTGGTGCTCGGCGCGGTGGTGCAGGGACTGTCCAATCGGGAGATCGCGAAGCAACTCGCGTTGTCCGAGAAGACGGTCAAGGCCCACATGAGTGCGATCCTGGGCAAGCTCGGCATGCAGGACCGCACCCAGGCGGCGCTCTACGCGGTGCGAATGGGGTTGGTGTCTTTGGTCGGAAAGTGAACAACGCCGTAGACGGCGACGATCCCCGAGAGCAGCAGCGCCACGAGGCCGATGCCGACGACCACATCGGCCACCAGCGGCGCGGCGAACGGTGACACCCCCAGCGCGGACTCGACTCCGACGGCCACCGCGACCAGGCCGTAGCCCACGGCGCCCAACTGGACGACGCGGAAGCGGAGCATCTCCGTCCACATGGTGAAGCCCAGCAGCCACGCGAGCCCAGGCAACACAAGGACGGCGTGCAGGGCGACCGCGTGGATCGGCTTGAACGCGCCAGCGGTGGTGTAGGCGAGATCGGTGTCGCCCGAACTGACAGCGACGCTCCCGCGCGCGATCATCGCCCCACCCGCCGCCAACGCGACGACCAGCAACACCAAGCCGGTCCGCACCGCCAACCGCATATCCGCCCGCCCAACCGACCCACGACGCAAGGCGGCGACGGTGAAGGTCAGCACCGAGACCAGGATCAGGCCCCCGCCGATCGCCAGTGAGGTGGAGATTGCCCGATTTAGGCCGGTCTCACTGTTGAAGTGCGATGGCACTCCGCGCCACGCCTGCACGGAGATGAGGCTGACCTCAAGGACGCTCGCCGCCGTGAACAAGCCGACCATGGTGGCGCGGACACGGTCACCCAGGCGAATCCAGGTGCTGACCCACACCAGGGTGATGAGGGTCAGCCCGAAGGACAGACCGAAGGTGACCGGCTTGCGCCAGGACACCGGCCCCTGCCATGGGCCGCCGTCGACCAGGAACACCCCGAAGTGGGCGATTCCGGAAAGGAGAAGAGCGAACCCCACGACATACGCGACTCGCTCGACCCGCGTGCCACCAGTCCAGACCTCACGCACCGCGGCGCGCATCGAACGAACCTGCCCCTCAGCGACCATCGCCCTCCACCTCCGGTCTCCATAGTCGCCCCTGGAGAGCCGCCCGACATCCGCCCAGACACGTCAAACGACATACGCCCCGTGACGTAGAAGGACGGATAGCCGACGTGGATGGCACGGCTGGGCCTCGGCAGGTTCAACTCGGCTTGGCCAGCCCAGCCCGCACCCAGCCCAACGGCGCGATCGACTTGGCCCGGCCACCTCGCCCGCCCGGACCACTTGGCGCAACCCCAGGTATCTCTGCCCAGCTCAGCCCTCGTCCTGCACCGCTCTCGCCCTGCCCTGCCCTGCCCTGCCCTGCCCTGCCCTGCCCTGCCCTGCCCTGCCCTGCCCTGCCCTGCCCTGCCCTGCCCTGCCAGGCCAGGTCCGGCAAGGCCCGGCCCGGCCCGGCCTGGCGCGGCCCAGCCCGGCCCGCCAGGCGCAGCCCGGTCAGGTTCGCCCTGCCAGGCCAGACCAGGTCAGGTTTCAGCTCGGCCCGCCCTGCGTCGGCCTGTCCCGCCCTGCCTTGCCCTGCCTTGCCCTGCCCGCCAAGCCCGGCCCGGCTAGGTCCTGCCTGGCCTGGTCAGGTCAGGTCAGGTTCAGCCCGGCCCTGCCCTGCCAGATTCGGCCGAGCCCAGCCCAGCCCAGCCCAGCCCAGCCCAGCCCAGCCCAGCCCAGCCTGGTCCCTCCCCGCCCCAGCCCGCCAAGCCCGGCCAACTCCAGCCAGGTCCAGTCGGGTGGTGCGGTTGGTGGGTCTGTGCGCGAAGGGTGGGCTGGTTGTGCCCGCTGGGCGGTTAGGGCCACTCCTGGGTGGCGAAGCTGAGCATGTTGGCGGGGTGTGACCATCCCTGTAGCGGGTTGTGGTCGTGATCGGGCTCGGCGAGACTGCAAGCCCTGCTGATAGTCGTAAGTCGGTCCGTGTCCAGCCGTGGCTGCGCCGGTCGTCGTGAGGGTGTGTGGAGGTTCCCCGGCATGCGCAAGCTGCACTGGGCCAGTTGGTTGGCGCTGGGCTTGGCGGTGGCTGTCGCTGTGGTGGCGATTGTCTTTGTGGTTCTGCAGTCCCCGGTGGGGTCGAACGCGCATCATCAGCCGTCGGGGGCGCCGATGTCGTTGGCGGCTCATAGTGATGGGTTGTCGGACTTCGAGAATGGGTTCCGCTTTGAGCCGGTGGCGGTGCCGTCGGTCAAGGGGGACGCGGTGCCGGTGGCGTTTCGGATTGTGGGGCCGTCGGGGGCGGCGGTTACTCAGTTCCAGTTGAATCAGACGAAGCTGATCCACTTCTTCGTCATCCGCGACGACATGCAGGGCTTTCAGCACCTTCACCCCGAACTCGACGGCGACACGTGGCGCACGGCCGTGCGGATCGCCGACGGTGGTGCGTATCGGATGTTCGCGGAGTTCATCCCCACCGACACCAAGGACGTGACGCACCCGGTCGTGCTCGGGGTGCCGTTCACGGTCGCCGGGGACACCAAGTTGACGCAGGTGCCGCCGCCCGCCGCCGAGTCGGACGCGGGTGGTGGGTTCACCGTGGTCAGGCCGGAGGGGGCGACGCAGGCCCCGGTGCGGCAGCCGACCGTCCTGCGCTTCTCCATCCGGGGGGCGGACGGTGCGCCGGTGCGGTCGCTTGACCCGTACCTCGGCGCCCACGGGCACATGACCGGGTTCAACACCACGCTGCTCTCGGCCACCCACATGCATCCGCGGGAGGCGCTGGGCTCGCCGCTCATCAATGGGGAGTTGACGTTCCAAGCGCTGTTCGGGGAGCGGGGTGAGTACCGGCTGTTCCTCGAGTTCAGCGCGGGCGGATCCACGCATCGGGCTGAGTTCACCGTCTTCGTGAACTGAAGCGACGGTAACCAATCAATCGCGCGACCGGTTAGCCTTGCTTCATGTTTGACCTGGTGAGGCTGCGTGTCCTGCGTACGGTCGCGGATCAGGGCACGCTCGCGGCCGCCGCGGAGATCCTGCATCTGACGCCGTCCGCTGTCTCCCAGCAGATGGCGAAGCTCGAGCGGGAGGCCCGCTGTGCCCTGATCGAGCGCCATGGCCGCCGGGTCCGGCTCACCGAGGAAGGCAAGCTGCTCGCGCGGCACGCGGAGCGGATTCTGGGTGCGGTCGAGGCCGCCGAGGCTGATCTCGACGAGCGGCGGGGTGAGGTTCTCGGCGAGTTCACCGTCGCCGCGTTCCCGACCGCGGTCCGCGGGCTCCTGCCCGGGGTGGCCAGGGCGATGAACGAGCGGTACCCCCGGCTGAAGCTCCACCTGCGCGAAGTCGAGCCGTATGACGCCATCGCCCAGCTCGGGCGGGGGGATGTCGACCTCGTGATCGCGCAGGACTGGGTGAACGTGCCGCTGGCGACCCCGGAGCGAATGCGGTCGTGTGACATCGGGCAGGACCCGGTTGATGTCGCCCTTCCCGATGCGCACCCGCTGGCCGGGAAAGCCACAGTCAAGCCCGCCGACCTGGTCGGAGAGCGCTGGATCGCCTCGACAGCGGGCACCATCTGCCATGACTGGCTGGTCAGCACGTTCCGCGGCGTCGGGCACGAGCCGGACATCGTCCACCAGGCGGGTGAGTTCCCCACGCAACTCGCCATGGTCGCCGCGGGCCTCGGGGTCGCGCTGGTGCCGCGGCTGGCGGGCGATCTCGTGCCCGACGGGGTGCGGGTCCGGCCGATCGAGCCGGGGATGTCGCGGCGCGTGTTCGCGGTCTGGCGGGAGGAGAGCGCTCGGCGTCCGTCAGTCCAGGCTTTCGTCGAATCCGCACGTCAGCACTGGGTTCAACATCACTATTCACCTCATGTATAGACTGCGTGTGTACCGGGCAATTCGACTATCTGGGGGTACCGGTGACCACACGATTGCGCGCGGCGCTCATCGCCGTGCTGATAACCACGGCGGGCTGTTCGGCCACGGACTCGGGTTCGCCGACACCCGGTCTCGCCGAGCGCGGGACCACGATGACCACGGCCAAGCTGACCCGTCAGGACCTGAACAACAAGGTCAGCCTGACCGGCAAGGTCACGCTCAACCCGATCTTCGGCCTCGTCGCCCCGCTCGACGGGCAGATCCGCTACGTCGAGGTCAAGGAGCAGACCGGCACGCCGACCAAGCCGACCCGGGCGGGCGCGGTGTGGGCGGCGGGCAAGCCGACGAACGTCGATGTCCCGGCGGGCTCGGTCTTCACCGGGCGACTGGTCGGTGACAAGACCTCGGTGACGGCGGGCATGCCGATCGTCTCGGCGAAGTACGGGGGCTACGGCATCGTCGCCGACATCGACGGCGCGCAGGCCTACCAGCTGTCCGACACGCTGACCTCGGTTCGCGCGCAGATCAAGAGCGGCCCCGGTCCGTTCGACTGCGCCGTGCTCGGCACCATCGCCGCGCTTCCGGCGGGCACCATCCCGGAGCCGCCCGCGCCGCCGGTCGCGCCGCAGCCCAATCCGGCCGACCCGAATGCCAAGCCCGCCCCGCAGCCGCAGCCTGAGCAGCCGAAGAACCCGCGCCAGCCGTCGGAGGCGACGGGGATGCGGCTGGTCTGCACCGCGCCCGCCGACGTGAAGCTGATCAACGGCGCCGCCGCCACCATCGAGGTGGTCACCGAGTCCGCGAAGGGTGCGCTGGTGGCGCCGGTCGAGGCGGTCGCGGGCAAGCAGGGCGCGGGCAAGGTCGAGGTCATCGGCGCCGACGGCGCTCGCCAGGTCAAGGACGTCGTCCTCGGCCTGACCGACGGCCGGGTCGTGCAGATCAAGTCCGGCCTGACCGGCGACGAGACGCTCGCCGTGCCCGGCCCGAACCTGCCGCCCGCGCCGCCGCAGCAGGGTGGTCCGTCGCCCGCCATGGGAGGCTGACGTGACCCCGCTCATCGAGCTGACGGGGCTCACCAAGACCCTGAAGGGCCAGGGTGAACCCCGTTCGATCCTCTCCGGCGTCGACCTGACTGTCCACAGTGGTGAGAGCGTCGCGATCCTCGGCCGGTCGGGTTCCGGCAAGAGCACGCTGCTGAGCCTCATCGGCCTGTTCGACCGCCCCGATGGCGGCCGGTACATGCTGGGCGGCAAGGACATCACGTCGCTGTCCGAGCGCCGCTCCGCCCGGTTGCGCAGCGACGAGTTCGGCTTCGTCTTCCAGCGGTTCTTCCTGCTCAAGCACCTGACCGCCGCGCAGAACGTGGCGATGGCGCTGGTGAACGGGCAGGGTTGGGCGGCACGCCGCAAGCGCAAGGCGAAGGTGATGGCCGCGCTCGACCTGGTCGGTATCGCGCATCTGGCCAAGCACAAGCCTCAGCGGCTGTCCGGCGGTGAACAGCAGCGGGTGGCTATCGCGCGTGCGTTGGTCCGTGAACCCAAGGTGCTGTTGGCCGACGAGCCGACCGGCGCCCTCGACACCGAGACAGGCGCGCTGGTCATCGAGGTCCTGCACTCGGCGACGACCCGCGGCTGCGGCCTGATCCTCGTCACCCACGACCACGCGCACGCCAACCGGATGAACCGCGTCGTGCGGCTCGCCGACGGCAAGCTCGTCCAAGGGGGACACCTCTGATGGCCCTCTCCGGACGTTTCCGCTCGGCGCTGATCATCGGTGGACAGGGCATCCGCGCACGCAAGCTGCGCACGTTCCTGTCGATGATCAGCTTGTTCCTGGGTGTCTTGGCCGTTGTCGCGGTGCAGGCGGGCGCGGAGATCGCCGACCGGGCGATGCTCGCCGACATCGAGCTGTCCGCGGGCAAGGACGGCACCCTCATGATGAACCCCCCGGTCAACGGCGAGATCAGCACGATCATCGCCGAGACGCTGGCCGGGCGTTCGGACGCCGTCGGCGCCGTGAACGCCTCCGGGATCATCGGCGAACCGCGCGTCATGCCGATCAATCCTGGCGCGTCGCCGCTCAAATACGCCAGTCAGGGCGGATATGGCGGACCGCAGATGATCTGCGACCCGACCGGGTGCCGGGAGATCAAGCAGGACGACAGCCCGCCGCCGCCCGGGCAGGCTATCGAGCTGCAGTTGGCGGGCCTGACCGGCGACATCCGCCAGTTCCGGCCGTTCCAGCAGGAGTCCGGGCAGTGGCTGGACTTCTCCGGCGCTCCGTCCATGTCGCCTGGTCTCGTCCTGAACCGCGAGGCCGCGGCCGCGCTCACCAAGTACCGGCTCCCGGCGGAGCTGCGGATCAGCGGTGCGAAGTCCAACCCGACGCCCCGGATCCTGGGCGTGGTCCATGACGGCCGCGAGCAGCCCACGGCCTACGTTCGGGCCGACGAGCTCACGACGTGGGGGAGCACCGGCGACTCGTATATGTCGATCTACCTGCACCCGTCGGCGACCGACGTCGCCGAGACGATCAAGGCCCGGCTCGTGGCCAAAGGCGTCAACGCCGAGCAACTGCAGGTCTTCCCGATCGAGGCGCGCAAACAGATCGAGTCCGAGCTGCGCCTGATGCAGCTGATCTTCCTCGCGATGGCGGCGCTGGTGCTGCTCATCGGTATCGCGGGCATCCTCAACGTCGGCCTCGCCACGGTCGGCGAACGCATCGAGGAGTTCGCGCTGCGCCGCGCCGTCGGCACGCCGCGGATGCTGCTGGCGGGCATCGTGCTGGCCGAGACGTTGATCATCGGCCTGCTGACAGCCGCGGCGGCGGTGGGCACGGGCGTGCTCGGCCTCAAACTGGCTTCATCGGTGCTCGGCGGGCGGCTGCGGATGCTGGAGGGCGTCGAATTCCCCTGGCAGGCGGGAATCGCGGGGGTGATTGCAGGTCTCGCGGCTGGAGTCCTGGGTGGCTTGCTCCCCGCGATCCGCGCGGCCCGGATCCCGATCGCGACGGTGATGCGCGCCTAGCTGGGCGTCCAGTCGGTGTTGGCGCCGCAGACGATCACGCACGCGAGCTCGCCGGGCACCCGCCCGGCGAGCCACGCGGCGAACGGGACGGCGGCGGCGGGCTCGACGGCGATGCGGAACTCGTCCCACAGACGGTCGCGGGCGGCGAGCAGTTCGGCGTCGCTGACCAGGACGGACAGCGTGTCCGCCGCGCGCAGGATCCCGTAGGTCAGCTCGCCCGCGCGCGTGGCGCCCAGCGCCGAGGCGGCCACCGAGTCGACGGCCGAGTCGACCGGATGGCCAGCGGCGAACGCGTCGTGCATCGCCTGGCAGTTCTCGGGTTCCACGGCGACGACGGGACGCCCGCCGCCGAGCACGGTGCCCGCCGCGAGCCCTCCGCCGCCGACCGCGACGACCATGGTGTCGACGTCCGGCGCCTCCGCGACCACCTCCGCCGCGCACGTCCCCTGGCCCGCGATCACCAGCGGATGGTCGTAGGCGGGCAGGTAGAGCGCGTGTTCGGCGTCGGCCATCGCGGCGGCGTTGGCCTCGGCGTAGGACTCGCCGAGCTGGACGAGTTTCGCGCCCGCCGCCTCGATCCGCCGGACCTTCGCAGCGGGGGCGGTGCGCGGGACGTACACGGTCGCGGGGATGCCGAGCACGCGGGCGGCGGTGGCGACGGCGAGGCCGTGGTTGCCGCCGGAGGCGGTGACCACCGCCTCCGGGCGCTCGCCCAGCAGCGCGTTGAGCGCGCCGCGGAACTTGAACGACCCGGTGCGCTGCAGGTGTTCCAGCTTCATGACCAGCGGCCGACCATCCACTTCGGAGCGGAGCAGCGGCGTCCTGCGGGCGTGCGGCGCGATGCGGTCGGCGGCGGCGGTGACGTCACGGTGGTCCACGAGTCATGCTAACCGGATGTGCGGGCGCCGAGCCCGATCGTCCAGACTGCACGGGTGACCACCACACCCTGGGCGCCCGGCTCCGCCACCGGAATCGGCTCGCTGCCCGGCGACGACCCGCTGGAGGCGGCCACCGTCGTCCTCGGTGAGCTGCCCGACCTGCCCCACCTGCCTGAACTCCCCGCGCGCGGCCTCGGCGCGGACATGATCGGCCGTACCGCCGCGCTGCTGGTCGACCTGGCGGTGGAGTTCGTGCCGTCTGGCTACCGCGTCACCGCCCGGCCCGGCATCGACCACCGCCGCGGCGTCGACCACCTGCGCCGCGACCTCGACGCGATCGAGGAGGCCGTCGGCCGGGCCGGTGCCGCGCCCGCGGTGCTGAAGGTGCAGGTCACGGGCCCGTGGACGCTCATGTCGGGTATCGAGCTGCCGCGCGGCCACCGCGTGCTGACCGACCGCGGCGCCCTGCGCGAGTTCACCGAGTCCCTGTCCGAGGGCCTGAAGGAGCACGTCACCGAGGTCCGCCGCCGGACGGGCGCGCCCGTGGTCGTGCAGCTCGACGAACCCAGCCTGCCGACCGTCCTGGCTGGTGCGCTGCCCACGCCGTCCGGGTTCGGCACCGTGCCCGCCGTCGCCGAACCGGAGGCCCGCGAGACCCTCGCCGCCGTCATCGACGCGGCCCGCGCCGCGACCGGCCGGCCGGTGATCGTGCACTGCTGCGCTCCCCGGCCGCCGATCGCGCTGCTGCGCTCGGCGGGCGCGGACGCGCTGGCCGTCGACGCCACCCTGCTCGACGACATCCCCGCCGCCCTCTCCGACGAGATCGGCGAGGCGTGGGACGCGGGCGTCACGTTCTTCCTCGGCATGCTGCCGAGCACCGACCCGGGCAAGGCGCCGACGCTGCGTGCCGCGGCGGACCCCGCGCTGCGGCTGGTCGACCGCCTCGGCTTCCCCCGCGACATCCTGGGAACGCGCGCCGTCGTGACACCGACTTGCGGTCTCGCGGGCGCGTCGACGGGCTGGGCGCGGCGGGCCATGGCGCTCGCGCGCGACGTCGGCAAGGCGTTCGTGGAGCCGCCGGAGTCCTGGTAGGAGCGCATTTCTGGTCGCTGTCGGGGGCCGGGCGTAACGTGGCGCCCGTCACTTCACGGGAGGCAGAGATGACACAGAAGGTGCTGCTCGCGATCGGGACGCGCAAGGGCCTGTTCCTCGCGACGAACTCCGGTGCCGACTGGGAGGTCACCGGCCCACAACACCCGATGACCGACGTCTACGCCGTCGCCATCGACACCCGGCGCGACACCCCGCGCCTGCTCGCGGCGGTCACCTCGGAGCACTGGGGGCCGAGTGTGTCGGTCAGCGACGACCTCGGCGAGACGTGGTCGGAGTCCGACCACGCGCCGGTCGCGTTCCCCGAGGACACCGACACCGCGCTGGAGCGGGTCTGGCAGCTCGCGCCGGGGCCGCGCGACGAGCCCGACCTGGTCTACGCGGGCGTCGAGCCGTCCGCGCTGTTCAAGTCGACCGACGGCGGCAAGAACTACGAGCTGGTCCGCGGCCTGTGGGACCACCCGCACCGCGAGAAGTGGACGCCCGGGTTCGGCGGCATGGCCGTGCACTCGGTGATCCCGCATCCGACCGACCCGAGCCGGGTGACGGTGGCGATGTCGACCGGCGGCGTCTACGTCAGCACCGACGGCGGCGAGTCGTTCACGGCGAGCAACGAGGGCATCAAGGCCTACTTCCTGCCCGATCCGTTCCCCGAGTTCGGCCAGTGCGTGCACAAGATCGCCCAACACCCCGACCGGCCGGAGCGGTTCTTCGCGCAGAACCACCACGGGGTCTATCGCAGCGACGATGGCGCGCACACCTGGAAGTCGATCGCCGACGGCCTGCCCAGCGACTTCGGTTTCCCGATGGTCGTGCACCCGCACCGCCCGGACACGATCTACACCTTCCCGCTGACCGCCGACGCGATGCGCTTCCCGCCGGACGGCCGCTGCCGCGTCTACCGCAGCGACGACGCCGGGGCGACGTGGACGGCGTTGACGAACGGCCTGCCGGAAGAGGGGTTCTGGACCGCGGTGATGCGTGACGCGATGTGCGCCGACGACGCCGACCCGGCCGGGGTCTACTTCGGCTCGCGCTCCGGGGAGGTCTACGCCAGCCGCGACGAGGGCGAGAGTTGGACGCTCGTGGCCGCCCATCTGCCCGACGTGCTGTCGGTGCGGGCCGCGGTGATCTGATGGTCACGGTGCTGCTGCCGGGTGTCCTGCGGGCCATCGCGGACGATCAGGCGAAACTGGAAGTCGAGACGACACCGCCCGCTACCCTGGCTGACGTCCTCGATGTCGTCGCCGAGCGCTATCCCGCGCTGGGCAGGCGCCTGCGCGACGAGAGCCGGGGACTGCGGCGGTACGTGAACTTCTATGTGGACGGAGAGGAATGCCGGTATCTGGGTGGGGCCGACGCGCCGGTGCCGGACAACGCCGAGATCCAGGTGATCCCGTCGGTGGCGGGCGGCTAGCGCGCTGGTTCGGCAGGCGGGCCGCCGAGGTCGAGCCGCCGGAACCGGAGGTGCTGGCCGAGCGGTTCTGGTGTTCCTGGCAGGAGATGCTGCCGGAGATCGCCACCGCGCTCGGCGAGGGCGAGCCGCAGCGGGTGGAGAACGCGCTGTGCGAGCTGGTCGCCGCCGTGCACCCCGACCTGCACTTCTCGCTGGAGCGCGGGATCCGGTCGATCTACGCGTTCGTGGTCAGTGGTCAGGAGGATCCGGCGCTTCGGCCGTACACCGACGCGTGGAAAGCGCTTGCGCCCGACGACACGCCGCTGTGGGAGTTCCACGACTCGGTGCCCGCGGTGCCGGACCCGACCGAGGTCACGGTCAACCTGGGGCCCCACCGGATCGGGCTGGCCGACGTGCGGGTGCGCGCCCAGGTCGACGAGGAGGAAGGAGTCGTCGACGTCGCGGTGTACCACCCGCTGCTGTCCGAGCTGACGCCCGAGGCGCGCACCGCGCTGACGTTCCTGCCGCTCGACGCCACGCTGGGTGAGCGGCTGGCCGGGGCGCGCCTGCGCCGCGTCGAGACCGCCGCGGAAGCCCCTACCGACGGCATCGGCCTGTTGGAGCTGCGGGAACTTATCCACAGGCTGGCTCGCTGATCTCTCGGATGTCGGTGGTCCTGGCTACTCTTTGACATGTGACCAGTGTTGAAGAGGATCTCCCGCAGGAGCCCGAGACGGCCGCCGTCGAGGGTGTCGAGGACGTGCCAAGCGAGGAACGCGAGCGTCACGCCGAGCTCGCCGAGGAACTGCTGGCCCACCAGTTCCGCTACTACGTGCTGTCCGCGCCGACGGTCTCCGACGGCGAGTTCGACGTGCTGTTGCGCGAGTTGGAGGCGATCGAGGAACGGCATCCCTCGCTGATCACACCGGAGTCGCCGAGCCAGCGCGTCGGCGGCACCTTCTCCACCGAGTTCCGCGCGGTCGACCACCTCGAGCGCATGCTGAGCCTCGACAACGCCTTCGACTCCGACGAGCTGAGCGCCTGGGTCGACCGGGTCGAGAAGGAAGTCGGCTCGGCGGCGCACTTCCTGTGCGAGCTGAAGATCGACGGCTTGGCGATCAACCTGCTCTACGAGAACGGCAAGCTCACCCGGGCGTTGACACGCGGCGACGGTCGCACCGGCGAGGACGTCACGCTCAACGTCCGCACGATGCAGGACGTGCCGGACCGTCTCACCGCGACAGACGAGTTCCCCGTGCCCGCCTTGGTCGAGGTGCGCGGCGAGGTGTTCTTCAAGGTGGAGGACTTCACCGAGCTGAACGCCCGGCTGGTGGAGGCGGGCAAGCCGCCGTTCGCCAACCCGCGCAACACCGCGGCCGGGTCGCTGCGGCAGAAGGACCCGAAGGTCACCGCGAGCAGGCCGCTGCGGATGATCTGTCACGGCCTGGGCAAGCGGGATGGCTTCGAGCCCACCGCGCAGTCCGAGGCGTATCGCGCGCTTGCGGCGTGGGGGCTGCCGGTGTCGCAGCACACCAAGGTCCTCGACACGGCCGATCAGCTCGCCGCGCACATCAAGTACTGGGGCGAACACCGCCACGACGCCGACCACGAGATCGACGGCATCGTGATCAAGGTCGACGAGGTGTCGCTGCAGCGCAGGCTCGGCACGACGTCGCGGGCCCCGCGCTGGGCGATCGCGTACAAGTACCCGCCGGAAGAGGCGACGACGATCCTGCTCGACATCCGCGTCAACGTGGGGCGCACCGGCCGGGTCACGCCGTTCGCGGTGATGGAGCCGGTGAAGGTGGCCGGGTCGACGGTGGAGATGGCGACGCTGCACAACGCGTCCGAGGTCAAGCGCAAGGGCGTGCTGATCGGCGACCGGGTGGTCATCCGCAAGGCAGGCGACGTGATCCCGGAGGTGCTCGGCCCGGTGATCGAGGCCCGCCCCGCCGACGCGCGCGAGTTCGAGATGCCGACGGAGTGCCCGATCTGCGGGACGACGCTGGCCTACGAGAAGGAAGGCGACGCCGACATCCGGTGTCCCAACGCCCGGTCGTGCCCCGCGCAGCTGCGGGAACGGCTGTTCCACCTCGCCGGGCGCGGCGCGTTCGACATCGAGGTGCTCGGCTACGAGGCCGCGGCGGCGCTGCTGGCCTCCGGGGTCATCTCCGACGAGGGCGACGTGTTCTCCCTCGACGAGGACAAGCTCGCGCAGGTGGAGTTGTTCCGCACCAAGGCCGGTGAGCTGTCTGCCAACGGGCGCAAGCTGGTGGCGAACCTCGACTCGGCCAAGGACCGTCCACTGTGGAAGGTCTTGGTGGGGTTGTCGATCCGACACGTCGGCCCGACCGCCGCGCAGGCGTTGGCCCGCGAGTTCGGCTCGATCGAGGCCATCGCCACCGCCGGCGAACAGGCACTCGCCGACGCCGAAGGTGTCGGCCCCACCATCGCCGCCTCCGTCCGCGAGTGGTTCGAGGTCGACTGGCACCGCGAGGTGGTCGACAAGTGGCGCGCGGCGGGCGTGCGCATGGAAGAGGAGCGCGACGAGTCCACGCCCCGGACACTGGAGGGCCTGTCGATCGTGGTGACGGGCAGCCTGACGACGTACTCGCGCGACGAGGCCAAGGAGTCGATCATCGCCCGCGGCGGCAAGGCCTCGGGGTCGGTGTCGAAGAAGACGGCGTTCGTGGTTGTGGGCGACGCGCCGGGCTCGAAGTACGACAAGGCCGTCCAGTTGAAGGTGCCGGTGCTGGACGAGGACGGCTTCCGGGTGCTGCTGGAGCAGGGACCGGAGGCCGCGACCGAGGTCGCCACCATCGGCGATCCGAACGCCGGTTCCGACGAAGGGAGCGGCGATGAGTAGCGCCAACGGCGCGCCGCCGAGCAGCCAGACCGCGGCCGAGGTCCGGCCCGCCCGGGCAGACGAACTGGACATCGTGGGCGAGCTGACACTCGACGCCTACCAGGCCGACGGGTACCTCGGCCCAGGCTCCACCGGCTACGCCGAAAGCCTCGCCGACGCCGCCGGCCGAATGCGTGCCGCGGAGTTGCTGGTCGCGGTCGACCGGGCAGGCGCGGTGGTCGGCACGGTCACGATCGCCTTACCGGGTTCGGAGTACGCCGAGATCTCCCGCGAGGGCGAACTGGAGTTCCGAATGCTCGCCGTCGCACCGGCCGCGCGGGGGCAGGGCATCGGCGAGCAGTTGACCAGGGCCGTGCTCGCCCGGGCGCAGGAACTCGGGCTGCCCAGGGTGGTCATGTGCAGCTCCCACAAGATGGCGGGCGCCCACCGCCTCTACGAGCGCCTCGGGTTCGTCCGGCTGCCCGAGCGCGACTGGAGCCCCGGCCCCGGGGTCCAGTTGATCGCGTTCGAGACGGAGGTGGTCGCTACGACGTGAACCAGCGCTAGAGATCGAGAACCGGTACGACCGCTCGGTGGGTGCGGTCGGCAGGGCCAGGCTCACGGCAGTGACTCCGGCAAGTGGCTGCCTTCGAGTGAGCGCGGTCGATAGGGCCTAGCTGAAGGCTGCGACTCCGGCAGGTTGCCGCCTTGAGCGGGTGTGGTCGGCAGGCCCTAGCTGAGGCAGGAACTCTGGCAGATTGCCGCCTTCGAGTCGACACGGCCAAGCTGCGGGCAGTGACCCTGGCTGGTTGCCGCCTTCGGGTGGGGCGCGGCAGGCCGGGTGCTGAGTCAGCCGTCGGTGTGGGCCAGCGACTGGCGGGGTGGCGTCAGTCGGTGGTGACCTGGACCGGGGTGCCTGCCTCGACGGTGCGGCTGACCGTGCACAAACGGTCGTGGGACTGCTTGGCGGCGCGGGGCAGGGCTTCGCGGGCGGAGTCGCCTTCGGCACCTTCCGGGAAGCGCACGGTGAACCGGACTTCCAGGTTCTCCATGTGGTTGCCGCGTTCCGGGTCGCGCAGCTTGTCGCCGGTGACGGTCACGGTGAACGAGGTGGGTTCGGCTCGCCTGCTCGTGATGTGGTCGACGTCGACGGCTGAGCAGCCGCCGATGGCGGCCAGGAGCAGCTCCACCGGGGTGAAGTCGGCGTCGGTGCCTTCGCCGATGGTCAGCTTGCCGCCGCGGACGTTGGTGATCTCGTAGTGGCCGAGGGTGGTCCGCTCGATGGAGACCGACCGCTGGGTGTCGCTCATGGGTTCCTTCAGTCGGGCAGGACGACGGCGACGATGCCTGCCAAGTGGGCGAGGCGGGCGACCTCCGCGGCGCGGAACATCGGGCCGCCGGGGCGGCCGACGAGCAGGACGCGGTCGGGCTTGCCCAGTGGGGTCGCGGCCAGTTCGGTGCCGAGTTCACGCCAGGTCTCGGGGACCCAGGGCTCCTCGCCGTCGAGGATGGTGGCGCGGGCCAGGGGCATCCAGGGCAGGTCGAGGGTCTGCACGGTCGGCGCCGCGCCGCTGGCGGCCACGGTGTGGGCGCCGCCCGCGTCGGAGGTGACCACCAGGGCCCAGCCCGCGCGGATGATCTTGGGGACGCCCTTGGTGAAGATCTCCAGGCCGTCGTTGGGCTCGGCCGCGACCTCCTCGACCAGCTCCAGCTCGCGGTGGGTGTCGAGCACGCCCGCGTACGGGCGGACCGCGTCGACCTCGACGCCCTCCACCGACTCCGCCGCGGTGATCAGCACGTCCGGGAGCCGGCCGCTGGGCAGCTCGACCACCAGGTCGTCGATGGCCACACCGCCGAGGCGTTCCACCACGTCCACACTGAGGATGTCGGCCCCGATGGCGCCCAACGCGGTGGCGACCGCGCCGAGGGTGCCTGGGCTGTCCGGGAGCTGGACCCGGATCAGGAAGGACAAGGCGAACGCCTCCCGATGTACCGTTCTGGGCGCGGACCATGCCGTCCGCGCGTTGAGCCGACCGCCGATTGTCGCAGACCAGCGATCCCGCGCGGCCACCGGCGACCGCATCGCGGGACGGCACCGGTCTACACCGCAAACCGAGTCGAGAACAACCCGTTCGGGGCTTCCATCCTGCGGGAAATAGACTCTCGAAGTCCTGTCGCAGACACCCCCGGGGGTTCGTCGAGTGCCAAGCATCTCCCGTGACGAGGTAGCCCACCTCGCCAGACTGGCCAGGTTGGCCGTCACCGAAGAAGAGCTCGACCTGTTCGCGGGCCAGCTCGACCAGATCGTGCAGGCCGTGGCCAAGGTCGGCGACGTCGCTGACCAGGACATTCCGCCCACGTCGCACTCGGTGCCGTTGACCAACGTGTTCCGCCGTGACGTCGTGCGCCCCGGACTCACCCAGCAGCAGGCACTCGACTCGGCGCCCGCCGCCGAGGACGGCCGCTTCCGTGTGCCGCGCATCCTCGGGGAGGAAGCATGACCGACCTCACTCGCCTGACCGCCGCCGAGCTGGCCGCGAAGATCCAGGCCAAGGACGTCTCCGCCGTCGAGGTCACCCAGGCCCACCTCGACCGCATCGCCGCGGTCGACGGTGCCATCCACGCGTTCCTGCACGTCGACACCGAGCGGGCGCTCAACGCCGCCAAGGCCGTCGACGAGGACATCGCCGCGGGCAACCCGGCCGCGTCGCCGCTGGCGGGTGTGCCGCTGGCGCTCAAGGACGTGCTGACCATGCGCGGCGCGCCCACCACGTGCGGCTCGAAGATCCTTGAGGGCTGGCAGCCGCCGTACGACGCGACCGTCACGCTGAAGCTCCTCGAAGCGGGCGTGGTGATCCTCGGCAAGACCAACATGGACGAGTTCGCGATGGGCTCCTCCACCGAGAACTCCGCCTACGGCGTCACCCGCAACCCGTGGGACCTCGACCGCATCCCCGGCGGCTCCGGCGGCGGCTCGTCGGCCGCCCTGGCCGCCTTCGAGGCGCCCCTGGCCATCGGCACCGACACCGGCGGCTCCATCCGCCAGCCCGGCTCCGTGACCGGCACCGTGGGCGTCAAGCCCACCTACGGCACCGTCTCGCGCTACGGCCTGGTGGCCTTCTCGTCGTCGCTCGACCAGGCCGGGCCGTGTGCCCGCACGGTCCTCGACGCGGCGCTGCTCCACGAGGTCATCGGCGGCCACGACCCGCTGGACTCCACCTCGATCGACGCACCGCTGCCGCCGGTCGTCGCCGCGGCCCGTGAGGGCGCCAACGGCGACCTCAGCGGTGTCCGGGTCGGCGTGGTCACCCAGTTCGCCGGCGATGGCTACCAGCCGGGTGTCCTGGCCTCCTTCGAGGCCGCGGTCGCCCAGCTCAAGGAGCTCGGCGCCGAGATCGTCGAGGTGTCCTGCCCGAGCTTCGACCTCGCGCTGCCCGCGTACTACCTGATCGCGCCCAGCGAGGCGTCGTCGAACCTGGCCCGGTTCGACGCGATGCGCTACGGCCTGCGGGTGGGCGACGACGCCGCCCGCAGCGCCGAGGAGGTCATGTCGCTGACCCGCGAGGCGGGCTTCGGCGCTGAGGTGAAGCGCCGGATCATGCTCGGCACCTACGCGCTGTCGAGCGGCTATTACGACGCCTACTACGGCTCGGCGCAGAAGGTCCGCACGCTCATCACCCGCGACTTCGCCGCCGCGTTCGAGCAGGTCGACGTGCTGGTCTCGCCGACGACGCCGACCACGGCGTTCCGCATCGGCGAGCGCGCGAACGACCCGATGGCGATGTACAAGGCCGACCTGTGCACGATCCCGTCGAACCTGGCGGGCAACGCGGCCCTGAGTGTCCCGAGTGGACTGTCCGACGACGACGGCCTGCCGGTGGGGCTGCAGATCATGTCCCCGGCGCTGCAGGACCACCGCGGCTACCGCGTCGCGGCCGCCTACGAGGCCGCCCGCAACGCCGCGCAGGGTGGTCCGCTGATCAACCGGGTTCCCCAGCTGGAGGTGGCGCACTGATGGCAGGCACGAAGAATCTCAAAGGCGCGTTCGGCATCGTCGGTGCCGCGACCGGTGCCATCGGTGCGGTGACCAGCCTGAAGAAGGCCCGCGCGAACAACGACAAGCTGCTGCTGGCCAACGCCGTCGCGGGCATCCTGGTCGCCCTGACCAGCGTCCTCATCGGCGTCCGCGCGCTGCGGAAGGGCGATGCCAAGTGACCGCCACCGTGGAACTGATGGACTACGAAGAGGTCATCGAGCGCTTCAACCCGGTGCTGGGCCTGGAAGTGCACGTCGAGCTGAACACGCACACGAAGATGTTCTGCGGCTGCGCGAACACCTTCGGCGGCGAGCCGAACACCCAGGTCTGCCCGGTGTGCCTCGGCCTGCCGGGCGCGCTGCCGGTGCTGAACGCGACCGGCGTCGAGTCGGCCATCCGCATCGGCCTCGCGCTCAACTGTGAGATCGCGGAGTGGTGCCGGTTCGCGCGGAAGAACTACTTCTACCCGGACATGCCGAAGAACTTCCAGACCTCCCAGTACGACGAGCCGATCGCCTTCAACGGCTACCTCGATGTCACGCTGGACGACGGCGAGGTCGTGCGCGTGGAGATCGAGCGCGCGCACATGGAGGAGGACACCGGCAAGTCGCTGCACGTCGGCGGCGCGACCGGCCGCATCCACGGCGCCGAGCACTCGCTGCTCGACTACAACCGCGCCGGCGTGCCGCTGATCGAGATCGTCACCAAGACGATCGAGGGCACCGGCGCCCGCGCGCCCGAGGTGGCCCGCGCCTACGTCAGCACCCTGCGCGACCTGCTCAAGGCGCTCGACGTGTCCGACGTGCGGATGGACCAGGGTTCCCTGCGCTGCGACGCGAACGTGTCGCTGATGGCCAAGGACGCCACCGAGTTCGGCACCCGCACCGAGACCAAGAACGTCAACTCGCTGCGCAGCGTCGAGCGCGCGGTGCGCCATGAGATGACGCGGCAGGCCGCGATCCTGGTGCAGGGCGGCTCGATCCTGCAGGAGACCCGGCACTTCGAGGAGGCGTCGGGCACCACCCGCGCCGGTCGCCGCAAGGAGACCTCGGAGGACTACCGGTACTTCCCGGAGCCCGACCTCGTCCCGATCGCGCCGTCGCGCGAGTGGGTGGAGGAGCTGCGGCAGACCCTGCCGGAGCCGCCCGCCGAGCGGCGCAAGCGCGTGCAGGCCGAGTGGCAGCTGTCGGACCTGGAGATGCGCGACCTGGTCAACGCGGGCGCGATCGACCTGATCACGGCCACCGTCGAGGCAGGCGCCCCGTCGGGCGAGGCCCGGTCGTGGTGGGTGTCGTACCTGAGCCAGCAGGCCAACAACCAGGGCGTCGAGCTGGGCGCGCTGGCGATCAGCCCGGCCCAGGTCGCCAAGGTGATCGCCCTGGTCGCCGACGGTTCGCTGACCAACAAGCTCGCGCGTGAGGTCGTCGATGGCGTCCTCGCGGGTGAAGGCGAGCCGGAGCAGGTCGTCGAGCAGCGCGGCCTCAAGGTCGTCTCGGACGACTCGGCCCTCTACGCCGCGATCGACGAGGCACTGGCCGCCCAGCCGGACGTCGCCGACAAGATCCGCGACGGCAAGGTGGCCGCCGCGGGCGCCATCGTCGGCGCGGTCATGAAGGCCACCAAGGGCCAGGCCGACGCCAAGCGCGTCCGCGAACTGATCCTGGAGCGCTGCGGCGCCTGAGTGACGTGACGGCCCGCCCCCGCTCAGGGGCGGGCCGTTTCTAATCGATCCCCGAGCCGCCGCCCGCGGCCTCGACGACGATCACGACCGCGCGGTCGTCGGAGGACACGGGCTTGCCGCCGTCCTTGTTGACCGTGCCGCCGACGGCGAGCTGTTCGGTCATCAGGTCGAGGCCGTCGACGCGGCCGAAGCCCTCGGCCTCGGCCATGACGATCTGCGGTTTGCCGGTGAACGTGCCGTCGGGGGCTTGGGCCAGGTTCTGCAGGTGGCCCGCCTTCGACATCGACACCCACAGCGTCCTGGCGGGGGAGACGCAGCCGGAGATACCCGGTTTGTCCGGCCATGTCCACGCCGGGGCGCCCAGCGGCTTGCCGTAGTCGACCTTGTAGAGCACGTCGGCGGCGGCGGTGCGGTCGGTCACCCAGGTCTTGGACCCGTCGAGTGAGCTGCACAGGCCGCCAGGCGCGGTGAGTCCGCTGGCCACCACGGCCGACGACGGGGTGGGGTTGTCCTCGGCGGGCTTGCCAGCCGAGTTGATGCGCAGGATCTTGCCCGCCTGGGACTTCGGGTCGGCCGCCGCGGCCGGGTTGCCCGCGTCGCCGGTGGCGATGAGCAGGGCGCCGCGGTGGTCGTTGGCCAAGGCGCCGCGGTTGCCGGTCGCGCCGCGGGGGATGCCGGTGAGCACGGGCTTCGGGGTGTCGTTGGGGGCGATGCGGACGAGGCGGTTGTCCGTGGGCGTGGTGATGTAGGCGAAGACGAGCTGGTCCTCGGCGTACGTCGGGGACAGGGCCAGGCCGGTGAGACCGCCGTCGGTCGAGGCGTCGACGGGGACGGTGGCCACCACGGTCGGCGTCGCGCCCTTGCGGACCAGCAGGATCCGGCCGGTCTTGCGCTCGCCGACCAGGGCGGTCGGGTTCGAGCCGTCACCGGGCAGCGCGGCGACCGCGACGAGCGTGTCGAGGCAGGTGGCCAGGACCGCGGGGTGGAAGTCGGTGCAGCCGTCGGGCGGCGGGATCGGCTCGTTCGGGTCGCGGTTGGGCACGTCGACCTGGCCGCCACCTTGGCCGCCGCCCGCGTCCGGCTCCGGGGCGGCCTGCGGGGTGAGCGGGACCTGCGGCTGCCAGCTGCCCGGGGGCGGCTGCTCCTCGAACGTCGCGCACGAAGTCAGCAGGGCGGCTGCCACACACGTGACGGCGAACGCGCGACGACCCGACATGAGAGCCAAGGCTAGGAGGACGTCCGTGAATCTCCGGTGAGCGGCAAGTCGGCCGCGACCCGGTCCAGCAGCCTGGTCAGCTCGTCGACGATCGTCTTCGGGTCTTCCAGGGGCAGGAAATGGCTGGTCGGGACCACTTTGATCCGGGCTTGCGGCAGGACTGCGGCGGCCCGCGCGGTGAAGCGCGGGTCGGCGAGCAGGTCGTAGCGGGCGCCGAGGACGGTGACCGGGCAGGTGATGCCGGTCAGGTCGCGGTTGGGTACGCCGGACAGGGCCAGCGCCAGCGTCAGGTACCAGCGCCAGTCGTGGTGCAGGAACCGGCGCAGCGCGCGCACGACGTCGCCGGTGTCGGCGCTCGGGAGCATGAAACCGCTGTGCCGCAGCGCGGACGCGGTCAGCCGGTTCACCGGCACGCGGTGCAGCACGGCGTCGATCACCGGACCCGCCGCGCGCAGGCCCCGCACGACGGTGCGCGCGATCGGGCGGCGCACCGCCACGGGGACGCCGGGCACGCCGAGCATGGCGCCGAACAGGTCGCCGGGCACACCCGCGGCCAGCATCAGCCCCGACACGCGCTCGGGATACCGGGTGGCCAGCTCCGTGGCGACCATCACACCCATCGACCAGCCCATGACCACGCACCGCTCGACCCCGGCGGCGTCCATGACCGCGACGGCGTCGGCGACGTGGTCGTCCAGGGTGATCCGGCTCGGGTCGGTCGGCCGCTCGGAGCCCATGGTGCCGCGGTGGTACCAGCTGACCACCCGCACGCCGGAGGACGGCAGCAGCAGCGCGGGCCACGCCTCGGGGATGGTGCCGAGGCCGGGGCACAGCAGCACGACCGGCCCGTCGGACTCGGTGTGCCAGCCGCGGAGGCGGGTTCCGTCGGCGCTGGTGAGGTCGTGTTCACGCATCGGGACAAAGTGTGCCCGAATTTCTGTCCGACATAGTGTGTTCCGCGTGACGGTGACAGTTCTTGTTCCAGATGAGCACGGCGTTGCGGCACTGGCCGGGGTCGAGGGGATCCGGGTGCTGACGCACTCGCCCGAGGTGCCGCCGGAGGGGCTCGACGCGCAGGTGCTCATCCCCGATTTCCTCGGCGGCTCGGCGATCGCGCTCATCGAGAAGCTGCCTGACCTGCGGCTGGTGCAGCTGCTGACCACGGGCGCCGATTCGTGGGTGGGCAAGCTGCCGCCGCACGTCATGCTGTCGACCGGGCGCGGCGCGCACGGCGGGAGCACCGCCGAGTGGGTGGTCGGGGCGCTGCTGGCGATCTACCGCGAGCTGATCGACTTCGACATCGCGCGGCGGGACGGCCGGTGGACCCAGCACATCACCGACACCTTGCAGGACAAGCGCGTCCTGGTGATCGGCGCGGGGGACCTGGGGCAGCAGCTGCACCGCAGGCTCGACGCGTTCGACGCGCACACGACGCTGGTCGGCACTCGCGCGCGGGACGGCGTGCACGGGATCGATGAGGTCGCCCGTCTGCTGCCGGACCACGACGCGGTAGTGCTGATGGTGCCGCTGACCCCGGCCACCACCGGGTTGGTCGACGCGGCTTTCCTCGCCCACATGCGCGACGGCGCGATCCTGGTCAACGCCGCACGCGGTCCCGTTGTGGACACCGACGCGCTGCTCGCCGAACTGGTGTCCGGCAGGCTGCGCGCGGCGCTGGATGTGACCGACCCCGAACCGCTCCCGGCGGGACATCCACTGTGGACCGCGCCGAACGTGCTGATCACCCCGCACGTCGCCGGAAGCTGCGGCGGACACCGGGATCGCGCCTATCGGGTGGCGGCGGCGGAGATTTCCCGGTTCATCAATGGGGAAAACCCTCGTAATCTGGTAACCGGACTCTATTAACCGCGTCTACACAGCAGGTACTTGACTGATCGCCTAGTCTGCGGCGGTGAGTATCGATGACGGCCGCTCGACGGGCGGCAACGTAGACAGCGGATATTTCACGCCGTCCGAGCAGCGCTACGCCGGATCCGGCTACGACGACGCGACGACCACCCTGACCACCGAGGACGACGTCGCCGTCCGCGAGCCGCACCGGTGGCACTTCGGGGCCGACCTGGGCCTGCTCGTCCTGCGGGTCACGCTCGGGGCGCTGGTGGTGGGCCACGGGCTGCAGAAGATCTTCGGGATCATGCAGGGACCGGGAATCGACGGCTTCGCCAAGTTCCTTGGGTCGCTGGGATTCCAGCAGACGACGTTGCTGGCCTGGGTCACCGGTGTGACCGAGCTGGTCTCGGGGTCGCTGTTGATCCTGGGGCTGTTCACCCCCGCCGCCGCGGCTGGGGTCCTGGGCGTGGTGGCCAACGCGATCTGGGTGAAACTGGACGTCAAGGAGTTCGTCGGCGCGGTGGAGCTGGAGACGCTCTACGCCGCGGGCGCCTTCGCCTTGCTGTTCGCGGGCGCGGGGAAGATCTCGCTGGACCGGAACACGCCGTGGTTCCGCCGGGCGCCCGCGTTCGGGTTCATTTTCTTGCTGTTGGCCGCCGGGCTTTCGGCGGTCACGCTCGTGGTTCTTCGCTAGGACCCACAAACCAAACGAGGGGCGCATCCGCAGCGGATGCGCCCCTCCTTTGTGTCTGTCTAGCGCGACGGGTCGCGGACGGCGCCGGTGGAGGCGTCGGTGGCCATGCGGGCGTAGGCGCGCAAAGCCGCGGTGACCGGGCGGACCCGGTCGACCGGCTGCCACGGACGCTCACTGGCCTCCATCTTCGCGCGGCGTTCGGCCAGGACCTCCGGGGCCACCAGGAGCTCCAAGGTCCGAGCGTGCACGTCGATCCGGATCTGGTCGCCGTCGTGGACCAGGGCGATGGTGCCGCCGCCCGCGGCCTCCGGGGAGACGTGGCCGATGGACAACCCGCTCGAACCGCCCGAGAAGCGGCCGTCGGTGATGAGCGCGCACTTCTTGCCCAGGCCCGCGCCCTTGAGGAACGCAGTCGGGTGCAGCATCTCCTGCATTCCCGGACCGCCCGCCGGGCCTTCGTAGCGCACGACCAGCACGTCACCCGGCTGGATCTGCTTGCCGAGGATGACCGACACCGCCTGCTCCTGGCTCTCCACGACCCGGGCCGGGCCCTGGAAGGTGAACAGGTCCTCATCGATGCCCGCGGCCTTGATGACGGCGCCGCGTTCGGCCAGGTTGCCGTGGAGGACGGCCAGGCCGCCGTCGACGGTGTAGGCGTGGGCGACGTCGCGGATGCAGCCGCCCGCCGCGTCGGTGTCCAAAGAGGACCAGCGGTTCGAGGTGGAGAACGCCTTGGTGGTGCGGACTCCACCCGGGGCGGCGTGGAACAGCTCCACCGCGGCCTCGGACGGCGACTCGGCGCGGATGTCCCATTCGGACAGCCACTGCTCCAGCGACGGGCTGTGCACCGACCACACGTCGGTGTTGAGCAGGCCGCCGCGGTAGAGCTCGCCGAGGATGGCGGGGATTCCGCCCGCCCGGTGGACGTCTTCCATGTGGTAGTCGGAGTTCGGGGAGACCTTCGACAGGCACGGCACGCGGCGGGAGATGGCGTCGATGTCGGCCAGGGTGAAGCCGATCTCGCCTTCCTGGGCGGCGGCGAGGATGTGCAGGACCGTGTTGGTTGAGCCGCCCATGGCCATGTCCAGCGCCATCGCGTTCTCGAACGCCTTGCGGTTGGCGATCGAGCGCGGCAGGACCGAGTCGTCGTCCTCGCCGTACCAGCGCTTGCACAGCTCGACCACGGTCGTCCCCGCGCGGGAGAACAGGTCGCGGCGGGCGGAGTGGGTGGCCAGTGTCGAGCCGTTGCCCGGCAGGGCCAGGCCCAGGGCCTCGGTGAGGCAGTTCATCGAGTTCGCGGTGAACATGCCCGAACACGAGCCGCACGTGGGACACGCGGAGCGCTCGACCTCGGTCAGACCGGCGTCGTCGACCTCCTGGCTGGCCGACGCCGAGATCGCGGTGATCAGGTCGGTGGGGGCCTGGGCGACACCGCCGACCACGACGGCCTTGCCCGCCTCCATCGGTCCACCTGAGACGAACACGACCGGGATGTTGAGCCGCAGGGCGGCGTTGAGCATGCCCGGGGTGATCTTGTCGCAGTTGGAGATGCACACCAGGGCGTCGGCCTGGTGGGCGTTGACCATGTACTCCACCGAGTCGGCGATGATCTCGCGCGACGGCAGGGAGTAGAGCATCCCGCTGTGGCCCATGGCGATGCCGTCGTCGACGGCGATCGTGTGGAACTCCCGTGCCACGCCGCCCGCGGCGGTGATCGCCTCGGCCACGATGTCGCCGAGGTCGCGCAGGTGCACGTGGCCCGGCACGAACTGGGTGTAGGAGTTGGCGATGGCGACGATGGGCTTGCCGAAGTCGCTGTCGGTCATGCCGGTGGCCCGCCAGAGCGCGCGGGCTCCGGCGGCGTTGCGGCCGTGGGTCGTGGTGCGGGAGCGCAGCGCGGGCACGGCTCCTCCAGTTTTCTGTCGCTATCGACTACTCGGACACGGGCGCGGGATGGGCGCCTTGCGAAATGGGAGCGGTGCCGTCCAGGTTACTCCGCGTCGGCGGGGGCGTCGGCGGGCTGGTCGGCGACGTCACTCGGGGTCTCAGCGGTCGGGACCGGCTCGGTCGGGTCGTCCAGCCTGCCCCGGCTGACCAGGGACAACGCGGGCAGGTGGCGAACCCGCACCGACGGGAGCCCGACCTCGGTGTCGTCGGACCGCACCGCCCTCACGCCCGCCCGCTTGGTCAGGCGCAGGCCCTTGAGCGAGTCCCACGGCAGCGCGACGCGGCCGAAGAGCCTGCGCACGACGAGACCGTCGGCGTCGGCCGTGGTGCGGACGCGGATCACCCAGACGATGATGGCCACCGGGATCACCAGGAGCAGCGCGAACACCGGACCGGCGAACACCACCGGCGTCGCGCACACGGCCAGGAGTAGGGCCGCGAGGATCGCCACGCCCGGGATACGGAACACGAGGCGGGAAGGAATCTGCTGCTCGGACACGGTTCAATGGTGCACCCAGGCCCAGCGGCGCCGGTGCGCGGGGCGGTGGGTGCCGTCCAGTATCCGGGATCACTTTCCCGCAGAGTTGACGCCCTAGTCCGAACGCATTAGCGTCCTAACCGTGCCCTCACAGTCCATTCTCGTACTTCCGCCGCGCGTTCGACGCTGACGGGAGCCAGCACGCATCGAACGCGCGGACCCTCGTACGACCATGCCGGTCGACGGGGGCTTTTTTGTGCCCGGACCAGCTTCCCGCAGACCCGATGACCTTCTACCCACGAGGCAGAAACCGATGACCAGCGCCACCTCGCGGCCCACACCGGCCGCAGCGACCCCTGGGGCGGGACCGCAGTCCGCCCGCCCCAAGCCAGCGCCGCCGTCAGGAACCCCCATTCGGGTGACCGGTGCGCAGTCTCTTGTCCGGTCGCTCGAGGCGGTAGGCGTCGAGATCGTCTTCGGCATCCCCGGCGGCACCATCCTCCCCGCGTACGACCCGCTGCTCGACTCGACGAAGGTGCGCCACGTCCTGGTGCGCCACGAGCAGGGCGCGGGCCACGCGGCCACCGGCTACGCGCAGGCCACCGGCAAGGTCGGCGTCTGCATGGCCACCTCCGGCCCCGGCGCGACCAACCTGGTCACCCCGCTGGCCGACGCGAACATGGACTCCGTGCCGCTGGTGGCCATCACCGGCCAGCAGACGCGCGCGCTCATCGGCACCGACGCCTTCCAGGAAGCCGACATCTGCGGCATCACCCTGCCGATCACCAAGCACAACTTCCTGGTCACCGACCCGGCCGACATCCCGCGCACGATCGCCGAGGCGTTCCACCTCGCCAAGACCGGACGCCCCGGCCCGGTGCTGGTCGACATCCCGAAGGACGTCCTGCAGGAGCAGACGTCCTTCATCTGGCCGCCCGAGCTGCGCCTGCCCGGCTACCGCCCGACCACGCGCCCGCACGGCAAGCAGGTCCGCGAGGCCGCCAAGCTCATCAGCCAGGCCAAGCGCCCGGTGCTCTACGTCGGCGGCGGCGTCATCAAGGCGCAGGCGTCGGCGGAGCTGCTGGAGCTGGCCGAGCTGACCGGCATCCCCGTCGTCACGACGCTGATGGCCCGCGGCGCGTTCCCCGACTCGCACAAGCAGCACCTGGGCATGCCCGGCATGCACGGCACCGTCCCCGCGGTCGGCGCCATGCAGCGCTCCGACCTGCTGGTCGCCCTCGGCGCCCGGTTCGACGACCGGGTCACCGGCCAGCTGTCGTCGTTCGCGCCGGAGGCGGCCATCGTGCACGCCGACATCGACCCGGCCGAGATCTCCAAGAACCGCCGCGCCGACGTGCCGATCGTGGGTGACTGCAAGGAGATCCTGATCGAGCTGATCGCCGCGGTGAAGGCCGAGCGCGCCCTGGGCACCGCCGACCTGACCGAGTGGTGGAAGCAGCTCGACGAGTGGCGCGAGACCTACCCGCTGGGCTACGAGTGGCCAGAGGACGGCACGCTGTCGCCGCAGTACGTCATCGAGCGCATCGGCGAGATCGCCGGTCCCGACGCGATCTACACCGCGGGCGTCGGCCAGCACCAGATGTGGGCCGCCCAGCACATCCGCTACGAGAAGCCGGGCACCTGGCTCAACTCCGGCGGCCTGGGCACCATGGGCTACGCGGTCCCGGCCGCCATGGGCGCCAAGTTCGGCAAGCCGGACACCGTCGTGTGGGCCATCGACGGCGACGGCTGCTTCCAGATGACCAACCAGGAACTGGCCACCTGCGCCATCGAGGGCGCGCCGATCAAGGTCGCGGTCATCAACAACGGCAACCTCGGCATGGTCCGGCAGTGGCAGAACCTCTTCTACTCCGAGCGCTACTCCCAGACCGACCTCGGCACGCACAAGTACCGCATCCCCGACTTCACCCTCCTGGCTGAGGCGCTCGGCTGCGCCGGTCTGCGCTGCGAGACCAAGGAAGAGGTCGACGCGGTCATCCAGCGCGCCATGGAGATCAACGACCGGCCCGTCGTCATCGACTTCGTCGTCGGCAAGGACGCCCAGGTGTGGCCCATGGTCGCCGCGGGCACCGGCAACGACGAGATCATGGCCGTGCGCGGCATCCGGCCCCTGTTCGATGAGGACTGAGCCATGACAACCCACACTCTGAGCGTCCTGGTCGAGAACAAGCCGGGTGTCCTGGCGCGCGTCGCGGGACTGTTCTCCCGGCGCGGGTTCAACATCGAGTCCCTCGCCGTCGGCCCGACCGAGCACCCGGACGTGTCCCGGATGACGATCGTGGTCGCCGTCGACGAGCTGCCGCTGGAGCAGGTCACCAAGCAGCTCAACAAGCTCGTCAACGTCATCAAGATCGTGGAGCTGGAGCCGTCCGTCGCCGTGCGGCGCGAGCTGCTGCTGGTCAAGGTGCGCGCCGACGCGACAGTGCGCAGCCAGGTCCTCGAGACCGTGCACCTGTTCAGGGCCAAGGTCGTCGACGTCTCCCCGGAGGCGCTGACCATCGAGGCGACCGGCAACTCCGACAAGCTCGAGGCGCTGCTGCGCATGCTCGAGCCCTACGGGGTGCGCGAGATGGTCCAGTCGGGCATGGTCGCCATCGGCCGTGGTCCGCGCTCTATCACGGCAACCGCCGTCCGCTGAGTTTGTAGTTCCCAGGAAGGAAGAACCACCAGCATGTCCGTCGAGATCTTCTACGACGCCGACGCCGACCTGAGCATCATCCAGGGTCGCAAGGTCGCGGTCATCGGTTACGGCAGCCAGGGCCACGCCCACGCGCTGAGCCTGCGGGACTCCGGGGTCGACGTCCGCATCGGACTCCCCGAGGGGTCGAAGTCGCGTGCCAAGGCCGAGGAGCAGGGCCTGCGGGTGCTCACCCCGGCCGAGGCCTCCAAGGAGGCCGACCTGATCATGCTGCTGGCCCCCGACACCAAGCAGCGCTTCATCTACACCGACGACATCGAGCCCAACCTCAAGGACGGCGACGCGCTGTTCTTCGGCCACGGCTTCAACATCCGCTACGACCTGATCAAGCCCCCGGCGAACATCGACGTGGCCATGGTCGCGCCGAAGGGCCCGGGCCACCTGGTCCGCCGCCAGTTCATCGACGGCAAGGGCGTCCCGGCGCTCATCGCCGTCGAGCAGGACGCCACCGGCGGCGCGCAGGCGCTGGCCCTGTCCTACGCCGCGGCCATCGGCGGCGCGCGCGCGGGCGTCATCAAGACGACGTTCACCGAGGAGACCGAGACCGACCTGTTCGGCGAGCAGGCCGTGCTGTGCGGCGGCGCGTCCGCGCTGGTCCAGACCGGTTTCGAGGTGCTCACCGAGGCCGGTTACGCCCCGGAGATCGCCTACTTCGAGGTGCTGCACGAGCTGAAGCTGATCGTCGACCTCATGTACGAGGGCGGCATCGCCCGCCAGCGCTACTCGGTGTCCGACACCGCCGAGTACGGCGACCTGACCCGCGGCCCGCGCGTCATCACGCCCGCGGTCAAGGCGGAGATGAAGAAGATCCTGGGCGAGATCCAGGACGGCACCTTCGCCCGCGAGTGGGTGGCCGAGGACGAGAACGGCCGCGAGAACTACCGCAAGCTGCAGGAGCAGGGTGAGCAGCACCCGATCGAGGAGACCGGGCGCAAGCTGCGCGGCCTGATGTCCTGGGTCGACCGGCCGATCACCGAAACCGCGTGATCTCAGGGGGCCCGCTTCACACACGGCGGGCCCCCTCTTTTAGAAGTCCGGCTTGGTCTGCAGGGTGATGAGGGCGGCCGGGGCGAGTTCCGGGGCGAAGGAGAAACCCGGGAAGCCGCCCCAGGCGATCGACTCCCGCAGGTACTCGACCAGCGTGATGCCCGGCCTGCCCGCGACGTGCTTGAGCACCGGGTCGGCCGTGGCGGCGGGAAGCTCGACGTCGTGGGTGCGGCCCGCGACGTTGGCCTTCAGGCTCTCGTCGGGCGCCAGGGCGAAGGTGAAGTGGCCCGGGTCGGCGCACTGCTCCAACTCGTAGGCCAGGTAGTAGGCGTTGCCGAGGCAGAGCGGGTCGGGGTACTCGGGGCCGGGCGGGTCGCCCTTGGGGGCGGGCTGGTGGTGGTAGGTCAGCTCCAGGGCCTCACAGTCGCCCGCGAACCACACCTCGCCGACCCGGCGCAGACACGCCTCCAGCGCCAGGGGAAGCCCCCCGATCTTGTCGACCAGCGCGTCGACCAGATCGTCGTCGGACTCGGTCGGCGGCTGATGGGCGGGGACCAGCCGGTCGGCGGCCACCCAGCCGAGCTCGGGCAACGCGGCGGCGATGCGCGCCACGTGCTGTGACACCCGGATCATCGTCTCGTCGGCGACCGCGGCGGCGTCCTCGGCCAAGTCGTCGGGCACGGGGCCCATGGCTCGCAGCTCAGCCCACACGGCGTCATGCTCGCCGTGCAGGTAGCGGAGGTAATACGAGCTCACGGCCGACACGCTACTGAGCGCGACCGGCCGGTGGGCGGACCGACACGTTCCGGCATCACGGGCCGGTCTTCTGCGGTATACCTGGGCGCGACAATTCCGTGATGCTCTAGGAGACGTGATGGACAGCGCCCCCATCTACGACGACAAGGCCGAGGTCCGCGGCAACCTCGACCTCACCAAGGCCGAATGGCAGCGCGCGGCGGAACCGGACGCCGACCCCGACGGCGAATACGTCGAGATCGCGTTCGTGCCCCACACGGACGGCAAGACCTACATCGCGATGCGCAACTCGAAGTACACCGGCCCGAACGACACGGTTCTGGTCTTCACGGAATCGGAGTGGGACGCCTTCGTCGAAGGTGCGAAGGCGGGGGAGTTCGACGAACCGTGGTGACCCCGGGCGAACCGCCCGGAGAGACTCGGGGGAATTTCACTGAAACGGGTGAATCCGCATGGATCACCCCGGAGGCCCAACAGCCTCCACAAGCTTGGTCGCCACCGGGGGAGTCTCCGGGCGACGGGGGTGGGTACCCGACTCGGGGGCCCGCTGGACCTGGGGTTCATGGACGGGTCGGGTCGCCTCCGCCTGGTGGGAATCCGTTTCCGGGGCCGGTTGGGCCTGGTTCGGCCGGGAGTTCGACTCAGGGGCACCCGTGGCCTTCGGCGTCCGGGGAACGTGTTGGCCGACCGCCTGTCGGTGGCAGTTCGGGTCCGGGAGAGTTCGCTGGGCGGCCAGTTGGCCCGCCTCCGGCAGGCGGGCCGGTTGGGCCTGGTTTGGCTGGTGGGGGTTCGGTTGTAGGGCAGGCGGGGTCGCCTTCGGCTGGTGGGAGTTCGTTTTCGGGGCCGGTCGGGCCCGGATTGGCTGGCGGAAGTTCGGTTCAAGGGCAGGCGGCGCCGCCCCCAGGCGCGAGTCCGGCTCATGGAGCCGGGGCGCGGTCTGGCTCGTTGCCGGTGGGGCCAGGTCCGGGAGCGCGCGTCCCGACCGGGCGGACTGGCGGTCCTCCGTCGCACGGGCAAGGTCCGCCCCCTGGGGCTGGAGGATGGTCCGCGCCCGATGGGGTGAGCGGGCGGTTCACCGCCCCTCGACCCGGCGACGTTTCGCAGGGGGCGCCGCGGCATGCCGGCCCTGAGGTCTCCCAGCGGCCGCCGCAGCACGGTCCACAAGGGGGGCCCGCGGATCCGCGGCGGGCTCCGCTTCGAGACCCTCGGCACGGCGGTGCGCCCGGCCAGGGCTCGCACCCTGGGCCTGCGCCGAGCCGGGTTGATCCGGGGCAAGGCGCAGGGGGCGTCGTGCCACCTCGGAGCGATACGCGCCGGGGAGCCGGTCCAGATCCGAGGCAGGTGCCCGGGCGGGTCGATCCGCGCCATGCGGGGGCACCCGCGCAGGGTGGGGTCGCGCCTGACCCGCGCCGTGTGCCGGGCCCGGAGCCGCGGCCGTTGGCGGGACGGGTTGATTCGCCGCAGGGTGCCGGGGTGTCTACTCAAGGTTCGAATCCCAGGCCGGTGCCGGGGCGGGTTGATTCGCCGCTGGGTGCTGGGGCGTCTGTTCATGGTTCGAATCCCCGGCCGGTGCCGGGACGGGTAGATCCGCGACAGGGCCCGCTCGGGCAAGGCTCGGCCCCTGGCCCCATGCCTGGGCGGGTCGATCCGCGCCAGGCGGGGGCACCCGCGCCGGGCGTGCCCTCGCGGCAGGGTTCCGGCTCGGTGGAGCCGCGGCCGGCGTCAGCGCCCGCTCAAGGTTCGACCCCCAGGCCGGTGCCGGTGGCTCCGCGACCTCCCGCTCAAGGCGACCCACGGAGTGGTGGGGCGCCGGGAGCGGTGACGCGCGGTAGTCAGCCGCCCGCGAGTACCTCCCAACCCTTCATCCCCGCCCTCAACCCCCCACCCCGCGCACGCCCCGTGCTGCCCAACTTCGGCGGCTTCGGGCCTGCGGGCTCTGGAACCTTCCCCACCGGCACCACCCCCGTCCCTCTCCGCCCCCAGGACGAGCACCCCGAGCTCCCCACCGTCAAGGATCAGGAGCGCAAACGGCCCGCCTACCTGGTCGAAGGGGATGACGACGAGATGTTCGGCACCGGGGAGTTCACCGCGCCTCAAGTCATCGGCGAGTGAGCGCCGCCATGATGGTCGGGACGAGCGAGGGTGGCCGGTCGGTGCCATGTCAGTTATCCCACCTCTTGGTGAAACGGTTCAGCCCACGTCATAGACTCGCCTTCGTCTGGTTACAGCGCGGTAACCGCTCCCCAGCCTCCTGACCTTGGAGTCGCAGCGTGACCAATTCGTCCCGTCCCGTCGTCCTCATCGCCGAGAAGCTCGCGCCGTCCGTGCTGGACGTGTTCGGTGACGAGATCGAGGTCCGCCACGTCGACGGCACCGACCGGCCCGCTCTGCTGGCCGCGGTCGCCGACGCCGACGCGCTCCTCGTCCGTTCCGCCACGCAGGTCGACGCCGAGGTGCTCAAGGCCAGCGACAAGCTCAAGGTTGTCGCCCGTGCGGGTGTCGGCCTCGACAACGTCGAGGTCCCGGCCGCGACCGACCGGGGTGTCCTGGTCGTCAACGCGCCGACCTCGAACATCGTCTCCGCCGCCGAGCACGCCGTCGCCCTGCTGCTGGCCACCGCCCGGCAGGTGCCCGAGGCGCACGCCACCCTGCAGAACGGTGAGTGGAAGCGCAGCAAGTTCTCCGGCGTCGAGCTGAACGGCAAGACCGTCGGCGTCGTCGGGCTCGGCAAGATCGGGCAGCTGTTCGCCCAGCGTCTGGCCGCGTTCGGCACCACGCTGATCGCCTACGACCCGTACGCCTCGCCCGCGCGTGCCGCGCAGCTGGGCATCGAGCTGACCACGCTCGACGACCTGCTCTCCCGCGCCGACGTCATCTCGGTCCACCTGCCCAAGACGCCGGAGACCAAGGGTCTGCTGAGCGCCGAGGCGCTGGCCAAGACCAAGAAGGGCGTCATCATCGTCAACGCCGCCCGCGGCGGCCTGATCGACGAGCAGGCGCTGGCCGACGCGGTGAAGTCCGGCCAGGTCGGCGGCGCCGGCATCGACGTGTTCAGCACGGAGCCGACCACCGAGAGCCCGCTGTTCGGCGTGCCCGGCATCGTCGTCACCCCGCACCTGGGCGCCTCCACCAGCGAGGCGCAGGACCGCGCGGGCACCGACGTGGCCCGTTCGGTGCTGCTGGCCCTGCGCGGCGAGTTCGTGCCCGACGCGGTGAACGTCGCCGCCGGTGGCGTCGTCGGCGAAGAGGTGCGCCCGTACCTGCCGCTGACCCAGAAGCTCGGCACGGTCCTGTCGGCGCTCAGCCCGAAGGCGCCCAGCTCGGTCAGCGTCGTCGTGCGCGGCGAACTGTCCACTGAGGACGTTTCGATCCTGCCGCTCGCGGCGCTGCGCGGGGTGTTCTCCGCCATCGTCGAGGACCAGGTCACCTTCGTGAACGCGCCGCGGCTCGCCGAGGACCTCGGGGTCAGCATCGACCTCACCAAGGAGTCCGAGAGCCAGAACCACCGCAGCCTGGTCACCCTGCGCGCGGTTTACCCCGACGGCACCGCCCACACCGTCAGCGGCACGCTGTCGGGCCTGTCGCAGGTGGAGAAGCTCGTCGAGATCAACGGCAGGCACTTCGACCTGCGCGCCGAGGGCGACGTGCTGTTCCTGGAGTACCCGGACCGCCCCGGCGTGATGGGCACCGTCGGCACCCTGCTGGGCGAGGCGGGCGTCAACATCGACGCCGCGCAGATCAGCCAGACCACCGACGGCGCCGATGCGATCATGCTGCTGCGTGTCGGCCGGTCGGTCGACGCGTCGGTGCTGGAGTCCATCGGCAAGGCCATCGGGGCCAAGATCGTCCGCTCGATCGACTTCAGCTGACCCGAAATCTGGGAAATCTGATCTCTCGGTCCACTGGCTGAGAAGTCCGATCTCGCTGTCCACGGTGCCCGGAACGGTTGGTGTTAGGCCGTTCCGGGCACCGTTCGTGTATCTCGAGGGCGGATTCCCGCCTTCGCAACCACCCAGTGGGGTGGCGAGATGCGGCAATCGGGCTTATTGCCGGTAGCCTTTCGTTCGTCTACCAGGCCCTGTTCAGATCGGGCCGATACTCCGGGAGGTGTGTGCATGCGGCTCGCGGTGATCCCAGGTGACGGGATCGGGCCGGAAGTCATCGCTGAGGCACTGAAAGTGCTTGGCGAGGTAGTTCCGACCGCGGAGATCACCCGCTACGACCTCGGCGCCTCGCGCTGGCACGCGACGGGGGAGCTGCTGCCGGAGTCGGTGCTCGGCGAGCTGCGCGAGCACGACGCGATCCTGCTCGGCGCCGTCGGCGACCCATCGGTGCCCAGCGGGATCCTGGAGCGCGGCCTGCTGCTGCGCCTGCGGTTCGAACTCGACCACCACGTGAACCTGCGCCCCGCGCGGCTCTACCCCGGTGTGAAGAGCCCCATCGCCGACCCGGGCGAGATCGACATGATCGTCGTCCGCGAGGGCACCGAGGGGCTGTACGCGGGCAACGGCGGTCTGTTGCGAAAGGACACTCCGCACGAGATCGCGACCGAGGTCAGCGTCAACACCTCGTTCGGCGTCGAGCGGGTCGTGCGCGACGCGTTCGGCCGGGCGGCGGCGCGGCCCCGCAAGCACCTCACGCTGGTGCACAAGACCAACGTCCTCACCCACGCGGGCTCGTTGTGGTCGCGCGTGGTCGAGGAGGTTTCCCTGCAGCACCCGGACGTGACGGTCGCCTACCAGCATGTGGACGCCACCACGATCCACATGGTGACCGACCCGACCCGCTTCGACGTGATCGTCACCGACAACCTGTTCGGCGACATCCTCACCGACCTGGCGGCGGCGGTCACCGGCGGCATCGGCCTCGCGGCCAGCGGCAACCTCGACATCACCCGGCGCAACCCGAGCATGTTCGAGCCGGTGCACGGCAGCGCGCCGGACATCGCCGGGCAGGGCATCGCCGACCCGACGGCCGCGGTGCTGTCGGTGGCGCTGCTGCTCGACCACCTCGGCGAGGTCGAGGCGGCGCGCCGGATCGAGGCGTCGGTGGCGTTCGACCTGGCCACCCGCGACCACTCGTCGCCCGGCGGCACGTTCGCCATCGGCGACCGGCTGGCGGCGCTCGTGTCGTCCAACGTCCGGGCGGTCCAGCAGTCCTGATCCAAGCCCCGGAAGGCCGTCCCCAAGATCTCTTTGGGGGCGGCCTTCCGGCGTGATGAGCGTCGCGTGTCCGTTGACAGCGGGCCGTCGGTGCCCCGAGAGTGCCCGCACACAACTGAATCCGTGGTCCACGGGGGAAGTCCGGTCGAAGTCCGGCGCTGACCCGCAACGGTAGGCCCGCCACCTGGTGGGCAAGTCCGATTACCCGTGCGGCCGCATGAACTCAGCTCACCCGTCGTGGTCTACGGGCGGAGCCCGTCCGGCGTCGACACGGGCCGGGTGCGGGATTCGTCTGTCCGCACCGAAAGGTCTCCGTGTCCGCCCCTGTCTTGTCCAGGCACGCCGTGCCGCCGCTGATCGGCGCGCTTGTCCTATCCGTCCTGTTCGGCGTGGCTCTGGGGCCGGTCAGCGTGCCGCCGGCCGACGTCGTCTCGCACCTGCACGCCGCCCTGACTGGCGGGGTGATCGACGCCGCCGAAGCGGGGACCTACCGGATCGTGTGGGAGATCCGGCTGCCCAGGGTGCTGCTCGCGGCCGTGGTCGGCGCGGGTCTCGCCGTGGTGGGCGTGGTCGTGCAGACCATGGTCCGCAACGCGCTGGCCGACCCGTTCGTGCTGGGGATGTCGTCGGGGGCGTCGGTGGGCGCGTCGGCGGTCGTGGTGTTCGGGCTGTTCGCCTCGCTGGGGATCTACGCGCTGTCTGCCGCCGCCGCGGCGGGGGCGTTCGGCGCGACCGTGCTGGTGTACGTGGCCGCGCGCACCGCGCAGGGGCTCACACCGCTGCGGCTGGTGCTGACCGGCACCGCGATGGCCTATGCGTTCGCGGCGGTGACCACGGTGATGGTGTTCCTCGCCCCGCACGGGGAGGCGGCGCGGTCGGTGCTGTTCTGGCTGCTGGGGAGCCTGGGCGCGGCGACGTGGTCGATGCTGCCGCTCTCGACCGCTGTCGTGCTGGCCGGGCTGGTCTACCTGCGGCTTGTCGCCCGCTCGCTCAACGCGCTGTCGATGGGCGACGAGACCGCGATGACGCTCGGTGTCGACCCGGCGGCCCTGCGCCGGAAATTGTTCCTCGTGTCCTCGGTTCTCACCGGGGCGCTCGTGGCGGTCAGTGGGGCCGTCGGGTTCGTCGGGCTGGTCGTGCCGCACCTGGTGCGGATGGTGGTCGGCGCCGACCACCGCCGGGTGCTGCTGGTGGCGCCGCTGGCGGGCGCGGTGTTCCTGATCTGGGTGGACCTTGTCGCGCGCACGGTGGCCGCGCCGCAGGAGCTCCCGCTCGGCGTGATCACGGCGGTGGTGGGCGTGCCGTGCTTCGTGTTCCTCATGCGCAAGCGCGGCTACGTGTTCGGGGGCCGGTGATGGACGTCGAACTGCGCGACCTGACCGTCGCCGAGATCGTCGCCGACGTGTCGTTCACCGTCGAGACCGGCACCGTCGTGGGCCTGGTCGGGCCGAACGGCAGCGGCAAGACCACGACCCTGCGCTGCGTCTACCGCGCGCTGGTCCCGGACGGCGGCGCCGTGCTGCTGGGCGGCGAGCCCCTCACCGGGATGGCGCCGAGGGACAGCGCGCGGGTCATGGCCGCGGTCACCCAGGACACCCAGGTCGACCTCGACTTCACCGTCGCCGAGGTGGTCGCCATGGCGCGGCTGCCGCACAAGGGCACCTTCGACCGCGACACCGAGGCCGACGCGGCGATCTGCGCGGAGGCGCTGGCCCAGGTCGACGCCACCCACCTGGCCCACCGCAGCGTGCTGACGCTGTCCGGTGGCGAGCGCCAGCGGGTGCTGGTCGCCCGGGCGCTGGCGCAGCAGCCGCGGGTGCTCGTCCTCGATGAGCCGACCAACCACCTCGACCTCCGCCACCAGCACGAAGTGCTCGCCCTGGTCGCCGACACGGGCCTGACCGTGCTCACGGTCCTGCACGACCTGAACCTCGCCGCCGCCTACTGCGACCGCGTCCACGTGCTCGCCGCGGGCCGGATCGTCGCGAGTGGACAGCCCGCCGAGGTGTTCACCCCCGGTCTCGTCGCGGAGGTCTTCGGCGTGCGCGCGCACGTGGTCGACCACCCCGTTTCCGGTGTCCCGCAACTGATCTACGACCGGCTCGTCAACCTGAAGGAGACCCTGTGAGGACCCGAGTGCTGGCGCTCGCCGCGCTGCTGGCCACGTCCGCGTGCGGCGCCGAGATCGCCGCGGACCCGGCCGCGCCCGCGTCCGGCTATCCGGTGACCGTGCGGAACTGCGACGCCGACATCACCTTCGACCGCGCGCCGTCGCGGGTGGTGGCCAACGACATCGGCATCACCGAGATCATGTTCGCCCTCGGCCTGGCTGACCGGATGGCCGGGTACACCGTCGACAGCGGGCAGGTCCGCGGCGTCGAGAGTTCGCCGTGGAAGGCCGACTTCGCCAAGGTGAAGCGGCTCGGCGACGACATCGCGCTGGAGCCGATCCAGGGCGCCAACGCCGATCTGGTGTTCGCGGGCTGGAACTACGGCTTCAGCGAGACCAAGGGGCTGACGCCGGACAGCCTGAAGGCGCAGGGCGTGCGGAGCTACGTGCTGACCGAGTCGTGCCGCAACGGGGTGGGCAAGCAGCGGGGGATCATGCCGCCGCTGGAGGCGCTCTACACCGACCTGCGGACGCTGGGAACGGTGTTCGGCGTGCGCGAGCGGGCCGACAAGCTCGTCGCGGAGTATCAGCGGCAGGTCGCCGGGGTCACGCTGCCCGCGGACTGGAAGCGGCCAAAGGTGTTCCTCTACGACTCGGGGATCGACCAGCCGTTCACCTCCGGGCGCACGGCGGGTCCCGAGGAGATCATCACGAAGGCGGGCGGGGAGAACATCTTCGGCGATCTCAACGACAGCTGGACGACGGTGAGCTGGGAGTCCGTCGTCCAGCGCGCGCCGGACGTCATCATGATCAACGACTACGGGGCGGAGAGCGTGGCGGCGAAGAAGGCGTTTCTGCGTTCGCATCCCGCGCTGGCGAGCGTGCCCGCGGTGCGGGAGGGACGGTTCTTCGTCCTGCCCTACGCGGCGCTGGTCGAGGGGCCGCGCAACCCGGCGGCGATCGTCGAGTTCAACAAGTTCCTGGTGGGCTAGTGCCCTGCGCCGGAAATCCGACACCTTTCTCGGCGGCCCAGCTTCCCGCTGGGCGCACGGACGAAAGGCAACCAGTACGAGCACCTTCCGTCCGCACACCCAGCGGAAACATGGACCAACGATAAGACGCCGGATTTCCGGCGCAGGACACTAGCTCGTCTTGCGCGCGCGGAACGCGGCGGTCTTGACCCGGTTCTGGCAGGCCGTGGAGCAGAACCGCCGCGTTCCGTTCCTGGAGGTGTCGAGGTAGGCGCGGTCGCAGGCGGGGGCGGTGCAGATGCCGAGGCGGTCGATGGCCGGGTTGCCGAGCACGATCGCGAGGCCGGTGGCCATGGACGCGGCCCAGCTGACCTCCCAGGACGCGTCGAGGGCGTGGAAGTGCAGGTGCCATGCCTGGCCGTCGTGGCGGCTGAGGACCGGGGTGGCGCCGGTCTCGGCGGTGATCCGGTTGATCTCCTCGCACGCGCTGTCGACGTCGCCGCGGTCGACGGCGGCGATGACGCCGTGCAGGCGCACGCCCCACTCGGCGAGGCTGGTCGCCGCCTCGTCGCTCGGCGGAGGACCCCAGGTGGAGTTCAGGGCGTGGAACATGCTGGTCAGGGCCGTGGTGAGGCCCTTGCCTGCGGGCGCGTCGTAGGGCTTGCCGCGCCGGTGGCCGGAGGTGACCTCGTTGGCGAGGGCCAGCGCGGATCCCACGACGATCGAGGAGTGACTGTCGAAGTCCACTTGACCAGTTACGTCCTTGTCTCTAGTGTTGTCACTGTCGTTAGGGGAAATGACAGTAACCGGGAGGGCTTGTGGACACCATAACCGCACGCAAGTGGCTGGACCGCTGGGACACCCAGCAGGAGCGCTACGTGCCTGACCGCGAGGAGCGGTTCAAAGTCGTCGTCGACGTGGTCAAGGCCGCGACGGCGGGGGTCGCGCGGCCGCGGATCGTGGACATCGGCTGCGGGCCCGGCTCGCTGGGCGAGCGGATCGCGGGGGCGCTGCCGCACGCCGAGATCGTCGGGGTCGACGCCGACCCGCTGCTGCTCGACCTGGCCACCTCGGCGGCGCGCGCGGACATCCGGTTCGTCCGGGCGCATCTCAACGAGCCCGGCTGGGAGGCCGTGCTCGACGGGCCGTGGGACGCGGTGGTGTCCAGCACGGCGCTGCACTGGCTGGCGCCGGACGACCTCGCGCGGGTGTTCGCCACGGCGGCGGGAAGGCTGCGGCCGGGTGGCGTGCTGGTCAACGCCGACCACATGGTGCTGCCCGGCCCGCTGCAGGACTACGCGAAGGTCGTGCGGGAGGCGCGGTCGGAGCGGGCGGGCGTGGTCGACAACGAGGACTGGCGGTCGTGGTGGGACGCGGTGCTCGCCGACGTCGACGACGAACTCGCGCGCGAGCACTCGGCCATGGCGATCTCGCACGACTCGTCGAGCGACCTGACCGTGACGCAGTACGCGGACCTGCTGACGGGGGCGGGTTTCGCGGCCGCCGGGCCGGTGTGGCAGTTCGGCGACGACCACGTGATGGTGGCCGTCCGCTGAGCCGGAGTGCCGACTCACGGTCCCAGGTCGTGGGAATCTGGGTCCGTGAGTTGGTACGGCCGAGTCCACTGTGGCACCATCGCAGTGTGACCGCCTCCGTTGTGATCATTATCGAAGAGCGCGCTGGGTAAGAGTTTCCCACCCAGCGCGCAGACCTCTCGCATCCAAGCGGGGGGTCTTTTTGTTTTCCGACATACATCCCCAGGAGCTCTCGTGACCCGCACGACGCCCGCCGGAACGCCGCTCGGCGACGCATTCCACGTCTACGACACCACCCTGCGCGACGGCGCCCAGCGGGAGGGCATTTCGTACTCCGTGGCCGACAAGCTGGCGGTGGCGCGGCTGCTCGACGGGCTGGGCGTCGGGTTCATCGAGGGCGGCTGGCCTGGGGCGATGCCGAAGGACACCGAGTTCTTCGCCCGCGCGGCCACCGAACTCGACCTCAAGCACGCCGCGCTGGTCGCGTTCGGGTCGACGCGGCGTGCGGGGGCGAGGGCTGACCAGGACCCGCAGGTCCGGGCGCTGCTGGAGTCGCAGGCGCCGGTCATCACGCTGGTGGCCAAGTCCGACCGGCGGCACGTGGAGCTGGCGCTGCGCACCGATGTGGCCGAGGCCGCGGAGATGGTGCGCGACACGGTGGCGTTCCTGGTCGGCGAGGGACGGCGGGTGTTCCTCGACGCCGAGCACTTCTTCGACGGCTACGCCTTCGACCCGGACTGCGCGCTGCGGGTCATCGGCGCGGGCATGGAGGCGGGCGCGGACGTCGCCGTGCTGTGCGACACCAACGGCGGGCAGCTGCCGCTCGGCCTCGCCGAGACCGTGCGCGAAGTGATCGACCGAACCGGTTTCCGGGTCGGCATCCACTGCCAGGACGACACGTCCTGCGCGGTGGCCAACAGTCTCGCGGCGGTACAGGCTGGCGCGAGCCACGTCCAGTGCACCGCGAACGGTTACGGGGAGCGGGCCGGGAACGCCGACCTGTTCGCCGTGATCGGCAATCTCGTGACCAAGCTCGGCATGGCGGTGCTACCCACCGAATCCGTGCCCGAGCTCACCCGGGTCTCCCATGCCCTTGCCGAGATCGCGAACATCGCCCCGAACACCCACCAGGCATATGTCGGGACGTCGGCCTTCGCCCACAAGGCGGGCCTGCACGCGAGCGCGATCAAGGTGGACCCGGAGCTGTACAACCACATCGATCCGGAACGCGTCGGCAACGACATGCGGGTGCTGGTCACCGAGATGGCAGGCCGGGCCAGTCTGGAGCTCAAGGGACATGAGCTCGGGATTGACCTGGCCGCCGAGCCTGAGGCACTGAACAACGCGCTGCACAAGGTCAAGGACCTGGAGTCGCGCGGCTGGTCGTTCGAGGCGGCGGACGCGTCGCTGGAGCTGCTCCTGCGCGACGAGGTCGGCTCCGACATCCGGGCGCCGTTCGAACTCGAGTCCTATCGGGTGATCTTGGACCACCGGATCGACGGCGAAGTGGTCTCTGAGGCCACGGTCAAGGTCCACGTGGCGGGCCGCCGGGTGATCGCGACGGCCGAGGGGAACGGCCCCGTCCACGCGCTCGACGCGGCGCTGCGCAAGGCGCTGGTCCCGCATCTGCCCTGGTTGGACGAGGTGGAGCTGACGGACTACAAGGTGCGGATCCTGACCGGCGGCCCGCGTGCAACCGAACACGGCACCGACGCCGTCACCAGGGTGTTGGTGCAGTCCACGGACCACGACCTCGAATGGACCACGGTCGGCGTGCACGGCAACATCGTGGAGGCGAGCTGGCTGGCTCTCTGCGACGCGCTCACGCACAAGGCCATGCGGGTCAGGTCCGGTGTGCCGACGGGGGGCCTGCGCCCGTAGGCTCGCCGCCCTTGACGTTGGAGGTCACGTGCTGCGGTTGGTCGGGGTCGGTGTCGTGTTGTTCGTCGCTGTGGCGGGCTGCGCCGGAGAGACGGGTGGCCAGTCGTCGTCACCCCCGACCACCGCGGTCGCGGTCGACGTCTGGGCCGACCACGCCGAACCCGCCGCGTCGGGCGGCCCGGTCAGCTGTGCCATGCCGATCGGCTTCGACATGGCCGCGGGCGCTTCCGCCACCGTCCCCGACACCGGCGAACGCGATGGCCTCAACCTGGCCTGCGAGGTCAAAGGCGCAGGTCAGATGCAGGTGTGGACCGGTTCGGCGATGGAGCCGCGCGCCGCTCTGGACAAGTTCCTCGCGGGCGAGGGCCCGGTGACGGACCCGCGCTACCGCGACACGAAGGTCGGCAAGGGCAACGGCGTCGAGGTCACCTACGTCAACACCAAGGGCGTCCGCGGCCGCGCCTTCGCCATGGCCACGACCCTGCGCTCCGCGGTGGTCGCCGCGGCGGGCGCCGACTTCGACCAGGTGGCCCCCGAGTACCTCCTGGCGAAGGACACTCTGACCCCGATCGAACGCTGACATAGGGTTACCCCGTGCGAATCGCTCGAATTGCCCACCCGGAAGGCGTCGCCTTCGTCGCCATCGAGGGCGAAGCCCCTGACCTGGTCGCCGCCGAGATCGCCGAACACCCATTCGGCACCCCGACCTTCACCGGCAGGCGCTGGCCCCTGGCCGACACCAGGCTCCTGGCCCCCATCCTCCCCACCAAGATCGTGTGCGTCGGCAAGAACTACGCCGACCACGCCGCGGAGATGGGCGGCGAGGCCCCAGCCAAGCCGGTGATCTTCATGAAGCCGTCCACCACGGTCATCGGCCCGGGCGCGGCCATCAAACTCCCGCGCGATTCGACCCGCGTCGACTTCGAGGGCGAACTGGCGGCCGTGATCGGCATGCCGTGCCGCGACGTCCCCGCCGCCAGGGCCAAGGACGTCATCCTCGGCTACACGATCGCCAACGACGTGACGGCCCGCGACCAGCAGAAGGAGGACGGCCAGTTCACCAGGGCGAAGGGCCACGACACCTTCTGCCCGTTGGGCCCCTGGATCGAGACGGCGGTCGACCCGGCCGACCTGGACATCCAGACCACAGTGGACGGCGTACTCAAACAGGACGGCAGCACCGCGATGATGGTGCACAACGTCGGCGAACTGGTGGAGTGGATCTCCCGGGTGATGACCCTGCTTCCGGGCGACGTGATCCTCACCGGCACACCGGCAGGCGTAGGCCCAATTGTTGACGGCCAGTCCGTAACCGTGAAGATCGCAGGTCTGGGCGAACTGACGAACCCGGTAACCAATCGCTAGTGCTGTGTCCACGAACGTTGCCAGGCTCTCGACGGCCCAGCTTCCCGCTGGCCGCACCGCCGAAACGGCCAAGTACACCCAGTACGAGCGGCATTCCGGCGGCACGCCCAGCGGAAACCTGGATCCGCCGATAGCCCGACAACGTTCATGGACACAGCACTAGCGCACTAGCGATCTCGCCGCGCCCTGATCGAGGTCTGCGCGGCCTGGTCTGTTGGGTGCTCAAGGTTCCGCAGGATCGCCCGGACTCTCTCGGTGGTTGATGCCGGTGTTGTCGCGTGGGGGGAGAGGCGGATGTGATTGCCTCTGACTGTGCAGGTGATGTCCGCCGCTGTCAGCGCCTTTCCCACCCGCTCGCTCGGGGTGTCGGGGAGATGGAAGGTCAGGATTCCCGCGCGCCGAGTTGTCGCTGAGGTGACTTCGGCGCCCGCGGAAAGCACCGCGTCCTCCAGATCGCCAACACGCTCGGCGACCAAGGACGCGATCGTGGAAACGCCGGTCTCCTCCACCAGCTCCAACGCCGCAGCCAACGCTCCCGAGTTGATCGGGCTCAGATTGCTGATCGACCAAGCCTGCGCACTCGATACCGGCGCGTGAACCGCGTCGTCGAACACGATCGGATCCTCTGCGCCAGTCCAGCCGGACAGCACCGGGTCCATCCGTTCCAACGCCCGGTCCGACAACACCGCGAACCCCGTCCCCCACCCCGCCCGCAACCACTTCTGCCCCGCCACGACCAGAACGTCAGCAGCCTCCCAAGGCTCCTCGACGACCCCGAACCCCTGAATCCCATCCACCACCAGCAACCGATCCCCAACCACCGCACGCAGAGCCGCGAGATCAGCCCGATACCCAGTCCGGAAATCAACCGCGCTCACCGACACGATCGACGTCTCCGGTGTCAGCCCGGCAGCCACCGCCTCCGGAGTGACATGCTCCGAAGGCAACCACCGCACACTCAGCCGCCCAGCGTGTTCAGCGCGAGCCCACGGCACGGTGTTGGCCGGGAATTCGCCTGTCGATACCAGCACCTCACCCCGACCACTGTTGAAAGCCGCCTGGAACAGGCCGAAGCTGGTGTGGGGCAGCAGGACCACATGATCGGCGTCGGTTCCGGCCAGTCGGGCGACGGCGGTTTTCGCGCGGGTGTCCTGTCGCATCAGGTCGTCCACAGTGGAGGGGCCGCCGGTCGCGGCCGCCGCCATCAGGTCGGCCGTGGTGTCGAGGACGACCTGGGACGGCGGGCCGAACCGCGCGAAGTCCAGGTAACCGGGTGACTCTGTGAACTGGGACAGGTAGCGCTCCATGGGGCCAAACCTAGCGAAGCCGAACCTTCGGGGTCCGCCGTGCGAACACCGGCGTCGGCTCGGTGAACAGGCCCCGGCCGACCAGCAGCGCGGGCAGCCGGTTCAGCCACGGGAGACGCGAGACCACCCGCAGCGGTCCGGGTGGCTCCACCGACTGCGCGATGTTGATCCGACCCTCCAGCGCGGGCTTCAGCGCCTTCGCGTGGGCGACACGCTGGAACGTCTGGACGGCGATCGTGGGCACCAGGCGCCTGCGTCGGACCTTCGCCAGGTCCTTTGTGGACAGCGTGCCGCGCTTGAGTGGCGCGGCGAGCAGGCGGGCGGCGGCGACGGCGTCCTGGACGGCCAGGTTGATGCCGATGCCGCCGACCGGGGACATCGCGTGGGCGGCGTCGCCCAGGCACAGCAGACCGTCGGTGTGCCACTGGCGGAGGCGGTCGAGTTTGACGTCGAGGACCTTCACGTCGTCCCAGGTCTTGACCGCGTCGACGCGGTCGCCCAGCCACGGGGCCGACTCGACCATGTCCGCCATCAGGGTGGTGACCGGCGTCTTGCGCGCGGCGGCGTCAGAGCCCTTGTGGATCAGGGTGGCGACCTGCCAGTAGTCGCGGCGGTCGATCATCACCGCGGCGCGGCGGTCGCCGATGAGGCCGACGATGCCGCTGGGGTCGCCGTCGTGCTTCGGGACGCGATACCACCAAACGTCCATCGGGGTCGGGTACGAGACCGGGCGCAGGCCCGCCGCTGAGCGCAGCAGCGAGGTGCGGCCGTCGCACGCCACCGTCAGGTCGGCGGTGATCGTGCCGGTCGCGCCGTCCTTCGTTCGGTACTCGACGCCCGTGACGCGGTCGCCGGAGCGGACCAGGCCGGTCGCGGCGGTGCTCATGCGCAGGGTGAAGGTCGGCTCGTCGCGGCCTGCGTTCGCCAGCAGGTCGAGCAGGTCCCACTGGGGGACCATCGCGATGTAGTTGCGGGGGCCGCGGAGCCCCGACAGGTCGCCGACGGTGACCGAGCCGCCCGTGAACGGGATCAGGACCTTGTCGACGCGGCTCTGCGGCAGGGCGTCGAACGCCGGACCGAGGCCCAGGTCGTCCAACAGGTCCAACGTCGGCGGATGGACGGTGTCGCCGCGGAAGTCGCGCAGGAAGTCGTCGTGCTTCTCCAGGACCGTGACCTCGATCCCGGCCCGTGCCAACAGCAGGCCCAGGACCATGCCCGCTGGTCCGCCCCCGACGACACACACCGTTGTGTGCTCCATGCTGTCCTCCCCTTTTCAACAGCGGTTGAATAACTTGAGGATGCACCCGGGGCGCCTGCTCGGTCAAGTGGGATCGGCGGGGATGCCCTGAACGGGCCACGCCGTAAGGCAGCGGACCGGGACCCGCCCCTCGGCGAGCGCACGGAATCACCCCGGATTTCGGTGTGCGCGGCGGGCGGCGCGAAACTGTCCAAGCGAGATCCCGAGTCGAACCTGTTCGCGCGGATTCGCCCCGGAGGTGAACTGTCTTGCATTTCTCTGTCGCATGAGGAATCCGTGCGGCCACTGTGGACGGCCCACCGACCCGGCTCGTCGCTCGCGGCAGACTTCTTTTCCCCCGCGCGGGTGAGGTCGCCCCCGGCGGCGAGCCTGCCGCGCGGTCCGCAGGTCCCTGAGCTGCTCGAACCCTCACCCGTTTGCGCGCCGCGCCGCCGTAACGAATGGCGAACGCCCCGCGATAAGGGCCTTTCCGGCGCGGTCGCGGGGCGTTCGTGCTTGACCGTGGCAGTAGTCGAAACATCACCTTTTCAGACGAATCGAAAACCCGCATCGGCGACCTAACCTCGCTGGATGACTTCAGCGCTCGTGCCTTTTCAACTGTCGGCCTCGCCGCTGAGTCGGGAGCACTGCCCGCCGGTAATTCACGCGATCTGCCTGGATATCGACGACACGGTGATCGATTACACCGGCTCGGCAAGATCAGCTCTCTCGGAATTGATCGGCCGCGACGACATGTGGCAGGCCTGGCAGCGCGTCACCGACGAGTACAGCGCCCGCGCGGTCGCCGGTGAACTCGATCACGTCACCATGCGCCGCACCCGCACGAAGGCTTTCCTCGCCGACCTGGGCGTCCTGCTGGACGACGAGGCCGTCGCCGAACTGGAGGAGCGCAGGCTGCGCCGGATGCACCACTCGTGGCGCCTGTTCCCCGACACCCGCCCCTGCCTCGACTGGCTGCGCGCCGCCGGTTTCACCATCGCCGCTGTGACGAATGCCTCAGCCCCGCACCAGCGCGCCCGCCTGGAGACCCTCGGCATCTCCCGCTTCTTCGACGTCGTCGTCAGCGCGGGCGAACTCGGCGTGGCCAAACCCGACCCGGCCATCTTCCACGAGGCCTGCCACCAACTGGGCGTCCCACCAGCCCAAACCCTCCACGTAGGCGACCGCGCCGACCTCGACGCCGCCGCCGCCCGCGCCGCGGGCCTGCACGGAGTGTGGCTCAACCGCTCCGGCGCCGAGCTCGAGACGGCCGCCCCGATGATCGAGACCCTCGCCGACCTGCCTGAACTCCTGGTGACGGACTACCGAACGCCGACACTGACCAGCGCCTCCGGCGTGCCCACCCCGCGCGGGTAACCCCCGATTTCTCCCTGACCCGGGGTGTGGTCTAACATCTTCTCCGGCAAGCCGAACAGCACAACAGGAGCGATCCTGGCGGTGCTGATCGAATAGCCATTGGGGTATGGTGTAATTGGCAGCACGACTGATTCTGGTTCAGTTAGTCTAGGTTCGAGTCCTGGTACCCCAGCGCTAAGAGTCCGCAGAGCATCTGCTAAGATTCTTCGCAGCAAGACAAGAGAAAATGATCCTGGCCCCGTCGTCTAGCGGCCTAGGACGTCGCCCTCTCAAGGCGGTAGCGCGGGTTCAAATCCCGTCGGGGCTACAACAGTAGCGGCGGTCTATCAGCGGAGAATATCCGCAGGTGGACCGCCGTTCTGCATTCCCCGGTCGATACTCGATGAGCTGTCCTGCCGGACATCGAGAGGGCGGCCGTGACATGGGTCGTGACATATCGGGCGAGGCGTACCGTGGATCCATGGGGGGAGTTCGGGGGAACCCTCCTGGGCCTTCGCGCCTGAGGGGGAACATCACACCGTTGCCGAGCGGGTCGCTGCGCGTGCGGGTCTACGCGGGCGCCGACATCCGCACGGGCAAGGATCACTACCTGAGCGAGGTGATCCCGGCCGGACCGGGCGCTGAGACCGTGGCCGAGCAGACGCGGGCCAGGTTGGTGAAGCAGGTCGAGGACGGCAAGCATCCGAAGACCAACGCGACCGTCATGGAGGTGATCACTGAGCACCTGCGGCTGTCGGACATGGGGGAGCACAACAAGGAGACGCTGCGCCGCTACGCGGACAAGCACGTGGCGGCCTCGTTCGGCGCCGCACCGTCATTCGGCGAGCTGACCTATTCCAGGATCAAGCCCAAGACCTACCTGGAGTTCCAGGCCGAACTGCGGCGCTGCCGCGACCACTGCGACGGAACCGGCCCGGTCAAGCACTACGCGTCGGTGTCGCACCGATGTGACGGCCGGTGCAAGAAGCACGTCTGCAAGCCGCTGGCCCCCGCCACCATCCGGAAGATCCACTTCATGCTGAGCGCGGCGTTCGAGGAAGCCGTGGTGTGGGAGTGGGTCCCTGCCAACCCGTTCGAGCCCCTGCGTAAACCACCCGCGCCACCCGCGCTGCCGAAACCACCCTCCACCGAGGATGCCGCACGGATCGTCATGCATGCCTGGGCCGCGGGCTACGGCGCGATGATCTGGCTGGCCATGGTCACCGGCGTCCGCCGCGGTGAACTCCTGGCCCTGCGCCGCAAGCACCTCTTGGTGCGTCACACCCAGCTCGGTCGACACGACTGCGTCGAATCGGCGTGCGAACACACCCTGTTCGTCCACCGCGCGGTCGCGCACTGCGGCAAGAAGATCTGGGAGAAGGACACCAAATCTCACCAACAACGGCAGATCGCCCTCGACCTGCAGACAGCCGCGGTGCTGATCGCGCACTGGGACGCCTGCGAGCGGCAAGCCGCACTGGTGGACTGCGTCCTGACCGACAACTCGCTGCTCTTCTCCGCCACCCCGGACGGCGAGACCTGGATCGTCCCGGACTCGTTCACCCAACGCTACGCGCGATGGGTCAAAGCGCTGGGTATCGACACCTGCTTGAAGAACCTGCGCCACTACTCCGCCACCGAACTGATCAGCGCGGGCGTGGACATCCGCACCGTCGCCGGCCGCCTCGGCCACTCCGGCGGCGGCGTCACGACATTGAAGGTCTACGCCGCCTGGAGCTCCGCCGCCGACCAGCGGGCGTCCTTGGTGCTCATGGATCGCATGCCCAGCAGGCCCCAGGTCGTGCCTGGCATCGTGCCGACCCCACCAACACAGCGCACCCTGCCCGAGAAACTCGCCGACGACCTCTACGACCAGATCATCAACGGCGCCATCGCGACAGGCGATCCGCTGCCCCCGATGGCCGAGCTGGCCGCCGAGCACAACGTCTCGCCGTTCACGGTCCACCGAGCGGTCGGGATGCTCAAACAATGGGGCGTCATCGAGGTGTCCCGAGGCAAGCGGGCCATCGTCCTCCCGATCGTCAACTCCTTGCGTCCCGCGGCTCAAGAAGCCGACCCGCGCACGCCCACGACGGCGGGGGATGAACCTGTCGCGCCGCCCCCTCACACCTCCGTCGCGGCGCCGCCGACGGCGGCTCCCGGCGTGGTGCAGTTGGAACTCATCGAACTCGGCAAGCCGATCAAGAGGATGTCCGCCCAAGTCGACCCGACCGACACCAACGCGCTCGCCAACCTGATGCGCTCGGCGATCCGCCGCACCGGTCGAACCGACATCAACCTCGACGACTTCGAGATGGCCGTGTACACCCCCGGCTCCGACGAGCCGATCACCACGGTGGTGATGGTCGCGTGAACGCCCACAACCAGTTCATGACCAACGGTCACCAACTCGGCGAACCCGCGGCCGCCGCCGCCAGCCTGGTCGACCAAGTTCGCGCGCTCGTCGACGAGGCGCTCACCACTGGGCGCCGGATACCCGGCAGGCCCGCGATGGCGCGCGCCCTGAACACCAGCGAACACCGGGTGCGACTCGCACTCCAGGCGCTGCGTGAGGAATCGCGCCGGCGGGCCGCCAACAAGCAGAAATCCAGCACCGACCTGGCGCCGGTTTCCGAGCAGGCGCACCAATCTGGCGAATCCCGGGACTCACCCGAGGTGGCGACGCACGATAGGACGTCGGCAGGCGGAGGCCGGGATGCCTCGCGGAATCGTGCTCCTCGACCGTGGCCTCTGGTCCTCATCGGGTTGGCGGCGGCAGTGTCCGTGTGGTCTGGCTGGGTCGGCCTCGGGCAGATGGCCGGATTCGGGATCGTCAAACCACTGCCGGGACTCATCGACGGCCTGGAGGTCAACAGCGCCATCGTCCTGCCGATCTCGGTCGAGGCGTACGCGGCGTACGCGTTGCGCTGCTGGCTCACCACCGACGCGATCTCCCGCACCGCCAGGCGATTCGCGATGGCCTCAGCGATCGCCAGTCTGGTGATCGGCGCGCTCGCCCAGGTCGCGTATCACCTGATGGCAGCCGCTGGCGTGACGGTCGCACCGTGGCCGGTGATCGTTGGAGTCGCGTCGGTCCCGGTTATGGTGCTTGGCCTGGCGGCCGCTCTCGCCAATCTGGTGGCGGTCAAGCACCACATATGTCACTGACGCGTTGGCTGGTGCGCATATCTTGGCTGCGCACCAGCCAACTCATCGGCTCGTCGTCGGGTCGACCGCGTGCGCGACTTGGGCGGCAAGTTGGCGTCAACTCCTGCGGACAACCAGATGCGACCTGACCTCCCCGAGGTGCTGCCCGTGCTGCAGATGGCCTGAGAGTCAACAGCACGCGATGGCGCGCACGGTCATCACACCCACTTGGACGGGTCGACGACCCCGCCCGTCTCCAAAGCGGCGGTCTCCATCTCGGACAACGCGCGCGCAGGCACGATCAGCCGCGATCGGATCCGTACGGCCGGGAACCTCCCTGCGGCGATCTCGCGGTAAAGCGACATCGGCGAGACCCGCATGAGGTCGGCTGCTTCGGAGACGCTCAGGAAAGGCCCAGGCGGTCTCGACTGCGTGGAGTCCCCAATTTTATCCATTTTCTCTCCCCCAAGAGTTGTCTGATCTGTTCATCGTCCGCGAGAAACCTGTGCGGGTCAAACGGACACAGAAGTCACACGATCGACTGCCGAACGCGACCGTGGGGTAAGTCGACTAGCCCGGAAGGGTGATGCCGCGCCCGGTTTCCTCGAAACGAATGATATTACTCAGCGTGATACTCTAGAAGTGGTCGCGATGCTCTGAACTGCATTGATTACGAAGAGTGGTCGAACCTGGCTAGGGGCGCGTCGGACGTGGGGTGCGACGCGCAGGGATGGGGGCAAGATGAAGGACTCATATATTCGTGAAAAGTGCGCGCTACTAATCGACGGGCTGGATGTTTCTGAGCCGTTCGACATAACCGCCCTACTGCGTGCGTGGCCCACGAAATTCGGCGCTCGAGTCGAGCTGGTACCGGCAAAGCTCGGATCATCGCTGCCATGCGGGTTGCTCGTCAGCACCGGCGATGTTCACTACGTGTACTACGACGCCACAGCGTCGCCTCTGCACCGAACTCAGATCATCTGTCATGAACTGGGACACCTCGCGCTCGGCCATGCAGAGCAATCGGGCGGGCACGTTCACGACGAGCTTGGCCATGTTGACCCGGTGGAAGATCTCGACGTCCTGCACAGTCTGATGCCGACCCTCTCGCCTGGCTTGATTCGACGGCTCATGGGCAGAACGGTCTACGACGATGCACAAGAACGCGATGCGGAACTGTTTGGCTCGCTGTTGGTCGCCGCGGCCGCACGGCGCTCGACCTACACCTCGACAGCGGTGAACCCGCAACTCGCACGGCTGCCCGGTTTGCTCGCCTGTGGTCCGAGGTCACGGTGCTGACGGTCAGCGTGGTGTTCTACCTCGCCGCGACGGTCACTATTGCGCTCGGGTTGGCCAAGTGGGTGGCGTGTGAGCACGGCGCCTCAGACTTCGGCGCGACCCTTGTCGTCGCCGCCCTGCTGTCGCTTGGTGGCGCCGCGGCACTGGGCGCACCGCTGACCGCCACGCTCACTGCGTCGGACACCTGGCATCAAGCCAGGCAGGTTGGAATGGCCACCCTGGTCTTCCTAGGTGGGTCGTGCGTCTTGTCCGCCCTGGATCATTCTGATGTAGGGGAGCGCAGGATTCGCGATCGGGCGCTCGGTCGAACGGGTGTCGCCCTGGTGGCGGGCGCGTGGTTCGCCATCTTCTGCGCGTTCGGCGCGGTGCCTTCTGTTGATCCTGATCTACACCTTCCGTGGGGCTCCTGGATCGCAGCGGCGATCTTCCTCGGCTACGTCGGGCACGTGACGATCGTGGCCTACAGCTTCGCGACTACCCACACCGCACGTGGCGAGTCCTTTGCCTTGCTTCTGCGAGGTTTCCAGGTGGTGCGGTGCGGACTCTGTATCAGCGGCTTGTGGATAGTGCTCAAGCTCGTATCCATTGTGGTGGGTGCCACCGATGTCGACAGGAGTGCTTCTCTGGTCATGACGCGAACCGCACATGTCGTGGCGAGTGCGGCGCTGGCGCTGCTGGTCGGGGGCGGTCTCATGATCTCGTGGGCAACCGATCTCGTTCTCTATACGTATCGAGCGCGAACCCGCCGAGCGCTTGCAGGAGTGCTGCCGCTTTGGAAATCCCTGGTCGCTGCGGTGCCAGAGATCGAGCTGAGGCTGCCCGACACCGCCGTCGACGAAATCGACCTGCTGTGCCGCAGGCTCGTCGAGATTCGCGACGCGCAAGTCAGGTTGCGCGCTCACGTTTCGCCCTGGTTGGCCGAGTCGGTCGCCGCCGCCGCTCGAGCTGGGAACTGGCCGCCCGAGTCAACAGGCGTGATCACCGAAGCCGCCGAGCTCGTTGTCGCACTGGGAGCGATCGAGCAAGGGGCACCGCATGCGCGACCCTCCGTAGAGGCCGTGACTCTCGCCGAGTCCCAAACCTGGACCATCGGCTACCAAGACCTATTCGACGAGGCGGCCTGGTTGACACAGGTGCGCAAGGCAATGGGGAGCCAGGTCGTAAGGAATATCGCGGCTACGGCCGTGGACGTGTCATCCTGATCAACCCACGACCATGAGCTCGAACAGTTGCGGACGGCTTGTCGCGCTGGATCGGTGGGCGTTAGTGGATCAGGACTGCGGTGCCAGGAGGCGCGGAGTCTTGTAGATCGGTGAGTGCGAGTTCAGGCACCAAGACGCTGCCGTCGCTGCCGGGCAGGCCGAATACCGCGCCCGGCCACGTGTGGATGCCGACGGCGGGCAGGCCAGCGCTGTGGAGCAGGTGAGTGGGCATGTGAGCGGCCAGAAGGATCGCGCGGTCGACTAGGCCGTCGGCGATGTCGATCGAGCCGAGGACGAAGGTGCGGCCCCGCGGCGTCGGTGATGCCGGCCTGCCAACCCCGGCTGGCCAGACCCGGCGCTCTTTCTCGTGGACCAGGGCGATGGTGCGGCGTCGTGTGTCGATCTCGATGTGGGTGGGCTGGGCGGCGACCACGACCCGGTCATCGAGCTGAATCCAGCCGGCCGAGCCGTCGGGCAGACATGGCAGCAGCACCATTGCCCATCCCGGGCGCGCGTCGATGATCGGAACCCACGTCCGCAGCACGCCGTGCGCGTAGGTCGGGAGATCCGCCACTGGTGTGCCGATTGCCGGAGATCGGAACACCGGAACGGCGATCAGCGGATGAAGACGCAGGGGCCTGCTCGGTGCGTGTGGTGCGTTGTCACGCGGCAGGCCGGGTACTAGCGCTGACCATGCGGCCAGCGGTGGCGCGGTGACCACGAGTCTCGATGGCGGGGTTCGCATCGTTCATCCCCGCCTGTGTCGGCCGGGCGTCGGGCCGAAGGTGGTTCCCGGGCGGCCATGCTCCGCGGTGCACTCGCAGAGTTCCTTTACTGGGCCCGCGAAAGGATACGACCACCACGTGTAGTTGTCGTCGTGCACCCATGCGGCTGGAGTGACAGGCGGCTGGATGGGTAGTTGCCGCGGTCCTGGTTGGCGCACGGTGGATGCGCAGGTCGTCAGGAGCCCTGCGACCGAACGCCATGCTCGCGTTGACAGGGTGCCGCGGACTCCGGCGCCGTACACGGCTAGTGCCAGCTCGTCGGAGACCATCTCGAGTTCGACCTCCAGGAGCAGCGTGTACCCGAGATCGGCAAGTGTTGCAGCGGAGTGGAAGAAGACCGGCGGCGGTGGTGCTCCGAGGTGTTCGCGGCGGAGGAACAGGTCGCGGTCCCGCGCCCACACCGATTCCCAGTCGACGTGTTCGCACAGGACCCGGCCGCCCGAGGTGGCCGCGGTGCGGGCCGCCGACGGGCGTACATGCCACTCGATCGTCTCCGCCAGCCAGCGTGGAACCGCTGTCTGGGTTGGCAGGAGTTGCCATCCACAGCGCCCCGGCTCAGGTACGGCGAGCAGGTCCACGCTCATCACCCCCGATGAAGTTCAGTCGCCCCGCGCGGATCGCGAGACGACTGAACTACCCCCCCAGATCCCAACAGTGCGATGTCCAGTTGACTGGAATCGCTTCTTCAGAGTGGTATCTTTCGCGGAAGTTGTCAACTGACTATCGCATACGATCTCGATGTGCGAGATCATGTGGACCTGGGGGTAGGTCATGTTCTTGAGTCTTGATCCTGACCGCGCGGTCGATCGCCGATGGCTGCTCGCCGCCGTGGCAGGTCCGGTGCTGTTCGCTTCGGCCTGGGTGTTGATCGTCTATCTTCCGCCCGAGCCGCTGTGGAATGCGGTGTTCAGGGTGCTGCCCGCGGGTCTGGTGTTGCTCGGGTTGGGCCCGTCCATGCCCAGTGGTCGATGGTGGCGAAGGTCCCTGCTGCTGGGGGCGTTGAACTTCGGAGTCTTCTTCGGTTGTCAGGCGGCGGCCGTGCACCGCATCCCGGTCGGCGTGGCGGCGACGATCGCGGCGACGCAGGCCGTGCTGGTCTCGGTCGGCGCGACGGTGGCTGGGGAGCGCTTTCGCCTGGTTCGCCTGGCCTGTGCGATGTCGGGCGTGGTGGGTGTCGGGCTGATGGTCCTGCGAAGCCAGGGCGACGTGGACTCGGTCGGGATCGCCGCCGCGGTCGCGACCGCGCTGTCCGCGGCGGCCGGAATGTTGCTGACCCGCCGTTGGGGGCTGCCGCCTGGCGTTCACCACGGCACCGCCACGTCGTGGCAGATGCTCGGCGGGGCGCTGGTGCTCGTGCCGCTTGCCTGGCTGGTGGAGGGAGCGCCGCAACGAATGTCGGCGGCGACGCTCTCGGTGACGGCGTGGATCGCGCTAGCCGGGACCGCCACGGCGTTCTGGCTGCTCTATGGCGCGCTGCACGCAGGGGTCGCGGCGGTGACCGTGTCGCGGTTGATGTTGCTGGGCCCGTTGCTGGCAACGGCGTTGAGTTGGCTACTCCTGGGTCAGGAGCTCACGCCACTTCAACTCTGCGGGATCGTCCTGGTGCTGATCCCGATCGTGGCCGCGACCCGCGGGTGAGGCCAGACGTCAGTCGGCCTTCGGCAGCTTCGTCAGCAGGTCCCGGACGGCCTGGATGCCGTCCTCGTCGAGGTTGGCCAGCGCGCGGAGTTGGACGCGGCCGATGCCTCTCTCGGCGAGCACGGCGTAGAGCTCGAGGTCTTGCTGGATCGCCAAGGAGGCCGCGTCGTCGAAGAAGTACGCGGGGCTGATGTCGAAGAAGTCCGCCAGGGCTTCGAGCATCCTGCGGGTGGGGTTGTCGGCCTTGCCGTTGAACAGGCTGGAGATGTACTCGCGGCTGGGCGGGTAGGGATCCTGCAGGAACTCCTGGCATCCCGCCGCGATCGCGGCGTAGCTGTACCGCTGCGTCGGTGACGGCCTGACCGTCTCGCGCAGTTTCTGCAGCCGCTGCGCCAGCACTCCGGGCGACGAGCTGGCCTTCGCCATCGCGGTCCTGCTCCTCTCGCTGGCTCGTGGCCAGACGCGGATCAATGAATGCGATAGTGAGTTGACACAATCGCGTTCCCGTATATTCTCGAGTCAGGGGAGACGATAACTCAGTATCGCGCCGGGAGGAAGTCGGCCGGTCACTGGTCGTCATGGGGGAGTGCCGCCGAGTGCGCCGCCAGCGGATCGCTGGATTGGGTGCCGCCGGTCGGCTGTGGATCCGCAAGGGGGTTGCGGTGAGGAAGTTGTGTACGCCCACGCGAGCGGCGGCGCTGGGCGCCGCGGCGCTTGCCTTTGCGCTGGCGGCCTGTGGCGCGGCGCCTGTGGAGGACGCCCGACAGGTCCGCGTTGGCGTGACCTCGTCACGATCAGCCGCGCCCCAAGAGTCCTCAGTGGACTTCGCTGCTCTGCCGGAAACAACGACCTTCTCGACAGTTCCGGCTCTCCCCCTCGACACTGGTGCCACGACACCTGCGGGCGACCTGATCCATCCAAGGACGCTTGTCGCGCTCTACGCCGAGCCGCGGGGCGCGCCGGTCGCGGCGTTGCCGTCGACGCAGCTCGGCTCCGATACCTGGGTGCCGGTCGTGGAGACCGTCCCCGGGTGGGCGCGAGTCTTGCTCCCGTCCCGGCCGAACGCCGCGTCGGGGTGGCTGCGCGTGGACGACTCGCTTGATTTCGCCCATACGCCGTACTTGATCGTCGTCGATCGGTCCTCGTTCACCTTGCGGCTCATCGAACACAACCGCGAGATCGCTCGATGGACGGTCGGGGTCGGCAAAGCGGGAGCCCCGACGCCCGCGGGCAGAACGTTCATCGTCGCGGCCATCAGCGATCCCGAGCAGACCTTCTCGCCGGTCATCCTGCCGTTGGGCATGCACTCGGAGACACACACGACGTTCGCCGGCGGCCCGGGAACTGTTGCGGTGCATGGCTGGCCGTCGCCTGAGGTGTTCGGGGCGGCGAGCAGCGACGGATGCATCCGCGTCCCGGACGACGCGTTGAGCGTGCTCGCCCGTGACGTCCCCATCGGCACGCCGGTGCTCATCACGTAGAACTTCGCGGCCATGCGGCCGCGATACACGGCTCGACCGTCGAGCCGTGACCACCAAGGGGGATAAGCAATGCAGCAGTCCAATATGACCCGCCTGGCCCTGGCCTCGGTCGGAGCAGGCGCGGTCCTCGCCGCCGCCGTCGCTACGGCCCTCGCGCTCGGTGCGCCGTCGGCGTCCGCGCAGCGGATATCGGCAGGCGACTCCGGGATCACGATCGCTCCCACCTCGTCGACGACGGAACTCACCCCGACCGAGTCGACCACACCGACAACCGAGCCGGAGCCGACCAGCACATCCACCACACCCGACACCACACCGACCGAGCCGACCGCGACGCGAACCGACCGACCGACCCAGCCGTCGGCGACCACGACGCCGCCGAACACCGCGACCGCCACGCCCGGCCCAGCGAAGCCGAAGCAGGCACCGAAGCCCGTGGTCCACACCCAGCGGCTGCCGGTGACGGGCTGAACGTCATGACTTGACTCGGTTTCGGCGCGCGCCCCACCGGGGGCGCGCGCCGGGGCCGAGCAAGAAAGGGGGGAGGCATGCGTGCCGACAGCACAAGGTCCAGCAGGTGGGCTCGACCATGGTTGGGCTCACGGAAGCGAGCTACGGCTCGTCGTGGGCGCCTGGACGGTCCCGGGGCGCCGATGCGCCAAGGGGCGAATCGCGAGTGGAATCGTGCCGCGCCGGTCGACGCCGGTCAGGTCCCGGTCAACGGCGGACCGAGGAACACCGGTCGACGCGGTTCCGCGCCGCCAGTGCCATGGCCACCGACACCGCAGGCAGCCCCGCACCCGCCGCGCCAACCCGCCTGGCAGATCATGCACGGCCCGCCGCGGGACGGGTGGTTCGTCCGCGGCCGCCGCGCCGCGGTCCTGTCCGCCGCGGTGGCCGTCATGCTCGTCGGCGCCGCGTCGATGGTCGACAGCGTCCGGAGCTGGTTGCGCCCGGCTCCGATCGCGGAACGCCCAGTGGACCCGACCGGGTTCGCCGGAACCGCGACGGTGGCCGCGACCGACTACTTCGCCTGGGACCAGGACGACAAGCCCACACGAACCAAGGCGCTCAACCGCATCACCGCACCGGACACCGACATCGACGGCTGGAACGGAACCGGCAGGCAACGCGTCGACGGAGTCGCCATACTCGACGTCGACCAACTCGCCCCAGACCTCGCCGTCGTCACGGTGGGCGTGCACGTCATCCCGTTCACCAAGCCGACCACGACGGCGAGTCCACCCGCATCGACATCGAGAGCACCCTGGACGGCTCAGCCCCCTCAGTGGCTCACGGCCGCCATCCCCGTGCGATCCCTGCCCGGCGGGCGCTTCGCCATGACCGGCAGGCCAGCCCTCGTCGGTGCAGGCCACAGCGCGGGACCCGGTGTGCCGACCGAACAAGCGGACGCGAGCTTCGGCGCTGACACCAAAGCCATCGTCAGCAAACTCCTCACCGCGTACGGCACCGGCGACCTCGAGTTCGTCCGCGCCTCCGGTGCTGGCTTCGTCGGCCTCGACGGTGCGGCCGAACTGGCCGAACTCGACGACTGGCGAGTGGCACCGCAGGTCGACAGCAGCGGCATCCGAGTCGGGATCGCGACCGTGCGGTGGCGCTTGCCTGGCGAGGCGACCCTGGCCTGCAGCTATCGAATCGCCCTCAGCGACCGCGATGGGACCTGGCTGCTCTCCGCGATCACCATCGACGCCGGAGGGCCGCGATGACCACTCTGTTCATGGCGTGGGAGACCGCCCAAGGCGGGCTGACCTCAACCAGCGGGCGGGCACTACGCGACATCGCACTCGGCCTGGTCGGCACATTCGCCCTCGTCGTGCTGGGCGTGCGCGCACTCGGGGCGTTCGCCGACGAACGCTACGGAAAGATCGTCACCTCGTTCCTAGCCGCAGTCCCGATCATCGGGTTCGCCTACTTCCCGGACGCGACGACCGCCCTGCTCAAGACGCTGTTCACCGCGTTCATCGGGGACGCGGCCTGATGCCGGTCCAACTGCCCACCGACACCTCCTACCTGCGGCTCGAGACCCGCCAGTACGAACTGTTCGGCCGGCCACTCGGCCAAGGCATCGCCCGCCGCAAACTCGCCGCGGGCGCGGTATTCGCGATCCTGTGGGCGTTGACGCTCCTGGCGATCGGCGTGGACCCGCTCACCAGGCTGGGCCCGATGCTCTACATCGGACCCATCGCCGGATTCGTCGTCCTGGGAACCAGAACCGACGACTCGGGGCGCATGAGACTGATCGCCTGGTACGACCGCGTGCTCGCCCGCACACCAGGACGAAACCGAGCCTTGGGCAACCCCTTGCTCGACATCGGCCCGACTCGCTCGGCCGCGATCGCCCTGCACGTCATGGCCGAACTGCACCCCGGCGGACTCACCCAGCCCGTGGTGCCGCTGCTCGGCAGGGCCGGGCGTCGACTACTTCGAACGGAGAAAGCCAGTGTCCCGCAGCAGGATCAGCACCACCCGAGCACAGTTCGACCGTGACCGCACGCCACCGGCCCGCCCCCGCATCATCACCGAGGGCGTCGAGGTCACCGACGACGCAGTGTGGGTGTGGACCGAGGTGCCCGCCGCGTCCTCCTACCTCCTGGAGGACGACCAGCTCAGCGCCGCCACCTGGGATACCGCCACGGCGATGGCCGCGCTGCTGCCCGCCGGGGCCGAATACCACCTGAAGGTCATGTGGACGGTCCACGGCTCCGAGGACTACATCCGAGGGTGGGACCAGGTCCACAGCGTCCGCGCACCCGGCAGTGCCGACTACATCGGCCTCGGCGCGGGCCGCATCGACCGCAACGCCGCCGACGGCCACTACCGCCGCCGCGTCGTCCTGCTCGGCGTGCGCTGGCCCGACCCGGACAGCGACAGCACCGTCGAACGCACCTGGCGACGCGCCAGACTCCGCGGCTCGACCCGCCTGGCGCACCGCGACGCCCATCAACGGCTCGCGGCCGCCCGCGCGGACATCGTGCGCTGGCTCGGGCAAATGGAACGCAGCGCACTGCGGGCGACCGCGGCTCCCGCGGAGCTGATCGCGTGGGCCTACGCCCGAGAGATCCGACGCAGCCCCCTGCAGATCCCGCACGCCACGACGCTGTCCGGCCCGGCCCTGGTCGCGCTGATGAACGGCGAGATGGACCCGGTCCAGCCCGGGCGGACCCATGTCGTGGTCACGGACCGCGACAGCGGTGCTCGACGCTGCCTGACGATCCTGGTGCCGGCGGTCAACGGATTCCCGGTTTCCGAACTCGAGGTGCCGGGCGGGGAGTGGCTGGAGATCCTCACCGAACTCCCCGGCGTCGAAGCCAGCGTCCGCGGCGTCAACCACGGCCACGCCGGATCCATCGCCGTCATCGACTCCGGCCGCAAACGCACCCGCAGCCAGACCCGCGAAGCCGCGGGCCACGGCGCCCAGGTCCCGGCGGAGATCCTCGACGCCGACGACACCCTCAACCAACGCCGCCAGGAAGTCACCCGCCGGATCGACGTCCTCACCGTCAACCACGCCCGCTGGGTCGTCGACGCCGCCGACCCCGACGAACTCGCCGACCGCGTCGCCGCGGTCCGCCAGCGCTACACCGGCATCGTTCAACTCGAAGTCGTCCCGGACCTGCAGGACCTGCTGTGGCAGGAACTGCTGCCCGGCGACCGCGTGCGGGTGCACGCGTTCGGCCAGGACCAGCCGATGCGCACCCTGGCCGGTTCCTGGTTCCACGGCGGCTCAGCGATCGGGGACACCACCGGCCCCTACATCGGCGCGAACCTCGGCTCGACACCCGGACCGGTGCAGGCGCACATCGTCTCCCGCGCCGACGGCGACCGGGCCAGGCCCACCACGATCAGCTTCACCGGAATGTCCGGCTCCGGGAAGTCCACCGCCGTCATGCTCGCCACGCTCGGCGCGCTGGCCGAGGGCGCCTGGGCGCTGCTGGTCGACCCCAAGGGCGACCTCGCCGGCGTCATCGACGTCGCCCGCCGCCTGCTCGGCGTCGACGTCCAGTCCGTCGACGCGCTGGCCGAGTCCGCCTCCGGCTCCATGGACCCCATGCGATTCGGCACCACCGTCGACGAGGCACACACCCTGACCCTCGACGCACTGCTGGGCGCGCTCAGCAGCGAGGACCGCCGCCGCGGCGAGACCCTGCTGGAGACCGCCGTCCACCAGGTGCTGACGTCGATGCCGCAGGAGGCGTGGTCGGCGCAAGCCGTCATCAGCGAGTTGCTGTCCACGCCTGAGTCCGACACCGACTTCGCCACCGCCCGCGAACTCGGCGCCACCCTGTCGCTGCGATCACGCCAGCCGCAGCTGCGCGCGGTGCTCGGCCCCGCAGGCGACACGACGGCGCTCATGACCGGCCGCGGACTCGTCTACCTCAACCTCGCCGGGCTCGACCTGCCCCGCCACACCACCGACCCCGACCGGTGGACCGTGTCGGAACGATGCTCCATCGCCACCTTCCGCATGGCCCTGTCCTACGCCCTGCACCAATCCCGGCGAGTCCGCGAACTGAAGAAACTCGTCGCCCTCACCGAACTGCACCTGATCACCGGCTACCCAGAAGGTCGCGCCTTCGTCGAATGGCAGGCCCGCACCGGACGCGCATTGCAGGTCTGGCTGCTCCTGGACTCCCAATCCGCCCGCGACCTCGCCGGCATGACCGGCCTGATCGAACAACTCGTCATGTCGTTCGCCTTCCGCGCCACCACCCGCGACGAACAAGACGCCCAAGCCGTGCTGCTCGGCCGAGCCGAACCCGGCCCGCGCCTGCGGCACATGCAGAGCCAACTGCGCACCGGCCAATGCGTCATGCGCGACCGCCACGGCCGCCTGGCGCCCATCGAGTTCGACCGCCTCACCCAATGGATCGCCGACGCGCTCTCCACCGACGCCGGCGAAGACCACGACCCCGGCGGTGCCTAATGACCCAGTGGTTCACCCACGCAGCGCGCCTTGTCAGCCGCCTGCCCGTCCGCGGGCCGCGACCGCTGCGATGGCTCTGCGCCGACCCGCAACGGCTCCTCACTCTGGCCTGGCTTGTCGGCCTCATCATCGTCGGCACCGCACACCCAGCCGCCGCCGACGGCATCGTCGTCGGCCCCGATCTCGCCCACGGCGCCCCGCGCACCCTGCTGGAGTCCTACGACTTCACCGACTACAAACTCACCGTCAAACCCGACGACGAAGCCTCCGGCTGGTTCTCCATCGGCGAAGCCGTCCTCGAAGTCATCGGCTTCATCAACAACCTCATCCTCTGGCTCTGCCTGGGCATCCTCTACGGCGCTCTCGCCCTGCTGCAGTGGCTGCTCAACCTCACCCTCTACCGCGACGCCGCACCCGAAGTCGACCTCGCCGTGCAATCCGTCGCCGCCTCGGTGTTCTGGCCGCTGATCGGCGCCACCACCGCCACCGGCGCCTTCGTCGCCTACGCCCGCTGGCGCGGCGAAGGCCGCGGCTTCCTCTCCGACTTCGGCTGGGTCATCGCCGCCGGCGCCCTCGCCGTCGGATTCGCCGCAGGCCCCTCCACCGTCATGACCCACGTCGACGGACTCCGCCAAGACCTCGCCACCGGCATCATGACCGGCGCCACCGACTACAACTCCACCAAACCCAACGTCACCGGATTCCCCACACCCGCCATCAACGGCACCACCCAGGAAGCCGCCACCCGCAGACTCGTCGACAACCTGTGGAACACCATCGGCGCCACCGCCTGGTGCTACGCCGAATTCCACGACCTCGACATCTGCCGCACCGCGGGCCACCACGCCCTGGCCAACGACGCCACCTGGCAAGCCTGGATGACCGTCCTCGACGACAACGGCAACGTCCCCGAATTCCGCGAACACGGCGACTGGATCCGCGGCCAAGACATGACCCGCACCGGCTACCTGCTCGTCCTCGCCCTCATCGTCATCCCCACCGGCCTCCTACTGCTGCGCCTGGTCATGGCCGGACTCACCGCCGCGGTGGGTTTCCTGCTCATGCTGGTGATCGGGCTCATCTTCGTCACCTTCTGGGCCATCCCCGGCTGGTTCCGCGACACCGGACTGCGCTACGCCCAATTCACCCTCGGCATGCAAGCCCAATCACTGCTGGTCACCGCACTCACCACCGGCTACGCCACCATCACGGTGATCATCAGCGCCATCGCCGGCGGAGACGGATTCTTCGTCGTCGCCGTACTCAACCTCGGCGCCCTCGGCGCCGCCGCCCGCGCCCGAGCCTGGGGAGACTCCCTCACCACCGTCGGCGGCGCATCCGGAATGGGCTATCTCGGCGCCATGGTCGCCACCTCTACTTTGCGCGGCGCCCGCCGCCTCATCGGCAAAACCACCGGACTCGCCGTCGGCGGCGGACGCGCACTCGCCGGAGCGGGCATCCGCAAGGTCGCCTCCGCGGGCACCCACATGGGGACCGGCGGCATGCGCCCCCAACGCAACCCATGGATATCCCCACTCACCCAGCAGGCGCCGCCGCCCCCACACAGGGCGACCGCTACCCGCCTCACCGAACGCCAGCAGATCGGCCCAGCCACACCGAAAGCGCTTGCGCCCTCCACCGCGCCCACACCCAAACCCATCAGCCCACCACCCGGCCGGCCCGAAATCCCCGGCTCACGACGCTGGATGGCCACGAACCTGTCCACCCCGACCGGGACGATCGTGGAACGACGACTCAGACCCCGCCGACCCCGACCACTCCCACCACCACAACCACTCGGCCGCGTCTGGATCGCCAACGCCGACGGCAAGATCTCACCACTCGGCGACACCACCTACCGGCACCGAAGCCCCACGAACAAACCCAAACCCGGGCCCACACCATGAACCCACGCGACAGCCTCTGGAACGCCGACGAGCACACGCCGGACTCGACACAACCTTCGCCGCAGGCCGCGTGGCGCGCCCTGTTCGGCCGCGACCTACTCGGACCTCCACCGGGAATCCTGCCCTTCGGCGCCAAGGCCCGCGCCCGCCGGGCACATCGCTCCCACACCCGGCAACTCGCGCATGCACGACGCGACCTCCTTCGCACGCCCCGATCCAAACCGACACCGACTCGCACGTGGCGGCCAGTTCCCCGCCGAAAGAACTGGATGGTGGTCATCGCACTGGCCGCAGCGGTCGGCATCATCGCCGTCGCGATGTGGAGGTCGGCGCCCACCCCGCCTCGCCAATCGGACACGCCCACTGCAGGCTCGACACCTGTCACGTCAACGCCAAGCGCGACGGCACCGACAGCGGCGCACGAGAGCAACCCGCCAACGAGTCCAAGCACACCGACCGGCACGGCTTTGCGACCGCTGACTCCAACGCGCGGCGATGCCGTCGATCCCTCGACCATCGCCCTGCAGGCCCCGCCGACCGGCGACGCATCCGCAGACGAACTCGCCGAACCCCACACCGCAGCCATCGCCTGGCTCAGCCGCACCTGCCCATTCGACTACCGCGAACCCTTCGGAACAGCCGAATCCCGCGGCCGCTCCGCGATGACCGACACCCAGTGGATCATCGAGAACCCCACCCAGTACGACACTGCACGCCAATCCTGGCAACGCACCGTCGCCGCCGCCGAAATTGGCGCCTGCTCCGCACCCACCGCCACCATCGCACCCGAAGCGCCCCGCACCCCCGACGCCGCCATCGTCCACATCACCGCCGACCGCGTCGTCACCCCAGCAGGCGCCAACGCCTACGTCGAACACATCACCGACACCCGCCTCGTCCTCCGCGACCCCCACGGAACCTGGCGCGTCGCCCAACGCGCACCCGGCGGATAACAAAGCCCTTGGGGACCACCATGAAACTCACCGCCCTCGCAGGCGCGATCATCCTGCTCGCCATCGTCTTCGTCACCACCACACTGGGCGGAGGCACAGCCCGGGACAACCACCTCGCGGTCGGCGCCTGCACCATCGACACCGGCCAGACCGGCAGCGAACCGAACAACAACACTCCAGTGCCGCAACGGCAGGCAACCCTCAACGCCGCCCAACTCCAGATCGCTGGCGTCATCGTCGCGGTCGGCAAAGGCATGAACATCACCGAACGTGGGACCGCCATCGCACTCGCCACCGCAATGCAAGAGTCCACACTCGATCCCAACGCCACCAACGGCCGATCCGTTGGACTCTTCCAACAACAAGGCGACCTCTACGCCGCGGTCCGCCGCACCGACCCAGCCGACACCTCCCGAGCCTTCTACGAACAACTCACCACCCGAGTCCCCAACTACCACGACCCCACCGCCACCGGCTTCGCCGACGCCGCCCAAACCGTCCAAGCCTCCGGCGCAGGCCCATCCCACTACGCGGCCTGGGAACACTGGGCAACGACACTCGCCGCCCACCTCTACAACGGCACCACCGCACCCCAAGCACCCGGCAGCATCCGATGCGCGGCGGGCGCAGGCCCCGGACCGATCCGCCTCACCATCACCGGATGGACAATCCAGCTCCCCCCAGAAGCCGGACTGGACGCCACCATCACCTTCCCCAACGAAATGGCCACCGGCGCCGCCGCCGCGGCCCTCTCCTACCTCGGCACCCCATACGCATGGGGCGGGGGAGACCCCAACGGCCCCACCCGCGGCATCAGCGACAACGGCGGCCGAGCTGACGCGCTCGGCGACTACAACAAGACCGGCTTCGACTGTTCCGGCCTCACCCTCTACGCCTACGCCCAAGTCAGCATCGCCCTGCCCCACAAGGCGCACGCCCAATTCCTCGGAGCTAAGGCCCTTGCCCAGTTCCCCGATGAGTCACAACCGGGCGACCTGCTCTTCTGGGGCACCCACCACGTCGCGATGTACCTCGGCCTCATCGACGGAACTCACTATATGATCGAGGCCCCCCAGTCAGGGGATGTAGTGAAGATCAGCCCTGTCCGCGCAGGAGGAGACTTCCGAGGAGTCTCGACGAAGCCGTGGGCATGATGCACACATCGTGCATCTTGCGACTATTTGGTCTCACTCTCAGGTGGGACTACATCTGGCGACCGAAAGTGGTAGTCAACGCTCAATGGCGTTGGAATGGTGCGGGACAATCGACAAGGACTTCTGTGCAGTCACGCCTGATTCGATCAAGGGTGTGGAGGCGAAGTGATTCAGAACGGTGCGATCGGCCTGTAAAGTCGCTGGTCAGCAAGTGTCCTCCCCGCGCACGCGGGGCTGTTCCCTCGTCTTCGGCCTGACCGGCGTCCTCGCCCTGGTCCTCCCCGCGCACGCGGGGCTGTTCCCGAATCGTCCACGGTCACCTCGCAGAACACGAAGTCCTCCCCGCGCACGCGGGGCTGTTCCCCCGGCGCTGGAGGCGGGCGACGCGGTGGCCGTGTCCTCCCCGCGCACGCGGGGCTGTTCCCGGCCGGTCTGGCTGGTACGCCGCGGGTCGGTTGTCCTCCCCGCGCACGCGGGGCTGTTCCCCCCGAGTCCTAAAAGGAGGAATCGTGAATGACGTCCTCCCCGCGCACGCGGGGCTGTTCCCCGTGCGCGGGGTGTGTGGGAGACGGACCGGATGTCCTCCCCGCGCACGCGGGGCTGTTCCCCAGCCCAAGCCGAGCACGACGAGCCGGACGCGGTCCTCCCCGCGCACGCGGGGCTGTTCCCGCGGAGGCCGTCAAGCGCCAGACCTACGCGCTGTCCTCCCCGCGCACGCGGGGCTGTTCCCCGTACTGCCTGGACCTGGGGCTGAAACCGGGTGTCCTCCCCGCGCACGCGGGGCTGTTCCCGCCACGGCGACCACGACCAGCAGCGCGGAGAAGTCCTCCCCGCGCACGCGGGGCTGTTCCCCTGGCCGTGGACGGCGACTTCGGGCCGCGCACGTCCTCCCCGCGCACGCGGGGCTGTTCCCTCCTCAGCCGCGGCCAGGAACTCGCGGTACGCGTCCTCCCCGCGCACGCGGGGCTGTTCCCAGCTCCCTGTCGAACCAGGGAGAGCCCAACCCGTCCTCCCCGCGCACGCGGGGCTGTTCCCAGCGGATGACGACGTGCTGTGGATGCCGCCCGGTCCTCCCCGCGCACGCGGGGCTGTTCCCTCGCCGAACGCTGCGGTCGCCGACTTCAAGTCGTCCTCCCCGCGCACGCGGGGCTGTTCCCCCTGTCGGGCCCGATCGGCACCCTCACGGGTGGTCCTCCCCGCGCACGCGGGGCTGTTCCCGACCCTCTGCTGGGCTACGACGAGTTCGCCGCGTCCTCCCCGCGCACGCGGGGCTGTTCCCACCGGCGAGACCGGGGATCCTTCGGACACCGTGTCCTCCCCGCGCACGCGGGGCTGTTCCCGCGGGGCAGGTGTCGAGGTGGCCCTTGCTGATGTCCTCCCCGCGCACGCGGGGCTGTTCCCGCCATCACAACCTGGGCGCGCGTGATGCTCGAGTCCTCCCCGCGCACGCGGGGCTGTTCCCGTCCACAACCGCCACCCGCGGTTCAGCGACGAGTCCTCCCCGCGCACGTGGGGCTGCTCCCATCGACCATCCAGCCGTGATCTCCGCAGAAACGTCCTCCCCGCGCACGCGGGGCTGTTCCCCGCTGGGGCGCGATCACCGACCACATCGTGGCGTCCTCCCCGCGCACGCGGGGCTGTTCCCCTTGCGAATAGCTCTTCCGGTCGGGCACGGCGGTCCTGCCCGCGCACGCGGGGCGGTTCCCTGGAGGCGTCCGCTATCGCGGGAATCCGCAAGGTCCTCCCCGCGCAGGCGGGGCTGTTCCTGGGTCGCTCACCCTCACCGAGACCGACGAGGGGTTCTCCCCGCGCACGCGGGGCTGTGCCCTGGCAGAAGGGATTAGCTATCGCCCGGGTCAAGTCCTCCCCGCGCACGCGGGGCTGTTCCCCGAGCGAGGCGAGGGCCTTGCGCGCGCACCATCAGGGTCCTCCCCGCGCACGCGGGGCTGTTCCGCGGTGGAGCGCGACCGAGGTGGTCGCCTCCTCACGGACCGCTCTGATGGCCATAGCTCTACGGTCTGCCCATTCCGACCCTCAGATCGACGATTCCTGCGCGGTCGACGTGGCGCCGCCGCATGTCTTGAATGGTCAGACTCGAAGGGCGTCGGCGGGCTCGATTCGCCCAGCTTTCCATGATGGGTAGAGGCCAGCGAGGAGTCCGGCGAGCGCGCCGAGCAAGGGGGATGGATAGATCCACCTCGGGTCCAGCAGTGGCGTCCAGGAGTGAGCCATCGCGGCGATCACGACGGTGCCGATTCCGACGGCGGTGCCGATGAGTCCACCGAGGAGGCCGAGCGTTCCGGCTTCAACGACGAACTGGCTGGCGATGTGTCGGCGGCGGGCGCCCAGTGCGCGGCGGAGGCCGATCTCGGGGACGCGTTCGAGGACCGCCACCAGTGTGGTGTTGGCGATGCCGATCGTGCCGACCAGGAGGACCACGCCTGCGAGGGCCAGGCCGAGCGCGTCGAGGTCGCCTGCAACCCGGTCGCGCAGGGCGCGGGGGTCCGCGGGTGGGACCGCTCGGGTGAGGTCGATGCTGTCGGGGCGGGCGGCGGTCTTGGCCTGGCGGCTGACCTGTGGTGCGGCGCCGACCTGGGTTTCGATGAGCATCGTGCTGGTGTTGCCGGAGTTGGGGCTCGGCCCCCAGATCTCCTCGACCGTGGTGCTCGGGAGCATGACGGACAGCAGGGTGTCGGGCGCGCGGTCGACGTGGTCGACGATGCCGATGACGGTGAACGCTCGACTGCCGATGAAGATGGCCGGTTGGGCGTCGAGGCGGCTGACGCCCAGCCGGTGGGCGGCCGACGATCCGAGGATGGCGACGCGCTCACCGCGGTCGTGGTGGAAGCGGTCGAGTGGCATGCCTGCGCTGTAGCTGGCGTGGATGGCGTCGAGGTATCCGGGTGTGATGGCTTGGACCGAGAGGCTTTCGCCGGTGATCGCGTTGGTGTCCGGGCGGGCGGCGATCGCCGCGGTGGTGGGGACCGGCCAGGTCACGCCGACGTGGACCACGCCTGGGAGGTTGGCGACGGCGTCCTGCGCGTTGCTCGGGAACGCCGCGGGTTCGTCGGGTGTGGTGGCGTCGCGTTCGAGGGTCACTTCGGTGGCGCTCAGTGCGGTGAAGCGGGCGCTGATTTGGCCGGTCGCGCTCGCGGACAGCCCGAGGACGGCGACGAAGGTGCCGATGCCGAGGGTGGTGCCCAGTGCGGTGAGTGCGGCGCGGCCGGGGCGCTGTAGGAGGCCGGAGATCGCCTGGCCCAGTGTGTCGCGGAAGCGGACGTGGGTGCTGGCCGTCATGGTTGGGTCCTTGTCTGCTCGGACGCGGTGCCGTCGTGGATCGCCAGGACGCGCTGGGCCTGGGCGGCGATACCGCGGTCGTGGGTGACCAGGACGACCGTCTGCCCGTCGTGATGCAGCTCGTCGAGCAGTTCGAGGATGCGGACGCTGTTGGCGCTGTCGAGGTTGCCGGTGGGTTCGTCGCAGAGCAGCAGGCTCGGTTCGCCGACGAGCGCTCGTGCGATCGCGACGCGTTGGCGTTCCCCTCCGGAAAGGTGGTTGGCCGCGGCGTGTGCGCGGTCGGTAAGGCCGACGCGCGCGAGTGCGGTCATCGCGGCCGCACGTCGGCGGATGCTCGGAATGCCGCGGTAGAGCAGGCCGAGCATGACGTTCTCGACTGCTGATTGGCCTGCGAGGAGGTGGAAGGCTTGGAAGACGAAGCCGATGCGGGTCGCGCGGAACGCGGTGCGTGCCGCTTCATCGAGGTGCGCGGTGTCGGTGCCGTCGAGGAGGTAGGTGCCACTGGTGGGTCGGTCCAGTAGGCCGACGATGTTGAGCCAGGTGGACTTGCCGGAGCCGGATGGTCCGACGACGGCGACGTGGTCGCCGCGGTTGATCCGCATCGTCACCTCGCGCAGTGCGGTGAGCTCGGGTGGCCCGGGATAGATGCGAGTGATCCCGCGGAATTCCACGATGGGCGGCGTCATCGGCCGATCACCACCCGATCACCGGCGGCGAGTGCGCCGTCGACTGGGGTGACCTCGATGTAGCCGCCACCGGAGATCCCCGCGGTCACCGCGACGCGATGCTCGCGGCGATCCTCGTCGGCCCGAATCAGCTGGGCCTGACCGTCGGCGCGTGAGGACACCGCGGCCACCGGGACGACCAAGACCGCCGACTCAGTTGCTGCGGCGACGACCACGAGGCGGACGTTCTGATTGGCCAGTTTCGCGTCCAACGGCGTCGCCGCACGCACGATCAGCTCCAGTTCGGCACCGGGATGTTCCGGCTCCGCGGCCAGGGCATCGGCCCCTTGCGGGTTCTCTTCGGAGCCCGCGGACTCACGTTCGGCTGGGTTGGTGCGCGGTGCGATCGCGGCGACGGCGCCGCGCGCGTGCGCGCCGAGGACCTCGGAGGTGATGTCGACGGCGTGGCCGGGACGTACCTGGCGGGCCTGCTCGGCGTCGAGGACCGCGCGCACGACCAGGTCGCCGCCGGCGAGGGTGCACAACACCTCGGGCGGCGCCGACCCCGCGGTAGCGGACATGGTCGCGACGGTGGCGGGCAAGGTCGGGACGAACGCCACCTCACCTGCGGGCACCGTGGCACCCGTCTTGGCCTTCAACGTGTCGAGGTCCTGCTGCGCGTCGGCCACCCGTTGCCGTGCGTCGCCATCGTTGGGCGCCTCTGCAGCCGTGGTGAGTGCTCGCTTGGCGTCGCGGAGCGCGCGTTCGGCGACGAGCAGCTGCTGGTCGTCGTCCGGGCTGGTGCCGCTGGGGGAGTAGCCGACCGCGCGGTAGAGGGCGGCGACCGCGAGCTTGGTGCCCTGCCCGTACACGCCCTCCTTGTCCCGGCCGATGCCGTGACCCACCGCCCGCAGCGCGTGCTGCAGCTGGGTGACATCGGCGCCTTCGCTGCCCGGAACCAGATCGCGGTAGGCGGGCACCGCTCCCGCTAGCACGATCACCGGCCGCCCCGACACCTCGGCGATCACGGTGCCCGCACTGACCGCGTCGCCCACGGCGACCTGGACCCGCGTGACCAGTGCACGCGACCCATCAGCGGCCCCAGGGGCACGAACCCGCACCGCTCGTTCGGCGCCGACGGTTCCCCGCAGGACCACGGTGTCCTGCATGACCCGGTGCTCGACCGGCGCGGTCACCGGGCCCGCCGCGGGCGGCGCAGCCTCGGCCAACGCCTGCGACGGCGACTTGATCCGCGCCGCGGCGACCAACCCCGCGGCCCCCAACGCCACCGACAACGCCGCGATCAACCCCAGCGCGACCCTGGCCCGCCGACCCGGTTTGACCGTCCTGACCACCTGTTCCTCACCGGTCATCACGTCCCCCATCACGCGAAACCTCCCCCACTCGACTCGGATGAGCTATTCTCGACACCGCAAGATGTCAACTCACTATCGCATACGATGCGATAGTGGACTTGGGGGAAAGATGAAACACGTGGCATTGAAGATCGCGAAAGGCGCGGTCGTCGGCGTCCTGGCGACAGCGGGCGCGCTGGCCGGTTCCGGGGTCGCCTCGGCAAGCAACTCCACCTGCGACGTGGGGGAGTATTGCGTCTACGAGCACTGGAACCGCACCGGTGACCGCTACACCACCTCGGGGTCGTTGGGTAACTACGGCACCATCCGGATGACCGCGGACCCGTGGTGGGAGCCGGTCGGCGCGTACCTGAACAACAACGTCTCGTCCTGGTACAACCACGGCTTCGCGGGCCGCTACTCGGTGATCCACAGCTACGACGGCGCCAACGGTGCCGGTGGGCAGCTGTGGAGCGGCGGCGTCGGACAGGGCCAGGCGTGGGTCGGGTCCAACAACGACCGGGCAGGCGGCCACCTCTGGCGCAACTCCTGACCGCGCCGGTGAACTTGGGGGAATAGGTATGAGATTCAGAGAGATCGCCACGATCGTCGCCGTGGGGGCGGCCGCAGCGGTAGGAGCACTCGCGTGCGCCGGCACCGCGTCGGCGGACCAGTTCAGCTGCGACATCGGCGAGTACTGCATGTGGGAACACGCCAACGTCACCGGTGACCGCTACACCACCGCCGGAAGCATGGCCAGCTACGGCACAATCCGGATGGTGCCCGACGACGGATTCGCCGTGCTGCTCAACAACAGCGTCTCGTCGTGGCTCAACGCGGGCTACTACTCCAGCTACTACACGGTGATCCACAGCTACGACGGCGCCAACGGCGCGGGCGGCGAACTGTGGAGCGGCGGCATCCGCCAAGGCGAAGCCTGGGTCGGCGCCACCGACAACGACAGGGCCGGATCGCACTACTGGCGACACAGCTGACACACCCCCTCGGTCGGGCGGGTCTCCGCCCGACCGAGGGCCACTCCCGGGGGTTTCATGTACAAGAAGATCGCCGTCGTCGTGGCCGCCATCGCGGTCGCGGGCTGCACCACAACCACGAACACGCCGAACCCAGCCGACGAGCCACCGCTGGGCGAGGTCGCACAGCTCACGGTCGCCCGCGGCCTGGCCATGCCGCTGGACACCTACCGGCCAGACCCACAGCAGCGGGCCAAGCTGGCCACAGCCCGCGAACTCCTGATTCGGGACTGCATGGCCGGATTCGGGTTCACCTGGCCCGTTCTCGCCCGTCAGGTCGAACCGGACACCGACCGGCGCTACGGGATCACCGACCCGGCCGAAGCCCGCCGCTACGGATACCGGCTGCCCCCGGACAAAGCGGGCGGCGTCAACGCCCCCGAATCGGGAGGAACGGCCTCGCCTGCCGCGTACGCGATCCTCAGTGGACAGACCCGCGAAACCGGTGGCAAACAGGTGCCCGAAGGCGGATGCGCCGCCGAGGCCGACCGAGCGCTCGGCTTCGACGTGACCATCCGCGACGGCGGCATGATCGAGATCAAGAACCTGCCGCAACGCCTGGAGAACGAAGCCCGCCACGGCTACAAAGCCGACTCCCGGACGGCCCAGGTCGACGCCGCCTGGGCGACTTGCATGCGCGAGGCAGGTTTCGGCCGCGCCGGAAACGGCCGCGACTACGCCAGCTGGCGCGACCCCAACGACACCTACTCCCAAGGCCAAGTCAGCCAACTGGAGATCGACACCGCCCTGGCCGACATCGACTGCAAGAACAAGCACAACGTCGCCGGAATCAGCCACGCCGTCGAAAGCGCCTACCAGAACCGGCTCATCGAACGCGACGCCGCAGCGCTCACCGAGGAGAAACACAAACACGAGCAACGAGTCCGCCGCGCGACCGAGCTGGTGGCCAAGGGCTAACACTCGGCGCCACGCGGGCGCGACGAACTGGGGGGCCAGTGCGGGGGGAACTGGGGCGAACACGCCTCTACACGATTCGACAGCTACGACGACGGGCCGCAGCCGTCGCCACCGCGCTCATCGGCGCCGTCACCGCACTGACCTGCGCGATCGCCGCGGTGTCCTGGATGGCGGGGAACGGCTGGCGCTGGCCGAGCATCACCATCCGACCAGTGCTGCCCAATGGCTCGACCGAGGCCGGACTGCAGGCCCCGTTCACGCTGACGGTGCCACCAGCACCAACCGCATGGGTCTTGGCGGTCGCCATCACGAGCTGGCTGCTGTGGCTAAGGCTCGTTGTCGTCCCGCTCCTCGGGCGCACCCGCGCCCAAGACCGGCACCACGCCCTGGCCCAACCCGCCGCCATCCGAGCCGTCCTCGGCGACCGGCGCACCCGCCGCGCGGGCCGCTACACCCTGCCCGGCCTGAGCCGGTGGCAGCGATTCCTCGCACCCATCACCGCATTTGGCTACCCACTCGGCCGCGCAACCCACGGCGGCAAACGCGGACCACGCCTATGGGCCGACTGGGAACAACGCGTCCGCATCATCGCCCGCACCGGCTGGGGAAAAACGTATCGACTGCTCATCCCGATCATCCGCGACCTGCCCGGCCCCGCCCTGATCTCCAGCATCGAGCCCGACATCTTCACCCACACCGTCACCGCACGAACCCACCGCAGACGACACCTACGATGGCGGCCACTCGACCGGGCCGCACGCCGTTGGCTACCGACCCACGAGCACCTGGTCGCCGTCGCCGACTTCTCCGCACCCGAACACCGCTTCGCTGCCGGCTACCCGAGCGTGCAATGGAACCCCATCAACGGCTGCGAGCACTTCGGCACCGCCGCGCGCCGAGCCGCCACCATGGTGTCCGCGATGCGCACCCTCACCAGCCACGCTGCGGGCCGCGACGAATTCTTCATCGCCTCCGCCATCCAAGTCCTCGCCGCCTGGTTCCACGCCGCCGCCCTTGCGGGCAAAGAGATCGACGACATCATCGGCTGGCTCCGCAAACCCACCGACCCAACACCCCGACGCATCCTCGAAGACGACCACCGCGCCGAACGCGCCGCCGAACTCTCCCTGAGCAAACACCTCGACGAACGCGCCGCGAAGACCACCAGCGGCGTCGAGCGCTACCTGATGATCGCCATGAGCTGCCTGGCCAGCACCGAGGGCCGCGCACTGTGCGGCCAACGCTTCATCGACGACAACACCGCTGCCACCCAGTTCGACATGGCCGCGCTCATCGAACAAGCCGGAACCCTCTACATCCTCACCGAGGAAGGCCGCACCGACTTCATCCGCCCCCTGCTCTCTCTGTTCACCGCCGAGATGTTCCGCGCCGCCCGCGACGTCGCCATGACCCACCCCGGAAGGCGACTTCCGCTGCCGTTCATCGCGGTCCTCGACGAACCCCGACACGCCGTCCCCATCCCAGAACTGCCTCACGTGGCCAACACCCTGCGCAAACACAACATCGGCTACGTCTACTCCGCCCAATCATCCACCCAAGAAGACGAACTCTACGGACCAGAAGCCACCGCCGTCCGCGCCGCCGCCGGGGTCAGCCTCATCGGCGGCATCGACATCACCAGCGCCACGGAAACCAGCGACCGAGCAGGCACCACACCGGTTGTGACCGGCAGCCGCGGCGGAGGTCGGCGCGGCGACCAGATCCAAACTCAGCACGTCTGGACCGTCGCCGACCAACAGACCCTCGCCGACGGTCACGCCACCGTCCTAGCCCGCGGGCTCCCACCATTCGTGGCCACTGCCGCCGACCCGCGCACCCGTCGACGCTGGCGCCATATCGCCGCCGAGGCCCGCACGGTCACCCGCCGCGTCGTCGCCGCCGGAGCCGCGCGACAAGCAGAACACGTCGCCGCCATGGCGACCCCGACCGCATTCCGCAGAAGGAAGACACCATGAACAACGATCCCCAGGTCGCACTCTTCGACCACCTCAACGACAACCTCGCCAAGAACGAACAACGACGCCCACCCTGGACCTGGTCCCTGCGCACCCAAGCCGAGCGCGACGCACTCGCCGGGATGATCGCCGAGTTCGTCGCCTGCTTCAACACCATCCACGCCGGCAGCGTCGACGAACTCATCCCACCCTGCTGGCCCCACCACCCGGCCCTGGCCACCGAACTCGCGGTCCACCTATGGCTCTGGTACGAGGCCCATCACGATCCCGGAGCGGGAACCGGCGTCTCGGGCGACTACTACCTCCGCCACCTCCCCGGCTTCAAGAACCGGATCACGGCCACCCTCGGCCGCTCACCCACCGAGTGCAGGCAGGGCCAACACCCCGATAGCTGGCGCACCGACGTCGACGCGCTCATCCACCACCACGAACCCACATCCAGGCACGCCGACGGACCAGCACAGGCCGTCGAACGCCTCACACGCATCGGATTCGGCTTCTAGCCACGGCTACGGGGATTGACATGACACACACCGAGCGCATCCTCCGTCGAGGCGAACGCCCCGACGTGCTCGATCCAGAACACGCCAGGCGGGCACTCCGTGAGACCTTCATGGGAGCCCAAGGCCGCCAATACATCCAGATCCCACTCATCGATGTGATCGCGCGAACTTGGCTCGAACAAGACATCCACGTCAACATGTCCATACTGGACAGTCAACAGGCACGGGAGGCCATGGCGCAGACCGCGCTGCCCCGAGGTCACGTCCGCGTCGGCCCTGCGGCGCGGATCCGCGGCCAGTACTTGTTCTGGTGGCAGCTGATGCTCCACATCATCGACTACATCTACCTCGGCGACGCCAACCAACTCCCCACCCGGGAAGACATCGACACCCTGGTGGCACACGTCGGCGGCACTAGCTACATGCCCGGCTTCAACGAAGAGGAACTCGCCGCCATCCAGGTCATGCTCGACCGATACCGCGACGCCGACCCGAGCGCCACACTCACCTCTGACCAAGTACTCGACCGATTCGTACTGCCCGCCCTCGTCCAAGGCGACCGACACTGGGTCTCAAACCCGGACCACCACAGACCCGGCACGATTCTGCGCGGAGCACACGAATCGATGCTGCGAGTCGCGCTGATCGACTGCCGCCGGAAGCTGACCCAGGACAGAGAACTGACCGACCTCGAATGCGTCTATGCCCGGCTCGACACGCTGCTTCAGGAAGGCTGTCTCGACACGTTGCCCACATTCAACTGTCTCGACACGTTGCCCACATTCAAGCAGCTCGTCGCCGAGTACAACGCCCAGCACGCTGCCCTGCCCTTCGCCTGGCCGCACGGACCGGACGAACCTGGCGACAGGCCCTAGCTTGAGTTCTACGCCGTTTGACGGCTCGGGCGGATGTGTTGTTCGAACTGGCCGACGCGGTGCTGTGCACCGATGGCCCGGTCCGCTCGCTGGTCGGTTTGTCTCTGGCGCCGGGGCACGGCGCGCTCTATGGCGGGATCAACCTCGGCCGTGTCGGTCTGGCCCGTCTGCGCAGTCTTGTCGCCGCGCGACGGTTGCCCGGAGCCGCCGATGACCGCATCGTGCTGGCGGTGGATGTGTCGCCGTGGCTGCGGCCGGACCCGAACACCTCACCGGAGCGGTCGTTCTGCCACACCTACGGCCGCGGCAAGGGGCAGCTCTGGTGCCCGTCCTGGAGTTGTCAGGGTTTGGGGCATGACTCGGGGTGTTCCCGATTGAGCCCGGTCGTCAGGAAGGCGGACAGTCTCAGGTTCAAACGTTCGATCGCCCGACCCACCGTAGAGGTGTATCGACCATGCTGACCTGGTTGCTTCACGCGCTCCACGTCCCCCTGCGGCACGAGGCGCAGGCGCTGCTGCAGATGCGCGCGATCGAGGACCACACGTTGTGGCGGTCACCGCCGCTCGACGCGGGTCGACTCCCTGTCCTGTTGGTCGGCGGGCTCGGCGGCTCCTCGAACCTGCTCGGCCCGTTGGATGACTTCTTGCGCAGACTGAACTGCGACGTGCGGATCGCCGCGACCGGGTTCGGCGCGGGCTGCGGTGAGACACTCACGCGGACAGTGGAGGATGACCTGGTTCGCGCGAGCGAGGCGACATCGCGACCAGTGGTGCTGATCGCCCACAGCCGCGGCGGCCAGTTCGCCCGCGCGGTCGCCGTGCGGCGCCCGGAACTCGTCCAGCGCCTGGTCACACTCGGGAGCCCGCTCACGCGGATGCTGGCCGTCCACCCGCTCATCCGCGCCCAGGTCGCGGGCTTGGCCGCACTCGGCGCGCTCGGTGTCCGCGGACTGATGCGGCCGAGCTGCGGGTGGGGCTCGTGCTGCGCAGACCTACGCGCGGACCTCGTCGGCCCATTCCCGCGGTCGGTCCCGTTCACCAGCGTGTACTCGCGATCCGACGGGATCGTGGACTGGCGCAGCTCACGCGACCCGGCCGCCCGCCATCGAGAGGTCGAGACCACGCACGGCGGCCTTATCTGGGACCCGGTGAGCCTACACGCGATCGCCGACGAACTCGCACAGACGATGCGGCTCGCTGCCTGAGCGCCCAGCACCACCTCCCCGCCGGAGGTGATGACTGTGCCGGGTTCAAGCGAACGGTGGACGTTCGGCCCGTCCCCGTCGCGGCACGGAACCAGTCGTATCAGGCGGGCGTCCGTTCTGTTGATCACGAAGTTCACGTGTGCGTCTGCGTGACACCGCGGACGACAGCTCATCGGCGTGAGCAAGAGTCGATCTGCACCTCAAGGTTCGATGGCCCCTGTGGTCGAGCGCGCGCTGCTCAGATGTATTCGCCCGCAGGCTCGCCGAAGCCGGGTCGGTGGCTCTTGGGCCGGTTGACCGCGTTGAGCAGTACGTCGGAGTTCATCCAGTCCACGTCGGTCAGGTCGAGGCCGGGGATCTTGTCGAGGTAGGTGCGTGCTTGGGCCTGCATCCGAGCGACGCTCGGGTTGTCGCCCCAGATGCAGGTGCGTCGGCGGGTGTGGAAGTTGTGCCGAAACAGCACAATGGTGCTGAAGTCCATGCTGAGGAAGATGGACAGCCGGTGAAACGGCGCCTTGGCGCGGGGCTTCGTCGGCGCGCTGGGTTCATTCATCGACAATCCTCGGCAGTACAGCGGTCGGCAAGTCGTTCTCGCGGTACATCGCGTAGCCGTGGGGATTGGTATCGGCTTCGGTCCAGTGCAGTCGAATACCGGTCCCCTTCTCCGCGGCCCGCTCGAGCAACTCGGCAACGGAGACCACAGCGGCGGCCGCGGGGGAGTGGTCCCGGTGATCATCGGTCCTGTAGTGCTTCATGGCGAACCTCGCGGCGATACGGCTCTGTCGGACAGCCCTCCGCCAGTCGAGGAACAGCCAGCCGCCGACTCCGAAGAGCAGCGTGGCCAGCGGGACGCACGCGGCGATCACCTGCCACAGCGGGATGTGTGTCATCGGTCCGAGGGTGGGTCGAGCCGCGGCCCGCGTCGCGCGGCGCGGGCGTGGATCGCATGGCCCAACTCGACCATTCGGTTGCCGAGCGCGGCCTCCTCGGCCACCAACGGTTCCGGCGCTCGCTCAGCGTCGACGTCGAGCAGGCGCATCACATACAGCGCGAGTTCGCGGTTGATCGTGCTGAGCCCGCCGACGAGGGTCAATTCGTCGCGCCAGTGCGCATCCGGACCGGTCATGACGCCGCCCTTCGCCGCAGAAGCAGAAACGTTGTGGCACAGGCGATCGACAAGACCCACGGCCAGATCACCGCGCCCACGTCGCCTGGCCCGCGGTGAGCTTCAGGGCGTTCTCGGGCAGTTCGCCCGCTCGCACCCAGACGGCTGCCCCCGTGCGGCGGATCTTGTCGACTAACGTGGCCACGACGTCAGGCCGGGAAGACAGGTGGCAGACCTCGAGCACGACGGCAGCCGTGGCGCGGGGCAGGGACAGTGCCTGCACCAGGCCGCCGAACCCGACGCGGCCCCCCAGGTCCAGCGGCGAGCCGACATCGGTGAAGGTGGCGCCGAGGTGCCAGCTCTCCCGAGCGCACCACAGCTCCAGACGTTGCTTGGCCTCGGCGAGACGTTCCGGGTGTTCGCGGACGCTGTGGATGTAGCCGAAGACCAGCGGCGGAATCGGTGTCATGACGACCTCCCGAGCAGTCCGGCGATGAAGTGACGGCTGGCGGTCGGGTCAAGGGCCATGGATCGCAGCGTCCGGGCGAAGGCCGCATACGTGGTGACCTCGGTGTGGTGGTGCAGCAGCAGGCTGATGGTGTGCTGTTCAAGGTGCACGACCGATTCGCCACGCATCACCGCCAGCAGCCGGAACGCCTCGATCCCGCTGTAGTGTGCGTTGGCGGGCACCACTCGGATGGTGGCATTGTCGTTCGACACGCGGCGCAACAGGTGGGCGAGTTGCCGCTGACGGACGCCTTCAGGGATGCCGGGGCGGGTCAGGACGTGCGCGTCGAGGAAGTACTCGTAGCGCCGCTCAGGACGCGGTCGCAGGACGGGTCGGGAGACGGCGTCGAACGCCTCGGACCGGATGTGGTCGTCGTACGCGGCGACCCGCAGGCAGCGCGGCACCAGCAGCGGGGCGTACACGGTCACCGTGCTCGACACCGACTCCAGCACCTCGAGCATGTCGTGGGCCTGCGTGTCGGCGTGGTCGAAGATCCAATGGGTGAACTCGGTTCGAGCGGCAAGCTGACACAGATAGTCCCGCAGCTTCGGCGCCCAACCGAACACCACCGACAACACCGCGACATCCACTGGGCGGACCGGACCGTGCGCGGTCATGATCCGAGACACGCGACTCACCGACAGAGCGGATGACCGGGCGATGTGCTGAACCGTCAATCCCGCCATGGCGGCCGACGTCGTCACCACCGTACCGATGACCAAACCATACAGACTTCGGACCTGAGTGCGCCCCGTCTCCTTCACCGCCCCACTCCCGTGACCGCGCGCCCGAGCTCCGCGTGCCTGCGCTCGACCGCGGTGGCCAAGTCGTCAAGGCGGTCGCTGGTCGGCGCCGTCCACAGGCCGATCCGTTGCTGACGGTTGAACCCGTCCCGACAGGTGATGCGAGCGTCCTGGCTCATGTCGTGCTCCCAGCGGTGGTTGCCTGCTAGCTTGCGTTGTGTTGACAACAGCGTTGGACAACGACGGAGAAGTGGCAACACTGTTGTCATACGCACAACAGGTGATAGATCCAGACCGGCTCGGTGACGCTAAGCTGTTACCGATCGACAACAACGGAGATGGCGTGGCGAAGACCCCCAAGGCTGTGGCGCTCGGCAGTGCGCTCCGTCAGGCACGCGTGGACAAGGGGTACAAGCTGCGAGAGTTCGCAGCGATGATCAACCGCGATCCGGCGATGTTGTCGCGATGGGAGACTGGCGACCGAATCCCCAAGCCGGAACATGTCGCCCAGATCCTGACGGCGCTCGGTGTCAACGGCGACCAGTACGACGGCATCCTGACGTTGGTCTACGGCACGGGCGAGCCGCAGTGGGTCGCGACTACCCTGCCCGAGCAGCGGCAACAGCTGGCCGCGTATCTGGAGTACGAGCAACAGGCCGCGACGATCATCGAGGTCTCTCCGCTCATGATCCCTGGTTTGCTGCAAACCGCCGGTTACATCCGAGCGATCATGTCTGGCGGCGGTGTGCCTGCGGGCGACATCTCGACCCGCATTGCGGTTCGACTTGGCCGTAAGGAGATCATCACAGGGGCCAACCCTGCCCGACTCGTCGCCTTGGTCGGCCAGGCTGCTTTGTATCAGGGAATCGGTGGCCGAGATGCGAGCGTCGCGCAGCTCCGCTACCTGCTGGAAATGATGCAGCGACCCAACGTTGAACTGCGTATCATTCCGTTTGGAATGGAGTGGCACCCAGGACTTGAAGGCGCCTTCGTCCTGATCGAGTCCAACGGTCCAGCATCTGTGGTGTTTCTCGAAACGCGCCGTTCGACGTTGTGGTTGCACAAGGAAGACGACGTCAATGCATACAAGCACGCCGTAGACATGATCCTGCGCGTCACCCTGAGTCCGCAGGATTCGGTACGCCTCATTTCAGAGTTGGTACACAGAATGGAGAACCATGGTGACGAACCAGATCACTTGGCGAAAGTCGAGCCGTAGCCAGTCAGGGCAGACGTGCGTCGAGCTGTCCAACACGCTGCGGGCAGTGCGCGACTCCAAGAACGTTGCCGGTTCCCCACTGGCCGCCGACGGTGCCGCACTGGTGCGTGCCGTCAAACTAGGCCGGTTTGACCGCTGATCAGCGTCTGGCGGTGGTCGACGTCGTCCCCACGCGCCGACCACGCACCAGGTGGGACGGCCTCGATCAGCGGCGTCAGTTGGGCGGTGTCGTCGCGGTTGCCGCCGGTCACAGCGGCCGCCAGCGGGATCCCGGTTCCGTCGGTGATCAACATACTGACCCGGTTCGGGCCCGATCGACCGGGCCTGAACCGGTTTTCGGCCCGCGCCCAGCGCGCAACCATCGACATCACTCCGCCACATGCGCTGACTCAACAGGTGGACAATGAGTAGGGCGTCTCATCTGGCGAGTTTCTTGTAGCGGGTGAGTGCGGCGAAGGTGAGGAAGCCGCGAACGAGGTCGCTGTGGCGTTCGTAGCGGTTGGCGAGTCGTCGGTAGCCGAAGACCCATGCGCAGCGTTCGTTCGATGATCCATCGGTATCGGCCGAGTCGGATGTTGGGCTCGGTACCCTTGCGTGCCAGGCGTGGCGTAATGCCTCGGTTGCGCAGCCAGTCGCGCGGGTCGTGGGACTCGTAGGCCTTGTCGCCGTGGAGTTTCGCGGGTCGGAGGCGGCGTGGATAACGGCGGGAGCGGACCGCTGGGGTTGCTGGGACGGGGTTTGAGGGTCGCGCTGTCGCGAGTGTTGGTTGCTGACACGCCGACGGCGAACGGGATGTCGGACCAGTCGATCATGCCTCGGCTGCCCAGTTCATCGAGTACGGCCTGGTGTGAGCGCCGCCAGTCCGACCCTGGTCCACTCGGTGAACCGGCGGTGTGCGGTGGGACCTTCATCCGAAACTCGGTGGAAGATGCCGCCACGCGCAACCGCTGGTCAGCACGACACGATCCCGGTGACCGCGGCCCGGTCGTCCCCGCGCGGCATCCCGCCGCCCTGCGAACACGCCAGCGGCGGCGGGATCAACGACTTGAACAGCGCCCACAACTCATCCGGCACCAATCGTGCGGCCAACACGTCCATCACAGATCATTCCCGTGCGTCAATAGAGATCCATCTGAGACACGCCACCTCTCGACGAAGGTTGGTTCGGTGCGGCGAATCGGCACGAGTGACCCGGCCAAGGTCGCCACGGCTCCTGCCCTTGCAGGGCATCAGAGCGACTCAAGCTGTCCTAACTGGACTGCTCGCGGACGACTCTGCGGGCGGCCGCGAACAGCATTCCGATGCTCACCGACTTCGGGCACACGACGACCGCCACGACGTCTTCGTGCTGGTTGTTGCGGATGAACAAGTGGGTCAGGTTAGTGCTGTTGACGAGGATCTCCTGGAAATAGCGTTCGGAGCTGGTGACTCCGCGACGCTCCTTGAAGATGTCCTCGATCATCGTGACAGTCCGGCCCTGGAACAGGTCGAGGGTGGCGCCGGCGAGCAGGTCGAGAACCTCGGACGGATGGCTGTCGGTGGTGTCGAAGGCCAACAGCATGCCGGTCGCCATGTCGACCACACCGGCGGCGATACAGTCGGGAACCTGGTGCCGAAGCCGTTTCACCATCGCGATTACCTGGTCGGACAGCGCGCGTTGAGGTGTCAAAAGGGGATCTCTCCTTCAGGATGAGGTGGGCAGCAGGGCCTTGATTCGGTCGGCGGTGCGACGGGCGACGGTGTGCAACTGTTGCAGGTCGAGGCCTTCGTCGCCGAGAACGACGAGCACCGCGAGCGCCCCGACCGCGTAGACGGACAGGTGGCCGCGGCTTCCGGACACTGTGGTCTGATCGAGCGCGCCGAAGCCGAGGACCTTGGTGGCTCGGCGGGCGAGCCCGAGGTCGACGGCGGCCATCGCGCAGACGGTGTCCGCGTCAACCTTCGCGGCGATGTCCGCGGCGACCAGCAGGCCGTCCGCCGTGGCCACAAGGGTGTCAGTGACGCCGACGGCCCCGTGTCTCAGGCCGCGCAGTTCGGACGTGATCGCGGTGACGTCCGGTGCTGTGGATGTGGGCCTGAGCTCCTTCTTGTCGTTGGTCAACCATGGCGGCGGGGTAGCGCGCCGACGTGCGCGGGCTGGTCGCCCCGAGAGGGACCGCGTGGGGCGACGATGGGTGTTGTTCCTGTTCGTAAGCCGGGCTCGTCGGTGACCAGGCGCAGCCGCCGATCCGCGAGCAGTACTGACAGGTCGACGGCCACGGGGTACAGGCCGCGGCCGACAAGATAGGCGATGTCGCGTGCGGTCCGCCTGCCGTCGACATGCGCGAGAATCTCCTGCTGGCGTGATGTGGTCGGCCAAGCGATCGCCTGCGTGGCCACGGCGAGGCGATCCGTGCTGGGCGAGAGCGTGACGGGAAGCCGCCTAAGGGCGTTGACCTTGTACTCGACCCGCGTGGCCATCCAGTTCGGGTCCACCTTCTCGCTCGCGTGCGGTGCCCCTACCGCGCCGAGAGTCATGCGGATGGAACGGACGACGCCGGCGGCCGCGGCGAACACCGCGTCCTCCCAGGCCATCTCGGCTACGAGACGCAGCTCGGTCGCTCGGACTCTGCCACGCGCCACCAGGTGTTGAAAAGACATCAGCGAGTCAGACTCGGGATACTGCAACGCTTCCCAGTCGTGTTCGTCGATGCGACGCGACCGCAGCAGGCGCGCCGCGACCCCGGGCGAGCCCGGACTCTCCACATCGACCACCCAACCGTCTCTGACCGACACGACGCCGCCTGGGTATCCCACAACGTGCACACGGCCGGTCATTCGCGTCAGCGCGCACCTACGCAAGGCATCGCTGACACTGCTGATGGCACGGCTTTCCTTGACGATGGGGACCACTCCGGACAAGGCGTCGAGACAGATCAGCCGCGCGGCCGAACTGTCTGGGGAAGCATGGGGACGGTGAGGGATTCGGTTTTCCGACTCGTCCCGTTACGTTTTCGCCTGTCGCTCGTTCGCGCGAGGGCCAAGATCACCCGATCGGTCCAGAGCGGGTCCATCGTCGACGAGGCCGGTCTTGTGCGCTCGTCAGCGGTCCTGTCCCGGCAGAAGGGCCCACTGGTTCTGCGCTACCGCAACGACTACAGCGTCGAAGAGGTGGCCGCAGTGTCGCGGTGCTCGCCGGGCAATGTCAAGAGCCTGTCCGCGCGCGGGCTTCGCACGGGCGCGCTACGAATTGCGACGGTCTGACGTGGACCTCGATGAGGAGCGTCGATGACCGAGGGAGAGTCGCGTTCGGAGTTCGCGCGTCTATGTGACAGCGCGCCGCCAAGCCGCCTGTCTGGTGGACAAACGTCATCACGCGTGACCTGGCTGGTTCGTCGGAGGCAGCGAGTCGTGGCGGCTGCCGGTTCAGTCCTGGCTACTCGGACCGACGGTCAAGCCCGTGTTTCTGTCGCGAGTACTGCCTCAAGGTGCGCCGCGTTCGGAGGGTCGACTCAGATCTCGATTCGCACCCAGACTCTGACAAGTCGACCTCGCAAACTCGGAATAACTAAACGTCGTGAGATTCTCGGAATAATGATGGGAACCTCCTAAGGCCGTGTCCTCGTGGTGATCTTTCGCTCTGTTGATCATGGGCGGTGGTCGTGGATCGTGCCGGAGGGGTTGTGGGAGTTGGCGGCGCCGTTGTTGCCGCCCTCCGGTGTGCGTCGGCAGGGTGGTGGGACGCAGAACGTCGCTGATGAGGCCGTGTTCGCGGCGATCGTGTATGTGTTGGTCAGTGGGTGTGCGTGGCGGTTCGTTCGGCCGTGTTTCGGGGTGTCGAAGTCGACGGTGCACCGCAGGTTCACGCTCTGGGCCGCGCTGGTGTTTGGGCCCGATTGCACCGAGGTTGCTCGCCGATGTCAACTCCGGTCCAACCCTGGCTCTGTCCCAGATTCGGTGATCGCCTTTGGGCGCGGTATGACCTTGGTTCGTGATCTTGGACGATGTGGTTTGCGGCCTGGTGGCGGCGTTGTTTCCGCACTTCACGGGCGTGCGGGTGGATCGAGTGGCTACCGCTGCGCGATGGGTGCGGTTCGAGGTAGCAGGCCGTGAACCCACGGCGGACTGCCCAGCATGCGGTCGCCCTTCTGATCGGGTCCACAGTCGCTACGAGCGCACGGTCGCCGACCGCGGCCTGGGCGACCGGGAAGTCCTGATCCGGTTGAGGGTTCGACGTTTCCGCTGCCGAAACGACGACTGCGCTCGACGGATCTTCGCCGAGCAGATCCTCGGGCTGACCCGGCGCTATCAACGTCGCACCCCGACATTGACGTCGTTGCTGGTTGACGTGGCCCTGGCGTTGGGTGGCCGCGCGGGGGCACGATTGACTCGGCGACTGCTCGTCGACGTCTCGCACATGACCCTCCTGCGCCTGTTGCGAGCGCTACCAGTGCCCGACCCAGGGCAACTGTGCGAGGTCGGAGTGGACGACTTCGCCCTCCGCCGCGGACACCACTACGGCACCGTGCTCGTCGACATGCGCACCCACCGGCCAATAGATCTGTTGCCAGACCGGACGGCGGGCACCGTGGCGGCATGGTTGGCGCGGCACCCCGGCATCCGCGTCGTCTGTCGTGACCGCGCAGGCGCCTACGCCGACGGAGCCGCTCGTGGTGCGCCACAAGCGATCCAGGTCGCAGATCGCTGGCACTTGTGGCACAACCTCGGCCAGGCCGCCGAACGCGTCGTGGCCCGCCACCGCGTTGCGATCCAGCCAGCCGATCCGACGCCGACATCAGCACCTCCGGGCCGCTGCGAAGGATCGACCGCTCCGCCCGAGTCGACGCCACCAGCACCAGCCGACCGCCAGGACCGCACCGCGCAACGCACCCGGGACCGCTTCCGTCAGATCCACGACCTGCTCGAACAAGGCGCCAGCCTTCGCGCCGTCGCCACGAAACTGCGGCTGTCGCGAGGAACCGTGCGCCGCTTCGCCCGCGCCGAGACCGCCGAGCAGCTACTCGTCAACAACGGCACCGGATACCGCACCAGCATGCTCGAACCCCACAAGCCCTACCTGCACATGCGCTGGGAAGCCGGAGCCACCAACGCCACCCACCTGCACGCCGAGATCACCGCCCGCGGCTACACCGGCGGCTTCACCCTCGTCCGCAACTACATCCACCGGCTGCGCCCCACACCCGGCCACGTCCCGCCGCCCGCGCCAACCCCGCCGACCGTCCGCCAAGTCACCAAGTGGCTGATGACCGACCCCGCCACCCTCGACCCAGACGTCCGCGATGACCTGGACGCCATCCTCGATCGCAGTCCCCAACGCACCGCGCTCGCCGACCACGTCCGCCGATTCGCCCACATGGTCTGCCACCTCGGCGGCGCCGACCTGCCCGACTGGATCAGCACCGCCAAGAACACCGCGATCAAAGAACTCCGCTCATTCGTCAGCGGACTCGAACGCGACCTCGACGCCGTCACCGCCGGACTCACCCAGCCCTAGAGCTCAGGCGCCGTCGAAGGCCAGGTCAACCGCATCAAGATGTTGAAACGCCAGATGTTCGGCCGCGCCAACCTCGACCTGCTCCGCATCCGCGTCCTACACCGCAACTGAGGCGATCGCTGAGTAGGCCCGGGGCGCGGTGTCGGGATTGCTCCCGGCCCGTTTCCCCGGACCTCTCGCCGAATCCGCCGTGCGCCTCTCAACGCAACGGGCTCTCCACGGTTCCTGTCGTCAGGCGTGGGTGGTTTGGACGTAGGCGTTGGGGATGTTGCTGGCGCGGTAGCGATACCGGGTCACCGGGATCGCCGCTATCCGGCGCAGTTCGATCTCGCCCGCGTTGATCGCCCGCCAGCGCCCACTGGGCGTGACAAGCCACCGACGGACGTCCTTCCACCTCCAGTGGTGCCGTTGCCTCATCATGCGGACAATCCGCCACCAGGCGAGACTGTCCAACATGTCGAAGGTATTCTTGGCTACCGCGTGTCGGAAGTAGTTGGCCCATCCGTGCATAACCAGGTTGAGTCTGGTCAGCACGTGGGCCTTGACCCCGGATGTTGGACACCAGACACACTTGGATCCTGATGGTCCGGGTGGACAGGAGTCCTGCACAGATGGCGATGAAGCACTACCCGCCGGAGTTCAAGGCCGAGGCGGTCGCGTTGTATCGGTCCCCTCCGGGTGCGACGATCAGGTCGGTGGCCGAGGATCTCGGGGTCAATTCCGAGACGTTGCGCAGCTGGATTCGGCTCGACGAGGGACGGCGCACCGGATCGCAGGTGGCGGCGGGAACGCGTCCGGAGACTGTGTTGGCCTCGTCGGAGGGCGAGAACGCCGCACTGCGCAAGCGGATCCGCGAGTTGGAGGAAGAGCGCGACATCTTGCGCAAGGCGGCCAAGTATTTCGCGGGGGAGACGCGCTGGTGACCCGCTTCCAGTTCGTCGCGGACCATCAGCGCCGCCACGGCGTCAAGCGGTTGTGCCAGGTCATCGGTGTCGCCCGGTCCAGCTACTACCACTGGAAGGCCACCGCGCCGGACCGGGCTGATCGGGCCGTGGCGGACGGCCGTCTGGCGGCGCGCATCCGCACTGTCCACCGGGACTCGGCCGGCACCTACGGCGTCCCGCGGATCACCGCCGAGCTGTGCGAAGGCGGGCATCCGGTCAACCACAAGCGCGTGGCCCGGGTGCTGCGCGGGATCGGCCTGGCCGGGCTGCGGCTGCGCCGCCGACACCGCACCACCATCGGCGATCCCGCGGCGGTCAAGGCCCCGGACCTGCTCGGCCGGGACTTCACCGCCGAGGCCCCGAACACTCGCTACGTCGGTGACATCACGTATCTGCCGATCGCCGACGGCACGTTCTGCTATCTCGCGACCGTGATGGACCTGTGCTCGCGCCGGTTGGTCGGTTGGGCGATCGCCGACCACATGCGCACCGAACTGGTCATCGACGCCCTGCACGCCGCCCAACACACCAGGGGCAGCCTGGCCGGAGCGATCTTTCACAGCGATCACGGGGCCCAATACGGTTCTCGGGCGTTCGCCCGGGCATGCCGCGAAGTCGGGGTGACCCAGTCGATGGGCGCCGTCGGCAGCTCGGCGGACAACGCCGCAGCCGAGAGCCTCAACGCCTCGTTCAAGCGCGAGACCCTCCAAGGCGCCCAGAATTGGGACAGCGAAAGGGAAGCGAGGCTGGCCGCCTTCGGTTGGTTACACCGCTACAACACCAGACGCCGCCACTCCCACCTCGGACAGATGTCCCCGATCGACTACGAGAACAGCCTGCTACCAACACCCGCTACGCTCACACACGCCGCATAACCCCGTGTCCAACATCCGGGGGTAAGGCCCCACGGCCTCATCAGCGACGTTCTGCGTCCCACCACCCTGCCGACGCACACCGGAGGGCGGCAACAACGGCGCCGCCAACTCCCACAACCCCTCCGGCACGATCCACGACCACCGACCACCGACCATGATCAACAGAACGAAAGATCACCACGTAGGACACGGTCTTAGTTCAGTCCTGGGTTGAATGCTGAACACCCGTGCAGTACAGCTAGCAGCTGCCTAAAGTAGGAGCCTCGTTTGCACGGCCAGTGCTTGCCGCACCGGCACATGCCCCAGAGTCCCTGCTGGTGGAATTCAGTTTCCCTCCGGCTGGGCCGGTCCAGGTTCGGGAGGGTTCCAATGCTCATCATCCACTCCTCAACAACCTGCACCGGAGGTTCGTTGGAAGTTGACGCAGGACGCCGGTGCCTAACCTGGCAGCGTGGATCACCTGACGCAGGCAGGCATCAGGGGAATGCCCTAGACCGAACCCCTAGTTCGCCTGGCAACGATGGCAGCTTGGATACTCGAACTCCCGACACCCTGATCCTCGGTTTCGGCTTGGGGAAAGATCCTGTTGTCTCGTCCGTCGAAGCGTCCCGAGCGGCGCGATAGATCGAACACGACGGCCTGCGCCAGATGCCGCTGGCGATCATTGAGTCGGACACGTAGAATCGCCTTTCACAGGCTGGTGCTGATCTCGATCCTGGTCTGAGCGGTAGGTGGTCACGTGGCGAGCGCTGGTGAAAAGATCACTGACGGCGGCTACGGTCAGATCGCGGCCAGGGTGGACCGAATGCCTATTACCTCGGTCCACCGAAGGACCGTACGTTTGTTGTCGACTGGACTCTTCTTCGATGCCTTCGATTCGATCAGCATTGCTGTCGCGCTGACGGTTCTGATCGATCTTTTCGATCTTACTATTGGACAAGCAGGCCAGTTAATCGCGGCGGGATACTTGGGCCAGATGTTGGGCGCCCTGATAGTCGGCGCGTTGAGCGAACGTTACGGGCGTAAGCGGGCGACTGTGTTCGCGCTGACAGTGTTCGGCTTGTTGTCCTTAGGGGTCGCCGCCTCCACATCGTTGGCCACGTTGATGGCATTTCGGTTGCTTCAAGGTGTGGGATTGGGTGCACTGGTGCCAGTCAGCGCGGCGTTGCTCAGTGAGGTACTCAGTCCACGGTCTCGCGGCCGTATAGTCATTTTGTATCTCACTGCTTTTCCGTGGGGCCTTCTCGCGGCACCTTTGCTGGGCGCGATCCTCTTCGCGAATTTGGACCCGGACACGGCTTGGCGCGTGTTGTTCGCGGTCGGGTCGTTGCCACTGGCCCTCGCAGCGATCTGCTGGTTTGCTTTGCCCGAGTCGCCACGATGGCTGGCAGCAAAGGGTCGCTATCGGGAGGCTGACGCGATACTAACAAGGATGGAAGCGAACGTCGAAGTTGACCGAACTGTGAGTTTGGCGACGCCAGCTGCGGAACCTGCGGAGACCACCCCTCAACCGGAAACACAGTTGCGTGAACTATTTTCCGCGAATTTCCGCCGCCGCACTTTGGCGCTATGGGCGACCTGGTTCTGCGTCTTCTTCGTCACATATGGGTACACTGTGTGGCTGCCGACAATGTATGTCAAACTGGGAGGACTTGCCCCGTCGAAGTCTCTACTGATGACGGTAATTGTCAGTGCAGCGGGGTTGGTAACCGTCTATGTTGTCTCCATGGTCGTGGATCGATTCGGTCGGCGTCCCCTGCTCATCATTGCGTTCGTCGTGATCGCTGCTGGTACAGGCGTCGGGGCAATCGGTGTTTCGATCATTGGTTTAACCGCATGGCCTGCCCTGCTTTCAGTCGGTATATCGATCGCTGTGGGGGTCGGGATACCGGCATCGCTGTTGTACCTGTATACCGCAGAATTGTATCCGACGCGGATGAGGTCCTGGGCTACGTCTGCGGGGAGTAGTCTCAACCGCGCCGCCAGCATCACCGCGCCTCTAGTCGTCGCTGCGATTTTGGGAGCGGGGGGCGGGGTGACGCAGGTATTCCTGTTACTGCTGGGCGTTGCGATCGTCGGGCTCGGTGCGGTGTCTGCAATCGGTATCGAGACCAAAGGGCGAAGCCTCGAGGAAATCGCACAATGACGTTCGCTAGAGGAGTCGGTCGTGCGTGTTCTTATCTCCGGCGGTGGGGTAGGTGGACTGTGTCTCGCGCAAGGATTGCAGAAGCAGGGCGTCGAGGCAATTGTGTTCGAACGAGATCCCGGTATCGAGTTCAGGAATCAAGGATATCGACTATACATTAACCCGGATGGTCATGGCGCACTGGCGGCGTGTCTACCCTCCGATCTCTATCAGTTGTTCGTGGCCACCTCGTTCAATCCGTCACCGAGAATGGCCGTCTTTGACGAACAGTTACGTCCGCGTGGCGTGACCGCACTACCGCCGCTCGGCCGGTCAAACCCATATGATCGGCACGCGGCGGTGAATAGACTCACATTGCGGGAAATCTTGGCGAACGGACTTCCCGACTTGCGATTCTCGACCAGAATCGATAGCTACTCTATTGGCCGCTCCAAAGTCCGTGTTCGGCTGGCCGACGGGTCGACGGTCGACGGAGATGTACTCGTCGGCGCGGACGGAATCCGGTCGGTTGTGCGCCGACAGTACTTGCCCACCGCCGGTTTAGCTGATATCGGACTCCGTGTCATCTACGGAAAAATCTCAGTGTCAACAACTGTCCGGGAGGCGTTGCCCGAGCACTTCCTGTCGGACCTGTTCACGGCAGTGGTCGGCGCTGACAAAAAATTCCTGGGCGTAGCTCCAGTCCTTTATCCTGCACCATTTAGCGAGGCGCTGGGCAGGATATGCCCTGGCATGAACTTGCGTGAGGATCATGATTATCTGATGTGCCTGCTCGGGGCACGTCGCGAAGCTTTCGATTCTGACGACCAGATGCAGTCTCTCGGCGGGCGCAACCTAAGACACTTGGGCGTGCAGATGATCGACGCTTGGCATCCCCTTCTCCGTGAATTAGTAGGTCAGTGGGACGAGAACTCGCTATTCTTTCTCCGACCATACAGTTCGATCCCCGTAGATCCGTGGCCTCCGTCGCAAATCACCCTCATCGGTGACGCGATTCACGCGATGAGTCCGGCACTCGGCGTCGGCGCGAATACAGCACTTCAGGATGCTGCGATTTTGTCCACCCAACTGGGCAGAACCGATGGTACGCCCCAATCCATCGTCGAGCAAATCAGCCACTACGAGACCTCTATGAGGGATTACGGATTCACCGCGGTACGCGCTTCCGCCAGAAATGGCGTGATGCTGGCCGGGCAAGACCCGCTCCCGGATTCTTTCAGCGCGGACCCAAGTATAGTCGATGGATTCGCACTGAGTGTGAAGGAAATTGAGGATTTGTAATTGGCGACGCCAATGCAAACTTCGCAGTAAGAGCATCTTCCGACGAAGGAGTGCAACATGTCTACATCGAATGTGAGCCTGGTGCAGCGAATCTGGCAGGCATACAACCGCAGGGATTGGTCAAGCGTCGCAGAGATCTGCACTGACGATTTCAGCTTCTTCGACAACGCCTTAGGGGTGAGAGGGGAAGGGGCGGAACAATTCGTGCGCTACTGGCAGAACTTTGTCGAAATCATGCCGGACCACGTAGTTGACAACGTCGACTACCTGGATGCTGGTGACGTTGTAGTGTCGATCGCTACCGGCACCGGCACAAACTCGGGAACCGGACTTCTTCCAGCAACTGAGGCAAGTGGAAAAAGGACAGCTCTCCGCTTCTGCGTCCTGTGGCGGTGTACTGACGACGGCCGCCTCGCGGCCTGTGAAGGATTCTACGACCTCCTGAAGTACATGGTCGCTTTCGGCTACGTCGAGCAACCCACAATCGGCCAAGTCGTGCATCTGGAGATCCCTCCATTGGTTGGCGCCTCGTACGGCCGCTGACCCTGAGGCGATCGAGCTTCGGCTTCGCCGCGAAATCGACGGGCAGAACCTTAGAGCGCATCTGACGCATGGGTTTGTGGCGTGAACTCCCGGTAGGACTGGCAGATCGGTCTGATCTGGACTTTGATGTGGTAAACGCATCCGCGACGTCCTGTGCACCTGGCTCGGGTACGCGCGGTGTCGGTTCCGGCTGAAGACTGGATCTGGCACAGATTCCGCGATCGACTGGGTGTCAGTCGGCGAGAAGTACGCGTTTGCGGAGCAGGTCGAGGTTGGCGCGGCCGAACATCTGGCGTTTCAACATCTTGATGCGGTTGACGTGGCCTTCGACGGGTCCGGAGTTCCAGCGGAGGGTGAGTCCGGCGGTGACGGCGTCCTGGTCGCGGCGCAGGCCGATCACGAACGAGCGCAGCGCTGGGAGGTTGTCGCCGTCGACCGTCGCCATCCACGGTTCGAGTAGATCGCCGCGGAGCTCGCTCATCATCGTGGCGAAGGAACGGACGCGTTCGGCGAGCACGGTCAGTTGCGGGCTGCGGGCGAGGATCGCGTCGAGGGAGCGCTGGTCCTCGAGGTTCATGTTCGCGGGTTTCGTCATGATCCACGCTGCGACACGGCGTGCTTTCGGTGCTGTAGGCGTGGACGCGGGGATGGAGACGGTGGCTCGGAACGGCCGCAAGTTCTGGCGCAGGACCTGCGGTTTGCCGCGGTAGCAGCCTGGATCTCGCCGAACAGCTCGGTGGCGGTGGTGCAGCCCTCGTTCCATCGTCGGTGCAGGTGGGCTTGAATGGCTCGAGGATGCTGTGCCGATAGCCGGTGCGGTTGTTGACCAACAGCTCGTCGGCGGTGGCCGCGCGCACGAACCTGCGGACGGTGCCTTTCGACAATCCGAGTTCGGCCACGATGCGTCGAATGCTGAAGCCTTGGTCGCGTAGTCGGTGCACCTCGGCGTGGCGTTCGCGGGTGCGGACGGCGGTCCGGTCGGTTCGCTGTTCGGCTTCTGGCCGCAGCGACAGCACTGGTATCGCGGTAGTGGTCGTGTCGTTGGCTGGGGCGGGAACGGGGTCCTGTGGGCGCAGACCGGCTCGGTGGGCGGCGACGGTGCGTTCCACGGCGGTGCCCAGGTTGTTCCACACGTGCCACCTGTCAGCGACCTGCTGGGCGTGCGGTGCGCCGACTCGGGCTCCCTCGGCATACGCGCCCGCGCGATCCCTGCAGATGATCTCCACGCCCGGACGCTTGCGCAGCCACTCCGCCAAGGTCTCAGTGGTGCGCTCGGCGAGAACGTCCACCGGGCGGCCAGATTCAATGTCGATGAGCACGGTGCCGTAGATGTGTCCGCGGCGCAGGGCGAAGTCGTCGACGCCCAACACCCTCGGCGCCGGTGTCGGCGACTCGGGTAACGCCCGCACCAGCCGAAGCAGCGTCATCCGATTGACCTCGCTGGCCAGATGACGAGTCAGCCGAGCACCCGCGCGGCCTCCCAACGCCAACCCAACCCGCTCCAACAACCGCGTCAGACCCGACGTGCGGCGACCATATCTAGCGGTCAACCCGGCCACCTGCTCGGTGAACGTCGTCCGTTCACAACCCTCGTTCGCGCAGAACCAGCGACGAACCCGCAGGTGGATCACCGTCTCCCGGCCACTGACCATCAAGTCCGTCAACCGCCGCACGTAGCGAGAGTGCACCCGCCGAGCCACCACATCGCACCCCGGACACGCCGCGGACTCGTGCTCGGTGCGGGCCTGGATCCGCAACGACCGGCCAACACTGAACACCTGCTCGATCCGCACGCCAACCAGGTGCGGGAACAGGACACGGAGCACGTCGACACTGAGCCCATTTCATCCTCTGGTGGTCTCGTGGTTCTGTAGGACGTGGATGGCTTTGGCCAGTCGGCCTGCGCGGCGTGGGCAGCAGCGGAGTTTGCGCAGGATGCGCCAGGTCTTGAGTTGAGCGTTGGCGCGTTCGCCGGGACCGCGGAGCCGGGCGTGGGCGCGGTTGGCGTCTTTCTGCGATTCCGGCTTGTTCCGACCCCTGTAAGGGGTGATCACGTGCCTGCCCGTGGGGTCGTAGCCGTGGTAGCCCTTGTCGGCCAGGGCGATCAGCCCTGCGTCGCGGAGGGCGGCGAGGATGTTCCAGATCCGAGCCGCGGCGGTGTCGTGGGTGCTGCCCGGCAACTGGCCCGAAACCCACAAGATCGCCCCTTCCGGTGAGGCGATGACCTGCAGGTTCACCCCATGGATCTTGTGCTTGCCGGAGTAGAAGGGGCGGTCGGCGGCCACCCGGTCGATCGGGATCAGCGTGCCGTCGACCACCACGTAGGCCACGCCCGCCCGCTTGGCCGTGCGCAGCGCGGTCCGCAGCTTCGGTGCCCGCCGCGCGAGCAGTTCCACGGTCTCGTCCACATACCGCCAGCAGGTGGTGGTCGACACGCCGAACCCGGCACCGACCTCGGCGAACGGCTCACCCTTGCGCAGATACACCAGCACCAGCAGGGCCTGCTGGCCCGGGTTCAACACCCGCCACCGCGACCCGATCTCAGCGCGGTGGGCGCGGATCAGGCCGGACACGAAAGTCAGGGTCGCATGCGACACGGGCAGCGCGGCACGGTAGAACAACATCTGAAGCCCCTGGGCGCAACTGGACGATCTTGGTCGAAAGTCCTGCTACCAGGGGCTTCGCCACGCCCAGACGCCGCCACGCCGACGGCCATCAACACGTGATCACCAGAAGTCTTGCCCACCAACACATCCACCTCAGGATGAAATGGGCTCACTGAGCACGTCGACACTGAGCACAGACCGTGATCAACTACGCCCCCGGTCAATCACGGAATCAGTGCCAGATCCATGATTCATGTGCCGTTGACACTGGCGTTCCCGCCGGAGCTGCGGAAACCCGTCTACACCACCAATCGATCGAGAGCTTGAACTCCCGGTTCCGGCAGGCCACGCGGCGTCGCGGACATTTCCCTAATGAGCAGGCCGCACTCAAGGTCCTGTATTTGGTGATCAAGAATCCGCTCAAGAACCGTTCCAATATCACCGGCCGAACGGTAGGGTGGAAACAAGCGTTGAACACGCTCGCCATGTATTACGGCGACCGGCTCACCGCGCAGTAATCGACAGGGTGATCACATCATCACCCACAAGATTCCTGACACTCCCGCGGGGAACGAACTCGGTGGGGTGCGGGTTGCCACTCAGGATGCTCGCTTGAGGGCTGGCTGCGATGGGTGTCTGGCGGCGAAGGCGGCGTCGTGGCGTTCGATCTCGCCGCTGCGAACCAGCCTGTCCCACTCCGCCCGTGCCCTCCGGTCGCGTGGTGTCGCGGTCTGGCCCGAGGTGCCGGTGGTCGGTCGGGTGGTGTCGGAGTGTTCGGCCGGGGTCGGTGACTCCAGGAGGAGTCGCCATGCCTGGATGGCGTGGTGGACGATTGTGAGGGCGTCGGCGTAGGGCCGCCGGTCACCGGTGAGGGTCACGGTGATCGGGTACCAGGGCGCGTCGGGTGCGGTCGGTGATTCGTCGCGGCGTTCATGCCGCACCGAGAGCCCGCCGACGACCATGCACGCGATGAGCGCGTGTACGCGGTCGCCGGGTTCACCGCGAACGACGACGTCGGCGTATCCCTGTGGTGTGTCGGAGCGTGATCGCTGGAACGCGTAGATGCCGATTCTGGGTAACGGAACGTCCATGACGTGCCACCTGGGGTTGAGTGTTCGTTCGTCGCTGGGCGCCGCCGCTCAGGCGGCCTGTTGTGCGTCGTGCGCGGTCCGGGCGATGATCCGTGCACCGGCCTGGGCCAGTCCCGACCCGTACGCGTGTGCGTGGTGACCGCAAAAGTGCAGCGCCCCGACGGGGAGCACCGCCGCCACCACCGCCCGCGCGCCGCATTTGTCGCATCGGTCGTCCCCGCGGTGACTTGCCAGGGACGTGACGGTGGACTGAGGATTCGGGTAGGTCTCCATGCTTTCCTCCAAGGCCCTCGAGCCGCTGGGCTACCACTACCGTGCGCCCACCACGGCCCGGAGCGCATGCGGGCCGACCCCCGTCTGCACCCCAATCTGTGCATGGCCGGTTGAGCCTCACGGTCGCGCCGTCACCGTGTCCTTGGATTGTTCTACGGGTGAGACGGCGGGAGCGCTCCTCGATGCACGGCAGCGCGCATTTGCTGGGACAATCGGTCACGTCCGCCGAAGTGGTGTAGGAGTCGGCACCGTGTGATCCTTTGTGGACTCTAGGCGGTGAGTCCTTCGGTTGTCACGTGGCCGGTCTCAGTGGTTGTGGCGGGTTCGGCGTCGATGATGCGGATGCGGCTTCGGGTGAGGATGTAGGGCCCCATGTAGCGGCGGGTTTCGGTCCATTCGTCGGTTTGCTCGGCGAGGACGGCCTCGACGAGCCGGATGATGGCGGCCCGGTTGGGGAAGATGCCGACGACGTCGGTGCGGCGCCGGATCTCCTTGTTGAGCCGTTCCTGGGGGTTGTTGGACCAGATTTGGCGCCAGATCTCGCGGGGGAAGCTGGTGAAGGCGAGCAGTCGGCGCGGGCTTGGTCGAGGTGGTGGGCGGCGTCGGCGAACTTCTCGGCTAGTACGGCAGCCGCACCCCGTGATCTTTGGCTGGCATGTGATCGCGGAGACGGTAACGTGATCAACTTCGCGGCGAGTTGGATCCCGATCCCTTGTTCGTGATCACGATGCGCGGGCGAGGTGCGGAACCGGCCGGATGCCAACGGCGCGACGGCGACAGCGGACGGCACACAGCAACAGAGAACTCCTTGGTAGGACGGCGCCTCTGCACCAACCGATCTAGTGGGAGTCCGCCCAACCGTGAACGACGCTCCGAGGCAAGATTGAGTTCAGGGCTGGCTTTGATTGGTGATCATGCTCTGGCAGTCACCGGCAGGGACGAGGATCACTCGGTTATCCCCGGCCGACTGTCGCGGCCCAGTCCACGCTGAGCTTGTTCTTTAACCTGCCGACGTTGGTGACACGCCCCGGTTGATCATGAGCGCAGCCCTTGGTTGATCATTCCTCTTGCGACAGTGGAAGATCGATCCAAGGGCTGCGGTGATCAGTGTGCACGATCCCGACCGCGAGGCGGCATCCGGGGAGTTGGCCAGGTTCCGGCAGGAGTTCTACGACTGCGTGACCGCGCGGGCGGACGTGTTGTTCGAGTTGGCCGACGCGGTGCTGTGTGCCGATGGGCCGGTGACGTCGCTGGTCGACCTGACGCTGACGCCCGAGCATCGGCGCGGCCACGGCGCCCTCTACGACGGGCTCAACAGCGGCCGGATCGACGTGGCCCGGCTGCGCGTGGATCTGGCCCGCCTGTCCCTGCCGCGTACCGATGACGGCCGGATCGTGCTCGCGGTCGACGTCAGCCCGTGGCTGCGCTCCGACGCGGCCACCAGCGCGGAGCGGTTGTTCTGTCACGTCTACGGGCGCGCGAAGAGCGCCTCGCAGTTCATACCGGGCTGGCCCTACTCCTTCGTGGTCGCGTTGGAGTCCGGACGCACGTCGTGGACCGCGATGCTGGACGCGGTCCGACTCGGCCCCGCCGATGACGCCACCGCGGTGACCGCCGAGCAGTTGCGCGCCGTGGTCGACCGGCTGGTCACCGCCGGGCACTGGACCAACGGTGACCCGAACATCCTGATCGTGATGGACAGCGGCTACGACGTCACCCGGCTCGCCTTCGTGCTGGCCGACCTGCCCGTCGAGGTCCTCGGCCGGATCCGCTCGGACCGAGTGCTCCGGCTGCCCAAGTTGCCCCGGCTGCCCGGCGTCAACGGCCGACCACCCAAGCACGGACCGGAGTTCGCCCTGGCCAAGCCCGCCACTTGGCCCGAACCCCAGCACACCACGACCACGGAGACCACTCGGTACGGCACCGCGCGGGCCGACAGCTGGGACCGGCTTCATCCCCGGCTCACCCACCGCACCTGCTGGCTGAACCACGACGGTGAACTCCCGGTCATCGAGGGCACACTGCTGCGTCTTCAGGTCGACCACCTGCCCGGCAACCGAAACCCTGACCCGGTGTGGCTGTGGTCCTCGGCCACCGATGCCACCGGTCAGGACGTCGACCGCTGGTGGCGGTCCTACCTCCGCAGGTTCGATCTTGAACACACGTTCCGGCTGTTCAAGCAGACCCTCGGCTGGACACGCCCGAAGATCCGCACCCCAGAGGCCGCCGACCGCTGGACCTGGATCGTGATCGCCGCCCACACCCAACTGCGGCTGGCCCGCCCCCTCGTCGAGGATCTACGCCGCCCATGGGAGAAGCCCGCCGCCCCAGGCCGTCTCACCCCCGCCCGCGTCCGACGCGACTTCCGGAACATCCGCCCGACGGTCACCCTGCCCGCCAGAGCACCGAAACCCGGCAAGCCCGGCCCCGGACGCCCACCCGGTCGCAAGAACCGCAAGCCAGCCGCACGCCACGACGTCGGGAAAACCGTCAAGCGCGACCTCACCATCGCCCAACATCAAGGTCAGAAAGGTTAAAGAACAAGCTGAGCATCTGTTTCAGTGCTTGCCCCTTGAAGCTATGGTCATTGCCAGGTCGAGGAGACGCAATGTCGCGTTCCTTGTTGCACTACCGAAACGGCTTTGGGTGTGGAACATCTTTGCTGCCGAACGAGAGCGCATGACAGCGGTGCGATTACGTTTGGCCGCCTCCTTGTCGTATCGGTGAAGTGCAAGCGGATCCCCATCGAGGTTGGCTTTGAGTGTCCTCGACAGGTTGAGTGCATCCACCATCGCCATGTTCGCTCCCTGGCCCTGGAAAGGGCTCATTGGATGGGCGGCGTCTCCTATCAGTACACAGTTGTCGAATAGGCAGGAAGGAGTCGGATTGCGATCGAAATACGGGCGCGAGACAATGTCTTCTAGGTTTGTCGCAGTGATCAGTTCGGCTATCGGAGAATGCCATCCTCTGGTTGCGCGAAGTGCGAACTCCTGAAGCTCCTCTCCACTTCGCCCATCCAAGGCATCGATCTTGGAGCGCAGGCTGATCGACCAAACCGTTTCACCATTCTCGCCATAACGATGCACAAAAGCGGATGCTCCGCAGGACAGGGACATGAAGGCTCCGCCTCCCAGTAGCGGGTGGTCCACGTCCGCGCGAACGATCCCTCCAACGGCAAGTAGCTCTAAGCTGTGGAGCGAGTCGCCGATCAAGGCCATCCGGCCTCGGGATCGGACGCCGTCGGCGAATACTATAAGGTCAGCATCTACAGAGCTGCTGTCCGCAAACTGCAATTGGTGTCCAACCTTGGGTTGTGCGACACCTGTGCATCGGGCTCCCCATATGATCCAGTCCGCAGGAACGGCGTTAAGTAGGTGCGCTCGCAGGACGTCTCGTGGGATTCCGATCGTGTTGCGAGAAGACCCCGGGGCTGCGCGCAAGCACATGAGGCGGCTGCCATCCGACTTGCGAAATGTGAAATCAGTTGTTTGGTGTCCTTTCGCGCGAATCTCCTCATACAACCCCAGTTCCCTTAGGACGCGAAGTCCCTCACCTTCCGTGAGTGAAATCGAGTATCCCTGCCGACGTGCGGTATCGACGACGTCTCGCTCGTATACTGCCGCGGACAAGCCCTCTCGATGAAGCGCTGCAGCCAAAGTCAGCCCCCCGATTCCCGCACCGACGATCGCGATCCGCACCGGCTCTCCATTCTTACCTAGGGTGCCCGAACAAATTGTCCATTGTCGGGCCCACTCGAAAGTATCTAGCGTTTCACTGCGCGCGCAGACATGCACGAGAGGGGGACCCTAATCAATACCCCAAACATTCTTACATGTCCCATGTTTGAGGCGTTGTCGCTGGTAGTGGCTTCGTCTAGCTCGGGTTTGGTGGAGTCGTCGCCAGTCTGACCAGTGATCGATGTGCTCTTTTGGATGGTTCGGACGGGTCAGCAAGGTCCAGAGGCGTCGGATCTCGTTGCATGACAACGGAATCAGCTGTGTGTCGCCGGGGGAGGGGCCCCCTTTGGCTCGGTTCGGACCCGTTCGGTGTGGGCGCTGACGGCGAGGAACGCCGCGGCAAGCATGGACAGGGTGATGTGCCGGTACCAAGCGTCGTACTTACGGACCTGGTAGTGGTCCAGCCCGGTCTCGTTCTTGGCGAACTGGAAGGGTCTCCTCCACGCCCCAACGGCTGCCAGCCACCCGGACCAGCTCCGCGACGGGCACCGGGTGGCTGGAGCGGCAGATGTAGTAGGCCAGCTCGCTGGGCTTGGAGATCGAGCGGCGGACCAGCAGCAGGTGGCTATCGGTGTCTGACCTACTGCCGGGGTCGATCAGCAGCCAATCATACAGCCGCTGCCCCTTGCTGCCCTCGCCGCAGGACAGCCGCTGCCAGCCACGTTTCGGTGCCGATGCGGCAAGTTTGTCGGCCCGCTGCGGACCGGTTGGGGTGGTGAACCGGGCGTCGCAGGATACGGCCATAACGTAGTTGAGGTCCTGCTCGTCCAGCCATTCCCGCAGCCCGGGGTTGTCGCCATAGGCCTCGTCGGCGGTGAACCACGGCATCGCCTCCCGGCCGTTCTCGGCCAGCAGCCGCTCCAGCATCTCCTGTGCGAGCTTCGGCTTGGTGGCGAACTCGATCTCCTCGCCAATCCCGGCCCGCTCGCACCGTGGCCCATCCTCGGTCCACGATCTCGGGCAGGTACAGTTCCCGGTCGATCAGCGCCCGCCCGTGCGGGGACACATACGCCAGGAACACGCCGAGCTGGCAGTTCTCAATCCGGCCCGCAGTCCCGGAGTACTGCCGCTGCACGCCGGCCGACCGAGTGCCCTTCTTCAGGAACCCCGTCTCATCCGCCACCACCACCCCGGCCGGGTCACCCAGATGCTTGAGCAGGTAGCTGCGCAGGTCGTCGCGCACCACATCAGCGTCCCAGCGGTGGAAGTTCACCAGCCGCTGCATCCCGTCCGGAGTGAGATCACCAGCCTGCTCGGCGATGGTCCAGGAGTTCTTCCGCTCCGCACCCGAGAGCAACCCGAGCAGATACCATCGCGCCCGCCGCCGCGACTCCACCTGCGCGAACTGGCCCGCCACCAGCGCAAACAAGTCGTCGAACCCGACCTGCCACCGCCCCAGGCGATCATCGGCAACTGTCCACGACGCGGCCACCACGGCTTCTTCGAGATCCAACACACACCAAAGTTGATCACGCAGTGGTCGTCTCCTCGATCACGACACGCCAGCCGAGATCACAGGGTGCGGCTGCCGTACTAGGGAGTCGGCGACCTTGCCGAACTGCTCGTCGACGGTGTCGGCGTCGGCTTGGTCGAAGATGGTGCGCACCAGGGTCGCGACGCCGGGCTGGGCCGATTTCGGGACCTTGGTGAGCAGATTGCGCAGGTAGTGGGTGCGGCAGCGTTGCCAGGCGGCGCCCGGCAACGCCGAGGCGATCGCCGCGGTCAGCCCCGTGTGGGCGTCGGAGGTCACCAGGGACACGCCGCCCAGGCCGCAGGCGACCAGGCCGCGCAGGAACGCCAGCCACCCGGCGCCGTCTTCCTCGGAGGCGACGTCCAGCCGAGGATCTCGCGGTGGCCGTCGTTGTTGACGCCGGTGGCGATCAGTGCGTGGACGTTGAAGATCCGCCCGCCCTCGCGGACCTTGATCGCCAGGGCGTCCATCGCGACGAAGGTGTAGGGCCCGGCGTCCAAGGGCCGCTCGCGGAACGCCGCGACCTGCGTGTCCAGGTGCGCGGCCATCTCGCTGACCTGCGACTTCGACAGGTGCCGGACGCCGAGTTGTTCGGCGAGCCGATCCACCCGCCGGGTCGAGACACCGAGCAGGTACCTGGTCGCGACCACGCCTCACCAGCGCCTGCTCGGCGCGGCGACGATGCGCCAGCAGCCAATCCGGGAAGTACGAACCCTGCCGTAGCTTCGGGATCGCCAACTCGACCGTCCCGGCACGGGTGTCCCACTCCCGAGCCCGGTATCCGTTGCGGGAGTTGACCCGATCCGGGCTGCGCACCCCGTAATCAGCGCCGCAGCGAGCGTCGGCATCGGCCGACATCAGGGCGTTGGCGAACGCCGTCACCATCTCAAGCAGCAAATCCGGGCTCGCCCCGGCTAGTGCTCGCCCAACACACCCACAGGGTCCACACTGTCAGCAGCGGTCATCGTCGTGCTCCTCTCAGAGATTCCTTGGTCGGTTCTCTTGAGGATCACGCGGTGGCCGTCTCTTACATCGCCGTCACGCCGTCAACCAGCGGAAACTCCATACACCACCTCAGCGGACACAACTGGACAATCTCGCGTTGATCTGCGCCCAGTCGGCTCCCGCTGTTGTTGACACCTCAGCCATCCTTGACCCAAGGGGGCGGTAGCTCAGCTGGTCAGAGCAGACCTCCGATCAGTTTTGGATGTCAAGCCGCCGGGGATTGCGGATGGTTTGTCAGGTTAGGGAAGGCGATGGTCTCGTCGTAGAGCTGTCCGGTGATCAGGCAGTGGTGCAGGCAGCCGAGCATCCGGTTGAACAGGTTGCGGAGGGCGGCGGCGTGCCGGTCGCCGGCGTCTCGGCGGCGCCGGTAGTGCAGTGCCCCGCCGGGTGAGTTTGTGGAGGCGACGAATGCCCAGATCCAACCGGCGGCGGCCAGGCGGTCGTTCTTGACGCGGCGATAGGTTACCGACGTGCTGCGGCCTGACGCGCGGGTCACCGGCGCGGATCCGGCGTAGGCCTTGAGGGCGCGTGCGTCGGCGAATCGGTTGCGGTCGTCACCGATTTCGGCCAGCACGCGGGCTCCTGTGAGATCGCCGAGGCCGGGGAAGCTGGTGATCACGGCGTGGTCCGGGTGGTGGTGAAACGCCTCGGCGGTAGCCGCGCCGAGGTGGTCGACGCTGTCGCACTCGACGTTGAGCGTGGCCAGCAGCCGTAGGGCCTGGACGCCCATCGCGTGCTCGATCAGTTCGTCGTGGCGCAGGTGTGGTCGCCGCAGCAGTTGGTGTAGTTCGGCGGCGCGCTGATCGGCGCCACGCTTGCGGCCACTGCGGCGTAGGGCGGTCGCGATGCGAGCCTGGGTCAGCTTGGCCGCGGCGGCCGGGGTCGGCGCGATGCCGAGCACGGCGCGCGCGTCGCCGGTGGCGAGGTTGGTGACGGTGCCCGCGGCGAAGGCCTCCAGGAACGCCGGGTAATACTCGCGCAGCAGCGACCGCAACTCGTTGCTCGCCTTGGTGCGCCGCCAGGTCGCGTCCTGGTGGGCGCGTGCGAGCACGGCGATCGAGCGGGCCAGGTCGGTGTCGGCGGGCAACGGTCGATGCAGGTGCGCGTCGGTGCGCAGGATGCCTCCCAGTGCCATGGCGGCGACATGGTCGGACTTCTTCCGGGAGGCGCCATAGCGTTCGCGGTAGCGGGCCACCGCCATCGGATTGATCGCATAGATGGGCCTGCCGGATGCCCGCAACACGGCGACCAACAGGCCGCGTGGTGTCTCGATCGCGACAGGGATCGGTTGGTCGACAGTGTCGCCGACCTCGGCGAACAGCGCCGTCAGTTCGGCGAACCCCTCGACGGTTTCTTTGATCCGCCGCTTGGCCAGGAGCTGCCCTTCGGCATCGATCAGGGCCACATCGTTGTGCTGTTCCGACCAGTCGATACCGCAGAACACCTTCGACACGTTGACCTCCTCGGCTGGCTGTCTCCGCTGGTCAGAGACCCTGGCGAGAACGCGCGGCCGCCTAATGACGAGGCTCTTGGCCTGACCTCCGATGAGCCGTTCGCGATCCCAGCGACCCGCACGGTCCCGGTCGATGCTCCAGAGCTCCAGGCTCAGGTGTTGCGAGGCGTGTCCCGTGCGGGCGGGCTCGAACCACGATCAGCAACGTGCACGAACTCCGGCGGGGTGCTGGTCCGACACGCCGAGCCCCGGCGGAGAACTGCACCGCACCGGCGAGCACAACGCGCCGAACCACCACCGCCGGTCCACATCGCTGCCCGTCTGCTCTGAGAGCTCATCGCCCGGCGACTCAGAGGAGTCGATGCGAACCAACGGCAACGATCAACTTCGGCGAACCGGTCGACCGTTACGCAGTCATTAGGCGACTCATAATCGCTTGGCCGCGGGTTCAAACCCCGCCCGCCCCACCAGATCCACCCACGGGCTGATCGCGGACACGCACCGCACCCGCGTAGAGTCGACAACTCGGCAAGACTGACCCAGTAGCAGCTCTCGGGTTCCAGTTGCCTGAGGATCGGGGTTGGCAAGTTGTCGACACGTAGGACGTGGTGACCGACGCCGAACAGCGCGGGCCTGTCCGGGGAGCCAGCCGACGGCACGTTGCGCACTGACCTTGAGCCCGGCTCGGAAACACTCAATGCGCGGCTGACGATGCTCACTGTGCGGACGGCTCCCGGCGTAACCCCCAGGCGCCGGTGGAGCCGTCCGCCTCCGTGAACGCCACCCGGACCTACTCGCTGATCGACGGACCAGTGGCCGCCGTCGCACGGGTGGGCTGGGGTTACACCTTGCAAGATCGGGACGACTCACCCACCACGGACCGACGAAAGGGGCTGGGGCGACGTGCTGGGCGTGTTCCTCGACTTCTCACAGTGTCCGCTGTCTTGGTCAGCCGGGCTGGTGTGGCCCTGCGCCGCAGTGACGTGAGCACCAAACGTGCGAACGCGATGATGCGCGCGCCGAGCGCACGGTCGCGATCAACTACGGTGATGTGTCCCGCCAGTGCGGCAACACCGCGGGCTGGCTCATCACCCACGGCCATCTCGAGGCCGCCGCGAAGTTCGAGCGCATGGCCACCGACTACGGCCGCGCCGCGTCCAAGGCTGCTGTCCGCGCCGGAGTCGAACCCAGCGAGTCCACGAACTGACTACCGAGGCCGCGACCTGCCCCGCACGTCCTCAACTTTCGTCTTTCGCCGACCGAGGCCCGGCGGACCGTATGTGTTGGCGGCCTGCGGAACCCGCGAGTGTGGGAGGGGGTTCCGCAGGCCGCGTTGGCCCGCTCGGGCTGGGCGTCCGGGAGTGCCCGGGCGGGCGAAACGTTGACAGTAGGGCCGCGACACGGGCGGTGCGGCCGCGCGACTCGATGATCACCTCATCGGGTCGATTTCCCGCTCGTCCTCGCGCGGTTCCGGCGTAGCCGGCGTGTCCGGGGGCGAGGTGTCGTCGCCGGGGTCGTGGGTGTCGGGTTCGCGGTGTCGCCCGATGTAGGTGTCGGTGTGGGCCATCCGTGTTCCTTTCCCATATCGTCGCGCCTCTTGTGGCACCGTGCGGGTCGACACCGTACGCCACCGCCTCTCTGTCCACAGTGCACGCCACCTGATCGGAGCAGCCCGTGCGGCCTGCGAGTAACGGGTTGTAGATCGTCTCCGACACAGACCCACACGCGGGTCCTCAGAGGACCCGGTCGGGTGATGCTGGGAGGCGGTCGCGGTGGGCGGAACCAGCGACATGGAGCTGACCGGGTTGATCGAGCGCGCCCAAGACGGGGACCGGGCCGCGTTGGGCGAGTTGATGACGGTGGTGCGGGCTCGGGTGCTGCGCTGGAGTCGTCGTCGGGTGACCGCGTGGGAGGAACGCTCGGCGACCGCGGAGGACATCGCGCAGGAGGCCTGCGCGGCGATCCTGGTCATGCTGCCCCGCCACCGATGCGACGACGGATCGTTCTGGCCGCTGGTGCACGGCGTAGTGTCGCACAAGGTGGTCGACGTCCAGCGGCGGGTCGGCAGGGATCGGACGGACCCGTACGCGGATCTGCCCGACACCATCGACCAGCACGCCGCCGACCCCGAGGACGGCGTGCTGCGCGGGGAGCGGTCGCGACGTTTGGCCGCGGTGCTCGGCGTGTTGCCCGACAGTTATCGGCGGTTGCTGTGGCTGCGGGTGGGGTTGGGCTGGACTACCGAGGAAGTGGCGGCTGAGTTCGGCTGCACGCCGGGGGCGGTCCGGGTCCGCCAGCACCGGGCGCTGACCCGGCTGCGCCGCCACCTGGCCACCTTGGACGCCGGGCCCGACGTCTCCGCCGGTGCCGATGTGGTTGTCGACGAGGCGGTGCCGGTCGGGTGAACGACGACGACCTTCTCTACGGGTTGTTCCGGGCGTGGCGGGAGGATCTCGACCGGGACCCGCCCGCGATGGTCGTGGTGGAGGCGACCTGCGTGCTTCTCCGTGTCGCGCCGACCGCCGGGAGCCCGCCATGACATGGGCCCGGTCACCGCGCGACCGTGTGCGGTGACCGGGGGTGCCACCCGGAAGTGCCTCGCGGGTGGCGGTGTGCGTCGCGGGGCCTGGGGGATCTCCGCGCCCGCACGTGTCACCGAGAGTACGCGCCACCGAGGGAGCCGTCGAGCGTTCTGCAACCCGAGACCATGAGTGCGTTTCCGTTGGGGTGCTGGCTCGTTGTGCCTGGTCACATGCTGTTCGGTGTAGTGTCGACGGACCTTCTCGGAGCGTGCCCATGACGACAACAGACCCAGCGCCGGTTCCTGCGGTCGCGGCTGTGCCGGAGGTGCCGCGACTACTGCGCGAGATCATCGACACCTACACCCAAGCCTTGGGCGAGGTCGACCCGTGCGGCCCGGACACCCCCGAGTTGGACCCCGCCAGGGTGCGGTCGCTGCTGGCATCGATGGCCGCGGTCGCCGATGTACTCGGGGAGGTGTGTACCGATCTGCTGCTGGTGCGCCACGGCCAGGACTCGACGGACCACGAGTACTTGCAGGACGCCCAGGACGCCGCCGAGAACCTGGCGCAGCAGTGTCGCTGGGCGGCCGCCCATGTCCGTTGAGCGCCTGGATTCGCCCCGCGAGTTGGGCCACATGTTGCCCACCGTCGTCGGCGGGGTCGGCATCAACACTTCGCACGAGCGGGCCCGCGCGGCGCGGCAGGTGGCGGCCCACGCTCGCGACGCCGTCGACTGCGCCGACCTGCTCGCCATGCTCGGGTTGACCGCCGACGACGGACTGATCTCCGAGGACGGACACGGCGACCCGGTCTGACCCTCGGGCGGGGTCAGACCGGGAGTTCGCCGGTGCGGGCGAAGTCCAGCCGCCGGGCGACGGAGACGACTTGGTCGCCGAAGCGTTCGTAGAAGCGGGCCAACAGTGCCGTTTCGACCGCGGCGGGCACCCCGTGTGCCCAGCCGGGTGCGTTGATCCGCCGCATCAGGCCCTCGTGGAGCCGGTCGACGTGTTCGTCGGCGTCATGCAGGATGTCGAAGGCGACACCGCCGCCGTCGGCGAGCATCGCCGTCAACTGTCGGCCCATGCCCGCGACTGACCGGCCCAACTCTTCGAACACGGGCAGCACCGCGGCGGGCACCGCAGGACGTGGGTGGGCGCGGACCACCGATTCGGCGATATGTCGGGCGAGGTCGCCCATTCGTTCGACGCGGTCGGCGGCGTAGACGACGGCGAGGATGGCGCGCAGGTCGGAGGCGACCGGTGCCTGCACGGCGAGCAGCATCTGCGCCTCATGCTCACACCGCTCCCGGGCGGCGTCCAAGCCGCGGTCGGCCACCACCACTCGTCTCGCGGCGGACAAGTCCGTCGCGACCAGGGCGTCGGTGGCCGCGGCCAGCTGGCCCACGGCGACGCCGCACATGCCCGCCAGGTGGCCGGTCAGCCGGTCGAGACGGTCGTGGAAGTCCTCACGCACAACGGGATCCTAGGCTCGCATCGGGAATTCGGCGCCTTGTGGCACAGCGCTGGGGGGGGGCTCCGTTGTCGCCCGGCCGGTGTCGGATGGGGGGCGGCCGGGCGACAACGGAGTGTCGATGTATCGGGTCCGCGGTCACCCTGCGCGGCAGCAGACCCGACACACCGACCGTGGGGAGTGGGAAGCGGTGTCCCATGGACCGTCCTGGGCCGTCGCGGCCGGCGAGGACTCCTGCGTGCCCTCGCCGCGCGGGAATCGAGCGCGGTAGCCGCGGTGAGGTTTCTCGATCCCTGGCCAGGGCGGTATCCGTTCCCCGCGCCCCACGCGTGATCCCGTTTCTCCAGGGGAGGGAAAGGGGGGATCACGATCACTGGCTCGATCGACCTCGCGGCTCGATCGAGCCCCGGGTGAGGGGCACGTCCTGACACGGGCCGTGCCATGGCGCATCAGGTCGAACACCCCTCTCCGGCTGCTGTGACTATCGCCCCCAATGTGTAACAGCGATCGAGTGGGCGGTGGAAGCCGGTGGACCGTCGACCACCTCATCGGACGCCAGTGGTTCACCCCCGCGCCACGCTCCAGCCGGGTCCCGGTCACCTACGGTTGCGCCGGTTCGGACGGCGGGGTGTGGTCAACGCCATGGTCGTGACCCGGGCGCCGAGCAGGTAGCCGACCCGGGCCAACAGTGCGGCGGCCGCGGTCACCGACAGGATCACCGCCACACGCGGCAGCCGATCGGAGATCACCGCATCCGACCGGGCGGGCAGGGATTGGTGTGCTTGTCGCGGATCGAGCGTGGTTCCTCTGGGAGCATCGGGCAGTTCTGTGGTGGGCGTGATCGTTGGTGTGTGCCGGGGCCGGGTGGTCGTGGGGGTCATCTGGTGGGGTGTGGTGTGTGGTGGAGGTGTTCGACTCGGTGTTTGAGTCTGGTCAAGGCGCTGCCGATGATGATTTTCTCGGCGCGGCGTTTGAGGACGTCGAGCAGGGGGACTTTGAGCTCCAGGCGCAGGATGTAGGTGACTTCGGTGTGCCCGCCGGGCACGGGGGTGAGCACGTAGGAGCCGTGCAGGGTCCGCAGCATCCGCGAGTCATCCAGCAGCCAGGTGACGCTGCGGTCGCCGTTCCACTGATAGGTGTGAACCTGTTCGTCGGTGACCGGACCTGAGGCGATGCGCCACAGCACTTTCACGGCGCGGCCGTCGTCGTGGCCGCGGTCGAGAATGTCTGCGCTGGTAATGCCGGTGGCCCACGCGGGGTAGGCGGTGAAGTCGGCGATCACGTCCATCACCTCCCCAGGCGTGGCCGCGATGGTGATGGACGATCGCACGTGCTCGGACATGGTCGCTTCTGCCTTGCTCATCTCATCGACGGTGCGGGTGGTGCGCCTCAGGTGATCGGGGTGCCCACCCCCACCGGGGCCCCGCGCGCGCGAGCGAACGGCAACCGCACCCGCGGGTGGTGGTCGCCGGGCGCGTATTCCGGGGTGAGTGCCGCGAGCGCGGCGGGAAACGCCGCGGCGAGCCTGGTGACGTCCGGGGCGCGCTGGCCCTGGATCCCGACGTGGACGTGGTCGCGATGCGTGGCCATGGCGATCGACAGGGCGTGCCCGGCTGCCAGCGGCACCAGCGGATACACCTCCCGCAGCACCGCGCCATCGAGTGACAGTGGGCGGAAGGGGATGGGCACGGTGGTGACCACGAGGTCGCACAGTGCGGGCGCGGCCCGCCGCGCCAGCGGAGTGAGGAGCCGGTGCAGCCCCACCGGGAGGTGGTCGGCCAGGGTGGCCACCGCGCCCGCCCCGCGCCCGGGCCCCGCCGCCTTGTTGACGTCCATCGCCGCGCGCACCGCCGCGACGCGGCGGGCCGGGTCGGGCTGCCCGACCGGCAACTCGCACAAATACCCGGACAACTGATTGCCCGCCGCGGTGTCGCCGGTGCGGACACGCCGGTTCACCGGCACCAACGCGCGTGCCCGCGCGTGGTCGGGGAGCAGGCCGCGGCCGATGTGCCAGTTCCGCAGCGCCCCGGCGACCACCGCGAGCAGCACGTCATGGGTCGTGCCGCCGAGAGCACGGCGCACCCCCGCACCTGGTCCATCGCCAGAGTGGCGGTGGCGACCGCCCGGCGCGGCGACGGTGCGGCCAGCAGCGGCCCGCGTGGGGGCAGCAGCCAGGCGGTATTGGCTACCGCGGCGGCGACCCCGGCCGCCCGCCGGGCCTCGCGGGCGAGATCGGGTGGGCGGACCGCCGCCGCCTTGGCCGTCGCGCCGATCAACCGGTCGGCCGCGGCCAGCAACGTCCCCCGCACACCACGCGATCCGACGTGGTCCTCCACCACCGGGAGGTCGGCGGCAGGAGGGGCGTGGTCGAGCAGACCCAGGCCAACCATGATCGCTTTGGCGCCGTCGGCCATGGCGTGATGCAGGACGACGATGACGGCGAAGTCGCCCTCGGCCAGGCCGGTCACCACATGGACGCGCCACAACGGCCGGTCCCGCCGCAGCGGCTCAGCGATCACCGCCGCCGCATAGCGGTTGAGTTCGGCGCGGTCGCCGCCGGTCAGCACGTGGGTGCGGATGTGGCGGCGCGGGTCGAACCCCGACGGCATCGCCACCCAGTGGGCGCCCCACGGCGGAGGCGGGGACAACACGACCCGCTCCCGCAACCGCGGGATCCGCGCGGCCCGCTCGGTCAGCACGTCCACCAGCCGCCACGGGGACACCGCCGCGGTCGGGGTGAAGATGGCCATTCCGCCCACCTGCAGCGGGTGATCCGCGTCCTCCAGGCACAGGAACGCCGTGTCCAACCCGCCAAGCCGTGTACCGCTCATCAACCCCTGATCCCTTGTTCTCACAACGAAACCCCGCCAGCGGCCACTGACCAGGAAGACAGGTCCGTGCACATGCCAGCGGTGGATCGGCGCATCCGATCACAACCACGCCCAGCCCGCCGCCCACGACGGCAAGAACCACTCGACCGGGTACCTCCGCCCACGGTGCCTGGACGTGCGCGGCACCCGGTGATCCGTCAGGTGGTGGTGTCCGAGCTGGCTCGGTCGAGCAGGGCCTGGATCTTGTCGACCACGGTGACCCGGTCGGCGTGGGCGCGTTCGTAGCGCTCCAGCACCGCCAGTTGATCCTGGGTGAGGCCGGTGAGGCGGTCGATGATCTGTGGGGCGGTGAGCTGGTCGTAGCCGTCGATCGGCAACGCCTCGGCAGCCTCGGTGGCCCGCGTGGTGTGGCGGTCGGGTAGGGCGGTGATCTCGGCGCGGTCAAGGTTTCCGTCGGGAGAGTCCTGGCGGTTGCGGCGCAGGAGCCGGTCGAGGGTGTCGCGCAGTTCGTGTTGGGCGTGGCCGGCGTCCTCGCCGAACACCGCGGCCACGTCGCGGACTCGGCGGGTCGCGGTCTCGGCGGCCTCCCGGTAGGTGGGGCGCGACTCGGCGGCGTCCAGGGCGGCGACGACCAGGGCGGGCAACGCGTCGTCCAAGGCGGTGAACAGTCCGGTCAACTCCTCGTGGCACGCCTCCGCGAGGGCGGTGGTCTGCTCGTCGTCGGCGGCGCGGGCGACCTCGGCCATGGCCCGGTAGACGGCGCGGGTCTCCGCGACCGCCACCGCCGCGCTGCGGGCGTGCGCGACCACGGTCGATTCCAGGGGGTGGCGGCGCACCACGTCCAATCCGGCCGACACGGCGGCGGTGGAGACCTCCAGTGCGTCGTCGGCCAACCGGCGCACCGCCCCCACCGTGGCGGACAGCCCGCCCCGGGTCTCACCGAGCAGCACCAGACGCACATCGACGTCGTGGGCGCGGTCGCGGGCGCGGGTGGTCTGTTCGGTCAGCCAGGCCCGGTAGTCCCCGTCCGGCATGCCCGCCACGTGCCGGGCGAACAGGCCCGCGAGCTTCTCCTCGGCGTCCCGGGCCAGATGCAGATAGTCGAGCAGCACAGCGGTATGAACGTTCGTCGCGACGGTCATCGCGGGGTACCTCACTCATCGCCTCGACAGTGGAAGTCGTGCATCGCACCGCCGCCCGGGGACGCACGCCCTAAGGGCTCGGCGGCCAGCCCCGGCCGGGGCGGCGGGAACGGGGGCGGTTCGAGATCGAGTCGAGCCGCCCCCGGTTCCTTCGCGTGGGATCACCGCGAGGTCGTCGGGGTGATTCTGTCGCCGTGTCCCCGCCCGTCGGGTTACTGGGGGGTGATGGGGCCGCCGGTGTCGCGGACCCGGACTGTGAGGCCTTTCACCTCGCGGGGTAGGCGCTCGGCCCATTCGGGGTCGGTGACCCACACGTCGATGGTGGCCCGGCCGTCCTGCTCACCTTGGCCGACCCCGGTGACACCGGGGATCGCGTCGAGCCACCGCTGGGCTTGGTCCAGTGCGGCGGCCACGGTGGCGTCCTCATCGGGGTGCTGGTTCATCACAAGCAGTCCTTCACACGCGTGCGGTGGTCAGTGTTCGCTGACGCGGATGCCGAGCAGGGACTGCACGAGCAGGATCGGGTTGATCACCGTCACCTGTGGGCTGCCTGCGAAGAGCAGGCCGACGGCGTTCTGGTCGAGGTCGGCGACCAGGCTGCCGGAGTCGCCGGGGGCGGACATGGCGGTGGTGAGGATCTGGCGGCCGAAGCGGGCGATCTTGCCTTGGCCGTAGTTGACGTCCACGGTGGCGTTGATGTTGACGATGGCGCCGGTGGTGAAGTTGGTGGTGCGCCCGCACTTCTCCACCACCATCCCCACGGCTGGGGTGCCGGTCACGCCGCGCAGGTGCCCGGTCCAGAAGATGCGGCGGTCGAGGTCGGCGAACTTGCCCTCGGCGATCGCGGCGTCGACATAGTTGATCGGGGTGGGCTGCCCTTGGACCTGGAAGCGGATCGGCACGAACCGGGACAGGCGGGCGATGACGTCGGCGGGGTAGGTGCCGCCGTCGTAGGCGCCGGGTTGCAGGATCGGGTCCCCGATCTGGGCCTGATTGGAGTTGGCGAGCACGTGGTTGTTCGACAGCAGGTAGTAGCGCTGCGGGATCCCCGGGAACGGGGCCGCGTCGTAGCAGCAGGTGCCGAGGGTGCCGGCGGTGACGTTGACGTGCCCGACGCTGACTCCGCCGTAGGCGGGGCGCACCCGGGCGGCGAGGGTGAACGGTCCGACGTTCTCCCTGGCGGCCAGGGCGGCGTCGTCGGCCAACAGCGCGGGGGCGCCATTGGTGTAGGCGGGGCGGGTCTCCTCCAGGGTGCGGCCGAGGGCGTCCCCGGCCTGGATGATACCGACCTCCTGCACATCCACAGGTGTCCCGGCGATCGTCTTCGGCACCACATCCGAGGAGGCGAGCATCTCCTTAGGGATCTTCGAGTCGACCAGCGCGATCAACGCCCGCTTCCCCGTGTCCTGCCCATCGGTGAATTTGTGCCCCAAGGCCACGCCGACGACCCCGTTGCGGGCCAGCAGCGCTTCCTCCTCCTTGGCCTGCACATCGGCCAACGGGGCGAATTCCTTGGGGATGATCTGTTCGGCGAGCACCACAAACCTCCATGATCCAACTCATGAATTCTTTGGGTCGAGTGGCCCGTCCCACAGACTGCTCCCGGTGTCGCGGACTCGCCATCCCAACCGGCCGGAACACCCGCTCGGGACCGGTTCAGTCCCACTGTCGGGTGCACCTCGTCGCCGGGCGATCACGCTGCGCCCACCCCGCCGAGGGGAGGGTGGCTGCGGTGGACGCCTTGCCCGGCAAGCGATCCACGCCGGCCCCGTGTCCCGGGTGGTGGCCGGGCGCGACAGCGGACATGCTCACACCACACCGACGAGATACCCGCCCCCGACGGGGCCGGCGAACCCCAGGGAGGACTCCATCATGCGAGCCGCCATCGGAGATCGGATCCGGGTCCACTCCCGGACCGTCGGCCAGGCCGAACGCGCGGGCGAGATCATCGAGGTCCGCGGGCCGGAGGGCACCGCCCCGTTCCTGGTGCGGTTCACCGACGGCCACGAGGGACTCGTCTACCCCGGCCCGGACACCATCATCGACAGCGCCGACCACGACTGATGCCGTTCCGTCGAGATCGATCCGCGCCACCCGCCCGGGGCAGGGCGGTCGTGCCGAGCCCGACCGCGGCGACGGTCTGGCCGCCCGCGTCACCGTCGACGACCGCTGTCCCGGTGGGCGGGGCCACACGCTGCCTATTGTGTTCGCCCGCACCGCCGAACCGCCGTCGACGTGGACCTGCCCGCACCACGGCCTCGACGCCACCCGGCCGACGCCTGCCGACAGTGCCCTGGTCGAGCAGGTTCTCGCGGTCGCGACCGCGCAGGCCGATGCGAGTGCGCAGGTGAGGACCCCGTGGGTGATGCTGCGGGAACGGCGCACACTCCGCCGAGCTGGAGGCGCTGCTCGATGAACGCCTCGCCCGGCTCCGCGCCGCCGGCTCGACTGCGGCCCCGACGCGACGGCGACCGGCGGGAGACGACCGGCGTCAGCAGCCCGCGCGGCACCGCCCCGCGTGCGCGGTGGCTCGGGTTCAGCGGGCGCGGCGCCGGGGGACCGTGGTCAGCGCGGCGGTGGTGATCCGGGAACCCAGGACGTAGCCGATGCCGGCCACGATCGCCGCGGCGGCGGCGGTCAATGACGCGGCCGCGGCCAACCTCGGTAGCCGCCCGTGCAACGGCGCCGGTGTCGGGACGGTCGCGGCCATGATGATCGGCCCCTGGTCAGGCCGCCGACGGCGCTGGGCGCGGCACCGCGCGGCCTGCGTCGGCGGGGGCCCGGTGCGCGGCCCGCAGGCTCGCCTGGCACGTGCGGATGATCTGTTCGGTGGCGCGGGTGGCCGGGGTGCGGTGGCAGCGCGGGCAGGCCAGCGCGACCCGGCCGCGCCATTCGTCGACCGCGACGGTGACCGCGGTGCGGCACTCGTCGCACCAGCGGTGCCCGGTGACGGGGATGACGTGCTGGGGTGAGGCGATGCACTCGTGGGCCCAGCGCCGGTGCAAGCGGCAGGTGATCCGCTCGTGCGGGGACAGTCCGTGTTCGACCTCGGCGCGGTCCTCGGCGGCCAGGGTGACCGCGAGCCGCCTGCCGGCCAGCGGGACGGGTTCGTCGTGCCGCACCTCGCTCGCCGATCGGGCGGCGGCGATGGCGGGTCGGATGGTCGCGGTCATGATCGGTGTCAGGCGACGGAGGTGCCCGCGCGGAGCACGGCGTGTCCGGCGTGGGTGAGGGCCGCGGGGACGCGGTGCCCGACGAGTCCCAGTCGAGCCGGGCGCACCAGACCCGCCCGGGCCAGGTCGTGGGCGGTGACTTGATCGCAGCAGGCCACGCCGTCGACCAGCATGTCCGGCTCGCATCCCAGCACCAGCTCGGCGCGGCCCGCCGCGACGGCCCGCAACATCGCCAACGCCCGCCCGGACACCCCGGCAGCCGAGGAACCCGACACCGGAGCAGGAGCCGTCCAGACCGTGGTGAGCCTGGCCGCGGCGGTCGCCGACCGGTCAATCCGATCCGTGAGACTCATGCTGATCACGACCTGAACGACGCGTCTGGGGTTTCCTGGGCTGTACCAGACTGCGCCCGAACACACCGCGCCGCATCGGTGAGGACCCCTAGCAGCAACCCCACCATTCGCCCGATGCATCAGGGTGGCGCCGCCGGACAACCCGCCGAACCCCCGTGGTGCCCACCGGGTGAGTCCGCCCGTCACCGTCGGAACTGCCTGATCGGTGGGCGCTCCGGGAACCAGCCCGGGACTTTCGGGGGCAGACCAGGGATAGACCCCGTCGCGGGGCTGGGTGGCATGGGTCACGGTGAACCACACGGTGGTGATCCTCCGTATCTCGATGAGCGGGCATCGTCCCGTCAGGACAACCGCGGTGAGGCGGGTGGGTTGGATGACCGACGACACGAGCGCAGTTCCTCTCGGCAGCGTGGTAGCGGCCGCGGGGTGCGCGGCGCCGGACCCACGCCCGGTCCACGGCACCGCCCACGACGATCGCCCTGCGCTGGCGCGGCGGGTGGCGGCGGTGTTGCGGCTGCCGTTATGGCACGAGGCCCAGGCCCTGACCCAGCGCGCGGCCATCGAACAGCACCCGCTGTGGCAGACGCCGCCCGTGGACGCCGGCGGGCTGCCCGTGCTGCTGGTCGGCGGGATGGGCAGCACCCCGGCGCTGCTGCGCCCCCTGCGCGACCTGCTGCACCGGCTCCACTGTCACGTGGTCGTACCGTCGGTCGGTTTCGGTGTCGGCTGCGGCGAGGCAACCACACAGGCCGTCGAAGACGCCCTGGCCGAGCTCGTCACCACCACGGGACGGCCCGCGGTGGTGATCGGGCACAGCCGCGGCGGCCAGTTCGCCCGGACCGCGGCGGTGCGCAGGCCCGGACTGCTGCGCGGGTTGATCACCCTGGGCAGCCCGCTCACCCGCCTGTTCGCCGTGCATCCACTGCTGGCCGCGCCGGTCGCCGCGCTCAGCGCCGCGGGCGCGCTCGGCGTCCCCGGCCTGCTCACCCCGGCCTGCCTGTGGGGCGGCTGCTGCGCCAAACTCCGCGCCGACCTGGCCGGCCCGTTCCCCGACACCGTGCGGTTCCTGTCGATGCACTCCCGCACCGACACCATCGTCTACTGGCGCAGCACCCTCGACCCCGCCGCCCGCCACCACGAGGTCCACACCAGCCACGGCGGCCTGATCTGGGATCCGACGTCCCTGGCGGTGATCGTCGCCGAACTCGCCTCCACCCTTGATGACCCGCTGTCCCACACACCACGCACGCGTGGAAAGTCGGCGGCGTAGCGATCGACGGCCACGCGCGGCGACCGAATACCCGATGTCGCCGTAGACCCGGCCGAGCAGCTCGGTGTGCGGGAGACTGGTGGGGTGGAGCTGTTGATCGCGCGGAACCCGGACCCCGATACGCGCCTGCCCTACCTGCTGCGCCTGCCGTTGGGCGACGACGGCCTCGTGTTGCGCACGTCGGGGACGTGGCCGCGTACCAAGGCCCTCTACTGCCATCCGATGCCCTCCGGCGACTGGCCCGCCGATCCCGAACTGGTGGAGCGGGTAGGGGTTCGGTCCTGTGTGCGACGTGGCGCCGCGATCGACCTGGTTCTCGACCGGTCGCGGGAGAACCGCTCGCAGATCGTGTTCACCACCGCCCGCGGCCGGGAGGTGGTGTTCTGGCAGTCGGCGCGCACCCGCAAGCAGGCCCGCCCCGACGTGCGGACCCCGACCGCAAGGGCCGCCGGGATCACCGAGTTGGAGATCGTGGTCGACCCGCGCGAGCGCTACGCCTACCGCTTCGCCCACCAACAGGCGCGCACCGTGTCCCGGGCGCTGCCCTGCGGCGACTACGGCATCACCGTCGACGGCCGCCTTGTCGCCTGCGTGGAACGCAAATCCCTACCCGACCTGGTCTCCAGCCTCACCGGCGGCACCCTGCGCTACGCCCTGGGCGAACTCGCCGCGCTGCCCCGCGCCGCCGTGGTCGTCGAGGACCGCTACTCGGCGATCTTCTCCCAGGACCGGGTACGCCCGGCCGTGGTCGCCGACGGCCTGGCCGAACTCCAGATCCGTTGGCCCAACGTCGCCATCGTGTTCTGCGAGACCCGCGCCCTCGCCGAGGAATGGACCTACCGGTACCTGGCCGCTGCCCACACCTGGGCAAGCAGCGAACAGGCCGCCGCCGCCCGCGTCGGCATCATGAGCGGTGAACTCGATGCCGCCCCCACCGCGCCCGACCCCACCACCGCAGAACTCCGCGCCTGGGCACGCACCCAAGGCATCACCGTCCCCGACCGGGGCAGACTCCGGCCTGACATCCTCCACGCCTGGCGAACCGCCCACACCTGACGTGCGGCGGAGCCCGCACCCACCAGGTGGAACCACCGATCCGGGCGCACTGCCGGGATGGTCAGGTGGCGGCGTCGAGGGCGGCCCGCGCGGCCTTGCGGTCGTCAACGACGTAGACGTCCTGACTCCACTGACCGGGCCAGGCGACCAACACAAGATCCTTACTCCCGGCCATGTCCAACAGGTTCCGCTTCTCCGGCACCGTCTTGGCCTGCGACACGACCCCGTCGGCGCCGACACAGATCAGCGTGACCACCCGGCCATCCCACGGCAGCCGGGCGGCCGTACTCGCGTCGCGTAACCCGACACTGGTGTAGGCAGCGAATCTCGGCATGGCACGGCACTCTATGCGCCCTCCCGCACGAGCGACACGGCGCCGGACCCTGGCACCCGCGCGGATCATGATCATGCCGCCCCGGGGTGGAGCCTTCGGGGCGGACGTCCAGGATCCTGAGGGTCAGTCCTCGGTGGAGGTGGCACCGGTGGTCGGAGTGCTGGGGCCGCTGGATTCGGCGGAGCCTTTGCGCGGGGCCCGCGGGCACGGTCGGCAGCTCGAAGGGCTTGCGTGGGGCGGCGTAGCCTCCACGCTTCTCGAAGCTCTCACCTTGTCGCGTCGTGTCGCGGGTTCGGTCGGTCATCAGTACCCCTCCGTCCTCGATCGGCCGACCGTGGCGGTCGACTCCCGCGCGACCGTGCCCGACGGGATCGTGCGGTCAGGCTCCCCGCTCGGCTTCCCGTATCGGTTCTCATCGGCCGCCTGAGCATCCGATCCGTCGGCGGAGCGCGCATCCTCAGGTTCGCGACGCCACACCTCCGGTGTAGTCACCCGGGGTACTTGTTGGCGCGACGGATGCAACTGCCCGCCCTGGATGCCGGTCACCCCCCACGGGTGGTCGTTGTGGAGCGTCGCTCTCAGCCCGGGCGACTCGATCTGATGTTCCCCCCGCGCCGTAGGGCGCGTCGACCACTAGGTCGACACCTACCTCAAGGGTTCCTGCCGAATGTGCCCACCGCGCACCGGCACCGCGGCGCGGTAGATCACATTACCGGCGGCCCGGTGCTCGCGGGACGGGATGCGGCTGACACCGTGTGTCCGAACAGGACAGACACGCGCATCGCCACGGAGAGCATGTGGACCGGGTCCAGCGACAGTGATCACCCTGTCGGCTCAGTGTCGGGGACCGTGACCACGGCGACGCCCACGCACCGCATCACCCGGCCAGGTGTCAGCGATGGAGGTGGAGCGCGGCGTCGGTGTTCGCCCAACCTAGGGTAGAGCGTCTGGTATCACCGGCGTGTGCGGCGTTTGGGCGCCTCGGGGGTCGGCCGCCTACTGTTCGTGGCGACCGTGTTCGGTCGGGCTCGACGGATGGGGTGGGTGTGGCGGCGGTGTCGATCTACGGCAAGTGCCTGGGTGTGGAGTTGTGGCGTGCCCGACACATCGCGGATGGACGTTGGGTGAGCTGGCTGACCGGGTCCGTGCCGTCACCGGGACCATGTTGTCGCGGCAGACATTGGCCTCCTACGAACGCGGAATCAGGTCGTGCACCGTGCCGCGGCTGCTGCAGCTCTGCGCGGCGCTGGGGGTGGACGTCGCGACGGTGCTGTGCGGGATGGAGGAGCAAGTGTTGCGGGAACGACGCGGCGGCAAGTCCGACATCGACGACATCGTGGTGGACTTGGACGGGCTGGCCGCCTCGATTCCGACCCGACTGGCCCCAGCGCGCGCCTGGGCGCGCAGCATGCTCGACCGCGGCCGGTTCCACACCATCGACGGATCGCGGACATGGCGACTCACCGACCACACCCTCGCCCCGCTGGCAACACTGTGCGCGATCCCTCCGGGTCGCATGATGCTGCTGCTCGGCCGCTACGTGCACCACCCGACCCGACGCCCACCCGTTACCGCCCACCGGGGCACCGACCCGGAACCCGATGCCCGACGCGGCCCCGGCGATCCCCCCGTGTTCGCGGTGCTGCTCGGACCCGACCACGCCGCGTCCGAGTCACTCTGATGCCGGGTTTCGTCCTCCGCCACACCAGGGGCCGAATCCATCAGGGCCTGTTTCCTGGCCGCGGATGAGTTGACCGCCGATGGCGAACGGGATGTCACCGGGTTAGCCTGGACGAAGGCCCACGGAGCATCCTGCGCCTCGACCGGGCCTGCAGACGGTGGTTCCGCGTCCTAACCCCCAGGGGTTCGGGACCACCGCCATCGTCGGACAACCTTGGTGTGTCCATAGTGGATGACTCTGGTGCTGCTCGTCAGCCCGCGACACGCAATGTCCCGGCATGCGGTTGGGTGTCGAGCATATCGGCGAGGTGGGCGCGCAGACGGTTGAGCGCCCTGTGTTGACGCACCCGGACCGCGGCGTCGGAGCATCCCAGCTCGGTGGCGACCTCGGTGGTCGACATCCCCAATCCCACACGCAGCCACAGCAGTCTGCGCTGCGGCTCGGTGAGCACATCGAACAGCTCGGTCAGCGCTTTGGCGTCCTCGGCGCGGATCGCGGTGTCCTCCGGCCCCGTCCCCGCCTCGTCGATCTCGTCCGCCAGGAAGGCCACGGGCTCGCTGCGGTCACGACCCACCCTGCGGCGGGCATCACCGACCTTGTGCGCGACCACCCCCAGCACCAGCGGCCAGAACGAGTCGGCGTCCAACTCGCGGCGGCGCATCATCAACACCACCGCCAGGCACACCTCTTGCGCCACGTCCTCGGCCGTGGCCAGCCGACCCTCCCACGCCGTGATCCGCCGCCCGCTCCACCCCACCACCCGGGTATACACCGTGGACAGCAACTCCTCCAGCGCCGCACTGTCCCCACCCCGCGCGCGCTCGATCAACAACGCGAACCCAGCCTGTTCACCCATGGCGACCTCCCCTGTCCCGCGCGCCGGCGAATTCCCAGTGCCCCTGCACGCCGCCGACTCATGTGACAGTGTGTGAGCAATTCACGGGATGCGCCTGCCCCACATGGGCGATAGACCACTGTGAGTAGGCGCCCGAAGCGTGCGCGGGTAACCACCCGTGCACGTCGCCCGCCTGCGACGCCCTCCCGCAATCCGATCGGAGCTTCGAGGCGGCGCGCGACCGCACATCGGTCGCGTCGCCGTGCCCTGATCGCGACACGATGGTGGCGAGGCACCTTAACGCGGGTCGAACAGGACGCTCTGCGGCATGCCACGTCTCCGCGGAGAACCACAAGATCGCCATTTCGGGTGACGCCTCACCCCGGGACGCACACCGGTGGCCACGCACCGGATGAGCCGATCACCGGTTCGTGGCCACCGGGAACGCCCCAACCACGACCCACAGTGCACGACCCACGACGCCGCCACGCCCGTTTCGCCGCCGCAGACGGCGAAACTCCCCGGCGCGGGGGAGGAACGCGATCATCCGCGCGGCCCGCCAGCACGCGACGTGGTTAGGGTTCGCGGGTCCGGCGGAGCGGGGCCGGGCGGGACGGCGGGACCGACATGGAGCAGGGGCTGTGTCGGATCCCGCCGTCCCATCACGTTTTGTGGCGGTCGCGGTGACCAACTGTGTCGCCGCAGCGGCCATCTGAAATCGAGGTGATCATCCGCGTCACGCTCGGCGCCTGCCCGCGTCCCACCCACAGTCTGCAGGTGCTGCGGCGCCCTGAAAACCGAACAACGCGGCCACGGAATCGAGCAAACGACGAGCAACCGGAACCGGCGGACCCACCCGCAAACCTGGACAACCCTCCACCTGGAAAGTCACCCACACCATCACCCTGCACCGCCTCTAAACTTAAAGAAGCGCCATTGGCGTCTGGGGTGTCCGCCGGACCGCATAAATGATCTCTCGCCCGAGACAACCAGCAATTGAGTAATCAATACTCAATTGCCCTCTGTAGCTAGCCGCTACGCGTGGGGGCACGTCACACTGTTGGTAATGAACTTGGGGTGCCCCCCGATGCGGCCCTCAGGCGCACACGTGAGTCTGGCGGTGCGCGCGTTAAGTCCTGTCCGCCTTGACGAGGAGGGAATCGTGGCGCCCGATACTTCTGGGTCGAGATGGTCACGTCGCTTGCGGGATGCGGCGCTGGCGATACTCACATCTGCACTGCTTTTGGTCGCGGCGTTGCGCTCATGGTCCCTAAAACTGCGCTTTGAAGTCGAGTTGGGAGATGTCGCTATCGACCACAAACAGCTTGACTCGTACCGGGACCACTTCACCTTGTGGGAGGCTGAGTTCGCCACGCCGGAGGGAACCACATGATCGGCTGGGCGCGCGCGCTCGTCGTAGCACCCGTGCTGCTCGCCACCGGCGCGTTGTTGGGTGCCGCCATCGACTCACCTGAGCTTGCGGGCGACGCCTTTGTCCCGCCAAGGTCGGCTGTGCCGCGCATTGAGCCATCCGACACCGACATGCATGGTCCTCGTCGGTGGCGTCTGGAACAAGAGTTGTCGGCACTGGAGAATTCGACTGATCCCCAAGCGCCCGAAGCAGCTAAGGATGCCGAACCCTCGACGGATCAGCCCATACGGTCCGAGCCAAGCTTCGCGGCGAACGGCTTCGTATCCTCGGCGGCCAATCATGGTCGAGCCGCGCTGATGGAGTACGCGTTCAGTCAGCGCGGTAAGCCCTACCAATGGGGCGGGACAGGGCCGGATTCGTTCGACTGCTCGGGACTCACCCAGCAGACATACCTTCAAATCGGGATATCACTCCCCCGGACGGCGCGGCAGCAAGCGCGCGTAGGCGCCTCGGTTGAACTCCGAGACCTCCAGCCCGGAGATCTCGTGTTCTGGGCTCTTCGCGATGAGGGGGCGGAGATAGTCAACCACGTTGGACTGTATGTAGGTGGGACAATGGTCATCCACGCGCCTCAGACAGGGGATGTCGTGAAGATCAGTCGGCTGTGGCTGGACGGCTACGCGGGCGCCAAGCGGATACTCCCGCGATCTGTGGGCGCCGCCGCGGTCGAAGTCCCGCCTCTCGGGCCGCCGAGCACATCGCCCAGTGAGGTCAAGGAAAGCCCCACCGCTCCCATACAGACGTCGGAGCCCACACGACCACGCGCCACAACAGACGAGGCAACCAGGTTGTCTGACCGTCCCAGCGAGCCGCCGATCACGGCGCTGCCAGCCAGCGGGACTCCGCTACCGACTCCGAGCGGTGCTGCTGGCAGCAGCCCAACAGCGGAATCGGCCTCTGAGCCGACCATCACCTCGGTTGGACCAACCCGAACTCCAACCACCTCCTCGGGATCGTCGACATCGACGACCAGTACCTCATCCGAGACAGAGACTTCTGAGCCCGCCAAGTGAATGCGGCGGTGGCTTGACCGCTGCCGCCCGAACTCGAGTAGCGGGCGACCAAACACTCGCCTTCGTGGGTCGAGTAGCTCAGTGCACAAAGGAGAAAAGGTGGTCGACTATTGGTCGCCGCGGTGGAAGGGCCAGCGAGGCCGACTCGAGGTTTGGTACACCACGCTGACTGATCCACACACGGGTACTGGCATCTGGCTGCATCACGAACTCGTGGCTCCCACGAACGGAGACGCCGCCCACACGCTTGGCTGGATCGCCGTATTCCCACCCGGGCAGGTGCCCGCCCTCAGCCGCTTCGGTCCCACCCCGTACGCGGAAACCACGCTTGGCCGGAACCTCGTCTTTCAGGCAGGACCAGTGGAGCAGAGCCGTCACCACCTGCGAGGCAAGACTACCGAGGCACACTGGGACGTCGCTATCTCAAGTCCTACCGAACCTCTACTCACCTTCCCGGCCTGGGCGTGGCGGCGGTCGCTTCTTCCGGCCGCGCACGTCGTGCCCGCTCCAACCGCGAGGTACACGGGCTATGTCCGCTGGCCGGGCGGCGTCCTGGATCTCGTCGGCGCACCGGGTGCCTCGGCGAGGATCTACGGACACGGCAACGCTCAATGCTGGACGTGGCTTCATGCCGAACTGGGTGGTGGGGACGTCTTGGAGATCGTCTCCGCCGTGGCCCGTCGCCCGGTTCTGCGGGTGCTCCCTCCAGTTACGTTTCTTGCACTCCACCTCGACGGCGAACGCTGGCCCAACTGCGACCCCCTTCTCGTCGCGCCTCGGTTTCATACCGAGGTCGATGGACTGACGTGGTCTGTTAGCGGGAGGGTCGGGGAGCGGCGGATCAACGTGCGTGTGAGCCAGCCCGTCGTTGGCACACTTGCCGTCGCGTATCGTGATCCTGACCGCGCTCCGGCCACGTGCCGCCACAGCACTCGCAGCGACGCACATGTCGTGCTGGAGCGACGAACGAAGGGTTCGTGGCAAATGGAGCGCGAGTGGCACGTAGTGGGTACCGCCCATGCCGAGATCGGTGACCGGGCTTGAGTTGCGCGTCGCGTTGAGTCGGCTGCCCACTCCCGACCATGTACAGCATTGCTTTGACGATTGTCACTATAAAGCTGAGACTTGGAGCTGCCGCGGTGGCAGGTCGCGCCCACACGGAACTCGTCACCGCAGGAGCCCGCCCACGACGTGTCGGGCTCACTGAGCCCATTTCATCCTGAGGTGGATGTGTTGGTGGGCAAGACTTCTGGTGATCACGTGTTGATGGCCGTCGGCGTGGCGGCGTCTGGGCGTGGCGAAGCCCCTGGTAGCAGGACTTTCGACCAAGATCGTCCAGTTGCGCCCAGGGGCTTCAGATGTTGTTCTACCGTGCCGCGCTGCCCGTGTCGCATGCGACCCTGACTTTCGTGTCCGGCCTGATCCGCGCCCACCGCGCTGAGATCGGGTCGCGGTGGCGGGTGTTGAACCCGGGCCAGCAGGCCCTGCTGGTGCTGGTGTATCTGCGCAAGGGTGAGCCGTTCGCCGAGGTCGGTGCCGGGTTCGGCGTGTCGACCACCACCTGCTGGCGGTATGTGGACGAGACCGTGGAACTGCTCGCGCGGCGGGCACCGAAGCTGCGGACCGCGCTGCGCACGGCCAAGCGGGCGGGCGTGGCCTACGTGGTGGTCGACGGCACGCTGATCCCGATCGACCGGGTGGCCGCCGACCGCCCCTTCTACTCCGGCAAGCACAAGATCCATGGGGTGAACCTGCAGGTCATCGCCTCACCGGAAGGGGCGATCTTGTGGGTTTCGGGCCAGTTGCCGGGCAGCACCCACGACACCGCCGCGGCTCGGATCTGGAACATCCTCGCCGCCCTCCGCGACGCAGGGCTGATCGCCCTGGCCGACAAGGGCTACCACGGCTACGACCCCACGGGCAGGCACGTGATCACCCCTTACAGGGGTCGGAACAAGCCGGAATCGCAGAAAGACGCCAACCGCGCCCACGCCCGGCTCCGCGGTCCCGGCGAACGCGCCAACGCTCAACTCAAGACCTGGCGCATCCTGCGCAAACTCCGCTGCTGCCCACGCCGCGCAGGCCGACTGGCCAAAGCCATCCACGTCCTACAGAACCACGAGACCACCAGAGGATGAAATGGGCTCACTGGGCCCGACACACTGACCCAGCGGACGCCGTGTAGCGGAATTGGCTGCCCAGCATTTCACCAACCGAGAAATCGCACAAACACTGTTCGTGACACCCAAGACGATTGAGGTTCACCCAGGAAATGTCTATCGCAAACTCGGAATAACTAAACGTCGTGAGATTCTCGGAATAATGATGGAAACCTCCTAAGGGCGCGTCTCATGTGGATCTTAATGGCCGGTTCTGACATGATCTTGTGTCGTGGACAGTAGAAACAGATTTGGATGACATCGAAACCGGAGTATTGTCATCTGGTCATGCGAGCCTGGGCGCGCTGCGTGTGTTCTTCGACCAGGTAGGCGGTCCAGGCATGAAGCAGGCGCGTTCCGCTCTCGGTGAGCACAGCTGGGAACCACCCATCGGCGCCTGCGCGATCGGCCAGGTCGACATGTCCATCTCGGCGGAGTTGGAACAGCGCAGCGAACAGTCCCTCGGATAATTCGAGGCTGCGGTGTCGAAGGACTCCTGAGGCCGAAGTGCCAACGATCTCGCCGCAGTCCACTGCGCGAAGGGCGCCCAGCAAGTATCGCTCGAACCACAGCTTCGCCACTGATCACCATCCGGTACTCCGCCAACGCTCTCGCCCGAGCACCGCGCAATGGACGCCATCCGCTCGGTGCGGTCCCAGTCGACAATCCAGCTTGCGACCAGATCCAGTCATTAGGGTTCGTCCCTGGGCGTGCCCCCAAGATCAGGTGTGTCGACAGCACGATCGGGTCCGCACTTCACCATTGCCCGGATGACGACCAACACCGGCGGTCGAACTTGGGGGAGTGCTAGGGCTGGACCCCTAGTGCGACCGTCGCGTTGGAAGTCCAAGGTTGGAGTGTCCAGCCTCACCGCAGATTGGCCGACGTCCAAGTGCATTCCAAACGTTCGTCATCGGGAGCGTCGACGCGCTGGCGCTACCTGACCAGTGCCGCAGCATTTCTATGCGTAAGCGTGGTCAGCTCAGCAGGCTCGCCGTCGCACTGGGATACTGGCGGCGAGTTGGGTGGAGCGCGATCGGTCGGTGCCGGACTTCCTGGCCTGACCGATCCTTCGGAAGTCAGCGCGGACGGCTCGCTGCCCGAGACCGTGGTGATCGGCGCGGACATCCTCGCGGCAGGACGCAACCCGGGTGTGCTGAACTTCGGCCCGGGTACAGCGCCGAGCGGTCCGCTGGGCATCCCGGGCGCCATGCTCGACGCCTACATGCGCGCTGCGCAAACGGTGAACGCATCGCTACCGGGCTGCCGCATGGAGTGGTCGCTGCTGGCCTCGATCGGCCGCATCGAGTCCAACCACGCCCGCGGCGGCCGGGTGAACTCCAAGGGCGACACGGCCGCGCCGATCCTGGGTCCAGTGCTCAACGGCGGAGGCTTCGCCGCTATCTCCGACACGGACGGCGGCCGCTACGACGGCGACAACCGCTGGGACCGCGCGGTCGGCCCCATGCAGTTCATCCCTTCCACCTGGAAGGGCTACGCCTCCGACGGCAACGGCGACGGCGAGACCAACCCCAACAACATCTACGACGCCACCCTGGGCTCAGCGAAGTACCTGTGCTCGGGCGGTATGGACATGTCTAACCCGGCCAACCGCGCCGCCGCCGTGTTCCGCTACAACCACTCCAACAGTTACGTGCGCACCGTTCTGTCCTGGGCCGACTCCTACGCTCGCGGCGTGACCCCGGTCCCGACCACCCCAGTGCCGCACGTCAGGGCGATGGCCGCGCCGCCCGCTTCGCCTAGGCAGGCTGTTCCGGGGAACACTTCCACTCCGCAAATCCCGCCAAGTCCGAGTCCTTCCCCGACTCAGATGACTACCACGATATTCACCACTGACTCGACCACCATCCGCCGCCCAACGACCGCGACTAGCGCCGAGCCGACGACCACCACCACCCCGAGCCCTACCGAGCCCACCTGCCCGACGCCCCCGGCGCCGCAGACCGCGACCCAGCCCAGCCCGGCCACGTCGACCACAGCGGACCCGTGTGCACAGACCACGACCCCCGCCCCGCCGACAACTGTGGCGCCGACCACCACTTCTACGTCGGGGGCGATCGGGTCGGGTATCCCGATCACTCCGACGTCAACGATGAGCACGCCATCGTCCGCCGCGAACGCTAGCGAACTCTCACGCCCGATCGCGGCGACATCTCTGTTGCCCACGGCTTGACACCTGGGAGTGTCAGCAATCTTGTGGGTGATGGTGTGATCACCCTGTCGATTACTGCGCGGTGAGCCGGTCGCCGTAATACATGGCGAGCGTGTTCAACTCTTGTTTCCACCCTACCCGTTCGGCCGGTGATATTGGAACGGTTCTTGAGCGGATTCTTGATCACCAAATACAGGGCCTTGAGTGCGGCCTGCTCATTGGGGAAGTGTCCGCGACGCCGCGTGGCCTGCCGGAACCGGGAGTTCAAGCTCTCGATCGATTGGTGGTGTAGACGAGTTTCCGTAGCTCCGGCGGGAACGCCAGAAATGGGGTGAACTGCTCCCAACTGTTGCGCCACAGACGGATCATCGCCGGATACTTGTCCTCCCACTCGGCACAGAAGTCGGTGAACACGGTTTCCGCGGCCTCGGCGGTGGGGGCGGTATAGATCCGCTTCAATTGCTTGGTGATCGGCGCCCAATACTTCTTCGAGGCGTAGCGCAGGCTGGCCCGCACCAGGTGCACCACGCACAATTGCACCGTCGCGGCCGGCCACAGCGTGGTGATCGCCTCGGGCAGGCCTTTCAGACCGTCGCAGGCGACGATCAGGACGTCCTCCACGCCGCGGTTCTTCAGGTCCGACAGGTGATTCAGCCAGCCCTTCGCACCCTCGCCGCCGGTGCCGACCCACATGCCCAGCACGTCACGCTCACCAGCGAGATCGATCCCGACCGCCACGTAGATCGGCCGGTTCGACACGGCACCATCCCTGATCTTGGTTCTGTCGCCGATCTTGTGATCGCGGGGGTCAGGTGTGGATGAGGCGTTTCGGAGGAGGTCGAGTCCGGCGCGGCCGAACATCTGTCGTTTCAGCATTTTGAGGCGGTTGATGGTGCCTTCGACTGGGCCGGAGCTGTGAGGCAGTGTGAGTCCATTGCGGACGGCGTCGAGGTCGCGGCGGAGGAAGTTGGCGAAGGACGCGAGTGGTCGCAGGGTGTCGTTCTCGGCGGCGGTGATCCAGGTGTCGAGACGTTGGCCTTGCAGTCCGGTGAGCATGGTGGCGAAGTCGCGGACGTGGGTGACGAGTCGGTCCAGGTCAGGGGATCTGCGTCGGAGTTTGCGGAGTTGGGCGGTGTCGTCTCGGGTGAGGCGGTCGGGTCGAGTCATGATCCAGGTGGTGATCTGCCGGACCGAGGGCGGTTTCGGCGCCGGGACAGGCGCGTGCCCCCTGCCGTGGCGGAACCGTCGGAGATAGCGTTGAACAGCCAGTTCGCCGCCGGCGTAGCCGTGTTCGGTGATCTCGCGGAAGAGTTGGGTGGCGTTGCGGTGCCCGTCGTTCCACCGCTGGTGCAGGTATTCGACGTGCGCGTCGACGAGATGGGCGCGTTGCTCGGTCTTGGCGATCAGCTCGTCGATGGAGGCGGCGTTGGCGAACTTGCGGACGGTGGCGGGGTGCAGATCGAGTTGACGTCCGACCGCGGACTTGGACCAGCCCTCGCCGATCAGGTGCCGAACCGCGGCGTAGTGCTCGCGCATCCGGCTGACGATCTTCTTCTCCGATGACCGTTGGATCACCAGCGGAGGCTCCGTCGAAGGTTCCGGGGCTGGGGTCGGGTCGGCCAGATGCGGCCGCAACACGTTGACGGTCTTCTCCACGACCTGGCCGAGGTTCTGCCAGAGATGGAACCGATCCGCGACCTGGATCGCCTGAGGGGCACCACTTCGAGCGCCTTCGGCATAGCCGCGGGCCCGGTCACGACAGATCACCGACACCAGGATGTTCCCGCAGCCAGGACACGAGCCGGTCGCCGTCGCGGCCGTCGAACATGTCCAGCGGTCGACGGGTGTCAAGATCGATCAGCACGGTTGCATAGCGGCGTCCTCGGCGCAACGCGAAGTCGTCCACTCCCAACACCTTCACCAGGGCGAGAGGCTCCTCCGGGATGGCTTTGACCAGCCGCAGCAGCGTGTCCCGACCAGCGACCTGGCCCAGCGCCGCGGCCAGCCGGGAACCGGCACGGCCCGCCAACGCCAGCCCGATCGCGGTCAGCATCGCGCGCAGCTGCGGCGTGTGACGGCTATGGGGCCTGGTCAGATCGGGCACCTGCTCAGCGAACGTGGCCGCCCGACAGGCGTCATTGAGACAGCGGAACCGGCGAACCGCCAACCGGATCACCACACGAGCGCCTCCGACGCCGATGTCGGCCAACCGCCTCGAGTAGCGGCCATGAACCGTGGCCGAGGTCTGACCACAGCGGCGACAGGACGCCGACCTGGCACGCACCCGCGCCGTCAACCCGACCACCCCGTCACTGCGATCGACATGCTCGATGACCAGGGCAGACAGGTGCGGGAACAGCCGCTCGAAACCACCACATGCGCACCGCGACCATGATCACAGACCCCCGCGATCACAAGATCGGCGACAGAACCCTGATCTTGACGTTGATAGCGCCGATCAGCACAACCGGATAAAGGGGCGGCGGTTTCTAGCGAACGTTGCGAATCGTTCGTCGTTCCAATCGTCGCATGAATTCGGTCGGACTGCTGTCGTTGAGGCAGAGACGGGGACGGTCGTTGAGTTCGGCGGCGACCTGCTCGAGCTGGTCGCTGGTCCAGGCGCTCAGGTCGGTGCTCTTCGGAAAGTACTGGCGCAGAAGACCATTCGTATTCTCGTTGGTGCCGCGTTGCCAGGGAGCATGCGGGTCCGCGAAGTAGATCCTCAGCCCGGTCGCCGCACGCTCGATGCGTTGGTGGTGGAACGTTTCGTTGCCCTGATCCCACGTCAGGGTTCTGCGAAGGCGGGCGGGAAGACGTGCGAAGGTGGCACTGAGTTCGTCACCGACCGCCAGCGCTGAGTGTCCATTTGGGAGCCTGACCAGCATGGTGAGTCTGGTCTTTCGCTCGACCAGGGTTGCGATCGCCGAGCGCTGCCCGGCGCCGACCAATCAAATCCCCTTCCCAATGCCCAACTTCCCGGCGGGAGGCGACACCCGCTGGCCGGTCGTGGATCGACCGCATCGGCGTGGACTGCTTCAGTGCGCCGTCGCGAGACCGTCCCCGGCCGCGTCGGTGCCGGTAAGCGCGGCCAGTGCGCTGGTTCCCCGGGGCAACTGGAAACCGTCCGCGATCCAATGGGCGCGCCTGCCACGAATTCAACTCCTCGACCACTTTGTCGATGATCTTCGAAATCAACTCCCGCGGCACCTGCGCGTCATAGATATCGGCCAAGTGCGCCTGGATCTCGCCGGTGGTCAACCCCTTCGCATACAGCGAGATAATCGTGTCGTCGAATCCCTCGACCAGACGCGAATACTTCAGCACAATGCTCGGGGTGAATGTTCCCTCCCGATCCCGAGGGACATCGATCCGAACATCACCGACATCGGTGCCCACCGTCTTCGATGACGAACCGTTCCGCTCGTTCGACCCGAACTTCCCGGCCGAGTCACCCTTCTCATAGCCGAGGTGATCGTCCAACTCGGCGTTCAACGCCGCTTCCGACACGCCGTTTTCGTCAGCTGCCGCAGCAGCCCGTTCGGGCCGACCAACGACACGCCCTCGGCGCGCGCCTTGTCGATCAACTCCCGCGCGACCCGCACGTCAAGATCGTCACCTGCTGTCGATCCGGCACCCGAACCGGCCGCCGCGTCCTTGCCTGCCAACCTCGATCCCTTCCAACCGGGGCAACCACTCCGACATGGTCAAGATCACCCACCACCCACAAGATCACGGACAGTCCCTTTACGACTCAGACCCACGGTTGTCAAGTGTGTTGAGCGTTCATCAATGGCGGATGAGTATCCAATGCTCATGTCACGCTCTGCCCCCGCTGTCACAGTGCCGATGGGGATTTGTCCACGCTTAGTGATGCCGAGATTGGATTGCGATGATCTTCAAGCGGGATCCCGTGCAGGAGTGGCTTGTTGGTTCGCCTGGCGTGCCGCGGCGGTCGACGAAACGCGTCTTGATGGGGCTATTGGCGTTAGTAACGATGTTCTCGTTGGTTGAGGTGGTGCCGTGGGCTGGCCAGGAAGCCCGGGCCGCGGATCTCGCGCCGCCGGGGATGCCCAGGGGGTGGGCTGCGTTGCCGGGGATCGTTCCGGCGCAGGGGAAGACCGGTGTGTTGCCGGGCTCGTGGGATGTGACGTCGAGTGGCTCGTTCGCGTACTCGATTCCGTTGGATGTTCCGGCTGGGCGGGCTGGTATGCAGCCGTCGCTGTCGCTTCGATATTCCAGTCGTGGTGGTGATGGGCTTGTGGGTACAGGCTGGTCGCTTGCCGGTGCGTCGTCGAGTGTGACCCGGTGTGACAGGTCGTTGTCGACCGAGGGGAAGGTCGCGCGCGTTACGTTCGGTCCGGGTGACCGGTTTTGTCTGGATGGGCAGAAGCTGGTTGTCAGCGGCGGGCCTAATGGGACGGGCAGTGCCTACGGGGGCAACGGCACTGAGTACCGGACGGAGACCGACAGTTTCGCGCGGGTCGTGTCCTACGGGACCAGCCCGGATGGGCCGGATTCGTTTGAGGTTCGGACCAAGGACGGTCAGATCATGACCTATGTCTCGAGGACCGCCACCCGTACGCAGTCCGATGTGTTCTGGTCGGGGCTTGCCCCGAAGGCGGGCGCTGTGGCGACCCATCAGCCGCGGGTGTTGTGGTTGCAGCAGAAGCGATCGGATCGGTCCGGGAACGAGGTCAGGTTCACCTATCAGAACGTGGCAGGTACCGCCGGGGCGGAGTTCCTGCCGACGTTCGTCTCCTACACCTTCAAGGGTGTGAACGACCGAAGCTCGTTGGGCTCGCGGTATGTCCAGTTCGTGTACGAGGACAGGCCCGACAAGTCATTCGGGTATGCCAACGGCGTGAAGTACACCCAGTCCCGGCGGCTGAAGTCGGTGAAGATGTTTGCGCCGAACCCCGGTGCGACCGACCTGGTCTGGCAGTACAACCTCACCTACCTGGCCAGCTTGAACAACCGTAGCTTGCTGTCATCTGTGGCCAAGTGCGCACCGAGCGGGGCGTGCATGCGAGCGAAGGAGTTCGGTTGGGAGTCTCCTGTTCAGTCGGCGGTTCCAAGTTTCGCGGAGTCTTACCTGGGGAACATGCCGACGGTTGTCGGGCAGGTTCGGCCGCCCACGATGAAGGTGGCCGACATCGACGGCAATGGTGCCGACGATGCCGTGTACACCTTGGGTGGGACCTCTGATGCCGACTCGCCCGTGTGGGCGTTGCTCGCCAAGCGGGATGGCGCGACGGGTGCGGTGTCGCCGTTGACTGATCGCCTTCTGCTGACCACCGCGATGCCCGAGTGGCCCAACAACGTGAAGTTGGGCGACTCACGGCCGATGGACCTGGAGGGCGATGGTGCCACCGAGTTCGTCGCCCAGTATTCTGACGCGTCCGGCACCCACGATCGGGTCATGCGGTGGAGCCCGCTGGCCAAGAAGTTCGTCTCCAGTGGCGTGGCTGTCGACAATCCGATCGACACGAACTTCGGTGACTTCGACGGCGACGCGCGCCTGGACTGGGCGACGGCTGACGTTCCCAACGCACTTGGGAAGTCGTACTCGGTCCGGCTCAACACCGGTGGCGTGTTCGGTCAGTCCAGCGCGTCGAAGTTCATCACCTGCAAGGACGGCGCGAGGGTCACCGACATCGATGGCGATGGCCGAGCCGAACTGGTCGGTCCGCAGCGCACGGCTGGAGGAAAGTGCTCGGATCTGGTCTACGCGATGCGGCTGAATGATCTTGGTATTCCGACTGTTGACCCGGTGTCCTACATGGACCAGGACGGCTCCGTCCATTTCCGGTCGTTGCCCCAGGTCAAGGGGTATGCGCCGCTGACCGGCGACTACAACGGTGACGGCCTGGAAGACTATCTGCTTCTTCCCATCAACTGGAATGGTGGCTGGGACCGGCCAGGAGCGTTGTTGTGGAACACCGGTAACGGACTGGTGTTGGACCCCACCGAACAGAACATCGGTCACGACGCCTACGCCGATCTGCGAGTCGCCGATGTCAACGGAGACGGTCGTGACGACCTGGTGGCGTTCAACACCAACTACACCAACGTCCTCGTGTCCAAGGGGAACGGGGCCTGGGAGTGGGCGAAGGTCGCCGGTGACGGTGGAACCCTGCACGAGAACTTCGGTCGTGGCACGTCGCAGGTCGGGGACTTCACCGGTGACGGCAAGCCCGACATCGTCCGGATCTCACAGAACCGGCTGTTCTTGCTGATCAACAACGGGTTCCAAGGCGACCGCATGCGGCGTGTGACCGACGAGGGCACCCAGTGGCCTGCTCAGACGGTCACCTACTCGCCGAACTGGACCGACCACATGGAGCGGCTGGCCGACTACCCCAGCGCCTATCCGCTCGTCTCGACGCGTCGAAGCGTCTGGGTGGTCCGACAGGTCGAGTCCCGCGACCACTGGGTCAACCCCTACGAGGGGCAGGTTCTCGCCCCCTACCAGCGGTACTACTCCTACGAGGACCCAGTCGTAGACACCCGTGGACGTGGGTGGCTCGGATTCGGTGTGATGCGTGTGTGGGACCCGCAGCGCCCGATCGAGACCATTACCACCTTCGCCCAGCACAGGACTCAGGTCGAAGGCAAGTACTACCCGTTCGCCGGGCCGGACACAGTGACGACGGTGGTGCCTATCCTGACCCAGGCACAATTGGCCGAACCCACCAAGCCACAGCAGGCGAAGGCTCGAGTCAGCAGGGTTCGCTACATCAGCGCTTGGCGCCACCCTTCGAACCTGCAGGGCGTGTACCAGTCTTTCGTGCCGCACACCATCACGAAGGACTGGGACCAGCAGGTCACACTGCGATGGGGTGCCCTCGTGGGCACCAACGCCGCGGAGCACGTCGGCGGCGTGGTGGAGCCGAGCAACCCGGCACGGCAGATCGACCGTGGTGTCAGCGTCGATCACTACGGCAACACGATCGACGAGCAAACCAAGACCACGGGTGGTATCACCGAGACAGTCCACACCGATGTGGAGAACCGGACCGCGGAGTGGCTTCTTGGGCTCCCGCTCCGGCGAACAGTGAAGCGGGAGGAACCGGACAACACCCCGGCAGCGGTGACTCGCACCTACTCCTACCACCACGACGACCGCGGGCGGTTGGACACCACCTGGATTGAGAAGGACAGCCCGGATCCGGACGTTCGCTCGATGAGTGCCGTGCACTACGACGAATGGGGCGTCCAGGACACCGTTACCGTTGTCGCGGGCGATCCCGCGAGCCCGGCACTGCCGCCACGGGTGACTCACATTCGCCATGACCCGGTGTTCCCGGGCCAGCCGGACGAGCGGATCCACCCGTCGCAGGTGTGGACCGAGCATGACCAATCGCAGTACCGGCCGACGACCTGGACGGCGACGCATCCCGCGCTCGGTGTGCTCGTCGCCTCGATGGATGCCAACGGTGTCCAAAGTTCCGCGACGTATGACCAGTTCGGCAAGCCACTGCACACCACTCCTGCCGTCGGCGCGGGTACCGACTTCACCTACGACAACAGGATCGACCTCAGCGGTGGCATCAACGGCGCGGTCATCACCGCCACCAGCGGGCCAAACGTGGTGCAGACTGTCACCGACGCCCTCGGGCGGACGCTTTCGTCCAGCAGCAAGGGTTTCGACGGCGCGATGCATGGCTCGTCCACGACCTTCGACCACCTCGGGCGAGCTGTGACGGTAAGCGGTCCATCTCCGATCGGAACGACCTCGTTCGTCTACGACAGCCTCGACCATCTGCTCACCACAACCGGGCCTGACGGCAAGGTCGCCCGCAACGAGTACCCCTCGATGTTCGAGACCCGCTCGTTCGACCAAACTGGTGCCGAGACGCGCTCGGCGGTCGATGTGGACGGCCGCGTGACCACGACGACCCAGATCAACAGCTCAGTGAGTCCGGCGCAGAGCCTGGCGACGAAGTACGAGTACGGGCCGTTCGGCTCCACGGTGAAGATCATTGACGCACAGAACAACGCGTTGTCCTACGAGTACGACGTGCTCGGGCGGCAGACCCGATCACAGGACCCGGACCGCGGCGAGGTTAGGACCTCGTATCACGGAACCGGTGAGGTGGACACCTCCACTCACGTCGGAGCCAACGTCGCCACTACCTTTGGCTACGACGACCTCGGCCGCATGACGACGAAGCAGAACGAAGACGGCGCCACGACCTTCGTCTTCGACACGGCGGCCAACGGCATCGGCAAGCTGGACTACGCCGACAGCCCCGACAAGATCCGGGTCGCCTACCGGTACGACCAATTCGGCCGCCAGGTCGGGACCGATTACAAGGACACCGACTCGTCGTCGCCTGACTACAACAAGGTGAGGAAGATCGACCGCGGCTTCGACACCGAGGGGCGTCCGGCGACGCTCACCTACCCGGCGTACTTCGACGACGCGAACACCCGATACACGGTGACTACCGGATACAACGCCCACGGCCATGCCGCCACCGTCGCGAACGGTGCCGAACAGCTGTGGTCGGTTCAGGCCCGGGAGTACAACGGCGCGCTCGACACCGCGACCCTTGGGACCGGTGCCGCCGCTACAACCGTGCACAACGTCTACTTCAACGGCACCGGTCGGCTGCAGCGCACCACGGCAGTCAAGGGACAAACCTCATTGCAGGACCTCGCGACCACCTACTTCGACAACGGTCTGATCCGCACCGAAACCGACGCGGTTGACAAGACCACCAGCACCTACTCATACGACGCCGTGGGTCGACTGACCGAGTGGCTGCTGAGCGCTGCGGGCTCACCGGACAAGAAAACCAACTACACCTACGACCCGCTGGGCAACCTTGCCCGGGTGACCGGCCCACAAGGCTTTGAAGACCGTGCCCACGGCACGACCGGTGGCCCACACACCCTCGGCAACATTGACTCGACGGTTAACAACGCAGGCATCACAGGATTCGTTTACGACTCCCGCGGACGTCGAACCGGCACCAAGAGCGAGGGCGGGCAGACCCTCCAGAACATCACCTACACCAGCTTCGACCTGCCGAAGACCGTGACGAAAGACGGCACCGTCACCCGCTACCGCTACGACGCATTCGGCAACAAGACCGTGGAGTCCTCCGGAGCCAACCGCACCTTCTACGTCCCCGGCTACTACGAACACCGCACAGAGTCCGGCGCCGAGAGCGACATCTTCCACCTCGCCGGCACCGACGGCCCGATCGGCCAGGCCGTCCACACGCCAGGAAAGACCACCATCGAGTACACCCTGACCGACACGCGAGGCTCCACCACGACCGTCATCGACAACGCAGGCACGGCAACCAACCGCATGCGCTTCGAACCGTTCGGTGCCCTCATCGACACCGCAGGCGCCCCGACCGCCCTGACCGGCGACGTGACACGCACATTCACCGGTCACGAACACGACCGCGCCACAGGGCTGCTCAACGCACGCGGCCGCATCTACGACACCACGAACAAAACCTTCCTCACCCCCGACCCCGTCGTCGCAAACAAACACGACGGACTCGCCTACAACCCCTACACCTACGTCCGCAACGACCCGGTCAACAACACCGACCCCACCGGCTACACATACAAGAACGACCACGCCGCCATCTCTCAGCGCTGGTGGGACCAAGTCCAGGCCGATGCCTTCATGGAGTTCGTCAGCGCAGGCGACTCCTACTACGACGGCGGCACCGACGGACTCGCCGCCCACCAACGCACCGCACTCTCCCGCGCCGAAAAAGAATACTTCGACCACGTCCGCGCCGACCAAGACTTCGAAAACGCCAAACGCGCCGCACAAGCCGCCAAACAAAACGCCACAGTCCAAAAATCCGACGCGACCACCAACAACCAGGTCGACGACGTCGCCTGGGAAGCCGCCAACGCCACCGCCGTCGACACCGACCCCACACAAGAAGCAATCGCAGGCACCACCGGTGAAATCCGCATCCTCGAATGCCTCAGCAGAGACGACAACGGAACCGAATGTGGGAATCAGTCGGCAACTGCGGGTATGTTCCTCGGGTTCGACGACCAGACGCTTGAAGCGAAACATGAAGGATGGGTCCGGCACGCCAGTTCCCAAGGCAATCCGGAATTCGAACAAGTGATGACCGTCGTATGGGCAACTGTTCTTGCGACGGCAACGGCAGGGTTCGCACTCGCAATGCTCGAAGGAGCTGCGCCAGCTGTAGTTGTTTCCGGTGGTGAGACAGCTACGGCTGCGGGAGGTGCCGCTGCCGGGTGTGCGGCATCGGGGAGGTGTCAGCAGGTTGCGCAGCAGGTGGGAGCACAGGTGACGCAGGCCTCGCGGTCATTGCCATCCGCCGCAGAAATGGTACGTCGTTCCGCGCAGGCCAAGGTCGATGTGGCTACGCACATGGTTGAGGAAGCCAAGTGGTGGCTAGACAGCGCTCAAGACGCAAAGTTCCAGATCTCCGAAATGGCCCGGCCGGGCGTGAATGCAGCGCAGGACTACCAAAATTGGGCTCACGTGGTAGATGTCTATACGAGGAACTATGCTGTCGCAATGACGCGACTTGGTGAAGCGGAGGCAGAGCTAGCCCGCGCGACAAGGGCGCTGGTGAAGTAACGTCGTCACATCGTTGTTGTGGCCGCAGGATTTGTAATGCGGTCGCAGCAACGAGGGCGCGCGTGCGATGAGCTGGCCAAGTCCGGCGGTTGGTACGGTCGTGCCAGCCGCCGGATTTCGTGCGACCCCAGTTGATCGTTGGTGAATTTTTCGGTTGTCATTCCTCTTGTGGCAGATAGATAATCACAAGCGAGGGTTTCAGTTGATTTGTGCCCGATCGCCGACAAGCGGGTTGTCCAGTCAGTGCGCCGAAACCCTAACGCCTCGGCCGGGGATGGTCAGCCGGACAGCAAGTCTGGCGAGTGGCCGACCATCACGACTTGCACACAGTCGCCCTAATCAAGACCACCAACGGCGCCGTCGTCCACCACGGCATTGGACACCGGACTCGGGTACAGGTTGGTCAAACGGCGATGACTAACGTAATGCGCCGCCTTTTGACCAGCGGCCTCGGGAGATCCGGCGGCTGCAGAAGGTACTCGACGGACGAATAGCGCCGTTGTGTCGGCCGAACAGCTTCTTGACCGAGTCTGGCACGACCAGATTGATCCGGTGAGCCTGCGGCGGTTGTCGATCTAGTCCGATGGTGTCGGGCATCGACTGACCTGGGATGATCCCAAATTTTGGGGGGTGTAGTAGGGGACACCCTAGTGTCCACCCGCATGCATCTCCGACAGAGTGATTTTGACTCTTTCCGGTACTCGCGGAGTGTGATCAACATGGTGTCTGCATCGCCGAGGCGGCAGGATGACCTAGGCGTCGACTGTGGCACAGTGCCGCTTCGTCTTCGGGATGTCGGCTTGGTTGGCCGCGAGGACGACGTCAGGAAGTTGATGTCCCTCGTAACCGCGCGCGATGGATACCTGGGAGCCGTGGTTGTGGGGCCTGTCGGTATTGGCAAGACAAGGCTTCTCGAAGAGATCGCCGCCGTCCTGGTGTCCAACGGACAGCGAGTGCTACGGGTGGCGCCCACCTGGGCTACGAAGGACCTGCCCTACGGCGCGCTGTCCGAAGGCGAACGCGCAGAGATCCAAGGCGTGACAATCGATCGGCTGGTCTGGCTGGCCGGGCGTCGCCCGACGAACGATCACCGAGGGACGTTGAACGTGACGGTCCTCGTTGACGATGCCCATCTGATGGATCACGGCACGGCCGCACTCCTCCTGGACCTCGCCAGGTCGAGGCGTGCCCATTTCCTTGTCGCGCTGGGAGGGAACGACGTACCGGCCCCCACTCGCAGTTTGTGGAAGGACGAACACCTTGCTCGCATCGATCTGGACCCGCTCGACGAGTTCGCGATGCGTCGCCTCGCGGCTGCGCTCTTCGGTGAGGCGATCGAGCACAGCGCGGTGGTCCGATTGGCACGGCTTGCCGATGGAAACCCCATGTTCCTCCGCGAACTTGCGCATGCGGCCCTCGATCAAGGCGCAATACACCGACGGGATGGGGTGTGGGTGATATGCAAGGACATTGTCGTCGGCCCGCGGCTTCGTGATCTCCTTGGACACCAGATGCGGTTGATCACGCGACCCGCGCATCGCGCTCTGCAGGTTGTCACGCTGGCTGAGCCCGTACCGATGGCTCTCATCGAGAGAATTAGCGGTGGTGGAGCGATCGCTGAGTTGGAGAAAGCCGCGCTTGTGCGACTCGTCGAACACGGAGAGGCGTCTGGCTACATGAATGCGGAGCGCCTTCATGTTCGACTCGCGCATCCGCTTGTCGGTGAGCTCGTGCGCAATGACATGGGTGTGCTGGAGCGCCGAGCCCTAGCAGGTGAACTGGTCAATGCTCACGCTGACTATGAACCATCGTGGCAGAATAGCGCACTCAGGATGGTCGAATGGCAGCTCGAGGCCGGACACGCAGTCGCCGAGAGCGCGTTACTAAACGCTTCATCCGCGGCGTTCGCGGTGGCCGACTTATCCTCGGCCACCAGACTTGCTTCTGCTGCATGGTCCATGTACGGCACCGTGGCTGCGGCGAATCAGTACGCCACCGTTCTGTTTGCGACCGGATGCAGTGTCGACGCGCACGCTGTGCTCGACAGTGCCAACATGTCCTTGTCAGGGACAAGTTCGTGCTTGGTGACGCGGGCGAGGGGCCTGATACTCGAAGGCCTGTTTGACCAGGCTCAGGTCCTTGTCGATGGCCAACATTCGGCAGAGACCGACCTGTGTCGAGCTATGATTGCCTACTTCCGAGGACAATTCGCCGTCGCTCACGGGCTTGCGAGTCCGCTGCTGGCGAGTTCCGATCCTGCGATCAGGGTTGAAGCTGCTGTCTTCGTGATGGCCGCACAATGCCACATGGGGAAGCCGCAGGATGCTCTCGAGATTGCGGAGCGGATTGAGGCAGACAAGCCGTACACAGGGCAGCTAGCTGTTCATCACGACTCGATTGTCGAGCTGGTCGCAGCAGCAAAGGCCGATCTTGGCGACCTTTCCACTGCGGTCCGCACCCTGACAGCCGAATTCGAGACCGCCGTGGCACGTCGAGTTCCTCGAATGGATGCGCAGAAGGGGCTCGCGCTCGGCTTTGCGCTGCTGGAGGTTGGTCGGGTGAAGGACGCGTTGAAGCTATTTCAGTTCAGTCCTTCCTACCGGGTTGGCTGGGAGCTGTGGCATGAACGCGCCACAGTGAACCGGGTGCTCGCGAGCGTGCTCGTCTCCGACGAACAGGACCTGGATGGCCTTGTCTCCCAACTACCATTAGTGGCTGAGCGCTTCTTCATCGGCTACCACTTGATCGCGCGCGCCTGGTATGCACATATGCGCTCCGACAGGGACGCCGTGCGCGCCCTGCTCGTCAGTGCGGCGGAGATCGCGCTTGAGCATGGCGGTCTTGCTGATGTCGCGATCGCCGTGCATGAAATGGGCAGGTTAGGTGTAGCCAGCACGGCTAGGCCGTTCTGGTCCGTAGAGGTCCAGGGGCCCTTCCTTAAGGCGAGACTGGACTATAGCAAGGCTCTCGCGGTTGATGATGTCGCCCTGCTCCGTGAGGTGGCGGAGTGCTTCGAACAAGCGGGTGCTGTCCTCTATGCCGCTGAAGCGTTCGCTGAACTGTCCAGGCTCCTCAAGCGGGCAGGCAGTGACCGGCTCGCGACTGAGGCAGCACGGCGGGCACGCCTCCATGTTGATCAATGCCAAGGGGCAATGTCGCCCGCGCTTGCCCTCTTGGACGCCGCTGCGCCCTTGTCCAAGAGGGAGCGGGAGATCGCCACACTCGCCGCCCGCGGTCTCGACGACCGCGCGATCGCCGAGAGACTCACATTGTCGGTCCGGACCGTGGGGAATCATTTGCATCGCGTCTACTTCAAGCTAGGCCTGCGTAGTCGGCGTGACCTCCGCGCGGCGCTGCAGCGAGACAACTAAATCGTTGGCGTTCAGGTAGTGGCGCCTTGCGACTGGGGAGCTGGGATACACCCAGCTCATGAGGGCCCGACGGCCCAAAGTCGTGCTCGCGCTGACCTTGGGATATCTGTGCAACCGCGAAACCTCGTCCGTCTCCCACTTCGCTGTTCATGGACGCGATCGTCAAAGACGCGAGCAAGTCGGCACCGCGCCATCGATGAAGAGTAGCTGCTACTCAACTCCGGTTCACGTGACCTCTGAGTGCGATGCCGTGCATCATGAGTAGTGATCACTCTACTTGGCTCGCGGGAACCCTGGGATAGTAGCGAACTAATGTTTGACGCGTGGCGCTTGTAGCGGGGAGTTGCAAGCTTCGCGGCATCGGCGCGATTCGCGAGGGTTTGAGGTTGGCCGAGATGAGGAAACTTCGCACTACGTTAATTGAACGTGATCCCGAGTTGTGTTCCGTGGACTTGCTGATCGATCACGCTGTGCGAGGAAACGGTGGTTTTGCCCTCTATCAAGGGGGTGTCGGACTTGGTAAAACATGCGTCCTTGACGCTGCGAGTCAAATTGCCGAGAGTCGAGGCCTGACGGTGTTGCGGGCGAGCGGCAGGAAGTCGGAACGTCAGTATGCCTACGGTCTCGTACGTCAATGGATTGAGTCGCATATTGGCCAGGACTTCCTGGAGTCCTCGACGAGTCCCTTGGTTGTCAGAGGGGCAAGTTTGTTTGGAGAGGCTTGCGAATCAGAAGCGGACCTTAGCGACTTCGCGGTATTACACGATCTCTATGGACTTGTTGTCCGACTAAGTCGCGAGCGTCCAATCGTACTGGTTGCCGACGATCTCCATTGGGCGGACCGTGGCTCACTACGCTTCCTCGCCTATCTTCAACCGCGTCTCTGTGCATTGAAGGCGGCAGTAGTCGCAGCTGTACACCCAGATCAGAAGACTTCCGATCAGTGGTTATTGGACCACGTCATGTTCGATCCGGCTTGCCAGATTGTTCGGCTCAGGCCATTGAGTGTCAAAGGCACAGCCGACCTTCTGACTGCGTCCATCGGCCGAGCTGTCGACGAGGACGCCGCGTCTAGTTGTCAGAGAGCGACGGGCGGGAATCCACGGTTGCTTAGCGAGGTTGCCCAAGAAATCAAGGACGATCTCGCGCCCTCTGATCCCAGTTCGGGCGGAGCTCTGACGTTCGGTTTGCGAGCACTTGAGGCTCGCATTGCGCTACGGCTGAACAAGCTTCCTGCGGAATGCGAAGCGCTCGCGGCAGCGGTTGCTGTTCTAGGAGACGACGTGTCACTCGCGGCTGCCGCCAGGCTGGCTGATCTTAGGCCGGCCCAAGCCGCGCGTGTCGTCGCAGAGCTTCAACGCGCCCATGTGTTCGATTCATCCACGTCCGCTGCCTTCACCCACATCACGGTCCGCTTCGTGCACCCAGTCGTACAGAAGGCTGTTTACGAGGCGATTGGAATCGACACAAAAGTTGCTCTCCACCTGAGTGCCGCTCGCCAGCTTGGCAGCGTGGGCGCGAACGCCGGACTCGCGGCTGACCATCTTCTGCGCGTTCCGGCGGTTGGGGACCGATGGGCAGTCGGATTGCTCCGCCTTGCCGCCGAAGACGCTCTTCACAAAGGAGAACCGGTTTGTGCCGTGAAGTATCTCGAGCGATGCGCATTGGAGTCGTTGGAATCAGACGCGCTAGCGGATACTCTCGCCGAGCTGGGCAAAACTACGGCGCTCGTGAACTCCGGCAAGGCGGTTGACAGCCTGCGCGCTGCGCTCGACCTCGTGGAACAACCGACCCTTCGAATCGAGTTGGCTAGCACACTCGGCCTGGCGTTGAATGCGACTGGCCGTAATGCTGCCGCCGTCGCGGTCTATCGGCGGGCGATTGAAGAGGTGGACGCCGGTGATCGTGACGCCCGGCAGCGCCTGCAGGCTGGCTTGTTCAACGCGGCTATGACGGACCCAACAATGCGTGAAGTGGCTGGTCAGCTCGCGAGCCGATGGCAGTCGGAGCCAGGAGAGTGCCGAGGTATCGGGGCGCGCCTCCTTGATGGAAAGATGGCTTTCCACGCGGCGATGACGGAGGTATGTCCAACGGCTGCCGACCGTGCAATGCGCTGCCTCGATGACGGCAAACTCGTGGAACAGGACAATGATGGCTTCGCATTCGTTGACGCTATCTGGGTGATGCTGGCAGCGGATCGCATGGAAGTCATGCATACGATTGAGCACGCGATCGCGTTTGCGCGCCAACGCGGTTCCGTAGTCGGAGTGCTAACAGCCAAGCTGTTTCGGGCGCTTGGGTCGCTATGGAAAGGCGACCTGAACGACGCGGAAGCCGACCTCGTGAAGGCAACTGAGATGGTGGACTCGACGCAGCTTCTAATTGGCCGACCCTATGTGGCAGCGTTCCTGGCCGATGTTCTGATGGAGCAGGGTCGACTAGTCGAGGCTTCCGCAGTGCTCGCTGACGTCCCCCTGGAAGCGCCACACTCTTCTGGCGCGCAGTCATATTGGCTACTCGACACCGCGGCACGATTGGCGCTGCTCAAGGGTGAGGTCGATATCGCGTTGCGCACTAGCCTGCTCTGCGGCGATCTAAGCACAAGTCACGGTTGGCTGAACCCGGCGTTCCTGGGTTGGCGGTCGACGGCTGCTGTCGCTATGTGGGAGATGGGAGATTTTAAGCAGGCCCGCGACATGGCATTTGCTGAACTTGCGCTTGCTCGGCAATGGTCCGCTCCACGTGCGCTCGGTCGCGCACTAAGAACCGCCGCGAGTGTCCATGAGGGCACGGACCGACTGGCGTATCTGCGGGAGGCTGATGTTGTTCTACGTGAATCTCACGCTCGCCTGGAGCGTGCGAAGACGCTTGTGGATCTTGGCGTGGCGCTGAGGGATGGTGGACAGAATGTCGATGCACGTCAGAACCTCTTCGTTGGGCTCGACTTGGCCCACAGTTGCGGCGCGCTAGGTCTGGCGGGGGAGGCGGACGCGCAGCTGCGTGCTTCGGGAGCACGCCCACGACGCCCCCTGACCACCGGCGTGGGTGCGCTGACGCCAAGCGAAAGACGTTCGTCCGAACTCGCCGCAGCGGGCCTTACGAATCGGCAGATCGCGGCTCAACTGTTTGTCACCGCTAAGACCGTTGAGGTCCACCTAGGCAGTTCGTATCGCAAGCTTGGTGTCGCAGGAAGGGAACAGCTCGGACAGTTCTTTGACTGAGCGTGTCATCTCATTCGAAGAGCATGGTGAATCCTGGCAAATGTGGCTCTTCCGGATTTGGAGTGCAAGCGCTCCGCGGTGCAGCAGTGATCGGATGCGGTAGTTGATCAGGTTGCGGAAGCCGAGAGCGTTGCGACGGAGGGCTTCGAGCCGTCCGTTGATGGCCTCGGTCGGCCCGTTCGAGGCGCGGTGGTCGAAGTAGGCCAGGACGTCGTCGCGGCGCCGGTGCAGTGTGCGCCCGAGTGTGGCGAGTTCGTCGAGCCCGGCTGGCAGGCCGCTGCGGAGTCGGTCGATCACCGCTGTGAGCGCGGTTCTGCCGCGGCGGCGGTCGTCGGTGCCGTAGGCGGCGATGATCTGCTGGTAGGCCCACCAGGTGACCTCGACCGCGACATGCTCCTCGCTGGCGAATACCGCCTCGAGCCGGGTGCGCTGGCGGTCGGTGAGCAGCGTGAGACGGGTCCGCAGGGTGCGGCGGACCCGGTAGAGCGGGTCACCGGCCCGTCCGCGGTGCCCGCGAGTGTCCAACTGGACGCGTTGGCGACACAGGTCGAGCTTGTGCCCGGCCAGCGCGACGACATGGAACGGGTCCATCACCGTGACCGCATCCGGCAGCGCGGTCACGGCGGCGCTCTTGTAGCCGCCGAACCCGTCCATCGCCACCACCTCGACGCTGTCGCGGAATCCCTGGTCGCGGGCATCAAGCCAGGTCCTCAGCGCTTCCGCCGAGCGGCCCGGGACCAGGTCGAGCAGACGTGCCGATCCCTGACCGGCCACGACCGCGGTGAGGTCGGTGATCACGGTGACGAACCCGTCGCCGTCGGCGCCGAATACATGCGCCCAGCGGTGCTCGTCGACCCCGATCACCCGTACTCCCTCGAGCCGGGCGGGCCCGGCGCAGAGCAGCAGCGCCTCGGTCGCGGCGACGGCGACGCTGTTCACGGTGTCCCAGGAGCGGCCCAGTTCGCGGGCGACCGCGGCGACGGTGGCCTTGTCGATCGCCAAGCGCCGCAACACATACTCGGCGCAGCGCCGGGTGGTCGAGGCCCCGGGACGGGCCAACCGACTGCTGTCATGGACGAAGATCTCGCGCGGGCAGCCGGCGTGGACACAGCGGTAGCGCGGCACCCGCACCCGCAGCAGCAACGGGTGCCCGACGACCGGGACATCGCTGACACGGCGCTCGATCCGGTCGCCGTAGACCCCGACCTGTCCGCACTCCGGGCAGCGACCCGGCCCGTCGACCAGCAGATCGGCGAACACCACCGTCGTCTCCCCGGCCACAGCCGCGTTGGTGATCGCCACCCCGAGCTCCACGGTCCGAACGATCGTGTCGGCCACGATCTGGGCAGGCAGGGCCGTAGGCTCCACAGCAGGGCTCCCGGGAGGTTGCTGATCAAGGCGTAGGAACCCGCATCATCAGCCGCCCGGGGCCCACCTCAGCGCAGCGACACGACCCGACTACCGCGGTCGATCACGTCCTCACCTGCACTCCGTTCCCGGAAGAGCCGCAAACGTCGGTGCTCCGCGAAACTCGCGCAATTGATGCGGCGGCTTGGTATTGGTTGTCTACGGGAATTAACTGTCTGAATTTGACAAGACTATCTGAGTAAGGTCCTGGCGGCGGGCAATTCCAAGTTTGCGATAGGTGCTGCTGAGGTGCACTTCGACTGTCTTGGGCGTTACGAAGAGTGTCTGGGCAATCTGCCGATTGGGTAGGCCCTGCGCGGCGAGTTCGGCCACTCGCCGTTCACTGATCGTGAGAGAACTTTGCCCGGTATTTCGTCGTTTGGGACGAGCGCCGACGACCCGAAGCTCGGTTTCAGCTCTAGCGGCCACCGGCTCCGCTCCGCACCGGAGGGCCATGTCCAGCCCGGCCGACAACGGTTTCTTGGCGGCCAGGCGATCGCCCGCACTCCGCATGGCCGCGCCCAAGTCCACGAGAGCCTTCGCGCGTTCGAGGATTGCTGGCGATTCTTCGAGTGCTTCAACTGCTTGGTGTAGCAGTGGAACTCGATTCCGGTCGTCGACCAGTCCGGCGATGCGGAGTGAGTGTCCCGTGGCCCTCGGTGTAAACCATTGCTTGGCGAGTCCCAACTGCTCGTAGGAGAACTTCATCGCTTCGTCAGTCCTTCCTAGCGCCTTAAGAGCTATGGCGGCTGTTGATCTCCATGGAAGGAAAGCCGGGTTACTTATGAGGCTTGAGGCAAGTTTCCGGCCGCATTCCATGCTCACGACCAACGATTCTGAATATTTGCCTTGAGCGAGGAGTAGCTTGGCCCGGCCATCCATCAGCCAGTAAGACGGCGTTGTGTGCGGATGAATAATTCCTGAGGAGGTTGCCCAATCCAGAGCGGCCTCTGCTTCGAAGAGTCTACCTTGCTCGAGCAGTATCTCCGAGTGTCTTGACGCCACGTACGGCCGGATGAGATCGACTTGCGCTACATCGGTCAATTGAACCGCGTACTGAGCGTCGATTATGGCATCGTTGAGTAGGCCTTGTTGGAGGAGCGCCAAGCACCGGAAGTACTTTGCTGCGATCAGCCACAGCATCGATCCGGTTTGGCTGGACTGTTTCTCGGCCGAGTCCAGGATGCCCATAACTCGGGGGTCGTCCGCGCCAATTAGCGACCAACAAGCATTACCGAATGTGACTAGCGTGCTGGGATCGCCGATGATCGCTTCGTCGGCTACCGTCCGCCACGCTCGCTCTATTGAGTCAAGGTCGCGTCCGATGAGCGAATCCCATAGGGCGATTATGCCGTCCAGTTGTCGGCTGCCAAGGCTTAGATCGCCGGATTCGTCTCGGAGGGACTCGACCAGTGACTTCCCAAATTGAACCGACCGAGGATCACTGAGCGTTGCGTTGAGCAAGTTGGCCTGAAGTCGCCGTCGCTGGTCGTCCTGATCCGGCTGGCCTTCAAGCTCGGCTAAGGCTTGTTTAAACACCTCTGCGGATTCGTCGTTCCGGCCGTGCATGTACAAGGCCGTAGCAAGAGCATAAGCCATACCTGCCCGAAGAGGTGTGCCGAGGGACATGTCCCACGCGGATCGCAACACTCGAATGGCTTTGGCGAGGTCGACCGCCATGGATGCCAATCCTAGCTGGATGAGTACCTCAAGTCGTTGCCCTGGTGGCAAGGACTCTTGTGCGCATCGGTCAAGGTAGGCGGCGGCTGCCTCGGGCGCACCACGTGACGATGCACGAGTTGCCGCAACCTTAAGGGTGTCGATATCCGCCTCATCGCCATCCGCTGGTGTGCGGAGGACATGTGCGGCCACGCGTTCGGGGTCCGCGTTCGTGCCAGCCAGGATCCTCGCGGCATCCTTGTGCTTCCTCATTTGGTCGGCGATGTCAAGTTGTTCGTATACCGCGTCTCGGATCAACGGGTGAACGAACTTCACTTGGTCGGCAGCGGACTCTCGGGTCACCGAGAGGACTTCCGCTCGCTGGAGCTTGGCGGCTGCAGCGGCTGCTGCGGGCGGACTCAGACCGGCCAGGTCGCCGACCAATGCCAATGTCGAATCGTCGCCTAACACAGATGCGGCGCGTGCCAGACTGACCGCGTCCTGCGGAAGTTGGCTCATACGTACAGCCATTGTCGTGCGCAACGCCTGCGCTCCGATGCGTCCTGCGGCTTCAGCGTTAGCGCCGGTTGGTGCGATTCCTTCCCGTCCGACCGCGCGCGCGAGTAACTCGACTAGGAGAGGATTCCCCCGCGTAGCTTCATGACAAGCGGCGATGAACTCTCGATCAGCGAGTGTGTCGGGACCCAGTTCGTGCTGGATGAGGTGAGCTGTGCCCGATTCGGTCAGTGGGCGCGGAGTGATCACCTGAGTGGCCGCGTCCGAGGTAAGGAGCTCCAACATGCGCTGATCAGCACCGGGCTCGTTGGGGCGCGCGCTAACAATCACAATCACCGGCAGTTCATCGATGCGGGGAAGTAGGAACGCCAAGAAGCGCAGCGATGCTCGATCGGCCCAGTGGAGGTCGTCCAAGGCCAGTACCACTGGGCGGTCCTCGGCCATGTTGGCGACCAACCAGTACAAACCATTTAGCAATGCGAAGTCTCCCACAGCGGGGTGATCTTGCACGACGTCGATCACGTCGCGTGCGTGGATGGCCGGACCTGCCAGCCAACGTTGTCTTTCGTCGTGCCCTGCCGCAGCGAGAGGCAGCTCGAAGAGTTGTCGCACCAGGCCAAAGCTTAGATTTCGCTCCAGTTCGGTGGCCCGTGCGCGAAGCACCTGGCAGTCCGCCTCAGACCCAAGTTGACAGGCCGCCTGGACTAGGGCGGTCTTCCCTATGCCCGCCGCTCCTTCGAGCAGGACGACTGTCCCACGGCCATGCTGAACTGCGGCCACCGCCGCCACAAGTACGTCGAACTCGCTTTCACGTTCAACTAATCCAGCAGACTCCATCCTGTAAGTGTGCGTCACGCGCACCCAGCAGCGTATGGGCATCGGTCACATTTCGGGCGTAGACCCCGCGCGGTCACGGTGCTCGTCCGCGCCGCTGCCGCAGGCGGTACCCACGAGCTCGTGGACTGGCTGCGCGCATGCAAGCTGACCTACTCGTCGGGTTTCGCCCTGCTCGATGACGCGGTCGAACACCACGCCCACTCTTCGAACACGCGTGGGCCCCGGCATGCGACGACGAGGGCACACACCACTGGCGCTTGGCGTCGCTGGATGGCCGAATACCTCCAACACCTCGCCGTCGAAGGTGAGAAGAGTTTCGTTGCACCAGGCGAATGCGTTTGACATTGAGCCCATTTCATCCTCTGGTGGTCTCGTGGTTCTGTAGGACGTGGATGGCTTTGGCCAGTCGGCCTGCGCGGCGTGGGCAGCAGCGGAGTTTGCGCAGGATGCGCCAGGTCTTGAGTTGAGCGTTGGCGCGTTCGCCGGGACCGCGGAGCCGGGCGTGGGCGCGGTTGGCGTCTTTCTGCGATTCCGGCTTGTTCCGACCCCTGTAAGGGGTGATCACGTGCCTGCCCGTGGGGTCGTAGCCGTGGTAGCCCTTGTCGGCCAGGGCGATCAGCCCTGCGTCGCGGAGGGCGGCGAGGATGTTCCAGATCCGAGCCGCGGCGGTGTCGTGGGTGCTGCCCGGCAACTGGCCCGAAACCCACAAGATCGCCCCTTCCGGTGAGGCGATGACCTGCAGGTTCACCCCATGGATCTTGTGCTTGCCGGAGTAGAAGGGGCGGTCGGCGGCCACCCGGTCGATCGGGATCAGCGTGCCGTCGACCACCACGTAGGCCACGCCCGCCCGCTTGGCCGTGCGCAGCGCGGTCCGCAGCTTCGGTGCCCGCCGCGCGAGCAGTTCCACGGTCTCGTCCACATACCGCCAGCAGGTGGTGGTCGACACGCCGAACCCGGCACCGACCTCGGCGAACGGCTCACCCTTGCGCAGATACACCAGCACCAGCAGGGCCTGCTGGCCCGGGTTCAACACCCGCCACCGCGACCCGATCTCAGCGCGGTGGGCGCGGATCAGGCCGGACACGAAAGTCAGGGTCGCATGCGACACGGGCAGCGCGGCACGGTAGAACAACATCTGAAGCCCCTGGGCGCAACTGGACGATCTTGGTCGAAAGTCCTGCTACCAGGGGCTTCGCCACGCCCAGACGCCGCCACGCCGACGGCCATCAACACGTGATCACCAGAAGTCTTGCCCACCAACACATCCACCTCAGGATGAAATGGGCTCATTGTCTACGCTCCAAGACATCAGCGATCGAATCAGGTCAGTTTGTTCGTCAAGCGCCATCCGAGGGCCAGCGCAAGGGCAATCATTCCGACCAGCGCAGCTACTGTGATCATTCGACCCCTCCACGGCCGACACGTGATAGCACCCGGCCCGCTGTCGTGACCACGTGTCGCACCAGCATCAGGGGAACCACCTACCTGTACCCCGAGGGTTTCTCCCGTTCGCACGCGCTCAACCCATTTGCACGTCGTACTCGACTCGGGTCCATCCCACCAGCGGCTCTGGCGCACTTTCGGGGAGTGTCAGCAATCTTGTGGGTGATGGTGTGATCACTCTGTCGATTACTGTGCGGTGAGCCGGTCGCCGGTTGTTCGTCTGGCTGACCGGCCTGTTGTGGTTGGTCGAACGGTGAGACCGTCCGGAACAGGGGCGTTGTTGGGAACGAGTATGGGCAGGCCGTTCTTACTCGATGGGCTGCGAGCCCGTGTTAGTAGTTGGCCGCCCTTGCGACTTGTCCGGCTGCGCTGTGAGCGCGAATCCGTAGGTGTCGTTCGCCCAGCCGTTTCCCCGTGGAGATCATGTTGGAGGCGGTGATGGGACGGTTCATCGGGTTGGATGTGCATCGCGATTTCGCGCAGATCGCGGTCGTCGACAACGGTGTCGTGGTTGACGCGGGCAGGGTGAGTGTCGCCCGGAGCGGTTGCGGGCGTGGGCGCAGACGCTGTGCGGTGATGATCAGGTGGCGTTGGAGGCTACCGGGAACAGCGACGCGATCGTGGCGTCGATCGGGCCTCGGGTGGCGCGGGTGGTGGTGTCGAATCCGATGAAGACCCGCGCGATCGCGGAGGCGAAGGTGAAGACCGACAAGGTCGACGCGCGGATTCTGGCGCAGCTGTTGGTGGCGGATTTCCTGCCGCCGGTGTGGCTTCCCGACGAGCGGACCCGCATGCTGCGCCGCCAGGTGGTTCGCCGGGCTCACGTGGTGCGCCAGCGAACGCGGATCAAGAATCAGGTTCATGCGATCCTGCATCGCAATCTGATGCCGCGTCCGCCGGTGTCGGATCTGTTCGGGCGGACCGGACGGACCTGGTTGGCGCACTTGGATCTTCCCACCGACGAGCAACACGCGGTGGGTGCTTTGTTGCGGCAGTTGGACTTCCACGGTGAGGAGTTGGCGCTCATCGACGGCGAGTTGGCGCGTGAGGCGCTGGGTGATCTGGTGGTGCGACGGTTGATGACCATTCCCGGCGTCGATGTCACCGTGGCGTTTTCGGTCATCGCGGCGGTGGGCGAGTTCGATCGGTTCGCCTCGGCGGAGAAACTGGTCGCCTATCTCGGGTTGCACCCCAAGATCCGTCAGTCCGGCGGCCAACCCGCAGTCCATTCCCGGATCACGAAGGCTGGCAACGGGCACGCCCGCGGGATGCTGGTCGAGGCCGCCTGGGTCGCTTCCCGAGCCCCGGGCCGCTGCGCGCGTTCTACGAGCGGATCAAGGCTCGGCGCGGGTTCCAGATCGCGGTCGTCGCGACGGCCCGCAAACTCACGGTCCTGTGCTGGCACCTGGTGACCAAGGACCAGGACTACGCGTTCGCCCGCCCCAGTCTGGTCGCGTTCAAACGCCGCAAGCTCGAGCTGGCCGCGGGCGCCGATCGTGCCCGCGCTCGCCGCGGACCGGGCTACGACTACAACGAACAAGCAGCTACGCCGCCACGAACGCGAACTCGTCGAGCAGGCCGAGGCCGCCTACGCCACCTTCGTGGCCCACTGGCAGCCGAAACGGCACCTGCCTCACCGAGCATGACGGAGCCTTCGCCGTGGTCAAGGCCAGGCCCTTCGGGTGGCCTACGGCCAGCCTTGACCACGCCTGCGGCACCGTCGACCAGCAAGGAGGCGATGCGGATGGGTTGACGATTTCATCCGTGGTGTACACGAGTTTCCGTAGCTCCGGCGGGAACGCCAGAAATGGGGTGAACTGCTCCCAACTGTTGCGCCACAGTCGGATCATCGCCGGATACTTGTCCTCCCACTCGGCACAGAAGTCGGTGAACACGGTTTCCGCGGCCTCGGCGGTGGGGGCGGTATAGATCTGCTTCAATTGCTTGGTGATCGGCGCCCAATATTTCTTCGACGCATAGCGCAGGCTGGCCCGCACCAGGTGCACCACGGACAATTGCACCGTCGCGGCCGGCCACAGCGTGGTGATCGCCTCGGGCAGGCCTTTCAGACCGTCGCAGGCGACGATCAGGACGTCCTCCACGCCACGGTTTGAGTCTGGTCTTTCGCTCGACCAGGGTTGCGATCGCCGAGCGCTGCCCGGCGCCGACCAATCAAATCCCCTTCCCAATGCCCAACTTCCCGGCGGGAGGCGACACCCGCTGGCCGGTCGTGGATCGACCGCATCGGCGTGGACTGCTTCAGTGCGCCGTCGCGAGACCGTCCCCGGCCGCGTCGGTGCCGGTAAGCGCGGCCAGTGCGCTGGTTCCCCGGGGCAACTGGAAACCGTCCGCGATCCAATGGGCGCGCCTGCCACGAATTCAACTCCTCGACCACTTTGTCGATGATCTTCGAAATCAACTCCCGCGGCACCTGCGCGTCATAGATATCGGCCAAGTGCGCCTGGTTTGTCGGTCGCGGAGCATGGCGTAGAGGACGTTGATGCGGCGTCGGCCGAGGGCGATGAGCGCTTGGTGGTGGGTTTTGCCTTCGCGTCGTTTGCGGTCGTAGTAGGTGCGGCTGGCCGGGTGGTGGCGCAGCGCGCAGAACGCGGATTGGTAGAAGACGCGTTTGAGTGCTCGGTCGCCGGTGTGGGGTCGTTGCAGGTATCGGGTCTTGCCGGACTGGTTGAGGGCCGGCGCCATGCCCGCGGCCGCGGCGAGGTGGTCGCCGGAGGGGAAGCGGGTGATGCCGCCTGCCGCGGCGAGGAACTCCGCGGTGAGCACGGCCCCCATCCCTGGCAGGGTGGCGACGAGGGCCGCGTCAGGGTGGTCGGCGAGCACCTCGGCGAGTCGGGTGTCGACGGCGGCGATCTTGTCTCGTGTTGTCAATCCTTCGGCGGCGAGGTCTTTGATGATCGCCGCGGCGGTGGTTTCGCCCGGCACGCTGAGATGTTGTTGTCGCGCGGCCTCGATGACGGCGTCGACGAGGGGCTCCAGCGTCGAGCGGTTGTGTCTGCCGGTGCGGTGCAGGTGGTTGGTGATGCGGGTCTTGCCTGCCCGGCGGATCTCGGCCGGGGTGACGTAGCGGGCCAGCAACGCCAGGCTGATCTTGTTGGTCGGGTCGACCACCCGTTCCAGGCCGGGGGCGATGCCGCAGTACAGGTCGCGCAGACGTCCGATGCGGCGGGTCTGGTCGATGACGAGTTCCTGGCGCCGACCAGCAGCCTCAGGGCGGTGTCGGCGTCGCTGAGCTCTTCCACCGGGCGCAGGTCGTCGCGGGTGCGGACCTGGTCGGCGATGACCCGGGCGTCGCGGGGGTCGCTCTTGTGTTCTCCGCCGCGGGTGGCGCGCCGGGCGGTCTTGACCGCCAGGCCGGGCACGTGCACGACGTCGAGGCCCGCCGCGAGCAGCATCGCCTCCAGCAGCCGGGCGATACCACCGAGGATGTCGATGCCGACCTGTGTCGTCTCACCCTCGCCGACGAGCTTCGTGATCGTCTCGACGAGCTCACCGATCGCCGCCGGGGTGTTGTCGACCCGCCGGCTCAGCACGCTCACGGCCTTGCCGGTCCGCGGGTCCATCCGGGTCGCCACCGCCCAGTGGAACTCCTTGGCCACATCGATACCGACCGCCACATCCATCTCGCTCCTCCTTCCACACGCAGCGCGGTGCCGCCTCTTCCCGCCGTCCTCGCCCTACACAGCGATGGGCCGCAGAGCCTGATCAGCGGTCAGAAACAAGCAGCGAGACGGGCGGCAGAGCCTCCAGAGCCATCCACGACAGCCATCACGAAAGCCATACCCGCCTCGCCGGCACTCACCCGCTCCCGGCCACTGAGCCTGGCCCCGTCCTCGCCGATGTCAAGGCCACGCCCTTCGGGTGGCCTACGGCCAGCCTTGACCCCGCCTCCGGGCGGAGCCTTCAACAACAAACCGGGAACAGGCCTGAAGAACACTCTCGAAGGTCGGGCCTCATGTGGCCGTCGGCGTCGCGGGCGGCGAGGTCACGCTCGGTTGTCCGGCTTGCACAATCAGATGCAAGGGTCCTCGCGTTGACCGCCAACCCCGGCGCATCTGAGCCGCTGGCCAACCCATCACCTGACCGCCTACGGCTGGACGGCTTGGGGCGGGTGGGGGAGACTTGGTTTGTGCGGATGGAGCCATTGCTCGTCGAGCGGGATGGGGAGTTGGCTGCGCTGGCTGGTGTGGTGGCTGGTGTGGGGGTGAGTTCTGGGTTTGTTGTGGTGGAGGGACCTGCAGGGATTGGCAAGTCAGCGCTACTGGGATCGGTCGCGGGGTTAAGCGAGGGTACTGGTGCGCGGGTGTTGGGGGCGCGGGGGACGGAGTTGGAGCGTCCGTTCGGGTTCGGGTTGGTTCGGCAGCTGTTTGAACCGGTGTTGGTAGGCGTCTCGGCGGGTCAACGTGCGGAGTGGTTGTCAGGAGCTGCTGGTTCTGCGGGTGCAGCGTTAGGCGATTCTGGCGTGGGCGATGCGCCGGTCGGGGACTTTGCGGTATTGCATGGGTTGTATTGGTTGACGGCTAATTTGTGTGCGAATCGGCCGTTGTTGTTGGTTCTGGATGATTTGCATTGGGCCGATGCGGGGTCGCTGAGGTTCTTGGCGTATCTGCTGCCGCGGTTGGAGGGGTTGCGGCTGGCGGTGGTTGTCGCCACGAGGGCGCATGAGCCGGGCGCTGAGCAGCATTTGCTTGATTTGTTGGTGGCTGACCCTTCAGTGGTAGTGTTGCGGCCGGCGCCGTTGAGCACTTCGGCTGTGGGTGTGATATTAGGTGCGGAGTTGGGTTCGCCGGTCGATTCGGCGTTTGTTGCGGCGTGCGCGTCCGCGACCGGAGGAAATCCGTTGTTGTTGTCGGCGTTGGCTCGTGTAGTCGTAAGGGAGGGTGTGGCTCCGACTGCGGCTAATGTGGGTCGGGTGCCGCAAATGGGGGGTGATGCGATCGCGGCGCGTGTGCGGTTGCGGTTGTCTCAGATGTCGGAAGAGGCAGCTCTGTTAGCGAGGGCGGTGGCGGTTTTGGGGGATGACGTTGCCGTTCGATTGGCTGGGCAAGTGGCTGGGTTGTCGGCGGCCGCTGCGGCGTCGGCACAGGTGCAGCTTGTACATATGGGCGTGCTGGACAGGTCGGTCGCGACCGTTGGTGATCAATCGGTGTTGCGGTTTGCCCATCCTGTGGTGCGTGCTGCGGTGTACGACCAGACTGACTTTGCGGATCGGATCGCCGGTCACACGAGAGCGGCGCGACTGTTGTGTGATGATGGTGCTGAACGGGTGGCCGCACATTTGCTGCTGATCCCGCCTACTGCGGATGAGCAGGACGTGGTGACGTTGCGGCGTGCGGCGCAGGACGCGGCACGGCGTGGTTCGCCGGACACGGCCTATGTGTACTTGAATCGTTGTCTTGCAGAGTCGATGCCAGCATCGGAGCGGTACGCGGTGTTGCGTGAGGCGGCGAAAGCGGCCGAGATGGTGGACTTGGGCTTGGCGGTGGTCCACCTACGCGAAGCACTTACCCTCACCTCGGACCCCACCGAGCGGGCCTCGATCACCCAACAGATGGGAACCAATGCCCTTTTCATGCAGGAGATCGACCACGCGATCGGCGCATTCGAGGAAGCCCTCGCTTTTCTCGGTGATGAGGCTCAGTGGGAATCCGATGAGCAACGCGACTTGGCCCAGTTGATCCAATCCGGCCTGGTCAACGTCGGTTTGGTCGCGACCGACCGTCCCGAGCTGACCCGAAGGGTCGAACAGTTGCGAACCATACGGCCATCCGCCGGGATAGGCGGTCGTGCGCTGGATGGTTTGTTGTCGATGTTCGAGACGTTCCAGGCAGTCCCGACAGCGATCGAGAGAGCCCGACGATGCCTCAGGGGGGGGATTCCCACGCATAGTGTGCACTCGCTGTCGGCTCAGTCAGCCGCTTATCACGTACTGCTCTTGGCCGACGTGGACGATATCGAGGCGATCCTCGAGGACGCCGTGACAAGCGCGCACCGGCAAGGTTCACAGGTGGCGGCGCTTATCGCGCACGTCTGGCGGTGTGTTGGGCGGCTGTGGCGTGGGGCGTTGGTAGATGCAGAGCAGGATGGCCGTACTGCTATGCGCATGGTTGAGACGACCGGCATCCAGCTCGGGCGGCCGTTTGTGGGCGCCTTCCTGGGTGAGGTGCTGCTCGAGCGAGGCCATACCGATCAAGCCGCCGCCGTCCTGGACTGGGCCGACGGCGGAATGTCTATCCAGCAGCTGCGGGACGCACCGGGGTTCGTCTACTTGATGATGGATACCCGCACACACGTTCTGCGTGCGCGGGGTGAGTTCGAACAGGCCCTGAAGGGGGCATTGGCGACCGGTGAGCGGTTCGCCGCACACGGTGGCCAGAACCCGGCCATGGCAGGGTGGCGCGCTGAGGCAGCGCTGTGTCTGCACGCGATTGGCCGACGTGATGAGGCTGTTCGTTACGCCGACGAGGAACTCACGTTCGCCCGCATGTGGGGTGCTCCGCGGACGGTCGGTCATGCGCTGCGTGTCGCCGGACGGGTCCGTGGAACGCTTGAGGGATTGCCGCTGTTGGAGGAGGCGGTGCGGGTGCTGGAGGGCTCGACAGCACATCTGGAGTACGCGAAGGCGCTCATTGACCGAGGCTCGGCGCTGCGCCGGTCCGGTCAGCGTGCCTCCGCCAGGCCGAGCTTGGTCAAGGGGCTCGACCTAGCCATGAAGTTCGAGGCTACACCAATGGTCGACCTTGCCCGTGCCGAACTTCGCGCCTCTGGCGTCCGGCCACGAACGCCACACATGACCGGTCCGGACGCCCTTACCCCTAGCGAGCAGCGAGTCGCCGTCCTTGCGGCCAAAGGACTCAGCAACAGAACTATTGCCCAACAACTGTTCGTCACCACGAAAACCGTCGAAGTACACCTAGGCAACGCCTATCGCAAACTTGGCATCACCAAGCGTTCACAACTGGCCGCAAGCCTCACCTCAGGACCCTCGCCTATGGGACTGGCCGCGGTCTGATTGAACGGCCAATGACCGGGGTCGATCCCCGACCTGGCCCCGCTGCCAGGGAAGCGCCTCCGCAGGCCAGGAACCCGTGCGAGATGCTGCGGGACGTCGCACGCTGGCCGACTTGGAGGTCCAGTTCGACGAGCGACTCGCCCATCTGCGCTCCCGCCGCGGATCACATTCGCGTCGCGCTACCACCAAAGCGGCCTGGCGCCGCGATGACCGCGTCTTACCGAGGTCGGCGCGACAGTCGACAAGTGTGGAACGGCCAGCCCGGTCACGCCTCCGCCCCGACTGGCCCTGCGAGCTGTTACCTTCGGCCCGTCGAGCCAGGGATAATCGATCTTGGAGGACAGACTGCGGGTCGACATCGTCACCGTCTGGCTGCCCTGAACGCGCCCCCGCTAGCGTGCGCCCGGCGCCGTCGACCCCGTTCGCCGAGCTGTTCCACACTCTGTGCTTCGACACGACCGTGACGCTCACCGCGCTGATCGGCTACGCCGCCCGCGCCCTGCTCCGATCACCGGCCCCGGTCCAGGCACACCACCATCACGATCTCGGCCGGCTGCTTCCTTCCCGGGCGATCGAGCCTGGCGAGGACGGGTGATCTTCTCGACACCGTCGGCGCGGGTCGCGCTCGGGCTGATGCGAGGCCGCTTCGACCGGGTCGACATAGCCTGCTGCTGCCTTTCGGCCTCGTAGCACTGTGGGCGGCGTCGGCGTTGCTGGTGACCAGGCGGACGCCGGCCACGCCACGGGCGAGCAGGTCGGGCGTAGAACGCCAGCCAGCCTGCGCCCTCCTCGCCGGGAGGTGACCTGGATGATGCCGAGGATCTCGCGGTCGCCCGCGGCGTCGACGCCGCGGGCGATCAGGCAGCGCACGTTGCCGTTCGCGCACTGAGCACACGAGCGCGTCGGCGGCGACGTTGGATACTGCCCTGGTCGAGCGGGCGGGTGCGCTACGCATCGGCCTGGGTGTCCAGATCGCGGGCCATGATCGAAACTTGGGACTTGGACAGGCTGGTGACACCGAAGGACTCGACGACAGGGACATATGGCGATCGTCCGATGGGACGCTTCTCCGGCGTTGGCACCTCAAGGAAACCCGTGCATGCCGTGGCCGGGTGCTACCACATGATGGGCAACCGTGATCAGGGTTCCCGGCTCAGGGCGAAGTGGCGATTGTCGCGCCGGTGGCCTCCAACGTGTACTTGATGGGCGTCCACGAGAAGCCCGACGAACAGCTTGTGCCGTATTGTGGGCAGGGAAACCCGCCATACGTGCTGCCTCCGATAACAGTGCCCATCGCGTAAATCTTCGACGTGCCGACTGCGGGAATAAATACCGGCCCCCCGCTGTCTCCCTTGCCGACTGCGACCTCGTCGATGTCTGGAAGCCAGACTTTGAAGTACGGGTCGTATGTCATGATCTGGGCCCGAGCCACGTGGACTTTTCCGTCGGGAGTGCTTTGCTCGGTCATTGTGACTTGGGCTCCGCAGTGCTCACCGGTCTGGGCGCCGCCCTGACACACCCACTGACCAACATAGGTGCCGACGGTGTAGGCGACACCACTGTAGCTGCTCGACCCGACCGGGCCGCGATAGATGTACGGCGACATCGCGTAGCCCGGTTTCGCGGAGACGTACGCTGTGTCCAGGTGGTTGTTGAACCCGAAGAACAGCGCATTTGGTAGGTACGAGTCGCCACCGAGCCAGGCGTCGTCGCCGTAGCCGTTCTTGGCGCAGTGCGCCGCCGTCAACATAGCGTTCGGTTCGCTGTGCGCCGATCTGCCTGACGTACGAATGGCAAATCCGGTGGAGCAGTCGCCCTTCCAGGTGCGGTACCTGGCACCGCCCCAATATGGGTTGGTGTCTTGGCTGCGGTTGAACATCGGCTCACTATCCGTGCCGGTGATGATGGTGAGCGGGATGCTCGATGCAAGTATCTGCTGGGCCTTGGCGACATCCCCGGCCACGGTGGCCTGTAGGCCGCTACTGTCGGGCCTAGGCCCCACGCTGAGCAACTCGATGCCCGCGGCGTCGGCCCGCTCCAACAGAGACGTCATCTGCTGCTGCATCTCGATCAAGGAATGAGTCACCTGCGAGACGTAGACCGTGATCCCCGCCGGGCGGGCATCAATGGCTGCTTCCACCTGCGGCGGAACCTGACCACTCCAGTACACGGTAAGACTGTTGTCCGCGACCGAGAGCTTGATCGAGCTATATCCGCTTTCCGCGACTGGTCCGGTCGCGGCCACAATGGAGTCTGCCGCAGCGGTCAGCCGGTCCTGGACCGCGAGCAACGAGTCCCACGAAGTGAATCCGTAGGGCACCGAGTCAACGATGCCACGCGTGTACTCGTTCGTCAGGCGACTCTTGTCCGGCAGCACCTCGCCTACCGCAGGCAAGCCTTGGACGGTGGCGGCTAGAACAACAGACGCGAAGATCGCGCCAATCACCGATCTCGTGATCAACTCTTCCTCCGTACGTGCAGCGGCGCTTGGATGTGCCTGTGATCTTCAAGTGCGACTCAGAAGGACCGTAAGATCTCGAACTCCTATATCCGTGAGTAAGGGCTGCTCCACGAAGCCAATGAGCCTATCCGGGTACCAGCACTGTCGCCCTGAATGAAGGCCCGATGTTGGGTCGCCGACGCGCCCGGATGTGTTGTGGTGCAACGAAAGACGCAGAACCCTGTATGAAGTCGGCCCTACCATAGATCCAACTTCTGGGATTCTGCGCGTGATGAGTATGTCAAATACTGCTGCGCTGCCGATTCGGGAGCAGTCGGCGCCGTTCGTCTCCGGCCTGTTGGGTGATGAGCGGGTGCGCGCCGTACCGCGCCGACCGGCGGAAACTGAGCCCGTTCAAGCAGGCGATCCTGGCAATGCGATGGTTCCTCGACGCCACCAGGGTCATGCAACTGGCCTGCGACAACGGCATCGGACGCTCCACCGCCAACGAATATCTCCAAGAAGGCCTCGCCGTGCTGGCCGCGCAGGCCCCGGCGCTGCAATCCGCTCTGTTGGCGGCGAAAGTCGCAGGTCACGACCACGTCAGCATCGACGGCACCCTGATCGAAATCGACCGGTGCCGCATCCATGGGCCGACCGCTGGAGTGGACCTGTGGTGGTCGGGAAAACACCATCACCATGGCGGGAACATCCAGGTCATCACCGCGCCCGACGGGTGGCCACTGTGGACCTCGCAGGGCCAGCCCGGTCGAGAACACGACACCAGCGCGCTACGCCCGCACGGCGAGATCGTGCCCGCGCTGACCGGCTGGACCACCACCGGCGTGCCCGATCTCGGCTACGAGGGTGAATCCGCCACAATCACCATCGCGATCTAGAAACCCAAGGCGGCGAACTCACCGACGAGCAGAAAGCCGCCAACAAGACCCACAACGGCAACGCGCCATCGGCGAACGCGGAAACTCCCTGCTCAAGACCATGTTCAAGGCCCTGGGCCATCGGGGGCGAATCGCCGCCGCAGACCTCGTGATCCTCCACATCGATCACGACCGCACGACATGAGCACCCTCCGTGACGAAACCAATTACCCGGAAAGGCTCACTGACCGTGGAACTGGAGTATGAACAAGCACGATCGCGAGATTCCGTCCGTCGAGCACAGGGCCGCGCACGTGACAACGTCCCTCGACCGCACCTACCGCACCGTATCGGATGGCGAGGCCGCCGGTAGTCAACGGTTATGTGCACGACATCTTCGAGATGCCCAGGAGGGCTCCCTGTAGAACGGGCGATCGACAGATCGACCCGTCTACCGGGAGCCCTACCCTTCCGGGAATAAGGTGAAGAGACTAGATCATCAAGTTGTGCAATAGTCGACTACTACCTGGTAATGCAAAGATGCATGCAGCCTGCGAGCACTACGTTACCCATGCCTGGTCCGAGTATTGTCGGCAACATGGTCACTCTCTTCACAGTGTGTACATTGAAGTAGACGGGCAGACGCTTTGGAGGAAATACGACCGTCAGAGGCATCTTCGCCCCTGGGAGCCAAGTGGACATACCCTCGAGGCTCTCTCTAATTTCTGGTAGCAACGCCTTGACCTCCGTTGCGCCGTACTTCGCCCCCAGATACGTTCGAGAGAGGTCCACCTCTTGGCCGGCCATGATTTTCCCGATCGTGTCCCAATCGCCTTGCTGCATGAGTTCGCCAGCTATGGTGAGGAGTTGTTTTCCTGGTTGGGCTGTCGTCACGCTCGTTCCAGGCGGAACCAGGTACGTACTAGCGGAGGTCAACGTTCCGGAGTGTGCTTGAATGACGTTTGACTGACCACCTGGCATAATAATTGCGGCCTGCGATTGACCCTCTTTTCCTGGCCAGGCCTGGATGAGCGCCGGGAGTGTTTGAGCTGCGGCCGCCGCGAGCCAGGGTCGGCTTGCGTTGGCGAGTGCGGCGAGTTCGGTGCCGGTGGCGACTGCTCCTGCGGCTCCGGTTGTTGCGGATGCGATGGTTGTGTAGGCGGTTGCTTGTTCTGCGAGGGTTGTGGGTCCGCCGACGAGGGTGCCGTCTTCGCGTTCGAGGAATGCTCCTGTGGCGTCGACGGAGGGCGCGTAGAAGGGGGTGTTGATGAGTTCGGTGATGGCGTTGTCGATGGTTTGGGCGCCGTCGAGCATGCTGTTGAGGGCGGCTCCGATGGAGTTGTTCCAGGCTTTTTCGAGGCCTTCGATCTGGTTTCCGTTCCAGCCGCTGCCTCCGTTGCCGCCGGGTCCGGTGTAGCGGTTTCCGTCGGAGATGGTGCCGTTGGTGCAGGGTTTTTGGTCGGTGCCGCCGCAGGTTGTGATGGGTTCGTTGGGGGTGGGGGTGATGGTGGCCCAGGGTCCGTAGTTGGGGGTTTGTTGGTTTGTGTAGTAGTCGCTGGCGTCGCTGTATCCGCCGTTGGGGATGTCGTTGTAGCCGGTGGGGTCGGTTCGGTTGGTGGGGTCGCCGTTGACGTAGTTGTAGGGGTGGTTTGAGCGGATGGGGTCGGGGGTGAGGAAGGTTTTGGTGGTGGGGTCGTAGATGCGGCCGTTTGCGTTGATGGTGCGGAGGTTGTCGTTGTGTTGGTGGCCGGTGTAGCCGTGGGTGTTGGTGCCGCCGGTCGTGGGGTTTTGGTTGTTGTTGGGGATGGGGGCGCCGGTTTGGGTGGTGCGGGCGCCGTAGGCGTCGTGGAAGAGGCCGCCGGGGTTGTTGAGTTGGCCGGTGGCGGTGGTGGTGGCGGTGGGGGTGCCTTGGGGGTCGGTGAGGGTGTAGTCGATGGTGGTGGTTTGTCCGTTGTGGACGGCTTGGCCGACGCCGGGGATGGTGTAGATCCAGGTGTGGGTGTTGTTGGGGGTGGCGCGGTGTTCGAAGAGGTTGTTGATGGTGAGGGTGGTGCCGAGTGGTCCGGTTTCGGTGAAGCGGTCGCCGCCTGCGGTGTAGGTGAAGGTGGTGGTCGCGTTGTTTTTGTCGGTCATGGTTTTGGGGAGGTTGTACGGGGTGTAGGTGGTGTGGCGGAGGGTGTTGTTGGTGGGGCCGGTGATGTCGGTTTGGCGGCCGTGGGTGTCGTAGTGGTAGGTCTCGGTGCCGTCACCGGCGGGGTTGGTGGCGGTGGTGGGGGCGTGGGGGCGGGCCTGGCCGGGTGTGGGGTAGGTGTTGGTGGTGGTGGGGGAAAGTGCGGTGCTGTTGGTGGTGGTGAGCAGGTTGCCGCCGGGGGTGTGGGTGTAGGTGGTGGTGGTGCTGGTGCCGTTGTTGGTGAGGGTGTCGGTGTGCAGGCGGGCGAGGTCGTCGTAGGTGTAGGTGTTGACGCGGTTGGTGTTGCCGGTGGCCTCGTCGTTCTGGGTTTTGGTGTGGACGCGTCCGGCGTCGGTGTAGGTGTAGGCGAGGTGTTGCAGGGTCTTGTTGTTGACGGGGCTGGTGGTGGTGGTCTTGTCCAGCCTGCCGGTCTTGGGGTCGTAGGTGTTGGTCTGGGTGAGGCCGTTGTTGGGGGCGCGGGTGATCTGGGTGGGGGCGAGGTCGGCGTTGGCGGTGGTGATGTGGGCCAGGGTGGCGGGGGCGAGCGGGTCGGAGACGTCGGTGATGGTGGTGGGGTGGCCCCACTGGTTGTAGGTGTTGCGGATCTTCATGTCCGGGCGGCCGGGGGCTGAGGGGTAGGTCAGGGTGTCGGCGCGTCCGGCCCAGTCGTAGGTCTGGCGGAAGGAGCATGGGGATGCCGCGGGACACAGGGAGTCGGCGGCGGTGTGGATGTAGTCGGTGCCGATGCCGCGGCCGAGGGTGTCGTAGTGGTGCAGGGTGGTGATCTGGTCGGGTGAGACGGTGGAGGCGGGTTGCCCGAGGCCGTAGTCGCGGGTGTCCCAGGTGTAGGTGGTGGTCGTGGTGGCCGGCGGGTTGGCCTGCGCGTCGAGGTCGGCGACGGTGGTGACCCGGCCGAGGTCGTCGTAGTGGTAGGTGGAGACGTCACCGGATCCGGCGTGGGTGATGGTGTGGATCTCGCCGGTCGGTTTGTAGGTGTAGTCGGTGGCGCCGCGGTCGGGGTCGGCGACGTGTTTGACCGCGCCGGTCGCATGGTAGGTGGTGGTCGTGGTGTTGCCGTCGACATCGACGGACTCGAAGGGCTGGTCGAAGGGCCCGTACTTGACCGTGCCCATCGCCCACTGCCCGCCGCTGTGCGCGGCACCGGAGGTGACCACACGACCGGAGGCGTCCACAATGGACTTGGACTTGTGCCCATCCGCGTCCGTCACCACCGTGGTGAACGGGTCCGGATAGGCGTAGCCGGTGACCTTGCCGTCCGGGCTGGTCGCGGTGAGCGTGCGACCCAGGTTGTCGTAGGTGGTGACGGCCTTGTCGTTGCTGTTGGGCCGCGTCACCCATGAGGGTCGGCCCAGCGAGTCATAGCCGGTGGTGGACACGACCGCGCTGCCGTCGAACCCGGTGACAGTGGACTTACGGGCACGACCCAACTGGTCGGCGATCACAGTGGTGGTGTTCTTGGTGATGTTGGGTGCGGGGGTGGTGTGCACCTCGGTGCTCACCTTGGTGCCGATGATCTTGCCGTTGCCGTCGAGGTGGTGGGCGTAGGCGATCTCGGTGGGCGCGACGCCGTCGCCGGTGGTCTTGACCACGCGGCCCAGGTCGTCGATCAGCGCGGCGCTGTGGGTCGTGCCGGACACCAAGTCGGCGGGGCTGGACTTGGCGTCGGTGAGCACCCAGGAGGCGAGCACGGTCCCGTGGGCGGGGTGGTGCACGGTCCAGGTGGAGGGCTGGTAGGCGGTCTCGCCGCGTTCCACCCAGGTCTGCACCGGGAAGATCCGCTCGTCCGGACCGTTCAGTGGCATCCCGTTGGCGGGGACTCCCGGCCCGGGCGCCAGCAGGTACTCGATGTGGGTGATCCGGTCGGGTTGCCCCGCCGCGGAGACCTTCTGTTGGGTCACCCCGCCGGTGGCGTGCCGTTGCACCGTGGCGGTCACCTCGTCGGCGGTGCCTTTCTGGGTGGTGGTCGAGATCGGCAACCCGGTCACCGGGTCGGTCACATGGTCGACGGTCCGGGTCACCGCCCCTGGTGCCCCCGGCGTCGCCGAGGACGAGGTCACCTCGCTGTGTTTGGGTTTGCCGATCAACCACACCGCCGCGTTGACGTCGGTCGTGGTCGTGGTGGTGGTGATGTCGCCGGCCCCGGAGCGGGTGACGCTCTTGGTCGGGTTGCCGAAGTCGTCGAACCAGGCCTTGATCTGGCCGTTGACCACTTCGGACAGTTCCACCCGGGACGTGGTGAACGGCGCCAGCGTGGCGGGGTCGAAGCTCAGGTGCTGCACGTCCTGGGTGCCGAGAAGGCTCGGTGACCAGTTCACCGCCACCTGTGTCTCCGAGGTCTCGGTGATCGACCCGGTCGGATACGTGACGAACGACTTCCCGCCGTTGAGCTCCCGCATCTCCGGGGTCTCGGTCCGCACCCGGGTGATCCGCGCTCGCGCCGAGGGCGGCGGTTGTTCCCAGTCCACCTCGTCGATCAACGTCGCGGTGGTCACGTCGGTGGGGGTCGCGGCGAACGGGGTCAGCGAGGCCGCGGACATGCCGTTGTTGAAGGCCCTCAACGTCTTCACATGGTCGTAGGTGGAGACCGTCTCGGTGGCGGCGTGTTCGTCCCAGGAGCGCACCACCCGGAACCCGACGAACCCCGCCCGGGCGTTGGTCACCGGATCGGCGTAGGAGTACCTGAGGGTGTAGGGGGCGCCGGTGCCGTCGAACATCTCGTCGTTGACCGTCACCGACCGCACCACCGGCATGCCCGAGCGCACACACACCAGCGGGAACCCGCACGTGTTCTGCGCGATCAGGTCCGCGCGGTCGGTCCACGCGGTGTCGTAGTCCACCCTGATCTGCGGATGCGCGGCGTTCTCGTCGGACACCGAGACCACCCGGTCGGTGAGTGGCGTGTTCTGCGTCATCACGGTCAGGTTCGTCCCGCCGTGGGTCATGATGTCCGGGCGTCCGTCGCCGGTGAAATCGGCGAGCTGGGAGAACACCCGGCCCTCGATGCGCGGCATGCCCGCGGGCGCGACCATGTCGTTGCGCTGGAACGACCCGTCCCCGCGGGAGAGCATGACCGTGACCTTGTCCTGCCCGTTCGCGATCCACGACCAGTCGCCGACCTGGGGCTTGTCATGCTGCAGGTCGGTGTTCCAGAAGCTGACGACGTCATCGCGGCCGTCACCATTCATGTCACCGATCCGCACATCGAGCAGCTCGTCATGCGGCACACCGAACGCCGCGGACGCCGCACCGGAGTCCAAGCGCAGCCCGACACCGGTGTTCCACAGAATCCTCGCCGGCCCCGCGGCCTGGCTCAAACCTTGCTCGTTCAGATCCCTGCCCACGACCAGCGTGTCGGCCAACCCGTCGGCGTTGAAATCACCGAAGAACGTCTTCTTCGGGAACAGCTCGTTGTTGAAGTGCTCGTCACCACCCGGGACGCCGCCCTCCACGTAGTACAACCGCTGCGGCGACAGCCACGGATGCGTCCTCGCCCCACCCGGGGCCGGGCTCAAACCCTGGTGCTTGGCACCCCCACGCACCACCGTCAGGGTGCTGTTCGACGGGTCGTACCCGAACGCATCCACGTCGGAGCCACGACCACACTCGTCGGACCACGGGTACTGCGACACCGCCCGCTCCAGCAACAACTCCGCCCGACCATCACCATTGGTGTCGGACACCTGATGCGCGCAATGCGGGTTGACCACCTCGGGGAAGACCATCTGCGGGCCGAGCGCCAACGGCTGCACGCCGCCCATGTTGAGCCGCAGCGTCACCCGAAACTTGTTGGCGTTGGGATCGAGCCACGCCGCGAAACGGTCCATCCGGCCGTCCCCGTTGGCATCCCCCCAATCCTCCCACGCCGTCTCCTTCTCAGGGAACGAGTGCGCCGTCATGAACGTGTGCGTCGCCGCGTCCCACGTCAACACCCTCCCGAACATGTACATCGAGCTGGCGCCGCCAGCGGCATTGCTCGGATCCTTCCAGCTGACTTTGTTGGCGGCCAGCGACAGATCGGTCTTGCCGTCCCCCTCCAAATCCATCGGACGCGTCTCCGCGATACTAGTCGTGTTGAACGGGTAGTCACCCTGCCCGCCCGCGGTGAACGACTCCGCCAGCGGCGCCACCACACCCGCGGCGTCCCGCTTGCTCATCAACACCTTGTCCGGAGGCGCCGCACAGTTCCCGCACTGGAGGAAACTCTCGAAGAACACCAGATCCGCCGCGCCGTCACCGTTGTAGTCACCAGTGCGTGCCCCCGGCGGGACCTCGTGGTCCCCGGCAGGCAGCGGGAACGACGCCACCGTCTGCGCCGAGGCGAACGACGGCGTCTGCGGTGTCGCCCACTCGAACTGCTTGGCCACCGCGCACCCCCCCGACGCCCCACACATCGTCAGCTTCGCCAACCGCGAACGCACCACACCCGCGGCCGGATCCATCGTCTGGTAGTCGAACTTGTAGGTACGCACCACCTTCACCTGATCCGGATCCGGCGCCCACATCCGGATCTCCTTGATCCGCTTCGTCTGCTTGAACCGCACCCCCGACACAAACGACAACCCGTAGTCGGTCACGAACTTCGACGCGTCCACCGGATCGACATTGCGCCGGTCCTCCCAGACGACCTCCACCGACCGCGCCGCCGGGAAACCCGCCCCCCACGTGTAGGTGATCTTCGACAGCAGCCGCTCGGACCCGAACGGATCCCCCGGCGACTGCGGATTCACCCACGACGAGAAATCCGCCGCGTTGTACTCGTAGCGCATCTCGTTGCCGAACCGATCCGCGACCGTCGACAACTCCCACCCCACCCGACGCGAGACCAGGTCCTCCGACACCGGCGCCCAATTCGGCACCTGCGTGTACTTGTCATTCGCCGGAGGATTCGACGTCTCCGACGAGGTCTGCACACTCTCCTGCGAACCCGTCGCCGACCACGCCACATACGTCGCGACACGACCATCCCGCGTCCGCACCTCGAACCGATCCGGCCCCGTCGCCGGCGACGCCTCCGGCTGCCCCTCCACCGGATAGTTCTTCGCCTCGACCTTGGCGAACACATCCCCGGCCGTGCGGTACTCACTGCCCCCAGCCCCATAGGTGCCCGACACCACAACCAACTCCTGCCCATCCAGACAGAACCGGTCCTCAGCGTCGTAATTGACCCCCCGCTTCACCCCATCGACCTGCAACGACTTGCCACACCGCGAGATCTGCGACCCCAGCCCCGATACCGACATCCCCACGCCCGCCGAACCGTCCCCCTGGCTCGACGTGTACGACAACCCCACCGACGGAGCCATCCCCGCCCGACCCGGCGGCACATCCAACGGCACCGTGTACGACGCCCCACCCGCCGACGACACCCCCCACGAACCACCCAACACACCCCCACCAACCGCCGGCCCCACCGGCAACCCCCCACCCGGCACACCGAACACCGCCACCGGCAACACAGGCCGCCCACCCACAGCCCACGCCACCCCCCACGACAACACCGACACCACAGAAGCCACCAACCCCACCACCGTGAGACCAGCGACCCACCTCCACACCCGAGACATCAACACCAACTCCAAACCACACACAGGGAACAAGCGCACACCGCGCCCACCCCACACCCCACCCCACACACCCCCACCACCACACCAGGACCACCCCCCAACCCCCACCCCAAACACCCGCAACACCGCACACCACGAACGGCCCAGGGAGCGCGATGATCGAGGCGTTGATCGCCGAGTCCCCCGATGCGGGCAGGTGATCGAACCCATCAGTCGAATCGATCCCGCGGCGTCTCGCCGCGCGACCACCCTGCCGACGACAGGTCGGGATGGCTGTTGAGGTCGTCGAGTCGTTTCTGCACACTGGATCCATGCTGATAGGGACGAAGGTGCGGTTGCGGCCGCTGGAGCTCGACGACGCCGACACACTGTGGCGGTGGAACTCCGACCCCGAGATCATGCGGTGGTTCGACACCGACTTCCCCGAGTCGCTGTTCCAGTTCCGTGAACGCTTCGCCACCCGCGCACCCAACTCCTACGAGCGGATCGCCCTGGCCGTGGAAACCATCGCCGACCACAGATTCGTCGGCATCGTGCAACTGCGCGACACCCGCCACCACCTCGGCCGCGCCGAACTCGACATCTACCTCGGCGAGACCGACGTGTGGGGCCACGGCATCGGCACCGAGACCATGCGACTGATATGCCGATACGGATTCACCACGATGCGCCTGCACGCCATCGAACTGACCGTCGTCGCCGACAACGAACGCGCCCGCACCCTCTACCGCAAAATCGGCTTCACCGAAGACGGCCGCATCCGCCACGCCGCCCGCCACAACGGCCACTGGCACGACACCATCATCATGACCCTGCTCGAAAACGAACTACAAACATAAGCCGATCACAGCGACGGCAGACAACTACACCACATGCGAGAACGCGCCGACCGCCTCGCTCCCGTCACCCGGAGCCGCGACCCGCGGACGGACAACCGTTTCGATCTATCCCCCACAACCCGTCCCTCCTCCACCACACGAAGACACGCCGCTGGAACATCCCGCCGCGCAACCGGCCGAGGCCGCGCAACCGTCCGAGTCGGACTGCGACTCAGCCGACGACGACGTCGACGGCGTCGATTGGGCGAAAGCGTCGGCGATGTCGGCGTCCGGGAACGCCACCAGTCCACCAAGCGCGACAGCGACAGCAGCCCACAGGGCAGGCGACCCATCGGTTTCCACCGAGATCGCGCCGGCACGTGCCTGTTGCACGGCCGCGCGGCCACGACCAGTGGCGCGAGGCGCCGTCATCGCGAACACACAGATCGCGACCACCAACCAGACGACCAACGACAACACCAGACTCATGACCAACAACGCCACCGGGCGCCCGAGGCCGAGCGCGGCCACAAGACGCACGACACCGGCCGCGACGACCAACGCGAACAACCACGGACCGCGGCGCGCACGCGCGACCCTGCGGGGATCGGTGTACAGACCCACCGCCACCAGCCCACCCACCAACGAACCCCCGACCGACGTAGCGGCAAACCCGGCGGCAGACGGCGCCGTCAAACGATGCGAGGACCCGATCCTGCCCAACGCGTACGCCTCATACGGGTCCGCCGGAACCGCCCCACCCGTCGGACGCCCGACTCCCGACCGGTCCACCCTCACAGCACCGCGGGCGATCAGCCCGGCGACCGCGGTATCCACCACACGCTGGAAACCACCCCTCAACAAAGCAATCTCATAAGGATCGAGCCGACGCCCAAGCGACGAAGACACACCACGCCGAACACGACGCGCATAGAAAACCCCCCACACATTCACATCGACCACGACAACGATCACCACCCAATAGACCACAAGAAACCGCCCACCCGACAAACCCCACAGATCCTCAGACATTCGCGGCGATCCTCACATCCGATTGCAGCCACCAAGCCACAGCCAGCCCTGGCCAGAACCCGGTCACGATGCCGCGCGAAACGCACCCCACACATCGGGAAACCCCCCAAACCACACCCGAAGAAGACCGGCCACCGACGCCACCCGCGGCCGGCCCCGGGCACTACACCCCCATGCCACCGGCCGGGCCGCTGACCCTCCACCCGGGAGAGAACAGGCGCCCAGTCGCCTGTTCGCGAGGCTCGCAACGACCCCGCCCCGCTGAACGACCCATGACAGACACCGCGCGATCAACGCATTCGCCATCACGTTCAGCGATCGCTGGCCGGTCGCTGAAACCTACTGAACCGAACCGCCAGAAACACCAACTTGTTGAATCCGGGGTAGGAGATCAGGGTCTGCAGCCAGGATCTTCGAGGCCGCGGTCGGGGTCGCTCGCGAAACACCTGTCGCCTTCGGGCTGACCGTCGATCGGCATGCGTCCTGACCGCGGCCGCCCCGGCTGGAGTGGCTCGAGAGAGGTCTGTGTCACCTGAAGTTGGTCTGCTCTCCCGCCGGACCCTTTGATCGTCCGCTTGGAGGGAGCATGCCCACGATGTCGTCGAAGTCCGTGGATCCGCGAGACCGGGTTGTGATCGCTGTCGATCCGCACAAAGCCTCCTGGACGGCGGTGGCCGTGGGTGGCGGGCTGTCGGCGTTGGGTGCGGTGCGGGTGCCGGTCAACCGTGACGGGTATCGCCGGCTACGGCGGTTCGCGGCCGCCTGGTCCCAGGCCAGTTGGGCGATCGAGGGCGCCGCCGGGCTGGGGGCGCCGCTGACCGAACGGCTGGGCGCGGACGGCATCGCGGTGGTGAACGTTCCCGCGAAGCTCGCGCGGCGTGTCCGGTTGTTGTCCACCGGACACGGGCGCAAGAGCGACGAAGCCGACGCCCTGTCGGTCGGCATCGCGGCCTGGTCGGCCCCGGAGCTGCGCACCGTCGCCGTCGACGAGCAGATCGCCGCCTTGCGGGCGCTGACCGAGCACCGCGACGACATGGTCCGCACCCGCACCCAGACGGTCAACCGGTTACATGCCTTGCTGGTCAAGCTCGTCCCGTCCGGCCTGCCCCACGGTCTCACCGCCGACACCGCGGCCGCCGCGTTGCGGCGCGTTCGACCCCGCTCGGACCTCGGGCGCACACTGCGCGCGCTCGGCGTCGAGTTGGTCGCCGAGGTCCGCCGCCTGGACCACCGCGTCGCCTCCACCACCAAGGCTCTGGCCGAGGCTGTCGCGCGGTCGGGCAGCACTCTGACCACCCTGCTCGGCATCGGCGACGTCGTCGCGGCCAAGATCCTCGCCCACACCGGCGGCGTCGGCAGGTTTCGCTCCGAAGCCGCGTTCGCCTCCTTCTGCGGCGTTGCACCCATCGAGGTGTCCTCCGGCGAGGTTCAACGCCACCGCCTGTCCCGAGCCGGGGACCGGCAACTCAACTACGCGCTGCACGTCATGGCGATCACCCAGATCCAGCGAGACTCACCAGGAAAGACCTACTACCAGCGCAAACGCGCAGCCGGGAAGAGCCACAAGGAAGCGCTGCGCTGTCTCAAACGCAGACTCTCCGACACCGTCTACCGCACCATGACCCGCGACTCGGTTTCCCTCTCTGTCACCACGACTTGACACAGAGAGGTGCCGATCACGGGACAGGCCCGCCTGGCGCGGGGGGCCGGTTGCCGGGTGTGACGGTTGTTGGGCGGGGTGTAGTTGAGGGTGGATCACTCATGTTTGGGGGGTGGTGGGGGCGTGTTGTCGGTGGGTTGGTGTCTGACCGACTGCGTTGTTCCCCCTGTGAGGTGTGCGATGGCTGGCTCTGGATCGTGTGGTTTTCGGCGGCGGTTGTGGGTTGTGTTGGTGTCGGTGTTGGTGGGGTTGGGGGTGGTGAGTCCGCCTGGTGGGGTGGCGGCGTGGGCGGATGGGGGGGCGCCTGGGTTGCCGGAGGGGTGGTTGTTGGGGTCGGTGGGGGCCGGGGTGGACGGTGTGGGCTATATGGGGGGTGGTTGGTCGGTGGGGGGGTCGGGTGCGTTCGCGTACTCGGTTGGGTTCGATGTTCCGGCTGGGCGCGCGGGGATGGCGCCGTCGGTGGGGCTGGGGTATGCCAGTGCCGGCGTGAACGGTCTGGTGGGGGTGGGGTGGGCAATCGCGGGTGGGGGGTCGCGGATCGATCGCTGCGGGTCTGATCCGGCGACGGAGGGGGCGAGGTCGGGTGTGACGTTCACGCAGGCGGATCGTTTCTGTCTGGATGGTCAGAAGTTGATCGGCGCGGGAGCGCTGTTCGCCGGTGGTTCGGGTGTGTATGGGGCGAATGGGACGCAGTATCGGACGGAGACGAACTCGGCGGTGCGGGTGCGGTCGACGGTGCCGTCGGGGCAGGACGCGCAGGGCCCGTCGGGGTTCGTGGTGGAGCTGCCCGATGGGCGTCGTCGGGAGTTTTCGGCGCGGACGGTGTCGCGTCGGGTCGAGGACGTGTTCCGGGAGTCGAACGCGTGGCAGGACAACGTCGTGTCCTCCACAGAGGTTCGGGCCGCGTGGTTGATGGACTCGGAGGTGGACAAGTCCGGCAACCGGGTGTCCTATGAGTACGGTGACGCCACCGACGGGTGGCCGGTGACGAAGATCTCCTACACCAAGCACGATCAGGACCAGGAGGGGAACAACGGTCTGGCGGCGCAGCGTCGGGTGGAGTTCGGCTACGAGTCGCGCCCGGACCCTGTGCAGGCCTACGCCGGTGGGGTGCACCTCGATATGGATGTGCGGTTGAAGTCGGTGTCGATGTTCGCGCCGAATCCGGGTGCGACTGAGCTGGTGTGGCGGTATGACCTGGGGTATGAGGTGTCGCCGTCGGGTCGGTCGCGGTTGGTGTCGGTGGCGAAGTGTTCGCCGTCGGGGAAGTGTCTGCGGTCGAAGCGGTTCGGGTGGGATGGGCAGCGGTCGGCGGTGCCCGCGTTCGGGTCGGTGTCGTTGGGGGCGATGCCGTTGCAGACCGGTCTGGCGAAGAAGCCCGCGATGCGGGTCAGCGATGTGAACAACGACGGCGCCGACGATGTTCTGGTGACCGCGGGCGGCCACACCGATCTGGACAGCCCGGACGCGGTGACGTTGGGGCACCGGGACTCCGCGACGGGTGCGGTGTCGCCGTTGGCGGACTACTCCCAGTTGTCCGGGTATGGGGCGTGGCCGGCGAACGCCGACATCTCGGGGATCCGGGTCATGGACGCCGATGGCGACGGGATCGCCGATGTGATGGCCCCCTCGGGGTCGCAGGACGCGGTGTTGCGGTGGAACGCGGTGACCGGCCAGTTCGTCTCGACGGGGACGACGGTGTCGTCGCAGGGTGCCACGGTGTTCGCCGACATGGACGGTGACGGCCGGATGGACTTCCTGCCGATCGAGTCCCCGGACCAGCAGACACCCGCGGGGTATTCGGTGCGGGTGAATCAGGGTGGTTCGTTCGCGGCGCCCAAGTATTCCTCGTTCACCTCCTGTGGTCTGCGTGTGACCGACCTCGACGGCGACGGCCGCTCCGATCTCGTCGGGTACACGCCGGATGTCTCCTCCGTCGACGGGGAGGTGTGCAGCACCACCGATGTGCGGCGGATGCGGCTGGGTACCGACGGCAACACCCACGAGTCGGACATGTCCTACAAGACGGGACTGCCGCTGGGGTCGGGCCCGACGCACTACAAGGCGCTGCCGTGGCAGAACAACACCCGCTCGGTGCTGGGCGACTTCAACGGCGACGGCCTGGAGGACGACCTTCTGGTGCCGACCGACCCGGCCAAGCCCGCCGAGATGTTCTTCGGCACCGGTAACGGCATCGTGCACCAGTCGAGCGTGTCGGTGCCCCATGACGCGCACGTGGATCTGCGGGTCGCCGACGTGAACACCGACGGCGCCGACGACCTGGTGTCGTTCACCGACACCGCGACCACCGTACTGATCTCCACCCGGTTCGGGGGGTTCCACTCGCAGGTGATCGCCTCCGATGGCGGCACGAAGGACACCAACGGGCGGGCGACCTCGCAGTTGGGCGACTTCGACGGCGACGGCCAGGTCGACGTGGTGCGTGTGTCCAACGGGACGCTGCGGCTGTCGACGCTGAGCGAGCCGGTCGGCGATCGGATCGTGAACGTGTGGGATGACAACGACCAGTTCACCAAGGTCACCGTCGGGTACGGCCAGTCGTGGACCGACCACCCGGAGAGGATGGGCGACTACGCCTGCTCGTACCCGATGGTGTGCCCCAAGCGTGGCAGGACCGTGGCGCGGTCGGTGACCACGCAGGCCACCCCCGCCTCGGCGCCCTACCGAGTGGAGTACTCCTTCGAGGACCCGGTGCTCGACGTGCGCGGCCGCGGTTGGCTCGGGTTCGGCACGGTGCGCACCTGGGATCGGCAGCGGCCACAGGAGACGGTCACGACGTTCGCGCATCGCACGCAGGTCGACGGCAAGTACTACCCGTTCACCGATCTGCCGTCGACATCGATGACGGTGACACCGATCCTGACCCTGGCGCAGGTGGCGGCCCAGCCGGGCTCGGTGGGCCTGGCGCGGGTGGTGCACACCCAGCACACCGGCAACACGGTGTGGCACCCGGAGAACATGCCCGATGTGTACATGGCGGCCGGGCTCAACGAGCACACCAACGAGTGGGAGCAGCCGGTCACGATGACGTGGGGCTCGCTGGTCGGCACCACCGCGACCACGCACGTGAGCGGGATCAACGTGGGCGCCCAGCCGCTGCGGCGGATGGACGGCACCCGCCAGATCGACGACTACGGCAACGTCACCGCCAGCCTGCAGTTCACTGTGGGTGGGGCGTCGGTGTCGAGTACCGCGGTGTTCGCCCACACCCAGAACAGCGTGTGGAAGGACCGGTGGCTGATGCAGCTGCCGACTCACACCACCACCACCGCCACCGAGGCCAGCGCACCGCTGAACAACCCGTCGACGCGCACCCGCACCGCCGACTACGACTACGACGACCTCGGCCGCATGACCGCCGGCTACACCGAGAAAGCCCCGGCGGGCCAGGACCCCGATCCCGGTCTGCGGGAGACCGCGACGGTCGACTACGACGTGTTCGGCGTGGCCGTGAAGGCCACCCTCAAGGCCCCGGGGCGGCCGGATCGGGTCACCCACACCGAATACGACACCGTGTTCGCGGGCCAGCCGGACGAGGGCGTCTACCCCTCACAGGTCTGGCAGGAACACTCTGTGGCCGCCCACCGGCCCTCGACGTGGACCGCCACCCACCCCGCGCTCGGAGTGGCCCTGGCCACCCAGGACGTCAACGGGGTGCAGACCACCAGCAGCTACGACGAGTTCGGCCGCCTCACCTCGGCCCTGGCCGAGGGCAGCACCGCCCCGGTCACCACCACCTACACCAACCCGCCGTGCGGGGGCTGCGACACCAGCGGCACCATCGTCTCGATCAAGACCGGCGCGAGCGTGTTCGCCCCGGTCACCACCACCGTCACCGACGCCTCCGGCCGCACAGTGTCCACCGCGGCCACCCCGTTCACCGCCCAACCCGGCCAACCGGACCCTGCCACCACCACCACCTACGACGTGCTGGGCCGGGTCGCCTCGACGACCAGCCCGGCCCCCGGCGGCACCACCACCACCAGCTACGACTCCCTCGACCGGGTGCTGTCGGTGACCAACCCGGTCGGAAAGTCCACCACCCACGCCCACACCTTCACCACCACCATCACCACCGGGCCCACCGGTGACCAGTCCACCACCACCGTCGACACCGACCGCCGGGTCGCGAGCGTGACCGGCCGCGCCGACCTGCTCGACCCGAACACCGCGGTCACCACCACCTACGACTACGCCCCGTTCGGGCAGATCGACACCATCACCGACAGCGCCGGCCACCGCACCCGCTACACCTACGACCTACGCGGGCGCACGATCTCCACCACCGACCCCGACCACGGCACCACCACCGCCACCTACCACGGCACCGGCGCGGTCAACACCACCACACATGTGGAGTCCGGGCGTGTGACCAGCTACGGCTACGACGACTTGGGCCGCACCACCAGCCGCACCGTCACCGGCGGCACCGCCGGCGAGAACGGCACCGCGTACTGGGTGTTCGACACCGCCGCCCACGGCATCGGCAAACTCGACTACTCCGACAGCCCCGACGGCATCCGCGTGGCCCAGCGCTACGACATCCACGGCCGCGGCGTCGGCACCGACTACACCGACAAGACACTCAACCAGACCTACAGCGTCGACCAGACCTTCACCGCCACCGGCCGCCCCGACACCGTCACCTACCCCGAGCACTTCAACAACACCGGCCGCTACACCACCAGCAACACCTACCAAAACGGCGACGGCTACCTCTCCCGCGTCAGCGACGCCACCAACCCCGACCAACCGACACCCCTGGCCACCACCCAGACCCGCAACCCCAACGGCAGCCTCGCCACCACCCAACTGGGCAACGGACTGACCATCACCAACACCTACGACACCGGCACCGCCCGCCTGCACAACATCACCGTCACCAACCCCGCCACCACCCACCTGCAGAACCTCACCTACGACTACAACGACGACGGATCACTGCAACGACGCACCGACACCGTCGACAACCGCATCGACAACTACTACTACGACCACGTCGGCAGACTCACCAACTGGGAGCTCTACCAGAACAACAGCAACCAGAAATCCCGCCGCTACCACTACGACACCATCGGCAACCTCACCCAGGTCGACCACAGCGGAGTCCCCACCGAGACCCGCGCCTTCGGCGGACCCAACAACACCCGCCCCCACATCCTGACCGGCATCGGCATCGCCCTCGGCGGCGGCCAGAGCGTCACCGAACCCCTCACCTGGGACAACCACGGCCGCCAAACCAGCGGCAACGGCCGCACCAACATGACCTACACCGCCTTCGACCTACCCAAGACCGTCACCCGCGACGGCAACACCACCACCTACCGCTACACCGCCGACGGCACCAAAGCCCGCGAAACCACCACCGGCCCCACCGGCACCACCAGCACCTTCTACATCCCCGGAGTCTTCGAACGCCGCACCACCACCAACGGCGCCACCGACATCTATCACCTCACCGGCCCCGACGGCCCCATCGGCCAAGCCGTCTACAACGGCACCACCACCACCGTCGAATACACCCTGCCCGACCAACAAGGCTCCACCACCACCGTCACCGACAACACCGGCACCATCACCCAAAAACTGTTCTACGACCCCTGGGGCGCCCAAACCACCACCCAAGGCGACCCCACCCCCACCAACACCGGCGACGTCACCCGCCGCTACACCGGCCACGAAACCGACACCGCCACCGCACTGATCAACATGGGCGGCCGCGTCTACGACCCCACCCAAAAAATCGTCCTCACCCCCGACCCCCTCAACACCCCCGCCCACAACCCCTACGCCTACACCGACAACAACCCCGCCAACCGCATCGACCCCAGCGGCTACACCTGGTGCGCACCCGTCAACCACAGCTGCGACGACGCCGGCGGCACCGGCGGCGGCACCGGCAACCCCGACTTCGACGAATTCCTCGGCGCCGCCAACGCCTACCACACCGGCGGCGCCCAAGGCCTCCACAACTGGACCACCGGCCACATCGGCCGCGACGCCGACCGCTGGGAATCCAACCTCATGGAATGGCTCGCCAACCAACCCCAAAAATCCGACAACACCACCACCAACGACTACGGCCAAGTCACCAACGACGGCCTCCAAACCGCCATCGACCAAGCCTCCAAGAAAGAAGCCGCCCTACTCGCCGCAGCGACCGCCAATGCCCCCGGATTCAACGACCCCAATGCAGGTTGGAGCGGAGACTACGACCCACTCCTCGGCGCCGCCGGATGCCATCCGATGCACGGCTGCGGCAAACTCGGCGCCCAAGCCCAACAAGACATGAACAACCCCGTAGCCCAGGAAGCTGCCGGGACGACCATGTCGCGTGGACTCCCCCTGGTGGCGCTATGCATTGCGGACGTAGTTGCCTGCGGTCTCGTCGCGGCGCAGATGATTGATGACGCACTGGGATTGACACCTCCGGATAATGCGAGAATCGGGATTGTTAACGCCGTTCCCGAACTTCGTGGCGGTGGAATGGACGCCAGATTCGAAATGCTTAAGGAGTCGCGAAAAACAGCTCGACGTAACATGCAAGTGTGGGAGCCCATCGTGGAGTCCAACTTGCAACTTGCGGCCAATACTGAGACCGTGATGAATACGGCCCGAACCGCGTGGGAAAAGGCCATCCTGAGCAACTCTGGGCAGACTGCCAGTGCTACCGAAAATTACAGGCGGGCGCTTCAGGATCACATTGTTGCGCGCCAGTTGTACGAAGCGTCTTTGGCCGAGCTCGCCAAGGCCAAGCTGAGGTACGACACGTTGGGACGCGCTATCGACGGGTACAAGCATCCTACGGAGTAGCACGACTGCAGTTGTTCCGATTGCTCGTCCCGGTGACCACAGCCGGGGCGAGCAATCGTGAAGCCCCTTCACTCTCCGAAAGAGCGGGCATGCACGGCCACGGCGCGTCGGCTGAACCTCGTTAGACACACAGCCAATTGGCCACGTGCAACGCACGTGGCTGGCAATCCGGATCGGGAAATGACCACCCTCAAGTGGGCACCGCCTCGACGGTGGCCCCCCACTCCCACGGTCCCGGCAAAGTCGGGTAGGGCCTGATCAGGCCGGGTGAAGGGCAGGCACGGCGCTCGTTGATCATGTGATTGTCGAAGTCCCATGGTCATGCTGGAGAGCCGTGCCTGCTGTTGCATCATCCCTGATCCTTGTCGAGTTGGACCGGTTGGCCCTTGGCCGCGGGGTGATCGATACGCCGGATTTGGTGGCTGACCTGCGTGAATGTCTGTCGGTGGTGCCTGATCCGCGGGATCGTCGTGGGGTGCGGCACGCACTGGTTTCGATCTTGTTGATCGCGGCGTCGGCGGTGGTCACCGGCGCCCGGTCGTTCACCGCGATCGGTGAGTGGGCCGCTGATGCCCCGCAGCAGGTGTTGGCTCTGCTGGGTGCTCGTTTCGACCGGCGACGAGGGCGCTATCTGACACCGGACGAGGCGACCGTGCGCCGGGTGCTGCGCGATGTCGATGCCGATGCCGATGCCGATGCCGATGCCGATGCCGATGCCCTCGATACCGCGATCGGGTCTTGGCTGCTCAAGCGCCTGCCGGCGGCGGGTGCCATGGTGGTGGCGGTGGACGGCAACACCCTGCGCGGCACCTGCGATCCGAGCGGGCAGGGTGTGCACCTGCTGGCCGCGATGACCCATGAGGGGGTGGTACTGGCCCAACGCGATGTTGGGGCGAAGACCAACGAGATCAGCGAGTTCCAACCCTTGTTGTCCACTATGGACCTGGCCGGGGTGGTGGTCACCGCCGACGCCCTGCACACCCAACACGCCCACGCCGCTCACCTCCTCGAGCGGGCCGCGGACTACGTGCTCACGGTGAAGAACAACCAGTGCGCCACGAGGCGCCTCGGCACATCCCCACTCAAGGTGGGACAGACTCGAAGGGAGTCTGCTGGGTCCGATGACTTTACCTGGATCCGAAAGGTGAAGGGGACCAGAGCATGTCAGCAAACCGGTGGCCGGGTCCAGGTGCCTGGGACGGCGTGCCGGGGGACCCGCGCGGTATGGCGAAAGCTTGATTGCCTGAACCCCAATCTCCAGCGGCAGCAATTTACTGTGACCGGAACGGCACCTGAGACCGGTGTCCGCCGTGACTGGGCCGTACTGGTTCGGTCTGGTCACCCTTCGCGGCGGAAGCGATGTCCAGCGAGGACATTCAAGGAGATGAGTGGGGTGCCTAACCCGCGCTGATCGTGTGTCGAGGACGAACGTGGGATCACCGTCCCAGTCCGGCTGGCGGTGACGGAGTGCCCGTAGTAGTCGCCGGAGTCACGCGCGGCCGAGGAGGACAGGAGAGCTGTCCGCAGGGCGAAGGGGCACAGGTGATGCGGAGACCGGGAGACGGTGGAGGTATGCGAAATGCAATGCGCTGACACGGTGCTCGGTGTCCTGCGTGAGCGGGGCAGGTGTGGCCTGTCCCTGCAACGGTTGTATCGGCAGCTGTTCAACGAGCAGCTGTTCTTGATGGCCTACGGGCGCATCTACGCCAACGACGGCGCGATGACACCCGGGGTCGACGGGGTGACACCCGACGGGACGAGTCTGGAGGCGATCCGAGACGTCATCGGCCTGCTACGGGCCGAGCGTTACCGGTTTGCCCCGGTCCGGCGGGTCTACATTCCGAAGAAGAACGGAACCCGGCGGCCTCTCGGGCTGCCAACCTGGACCGACAAGCTGGTCGGTGAGGTGGTGCGCCTGTTGTTGGAGGCGTACTACGAGCCGCGGTTTTCAGCCAGGTCACACGGGTTCCGTTCCGGGCGGGGCTGCAACACCGCACTCGACGAGATCGCCTCGACATGGACGGGCACGACCTGGTTCATCGAAGGCGACATCGCCGACTGCTTCGGCAGCCTCGACCACGAGGTCATGCTCGCGATCCTGGCCGAACGTATCCATGATGGACGGTTCTTGCAGCTGGTGGGCGGCATGCTCCGAGCGGGGTATCTGGAGGACTGGACTTGGCACGCTACCTATTCCGGTGCGCCGCAGGGCGGGGTTGTCTCGCCGATCCTGTCCAACATCTACCTCGACCGGCTCGATACCTTCGTCGAACAGCGTCTGGTCCCGGCCTGGACTCGCGGACGGGTACGTCGCCGCAGTCGGGAGTACGGCAACATCACCGCCACGATCGGCTACTGGAAACGCAAGGGCGACCGCGACAAGGTCAAGGCGCTGCGCAAGTCCCAGCAGTCGATGCCGAGCGTGGATGTCAACGACCCCGACTACCGGCGGCTGCGCTACTGCCGCTACGCCGACGACCACCTCCTAGGTTTCGTCGGCACCAAGGCCGAAGCCGAGCAGATCAAGAACCAGCTCGCGATGTTCCTGCGCGAGGAACAGAAGCTGGAACTCTCCACCGAGAAGACCTTGATCACCCACGCCCGCACCCGCAAGGCGCGGTTCCTCGGCTACGACATCCGGACCAAACAGGCCGACACCTGGCACACCAAGGGACGCCGCTACATCAACGGCAATATCGCCCTGGGCGTTCCACCGGAAGCCGTGAACACCAGATGCCGGACCTATCAGCGCAAACAGGGCAAACCCCTGATCCGCAACGACCTGATCCGCACCAGCGACCACAACATCGTCGCCACCTACGGATCGGAGTATGGGACTGCCCCGAGTCTGGTTGACACCTGACCTGTGAGGATCCGTCCTCGCTTGGAAGGATGTCGCTGTGCCCAAGCCATACCCCAGGGAGTTCCGCGTCGACGTGGTTGCTGTCGCGCGCAAGGGTGAAGCCCCGCTGAAACAGATCGCGAAGGACTTCGGGATCTCCGAGGGCTGTCTTCACAATTGGATGAAGGCCGCCGACATCGAGGACGGTGTTCGTCCTGGCCTGGCCCGCGAGGAGTCCGAGCAACTGCGCGAGCTCAAGAAGCGTAACCGGCTGCTGGAGCAGGAGAACGAGGTGCTGCGCAAGGCCGCGGCGTATCTCGCGCAGGCCAATATCAGCCCAAAATGATGTTCCCGCTCGTTCGTGAGTTGGCCGCGGCGGGCGCCCGTGTTCGGGTGCCGGTCGCGGTGACGTGTCGGGTGCTCGGGTTCTCCCGTCAGGCCTACTACGCCTGGTTGGTGCAGCCCGTCTCGCAGCGTGATGTCGCTGACGCCTATCTGACCAACGCGGCGGTCGATGTGCACCGAGACGATCCGGAGTTCGGCTACCGGTTCATCGCCGACGAGCTCAAGGCCGCAGGGCACCGAGTCGGGGAGAACCGGGTCTGGCGGCTGTGCTCACAGCAGGGCCTGTTCTCCGCGCACTCGAAGAGGCGTGGTCTCAGCCGCAAGTCCGGGCCGCCGGTGCACGACGATCTGGTCGGCCGGGCCTTCACCGCCGGCAAGCCGAACGTCAAGTGGCTGGTCGACATCACCGAACACCGGACCGGCGAGGGCAAGCTCTATCTGTGCGCGATCAAGGACTGCTATTCCAACCGGATCGTTGGGTACTCCATCGACACCAGGATGAAGTCCTCCCTGGCCGTCGCCGCGCTGCGCAACGCTGTCGCGATGCGTTCACCGGACGGCACGATCGTGCACAGCGATCGCGGCAGCCAGTTCCGATCACGCAAATTCCTCAACGCACTCAAGGGTTCCGGCATGGTCGGATCGATGGGTAGGGTCGGCGCCTGCGGCGACAACGCAGCGATGGAGTCATTCTTTGCCTTGCTGCAGAAGAACGTGCTCGACCGCAGGCACTGGTGCACCCGTGACGAGCTCCGCCTGGCGATCGTCACCTGGATCGAGACCAAGTACCACCGACGACGCCGACAACGCGGCCTGGGCCGCCTCACGCCAGTCGAGTTTGAGACCATCTACACGACCGCCCAGGCGGCCTGAGAACCATCACCCCGAGTGTCAATCAGACCGGGGGCAGTCCCTAACTTAACGGCATTGGGTCTTGAGTTGGGCGTTGGTGCGTTCGCCGGGCCGCGGAGCCGTTCAGCGCCCGCCACCGCGAGCCGATTTCGCGCTTGAGGTACATGGCGATCTTCTCAGGGCCGAAGTGGTAGCTCTTGCGCAGATGGATGATCTTCTCGACGACCTCGGCGCGGGTGGCGTTCGGGCTGGTGCGCGGTCGCTTCGACCGGTCTCGTAGCCCGTCGGTGCCTTCGGCCTCGTAGCGTCGCAGCCAGTTGTAGTACGTCTGCCGCGTAATCCCGAAGTAGCGGCAGGTCATGGCCGCGTTGCCGGTGACTTCCTCGACATGACGCAGAACCGCCAGGCGATGGCGCGCCTGGCGGTCCAGCTGGGGTTCACTCACCCGAGTCTCCATAGTGATCAAGAGGCCCGGGTGTCAAGCGTCTCCGTCAGTTTTATACCGACAAGGGTCGCCTGCGACAACGGCAGCGCGGCACGGTAGTGCAACACCTGAAGCTCCTGGGTGAACTGGACGATCTTGGTCGAAAAGTCCTGCTACCAAGGGCTTCGCCATGTCCAGATGCCGCCACGCCGACGGCCATCAACCCGTGAACACCAAGAAGCCCTGCCCGCCAACACATCCACCTCAGGATGAAATGGGCTCACTCCACTCGATCGACCAGATAGCGAGTTATGCGCTCAATCGCGTCTCGTAGCCTGCGGAAGTATGTCGCTCGGCTCAGCGCCAACGACCGCGCGATTGTCTCGTGTGCTTCGCGTTGCGTGAAGAAGCGCCTGGAGACGATGGCATTGAGTTGTGTGGAATGCGGGGTCCCGCTCAGCGCCGCCGCCACCGCAGATCGGAGGAGTGCGCGAACGGACTCGGCTCGCGCGGCCGGGGTCGCACCGCTTGCGAGTGGCCAAGTGCTCAGTACATCGTCGCGATGGAAGGACTCGAGTGCGTCGCGCACGTCCGCAGGAGTCAGGTCGCGGGCAGGCCAGAGCACCTGCAACTCCCGATAAATGAGGTCGCGCTGCGCAGCGATCACTCCGCCCAAACCCCAGTCGATGTGATAGCACCGCACCTCACGGCCATCGACGGTCCACCGCAGTTCAGGAACAAGCCGTCCACCTACCTCCTGGCAGAATGCGTGAGTCCGTCGGCTCTGATCGAATACGACGACGAGTGCGTGCCGCAGCCCCGGTGCTTCGGTTCGCAACACCAAGGAGATATTCAACAGGCTACACACCCCGCCCTCACTCGTCCCGGATTCCCGCGTGAGGTCAATGGTGTCGCGCCAAACCAGAGCCGATCCGGTGATACCGGACCGGTGGGCATAGGCCGCGCAGTCAGCTCCGATCTGATCATCAACGAGGAGCCCTTCGGAGACTGCCGACGGCAGAACCCCGATCACATGCCCGACTGGCACGTCGTCGTTGCTGCGGGCGATGATGACGTTAGACGGAGCAAGCCTGTAGTACAGGCCACTCATCGCCCACCAATCAACGTAGCCGCGCTCATGCAACTGCGCACCTACAACGGCTTCGTCGCCGGCCCGGACAGCCGTCGCCGTGTAGCTAACAGCGTTGTCGAGCCGATACCCCCATCGAACTGTGGGGCTGAGAACGAGATGGGCCAGGTCCGGCACAGCCAGATGGTCGCCTGTAAGCGCCTTCCGATAATGGTGGTCGCAGATGAGGCGACGCAGCTTCCGATCCTGCTCCGGCCGTGCCGCCGCGACCATGTGCTGCAGCGGACCACGAACCAGCGGATGCGGAGCAAGTGCGCCGCCCGTCGACTCGATGAACGACCGGCCAGCCAACCAGTCGAACGCCGTGTTCGCATCAGCAGCCAGGATCTCTGACAGCAGAGATCGTGTCGTCGCTCGGGCGATCGCGCACACGTGAACCGCATCATCGAATGCGGGGTCGAGCTCGCCCTCGCCAACGATCGCCATGACAGTCCGTGAAACATCCGCATCGGGAGGTAGTACGCCGCGAGTCAAATAGGAGTCTGCGGCCATCACAAGTGACAGTGGCGACCCTGCAGCCCATGCGCTGACGTCTTCGACCACGTCGTCGGGGAGGCCGAGTTTCCCGAGTAACAGAGACGATTCAGCACGGGACAGACCAGACAATCGGAACTCGCTGGTGAGGTGCTCCCAACCGGATTTCCGCCACCCAAGGTCAGGAGGGCGCCGCGACGCGATCACCAAAACGGCGTCTGCGGGCATGACTCCCAGCAGGTCACGGCGCAGCGACTCCGCGCTGCTTCGACTGCCTTCAAACGAATCCAGGAAGATGACCGAGTCGCTAGCAGTCGGCATCTCGTCCTGATTGGACGACAGAATGGCCAGAACCGTTGGTACATCGTGAACCCAATGCGTTCGTAAGCCGCAGATGTTGTCGACAGCGCGCTGCATGGCGCGCAGAAGAGCGGTTTTACCGCTACCTCCAGGACCGTGGACGAAGATCACGTTTCGGTCAAGCTCTCCGCGGATGATTCCGCGGAACCTTGCGAGCTCCGCTGATCGGCCGACAAACCGCGCGTCATGTTGCGAGGCCAGCCAATCGCCGATGGTCCCCGATGCACGGGATGTTCGCTTCATCGTCCTCACCGACCCTGTAGATGACAGAGCATCACGATGACCAGAAGCTACTGCGTCAATCCGCAAGTCAGGCCTACGAATGCTGTGGCGCGATATGGTTGAGTAGCAACCACTCATCTGAACGCTCCGGCTCGGATGGCATCCTCAGTCCGAGTCCAGAAGTTACCCCAGACCCTGGGCTTCGCGAACGCCGCAAACCACCAGCGGCGTTCTCTAGCGCTCCGTTGGCTGGCATGCCCCCTGCTGCTGGCCAACGGAGCGCGGGGTGAGCGTTCCACGGTGGTTCCTCCGGGTTCGTGGGTTGTGTCTCTGGACTTCATGCCACGGCGACTCGATGCGGGTCCGCCAGCACTGGCGGTCGAGCAGTTCGGCCTGCGTCCGTGACCAGAACGACGCCCATCATCGCGCTGCCATTGCACTGTCCGGATGCCCAAGGATGGCACTAGTCCGGAATCCGTGGCGCGCTTGGTAAGCCCCGAGGTCCGTACGGACGCATCCTTGGCGCTCTCCAGTCGTTAATGGGTGCTTGGCGGTTTCTCCGCCGATGGCGATGCGCCGTCGCTTGCTCCGGCGCGTCTGGCTGCGACCAGGGGCTGGCGGGGGTGTTGGGGTCTAGCGGCTGCGTGTCGCGTGGTAGCTGCGGCGGGTGGTGTTCGGTTTTGTCCAGAGTTTGAGTCCGGGGTGGTGCTGGTGGTCGGCTGCTCGATGGCCGTCGACGAGGACGATGGCGGAGTGGTAGCTGTCGAACCGCGCAGCGTCGTGCTCGCCGATGGGGTGATCGAGACTTGGGCGGGCGGGCGGGCGGGTTCGGGCCCGGGGACGGGGCGGCCAGCTGCTGGATCTGGGAGACCGGCGTCGTCGGGACCGGGGTGACGCCCTTGGCGTAGGCGTCCGCCCACGACAGGACCGTGGCGACGTAGCTGTCGGAGTGGTTGTAGCGCCACACGGCGGCGCGGCGGTTGGCCGGGTTGGCCATGTCCATGCCGCCCGAGCACAGGTACTTGCCCGCGCCCACGGTCGCGTCGTAGATGTTGTTCGGGTTGGTCTCGCCGTCGCCGTTGCCGTCGGAGGCGTAGCCCTTCCACGTGGACGGGATGAACTGCATGGGGCCGACCGCGCGGTCCCAGCGGTTGTCGCCGTCGTACCTGCCGCCGTCGGTGTCGCTGATGGCGGCGAAGCCACCGCCGTTGAGCACCGGGCCGAGGATCGGGGTCGCCGTGGTGCCGTGCGCGTCGACGCGGCCGCCGCGGGCGTGGTTGGACTCGATGCGGCCGATCGAGGCCAGCAGGGACCACTCCAGGTGGCAGCCCGGGGTCGTCGTGTTCAGCGTCTGGGCGGCACGCATGTAGGCGTCGAGCATGGTGCCGGGGATACCGAGCGGGCCGCTGGGCACGGTGCCCGGGCCGAACGCCAGTACCCCTGGGTTTCCGGCCATGGCCAGCACACCCGAGCCGAGCTGGGCGGACTCCGGCAGGGAGCCGTCCGCGCGCATCTTCCGACGAGTCGGTCGATCCTCGAAAGCACAGAACCGACAATCCCGAAAGGATCTTGTGGACCTTGCACGGTGGGACCGCTGGCGGTTCACCTACGGCGCGATGCGGCAGCATTGATTGCGACGCACACGGAGCGTACTCACATCGCTCCCCGGATTCCTCGCACTGGTTTGGTAGGCATGTCGCGCCTGGCGCGCCGCTCCTCGGTCCATCATGGACAATTGCCCACTGCTTTAAGCGGCGAGTCCGGTATTACGTGGGGAGAGCAGCGCTCGTGCATTGCTCCGCACTGTCGCTTGGCGGACGATCGCGCACGTTTCGCCACGCGGGTCTGCAAGTATCGCGACAGACTGCGCCAGCCGACCACCGATCGGAAGAGTCCATGCGGTGATGACGTGCGCCGCGTCAGCGACAACTTGACCTGTGATCGTTCCTGAGACAGCCCGGACGAATTGATGGGCGCCGCGGGGGTGGCTGGTGACCGTCCACATCGCAGCGCAACCCAGCACAGCCCAAACGACTGCTGACGGCATCGTCCATTTCGGACCGGCAAGAGCAGATGGCGGCCACCAGACTCCACTGACAGCGCCGGACTCGTCGAGGACTCGCAGTCGGACTCGCAGCCCCACATCGTTGTCCGGTCCGCACACGTAGCACAACGGGGCGGGGTGTCCTGAGTCACTACCTACCGGCGTGCCCGAGAGTGCCTCGGCCAGGGTTGGCCGCTGAGGCGGGGGAAACTCGTAGGTCGTGAGGTCCGTCGCCGCAGTATCCGCTCGAGCGAGACGGCGAACCCCGTTGCCCCAACTTTGTGTGAGGTCACCATTTCGGGACCGGTACAGTGCCTCGCCGGCAGGAACTTTACCGGCGAACACGACCGAGGTTGACTTCCCGGAGCGCAGAAGGCCTGCGACATAGCCTGGCAGCAGATCCTTGGAGGCGCCGCACATTCGTGGGTCCGCTTCGACTGGCACTGCGTCCTCGTCGAGTGAAAACAGTGGCTTTGTTCGTTTCTTACCATCTGAATACATAGCCAACTCCGCAGTCGTGTCTGCGTGCGTCGTAATGGCCCGGCAATCAAGCATTCCGGGACCAGGGAGAAAAGTGCCCGGCATCGCCAGATTCCGGATGTTCCATGTCCCGGACTGCGTGTCACCCGATCGCCGCGAGCGAAGACGGTTCCTGATGAATTGAACCGCACGCCCCAGCATTATGCGCCCGATCAGGCAGGGGGAGGATTGAGTCGGTTCGCCAGGTTCCGCAACGACCGAGCGGCGTTGAACGAGACGGTGCGACCGGGGGCACCCCGCTGATGGATGGAAGCGAAGATCTCCTCGAGCTGCACGATCACGCTTCGAATCAGAGCATCCAGTTCGGTCCGTTCCCCAGACGGCTTCTCCACTGGTGCGCGGCCGACAACGCGCAGTTCGGCCACCTGCGCTCCCTGAAGGCCCTGTACAGTCGTGAACTCGACAGAGTCGCCGGTGCGTAGCACTGCCACATCCGACGGCACAGCCGACGTGTGTACGAACACGTCCGAGCCGTCCTCTGAGGTCAGAAATCCGAACCCCTTGCGATTGTTGAACCACTTCACGTTTCCGGTTGTCATCACTCCACGCTTTCCCGCCGGTGTTCTGGCGTAGCTCTGTGAATGTTCGACTCTGCCAGCATTTGGCACGCCGCAAACCTAGTTGCCGCCCTCGCCGACGACATCAGTAACCACCCTGATCTGTCCCCCTAGACTTGTGCCAACCGAGGCCCCCGGTTGCTCTCGTCAAGGGGCGACGCACACCGCACGGGACGGCGACTGGGCGGGACGGCGACCGACGCCGACGGCGTGCGGCTATTCAGCGGGACGGAGGCGGTCCGGGTCGGGTAAGCAGCTTCAAGCTTCACCTCCGGCGCCCCAGTGTGATGGGATCCGGGGGAAGTGAACGGTGGCCGCGTGGCAACTCGTCGACACCGTCGAGCGATGCTGTGTTGATCCTGGCCCACGGGCTCGACTCGATGCCATCACCGTGCACGTGCGCGACTGCGCCGCCCTGATACGTGAACTCAAGGTGGGCGATCTTGACTGTTGATCATGTCGCTGTGGATTGGCGAGGTTAATCGAGATCTTTCTCGCATCTGGCAGGGCCGATCGTTGAGCAGATCGATGAGGATGAAGGTGGGATTAAGAATCCGGGCGCGGGCCAGCGGCGTCGTCAGATGCGTTCAGGCGTTCCGACGAGCGCGCGGAACCTCGTGGTCGGCGTGCCTGTATCGACGCGGATCACCTCGAGTCCGCGGGGCACGGCCCCGGCAAAGTCGTAGATCACATGGTCATGGGCGGATTCCGAGGAGTGTGAGTGGTCGGCGGTAGTCGCGTGCGGCTGCGCGGAGCGCGGCGGCGATGTTGGTGGTGCCCGCGAGCCGCAGGGCGCTGACGGCGAGGTTGCGGAAGCCGGCCATCACGCGGGGCGCGTTGCCGGTGCGGACTCGGGAGGCGTCCTCGCGGTAGGTGACGTCGCGGACGTAGTGGAGTTTGTTCTCGATTCCCCAGTGATCGCGGACGAGTTGGGCGATTCGTGGCGGGTCGGCGCGGTGCTCGGGCAGGCTGGTGATGCCGAGCGCGGCGATGGCGCTGATCGGGTTTCCCGCCAGATCGGTGACGTAGCGTTCGATCAGGAGCGCTTGTGCCGCATGGGGAAACACGATGCCCTCGGGTGCGGGAAGGACCTGGATGGTGCGTCGTTCGACCCTGTAGTGCCCACGATCGGTGGTGGTGTGTCGGGGCGCGTCGTGCCAGGGCAGGGCATCGAGTTGGGCGTGCAGGGTGGGCGTGGAGTCAGCCGCGCGGCGCGGTGCCCGTGTGGGTCGTTTCCGCGCGGCTGCTCCCCGAACCCGGCGGGCGAGTTTCCCCGCACCGGGCTCTCCAGTGCTGCTACTGCGTGTTGTGGTGCCGGTGGATGTCGGCGTGGCAGTCGGCGCAGACGATCAGGGTCTTCCGTCGTCTGGCTCGCATCGCCTGTACCCATTCCGGCGCCGTTGTCGTGCTTTATCGGTTGAGGTCGGTGAGTCGTTTGACGTGGTGGACGGTGATCCCGTCACGTGACTCACACAGTTCGCAGACCCCGGCGGTCAACCGGGCGATGAGCCGGCGTCCCCGCCGTGCCGGCCACGCACCGTCGATGAGGCGGGCGTGCTTGGTGCGGCGCAGCGGGATGCCGCCGAACCGGGCGGTGAACATCTTGCCCGAGGGTGTGCGCTGGGTCGCTTCGAAGCACCGTCGTTTCCCGTGCGGGGTCTCGACGGTTGTCTCGTGGCGGCGGCGCATCGCCCAGGGTGGGCGGCGGTGTTTGGCGGCCAGGGTCGAGAGCATCGACCGTTCCATGATGTAGCGGAGCTTGTTGAGCCAGTTGATGTTTCCGGCCATCTGATAGTACTGGACGTAGCCTCGATAGGGACTGCCCCCGGTCTGATTGACACTCGGGGTGATGGTTCTCAGGCCGCCTGGGCGGTCGTGTAGATGGTCTCAAACTCGACTGGCGTGAGGCGGCCCAGGCCGCGTTGTCGGCGTCGTCGGTGGTACTTGGTCTCGATCCAGGTGACGATCGCCAGGCGGAGCTCGTCACGGGTGCACCAGTGCCTGCGGTCGAGCACGTTCTTCTGCAGCAAGGCAAAGAATGACTCCATCGCTGCGTTGTCGCCGCAGGCGCCGACCCTACCCATCGATCCGACCATGCCGGAACCCTTGAGTGCGTTGAGGAATTTGCGTGATCGGAACTGGCTGCCGCGATCGCTGTGCACGATCGTGCCGTCCGGTGAACGCATCGCGACAGCGTTGCGCAGCGCGGCGACGGCCAGGGAGGACTTCATCCTGGTGTCGATGGAGTACCCAACGATCCGGTTGGAATAGCAGTCCTTGATCGCGCACAGATAGAGCTTGCCCTCGCCGGTCCGGTGTTCGGTGATGTCGACCAGCCACTTGACGTTCGGCTTGCCGGCGGTGAAGGCCCGGCCGACCAGATCGTCGTGCACCGGCGGCCCGGACTTGCGGCTGAGACCACGCCTCTTCGAGTGCGCGGAGAACAGGCCCTGCTGTGAGCACAGCCGCCAGACCCGGTTCTCCCCGACTCGGTGCCCTGCGGCCTTGAGCTCGTCGGCGATGAACCGGTAGCCGAACTCCGGATCGTCTCGGTGCACATCGACCGCCGCGTTGGTCAGATAGGCGTCAGCGACATCACGCTGCGAGACGGGCTGCACCAACCAGGCGTAGTAGGCCTGACGGGAGAACCCGAGCACCCGACACGTCACCGCGACCGGCACCCGAACACGGGCGCCCGCCGCGGCCAACTCACGAACGAGCGGGAACATCATTTTGGGCTGATATTGGCCTGCGCGAGATACGCCGCGGCCTTGCGCAGCACCTCGTTCTCCTGCTCCAGCAGCCGGTTACGCTTCTTGAGCTCGCGCAGTTGCTCGGACTCCTCGCGGGCCAGGCCAGGACGAACACCGTCCTCGATGTCGGCGGCCTTCATCCAATTGTGAAGACAGCCCTCGGAGATCCCGAAGTCCTTCGCGATCTGTTTCAGCGGGGCTTCACCCTTGCGCGCGACAGCAACCACGTCGACGCGGAACTCCCTGGGGTATGGCTTGGGCACAGCGACATCCTTCCAAGCGAGGACGGATCCTCACAGGTCAGGTGTCAACCAGACTCGGGGCAGTCCCGACCGTCAACGTGCCCTCCTGCGCTCGCGCCAACTCAGGTGAAAGAAGAATGTTGAGACGAGGGTCCTGCACACGTGCCCGAAGCGCGTCCGGGTCCCCCTCACTCCTACCCCAATGTGCCGGACGTACTGCACTCCAACGCCCCGAACAACTTGGGGGTGGGGTTGGGGTACTCACCGATGTGTCCGTTGGGCGGTGCGGAGCAAGCTGACGAGGCCAGAAATCTCTCACACAGCTGGGTCGTGATCAGCATGAGCCCGCAGAAACTCGTCGGTGACACGACGAACGTCGAAGTGTCCGCCTCCGGCCACCTCCAGCTCGTGGAGGGTCTCGTCGACACGACCGCCAGTGGGCAACCGGCAACGTGCCCGCTGTCATGCCGGGCCTTGGCGATGCTACGGGCCGTGGCCGCAGGGCGTGCAGAGCTGGTGTTGAGTTGCGAGCCGGACATGCTGATCGATGGCCTCTCCTGCTGTGACCAGTTCACCGCTCATGACCTCACACGTGCTGGACTCGTCCGGCCCGCCCATCCAGGCTTGGTGGGGCACCGGGTGCCCGCCGTACTCACCAACGCAGGTCATGCCGCGCTCCGCTCGACGCCGTCAGCGGCATAAGGGAAAGCGATCATGGCGCCATCGATTCGCGCACACGCGGCGACGTACGGCCGGTTGCCCCGCCTCGCCGCAGCGGCCTCTGTCGCCGCAATCAGCGCGGCGATACTTGCCGGTGTCGGCTATGCCCTGGGATTGCGTTTCACAACGCTGGTGTTGACCATCACCCCCAGACGACGGACCCGCTGAACCTCCCCCAACGACCGGTTCGCCACCGAGAACCTCAACGCAGATGTCGGGTTCGAGGGTTCGCAGTGCCTCGACGGGGCATGCGGGCTGAGCGCGCCACTCCTCTGTCAACGGTCATTGGGAGCTCCCCGGTAGCGGATTTTGGACCTCCCCGCTGGCGGACATCAGGATCCTCCGGTGTGGGTGTGACCTTCGGTGTTGCCGAGGTCAGTGCAGTGCTCCGACGCCTTTGTCGGAGGTGGCTTCGGTGAGCTGGAAATGAGTCACCTTGGGTGACGACGACGTGGGCGTGGTGCAGGAGCCTGTCGACGGTGGCGGTGGCCAGGTCTTGGGCATGATCTCGTCGAATCCTGAGGGGTGCAGGTTGCTGCTGACCGCCATGGCGCGTCGCTCATAGGCGGCGTCGACCAGGTGGAAGAAGCCCTCGGCGGCGTCCGTCGACACCGGCAGCAGGCCGATGTCGTCGATCTATGCCGAACTCGGCATAGGTCGACCTATCCCGACCCCGCGACTATGCCGAGCCCGCGGCGGCGTGAAGGCAAAGACCGGACCGTGGTGGGGCTCTGGCGGGTGAACTCGGTGCGCGAGTCGGCATAGTCACAGGCTTTCGAGGAAGGCCAGCAGCTTGTCGTTGGGCTGGTAGCGACCTGGTTGCGCGGACGTGGGTGTCGTGGCATCGAGTGCGCGCTGTTTGATGGTCATGTCGGCGTGTAGGTAGATGCTGGTTGAGCGCAGGTCGGCGTGGCCGAGCCAAAGTGCGATGACCGCGGTGTCGACTCCTGCGTCTAGCAGCGACATCGCGCAACTGTGCCGCAACACGTGGGGGTGTAGCTGCTTTGGCCGGATCGTGGGGCATGTTCGGGCGGCGGTGGCGGCGTGCAGGCGGACAAGGCGTTCGACGGCGTCGACGCTGGGCCTTCGGCCGGTGCGGGTCGGGAACAGCGGTTGGTCACTACGATCACCGCGTTCGGAGAGCCAGACTCGCAGAACTGCCTGAGTTGGGGTGGTCAAGGGAATAGCTCGGCGTTTGCGACCCTTGCCGAGGCATCGGACGCTGGCGCCGTCGCCGAAATTGACGTCACCGCAGTCGAGCCCGATCAGCTCGGACACGCGCAGCCCTGTCTGGACGGCCAACAACAGCAGAGCTCGGTCCCGACGGCCTTCCCAGCGACCAGTGTCGGGCGCGTCGGCGAGGGCGTCGATCTCGCTGGCGGTGAGGAAGTTGATGAGCTGTTTGTCGAATCGTTTGGCGGGTACTCCCAGGACTCGCTGGATCAGGTCAGCGTGCTCTGGGTGGCGCAGCGCGGCGAACGCGAACAATGACCGAATGGCGGTGAGTCGCAGGTTGCGGGTGCGTGGGCTGTTGTGCCGGTCGTTTTCGAGGTGGTCGAGAAAGTCGCAGATGAACTCGGCGTTCAGGTCGGCCCAATCCAGCGCGGTGGGCTGCTTGCCGGTCTGCCGTAGCCCGAATCCGAGCAACAGCTTGAGTGAGTCGAGGTAGGAGCCGATGGTGCGGGGGCTGACCTGCCGCTGTTTGATCAGCCGTTCGGTGAAGAACGCCTGCAGGGTGGGGGCGATGGGACTCATTGGGTGCCCACCTCCTCGGCCGTCTCGAGTCGCTGTGCGGCCATGGCCAGCAGCTCCGGCGCGGCCGACAGATACCAATACGTCCAGCGCGGGTCGCGGTGGCCGAGATAGGTCGACAGCACCGGCAGGCGGGCGTCGACTTCCTCTCCCGCCTAATACCAGTTGAGCAGGGTTCGGACTGCGAACGTGTGGCGCAGATCGTGGATCCGGGGCGGGAAGGCCGCGGTGGCGCCGATTCCCGCTCCGTCGCAGAGGTTCCGGAACACCGCGTGGATGGTGGGATAGACCATCCTGTTGCCGCGGGTCGACACGAAGAAGCTCACGGTCGTGGGCTCGTGGTGAACCTCGTCGCGCAAGCGGGCGTAGCGTTGCAGCGCGGCCAGCACCGACGGCTGCACCGGTGCCAGACGTGACTTGCCGAACTTCGACTCCCGGATCGTCAGGACCGCGTCGGTCTCCTCGACGTCGCCGCGGTCGAGCCGGATGGCTTCGCCGACCCGCATACCAGTCGCCGCCAGCAGCCCGATCAAGGTCTCGTGTGTGGCCGAGGCGAACCGGGTCCGCAGATTCCGGGCGCCGCTCAGCAGCGTGTCGATGTCAGTGGGGCTGAAGATGAACGGCTCATGGCGACGGCGCCGCGAGGGCACCAGCCCGAACGGCGGGATCTCTGTGCGAGAGTCGAGCGCAGTCATGTGCTGTGCGAAGCCACGTGCGATCGTCATCCGGCGCGCCGCCATCGTGGTCGACGGGTCCACCTCTGGCGCGTTGACCCATGCGAGCGCAGCGGCGACGGTCACCGTCGCCAGGCCGGTGCGGCGTCGGCCAGCGGGCTCATCGCTTCTCTCCCGGCCAGCGGCAGACTACCTGCGGCTGCGCAATCGCCTGGGCCACGATCTTGCATATCGGCCAGGTGCTGCGCCACCGCGACCTGGCCACCACCGCGCTCCGAATACCACCGGCTGCTGCCACGTTTCGTCGCCTTCCTCGACAGCGGGCAAGGCGATCGTCCGCAGCGTGCCGAGGTCGACTTTGGCATAGATCGATGAGTTTCACCCCGCGCTGCAGCATCTCGGTGGCCAGAGTGTGACGCAGTCGGTGCGCGCCGACTCGGGGCAGCCCCGCCCGATCGCAGGCGCGGCGCGTCACGTCGCCGACCAGGTCGGGCCGTATTGCGCGCCTGGGTGCTTTGCAGGAGATGAACACCGGCCGCAACGTCGTGGCCGGCCTGGCGTCGGCGAGATAGGCGGCCACCGCCTGGCCGACGTCGGCCGGAAGGGGCATTCCGTCTTCGCGGGATGCCTTGCCGCGTAGGAGGATCCGGCCGCCGCGCCAGTCGATGTCGCCCAGCTCCAGCCGCGCCACTTCGATTGAACGCAGCCCCAATCGTGCGGCCAGCATCAGAATCGCGTAATCGCGGACGTGGACCGGATCGCTCCGATCACAGCTGTCCAGCAGCCGTTGCACGTGGCCGGCGGGCAGCGCCCTGGGGATGCCCGTGTCGCGCCAGCCCGCGACCGGTGGAACCGCCGTGGTCAACAGGCGCGGTGTCAACCCGCGCACATACAAGAACTTCAGCAGCGACCGCAGCTCGGCCATCCGGCCCTTGGCCGACCCGATGCTGACCCGCTCGCTCTCGTGCAGCAGGAACGACACCACCTGCTTCCCGCTCAACGCCACGAATTCGACGTCGTCGCCGGAAAGGTGCTGGTGCAGGAACCGGCGGGCGAGGTTCTCGTAGCGGACGATCGTCGCCTCAGCCAGACCCCGTTCCGCGACGAGCCAGCCGCGATAGTCGACCAGCAAACTGTCCATTCCAGACTCTGGGGCGGGCACTTCGGCGAGAACGCCCTCGCTGCGCAGGAACCGCAGCAGTGGTGCGAAACTCTTGACGCTGGGCACCTTCTACCTGCCCGAGGCCAGGCAATCGCTGCGGAAATCGGCGATCACCGTGCTGGTCAACGCACCGGGCTGCTGGTCTCGCTCCTGCATCCACCTGCCCAACGCACCGAGATCCTTCAACATATTGCGGATGACCAGGGGCGTGTATCCCTGCTCCTCCAACCTCGTTCGGAAACCCGAGACAAACAGGCCCATCCGACCGGGCTTCCTGCGCGTCCCAGACATGACTTCGCCTCCGTCCCGGAGCACCGTGCTCCGACACCAGAAAGCGTCGCCCCATCGCCGGAACTATGCCGACCAACCGACCCCACCGACACCGAACAACTCCTCGCCACCTTCTCTTTCGAGTTCAGGCCGCGACGGGCTCGGCATAGTCGCGGGGTCGGGATAGGTCGACGATGATCAGGTCGGAGCGGATGAGTCGGGTCATCGCTCGTGCCAGGGAGTCGTCGACGCGGTGTCGGCGGATCAGTGCGCCGAGGTCCTCGATGGCGAACCAGGCCACTGTCATCCCGGCCTCGACCGCGGCTTGCCCCAAGGCTTCGGTGAAGTGGCTCTTGCCTGTCCCGGAGGGACCGCAGACGCAGAGGTTTTCCTTGCGGGTGACCCATTCCAGGGTCTTGCGCGAGTCTTGGACCTGCCGGGAGATCGAGGAGGCGGTCTCGTCCCAGTCGCCGAAGGTCTTGCCCGCGGGGAATCCGGCGCGTTTGCGGCGGGTGCGCAGGTTCGCGGTGTCGCGTCCGGCGGCCTCTTCGGCCAGCAGGACGCGCAGGACTTCAGCGGGATCCCAGCGTTGGGCTTTGGCGGTGGGGATCAGGTCGGTCAACGCTCGGCGGATGTGGGGCAGTTTCAGCCTTCTGGTCAGCTCGATGGCCTCGGCCAAGGGGTCACCGTTGCTGCTGGTGACGGTGCGAAGTGGGGCGGCCATCGGTTCATGTCTCCTTCAGGGGCGACGCCGAACCGGGACCATGCGGAGGTTCCGGGTTGCAGGCTGTGGTTCTCTTCAGGCGCGGGTCGGCTCGGTGATCGTGCGGCCGAGGTGGTGGTCGAGGATGGAGATCAGGTCGTTCTCGGCGAAGCGTCCGGCGGTCGCGGCGGTGCCCAGGGCGCGGTCGACCTCGTCGACGCCGTGGAGCTTGGCCAGCGCGATGGCCTCGGCCATCTTCGGCCGCATCCGCCGAGCCCCGGCCGCCGCGGCCTCCACCAACCAGGCTTGCGCCCCGGGACCGAGCGCGAGGAACGCCCTCTCCTCAGCGGATGTGGCCTTGGGAACGCGGTCGGCGTGAGCCTGCGGGCGGGGCGGGTAGTGCTCGTCCTTGATCGAGGGGTTGCCTGGCGTCGAACGTCCATGGCGGGCGACCTCGACCGCTCCGGCGTGACCCAAGGCCGTGACGACCAGCTCGTTGCCGTGGAATCGGACCCAGACGGTCTGGTCGACCAACTCGTGCGGGACCGAGTAGCGCACCGAGTCCACCGAGATCGTCGCGTCGCCCGCGACCTTGTGGGTGGTGCCCAACGCGGCGGTGAACGGGTTGGCGGGCAGCGGATGCAGCCGGTGCCGTTCCTCGGCCAGGGCCTCCGCTGGGCGACGTCGAGTCGCGCGGTGGACCTTGTCGTTGACGTCCATGGTGAACGACTGACAGGCCGCGGCGAGCTCGGTGAAGTCCAGACAGCCCACCCGCAGGTTCGCCGCGGTGGGCACCAGGTCCCGCTTGGCGATGCGCACCGTGGCCTCCGAGCCGCCCTTGGTCTGCGGGTCGGCGGGGACGCAGGTGCGGATGGTCAGTCCATAGTGGTGGGCGATCTCGACGATCTGCGGGTTGCGGACCGGGATCCTCGCGATGTGGTCGGTGGTGACCGTGCGCTGGTTGTCGGTCAGCGCGTAGGTCGGTGCCCCGCCGATCTGCCGCAACGTGGCGTCCAAACAGCCCGCGACGGTGGCAACGTCTTGTCCAGCACCGGGATCACCACCCGGAACCGCGACCAGGCCAGCCACGCCCACCACAACCACGTCTTGTGCCCGCCGATCGTCGGCCCGTCACCCCAATCCCACTGCAACCACAAACCCGGCTCGGGAATCCAGGGACGGAACACCCGCCGGTGACCGGCCCGATAGGACGCCTCGCCGCGGCCACCGCACGTCGAGTGGTGCGATCGGTGCCGATGAACCCCATCGCGGTGATCTTCTCGTGCACGCGGTCCGCACCGATCCTCCCGCCCGAACGCTCGATCAGCTCCTCGATCTTCGGCAGGAACTCATCGATCATCTTCGGCCGATCCTGCCGCCTGGTCGGATCCGTGCCCTTGCCACGCAACTCGACATAGCGCTTGACCGTGTGATAGTCACAACCGGCCAGATCAGCGGCAGCCCGGTAACTCCCCGTGAGGTCGAACGCTTCCAAATCTCCATGATCTCCTCTTTCGTCTTCACAACCGGTTACAGGAACAAACCGGACGGTCAGACACCAAAAGGATCACAAGTCCATCAGTGGGGAGTTCCGCTGTCCGCCAGCGGGGAGACGACCGGACCGCCTACGGGGAGCTTTCCATTTCCGCCGTCACTCCTCTCCTCCAACCCTCCAACCTCCGCCGTTCCCACAGCAGGTCACCCCGCAGTGTCCTGATCAGCAATTCGGCATCGTCGTCTGCACCGCTGCCGCGCGGGGGCCAATGGTGCTGGACACCGCGGACAGAGCCCGCGGCGGCGGGTCTGTCACTCGGCTTGCGCCATGTGCGCGGGTACACCCAGCACGGGTTACTTGTCGTACCCGCCACCGTGGTGATGCCTGACAACAAATAGAACGGTCCTCGGTTGGGTCAACTACTCCGGCGGAGACGGCGTCAAGAAGCCAGCGACGAAGACAACAAGACAACACCCAATAGCCAACGGAACCTCCACCACTCCGACGGGAGCGGCAATTCGCAGCATCGCGAGCGAGACGACAGCAACGAGGCCCGTGCCGAACCCTGCCGGCACGAAGCGCAGAGCTCGCCGAAAACGGTTGCTAGGCAATCGATTTCCGGCAAGCGTCAACAGTACATTCACCCAGAGCAGTGTCGTCAACACGAGGAGTGCGATGGCGAAGATCCCTAGAATCGACCAAGGCGATCCGTGTACGTCGACAACTGTCTCCACTTCCCCTAGAGCGTTCCGATCATCCGTAAGCAACTCGACCCTCGCATACATCAAGCCCACAGCTTGATCCACGAGATCTCGGATATCAATTTCCATCGTTCGGGAAGCCGACTCTCCTGGTGACACTGTGAAGGCGAAGTCGACGTCGTAGGAGTAGAATGTCATTCCCAGCACCGAACCTGAGATCCGGATCCGAGAAACATCGAGTGACTGCACTGAATCGTTTTTGACATGCAGCGAGATCCTGACCCTTCGTTCAGGGTCTAAATCCACGACTCGTCCGCGGATTGATTTTCCGCCGATCTCGGCGTCGACGAGGACGGCCTGTTGCCCATCAGCCTGGGCGGCAGGGGCGGCAGGGGCGCCAAGGCTGATGGGCAACACCAGCCCGAGTGCAACAGTACAAAGCCTGACGAAACTCACCATCTCGACTCTTCACTTCATGACGCCATGCGGCGGCTAGGAACACGAACAAGAGCGGCAATAACCAGGACAACGAACAGAAGGACGGCCGCAGAACCAGTGGCCGCGCCGGTTGATGCGGCGAGAATGTGGTCGATCACGCTCGACAACACCACACCGCAGTGGGCTGTGACCACATGTCGGCCGGGTGCGATGGTTCTGAAATCCAGCCGCGTTGCGAATCTCCCGCTCTCGTCCACGGTCGCGCGACCGATGAGCTCACCTTCAGAACTGATCTCCACGGCGTGGCCGGGCACACACCCTTCCCCGGCAGCCAGCAGGGGGACACCCGGCTGGACTGTGTCACGGCTCAGGACTAGTCGCTGGGAGGTCCGCGGCAACTCCTGCTCGCTCGGCGTAGGTGCACTCGATGTTGGCGGTGGGCCTGTAGTAGTTGCCGTTGGGGCTGGGGGAACAGGCTTCTTGCTGGATGGTGAACGGGGTGGCGCGGGGGACTTCGATGTGGTGGTAGTTGTCGACGTGGACGGCGGGGGAGTCGGGCTCGGCGGAACCGTGATGGTGAAGGTGGTTGACGCGTGATAGTCACCGCACACGGCGGTGATCGGATATGTCCCAGCCTTGGCCTGTGGTGGTGTCGTGACGACAACCGACCCACTGACGGGTGGTACGGGGGCCGCCGGAATCGCGCCCAGCGCCCAGCTGAACACAATGAGGTCGCACGCTTCAGCATGCAGTTGCCAGTCCAAATTGAACGGTTTGCCAGCGGCACCGCTGGCTGGGTTTGCTGATACGGTCAGGGCGTTCTGGGCGAGGGCTGGGAGAGTGCCGAGCAGCCCAGGCATTGAGGCAGCCATGACGCAGACGGCACCTATCCACCCGCGGCCACTCACCGCTGTCCCCGTTGAGCGTCGATGATCTTTTCCGCGATGGTGTCTCCTCCGGCCCATCTTTGCAGCCGAGCCCCCAGAGTAGGAAACTGGCCCGCAATCGCGCTGAAAGCGCGCAACTCAAGGGGCGCGACATTGATCTCAGCAATGTCGCGCTCGACCGCCCGGACCACAGCGGCAGCAACACGTTCCGGAGCTACCGTGCGCGCAATGGCGGGAAGTGTGACGCCGGTCGCGGCGAACATGCCTGCGTCGCGCACGAACCCGGGCTGCACAATGGAAACGCCGACACCGGTGCCGTGCAGCTCCGCGCGGAACCCGTGAGCGAATCCTCGCAAGCCGAACTTGGCAGCGTTGTACAACGCGGTTGACGCCGAGGCGACCTTCCCCGAGATGGATCCGACCATGACGATGTGACCACGGCCAGACCCGATCATCGCAGGAGCCAGGGCACGAGCAAGCTTGACGGGCGCGAGCAAGTTGACCTCAAACGACCGATCTAGCTGTGCCTCGGTGTAGTCCAGCACGCGACCGCTCCCAGGTAAGGCCGCATTGGCGATGACGACATCGATGCGAGCGCATTGGTCTACGAGCCGCTGGACGTCCGCGGCGTCGGCCAAGTCGGCAGCGATTGGCTCGCCGCTAAGCTTGTCCGCCAACCTGGCGAGCATGTCTGCTCGTCGGCCGGTGAGAACCAGCCGGGCTCCTTGGGCGGCCAATCGAGTCGCGATCGACTGGCCAATTCCGCCGGTCGCCCCAGTGACGAGGACTCTCGCACCTGCAAAACGCATCAACAGCCTCTTTCTGAAAATGCACGGCGCCAGCAGCTAGCGGTGCGCTCGCTTCTGGCTGCCAGGTTCGATGCCAACCTGCGACTGTGAGGCGACGCAATCAACTCAAGCGACCGATGATCACCTGGGCGGCAAGCTGGGCGGCATCAGCCGCATCTCCCCCGCGTACCGCGACGTGGAACATCGTGCTGCGGTGAAGCACCATGACGTCGTTGGCCGGGGTGATTAGGTATGCCTCATCGCCGAGCCCGTCGATCACGTGAGCCTGGGCATCCTTGCTCTCCGCAAGGTGTCTACTCACCAGCGCTTCGAACGACGCAGCTGTGAATGACGACTGGTTCAGCCGGACGGTGACCTGGTTCTGCTGGTCCTTCGCGACGTAGACGCAGGAGGAGAACGGACCTGAGAGCCCTGCTTGTGGCTCCCCCACACCCTGCTTGAGCACACCGCTGGCGTCTTCAGCCTTGAACACAGTGCATGCTTCAACGGGACTGCTCGCGACCGACACCGGCGCCGCCGAAGGCAGCGGGGGCGTGTTCGCGCCGCCGCAGGCGGCAAGCACCGCTGTCAGTGCCACGCCCGCAAGCGCGCCAACGGTATCGACTAACCGCATCCTGAAACTCCTGCCAGTGAACAGAACTGCTCGTGCTTGAGCGGTGCACCGCCGCTCCTAGCGTCGGGCCCGCCATCACATCCGCAGTGAGTAGCGCCTACTCAAACCTGGAGTGTTGCCGCCAAGCAACTGCAGCCGTTCTGCGAGTTCAGGGCGCAAGAGTCCGAGGCGATTCAGGTTCACCGCCAAGGGCAGCGGCAGGGCGATGGGGCCGACCTCCGCCACCGGCCGAGATCACCAGCTCGTCGATCGCCTACAACCAGGCTTAGAATCAGCGCTAGAGCGGATCCTAGTTCTGCACTGTGTCGAGCACAGCTCCAAGGAACGGCCCGACCGCATCCCAGTCATCCTTGGGGCAAGTGATGCGGATAGCGCCGGAGCGGCGGCTGGTCGCACGAACCGTGACCCCGCGTTGACCTCGGGTGTCGGGAGCATCGATATTCAGTTCGAGTGCGCGGACGTGGTACCTGGCGCTTGGCGCCGCTGGATGGCCGAATACCTCCAACACCTCGCCGTCGAAGGTGAGAAGAGTTTCGTTGCACCAGGCGAATGCGTTTGACATTGTCTACGCTCCAAGACATCAGCGATCGAATCAGGTCAGTTTGTTCGTCAAGCGCCATCCGAGGGCCAGCGCAAGGGCAATCATTCCGACCAGCGCAGCTACTGTGATCATCCGACCCCTCCACGGCCGACACGTGACACCTCCCAACCCACTGTCGTGACCACGTGTCGCACCAGCATCAGGGGAACCACCTACCTGTACCCCGAGGGTTTCTCCCGTTCGCTCGCACTCAACCCATCCGCACGTCGTACTTGAGTCCCGAGTTGAGTAGACAATCCGCAGGTCTCGACGTTGGGTCGTACAGCCGTAGCCATCCCTCATGAGTTGAGCAACGCCCGAACCTGATCAGAGCTGGCCCATCGCGTGCTGGTTGCCGACCTCGGCGTGCGCGTTTCCTTTGAGGTGCCACCGTCTGAGAAGAGTCCCGTCGGACGATCGCCAGGTTATGTCCGCGTCTGCCCGTTCACTGTTGTGGCAGATAGCTCGTGAGCCGTCGGGATTCGTATATGGCACAGCGACTGTGCGATCGGGCGGTTGGGTGACGATAACATCAAGCTGGTGGCGGCCAATGCGCCCCCACACCCGCCAGGTCGGCTGGCCGATGTCCGAATAGATCCTCCGTGCGGCAAGCAATGTGCCGCCGCTCGGGTAGTCGACGCCGTCAAGCCGAAGGCGCACGAGTGGCAACGGGCGTAGACGTCGAAGCCCTGGCCGTGTGGACACCGCAGCTACCACCTCGAGAACATCGCCGTTGCCGAGGTCTGCGTGCAGCCATGCCCAGCGTCGTGCGTTGCCGTGCCCGTAGATACGCGCGGTGCAGCCTGGTGCGGCCGTGATCCTTAGTTCCTGGTCGCCATAGCGGACGGTTCCGCGGTAGGTGGCGTTCGGCACAGGCACGACCTGCGCGGCTGGCAAGAGCTCCCTTCTCCAGACCCACCTGGGGAACGTAAAGAGCGGCGACCCTCCGTCAGTTGAACTTTGCAGATCCCAGGCGATGCCCGACGCTTGGCCAGATAGATTTCCTGCGGTGACTCGGACCGAATCGGCCAGGAAGTCGACGCCGTCCACTGGCAGCCAGTCGGTGGGTCCGAACCGGCCGAAGATTGGCTCGCCTGCGATCGGAAACACTGTTGCCCAACCGTGGGCGTAGGCCGGTCGACCATCGGTCGGCGCGATGAGTTCGTGGTGTAGCCACACACCGATGCCCGTAGCCGGATCGGTGAAGGTCGTGTACCAAACCTCCAGTCTCCCGCGTTGTCCACGCCAGCGTGACGCCATCAAGTCGTCCAAGTCTTGGCTCCGTTCAGCTGCGCACCGCAGGGATGTTGCACGGTCGAGGGATATAGCCATCATCGCAAGGGTGAGGGGAGGCCTTGGCGCACCGGAACACCGGACGAGGCGAGTCGGTCGAGGATGAAGGAGGAGGCGCGGTCAGCCAGAGCTGCGATGGTCAGGGACGGGTTCACACACAAAGCTGTCGGAACCGCGGCCCCGTCGGTGACAAACAGTCCCGGGTGGCCGCGCAGCTCGTGTCGGTGGTCGAGAGCCGACACCGCCGGATCGTCGCCTATCCGACAGGATCCCAGCGGGTGAGCCGTGACCGTGCCTCCAGGCTCCTCGTGCCACGCCGATACGGTCGCCAGGGCGTCTCGTTCAAAGACGCCTCTTAGCTCGGCGTCGGCGGAAGCCCAGCCGCGCCGGGTCGATGGGCTTGGTCGGTATCGCATACTCCCCATCCCGAGTGCGGGCCCGATCCGGGTGAAGCTTCCAGTGGGTGGTGGAACTCCGAAGGTTCCCTCGTTGTCGTCCTCGGTCATCGCCAGCAACGTCAACCAGGATCGCCAGCGGCTGCGCATTTGCTTCTTAGGCAAGCCCCACCACTCCGGGGCCGATGCGAGGGCGTTGGTAATCGGCGGGAAGTAAATCTGCTGAAGCGAGAATCGTTCGAACTCCGGCATTGAACCGTCCAAACGGTCGAAGCACATCGTAGTGATCGCCTTGCCTATCGGGAATGCGTCGTAGGCGATCCCAGGTGCACGGGAGAGGCCGAGCACGTCGCGTACCCGGTCTTCGCTCATCACGGCGATGCTGACTCGATCACCGTTGCCTGAGAAGTAGCGACCGACCGCGGCGGGCATGTCGCCGAGCGTACGAGTTGACCGCTGCAGGATGACCGGGGTCCCCACCGCGCCTGCCGCGAGCACGGCAACCTTCGATTCCAGACACACTGTGTCTACAGGCGCCTTCAGACCTGCGTCAAATACCAGAATGGTTAGCCGGTAGCGATATCCAGGTGTCAAGGCCGGCGAGATGGACTGGACCTCGTGCAGTGGACGGATCTGTGCACCGTGTGCTTCGGCCGCCGGAAGGTAATTGAGCAGCAAGGATCGTTTTGCGTCGAACTGACAACCTGCGAGCATCCAGTTGCAGTTGACGCATCGCGTCAAGTCGACCGCGACTGGGACCGGGTTGCAGGTGCGGCCAGCGTTGGCACAGGCAGCGGCGAAGAGCCCACCCGCGTAGGAGATCTCCGACCAACTCTGCTGAGCTACGGGTAACGACGCCTCGATGCGTTCGTACCATGGGTCCAGCGTCACACGGGTCAGGGCCGCGGGCCACAGCCGCGCACCGAGACTGCCCTGCCGGTCGAAAACGAAGCTGGGGGCACGAAGCGACGCGGCGTAATACACCACGCTCGAGCCGCCGACGCAGTTGCCCGCGAGCACGGTGACGCCGTCACCGATGATGGCATCGATCGCCTTCGTGTAGGTGCCGACCGCGAGATCCTGTTCGAAGTCGTGGTTGTGCAGCCGGGGTCCGCGCTCCAAGATCACGACGCGTGCGCCTGCCGCCGCACAACGGTATCCCGGGATGGCGCCACCGAATCCGCTGCCGATGACAGCTACATCGGTGGTCTCGACGGTCACAACGGATTCCCGGCGACCGTGGTTCTCGGATGCGTGTCCGAGAGCTGACGACGATACGAGTAGTCCGGGAAGCGCCACAGCCCGTCCGAGCCGGGTAAGGGGAACCTGACAAAGGTCATCCCTGGGTGGCGATTGAGCACAGCTTCCGCTGTGTGGCGATGCGCCGCGGAGTCGAAGGCGGCCGAGGCGAGCAGCGCCATAAGTGTCCAGACAATCCGATCCTGCCCGCGGAGCAGATCGTCGACGACCGCCGTTCGATGCGGGAATGTCAGGCCGACGAATGATGGGACCCGCAACGGCAGCAGGATCAGGTGGGTTGCCGCGTACCAGATTGCTCTGGCGTTCAGTGCGGCCGCGACTCCGGGGAGCATCGGACCAAGGCCGACCAGCGGATGACACAGAAGATCGAGGTAACCGACATCGGCACCACCCGGCGGACCTGCCGCGCCCGCCACGGCCGCGTCCCCGGAGAACCGCTTCGCTCCGGGAAGCAGTGTGTCCGCGAACGCTTCCAACGTCATGGTGGTTGTTTGATCGGTCGCGTCGGCGCTGGAGTTGGAGGTGGGTGCCAGCGGCAGCCCGGCCAGTGCGCTCAAGGCTGCCGTGATGAGCGTGCGGCGGTCCACTCAACACCACCAGCCGGACGGGATGTCGACCGCAAATCCGGACTCGCCGTACTCGTCGCCGTACCGAGCTAACGCATCGGCTAACAGGGGGTACTGGGGTCTCAACGCTATCGCGACATCACCGACTCCGGCGGTCGCGCCGTGGATCCGGAAGTCGCGTAGCAATATGGCTGCCTTGCCTCTGGCCTTGTCGAACCAGTAGCTGCCGTTCCAGGCAACATAGGGAACGCTGCCAGCAGTGTGCTGCACACTCCAGTGATCGACTTGCCAGTACCGGCATGACGGGATCGCGACCGCGATCCTGGTGGGCTCCGCTAGGAGAAACGCCTCAGCGCCTCCGTTGTCGAAGGTGATGTCGCGTTTGCTGTACTCCACGCATAACGGGCTCTCGGCAAACAGCCACCACGGCGGCTTCTCGCCCTCGCCGAAGTGATGCCAACGACACTGCGGCGCGAAGTCGGGGTCGCGGTAGACCATGGACGCTGTGCCTTCGTTGGCGACAGATGGTGGAGGGAGGAACAACAACGATGCCCCGACCAGGAAGGTTGCGGCAATTGACTTCCAACCCATGGGCACTCCTGGACCGAGGCGCGAGATGTTTCGATGGCCGCGGCGGTGCTCAAGCCATCAGCGTCATGGTGGATCCGTGACGAAGCGGTCGACAAGATCCACCGGCTCTCGCATCCGTCTCACCAGTCTCACTGAACCCTTTTCATCCTGCGGTGATCTCGTAGTTCTGTAGGACGTGGATGGCTTTGGCGTATTGGCCGGCGCTGCGGGGCAGCAGCGGAGTTCGCCCAGGACACGCCAGGTCTTGAGTCAATGCCGTTCAGTTAGGGTTCGGGACTGCCCCGAGTCTGGTTGACACCTGACCTGTGAGGATCCGTCCTCGCTTGGAAGGATGTCGCTGTGCCCAAGCCATACCCCAGGGAGTTCCGCGTCGACGTGGTTGCTGTCGCGCGCAAGGGTGAAGCCCCGCTGAAACAGATCGCGAAGGACTTCGGGATCTCCGAGGGCTGTCTTCACAATTGGATGAAGGCCGCCGACATCGAGGACGGTGTTCGTCCTGGCCTGGCCCGCGAGGAGTCCGAGCAACTGCGCGAGCTCAAGAAGCGTAACCGGCTGCTGGAGCAGGAGAACGAGGTGCTGCGCAAGGCCGCGGCGTATCTCGCGCAGGCCAATATCAGCCCAAAATGATGTTCCCGCTCGTTCGTGAGTTGGCCGCGGCGGGCGCCCGTGTTCGGGTGCCGGTCGCGGTGACGTGTCGGGTGCTCGGGTTCTCCCGTCAGGCCTACTACGCCTGGTTGGTGCAGCCCGTCTCGCAGCGTGATGTCGCTGACGCCTATCTGACCAACGCGGCGGTCGATGTGCACCGAGACGATCCGGAGTTCGGCTACCGGTTCATCGCCGACGAGCTCAAGGCCGCAGGGCACCGAGTCGGGGAGAACCGGGTCTGGCGGCTGTGCTCACAGCAGGGCCTGTTCTCCGCGCACTCGAAGAGGCGTGGTCTCAGCCGCAAGTCCGGGCCGCCGGTGCACGACGATCTGGTCGGCCGGGCCTTCACCGCCGGCAAGCCGAACGTCAAGTGGCTGGTCGACATCACCGAACACCGGACCGGCGAGGGCAAGCTCTATCTGTGCGCGATCAAGGACTGCTATTCCAACCGGATCGTTGGGTACTCCATCGACACCAGGATGAAGTCCTCCCTGGCCGTCGCCGCGCTGCGCAACGCTGTCGCGATGCGTTCACCGGACGGCACGATCGTGCACAGCGATCGCGGCAGCCAGTTCCGATCACGCAAATTCCTCAACGCACTCAAGGGTTCCGGCATGGTCGGATCGATGGGTAGGGTCGGCGCCTGCGGCGACAACGCAGCGATGGAGTCATTCTTTGCCTTGCTGCAGAAGAACGTGCTCGACCGCAGGCACTGGTGCACCCGTGACGAGCTCCGCCTGGCGATCGTCACCTGGATCGAGACCAAGTACCACCGACGACGCCGACAACGCGGCCTGGGCCGCCTCACGCCAGTCGAGTTTGAGACCATCTACACGACCGCCCAGGCGGCCTGAGAACCATCACCCCGAGTGTCAATCAGACCGGGGGCAGTCCCGTCAAGGACTACATGGAGTGCCTTCTTCGCCGCCGCCCGCGTTGGTCGCTGTCAGCGATCCTGGTGCTGACGGCCTGGATCCGGTTGACGCGCATCTGTTGCGGGAGTTGGTCGCGGTGACCGAGACCGGGCACGTCGGCGATGGTGGCTGGTGTTGGGCCGATCAGGTTCGCGATGGGTTGCTGGAGTTGAAAGCCTTGGTGAGCAAGGTGGCTTCCGCTGGTTGTGTTGCCATCGACCCGACACCTTGGCGACCCATGTCCGCCTGATCCGATCCGCCGCGGTCATCGCGAAGGCCGCCACCCGTCAACGCGGCACCCCGGTCGAGGCCAAGCATCATGCCCTGGCACGCCGGATCCTGGACCGGCAAGCCGACTACCTGCGGTTCGCCACCGATTTCCGGGTTCCCCTCGACAACAACGCCGCCGAACGCGAGATCCGGATGATCAAACTCCGCGAGAAGGTCTCCGGATGCATGCGCACCCTCGCCGGAGCCCGGGACTTCGCCGCGATCCGTTCCTATCTGGCACCGCTAACCACACGAAAGATCCGGACTACGGGGGTTGTCAACAGTGGACAGCTTACCACAATTCGTAAGCCCATTTGTCGGCGCGTTCGATGAGGTCGAGGCCGTCGTCGAGGACGGCGTTGCTGACGCCCCGCCCCACCGATTTCACCGTGTACTCATCGGATTTGAGGATTCGGGCGCCGAAACGTAGAAGTTTGGCGTGACACGTTACGCCTCGCAGTGTGGTGACCACCTCAGGAGGCGCAACGTGCACAGCCGCTCGCTAGCCGCGTCAGAAGACGTTCAATTCGACTCCGTACTTCTTACCGAGCTCTCGTACCTGATTTCGGAACACGCCATTCGCCTTGTTCATATAGTCAATCACAGCCTGCCTGTGCATCCCCGCGTCGCGAATCGCCGTATTCAACGAGAGGATCTCGCTATGCCAAATTCCCTCGAATTGAAGCCTCAACAAGGCGTTGTCTTCCTTGGGTCGAAGTGGTCCGCGGTTCATTAGATAGTCTAACTGACTTCCGGCTTCGGCGATTTCCGCATTGCACCCGGCTACAAACTCCGCGTCGACCCGATACTCGTCGGCGAACTTGGCCTTAAGCGCGCTAAAGAGTTCGTCGAACACACTCGCCGGTCTGCGGCTTGCCTGGCGGCCGATTTGGCTGCGGTTGTCGCTGGTTTGCTTGCGGCTGCTGCTGGTATTCCGCTGCCGCCGCTGCCGTCGCCGCTGGCGATGTCGCTGCGGTGTCCCGCTATCCCACGGGCTCACAGCACCATAGACCCACGACATCACCGAGCCGGCCGCCCACAAATTTTCAGCCCGCCAGCACGCCCGCGCCAGCGGGCACACCCGCTATCCCATGAATGGTGTTTCTGGCGGTTCGGTTCAGTAGGTTTCAGCGACCGGCCAGCGATCGCTGAACGTGATGGCGAATGCGTTGATCGCGCGGTGTCTGTCATGGGTCGTTCAGCGGGGCGGGGTCGTTGCGAGCCTCGCGAACAGGCGACTGGGCGCCTGTTCTCTCCCGGGTGGAGGGTCAGCGGCCCGGCCGGTGGCATGGGGGTGTAGTGCCCGGGGCCGGCCGCGGGTGGCGTCGGTGGCCGGTCTTCTTCGGGTGTGGTTTGGGGGGTTTCCCGATGTGTGGGGTGCGTTTCGCGCGGCATCGTGACCGGGTTCTGGCCAGGGCTGGCTGTGGCTTGGTGGCTGCAATCGGATGTGAGGATCGCCGCGAATGTCTGAGGATCTGTGGGGTTTGTCGGGTGGGCGGTTTCTTGTGGTCTATTGGGTGGTGATCGTTGTCGTGGTCGATGTGAATGTGTGGGGGGTTTTCTATGCGCGTCGTGTTCGGCGTGGTGTGTCTTCGTCGCTTGGGCGTCGGCTCGATCCTTATGAGATTGCTTTGTTGAGGGGTGGTTTCCAGCGTGTGGTGGATACCGCGGTCGCCGGGCTGATCGCCCGCGGTGCTGTGAGGGTGGACCGGTCGGGAGTCGGGCGTCCGACGGGTGGGGCGGTTCCGGCGGACCCGTATGAGGCGTACGCGTTGGGCAGGATCGGGTCCTCGCATCGTTTGACGGCGCCGTCTGCCGCCGGGTTTGCCGCTACGTCGGTCGGGGGTTCGTTGGTGGGTGGGCTGGTGGCGGTGGGTCTGTACACCGATCCCCGCAGGGTCGCGCGTGCGCGCCGCGGTCCGTGGTTGTTCGCGTTGGTCGTCGCGGCCGGTGTCGTGCGTCTTGTGGCCGCGCTCGGCCTCGGGCGCCCGGTGGCGTTGTTGGTCATGAGTCTGGTGTTGTCGTTGGTCGTCTGGTTGGTGGTCGCGATCTGTGTGTTCGCGATGACGGCGCCTCGCGCCACTGGTCGTGGCCGCGCGGCCGTGCAACAGGCACGTGCCGGCGCGATCTCGGTGGAAACCGATGGGTCGCCTGCCCTGTGGGCTGCTGTCGCTGTCGCGCTTGGTGGACTGGTGGCGTTCCCGGACGCCGACATCGCCGACGCTTTCGCCCAATCGACGCCGTCGACGTCGTCGTCGGCTGAGTCGCAGTCCGACTCGGACGGTTGCGCGGCCTCGGCCGGTTGCGCGGCGGGATGTTCCAGCGGCGTGTCTTCGTGTGGTGGAGGAGGGACGGGTTGTGGGGGATAGATCGAAACGGTTGTCCGTCCGCGGGTCGCGGCTCCGGGTGACGGGAGCGAGGCGGTCGGCGCGTTCTCGCATGTGGTGTAGTTGTCTGCCGTCGCTGTGATCGGCTTATGTTTGTAGTTCGTTTTCGAGCAGGGTCATGATGATGGTGTCGTGCCAGTGGCCGTTGTGGCGGGCGGCGTGGCGGATGCGGCCGTCTTCGGTGAAGCCGATTTTGCGGTAGAGGGTGCGGGCGCGTTCGTTGTCGGCGACGACGGTCAGTTCGATGGCGTGCAGGCGCATCGTGGTGAATCCGTATCGGCATATCAGTCGCATGGTCTCGGTGCCGATGCCGTGGCCCCACACGTCGGTCTCGCCGAGGTAGATGTCGAGTTCGGCGCGGCCGAGGTGGTGGCGGGTGTCGCGCAGTTGCACGATGCCGACGAATCTGTGGTCGGCGATGGTTTCCACGGCCAGGGCGATCCGCTCGTAGGAGTTGGGTGCGCGGGTGGCGAAGCGTTCACGGAACTGGAACAGCGACTCGGGGAAGTCGGTGTCGAACCACCGCATGATCTCGGGGTCGGAGTTCCACCGCCACAGTGTGTCGGCGTCGCCGAGCTCCAGCGGCCGCAACCGCACCTTCGTCCCTATCAGCATGGATCCAGTGTGCAGAAACGACTCGACGACCTCAACAGCCATCCCGACCTGTCGTCGGCAGGGTGGTCGCGCGGCGAGACGCCGCGGGATCGATTCGACTGATGGGTTCGATCACCTGCCCGCATCGGGGGACTCGGCGATCAACGCCTCGATCATCGCGCTCCCTGGGCCGTTCGTGGTGTGCGGTGTTGCGGGTGTTTGGGGTGGGGGTTGGGGGGTGGTCCTGGTGTGGTGGTGGGGGTGTGTGGGGTGGGGTGTGGGGTGGGCGCGGTGTGCGCTTGTTCCCTGTGTGTGGTTTGGAGTTGGTGTTGATGTCTCGGGTGTGGAGGTGGGTCGCTGGTCTCACGGTGGTGGGGTTGGTGGCTTCTGTGGTGTCGGTGTTGTCGTGGGGGGTGGCGTGGGCTGTGGGTGGGCGGCCTGTGTTGCCGGTGGCGGTGTTCGGTGTGCCGGGTGGGGGGTTGCCGGTGGGGCCGGCGGTTGGTGGGGGTGTGTTGGGTGGTTCGTGGGGGGTGTCGTCGGCGGGTGGGGCGTCGTACACGGTGCCGTTGGATGTGCCGCCGGGTCGGGCGGGGATGGCTCCGTCGGTGGGGTTGTCGTACACGTCGAGCCAGGGGGACGGTTCGGCGGGCGTGGGGATGTCGGTATCGGGGCTGGGGTCGCAGATCTCGCGGTGTGGCAAGTCGTTGCAGGTCGATGGGGTGAAGCGGGGGGTCAATTACGACGCTGAGGACCGGTTCTGTCTGGATGGGCAGGAGTTGGTTGTGGTGTCGGGCACCTATGGGGCTGGGGGCAGTGAGTACCGCACGGCCGGGGATGTGTTCGCCAAGGTCGAGGCGAAGAACTATCCGGTGGAGGGGCAGCCGGAGGCGTCGCCGGCGACGGGGCCGGATCGGTTCGAGGTGCGGACGCGGGATGGTCGTGTCGCGACGTATGTGGCGTGGTCGGCGACGGGTTCGCAGGAGAGTGTGCAGACCTCGTCGGAGACGTCGAATCCTCCGGCGAATGACAAGTACACGCAGGTGCCGAATTGGGCGCCGGTGTCGGAGGACCTGGTCTCGCGTCGGGTGGGGTGGGAGTTGTCGACGGTCGCGGATCGGTTCGGCAACGAGATGCGCTACGAGTACAACGCGGCGGATTTCTCGTCGTGGGTGAATCCGCAGTCGCCGGGGGATCCGTTCGGGTCCGAGCGGCTGCTGTCGAAGATCACCTACACGTGGGGGGCGGGTTTCCCGGCGGCGCGGTCGGTGGAGGTCGTCTGGGAGGACCGGCGCAATGTCGATCCGGTGGACGCGTCGAAGTTCGTGACCGACTACGGGTTGTCGTTTGTGTCGGGGGTGCGGTTCAAGCAGACGAAGCGGATCAAGGAGATCCGGATGTGGGCGCCGGATCCGGATCAGGTGAAGGTGGTGCGTACCTACAAGTTCGACTACCAGACGATGGATCCGGCCGCGGGTGTGGTGCGTTCGCGGTTGGCGAAGCTGACGATGTGTGGGGCGTCGGGGGGGTGCGCGGTGGCCAAGCAGTTCGAGTGGGCGACACCGCAGACGCCGTCGTTCGCCTCGGCGCAGACGGTGGCGTCGTTCCCGCTGCCTGCCGGGGACCACGAGGTCCCGCCGGGGGCACGCACTGGTGACTACAACGGTGACGGCGCGGCGGATCTGGTGTTCTTCGAGAGTTTCCTCCAGTGCGGGAACTGTGCGGCGCCTCCGGACAAGGTGTTGATGAGCAAGCGGGACGCCGCGGGTGTGGTGGCGCCGCTGGCGGAGTCGTTCACCGCGGGCGGGCAGGGTGACTACCCGTTCAACACGGGGATCTGGGCCGAAACGCACCTGGCGGATACGCGTCCGATGGACTTGGAGGGCGACGGCAAGACCGATCTGTCGCTGGGCGGTGAAAAGATTGGTGTGTCGAATGGGTCCGGCGTTGATTGGTACTACCAGTACGCGAGGGTGTTGACGTGGGACGCGGCGACGCACACGTTCAAGACGGCGCACGCGTTCCCGAGTTCGGAGTCGGAGTGGGCTTGGGAGGATTGGGGGGATGTCAACGGGGACGGTCGGATGGACCGGTTCGCGGCGTGGAAGGGCCCCGATGGGTGGCGAGTGACGCTGCGGCTCAATACCGGTGGTGTCGGGCCTTTGGCGTTCGGCCCGTCGATGGTCTATCCGGACGTCATAGTCCCGAACTGCGCGCATCAGGTGACGGACACGAATGGTGATGGCCGGGCGGAGTTGTTGCTGGAGCGGATGTCGACGTACTACCCGTACGAAAATTCGTGTGGTCGTGGCGCCGATGTGGACGCGTTCGGGTTCGACCCGTCGAACGGCGGCAGCCTGACGGTGACGCGTGGGGGTGCCAAGCACCAGGGTTTGAGCCCCGCTCCGGGTGGGGCGAGGACGCATCCGTGGCTGGCGCCGCAGGATCTGTCCTACAAAGAGCCGAACTACGGTTCGAGCATCGTTCACTACAACAACGAGCTGTTCCCGAAGAAGACGTTCTTCGGTGATTTCAACGCCGACGGGTTGGCCGACACGCTGGTCGTGGGCAGGGATCTGAACGAGCAAGGTTTGAGCCAGGCCGCGGGGCCGGCGAGGATTCTGTGGAACACCGGTGTCGGGCTGCGCTTGGACTCCGGTGCGGCGTCCGCGGCGTTCGGTGTGCCGCATGACGAGCTGCTCGATGTGCGGATCGGTGACATGAACGGTGACGGCCGCGATGACGTCGTCAGCTTCTGGAACACCGACCTGCAGCATGACAAGCCCCAGGTCGGCGACTGGTCGTGGATCGCGAACGGGCAGGACAAGGTCACGGTCATGCTCTCCCGCGGGGACGGGTCGTTCCAGCGCAACGACATGGTCGCGCCCGCGGGCATGCCGCGCATCGAGGGCCGGGTGTTCTCCCAGCTCGCCGATTTCACCGGCGACGGACGCCCGGACATCATGACCCACGGCGGGACGAACCTGACCGTGATGACGCAGAACACGCCACTCACCGACCGGGTGGTCTCGGTGTCCGACGAGAACGCCGCGCATCCGCAGATCAGGGTGGACTACGACACCGCGTGGACCGACCGCGCGGACCTGATCGCGCAGAACACGTGCGGGTTCCCGCTGGTGTGTGTGCGCTCGGGCATGCCGGTGGTGCGGTCGGTGACGGTCAACGACGAGATGTTCGACGGCACCGGCGCCCCCTACACCCTCAGGTACTCCTACGCCGATCCGGTGACCAACGCCCGGGCGGGGTTCGTCGGGTTCCGGGTGGTGCGCTCCTGGGACGAACACGCCGCCACCGAGACGGTCTCCACCTACGACCATGTGAAGACGTTGAGGGCCTTCAACAACGGCATGTCCGCGGCCTCGCTGACCCCGTTCGCCGCGACCCCCACCGACGTGACCACCGCGACGTTGATCGACGAGGTGGACTGGGAACAACCGCCGCCCTCGGCGCGAGCGCGGATCACCCGGGTGCGGACCGAGACCCCGGAGATGCGGGAGCTCAACGGCGGGAAGTCGTTCGTCACGTATCCGACCGGGTCGATCACCGAGACCTCGGAGACACAGGTGGCGGTGAACTGGTCACCGAGCCTTCTCGGCACCCAGGACGTGCAGCACCTGAGCTTCGACCCCGCCACGCTGGCGCCGTTCACCACGTCCCGGGTGGAACTGTCCGAAGTGGTCAACGGCCAGATCAAGGCCTGGTTCGACGACTTCGGCAACCCGACCAAGAGCGTCACCCGCTCCGGGGCCGGCGACATCACCACCACCACGACCACGACCGACGTCAACGCGGCGGTGTGGTTGATCGGCAAACCCAAACACAGCGAGGTGACCTCGTCCTCGGCGACGCCGGGGGCACCAGGGGCGGTGACCCGGACCGTCGACCATGTGACCGACCCGGTGACCGGGTTGCCGATCTCGACCACCACCCAGAAAGGCACCGCCGACGAGGTGACCGCCACGGTGCAACGGCACGCCACCGGCGGGGTGACCCAACAGAAGGTCTCCGCGGCGGGGCAACCCGACCGGATCACCCACATCGAGTACCTGCTGGCGCCCGGGCCGGGAGTCCCCGCCAACGGGATGCCACTGAACGGTCCGGACGAGCGGATCTTCCCGGTGCAGACCTGGGTGGAACGCGGCGAGACCGCCTACCAGCCCTCCACCTGGACCGTGCACCACCCCGCCCACGGGACCGTGCTCGCCTCCTGGGTGCTCACCGACGCCAAGTCCAGCCCCGCCGACTTGGTGTCCGGCACGACCCACAGCGCCGCGCTGATCGACGACCTGGGCCGCGTGGTCAAGACCACCGGCGACGGCGTCGCGCCCACCGAGATCGCCTACGCCCACCACCTCGACGGCAACGGCAAGATCATCGGCACCAAGGTGAGCACCGAGGTGCACACCACCCCCGCACCCAACATCACCAAGAACACCACCACTGTGATCGCCGACCAGTTGGGTCGTGCCCGTAAGTCCACTGTCACCGGGTTCGACGGCAGCGCGGTCGTGTCCACCACCGGCTATGACTCGCTGGGCCGACCCTCATGGGTGACGCGGCCCAACAGCAACGACAAGGCCGTCACCACCTACGACAACCTGGGTCGCACGCTCACCGCGACCAGCCCGGACGGCAAGGTCACCGGCTACGCCTATCCGGACCCGTTCACCACGGTGGTGACGGACGCGGATGGGCACAAGTCCAAGTCCATTGTGGACGCCTCCGGTCGTGTGGTCACCTCCGGTGCCGCGCACAGCGGCGGGCAGTGGGCGATGGGCACGGTCAAGTACGGGCCCTTCGACCAGCCCTTCGAGTCCGTCGATGTCGACGGCAACACCACGACCACCACCTACCATGCGACCGGCGCGGTCAAACACGTCGCCGACCCCGACCGCGGCGCCACCGACTACACCTACAAACCGACCGGCGAGATCCACACCATCACCCACGCCGGATCCGGTGACGTCTCCACCTACCACTACGACGACCTCGGCCGGGTCACCACCGTCGCCGACCTCGACGCGCAGGCCAACCCGCCGGCCACCACGACCACCACCTACACCTGGGACACCCGCGACTACGGCCTCGGGCAACCCGCCTCCACCGTCTCACCCGACCAGATCACCACCCTGCACCACTACGACACCCTCGGCCGCGGCATCGGCACCGACTACATCCACACCGCCGCCGACTCCCTGTGTCCCGCGGCATCCCCATGCTCCTTCCGCCAGACCTACGACTGGGCCGGACGCGCCGACACCCTGACCTACCCCTCAGCCCCCGGCCGCCCGGACATGAAGATCCGCAACACCTACAACCAGTGGGGCCACCCCACCACCATCACCGACGTCTCCGACCCGCTCGCCCCCGCCACCCTGGCCCACATCACCACCGCCAACGCCGACCTCGCCCCCACCCAGATCACCCGCGCCCCCAACAACGGCCTCACCCAGACCAACACCTACGACCCCAAGACCGGCAGGCTGGACAAGACCACCACCACCAGCCCCGTCAACAACAAGACCCTGCAACACCTCGCCTACACCTACACCGACGCCGGACGCGTCCACACCAAAACCCAGAACGACGAGGCCACCGGCAACACCAACCGCGTCAACACCTACACCTACGACGACCTCGCCCGCCTGCACACCGACACCCTCACCAACAACGGCACCAGCACCACCACCACCTACACCCACACCCCCGGCGGCAACCTGCTCACCACCACCAACAGCACCGCACTTTCCCCCACCACCACCAACACCTACCCCACACCCGGCCAGGCCCGCCCCCACGCCCCCACCACCGCCACCAACCCCGCCGGTGACGGCACCGAGACCTACCACTACGACACCCACGGCCGCCAAACCGACATCACCGGCCCCACCAACAACACCCTCCGCCACACCACCTACACCCCGTACAACCTCCCCAAAACCATGACCGACAAAAACAACGCGACCACCACCTTCACCTACACCGCAGGCGGCGACCGCTTCACCGAAACCGGACCACTCGGCACCACCCTCACCATCAACAACCTCTTCGAACACCGCGCCACCCCCAACAACACCCACACCTGGATCTACACCATCCCCGGCGTCGGCCAAGCCGTCCACAACGGACAAACCACCACCATCGACTACACCCTCACCGACCCCCAAGGCACCCCCACCGCCACCACCACCGCCACCGGCCAACTCAACAACCCCGGCGGCCTCTTCCACGACGCCTACGGCGCCCGCACCACCCAAACCGGCGCCCCCATCCCCAACAACAACCAAAACCCCACGACCGGCGGCACCAACACCCACGGCTACACCGGCCACCAACACAACGACAACCTCCGCACCATCAACGCAAACGGCCGCATCTACGACCCCACCACCAAAACCTTCCTCACCCCCGACCCCATCCGCTCAAACCACCCCTACAACTACGTCAACGGCGACCCCACCAACCGAACCGACCCCACCGGCTACAACGACATCCCCAACGGCGGATACAGCGACGCCAGCGACTACTACACAAACCAACAAACCCCCAACTACGGACCCTGGGCCACCATCACCCCCACCCCCAACGAACCCATCACAACCTGCGGCGGCACCGACCAAAAACCCTGCACCAACGGCACCATCTCCGACGGAAACCGCTACACCGGACCCGGCGGCAACGGAGGCAGCGGCTGGAACGGAAACCAGATCGAAGGCCTCGAAAAAGCCTGGAACAACTCCATCGGAGCCGCCCTCAACAGCATGCTCGACGGCGCCCAAACCATCAACGAAGGCATTGAGAAGCTCCTCGACCTCCGCATCAACTGGAACATGACGATGCCCGGCATGATGCTCCTATCCAACCCACCCACCATCGAACCCACCGTCGAAACCCACCTCCAAACAGCCAGCAACCTCGCATCCATCGGCATCGGCGCCAACGGCATCGCCACAGCAGGTGAACAACTCGCCACCCTCGCCAACACAGGACGACCCTGGCTCACCAAACTCGCCCTCGAAACACTCCCCTACATCACCCTCGGCACCATCGGAGGCGGAGGATTCGGAGATGACGCCCCACCGCCGTCAACACTCAGAAAACCCGCAGTCGGCGGCATAGCAACGATCTACGAATACGACAAAGGAGCGCACTTTAGTATCAAGGTGACTGCCGACACAGGGCCGAGCTTGCATACCGAACTGCTGCCAGTGCCCAACTGGGCAACTATGACGAGCTCGGCCGTCGTTACGGAGACGGAAGATACGCTGTTTGACGTGCGCAAGTGGACTGTTCGGCTTCCGGACGCAGAGAGCGCGATGCAGCACCAGCGTATGGCAGTGAGAAACGGAATCGTTGGCGAGTATAGTAAGTACTACTTTAACTGTATGACGCATTGCGTCAACGTAATTCGCGCGGGAGGCGTGGCGGCTCCTGGAAATGCAACTGGTGGCGCTGCGGTGACCGCATTCTTCCTAAGAATGAGAAAGATGGCGCCAAGGTAGCTTGCCGCGCTCTTGATGTATTGATCGCGCCGGCCTCCGACTGCATATCGCTTTCGGAGGCCGGGGCGGTTGTAATGTCACCACGAAGCAGAACGCCGCGGCTCCGTTAGCGGGCGGCCACGCGGTGGCACGTCTCGACCGCAAGGCAGCCAGGCGAGCCGTGACCGCCGGTCCGGCGCCTGGAGACCTGGGCCTGTTGCCCGATGAACTGCTGGATGCCGACAGCGTCGCGCTGATCTACGACGAGGTCGAAGGACTCTGCTTCCACGGCGATTTCGACCCCCTCGATGCGCTCTTCGCCGACCCCGCACTGGCCGCTGACCGTACCCGTCTTGCCCAGTTGCGCGAGTACCTCGACGACGAGTCGCTCTCGCCGCTGGCGATCCGTCGCCTGGTAGCGCGTCACCCAGACGGCGCTGACTCGGTCTTTCGCACGCTTCTGCGCAAACCCGGTTTCTCCTGTGTCGCGTGACGGTGAGAAATTGACTGAACGCCACAAGAAGTCCTTCTTCGACCGCGATCCGATGCCCAGTGTCTCGGTCATCGGCGAACGCCTTGCCGAGCTTCTCCGGACCACGCGATAGTTGGAGCGCTCATGGCGAGTGTGGAAGTGGAGCGGGTACGTCGGTTGATCGACGGGCTGCGCCGCGACCGTCGGACGCACCCGCATCACGGGCGACAGGAGTACTACCAGCTGGCGGGCGACGTCGTTCTCCACCCTCTGCAGCGCGGCCAACGGTGCTACCAAAGCGGGAAGCGCGTCCTCCAGGGCAGTCGCTGCGTATAGCGCCTCAGGCGACGCCGACCCATGCGTGGCTGCGCTGGCTGCCTGCCTGGCCTCATCAAGCAGCCTGGCGGCAGTGTTCAGACAACCGCGGGCCGCGTCGACCTTGGCCAGTACTTCGACAAGGCTCGCCGCTAGAGGGTCGACCGACACTCGGCGATAGTAGCGAGAGTCTTGATCGCTGCCGTCAATCCCGAGATGCCCATCAACGACCTCCGGCGAGCTAACTGAAGAGCGCCGTTGGTGCGATCTCCCGTCTCCTGTGGGAGCGCCCGAACGGATCCTTCCGTTGATCGCGGCCGCGCTGATGGAGTCGTTCGGGGTCGAGGTCGATGTGAGCGCCGAACTCGAGTACTGAGCCATCGCGGGATCGCCCCGGATCAACGGCGCCGAGCGATCGTGAACTGGGTGGCCACGATGGCATCTGGCAGGTCGACGCCACCGATCACCGGCCCACCCTCCGCGAGTTCGCCGACTCCAATGGATACGCCCATGCTCACTCCGCGATCGCGGGCACGACAGCGCCTGGCCGTCTGCGAGTTCTTGCCGACTACCTCGAGTTGGACTGGCCATGGTTGAATCGGCGCTGCGCAGAACTGGGCGACCACGGTACCGCCGGCTTGGCGCAACCGCGGAGCTGCCGATCACTGTCCGCACGTGGTCCGAAGGGAACTCCAGGGTGTCTGATCTCCAGCAACCGGGGCGCCGCGTCGCTGTGTTCGGTCTTGGCGGCACCATCGCCATGACCAAGACCGGCGCCGGCGGTGTGGTGCCGCCCTATCCGCAGACCAACTCGTCGCGGCGGTCCCAGGCCTGGCCGACGCCGGGATCACCGTCGAAGTCGAAGACTTCCGCCGCAAGCCAGGCGCCTCGTTGACTTTCGATGACCTCTACGCACTCGCCGGCTCCGTCCGCGCTCGTTGCGACGAGGGCGTCGACGGCGTGGTGGTCACCCAAGGCACCGACACGATCGAGGAAACCGCATACCTGCTCGACCTACGCCACGCCGCACCACAACCGCTGGGCGTCACCGGCGCCATGCGCAACCCCACCCTCGCCGGAGCGGACGGCCCCACCAACATCCTCGCCGCCATCCAGGTCGCCGCGAGTCCAGACACCCGCGAGCAAGGCTGCCTCGTCGTGCTCGCCGACGAGATCCACGCCGCCCGTCGAGTCCGAAAGACCCACGCCACCAGCGGCGCGACCTTTCAGTCGCACAACGGCGGTGCACTCGGTGCCGTCATCGAAGGGCAGCCGCGCCTGCACAACCGGGTCACCTCCCGCACAGTGGTCCCCGCGTCCCCGCGTATCCCGGGCAAACGCGTCGGCTTGATCACCATCACCCTCGGCGACGATGGAGCGCTCGTCGACGCTGTCGCCAACAACGTCGACGGGCTCGTCGTCGCCGCCTTCGGCGTCGGGCACGTACCCGCGGACGTGGTGCCCCACCTGGATAAGGCCGCATCGCGCATCCCGGTGGTCCTAGCTTCACGGACAGGGGCAGGATTGACGTCGCGCACTACCTACGCCTTCCCGGCAGCGAACGAGATCTGCTCGAGCGCGGCCTCATTGGCTCCGGATTCCTGGACCCGCTCAAGGCGCGCATCCTGCTCCACAGCCTGCTCACCTCAAACGCCGAGCGAGAGAACATCGTCGCAGCCTTCGATGCCGCGGGAGGGTTCGCGGATCCGCAGACCTGGCCTTGGCCGGTCCCGACCATCTCCTAGGAGCGTTCGTGCGCAGTCACGACCTGACCGTCGGCCGCACCTTCGGCGTGACCTTCGACCACGGCGAGGACTTCTTCACCGCCCTGGCCGAGTTCTGCCGCGTCAACAACGTCCGCCAGGGCTACATCCCGTCCTTCATCGCCGGACTCAGCGAAGTCGACATCGTCGGAACCTGCGACAAGCTGGACGACCCCGCGGCGCCAGTCTGGACCAAGGTCCACCTCACCAACGTCGAAGCCTTCGGCGGCGGCACCCTCGCCTACGACCCTGACACCGACCAGGTCCTCCCACACATCCACGTCGCCGTCGGTCTCAAGGAACACAGCGCCACCGGCTACACCAGCCACCTCCTCGGTGCCCAGGTGCTCTTCCTGACCGAGATGCTTGTCATCGAGGTCACCCAACCCACCATGCTGCGCGAACGCCAACCTGACCTGTACGACGTGCCCCTCCTGAGATTCGTGCCCCGCGCGGACTAGGCCAGTCGGGCCAACCGACCTGCGGATCAATAGTCAACTCGAGTCAGGTGATCTTTTTCATCCCCGTGTTGGTCTAGCCCCCTACACGTTGGCGCTCTCGGGGAACGATTGGTCCATCCCAGGCAGGGCGTCACCAGGCAATTCTGATGTGTCTCGAGGCCAAGTAGGATCGGCCACCTTTACTTGATTACGGCCACCTTCTTTGGCGCGGTACATCGCGAGGTCGGCGAGTTTGATCAGATCGCCGAGCTCCGTGCCATGGTGGGGTGAGCACGCCATCCCGATCGACACGGTGCAGCCCGACCGGTCGCCTGGGCCTTGAGCCCCAAGAATGATGGTGTCGCCTCCTGCGGCTTTTGTCACTGGGATCTTCAACGCCTCGATGTCGCGCCGGATTCGTTCGGCGAGTACCAGCGCCTGGGTTGGGTCTGTTTCCGGCATGAGCACGATGAACTCCTCCCCACCCCAACGGCACGCGAGATCGCTTTCCCGGACCGCTCCGCGAACGGCTCCGGCGAAGGCCACGAGGACCTGGTCTCCCGCAATGTGGCCCAACGTGTCGTTGATGCGCTTGAAGCGGTCGAGATCGAGGAGAAGCAACGCGGTGGTGTGGCCCATACGCTCGTTCAGCGCAAGGGCCTGTGTTGCGGCAGGTTCAAACCCCAGGCGATTAAGCAGGCCGGTGTTCGCGTCGTGTGTTGCGTCCTTGGTCAGCTGACGGACTTCACCCTCAAGGCTCCCGATTCGCTGCGCGCCCCAGGTGGTGGTGATCGCGATGGGGATCATCAGTGCCAACAACGGGGCGGCCAGCGCGTGCAGCACCGCGGCAGCGGCGGCTAGCAGGAGAGCGAACGCGATCTCGCCGTTGTCTTTCCAGGTTCCCAGGGCGTCGACGAGCAGGCTGTCGTCGGTGTCTGGTTCGCCGCCGCCGTAGGGAAAGGTGTGTGCGAGGGCGCGAACGGCGCCGACCATGATCGCCTGCGCCAGGAAGTACGCGCTGATCGCAGCGATCATCCACGCCGAGGCTTCGGCAGGGGACAGGGTTCGTTCGCCGGTGAGCCAGGCGCGGAGCGGGGCGGCGGTGGCCACCTCGTGCACGCTCAGCGCGCTCAGCGCGATGGCGAAGTTGGTGTGCATCCACTTGTAGAACGGCTTACGTGCGATCAGCCAGCGTTGAATCCGGATGATCGCGATGAGCGCGAGAACCAGCGGTACTGGCAACACCAGCGCAGCCGAGAAGAACCAGATACTGGTCTGGTCGACGTGAGTGCCGTTGCCGTGAGTGCCACGGCGGTGTTCCTCGCTCTTTCGGGTGCCGTAGGCGTGCGCCAGGCCGCACACGACGAACAACGCGAACTGATGCAGGTCCGACCTGGAAACCGTCGCCTGGATCGCTTCAGTGGTCGCCCACGTGAGGACGAGCGGTTCTGCGCAGAACACCCAGGTCACGGCCCCCGGGCCCCATTGCCACAGACCCCACCGAGTGCACGGGTGCGTGATGACCCCCAACCAGCGCTTACTTTCCGCCGCCGCACCAGCGACACTGTGCACGACCAACCGGAGACAGTCGACCACGAACCGTAGTCGGGCAGGCGTTAGTCCAGCCCGCCTGTGGCTCGACCATGCCGAAGTGCTGGCGACCTGCGGAGGTGACACCTGCGTGCTTCCCGGCAGGGTCTGTCGACTCCGAATTCCCACGACCGTTCCCCCTCGTTCGGCCTGTTCCGGACGGGCTACCTGCTGGAGGAGGCGCGCCGATGACGCTGCCCGGCGATCGCGAGTCCTGAGTCCCCCTCAGACACGATTTCTGTCCTTTCTCCCGAGCGTTCTGACCTGGAAGGTGTGAGCTATGCGCCGTTGTGGCGACCGCGAGTCCTGACCAACTTCACGTTCTGTCGGAGCAGCGCCCGTGCCCATCCGCGGGCGCAGATCACCGACAGAGTCATACCGATCACCCCGAACAGGGCCACCGCCATCGCGGCGGACATCGCGGCCGCGACCACGCCCGCCGCGATGGCGGCGAGGCCCTGGCTTGTGCGAAGCACCATGCTGACCAGTCCGTTGGCGGCACCGGTCATCCCTGGATGCACGCGTTCAGTCAGCTCGCCGATGGCCAGTGGCAGGTATGCAGATCCCGCGCCGGACACGATGAGCAGCCCTATTGCCGCTGCAGGGGCGGGGCGGAGGGCGAACAGCGCAAGTGGTGCGAGGCTGAGCACCGCGAGCGGCGCGATCAAGCGGCGCTGGCGAGCCGCGGGCATCCTCTCGACCACCGCGGCGGCCAGTACCAAGCCGAGGCAATCGGCGGCGAGCAGCGGGCCGACGTACCAGGTCGGTGAACCACTCTCCACGACAAACGGGACCGCGATCGCATCCGGGACAGCGGTGATGCCGATCAACGCGATTAACACCGCCAGTCGGTGGAGGCTGCCGTCGTTGCCGATCCACCGCACGAGTGGCCTGATGACACCAGACTTCGAACCGCGCTCCACCGTCTCGAACGCGGCGACCCGCCGGCGCAGGCCGAACCGCAGGCATGCCGCCGAGATCATGAAGGTCATGGCATCGATCAGGAACGCTGCTTGGAACCCGATCACACCGACGACCGCGGCACCCCCGGCGAGCCCAGCCAGCTGGCCAGTCTCCCGGACTAGTGTGAGCCGCGCGCGACCAGCCTTGTTGTACTCGGCGCCGAGTACGTCGAGCACTGTCGCGCCCTGCGCAGCCTTGAACGGCACCTGGACCGCAGCGATGGCCAGCGCGCCCACGACTATCCAAACCAGCGAAAGACCCGGCAGCGCCATCAACGCGACACACCCGGCCTGACTGAGGCAGCACAGAACCATCACCGTCCGGCGCGGGTGGCGGTCCGCTAGACCGACGAGCAGCGGCCCGGTGACCAGCGGCGGCAGAAAGGTCAAGCCATACGCAAGGCCCGACAACGTGGCCGAGCCGGTGCGTTGGAACACCAACAGCGCCATCGCGACCTTGGCCATCTGGTCGCCGACCACGGACGCCGCCTCGGCAGTCCAGATGGCGGTGAACCCGCCGCCAGGCAACCGGATCCGTTGTCCTGCCACACCCCCTGCTTCCCCCGACCGGCCGGTCCTCGGTTGCCCTCCGAACTCGAAAGCACACGTTATGTCACAGGGGCTGGTGGGTCTGAAGGTTGGCGGTTCGCCACTCGAACGGCCTAGCAGCACCGCAGGAGCGGCGCTGTGGCGCGCCCGCAGCGCGAGGCTTCCAGCTGTCGTCGCCACAGTCCCCCCATTGCGCTGCCATGTCGTCGACCGTGCTTGCCAATATAGGTCGAATGTCGGAATCCGGACGCAACTTCGCTACTCCATTCTTTGATTCACGCTATCGGGCTAATCGATAGCGCGCAGTTGATTCGCATCGAACACTCATGTCGCCGCGAGCTTGAGTAGTCGACTACTCAAGCCCGGGGGAATTCCGATCTGAAAGTTGAGTAGATTTCGGACTGTTGCTATTCGGACGCTGCGGCAATGCTGGAACCTGCAACACCGAATGAGCGTGGTCGGCAACTGACCTGTGGTGTGGATTCGCCCTCGCGAAACCGATGCCGCGATGGGGGTGGGTCAGGTGCCGGTCACTCGCTGGGGGAGAGCAGGCCCTGGCGGTCACGCATAACTCACCTCGTGCTGGCCGTCCAGGGCGTGCTTTCGGGCCGGATGCGGCGAAAGTCCAATGGAGGGACATGCGCTGTGGAGCCACGGAGCGGTGAGCTGTTCGCGGACGGTTTCTGGGACCGACCCCTGGACGAGGTGGATGCACTCCGCGCCCAGTCGAAGGTCCATCGCTCGACGTTGACGAGCGGCGTTCGGGTCTGGGTGATCACCGGGTACGCCGACGCCAAGCGCGCCCTGACCGACCCGAGCCTGCGGAAAGACGCACGTACGATCCACGCGATCATCGACAGGCAGCAGACTCAGCCCGACCCCATGGCCCAGGTCGCGGGCATTCTCGACACACACATGCTCTTCCTTGATGGCCTCGACCACAGCCGCGTACGGCGAATCGTCGGCATGGAGTTCACCCGCGCCCGGGTCGAGGCGCTGCGGCCGCGGATCGAAGCCCGCACCACGTCGATACTCGACGCGCTGCCGGTCGACGGACCGGTAGACCTCGTGTCGGCAGTGGCCTGTCCGCTGATGCTTGCCGTGATCTGCGATCTACTGGGAATCCCCGCGAACGACCGCGAACTCTTCAATGAGTGGACGCAGGCTGTGATGGTGCAAGACGGCGCGCGAACCGTCCGAGCCACCCAGGCGCTCAACTCGTATTTGAGCACTCTGATCGACCACAAGCGCTTCACGCCGGACGATGACCTGCTGTCGGTGCTGATCCACCCGCGCGCCACCAGCGACCGCTTGTCCACCGAGGAACTTCTCGGCACGGTGTTCCTGCTGCTGACCGGCTTCCAGACATCGGCGAATCTGATCACCACGGCGGTGTTCCAACTGCTCTCGCACCCAGGAAGCTGGAATCGACTGCGCGAGGCGCCCTGGTTCCTGCCGACTGCGGTCGAGGAGATCCTGCGGTTCGACTCGCCGATGCGCACCACAACCCACCGCTACACCACCGAGCCGGTTGAGTACGGCGGTCAACCGATCCCTGCCGGGGAACTCGTTGTGGTGTGGCTCCACGCGGTCAACCGCGACCCGGACGTCGTCCGCTGCCCCGACGCCGCCACCCTCAATCTCGAGCGCTCACCCAACTCCCACCTCAGCTTTGGACACGGCGCGCACTACTGCTTCGGCGCGCCATTGTCGCGAGTTGCCGCCGCAGTGGTGCTGCGGCGGATGACGCGTCGATACCCTGAGGCCAGGCTGGTTGACGTCGTCGCCAGGCACGCACCCAATGCGATCATGAACGGCCTGCTCGCGCTGCCACTTGTGCTGGGGCCAGACGTGGCGCGACCGCGGGAGGCGGATCTCTGATGGTTCTCCGCCCACCACCCCAATTGGCTACGGAACGCTCGACTTCCGGCACCATCTGGCCATGCATCCGACCAGCCTCACCGACGACCTCGCCGCTCCATCACGCCGTGGCGAACTCGTGTCGTGGCTGCAGGGACAGGTCGACGTCAATCGCGCGTTGAGCGGCACCGCCGGGTGGATGTTCTCTTGTGTCGAGGACCTTGTCCTCAACTGCGGGTTTTGGGGCGTCCCCGCGAGCCTGCCTGGCGGACATGGGTGCGGGCCGGGAGGGCAGTGCTATGCCAACGCGAGCCGCTACAGCGAGGTCTACGGCGCGACCTACGTCGAGGGATACAGCCTGACACACAGCGGACTCGTCTACGCCCACGCCTGGTGCGTCGACGACCAGGGCGCCGTTCACGATCCCACCTGGTCCGACGGCGCGGGCTTGGCCTACCTCGGCATCCTGTTCAGCGCGGACTACGCCAGGTCGGTCGAGATCCAGCCGCACCGCACGCTGCTCCACGACGCCCACCTCGACTGGCGGATCCTCCGACACGGCTTTCCTCCCGCGGCGATCAACCCAGTCGGCGAACCCGTGACCCTGCCGAGGTAGCCGCGAGTGATCCGGCGTGGATGGCTCCGCGCCCAGCGATCGCTGAGCCACCGCCGGGCGTGGCTAGCCGGGGTCCGTCGAACGGATGTGCTCGGCGTACCAGGCGGCCAGGCCCGCGCGGCCTTTGCCCGACAGGCCGAGGCTTGTGATGGTGCGCAGGACGTGGTTCTCGATGGTTCGCGTGCTGAGCGTCAGCCTCGCGGCGATTTGCTTGTTGGTCAGGCCGTCGGCGACAAGGCGGGCGACCTGCAGTTGTCGGGAGGTGACCCCTAACTGTTCGCCGAACCCCGCCTTGTCCACCGCGGGCGTCGCCAGCGCGAGCTGCATCGCCTCTGCGTAGGGGAGTGCTGCCCCCTCGGCGACATCGACGTCGAACGCCTCGCCCAATGCGCGCCGGACACCGCGCTCGGCGTCGACCTGGAGCCGCCACCACGGTTTCAGCCCACTCACCGACACGTCGGTCGCCCGGTGTCTGGCGTGCGCGGCCCCGAACAGGCGCGCCGCCACGACATGGTCTGCCATCCGCGCGGCGATCACCGCGCGCAACCACATGCCCCACGCCGGGCCCCACGTGTCCTCGCTCGAGTACTGCAATCGCAGGCACCGCTGAACGAGATCAAGCGCGTGCGTAAGCGTGCCGAACCGCAACTCGACGATCGACTTGGCGAACAAAGCCCACGACACCGCGCTGTCCACACCGGACTCGGCGACATCGGCCCAGAACGCCTCGGTCGTCTCGCGTGCGGCAGACTCGACGCCGTCGACGCCGGCGGCGATGGCCAGCACGATCCGCATCGCTATCCGCTCGCTCGGTTCGTCGTCGCCGAGGGCGTCCACCGCGGCGGCGAGCGTGCCCAGGGCTGTCGCCGCTTCCGCGCGGGACTGTCCGACCAGCCAGTCGCGCATGCCGCGGGCGAACAGCAGCGCCGCGTTCGGGCCCCCGTTGACCGTCACCGAGGTCGCCTCAGCACGGGCGAGGAAGACGTCGGCCTCCGCCGCGTTGCCTTGCAGCATGGCCAAGTACGCGAGCATGGCCTCCGCGGACACCTTCATAGATGAAGGCGAGGGCGGGTGGGCGTTGAGCCCCAGGTCGAGCAGGCGCCGGGACTCGCTGATGTGCCTGAGGTTGATGTGGTTGCGGGTTCGGGTCACGTCGCAGGCGACGGTCAACGCCGAGGCCCAGTTGCCAGTGGAGAGGAAGTGGTCGACCGCGGCGCGGATGTTGCGGGAGCTGTCGCGCAGGCGCTCGATCCAGTCGGTTTCCTGTGGTCGGTACCACCCGCGGGCCACGCGGTGGGCCAGACCGGCGTAGTAGGAGGCGTGGGCGGCGCGGATGGCGAGCAGCGTGTCCGGGTAGGCGACCTCGTGGCCGAACCGGCGCACGACGTCGAGCATCCGGTACCAGGTGCGGCCACCGCGTCGGCGTGTCGTCAACAGCGACGCGCGGATCAGCCGGGCCAGGGCCTCCAGCACATCGAAGTCGGCGGCGCCGTAGGCCGCGCACACACCCTCGGCGGCCTCCAGGTCGAACTCGCCGTCGAACACCGACATCAGGATCCAACTGCGTTGATCGCACTCGATCAGCAGATCGAACGACCACCGCAGCGTCGCGTGCAAGGTCTGGTGGTGGCGCTGCTCGGGCCGGGCACTCGCCAGCAGCCGTGTGGAGTTCTCGCAGCGGTCGACGATCTCCTGCAGGGTCAACGGCCCCAACCGTCCGGCGGCGAGTTCGATCGCCAGGGGCAACCCGTCCAGCATCCGGCACAGCTCGTTGGCCAGCGGGATGTCTTCGTCGTCAATCGGCTCGTCGAGCGCGGCGGCGCGGTCGATCAGCAGCCGCAACGCCTCGGTCGTGGCATGGTCGTCGGTGCCGTCGGACACCTGCAGTGGGGGAACGCGGACCAGCCGCTCACCGACCACGCCCAGGGGGATCCGGCTCGTCGCGAGCACCCGCAGCCCGGGAGCGGCATGGAGGAGTTCGGCGATCAAGAGGGGCAGCTCGCCGCCGCCGTCGAGGTCGACCAAGCGCTCGCCGTTGTCCACCACCAGTAGGACCGTCTTCTCCCGAAGGTGATCGAGCAGCCGACTCCGCGCGGACCTCACATCGTCGTCCGGCAACGCCAGGGCCTCAGCCAGCGCCGCGTCCAGCAGACCCTCCGCCGGCCGTACATCAGCGACGTCGACCCGCACGACACCGTCGGCGAACGCTGCGGCCACCCGCTCCGCGACCGCCAAGGCCACCCGCGACTTCCCGACCCCGCCCGTCCCCACCATCGTCACCAGTCGGTGGCCCGCCGAGACCAAGTCGATCCCCGCGGCGAGCAGCTCCAGCCTCCCGACGAACGACGTCAGGTCGGCGGGGGAGCCGCGCGGGGGCACCGTCACGGGCCGCCCCCGACTACGGCCCGCATTGTCGACCACATCCGAGTCCCCCCGTCTGGATGGAGCTGTGGCCCGCCATTCTGACCACAGCCACTACTCAGCGTCAAGACGACGCGCACCTCTGACGTGCAAAGACAAGGAATTTGCGCGCTTGGCAGCGCTCGAGGGTCAATCAAATGTCACTGAAGGTGACAGGCGGTCGGGTCGTCCCACGCGGGTGGGGGCGGCGCACTCTGCCTGGTCGACGCACGGGTGTCCAGCCGAAACGCGTGGCTGGACACCCGCACCCCGACCAGGCCGGGGCGAGTGCGCCCCACCCGCGTGGGGCGACACCGAAACCCACGCACGGCGGGTTCTCCGGTGTCCCCGTCCGGGACCGCGCGTCCCACCGCCACGAAGGGGATCACCCATGGCCGAGTCCATGTGGGCCACCGCCACCCTGCTCATGCTCGACCCGCGCGAACTGCTGATCGACGGCAACTCGCGCAAGCCCGTCGACATCGCCGTCGCCGACCCCGACTTCACCGCCAGCGTCGCCAAGCACGGCGTGCGCCTACCCGTCATCGCCAACCCCGCGGGTGAGGGCCGCTACCGAATCCGGGACGGATCGCGGCGCACCCAGGCGGCCGTGCTGGCCGTCGACGTCCACCCGACCATCCCCGTGCTCGTCACCGACGAGATCGGCGACCACGTCGTCACCCGGCTGCGCGACCAGTGGATCGCCAACGAGATCCGTAAGGGCTTCGACGCCGAGGAAACCGCCGCCGTGTTCGAACAGCTGACCCTCTGCGGACTGTCCGCCGACGACATCGCCGAAGAACTCAGCGTCTCGCCCGACACCGTCCACGCAGGACTGGCCGTACGGGCCAGCGAACGCGCCACCGCGTTCCTGACAAAGAACCCGCAGGGCGAGCTGCGCCACGCCGCCGCGTTCGCCGAGTTCGACGCCGACCCCGACGCGATCGAGGAACTCGAGGCCACCCTCGAAGAGGAGCCCGAGCAGTTCGACAACACCGTCACCCAACTGCGCTACCAGCGCCACAGCCTGGAGCTGCGCGACGCGAAGGCCAACGAACTACGCGCGGACGGCGTCGCGGTCGTGATTGACGAAGACCTCCCCGGCATGGCGCGCCTGCACGAACTCCACCGCAGCGCCACCGATCCCGCAGGCCTCACCGAGGACAACCACCGCGACTGCCCCGGCCACGCGCTACTCGTCGGCACTCGCCACGGCAACGTCTACACCAAGCCCGTCTGCACCGACTGGGAGCGCCACGGCCACACCAGTCACTGGCGCGTGACCACTGGCAAAGGCCGCGCCCGCACCGAGCACGAGAAGGGCGAGATGCGGCGAGCCCGCGTGAACAACGAGGCCTGGCTGGCGGCCCGCGACAGCCGCCGCGACTTCGTGAAGCGGCTGTTCGCCGCCAAGACCCCGCCCAAGCAGGCCAGCCTGCACACCCTGCTCGCCATGATCCACGGCGGACCTCATCTCGTCGAGGCGATCAGCCGCGGCAGCGAGTTCGCCACCGAACTCCTCGGACTCAAGCCCGCTCCCCGCCACAAGACGCACCCCATCGCCGCCAAAGCCAAGCGCGCCAACCAGACCGACCTGCAGATGCTGCAGCTCGCCCTGGTCGTCGGCGCGTGGGAGTCGCACTACGACCGCAACCACGCTGTCAACACCTGGCGCTCACCCACCACCGAGGACCAGCTCTACTTCACCGCCCTGCGGGCCTGGGGCCACGTCCTCGCACCGGTCGAGCAACTCGTCCTCGACCCCACAGCCGACGCCGACAAGTGGCCGCACCTGCAGACCACCACGCCGCCCGACACCGAGGCAGCGCAGGACGTCATCGCCGCCTGAGCACCCACCCGGCCCGGTGCCCAGCACCGGGCCGGGCCGCGCACGCACCCAACAGCTTGGAGTTCCGCCATGCCCGAATCAGACGACACCGCCGACGCCGTCGAAGCCTTCGGCCGCGTCTTCGCATCCATCCCCGCGATGCTCGGCTACCACCCGACGAACGCAATGGTCGCGTTGTTCCGACTCGCCGACGCGCGCCAGTTCTCGATCGCCGCGATGGACATCGATCCCGACCACGACGCCCCCGACGTCGCGCGTTTCATGGCCCGGGTCGGCGCGCAAGGCCGGGTCAACATCACGCTGTTCGTGATCGCCCCTGGGGAGGTCACCGATCCACCGCACGAACCCATCGTCGACATGGTCCACCTCGAGTGCTTCACCCGAGGCCACGACCTCATCGCCGCGGCCTGGGCAGGCGCGATCCAGCAGGGGCAGCCGTGGGCGAGCTATCGCACCGGTTTGCACGGAGTGCTGCCCGATCCGCGGACCACACCGCTTGCCGCGCTGCTGGCCGCGCAGGGGCAGCATGCCTACCGCTCGCGCGTGGATCTCGCGGCCACCCTGGCCCCGGACCCCGTCGACCAGCTCGACCGCAGGCGTGCGGCCATCGCCGCGACCGCCCGCACGCCCCGCAGCGTCGAGGACAGTCTCGCGCTGATCGAGACCACCACCGCGGCGTTCCTCGATGACAGCACGAACCTGTACGACGCCGTCGTCGTCCAACTGGTCCACACCTTCGCCGACATCGCACTGCAGCGCACGTTCCTGCTCGGCCTGGACAGCGCCACCGCATCGCGGACCAACCCGTTCTGGGTGCGGCTGGTGCAGGCGCTGCCGGACGCGGCCAGGTCGTTCCCGGCAACCGTGCTCAGCCTCGGCAACTACCTCGCCGGACACGGAGTCATCGCGTCCATCGCCGCCCAGATCGCCGTCAACGCCGACCCCGGCAACGGGTTCGCCACCGCCGTCGACACCGGCGTCCGGTACGGCGCGAGTGCGGGCGAGATCCACTTCATGCTGTCCAGGGCTTACGGCAGGCCGCGGACATGACCACGTCGCTCACCGCCGCGCAGCTTGCCCGCTACCGGGCCGCGCGCGCTGCGGGCCACACCGCGTCCACAGCCCATGGTCTTGCCCTGGCGTCCACCGAGCCTCGCGGCGCGGACTGGGAGATCAACGGCGACCTGATCCGCTTCACCCCGCATGCCTGGGGCGATCGGACCGACCTGCAGATCACGGCCACGGCCGCGCCGGACCCCCACGCGGACCTGACCTGGTTGGGCGAGTTCAGCGCCACCTGGGCGCCCGGCGCGATCGTGGCCAGCCCCGACTCCGGCGACTGCCGGCGGTACTTCCACCCGACGATCACCATCGACGAGCGCCGTGCCGCACTCGCCGCCAGCGGCCACGCACGCGGCGTCGCCCACCACCTCGCGCTGAACTCCGCACGGGCCGATCTCGACCTCGCGCGCACCCTGGTCGGGGTCACCGTGACCGCCAGTGTCGCTCACAACCGGGCCGAGGTCTTCGAACGCACCATGGGCGGTGTCTTCCTCCACCCCGATGAGGACTCCACCGACTACCTGATCAGCGTGATCGCCCAGAGCCGCATGGTCGAGGACCTGATCGGCTGGAGCGAGATCCTCTTCGGACTCCGGCCGTCCACGACGCACCTCACGCCGGACGACACATGGTGTCTCTGGCTCGACACCGCCGAGCGCCTCGGCCGTTGGGCGACCGTCACCGCGCAGTCCGCCGAGGAACGCCAACCCGAAGACCACGGCGCCGACGACGTCACCTCATGGAACGCCGAACTGCACATTCACAGCACCGGCAGCCGGGGCACCGTCGACCACGACGCGATCTTGGCCGCACTACGCCGGATCGCCGACGAACCCGACACCACCCCGCTCCCGCGCCCGGTCGTCGACACCGTCATCCGCGCCGTCACAGCGCCCGACCACGGTGAGGCGATCGACGCGCTCGCCCGCCTCGACGCGCCCGGTCGCGACGCCGTCATCCAACTCGCCGTTCTCGGCGAGATCACCCACCGCTGATCCACCCGTGCCGTCCAGAAAGGAACCATCGCCATGTCTGAATCGATCAATGCCGGCGTGCTCGACCTGACCCGGCCGGGGAGCTTCATCGCCGACGTTCCCGTCGTCCTCGGCTATTACCCGACCAACTCCCTCATCGTCGTCATCGTCGCCGACGGGCGCCTGGGCTGCTGCGTCCGCGCCACCTTGTCCGACTGCGCCAACCCCGAGTTTCTGGTGCAGCTCATGTCGACCGCCACTGGCGAGCACGCCGATCATGCCGCGATCCTCGTGGTCGGACCCCGCGACCCGTCCAACCGAGCGCTCGTCGACCGGGTCGAGTCGTTGCTCGCAACGAGTGGCGTCGAGACCGTCATCGCGTGCTGGGCCCCGGTCATCGAGCGAGGGCAGCCCTGGGAGGACTATCGGACCGGCGAAACCGGCACGCTGCCCGACCCCGCCTCGTCCCCGCTCGCGGCCCACGTCGTCGCCAACGGTAGGGTGATCTACCCGTCCGAGCGGGCCATCCTCGACGTGTTCGCGCCTGACCCCGCCGATGCCCTGGCCAACCGTGAACGGCACATCGACGCACTCCGCGCACAACCCGATCGCGGCCTGCCGGGCGACGCGGTTGCGTTCCTGACCGACACCTGCAGCGCCTACCTGGACGGAACCGAACTCGACGACCAGACACTCGCGACTGTCGCATGTGTCCTCGCCGAACCCGGCGTGCGGGACGCCTGCCTACTCGACCTCATCGCCGAGCAGCCGACCTGGCCCATCCAGTTCTGGACCCGCCTCACCCAGGCCACGCCCGGGCCCGCCCGCGCGTTCCCCGCGGTCATGGCAGGCCTCGCCAACCACCTCCAAGGCGAAGGGGTGTTCGCCCGCATCGCGTTCCAGCTCGCGCAGCGCGCCGAACCCGGCAACGTGCTCGCCGAGTTGTTCTGCATGGCACTCAGCACGGGCCTGCACCCCGACGAACTCCGCACGATGCTCGCCGAGTGCCGCGACCTCGTCAGGAGCCGATGATGTCCCGCGGCAAGGGGCCTGGCCGACATGCGATGAACGCCGCAACGACCCAGATCACGGCCCTGTCGGACCTGCTCAACGGCACAGGACTCGACGGCCTCTTCCAGCAGATGACCTGGGCCGAGGACGAGATCCAGAAGGCCGCTGGCCGACATCCGTCCGCCGCCGACCGACTGTTCCACTCCTTCACGCTGCTACGGCCCACCCACGACCGGATGACCACCGAGTTCGTGTACCGGTCCCATTGCGCGGAGATCCTCCAACGAGTGATCAGCGGCGCCGACACCACACCGGCCACCGCCGCCGAACTCTGCTGCGTCTGCGGCGAGGCCAGCTGCCTCGCACCGCTGAACCGGGCCGCAGTCGGCCTGTACATGAGGATGTGGTCCATCGCCTTCCCCGACAAACCTGTATGCGGCGATCAACTCCAACACTACGAGGCGATAGTCGGCACCGGCATCGACAACCTCGAAGCCGAGTCCCGGGCCAAATTCTCGGTCGATGACCGGCTGCTCGGCGACGTCCACTGCGCCGGAATGCACCACGGCGAACCCGTCTCCTGTTCATTCGCCACGCAGACGCCAGACCAGCTCCGGACTGCCTGACTCAGTGGTCTCCGCTCGGCCGCATGCCCGCGCCGAGCGGAGACCACCTCACCACCCACCACATCGTCGTACCCTCGACAGGGGGACCAATGACCAACACAACCAGACGCCCACGCCGCGGCGCGCGCGCCACGACCAACACCCGGCTGCTCAACGCCGCACTGTCAGCGGCCCGAGCCGGACACCACATCTTCCCACTGTGGCCCCGCACCAAGATCCCAGCCCTCCACGGCGAACACCGATGCCCCGGCACCGCCCCCTGCGCCAACGGCCACCTCGGCTGGGAACAACGAGCCACCCGCGACCCGGCCACCATCCGCACCTGGTGGGCCGACCGCCTCTACAACATCGCGATAGCCACCGGACCCTCCGGCCTGCACATCCTCGACCTCGACCCCGCCCGAGGCACCCGACCACCCGAACCCTGGACCGACGCCCACCACGGCCGCGACGTCCTCGCCCGCCTCGCCGCCGACGCCAGCCAGCCCTACCCGGCCGACACCTTCACCGTCCGCACCCCCACCGGCGGGGAACACCTCTACTACCGCGCCCCCGAACACCCACCGCTGCGCAACACCGCCGGACGCCTCGGCTGGCACATCGACAGCCGCGGCGAAGGCGGCTACATCGTCGCCCCCGGATCCCTCATCGGCCACGACCTCTACCGGGTCACCCGCGACCGTCCCATCGCCCCGCTCCCGTCCTGGCTCATCCCGCTCCTACTCCCACCACCCATCGCCGAGACACCCCAGACCCGCACCATCGGCGCGCCCACCGAACACCGGCTCCGCGCCTACGTCCAGTCCGTCGCGGACCACGCGGCCACCGCGCCCGACGGCCAACGCCACCACAACCTACTCCGCGCCGCCTGCACCCTCGGCCGCCTCATCGCAGGCGGCGACCTCACCGAAGACGACGCCCGCACAGCCCTCCACGAGGCCGCCGCCCGCCTGACCGGCTTCCCCAACCGAGAAGCCGAACGCACCATCAACGACGGCCTCCGCTACGGCGCCCGCTACCCCCGCAGATTGGGCTGACCACCATCGCGCCACCGACACGCCTGCGCGCGTAGATCGCGTCGTGGCGGCGCCACTGGCGTCGTTCGGACCAACCCAGGGAGAAGCCGTGCATCCCGACGATGCCCTGGGTCTGTTCGCGCTGCCCACTCGCGCGATCCCGACAGGCCCGACCCGCGTTCTGTGGAGCTATGGCATGGGAGCCGAGAGCACAGCTGGCGTCCGACTCTGGCTTCACGACCCGACCAGCCGACCACCCGAACTACTACCCGACCTGTCCAACCTGACCGTCCTGATCGCCCAAACCGGCGACGAGTGGTCCAGCACGATCACCCATGTCGAACAGCACCTGCTCCCCGAAATCCGGGCCCTTCGCGTCCGCCTTGTCGAGGTCGCCCGAGCAGGCCCACATCAGCGCGACGGCATCGTCGTCCTGCAAGACACCCGAGAACCGGCCCGCCTGCACGCCAACCCCAGCGAACACGGATTCTTCGCGCTCAGCGAGGAAAACCGCCGCAACGGCGTCATGCCGCAACTTGGCGGTCGTCGCCTGTGCTCCGCCAAGGCGAAGGGATGGCCACTGGACCAGTGGCGCCAGCGCGAACTCGGCAACCACCCCTACGTGCACGCGATCGGATTCAACGTCGATGAGACCAAACGCATCGACCGGGACAAGTCGATCACCCTCGGCGGCAGGCGCACCCCCATCTACCCGATCGCCCACCGCGGCTGGACCAGACAGGACTGCCTGGACTACCTGACCCACGCCTACGACCTCGACGAAGCATGGCCCAAGAGTTGCTGCAGGCAGTGCCTTCTCTCCGCTTTGATGTCGTGTCTCGATAGGGCGTCGGACGGGCGGCGACCTGCCGAAACTGTGTTGCACTCCTGCCTGTCTCGAATGTATGCACGAAGCGTGGAGTTGATCTTCTTCTCGTCCGGTGGGTGGGAGTCCTGGGATGTCCAGCGGCGGCCGATCATCCCGGACGGCATGCCTGTCCTCGTCGACGACGATCTGGCGTTTGAGGATGCGTCCGGCCCGCGGCCGGCGACGGTGGTGAACCGGTGGCTGTGTGAGTTGCCGTCGAGCTGTTGCCCGGCGCTGTCCTCGTGGGAGTCGTACGCGCGGGTCCTGCGGTCGTGGATGGAGTTCATCCTCGACTTCGACGTGAATCTGTTCGACGAGCGGCGCCCGCTCAAGGACGCGTTGAGCGCCTACGCGGTGCACCGGGCGTGCGGCCCGATCGAGGCCCGGTTCGAGGTGACGACCTGGGATCGGCACGTCAGCGTCCTGTCCTCGTGCTACCGGTGGGCGGTCGCCCAAGGGCACGCCCAGGCGGAGCCGTTCACATACGCGCAGGCCAGGATCCTCTACGGAGACCAGGTCCGGGACCGCGAGATCAACCTGGCGGTCCGTCGCCGCCCCAAAGCACACGTGACGATCAAGTACCTGGAGCGGGACTTCGAGGCGCTGTTCCTCAAAGCACTAGCGGGGTTGACGCCGGACGGCGCGGAGGACACCGACTACCGCGGCCGGGAGCTCGCGCGTAACGCGGCGATAGGCGGCCTGGGCATCGCGACGGGGTTGCGCCGCCAGGAGTTCACCTACTTGCTGGTGCCGGAGACCCCCGCACTGCCACCGAAACCGTCAGCCTTGCCGATCCCGTTCCGGGTACCGACCGGGGTGACCAAGGGACGTAAGTACCGCACGACCTGGATCACCTACCAGGCGCTGGTCGAGGTGCACCACTATCTCGACCTGGCTCGCCCGCTCGCGGTCGAGGGTTCGACGTGGCGACCTCCGGCGAAGGCCGGTGAACCGTTGCTGGTCACCGAGGTCGGCCCGGTCGGCGGCCGGGTGAACGGCAAGCGGGTGCGGTGGGCGGCGCTGCGCCCATCCGAACGCCTGCGTCTGGTCGCGCCGGACGGCGGATCGATGCTGGTCGCGGTGCGCGGTGACGGCGGACCGTTCACCGCGTGGGCGACGGTGTTCGAGCGAGCCTCCGATCGCATCCGGGACCGGTGGGAGCCTCGGTTTCCCACCGTCAACCCGCACCGGCTGCGTCACACGTTCGCGATCCGGACGCTGGAGATGCTGGTCGAGGGCTACTACGCCCAGGCCGCCAAGCTGGTCAAGGACACCGACGCCGACGCCGCGCTGGCCTTGTATCTGTCCAAGGCGGACCCGCTGCTGGTGCTGCGGGACTTGCTCGGTCACTCCTCGGTGCTGACCACGGAAGCGTACCCGCGTCGGCTGGACATGACCCGGATCTACCGCAACGCCTATGAACGAGCCGGCCAGGCGCACGGACTCGCGGACATCGCCGCAGCCGAACGCGAAGCCGACGACGAGTTCTCCGACGAGTTCGAGGAAGCCATCTGATGCCCGCAGAACTGATCGACGACCCCTTGGGCATCGAGTTCGTATCCACGGCACGGCGCACCAACGCGACCGTCTACATCGGAACACCTGCAATCCGCGACTGGCCCGCGACATGCTGATCGGTCTGTGCAACCTGGTCCACCCGCACGGACCGATCGATGAGCTGAAGACCTTCCAGCAGTACGTCACCGCGATCCGCCGGTTCGTGGCCGAGCTCGCCGAACGCGGCCACACTGGCGGGGCTGCCGACCTGTCTCGGGCGAGGCTGGCCGAGTACTGGATGAGCGCCGGCAACGCCCGCGAGTACAAGACCCGCCGCATGGTGGCCGCGCTGGACCGGGAAACGTCCGTGCTCAGGCCGGACGTGCGCGCGCTGGTCGGCGGGCGCAACTTCAACCCGCAGCGCCGCAGGGACAAGCGCCCTTCGGTGCCCTACACCGAAGTCGAGTGGCAACGGTTGCAGCAGGTGTGCCGCACGATCATCCGCGCCACGTTCGCCGAGCACCGTGCGGCGCTGGCCGCGGCCGAGCGTGGCCGCGATCCGCGTGAGCACAGCTGGTCGTTCGACAACCTGTGCTGGCTGCTCGGTCAGCACGGACCGGTGACGTGGACCGCGTTCAACCGGGAGCACGGCTCCGCGGCGGGCAAGGCGTGTATCGAGCTGCTGCCCAGGGCGTGCACGGCGTTGTTCGTCGACACCAACGTCGCGCTGTCGTATCGCCTGCTGCTGGGCACCTACATCGGGATCGTCCCGGACGGCATCGAAACCCTCGGCGTCGAGGACCTGGACTGGGCCGGTGACACGGCCATCCTGCTGAGCTACCTCAAGGGCCGCACCACCACCGAGAGCGTGACCCTCAACCGGCGGTCCGTACGGCTGCTGGAGCAGTGGCTGGAGCACTCGTCGCCCACCCGGAACCTGGCCCCGCCAGAGACACGGGCGAAGCTGTGGACCCGATACGTCCCGGGATGCTACGACAACGTCGTCACCACGGCGTTCACCTCCGGGCAGGTCACCGAGTGGGCCGAACGCGGCCATCCGGCGGTGACCGCAACCGGTCTCGCGCTGGTCGCGGACAACGGCAACCCGCTGCGGATCGACCGGCGCCGCATCCGCACCACCTTCACCTCGCTGCGGGACCGCAAGTCCTGGTTCGGCAGCACCCGTTCCACCGTGGACCCCAACCACACACCGGCGATCGAGGGCGACAACTACCTCACCGCGACCACCCCGGCGCAACGCGACGCGATCGAGACGATCATCGAGAACAGCCAGGCGGACCTGCTGCGCAAGGCCCAGCCGCCGATCGTGCTGAGCACCGAGTCCACCGCGGAGCTCGTCGAGCGGTTCCCGGACGCGATCCGAGCGATGGAGCTGCACGACACGACGGTTACCGAACTGGTCAACACCGCGAACCGGGACGTGTTCGTCGCAGCGTGCGCCGACCAGCTGTCCGGCCTGCTCGGGCCGGTCGGCAAACCGTGCCCCGCCCGGCCGTGGGTATGCCTGCTCTGCCCGCTGGCAATCTTCACGCCCCGGCACGCGGTGAACCTGCTGCGTATGCAGGCGTTCTTCGCCCGCCAGTGGCAGCAACTGCCCTCCGCCCAGCACGACGAGATCACCCGGCTCCGCGTCGCTCTGACCAGCGCCAACAACGTCCGTGGCCTGTCCTCCACCCGCGATCGGGCCTCCGCTCGCCCATAGTCGACGGCGCCGCCCTGCCAGCGATCCTGTGCCGGGCGGCGCCGGTTGCGAGAGTCGACGAGTGACCGAACAGCGTAGAGACCAGGACCGCGAGCCCGCCGACACCCCGGACCGGCAGTGGGTGACCCGCGGGGTCGGCGCGGGTCGGCGCGGCGAGCTTCCTCGCCGACGTCGGGCACGACGCAACGGATCCACACCGGCGGACCTCGTCGTTCCACGACATGCCTTGGTGGACATACGGCGCATCCAACGGCCGTGCGGGCTGCGATGACCTTCGGGTTCGCCGTTGTTGCTGCGTTGCTGACGGGACCCGGTCAACGCTGATCACCCTGGAGCACGGGACGTCGGTGAAGACTCTTCGGGTGTCACCACATTGTCGCAGGGATCGAGAGCGATGTGCGGCCTTCCAGTGGTTGGGTGCGGTGTCACGGTGGCATTCACGTCGTACACGGTCCGTAGGATCTCCGGGTCAAGGACGTGTTCTGGTGGGCCTGAACGATGTTGCCGGCCGTGGTGCAGGAGGTGGATCTGGTCGCAGTATCGGGCGGCGAGGTTGAGGTCGTGCAATGCGACGAGGGCGGTCACGTCGAGTGTGCGGGGGAGGGCGAGTACGTCGAACTGGTGGCGTGGGTCGAGGTGGTTGGTGGGCTCGTCCATGACGAGGACGCGGGGCTGTTGGGCGATGGCGCGAGCGATGAGGACACGTTGTCGTTCCCCTCCGGACAGGTCCGCGAACCGGCGATGAGTCAGGTCGGCCGCGCCGACCAGGGTGAGCGCTTCGGTGATGGCTTTCCGATCGGCGGTGGTTTCGCGTTCGAAGGACCGTTTGTGGCAGGCGCGGCCCATGGTCACCACGTCATGCACGGTCAGGTCGAAGTCACCGGTGCTGTCCTGAAGGACGGCGGCGAGTACGCGGGCGAGATCGCGTGGCTTCGTCGACAGGACGTCGCGACCGTCGACTCGCACCGTTCCCGTCGTCGGCCGCAGGATGCCGATGATGGCGCGCGGCAGGCTTGACTTGCCGGAGCCGTTCGGGCCGATGATGCCGATCACCTGGCCCGGTTGGGCCGAGAAAGTGACGTCGTGGACCACGCGTTTGCCGCCCAGTCCACGCTGACCTGATCTACGTCGACGACAGCGGGGGGGCTTGTTCATTAGGGTGTCCCTGTTCGGCGTCGGGTGTGTCGGCGTAGCAGCCAGAGGAAGAACGGTCCTCCGCACAGCGCGGTGAAGACGCCCACCGGGATTTCTTGTGGGGCGGCGACGGTTCGTGCGGCGATGTCGGCGAGTACGAGGAAGGACGCGCCGGCCAGGGCGGCTGCGGGCAGAGCGCGGCGGTGGTCGCTGCCGAAGGTCAGCCGCACGGCGTGTGGCAGGATCGGCCCGACGAAGCCGATGGGGCCGCTGACCGCGACGACAACGCCGGTCACCAACGAGGTGGCGAGTAACATCCAGGTGCGGAAGCGGTGTACGTCCAGGCCGAGGGAGATCGCGGCGTCCTCGCCGGCGTAGAGCAGGTTGAGCGACCGGGCCTGGGACAACGCCACGACCAGTCCCGCGCCGACGACTCCCAGCGGTATCCACACCGACGCCCAGGTGGCGCCGCCCAGTCCGCCCAGCAGCCACGTCAACACCTGGCGCGACTGTTGGGCGTTGCCAGCCAGCAGGAGCATCAGGCTCGGGGCTGCGGACAGCACGTAGGCGACCGCGACTCCCGCCAGCACGAGCCCTACTGTCGTGATCCGGCCGCGGCGCGTGAGACGGCGTAGGCCACGAGGAGGGACACCAGCGCTCCGGCGAACGCCGCGATCGGGGTCGTCGCCATCCCGAAAACCGCGGCGCCGGACAGGATCGCGGCCACCGCGCCCACTGACGCGCCGGAGGACACCCCGAGGAGGTACGGGTCGGCCAGGGGATTGTGGACCAGCGCCTGCAACACCATGCCGACGCTCGCCAAGCCCGCACCTACAACGGCACCGAGGACCACCCGCGGTCCTCGCGTGGCGGTGATCACCGTCTGGACGTAGTCCGGACCGGTGGGGGACACCAGATCGGGAACCACCATGTGCAGTACGGCGGTGATGATGTCCAGGGGTGCGATGGCGATCGAGCCGATCCCGATTCCCGCGACCATGGAGGCCACCAGCAGCACAACCAGCGAGATGATGGCCCCGGTGTAGGGAATTCGCCTCACTTCGATCCCCCGGCAGCGAGCTTTGCTGCGGTTGAGGATCGCAACGGGCAGTCTCCGCAGGTGCGTGCGTGGCGTGTGCGGTAGTACAGGCAGCAACTTCGGCGCGTGACCGTTCCGCCGACTTGCCCGGCGAGTCGATTCCGCAACGGACCCAGCGTGAGCAGATCTGTCACCAGAGCGCGGGCGCCGACATCGTTGATCGCGCGCACTGCCAACGTGGCCGCGGTGGCCGCGTTGCCCCACAGCAGGCCCTCGGCTATGGATGTGTGAGACCGGAGCGTCCGATGTAGAGCGTAGAGACGCGGGAGCACGGCGCGGGCGATCACGTCAGCGGCTTGGGCGTCACACCGCCAGCCCCTTGGCTGGGACGTCGACAGCGACCAGGACGCCGCGGTTGACCCGACGCGGAACCCGCCGGGGTCCACGACAATCCGGCAGTGACTCCAGACGGCAATCGACACGGCCCACAACCGCTCCGCCAGCTCGTATTGCACCGACGAAGCGGCCGCCCTCGCCTCGCACGTGCCGAGAGACACACCTACCCTCGTCAACCGTTCACCCACAGCGGTCTCGTCGGTGCACGCCGTGTCCAGGAGTGGGTTTCGTGTGTTCTGGTCGGTGCGGATCTGGTAGATGTCCCCGAGAGTGGCTACGTCCGTGAGAGCCCGCACGACGTCCTGTTCGTCGGCGGGGATCATCGCATCCGATCCGGGTGGAGTTGGGCGGCCAACCGGCTGACCGCGTACGGCGCGCGGATTCCCAGGACCGTGTCCTGAAGGGCCAACGTGACGAATCGATGGTTCCTGATTGCGGGAACCGTGGCCAGTTCGGGGCGGTCGAGCAGCGACTGGACCTTCTGCGCCACGGGCGGTGTGCCGAAGTAGTCGTAGACGACGATCACGTCCGGAGCCCGCTGGAGCACCTGTTCCCAGGACACGTCGGCCCAGTCCTTGTGCACGTCGGCGAACACGTTCGTGCCGCCGGCGAGCCGGATGATCTCGTTGCCGATTCCGGTGCCTCCGGCGGTGCTGTCGCCGCTGTCGTAGACGAACACCTTCAGCGGCTGTACGGAGCCAAGCCATGTTGTCGCGTTCGCGATGTCCGCCCGCATGTCCGCAACCAGCTTCTCGGCCCGTTCCGGCACCCGGAAACACGGCCCATGGTGCGGATCTCATCGTAGACGTGGTCCATCGTCACGGGAACGTCCAAGCACTCCTCGCTACTGAGCTAGGTGGCGATGCCCACGTCGGCGTACGCCTTCCGGGAGCGACCGGCCTTCTCGTCGAACGCGGTGTTGTAGCCGCCATAGACCAGATCGGGTTGGCGGGCGAGCAGTTGCTCGAACGAGGCGTCCTTGTCCGAGATCTTGGGGATCGCCCGGTAGGCGTCGGCGTACTGGGGCAGCGGGTCGTTGTCCGGGTACACCGTTCCAACGATCCGGTCCTGCACACCGAGACCGACCAGAAGCTCCGTGGGATGCTGGTAGTAGCCCACAACCCGCTGTGGCGGCTGGTTGAACGTGATGGACTGCCCGCAGTTCTCGACCGTCACCGACCCGGCGGCGGTCTGTTGAGGCGCCACGGCACCGCAGCCGCTAAGCACCAGTGAACTCGTCAACATGATCAACGACAGGATCCGCGAGCGGGAACGCCCGCCAGAAGGCACCATCGAACACTCCGTCCGGGATATCCACGTCCCTGCAGGCGAGATCCGCCAGGACAGTTCCTGACTCCCGTACCCCCGGTCGAACCGCGGGTCCAGTCACAGTGGCGGGACCGTGCCGGATTCTCACCGGCTTCCTGGAGCCTGGACGGAGCCAACCCGGTAAGGCTGGCGGACAAAAGCCTACCCCGACCGCCGCGGCAACGAGTGAAGATCCATCGAGCTGCCGGTTCGCCGGCGGTTACAGATCGATGGAGAGTCCGTCGTGGGCCAGGTCGAAGGCGGCCTCGTGGGCATGGGCGAGCATGTCCGTGGACATGTGGGTGAGGACCACGCGTTCACTGGTCAACTCGTCCCGGTGGGCGACGAGGTCGGTGTGCCGCAGGTGGTACGGCACGGGTTTGTCCCAGAAGTAGGACTCGGCGATGAACAGGTCGGTTTCGGCGGCGATGTCGACCAGGGTGTCGGTCCAGGCGGTGTCGCCGGTGTAGCCGATGGTTCGGCCTGCGAGCTCCAGGCGCAGGCCGAGGAACGGGCCGCCGGCCATGCCGTGGTTCACCTGCCAGGCCCGCGCCGTCACCGCACCCACCACCGTCGCCCGCCCGCCCGGCTCTAGTTCGACGACGTTGACGGCGAAGCGGCGGCGGACCGTGGACGAGCCGGGGAACATCACCTCCATCGCCTCGGCCAGCCACCCGGCGGTCCCCCGTGGGCCAACTACGGTCAACGGGGTTGTGCGGCGGGTGAACTGGCCGTCGAGGACCAGGTGCGGCAGCCCGCCGAAGTGGTCGACGTGCCGGTGGGACACGAATACGGCGGCCACCTCGCCTGGGTCCAGCCCCTGCTGGCGCAGGGCGACCAGGCTGGTGGCCCCACAGTCCAACAGCACTGGTGGCTGGTCGGCGGCGCGGACGTGGATGCACGCCTGGAACCGGCCGCCGCTGCCGAAGGCATCCCCCGACCCGGCGAACGTCACCTTGACCGTACCTGTCCCGCGGTCGCCCATCACGGCCTCCCAGTGCGCTGAACCGCCCTCGACCTGGCGGCTGGTCTAGATCTGACCACCATCCCACAACGTACTTCCCGATCAACTATGTGGTTGGTCAGGAAGAGCAGATGGTGTTACAAGTGGGACCATGATCATGCGAATCTGGCGGACCCGCGTCGACGAAACCCGCGCGGCGGAGTATGAGCGGTTCGCGGCCGAGGAGTCCCTGCCGATGTTCAGCGCACAACCCGGCTTCCGAGGACTCCTGTTCGGACGCGACGGCGGAAACTGCGTCGTGACCACGCTGTGGGAGGACGACGCCGCGGCGGATGCCCTTGAGGCATCATCACGCTACCGGGACACCGTCGCCGGCATCTCCGCCACCGGATTCCTCCTCGGAGAATCGACGGTCGAACGCTTCGAGGTCCACGGCAGTCACCTGTTGCCCAGCTCTTGAACTTTCCGACCCACCAAGCTGGCCAGAGTCGTTACGGCACCAGTGGGTATCGTGCTGAAACGCCGCACGATACCATGCCAGGCACCAACGCACCTTCTGCCGGCGCTGGCCCTCCAGGTTTGTAAGGCGGCGCGGGTGAGCACTACCAGTTCGTTCCCGTCGACCTGGATCCGGTGCGGTTTCGGGGGTACTACGAAGGCATCGTGAGTTCGGCGACGACCTCCGTCGTGGCTCGGGCGAAGTTGAACGTGATGAAGTGCAGACCTGGTACACCCTCGGCGAGGAGCCGTTGCGCCAGCAGGATCGCTTGCTCGATGCCGAGGGCTCGGACAGCTTTGGGATCGTCGGTGACCTCGGCGAACTGCGCCGCCAGGTGGACCGGGAACGGCGCGCCGGACAGTTGCTCTGAGCGGGCGATGGTTCGCATCGTGGTGACCGGCATCAGCGCGGGGATGATCGGCGTGTCACAGCCCGCCGCCACCACCCGATCCCGCAGCCGCAGGTAGTCGTCGGCGTCAAAAAAATCTGAGTGATCGCGTAGTCCGCGCCGGCCCGGCGCTTCGCCACGAAATGCGCGGTGTCATCCTCGATGCTCACTGAACGCGGATGCCGGTGCGGGAACGCCGCCACTCCTACGCAGAAATCACCATACTGGCGTAGAAGCGTCACGAGTTCGCTCGCGTACTCGAGCCCTTCCGGGTGCCGGACCCACTCGCCCGTGACGTCGCCAGGCGGATCTCCGCGCAACGCCAGCACGTTAACGACCCCAGCGTCGGCCAGCGCCCCGACGAATGACCGTAGCTCCCGGACCGAGTGGTTGACCGCGGTCAGGTGGACTACCGGCAGCATCGTGGTCTCTCGGGCGATCCTCGCCGCGACGGCGATGGTGTTGTCCCGGGTGGACCCGCCTGCGCCGTAGGTGACCGACACGAAACCAGGACGCAGCGACTCCAGCTTCCGGACGTTCTGCCAGACCCGGTTTGCGTCGTCGGTCGGTCGCGGCGGCATGAACTCCAGCGAGATCACCGGGCCCCCGGAATCCAGGCGGTCCCGGACCGTACGGACGGGAGCCGCCCGCTGCGGGGGAACCGCGGCGGGCGGGGTGACCGCCCGCCGCGGGGACAGCTGCCCGCTCGTCACGCCTGCGCCCGCAACTGACCGGTGGCCTCGACCAGATTGGTCAGGGTGGACCGGACCTCCGGGTAGCCGCGGGTCTTGAGTCCGCAGTCGGGGTTAACCCACAGCCGGTCGGCCGGGAACGCGCCGACCGCGGTGCGCAGGCGCCCGACGATCTCCTCGACGGACGGCACGCGCGGCGAGTGGATGTCCCACACTCCAGGGCCTGCCTCGTTCGGGTATCCGGCGCGGGCCAGGTCGGCCACGATGGCCATGTTCGACCGGGGCCGCTTCCAGACTGATCACGTCGGCGTCCATGTCGATGATGGCCTGCAGGACGTCGCCGAACTCCGCGTAGCACATGTGCGTGTGGATCTGAGTGTCGTCCCGCACGCCCGCGGTGGACAGCCGGAACGAGGCCACGGCCCAGTCCAGGTACGCAGCCCGGTCGACCGTGCGCAGCGGCAGGGTTTCACGCAGCGCGGGCTCGTCCACCTGAGTGATCGCGATCCCTGCGGCTTCCAGGTCGAGGACTTCGTCGCGCAGGGCGAGCGCGACCTGGCGGCCGGTGTCACCTTCGGGCTGGTCGTCGCGGACGAACGACCAGGCGGGCATGGTGACCGGGCCGGTCAGCATGCCCTTGACCGGCCGCTCGGTCAGGCTTTGGGCATAGCTGGCCCATTCGACGGTCATCGGCGCGGGTCGGGCGACGTCGCCGACGATGAGCGGCGGCCGGACGTAGCGGGTGCCGTAGGACTGGACCCAGCCGTGCTGGGTGGCCAGGAATCCGGTGAGCTGTTCGCCGAAGTACTGGACCATATCGTTGCGTTCCGGCTCGCCGTGCACCAGCACGTCCAAGCCGATCCGCTCCTGCTCGGCGATGACCGCGCGGACCTAGGCGCGCATCGCCTCGCGGTAGGCGTCCTGGTCGAGCTTGCCCGTGCGCAGCGCCGCGCGTGCCTTGCGCAGCTCGGCGGTCTGCGGGAAGGAACCGATGGTGGTGGTCGGCAGCTCGGGCAGGTGGAGCCGGTCCTGCTGGGCTTGGCGGCGTTTGCCGTACGGGCTGGTGCGGTGCAGGTCGGCGTCGGTGACGCCGGCGACGCGATCCCGGACAGCCGGCACTCGCACGATGGGCGACGTGGCGCGGGAGGCCAGGCGACTTTCATTGATGTGGAGAACGTTGCTGATCGCGGTGCGGCCTTCGGTGAGGCCACGCCGCAGCGTGACGATTTCGTCGAGCTTCTGGCGGGCGAACGACAACCAGCCGGCGATCTCGGGGTCCAGGCCGGTTTCGAGGGTGACGTCCAGCGGCACGTGGAGCAGCGAGCAGGACGCTGCGACGTCCACGGAACCGGCCAGCCCGAGTAGGGTGCCCAGCGTCCTCAAGGCAGCGGTCAGGTCCGCGGCCCAGATGTTGCGCCCGTTGACAACCCCGGCGACCAGGCGCTTGTCCGGGATTCCGCCCACGGCGGCGAGGCCATCGAGGTTCGCCGCCGCGGTGCCGGTGACGTCCAGGGCCAGACCCTCGACCGGTACCGAGGCTAGCACCGGCAGCGCGTCGCCGAGCCGGTCGAAGTAGGAGGCGATGACGATCTTCGGGCGGGCCTGTTCCGCAGCGAGCGCCGCGTAGGTGTCGGTGACCTTGGCTAGCACGTCGGCCGGCTGATCAGTGACAAGTGCGGGCTCGTCGAATTGGACCCACTCGGCGCCGGCTTCGTGCAGCTGCCGCAGCAGGTTGGTGTAGAGCGGGACGACCTGATCGAGCAGGTCCAGGGGGCGGAAGCCGTCGGTGCGGGTCGGGTCCTTGGCCAGCAGCAGGAAGGTGATCGGGCCGACGAGCACCGGGCGGGTCGTCACTCCGTGGGCTAGGGCCTCGGCGAACTCGTCGAGGGGCTTGCTCGGGTCCAGGGTGAAGCGGGTGTCCGGGCCGATCTCGGGGACGAGGAAGTGGTAGTTGGTGTCGAACCACTTCGTCATCTCCAGCGGCGGCGCGTCCGCGGTGCCGCGTGCCATCGCGAAGTAACGGTCCAGCTTGCCGGCCGGGCTGGTCGCGGCCGGGACAGCGGTGCGGTGCCGCTCCGGGATGGTGCCGAGCAGCCACGCGGTATCCAGCACGTGGTCGTAGAACGAGAAGTAGTTACTCGGGACCTCGTCGATGCCGGCGTCGCGCAGTTCCATCAGGTTGCAGGCGGCGACCTAGCCGAAGGCGACTGCAGGTGAGGCGATGGTGTAGAGCAGTCCGGCGATCGGGCTGGCCATGACGTTGCCGCCAGCTTGGACGGTAGCCAGCAGCCCGAATGCCGAGCCGCACCAGGCGCCGCAGTTCCCCAGCCACACGGCCTGCCGCCGATGGTGATCTTCCGGTTCGGCAGGTCGACGTCATCGAGTTGTAGCGCGGTCAGATGCATCGGCCGGGCCGCGTGGATAGTGGCGCTCGCCCTCGCCGCACCGGCCTAGGCCGCCAAATCCCCCCCGTCCGCTTCTGCGCAATCCGACTGCTGAGCAAGCTCCTGCGCCGGCAATCGGGACGCTCAAGCGAAGTATGATCTACAGCACGCAATCGTTGCGGGAAAAGAGACACGTGACCATCCAGTCCAGACTCGATGGCCAACGACTCCACGCCGTCCGAACAGGACACGGACACACCTAGACACGGCAACTGCGGACAGGGCCCGCAGGTTGGACGATCTCACACACCAACTGCTTGTCGACTACCTCCGCCAGCGACAGCGACGCTGGCCGCGCACCGTCAACCGGCACCTCCTGCTCACCGAACAAAGCGGTCACGAGACCCGCCCAGCCACTACCTACTGGCTCAACACCGAGTTCCGCGCGATCGGCGCCACTCCCACCCAACTGCGCGTCGACCGCCAACTCGAAGAAGCCATCAGCCACGGCCCGGACCCACTCCACCTCGTGGCTGTCTTCGGCATCGCCGAGAACACCGCGGTCCGCTACGCCACGGCAGCCCGACAGCTGCTGACAACAACGGTTGAAGTCGAGTGCTAACTCTCGCCTCAACCGCCGTGACTTCACCAATCACTCTGGAGTTCACGATGGTCAACCTTCAGCATGCCCGAACTCTCGGAGGTCTCGCCGACACACTCATCGAGGAAGAGCCTCTACGACTTTCTCACCGAGTCGGCCGCACAACTCGACGTCCCTCTCGTTCGGATCGCTGACGGGCGCACGCCGTTCGAGGTTTATTGGGACAGTCGATTCCTCGGCAACTCTCGGATCGCGCCTTGCTCCAAGATCCTCAAGCAACAACCCGCACGTCGATGGCTCCAAGCCAACGCCGACCCGGCGAACACCACGCTCTATGTAGGTGTCGACGCCAGCGAAGTGCGCCGGGTCCGAGGCATCCGAGCAGGTTGGTCGCCGTGGACTGTCGAGTTCCCGCTCGTCGATGAGCCGGATCTGACGAAGGAAGCGATGCTCGCCGAAGCCCGCGCGCTCGGGCTGACACCGCCCACGGCGTACGTCGAGGGCTTCGCCCACGCGAACTGTGGTGGCCGCTGCGTTCGGGCAGGTCAACGCCACTGGTTACGCCTGCTCGAACGCCACCCTGATCGATTCCTCGACTACGAGCGTCGCGAATGGCGATTCCGCGCCGAGCACGGCGACGTGGCGATCTTGAAGGAACGCCGAGGAGGAAAGACCTACCCACTTCCGCTCTCTGTGCTTCGCCAGCGTCATGTACGAGACCAGAGGCACTGACGACCCGACTGTGGGCTGCGGGTTTCTCGGGGGCAGGTGCGGAATCGAGCCGCTGTCGATCCGCTCCGAGCACATCAGCCGGTGGTGTCGGGTCAAGGCACCCCAGAGGGGCCCCACCTTGACCCGACACCACCACCTGATCGGCAAGCCGCAGATCGACAGCACCTCGATCCCGCGCCCACCCAGGGTGCGGGGGTAGCTGTCGGGGTAGGAGGCCAGTCATGGCCGGCGAGACCACGATCACCATCATCGGCAACCTGACCGCGGACCCGGAGCTGAGGTTCACCGGCGCGGGTACGGCGGTCGCCAACTTCGCCGTCGCGTCGACGCCGCGGTCGTTCGACAAGGCGTCGGGGGAGTGGCAGGACGGTGAGGCGCTGTTCATGCGCTGCACCGCATGGCAGGCGCTCGCCGAGAACGTCGCCGAGTCGCTGAGCAAGGGGCAGCGGGTCATCGTCACCGGCAAGCTCAAGCAGCGGTCCTTCGAGTCCCGCGACGGCGAGAAGCGCACCGTGATCGAACTCGAGGCGGAAGAGGTCGGCCCGTCGCTGCGGTTCGCCACCGCCGAGGTCACGCGCATGCCCAAGTCCGGTGCCGCCGTCCGTGAGCCCGCGCTGGCCGTCGTCTGAATCCACCGTGAGGGCTGGGTCCACAAGGGGGCCCAGCCCTCACCCGTGGAGGAGCCCGCATGCACGAGTCCACACCCGACGACCCGATGCCCGCGGCAATCGAGCTGATCACCGCGAGTCTCGGCGGACGCGTCATCGCCACCACCGCGCCCGCACCCACTTGGCCGGTGGAAGAGCCGCCGACCGACCTCCGACATCCCCTCCCGGCCTAGCGCCACGGACAACAGAGAGGAAGACCATGACCAACCCCAACGACAACCCCACCGTCGAGGCTCTCAGCGAGCAGCTCGACGCCCTGCGGCGCGAGCACACCGAGTTCCGCGGACTCGTACGGGACCGCGCGATCAAGGGCGTGCGCGACGGCGAGTGGACCGGCGAAGCCCTGAACGAGACGCTGGAGCGCCTTGGCCTGCCGCGCAGCCAGCCTGAGCACGTGACTGTCGGCCGCGTCAGCCTGCACTTTGACCTCGAGATTGGTCGACCCGGCGGCCAAACCGAGTTCGCCCTGCGTCGACACGTGGAGGATCACCGCGTCGTCGACGGGATTCGGGCGGCCCTCGCCGCCGCGTTTCGGGAGCACCCGCTCGACGGCATGGCCATGGGCGTAGGCGACGTCTCCTCCCAGGTCAACTACGTCGACGCCAGGACGGTCTGGGCATGACCGCCGACGCACTCCGGGCTCTGGCCACCGACTGCTTGGCCCGTGCCCGCCGCGCCTCACCGAGTCGCGCACAGCAGCTTCGCGCGTGCGTGCGAGAGCTGACGGGCGCCGCACTGCGGGTCGAACTCGCCGAGCACACATCGAGGGTTGGTCGAACACAAGTCAGCGCTTCGACCTTTCGTGACCACCTGCGCGCCCGACGCGCCTGAATCCTTTCGCCGAGACAGGAATAGCCATGACCACCGAGACCGCCAACGCCTCCGCGGACGAACTCCGCGACGAGATCGCGGCCCTTCGCGCCACACACGAACAGTTTCGCGCTGACGTACGCGGCGAAGTCCTCCGGCAGCACTTCAATGGAACCTGGTGCTACGCCGGGAGCCAGGCCGTCCTCACCGACCTCGGTCTGCCACCGATCAAGCAGACCTTCACCGGCGTCACCACCGTCGAAGTCGCCATTCTCGGCGTCGACGGCGCCGACGACCTGGACGAGGCCCGAACCCGCGTCATCGCTGCCCTCGCGGCGACCTGCTCTGACCCTGGCATCACGTTCGAGGTCAACGCCGTCTACCCCAGCCTGGACGTGACCTACGTGCGCGAGGACTGACTCGCACAGCGCACACACGGCGGCCAGACGACGCCATCTGGCCGCCGCATCGGAGCGAGGCGCGCCCGCGATCCCGACGCGGACGATCGCAGCCCCTCACCTCGGCCGGGCGCTTCCTGCCCCGAAGCGCCCGGCCGAGCCTCATCGACCGAACGGATCACCATGACCGATCTCGACTACATCCGCGCCGCCCACGCCTATCTGCTCGCCGTCACCGAACCCCCGGCGCCTGCGGTAGTCGCCTTCATTGACCTGCACGGCCCGATTGACGCCGCACATCGCGTCGCCCGCGACGACATCCCTGGCGACGTCCATCTCGCCACCCAAGGCCGACACCTCCACCGATTCCCCGGCACCACGGTATCCGCGGGCGCAGCGCGGCTGGTCATCCCCGAGGATCCTGACTGGCCCGGCCGCCAACTACGGCCGCTGCGCGGGCTCGACGCCGACCCCATCGCCCTGTGGGTGCGCGGCCCGGCCGAACTCACCGCGACTCCGCGCCGATCGGTCTCGGTGATCGGTGCCCGCGCCGCGACCGGCTACGGCGAGCACGTGGCCGCCGAGCTGGGCTACGACCTCGCCGAGGCCGGGATGACCGTCGTCTCCGGCGCGGGTTACGGCATCGACGGCGCCGCCCACCGCGGCGCGCTGAACGCCGAGGGCACCACGTTCGCCGTCCTCGGGTGCGGGATCGACGTGCCATACCCGCGAGCCACGCACCCCTGCTCGACCGCATCGGCGAGACCGGGGCGGTGATCAGCGAGTACTCACCCGGGATCCCTCCCGCGAGACATCGCTTTCTCGCCCGGAGTCGGCTGATCGCCGCGTTCGGCGACGCCACCGTCGTCGTCGAAGCCGGACCGCGCAGCGCGACCAGCGCCACAACCACCGTCGCCGCCGAGCTCGGCAGGCACGTGCTGGCAGTGCCCGGGCCGATCACGTCCGTGCAGTCTCAGGGCTGTCATGCCCTCATCGCGTCCGGTGCGGCTCGCCTGGTCACCTCACCCGACGACATCGTCGCGGCCGTCGACGCCGCGGTGGTATCGCCTGCGAACGACTAGTAGTCGATCCCGCCGCGGTTGACGTGGATCCGTTACGCCGCGGGGTGGCCGCGAGTTCGCCTCGCCACGGCCTGGCACACGCGCGTCGCCTGCCTCCCCCTCGCCCCGGATCGTCTTATGGCGGGGTGGCCGCGTCAAGGGCGCCTGCGGCGTCGCTGCGCGAGCTCGCAAGCTCGCCCCTTGACCCGGCCACCCCGCCACAAGCCGACAAAAGCGCGAGGGGGCGGCGAGAAGAAAGGTTTCCGTTCTTTCAAGCACAGCTCTGTTGTCGGTCGATCGGGTCAGGAGGAGTCATGTCGAACACAGCCGTAGCCGAAGAGATCACCCAGGTAGCGCAGTTGGTTCGCGCGGGAGATCTGGGCGTCGCCAAGAAACACGCCCGAGCTCTGCTCAACGTCGCGGACACACGATCCCTGTCCGTCATCATCGAGTGCATCACCATCCTGGAGACCCGACCGAGGATCGCGCCGGCCAAGCTCCGCCACTTCTGGACCATCAGCGACGACACCGCGCGAGCCATCATCGAAGCCTGCGCGCCGCGCCCCGGCGAGCCCGTGCGCGCCCAGGTCACCGCGCCCGCGCCCCGCCCACGATGGAACTCGTACAACAGGCACGAGGCGCCCCGCGACCTGCCCGCGCGCCGCACCACACCCCGCGCACCGAGGCCCGCCGCGCAACGCCAGGCCTACCAACGCGCCCACAACGTGACCGACACCTACATGCGCGAACGCGGGGGAGTGGACGACCAGCCGCAGCGCGGCGAACAGTCCGACGGCTACGCGATCGATTACGACCGCGCCGCCCTCTACCCGTTGCGTGCCCTGCCCTGCCTGCTGTGCGGCGTCGAGCGATCCAGCGCCGACCGCCGGCGCGGGGACAGTCTGTGCCTGGACTGCCACGAACGCGGACGCACCGGCATCACCCCGCCCGCCACCAGCGCCGCAGGCGAACTCATCGCACGGTGCGAACACCACGCCCGCCACAACCACCCGACCGCCGCGCGCGTGCAGCTCCGCGCCGACTACAAGCGCCTCACCGACCGACGCGGCCGCGAGTTCATCGCGGCGTGGGTCAACGCCAACCGAGCACTCATCGACGCCCCAGCCCTGTCCGCCCAGACCGACGTACCGTCGCCGTGCGAGTGCGGCAGCACCCGCCAGATCCGCGACAACCTGTGCGTCGAGTGCCGTCAACTCACCGACTAGAACCGACCGCCGCCGCATGGGACACCTTGCGTGCGGCCACGGTCGCGATGCTCGGATGACGCGGCATCGAGCCGCGACATCCGAACGAGGGGGCACGCGCCCCCTCATGCCTCCCCTGCCGCCCTGGCGGGCACGGAATCCGCCTTCGCCGCCCGGGGGGCGTCGAAGCCGGATGCTGACTCTGATCCAGGCGCCTGCGGCGCCCGCCGGCCACCGTCCACATCGGTATGTTCTCGCGCGTCGTGTCCGGCGTCCGTACCACGTGTCGCTCCCGCAGGCCGGTGCCATCGCGACACCTCACGTACCGGCACACCGATAGCCGCCGCCAGCTCACGCCGACCCACGGCCGCGCTGCCCGATCCTTCTGCGAACACCGCCAGTGCCTCGCCCACGGCCGCCGCCAACACGCCATCAAGATCCGTTCGAGCCCGAGCCAGCTTGCCCTCCACGCGCTCCCGCTCGGCCGCCAACTCGGCCTCGCGACCCCGACGCGCCTCGGCCAACACCATCTCCAAGCGCTCGCGCGCCACGCGCTCCGCCTCGGCCAACCGCTCCCGAGCACGCCGCTCCGAGCCCGCCAACCTCTCGCGGGCCTCCTCCGCGCCGAGCCGCGCCTGCTCCCGCGCCCGAGCGGCCGTCGCCACCGCGACCGCCGCCTCCGACCGCCGCCGAATCAACGCCGCCTGCTGCTCGCGAATCCGTTTCCGGATCGCCCGAATCCCCTCGACCTCCATGGAACCCCCCCAACGTCAGGGAATGGCCGCGCCGTTGGCGCGCACGCGCGCCAGGTAGCAGGCCCATTCAGCTGATGCGATAGCGAGTTGACAACACTCCATCAACCCCCAGCTCATAGTACCTGCCGGCGCGAACTCGGATGTGAGATGATCTTGGAGGGAATTAAAGATCAATTGCAGAGCGCTAAGGTATCGCTACGCGATACCCGGTATATTCGACATCACTGACACAAGTCCGCCGCCAGGGGAGCGGCGGATTCGCACACCTTGGGGGAGGTGTGGGGCCATGGCGTGGGTGACCACCATCGGCAGCGATCCGCAGCAAATCGACTACCGCCTCGGCCTGCACCACGGTTGCCGCGGTGACGGTGTCAACGACAAGGCCTTCGGCTACCGCACCGATCTGCGCGAGCGGCCGCTGCGCTGGATCGGCGCGGGCCTGGCCGACGTCGACATCGTCGAGGGCAGCGAACTGCCGCCCGAACAGTTCCCACTGGCCCGCGCGCTGATCAACGGCTACCACCCCCGCGACAGCCACCAACTCGTCAAACACAAGCTCGGAATCCCCGCAGCCGCCAAACTCCCGCTCGCCGTACTCGTTCGCGAAATCGAGGGCATCGCCCGCGAAGCCGCCACCACGATCGCCGACGTCCTCCACCTCTCGCCGCGCGCCAAGACCATGTTCGAGCGCGCCGAACGCGCCGTCGCCCGCGAAGGCGAGACAGCGGCCCTGCGCGCCGACCACGCCACCCAGCTCGCGCAAGCTGCGGGCCTGCACCCCGAACGCGTCTGGGATCCCGCTGCCTACCGCATCGCCATGGCCGCACTCACCACCATCAGCCAGACCGTCACCGAAGACGGCACCGTCACCGACACCGTCGTCCCCAACCGCATCGTCGTCGGCAACCTCGGCTACGACGTCACCCTCACCCTGCCCAAATCCTTCTCACTCGCCCTGGCCTTCCTCCCCGAAGAGCAGGCCGCGGAGTTCGAGAACACCTACCTCGCAGGCTGCGACAGCGTGTTCCGCTGGCTGGAAACCACCACCGCCTACGGCATGCGCGGTCACCACGGCGACGGCGCCACCGCCCGAACCGTCCGCGGCACCGGCTTCCTCGGCTGGTCCATGATCCACCGCGCGGCCCGCCCCATCGGCGAAGCCACCATCGGCGACCCGCACTGGCACATCCACTACACCATCGCCAACATGACCCACGGCGTCGACGGCGCCTGGTCCACCATCGCCGCAGGCGGACGCGACCTCATGCGCCACGTCCCCGCCGCCGACAAACTCGCCCAAGCCGCCATCCGCCACGCCCTCGCTCAACGCGGCGTCGCGTTCCGCCGTTCACAACGCACCGGCCGCTGGGAAGTCGCCGCCATCGACGATCCCGCCATCGCCCAGTTCTCCAAGTTCGGCAACAGCATCGAAGCCCAACTCGACGCCCTCGGCCTCAGCCGCGCCGACGCGCCACGCCCCCTGCAACACGTCGTCGCCGACAAACTCCGTAACGCCAAACCCGACCTCACCGCCGCGGCCGACGACACCCTCCGCGGCATCTGGCAACGCGAAGCCCGCGACCACGGCCACCAACCCCACCAGATCGCTCGGGACCTCCTCGACCCCACCACAACCAGCCCCGCCACACCCGACATCGACGACCTCGCCCGCATCCTCCAAAACCCCGAAACCGGGCTCACCGCCCACACCCGCCGCTTCAGCCGCGTCGATGCCCTGGCCGCCGTCGCCGACGCCCTCCCCAACGGAGCCACTCCCGACGAAGTCGAACGCCTCACCGACCAGGTCCTGCGCCACGCCGGATTCGTCGAACTCCCCGATCTGCACCACACCGGCGGCGGCCGCCGCGCCCAACGCGGCTCCCGGCACATGCGCAACGCCCAGCTCTACACCACCGACGACGTCATCGCCGCCGAACACACCATCGTCACCGCCGCCCACACAGCCCACCCCGGCCAGACCGACACCCGCGTCGACGACGACTCCGTCACCCTCGCCACCATCACCGTCGAAGCCACCCAAGGCTTCACCCTCTCCGCCGAGCAACACCGCGAACTGCACCGCATCGCCACCTCCGGCACCGCCCTCGACACCCTCATCGGCGGCCCAGGCTCCGGCAAAACCACACTCATGCGCGCACTCCGCGTCGCCTATGAAACCCGCGGCCTCATCGTCGCCGGAGCCGCCACCCAAGGCGTCGCCGCCCTCACCCTCCACGCCGAATCCGGCATCACCAGCCGCACCGTCGCCCAATGGCTCTGGCGCATCACCCACGGCCCAGGCCTGCACGGCATCGACATCCTCGTCCTCGACGAAGCCACCCTCACCGACGACCGCGACCGCGCCACCCTGTACCGGGCCGCCACCGACTCAGGCACCAAGATCCTCGAAATCGGCGACCCCAAACAACTCCGCGGCGTCGGCTGCGGCTCCATGTTCGCCACCATCCACCGCCTCACCCACGGTGGCGAACTCCTCGACAACCGCCGCCAGAAACACGAAGCCGAACGCACCGCCATCCACGCCTGGCGCACCGGCATCTACACCGACGCCCTACTCAACTGGGCCGAACGCGACCGCCTCATCGCCACCGAAACCCACCACGAAGCCACCCAAGCCATGCTCGACACCTGGACCGACCAACGCCACGGCGCCCCCGACCCCATCACCGAAATGCGCGGCCTGCTCATGGTCGCCGCCACCAACGACCAAGTCGACCAACTCAACACCCTCGCCCAAGCCCACCGCCACCACGCAGGCGAACTCGGACCCCACCACACCTACCGAATCCACGACAGAACCCTGCGCCTCCACCAAGGCGACCACATTCTCATCCGCACCACCGACCGCGACCAACAACACCACCACGGCCACGACATCTACAACGGCTACCGCGCCCACATCACCACCATCGCCGCCGACGGCGCCCTCACCATCGAATGGGAGACCGCCACCCCCGACGGTCCCACCATCGAAACCGCCACTCTTCCCACCGGTTTCATCGAGACCGGAGCAGTCGAACTCGGCTACGCCCTCACCATCCACAAGAGCCAAGGCCTCACCATCGGCACCCGAGCAGCCACCTGGACCGGCCCCGACGGCCACCGCCGCGGCGGCACCGTCCTGCTCGCCGCCGCCGCGGCCGACAACCCCGGCGTCTTCGTCGCCGCATCACGCCACACCCACGACATGTGGCTGTTCATCGCCCGCGAAGACGTCGAAACACCTCACGACCTCTACCTCAACGGCCCACCCAACAACCACTGGGAACGCCTGCGCCGAGTCATCACCCGCGTCGCCGACCACGCCCACGCCACCGGAGACAACGCCAACGACCGCCCCACCCTCGTCGACCTCGGCGTCATCACCGAACCACCCGACCCCGCAACCCAAGCCGCAGAACAACTCCGCCGCGACCAAGCCCAAACCCGCCGCGACCACACCGCCGCCCGCCGCGCCGAACGCCAACACCAGCGCGACCAAGCCACCCGCGACCGCGACGACCGAACCGAAACCGCCAGACGCGACCGCGCCGCCGCATACGAACTACTCACCCGCACCTGGTGGCAACACAGCGACCTCGTCGACCACCTCGTCACCGAACCCGCCTTCGGCACCGTCGCCCGCCGCCTCCGCGAAGCCACCGAGTCCGGCCACGACCCCTACGCCATCCTCGAAGACATTCCCCTCGACACCCTCACCTCACCCCGCATCCACGACAAAGCCGCCTTCATGGCCGCCATGATCGACATCGCCATCGACCGCATCCGCACCGGCGCCGCCGCCCGCGACCACGCCGAACAGCGCCGCCACGACCAACTCCGCGACCAGGTGACCGACCTCATCCACGACACCTGGCCACACCACCCACACATCGCCGAACACCTCATCCACGGCGTGGCCTTCGACGAACTCGTCAACGCCCTCGACCAGTACGCCCACCACGAACTGGACCCACGAGACCTCCTCGCAGCGATCCCCGTCGGCAAACTCACCGACCCCACCATCCGCGACATCAGCCGCTTCACCGTCTACACAGTCCACCGCATCGCCAGAAAACGCCTAGAGGACCTCGACCGATCCCACGCCCAAGCCGAAAGCCACGCACGAGAACTCGCCCACCGCGACCACGCCGCCCACCTGCTCCGCCAAGCCTGGGACCACCACCCCGCCGCCGACACCGTCCTCAACGGCCCCGCCTTCAGCGCCCTCGCCCACCACATCCACCGAGCCATCGACAACGGGATCGACACCAACAACATCCTCGCCACGCTCACCCAGATCGACCCGGCTGCCGCCACCAGCCACCGAATCCACAACCCCTCCGCCTACGTCACAGCCCTCTTCCGCGACACCCACACGGCCAGCCCGCCCGACGCCACGGCAGACCAGCAACCCTCACGCGTAATCCGCCAACCCGCGGACCCGAACACCACCGAACCCGACCAGAGGACCGCAGCCCTCGCCGAAGCCCACGAACTACAACGTCGCGTCGACGCCGACCGCGGCCCAGCAGTCACCCAACTCAACAAGACCCTCGCCCACCACCGTCAACTCACCCACGACATCACCGAGTTCCACACCCTCGAACGTGCCTGGAACACACAAGTCGATCTAGCCGCCACCCACGCCCAAGCCCGCGCCAACGCCCAACTCCAGCGATCCCACACCCGAAATCCCCGAGATCGAGCCCTCCTGGCCGCCCAGATCCACGACCACACCCAAGCCGAGAACACAGCCCAACAACAAGCACAACACCTCGCCAACCGCGCCCACGAACTCCAACAACGCATCGGCCCACCCCACAACCACACCGCGTCCCTCGACGCCGCCCAAGCCGCCGAAGCGAACTACCCCAACCACCTCGCCCAAGCCCGCCAGACCGACCTTCACACTCTCACCCGCGCCCTCAACGCCGCCCAAGCGTCGGCCGACAGCGCACAAGTAGATCCGATCCCAGCGGCCGCACCAGCTTTGCCACATTCATCCGCTCCCTCCCGCCACACCGCGGACCCATCGCGCGCCCCCAACATCACCCACCAAGAACCACCCGCCCCGACGCCGCAGCTTCCCGACACCTGGCCCGAGGTCGAACGGTGATCACTGGTTAGCCCCACAGGCCCATAAATAGTGTCCGCGTAGGCCACCGGAACCACGGTCGCTGGCACGCCCAGGCGGCTACGTGGCCGACTGGGCCGGGGGCTGGCCAGCTGGTGCCGCTCGGTACATCCAGGTGCGGCCAGCTGCGTGCGCACGGGGATCCCGAACACCGCGACCCAGATCGCTGGTACGGAGGCCCAGGCCCCGCGCGCGGGGACAATGCATGCCCAGATCACCGTCGCCGAAGACCCAACTTGGGAAAGTCCGCTCGCAGGTATGGCTTCCTTGCTCGTTCGACCTACCCGACCGCGACCGGGAACGATCGCTGCACAGTCGGGGCGTTCGTTGGCCTAGCAAAGCCCCGCACCCTGGACAGCCCAGGGCACCGGCGCTGATCATGGTCGAGGTAACCGCCCTACGCGCGGACACGACCACACACCGAATTCCACGAAAGGGAACCGAATGGAACCGCGCAGCGCGGGCGGGGACGACCGGTTCCTCGTGACGATCCTTATGTCCGGCAAGGGACTAGCCTCCGCTCGCGCGGGGACGACGATCCAACGGAACTTGTATTCTCCCGCTCACGGGAACCGCCCGCTCGCGCGGGGACGACCCCGAGGTACCGGTAGACGTAGATGATGTGGTGGGAACAGCCCGCTCGCGCGGGGACTACTCGCCTGGACCGGGGCGCAGACCGCCGCGGGCGGGAACAGCCCCGCTCGCGCGGGGACAACGCACGGGAACCCTGCGCCGATCAGGTCAACGGGGGAACAGCCCCGCTCGCGCGGGGACGACGCGCGGCGCGCTGGCCGCGGGGGAGTGGCCCATACAACAGCCCCGCTCGCGCGGGGACGACTAACGGCCCTGAGCAGCGGATCAGCGTGCTCCGGGAACAGCCCGCTCGCGCGGGGACAACATGTTCGGCAAGTCCACCGCGGCGCCGGTCACGGGAACAGCCCCGCTCGCGCGGGGACGACGGTCTTTTCGGCAACGACTTCCGTACGGTCCTGGGAACAGCCCCGCTCGCGCGGGGACGACACTGCGCCGGACTGCTGCTGCGGACGAACCTTGGGAACAGCCCCGCTCGCGCGGGGACGACACCATCAATCTGGAGCTTGGTGACGGGCCTCGGGGGAACAGCCCCGCTCGCGCGGGGACGACCTCCTGCCAAGCAGCGCAGGCGGCGACCACCTGGGAACAGCCTCGCTCGCGCGGGGACGACCTCCACGGTGATCACTTCCTTGACTTGGGTTGGGGAACAGCCCCGCTCGCGCGGGGACGACCCTTGGTGGCCGGGAATCCGATAGCCACTGCTGGGAACAGCCCCGCTCGCGCGGGGACGACGCGGGCGTCCAAATCGCGACGATTCCGGCAGGGGGAACAGCCCCGTTCGCGCGGGGACGACATGTGCAGCGGGGCGAGGTGGTCGGCGATGAGGGGAACAACCCCGCTCGCGCGGGGACGACGGCCACTCGCGCCGGATGACCCCACCGGAAGCGCGGAACAGCCCCGCTCGCGCGGGGACGACCGGTTGGCCGGGAACGGCCGCTCCGCGTCCTCGGGAACAGCCCCGCTCGCGCGGGGACGACAGCTGGGAGGCCAGGCCCGCGTCCAGGGTGCCGGGAACAGCCCCGCTCGCGCGGGGACGACGCGCTGTCTGCGGCCGTGGTGCTGTCCGTGCCGGGAACAGCCCCGCTCGCGCGGGGACGACGGCCACTAGAGCCCGCCCTCGTGGCCGCCATGGGGAACAGCCCGCTCGCGCGGGGACGACACGCGCCTGCGCGACGCCGACGAGGCCACCGCGGGAACAGCCCCGCTCGCGCGGGGACGACGTCGCCTCAGCCCCGCACGCCCGCATCGTCGAGGGAACAGCCCCGCTCGCGCGGGGACGACCGTGTAGGTGTACCCGGTCGACTGCGTGCCGCCGGGAACAGCCCCGCTCGCGCGGGGACGACGCAGATCGCTGCGGCGAAGGCCGTCTGTGCGGGGGAACAGCCCCGCTCGCGCGGGGACGACACGAACGTCACGAACACCGCGGACCTGTTCGTGGGAACAGCCCCGCTCGCGCGGGGACGACGCGCACCGACTTCAACGCGTCCGACCTCGCCCCGGGAACAGCCCCGCTCGCGCGGGGACGACACCGGAACCGCCGTGCCTGGGTCGGACGGCACGGGAACAGCCCCGCTCGCGCGGGGACGACCAGGTGGGCATGGGTTCGATCTGCCAGCGCAGGGGAACAGCCCCGCTCGCGCGGGGACGACCGCACGATCTCTTGGGTGGTGGCCAGCTGGCCGGGAACAGCCCCGCTCGCGCGGGGACGACGCGGCCGATCAGCACGATCGCGCGGGCGACGTCGGGAACAGCCCCGCTCGCGCGGGGACGACCGACCGCTGTCGGGCGGGTCACGGCTTGACCAGGGAACAGCCCCGCTCGCGCGGGGACGACGACCCCGGCCCGGCCCCCGATCAGCGGGCCGGGGGAACAGCCCCGCTCGCGCGGGGACGACGAGCTGGTCGGGCGGCAGGGTGATGGCGATGCTGGTGCTCGCCTCGGGAACAGCCCCGCTCGCGCGGGGACGACCCGTCATGTCACTCGTCGTCTCCTCAGTCCAGGGGAACAGCCCCGCTCGCGCGGGGACGACCAGACCACCGAGTACCGCAGTCGCTGTGGGTCGGGAACAGCCCCGCTCGCGCGGGGACGACCGAAGGTCGGCGGTTTCAAGCGCAGCCGCGAGGGGAACAGCCCCGCTCGCGCGGGGACGACGCCGACGGCGACGCCGTCGACTTCGGCCGGAAGGGAACAGCCCCGCTCGCGCGGGGACGACTGGCCGTCCTGCTCGCGTCCACGCTCATGATCGGGAACAGCCCCGCTCGCGCGGGGACGACGCGGTCTCACCGGCCCACGCCTTGAGCTGGTTGGGAACAGCCCCGCTCGCGCGGGGACGACGAGCTGACGGGCAGGTAGCCCAGGCGCGTCTCGGGAACAGCCCCGCTCGCGCGGGGACGACATCGACAAGAACACCTACGACAACTCCAAGACGGGAACAGCCCCGCTCGCGCGGGGACGACGCCCCGCTTCCGCGTCGTGGGAGCGCAACGGGGGGAACAGCCCCGCTCGCGCGGGGACGACTATGTGCTCCGTGACGTGCAGGGTCGCCTGCAGGGAACAGCCCCGCTCGCGCGGGGACGACCGGCGCAGCGCGGCCTGCACCCGCGCGGCGAGGGGAACAGCCCCGCTCGCGCGGGGACGACTTGCAGCGGTTGAGCAGTGCCCAGCGCCGCGGGGGAACAGCCCCGCTCGCGCGGGGACGACGCCTCCAGCGCAGGGTTGGGCACGGCCGTGAGGGGAACAGCCCCGCTCGCGCGGGGACGACGGCAGCAGCAGGCCGATCACCTCCGGCCACGGGGGAACAGCCCCGCTCGCGCGGGGACGACACTGCGTCGGTCGCGGCCTTGACGGGGTTCCCGGGAACAGCCCCGCTCGCGCGGGGACGACTCGGTGGCCCACAAGCTCGCCGTCGTCCCCGAGGGAACAGCCCCGCTCGCGCGGGGACGACCCGGTGGGGGCATTTCCGACCCCCGTACGGGGGGAACAGCCCCGCTCGCGCGGGGACGACGCCGAGCCGGAACGCTCGCCGCACGCGTTCGCGGGAACAGCCCCCGCTCGCGCGGGGACGACCGTCAGGTGACGGCCCACGCCGGGGCGGCCGCGGGAACAGCCCCGCTCGCGCGGGGACGACCAGCAACGGCGACCTGCTCATCGCGATCCACGCGGGAACAGCCCCGCTCGCGCGGGGACGACACGCCGAGGGCGTTGACGGTGATCGCCGACTCGGGAACAGCCCCGCTCGCGCGGGGACGACAAGGTGCGGCCGTTGTTGGCGAAGCTGTTGAAGGGAACAGCCCCGCTCGCGCGGGGACGACTCGCAGACCTCGAAACTGCGCGGGGGCGGGGGGGAACAGCCCCGCTCGCGCGGGGACGACGCTGATCTTTCCCATGGCGGACTCCTTTACCGAGGGAACAGCCCCGCTCGCGCGGGGACGACGATCGTTCGCCGTCGTCCACGTAGTCACGTTGGGGAACAGCCCCGCTCGCGCGGGGACGACAACAGGAGCGCGTGCACGTGGACGTGCCAGCCGGGAACAGCCCCGCTCGCGCGGGGACGACGTGTGCCGACTCGACCCGGCATGCACGATGGGAGGAACAGCCCCGCTCGCGCGGGGACGACTCTGACGAGTTGTTACGCTGTATCCGAATCTTGTGGAACAGCCCCGCTCGCGCGGGGACGACAACTTCTGCTGATGCCGCAGCATCGTCTTGTCGGGAACAGCCCCGCTCGCGCGGGGACGACGCGTATTTCTTGCGGTCGTCTTTGTCGGCTGTGGGAACAGCCCCGCTCGCGCGGGGACGACACTTGTTGACCTGCGAGTTTAGGACTCGGAGTCGTCGTTTTTGTTTACTTTGTTGTGGATGGGGTGGCGGTTGCGGCGGCGTTGGCTGGCGGCGCTCCAGCCAGTCTTGGGCGGTGTCGTGCTGGTGGTGTGGGAGGCGTCAGGGCGGAGGATGAGGTTGACGCCTTCATGGTCGACGGGAGTCCAGGTGTGGTTGTGGACGTTGAAGGCGAGGCCTTGTTCGTTGTCGGCGGTGTGGACCATGATCGCCCGGCCGGTCTTGACCATGTCGGTGACGCGTTGCCACATGAGAGTTCGGACGCGATGGGTGGGTTTGCCGACGAACACGCCTGGGGCGATTTCGAGGAGCCACCGGGTGAGGTGGCCGCGTAGCCCCGTCGGGCAGGCGGCCACAACGATGATGGTCATGTGAGGTCGTCGTCCTCGTAGGCGGTTCCGGAGGCAACTGTGCGGCCGTTGTCGTCCCAGAGCATGACTACGTCGGGGTCCTCAAAGGCTTCAGGTCCGTATTCGACGGGTTCATCGGCATCGGCGAGGAGGGTCTTGATGTCGCGCACGCAAGTCTCGAGGAAGTGCCCGTTCTTCATGTGATCGCGGACTGCTCGGCGGGTTTCGGCGCCGATGTCGATGACCTGGCGTGCGGTGATGTCGAAGGCAACGGGGATGGAGATGTCGGTCTTGTACAGGTCGGCGACGTCGTAGACGAATGACCTGGAGTGTCCGGTGTGGACGAACCCGAGTCCTGGTGAGCAGCCAAGCGCGACGATAACAGCGTGCACGACACCGTAGAGGCTGGTGTTGGCGGCGGAGAGGGCTTGGTTGATGGGGGTGCCACCGGTGAAGTCGCCTGGGTCGTAGTCGCGGCGTTCCCATTCGACACCTGTGCGGGCGGCGTGATTGCGGTAGATGCGGCGGACTCGGGCGCCTTCGCGGCCGCGTAGCTGTTGCATGGTGAGACCAGCGGTGTCTTCGCCGGGAAACCGCATGGCGTACATGGCACGGGCGACGCGTAGGCGGCTGGTGCGGTTGGACACCAGAGCGGCCTGGCGTTCGAGGAGTCTGGAGGAGTTGGTGAGAGTGCGGCCGTGCGCGTAGTAGCGCACGCCGTGCTCACCGACCCACACCGCGGTGGAACCGCTCTCCGCCAGCAAAGTCATGGCCTGATGGCTGACGTTGGTGCCGGGGCCGAGCAGGAGCGCGCCGAGAGTGGCCGCGGGGATGTGGATGGTGCCGCGGGAGTCTCTGGCGGTGATGGCGTTTGCGTCTCGGTGGATGACGCAGTGTTCGAGGTAGATGAAGGTGAGGCGGTCTTGGGCGCGGGTGAGGTGGGACAGCGGTACCGGGCGGGCGCCGGGGATCTCGGGCATCGGTTCAGCCGAGTGGGGCAAGGGTGAGCAGACCGCAGCCGTAGCTCTTGGCTGGGCCGATGCCATGGGTGAGTGCGCCGCGCAGGGCGTGTGGGTCGGTGACTTCGAGGCGGCCTTCGAAGACGGCGGTGGCGAGGGTGACGGTGCCGCCGCCGCGTTGGAACTTCCAGGTGTGGCGGTGGGTGATCGCGATGTCGAGGGTGTCGTGCGCGGCAGGGGCGATGGCGAAGCCCAGGCGCTCGGCGCGGTCGAGGAGCCAGCCGGTTTGTTGGGCGACGGTGACGTGTCCGACGCGTTGGCCACGTGTTGCCCCGTTGGGCAGGCTGCGGGTCGGGTTGGCGGCCAGGCGGAACGCCCAGTGCTGGCCCTTGGCGAGTTGGTCGAGCAGGCCGCTGTAGGGGCGGGTGAGCCAACCGTGGGTGGCTGGCCATCCGGCCTGTTCGACCAGGTGGGTCAGATCAGGCTGATGCGGGCTGAGCACGAAGAGCACAGCTTGATTCCGGGCGTGGTCCACCCGCCACAGGACGCGCCCGGAGTCGGTGACCTCGCGCTGGTGGTTGGGGAACGAGGCCAGGACCGCGGCGTGCATGCGTTGGGGCGAAGCGAGTAGTTCGCGGGCGCCCCGGCGGGCGGTGTTGATCTCAAACCGGGTCAGGTGCATGGATCAGGCTCCGAGCACGGCCATCGGGTCGTGCGGGTCGCTGCCGCTCCTGACCGGGCCGCTGTAGTCGGGATTGGCGATGGTGGTCTGCGTATGCACGACGGTGCGCCACGTGTACTGGCGGTGGGCTGGGTCGAAACTGACCGGCATGTCGCGTTCGGAAGTGCGCCGCAGGTCCGCGTCGTCGTCGGGAACGGTGTCGCGGGCGATGTCGAGAGTGACGGTGGGAGCCGTGTGGGCGCGTGTGACGCGCGGCGAGGCTTGCCAGCCGATCGTGTCCAATGCCGTGATCATCGGCTCCTCGAGGATGCCGAGGGCGAGTTTCCCGGCGGGCGGGCACGAGCGGCGGCCGAGGAACAGCGGGAACGCCGGGCGCAGCAGCGCGGCGCGCAGGCCCTCGATCAGCTCGTCCGGGCCCTCGACCGCGGCGGTGAACACCGCGTCGGCGAGATAGAACCGTTCGGACAGAGGCATGGATTCGGAGCCGTCACGGGTGCGAGCGGTGTGGAAGTCTCGCTCGAGCCGGCCAGGCTGGTCGACGCGGACGCCGACGCGCAGGTCGATCAGATCGGTGATCGGATCGACCCGGCGCAAGCCCTTGGCGCACGCGAGCAGGCCGAGGATGCCGCTCTTGCTCGGGGCGCGTTCGGTGGTTCGGCGGGTGAACCGACTGCTGGTACCCCAAGACTGCAGCGGCGCGGCGAGCCGCAGCAGCAGGGTGCTCACGAGCTCGGCTCCAGTCGCTGGGCGACCAGCTCGCCGACCGCGGCGACCGCGCCGTTGATTGTGGTGCGCTCGGCGAGATCAGACAGCAGGTCCACCCGCTCGCCGCCGCCGAACGCCCAGGCCGCGACCGGGGTCTCGTCGAAGGCCTCGTGCAGGTCCTTGGCGTGCTCGCCGAGCCGGGCGAGGGAGGCGGTGATCCGGCCGCCTTTCTCCCCATCTGCCACCGGGTCCTCGTAGGCGCCGACAAGGTTGATCGACTGGCTCTCGCGGGCGACGAGAAGCACCGCGTCGGGCAGGGTGCGGTTCGCGAACGTGTTCTGCTTGCCGGTGGGCATGCTGGTGACGAACGCGCGGATGAATGCCTCGACCGCGCGGCGGGTGGCTTCGACATCGCCCAGGTTTGCCTGCAGGCCGTCGACGTCGATGGTCGCGTAGCGATAGAGGGTGGAGGAGTTGAACTCGACCGTGCCGATCATCCCGACCCCGGCGTCTTCCTCGACGTCATCGTTCTTGTGGTCGTCGACAGCGGTGAAGTAGTCGTACTCATTGGCCACCGAGTGCACTGACAGGGCATGGGCGACCTGGCAGGCGGCTTCGACGTTGAGGTCGGTGGCCTCGGCGACCATGCGCCCGAACAGGGCGACGTCGACAGAGTGGTCCCGGTTCGCGCGCGCACGGACCTCGCCCTTGTCGAACTTCCCATCGCCGACAGTCACGGCGAGGTCGGCCAGGTTCTCGATCTGGCGGCGGCTGAGGAAGAACAAGTACCCAGCCTCGGCCGGGCCTGGGGTGTCCTGGCCCTTCTTCTCGCGAGGCTTTTTCGCCTCGAATCCTGCGGCCTTGAACAGGGCCAAAGCCAGTTCCTCCGCACGGTCGGCGAGACCGGGCTCGCGGCGGGTGATCTCCTGTGAGATCAACTCGATGACCCGCTTCGTTCGGACGCCGAGTTCGGACGCGTGGAGCAGGTCCTTGAAGGCGTCGCGGGTGGCGCGTTTCCATGCCTGGCTGGACACACGCGCCCGGCGCACCCCACCGTAGACAGCGGTCTTGGGGCTACCGGTGTCGTCTCGGTTGAGGTTGCTCGGCGGGACGGTCTGGATGACATGCAGGTCGATGGTGGTGCGCGGCACGATGCTGGTCCTTCTAGTTCTCGGTGGCGGCTGGGTCGTCTGAGGTCTTGGGCGTTATGTGGAAGGCGCGTCCCCATCGCAGCCGGACCGCCGCGGCGGTGCGCGGGTCCTGCACGTCCACCAGGTCGTCGGCGAGCTGGCCGTAGTCGAGGGGGATCTGTTGTGAGCGCAGCAGCTGCACCATGCCACGCAGGTGATGGGTCAGCTCATCGAAGTCAGTGGCGGTGCCGATCATCGCGAAGCGCCGCACGATGGCGTTGTCCGGCGCGGCGGCGTGCTTCGGATCCGGGACGAGCCTGCGCACCGCCTGCCCGAACCGGGTCCCGGGTCGGTGCATGGGTCGACTCTGCGACTGCTGATGTGCGGCGAACAGGGTCATCGCCAAGTGCGACGCGTTCTCCTGCGGGGTCGCCCGATCGTCGTCGCGGTCGCGGACGAACGCGTCGTCGTGGGTGTAGCCGAGGATGTCGAACACGGTGCCGGTCGGTTTGCCCAGTCCGCGGCGCAGCTTGGCCAGGGCGGCGACGCCTGCCGACTCGTTGCGCAGGTAGGAGTACTGCAGGTCGACGACGCGCTTGTGCACGATGTCCTTGATGGACCGCGGGTCAGCCATCGGTGTCCTTAGTGGGCTTGTGGGCGTAGGGGAGGGCTTCTTTGAGCGCCTTGGTGAACCAGCTGTATGCGACAGCCGAGGTGATCAGTCGACCGTTGTCGACATGTCCGACCCACGCATTCGGGGGCGCCGCGGCGTGCAGCTCTTCGCCCAAGGCGCGGATGAGCCTGCGGACGGTGCCGTGCCAGTGGACTTGGCATTCGTAGGAGTCCGAGCCGGTGGTGATTCCGCTAAGCCATTGCCGGAAGTGCGGGTCGAGGACGTCGTAGGCGGTTTCCAGTGCGCGTGTCCGGCCCGCGGCGCCTTTACCACCGTCGCCGGAGGCGATGGCAAGGTTCGCCGCGAACGAACCAAGCGCGTACGCGGAATTCTCGGCGGCCACGACACAGTCCAGCACCGCGGAGATCAGTGCGGGCGAACCCGAGTTCAACAGGACACTGCGCAGCACGAGGGAGTCGTCGACAACCTCGGTGGTGACCGAACTCTGCGCGCCATAGGTCATGCCGTACACGTGGACACCGATGAGCAGATCCTCGGGGATCGCCCGGTTGTCCTCCAACTCGCTGACCCACTCCAACACCCCGGGCCGCATCCGCGGCGCCGCGTCGGAGCGCTGAGTGGTACCCGCGTGGGCTTGGGGGACTATCGTGCTCAGCCCCCGCCAGATCATGCGCTCCGGCGTGTGTTCGGCGGGCATGTACACCACGTCCTCACGCCGCTTGGCCTCCTGGGCCTTGCTTCGCCTCCACCCGCTGTGGGTTTCCTTGTGGTGCCTGTTCTGTGGGGTGATCCGGTCTCCGTTGCAGATCAGTACCCCGGAGACCCGATCGTCCGCGGCGACCAGACGGATTCGGCGGCTCTGCCAGGTGAAGAGATCCACCGGTCCCCGCGCCACTGGAACCCCGTCCTCCCGCTCGGCCGCGCCCGGCTGATCACGTTCCCAGGGCGGCAGGTCGTCGGCAGGGTCGTAGTTGTGCAGCTGATCGTGGGCGACGAGGTTCAACAGCAGTGTCTCCCGCAAGGTCTGACCCTCAGCGAGCACGCCGCCTAGGTAGCCACACCAGCCGGTGCCGATGGGATATCCCTTGCCGCCTTTGACTCGGCTGTCGCCGACCGCACCGGACTTGATGCCCGAGGGGTCGTAGGCGTGGCAGTGCACCAACCACCGTGCCGCCTCGGCATACCCGAGCGACAGCGGGCCCTGCCGGGTGGTGAAGAACTTGTTGCCGTTCGGGACATCGGCGATCAGTCTCGCCAGGTCCGACACTTCGCCCTTCGCCGTGTGCAAGTCGGCGACCTGCAGAAACGGTGTGCTCGGATGCAGCAGGTCGAAGTGCTCTGACCACTTGCCCAGATAGTCCTCGATCACCGCAGCGGGCAATGTTGGGGCGTCCCACAGCGCGCACCACTCGTCCAGGTCGCGGGGCCCACTCAGGGCCCGGTGCAGGATCGCCAGCAGCAGACGGGTGGTGGCGAACACCTGCGTCGGCAGGTCCCCACTGAGTCCCCGCAACTCATGAGCCTGGGCGAATACCTCCACCAGCGACACCTCACGAGGCGTGCCGCCGCGGTCCAAGGCAGGGACCCACGGCTGGGTCAGCAAATCGAACGACGGTTCTGCGACGGTCACGACGTGATCTTCCGATGGATGAGGCCTTGGTGCAGGTCATAGGTAAGGGCGTAGCCGTGCAGTTCAGTGGACAAGTCCGTGTCGAACTCGAGCACCAACTGGCCTTTCAGCAACGGGTTCTGAGTAAAGCTGTCGTAGCGGTGACGCGACTCCAGCTCGCGGATCACCTGGTCGATGACGCCCTCGTGGCTCAACGCCAGCGGGAGTCGCAGAGTGCACGCGGCCAAGACCTTCGCTTGCGACCACGGCACCATCTCGTCGAGGGGGACCTGCGTTCCACCGCCTTTCACCCACGAGGGCACCAGCAGTCCGCCGCCGCCGTCGCTCTGCACGACGATGACCTCGACCGAGTCCGCGCCGTCCCGAACCTGAGCCGCACCGTGGCCATCGTCATCGGCATCCCCGACCCCGGCCCGCAGCCACCCGACCAGCGACCCAGGCTTGTTCGCGACATCCAGTAGGAATGTCGTCGCCCGCTCCACCCGCCCGATCGCGGTCTTCGCCGCCTCCGCCGCAGCCGACGCCATCGCGGGCCGCCAATCGGCGGGGCCGACCTCGGAACCGTCATAGGCGCGGCCCACCAACTCCGCGATCTCATGCGGCAAACGAATCTCGCCCCGGTCCACCAGCAACGCCGCGGCCCGCAACAACGTGTCCTTCTCGTACACGAACGACGAGGGCCGCACCGCCGCGACCGGAGCCGCGGACCAATCCGATACCCCGGTCACCGCGCACCGCGCCCGCCGCAATGGGCCTGGTCGAACCCGCTCATGCCGATGCAGGCGACCCATCCGCTGCAACATCAGGTCCATAGGCGCCAGATCGGTGACCATCAAGTCGAAGTCCACGTCCAATGACTGTTCGACCACCTGAGAGGCGACCACGATGTGCAGACCGGGCCGAGTACCCTCCGGCCCGAACTGCTCCAGCAGCGACCGATCCCGATCGGACCGATCACACGCGAGGAACCGCGCGTGGTTGATCGTCACCTGCTCTGTCCCGAACTCCTCGGACAGCCGGGCCGCGGTCTCCTGCACCCGGGTCACCGTGTTCCGCACGACCACCGCGCACCCACCCTCGCGCAGATGTGTACGTAGGTAGTCGACGAGGGTGTCGAGGTCGTCCGACAGCCGATCGATCACAACATCCGTGGACGTCTTCGGCAGAGGCAACATCGTTGGCGCGACACCGGTCGCCGTCACGACCGGATAGCCAGATGCTGTCTCGGTGTTGGTTCCGGCGCCGCTGTCGTATGCATCGACCAACTTCGCCCGCCGAGCGTCCGGCAGGGTCGCCGACAACAACACCACCGGAACGCCGTACGCGCCAAGCCACTGCAGCACCCGGCACAAGTACCGCGACATGTAGACGTCGTAGGCGTGCACCTCGTCGATTACTACGACCTTGCCTGCCAAAGCCAGGTGCCGCAGCATCAGGTGCCGCGACTTCAATCCGGCGAACAAGACCTGGTCAACAGTACCGACCACAAAGGATGCCAGGGCCGACTTCTTGCGGCCGCTGAGCCACTGGTGCGCCATCACACCACAGTCGTCACCCTTGTCGCCGACGGAGGCGAACCGTCCTTTCCTGACCAGGCCCTCGAACTCCTCATTCAGCCGTGCCTTGCCATGCGCCAACGACACCGAGACGATGCCGTCCTGGCCAGCGCCCGGCAGGTTCCGAAGCCACTGGTGAACACGGGTGAACATCGCATCCGTCGTCGCCTGCGTCGGCAACGCCACGAAACAACCATCCGCCCCGGTCCGCGCCGCCAACACCTCCGCGGCCAACAACGCCGCCTCCGTCTTGCCCGACCCCATCGGCGCCTCGATCACCAGCAGACCGGCACCCTGCATCGCCCGCGCCGCCTCGACCGCCGCCACCTGGACATCACGCACAACCGCTTCTTCGCGATCGAACCTGGACCGGAACAGCACTTCCACCGAGGACTTGTCGTCTACTTGAGATTGCCAGCGCTTCGGTAGGGCCACCGCCGCCCACCCGTCCCGCAACCGACGCGCTGTGACGACCTCGTCGGGAACAGGCAAGTTTCCGAGAGAAGCCTCTCCCCACAACGGGAAGAAGTCCGGATTCGACGCGATCCAGTCCGCGACGATCACGACTGCCGTCAGCAGGGCCAGCGCGGGAACACTCAACCGCACACCGGCGAACCGCGCAAACGCCTCCCGGCCGCCAACCCGGGCCATCGACCGCTCCAACAACGCGACGCGCTGCCGCGCCCACTCGTCCTTCCCGACCAGCTCCACCTGCCCGCGGGCGAAAGATACGTCCCCCGACTCCGGAGGCACCCCGTGGTGGCTGGCCACAACTGACGCCAATTGCGTTGCAGCACCACGAAACTCAAACGCCAGGCTGTCCGTCAGCCAATCCCGAACTGCAAGGTGGCCGACGAGCGCGTGACCGACTTTGGACCGTGCTGGACTGTGCTCAACCTGCTGGCTCATGACAAAGCCGTTGCTCACCATAATGTTCGCCAATGAGCGAACTTGAATGCTGAAGGCAGGACTGACCTTGCCGACGTCGTGGACGGACGCCAACCACGCCGCCAACAATCGAACGTCCGATACCTGCCCGCCCAACTCGCTGGCCAGCCGGGAGATCACTTGCGGCGAGACCCATTCGTCGACCAGTAGTGCAGCCACCCCAGCGGTATCGTCGAGATGCTGGAACAAGGGCAACCATCCCGTCACGCGCTTGGCATCGTCCCTCTCAGACTTTGCCCACACCCAACGCCACAGCTCATGCCCCACAAACGTGACCCCCAAATCCATTCGGCCTAGACGACATCTCCAAACGCCGCAACGCCGTTTCGGTCAGCGCGTTGATTCACCAGATCGGGCTAGTGATGTCGTGTTCGACTTCTTGCGTGCGGGCTTCCGGGCGGGTGCTGACGCCAGGCGTGGCGTCAGCACCCTCAGCGGTCAGCTCGCCAGCCGGTTCAACATCGAGATCGACCCCAAGAACAACACCGCGGCACAGCATGTACCCGCTGACGTCGCAAGCGCGAAGCCACGTGTTCCGCCGATGGCCGTCCATGTGAGCCACCAAACTGGCATGGCCCCTGAGGTCGCCACGAACAGCCCGGCGCCCTTGATCAACGACGCGAGGCTGAACGTGACGCCGATGCCGTCGGGGTTGTTTGGCGTGCAGCGGATAGACTTTGTCATGTTCCTACTTCCTTGATTCGGGTTAGCGGAACGTCGGAGTGGATCCTCTGCCAAGGGTTCATCCGAACTGAGTTGGCGGGGGTGGACTCTCAAGTCCACCCCCGTTTGCGCACACCTGCTCGTGCCGCACTTGATCTTGCGGGCTCACGCTACCACGTTCCTGAAGGTGGTCCGGCACCCGTGGAGGAGGGGTCCGGCTGTTGGCTGCCGCCGATTGTGAACACCCACCGAGGAGAGGTAACCCAGTGCGCCCACCATCGTGAGTCGCACTGGGTCGGCATTGTGTTGCTGGGTTAGGCCCAAACCACGGGCTGGCTCAGCGTGGACTGCGACCTGCTGGTCGCGGACCCGCCCCGCGCGAGCGGGGACAACTTCTCCCTCTGCGCTGCTGTCACGCGACCACGGGATCAGCCCTGCGTGTGCGGGGATGCTTCGAGCACCGTGCAGATTACCCGCACCGTCGCAGCGTCTGCGCCCGAAGGTGTGCGACACACGGTTCAGCCTTACGGCGACGTCCGTAAACGTTCCTGGTACCGCTTCTTGTCTCCCCGTGGGGCATCCGCCTGTGCCGGGGGAACCTCCTGGTCGGGGACGACCTTGTCCCCGACCAGGAGAAGTGGTCCACAGCGGAACAGCCCCGCCTGCGCGGGAACGGCTGGGCAGTTCGGCCGGTCGGGACTTGGAGATCAGGGAACCGTGCCTCCTGTGCGGGACGACGAGCGAGTCGGCCAGTCCTGACCGGCACCGTGGGGTACAGCCCCGCCTGCGCGGGGACGACGGGGTGGCTGGGAACGTGATGATCGGCGTGATGGGAACAGCCCCGCTTGCGCGGGGACGACGAGCCGTACGGCGAGCAGGTGCGGCCGACCCAGGGAACAGCCCCGCCTGCGCGGGGACGACCGCCGACCCGGCCGACACCAAGCACTACCTGGCGGGAACAGCCCCGCCTGCGCGGGGACGACCGCCGACCCGGCCGACACCAAGCACTACCTGGCGGGAACAGCCCCGCCTGCGCGGGGACGACCGCCGACCCGGCCGACACCAAGCACTACCTGGCGGGAACAGCCCTGCCTGCGCGGGGACGACGCCGCGGGCACCGTGCGTGTGCGCCTGCTGGAGGCCCGCCGGTCCGCGCCGGGAACAGCCACCGCCTGCGCGGGGACGACTGCCCGACCTGTCTCGCGGACGTGCCGCCGTGGGAACAGCCCCGCCTGCGCGGGGACGACGGCGCGGCCCTGCTGGCCCAGCGCTGGACCCCAGGAACAGCCCCGCCTGCGCGGGGACGACGTCACCGAAGCCAGCAGGGCCTGGCGGCGCGAAGGAACAGCCCCGCCTGCGCGGGGACGACGCCCAGGTTCGCCGCGTGGGTTTCGGCGAGGAGGGAACAGCCCCGCCTGCGCGGGGACGACACCTTCAACCTGCCCAACTACCACGGTGCCCTGGGAACAGCCCCGCCTGCGCGGGGACGACTCGACACCAAGAACACCAGCGGCGTCATCACGGGAACAGCCCCGCCTGCGCGGGGACGACCGCGGCGATCACCTGCGGCAAGTGCCAGCAGGAGGGAACAGCCCCGCCTGCGCGGGGACGACGCGCGCACCGTCGAACCGGTACAGCGGTTCCTCGGGAACAGCCCCGCCTGCGCGGGGACGACGACCGCGTCGACCAGCTGCGCGCGCTCGGCGAGGGAACAGCCCCGCCTGCGCGGGGACGACCGGAACGGGTGTGGGATGGGGGTAGCCCAGCAGGGAACAGCCCCGCCTGCGCGGGGACGACTTCCGCAAGGTCGGCCTCGAAGGCCCGGCAGCGGGAACAGCCCCGCCTGCGCGGGGACGACGACCACACGCCCTCCCACCCGTCACGCGGGCAGGGAACAGCCCCGCCTGCGCGGGGACGACGACCGGTACATCGTGGGCCACAACATCCACGCGGGAACAGCCCCGCCTGCGCGGGGACGACTAGTGAGCCTCACCGGAACCCTCGTCGAGGTCGGGAACAGCCCCGCCTGCGCGGGGACGACATGCCGAAGCTGGACCCGGCGCTGCGGCAGACGGGAACAGCCCCGCCTGCGCGGGGACGACGGCCGCCTGGTCGAGTCGAAGTACCGGCGCGGGGGAACAGCCCCGCCTGCGCGGGGACGACGAGGACGCCGCCACGTTGATCAGCGAGCTGCAGGGAACAGCCCCGCCTGCGCGGGGACGACCTCCTGCGTCCGCCGCTGGTACTGCCGGAACGGGGAACAGCCCCGCCTGCGCGGGGACGACGACCGTCTTGGTTCCGACAGGGTTCACGATGATGGGAACAGCCCCGCCTGCGCGGGGACGACAGCTGGAGGCCCGTCGTGGATAACTTGGTCGCGGGAACAGCCCCGCCTGCGCGGGGACGACCAGCTGGCCGACGAGCGCGGCCGGGGTGTGCAGGGAACAGCCCCGCCTGCGCGGGGACGACCCCAGAACGACAGCTTGGTGTCGCTGAACCCGGGGAACAGCCCCGCCTGCGCGGGGACGACCTTGTAGATCTCGAGGGTGAGCTGTCGGAGCTGGGAACAGCCCCGCCTGCGCGGGGACGACGCAGTCCGACGATGCTCATGACCACCGTCGCGGGGAACAGCCCCGCCTGCGCGGGGACGACGCTCAGCTCTCCATCCGCCGCGCGGCGTCGTCGGGAACAGCCCCGCCTGCGCGGGGACGACGGCCCGTACGGCCACCTCGGCATCGTCGATCGGGGAACAGCCCCGCCTGCGCGGGGACGACGTCCCAGGACAATCCGGCGCCCCGACAACGCACGGAACAGCCCCGCCTGCGCGGGGACGACGGTCGCGGCTCACGGATCGAGTGTGCCGCAGGGGGAACAGCCCCGCCTGCGCGGGGACGACACATGGTGCTGACTGCACGACAGGTGCGGTCCTGGAACAGCCCCGCCTGCGCGGGGACGACGACCGCAGGCGGTGCCCAGTGACGACGGAGCAGGGAACAGCCCCGCCTGCGCGGGGACGACCCGGTGTACTGGGCTTTGTACTGGCGTTTCTTCGGAACAGCCCCGCCTGCGCGGGGACGACGTCGCAGTCGAACGGCAGCTCGCGCATCTTCTGGGAACAGCCCCGCCTGCGCGGGGACGACCGAGTCCGTCTTCGGTGAGTTTCGCTTCCCAGGGGAACAGCCCCGCCTGCGCGGGGACGACGAGGGCACCGCGGTGTCCGGAAGCCCGCAGCTGGGAACAGCCCCGCCTGCGCGGGGACGACCTGGCCAACGGGCTGGCCGAGAGCGCGGGCCGGGGAACAGCCCCGCCTGCGCGGGGACGACTCGCCCATGAGCCCGGCTTCGGCCATCGCTTCGGGAACAGCCCCGCCTGCGCGGGGACGACTGTGTGCGGGCTGAGTGTTGCCGTCCGCGCTTGGGAACAGCCCCGCCTGCGCGGGGACGACCAGGGCAAGCCAGCGCCGATCACCCCCGTCGAGGGAACAGCCCCGCCTGCGCGGGGACGACGCGCCGCCGACGTCCTTGGTGGTGTCCGCCGGGGGAACAGCCCCGCCTGCGCGGGGACGACCGTGCCCCACGTAAGTCCTCACGACGCCTCCCGGGAACAGCCCCGCCTGCGCGGGGACGACCTCAATCTGGGCGATACCCGGCACGACGAACGGGGAACAGCCCCGCCTGCGCGGGGACGACCCAGAACAGCATCAGTCGGCACGTCGTCTCGCAGGAACAGCCCCGCCTGCGCGGGGACGACCCGCATCGGCCGGAATAGCCCCGGATTCCTGCGGGAACAGCCCCGCCTGCGCGGGGACGACTTATTCAGACCTGACAGCGCGGGAACGGCAGAGGGAACAGCCCCGCCTGCGCGGGGACGACCTGCTCGCCGCGCGGTGCTGGGAACCGGAGAAGGGAACAGCCCCGCCTGCGCGGGGACGACCGTACATTTCACCCTGGTCAGGGCCTGACTCTGGGAACAGCCCCGCCTGCGCGGGGACGACGGAACCACAACGACCACGCGCGGCGTTCGGCCAGGGAACAGCCCCGCCTGCGCGGGGACGACCGTTCGGCGTTTCCCCAGGTCAGAGACGGTCGGGGAACAGCCCCGCCTGCGCGGGGACGACGGTTCCGGATCATCCACGCTGACGGACGCTCAGGGAACAGCCCCGCCTGCGCGGGGACGACGCCGCGGTCGCTGGTGCCATTCGTGTTCGAGGTGGGAACAGCCCCGCCTGCGCGGGGACGACAGTTACGGACTCAGCCCTGAACTGGCCTGCGCGGGAACAGCCCCGCCTGCGCGGGGACGACGCCCTCACCGCGGCCCGCCGCTCACCGTCGGAGGGAACAGCCCCGCCTGCGCGGGGACGACACTTGCTGACCTGTGGGTTTATAGCAGCGAGCGCAAAGTTTCGTTCACTTTGGCCAGCAGGACTTGGTTGGTTATGCCCCGAGCTGGGCTGGTGGTGGGTCGTGTTCCGCAGGCCGTTGCTCCGCTGGCATCACCAGGGGTCGGCGTACCGCCCCGCTTATCCTTGCTCTTCCATGGACCGAAGCTGTTCGGTCGTGACATGAACCGTGACATAAGAGGTCCCGAACTCGGGTGGATTGCAGTTAGTATAGAGGCATTCAACAAAACGTAAGAGCAGGTCAGCAACCATAGGGTATGACGATCGCCGCACTCTCAAGGCGGTAGCGCGGGTTCAAATCCCGTCGGGGCTACAACAGTAGCGGCGGTCTATCAGCGGAGAAATCCACAGGTAGGCCGCCGTTCTGCATTTACCGGTCGAAACTCGACGAGTTGGCCTGCTGATCCACGTCAGTGTCGAACTACTCGCCGCTCTGAAGCTGCGCATCGTGTGCTGCGCTTGTCATGCGCTCCAACCAAACCGTGCCCGCTGACCGGCTGGCTAACACCTGCGGCAGGCTGTTCTGTGACGCCCCGGAACCCGGAGCTCATCCTCACCCAGCCGGACGGTTACGTGATCGCCGTCGATGCTGGCCGGTTGGACTTGACCCGGTTCACCGGTGCCGTCCGCACTGCCGCTGGTGCCCGTTGACCCCGGGGACGGGGGCGAGCTGCTCGCCGACGCCCTCGCGGCGTTGCGTGGGCCGGTCCTCGACGACGTGGCGTCCGATTCGTTGCATCGCGCCGTTCCGAAGCCTGATGGCTGGACGCCGGGTGCTGGACGCCCGTGACGCGGGTCAGATCCGCCCGGCCCGCTGCCGCCGGACACGCCCGGGTCTGCCGTGCTGGTGACGGCTCGCCCCCGAACGTGCGGCATGGTGGTCGACCCGGGAGCCACCGCCCTGCGCCTGGATGTGCTGCCGCTCAAGGAGTCCATGCTGTTCTCGGAACGGGTCGGCCGAGCGGCGCGGTGGTGCGGCCGCCCGCCGCAGGCGCTACGCGCCGCCTACGGCCGGTCTTGCGCCGCGCTGAGCCCGGCCGCTGCGGTGTTCGCCGTGATCCGAGGGATGTCGGTCACGATCCCCCAGTCGCGGTTCCGAGTGCCGAAACTACTGCGCCTCACCGACAGGTCTTGAGTAGTACTACTCCTTTCGGTAGTCGTTCGGCTCCTGTGCGTGTTCGGCTGCGTCATACTCGCATTCGGGGGTTCGATGCGGGGAGGGACGATGACATCACCGGGTGAGCGGGTCGAGGTCACCGCCGAGGAGTTGACGGCGGCGGGCACTGGTGCGGTGCGGATCGCGGAGCAGACCCAGCGCGACGCGAGTGGGTTCAGCGGGACGCAGGAGGCGATCACCGGGCTGGTGCGCGGTTTCGACCTGGTGGCGGCGGGCGCGGAGTGCGAGGCAAGCTGGCAGCGGGCGATCGACGTGACCGCCGCGAAGCTGGCGCTCGACGGCGACAATCTCAGCGTCAACGCGGCGAACTATGTCGCGACCGAGGCGCAGAACACGGCGAACCTGCGTGGGACTGGATCATGGTGACCTTCGCCGACCTGCACGAGGTCGACCCGCAGGTGTTCCGGCAGGGCGAACGGGCCTGGCAGGCGATGTCGAACGCCGTGGGTGAGCGGGCTGCCGAGGTCCGTCGGGTCAACGACGCTCTGGCCGATTGGGAGGGTGCGGCGGCGACCGCCGCCAAGGCCGCGTTTCAGGGGCATTCGCAGAAGTTGGATGCCTGTTCGGACACGTTGTTCGAGGCATATCGGCTCTGGGGTCAGGCCGCGGACCGGATCGGCGCCGCGCACCGCCGGGTCCTAGATGGCGCGGCGGAGTGCCGGTACTGGGGTTTGACGGTCACCGCCGACGGGACCGTCCACGATGACAACGCGCGTAACCGTATGGGCGATGAGCCTGTGCGCATCCGCGAGGTCATCGCCAGATACACCGGGGTGTTTCGCGACGCCGTGACCGAGGCGACCGCGGCGGACACGCAGATCGCCGCGTCGTTCCGTCGGCTGACCGCGGAAGCTGTCGGTGCGGTGTCCGGATCGGACTCCACCTCCGCGGCTTCGGCGACGGTGCCCGCACGGGGGACGTCGCCTGTCGAGGTGAAGCGGTGGTGGGACTCGCTGACTCCGATGGAGCAGGAGTCGTTGCTGTTCACTCGATCCGGTGAACTCGGCATGCTCGACGGGATCCCCGCCGAGATCCGCGACCGTGCCAACCGGTTTCAGCTCGTTGAGGAACGTGCCGAACTCGACGCCCAGAAGCAACGGCTGGAACTCTCCCTAGCCGAACCCGCGAGCAAGAACTCGAACTCAAGTCGATCAACGAGAAGCTCGGCGGCCTCGACACCATCGAGAAGCGGCTTACGTCCCCGCAAGCAGGCCAGCAGCAGGCATACCTGCTCGGCATCGACAGTTCGGGCAACGGGCGCGCCATCGTCGCTATCGGCAATCCCGACACCGCTGCCAACGTCGCCACCTTCGTTCCCGGCACCGGCGCCCGGCTCGGCACTTGCGGCACCGACATCGGCCGCTCCGACAGCATGGTGGACGCAGCCGCGCAGGCGGGCTCACCGTCCACGGCGTCGATCACGTGGATCGGCTATGACGCCCCGCAGGATCTCGTCGCCGCCGCCGATGAGGACTACGCGCAGAACGCCCGCCAGGACCTGGACCGCTTCCAGGACGGGCTGCGCGCCACCCACCAGGGGGCGCCTTCGCACAACACTGTCATTGGACACAGCTATGGCTCCACCGTCATCGGCCACACCGCCCGCGACATGGACATCAACGCCGACGAGGTCGTCTTCGTCGGCAGCCCCGGGGTCGGTGTCAGCCGCGCCGAGGATCTCGGCCTGCCACCGGGGAACGTCCACTCCACCGTCGCCGAACACGACGTCATCCAGGTCACCAACGTGTTCGAAGAACCGTTCGACGTCCATGGCCCTGACCCCGCCGAGCCGACGTTCGGCGGCAACGTGTTCACCTCCGACCCGGGAACATCGAGTTGGACCGGCTACAGCACCGAAGCTCACAGCCAATACTGGGACCGAGAGAACCAGGCGTTGGAAAATATGGGCCGGATCATCGCCGGGAAACCGACGATCTGAACGGAGTTGCCACAAGATGTCTGGCTTTCCCCGAAGGCTGCTCGTCGGAATCGGTTTGACGGCGGTCCTCACTGCTGGCTGCGGAGGCGATATGCGCAACACGATCACTCAGGACGAAGCCGCGAAGCGCGTGGAGGAGCACATCCACGCCGTGGTCGCGCTGCTGCCCAAGGAGGCGCGCCTCGAGCAGGGCCTCAGCACACCTCAGAACTGCGACGATCCCACCGACAACGGGCCGCGCGGTCGGGTCACGGAGTCTCACTCGTACCAGATACACGATCTTCCGCCAGCCGACTACAACGCCTACTTCGACACCATCAAGCAATGGTGGGAAAGGCACGGCTACCAGATACTGACGGACTCGCGCCCCAAGGGGATGTACCTCTGGGCGGAGAGCAAGAACGACAGCTTTCGAATCTCGATCAAGGCGAATGATGTCGGCGGGTTCTATGTGATCGCCAGTTCGCCGTGTGTCTGGCCGCAGGGCACGCCAGCGCCGAGCGAATGACTAGTCGCGAGGCTGACCGTCCGTCGCGGAGGCGGTGGACATGGGAGCATCCGGTGGGTCCGCGCGGCTGCTCATAGGTGATGTCGGCTTCGACGATGTGCCGGACGGACGTCGCGGTGGAATGGGCGGGAGTTGCGACACCGGTGGCCCGGGGTGGCGTACCTACCGGAGGTGGCGGCTCGGCCACCAAGCGCCGAACACGACCTCGACGGGCGGTACGTCACCGGCGTCGAAGGGTTCTAGTGTGCGATCGGTCAGGCGATCAATGGTCCGGGTGGGTACTTCGGGCGGAACCTCGACGCGCTGAGTGACTGTCTGTGTGGACGGTTTGGGCACGGGAACCGTTTTGGCTGGTGTGGCACGTCTGCGGGGGAGCGTCATATCGGGGTCGACCTGCGCTGAGTCGGGAACTTACTGGGAATGGTTCTGGGGGCACCCCTAATTTCTACTGTTCTCCGAACTGTCACCCATTGGCCGTAGTTCGGTACTCCGTCCAACATGACGTCCAAATGGGACAGTTTTCTGCGTCACATAACTGTTCGGGCGGGACGGCCTGTCGTCCTATTGGTAGCGGCCGAACGGACGATGGCGTTGTCCGATTTCTCCGCTTACTGTGCGCTCAGCGAGGTGGAATCGTGCGCGGTCGATCGGGACACGGCGCCGTTGTTCGCGGCTACCGAGGATTCCTCGTCGGACGCTGACAGGTTCTGAGCGCGCCTCGGGTTAGGGTTTATCGTCATGCAGTCGGCACGTTTACCCAAATGGACTAACTTGTGGTCGGCGGTATTCGTTTCCGCCATTGTGGCCAGTGTTGTCGCGGTGCCCGCGTCCACCGCGCAGGGTGCGGCGCCCCTGGCGGACGGGGTGGTCCCGGCCGCGGGCGGGGCGGAGTTCATCGGCAAGCTCGCGCCGGGGCTCAGAACGGTTGAGGGGACCGCGACGGTCTTCGTGGAGCTTGACAAGAAGTCCGCGGTGGACGCCTTCACCGAGGAGCAGGGGCGGGGCGGTGGGAAGGCCAGGGCCAAGGCGCTCGCCAAGGCCGCCGACCAGGAGGTCACCACGGCCGCCAACGACATCACCGCGGCCCTGACCAGGGGCGATGCGGGCGCCAAGCTGCTCGCCGTCACGACCAACGGGGTGCCGGGGGCGATCGTCAGCGCGGACATCGACACCGTGCGGGCGCTGTCGGCGCGGCCCGACGTCGTGGCCATCCGGCCCGTCGCCGCGCATGAGAAGAGCAGCACCAACTCGGTGCAGACGACCAACGCGCTGGCCGCGTGGCAGCGGACCGGGGTCTATGGCGACGGTGTCCGGATCGGCATCATCGACGACGGGATCGACTACACGCACGCGGCTTTCGGCGGGCCGGGCACAAAGGACGCCTACACCGCCATTGATTCCACTGTCGTCGACGCTTCGTATTTCCCGACGGCCAAGGTGGTCGGTGGTACGGACCTGGTCGGCAATAACTACGACATGTCGGGTGTGGCCGGTTCGCCGGTCCCGGTGCCGGACCCCAACCCGATTTCGTGTGGACACCACGGCACCCACGGCGCCAGCATCATCGCATCTCAGGGCGTCAACGCCGACGGCAGCACATTCACCGGGGACTACTCGAAACTGACCGGTGAGACGGTCAGCGCGATGCGAGTCGGACCGGGTATGGCGCCGCGCGCGCTGCTTTATTCCATCAAGGTGTTCGGCTGCAATGGACTGACTTCCGCGCTCACGCCCAAGGCATTGGACTGGGCATTGGACCCCGACGGTGACGGCGACTTCACCGACAAACTCGACATCGTCAGCCTCGCGCTGAGCAGCAACTACAACGCAGTGGACGACCCGACCGCCCTGTTCGTGCGCAAGCTGGCCCAGCACGACGTGCTGGCCGTGTTCTCCGCGGGCAACGGCACCGACCTCTACGACGTCGCCGGGTCGCCCGGCAGCCTCGCGACCGAGGCGCTCACCGTGGCCAGCAGCCGCGACACCTACTTCCTGCGCGACGCCCTGCGGGTCACCTCCCCGTCGGCGAACGCGGGCATCCGCACAGGCCAATTCAGCCTGGCCTACGCCTCGATGGACTCATTGGACCTGAACCGTCCCGTGGTGACGCTCCCCGCGGCCAACGCCAAGGGCTGTGTCGCCTACTCGCCCGCCGAGGTCGCCGCAGTCGCGGGCAAGTTCGTGTGGCTGGAGTTCGACGACCAGGCCGCGCTCGACGGCCGGGAGTGCGGGTCGGTCGCGCGGGCGAACCTCGCGCAGGCCGCGGGAGCCGCGGGCGTGATCCTCACCGGCACGATGGACCACTTCGTCGCGCGCATCACCGGCAACAAGACCATGCCGATGTTCCAGCTCACCGCGACCACCACCGCGGCGCTGCGCCCGGTGATCGCCGCCGGGCCGCTCGACGTCACGCTGCGCGGGTCGGACCGGGCGAGCGTGCCGACCTACGACGACGCGCTGGCCGACACCGCCAGCATCTTCACCTCCCGCGGCGTGCGCGGGCCGATCGTCAAGCCCGACATCACCGCCCCCGGTGACACGATCGCCGCGGCGTTCAGCGGGTCCGGCACCGACCGCGCCGTCTACTCCGGCACGTCCATGTCGGCGCCGCACGCGACCGGCATCACCGCGCTGATCCGGCAGGCCCACCCCGATTGGACCTACGAGGAGGTCAAGGCGGGCGCGATGAACACGGCCCGTCACGACCTGACCGACGGCAAGGGCAAGGTCTTCGCCCCGCAGCGCGTCGGCGCGGGCCGGATCGACGCGGACGCCGCGCTGTCCACCAAGGTCCTCGCCTACGTCCAGGACGACCCGGGCGCGGTGAGCGCGTCGTTCGGCATCGTCGAGGCGGGTGCGCCGCTGGCCAAGACCAAGACGATCAAGGTCGTCAACAAGGGCGTGACCCCGGCCGAGTTCGACGTCGCCTACCAGGGCATCGTCGACGCGCCCGGGGTGCGGTACGAGGTCTCGCCGAGCCGGGTCCGCGTCGGTGCGCGGGGTGTGGCCACGGTGACGGTCACCCTGAAGATCGACGACCCGGCCGCCCTCCGCAAGGCGATGGACCCGACCATGGAGGCCATCCAGTCCGCACGGGCCCGCCAGTTCGTCGCCGACGCCTCCGGCCGGGTCGTGCTGACCCCGCGCTCGGGCGCCACGGTGCCGCTGCGCGTGCCGGTGGCGGCGACGCCGAAGCCCGCGTCGGACATCGCGGTCCCCGGCCAGGTCCGGTTCGGCGCCAACGGCTCGCAGACCGTGCTCAACCTGCACGGCCGCGGCTTCGACCAGGGTGAGGGCGCGCAGGCGTACCGCTCGCTGGTGAGCCTGTTCGAGCTGCACGGCGAGTCGCCGCAGCTGCCTGCGTGCACCGCGACCGTGGCGACCGGCTGCGTGGTCAACGACACCGCCCGCGGCGGCGACCTGCGCTACGTGGGCGCCACTACGACGGCGCCGCTGGCCCGCGCGCAGGGCAAGCCGGAGACGGCACTGCTGGCCTTCGGGCTGGCGACGTGGGGCGACTGGGCGAACATCGGCAGCAACACGATCCCGTTCGTCCGGATCGACACCACCGGTGACGGGGTGGCCGACTTCGAGTCGTCGGTGACCAAGGCCCGCGGCACCGACGTGATGCTGGTCAACACCGTGGACCTGCGCAAGCCGGTCCCGGGCGGGTTCGCCTCGGTGGACGTGCAGCCGGTCAACGGGCGTTTCGGTGACACCGACACCAACGTGTTCGACACCAACGTCGTCGTCCTGCCGGTTCGCTTGGCCGCGCTGGGTGTCGACCCGGCGGCCGCGTCGCACCGGATCACCTACACCGCCGGGGTGACCGGGTTCTACAAGACGCCCGGCAGCACCGCGATCGACCGCATCGACACCCCCATGGCGTTCGACGTGCTGTCGCCCGCCTACTGGGTGCAGGGCGGCGGCGACCCGGCGCTGACCTACCTGGCGCGCCCGGGTACGGCGCTGGTGGTCAACCGCGCGGCCACGGCCACGCCGAGCAAGCTGCTCGCGTTGTTCCACCACAACGCGGCGGGCTCGCGGGCGAAGGTCGTCAAGGTGAAGGTCGCCGGTCAGCGCGACGCCTCGGAGTGAGTGACAGCCCGCCGCCGGACCCCGGTCCGGCGGCGGGCCTGAGGTGACCACTCGCCGAACGGGGACGACGAGGAGACGAGCGCGATGACACGGGGCGGCCATGCGACGCCGGAGGTCGAGTTCTTACTGTTAGGCGAGATCGACGTCAGGATCGGCGGGGTGCGGTGGAAGCACCCGTCGCGCAAGCCGCGCAGGCTCCTGGCCGCCCTGCTGCTCGAACCGGGGCGGCTGGTGTCGCGCAGCCGCCTGGTGGACGTCGTGTGGGATGGCGAGCCGCCGAAGTCGGCGCTCGGCGCGATCCAGGTCTATGTGTCGCAACTGCGGGCCGCGCTGCCGAACGTGGACCTGACCTTCCGCGGCGACGGCTATGTCCTGGATGTCGACCCGGAATCGGTTGACCTGTTCCGCTTCCGGTCGCTGGTGGCCAGGGCGGACCGGGTCGACCCGACGGTCGGGATCGGCCTGCTGAGACAGGCATTGGGACTCTTCCGGGGCGTCCCGCTGTCGGGCATCGGTTCCGACCTGCTGCACCGCGAGGTCGAGCCGGTGATAGCCGAGGAGCGGATGACGGCGTGGGAGACCCTCAACGATCTCGAACTGCGCCTCGGCGGCACCCCGGACCTGGTGTCCAGGCTGGTCCAGCTCACGACCGAGAACCCGCTGCGGGAACGCTTTCATGAGCAGCTGATGCTCGCCCAGGCGCGCGAAGGCCGAGGCGCGGAGGCGTCGGAGACGTTCCTGCGGGCGCGAAGACTTTTGCGCGACGAACTTGGGGTCGACCCTGGCCAGGGCCTGCAGGCCGCGCACCGCAAGGTGATCGGCGAACGCGCCGAGCCGAGTCGGACCGTGCGCCCAGGTGGGCCGAACATGCTGCCGCGCGACCTGGCCGACTTCACCGGGCGACAGCGCGAAGTGGCCCGCGTCGAGCAGATCGCCCGGGCGGGCGGCCGCGGGTCGACCGTCGTGCTGCTGACCGGCATGGCGGGGGTGGGCAAGACCGCGCTGGCTGTCCATTTGGCCCACCGGCTGCGGTCGCTGTTCGGCGACGGGCAGCTGTTCATCGACATGCACGGCTACACCCCGGACCGCGCCCCGGTGGCGACGGCCGACGCGCTCGGCCTGATGCTGCGGATGCTGGGCGCGCCCGAGGTCCCGGCCGATCCGGTGCTCGGCGCCGCGCGGTGGCGGGCGGAACTGGCGTCACGGCAGATGGTCGTGGTGCTGGACAACGCCGTGGACGCGGGCCAGATCCTGCCGCTGCTGCCCGGCGACTCGCCCAGCCTGGCGATCGTGACGAGCCGGACGACGCTGGCGGGCGTGGACGGCGCGCACACCATTCCCCTCGACGTGCTCAGCACCGCCGAGGCGATCGAGCTGTTCACCCGGATCGTCGGCGACGCGGCCGTCGCCGCGGGGGACGACTCGGTGTCGCAGGTGGTCCGGCTGTGCGGGCGGCTGCCGCTGGCGATCCGGCTCGCGGCGTCCCGGCTGCGGCAGCGGCCGACGTGGCCGGTGCAGGAACTGGTGCTGCGCCTGGACAAGCGGGTCCGGCTGGACGAGCTGTCGGTCGGCAACCGCAGCGTCGACCGGGCCTTCGGCGCGTCCTATCAAGCGCTGCCCGACTTCGAGAAGCGCGTCTTCCGGCTGCTGAGCCTGGTGCCGGGCCGCGATGTCGACGTGCAGGCCGCCGCGGCGCTGATCGACGCCACGCCGGAGGCGGCGGGCATCGTGCTGGAGAGCCTGCTCGACCGCAATCTCGTCGAGCAGCGCAGGCGGCACCGGTTCCAGATGCACGACCTCGTGCGCCAGTACTCCGGCATGGTCAGCCGCGCGGTCGACCAGCCCGCCGAGTGCGACGCCGCGGTGCGCAGGCTTGTCGAGCACTATCTGTCCCACGCGAACGCGGCGCTGAGCACCGTGCTGCCGCAGCGCGCCCAGGTCGGCGAGACGCCGGTGCCGCGCTTCGCCGACGCGGACAGCGCGCGGGAGTGGCTGTCGGTGGAGAGACCGAACCTGAGCGCCGCCGCGCGTCCGGCGGCGTTCGGGGTCCCGGAGGACTTGCGGACGCGTCTGGCGGAGATCGTGCGACTCTCCGCCCCCATTCAGCTCATCGCGTGGCCTGGCGTGACCGTGGGCTGACGGTCTTCTGCCGGCAGCGCCAGCTCGGCCGCCGCGACGACGGCTGTCGCGAGTGGACGGTCGCGGTCCAGTGGCGGGATGGCCGCGCCCAACTCGGCCCACAGGCTGTTCCTCGGCGGGGTCACGCCGAGCAGGTGGGTCAGCTGGGCGGTCGCCAGCAGTAGCGATCCCGCGATCCAGCGCAGCCTGGTCAGGATCTCCGACACGGTGGTCGCGCCGTTGAGCGCCATCGGGGTGTGGTCCTGGTTCTCCAGGTTGGTCGGGATCGGTGTCATGGACGCCGGATAGCCCAGCTGCCGGATTCGCGACAGGTGCGACGACGCGGCGATCTGCACCCCGGCCAGGCCGCTGTCGCCACCGGGGTTCGGGGTCAGCAGCGGCGGGAGGCCGCCGTTCGACGCCGGGTCGACCAGCAGGGCGAGCTGGCGTTCCATCAGCAGCGCCACCTGGTGCGCGCACACCGCGTGGACGTCGCTGACCAGCCCGACCGGGGCGGCGTGGAAGTTGCCGCCGTGCAGGATCTGTCCGCCGGCGATGACGGGGTTGTCGGTGCAGCCCTCGGCTTCGCGCGCGAGGAATTCGCCTTGGACGCGCAGTTGGTCGAGCACCGCGCCGAGGACCTGCGGAGCGCAGCGCAGGGAGTAGCGCTCTTGCAGTGGCCTTCCCGGTGCTCGGTGGTGGCCGGGTGGGATCTCCGAACGGATCCACGCCGCGGCTTGGAGTTGGCCACGCTGGTTGCGCACCTGGTTGAGCGCGTCGCTGTAGGGCGCGGGGTCGGCGCCGAGCAGGGCGGCGAGTCTGCCGGTCGTGCGCGCGGCGAGGCGGGTGATCGCTTCCAGTTCATGGTGGTTGTGCATGGCGACGGCGAGGCAAGCGCTTGATCCGTTGACGAAGGCCAGCGCCAGCCGGGCTTCCCACGCGACGGCCGGGACTCCCAGCAGGGACAGCGCCTCCGCCGCCGGGACCTTCGCCGAGCCGCGCCAGGCGAGTTGGGAGTCGTCGCCGCCCGCGGCGAGCGCGGCGTGGGCCAGCGGGACCAGGTCGCCGCTGGCGCTGAGGCTGCCGTCGCGCGGGACCACCGGGGTGAAGCCCGCGTTCCACTGGTCGGCGAGCTGTCGCCACGCGGCCGGGTCGACGCCGGAGTGGCCCGCCGCCATACCGCGCAGCCGCAGCCACACCATCGTCCTGGTGATCCGCGGCGGGAGCGCGTCGCCCTGCCCGACCGCGAGATGCCGGACCAGGCCGAGGCCCTGGCGCCGCCGGTCGGGGTCGGCCGCGTAGCCGACGAGCGGGCCGAAGCCGCGGGTCAGGCCGTACACGTCGCCCTCGTGCGCGGCGAGGACCGCCCGGCTCGCGTGCATCCGGGCGTACTCGGCCGGGGTCGCGTCGATCCGGCTGGTCCACGCGCTCTGGGCGAGCAGTGCCGCGAGGCTCATCGGCGGAGTTCGGCCACTTGGCGGACCGTGCGCGGGCCGGGGATGTCGCCGTGCGCGGCCAGCCGCGTGCGGATGTCGGCCGGGGTGAGCGTGTCGCTGGTGTAGTAGAGGTCGTAGTGCTCGCCGCGGATGTCGTCGACCACCGCGACGCACGCGACCTCCACCGCCAGGTCGGCGCGCAGCGAGGTCTCGATCGAGGACAGGTCGCAGCGTTTGCCGTTGACCTTGACCAGGTTGGACCGGCCTAGATGGCGGAACGTGCGTTCGCCGGTCTTGGTGATCAGGTCGGGCATGAGCCACTCCGTCGGCTGTGGCTCGTCGGGGCGCCTGCCGATGCGCGGGCCGCGTACTCGCAACTGGGTCGGGTGCGCGGCGAGGTCGACGTCGGGCAGGAGCGTCCAGTCGGCCTGGTCGCGGGTGACCGGGTCGATGAGGCGCGTGGCGACGGCGCCGGTCTCGGTCGAGCCGAGGATCTCGATTCCGGACAGCGCTCCCGCGACGTCGTACACCGCCTTGGTGGTGCGCGCGGTGCTGTGGGTCGCCACGATCCGGCGTTCGGCGAGAGTGGGCAGGTGTTTGCGGAGCAGGACCCAGGTCGACGGGACGCACACGATGAGGTGGCGCGCGTCGGGGTCGAGCTGGGGCAGGGCGAGTGGATCGTCCCAAGCGGACAGTGCTGGGATGCCCAGGGTGCGGGGGAGTTCGACGCCGAGCAGCCTGCCGTAGAGGTGGTGTGGGGGCGCGTAGGAGACGACCTGGTCGATGTCGCCGACCAGGTCGGCGAGCAGCCGGACCTCGGCGGCCAACTGGGCTTCGGTCCGCAGCCAGGTGACAGGTTCGCCGGTGGTGCCCGAGGTGGCGAACGCCGCGGTCATCTGCGTCCGCCGAGCACGGCGGCGTCCTCCAGCCGGTCGGTGACGAAGACGTGCATGCGGTCGACCGAGCTGAACCAGTGCCGGATGTCGTCGCCGACGAGGTCGACCTCCAGGCCGAACTCCTCCTCGACCGCGGTGATGCACTCCATCGCGGTGAGGCTGTCGTAGCCGTCGCCGAGCGCGTCACGCAGGTCGGCGTCGTCGGGGACGGCGGCGAACCCCTCGCCCAGTCGGGCGGCGAGCACGGCACGCAGCCGGGTCCGCAGGTCCTCGGTCATGGTGTTCCCTCCTTGGCGAGCAGGTCGGTCCGGCGCAGCGGACCCGCCGCCGCGACGTAGACCTCACTCGGTGGTGTGGTGCGGAATTCGAGGTAGAAGAAGGCGGTGTTGTCGGTGCGGCCGAGCGTGTCGGCGATGTGCGCGGCTAGGTCGGCGCGGAAGTCCTCGTCTCGCTGCGGTCCGACGCAGACCGTGACGGAGGCGTGGTGGAGTTCGCCGGGGGTGACGGGCAGCGCGTCGACGGGCCAGCCGCCGGTGAAGATCATGCCGCCGTCGGCTTCCTCGAACCGGACGACGACGTGCCCGGCCGCGACCCCGCGGTCGGTCAGCCACCGGGTGATCTTCAGCGCGATGGCGCGTCTTCGGGAGGCGGACAGGGCCGCGGTGGCGATGGTGATGGTGGGCATGGTGGTCCTTTTAGGACGGCGTGGGTGCTCCGGCTCAGGACAGGGCGAGGGCGGGGAGGTCGGTGCGGTCGCCGGCGAGTCGGGCGGTCAGGAGGGTTCCGGCGCAGTCGGCGAGTGGGCCGCCCGCGTCCGGGGTCAGTGGGGTCCATGCCGTGCCGCCGGGGCGGTCGACGCTGCGGAGGAAGCGTTCGGCGTGTTCGGTGTCGATCCGCAGGCCCGCGCGGTCGGCGGCCAGAACTGATTCGAACGTCGACAGCAGGTCCGGCAGGCGGTTGCCCTCGTTGGCGAAGCCACCGCCACGCACCCGGTGCCGGTCGAGCAGGTCGGCGATCGGGGCGTTCTCGCCCAGGGCGGACAGGACGCGCGCGGCCTGGAGGCCCGCGCGGAGGGTCGGTTCGGCTCCCGGCACGTTGCCGTGGCCCGCGGCCGTCGAGCAGGACTGGACGAAGCGGGCGAGGCGGGCGGTATCCACAGTGGACCGCGGGGGCGCGTCGAGCAGGCGCAGGATCTCCACGGCCGAGGCGGTCGACACCATGTCGGACCCGCGGCCCTCCCACGAGCCGAAGCCGCCGTCGGGGTTCTGCAGGTCGCCGATCCAGCGGGCGATCCTGGCCCGCGCGGTCGGGTCGTCGCCGAACGCGCCCGCGGCCAGGGCCCACAGGGTGCAGCGCACCTCGCTGCCGCGGCCCGGCATATACATGATCCCGCCCTCGTTGGGCATCTGGCAGTGTTCGAGCCAGCGCCGCAGTTCCGCGCGGCGGGCCGGGTCGATGTCACCGGCCAGGACCAGCGCGGACGTGGTGAGGGCGTCGGCGGCCGCGGCGGGTTCCCGGTAGGTGAAGCCGCCGCCTGGGCAGGCCAGTTCGTCCAGTCGGGCGGCCACCGCGTCGGCGACTGGGGCGAGGGGCACGTCGAGCAGGCGGAGCGTGCCGACCGCGCAGAACGACGCCCACACGTCCTCGACGTCGTAGCCCGCCCAGCGGACGAACGCGCCGGAAGCGCCGCGCAGTCGCATGATCCACGCGACGCAGGCGGCGGGGTCGGTGGGCGCGGCGTCGAGTGCGGCCAGCGCGCCGACCGCTCGATACGTCGCCCACAGGCACGGGACATCGGCCGACTCGGCGAAGCGGAACCCGCCGCTGGGGTCCTGCTGGCCGCGCAGCCAGGCCACCAGCTTGGGCACGTCCCACGGCGGCGGCTCGGCCGACTCGGCGGCCAGCGCGCGCCACGCCATCACGCCGTAGTAGCAGGCGCGGACGTCGACGTTGCCGCGGTCGGCGTCCGACGGGGTCCAGCACAGGCCGCCTTCCTCGCACTGCAGCGACCGCAGCCACGCCGTCAGCGCGGCGGCGTCCGGCACCGGCTCGGCGCAGACCGCGGTGACGGTGCGGGTGGAGAAGTGCGTGGCCCACACGTCGGGGTGCTGGCCCGGCAGCATGCCGTATGCCTGCCCGGACCACGTCGTGCGCAGCCAGCGGGCGGTCCGGTCCGTGCGCGCGGGTTCGGCGCCGATGTCGCGCATGGCCTGCGTGCAGTAGAAGGTGGCCCAGGCGTCGGACACCATGCCCTTGGCCCACGCGTAACCGCCGTCGGAGTTCTGCCGCGACCGCAGGTACTCGACGGTGCCGTCGCGGCCCGCGAGTTGGTCGACCCGGCCGAGCCAGGCCATCGTGCGGGTGGCGGCGTAGGTGCACCAGAGGTCGGCGTCGCCGGTGCCGACACCGTTCTCGATGAGCGTCACACGTTCTCCAGGATCCGGATGTTCGACCGCTTCCAACTCTTCTGCGACGCGCCGCTCTTGGTGTTGCCCGGCAGCGTGTTGACGAAGGCGACCTGGTCCCAGCGCACGTCGAGGCGGTCCTGGGACGCGCGCTGCAGCGCCTCGGCCTGCGCGGGTTCGGCGGCGCGCGCGGCGTCGACGTCGCGTTCGAGCAGCAGCCGGGCGAACCCGCCGTCGGCGTCGACCTCGATCAGGTAGCCGGTCGCCTCGGTCGAGCCGTAGACGACCTCCTCGACACCCCGGGCGGCCAAGGCGACGCCGCGCACGCTGAGGCCGTCGCTGACCCGGCCGTGCACGGTGACCAGCGGCGTCGCGCGCCCGCACGGGCAGTCCGCGCCGATCGAGACGGTGTCGCCGGTGTTGAGCCGCAGCAGCGGGCGGGCGTAGGCGTTGAGCGGGGTCACCACGAGCTGGCCTTCCGCGGCCTCGCCGATGGGCACGAGCCCGTCCGGGGTGGCGAGTTCGAAGAACGTCGCGGCGGGGAGCAGGTGCTGGTTGCCCGCCGCGCACGTGCTCGCCAGCGTCCCGGTCTCGGTGCTGCCGTAGCTCGCGTCGAACGCCGCGGCGTCCCACCAGCGACCCAGCCGGTGGCGGAACGGCGCGGTGTTGACCTCGCCGAGCAGCAGCAGCGAGCGCACGTCGGCGCTCAGCTCGGCCAGCAGCCCGCGCTGCTTGACCAGTCGCGTCCACTGGAGCGCGACACCGGGGGCGAGGAAGACCGCGGTCGGCCGGAACCCGCGCCACAGCTGGATGAGCCGGTCCCAGTCGCAGATGCCGGTGGCGAACGGGTAGGCGCGCACGTGGGCGATGTCGAGGTAGTCGCACACCTGCGAGACGAGGTCGCCTACGGGCACGACGTCCGACGGCAGCAGGCTGATCACCCGGTCCTCGGCCGTCAGCACCGACTGCCACGCGTGCGCGACGGACACGGTGTTCCAGATGATGTCCTCGGCCAGGCGCGGCGTCGGGGTCGGCACGCCCGTGCTGCCGGTGGTCTCGTAATACCGCAGCCCCTCGCCCGGTGCGACGGTGGCGAAGTCGAGCGGGCGGGCCTTCAGCGCCTCGCGCGGGGTCACCGGCAGCGCCGCGAACGCGGCCGCGGAGTACTCGCCGATGCCCGCGTACGCCGCCGACTTGGCCGCCCTGGCCCACACGTCGGCCAGTTTGCGCTGATAGAAACCCGAGTCGGGGGTCGCCTCGGAATGGTTTCCGATCTCCTGGCGGGCGGTGCGCAGCGTCGCGGTGCGGTCCTCGTGGTGCCAGATCATTCATTCCCCCGACAGATTGATTCCGCGGTTGTCTCGCCGCGACGCTAACAGCGCGATCAACGGGCAGTCCATCGCGATTAAGAACTTTCGGGCCGCGATATGTCCAATTTGTGGCGAATTTAAGCGTTCGTTAAGCACGGTGGCCGATTCTGGGTGTGTCACACGGCGAAGTGCCGCTGGACCAGCAGACGAATAGGTGGCTCATGGCTCGTCGGCGAATTCTCTACGTCTTCCCCGACCGTAGTTCGGAGATGCTGCGCCGGTATGAGGAAGGCGAGTTCTGGGTCGACTACCGGGCCGCGGCGGATCGGGTCGGGCTCGATTTCGGGGTGGCCGCGCCCGATCACATCGCCATTGGCCACGACGGTGTCGCCTATTGGCGCGACGAGCCATTGTCGCCGGACCGCGACATTATCGTCTATGGCGTGCGGACGGGGCCGACGCACAAAGTCGACCTGTGGACCGGCGTCTCGCTGGTGATCTCGCTGCGCGAACTCGGCTTCCACCTGCCCATCCCGCTCGACGCCGCGACGCTGCTCAACGACAAGTTCGCCACCGTCGCCGCGTTCGCCGACTCGCCGGTCCCGCCGATCCCGACCGCGCGGATCACCGCCGATCGGGACGTGCACCGCTTCGACACCGCCCGCGTCGTGCCGGACGACTGGTTCCCGGTGTTCGTCAAGCCCACGTCGTGGAGCGGCGGGCAGGGCTGCGTGCCGTGCGCCGACCGGTCCACTTTGGACTCGCTGTTGGGCCTGGCGTCGGGCAGCGCGACGGGCGTGGTGATCCAGCCGCAGCTCCCGGAGGTGGTCAGCGACATCCGGGTGGTCGCGGTGGACTCCCAGATCGTGGCGATCCTCGACCGCAGGCCCCGCAAGGGATCGCACGTGGCCAACGTGACCCGCGGCGGCTCGTTCTCGGTGCGCGAGACGATCGACCCCCGGGTGCACGACCTGGTCAAGCTCGCCACCGAGCGCCTCGACCTGTCCTACCTCTGCATCGACCTCCTGGAGACCGCGACCGGCGAGCTGTGGCTGTCGGAGCTGGAGGCCGACGGCGCCGTGTCCCGCCTGCTGTGCCCGGAAGACCTGCTCTACCACGTGATCGGCACCCGCTTCAGCGCCTACGAGCGCCAGCTCGACGCCAAGGCTGCGCGATGACCGCCGCCGCCGCGACCAGCTACCTCGACCAGACGCTGGGCGGTCCCGGCCACACCAGGCTGCCGCTGCTGCTGGGCGGGGTCGTCGACCGCGACGCGGCCGTGGCCGCCGCCGGGCTGAGCCGCGACGAATGGCGGGACGTCCGCCGCCGCTGGGCCACCGACGCCGACCGGGTCACCCGCGCGATGACGTGGGTCGACCGGGACGTCGACCACGCCGCGGTGACGATCTCGGTCAAGGACACCGTCGACGTCGCGGGGATGCCGACCGGGCTCGGCCACCTGACCCACCGCCACTACCCGTCGACCAGCGCCGAGGTGGTGCGCTGGGTCCAGCGGCTCGGGCTCGCGGTGGTGGGCAAGGCTTACGCCACCGAACTGAACATCGGCCCGCCCGAGATCGCGGTCAACCCGGCGTTCCCGGAGCTGTCGCCCGGCGGGTCGAGCACCGGTTCCGCGGTGTCCGTCGCGGCCGGGATCAGCGACTTGGCGCTCTCGACCGACGTGCTCGGCTCGACCCGCTGGCCCGCGACGAACTGCGGTGTCGCGGGCCTGCGCACGACGTGGGACCCGACCCGGCTCGCGGGCGTGCTTCCCGTGTCGCCGAGCCAGGACGCGCTGGGCTTCATGGCGCGCACCGTCGCCGACCTCGGCTGGCTGTGGCGGCGGCTGCGACCGTCGGTGCCCGATGGCCGGCCGCCGGTCGTCGCGACCGTCGCCAACGCGTGGACGTGTGTCCCGGTGATCGCCGACGCCGTGCGGCACGCGGCGGAGGCGGTGCGGGAACTCGGGTTCGTCGTCACCGAGATCGAGCTGCCCGAACGGCTCTGGGCGGTGCGGGAACTGGCGTGGGAGCTGTGCGCGGCCGACGTCGCCGAGGTGGTGGCCGAGGTGGAGTCGCGGATGGACCTGTCGATCTCGGCGACCGCGCGCGCCTCGCTGCGACCCCCGGTCAGCGTGACCCGGCGCGCCGAGCTGATGGCGGCACGGAACGCGTTCGCTGTTGAACTTCCGGCGCTGCTGGACGAAGCGGGCATCGATGTCCTCCTGCTGCCGGTGAGCCCCGCGCCGCCCAAGCGGGTCGTGGAGCGCGCGGGCAAACCCACCCTGCCCAAGCCGGGGGACGCCGACTACGCCGACCGCGTCGGCTACACGCCGGTCGCGAGCTTCGCGGGCCTGCCCGCGCTGGTGCAGCCGGTGCGCGTGTCCGAGGAGTTCGGGCCGCTGGGGATGCAGCTCGTCGGCCGACGCGACGCCGAGGCGACCCTGCTCGACATCGGCGCCCGGCTGGAGCGGGCGCTCGGGACCCACCGCGAGGTCGCCGACCTGGTCGCGCGGTCGCTGGCCGGTCGCACGGTGGCGGGGAAGCCATGACGCGCATCGGCCGAGTCGATCCCGCCGCCGTCGCCGCGGCCGCCGCGCGGCTGGCGGAGCTGGGCGGCCCGCCCGCGATGGCCGACCCGGCCGAGTGCGGTCCCGCCGAGGTCACCGCGATCACCCGGACGATCGCGGCCACCGAGGGCGGCCAAGTGGTGGCCAGCGGCGGCACGACTGGCAAGATCAAGATCACCACCATCGCCCACCACCAAGGCATCCCGCGACTGTTGAACACCTGGCACCCGCTGCACGCGGGCGACGTGCTGCTCAACCTGTTCCGGCCGGGCAGGCTGTGGGGCGCGCACTACTTCTACAACGCCCTCGCCGCGCACTGCGCCGCCTCCGTGCTGCCGATGGGGACGGTGTCCGCCGAGGAACTGCTGGACTGGTCGGCGGTCTTCGCCGACACCTCGGTCACCGCGCTGGCGGGCGCGCCGAGCGGGCTGGCCGACTTCGCCGCCGCCGCCATCGCGCACGGCGTCAAGCTGCCGGTGCGCACGGTGATCTGGGCGGGCGAGCCGATGACGTCCGCGCGACGCGAGGTGATCAGCGAGGCGTTCCCCGGCTGCCGGTTCTGGGGCAACTACGGCTCGATCGAGACCTACGTGATCGGCGTCAGCAGGCCGGAGTGCGACTCCGGGGTGCTGCACCTGCTGCCGGACCAGCTGATCGAGTCCGACGACGAGCGCGCGCTGCTCACCCGGACCGGCGACGGCTGGCCGGTGCCGGTGGTCCGCTACCGGCTCGGCGACCGGGTGGCCGCCGCGACCTGCCCCTGCGGCGAGGGCGACGCGTTCCGCGTCCTGGGCCGGACCGACGACCGCGTCAAGTTCCACAACACCATGCTGTGCCTCGGCGACGTCCTCGACGTGGTGCGGGAGGTCGACGGCGTGACCGACGTGCAGCTCGTCCTCACCGCCGACGGTCCCGGCGCGTCCGAGGTCGAGGTGCGCTACCTCGGCACGGCCGCCGCGACGGCGGTGCGCGCGCACCTGCTGCGCAAGGTCTACGCCCTCACGACGATCACCGCGCACAAGCCCGACTCGGTGTCGGCGTCCCGATCGTCCACGTTGGACCGCAATGACCGCACCGGGAAAGTGACGCCCTACACGTGGCGTGAGCAACGGAAGGTGGCGACCCACTAGTGCTGGGAACCCTGTCCGAGAATCCGACGACGAAGGCGTTCCTCGCCGACGTGCGCTCGGTGGACACCACCCACGAGGCGTTCGGGTCGACCCACGCCTGGCTGAAGCGGCCGATCTTCAACCGGCCCGCCTTCATCGACGCGGCGACCGTCGCCCGCCTCGACCACGACCTCGCGGGCATGTTCGACCTGCTGACCTCGATCCCCGACCGGTTCTTCGGCGGCGACACCGCCGCGATGGCCACGGCCCTGGGGCTGCCCAAGGTGCAGGCCGACGCGGTGCTCCGGTCGCCCTCGGCCACGCCGCCCGCGCGGATCGGCCGGGCGGACCTGATGTCCGACGGGACCACGTTCCGCATGGTGGAGTTCAACACCACCAGCTCGCTCGGCGGCTGCGAGGTCGCCGAGATGAGCCGGGGCATGCGCGCGGACCAGCGCCTGGGCGTGTTCGCCGACCAGCACGGCTACGGCTTCCACGACCCGATCGTGGCGATGACCGAGTCGCTGTCGCCGAGCCTGCCGATGGCGGTCGTGAAGTGGCCCAACAGCCCCGAAACAGCCAACGACTTCAGCCACATGACGCTGTTCCTGGAGCGGCTGGCGGTGGGCGGGTTCGACGTCACCCCCTGCCACATCGGGCAGCTGGAGTACCGCGACGGCAAGCTCTTCGCCGCGGGCCGCCACGTCCAGCAGGTGTTCCGCACGTTCCAGCTCGGCAGACTCGTCGACACCGCGGAGTCGCGCGAGCTGGCCGCGCCGCTGCTCGCCGCGGTCGGCGACGGGGCCGCCACGCTGTTCACCCCGTTCGCCGCCGACCTCTACGGCATCAAGGAATGCCTGGCCCTGCTCAGCGAGGACCGCCACCGGGACCTGTTCACCGCCGACGAACTCGCCGTGATCGACCGGGTGCTGCCGTGGACCCGCACCCTCCGGGCCGACAAGACCACCCGCGCCGGGGAGCCGATCGACCTGCTCGACCACGTGCGGGAGCGGCGCGAGGACCTGGTGATCAAGCCCAGCGTCGGCTTCGCGGGCCAGGACATCACCGCCGGCTGGATGGTCGATCAGGCGCACTGGGAAAGCCGCCTGGCCGAGACCGTGGGCGGGAGGTATGTCGTGCAGGAACGGGTGACCCCGGTGATGGAACGCTTCGTCGACGACGCCGACCCGCTGGTGCTGGCGCCGTGCCTGCTCAGCTGGGGTGTGTTCTTCGGGGAGCGCGGCTACACGGGTGCGTTCATCAAGGGCATTCCGCGCGGGGCGCAGGACATCCGGTTCCTCGGCGACGGCTCACACGTCGGCTGCGTGTTCCACGATACCGCGGGGAGCCCGTCGTGACCGCGCCCGTTGGGGTCGTGGTGGACGCCTACACCACCGGCAACCTGCTGCCCGCCGCGTTCGACCGGCACGGCGTCCGGCTGGTGCACGTCCAGGCCGCGAGCGAGATCTCCACCGCGCTGCCCGGCCCGGACATCGCGCGGTTCCTCGACAACATCGTCTACGACGGCGAACTCGCCGTGTCGCGCATCGGGGCGCTCCAGCCGCTGTGCGTGATCGCGGGGCAGGACTCCGGGGTGCCGCTGGCCGACCTGCTCAACGAGCGGCTCGCGCTGCCCGGCAACGGATCGGCGCTGTCGACCGCGCGCGGCGACAAGTACCGGATGATCGAGCGGCTGCGTGAACACGGCGTGCACTGCGCGCGGCAGTTCAAGTCGTCCGACCCCGCCGACCTGGTCCGGTGGGCCAAGGAGAACCGGCTGGACCGGGTCGTGGTCAAGCCGCTGAGCTCGGCGGGCACCGACCGCGTGTACGTCTGCGGCGACGACGCCGAGATCACCGCCGCCGCGCGGGCCGTGCTGTCCGGGCCGGACATCTACGGCAAGCCCAACACCGAGGTGCTGATCCAGTCCTTTTTGGAGGGCACCGAGTACATCGTGGACACGGTGAGCCGCGACGGCCGCCGCTTCGTGTGCGGGGTGTGGCGCTACCACAAGCGCATCCTGGCCGACGGCCGCCCGGTCTACGACCGTGACGTGCTGCTCGCCCCGGACGAGGACCCGGTGCCTGAGCTGATCGCCTACGTCGACACCGTGCTCGACGCGCTGGGCATCCGGTACGGGTCGGGACACGCCGAGGTGATCATGACCGCTGACGGTCCCGCGCTGGTCGAGATCGGCGCGCGGATGAACGGCAACATGAACCCCGGGTTCCACGACCGCTGCCTCGGCCACAACCAGGCCGACCTGACCGCGCTGGCCTATCTGCACCCGGACCGGTTCCTCGCCGAGTACGCCGACCGCGTCTACACGAGGAACGCCGCTGCCATGGTGTGCAACACGACGACCGCGTCCGACGGCATCGTCGCGGCGGTCGACGCCGCGGCGGTCGCCCGGATCGAGGCGCTGCCGAGCGTGCACGCGGTCGCGGTGAAACTCCAGCCAGGAGCCCGGATCCGGCCGACCGAGGACCTGCTGAGCAGCCCGCTGCGGGTGTTCATGACCGGCTCGGAGTTCGACATGCTGGCCGACTACGCGACGCTGCAGGCGATCAAGGACGACGTGTTCCAGGTCGTGGCCCGATGACCGTCGAGGCGGCCCGGCCGACGAGCCTGTGGCGGGACGGCGCGTTCGTCAAGTACTGGCTCGGCGAGAGCGTCGCGCGGTTCGGCGTGCAGGTCACCGCGCTCGCGCTGCCGCTGCTCGCGGTGGTCGATCTGAACGCGACGGCGGGGCAGGCGGGGCTGCTCAACGCGGTCCAGTTCGCGCCGTACCTGCTGATCACGCTGTTCGCCGGGGTGTGGGTGGACCGCGTGCGGCCGGGGCCGTTCCTGATCCTGACGAACTTCGCGCGGGCCGCGCTGCTCGGGCTCGTGCCGCTGCTGTTCTTCCTCGACCTGCTCACCCTGACCAAGCTGTACGTCGCCGGGTTCGTGATCGGCGCGCTGGCCGTGCTCTACGACCTGTCTTCGTCGACGTATCTGCCCGCGCTGATCCCCAAGGAGCGGCTGGCCGAGGGCAACAGCCACATCCAGGGCAGCGGGCAGGTCGCCAGGATCGGCGGACCCGGCCTCGGTGGTCTGCTGATGCAGGTGCTGTCGGTGCCCGCGACGCTCGTCGCCAACGCCGCCATCCACCTGTTCTCGGCGGTGGCGCTGCTCATGGTCAAGGCGCCCGAGGAAGTCCGGCCGAAGCCCGCCGAGAAGAAGAACGTGATCGCCGAGATCACCGGGTCGTTCCGGTTCGTCGTGGCCAACCCGTATCTGAAGGTCACGGCGTTCCGCGCGGGCTTCAACAACATGTTCTTCATGGCGATGCAGACGGTGTTCCCGCTGTTCGTGATCCGGGAGATCGGCTCCGACAGCGCCACCCTGGGGCTGATCCTGGCCACCGGCGCGGTCGGCGGGCTGATCGGCGCGTTCCTCGCGGTGCGCACGGGGAAGCGGTACGGGCCGGGGCCGGCCATCGTGATCGGGTTCGGCATCGGGTCCTTCGCCCAGGCGCTGACCCCGCTCGCGGGCGGGCCGCCGGTCCTGGCGGTGGCGATCCTGTTCGGCTCGTTCCTGCTCGGCGGGATCGGCACGACGATCGGCAACATCCACCTCGCCACACTCACCCAGACCGTCACGCCGCGGCACCTGCTCGGCAAGACCAACGCCGCGATCCGGTTCCTCACCTGGGGAACCATGCCCCTGGGCGCGCTGCTCGGGGGTTGGCTGGGCGACCTCATCGGGTTGCGCGCCACGTTGTTCGTCACCGCGGCCGGGTTCACCGCGTCGCTGCTGCTGGTGCTGTTCTCGCCGGTGGCCAAGCTCAAGGCGCTGCCCGCCGAAGCCGAATGGGACGACTGAGACGATGGACGAGATCGCGCGCCGTGTCGGCGCCAGACCCGCCGCGCACCAACCGACGTGGGACGACGGGGAAGCGTGGTCGGTCAGGCGCGAACTGTCCGCGCTGCCCGCGTTGGTCCGCGCCGACGACGTCGCCACGCTTCGCGGTCACCTCGCGCTGGTGGCCGCAGGCGAGGCGCACGTGGTGCAGGCGGGCGACTGCGCCGAGGACCCGGCCGAGTGTGTCGGCGGATATGTCGACCGCAAAGCGCGGCTGCTGGACCAGCTCGCCGACCGGATGACGGCGGCCACCGGAACCCCGGTGCTGCGTGTCGGCCGGATCGCAGGACAGTTCGCCAAGCCGCGCTCCCATCCGACCGAGACCGTCGGCGGCGTCGAGCTGCCGGTCTACCGGGGACACATGGTCAACGGTCCGGAGCCGTCCGCCGCCGATCGGCGCCAGAGCCCGCGGCGGATGCTGAGCTGCCACCTCGCCGCGGCCGAGGCGATGGCGCGGCTCGGCTGGCCGGACGGGTTCGGCACGGTGTGGACCAGCCATGAGGCGCTGCTGCTGGACTACGAGCTCGCGATGCTGCGCCCGTCGCCGCGCGGCCCGCTGCTCGGGTCGACGCACTGGCCGTGGGTCGGGGAACGCACCCGCCAGGCCGACGGCGCGCACGTGGCCCTGCTCGCCGAGATCGTCAACCCGGTGGCGTGCAAGGTCGGCCCGTCGATGACCCCGGACGACCTGCTGGACCTCTGTGCGCGCTTGGACCCGGACCGCGAACCGGGCAGGCTGACGCTGATCGCCCGCATGGGTTCCGATGCCGTCCGGGCCGCGCTGCCCGCCCTCGTCGCCGCCGTCCGCGCCGCCGGTCACCCGGTGATCTGGCTGTGCGATCCCATGCACGGCAACACTTCGCGCACGCCCGACGGCCTCAAGACCCGCTACCTGCACCACATCGCCGACGAGATCACGGGCTTCGGCCACGCGGTGCGCGCCGCGGGCGGCGTCGCGGGCGGGCTGCACCTGGAGACCACGCCGGACGACGTCACCGAGTGCGTGAACCACGCGGGCGAGGACGACCGGGTCGCCGACAAGTACACCAGCCTGTGCGACCCGCGCCTCAACCCCGACCAGGCGCTCAGCGTGGTCACCGGCTGGGCCGCCGACCTGGTCGCCGCGCGCACCGACCTTCAGCCGCTGCTCTCGACGTAGCTAAGGTCGTTGTAGTTGATCCCCATCGGCGAAGGAAACCCATGACGCGCAACGTGATCGTCAGCGGCGGCGGCACCGGAATCGGGCGCGCGGTCGCCGCCCGGTTCGCCCAGGACGGTGACCAGGTCGTTCTCCTCGGCAGGCGGGCCGACGTGCTCGACAAGGCGGCCGCGGAGATCGCCGGACCCGGCCCCGCGCCGATCGCCGTCGCGGGCGACCTCGCCGACCCGGTCGACGTCGAGAAGATCACCGCGGAACTGGTCGACCGACTCGGCCACATCGACGTCCTGGTGGCGTCGGCGGGCGGCAACGCCACGTTCAACGCGCCCGCCGGGCTGTCCGGGGTGGCCGGGGTGGCGTGGAACTGGACGGAGAACTTCCGGCTCAACACCCTCACCGCCGTCCTGATCACCGAGGCGCTGCGTCCCCACCTGGCCGACAGCGCCCGGGTGCTGCTGATCAGCTCGATCGCGGCGTACCGCGGCTCGGGCTCCGGCTCGTACGCCGCGTCGAAGGCGGCGCTGCACCCGTACGCCTACGACCTGGCCTCAGCGCTGGGCGGGCGGGGGATCACGGTGAACGTGGTCGCGCCCGGGTACATCGCCGACACCGAGTTCTTCCAGGGCAAGCTCGCCGCCGAGCGGGAGAAGACGCTGATCTCGCAGACGCACACCGGCCGCGCGGGTACCCCGGCCGATGTCGCCGACACCACCCACTGGCTCGCCTCCGCGGCGGCGGGCCAGGTGACCGGCCAGATCATCCAGGTCAACGGCGGTGCCGAGCGCGGCCGCTGACGCGCGTGTCCGGAAGGAGGCCAAAGCCGCCTGACACGCACGGCTGTTGGCGTCACTGATGCGATCGTGTGAGTCAGTGCGGCTGGGTCTCCACTTTGGTGGTTGCGGCGCCGACCTGAATCGGCTGAAGCGGGTTCCGAGGGCGCGGGCGACCCGTCAGAGTTGGTCGCTGCGCGTTTTCGCCGCCGCCTGGAGTGCGGCGTGCCAGGGGAAGCTATCCATCACCTGGCCACCAGTCCTTGGTGGGTGCGGCACGAAACCGCCCTCACCCAGCAGCACAACGACCCCGGAGTCACGTAGTTCGGCGACGCTGCGTTGGAAGACGCGGTTTGCTGACAGTGCGGTGTTGACGAAAGGGAGTACCACGATCGGGACACCTAGACCGGTCAGTTCGGCGAGTTGGGTCAGGACGTAGGTATCGGCGATGCCGCCTGCCCACTTGTTGATCGTGTTGTAGGTGGCTGGAGCGACGACCACGGCTGTGGCCTTCGGCAGGGCTGGCTGGCCTGCACGTTGGTGACCGGTGCGGACGACGTGGCCGGTCAGAGCCTCCAGCGCATCAAGGGCGAGGAAGTGATCAACAGCAGACGGCGTCGCCAGGCACCACACGTCCCAGTCATCAGCCTGGGCAAGCTTGATCATGCGGTCGATGTGGTCGGCCGGACCAGCTCCGCAGATCATCAGGTACAGGACCGGTCTGGTCATGCGACGACTCCCGCTCGGTCGGCCATTTGCTTGACCAACTTAGCGGGCTCACCGGTGGTGTTGCGCAGCAGCGAGCGCAGTAGACCGTGAGCCAGCGGTCGGCAGCGGACTTCTTCTGGCGCGACTCGTTCGGCCTGTCCCAGCAGGCGGACGGCTTGGGGGTAGTTGCCCACACTGGTGTTGGCCTCGGTGAGGTCCAGCAGGAAGTTTGACTGGCGCTCGGCTGATAGGGCAGCGACCGCCGAGGGGTCGATGGTCGCTGCGAACTCCAGGGCTCGTCCGCCTTCATGGAGCCGTACCAGGGCGGATACCCGATGGATCAACGTGTTGGTCAGCCCGAAAAAAGTGTGGTGGGCGTTGTAGTGCGGCTCGAACCTCAGCGCCGCGACCATCGCCTCGTCATGCATCTCGCGAGCCGTCGCCGCGTCGTCCTGTCCGGCCGCGGTGATGGAGGCAGCCAGGAACAACATGCCGTACAGCGACAACAGCTCGGCCGCGTGGGTATCGGTCTCTCCACGCATCCGGTCGGCCATGTCCAGCAACGTCCTGATCGCTTGAGCTTCTTGCCGGGTGCTGGTCATGGCTCGGGCGACGCTGCGGGTGGCACGGGCGAGCGACCAGGTGTCATCCACGCTCATCGCGGTGAACATGGCGCGGTCGGCGGCCAACCAGGCGACGTCGTTGGCCTCGAACTTCAGCAGCATTGACGACGCCAGGCGGTAGGTCGTCACCAGCACTCGGTACGCCTCGACCTGGTCCCCGGCGGGTGCGGCCAGCACCGCGGCTTGGGCGTCCATCATCAGGTTCGGAAGGTGCCGCGCGACGACGGTGAATCGAGAGGACAGCCAAGCCAGATCGAGGTACTCAGCCTGCTTGCGGATACCTGTTAGGCCAACACTCTCGGCGCGATTGCCTGCCAAGCCGGGATAGGCGGCGAGCGCGGTGCGGATGGCCACTACCTCGGTGGTATCGACGCAATGTTCGGCGAGCTCGGCGTGGGCGGCATCAGTCAGAACGGCCGGGTCGATCGCCAGCGCTTCGGCCACTCGCTCGATCATCGGCAGGCGCACCAGCTCGCGTTCACCCGTCTCGATCTTGTCGAGCCACGAGGTTGAGCGGCCCACCATGTCAGCAAACTGCTTGCGGCTCAGGTTGCGGCGGCCACGCCAGTAGCGCACTCGATGACCAATGGGTTCAGCCGAGCCGTCCATATCGCACCCCCAACCTGCGGTGACCAGGTTCAGTCTAGCGGGCGACCGATCACACAATTTGTACAACTCGTCACTGACTGTTGCCCCTAGCGTCAGACGTCATGACGGTTTCCCCGCTCAACCCGCACAAGAACCGAATTGTCTGTATTGACGGCTTCCGCAGACCGCGAGGTATCGGTCTCTGGACCGCGCCTACCAGCGGTCACGTGGTCCTGGTGGCCCCGCCGGCCGAAGCCGCCTTGTTGACGCCGGAACAAGCCCGAGTGCTGAGCGACCGCTTGGAGGAGCTGGCGACCGTGGTCGAGCATCAGCACGTCGAGATCGGGCGCGCGGTCAAGGGGGGTCGGCCGTGACAGATCCCCGCAATCGACCCCTGCGCGGTGTCCTGATCGGTGCGGTCATGACGGGTTCGGCTGAGAAGGCCGGGCTGAGGCTGCGTGATATCGCCGAGGCCACCGGGTTCAACATCACCCGGCTGTGTCGCATGTTCAACGGCTACCGCCCGGTCCACCCGACCGACATCGCTGTGCTGTCCATGGTCTTCGGCTGGCCGGTCGGGCTACGGAACTACCTGGCCCGCTTGGCCACCGAAGCGCAGCTGTCCCACTGGCTGTTCGGACACGACGACGCCCACGCCACTGAGGTCGTCACGGTGCTGGAATCGTTCGCCCAGACCGTGACTGTCTACGCATCGTTGACCGTGCCACGAGCTCTGCGCGCATGCGCCTACGACAACCACGTCCGAACCGCGATGCCGAGGGACTCCTACGGCCCCATCCCGGAGCTCACGAGAGGACCGCGTCACGAGTTCTTCCTCGACGCCCACGTGCTGACCCGGCCCTGCATCCCGGAGAGTGTCCGCCAACAACAGCTCACCCACCTCTTGCGCCGCGCTGATGACGACAACTTGGTAGTGCGCATTGTGCCCGCCAACGCCCACCACGGCGGCCTGGAAGCCTTCCACGTGTTGCAGTCCAAGCGATTCGACTCCGTCGTGCACCTCCAGCAGCTCACCACCAGCCTGCTCCTCCAGCACCCAAACGACGTAACGGTCTACCGAACCTTCGCGCGAAAACTTCAGGCCGTCGCCTTCGACGCCATTGCCAGCCGAGACTTCATCACCGGCCTGTTGACGAGGCCGGTATGACGGAAGCAGATGCTCACTGGCGTGGCGACCTGACCCTCATCGGCGGACTCAGTACGGTCAACCGCGATCTGGCGCTGTACGTCATGCGCCTGCTCGACGTCGACGCCGAGCGAGCGCCGGAACCACCCGTGGCAGAGGAAGCCTCACTCGGGCACCGGATGGTCCGGCTGGGCCGTGCCATCCAGGCCCGCGCGGAGCGCCGCCAGCCGCAGGACGATCCGCCGCCGAGCCAATGACGCACATCCAGCCTTGGCAGGTCATCGCCGCGTGCGTCCCACTGGCCGTCCTGTTCGTTGGAGTCGGCGGGTGGTTGTTCCTCGACTGGCGGCGAACTGTCCAGCAAACCCGAATCGCGGCGAGGTTCGCCATGAAACACCACAAGCCCGACGGCGGACCTCCGGCAACCGCCCTCGTCTCCGTGGCGGAGCTGCTGGAGCGAGCTGCGGGCGAAGGCACCGGAATTCGACTGCACTGGACCGAAGTGGACACCGATCCACACGGCTACGCGATGTACCGCGAAGACGACTGGCCCACCGTTGTTCTGCCGAGGATTGTCGATGAGTGAACCCACCTCCGCCGTGAAGCAGCCCTGCGCCAAAGCGCCATTTCATCGGCTGTCCATCTTCCTCAGCATGGACTTCAGCACTGTCGTGTTGTTCCGACACAACTTCCACACCCGCCGACGCACCTGCATCTGGGGCGACAACCCGAGCGTCGCTCGGATGCAGGCCCAAGCACGCACCTACCTCGACAAGATCCCCGGCCTCGACCTGACCGACGTGGACTGGATGAACTCCGACGTACTGCTCGACGCGGTGAACCGGCCGAGGAACCGCCGACCCACGTATGGCGAGCTGGCGGGCGAGTACATCTGAGGGGAGCAGGGCGATGTACCGGCGTGATGAAAACGAGACCGCTGGTTACCTTGCGGTAACAAGACCCGGCGTGTCAGATTCTCCGCCAACCACCGGACCGGTGGCCTACGTCACTCGCGCGTCCCTGCGAAAACGCGCCGTTGACAGGAGCACACTGTCGTGTCCCAGTTCCGCCGCACTGTCGCCTGCGCTGTGCCGCTGGCTTTGGCCGCCGCTGTTTGCGCTGGTACGAGCCCTGCCGTCGCAAGTTCCTCGACCGCCATCGTGTCCCTTGGGGACAGTTTCATCTCCGGCGAGGCTGGGCGCTGGCAGGGCAACAGCCTGACCAACAGCGGCAGCCGCGACGGCACCGACCGGGCCTGGACCGGCGCCGGTTACGACCCCGCGAAGGTGTACGGGGCGACCGTCGCCAACGGGTGTCACCGGTCGGACTCCGCCGAGGTCAAGAGCGCCACCGGGACAACCCAGACGCTGATCGACCTGTCGTGTTCCGGCGCTACCACCAAGAACATCTTCCGCGCGTCCAACGGCGGCGTCGCCTTCCGCGGCGAGGCGCCGCAGGCTGACCGGCTCGCGGCGGTCGCGGCCACCCACGACGTCGAGGTGGTCGTGCTGTCGATCGGGGGCAACGACCTCGGGTTCGCCGACATCATCACCAAGTGCGCCACCGACTACATCGTCTGGTACTCCTACTGCCACGACGACCAGCAGCCCGTGGTCGACAGCAAGATCGACGCGGCGATGGCCGGGGTGGGCAAGTCGATCGACGAGGTGCGCGCGGTGATGTCCGGCGCGGGCTACGGCTCGTCGGACTACCGGATCGTGCTCCAGTCCTACCCGTCGCCGATTCCGCGTGGGTCCGAGAACCGTTACTACGAAAGCGGATGGAGCCGGGTGAACACCGGCGGCTGTCCATTCTGGAACCGTGACTCCGACTGGGCGCGCGACTCGCTCGTGCCGCAGCTGGCCAACCGGCTGAAGGGGGTGGCGGCGGCCAAGGGCGTGCAGTTCATGGACCTGCGGGATGTGTTGCAGGGGCGGGAGGTCTGCGCGAAGGCGAGCAAGCATGTCACCTCGACCGCGCCCGCGTCGGCGGCGACCAGCGAGTGGGCACGGTGGATCGACAGCCAGTCGACGCAGGGTGATGTCCAGGAATCCATGCACCCCAACTACTTCGGGCAGCGCGCGTTGGGCCGCTGTCTGACGTTGATGTATGCCAAGGCGTCTGGCAACTACAGCTGCCGCAACACGCCGGGTGCGGGCACGACGGGGATGTACCTGACCGCCGTCTCATGACCCCAGGGGCAGGGTGTCGGCCAGGCCGTGCGTGTGGTGGCCGTCGAGGCGGTTCAGGGTGATCCCGCGTTCCTGAGCCAGCCTGGTCAGCTCCTTGCCCGCCTCGGCGAGGGTCGCCTCACCCATCGTTGCGATGCGGACCGTGGCGTCCACCTCCGTGTCGCCGCGGTCCGGGAGGCGGCGCGCGGTGACGGAGACGGTGATCGACGCGCCGGGGGCGGCGGTGAGGAGCCAGCGCAGCAGTTGGGCGGCGACGTCCGGGGCGAGGTCGGCCCAGCCGTCCAGGCGGAAGGCCGCCTGGTGGATGGGGCCGCTGCGCCAGTGCTGCCAGTGTTCCCGCAGCTTCCCCCGGCCCGCGTTGGTGTGGGACAGGGCGGCGAGGGTGCCCAGGACCTCGGGCTCGGGGAGAGTCCGCGTCGGTAGCCCGGCGCGACGGAGCTGGCGGCGGACGCGGCGCAGTGCGTTTCCGAGGGCGAGCTGAACCTCGCTGTCGCGGTGGGTGTCGACGGTCCGCAGCGCCTGCAGCGCGACCCAGACCCGGGGTGGGCGGTCGCGTTTGACGCCCGCGTGGTGGACGACGCGGACCGCGAAGGCCAGCGACTGCTCGTCGGCGGGCGGCAGCATGGCGCCCGGGGTGGGGATGGCTTTGGTGAGGTCGCGGGCGGTGGACCGGGGTTGGAGGACCGCGATGAGCCCGGCGGCCTGGCTCAGCATGAACACCGGCTCGGCGTTGACCGTGGCCGTGATCCCGGTCGCCTCGGGGGCCAGGTGGCGCAACAGCGCGGGCCCCGCGTCGGCGGGCAGGTCCTCGGCGCGGCGGCGGACCAGGTAGGCGGTCCAGGCGATGGCCCACTCGTGCGGCCAGCGGCCGCGGATGCGTGTGACGGTCAGGGCCAGGAGCAGCAGGCAGCCGACCGTGACGGCCGTGATGACGTACCACGGCCTGCCGATGGCCAGCACCGCGGAGACGATGACGAGCTGCCAGCACATGATCCGCAGCGCGGTCGACCGGCTCGGTGAGCGCAAGCGTTCTGTGACGGGCTTTCGGCGGGGTGCGGGCCGGGGCTGGGCGGCGGGGACAGCGGTCCAGGCCGGTGCGGCGGTGGCTTGTCGCTGGTTGACCACTTGGGCGATGGTCTGCGCGGCGGGTAGGCGCACAGCCGCAGGCGCGGCTCGTTGGCTGACGGCGTGCGCGACAGGCAGGCGGACCGGTGCGGCCGACTGACGGGGTGCCTGCGCGGCGGGCTGGGCGGTCGCCTGGCCGATCGTGGGTGATGAGGGCAGGCGTACCGGGATCGGTGCGGCCTGTACGGGGACCGGTGCGGGCACGCCGAATTGGTCTACGGAGTGGGCTGCGCGGGGCTCGGTCACGCTGTCCAGCGTCGCGGGTGTTGATGAGATTTGGATGACAGTGGGACCGGATGGCAGGAACCGGCGAACCACCCCTGGATCCAGCCACTCCCTGTTACGGTGAACACTGCTGTTCATAATCAGTGCCGACCTGACCAGATCGCTGGGTGACCATGCCTTCGTCTCGCACCAACGCTGATTCACCGGTTTGGCGCAGCGTCTTCTCGCGCACCAGGATCATCGTCGCGCTGCTCGCGGCGGGCACGCTGGCGCTCGTCGGGGTGGCCGTGGCCGGGAAGACCTCGGCGACCCCGGCCCTGCAGTTCGTCCAGGTCGGCCACTGGGTCTACAACGGCGGCCTGCAGCAGGTCTTCCACGTCGACGGCACCACCAACCAGGTCGACGCGCGCGCCGACGTGCCCGGGGCGGAGCGCGGCAGCCAGGTCGTGCAGGGGCCGAACTCCGGCTATGTCGTCGGCCGGTCGCGGATCACCGTGTTCGGCAAGGCGACGCTGACCGTCGAGGACGCCATCGACGCGCCCGCCGACGAGCGGCCCGTGGCCGTCGAGGTCGTGGGCGGGCCGTACCTGGTCTACCGGTCGGCGGGGCGGATCGTGCGGCTGAGTTCGCCGCCCGCGACCGTCGTCGCCGGGGGCACGCTGGGCGGGCCGGTGGCCACCAGCGACGGGACGGTCTGGGTCCACCGCACCGACACCGGCGCGCTGTGCGAGCTGCCCGACGGCGTCGACCGGCTGGCCTGCCCCGCGCAGCTGCCCGCCGACCACCGCGGCGCGCTGGCGCTGGTCAAGGACAAGCCCGTGGTGCTTGACACCACCTCCGACACGCTGCACCTCGTCGGCGCCGACGGGTTCGGCGACAACATGCCCGTCGGCATCGACCTGCCCGCCTCCGCGCAGGTCGCCAACAGCGACGCCGACGGGCGCCTCGCCGTGTTCGACCCCGAGCGCAAGCGCATGCACCTCATCGACACCGCGGGTCTGACGAAGGACCGGCCCCCGGCCCGGCCCGTCACGGTCGACCTGCCCGCCGACGGCCGCTACGCCGGTCCGGTGGCCAGCGAGAAGACGATCGCGATCGTCGACGAGACCCGCAACGAGGTCATCACCTACGACGGCCAGGGCAAGAAGAAGTCCAGCACCAAGATGCCCGGTTCCGGCTCGCCGCGGCTGGCGCACGGTGAGGACAAGCAGATCTACGTCGACAGCCCGGACGGCTCGCACGTGCTGGTCGTGGACGTGAAGGACGGGTCGGTCAAGTCCGTCACCGTCGGCGGCGACGACGTGCCGAGCACCGACACCGGCCGCGACAAGCCCGCCCCGACGTCGACGCCGACGAGCACGACCGCGGGCAGCCCGCCGCCGTCGAGCGGCACGAGCACCCAGCAGCCCACCACGACAACCACGTCGAAACCGGCGCCCAAGCCCGCGCCGACCACGACCACCGCGCCGCGGTCGACCACAACCAGGCCCGCGCCGCCGCCGACCGTCCCCGCGACACCGCCCGGTGCGCCCGGCTCGGTCAACGCGGTACCCGGGGCGGGCTCGGCCGCGGTCACGTGGACCGCTGCCGCCGCGAACGGAGCGAGGGTCAACGGGTATGTGCTGTCGTGGCCGGGTGGGTCGATGACCGCGCCGGGCACGGCGACCAGCGCGACGGTCAACGGCCTGGCCAACGGCACGTCGTACGTGATCTCGGTCGCGGCCCGCAACGCGGCGGGCACCGGTCCCGCCGTCAGCGCCCGGCCGGTCGTCCCGCGCGCCCCGGCCGCGGCGCCGTCGGTGAAGATCGACGTCAGCCCCGGCGGGGTCGCGACGGTGTCGTGGACGCAGCCCAACCTGGCGGGCGGAACGCTCGTCACCTACCGCGTGAGCGCGACCGGTCAGGCCGACCGCGACGTGCAGACCGGGGTCACCCAGTACACGAACTACCCGACGCCGCTGACGGTCACCGTCCGCGCGATCACCCGGTTCGGCCCGGCCGGATCGCCGACGGTCGACGGCGCGCCCGGGTCGGCCACCCTCTCGCCGCCGCCCGCGGTGCCGGTCGTGCAGCTCACCCAGGTGCAGACGACCGGACCGGACTCGATCGCGGTCACCGTGAAGGTGACGACCAACGATCCGGCGACCACGTGCCGGGTCGGCATCGGGATGGAGAACGCGATCAAGGCCACAGCCACGTGCGTCGGCACCGTGACCATCCCGGTGCGGGGTATCTACCCTGGGCCCGCGGGGTTCCATCACGTGACGGTGGTCGCGACGAACGCGGCGGGGCCGAGCGACCCGCAGGTGTTCATCGGCGTGCCCGCGCCGCAGAAGTCCGGGGGCGGGGCCATCGTCCTGGTCGCCCCGCTCGCGCTCGCCTTGTCACGACGACGAAAGGGTCAAGACGCGTGACGCCCACACCCGGTGCCGCCTACGAGCTCATCGCCGACAACGTGCAGACGGTGATGCGGGGCAAGCCGGAGATCGTCCGGCTCGCCGTGGCCGCGTTCTTCGCCGAGGGGCACCTGCTGGTCGAGGACGTGCCCGGCGTCGGCAAGACGACGCTGGCCCGCTGCATCGCCGCCAGCGTCGGCGGCCGGTGGAACCGCATCCAGTTCACCCCGGACCTGCTGCCCGGCGACATCACCGGCGTGATGGTGTACCACCAGAACGCCGAGCGCTTCCAGTTCCACCCCGGCGGCATCTTCGCCAACGTGGTGCTCGCCGACGAGATCAACCGCGGCACGCCGAAGACGCAGGCCGCGCTGCTGGAGGTGATGGCCGAGCGGCGGGTCACGGTGGACTCGGTCAGCCATGACGTGCCGCGGCCGTTCTTCGTGGTGGCCACGCAGAACCCGATCGAGATGGAAGGCACCTACCGGCTGCCGGAGGCCCAGCTCGACCGGTTCCTCATGCGCCTGTCGGTCGGCTACCCGGACCACGCCGCCGAGATGCGGGTCGTGCTCGCGGACTGCGCCGGGGTGAGCCCGGACGAGCTGCGGCCGGTGGTCGACATCCCGACGGTCCAGCAGGTGATCGCCGAGGTCCGCCGGTCCCGGCTGGCGCCGGAGATCGTGGCGTACGCGGTCCGGCTCGCCGCGGCGAGCCGCAGCCACCCACTGGTCCGCTACGGCGCGAGTCCCCGCGGCAGCATCGCGCTGATCCGCGCCGCGCAGGCTTTGGCGGCCACTTATGGACGCGACTATGTGATCCCGGACGACGTCAAGGATGTGGCGCATCCCGTGCTGGGACACCGCCTGGTGCTCACCCCGGACGCCGAACTCAACCAGGGCACCGCCGCGCAGGTCGTCGACGAACTCCTCGCCGGCACGGCCGCGCCGGTCGCCGCCGCAAGGCGCTAGCGGTGCGGCTCACCCGCCGCGGCTGGACCGTCCTCGCCGCGGCCGTCGTGTGTTATGTCGTCGGCGAGGTCGCCGGGTTCGCGTGGTTCCGTTCGCTGGCCGGGGTTTGCGTCGCGTTCGTGGCGGTCGCGGTGGCGGCGACGCTGCGGCTGCCCCGGGTGGAGGTCAGCCGGACCGTCCACCCGGACCGAATCGAACGCGGCCGGCCCGCGTTGGCGACGCTGGTCGTGCGCAATCCGACCGGGCGGGCGCAGCGGGGGTGCGCGGCGGGGGATCGGGTTGGCGGTTCCGAACATCGGGTCCAGGTGCGACCGCTGGCGCCTGGGGCTTCGGCGGTTTACCACTATGAGCTGCCGACGCATGTTCGTGGTGTGTTGACGGTGGGGCCGCTGGTGTTGAACCGGGTGGACCCGTTCGGGCTGGCCCGGAGTGGGGTGACCACTGGGGGGACTACGACGCTGTGGGTCCATCCGCGTCGGCATGCCGCGCGAGCGCCGGTGGCCGGGCATCCTCGGCACCACCATGTCGGGCCGATTACGGATCCGCCGTTGCACGGGTCGGCGGATCTGCGGGTCGTGCGTGAGTATGTGGTGGGGGACGAGGTCCGGTACCTGCACTGGAAGGCGACGGCGCGGACTGGGCAGTTGATGATTCGGGAGTACGCGGATCCGGCTCAGCCTCGGTTCACGGTCGTGCTGGACACGCGGCCGTCGTCGATGGGGGCAGCGGAGTTTGAGGAGGCGGTGGAGGTCGCTGCTTCTTTGTTGTTCGCGGCTTCTACAGCGGGGCAGCACTGTTCGCTTTTGACGCCGTCGGGGTTGGACGTCGGCGGGATGCGGGTGGCGAAGGTGCTGCTGGACGCGCTTTGTGAGGTTTCGCAGGACGGGGTTGGGGAGTTGGTCGCGCGGCCGTTGGCGGGGCTGCGGCCTGGGGGGAGTGTTGTGGTGGTGACGGGTCGTGGGGTGGATCTGGGCGCGACTCGGGCTTGGCGACCGGACTCGGTGATTCGGGTGGGGGAGCTGGACGCGGTGGGGGTCTTGGGCCGGTGGAATGCGGTGAGCGGTGCTGTCCGCGACATCGGGTGAGCGGAGGTTCGCGCCGTCGGGGGCGGTCCCGTTCCTTGAGTTCGCTTTGCCTGTTCCCATCGCACGGCTGGTCCGGCTGTCCAGTCCCATCCGCTGTGCGTGCTCATCTGTGTGTTCTTGCCGGGAGTGGGGTGTTCGGTGACCGGCGGTGACAGTGGCGTCCTCAATCGGCTCGCGGTGGCGGGGGTGCTGGGGGCGGCGGGAGTGGCCGGGGTGATGTTCGCGCCGGTGTTCGGGCTTCCGGCGGTGTTGTTGCCGGTGCTGGTCGTCGTCCTGGTTGTCTACGGTTGTGTTGAGTTGTGCGAGCGGTTCCCTGTCCTCGGGGCGTTTCGGCCCGCCGTGGCGTTGTTCGGTGGCGTGCTTGGGCTGATCGAATCGGTGCTGTTCCCGACCACCATCGTCGGCTTGCCCACCGGGGAGTCGATCAGCGGCATCGTGAAGGGGCTGACCGAGGGCTGGCAGCTCACCTTGCAGTCCACCTGGCCCGCCCGGCCGGAGCCCGAGCTGGTGCTGTTCGTCCCGCTCGCGGTGTTGGTCGCGGCCGTTCTCGGGGTCGAGTTGTTGGTGCGGCTGAACAAGCCGTTGTTCGCGCTGGTGCCCGCGCTGGCGGTGGCCGGGTTGGCGCAGGCGTATCACGCGTTGCCGGGGGCTGTCGCCGCGTTGGCGGCGTTGGCGTTCGCTGTGCCCGCCGCGTTGGTGTTGTGGGCTGGGGGGCGAACCGCGTCGAAGTCGGGGCGGGTGTCGGTGATGGGGGCCTGGCTCGCGTTGCCGACGGTGGTGGCGGTGGGAGTTGGGGCGCTGGTGGTCGGTGGGCTGGATCCGGTGGGGCGGGATCCGTATCGGCTCAAGGATGGTTATTCGGCGCCGGTTCAGCGGAATCGGATCAGCAGTCCGCTGAACGAGATCGCCAGTCGGATGGCCGACCCGGATCACGAGGTGTTCCGCTACCGCAGCGATCGGGCGGTGGACCGGTGGGGGCTGGTCGTGCTGGACCGCTTCGACGGGGCGAACTGGTCCAGCGACGTGCGGCCGCGCCGGTTGGGCGTCCGCCTCGACGGGCCGACCGGCGGCGCGCGACGGGACGCCGAAGTGTGGGTCGACGACCTGCCCGCGCCATGGTTGCCGAGTCAGGCGATTCCGACCGGGGTGCAGGGCATCTCACCGCTGGTCGACCAGGACACGGGGACGCTGCTGCTCGACGGGGATGTCGAGCGGCCGCACTACCAGCTGAGCTGGGCCGTGCCCCAGACCGACCCCGATGCGCTCCTCGGCGCGGCGGTCGACACCAAGGCGCGGGGCGGGTTGGGGGACCTGGGGGCGGTGCCGCCGGACATCGCCGAGTTGGCGGGGCGGGCCGTGCAGGGGTTGCGGCCGAGTTTCCAGTCGGCGCTGGTGCTGGACCGGTTCCTGAGTACGAACTACCAGGCCGAGGTCGGCAAGGACCTGCCGACCGGGCACGGCTGGCCGCAGCTGCGCCACTTCCTGACCAAGTCGAAACGCGGCACCAGCGAACAGTTCGCGGCCGCCTACGTCGTGCTCGCCCGCCTCAACGGCATCCCGGCGCGGCTGGTGGTCGGGTTCCGCGGGTCCTCTCAGGACGGCGGGGAACACGTCGTGCGCAACGGTGACGTGCTGGCGTGGCCGGAGGTCGCGGTGGAAGGGGTCGGCTGGGTGCCGTTGGACCCCACGGGGTCGGCGGCCGCGGCGGGACCCGCTCGGCCGGACCTGGCCGGGGTCGCGGCGAAGGCGCGGGAGCAGCTGCCGACCGACAGTGAGCTGCGGCCGCCCAAATTGCCGGACCCTCCGCCGCCCGCGGCGGACTCGGCGGCCGGTGGGGTGACGTGGCCGCGGGCTGGCGTGATCGCGTCGCTGGTGGTCGGCGGGTCGCTGGTGTTGTGGCTGGTGGGGGTTCCGTCGGCCAAGGCGGTGCGGGCCCGCCGGCGTCGAAGGCGGGGCGGTGCCGACGGGGTCATCGGCGCGTGGGCCGAGGCGCGCGACCGGCTGCGGGCGCACGGGGTGCCGTATCGGGTGGGGATGACGACCCGGGATCTCGCCGAGTCGGCGGGTGAGGTGACCGGGGAACGGACGCGGCTGCCGATGGTTCGGCTGGCTCAGGTGCTGGATATGGCTCTGTGGTCGGGAATGCCTACCGCGGACAGCGCGGCGTCGCGGGCTTGGGATGAGGTGACTGTCGTGCGGGGGGCGCTGCGGTCGCGGGGGTGGCGGTCGCGGGTTTGGGCGGCGGTGGAGGTGCGGTCGCTGGTTCCGCCGCGCGAGGAGTCTCGCGGGCGTGGCGGGTGGCGGCGTTCGGATGCGGGGGCGTGAGTTCTGCGCGCGTGGCGGCGGGGGTCTCGCCGTTGGAGACTGCCTGCGCCGGACTCGCGGCGCTCTAGGGCTTGCAGCGGGCGCCGCGGATGGGCTGGGGGTCGCTGGTGTAGATGTGCTCGCCGTCGGTGGCTCGGACCTGGAAGCAGTAGCGGCGGCCGGGGTCGATGGGCAGGCGCATCGCGAGTTTGCGGTCGGCGACCACGATCGCGGTCTCCAGGTGCTCACCGGCGACGATGACCGCGAAGTCCAGGTCGCCCTCGGCGCTCCAGCTGAGCTGGACGTGGGTGCCTTCGTCGGTCGGGGTGGCCAGTTCTAGGCGGGCCTGGGGGACGGGGCTGACGGGGGTCGTGTCCGCGCGGGGTTGCTCGGTCATGGGGGCGGGCTGGGGGGCGGGGGTTTCCCGGGTGAGGGTGAACACGAGCGCCCCCGCCAGCGCCACGATGACGGTGCCCAGGGCGATGAGGATGCCGGTTTGGGGCAGGCGGCTGGGTTTGGTGGGGCCGTCCATGCGGACGAGGGTGCGGCCCGCGGGCGTGGCTGGGGTTGCCCAAGGGGCGGCTGACGGGAATTCGCGGGCGGCAGGCTGCGGGAGTTTGGCCACTGCCGAGTGCGCTGGGGATGCGGGTGCTGTTGGAGCAGAGGGGTTACGCGGGGCGGGCGCTGGGATTTCAGGCGGATTGGGTCCCGTTGTGGGCGCGAGGTGGTGCGCGGGTGTGGTGGGGGACTCGGGTGTGGGTTCGGGGTTGTGTGGGGCAGGCGCGAGGGGTTGGGGTGGGTTGATTGTCGTTGTGGGCGCGGGTGTGGTGGGGGACCCGAGTGTGGGTTGGGGTTCTGTTGCGGGCCGGGAGGTGTGCGGGGCCAGCGAGACGGGTTCGGATGGGTTGATTGCCGCGCCTGCCTCAGGTGTGGGCAGGGCACCCACAGCAGGCGGAAGCGATTCCGACGGTTGTGCCAGGGACTCGGGTACGGCCGGGTGGGTTTCAGCAGGGGGCGGGAACGTCGTCGGCGGGTGCGCGTTGGTGGCTGGGTTTTCGGGTGCGCAGGCGGATGTCGGGGACCCGGCTGGTGGCGCGGGGGCGAGGAAACTGGCCGGGGTACCCGTCACCTGGAGCGCGGGGACGCCCGACGGAACTGGTGAATGGTCGGAGGGCGTGGCGTAAGAGGCCCGCGCGGCCGGCGATCCTGGTCCCGGGAGGCGCATCGTGGGAGTGTCGAGGTCGAGGGCGCTGGTGATCGGCGGGGCAAGGTCGGCGAAGTCGTCGAAGTCGTAGTCCGGGGCGGGTTCCTCCGGCTCGGCAGGTGGAACCGCGGTGAGGTTCGCCAAGAGAGCGGCGACGTCCTCGGCGGTGCGGAAGCGGGCCGTGGGGTCCTTGGCCAGGAGCAGCCCGATCATGTCCCCCAACACGTCGGGAGCGCCCGGTACCCGGATCGGGGGAACGGGCTCGCGGAGCACCCGGAGAATCCGGTCCCCGTGCGCCTCCCCCGGATGGCGGGGAAACGGCGACGCCCCCGTCAACGCCGTGTAAAGCACCGCCCCCAGGCCATACAGGTCTGAAGACGTCGACACCGTCCCGTCGCGGAGGGTTTCCGGGGACATGTACTCCACCGCGTGCATCGGGTCGCGGGGGAAGCGTTCGCGCAGGGACAGGCCGAAGTCGGACAGGGTGACCTCGCCCGTCTGGCGGAACAGCACGTTGTGCGGGGTCACGCCGCCGTGGACCACGCCGACGCTGTGGGCGGCGGTCAGGGCCTCGGCCAGGGCGGTGGCGAGGACGATCACGTCGGGAGCCGCGAGGACGGCGCCCGGAGTGCTCAGCAGGCCCGCCAGGGAACCCTGGCACAGCTCCATCCACACCCCGGTCCGCCCGTCGGTGTGGTCGACCAGGCCGTCGATCGGAAGGATCGACCGGACGTGCCTGACCTGGTGCAGCGCCTTGCGTTCGCGGGCGAGCCACGCCGCGGTGTCGCGGTCGAGGCTGTCGGCGAACACCTTGACGGCGACGTCGGCGCCGGTGCTCGCCAGTCTGCCGACGTACACCGTGGCGACCGGGCCGGTGGCCAGCGGCCGGAGGTCGTGGACGGCTCCCGTGGTCTGCACCTCCCCATTGTCGCGTGCGGCCACGGTCACTTGAGTACCACGTCGAGGTACGCGCAGCCGGTGGACACCAGGGCGCGGACGCGGTCGAGCACGTCGCCGTCGATTTCGGTGGCGTGGTGGAGGGTGGGGGCGAGGTGGCCCCACTGCCACAGCTCGTAGGCCGCCGGGTCGAGGTAGGCGACGGGAGGCAGGCCGGGGACGCCGATGGCGTGGCGGTCCGGCGCCTCCACGGAGTTCCCGAGGCCGACGAGCAGGGGACGCAGCCGGTGGCGGGCGGTGAAGTCGCCGTCGGTCTCGGTCAGCAGGCCGCGGGTCATCAGTGTCTCGACGCGTTCGGTGACGCCCGCTCGTGCGGCCGCGTCGAAAATCTCCGCGGAGCTCGGGTAGGCGTGGACGAGCAGCCAGGTGCCGAACTCGTCCTCGGTGAGGTCGTGCCGGTCCCAGCCGACGCGCACCTGGTGGCGGCCGACGTAGTGGCCGAGGGGGAAGATCACGCCGCACCCACCCGCACATCGACGCACGCGGCGTTCATGGACAGCAGCGAGTGCAGGGAGTCGATGAGGCCCGCCAGCACCTCGCCGGGGTCGGTCGACGCCAGGGCGGCGGTCTCCTGGCAGGCCCGCCACAGGTCGGCGGACAGGGGCGACCACTCCCACAGGTCGGCGAGCGCGCCGGTCATGGCCAGCAGCGGGGTGTCGATCAGGCCGACCTCGTACATTCCCTCTGCGGTGTCGCCCAGCCCGAGCAGCAGCGGGATCAGCCGATGGCGTTCGGCGAATCCAACCGCGTCGGTCGGGTCGACCGCGGCCAGGAGACCGGCGGCGAGGAACCCGTCGATCACCGGATCGACGTCGGTCAGGCCGAGCCCGGCGGCGGCCGCCACGATCGCGGCGCGGTCCCACGGTCCGGTGTGGGCGGGGTCGGGGCTGCCGTGCGCCAGCGCCCACAGCGCGAAGTCCACATCGGACAGCTCGACGATGTCGGTGCCGCGGCGCACCTGTTGGACGCGGGTGCCGCCGAGGTGGAACGCGCCGAGGTTGTGGCCGATCGGTACGAGTAACACGGTCACCAGGCTAGGAACCGGGGCCGCGACCCGGCGGCGGGCGGCAGGTTCCTGCCTCACCCGACCGCGCGCGGCCCGCGCGCGTGAGGCTGGGGGCATGCAGACGACCGGACTGGTGCGGGTCACCGTGGCCACCCCGCAGCGGCGCGTCGACATGGCGCTGCCTGAGCACGCCGCCGTCGCCGAGATCCTCCCCGGGCTGCTCGCGCACGCGGGCGACCACCTGGCCGACGACGGCGGCGGCTGGCTGCTGCGCCGCACCGACGGCTCGGCCTTCGACCTCGACCGCACGCTCGGCGCGCACCGGGTGCGCGACGGGGAGATCCTGCACCTGGTGCCGCGCGGCACGGACTGGCCGGAGCTGGAGTACGACGACCTGGTCGACGCGATCGCCACCGGCTCCAGCCGCCGCGGCCGCGTCTGGGGACCTCGGCACACCCGGCTGGCCGGCCTGGCCGCGGGCGCGGCGGCGGTCATGCTCGGGCTGGTCGCGGTCCTGCGGGCCGGTCCGGACTGGTTCGGCCCGGCGACGTGGGCGCTCGGGGCGGCGGCGGTTCTGCTGTGCGCCGGGGTCGTGCTCGCTCGGGCCATAGGTGACGCGGGCGCCGGCGCGGTGGCCGCGGCGTGTGCGCTGCCGTTCGCGTTCGCGGGCGGGGGGCTGCTGCTGGCCGACGAGGCTGACTCGCTGAGCGCGGGACACCTCGTGCTCGCGGGGGCGGCGCTGACGCTGGCCGCGCTCGTCGGTTATCTCGGGGTGATCGCGTGGCCGGAGCTGTTCGCCGGATCCGTCACGGTCGGCGTGCTGGCGGTCGTCGGCGGGTGGATGACCACTTCGGACACCTTGGAGGCGCACGAGACCGCGGCCGTGGTCGCGGGAGTGCTGCTGGCGCTGTCGCCCGCGTTCGCGCCGATGGCGCTGCGGCTGAGCCGGGTGCCGATGCCGGTGCTGCCGCGCTCGACGGCCGACCTGGTCCGCGACGACCCGCAGCCGCCCGCCGCGCTGGTGCACGCGGCCGTCGCCCGCGCGGACGGTCTGCTGACCGGCATGCTCTCGGGGGCCGTGGTGGTCGCCGCGGCGTGCATGGTGCTGTTGGCGCGCAGTGACAGCGAGGCCGCGGTGGTGTTGCTGGTCGTGCTCGCGGCCGGGTTCCTGCTGCGGGCGCGGCTGTATCCGATCCTGCGTCAGCGGGTGCCGGTGCTGGTGGCGGGGATCTTCGGGCTTGGCGCTCTCGTCGTCGGGCCGCTGATGGCTGATCGAGGGGTGCCGCTGTTGCCGGTGCTGCTGGCCGTGGGCGCCGCCGCGACGGCCGCCGGGATCGTCTACAGCACCCGCAAACCCAATCCGTATGTGGCGCGGTTCGCCGAGTACGCGGAGATCCTGGTGTTGATCACGGTGGTGCCGGTGGCCTGTTCGGTGCTGGGGCTGTACGGGTACGTGCGCGGGCTGGGGGGCTGATGGCGTCCAAGAGGGACCAGCTGCAGGCGTACCAGTTCCTGGTGCAGCGGGCGATCTCGGCGTTGGTCACCCGGGAGACCGATCCGGAGCAGCCACCGTTTCGCAGGCCCGCTGGGGCGTCGTTCGCGAGTATCGCGGTGGCTGTGGTGGCGTTGGCTTGTGTCGGGGTTTACGGGCTGATCGTCCCAGGGGGGAATGTGGGATGGCGGTCCGGGGATTCGGTGATCGTCGAGAAGGAGACCGGGACGCGGTATGTGTATCTGGACGGGAGATTGCATCCGGTCACGAACTACACGTCGGCGTTGCTGTTGATCGGTGATCACGCGGAGACGCGATTGGTTTCGCGGGATTCACTTGTCGATGTGCCGCGCGGGCCGCGAATCGGGATCGCCGACGCGCCGGACGCGTTGCCTGGTGCTGATCGAGTGCTCAGCGGTGGCTGGTCTTTGTGCTCCACGCCCGCGGTTGACGCGGCGGGTGCTCGGGTTGAGGAGTCGACGCTGCTGGTGGGGGCATCGCCCGCGGGCGGGACCTTGTTGGGCGACTCGGCGTTGCTGGTCGAGTTGGCGGGGTCGGCGGACCGGTTTGTGGTTTGGCGGGGGTATCGGCACAAGATCGTCGATTACGCGGTGGTAGGGACTGGGCTCGCGCTGACCTCTGAGCCTTGGGCGAGGGTCAGCCAGGCTTGGCTGGATATGTTGCCCGAGGGTGCTCCCATTGGGCCTATCGCGTTGGCTGACTTCGGGGCGCCGTCGGTGGCTGTTCCCGGGCGTGGCGATTTGAAGGTCGGGTCTCTGCTGGCGGTCGGGACTTCTGGTGGGGAGACGCAGTACTACTTGGCGGAGAAAGAGGTTTTGCGGCCGCTGACCGCGTTGCAGTTCGATGTGCAGCGGGCTGTTCGGGGGAGCGGTCCGTTCCCGGTGACTCCGGCCGCGGCCGCGGCGGCTCGGCGGTTGGACCCGGCGGCTGGGCGGGCATCTGACGCCCCGGCTGCTCGGCCTCGGATCGCTTCGGTGCGGGATCGGGGAGTGGTGTGTGCGACGTTCTCTTCGGGGGACGTGGCTGTTGTGTTGGAGCCAGGGGTGCCTGGAGGGATGCGGACCGGGGGGCGGACGGAGCGAGGGGTTCCGTTGGCTGATCAGGTGTTTGTTCCGCCGGGCTGGGTGGCTGTGGTGGAGGCCATGCCTTCGGCGGAGTCGCGGTCGGGGACGTTGACTGTGGTGACGGATATGGGTCGGCGGTATCCGGTGGGGGCGTCGTCGGTTTTGAAGATGTTGGGGTATGAGGGGGTGCCGGTGGTTCGGTTGCCCGCATCGTTGGTGGCTCGGGTGCCGGAGGGGCCTGGGTTGGATCCGTTGGCGGCGTTGCGGCAGCCTTGACGGCATGACCTTGCTGCGTGGTGCCTCTGTCGTCCTCCGGCCCACGGTCCAGGACGACATCCAGGCGTTGGCCGCCATCCGCGCCACCCCTGAGGTGCGGGCGCGGTGGAACGGGGGAGACGACCTCGCCGCGGACATCGCGGCCGATCTGGCGGACCCTGACACCCGGTTCCTGACCATCGACCACCAGCAGCGAGTCGTCGGCATGATCCAGTGGCATGCCGAGGAGGATCCGGACTACCGGCACGCGGGCATCGACATGTTCTTGGATCCCGCCGTGCACAGCATGGGGCTGGGCACCGACGCCCTGCGGACCCTGGCCCGCCACCTCATCGACACCCACGGCTTTCACCGTCTGGTCATCGACCCCGCGGCCGACAACGCCGCGATGATCCGCTGCTGCGCCAAAGTCGGGTTCCGGCCGGTCGGCGTCCTGCGGCAGTACGAGCGTGGTTCAGACGGGACTTGGCACGATGGCCTCCTGATGGACCTGCTGGCCGACGAACTGGTGCGCTGACATGGAAGAAGCCGTGTGCGCCACAAGCGCACACGGCTTCCGTTGGTCTGGGTCAGCGCGCTCGGTGCGCTTGCTCGTCCATAGTGGACCAGGCGGTCGACGTGGCCGCGTCCAGGCGCCACTGCTCGTCCAGCAGGTCGATGGACGAAGGGTCCTCGTCCTGGGACTGGCGGCGGTTCAGGGTGGGATCGGACTTTCCGGAGCGGCCGCGCAGGTTGGCGGGGACGCCGTGCGGGGTGGGCTGCGGCTTCGCCTTGCGGGCTCGGTTGCGGGACCGGTCGTCGTTCGCCTGCTTCGGCCTGCCCGCGGCACCCGCGCCGCCCGCCATCGGGGGCATCATGGGGGAGCCGGTTCCGGCCCTGGACGCCGCCGTGCCCGCCGACCGGGCCAACGGGGTACCACCTGCCACAGTGGGGCGCGCGCCGACAGCGGGGGTTGGGCGGGCCGCGGTCAGGCCAGTGGCAACCGGCCAACGGCTGCCGACCGCGCCAATCCCACCGCCTCCGCCTGCGCCACCCAGGCCGGTCAAGTTGTTGACGCCGCTCAGTTCGGCGCCCGTCGTGGGGGCTACGGGGGTCAGGCCCGCCAGTGACGGGCCACCGCCCGTGAGCATGTCCGCCCCGGTGCCCATGGCCGACGTGAGGCTCGACAGGCTCGACAGCGCGTCCTTCGCGGTGTCCAACGCCGTCGCGGCGTCCTCGGCGTTGAAGTCGGGGATGACGTCCGCGGGCGACTGGATGCCCGCGGCGGTGCACACCTTCAGCATCGCGCCGTCGAAGTGGGCGCCCAGGGCGGTCATGGCGGCGCCCGCGGCCTGTTGGAACCCGGGGGCCGCGGGCGCGGTGAACGGGTTCGACAGGGCAGCCATGTATCCCTGGTAGAGGCCCGTCACGGCCTGGAACACCGGGGGGATCGCGGTGGACAGGGTGGTCAGGGTCTCGATGACCTGGGAGGCGTCGATTCGCTGGCCCCACATCTGGAGCTCGGCGAGCGTGCGTTCGACCTTGCCCTCGAATTCGCGCCCGGCCTCGTCCGGCCACTGGGGCAGCAGCTCGTAGGCGCGGGTGTGCAGCTCCAGCCTGGCCTGTTCGATCCACGCGCGGACCTCGGTCCACATGCGGGCCGCGTCGGCGAGGACGGGGACGTTGGCCTGTTCCGCCGAGATCATCGCCAGGTGGGCTTCGATCGGGATGGCGCCATAGGGGATCACGGGCTGACTCCTAGACGGCGGGGTCCGCGGTGGCGGACTCGTCGGTGGACGGGGTGGTCGGCTGCGGGGCCGACTGCGTGAGCAGGCCCCGGGCCTGCTGCGCGAGGCCGACGGCCTCCTGGGCGAAGCCGAGGGTGGACGTGACCAGCTTGGCCGCGCTCTCCACGTCGGCGGCCGTGTACGACGCGGCGGTCGCGTGGACCTTCTGGCTGTAGGTCAGCATCTCCTCGGTGACCTTGGCCAGGTAGGCGGCGATCTCCGCGGTGGCCGCCTTGTCCAAGATGGACATCGCGATGCCCTCGAACAGACCCGCGATGTTCGGCGGCAGGCCGAGGCGGGCCAGGGATGGCGGGATCGCGGGCGCGGTCAGGTGCGTGCTGAACGCGGCCATCGCGGCGGTTTTGCCGTTGATCTCGGTTCCGGTCATGGACGACTCCTCAGCGGGCGGGGGTTTTCGTCGGTGAGCCAAAGCTCGTCGTCGAGTGGCTGGACGTCCGGGCGCAGGCGGGGGACCTCGGACGCCGCTCGTGGCCGTGCGGGCTTGCCTGCGCCGGAGCGGCCGCGCAGGGCGGCGGGAACGCCGGGCGTCCCGGCCGCCTTGCGGTCGCGCGGGCGGGCGGCGGGGTGCTCGGCGGCACCCGGTTTGATCCCGCCGCCTCTCGCACCGCCGTGGGCGCCTGCCTGCGGCGGCATCATCGGCGGCATGCCGCCCGCGCCCGCCGAGGTCGCGGCGGAGCCCGAGGCGAGCAGGCCGCCCGCAGACTGGGCCAGGGCACCCGCCGCTGACGGCAGGGCCGTCACGGGGACGCCGAGTCCGCCGCCCGGCAGGCCGCCGGGAAGCCCTCCACCGCCCAGCCCTCCGCCGCCAAGCCCGGACGCCGGTGACACGCCGGACAAGGTCGGGCCACCAATGGGTTCGTAGGCCGCGTAGTCGGCGACCTCGACGGGGTCGAAGTGCTTCGGGTCGAGGCCGGTCATCGGGTCCGGCACCGCACTCGACCCGAGGCCACTGAGCAACTGCTGCCCCGACTGGGCCAGTTGACTGAGCTGGCTCAGCACCTCGGGCACCTTCTGCAGCGCGGTCGACACCGGATCGGTCTCGTCGGTGTTGGTCGGCTGCGGGTTCGTGGTCGCCGGGTCGGGCGTCTCGGTGCCGGGGAGCGCGGTCGCCGGGTCCGGGGTCGACGGCGTGCCGGGGCTCGCCGACGCGGGCGTGACTCCCGCGGGGCCGCCGGGTCGTGCGGTGGACGCGCGAAGCCCAGGCCAGTCGTTGCCGAGCGACTCGTTCATCTTCGAGGCAGCGACCCCGTAGAGGTAGTCGATGAAGTCCATGGCGGTCGCGGCCGCACGCGAGTGCATCCGGCGGTTCGCCTCATCCACATTGCCCTGTTGGTCGGCCTGGAACCAAGCGAGATATTCGCTCTCGACAGTCTCGAAGCCCAGCATCATGCTGTCGAAGAGGGCGCGGATGGTGGTGGCAGGCGTGTTCCTGCCTATGTTGTCCATCCACGTCTTCAATGCCGCCAGGCTTCGGTCGATGTCGGCGATGAACGCGGTACCCGCCGCGTCGCGCCAGGTCTCGGCGAGGATGCCCTTGCGGGTGTTGAGTTCCTGGTGGGTGTTGGTGATCAGGGTGAGCGCCGTCGTCCACATCGCCGCCGCGGACCACAGGTGGTTGAAGACATGGTCGCGCTCGGCGATCATCTTGGCGTAGAGGGTCTTGACGTGCTCGGTGGCGTAGGAGGCCATGTCAGCGCCCGCCCGGCCGCAGTTCGGGCGCGATCTCGGGCAGGCCGCCCGGCGGCCTGCGGATGACCTCGAGTCCCCGCGTCGCCTTGTCGTCTCCGTCCGCGTAGATCCGCGAGCACTCCAGGGCGACGGCCGAGTACGCGGTCAGGCCCTGGGTCATGTGCGTGAGGAAGCGCTGCAGCCGCTCCGTGCTCATCTTGTCCGCCGCGATCAACGGCGGGCACTTCTCCATGCTCACCCCGTACGGGCTCGGGCAGGCCTCTGGCGCGGCCCTGGTCAGGTCGCCGCCGAGCTCCGGGATGCCCAGCTGCGCGAAGTTCTCCATCGCCGTGGTCTCGCCGTTGATGTGGCCGCCCATGTCCCCCTCCAACGATTCCGGTTCACTCCAAGCGAAGCACCGCAGGGCACCGGGAAACGGCCCGCGACAGCTTCCGGCCATCACTCCGTCGGCGGCAGCCAGGCCAGCTGCACGAGCCCCTTGTGGCCGCGCCGGTCGACCAGCCAGCCGCGCCCCGGCGGCAGGACCTGGGCGCGCATGCCGCCCAGCAGCGGGCCCTCGTCGCGGTCGCCGGACATCATCAGCCCCGGGGTGCCGACCTCGCGCAGCCGCGCCAGGACCGGCTCGAACAGGCCGCGACCGGCGCCGCCCGAACGGCGGGCCAGCACCACGTGCAGGCCGATGTCCTGGCCCTGGGCGATCAGCGGGAGCAGCGGCATGAGCGGGTGCGTGCCGTGGGTGGCGACCATGTCGTAGTCGTCGACCAGCACGAAGATCTCCGGCCCGCGCCACCAGCTGCGGGTGCGCAGCTGGTCGGCGGTGACGTCCGGGCCGGGCAGGCGGTTGGTCAGCGCCTCGGCGACCTCGGCGAGCAGGCCAGAGCTGTGCGAGTCGTTGGTGCCGTAGCCGAGCAGGTACTCGGGGGCGATCTCGCCGAGCAGGCCGCGCCGGTGGTCGACCAGCATGATCTTGGCCTCGCCCGGCTGGTAGCCCGCCATGATCCGCTTGGCGAGCACGCGCAGGAACGCCGTCTTGCCGGACTGGGTGTCGGCCAGCAGGAAGAAGTGCGGGTCGGCGGCGAAGTCGAGCCGCATCGGCGTGAGGTCCCGCTCGTGGATGCCGACGGCGAACCCGGCGTCCGGGCCGGTCCGCTCGTCGGACTCCGGGAGCTCGGCGTACGGGAGCAGACCGGGCAGCAGCCGAACCGACGGCGCGGGCGGGCCCTGCCAGCCGGTGCTGACCGCCGCGACCAGCTCCGCGGTGCCCGCGGCGAGGTCGGCGGCGGTGTCCTTGCCGTCGATGCGGGGCAGCGCGATCAGCGTCTGGTGGCCGGTCATCGAGATGCCCCGGCCGGGCGCGTCGGCGGGCACGCTGACGGCGGCGCGCCGGTCGATGATCGAGTCGATCGGGTCGCCGATCTTCAGTTCGAGCTTGCTGGCGAACAGGTCGCGCACGTTCATCCGCAGGTCGAACGAGCGGGTGCAGGTCGCGACGACGTGGACGCCGTAGGACAGGCCGCGCGCGGCGATGTCGGCGACGAGTTCCTCCAGGTCCTCGAAGTCGCTGCGCAGCGTCTGCCAGCCGTCGATCACCAGGAACACGTCGCCGAACGGGGTGTCGGCGAAGCGGCCCTCGGCGCGCAGCTTGCGGTAGGTGACGACGCCGTCGATCTGGTGCTCGGCGAACAGCCGCTCGCGCTGCGCCAGCAGGGAACTGACCTCGGCGACCGTCCGCCGCACCGCGCCGGTGTCGAGCCTGCTGGACACACCGCCGACGTGCGGCAGGCCCGCGAGGGCGGCGAGGGTGCCGCCGCCGAAGTCGAGGCAGTAGAACTGGACTTCGCGCGGGGTGTGGGTGAGCGCGAGGCTGGTGATGATCGTGCGGACCGCCGTGCTCTTGCCGGTCTGCGGCGAGCCGAGGATCAGCACGTGCCCGGCCGCTCCCGCCAGGTCCAGCACCAGCGGGTCGCGGCGCTGCTCGAACGGCCGGTCCACGATCCCGATCACCGGCCGCAGCGGTGCGGTCGTCGCCGTCAGGCCGCGCTCGGGGTGGTGGGCCAGGTCGGGCAGCAGGCCGTCGAGGGTCGGCGACTCGGCCAACGGCGGCAGCCACACCTGGTGCGCGGGCACGCCCTGGCCTTCGAGCCGGTCGACCAGGATGTCGAGCAGCGTCTCGCCCACGGTCGACTCCGGCTCCTCCGCCACGGGCTCCTCGTCGAGGCCGACCTCGGCCGCCACATAAGCCGTCGTGTACTCCTGCAGCGCGAGCCGGTCGCCGGAGTGGGCGGTCGGGTCGATGCCGTGGACGCGCTGGTGGACGCCGGAGACGTAGGCCGAGCGGAACCGGCTCATCGGGTCGGTGCCGACCTTGAGGAACCCGTGCCCGGGCGCGCGCGGCAGCTTGAACGCGTCGGTCACGCCCAGCACCGCGCGGCTTTCCATGTCGGAGAACGTCCGCAGGCCGATCCGGTACGACAGGTGCGTCTCCAGGCCGCGCAGCCTGCCCTCTTCGAGCCGCTGGCTGGCCAGCAGCAGGTGCACGCCGAGCGACCGCCCGACGCGTCCGATCTGGACGAACATGTCGATGAAGTCGGGCTTGGCGGTGAGCAGCTCGCTGAACTCGTCGCAGATCACCAGCAGCGTCGGCACCTCGGGCAGCGGCGCGCCCGCCGCGCGGGCCTTCTCGTAGTCGCGCAGGGACGAGAAGTTGCCCGCCGCGCGCAGCAGCTCCTGCCTGCGGATCAGCTCGCCGTTGATCGCGTCGGTCATCCGGTCGACCAGGTGCAGCTCGTCGGCGAGGTTGGTGATCACCGCGCTGGTGTGCGGGAGCGCGTCGAGCCGGGTGAAGGTCGCCCCGCCCTTGAAGTCGACCAAGGCGAAGTTGAGCGAGTTCGGCGGGTGCGTGATCGCCAGGGCGAGGACCAGGGTCCGCAGCAGCTCGGACTTGCCGGAGCCGGTCGCGCCGATCAGCAGGCCGTGCGGGCCCATGCCGTCCTGCGCGGACTCCTTCAGGTCCAGCTCGATCGGCACGCCGTCGGCCTCGACGCCGAACTTGACCCGCAGCCGGTCCCGGTTCGGCCGCGGCACCCAGGTCTCCTGCGGGTCGAACTCGTAGGGGTCGCCGAGGTCGAGCAGGTCGGCCAGGCCCAGTTCGGCGCTCAGCGGCGCGGTGCCGCCCGGGCCCGCGGTCAGCCGCAGCGGCGCGAGCTGCCGGGCGAGCCCCTCGGCGGCCACGATGCCCAGCGCGTCGGCCTGGCCGAGTGGGGCGTCGCCGTCCATGGTCTCCACGGACAGCTCGCCGTCGGCGTCGACGTCGAGGACCACGGCGGTCCGGTCGAGCGCGCGCGGCGGGGGCGTGGTGAGGTCGATGATCGTCACACCTTCGACGCCGCCGCCGGTCATCAGGTGGTCGGACCCGGCGACCGAGCCGCCGTCGAGCACGACGACGACGTGCGGGCCGGTGCCGCGGGTGTCGACGTCCGGGTCGAACCGGGGGCGCTTGGTCAGCTCGTCGTCGAGCATGGCCTCCAGCGCGGGGATGGTCGGCGCGACAAGGCGCAGCGGGCCGAGCGCGTCGGTGCGCTCGGGGTGCAGCGCGTGCGGCAGCCACTTGACCCATTCCCAGTCTGCCCTGTTCTGCTGGCCTGCGCAGATCGCGACCCGCAGGTCGTCGGGCGAGTGCAGGGTGACGAGCTGGGCGAGCGTGGCGCGCAGCATCGCGGTCGTGGCGGCGCGGTCGCCGCGCAGGAAGATCCGGCTGAACCCGTTGACCGGGATCGCGATGGGCAGCCGGTCGACGGTGCTGTGCGCGGTGAGGAACCGGCGCAGCGCCAGCGCGGACAGCGGTTCCAGCTCCTCCAGCGGCAGCGTGTCCGGCGCGACCAGCGTCATCGCCGGGCTCTGCCTGCCGCGGCCGATCCGGGCGACGCCGAAGTCCTGGTCCTCCTTGCGCCGCTCCCAGAGCCGCGGACTGCCCACCAGCGACCACAGCATCGCCGGGTCGGGGTGCAGGTACTCCATGGCGGTGCGCTGCCTGCGCACCGACCGGCGCAGCCGCAGCCGGTTCTCGGCCAGGTGCCGCAGGTACTTGCGCCGCGCGTGGCCCATCTCCCGCTTGCTCGGGCCGCCGCCCTGGATGAACCCCATGGCGATCATGCCGAGCATGCCGACGCCGAACAGGGCGTAGACGACGAACCGCAGGCTCCCCGACTGCGAGCCGGAGAACATCAGCATCATCGCCGCCATCATCGCCACCATGGGCAGCGCCATCAGCGCCTGCGTCCACTGCCGCGCGGGCGGCGGCGGGATCTGCGGCGGCGGCTGCAGCACCAGCTCGCCGGAGGGCATCTCCGGCTCGGGCCTGCGGGTGGGCCTCTTCACTACGACTGTCGCCACACCCTGGATGGTTCGTCACCCGGGGCCTCGGGCACGGCCGGTGGCAGGAACGTGCCGTGCGCGCCCCAGGCGGGGCCGCCGACCCTAGCTTGGCTGTGGACCCGTGCCCGTGGCGCACGGGCACGAGCGAAGGGGAGTGCTCAGTGGACGGAGCTTTTCTCCACGGCAATACCGAGGACATGCACGTCCTGGCCAACGGCACCCGAGCCAGGGCTGAGGACTTCCAGTCCAACAACACCGCACTCGGCAACCACAACCAGGGGCTGGCGGGCGTGTGGAAGGGCGGGGCCTACGCCGCGTTCACCGGCGTCGAGGCCGACCGCCTTGACCGCGCGGCGTACCTCGCCAACATGCGCGCCGCCGCGGGCGACAACCTGACCACGGCCGCCAACTCCTACGAGACCGCCGACTCCGACGGCACGCACGTGGTGAGCGGCACCAACTACGGCCTCGGCTCGCAGATCAACACCTAAGGAAGGAAGCGCATGCCTGAAGTCAGCGCGAACTTCGGCGCTCTGGACGCGTCGGCCTCGAAGACCGGGGCGACCGCGGGCCAGAACGCCGACATCGCACAGAGCCAGTTCACCTTCTCCCAGGACGCGGCCGGGTCGTACTTCACCGACGCCGCCGGTGGCGTCCTGGAGGCGACCGAGGCCGCGGCGAAGAAGTTCTTCGACGAGTTCGACCAGACCGTCGCCGCCCAGGGCAAGGCCGTCACCGACGCGCGGGCGATCTACGAGGCCACCCTCGCGCAGGCCAAGTCCCGCATCGGCTCGCTGCTCTAAGGTCGACGCTGTCAGGTGCCCCGGTGCGCTGCGCCGGGGCATCTTTCGTTCGGAAGGAGAATGCCGTGGACATCGCGTCGGCGCGGGTGATCGCGGACGGATTGCTGGCCGGGATGGACTCCGACGAACCGTTGGCGCTGGTGCCCGCGGCCACCGACATCGGGTGGGCGTGGGTGTTCCGGTGGGTGGTCGCGGACGACCCGGACGCCGTGCCCGCGCCCGGGGGCGGGCCGATCGTCGTGGTGAAGGCCCTCGGACGGGCGTGGATGCTGCTGCCGTCGCGGTCGTACGACGACCAGCTCGCCGAGTTCGCCGCGCACTACGGCTACGAGCACACAGTCAGTCTTGGCTGATCAGGAAGATCTGCTCAGGCGGCTCGATGACCTCCGGCTCGGCAGGCACCGGCTTCGCGCAGCCCGCGCGCCATCCGCGCCCGCGTCCGCGCGGTCGGATCACGGCGACCAGGACGGCGACGGCCACGCCGCCGACAACCACCCAGGTCATCGTCTTCGCCAAGGCGCCGACATGGTTTCGCTCCGCCACGGCGTCCACCTCGGCCTGATCGACCGGTGGGATCACCGCCGGGGCGAGCGGGGCGGGTGACAGCGGGGTCAAGCCGTCCATGACCGCGCGATACGGGTTGACCAGGCCCGCGCCGTAAGCCGGACTGCCTTTGCCGCCGCGCGCGGGACTCGCGGTCGCCATCAGGCGCTGGGCGACCTGGGGCGCGGTCAGGGTGGGCCACGCCGACCGCACGAGCGCCGCGGTCGCCGCGACGAACGGGGTGGCGAAGCTCGTGCCGTCGCGGGTGCTGTGCCCGTCGATCCGGGTGGTGGCCAGGACGGTCGCGCCGGGGGCGGCGATGTCGACGTACTTGCCGATCTGCGACCGGATGAGGCGGGCGCCGTCCACGTCGACCGCGCCGACGCCGAGGACGCCGTCGTAGGCCGCGGGGAAGGAGGGGAGCACGGTCGTCTCGTCGGGCTGGCCGTTGCCGACCGCGGCGACGACGAGCGCGTCGGTGGCCACGGCGTGGGCGACGGCGTCGCGGATCGCGGGGAAGTCCTCGTAGCCCGCGATCGACACGTTGATCACCTTCGCGCCCTGGTCGGCGGCGAAGCGGATGCCGTCGGCGAGCACGCGCGGGTCGACCCGGGTGGAGGCGCCGTTGTCGCCGACCTCGCGGTCGCTGACCCGCACCGGAAGGATCTTCGCTCCGGGGGCGATGCCGTGGAACCCGATGCCGGGCAGCGGGTCGGCGGCGATGATGCCCGCGACACCGGTGCCGTGCGAGACGCAGTCGAATGTCGCGGGGCCGCCGCCGGGGAGGAACAGGTCGCGGCCGGGCAGCACTTTGCCGCCGCGCAGCTGCGGATGGTCGGAGTCGACACCGGAGTCGACCACGGCGACGGTGACGCCCGCGCCGGTGCTGTGCGACCAGACGGACTGCGGGGCGAGGACTTGCTGTGCCCACGGTAGTTCGCGGACCTGCGGGTGGGCCGGGTCCGCGCTGTGGCACGCCTCCGGCGGCGGCACCGCGGCCGCGGCAGGCGGGAAGGCCAGCGCCGCGGCGGCCACGGCGGCGGGCACCAGGTGTCTTCTCATCATCGTCATCGTCGGGGTGTTGCCCGGTGGCTTGCGGGTGGTGGCCGCAAGCGGCCACGGCTGATCGCGCAAGCGTTTGCCGTCCGACACTGGCCGATGTGGAACTGCATGACGGCATGTACGCGGAGTACGAGCGGCTGGCCGACGACGTCCGCGACATCCAGCGCAGGATGACCGAGATCCGCGCGACGGCGGACTCGGCCGACGGGCTGATCAGCGTGACCGTCGGCGCGGGCGGGGAGCTGATCGAGCTGTGGCTCGACCCGCGGATCTACCGCCACCCGGACTCCGAGGCCCTCGCCGACGACATCACCGACACCATCCGCCGCGCGGCGCTGGAGGCCAAGAAGCTCGGGTTCGCGGTGGTCGAGGAGTTCCTGCCCGCCGACGCGTCGGTCGAGACCGCGGAACTCGGGTTCGACCCGTTCCTGCACGCGCTGGACAAGCAGACGGGACGCGCCTGACATGGTCCAACGCGATCGCAACGGCGACGGCCTCATCGACATCGACACCGACGAGGCCCTGCGCCACCTCGCGGTCCTGCGCGCCGCCGGAACCGACTTCGCCACCGTGTGGCAGGCGGCGAACGGGCGGATCAGCAGCCCCGGCAAGATCGGCCAAGGCCCGATGGGCACGGCGTTCATGGAGAACTACCGAGAGGCCGCCGCGACGCTCAGCAAGAGCGCCGGGGAGACGCCGGGGCACTTCGGGACGCTGACCGACAACGGCACCAAGGCCGTCCAATCCTATGTGGACGGCGAGGCCGCGGCGACGTCGCGGTTCACCTGACATGGACATCACCGAGCCGTTCTGCGACCTGTGGGACTGGGTGGTCAACGTCGGCGGCAACGCCAAGGACGCCATCTGGCCCCCCGACAGCGAATCCGACGCCAAGGCACTCGGGGACGCCTGGTCCAGCGCGGCTACGGGTCTGCGTGCGGCGATCACGTCGTCCGACGGGTCGGCGCGGGCGACGCTGAACGCTTGGCGGGACTCGGCCGGGTTCCAGATGTTCACCAATGTGCAGTCGTTGAACCATGGCACGTATGGGTCTTCCGGCGAGGGTTTGGTCGCCTTGGCCGATGCGATGGAGCAGATAGCCAAGTTCTGCCACACGTATGCGCAGCAGTTGGCTGACGCGAAGAACCAGATCCGGACTGAGATCGCTTTGAACGTGGCGCTGTTCGCGCTGTCGGCTTTGGGTGGGCCTGCGGGGATGGCTCTGTTCGCGGCCCGGATGTCGGCGAATATCGCTCGCTTTGTCGCTCTTGCCGCTCGCGCCGCGGCGGCGGCCAACAAGATGGGGAAGTTGCCGAAGCTGTTGGGGGCGGTGTCGAAGGAGGCGCTTGAGGAGATCGCTATTGATCACATTGGGCAGGAGTTGAGTATTCGGCAGGGGTATAGGTCGGAGCACGACTACAAGCAGACGGCGACCGCTGGGTTGGGTGGGGCGCTGGGGGAGCCGTTGGGACAGGGGCTGCGGAAGGTCCCTGGGGTCAACAAGATCACCAATTTGCCGTCGACGAACGCGGCGAACGTGGCGGCTAGTTCGTTCACTACGAATGCGATCACGTCGCCGGTTGCTAGTCATGCTGCTAATAGCATTATGTCGGGGAATTTGTCTGGGTTGGTTGACGGTGGGGCTTATGTGCAGTCCGTTAAGGACAATGGGTTCGCGGCCGGGGCCATGGGGTCGATGCGGGCTAGTGGGGTGCATGCTGGGACGCAGCTGAACAACTTGGTGACGGGGGCGCCTTCGGGTGGGCCTTCGCCTGCTGGATCGGCTCCTGGGGGGAGTACGGGGAGTTCGCCTGCTGGGCCGCCGCCGGAGGGGCCGCCACCAGAGGCGTCAGCGCCAGTGGGGGATGGGGCTGGCGCTTCGGCAGGCGCCGGCGCGGGGAGTGGGGCGGGTGCTGGGAGTGGGGCGGACGCTGGGAGTGGCGCGGGTGCTGGCGCTGGGGCTTCGGCGGGCAGCGATGTTTCAGCCGGAGCGGGAGCCGGAGCCGGAGCGGGAGTCGGAGCCGGAGCGGGAGTCGGAGCCGGAGTTGGGGATGGGGTCGGAGCCGGGCCTGGTGTAGGTAGCGGTGCGGGGGCCGGAGCTGGAGCTGGATCCGATGCGGGAAGCGGTGTAGGGGATAGGGGCGATGCGGGAAGCGGTAGCGGTGCGGAAACCGGGGCCGGGGCGTCGGCGGGCGGAGATGCCGGATCCGGAGCTGGAACCGGTGCGGCAAGCGGAGCCGGAACCGGCCCCGGTGTGGGAAGCGATGTTGGGTCCGGAAGCGATGCCGGGGTGGAAACCGGTCCCGGTGCGGAAAACGCTGCCGGAGCGGAAGGTGGCGCCGGTTCGGGCGCGGGAAGTGGCGCCGGTGCGGGTGCTTCGGGAACAGGAAATGGCACGGGAGCGGCGGGCGGCGTAGACGCTTCGGTGGATGCCGGCACCGGCTCGACTACATCGGAAACCGGCACCGCCGATCACACCAACGCCACGGCGACCGGCCAAGGCGGCATGATCGGCTCGGCACCCACCCAGGCGCAGGGTGGCGCCAGTGGAGCGCCGACACAGCGGCCCGGGACCACCAACCGGGAAACCGGCGGCAAGGAAGCGGCCGAAGTGGCCGCGGGCGAGCCGGTATCGGCGGAGCCCAGTGCGGTCGGCCCTGAGGTGGCCGCGGGCGAACCTATGTCGACAGAGCCTGGTGCCGTCGGTGCTGAGATGGCGGCAGGTGAGCCGGTGCCGACTGAGTCCGGTGACGTGGCCGCGGGTGAACCGATCTCGGCGGAGCCTGGTGCCGTCGGCCCTGTGGTGGCTGCCGAATCTGGCGGTGATCAGACCGGCATCGGCACGGCTCCGCCGAGTGCCGTGGCCGCGCCGACAGCCCAGTCGGAAACCGCGCCCCCGACCAACCCCCTGGCAGCAGCCATCGCAAGCCCCGACCCCGTCGAGCGCCTACGTGCCCACATGCGCGACTCCGGCCGCACCTGGGCCGACATCCGCGCCGAACTCGTCGCCGCCGGGCTCCTCCCCGCCGACATCCAGCAGAACCTTCCCCTCCGCCACGTCCCCCGGGTCCTCCAAGCCCAAACCGTCCGCGCCCACATCGCGCCCGAGCTGCGGCGGCTCATCGACGAGTCCGTAAGGGAGTTCGAGCAGCAGCACGCCCAAGTGGACCCGACTGCCGCGATCGCCGAGGCGGTGGCCAAAGCGGCGGAGGCAACGCTGGCGCGACAGCAGGCGGACCCGAACTCCGACCAGCTCGACAAGCTGAAATACAAAGAACACCTCGCCCACCAACGAGTCGCCCAGTTGCGCAAATCCGGGATCACCGCCCAGGACCGCGGCACCAAGATCCACCAGATCCTCGCCGCCAAGATCAGTGCGCAGGGGCTCGCCATCCTCGGACCCCACGCCAAGGACTTCCAGCTCCGCGCCGAGCCCGGGGTCCGGTTCGACGAGGACTTCCACAACCTGCTGACCGACTTCGGGGTCGGCCGCTACCAGCAGTCCAACGAACCCGACATCACCCTCGACCTCATGCAGGACGGCGTCCCCATCGTCGTCCACACCTACGACCTCAAGACCGGTGAGAAGGGCATCGACCCGGAGTGGGCGCATCGGACCGAGACCTACACCCGCGCCCTCTTCCAGCCGGAGGAACTGCGCCCGGGCGGCATCCACGCGGGCAACGCGCCCAAGGGGTTGCTGGGCAAGCTGTTCCCCGAGCTCAAAGCGATCAACCCGCAGTTCCACAGCCCGGAGAGTGTCTGGGCGACCGAGTTCCGGACGAACTGCCAGGAGTCCGCCGCCGCGACCGACCGCTACCTCGGTGGGCAGCCCGCGACCGAGGCCGGGCTGCGGGGAACCAGGGCGAAGGACTGGGCGGGCAGGCTCGCGGCGACGCTCGGGGTGCCGGGGCGGACGTTCCAGCCCGCCGACTCGGTAGCCGACATGGTGCTGAAGCTCCGCAACCTCGGCGACGGCGCCCGCGCGGTCGTTCACGGCACGCGGACCGTCGACGGCAAGCCGGTGCCGGGGCACGTGTTCAACGCGGTTGTCCTCGATGGGGAGGTCTACTTCGTCGACGGGCAGAACAACACCTTCGCCGACATGTCCCTCTACACCTCGTTCGAACTCCTGATCACCGAGGACAACGGCCGCTCCCAGACCCCAACGACCGCGCCGACCGTCCATGCCGAGCCGGAAGGTGTCGTCGACCGCCGCAGGCCGGAGCCGTCGACCGTCCACGGGCAGGCGCACGCCGCCATCCGACAAGTCGCCGCTGACGCCGGGATGGCGTCGATCGTCAAGCAAGGCAACGGCTATCTGGTGACGCGCCAGGACGGCAGCACTTTCCGGGTATCCGTCCGCTCCGGCGCCCTCCAAGGCGGCCGACTCGTCGACGTCACCATCGACTCGGCGACCAACAGCGCCCAGATCACCGTATCCAGCCAAGCCCACGCCGACGTGATCCCCGGCCTGCTCGCCTACCGGATCGCCGCGATCGCGGAAGTCCTCGCGGGGAGCACGGTCGACCAAGACTTCTTGAGCCCCACAGCCGATCCGCACGCCGATCCGACGATGTCCCCCGCCGACCAGGGCACCCGCGCGCAGCTCCGCGCCACCGGCCGCCAGCTCGACGAGACCAGCCGCCTGCGGCTGCGCAAGCGGGCGCGGCTGCGCGAGATCATGCAGGCCCTGATCGAGAACGCGGGCCTCGACGCCGGTCAGCCCGGCGCGGACTACCGCACCGACGCCCTGCCCGACGACGACGTCATGGCCGCCGTCCGCAAGTACGCCGCGCCGCCGAGGGCGAAGCCGACCGGGGTGGCCGCGCGCGGGTGGTACACCGCGACCCGGCTCGCCACGACGTTCGTTCCGCAGCTCGCCGCGTCCATCCCGACCGCGCTGATGACCGGGCCCGCCACCGGGCTCGCGGTGGCGGCCGTCGGCCTGGTCACCGCCGTGGTCGCGGGACCCGCCGACCACCGCCTCGCCACCGCAGAGGACGCGGCCAAGAACAAGGCCAAGGACTTCGACACCGCCCAGCGCGCCTACGAGACCGCGGTTCGGCGGCGGACGCTCCTGCAACCCCTGTTCGCCCGACTCGCCACCGACGCGGCGCAGCTGCCCGCCGAGCCGCGGCCGGACGGCACGAGGCCGCCGGTCCGCCCGGGGCTGCGGACCTACCAGCTCCGCAGGGCAGTCCCGGCCGGGGCCGCCGCGGCGACGGTGGCCGCGCTGCTGGCACCGCCGGTTGGGCTGCCGATCGGCGCGGCCTACGTGCTCTGGGCCGCGCTCGGCGCGACGGTGACCGTTGTGCCGCTCGTCGACCGGTATCTCGCGGGTCGCAAGGCCGAACGCGAGTTGACCAACGTCGACGCCGGCGCCCGGCTCCTCGACCTGACGCGGGGTTTCATCGAGGCGAGCGCGGTCGAGGCGGTCCACGGCCGGCTGGACCAGAACCGCGCCCCGCTGGTCGACGCGGGCAGGCTGCCGTTCATGGCCTCGGAGTTCGCCGAGCAGCTGCAGCAGGTCCTCCGCAGGCTGGTCCCGGCCTCGCACGCCGACTTCGACCCGACCGCACTGGCCACGCTCCTCAACACCTACCTGGAGGGCCTCGCCTACGGCGGCGCCCGCGCGTTGATCGGCGGGCCGGTCGTCGGGCTGATCACCAGTCGGCACAACCGGATCGACCAGGTCGAGTACCAGGCGCGCGGCCGGCACGACCGGCAGGCGATCCAACGCGCCGAGGACGAACTCCGGGCGGCCACGGCGGCGGCGGTGATCGCCGGGCTGGAAGCCCACCTCCAACAACGCGCCCAGCCGGGCCGGGTCCGCAGACTGCTGCAACGCGTGGGCCTGGCCAGGCGGACCACCCAGGTGGTCATCCCCACGACGCTCCCGGCGGCGCTGGCGCCGCAGACCGAGCTGGGATCGCGCCCAGCCGGGCTCGCGAACATCGATGAGTACGTGCTGGCAGGGAGCGCGGTCGGGGTCACGGCGACGGCGGTGGCGGCCACGCTGACCGCGGTGCTCGGGCTGCCCCCGGTGATCCTCGCGGCGACGGCCGCCGCGGCGGGCGCCGAACACGTCATGTCGCCCGCCAAGTGGGTGCAGCGGCAGGCGGAGCTGGCGGCGAAGGACCGCAAGGCCGAGGCCAAGGAGGTCGCCGCGGCCGAGACCAGGACCGCCGAGCACGCGGCGCTGGCCCGGTTCCTGACCGAGCTGCTCATCGAGGTGTCCGAGCGGCCGGTCGGCCCGCCGCGGACGCCGTACGCGATCAGCCGGGTCCGCGCCCTGCTCGACCAGCTCCAGCGCCGCGAACAGCTGCCCGCCGTCACCTCGCGGTCCGACGAGGTGCGGGCCGCGGTCGACCGGGCCGAAGCCGAACTGCGGTCGAACCCGGGCGTCCTCTCGTCGCTGCCCGCGCGGCTGGCGGCTCTCGCGCGGTTGAAAGCACTGGCCGAACAGGTGGACCGCTACGTCGACCGCACCGGCGATCCCCGGCACGCCCGGGCCGTGGCCGAGTTGGAGGCCGCGATCGCCGAGCACCCCGACTTGTTTCCCAGACCCCCTGGGAGCATCGCCTCGGCGATCAATCCGGACTAGTACGGTGAAGCCTCGACCAGTCGAAGGCGAGAACCGATGCCCAAGCCGCTTCACTTGGCGGTGGCGGCCGCTCTGGCGCTGGGAGTCGCGGTGTTCGCGGTGACCCAGTTGAGCGAGCCCGACCTGATTCCGGTCACCAGCACCGCGGGTCTCACGCTCGCGGGCCCGATCACCGTCGAGCCGGGGACGCCGACGGCGGGCCAGACCGTGACCGTCCGCGCGACGATCAGCGCCGACAAGACCGTCGTCCTGCCGCAGGTGACCATCCAGGTCCGCGACGAGTCAGGTGTCTCCCACGACTTCCCCACGCTGGCCGATGTCGAGGTCGGGCCGATGGCGCGCGAGTTCGTGCTGGAGCGCCAATTCGCCAAACCCGGCTCCTACACCTATTTCCTCGCCTACCGGACGTCCGGCGACTGGGTCGGGCTGCCGCCGTGGCAGACGATGCGGGTGCGTCAGCCCTGACTGACCGGCAGGGTCAGCTCGAAGATCGCGCCGCCCTCGTCGGAGTTGTAGACCGCCAGCGTGCCGCCGTGTTCCTGGGCCACCCAGCGCACGATCGACAGGCCGAGGCCGGATGACCCGCCGGTGCTGCTGAACCGGTCGAACGCCTCCTCCGCGACCTCCGGCGAGATTCCCGGCCCGTGGTCGGCCACCGTCACCGTGCCGCCCGCGACGGTGATGTGCACGATCGCCTCGGACCCCGGCTGCCTGCCGTAGCGGATGGCGTTGTCGACCAGGTTGGCGATAGCGCGCTGGAGCAGCGTCGGGTCGGCGGCCACCATGGTCGGCGCCGCCGTGACCGTGACCTGCGCGCCCTCGGTCGGCGTCTCCTCGACCACGCCCTGCACCAGTTGGTCGAGCCACACCGGCTGGATGGCCAGCTGCTCGACGCCCGCCGCGAGTCGGGCGCGCATGAGCAGGCCGTCGATGATTCCGCCCATCCTGGCCGCCAGGCGTACGGTCCGGGGCAGCAAATCGGCTCGTTCGTGGGGATTGCGGGCCGCGGTCTCGGCCAGCGCGCGCAGCGCGGCCACCGGGGTACGCAGGTCGTGCGCGGTCTCGGCGAGCAGGACCTCCTGCTGCTGCAACGCGGCGGCGGCGGGCCGGATCGCGCGGCCGGAAAGCTGGTGTCCCGCCAGGCCCATCGCGACGACGAGCACGACGCAGCCGCCGATGACCAGCAGGACGAGCCTGCTGTGGTCGGAGTCGACCTCGGCCATGTCGGCGACGGCGACGATCGCGCCGATGTAGGTCCGGTCGGTGTTGAGCAGCGGCTCCACCCGCACCCGGACCAGGCCGCCGTCGGCGGCGCGCTGGAAGCCGGTGGTCACCTTGCCCGCGCTGACCGCGCTCGCCGCCAGTCCGTTGAGGACGGCGCTGTCGATCTCGACGCACGTGCGGGCGCTGAGGTGCCCCCGGAACTGGCGGGCGCCGCCGGGCAGGATCGCGAACTGCGGGCAGCTGTTGTTCAGCTCGTCGCGGTTGACCAGGTCGGTGCCGATGTTGCCGTTGTCGAAGGTGAGCTGCCTGCTCACCGCCGAGGTGACCAGCTTCAGGTCCGCGTCGAGGCGCTGGATGCCCTGCTCACCGTCCTCGCGGATCACCAGCCATGCGAAGACCACCAGGCCGACCGTGTTCATCACGGTGAACAGCGCCGTCAGCACCCGGCGCAGCTTGCGCAGGCGGTCGGCGGCCGAGCCGCTCACGACGGCGCGCCGAGCCGGTAGCCCCGACCGCGCACCGTGTGGATCAGCTCCGGCTCCCGGAGTTTGCGCCGCACCCGCTTGATCACCACGTCGACCACATTAGACGTGGGGTCGGTCACCTCGTCCCAGCAGTGTTCGATGATGTCGGCCCGCGGCACCGCGGTCTCGGCCCTGGCCAACAGGTACTCCAGGACGGCGAACTCCTTGACCGACAGGGTGAGCAGCACTCCGGCGCGGCGCACCTCGCGGCGGGCGCAGTCCATCTCCAGGTCGGCGTGGCGCAGCACCGACGGCCTGCCCACCCCGGAACGCCTGCACAGCGTCATCACCCTGGCGGCGAGTTCGGCCATCGCGAACGGTTTGACCAGGTAGTCGTCGCCGCCGTGCTCGAACCCGGCGACCCGGTCGGCCAGCGCGTCGCGGGCGGTGAGGAACAGCACGGGCACGCTCCAGCCCTGCTGCCTGCGCCGGTGCACGTAGCCGATCGCGTCGCCGTCGGGCAGCATCCGGTCGAACACGACACACGCGTGGTCGCCGCTGTTCAACTGCGCGTCGGCGCCTGCGATGTCCGGGGCGGCGTCGACGTCGAGGCCCGCGGCCCGCAGCTCGGCGGACACTGCGACCCGCAGATCCTCGTCGTCCTCAACGACCATCACCCGTGTCATCGAAACCTCATGCGTCCGGCCGGAAGGTAGGCGCGTGCGATTTCCTGTTCACGTCCCGCTCCCGGCCCAAGTGCCGGAACCGGTGGCCATGAAGCCAACCGCTCTGCGTTTGCACGCTAACCCGCAGGGCCGCCCGTGTCAGCGGAACCGCTGGGACTGGCATGAACAGGCCGTCCCCGCCCCGCCGCTCCCGATCGGAGGACCGCTGTCATGACCGCCATGATGTCCGCGCCCAGGCTCACCCTGGTCGGCGCCCAGACGCCCGCCCCGGTCGGCATCGACGACCTGCTCGCCGCCGCGACCACCGAGGTCCTGGTCATGAGCACCCGCGGTGGCTCAGCGACCGACCCGATCGGCGGGATCCGCCGCGCCGACCTGGAGAACCTGCGCCGCGGCGTGCGCTACCGCGTCCTGTTCCCCGACAGCGCCCGGCTGACCGCCGCGTCGAGCAGGCTCGCCATGGCGGGCGCCGACGTGCGGACCGTGGCCGACGTGCCGATGGACGCGCTGGTGATCGACGGCGTGACCGCGGTGCTGACCGCCGACCAGTCCCACACCGGCGTCGCGGTGTTCCGGCTGCCGAGCGTGGTCACCGCGGGTGTCGAGCTGTTCGAGCGGGTCTGGCCCACTGCGGTGTCGGTCGCCCCGACCGAGGCCCCGCGTGAGCCGTCGGTGCTGACCGACCGGGAGCGGGAACTGCTGTCGCTGCTGTGCTCCGGCAGCACCGACGAGTCGGCCGCGGTGCGGCTGGGGATCTCGGTGCGCACCGTGCGGCGCATGGTGGCCGACATCATGCACCGGCTGGGCGCGCGCAGCCGCTTCCAGGCCGGGGTCAAGGCCGCCGACCGCGGCTGGCTGATGGAGAGGGCGGGCTGATGCTCGGTCAAGTTGGCCGCACCCTGCAGGTCGGGACCCGGCCGGGGTCCTACCCGTCCATCGGCGAGGCGCTGCGCGACGCCCCGGACGGCGCTGTGGTCCGCGTCGCCGCGGGCACCTATGCGGAGACGCTCGACCTGGCCGGACGCAGGCTGACGCTGGTCGCCGACGGCGGTCGCGTGGTGATCGACGCGGCGGGCACCGACCAGCCCGCGGTGCGCGTGGTCGGCGGATCGCTGGCGCTGCAGGGCATCGAGGTGCACGGCGGGACCGCGGGCGGGGTGTCGTCCGACGGCGCCGAGCTGGCCATGATCCGCTGCACGGTCACCACCGAGCGCGGGTCGGGCATCAGCGTGCGCGGCACGGGTCCGTTCGACGTGAGCAAGTGCGCGATCACCTCGGCCGAGCAGGGCGTGGTGATCGAGGGCGCGTCCGGTCGGCTGGAGGACACCACGATCGACGACGTCACCGGCGACGGGATCACCGTGGGCATGGGCGCCGACCCGGTGATCCGCAACTGCGCGGTGACCGGCTGCGGGCTGCGCGGCCTGTACGTCTACCAATACGGCAGGCCCGTGGTGGAGGGCTGCGAGTTCGCGCACACCGGCGCGGAGGGCATCGCCGTGGCGCACCACAGCGCCCCGGAGATCCGCCGCTGCTCCATCCACGACACCCGCGGCGTCGGCGTCGCCTTCGCCCCGGGCTGCCGCGGCACGGTCGAGGCGTGCTCGCTGGAGAACACCGCGCAGCCCGGGATCGCCTTGGCCGACGGCGCGACGCCGACGGTGATCAGCGCCGCCGACCCGTCGGCGGCGACCGGCGCGGGCGACCACGAACTCGACGCGCTGCTCGCCGACCTCGACGGCATGATCGGCCTGCCCGGGGTGAAGGCGGAGGTCCGCGCGCTGGTCGACGAGTTGCAGGTCAACGACTGGCGCCGCAAGGCAGGGCTGCCGGTGGGCGCCGCCAGCCACCACCTGATCTTCGCGGGCGCTCCCGGCACCGGTAAGACAACCGTCGCGCGCACGTACGGAAAGCTGCTGAAGGCACTGGGTGTGCTGCCTCGCGGCCAGTTCCACGAGGTCTCGCGGCGGGACCTGGTCGGCCAGTACATCGGCCACACCGCGGAGAAGACGGCCCAGGTGTTCGAGCAGGCCAAGGGCGGCGTGCTGTTCATCGACGAGGCGTACACGCTGTCGCGGTCGGCGGGCTCCGGCGGCGACTTCGGCCAGGAGGCGATCGACACCCTGGTCAAGCTGATGGAGGACCACCGCGACGAGGTGGCGGTGATCGTGGCGGGCTACACCGGGGAGATGGTCGACTTCCTGGCCGCGAACCCCGGTCTGGCGTCGCGCTTCGGCAAGACCGTGGAGTTCGAGAACTACAGCCCGACCGAGCTGCTGGGGATCATCACCCGGATGGTCACCGCCGGTGACTACCTGCTCGACCAGGCCGCCGACCCGGTGCTGGAGGACTACTTCGCCCGCATCGCCGACGACCCCAACTTCGGCAACGCCCGCGACGCCCGGCGGCTGTTCGAAGGTATGCGCAAGGCCCAATCCCAGCGGCTCCGCGGACTCGGCCGGATGCCGAGCACCGACGAGTTGCGCGCACTGCTCGTTCCCGACGTCCACGCGGCGGTGGCCCGGTAGTGTTGATGATGTGCGGGTGCTGGTCACGGAGGATGACGACGACATTCGGGTGGCGGTAGCGTCCGCCTTGCGCGGCGCGGGTTTCGCCGTCGACGCGGTCGCCGACCTCCCCGACGCCGACATGGCCGTGCACGTCAACGCCTACGACTGCGCGGTCTTCGACCGGATGCTCCCCGCGGGCGATTCGCTGAGGTATGTGTCGGGCAAGCGCGCGGCGGGCTGGCCGGTGCCGGTGCTGTTCCTGACCGCCCGCGACAGCGTCGCCGACCGGGTCGCGGGCCTGCGCCACGGCGGCGACGACTACCTCGTGAAGCCGTTCGCCATGGTGGAGCTGATCGCGCGCGTCGGCAGCCTGTGCCGCCGCAACGCCGCGGGTGCCCCCTCGGTCCTGCGCTGCGCCGATGTCGAACTCGACCCGGCCCGCCACGAGGTGCGTCGGGCGGGGGTGCTGCTGACGCTGACCCGCACGGAGTTCGCGGTGCTGGAACGGATGATGAGCACACCGGGCCAGCCGGTGGCCCGCGCCGAGCTCATCCGCCATGGTTGGGATGAGATGGCGGATCCGGCGTCGAACGTGCTGGACGTGCTGATCGCGCAGCTCCGCCGCAAACTCCGCCCGCCGTCGGTGATCGAGACCGTGCGGGGGATCGGCTACCGCATCAGCCGGTAGCGCAGGAACGGCGTGTCCCCGATCGACACGCCGCCGTCCGGGACGAACCCCAGCCGCAGCAAGGCCGCCGCGCGGCCACGGCTGGGCGGGAGCAGCGCGGTGACCGAGTCGCACCCGGGATCGGCGAACACGCGCTCGATGATCTCCGGGTAGATCCGCCTGCCGAGCCCCCACGCCGACGGCCGCAGCACCAGCGCGATGTCCACGTCCGCGCCCTCCGGCTGCGGCCCGCCCCAGCCGACGAACTCGCCGTCGGCCAGGAACGCCCACGGGCCGTAGCCGTGGTCCGCCCAGATCCGCTCCTTGGCCGCGACGAACTCCGCGGCGTCGAAGGCGCCCGCCAGCGGCATGTGGCGGCGCACCGCCGGATCGGTCATCAGGGCCACGAGTTCGCCGCGCTCGATGTCGGGCAGGCGGGCGAAGGTGATCTCCATTTCACCAGCCTGCCCCAATCAGTGGTGCAAACAAGTTTCCTTACTCCCCTCTCAGCTAGTGACAGAGGCCACTGCGATGAGGTAGACCTAGGACCACTGCTTGAACATGTTCGAAATGAGGGTCTAATGCGCACAAAACGTCAGACCACTGCTACCCGGCTCTGGGGCGGCGCCCTGGCCGCCGCGGTAGTCGCGGGGCTGGTGGGGGCCACGACCCCCGCGGCCGCCGCCGCACCGCCCGGCGCGCTCGGCGCGGTCACCGGGTTCACCCCCGACCAGGGCTCCTTCACCTTCGAGGCCGGAACCGCCAAGGTGAAGGTCGAGTTCCAGCGCGACGACGTCTTCCGCATCTGGCTCGCCCCGGACGGCCAGTTCACCGACCCGGCGAACACCCCGCCCACCGACCCCAACGCCCCCAAATCCAACATCGTGGTGAAGCGTGACTACCCCGCCACCGCGACGACCTGGTCCGACCAGGGCGACCACTACTCCCTGCGCACGGGCAAGGCCGAGGTCCGCGCGTACAAGAACCCGCTGCGCTTCGCCCTGCACAAGCCTGACGGCCAGGTCATCTGGTCGGAGACCGCGCCGCTGAAGTGGACCGACTCCAGCGCCACGCAGTCGCTCAGCCGCGGCGCCACCGAGCAGTTCGTCGGCGGCGGCATGCAGAACGGCCGCTTCTCCCACCGGGACAAGACCATCAAGGTCGCCCGTGACTTCAACTGGGAGGACGGCGGCAACCCGAACTCCTCGCCGTATTACATGAGCACCGCCGGATACGGCGTGCTGCGCAACACCTTCGCTTCCGGCACCTACGCGTTCAACGCGCCCGTGGCGACCACCCACCAGGAACAGCGGTTCGACGCGTACTACTTCGTCGGCGACATGTTCACCTCCCTCGACCGCTACACCGAGCTGACCGGCCGCCCGTTCCTGCCGCCGATCTACGGCATGGAGTACGGCGACTCCGACTGCTACAACCGCGGCCACTACCGCCCGGGCGTCGACCCGGACCCGAAGAACGACTGGAAGTACCACCCGGACAAAGAGATCACCACCGACGCCGGGAAGATCGCGCAGAAGTTCGTCGACCACGACATGCCCGGCGGCTGGATGCTCGTCAACGACGACTACGGCTGCGGCTACTCCACCAACCGCGACGCCTACGAGCAGAAGCCCGGTGTGGAGACCTACTTCGGCATCCGGGACATCAACGCCCTGGCCGAGACGGGCAAGCAGCTGCGCGACCGCGGCATCCAGATGGGCCTGTGGACCGAGTCGGCCCTGGACAAGCAGCCTGAAGAGGTCGGCCAGGCGGGTGTGCGCGTGCGCAAGCTCGACGTGGCCTGGGTCGGCCCCGGCTACCGGCACGCGCTCTCCGCGTGCGACGAGGCGCACGGCGGCATCGAGCAGCACAGCGACGCGCGTGGCTACAGCTGGATGGTCGAGGGCTGGGCGGGTGCGCAGCGCTGCGCGGTCCAGTGGACCGGTGACCACAGCGGCACCCTGGACAACATCAAGTGGCAGATCCCGGCGATCCACGGCTCCGGCAACTCCGGTATCGCCTACGCCGCCGGTGACATCGACGGCATCTTCGGCGGCAGCCCCACCAGCTACGTGCGCGACCTGCAGTGGAAGGCGTTCAACCCGGCCCTGATGACGATGAGCGGCTGGTCGACGCCGAAGTTCAAGCAGCCGTGGACCTACGGCGAGCCCTACACCTCGATCAACCGCAAGTACCTGCAGCTGCGGGAGCGCCTGCTGCCGTACCTCTACAGCTACGCGGCGAAGGCGCACGACACCGGCGCGCCGATCAACCGGTCGCTGATCCTGGAGTACCCCGAGGACCCCAAGACCTGGGACGACACCACAAAGTACGAGTTCCTCGCGGGCAGTGAGTTCCTCGTCGCTCCCGTGTGGACCGACACCGAGGTCAAGGACGGCATCTACCTGCCGAAGGGCACCTGGGTCGACTACTGGACCGGGCAGGTCCACGAGGGTCCGAAGACCATCAACGGCTACCACGCCCCGCTCGACCGGCTCCCGCTGTTCGTCAAGGGCGGCGCGATCGTGCCCATGGCGCGCGCCGGCGTCAACCACCACAGCGAGTTCAAGCCCGGCGACCGGCTCACCCTCGACATCTACCCCGAGGGCGTCACCGGCTTCGACTACTACGAGGACGACGGCGTCACCCGCGAACACCGTGACGGCGCCGCCGCGCGCCAGTCCTTCCAGGTGATCGCGCCCGCCCGCGGCATCGGCGACGTCGAGGTCAAGATCGGCCCGAGTGTCGGCGACTACGACGGCAAGGCCACCGCCCGGCCGTACGAGTTCACCGTCCACACCGGAACCGCGCCGATCAGGGTCAAGGGCCGCACCGGCGGTCTGGTTCCGCCGGTGTCGCAGGCGGACTACGCGAACGCCTTCACCGGCTGGTACTACGCCGACGGCGTCGTGCACATCAAGACCCCGCAGGTCAAGGCGACTGACGAGCAGGTGTACACCCTGGTCCGCGGCAGCGCGGTCGGTGGCAACCGCGGCGGCCTCGGCACGCCCGGCCTGTCCGCCCCCAGCCTCTGGGCGGGCGCGGGCCAGCCGACCAAGGTGACCGCGACCTTCACCAACGCCACCAACGACGTAGCCCGCAACGTGAAGCTCACCCCCGCCCTCCCCGAGGGCTGGACCGCGTCGGCGTCGCCCACGTTCGCGCGGGTCGAGGCGGGCACGACGGTCAGCTCCGACCTCACCATCACCCCGCCCGCGGGCGCGACCGGCAAGACAACGGTCCGGCTCGACGCGGCCTACACCTGGCGTCAGGCGGCGTACACCAACTCCACCCACGCCACCGCGCAGGTGCCGTACGCCTCGGTCGCCGCGGCGTACAACACCGTCGGGATCACCGACGCGGCCACCTACGCCAAGGGCAACTTCGACGGCGCGGGCGACAGCTTCGCCGCCGAACTCCTGGCGGCGCAGGGCTTCACCGGCGGCACCGAGGTGACGGTCCAGGGCGCCAAGTTCGCCTGGCCCGCGCCGGGTGTGCCGAACATGGTGAAGGGCTCGAACCACCCGATCCTGGTGTCGGGCACGGGTACCCACGTCGCCTTCCTCGGCGCGGGTTCGAGCACGACCGCGACCGGCAACGTGACGCTGATGTACACCGACGGCACCGAGCAGACCAAGCCGCTGACGTTCCCGAACTGGTCCTTCCAGGACGCGTCGACCGGCGGGGCGAAGCTCGCGGTGTCGGTCAAGGGCCGCTACACCCCGACCGGGCTCGGCAACACCGACGTCGACTACCGGGTCTTCTACAACACCGTGGAACTGGCCCCCGGCAAGAAGCTCCAGGCGGTCAAGCTGCCCCCGTCGGCGCCGTTCGGCATCTTCGCCGCCGCGGTGCACGACCGGCCGCTGCCGCCCGCGCCGAAGGGCGACGCGTTCGTCAGCGACCTGGAGTGGCTGTCGTCGAGCAACGGCTGGGGTCCGGTGGAACGCGACCGCAGCAACAACGAGAGCGCGGCGGGCGATGGTAAGACGCTCACGCTCAACGGCGTCACCTTCACCAAGGGCCTGGGCGCGCACGCGGCGTCGAACATCAAGGTCAACCTCGGCGGCACGTGCAACACCTTCACCGCCAAGGTCGGCGTGGACGACGAGATGGGTGACACCAGTCCGTCCAGTGTCGTCTTCAAGGTGCTGGTGGACGGCGCGGAGAAGTACTCGTCGCCCACGATGAAGCCCACCTCGGCCACAGTCGACGTGAGTGTGTCGGTCACCGGCGGGCGCACGTTGGAACTGGTCGTCACCGACGCGGGCGACGGCGTGGCCAGCGACCACGGCGACTGGGCGGAGGCGAAACTGTCCTGTAATCCGTAAGGTTTCAGGCTGAGGGGGGCGGTCGTTCGCGACCGCCCCCCTCAGCTGTCCGGGAGGCGCGGTCTCAGAGCTCCAGCGAGGGCTTGTAAAGGTCGAGCCAGTGGTAGAGGTCCAGCACCCGGTCGATCCCGCGGCGCGCGTCGCTCGGCTTGGACACGTCCTGTTGCACGATGTTCGTGAGCCAATCCTGGTCCAGCAGCGCGTGTACCGGGTGGTCGTGGTCGGCGAGGACCTCCTTGGCCTGCTGCTGCAACGCGAGTCCGTAACCAGGGTCCTGCGTGGACGGGTACGGGCTCTTGCGCCTGCCTCGCACGGACTCCGGTAGCACATGCGCCGTGGCCGCGCGGAGCAGACTCTTCTCCCGGCCGTCGAACGTCTTCATGGACCACGGGACGTTGTAGAGGTACTCCACGAGTCGGTGATCGCAGAACGGCACCCGGACCTCAAGGCCGACGGCCATGGAGATCCGGTCCTTGCGGTCCAGCAGCATCCGGACGAACCGGGTCAGGTGAAGGTTCTGGTTCACCCGCATCAGCCGCTCCGGCGCGTCCGCGCCGTCCTGATGGTCGACCGCGGCCACGGCGGTGGCGTACTGGTCGTCGACGTAGACATCGAGGTCCAGGCGACGCCGGAGGTGCGGAGCGAGGCACGCGGACCGGTCGCCGCTCATCGGGCTGCGGTAGGCCAGCCACGGGAAGGTCGGCGCGTTCACCGCCACCGGGTCGTGCATCCAGCGGTACCCGCCGAACACCTCGTCGGCGGACTCGCCGGACAGGGCGACCGTGGACTGCTCGCGGATCGCCTTGAACATCAGGTACAGCGAACTGTCCGTCTCGCCGAAGCCGACCGGCATGTCCCTTGCGGTGATCACGGCCCTGCGCAGGTCCGGGTCGGTCAGGTCGCGCGGGTCCAGCGTGATGAACTGGTGTGCCGAGCTGACCCGCTCCGTCACGTCCCGGATGAACGGGGTGTCCGGGCTGTCCCAGTTCTCGTCGGCCGCGAACGTCGACTCGCGGCCGACGAAGTCCACCGAGAACGTCCTGAGCCGCTCCCCTTCCGCGGCCAACCGGGCGGCCGCGATCCCGGTGACCGCGCTGGAGTCCAGTCCGCCCGACAGCAGCACACACCGCGGCACGTCGGCGACGAGCTGCCGGTGCACGATGTCGGTCATCAGCGAGCGGACGCGGTCGATGGTCGTGTCGAGGTCATCGGTGTGCGCTGCGGGCTCCAGGGCCCAATAGGTGCGCTGACGGATGCCGGAGCGGTCGACTGTGACGATCGTGCCCGGCTCGACCTCGTACATGTCCTTCCAGAGCGACCACTTCGGCACCATCGTGAACCCGACCAGCTCGCGGAGACCGTCGATGTCGACGACCTTGCGCGCCAGCGGGTTGGCCAGGATCGCCTTGGGCTCGGAGCCGAAGAGGACCCCGTCACGGGTCGGGTAGTAGTAGAACGGCTTGACGCCGAGGCGGTCCCGGATCATCACGAGCTTCTCGCCGCGTTCGTCCCAGATGGCGAACGCGAACATCCCATTGAGGTGTTCGGCGACCGCCTCGCCCCATTCGAGGTAGCCGTGCAGCACGACCTCGGTGTCGCCGGCGGTCTGGAACCTGTGCCCCTTGGCCAGTAGCTCCTGGCGCAGTTCGGCGAAGTTGTACGCCTCGCCGCTGTAGACCATGGCGACGGCACCCTGCGGGGTCTGGACCGCCATCGGCTGGCGCCCGCCCGGCAGATCGATGATGGCCAGCCGCCGGTGGCCGAGGGCGACGTGCGGCCGGATCCAGGTGCCCGAGTCGTCCGGACCACGGCACGCCATGGTGGTGGTCATGGCGTTCGCGACCTCGGATCTCCTGGTCAGATCGCTGTCGAAGGCGACCCAGCCCGCGATTCCACACATGGCGGTCCTTTACCGTGGTTCGATCTTGGGCTGGTACATGTCGAGCCAGTGGTACAGGTCCAGCACCCGATCGACCCCGCGCCGCACGTTGCTCGGCACCCGCGCCGGGTCCAGCGCCACGGCGTCGGTCAGCCAGACCGGGTCGACCAGGTCGAACACCGCGTGGCCGCTGTCGGCCAGCACTTCCTTCGCCTGCTGCTGCAGCGCCGCCAGGTAGCGCGGGTCCTGAGTGGACGGGTACGACGCCTTGACCCGGTCGCGCGCCGACGGCGGCAGGACGTGCGCGGTGGCGTGGCGCAGCAGGCTTTTCTCCCGCCCGTCGAACGTCTTCATCGACCACGGGGCGTTGTAGGCGTACTCGACGAGCCGGTGGTCGCAGAACGGCACCCGGACCTCCAGGCCCACCGCCATCGACACCCGGTCCTTGCGGTCGAGCAGCATCCGCACGAACCGGGTCAGGTGCAGGTTACTGACCACCCGCATCTTCCGTTCCAATTCGGACGCGCCGTCGAGGTGGTCCACGGTGTTGACGGCGGCGGCGTACTGGTCGGCGACGTAGCCGTCGATGTCCAGCGACCGCCGCAGGTCGGGTCGCAGGATCGCGGACCGGTCGCCGCTCATCGCGCTCTGGAACGCCAGCCAGGGGAACGTGCCCGAGTTGACCGCGGCCTCGTCGTGGAACCAGCGGTAGCCGCCGAACACCTCGTCGGCCGACTCGCCGGACAGCGCGACCGTCGACTCGGCGCGGATCGCCTGGAACAGCAGGTAGAGCGAGGAGTCCATCTCGCCGAAGCCGATCGGCAGGTCGCGGGCGGCGATCACCTTGCGGCGCAGCTCGGGGTCGGTCAGCAGGGCGGGGTCGATCGTGATGGTCTGGTGCGTCGAGCCGACCAGGTTCACCACGTCCCGGATATAAGGCGTGTCCGGGGTGTCGCGGACCTCGTCGGCGCGGAAGGTCTCCTCCCGGTCGACGAAGTCCACCGAGAACGTCCGCAGCTGGTCGCCGAGGCGGGCCGCGGACAGGCCGGTGATGGCGCTGGAGTCCAAGCCGCCCGACAGCAGCACGCACCGCGGCACGTCCGCCACGAGCTGCCGCGCGACGATGTCGGTCATCAGCTCCCGCACCCGCCCGACCGTGGCGTCCAGGTCATCGGTGTGCGGGGCGGCCTCCAGCCGCCAGTACGTGCGGGTGTGGATGCCGTCGGTGTCGACCGTGACGATCGTGCCCGGCTCGACCTCGTACATCCCCTTCCACAGCGACCACCCCGGCGCCATGGTGAACCCGATCAGGTCCCGCAGCCCCGACGCGTCGACCTCGCGACGGGCCAGCGGGTTGGCCAGGATCGCCTTGGGCTCCGAGCCGAACAGCACGCCGTCGGCGGTGGGGTAGTAGTAGAGCGGCTTGATGCCCAGCCGGTCGCGGACCATCACCAGCTTGCGCCGCCGCTCGTCCCAGATGGCGAAGGCGTACATGCCGTTGAGGTGGTCGACGACCGCCTCGCCCCACTCGAGGTAGCCCCGCAGGACGACCTCGGTGTCGCTGTTCGTGCGGAACGTGTGCCCCGCGGCGGTCAGCTCGGCGCGCAGCTCGGCGAAGTTGTACGTCTCACCGCTGTAGGTGAGCACGACCTCGCCCGCCACCGTGTGCGCCCGCATCGGCTGCACGCCGCCCGCGAGGTCGATGATCGCGAGCCTGCGGTGGCCCAGCGCGGCCGCGCCCCGCACCCACGTCCCGGCGTCGTCCGGGCCGCGCGGGGCCATGGTGTCCGTCATCGCCCGCACCGTGTCGTGGTGGCGCGTCAGGTCGCGGTCGTAGGACACCCAGCCGGTGATGCCGCACATGTGTTGGTCCTCAGGCTCGCGGGGCGACGATCAGCGCGGTGGTCTCCACCGGCAGCTCCGCCGACCGCTCGACCTCAAGGCCCGCGCGGTGCAGCAGCGTGGTGAGGTGCTCGCGGGAGCGGTGCCTGCCGCCGGTGGTCATCAGCAGGTGCAGGTCCCACAGCGCGGGCAGCATGGTCGACTCGCCGTCGTCGGTGACGAGGCGGTCGAGCAGCAGCAGCCTGCCCGATTCGCCCATGGCGGCGCGGATCGACTCGAACAGCCCGACGATGTCGTCGTCGGAGTGCCCGGCCAGCACCCGGCACAGCAGGTAGACGTCGCCGCCTTCGGGGACGCCGTCGAACATGCTGCCGCCGACGACGGTCACCCGGTCCAGCCCGACCGTGGCCGCCAGGTTCGCCTTGGCCGCGTCGACCACGTGCTCGCGGTCGAGCACGGTGCCGCGCGCGTTCGGCGTCGCCGCCAGGATCGCCGCGAGCAGCGCGCCGTTGCCGCCGCCGATGTCCACGACGTGCTTGCCCGCGAAGTCATAGACGGTCGGCACGTGGTCGAAGAAGAGGTTGCCCGCCTTCATCGCCCGCTGGAACCGGTCGGAGGCGTCGCGGTGCTCGCCGAGGTAGGCGTAGAGCGGGGTGCCGTACGCGGCCTCGAACCCGGAGCTGACCGTGCTGATCGCCTGGTGGGCGTGGCCCCACGCGGCGTAGAACTCCTCGCCGTAGAGCAGGCACATGGCCCGCTGCGAACCCGGCACGTCCAGCAGCGCCTCGCTCACCGGGGTGTTGCGGTAGCCGTCGCGGCCGTTGCCCTCGAACACGTCGATGGCCACGAGCAGCCGCATCAGCCGGTGCACGCCGTCCTCTTTGGACCCGCTGGCCGCGGCGAGGTCCGCGTCGGTGGTCCGGCCCGCGGCGATGTGGTCGGGGATGCCGAGCTTGACCGCGGTGTAGACGGCCTGCGCGCGCCACCCGCCGGTGATCAGCTCGACGACGGCGCGGGCCGCGTCCAGGCTCACGATGCCTCCTTGGCGGCTCCGCCGGTGGGGATGCCACCGCGGCGGATGACGGGAATGTCGATGCTGAGCGCCCGCAGCTGGTTGTACGGGTTCATGAACTCGCGCTGCTGGACGATCTTGCCGTCGTCGAGCAGGAACGAGTGCAGGAAGTGGTTGCGGTACTGGCCGGGCGGGTAGTCGGGGTAGAGGATCTGGCCCTCGCCGTCGCACTCGACCCAGAAGCGGTTCGGGTCCTGGGTCTCGAAGACCTCGATGTTGAACCAGTGCCAGTCCGGGAACATCTTCAGCGACCACTCGCCGTGCGCCTTGAGCACCTCGTGCCCGCACGACACGATGGGCTCCGGCGTGTCACCGGTGTAGAGGCCGCTGGTGCCGTCCTCGGTGAAGAGCAGGTAGCGGGTCAGCCGGTTCTCGCCCCGGCGGCCCATGTAGTCCTCGACGACGGATCGGTTGCGGCGACGCAGCTCGGCGTTGCCGTCGGCGAACGAGTCGGTCATAGGCTGAACTTCGCACCGGGCCCGGGAACCGTCAACGTGTCCAAGGGTGCTGGTCCCCGCTTGGACGCCGCCCGGAATCAGTAGCTTCCGGAACATGCCTGACTACGTGGTCGCAGATGTGTTCACCGACGTCGCCCTGCGGGGGAACCCGGTCGCCGTCTTCCTCGACGCGCGGGGCATGACCGCCCAGCTGATGCAGCGGGTGGCCCGCGAGATGAATCTCTCGGAGACGACCTTCGTGCTCCCCCCGGAGAACGGCGGGGACGTCCGCGTGCGGATCTTCACCCCGGTCAACGAACTCCCCTTCGCCGGTCACCCGACCCTGGGCACCGCCGTGGCGCTGGGCCAGTCCCGCGACGGCGACCGGCTGCTGATGGAAACCGCCATGGGCACCATCCCGTTCGACTACCAGCGCGTCGACGGCAAGGTGGTGGCGGCCAGGATGCGGCAGCCGGTCCCCACCTGGGAGCCCTACGCCGAGGCCGAGCACCTGCTGGACTCGCTCGGGGTGAAGTCGTCGACGGTGCCGGTGGAGGTCTACCGCAACGGCCCCCGGCACGTCTACATCGGACTCCCCAGCGTCGAGGCGCTGTCCGAACTGCACCCCGACCAGCGCGGCCTGGCCGAACACCTCGACATGGCCGCCAACTGCTTCGCCGGGGAGGGCACGCACTGGCGGATGCGCATGTTCTCGCCCGCCTACGGCGTGGCCGAGGACGCCGCCACCGGCTCCGCGGCCGGGCCGCTGGCGATCCACCTGGCCAGGCACGGTCTCGCCGAGTGGGGCGCGGAGATCGAGATCCTCCAGGGCGTGGAGATGGGCCGCCGCTCGGCGATGTACGCCACCGCCTTCGGCGACGCCGACGCGGTCGAGCGCGTCGAGGTCGCGGGGTCGGCGGTCGTGGTGTCGCGCGGAACGATGGACCTGTCGAACGTGTGAGGCCGTGGGGCCCGCTCAGGCGGGCCCCAGGTCACCTCAGGGCTGGAGTCGCGTCGACACCCAGCCGCCGTCGACAAAGTCGTACCGGATCCGGCGGTGCAGGCGCTCCGGGTCGGCCTGCCAGAACTCCACAGTGGACGGGGTGAACAGGTAGCCGAGCCAGGGCTCCGGCCGGTCGAGCTTCTCGCCGCTCTCGGCCAGCCTGCGTGCCTCCTTGCGCAGCGCCTCCTCGTCCTCCAGCACCGAACTCTGCGCGGAGGCCACCGACATCGGGTGCGTCGCGGGCGGCCGGGCCTTCCACAGGGCGTCGGACAGCTGCGGCGACAGCGGCGCCACCGGGCCGGTCAGGATCACCTGCCTGCCCGACTCCCGCCAGTACAGGACCCCGGAGGCCCAGCCGGTGGCGGCGATGTCGCGGCCCTTCTGGCTGCCCGCGTGGCTGGTGAACACCAGCCCCTCCTCGGTGATCCGGATGGTCTGCACGATCCGGTTCGAGACCCGCCCCTCCACGTCGGCGGTCGCCAGCGCGAGCACGCCGGGCTCCCGGACCCCCGTGTCGACCGCGTCCTCGAACCACGCCTTGACCAGCGCGATCGGGTCGTCCGTCACTTCGCCTCCTCGTAAGCCAACCGTTCGGTGATCTTCCTGTTTCGTTGACCGTTGCTCCGACGTAGCCGAAGGCTGACATGGTCTCCACAGGCGTTTCGTCTCTCCGGGGAACTTCCCGGCGAGAAAGACATGGTCAAGCGACATCGGCGAGCATCGCCGCGAGCACGTTGGTGGCGGCGTTGTGGTCCCGGTCATGAACGATGCCGCACCCGGTGCAGGTCCAGGTCCGGTCGCCTAGGGCCAACCCGCCGTATCGCTGCCCGCATCCCGGGGTCGAGCAGGTCTTGGAGCTGGGGAACCAGCGATCGGCCTTCCACACACGCGACCCATACCAGCCGGTTTTGTAGTCGAGTTGACGGACGAACTCGCCCCACCCGGCATCGGAGATCGCGCGGGCCAATCGCCGGTTGCGGGTCATCCCTTGAATATTGAGTGTTTCCACCGCGATGGCCGACTTGGTTCTCGCCAACCGTGTGGTGGTCTTGTGCAGGAAATCGGCCCGCCGGTGAGCGACCCGCAGATGCACCCGGGCCAGTTGGGCGCGCCGCTTGACCCGGTTCGCCGACCCCCGCCGGGAGCGGGCCAGTGCCTTGTTCGCCTTGCGCAGCTTCCGCAGCGCCGCTTTGAGCGGCTTCGGCGCCCGGACCTCGGTAACCGTACCGTCGGTGTCTACGATCGTTGCGAAGGTGGTCAGGCCGAGGTCGATGCCACAGGCTGGGGCATCGGGCGGGACGGTCCGGCGCTGGTCGAGTGTGCTGCGGTCGATCTCGATCTGAAATGAGATCCACCAGCGCCCGGCCCGCTCCTTCACCGTCGCACCCAACACCCTGGCCGCACCGTCCGCGAGTCGATCCACTAACCAGGTCATGTCCTCCCGGGAGGCCACTACCCCGACCCCTGGCAGCCGTACTGTGCGGACGTCGACCGGTTTGGCTCGGTCGGCGTCGTAGCGGAACCGACTGCCGTGCTTGCGTTTGCGCCAGGACGGGAACCCGACCTTGCGGCCCGTGCGTTTACCGGTGCGGGAATCGAAGAAGTTGCTAAATCCGGCCGCCCGGACCCGACATGCCTCCTTCGGGACCCGCGACGACAACCCGGCATCGGTGAACCACGGGAACCGCTTAGGGTGCGTTGCACGCCATGCAGACTCCAACGCCGGAGCCGACCACGGCACCGGCGTCAACCCGCCGTCGGGCACACCGTAGGTCTTCTCTGCCGCCCGCTGATCAAGAGCGGCCTTCACCCGTTCCAACGCGAAGTTCTCCACCAGCCGCGACAAACCGGCATGCCGTCCGAGCCGCACCCGCTGATCGTCGGTCGGGGCCAACTCCACCCGAAACCCCTGCCTACTCACCCCGAACCCCGAGAAGCGGCAGCACACACGTCCGCACGCAAGCGACACACCCGCAGCGACAACAGACAACGAGCCCCATAGCTATTCCCCACCACCGGACCTACATCGACCCCGACCGGAGCGATCACACCCACGCTACGACCACACACCGACACAACATGGAGCTTGGCCCACTCCCGGTCGACTCAACCCTCAGCCGCCACCCGTCAAGGACCACGATGAAATCGTTGCGTATGACCACTAGTGTTCGCTGAACGCCAACCCCAGCCCCGACAATCCCACCGCGCTGAACACGCCCTCCACGGTGGCCTCCACTTCGAACCGCACCCGCTCGGTGGGCGCGTACCCGATCAGCTCCATCGCCCGGTGCGGCGGCAGCGGCTGGTCGAGGAAGTCGTCGGACTCCCACAGCATCACCGCGCCCCACCGGTTCCCGACCGGGTCCGACACCCAGAACTTCAGCCGCAGTCCCTTGATCGACTCCCACGGCGTGACGCCCTCGTCGCGCAGGTACGTCCGCAGGGACTCGATGGTCTGCGTCGATTCGGTCAGGTCCCACCAGGTGACCGAGGCCTTCATGTGCCCAACACCTCTCTGATCCGCGCGGCGAGAATGCGGGGCCCGTCCTCGGTGAGCACGGACTCCGCGTGGAATTGCATGGAGGCGAAATGCGGCCCACGCAGGGCGTGCACCTCGCCGGTGTGGAGATCGCGACTGATTTCGACCAACCCGATTCCCGGTAAGTCGACCTTGTCCTCTTCGCTGTGCGCGGCGAAGGAGTTGTAGAAACCCACCAGCTCGGCTTCGCCGAACAGGTCGATCCGCCGCTGCCTGCCCTGATTCGACGACTCGCACCGCCGCAGATCAAGGCCGAGCAGACTGCTCAACACCTGATGGCTGAGACACACCGCCAGGAATGGACGCCTGCGTTCCAACAGACCGCTGATCGTGGAATAGAGGTGCGCGATCCGGTCGTGTCCGGTGTCGCGCGGATCGCCTGGGCCAGGGCCCATCACGACCAGCTCGTGGTCGTCAACGGCGTAGTCGTCGTCGAAGCGCCGGACCGTCACGTCCAGGCCCAGCGAGCTGAGCTGGTGGCCGATCATCGCGGTGAACGTGTCCTCCGCGTCCACCACCAGCACCTGCCTGCCCGCCAGGCCCGCGACCGGCCGCGGCACCTCGTCGCCCGCCAGCCAGAACCCGGACAGGCCGACGTTGCGGTCGGCCAGCATCGCCCGCACCCGCGGGTGCTCGCTCAGCGTCGGCCGGTCGGCCTCCAGCGCCGAAAGCAGCCCGGCGGCCTTCACCCTGGTCTCGGCGACCTCCGAGGCCGGGTCCGAGTGCCGGACCACCGTGGCGCCCACGGCGATCCGCATCCGGCCGCCCCGGTCGATGTCGGCGGTGCGGATGAGGATGGCCGAGTCCATGGTCGGCAGCCCGGCCTCGTCGCGGCCCAGCAGCGCGGCGACCCCGCTGTAGTAGCCGCGGCCCGCGGGTTCGTACCGGGCGATCACCCGGCACGCGCTCTCCAGCGGGCTGCCCGTGACCGTCGGGGCGAACATCGTCTCGCGCAGGATCTCGCGCGGGTCCCGGTCGGAGTGGCCCTCGATGAAGTACTCGGTGTGCGCGAGCCGGGCCATCTCCTTCAGGTACGGGCCGAAGACGCGCCCGCTGGTGCGGCAGATGCGGGCCATCATCTTCAGTTCCTCGTCGACCACCATGCGCAGCTCGTCGCGTTCCTTGGCGTCGTCGAGGAAGTCCATCATCCCGGCGAGGGTCGGGCCGGTCGGCGGGTAGCGGTAGGTGCCGCTGATCGGGTTCATCACCGCGACCCCGCCGCGCAGGCTGACGTGCCGCTCCGGGCTGGCGCCGACGAACGCGCGGTCCCCGGTGTGCACGACGAACGTCCAGTGCGCGCCGACCTCCCGCTCGCACAGCCTGCGGAAGAACGTCAGCGCCGCCGACGGGCTGTAGTGGGCGATGTCGGCGACGTAGGACCGCTTGAGTACGAAGTTCGAACCCGCGCCGTGGCCGATCTCCTCATCGATCATCGAGCGGACCGCGGCGGCGTAGTCGTCGTCGGTGACGTCGAAGTGCCCGCCGGTGAGTTTGATCGGGGTGTTGGGGATGCGGGTCAGCACCTCGGCGAGCGATACCGTCGCGTGCTCGGCGACCCGCAGCGCGATGAGCGGGGAGCCGTCGTCCACGGTGTCGAAGCCGCGTTCGGCGATCTGCCGGTAGGGGACCATGACCAGGACCTGACCGTCCCCGTCGAACGGGACGTCGGCGAGGGTCGGTGGCGTCGACACCTCGCCGACCAGGACGTCGACTTCGCCAGGGGCGCGGTGCAGGAGGGCGAACGGGGGTGGCTGCGCGGATAAGATCCGCGACAGCGCGTCGGTGATCATGGGAACACCTCGTCGGTCGTGACCACGACGGCACAGCGTTCGGCCGCGTACTCGATGGCCAGCCGGTGGTAGGCGGCGGAGAAGTCGGCGACCGCGTCGGCCACGACGAAGGTCTCGATGTCGTTGGTGAACGCCTCGACCGCGCTCATCAGCACCCCGACGTGGGCGTAGACACCGCAGATGACGAGCTGGTCGCGGCCGAGTCCCCGCATCCGCTCCAGCAGGTCGGACTTGAAGAAGGCGCTGTAGCGCCACTTCGTGAAAACCCAGTCGTCCGCGTCCGGCGTCAGCGGCTCCACCATCTCGCGGTCGGCCGGGTCGACCTTCATCCCGGGACCCCAGAAGTCCTTCAGCAGGCCGCGCTGCTCGGCGGTCATCCCACCCGGCTGCGCGGTGTACCCCACGGGGACGCCCAGCGCCCGGCAGCGCTCCCGCAGCGCCGCCGCGTTCTTCACCAGCGGCTCCCGGACGCTGTCGGGCAGCGGCCGCAGGAAGAAGCGCTGCATGTCGTGGATCAGCAGCACGGCACGGTCGGGGTCGGCGACCCAGGCCGCGGTGTTGCCGGGCAGCTCGGCGGGCGCGGGCATCGAATAGGGCGCGATCGTGGGGATACCTACCACTGTCTTCCTTCCCTCATGGCGGACCACTACATCCGGGGCACGCGCTCCAGCTGCTCGGCGAACCGGTGCCACGCCTGCGCGAACTCACTGGCGACCTGCGCGATCAGGTGCCTGCAGTGCGGCGGCACGTTCTCGGCGATCGCGTCCCACCGGCCGTTGTTGACCGCGTGCGCGTCCATCAGCCGCAGCAGCGCCCGCCCACTCTCGGTGAACCGGATCGACGGGTCCGTGCGCAGCCGCTGCAACACCGACGGCCAGTCCGGCTGCGCGGGCGCGGGCGGCGGCGGAGGCGGCACGGAGGCGACGGGGACGGCCCTGGTCAGGCGGACCGGGTCCTCCCCGCGCAGCATGCGGGTTCGCACGGCCCGCACGGTCTCGGGGGAGATGCCCGCCGTCCGCGCGACCTGCCGAAGGGACAACGTGGGGTCCTCCCGCATGAGGTCCCGCGCGATCCGCCGCTTCTCCAGGCTGTTGGCGGGCCGCACCCGCCCGTCCTGCCCCACGCGCTGCTCCGGCACGCTGCTGCGACACCGAGCCACGGTCTTCGGCGACAGCCCCGTGACCCGGGCGATCATCCGGTCCGACCACTGCGGATGCGACGCGAGGATGTCGGCGGCGGCGGCCTTGCGGTCGGTCAGCGAGAGCGGCAACCCGTGGGTGACGTTGGACTTCACCGCCAACACGAACGCGTCGGCGTCGTCCCCGTCGAAGTACTGGGCGTTGATCTCGGTCCGCCCGAGGATCTCCGCGGCCCGCACTCGGTGCGCCCCGTCGATCACCCGCATGGTCGCCCGATGCACGATGATCGGCGGCAACGCGTCGATGGCCTCGGCCAGCGCGTGGACGTGGTCGGCGTCCAGCCCCCGGCTGCGGGGGGAGCGGTGCGCTCTCAACTGGGCGAGCGGGAGCGCCACCACCAGCGAGAGCGGCCGCGCCCTCGGCTCGATGATCCGGTCTTCCTGTAGGGCAGCAGCGATTCCGGACACGCCAACGCCTCCCGTCTTGGTGGCGCGGCGGCCACCACCTCCCGAACACGTCGAGTCGGTTGTACCGAGAGGCGCGCAACCTCAGCGCAACCAGGGACGCGCTCCCTTTCGAGGTTGTCGATCAGCACGGGTTCGCGGCCACTTATTTCCTGCTGCCTTACCACGACCGCAGCTCAAGCCCCACCAAACGCAAGGCCACCCAAACAGGCACCCCCAAAGCCCCCAGCGCCAAGCCCCTAAACGCACCTCACCCCCGGAGCCACCGGCCCCGGGGGTGAGAACAACCATCAAACGTCAGCCGTTGGCCACGTTGTCATTGCAGGCCGCGTACTCGACCCAGTGCCCAGCCGTCAGCGCCTCGATCGGCCCGTTCCACTGCCACGGCGCGACACACGCGTTGTCGAGGATGCTCAGGGTGTACCCCTCGCCCCCGTTGGTGTTGGTCGAGTTGCCGTTGCACGCGGCGTAACCGGCGCCGTGGCCGACGGTCCCGGCCTCGAGCGGACCGTTCCACTGCCACGGGGCGACACAGGCGTTGCCGAGGATGCTGATGGTGTAGTTGCCGTGGTCGTGGTCGCCGCTCGGGATGTGAGCCGGGGCGGCCGACGCGGTGCCCAGGCCCGCGAGAAGTGCGGCGCCCGTGGCGGCGGCGACGGTAAGGATCCTTGTGAACACGATGATGTACCCGTTTCTCGAGAGGGGGTGACGCCGGGGACGACGGTGCCCAAGGACCACCGGGACAACACGCCGCCGCGCCGCCATGTCACCCGTCTCGGGGACGTCTGCCATCCGATCGTGCGGAATTGTCGGACCTGTCGGGGATCCTGCGCTGGGGAAGGGGAGACCGTGGGGAAGTCGAAGAAGGCGACACCGCAGTTGGCCGCGCTGTCGTCGCTGTCGTGGTTCGGGCACAACGAGGAGGTGGTGTCGGCGAGCCTGTGGCGGATGGCCAAGGCGCTGCCCGCCGCGTTGGGGCTGGTCGGCGGCATCGCGTGGCGGTCGAACCGGGTGGCGCTGCTGGTCGGGTTCGCCGCGCAGATCGTGTCCGGCGTGGTGACGGCGCTCGGCCTGCTCGCCGTCGCTGGTGTCCTCACGACTCTCTTCGCCGCGGGTCCCACGCCGGAGCGGGTCGTGGCCGCGGCGCCCGCGCTGCTCCTGCTCGCCGGGGCGTACGCGGCGCGCGGCCTCGCCGATACGGCGGTCGCGGGGGCGACGGCCCGATTACAGCCCAGCGTCCGCAGCAGCGTGGAGCGCGACCTCGCCGACGCGACGTCCAAAGTCGACCTTGTCGCCTTCGACGAGCCGAACTTCCACGACGAGCTGGAACGTGCCCGCTACGGCGGCCTCGGCGCCGTCGAGACCGCGACAGACCACGCCATCGTGCTGGTCGGCGGCCTCATCTCGCTGATCGCCACGGCGGCGACGGCCGCGCTGCTGCACCCGCTGCTGTTGCCGGTCCTGCTGCTGTCGGTCATCCCCGAGGCGTGGTCGGCCCTGCGGTCGGCGCGGCTGGAGTACGAGTCGCTCGCCCGCATGATCGAGACTCGACGCCGCCGCGCGCTGACCACCGACCTGCTCGCCTACAAGGAGTCCGCCGCCGAGGTGCGCGCGTTCACCGCGAGGCCGTTCCTGTTGGCCGAGCACGACCGGCACTCCGACATCATGCTGCGCGAGCAGATCAGCCTCGGCACCCGCCAGACCCTCACCTCGCTCGTCGGCCGCTCGCTGTCCGGCTTGGGCATCGCCGCGGCCTACGCGACGCTCGGGTGGCTGCTCTACCTCGGCGCCACCCCGCTGGCCGTAGCGGGCGCGGCGATCATGGCGATCCGCACGGTCCGCTCGTCGCTGACCCAGGTTGTCCTCGCGGCCAATCGCCTGTTCGAGAAGTCCCTCTACATCGCCGACCTGCGTGCCTTCCTCGCCAACGCCGCCAACGGCACCCGCCCGTCGACCGGCGTCCGCGCGCCGCGCGACCCGGCCGTCATCGATGTCCGCGCGGTGTCGTTCACCTACCCGGGCGCCGACAAACCCGCGTTGACCGACGTCGACATGTCCATCCACCGCGGCCAGGTCGTCGCGCTGGTGGGGGAGAACGGGTCGGGCAAGTCGACGCTGGCGAAGCTGCTCGCGGGCCTCTACCTGCCGACCGCGGGCACGATCACCTGGGACGGAGTCGATCTGGCCACGGTCGACGCCGACTCGGTCGCCGCCGGTGTCGCCGTCGTCATGCAGGACCCGACCCGCTGGCCCCTCACCGCGCGCCGCGCGGTCACCCTCGGCAGCCCCGACCGCCCAGACCCGGACGACCACGTGCTCGACCGCGTGGCCAAGGACTCCGGCGCCGACAGCGTGGTCGAGACCCTCACCCACGGCTGGGATTCCCTGCTCACCACCCGCTTCCGCGACGGCCACGACCTCTCCGGCGGCCAGTGGCAGCGCATGAGCGTCGCCCGCGCCCTCTACCGCGACGCCCCGGTCCTCATCTGCGACGAGCCGACCGCCGCCCTCGACGCCCGCGCCGAAGCCGCCGTCTACGAGACCCTGCGCACACTTCAGGCGGGCCGCACGGTCGTGCTGATCACCCACCGCCTCGCCTCGGTCCGCCACGCCGACGTCATCGTGGTGCTGCACCACGGCCACATCGTGGAAACGGGCACCCACGAGTCGCTGGTGGCCGCGGGCGGCCGGTACGCGGAGCTGTACGACCTCCAGGCCAGGTCGTACCGCGACGACCCGGCCGGGGAGGATGACCGCGTGAGTGCCTAGGTCTTGCCGGCCACCAGCTTCGCGTAGCGCGTTCCGGCGGTCAGCAACACCAGGCCCGCCGCGAGGAACACCGCCACCCGTGCCATGCCGTCCAGTGCGGACAGGTCGAACAGCACCAGCTTCACCACCGCCGCGCCCACCAGCGTCAGACCGACAACGCGCAGTGGGACGGAGTTGATGCCGCGCACGAGCAGCGCCAGCGCCGCGACCGTCCACGACACAGTGATCAGCACGTGCCCGACCAGGAACCCCGTCCGCCCGTCGATCGCCAGCATCGCCAGCGACAACACCAGGCCAGCCGCCCCGTAGAGCACGGCGAAGCCCGCGAACAGCCACGGCGCCAAGTGGTTCGACGGCGAAGCGAGTGCGCCTTGGCGCGCGGCCGCCCACGGCAGCAGCACCGCCACCGCCAGGATCAGCCCCGCCACCACGAGCGCGCCGACGAGGAACCCGTCTGACGGCCGGGAGAACTCGGCGAGGAACGTCGGCGGCAGGTCCTTCGCCCAGGCCATCACGGTGCCCAGCACCCCGAACCCGAGCGCGGCGTACAGCGGGACGCGCTGCCGGGTCCGGAACGCGACCGCCGTCAGGATCAGGGCTTCGCCGAGGAGCACGGCCGTGCGGGCGGACCCGTCGAACTGGGTCACCGTCGCCTGCAACAGCGCCACGAGACCCGCGACCACCGCCACGACCCCGGCCTGCCCGCGCCACCACACGCCCACGGCGATCAGCACCAGCGCGGCACCGGCCACGACGGCCACCGCCGTCCCCTTCGGCAGGAACAGCGCGGCGACGAGGATCGGCACCACCGCCGTGCCCAGCAGCCCCAGCGAAGCCAAATCGGTCGGCCGTCGGTGCAACTCCCACAGCGCCACCGCGACGCCGACCACCCCGGTCGCCACGGCGGCGGCGGTGTTCTCCCACGACCCTGGCGACATCAGCACCAGCGTGCTCACCACCGAAGCCAGCCGCGGCGGCACCCCGGCACCCAGCGCCACCTTCGGCCACCCGCGCCGCACCACCGCCGTGGCGACCTGCACCACAAGCAGGAACACCACAAGCGTCGGGGTGAACCCATCGGTGATCATCGGCGCGCACACCGCGCAGCCCAGCACGACCGCCGCGCCCAGCAGCGCGGAGTCCCACCGCACCGCCAGCACCAGCCCACCCACCGCGATCCCCAGCGCGACCGTGAGCCCCACCACGACCGGCAGGAACCCATACAGCGCACTGGCGGCGATGGTGTCCAGATACAACACCGCGATCCCGGTCGCGGCGAGCGCGAAGGCACCCGTCCGCGCGGCCGGGGTCCGGTACAGCCACAAGCCGGTCCCCACCAAGCCCATCCCGAACGCCGCGCCCACCAGTACGCGAGGCAGTGGCCCCAACCAGCCGCGCTGCACCGCGAGGACAAGGAGAAGGACGACACCGAGGAGCGTCACCGCGCCACCGATCCAGGCGAGCAGACGGCTCCCCGCACCGTCCTCACTGAGCAGCTCACCGAGCGAGCGCCGGTGGACGGGGGGAGGAAGGGGAGCGGGAGTCCACTGCGGCCCGGCCTGCCACGCACCGGATTGCGCAGGTGTTTGCGGCCAAGGAGCCTGCCCGGACGCGGATCCCTGCGGCCACGCTTGCCCGGGTTGGCCTGCCGGAGCCGCTTGCTCTGCCTGCTGCCCAGGCGCGGTCGTTTGCGCTGCCAAGGTGGGTCCGGTCGCGCCCGGCGGAGCTGCTTGTGGCCATGCCAGGTACCCGGGCGCCTGTGGCCATACGGCGGGTTCCGGTGAAGCCGCCCGCGGCCCGGCAGGTGCGGGCGGCGCATCAGTCCGCTCGCTGGGAGCGGCGGAAGTCACATCTCCCGGCGCGGCCTGTATGGCGCGCAGTTCGGCGCCGACCGCACCGAGGCGGCGCCCGAGTTCGTCTATCTCTCCCGCGAGGCGCAGGAGTGCGGTCGTATCGGCGGACATGGACACAGAATCCACCGATACGACCGCGAAGTGATCCGTAGCACTACTCAGACCGGCTAACGATTCAGAGCCGGTTCTGCAGCGCGTCGGCCGCCGCCAGCAGATCCGCCGCCCACCGTGCGCCCGGACGGCGGCCCATGCGGTCGATCGGGCCGGAAACCGAGACGGCCGCCACAACCGTGCCGGACGCGTCGCGGACCGGGGCCGACACCGACGCCACGCCAGGTTCCCGTTCCGCCACACTCTGCGCCCAGCCGCGTCGCCGGACCTCCAGCAGGGCGCGCTCGCCGAACACCGCGTCGGCCAGCAGGCTGCGCTGGGTGGCCGGGTCGGCCCACGCGGCGAGCACCTTGGCGCCCGAGCCCGCGGTCATCGGCAGGCGGGCGCCCACCGGGACCGTGTCGCGCAGCCCCGACTGCGGTTCGGCCGAGCACACGCAGATGCGGTGCAGGCCGTCGCGCCGGTAGAGCTGCACGCTCTCGCCGGTGCGGTCCCGCAGTCTGGGCAGCACCGCGGTCGCCGCGTCGAGCAGGGGGTCGGTCGCCCCGCCCGCGAGCTCGCTGAGTGCCGCCCCCGGCCGCCAGCGGCCGTCGGAACCACGCCGCAGCAGGCGGTGCACCTCAAGGCCGACGGCCAGCCGGTGGGCGGTCGCCCGTGGCAGTCCGGTCTTGGTGCACAGCTCCGCCAACCCGCAAGGTTCCTTGGCCACGGCCTCCAAAACGGCCATTGCCTTGTCCAGAACACCGATGCCGCTATGCTGTCCCACGAAGCGATACTACGTTCCCGTCATATGGGATGTCCAGCCTGTGGGAAGCTGATGGTGATGAGCGATGGCTAAAACGCTCGCGGAGAAGGTTTGGGACCAGCACGTGGTGCGGCGCGGCAGCGACGCCGAACCGGACTTGCTCTACATCGACCTGCACCTTGTGCATGAAGTGACGAGTCCGCAAGCGTTCGACGGTCTGCGGCTCGCGGGTCGACCGGTGCGCAGGCCCGATCTGACGATAGCGACCGAGGACCACAACGTACCAACTATTGGGATCGACCTCCCGATCGCCGATCCGGTCTCGCGCACCCAGGTCGACACCCTGCGCCGCAACTGCGCCGAGTTCGGCGTGCGCCTGCACCCGATGGGCGACGCGGAACAGGGCATCGTGCACGTGGTCGGGCCGCAGCTGGGCCTCACCCAGCCCGGCATGACCGTGGTGTGCGGCGACAGTCACACCTCGACGCACGGCGCGTTCGGCGCGCTGGCCTTCGGGATCGGCACCTCGGAGGTCGAGCACGTGCTCGCCACCCAGACGCTGCCGCTGCGTCCTTTCAAGACGATGGCGGTCACCGTCACCGGCGAGCTGCGCCCCGGCGTGACCGCCAAGGACATCATTCTCGCCGTCATCGCCCAGATCGGCACCGGCGGCGGCCAGGGCTACGTCCTGGAGTACCGCGGCGACGCCATCGAGAAGCTGTCGATGGAAGCCCGGATGACGGTGTGCAACATGTCGATCGAGGCCGGTGCCCGCGCGGGCATGATCGCCCCCGACGACACCACCTTCGACTACCTCAAGGGCCGCCCGCACGCGCCCGCCGACGAGGACTGGGACGAAGCCGTCGCCGCGTGGCGCGAGCTGCGCACCGACGACGACGCCGAGTTCGACGCCGAGGTCGTCATCGACGCCTCGACGCTGACCCCGTTCGTCACGTGGGGCACCAACCCGGGCCAGGGCCTGCCGCTGTCGGCGTCGATCCCGAACCCGGCCGACATCGCCGACGAGAACGAGCGCGTCGCCGCCGAGAAGGCGCTGACGTATATGGGTCTGGAGCCGGGCACGCCGCTGCGCGACATCCACGTCGACACCGTGTTCCTCGGCTCCTGCACCAACGGCCGGATCGAGGACCTGCGCGCCGCCGCGGACGTCCTGCGCGGCCACCACGTCGCCGACGGGGTGCGGATGCTCGTGGTGCCCGGCTCGATGCGGGTGCGCGCGCAGGCCGAGTCCGAGGGTCTCGACAAGATCTTCCTCGACGCGGGCGCCGAGTGGCGTCAGGCCGGGTGCTCGATGTGCCTGGCGATGAACCCCGACAAGCTGGCGCCGGGCGAGCGCAGCGCGTCGACGTCGAACCGCAACTTCGAGGGCAGGCAGGGCAAGGGCGGGCGCACCCATCTGGTGTCGCCGCTGGTCGCGGCCGCCACGGCGGTCCGCGGAACCCTGTCCACCCCTGACGACCTGAACTGAGGTAGAGCCACCATGGAGCCGTTCACCACACACACCGGCGTCGGCGTGCCGCTGCGCCGGTCCAACGTGGACACCGACCAGATCATCCCGGCGGTCTACCTCAAGCGCGTGACCCGCACCGGGTTCGAGGACGGGCTGTTCGCGGCCTGGCGGTCCGACGAGCAGTTCGTGCTCAACCAGGAGGCGTTCCGGGCGGGCAGCGTGCTGGTCGCCGGACCGGACTTCGGCACCGGGTCCTCCCGCGAGCACGCGGTCTGGGCGCTGGCGGACTACGGGTTCCGGGTCGTCATCTCGGCCCGGTTCGCCGACATCTTCCGGGGCAACTCGGGCAAGGCGGGCCTGCTGGCCGCCCAGTGTGAGCAGTCCGATATCGAGTTGTTGTGGAAGCTGCTGGAGAACGAGCCGGGCACCGAGGTGACCGTCGACCTCGGGGAGAAGACAGTCCGCGCCAAGGACTTCACCGCCCCCTTCCACATCGACGACTACACCCGTTGGCGCCTCCTCGAAGGGCTCGACGACATCGCCCTGACACTGCGCCATGAGGGCTCGGTAACCGAGTTCGAGCAGGCCAGGCCCAAGTGGAAGCCGGTGACGACGCCTATCCCGACCCCGACTCCGGCGGGCTGAGCGGCAGCCGAATCCCCTGCCGCTGCGGGTATCCGAGAGGCCATCTCCTAAGACCACAATCCACCGCCGCTGACCCACGCGACGCACCCGATTTCGGCGAATCGACCCCCTGAAGGGCCGAACATCGCACGATGCAAGGAAAAATCGGGCGCGTCGCGTGGAAATTACGCGCCTATAGGCATACGGTGTGCAGAAGTCGGCCAAATTGGGCCGTTAACGGCAGTGTGGTCTCTTACGGAGGACTGAAGGGTGAACAAGGCCCAACTCATCGAGGCGTTGACCGAGCGTCTCGGCGACAAGAAGGCCGCAGGCGCTGCGGTCGACGGTCTCGTCGACGTGATCGTTCGCACGGTCAACAAGGGCGAGAAGGTCAACATCACCGGGTTCGGAGTGTTCGAGAAGCGCGCCCGCGCTGCCCGTACCGCGCGCAACCCGCGCACCGGTGAGACCGTGAAGGTGAAGAAGACCAACGTTCCCGCGTTCCGCGCGGGCACGATGTTCAAGGAGGTTGTGTCCGGGACGAAGAAGCTGCCCAAGGTGGCGGCCACCCGTCCGGCGGCGGCCGCCCCGGCCGCCCGCGCCACCACGACGCGCGCCACCACCGCCACCCGCACCACGCGTGCGGCGGCGGGCACCACCACGGCACGCTCGACCGCGGCTCGCGGCACGACGACGCGTACCCGTGCGGCTGCGGCCAAGCCCGCGGCGGCGGCCCCGAAGGCGGCCACCACGCGCGCCACCACCACCCGGGCGGCGGCTGCGAAGCCTGCCACCACTCGGGCGGCAGCGAAGCCTGCCGCGGCCAAGGCCACGGCGGCGAAGACGACCGCGGCCAAGCCCGCGGCCACGAAGACCACCGCGGCGAAGACCACCGCGGCGGCGAAGACCACGGCGGCCAAGAAGCCCGCCGCGGCGAAGAAGACGGCCACGGCCGCCAAGGCCGCCCCGAAGGCGACGGCGAAGGCTGCCGCGCCCAAGAAGGCCGTCAAGAAGTAAGCAGCACACAGCTAGTCGCGAGAGCCCCGCACGCTTCTCCCGTGCGGGGCTCTCGCGTGTCTTGGGCTTGGTATAGGCGCGCAGGAGAGGCGGGGGGACGGCAGCGATGTAGAGCAAGAGATGGACGGAGGGCAGGGAGGAGAGGGAAGAGGCAGAGGGAAAGACAGGGCAGTTAGAAGGATCGCCCAGTTCCACCCGATGGTGCGGACCCAGCCCGAGCTCAGACTCTGTCTATATACCTGGCGCCGACTAGCGTGTCCCCGGCGAAGGACAGCACCCAGGTGCTTCCTTTCCGACTGCTGACACCCTCAAGTTCCATACCGGACTCCTTGGCCAGGTGCTCGACCACATCCGGAATCACGCCGCCCTGACTGCAGACGACCGGTGTCCCGCCCTCATCCACAATCTCCAGCAGCCGTGTCACAGCGCAGGCCGGATAGTCCGCGTGGCTTCCCTCGGAAAGCCGAGGCTCGGGAAGCACCGGAACCCCAAGCTTGTCCGCCAGCCCCTGAACCGTCTGCACACACCGAGCCTTAGGCGTCGCGTGCACCCTAGTAGGCCCGAACAAGGGCAGTAGCGCTTCCAACGTCTCCACCTGCGTCAGACCCAGTGGTGACAGCGGCCGCGAGTCATCCGGCCCTTGCCACTCCGCCTTGTTCCCCGCGTGCGCATGACGCACCAACAACACAGTCGTCGTCACCGGATGCTCGACGAACTTGGCCAGCACGCCACGGTCATGTTCATGGGTCAGCAGCGGCACGGCGTCGGCGGGCCGCAGCCAGCGGAGTTCGTCCACTTCGCCGTTGACCCTGAAGTCGCCCCCAACAGCCTCGGCGGCGAAGTAGTCGACAGTCTTGGAGTCCCCGCGCACTTCATACGCCACCTGCCCCAGATAGCGTCCCAGGGCGGCCTGATACCCGGTCTCCTCAAGGACCTCCCGGACCGCCGCCGCGTAGATCGACTCGTCGGTGTCCAGCTTGCCCTTCGGCAGGGTCCAGTCGTCGTAGCGCGGGCGGTGTACGAGCGCGACCTCGAGGGTCGGGCTCGTCCGCCAGAGCACGGCGCCCGCCGCGCTGATGTCCGCCATCGGCTACGCCAGGGCCCGGTGCCGCTTGAGCAGTTCGGTCTGGTGGTCGCGGACCGAGTCGGTGCCCACCGGCGACGGCTGCCAGTCGCCGTTGGGGGCGAGGATCCAGCAGCGGGTGGCGGGGTCGAGCAGAGAGTCGAACATGTCGTCCAGCTGCTTGGTGAGGCGCGGGTCGGTGACGCGGACCTGGACTTCCACGCGGCGGTCGAGGTTGCGGTGCATCATGTCGGCGCTGCCGATCCAGTGTTCCGCCGAGCCGGTGAAGATGAACACGCGCGAGTGTTCCAGGAAGCGGCCCAGGATCGACCGCACGCGGATGTTCTCGCTGAGCCCGGGGATGCCCGGCTTCAGCGCGCAGATTCCGCGCACCACCACGTCGACCGGCACGCCCGCCTGGGAAGCGCGGTAGAGGGCGTCGATGACTCCCTCGTCGACCAGCGAGTTGAGCTTCACCTTGATCCCGGCGGGACGCCCAGCCAGCTTGTGCGCGATCTCGTCGTTGATCCGCTCCACGATCCCGCGCCGCACGCCGTAGGGGGCGACGAGCAGGCTGCGGTAGGTGTCCTGGCGGGCGTAGCCGGTGAGGACGTTGAACAGGTCCGTCAGGTCCGCGCCGATCGACGGCTCCGCGGTGAGCAGGCCGACGTCCTCGTACAGCCGCGCCGTCTTCGGGTTGTAGTTGCCCGTGCCGATGTGGCAGTAGCGGCGGATCGTGGAGCCCTCCTGCCGCACCACCAGTGACGTCTTGCAGTGCGTCTTGAGTCCGACGAGGCCGTACACCACGTGCACGCCCGCCTTCTCCAGCGCGCGCGCCCACTTGATGTTGGCTTGCTCGTCGAACCGCGCCTTGAGTTCCACCAGGGCCACGACCTGCTTGCCCGCCTCCGCCGCGTCGATCAGCGCGTCGACGATCGGGGAGTCGCCGGAGGTGCGGTACAGCGTCTGCTTGATCGCCAGCACGTGCGGGTCGCTGGCGGCCTGCTCGACGAAGCGCTGGACGCTGGTGGAGAACGAGTCGTACGGGTGGTGCACCAGGACATCACCCTCGCGGAGGGTGGCGAAGATGCTCTTCGGCGTCTCGCGTTCGCCGAAGGCCGGGTGGGTGGCGGGCACGAACACCGGGTCCTTCAGTTCCTTGCGGTCCACCTTGTAGAGCTGCCACAGGCACGACAGGTCGAGCATCCCCTGCACGACGACGACGTCGTACGGGTTGACCTCCATCTCCCGCAGCAGCAGTTCGAGCATGTGCTCGCTCATGTCGTCGGCGACCTCCAGCCGCACCGACGGACCGAACCGGCGCTGCGCGAGCTCGCGCTCCAGCGCCTGCAACAGGTCCTCGTCGCGGTCCTCCTCGACTTCGAGGTCGGCGTTGCGGGTGACCCGGAAGGCGTGCACCTCGGTGACGTCCATGCCCGCGAACAGCATGTTGAGGTGCGCGGCGATCAGGTCCTCGAGCAGCAGGAAGATCGCCACCTGCTCGTCGGCGCTGCGGTCGATCGGCACGAGGCGCGGCACGTTGTCGGGCACCTTGACGCGGGCGAACCGCTCGGTGCCGCCCTCGGGATCCCGCACGGTGACCGCGAGGTTGAGCGAGAGCCCGGAGATGTACGGGAACGGGTGGGCCGGGTCGACGGCGAGCGGGGTCAGCACCGGGAAGACCTGGTCGCGGAAGTACGTCGACAGCCGCTTGCGGTCGTCCTCGGTGAGGTCGGCCCAGCTGGCGATCTTGATGCCGCGCTCGGCCAGTTCCGGGCGAACCCGGTCCTCGAAGGCCCGGGAGTGCTGCTCGACGAGTTCCTGGTTGCGCTTGGCGATGTAGGCGAGTTGCTCGCGCGGGGTGAGCCCGTCGGCGCTGCGGACCGAGAGGCCGGTCTCGTTGCGGCGTTTGAGGCCCGCGACGCGCACCATGTAGAACTCGTCGAGGTTCGAGGCGAAGATCGCCAGGAACTTCGCGCGCTCCAGCAGCGGCTGCGAGGAATCCTCGGCGAGGGCGAGAACACGCGCGTTGAAGTCGAGCCAGGACAGCTCGCGGTTGAGGTAGCGGTCGTCGGGCAGGTCGGTGGCCGCCGCCGCGGGGGTGACCGCGGGTGGGGCCGACGGCACGCCGCGCGGCTCGGGGGATGGGCCCTCGAAGATCGTTTCCTCAGTGCTCTCGGTGCTCACAGGGCCTTATTGTTCAGCAAGAACTCGCTAATAGCCCACCGTGGGCCTGAACCTCTCGGTTAATTCTCAGCAGACGCGACGGACGTCCCCGGCCACCTGTGCGGTGCGCGCGCCGACGCCCAGCGTCAGCGCCTCGGCGAGATCGCCCGCGGTGTCGACGTCGCAGCGCAGCGTGTCGCAGGCCACACCGACGCGGACCGCGTCGCGGCCGTGCGCGGACGCCGATCCCGGGCCGAACCGCGGGTCGAGGGCCATCCCGGGGGCGGCCAGCAGCAGGGTCGTGCCGGTGCCGTCGCGGTCGGCGGCGAACGCCCGGCGCCCGGCGGCCTCCGCGATCACGGCGGTCAAGTCGGCTGGACGCAGCGCCGGGAGGTCGGCCTGCAACGCGCCCACCGCGACAGCCGGGTCGGCGGCGCGCAGCCGGTCGGCGCCGTACCGCAGCGCCGCGTTGAGCCCGGGCAGGCCACGCTCGTCGACGCACTCGGCCCCGGTCGCGCGCACCGCGTCGACCACCCGCTCGTCCTCGCACACCACCAGCACCCTGCGGACGCCCGCCGCGGCGGTGGCCGCGGTCAGCGTGTCGACGAGCAGGGCCAGCACGAGGTCGCGATGGGCCGCCGCGCCACCCGGCACCGCGCCACGCAGCCGCGTCTTCGCCCGGTCGAGATGTTTCACCGGGACCACGAGGTCCACCACGGCTTCGATCCTGCCGGCCGTGGCCGAGCCCACCCCGTCTGGACCGGCGGTGGGGTGGCCAGGGAGACTCACCTGTCACGGCAGGTCTGGGGTGCGACGAGGAGGATGGACGTTGGGCAAGCGCGAGAAGGGCGGGTTCTGGGTCGGCGCGGCGGCGGTGGCGTTCTACCCGCTCAGCTGGCTGGGCAAGCGCACCTACATCGGCGGCGAGAAGCTGCCGCGCACGGGCGCCGCCCTGCTGGTGATGAACCACGTCTCGCACCTCGACCCGCCCAACGACGCGGTCTTCGTGCACCGCAACAAGCGCGTCCCCCGGTTCATGGCCAAGGACAGCCTGTTCAAGGTGCCGGTCTTCGGCCGCATCCTGGCCGGGTCCGGCGGCATCCCGGTCTACCGCGGCTCCGCCGAGGCCAAGGACAGCCTGCGCGCGGCGCACCAGGCCCTGCAGGAGGGCAAGGTCGTGCTGATCTACCCCGAGGGCACCATCAGCAAGGACCCGACGGGCTGGCCGATGCGCGCCAGGACCGGCGTGGCCCGGCTGGCGCTGGAGAACGACGTCCCGGTCATCCCGGCCGCGCGCTGGGGTACGAACAACATCTGGGACGGCTACACCAAGAAGTTCCACCCGCTGCCGCGCAAGAAGGTCACCACCGTCGTCGGCGACCCGGTCGACCTGTCTGCCCACCGCGGCAAGCCGATCACCAACCAGCTGCTGCGCGAGGTCACCGACCTGTTGATGACCGAGGTCCAGGCCCTGCTCGCGGACATCCGCGGTGAGCAGGCGCCCGCGGAGTTCTTCCGGCCGGGCGGCAAGCGCGACGAGACCGCGGGCTGACCGCCGATGACCGAGATCACCGTCCTCGGCGCCGGGTCGTGGGGCACCACCTTCGCCAAGGTCATGGCCGACACCGGCCGCGAGGTGACCCTGTGGGCGCGCCGCCGCGACCTGGCCGAGTCGATCGAGGCCACCCGGGTCAACGCCGACTACCTGCCCGGCATCCGGCTGCCCGACACCCTGCGGTCCACTTCGGACCCGACGATCGCGCTGGCCGGGGCCAAAATTGTGGTGCTCGCGGTGCCGAGCCAGAGCCTGCGGCACAACCTGACGTCGTGGCTCGGCCTGCTCGACCGCTCGGCGACGCTGGTCAGCCTGGCCAAGGGTGTCGAGCTGGGCACGCTGAAGCGGATGAGCGAGGTCATCGCCGACGTCACCGCGTTCCCGACCGACCAGATCGCCGTGGTGTCCGGGCCGAACCTGGCCCGCGAGGTCGCCGAGGAGCAGCCGGCGGGCACGGTGATCGCCTGCGCCGACCACGACCGGGCGGTCGAGGTGCAGGAAGCGTGCACCACTGGCTACTTCCGGCCGTACACGATCACCGACGTCATCGGCTGCGAACTGGGCGGCGCGTGCAAGAACGTCATCGCGCTGTCCTGCGGTATGGCGGCGGGCCTCGGCTACGGCGACAGCACCATGGGTCTGCTGATGACCCGCGGCCTGGCTGAGATCGCGCGCCTGGGCGCCGCGCTGGGCGCCGACCCGATGACGTTCTCCGGGCTCGCGGGTCTGGGCGACCTGAGCGCGACCTGCTCGTCGCCGCTGTCGCGCAACCGGACCTTCGGTGCCCGCCTCGGCCGGGGCGAGACCGTCGCGCAGGCGCAGGCCGCCACGAACGGGCAGGTCGCCGAGGGCGTCAAGTCGTGTTCGTCGATCCGGGAGCTGGCGTTCAAGCACGGGGTGGAGATGCCGATCACCGAGGTGGTGCACCGGATCTGCCACGACGGCTTCGACATCCGGGAGATGGCGGGCGAGCTGATCGGCCGCAAGACGAAGCCGGAACGATGACCGGCGACGGCACGCGCTGCGTCCACGCGGGCGGGTCCGGGGACGAGCCTGGCGAGCCGACGGTCGCGCCTCCGGTGCTGGCCACGCAGTTCCACCTGGGCGGCGCGGACTTCTACGGGCGCGCGACGAACCCGACGTGGTCGGCGCTGGAGTCGGCGATCGGGGAGCTGGACGGCGGGCACTGTGTTCTCTACGCCTCCGGCATGGCCGCGATCAGCTCCCTGTTGCGGACGGTCCTCGACGCGGGCGACACGGTCGTCCTTCCCGCCGACGGCTACTACCTGACGCGTGCGTATGTCCGCGACCATCTTCGTGACCTGGTCGTCCGCGAGGTTTCGACTTCCGCCGAGTGGACCGCTGAGCTGGTCGCCGGCGCGCGGCTCGTCCTGCTCGAATCGCCCTCCAACCCGGGCCTGGACGTTTGCGACATCGCGGAGATCGCGCGCCTGGCCCACGCGGCAGGCGCGCTGGTCGCGGTCGACAACACCACGGCGACCCCGCTCGGGCAGCGGCCGCTGGAACTGGGCGCGGACATCGTGGTGGCCAGCGACACCAAGGCCCTCTCCGGCCACAGCGATGTGGTCCTGGGCCACCTCACCGCGGCTGACCCCGATCTCGCCGCCCGGCTCCGCACCGAGCGGACGGCCAGCGGGGCGGTGCCCGGGCCGTTCGAGGTGTGGCTCGCGCATCGGGGCATGGGCACATTGGACCTTCGGCTGGCGCGCCAGGCGGACAACGCCGCGGCGCTCTATCAGGCGCTGCGCGGGCATCCCCGGATCCGCGGCTTGCGGTGGCCAGGGGCGGCCGCAGACCCGGCCCACCCGATCGCCAAGCAGCAGATGCGACGGTTCGGCGGGGTGGTGACTTTCGAGCTGGAGTCCGCGGAGGCCGCCGACGCGTTCATCGCGAAGGCGAGACTCGTCGCCGCCGCGACCAGCTTCGGCGGCCTGCACTCCACGGCCGACCGCCGCGCCCAGTGGGGCGACCCGGTGCCCGACGGTCTGGTCCGTTTCTCGTGCGGTTGTGAGGACGCCGCCGATCTGGTCGCCGACGTCCTCGCCGCGCTTCGCTGAACAGGCGGAGCCATCTCCATCACCGGAGGCTGATCGCCGCGCGCCGTGGGCGAGCCGGTGCCCGCCGGTCTGGGTTTCTCGTGCGGTTGCGAGGACGCCGACTTGGTCGTCGACGTCCTCGCAGCACTCCGCTCAAACCGGCAGAGCCATCTCCATCACAGCGGGCAAGCTCGGCTCGGTCGAGCCGCCGTCCGGTTCCACCGTCACCCCGATGGTCGTGGCGTTCTGCACGCCGGACGCGTCCACCAGCGACGCCCGTCCCGACTGGTCCGGCTCGAACACCCCGATCGACTTCGGCTTAGGGCCGTCGCCGATGAGCCACGCCTGGTAGGTCTTCCCGTCCGGCGCGGCTGGGATGTTGTCGGCCAGCAGCATCACTTGGCCCCGGTGTCGGGAGACCACGACGGTTCCGCTCAGCCCGTCCGCGGTGGTCCCGCTGACGATCCGGGCGTCGTCGGCCCGCAGGAGTTCGGCCATCGCCGCCACCTGCTGCCGTCCCGAGTCGGCCTCCTGGTTGCTCCGCACCAGCAGCACCCCGAGGCTCACCGAGACCACGAGCAGCACCGCCGCGGCGGCGCCGAAGATGCGGGTCGGCCACGGGGACTTCGCGCGGCGGGCGGCCAGCTCGTTGAGCGGCGACTGCTGCCGCACCTCGGCGATCCGGGCCAGGACAGCGGCCTTCAAGGCCGGTGGCGGCTGTTCCTCGGCGGCTTCGCCCAGGCGGGTCGCGGTGGCCCGCAACTCCTGGACCTCCTGCCTGCACGACTCGCACTCGGCCAGGTGGCGCTCGAACTGGGCGCGCTCGGCCTCGGGGATCGCGTTCAGCGCGTAGGCGCCGGTCAGCGCGTGGATGTCGGCGGTCATCGTCCCACCCCCAGGCAGTCGCGCAGGCGGATGAGTCCGTCGCGAAGACGAGTCTTGATGGTGCCCAGCGGGGTGTCGAGCAGCTCCGACACCTCGCGGTAGGTCATACCCCGGTAGTACGCCAGCTCGACCGACTCGCGCTGCAGGTCGGTCAGGCTCGCCAGGCACCGCCGGACCTGCTGGTGCTCCAGCCGGGTGCCCACCTGCTCGGCGACCTCGTCGAACGGGCGCGTGGTCTCCCGCCGGTAGGCCTTGTCCTCCCGGTCGGTCGCCGACTGCGCCGAGCGCACCCGGTCGACGGCGCGGCGGTGGGCCAGGGTCATGACCCAGGTCATCGCGCCGCCCTTCTCCGGGGCGTAGCGGGCGGCGGTGCGCCACAGTTCCAGCATCACCTCCTGGGTCACCTCCTCCGACTGCGCCGGGTCCCGCACCACGCGTCGGACCAGGCCGAACACTGGCGCGGAGACGATGTCGTACAGCCGCTCGAAGGCGCTCTCGTCGCCGCGCGCGACGCGCTGCAGCAACTCGCCGGGCTCCGGCTGCTGTGCCGGAACGCCCTCCACCCCCGCGATGCGCCGAACCCGTTCGGCCATGGGCACCTGCTCTCGTCGGTCGTCCTCATCACCCATTCGGTGCGAACCGGCGGGCGGATTGGCTCCCACTTCGTGGGCGCCTTTGACGGGGACGCCTTCTAACGCTTTCCTACTCCCGTGCTTCTTCGCGCCATGACAGACCGGCGGGGTCACATCGACCTCTGCCGAGTCGCTGGCGCGCTCTGTCTCTGTTGTCGGTGATCCAGCCCGTCCTCGCGGCCCGTCTGCCGCGTCGTGCTCACGTATCCCGAGAAGAGACTTCCCGATGTTCGCCGTTCCAGAGAACACCATCGCCGTCGCGGGCGCACCCGCCGCGTCGCACCCGGCCCTGGTCGCCCGCGCCTACGCCGCCGACCGCGCCCGCTGGCGTGACCAGCTCAGCTACGACCCCGACCAGCGCTACACCGCGCTGATCGACAGCACCGACGGCCAGGAGGTCTGGCTGATGACGTGGCTGCCCGGCCAGTCCACCGACCTCCACGACCACGGCGCCGTGTCCGGCGCGTTCACCCTGGTCTCGGGCACGCTCACCGAAACCGTCGCGCGCGGCGGCGAGCGGCCCGCGGAGGTGCTCAACGCGCTGAGCGCGGGCCAGACCCGGGTGTTCGGCCCCGGCTATGTCCACCAGGTCACCAACACCGGGACCGACCCGGCCATCAGCATCCACGTCTACCGCGAGGGCCGCCCGCCCATGGGCCGCTACCGCCTCGACCCGGTCACTGGTCCTCAGCCCGTGTAATGGTGAACATGTAGCAGCCGTAGGCGATGTTGCGGCTGTGGATCCAGGCCACGCCCGGGTCCGCGAGCTGCTGCTCGATCACCGACTCCGGGTCCGATCCGTCGTGGACTGTCGTGACCGGATGGATCCAGCCCCGCGCGTCGTAGGCGCGCAGCACCTGCGGGCGCCGCAGCCACTCGGCGGGGTAGCGGTCGGACTCCGAGCCCGCGCATGGTTCGGAGTGGACGAACACCGCGCCGGTCTCCCGGTACGGCGTGCCGTCCGGCAGTTCGGGCGTGTAGTTGGCGAGCGTGATGACGTCGCCGGGCCGGGCGTCGCGCAGGCAGCAGCGCAGCGGTTCGCCGCCGGTGGCGGTGACGCGGTCCGGGGCGGTGCGGAGCACGGCGAGGTCGGCGGCCGGGATCGCGTGGATCTGGAAGGTCATGCCCACCAGCCTGGCCGCCGCCCCGCGCGTTATCTGGCGGCTATCGGACACCGCGCTTGCTGACGTGCGGCGGCACCTCGACGCCCTCCGGCAGCAGCTCGCACGACACCGGCTCGCCCCAGACCTGGTGCAGCGGCAGCACTCCGGCCCACGCGACGCCCGCCTCGACGTCGGCGTCGTCGTCGCCGGGCGGGCCGCTGCGGACCTTCACCGCGGCCTCGGTCAGGTCGATCGCCAGCACGGCGGTCTGGGCCATTTCCTTGGTGTTGGGCTCGCGCGCGTGCTCCCACGACCCGGGCGCGAGGTGCTCGGTGATGACCTCCAGCGCGTGCCACTTGGCGTCCGGGTCGGTCACCGGCACCGCCGTGCCGTGCACGACCGCCGAGCGGTAGTTCATCGAGTGGTGGAACACCGAACGCGCGTAGACGATCCCGTCGACCAGCGTCACCGCGACGCACACCTCGATCCCGGCCGACGCCGTGCGCAGGCTCAGCGCGCCGGTCGACCCGTGGACGTAGAGCGTGTCGCCGTCGCGGCCGTAGCCGGTCGGCAGCACGACGGGGGAGCCGCCGATGACCGTCGACAGGTGGCAGATCAGGCCGTCGTCGAGGATGGCGTGCAGCACCGACCGGTCGGTGACGGCACGCTTCTTGCCTCGCTGGACAGTGCTTCGGTCGGTCGGCGAGAGCGGTGTCTGAGTCACCAGACCAGGATCGCGGAGTAGAGTGGCCTCCTAGTAGTGCCACAGCTACGCAATTCCAGGAGGCCACTTTTGGCCGAGAGTCCGCCCCTGCCGGTGACCCTCGACCGCGCGTCGACCACGCCGCTCGCGGTCCAGCTCGCCGAGGAACTGCGCGCCGCCGCCGCGGAAGGCAGGCTGCGCAGCGGCGACCGGCTGCCGTCGACCCGCGCGCTGGCCGCCCAGCTCGACGTCAGCCGCACGGTCACCGCCGCGGCCTACGAGCAACTGCACGCCGAGGGCTGGATCGCGGGCCGCCACGGCTCCGGCACCTACATCACCACCGCCCCACCCGGCTCCCTGCGTGCCCGCGCGCGCCGGGCCAAGCCGGACGTCCTCGCCGCCGACGCCGTCGACCTGACCCCGGGATCGCCGTGGGCGGGCGGCATCGACCGCTCGGCGTGGCGCCGGGCCTGGCGCGGCGCCGCCGACGTCGCCCCGCTGCTGCGCCCGCAGCGCGCCGGGCTGCCCGCCTACCGCGCGGCCGTGGCCGAACACCTGCTGCGCCACCGCGGCCTGCGGGTCAGCGGCGAGTTCGACGACGCGGGCGAGGGCGAGGCCGTGCTCGCGACCGGCGGCACCACGGCCGCGGTCGCCGAGGTCGCCGCCGCCGTGCTGCGGCGCGGGGATGTCGTGGCGGTGGAGGAACCCGGCTACCAGCGTGCGGTCGCGTCGCTGCGCGCGGCCGGGATGCGGGTCGTGCCCGCGCAGGTCGACGAGGACGGGCTGCTGCTCGACAGCCTCCCGCCTGGGACGCGCATGGTCTACTGCTCGCCCGCCCACCAGTACCCGCTGGGCAGGCGCATGTCCGCGGGCAGGCGCGTCGAGCTGGTCGAGCGGGCACGGCACGCGGGCTGGCTGGTCGTGGAGGACGACTACGACGGCGAACTCCGCTACGACGTGGCGCCGCTGCCGCTGCTGGCCGCGCTCGCCCCGGATGTCGTGGTGCACCTGGGCACCACGAGCAAGATCCTCACCCCGACCCTCGGGACTGGCTGGATGGTCGCCCCGCCCGCCGTGGTCACCGCCGTCCTTGAACACCGCGACCGCACCGGCACCAGCCCCGCCGCCGCGGGTCAGCTCGTGGTGATCGAACTCGCGCGCAACGGCGACCTCGGCCGCCACCTGCGCAAACTGCGCCGCGAGCTGTCCGAGCGCCGGGTGCTGCTGGTGGACGCCTTGCAGGCGGCCGGAATCCCGATGCTGGGCGACGACGCTGGCGCCCACCTCGTCGTCCCGCTCGACTCCGCCGCCGCCGAACGCGCGCTGATCGACACGGGTCTGCGGCGCGGCCTGCTGCTCGACGGCCTCGCCCGCCACCACAGCGGCCCGGCGAGCTGGTACGGCATCGCCCTCGGCTATGCCGCCTGTTCAAGAGACCAACTCCGAGCAGCGATCCCGATCTTGGTGGAACTGTTCGACCGACGATCCGCATCCTTAGGGGAACGAGACGGCGGGTGACCACGGTTGCCCACCTATCGTGCTGTTCGCAACACAGGTGACCAGGCCTAGAATTTCGGGGAGGCGGGTCAGCGTAGGGTCGTTACCCATGTCCAGTTCAAAGATCCGCGTCGCAGTTGTTTTCGGCGGCCGCAGTACCGAACACACGATCTCGTGTGTCTCCGCCGCAGGCGCGCTCGCGAACCTGGACCGGGACCGGTTCGAGGTGGTGCCCGTCGGTATCACCAAGGACGGCTCCTGGGTGCTCGGCCCCGCCGACCCGGAGCGCCTGCGCATCCACGGCCGCGAGCTGCCCACCATCACCTCCGGCACCTCCGTGACCCTGCCCGCCGACCCGACCGCGGGCCGCCTGGTCATCCTGGAGAAGGGGCACGAGGGCCGGATCTTCTCCGCCGTCGACGTCGTCTTCCCGATGCTGCACGGCGCCTACGGCGAGGACGGCACCATCCAGGGCCTGCTGGAGATGGCGGGCCTGCCCTACGTCGGCCCGGGCGTGCTGTCCAGCGCCGTCGCCATGGACAAGGGCGTCACCAAGAAGCTCCTCACCGCCGAGGGCCTGCCCGTCGGCCCCTACGCCGAGCTGCGCCGCGACCAGACCACGCTCGACGAGGCCGACCGTGAGCGCCTCGGCCTGCCGGTGTTCGTCAAGCCGTCGCGCGCGGGCTCGTCCACCGGCATCACCCGCGTCACCGACTGGGACCAGCTCGACGCCGCCATCGCCCACGCCCGCGAGATCGACCCGAAGGTGCTGGTCGAGGGCGCGATCGTCGGCCGCGAGGTCGAGTGCGGCGTGCTGGAGTTCCCCGACGGCCGGGTCGAGGCGTCCCAGCCCGCCGAGGTGCGGCTGCTCGGCGACCTGGAGTGGTACGACTTCGACTCGAAGTACCTCGACGACACCAGCGAACTCGACATCCCGGCCAAGCTGCCCGACGACGTCACCGAGCGCCTGCGGAACATGGCCGTCGACGCGTTCCGCGCGCTGGACTGCCAGGGCCTGGCGCGCGTCGACTTCTTCGTCGGCGAGGACGGCACGCTGACGATCAACGAGGTCAACACCATGCCCGGCTTCACCCCCACATCGGCCTACCCGAAGATGTGGGAGGTCACCGGCGTGGACTACCCGACGCTGCTGACCGTCCTCATCGACACCGCGATCGCCCGCGGCACCGGCCTGCGCTGATCACCGCACCGGCACCGAGTCCGGCCGCCTGCCCAGCGTCACCGCGCGGAGCACCCATTCCACGGGCCCGTAGCGGTGGCGCCGCACCCACCACGCGCTGACCGCGACCTGCGCGGCGTAGAGCGCGGCGACGACGCCGAGCACCGTGAGGTCCGGCAGGCGGCCGATGAGCCCGAAGCCGTAGAACACGACACCGAGGACGGCGGACTGGCCGAGGTAGTTGGTCAGCGCGAGCCGCCCGACCGGGGCGAAGACGTCGACCGCGCGTGTCTCGAACAGTCGCAGCAGCAAAGCGATGTAGCCGCCGGTCAACAGTGGGGCGGTCAGCACGCTCAAGCCCATGGCCAGCGTCTCCGCCTGACTGCCCGGCGAATATGTCGCGGTCCAGCCGTAGACGACCGCGCCCGCCAACCCGATAGGCAGGCCGAACCGCCGCAGCCATGACCACAGCGCGGCGTGGTTATCGGGTTCGGCGAGCACCCGCTCGCGGCCCGCGGCGAAGCCCAGCAGGAACATCGCCAACGCGCTCGGCGCCTGCACGAGCAGCACGAACGCGAGAGTTCCCGGCAGTTGGCGCACGTGTTCGCCGATCACGTCGGCGGGCGCGCCGCGGAAGGCGTCGACCGACTCGGCGATCCGCGCCGACACCGCCGCCGCGTCGACCGGTGCCGGTTCGAAGAGTCCCAGCAGGACAAGGAACGTGCCGGAGAGCGCGACCAGCCAGCACGCGGCGCGCACCGCCGTCGCCGTGCTGAGGTGCCGCAGCGCCAACAGGCCCAAGCCGAGGACGGCGTAGGTGGTCAGGATGTCGCCGTGGAACAGCAGGACCGCGTGCGCGACGCCGATCGCGGCGAGGCCGAGCTGCCTGCGCGCCATGCGGGGCACGAACGCGGCCCCGGCGCGCGCCGCCGAGTCGAGCTGCAGGGTGAAGCTGTAGCCGAAGAGGAACGAGAACAGCAGGTAGAACTTGGTCTCGAAGAACACAGAGACGATCAGCCGGACGACTGGGTCGGCGCGCGGATCGGGGATCCCGGCGCCGTAGTAGCCGGTCGCGAACGCCCAGACATTGACTATCAGGATTCCGAACAGGGCGAACCCGCGCAGGGCGTCGACCCGGTCGACGCGGTGGGGCGGGGACATCGGCGGCCTCTTTCATAAACCGAGTGATCGGTCTAATATTGCGCACGATGATCTACGCCGTCAACGTGGGTGATTGAATCGACCCATGCGCACCGTCGACCCGGCCAAGCACGAGGCCCGCCGCGCCCACATCCTCGCCGCGGCGGCGCGCTGCTTCGCGCGCAAAGGGTTCGGCCAGACCAGGACGGCCGACATCTGCGCCGAGGCCGGAATGAGCTCCGGCAACCTGTTCCACTACTTCGACAGCAAGCACGCGATCTTCGCCGCGCTGGTGGCGCAGGAGGGCGACGAGACCGCCGCGCTGTTCGCCGAACTGTCCACAGCGGACCCATGGGCGGCGCTCACCGGCGTGTTCGAGCTGATCGTCGACCTCGCCGACGGCGACTACGCGCGGCTGGCCCTGGAGATCTCCGCCGAGGCGGGCCGCGATGAGCGCATCGCGGACCTGGTCACGGCCAACGATCGCACCCTGCGCACCGGCCTGGCCGAACTCGTCGAACGCGCGACCGCGGCGGGTCAGATCGATCCGGGACTGCCCGCCGACACGGCGGCCACCTGGCTCGCGGCCGTGGTGGACGGGCTGTTCAACCGGGTCGCGGTCGATCCCGCGTTCCGGCCCGCGAGCGAGCGGGAGACGCTGCGGGTGCTGCTGGAACGGGTGCTGCGGAAGGTCTAGGGCTGGACCTTCTGGGCGGGCAGGGCCGAACCGACCACTTCGGACACCGTCTGCAACGGACCGGTGCCCACACCCTTTGGCAGCGTCAGCGCGATATAGACCGGCCGGTCCACGACGAACCACGTCTGGCTGTCCGGCCCGTCGACCGGCAGCCACTTGACGCCGGAAACCTCACGCAGCGCCGAAGTCGCCTCCAGCTCCGGCGGCTTGCCCAGCCCGCACCGCAGCACCACCGGATCACCGACGCGGTCGCCATACGCGAGGGCGCCCACGGGCGCGGGCTCGGCGAGCGGCAGCTTCGCCAGCGTCGCCGACCCACTGGTCAGCGACCCGGGCAGCGCGCCGAGCAGGGTGACGCAGTGCGGCGAGCCCGAGTCCGGGGCGTCCACCGGGACCAGCCCGACCGGCCCGGTGCGCGGGGCGGCGGTGGTCGTCGGGGCAGGCGCGGGTTCGTCGGGCAGGAAGCGGCTCGCCACGACGACACCGACGGCCAGCAGGCCGACCAGGACGACCGCGGCGACGACCGTCGCCCGGGAGGGACCGGTCCGGGGAGGCGAGACACTCACCGGACCACTAGACCACGGCTCAGAGATGCACGACCGGGCAGGTGAGCGTGCGGGTGATGCCGTCCACACTCTGGATGCGCGCGACCACCAGTTGGCCGAGGAGGTCGACATTGTCGGCCTCTGCCCGGACGATGACGTCGTAAGGTCCGGTGACATCCTCCGCCGTGGTCACCCCGGAAATCCCGGCGATCTCGGCGGCGACGGCCGCGGCCTTGCCGACTTCGGTCTGGATCAGGATGTATGCGTGGACCACGGCGCGCCCCTTCGCGGCTAGGAGTCCCCAAGAGGTAGGAACGTGTTCAGCAACGTACCCCAGGTTCCGGATCGTTGGGGGATCCGACCATCGGTGATCGGAGGATGTCGTGCGACCGGATACGACCCAGGGCCAGCAGACCGTGGCCGACGTGGGTGAGTTCGGTCTCATCCGCCGAGTCACCGACGGACGTGCCCAGCCCGCGCCCACCCTGCTCGGCCCCGGCGACGACGCCGCGGTGGTCGCCGCGGCGGACGGCCGCGTGGTGGCGAGCACGGATGTGCTGGTCGACGGCGTGCACTTCCGCCTCGACTGGTCCACACCGGACCAGGTCGGCCGCAAGGCGGTGGCGGCCAACCTGGCCGACATCGCCGCGATGGGCGCGGTGCCGACCGGACTGCTCGTGGCACTCGTGTGCCCCGCGTCAACCCCCGTTGAGGTGATCGATCAGCTGTCGACGGGCATGTGGGCCGAAGCGGCACGCGCCCGCGTCGGCATCGTCGGCGGCGACATGGCCTCGGCCGACACCATGGTGATCTCGATCACTGCGCTGGGTGATCTGCAGGGCCGCAAGCCGGTCACGCGCGGCGGAGCCCTGCCCGGCGACCTGGTCGCCGTCGCGGGCCGTCTCGGCTGGAGCGCCGCCGGTCTGGCCGTCTTAGGCCGCGGTTTCCGCTCCCCGGTGAGCGTCGTCGGCGCCCACCGCGCCCCCGAACCCACGTACGCGGCGGGCCCCCAGGCCGCGGACGCGGGCGCCACCGCGATGATCGACGTCTCCGACGGCCTGCTCGCCGACCTCGCCCACATCGGCGTCGCGTCCAATGTGGCCATCGACGTCCGGACTGATTTGATCGAGGTCCACCAACGCCTGATCGACGTGGCCTCAGCCCTCGGCGCCGACCCCCGCCACTGGGTCCTGACCGGCGGCGAGGACCACGCGCTGGCCGCGACCTTCCCCGACCCCGGCGCGGTCCCCGAAGGCTGGCGCGTGGTCGGCACCGTCGCTCGCGGCAACGGCGTCACCGTCGACGGCGCCCCCTACGAGGGCACCGCGGGCTGGCAACACTGGCGCTGAGTGACACCAGCGACTCAATGCCGAGTCGGCTTGTCCTGACTCAGGACCTCGGCACCAGCTGGAAGCCGCCCGAGTGGTCGAGGGAGCCGAACTCGCCGACCGGGTAGATGCGCAGCCACAGCCTGCCCAGCACCTGCTCCGTCGGCACCCACCCGAACATGCGCGAGTCGTCCGACTGGTCCGGGTTGTCGCCGACGAGGAACACCGCGCCTGCCGGGACGACCGCCTCCGCCGCCGGTCCCAGCTTCCCCGACGCCAGGCAGCACACCCTGGGCGACTTCCACTGGCCCGCCCAGGCCGTCGACTCCACGGTCTGCCATCGCGTCGTGCCCGCGGGCATCAGCAGCAGGGACCCGGTGCCGTCCGGCTGGACCTCCACGCGCACCTGGTCGCCCGGCAGGCCGACGACCCGTTTGACGATCGCGGGCGCGCCGGGGCTCGGCCGGGCGGCGACGACGTCGAATCGGCGGAGTTCGGCGGTGTCGAAAAACGGTTCGAGGAGAACCCGGTCGCCGTCGGTGAATGTCGGGTGCATGCTGCTGCCGTCGATCTTCTGGGAAAGGGTTACCGCGACAACGAGTGTTACCAGCGACGCGGCCAGTAATAGGCCGACCGCGATCAGGGCGCGGCGGGCGACTACCGCGTTCCCTCTGACCGACTCGCTCGTTGTCATGGTGGTCCCTCACTTCAGCCGAATAACGGTTAGCGCGTTCGGTCTAACGCGCCCGTTTGTTGCGTACTTGTTACCAACTACTCAGCGTAACCAATGCTGAACGAAAGCTACTTGTGGGTAGAGCACAATTCTGACTGGTCGGTCTAAGCGTCCCGGTCAAAGCCACATCTGGCAAGTACATGTGCCCAGCGGTAAGCGTTACCCAAGGTAACACTGGCTTCGATCATCTGACCTGCGTGAAAACTGGCTCTTGTCTGGCCGAAACACGGATGGCACGGTTCGTTCACCGCAGCCGAGTGAGCAGGGACACACATCAGCGAGGGTTGGGCGGACCGGGGCTCCATGGGCCCCACGGTGCGCTAGGCATCACTGTGCGTGAATCTGATCACTTTCCTCCGGAGGCGGTCAGTAATTCACGAGCGGCCTTCCCGAAATTCGGGGCGGCATTACGCAGGAGGTGCTGATGCACGAAACCGCATTGGGCAGAACGCGGTGGGGCAGATTCTCGGTGGTGACCGGTGTCGCCTCCGTCGCCATCGGCGCCCTCGGGTTCGCCATGGCGAACGGCTTGCTGGCGGCGTCGTTCAACGTCAACGGCCAGCCGTTCCAGATCGAGTCCGCGGGCCTGCAGGGCAACGGGTTCGGCGCGATCATGGACGACGTCACCAAGGACAACCCCGACGGCACGACGTCCGGCCAGGCCGTGGCGCGCGCCGGTTTCGAGACGGCAAACCTGAACGGTCTGTGCGCCGCGGTGCACCAGAGCGTGCTGGGTCTGCCGTTCACCCTGAAGATCGCGGCGGGCAACCCCGCCGACGCCACCAATGACATCGCGGCCGCTGACATGGTGCTCGACGCCCAGTCGGTGAACTCCAACGCCTCGATGAACGGGCTGGCGCTCGGCAAGTCCGCCGACGACGTGGCACTCGGTGGCAGCCCGACCTCGCTCGGCGGCACGCCGGGTAACTTCGGTCTGCAGTCGAGCACCGCGAACCTGGGCGGTCTGCACGCGGAGGCCTACGCCGCGACGATCGCCGGGACGATCAACCTGACGGGTCTGTCGCTGGCCATCGAGTCCGGCTCGACCAACTGCACCATCGTCAACTGATGTCCGCCACGTGTTGGTGGCGGACGGCCGCCGCCATCAACACGTGCGCATCCAGTCCCAGGAGCGCCAGATGACCGAACAGCCCGAAATCGAAGCCGAGGCCGAAGTCGAAGCCCCCGCCAAGCCCGGCAGGTTCGCCCGCTTGTGGCAAGCCTTCACCCGCTTCCGTCGCACCCGCCCGTTCTGGGGCGGCGCCTGGCTCGCCTTCGGCGGCTGGGTCATCCTCTCGCTCACGATCGCGCCGCTGAGCGTCACGTTCGCCGCGGGCGTGGGCGGTGTCTCCGGCTACCTGCTCGGCGGCTCGATGATGATGTTCGCCTTCTTCGCCTGGTTCGTCCCGTCGCAGCGGCACCTCGCCGGGCTGCTCGGGGTCATCTTCGCGGTCGCCTCGCTCGTGCTGTCCAACCTCGGCGGGTTCCTCGTCGGGATGTTCTGCGGCGTCGTCGGCGGCGCCATGATCGTCGCCTGGGGCCCGCCCCCGGAGCACAAGCTGTTGAAGCGCCTGTTGGGGCGCCCTACTCCGGTGGAGCGGTAGAGACATGGTGGACATCAAGGGGGCGGTCGGCGCCTGGAACGCGAAGATGCGCGACACGGCGGCCGACGAGGTCAGGCGCGGCACCCGGTTCGGCCGGACCTTCCTGATGGCCGTGCCCGCCACGGTGATGGTCGGCCTGCTCGGCGTCGGCATGTCGGAAGGCCTGCTGGCGGCGAACTTCATGGTCGTCAACAAGCCGTTCGCCATCAAGTCCGACCAGCTGGAGGGCGCCGGTTTCGCCGCGCTGCTGCACGACCGGCTCGTCGACAACGGCGCCACCGGCACCAGCAAGGCCACCGCCCGCGCGGGCTTCAAGTCGGCCAAGCTCGACGGACTGTGCGGCGTGGTGCACGAGACCATCGCGACCCTGCCGTACACGCTGAAGATCACCGCCGGTGAGCCGGTCAACGGCACCCCGGACGCCACGGCCGAGATCAACGCCTCCGACCTGATCCTGGAGGCCACCGCGGTCAACGCCGCCAACAGCAACTTCGCCGACCTGTACCTCGGCAAGTCCGCCGACGACGTCAAGATGGGCGTCACCCCGCTCGACGGCGGCACGCCGGGCAACTTCGGCCTGGAGGCGGGCACGGTCAAGATCACCAACCTGGACGCGTCGGCGTACACGGTGGAGCTGATCGGCAGCATCGGCCTACCCGGCCTGAATCTGACCATCCTGCCCGGGACCGTCTCATGCTGACCCGCCCCGAGGCGGGCAAGCACCGCCGAGACACCGCCGCCCGCTTGGCCCGCGTGCGCTTCCGCGAACGCCTCGCGGCGGAGCAGGCGGCAGCGGAGGGGCGGATCGCCGCTGACCCGACCCGCGGGGGCATGGATTCCCCCGCCCCCGCTGCGACTCGCCCCGCGTCGGACGCCGAGGGCCTCAATCCCTTCGCGGGCGACGATGCCGTGGCGAGCCCAATGTCGGACGCCGCAGGCCGAGGCCGGTTCGCAGGTGATCGTGCCGATTCGCCGGCGGACTTCTCCGACAGCGGCCGGTTCGTGGGCGGCCTGCCCGTGCCCGCCGCGGACGCCGATTCCGTTGACGGCGCGGACTCTCCGGGCGACGAACCCGACTTCGTCGCCGAAACCCCGTCAACCCGCCACCGCGTGGTCTCCCTACTGATCGCGGCCTGGCGCTGGTTCCGCGACTTCCGCCGCACCCGCCCGTTCTGGGGCGGCCTCTGGATGATGCTGGGCGGCTGGACGATCATGTCGCTCACCTTCGCCCCCGTCGTCGTCATGCTGTCGGCGGGCGCGAGCGGCGTGGCCGGATATGTCACCGGCGGCGGCCTCATCGTCCTCGGCCTGATCGCGTGGTTCGCCCCCACCCAGCGGCTCGTCGCCGGGGTCATGGGCGGCATCCTGGCCGTGGCGGCGTTCGTCGCGTCCAACCTCGGTGGGTTCCTGCTGGGCACGCTGCTGGGCATCCTCGGGTCGGCCATGGTGTTCGGCTGGGGCCCGAAGAAGCAGCGCAAGCGGGCCGAGTCGTGATCGCGCGGCTGGCCGCGGCCGCCGCGGTCCTGGTAGCGCTGGTGACGACGGCGATCTTCCCGGACATCACCCTGTCCTCCGCGGGCGCCGCGTCCGGCTGTGTCAAGGACACGCGGATCGGCTTCTGCATCGTCCCGACGTCCTACAAGATCGAGTTCGGCCGCGACTCCATCGGCGGCTACCAGTGGCACGCCTACTCGTTCGTCGACCTCGGCGCCACCACCATCACCGTCGCCGACGGCACGACGCGCTCGGTCAACCACTACCGCTTCTCCCGGCTCGTGGTCGACCAGAACGCCCTGATCGAGCAGAGCCGCCCCGACTACAACGTGCGCATCTCCGCGCCGGGCCCCATCGAACTCGGCGGCACCAACAACGCGGGCGCGTCGATGTGGACGGACGTGTGGGGTTCCGGCCTGCAGTTCCGCTGGGGCCTGTGCCTGTTCACCTGGTCGTGGGTGCCCGATGACCTGAGCCTCAACATCTCCGGCTGCTGGCTGCGCATGGACGCCTACGCCATCACCTCCTACAACCCGCAACCCCAGCCCGGCCAGCGCGACAACCCGATCTACCTGCCGAACGCGACCCTGTCCCTCAACGGTGGCATCGGATGAACGGAACCCGGTGGGGCCGGTCGGCGGTGCTCGGCATCCCCTCGCTGCTCGTGGTCCTGATGCTCGCCTTCGGCGTGCGCACAGGCGTCCTCGCCAGCAGCGTCGTGATCCAGAGCGGCACCTCGGACCTGGCCACCAGCGGCCTGTACGGAATCGACTTCGGCCTGTCCGTTGTGGACAGCACGCAGAAGGTGCGCCAGGCCGACGGCAGCGTTGTCCTGCGCAACGTCCGCCTCGTGCGCGCGGGCTTCGCCGAGGGCAAACTCAATGAGCTGTGCATCGCCGTCCACCAGAGAATCGCGAACCTGGACTACACCATCAAACTCACCGGCGGCGACGGAAACCTGGCCACCTGGGAAGTCGACGCCCGCAACGTGGAGCTGGACGGGCAGCTGGTCGGCGGCACGCTGACACTGGACGGGGTGGTGAAGTTCGGGATCACGGGGGAGGACGTGACGACGATCAAGAACCCCGACGGGACCTATGTGGACAACCCGCTCGACGCCAATCCCTCCCAGCACCGCTGGGGAGCGGACGCGACGTTCGCGGAGTTCACGAAGGTGACGGGGAAGGTGTACGCGATGGAGATCGTGGGGCCCTTCACGCTGCCTGGGTTGAAGGTCAAGGTGGAGGCTGGGAAAACGCTGTGCCCCGCGCCTCCGGCCCCGACGGCACCACCGAGCTAGCGGTCGCGCTTCCGCATGAACGCCTGATGCCATTCTTCGTACTGGGCGCGCTTGCTGTTCGCGCGGTCGGATATCGCCGCGGCGGGCAAGTCGTTCGCGGCGATGAAGAAGTCCAGCGCGGCTCGGACGTCGCCCAGTTCGCCGATCAGGCGGTCCTGGAGGCTCGACCCGTCCCAATGCACGGTCGCACCGCCTGCGCCGATCAGTTTGCCCAGTACCTGGATCAGCTCGCCGGTCTCCTCGATCAACCGACTCGCACCCGGCCAGATGGGGCTGCCGATGCTGAACGGGCCTGCCTCATCGGCCATGCGGACGCACTCCCGTCAACGTTCGGAACAGGGCGGATCGAATCCTAGGCCGGTCGTAGGTCCGCCACTTCTTGTCAGTTTGCCCAGCGGGTGCCCGCACCGAACACGGGCACCCGCCGCGGTGATCAGCCCGTGGTGACGCGCAGGCTGAACGCGCCCGCGCTCCCGTAGGTGGAGTAGCCGGTGTTCAGCGGGTTGGCGAAGCCGCTGTCATCGATCCGGACGTAGTAAGTCCCCGCCGCCAGCGACTTCGTCAAAGCCGCGTTCAGGCCGGTGGCCGTGCGGGCGTCGATCTGGCCCGCCGCCGGGTTCGCGGTGGCGACCACCGTGCCCGCCGAGTCCAGCACGTCCAGCTTGATGTCCAGGTTCGCCCCCTTCGCCGCCGCGTTCGCGGTGAAGACATACGTCCCCGCCGACAGCGTGATCCTGAAGTAGTCGACATCCGTCAGCGAAGCGTTCACCCCGTTGACCGTCTGGTTCAACGAGATCGCCGTGGCCGTGCCGGTCGTCGTGCCGTGGTCGGTCGGGAGGACAGCGACGCCGTTGGTGCCGATCACCGCGTAGTCGTCCTGGGTGTTGTTCGCGCCCGAGTACTCGCCCTTGCTCCACTGCGTGATCGCCTTGCTGTAGCCGACGCCCATGATCGGGGCCCACGGGCCGTGGCCGCTGTAGTAGCCGGTCGACCCGGTGCCGTCGTGGCTCAGGCCCAGGTTGTGCCCGGCCTCGTGGGACGCGGCCTCGGCGATGTTCTTCGCGCCCGTGCCGACGCCGCGGGTGAAGACCCACGCGGGCTGGTTGTAGCCGTTGTTGGTGCTGTCGTAGACGCCGACATAGGCGACGCCGCCGCAGCCGCAGCCCGAGTAGTACCAACTCGTCGGGTCGATGACGACGCGCGTGCCGTACAGGGTGTCCGCCGAGTCGGTGCGGTTGATGGCCGCGACGCCCGGGTCCTGCGTCGTCACGTCGACGTCGAACGGGGCGTAGTCCTCGGCGACGCGCTGCCAGACCTCGGTGACGACGCCCTGCTCGGCGGCGCTGAACGTGCTCGGGCTGCCGTCGGTGTCGTACGGCGTCACGGTGACCGGGTCGATGCCCTTCGAGCGGTTCCACGCGGTGCCGGTCAGGTAGTGGCCGTTGAAGTCGAGGTAGATCACCCGCTTCGAGCCGGGCTTGCTGTGCAGGGTGAACGCGTCGGCGGCGGGGGCCGACGGGGTGGACGGAGCGGCGGGGGCCGCGGGCTCGACGTGGAACAGGCGGGCGTCGCGGTCGAGCCTGCTGGTCGGGTCGTTGGCCAGGATCTGCGTGAGCCGGGTCGCGGTGAGGCCGTTGCGGTCGGCGACCTCGCGCAGGCGCGGGCGGATCGCCTCGATGGCCGCGGTGCCCCGCAGGTCGGTGGGAAGGGCGCCGTCGAGTGACTGCTGCGCGGCGGCGGACTGAGTGGGAACCACTGTGACGAATGCGATACCGAGCGCGACGGCTACGGCGCGAGCTCGTGACATATTTCCTCCTCGCGTGAGTCCTGGTGTCATAAAACGCAGGGGGACACCGGGAAACGGGCCGGAGGCGACGCGCGGAAAAACGACGGGAGAGTATCCCGCCTGGTCAGCTGGCTAATCTGGGAATTCCCATTCCCGTTGTGTCGCGTTTTCGCAGGGGTCGCGCACCGGATTCCGCAGCAGATTAGCGCCCATTCGGCGGCGCGGTCCAGACCTCTTTATTCGCAGAATTCCGGTGCGGCCCCGGCGCTGCGTCGGTGACAATGTCGGGGTGCGCATCGAACCCAGGCCATACGACCACCCCGACTCCTGCCTGCTCATCGACGAGGTGCAGCAGGAGTACGTGGTCCGCTACGGCAGCCCCGACGAGACCCCGGTCGACCCCGCCGAGTTCGCCCCGCCGCTGGGCCGCTTCTACGTCGGCTACCTCGACGGCCGCCCGCTCGTCATGGGCGGCTGGCGCGACCACGGCGACGGCACCGCCGAGATCAAGCGCATGTACGTCTCGCCCGACGGCCGGGGCAAGGGCCTGGCCCGGGAGATGCTCGCCCACCTCGAACTCGCCGCCGCCGAGGCCGGGATCGGCAGGCTCATCCTGGAGACGGGCCTGAAGCAGCCAGAGGCTGTCGCGCTCTACCGGTCGTCCGGCTATGCCGACATCGACGCGTTCGGGCACTATGCCGAACACGAACTCTCCGTTCACCTCGGCAAGGAGATCGCGTGCCCGTCTACGCCCTCGGCGACCTGACGCCGACCATCCACCCCGACGCCTACGTCCACCCGGACGCCACCGTCATCGGCGCCGTCACGCTGCACGCGGGCGCGTCGGTCTGGCCGCAGGCCGTCCTGCGCGGCGACGCCGGGACGATCGAGATCGGGGAGCGGACGAGTGTGCAGGACGGGACGGTCATCCACTGCACGCCGTTCCACCCGGCCAAGATCGGCGCCGACTGCGTGATCGGGCACAACGTCCACATCGAGGGCGCCACGGTCGGCGACGGCTGCATGATCGCCTCCGGTTCGGTGCTGCTGAACGGGTCCGTGGTCGAGGACGGCGCGATCCTCGGCGCGGGCGCGGTGATGTCGTTCGACGGCCACCTCCCCGCACGCTCGATGGCGTTGGGCGTCCCTGCGCGGGTCCGGGAGGGGCATGTCGTGCCGGAGGGGATGACCTCGGGGATCGTGCAGATCTATCTGGACAACGCCAAGACGTACCGGGCGGGGCTGCGTCGGCTGGACTGAGTAGGGTTTTCCGGCGTGGCACGACCATTGACTGAGATCGTCGAAGCCGGGTGGGCGCAGGCCCTGGCCCCCGCCGCCGATCAGATCGCCAAGATGGGCGACTTCCTGCGCGCCGAGATCGCCGCCGGGCGGACGTACCTGCCCGCCGGGGAGAACGTTCTGCGTGCCTTCCAACAGCCGTTCGCCGACGTGCGGGTGCTCGTGGTGGGGCAGGATCCCTACCCGACCCCGGGCCACGCGGTGGGCCTGTCGTTCTCGGTGGCCCCGGACGTCCGCCCGATCCCGAAGAGTCTGGTGAACATCTACAAGGAGTACCAGGAGGACCTCGGCCACCCGCTGCCGTCGACCGGCGACCTGACGCCGTGGGCGGAGAACGGGGTACTGCTGCTGAACAGGGCGCTCACGGTCGCGCCGGGCAAGGCGAACTCGCACCAGGGCAAGGGCTGGGAGGAAGTGACGGAGCAGGCCATCCGCGCCCTCGCCGCCCGCGGCGGCCCGCTGGTGGCGATCCTGTGGGGACGCAACGCGCGGAACCTGCGGCCGATGCTGGGCTCGGTGCCCGCGATCGAGTCGGCGCACCCGAGCCCGCTTTCGGCGCACTCTGGCTTCTTCGGCTCGAAGCCGTTCAGCCGGGCGAACGCGCTGCTGGTGGAGCAGGGCGGGGAGCCGGTGGACTGGAAGCTGCCGTAGCGGGCCGGGCGACGCCCAAGCCGCACTGAATTCTTCGTCGTCGCGTGGCATCAGGCGTTTATGCGGAAGCGTGACTGGCGCCCAGGACCACCACACCAAATCTGCTACAACGTAATCATGACGCCACAGCGAGTAACGATGAACCTCCACCGCATTGCGGGAGACTGCCGGGACGAGGACTGTCCGGCCGTGTACCTGTCCGATCGAGGAACCGTTGTGTTCCAGGGCGATGTCGTGTCCCTTGCCAACGGGCTTCGCCTCGGTCAGGGTGAGCAGGCCGTCGAGTTGCCGTTGACCGTGGTCAGGGAGGCCATCCGTGCGCTTGGGACGTGACGGTTCCCGCGACCTGTTCCGCACGTACCGAAGGTCGGCGTGGCGCTTCGAGACCCAGCCGACCTACACGATTCCCGGTGAGGCGGACTCCCTGGCACGGTTCCTCGCAGGCCAACCGGAGCCAGCCCACGAGCCACGGTACGTCGAGTGGCTTGAACTGACGCGCGCCAGCGTCGCCGCCGGGAAGTCGATCGGGCGGGTGAAGGTTGTCCGAAGGCCGTTCACCGACTACACGCGCTACGCGTTCGCCTGGGGAATACCGCACAGCGTCGAACACGGCGAGGACATTCGCATCCTCGACGCGACCGACTTGTCCCTGGACCTGCCCTCCGACGACTTCTGGCTGTTCGACGACACCGAGGTCCTCCACTTGACCTACGGGGCCGACGGGAAACTGATAAGCCGCGAACTTCTGGCCGACCCGCCGATCGAGAACTACCGACGGTGGCAACGAATCGCACTCGAACACTCCGTCCCATTCGGGGACTATGTTCGATCCTGAGCGTCAACAGCGGGAACGCCGAGATCTGGCGAACGCCCTCCGCGACATGCGGAAGTCCGCCGGTCTCTCCGGTGAGCGTTTGGCCGCGCGATGTGCGATGTCGCAGTCGAAGATCAGCCGAATCGAGTGCGGGAAGATCCTTCCGTCGGTCACCGATGTCGAACGAATTCTCTCCGCACTGAACGTCGGCCAGGACGAGGCCAAGCAGTTCCTCGACCTGGCAAGGACCGCGAACGTCCACTTTCGATCAGTTCGCGTACTCGCGGAGATCGGCTTGTGGCGAGGTCAGCAGGAGCTCTCGGCACTCGTCGCCTCCTCTACGCAGCTCCGACATTTCTGCCCGGCCGCCCCCTCCGGGATGTTGCAGACCCGCGAGTACGCGGCAGCGATCCTCACGCCGACGGTCCGAGGCAGGCCCGCGCGAAACGTCCCGCGGGCAGTCGAGGCCAGGATCGAACGTCAGCGGGCTTTGTATGACGGATCGCGAACATTCACCTTTGTGACAACCGAGCAGGCGATCCGGTGGAACCAAGCTCCAGCCGAAGTGATGGCGGCCCAAGCCCGGCACATGGCCGGACTGACGGAACTGCCGAACGTCACGATCGCCGTGGTTCCGAACAACACACTGATGAACGAGGTCCTGATGAACAGCTTCGTCGTCTACGACGAACGATTCGTCATGTGCGAGTTGTTCTCCGGCAGCGTCATCCTTCGCGACCCACAGGAAGTCGCATATCACGTCAGCATCCTCGACCACTTCCTGGAACGCGCACTTGTGGGCCAGGAAGCGTCCGATCTCCTGCGACAGATAGCGAACGAGTTCTAGTTATTCGGGTGCTCGACTGAAACCTGACTCCCAGCCGTGCACCTGACTACGTTCGCCTTGTGGAGATCCTCGGTTTGACCAACCCCTATCGCGGGGAAAAGCCCTGCTCGCGAGCATTCCGCCACGGGTTCACGTTTCGCTGGGTGAAGAATGATCGCTATATCGCCGTCATGCGCGGGATCTGCGTGGACAGCCGCCGGTACCTGATCATTGACGACTACCTGGCCAACCACCAGGTCCACGAAACCCCGCAACCCGTCATCGACGTCATCCCCGCCTGCTCGGAGAACTGGTGGGACACCTCGCTGCTGCGCCGAGCCGCGGATTCCTGGGCCGCGAAACGCGCCGCACACGGCCGGGCCACGTGATCCGCCTCGAGGACACCGACATCGCCAAGGCGCTGGCTATGCTCGCGGCCAAGGCACCGCTGGTATCAGCGGCGATCATTCGGGAAGACCTCGCCGTCGAGCAGGTTGACGCGTTGCTGACGATCCTGGCCAACACCACGGACTGCGTGCGGGAGTTGCGGTTCCGCTGGTTCGGTGTCGAGATCGAGGATCTCGGAGACAGCGGGGGCCGCTAGCCCGGTGGTGCCGTCGGGGCCGGAGGCGCGGGACGGAGGGTTTCCGCGCCTCCACCTTCCCCGTCACTCGGCGGGAACGTATGGGTTCACGGCGAACGCGGCGGCGAACGCGGCGGCGAAGGGGGCGCATCTGGACGTGCTGGACTCCGCGGGCACGGTGGTCGCCACCGCGAACCCGGCGGCGGGCCAGATTGACGCCCGCGCGGCCGCCGGCCACCGGCTCCACCAACGCCGGCGCGGGCGTTCAGCCTGCGTGTCACCACGGGCTGATTCCCCAGTGGGTGCCCGTGTCGGGCACTCACTGGGCGACTCTCAGCTCAACGAGCCGGCGCACGAGCTCTTCTGTTGGGCTCGCCGGAGAGCCGCGCTCGGCCGGGGGACGCCGGCCGAGCGCGGTCTTCTACTAGAAGGTCAGCTTCCAGCTGTTGATGTGCCCGGTGTCGTACCGCGCGACGTCCTGGACCTTCAGCTTCCAGGTCCCGTTCGCCACCTCCGTCGACGCGTTCACCGTGTAGGTGGCGATCACGTTGTCGGCGGAGTCGTTGGACGACGAGTTCTTCAACCGGTACGCCGAACCGTCCGGCGCCACCAGGTCGATCACGATGTCACCGCGCCACGTGTGGACGATGTTGACGTCGACCTTCAGCGTCGACGGCGCGTTGCCCGAGATGCCCGAGACCACGATGTCACTGGTGACCGCGGCGCCGGGGGAGTCGGGGATGTTCACGTCGTTGGTGTTCTCGAAGACGCGGCCCGACGGCGGTGTCGTCGTGGTGGTCGGCGGCGGGGTGCCGACGTCGGCGAGCTTCCACACCGTGTGGGCGATCGCGTCGGTGTTGCGGTCGAGGGCGGTCGCGTTGATGTTGTTGCTGCGGTCGCACGAGCGGTGGTAGCAGCCGTCGAAGGCGGCCTGGGTGCCGCCCCACTTCTGGACCTGGGCGGCGGTCTTGACGCCTTCGGCGCCGGTGAAGATGCCCCCGATGGGGATGCCCGCGTTGGCGAACGGCGCGTGGTCGGAGCGGCCGGTGATCCCGGTGGCCTCCTCGGTCTGCACGCCGATGCCGGTGAAGAACTCCTCGATCGTGCGCTGGATGGCGACCGACCCGGTGGGGTGCGCGTCGCCGTCGTAGACCATGTAGCCGGGGTTCGGCGAGCCGATCATGTCGAAGTTCAGGTACTGCTTGATCTTCGAGCGCTCGGTGCTCACGAGGTTGTTGACGTAGTACTTCGACCCGATCAGGCCGAGTTCCTCGGCGCCCCACCACGCGAAGCGCAGGTGCCGCGCGGGCTTGAACTGCTGGCTCGCCACGGTGAGCGCGACTTCCAGCACACCGGCGGTGCCGGAGCCGTTGTCGTTGATGCCCGCGCCCGCGGTGACGCTGTCGAGGTGCGCGCCCGCCATCAGGACGTTGTTGGTGTCACCGCCGGGCCAGTCGGCGATCAGGTTGTAGCCGGTGGCGCCGTTGTAGGTGAACGACTGGGTCGACGTCGTGTAGCCCGCCGCGTCCAGCTTGCCCTTCACGTATTCCAGCGACCGCTGGTACCCGGTGGTCCCGTGCGCGCGGTTGCCGTTGTTGTTAGTGGCGATGGTCTGCAGTTCGGTCAGGTGCGCCTGCACGTTGGCCACCGGGATGTCCGGGATGGCGACCGTGACTTGCGGGGCCGCGTTGGCCAGCGGGACCACGAGTATCGCGCCCGTCAGCAGGACTCCGGCCGCGATCGGCGCGAGAGTTCGGTTGAGCATGGTTGTTGCCTCCAAGCAGGGTTTGGGACAACCCGCATGGTCGCGTAAATCCGGTATGCCCAGAAGAAGCGATCATTGCCATCCATTGCCATATGCGGATCTCTGCATCCGGTGCGGCCATTCGGGAACGGCGATAGGGCGACCGGGTGAACCGCGCTCTCACGCGCTGCCCTTCCGGGTAGAGCGTGCGGGCTAAGGGTGTGATGTCCGTTCTGTTCCACCGGTTTCGCCGATACCGTCGTACCGGTGCTGGGGCGACGGGATCTGCTGCTGGTTGCGTCCGGTTCGGCGGTGTCGATGTTCGGCACGGCGGTCACTCTCATCGTGCTTCTCTTGCACGCCAAGGACTTCGGCTCCTACGCCGTGGTCGCGGTCCTCATCGCCGAGTTCGTCCCTGTCACGCTCGGCGCGCCGTTCGCCGGGCTCCTCGTCGACCGCTTGCCCAACCGGCGCCTCATGATCATTGGCCAGCTCGTCCAAGCGGGCGCGGTCATCGGTGTCGTCGCGGTGCTGAACACCTTGCCGCTGGTGCTGGTCATGCTCGTGCTTCTGGGCTGTGGCACGGCAGTGGTGAACCCGGCCGCGGCGGCGATGGTGCCGGTCATCTGCGGTGAGAAGGATTCCACGCGCGGGTACGCCATCGTCGCGACCGGGCGGACGCTGGGAATGCTCGGCGGGTCCGCTGCCGGCGGGCTGCTCGTCGCCGCGTTCGGCACGCGCGACGCGCTCTATCTCGACGCGGCGACTTACCTGATACAGGCCGCGCTGCTCGGGTTCGTCCGGGTCGACCGTGATCCCCGGGGCGCGCAGCGGCGCAGGCGGCACGGCGACGCGCTGGCCGGGCTGCGGCACGTCGCACGGGACCCGGTGCTGCGGGTGGCCTCGGTGAGCCTCGCGGTCGCGCTGGCGGGAGTGATGGTGGCCGACGTGGCCAACGTCTTCTACGTCACCGACGTCCTGCACGGCGGCGCCGCGACGCTCGGGATCCTGCACGCGGCGTGGATGACCGGGGTGTTCGTCGGCGTGCGGGTGGCCGGGCGGTCGAGCACCGAGCGGGCCCTGCTGACCGGGTTGGGTCTGTCCTGCTGCGGGATGGGGGTGGCGATGCTGATTCCCTCGCTGCTCCCGTTCACCGTCCCCGTCGCGCTGGGATACGTGCTCGGCGGGATCGCGAACGGCGTGCAGAACGTGAGCAACCAGGGCCTGCTGCGCTCGCGGACCCCGGAGCACCTGCGCGGCCGGGTGTTCGCCACCGCCGCGGCCATCCTGATCGGGTCCAACGTCCTCGGGACCGTCCTCGGTGGGGCGGTGGTGATGATGGTCGGCGCTCGGCAGGCGTTCGCGATCGCCGGGGTGGCGTCGCTGATCGCCGGGTTCGCCGCCTTCCGCGCCTTAAGGGCGGTGGATACGACAAAACCGGCGTCGGTGACCTGAGTCACCGACGCCGGTTCGCGTGAAGCTTCAGCTCAGCCGCGGACGACCTTGCCCGCCTTCAGGCAGGAGGTGCACACGTTGAGGCGCTTGGTCTGGGAGATCCCCAGCTTGGCGCGCACGCTCTGGATGTTCGGGTTCCACCGACGGTTGGTACGCCGGTGGGAGTGCGAGACCGACTTGCCGAAGCCTGGCCCCTTGCCACAGACGTCGCACACGGCAGCCACGTCAGACACTCCTTCAGGTTGCGGTGCCCACAGCTCGATAAGAACAGTCAAACTCGTGGGCGCACGTACGAGGGCCCAGGCAGGCCCGGGCAGTCATCACAGCGTAACGGGTGCCGGTGTGGTGTTCCAAACCGGGTCGCCGCGAGGTCGCTACGCTGCCCCGATAAGCGACGATCCCCCCGGGAGGCAGGCGTGCTGCAGGCGCTCGACGCTGGTGAGGTGCGGCGCTGGGCAGCGGCCTGCGTGCAGTCGATGGATGCCCACCGGGCCGCGATCGACCGGATCAACGTCTACCCGGTGGCCGACGGCGACACCGGCTCCAACCTCCTCCACACTCTGCGCTCCGCCCTCGAAGCCCTGCTGCGCGCCCCGGTCGGTGAGCGGTCCGACGCGGGCGGCGCGTTCGCGGTCCTGGCCAAAGGCGCCGTCACGGGGGCGCGCGGCAACTCCGGGGTGATCATCTCCCAGCTGCTGCGCGGGATGGCCGAAACCGTCCGCGACCAGGCGGAAGTCACTGGCCCGCTGCTCCACCGGGCCCTCGTCCGCGGCGCCGAGCTGGCCACCGCGGCGGTGTCGCGGCCGGTCCCCGGGACCATGCTCAGCGTCCTCGACGCCGCCGCCCGCGCGACCAGGCTGGACGCCCTGCCCGAGGTCGCCTCGGCCGCCGCCATCGCCGCCGCGGAGGCGCTCGACCGCACTCCCGAGCAGCTCGACGTGCTCGCCGAGGCCGGGGTCGTGGACGCGGGCGGCCGCGGGGTCGTGGTCCTGCTCGACGCGCTTGTCGCCATCATCGGCGGCCGCCCGCCCGAACTGGCCGCCGCCGCGCGGGTCAGCGCCGACGTCGCCGCCCAGCGCAGACCGGACAATCCGCTGGTCGCGGCGCGCGAGGCGGGCTCGGACCTCTACGCCTACGAGGTCATGTACCTGCTCGAACAGGCCACCGACGTCGCCGCGCTGCGCGACGCGCTCGACGACCTCGGCGACTGCGTCTCCGTCGTCGGCGACGGCTCGGACCTGTGGACCGTCCACGTGCACTGCAACGACGTCGGCGCCGCCATCGAGGCGGGGATCGACGTCGGCAGGCCCCGGCAGATCCGGGTTGCCCGCTTCGCCGACGCCGTGTCCGCCGAGGCGGGCCGCTTCGCCAAGGACCGCGCCGTGGTCGCCCCGGTGCGCGGCGACGACCTGGCCGAGCTGTTCCTCGCCGAGGGGGTCGCCGTGCTGCGCGTCGGCGACGGCGAGACGCCGACACCGTACGAGCTGCTCCAGGTGATCACCGGCACCGGCGCCGGGCACGTCACCGTCCTGCCCGGTGACGATGGGCTGATCGAGATCGCCGACGAGGCCGCCATCCGGGCCGTCGCCGCAGGTCAGGACGTCGTGGTCGTGCCGTGCGCGTCCCCGGTGCAGGCACTCGCGGCCATCGCCGTGCACGACCCGCGCAGGCGGGCCGGTGACGACGTCGTGGCCATGGCCGAGGCCGCCGCGGCGACGAGACGCGGCGCCGTCGTGGTCGCCCGGGAGGCCGCGATCACGTGGATCGGGCCGTGCGCGGCCGACGACATCGTCGGGTTCGCCGACGGCGAGGTCGTGCTCATCGAGCCGGGGCCGCCGTCGCCGGACGCGCTGGCCAAGGCCGTGTGCGGGGTGGTCGACCGGATGCTCGCCGTCGGCGGCGAACTCGTGACCGCGTTGCTCGGCCGGGACGCGCCCGCGGGCGTGGCGGAGACCCTGGGCGACTACCTGCGCGCCAACCGCCCGGAGGCCGACCTCATGGTCTACCGCGGCGGCCAGTCCGACTCGGTCGTGATCCTCGGACTCGAATAGTCGGGGGCGGACGACATAATCGGGCCCGACACGGAACGGGAGGACCATGGCGACGCTCGGCGAGAAGCTTGATCGGGTGGTGGGCAAGAAGTCCGCCGACGCGCTCAACGCCGCGTTCTCCCTGGAGACCGCGGGCGAGCTGCTGCGCCACTACCCGCGCCGCTACGCCGAGCGCGGCAAGCTCACCGAGATCGCGGGCCTGGAGGTCGGCGAGCACGTCACGGTGATGGCGAAGGTCGTCTCGGTGAACAAGCGCCAGATGAAGACCAAGCGCGGCTCGATCGTCGAGGTCGTGCTGACAGACGGCAAGAAGTCGCTGGAGTGCGCGTTCTTCAACCAGCCGTGGCACCTCGACAAGCTGCGGCCGGGCATGGACGCGCTGTTCGCGGGCAAGGTCACCGCGTTCCGCAACAAGCTCCAGCTCGCCAACCCGGACTACCAGCTGATCGACTCGACCGAGGAGGTCAACGTCGAGGAGTTCGCGGGCAGCCTCATCCCGGTCTACCCGGCGTCGGCGAAGATCCAGTCGTGGCAGATCGCCCAGTGCGTCCACCAGGCGCTCGGCATGCTCGACACGATCGAAGACCCGTTTCCCGATGAGCTGCGGGAGAAACTCGGCCTGTCGGAGTACGACTCGGCGGTGCGCGCGATCCACGTTCCCGCCGACTGGTCCGATGTGGAGTCCGCCAAGACACGGCTGAAGTGGGACGAGGCACTGGCGCTGCAGCTCGCGCTCGCTCAGCGCCGCCAGGCCGCGGGCGCCCGGCCCGCACCCGCCTGCCCGCCCCGGTCCGGCGGGATCCTCGACGCGTTCGACCAGCGCCTCCCGTTCACCCTGACCAAGGGCCAGATCGAGGTCGGCAACGCCATCGCCGAAGACCTGTCCGGCACGCACCCGATGAGCAGGCTGCTGCAGGGCGAGGTCGGCTCCGGCAAGACGATCGTGGCGCTGCGCGCGATGCTCCAGGTGATCGACTCCGGCAGGCAGGCCGCTTTGCTGGCGCCGACGGAGGTCCTGGCCGCGCAGCACGCGCGTTCGCTCGCCGACATGATGGGCGACCTCGCGCAGGGCGGCATGCTCGGCGGCGCGGAGAACGCCACCAGCATCACCCTGCTCACCGGATCGCTGTCCGCCCCGCAGCGCAAGCAGGCGATGCTCGACGCGGCCAGCGGCGCCGCGGGCATCGTCGTCGGCACGCACGCGATCATCCAGGACAAGGTCATGTTCGCCGACCTGGGCTTCGTCGTGGTCGACGAGCAACACCGCTTCGGCGTCGAGCAGCGCGACGCGCTGCGGGCGCGGGCGGGGGAGAACGTCAGTCCGCACGTGCTTGTCATGACGGCGACGCCGATCCCGCGCACCGTCGCCATGACGGTCTACGGCGACCTGGAGACGTCCGCGCTGCGCGAGCTGCCCGCGGGTCGCTCGCCGATCTCCACCAACGTCGTGCCGGTCGCGGAGAAGCCCGCGTGGCTCGACCGGGTCTGGCAGCGCGTGCGCGAGGAGGTCGGCAAGGGCCACCAGGCGTATGTGGTGTGCCCGCGCATCGGCGACGAGGCGTCCGCCGAGGACGCGTCCGGCGGAGATGAGGGGTCCGACCGGCGGCCACCCCTATCGGTGGTCGACGTCGCGACGGAGCTGGCCGACGGCGCGCTCGCCGGGCTGCGGCTGGGAATCCTGCACGGTCGGCTCGCGCCGGACGAGAAGGACCGCGTGATGCGGGCGTTCGCCGCGGCCGAACTGGACGTGCTGGTCGCCACGACGGTGATCGAGGTCGGCGTCAACGTCCCCAACGCCACCGCCATGGTCATCATGGACGCCGACCGGTTCGGCGTCAGCCAGCTCCACCAGCTGCGCGGCCGCGTCGGCCGGGGCAGCGCGCCGGGGCTGTGTCTGCTGGTCACGGAGATGCCGGGCGGCACAGCCACGCGCGACCGGCTCGCCGCCGTCGCGTCCACTTTGGACGGTTTCGAGCTGGCCCGGCTCGACCTGGAGATGCGCCGCGAGGGCGACATCCTCGGCTCCAGTCAGTCCGGTTCGCGCTCGGGACTGAAGATGCTTTCGCTGCTGCAGGACGAGGGTGTCATCGCCGACGCGCGGATCGTGGCGCAGGCGCTGATCGCCGACGACCCCGAACTCGGCAACTATCCCGGACTGGCCACGATGGTCGGCCAACTCGTCGCCGACGACCGCGCGGAATACCTGGAAAAGTCCTGAATTTACCCGATCTTGGTCGGGCGACACAATATGGCTACGGTCACGAAATCCGCTCGTTTTTTGGGTGGCGCTGATCGACACGCGCCCAACAGAATGAAGTGCATGAGCGCACCGGGAGCCCGGGTGATCGAGCAAGTCGTCGACACCGCGCGTTATCCGCTGGCCGATCCGGCGGGCGCGGGATGGCGCGCCGCGGTTTCCCTGGCCCGCGCGGAATTGCGCCAGGACGGCTGCAGTGTGCTGCCCGATTTCGTCCGCCCGGAACTGCGCGAGACCTTGCGCGCCGAGTGCGCGGCCGTCGCGCCGCTGGCCCACTACGACGTGGAACTGGTCAACGCCTACAACATCCCGCTCGACGCCGACCTGCCGGAAGAGCACCCCGGACGGCTGATCATGGAGCGCGGCAACGCTTTCGTGGCCCGCGACCGCATCCCAGCCGAGGCCATCATCCACCGCCTCTACACCAGCGAGCTGTTCCAGCGGTTCGTCGCCGAGTGCTTCGAACTCGACGCGCTCCACGAGTTCGCCGACCCGCTGGCCGGGCTCTGCCTCAATGTGGTGTCGCCGGAAAAGGGTCACCCTTGGCACTTCGACACCAATGAATTCACCGTCAGCATGCTCACCCAGCAATCACGCACCGGCGGCGTCTTCGAATACTGCCCGAATATCCGGTCGGCCGGATCGGAGAACCTCGCCGATGTGCGCGCCGTGCTCACCGGCGAGGGTGAGCGGCTCGTCAACCGCCTTTCCCTGCGGCCCGGCGACCTACAGCTGTTCAAGGGCCGCTATTCGCTGCACCGGGTGACCCCCGTGCACGGCGACACCGCCCGGCATTCCGCGATCTTCGCCTACAGCGAGCGTCCCGGCGTGATCGGCAGCCTGGAACGGACCAGGCAGCTCTTCGGTCGAGTGCTTCCCGAACACCTTGCCGCCGCGGGCGCGGTGCGGGGCGACGAACTCCTGGACTAGGAAGGACCGACGGCGTGGACTTGGACGCGACCGGAAAGACCTCCTTCGACGACATCTACACCCGGCCCGACCCGCGCGGCTACTTCAGCGTGCTCAGCGAGCTGGACTACCGCATCCCCGACCTGGCCAAGCCGTACTTCCTCAAGCTCATCCACGAGTACCGCGAGACCAGGCGCGCCGAGCCGACCGTGCTCGACATCGGCTGTTCCTACGGCATCAACGCCGCGCTGCTGCGCTGCGACTCCACGATGGAGGAACTCGCCGAGCGCTACGGGGCCGCGGGCGCGGCGGACACCGCGACCCTCGCCGAGGCCGACCGCCGGTTCGTCGGCACCCGCGCCGGGCTGGACGGCGTGCGGTTCGTCGGCTTCGACGCGTCCGAGTCCGCGCTGGCCTACGCCCACGCGGCGGGGTTCGTCGACGACACCCTGCACGCCGACCTGGAGAGCGCCGACCCGACCGACGCCCAGCGCGCGAAGCTCGCCGGGGTGGACATCGTGGTGTCGACCGGCTGCGTCGGCTACGTCACCGAGAAGACGATCGGCCGGGTCGCCGCGGTGAACCGGCCGTGGATGGCGCATTTCGTGCTGCGGATGTTCTCCTTCGCCCCGATCGCCGAGCGGCTCGGCACGCTGGGCTATCAAACCGAGCGGGTCGACGGGGTGTTCCCGCAGCGCCGGTTCGCCTCGCCGCGGGAGCAGTCGCAGATGCTCGACTCGCTGGCCGCGGCCGGGGTCGACCCGACCGGCCTGGAGTCGGAAGGCTGGCTCTACGCCCAACTTTTCGTATCGCGGCCTCGAGACACGCTCTAGTCCGCCCCGCCATGATGTGTTACCCGATCATCCCTTCACGAGTTCGAGGACGACAGTGAACAGCAGCCCGGAATGGTCTCCCCGCACCTTCGGCAATGAGGACCGGCTGCCCCGGGTCCCGCTGCCCACGCTCCAGGAGACGTGCGACCGGTTCCTGGAATGGTGCGCGCCGCTGCTGACCGCCGAGGAGCTCGCCGAGACCGAGGCCGCCGTCGCGGCGTACCTCGCGCCGGACAGCGTCGCGCACGAGCTGCACGCGGCGCTGGTGGAGTACAACGAGACGCCGGGCGTGCACAGCTGGCTCGACACGTTCTGGCCGTCGCGCTACCTCGGCCGCCGCGACCGGATCGCGCTGAACGCGAACTTCTTCTTCCTGTTCAAGGACTCGGGGGAGACCCAGACTGAGCGCGCGGCCGGGCTGATCGCGGGCGCCGTGGCGTACAAGCAGTTGCTCGACGAGGAGCGCGTCCCGCCGGTGATCCAGCGCGGCCAGGCGCTGTCGATGGAACAGAACAAGTACCTCTTCTCGTCGACCCGCATCCCGGGCGACCCGCAGGACACCGTGCGCACCCCGTACAGCGACGAGTGGCCCGGCCCGTCGCGGGCCCGGCACATCGCGGTCCTGCGCGGCGGCAACATCTATCGAATGGATGTGCTCGGCGCCGAGGGCACGCCGCACTCCCTGGATGATCTGGCCGCCGGTCTCACCGAGATCCTGAAGTCGACCGCCACCCCCGCCGCGGACCCGGTCGGCCACCTCACCACCATGGCCCGCGCCGAGTGGGCGGCCACCCGCCAGACCCTCGCCGAGTCGAACGCCGCCGCGCTCGACACGATCGAGACGGCGCTGTTCTGCGTGTGCCTGGAGGACATCGCGCCGTCCGGTGAGCAGGAGGCGTGCGACCAACTGCTCTACGGCGACAACCGCTGGTTCGACAAGGCCGTGTCCCTGGTCGTCTTCGCCGACGGCAAGGCCGGGATCAACGTCGAACACCAGGGTCTCGACGGCACCACCATCCTCGCCTTCGTCGATGCGTTGCTGAACTCCTCGCCCCAGGAACACGAGACGTCGTCGGGTGCTGTCTCCCAGGGCGTGCCCGCTCTTGAACCCGTCGAGTTCACCCTGACCGACCCGCTGCGGGAAACGATCAAGTCGGCCGGTGCGGCGTTCGCCCAGTACGCCGCCGACACCGCCACCCAGACCGTGTCGTTCACCGACTTCGGCGCCACCCGCGCCAAGCAGCTCGGCATGTCCCCGGACGCGTTCGCGCAGCTGTCCTACCAGCTCGCGCATAAGCGCACGAAGGGCTTCGCGGGCGCGACGTACGAGTCGATCGCCACCCGCCAGTACAACCGCGGCCGCACCGAGGCGATGCGCGTGGTCACCCCGGAGGTCCTGGCTTTCCTGTCCGCCATGGAGTCCGCTGATGTCGACACGCGCCGCGCCGCTGTTCGCGCGGCGGCGGAGAAGCATGTGGCCCGCGCCAAGGAATGCCAGGCGGGCGCCGCGCCGGAACAGCACCTGTGGGAACTCCAGCTGATCCAGAAGCGCCGCGGCCTCGGCTCCCCGTTGGCCCTGTACGACACCCCGGGCTGGATCAAGATGCGCGACGACTACCTGAGCACCAGCTCGGCCCCGTCGACGAACATCACCTACTTCGGCTTCGGCTCCACCAGCCCCCAGTGCATCGGCGTGGCGTACGTGCTGCTGCCGGACAGCCTCAACATCTACCTGAGCACCCCGATCCACGTCGCCGCCGAAATGCACACCTTCGCCGACCACCTCCGCGACGCGATCGGGGAGCTGCAGGAACTGCTCGCATAAGTGCGCAGTGGATGAGCACTTTGCGGTGGAGGATGGGTGCATGACCGAGCCCACCATCACCTGCCGCGACGCCGCCGAATGGGAGTCGTGGCTGTCCGCCAACCACGACTCCCAGACCGGGGTGTGGCTCAAGATCGCGAAGAAGCACAGCGGCGTCGCCTCGGTGACGATCACCGAGGCCCTCGACGGCGCACTGTGCTTCGGCTGGATCGACGGCCAGCGGCGTGCGCTGGATTCCCAGTACTACCTGCAGCGGTACTGCCCCAGGCGGCCGAAGGGCACGTGGTCACAGGTCAACGTGGCCAAGGTCGAGGCGCTCACCGCGGCTGGCCGAATGCGGCCGTCGGGCTTGGCCGAGGTTTCGGCCGCCAAGGCCGATGGCCGCTGGGCCGGCGCGTACGCCTCGCAGCGGGAGGCCACGGTTCCGGACGACTTGGCGGAGGCGTTGCGCCGGAACGAACGGGCGGCGCGGGCCTTCGAGGCACTGGACCGGACGAACCGGTACGCGGTGCTGCTCGACCTGATGAAGGCCAGGACCCCGAAGACCCGGGCCGCTCGGCTGGACCGGGCTGTCGCCGCCCTCGCCTATGGTGGCGAGCATGAGCACTGAGCTGCCGAGAAGCATCGGCAGGCCCGCGACCGGCGCGTTCGCCGGGGCCGGGCTCACGACCTTGGAGGACTTCACCAGGGTCACGGAGAAGGAGATCGCCGCCCTCCACGGCGTCGGCCCCAAGGCGATAGGCATCATCCGCGAGCTGCTGAAAGAACGCGGCCTCGCCTTCGCCGAGCACTGACAGCCTGGGCTCCACACGCTCACCGGCCGCGACCTCGGCTCCGCGAGAGCTCTGCCCTCGCCCGAGAGCTGATCGCTCTCAGGTACTTCGGTCGCGACCCGCCCCACACCTGCGCGGCCATGGTCGAGCACTGCGCGGACCTCGCCGTCCCGCCGTTCGCACCTGCACGCAAGTCGGTGGGACAACCGTCTAGGCAGGCGTGCTTCGCGAGCCGGGCCAGAGGTGCCGCCATGATCATGGCCGCGCCGCTCGCCTGATTGAGAAATGACAGCGGCCCGGCACCCCACCGGGGTACCGGGCCACTTTCGTGAGATCAGCGGCGAGAGGCCGCGGGCTTCGCGCCGTTCGTGTTCGGCTTCGCCGGGGTGGCGGTGAAGTGCTTCTTCGCCTCTTCGAGCAGCGAGAACACGTTGGTGACCTGCTCGGACACCCGGGTCTCGTAGTCCGTCGCGGCGCGGTGCTTCTCGGCGGCCTCGGTCGACTTCGACTCCGCCTCGGCCAGCAGGGCCGCGGTCTTCTTCTCCACCGACTCGCGCAGGGCGGTGGTTTCCTTCTCGGCGGCGGTGCGCAGCGCGGAGGTCTCCTTCTCCGTCTTCGCACGCAGTTCCGAGGTGTCCCGCTCCGCGGCCAGCCGCAGCGCGGTGGTCTCCTTCTCCGTCGCCGCGCGCAGTTCGGAGGTCTCCTTCTCCGCGGCCGCCCGCAGCGCCGTGGTCTCCTCCTCGATCGCGGAGCGCTTGGTGGCGATCTCCGCGTCCGCGGCGGCCATCTGGTCGTTGACCAGGGCGTTCGTCTCCGCCTGCAGCTTCTCCGCGTCCGCGACCAGCTTGGCGGCCCGCTTCTCCGCCGAGTCGAGGCGCGCGGTGATCTCGGTGTCGGCCTTGGCGGTGCGCTCGGCGAGGTCCTTGTCGATCTCGGCGGCGCGCTCGGCCAGGGTGCGCTCCAGCTCGGCGGTGCGCTCGGCGAAGGCGGTCTCGGCCTGCTCGGTCCGGGCGGCCAGGTCGGCCTCGGCGGCGGTGCGCTTCGCGACCAAGTCCTGCTCGGCCTTCTCGTCGGCCGCCGCGCGCTTGGCCGCGGCTTCGGCGTCGAGCTGCTCGCGGATGCGCAGCGCCTCGGCGTCGAGTTCGTCGCGGTGGGCCGACGCGTCGTCGTACAGGGCGGCGATGCGGGCCTCGTTGGCCTTGGTCTGGCGCTCGATCTCGGCGCGCGAGTCGGCCATGAGCTTGGTGTGCTCGGCGGCCAGCGCGGCGCGCATGCCCTCGTACTCGGCGTCCATCTCGGCGCGGTTGCGCTTGTAGTCGGCCTCGAGCTGCTTGCGGCGCTCCTCGGCGTCGGCGACGAGCTTGTCGTGCTTCGCCTTGAGGTTCGCGGCGTAGTCCTCGGCGGCGGCGCGGCGGCCCGCGGCGGCCTCGTCGGCGGCGCGGACAGTGTTGGCCGCGTAGTTGTCGGCCTTGCCCCGGGTCTGGCCCGCGTAGTCGTCGGCCGCGGCGCGGACACCGGCGCCGTGCGCGTCGGCCTCGGCGCGCACGCCCTGGGCGTAGTCGTCGGCCTGGCGCTTGAAGTCGGCGATCTCCTCGTTCGCCAACTCCATCATCAGCCGGACGCGCTCGGTCATTCCCTCGGTGCTGTTGGGGTTCGCGCTGATCCGGTTGAGCCGGGTCGTCGTCTCCAACAGTTGCTGCTGCAATGAACCCAGCGATTTCGTCAGCTCGGCGACCTTGGCCGACGCCTCGTCGCGGCCCTTGGCCGCATGTCGGAGGTCGTAGGTGAGGCGGGTGACCCGCTCATTCACCTGACGCGGGTTGTACCCCCGCAGGACAGTGTCGAAGTGCGGGACCTTGTCAGCGGACTCAGCGTCACCAGAGGGCATTGCGCCACTTTAGTGGGTCACTCGAACGTGTCGATTGGCGGTCCGGCAACTGGGGATGATTGTTTCGTCGCGGGAGTCCTACGTAGATCATGTATATGACCTTCTTACGGATCGGCCTGACCGCATGCCTCGCCGCCGTCGGACTCGCCACGCCTGCCGCCGCCGAGGTTCCCTCCAGCTATGTGGTTGTCATGAAATCCGGCTCCGCCGACGTGCTGGCCCACCGCCACGCCGGCGCCGTCGAACACCGCTTTTCCACTGTCCTGCAAGGGTTTTCCGCCCGGCTGACCGCCGCCGAGGTCCGCGCGCTCAAAGCGGACCCGACGGTCGACTACGTCGTCGCCGACACCCCGGTGCGCGCGCTAGGCGAGCAGATCAATCCGCCGTGGGGACTCGACCGGATTGATCAGCGCACACTGCCGCTCGACTCCCGGTATCGCTACCGCACCACGTCACCGAACGTTCACACCTATGTCATCGACACCGGCGTGAAAGCGACACATCAGGATTTCGGCGGCCGCGTCTCCGGCGGCTACGACTTCGTCGACAACGACACCGATCCCACCGACGGCAACGGACACGGCACGTTCGTCGCGGGCATCGTCGGCGGCAAGACCTACGGCGTGGCGAAGGAGGTGAAGATAGTTCCGGTTCGAGTCCTCAACAATTCGGGCTCCGGGACTATTTCGGGAGTAATAGCCGGTATCGACTGGGTGACCCGCAACGCGGTGAAGCCCGCGGTCGCGAACATGAGTCTGGGCGGCCCGGCGAACCAGGCACTCGATGACGCCGTCCGCCGTTCGATCGCCGCGGGCATCACCTATTCGGTTCCCGCGGGATCGTCAGCCAGTCTGGCGAGCAACTACTCACCCGCCCGGGTGAAGGAAGCGATCACCTCCGCCGCGATCGACCGCAACGACTGCGCGTCCCGCAGCTCGAACTACGGCCCCGCCGTCGACCTCTACGCGCCCGGCGTGCTGATCACCGGCCCGTGGATCACCTCGGACACCGCCACCGTCACGATCACCGGCACGTCCTTCGCCGCGGCCCACGTCTCCGGCGGCGCCGCGCTCCACCTGGGCCTGAACCCGACCGCGACACCCGCGCAGGTGCAGGCCGCCCTGGTCACCTCGGCAAGCCCGGGCGTCTGCAACCTGCCGCCCAACAGTCCTAACCGAATCCTCTACACCGGCTGATTCCCGACAACGGCGGCTTCCCAAGCCACAGCAAGGGAAGCCGCCGTTCGGGTGACGCGTCTGGCCCTGATCCGGTGATGCTGAAACGATTTCAGGCGGGCCCACCGGTGCGCCCGCCTGATGAAGGCCGTTCGGAAAGGATCCTGTCGTGCCCCCAGGCGGAAAGCGCGCCCGCCGTTGGCTGCCTCTCGCGGCCGCCGCCGCGCTCGCCGTGCCGCCCGTCCCGGCCGCCGCGACCCCGTTCCCCGGACCGCCGGTCGCCGCCGAACTCGGCCCGCTCGACATCCCCCAGGCCACCGCCGAATTCTGGGCCGCCTACCTCGGCGCGGGCGACGTGCGCCGGGCACTGGCCAAACTCGACCACCGGCTGCGCGCCGAGGGCGGCAACGACGCCGCGCGCCACGCCGCCCGGATGCTGCTCGCCCACCGCGAAGGCAGATCCCGCCGCGCGTGGGGCGAGCGATTACGCATCTCGGACAGCCCCAGCCGCTATCAGCCGTTCATCGACCGCGCGAAGGCAGTGTCGGACCGCGCGTTCGGCCTCGGCCCGGCCCGCCCGCGCCCCGTGACCGCCCTCGGCGCCTACCGCGACCACCACCCCGACCGGATGGCCGACGGCGACGCGCGCACCTACTTCTGGAGCGACGGCCCGCCCGTCCCCGGCTCCCAGGTGACCCTCGACCTCGGCCGCGTCCGCCTCGTCAGCCAGGTCGACATCGAGATGGGCCAGGCCGACCGCCCCCACGACTACCTGCGTTCCGGAGTTCTCGAACGGTCCGTCGACGGCGTGCGCTGGGCTCCGGTCTCCCGCGTCGACGCGCCGACGGTGGTCGCCGCCGTGTCCGACCCGACCCGCTACCTGCGCCTGCGCGCCACCAAGGGGCAGCGGCACTGGCTGGCCGTCCGCGAGTTCAGCGTCGTCCCCGCCCCGGTCGACGCGTGCGCCGACGGCGACGTGGACACCGTGTTCCCTGTCACGTCCGGCGCCGTGGAGGTGCCGATCGGACCGTCACGCACAGTGGCGGGCGTGGTCGTGTTCGCCGCCCGGGCCACGCCCGCGCGCGGCGAGATCCAGGTGCTCGACCCCGCGGGCGCGTGGCACACCGTAGGCCGGGTCCAGGGCGAGTACACCGATGTCGCTGCTCCCGGCCTGCTCGGGACCAAGGTCAGGGTGGCTTTCCCCGCCGGACCGGCCGTTTCCGTCCACGAGGTCCTTGTGCGCTGAACAGTCGCGGCCAGGAGAATGTCCGCAGACTGGGAAAGGCTCGACCGAGCTTCTGGATCGTGGCAGGTTAACGACAGGCATGGCGTCCGTCACGTGGGACGATGCTCCCGACTGGCGGGAAAAACACGGTAACCTCCTGCGACCGACCCTCAGGTAGCAGGAGGTATCCGCGCATGTTTCGCAAGGTGCTCGTCGCCAACCGCGGCGAGATCGCGATCCGGGCGTTCCGGGCCGGCTATGAACTCGGAGCGGGAACGGTCGCGGTGTTCCCGCATGAGGACCGCAACTCCCAGCACCGGATGAAGGCCGACGAGGCGTACGAGATCGGCGAGCCCGGACACCCGGTGCGCGCGTACCTGTCCGTCGAGGAGATCGTGAAGGCCGCCAAGAAGGCGGGCGCCGACGCGGTCTACCCCGGTTACGGCTTCCTCTCGGAGAACCCCGAACTCGCCACCGCGTGTGCCGAGGCGGGCATCACCTTCGTCGGCCCGACCGCCGACATCCTGGAGCTGACCGGCAACAAGGCCCGCGCGATCGCCGCGGCGAAGGCCGCCGGGCTGCCGGTGCTGCAGTCCTCGGAGCCGTCCAAGGACGTCGACGCGCTGCTCGCCAAGGCCGACGAGATCGGCTTCCCGATCTTCGTCAAGGCCGTCGCGGGCGGCGGCGGGCGCGGTATGCGCCGCGTCGAGGAGCCCAAGGCGCTGCGCGAGTCGCTCGAAGCGGCGATGCGCGAGGCCGAGTCCGCCTTCGGCGACCCGACGGTGTTCCTCGAGCAGGCCGTGATCGAGCCCCGGCACATCGAGGTGCAGATCCTCGCCGACGCCGAGGGCAACGTCATCCACCTCTACGAGCGCGACTGCTCGCTGCAGCGGCGCCACCAGAAGGTCATCGAGCTGGCCCCCGCGCCGAACCTCGACCCCGAGCTGCGCGACCGGATCTGCGCCGACGCGGTCAAGTTCGCCCGGCACATCGGCTACCTCAACGCGGGCACCGTCGAGTTCCTGCTCGACACCCGCGGCCACCACGTCTTCATCGAGATGAACCCGCGCATCCAGGTCGAGCACACGGTGACCGAGGAGGTCACCGACGTCGACCTCGTCCAGTCGCAGCTGCGCATCGCCTCCGGTGAGACGCTGCTCGACCTCGGCCTCACCCAGGACGCGATCTACGTGCGCGGCGCGGCGCTGCAGTGCCGCATCACCACCGAGGATCCCGCCAACGGCTTCCGCCCCGACACCGGCATGATCAGCGCCTATCGCTCCCCGGGCGGCGGCGGCATCCGGCTCGACGGTGGCACCGCGGCGGGCGCCGAGGTCAGCGCCCACTTCGACTCGATGCTGGTCAAGCTCACCTGCCGCGGCCGCGACCTCGACGCCGCCGTGCGCCGGGCCAAGCGCGCCGTCGCCGAGTTTCGCATCCGCGGCGTGGCCACGAACATCCCGTTCCTGCAGGCCGTGCTCGACGACCCGGACTTCGTCGCGGGCCGGGTCACCACGTCGTTCATCGAGCAGCGCCCGCACCTGCTGACCGCGCGCAGCTCGGCCGACCGCGGCACCCGCCTGCTCACCTACCTGCTCGACGTGACGGTCAACAAGCCGCACGGCGAGCGCCCGAAGGTGATCGACCCGCGGGAGAAGCTGCCCGCGATCGACCTCGCCGCCGAGCCGCCCGCAGGCTCCAAGCAGAAGCTCGTCGAGCTTGGCCCCGAGGGCTTCGCGCGCTGGCTGCGCGAGTCGAAGAACGTCGGCGTCACCGACACGACCTTCCGCGACGCCCACCAGTCGCTGCTCGCGACCCGAGTGCGCACCAAGGACCTGCTGGCCGTGGCCCCGCACGTCGCGCGGATGACCCCGGAGCTGCTGTCGCTGGAGGCGTGGGGCGGCGCCACCTACGACGTGGCGCTGCGGTTCCTCGCCGAGGACCCGTGGGAGCGGCTCGCCGCGCTGCGCGAGGCCGTCCCCAACATCTGTCTGCAGATGCTGCTGCGCGGCCGCAACACCGTCGGGTACACGCCGTACCCGACGGAGGTGACCACCTCGTTCGTCGAGGAGGCCACCAAGACCGGTATCGACATCTTCCGGATCTTCGACGCACTCAACGACGTCGAGCAGATGCGTCCGGCCATCGAGGCCGTCCGCGCGACCGGGACCTCCGTCGCCGAGGTCGCCCTCTGCTACACGGCGGACCTGGCCGACCCGGCCGAGCAGCTCTACACGCTCGACTACTACCTCAAGCTGGCCGAGCAGATCGTCGGCGCGGGCGCGCACGTGCTGGCGGTCAAGGACATGGCTGGCCTGCTGCGCCCGCCCGCCGCGGCCCGGCTGATCACCGCGCTGCGCAAGGAGTTCGACCTCCCGGTCCACCTGCACACCCACGACACCGCGGGCGGCCAGCTGGCCACCTACCTCGCGGCCATCCAGTCCGGTGTGGACGCCGTCGACGGCGCGGTCGCGTCGATGTCGGGCACCACGTCGCAGCCGTCGCTGTCGGCCATCGTCGCCGCCACCGACCACAGCGACCGGGAGACCGGCCTGTCGCTGCAGGCGGTGTCCGACCTGGAGCCGTACTGGGAGATCGTGCGCCGCGTGTACCGGCCGTTCGAGGCGGGCCTGCCGTCGCCGACCGGCCGCGTGTACCACCACGAGATCCCCGGCGGTCAGCTCTCGAACCTGCGCACCCAGGCCGTCGCGCTCGGCCTCGGCGACCGGTTCGAGGAGATCGAGACCATGTACGCCGCCGCCGACCGGATGCTCGGTCGGCTGGTCAAGGTCACCCCGTCGTCCAAGGTCGTCGGCGACCTCGCCCTGCACCTGGTCGGCGCGGGCGTCGACCCGAAGGAGTTCGAGACCGAGCCGGGCCGCTTCGACATCCCGGACTCGGTGGTCGGCTTCCTGCACGGCGAACTCGGCGACCCGGCGGGCGGCTGGCCGGAACCGTTCCGCAGCAAGGCCATCCAGGGCCGCCCCGCGCCGAAGGGCGTCACGGAGCTGACCGAGGAGGACCGCGCGGGCCTGGCCGTCGACCCCCGCGGCACGCTCAACCGGCTGCTGTTCCCCGGCCCGACCAAGGAGTTCCTGGCCCACCGCGACCAGTACGGCGACACGAGCGTGCTGGCGAGCAAGGACTTCTTCTACGGCCTGGAACAGGGCAAGGAGTACGCGGTCGGCATCGGCAAGGGCGTCACCCTGCTCATCGAGCTGGAAGCCATCGCCGACGCCGACGAACGCGGCATGCGCACGGTCCTGGCGACGCTGAACGGCCAGCTGCGCCCGATCCAGGTGCGTGACCGCGCGGTCGCCTCCGACCTGCCGGTCGCGGAGAAGGCCGACAAGACCAACGCCAACCACGTCGCCGCCCCGTTCGCGGGCGTGGTCACCCTCGCGGTGGCCGAGGGCGACGAGGTCGACGCGGGCGCCACGGTGGCGACGATCGAGGCGATGAAGATGGAGGCCGCGATCACCGCCCCGAAGGCGGGCAAGGTCTCCCGCCTGGCGATCGGCAAGGTGCAGCAGGTCGAGGGCGGGGACCTGTTGGTGGTCCTGGGCTGACCCGAACACGCGAGGGGCCCAGGCTCGATGAGCCTGGGCCCCTCGCCGTGTCAGATGGGTTTGCGCCGACTGAATCTACGAGTCGTAACGACGGTCAGGATCAAACACGCCACCAGGGCCGCCACACCCAGTGCGAGCGTGACCGAGGCGATCATCGTCATCGGCGTGTCCGCGGGCTTCGCGCACCAATCGGCCATGCCGGGTAGGGGATCGCACATCATCATGGTTCCCCCAGCTGATGCGGTGATCCGTGGTTGCGGCAGCTGGCTGTCCGTCTCCCGGTAGAGGAACACGGCGACCACGACTAGCAGCAGCCCCGATCCCAACAGCAACGTACGCAGGTACTTGGCCACGTCGCCTCAGGTCGTTTCTGGCCAGCCGACCTGGGTCGTCACCACGGTGAGCCGCTGGGTCGCGCGCGTCAGCGCCACATAGAGCGTGCGCGGACCCGTGGTCGACTCGGTGATCAGCTCGTCCGGTTCGATCAGGACCACCGCGTCGTACTCCAGGCCCTTGGACTCCAGGCCGTCGACCACCCGCAGCCGCTCGTCGTTCAGCCGGGCGATCGCCGAGCGGGTCGTGTCGACGCGGCTCGTCGCGGTGATCACGCCGACGGTGCCGTCGACCTCGCCCAGCAGGTCCCGGGCCGCGTTCACCGCCTGCTCGGTCAGCTCGTCGAACGCGCACACCGTCACCAGCGGCTCGATCCCGGTGCTGCGCACGGCGTGCGGCAGCTGGTCCGGGGTCGCGACGTCGCGGACCACACGGCCCGCCAGGTCGAAGATCTCCGCCGAGTTGCGGTAGTTCGTCCGCAGCGCGAACCGGCGCCGCTGCGTGCGCGGGCCGCCGAACGCGCCGTCCTGGGCCTGCCGCGCCTCGGCCGGGTCGGGCCACGAGCTCTGCACCGGGTCGCCGACGACGGTCCAGCTCGCGTACTTCCCGCGCCTGCCGACCATCCGCCACTGCATCGGCGAGAGGTCCTGGGCCTCGTCGACGACGATGTGGGAGAACTCGTCGTAGTCGTCCGGGCGGTGGTAGCCGGGGCCGCTCTGCCGCTCCGACCAGGTCTTCAGCTCCGCGGCCGACGTGTCGGTCCGCCGCTTCTTGCGTTTCGGCGGCTTGCCGAGCAGTACCCGCAGCTCGTCGAGCAGGGCGACGTCGGCGACCGACGGGCCGCTGTTGTCGGCCCACGAGTCGGCCAGCATGTCGACCTCGCCGCGCGACAGGCCGCGGCCCGCGATCCGTGACAGGCGACGCCGGTCGCCCAGGGAGCGCAGGACCTCGGCGGGGGTCAGCAGCTGCCACCACACCACCACGAACCGGTGGAAGTCGATCCGCTCACCCAGTTCGGTGATCAGCTCGGCCTTCTTGACCGGGAAATCGGTGTAGGAGTCGGCCTTGCGCCACAGCGCCTCCAGCAGCGCCTCCGCCGCGTCCACCCTGGACTGGTTCGGCGGGCGCTTGCCGTTGTGGACGGCGTTGCGCACCGCGGCCAGCTCGCGCGCGTCGAGCTTGAGGACCTCGCCCCGGTACATGATCCGGAACTCGGTCGGCGCGTCGGCCGGGGCCTCGCGGATGGCGCGCTTGAGCACCCGCCGCATCCGCAGCGAACCCTTGACCGCGGCGACCGGCGCCGGGTCGACCCGGACCGCCTTGACCCCGTCGAGCAGGTCCGAAAGGGACCGCAGCTCCACGTTGTCCTCACCCATCGACGGCAGCACGCGCGAGATGTAGGAGGTGAACGCGGGGGAGGGGCCCACCACCAGCACGCCGGAGCCGCCCATGCGGCGGCGGTCGCGGTAGAGCAGGTAGGCCACGCGGTGCAGGGCGACGGCGGTCTTGCCGGTGCCGGGCCCGCCGGTGATCTCGGTGACCCCGCGCCACGGCGCGCGGATCGCCTCGTCCTGTTCCTTCTGGATGGTGGCGACGATGTCGCGCATGTTCTCGCCACGCGCGCGCGTCAGGCTCGCCATGAGCGCGCCCTCGCCGACCACGGCCATCGTGTCCTCGTGGCGCTCGGGCATCAGCAGGTCGTCATCGATGTCGACGACGGACTGCCCGCTGGAGCGGATCACCCGCCGCCGGATCACGTCCATCGGCTGCTCGGCGGTCGCCTGGTAGAACGGCGCCGCCGCGGGGGCGCGCCAGTCGGTGACCAGGTTGTCGAAGTTGATGTCGCGCACGCCCAGTCGGCCCACGTACATCGTCTCGCCGGTCGTGTCGTCGAGCCGCCCGAAGACCAGTCCCTCGTGCTCGGAGTCGAGCGTGCGCAGGATCTGGTTGGCGTGGCGGACCATCACGTCCCGCTCGAACAGCATCGCCGCCTGCTCGAACACCGCCTCGTTGCGCGCGCCGTGCGCCAGCGCGTCCCCCCGGGTCCGCATAGCCTCAGCCTCGCCGCGCATCTCCTCGACCCGCGCGTAGACGACGTCGACATGCTTCTGCTCGACCGCGATCTCGGCCTCTCTCACAGAGGGTTCCGACACGCAGCGCTCCCCGGTTGTTCGAATACAGGAAGAGCGAGATTACGCGCTTTGTGTCGCGGCTGAATCAGGCTCGTGTCGGATGTGCTCCGCCTCACCCGACCGGAGGGCCCGCTGTGCGGTTCAGGCACCATGTGCCGGTGACCAGGATCGTGGCGGGCGCGGCGGGCGGCCGCAGGCTCGCGGTGCCGCCGAAGGGCACTCGTCCCACGTCGGACCGGGTGCGGGAGGCGCTGTTCAGCGCGCTGGAGGCCGGCGTCGGTCTGCGCGGCGCCCGGGTGCTCGACCTCTACGCGGGCTCCGGCGCACTCGGCTTCGAGGCGCTGTCGCGGGGCGCTGTCGTGGCCACGCTGGTGGAGTCCGACCGCAACGCGGTGGCGGTCCTCAAACGCAACGCGGCGACGGTCGCGCTGCCGGGTGCCGACATCCGGCTCGGGAAGGTCGCGACGGTCCTCGCGGGAAGGCCGGCATCGCCGTACGACATCGTGTTCGCCGACCCGCCCTACGCCGTCGACGACCCCGAGTTGGCGGTCATGCTGAGCGCTCTGCTCGACAACGGGTGGACGGCCCCTGGCACGACCGTGATCGTCGAACGCGACAGCCGCGCGGGCGAGCCGCCCTGGCCCGCGCCCCTGGTCGCGGCCCGATCCCGCCGCTACGGCGACACCGAGTTGCACTGGGCGACACACGTGACGTCGGACACCGACTCAGCGTGACCGCGGGCTGCTACGGTCCAGATTCATGACGCGCGCTGTCTGCCCGGGCTCGTACGACCCGCCCACCAACGGCCACCTCGACATCATCGAGCGCGCCGCCGCCCTGTTCGACGAGGTCGTCGTGGCGGTCATGATCAACAAGAGCAAGAAGGGCCTCTTCACGGTCGAGGAGCGCATGGACATGCTCCGCGAAACCGCTGCCCATCTGCCCAACGTGCGCGTCGACTCCTGGCACGGACTGCTGGTCGACTACTGCAAGCAGCACGACGTCCAGGCCATCGTGAAGGGCCTGCGCGCCGTCAGCGACTTCGACTACGAACTCCAGATGGCCCAGATGAACCAGGGCCTGACCGGCGTCGAGACGATGTTCATGCCGACCTCGCCGCTGAACAGCTTCCTGTCGAGCTCGCTGGTCAAGGAAGTCGCGACCTACGGCGGCGAGGTGTCCCACCTCCTCCCGGAGATCGTCCACACCCGCCTGCTGAAGCGCCTCGAGGAAAACCGCGCCGCGGAGAGCTAGGGCGGGTCGACGACGGCGCAGTCGAGCAACTCCCTGACCAGCGTCGATGCTTGCGTCCACGCCGCATCAGGATGGCCGAAGGACACGACCGCCACGCCATCCGGTTCCGGCGCGGCCTCGCCTGCCCGGAAACGCAAACCGTGCACCCCGGCGACTCCGTAGTGGCGTGCCCGGATCACGACATGTCCCCGTCGAAGGGCCGGGCATGCCCGCGCCGAGTAGCGCAGACACGGCAGACAGATCGGAGGCTCCGTGACGCCCATACCGTTTGGCCAACCCGGCCAGTCGTCCCGGTAGTCCCTCACCGCCCAGAGCAGGCCGTCGCCGGTCTGATCGGCGGGCCCGGCGCACACCTGGCACAACAGCTTGCGCATCGCGCGGCGCTGCCGCAGTGAGTTGACCTTCCCGAAGACCGGTTGGCCGTGCCCCGGCTCGGACGCCCCTCGCACCCAGAGGACGCCGTGCACGTCGCGATCGCTCAACGTCTCGTCCAAGTGCGCGATCCCGCGACCGTCGGCCCGGAGCACGACCGTCGGAGAGATCCGTGGTTCCCCGGTCCAAGAGGTGATGTAGGGGACCGCGAGCCGAGTCGGTGTCGGTGTCATGCACCGACGATCAACGGTCACGACGAGCGTTGGTAGTGCTACTTTGAGTGATGGAACGGTGATGTGGTGATAACGGTCCCTCACCTTTCCGGCACCAGCGCGTGACCGGTCTCGGCTGCCACCCTGGAGGCGTCGACGTCCACAAGGAGGGGCTGTGGTCGGGGTCGTACCTCTGTGGGCGCAACGTATCCGCTCCCTGCGCGAAGCACGTGGCTGGTCACAAGCCCAAGCCGCCGATGAGATGCGCAAGCACACTCGAGAGCGCCTGCCCGAACCCGACCACCTGACGCGCAGATGGAAGGCGTGGGAGCTGGGCGAGAACAAGCCGAGCAAGCACTACGCCCCGATGATCGCCGCGACGCTCGACACGGTCACCACGTCCCTGTTCCCACCGGAGGCCCGATCGAGCGAAGTGCTTGCCGCGACCGGGATGGACACCCTCGAGATCGTCAGCCGCCTACAGGCATCCGACGTAGATGAAGCGACTCTGCGCGCGGTCCGCATCACGGTCGAGAAGCTGTGCGGCGAATACGCCTACGGCAACCCGGCCGACTTGCTGACCGAGGGCCGAAGCTGGCTTCGCCGGATCGTGGAGATGCAGGAACAGCGACTCAGCTTCGTCCAGCGCCGAGACTCACTCGAACTCGCCGGGTGGCTCGCCCTGCTGGTGGGCTGCGTCGAATACGACGTCGGCGACCGGCGGGCGGCCGAGGCCACCAGGAAGGCCGCGCTCAGCCTGGGACAGGAGGTCGGGCATCCAGGGGTCCAGGGCTGGGCGCACGAGATGCGCGCCTGGTTCGCGCTGACCTCGGGCGACTATCGCGGCGCGATCGCCGCGGCCCAGGCTGGTCAGGCCGCGTCCAGCACTCACTCGGTCGCGGTGCAGCTGCACGCGCAGGAGGCGAAGGCGTGGGCTCGGTTGGGAGATCAAGCCGCGATGAGGGCCGCTCTCGACCGCGGTCGCGAATTGCTAGAGGCGCTGCCGTACCCCGACAACATCGAGAACCACTTCGTCGTCGATCCCGCCAAGTACGACTTCTACGCGATGGACTGCTACCGCCACGTCGGCGACGACCGACTCGCCCGAGCGCTGGCCGAGGACGTCATTCGCGACGGATCCGACTTCGACGGCCGTGAGCGCTCCCCGATGCGGATCTCCGAGGCGCGCTTCACGTTGGGCGTGGCCGCCGCTCAAGAGGGGGACCTGGACGAGGCCCTCGACCAGGGCCGTCGCGCGATCAGTGCGGGGAGGACATCGCTGCCGTCGCTGGCGATGTCGTCGCGGGAACTCGTCCGCGCCTTGTCCGAGCGCTACGCCGACGTGCCCGCGACGCGCGAGTACGTCGCCCAGGTCCGCGCGATCACAGCTCAGGGCTAGAGGTTCAGCTTCATCCCGACGTGGGTCGTGACAAAGCCGAGCCGCTCATAGAACCGGTGCGCGTCAGTGCGGCTCACGTCAGAGGTGAGCTGGACCATCGCCGCGCCGCGGGTGGTGGCCTCCTTGATGGCCCACTCCATCAGCTGTTGGCCCAGACCGTTGCCGCGCTGATCGGACCGCACGCGCACGCCCTCGACCGTCGCCCGGGTCGCGCCGACGCGGGACAGGCCCGGGGTGAAGGTGACCTGCAGGGTGCCGACCACCTCGCCGTCGGCGTCGGCCACGGCGAGCACCTGGTTCGGGTCGGCCGCGATCGCGGCGAACGCGGTGGCGTAGCGCGGGTCGCCCGGGTTCTCGCGCTTGGCGCCGAGGGGATCATCCATCAGCAGGGCCACGATGGCGGGGACGTCTTCTGCGGTTGCGGTGCGGATCATCACAAGGCTCCAGCCTGCCACAACGTGACACACCCCTCCGATCTCCACCGGCAGGGCGGTGCGACCGGGCACAATCGCCCACAAGGGTGGAGGAGGAGCCGTGTACAAGGTTTTCGAGGCGATCGACGAACTGGTCACGATCCTGGAGGAGGCGCGGGGCGTACCCATGACCTCCGGCTGCGTCGTCCCCCGCGGCGACGTACTGGAACTCCTGGACGAGGTCCGCGACGCCCTCCCCGCCGAGATGGACGACGCGCAGGACGTCCTGGACAAGAAGGACGAGATCATCGGGGCGGCCGAGCACCAGGCCGAGCAGACCCTGAGCAAGGCCAACCTGGAAGCCGACAAGGCCATCGCCGACGCCCGCGCCCAGGCCGAACGCCTGATCGCCGACGCGACAGCCCACGCCGACCGTCTGGTCGCCGAGGCCCAGGACGAGGCGGACCGCGCGGTCGCGGCCGGTCGGGCCGAGTACGAGGCGCTGGTCGGCCGCTCCCAGGACGAGGCCGACCGGATGCTCCAGGCGGGCCGCGAGTCGTACGAGCGGGCTGTGGAGGAGGGCCGCTTCGAGCAGGGCAGGCTGGTCTCGCAGACCGAGGTCGTTCAGGCCGCCCACGCTGAATCCGCCCGGGTCCTCGACGCGACCTCGGACGAGCTGGCCCGCAAGCGCGCGGAATGCGACGAGTACGTCGACACGAAGCTGGCGGAATTCGAGGACCTGCTGAGCCACACCCTGCGCACGGTCGGCAAGGGCCGCTCACACCTGCGCGGGACCATGAACGGCGTCCCCGCGGGCGCGACCCCGTTCGACTACCACGCCTGATGAGGCGGGGCGCGCGCCCGGATTTCCGGTCCGGGGGCAGGTCGCGTACCCTATCTGAGCTGGCCCCATCGGGCCGCTCACTCCACCTAAGGCGCTGACTGAGTCCACCATGTCCGAGAACCGCAAGAGCCCGGCCCGGCCGGTGTCGAGCAGCCCGTGGGTCATCGATACCCGCGAGCTCGGCAGGCGTCCCGGATCGAGCAAGCCCGTGCGGCGTTCCGCGCAGGCCAAGTACGCCATCGGTCTCGAAGGGGTCATCGCGATCCCGGCGGGCGCCGATGTCGAGCTCGACGTGCTGCTCGAGTCGGTTGTCGAGGGTGTGCTCGTGTCCGGGACCGCGTCCGGTCCACTGGCCGGTGAGTGCTCGCGCTGTCTCGACCCGATCTCCGACGAGGTCGAGGTCGACATCACCGAGCTGTTCGCCTACCCGGACAGCGCCACCGACGAGACCACCGACGAAGACGAGGTCAGCCGCCTCGTCGACGACCTGGTCGACCTCGAACCGGTGGTCCGCGACGCGGTGGTGCTGGCGCTGCCGCACGTGCCGCTGTGCTCGCCGGACTGTGCGGGGCTGTGCGCGGAGTGTGGCGGCAAGTGGGCCGAACTCGAGCCGGATCACCGGCATGAGACCATTGATCCTCGATGGGCCGCACTGCAAGAGCGGATCCAACAGGATCGCAAGTCGTAACCGTCCGATCCTGCACAACAGCTCGTCAGAGGAGAAGTAGTCGTGGCCGTCCCCAAGCGGAAGATGTCGCGTTCGAACACCCGCGCGCGCCGGTCGCAGTGGAAAACCACTGCGGTGCACCTGGTGAACTGCTCGAACAAGGCCTGCCGGGCGCCCAAGCCGCAGCACATCGCCTGCCCGACCTGCGGTCAGTACGACGGTCGCCAGGTCACGCAGCCCGCGTGACCCTAGGCGCACGTCATGGGGGGTAAGGCGGCACGCGGTCCCACAGCGGACCCGGCAAGGCTGCTCGACGCGCTCGGCGTCCATGTGGACGCCGAGCTGCTCGTGTTGGCGCTGACCCATCGGTCCTACGCCTACGAGAACGGCGGCCTGCCGCCCAACGAGCGACTCGAGTTCCTCGGCGACGCGGTGCTCGGGCTGGTCGTCACCGACCACCTGTACCGCCGCCACCCCGACCTGCCCGAGGGGCAGCTGGCCAAGCTGCGGGCCAGCGTGGTCAACATGCACGCCCTCGCCGGTGTCGCCCGCGGCCTCGGCGACGGTGGCCTCGGCGCGCACCTGCTGCTCGGCAAGGGCGAGGAGCTGACCGGCGGCCGCGACAAGGCGAGCATCCTCGCCGACGGCCTGGAAGCCGTCATCGGCGCGGTCTACCTGCAGCACGGCATCGAGATCGCCCGCGAGGTCGTCCACCGCCACTTCGACCCGCTGCTCGCCGACGTCCCCGACCGCGGCCCGGGTCTGGACTGGAAGACCAGCCTGCAGGAACTCACCGCGTCCGCGGGCCTCGGCGTCCCCGAATACCGGGTGCGCGAGGAAGGCCCCGACCACCGCAAGGAGTTCACCGCGCTGGTCGTGGTCAACGGCAAGAGCTACGGCAACGGCGACGGCAAGACCAAGAAGGAAGCCGAACAGAAGGCCGCCGAAGCCGCCTGGCGCGAACTGGCCGAGTCGATCAAGCCTGCCGACGATGCCGGAACTGCCTGAGGTCGAGGTAGTCCGCCGCGGCCTCGAGGCGCACGTGCTGGACCGCCAGATCACCTCGGTGGACGTCCACCACCCCCGCGCCATCCGCCGCCACATCCCCGGCGCCACCGACTTCGCCGCCCGCATCGTCGGCACCCACTTCACCGCTGCCCAGCGCCGCGGCAAGTACCTGTGGCTGGAGCTGTCCTCCGGTGCCGCCGTGCTCGCCCACCTGGGCATGAGCGGCCAAATGCTCGTCCAACCCGCCGCCGCGGCACCCGAGAAACACCTGCGGGTGCGCATCGCCTTCACCGGCGACCCCGAACTGAGATTCGTCGACCAGCGGACGTTCGGCGGGCTGTCGGTGGAGGACGTGGTCACGGTCGACGGCACCGTGCTCCCGGTCCCCGTCGCGCACATCGCGCGGGACCCGATGGACCCGAAGTTCGACCTCACCGCCGCTGTGACCGCTCTGCGGGCGAAGCGCACCGAGGTCAAGCGCGCCTTGCTGGACCAGACGGTCGTTTCGGGCATCGGCAACATCTACGCAGACGAAGCCCTGTGGCGCGTCAAACTCCACTGGTCCCGGGCCACGGACACCCTTTCTGCTGCCAAGGCCCGCGCGCTGATCGAGGCGGCCACCGAGGTGATGTCGGAGGCTTTGCACGTCGGCGGCACGTCGTTCGACGCGTTGTACGTCAACGTGAATGGGCAGTCGGGGTACTTCGACCGCTCGTTGGCGGCTTATGGGCAGGAGGGACTGCCTTGCCCGCGGTGCGGACGGCCGATCCGGCGGGAGCCGTTCATGAACCGCTCGTCATTCTCCTGCCCCCGCTGCCAGCGCACGTGACGCTCAGGAACCGAACCTGTTCTTCGGCACTGCTCGTAATGGCTTTGCCTGTGACTCTGGTCGCCTCCCCGCGCCAAAGTCACCCACTGTGAATCACCTGAGAGTGTCGATGGTCGATTCAATCACCTTCGGTGACGATCGGGGTTCACCGTTGATCAGCCGGTGGCGACTTTGCGTGACTGCACCGTTTGGTTCATTGCCTACCGGCGATCGGTAGGGAACTGTAGTCCCGTTTGCGTCGGCTGTGGACAACCGTGTCCACGCGTAGGTGTCCTGGGGGTCGCCTGATGTCGTTCACTTTGGCATGCCAAAAATCCGTCAGACGGATGGCAGTTGGACTCGTCTCTGTGGCCGTCGTGGCCACCACTCTCGTCGTTCCCGTTCTGCCCGCGGTGGCTGAGGCCCCGGACGCGGTCAAGACGGAAGCCCAGGCTTCTGCGGTGGCCAAGGCGGCGGACAAGTCGGTCCGCGTCCTCGATCTGACCGATGAGAACACCGAGGTCCGCGCGCTTCCCGACGGCACGTTCAGCTGGCGCCAGCATGTGCGCCCGGTGCGGGTGCGGCGGGCCGACACGTGGGTCGACGTCGACACCACGCTCGAGCGCACCGCCGAGGGCAAGGTCCGCCCGCGGGCGACCACGGTGAGCCTGGAGTTCTCCGGCGGCGGCCGTTCACCCCTGGTCCGGATGGGCGCCAAGGGCGTCGAAGCGGGCCTGGACTGGCTCGGCGACCTGCCCGAGCCGGTGCTCGACGGCCCGACCGCGACCTACCCTGAAGTGCTGCCCGGCGTGGACCTGACGGTGACCGCCGACGTACTCGGCTACCAGCAGCTCCTCGTGGTGAAGACCCCCGAGGCGGCACGGAACCCGAAGCTCAAGCGGATCACCTTCGGCAACCACACCCGTGGCCTCGCCAAGAGCGCCGATGCCATCACCGGCGACGCCCGCGCGATGTGGGATTCCTCCGGTTTCGCCATCCCCGGTGTCACGGGGCCGAACGAGGGCGCGCGCAAAGCCAAGCTCAGTGCCGAGGTGACCAGTTCCGCGATCACCGTCACCCCGGACCTAGCGTTCCTCGCTGACGCGACAACCAAATACCCGATCTTCATCGACCCCTCCTACACCTGCGGCTCCTGCTCGAAGGCGCATCACGTGGTGGTGCAGTCGGCGTGGCCGAACAACACCAACTTCGACCGGACCGACGGTGCCCTGGGCGACCTCAAAGCCGGATACGTCTGCGAAGGAAGCTGCTTCATCTCGCGGACGTACCTGCGGATGAACACCGGATCGCTGGGGGGCAAGCACATCGTCGACGCGCACCTGCACGTCGAGACCATCCACTCCTACTACTGCTCCGGCGCCACACCGACCCAGCTCTACCTGGCGAACTGGGTGGACGGCGACACGACGTGGAACAACCAGCCAGGTCCGTCGGGGGGCCTGCTGTCGACCGGCAACGCGACGAAGAACGTCAACCACTGCGGGGGAAACCCAGGCGGGATGGACCTGTGGGCGAAGTCGGCGATCGAGTCGGCGTCGGCGAACTGGTGGGGTGAGACGACGTTCCTGCTCAGGGGCGAGCAGGAGGGCAACAACACCTCGTGGCGACGGTTCGACCTGAACCCGTATCTGGTGGTGCACTACAACTCCTACCCCAACAAGCCGAGCGAACTGGGCATGCAGGGTTGGGGGCCCAACGTGGGCGACGATCTGGCCTGTGGTGCCTTCCTCGGCACCCGCACTCCCAAACTGCGAGCGGTGTTGTCCGACCCTGACGGCGGCAGCGTCAACGCCGTATTCCACGTGCCCGCGGTCGGGAGCAACACCGGCACCGGAAACATCCCGTCAGGGTCCTGGGGCGAGATCACCGTCCCCTCCGGACACATCACCGCCGACGGCACCTACAACTGGCATGTCACGATCGGGGACGGCGATCTGCTCGGCCCGCAGTCGGACACCTGCTCGTTCATCGTCGACACCGTGGTCCCGGGACAGCCCGTAATCACCTCTCCCCAGTACCCCGCCGCGGTGTCCTCGGGCGGCGTCGGTGTCGGCGGCAAGTTCACCTTGTCCGCCCCGTCAGGCACCTCGGACATCGACCATTACCTGTACTCCTTCACCAGCGGCGGCGATGACCCGCGAACGGTCGCCAAACCCACGGCGCTCAACGGCGCCGCGGTCGTTTCCTGGACGCCGATGGCCAGTGGCCCGCAGGTCATGTCGGTGCGGTCGGTCGACCGCGCGGGCAACCGCTCCGCCATCGCCCGCTACCAGATCGACGTGGCGGATTACCAGGTCGGCATCTCCGGAAAGGTCGCCCAGTTCGACTTCGACAACACCCTCGCCGACACAGCACGTGCCAAGGACCTGACCTTCTACGGCCCGCCCCCGCCCGGTGGCTACTTCGAGGCGGGCTATGGCGCGTCGGGCTCGGCGCCCCGGATGAACACCGTGCCGGTCGCCCCGGAGGTCGAGAAGGAGTACTACCACGCCCGTGACTCGCTCATCCGCACCGACAGCGCCTACACGGTGTCCGCATGGGTGAACCCGTCCGCGCTGGACCAGGACATGGCGGTGCTGTCCCAAGACGGCACCCGTGGCTCCGGTTTCACGCTCGGCTACGACGACGCGGCCGACCGATGGGCGTTCGGCGTCACCAGCGGTGACGTCGACAACGCGACCACCTCCGCCCGCGTCCTGTCCGCCGCGGCGCCCGCGGTGGACGCCTGGACGCACCTGACCGGCGTGCACGACCGGGTGGCCGGCACTCTGCGGCTCTACGTCGACGGCGTCCTCGCGGGCTCCGTCCTGACGGCCCCGACGTGGAACGCCGGTGGCGTGTTCGTGATCGGCGCCGCCAAGGCCAACGGTCAGCGGGTGCGCAACTTCAGCGGGTCCGTCGACGTCGTCCGCGTGCACAACCGTGCGCTCGCAGCCGCCGATGTCACGGCGCTGCACGCGGGTACCGCGGCGGGCGCGCCGGTCGCCGAGTACCTGTTCGACAACGCCGACCTCACCGACAACCTGCGGAACTCGGCGGGCAATCCGGACCTGGCTCTCGCGGCGGGCACCCCCGCCTATGCCACGGGCTACGCGGGTCGGGCGCTGAGCGTGAACGACAGCACGTCGTCGCGCCCGAAGACCACGGGGCCGATCGTGTCGACCACCGGTGGGTACTCGGTTTCGGCGTGGGTCAAGATGGCCGACAAGACGAAGTACTACACCGCGTTCAGCCAGGACGGCGACCGAATGGCGGCCTTCCACGTGCGGTACTCGCCCGACGTCGACCGGTGGACATTCGGCGTGTCCGATGTGGACACCGACGCGGGCAAGTTCCAGTGGGCGATCGGCACGTCGGTTCCGCAGGCCAACGTGTGGACCCACCTCACGGTGGTGCACGACGCGGGCGCGGACACGATCTCGCTGTACGTCAACGGGGTTCTGGAGAAGACCAGCGCCGTCACCGGCCGGATCATCTCCACTGGCCCGTTCAACGTCGGCCTGCACAAGCAGTTCGGCTACCTCACCGCCCGCTGGTCGGGCCTGATCGACGACGTGCGGGTTTATGACGGCGCGCTGACCGCGGTCGAGGTCGCCGGGGTGTTCAACACCCCGGTGGAGCGGGCGCGTTACGCCCTCGACGAGACCAGCGGTGCGACCGCGGCGAACACCGTCGACCCGGCCACGGCGGGCAGCGCGTACGGCGGCACCATGACGTGGACCGACACCAACGGGCACCGCGCGGCCACCTTCCCCGGTGTCAGCGCGCACACCGGCGTGGTGACCGGTGCCGGACCGGCGGCGTTCTGGTCGATGGAGAACTCCCTGGCCGACGTCTCCGGCAACGGCCGCGACCTGACCCACTCGAACAGTGTGGGCACGACGGCCCCAACCTATGTCGTTGGCAGGCGGGGCAAGGGTGTGCAGCTCGACGGGACGAGCCAGCGCCTGCAGCACAACGCCCCGGTGCTGACCACCTCCGGCGGCTACTCGGTGTCGGCGTGGGTGAAGCTCGACCGGAACAACGGGTGGTTCACCATCGTGTCCCAGGACGGCACCCGGGTCAGCCCGTTCGTGCTGCAATACGACGACCTCGCCGACCGCTGGGCGTTCAGCACCACCGACGGAGACCGGGACAACCCGAACGTGACCAGGGCCCACTCGTTGGCCGCGGCGAAGCTGAACACCTGGACCCATCTGCTGGGCGTGCACGACCCCGCGGCGGGCAAGATCAGGCTCTACGTCAACGGGTACCTGGAGGCGGAGACCGCGTTCACCGCGCCATGGAACTCCACCGGCAGCTTCGCCGTCGGCAGGCTGAAGTGGAACGGAAACCAGGCCGACTTCTTCCCGGGCATCGTGGACGAGGTCCGAGCATTCCCCTATGCGCTTAACGCCACTGACGCGCACGGGCTGTGGAACATGCTCAACGACATCTCGGCGCCGAGGGACGCCACGTTCCGCCCCGACCGGTCGTTCACCGTGGCGGCGTGGGTGCGCCACAGCGGCTACGACCAGTCCGCCCGCCAGGCCGTCTCGTTCGGCACGACCGGGCGCTACGCGCCGTTCCTGTTGGGCTACCGGCCCGAGTGGAAACGCTGGGGTGTGCTGGTGGAGACCACCGGTGGGCAGGTCGCCTCAGGCAAGTGGCTCCTCAGCGACAACGAGGCCTCCACGTACCACGATCCCAGTGGGTGGGTACACCTGCTTGCCACCTACGACTCGGCACAGAAGCGGATTCGCTTCTACGTCAACGGGATCGAGCAGCACACCGTGCCCGTGGACGCCACGACCTTCACCAAGGTGACCAACCTGGCGGCGGCGCCCGCCAACTACGCGGGCAAGGACGTCACGCTCCCGGCGGTCGCGCGCGATCTGCTGATCGGACGCACGACATGGGACGGCGTCGCCGCCGACCCATGGATGGGCTCCCTGCGCGACGTGCGGGTGTTCACCGGGGTGCTGCCGGACGCGTGCGACACCTCGCGGTGGTGCACGGGGCAGCTCTTCGAGCAGTAGGACATGCGGGTCCTGCTCCTGGTTCGTGCGGGTCATGGGACGTCGGCGTTGGTCGTGAACCAACGCCGACCCCAACCGACGACACCGGACGTGGGCCGCTGACCGGCCGCGCGACTGCCTGCCTGGGCGAGTTGGCCTACTAAAACGCACATCACTTGGTTGTCCTCCCCGGCGTCGCCGGGGAGGTCTCCGTTATTTCACTGAGGGGATTAGATGCGAGTACGTCGACTATCCAGAGTGACCACCGTGGTCGCCGCGCTGGCCGTGTCGGCCACCGCGGTGACCGCGATGAGTCCACCAGCGGTGGCCGCGGACAGCGGTCCGGCGGTGCAGAAGGAGCGGTCGGTTCCCGGTTCGCCGGTGCGGATCGAGCCGCTGCCGTCGATGGCTATGCCGACCGCCGGGACCGCGCCCGTCGAGTGGCCCAGCGCCCGCAAGGCGCAGACCGAGGTGCGGGTGCAGTCCGCGGGCCGGGCCGACACCGGGCTGAAGCAGGCCGGTGACCTGCCCGTGCTGGTCGGGCTCGCCGACAAGCGCACGGCGAAGACCGCCAAGGTCGATGTCGAGACCTTCGACCAGGCGACCGCGCGCAAGGCGGGCGTGGCGGGTGTGCTGATGCGCGTCACCGACGCGGGCGGCGCGAAGGACGACAAGGTCACCGTCCGGCTCGACTACACGAAGTTCGCCGACGGCTACGGCGGCGACTTCGGGTCGCGGCTGGGTCTGTCGGTGTACCCGGAGTGTGTTCTCAGCACGCCGGAGAAGGCCGAGTGCCAGCAGTCCACGCCGCTGGACTCGACCAACGACACCAAGTCCAAGCAGCTGACCGCCGACCTGCAGCTGGCGGGCGGCACCGCCGTCCTCGCCGCGACCTCCGGCGGTTCGGGGACCAACGGCTCGTATGGCGCGACCAACCTCGCCCCGTCCGGCTCCTGGTCCGCGGGCACGTCCAGCGGCGACTTCACCTACAGCGTCCCGATGGCGATGCCGATGTCGCCGGGCGGTGCCGCGCCGCAGCTCGGGTTGAGCTACGCGTCGAGCAGCGTCGACGGCCGCACGTCGGTGACCAACAACCAGGCGTCGTGGGTCGGTGACGGCTGGGACCTGTCCGCGGGCGGCTTCATCGAGCGCACCTACCGCGCGTGCGCCGAGGACGACGGCGGCAACCAGGGCACCGCGCTGACCGGTGACATGTGCTGGAAGGAAGAGCACTACACCGTCTCGCTGGGCGGCATGTCCGGCAAGCTGATCAAGGACACCGCCACCGGCAAGCTGCGCCCCGAGAAGGACGACGGGTCGCGCATCGAGAAGATCGGCGGCTCGCCGAACGGGTACGACGGCTCCGAGCAGTGGAAGGTCACCTCCCCGGACGGCACGCAGTACTTCCTCGGGCTGAACAAGCTGCCGGGGTGGACCGCGGGCAAGCCGGAGACGAACTCGACGTTCACCATGCCGGTCTTCGGCAACCACGCGGGCGAGCCGTGCAACACGACCACGTTCGTCAACTCCTCGTGCACCCAGCCGTACCGGTGGAACGTCGACCTGATGGTCGACCCGCGCGGCAACGCGATGGCGTTCTACTACGCGCACGAGACCAACCACTACAAGCGGGGTGGCGTCAACGGCACGAACACCGCCTACGTCGCCGCGGGCAGGCTCGACCGGATCGAGTACGGCCTGCGTTCGGACAACCTGTACGCGGGGGCGCCCGCGAAGGTCGTGTTCGAGACCGCGGAGCGCTGCCTGCCCAGCGGCGCGATCACCTGTGACCCCGCGCAACTGACCGCCGACACCGCTAGCCATTGGCCGGACGTGCCGTTCGACCGGATCTGCAAGGCGGGCGAGGACTGCACCGGTCGCTTCTCCCCGGCGTTCTTCTCCCGCAAGCGGCTGACCAAGGTCGTCACCTACTCGGGTGCCGACGCGGTCGACTCGTGGTCGCTGCGCCAGGAGTTCCCGCCCGTGGAGACCGGCAAGCCCGGTCCGCTGTGGCTGTCGGGTGTCACCCGAAGCGGCCACGTCGGCGGCACCGCGTCCCTGCCGGAGGTCCAGTTCTCCGGCCTGCTGCTGGACAACCGCGTCGACGCCATCGACGGCTACCCGCCGCTTGCCCGCTACCGGCTCAACCGGATCGTCGGCGAGGCGGGTGCGCTGACCGAGGTCACCTACGCGGCCCAGGACTGCGACCGGGCGACGCGGATGCCAGCCAACCCGGAAACCAACTCGTACCGGTGCTACCCGGTGTGGTGGACGCCGCCGACCGAGTCCGAGGCGATTCTCGACTGGTTCCACAAGTACGTCGTCGAACACGTCACCGAGGACTCGCGCACCGGCGGTCCCTCGCAGCAGCAGACGCACTACGAGTACGTCGGCGGCGGTGCCTGGCACTACGACGACAACGACGAGGCCGAGGCTGACGAGCGGACCTGGTCGGAGTGGCGCGGATTCGGCAAGGTGCGGGTGATCCGCGGCGCCGCGGGCACCCCGCAGACGGTGTCGGAGACGCTCTACCTGCGCGGCATGGACGGCGACACACTGCCGAACGGCGGCACCCGCGACGTGTGGGTCGCCGACGCAGACGGCGGCACGATCGAGGACGAGCGCAGGCTGCGCGGATTCACCAGGGAGTCGCTGCTCTACAGCGGTGGCAACGTGGTGGCCGCGTCGGTCAGTCAACCGCATCTGATCGAGACCGCCAACGACGGCAAGGACCCCGCGTTCATGCTGCGGGTCGGCTCGACAACGGTGCGAACCAAGCAGGAGGACGGGTCCTGGCGGCGGACTAAGACGAGCACCACCTACTCGCCCATCGGCCTGCCCGAGCGCATGGAGGACGAGGGCGACATCGCCGTCGGCGGCGACGAGACGTGCGCCGAGAGCACCTATGTGCGCAACGACGCGCTGTGGCTGCTGACCTACGCCTCGACCATCCGCAAGATCGCCAAGCCGTGCTCGGCCTGGCCCGGAACCGACGCCGACGTGCTCACCGACGTGCGGACGTCCTACGACGGCCAGGCGTTCGGCGTCGCACCGACTCGCGGTGAGGTGACCTCGTCGCAGCGCTGGACCGGCGGCGGCAACTACCAGACGGTGTCGACGAGCAAGTACGACGCCTATGGCCGCGTGATCGAGTCCACCGACGTCGACGGCGTGAAGACGACGACGACCTACACCCCGGCCACGGGCAACCCGACGACGGTGAGCACCACCAACCGCGCGGGCTGGGTCACCACCACGACGATCGATCCGAAGCGCGGGCACCCCGTGACCGAGGTCGGCGTCAACGGCGAGCAGGCTGACCTGCAGTACGACGCGCTGGGCAGGATCACCAAGGTGTGGCTGCCCGGGCGGCCCAAGGCCAGCAAGTCGCCCAACGCCGAGTACGCCTACGACTATCGCACCGACGGCCCGTCGGTGGTCACGTCGAAGTCGATCAAGGAGAACGAGACCTACGCGGTCTCCTACGACCTGCTCGACGGCCTGCTGCGGGAGCGGCAGACGCAGAGCCCGGGCCTGCTCGGCGGTCGGATCCTGACCGACACGTTCTACGACTCGCGCGGGAACGCGTTCAAGGTCAACGGCGCGTACTACAACCTCGACGCCCCCGCCGGAGTGCTGCACGGGGTCTACGACAACGAGGTGCCCAACCAGACCGTCACCGAGTACGACGACCTCGGCCGTCCACTCGAGACGATCCTGAAGAAGCTCGACGTCGAGCAGTGGCGGTCGAAGTTCCGCTATGGCGGGGACAACACCTACACCACCCCGCCCCAGGGTGACACCGCCACCGCGGTGTTCAAGGACGCCCACGGCCGGATCCTGGAGCGGCGCCAGTACCACTCCCGCAGCACCGACGGCCTGTACGGCGCCGGTGCGGCCTTCGACGCGACGAAGTACGCGTACAACAACAAGGGCCAGCTGGCCAAGGTCACCGACCCGCAGAACAACGAGTGGACGTACGAGTACGACCACCTGGGCCGCAAGTCCGCGGACAACGACCCCGACCACGGTCGCACCACCTACGCCTACGACGACCAGGACCAGCTGGTGTCCACCACGGACGCCCGAGGCAAGACGCTGGCGTACACCTACGACGCGCTTGGTCGCAAGACGGCGATGTTCGAAGGTTCGACGTCAGGCACGAAGCTGGCCGAGTGGGTTTTCGACACGCTGCGCAAGGGCATGCCGACGTCCTCGACGCGGTACGCCAACGGCAACGCCTACGTGCAGAAGGTCAACAACTACGACAGCCTCGGCCGGGCCACCTCGTCGTCGGTGGTCGTCCCAGCATCCGAGGGCCAGCTCGCGGGAACCTACAACTTCGGAGCGAGCTTCAGCGCCGTCACCGGCCAGCTGCTGGCCGAGACGGTGCCGAAGGCCGCGGCGCTGCCGGCGGAGAACATCCTCCACACCTACAACGACATGGATCAGCCCCTGTCGACGTACGGTCTGAACACCTACGCCTCGGAGCACATGTACTCGCCGTACGGCGAGACGCTGCGGGTGACGCTGGGGGTCTCGCCGTACAAGGTGTGGCTGAGCAGCTCGTACACCGAGGGCACCCGGCGGCTGGACAACGTCCAGGTCAAGCGGGACACGGCGACGCAGCCGCAGGTGACCAACCGGTCGTTCACCTACGACCCGGCGGGCAACGTCACCAAGATCGCGGATCTGCCGACCGACGGCCCCGCGGACACGCAGTGCTTCAACTACGACTACCAGCGGCGGATGACCTCGGCGTGGACACCGAAGACCGGTGACTGCGCCCAGGCGAAGTCGGTGGCGAACCTGGGTGGCACCGCGCCGTACTGGCAGGACTTCACCTTCGACAAGATCGGCAACCGCAAGACGCAGGTGACGCACGCCTCGGCGGGTGACACCACGGAGACCTACACCAATCCGGACTCGGGTCCCGGCGCGGTCCGCCCGCACACGCTGACGTCGGTCCGTCGGGTCAGCCCGACCTCGACCCAGCAGGACGACTACACCTACGACGCGGCGGGCAACACCGTTACCCGCAAGCTCAACGGCAACACCCAGACCCTGGAGTGGAACGCCGAGGGCCGCGTGTCGAAGGTGACCGAGTCCGGCGGCACGTCGTCGACCTACATCTACGACGCGAGCGGGTCGAGGCTGATCAAGAAGGAGCCGGGGCGCAACACGCTGTACCTGCCCGGCCACGAGATCATCCTCTACACCGGCACCACGCCGACCCTGGCCGCCAAGCGCTACTACACCCACGGCGGGATGACCGTCGCCATGCGCGACACGGTGTCGGGCCTGCAGTACATGGTCGGCGATCACCACGGCACCGACGACGTGGCGATCACCGCGTCGAACCTGTACGTCACCCGCCGCTACTCCGACCCGTTCGGCAACCCGCGCGGCCTCGCGCCGCGGTTCTGGCCGGACGACAAGGGTTTCGTCGGCGGCGTCAAGGACTCGACCGGGCTGACCTCGATCGGCGCACGCGAGTACGACCCGCGGACGGGCCGGTTCATCAGCGTTGACCCGATCATGGACCTCGCTGAACCACAGCAGATCCATGGCTACTCCTACGCCCACAACGCCCCGGCGACCTTCTGGGACCCGACGGGACTCGCGGAGTGCGCCGACGTCGACTGCAGGTACACGGTCAGCGATTACGACCCGTGGACTGATGCGGACCAGGCGGCGCTGGAGAACGACTCGGCCTACAACAAGGAATACCAGGAAGCCGTCACGCAACTGGAGAAGGACGCCAGGACGAAGGCGTGCGCGGGCATGAACATGTCCGAGTCCGAGTGCAAGCAGATGATGGAGGACGCCCAGTCGAAGAAGGGCTTCTGGGACGTCCTGAAGGCGGAGTTGCCGGATCTCTTGGGCGACATCACCGGCTTCAACGACCTGCGCGACTGCTTCACCAAGTTCGACCTGTGGGCCTGTGCGGGCCTGATCCCGGTCGCCAAGATCGCCAAGCTGATCGGATCGGCGGGGAAGGTCTTCAAGGCCGTCCGCAAGGCACTCCAGTGGGAAGACCGAATCAGCGCGGCCGTCGAGAAACTCGGCAAATGGCGCGCCGCCTTCAGCAACCTCATGCGTGAAGGCATGGACAAGCTGAAGAGCCTGCTCAAGAAGTGCCAGAAGCACAGCTTCCCACCAGGAACGCTGGTCTTGATGGCCGATGGCTCCCGGAAACCGATCGAGCAAGTGGTGCTTGGGGACGAGGTCATCGCCACCGACCCGGCGAGCGGTGAAGCGGGAGCGCGCGAGGTGACTGCGACTTGGGTCCATGTGGACGAGCCCGAGCGAACCGAGCTCATCGTGGACACGGACGGCGCCGTGGGCGGAGCCACGGCGACTATTACGGCTACGGATTGGCACCCGTTCTGGGTTACGGAACTCAATACGTGGGTTCCCATTGCCGAGATACAGCGCGGGTCAAGGCTGCGGAACGGTGACGGCGAGCTACTTCTGGTTGTCGATAAGCGCCGGTTCAACGGCGTTGGATTGGTTCATGATCTGACGGTAGATGGTCTTCACACCTACCACGTCGGAGTCGGTTCCAGTTCCGCGCTTGTGCACAACTGTGGGGATGAGGGATACGATCTTCGCGGGAAGGACCCAATGAGCGTGGTTCCGGATAACGCTGAAATGCGTGAACTCAAACCGGATCCCAACGGTGGCGCCCAGTACGGGCTCGAATTCAAGTGGAAGAATGAATGTGGGCAAACCTGCCGCCTCCGCATCCATGGCCCTGATGGCAAGGCGCCTGCCGGATCAAACTCTGCTAGCGGGGAAACGTATCGGCTGCAGATTGGTGCCCGTTATCAGAATATCGAGGGGCACCTGTATCATAAGAATGTTCACAATCCGGCTAGTCCACACTACAACCCGGGGGCGGCAAATGACACCCATATCCCTTGGCCCAAAGAATATCCGGGCCTATAGATGACTATCGGCCGAAGTGCTCTCAGTGGACTGCTCGCCGAGTTGTTGTCCGACGATCCGAGTTGTCGAACAGGTGCGGCTGACTCCGTTTGCGATTGGCAGTCGTCCTACGACGTCGTCGAACTTCGAGTGGTTGTTCGGGTGCTTTCGGTTCTGGCTCAATACGAGCCCGATCCCGCCGCTCGTGAGGCGCAGTTGCACGCCATAGTCGAGGTAGTCGATCATCCTGCGGTGACGCTCGCCGATGTGGAACCCGTACTCGGATTGACGGGTTCGGCAACGGGCTCGGAGTTGGAATACCTGGAGTACTTGCGTGTGCATTTTCGGGTGAGTTAGATGGATTTGGCCCGGCGGCCTCGCTTGTGCGAGCCCGCCGGGCCAAATCATGCTGGGTGAACGGCATGTTCGGGTGAGTCGGATGAACTTTTCGGGACCCATTGAGGATGCTGATGATGAGCCTGAACTGTCAGTATTCTCCCGATTGATCTCAGCTGAGAAAGTGGGCTGGATTGTGCGCGGACTGGCGGGTAGGGCGGTCGTCGCTATTTCCGATCACTACGTTCGGACCTTGGCTGCGAAGCGAGGAGTTGGCTCGGTGAGCGTCGAAGACGCTTTGGTCTATATCGAGCAGCATGCCCGCGCTGTGGAGATCTGGAACAACTATTGTGAGAACCGTGATCTATCCACGCTGGAAGGGGAACTAGGCCAGGTGGTTCACGCGCTCGAGCACATGGGATCAAAGGCTTAGTCCACACCCGTCCAGGTGACGACAGGCGTGTGGCGCCCCGGTACTCGGGGCGCCACACGCCGTACTGCTGAGAGTGTCCGGGGTCTACAGGTGGCTATTGGTCGAAGTGCTCTCGGTATGCTGCTCGCCGAGTTGCTGTCCGACGATTCGAATTGTCGCGCCCGAGCGGCTGACTCCGTTTGTGATTGGCGGTCGTCCTATAGCGTCACCGAACGTCGGGTGATTGTTCGGATGCTTTCGGTTCTGGCTCAGCACGAGTCCGATCTGATCGTTCGTGAGGCTCAGTTGCACGCAATATTTGAGGTAGTCGATCATCCAGCGGTGACGCTCGCCGATGTGGAGCCCGTATTCGGGTTGGTGGGTTCGGCAACGGGTTCGGAGTTGGAATATCTGCAATATTTGCATATGCATTTTCAGGTCTGTTAGATCGAGCTATGTCGTTTCAGCACCTCAAACCGGCTCTGCGCCGCCTGCTTATGCGGCGGGCGACGTGACGCACATGCGCGCGGGTCAACAGGCGGACCTTGCTGGATGCGGCGTGTGCGCCGATGTTGGAAGTCGGGCGGCGGGGCCGCCCGGCGCCCGACCCTAACCTCGGTAGTGGTGAAGCATTTGCGGTGAGGAAGGCTGCGGGCCACGGCCGGAGCCGACGTTGTGTTCGCCCTAGTAATGGACCCGCATTGCTTGGTTGTTCGTCGCGGTGGATCCCCGATCACGACGGTGGCCACACCGCTCTGCAGCGCCGATTCGCTCGTTCTGGTCATCACGACCCGCTCCCGTATGGGCGGGTGATGATCTCCAGGCTGTGGCCGTCCGGATCGTCGAAGTACACGCCGCGGCCGCCGTCGTGCGTGTTGATCTCGCCCGGCAGGTGGTGGTACGGGTCCGCCCAGTGGTCGAGTTTCCGGTCCAGGATCCGGCCGAAGATCGTGTCGAACTCCTCCTCGCTCACCAGAAACGCATAGTGCTGCCGGGCGAACTCGCCCCGAACCTCCATGTAGTCCAAGGTCACCTCGTTGTCCGTCTGCACGCAGAGGAACGGGCCGAACGGCACCGGCTCCGGCAGGCCGAGGATCTCCGACAGGAACCGCGCCGACGCGGTCTTGTCCGTCGCGCTCACGATCGTGTGGTTGAGGTGGACAGCCATGCCTCCACCGTAGCCACCACATTCGGCCTTGCGCGGTACTGCGCACTGCGCAATAGTGTTGCTAGCGCGATACCGGGAGGGGTGCGGGTGGACACGAGCCAATTGCTCAAAGGCGTGCTCGACCTCGCCGTGCTCGCTGTGCTGCGGAACGAGGATGGCTACGGCTACGACGTTCTGCGAAGACTGCGCGGCGGGGGCATGGAAGAGGTCGGGGACGCGTCGGTGTACGGGACGTTGCGGAGGCTCTATCGGGCCGGATGTCTGACGTCCTACGTGGTGCCGAGTGATGAGGGGCCGCACCGGAAGTACTACGGGCTCAACGAGTCCGGGCGGGCGCGGTTGGTGGAGTCGGAGGACGCTTGGCGGGCCTTCGCTGGGACTTTGGATGAGATTTTGAAGGGGGCGGCGGCGTGAACGGCACCACCGACACTCGCCCGGGGCTCGATGAGTACCTCGCCCGGGTTCGGGCCGCGCTGGCGGATCTGCCCGCTGACGAGCTGGCCGAGGTGCTTGAGGACATCGAGCCGCACGTCACCGAGGTGTTCGGGGAGCCGGGGGATCCGGTCGACCGGCTCGGCTCGCCCGAGGAGTACGCCGCCGAGTTGCGGGCCGCGGGCGGGTATCCGCCGGTGGAGGGGCCGCCGCCGGTCAGTGGGCATCCCGGGCGTGGGCGGTTCGTGTTCTGGGCCATCGGGCTGACGTCGGCCGCCGCGCTGTTGGCCGGGATCGCGACGGAGGGCTACCAGGCGGAGCCGCTGGTCGTCCTCGTCCTGTGTCTGCCGCTGTTCGTCCCGGCGCTGTGGCTGGTGCTGGCCAGTCAGGTCAGCCGGTCCGACATCGCCGACCTGCCGGAATACCGTCGTCTCCGCGCGGTCGGCGACTCCCTGAAAGGCATGATCCAGCCGGGAACCCAGGACTACCTCCGCTCGCTGCGCCCGGCGTGGGGGCTGATCCGGCTCGTGGTGTTGGCGGTGGCCCTGCTGTTCGCGATCCGGCGGGGACCGCTGGTCGCGGTGTTCGTGCTCGCCCTCGCGATCGGTCTGGTGTGGACGATGGGGCGGGTCGACACGAACCGGCGGTGGCTCGTGTTCACCGTGCCCGCCAACGCTTTCGTCATCGGCATGCTGATCGGACTCTTGTTCGGCATCGTCGGTGCCGACCGCTCCGGGCCGGTCTACTACAACCAGGGCTACGTCGGCGGCGGCCTGACCTACGGCGGCAGGCCACTGTCCAATGTGTACGCCGCGGGCCCGGACGGGAAGCCGATCAACGAGTTCTACCTCTACGACGAGACCGGCGCCCCGATCACCCTGGACTACCCGTCGTGCGGCGGCGCGCACGACCCGTCGGTGTTCCGCAACCGGTTCCCGGTCCCGCGGATCACCTACGTCAACGGCTACTGCGAGGAGCGCATGGACCTGCCGTTCGTCCCGCTGCCGCCGAGTCCGGTCCCGTCGGCCAGCTCGACGGCGCCGTCATCCTCGACGGTCCCGTCGTCCTCAGTCGTGCCGAGCTCGACCTCGAGCCCCACGGTCTCGGTGACGCCGACGAAGTGAGCGTCGGGTGGGAGCGGGCATCGGGGGCCCGCTCCCACCCGAGTCAGTACCCGAACATCTGCGTCCAGTAGTAGCCGCGCGTGGCCAGGCCGAGGCCCATGGTCCGCATCGAGCAGTTGAGGATGTTCGCGCGGTGGCCGGACGAGTTCATCCACGCCGTCATCACCTGCGCCGCCGAGGTCTGGCCGCGGGCGATGTTCTCGGCGCCCGGGCTGGGGTAGCCGGCGTCGTGGGCGCGGTCGACGAAGCTGCGGCCGTCGAGGCTGGTGTGGGAGAAGTAGCCGTAGTACGACATGTCGTCGCTGTGGTCCTGAGCGGCGTTGTTGAGCCTGCTGTCCAGGGTGACCGCGCCGCAGCCGTGCTGGCTCCGGTAGTTGTTGACCAGCGCGAGGACCTGGCCCGCGGCCGAAGTGTCCGTCGGCGGCGTCGTGGTCGGCTTCGGCTTCTTGGTCGTCGTGGTCGTCACCGTGGTGGGCGGTGTCGTGGTGGTCGTCGGGGCGGCGCTGAGGCTGCTCGACGCCGTCGTGGGGGCCGACGATGTGCCCGATACCGTCCCGGCCGCGCTCTTGGTCGTCACCGGCGCGTCGGGCGCGGGGGAGGACACGCTCGTGGGCACGTCCAGCGCGATGCGGTCCGGGCTGCCCTCGATCGTCGGCGGGCCGGAGAGGATCTTGGCCATACCGGCCGTGCCCGCGCCCACGGCGAGCGCGACGAGCACGGCCCGGACTAACGCGTTGGGACCACGGCGGTGTGTCACGGTCGCGCAAGCTACCACTAACGGGTGACCCGTCCGCCTATACGGTGAACCTCGCCGTTACGTGGCGGTGGTCGTCGTCGGGTCGGGCGTGGTGGTGGGCGGCTGAGTCGTCGTCGGGTCCGTGGTCGGCGGCCTGGTGGTCGTCGGCTGTGTGACCGTTGGCTGAGTCGTCGTCACCCGGGGCGGTGTCGTCGTGGTCGTCGTCGGCTTCGGCTTCTTGGTCGTCGTCGACGTCGGGTCCTCGGACTCCGTGGTGGTGGTCGTGGTGGTCGACTCGGTGGTCGTCGTGGTGTCCGACGTGGTCGTCGGGTCCGTGGTGACGTCACCGGTCGTGGTCGTCGTGGGACGCGTCGTGCTCACGGTGATGGTGGCGGGCGCGGCGGGCCCGGCGTCCTCGGACTCCGGGGAGGCCACGGCGGCGACGGCGGCGAACACCGTCGCGAGCACCACCCCCGAGACCCCCAGGATGGCGTACGGCGCGCGGCGCAGGCCCGGGCGCTCGTCGTCCACCGGCGAGACCTCGACGCGGTCTTCTGGCTCTGACATGCAGGTCCACTCTCCACTCGGCCGTGTCGGCGCGCCAAACTATCACCCGGCAGGATGACCCCATGCCCGCACCCGAACACGACGGAGACCCCGTCCGGCTGACCGCCTGGGTCCACGGCCGCGTCCAAGGCGTCGGTTTCCGCTGGTGGACGCGTGCCCGCGCCCTCGAACTGGGCCTGTCCGGCTGGGCGCGCAACACCGCCGACGGCCGTGTCGAAGTGGTCGCCGAGGGGCCGCGTGATGTGTGCGACAGCCTGCTGAGGGCCTTGCGGTCCGGCGCGACACCGGGGAACGTCGACCATGTGGTCGAGCAGTGGGGTCCGGTCAAGGGCGTCGAGGGGTTCGTCGAGCGGTGAGCGATGAACCGATTCCGCCGCACTCGCGTAGCCAAGGTCGTGGCTGACACCCCGGGGCAGGACGAGGAACTCGTCCGTGAGCTGTATGGCCGCTATCGGCGGCCGCTCCACAGCTATGTCCTGAAGTCGGTGGGCGGTGATCACCAGCGCGCCGAGGACATCGTCCAGGAGACGCTGCTGCGCGCGTGGAAGCACGCCGACGAACTCGACGTCGACCACGCGGGCCCGTGGCTCTACACGGTGGCCAAGAACCTGGTGATCTCCGGTTACCGCAAGCAGAACGCGCGGGTGGCCGAGGTCCCGATCGAGACCGACTGGGCCAGGCCGACCGACGACTTCGAGCAGGTCCTGCAGGGCTGGCAGGTGGCGGAGGCGATGCGGGCGCTGTCGCGCGACCACCGCAACGTCATCGCCGAGCTGTACTTCCGCAGGCGCACCGTGTCCGAGGCGGCCAAGGTGCTTGGTGTGCCGCCCGGCACGGTCAAGTCCCGCACGTTCTACGCGCTGCGGGCGCTGCGCGACGCCCTGGAGGAAAGGGGGGTGACCGAGCCATGAGTTGTTTGCATCTGACTTCGGTGGGGGCTTATGTGCTCGGTGCGCTCGACCCCGCCGACCGCGCCGAGTTCGAGTCGCATCTGAACGGCTGCGCCACGTGCCGTGCCGAGCTGCTGCGCATGGCTCCGCTGCCGGGCCTGCTGCACCGCATCTCGCTGGGCGACTTCGAGGACCAGCCCGCCATCGATGACGAGCCGGACGGGGAGCCCGTGCGGGTCGTCGAGCTGCCGCGCGAGCAACCGCCGCGCAAGCGCCGCCGGTTCGCCGCGCTGGCCGTCGCGGCGGCCACCGTCGCCGCGCTGGCCGCGGGCGTGGTGTTCGTGGTCCGGGGGCAGTTGGAGCCCGAACCGGAGCCAGGCACGGTGAGTTGGTCGGCGACCGATCAAGGCAGCGGCGTCAGCGCCGAGGTCGAACTGGCCGACCGCCCGTGGGGCACCGAGGTCAAAATCACACTGCACGACGTGCCGCCGGGCAAGCCGTGCAAGCTCGTGGTGCGCGACCGCGACGGCTACAAGGAGACCGCGGGCTGGTGGTCGACCAGTTGGGTCGCTGGTGAGGCCATCCCCGGCAGCACGTCCATCGATCTCGCCCACATCGCCAAGGTTGAGGTCGTGACCGACAAGGACCGGGTTCTGGTCAGCGTCGACGCGCCGTCCTGACACGCGCGAACCGACCCCACCTCCCCAGGTCCGGGCAGGTGCGCAGGTAGTCTCTTCCGGATAACAAGCAGTCGGCACTCGGAAGGTTCAGCCTCGTGCACCTCAAGAGCCTGACGCTGAAGGGCTTCAAGTCCTTCGCCTCCGCGACGACGCTGAAGTTCGAGCCAGGCATCACCTGCGTCGTCGGCCCCAACGGGTCCGGCAAGTCCAACGTCCTCGACGCGCTGCGCTGGGTGATGGGCGAGGGCAGCGCCAAGGGCCTGCGCGGCGGCAAGATGGAGGACGTCATCTTCGCGGGCACCTCCGGCCGCGCGCCGCTGGGCCGCGCCGAGGTCACCCTCACCATCGACAACTCCGACGGCGCCCTGCCGATCGAGTACAACGAGGTGTCGATCACCCGCCGGATGTTCCGCGACGGCGCCAGCGAGTACGAGATCAACGGCAACGGCTGCCGCCTGATGGACGTCCAGGAGCTGCTGTCCGACTCCGGCATCGGCCGCGAGATGCACGTCATCGTCGGCCAGGGCCAGCTCGCCGCGATCCTGGAGTCCAAGCCCGAGGAGCGCCGCGCGTTCATCGAGGAGGCCGCGGGCGTCCTCAAGCACCGCAAGCGCAAAGAGAAGGCCATCCGCAAGCTCGACGCGATGCAGGCCAACCTCACCCGCCTCACCGACCTGACCGCCGAGCTGCGCCGCCAGCTCAAGCCGCTGGGCAAGCAGGCCGAGATCGCCCGCAAGGCCCAGACCGTGCAGTCCGAGCTGCGCGACGCCCGCCTGCGCCTGCACGCCGACGACCTGGTCACCCAGCGCGAGGACATCGCCCGCGAGGAGGCCGACGAGGCCACCGCGCGGCGCAAGCGCGCCGAGGTCGAGCAGGCCCTGGAACTGGGCCAGGCCCGCCAGACCGAGTTGGAGGACCACCTCGCGGTCGACGCGCCGAAGCTGGCCGCGGCCCAGGAGACCTGGTACCGGCTCTCCGCGCTGGAGGAACGCCTGCGCGGCACGGTCCGGCTCGCCGTCGAACGCGCCCGCCACCTGTCCGCGGCGGTCGACGCCCCGCGCGGCGGCCGCGACCCCGACGAGATGGAAGCCGAGGCCGAGCACACCGCGATGCGCGAGGCCGAGCTGTTCGAGGCCGTCGCCGAGGCCCGCTACACCCTGGCCGAGTCCACCGAGCGCCGCGCCGAGCTGGAGCGGCTGGTCCAGGCCGCCGAGAAGGCTCACCTGGCCGCCGTGCGCGCCATCGCCGACCGCCGCGAGGGCCTCGCGCGCCTCGCGGGCCAGGTCGAGGCGCTGCGGAGCAACACCAACGCCACCGCCGACGAGATCGAGCGGCTGTCCGTCGCGCTGGCCGAGGCGAGCGACCGCGCCGAGTTCGCCGCCCAAGAACTCGAAGAGGGCGAAGCCGCCACCGGCACCGAGGAAGGCGACGACGCCGGGCTCGACGAGCGCCACCGCCGAGCCGTCGAGGCCAACGACTCCGCCAAGGCCCGCGTCGAGGAACTCGTCGCCGCCGAGCGGGCCGCCGAGCGGGAGATCGCGTCGTGGAAGGCGCGGGTCGACGCGCTGTCGATGGGCCTGGCCCGCAAGGACGGCGCTGGCGCGCTGCTCGCCGCCGCCGACCGGCTGCCCGGCCTGCTGGGCTCCGTAGCCGCGCTGCTCACCGTCGAGCCGGGTGCCGAGGCCGCGCTGGCCGCCGCCCTGGGGCCAGTGGCCGACGCGGTGGCCGTGGCCGACCCGTCCGGCGCCGTCGAGGCGCTGCGCCTGCTGCGTGCGGGCGACGGCGGCCGGGCCGGAATGATCATCGGCGGCGCCGCGGTGTCGTCCGACCGCTCGTCCTGGCCGTCTCTCCCGGCGGGCGCCCGCTGGGCCGTCGACCTGGTCCGAGCGCCCGACGCGCTGCTTCCCGCGGTGCACCGGGCGCTGGACAAGCTCGCCGTCGTGGACGCCCTGCCCGCCGCGAAAGCGCTGGTCGAGACCTATCCCGACGTCCGCGCGGTCACCGCAGAAGGCGACGTGCTTGGCGCGCACTGGGCGGTCGGCGGGTCCGAGCGGGCGCAGAGCGTCATCGAGGTCCAGGCCGCCGTCGACGAGGCCAACGCCAAGCTCGCCGCCGCCGAGCGGACCGTCGAGCACTCCGCCGCCGCGCTCGAAGGCGCCCGCGCCGAGCAGCAGGCCAGGCGGGCCGAAGTCAGCGCGATCAAGGAGGAGATGAACGAGGCGAAGGTCCGCGCCGCGCGGTCCTCCGAGCGCCTCAACCGCCTCCGCCAGGCCCTCCGCGCCGCCCAGGCCGAGGTCGAGCGCGCGACGACGCAGCGCGCCAAGGTCGAGCAGGCCCGCGAAGAGGCCCTGATGAAGCTCGCCGACCTGGAGGAACGCCTGGTCGTCGTGCAGGAGCAGGAAGTCGATGACGAGCCGGACTCCGCCGAGCGCGACGAGTACACCGCCGAGCTGGCCACCTCCCGCCAGGAGGAGATGGAGGCCCGCCTGTCGCTGCGCACCGCCGAGGAGCGGCACCGCGCGCTGCAGGGCAAGGCCGACGGCCTGCGCCGCGCCGCCCGCGCCGAGCGGGAGGCCCGCGAACGCGCCACCCGCGCGCTCGCCGCGCGTGCCCGGGGCGCGAAGGTCGCCCAGGCCGTGGTCGACGGCGGCGAGCTGGCGCTGGAGCGCATCGCCCAGTCGCTGCGCCGCGCCGCCGAGGAACGCGACGTCGTGCAGGCCCAGCGCGCCGAGCGCGAGCGGGTGCTGGCCGACGTGCGCGGCAAGGTCCGCGAGCTGTCGACCGAGCTGGAGAAGCTGACCGACGCCGTGCACCGCGACGAGGTGCTGCGCGCCGAGCAGCGGCTGCGGCTGGAGCAGTTGGAGACCCGCATCGCCGAGCAGTTCGGCATCGGTCTCGACGACCTGGTCGCCGAGTACGGCCCGACGGTGCCGGTGCCGCCGAGCCCGGCCGAACTGGCCGAGTACGAGCTGGCGAAGGAGCGCGGCGAGGACGTCACGATGCCGCCGCCGTCGCCGTACGACCGCGAGACCCAGGCCCGCCGCGCCAAGCGCGCCGAGCGCGACCTGACGATGCTGGGCAAGGTCAACCCGCTGGCCCTGGAGGAGTTCGCCGCGCTGGAGGAGCGCTACAAGTTCCTCTCCACCCAGCTCGAAGACCTCAAGGCGACCCGGCGCGACCTGCTGGTGGTGATCAAGGAGGTCGACGAGAAGATCCTGGAGGTCTTCACCTCGGCCTACACCGATGTCGCCCGCGAGTTCGAGATTGTCTTCGACGTGCTGTTCCCGGGCGGCGAGGGCCGGATGATCCTCACCGAGCCCGACGACATGCTCGTCACCGGCGTCGACGTCGAGGCCCGCCCGCCCGGCAAGAAGGTCAAGCGGCTGTCGCTGCTCTCCGGCGGGGAGAAGTCGCTGGTCGCGGTGGCCATGCTGGTGGCGATCTTCCGCGCCCGCCCCTCGCCGTTCTACGTGATGGACGAGGTCGAGGCCGCGCTGGACGACACCAACATGCGGCGGCTCATCGGCCTGCTGGAGCAGCTGCGGGCGAGTTCGCAGCTCATCATCATCACCCACCAGAAGCCGACCATGGAGATCGCCGACGCGCTCTACGGCGTGAGCATGCGCGGCGACGGCATCACCCAGGTCATCTCCCAGCGCATCCAGCGCCCCGACCGCGACGCCGCGATCGAACAGTCCGAAGAGGACCCAGCGGCCTGAGACAACGAAAGAGCCGCCCCGCGACGCGGGGCGGCTCTTTCGTTCAACGCGCTGTCAGGCGGCGGGCGGCATGGCCGGGCCACCGGCGGGCCGGGCCTTCTGCGCGGCCTGGAAGGTCAGGAACGCGGCCACCGCGGACGCGATCGCGACGAGCAGGCCGACGATCAGGCCGAAGCCCGCGCCGGAGGAGTAGCCGCTGCCCGCGAGCGAGCCGAGGCCGCCGTCGTCCGGCAGGGTCAGCCAGCGGATCAGGATGAGCACAACAGCGCCCGCGGCCAGGCCCAGCCAGATGGTGGCCCGGTTCGGCACGTCGTTGCCGAGGTGCGGCAGCAGCACGACGACGCCCGCGCCGATCAGCATGAGCACGGGCAGCCAGCCGAGGATGCCGACGTTCCACGCGCTGAGCGAGCCGCTGGTGTCGAAGCCCAGCGAGGGGCCGTCAAAGGAGAAGGAGTACCACGGGAAGAAGCTGATCAGGAACGCGAGCGCGCCTGCGCCGATACCCGCCCATTCGATCGGGGTCACTCGCTTTGCGTCGAAACTAGCCATCGGCTCTAAGCCTCTCTGGATGCACACAGGTGGTTCTAGGGAATCGCCGTCCGGGTAGCGACCGTAACGGTGAGTCCGCAGGTTGGGGGAAAGTATGATCCTATTGAGACACAATCGGCCAGTCCCGAAATCCAGTCGCGGCGGCCGGGGCCGACCATTCACGATTCATTCATGTATGCGATCCGCCCTGCCCGGCCCGGCGACCTGGCCGACGTCGTCCGACTTGTGGTCCGCCTGCAGGCCGACGAAGAGCACCACATCGGCTACCACGGCGTCACCGCGGCCGAGATCGAGGACGAACTCGCAGGTCTGCGGCCTGACTGGGCCTCCGGCGCGGTCCTGGCGGTCGCCGACGACGGCACCCCGCGCGGGGTCCTCAGCGTCGACGCCGACCCCGTGGTCGGCCGCGCCTGGCTGTTCGGGCCGCTGATCGAACTGCCCGCCGACCATCCCGCCTACCGCCAGTGCTGGCACAACGTCGCCGACGAACTCCTCGAAGCGGCCATGGCCGTGCCCCGGCTGGCCGGGATCGGCGACCTCGAACTGTTCGGCCACCGCCGCAACCGCAGGCTCGGCGATTTCGCCGCCCGGCACGGCTTCACCCAGGGCAACACCAGCCGCGTGTTCACCCTGACCGGCCCCGCGCTGCGGTCGGTCCTCGTCGCAGCGGTCGACGACGCCGACACCGCCCGCCCACTCGACGAAGATCCCGAGGTCCGCGCCCAGGTCGTCGAGCTGCACGAACGCTGTTTCCCCAACACCACGGTCGCGGGCGGCCAACTCCTGGACGGCTCGCGCGGCCACACCGTCGTCGTCGCCACGGGAGCGACCGGGGTGCTCGGCTACGCCGCCGGGTACGCCCAGCAGGACGAGCTGTACGTGGACTTCGTCGCCGTCGACCCCGAGATGCGCGGCGCGGGCACCGGGCGCGGTGTCGTCCGGGCGCTGTTGCGTGAACTGGCCGTCAAGGACGGGCCGCGGCCGCGGGCGGGGGCGGTGATCTCCTTGGGCAACGACGCCTCCGAGCGGATGTTCACCGCGCTGGGGTTCAGCCTGCACCTTGAGCTCGTCGGGTATCGACGGAAACCCGGAATCACTCGATAAGGTGACGCCTCAACCATGATCACTTCAGGGTGAGGAGCGTCCACATGCGAGACAGCGGTCTTCCCGGACTCAACCGACGCGGCTTCCTCGCGGTCGGCGCGGCGGTCGCCGTGGTCGCCTTCGACCCGCTCGGGCTCGGCTGGATCACCCAGGCCCAGGCCGACGCGGGCGCGACCGGTCTCGCGGTGCCGCCGCTGGACGGCGAACTCGTCACCGACGACGCCGCGTTAACCGAGGCCGCGGATGACTACGGCCAGATCACCCACGACCGCCCGCGCGCGGTGCTGCGTCCGGGCTCGGTGCGCGACATCCAGAAGATCATCCGGTTCGCCTGCGCCAACGGCCTGACCGTGGCGATGCGCGGCCAGGGCCACTCGGTCTTCGGCCAGGCGCAGGCGAAGGCGGGCGTGGTCATCGACTCCCGCACGCTCGCCCAGATCCACTCGGTCGGCACGGACCGCGCGGTGGTCGACGCGGGCGTCCAGTGGACCGACCTGTTCCAGGCGGCGATCGCCGCGGGCCGCACGCCGCCGGTCGCGACCGACTACATCGGACTGTCCGTCGGCGGCACCCTGTCGGTCGGCGGGGTCGGCGGCGCCAGCTCCCACCACGGCCTGCAGGTCGACAACGTGCTCGCGCTGGAGGTCGTCACCGGCACCGGCGAGCTGGTCCGCTGCTCCCGCACGCAGAACCGCGAGCTGTTCGACGTCGTACTCGGCGGGCTCGGCCAGTATGGCGTGATCGTGCGCGCCACCGTGAAGCTCATCCCCGCGCAGACCACCGCCCGCATGTATCGGCTGACCTACGCGAGCTTGACCGACTTCACCACCGCCCAGCGCACCGCGCTGCGCGACGGCCGGTTCAGCTACCTCGAAGGCCAGGTCGTCCCGACGGACACCGGCTGGGCCTACGTCCTCGAAGGCGTCGCCTACTTCACCGGCCAGGCCCCCGACGACGCGGCCATCCAGCGCGGCCTGCCCACGCCGACCGCCACCGAGATCGCGGAGATGCCGTACTTCGCGTGGCTCGACCGGATCACCGCACTGGTCGACCAGCTGCGGCCGCTGAAGTTCCCGAACCCGTGGCTCAACCTGTTCCTGCCCGACGCCGCGACCGACCGCTACGTCGCCGACCTGCTCGCGAACCTGAGCCCGGCCGATGTGGGCGGCCCGATCCTGCTCTACCCGGTCCCGCGCGCCCGGCTGACCCGGCCGCTGGTGCCGGTGCCCGACGGCGAGGTCGTCTACCTGCTGTCGATCCTGCGCGTGGTCGCCCCGCCGAACCCGGACACGGTTACTCGGTTGATCGGCGACAACCGAACTGCTTACCTGAACGCCCGGGCGGTCGGCGCCAAGCAGTACGCCATCGGGGCGATCCCGATGCTGCCCACCGACTGGCCGGTCCACTACGGCGCGCAGTACCCGCGGGCCCGCCGGGCCAAGTCGACGTTCGACCCGCACGGGGTGCTCACGCCGGGACAGGGCATCTTCTCGTGAAGGGGTAGTCAGTGCTGACCACCGTGTTGACCGACGGCGCCGAGCTGCGCGCGCTGGAACCCTGGCACGCCGAGGAGTTCCTCACGCACCTCGACGGCATCCGCGACCACCTCGGCCAGTGGCTGGCCTGGCACGACCGGGTGCCCGACCTCGCCGCCGCGCGCGCGTGGCTGGTCGGGTTCGCCGAGAAGCAGGTCCGCGACGAGGGCAGGGTCTTCGGTGTGTGGGTCGGCGGCAAGCTGTCGGGCGGGGTGAGCTTCCCGAGCTTCAGCACCGCGACCGGGATCTGCGAGGTCGGCGTGTGGCTGGCCCCGGAGGTCACCGGTCGCGGTCTGGTGACGCTGGCGGTGCGCCACCTGATCGACTGGGCGGTGTTCGAGCGCGGCATCGCCCGGGTGGAGTGGTACTCGGCGGTGGGCAACGAGCCGAGCATCGCCGTCGCCCGCCGCCTCGGCTTCACCAAAGAGGGCGTGCTGCGCAAGCACTATCCGCACGGCGAGGTCCGCCACGACATGGAGCTGTGGTCAGTCCTGGCGGACGAGTGGCGCGCTCGTGCGGTGGCGCAGGGCAAGTAGCCCGCCGACCGTCAGTGTCACCACCACGCCGAGCGGGGTGTACCAGGGGAACGCCAGGGCGACGGTGTCGCCGGACGCCTTGGCGAAGTCCACGCCGAGGAACTCGCCTGTCTTCTTGCTGAACTTCAGCCCGAGGATCACGAAGGCCATCACCGCCACCGTGGTCACGAACGCCGCGATCGCGTCGGCCTGCTGGGCGCGCTTGACCAGCAGGCCGAGCAGGAACGCGCCGAGCAGCGCGCCGTAGGTGTAGCCGGTGATGGCGAGCGCGGTCTCCACGATCGGGTTCTTGGTCGTGGTGAACATCGACGCGAACACGATCAGCGCGCCCGCCCAGACCACCGTCCAGATCCGGCCCTGCCGCAGCGTCTCCGTCTCGGTCAGCGGCCTGCGCACGACCCGCTGGATCACGTCGGTGACCGTGGAAGACGCCAGTGCGCCCAGCGACGAGCTGAGCGCCGCGGCGAGGATGCCCGCGATCACGAAGCCGGACAGCCCGCTCGGCAGCTCGTTGACGATGAACGACGCGAACAGCTCGTCGTTGGTCGTGAGGCCGAGGTCGGTGACCGGGTTGAGTCCTTTGTAGAACGACCAGAGCATCGTGCCGATCAGCAGGAACAGCGCGAACTGCAGCAGCACGACGAACCCGCTGGCGATGAGCGCCTTCTGGCTGGCCTTCACGTCGTTGCACGCCATGAGCCGCTGGACGATCAGCTGGTCGGCGCCGTGTGAGGCCATCGACAGCACGGCGCCGCCCAGGACCGCGGTGATGAAGGCGTAGTTGTTGCTCAGCGGCGCGCTGCCGAAGTCGAACAGCTGCGTCTTGCCCGCGTCGACCGCCGCGCCGAACCAGCCCGACGGCAGCCGGTCGGCCAGGAACCACACCACCGCCACGCCGCCGATGACGTACCAGAGCATCTGGATCGCGTCGACCCACACGACCGCGCGCACGCCGCCGAAGAACGTGTAGACCACCATCGCAAGGCCGAGCACCGCCACGATCTGCCAGTACGCCGCGTTGATCCCGTACGCGGCCAGGACGATCTTGATCGGGATCGCGGTGGCGAACAGCCGCACGCCGTCGGCGAGCAGGCGGGTGAACAGGAACGTCACCGACGCCGTGCCCTGCAGGCCCGCGCCGAACCGCTTGCCCAGGAAGTTGTACGCGGTGGTCATCTGCCCCGCGACATACCGGGGGAGCAGCACGAACGACACCACGATGCGGCCGATCACGTAGCCCATCGCGAGCTGCAGATAGGTGAACGCGCCGAGGTAGGCGACCGTGGGCACGCTCAGCACGGTCAGCGTCGAGGTCTCCGCCGAGACCACCGACAGGCACGCCACCCACCACTTGATCTTGCCTTCGCCGACGAAGTAGTCGCTGCCGGACTTCTGCCGTCCGGCGATCCAGATGCCGAGCAGCGGCATCCCGACGAGGAACGCGGCGATGATGGCGAGGTCAAGGGCCCGCACAGGTTCCTCCAGCGGCGTCGGGGTCAGGGAGCACGCGCAGTCGCCGCACGGGTCCGGTGTGCGGCTCCGGGAGACTCAACGACGCGCGGCCGGGGGTGATGCTGCCGAGGACGCGCGGGCCGTTCCCACCTGTCCGCGGGTCAACGGGAACGCCGTGCCAGGTGAGGAAGCCAAGGACAGCGGCGAGGTAAGCCTCTTTGCCGTCGACCGGGAGGCCCAGGTCCTCGGTCGTGCCCAGCGTGGCCGGGGCCAGGTCGGCGGCGAGCGCGGCCATCAGCGCCGGGTTCCGCGCGCCGCCGCCGGAGGCCAGCACACGGGTCACGCCGCGGCACGCGTCCGCGACGGTCTGGGCGGTGAGCGCGACCAGGGTGGCGAGGAGGTCGGCGTCGGCGACCCGGGGGACCCTGGCCAGAGCCGCGGCCAGGTAGTCGCCGTTGAACTGCTCCTTGCCGGTCGACTTGGGCTTCGGCGCCGCGTAGTAGGGGTCGGCCAGCAGGATGGCGAGCAGGTCGGGGCGGACGGTGCCCTGCGCCGCGGTGGCGCCGTCGGTGTCCTGGTCTGTGCCGAGCCGGTCGCGGGCGGCGGCGTCGAGCAGTGCGTTGCCGGGTCCGGTGTCGAACGCGACGCCGTCGATCGTCACGTTGGCGATGCCGCCGAGGTTGAGCGCGGCGGTTCCGTCCGGCATGAGCATCCGGTCGAGGATCCCGGCCAGCGGGGCGCCGTGGCCGCCGCCCGCGACGTCGCGGGCGCGCAGGTCGGACACCACGGGCAGCCCGGTCGCCTCGGCGATCCAGGCGGGTTGGCCGAGTTGGAGGGTGCCTCGGCAGGTGCCGCCGTCGACCCAGTGGAACAGGGTCTGGCCGAGCGATGCGACCAGGTCGGCGGGTCCGGCGGCGGCCGCGGCGGCGCCGAACGTCTGGCCCACGCCGGTGTCGAGACGGCAGAGGCGCTCGGCGGTGCAGTCGCCGGGCGGCAGGGCGGCCAGCAGGTCGGCGCGGAGATCGTCGGGGTAGGGCACCGAGTGGTGGCTGAGCGGGACGAGGTCGACGGTGTCGCCGTCGAGGGTCAGGTCGGCGACGGCGATGTCGACGCCGTCCATCGACGTGCCGGAGATGACCCCGACCACCCTTGATCGACCCATGGATGTCTGGTCTAACGCGCATGGGCTGTGTTCGCAAGAGGCGGATCAACAAACCGCCGCCTTAGGGGAACGGGACGGCGATTGACCACGGTTACCGCCAAAACCGCAGCTTCCGCTGGGTGGTGACCAACCCTAGAAATTTCGGGGAGGCGGAACAGTGGGAGGATTGGCGGGTGTCGAGCACCCTGATCGTCGTCCTCATCATCGCCGCCGTGGTCCTGGTCGCGGCGCTGGTCACCGGCTACGCGCTGGCCCGGCGCAGGCGGATCAGCCTCACCGAGGCCAAGCCGGAGATCGCCAAGCCGAAGGCATACCAGGCCGACAGCGGCATCAGCCTCGCTCAGGGCGGTCAGCCCAAGCACCCGGTGGCGGACAGGACCGAGGTCGACGGCCAGCCCGGCGTCGGCGACGACGCGTCCGTGCCGCGCGACTCGCCGAAGCGCGGGATCGTCGACGTCACGCTGCCCGACATCCCGACCCAGGGTCCGGTCGAGGAGTCGGTCATCCCGGAGCAGGGCGGCCCCGTCGATGTTGGCGACCTCGCGCCGATCATTCCCGAGCAGCCGATCGGCCCGGTCGAGACCGACGAGATCGCGCCGACCTCCGGCCGCCTGGAGCGGCTGCGCGGGCGCCTGTCGCGGTCCCGGTCGACGCTGGGCCAGGGCCTGCTCGGCCTGCTCGGCGCCGGTGACCTCGACGAGGACTCGTGGACCGAGGTCGAGGACACCCTGCTGCTGGCCGACCTCGGTGCGGCGACCACCCAGGAGATCGTCGACAAGCTGCGCACCGAACTCGTCGCGCGGGGAGTCCGCACGGCCGCCGACGCGCGCGCGGTGCTGCGGTCGGTGCTGATCGAGGCGCTGCACCCGGAGATGGACCGCGCGGTCCGCGCGCTCCCGCACGGCGTCGACGGCGAGCGCCAGCCCGCTGTCGTGCTGGTCGCGGGTGTGAACGGCACCGGCAAGACCACGACCACCGGCAAGCTCGCGCGCGTCCTGGTGGCCGACGGCCGCACTGTTGTCCTGGGCGCGGCCGACACCTTCCGCGCCGCCGCCGCCGACCAGCTGCAGACGTGGGCCGAGCGCGTGGGCGCCGAGACCGTCCGCGGCAAGGAAGGCGCCGACCCGGCCGCCGTCGCGTTCGACGCGGTCCGCCGCGGCCGCGAGTCCGGCGTCGACGCCGTGCTGATCGACACCGCGGGCCGCCTGCACACCAAGACCGGCCTGATGGACGAGTTGGGCAAGGTCAAGCGGGTCGTGGAGAAGCAGACCCCGGTCGACGAGGTCCTGCTGGTCCTCGACGCCACGACCGGACAGAACGGCCTCACCCAGGCCCGGGTGTTCGGCGAGGTCGTCGACGTCACCGGGATCGTGCTGACCAAGCTCGACGGCACCGCGAAGGGCGGCATCGTCTTCCAGGTGCAGCGCGAACTGGGTGTGCCGGTCAAGCTGGTCGGCCTCGGTGAAGGCGCCGACGACCTGGCTCCCTTCGACCCGGCCGCCTTCGTCGACGCGCTGCTGGGCTGACATGGGCGAGGCCGCCCGCACCCGCCACGGCTACGACCAGGTCGCCACGCGGTACGCGGCCGAACTGCGCGACGAACTGGCGGCCAAACCGCTCGACCGCGGCCTGCTCGACGCCTTCGCCGAGCTGACCCGGGACGGGACGGTGCTCGACGTCGGCTGTGGTCCCGGCCAGATCGGCGCGTATGTGGGCGGACGGGTCGTCGGCTTCGATCTCTCGCCCGCGATGTGCGCGACCAGTGCGATCCCGGCGTCCGCCGCCGACATGACCGCGCTGCCGGTCCGGTCCGGGTCGGTGTCCGGGATCGTCAGTTACTACGCGGTCATCCACCTCGCCGCCGAGCGCCGGGCCGCCGCCTACGCCGAGTTCGCTCGGGTGCTGCGCCCCGGCGGGCACGCGCTGATCGCCTTCCACACCAGCGACGCCGACATCCCGACCGGGGGAACCAAGCGCCTCACCCAGTGGTGGGGCCACGACGTCGACCTGGCCTTCCACTACCTGGATCCCGACCAGGAGATCGCCGCGCTGGCCGTGGCCGGTCTCCCGCTGGTGGCCCGGCTCGACCGCGAGCCGCATCCCGGCGTCGAGCACCCCAGCAGACGGACTGCCCTGCTGGTGCGTGTGCCGGGTGTCCCAAACACGTGATGGGGGCCACTATGGAGTCATGGTCGACATCAAGCTGCTCGGCGAACCCGTCGAGCGCGACGCGGAGATCCTGACCCCCGAGGCGCTCGCGTTCGTCGCGGGACTGCACCGCGCGTTCGCCGATCGGCGGGACGAACTGCTCAAGGCCAGGGTGGCCAAGCGCGAGCAGGCTTCGCGGACCGGGCGGCTCGACTTCCTCCCGGAGACCCAAGGAGTCCGCGACGGCGACTGGCGGGTCGCCGCGGCGCCGCCCGACCTGGTCGACCGGCGGGTGGAGATCACCGGGCCGACCGAGCGGAAGATGGCGATCAACGCGCTCAACTCGGGTGCCCGGGTGTGGCTGGCCGACCTGGAGGACGCCAACACCCCGCACTGGCGCAACGTCGTGTCCGGGCAGGTCAACCTGCACGACGCGGCCCGCGGCACCATCTCGTTCACCTCGCCGGAGGGCAAGCACTACGACCTGACCGCCGAGCGGCCCGCCACGATCGTCGTGCGGCCCCGGGGCTGGCACCTCGACGAGAAGCACGTGGAGATCGGCGGACGCCGCGCGGTGGGCGCGCTCGTCGACTTCGGGCTGCACTTCTTCCACACCCACGACAAGCCCTACTACTACCTGCCGAAGATGGAGAGCCACCTCGAGGCGCGGCTCTGGAACAACGTGTTCACCCGGGCCCAGGCCGAACTCGGCGTTCCCTACGGCACGATCCGGGCGACCGTGCTCATCGAGACCATCCCGGCCGCCTTCGAGATGGACGAGATCCTCTACGAGCTGCGCGATCACGCCTCCGGGCTCAACGCGGGCCGCTGGGACTACCTGTTCAGCCTGATCAAGTACTTCCGCGACGCGGGGTCGCGGTTCGTCCTGCCCGACCGCAACAGCGTCACCATGACCGCGCCCTTCATGCGCGCCTACACCGAACTCCTGGTCCGCACCTGCCACCGCCGGGGCGCGTTCGCGATGGGCGGGATGGCCGCGTTCATCCCCAACCGGCGTGACCCGGAGGTGACAGCCCGGGCGCTGGAGAAGGTGCGGGAGGACAAGGGCCGCGAGGCCGGTGACGGGTTCGACGGCTCGTGGGTCGCCCATCCCGACCTGGTCCCGGTGTGCCGCGAGGTCTTCGACGGCGTACTGGGCGGCAGGCCCAACCAGCTCGACCGGCTGCGCGAGGACGTCTCGGTGACCGCGGCGGAGCTGCTCGACGTGGCCTCGACGCCGGGCAGCGCGACCATGGACGGGCTGCGGTCGGCCGTCGATGTCGGCGTGCGGTACCTGGAGTCGTGGCTGGCGGGCAACGGCGCGGCCGCGATTCACAACCTGATGGAGGACGCGGCGACCGCCGAGATCTCCCGGTCGCTGATCTGGCAGTGGGTGCGCAATGGCGTCGTCCTCGACACCGGCGAGACGGTGACCGCCGACCTGGTCCGGTCGATCATCGCCGAGGAACCGCGGTCGGCCGCCACGGAGCTGTTCGCCGAGGTCGCGCTGGCCGAGGACTACATCGACTTCCTGACCATCCCGGCCTACGAGCGGATCTGACATGCGCACCACCCTCGACGGCGCGCTGATCGCGGGCACTGTCGCCCGACTGTCCGAAGTAGACCAGCGGCGGGCAGGCCGGTATCCCGGCGACCACGGCGGCCGCCAGCCGGTCCACACCTGCTACGTCCCCGCCGACAAGATCACCGGCGACCTCCCGGCACGCTGGGGCGCCGAGGCGACGGCCGCGTTGGAGGAACACGCGCCCGACCCGGCCGCCCTGGCCGCCGCCGTGGGGGTGCCCGCCGCGCTGGCGCCGACGGTGTTCGAGCGGGTGCGCGCCAAGCTCGCCGCCGAGCCGGTCGAGGACCTGCGCGTCGACTTCGAGGACGGCTACGGCTCCCGGATCGACTCCGTCGAGGACGCCGACGCCGTGCGCGCCACCGAACTTATCGCCGGGTGGGGGCTGGCGAATGTCGGCATCCGGATGAAGTCGTTCGACACGGTGGAGCTGCTGCAGCGGGCCGTGCGCACGCTCGACCTGGTCCTCACCGGTCTGGGCACGCCGCCGCCGGGCTTCGTCGTCACCTTCCCCAAGGTCACCGTGCCCGACCAGGTCGCGGCGCTGGTGGAGCTGCTCGACGTGCTCGAACAGCGGCTCGACCTCGGCGCAGGCGCGCTGCGGTTCGAGGTCCAGATCGAGACCACGCAGGCCGTGATCGACCACAAAGGACGGTTCACGGTGCCCCGGCTGATCGAGGCGGGCGGGGGCCGGGTGTCGGGCCTGCACTTCGGCACCTACGACTACACCGCCGCGTGCGGCCTCAGTGCCGCCGACCAGCACCTCGCGCACGCCGCGTGCGACTTCGCCCGGCACGCCATGCAGGTCGGTGCGGCGGGCACCGGGGTGCGGCTGTCCGACGGCTCGTCGAACGTCCTGCCGGTCGGCGACCACGTCGTCACGGCGTGGCGGTCGCACTACAAGCTGGTCCGCCGGTCGCTGTCGCACGGGTTCTTCCAGGGCTGGGACCTGCACCCGGCGCAGCTGGTCTCCCGGTACTGCGCGGTGTTCGCGCACTGCCTGGAGACCGCGGCGTCCGACGGGAAGCGGCTCGCGGCGTATGTCGCGCGGACGAGCGGGTCGATCCTCGACGAGCCCGCGACGGCCGCCGCCCTCGCCCGGTCGATGCTGCGCGCGGTCGACTGCGGGGCGCTGACGGCCGAGGAGGTCAGCCGGTCCTGCGGGCTGGACGTGGCGGGGTTGACCGCGCTGGTGGAGCGCCGATGACCGACCTCGTGTTCCGCGCGCGGCGGTGTGTGACCGGTGGGACCGAGATGCCCGCGTGCGTGCGGGTCCGCGACGGCCGGATCGTGTCGGTCGACCCCGTCGACGGGCCGGTCGGCGAGGCGCGGGTGGTGGAGATCGGGGCGGACGAGGTGCTGCTGCCGGGCCTGGTCGACACGCACGTGCACGTCAACGATCCCGGCCGCGCCGAGTGGGAGGGCTTCCCGACCGCGACCAGGGCCGCGGCGGCGGGTGGCGTGACCACGATCGTCGACATGCCGCTGAACTCCGTGCCGCCCACGACTGACCTGCGCGCGTTGGAGATCAAGCGCGACGCGGCGCGCGGACGGTCCTATGTGGACGTCGGATTCTGGGGCGGCGCGGTGCCGGGCAACGCCGGCGAACTGGCGGCACTGCACGAGGCCGGTGTGTTCGGGTTCAAGTGCTTCCTGCTGGACTCCGGCGTCGAGGAATTCGGCCATCTGGGTCCCGACGAACTGGTCGAGCACCTGCGTGTCACCGCCGGGCTCGACGCGCTGATGATCGCCCACGCCGAGGACGCCGCCGCGATCACCCCGACCCCGCCTGGCCGCGCCTATGCCGGGTTCCTCGCCTCGCGGCCCGCCGTCGCCGAGGACAACGCGATCGCGTCGGTGGTCAAGGCGGCGGCGCTGACCGGCGCCCGCGCGCACATCGTCCACCTGTCGTCCGCCGACGCGCTGCCGCTGCTGGGCGCCGTCACCGCCGAGACGTGCCCGCACTATCTGACGTTCGCCGCCGAGGATGTGCCCGACGGCGCCACCGAGTTCAAGTGCTGCCCGCCGATCCGGGGCGCGGCCAACCGGGAACGGCTGTGGCAAGCGCTTGCGGACGGCCTGATCAGCATGATCGCCAGCGACCACTCGCCGTGCACCCCCGAGTTGAAGCGCTTCGACACCGGCGACTTCGCCGCCGCGTGGGGCGGGATCGCCAGTGTCCAACTCGGACTCCCGGCGGTGTGGACCGGTGCCCGCGCGCGCGGGCACACGCTGGTCGACGTCGCCGGGTGGATGGCGTCGGGTCCAGCCGAGTTGGTCGGTCTGCGCCACAAGGGTCACATCGCACCGGGTTTCGACGCCGACTTCGCCGTGTTCGCCCCCGACGAGGAGTTCACGGTCGACGCCGCCGCGCTGCACCACCGCAACCCCGTCACCGCGTATCACGGCACGACCTTGCGCGGGGTCGTCCGCCAGACCTGGCTGCGCGGCGCACCCGTCGGCGAACCACGCGGGGCGCTATTGGAGAGGGGCATCGCGTGAGTGACTGGCTGACCCTGCCTGACTTGGCCTCCCGCCGCCTCGGTGGCTCGGTGATGTGGGCGAACGATGAGTCCTTCGCCGAGCGCGAGAACCTGATCACGGCGGCCCCGCCCGAGTTCCGCCCGGCGACGTTCGGACTCAAAGGCCAGGTGTACGACGGCTGGGAGACCCGCAGGCGGCGCGAGCCTGGGGACGATTCGGCGGTCGTCCGGCTCGGACTGCCCGGGGTGATCCGCGCGGTCGTCGTCGACACCGCGTTCTTCACCGGCAACTACCCGCCGGAGTGCACCGTCGAGGCTTGTTCGGTCGCGGGCTATCCGAGCGTTGACGAGCTGACCGGCTGGGAGACGGTCGTCCCGCGCGGCCCGCTGAGCGGTGACACGCGGAACCTGTTCGAGACCGACTCCGACCGCCGCTTCACCCACGTCCGGCTGACGATCCACCCCGACGGCGGCGTGGCCAGGCTGCGGGTGCACGGGGAGCCGGTGGCCGACCCGGCGCTGCTCGACCCGACCGCACTCGACCTGGCCGCCCTGGAGAACGGCGGCCGGATCGTCGACTGCAGCAACAAGTTCTACTCCAACCCGGACAACCTTCTCGCCCCCGGCCACGCCACGGTCATGGGCGACGGCTGGGAAACCGCCCGCCGTCGCGACGCCGACAACGACTGGGTGCTGGTCCGTCTGGCGGCCGAGGGCGTGATCCGCTTCGCCGAACTGGACACGACGCACTTCAAGGGGAACGCCCCCGGCTGGGCTCAGCTCACGGGCGCGGCGGAGGTGGACGGGCCGTGGTTCCCCCTGCTGGAGCGCACCCGGCTGCAACCCGACACCCGACACCGCTTCCCGATCACCGCGGGCCCGGTGCGCTACGTCCGCCTCGACATCTATCCGGACGGCGGCATGGCGCGACTGCGGTTGCACGGTGGTTTGACTGATGCGGGGATGACGGCGCTGGCAGGCCGCTTCGCTCTCGGGTGATCACCATGCCTGGAGCCGCCTGAGGCGGTCGGCGGGAAGCTGGCGGGGACAGCTGACGCACTTGTCCGCGCCGGGCGTCTCGTAAACAAGGCAACACGACGCGCGGCGGACCACGGTGCGGCCGCCGACATCGACGAACCGCGGCCTCGGCAGCTCCTGGCCGATCTCGCTCGCCAGTTTGACCGCGTCCTCGGGGCCGCCGCCCGCCCACAGCACCCGGTTGGCCAGCGAGTCCGTCGCGATCGCCCACAGGGCCCGGGGCGAGGCGCCGCTGAGCGTGGCGACGGTGGTGATCGCCGCGGACAGCAGCCGCCGCAGCCGCGGGCCGGGGTCGGCGCACTCGGCTGAGCCCCGGGCGTCGAGAAGGCGGCCGTCGGGGTGCAGGTAGAGCGTCACCGCGGCCGGGTCGAGCGCGCGGCCGGTGCCGAGCAGGGACTCCACGGTCGGGCCGAGCAGCACGGAACTGGCTGAGTACCACCACAGGACACCGGTGACGACCTGGTCGGCCGTGCGGAACCGGGTGCCCGCCGCGGCGAGCTGGGCGGTCAGCCACTCGGGGTCCTGGATGGCCGCGACCGGCACGGGGATCACGCGGCCCAAACTAGCCTGTCGCTCAGGCCGCCGACCGCACCCAGGCCCCGCGGATCCTGGCGCACGCCACGAGGAACCGAGCGTCGTCGGCGCCCTGGAGGAACTGCCGACCCTGCCCCGCTGGAGCCAGGGCCGCGTCCTCGTCGGCGACGCCGCCCCACGCCACGTCCCCAGCTCACGCCAGGACGCTTCCCTGGCCGCCGAGAGCGCCGTCGAACTGGCCCGCTGCCTGCGCGACCTGCCCCACGCGGACGCTTTCGCCACCTATGAACGCCTCCGCCGTCCGCGCGTCGAGCGGGTCATCGCCGCGGGCGCCCGCGCGAGCAGCGCCAAGGCCGCCGGTCCACTCGCGAGCGTGGTCCGCGCCAAGCCGGAGCTGTTGGCGTGGCAGCACGGCCACCGCATCGACTGGGGCGCGGCCGTCCACAGTGGCGCACGTTAACCACACGCTTCCGTAGTCGATCGGATACGCGACGTGAAGGAAACGTGGCCGTAACACGACGGGTCGGACAGTTCACCCGCCGGAAACCTCGCGCGCCATCCCGTGAAACAGGACAAACACATGCTTCCCCGCAATCAATAGGTTCACGGGAGGACGATGTGAACGCAGGAGATACCGCCTGGGTGCTCGCCAGCGCGGCCTTGGTCATGCTCATGACCCCCGGCCTCGCTTTCTTCTACGGCGGCATGGTGCGCGCGAAGAGCGTGCTCAACATGCTGATGATGAGCTTCATCTCGCTCGGTGTCGTCACCGTGCTCTGGGTGACGTTCGGTTACAGCCTCGCGTTCGGCAACGACGTGGGTGGTGGGTTGCTCGGCGGGTTCGACTTCGTCGGGCTGAAGGACACCATCGGCAAGCTCGTCGGCTACGGCGTCGCCGCGACCGAGACCGCGCCCGAGGTGCCGTGGCCCGGCACCAACGCGCTGCCGACCACGGTGTTCGTGATGTTCCAGCTCATGTTCGCCGTCATCACCCCGGCGCTGATCTCCGGTGCGGTCGCCGACCGCGCGAAGTTCTGGGCGTGGACGCTGTTCGTCGCCGTGTGGGCCACCGTCGTGTACTTCCCGGTCGCGCACTGGGTGTTCAACTTCGACGGCCACACCGGCGCCTCGAACCTGGGCGGCTGGATCGCCAACGCCGCGCACGGCCTCGGCGCGCTCGACTTCGCCGGTGGTACCGCGGTCCACATCAACGCCGGTGCCGCGGCGCTCGCCCTGGTTCTCGTGCTGGGCAAGCGCAAGGGCTGGCCGCGTGAGCCCATGCGTCCGCACAACCTGCCGTTCGTCCTGCTGGGCGCCGGTCTGCTGTGGTTCGGCTGGTACGGCTTCAACGCCGGTTCCGCGCTGTCGGCCGGTGACCTCGCCGGTGTCGCGTTCACCAACACCACCGCCGCCACCGCCGCCGCGGTCATCGGCTGGCTGATCGTGGAGCAGTTCCGCGACGGCAAGCCCACCACCCTGGGTGCGGCCTCCGGCGCCATCGCGGGCCTGGTCGCGATCACCCCGGCCTGTGGTTTCGTCACCCCGCTGGGCGCGCTGGCCATCGGCGTCATCGCCGGTGCCGTCTGTGCCTTCGCGGTGAGCCTCAAGTTCAAGCTGGGCTACGACGACTCGCTCGACGTCGTCGGTGTCCACCTGGTCGGCGGCCTGACCGGCACCATCCTGATCGGCTTCTTCGCCACCAAGTCCGTCAACGCCCTCGGCGCCGACGGTGTCTTCTACGGCGGCGGCTTCTCGCTGCTGGGCAAGCAGGTGGTCGCGGCCGGTGCGGTGATGGCCTACTCCTTCGTCCTGACGCTCGTCATCGCCTTCGCCATCAAGAAGACGATCGGCTTCCGGGTGTCGGCCGAGGCTGAGCAGACCGGCATCGACGAGGCCGAGCACGCGGAGAGCGGCTACGAGTTCTCCAGCCTGCGCGGCGGTGGCAGCACGATCGCCAAGTCCGCCGATGTGCTGGCCCAGAAGGTGTCCGCGTCCGCAGGCAAGGAAGGCTGAGGGACATGAAGCTGGTTACCGCGATCATCAAGCCCTTCACCCTCGACGACGTGAAGGCGGCACTGGAGCAGATCGGCGTGCTCGGCATGACGGTCAGCGAGGTGCAGGGCTACGGCAGGCAGAAGGGCCACACCGAGGTCTACCGGGGTGCTGAGTACTCCGTGGACTTCGTCCCGAAGATCCGGGTCGAGGTGCTCGCCGACGACGCGACCGGCGACAAGGTCGTCGACGCGATCGTCGAGGCCGCCCGGACCGGCAAGATCGGCGACGGCAAGGTGTGGGTCACCCCTGTGGAGACCGTGGTCCGGGTCCGCACCGGGGAACGCGGGACGGACGCGATCTAGATCATGGAGACGGGGGAGACGTCCCCGACGGCGGCGGACCTGGTGCTCGCTCGTGACCGGATTCTCGGTCAGGGCGCCAGGTCCGCGGGGCCGTCTTCGGGGCACCGGCTGGCGCCGGACGCGCTGCGTGAGGCACTGGCCGACCTGCACGAGTTCTGGCTGACCGCCACGGCCGCCACGGCCGGGGTCGGCGGCCGCGGCGGCGGGGTCGCCCTGCTCGCCGTAGGCGGGCTGGGCCGCCGCGAACTGGTGCCCTACTCCGATCTCGACCTGGTCCTGGTCCACGACGGCCGCAAGACGGTCGACTCGATCGCCGAGCGGCTCTGGTATCCGCTGTGGAACTCCGGGGTCGGGCTGGACCACTCGGTCCGCACCGTCGGCGAGGCGCTCGACGTGGCCAAGGCCGACCTGCGCACCGCGCTCGGGCTGCTCGACGCCCGCCACCTCGCGGGCGACGCGGAGGTCACCGTGCGGCTGGCGACGTCGGCCCGCGAGCAGTGGCGCGGCAGCGTCCGCAACCGGCTCAGCGAGCTGATCGAGTCGGTGCGGCAGCGCTGGCACCGGGCGGGCGAGGTCGCGCACTGGGTCGAACCCGACCTCAAACACGGCCGCGGCGGCCTGCGCGACCTGGCGATCCTCGACGCGCTCTCCCTCGCCCAGCTGATCGACCGCCCCGGCCCGGACGTGGTCGCGGCACACACTCTTCTTCTCGACACCCGCACCGAGCTGCGCCGCATCGCGGGTCGTCCGCGCGACATCGTGCGGCCGCAGGACGGCGACGAGATCGCCGCCACCCTCGGCCTCGGCGACCGGTTCGCCCTGGCCAGGGCCCTGTCCGGGGCGGGACGCGCGGTCGCCTACGCCATGGATGTCGCGCTGCGCTCGACCGGCGCCACCACCGGCCGCAAGGTCCTCGGCGTGCTGCGCCGAAGCCCTGAACGCAGGCCGCTCGACGAAGGCGTCGTGCTGCACGGCAGCGAGGTCTCCCTCGCCCGCGACGCCGACCCCGGCAAGGACGCGGGCCTGCTGCTGCGCGTGGCCGCCGCGTCGGGCCGCACCGGTCACCCGATCGCGCCCGCCGCGCTCACCCGCCTCAGCGACCTTGCCCCGGAGCCGCGCGCGCCGTGGCCCGCCGAGGTCCGCCAGGACCTGGTGTCGCTGCTCGGCTCCGGCGAGGGCCTCACCGACGTGGTGGAGGCGCTCGACCGCACCGGCCTGTGGGCGCGGCTGTTCCCTGAGTGGGGCGCGGTGCGCGACCTGCCGCCGCGCGACGCCGCGCACATCTGGACCGTCGACCGGCACCTCGTGCAGACCACGGTCAACGCCTCCCGCCTCGTCACCCGGGTCTCTCGGCCCGACCTGCTGCTCATCGGCGCGCTGCTGCACGACATCGGCAAGGGCCGCGGCCAGGACCACTCGGTCGTCGGCGCCGCGCTGGCCACCCAGGTCGGCCAGCGGCTCGGGCTGTCCAAGGAGGACGTCGACACGCTGGCCGCGATGGTCCGCCACCACCTGCTCCTCCCGCACACCGCGACCCGCCGCGACGTCGAGGACGAGGCCACCGTGCTGCGCGTCGTCGACACCCTCGGCGGCGACCCGGTCCTGCTGGAACTGCTGCACGCGCTGACCGAGTCCGACTCGCTGGCCACCGGCCCCGGCGTGTGGACCGACTGGAAGGCCACGCTGACCGCCGACCTGGTCGACCGCTGCGCCGCCGCCATGGCCGGTGAGCGCCTGCCCGCGCCCGCCGAACTCGGTGCCGCGCAACGGGAACTGGCCGAGGCGGTCAGGGCCAGCGGCAAGGCCGACTTCCTGGTCGACACCGACGGCCGCGTCGCGACGATCACACTGGCCACAAAGGACCGCCCTGGTGTGCTGTCCCGGGCGGCGGGCGTGCTCGCGCTCAACCTGCTGGAAGTCCACGCGGCCTCCGTCGGCAGTCACGCCGGGGTCGCGGTCGGGGTCTATTCGGTGACCCCGCGCTTCGGTTCCATGCCCGACCCCGCCCTGCTGCGCGAGCAGTTCCTGCGCGCCGAGGCCGGATCGCTGCCGCTGGCCGACAAACTCGCCGCCAAGGAACGTGACTACGGCGGCCGCGCCGAGGACGCGCCCGAGCCGCGGGTGCTGTGGTTCGACCACGAGGCGGGCGACCTGGACGGCGAGGCCGTGGTGCTGGAACTGCGCGCCGCCGACCGGATCGGCCTGCTGCACAGCGTCGCGGGCGCGCTGGAGCGCTGCGGCGTCGACGTGCTGTGGGCGCGTGTGGCGACCATGGGCGGGTCGGCGGTCGACTCGTTCAGCTTCGTCCCCGGCCGCGCGGCGGGCTGGCGCCGCGTCGTGGAGAACGCGGTACTCGACGCGAGTAGGTAGACCTACTCAGCCGTACTCACGGGTCATCACACTGGGACAAAGCCGCCGCGCTTGACAGTCTTCAGTTGTCGGACGGCGGGTGGACAGGGGACCTCATGAGGGTCCACCCGGCGTCCGGCGCACGCCGGGAGGGACCCGTCGAGGGGTCGGGTCCCGCCCGGTGTTCACCCGATCGTATGGCTCCGGTGGTCCCGGATCCGTCCTTCTGCGACTGTCGCGGCCGTTCCCCGTGGTCGATCGCAAGGATCCCGACTGTGCCTCGTCATCTCTCCCGGTCCACGCTGCGCGCGTGCGCCGCCTTCGCCGCGGCGACCGCCGTCCTGGCCGTCTCCGCGCCGCCAAGCGCCGCCCGCGTCGCCACGGGCGGAGCGGGGCGGTTCGTCTCGACGATCAACTGGGTCGAGTGGGGAACCAACCAGCAGGCCCTGCCCGCGCAGGGACTCACCCGCACCGAGGACATCCCGGTCGGCGGCCAGGTGATCACCCTGAGCTGCACCATCGGCCCGATCGCAGGCGGCGCCGCCGAGGCGTACCGGCCGGGCAACTGGGGCGGCGACGCGCTCGACGAGCTCTACAACATCGGCGGCGTCAACGGCGCGAACCAGCTCGTCAACGGCATCGCCACCCTGGCGTCCGGCTCGACGCTGACGTTCACCTTCACCTGCTCGGCCGCCAGCGGGCTCACGTCGGTGCCGCTCGCGGGCCTGGTCTTCGCCGACGCCGAGCAGTCGGCTGGCAGCGCGGCGGGCGGCGAGTATGTCGAGGGCACCGCGGCCACCGGCACTTGGCGCGTCATCGACCGCTACCGCACGCCCGGCTGCACGGCGAGCACGCGGGCCACCCGCACCGGGACGACGCTGCGCCTGGGCAACGCGACCGGGCTGTGCCCCGCGGGCCCGGCCGCGGTCGCCTTCCTCGACGGCGGCACGTCGGCCACGGTGACCATGCGCGGCGGCGGCAAGAGCGCCATCGCCCTCGGCGCGGTGTTCGTCGCCGAGCACGGCGACGCCCCACAGAGCTACGGCGACGCCGGGCACCTGCTGCAGCCCACGTTCACCGGCGGCGAGGTCGCCGCGGGCGCCCCGGTCGCGGTCAGCGACCCCGCGTTCGCCCTGGCCGAGACGTCGCTGGCCGGGGCCGTCCGGCTCGGCGCCCAGGTCGACCCCGAGGACCCGGCCGCGTTCTCCGCCGACGCCTCCGGTGACGACACCCTCGGCTCCCCGGCCTTCCCGCCCGCCGACGACGAGGAAGCCGTCGACGCGCCGACGATCACCACCAACTGGGGCGCGGCGTACACGCTGCCGAACGTGCCGTGTCAAGGCGAGGGCACCGTGGCGGGCTGGATCGACTGGAACCACGACGGCGACTTCGCCGACGCGGGCGAGGAATCGGCCGCCGCGCCGTGCGCCGCCGGGACGGTCTCGCCGACCTGGTCGGCCGTTCCGGACAACGCGGTGGACGGCTCGACGTTCCTGCGCCTGCGCATCGCCCCGAACGCGAGCGAGGTCGCCGAGCCGACCGGGTTCGCCTTCAGCGGCGGCGAGACCGAGGACCACCCGGCCACCGTCGACCTGCCCGCCCCGCCCACGGCCAAGCCGGACAGCGGCATCACGCCGATGGACACCCCGGTCACGATCGACCCGTCGGCCAACGACACCCCGGGCAGCGCCGAGTTCCCGATCGACCCGAAGACCGCCCGCCTGGTCGACGCCGACGGCAACCTGACCACCAGCCTGACCGTGGACGGCGAGGGCACCTACGTGGTCGACGCGGCCACCGGCAAGGTCACCTTCACCCCGGTCGCGGGCTTCACCGGCGAGGCCACCTCGGTGACCTACCAGATCGCCGACACCAACGGCCGCACCACGCGCTCGACCATCGCGGTCACGGTCACCCCGGCGGTCCCGACCACGACGACCACCCCGCCGCCGACCACGACCACGACCACGCCGCCCGCGCCGGTCGAAACGCCGGACGACGACCTGCCCGCCACGGGTGCCGCGGTCGCGCTCATGGCCGCGGGCGGTGTCGCCCTAGTGCTCGGCGGCTTCTTCGTGCTCCGCCTGTACCGCAGGCGAGTCCGCTAGCGGCGCCGACCGGGTGACCGCCGCCGCCACGACGGTGGCGGCGGCGGTCACCGCGAGCACCACCCACTGCAGCGTGTCGAAGGCGTCGATCCCGCCTTCCCGCAGCACCGCGGCCAGCCCGACCTGGGCTCCCGCGACGACGAACAGCAGCACCGACGCCAGCACCGCCGCGCTCGGCCGTCGCGCCGCCGACAGCGCGGTCAGCACCGCCACGACGAACAACACCAGCGCCGCCACCGACAGCGCCAACCCCGGCTCACTGGGGCGGATCCCCACGTCCGTCGGCGTCAGCACCACCAACCCGCTCGAGGTGGTCGTGTTGCTGTAGCTCATGAGCAGGTGCTTCAACAGCGTGACGCCGCCGACCGCGACCGCCAGCGCGGCCACCCCCTGCGCCGCCGGGTCGCCCTTGACCAGCGCGATCACCGCGGCGGGCAGGCCGAGCAGCACCAGCGGCACCGCCATCGCCCACACCGCCCCGGACCCGGTGTCGTGCGTGACCGTCCACACCAGACTGGCGAGCTGCCCCATCAGCAGATAGGCGAACGCGACGACCACCCCCGCGCGCCGGTGCCGCCGGATCAGCAGCCACCCCACCGCGAGCGCGACCGCCAGCCCCAGCCCGGTTCGCAGCTCCAGCCTGCCGTACGGGCCGTCCTCCACGTCGAACGTGCCCACCACCAGCCGCCACCACGGCGAGGCGACAGCCCACGCGACCAGCGTCGTCCCGGCCAGCACCGCGCCCGGCGCCCCCGGTAGGCGCCACGCCAATCCCGTCACCAGCACCAGCAGGACCAACACAGCGACGCCTTGCGCTTGCAGGCCGAGGCCCAGCACGGGCACGGCCTGCGCGGCGAACACCAGCAGCGCGAGCCCGCCGACCGCCGCCACCGCGGCAGGCGTCGTCGCCCCGCCAGGGCGCAGCCACCCGGCCACCCGACCGGCCAGGTCGGGCCGCCACAGGGCCAGACCCACCGCGAGGGCCAGCAGCACGGGCACCGCGACGAACCCCGCGGCGGGCATCGGGGCCGCCTCCGGCTCGTAGATCGCGACCGGGACCAGCAGCGCCGACCCCGCCAGCACCCCGCCCGCCGCGTCCCGGCGCAGCACCGCCAGCACGCCGAACAGGGCGGCCAGCGTCAAACCCGACCCGGTGACCAGGATCTGCATCCCCGAGCCCAGCGCGGGCGTCGCGATCGGCCCGGTCAGCGCCGTCAGCGGCATGACCCCCGACCCGATCGCCGCCGCCGTGGCCACCGGCCCGGCCGCCGCCGCGGTCATGCCCGGCAGCGACTCCGACGACACCGCCACGACCGCGCAGACGATCCCCAGCGCGAGCAGACTCAGCGCGGTGGTGGCCGGTCCGATCTCGGCCAGCGCCAACATCATCGCCACGACCGTCGGCACCACGACCCCGAAGCCCGCCGCCGCCGCGCGGGACCCCTTCGCCGCCAGCAGCGTCAGCGCCACGAGGGGAGGCAGGAACGTCAGCAGCACGACCTGACTCGGCGACGGCGGCGCGTCCGACCGCGCCGCCAGATTCACCAACAGCGGCCCGCTCAGGTAGCAGCCGAGGAACACGGCGCCGCCGCCGATGCCCCGCACGAGCCCGCGCCCGAGCACCTCGGCGAGCCTGCCGCCGTAGCGGTCGGCGCTGCCGAACAGCACGCCGCCGACCACGATCACCGCCAGGACCAGCACGAACCGCCCGCCGCGCGGCACCGAGGCGAACAGGATCACCGTGCTCAACGCGACCAGCACCGCCGCGACAACCGCGATCCGCCCGGCCCGAACGCTTGTGCCGACCTCGAAGCCGTCCACCAGACCCCCCTTGATCAGCGCCGAAGCTATCATCCGGGACGGACGGTTCAGGCCGTTTCGAGGCGACCGGGCAGGGCTGTGGTCACAGGCCGCGACCAAGAGCGGCTACCCTCGATCGAGCATCAGAGTTCTCTCCTGACCTGGCTGGAGCGCCGCACCCGTGTTCGACACACTCTCCGACCGGCTCACTTCCGTCCTGCAGAACCTGCGGGGCAAGGGGCGCCTGTCCGAAGCCGACATCGACACCACCGCTCGCGAGATCCGCATCGCGCTGCTGGAGGCCGACGTCGCGCTGCCGGTGGTGCGCACCTTCATCGCCAAGGTCAAGGAGCGGGCGAAGGGCGCTGAGGTCTCCGCGGCGCTCAACCCGGCCCAGCAGGTCGTCAAGATCGTCAACGAGGAACTGGTCGCGATCCTCGGCGGTGAGACGCGCAGGCTGAACCTGGCCAAGACGCCGCCGACGGTGATCATGCTGGCCGGTCTCCAGGGTGCCGGTAAGACCACGCTGGCGGGCAAGCTCGCCAAGTGGCTCAAGAACCAGGGCCACGCGCCGCTGCTCGTGGCCTGCGACCTCCAGCGCCCCAACGCCGTGACCCAGCTCCAGGTCGTCGGCGAGCGCGCGGGTGTCGCGGTGTTCGCCCCCGAGCCGGGCAACGGCGTCGGCAACCCGGTCGAGGTCGCCCGCGCGTCCATCGATGAGGCCCGCCGCGCCCAGCACGACATCGTGCTCGTCGACACCGCCGGTCGCCTCGGTGTCGACGAGGAGATGATGCGCCAGGCCGTCGACATCCGGGCCGCGGTCCAGCCGGACGAGGTCCTGTTCGTGGTCGACGCCATGATCGGCCAGGACGCGGTCACCACGGCCGAGGCGTTCCGCGACGGCGTCGGCTTCACCGGTGTCGTGCTCACCAAGCTCGACGGCGACGCCCGCGGTGGTGCCGCGCTGTCGGTGCGCGAGGTGACCGGCGCGCCGATCATGTTCGCCTCCAACGGCGAGAAGTTCGAGGAGTTCGACGCCTTCCACCCCGACCGGATGGCATCGCGCATCCTCGGCATGGGCGACGTGCTCACCCTCATCGAGCAGGCAGAGCAGCACTTCGACCAGGCGCAGGCGGAGAAGGCCGCGGCCAAGATCGGCACCGGCGAGCTGACGCTGGAGGACTTCCTCGAGCAGATGCTGGCCGTGCGCAAGATGGGCCCGATCGCCAACCTGCTGGGCATGCTGCCCGGCGCCGGTCAGATGAAGGACGCGCTGGCCCAGGTCGACGAGAAGTCGATCGACCGGCTGCAGGCGATCATCCGCGGCATGACCCCGGCCGAGCGCAACGACCCGAAGATCATCAACGCTTCCCGCAGGCTGCGCATCGCCAAGGGCTCCGGTGTCGAGGTCCGCGAGGTCAACGACCTGGTCAACCGGTTCTACGACGCCAAGAAGATGATGCAGCAGATGGCGGGCCGCTTCGGCATGCCGGGCGGCCGCGCCAACCAGCGGTCCAAGAAGGGCAAGAAGGGGAAGAAGGGCGGCCGCGGGCCGACCCCGCCCAAGGTGCGTGGCGGCTTCCCCGGCTTCCCCGCCGGGATGCCCGACCTGTCGGCCCTGCCGCCGAGCCTGCAGGAGTTGCCGCCGGGCCTGCAGGGCCTCGACCAGATGCCGCCCGGCTTCGACCCGTCGAAGCTCAAGTTCCCCAAGAACAAGTGACCGCGCTGCACCTGCGCGGCGTCGTCCTGCCGGGTGACGCCGAACGCGACATCTGGGTGGTCAACGGCCGCGTCCGCACCCAGCCGGTCCCGGGTGCGCAGACCGTGGTCGACGGCGGCTTCATCGTCCCCGGCCTCGTCGACGCGCACTGCCACGTCGGCATCGGCCCGCAGGGCCCCGTCGACCTCGAGACCGCCGCGACGCAGGCCGAGACCGACCGCGACGCGGGCACCCTGCTCATCCGCGACTGCGGCGCCCCGATCGACACCCGGCCGCTGCAGGAGCGCCTCGACCTGCCCCGCATCATCCGCGCGGGCCGCCACCTGGCCCGCCCGCGCCGCTACATCCCGCACCTGGGCATCGACGTCGGCGAGCCGGAGCAGCTGCCCGCCGCCGTGGCCGAGCAGGTCGAGTACGGCGACGGCTGGATCAAGCTCGTCGGCGACTGGATCGACCGCGACCAGGGCGACCTCGCGCCGCTGTGGCCGCAGGACGTGCTGAAGGAGGCCATCGACGTCGCGCACGCGGGCGGCGCCCGGGTCACCGCGCACGTCTTCGGCGAGGACGCCCTGCCCGGCCTCATCGAGGCGGGCATCGACTGCGTCGAGCACGGCACCGGCCTCACCACCGACGTCATCGCCGAGATGGCCCGGCGCGGGACCGCCCTGGTGCCGACGCTGATCAACATCGAGAACTTCCCCGGCATTGCCTCCGGCGCGGGCAAATACCCGAAGTACGCCCAGCACATGCTCGACCTGCACGCGCGGGCGGGCGCCATGGTCGCCGAGGCCGTCGAGGCGGGCGTGCCGGTCTACGCGGGCACCGACGCGGGCGGCGGCATCGCCCACGGCCGCCTGGTCGACGAGATCGTCGCACTCCACAAAGCCGGGATGACCGCCGAGCAGGCCATCGCGAGCGCTTCCTGGGGTGCGCGGGCCTGGCTTGGCTGGTCCGGACTGGACGAGGGCACCGCCGCCGACCTGCTCGCCTTCGACGAAGATCCACGCCTCGACCTGGAGGTCCTGCGCTCCCCGAAGCGGATCATGCTGAGGGGCCGGGTAGTCGGATAACCCGTACGGCCGTCCGGCGTTAGTCTCTCCTGCGGACTGGACACGGATATCCGACAATCGGAAAGAGGGGGGCGATGGCTGTGACCCCGCTTTCCGAGGTGGCGACACCCGCGACGCGCGACCACAAATGGGGCTTCGGCGCGTTCTTGTTCGTCTTCGCCGTCTTCGTGCTGTCCGCGGTGCTGATCGGCGCGGTGATCGGGATGGCGCGCACCGACTCGAAGGACTCGGTGGCGGTGATCCTCATCGGCACGATGCTCCCGACGTTCCTCGCCACCCTGGCCACCCTCGCGGTGACGAAGCTGCGCGGCAACGGCCCGAAGATCGACCTGCGCTGGTCCTACAACCGCGAGGACCTGAGGGCGGGCCTGAAGTTCGGCCTGCTCGGCCTGATCTGCACGACCATCGCCGCCGCCGTGTGGACCCGGATCGTCGGCGAGGAGAACGCGACGTCGTCGCTGGGCAAGCTGGTCGACGACCAGCAGATGCCGCTGGCGGCGGCGATCGTGCTGTTCCTCTACGTGTGGCTGGTCGGTCCGCTGTGCGAGGAGATCATGTACCGCGGCCTGCTCTGGGGCGCCCTCGAACGCCTCAACTGGGGCCGCTGGGCGGTCTTCGGGCTCACCACGGTGATCTTCGCCGTCAGCCACCTCGAACCGCTGCGCACGTCGTTGCTGCTGGTCATCGGCATCCCGATCGGCTTGGCCCGGCTCTACACCGGCAGGCTCGGCGCCAGCGTCGTCGCCCACCAGGTCAACAACTTCATGCCCGCGCTGGCGGTGTTCCTGATCACCCTGGGGGTGATGCAGCCGTGATCGATCTCAACAGCGACCTCGGCGAGGGCTTCGGCGTGTGGCGCCTCGGCGACGACGAGGCCCTGCTCGACGTGGTCACCTCGGCCAACGTCGCCTGCGGCTTCCACGCGGGCGACGCGTCCACCATGCGCGCGGTGTGCGCCGCGGCGGCGGCCAGGGGCGTCACCGTCGGCGCCCAGGTGTCCTACCGCGACCTCGCCGGGTTCGGCCGCCGGTTCATCGACGTCGACCCCGGCCAGCTCGCCGACGAGGTGCTCTACCAGATCGGCGCCCTGGACGGGATCGCGCGCGCGTCCGGCACCCGCGTCGCCTACGTGAAGCCGCACGGCGCCCTCTACAACGCCACTGTCCACCACGAGGCGCAGGCCGCGGCGGTGGCCGACGGGGTGCGCGCGTTCGGCGAGCTGCCGGTGCTCGGGCTGCCTGGGTCCCTGCTGCTGGAGGCCGTCGAGTCGGTCGGGCTGCGGCCGGTGTTCGAGGCCTTCGCCGACCGCGGCTACACCCCCGAGGGCACCCTCGTCCCGCGCGGCGAGCCAGGCGCGCTGATGACCGACACGCACGCCGTCGTCGCGCGGGCCGTGCGGCTGGCGGAGGCGGGGGAGATCGTGGCCGTCGACGGCTCGGTGCTCGCCATGCCCGCCCGCTCGCTGTGCCTGCACGGCGACACCCCGGGTGCGGTTCGTCACGCCGTGGCGGTCCGGGAAGCGCTCGACCAGGCCGGGATCGCGGTCACCGCGTTCGCAGACTGACCCCATGGCGTGAGTGTGCCGGGCGCGTCTGGCACAATTACCCGCTGTCCGTCATGGCCGGACCCTCTCACCGTGCCGTGACGCCTGAACCTTCGGGCATGGCGACCTGACCCCACTCGGGACAGCCGCGCTCACCCACCGCTGTACCGAGAGCTTTAGGAGCATCCCAACCCGTGGCTGTCAAGATCAAGCTGCAGCGCCTCGGAAAGATCCGTGCGCCGTACTACCGCATCATCATCGCCGACGCCCGCAACCGTCGCGACGGCAAGGCGATCGAGACGATCGGTCGGTACAGCCCGAAGGAGGAGCCGAGCCTCATCGAGGTCGACTCCGAGCGGGCCCAGTACTGGCTGGGTGTCGGCGCGCAGCCGACCGACTCGGTGAAGCACCTGCTCGAGGTCACCGGCGACTGGCAGAAGTTCAAGGGCCTGCCGGGCGCCGAGGGCACCCTGCGCGTCAAGGAGCCCAAGCCGTCGAAGCAGGAGCTGTTCGAGGCCGCGCTCAAGGCCGCGGGCGAGGAGCCCTCGACCGACGCGACGACCCCGAAGAAGAAGTCCGCCCCGAAGAAGGCCGAGAAGGCCGCTGAAGAGGCGCCCGCCGCTGCCGCCGAGACTGAGGCCGCGGCCGAGTGAGTGCCCTCGCGGACGCTCTGGAGCACCTCGTGCGGGGCATCGTCGACCACCCGGACGACGTGCAGGTCGAGCTGGTCACGACCCGTCGTGGCCGCACGCTCGAGGTGCACGTCAACCCGGAGGACCTTGGCAAGGTGATCGGCCGGGGCGGCCGCACCGCCACGGCCCTGCGGACCGTGATGGCCGGTGTCGGCGGTCGCGGTATCCGGGTCGACGTGGTCGACACCGATCACTGAGATGACGAACGCGAGCGACCTGGTGGTCGTGGGCCGTGTGGCGAAAGCCCACGGGATCACTGGCGAACTGGCGGTCGACCTGCGCACCGACTCGCCTGAGCAGCGCTTCGCGCTCGGCGAGTCGGTGACCGCACGGCTTCGTGACGGCTCCGACCGAATGCTCACCATCACAGCCGCCCGGCCACACTCCGGGCGGCTGTTGGTGCGTTTCGAGCAGGTGCCCGACCGCAACGTCGCCGAGGAACTGCGCGGCGCGCTGCTCCTCGCCGACCCGAACGCGCTCCCGCCGATCGACGACCCCGACGAGTTCTACGACCACGAGCTGGCGGGCCTCGCCGCCGTCCTGGTCGACGGGACCCCGATCGGCACCGTGCGCGACATCGAACACGGCCCCGGCGGCGAACTGCTGGTCATCGACCGGCCGGGCGCACCGGAGCTGCTGGTGCCCTTCGTCTCGGCGATCGTGCCCGAGGTCGACGTCAAGGGCGGGCGGGTCGTGCTCGATCCGCCAGATGGATTGCTCGACTAGCCCCTCCGCTACGCTGGCCCCGCTTTCGACGCGAGGGGGTGGCGATGAGCAGGCGGTCCCGGCGGTTGGTGCGCTCCTATCTCGCCCTCATCCAGCGAGACGGGCTCAGCGCGGCCCTCATGGGACCCACAGTCGGCGGTCAAGGCGCCGCTGACCGGGTCCGGGCGATCCTCGAATCGACCGACGACTACGTCGCCGACCCCCTTTCCGGCCTGAGCACCCTGCAGGACGTGCTCGACCTGCGCGTCGGCGAGGTCGAGGCCGCCGCCCGGTCCCTCGACCTGCGGTTCGACCCGCGCCACGTCGTCACCGCGCTCTACCCGCTCGGCGACGTCAACGCCTGGAGCGTGCCCGCCAACGGCGGCGACCTCATCCTGGTCAGCCGCGGCGCGCTCGGCCTGGCCTTCCTCACGCTGAAGATCAACCTGATGTCGACGCCGCTGTTCGGCGAGCCCGCCATGCTCGCCCGCGACCAGACCGTCACCGCCCTCGCCGACGTCTTCGCCGCCCACTTCCGCCACGGCGACCCCTGGCGCGCGCCGCGGCTGCCCTCGCTCACCGGGCACCGCGAGATCATGCTCGACCTGCTGGTCAACGCCGCCGCCCGGTTCATGGTCGGCCACGAGTACGCCCACGTCATCGGTCAGCACCCGCACGTCGACAAGGCCACGCTGAAGTCGAAGGACTCCGCCGTCGAGGTCTACACCCGGCTGTGGGACGACGAGTTCGCCGCCGACCGGGTCGGCGCCCAGCTCGTCCTCGCCGACCAGCGCCTCGCCGCGGCCGCCGAGCAGGACCCGCACTTCGTCCGCCGCCACGGCCTCGCCGCCGTGGCCGCCGCCACCGGCCCCATGTACCTCGTGCTGCTCGACCTGGTCCTGCACGAGCTCGACGGCGACCTCAAGGTCACCGGCTACCCACCCGCGTCGACCGCCCACCCGCACCCCGGCAAGCGCTGGGACGCGCTGTGGCCGGTGATCGAGCAGGAGTACGGCCAGGCGACGACCGCGCAGCCGCCGCTGGAGCTGCCCGGGAGCCTCATGCGCTGGTTCGAGAACCTGTTCACCGACCTGGTCCCCGCGGTCAGAGAGCGCCTGGCCTAACCTCCACGCGTGCGGATCGACATCGTCACGATCTTTCCCGAGTACGTGGAGCCCCTGCGTGGGGCGCTGCTCGGGCGCGCCATCGAGCGCGAACTGATGAGCCTGGACGTGCACGACCTGCGCCGGTGGACCTACGACGTGCACAAGGGCGTCGACGACAGCCCGTACGGCGGCGGTCCCGGCATGGTCATGAAGCCCCAGGTGTGGGGCGAGGCGCTCGATGAGGTGTGCGCGGGAGAGACCCCCCGGCTGATCGTGCCGACCCCCGCGGGCAGGCCGTTCACCCAGGCGATGGCCTACGAGCTGGCCGCCGAGCCCCGGCTGGTGTTCGCCTGCGGCCGCTACGAGGGCATCGACCAGCGCGTGATCGACGACGCGGCGACCCGGATGCGGGTCGACGAGGTGTCCATCGGCGACTACGTGCTCGTCGGCGGCGAGGTCGCGGTCATGGTGATGGTCGAGGCCGTCGCCCGGCTGCTGCCCGGGGTCCTGGGCAACCCGCAGTCGGCCGAGCAGGACTCGTTCTCCGACGGCCTGCTCGAAGGCCCCAGCTACACCCGCCCCGAGGTCTGGCGCGACCGCGCGGTGCCCGACGTGCTGCGCTCCGGCAACCACGCCGCCATCAACCGCTGGCGCCGTGACCAGGCGCTTCACCGGACCTTCGAGCGTCGGCCGGACCTACTGGCCGCCCTGCCGGACGACGCGCTCGACAAGTACGACCGGGCGCTGCTTGAGCGGCTGCGCGGGGGCGATTTCGCCTCCGACGAACCTGTCTGACATACTTCTCGAGTTGACTGCAGCGGGTAAACCGCGTCAACCACAAGACCCCCAGGCTGGACAGATCGGCTGCGTGCCGTCCCCGGCCAGTACATCGCCAAAGACGAGGACGGACTACCGATGAACACCCTGGATGCACTGGACGCCAAGTCGCTGCGTTCCGACATCCCGGACTTCCGCCCGGGTGACACGCTGAAGGTCCACGTCCGCGTCATCGAGGGCACCCGTACCCGTGTCCAGGTGTTCCAGGGCGTCGTGATCCGTCGCCAGGGCGGCGGCATCCGCGAGACCTTCACCGTCCGCAAGGTCTCCTTCGGCGTCGGCGTGGAGCGCACCTTCCCGGTGCACACCCCCAACATCGCCGAGATCGAGGTCGCCAAGCGCGGTGACGTGCGTCGCGCCAAGCTGTACTACCTCCGTGAGCTGCGCGGCAAGGCCGCGAAGATCAAGGAGAAGCGCGAGCCGCAGACCGCTTCCTGACGCGGTTAGCACACCGGCTCACGTACGCTGGCGTGCGTGGTCGACCGTCCTTCCCGTCGCGTGCCGCCGCCTGATGGCGCGGCACGCTTCGGGTATTCCTCAGCCGATGCCGGTCCGGATCGGACGAATGGCCACCGGGTGAGCGACAAGCAGGTCAACGGCGCCAGGGTCAACGGCAAGCCGGTGCCCTCGGAGATCGCCTACACCGAGCCCATCCGCCGTGCCGCCGTGCCCTCCGAGCTGCCGCCGGTCCAGCCAGAGTTCTGGTTCGGCCCGCCACTGCCGGAGGAGGGCCTCCCGCAGTGGCAGCCCGAGCCGAACGGCCACCACGGCGTCCTGCCCCCGGTCCCGCCGCCCGTCGAGCACCGGACCGAGCCGATTTCCCGGCGCGGCCGCATCGAGCCGGACGCGGCGCCCACCGAGCTGATCCCGCGGGTCCCGGTCGAGCCGCGGCGCGACCGGTCCTACCCGGCCCTGCCGAAGATCGACGCGGGCGTGCTCGCCCCGGTCGAGCGGTCCAGACCGGTCGACGACGACGAACCGTTCACCGCCGAGCCGGTCGAAGCGGACGAAGACCCCATCGAGGACCAGCCCCGCCACGGCAAGCACCGCCGCCCGCCGCGCAAGCAGCCGCTGTGGAAGGAACTGCTGGTCCTCGCCGGTGTCGCACTCGTGCTCACCTTCTTCATCCAGCACTTCATCGGCCGCGTCTACTCCATCCCCTCGGGTTCGATGGAGCAGACCCTGCACGGCTGCGCGGGCTGCACCGGCGACCGCGTGTTCGTCGACAAGATCGTCTACGATTTCCGCGAGCCGAGCCCCGGCGACGTGATCGTCTTCCAGGGCCCCAACACGTGGACCGAGAACGACGTCAAGACCGCCAAGGCGGGCAGCGCCTTCGCCCGCGGCCTGCAGTACGTCGGCTCGCTCATCGGCATCGCCCCGCCGGACGAGCGCGACTTCGTCAAGCGGGTCATCGCCGTCGGCGGCCAGACCGTCGAGTGCTGCGACGAGAAGATGCGGGTCATGGTCGACGGCAAGTCCCTCGACGAGCCCTACGTCTACTGGGAGCACGGCGGCCCCGACGAGCGCCAGCGGTTCGACCGGGTTACCGTCCCGGAGGGCACGCTGTGGGTGATGGGGGACAACCGCGGCAACTCGTCCGACTCCCGGTTCCAGGGTGGCGGCGGCATCCGCGGCGTCGTCCCGCTCGGCAAGGTCATCGGCAAGGCCCGCTACATCGTGCTCCCGCCTTCGCGGTGGCGCGGCGTCGGCGACCACAACCCCCAGGGGGAGGCGGACATCGCCGCCCCGGGGTGGCAGCAGGGCATCCCGGCCGGGCTCGGCATCGCCGCGGCGTGGCCGGTCCTCTGGGTCGGCCGCCGCGCGAAGAACGCACTCACTCCACGGAAGGCTGATTAGTGTCCGACGCAAACGGTGCCGTGCCAGGGGATGGACGCGGCACCGAGAAGATCGACGTCGAGGACCGGGAACTTGATCTCCCGGAGTCCGACGAGCAGGCGCCCAAGCCCAAGAAGAAGCGTCCCTTCTGGGTGGAGCTGCCGCTGCTGATCCTGGTCGCGCTGGTCCTCACCTTCCTCATCCAGACCTTCGTCGCCCGGGTGTTCGTGATCCCGTCGGAGTCGATGGAGCAGACCCTGCACGGCTGCGCGGGCTGCACCGGCGACCGCGTGCTCGTCGACAAGGTCGTCTACTACTTCAACGACCCGGCGCCCGGCGACGTCGTCGTGTTCGAGCGGCCCGCCACGTGGGACCACAGCGGGATCAGCAACCGGTCCGGCAACGTCGTGGTCGCCTGGGTCGAGGAGTTCGCCGCCCAGTTCGGCATCGGCGCCTCCAGCGAGGATGACGTGGTCAAGCGCGTCATCGCCGTCGCGGGCCAGACCGTCGAGTGCTGCGACGAGCAGAACCGGGTCCTGGTCGACGGCAAGCCGCTGGACGAGCCGTACCGCTTCATGCCGGACCCGTCGGCCAAGCAGGACGACTTCGGCAAGATCACCGTGCCGCCCGGCAAGGTCTTCGTCCTCGGCGACAACCGCAACAACTCCCGCGACTCCCGCACCCAGGGCGGCGGCGGCGAGAACGGCTTCGTCCCGGTCGACGACATCGTCGGCAAGGCCCGCGCGATCATCCTCCCGCCGTCCCGCTGGCAGGGCGTCGGCGACCACAACCCGCAGTCGCTGTCCGCGGCGGCGTGGCAGACCGGCATCCCGGCGGGCATCGGCATCGCCGCGGCGTGGCCGGTGCTGTGGCTGGGCCGCCGCGTCCGCGACCTCACGCGCGGTAGTCGGTAGGCTGCCCCAGTGCCCGACCAGCCCCTCGACGACGGCGAGCAGGAACCCGAGCCGAAGCCCAAGAAGAAGCGCCCGTTCTGGCAGGAACTGCCCATCCTGATCGCGGTCGCCCTGGTGCTGACGTTCCTGATCCAGACGTTCCTGGCGCGGGTGTTCGTCATCCCGTCGGAGTCGATGGAGAACACCCTGCACGGCTGCGCGGGCTGCTACGGCGACCGCGTCCTCGTCGACAAACTGGTCTACAACTTCGGCGACCCTGAGCCGGGCGAGGTGGTCGTCTTCGAGCGCCCGTCGACCTGGAACCGCTCGGAGTTCACCGCGCAGCGCTCGGACAACGCCGTGGTCAGCTGGCTGCAGGGCATCGGCGCACTGTTCGGCATGGCCGCCCCCGACGAGGACGACGTGGTCAAACGCATCGTCGCCGTCGGCGGCCAGACAGTGCAGTGCTGCGACGAGCAGAACCGCGTCCAGGTCGACGGAAAGCCGCTGGACGAGCCGTACATCCACTGGGATCCGATGATGGGCGACCCGAAGCAGGACCAGTTCGGCCCCATCACCGTCCCCGCCGGAATGCTCTTCGTCATGGGCGACAACCGCAACAACTCCGGCGACTCGCGGACCCAGGGCGGCGGCGGTGTCAACGGCTTGGTGCCGGTGGACAACGTGATCGGCAAAGTTCGCACGATCGTGTTGCCGCCGTCCCGATGGCAGGGCGTCGGCGACCACAACCCACAGGCGCTTTCAGCCGCGGCTTGGCAGTCGGGCATCCCCGCCGGCCTGGGCATCGCCGCGGCGTGGCCGGTGCTGTGGCTGGGGAGGCGCATCCGCCGGGTCGTCGCGCCCGTCAACCGGACCGCCGCCGCAGGTCCCCGGCCCGGCACCCGAGCCGACAAGCTCACGGGTCCTCCGCGTACCCGAACCATCCACAGTCAGCCCGAACCATCCACAGCTCAGCGGCACCCCTCCACCAAACCCCCCACCGCCGATAGACTGGGCAGGGGCCGTCCCCCCGGAGAGGGTGGGGGCTGGTGACCGCCGCCGCGTTTCGGCCGCCGCGGGCTGTGCTTCGACGGGATGCCGGGAACTGGAGCCTGCAGTCCGCGCTGCATCGGCGTGGGCTGGGGCCGGTCGCCGGGGTCGATGAGGCCGGGCGCGGGGCGTGTGCGGGTCCGCTCGTCATCGCCTCCTGTGTGCTGCGGCCCGGTGACGCCGACCGGCTCGACGGGCTCACCGACTCCAAGCTGATGACGGCCGCCGCGCGTGACCGGATGTTCGATCTGATCAAGAAGCGGGCCGTCGACTACTCGGTGGTCGTCGTGCCCGTGCCCGAGGTCGACCGGTGGGGGGTGCACTTCGCCAACATCGAGGGCATGCGCCGGGCGGTCGCGCGGCTGGCCACCCATCCGGGATACGTGCTGGTCGACGGCTTCCGAGTGCCCGGCCTGACCGCGCCGAGCGTGCCCGTCCTCAAGGGCGACCAGGCCGCGGCGTGCGTGGCGGCGGCGTCGGTGTTGGCCAAAGTCACCCGAGACCGCATCATGGAGGATCTGCACGAGTCGATGCCGCAGTACCGGTTCGACGTGCACAAGGGATACTGCACCGGGCTGCACAGCCAGGCGCTCGAAGAGTACGGGCCCAGCCATGAGCACCGCTGGTCCTTCGCCAACGTCGCCGCCGCGGGGGTCGCCCACGGACGGCGCGCGCCACACCGGGTGGCGCTGAGTGTGGCGGCGGCCGCGGTGGTTCAGAATGGTGGACCACTATCACGAATCGATCAGTGACAGTGGTCCAGAGCCGGTCACGACCAGGAGGGGCGCGCGGCACATGAGCGCGGAGGATCTCGAGAAGTACGAGACCGAGATGGAGCTTTCGCTCTACCGGGAGTACCGCGACATCGTCGGACAGTTCGCCTACGTGGTGGAAACCGAACGACGTTTCTACCTGGCCAACGGGGTCGACGTGCAGGTGCGCGACGCCGACGGCGAGGTCTACTTCGAGGTACGCATGTCCGACGCCTGGGTGTGGGACATGTACCGGCCGGCGCGGTTCGTCAAGAACGTCCGGGTCATCACGTTCAAGGACGTGAACGTCGAGGAACTCGACAAGCCTGACCTGCGGCTGCCCGAAGACGGCCCCTTCGGCGGGTAGCACACACCACCGACGACGAAGAACCCCGGAGATCCACATCTCCGGGGTTCTTCCACATCCCGCCCAGCCATCCACAGATTCCGCGTCCCCCTGTCGCCCCGCCCCGCTCCCGGGCACCGTCGAGATCGACACCACTCGACCCGACAGGAGCGGCCATGACCCCCCACCTGCGCCTCGGCCGACTTGGCGAGGACCTGGCGGTCCAGTACCTCGAACAGGCGGGCCTCGTCGTCCTCGCCCGCAACTGGCGCTGCCGCGAGGGCGAACTCGACGTCGTGGCCACCGACCGCGCCCAACTCGTCGTCTGCGAGATCAAGACCCGCTCGTCCACCGACTACGGCACCCCCACCGAAGCCGTCGACGACGCCAAAGCCGCCCGCATCCGCCGCGCGGCGTGGCAGTGGCGCCAGCACTACCGCCTCTGGCACTGCCCGACCAGATTCGACATCGTCTCGGTCCTCTGGCCACCAGGCGGCCGACCCAAGGTCGACCACCTGATCGGGGCCTTCTGATGGTCCTCGCCCGCGCCTGGTCAGTCGCCCTCTTCGGCGTCGACGGCGTCACCGTCGAGATCGAAGCCGACATCGGAGGCGGCAAACCCAAGACAACGATCGTCGGTCTCCCCGACGCCTCCCTCAACGAGGCCAAGGACCGAGTCCGCGCCGCGGTCCGCAACAGCGGCCTCCAATGGCCCGACCAGATGGTCACCCTCGGCCTGTCCCCAGCCGCGCTCCCCAAGGGCGGCTCCGGCTACGACCTCGCCTTGGCCCTGTCCGTCCTCGTCGCCGACCGCAAAGCCCCGCCCGACCCGGTAGCCCACACCGTCCTGATCGGCGAACTGGCCCTGGACGGCCGTCTTCGCGCCGTCAAAGGCGTCCTGCCGTGCCTCCTGGCCGCCCGCCGCCACGGCCTTCGTCAAGCGGTCGTCCCCTCCGACGCGCTGGCGGAGGCTTCATTGGTGCCTGGCATGGAGGTGTTCGGGGCGACCTGCCTCGGCGACGTCGTCGCTTGGGCGCGCGGCGACGAGGAGATCCTCGCCAGGCCAGGGCCGGTCACCACGAAACCACCCGCCGATCCGCCGGATCTCGCCGACGTGATCGGGCAGCCGGAGGCCCGCTGGGCCTTGGAGGTCGCCGCGGCGGGCGGGCACCATCTTCTGCTGAGCGGCCCGCCCGGGACAGGCAAGACGATGCTGGCCAAACGTCTCCCCGGTCTGTTGCCGGAGCTGACTTCCGAACAGGCACTCGAAGTCACGGCGATCCACTCGGTCGCGGGCCTGCTGTCCACCGACTCGCCGTTGATCACGGTCCCGCCCTTCATCGCGCCACACCACACGACTTCGGTGCCCGCCCTGGTCGGTGGCGGCGTCGGCCTGGCCAAACCGGGCGCGATCAGCAAAGCCCACCGCGGGGTGCTGTTCTTGGACGAGGCTTGCGAGTTCGCCGCCGACCGGCTGGAGGCGCTGCGCACGGCGATCGAGGAAGGCGAGATCCGGTTGGCGCGCCGCGACGGCGTGGTGCGCTACCCGGCGGGATTCCAGCTCGTCCTCGCGACGAATCCGTGCCCTTGCGCGCCTCCGCGTGAGGCCGACTGCGTTTGCCCACCGTTCGCCAGGAGACGTTATATGGCAAGGCTTTCCGGCCCACTGCTCGATCGGATCGACATTCGGGTCCGCACCCGGCCGGTGACGGCGATGAGCAGAGCGGGGGACAGCGCGCCGGAGCCCACCGTCGATGTCCGGGCCCGAGTGAGCGCGGCGCGGGCCCGTGCGGTGGAGCGGTGGTCAGGACGTGGCTGGTGCACCAACGCCGAAGCGCCAGGCCCGGTCCTGCGCCGGGAATTCGCTTTGCCCCGCGAGGTGACGAGCCTGCTCGACCGCGGCCTGAAGACCGGTGCCCTCACCGCCCGAGGCGCCGACCGCTGCCTCCGCATCGCCTGGACTTTGGCCGACTTGGCTGAGTCACCAACCCCCACCGCCGACCATGTCGCGTCCGCGCTCGAGTTCCGCGACCGCCGCGCGGCCGCCTGACAGCAAAGGAGTTCTGCCCCGTGAGTCCTATAGCGACAGATGACCCAACGCGTCGGGCGCGCGCCTATCTGCTGCGGGTGGCCGAGCCGCCCGCCCCGGCGCTGGCGGCGCTGATCGACGTGTGCGGGCCGGTGGACGCCGCCGCCCGGGTGCGGTCCGGCGACCTGCCGCAGTCGGTGCTCGACGAGACCTCCGCCCGCCGCGAGTCCGATTTCGTCGACGCCGATTTCGCCGCCGCCGCCGAGGTCGGCGCGCGGCTGGTCACTCCCGAGGACGCGGAATGGCCCGCTTGGCCTTTGCTGGCGCTGAGAAACGCGTGCGCGCGTGGTTTCCGATGGGCAGGGCCGCCCGTGGCGCTGTGGGTCCGCGGCTCGATCTCCCTCGACTCGGCGGTGCAGCGGTCGGTCTCGGTGGTCGGCGCCAGAGCGGCGACCGGGTACGGCGAACACGTCGCGGCCGAGTTCGGCTACGGCCTCGCCGAGGCCGGCGTGTCAGTCGTTTCCGGTGCGGCGTATGGCATCGACGGCGCCGCGCACCGGGGCGCGTTGAACGCGGAGGGCACCACGATGGCGGTGCTTGGGTGCGGCGTGGACGTGCGCTACCCGGCGTCGCATTCCCGGCTGCTCGACCGCATCGGCGAGACCGGCGCGGTGGTCAGCGAATACCCGCCGGGCACGCCGCCCGCCAAACACCGGTTCCTGGTGCGCAACCGCCTGATCGCCTCGCTCAGCGCCGGAACCGTGGTCGTCGAGGCGGGTGTGCGCAGCGGCGCGCGCAACACCGCGTCCACGGCGGCCGCGCTGGGCAAGACGGTCCTGGCGGTGCCGGGCCCGATCACCTCGGCGATGTCGTCCGGCTGCCACGAACTCCTCCGCACGGGCTCGGCGACGGTGGTGTGCTCGGTGGCCGAGGTACTGGAAGCGGTCGGCCAGGTCGGCGCGGATCTGGCCCCGGCCCGAGACCGCCCGAAGCGCCCGACCGACGGCCTGGGCGATCAAGCCCTCCGCGTCCACGAGGCCCTGCCGCGCGGGAACGGCCTCAGCCCGGAGCGCGTCTCGGCGATGTCAGGGGTACCGCTGGCGCGGGTGAGGGCGCTTTTGCCGGAGCTCGAGCTGACCGGGCTGGCCGTCCGGGGAGAGGAGGGTTGGCGACGCTCACGATCTTGACCGCGTGGCGATGCTTGACCCGGGACGGTTGATGGCGGAGCGTCAGGTGTGTGCCGTCCGCTTCCCGTCGACCACGCAGGGTCGACCTGCTTGGAGTTCGCGCCGCCCTGCCTGTTTCGGTGGGCGCGGTGCTGGACGACTATGAGCGGCATCTGGCGCTTGAGCGGGGGCTTTCGCCGCACACGGTGCGGGCCTACCTCGGGGACGCGGTCTCCCTGCTCGGCCACGCGCTGGGGATCGAGGCTCAGGGCGCAGGCGCCGAGTCGGGTGCGGCTTCGACGGTTGAGGGCTCCAGTGGGGATGGGCTGCGGGCGGTGGGGCTTGATCTCGCCGTGTTGCGCGGGTGGTTGGCGGCGCAGTTGGGGGCCGGGGCCAGTCGGACGACCATGGCGCGGCGGGCGGCGGCGGTGCGGACCTTCACGGCGTGGGCCTACCGGCGGGAGCACCTGGACGTCGACCCCGGGGCACGGCTGGTGTCGCCGGTGCGGCATCGGACGCTGCCTTCGGTGCTGCGGCAGGACCAGGCCGCGGAGCTGATGCGGGCGTCCGAGTCGGGCGCCCAGCAGCTCGACCCCGTGGCGTTGCGGGACCACGCGCTGCTGGAACTGCTCTACGCCACCGGGATTCGGGTGTCGGAGCTGTGCGGGCTCGACGTCGACGACGTCGACCTGAGCGGGCGCTTACTCAGGGTCATGGGCAAGGGTTCCAAGGAACGGTCGGTCCCGTTCGGGGTCCCGGCCGCCGACGCGGTGCGCAATTGGCTCGATCACGGACGGCAGGCTCTTGCCCGGGAGGATTCCCCGCCGGCAGTGTGGCTGGGTACTCGCGGAGGACGGCTCCAACCAGCGAGTGTGCGCCGCGTCGTGCACGGGGCCGTGGGCGCGGTGGCCGGTGCGCCGGACCTGGGGCCGCACGGGCTTCGTCACTCTGCGGCAACACACCTGCTCGAAGGGGGTGCGGACCTTCGTAGCGTCCAGGAGTTACTTGGTCACGCTACGCTCTCAACGACGCAGCTCTACACCCACGTGACCGTCGAACGGCTGAAGGCGATCCATGACCGAACCCATCCCCGTTCCCGGTGACGCCGGGGCTGGTTCTCGGACACCGGCGGCGCCGTCCCCGGAGTCCAGACCCAGCCTCAACGGCCACGCCTCCCGCTTCGGGACCAGCGAGGCCTCCGGCGTGCTCCCGGGCGACAACCGCACCGCCGACGATGTCGAGGCGGGCATCGTCGCGCTGTGGCGGCGCTACGGTGAGCGGCGCGAGCACGACCTGCGCGACCGGCTCGTGCTGCACTACGCCCCGCTGGTCAAGTACGTCGCCGGGCGGGTCGGCACCGGGCTTCCCGCGCACGTCGACGTGTCCGACCTGATCCAGTCCGGGATCTTCGGCCTGGTCGACGCCATCGAGAAGTTCGAGCCGGAGCGGGGCCTCAAGTTCGAGACCTACGCCATGCAGCGCATCCGCGGCGCCATCCTCGACGACCTGCGCGCCCAGGACTGGGTGCCGCGCACCGTCCGGGGCCGCGCCCGCGAGGTCGAACGCGGCATCGAGCGGCTCGGCGCCAAGCTGCAGCGCACCCCGACCGACGGTGAACTCGCCGCCGAACTGGGCCTCAGCGTCGGCGAACTGCGCGACGTCTACGCCCAGCTCCAGCTCACCAGCGTCGTCGCGCTCGATGAGCTGGCCGCGGCCGGGCGGGGAGCGACCTCGCTGGCCGACACGCTGGAGGACGAGGCCGCCGAGGACCCGGTGGCGCTGCTCGTCGACCAGGACAACCGCCGCCAGCTCGCCGAGGCCATCGGGCGGCTGGTGGAACGCGACCGGGTCGTGGTGACCCTCTACTACTTCGAGAACCTCACCCTCGCCGAGATCGGCCGCGTCCTCGGCGTCACCGAGTCGCGGGTCTGCCAGCTCCACACCCGCGCCGTCCTGCGGCTGCGCGCCAAGCTGCTCGAGGCGGCCGAGGTCTAGCGGCAGCAGCCGCACCCGCCCGTGGCGCAGCAGTATGAGCGGGTCCAGGTATTCGTCACCCCGGCGCAGGCCCCAGTGCAGGCAGGCGTCCGGGCATCCGGCGTGCCCGCCGACCAGGACGCCGATCTGGTCGCCGCGGCGTACCCGCGCGCCTGCGGTGATCGACGGGATGGCTGGTTCGTAGGTGGTTCGTAAGCCGTGGGCGTGGTCGATGGAGATGACGCCGCGGTCCACGACTTGGCCCGCGAAGGCCACGACGCCGTCGCCCGCCGCGTAGATCGGTGCTCCGATGGGGGCCGCGAGGTCGACGCCGCGGTGGCCTGGGCCGTAGGGATGGGATGGCGGCTTGAACGGGCGCAGGACTTCGTGCGGTGGGCCCAGTGGCCATGTGAAGGGGCCTCGGCGCGGAGGATCGGGCGCGGAATTCGGGGGAATGGTGGGGAGTGGGGGCTGCCAGAGGGGACGCTCGCCGCTTGGGGCTGGGGCGGGCGGAGGAAGTGCGACCAGGTGGAACGCCGCGGTGCTGGGGGATGGGGGTTGGGGGGAACGGGACTTGGCTGCGGCGGGGGTGGTCGTGTGCCAGAGGAGGGCGGCGGTCAGGAGCACGGTCAAGATCGCGGCTAGGTGGAGTCGGTGCTGGTCACGTGGCATGTGTCCAGGTTCCGGAGTGAGTGGGGGCGGTGCCACCACCAAGCCGGATCTGGGGATGGATCGGGGGGATGTGGATAACTCGGGGCTCCGATTCTCGGTTCGGGGTCCACGCGGCGTACACTTCTGTCCGCGTCCCGTGGTGACATGGGATGACTTCGCGTGTCAGTGCGCGTTCGCGGCTTTTCGGGTCGCGGCAAGACATGGGTGTTCGGCGGTCCCGGTGGTGAGTTGGCCAGCGGGTTCGGGCGCCCGCACTGCACCAGGGCGGGCGGCCACCATGGCCGGTCGCGACAACCGAGATCGCGTGCCCGGTCCGCAAAGGCCAGGGCGCGCCTGAAATGAAGAGGTGCGAACCCGGCCATGGCCGTCGTCACCATGAAGCAGTTGCTGGATTCCGGCGTGCACTTCGGGCACCAGACCCGCCGCTGGAACCCGAAGATGAAGCGCTACATCCTGACCGACCGCAACGGTATCTACATCATCGACCTGCGGCAGACCCTGACCTACATCGACCGCGCGTACGAGTTCGTCAAGGAGACCGTCGCGCACGGTGGCTCGATCCTGTTCGTCGGCACGAAGAAGCAGGCGCAGGAAGCGATCGCCAACGAGGCCCTGCGGGTCGGGATGCCCTTCGTCAACCAGCGTTGGCTGGGTGGCATGCTCACCAACTTCTCCACCGTGCACAAGCGCCTCCAGCGCCTCAAGGAACTGGAGTCGATGGAGCAGACCGGTGGCTTCCAGGGTCTCACCAAGAAAGAGATCCTGATGCTGACCCGCGAGAAGGACAAGCTGGAGCGCACCCTCGGCGGTATCCGCGACATGGCGCGCGTTCCCAGCGCCATCTGGATCGTGGACACCAAGAAGGAGCACATCGCCGTCGGCGAGGCGCGCAAGCTGAACATCCCGATCGTGGCGATCCTCGACACCAACTGCGACCCGGACGAGGTCGACTACCCGATCCCGGGTAACGACGACGCGATCCGCTCCGCCGCGCTGCTGACCAAGGTGGTGGCCGAGGCCGCCGCCGCCGGTCTGATCGCGCGTTCCGGTGCCCGCAACGGCTCGGACAAGCCCGAGGTCGGCGCCGGTAGCGAGCCGCTGGCCGAGTGGGAGCAGGAGCTGCTGGCGGGCGCCGAGACCCCCGCCGTCGCCGCTCCGGCTGAGGCCGCGCCCGCCGCCGAGGCCGCGACCGAGACCCCGGCCGAGTCCTGATCTCGGCTCGCGGTGCCCGCCCGGACCTCACCGTCCGGGCGGGCACCGTGCCACAAACACCAGTAGTACGCGCGTAACCGAAGAAGGACGGAAAACGCACGATGTCGAACTTCACCGCGGCCGACGTCAAGAGGCTCCGGGACCTGACCGGCGCCGGGATGATGGACTGCAAGAAGGCGCTGACCGAGACCGACGGCGACTTCGAGAAGGCCGTTGAGATCCTGCGCATCAAGGGCGCCAAGGACGTGGGCAAGCGCGCCGAGCGCGCCACCGCCCAGGGCCTGGTCGCCGCGGACGGCGGTGTCATGGTCGAGCTGAACTGCGAGACCGACTTCGTCGCCAAGAACGCCGAGTTCCAGGAGCTGGCCGACAAGATCGTCGCCGTCGCGAAGGCCACCAAGGCCGCCGACGTCGACCTGCTCAAGGCCGCCGACCTCGACGGCGGCACCGTCGGCGAGGCCGTGCACAACCTCTCGGCCAAGATCGGCGAGAAGCTCGAGCTGCGCCGCGTCGTCGTCTTCGACGGCACCGCCACCACCTACCTGCACCGCCGCGCCTCCGACCTGCCCCCGGCGGTCGGCGTGCTCGTCGAGTACACCGGTGAAGGCGAAGAGGTCGCCCGCTCGATCGCGATGCAGATCGCCGCGATGAAGCCGCGCTACGTCACCCGCGACGAGGTCCCGGCCGACATCGTGGCCACCGAGAAGCGCATCGCCGAGGAGACCGCGCGCGAGGAGGGCAAGCCGGAGGCGGCGCTGCCCAAGATCGTCGAGGGTCGCGTCAACGGCTTCTACAAGGACGTCGTGCTGACCGAGCAGTCCTCGGTCGTCGACTCGAAGAAGTCCGTCAAGGCCGTGCTGGACGAGGCCGGTGTCACCGTCACCCGGTTCGCCCGCTTCGAGGTCGGCCAGGCCTGACCTGCGCAAAGCGATTAAGTGACTAGGGTTATGCCCCGTCCCCGGACTTCACCGGGGGCGGGGCATAGTCACGAGGAGGGTGTCTACGTGACGCAGAACGGCAGCTTCCGCCGGGTACTGCTCAAACTCGGCGGCGAGATGTTCGGCGGCGGCGAGGTCGGGGTCGACCCCAACGTCGTCTATGCCGTTGCCCGGCAGATCGCCGACATCGTGCGCGGCGGGGTGCAGACCTCGATCGTCATCGGTGGCGGCAACTTCTTCCGCGGCGCCGAGCTCAGCCAGCGCGGCATGGACCGCGACCGCGCCGACTACATGGCCATGCTCGGCACGGTCATGAACTGCCTCGCCCTCCAGGACTTCCTGGAGAAAGAGGGCATCGACACGCGGGTCCAGACCGCCATCACCATGGGCCAGGTTGCCGAGCCCTACATCCCGCGCCGCGCCGAGCGGCACCTGGAGAAGGGCCGCGTGGTCATCTTCGGCTGCGGGGTCGGCATGCCCTACTTCTCGACCGACACCGCCGCCGCGCAGCGCGCGTTGGAGATCGGCTGCGACGTGGTGCTGATGGCCAAGGCGGTCGACGGGGTGTACGACGCCGACCCCAGGCTCGACCCGAACGCGAAGATGTTCACCGACATCACCCACCGCGAAGTGCTCGAACGCGGTCTCAAGGTGGCCGACGCGACCGCGTTCAGCCTCTGCATGGACAACAACATGCCGATCATCGTGTTCAACCTTCTGACGGAGGGGAACATCGCGCGCGCTGTGCGTGGTGAGAGGATCGGCACGCTAGTCAGTACGCCGACTAACTGACCAGCGTGACCCACTGCTTATAAGGAGCGCCCCCTTGATCGACGAGACACTCCTCGACGCCGAGGAAAAGATGGAAAAAGCGGTGTCGGTGGCCAAGGAGGACATGAACTCCGTCCGCACCGGTCGCGCCACCCCCGCGATGTTCGCCCGCATCCACATCGAGTACTACGGGTCGATGACCCCGCTCAACCAGTTGGCGAGCGTGGCGATCCCGGAGGCGCGGATGGCGGTCGTCAAGCCCTACGACGTCAGCCAGCTCAACGCCATCGAGAAGGCGATTCGCGACTCCGACCTCGGGGTCAACCCGAGCAACGACGGCACGATCATCCGCATCTCCATCCCGCAGCTCTCCGAGGAGCGCCGCCGGGAGATGGTGAAGGTCGCCAAGACCAAGGGCGAGGACGCCAAGATCTCGATCCGCAACGTCCGCCGCAAGGCCAAGGAAGAGCTGGACCGGTTGGTCAAGGACGGCGAGTCCGGCGAGGACGACGTCGTGCGCGCGGAGAAGGAACTGCAGCACCTCACCGACAAGTACGTCGGCCAGGTCGACGAGCTCGTCAAGCACAAGGAAGCGGAGCTGCTCGAGGTCTGACCTTGAGTCGCTGAGGGGTATGTGATGGTGGCCGGGCCCGTTGGGGAGCTTGAGCATGGATCTGTCGGGAACGCCCCGGTGACCACTGGGGAGGCGAAGGCGTCGCGCGCGGGCCGCAACCTGCCCGCGGCGATCGCTGTCGGGGTGGTGTTGGGCGGGGCGGTGCTGCTCGCCCTGCTCACCGTCCGGCACGTGTTCATCGGCATCGTCGCGGTCGCGGTGGCCGTGGCGACGTGGGAGCTGGCGGGCGCGCTGAAGCGCGGCGCCGGGCTGGACGTGGCGCGCTGGCCGGTGCTGATCGGCGGCCAGGCCATGGTGTGGCTGTCGTGGCCGCTGGGCCGCGACGGCCTGCTCACCGCGTTCGTGCTGACGATCCTGGCGTGCCTGCTGTGGCGGTTCCGCGGCGGTGTCGAGGGGTATCTCCGCGACACCACCGCGTCGGTGTTCACCGCGGCCTACGTGCCGCTGTTCGCCTCGTTCGCCGCGATGCTGGTGGTCCCGGCCGACGGCACCGCCCGCGTGCTGTGCTTCATGATCCTCGTGGTCAGTTCCGACACCGGCGGCTACATCGCGGGCGTGCTGTTCGGCAAGCACCCGATGTCGCCGACGATCAGCCCGAAGAAGTCCTGGGAGGGCTTCTGCGGGTCGCTGGTCGCCGGAGTGACCGCGGGCGCGCTCACGGTCCACCTGATGCTCGGTGGTGAGGTGTGGCAGGGCGTGCTGTTCGGCGCTGCCATCGTCGCCACGGCCACCTTGGGCGACCTCGTGGAGTCGGTGATCAAGCGGGACCTGGGCATCAAGGACATGGGCACGCTGCTGCCGGGCCACGGTGGCCTGATGGACCGGATGGACTCGCTGCTGCCCTCGGCAGTGGTGTCCTGGCTGCTACTTCGCCTGTTCGTCCCAGCCTGATCAGACGCGGATGTGCTTTCCTGGTTGACATGAGCATGGTTTCCCGAGCGTGGGCGCGGCTGCGTCCGGCGGAGATCGTGCCCAGCCCCAACATCTGGCACTTCCCGCAGGTCTATGAGGCGGAGAACCGCGCACAGGACGCCGACGGCACCCTGTGGCGGTTCCTCGGCGGCCTGTGCGACTGGTCAGGTGACGTGCTCGACGTCGGCTGCGGCGACGGCTTCCACCTGCCGCGCTTCGCCGAGACGGCCACTTCAGTACTCGGCGTCGAGCCGCATCCGCCGCTGGTGGAGCGGGCCCGCGTCCGGATCGCGGGGCTGCCCCGGGTCAGGGTCGCGGCGGGCTCGGCGCAGGACCTGCCCGCGGGCGACGCCAGTGTGGATGTGGTGCACGCCAGAACGGCGTATTTCTTCGGCCCCGGCTGTGAGCCCGGGCTGCGCGAGGCCGACCGCGTGCTGCGGCCCGGCGGCGCACTGGTGATCGTCGATCTCGATGGGCTCAGCGAGCCGTATGGCCCGTGGCTGCGGGCCGACGTGCCCGCCTACGACCCCGCCGAGGTCGACAAGTTCTTCGACCTCAAGGGATTCGACCAGCACCGGGTGACCGCCGTGTGGCGGTTCCCGGATCGGGCGACGCTGGAGGCGGTGCTGCGGATCGAGTTCTCCGCTCGCGTCGCCCAGCGTGCCATCGGTGCGGTGACCGGCTTGGAGTTCCCGGTCGGCTATCGGGTGTTGGTCAGGCGCAAGCCGACCGGGCTGATAGCGCCCTGATCACTCTTCATCGGCCGAGCCGAGCACCGCGTAGAGCTGGCGCCGGGCCTCGTTGATGATCTCGACCGCCTTGGCCTTCTGCGCGGGGCTCGCGGCCTGGGACACGCCCATGATGGCCGCGGCGAGCTGCCCCATCGCACCGCGCAGGTTGACCTCGGACGGGTCGACGCCCGCGGCGGCATGGTCCCAGGGGGCGGTGCCGCCCAGGTTCGCCACGGCCGTGCGGCCATCGTCGGTCAGCTCGAACAGGCGCTTGCCGCCGTCGCCGTCGGTCGCGCGGACCAGGCCCTCGTCGGCCAGCAGCTGCAGGGTCGGGTAGACCGAGCCCGGGCTGGGCTTCCAGAAGCCGCCGGAACGCTCCGCGATCTCCTGGATCATCTCGTAGCCGTGCATCGGCCGGTCGACCAGCAGGGTGAGCAGGGCGGCGCGGACATCGCCGCGGCGCTGGCGCCCGCCCGGCCCGCGGTGGCCGTGCCGCCGTCCGCCGAAGCCCGGGGGGAAGGGGGGCATCGGCGGGAACGGCGGGGTCATGTCGGCCTCCGGGGCGAAGTCCATGTCGAAGTCGTGGCGCTCGACGTGGTGGTGGCGCCGTCCGTGGCGCCTGGGTCCAAAGCTCGTACGCATTCTTGTCTCCTGGGTTCAGGTTGTCGCAAGCGGTCGCTCGCGATAGCTCAACGATATATCGGAACCTATCGCGATGCAACGTCGATTTCCATGTGCATCGTCGGAACCGAGCGTGGGCGCGCCGCGTCGGAGGGACATGCGGGGGCTGGCGGTAGCGGTGGCGTGTGTCGTGGTGGTCGCGGCGGGATGCGCGACCGAGGTGTCGGGCAGCGCGGTGTCGATCCCGACCGCCGAGGCCGACCCGAACAGCCCCGAGGTCAAGTGGATGAACCGCTGGTGCGGCGCGGGCAAGCTGCTGACCACGGCGGGCGAGACGAGCCCGGTGCCGACGACCACGTCCGACGCCGCCGTGCTCAAACGCGAGTTCCTGGAGATGACGGGCAGGCTCGCGGGCGTGCTCGACGCGGTGATCACCGACCTGCGCGCGCTGCGGCCCGCGCCCGCGCCGGGGCTCGACACGCCGATCAGCAAGATCATCGAGGGGCTCGTCGAGGCCCGCGGTGAGCTGGGCACGGCCCACTCCGAGGTCGAGGCGGCCGACCCGATGACGGCCGAGGCCTACTCGTCGGGGGTCAAGCGGTTCGGCCGGTCGATGCACGGTTTGGCGTCGGCGCAGAACGCGATGCTCGGCATCGAGCTGCCGGACGAACTCAAAGACGCTGCTCAGAGCGCGTCCAACTGCGACTGATCGGCTTCCCAGTTAAGCGCGGGCGACGTTCGGTGGATTGACCGGCGATCGCGGGTCTGGATGTCTGGTGTCCCTGCGTTTTAAGGAGCCACACATGCGGTCCCTGCCCCGCGCTGTGCTGGCCGTCGCGTTGATCGCCGGTGGTGTGCCCTTGGCCGCCACCGCCGCGCACGCGCGCCCAGCCGGCCCACTAGCCAACATCGAGGAACGGGTCTACGTCGAGACGACGGTCGACACCGACAACAACGGCCGCCTCGACCGCGTCGCCATCGACATCTCCCGGCCGTCCGACGGCTCGCGCGTGCCCGTCGTGTTCGAGCAGAGCCCGTACGCCAAGGGCCTCAACCCGGCGACCAACTACAACCCGAACGTCGACCGGCTGCCCCAGGAAGGCATTTTCGGCCTGGCGTCAACGGACTCCGAGGGCGCCCGGGTCGCGAAGGCGACGCCGGATCTGCCCGACTGGTACGACGACTACTTCGTCCCGCGCGGCTACGCCGTCGTCATGGGCCACAGCATCGGCACCGGCGACTCCGACGGCTGCCCCACCTCCGGCGACCGCAACGAGACCATCGGCACCACCGCCGTCATCGACTGGCTCAACGGCCGCGCGAAGGCATACAACGCCGCAGGCGCCCAGGTCAGCGCGACGTGGAGCACCGGGAACGTCGGAATGATCGGCATCTCCTACAACGGCACGCTGCCCAACGCGGCCGCGTCGACCGGCGTGGCGGGGCTGAAGGCGATCGTGCCCATCGCGGCGATCTCCAGCTGGTACGACTACTACCGCGCCAACGGCCTCGTCGTCGCGCCCGGCGGCTACCAGGGCGAGGACGCCGACGTGCTGGCCAAGGCGGTGCTCGGCCGCCAGGCGTGCACGTCGCAGCTGGCGTCGATCACCACCAACCAGGACCGCGTGACGGGCGACTTCACCCCGTTCTGGCAGCAGCGCGACTACGTGCGTGACGCCAACAAGGTCACCGCGGGCGTGTTCGTCATGCACGGCCAGGCCGACTGGAACGTCAAGAGCATGCAGTACGCGCAGTGGTGGGACGCGCTGAAGGCGAACAACGTGCCGCGCAAGCTCTGGCTGCACCGGGGCGGCCACGCCGCGCCGTCGCGGTCGGACTACCAGGCCACGGTGCTGCGGTGGTTCGACTATCACCTCAAGGGCATCGACAACGGGATCATGACCGAGCCCAAGGCCGACGTGCAGTTCCCCGACGGCACCTGGCAGACCTACGCCGACTGGCCCGACCCCGCGGCCCGCGATGTCACGCTGCGGCTGGGCGCCTCGTCGGCCACCGCGCCCGGCACGCTGTCCTTCGGCGCGGGCGGCGACGTGAAGCAGACCTTCACCGACAACGGACGCACCTCCACGGCCACCACGCTCGTCGCGAGCCCGGACAGCGCCAACGGCAGCAGGCTGATCTACCGCGGTGACACGCTCACCCAGGCCGCGAAGCTGTCCGGCTCGCCCCGGGTGTCGTTGCGGATGGCGGTGGAGAACCGCAAGGACGCCAACCTGACCGCACTCCTCGTCGACTACGGCGGCTCGTCGCCGGTGATCGTCACCCGCGGCTGGCTGGACCCGCAGAACCGCACCGACATCACGTCGGGGTCCGCGCTGGTGCAGGGCACCGAGTACGACCTCGCGTTCAAGCTGCAGCCGAAGGACTACGTCTTCGCGTCGGGCCACCGCATCGGTCTCGTCGTGATCTCCACCGACTACGACTACACGCTGCGGCCCACGGCGGGCACGACCCTGCGGCTGGCGCCCGCGCTGAGCACGCTCACCCTGCCGGTCACCGGGCTTTCCCAGCCGGGCAACGACTTCTCGGTGTCGGTGTCGCCGTCGAGCGGGACCGTCGCGCCGGGCGGGTCGGCCACCGCGACCGTCGCCACGGCAACCACGAGCGGCAGCGCCCAGTCGGTGACGCTGTCGGCGTCGGGTCTCCCGCCAGGCGCGACGGCGACGTTCGCCCCGGCGACCGTCACCTCGGGCGGTTCCTCGACCCTGACCGTGGCGACCTCGGCGACCACACCGCCGGGCACCTACCCGGTGACGATCTCCGCGGCGGGCGCGAGCGGCACCAAGACGGCGGCGTACTCGCTGGTGGTGAGCGGCCCCGGCGGCTGCTCGGGCACCAACGGCACGCCGGTCGCGATCCCGGACCAGACGACCGTCGAGAGCGCCATCACCATCGCGGGCTGCTCGACGGCGCCCTCGGCGGCCAGCGTCGTGCGCGTCGACATCCAGCACACCTACCAGGGCGACCTCGTCGTCACCCTGGTCGCGCCGGACGGCTCGACGTACGTGCTGCACAACCGCACCGGCTCGGGTACCGACAACATCGTCCGCGACTTCACCGTGAACCTGGCGGGGGAGACCGCGAACGGCACGTGGAAGCTGCGGGTGCAGGACGCCGCGTCGGGTGACACCGGCACCCTGCGCACCTGGAGTCTGAACCTTGGCGGCGGGTCCAGTGGCTGCGCCGGGTACCAGGTGACGAAGACGGGGTCGCTGGCCACCGGGGCCAACGCCTACCAGCCGGACGGGACGTACTTCGAGACCACGGCGTCCGGCCAGCACAAGGCGTGCCTGGACGGTCCCGCGGCCGCCGACTACGACCTGTACCTGCAGAAGTGGAACGGGTCGGCGTGGACGGCGGTGGCTTCGGGCGCGACGTCCGCCGCCGACGAGACGCTGACCTACCAGGGCACCGCGGGCCGCTACCGCTACCGGGTGCACGCCTACAGCGGTTCCGGCGCCTACACCTTGGGCTACACGGCACCGTGACCTGACGCGGCCGCCCGGGTGACCGGGCGGCCGCGTCTGTCCACTTAGGTCAGCCGGTGCACACCTGGTCGCCGCCGGCGTGCTTGGCCGAGTACATGGCCCGGTCTGCGCGGCGCAGGACGGTCGTGGTCGGCTCGCCCGGCCGTGCGGTGACGACGCCGACCGACACCGTCACGCCCCGGCCGACCGACTCGGGGAGGTTGGCCACGACGAGGCGCATCCGGTCGAGCACGCGGGCGGCGTCCTCGGCCCCGATGTGCGACAGCACGGCCACGAACTCGTCGCCGCCGTAGCGGGCCAGCACGTCGGCTTCGCGCAGACCGCGCCGCACGGCCGCCGCCACCGCGGTCAGGACCTGGTCGCCGTGCAGGTGGGAGTAGGTGTCGTTGACCCATTTGAACCGGTCGAGGTCGATCAGCGCGACCGCGAAGGCGGTGTCGGCGGTGTCGACCATGGTGTCGAGCAGGGCTTCCAACGCGGCCCTGTGGGGCAGGCCGGTGAGCGGGTCGAGGCTCGCGGTGCGCAGCAGCGCGGTGTGCGCGCGTTCGAGGGTGGCGTGTTCGACGGCTTTGCGCAGCGTGCTCAGCCGGGTGGTGTGCTGGGCGCGCAGCTCGGCCTCCAACTGGGCCGCGTAGAGCCGCCAGCCGTCGTCGGGGCGGTCGCCCGGCGCGGCGAGGCGGGCCAGCTCGCCGTGGACCACTTGGCGCAGCAGGGATTCCACCGGTGCGGCGCCCGTCGTGGCGGCGCGCAGGGTGCCGACCGCCTCGTCGCCGCGACCGACCGCGGCGAGGCAGCGCGCCGACGCGATCGCCACCAGCGCCCGGTTGTCGGCGCTGACCGTGCGGCCGAACCAGTCGCGCAGCACGTCGAGGTGGGCCTCGCCGGGGTCGCGCAGCGCGTGTGCCACGGCGACGATCGGCTCGGTGCGCGCCGCGGTGTCGCCGTTGCCGGGGTAGAGGCTGTGGGCCATCGAGCGTTCGGCCGCCGCGGCGGCGCGGGCCGCGGCGCGGAACCGGCGTTCGGCGGAGGCGGGGTCCTGGTGCTGCTCGGCCTGCAGGCCCCAGCGGACCAGGACCTCGACCCGGTTGAGCTGGTAGATGACGGCGTCGTGCTGGTCGGCGTGGCCGATGAGCTTGAGGTGGCCGCGGCGGAACATCTCGTCGGCGACCTCGAACATGCCGAGCGCGCACAGCAGGATCGCGGTGTCGCTCAGCGCTTGGGCGAGTTGCCTGGCCCGCACCGGGATGGGCAGCGCGGCGCCGGGCGTGCGGTCGTCGTCGATGATCGACAGCGCCGTCGCGGCCTCGGTCGGGGTGAACGAGTGCGGGTCGAGCATGAGCTGCGCCGTGCCGCGCAGTGCGTGTCCACTGGCCAGCAGCAGCGGGAAGTCATTGGCCCGCGCGAACTCTATGAGCCCTTCGATCAGCGGGGCACCCTCGTGGGCGGCCTCCGGGCCTGCCACCGCGGTGGCGGCCAGCGCCCGGTGCACCACGCCTGCCTCGACCGGATCGGGGTGGCCGTTGAGCTCGGCGGCCAGCGCGGCTGTCTCCGCGGCCACCTTGGCCTGGTCCGGCGCGCCGCTGTGGGCGACGGCGAGCAGTTCCCGCGCCCGGGCGGCCAGGGAGCCCGTGGCTTCGCTGTGCGTGTGCTGACCGGTCACGGCGCGGGCTTCCTCCGTCCGACCCCGGCGTACGGGAGTGGTCCGTTCAGCCCAACACTACCGTCGCCCGCCCGAGTCATCCCGACGATATCGCACGGTGGCGCGCGGTGTGACCCGATCGGGAACGCCAAGGTTATGGCGAGGTGGAATGTCCCAGATGGCCGGTTGGCGAGCGATCATGGACGGATCGGGCGACAGGGAGGTGGCCACGGTGAGCGTCGCGATCGCTGAGGTGGACTGGATCACGTGCGTCGACGACGGGATGGACCACGGCGTGTTCGTCGCGCACCGCGCCCAGGAGGGTCTGCACCGCACGCTGTGCGGATCGTCCGTTGTGGAGGCACCGGAGGCGTGTGTGCCCCGCCCGCCGTGCCCGGCGTGCGCGCGGGCGCTGAGCCGCCCGGCGCCGCGGGCGTCGTGGCCGCGGCGCTGGCTGCGCGGCTAGCTCACAGCGGGTTGAGGCGGGCCTTGAGCAGGCAGAACTCGTTGCCTTCCGGGTCGGTCAGGACATGCCAGTGCTCCTGCCCGGTCTGGCCGATGTCGGCCGGGCGCGCGCCGAGCGCCAGCAGGCGCTCCAGTTCGGCGTCCTGATCGCGGTCGGTGGCGTTGACGTCGATGTGCAGCCGTGACTTCCCCGGCTCCGGCTGCTCGCGGTAGCTGAGGATGATCGTCGGCTGCGGACCGCCGAATCCCTCCCGCGGGCCGATCTCCAGCGTGCCGTCGTCCTCGCGGTCGAGCACGACGAAGTCGAGGACCTCGCACCAGAACCGTGCCAGCGCCTCGGGGTCGCGGCAACCGAGCACGAGCTCACTGATCCGACACGCCATGACGAAACCCGCCCTCAGTCCGGGAGCAACTTTCGCGACCGTACCGAACGGGCCGAGTACGGGCTAACGAATTCAGTCGAGCAGCTTGGTGCCCTCGAAGCGGCCGAGGCGCTCGTTGTAGAGCTCCAGGCCGATGCCGTTCGGGTCGCGGAAGTACATGCTGTTGTCGACGCCGCGGTCGGGTCCGAGGTAGTCGACACCGGCTTCGTCGAGCTTGGCCTTCGCCGCGTCGAACGCCTCGGGGGTCACCGAGATCGCCAGGTGCTGCACGCCGCCGATGGTCTCGGAGAACGGCGGGTGGTCGTGGCCGGGGAAGTCGAAGAAGCCGAGCAGCGTGCGGTTGCCGATGTCGAAGAAGAAATGGCTGGAGCCCGCGTAGTCGCGGTTCTCCACCAGCTCGACCAGCGGGAAGCCGAGGAAGTCCTGGTAGAACTTGATCGTCTCCTCGACGTCGCGGCAGATCAGGGCGAGGTGGTGGATCCCGCTCGCGGTGGACGCGGGCCGGTCCTCGCCCAGGTACTTCCCGCGCAGTTCCTCGCGGCGCGCGCGGATCTTCTCTAGTTCCTGTCCCTCTGGCTGCGGCATGCCTCCACCATAGGCGCGGGTCACGGGACGCGCAGGTACGCGAGGCTGAACGGGGTGTCCGCCCGCCTGCCCGCGGCGTCCCAGCAGTCGATCACCGCCACGGCGATCGACGGGTTCCAGTCGCGTGGGGCGCAGTGGTTGGTCGTCGGGCCGAGCGTGGTCACCTGGACGCCGTCGGCGGGGTAGATGGGCGCGCGGTCGGCGGTCGGCACGGAGACCCAGTAGTGGCCCGGGGACACCCGTGTCATGACCGGCGGCGTTCCCTCACTGTCGTAGTACCGGGTGATCGCCGTGCCGTCAGTGTCCACTGTGGTCCCTGCGGCGGTCGGGTCGTGATGCAGGCCGACGCCCTGGACGTAGGTGAGGTGCCAGTCGGCGTCGGTGGGGATGCCCGTGGCGATGGCGTGGCAGCGGACCCGGATCGTGAGTGCGCCGGTTACCTCCACCGGGTGACACCGGACCGGTGCCGTTCCCGCCGTGGTGAGCTGAACGTGGCCGCCGCTCGCGAAGCCGTCGATCGTCGCGGTGTACTCGCCCGGGCCGGTCCGCGACACGTCGACCTGCGCGCCGGTCGAGGTGAACCGCACACCGGGGGCGATCACGGCGAGCGGGCCGGACCCGGTGCTCGGCTCGGCCACGAACAGCGCGAACGAGCCCTCGGTGAGCGCGCCGACGCGGTTGAAGCACCAGACGTCCACGACGCCATCGACCGCGGCCACCACGTTGCAGCTGTCGGTGGACGTGCCGCGCGCGGTCGCGTGGACCACGTCGGTCGCGCCCAGACCGGGCAGCCGCACCCGGTAGCGGCCGGTCTCGCTGTGCTCGACGGTCGCGTCGGGTGCCCATCGCGCGTGCGGGTAGTCGAACCGGCGGGTCCACGTCGACCAGAGGAAGTCCGGGTGCAGGGTGCGGCGTACGCCCGGCCCGGTGCGGGGCGCGATGACCCTGAAGTAGCCCCACTTCGGGCCCGCGGGATGCGGGCCGGGGTCGAGCGCGGTGAGGTTGTCGGTGGGGATGGCGGTTCCCGTGGGCGGTCGGAGGGTCGCGACGCCGAACTCGCGGTCGGCGGGCCTTCCCGCCGGCGTGTAGCAGTAGACGTCGACCCACACCTCGCCTTTGGGCACGCCCAGCGAGTTCCACCCAGTGCTGTGGCAGTAGCCAGGCTGGTCGCCGGTGATCGTGGCCTGGACGGTGTCGCCGGGCAGGCCGACGCCCTTGATACCGACTCGGTAGTGCCCGGGTGTCAGCCACTGCGCCTTCATCGCCCCGCCCGCCGAGTTGTACGACCGCGCGGGATCGAGTTCGAGGCCCTGCTTCGTGGTGCCGACATACGCGCCGGGGGCGAACGGTGCCAGCGTGGTGTTGTCCGCATAGGACAGTGCCCACGCGGTGTCGGCCGGGACGTCGCCGCCCACCTTGACGCACTGGACGCGCAGCGTGGCCCCGACGGTCGTGCGGCAGCGGACCGGGTCCGAGCCGCGCGGGGTGACCTGGGCGTATCCGGTGGCGGGGAAGCCGTCGACGGTCACCTCGTAGTCGCCGACCCCGAGCCTGCGCACCGAGATCGGCGCGCCGGACCGGAGCCCGGACGCGGTGTCGACGAGGGCCAGCCGCGCCTTCGGCTCGGCGAACAGCACGGTGAACTGGGTATCGGTCAGGGCGCCGGTCGGCAGGTGGCAGGCGATGTCGACCAAGTGGTCCTGGCCGTCGTCGCGGCTGTCGCGCACCACGCACGACACGCCCCAGTTGTTGCCGAACACCGTCACGTGCGCGACGCCCTTGGTCGAGGCCAGCGCGGGGAACCGGACGAGGTACCGCCCGGTCGCGGTGTGCTGGGTCTCGGCCGACCGGTCCTTGGTGGCCGGGTTCTGCTGCCACGTGCCCCACTGGTTGCCCGCCGTGTCCGACCGGGCGTAGCCGAATTTGGCCCGGGTGCCGCGCACGGTCAGCATCGCGGTGCCCCGCCCGTCGAGCAGCGGGTCGAGTGTGCTGGCGTAGGAGACCCGGCCGAGGGAGTCGGTGGTGAAGTTGAGTGCCGGACCCGCGTGCAGCGCCACCTGGTGCGTGCCGGGGATGAGGCGGAACTCCTGCTGCCGCGCCGCCTGCCGCCACGTGCCTGCGCCCGGAATGTAGAACTGGTCGTAGGAGGTGGCTGTGGCGTCGAGCGTCGTGGGCACCCCTCGCACGACGAGCGTCGTGGTGTCCCGGCCGACGAGGACCGGGTCGAGGTTGGTGGGGAACTCGACCAGTCCGGTGGCGCCGACGGTGAACAGGACCCCGGCGCCGTCCTGCGTGACGACCTGGTGCCTGCCAGGGATGAGCTGGTAGGTCTGGCGCGCGCGGGCGTTCTGCCACGGCTGGCCGGTGCCCGTGAGCAGGAAGCCGCTGTAACTCGTCGCGTCGGCGTCCACCGAGACGGGCCGTCCGCGCACGGTCAGCGTGGTCGTGCCGCGACCGCTCAGATAGGGCGCCATTGCCGCGCTGTGCTCCACCGTGCCCTCGGGCGTGATGTCGAAGACCGTCGCCGGGCCCGCCTGGGTGACGACCTGGTGCCTGCCGGGGATGACGCGGTAGGTCCGCGGCGCGCTCTGCCAGGGCTCACCCGTGCCGCTGAGGTAGTACCCGGCGTAGCTCGTGCCGGAGATGTCTACCGACGCGGGTTTGCCGCGCACGGTGATCGTCGGGGTACCGCGTCCGGTGACGTAGGCGTCGAGGCCGTGGTCGTAGTCGACCCGGTCCTGATCATCCACAGTGAACACAAGTGTCGGGCCGGCGGCGAACGCGATCTGGTGCGTGCCCGGTCCCAGATCGAGGCCCTGTGCTTGGTGGCCGTCGCGCCACGCGCTCGCGGCGCCGATGACCCGGAACTCGCGGTACGACGTCGCCGTCGCGTCGAAGGTGATCAGGCCGTCGCGGGGTGGCTCGACGACCACCCGCGACGTCGTCACCGGCGGCACCACCGGGGGTTCTGGCTGCGAGACGGTGCCCGTGGTGCGTGAGGTGGTGGTCTGCGGCGAGGTGCGCGATGTGGTGGGACTGGTCGGCGCCGCTGGCGTCGGGGCGACCAATGGGTCCGTCAGGTCAGTCGGCGCTGTCGAGGTGACTGGCGGCGGCAGAGCCGTGGGCCGTTCCGTGGCCGCCTCCGGGCCCGCCGCGCTGAGCAGCACCGCGACCGTGGCGACCACCGCGCCCAGCTTCGCCACCGCGCCCGGATTGGCCTGCACGAACTGGGCGACCGGCTCGACCGACGGGTGCCGGGCGATCCGGGTGGCCGTCGACTTGACCTTGTCGACCGCCGCCGTGGCGACCCGCGCCAGGACTGGCTGGGCCGGGACCGCGACCGCGGCGTCCTTGCCGGTCAGCGCCAGGATCTCGTCGCGGACCGTGCGCACCTGGTCCCGGCGCGGCGCCCGGTCGGTCCGCCAGATGACCACCAGCGCGACGCCTGGCATCGGGATGCGGACCACGGCTTCCCGCCACCGCCTGCAGTAGCGCGTGGCGTCCTTGGGGATCTTCGGCCGGTCTCCGTTGAGCGCGCCGAGCAGGGCCACCGCGTCGCGCACCCGGTCGCGCGCGGTGTCGGGGTGTTCGCCCTCGACGTCGGCGTAGCGGCCGACCGCCTCGGTGACGAGGTCGGCCGCGTGATCGTCCTCAATAGACAGATGGTGCCGGGCGAGGTTGAGCAGGGCGTCGGCGAGCCAAACCCGGTGCAGCGCTGATGGTTCGTCGGCGAGCAGGCCGCGGTAGAGCGCGACGGCTTCCCCGGTGGCCGCGAGCGCGTCGCCGTGTCTGCCCGCGACGGCCGAGAGGTAGCCGAGGTTGGACAGGGCGGCGGCGAGGTCGGCGCGGGACCCGCGCGGCCGCTCCAGCTCGACCACGCGGGCGGCCAGGTCGGGCGCGCCTTCGTGCAGGGCGAGGTTGGTCAGCGCCACGATCTTGTCGGTGTGCTCGTCGACCGCGGCGCGCAGCACGTCCCCGGCTTCCTTGCGGCCTGCCACCGAGAGCCGCACACCCAGGTTCATCCGGGACTCGGCGAGCGCGGCGCCGAACGCGGCCGGATCGGTCGCGGCGAGCCGCTGGTGGATCGCGACGGCTTCCTCGGCCAGATCGACGGCGCGCGCGGGTGGCTTGACGGTCCCGGGCGGAGACAGGTGCTGCGACAGGCCGACGAGCGCCGTGGCGAGGTCCGGGAGATAGGCGTCCGGCCTGCCGTCGGCCAGCTCGCGCAGCAGCGCCACCGCCTGCTCGGCGGGCGCGACCGCCCGACCCGGGAACCCGGCGGCGGCCAGCACGTTCGCCAACCCGAGGAGCGCCGCCGCACGCCGCGGCCGTTCCGTGTCGCCGGTGAGCAGCGTGACGGCCTCGCCGGCGGGACCGACCGCCGCGTCCGGCCTGCCCGCCTCGGTCAGCCGCATCGCCAGGTTGTGCAGCGCGTAGCCGCGCGGCGTGCCGGTCGGACGCAGCTCGGCGGCCTCTTCAGCGGCGGCCAGGGCGCCCTGCGGGTCACCGTGTTCGGCCAAGCGGTGGGATAGCGCGGTCAGCGCGGCGGCGCGCTGGTCGGCGCCCGCGTGCGCGACCGCCTCCCGCGCCGCGGCAAGGGCACCCGGCTCGCCCGCCTCCGCGAGCCGCCTGCTGAGGGCGGTCAGATGATCTGGCGAGTCGGCGACGAGCCGCCGCGACACCGCGACCGCGATGGCCCGCCGCGCGACGCTGGTGTCGGGGAGTTCGGAATCGAGTCTGCGCACGATGTCGATCGGCGCCGCGGCGATGCCGTCGAGCAGAATGTCTTTGTACCGCAACGGGTCCAGCAGCACGAGTGGCGGCAGGTAGACGGGGTTGTCCACCGCCAGCGCGCCCAACGAACGCTCGACGCGGCGGAGCCCGGCCGCGTAATGGCGGTCGGCACCCGGGGTTGAAAGCGCGCGCACCAGCACCTGTGCGACGTGGCCCGCCACGTCGGGGTCCGAGGTCCGGCACACCGCGCGGACATGCTCGTCCCAGTCGCCGTCGGCGGGGCAGTCCTGGGCGGTGGCGAGCAGGTGGGTGTCGGCGAGCCGGTCCGGTACCGGCGCCCGCCACACGCTCGACCCGTCACCCGGATACGCCGCCCCGATGGCCTCGGCCGCCGCGCGCAGCCCGTGCTCGTCGAGGTGCCGCAGCTCCGGCACGGTGCCGAGCACCGCGGCCGCGGCGGTCATCCCGGGCGCGGCCCGCAGGAACGCCGCCGACACCGCGAGGTCCCGCCATGACCCCCGGTCGAGCCCGGCGGCCCGGGCGCCCGCGCTGACCGCGGCCCGCTCGTGCCGCAGCACGCCGGTCAGCGGATCCTCGTCGGACGCCGCCGGATCGAGCACCCGGAGCAGGGCCGAGGCGTACAGGTCGAGTGTCGTCTCGAATCCGGCAGGCGAATCGGTGACGACCGGCTCGACCCCGAGCCGTCCCGCGAACGTCCGCACCGCGTCTGTCCACAGTGAACTGTGCGACAGTGGTCCAAGCCGAGTCGGCCGCGGGTCGACCAGCCCGGCCGGCCCGCCGTCGACGATGTCGCGCCACCAGTACGGCTCGGTGCGGCTCAGCAGCAGCACCCGGACGCGTCCCGCGCCCGCCGCGCGCAGGAGTTCGGCGACGAAACCGGGATGCCCGTCGGCGTAGTCGACCACCAGTAGGGCGCCCGCGTGCCGGAACCGCGCTAGCGCTTGAACCGCAGTGAGCACGCCCGGGCGCGACGGTGTGACGAATCCGGCCAGCCTGCCGCGTTTCCCTGGACGGCGCAGCGCCGCGCACACCTGTTCCGCGAGGTGCGTCTTGCCCTGCCCACCCGATCCGATCACCAGCCGGGCGACCGGTCCCGCAGGGTCGCGGCACCAGTCGACCAGGTCCGCGAACTCCGCCCGCTCGACCGGCGGCAGCACACCCGCGCGCGGGTCGAGCCAAGTGCTGGGCCGGTCAGTCGCGGGGGCGCGAGTCGCCCCGAAGAGTGTCTCCTCGACCTCCGCAAGCGTTTTCGGCGGCGGGATGTCCTGGTTGGCGATGCCGATGACGCCGCCTTCGAGGTGCACCGGCCCGTGGAAGGTGAGGTCGACGCGCTGGTCCGGCCGGGTGAACAGCCGAGGCAGCCTGGGTCTGCGCGCGGTGGTCACGTCCGCCCCCTAGTGGTTGTTGATCCCGATGACCCCGCCGCTGACTTTCACCGGCCCGGCGAAGTGCGCGGTCACGACCTGCCCCCGCGCGGACTCGGCCGACTGCGGTTCGTCGGTCTCCGGCGGGTCGAACCCCGGCACCCGGACCCATGCCTCGGCCTGGAACTCCTTCTCCCGCACTGGAACGAGCCGGAACTCCGCCGTGCGGGCGGCGTGCCCGGCGGCGACGATGTCGGTGTAGACGCGGTCGGACAGGACCTGCACCAGCGGCGCCCCCGCCGCCTTGGCCAGCGCCGCGCGCGCAGCGGCCGAGTTGACCAGCCTGGACACGGCGACCACGGTGGCGCCGGAGAACCCGTTCGGGGCTTGCTGGACCAGCCCGTGGTCGATCGCCATGCGCAGCCGCAGACGGTCGCCGCCGACGCGGCCCGCGTTGTGGCCGAACAGCAGGCTCGCCAGTCTCAGCGTGAAGTCCTGCACCACCGCGGTCTCCGGCTGGTCGGCCGGGATGAGCGCCAACTCGCCGTCGCCACTGGGCTGCCGGTGCCAGCGCGACCGGTCGAGGCCGACGGCGGACGCGGCGGTGTCGAGCACGTCGACCAGCTCGGCCTGCAGCGCGGACTGGCCGCGGTCGTCCCTGCGGCTGTAGCCCTGCGCGTCGATGAACACACACAGCATGCGGGTGAACGGCTGGACCATCGGACACCATCCTGGTCGGCGGTCAGTGGTGTGCTTGATCACGCAAAGATTCCCGCACCACGCGGCGGGCAACTCGGTACTGGTACGGAATTGGCTCAACCCGAATGGGCGGCTTCGCGCAGTCCGTCGAGGTCGAGCACGACGACGCTGCGGTAGCCCAGCTTCAGCAGTCCCTGCCGCGCCAGCGCGCGCAGCGTCTTCTCCGCGGTGGTCAGCCGGACGCCCGCCAGCGACGCGATGTCCTCCTGGGTCAGCGGCACGCCGAGGTCGATGCCGTCCGCGCCCGCCTGCCCGTGCTGCTCGGCGAGTGTCACCAGCACGCGGCACACGCGGGCGCGCGCGTCGAGCGCGGCGAAGTCGACCCTGCGGTCGTTGGCCCAGCGCAGCCGCTCGCTGAGCACGCTCGCGACGGCGAGCCAGGCGTCGGGATGCTGGCGCAGGAACGTGCGGAAATCGGCGCCGGGGATCACCCGCGCGACGGTCTCCATGCAGGTCGCCACGGTCGCCGAGCGCGGCTGCCGCAGCAGCACGGCCATCTCGCCGACGACGTCGCCCGCGCGCCGGATCGCCAGCAGCGGCTCGCGGTCGCCGTCGATCCCGGAAACCTTCACCGCGCCCGCCAACAGCACGTAGACCGCGTCGCCCGGCTCGCCTTGGCGCAGGATCCGCCGTCCCGTGGGCAGCCCCACCTCGGTGCCCAACTCCAGCAGCACGGCCCGCGCGGGCGCGGGCAGCCTGCCCAACAGCGACATCGAGGGCCACATCCGTGCGTCCATCCCGTCCCCTGATCGCCGTACCGCTGCTCAACGAGGGAGTGGATCAAGAAGGTGTTGCGCCGAACCGGTGACCGGCCCCCACGATCGGGGGACCGGCCACCGTCGAGCATGATCAGCCGACGAACGCGGCGTCGAAGTAAGTGTCCACGTAGCTGCCGTCCGGCCGGTAGCAGTCGACCGTCACCCCGTCAGTCGGGTTCCACCAGGCGACCTTGCACCGCTGGTTGCCCGCGCCGTACGCGGTGACGTGGACCAGGCCGCGGCTCAGGTCGACCGGGAACTTCACCTTGTAGCCTCCCGTAGCCCAGCGCTGCACGGTCGTGTTCGCGCCGGGATTGGTGTCGTAGGCGTAGAACCCGTGCAGACCGCCCAGATCGGACACCCAGCCGTAGCCCGATTGGGTCGCCGGTGCGCCGAGGATGACGTTCGTGTTCTCCACGTACGACAACGTGAACATCGCGTTCGCGGGAGCGCCCGCGGCGGTGAAGCAGTAGACCGTGACGTTCTGCGCGCCGCCGCTGGGTCCCCAGCCGCCGACCTTGCACCACTTGCCGTCCGCGGCGTAACCGGTCACCTCGACGTGCCCGCCCGACCCGCCGAGCCCGGGCAGCCGCACCGAGTAGGCGCCGGTGCCGAACGTGGAGACGGTGTTGGTGCCGCCGGTCGAGTTGTACTGGTAAGCCGTCGACGGGGTGCCGACGGTGTTGGCCCACACGTACGCGCCCGCGCCGGTGCCGCGGTGGGTCTGGCTGATCGTGAACATCGAGTCGGCCGGTGCCCCGGTCCGGGTGAAGCAGCGGACATCCACATCGGTGCCGCTGACGCCGTTCGGTGTGCGCCACCACTCGACGGTGCAGTAGTTGTCGTTGGTCCCGTAGGCGGTCACCTGGACGGTGCTGCCGAGCGCGGACACCCCCGGGAACCAGACGGTGTACCAGCCGGTCCCGTTGCGCTTGGCGTGGTTGGTGCCGCCGGTCGAGTTGAAGGAGTAGTTGCCCGCCAGCGAGTACCACGTGTTCAGCGCCGCCGAGGGCGACGAGTTCCACGCGTAGGCCCGCGCGTCGGCCGCGGCGACGGCGACGGCGGGGCCGGGACTCGGCCGCGCGGGTGCGGCCTGCGCGTCGGTCGGCGCCATCGCGGCCACCGCGACAAGAGCGGCCAGAAGTAGTCGTTTCATCGCTTCCCCTCGGTTTCCCGGGCCACCTTGGCCCGACACCGACCACCGTCGCGGCGAACCCGAGTCGCGAAGCGGTACCGGTAGGGAATGCACGGAATCTCGTACCGGTGGTGAGTTCACCCGACCGGATCACGTCACCGTGGAGGCGAGCTCAGGGAGGGTACGATGATCGAGACTCTGCTGACGGTCCTCACCCAGGTGGTGACGGCTTTGGTGACAGCACTGCTGACCCCGCCGACAGTGCGCGCGTGGAACCGGATGCGCGCCCGCCGCCAGGAGCGGCGATGACCGGCCCGTGGCCGCCGGGTTCCCTGCTCGGTCGGCTTCCCGCCCGCGCCCGCGACGGTCTGCTCGAACTCGGCACCGGGGTGCGCTTTCCGTCCGGCCGCACGATTCTGCGCCAGAACGAGGACGGCGCCACCGCCTACCTGCTGGTGCAGGGCTGCGTGAAGGTGATCGCCAACGACAGCGACCGCGAGTCCCTGCTCGCGATCCGCGTCGGCGGCGACCTGGTCGGCGAGATGGCGGTCCTCAGCGGCAGGCCGCGCTCGGCCACCGTCGTCACCTGCGCCCCGACCGCCGCCCGCGCCATCCCCGCCGACCGCCTGCGCGCGTTCCTCGCCGCCACCCCGGACGCGGCGATCGAGCTGGCCGCCATGCTCAGCGACCGTTTCCGCTGGTCCAACGAACGCCGCCTCGCCTCGGCCGCCCTCGACCCGCGCGGCCGGGTGAGCCGGGTCCTGCTGAGCCTGGCCGAGACCTACGGCCACACCCGCTCCGACGGCACCCACCTCGGCGCCCCGCTGACCCAGGCCGACATCGCGTCGCTGGCCGGAATCCGTCTGCCGACAGCGGAGAAAGTGTTGCGGGGCTTCGCCGACGCCGGACTGGTCGGCCTCGGCTACCGCGACATCCGCGTCCTCGACCACGAGGCCCTCCGCGCGATAGCCCAGAACTGAAACCGCGGCCGTGTACGCGGCCTGTACGCCGCTGATGCCGTTCTGTACGCGGCATACGCGAGGTTCGCCCTCATGATGGAGGGCAAAATGGGAAGACGAATTCGCGCCGCGGCGGCCTTGGGGCTGGTCGTGGCCCTGGGGTTCGCGGTGCCCGCGGACGCGGCCGGACCGCGCCACGGCGGCACGCTGCGCCTGGTCGGACTCAACGACGTGGACCACTTCGACACCGCGAGCGCCTACTCGGTGACCGCGACGATGATCCAGCGGGCCTACACCCGCCAGCTCGTCACGTACCCGACCACGGACGACCCCGCGCAGGCGGGAAAGATCGTGGCCGATCTCGCCACCGAGGTCCCGACCGCGGCGAACGGCGGGATCAGCGCCGACGGCAGGACCTACGAGTTCCGGATCCGGCGCGGCGCCAAGTGGGACGCCCCGTCCGGGCCGCGGCAGGTGACCGCCGCCGACGCGGTGCGCGGGATCAAGCGGCTCTGCAACCCGGTCGCCGGGACCCCCGCGCCGCAGTACTTCACCGAGACCATCGCGGGCATGGCGGAGTACTGCCAGGGATTCGCCGGAGTCGCCCCGGAGACCGGCGCCATCGCCCGGTACATCGCCGAGCACGACGTCGCGGGCGTTCAGGCGGTCGGCGAGCTCACGGTCCGGTTCACCCTTTCCGCGCCGAACCCGGACTTCCTGGACATCCTCGCGCTCGGCTTCTCCTCGCCCGCGCCGCGGGAGTACCTGCGCTACCTGCCGGACAGCCCGGAGTTCCGCCGCAACGTCATCTCGGACGGGCCGTACCGGATCGCGTCCTACACCCCGGGCGAGGAGATGCTGTTCACCCGGAACCCGGCGTGGAACCCGCGCACGGACCCGGTCCGGCGGGCTTACGTCGACCGGATCCACGTGCGCGAGGGCGTCGACCGGCAGCAGGTCGTCACCATGATCGACAGTGGCGCCGCCGACGCGACCTGGGACCTGCCGGTGCCGCCGGACCGGCTGGCGCCGCTGCTCGAAACCGATGACCCCCGGCTGCACCACGCCGACGTCGGCATGATGGAGCCGTACCTGGTGATCAACATGCTGAGCCCGAACCAGCAGCGGGCCACCAGCAACCTGCTTGTCCGCAAGGCACTCCAGTACGGCGTCGACAAGGCGGCCGTCGCCGACATCGCGGGCGGCTCGAAGATCGCCCACCCCGCCTGCCAGATCCTGCCGCCGACCAACCCGGCCTACCGGCCGTACTGCCCGTACGAGACCCCGGGCCACCGCGGTGACCCGGCGAAGGCCCGGCAGCTGCTGACCGAGGCGGGCTACCCGAACGGCGTGACGCTGAAGATGCTGCACAGCGACGTCCAGCCGCAGCCCGCGGTGGCACAGTCGGTGCGTGACAGCCTTGCCCGCGCGGGCATCACCGTCGAACTCGTCCAGGTCGGGATCGGGGAGTACTACGGCAAGTACCTGGCCGAGGGCTCCTACGCCCGCGACGGCTCGTGGGACATCGTCGCGCCGAACTGGCGGCCGGACTGGCTCGTCGGCGCCAACGCGCGCGGCATCTTCAGCCCGCTGTTCGACGGTTCGGCCTACACCGCGGACTCGCCGACGTTCGGGTCGAACTACGGCTTCTACAAGAACCCGCGCACCGACGAGCTGATCCACCAGGCGCTGACCGCGCCGGACTCCGCCACCGCGAACACCCGGTTCCAGGAGGCCGAGAGCCAGATCCTGGCTGACGCCGCCGTGGTCCCGATCGTGGTGCGGGACGCGACGTTCTTCGTCTCGAGCCGCGTGCGCGGCGCGGTGCGCTACCCGAACGCCCGGCTCGACCCGACCAACGGATGGCTCGCCAGGTAGCCCGTCCGTCCGCTGACCGCCCCATTCGCCGCCGCCCTGATCGGTGGCGAGTGGGGCGGTCTCTTTGTGTTCCCGGCTGGTCACCGCGTGTACGCGAGCTGTACGCGAGTGCGGCCGATCTGTACGCGGCGCGGGAAAAGGTAACGGTGCTGGTGTCGCGTCCGCGGCATCAGGGGGGCCGTTTTGGGGACACGGGGGTTCCGACCAAATGACGCAAGTATTGAGAAACCCGGCCGACGCGATGACCGGGCTTCTGCAAGGCAAGCTCGACGAGCTGAAGAGCGCGGGGCTCTACCGCGAGTTCGTCGCCTGCTCGCACACCGTGGCCGAGCGCGGCAACGCCGTCCACGACGGCAAGAAGATCGAGATCTGGTGCAGCAACGACTACCTGGGGCTGAGCCAGCACGACGAGGTCGTCCGCGTCCAGGCCGAGTCGACCTGGCGCCACGGCACCGGCAGCGGCGGGTCACGCAACATCGGCGGCACGAGCGCCGCGCACGTCGAGCTGGAGACCAGGCTCGCGGCGTGGCACCGCAAGGAACGCGCGCTGACGTTCTCCAGCGGCTATGTCGCCAACCTGGAGACGCTGAGCACGCTGATCGCGGCCATCCCCGACCTGGTGGTGTTCTCCGACGCGAACAACCACCGGTCGCTGATCGAGGGGATCATCCGCTCCGGCGCGACCAAGCACGTGTTCCCGCACAACGACGTCGACGCGCTGGAGACCGCGCTCGCCGCCTACGAGCGGGACCGGCCGAAGCTGATCGTCTTCGAGTCGATCTACTCGATGGACGGCGACCTGTCGCCGGTGTCGGCGATCTGCGACCTGGCCGACGAGTACGGCGCCCTGACCTTCCTCGACGAGACGCACTCCATCGGGATCAAGGGGCCGACCGGGGCGGGGCTCTGCGAGGAGATCGACGAGTACCGGCCCACGTTCATCCAGGGCGTGTTCGGCAAGGCGTTCGGCACGCTCGGCGGCTACGTCGCCGGACCGGACGTCGCGCTCGACTACGTGCGCTCGCACGCGCCCGGGTTCATCTTCACCACCGCGCTGCCGAACGCGACGCTGGACGCCACGCTCAAGGGCCTCGACCTGATCCAGGCGGGTGTCGACCTGCGCGGCGCCCTGATGGCCAACGTGCTGGAACTCAAGACGCGGCTGCGCGCCGAGGACATCGAGTTCATCGACGCCGACAGCCACATCGTGCCCGTCATGGTGCGCGGCGAGGAGCGCGTCCGACGCGTGTCGCGCCTGCTCATGGACGAGCACGGCATCTACCTGACCCCGGTCAACTTCCCGTCGGTGCCCAAGGGCACCGAGCGGTTCCGGGTCACCGTCGCACCGCACCGCACGACCGCGCAGATCACTCACTTCGTCAGCGCGCTGCGCAGCGCCCTGACCGACTAGCCAGAAGGAACACAGCCATGAAGATCAGCCAGATCACCCCGTTCATCGGCGCCGAGATCTCCGGGGTCGACTACGCCGCGCTCGCCGAGCCCGAGGTGTTCGCCGAGCTCGTCACCGCGCTGCACCAGCACGAGGTCGTCATCGTCCGCGGCTTGGAGCTGAGCCCACGCCAGCAGATCGACCTGGCGGCCCTGCTGGGCAGGCCGGTGCCGTTCGTCATCCAGAAGTACCGCCACCCGGAGTTCGAGGAGATCATGATCTCGTCGAACGAGTTCAAGGGCGACAAGCCTGTCGGCGTCGCCCGGGTCGGCAACTTCTGGCACCAGGACTCGACCTTCGTCGCCGACCCGGCGCCGTACACGATGCTGCACGGCGTCAATGTGCCGTCAACCAGCGGCCACACCCTCTTCGCCAACGCCGCCGACGTCTACGACCGGCTGCCGCAGCAGTGGAAGGACAAGATCCGCGGCCGCGTCGGCCTCGGCTCGGTGGCCAAGCGGCTGCGCATCCGCTCGGAGCACGTCGGCCTGTCGGTCGCCGAGTTCCGCGCGCTCGCCGAGATCGAGCACCCCAAGGTCGAGCACGACCTGGTGAAGGTCGACCCGTACACCGGCCGCGAGTACCTGTTCGGCTCCCCGGAGTACCTGGACTCGGTCATCGGCTTCGACGCCAACGAGAACGCGGCCTTCTTCGCCGTCATCGACGCGCTGCTCGCCGACGACGACCACGTCTACACCCACCGCTGGACCCAGAACGACCTCGTCATCTGGAAGACCGCGACGACCTACCACCAGGCGACCGCGGTCGAGCCCGGTGTGCCGCGCACGGTGCACCGCGTCAGCATCGAAGCGCGCTGATGGGCGGGATACTCGACTTCGAGGTCGACTACCCGCGGTCGCGCACGAGCGTCGCCGAGATGTCCTTGTCGTCCACTGTGGACATCGAGGACCTGCTGGCGATCACCCACACCTCGGTGATCCCAACGCTCGGCGACGACGAGCGGTCGTGGCGGCTGGCGGTGCGCGCGGCCGAGGCACTGCTCGCGCGCACCGGGGTCGCCGCCGCGGCGATCACCGAGGTGATCTTCGCGGGCTCCGGCGAGTGGGACGTGCCGTTCTGGTCCCCGGCGGCGAAGGCGGCCGCGGCGCTCGGCATCGGCCGGGCGCACTGCTTCGAGGTCACCAACTTCTGCAACGCCGGGATGACCGCGGTCCAGGTCGCGCTCGACCGGATCGCCGCGCGCGGCCGGGGCCTGGTCCTGGTGCTGATCGGCGACCGGCTCAGCCGCATGGTCGACTACGGCGACCCCGCGTCGAAGGAGCTGTTCAACTTCGGCGACGCGGCCGCGGCCGTGCTGGTGACCGGGGAGAACGCCAGGTTCGAGGTAGTGCACTCGGCGATGCGCACCGATCCGGACTGGGTCGACTACTACTACGGCGAGCACGACGGCGGCGGGGTCACCATCCGGCGGGCCGCGCACCGCCCCGGGCTGGCCTCGGTCTATGTGGAGAACTTCTCCACGCTGATCGACGCGACGCTGACCGCGGTCGACGCGAAGGTCGACGACGTGGCCTGGTTCCTCATCAACCACGGCGACCGGCGGATGCACGAGCGGCTGCTGGACACGGTGGGGATCCCGCGGTCCAGGAGCGTGTTCAACTACGACCGCCTCGGCCACATGAGCGGCGCGGACACCCTCATCGCCCTGGGCGACCTCCGCGACCAGGGCACGCTGCGCCGCGGCGACCTGGTGCTGCTGGCGACCAGCGCGATGGGGTTCAGCTGGGGGATCACGGCGCTGGAGTGCGCGGCATGAGGGTCCTGATCATCCACCAGGTGCCGTATCGCAAGGTGCACTACCGCCGCGCACTCGACCACGAACGGCACGACGTCACCTACATCGGCCACCCCCAGCGGATGGCCGACCTCCCGTCCGACCTGCGGGCGCGGCGGATCGTCCTGGAGTCCGATGAGGACCTCGTGGCGGGCATCGTCGGGCGGGTCGGCCCGGAGGACGGGTTCGAGCACGTCATCGCGCTCTCGGAGTTCGGCGTCCTCGCGGCGTGCCATGTCCGCGCCCACCTCGGACTGCCCGGCTCGACGCTGGCGGAGTCGGAGCGGGTGCGCGACAAGGTCAAGATGAAGGTCGCGGTCGCGGCGGCCGGGGTGCGCGCACCCCGGTTCGCCGCCCTCCCCGCCGCCGACGGAACCCTGCCGTGGTCGGGCAGGACCGTGGTGAAACCCAGGCAGGGAGCCAATGCCGAGGGTGTGACGGTCCACGACACCGCCGAGGCGGCCGTCGCGGCGTATCTCGCCGCCGACGATCCCACCGCCTTCGAGCTGGAGGAGTGGGTCGAGGGGGCCATGCACTGCGCCGACGGCATCATCGACGGCGGGAAGGTGATCGGCTTCTCGGTCAGCGAGTACATCAACACCCCGCTCGACTTCATCGACGGCGTGCCGTACGGGGCGTTCCACGTTCCCGACGCCGAGCGGCACCGCGAGTTCGTGCAGAGCGTCGTCGCCGCCCTCGGCATCCGGGAAGGCAGCATCCACCTGGAGTTCTTCGTCGCCCCGGACGGCGAGCCGGTGTTCCTGGAGATCGCCAACCGGGTCGGGGGAGCGGGCCTCATCGACGCGCACCTGCGGCACACCGGGGTGCACCTGCCGTCGCACGAGATCGCCATCCGGCTCGGCCTGCCGATCCCGGAGCCGGACGCCCCGAGCGGGAAGTACCACGGCTGGCTGGCCTTCCCCGGCCACCACCTGCCGCCCGGGTCCCAGCTGCGGGCGGCCATCCCCGACGACCTGCGCCGCAACACGTGCGTGGACCGGCTGCACGCCCTGGAACCGGGCGACCCGCTGCCGGACCACGTCACCTACCAGGAATGGCTCGTCCCCCTGTTCTTCGAGGCCTCGCACGCGGACTCGGCCGAGTTGGCCGGGTTCCTGACCGAGTGCGCTCGGTCGGTCGTCATGACGGAGGTCCCCGGATGAGGCACTACCCCACCGACGTCGTGCTGGCGGTCGAGTCGGTCAGCCGCGCGTTGACCGACCCGACCTCGTCGGCCGCGAGCCTGCTCGTGACGACCGGGCTGTGCGACCTGTTCGACGCCGACGCACTGGCCGAAGGGCTGGACGAGCTGTTCGGCGGACTCAGCCAGTTCCCGTGGCCGCCGCTGGTCGACAGCGACGACGTCGACGAACTCACCCCGGTCGGCACCGTCGTCCTGGAAGACACCGAGCCCACGGCCACGCTGCGCGGGGTGTTCCTCGCCTGGGCGGCGGGCAACGACATCGTCGTCCGCACGGAGCGCCGCGTGTTCTGGCACGCCTTGCTGCAGCTGTTGCGCGACACCGGGTATCCGCTGCCCGACGGCACTACCGCCGAGGTGGGCGAGGCTGTCGACGGGTACCCGGTCGACGTTCCCGCGCCCGCGGTTCGCGCCGGGGTGCCATGGGACGTCGTGATCGCGCTCGACTGCCGCTCGGCGTGGGCTCAGGGACTGTTCCGGCGGGAGCACCTCGCGGGGGTGCGGCTCTCCGCTGCCCGCGCCCGCGACCCGCACGCGACCGGCAGGCTCGACGCGAAGCTGCGCTACCTCGTCGCCCAGGCCCGCCGCGCGCCGTTCCACCGCGACCGGAACCTGCCCGACGTGACCGGGGTCGCCGACCTCGTCCGGCTCCCGATCATGGAGAAGGACGACCTGGAGGCCCACTCGCTGCCGCACAGCCGCGACCTGGGCAGCGGCGCGCGGCCCAGCGGCGAGGTGCTCCGCAGCGGCGGGTCCAGCGGCGCTCCCCGCTATGTCGTCTACTCCCGCACGGACCAGCGCAACATGATCCGTGAGGCCATCCCGCAGTACTACGCGCTGGGCCTGCGCGCGGGCGACCGGCTGATCAACACCCTGTTCGGCGGCAAGATGTACGGCGGCCTGCCGACGACCGTCGCCGAGCTGAGCCGGATGCCGGTCGAGTGCTACACCACCGCGCAGCTGACCACGGCCGACGACCTGCTGATGCTCACCGCGAGCTTCGACGCCAACGTCGTGCTGGCCCAGCCCGCGATGATCCTGCCGCTGCTGCGCGAGGCGAAGGAACGCGAGCCCGGCCTGCGGATGCCGAAGGTGATCTACGGCGGCACCCCGATGGCCGAGTCCGACAAGACCTGGCTCCGCGAGCAACTGGGCACCGAGGTCATCTCCAGCATGTTGGCCGCCAACGACGGCGCCCAGCTCGGCTACCAGTGCGGCGAGCTCGGCGGCACGCTGCACCACATCTGCGACGACTACAACCTGATCGAGGTCGTGGACAGCCGCGGCGAACCCGTGCCGGACGGGGAACTCGGCGACCTGCTGATCACCAACCTGCAGAAGTTCGAGGGCGCGCTGGTCCGCTACCGGATCGGCGACTGCGGCCGGATCCGGCACGTCGACTGCGCCTGCGGGGTCTCCGGTCGGGTGCTCGACTACGCGGGCCGCTCCGACGGGCAGATCGAGATCATCAGCAGGCGCGTCCAGTACGGCGATGTCGTCGCGGCGCTGGAGTCCTTCGACGTGTCCCAGGTGCAGATCGAGGTCGCGTCGGTCGACGGCAAGGAGTGGATGACCGTCCGCACCGAGTCGCGGTCGACCCTCGATCCGGCGGCGGTGCGCGAGCACCTCATCGGGAAGATCCCGGTGCTCGGCGACATCGACGACTTCGACCGCGACCTCGATCTGTTCGAGTTCGTCGTGGAGTGCCTCGCCGAGGGGCAGCTCGGCCGGGACCCGGTCAGCGGGAAGATCAAGACCGTCGTCGACAGGCGGCTGCCATGAGGACCGCGACCTGCCCGGTCACCGACCGGTACCAGCGCGAACTGGCGGGCACGGACGTCATCGCCGAGGGCTTCGCCGAGCTCACCGCGCTCGGGTACCGCTACCTGCCCCGGCCCATGCTGTTCCCGAAGTCCGAAATGGACACTTTCGCCGCCGACACCGCTCGGGTGGTCGACCTGGTCTTCGACCTGCCCCACCGGCTGTTCGACGGCGACCTGGACCGGTTCCACCGGTCGCTCGGCGCCGACCCGCGCCGCGCCCGCCTGCTCGGCGGCGCGGGTGCGGCGCCGCCGCCGCGGTTCGGCCGGGTCGACGCCTACCACGACGGCGACGGGTTCAAGATCCTGGAGTTCAACGTCGGCAGCGACGTGGGCGGGCAGGATTGGGTCGGCTCGGTTCCCCGGGCGCTGCTCGGGATCGACGCGTTCCGCGCGTTCGCCGACCGGAACGCGTTGTCCTACACCGACACCGGCTCGCTGGTCGCCGAGCTGGTCCGCGGGCTCGGTGCGGCCGTGACCGGCGGCCGCGACCCGGTGGTCGCCATGGTCGGACTGCCCGGGGACCTCCAGTACGGTCCCGGACCCTGGCAGCCGTTCCAGGTGCTGCTGCGCGAAGCGGGTCTCGGCGGCCTCTTCTGCGGTGTCACCGACCTCCGGGTCCGGGACGGCGGCGTGTACTTCGGCGACACCCGGATCGACGTCGTGTACCGCCTGTTCCAGGCCGACCACGTCATCGACGACCCCGACGCGGTCGCCGTGGTCGAGCACCTCGGCCGCGCGCACGCCGACGGAGAGATCGTCTTCTTCTCGCCGATGGCGACCGAGGCGTTCCAGAACAAGAGCTGCATGGCGCTGCTGTCGGACCCGCGGACGCGCACCGTGCTGTCGCCGGACGAACGCGCGCTGGTCGACCTGATCCTGCCGTGGACCCGAGCGCTCGACAGTGCCGCGCTGGACGACCGCGACCTCGTCGACGACTGCCGCGGCCGCCGGGCGGACCTGGTGCTGAAGCCGAACTCGCTCTACGGCGGCCGCGGCATCACCGCGGGCTGGGAGGTGGACGACGCCGAGTGGTGGCGCGCGCTGCGCGACGCCGCGCCCGGCGGCGCCATCGTCCAGGAACGCGTCGTGCCGCGCGCGGAGCCGGTGGTGAACCCGGAGACGGGGGAGCCGGAGCCGTGGGAAGCGTGCTGGGGCCTTTACTACACGCCCGCGGGCGGCTACGCGGGCGGCGGCTGCCGGTTCCTCCCGCACGGCTCGGCGCGGATCAGCGACGGCGACCGGGCGATCCCCGGCACGAGCATCTTCGACTCCTACCGCGCGGGCGTGTTCCTCTACCCGGACGAGGTGGCGACATGACCGGCGTCGACCAGGCCGTGGCGCCGCGCGGGCTCGGGCGGGACTTCGGCCTGATGTCCTCGGCGTACGCGATCCAGACGCTCGGCGAGGGCGTGATGGTCACGGCGCTGCCCCTGGTGGCGAGCATGATCACCACCGATCCCAAGCTGATCTCCTGGGTGCTGCTCGCCTGGGAGCTGCCGTGGCTGCTGCTCGCGCTGCCGGGCGGGCTCATCGTCGACCGCTTCGACCGGCGCAGGCTGATGGTGATCGCGCAGTGCGCCCAAATGGGGCTGCTGGTCGTTCTCGCCGCGGCGGTCACGTTCGACTTCACCCAGCTGTGGATGCTCTATCTGCTGGCCTTCGGGCTCGGTGCGGGCGACATCATCTTCATCGGCGCCAGCCGCGCGCTGCTGCCCGACATCGTGGACGAGAGCAGGCTGGAGACAGCCAACGGGCGCAACATGACCGCCGAGACACTCGGGCGGAACTTCGTCGGACCGCCACTCGGGTCGGCCCTGTTCGCCTTCCTGCTGCCGCTGCCGTTCTGGCTCAACGCCGTGACCTACCTGCTGTCGGTCCTGCTCATCCTGCGCATCCGCCACCGGGCGCCAGAGCGCGCGGCGGCGGAACCCGGCGCGCGCGGCCGGGTGCTCAGCGACCTGACCGCGGGCCTGCGCTGGCTGGTCCAGCACCCGGTGCTGCGGATCGTGGTGCTGCTCGCGGCGGTGAGCAACTTCTGCGTGATCATGGGGCAGTCGGTGCTCGTGCTGTTCGCCAAGCAGGTGCTCGCCGTCGGCGACACCTTCTACGGCGTGCTCGTCGCCGCGATGGCCGTCGGCGGTGTCGTGGGCGGGTTGTTCAGCGGGAAGGTCGTCGTCCGCTTCGGCACCAGGGCCGTCGCGATCACGGTGTCGCTGGCCGGCGCGCTGAGCCTGCTCGCGATCGGCGCGCTGGGCAGGCAGCCGGTCGTCGTCGCCGCGCTTTTCTGTGTCTGGTCGGCTGGGCTGGCGCTGTGGAACGTCATGGCCCAGTCGCTCAGCCAGCGCCTCATCCCCGACGAACTCCGCGGCCGGGTGAACTCGGCCAGCCGGATGATCTGCTTCGGCGCGCTGCCCCTCGGCGCGCTGGCGGGCGGCCTTGTCGCCGACTCGGTCGACCTCTCCGCGCCATGGCTCGTCGGCGGCGCGGTCAACCTCGTGGTCGTCCTGCTGACGATTCCGAAACTGCTCAAGTGGCCGTCGGCCCGGACCGACTCGACCCCTCAGGACGTGCCGTCGTGACCATGAGATCCCTCCACCTGCTCGCCCGCCCGACGGGCCTGCCGACGGCGAGCCAGTTCGGCGTCGTCGAAACCGAGCTGCCGGAACTCGCCGAGGGCACCGCCCTGGTCGAGAACAGCTACCTCTCCGTCGACCCGTACATGCGTGAACTGATGGACGACGGCTGGGAGATCGGTGAACAGTGCGGCCTCGGCCGCGCGGTCGGCCGGGTCGTCGCCTCCCGCGAACCGGCGTGGCCGGAGGGCGCGCTGGTCAGCCACGGCGGCGGCTGGAGCACCCACGCCGTGCTCACCGCGGGCCAGCCGGGCGCGCGGGTGCTGCGGGAGCACGACGGCGTGCCGGTCTCGGCGTACCTGTCGGTCCTCGGCGGCACCGGACTGACCGCCTACATAGGACTGACCGAGGTGTTGCGCCTGCAGCCGGGTGAGTCGATCTTCATCTCGGCCGCCGCGGGCGCCGTCGGCGGCACCGCGGGCCAGATCGCCCGACTGCTCGGCGCGGGCCAGGTCATCGGGAGTACGGGCAGCGCGGCCAAGGTCAAACATGTGGTCGACGCACTCGGCTTCGACGCCGCCGTCGACTACCACGACGGCCCGCTGATCGACCAACTGCGCGCGGTCGCGCCGGAAGGCGTGCACACCAGCCTGGACGGCGTCGGCGGCGACCACCTCGCCGCGGCCATCGCGATCACCCGCGAGTTCGGCCGCATCGCCTGGGTCGGGGCGATCTCGCAGTACAACGACGCGGAGAACCCGCCTGCCGCGCCGCGCAACCTGTACCGGATCGCGGACAGCAGCATCCGGCTGGCGGGCTACCAGGTGCGCCACCACCTGCACCTGCGCGAGCAGGCGGAGGCGCTGCTGGTGCCCAATATCCAAAGTGGCCGGATCAGGGTCGACGAGACCATCGTCGACGGGTTCGTCCACGTGGTCGACGCGTTCATCGGCGTGCTGCGCGGCGAGAACGTGGGAAAGATGCTGGTGCGCCTGTGAACACCGTGCGCTATGTCCACCAGACCCGCGTTCCGACCGGCTTCCCCACCGCGCAGGACTTCGTCTTCGCCGAAGGACCACTGCCATCGGTGCGACCCGGCACGATCCTGGTGGAGAACGTCTACCTCTCCGTCGACCCGTACATGCGGCAGCTGATGGACGGCGGCTGGGAACTCGGCGCCCCGCTGGAGGGCCGGGCCATCGGCCGGGTCCTGGAGTCCGGTGACACCGGATTCCAGGCAGGCGACTTCGTCTTCCACCGGGAAGGCTGGCGCACCCACGCGCTGGTCGACGCCGCCGACCCGCGGGTGCGGCCGGTGGCGGCCTTCGACGGTGTGCCGCTGAGCACGCACCTGTCGATCCTCGGCGGCACCGGGCTGTCGGCCTACGTCGGGCTGGTCACGATCGCCAGGTTGCAGGCGGGGGAGTCGGTGTTCATCTCCGCCGCGGCGGGCGGCGTCGGCACCGCGGCCGGGCAGCTGGCCAAGGTGCTCGGCGCGGGCCGGGTGATCGGCAGCGCGGGATCGGCGGCCAAGGTGCGGCACCTGGTGGACGACCTCGGGTTCGACGCGGCGTTCAACTACCGGGACGGCTCCGTCACCGATCAGCTCCGCGCCGCCGCACCCGACGGGATCGACGTCTACCTGGACAACGTCGGCGGTGACCACTTGGAGGCGGCCATCGACTCGCTGGTCGAGCACGGCCGCATCGCGTGGTGCGGGGCGATCGCCCAGTACCACGACGCCGAGCCGCCGCCCGCGCCGCGCAACCTGTTCGACATCAACGGTAAACGCTTGCGGATGGAGGGGTTCGCGGTCCGCGAGCACGACCACCTCCTTCCTGAGTGGACAGACCTCGTCGTGCCGCATCTCCAGTCCGGCCGGGTCGTGCCGGACGAGACCGTGGTCGACGGCTTCGACGCGGTGGTCGAGGCGTTCCTCGGCGTCCTGCACGGCCGCAACGTCGGCAAGATGATCGTGCGGACCGCCGCCGAGTGACGCCGCTTTCCATTGTTCTCACCAAATAACAAGAAGAAGAGAGAAACCATGAACACGCACATGCGTGGCGCGGCGGTGGCGACCGCCGCCGCGCTCCTGCTCGGCGGGCTGGCCGGCTGCGGGAGCACCGACAAGGGCAGTGCCCCGGCGGCGGCGCCGGTGTCCGACGCGGTGGTCGGCGTCGGGATCGGCGAGCCCAAGAACGGCCTGATCCCGTCGAACACCATCGAGACCCAGGGCCTGCTCGTGCTGTCGGCCCTGTTCACCCCGCTGGTGAAGGTCGACCAGGGCGGCAAGCTGGAGGACGTCGCCGCGGAATCGGTCACCTCCAAGGACAACGTGGTCTGGACGGTAAAGCTCCGTGACGGCTACACCTTCCACAACGGCGAGAAGGTGACCGCGGACAGCTACCTGGAGGCGTGGCACCGGGCCGCGTACAAGCCCAACGCGCAGGAGGTCAGCTACCTGTTCGCCAAGATCGCGGGCTTCGACGAGGTGAACCCGGCCGCCGAGGGCGCCGCACCGACCGCGGAGCGACTGAAGGGCCTGAAGAAGGTCGACGACCGCACCTTCGAGGTCACGCTGTCGGCGCCGTACGTCAACTTCAAGTCCGTGCTCGTCAACCTCGCGTTCGCCCCGCTGCCGAAGGTCGCCTTCGAGGGCACCGGGTTCAGCAAGGCCTTCGGCGAGGCCCCGATCGGTGACGGCCCGTTCAAGATGAAGGGCACCTGGGAGCACGACAAGGCGATCGAGGTCGAGCGCTACGACGCCTTCCCCGGCGACAAGCCCAAGGTCAAGGGTGTGCGCTTCCCGATCTACGCCACGCTCGACGCCCAGTACGACGACCTGCTCGCGGGCAAGGTCGACGTCGCCCCCGTCCTGCCGCTGGCGAAGATGCAGGACGCCAAGAAGGTTCTCGGCGACCGCTTCCAGCAGTCCCCGCGCGCGGGGATCGGCTCGCTCGGCTTCCCACTGTTCGACCCGAAGTACGCCAACCCGGAGGCCCGCAAGGCGATCTCGATGGCGATCAACCGGGAGAAGATCGTCGATACCGTGTTCCTCGGCACCCGCACCGCCGCGCACTCGTTCCTGCAGCCCGGCATCCCCGGCTACCGCGAGGGTTCCTGCGGCGAGGCGTGCGAGTTCGACCCCGTGAAGGCCAAGGAGCTGTTCGTCAAGAGCGGCTTCGCCGGTCCGGTCGAGATCACCTACAACGTCGACGGCGGGTCCAAGGACTGGGTCGACGCGGTCTGCCGGGACATCAAGGAGAACCTCGCGGTCGACTGCGTCGAGAAGCCGGAGGCGAAGTACGCGGACTTCCTTAAGAAGCTGACGGCCAAGACGCCGGGAATGGGCGTTTTCCGCAGCGCATGGACCTACGACTACCCCGCGCCGGAGAGCATTCTCACCCCGCTCTACACCTGCGGCAGCCCGTCGAACAGCTACGGCTACTGCAATAAGGAAGTAGACAAACTCATCGCCGACGGCGACGTCGCCACCTCGCCCGACGCGGCGCTGAAGCTCTATCAGCAGGCGGAGGACATCATCGTCAAGGAATTGCCGACGGTTCCGCTCTGGTACCTCCGCCACGTGTACGGCTCGTCGACGAAGGTGAAGAACCTGCAGGTCAACGACCTGGGCATGGTCGACTTCAGCAAGATCGAGGCCGCGTAAGCAACAAATTCCGCACCGCGGACATATATGAGTATGACCAAAGGAGCCGCGACCGGCGCGCCGCCGGTCGCGGCTCCTTTTGTCCCGATTCGCCGAGTCTGCCATACCGTACGGTATGGAAGGCTCGCTGAGCGCTGTGTGGGGCGCGGTGTCAATGAAATGGCAACCACGGTTCCGTACGTTGAGCGGGACTGGCACGGATTTATTGGGGGAGTTCAGTGCAGCGTCACAAGACTGAGCACGGTCAGCCGTGCTCTCTTTCCGCGCGTCCACCGGCGGACTATCGGGTGCTCGGCCCACTTCAGGCGACGATCGGCGGCCGCGCCGTCCCGATCGCCATCGGCAAACAGCAGGTCCTGCTCGCCGGATTCCTGATGCACGCCAACAAAGTGGTGCGCCTGGGGGAGCTCGCGCACTGGCTTTGGGAGAGCGAACAGCCCGCCGACGCTCGCCGGACCACCCAGACGCACGTCCGCAGGCTGCGGCAGGCCCTCGGCGGGGCGGACATGCTGCGCACAGTGCCCGGCGGGTACCGGCTCGCCGTCGGCCACGACGAAGTGGATCTGCTCCGCTTCCGCGCGCTCGCCGAGCGCGGCGCCACCGCCACCGAACCCGCCGCGCGCGCGTCGCTGCTCCGCCAGGCGCTCGCCGAGTGGCGCGGGCCCGCCCTGGTGGACGTGCCGTCGGACGCGCTGCGGGGCGCCGAGCTGAGCGGCCTCGCCGAGGAGCACCTGCGTGCCCGCGAGCTGCGGATCGACGCCGACCTGCGCCTGGGCAGGCACGCGGACGTCGTCGCCGAACTCGCCGTGCTCACCGCGGAACACCCGCTGCGCGAGACCTTCCGCTACCAGCACATGCTCGCGCTGCACCGCTCCGGCAGGCAGGCGGACGCGCTCGAGGCCTACCAGGACACCCGCCGCGTGCTGGCCGACCAGCTCGGCGTCGACCCCGGCGCCGAACTCCGCGACCTGTACCAGGCGATCCTGACGAGCGACCAGTGCGCGCCGGACCTCGCCGCGCCAGAACCGCCCATCGTGGCCAACCGCCACGCGGTGCCGCGTGAACTGCCCGCCGACATCCGGAACTTCGTCGGCCGGGCCAACGCGATGCACGAGGCCGTCGACCACTTGACCCCGTCATCCCCGTCGGGGGTGCCGTGCGTCGTGGTCACCGGCCCGCCCGGCATCGGCAAGTCCGCGTTCGCCCTGCGCACCGCCCACGAACTGGCTCCGCGGTTCCCCGACGGCCAGCTGCACGCCGACCTCAGCGGCCCCGGCGGCGCGGCCGAGCGGGTGCTGCCGAGGTTCCTCGCGGCACTGGGCCTGCCGTCGGAGCGCGTGCCCGCTGATCTCGACGGCCTGCGGGCCGCGTACCGGACACTGCTGGCCGACCGCAAGGTTCTCGTCCTGCTCGACGACGCCACGTCGGTCGATCAGGTCAGGCCGCTGCTGCCGACGTCGTCCGGGTCCGCGGTCCTGGTCACCAGCAGGCAGCAGCTCGGCGGACTGACCGCGTCGCACGGCGCGCTTCGGGTCAGCCTCGACGTGCTCACCGCCGAGCAGTCCCTCGCGCTGCTGGCGGCGATCGCGGGTGCGTCGCGGATCGGGGCCAACCGGGCGCTGTCGAAGGAGCTGATCGCCCTCTGCGGGCGCTTTCCACTCGCGCTGCGCAACGCCGCGACGAACCTGCTGCTCCGCGGCGACCGCGGGCTGGAGGACTACATCGCCGAACTCCACGGCGACCGGATCGGGAAGCTGGAGGTCGACGGCGACCCGGGCACCGGCGTGCGGGCGGCGTTCGACTCGGTCCACGCCGCGCTCAGCCCGGAGGTCGCCCGCGTCTTCCAGCTGCTGAGCCGGATGCCCACCGCGGACTTCACCGCGCAGTCGGTGTCCGACATCGGCGGCGTCTCGCTCGACGCCGCCACCGAGGCGCTGCGCAGGCTCGCCTCGTGCAGCCTGCTGCGGCAGGTGCGGTCGCAGCGCTACTACCTGCACGGACTCGTCCGGGCCTACGCGGTCGAGCGGGCCAGGCTCGCGGGCACCGGCCGGTTCAGGGACACCGGCGGTGCGCAGTCCTCTGTGGACATCGTGGGCCGCTTTCCGGTCGCCGCCGTCCCGCGCAGCGCCTGAGCGTCGAACGGGATTCGATCACCCACTAGGGTGATGGGGTGGAGTTTCGGCTGCTGGGGGACGTCGAGGTCGCCATCGGGGGGAAGGTCGGCATCCCGCGCAGGCGGGAGCGGCTGCTGCTTGCCGTCTTGCTCTTGGACCAAGGCCGGAGTGTGTCCGCCGAGCGGCTGATCGACCTGCTGTGGGACGGAGTCGCCCCGCCGACGGCAGCCGCGTCGCTGCGCAGCCACGTCAGCAGGCTGCGCGCCGTGCTCCCCGACCTGGCCATCACCCGGCAGGACGCGGGCTACCGCGTCGAGGTCGACCCGGACACCGTCGACGCCCACCGCTTCCAGCGGCTCGTCCGTGAGGCCGCGGGCGAGCCCGCCGAACGCCGCTCGGTGATCCTGGCGGAGGCGCTGGCTCTGTGGCGCGGCCCCGCGCTGGCCGACGTGGCACCGGAGTCGGTGCGGTCGCGGCTGTGCTCCGGCCTGGAGGAACTGCGGCTGAGCGCCCTTGAGCAGCGGTTGGCCGCCGACCTCGACCTCGGCCGCGACCTGGTGGCCGAGCTGACCGAACTCGTCTCGGCGCACCCGATCCGCGAGCGGTTCGTCGAGTACCTGATGGTCGCGCTGCACCGCGCGGGCCGCCAGGCCGACGCGCTACGGCTGTTCGAGTCGACCCGGCGCGTGTTGGCCGAAGACCTCGGGGTCGACCCCGGCCCCGGGCTGCGCGAGGCCCACGAGCAGATCCTGCGCGCCGACACCCAGCCCACCGAGTCGACCCGCAACACGCTGCCCGCCAGCCCCGGCGGGTTCACCGGCCGGGTGGGGGAGTTGGCCGCGGTCGTCACCTCCGACTCGTTGGTCGTCGCCATCGACGGCATGGCGGGGGTCGGCAAGACCGCGCTGGCTCTGCGCGCCGCGCACGACCTCGCCGACCGCTACCCCGACGGCCTGCTCTACCTGGATCTGCACGCCCACACCGCGGGGCGTGGCCCGGTCTCGCCGACGACCGCGCTGGCCAGCCTGCTGCGGGCGATGGGCGTCTCACCGGAGCGCATCCCGCCGTCGCTGGACGACCGGGCGGCGGCGTGGCGCGCGGAGGTCCACGCCAAGCGGGTGCTCATGGTGCTGGACAACGCCGAGGGCGTCGACCAGGTGCTTCCGCTGCTGCCCGGAGGGCCGGGCACCTTCGCCATCGTCACCAGCCGACGCAGACTGGGGGCGCTGCGCGACGCCGGGCACGTCTCGCTCACCGTGCTGCCGGAGCGGGAAGCGGTCGCCCTGTTCGACGCCGCGGCTCCCGGCCGCCACGACCCCGACGCGGTCGAGGACGTCGTCGCGCTGTGCGGGCGACTGCCGCTGGCCATCCGGATCGCCGCGGCCCGGCTGCGGGACCGGCCGAGTTGGGACGTGCGCCACCTCGCCGACCGGCTGCGCGCCGAGCGGGAACGCGGCGGACGCGCCACGGACGCGGTCAGCGCGGCCTTCGCGCTGTCCTACGAGCAGTTGTCCGCCGAACACCAGCACATGTTCCGCAGGCTGTCCGCGATGCCGGGCAACGATGTCGACGCCTACGCCGCCGCCGCGCTCGCGGGCATCCCGGCGGCCGACGCGGGCGACCTGTTGGAGGACCTGCTCGATGTCCACCTCGTCGAGCAGCGCGGTCCCGGCCGGTACTCGCAGCACGACCTGCTCTGCGGGTACGCGGGAGCACTGGTGTCCGCAGCCGACCGCACCGCGGCCGTTGACCGGCTGATCGACTACTACCTGGAGATGACCGACCGGGCCCGCGTGGTCATCTCGCCGACGGGCACGCCGAAGGTCGAGCGCGACACCGCCGTCGGCCCGCTGCTCTGCGACGACTTCGCGGCGATGGCCTGGTGCGACGCCGAACGAGCCAACGTTCTGGCCGCGATCCGCGCCGCCCGCGGCGCCGCGGTGTGCGGGCTCGCCCGCAACCTGGTCGGCTACTTCATCCGCGGTTTCCACCTCGACGACGGCATCACCGCCCACGTCGCCGCGGTCAGCGCGGCGCGAACCCTGGGCGACGCTGACGCTGAGCTTCTCAGCGTCCTCAACCTGGGTGTCCTGCACTGGCGCGGCGACGACTACGGCTCGGCCATCACCTGCGCCGAGCGCGCCCTGGAGCTGACGCGGCTGGTGGGGGACGCGCGCCGCGAGGTCGCCTGCCTGAACCGCATCGGGCTGTTCCGCCTGAGCCTTGGCGAGTACACGAAGGCGGCGGAGGCGACCGCGGCGGCGCTGAGTCTGGCCAAGGCCGTCGACGACGTCCGCGAAGAAGGCGTCGCGCTGTGGATCAGCAGCGGGGTGGACCTGCTGACCGGCGCGTCCGACACCGCGTACCGCAAGGCGTTGCGCGCACTGGAGATCGATCGGGAGCTCGGCGACCGGCACGGCATCTGCGAGACGCTCATCCGCCTCGGCTCGACCTGCGCCGAGCTGGGCCGCCACGCCGAGGGCAAGCGGTGCCTGGTCGAAGCCGTGGACGTCGCCCGCGAGATCACCGACCTGCACGCCGAGGCCGCGGCCCTGATCGAACTCGGCGCGGTCAACCGCCTCATGGGCGCTCTCGGTGAGGGGACCACCGCCGTCCAGAACGCCATGCGGACGCTCTCCATGATCAGGCAGCCCGGTCTGCTCGCGGCCGCCCACCGGGTGCGGGGCGACATCCTTTTCGACCAGGGCCGACCCCAGGAGGCCGCGGTCCACCACCGCGCCGCCGTCAAACACGCGCGCTCGATCGGCAACAAGCTCGAACTGGCCCGCGCCTTCGACGGGCTGGCCGCCGACCTCTCGGCCACTGGCGACCGCAACGGCGCCGCCCGCCAGCGCGCCGCGGCCCGCGAGCTGTACTCCTGGATGGGCATCAGGGACGAAGTCGATGCCAACCACCGGCTTGTCGTCTGAGCGGCTCCCCATAGGGCACCGCTCGCCACCCCGCGAGCCGCACGTTCGAACGCCACACGCGGCCGCCGATCCGCGACTCTGAGTAGCTGCCCTACTACAGAGGAGGTGGCCGATGGCCGAGGAACCCCGACTTGAACGGGGCCAGGAGGGCGAATGGGTCCAGTACCTGCAGCAGACGCTTGAGCACCGCGGCTACGCGTGCGGGGCCACGGACGGTCAGTTCGGCGAGGTGCTGGAGGAGGCGGTCAAGCAGTTCCAGTCCGCGGCGGGCGTGACCGCCGACGGCGTGGTCGACGACCAGACCTGGGACGCCCTGGTGCGCGGCGGCGAGACCGCCGACACCTCGACGACCGACGAGCGGATGACCAACTTCGACATCGCCCAGTACCCCCTGCTGGCCGACGCGGCGCAGTACGGCGAGGGCGACGAAGCGGTCCGCCAGTTCCTGATCGGCAGGGGCCTGGACAGCAGGTTCGTCGACGAGATGCTCGCGGGCAGCTACTAGGGAACGAGAGGTGGATACATGAGTCTCCAACCCGCCGACCTGGCGGACATCGCCCCACCGAGCCGCGACGTCTGCGTCGCGGTCAGCGTCGTGCTCGGCGGCTTGACGGGCATGACCTACGGCGCGGCCACCGACAACTGGCCGGTGTTCGTCACCGGCGCCATCGCCACGATGGTCGGACTCTCCCAACTGCTGGGCGGAATCGGCGTCCTGCTGATGAGACTGCGCGCGATCCGCGCCCGACAGGCTGACGGAGGCGACAATGTCTGAGCTGACAACCGAGGAACTCGACCAGATCATCGCCTCCTTGGAACAACTCGAGGCGGACGTCAGCGCGACCATCGACCAGCTGCACTCGGCGGGCTTCTCCGCCGACGAACAGCCGCCCGCGCAGACCTGACCTTCGCCACTCGTCCACCTGCCCGGACCGGGCAGGTGGACGAGCGCTGGCGGCTACCAGGAGGCGGTGAACTCGGCGGTCGGTCCGCTGCCGGTCTTCGTCAGCCGGGCGATCCGGCTCCGCCGGTCGGGCGACGGGTCCTCGCCGAGGCTGGGACTGGCGTCGGTGATGTAGTTCCACGAGGCCCACCAGGAACCGTCGGGGGCTTGGAACGCGTTGAACGCGCCGGGGCCCCGTTTGTTGCCAGGCAGGTTGTTCTTGCGATATCGGTCGGGCAGGCCGGGCCGGAACCGCGGCTCGCCGTCCGGGTCGGGCTTGTAGGAGAAGTACGCGCGCTGCTCGTACATCGGCGTGCACCGGTTGTCGGACAGTGCGGTCCCGCAGTAGGCCACGCCCGTGGCGTAGCGGTTGGCGTACCAGTTGTTGCCCGAGTAGAAGAGGTACCACTCACCGTCGATGCGGACGGCGTTGGGATTCTCGATCGTGAGGACGTCGTCGGACGGGCTGTTGTGGTGGGTCCACTCGAGATCCGCGTTGTCGATCAACTTCTGTGGGTCGCCCTCCGACAGCCGCCGAATGTGGCGGGGCCGGTCGAATTCCAGCTTGGCGGCGCCAAGTGCGGTGACACGGTCCTGGGTCCAGGCGCCGTTGCGCAGGGTCAGCCATACGCCGTCCTGGCCCCGGCTGACGTCGGCGTCGATCGCCCAACCGCGCTCAGGGCAGAACAGCGGAGCGGCGTTGGCGACGAAACCTCCCGTGTAGCGCAGCGAAGTGGCGTAGCCGATGCAGTGCTTCGCCTTGCCCGCGGGCTCCGGCCCGGGCAGCGCGGCGCTGTAGAACAGGTAGTAGACGGTCCTGTCGTTCTCCTGACGCGCGAGCACCGCCGGTGTCCACAGTGGAGAGTTCGGCCGCGCCCAGTAGTCGGCGGGGAAGGTGACGTCGTCCCACGCGTCGCCGTCGATCGCGCTCCGGCGCTGGAACGCCCCATCGGCGAACTCGACCTTCGTGTAGGGCAGCTTGTTGCCCGCGATGCTGGCGCCGAAGGCCACATAGGTGTTCGTGTCCGGCACCCGGATCAGGTCCGCCGCCGGGAACCGGAAGTCCAGCGACTCGTCCCGTGCCCCCGTCTCGGCCGCACCCGCCGTCGCACCCGGCACCGCCGCGAACAGGCCCCCGGCGCAAGCCGCGACCACCGCGCCTAGCGCCGCGACACGCCGCAGCCCCTTCATCGGGTCACCGTCACCCGGACGCGAACCGGGCGGTGGTCGCTGCCGTAGCCGGACAGCGCGTCGACCTCGGACCCGACGGCGGACCGCTTGGTCCACACATGGTCGATGGACGCGCCGCCGAAGCTCGGGGCGCTGAAGGGCTTGGCCACCTGCCGCAACCCGTCCATCAGGTTCGAGCCGGGCTCGGCGTTGAAGTCACCCATGATGATCGGCTCGGCCACGCGGCTGGAGAACCACTCCGCGCTGTTCGCGACCTGCAGGTTGTGCAGCCGCCGGTTGAGCTCGAACCGCTGCGCGGACGGAGTGAGGTGCACGACGCCAACGACCCATTCGAAGCCCGCGGCCCGCACCCGCACCCAGTTGGCGTACTTCGGCGGCACCCAGCACCCGCAGTCGCCCGGCTCGGCGGGCCCGGTGCCCGGGGTCGCCGGGTCCACCTTCGTCGCGGGCGAGATCTCCCTGGCGCCGTGGTCGACGACGGTCACGTTGCCACGCACCAGGATCGCGTTGTGCTTGATGGCCTGGCGGTCGGTCTCGTAGATCGCGACGTACCCGTTGGCGGCCGCGACATCCCGCACCACGTCCTCGCGGTCGGCGACCTCTTGTAACCCGATCACCGCCGGACGCTCGGTGTCGATGAGGCGGCCGAGGTCGGCGCGCAGGCCGCCCGCGTCTCCGACGTTGTAGGTGACGACCTTGATCGTCTGCTCCTCCAGCGCCCCGGCCGCACCCGCCCCGGGGACCGCGACGAACGCCGCCACCAGCGCGACGGCAGGCGCCAGCAGCGTCAAGGCAAGACCTCTGCGCGTCATCTTCGGCCGCACCGCCAACTCACCGATCGCTTTCAAGGTTCCTCCTGTGTCGTGGGGAACCCGATCGGATCACCGGCGCCGACACCCGGGCAACGCGTAACGCGATTCCGTCATTTCTTGGAAAGATCTCGCGCGTCGACGCGGCACTAGAGGGGTTCGGCAGTTCAAGATCGACAGGTGATCCACTTGTCTGGCGACGTATCGGGTAACCCGTCGTGGCAGGCGGGGCCGCCGCGGCGGCTCGTCATCGTCTCGACGTCGGACTCCGCCGAGGCTCGCCGTCGATTTGGCGGTGCGCGCCGCCGATTCGTCAGCTGGCAGGCGTGGGAAGGCCGATGACACCGGGTTCCGGTCGACGCGGTGTCATCGCCTCGGTGACGTGGCGTGGCGTGGCGTGGCGTAAGCGGTGGGCGCTGGGCAAGACCGGGAATGTCAGATCGGGATGGTGTGCAGGCGGTCACCGATCTGGCCCTCTAGCGCGGTGTGTGTCGGCGCCACGCTGTGCACCTCCAGCCAGCCGGGCAGGCTCCGCCCAGGCGGCTGGATCCTTTGACACCAGAAGGCTGGTTGATCTCTCGCGTCAAGCGATGGCGTCGACGACTCGAGACCGCCAGACGAGCTGTTCGGCGGCTCACTCGGTCGAGGGGCGCCCACCGCGAATCACCGCGGGCGCGGTGGTCTCTGGCCCCTGGCCGTTGGCGCTCTTGGCGATCAACGTAGCCCGCTTACCGGACGGACCGGTATACCTCAACCTCGCTGGGCTCGAACTGTCCCGCCACCCCAAGCCGCTGGATGCCACCGTGCACCGCAGTGGGCACCTGGCCACCCGCGGGCTCGCCACGGCGAAACGATCGCCTCGGAAAGGCGATAGGCGCCCAATGCCGACCGCGTTGCCTGCCGCCTGAGCACCATCTCGAACTCTCCGAGATGAGGGTCGCGGTGATGATCCGACTGTTCGCGCGGCGACGTACACCTGATCGGTTGGCTCGTCGTGAGTCGCCCGTTGTCCCGAACGGCGGTTGACCTATTTGGCCGTCGAGCGGAGGTTCGAATGGGTGTGCTAATCCAGGAGGATATGTGCGTCACCGGCCGAGACTTTCTCTCGCCTTAGCTATGACCCTCACTGTCGGGGCGATCGCGTTCGCGCCCTCCGCGGTTGCGGAGGAGCCGCGTTCGATTGGCCTCGTCGAAACCCCGACAGGTGGGGACGAGTTGCCGAATGTGTTCGAGGACGAGCGTCGTGGATTGCGACAGAAGGCGCTGTCCGACGTTCTTGCGGGTCGTGTTAACCCGGAGAAACGCGGCCAGAGCACGGTTGCCGCCGCGCAGGTCGATCACACGACCGCAGGGCGCCAGTACGCTGAATTGAACAGGACTGGCACTGACAAAGTGTTCGTCCTTCTCGTCGAGTTCGGAAACGAACGTCACGCGAGCTACCCGGATCGCGATACTAACGCAAGCATCCCGGGGCCGGAGCGCTTCGACGGCCCAGTCCACAACGAGATCCCGGAACCCGATCGGGCAGTGGACAACACGACGCCCTGGCAAGCGGATTACAGCCGAGAGCACTTCGAGAACCTCCTTTTTGGCGACGGTGAATCGCTCCGGACGTACTACGAACGGCAGTCATCGGGTAGATACTCGATTGAAGGTACTGTCACAGACTGGGTGAAGGTCAAGTACAACGAGGCCAGGTACGGTCGCTCCAACGGCTATCCATGCCCGGACATCATCTGCACCAACTCATGGGCACTTGTCATCGACGGATTCGCGCATTGGGTGGATCAACGTCGAAGCGATGGTTGGACCGAAGCACAGATCCGGGCTGAAGTGACGCGCCACGACGTCTGGGACCGGTACGACGCCGATCGTGACGGCGAGTTCAACGAGCCTGATGGGTACATCGACCATCTTCAGATCGTGCACGCTGGCGGAGACCAAGCCGATGGCGACATCAACCAGGGCGAGGACGCCATCTGGAGCCACCACTGGTACGCGTTCGCGAACACCAACAGCGGGCCGGCCGGTAACCGCCGCGGAGGCACGCAGATCGGCGACACCGGAATCTGGGTCGGCGATTACACGATGCAGCCGGAAAACGGCGGCCTGGGTGTTATCGCGCACGAGTTCGGCCACGACCTCGGTCTACCTGATCACTATGACAGGACGCGACCGGCGGATGCGGAGGAGAACAGCGTCAACTGGTGGAGCCTCATGGGGCAGACTCGGTTCTCTGGTGAGGGTGAAGCCGTCGGGACGCGGGCCGGTGACTTGTCGGCGTGGGACAAGCTGCAGCTCGGGTGGCTCGATCATGAGGTCGTGCACGCGGGGGACGAGCGTCAGGTCGAACTTGGTGCGCACGAAGTGCCGACAGGCGCACCTCAGGGTGTAGTTGTCGTACTGCCTCCGAAGGAGAAGCGAGTCTACGGCGAGCCATTCGCAGGTGATCAGATGTACTGGAGTGGCAAGGGTGACAACCTCCAGAACACCGCCTCGGTCGATGTGGATCTGCGCGGACGTACATCTGCGACCTTGAAGTTCAAGGCCCGGTACGACATCGAAGGAGCATTCGACTTCCTCTACGTGCAAGCGTCTGTCGATGGAGGATCGACGTGGACAGCGTTGAACGGCACCATCAACTATCCGTGGAATGAATTCCCGCGGGACCGCAACAATGTTCCGGCGTTGCACGGTTCGACGGGAGGCTTCTGGGCTGATATCGCTGCGCCGATGAATGCGTTCGTGGGCCACGAGGTCAAACTTCGCTTTCGGTACGTGACAAATCAAGAAGTCGCTCTCTCAGGGTTCTTTGCCGATGATATTCAGGTCGAGTCTGGGCAGGACGTCGTGTTCTACGATGGTGCCGAGGGGGCGACCGACGCGTGGGAGCTCAACGGATTCCGTAAGACCAGCGGTACGGAATTGTTCGACCAGTTCTATGTGGCGAGTTACCGGACCTATGAGGGATACGGCAACTACCGGAAGACAGGCCCGTTCAATCACGGGATGCCGGACACGCCGAAGCTGGCCGAGCACTTTCCTTACCAGGACGGCCTGCTTGTGTCCTACTGGGACACCAGCCAGTTGGACAACAACGTCAGTCAGCATCCCGGGGAGGGGCTTGTCCTCCCCGTCGACGCGAATCCCGAACCGATCTACGATGCGCTGGGGCTGCCCTGGCGACCGCGGATCGCTGGCTATGACGCCCCGTTCTCGCTGGAACAGTCGGACTCTTTCACGCTGCACTCGGCCGGTCGCGAAAGCTTGATCGGTGGTCGACCGGCTCAGCCGGTTTTCGACGACCTTCGTTCCTACTGGTCAGATGAACAGCCGACTGCGAGCGTGAAGGTTCGATCCGCCGGTGTGGGGATCGACGTGTTGTCCCAGACTGGAAGCACGATGGGCATCCGGGTGTTCAGTACGAGGTAGGCGCGAGAATGACTCCGGTCGAGGCTCCTGGCTATCGGGTGCGGTCGATCTTGTTGATTTCGTGCTATCAGGCACGAACCACACGAATCTCGCTGTGGCGTGTGTCAAGTTGATAAATCTGCAGAACTGTTACGTGTCGACGCTCATCGCAACGTCGGCGTGGGCTGCGGTGCCGGTTGACGAGCTCGTGCGCATCCGCAGTTTCACGAAGTCTTCACATTCACATGTAAGTCCGAATTATTGAGGAGTGAGATGAACAATCGTACAAAGGCGCTTGTTTCGCTGTTCGCTGGTGGTGCGATCATGCTCGCATCGACTGGAACGGCTGCCGCCGATGTCTTGACCGGAGCCACCCCTATCCCTGGCGTCGACTATGTTGTCGACTTCGAGGTCGTAGACGAGACCTACCGTGTCTTGGTCACCGATGACAAGGTAATTCAGGATGCGTTCGACCTGTTGAATGGGAAGACGCTGGATGCGGTACCCGTCGGGCTTGTAAAGTACGGCAAGCCGGGCGTCAATGTCGGATGGAGCTGGCAGATCGATCCGGATTCCTTCCACTTTGGATCCAACTCGGTTGAAGTCTGTGACGGGCTTCCGTCCGATGTCGAGCGGCATCTCATCACGTCGGATCACTATTGTCCGTGGTCCGCTGTCGTCGTGCGCATCACGCCTGTTCGATAGGAAATGAGGACCTCCTGGAGTGCGGCTCGCCTATCGTCGCGCCGCGCTCCAGGAGAACGGGACGGGTCCCTCACGACGATCGGTTTCCTGGCACGCAGTCATGCCAGACCTTGCAGGAACGCAATGAGTGTGTTGCTGAACAGGTCAGGGTTCTGCTCAGCCGGGTAGTGGCCGGCTTCGGCGATCTCGACGTAGTGCACGTTGCGTGCGAGTGGTTTCATTCCTTCACCAACCGCTCGTCCCATGCCGAACTCGCCTCCGATTGCCAGTACCGGTTGTGTGATGAGTTCTCCTGTGTAGCCGAGTACCGCCCGGTTGTCCTCGTGAGCGGTCCTGTAGTAGCGGAGTGCGATGGTAAAGGCTTCGCCAGCATAGGCACCCACATATCTGTCCATGGCTTCCGGGGGCAACCCTTTCGGTCCCGCACTCTGTGTGAGGAACATCGAAAGGAATGTTTCTTCCCGTCCTCCACTGAGGATCAGTTCGGCCAGACCTGGCTGTTCGTTGAAGGCGCTGTGCCAGCGCGGGTAGTGCGACTTGCCCGGCTCGGGAATCTCAACGTCGATCCCGGGGAGTATCTCCTCCGTGACTACAAGCGCAGCAACCCGTGACGGATGGTTTCGCGCCAGAAGGCAACCGACTGTTCCTCCCCAGTCATGGCCGACCACGACGAACTGATCCACCTCGAACTCGTCCAGGGTGCTGAGAACAGCTCGGCTCACGCCCAACTTGTCCGTCCCGCCTGTGGGCGCTGGTGTGCCACCTAGGCCGGGCAAGGTGATTGGGAGGACAGGAAATCCGGCGCGCTCCAACTCGGGAATCGTGAAGCGCCAGTGATAGGTCGTCACCGGCCAGCCGGCAAGTAGAACTACAGGAGGCGGTGAATCTGCCCTATTGCTGCTTGCTCGCAACTGATCTCCTCGTTGCCACTGTGTCGGAATACGTCCGTTCTGGCGTCCTGGAGTTCGGTGTTCGCGTGGCTTCAGACTCGTCTCATGTGGATCAGATCGTCTGCGTCCAGCGTGAAGCCGCGTGTTCGCCCTGCTAGCTTGACACCGAAGGTGCGCGACGGTCTGTCCACGCGGCCGATTATGTCCGCGCCTCGTTCGTGTTCGCGTGGCCGCTCCGCGCCGTGTCATCAGGCGTTCCGCTGTCCTTACGTCGGAGGCGGATCTGTCGGTTCCCTGTTCAGCTGAACCTTGGGTGTGGTTGCGAGTGTCCGCCTGCGGCTGTAGCAGGCTCGTGCTGGAGGCGTGGCGATCCTTGTCGCTTGCCTGTCGTAGGGGCGACTTGCCGCGAAACTTGATCATACGCCGAAGACCTGTGGAACTGCTTTCGCGCCACAGCACGTAACCACCACAGGTTGACTGGATCGCGGGAGATGTCGTGGCTCTCAAGAACAAAGTCGTGGTTCCGGGGCGTCCCACTATTGCACCGATGCCCGACGATCGGCTGCTGTACGAACTCTACCGCCGGCATCGGTTGCGCCTGCTTTCGTACGTAGGAAGGCTCATCGGCGATTGGTCGAACGCCGAAGACATCGTTCAAGAAGTCTTCGTCCGTGCCTGGCGCCATGGCCATGCCCTCACGGGTGAGCCGGAGATGCTGTACGGATGGCTGAAAGTGGTCGCCCACAACCTGATAGTGGACAGAGTTCGTGCACGCCAGTCGCGGCCGACCGAGGTGCAGGCGTTCGGTGAGCACGATGTGGAGACACCGGATACCGCAGACGCGGTGGCAGGAACGCTGGTCGTCCAAGATCTGCTGAGCTGCTTGTCGTATGAGAAGCGGGCAGTGATCTACCAGTTGTTCTTTCGTGGTGCTTCTGTCAACGATGCTGCCGCGGAGCTGCAGATTCCAGCAGGGACGGTGAAGTCTCGAGCACACAGGGCTCTTCGCGATCTCCGTGCTATGGCTGGTGCTGACCTTGGGAGCGAGGTCCGACGCTGAGGACCGGGGTGCGGGTTCGGCTTTGTGAATGTCTCGATCTAACGACCTCGTGCATGGTTGGTTCGGGCAGACGGTCGTGGGTTGGGTGCGTCGGGTCACCGCGTTGTTGGTACGGCGCGGTCTTGGTGTTGGTGGTCGGAGAGCAGTCCGGCCACGGCTCGGACGGTGTGGTCGAAGGTTGCTCGGCGGACGAGGTGACGGGCCAGGGCTCGCCAGTTCTTCAGGTGGGCGATGCCGTGTTCGACGCGGATCCGTTGTGATGAGTGGGCTTTGCGTTGTGCTGCATGGTGTTTCTCGTACTAGGGTGGTGGGTTCTTGCGGAACTTGTGCGGCGGTGTCACCACCGCCCCGCGCGTCTCGAGCCCGAGGCCCTGGTAGCCGGCATCGGCGAGCACTTGGACACCGTGCGCCTCGGCGAGCAGCCCGGTCAGGCCGCTGTCGCGGGCTTGGGTGATGTCGGCGACCGACCCGGGCCGGGTGGCGCCGCAGAACAACACCCTGCCCTCCAGGTCGGTGACGACCATGGTCTTGATGGCGTTCTGCTTGCTCTTGCCAGACACGAACCGGTCCCGGTCGACCGTGTCCGCCGCCGGCCGCCGGACACGTACCTCGGTGGCGTCCACGAACGCGCCCCTGCCGCTGGCGCCGAGATGGTCGATCATCTCGGCTAGCGTCCGCAACCGCCTGCTGTCATCGACCCGGCACCCTCGTTCCGCCAGCAGCGGCCGAATCTCGTTGATCGCCCGCGTGATGGTCGATCGGTCCACCCCGAACCACGCACCCAGCACGTCATGGGGTGACACCGTGTCGAAGGTGGACCAAGGTCGCCAACAGCCGGTCGATGAACACCAGCCGGTACTTCGCACCCGCGCCGACAGCCCGCAGGCGCTGACGAGCGGCCCGCCTGGTGTCCTGACGCGCCTGCCACACCGGGCCAACCTCGGCAACCAGCGAGGCGAGAACCGCCGCGGACAGACCGGTCACCCGACGATTCGACAGCACAGCCACACGACCCACATCAAGATCATCTCAGTGCCCGCCGCCAACTCTGGAACCCATCCGGTAGGGCAGGTCAAGATGACACCAATCCGTGTAGCAGACCCAACGGGTGCTGCGCTGGCGAGGCGATCCTCAGCGAACGCCAGCCGCCTACATGGACATCGCCCAAGCCGTCGTTGTCCGCCACACCGCTCCGACATTGCCGAACCCGGGTGGCCACGAGCAGGGAGACACATGCCGGATCTGGCGGCCGTGGCCTATCGATCACGGCTGTAGCGGCTGGCTGCTGAATCCGAGGCCCACGGCGCGACCTTGACCTCCCTGGAACCCAAATCGTCGTATGAGCGTACTTGCGGGTGGAGCAGCATTCGTGCAACCGCGACCACAATCCGATTCGCAGCACTCATGACTGAGAGGAACGTGCGATGCGCCTCCTGCCCATCGTGGGCCTGACCCTCATGCTCGTCGCAGCATGTACAGGAACGTCGGCTCCAACCAGCGATGACCGAGTGGTCACGCTGGTGACTCACGACTCGTTCGTTGTGACGCCGGAGAGACTGGAGATGTTCAAGAATGCCACCGGTGTCACGATCAAGGTCCTCGCGAGCGGCGACGCCGGGGAGCTCGCGAACAAGCTAGTGCTCACGAAGGAGAATCCTATTGGCGATGTCGTGTTTGGAATTGACTCGACGTTCGCTTCCCGCGTGCTGCGGGCGGATGTATTGGCAGGCTATTCTTCCCCCGAAGCGAAGAACGGTGCACATCGTTACCAACTCGCTCCGGCGAATCTCCTACACGCGGTGGATGTCGGCGACGTCTGCGTGAATATCGATACTGCAAGGTTGGCTGACGGCGCTGGCCCTCGGACTTATGAGGACCTGCTTGACCCCAAGTACCGGGACATGACTGTCGTCGAGGACCCCGCGACCTCGTCGCCAGGTTTGGCCTTCATGCTTGGCACAATTGCGAACTTCGGCGAAAGTGGCTGGCTCGACTATTGGGCCAAACTCAAAGCCAATGGCGTGAAGGTCACGAGCGGCTGGGAGGAAGCCTATACTCAGGAGTTCTCGGGCTCCAGCGGCAAAGGCCCACGACCGATTGTGGTTTCGTATGCTTCGTCACCTGCGGCTGAGATCGGCGACAACGGTGTGCCGCGCACGTCAGCGCTGCTCGATACCTGTTATCGACAGGTTGAATACGCGGGTGTGTTGAACGGTGCCAGCAACTTTGAGGATGCCGCGAAGGTGGTCGACTTCCTGCTGTCGGAGCCGTTCCAGTCCGACGTTCCCGAACAAATGTACGTCTACCCCACACGTGATGGGGTCGCGCTACCCGACTCGTGGAGTAAGGCCGCGCCGCTTCCTGCTGCCTCTCGCAGTCTGCCCGGTGACGCTATCGACGCCAATCGCGAGCGTTGGGTGGAGCAATGGCGAGCAGTCGTCTTCGGCTGAGCTGGCCGCTCGCTGCCCTGGTTCCCGCGGGATTCCTGGGATTGTTCTTCGTCTGGCCCGTGATCGCGATCGCAAGCCTTGGATTCGCTGACGGTGGAGTGTCTACCGTGCTTGCTGATCCGGCGACCTGGCGCTTGGTTGCGTACACAGTCGCCCAAGCGGTCGGCTCGACCATCGTGGCCCTGCTCGCAGGCACCCCTGTCGCGTTCCTGCTGGCACGGTGTTCCGTGCCTGGTTCCAGCGTGGTCCGCCTGATCGTGCTGGTGCCGTTTGTCCTGCCAACAGTCGTTGTTGGCGTCGCGTTTCGAACAATCTGGCCTCACGGCGGCATTTGGCCCATCCTCCTGGCGAACGCGTTCTTCAACGTGGCGGTGGTCGCTCGCACAGTGGGTGGGATGTGGGCGCGTGTCGATCGTCGGATGGAAGACGCCGCCCGCGCTCTTGGTGCCGGGAGGCTGAGGACCTTTTTCGCGGTCACCCTTCCAGTCTTGGCTCCCGCCTTCATTTCCGCAGGCTCGGTGGTCTTCTTGTTTTGCTCCACGAGTTTCGGCGTGGTGCTCATACTTGGTGGGTCTGCGTTCCGGACTCTGGAAACGGAGATATATCTCCGCACAGTCGCGCTGTTCGACCTGTCAGGAGCTGCAGCGCTGTCATTGCTGCAGGTGTCCGCTGTGTTGTGTGTTTTGCTAGTCGGCCTCGCCGCCAGGCGTAAGCGCGAGAGCTGGTTTTCTCTGCGCGCGCAGCATCTCCGCAGACCACGCGGAGGCGAGTGGTGGGCAGTTGGCGCTGCTTGGATCGTGGTGCTCGCCTTGCTAGTTCCGATCGTGAGTCTGCTTGTTCGATCGCTCTCCACGTCGACGGGGTGGAGTCTCGATGGATTCCGCGCGCTGGCTGGTACCGGCGAGCGGGGCACGCTCGCTGTGTCCGGTATGGACGCGTTGTTCAACTCGATTCGCACGGCAACCGACGCGACCATCCTGGCGTTCATTCTTGGAACCTTCTCCGCGGTCGTGCTCCTCGGCCTCGCCAGGAACAAGTCGGTGCTCGGAGGAGTCTTGGACACCGCACTCATGCTGCCGTTGGGGGTCTCGGCGGTTACTGTTGGCTTCGGATATCTTGTCACCTTGGGGCATCTGCCCGGTGATCTGCGTACATCGTCATCTCTGGTCCCGCTTGCTCAGGCGTTGATAGTGACCCCGTTGATAATTCGTATGGTTCTGCCCGTGTTGCGTGCAGTGGACGATCGACTGAGGCAAGCAGCTGCCACCCTTGGTGCGAAGCCTGGGCGCGTGTTGTGGGAGATCGACTTTCCGATTGTGGGAAGAACACTTGTCGCCGCCGGTGGCTTCGGATTCGCCGTGGCACTAGGTGAGTTCGGCGCTACAAGTTTCCTCATACGGCCGGAAGCGCCGACCTTGCCGGTGATCATCGCACGCCTGATGTCGCGCCCTGGTCAGCTCAACAACCAAATGGCGTATGCGGCGTGTGTTTTGCTGATGGTTGTGACCGCGGCTTCGGTGCTCTTGATCGAGCGGTTTCGAGCGCCCAATGGTGGTGATTTCTGATGTCGTTGCGAGTGAACGGCATGACAGTTCGCTACGACACGGTACGTGCGGTGGCCGAGGTCGACCTGACTGTCTCCGACGGTGAGATCATCGCGTTGCTCGGTCCTTCAGGGTGTGGCAAGTCCACTCTGCTCCGTGCGATCGCGGGAATAGAGCCTTTGACCGAAGGTTCGGTTTTCTACGACGACAAGAACCTCTCGCACGTTCCTGTTCATCGACGCGGCTTCGGTATGGTGTTCCAAGACGGCCAGCTGTTCCCGCATCGTGATGTAGCGGGGAACGTCGCGTTTGGCCTGCGGATCAGCGGCGTCAAGCGCACCACGTGTAACAGGCAGGTGGCCGACATGCTGGAAATGGTCGGTCTCGCCGGCTACCAGAGTCGTTCCGTCACCGAACTGTCCGGTGGTGAGCAGCAACGAGTCGCTTTGGCTCGGGCATTGATCGCCAAGCCAAGGGTCCTGCTGCTGGACGAACCACTCTCGGCATTGGACCGCGCACTGCGCGAGCACCTGGCTGGTGAACTGGTCATGCTTCTGCGCACAACCGCGACTACGGCGTTGGTCGTTACACATGATCATGACGAGGCATTCGGCCTCGCCGACCGAGTCGCGATCATGCGAGCTGGAAAGATCGTACAAATCGGGGTCGCAGACCAGGTGTGGCGCAACCCTGTCGACGTCGAGGCCGCGCGCTTTCTCAACTGCGCCAACGTGTTGCGTCCCGGCATCGCACGCATGCTACTCGGCATGAACGCTTGGGTCGGCCTGCGCGCCGCAGCATTGCGAGTGTGTGCTGACGGCCCGTTGGCTGGCACAGTTCAGCGACGCACGACCCGCGCTGGACATGCGAGGCTGCTTGTCACGGTGTTGAACCAAGAACTCGAGGCGGTGGCACCAATCAGTTCTGCCGCGGCGCGTGGCGACGTCGTCGCGCTTGAGATCGATCCCGACGGGATCGCTGTTATCGGGTGAGCGAGATCGATACCGCTGACCGCGGCATATAGGTTGGAGGTTCGCTGACATGGGAACGGATAGCCGGGTCGAGTTGTCCACAGTCGACACGGACTGGTCGTGCCATCCTGATGACCTTTCGGGATTCGAAACCGACTACGGCGGTTTGTACTCTGGACGGGTAGTTGGCGTAGCCAAGCCGCGAAGTCCAGGTGCTGTTCGACGCCTGGTCGCCCAGGCACTGGCGAACGGTATCGCCCTCACGCCACGGGGGATGGGGCACAGCGGTAGTGGCCAATCGCTCGGTTGGAACAGTGTCACGGTGGACATGACCAGCCTAGACGCGGTCTTCGTCGACGTCGCGACAGCGACGGTTACGTGTCAGGCGGGCGCGACTTGGCGGAAGGTTGTAGAACACTGCCTCACCGTCGGCATGCTGCCCAAAGTGCTTCCGACCTACCTTGACCTCACGATAGGAGGCACCTTGTCAGTGGGGGGAGTGGGAAGCGAGTCCGCCCGGCACGGCCTGCTCGTGTCGAATGTGGACTCGGTGGCACTGGTCACCGGAAACGGAGAGCAGTTCGTGTGCAGTCCAAACGTGCGACCCAAGGTCTTCGCGGCTGCTCTTGGCGGCCTCGGACGGTGTGGCCTCCTCGTCGAAGCAACTCTGCCCATGATACATGTCCCGGATACGTTCAGCCTGGTTCGAGTGAGCTTCGACTCGCGGTCCGACTGGCTCGCGGCAATTCTGAATCTGGATCCAACCGAGTCCTGGAGCCACGTCGAGGCGATCTTGGGGCCTGATTCGGCGACTCTGGAACTTACCTTCGGCGGCTCGGCTGCGATCCCCCAATGGGTTTCACGCTTTCAATCACGAGAGGTCGTTAAATACTCGGCGTCGGACTTTCCGTCGCGATACTATGTCGACTTCGCGCGTGAGCAAGGCCAATTTCCGGTGTTCGAGTGTTTTGTGGCGAGGCAGCATTGCGGCTCGATGGTCGAGATGTTGTCCTCGGATCTCCCGGCTGGTTACGTTATACGTTGTGTGCCGGTTCACCGAGACGGTACACCACCTCTAGTGAGGATCCCTGATGGTGAGGTGTACTGTGTCGCGGCCATTGCTACGAAAAGCGTGGCCGAGCAGCTTCGGGATGTGCTGGAATTTATTACCCGGGCAAATCGTACATGCTTTGAACTGGGGGGCACGCGGTACCTGTCAGGTTGGCTCGGGTCTATGACCCTCTCCGATTGGCGGGCGCAGTTCGGTGATGCCTGGGCGGAGTGGATCCGTGCCAAGGAAGCCCTTGATCCGAATGGCATATTCCGATCGGCACTCTTCCCTGGGCCAGGGCTGATTGCCGGGTCGTAAAGGTGCCCGGTTGACAGTTCGAAGGTAGTCGGGGGGCTACGTGGCGGCGCGGATGAGCGCTTGCCACAGTGCGTGTGCCGTCAACGGCGTCGCGACGATCTGGTCGGCGATCGTTGGCATAGCAGCCGCGACGGCGTTCCCAATTGCGGCAGGCGAGCTGATGATGCCTGCTTCGCCCGCCCCCTTCATGCCTCCAGGAGTCACTGGCGAGGCTGTTTCCAGCATGACCACTTCGATCCTCGGAATGTCGGGTGCCGTCATCAACGGGTAATTGGCAGAAGGTTGCGCGTTGTCGGAATATGTTATCTCCTCGGTGAGGGCCATTCCTATTCCTTGGGCGACGCCGCCCACTATCTGTCCTTCGACGATTGTCGGATTGACCAGGACCCCGGAGTCGTTGACGACCCAGTATTTCTCGACCTCGACCGCGCCGGTCTCCGGATCGAACGCCACGGCTGCCGCGTGGGCCCCGAACGCGTGGACGTATGAGGTCGGATCGTAGGATGTACGCTCCTCAAGGCCGGGTCCCACACCCTTCGGTAGGTCCCAACCGCGCCATGCGAAGGCAGCCAAGTCGGCCAACGCCAGCGAGTTCGCCGGATCCGTCACGACTCGCACACAGCCGTCGGCGTACTCGAGATCGTCTGCGGAGACCTCCAACCGGTGAGCGGCGAGTGCCAGCAGCCGTGCGCGCAGGGACTCTGCTGCTCGCACTAGCGCCCCTCCACCGAGTGCGGTCGATCGGCTGGCGACGGCGCCGATTGACGAGTAGGGCGAGGTTTCTGTATCACCCATGACGACTTTGACTCGATCCAATGGGACCCGCAGACCGTCGGCAGCGAGCTGGGCAAAAGCGGTCTCGATACCTTGGCCGATGCCGACGAGCCCACTGCATACGGTGACCGACGCGTCAGGTTCCATTCGCAGGACGATGGTTTCGAACCCGCCTGCCGCAACCCCGGCACCCTTCATGGCCATCGAGGGACCCATGCCAGTTGACTCGACGTGACACGAGAATCCGATACCTCGCTTGCGGTTGTCGTCCGCGGGCACCTCCCGTACGAGCTCTCGTAAGGTGCGCAAGGCGAGTGGAAAGTCGCCAGAGTCATATGGGTGCCACGTGCCGTCCTTGAGGACGAAGTCATCGGGACCGAACATGTTGCGAAGCCTGAGCTCCACCGGGTCGAGGTGGAGGCTGCGGGCCGCCTCGTCGATAAGTCGCTCACGCGTCCACGTGATCTCTGGTTGGCCAAACCCACGGTATGAGCCGGTTGGCGTGGTATTTGTGACAACACCTCGCACGCGCGCCCCGCAGCTGTCGAATCGATACGGGCCTGCCAGCATGATCGCGGACAGCGCGAGCGGGCCAAATCCGACGTTGGAAGGGTGCGCGCCGAGATTGCCGAGTATGTCGCAGTGGAGTGCGACGAAACGTCCGTCCGCCTCGAAGGCGAGTCGCCCGACGTGGATCGCGTCCCTTGCAGCCACTGTCGCCGTCAGCTGGTCGCCCGGTGTCTCGGACCATCGGACAGGGCGGCGCAGCCTCATCGCGGCCAGGCAGACCACGACCTCGTCCGGATAGATGTGCTCTTTCGCTCCGAAGCTTCCGCCGACATCGCCCGCGACCACCCGCACGTTGGCCTGCGGTAAGTTCAACGCTTGGGCAAGATGATCCCGCGCGTGATGCGGTGCCTGTGTTGCGTTCCAGACCGTGAGGACATCCCCGTCGTAGACCGCCGCGATACCACGCGGCTCGATGGGTCTTGGTGTGACCCGGCCGAGGCGGAATGTCATTTCGATGACATGTGGGGCTTCGGCGACTGCGGCGGCGGGGTCCCCGATCGGAAAATCCGCGATCAGATTGCTCTTGGAGCCGTCATGAAGTACCGGCGCGTCATTCGCCAAAGCGGCTTCGACGCCAGCAACCTCGGCCAAGGGGGTGAGGTGAACTTCGACGAGTGCCACCGCGTCGAGTGCGGCTTCATAAGTCTCGGCTATCAACACGGCTACTGGCTGGCCAACGTACCGGACTACTTCATCCAGCACCGGGTAACTCCGGGGCTGCTCAGGGACCGTGCTGACACAAGGTAGCTCTGCTCCTTCCGCATCAGATGGACCGATGACATCGAGAACACCTGTGGCGGCTCGTGCCGCTTCGAAGTCGACGGCAGTCACGACGCCGTGTGCGATACGGCTGCGGATGATGACGGCGTGCGCGGCGCCCGTCAGCGATACCTTGTCGACGAACCGCCCCTGTCCGGTCAGCAGGCGCCGATCTTCGCGTCGGTGAACGCGGGTACCGACAGTCGTTATCGGCACGTCCGGTTTGTCGTGAAGCGACATCACTCCTCTTTCCGTCGGGAAGTCGAGCTAGAAGTCGGTACAGACGGCGGCACGCCAAACGGACTCGTCCGGCAACGCACCCCAAGCAGCCAGACGACGCGCGTAAGGCTCGAGAAGCTCGTGGCGGATGGCGCCCCAGCGTCCTTTGTGGAGCCACGTATCTCGTACAAGCTCGAACGAGCGCGTGATCAGCGGGCGAGGCAGGAACGGCGCCGCGGGCTCGAAGGAGTCCAGCGCTGCCGAGGTCTCGGAGATAGCGAACAGGTATCCCCTCTTGGTGATTTCCAGGAAAGTTCGCACCAAGATGGCCTCGTGCTCGACTAGGTCCTCGCGCACGACGATGACGTAGCTGTGATGCCTAGGAACGCCGAGTCCATCGATCGGCATGACCACGTGCTCATGGTCGAGTAGCCGGGTGCGTAGCGTGTCCCAGACCCAATAGCCGCCAAAGGAGGCATCAGCTCCTACGGCATCAAGTTCCTCAGGAAGTACTTCGCGGAGACCGAAGTCGACGAACTCGACTGCACTGGGCTGACCGCCGTCGGCGGTCACAGCGTCCAAGACGATTCCGGTCGATCTAGGAGTGGGGTTGCATGCGACGCGCCGCCCCTCCAAATCCCGTGGTCGGCGAATCCCGCTCGCAGCGGTTGTCTGGATCGCCTCCAGCCCGACCTGGTTTACCGCCGCCACAGCCACTAACCGATCGCCCGCCGCACGGTGACGCAGAAGGCGGCTGCTGGGTGCGATTGCGATGTCGACCTCGCCACGAGCCAGGTAGTCGGTTGGTCGACTGTGCGCGAAGTCCGCGAAGCAGAAGCGGACGTCGAGGCCGACGTCCCGGTACCACCCGAGCTGCCGTGCGATCACCATCCCGGCATCGTTGGGCCAAGCGTGGAAGTACTGCAGCATGACTGAGATCGGACGCATCATCTTGCCTCCGTTGCGGCGCACGAGCCTGTGACTCCCGTTCGTCCGGCGTTCCGCAGACGTAAAGGTCATAGGGATCTACGTGTGTGGTGCCTCTTTGGGTTCCAGGTATACGAGCGCAGGTGAGGGCGCAGACGGAAGACCACGGACCCAGGGGGGCGGCGCGTGCGTAGAAGATCTCGAGACGCTTCAACGGCCGCCGCTACTACTTCGGAGACTTGACCACGTCCACCGCGTGGATTAGGAGGGAGCCCAGATGTCGTTGTTGGACTTGATCAAGTCGCCGCATGACCTGAAGAAGCTTGGAGAGTCCAAGCTGACCCGATTGGCGGGTGAGATCCGCGAATTCTTGATCGAGCACGTGTCGCGAGCAGGCGGGCACCTGGGGTCGAACCTGGGCGTCATCGAGTTGACCATCGCGGTTCATCGTGTATTCGACTCGCCTCAGGATCTCGTGCTGTTCGATACCGGCCATCAGGCGTACGTGCACAAAATGTTGACAGGCCGGGCAGGGGACTTCGTGTCCCTTCGTCGTGAGGGTGGGCTATCTGGCTACCCCAGCACCGCCGAGTCGCCCCATGATGTGATCGAGAACTCGCACGCATCCACAGCAATGTCTTACGCGGACGGCCTTGCCAAGGCATTCCGGCTCGGCCGATCTAACCGCCGTGTGGCGGTAGTAGTGGGTGATGGCGCGTTGACAGGAGGTATGGCGTGGGAAGCGTTAAACAGCCTCGGGGAATCCGATCACCCCGTGGTCGTCCTGCTCAACGATAACGGTCGGTCCTATGGCCCCACGGCTGGTGGCCTTGCCGGGCATCTCGCAGGATTGCGTGACGGTGAACGTCCAAGCGTATTCGAACAGGTCGGCCTTCAATATGTGGGGCCGGTAGATGGCCACAACATTCAGGAGCTCGAAACGGCTATTCGCGAAGCGGTGTCGCTCAACTCTCCTGTCGTCGTTCATTGTCTCACTCGCAAGGGGAATGGGCATTTGCCAGCGGAGGCGGACGAAGTTGACAACATGCATTTGGTGGCCCAACCCGAAGCCGGTCGGGGACTTGAATGGACGGAGGTGTTTGCTGACGAGATCGCCGCTATCGGTGCCGACGAACCCAATGTAGTCTGTGTGACAGCGGCCATGCTCGATCAGATAGGCCTGAGTCGGTTCGCGGCGAAATTTCCGGATCGTGTTTTTGATGTTGGTATTGCCGAACAGCATGCGGTCACCTGTGCAGCGGGGATGGCTATGGCTGGCCTGCATCCCGTCGTGGTGGTCGTCTCAACATTCCTCAACCGCGCTTTTGATCAGCTGCTTCTGGATGTTGCGCTGCACAGATTGCCAGTGACATTCGTCCTTGACCATGCTGGGGTCACCGGGGAGGAAGGGGCGAGTCACCACGGTATGTGGGACGCATCACTACTGCCGATTGTGCCTGGGCTGCGATTGGCGGCGCCACGGGATGCGGATCGTCTGCGCGCGGCGTTGCGAACCGCAGTTTCGATAAGCGATAGCCCGACCGCTATCCGATATCCGAAGGCTTGCGTCGAACCCACTATCCGCGCAATTAGACGGGTGAGCGGCTGCGACGTGCTCTGGGACCAGCGTGACCCGGACTGCCTGATCGTCGCCGTCGGTCCGATGGCGAATGCGGCGAAACAAGCTGCAGGCGCGTTGGCCGAGTTGGGAGTTCGGACCACGGTTGTGGATCCCTTGTGGATCGCTCCACTTAATTCAGATCTTGTCGCGTTGGCAGAGTCCTACGACCGAGTCGTCGTTGTCGAAGACGCAATGGGAATAGGGTCGCTTGGCGGAAGGCTGGCTCAGGCTCTTTCGCATATGGGTTCACGTACGCGGGTGTGCACTCTTGCGCTGCCGCCCTGCTTCCTGCCGCACGGAACCCGCAGTCGAACGTTGGATGCCCACTCCCTCAATACGTCGGGGATTGTCGACACAGTATTGGGCGCTACGGGTCGATAGAGGATGGGCCGATCGCGTCAGTCATCAGGGGGCTAGTGTCCTGCGCCTGAAATCCGGTGTCTAAGACCGTGTCCTACGTGGTGATCTTTCGTTCTGTTGATCATGGAAAGTGGTCGGTGGTCGTGGATCGTGCCGGAGGGGTTGTGGGAGTTGGCGGCGCCGTTGTTGCCGCCCTCCGGTGTGCGTCGGCAGGGCGGCGGGACGCGGAACGTCGCTGATGAGGACGTGTTCGCGGCGATCGTGTACGTGTTGGTCAGCGGGTGCGCGTGGCGGTTCGTGCCGCCGTGTTTCGGGGTGTCGAAGTCGACGGCGCACCGCAGGTTCACGCTCTGGGCCCGCGCCGGGGTCTGGGCGCGTCTGCATCGGGCGGTGCTGTCGGAAATGGCCACCAAGGGTTGTTGGACCTCTCGCGAGTCGTCCTGGACTCGGCCCACGTGCGGGCGAAAAAGGGGGGCGAACACACAGGTCCGAGCCCCGTGGACAGGGGCAAACCGGGCTCCGAGATGCACGTTCTGTCCGATAGGGGAAGGAATGCCTCTCGCGGTCGGTGTCTCAGGTGGCAACGTTCCCGACGGCGAAGGCCTGAAGCCGATGGTCGGGGCGTTGCTGTCGAGGCGCGATCCTGACCGCGGTCGCCACAGCCGACCGGCAAGCTGCACGTAGACAAGGCATACGACCACACTGAACTGCGGCGATGGCTCCGCGGAAAGCGCATCACCCCGCGCATCGCCGGCAAGGGAATCGAATCCAGTCAACGTCTCGGACGACACGGGTGGGTCATCGAGCGCACCATGGCCTGGCTCGGCGGTTACCGCCGCCTCTCACCACGCTACGAGCGCGATCCCGGCAACTACCTGGCCTTCCTCGATCTCGCCGCCGCCATGACCTGTTGGAAACGCTTCGTCAAGATCACCACGTAGGACACGGTCTAAGTCCAATACCAGTGACTTAGGGTCGTTTGTGGTGCTTGTTGGCGGACTCGGCGCGGTAGTGCGGTGCGATCCGGAGTGCTTCGCCGGGGTCGCTGGTGGGTTGTGGCCATGATCGGTGGTCTGTGCGTTTGAGGGCGTAGCTGGACATCTTTCGCTTGACTACGCGGGGATTGCTGCGTTTTCGCCGGTTCGGCAGCAGGCGGGCCAGGATCTCGCGGACCCCTTCGAGTAGGGCGCTGGCCAACCAGTCAGGGGGAAAAGCCCGCCTGTGCGCTGACCTGTCGGCGGGCCAGGCGCAGTGTGCGGGTGAAGGAGAGCCGGTCGGGGTCCAGACGTTGTTCGGTGGCGGCGGTGTGCATCAGCGATCGGATCGCGTAGTGCACGAGCAGATGTCCCCACACCTCCTGCTCGACCCCGTCCGGCGAGCGTGAGCGCAGCACCTGTGCCGGGCCGCGCTGGTGGGTCGTCAGTTCGTCCAGTGCGGTCTCGATCTCCCAGCGTTGGCAGTACAACGCCGCCAACTCTTTCGCGGGTGCCTTGCGGTGGTTGAGAATGGTGGTGATCAACCGGCATGGCGCGGTCTGTTCCGGGCGTCCGGGATCGTCGAGTGTGTACTCGAGGACCCGGACCACGGTCGGATCCTTGCGCCGGTAGTGGTCGGCGGTGGCCACGATCTCCGACAGATAGGACCCGTCAGGCAACTCCTCCCGCACCGGCAGCACGATGTTCGCCCGGACCCGCCACAACAGGTCGGCGCCGCCCGCGCACGCGGCCCGCCACAACGGCAATCCCGCGAACCCGCGATCGGCGATCAGCAGCTCTCCCTTGCCCAGCCCCGCGAACAGGTCCCGGGCCAGGGTCGCCTCGGCGACCGTGCACGCACCCAGTGTCGCGGCGGTGATCGCGTGCGTGCCACATTCGGCCACCGCAACCACCCGCACCTGCGGAAACGCCGCACGGTCACCGCGTGCCGCAGACCGACTGCTGCCCGGACGCCCGAACCGCTCGGTGTTCTCCGGCGTGTCGGGAACGTCGAAAGTGGTGCCGTCAATCGCCAGCACCCGCCAGTCTCGATACCACGAACCAGGCGTCGCGGGCCGCGCCAACGGCCGGGCGACCTGCTCGAACAACGCCTTCATCGGCGCCGCGCCCAGCTTCACCCGGGCCCGGGAGATCGCCGCGGTCGTCGGCACCCGCCACGGACGCGACCACCGCGCAGCCCACGACATCCCCTCCGTCAGCAACCGGGCAACCTCTTCATACCCCTGACCAGCGAACAAACACATCGCCAGCACGAAATACACCACCACCCGCGGCGGCAGCAACCGATCACGCTGACCTTCCCGCCCGGTCTCGGCGATGACCCGATCCACCACATCAGACGGAAACGTCCTGGTCAGCAGACCGATCGCGATCCGATCAGACATCCGCGCATCCGTGACGGGTTTGACCTGTCCAGGCCGTGGCATCCAGGCACCTCCTGGACGATCAACCTACCAGGGCGACCCTTAAGTCACTGGTATTGGGTCTAAGTCTGGTGTTGATGGATGGCGCCGACGGGACGGCCGAAGGTCGAGTTGCTGTTGACCGCGCACGCGCGGGAGACATTGGAACGGTGAGCGCGGCGGGCGACGAGTGCGCAGGCGCTGTCTCAGCGGTGTCGGGTCGTGTTGGCGCCTGCGCGGATGGCTTGTCCAAATGTGGAGGTCGCGGGTCGGCTTGGGTTCATCGGACGGTGGTCGGGAAGTGGCGTTCCCGCTTTGCGGTGGGGCGTTTGGATGCCCTGAAGGACGAGGACAGGCCGGGGCGGCCTCCGTCGATCACGGTCGACCGGGTGGAGCAGGTGGTGGTCGCGACGTTGGAGGAGACCCTCGCAACGCCACGCACTGGGCGCGGGCCTCGATGGCGGAGCGCTCGGGGCTGAGCCGCTCGACGGTCGGCCACCCTGACCGGCCGAGATCGCGACGACATCCACCGAACTGGCGTCCCTGATCGAGACCCGTCCCACCGGTGCGTGGTCGGCGTGGGCGACCCTGCCGACGGCTACCGACCGCGCCGATCACGACAAGTACCGCAAGCCGAAAGGCATCGTGCCCGTCATCACCCGCCGCGGAGTCAACCCGGCGAGCACCGCTGGGTCGTGGCGAGCGCGTTCACCCTGCTGCATTGGTTCCGCCGACTCCGCACCCGCTGGGAGAGCCGCGACGTCACCCACGAAGCCTTCCTGGCCATGGGCTGCAGCATCATCTGCTGGCGCCCGCCTCTAGGCCCGCTCATTGCGTCAGGAGTCCTACGAGCATCAGGACTGGCGGGCCCTCGTGGCGATCGAGTTCCAGCACGACATCGGGGCCACCGTGTGGACGACGGGACCACTGCGATTGACGTCCGCACTCGATCATGGCTCGGCGCCATCGAAGTCGCCGCTCGACCACACGACATCGACGATCCTCAGGTCGTCGAGTCAGATCGATCTCGCGCGAGTCGAGATCCGTGTCTCGGTACCACTCGTCCGCGACGGGGGGTACCGACTCGTCGCCGTAGATGACGATGTCCGCCAGAGCGTTGACTCAGGTCGGTCTGGCTGTGAATCGACGCCGTGTCCCGCTCGTCCAATGCACTGAATGGTCCGGGTTGGACTGGCCCGAGAGAGTCAGCCACGTGTGCAGGCCCCGCTCCGGTACGGCCCGAATGTCAATTTCGATCATGGGACGGTTATTCGCAGGCTTCTTGGTAGTCCTCGAGACTGTTGTCGTCCCGCTGCGCTTCGACGCACTGCTCGAGCGTCGAGAGTGAGGCGCGGCGGCTGGCGGGTAACTCGGGGCAACCAACAATGGAGTCGATCCGGCGCCTGTGTCCGGGCACGTCATCAGCGCATGAGAGACTGGTGTGGCTATGACTGCCCTCCCGCTTTTCTTCGATGCCCCGCGCCGTGGTCTGCCGCCGCGGCACTTGGTCGACCTCTCGCCCGCTGAGCGCAAGGACGCCGTGGTGGAACTCGGCGAGAAGCCCTTCCGCGCGGCTCAGTTGGCCAATCACTACTTCGGCCGGCTGACAGTCGACCCTGAGGCGATGACCGACATCCCCGCCGCGAGCCGCGACAAGCTGGTCGGCGACCTGATGCCGACCCTGTTCACCGAGGTCCGCAAGGTCACCTGCGACGAGGGCACCACCCGCAAGACGCTCCTGCGCGCACACGACGGCACGCTCATCGAGAGCGTCCTTATGCGCTACCCCGACCGTGCCACGCTGTGCATCTCCAGCCAGGCGGGCTGCGGCATGGCGTGCCCGTTCTGCGCCACCGGCCAGGGCGGCCTCACCCGCAACCTGTCGACAGCCGAGATCGTCGACCAGGTCCGCATCGGCGCCGCCGCCATGCGCGACGGCGAACTCTCAGGCGGCCCCGGCAGGCTTTCCAACGTCGTCTTCATGGGAATGGGAGAACCACTAGGTAACCTCCGTCGTGTTCTCGACGCGATCCACCGCATCTGCGATCCGGCGCCGGATGGGTTGGGTATCTCCCAGCGTTCGGTGACAGTGTCGACGGTTGGACTCGTGCCGGGGATCAATAAGCTGACGGAAGCAGGCCTGCACGTTCGCCTCGCCGTGTCGCTCCACACTCCGGATGACGAGCTGCGCGACACGTTGGTGCCGGTGAACAACCGGTGGAAGGTCGCCGAGGTCCTGGAGGCCGCCCGCGGCTACGCCGACAAGACGGGTCGCCGGGTGTCGATCGAGTACGCCTTGATCCGCGACATCAACGACCACCCGTGGCGCGCTGATCTGTTGGGCAAGCTGCTGCGCAAGTACCTGGGCCAGCTCGCACACGTGAACGTCATCCCTCTGAACCCGACCCCCGGCAGCAAGTGGGACGCCTCCCCGAAGCCGGTCGAACGCGAATTCGTCCGCCGCGTCGAGGCGCAGGGCGTCTCCTGCACGGTCCGCGACACCCGCGGCCAGGAGATCGCCGCGGCCTGCGGCCAGCTGGCCGCCGAGGGCTAAACGCCTACCAGCCCACTCGTGCTAGCACTGCTAGCAGTGAGCTGCTGGAGGTGGACATGGCCACGTTGACGATCCGGGACTTCGCCGACGACTTGAAAGCCGAACTGCGGATTCGGGCGGCCGAACACGGCCGCTCGATGGAAGCCGAGGTTCGTGCGATCCTCGCGGAGGCGCTGAACAAGCCGAGATCTCGATCGGGCATGGCGACCCGGATTCGGCAGCGGTTCGCCGACTCGGATGACCTTTCCGTCGAACTTCCGGCGCGAGTTGAGCCTGCCCGAGCGGCGGAGTTGCCTGAGTGATCGTTCTCGACACCAACGTCGTGTCCGAGTTGATGCGGCACGTGCCTGACGAGAACGTAATCAGGTGGGTGGATCAACATCCGGCTGACGACGTGTTCATCACGGCCGTGACGGCGGCTGAGCTTCAGTTCGGGGTCTCACGCCTGCCAGACGGGCGGCGCAAGACATCGTTGTTGGTCAAAATCGCCGAACTCCTGGCTGAGGATTTCCAAGATCAAATCCTGCCCTTCGACGGCCCGGCGGCGATGCATTACGCACGGATTGCTGCGGCGCACGAGAGTCTGGGACGGCCAATTAGTCTCGCTGACGCGCAGATCGCCGCGATCTGTCTGCGACACAATGCGTGCTTGGCGACGCGAAACATCGAAGACTTCGCCGATACCGGCGCCGAAGTACTCGACCCCTGGAGCGCTTGATCCATCGGGCCACCTCGCCGGCGGCTAGGGCCACTGCACGACGATCGCCGTGGCGTTGTCGCGGCCGCCTGCGGTGTCGGCCGCGTTGAGCAGGGCCTCGACCTTTGCCTGCGGAGTCGCACGGCTGCCCAGGATCTCCAGCAGGCCCGCGTAAGGAACCTGCTCAGCCACCCCATCAGTACAAACCAGATACACATCACCCGCCCGCGGCGCGACATGCAGAACGTCCGGCTCCGGACGCGCGGGATGGCCGACATACCGGACCAGCTGATACCGCGCCGCCGCGGCCTGCGTTGAGTCGAACGGATACCACCCATGGACAGCACCAAGCCAGGCCATCGTGTGGTCCCAACTCCAATAGTCCCGACCGCAACCGGTACACCCGCGAGTCACCGACCTGGGTGATCCACAGCCCGTCCCCGGCCACAAGCGCCGTCAGCGTGCACCCAGCCAGCCCCGCGACCCGCCGCCCGATCTCGCGGACCCGTTCCTGCGCGGCCATCACCGCCGAGACCAGTGCCCGAGGATCAGGCGCGGCCAACTCCACGAACGTGTCCACGGCGGTCCGGCCAGCCAACGCGCTGCCCTCGCCGTCGCCCATTCCGTCGGCGACGACCGCTACCAGCGGGTCGAGTGCGAGGTGCGCGACATCGAAGTTCGCGGAATAGCGTGTGCCGACCGTGCTGCCCGCCGCCGCCTCGAGACCCTTCACCCAGCGGATTCTTCCCTCAGGCGCGTACCGTTGACCTATGGCGACGAAGGTCATCGAAGTCGCGGACGACGAGTTGACGCTGATTCTGGCGGCGCTGCGGTCGTACCTGACCGACTTCGGCCACGACGAGGCCGATCTGCAGCGAGCGATCAAACGTCTGATCGCGAAGCTGCCGCGCCCGGAGGCGACCGTCGCGTAGCGGCGGTGGATGAGACGCCGCGACCCGCGGCGTCGCTCAGCCGCGCCAGGAGGTGCGGCGCTTGTGGACCAGCCAGCCGATACCGGCGAGCAGGAACAGGCCGGTGCCGATGAGCCACAGGTTCTCGGTCCAGCCGGTGTGGTTGCCGATCAGCATGGCGAACATCGACAGGCCCACCAGCACACCCGCGACGAGCGTGGCGCGCGGGAAGCCGCCGTGCCAGCCCCACTCGGCCGAGGGCTCCTCCTGCGGGCTGACCCTGAACGCGGCGGCGGGGGTCGCCTTGCGCTTCTCCAGCTCCGAGCGAGCCACGTTTCCTCCAGCTGATCCGATCCGTGCGCCGCCATCGTTCCATACCCGGACAACACTGCGGGCGCCGTGGTCTCCACGACGCCCGCAGGTGTGACAAGGGTCGCTAGACCCGAGCTCGTCCGCGCCCCCCGGTGACCAGCCGGTACACGCCCAAGAGGATGAGCGAACCCAGGATGGCCAGCAGCCACGTGCGCAGGTTGAAGAACGTCGCGAGGCCGCCGCCGAAGATGGCGTTGCCGATGAAACCGCCGAGGATCGCGCCGACGATGCCGATCAGTGTGGTGACGATGAATCCGCCCGGGTCGTTGCCGGGCATGATCGCTTTGGCGATCACGCCTGCCAACAGGCCGAGAACGATCCAGCCGAGGATGCCCATCGGTGCTCCTTCTCTCGTTGTTCGCCGGGAACATGCCCCGCCCGGCTCCGACCCATGCGCGCCGATCAAGAATTAGGCCGAATGGCGTAACGCTCACCCGGTTGGCGCCGAGATCCGCGTCACGGACGGCGAAGGTCAGCTCGTACCCGTGCGATGTCGGTTCCGAACTGCGGGACAATGGTCGTGATGACTTCCTCCATTGCGCCCCGGCGCTCACTGCTCGTACTCGGGTCCACCGGCTCCGTCGGCACCCAGGCGCTCGACGTCGTGGCCGCCAACCCCGACCGGTTCGCCGTCGCGGGCATCGCCGCGGGCGGCTCCGACCCGGCGCTGCTGGCCGCCCAGGCGCTCGGGTTCGCCGTCGACGCCATAGCCGTGACCAGGGCGTCCGCTGCGGGCGACGTGCAGCTCGCGCTGTTCGCCGAGGCGCAGAAGCGCGGCTACGCGCAGGGCCAGTTCAAGATGCCCCGCATCTTTGCGGGCCCGGACGCGGTGACCGACCTGATCGCCGCCGTGCCCGCCGACATCGTCCTCAACGCCATCACCGGCTCCCAGGGGCTGCCCGCCACGCTCAAGGCGCTGGAGTCCGGCGCCCGACTGGCGCTGGCCAACAAGGAGTCGCTGATCGCCGGCGGCGCCCTGGTCCTCGGCGCGGCCAAGCCAGGTCAGATCGTCCCCGTCGACTCTGAGCACTCGGCGATGGCGCAGGCGCTGCGCGGCGGTCGCGCCGACGAGGTCGACCGGCTTGTCCTCACCGCATCGGGTGGACCCTTTCGGGGGAAGCGGCGCGCCGATCTCACCGAAGTGACCGCCAAAGAGGCCCTGGCCCACCCGACCTGGGCGATGGGGCCGGTCATCACGGTGAACTCCGCGACCCTGGTCAACAAGGCGCTGGAGCTGATCGAGGCGCACCTGCTGTTCGACGTGCCCTACGACCGCGTCGACGTCGTCGTCCACCCGCAGTCGATCGTGCACTCCATGGTCACCTTCACCGACGGCTCGACCCTGGCCCAGGCCAGCCCGCCGGACATGCGCCTGCCGATCGCGCTGGCCCTGGGCTGGCCCGACCGCATCCCCGGCGCGGCCGCAGCGTGCGACTGGACGACGGCCAGCCAGTGGACCTTCGAGCCGCTGGACCACGAGACGTTCCCCGCCGTGCGGCTCGCCCGCGCCGCGGGGGAGACCGGCGGCTGCCTGCCCGCGGTCTACAACGCCGCGAACGAGGAGGCCGTCGACGCGTTCCTGCGAGGCGACACCACCTTCACAGCCATTGTGGACACTATTGGGCGGGTACTCGACGACGCGGCGGACTGGCATGGCGATCCGCGCGACGTCGAGGAGGTGCTCGCCGCCGAGCACTGGGCCCGTGCCCGCGCGCGAGAACACCTCGCGGTGACCGCTGGCCCGGACGGCGTCGTCGGGCCGGGAAGGATCTGACGTGCTCGTCTGGCTGTTGGGGCTCGTGCTCTTCGCGCTGGGGATCTGTGTGTCCGTCGCGCTGCACGAGGCGGGGCACATGTACACCGCGAAGATGTTCGGGATGAAGGTCCGGCGGTACTTCGTCGGCTTCGGGCCGAAGGTCTTCTCGTTCCGCCGCGGTGAGACCGAGTACGGCCTCAAGGCCATCCCGCTCGGCGGGTTCTGCGACATCGCTGGCATGACCGCGCTCGACGAGGTCACCCCGGAGGAGTCGCCGCGCGCGATGTGGCGCTACCCGGCGTGGAAGCGCGTCGTGGTGCTGTCGGCCGGGTCGATCACCCACTTCATCCTCGGCTTCATCATCCTGTACCTGATGGCCGTGTCGATGGGCCTGCCCAACTACACCGACCGGCCCTTCGTCGGCGCCACGTCGTGCGCGCCGCCGTCGCAGGACGTGAAGACGCTCAAGCAGGACGAGTGCAAGCCCGGCGACCCGTCGCCTGCCAGCGCCGCGGGGATCAAGGTCGGCGACGAGATCATCAGCGTCGACGGCCAGCGCGTCGAGACCTGGGACGCGGCGGTGAAGAAGATCCGCGACCTGCGCGGCGAGACCACTTTCGTGGTCGCCCGCGACGGCCAGGAACTGACGATGAAGGTCGACGTCGCCACCGTCCAGCGCGTCCCGGTCGGCTCGAAGCCCGGCGCCGACAACAAGCTCACCGAGGCGGGCGCGGTCGGCATCGCCCAGAGCGGCGACCTGATCCAGTACGGCGGCCTGACCGCCATCGGCGGCACCGTGTCCTTCACCGGGGAGATGTTCGCCAAGACCTGGGAAGGACTGATGAAGTTCCCAGAGAAGATCCCCGCCGTCGTCCGCGCGATCGGGGGCGAGGAGAATGACCCCGAGCGGCCGGTCAGCGTCGTCGGCGCCAGCGTCATCGGCGCGGACGCCGCGGAGAAGGGCATCTGGTCGATCTTCGTGCTCATGTTGGCCGCGCTGAACTTCTTCGTCGGCGTGTTCAACCTGCTGCCGCTGCTCCCGCTCGACGGCGGCCACATCGCGATCACCCTGTACGAACGGGTCCGCGACGTGATCCGCAAGCTGCGCGGCCTCGCCCCGGCGGGGCCGGTCGACTACACCCGGCTCACCGGCATCACGATGGTCCTCGTGGTCATCGGCGGCGCCGTCGTGCTGCTCACGGTCACCGCCGACGTCGTCAACCCCATTCGATTGCAATAACCCTGGAGAGGTCAGCAGATGTCCGACGTCATGCTCGGAATGCCCGCGTTGCCGCCGCCGGTGCTCTCGGAGCGCCGCAAGACCCGGCAACTGCGGGTCGGCCAGGTTGGCGTCGGCAGTGACCACCCGATCTCAGTGCAGTCGATGACGACGACGGTGACCGCCGACGTCAACGCGACGCTGCAGCAGATCGCCGAGCTGACCGCGGCGGGCTGCGACATCGTCCGCGTCGCCTGCCCGTCACAGGACGACGCGGACGCGCTGGCCGCCATCGCGACCAAGTCGCAGATCCCGGTGATCGCCGACATCCACTTCCAGCCCAAGTACGTCTTCGCCGCGATCGAGGCGGGCTGCGCGGCGGTGCGGGTGAACCCGGGCAACATCCGCAAGTTCGACGACCAGGTCAAGGAGATCGCCGCGGCGGCGCGCGACCACGGCACGCCCATCCGCATCGGGGTCAACGCCGGTTCGCTCGACCCGCGGCTTCTGAAGAAGTACGGCAAGGCGACGCCGGAGGCGCTGGCGGAGTCGGCCATGTGGGAGGCGTCGCTGTTCGCCGAGCACGACTTCCACGACATCAAGATCTCGGTCAAGCACAACGACCCGGTCGTGATGATCCGCGCCTACGAGCTGCTGGCCGAACAGTGCGACTACCCGTTGCACCTCGGCGTCACCGAGGCCGGTCCGGCGTTCCAGGGCACGATCAAGTCGGCCGTGGCCTTCGGCGCGCTGCTGCGCCAGGGCATCGGCGACACGATCCGGGTGTCGCTGTCCGCGCCGCCGGTCGAGGAGGTCAAGGTCGGCTCGCAGATCCTGCAGTCGCTGAACCTGCGCCCCCGCAAGCTGGAGATCGTGTCCTGCCCGTCGTGCGGGCGCGCGCAGGTCGACGTCTACAAGCTGGCCGACGAGGTGACCGCGGGCCTGGAGGGCATGGAGGTCCCGCTGCGCGTCGCGGTCATGGGCTGTGTCGTGAACGGGCCGGGCGAGGCGCGGGAAGCAGACCTCGGCGTGGCCTCCGGCAACGGCAAGGGGCAGATCTTCGTGAAGGGCGAGGTCATCAAGACCGTGCCGGAACACCAGATCGTGGAGACCCTGATCGAGGAGGCTATGCGCCTCGCGGAGCAAATGGAGGGGTCCGAAGGGACGCCTTCGGTCACGGTCGGCTGACGATTGCTGACCGTATTCCGTAAAGTTCCCTGAGTCTGGCTGCAGAGGGGACTTGGCATGTACCTCGCCCGTGTGACCCTGCGGAACATCCGCGGCTTCTCCGGTGCGCGCGACGTCGATCTGGAGCTCACCAGGCCGGATCGGACCCACGCGGGCTGGACGGTGATCGCCGGGCGCAACGGGTCGGGCAAGACGTCGCTGCTGCGGGGGATCGCGCTCGCCGTCGGCGGGCCCGCGGTGGCGCGCAGCCTCGTGCCGGACTTCGAGAACTGGGTCTCGCTCGGCGAGCGCGAAGCCGTCGCCCAGGTCCGCGTCGCCTACGACGCCGGGCACGACCGGTTCTATGGCAAGGGCAGGCTGCCCGCGAAGGACTTCGCCGCGGGCCTGCAGTGGACCTACCCCGACGACGTCGACGGCAGGCGCGCCACCCAGCCGTCGCTGGCGCCGGTCGGCAGCCCCGGCAGCCGCAGCCAGTCGGCGCGCGGACCTTGGCAAGATAACCCGGGTGGGTGGTTTTGTGCCGCCTACGGACCCTTCCGGCGGCTTGTCGGTGGCGCCGGTGACGCCCAACGGTTGATGCTTAGTCCCGGACCCGTCGCGCGCCTTGTGAGCCTTTTTCATGAGGACGCATCGCTCGCGGAGGGTGTCGGATGGCTCATCGAACAGCATTTGCGGACGCTGGAGCAGCGGCCGGGTGCCCAGCAGCTCAAGGAAGCAGCGCTGGAAATCCTGGCGAACGGTTTGCTGCCGGACGGTTATCGGATAGAGAAAATCGACTCCGACGGCCTCTGGGTCGCCAATGGCGACAAACGATTCCCGTTGCGCGAAATGAGTGACGGCTACCGAACGGTAGCGGCACTCGTTGTCGATTTGCTCAAGCAGATCAACGAGGCATACGGCTCCATTCCGGTGAGTACGACCGACGGCGTCACCGCCGTGACGGCACCCGGTGTAGTCATCATCGACGAGGTCGACGCCCATCTGCACGTGTCGTGGCAGAAGCGCATCGGCGGCTGGCTCAAGTCTCATTTTCCCAACATTCAATTCGTCGTGACGACGCACAGTCCGTACATCTGCCAGGCCGCCGACCCCGGTGGGCTGATCCGCCTGCCCGGTCCTGACCAGGAGGAACCGCCGTCGGTGGTGGGCCAGGACCTGTATGAGCGCATCGTTTTCGGCAGCGGTGACGACGCGGTTCTCTCCGACCTCTTCGGCCTGGATACGCCATACTCGGAGAAGGCCCAGTCATTGCGCCGCGAACTCGTCGACCTCGAGGTGGCGGTGGTCAGTGACATGGCCGACGAAGAGCAGGAACGGCGTTATCTACAGCTTCGGGAAATGCTCGAGAGTTCACCTGTGGCCAGGGTGGGAGAGGTGACCGCCCGGCTGCACGAAGCGGGAGCCGCAGGCGCGTGATCCACATCGCTCGCGTCACTTTGCCACCACCCACCGTCGACCGATTGTCCGAACTGACCACCAGGATCAGCGCCGTCCGCCCAGCGGACCGGGTGGCGTCGGCGCGCGCCCTCTGGCGAACCAATTCGGCGGTCAAAGGCATGCTCCGCGAAGCGTTGGCCACGATGGCGCCGGGGGTGCAGCGCTGCATGTATTGCGGCGACAGCCTCGGCGCCGACATCGACCATTTCGACCCGCTTTCTCGAACGCCGCTGCGCACCTTCGATTGGCCCAACCATTTACTCGCGTGCTCGGTCTGCAACAGCCACCACAAGCGGAACCTGTTCCCCCTCGACGAGCGCGGCAAGCCGCTGCTGATCGACCCCACCGTCGAGGACCCGTTCGACCACCTGATGCTGTCGCTGTCGGTCGGCGAGTACCGGGCCCTGACCCCCAAGGGCATCGCCACGGTCACCGTGTTCGGCCTCAACCGGCCGCTGCTGGTCCGGGGCCGCCAGCAGGCCCGCAGGGTGGTGGTCGCCAGCCTCCGCAACTGGGCGGCGGCCCGCGCGGCCGCCAACGACGTGGACATGGACGAGGCGATCCTGACGATCCGCGAACAGCCCTTCGCCGACGTCGGCCACGCGATGCTGCGCCAGTCGAGCGTCCCGCGCGCCGAGGTCGTGTTCGGCCGCGACCAGGACGTGCTGCCGATCCTGCGCGACCCCGATCTCCGCTCCCGGCTGATCCCCTGAGGCGTCGTCACTTTCGGTGATCAGGTCCGCCGGACGGGGCTGACCAGGTGATCCGTTTCCGGTGTGCCCTGCCATCTGGCACGCTGATGGGGTGTTGCGGCTAGCAGGAGCGCGGCTGCTCGACGAACGGGATGGCCAGGCGGTGCGCGCCGTGCTCACCGCCGACCCGGTGGCGTCCTGCATGGTCGCTTCCCGCATCGAGACTGTCGGGCTGGACCCGTGGCGCCTCGGCGGCGAGGTCTGGGGCTGTGACCTGCGCGGACTACGTCCGGTGACTCGGCTGGAAGCCCTGTGCTTCGCAGGCCCCAACCTGATTCCCCTGCGCGGCAAGCGCTCCGCGCTGCGTGCCTTCGCCGAGCGGGCGCTGCGCAGGCGCCGGATGTGCTCGTCCATGGTCGGCCCGGCCGAGCAGGTCCTCGGCCTGTGGGCCGAACTCGAATCCGACTGGGGACCGGCGCGCGAGATCCGCGACGACCAGCCGCTCATGGCGATCTCCGGCGCCCCGATCGTCACGCCCGACCCGCTCGTCCGGCCGGTGCGGCCCGACGAACTCGACCGTTACCTGCCCGCCGCGATCGCCATGTTCATCGAGGAGGTCGGCATCGACCCGCGCGTGGGCGACGGCGGCTCCGGCTACCGCGCGCGCGTCGCGGAGCTGATCGCCGGTGGCCGCGCGTTCGCCCGGTTCGAGGGCGGCGACGTGGTGTTCAAGGCCGAGATCGGCGCCCTGTCCAGCGCCGTCGGCCAGATCCAGGGCGTCTGGGTGCACCCGGACCGGCGCGGCCACGGCCTCGGCAGCGCGGGCACCGCCGCGGTCGTCCAGCGCCTGGTCGACGGCATGGGACGCACCGCGAGCCTGTACGTCAACTCCTACAACACCGCCGCCCGCGCCGCCTACCGCCGGATCGGATTCGAGCAGGTCGGGCAGTACGCCACCGTCCTGTTCTAGCGATTGGGCATACTGCGGGACGTGCGCCGTACCCTTCGCCGTCCCGCCGCGATGCTCGCCGCGCTGGTGACCGCCCTCCCGCTGACCGCATGCAGCTTCGCCTCGGACCCGGGGCCGCAGGACACGGCCAACCAGTTCGTGGCCGCGTTCGCGGGCGGTGACACCAACACCGCGTCGCAGCAGACCGACTCGGCCGACTCGGCGAAGACGCTCATGGACAAGGTCCGCGGCGCGCTCAAGCCCGCGACGGTGATCGCCAGGGTGACCAAGGTCGACATCGCCGACGGCCAGACCTCGGCCAAAGCCACCTTCGAGATCACGTGGGACCTCGGCCGCGGCAGGCTGTGGACCTACGACAGCGCGTTCGACCTCCAGGCGGTCAACGACGCGTGGAAGGTGCACTGGGACCCGACGGTCCTGCACCCCAAGCTCGCCGCGCAGCAGACGATCGCCGTGCAGGACGCCGAGGCCGCGCTCGCGCCCGTGCTCGACCGCGACGGCACCCCGGTGCTCCAGCCCGAACGCGTCGTGTCCGTGCTGTTCGAGAAGGCCAAGGCGGGCGACGCGAACGCCATCGCCGCCCAGTTGGCCCAGGCCCTGTCGGGGATCGACCCGTCGATCACCGCGCAGTCGATCCTCGACGGCGCCGCCAAGGCGGGTGACAAGGCCTACCAGGTTGTCGCCCTGCGCGACGCCGACTATCAGAAGGTGCGCTCGCTCATCTACGAGCTGCAGGGCGTGCGGTTCACCGCCGAGTCCCGGCTGCTCACCGTCGACAAGGCGCTCGCCCCGACGCTGCTGCCGACCATCCGCAAGCTCGTCGAGGAGAAGGTCCAGGGCGCGGCGGGCTGGAGCGTGCACACCGTCGACAGCGCGGGCGCCGACGTCGAGGAGCTCTTCGCCAAGGCCCCCGAGCCCGCGACCGCGGTGCGCGTGGCGCTGAGCAAGACCACCCAGACCGCCGCGCAGGCCGCCATCGCCGAGGTGCCCACCCCGGCGATGATCGTGGCCATCCAGCCGTCGACCGGCGAGATCCTGGCCGTCGCGCAGAACGCTCCCGCCGACAAGGAAGGCCAGCTGGCGCTGACCGGCCGCTACCCGCCCGGCTCCACGTTCAAGATCGTCACCGCCGCGGCGGCGATGAAGTCCGGCAAGGCCGCCGCCGACACCCCGCTCGGCTGCCCCGGCACCAAGGTCATCGACGGCCGCGAGATCCCCAACAGCGGCAAGTTCGACAAGGGCGTCGTGCCGCTGCACCTGGCGTTCGCGTACTCGTGCAACACGACCTTCGCCGACCTCGCCGTCGCGATGGCGCCCGACGAACTGACCCAGATGGCCAAGCAGCTCGGCCTCGGCGTCGACTACGTGCTGCCCGGTGTGACCACGATCACCGGCTCGGTGCCGCCCGCGACCGGCAAGGTCGAGCGCGCCGAGGACGGCTTCGGCCAGGGCAAGGTTGTGGCCAGCCCGTTCGGCATGGCGGTCGTCGTCGCGACCGTCGCGTCGGGCTCGATGCCCAAGCCGGTGCTGGTCCGCGGCCTGGAGACCAAGGCCGACTTCACCCCGGACGCTGTGCCGGGGGCGGTGCTGACCGCCGTCCGCGAGATGATGCGCGAGGTCGTGACCGTCGGCACCGGCGGAGCCCTGCAGGCGTTCCCGGACGTGCGCGGCAAGACCGGCACCGCCCAGTTCGGCGACGGCACCCACTCCCACGGCTGGTTCGTCGGCTACCAGGGCGACCTCGCCTTCGCCGTCCTGCTGACCGACGCGGGCGAGTCGGGCAAGGCGGTGCAGGCAACCGCCAGGTTCCTCGGCGCGCTCCGCTGAGCTGGTCGTAGGGTGGACGACATGTCGTTGCGCGCCCCGCTGAAGCCAGGAGAGCAGTCGCCCCGCCGCGTCGTGCCCTCCACCATCCCCCGCCCCGAGTACGTCGACCGGCCCGCGCCGCGGAAGAACACCGACCCGTGGGTGCAGCCGCCGGAGATCATCGAGGCCATGCGGGTCGCCGGGCGCCTCGCCGCGCAGGCGCTGCAGGAGGGCGGCAAGGCCGTCAAGCCGGGCGCCACCACCGACGACATCGACGCCGTGGTGCACGAGTTCCTGCTCGACCACCATGCCTACCCGTCGACGCTGGGGTACCGGAAGTTCCCGAAGTCGTGCTGCGTGTCGCTCAACGAGGTGATCTGCCACGGCATCCCCGACTCGACGGTCATCGAGGACGGCGACATCGTCAACATCGACGTGACCGCCTTCATCGGCGGCGTCCACGGCGACACGAACGCGACGTTCCTTGCCGGTGAGGTGTCGGAGGAGGCGCGGCTGCTGGTCGAGCGCACCCACGAGGCCACCATGCGCGCGATCAAGGCGGTGCGGCCCGGCCGCGCGCTCAACGTCATCGGCCGCGTCATCGAGGCATACGCCAAGCGCTTCGACTACGGCGTCGTGCGCGACTTCACCGGCCACGGCATCGGCCGCTCGTTCCACAGTGGACTGGTCATCCTGCACTACGACGAGCCGTCGGTGCAGACGGTCATCGAGGCGGGTATGACCTTCACGATCGAGCCGATGATCACCCTCGGCGGCATCGACTACGACGTGTGGTCCGACGACTGGACGGTCACGACCAAGGACAAGAGCTGGACCGCCCAGTTCGAGCACACCATCGTCGTCACCGAGACGGGTGCGGAGATCCTCACCCTCCCGTAGGAATCAGGGAGCGAATCCGCCGCAGCCCCTCGGCGAGCTGGTCGTCGGTCAGGAGCCCGAAGCCCAACACGAGCCCGTTGCGCGTGTCCTCGCCGAGGGAGAACCACGACAGCGGCAGCACGTTGACCCCGACGGCCGCGGCCGCGCGGGCGAGCGCCCGATCCCGGTGTTCGGGGGCCAACACGGCACTGAGGTGCATGCCCGCGACGGACGGAATCGGTTCGAGGACGTCCGCGAAGTCCCGGCCGAGGATCTCGTGCAGCAGGTCGAACCGCCGGTGGTAGCGCCGCCGCATCCGCCGGATGTGCGCGGTCAGCAGCCCGCGCTCGATGAACGCCGCGAGCGCGGCCTGCGTCACCAGCGGCGGCTGCATGTCGATGGCGAACTGCGCCTTCCGCAACGCCGACCAGAGTGATGGCGGCGCCACCAGAAACCCCATGCGCAGCGTCGGAAGCATGACCTTGGAGAACGTGCCGACGTAGACGACCCGCCCCGCCGTGTCGAGACTGTGCAGCGTCTCGATCGGCCGCCCCGAGTACCGGAACTCACTGTCGTAGTCATCCTCGACGATCACCGCCGACCGCCGCCGAGCCCAGTCCAACAAAGCCAGCCGCCGCGGCAACGACATCGCCATCCCCAGGGGGAATTGATGCGACGGCGTCGTGTAAACCAGGCGAGCCTCGTCCGGCAACGCCTCGACCCGAAGCCCCTCCCCGTCGACCGGCACCGGCACGACCCGCGCCCCCAACGCCCCGAACAACGCCCGCGCAGGCGGATACCCGGGATCCTCGACGGCCACAACGTCCCCCGCGGCCACCATGACCCGGGAGATCAGGTCGATCGCCCGGGTACTCCCCGTGGTCACGATGATCTGGTCGACCCCTGCCCGCACCCCGCGCGACACCCCGACGTGCCGCTGGATCGCCGTCCGCAGCCGCAGGTCCCCAGCAGGCTCCCCATAGACGTCATACGCCGCCGCACTGTGCCGCGACACCCCCGCCAACGCAGCCCGCCACGAGGCGAACGGGAAGCACCGACCGTCGGGATAACCGGGCTGGAAGTTGAGCTCGGCCCGCCTCGCCATGTCGGGCGGCTCCCGCATCTCCTCCCACACCGCCAGCGGCCGCACCCCTTCGGCCGCAGGCGACTCCTCACGCCTCGCGGGGTCGAGTTCGGTGTTGACATAGGTCCCCGCCCCCGCCCGACACGCGAGGAACCCTTCACCAACCAGCCGGTCATAGGCGGCCCCCACCGTGTTCCGGGAGATCACCAGCCGTTTAGCCAGATCCCTCGTCGATGGCAGCTGCTCACCCGCCCGCAGGTCACCGGCCATGATCGCGTCCTTGACCTGCCGATAGATCTGCTCGGCAAACCCCCGCCGCCCTTGGAGCGTGATGTGCAGCTCCATACACGCCTCCACTGGCCCAGAACAATTGCGCCGGATCCGGCCCTGTTCTGGGCCGGCACCCGTTCATATGGTGACACCACGCCCGGCGCCACCGGCCCGGGCCGCACTGGGGTCGGCGCCCACCGCCGACCCCCGCCCCAGACCTACCCTCTCCGGCCCACCCTCTCCGGCCCACCCGCATCCACCACTCGCGCATGCCACCCACACTCGCCTGCCAGACCCCGCGATTCGCACCAGCCACCCGCACGTACCCGCGCATCCGTCGCGCCCGGGCCGCCCGCACTCGGGCTGTCCGCCCCCGCGACGCGCCTGCCACCCGCACGTACCGGCGTGGCCGTGACTCGCGCCCGGCCGCCCGCAGTCGGCTGGCTGCCCGCACTCGGACCTGCACCCCGCCGTGCTTCGCGCGGGCCAGCCGCGTTCGGGCTGGTACCCCCGCCTCGCGTAGGCCACCCGCACCCCGCGCGCTCGTGACTCGCGCAGGACACTCGTACTCACCCCGCATCCGCGATTCGCGCGAACTGCCACCCGCACCGGCTGGCTGCGCCGGCGAGGGGTGCCCGTGCCCGCACTTAAGCCAGCCTCGCTCCGTGCCTCGAGACTGGCGCCGCCACCGCGCTTAGGCGGGCAGCACGCCGACTCGCACCCGGTCTCGAAGCCCGCACGCCGTGCCACGCCCAGCCCTGGGCTCCCGGCGGCGTGGCTCGACCCCGCTCACCCGCCCTGGGCGGGCGGTGCAGGGCGAAGCCCCTGCACCCATCGCGACGTGGGCCATCCGCGTCGGGACGTGCTGGCCGGCAGGAGCTTCGCCCCAACCTCGCTCGCCCCACCCCGCGCACGTCTGGGCGGTCGGCCGGCGCGCGGTAGGGCGTCAGGCGTGCGACAACGCACGGCGTGCCCCGGGCCCTCCCGCGTCCCGATGACGGTTCGGTGGTCCCCAGCGCGGCAGTGGCGGAGGCAGCGTCCTCGGGGCCGCAGCCCACACCGGCACCTGCCCACGCGGCTACGCCAGGACCTCCAACACGGCCACCGCGACTGGCGCGGGGTCCGTGGCCGCAGCCAGGTGGTGGGCTTCGAGTCGTCTGGTGAGCCAGCCGAGTTCCTCGGCGCGCGCCAGTTCTGACGCGTAGGCCGAGGACAGGGCCACGTAGCTCGACCTGCCTTCCCACTCCACCGTCGGTCGGGGCTCCTTCAGGAACGCCAGCGGTACCTCCGGCGCCTCGTCCGCGATCTCTGCCCGCAGGGCCTCGTCGGCGACCAGGTCCAGCAGGGGGTCGTCGTCGAACCAGCGGTGCCAGCGGGGCAGCTGTCCGTCCCGGCTCCGCGTCCGGAGCTGGTTGTACAGATCGCCCGGCACCGTGTCGCGCCAGCTTCGGCCAGGTGTGGGCAGCCCCGCGTCGAGGTACACCAGTCCGCGGACGGCGTCCTCCAGTTCCTCGGCGAACGCGGGCAGCAGCGGTCCCGCGCCGCTGTGTCCGACGAGCACCACCGGCCCGCTGAGCGGTACGTCGGACATCGCGTCCGCGAACGCCCCGATCAGCCGTTGGTGGACCGGCGGGGTGACGACGCTGGGCCGCAGGTCCAGCAGGACCGCGGGGTGCCCCAGCGCGGCGAGCGCGTCGGCGAGCGGGCGCAGGCTGGCGGGCCCGAGGAACGGGCTGTGCACCAGGACGGCGGTGACGGGTTCGGCGGGCATGACGGGGATGATGGCAGCCTGTCGGTAGCCGAGGGGAGTGGACGCGCACATGTCCGGAGCGTTGTTGATCGCCGGAACGACATCGGACGCGGGAAAGAGCGTCCTCGTCGCGGGTCTGTGCCGCTGGCTGGCCCGGTCCGGGGTGAAGGTAGCCCCGTTCAAGGCGCAGAACATGTCCAACAACTCCATGGTCACCGCCGACGGCGGCGAGATCGGCCGTGCCCAGGCCCTGCAGGCCGCGGCCTGTGGCCTGGAACCGAGCGTCCGGTTCAACCCGGTGCTGCTCAAACCCGGCTCCGACCGCAGCTCGCAGGTCGTTGTGCTGGGCAAACCCGTCGGTGTCACGACGGCCCTGTCGTACCGGTCCCGCAAGGCCGAGCTGATGGACACCGTCCTGTCCACCCTCACCGACCTGCGCGCCGACTACGACGTCGTCGTATGCGAAGGCGCGGGATCACCCACGGAGATCAACCTCCGCGCCAACGACATCGCCAACATGGGCCTCGCCCGCGCCGCCCGGCTACCTGTCCTCGTCGTCGGCGACATCGACCGGGGTGGTGTGTTCGCTCACCTCTTCGGCACCCTGGCGTTGCTCGACCCCGCCGATCAAGCCCTGATCGCGGGCTTCGTCATCAACAAGTTCCGTGGCGATCCCTCCCTTCTCGAACCCGGACTCCGTCAGATCACCCACCTCACCGGCCGTGACGTGCTGGGTGTCCTGCCTTGGTCGGAAGACCTCTGGCTCGACGCCGAGGACTCCCTCTCCTACACCGCCGACGGCGTGGTCGGCCGCCCACGCCCTCCGGCGGGCACCCAGTGGCTGCGCGTCGCCGTCGTGCGCCTGCCCCGGATCTCCAACGCCACCGACGTCGAGGCCTTGGCCTGCGAACCGGGCGTCTCGGTCCGCTTCGTCACCGACCCCTCCCGCCTGGCCGACGCCGACCTCGTCGTCCTCCCCGGGTCGAAGTCCACAGTGGACGACCTGGCCTGGCTCCGCCGCACCGGTCTCGCCGCCGCCGTGCTCGACCACGCCCGCCAGGGCCGCCCCCTGTTGGGCATCTGCGGCGGCTTCCAGATGCTGGGCAAACGCATCGACGACCGAGTCGAATCGGCTGCGGGCAGGGTGGATGCCCTCGGCCTGCTCGACATGGACATCGAGTTCGCCCCCGAGAAGGTCCTGACCCGTCCACAAGGGACGGTCATGGGTCATCCCGTCACCGGCTACGAGATTCACCACGGCCGGGTATCCCGGCAAGGCCCCCACGCCGGCCTCATCCAGCTGCCCGACGGCAGCGCGGAGGGCGTTGACGCAGGCGCCACCCTCGGCACCCACTGGCACGGCCTCCTGGAGAACGACACCGCCCGCCGAGCCATCCTCACCTGGGCAGCCGCCCACTCCGGCCGCGACGGGTTCACCCCTGCCCCGAACACCTCCTTCTCTGCCGCACGGGCGGCTCAACTGGATCTCTTGGGCGACCTCGTCGCCAACAACCTGGACACCGACGCGGTGCGCAGACTGATCGACAACGGCCCTCCGGGCCAGCTGCGTACCCTCCCGCCCGGCGCGCCACCGACGCTCTGAACACCATCCGCCCGACGGCGGACACTAGGCCCCCCCATCTCTGATCCGGCGGCCGACATCGGCCTCGGGGTTGGCGGCAGCGAACCCAATCGTCGGCGATGCTGCGATCGCCTTGCCCGCCGGTGGGGCTGCCGCTGTGCCCTATCCGGTGGTCGACAACGACGAGCCCGCCAAGCTGTGTGGGCGGATGCCTTGCGAACTCTGGTTCCGGTTGTCGAGATGCTGACCGGTGGCCACCGTTTCTGCGCGTGGATGACGGTGGCGGACGGTGTTCTGTCCGCGGAAACCTAGGTTTCCGCGTGAGCGGATGCCGTGCGCCGATCCCGGGTACGGCCGCCGGACCAGGTCGCCCGAGACCCCGCTGCATGGTCGCGCGTCGGACTCAAGGGCCGTGAGCACGGCTGCGGGGGTAAGTGATCGGCGCGGTGCGAACGCCCATGTCGCTGCCCGCCGGTGCCCGGCGGCTGGCCCAAGGGAAGGCTGCGGTGAACCGATCCGCCGTCGAGTGGCGCCGCCGTCCGACGAGGCGAATCCTTTGCGGGCCAACGGGTTCGAATCGCGAGTCTGTCATGGTCGCTCCTGTCGTCGTGAGTTGACATGAGCGACGTTACGGCTTCTGCCGCTTGGTCACATCGGTCTCTGGTCCGAAAAGGACTTAGACTTTAGTCCTAGGACCTACTACGCGTCCAAGTCCGCCAGCAGCTCGTCCAGGAACCCGCCTGCCTCAGCCGCGGCCCGCTCAGGGTCCCCGTCACGGATGGCGTTGAGTAGCCCCCGATGATCGACATTCGCCTTGCTCGGCGTTGTCCGCACGGTGCTCGCGACCGACGCGCGGACGACCTCCGTCAGTCCCTGGTACAGCTCAGCCAGCAGCGCGTTGTGCGAGCACCGGACCACGGCTAAGTGGAACTCGGCGTCCTTGTCGACGCCGACCTCGTAGTCCCGCGCCTCCATCGACCGCTCGCGCACGTCCAGCAGCGCCGTCAGCTCGCCCAGTTCCTCGTCCGTCCGGTGTGTGGCCGCCAGCCGCGCGCCCTCGACCTCGAGCGTGCGGCGGACTTGCAGCACGTCGCGCAGTTCCGTGCCCGCCAGCCGCCGGACCGCGCCGGAGAATTCGCTGGTCGCGCGGACGAACGTGCCGTCGCCCTGGCGGACTTCCAGCAGCCCGGCGTGCGCGAGCGCGCGAACGGCCTCGCGCACCGTGTTGCGGCCGACACCGAGGGCGGTGACGAGTTCGGGTTCGGTGGGGATGCGCTCGCCGACCTTCCATTCGGCGTTCGCGATCGCCGTGCGCATCTGCTCGATCACCTGGTCGACCAGACCTGCCCGTCGAGTCGTCGCCAGCGGCACGCGTTCGTCCTCTCGTTCGGCCATCCCACTTCCGACCCTCAGTGTCCCATCCCCAGCGGAAGGCTGAGCAGCGCGTTCTCCACGAGTTCCGGCAGCGCCGGGTGGATCCAGTACTGGCCGCGCGCCATCGACCGGGCGTCGAGGCCGAAACTCATCGCCTGGATGATCGGCTGGATCACCGTCGACGCCTGCGGCCCGATGATGTGCGCGCCCAGCAAGAGGCCGGTTTCCGGGTCGGCGAGCAGCTTCGCGAACCCGGTCGAATCCTCCATGGCCCAGCCGTAGGCGATGCCCGCGTAGTCCTGCTTGGCCACCACGTACCGCACCCCGCGCCGCTCGGCTTCCTGCTCGGTGAGCCCCACCGAGGCGATCTGCGGCGAACTGAACACCGCGTGCGGCACGAACCGGTGGTCCGCGGCGACCGGCGCGTCCGGGTGGAGCAGGTTGTGCTGGACGACTCGGGCTTCGTGGTTGGCCACGTGCTTGAGCTCCCACGGCGAGCTGATGTCGCCCAGCGCCCACACGCCGTCGGCGGTCGTCCGCTGATATTCGTCGACCACCACATAGCCGCCCGGGCCGACGTCGATCCCCGCCGCGGCGACGTTGAGCTGGTCGGAGTTCGGCGTGCGGCCCGTGGCGACCAGCAGGACGTCCGCCTCGACGGTCTCCCCGCCGTCCAGCTCCAGCCGCACCCCGTCGCCGACGCGGTCGACACGCACCGTCTTGCGGTCCAGCCGCACGTCCCACCGGGCCTGCGCGAGCTCGGTGAACCGTGCGCTGACGTCGCGATCCTCCTGCCTGAGCAGCGCGCCGGAGCGGGCAACGATCGTCACCTCGACACCGAACGACGAGAACACGTGGGCGAACTCGGCGGCGATGAACCCGCCGCCGAGGATCGCCATGCGCGACGGCAGTCGCTCAAGCCGCATCACCGTGTCGCTGGTGTGGAACGGAACCTCATCCAGGCCCTCGATGTCCGGGATGACAGGCCTACCGCCCGCGGCAAGCACGATTTGATCAGCGGTGATGGTCTGTGTGCCGTCGATCTCGATGGTCCGCTCGCCGATGAACCGCGCGTTCCCGGTGTACAGCGTCACGTTGGCGTTGTCGGCGTGCACCGCGCGGTACTGCCTGCCGCCCTCGGCGATCGGATCGATCCGGCCGAACACCCGGTCGCGGATCTCCGGCCACCGCACGCCGTCGAGCGTCTCGTCGACCCCGAAGCGACGGGCCGCGGCCGGGGTCGCGGCCAGGTCGGCGGTGTGGACGAACATCTTGGTCGGGATGCAGCCGACGTTCAGGCAGGTGCCGCCGAACACGCCCCGTTCGACCATCGCAACGTCGAGACCGGCGAACCGGGGATCGAGGAGGGAGTTGCCGGAACCGGTGCCGATGATGATGAGGTCGAATTTCCGCACGTGGCAATCAAACCGTATCGGGTGAATGTGATGGTGCTCTTCCACCATATGACCGCTTCACTCACCGGGATCCGGGTCGGCAGGCACGAGACCTACGACCGGGTCGTACTCGACTTCACCGGGACCGCGCCGACGTTCACCCATGAAGCCACCGACGAGCTGGTCGTCGACCCCAGCGGCGAGGTCGACTGGCTGACCGGGTGCACGTTCGTGCAGGTCAACGCGCATGGAGCGACCGCGCACAACGATGCGGGGGAGTCCACCTATCCCGGTCCGCGCAAGTTCCGGACCCGGGAGCTGGCCAACGTCATGGCGGTTTCGCTCAACAGCGACTTCGAGGGCGTTGTCGGCGTCGGCATCGGCCTGCGCCACACCGCGCCGGTGACGGTCTTCACGCTGACGTCACCGACGCGGCTGGTCATCGACATCCAGCATTAGTGCTGGTAGGTGGGGGTGACGATCGCCCGGCCGAGGGTGTGGAACGCGAGGTTGAAGCTCACGACCGCCGCGCTCGCGTTCTCATCGAGGTCGAGCTTCTCGACATCGACAGCGTGCACGACGAAGAAGTACCGGTGGTCCTGGTCGCCCTGCGGCGGGGCGGCACCGCCGTAGTCGCGGGTGCTGAAGTCGTTGCGCACGTGGAACGCGCCCTCGGGCAGGGACTCGTCGCTTGCCCCGGCGCCCGCGGCGAGCCCGGTGACCGACGCGGGGATGTTCACCGCGATCCAGTGCCAGAAGCCGCCGGGGATCGGCGCGTCCGGGTCGAAGCAGGTCACCACGTAGCTCTTCGTGCCCTCCGGCGCACCGCTCCAGGCGAGCTGCGGGGAGACGTTCTCGCCGCCCGCGCCGCCGTAGACGTGCTTGAGGTCGAGTTTCGCGCCGTCGGTGACGTCGTCCGAGGTGACGGTGAAGGCCGCGACGCGGGGCAGCAGCTCGTAGGGGTCGGGCGCGACCGGGCGGTCCAGGCTCATCGGGAGTCCTCCAAGTGCGATTGCTGTCCCGGGCAGGCTATCCCCGGTGCCCTGTGGACAAACTCCGACGCTCTTGCGCGAATCCGCCTACATTGGGTTCTGACCGATTCGATGGTCGAACGGTTGGGGGAGGGAACCCAGTGACAGACAACGAAGTCTCGCGCTCGACGACGCGCGTGCGCTTCCCGCGGATCAGCCCGCGGGCCTACGAACACCCGGCCGACCGCGGCGCCATGGCCGGTCTGCGCGCGGTCCCAGGGGTGTCGGAGGTCCTCAAGGCGGTGTCCGGACTGTTCAGTGAGCGCGGCGAGCGGCTGCTGGCGCTGGCGTCGGCGATCCGGGTGGGCGACAAGCAGTATCCGAAGCTCAACCAGCTGCGGATCGAATGCGCCGAGACGCTCGACCTCGACACGGTGCCCAACATCTACGTCGAGCGGAACCCGGTCGCGAACGCGATGACGGTCGGCATCGACGAGCCGTTCATCGTGCTGACGACGGGCCTGGTCGAGGCACTGGACACCGAGAGCCTCCGGTTCGTCATCGGCCACGAGATGGGCCACGTGCTCTCAGGGCACGCGGTGTTACGCACGCTGCTGCTGCGCCTGCTCCACCTGCAGATGACCATCGCGTTCATCCCGGCGGGCGCGCTGGCCCTGCGCGCGGCGATCGCGGCGCTGCGCGAGTGGTTCCGCAAGGCCGAGCTGACGTGCGACCGCGCCGGGCTGCTCTGCGCCCAGGACCCGCAGGCCGCGCTGCGCACCCACGTGTACCTCGCGGGCGGCACCGACCTCACCCAGATCGACATCCCGTCCTTCCTGCAGCAGGCCAAGGAGTACGACGAGGTCGACGACATCCGCGACAGCATCCACAAGCTGCGCGCCGTCGAGGGTATGAGCCACCCGTTCGCCGTCGTCCGGGCCGCGCAGCTGCAGAAGTGGGCCGCGTCGGAGGAGTATCGGGCCATCCTGGCGGGCGAGTACGCCCGCCGCGACGACGACAGCCCGTCCTCGGCTTTCACCGACGACCTGCGCTCGGCGGCGAAGTCCTACAAGGAGTCGTTCTCGACTTCGAACGACCCGCTGTTCAAGGTGTTCAACGACGTTGGCGACGCGCTGTCCGGCGCCGCGGGCAAGGTGTTCAGCAAATTCGGCAACGGCACGAAGACGGAGGGGGAGAGCACGACGTCATGAGCTAGGCCCGAGGGGCATACATGATCACGGTGACGCCGACGAGGCACACCGTCGCGCCGATGATGTCCCACCGGTCCGGCAGGAAGCCGTCCATGACCATCGCCCAGGCCAGCGAGCCCGCGATGAACACCCCGCCGTAGGCCGCCAGGACACGGCCGAAGTGCGCGTCGGGCTGCAGGGTGGCCACGAACCCGTACGCGCCGAGCGAGAGGACCCCACCCACGACCCACACCCACCCGCGCTGCTCGCGGACGCCCTGCCATACCAGCCACGCACCGCCGATCTCGGCGAGCGCGGCCAGGATGAACAGGGCCACGGACTTCACCCACACCATGCCGGGATCTCCCGTCGCCTCGGACTGCTGAAGCCATTCTCCGGAGCGGTCCAGCGGTAGCTCCGCACACCGCGATCGACGGCCGCCAGGGGCGTTGGTGGTGACTGGGCAGGGTCGGCAGGGTGCCAGCTGACCTCGTGGCTGGCGCCAGGTGGGAGGTGCGCTGGCGAGCGGCGTCGACCGGGTTAGCGGCGACGCAGGAGTGCCTGCGATCGGCGCGTGGGCTGGTGACGACGGCACGAGTTGGCGTTCGCGGCCCCTGGTCGGTAAGGCGCTGCGCTAGCTGGCGGTGCTGACCGGGTTAGTTGGCGGCGCAGGAGTGCCTGCGATCGGCGCGTGGGCTGGTCACGACGGCACGCGCGCTGGCGATCGTCACTGCGCGGCAGCCTGCAAGGGCGGCGATGGTGGTTGATGGCGTCGGGGAGTGCTGGCGGGCGGCGGCATGCGGGTTGATGTCGGGGCGCGTGGCGCGTCGGCGGCCGCATGCCTGGGCGGGCGCCATGGTGGTCGGGCTTGGTCGGCTATCTGCCGGTGGCGCTGAAGTGCTGGATGTCGCGCGGTGATGTCCAGGTTCCGCCCCAGGTCCAGCCGATCTCGGTGAACGCGCGCACTACGACGTCGCCCGCGTACACCATGCCTGGGCGGACATTCTTGCGGTCCACATAGGACGAAGCCAGCTCCGGCAGTATCAAGTCACCCTTGATGTACGGGTTGCAGAAGGGGTTCACGTCGATCGCGAGGCCGTAGGCGTGGGCCGACCACGTCGTCGCGTTCACCGTGGGCCTGCACACGAACGCCGAAGTGTTGTTCCCGTCCCCGGTCGGGTGCAGGTCGAGTTCGGGGCGGGCCGTCACCCGCATCTCCTCCAGCGGAAACCGTGCGGCGTACAGCTTCGCGAACACATGGGTCACGCCCACGGCGGCGCTCTCGTTGACGATCATCTCGCCCGTGTGGGGGCGGCCGTCGTAGCCCCAGAAGGACATCGTCAGGTACCGCAGGCCGTCCTTGCCGACCGGGCAGCCCGGCTGCCACGTGCTGCGCGCCAGCACGTCCGCGGGCACCGGGTCGATGGTCGCCTTGTAGCCGGACTTGGGCGGCGGGAGTCGGTCGGCGGTCGGCAGTGAGCGGTTGGCCAGGACCGTGGGAGTCGGCAGGACCTTCCCGAAACCGTCCGGGCGCAGTGGTAGCGGCGTCGCGCCGACCACCCACACGGGTGGTGTTGCCGACGTCGGGGGCGGGGTGGGCTCACTGGGCGTGGTCGTCGGGGCGGCCGTCGGCGTCAGCGACTGGGAAGTCGGCGGGGCAGGCGGCGATGTCGAGCGCTGGGCCGCCTCTTGCTCCGGCGGGGTCACGCAGGCGGCGGCCAGCAGGGCGGCGGCGAGCGTGAGGGCGGTCGGCAGGCGGTTGGGCACAGTTCCAAGCATGCCTCAGCAACTTCCACCCGTTCGTGCGACCGGATGGGCTCACACTCGCTCCGCCATTTGACCTAGCGTGTCTGTGGGGGCACACGCCGTTGCCCAGACTCACCGACAGGAGACTCTCCCATGGGGGGAACCGTCGCGCGCCGAATCCTCGGCGTCGTCGCCGCCATCGCGATCATCACCGTCATCCTCGGCCAGTTCGTCGCCGACGCGCGCGAGGACATCGTCGGGGGGACCAGAGCCAAGATCGCCGACCATCCCTACGTCGTCTACCTCGCGACCCGCGACGGCTACCAGTTCTGCGGTGGCACCCTCGTGGCCGAGGACAAGGTCGTGACAGCCGCCCACTGCGCGCAGGCCTACGCCGCCAAGGACATCAGGGTGGTCGCGGGCCGCGAGGACAAGCGCGGCACCGACGGCGTCGAGGTCAAGGTCACCAAGGCGTGGATCCACCCCGAGTTCAACGACGTGGTCGGCGGCAGCGACGTCGCCGTCCTCACCCTGGCCGAGCCGCTCGCCCTGCGTCCGCTGACGGTGGCCGACGACGAGGATTCGTACAAGGCGGGCACCAAGGGGGTCATCCTGGGCTGGGGCCGCACGTCCGACGGCGGTCCGACGTCGCGCTACCTGCTCAAGGCCGACGTCCCGATCGTGGCCGACGCGTCGTGTCAGAAGTCGTACGACGGGTTCGCCGCGAAGTCGATGGTGTGCGCCGGGTACGACGAGGGTGGCGTGGACGCCTGCCAGGGCGACTCCGGTGGGCCGCTGGTCATCGCGGGCAGGCTCGTCGGCATCGCCTCGTGGGGCGAGGGCTGCGCCGAGGCGGGCAAGCCGGGCGTCTACACCCGCGTCTCCGCCTACGCCGCGGACATCAAGGCCCAGCTCTGACTGTGGTATCCACAATGGCGTGACACTGCACCGCGCCGCCGGACCCGACCTGACCGCCGCCGAGCTGTACGCGCTGCTCAAGCTGCGCGTCGACGTGTTCGTCGTCGAGCAGGAGTGCGCCTACCCAGAACTCGACGGCCGCGACCTCGCCGCCGACACGGTGCACTTCTGGTGGCAGCCCGCCGACACGCCGCTGGCGTGCCTGCGGGTCTTGGCGGGAGAGCCGCCCCGGATCGGCCGGGTGTGCACGGCGGCCGACGCCCGCGGCCAGGGTCTGGGTGCCAAGCTCATGGCCGCCGCTGTCGAGCATCTCGGTGACGTGGAGAGCGAGCTGTCAGCCCAGGTCCAGGCGCAGGGTCTCTACGCGCGCTTCGGCTACGTGCCGGTTGGTGAGCCCTACGACGACGACGGGATCATGCACATCACCATGCGCCGTCCCGCGGTCAGCGCGGCGCGTGGGCGGTGATGACGCTGACGGCGCGGTCGATGTCGGCGCCGGTCAGGTCGGCGCGGGCGGTCAGCCGCAGCCGCGACACCTGATCCGGCACTGAAGGCGGCCGGAAGCACCCGACCCACACGCCCGCGGCGCGGCAGTCGTCCGCCCACTTGACCGCGGCCTCCGGCGACGGCGCGCGCACCGACACGACGGCCGCTGTCGGCGCACTGACTGACAGCCCTGCCTCCCGGAGCCGGTCCGCGAGGGTCGTCGCGACCGTCAACGCCTGGCCCGCGCGCTCAGGCTCCTCCTTGAGGATGTTCAGCGCGGCCAGTGCGGCGGCGACGCTGCCCGGCGCGAGACCGGTGTCGAAGATGAACGACCGCGCGTTCTCCACCAGGTGCCGGATCACCCGCCGCGGCCCCACGACGGCCCCGCCTTGCGCGCCCAGCGACTTGGACAGTGTCAGCGTCGTGACCACGTCCGGCTCCCCGGACAGCCCCGCCGCGTGCACCGCGCCCCGGCCGCCTTCGCCAAGCACACCGAAGCCGTGCGCGTCGTCGGCGATCAGCGCGGCCCGGTTGGCCCGGCACACCTCGGACAGCTCGGCGAGCGGCGCCAGGTCGCCGTCGACGGAGAACACCGAGTCGGTGACCATGACGGCCCGCTCGGTCCGCCGGGTCGCCAGCGCCCGGCCCGCGGCCGCCGCGTCGGCGTGGGCGACGACGGCGACGTCCGCGCGCGACAGCCTGCAGCCGTCGATGAGCGAGGCGTGGATGTAGGCGTCGGTGACGATCGCGCAGTTCTTGCCGGACAGCGCCGTCACCGCGCCCAGGTTGGCCGCGAACCCCGACGAGAACACCAGCGCCGACTGCGCGCCGCAGAACCGCGCGAGTTCGAACTCCAGCTCACTGTGCAGCTCCGTGCTGCCCGTGACCAGCCGCGACCCGGTCGACCCCGCCCCCCAGCGCAGCGTCGCCGCGGCGGCGGCGCCACTGACCCGCTTGTCCTTGGCCAGCCCCAAATAGTCGTTGCTGGCCAGGTCGAGCAGGTCGGACTCGGCCCGCCGCGGCCGCAGCTGGCGGGTCAGCCCGGCGCGCCTGCGCTCGTCGGCGTGGGTGTCGAGCCACGCGAACGTCGCGTCGGCGGGGTGGGATTCGTCCGGGTTCACGCGTGCGAGTGTTACATCGGGTGCACGTGGGGGCCGGTCCGGGTGGCGAACACGACACCGCTACGGTCGTGCCCATGCGTGGCGCCGTGCACTTCGTCGGAGCGGGACCGGGAGCGGCTGATCTCATCACCCTGCGTGGGGCGAGCCGGATCGCCGAGGCGGATCTCGTGCTCTACACACCGGCCGTGATCGACCCGGTCTGGTTGCGAGGGCACACCAAGGACGGCGCGGAGTTGGTCGACCTTGGTCGGCTCGGTGCCGAGGAAGTCGTTGAGCTGTACCGGAAAGTGGCGAGCAGGCGCAACCACGCCGTGCGCCTCTACGCCGGTGACACCGCGATGGCGCCGGAGGTGCGCGAGCACCGGGAGCTGTGCGAGAAGGTCGGGCTCGACGTCGAGGTCGTCCCCGGGATCACGCCCGCGTCGGCCGCCGCCGCGGCGACCGGCAACGCGCTGACCGAGCAAGGTGTCGCCGAGACCGCCGTCATCACCGAGGCCGACTTCGCCAAGGTCCGCGCGCTGGTCACCAGGTGCGCGACGGTCGCGGTGCAGGCGCCCGCGGCCCGGGCCGCCGAACTCGCCGACGCGCTCATGGCGGGCGGCGTCGACCCGGAGATGCCGGTCGCGGTCGCCTACAAGATCAGCTCGCCCGACCAGGTCCTGGCGCGGACGACCGTCGGTGAGCTGGGTGCCGAGGTCAAGCGGCACAACCTGTGGCGGCTGACGCTGTTCCTGATCGGTGACGCGGTGCGCGAGTCCAAGCCGCGCGCGGGCTATGTGAAGGCCGAGGGCGAGGTGCCCACGCCGCGCTGGTCGTCGTCGCGCAGTTGGCGCCGCGATCCCGCCGAGCCCCGGACGACATCGTCGTGGGCGTCGCGTTCGAACGGCGCCAAGGTTCGCACGTGCGTCGAGCCCGAAGCGCCCGAGGTCCCGGCGCTCAACGGCGCCAAGCCCGAGATCCCCGCCGTCAACGGCACGACCCTTGAGGTCCCCGCCGTGAATGGCATGACCTCTGAGGTCCCCGCGGTCAACGGCACGAAGCCTGAGGTCAACGGCGCGAAGCCCGAAACCAACGGCACGGTCCTCAAGCCCGAGATCGAACCCGTTCGGCTGAACGGCACCAAGCAGGCCGAACCCGTCGTCGAGCAGGCAGCCGAGGCCAAGCCGCGGACCGCGCCCGCCAAGGCCACCGCGAGGACCTCCGCGAAGAAGGGCGGATCGACGCCCCGGACGTCGGCCAGGCGGACCACGAAGAAGTAGTGACTCGCCGGTAATAGGTTGCCATCGGCTATTGCTCCCGCTTGGCCGCGCCGCCTACGGCCACCCTGTGTGATCCAGGTCATATCGGGTGCGGCGCATGGTGGCAGTGGGCGCCGCTTCGCGAGTCTCGCGCTCGGGTCGACCTATGCCCACGTCGCCCTCGGCTTCGTCGTCATCTACCGGCGCGATCAACTTCGCGCAGGGCGGGCTGCTCGCCCTCGGCTTCACCTTCTCCACCAGCCTCGCCATCGCCTTCGGGGTCGCGATCCTGTTCGCGTGCCTCGCCGCCTCGCCATGCGTGCCACCGCGTTCGACCCGGGGGCCGCGCTCGTCCAGGGCATCAGCGCGAAGAAGGTCTACGCGGTGTCGTAGGCCATCGCCGCCGCCCTCGCGGGCATCACGCTCACGGCGGGTCCGGGCGGGCTGTCGCCGTCCATCGGGTTCATCGCGCTCGCCGCGTCCCCGCGATGATCCTCGGCGGCATGGACTCCCCGGCGGGCGCGGTGCTCGGCGGCGTCGTCATCGGGCTCGCCGAGGCGCTGACCCGCGGCTACCAGGACCAGCTGTTCTCCTGGGCGGGCGACAACGTCTCGGTCATCGTGCCGTACCTACTCATGATCGTCATCCTGCCGATCCGCTGGGCGGCCTGCTCGGCACCCCGCCCCACCGCAACCTCACTCGCGCCTACGCCCAGGCCCTGCTGCTCGACGGCTCGCCGCTCGCCAAGGTCGGGCTGGTCGCGATGGTCATGCTGCCGATGGTCGTCCAGAAGGACCTTCTGGCTGTCCGTGCCGATCTACGTCGGCATCTCCGCCGTCGGCGCGATCGGCCTCAACCTGCTCGCCGGCTACTGTGGACAGATCTCCCTCGCCACGCCTTCTTCATTGGAGCGGGTGCCGACCGCAAGCAGCCGCGTACGACGACGATCTTCGCCGTCGATCCGGCCAAGCCGTTCGGCCTCAAGACGGTCAAGTACAACTTCACGTCGGACTCGGCGAAGGCGTTCGAGTCCCAGAAGGTCGACATCTGAGTCTGCCGAATGGGCGTTGTTCGTGATCGAATGATGCCCATGACGACGGTGACGGTGGTCGGTGTCGACGGCGGGGTGCTGCCCGCGGGCGCCGAGGTCGCGCTCGGCAAGTCTCGGCTGGTCGTGGGGACCAGGGCACACCTGGCCGCCCACGCCGCCGAGGCCGAACGCACCCTGATCGTCGCGGGCGCCGACCTGCCGGAGTCCATTCTGGACGCCATCGACGCCGCGGTGCGGGCCGACGAGGCCGCCACGGTGCTGGTGTCCGGCGACGCGGGCTACTTCGGCGCACTGCGCTCGCTGCGGGCGCGCGGGCTGCCGACTGTCACCTGGCCGTCGATCACCGACGTGCAGCGGATGGCCGCGATGATCAAGCGGCCGTGGGACGACCTGACCGTGGTCAGCGCCCGCGGCCGGGACTTCCGGCACGCGGTCAACGTGTGCCGGGCCCGCAAGGCCGTCGCGGTCATCACCGCGCCTGGTGCCGGGCCTGCCGAACTGGCCCGTGAGCTGTTCGGCTGGCGGCGCAACATCGCCGTGCTCGAAGACCTCGGCGGTCCGCACGAGAAGCTGTCCATAGTGGATGCCACCGAGGCCGAGCGGCGGACGTGGCGCGAGCCCAACCTGGTGTTCAGCCTGGTCTCCCTCGACTCCGTCGGCCACGACCACTGGCTGGCGGGCGGCGAACCGGTGCCGCCCGCGGACGGGTGGGCGCTCGACGAGTCCGCGTTCGTCACCCGATCCGGCATCGGCATCGCCCCCGAGGTCCGCGCGCTGGCGCTGGCCCGGCTCGCGCCTCGGCCGGGGATGCTCCTCTGGGACGTCTGCGCGGGCTCCGGCGCGTTGGGCATCGAGGCGGGGCGGCTGGGCGCGGCGGTGATCGCCGTGGAGCGCGACTCGGCGCTGTGCGTGCGGATCGTGGCCAACGCGGGTGCCCACGACGTCGACCTGCGCCTGGTCGACGGCGATCCGCCCGAGGCGCTGTCCGGCCTGCCGAGCCCGGACTCGGTGTTCATCGGCGCGTCACGGCCCGAAGTGGTGCGCGCCTGCGCGGGGATGGGCGCACAGCGGATCGTGGTGCTGGTGCCCGAACTCGACCGGCTCGGGCAGGTGCACAAGACCCTGGCCGACGCCGGCTACACCGTCGGCGGCTGTCAGCTGTCGTCGGCCGACCTCACCGAGGTGGCGGGCGGCATCGGCGTCGCGCCCGCCAGTTCGACGTTCATGATCTGGGGCAGGAGATAAGCCGTGGAACCCATGCCGACCGACTGGCGGCGCGCGCTCGCCGTCGTCGCCCATCCCGACGACCTGGAGTACGGCGCGTCCGCGGCGATCGCGGGCTGGACCGACGAGGGCCGCTCCGTGGCGTATCTGCTGGCCACACGCGGTGAGGCGGGCATCGACACGATGCCGCCGGACGAGGCCGGTCCGCTGCGCTCGGCCGAGCAGGTCGAGGCCGCCGCGATCGTCGGCGTTGACGTGGTCGAGTTCCTGGACCACCCCGACGGCCTGCTCGAACACACCGTCGCCCTCCGCCGCGACCTCGCCGCCGCGATCCGCCGCCACCAGCCGGAACTCGTCATCACGATCAACCACCACCCGACGTTCCCAGGAGGCGGCTTCAACATGGCCGACCACCGCAACCTGGGGAACGCCCTGCTCGACGCCGTCCGCGACGCCGCCAACCGCTGGCTGTTCCCGGACGCGGGCGCCCCGTGGAGCGGTGTCCGCTGGGTCGCGGTCGCCGCGTCGCCGCAGGCCACACATTCGGTCGACGTCACCGAAACACTCGACCGCGGCATCGCCTCCCTGCGCGCCCACACCGCCTACCTCGCCGCCCTCAGCGGCCCGATGGCCGACGCGGACACCTTCCTGCGCATGGTCACCGGAGCCGACAGCGGCAGCCCGTCCGTCACGTTCGAACTGATCCCGATGTGACAGACCAATAACTGTGTTCCAGATCACACATTGACCTTGTTTGGCGTGTTTCCGCGCCACCGCGTCCCCCTAGACTCCCCGGGTGGTGTCGGCGGCAGGGCAGGTTCCATCGAGGGGTCCCGCGGCGTGCCCATAGCCCCCTAAGATCTCGCCAGGGGTCCGTGACGAGCGGAGAACTTGTGAATACTGCGCGAACTGTTCGACTAACCCGTCGGGCGGTGTTGTTAGGTGGACTCGGGTTGGGTGCCGGCTTGGCTGCGGGCTGCCAGCGGGAAACGCCGCCCGGTTCGAGCCCGCAGGACCTCATGCTGACCAAGGCGCCTGCGTCGGCGATCCAGCCGGTCACGACCGGGCGCAACCTGTCCTCCGGCCGGTACCGCGAGGTCGACATCGTGATCATGCGCCCCGCCGGGGTCACCGAGCCGATCCCGGTGTGCGTCGCGCTGCACCCGCGCCTTGGCGGCGCCAAGTGGTTCCTCGAGGTCGGGGTGCCCGACATGCTCACCAAGGTGGTCCAGGCGGGCGCCGACCCGTTCGCGGTGGTCGCGGTCGACGGCGGCAACTGGGTCGGCAACAAGGACGACGCCCCGCAGCGCATGCTGATGGAGGATCTGCCCTCCTGGCTCGACTACCACGACCTCGCCAGCACCCCCTTCTCCTGCCTCGGCATCGCCGAGGGCGGTGCGGGCGCGCTGAACCTGGCGCGGGTCCCCGGCATGTCGGCGGTCGCCGCCATCAGCCCCAACCTGTACGAGCAGTGGTCGGCCGCGAACGACTCCCTCGTCTTCGCAGACCAGGCGGACTGGCAGAAGCGCGAGCCGCTGCGCCACACCACCGAGTACGCCAACCTCTCCGTCGGCGTGTGGTGCGGCACCGAGGACAAGGAGTTCATCGGGCCGGCGCGCGCGTTCGCCGAGAACACCAAGGCCGTGGCCACCTTCGCCCCCGGCGGCCACGACAACGCATACTGGACGCGAGTCCTGCCCGAGGCCCTCAAGTTCGTGGGCGGCGTGCTGTAACCCGACGGGTGGCCGCGTGGGACCATCGTCTGCGCGCCGACCTGGGGGGAACCCACATGAGCACCGACAACGAAGCCCTGCGCCTTGGCATCATCCCGTTACGCCCGCTGACGCTGTCCGACCTGCTCACCGGCACCGTCGAGGCCCTGCGGCGCAACGCGTCGGCGCTCTTCGGCGCCGCGGCCGCCGTGGCGATCGTCGCGGAGGTGGTGACCGCGCTGGTGACGGTGCTCGCGCTCGGCGGCATCCCCACGGCGCCGCAGGTCGTCACGTCGTTCTCCGACATGCGCCAGTTCTTCGTGGCCGCGGCCATCGCCGGGCTGGTCTCGGGCATGTTCGGGGTGATCGTCGTCGGCGTGGTCAACGTCGTGGTTCCCCGCGCGGTGTTCGGTCACACCACCGGGCTTCGGGCCGCATTGCGCGCCGTCGCGTCTCGGTTGCCTCGTTTGCTCGGCGTGTTCGTGCTGGTCACCGGCATGATCGTGGCTATCGGCGCGATCGGTGTCGGAGCGACCATCGCCGACCCGATCGGTGTGCTGGTCTTCATCGGCGCCATGGTCGCGATCACCTACGCGGCCATCGCTCTGTCGTTCGCGTCTTCGGTTGTTGTCGTCGAAGGGCTCGACGTGCTGTCCGCGCTGCGCCGCTCACGTGCGTTGGTGCACGCCGTCGGCTGGTGGCGCGTGTTCGGGATCATGCTGCTCGCCGGTGCCGCGGTCGGGCTCGCGGGGCTGCTCCTGTCGTCGCTGTTCGACGCGCTCAGCGGCGGGTCCGCGGTCGCGACCGCGCTGGCGACGGTGGTGGCGGGCGCGGTGTTCGCGCCGGTGACGACGGTGCTGCAGTCGCTGCTCTACGTCGATCACCGGTGTCGGTCCGAGGGCATCGAGGGCCTGTGGCGGGAATCCGCCTGACGGGAATTTTCCGCCCCCCGCCCCGTTGACCTGATCAAGAGTGTAAGGGGGAGATATGGGGAACATCTGCGTTATCGGGGGGACACGGTTCTTCGGAAAGGTCCTCGTCAGGGAGCTGATGGCGCACGGACACCGCGTCACAGTGCTGACTCGCGGCCGCACCGGCGACCCGTTCGGTGACAAGGTCGACCGGCTGACCGCGGACGCCAACGACGTCGACCAGCTCAGCGCCGCCGTCGCGGGCCACGAGTTCGACGCGGTGATCCATCAGATGTGCTACTCGCCGGTCGCCGCGCTGGCGGCGGTGAAGGCGTTCGACGGGCGGATCGGCAGGCTGGTCATGACCTCGACGATCGAGGTCTACCGCGACCAGCCCGGGGTGAGTGGGTTCGCGGCCGAGCACGAACTCGACCCGTCCATGCTGGGCTACGACATGTCGCTGCCCTGGCACGACTCGGAATTCCTGGGCAACTCGTACGCGGAGGGCAAGCGTCAGGCCGAAGGCGCGCTCGCCCAGGCCGCGACGTTCCCGGTGGCGTTCGTGCGGCTCGGTCATGTGCTCGCGGAGGGCGAGTTCACCGGCAGGCTGGCGTTCCACGTCGACCGGGTGCTCGACGGCGGGCGGATCGCGGCCCACCGGTCGCCGGGGCGGTCGTCGTTCGGGCACGCGCGGGAGATCGCGGCGTTCCTCGCGTGGATGGGCGGCGTGTCGCTGACCGGGCCGGTCAACGCGTCCTCGCCGGACGGGATGAGCGCGCGGGAGTTTGTATCGGTCATCGAGGAGGTGACCGGCCGGAGCGCGGTGTTCGACGAAGTGGACGACGCGGACGATCCGGATTTGTCGCCGTTCTCGTACGCGGCCGACTTCGGGATGTCGGTTGGCTATGAGTTCTCGCCGGTCAGCGGTTGGCTGCCGGAGGTGGTGCGGCGCGAGGTGGCGCAGCGGGCCAAGTGGTCCAGAACCCGTTGACTCTAAGGAAAATCTCAGGCATCGAACACTCGTTCGAGTGATGACGCGGGGCTTGATCGTCCGCAACATGGAGTCATGTCCGTGTTGGAAGGCAATTGGGTCTGGGGAGTCGTTGTGCTCCTCGCCGTCGGGGTGCTGCGGCGAACCGCCGAGCGGTGCGGCCCCCGCGGTCGGGGAGCCACACCGCTCGGACGGATCATCGGGCTACGAGGTGCGGTCCGGTCGGTGCGTGACGCGTACGGCGTTCAGCACCGGCGGCTTCTTTCCTTGCAGCGCGGCCAGTTCGATCGCGATCGACCCTCCCTCCGGGACGGTCACCCAGAACTCGTGGACGTCGGCGGCGAGCGTCCCGACCCTGGCGGCGATGTCGTAGTTGGCGAGCACCTTCGTCCCGTTGATCGACACGTCGAACACCCGCTTGCCGACGGGCTGGAACGCGGTCAGCTCGGCGAAGTTGAGCTGGACCTGATAGGTGCCTGCGGGCAGCAGGTCATACCGGTACCCGCCCGCGCTTTCCCGCTGCGACTGGAAGAGCGCGTCGTCGTCGGTGCCCGCGATGGCCTTCTTGGTGGTCACCACCGGCCCGCCGCTGAGGTACCCGAAGCTGCCGGGCGGCCAGCGCTGGTCGTCGACCCAGACGTCGGTGTTGCGGTCGGTCAGCCCGGCGCCGCCGACGTTGATTCCCTTGCGGTACTCGGGAACCACGAGCCGGACGGGCAGGGTGATGGTCGGCGTTCGACCCGCGTTGGTCGTCAGGGTGACGGTCGAGTCGTGCACGCCGGGGACCAGGCCGACCGGGTCGACCCGAACGGTGAGGTTCTGGCTGGCCCCGGGCTTGACGCTCGCCGTGCCCGGCACCGCCCAAAGCCACGGTGCGCCGTTGGTCAGCGTGTAGTCCAGCGAGAGCCCGCTGGTGCTGCGCAACGGCAGCGCCGAGGTCCGCAGCTGGCCCGCCTCGGCGAGGAAGGTCAGCCCCGTGGTGTCCAGCTCGGCGCGCGGGGTGTTGAGCGCGATGTTCGACGCGACATCGCCGTCGACCGTGAGCGGCCTCGAGTCGGTGACGTAGTTCTGCTTGGTCACCTCGAGGGTGTAGTCGGCGGCCAGCAGCCGGGCGCGGTAGGTGCCGTCCGCGGCCGAAGTGGTCCGTGCGACCTCGGTTGCGCCCTTCAGCACCCGGACTACGGCGCCCTCGACGGGCAGGGTGTCGTTGGCGTCGGTCACTGTGCCCGTCAGCACACCGCTGGCGGGCGGGATGAACCGAATCGCCTGCGCGTCAGACAGCACCGAGCTGTTGAGCGAGTACTGCAGCGCGACGGTGCCCGTGGCGTTCTCGATGCCGACGGTGGCCGAGTTGCCGGTCTCCCGCGGGTTCGCCGAGTCGAGGTTGCGGTAGCGGAACGAGATCTCCCCGTTCTCCGACAACACTGTCTCGATGTCCACGCGGGTTGTCGTGGCCTGGTAGAACGTCGCGTTGCGCCACTCGATGACGAACTCCCGGTTCGGCGCGGTGCCGGTGGTCTTCGTCATCACCCGGCTCGACGCGTCGATCAGCAGGTCGTCCCAGAACGGGTACAGCGCGGCGTTGGGCGCCGCGGCGGCCGGGATCGCGACGTTGGCGTAGGCGGTGCTGCGGGCCAGGAAGTTCACGTGGCCGTTGGTGGCCAGGTGAGCGTCACGGTAAGTGTTGCCGTAGAAGAAGAAGTCGAACGGCAGCGCCACCGTTGTCGCGGCGTCGTCACCGGTGAGCGTCACCGGCGTGTCACCCTCTACATAGGCCGCCGTCTCGATCCGGCACCGGTGGCCGAACGAGTCCAGCCTGCTGGGCAGGACGAGGTCGGCGGTTTCCGGGCCGTCGACGGTCAGCGCCTGCGTCCGCGGATCCGAGCAGCCACCTGCCGATGCGGTCAGCTGGTAGTCACCGTGCGGCACGTTCGGGATCGAGTACGTACCGTCCGCGCCCGAGGTCACCGCCGGGATGGGCCCCGGCGCGATCCGCACGGTCGCGTTGGCCACCGGGCCGCCGGTGTCCGACCGGACGACACCGCTGACGGTGGCCCGGCTCTGCGGGGCCAGTGCGACATCGCGGGTTGTCGTCTGGCCTTCGGTGACGGTCGCGGTGCCGCTGAAGGTGCCATAGCCGAACGCCGACACGGTGACCGCGTAGTCCCCGACGGGCAGGGTCGAGGTGTAGGCGCCCGCCGCCGTGGTCAGCAGCGAACGGTTGCTGGGTCCGACAAGCTCGACCCTGGCGCCCGAGACCGGGGTCCCGGTGGCCGAGTCGGTGACGGTGCCCGCGAGGGCCCCGACGGGTCCGCGCGGCGAGCGGTCCACCGCGGCGTACGCGTCGAGCTTGCCTTCACCGAACACGTTGTTGTCGTCGGTGGTGCCGCCGCAGGTGAGGTTGTCGACGTCGACAGCTGTGTCGTCGAGCAGCTCCTCGGTGCGCGCGATGTCGCCGACGAGTGTGGGTGCCGACGACCACATGAGCGCGACGGTGCCCGAGGTGTGCGGCGAGGCCATCGACGTGCCGCTGTTCGCGGCGTAGCCGTTGCCGGGCACCGACGAGCGCACGTTCGCGCCCGGCGCCGCCAGGTTCGGCTTCACGTCACCGTTCTGGCCGGGGCCGCGGCTCGAGAACGACGCGATGTTGCCGTTGATGTCGAACGCGCCCGAGGAGAAGGAGGCGGAGTAGTCGCCGGGCGAGCCGGACGTGTTGCAGCTGGGGCCCGCGTTGCCGTTCGAGAACGACGGGAAGATGCCCGCCGCGCGCCACGCGTTGACGGTGGCGCTGTACCAGAGGTCCACCGCGCCGCCGTTGGAGTTGCCCCACGAGTTGTTCACCACGTGTGGACGCAGATCCGGGCGCGGGTTCGCTCCGGACGAGTCGGTGGGCGCCAGCATCCACTGGCCGGACGCCAGCAGCGCCGTCTGCGAGCACGAGTTCGTCTCACACCCCTTGGCCGCGATCCACCGGGCGCCGGGGGCCACGCCGATCTGGTTGGCGCCGTCACCGCCGATCATCGTGCCCATGGTGTGGGTGCCGTGGCTGTTGTTGTCGCACGGGGTGCCACCGGCGCAGACGTTGGACGGGTCGAACCAGTTGTAGTTGTGGTCGAACGTCCCAGCGCCGGTGTTGCCCCGGTACTTGGCCACGAGGGCGGGGTGGTCGAACTGCACACCGGAGTCGATGTTGCCGACCACGATGCCCTCACCGCGCACACCGAAGCCCGACCAGACGTCGTCGGCGTTGATGGCGGCCAAGCCCCACTCGACGGCGTTGACGGCGTCCTCGGGAGCGGCGGGTTGGGGGGTGGGCAGGGCGTAGGTGTGTGAGGCCAGGATCGAGGCGACCTCGGTGTGGCTCGCCAGCGACTCGGCCAACGCGGTGGTGCCGCCGCGCACGTGCAGGGCGTTGGCGATGAAGAAGGTCTGGTAGTCGACCCGGGCGGCGTCCAGGTCGGCGCGGACAGCGGCTTGGACGCGGTCGGCGGTGCCGCGCAGCGCGTCGAGCACGGCCTGGCCGCGCTGGTTCCAGTCGGTGATGCGCGACGGGCCGGAGAGGTCGGCCTGCTCGGTGAAGTACACCCAGAAGTCAGCGCTGTCCTTGGCTTCCAGTGCCTCGGTCACCGACTCCTCGATCTTGCTGCTGGAGTTGGGTGCCGCCGCGGCCGGGACGGTGATCATGGTGAACAGAGACAGGAAGGCGGTGATCAGGACCAGCCAACTCCGGCTGGGTCGGTGACGGGATAACAACAAGGTCGCTCCCTCCCACGGCGGCACAGGGTAGGCCGCGCATGTGTGACCGCCGGTAGTCGACTGATAACCACCGGTCTATTCGACGTTTCCGCACCGGGCGTCGGCCGTGAAGCGTTCTCAATGGGCGTTCTGTGGTCGATTCGCGGTCGGGCGACCCCTATCCGCCCGGGATTCCTGTAACGAAGTCACCCCCCGGGCGAAAGGTCTTGTTAGTGAATGACGAGCCTGGGGGTGGCGTGCTCAACGGACTCGATACACCGATGGTGTTATGCGTGGGGACCTCGGCCGAGCAGTTGGCGGCGGTCGCCGCGGCGACGGCGGGCGGTGTCCCGGTGATCTACCTGCCGGACGACGCGGCCTTGCGCGCGGTCGTCGAGGTCGCCGGGCCCGTGGCGATGATCGCCCACCGGGTGGTCGAGGTGGGCAAGCTGCGGCTCGACGCGGATCTTCGGGAGGCTACGTGGCACGGCGATGTGCTGGCGCTGTCGTCGCGGGACTTCGATCTGCTCTACGCGCTGGCCGGTGATCCCGGGCGGGTGTGGGCGTTCAACGAGTTGACCACCCACGTGTGGGGACGGCCGTACGTGGGCGACACGCAGGCGGTGGTGTCGGCGGTCAAACGATTGCGCCGGTCGTTGCGCGATGTGGCGCCCGGGGTGCAGGTCGAGTCGGTGCGCGGGGTCGGGTACCGGGTGACGGTGGCCGAGGTGCCAGTTCCGTCACACTGACGTGCGTCGGTGAGTGGCGCTCGGGGCTGGACCAGGCATGCTGTCGCAATGGCAGTGGAGCAGCACTATTTGGCCGGTCTCGACCTCGCGGGCCGCCGCGTCGTCGTGGTCGGCGGCGGCACTGTGGCGCAGCGCAGGTTGCCGCGGTTGGTGGCGTCGGGCGCCCGGGTGGAGGTGGTCTCGCCGGAGATCACCCCGTCGGTGCAGGGCATGGTCGACGCGGGTGAGGTGACCTGGCATGGCCGCCGCTATGCCGACGGCGACCTCGCCGACGCGTGGTACGTGCTGTGCTGCACGTCCGACGGCGACGTCAACGCCGCGGTGGCCGCTGAGGCCGAGCGGGTGCGCGTGTTCTGCGTGCGCGCCGACGCGGGCAGCGAGGGCAGCGCGGTCACGCCCGCCTCCGGCGAGTACGAGGGCCTGCTGATCGGCGTCCTGGCGGGCGGCGCGCACTCGCGCTCGGCCGCGGTTCGGGACGCGCTGTTGGAGGCGTTGCGGGAGGGGCGGGTGTCCGACCAGGTGCGCGCGCCGGAGCTGCCGGGGGTCGCGCTGGTCGGCGGTGGGCCCGGCGATCCGGAGCTGATCACGGTGCGCGGCCGCAGGCTGCTGTCCCGGGCCGATGTGGTGGTCGCCGACCGGCTGGGGCCGCGGGATCTGCTGGACGAGTTGCCGCCGTCGGTGACGGTGATCGACGCGGCCAAGATCCCCTATGGTCGCGCCGCCACCCAGGAAGCCATCAACGACGCGTTGATCACCCATGCCAAGGCCGGGAAGTTCGTGGTCCGCCTCAAGGGGGGTGACCCCTATCTGTTCGGTAGGGGGTTCGAGGAGTTGATCGCGTGTGCCGAGGCCGGGGTGCCGGTGACGGTGGTCCCGGGGATCACCTCCGCCTTCGCTGTCCCGGCGGTCGCCGACGTCCCGGTGACGCACCGGGGTGTCGCGCACGAGGTTGTTGTCGTGTCGGGGCATGTGGGGCCTGAGGACCCGACGTCGCTGACCGACTGGGCGGCGTTGGGCAGGCTCAAGGGCACGATCGTGTTGATGATGGGCGTGGACAAGCTCGACCAGTTCGCGGCCGTCCTGATCAAGAACGGCCGGGACGCTGAGACTCCGGTCGCGGTGATCCAGGAGGGGACCACCCGAAACCAGCGGGTCCTGCGGTCCACCCTGGCCGATGTCGCGGCCGAGGTGGTGGCTCAGGGGTTCCGGCCGCCCGCGGTGACCGTGATCGGGCCGGTGGCGGGATTGGCGGCCGAACTCGGCTGACCTGGTGCCTGGGCAGAGGGCCGGACTGGGCTGACCCGGGCGGTCGGGCGGAGGACTCGGCGGAACTCGCTGATCGAGGCGCCTGGGGGAAGGGGTGGGCCGAGCTTGGACAAGTCGGCGACACGCCTGGCCGGATCACTGCTGCGCACGCTCGGCGTCGGCCCTGGCGAAGTCGAACTGGTCGGGGCGCCGTGGTCTGGGCGCCCAGAGCAGGGATCGGCGTCAGGGTGCGGCGGGTGGGCGGGATGGGCGGCTGGTCTGCGGGTTGCCGCCCGCTCCGTCCGGGCTTGAGTACTCGAGCAGGACCGTCCGCAGAGTGCGGGGGTTGGTGTTCAGGTCGGCCCCGCCGACGGCGAACATCTTCTCGGTGCCGGGCACCGACGCGATCGCGTGCAGTGTCATGCCGACGGTGTCGCGCGGTTGTGGCGCCTGGGTTGCGACCCATTTTCCGGCTCGGTGGGTCGCCAGTTTCGAGCTCGGGTCGGTGAAGTTCTGGATGACCCAGGGCTCGCCGAAGACGTCCACGGCCACGCCCGCGAGGTCGCTGCCGGTGGGCAGGCCGTCCACGGTCTTCCAGGTCTTGCCGTCCCAGTGGGCGGCGAGCGGGCGACCGCCCATCATGGCCATGTCGCCGATGGCCCAGAGGTTGGTGGGGGTTCCCGCGATCTCGCTGAGGGTCAGTTCCTCGTTCGTGATTCCTATTTGGACTGTCTGCCAGGCCGTTCCGTCCCAGTGGAACGCCAGCGGGCCTTTGAACCCTGCCCAGGCGCCGTTGCCGACTGCCCAGATGTCGTTGGGGGAGAAGGCTTTCAGGCTGGTGAAGGTGCAGAAGTTGGGCATCCCACCGGACGAGGCGCCGCCTGCCGAGCATTCGCGCGGTGGCTGGACTTCCTGCCAGGCCCCGCCCGTCCAGTGCTGGAGCAGCACCTGCGAGCCGCTGTTGCCGATCAGCCAGGCGTGGCCGTCCACCGCGGCGAGGTCGGTGTAGAGGTTCATCGCCGGGGTCGAGCCCGGGGGGAACGGGATGTCCTGCCAGGTTTTGCCGTCGTAGTGGATCACCCAGGTGCTCTGCCCGGCGTCGGCCAGGGTGGTGCCCACGGCCCACACGTCCTTGGGGGACGACGCGGCGACGTGGCGCAGGCTGCCGGGGCGGGTGATGCCGGGCAGCGGCACCCGGGTCCAGGATTCGCCGTCCCACTGGACGACCACCGGCACGGACGAGGTGTGCTGCGCGGCCACCGAGTACTTCTCGCCGCCGACGGCCCAGGCGTGGGTGCTGTCGACGACCGCGATGTCGTTCAGGGAGCTGGTGGGCTCGGTGGGCGGCGCGTCGGCGAGGCGCCACTTCGCGGGTGCGGGTGGTCGCGTTGTCGTGGTGGTCGGCGAGGTCGTCCGCGACGGTTCTGTGCCGGGCGTCGTCGCTGAGCCCGTGCATGCCGTGGTGAGGGCGGCGGCGAGTACGACGACGATGTGGCGGATGGACACGGGGCCTCCCCAGGCTGGTTGCGCCACCATAAGTCGAAAGGGCCGTCTCCGAATAGTTCTCGGAGACGGCCCTTATCGAGTCGTTGTCTGGCTGTCCGTGTCGGGTTGGTTCACCCGACGGCGGACTCAGCCGCGGCGGTCGCCGTCGCGCCAGCGGGGCGCGGCGGTGGTGGCGCGACGGGGAGCGTCGCGGAAGTCGCGGCGCGGGCCCTCACGGCGAGGGGCTTCCGCCGAGTCGCGGGGTGCCTCGCGGCGCGGGGCGTCCCGGAAGTCGCGGCGGGGGCCGTCGCGGAAGTCCCGACGGGGTGCGTCGCCGCGGTCCGGGCGGTCGCGGAATTCCCGGCGGGGGCCGTCGCCGCGGCGGGTGTCGCGGCTGTCGTGGGTGTCGCGGGGGCTGTGGGCGTCGCGGGCCCGACCCTCGTGACCGTGGCTTTCCCGGCCGGTGCGCCGACGGAAGTCGCCGCCGCGGCGCGGGGTGTGGCCGCCGCCGGAGGAACGCGCCGGGCGAGCCGGGGGTGCCTTCTCGATGACGGGCTCACCCGACGGGGTGCGGGCGCCGGTGATGCGGATCAGGTCGGCGTCGCCGGGGCGCACCTTGGTGCTCTCCGGCTTCACGCCCGCCTTGTCCGTCATCCGGACCACGGAGCGGCGCTGGTCGTGGGTCACGACCGTCACCACGGTGCCCGACTCGCCGGCGCGCGCCGTGCGGCCCGCGCGGTGCAGGTAGTCCTTGGAGTCCGCGGGCGGGTCGACGTGCACGACCAGGCTGACGCCGTCGACGTGGATGCCGCGGGCGGCGACGTCGGTGGCGACCAGGACGGGCATGTCGCCGTCGCGGAACTGGCTGAGGACGCGGTTGCGCGCGCCCTGCGTCTTGCCGCCGTGCAGCGCGCCTGCGCGGACGCCGACGGAGCGCAGCTTGTCGGCGAGGCGGTCGACGTGGTGCTTGGTGCGGACGAACATGATCGTCCGGCCGTCGCGGGCGGCCATCTCGGTGATGACGTCGGCCTTGTCCTGCTTGGACACCAGGAGCATGTGGTGCTCCATAGTGGACACGCTGGCGGTGGACACGTCGACCGAGTGGGTGACCGGGTTGTTCATGTAGCGCTTGATCAGCTGGTCGACGTCACCGTCGAGGGTGGCCGAGAACAGCAGCACCTGCGCGTCGGGGTCGGTCAGGTCGAGGATCTCGCGCACCTGGGGCAGGAAGCCCATGTCGGCCATCTGGTCGGCCTCGTCGATGGCGATGTACTGCACGTCGTGCAGCACGCAGGTGCCCTGGCGGACGTGGTCCGACAGTCGGCCCGGAGTCGCGATCAGCAGGTCGACGCCGCGCTTGAGGGCGTCGGCCTGGCGCGGGAAGGACATGCCGCCGACGGCGGTGCGGACCCACAGGCCCAGCGCCTTGCCCAGCGGGGTCAGCGCGTCGCTGACCTGCAGGGCGAGTTCACGGGTGGGGACCAGGATCAGCGCGCGCGGCTTGAGCGGGCGGGCTTCGCCGCCGTCGAGCCGGGAAAGCAGGCCGAGACCGAAGGCCAGGGTCTTGCCCGAGCCGGTCTGGGCGCGGCCGAGCACGTCCTTGCCCGCGAGGGCGTCGGGGAGCGTGGCGGCCTGGATGGGGAAGGGCTGTTCGATGCCCGCTTCGATCAGTGCGCGCAGCAGCGGCTTCGGCAGACCGAGGTCGGCGAAGGTTACGGTGCCGTCATCGAAGCGGCCCTTGCCGCTCTGGCGGTGCCGCGGCTTGCGGTCGTCATCAAGATCGTTTGTGGGCAGGGCAGAGTTCTGCACGGGGTCCTCTCCGGACGTGGCACGTCTCGGGAGGCTCCGCCCTCTTCTCAAGGAGGCCGGCAGGCTTTCACACGGACGAGCCCGGCACGTATTTCGTGCCGATGGTGGGTATGGCACCGCTGGCCATTCCGGTGTCGATCGACGCCGGGCGGGGAGCGACGTACATGTGTCGCTCACGATGCGTGTCCATGCTACCTGACGTGCGGTAGCGGGTTCGCACCACGGGACGGACATCACGTCGCCGCTCCCCGGCCGAATCAGTCGAGACCGGCGGTGACCAGCAGTTTCTCGGTCAGAGTCGCCGGGTCGGCGACGTCTTCGGGCAGCCCGCGCGAGCGGAACCAGCCCGAGATGTTGGCTACGTCACGGGCCAGGAACTCCGGCCCGCCCGGGTTGGCCACGAGGTCGACGACCTGCGGCAGGTCGATCACCATCAGGTGGCCCTCGTGAACCAGGATGTTGTACGCCGAGAGGTCGCCATGGGTGAGCCCCTCGACCGCGAACAGCTCCAGCGCGCCGACGAGCTGCTCCCACAGCTCGCGCAGCTCGTCGCGTTCCGGCCGCAGCTGCGCCAGGCGGGGCGCGCCGTAGCCGTCGGCGTCGTGCAGGAACTCCAGCAGCAGTTCGGTGCCGTCGCGCTGCACCGGGTACGGCACGGGCGCGCCGATCGACCACAGCCGCGACAGCGCGGCGAACTCCGCGACCGCCCACTGCTCGGCGATCAGGTTGCGGCCGAACGAGGTGCGGTTGGTGATCGCGCGCATCTCGCGGGACTTGCGCAGGCGCCTGCCCTCGAGATAACCCGCGTCGCGGTGGAACAGCCGGTGTTCGCCGCTGCGGTAGCGCTTGGCCGCGAGCAGGCAGCTCGGGCCGTTCGGGACGGCGCGTTCGATCACGAACACGTCGGCCTCTTTGCCGGTCTTGAGCACGCCGAGCTCGGTGTCGGCCGCGGCGAGGTCGGTGACCAGCCAGTCGGGCCGCGGGTGCGGCCCCTGGTCGCTGTCGCCCCAGGTGGACCAGCGGGCGGCGCCGTCGGGCAGTTCCTGCTCGGCGGTGTAGGCGTCGTCGCGGACGCGGCTGAGCCTGGCCTTCTCGGCCTCGGTCAGCCTGCCGGAACGCTGGGGCTGGGGGTCGTCGTCGAACCGTCCGCGGCGCATGCGGCCGCGAACCGGGGAATCGAAGTCATCGCTCAGAAAGTCTTCGTGCTTTCGCACTGGTGGGTCTCCTAGACCTGGGAAGGACGCCCCACCGCGGCACAGTCAGCGACGTGGGGCTGGACGGGTCGGCACCGCCACAGGAACAGTCATCACCACGGCGCACCTCCTCGGTCCGTCTCTTTCGCCGGTCTGCGCATAGGGTGCCCGGCCAGGTCAGGCCGGTCAACCGAATTAATCGACGACGAGGTCCAGGCTGAGTTTCCCGGTCGGCTCCAGCCGCATCCCGTTGGCCGCGGCCACCGAGATCAGGGTGCGCACGGAGCCCGGCTCGCGCGGCGCCAGGGCCAGCGCGGCGGCCAGCCTGCCCTTGTAGGCCTTGTTGAAGTGGCTGACGGTCTTGCGTCGACCCGCGCCGTCGTCGGTGACGACGCGCACCGTGATCGCGTGCGGGATCGCGGCCAGGTTGGCGTAGGCGCCGGACCGCAGGTCGACCACCAGGTCGTCCACAGTGGACAGCGTCTTCTCCAGTTCCGGCTTCCACTGGGTCCGCAGGCCGCCCAGGCCGGGCAGGACGGTGTCGCCGGACAGTCGGTAGGCCGGGATCGGGTCGCCGGTCCGCACGACGCCGAACAGCGCCGACGCCACGGCGAGCCTGCGGTTGGCCCGCGCGCGCTGCGGCTTGGTGAACGACTTCGCGTCGAGCGCGTCGTAGAGGACGCCGGTGTACCGCTCCAGCGCGGGCCGCGTCGGGGAGGCCGTCAGCGCGGCGTTGCGGGCGACCTCGTCGGTCTGCCGCTCCGACAACCCCAGGGCGGCCAGGCTCGCCGGGACGTCGGCGGCAAGTTCACCCAATGCGGTGACGAGCCGTTCGCGGACGGCGGTGAGCTCGGGGAACGACAGGGCGGTGAGGTCGAGTGGCGCGCCGGTGCCACCCTCGGCCTTGGTCTCCGACGGGGGCAGCAGCACGAGCATGCGCTGAGCATAGGTAATTCGGTCGAGCGCGCGGGCCCGCGGTCGTACCGTCGGGGGCATGACCCTCGAATGGCGACCGCTGACCCCCGCCGACCAGGCGGCCTGGGTGGACCTGTGGGCCGAAGCCGAGGCCGTCGACAAGACCGGTGAGCACCAGGGCCCCGACGAGTACGCCGAGACCATGGCCGACGCCGACATGCGCTCGGTCGCCGCGTTCGACGGCGAGACGATGGTGGCCGTGGCGTCGAGCTGGTTCAAGGCCGGGCACGTCGAGGTCAACCAGGTGCTCATGGACGGCACCGTGCGCCCGTCGCACCGGCGCCGGGGCATCGGCCGCGAGCTGCTCGGCCGCATCGTCGCCGCGGCCGCGGCGCAGCACGACGAGCGGTGCCCCGAGCTGGTGTTCGGGCCGCGGTCGTGGGTGCACGAGAACAACGAAGGCAAGGCCGTGTTGTTCTCATCGGCGGGCTACGAGCCGATCCGCTACTTCTTCGACATGCGGGCCGACCTCGCCGACCCGCCCGCCATCCCGCTGCCACCGGGCCTGCGTCCGGAGCCGTTCCGCGCCGAGCACGACGACGAGGTGCGCCGCGCCCACAACGAGTGCTTCCTCGACCACTGGGGCTCGATCCCGTCGAGCCCCGAGTTCTGGCGGGCGCACATGACCGGCAACCCGGGCTTCAGCGCCGAGCGGTCGGTGCTGCTGCGCGACGCCGACGGTCGCATCGCCGCCTACGTGCTCAGCTACTCCTCGTCGGCGCACGAGGCCGCGACCGGTCAACGGGAGCTGTGGCTGGGGCAGGTGGGCACGCTGCGACCGTGGCGCGGCAAGGGTGTGGCCACCGCGCTGCTGTCGCACGTGCTCGGCACGGCCAAGGCGGCCGGGTATGACTCGGCCGCCCTGTCCGTCGACAGCGGCAACGCCACGGGGGCGCTGGGCGTGTACGAGCGGTCAGGTTTCGCCGTCACCTGCCGCTGGACCACCTATTCGCTCAGCCGTTAGAAGACCCCACGCAGAACTCGTTGCCCTCCGGGTCGGCCAGCACCGACCACGTCAGGCCGGGGATCTTGTGTTCGGCGAGGACTGTCGCGCCGAGACCGACCAACCGGTCGATCTCCGCGTGGCGGTCCTCGGTGTGGAAGTCGAGGTGGGCGCGGTTCTTGCCCGTGCGCGGCTCCGGCACCTTCTGCAGGCCGAGGTAGGACGCCTCGCCCGGCTTGGCACCCTTGGGGGCGAGGAAGACGAACTCGCCCTCGTGGTCGCCACCGATCTCATAGTCCAACGCGGCTGTCCAGAACTTCGCGAGCTCCCGTGGGTTCGCGCAGTCGATGGTCATGCCGCCAAGTCCGATTGTCATGGCCCGCAAGCTAGACCCAGGCACCGACAACGAACCCGAATGCGCTGGCCAGGGCCGGGTCATTACGCTTTGCGGGCACAGTCCGTGCGGCCCCCGATGAGGAGTGTCACAGTGATCACCAGGATGTCGTCGTTGTTCCTGCGCACGCTGCGCGAGGACCCGGCGGACGCCGAGGTGCCCAGCCACAAGCTGCTGGTTCGCGCCGGGTACGTCCGCCGCGTCGCCCCGGGCGGGTACTCCTGGCTGCCACTGGGCCTGCGCGTGCTGCGCAACGTCGAGCGGGTGGTGCGCGAGGAGATGGACGCCATGGGCGCCCAGGAGATCCAGTTCCCCGCGCTGCTGCCGAAGGAGCCCTACGAGGCGACGAACCGGTGGACCGAGTACGGCCCGAACCTGTTCCGCCTCAAGGACCGCAAGGGCGCCGACTACCTGCTCGGCCCCACCCACGAGGAGCTGTTCACCCTCACCGTGAAGGGTGAGTACACCTCCTACAAGGACTACCCGGTCACGCTGTACCAGATCCAGACCAAGTACCGGGACGAGGCGCGTCCGCGCGCGGGCATCCTGCGTGGCCGCGAGTTCCTGATGAAGGACTCGTACTCGTTCGACCTGACCGACGACGGCCTGTCGGAGAGCTACCAGAAGCACCGCGACGCCTACATCCGGATCTTCGACCGCCTCGGCATCAAGTACGTCATCGTGGCCGCGACGTCGGGCGCGATGGGCGGCTCGGCGTCGGAGGAGTTCCTGGCCGAGGCGCCGACCGGGGAGGACACGTTCGTCCGCAGCACCGCGTCGGACTACGCGGCGAACGTCGAGGCCGTGGTCACCCAGGCGCCCCCCGCGATCCCGCTGGCGGGCCTGCCCGAGTCGCAGGTGCACCACACGCCCGACACCCCGACCATCGAGACGCTGGTCGACTTCCTCAACAAGGCCGACCTGGGCCGCACGTTCACCGCGGCGGACACGCTGAAGAACGTGCTGCTGAAGGTTCGTCAGCCCGCAGGCGAGTGGGAACTGCTGGCCGTCGGCGTCCCCGGCGACCGCGAGGTCGACTTCAAGCGCGTCGAGGCTGCGGTGAGCCCCGCGGAGGTGGCGATCCTGGAGGACGCCGACTTCGCCAAGAACCCGTTCCTGGTCAAGGGCTACATCGGCCCGAAGGCGCTGCTCGACAACGGCGTGCGCTACCTCGTCGACCCTCGTGTCGTCACCGGCACGGCGTGGGTGACCGGCGCGGACAAGGCCGACCACCACGTCGTCGACCTTGTCGCGGGCCGCGACTTCACCCCCGACGGCACCATCGAGGCCGCCGAGGTCCGCGAGGGCGACCCCGCCCCGGACGGCGAGGGCACCCTGGTCGCCGCGCGCGGCATCGAGATCGGCCACATCTTCCAGCTGGGCCGCAAGTACGCCGACGCGTTCTCGCTGGACGCGCTGGGCCCGGACTCGAAGCCGGTCCGCATCACCATGGGCTCCTACGGCATCGGCGTCTCCCGTCTGGTCGCGGTGCTCGCCGAGCAGAACCACGACGAGCTGGGCATCCTGTGGCCGCGTGGCATCGCGCCCGCCGACATCCACCTGGTGATCGCGGGCAAGGACGACGCCCTGCGCGCGGGCGGGGAGAAGCTGGCGGCCGAGCTGGACGCGGCCGGGCTGTCGGTGCTGCTGGACGACCGCAACGCGTCGCCGGGCGTGAAGTTCAAGGACGCCGAGCTGATCGGCGTGCCGACGATCGTGGTCGTCGGGCGCGGGCTGGCTTCCGGGCTGGTCGAGGTCAAGGACCGGCGGACCGGTGAGAAGTCGGAACTGCCGGTCGACGGCATCGTCGAGCACCTGACGGAGCTGGCCAAGGGCTGACGGCTCCACCGCCCAGCGCCGACGATCGGCGCTGGGCGGTGGGCTCGGTCAGACGGCTTCGAGCACGAAGAACAGGAAGCTCAGGAACGCCCCGGAGGGGAACCTCGCCATCTCCTCGGGGAAGAGTTCGCGTGCTTCCGGCGACGTAGGCGGCTCGCTGATGACGGCCGTGCGGAAGCCCGCGGCGGTGAAGGCGTCGGTCATCGCGTGCAGCGGTCGGTGCCAGAAGCTGAGCACGGCCTTCTGACCGTTGAAGGTGAACTCGTCGGACCACTTGCTGGTCGCGAAGTAGTCGCCTTCGGGATACATGAGTTTGAAGATGGCCGGGTGGTTGACGACCACGATCAGCCTGCCGCCGGGTTTGAGCACGCGCCGCAGTTCGGCCAGCGGCGCGGCCCAGTCCTCCAGGTAGTGCAGCACCAGGGCCGCGACGACGTCGTCGAACGCGCCGTCGGCGTACGGCAGCGGTCGACCGATGTCGGCGACCCGCAGGTCCGTGTCGGCGCCGAGCCGCCGCTGGGCCAGCTCCACCATCTTCGCGCTGAGGTCGAAACCGGCCACGACGGCGCCCCGGTCGCGCAGCGCCTCGGCCACGGCGCCGGAGCCACACCCGGCGTCGAGGATCCGGCGACCGGCCACGGCCCCGGCCAGGTTCACGATCGCGGGCCGGGCGTAGAAGGCGTTGATGAGGCTGGCGTCGTTCTCGACCGTGTACGCCTCGGCGAAGCTGTCGTAGTCGTTCTCCGCGGTCACGTCGCCGTCACCCCTCATACGGCCGCACGCTCGCGATGACCTTGTCCAGGGTCTCCGGCGGCAGCGTGTCGGCCACGCCCTGGTCCTGGTAGCTGATCAGCACGAACGTCTTGCCCTTGACCTGGAACGCCACCGACGTGAACAGCACCGACGGCGACGAGCACTCGCCCGGCTTGGTCACCGTCATCGTGGCGGTGGCCTTCATCGCCTCGATCTTGCCCTGGCCGACCTTGGTGGGCACGGGCTCGGTGACGGTGACCGGTTCCTTCGTGTTGTCCTTGTTGATCGCCGCGCCGTCGGCGAACAGCTTGGCGCCGTTCTTGGCCGCGCGGGTGATCTCGGCGTCACCGGCGGCGACCATGCCGACGTGCCCGCGGTAGGAGCCCTTGACCGTGGGGCACGCGTCGGGCCGGTAGGTGGTCACGCCGTGCATGATCGCCACGACCTTGCCGTCATTGTCCTCGAAGCCGACGACCGTGCCCGGGGTCTCGATCTTCCAGTCCGCTGGCACGTCGTAGGCGACCTTGTCCTTGTAGGACAGCACGCCCTGGAAGCCGGGGGTGACCGCGTCGACCTTGATGTCCTCGACCTCGGTCGGAGTGCGCGACGTGGTGGGCTTGGCCGTGGTCGGCTTCAGCGTCGGGCCCTTCGCCGAGGTCTTGGTCGTCGTCGGCGCCGCGCTCGACGACGGGCCCGCGATCGGGGTCGGCGACTCATCGTCCTTGAGGAGGAGGAAGGCGGTGACGCCGCCGCCGACCAGCACCAGGACGGCGACCAGCGCCAGGATCCAGGGGGTGCGGTTGGGCTTGGGCGGTTCCGGCGGCTGGTACATGCCGAAGCCCTGGTAGCCGCCGTAGGGCTGCTGCTGCTGGGGCTGGTAGTACGCGGGCTGGCCGGTGATCGGGTCCACTTGGTACTGCGGCTGTGGCTCCTGCCAGTACGGACCCCCTGGGGTGCTCATGCCCGGAACGGTAGTTGGTCCCCCTGCCGGATGAGATCGGAACCCACGCATCCGAGCAGCGCCGACAGCACGGCTGGGGTGTCGGACAGGTCGTCGAGCACGATGTGCGCCCCGGAGGCGGCCAGTTCGGCGGCCGTGTGCCGACCGGTGGCGACGCCGACGCCGATGGCGCCGTGGTGCAGGGCGGCCTCGACGTCGTGCGGGGTGTCGCCGATGACGATGACCGACGTGGGGTCGAACTTCGTGTTGTGCTTGGTGCCCGCCGCGGCCATCGCCGCGGACACGAGGTCGTGGCGGTGTTCGGACAGCGAGCCGTAGCCGCCGATCTCGAAGTCGACGTGGTCGTGCAGGCCGAACGGGGTGAGCTTGCGGTCGGCGAGCTCGGGCAGGTTGCCGGTGACCAGCGACTGCACGACGTCCTCGCGGGCGGCCAGCGCCGCCAGGATCGCCTCGGCGCCGGGGAGCGCGCGGCCGAGGGTGGCGAGGTCGGCCTCCTCGGCGAGGCGGACCAGCTCGGCGAACATGCGCTGGATGTTGTCCTCGCTGGGCTCGGCGTGGTGGGCGGCCAGGATCTCGGCGGCGAGGGAGCGCTCGGTGCGACCGGGGAAGACAGGGAGGTGTGCCATGTCGACCCCGAGGACGGCGGTCACGGCTTGGCCGTACCAGAGCTTGCCGATGCCGCTGTAGTCGACGAGGGTCAGGTCGATGTCCCAGAGCACGAGGGTTTCGGTCACCCAGCCATGGTGGCACGGGTGACCGACGGGACGGCCGCCGCTTTTCGACAGGCGGGATCGATCAACCGCACGGACCAGTACGTTCGTTGCCGAGCGACAGTGCGGTCTCCCGCGCCATGTGTGACAGCTTCGCCGGGTTGCGCACCGCGTAGATCCCGGTGATGAGGCCGTCGTCGACGCGCAGCGCCAGGACGGTGTCGATGCCTTCGTCGAACTGGACGACGAGCGCCGGGTGGCCGTTGACCTCGGTGGGCCGCAGCGTCGCCGCGGCGAGCCTGCCGATCCCGGCCCCCAGCACCCGGCCCACCTTGGTGGCCCCCACGATCGGCACGGGCACCGCCCGCACGACTCCGCCGCCGTCACCCATGAGGACGACGTCCGGGGCGAGGATGTCGAGCAGGGACTTCAGGTCGCCGGTCTCGACCGCCCGCTGGAACGCCGCGAGCGCGTCCCGGGTGACCGCGGGGGAGGCGACCCCGCGCGGCCTGCGCGCCGCGACGTGCTCCCGCGCGCGGTGGGCGATCTGGCGGACCGCGGCCTGCGTCTTGTCGACGGCTTCGGCGATCTCGTCGTACTCGAGGGCGAACACCTCGCGCAGCACGAACACCGCGCGTTCGGTCGGCGTGAGCGTCTCCAGGACCAGCATCATCGCCATCGAGACGCTGTCGGCCAGCGCGACGTCCTCGGCCACGTCCGGCGCGGTGAGCAGCGGCTCCGGCAGCCACGGTCCGACGTAGGACTCCTTGCGGCGCCCGAGCGTGCGCAGCCGGGTGAGGGCTTGGCGGGTGGTGATCTGGACCAGGTAGGCGCGCTGGTCCCGCACCTCGGCCAGGTCGACGCCCACCCAGCGCAGCCAGGTCTCCTGCAGCACGTCCTCGGCGTCGGCGGCCGAGCCGAGCAACTCGTAGGCGACGGTGAAGAGCAGGTTGCGGTGGGCGACGAACGCCTCGGTGGCGGGATCGGTGCCGTCCATGGTGGCTCCTTCGGCTTGGTCCCCGATAGACGCCGGACCCGGCCGGTTTGTGACACCCCGGCGGTGCGGTGTGCGTCACGGGCCGGGGCTGTCACAGGGGCCGGTCGGTCGGCATCTGGTGGTCGTAAACGTAAACACCACGAGTGAGGACCTGGTCATGGACGCCCGATTCAACATGTTCGAGAACGAGCTCGCCGTCAGCTTCGCCAAGAGGTTCGCCAACGTCAGCCAGGTGATCGCCCGGTCGCCGCTGCCGAAGGCCACCCAGGAACTGGTGGCACTGCGCGCCAGTCAGATCAACGGCTGCGGCTTCTGCGTCGACATGCACACCAAGGACGCCACGGCCGCGGGCGAGACCCCGACCCGCCTCCACCTGGTCGCCGTCTGGCGGGAGGCCACGGTGTTCACCGAGGCCGAGCGGGCGGCGCTGGCGCTGACGGAGGAGGGCACCCGCATCGCCGACAACCACCAGGGCGTGTCGGACGAGACGTGGGCCAAGGTGCGCGAGCACTACGACGACGACCAGATCGCCGCCCTGGTGTGCCTGGTGGGCATGATCAACGCGGCCAACCGGATGAACGTGATCGTGCGCAACCCGGCAGGCGCCTATGAGCCCGGGATGTTCGCCGCGCTCATCAACGGCTGATCCGCCAGGGGGTCGCGCTCTAGGATCAGGGGCGTCGATTCCTTGGGGGGAATATGAGAACGCCGCTGCTCGCCGCCTGCCTGACGCTCGGCGTCTTGACCGGGTGCTCAACGCAGGTGGCGAGCGCGCCACCGTCCACGGCCGGTACGACCGCGACGCCCACGTCGTCAAGCGTCGCGCCGAAGCCGCGGGCGGTCGACCCGGCGAACATGACGGCCGCGGCCGTGTTCGGCGGCGACATGCTGGGCGTGGACGTCGAGACCGACCTGTGCGGGTTTCTGCGGCCCGAGGACCTCAAGGGCGCGGACACCGCGAGAGTCGGCGACCCGCGCGGGTTCGGGACATGCGCGATCGAGGTCTCCCGGCGAGCGGGCGCGGTGAAGATCAAGGTCGGGCGGTTCTTCGACGTCGCGGCCCACCCGGTCGAGGGCGAGCCGAAGGCGCTTCCCGGCGGACTCAAGGAGTACGGCGGTGGGCCCGCCCCGGACTGCGCGAGCCAGGTCGTGTTCCCCGACAAGGTCGGATTGCGCGTGTGGGGGGAGGGCGACGCGGCCGATCTCTGCCACCTTGTGCGGGTCGCCATAGACGCCATGGTCGCCAGGTTCGACGACGGCACCGTGGCGCCCAGGCCCGTAGCCCCGGACTCGCTGTCGCGCTACGACGCGTGCGAGTTCCTTCCCAAGGACCTCACCAGAGTGGTGCCCGGCGTTTGGGCGGGCCAGGAGGCCCGGTCGGACCGGCACAGCTGTTCCACCGGCCGCAGCGACAAGGCGTGGGCGTACGTCGCGTTCAAGGCCGGGTACGCGCCCGTGGCCGACGGACGCTCGGAGAGCGAGGTCTTAGCGGGTCGCCCGACTGTCGTCCTCCAGCGTCCCGGTCATGAGGGCGACGCGTTCTATTGCCAGGCGAGCACTTCGATCCGGGCCCGGGAGGACAAGGAACTCCCTGGCGCGGCGGAGTACGTGCTCGCTGAGGTCGGGTACCGCGTCGAGCCGAAGGACTGCTCGGCGGCGAAGGCGCTCGCCGAGGTGCTGTGGCCGAAGTTGCCCGCGTAGTCAGCCCGTGGGGCGGACGCTCTCGGCGATGGCGGTCATCTCCTGGTCGGTGACCAGTGGGGCCGTCGGTGTCGAGCCGGTGTCGGCGTCGGCGGCCAGGACGACCACTGACGTGCCCGCGCGGGTGGCCAGGGCCACGACGACGACTGTGCCCTTGGTGCTGGCGCAGCGGTCGGCGACGTCGTCGGCGGTGACTTCGGCGGAGGCGCGGACGATGGTGCCGCGGGCGCCGTCGCGGGTGACGCGGATGGGGCGGGACAGGGTGACCTTGGCGGTCTGGCTGCCGTCGCTGTACTGGTCGGCGGCGACCGCCGCGGCCAGCTCGGCCGCCGACTCGCGGATGTCGCCGTCGGCGACGCCGCTGCCGCTGAACGCGCGGCCGTACTCGGCGCCCTGGCAGAGGTAGGGGCCGAAGTCGGCGAGGTGGCCCAGTTCGACGCCGCTGGAGGACTCCAGCGACTCGCTGTCCTCGGCGAGGGTCCAGGTGGGCGGCACCTCGTAGGTGACGGCCGCCGCCTGGTCGGTGACCACCTGCCAGCCGGGCGTGCGCGGCGCGGCCGGGTCGGCGGCGCGGGTGGCGGTGGGCTGGGGGAGCGTGCTGACCGGGGTCCGGCGGTCGTCGGAGGGGCCGATCAGCGCGACGGTGGCGATGCCGCCGCCGACCACCGCGAGCGAGATCGCGCCGATGGCCGCACGGGGGAATCGCACACCGGGAACCGTAGCGCGTCGGTATTTCAACACGTGTTGACTTGTTGGTTTCGCGCGGCGTACCGTCTTAATTCAACACACGATGAACTCAGGAGGCGGACATGTCCGGACGCACGGGTGCTCTCGTCGTGGTCGTCGCGGTGGCGGGTGCGTTGATCGCCGCGCTGCTCGGCGTCCTCACGTTCGGCGCGCAGGCGACCTCGCGGCCCGACGCGGTGCCGTTGGCTGTCGTCGCGCCCAAGGCGGTGGCTGACCAGTTGGCGCAGCGCGGGGGTGACGCGGTCGACTGGCGAGTGGAGACCGCTGACGGGGCGCGGCGGCTGCTGGTGGACAAGGAGGTCTACGGGATCCTCGAACTCGGTCAGTCGGGGACGCGGATCGTGTTGTCGGGGGCGGTGAATCCGCAGGGGCAGCAGGTCGCGCAGCAGGTGTTGACCGGGGTGGCGCAGGCGATGGGCGGGGCGGTGGCGGTCGAGACGCTGCATCCGGCGGGGACCGCGGCGCGGACGGTTCCGCTGGCGGCCAGTGCGCTGCTGTGGATCGGGGCTCTGGTCGCGACCATCGGGCTGGCGTTCGCGGCAGGGCGACGGGGGTTGCTGGTCCGGCCCGTGCACCGGGTGGGGTTGGTGGTCGCGGTGGCGGTGGTGGCTCCCGGTGTGGTTGTCGGGCTGACGGGCTGGTGGGACTCGTCGGTGGCGGTGAGTTGGGGTGTGGTCGGGTTTCTGGTGTTGACGGCGGTGGCGTTCGCGGCTTTGCAGGGGGCGTTGGTGCGGTTCCTCGGGATCCGGGCGGCGGCGATTCTCGGGCCGTTGTATCTGATCGCGCCTGCTGTCGCCGGCCAGGTGCCGGAGATGCTGAACCCGGCCTACCGGGCGTTGCTTTGGTCGTGGACGCCGTTCCGGTTCTCCGCGGAGGGTCTGCGCAGCCTGCTGCAGGACACCGCGTCGGCCCCGGACGTCCGACTCGGCCTGATCGTGCTGGGCTCGATCGCCGTGGTGGGGCTCGCGTTGCTGCTGCTTCCGGCGCGCGCGAAGCCGACCGCCGCGCCCGCCGACGACGCTCCCGTCATGGTCGCGGCCTAGGCGGGCAGGTAGCTCAGCCGCACTGTCCGTTGTGGATTGTCCACATTGGTGTCGACAAGGCATACCGACTGCCAGGTGCCCAGGGCCATCGTGCCGTTGAGGACGGGGATGGTCGCGTATGGCGGGATCAGGGCGGGCAGCACGTGGTCGCGGCCGTGTCCTGGGGTGCCGTGGCGGTGGCGCCAGCGGCCGTCGCCAGGGAGCAGGTCCTTGAGGGCGGTCAGGAGGTCCTCGTCGCTGCCCGCGCCTGTTTCCAGGATGGCCAGCCCCGCGGTGGCGTGGGGCACCCACACGTGGAGCAGGCCGTCGGTGGCGTCCGCGTCGGCCAGGAAGCGGGCGCAGTGGTCGGTGAGGTCGACGACGGCCTCGGCCGCGCCGGTGGTGATCGCGAGTTCCACACTGTGCACGCTCACCACCGTAGGGTCGGAGGTGTGCGTATGGCATTCGGAGAGCGATTCGACGTCCAGGACGGCTACCTCAACACGGCCAGCATCGGCGTTCCGCCCGCGCGGGTGGCCGACGCGCTGGAGGCGGCTGTGGCGCGGTGGCGCCAAGGGCTGAGCAAGGCACCCGACTACGACGAGTCGACGGCTGTCGCGCGGCGCGGGTGGGCGCGGATGGTCGGGGTCGATCCGGTGAACGTGGCGATCGGCGCGAGTGTGTCGCAACTGGTGGCGCTGGTCGCGGCGGGCATCCCCGACGGCACCCGGATCCTCACCGTCACCAACGAGTTCACCAGCGCCACCTTCCCGTTCGCCGCGCAGGCGCATCGGGGCGTCACCGTCACCGAGGTGCCGCAGGCCGAACTGGTCTCGCGGGCACCGGAGTTCGACCTGGTCGTCGTGGGTGTCGTCCAGTCAGCGGACGGCACCGTGGCCGACCTCGACGGGCTGCGTGCCGCGGGCACCAGGGTCCTCCTCGACGCCACCCAGTCGATCGGCTGGCTGCCCGCCGACCTGTCCTGGGCCGACTGGGTGGTCGGCTCCAGCTACAAGTGGCTGCTGGGCCCGCGCGGCGCCGCGTGGTTGGCGATCCGGCCCGACGCGGTCGAGTTGACCAGGCCGATCGTGGCCAACTGGTACTCCGGCGAGTCGCCGTGGGACACCGTCTACGGATTGCCGCTGCGGTCCGCGGGCGACGCGCGTGCCTTCGACCTGTCGCCGGTGTGGTTCGCCCAGGTCGGCGCGGCCGCCTCGCTCACCTGGTTCGCCGAGTTGGACGTCAAGGCCGTGCACGACCACTGCGTCGGCCTGGCCAACCGGCTGCGCGCCGGGCTCGACCTGCCCGCGGGCGACTCGGCGATCGTGGCGGTCGACGACGGGGACGCGCTCGCCGCCGCCGGGTTCCGCGGTGCCCTTCGCGCGGGGCGCACGCGGCTGTCGTTCCATCTCTACAACACCGAGGACGAGGTCGACCGGGTCCTGAAGGCACTGCGCTGACCAGGCCGTTAAGACCTATTTGCCCGGTCGGCCTAACGCTGGGGCCGAATACCGTTTACGGTGACCGTTCGTGTCGGCACCTCAGCGTCCTGGACAGCCCGGGCAGTACCGCCCCGACGAGACCGAGTGGATCTCCCGCGTGAGCGATGGACCCCGCTACGACGAGCCGTTCCGGTTCGTCGAGGAACCGCCCGAGGAGCCCGCCAACCCGGCGTGGACCTGGACGATGCGGATCCTGGGCCTGCTCGCGGTCGCCGTGCTGTCCGGCGCCGTCTACTGGTATGTCACCGACGAGCCCGCGGGCTCCGGCGGGACCGGGACAACCGACACGGTCAAGCCCGCCCCGGACGGGGTCTACCAGTTCGAGGCGCACCCCCAGGTCCCCACGCCGAAGGTCGACACGAACTGCGCGGCCCACGCCTACGGCCCAACCAAGCAGTTCCTCGGGCAGGCCGGGGTGTGCGAGAAGGTCACCCAGGCCCTATACACGGCCAAGGTCGGCGACCGGAACGCGCTGGTCTCGGTCTCGGTCGTGCACCTGAGCAGCCCGGAGAAGGCCGCCGAGCTGCGCCAGCTGACCGACAGCAACGGCACCGGCAACGTCAACGACCTGGTCCGCGAGAAGGTCGTGAAGATCGACGGCGTGGTCAACCTGAGCAACGGCTACGCCTCCAAGGAAGAGGGCGAGACCGTCACCATCGTCGAGGCCGACTTCCTGCCGAAGGGCGCCAAGACCGACGAGCAGGTCCTCGACCAGGTCTGCGAGGACGCCCTGCGCAAGGGCAAGGAGATCGACGGCGGGGCTTAGCCCAACCCGGGCTGCGCGGGCGTCAGCGGAAGGACGCCCGCCAGCTTGCGCCACTTGACGGCCTGGACGGACGCGGCCGTGAGGCTGGCCAGCGCCGTCTTGCGCACCTCGGCGTCGTCGCAGCGTTCCAGGGTCGCCCGCCAGGCGACCGTGGCGTCCTGCTCGGCGGTGACGAGCACCGCCAGCGCCGACGCCTGGTTGGTCACCGGCTGAGGGGTCAGATACGCGGGTTTCGCGGGCTCCGGCTCGACGCCGAAGCCGCCCAGCAACCGGGCGATGGCGTCGCGGCGGGCGCGGTGGGCGGTGGCGCCCGCGGTGAGCGGGGCGTCGAATGAGGCCGGGAGGAACGCGCTGACCAGCCCGTACACCCAGATCGCGGCGTGCTCGGTGCCGAGCGCGGCCTGGACCGCCGCGACGGTGTCGTCCGGCAGCTTCTGCGTCGACGGCTGGGTCATGCAATTACCTCCCGCAGGCTCGCGCACGCGGCGGCGACGGAGCCGACCATGCCCGCCCGGTACCGGGGGACGGTGGCGATGACCGCGGCGGCTTTCTGCTCGGCCGCGGTGAGGGCCTCCAGCAGGAACGTCTTCGCCGCCTGCGCGTCGGTCGGCGTCGGCGGGACAGTCGTCGACGGCGGCGCGGTCGTGGGGGCGCCGCTCTTCGGCGGGCGCTCGCGGTCGGCCTCGGCCTGCAGCACGGTGGCGTGCTCGGCGCGGACCTTGGCGACCTCACCGGCCGGGGTGGCCAGCGCGGTGACGGCGGTGGCGATGGCCTGCGCGGCGGCGGCGTCGGCGCGGGCCTGGGCGGCCAGCTCGACCAGCGGGTCCGGTGGCGGCGGCGGGCCGGGGTCGGGTGTGCACGCGGTCAGCACGGCCAGCGCGGCGGCGGCCTGGAACAGCGCGCGGCGGGTCACCCGGGTCTCCCTCACACCGAGTCATCCTGCCAGGCCCGCCCCTGCGGCCGGATGATCGCCTGCGGCGGCCCGTCCCCGGCGGGCGAGATACGCTAGGTAACCACGGTCGGCTTCGGTACCGCCGACCGGCAGACAATCGCACCACCGACCTGAACAGGGGAGCGGCACCGACGTGGCCAATCAGCGACAACGCGACACCGGACCCAGCGCCGCGCCCAACCCGGCCGCGGCGGCGTTGACCCCGGTCGTGGCCGACGCGGTCGCCGCGACGGGCTTCGAGCTGGAGCAGCTCGACGTCGCCCAGGCGGGCCGCAGGCGGATGGTCAAGGTCGTGGTCGACGGCGACGACGGGGTCGAGCTCGACCAGGTCGCCGAGGTCAGCCGGGCGGTGTCCGCCGTGCTCGACGAGCACGACGCGGTGCTCGGCGGCCCCTACACCCTGGAAGTCACCTCGCCGGGACTCGACCGGCCGCTCGTCAGGCCCCGCCACTGGCGCCGGGCCAAGCTGCGGCTGGTCAAGGTCCGTCCGGTCGAGGGCCCGGAGTACCTGGCGCGGGTCGGCGCGTCCGACGACGACGGGGTCACCCTGCTCGTCGACGGCGCGCTGCGCACCGTTCGCTACGACGAGATCGCCGCCGCGGTGGTCGAGGTCGAGTTCAAGCAACCGCCTGTGGCGGAACTGGCGATGCTCGAAGGTCGGGCGTCCGATAGTGAGGAGGACGCGCGATGAACGTCGACATCGCCGCGCTGCGGGCCATCGAGCGGGACAAGGACATCCCGTTCGAGACGGTCATCGAGGCCATTGAGACCGCACTGCTCACCGCGTACAAGCACACCGAGGGCCACCAGGCCCACGCGCGCATCGACATCGACAAGCGCACCGGCCACGTCCGCGTCCTCGCCTACACCACCGGCCCCGACGGGCAGGTCGACGAGGAGTGGGACGACACCCCGGAGGGCTTCGGCCGCATCGCCGCGACCACCGCCCGCCAGGTCATCCTGCAGCGCCTGCGCGACGCCGAGCACGAGCGCACCTTCGGCGAGTTCGCGGCCAAGGAGGGCGAGATCATCGCCGGCGTCGTCCAGCGCGACACCCGGGCCAACTCGCGCGGCATGGTCGTGGTCCAGGTCGGCGACACCGAGGGCGTGCTGCCCGCCGTCGAGCAGGTGCCGGGCGAGAGCTACGAGCACGGCACCCGGATCAAGTGCTACGTCGTCGGCGTCACCCGCGGCAACCGCGGCCCGCAGATCACCCTGTCGCGCACGCACCCGAACCTGGTGCGCAGGCTGTTCGCGCTGGAGGTGCCCGAGATCGCCGACGGCACCGTGGAGATCCCGGCGGTGGCGCGCGAGGCGGGCCACCGGTCCAAGATCGCGGTCCGCTCGACCGTGGCGGGCGTCAACGCCAAGGGCGCGTGCATCGGCCCGATGGGCGCGCGCGTGCGCAACGTGATGAGCGAGCTGGCCGGGGAGAAGATCGACATCATCGACTGGTCGGATGACCCGGCGACGTTCGTCGGCAACGCGCTGTCGCCCGCGAAGGTCGTGAGCGTCACAGTGGTCGACGAACGCGCGAAGACGGCACGGGTGATCGTGCCGGACTTCCAGCTTTCGCTGGCCATCGGCAAAGAAGGCCAAAACGCCCGGCTCGCGGCCCGGCTCACCGGGTGGCGGATCGACATCCGCAGCGACGCCGCGGCGCCGTCACCGGTATCCGGTTCGGCTGACTGAGCCTGACGAGATAGACTTTCCGTGGTTCATCGTCAGGAACCGGTCTCCGCACGTCCCGGTGGCGCAAGCCCGGTACGGACCTGTGTCGGCTGTCGTGCCCGGGCGGCGGACAAGCTTTTGCTGAGGGTCGTGCTCGTGGACGGGAACGTGGTTCCCGATCCGCGGCGTCGGATGCCCGGTCGGGGTGCGTGGATACACCCTGATCCGAGCTGTCTGGCCACGGCCGAGAAGCGGCGGGCGTTCTCCCGGGCCTTCAAGGTCCAGGGAACGGTCGGTGTCGAGGTTGTGCGGTCGGAGATAGAGCGGCACGCAGACAGTGTTGGTGTGGGACGACCCCACGCCGAGGAAGAAACCAGGAAGCAGGTCGACCCGTCATGAGTCAGCCGTGAAGCTGAAGACATGAACGCGCGACGATAGGACGAGGTCGACGGGACTGCCGCCGGCCTCATCGGACGAGGAGAGCAGTGGCAGGCAAGGCCCGCGTGCACGAGCTGGCAAAAGAGCTCGGAGTCACCAGCAAGGATGTTCTCGCCAAGTTGAAGGATCTCGGCGAGTTCGTGAAGTCAGCGTCCTCCACCGTGGAGGCGCCGGTAGCCCGCAGGTTGCGGGATGCGTACCCGGGCAAGGGCGGCGGCGACGCCAAGCCCGCTCCGAAGCCCGGCCCCAAGCCGACCCCGCGCCCGCCCGCGCCGAAGCCCGAGCAGTCCGCTCCGGCCCCGGCCGCGAGCGCTCCCGCGCCGGTGTCCGCACCCAGCAGCGCGCCTACCGGACCCAAGCCGGTCGTCCCCGGCCCGAAGCCCGCGCCCAAGCCCGCCCCGCGCCCCGAGCCGGTGCGCGAGGTGCAGGCCCCCGCTCCGGCGGCGGCCGCGGCGCCGACCCCGGCTCCGGCCGCGGCGCCCAAGCCCGCCCAGAAGCCCGCTGAGCAGCAGCGTCCCGCCGCCGCCCAGCAGCAGCCCGGCGCGGTGGTGCCGCCCAAGACGCAGTCCCCCAAGCCCGGTCCGCGCGCGCCGCGTCCCGGCAACAACCCGTTCGGTGTCGGCGGTGGCGCTCCGGCGCCGCGTCCGTCCGGCCCGCGGCCCGGCCCGGCCGGTCCCGCCGGTGGCGGTGCCCCCGGTGGCGGCGGCGAGCGTGGCCCGGCCCGTCCGGGTGACAGCCGTCCGCAGGGCGCGCCCCGGGGCGACCGTGCCCCGTCGCCGCGTCCGTCCGGTGGCCCGACCCCGGGCAACATGCCTCCTCGGCCCAACCCCGGCATGATGCCGCCGCGGCCCGCACGGCCCGCCGGTGGCGGCCGTGGTGGCCCCGGTGGCGGTCCCGGCGGCCCGCGTGGCGGCCCCGGCGGAGCGCCTCGCGGCGGTCCCGCGGGCGGTCCCGGCGGTGGCGGCGGCTTCCGTGGCGGCCCTGGCGGCGGCGGCGGTGGCGGTGGCTTCCGCGGCGGTCCCGGTGGCGGCGGCGGTGGCGGTGGCTTCCGCGGCGGTCCCGGCGGCGGCGGCCCCGGTGCGGGTGCCCCGGCCGGTGGCGGCGGTTTCCGTGGCGGCCCTGGTGGCGGCGGTGGCCGTCCCGGTGGTGGCGGCGGTCGCGGTGGCGCGGCGGGTGCCTTCGGGCGTCCCGGCGGTCCCTCGCGGCGTGGCCGCAAGTCCAAGCGCCAGAAGCGCCAGGAGTACATGGACAACATGCAGGCGCCCAGCGTCGGCGGCGTCCGCCTGCCCAAGGGCAACGGCGAGACGATCCGGCTGGCCCGCGGTGCCTCGCTGTCCGACTTCGCCGACAAGATCAACGCCAACCCGGCTTCGCTGGTGCAGGTGCTGTTCCACCTCGGTGAGATGGTCACGGCCACGCAGTCCGTCTCCGACGACATCCTCCAGATGCTCGGCGACGAGATGAACTACACCGTCGAGGTCGTCTCCCCCGAGGAGGAGGACCGCGAGCTGCTCGACTCGTTCGACGTCACCTACGGCGAGGACGCCGGTGACGAGGACGACCTGCAGTCGCGTCCGCCGGTCGTGACCGTCATGGGTCACGTCGACCACGGTAAGACCCGACTCCTCGACACCATCCGCAAGACGACGGTGCACGAGGGCGAGGCCGGTGGCATCACCCAGCACATCGGTGCCTACCAGGTGGCGACGTCACTCGAAGGCAACGAGCGCCTCATCACCTTCATCGACACCCCGGGTCACGAGGCGTTCACCGCCATGCGTGCGCGTGGTGCGCAGGCCACCGACATCGCGGTGATCGTGGTCGCCGCCGACGACGGCGTCATGCCGCAGACGGTCGAGGCCATCAACCACGCCCAGGCCGCTCAGGTCCCGGTCGTGGTGGCGGTCAACAAGATCGACAAGGAAGGCGCCAACCCGCAGAAGATCCGCCAGCAGCTCACCGAGTACGGGCTGGTCGCCGAGGAGTACGGCGGCGACACCATGTTCGTCGACATCTCGGCGAAGCAGGGGATCAACATCGAGGGCCTGCTGGAAGCGATCCTGCTGACGGCGGACGCGGCGCTCGACCTGCGGGCCAACCCGGACATGGAAGCCCAGGGTGTCGCGATCGAGGCGCACCTCGACCGCGGCCGCGGTCCCGTGGCCACCGTCCTGGTCCAGCGCGGCACGCTGCGCGTCGGCGACTCGATCGTCGCCGGTGACGCCTACGGCCGCGTGCGCCGGATGGTCGACGAGTTCAACGTCGACGTCGTCGAGGCGCTGCCGTCGCGGCCGGTCCAGGTGATCGGTCTGACGTCGGTGCCCGGTGCGGGCGACACGTTCCTCGTCGTCGACGAGGACCGCACGGCGCGCCAGATCGCCGAGCGCAGGCAGGCCCGCAGCCGCGCCGCGCTCAACGCGAAGCGTCGTCGCCCGATGCTCACCGATCTCAGTGAGATCGGCGAGATGATCAAGAAGACGAGCAACCTCAACCTGATCATCAAGGGTGACAACTCGGGTACCGTCGAGGCACTCGAGGACGCGCTCACGAAGATCGAGACCAGCGACGAGGTCGTCCTCCAGGTCATCCACCGCGGCGTCGGCAGTGTCACCGAGAGCGATGTCAACCTGGCGACCGCGTCCGACGCGGTGATCATCGGGTTCAACGTCCGTGCGGAGGGCAAGGCCACCGAGCTCGCCAACCGCGAGGGCATCGACCTGCGCTACTACACGGTCATCTACCAGGCGATCGACGAGATCGAGAGCGCGCTCAAGGGCATGCTCAAGCCGGTCTACGAGTCGGTCGACACCGGCCGCGCCGAGATCCGCGACGTCTTCAAGTCGTCGAAGGTCGGCACGATCGCTGGTTGCATGGTCCTGTCCGGCGAGATCAAGCGGAACTCGAAGGCACGCCTGCTGCGCGACGGCAACGTCATCCACGACAGCCTCAGCGTCTCGACGCTGCGGCGGTTCAAGGACGACGTCACCGAGGTCCGCGAGGGCTTCGAGTGCGGTCTGACCTTGGGTTCCTACGGTGACCTGCGGGTCGACGACATCATCGAGACCTACGAGATGCGCGAGAAGCCGCGCGCCTGATGTCACGATGCCGGGGTGCCCGTCTGCGGGCACCCCGGCCTGACTCTCCTATGGTGATGCTTTGTACGTAGGTGCCTTGGAACTGGACGTCCTCCTCGGGGACGTCCATTCCTTGAAGCAGAAGCGTTCGGTGGTCAAGCCCGTGGTGGCCGAGTTGCGCCGCCGGTTCGAGGTCTCCGTGGCCGAGGCGGGCCATCAGGACCTGCACCGCAGGGCCCTGATCGGTGTGGCCGCGGTGGCCGCCGACGCGTCCCACGTCCGCGATCTTCTCGACGCCTGTGAGCGTTTGGTCGCTGGACGCCCCGAGTTGGAACTGTTGTCGGCCAGGCATCGTTTGCTTGGCCCGGACGACGATTAAGCAGAAAAGAGGAGCGTCGTGGCCGACGCACCCCGCGCCCGCAAGCTCGCGAAGCGCATCTCCCAGATCGTGGCCTCCGCGCTGGAGCACGAGGTCAAGGACCCGCGCCTGGCCAGGGTGACGATCACCGACACCAAGATGACCGGCGACCTGCACGACGCGACGATCTACTACACCGTGCTCGGCGACAAGCTCGACGCCGAGCCGGACATGCAGGGCGTCGCCGCCGCGCTGGAGAGCGCGAAGGGCGTGCTGCGCACGAAGGTCGGGCAGGGCACCGGGGTTCGGTTCACCCCGACGCTGACGTTCGTCGCCGACACCGTCCCCGAGGACGCGCGCACCATCGACGACCTGCTGGCCCGCGCCCGGGCCGCGGACGCCGAGGTGGCGGCCCTGGCCTCCGGCGCGTCCCACGCGGGCGAGCCGGACCCGTACCGCCAGCCCCGTGAGGAAGCGGACGACGACGAAGAGTGACCTGCGTCCCAGGACGTAGCGAAGGGTCGTGACCCGGCGACGTTGCAGGTGAGTCGGCCAGCGGTGGCAGGCGGAGAAGGTGCGGAGATGTCGAGCGGGCATTCGCCGACCCGTCGGACGGTCTTGGCCGCCGGGCTCACGTCGGTGGCCGGACTCGGCATCTTCGGGTACTGGCTGGTCCGCAAGGAGTTGCCAGCCCAGCCCGTCATCGCGTCGACGCCCACCCCGACCACGACGAAGCCGCCGCCGCGGCCGGTCGTCACCCAGCAGGTCCAGTCGGCCGCGCGGGGGCGGTCGGTCGAGCTGGTGATCATGCGTCCGGAGGGCGTCGACCAGGCCGAGTTGCCGGTCTGCCTCGCTCTGCACGGGCGGGGGGCGTCCGCGCAGAGCTTCGTGGAACTCGGCGTGCCCGCGATGCTGACCGCCGCCGTCGCCCAGGGTGTGCCGCCGTTCGCGGTGGCCGCCCTCGACGGCGGCGACTCGTACTGGGTGGCCGCCGACCCGGCTGACGACCCACAGCGGATGCTGGCCGAGGAGGTCCCTGGCTGGCTCACGGCGGCGGGGCTCAAGCCACCGAGCGCGGTCATGGGGATCTCGATGGGCGGGTACGGCGCGTTGAACTACGCGCGGGCTGTTCCCGGGCTTGGCGCTGTCGTGGCTATCAGCCCGGCGCTGTTCGCGTCGTGGAACGACGCCAGGGTGCGCAATGTGTTCTCCGGCCGTGCGCAGTGGGAGGCGACGGAACCGTTGCGGCACACGGAGAGCCTGAAGAAGGACGCGCTCGCGGTGTGGTGCGGGTCTGGTGACCCGTTCGCGCCGGTCGCGCGGCAGTTGATCGCGAAGGTCAAGCCGGAGACGGCGGTCATCGGGCCGGGGGCGCACGACGTCGCGTACTGGACGAAGATCCTGCCGGATGTGCTCGCCTTCGTAGGCTCCCGCGTCTGACGTCTGGCCATCCCGCGGTCGCGGGTGATCGCGGGGTCGGAGTGGACGGCGTGGCGGGCGTGCGGGAATGTGGCGGCATGGGTTCCGATCTCGCCGCCGCCGCCGAAGTGCTTCGGGCGGCCACTGATGTCACCTTGCTCGCCCACGTGAACCCCGACGCCGACGCGCTCGGCAGTGCGTTGGCGCTGGCGCTCGGACTGCGGTCCCGGGGCGCGAAGGTGCGGGTGTCGTTCGGCGCCCCCGACTCGATCTCGCCCGCGCTGCTCGCGCTCGATCCCGACGGACTGGTCATCCCGGCCGACGAGGTGCCGTCGGCCCCGGCGACGCTGGTGGTGCTCGACTGCGGCAGCGAGCGCAGGCTCGGCAGGCTGGCGGGCCGGGTCGCGGCGACGAAGGCCGCGGGCGGGCGGGTGCTGGTGGTCGACCACCACGTCGACACCCCGCGCTTCGGCACCGACCACGTCCTCGATGAACACGCCGAGGCGACGGCCGTGCTGGTCGCGGCCCTGCTCGACGAACTCGACATCCCGCTCACCCCGGACATCGCCACCTGCGTCTACGCGGGCGTGCTGACCGACACCGGCTCGTTCCGCCGCGCCACCCCCGACACGCACCGGCTCGTCGCGCGGCTCATCGAGGCGGGGGCGCGGCCGGAGGCGGTGGCGCGGTCGTTCGACGAGCACCCGTTCAGCTGGCTGGGGATGCTCTCGCGCGTCCTGGGTCGAGCCCAGCTGGTGCCGGACGCGGCGGGTGGGGCGGGGCTGGTCTACGCGGTGGTGACCGCCGACGACATGGCCGACCTGCGGCCCGAGGACGTCGAAGGGGTCATCGACCTGCTCCGCGCCACCTCCGAGGCCGAGGTCGCCGCGGTGGCCAAGGAGCTCGACCCGGGGGTGTGGACGGTGTCGCTGCGGGCGGTCGGCAAGGTCGACGTGCGGGCGGCGGCGATCCGGCTGGGCGGCGGCGGGCACCGGCTGGCGGCCGGGTTCACCGCGCACGGGTCGGCCGAGGACGTGCTGGTGGCGATCAAGGAAGCCCTGATCTGAGGTAGCCTGCGCGCCGTGCTGACACTCCGACTGACGGCCGTCGCCGCGTTCGCCGTGCTCCTGACCGGATGCGGTGCCGCCGACGACAAGCCCGCCCCCACCGCGCCGCCGACCAAGGCCGACGTCGTGGGCTCCGCCCCGCAGGACTCCCCGGAGAAGCTCTACGCCGAGTACGTGTCCCGGCTGAGCAAGGCCGACGGCGCGGGCACGTGCGCGCTGTTCACCCCTAGCGGGGTGGTCGCCTTCGAGGACGAGTGGCGGACCGAGGGCTGCGAGCTGGTGGTCACGAAGGCGGCGGGCAAGATCGCCGACGTGGCCGCCTTCGCCACCAAGACCACGCCGAAGTCGAACGTCAAGGACAGCGACACGGTGGTGGAGCTGAGCGGGTGCGGTGTGGGCGGCATGAAGGTCCTGAAGTCGGACAAGGGCTGGCTCATCGACGCCTACCGCCACCCGGAAGCCGTCGCGGGCTGCTGATCCACCCGCGACGGCCCCTGATCGGCTAGAACGCGGCGACCGCCGCCCGTTCTGTCGACACCGCCTGCCCGACCAGTTCGTGCAGGTCGTCGAACGCGCCATCCGTCCGGCCCAAAGCGCGCGCCGACACGGCCGACCACTGCGCGCCTGCGGTCCGGTAGAGCGCGGCTGCCTCGGCGTACGCGGCTGAGCCGACGACCGGGCCTGCCTCGGCGAGGAACTCCGCGTACAGCGGCCGGGTCGCGCCGGGTGCGGTGTACTCGCGTTCCAGGCAGTCGTGCAGCCTGCGCAGGACCCACTCGGCGCTTTCGCCGAACAGCTTCGTCCAGCCCTTGCGTCCCGTGCGGTCCCCGAGCGCCTCGACCAGCCGGGACATGCCCGACAGCCCGAAGTTCGTGTCGAACGCGTGCCCCAGCACCGGACCGGTCAGGTGTCCGGCGGTCGTATCCACCGCGGCCCGGATCGCCGTCGGCAGGTCGGCGGTCGGCGCGCCGGTGACGGTCATCAGCGCGTGCTTGTGTTTGCCCGCCCACCCGGCCTCGAAGTCCGCGCGCGGCAGGGAATGTCCGTCGCTCAGGTGGACGGTGTCGCCCGCGTCGATGACCAGCACCGGCACCGGGTCGCCGAAGGCCGGGTCGACCTGGGGGAGCCACGGCAGCGCGGACCGGTCGACCGTGCACACCGCCGGGATGTCGGCCTCCAGCGCGGCCGTCAGCCTGCGGTCGGCGACCTTGGCGCTGGTCGTCGTCGTGGATTCCACGGTGCAGCCGAGGCGGGACAGGATCGCGGGCACGAACGGGTCCGGGTGGTGCTGGGCCACGATCGTCATGGTCGGGTGCGGGAAGCCCTTGTACTCGAACACCGCGTACAGGAACCCGATCCCGCCGCCGAGTCCGCAGAGCATGGCCTCGGTGTACGGCTCGCCGGTGTGCGGCGCGACCACGTCTAACTGGCGCAAGATGTCGCGGGCGAGGCTGGACGGCGCGTGGGTGCCGCGCGGCGCCTGGGCGGCGATGTGGCGGCGGGCGGTGGTGTAGGACTCGCCGGTGCGCGACATGCGTTCGCGGACCAGGGTTTTGAGGTTCTTCTGCCGGGTCATCGTCGTTCCTCCGGGGGCACACCGGCGGACTCCACGCGTCGCGTCCGGGCACCCCGCAAAGGGGAGTCGACAAGCCGGAAGCCGGTCAGGAGGACACGTATCCCCTTTGCCTTCGCGGTGCCGGGAGGCGTGGACTCCCGATCAGAAGGTCAGGCGCGAGACCTCGCCCGCCGAAGAGCCTACCCGGTGAGCAGGGTCGAGGCGAGGCTGACGACGGCGGACTCCAAGTCCGCAATGGACGGTCGCGGTTCCAGCAGCGACCAGTCGTAGACCACGGAGTTGATCGCGCCGATCAGGGCCAGCGCGGCGAACCGGAAGTCGCGCGCGGCGATCTCGCCCCGCGCGACGCCTGCCTCGCCTTCGCTGGTGACCGTGGCGACGATGGCCTCGCGGTAGTCCAGCCGCATCCGCTCGACGGCCTTGCTCGCGCCGACGACCTCGACGAAGCTCACCCGCACCCGGCGGAAATCGGACATGATCGCGCGCAGGTAGGCGGTGACGGCGGGGACGACCCTGGCCTGCACGGGCGCGGCCGGGGCCTGCGCCAACGCCGCCGCCGTCGCGGTGAGCGCCTCCTCAGTGATCGCCGCGTGCAGGGCGATGAGGACGGCTTCCTTGTTGGTGAACTCGTGGTAGAAGTGCCGCGTCGACACCTTGGCCGCCGTGCACAGCCGCTCGATCGGCGTGGCCTGGTAGCCGTCGGTGCCGAACAGCTCCAGTGCGGCCTCGAGTAACCGCTCCCGCCTCGCCGCGCTGCGTTCGTCGGCGTCGCGGCCCGAGTAGCGGCGGGCCACAGTCATTTCGCGCACCTCTTGTCATCGCCGGTTGTCCGGGCCTACGGTAGCGGTCTCACCCGAACTGAAAAGTAACATTTTCGGATGACGGAGGCTCAATGAAGCGCACGGCTCTGCTCTTGGCCATGGTCACGGTGTTCGCGGGCGCCGCCCCCGCCCAGGCCGCGATCCCCGAACCCCACGACGACGCGTTCTACTTGCCCGCGCCCGGCTACGAGTCGGCGGCGCCGGGCGCGGTGTTGAAGAAGCGGCAGGTGATCGCGGCTGGTCTGCCCGCGACGCAGTTCCAGGTGCGCAGCACGGACGCGAAGGACCGGCCGGTCACGGTGGTCAGCACGCTGATCGTGCCGCCGACGCCGTACTGGGGTCAGCGCCCGCTGCTGTCCTACCAGCCCGCGACCGACAGCCTCGGCGACCAGTGCGACCCGTCCTACACCCTGCGAACCGGGACGGAGAAGGAAGCCGCCCTGCTCGGTCTGGGCTTGGCCAAGGGCTGGGCGGTCGTCGTCACCGACTACCAAGGCCCCCGCGACGCCTACGGCGCGGGCCGGATGGAGGGCCACGCGGTCCTTGACGGCATCCGCGGCGCGATCTCGCTGCCGGAAGCCGGGCTGGCGAAGGCCAAGATCGGGATGTGGGGTTACTCCGGCGGCGGTCTCGCGACCGGCTGGGCCGCCGAGTTGCAGCCGACATACGCCCCTGAGCTGCGGATCGCGGGAGTGGCCGCAGGCGGCACGCCCGCCGACCTGAGCCTGGCCGCGAAGACCATCGACGGCGGCCTGTTCGCCGGGCTCGGCCTCGGCGCGATCGTCGGCCTGATGCGTGAGTACCCGGAGTTGGAGTCGCTGCTCAACGACGCGGGTCGGGCGCTCCAGGCCGAGATCGGTGACATGTGCGTGGCGGAGTTGGCTGCGCGCTACCCGTTCCGTCGGATCGCGCAGTACACGAACTCGCCGGACCCGCTCAACGAGCCGGTCGCCAAGCAGGTCCTCGCGCTGAACCGGATGGGCACCCAGGCGCCGACCGCGCCGGTCTATCTCTACCACTCGAAGTTCGACGAGCTGATCCCGTGGGCCGCGGGCGACACGGTCCGTCGCGAGTGGTGTGCGAAGGGCACGCGCGTCAGCTTCCACACCGACTACCTGAGCGAGCACAACGTGCTCGCCGTGACCGGAGCGCCCGCCGCGGTGGGGTATCTGGCGGCGAGGTTCGCGGGATTTCCGCTGGTCGGAGCCTGTTGACCGTTGGAGGGGGGTGACTACGGCGGCAAAATGGTATATACCAATTTCTGCAGTCGTCACCCCGTTCCATGAGGAGAGCCATGGCCACCGTCACCTACGACGCGACCACGAGGTACTACGCGGGCAACCCGCAGCCCGCCGTCGACCGCCTCGACCTGGCCGTCGAGGACGGCGAGTTCCTGGTGCTGGTCGGGCCGTCGGGTTGTGGCAAGTCCACGACCCTGCGGATGCTGGCCGGCCTGGAGGACGTCGACGGCGGCGCGATCCGCATCGGCGATCGCGATGTCACGAACCTGCCGCCCAAGGACCGTGACATCGCGATGGTGTTCCAGAACTACGCGCTGTACCCGCACATGACGGTCGCCGACAACATCGGCTTCCACCTCAAGATCGCGAAGATGCCGAAGGAAGAGCGGATCAAGCGGATCCGCGAGGCCGCCGACCTGCTCGACCTGACGCAGTACCTCGAGCGCAAGCCCGCCAAGCTGTCCGGTGGCCAGCGGCAGCGTGTCGCGATGGGCCGCGCGATCGTGCGTCGGCCCCAGGTGTTCTGCATGGACGAGCCGCTGTCCAACCTGGACGCCAAGCTGCGTGTCCAGACCCGCACGCAGATCGCGTCCCTCCAGCGGCGCCTGGGCGTCACGACGATCTATGTCACCCACGACCAGGTCGAGGCCATGACGATGGGTGACCGTGTCGCGGTGCTGAAGGACGGCGTGTTGCAGCAGTGCGACACCCCGATCGGCCTGTTCGGCCGTCCGGCGAACCTGTTCGTGGCCGGGTTCATCGGATCGCCCGCGATGAACCTGATCCCGTCGAAGGTGGTCGGGGAGCACGCCTCGGTCGGCGGACGTCCGATCCCGCTGACCCCGGCGCAGCGCGCGGCGCTGTCGTCTGACCAGGTCGTGGTGGGTATCCGCCCCGAGGGCTGGACGATCGTCCCCGAGGGCATCTCGGCGACCGTCGACGTCGTGGAGGAACTGGGCAGCGACCAGTACCTGTACTGCACTTCGGCGACCCCGCACCTCGACCCGTCCGGCCAGCGCAACGCCGCGCACGCGATCACCGTGCGGACCCCGGGCATGTCCCGCTGGCGTCCGGGCGACCAGATCGCCCTCGCGGCCCAGCCAGGTGCGGTGCACCTGTTCGACCCGGTGACCGGCAACCGCCTGCCGGACTAGTCCCGGGCGCGAAGGGGCAGGCGTGCTCGCCTGCCCCTTCGCGGGTCTTTGTTCAGCTGCCGGCCATCCCGGGCTGACTGGGCAGACGCGTCCGCGACACGCGCGCCGGACACCGTTCCCGGCATGAGTCGTCGCCCGCTGCTTGCCCTGCCCGTCGTGCTCGCGGCGTGCCTCGCCGCGTCGCTGCCCGCGAACGCCGACTCGGCCCGCGCCGCCGCCCCGGTCACGCTGGCCGTCATCGGCGACACCCCGTACGGCGCCGACCAGGTGGTGGCGTTCCCGAAGCTCATCGACAGCATCAACGCCGACCCCAAGGTCCGCGACGTGCTGCACCTCGGCGACATCAAGAGCGGCAGCACGCTCTGCGCGGACGAGTACTTCGCGCACATCGCCGACGAGTTCGCCACGTTCAAGGACCCGGTGGCCTACACCCCGGGCGACAACGAGTGGACCGACTGCCACCGCGCCAACAACGGCGGCTACGACCCGCTGGAGCGGCTCGGCGCCCTGCGCTCGACGTTCTTCACCGCCCCACTCGGCGGCAGGCCGAAGGCGCGGCACCACCAGGGCGGGCCGTTCGTGGAGAACGCGCGCTGGGATGACGCCCGGGTCCTGTTCGCCACCGTGCACGTGGTCGGCTCCAACAACGGCCTGGCGCCCTGGTTCGGCGGCGCCGAGACCCCGGAGCAGACCAGCCGCAAGCTCGCCGAGGTCAAGGCCCGCACCGACGCCGCGCTGGCGTGGATCGACGAGGCGTTCGACACCGCCGCCGCCCAGGACTCGCTGGGCGTGGTGCTCGCCATGCAGGCCGACACCTTTGTCGGGGTCGGCGCGAGCGGCTTCACCGAGATCGTGCGCCGCATCGCCGACCGGTCCCGCGCGTTCCCCGGCGAGGTGCTCCTGCTGCAGGGCGACACCCACCGCTACCTGGTCGACCAGCCGCTGGCCTCCGGCCACGCCGGGTACGGCGTCACGCAGCCCGTGCCCAACCTGACCCGCGTGGTGGTCGAGGGCGAGATCGCGACGGAGTGGCTGCGCCTCACCGTCGACCCGCGCGCCGACAAGCTGTTCACGTGGGAGCGCGTGAAGCTGCCTGCCTGATCCCTAACCTCGGTGGCGGGACCTGAACGCCGCCACGTGTGCCCGGTTCGCGCACTTCGTCGTGCAGTAGCGCTTGGTGCCGTTGGTCGACCGGTCCAGGAAGAAGTTCCCGCAGTCCGCGCACCGCCCCCACTGCGTCAGGCGGTACTCGACCAGTCCTTGCGCCAACCCCCACGCCGCCGCCGCGGCCACCTCGGTCGCGGGCGGCGCGTCGGCGTCGGCCACGTGGATGTGCCACGGGTTCGCGGTGTGCCCGGAGACCCTCGGCCGGGGCGGGTGCTTCTCCAGCAGCGTGTTGACCCCGCTGAGCACCGTCTCCCCGTCGCCGTCCGTCGCTGCCGCCAGCGTCGAGCGCAGCGCCTCGGCCACCGGACGCAGCGCGGCCAGGTCCGCGTCGGTCGCCCGGTCGGCCCACCACGGCTCCTCCCGCAGCGTCTCGACCAGCGTCGGCAGGTCCGTCAACTCGGCGTTGGCCAGGCGGAGGGCGACGTCGAGGTAATCGGCGTTGTCCAATGTCGGTCCTTACAGCTACTGTCAGGGGCGAAACGGGACTTCACACCTTACGCCAAGGCGGTGCACTCATGAGTGACCTACGCCAGGTCGCGCGCCTCGCCTTGCCCGCGCTCCCGGTGCTCGCCGCCGAGCCGCTCTACCTGCTGGTCGACACCGCCGTCGTCGGCCATCTCGGTGCCCTCGAACTCGGCGCGCTGGGGATCGGGGCGATCGTCCTGGCCCAGCTCTCCACCCAGTTGACCTTCCTCTCCTACGGCACCACCGCCCGCGCCGCCCGCCTCCACGGCGCGGGCCGCCGCACGGACGCGGTCGCCGAGGGAGTCCAGGCGACCTGGCTCGCGCTGGTGGTCGGCCTGGTCATCGTCGGCGTCGGAAACCTGCTGGCCAGGCCGGTGGCCACCGCGCTGGCGGGCCCCGGCGACCTGGCCGACGCCGCGACCGGCTGGCTGCGGATCGCGCTGCTCGGGGTCCCGCTGATCTTGGTGACGCTGGCGGGCAACGGCTGGATGCGCGGGGTCCAGGACACGCGGCGTCCGCTTCGCTACGTGCTCGCGGGCAACGGCGTGTCCGCGATCCTCTGTCCGGTGCTGGTCCATGGCACGGGCATGGGCCTCAACGGGTCCGCGGTGGCCAACGTCGCAGGCCAGGTCGTGGCCGGGTCGCTCTTCCTCCGCGCGCTGCTCGCCGAGAAGGTCGACCTGCGGCCGCATCCCAAGATCGTCAAGGCGCAGCTCGTCCTCGGGCGCGATCTGATTCTGCGCAGCCTCGCGTTCCAGGCGTGTTTCGTGTCCGCCGCCGCGGTGGCCGCCCGCACGTCCGTCGGGGCCGTGGGCGCGCACCAGGTCGTCTTGCAGCTGTGGACGTTCCTGGCGCTGGTTCTCGACTCGCTCGCCATCGCGGCCCAGTCGTTGGTCGGTGCCGCGTTGGGCGGTGACAACGCCGCGCGCGCGAAGGTGTTGGCGCGGAAGATCACCGGTTACGGCCTGGTGTTCGGCGTCACGCTGGCCGCTGTGTTCGCCGCGCTCGCGCAGATCCTGCCGCGCGTGTTCACGCAGGATTCCGTTGTCCTGCGAGAGATCCCGCATGCCTGGTGGTTCTTCGTCGCGATGCAACCCGTTGCGGGAGTGGTGTTCGCGCTCGACGGCGTCCTGCTCGGCGCGGGCGACGCGAAGTTCCTCCGTACGGCCACGCTGGCCTCGGCGATCGCCGGGTTCCTGCCGCTGGTCTGGCTTTCGCACGTGTTCGGGTGGGGGCTGACGGGAATCTGGATCGGCCTGAGCCTGTTCATGTTGATCAGGCTCGCGACGCTGCTCGGCCGGATGCGGGACGGCCGGTGGGCGGTCACCGGGACTGTCCACATGGGACTGTGATGGACGACACGCTTAGCTAGGCTAACAATTCACCGGGTGCATCGATGACACTGGTGTAGACCTACGCGAGATTGGAGCCGCCTGTGCCTGCCGCCAAGCGCCGAGCGCTGGTGATCTGGGCAACCGCGGTGGCGGTCTACCTGTTGGCGGTGTTCAACCGCACATCCCTCGGCGTGGCCGGTCTCCAGGCCGCTGAGCGGTTCCATGTGGGCCCCGCCGCGCTCGGGGTGTTCACCGTCCTGCAGGTCGGCGTGTACGCCATCATGCAGATCCCCACCGGCCTGCTGGTCGACCGCTTCGGCCCGCGCCGGGTGCTCGTCGCCGCCGCGTTCGCCATGGGGATCGGCCAGCTGTTGTTCGCCTTCGCCCCCACCTACTCCATCGCCGTGATCGCCCGCGGCGTCCTCGGCTTCGGCGACGCGATGACGTTCATCAGCGTCCTGCGGCTCGTCGCCGCGCACTTCTCGTCGCGCCGCTACGCCTCGATCGCCTCGCTCACCGCCGCGGTCGGCTCGATCGGCAACCTGGCGGCGACGGTGCCGCTGACCCTGCTGCTGTCGCACGCGGGCTGGGTAGCCACGTTCGCGGTCACCGGCTCGGTCACCGCCTTGTACGCGATCGTCGTGTTCCTGCGCGTCAAGGACGCGCCGGTGGGCGCCCCCGCGCACCGCTCCGACGCCAGTTCGCTGCGCGCCCTGCTCGCCCAGGTCCGCGACGCGTGGCGGACGCCCGGCACCCGGCTCGGGTTCTGGGTCCACTTCTCCACGATGTTCGCCCCCGCCGTGCTGGGCCTGCTGTGGGGCTTCCCGTACCTGGTCCGCGCCCAGGGCATGTCCGAGTCGGCGGCGGGCGCGGTGCTGAGCCTGCTGGTGATCGTCGGCGGTGTCACCGGCCCGATCGTCGGGGAGACGATCAGCCGCAAGCCGGAGTGGCGCGTGCCGATGGTCGCGGCGTTCCTCGCGGTGTCGGTCGGCGTGTGGGCCGTGCTGCTCGGGTGGCCGGGCGGGGTGGTGCCGGTGCCGCTGGTGATCGTCGCCTTCTCGTTCGTCTCGCTCGGCGGCCCGCTGTCCGGTGTGGGCTTCGCCATCGCCCGCGACTACAACCCGCTGTTCCGGGTGGGCACGGCCAGCGGCGTCGTCAACGTCGGCGGCTTCGCCGCCATCACGGTGACCACCCTGTGCATCGGCCTGCTCCTGGGCGGCGACGCCGCGGCCGCCGACGCCAACAGCTTCCGCGTCGCGTTCCTCACCATCGCCGCCATGCTCCTGCTCGGCGCCTGGCGAACCGGGGTGTGGTGGCGGCGGGCGCGGGCGTTCGTTTTGGTCGCGGGCGCACGTGGCGAATCGGTGCCGGTGCAGATCCGCAGGCGCGCTTGGGACATCCCAGCGCACGCGGGATCCATCGCGTCATAGGATTCCCGGTCGTGTCCAAAGCCAGTACGCGCCCCACCGTCGCCCCCGGACTGCTTGTCGTCGACAAGGAACCGGGCATGACCTCGCACGACGTCGTCTCCCGGGTCCGGCGGATCATCGGAACCCGCAAGGTCGGCCATGCGGGCACGCTCGACCCCATGGCGACCGGAGTGCTGGTCCTGGGGATTGAGCGCGCCACGAAACTGCTGGGTCATCTCGCGCTCGACCGCAAGACGTACCTGGCCACGATCCGGCTGGGTGCGTCCACGACCACGGATGACGCTGAGGGGGAGGTCGTGTCGTCGGCCGACGCGTCCTCGGTGAGTGATGACGCGATTGCTGAGGGGATCGCGGCGTTGACTGGGGACATTTTGCAGGTTCCCAGTTCGGTGAGTGCGGTGAAGATCGATGGGAAGCGGGCGTACGCGCGGGTTCGGGCGGGGGAGGACGTGCAGATTCCCGCTCGGCCGGTGACGGTGTTCCGGTTCGATCTGCTGGGGACTTCTCGGGGTGCGGTTGTCGATCTTGATGTGATGGTCGACTGTTCTTCTGGGACGTATGTGCGGGCGTTGGCTCGGGATCTTGGGGCTGCGTTGGGGGTCGGCGGGCATCTCGCTGCGCTGCGGCGGACTCGGGTTGGGCCGTTCGATCTGCGGTTGGCTCGGACGTTGGCGCAGTTGGAGGAAGACCCGACTTTGTCGCTGGATATGGACGGGGCGGTGGCGGCGGCGTTCCCTCGGCGGGACCTGGGGAAGGCGGAGGCGATCGCCTTGTCGCATGGGCGGAAGCTGCCCGCGGCGGGGATCTCGGGGACTTATGGGATCTTCGACCCTGCCGGCAAGGCGATCGCGCTTGGGGTGGATGAGGGCAGCCTCGCCAAGGCGCTGCTGGTACTGGACGTCCCCTGATTTGTGCTGGGGTGCCTGTTTGGGTGGTTCGCCCGCCAAGTGGGCCTGTGCGGGTCAAAAGGTGGGGCGAAGGAACCCCATCCGCACCACGAGTTCAGGCCCATTTGCCCCGAATCAAGGCGAACCACCCAAACAGGCATTCGCGTTCTGGTGTTGCCCTGCTTAGGGCTTCAGTTTCCTTGCTCGCATGCGGTTTGAGCCGCTTCTCGCGCTTTCTCCTTCTCGTTCCGGTCCCACTTCGTCATTCAAGGGTGCGCCGGCGGTAGGTAGTGCGCTGGGCCACGGTGGCGCGTGGGCGGTCAGCCACTAGGGTTGGCGGCGTGCAGCGATGGCGCGGGCTTGAGGATCTTCCGAGCGGTTGGGGTCGTTGTGTGGCCACCATCGGGGTGTTCGATGGGGTCCACCGCGGGCATCAGGAGCTGATCAAACGGGCGGTCGAGATCGCCCACGAGCGCAAGCTCCCGAGCGTTCTGCTCACCTTCGACCCTCACCCGTCCGAGGTGGTCCGGCCGGGTAGCCACCCCGCGCAACTGACCACCCTCCGTCGTAAGGCCGAGCTCGTCGAGAGCCTCGGCATCGACGCCTTCTGTGTCCTCCCCTTCACCCCCGAGCTCTCCAAGGTCACCGCAGACGAGTTCGTCCACGAGGTCCTTGTCGAGCGGCTGCACATCGCCGCCGTCGTCGTCGGGGAGAACTTCACCTTCGGTAACCGGGCGCTGGGCAATGTCGAGTTGCTGACCAAGCTCGGTCACCGGTTCGGGTTCTCCACCGAGGGGGCCAAGCTGGTCACGGCCGACTCGGCGGGCGAGATCACCTTCTCCTCCACCTATATTCGCGCCTGCATCGACGCCGGGGACGTGCAGGCCGCGCAGGCCGCGCTCGGCCGCCCGCACCGGCTCGAAGGGATCATCGTGCGCGGCGACGGCCGGGGGCACGAGTTGGGCTTCCCGACCGCGAACCTCTCCACCCCCCGCTTCGCCGCGGTTCCCGCTGATGGCGTCTATGCCTGCCAGTTCACCCTGCTCAACAATCTGAAACGAGGACCGCTCACGGCCGCGGTCAGCGTCGGCACCAATCCGACGTTCTCCGGTCGCGAGCGCCGCGTCGAAGCCTTCGTGCTCGACGTCGACGAGGACTTCTACGGGCAGCGGGTCGCCATCGACTTCATCGAGCGGTTGCGGGCCATGGAGAAGTACCCGTCGAGCGAGGCGCTCGTCGAGCAGATGCACAAGGATGTCGACCGCACCCGGGAGCTGCTCGACGGCGAGTAGGCGATTCGCCCACGGACCGTGGCCGGGCCTGGCAAGATGCTCCCAAAGCGGGCAGGGAGGCCATTGACGTGGAGGACCACAAGATCGTCCAGCGCAACATCGCGTTGCAGCGGGAGTGGTACGGGGAACCGTTGGGCGATCGGGTACGCAGGCTGGTTGTGGCTTTCGACGTCTCGCAGGCCAGTCTGGCCGACGTTCTCGGCATCAGCGCCCCCATGCTCAGCCAGGTCATGAGCGGCCGCCGGGCCAAGATCGGCAACCCGGCCGTCCTCGCCAGGCTGATCATGCTCGAACGCAAGATCCTCACCCCCGACGTCGCCTCCGGCCGCCGTGAGGCGCTCCAGGCCGCCCTCGACGACGTGCGTGCCTCGAAACCGGCCGTGACCAGGGACAACCTGCCCGTCGACGTCGGTCGCAGTGCGATCATGGCGTTGCGCAGGCTCATCCCGTCCAACGACCTGACCGAGGCCGCCGCCACGCTCGATGGCCGGTTCCCCGAACTCGCCGACCTGCTGCGTCGCGCGGGCAAGCGGGTATGAGGCTGTTCAGCGCGTTCCCCCTGCCCGACGAAGTCGCCGACCACCTCGCCGCGAACCTCCCGCAAGCCCCCGGTCGCCTGACAGCCCGCCTGACCTGGCACATCACCGTCGTGTACTACGGCGAGACCACCCCGCCGTTAATTCCCGCGACACTCCAGGCCCCGCGCCTTAAGCTGAGCGGGACGGGAACGTTCCCGGGTGTCGCCTGGATCGGTGTCGAGAGCAGCCCCGAGTTGCACACGATCGTGAAAGCCGCGGGTGGCGACCCGGCGGACTACATCCCGCACATGACTCTCTCCCGCTGGCCGAAACGCCACCGGATGAGCTTCGAGGCCGACTACGAGGGACCAGAGTGGACCCCCGCCGAACTCGTCCTCTACCGCAGTGACCCAGGCCCGGTGTACACCCCGGTCCAGCGGTTCGGACTGCTCCACGCGGAGTAGTCGGCGGCCACCTGCTAACCTTGGTGATTGGGTCCGGCTGCAGTCCGTGGCGGCCGGTACCGACTCACCCGGGTGCGATTCACCACTCCGGGCCGCACGGGACATGTATATGAGGAGATGACGAGTGGCTCTGTCCACCGAGCAGAAGAAGTCGATCCTTTCCGAGTACGGCGTGCACGACTCGGACACCGGATCACCCGAGGCCCAGATCGCGCTGCTCACCAAGCGCATCAAGGACCTCACCGAGCACCTGAAGATGCACAAGCACGACCACCACTCGCGTCGTGGCCTGCTGCTTCTTGTCGGCCGTCGCCGCCGGCTGCTCAACTACCTGACCAAGGTCGACATCGAGCGCTACCGTGCGCTGATCTCGCGCCTCGGCCTGCGTCGATAGCGTGACATTGGGGGGAGTGGCCGACGGTCACTCCCCCCACCCATAACTCAACAACGAAGAAACAAAGACGAAGAGCCAGCACGCCGCGCAGCAAGGGACCAAGTTCGCCGGTCCTCGGTAGTGGTCTCCGGGACACGACACAGGGAGTGTCGACCAACCCCCGAAGACTTCGATCGAAGACCGGCCTCGTCCGAACCGCGACCCCGTGCTCGGGTTGCGCGCTGGCTCGAAGACGAGGAGATATATGACTGACATCACCGTGCACGAGTCGACTGCCACCATCGATAACGGCAAGTTCGGCACGCGCACCATCCGATTCGAGACGGGCCGCCTGGCCCGTCAGGCCGCGGGCAGCGTCGTGGCCTACCTCGATGAGGAGACCATGCTGCTGTCGGCGACGACGGCGTCGAAGCACCCCAAGGAGCACTTCGACTTCTTCCCGCTGACCGTGGACGTCGAGGAGCGCATGTACGCCGTGGGTCGCATCCCCGGCGCGTTCTTCCGCCGCGAGGGCCGCCCGTCCACCGACGCGGTCCTGACCTGCCGCCTGATCGACCGCCCGCTGCGCCCGTCGTTCGTCGACGGTCTGCGCAACGAGATCCAGGTCGTCATCACGGTCCAGTCGCTCAACCCGCAGGACCTCTACGACGTCGTGGCGATCAACGCCGCGTCCGCGTCCACCCAGCTCGCCGGGCTGCCCTTCTCGGGCCCCATCGGCGGCGTCCGGGTCGCGCTCATCGAGGGCCAGTGGGTCGCGTTCCCGACCTACGAGCAGCTTGAGAAGGCCGTGTTCGACATGGTCGTCGCGGGCCGCGTGGTCAACAACGACGTGGCGATCATGATGGTCGAGGCCGAGGCCACCGACAACGTGATCGACCTGATCGAGGCCGGTGCCCCGGCGCCGACCGAGCAGGTCGTGGCCGAGGGCCTCGAGGCCGCCAAGCCGTTCATCAAGGTGCTGTGCGACGCGCAGGCCGAGCTGGCCGCGAACGCGGCCAAGGAGACCGGCGAGTTCCCGACGTACCCGGCCTACCAGCCCGACGCCTACGACGCCGTCGCCGCCGCCGTGTCCGACCAGCTCGCCGAGGCGCTGACCATCGCGGGCAAGCAGGACCGCGAGAACCGCATCGACGAGGTCAAGGCCCTGTGTCTGGAGACCGTCGGCGCCCAGGAGGCGTTCGAGGGCCGCGAGAAGGAGATCGGCGCGGCGTTCCGCTCGCTGAACAAGAAGCTCGTCCGCCAGCGCATCCTGCGCGACAAGGTCCGCATCGACGGTCGCGGTCTGACCGACATCCGCGACCTGTCCGCCGAGGTCGCGCTGATCCCGCGGGCGCACGGCTCGGCGCTGTTCGAGCGCGGCGAGACCCAGATCCTGGGTGTCACCACGCTGAACATGCTGCGTCTGGAGCAGCAGATCGACTCGCTGTCCCCCGAGACGCACAAGCGCTACATGCACCACTACAACTTCCCGCCGTTCTCCACCGGTGAGACGGGCCGCGTCGGCTCGCCGAAGCGGCGCGAGATCGGCCACGGCGCGCTGGCCGAGCGGGCGCTCATGCCCGTTCTCCCCAAGCGCGACGAGTTCCCGTACGCGATCCGCCAGGTCTCCGAGGCGCTGAGCTCCAACGGCTCCACCTCGATGGGCTCGGTCTGCGCGTCGACCATGTCGCTGCTCAACGCCGGTGTGCCGCTGAAGGCGCCGGTCTCGGGTATCGCCATGGGCCTGGTGTCCGACGAGGTCGACGGTGAGACGCGCTACGTCGCGCTGACCGACATCCTCGGCGCCGAGGACGCCTTCGGCGACATGGACTTCAAGGTCGCGGGCACCAAGCAGTTCGTCACCGCGCTGCAGCTCGACACCAAGCTCGACGGCATCCCGTCTGAGGTCCTGGCCCAGGCGCTCGACCAGGCCAAGGACGCCCGGTACACGATCCTCGAGGTCATGGCCGAGGCGATCGACGGCCCGGACGAGATGTCGCCGTTCAGCCCGCGCGTGACCAGCGTGAAGATCCCGGTGGACAAGATCGGCGAGGTCATCGGCCCGAAGGGCAAGATGATCAACTCGATCACCGAGCAGACCGGCGCCGACATCTCCATCGAGGATGACGGCACGATCTACGTCGGTGCCGCGGACGGCCCGTCCGCCGAGGCCGCCATCGGCCTCATCAACGCCATCGCGAACCCGCAGCTCCCCAAGGTCGGCGAGCGGTTCCTGGGCACGGTCGTCAAGACCGCCGCCTTCGGTGCCTTCGTCTCCCTGCTGCCGGGCAAGGACGGCTTGGTCCACATCTCCAAGCTGGGCAACGGCAAGCGCATCAACAAGGTGGAGGATGTCGTCAAGGTCGGCGACAAGCTCCGCGTCGAGATCGCCGACATCGACCAGCGCGGCAAGATCAGCCTGGTTGTCGTCGGCGAGGACGCCGAAGCCGCTCCGGCGGCCGACGCTCCCGTCGAAGAGGTTGAGGCGGCTCCTGCCCAGTGAGTGAACGCTCCACGGCGGCCGCGAGTGCTCTTCTGAGCGCTCGCGGCCGTTCCGCAAAGGTCCAGGGCCACCTCCAGAAGCCGGGCACCACCCTGACTTTGGAGAACTCGGCCGACGCCGTGGTCAAGCGCACGCTGCTCCCGGGCGGCATGCGGGTGATCACCGAGCAGGTGCCCGGCGTGCGCAGCGCGTCGGTCGGCATCTGGGTGCAGGTCGGTTCGCGGGACGAGCCGAACGCCGTGGCCGGTGCCGCGCACTACCTCGAACACCTGCTGTTCAAGGGAACCGCGAAGCGCACCGCCGCGCAGATCGCCGAGGAGATCGACGCCGTCGGCGGCGAGCTGAACGCGTTCACCGCCAAGGAGCACACCTGCTACTACGCGCACGTCCTCGACGAGGACCTGCCGCTGGCCATGGACCTGGTCGCCGACGTCGTGTTCGACGCGCGGTGCGCGGAGTCCGATGTGGAGACTGAGCGGGGCGTCGTCCTCGAAGAGATCGCCATGCGCGACGACGACCCGGAAGACCTGCTGCACGACGCGTTCTGCAGCGCCCTGCTGGCCGACCACCCGCTGGGCCGGCCGGTGCTGGGCACCGAGCAGTCGATCACCGACATGTCGCGCAGCGCGCTGAACGGCTTCTACCGGCGCCGCTACACGATGCCGAAGATGGTGCTCGCGGTCGCGGGCAACGTCTCGCACACCCAGGTCCTCGCGCTGGTGCGCAAAGGTTTGCGCGACCGGCTGACCGGCGAGAAGACCCCGGTGGCACCTCGCGCGGGCCGCGCCCGCCTGTCGAGCGCGCCGAGGCTGGTGCTGCACACCGACGACACCGAGCAGGCGCACATGATGCTCGGCGTCCGCGCCCTCGACCGCCACGACGACCGCCGCTTCACGCTCAGCGTGCTTAACGCGGCGCTGGGCGGCGGCATGAGCTCGCGGCTGTTCCAGGAGGTCCGCGAGCGGCGCGGGTTGGCGTACCAGGTGTATTCCTCGGTCGCCTCCTACGCCGACACCGGCCACCTTTCGGTCTACGCGGGCTGCCAGCCCGACCGCCTCGGCCAGGTCGCGGGCGTCGTCCGCGACGTGCTGCGCCAGGTCGCGCGCGACGGCTTCACCGACGCCGAGGTCGCCCGCGGCAAGGGCCAGTTGCGTGGCGGGATGGTGCTGGGCCTGGAGGACGTCAGCTCGCGCATGTCGCGCATCGGCAAGAGCGAACTGGCCTACGCCGATTACCTGTCGGTCGAGCAGACCCTCGAACGGATCGCCGCGGTGACCGTCGAGGATGTCACCAAGCTCGCCCGTGAACTGCTGGCCCGGCCGCTCGCCGCCGCCGTGGTCGGCCCCTACGCTCATGCCGACGATGTCCCGGTCGAACTGCACGAGGTGACCAAGTGACCAAGCCTAGGTCGGAAGACAACCCCATCCGCGTGGGTGTTCTCGGCGCGCGTGGCCGCATGGGCGCCGAGGTGTGCCGCGCGGTCGAGGCGGCCGGTGACATGGAAGTCGTCGCGATGGTCGACACCGGCGACTGGATGTTCGACATCGCCGACGCGGGCGCCGAGGTCGTCGTCGACTTCACCCACCCCGATGTGGTGATGGACAACCTGCGCTTCTGCATCGACCAGGACATCCGCGCCGTCGTCGGCACCAGCGGCTTCGACGACGCGAAGCTCACAACGATCAAGCAGTGGCTGGAGCCCAAGCCCGAACTCGGCGTGCTGATCGCCCCCAACTTCGCCCTCGGCGCGGTGCTGACGATGCGGTTCGCCCAGCAGGCGGCCAAGTACTACGACACCGTCGAGATCATCGAACTGCACCACAACCGCAAGGCCGACGCGCCCTCCGGCACCGCGGCCCACACTGCGCGCCTGGTCGCCGAGGCCCGCGCGGCGGCCGGACTCGGGGAGATCCCGGACGCCACCACGTCCGAAGTGGACGGTGCGCGCGGCGCGCTGGTCGACGACATCCGGGTCCACTCGGTGCGCCTCAGCGGCCTTGTGGCCCACCAGGAAGTCCTCTTCGGCGGCGAAGGCGAGACGCTGACCATTCGCCACGACTCGCTGGACCGCAAGTCCTTCATGCCGGGCGTGCTGCACGGCGTGCGGGCCATCCTCGACCACTCCGGGCTCGTGATGGGCCTGGAGAACCTGCTCGACCTCTAGTGTCCGCGCGCACGGTTTCGCTGGTCCTCTCGGCCGTCCTGGTCCTGTACTTCGTACTCCTGGGCGGCCGAGCGGTCGCGCTGTTCCGCGACGGCTCACCCACCGCGATCGCCTTCGGCATAGGCGTCCTGCTGCTGCCGATCGTGGGCGCTTGGGTGGTGTGGTCGACGCTGCGGTTCGGCATGCGCACTTCGGAGTTGGGCAAGCGGCTGGACGCCGAGGGCGGCCTGCCGGACACGTCCGGCCTGCCCCGCCTCCCTTCCGGCCGCGTCGACCGTGCTGCGGCGGACGCGTGGTTCGAGGAACGGCGCGCGGAGGTCGAGGCGGCTCCCGAGGACTGGCGCGCGTGGTACCGACTCGCGGTGGCCTACGACATCGCGGGCGACCGCGGCCGCGGCCGAGACGCCATGCGCAAAGCCCTCGAATTGGCGTCCAACCAGTAACGTGAGGTAGCCGGGCCGCGACTTCCAGTTCATGCATGTCGCGGTCTCGGTCGCCGAATCGGCGGAGCTGGAATCCCTGTACGACTGGCTTTCCGGCGATGCGGATCTTCAAGTCGCCATGCGGGTGCACGAGCCGAAGCCGGGGGAGCTCGGGGCCGTGTCGGACGCGCTCATGGTCGCTGTCGGCAGTGGTGGGGCGATCACGGTGTTGGCTGCGTCCCTGCGGGCGTGGATTCAGCGGCCGCGGCACGCGCAGATCAAGATTACGGTGATCAATGGGGAGCGGACCGCCGAGATCGACGCCGACCGGGTGAAGCCCGGCGAGATCGAGGCGATCCTGAAGCGGCTCATCGAGGACTGATGGGGCGGTCCCGTGTCGTGTTGATGGGCTCGTCGGAGTACGCCGACGAGCGGTTGCCCGCGATCCCGGTCGTCCGCAACTGTCTCGAAGACCTACGCGACGTCTTCATCGAGGGGCTCGTCGACCCCGAGGACTGCACTGTTCTGCTCGACGAGGTCAACGTCTCCAGCCTCGGCCGCAAACTTTCCGCTGCGATGGCTGGCGCCGAGGATCTGCTCGTCGTCTACTACGTCGGGCACGGCATCGTCGGGCGTCGTCACGAGCTGTACCTGGGGATGCGCGACAGCGATCTTGAAGACCCGGTCTTCGGCTCCCTCTCCTACGTCGCCCTGCGGGATCGGGTGCTCGACAGCCCGGCCGCCACGAAGATCGTCGTCCTCGACTGCTGCTACTCGGGGCGGGCGATGGGGGAGCCGATGGCCGACCCGGTCGGCTCGGTGGTCGGCCAGCTCGACATTGACGGCACCTACCTGCTGACCTCCGCCCAGCGCGACCAGGTCGCTCTCGTCCTCCCTGGGGAGGACCACACGGCGTTCACCGGCAGGCTGTTGCGGCTGCTCAAGGACGGCGTCCCCGGCGGCGGCGAGTACCTGACCATCGACGAGGTCTACCGCCAGCTCTCCACGGTGATGATCGGTGAGGGCCTGCCCCGCCCGCAGAAGCGCGGCACACGCACCGCCGACCGGTTCCAGATCGTGCGCAACCAAGCCATCGTCGCGCTGACCGAGGAAGCCCTCGACGCCCGGTTCGGCGAGGCGTTCGGCGACCTCGACGCGCTGCGGGAGACCCTGGCCGGTCAGGTCCAGGTGCTCGGCGAACAGCACGTGAAGTCGTTGCGTACCAGGCAGTTCATCGCCCACGCCACCGGCCGCGACGACCCGGCCGCCGCCGCTGGTCAGTTGCGGGAGCTGCTTGCCGTGCAGTCGATGGTCCTCGGTGACGAACACCAGGACACGTTGCGGTCCAAGCAGTTCCTTGCCGTGTGTCTGGCCGAGTCGGGCCATGTCGAGGAGGCCATCACCATGCTGCGCGTGCTGCTGCCGACCCGCCGCCGCGTGCTCGGCCACCACTACGACGAGACCCACCGCACCCAGCACGTCCTCGCCCGGTATCTCGCCAGGACCGGTGCGGTGGCGGAAGCGGTTGCCCTGCTGGAGGAACTGGCCAAGCTCCGGGTCCTGGATCCGCAGGTGGAGTGGACGAGGCGGGACCTGAACGTGCTGTGGGAGGGGGTACGCGTTGTTTGAGAGGTTCACCGACCGAGCTCGCCGAGTCGTCGTCCTGGCCCAGGAGAACGCCCGTGTGCTCAACCACAACTACATCGGCACCGAGCACATCCTGCTCGGTCTGATCCACGAGGGCGAGGGTGTCGGCCACCGGGCGCTGAGCTCGGCCGGGCTTGACCTGGATAGCGTGCGGGCGCGAATCGAGGAGATCATCGGCCGGGGCGCGCAGGCGCCCTCGGGGCACATTCCGTTCACCCCGCGCGCCAAGAAGGTCCTGGAGTTGTCCCTGCGCGAGGCGCTCCTGCTGTCGCACAACTACATCGGCACTGAACACGTCCTGCTCGGGATGCTGCGGGAAGGTCAGGGCGTCGCGGCGCAGGTGCTGGCGATGGAGGGCATCGAGCTGCAGTCGATGCGCGATCGGGTGCTCAGCCTGCTGAGTGGATCGCCCGCGCCCACGTCCCAGCCCGCGCAGTTGCTTGGCCGGTTCACGTTCAACACGTTGGCCATGGCGGGCCAGAACCCGGTGATCGGGCGGCGCCACGAGATCCACCGGGTCGTGCAGGTTCTCAGCAGGCAGCGTCGCAACAACCCGGTTCTCGTGGGGGAGAAGGGCGTCGGCACGACGTCGGTGGTCTACGGCGTGGCAACCGCTCTGCTGGCGCAAGAGCAAGTCCCGCGCAGGACGGTGTATACGCTCACCCACTTGGCGATCATGTCCGACCAGGAGATCAAGGACCTCATCGCCGAGGTCGCGGGCGATGGCCAAGTTGTGCTGTTCGCGGAGAAAGGGTTCGGTCTCACCGGGCACCTGGCGACCGCGTTGCATGGGGGCGACGTGCAATTGATCACGACGATGACTCCGGCGCAGTACGCCGAACTGGAGACTTCCGCACTGGGACAGGTGTTCCAGCCGATCCGCATCGGCGAGCTGCCCGACGATGACGCGATCGAGGTCGCGGCGGTCGCCAGACCCGGACTCGAGGAACACCACGGCGTGAAGATCACCGATCCGGCGCTCGCCGCCGCTGTCCGGTTGGCGCGCAAGCACATTCGGACCAGTCCGCTGCCGGGAAGCGCGATCGATCTGCTCGATGAGACATGCTCGCGCTTCGGCGGTTCGGACTCCCGGGTCGTCGACGCCGACTGGGTCACCTCGACGATGACGGCCATGAAGGCCGAACTCGACGAACCGGCAGCCGCTCGGGGAACGGTGGAGTTGGACGACGATCCGTTCGCGGTCACCGGTGTGGACATCTGGACGATCTGCTAATCAACTGTTGATTAGCGGCGGATTTGCTTGGCGTGCAAGAAAAGCGCGTCCATCGTCCTTTACGGTGATTGTGGCGGGTTCGGCGGGATTTCAGGGTGGGAAGTCGTTAGCGTGCGGGTATGGATGGGCGCAACGCGACGGCGCGAAGCCGTGAACTCGGGGACGAACTCAAGAAGGCACGGCTGCGGCAAGGGCTGACGGGACGCGAACTCGGCCACCTGATCGGGTGGAACGAGTCGAAGGTCTCGCGGGTCGAGTCGGGGAAGGTGTCATGCAGTGACGTGGACGCGGCCATCTACTTGGCCTTCTGCCGCGTGACGCCGAAAGAGTTGGACCGGATTGTCGGACTCTGCTCGGGGGACGAGGACGGCACGTGGGTCCGCCCGCACGGCGAGAAACTGCCTGACCAACTCCGCACTCTCGTGCTGCACGAGACCACCGCATCCGCCATCTACTCGCTTGAACTCAACCGGATTCCTGGTCTCCTCCAGACGGAGGACTACGCGCGGGAGATCATCGGCGGCCCGGGCCTGCTTCCCGAACCTGGCATCGAACCTCGGGTGAAGGCGCGCATGGAGCGGCAGATCATCCTGCGCCGAGCGACCCCGCCCGACCTCACCTTCTACATCCACGAACAGGCTCTGCGCCTTCCGGTTGGCGGAGCACAGGTGATGCATGAGCAGATGCTGCACCTGCTGTTCGTCTCTTCCCGGCCGTTCTGTTCGATCCAGATCATCCCCACGGCCGCCGGCGCCCACGCCGGTCTGGCCGGGCCGTTCCGATTGATGCAGTACACCGACCATCAGCCGTTGATCTGCGTGGAGACCGAGAATCGCTCGGTTTTCATGGAGAGCCAGGCGGATATCGCCACGTACTGGCTGGTTCTCGGCAACCTCGCTCAGGTTGCGCTGAGTGTGAAAGAATCACGTTCGGTGCTTGCGTCGCTCGCAAGCGAGTACGACCGGACGGAAGCGAGCAGTCATGGGGACGGCGTGGCGTAAGAGCAGCTTCAGCGGGACGAACGGGAACTGCGTCGAGGTTCGTTGGCGTAAGAGCAGCTTCAGCGGCACAAATGGCGACTGCGTCGAGGTTGATTTTGCGGATGTCGTTGGTGTGCGTGACTCCAAGAAGCCCCAAGCCGGGCAGCTCTCGTTCCCGCCCGCCGCCTGGGTCGCCTTCCTACAGGAACCATCCCGCGAACAAGGCCGGTGAGGCCGCCAGCGCACTGAACCGCGCCCAGCGGCCCACCAACCCCACAGACACGAACGTCGTCAGCGGCATCCGCACCAACCCGGCCAACACCGTCATCGCCATGAACGGTGGCAGGCCCGTCAGCGAGCTCACCCCGTAGGTGCCGAACATCCACCCGGGGTGCCGTTCGCAGCGTTCCCGCATCGCCTCCAGCCACGCCCGCACGCGCTTGGTGCGCAGCTGCCAGCGGGCGCGTCGGTCGGTGAGGGGTTTCGGCTGCCGGTGCAGCAGCTTCGGCAAGGGGAACGAGCCGCGCGCGGCGTAGTAGTACAGAAGCTTTCCGGCCATCTGGGCAACCGCGACGACCGCGCCCAGCGCCAGCCACGAGATCCCCGGCCGCTGCGACATCAGGCCCAGTACGAACAACTCGATGCTGACCAGCGGGACAAGTGCCGAGCCCAGCGCGACTCCGAACGTCACACAGAGCCAAGGCAGCACGCGGGAAACCCCCATGGAATGGATTGACCGTGGACGGTACCTCATCTAGGACGTAATACCGCCGTGATGGTTGTGCGCGTTACTCCGTGAGCTCCAAATCCAGCGCCCCCGACAGCCGAACCTCACGCAGCGGAGTTCCACCGGCATCGAGCGTGCGTACCACGCCGTCCGGCACCCACCCGGCGCGGCGGAAGAAGCCGACCGACGACTTGTCCGCTTCCGGCACCCAGCAGATCCCGCGCGTCGCCCCGTCCTCGCGTGCGGCCTGGGCCGCTGCCGCCAGGAGTCTGCCGCCGTGGCCGCGCCTGCCCCAGCGGGGTTCGACGAGCAGCGTGCCGATCAGGGCGACCGTGGCGTAGTCGGGGGCGGGGACGTCGTTGGCCGCAGCCGACTCCGACTCCGGCGACGCCCCTGAACTGCAGAAACCCACGATCCACTCGCCCTCGGTGGCGACCAGCACGCGGGCGGGTCCCTGTTCGATCGTCTGCTGCCACCGGAGAGCCGCCGCGTCGGCGTCGAAGGCGGCGAGGATGTCCGGGGGGAGCAGGTTGGCGTAACCGGTCTGCCAGGTCACCACCTGGATGCGTGCGATCTCGGCGACGTCGGCGGGCACAGCGGGGCGGACAGCGGCAAGGGCCATGCCCGGAACGTAGCCGGTACCGATCAGCGCCGGGCGAACAGGTCCGCGCTCCTGCTGCCACACAGTGGCTTTTGCGCCGTCGTCGCAGGCGGGGTCGCGGATCTACAGTTGCCGCGACCCTGGGAGGCCACGGTGTTCGACCGCGTCTACCGCGCCCTGTTCGCCGCGCAGGTCATCTCGCTGCTCGGCACCGGGCTCGCGACCGTCGCGCTGGGGCTGCTCGCCTACGACCTCGCCGGGGTGGGCGCGGGGACCGTCCTCGGCGGGCTGCTCGCGATCAAGATGCTTGCCAACATCGTCATCGCCCCTATCGCCGCCGCGCTCACCGCCGCGATCGACCGACGCCGCCTGCTGATCTCCCTGGACCTGGTCCGCGCGGCCGTGGCGTGCGCGCTGCCGTGGGTCGACGCGGTCTGGCAGGTCGTGGCCCTGGTGGCCGTGCTGCAAACCGCCTCAGCCGCGTTCACCCCGACGTTCCAGGCCGTCATCCCCGCCGTGCTGACCGACCAGCGCGACTACACCCGCGCCCTGTCGCTGTCCCGGCTCGCCTACGACCTCGAAGCCCTGCTCAGCCCCATGATCGCCGCCGCGCTGCTGAGCGTCGTCGGGTTCTCGTGGCTGTTCGTCGGCACCGCGTTCGGCTTCCTCGGCTCGGCCGCGCTCGTGCTGACCACCCGCCTGCCCAGCCCGACCCCGACGAGCCGCCGCCTGACCGACGGCCTGCGTGCCTACGTCCGCGCGCCCGCCCTGCGCGCCCAACTCGGCCTCAACCTGGCCGCGGCGGGCGCGGGGGCGTTCGTGCTGGTCGACACCGTGGTGATCGTCCAGGTGCACCTTGGGCGCTCCGAGACTTCCGTCGCGCTGGCGCTGGTCGCGTTCGGGCTGGGCTCGATGGCCGCCGCGCTCGCCCTGCCCCGGCTGCTCGACCGCGAACCCCCGCGCCGGATCATGCTCACCGCCGCCGCGACCCTGCCGGTGCTGCTGCTGGCGGCGCCCGCCCTTGTCACGTCGTGGCCGTCGCTGCTCGCCCTCTGGGTGTTGATCGGCGCGTTGTACTCGGCCGTGTTGACCCCGGTCGGCAGGCTGATCCGCGACACCGGTGGCGACCTGCCCGCGCTCTTCGCCGCCCAGTTCGCGCTGTCGCACGCGGGCTGGCTGGTCACGTATCTGCTGGTCGCGGCCCTGTCGCCGACCGTGGCGGCCGTCGCCTTGGCCCTCGTCGGCGCGCTGGGAGTCGGGTTCGCCGCGCGGACCTGGAAACGTGAAGATCATTTCAGTTTTGTCTTGACTCGAACATGAATGGAAGTCACGATGTGATTCCCTGCACACCGTGACCCCTGCGAGGCTCCGCATGCGCCGAATCGCCCTGACCTTCGCCCTGGCGGTGGCCGCGTCCGCGGCCACCGGGCTGACCGCCGAGGCCGCGCCTACCGCGCCGGTCTACAAGCACTACGTCGCCCTGGGCGACTCGTTCAGTGCCGGGCCGCTGATCCCATGGCAGCAGGCGAGCTGGTGTTTCCGCTCCAACAACAACTACCCGGCGTGGCTGGCGACCAAGCTCGGCCTCTACTACACCTCGGGCGCGTTCACCGACGTCACGTGCTCGTCGGCGGACACGACGAACATGGCCCAGCCGCAGGTCACGCCCAGCCCCGACATCCCGATGAGCACCCAGTCGCCCCAGTTCGACGCGCTGAGCCTCGACACGGACCTGATCACCATCGGCATCGGCGGCAACGACTACAGCGTCTTCGGCAGCCTCGTCGGCACCTGCCCCGGCCTGCGCGCGTCGAACCCGACCGGCTCGCCCTGCCAGGAGCACTTCACGGTCAACGGCGTCGACACGCTCAGCGCCGCGCTCGTCAACACGCAGAAGAACCTGGAGAACGTGATCAAGGGCGCGCGGGCGCACTCGCCGGGCGCGAAGATCGTCATGGTCGGCTACCCGCGCCTCGTCCCGCCCACCGGCACCTGCCCCGACGTCGTCCCCTTCGCCGACGGCGACTACCGCTGGGCCGACGCCGTCGAACGCAAGCTCAACGCCGCCGTCGCCAACGCCGCCCGCCGCCAAGGCGCCCTCTACGTCGACACCTACGGCCCCAGCCTCGGCCACGACGCCTGCGCGGGCGACGCGGCGTGGGTCGCGGGCCAGTACACCAACGTGTTCGGCGCCGCCGCGTACCACCCGAACCTGGCGGGCATGAAGGCCGAGGCCGACCTGATCCACCGCGCGCTCGGCGGCACGTCCAGCACCTTGGCGCTCAAGCCGTCCGGCCGGAACGCGGCGACCAAGGCTGAGGTCACCACGATGGCGCGGTACGCCGGGGAGATCAGCGCCCCGTAGGTGTTGCGGCGACAATGGGATCATGAGACTCGTCTGGCTGGCGGTCGCGGCTGCGCTGACCGCCTGCGGCCCCGCCGCCCCCGCCCCGAGCGCCACGCAGAACCCGTCGTCGCCCGCCGAAGGGGCGTGGACGATGCCCGACCTGGTCGGCGCCGTCCTCCAGGACGCCCAGGACAAGATTCAAGCGCTGACCGACAAGAAGCTGCTGTTCACCGACTCCCACGACGCCACCGGGCAGAAGCGCGAGCAGGTGGTCGACTCGAACTGGAAGGTCTGCTCCCAGAACGTGGCGCCGGGGACGGCGATCACCGCGGACACGAAGATCGACTTCGGCGCGGTCAAACTCACCGAGCAGTGTCCGTGACGGTCACGGCTTGACGTCGGGTTCCTCGACGGCGAGTTTGGCCATCCAGCCCTCGTTCTGAATGGAGATCACCCGTTCGCACTCGGCGACGAACGTGTCGGTGTCGGCCGGGTCGATCTTCTGCCTGGCGATCAGCCGCTCCAGCTTGTCCGCGGTCCGGGTGTATTCCACGACCTGGTAGTCGTAGCGTTCGGCGCCCGCGTGCGCCGCGAGGGCGCCCGCCACCGTGGTCATGACCCCGATCCACACGACCACGCCCGGCGACGGCGCCACCGTCGCCCCGGCCACCAGCGCCGCGGCGGCGACGGCCAGCGCCGTCTCCGCCGCCCGCAGCAGGCGGTGGGTCCGCGCCAGGGCCCGTGCCTTCGGGCGGTAGTAGTCCCTGGCCTGGGCGCGCACTCGAAGCTCCACATAGGACTCCAGGTCGTGCACCGCCGGGAGTGGGCGCTGCGCGGGGGTGTCGTCGAGGTGCTCGGTCAGGTCGCCCGCGTCGTCGGCCAGGGCGTCGAGCCGGGCCAGCAGGAGTTTGTCCCGGTCGTCGCCGTGGAACGGCGCCGCGCCCGCGAGGTAGGTGTAGACGTCGGTCTTGATCGCCTCGGACACCGACCGCGCCCTGGTCCAGTCCCTGGTCCGCTCGATGCCCGACCCGCGCTGGGCGAACGGGATCACCGCGAGGGCGACCGCGGCGGCGACGGCGACACCCCGGCCCGCGGTCCCGTCCACCGCGAAGAGCCGCGCGGACGCCGTGGCGAGGACCGCGCCCGCCACGCTGAGCGCCAGCGTGGTCCACCGCGACCGGCCGATGGACTTCTTCAGCGCGTCGGCGGCGCGCGACCACCGCCGCTGCTGTCTCCAAGCGAATTCCGCTGACTCCACGGGGGTCCTTCCCTTGCGCACCATCAGGTCTCCTCGCCGATCCGCGCGCCGAGCGTCCGCGCGCGTTCGCGTTGGGTCGCGGTGGCGGACGCGGCGTTCACCGACGACGCCTCGAACAAGGCCACCGCGGTCCGCGCGAGCGGCTTCGCGTCGGCTTGGCCGAGGTGGGCGAGCAACTCCGCGCTGAGCAGCATGATCTCGGCGAGCTGCGCCTGGAAGCGGACCGGCGAGACCTCCACCAGCGGACGCACCAGCCTCTCGGCTTCCCCCGCCTCGGCCAGCGCCTCCTCGTACTGCCCGCGCTCGGCCAGCCGGGCGGCGTGGCAGCGGTGCGCGTCAGCCAGCTTGTGCGCGTGCGCCCACGGGCTCGACTTGTGGAGGCTCCTGGCGAGTTCCACCGCTTCCAGCGCGTGCGCCAGCGCGTCGGCGTGCCTGCCGGTGTTTGCCAACCACGAGCTGTAGACGACGAGCCCGTCGAGCAGATCGCCGCGGAAGCGCTGGGGCGCGGTGTCGGTGAGCCTGCGCAGCGCGGCGATGGCGTGGTGGGCGTTGGTCTTCTCGGCTAGGCGGAGCTGCTGGATGGCGAGGTTCGCCGTGGCGGCGCCGATGTCGTCGGCCGACAGGTGCGCCGCGGGCCGCCTGGTCTCGCGTTCGGCGTGCTCGGCCAGTTCGAGTGCCCGCTCGGTGTTGCCCAACTCGCCTTCGACGCGGCTGGCCACCGCCAGCGCCTCGGCGTAGGCGGCGACATCGCTGTCGCGGTCGCGGGGCGACGGCGCGCTGACGATGACGCGGTACCGGTCGACCGCGTCGGTCGCGGCGTCCCGCGCGGTCCAGAGGTATCCGGCCCGGTAGCGCGCTTTCGCCACCCGCAGCAGCAGCGGCGCGGCCTCGGCCGGGGGCACGTCGCGCCCGTCGAGCACCGGCCGTGCCAGCACCTGCTCGATGCGCATCGCGGCGTTGTCGAGCGCGGGGTCGCGGTCGGTGTCGTCGGCGAGCAGGTCGCTGACCGCGCGCAGCTCGACGGTGGCGAGCAGCTGCGACGGCAGCAGGTCGATGATCGCCTCCAGCGCGCGCCCGCCCGCCGCGACACAGAGCGCGGGATGGTTCTTGACCAGGTCGAGCACGCGGTCGCGCATCGGCTTGTGCGGCTTGCCCGCCTCGGCCATCGCCAGCCGCGCGATGACGGTGACGATGTTGCCGACCGCGAGCAGCCTGGCCCGCTCGTCGTCGTTCGCGGCCGTGGTGTCCGCGACAAGGCCGGGCAGCCTGGCGAGGACTTCCCGCGCCCAGTCTCCGGAGACGCCCAGTTCCCTCGTCCGGTCGGCGAGCACGTCGACGATCATGCGGTCGCACACGGTGGCGGGACCGGGCGTCGCGACCGAGTTCGGCTCGTCGCGGTAGAACCGCTCATAGGCGCCGATGAGGTCGGGCCAGTCGGACCGGTCGGTGATGACGCCGTTGTCCAGCGCGAGCGCCTGCGCGGCGCGTTGCGTGCACGGGCGGGCGATCGCGGCGAGGAACGCCAGCCGTGCCACCGGCTCACGCTGCTGCTCGGGCAGCGAGTCGACCCGGTAGCGCTGTTCGAGCGCAAGGATCAACCCCACCGCTTCTTCGGGGCGGGTGACGGCCTGCCCGGACAAGATCGAGGCCACGGCGACAGGCGGGATGTCCTTGACCGGGATCCCCTCCGCGCTCACCCTGCGTGGGCGCGGGACGGACAACGGCTCCGCGGCGTCCGCGACCGCGGTGACGCAGGCTTCCAGCATCGCCGTGCGCGACCCGCGAACCCGGTCCGCGGGCGCCGTCGCGCGCTGCCGCACGGCGATCCGGCTCTCGGCGAGGAACCGCTCGCACTCGTGCCACCACTGGCTCGCCCGACTCGCGATGGCCAGCACCCGGACCGGTCCATCGGCGTTGGCCAGGCTGAGCACGAACGTGCTCAGATGCCGCGGCCGCCAATGGTCGGCGTGGTCGACCACCACGAGCAAGCCGCTGGGCCCCGCGGGCGGGAGCCCGTCGGTCAGCCAGGTCGCCTCATCGGGATCAGGCCGCGCGCGGTAGACCGCCCAGCCCGCGTGGAAGCTGGCCTCGGCGAACCGGTCGGCCTCCCGCAGCCTGCGGGACTCCTCGCCGCCGAACAACAGTTGCAGCGAGCAATGGTTGTCGGACTCGCGCCAGTCCCGCAGGTCGTCCGGCTCGGTGTCGATCACCGCCGTGGCCAGGGTGAGCAGTTCCACCGGCTGCCGCACCGGGGCGTCCGACCGCGGCCGGTACCGCACGGGCTGCAGCCAGTACTTGGTCGTGGTCTCGCTGCCCGGCACGACGATCGAGACCAGCACCTGGCTGGTCTTGATCGAGTCCGGCCGCACGGCGGGCAGCTCGTAGAACTGGCCGTCCAAGGTGATCAGCTTGATGTCGGCGTCGGCGGAGACGCGGTGGACGACCGCTTTCCCACCGTCCACGGCGAACCACGGGCCGCCGTGCACCCGCACGAGCATCGGATCGGTCTCGGGGACCTTGATGTAGAACGCGTCTGGGTGGTGCGGGCCGCCCACCACCAGGTCGCCGTTCACCCGGCGCACCGGGAGCCGCCGCGGCGGGAAGTACCGCGCCACCGGCTCCAACAGCTCGATCGTGGCCGCGGGGATCGCCACCCCGCCGTTCTCCCTGACGACCAGGGCGTCGCGGCGCGGAGCCGCGACGATGTCGCGCCGCCGCAGCTCCGCGGCCCGCAGCGTCAGGTGCCACGCCTCGATGCGGTTGAGCGCGGACTCCGGCAGCATGCGCCGGGCCCGCACCACCCAGTCGGCCAGCGCCCGCGCGCGATCCGGGTCGTCCATCGCCTTGAGCGCGGAGTAGAGGGACCGGGTGGCGACCCGGGCCCCCGTCTCGCCGTTGCGCATGGTGCGCCAGGTGATGAACTCCTCGACGCGCAGCGCGGGCGCGACGCGGCTGTGCGCGGCCACCAGCAGCCCGCGCAGCTCGCCGATCCGGTCGCGGCGGTCGGCGGTGGCCAGCAGCCGCGCCAAGTGCGGCCACAGCAGCGGCCGGACGTCCGGCCGCAGCGTGACCGCGTCCGGCCTGCGCCAGCCGATCCACTCGCTGAACCAGAAGTCCGACTCGGCGCCGACGTCGAGGTGCGGCAGCACCCGCAGGCGGACCCGCCGCAGCAGCTCCGGGCTGATGTGGGCGGCGGTGCTGAGCAGGATCGCCACCTGCACGTCGTCGGCGAGCGGCACCCCGGCGCGCAGTTGGATGTCGAGCGGGCGCGCGCGTCTGCCCTCCAGCGCGGTGGCCAACGGGACACCCGCACGCAGCCGCGAGTCGACCTTCTTGGGTATCCGGGCCGACTTCAGCGCGTGCGCGACGAAATCGCGGTAGTCCCCGAGCGCGCGGGTCATCCGGTCGACGGGGGTCATCGCGTTCGCCCGCCGTCCATCGCGGCGCGGACGGTCGCCACCGTCGTCGTCCGGTCCCACGGGATCACCGGCACGAGGTCGGTGAGCCAGCCGGGGACGCGGTGCCGGGGGAACGGGATCATGGCGACCGCCCTGATCTCGTTGCGGTGCAAAGTATCGATCAGCTTTGTCCAGGCCGGAACGCTGTGCGTGGGAGGGCAGGCGGGGTGGATGCCGAAGCTGGACAGGATGAGGACGCTGCCGACCGACGGGACTTTGTACGGCCGGTCGTCGAGATCGGTCCACGGGGACCCGTCGAAGTCCCACCGCGACAGCGTGCCCGCGCCGAGGAGCCGATCGAGCCGGGCGGCCAGCGCCCAGGTGTCCTGCTCGTACAGCGTCATCGCGGAGGAGTGGTCGACCAGCAGCTGCACGCCGAAGCGCAGCGTCCACCGGCGTCGGCGGGGGAGCCGGTCGACGGGTTTGCCGGTGGCGAGGCGGGTGACCAGCCGCGCGATGTCGACCTCGCCGTCGTGCACCGGGCGGGACACGGCGGCCTGGAGGACGCCGTACTCGGCGCCGGGGCGCAGCAGCGGGGTGTGCGGGTCGTCGCGCGGCGGCAGGTCGGCCAGCGTCGGCAGCGGCGCGGCGTCACGCCACGGGTCTGGCGGGGACACTGAGGTGGACGCGGTGAGCTCGACACTCAACGCCTCGGCGGACCTGGGTGGCCGGGCGAGCGGGGCAGGCGTCGGTGGGGCCGTGTCGGGTGGGATGGAGGCGACCTCGGCGGCCTCGCCGCGTTGGTCCCGGTGGGGCGGCTCGGGGTGCGGCGGGGTCTCGTCCGATGGAAGGCGGTCCGCGCCGTCCACGCGGCTCATGCCGAGCATGGCCCGGATCTTGGCGACGTCCTCGGGCTCCAGCACGCGCGTGGCGGACAGGCGCCGCACCGCGGTCGCCAGGTCGCCCCACCAGATCGCCGACACCCCTACCCCCGGTCGCCCGCTGCGTCCTTGGCGAAGACCATCCCCATGAGCTGGGTGAGCCGGTCGTGGTCCGGCGTGCCGATCCTGAGCCGGACACACGCGTCGACCGCGTCGAGGAACTCGGCGGTGCTGGGCGGGCGCCGGTTCGCGCGCTGGGCCTGCTTGCGGTCCTTCTCTAGCTGGTCGAGCAGGTGGGTGACCATGGCGTCGTCGAGTTCGTCGCCCCGGCTCCGCAGGCGGCCCGCGGCGATCTCGCGCAGGGTGTCGCCGCCGTGGCGCGGCAGCCGGAACACCACGCAGCGGCGGACAAACGCTTGCGGCAGGTCGCGCTCCCGGTTCGACGTGATGATGATCAGGGTCGGATCGTCGAGCTTGTCGGTGACGGGCTTGTCGCCGAGGTCGGCCACGGTGAACCGGCGTCCCGCCAAGGGCACCAGCAACCCGTTGGGCGTGTCGGGATCGGCCTTGTCGATCTCGTCGATGAGCACCACGGCGCGTGCCGCGGCGTGCTCGTCGTTCCAGCGCCGGAACGGTTCGCGCCCTGCGGCGACCTCGACCGCGCTGTCCCGCTCGAACGCCCACCACAGCGCGCCGGGGGAGACATACCGGCGGTCGTCGTCGGTTAGCCGTTCCGCCTGGGCGTCGCCGAGGCGGCGCACGTGGTCGAACGACCACAGCAGATCCTGGTGCCCGGTCCTGGCCGTCGTGACGTGCTCGTAGTACCGGCGTCCCTTGCTCACCGCGACATAGCGGGCCAGCGACGACTTGCCGGACCCCGGCTCGCCATAGAGCAGCAGCGGTTTGCCGATCGCCATGGCCACGTCGACGGCGAGGTCGAGATCCGCCGACGTGACGTAGCCGCCGCCCTGCTCGACCAGCCGCCGGTAGTCGGCGTCGTCCTTCTCGATCTCGCCGGTCACCAGCTGCCTCCCGAGTTCTTGACCACGTCGCGGATGTGGGCCTGGTTGTCGTGGAAGCGGCGCTCGCGTTCGGCGTCGATCCGTTCGATGGGCCGGTAGGCGGCGCCGAGCAGCTCGTCCATGCCCGCGTCGTCGAACTTCGCGTAGTCGTCCGGCTTGACCATCAGGATCACCACCGTCGAGGGGCAGCGCTCGTGGATGGCTTTGATGACCTGGGCGGCGCTCTCGATCCCGCCCGGCGCGCTCATCAGGACGTGCTGTGGCCGCAGCGCGTGTTTCGCGCAGGTGTTGTCGTGGGCCCTCGCGCACCCCTTGCCCCGCACCCCGGAGAACAGTTCCGCCACGACCTGCGCCGGTGTCTGCTCGCCGTTCGCGCTCGGGTCGAAGCGCTCGGTGTTGATCTGGGAGCGGGCGCACCCGTAGGCACGCGCGACATAGCGCTCGGCGACATGCGGGTCGTCGGTCAGCAGCACAGGTGTGCGCGGGTCGGGCGGGGGCGGCCGCTCGGTGCTGATCGGCATCGCCTCGGACCACAGGATCCAGCTCGACAGCAGGATCCGCACCGCGTGGTCGGCACGGTCGAGTTTGAACGTCACGTCCTCGATCGCGCCGAGCGCGGACTCGCCCAGCTGATCGTCGATGATGAACTTCGCCAGCCACTGGTTGGGGAACAGCGGCCGGTCGCCGCGTGTCTTCAGCTGCTCGGCGAAGAACCGCTCGGTGATGCTGTCCACCTCGTCGTCATAGAGGTCGAAGGTGTACGACAGCGCTCTGGTCATGGTGACGTCCGCGGTCGGCATCCCGTCGGTGGCCTGCCGCAGCCGATCGGTGATCAGGCCGAGCACCCGGTCGGCCTCCCGTTCGATGTCGGCCTCGGTGGTGCACTCCGCGGCGTCGATCATCTGCCGGTCTTTGAGGAAATCGAAGTCCGGGTACTTCTCGGTGATGTCGCGTCGGGTGATGCCGATCAGCACCGCGATGACCGACTCGACCGACGGGCGCGCGCTGAGCAGGGTTGACTCCCGCTTCACCCACTTGCTCTTGCTCGCCGCGTGGGTGTCCAGCAGGACGATGCCGATCTGCGAGCGGTCGAGGGTCTTGTGGATCCACGGCTCCCACTTGTCGCCGACGTGGATTCCGGTGGCGTCGACGTGGACCTCATAGGTCGGCGACAGCGCGGGCCGCAGCTTGTCCCGCAGGTTCCTCGCCACGCCGTTCACGCAGTCCTTGCCGCTGGTGCTGTGGCTCACGAACACTTCCCAGAAGGGTTTGTCCATGGCGGCTATCCGACCAGGTGGATGAGGACGAACAGCAGGACGAGAACGCTCACCACGATGTTGATCGTGACGAACAGCAGCACCTTCGAGTTGCCGTCCGGGCGCACACCCGCCAGCTCCAGTACGCGTTTGTCATAGCCCTGACCCCAGTTCTTGGCGAACCACGCCGCGATCGGGACGCCGTCCGGCAGCGGTTGGCCGGTCATCGGCGGCGCGAACAGGATCGTCACGACGATGTCGAACGCCTGGGGCCTGAGTTCCGGGGGCAGCGCCTGGAAATCGGGCCGCAGGGAGATCGAGCGCCAGATCTTGAGCCTGACATCCAGGGCTACCAGCAGGTTGCTGATCGGTATCAGCGCGCCGATCGCCTGGTCGACATCGCGCGCCGTGTGGAAGGCGTTCATCAGGTCCGAGAACCTGATGGGGTCCTTGCCGTCCGACTGAGGTGTGGTGCCGGTGTCCGGCGGAGGCGCCGTTGTCTCCGTTTTCTCCTGGGGGGCAGGCGTTTCCGCCGTCGAGGTGCTGTCCTCGGTGTCGGCGGGCGTCTCCGTCGACTCGGCAGACGCCATCGTGGTCGTCTCGTCAGTCTCGGACTCGGTGGTGCCGGACTCGGTGGTGCCGGACTCGGTGGTGCCGGGCTCGGTCGCCTCCGTGGTTTCGGTGGTCTCCGTCGACTCCTCGTCCTTGCGGTGTTTCGCGCTCGGCTCGGTGGTCTCCTGCTCGGTGGTCTCCTGTTCGGTGACCAGACTCAGGTCGATCGGGACATGACGGACCTTGGCGAAGGTCCGTATGCGGTCCTCGATCGTCGGGCCCGCTCCGGAGTCCTCACGGATCGCCCGAGCGGTGGCGATCCACTGCATCTCGCGTTCGGTGAGCGGGCTCTCGTTGTCGTGCCGCCAGGACAGGCGGTAGCTGTCCAGCAGCTTGGTGGTGATCGACTCGTGGCTCGCGGGGACCTTGTCCGTGGCGAGGTCGATGACCTGCCGCGCGCCGGGGCCGGGGGCGTTGGGGGTGAAGACGAAGTCGAGCCGGACGTCGAGTTCGGTCTCGAACGTCGAGAACGTCCAGGTCCGGTAGTCGCGGTCGAAGGCGGTGAGGATGTCGCGCACGGCCATGACCGCCGCGGGCGCGTCGGCGGGATCCATGCCCACCACGGTGAACAGCGCGGTGGGCGCGGCCAGCACCCGGCCGAGGAGCACCGGCAGCGTCGGGAGCTTGGTCGCGTCCATCCGCAGCTCCGCGACGAACGGCACCACCGCGATCCGCAGCTCGTCGTAGGTGTGGTTCGCCGAGGCGATGCCGCTGTCGGACTTGCTCGACCAGTCCGGCCAGCGCGTCAGCGGCAGGGCGAGGTCGTCGAGCGCGCGGACGGTGCCGACGATGGCGTGGGAGAACGTGCGTCCCGTCGTCGACCCGTCCGGCAGCTTGCGCAGGACGGTGGCGTTGGTGGATTCGAGGTGGGCGTAGGTGAACGCCTCCGGCGGCGGGTTCACGTCGTCGTACTTGAGCCGGAGGTACGGGCTGACCTGCCTGCGCCACAGGCCCCGCAGCGCGCCGTCCCTTCCTCCCGACGGGATGGAGCTCTCCTTGACCTGGATGCCTTCGCCCTCGGCGAGGTCGAACAGCAGGTGGTCCACCCGGGGGATCTCGTCGGTCATCTGCCGACCTCCGCCGCTGCCCGGGTGTCGAGGAACCCCGTCATCGCCAGGAGCGCGAGCAGCGGCTGCAGCACCCGGATCGGGCGCACGCCCCGGGGGAAGTTCCGCTGGCCGTCGGACGCGCCGCCGGTGGCCGACACGACGTGCATGGTGCGCCGGGAGAACTGCCGGTACACGTTGAGCATGGTCTCGGCCTGATAGCGCTGGAGCACGGCGAAGACGTCGCGGGACTCCTCGCGGAACGTGCGCGGGTCCAGCGGGCCGCTGACGTCGTCGCGGCGCAGCCAGTGGTCGACGGGGAACTCGTAGCGCAGCATGTCGGCCTTGGTGATGGCCACCGCGATGGGCAGCTCCGCCATGTTGGTCTGCCTCAGCAGCCTGCTGATGGCGCCGTCGAACGCCTTGTTCTCCGCCTGCGCCGCGCTGCGCTGCTCGGCGGTCTTGGAGTGTGTGCGCCAGCCGGGCAGCCCGAAGACGGGGTCGTCAACGAAGAGCAGCGCGTCGGCCGCGAGCAGGAACCCCGCCTGCTTGGTGCTGGTGACGTTGCTGTCGTTGAAGTCCTCACCCGAGACGTCGAAGAAGATCAGCGGCTTGGGCGGCCTGCCCTTCGGGCGGACGATGAGGTAGCTGGCGAAGGACTGGATCAGGTCGTTGGTGGACTGCAGCTGCACCCCGTCGCGCAGCTTGCGGATCTCGTCGTCGAAGGTCTGGTGCTGAACCCGGTCGGCGATCTCGAAGTGCAGCCCGTGCGAGCTGAGCCGCCCGCGCAGCAGCTCGGCGAGCATCGCCACCAGCAGGTGGGTCTTGCCGGACGTGCTGCGCCCGACCACCCCGATGATGATCGGCTTGCCGTAGTCGTTGTGGATCGCGGGCAGGTAGTGCGGCTCGGCGCTGTCGCCGGACGGGTTGGGGCACCGCACGAACGCCAGCGTGCGCAGGTACTCCTGCTTGGTCGGGTTGGTGTGGCCGGTCAGGTCCAGCTCGTCCCACACGAGCTTGCCGTCGCGCAGTTCCCGCTGGTAGAGCGTGTTCGGCCACTCGATGTTGTCGAGGCAGATCGGGCAGAGCACCGGCGCGGACATCCCAGTCATCAGAACCACCTCAGAAGGAAACCCGCGGTCGCGACCGCGCCCGCGATGACGGCGACGGCACCCGTGACGACCGGCCACCGCGTCCACAGTGGACGCTGCGCGACCGGCGGCGGTGGCGGCGGCGGTGTCGGAACCCGCGGCGGCTGGACCGGTGGCGGCGGGGTCGGACGCGGGTGCTCGATCTCGTAGCTCTCCCAGCCCTTGCGCAGCGCGGCGGCGACATCGATCGGGTCGGGCACGGCGCCCTGGGCGTGCAGCGCCGACAGGATCTCCCGCGCCGTGGGCACCCGGCCCGGCGGCGCGGCGAACACGTCGCGCAACCCGATGCCGACCACCTCGATCATCCGCGCGGGGTGGTCGAGTTCGCGGTCCGGCCTGCGCCCGGCGACCATCTCGAACACCGCGCTCGCCGCGTCGCGCAGATCGTCGGTGAACGCCGCGGTGCCCGAGCCGCGCCGGTCCCGGTGCGACAGCGTCACCGGACGGGACCGGGGGGTCTCGCCGCGGGCGGCCGAGTGCTCCAGGCCGACCAGCTGGAACTCGTCGCCGCGGCGGCGAACCGACGACAGCTGGATCGACCCGTGCACCAGGTCGACGGCGTGCAGCGCGGCCACGGCCCGGAAGAGGTCGGCGACGAACCGCCTGCGGTCGTCGGACAGCAGCGTGACCATCGCCGCGTCGCCGCCGAGCGGCTCGGCCGCCATGACCCGCATCAGCACGAACGGCTCGGCCGCGTCGAAGTTGTAGCCGATGAGCTGGGGCAGCTGAGGCGGATAGTCGCCCGGGTACCGGTTGGCGAGTCGGACGAGCGCACGGATCTCGTTGTCCAGCTGGGTCTCGGCGAGCAGCCAGTCGTCCTCGCCGGAGACCGTGGCGGGCAGCCGCTTGCGCTCGGCGATGTTGTCGTCGCCCAGCACGACACGGTCGACCACCAGCAGCGAACCCGGGTTCGCCAGCCGGGCGGTCGACCGGAGCCGCCACTCCTTGGCTTCTCCCAGCGCGTCCACGCCGTCGAAGTTCTGATAGTCGTCCTGGGGCGCGGTCACGTGCCCTCCCCTTCGTCGAGGCGCGGTCGCACGACGCCCGCGCGCAGCGGCACCAGGCGCAGCACCCCGACCGCGTCGCCACCTGCCCTGATGAGGTCGTAGTCCGGGTTGACCGGCGGATCATCGATGTCGACTGAGGCGAAATAGACCATCGCCATGTCGCCGGAACTCAGCAGCCGCAGGTCGCCGGGCTTGCACAGCTGCGGCAGCTGCGAGCGGGGGCCGCTGAGCAGCAGCCGTTCGGCCTTCGCCGAGTCGCGCCACAGCGCGGTGGCCAGCGAGCGCCGCACCTCGTCGTCTGGCATGCCCGGCGGCGGCACGCGGAACCCGTGGGTGTCGAGATGGTTGTTGTACTCGGTCAGCTTCTCCTGCGCGGCGCGGAAATACGGCTCGCCGTCGCCGGACAGCGGTCCGTTGGCGGCGATCTCGACGAAGATCGGCGCGAGCACGGCACGCGCCACCCGGACCAGGTCCTCACGCAGCACCCGGTTGAGGTCGCTGGCGTTGTCGGCGTTGGTGAAGCCGAACTGGTCGTCCTTGCCGTTGTCGAACGCCTGCGCCGCGCCCGCGAACGCCAGCCGCAGCCCGTCCAGCGCCGCGGCGATGTTGATCAGCGAGTCGGCGTAGCGGGCCATCGAGGTCGCGGGGAGCCAGCGGGTGCGGATCTGCGCGGCGAGGTGCTCGGCGAGCGCCCGCTGCGCGGGGCCCGCGCGGTCGAGCAGCAGCGTCGAGCTCCACCGCTCGTGCCACCGCGACCACACTCGGGCGGTGATGACCAGGGCGATCACGCCGAAACCGAGGCCCACCAGCAGACTCAGGTGCACCGGGAGGCCCGCCGTCGGGACCGCGACACCCGCGAGCGTCGCCACCGCCGGGGCGGCCGTGCACAGCACCGCCGTGCCGATCCCCGCGGCGAGCAGCCCCGCGCGGCCGGTGACCGCCATCGCGCCACCGAACAGCAGACGGTGCAGCAGCACGGACCAGACGGCGATCAGCAGCGCGCCGCCCGCGAACCCTGCCGGGCCGGACAGTCCGGTCGCCAGGCACGACAGCGCCACCGCGGCGAGCAGCGCCGCCATCGGCGTCGGCCACGCCGACCACGGCGACCGGTTCCGCAGCCCGAACAGCGTCGGGGTGAGGTCCACCCCGGCCCCGGACTCCGGCTGCCCGCCCGCGCTGAGCGAACTCGCGGTCCGCTTCAACTGCTCCGAGATCGTCCTCAGTGGACGGCCCTGGGCCAGTTCGCCTTCGGTCGCCTCGGTCAGCCGCTCGGCCAGTTCGCCGCCGTCGTACCCGGCCTGCGCGGGCAAACCCAGTTCGGTCAGCTCGGCCTCGTGCGCGGCGTCGACCGCGACGGTCTCGGTGATCTTCGCATCGACGTCCCGGCAGAGGTGCTGGTAGCGCTCGACGGCGTCGGCCGCCGCTCGCACCGCCGAGTCGACCCCCGCGGTGCCCGTGAACAGCGCCCCCGGCTTGCGCGCCGCCGCCACCATCCCGGTCGCCCGCGCGACCGCGTCGGCGGCGACCTTGCGCGCCCGGTCGAGCGGGGAGTTCGGGGTGATCGCGGTCTGATCCGGCCGGGCGCCCGCGGTGAGCTGGTCCACCGCGTCGGCGATCGGACCGGCAGGCCGCGCGCCGCCCGAGCTGTCGGCGGTGAACTGGCGCAGCGCGCGCAGGCGCAGCAGCCGCAGGGTGTCGGACGGGATCCGGGCGTACTCGATCTCGATGGCCGGGCAGGCCACCTGGTGCGGGACCTCGCTGACCGCCTTGTGCACCCGCTCGAACACCACCGGCAGCCGCAGCGCGGTGATCAGGTCGGTGACGGTCACGTCCTCGCGCACGCTCAACCCGCGCGCCGCGCCGCCGCCCCACTCGATCGCGCTGTCCGCGCCGACCCACAGCGTCACCCCGACGCCGTTGAGCGCGCTGGGGACGCTGAGCACCGCGTCCCCGCCCTCGGCGCGCAGCGACCCGACGGCGACCAGGATGACGCCGCTGAGCTGCTGGACCGAGGCCAGGCGGGTCAGCGCGAGGGTCAGGTTGGGCAGGTCCCTGACATTGGCGACCACCACCACGTGCTCTGGCAGCAGGATGGCCCCGATGTCGGAGTCGACGGACTCCAGCGCGGCGAGGTGCTCGCCCGCGGTCCGCACGTCGAACACCCGAACCGGTGGTCTGGGCGTTGGCCGAGTCATTGGCCGTAGCCTCCGTACCGTTCGTCGCGGACCCACTGATACAGGTCCTCCAAGTTGTCCTGAATGGGTGCGCTGCCGCCGTGGAAGGGCAGGCGCAGCGCGTTGGTGAAGGTCTCCGACCAGAACTCGCGCAGCGCGTCGAGCCTGGACCGGCCGCTGGTGCCTGGCCGCTCCCGGTAGTGCGCCTCGATGTCGGCGAGCTGGGTGCCGGGCAGCTTCATCAGGCGGTCGAACAGCGGTGACGGCTGGGCCGGGGTCCGGTCGATCCCGCTGGGGACACTGCTGATCAGCTGCGCGCACAGGTCGCGGCGGATCTGCTCGTCGTCGGTCAGCACCCACTCCTCGTAGGCGCCGAGGACGCTGGCCCAGCTCGACAGCCTGCCGAAGGGCCGCAGCTCCAGCCGCATCGTCAGCGCCGCCGAGGACACCCCGACCGAGATCGCCCGCGGCGAGTCCTCGTCGTCGTTCGGCGCGATGGTGACGTGGCCGTTCCAGATCGCGCACAGCAGGTGGTGCAGGATGCGTTCGCGGTGCTCGCCGGTGGTGGCGAGATAGCCGAAGTCGAAGCCGACTCGCTGCCGCCAGCGCAGGAAGTCCTGCTGTTTCTCGTTGCGCAGCGCGTCCGACCAGTGTTTGAGGACTTCCCGCACCTCCGGGACCTCGGTCAGCCCCATGGAACTGCGGAACAGCACCACCGCGATCGTCTCGGCCGCGATCGGGCGGAACTCGACGATGGTGTCGGCGGCCCTCGGCAGCTGGACGTTCGCCTGCAGATACCGCTCCAACTCGGCGTCCTTCGTCGCCGACGGGTAGGAGAACAGGATGCGCAGCCGCCCGGTGCCGCTCGGGGAGAACCCGCCGGGCACGAGCCCGGCCAGCTTCTCGCGGAACTGCGCGACGTCGTCCTCGGCGATCTGGCCCGGCCGCCCGGCCGCGGCGGCCAGCAGGTCTTGCAGCGCGGGCAGCAGCGGGCGGTTCTCGCCGTCGCGGTGGTGGAACAGGAGCTTCACGGCTTGCTTGACCCTGTCCCGCACGTAGGTGACGGCCGCGCCCGGATCACGCGCGGCGACCATGGCTTCCCACGCCCGCCGCCAGCCCTGGCCGCCCACGATCTCGGTGATCAGGTCGCCCGCGGTCGCCGTCGGCCGGACCCGGCCCTGCGCGGCGTACAGCTCGACGAACCGGCGCGTCACCTCCTGGTAGAACGGATCGAGATCGCCTTGGCGGGGCAGGAGGTAGGTCACGCCGACCCTGGGCTGGTACAGCTCGCGGGCCCGCGCCTGGAACCGCCGCGCGTCGTCGCGGGCGTGGTCGCGGAAGGCGTTGACCAGCGCGGACACGTCAGTCGTCAGGGTTTGGAGCTTGGCGTCCCACCGGGTCGACTGCGCGTTCCAGCCCGCGTGCCAGGTCCGCTTCGCCCGCCACCGGTACCACTGGTCCTGCGCGCTGAGCGCCGCGCCGACCGCCGGGTCGGCCCACCGGGCGCGCCGCATGAGCCGGTCGCTGATGCCGACCGGGTTGGGCGGGTTCATCGACAGCCCGGGCGGCGCGGGCGGCTCGCCCCGGCGGGCGGCGAGCACCTTCACGAAGCCGACCCGGCCGCCGTCGTCGGTCTGGCCGGAGTCGCCGTGCAGGACGCGGTGCAGGTGGAACGGGTCGATCTCGCTGAGCAGCTCGCGGACCCCGCGGTGCACGTCGAAGCTCTGGACCAGTTCGGGGATCTGGATGGTGAGCTGCTGTTCCAGCGACCGCAGGCCCGATTCCATCCGACGCGCCCTGGTCGACAGCGTGTTGAGGATGTTCTCGGCCTTCTCCGCGGGCGGCGGCTCGGCGATCGGCAGCGCGGCGCACACCCGCAGCGGGTCCAAATTGGACTCGGTGAAGAACCGGTCGACCAGTTCGCTGTGGCTGTCGGCGTGGCCGGGCGCGGCCGTGCCGAGTTCGGTGACGGCGTTGGCCAGCAGCCGGGAGCTGACGATGTCGGCGATGTCGTCGACCGGGACGGTCATCGACGCCACCGAACTGGTCGACACGCCGCGGTTGCCGATGCCGGTGGGGGCGGGCGACTCCCGCTCGACGGCGCTGTTGATGAAGCTGTCGGCGAAGGACATGTACGCGCGCCGGTCGCCGAACCGGGAGCCCTCGCCCTCCTCGCCGAGGTCGGTACCCACCAGCGACAGGATCAGCGACACCACCGACCGGTGCAGGTCGTCGCGGCGCACGCCGGAGCCCATGCCGAAGAGGAATCCTGTTTGGACGGTGGAGGCGCGCAGCCGGATCTCGGCCCGGTCCGGGTAGCGGACCGCCAGCGTCCCGCTCACCCCGAACGAGTCGACGTCGGTGCCCGCCACCTGCGAGTTCTGGTCGTCGACGAGGCGGAACAGGTCCAGCAGCGCCCGCCCCGCGTTCAGCTTGGCGGGCCTGCCGCCGCCGAGGCCCTCCTCGAAGGCCGACGGCATCAGCACCAGCGGGAAGATCCGCACCCGGTAGTTGTTGCGCGCGAACGCGTCGCCGATCAGGTGCAGGTAGTCGTAGAAGAGTCCGCTGCCGGTGCCGCCCGCCACCGAGAACGCGACGAACACGTCACAGGCCAGCTGCCGGTTGCCGCCGCCGAGGACGGCGAGTTCGCCCAGCGAGTTGTTGATGTTGCCGATGGCGCGCAGCAGCGGTCCCTGGGCGGGGGCCAGGCCCGCGCGGAACGTCTCGAACAGCGCGGCCCGGCCGATGGTCGGCAGCTGGCCCGCGCCGCGCGAGAGCGGGCCGATCCTGGGCTCGCCCATCGGCGGCGGCAGCCAGCTCTCCACGAACGGCGCCGCCGACAGCCGCAGACTGCGTGCCACCTCGGGATAGGTGTCGTACTGCGGCACCAGGTCGCGCACCAGGTGCATGGTGCGCTCGGCCGCGGGCAGGTTCGACGGGTCGGGCACCACGCGGCGCTCCAGGTTGCCGAACTCGTCCTCGCTCAGGTCGGCGTAGACGAACTGCAGGCACGACGGGAGCTGGTAGGGCTGGAAGTTCTTGCCCTGCATCACCTCCTGCAGCGCCGTGCCGTCCGGACCGCAGAGCTCCTCGCGCAGCCGCCGCTCCAGCTCCGCGCCGACCCGACAGCCGGTGCCGCCGAGCCCGACGAACAGCATGGGCTGGTAGATCCGCATGGGTGGGTCCTTCCTGGTGGTGCGCGGTCAGAGGAGGTCGTCGGCGTAGGGCTGGGTCGTGTCCGCGTCCGCGGTGGCGCGCTCGTCGCGGACCTCCAGTTCGGCGGTCGCGCCGACGGCGGAGCGCTCGCCGGGCCGCAGCACGTGCCGCCCACCGGTCGGGGTCCGCAGCGTCACCACGCCCGCCAGCCGGGTCAGGGTGTGCGCGTCCGGGTCGCCCGCGGTGTGCACGTGGTCGAGGTAGGCCGACGCGGAGCCCTCGTGCCGCACGGCGAACTGGAACGACGACGCCTGGACCTCGGGCACCGCGATGTCGCCCGCGGGCTTGCCGTTGACGTAGAGGTAGACCGCCAGGCCGCGCACGTCGCGCGCGGCCCGCCGCGCCCGCCGCCACAGCAGCACCGCGGTCAGCGCGACCAGCAGCAGCGGCAGTCCGATGTAGAGCCACCACGGAGTGGGCGGCGGCGGTGTGGCGACGGTGACGATCAGGGGGAAGCTCGCCAGCGTCGCGCCCGACTCGTCGACCAGGTTCACCACCAGGGAGTTCGCCCCGAGAGCGGTGTTCGCGGCGAAGGCCACGCGGAACGGGTACTCGGTGTTGCCGGTGGCGGGGACGTCGAACACGGTGTCCTCGCCCGGCACGCTGGCGGTGGTGCCGGGGGAGAGCTCGTCGAGCTGCACGTGCACCTTGGTCGCGGTCCCGGTCAGGTTGTTGACCACGACCGACCCCTCGATCGACTCGCCGGGGGCGACGGTGGCCCCGGCGGGCACCCGGATCTGCGCGGCGAGCCCCGCGCGCCCGCTGGACAGCACCGCGTTGACCGTGCGGGTGTCGCCGGTGATCCCGATGCCGCTCACCGTGCCGTCGAACCGCACCTGCTTGGCGTCGGTGTCGGGGATGGTCACCGTCCCGGTGTAGATCCCGTCGCCCGCCTGCTGGTCGCCGTTGTTCCCGTCGTCGGTCGTGGCGACGCCGACCTTCTCGTCCATGGTCACCCGGAAGTCCAATGTGGACAGCACGCGGGGGTCCTTGATGGACCGGGTGCGGGTGTGCAGGGTCAACAGGACCTGGACCTGCTGGCCCTTCTGCGGCGACGGCGGGTTCACCGTCAGCGTCGCGCGGACCGCGCCCTGCCAGATCACCACCGCGCTCACGTCGAGCACGGGCAGGTCGGCGGGCGAGGACAGGGTGACCTTCCAGTCGCCCGGGTTCGGGTTGATGATGCGCAGCGCCTCGACCGGGCCGTTGGCGCCGCTGCCCTGGAAGGTCGAGCCGAAGTCGGTGCCGTTCTTGGGCACGGCCCTGCCCTGCGGGTCGCTGAACTCGACGGTCACCTTGGGGTCGCTCTTGACCACCACGATCGAGCCGTCGGTGGCGATCTCCGGGATCCGCACCGTCACCGACTCCGTGCCGCCGGGGCTGAGCCGGGTCCGCTGGATGTCGCCGGTGCCCGCGCACCGCGCGGAGCTGAACGCCCGCAGCAGCACGTCGGCGACCGTCGAGGAGTCGTTGACCACGGTGGCCGACGGCTTGGGCGCGCTCGGCCCGCACGAGCCCTGCGCGCCCGAGGCGGCGAAGTGGTCGAGCTGGTCCTTGTCGACCTTGCCGAAGCCGAGCGGCCAGACCTGCACGCCCTTGCGCCGCGCGTCGGCCAGGGTCGACTCGATGCCCTGCCGCGCCGCGGCGTTGCGCTGGTCACCGGCGTTGTCCGGGCCGTAGCGGGGGCTGTCGCTGACGTCGAGCACACCGTCGGTGAGCAGGAAAATCATCTTCGGAGTGTCGCCGGTGGACAAATACGTCATCGCCTGTTGGAGCGCGGCGTAATGGTCTGTTCCGTTGCCTTCATTGTCGCCGCGTTTGCGCACTTTGCGCACACAATCGGCGAGTGTCTGCTGGTCCTGCGCGGTGCCGACGTTGACCGGCGGACAGACGACGTCGACTGGTGACTGTCCGCCGTTGTCACTGGCGAACCCGACGACGGTGACGGTCGACCCGGGGGCGTACTCGCCCAGCGCGATGGTGCTCGCCGCGTCCCGCTCCCGGCGCAGGTCGTCCTCGTTGATGGACCCCGACTCGTCGACCAGCACGACCATGGAGATGGGCTTGACCTGCGGCTGCGGGTCCTGCGCGGCCGCGGGCGGGGTGAGGACGCCCAAGATCAGCGCGACGGCGATGGGGACGGTGCGGCCGCGTCGTCGTCTGGGCGCGGCCGACGGGGCCTGGTCTGGGCGGGGGACTGTCACTTGGCAACTCCGTGCACTCGCGGTCGGCGAATAGGCACGCTCCGTCGCCGCGCCTGGATCATCTGTCGACACCAAAGATCCACCCGTTACGTATTGCCTTTTCGCCGTTGTTCACCCGTGATGCCCGCCCGGGCGTTTCGCGGGTTTGCGACAAATAGCTGGGCCGTTCGGGTGGTGTACTCGGGGAAACAATTCGGCGGTTTGAATTGAATTGGGATTCACGTTCGCCGGGGGGCTGGGGGCGGTCGGCGGCCGAACGCCACGTCCGATAACCGGCATACAAATGTCGGTGGTTCGTGTAAGGCTGGGGCCATGTCGTCCAAGACCTGGTTCGCGTGGGCCGCGCTCGGCGTCGTGTACGTCGTGTGGGGCTCGACCTATCTGGCCATCCGGTTCGTCGTGGAGTCGATGCCCGCGCTGCTCTCCGGGGGCGCCCGGTTCCTGGTGGCAGGGGCGGTGCTCGCGGTCCTCGTCGCGGTGATCGCCGGGCCGAGGGCGCTGCGGATGACCAAGGCGCAGTTCTGGTCGGCGGTGCTGATCGGGTTCCTGCTGCCCGCGTGGGGCAACGGGCTGGTGGTGCTGGCGGAGAAGCACGTGTCGTCCGGGATCGCGGCGCTGCTGGTGGCCTCGGTGCCGCTGTATGTCGTGGTGCTGCGGCGGGTGCTGGGGGAGCGGCCGTCGCGGCGGACGGTCGTCGGGGTGGTCATCGGGCTGGCGGGGCTGGTGATCCTGCTGCTCGGCGGGCCGGGCGAGGGCGCCCACGGCTCGTCCTGGTACGGGCCGTGGCTGGTGGTCCTCGCCGCGTTCGGGTGGTCGGTCGGGACAGTGCTGAGCACGCGGCTTCCGCTGCCCGCCAACCCGTTCGCGCTGTCGGCCGTCGAGATGCTCGCGGGCGGCGCGGCGCTGGCGGTCGCCGGGGTGGCGATGGGCGAGCGGATCGACTTCGACTCGATCACCGCCGGGTCGTGGGCCGGGTGGATCTACCTGGTCGTGGCCGGGTCGCTGCTGGCGTTCAGCTCCTATGTGTACGTGCTGGGCAAGCTGCCGGTGTCGACGGTCGCGACGTACGCCTACGTCAACCCGGTCATCGCCGTCCTGTTGGGAATCCTGTTCGCGGGCGAGCACTTCGGGCTGATCCAGTTCGCGGGCGGCGCGGTCGTCGTGGTGGCCGTGATCCTGGTCGTGCGGGCCGAACGCGCGAAAGTGTCGGTGGGTGCCGGCAAGATCCCGGAACCGTGCGAGGTAATCCGATGATCACCGCTGCCGCCGCCCGCCGAACCGCCCTGGCCGCCCAGGGCTTCGCCGACGCGCGGCCCAGCGGCCCGCCCAGCAGGCGCCACCTGGCGAAGGTGCTTTCCCGGGTGCAACTGCTCCAGCTCGACTCGGTGAACGTCGCCGTCCGGGCCCACTACATGCCGGTCTTCTCCCGCCTCGGCGCCTACGACCCGGCGCTGGTCGACGAAGCGGCGTGGAGCCACAGCGCCCGCAAGCCGCGAATGCTCGTCGAGTACTGGGCCCACGAGGCCAGCCTGATCCCGGTCGCCGACTGGCCGCTGCTGCAGTGGCGCATGCGGCGCTACGAACACCGCTACATCAACCACCTGCGCCGCCTCACCGCCGATTCCCCCGGCCTGATCGACGACGTGCTGGCCGCGGTCAAGGAACTCGGCCCGGTCGGCGCGGGCGCCCTGGAGACCGCCCTCGGCGGCGGTGCCCCCCGCGCCAAGGGCGGCTGGTGGAACCGCTCGGACGTGAAACACGCGTGCGAGTGGCTCTTCGCGGTGGGCGGGCTGACAACCGGCACCCGCCGCGGCTTCCAACGCCTGTACGACCTGCCCGAACGCGTCATCCCCGCCGCCGTCCGCAACACGGTCGTCGACGACGACGAGGCTGCCCGCCAGCTGACGGCGCGCGCGGCCGTCGCGCATGGGATCGGCACGGAGAAGGACCTGCGCGACTACTACCGGCTGGAACCGCGAAGGTCCCAGCAGGCCGTCGCGGAACTGGTCGAAGAGGGCCTGCTGGAGGCGGTGACGGTCGAGGGCTGGCGCAACCCGGCGTACCGACACGTCGACGCGCGCACGCCCCGCCGCGTCACGGGCCGGGCGCTGCTGTGCCCGTTCGACCCGCTGATCTGGGAGCGCGAACGCACCGAGCGGATCTTCGACTTCCGCTACCGCATCGAGATCTACGTGCCTGAGCCGCAGCGGATCTACGGGTACTACGTCTTCCCGTTCCTGTTGGACGGGGAACTGGTGGGCCGGGTCGACCTGAAGTCCGACCGCGCGGCAGGCGTGCTGCGCGTCCAGGGGGCGTTCGCGGAACCAGGTGTCGACACAGCTCGGGTGACGGCCGAGCTGGCGGCGGAACTGCGAACGATGGCCGACTGGCTGGAACTGGACGAGGTCCGGGTGGGAGAGCGAGGTGACCTGGCGAACGCGCTGGCCACGGCGATCTGACCCTTAGCTGCTGGGATTCCTCAGATCGATCATCCAGGGGAATTCGTGCGGGGTGGCCGGTGCCCCTCCGACGATCTTCGTTGTCGGGGCAGGTCCCGCGGTGTAGGCGGCGACCGGCGTGCCGGACGTGTCGGTGACGGTGATCGTCGCAGGGATGGCGTCGCCGCCGGACACGATGATCACCGGCTGCCCGTCGCGGTAATGAATCGACAGCATGCCGGCACCGTCAGCCGGTGCTGGTTCGATGACGGTCAGCCCAGGTTCCTCGGCCACCGATTCCTGCTCGGACATACAGCTGCTCCGTCACGTTGTGGATCACGGTCACCGCCATTCAACCGCGTGCGCATCCGGTGGGTCAGCTGGTGGCGGCGCCGTAGCCGTGGTGGATCACGCGCTGGGCGGCTTCCTCGTAGCGTTCCGGGGAGTCCGGGGCCAGGGTGCCGAGGCCGTCCACGTACCGGTTGAACATGCAGAACGCCGCCGCGATCAGCACCGTGTCGTGGATTTCGACGTCCGTGGCGCCCTCCGAGCGGGCCGCCTCCACCAGCGAAGGTGTGACCTTGCGCCCGCTCTCCTGGACCGCGCCCGCGATCCGCAGGAGGGCGCGCAGCTTCTCCGGGATGGCGGCCGCGTCGAGGTTCGTCCGCACCTGGTCCACCAGCGGCATGCCCTCATCGAGCTGCGCCGCCGCGAACGCCGAGTGCGACGTGCAGCAGAACTTGCACTCGTTCAGCCCCGAGACGTAGGCGGCGATAAGCTCGCGTTCGCCAGCGCTCAGCGAATGCGGTTGCCGCAACAAGATTTCGGCCAGCTCGTTGAGTGGTTTGGCGGTTTCGGGGCGGAAGCGCATGGGGCCGGTGATCCCGGGGAACTGCGTCTCGTCCACGCCCAGGTCGATGTGTGCCACGACGGAGCCTCCCCAGTGGTTGATCAAGCCGTGTCGACCTTGCCAGACCCCACCGGGGCGTGGAAATACTCTGAATGAGCAGAAATCTGTCAGACTGTCGCACCGAGCCCGAGGTGGTGATGTCAGGGTGCCGAGCGCTGCTGCCGAGCGTTCCCCCGTTTCGCGCCTGCCCGTAGAGGTGACCACCTACGTCGGGCGCACGACCGAGATCCTCGAGGTCAAACGGCTGCTCGGGGTGGCTCCGCTGGTGACGCTGACCGGCCCGGGCGGGGTCGGCAAGACGCGGCTGGCGCTGAGGGTGGCCACCGCCGAGCGGGCCGCGTTCGCCGACGACGTGGTGTTCGTGAGTCTCGCGGAGCTGCGTGAGCCGAAGCTGCTCATCAACACCGTCGCCGACCGGCTGGGCCTGGGTGACCGGTCGACGCGGTCGGTCACCGACGTGGTCGTCGACCACCTCCGGTCGCGTCGGCTGCTGCTCGTCCTCGACAACTGCGAGCACCTGGTGGAGGCGTGCGCGCGGTTCATCGAGACCGTGCTGACCTCCTGCCCTGAGGTCGTCGTCCTCGCCACGAGCCGCCAGTCGCTGGGGGTGCCCGGGGAGCACGTGCTGCCGGTGCCGCCGCTGGCGATCCCGGAGCCGGGCGAGTCGTCCGACGCGCTGCAGCGGTACGACTCGGTGCGCATGTTCCTCGACCGCGCGACCGCCGTCGTCCCCTCCTTCACCATCACCGACGAGCACGTCGACGACGTGATCCGGCTGTGCCGCGCCCTCGACGGCCTGCCGCTGGCCATCGAGCTGGCCGCGGTCCGGCTGCGGTCGCTGTCGCCGCGGCAGCTCGCCGACCGGCTCAACAAGCGGTTCACCCTGCTCACCCAGGCCACCCGGTCGGCGCCCAGCAGGCACGAGACGCTGCAGGCGCTCATCGACTGGAGCCACCAGCTGTGCACCGACCAGGAGCGCACCCTGTGGGCGCGCGCGTCGGTGTTCTCCGGCAGCTTCGACCTGGAGGCCGCCGAAGCCGTGTGCTGCGGCGCCGACCTGCCGCGCGACGAGCTGATCGACGTGCTCGACGGCCTGATCGACAAGTCGATCCTGCTGCGCGAGGAGAACCAGGGCCACGTCCGCTACCGGATGCTGGAGACGGTCCGCCAGTACGCCGAGGACCGCCTGCGCGCCGAGGGCGACCACGACCGGATGCGCAGGCGGCTGCGCGACTGGTGCCTGGAGCTGACCACCGGGTTCGCCGAGAACTACGTCGGCCCCGACCAGCTCGACTGGGTGCTGCGGATCAACCGCGAGCACGCGAACCTGCGCCAGGCGCTCGACTTCTGCCTGAGCGGCCCAGCCGAGGCGGGGATCGGCCTGCGCATGGTCACCGAGGTCACCGAGTTCTGGGTCATGCGCGGGCTGATGACCGAGGGCCGGATCTGGTACTCGACGCTCACCGATCTCATCTCCGAGGACGATCCCGTTCGCCCGGCCGCGGCCTGGCGGGCGGCGTTCCTCGCCCTGGTCCAGGGCGACCTGCCCGCCTACGAGTCGCTGATGGCGGAGGCGGGCGAGGTCGCCGAGCGGTTCGACGACGACAACTCCCGCGCCTACATCCGCCATGTCCGGGCGTACGCGGCGCTGATGGGCAACGAGGGCGCGAAGTCGGCCGAGCTGTTCCGGTCGGCGGCCGAGACGTTCAAGGAGCAGGGCGACCTCAGCGGCGAGCTGTGGTCGACCTACAACTCCGGCCTCGCGCTGGCACTCACCGGCGACCTCGACGGCGGCCGCGCGGTCCTGCGCGAGAGCATCGACCGCTACGCCGCGCTCGGGGAGAAGTCGTGGCGGTCGTGGGCGCTGTGGTCGCTGTGCGCGGCCGAGTACCTGCACGGTCGGTACGAGGCCGCGGAGGAGGCCGGGCTGGAGGTACTGCGGCTGCAGCGCCAGGTCCGCCACCAGGCAGTCATGGCCTTCGCCCTGCACGTCCTGGCCGGGTGCTCGACCCATCTCGGCGAGTACCAGCGCGCGGCCCGGCTGCTGGGTGGGGCGATGACGCTGTGGCAGCTCGTCGGCGCGTCCCCGGGCAGCTACGCGGCCTTCCACGAGCCGATGCAGCGCGACATCATGCTGGTCACCAGCGAACTGGGCACCGAGCGGGCGGCCGCGGAGTTCATGGCGGGCACGACGATGTCCACCGACGAGTCCGTCGCCTACGCGCTGCGCGAAGGCGCGAAGGACCAGGCGAACCCGCAGGTCGTGCCGCTGACCAAGCGCGAGATGGAGGTCGCCCTGCTGGTCGCGAAGGGGATGACCAACCGGGAGATCGCCAAGGAGCTGGTGATCTCGCTGCGGACGGCCGAGACGCACATCGACCACATCCGCACCAAACTGGGTTCGAGCAACCGCGCGCAGATCGCCGCGTGGGTCGTCGCCCAGTAGAGGTGGTGGGTTTGTCCGGCACGCGTTCATTCGGGTTGCCCGTCGAGTTCACCAGCTACGTCGGGCGCGGCACGGAGATCCGCGAGGTCACGCGCCTGCTCGGGGTGGCGCCGCTGGTGACGCTGACCGGCGCGGGCGGGGTCGGCAAGACCCGGCTCGCCGCGCAGGTCGCGTCGACGGCGACGGGTCTCGGCGACGTCGTCTACGTCGGGCTGGCGGAGCTGCGCGAGCCGAACCTGCTGGTCAACACCATCGGCGACCGGCTCGGCCTGGGTGACCAGTCGACCCGCTCGCCCATCGACCTGGTCGTCGACCACCTGCGCACGCGGCGGCTGCTGCTGGTCCTGGACAACTGCGAGCACCTCGTCGAGGCGTGCGCGCGGTTCGTCAGCGCGGTCCTCACCTCGTGCCCGGAGGTCGTGGTGCTGGCGACGAGCCGCCAGTCGCTGGGGGTGGCGGGCGAGCAGATCATGCCGGTGCCGCCGCTGGCGGTTCCGGAGCCGGGGGAGTCGCCCGCCGCGCTCGACGCCTACGACGCGGTGCGGCTGTTCCGCGACCGCGCGGTCGCCGTCGTGCCGTCGTTCACCATCACCGAGGACAACGTCGACGACGTGATCCGGCTCTGCCGCGCGCTCGACGGGCTGCCGCTGGCCATCGAGCTGGCGGCGGTGCGGCTGCGGTCGCTGTCGGCCGGCCAATTGGCCGACCGGCTCAACAAGCGGTTCACGCTGCTGACCCGCACGACCCGGTCGGCGCCCAGCAGGCACGAGACGCTGTCGGCGCTGATCGACTGGAGCCACCAGCTGTGCACCGCGCAGGAGCGGCTGCTGTGGGCGCGGGCGTCGGTGTTCTCCGGCAGCTTCCACCTCGACGCCGCCGAGTCCGTCTGCTGCGGCGACGGCCTGGCCCCCGACGCGCTGCTCGACGTGCTCGACGGCCTGATCGACAAGTCGATCCTGCTGCGCGTCGAGCATCCCGGCCAGGTCCGGTACCGGATGCTGGAGACGATCCGCCAGTACGGCGAGGACCAGCTGCGCGAGACCGGCGACCTCGACCGGCTGCGCCGCAGGCACCGCGACTGGTGCCTGGAGCTGACCAGCGGGTTCGCCGCCGACTGGTTCGGGCCCGCGCAGCTCGACTGGATGGACCGGGTCGACCGCGACCACGCCAACCTGCGCCAGGCGCTCGACTTCTGCGCGCGCGGGCCCGAGGACGCCGTGGTCGGCCTGCACATGGCCACCGACGTCAAGGAGTTCTGGCTGATGCGCGGCCTGCTCACCGAGGGCCGCATGTGGTGCCGCAAGCTGTCGGAGGTCGCGTCGGGCGATTCGTCGCCGCGCGCCGTCGCGGGCTGGGTCGACGCCTTCCTGGGTCTCATCCAGGGCGACAAGGCGGCGTCGGACGAGTCCCTCGCGGTGGCCGAGGCCATCGCCGAGCGCATCGGCGACGCGAGCGTGGGTGCCTATGTGGTGCACATGCGCGCCTATGCCGCGCTGATGGCCGGGATCGGGGAGGTCGCGGCCGACCTGTTCGGCGAGTCGGCCGCCCGGTTCCACCAGCAGGGCGACCTCTGCGGCGAGCTGTGGGCGACCTGCAACTACGGCCTCGCCGTCGCGCTCAAGGGCGACCTCGACCACGGCCGCCTCGTCATGCGCGACTGCGTCGACCGGTATGTCGCGCTGGGCGAGGTGTCGTGGCGGTGCTGGGCACTGTGGTCGCTGTGCGCCGCCGAATACCTCGCGGGCGACATCCAGCTGTCGATCGCCGCGGGCCGCGAAGTCCTTCGCCTGCAACAACTCACCGGCGACCGCGCCATGATGGCCTTCGCCATGACCGTCCTCGCGGGCTGCGCCACCCAGCAGTCCGACTACCGCCGCGCCGCCCGCCTCCTCGGCGCCGCCAGCCAGGTCTGGCGCTCCCTCGGCGCCTCCCCGGACAACTACGCCGCCTTCGTCGAACCCATGCGGCGCGACATCGTCACCGTCACCACGGCGCTCGGCGAGACCACGGCCGCCGCCGAGTTCACCGCGGGCGCGGCCCTGGCGACCGATGTCGCGGTCGCCTACGCGCGCGGCGAGGAACCCCTTACGCCCGAACCGGTCGACGGACTTCCGTTGACCCGCAGGGAGATGGAAGTCGCGCAACTGGTCGCGCAGGGCATGACCAACCGCGAAATCGCCTCGCGACTGGTCATCTCCCTGCGCACCGCCGAGACCCACATCGACCACATCCGAACGAAACTGGGCTTCAACAACCGTGCCCAGATCGCCGCCTGGGTCGCCGCGCTCTGACCGTCAGCAGGCCTCGGCCGTGATCTCTTCCTGGATCGAAGCCTTGGTGCGCAACAGTTCCGCGCGCACCGCCAGTTCCAGTTCGAACCGCGCGTGCGGGTCGTTGAGCTGGTCGGCGAACAGGTCCTCCAGCTGGTGCATGCGGTAGCGGACGGTCTGCGGGTGCACGCCGAGCGACTCGGCGACCTCGGCCGCGCGTCCTCGCATGGCCAGCCACTCGTGGAGGGTGGCGAGCATGCGTTCGCGTTGGCGCGGGGTCAGGTCGGCCAGCGGGGCCAGGCGCTTGGTGACGAGCTGGTCGATCAGGAAGTCGTCGGAGAACAGCGCCAGGGCCAAGCCGTTCTCGGCGCAGCTGATGACCGGGCCGCCGGTGATCAGGCCGCGCTCGTGGAGGTCGATGGCCTTGCGGGCGATGCGCAGGGAGCCGCGGATCTCGGTGATGGGCACCGACGGGCCGACCGACACCGTCCACCCGGGGAACGACCGGGCCAGCGTCGCGCGGTCCACCTGGTCGGCGGCCAGCACCAGGCACGGGCGCGGGCCTTCCAGGTCGCACAGCACGTGCGTGCCCAGCGGCTTGGTCTGGCTCGGCGCCTCCGGGGCGCGCAGGGCGACCGCGACCACCGCGGTCGGCACCGTCCACCGGGCCGCGGCGGCCTCCTGGACCACGACCCGCTCGGGGGCGCGGTCGTCGAGCAGGACGCGCAGCAGGCGGGCGCGGCGGTCGGCCAGGGTGTCCGACGCGTTGTCGCGGGCGTTGCCGTAGCCCTCGGTGGACACCTCGCACAGGCGCTGGACCTGGCGCGCCACGGCGGCGGTCAGGATCGTCATGGCCTGGTCGGACACCTTGTGCGCCCGGCCGTAGGCCCGCATCCGCGTGCAGAGCGCGCGCTCACCGGCGGCGTAGGCGGCAGGGAGCGCGGTGACCGGGCAGCCCGCGGCGAAGGCGAGCGCGCCGACGCCGCGGAACATCTCCGTCCAGTCGTCGCCAGCCGAACCGGGGGCGAGCACCGCGTCGACGCCGCGCAGGATCACCGCCTGCACCGCCGAGGGCAGCAGCCCGCCCACCGGACCGGCGAACGTCGCGGCGAACTCGGGCACGGACCGTCGCACCTCGGCGACCACCTCACCGGCCACCCGCCCGGCCTGGGCGCGGAACCCCGCGACGGCCTCGCGTTGGACCGAGGGCGACCAGCGTTGCGCGGGCACGTCGCGGCGCACCACGTGGGCAGGGGTCTCGATTACCGATCCGTTCAGTCCCATGTGCGTCTCCAGCTTCGTCGGTGCCCGCCCACCGCAGACGATGCCGTTCGGCGCTACGTACGCACATCGGCAGAACTACGTACCTGTCCCCGATTCGCCAAAAGTGAGTAATCGACTACTTGAGCAGCAGCTTGATGAGCCGCCGCCACTCCGCCACGTCGCCGCCGCGCTCGCCGAGCAGCGCTGTCAGGTCGTCGAAGTCGCGGTGGACGCTGTCCTTGAGCACCGCCGCGGCCTGCTCGAAGGCCGTGATCTTGGCCGCGTCCGGGTTCGACGGGAGCAGGTGCTCGCGGTAGTAGTCGAAAAGTGACAGAACGACCGGATACCAGGCCGGACCTTTGCCGGGGTCCAGCGTGGCGCGGAACTCGACGTAGGCGGCGTCGTCCTGGCTGATCAGCAGGTATTCGAGGAGGTTGAGCCCGGCCACCAGGCCCGGCGCGCTCTTGACCGACGCCTGCAGGACTTCGCGGGCCTGGGCGTCGTCGCCCAGCTTGCGCAGCAGGAGTGCGTAGCGCTTGCTCGCCCAGGTGTAGGCGGCGTTGCGCGACAGGGTGTCGGCGTAGGCGGCGCACGCGTCGTCGGTGCGGCCCCACTTCTCCAGGAACCACGCGTAGTGCGAACGCGCCCACAGGTCGTCGGCCTCGGCCCCGGCCAGCGACGCCCGGTACCAGCGGTCGGCGTCGTCCATGCGCTCGTGGCGTTCGAGGATGTAGGCGTAGTAGCCCGCGCCCGCGGTCCGGTTGGGGTTGGTCGCGAAGGCGAGGTCCAGGTGCTTGAGGGCGGAGTCGTAGTCGTAGCACTTGCCGTGGCAGACCCCGATGCCGAAGTGGGCGTCGGCGGACTCGTCCTCGGTCAACAGATATTGGTAGAGCTCCATCGACACGTGGTAGATGTCGTGGTCGAGCAGGAAGTCGGCGGCGGCGAGAATCTCCTCGTGGGGGAAGTCCCGGAAGCGCGCCAGCACCTCCTCGAAATCCTTGTTCTCCGCGAGCCTGGTCAGCTCGCCAACCGTGGACGTGTGGGTCATCTTCGACTCCTGAGCCGGATCAAGGGCGCGGACCCCGCCACCCTGGTGGAGTCCGCATGAGCCCCGATCCGGTCTCAATCCAGAGCTGGCTAGACCGTGGCGAGCCCGATCACGGCGGTGCCCGACCCGGTGCGGCCGCGCACCTTCAGCGCGGGAGCCGCCGACGGCTGCTGGTGGGTCAGCGGCAGGTCGCTGCGCGCGGTGCCCGAGCCGGAGGACAGGTCGATCTCCGCCGTCGAGCCTGCCCGGACGCCGATCCGCAGGTCGCCGGAGCCGCTGGTCAGCTCGACCTGGCCGGACGCCGCCTCGGCGATCGTCACGTTGCCGGTGCCGGTGCGCACCATGACGTCGCCCGTCACCGAGCCCAGCCACACGTTCCCGCTGCCGGTGTGCACCGACGACGAGCCCGCGACCACGGCCGACTCGACGTCGCCGCCGCCGGAGCGGAGTTTCACCCCGGCCGCCGACCCGACCCGGATCGTGGCCGCCGCGGTCGCCTCGACGCGGCCCGCGTCGCCCGTCACCGTGATGGGGGCGCTGCCCGCGCGGGCCTCGACGTGCGAGCCGGTCGGCGCGGTGACGACGACCGCCAGCGGCACGCCGCGCAGCGGAAGGGCCTGGGGTGTGCGCACGACCAGCCGGGCCGCGCCGAACTCGACGCGGGTCTGCCGGACGGCCTCGGCGGGCACATCGGCCGGAGCCTGCTCGCCGAGCTGCCCGCTGACCCAGCTCATCAGGTTGGCCAGGCCGTCCACCAGCGGCGACGCGGTGTCGGGGGCGTGGCGGACCGTCACCGTGACGCCCGGTTCATCGGTCAGCCGGACGTCGAGCGAGCCGGACCCGACGGTCAGCGAGATCTCGACCGGGCCGTCGGCCTCGAACGTGCGGGTGCTGATCGGCTCGGTCATCCCTCGTACCAGCCCTGCACTCGAGAGCCGTCCTTCTTCTCCCAGCTCTTCTCCCACGCCTTGTCCCACTTGCCCTTGCCGTGCAGCGCGCCCTGGACGGCCTGCTGGACGAAGGTGTTCAGCGACACCCCCTGGGCGGACGCGGCCTGCTCGGCCTTGGCCTTGAGCTCCTCGAACAGGCGCAGGGTCATCCGGCTCATGTCGCCGCCGTCGAACGGCGGCGGCTTTGGTGTCTCGGTGGTGTCACTTGACGTCTGCGTGACGACGACACGCACGTCACGCCCGTCGAGGCGGAGTTCCACAACATGGTCCGGCAGCGCCGCTGTGACCTCGGCGGCGAGGTCGGACAGGGCGTTCATCATCGCGAGACGGGCCGCGGGCTCGATCGCGGCGCCCAGAACAGCGGCGGCGCGGCGCATCGACTCGTCTCCGGCGGAGGCGGTTGTGGCCAGGTCGTCGCGCAGCGTGGCGAGATACTGGTTCAGGTCCATGACACCACCATGACACCACTAGTGACACCGGTCAAGGAAAGCCCGGAACTCGACTACGCTTGCCGCCGAAGTCGCAAACGGAGTAGAGGACGGGCCACGTGACCGAGACGGTGTCGCCGAAGGTGCAGCTCATCGCCAAGACCGAGTTCTTCGCCCCGGCGGACGTCCCGTGGTCCACCGACGCCGACGGCGGCGAGGCCCTCGCGGAGTTCGCGGGCCGCGCCTGCTACCAGTCGTGGAAGAAGCCGAACCCGGCCACCGCGACCAACGCCGGGTACATCAACCACATCATCGAGGTCGGCCACCTGTCGGTGCTGGAGCACGGCAGCGTCAGCTTCTACATGACCGGCCTGTCGCGCTCGCTCACCCACGAGCTGATCCGCCACCGCCACTTCTCCTACTCGCAGCTCTCCCAGCGCTATGTGCCGGAGAAGTCGGCGGCGATGGTCGAGCCCGACGTCATCGCCGAGGACCCGGAGCTGCACGCCAAGTTCCTCGAAGCCGCCCAGGCCGCGCAGGACGCCTACAACGAGCTGCTCGCCGGCCTCGAGAAGAAGTTCGCCGACGTCAAGAGCGCGACCCTGCGCAAGAAGCAGGCCCGCCAGGCCGCCCGCGCGATCCTGCCCAACGCGACCGAGACCCGCATCGTCGTCACCGGCAACTACCGCGCCTGGCGCCACTTCATCGCCATGCGCGCCACCGAGCACGCCGACGTCGAGATCCGCGCGCTCGCCGTGGAGTGCCTGCGCCAGCTGCAGAAGGCCGCGGGAAACGTCTTCGCCGACTTCGTCATCTCCGCGCTGCCCGACGGCACCGAGGTCGCCTCCAGCCCGCTCGTCGCCGAAGGCTGAGCCGGGTGAAGCGGCTCGTCATCGACGTCATCGACGGCGCGTACACCGTCACCCGGCTCGACCCGGGAAGCAAGGTCCCCGCCGCACTGTTCGAGGTGGACGGTCTGGTTTCGGTGACCAGCACGCCGGGCGAGGTGTCGATCGTGTCGCCGTCATCGGCCGCGCCCATGGGCGGGCAGACCGAGGCGGGCTGGCGCCTGCTGACCGTGCGCGGGCCGCTGGAGTTCACCCTGACCGGCATCATGGCCTCGCTGGCGGGATCGCTGGCCGCGGCGGGGGTGTCGCTGTTCGCGGTGTCCACCTTCGACACCGACCACATCCTGGTCCACGAGTCCGATCTGGTCCGTGCCACGGCCGCCCTGAAAGAGGCGGGCCACGAGGTCAACGGATAACGCACATCGGGCTCCGAGCGACACACTAGGATCTCCCCGGCTGAGGAGGTAAGGGTGTCGCAGGAGCACGGGCCGACCGTGGCGCACGGCCCCCGCATGGTCGCGGGTCGCTACGCCATTCTCAACGAGCTCGGTCGTGGCGGGATGGGCATCGTCTGGCTCGCCGAGGACACCATGATCGGGCGGCACGTCGCGATCAAGGAGCTGCACCTGCCCGAGGGGGTGCCGCACAGCGAGCGCACGACCTTCGAGCAGCGCGTACTGCGCGAGGCCCGGACGGCGGGCCGCCTCAACGACCCGGCCGTGGTCACGGTGTACGACGTGGTGCAGGAGTCCGGCGCCACCTACATCGTCATGGAGCTCATCCAGGCGCCGACGCTGTCCGACGTGGTCAAGGAGCGCGGCCCGCTGCCGCCCGACCAGGTCGCCAAGCTCGCCGACCAGCTGCTGTCGGCCCTCGACGCCGCGCACCAGGCCGGGATCGTCCACCGCGACGTCAAGCCGAGCAACATCATGCTGGCCGCCAACGGCCGGGTGAAGCTGACGGACTTCGGCATCGCGCAGTCCCTCGACGACCCGCGGCTGACCAGCAGCGGCATCCTCATCGGCTCACCGTCCTACATGGCCCCCGAGCGCATCCGCGGCGAGGAGGCGGGCGCCCCGTCCGACTTGTGGGCGCTGGGCGCGGTGCTGTTCTACGCCATCGAGGGCTACTCGCCGTTCGAGCGCGCCACCACGGCCGCCACGATGCACTCGATCCTCAGCGAGGTCCCGTACCTGACCCGCGGCCAAGGCGCGCTGGCGTCGGTGGTCACCGGCCTGATGATCAACACCCCGCAGGCCAGGCTCACGTCCGGCCAGGCGCGCGGGCTGCTGTCGCACGTGCAGACCGGCCCGCCGACCGGCCCGACGATCATGAACGGCGGTACCGGGTACTTCCCGCACCACCAGCAGACACACGCGCTCGCCGCTGGGGTTGCCCCGAGCAAGAAGAGCGTCAACAAGTCGGTCGCGCTGACCCTGGCGATCGTGCTGGCCGTGCTGACGGCCGTCGGCGGCTACTTCCTGAGCAGCGCGATCAACAGCCCGTCGGCGTCGGACACCCAGCACACCGCCGCCCACATCTACACCTACGGCAGCGGCGGCGACATCGTCGACTTCGAGATCTCCAACGGCTACTGCAGCGAGGGGCAGCTCCAACCCGGCGCCAAGTACTCGTCCGGGGACGACTGCAAGAAACCGTTCTCGTTCCAGGTCTACGGGTACATGGACCCGGCCAGTTCCTCGTCGGAGATCGGCTACCGCCCCACCGAACTCAGGTCCATGGGCCAGGGCTACTGCGACTGGCTGTTCCACACTGAGCGGGTAAAGGACGATAAGAAGGCCGACTTGGTGTTCTCCGTGCTGATCCCATCCCAGGCCACCTGGGACGCGGAGTCCAACGGCGACCGGACGATCGTCTGCGTGCTCAGCGCCAAAACACAGGGCGCGAATCTGGATGAGCCGCAGATCACTGAGACCAACTGAACTTACTGCGAGTAAGTTGTAGGGCATGAGCCTCGCCAAGGACGAACGCGCACAACTCTGCGACCTGTTCGCCGAGGTCGGCCCCGACGCACCCACGCTGTGCGGCGACTGGAAGACCCGCGACCTGGCCGCCCATCTCGTCGTGCGTGAACGCCGCCCCGACGCCGCGGGCGGCATCCTGATCAAGCCCCTGGCGGGCTACCTGGACCGCGTGCAGGACTCCTACGCCGCCAAGCCGTGGCCGGAACTGGTCGACCTGGTCCGCTCGGGCCCGCCGCTGCTGTCGGTCTACAACCTGCCGGGCCTGGACGACCTGCTGAACACAACGGAGTACTACGTCCACCACGAGGACGTCCGCCGCGCGGTTCCCGGCTGGCAGCCCCGTCCCGCCGACAAGCGCCGGGACGCGGTGCTGTGGGCCGCGCTGGTGCGCGCGGGGAAGTTGATGTTCCGTAAGAGCCCGGTCGGCATCGTGCTGCGCACCCCCACGGGCAAGGACGTCACCGCGAAACGCGGCGCGAACACCGTCACAGTCACGGGCGCCCCCGGCGAACTGCTGCTGTACGCGTTCGGCAGGTCGGAGTCCATTGTGGACTTCGAGGGCGATCAGGCGGCCATCAGCCGGGTGCACGGCCTCGACCGCGGCCTCTGAGCAACGTTGGCACGCTCCCCGACGATGTCTCGTAGTGGATCACGAGACCCAGGGGAGCTGACCTGTGCGCAAGAACCCGGCGTTGACCTTCCAGGGCGCACTGCGGATCTTGGGCAAACACGACTCCCCGACGATCGGCAAGCTCGACAAGGCACTCGGGCTCGGCCTGCTGGTCGGCGGTGGGGCGGCCGCGCTCCTGGCGCCGCCGCTGGCACCGATCGCGGTGTTCGGGGCGCTGTGGGGGTGGGTCGACCAGAAGAACGAGACCATCGGCCTGCTCCGGGCCGCGGTGGCCGGGCTCTCCAAGCGGCTGTCCGGGGTTCGTGGGCTGGAGCGCCGAGAACTGCTCGCCGCCGCGCACACGACGCTTGTGGTCGCGGCGTACTTCGAGGTCATCGAGGAGATCATCGGCGAGAAGGCGTTCAAGGCCCTGGAGATCAGTGACGCCGAGAAGGTCATGATTCGCAACGAGACCAAGGGAATGTTCGGGAGCCTCTACACGCGCGAGGTCCCGGCGCCCTCGGCCGCGGTCGGTGCCCGTGAGCACCGGGCGGAGTTGGTCAAGTGGTACGCGGGCTTCGACTTCGCCTTCCGGGACTTCGTCGACGGTCTGGCCTCGGCCACACGGATGAGTCAGAACGCGAAAGTTCCGCAGCGAATCCTCGCCAAGTACGAGTCCATGTTCATCGACTTGGCCGCGCAGGTGCCCGAGTTCGCCATCTGGGCCTCGGTCGGCGAACACGCCGCGACGCGGACCGCGGTTCGGGACACGGTCGCGCCGGTGCGGGAGATCTTGTCGACCCACCATGGCGCGCTGAGCCGGGTCGAGCGGCTGCTGGGGCTCGTCGCGGCCGAGACGAAGGCGCGGGACCTGTGTGAGGTGCTGAGCAAGGCGAACCGCGGCGTGCTCAACGATCCGATCGTCCCGGACGACACCCGGCGGTCCGACTCGCTGATCTCGTACCCGGCGATCAGGGACATCTTCGTCAATCCGCGCTACAAGGTCGCCGAGAACGACGCGGACGTGCGGCCCGCCGACGAGACGTGGTGGCGTGATCGTCCGGTCTTCGATGACCTCGACGTGTTCATGACCGCGCACCTGACCGCCCCTGGGGCCACCCGTCTGCCCATGCTGGTTCTCGGTCACCCGGGCGCCGGGAAGTCGTTGCTCACCAAGGTCCTCGCCGCTCGGCTCCCGGCGTCGGACTACACCGTCGTCCGGGTGCCCCTGCGGTCGGTCGGGGCGAACGCGCCGGTCGCCGACCAGGTTCAGCAGGCGCTGGACGCCGCGACCCACCGGCGGATCCTGTGGCACGAACTCGCCGAGCAGAGCGCGGCCACCGTCCGGGTCGTGCTGCTCGACGGTCTCGACGAACTCCTTCAGGCCGCCCAACTGGACCGAGGGGCCTACCTCCAGGAAGTCATGCGGTTCCAGCAGATCGAAGCCGATCAGGACCGGCCGGTGATCGTCCTGGTGACCAGCCGTACCTTGGTCGCCGACCGGGTGGACATCCCGCGTGGCACCCCGGTCATCAAACTCGAGGACTTCACCGACGAACAGATCGACACCTGGCTGAGCGCATGGCGGAACGCCAATCTGACCGCCATCGAATCGGGTGCGATGCGCGGCCTGACCTCGACCGAGGCGCTGCACCAGCGCGCGCTCGCGTGTCAGCCGCTGCTGTTGATGATGCTCGCGGTCTACGCGGCTGACCCGGCGGCGCCGCGACTGGACGCCGACCTGTCCACGGCGGCGTTGTATGAGCGGATCTTCGAGAACTTCGCCGCCCGCGAGGTCGCGAAACGCGCCCCGCACCGGCTGACCCCGGCCGAAGCCGCCGCCGGGATCGAGGACCACATCGGCAGACTCTCGGTGGCCGCGCTGGCGATGTTCAACCGGGGCCTCAAGTGCATCGGCGAGCGGGAGTTGCAGGCCGATCTCCAGGTGATCGGCAAACCCCGCCCGGACGCACCCGCGCACGAGCAGGGCAGGCGGCTGCTGGGGGAGTTCTTCTTCGTGCACTCGCCGGAGGCCAACCGGCTGAGCCCGGACTCGACCAGAACCGACCTCGAACGCGCCTACGAGTTCCTGCACGCGACCTTCGGCGAGTACCTGGTGGCCGCCTGGATCATCGATGAACTCCGCGACATCGCCGACGCCGCCTACGGCGGCAAGCGAGGGGACCGTGAGCCGGACGACAGCCTGCTGTTCGCGGTGCTCTCCCACGAGGCCATCGCCACGAGCGCGCCCACCCGTGACTTCGCCGCGGAGCTGTTCGCCCGACTTGCCGAGGATGAACGCGCCCAGATCCACCGCGCACTCGTCGCCTTGATCGCCGGCTATCGCAGGCGCAGGCGATCGGACGACTATGCGGCGTACCGGCCGACTGAACGTGACGCTGTCCGTGAACTCGCGGCCTATTCGGCAAACCTGTACCTGTTGGCCGTCTACTTTCAGGCCGGCCCCATCCACATCGACGACTACTGGTCGCCCGCGGTCGAGTTGTGGTCGGTGGGATTGGACGGTGTCGCCTGGTCGGCCCAAGTCCGGTCCCTGCACCGCGCAGGCGACGAGATCCACCCGTTCGCGAGCGACGCGCCGCCACAGCTGACTTGGGCTTTGGCCGCACGCCTGGCGGGCTGGCGGGCCGACCGTGAACGGCACGGTACTGCGATCGCGGACGGGGTGACCTATTTCGACCCCCACGACTGGGCTGATTCCATGGGCAGTTGGTTGGTCGCCGCGACCGCTGGGATCGACTGCGCCATGTTTGTCCGGCCCGCGCCAACCAGCACGTCAGCGATCGAGATCGTCGACGTGGTGAACCTGATGTCGAACTTCCTGCGGATCAGGGTTGCTTACCTCAGGCCAGAGTTTGTGGACAGCTGTATCGAATTCATCGAGGGCTGCTCCCTTGATATGCGTTTGGATGAGCGGATGTTGTTGGCCCTCGCCTATTTCCACCCGGGCGTTTTCGTGAGATACCCGTTCCTGCACCGACCCGAGTTGTTCGAGTCGGTCAGGGACGAGTTGCGCTATGTCCTTGTCCACGGCAGTCGGGCACGGATCGAGGGCTGGGAAGCGATGATGGCGAGGTTGGACGAGCCCGACCCGGAGGTGGGCATCTCTGCGGCCGCGATGCTTCTGAACACGCTCATGGGGAACAACGTCCTGGTTGAGCGCAGTCGGGTATCACCGGAGATGCTTGGCGAAGAAGGACGCAACATGGTGGCGGACCCAGTGAACTGACACCGCCGGGTCGACCGCGCCTACGAGCCGGTCACGGTCGTCTGCCGTCATCAGGCCCGCCGCCTGGAACTGGGGTGCCATTGAGGCGAAGTCGGTGAAGACGCCGTGGGTGGCGTTGGTCAAGCGGTGTACGCGGACCGGGCCGCCGTGGGACAGCAGGGCCGACCACGTCCGGTCGTACCGTTCGTCCCGGAATCCGTCCGTGCCGAGCATCAGCAGCGGCCGGTCAGTGCCGGTGCGCGTGATCGGCAGAAGCTCGCCGTCCTGGTAGTCCAGGTAGCCCTCCAGGTTCACCGCCGCAGCCACCCGCCGGTCCTCGAACATCACCTGGGCCGCCGCCGTGCCGCCGACCGAGTGGCCGTACAAGCCGATCCGCCCGACATCCATCGCCCGGCCGAGCCGTGAACCGCCAGTTGCCAGCTCCTCCAGTTCATCGATCACGAACCGGAGGTCAGCCAGCCGCGTGTCCAAGATCGTGCGCGCGACCTGCGGGTTCGTCCGCGGATCAGCGGGCAGCCCGATCGTGCGCATCCGGCCGCCGGGGAACTCGACCTCGGTCGTCTCACCGGGATGGTCGACGGTCACCACGACAAACCCGCGGCTCGCCAGGTCCTCGGCCAGGCCGCTGTTGATCGTGCGGGGGTCGGCCGTGCCCGGGCTGTAGATCAGCACGGGCCGCCGGAAGCCCTTCGGGGGCGCGTCCACGTGTGCGTGAGTCATCGTGCCCGCCCAGTCCACCCCGGTCTTCGGCAGTTCGGGATGGGCGAAGTTCACGTCGATCTGGGCGAAGTAAGCCGCCGACTGCGCGGTCATCTGCGGAGCGAGCGGGTATTTCCGGACGTTGCGCGCCGGGTAGAACACCGTGGCCATCAGCTCACGGACCGAGCCGTCCCACGGGTCCTTCCTGGTCGGGTCGACCAGGTGCAGCGTGGTCACGCCGACGTCGTGGGCGCCGCTGGGTTCGGGCAGCGCGACCGGGTCGGCGTGGGCCACGCCGGTGCCGACCAGCATCAGGGCAGCACAAAATAGACCTATCTTCATATTTCTCCCCTTTTATTCGGCGGACGCGCGAACTCGGCTCAGGTAGTCCCACAGGCCGTCGCCGAGATCGGAGATCTCCTGGTCGCCCAGGACGTCCCGCAGCACGCCCATGCCGTGTTCGCGGAAGAATCCGCTCATTGATTTCAAGATGTCGGGATCGTCGCCCGCGAAATTCGTGGCGATCGCGGCCAGTCTGCGCGCGGTGGCGCGGACGTCCGGGTCGTCGACCGGGGTGTCGGCCCGGTAGTGCCTGACGATGTTCGCCAGCACGTCCGGCCATTCCGCTTCGAGCCGCTCGCGGCCGTCGGCGCCGAGGTCGTCGGCCTGGTCGTCGAGGAACTCGCGTTGTTCCTTGGTCAGGTAGTCCTCGAAGATGCTGGTGCAGCCCATCAGCGCGAGCACGTCACCGGAGGCGCGGCGGCCGTCGAGGTGACGCAGCAGGTCGCTGGTCTGCCTGCGCAGCGACGTGAGCCGCCAGACGCGGTCGTCGAGCTCGTCGAGGTGGTCGGCGAGGACCTTGCGCAGCGGGCCGGGGTCGGACGGGTCGACCAGCGCGGGGCTGATCTCGTCCAAGGCCATGCCGAGCTGTCTCAACAGGCGGATCTGGTAGAGCCGCCGCAGGTCCTGCTCGGTGTAGCGGCGGTGGCCCGAGTGGGTGCGCTCGCTCGGCCGCAGCAGGCCCAGCTCGTCGTAGTGGTGCAGCGTGCGCACGGTCAGGCCGGTGAGCTTGGCGAGCGCGCCGACACTCCATCGTCGCTGGTCCACGCCCTGGTTCCCGGTCACGAGACCGACTGTAGAACCTCACGCGACGTGAGGTTCAAGCCTTGGCCGATGACCTTGTGTCGAAGGTGACAAGAGTCGCTGGTACGCAGGTCGGAAGCGGCGGGAACACGACGAACAGGTAGCGTCTTACCCCATGACCGCAAGTCCCACCGCCGCTCCCGGCAGGCCGTTCGGCCGGGTCCTCACCGCCATGGTCAGCCCGTTCGACGCCGAGGGGGCGGTCGACCTCGACCGGGCCCAGGAACTCGCCGCGCACCTGGTCGACCTGGGCAACGACGGCCTGATCGTCAACGGCACCACCGGCGAGTCCCCGACGACCTCCGACCAGGAGAAGGCCGACCTGGTCCGCGCCGTGGTCGAGGCGGTCGGCGACCGGGCGACGGTGGTCGGCTCGGTGGGCACCTACGACACCGCCCACAGCACCCACCTGGCCAAGTCGGCCGAGAAGGCGGGCGCGCACGGGCTGCTCGTGGTCACCCCGTATTACTCCCGCCCGCCGCAGGCCGGGCTGCTCGCGCACTTCACCGCCGTCGCGGACGCGACCGCGCTGCCGGTGATGCTCTACGACATCCCGCCGCGCTCCGTCGTGCCGATCGAGGTCGACACGCTGCGCAGGCTCGCCGAGCACCCGAACATCAAGGCCGTCAAGGACGCCAAGGGCGACCTGTTCGCGGGCAGCCAGGTCATGGCCACCACCGACCTCGCCTACTACTCCGGCGACGACGCGCTGAACCTGCCGTGGCTGTCGATCGGCGGCGTCGGCTTCGTCAGCGTCGTCGGCCACGTCGTCGCCGACCGGCTGCGGTCCATGGTGGACAGTTACGAGTCCGGCGACGTCGCCGCCGCCCGCGAGGTCCACAATGGACTCCTCCCGGTGCTGCGCGCGTTCAGCCGGGTGGGCGGGGTGGTGTTCTCCAAGGCCGCGCTGCGCCTGGGCGGCATCGACGCGGGCGACCCGCGGCTGCCGCTGGTCGCCGCCACCGCCGAGCAGGTCGGCGCCATCGCCGCCGATCTCGCCGAGGCCGGGCTCGCGCCCACCGCCGAGGCCCGCGGCACCGACCCGGCCGCGGCGCGCGTGGCGCACACCGACGCCAACGCCGCCTACGTCAACCTCACCACCCACACGAGCGCGGGGAATCAGTGACTCAAACGTCCGGTAAGTGGCCCACCAACAAGCCCGGACCGCTGGCTGAGGGCGGTCTGCGTGTCGTCGCCCTGGGCGGGATCGGCGAAGTCGGCCGCAACATGACCGTCTTCGAGTACGGCGGCAGGCTGCTGATCGTCGACTGCGGTGTGCTGTTCCCCGAGGACCAGCAGCCCGGCGTCGACCTGATCCTGCCGGACTTCCGTGCCATCGAGGACCGGCTGGGCGACATCGACGCGCTCGTGCTCACCCACGGCCACGAGGACCACATCGGCGCCGTGCCGTTCCTGCTGCGCCTGCGGCCCGACCTGCCGGTCGTCGGCTCGCGGTTCACCCTCGCGCTGGTCGCGGCCAAGTGCAAGGAACACCGGCTCACGCCGAACCTGCACGAGGTCAAGGAGGGTGAGCGCCGCGCGTGGGGCGTGTTCGACTGCGAGTTCTTCGCCGTCAACCACTCCATCCCCGACGCCGTCGCCGTCGCCATCCGCACCCCCGCGGGCCTGGTCCTGCACACCGGCGACATCAAGCTCGACCAGCTCCCGCTCGACGGCAGGCTCACCGACCTCGCGGGCTTCTCCCGCCTCGGCGACGAAGGCGTCGACCTGTTCCTGGTCGACTCGACCAACGCCGAGGTCCCCGGCTTCGTCATCTCCGAACGCGAGATCGGCCCGGTCCTCGACAGCGTCATCACCCGCGCCAACCAGCGGGTGATCGTGGCGTGCTTCGCCAGCCATGTGCACCGCGTGCAGCAGGTGCTCGACGTGGCCGTCGCGCACGGCAGGAAGGTCGCGCTCGCGGGCCGGTCGATGGTGCGCAACATGGGCATCGCGGCCGACCTGGGCCTGCTGACCGTGCCGCCCGGCCTGTTCGTCGGCATGGACGAGGCCATGGGCATGCCCGAGGACCAGGTCCTCTTCGTCTCCACCGGCTCCCAGGGCGAGCCGCTGTCGGCGCTGTCGCGCATGGCGCGCGGCGAGCACCGGCAGATCTCGATCCGCCCCGGCGACACGGTGATCCTGGCCAGCTCGCTCATCCCCGGCAACGAGACCGCCGTGTTCGGCGTGGTCAACGGCCTGGTCCGGCTCGGCGCGCACGTGGTGCACCAGGGCAACGCCAAGGTGCACGTCTCCGGGCACGCCCCGGCCGGTGAGCTGCTGTTCCTCTACAACGCGGTGCGCCCGAGCAACGTCATGCCCGTGCACGGCGAGTGGCGCCACCTGCGCGCCAACGCCGCGCTCGCGGTGCAGACCGGCGTGCCCGCCGACCACGTCGTCATCGCCGAGGACGGCGTCGTGGTCGACATGGTCGACGGCCGCGCCAAGGTCTCCGGCCGCGTCGAGGTCGGCCACGTCTACGTCGACGGCCTGTCCGTCGGCGACGTCGGCGAGTCGACCCTGTCCGACCGGCTCGTGCTCGGCGAGGGCGGGTTCATCTCCATCACCGTCGTCGTCGAGTCCGCCACCGGCCGCGCGGTGTCCGCGCCGACCGTGTCCGGCCGCGGCTTCTCCGACGACCCGAAGGCGCTCGACGAGGTCGTGTCGCTGGTGGAGATGGAGCTGTCGCACACCGAGTCCGAAGGCATCACCGACACCCACCGCATCGCCCAGTCGGTGCGCCGGGTCGTGGGCCGCTGGGTCGCCGACACCTACCGGCGCAGGCCGATGATCGTGCCCACGGTCATCCCGGTCTAGAGGGGGAGCAGTGCCGCTGATTTCCGTTTCGATGTACCCCGGGCGCACGCCGGAGCAGAAGGCCGAACTGGTCGCCAAGCTGACCGACGCCTTCGTGGAGACCTGCGGCGGCACCCACGAAGGCGTCTGGGTCATGCTGAACGAGGTCGCCCCCGAGAACTGGGGCGTCGGCGGCGAACTGCGCGGCTGATCCTCAGAGGGGGATGCGCAGGACGGTTCCGCCACCGGGGCAGACACCGCAGTTCGACACGTAGGCCGCGCCGTCGCGGAACGTCAGGCCGCCGGGCAGGAACAGTCCGTCGCTCATGATGGTGGTCTGCTCGCCGTTCTTGCCGACCCGGATCAGCGCGCCTGTCGTGTCACCGGACAGCAGGCCGTTGGTGGCGATCTCCAGGACGTAGAGCTTCCCGCGGTGGAAGCCCAGGTCGACGATGTTGGTGAACCCGCTGGCCACCACCTTCGCCGAGTGCGCCGTCACCCGCCACACCCGCGCCATGCCCGGGACGAACGGGAACCCGGTCAGCTCACCGACGTAGTAGGCGCCGTCCGGCCCCTTGACGACCGACGTCGGCACCGACTGCATCGGCATCTGCGCCCCTGGGGGCAGCCCGAGGAACGGCGGGGCGTCGACCATGCGGTCCTCGAACACGGCCATGGTCGAGATCGAGCCGTTGGCCCGGACGACGTTGACGGCGTTGGCGCCCGCGTCGGCCACCACGGTCTTGCCGGGATCGGCGACCAGCGAGTTCGGGTTGCTGTCGGGAAGGCCGCCGTCGGGGTTGGCCGTCGCCTCATAGCCCGCGAGGTCGGCGACCCCGCTCCAGCCCTGCGCCTGCCGCTTGAGCAGCCAGCCTGTGTCCTGGCCCGCGGCGGGGAGGTTCGCGCGGGTCGCGGGGTCGGCGCCGAGACCGACGGTGAACAGCAGGGTCCCGCCGCGGAAGTCGACGTCGGATGGGCCGATGGCCTGGGTGCCGTCGGGATGGGCGACGGAGGGCAGACCGGTGAGGACGCGCTTGGTGGCGCCGTGCCGGATGGCGGCGATGGACCCGGACGTGCCGAAGCAGACCTCGCCTTCCGGCCCGGGGAAACAGGGTCCCGCGCCACCGGTCCCGGCCTCGGCTACGTAGAGGGTGCCGTGGTTGTCGAAGGCCAGGCCGCGAGGGTTGTTGAGGCCCGTGGCGACCGTGGTGACACCCTGGCTGTGGGCTTGGGCGGTCATGGGGGTGAGGACCGGGGCCACCAGCGCCGCGGCGAGGACCGCGACCGATCGGGTTCGGGACATGGGCATGGCGAACTCCTTTCGGGCAGGGGTGACCTGGACGAGTCTCGTCCGGGTCACCCCGCCCACGGATAGGGCCGAATGCCCGCTAAAGGTCCCGAGCGCGGGCGGGCCGCGCCAGGCGAACCACCCGTTCAGGTATGCCCTACCGCCGCGCGGCCCGCGCCAGCACGACGGCGATCGTCGCGGTCATGAGCTGGCGCAGCAGCAGGTTGCGCTCCCGCCGCCGCTCCTTGTTCGTCAGTCGCACGCTCATTCCTAGGAAGTCGTCGGGTGCACGTCCGGTGTGACGGCCCCCACCTGTTTGCCTGGCAATGGCTCGAAGCGTCCGCCCGCCTGATCCAGCATCAGCAGAGTCCCGGTCGGGATGTCGAAGAAGAGCCCGATCAGCCGCACCCGCCCCGCCGTCTCCGCCGCAGTCACATCGGGCATCCCGCGCAGCGACTCCAACTGCACGGACACGTTCACCATCGCGAGCTGATCGACCTCGGACCACCCCGCCTCAGCCGCGTGCATGCCCACCGGATGACCCTCGCGCCACGCCTTGAGGCTCGGGCCCGCCCACCGCAGCCAGCGGCCGATCGGGTCGTTCTCCGGGCCCGACATCAGCGCTGTCATCGCGCCGCACCGGGAATGGCCACAGATGATCATGGTTGGCACGTGCAGGTGATCGAGCGCGTAGAGCACGCCCGCGCGCATCGACAGGTCGCCGGGCACCAGGTTTCCGACGTTCCTCAGGGTGAAGAGGTCGCCGGGGCCGGACGTCGTGATCACGTTCGGCACGATTCGCGAGTCCGCGCAGGTCAGGAACAGCGCGTGCGGCGTCTGCGCGGCCGCGAGCCGACGCAGGTGCGGGCGCAGCATCGGCGCGCCCCGGCGGTGGTACTCGCGGGCGCCGTCGAGCAGCGGTCGCAGGACATCGGAGCCCTGCCGGGGGATCGGCACGGACGTCTCGGCCTGCCAGTGCGACCACGGCGAGAACCACCGCGGCGCGGGACCGGTGCGCTTGCGGCGGGCCGTGGGACCGGGGCCGCCGATCTCGTCGACGACCACCGTCCCCCCAGTCGCTTCGTGTTGACGCTGCCACGCCGACAAGTGCTCGTACGCGGCGTGGTCGAGGTAGTCGACAACGAGTTCAAGGTGCACGGCGCTGCCGTCGGGCACCTGGGCCAGCACCCGCGACAGGCGTGGCAGCGACAGGAAGCACAGCGTCCCTTCGACGACGACCGCGCAGCTCGTGTCGTCGGGACCGCGTTCGACGCGGACCCTGGCCCACACGATGCGCCGGAGCGTCGCCAGCAGGGCGACCGCGAAGCCGAGCAGCACGCCCTCGAGCAGGTTGAGCAGCACGACCCCGGCCATCGTGACCGCGTAGACCGTCAGCTCGCCGTGCCTGCGCGCGACCCGGATGTCGGTGATCTTCACGAGCTTGATGCCGATGACCACCAGCAGCGCCGCGAGGGCGGCCAGCGGGATCCGCTCGACGATGTCGACCAGCAACACCGTGAACAGCAGCACCCACACCCCGTGCAGGGCCGCCGAGGCCCGGGTCCGGGCGCCCGCCCGCACGTTCGTCGCGCTGCGGACGATGACGCCGGTGATGGGGAGGCCGCCGAGCATGCCGGACAAGATGTTCGCGCTGCCCTGGCCGACGAGTTCCCGGTTGAGGTCGCTGCGGTGGCCCTCGCGCATCTTGTCGACGGCGACGGCGGAGAGCAGGCTCTCGACGCTGGCGATGATCGTCATCGTGGCCACGCCCACCGCGAACGGGAACCAGTTCCCGTCCGGCAGGGAAGGCAGGGTGATGGCCGACAGCGGCGAGTCGGGCAGCGACACCCGCGCCACGTCGACGCCGGAGGTGAGCACCGTGGCCAGGACGATCACGACCAGGGGGCCGGGGACGGCGCGCAGGCGGGCGGGCAGCAGAGGCCAGGCCAGCAGCAGTGCGATCACCGCCAGGCCGATCAGGGTCGCGGCGCTGTGGTGGTCGACCACGCGCGCGGGGAGGTCCCGGAGGTTGGCCCACGCGCCCGCGCCCGGCGATCCGCCGAGGAGCACGTGGACCTGGCTGATGACGATCGTGACGCCGATGCCCGCGAGCATCGCGTGCACGACCGTGGGGGAGATGGCCAGCGCGGCGCGGCCGATCCGGCAGGCGCCGAGCAGGACTTGGAGCACGCCCGCGCACACGGTGATGGCGCAGGTGACGGCCCAGCCGAACTGGCTGATGAGTTCGGCGACGACGACGGTCAGCCCGGCCGCGGGGCCGCTGACCTGGAGGACGGAACCGCCGAGCGGTGCGGCGACGAGTCCGCCGACGACGGCGGCGATGAGGCCCGCGAGAACGGGGGCACCCGAGGCGGTGGCGATACCGAGGGAGAGGGGGACGGCGATCAGGAAGACGATCAGGGACGCGGGCAGGTCGTGGCGGATATCGATGCGCCGCGGCGGGGCGTGGGCCGGGCCGCCGGAACCAGGTGTGCCCATCGGGACCTCCAAAAGCGTTCGGTTGTCATGGACTCCGCGGTGAAGACCGGAGATGAGCACATGGTGACCGATCGAACACGATGTGTCGCCTTCGGAAAGTAAACATCTCTTTACCGGCGACGGGGTTCGTGACGCGTTTGAAGATCGACTGTCACTCGACAGTGTTAATTTCGACGTGACGGAGGTCTCAATCGGTGGGCAGTGGGTCGGCGGGCGTGACGGGCCCATGCGCCGCGACCTGCACCAACGCCGCGCCGCTCAGCAGCACGGCCATGCCGGTGATCTGGACCGGCGTCAGCGTCTCGCCGAGCATCAGCCAGGCCAGCAGGGTGGCCACGATCGGCTCCGACAGCGCCAGCACACTGGCCACTGTGGACGGTAGGTGGCGCAGGGAACTGATGCTCAGCGCGTAGGCGAGCGCCGTGCTTATCAACGCGACCGCGATCAGCAGCGACCACACCGGCACCCGCCACTCCCCGAACGGCTGGTCGGTCGCGGCGGCGGCGAAGTCGATCTCCCACGGCGGCGAGACCACGAAGATCCCGGCCGCGCCGATCACCATGCCCCATGTGACCATCCCGATCGGGTGGTGCTCACTCGCGCCCTTCTCGCCGAGCAGGTAATAGGCCGCCGAACAGAGCGCGGCGCCGATTCCGGCGAGCAGGCCGAGGCCGTCGAGGTCGAGCGACTTCCACACCTGGGCGACCAAGGCCAGTCCGGTGAACGCCAGTCCGGTGCCGATCCACGACAGCACGGGCAGGTGGACGCGGCGGACGAACCGCACCCAGAACGCCACCAGCACCGGCGAGGTGTACTCCAGCAGCATCGCGATGCCGACCGGCAGCCGTGACACCGCGAAGAAGAAGAGCAACTGCACGAGTGCGACGCCGAGCAGGCCGTAGGCGATCAGCAGCCGCCACTGGTCCTTGCGCACGCGCAGGATCGACGGCTTGATCAGCGCGACGCCGACCAGCAGCACCAGCGCGGCCAGGCCCGCGCGGACGCTGGCGACCTGCTGCGGGGTCATCCCCGACTGCATGGCCGCCTTGGCCAGCGGACCGGAACTGCCGAACGCGGCCGACGCCAACAGGATGTAGACCGTCCCGCGGCCCCGATGCGTAACCGGCTTTTCCAGTTCGGTAGTCACAGCCATAGTCTGCCTTACGTGGTCGACGGCGATGGTTGGATGGTAGGACGTTTACCCGGCGAAGTGGCGCGCCCGCGACCTCTATGCTTCGCGCGGGAACGCGGAGGTGACATTGCACGGCGAACGTCCGAGACCGGTGCCGGGGCTGCACCGGGTCCGGTTCGGCACCGCGGAACTGCTGGCCGACCTCGACCGCGACAACGGATGGCTGCTCACCGTCGAGGGTGTCGCGCAATCCTATGTGGATCTTGACGACCCCTGGCACCTGGAGTTCGACTACGTCCGCCGCATCGGCGATGTGATCGATGCCCTACCGCCCGGCCCCCTCGACGTCCTGCACATCGGCGGCGGCGCGGCCACCCTGCCGCGCTACCTCGCCGCCACCCGCCCCGACTCCGAGCAATTGGTGATCGACGCCGACGGCCCACTCATCGACCTGGTGCGCGCGGAGCTTGGTCTCGACGTCCCCCTGCTCGACGTGGTGATCGCCGAGGGCCGCCCGGCCGTCGCAGAACTGCCCGCCGGGGCCTACGACCTCGTCGTCCTCGACGCCTACGAGCGCGCCGCCATGCCGGGCGGCCTCGCCACCCGCGAGTTCCTCGCCGACGCCCAGCGCGTGCTGCGCCCGGACGGGACGATGGTGGTCAACATCTCCGACGGCCCGGGTTTGCGCTTCGCCAGAAGGTTCGTCGCGACGGTGCTGTCCTTGTTCCCGCACGCGCTGCTGCTCGCCGAGCCGACCGTGCTGCGCGGCAGGCGCTACGGCAACCTCGTCGTCGCGGGCTCCGCGGCGCCGCTTCCGGTGCGGGACATCGCTTCCCGCGCCGCGGCGGCCGCGTTCCCCGCCCGCTGCGTGCCGACCGAACAGCTCAAGGCGTTGGCCGCCAAGGCCGTCCCGATCACCGACGCCAGCCCGATGGCCACCCCCACCCCGCCGGAACACGCCTTCGGCCTGCCCGATCGGTCCGACGAGTAGCACCCGCCCCCGCCCTTTCGGCCCGCGTCCGCCCGCTCGTGCGGTGCGATGGTCGGTGGTATGGACGAACAGACCGTTGATTTGCTGCTCGCGGTCCCACTCAACGACAACAGCGAAGTGCAGGAGTGGTACCGCGTCCTGCGCGAGTCCCGGGAGAACGCCGCTACGTTCGAGGACTTCGCGCCCGCCGTGCAGGACTTCCCCGCCGAGACCGACACGTTCCTGGCGACGCTGGCCTACCAGGACTATCCCGACGCCGTCGACCGGCTGCTCGAACTCGAACCGCACATGCCGGACTTCTACTTCGAGCAGTTCTGGGCCCGGCATGAGCCCACCCAGCCTGAGGAACCGCAGTCCGATGACCCGTTCGCTTGGTTGACCGACGACCAGCGCGCCGCCGTGGTCAACGCCTGGGGTGACCAGTGGCCGGAGCCGCTGGCACAGTGGCTGGAATCGCGGTGGGGTGCGGACTGGCAGACGCATCCGGCCGACCACAAGCAGGCTTGGTTCGCCGACATGGTGCTGGAACTGGCCGCGCTGACTGACTCGGCCGAGCCGCCCGACGCCGAGCCGCCGGATGCCCAGTTGTCCAACGACGAGGCGTTCGACGTCGTCCGGGATGCGTTGAACGAGGCCATCGCCGAGGTCCCCGGCGCCGACGAACTGTCCGAGGAGGAACTGCGCGCGGTCCTCGCCGAGGCGCAGGCCCAGTTGGAACAGGAGAGCACCCGTGGCTAACTCCGATCGCAACACTGATCAGATCCAGCAGCAGCTCACCGGCCGAATGGTGCAGCGGCTGCGCGGCCAGGGCGGCGCGGCGCGCATGCTGTCGGGCGCGCTCGCCCAAGCGAACGGCGGCAGGACCCTCGCCGTCTCCGAAGAGAACCAGGCCGCCATGCGACGGGTCGCCGAACAGGAGGCGGCGCGGAAGGAGAACCTCCGCCAGGAGCTCGAAACCGCGCTCCAAGGCAAGGGAGCCAATGACTACACCGTCATCGACTCGGCGCTGCGGCACAGCAACAGCGGCAAGACCGCGCGCCTACTCGGCGGCGACACCCAGGACACGACGATCGTCGCCAAGGTCATGAGCACGTCGACCAACCAGATGAAGATCTTCGAGTCGACGGACTCGCGGCATCCCAACACGATCCAGTTCCACATCGACCTGGGCGAGGGCGAGTCCATCGTCGCAGGCTACAGCCGCGAAGACGACACAGTGACGATCTTCCACGTCGGCCCGGGCGGCTGATCCGTGTCCGCTTGCGCTGTGTTGTAGGACGTCAGACAAATCTTGGCGTCAGGCGGGGCGCCAGGGGCTCTTGGAGTCGCAGGGGCGGGTCGGGTCGTGGAACTTCGGGGTGTCCGGCTCGTCCGCCCGCAGCGGCACCAGATTCGTCGTGATCGCCTGCATGATCCGCGTGTGGGCGCGCATCGCGTCGCCCGGCTTGTCCACGGTCAGGCCCGTCAAATCCACCTGCGGGCCGAAGTGCACCCGGAACACCGGCCGGTCCCGCATCGCACGGAAGAACGAGAACACCAGGGGCTTGATGTCCCGCCACCCGGTGACGACCTCCGTGCCCCAGTAAACAGCCTCGTGCGCCCCCCACTGGCTGATCGTCACCACCGGCACGTTCCCGGCCAGCGCCATCCGGGCCACGCCGGTCTTGCCGCGTTCCGGCCACAGGCCCGGCTCCCGGCTGACCCTGCCCTCCGGGTACACCAGCAGCGGCGTCCGCGCCTCGCCGAGGGCCTCGATCGCGCGGCCGAACGCCTCGGCGACGTTGGCCTTGCCGCGGTCGACGCGCAGGTGGCCTGACTTGCGCAGGAACGGACCGAGCACCGGGGCGTCGAGCAGGCCCGCGGTCAGCATGAACCGGGGCGGGAAGCCCGCCTTCGCGCACGCGGCGATCAGGACGAACGGGTCGAACATGCCGATGTGGTTGGCCGCGACCAGCACCGGGCGGCCGCGCAGGTCCGGCGGGAACTCCCCGGTGATCTCGATTCGGCCGACCGACCGGACCAGGGCTCGGTCGACCCAGACGCCGATTCGCCAGATGAGTGGCGTGTCGATGGACTTCACCTTTCGGCGTGTCGACTGTTCAGCGTCGCTCCGCAGCGCAACCATGGCGAGAGCATCGCATGTCCCAGGTCAGCGGCTCGAATGCGCCCTGTTGCCAGAGTGACCCCTGGGGCGGGAGGGTAGGTCCGACTACCGTGTGGGCTATGGCGACGACCTCCAAGACCCCGGGCAAGAAGGCGCCCGCGCGCAAACCGGCTGCCAAGCCCGCCGCGCGCAAGCCCGCTGCCCGCAAACCCGCCAAACGCCCGAACGTCCTGGTCGCGTTGATCGGCGGCGGGTGGGGTCTGCTGGCCAAGGGCGCGGGGTCGATCGCCCGCGCGGTCGGCCGCACCAAGGAACTCGACCCCGGACACCGCCGCGACGGCATCGGCTTCGCGCTGATCGCGCTCGGCGTCGTCCTCGGCGCGGCGGTCTGGTGGAGCGCGGCCGGGCCGGTCGGCCGGAACCTGGAGAACGGCGTCCGCACGGTCTTCGGCGCGCTGACCGTGGCGCTGCCGCTGGTCCTGTTCGTCGCGGGCGTGGTCCTGATGCGCACCGACCCGGCGCCGGAGAAGCGCCCGCGCTACGTCGTGGGCACCCTGCTGATCGCCCTGGCGATGCTCGGCATCCTGCACGTGTTCAGCGACATGCCCACCGACAACGAGGGCCGCATGTACGCGGGCGGCGCGCTCGGCTTCGTCTCCGGCGGGCTGCTCGCCAAGGGCGTCACCGCCTGGGTGGCGCTGCCGGTGCTGGTCCTGGTGCTGGGCTTCGGCGTGCTGGTCTTCACCGGCACCCGGATCAAGGACATCCCGACGCGGCTGCGTGAGCTGGGCATGGACCCGGAGGACCGCGAGGACGCCGCGCCGGTCGAGGAGGCCGAGCCGGAGCCGGTCAAGCTGCGCAGGCCGTCGCGGCGCAGGCAGGCCGCCGCGGTCGAGACCGAGCAGCCCGAGCTGCCGCTCGACGAGCCCATGCCGCCGCGGGTGCGCGCGGAGCAGGTCAAGGAGAACAAGCCCGCCGCGGAGAAGAAGCCGAAGGACGAGATCACCGTCACCCGGGTCGTCGACGGCGACTACAAGCTGCCCGACCCGTCGATCCTGGCCGACGGCGACGTGCCGAAGACCCGCAGCAAGGCCAACGACCTCATGATCGAGGCCATCACCGGGGTGCTCGACCAGTTCGCCATCGACGCCCAGGTCACCGGCTTCACCCGCGGCCCGACAGTCACCCGCTACGAGGTCGAGCTCGGCCCCGGCGTGAAGGTCGAGAAGATCACCGCGCTGACCAAGAACATCGCCTACGCCGTGGCCACCGACAACGTCCGCCTGCTCGCGCCCATCCCGGGCAAGTCGGCGGTCGGCATCGAGGTCCCCAACAGCGACCGCGAGATGGTCCGCCTCGGCGATGTCCTGCGCAGCGCCACCGCGGTCAAGGACACCCACCCGATGGTGGTCGGCCTCGGCAAGGACATCGAAGGCCACATGATCACGGCCAACCTGGCCAAGATGCCCCACCTGCTGTGCGCGGGCTCGACGGGTTCCGGCAAGTCGAGCTTCGTCAACTCGATGCTGGTGTCGCTGCTGGCCAGGGCCACGCCGGACGAGGTCAGGATGATCCTGATCGACCCGAAGATGGTCGAGCTGACGCCCTACGAGGGCATCCCGCACCTGATCACGCCCATCATCACCCAGCCGAAGAAGGCGGCCGCCGCGCTGACGTGGCTGGTGGAGGAGATGGAGCAGCGCTACCAGGACATGCAGGCCAACCGGGTCCGCCACATCGACGACTTCAACAAGAAGGTCAAGACCGGCGAGATCACGGCCCCGCCCGGCAGCGAGCGCGTCTACCGGCCGTACCCGTACATCCTCGCGATCGTCGACGAGCTGGCCGACCTGATGATGACGGCCCCCCGCGACGTCGAGGACGCCATCGTCCGGATCACCCAGAAGGCGCGTGCGGCGGGCATCCACCTGGTGCTGGCCACGCAGCGGCCCTCGGTGGACGTCGTCACCGGCCTGATCAAGACCAACGTCCCGTCCCGGCTGGCGTTCGCCACGTCGTCGCTGACCGACTCGCGCGTCATCCTCGACCAGCCCGGCGCTGAGAAGCTGATCGGCATGGGCGACGGCCTCTACCTGCCGATGGGCGCCTCCAAGCCGGTCCGCATCCAGGGCGCCTACGTCAGCGACGAGGAGATCTCGGCGATCGTCGGCTTCACCAAGGAACAGGCCCAGCCGGACTACACCGACGGCGTGACGGCGGCCAAGGCGGGCGAGAAGAAGGAAATCGACGCCGACATCGGCGACGACCTCGAACTGCTGGTCCAGGCGACGGAACTGATCGTGACCTCGCAGTTCGGCTCCACGTCGATGCTGCAGCGCAAGCTGCGGGTCGGCTTCGCGAAGGCGGGCAGGCTGATGGACCTGCTGGAGACGCGCGGTGTCGTCGGTCCTTCGGAGGGCTCCAAGGCCCGCGAGGTCCTGATCAAACCGGACGAACTCGACGGCTTCCTGTGGACGATCCGCGGCGGCGGCCCGGCCGACGACGACGATCAGGAGGATTGACCCGCGACCGCGAGCAACCCCGTACCCAGGAACCTCCGTCTCAGCGGTGACACTGAAGGAGTGACCATGCTGAACGGCGTCCTCCGGGCCATCGCCATCGCGGCCCTGTTGACCGCGACCGCCTGCGCCCAAGCGGGCGGAAAGTCCCCGGACACTGGTAATGGTGGAGACATGACAACCCAGCCCACCCCGGCGGGCCCCGCGCTCGGCGCCGACTTCCCCGTCGACAAGGGCGGCTCGGTCCGACTGTCGACCGGCGACGTGACCGTTGCCTACCAGGAACTCGTCGAGGACAGCCGCTGCAAGCCGGGCAACGTCTGCGTCTGGGAGGGCGACGCCAAGGTCAAGGTGGCCGTCACCGTCGCCAAGATGGCGCCGCAGGTCCTCGAACTGCACTCGAACAAGAAGTTCACCACCGCGGCGAACGCGGGCGCGTACAAAGTCGAGGTGGTCGGCCTCGACGTCGACGCCAAGGTCCTCACCCTGAAGGTGACCCAGGCGGAGTAGCCCGCCTGGGTCAGGCAGATCAGGAACCGCCGCCGAAGGTGCGGACGGCCTGGTAGTACACGTCGGCGGTGCGGTTGCACGCCCAGTTGCCGTTGCAGATCGTGTAGAGGTCGCTCTTGAACTTATTGTCGATGCTCAGGCGGGTGGTCTCGTTGAACCGGCCCTGCTTCTTGTAGTTGCGGTAGCCGAAGTCGTGGCGGTAGCACGCCTTGACGAAGTTGAAGCCGAACGGGTTGTCGGGGGAGTTCGAGCAGCCGTCGGAGGACCAGTCGAGTTGGCTGGCGTAGGGCCGCGCCGCGCGGGTGTTCTGGAAGGTGTTCAGCGACTGGCTGAACAGGTACGTGTCGGTGGTCGCGCGCAGGTCGGCCGGGCTGAGTTCGGCGGACGCGGTGCCCGCGCCCAGGATGAGCGCGAAGGCGGCGACGATGGCGGCGAAGGCGCCGCGCGCGGTGTGCCGCAGGGTTGACGTGGCCACGGATCTCCCTTGAGACCGTCGGTCCACCCGCTGTGGACCGGTTGCGCCAATTACGCACCGTCCCAACGGTTTTCGGCACCACCGTTCGGGCTAGGTCACCTCAAGGATGGGTGACCGGCGCGTGAAAACCCGGCCACGCCTGGCTTTCCGGCCGCAGACGTACGTTCCGGCCACCCTTACCCGGTCCGAAGTCAACCCCAGCAACCCCAGGAGTTCCCGGTCGGCACCCCCTCCCAGCAGGTATCCCGCGAGCCCCTGTTCGGCGACGCGCAGCGCGAGCGACTGGGCCGCCGCGCCCGCCTCGATCAGGCCGAACCGGCCCGCGCGCGGCCCGTACTTGGCGAACTGCGCGGTGTCGTCGAGCACGAGGACGACCGCGAGCTGCGGGGCGTCACCCACGGTGCCGACCAACCGGGACAGGTCACTCCACTGAGGACACTCGGTCAGGTCCTGCAGCGCGTGCGCCGCGGCGTCGTACCGCGTGACGCGGCCGCTCAGCTCGTGGTCGGCGTTGATCAGGATCGGATAGGCGCGCACCGCGTTGAGGCCACCCGCCGACGGGTAGGCGCGGCGACCTGGCTCGGGCGCGGCCAGGGCACTCAGGACGCCGCCGAGGTCCCGGCGCGACAGCGGGCCGTCGGTGAACTCCCGCTCGCTGCGGCGCGTGCCGAACAGGCGGGCGAGCCGGTCCGTCGGCCGGGGCAGGGGGACCGGTTGGGTAGGCAGAACGAATGGATCCAGCGTGGTCGGGGCGGTGCGGTGGTCGGCCATGCGGTCGGCGAACGCGCGCTGGGTGAGGGTGGAGAGGCTCGTCTCGGTCCAGAACTCGTCGAACGTCATCGGCTCAGCCCAATGGGTGCGGGAATGGGGACGGGAAGGCGGTGTGCGGGGTCAAGTCCGGGAAGCGCCACGACAGCTCACCTGCGCGGCCGCCCAGGTGTGGCCACCGGTGGTCGGGGTGCAGAGGAGTCAAATCCGGGGAGAGCGCGCGGACGCAGTGCAGGCCGACGGCGGCCAGTTCCGGGGTCGTGAGATCGCGGTAGGCGAGCCGGATGTCGGCGGCGGCGAGCGCGTCGACCAGATTCTTCAGCCCTGGTGCGGAGTCGGCGGGCGGGGTGCCGGTGCGGCCGCGCCAGAACGGGAGGTCGGCCCACTGGTCGAACGCGTGGGCGTAGTGGACGGCGTGTTTGTCGAAGTCGGTGACCTGGTCCGGGCGCAGCGGCTCGGTGTCGCCGAGGCGGACGCGGATGAACACCGTGCCCTGGCACCACTCCAGCCACGCCTTGTCGAGCGCTTCCGCCCAGGTCGGCTTGCACGCCAGCCCGAGCGTCGGCCGCGGCACGCCCGCCACCGGCAGGGTGCCCGCGACGGCCGCGACCGGGTAAGGGCTGTAGGCGGGGGTCAGGTCGAACGCGGTGATCTCGCCGTTCAGGGCGTGGACCGGGTCGGTCAGTCGGTCGGGGAGTGCGACCTGGTTCGGGGCCAGGCCGTGCAGCCAGACCGTGGTGAGGGCGTCGCGCTCGATGAGTTCGCTGATGGCGGCGGTGAGCGCGACGGTGGCGGACGGGCCCGCGGCGAGGCCGGAGGACGTGGACGGCAGGCCGTGCCGGGCGTCGAGTGAGAGCAGGCCCGCGGGGACCTGGACGGGCTCGTTGTCCGGCAGCGTCCACGCGTTCGTGTAGTCCGGGTTCCGGTATCCGGAGAACGGAAAGTCCGGGGCGGCTTGCTGGGCAGGCGAGTGCAGGGTGAAGGTGTCGATGAGCCAGCGGGGGCCGTCCTCGACTGTCTCCAGTGGACAACGGGTGGCGGCGTGGCGCTCCAGGGCTTCGGCCAGGGCGGCCAGGCGGGCGGACTCGGCGTCGAAGCCCACGCCGCCCGAGGTGCCTCCGGTGGTGGAGGGGTCGGGGATGGCCGCGAAGCCAGGAACGTCTACATCAGACAGTGAGGATGGAGTCTCCTGTAGGCGGGACACCACACCCTGGCGCCACCCGACCGCGCGGTCGAGCAGGAGGGCCGACAGCGGGGGCCTCATCGGTACGCCTTGAGTGCGCCCTTGATGGCCATGGCCGCCACGATCGGTCCGACGAGCAGATAGAGCCCGTAGAGCATTACGAGGAAGGCGCCGAGGAAGAACTCGACGGTGAACATCAACGCGAACATGAGCACCCTCCCTGCCGCCGCGAACGGGCGGGTGGACCCGGCGCCGCCCGCGACGGCCGCGCTGACCGCCGCGGCGGCGGCCACGCACCCGACGGTGAGCAGGAGCCACCTGTCGCTGTCGGTTTCGCCGAGCACGTAGAACACGGCGGCGAGCAGCGCGGGCCAGATGAGGGCCGCGACCACAGGGGCGACCTTCGTGTCGGCTTGGACTTCCTTCAGCTCATTGCGCAGGTCGCCGTGCAGGACGATCGGGGCTGTAAGGGTGGTGGCCAGGCAGCAACAGCAGCAACAGCAACAGGTGGGTGTCGCGGCGGTGGCGGCGAGGGCGTCGGGGCTGAACTGGTCGGGCAGGCGTAACGGAGTCATTCCTGTTCCCAGGGGAGGGTGATCCGGCCGGGGTGCGGTCGGGCGCAGCTGGCGCAGTCGGCGCTGGGCAGGACGTCCTCTGCCGTGGTCGCGAGCGTGTTCAAGTCGTAGGCGATGGTGCGCTGGAGCAGCGCGAGCGAGCCGTCGCCGAGTTCGCGCAGGGCGTGCGCGGCCAGGGTGACGGGCAGGTCCGGGTGGGCGGCGGCCTTGGGCGCGGGCGGCGGCTTCGGGTCGCCCCAGCGCTGCCCGGCGCGGCGGGCCAGGCATTCCAGGCATGAACTCGCGCCGGGGACGACGAGCGGCCCGAGGGCGATCGTGTGGTGGAAGGCCAGGTCGAGCAGCACATGGATCTGTCCACTCTGGACAAGTCCGGCGCTCAGGCCGACCAGCTCGGCCAGCCGCGCGGTGGTCCGCACGACCACGAGCACGTCCGGCGCGGCGACCGGCGGGAACGCGGCGGCCAAGGCGGCGGTCAGCTCGGGGGAGGCGTCGCCCAGGATCTGGGTGCCGACGCTGAGCGTCCGCGCCGCCCCGTCGCGCGGCAGTGCCGCGGGACGCAGCGCGCCGAGGGTCTGCAGCTGCGGCAGCACGGCGCGGGTGGATTCGGGCAGGTCGGTGGGCTCGACGTCGCGTCCGTCGAACAGCGCGGCGAGCCGGTGCGCGTCGGCGGCGGGGACGTCGGGGACCAGGTAGACGAGGTCGGCGCCTGCGAAGACGACGAGTCCCTCGGCGCGGGCCTGGGCGTGCCAGGCCGGATTGACGGTGAGCATCAGCGTTCCCCAGGTTCGGCGGCGACCTCGGCGATGTAGGCCTCGATGTCGGCGTCCAGCGGCTCGTCCGGATGGGCGGCCGCGCGTTCGAGCCGCTCGGCGAGCACGGGGACCGTGTGCCCGGCCCAGGTCGGCACGCCGTCGTCGGGCAGCAGGTCGTGTTTGCGGGCGAATGCCTCCGCCGCGTCGCGGATCGACTCGCGCAGCGCGCCCGCGACCACGCCCTGAGCCGACTCGGTCAGCTCGACCAGCAGCGTCTTGACCCGGTCGAGCTGGTCGTCGCTGGCCGCCCGGCTCGACAGGTCGGGCCACAGGATGCGCTCGAAGACGTCGACGAAGTCGGCGGCGATCCGGTCGGTCTGCGTGCGCAGCCGGTCGAAGGCGTCGAGGACCTCGGTGGGCGGGATGGAGAGGTTCGCCATCGCGGTGCCGCTGTCCAGCGCCCACCGGCGCACGAACGGACGGCCTCGCTGCCAGCGGACCAGGCCCATCCGACTCGCCCGCCGGAACAGCTGCGGACGCAGGTCTCGCGCGGAGACCAGCGTCCGCAGCTCCCGGACCCCCACGGGCACCCAGTCGTCCGGGCCGCCCGATCCGGTGAGGCCGAGCACATCGCCGACGCGGGCCCCCAGGTCCCGCGCGGCGATCAGCTCGGCGATCGCGGGCAGCGAGAAACCCCGCTGCTGCAACCTGTTCACCAGCCCGAGCCGCTCGACATGCGACGCGTCATAGCGGGCCGTGCGGCCCTCGCGCCGGGGCGGATGCAGCAGTCCCCTCGTCTGGTACATCCGGATGGTGCTGGTCGGCAGCGCGGCCTCGGCGGCCAGCTGCTCGACGGTCAGCGCGGTTTCACGTCGCACAGCCACGATCCTGTCGGACCGTGACTCATCTAGTCAAGACTCTTCGAGTGATTACTCGAATAATTAGAGTTTGAGCAGCATGCGGGTGTTGCCCAGGGTGTTGGGCTTCACATACGGCAGGTCAAGGAACTCCGCGACACCCTCGTCCATCGAGCGGCGCATCTCCTCGTAGACCTCCGGGGACACCGGGGTGCCCTCGATCTCGACGAACCCGTGCCTGGCGAAGAACTCGGTCTCGAAGGTCAGCACGAAGATCCGCCCCAGCTCCAACTCGCGCGCCGTGGCCAGCAGCCGGTCGACCAGCGCGTGCCCGACCCCTTTGCCGATCGCCGACGGCAGCACCGCGATGGTGCGGATCTCGGCGATGTCCTCCCACAGCACGTGCAGCGCGCCGCAGCCGACCAGCTCGCCGTCGATCTCGGCTACCCAGAACTCCTGGACGTTCTCATAGAGCGTCACGAGTTCCTTGGCCAGCAGCACGCGGCCGACGTAGGTGTCGACAATGGCCTTGATCGAGCGGACATCGGTGGTCCTGGCGCGGCGCACCAGTACGGACGGCTTCACAAGGAGGATCTAAACAGGTGGGGGAACCTGTTTCCGCTCACCAGTGCTGAGCGCGCCGAAGAAGCCGAGGAACGAGGCAAGCCCGGCCAGCGCGGTGTAGTAGGCGGCCGTCCCCGACACCAGGATCCCGGCGAAACAGGCGGTCGACAGCAGCACCCAGCCGAGCGGGTGCGCCCACCGCAGTAACCACGCCCGCGCGCCGGACGCGTCCTCCCTCGGATGGATGAACGCGAACACGGCGGCGGGCACGAGCGCGGCGCAGCCCAGCAGCCACAGAGGTATTCCGGCGAAGGTCACTCCTCCACCATCACCCGGCCTCGGGCGGACGGCATCGGGGTCGTCCCCGGAGTTTTCCCTGATGGCGCGGGGTGGCTTTCGCGGGGTCGGGCCGGGGCAGAATGACGCCCATGCGCGATGCCGTGATCTGCGAACCCGTCCGCACCGCCGTCGGTCGGTTCGGCGGGGTGTTCAAGGACGTCCCCGTCACCACCCTGGCCGCCACCGTGATCCAGGATCTGCTGCGCCGCACCGGCATCGCCCCCGAGGTGATCGAGGACGTCGTCTTCGGCCAGTGCTACCCCAACGGCGACGCCCCCGCCCTCGGCCGCGTGGCCGCCCTGGACGCGGGCCTGCCGGTCACGGTCCCCGGCCTGCAACTCGACCGCCGCTGCGGCTCCGGACTCCAGGCGGTGCTCGACGCCGCCATGCGCGTCCAGACCGGCGTCAACGACGTCGTGCTGGCGGGCGGCGCGGAGAGCATGAGCCAGGTCGAGTTCTACTCCTCGGCGATGCGCTGGGGCGTCAAGGGCACGGGCGTGGAACTCCACGACCGCCTCGCCCGCGCTCGGGTCACGGCGGGCGGCGTCAACCACCCGGTCGACGGCGGCATGCTGGAGACCGCCGAGAATCTCCGGCGCGAGTACGGCATCTCGCGGGTCGCCCAGGACGAACTGTCGGTCCGGTCGCACGCCCGGGCAGTGGCCGCGATCGAGGCGGGCCGGTTCGCCGACGAGATCGTCCCGGTGACCGTCCCGGGCAGGCGCGGGGACACCGTGGTCGACCGCGACGAGCACCCGCGCCCGGAGACCACCTTGGAGAGCCTCTCGGGCCTGAAGCCGATCATGCGGGCCGACCCGGACGCCACGGTCACGGCAGGTAACGCCAGTGGCCAGAACGACGGCGCCGCCGCCTGCCTGGTGACCACCCCCGAGAAGGCCGCCGAACTCGGCCTGCGCCCCCTGGCGCGGCTGGTGACCTGGGCGAGTGCGGGCGTGCCACCCAAGACCATGGGCATCGGCCCGGTCCCCGCCACCGAGAAGGCCCTGTCCCGAGCGGGTCTCACCCTCGCCGACATCGATCTGATCGAACTGAACGAGGCGTTCGCCGCACAGGTCCTCGCGTGCACCGAGGAATGGAAGTTCACCGAGTCGGACTGGGACCGCACCAACGTCAACGGCTCCGGCATCTCCCTCGGCCACCCCCTCGGCGCCACAGGCGTCCGAATCCTGACGACCATGCTCCGCGAACTCGACCGCCGCGGCGCGCGCTACGCCCTGGAAACGATGTGCATCGGCGGCGGCCAGGGCCTCGCGGCGGTCTTCGAGCGGGTTGACGGGCGGTGACCGGGCAGGCAGTGGCACCATAGACACCGGCGGCCGGTGGCATTGACCAACCCCAGTGCCCCGGTCGCCCCCAGCGCCAGGGCCCTGCCGCCGTGTCAAGTTCGCAGTCCAAAGGCGGTTACCCTGTGTCCGTGCCCTCTTCGTCCCGACGTGTCGCCATGCTCACCCTCGGCTGTGCCCGCAATGAGGTGGACTCCGAGGAACTGGCCGGTCGGCTCTCCGGCGGCGGCTGGGAGCTCGTCGACCTCGACGACGCCGCGCCCGACGTCATCGTCGTCAACACCTGCGGTTTCGTCGAGTCCGCCAAGAAGGACTCCGTCGACACCCTGCTCGCCGCCGCCGACACCGGGGCGAAGGTCGTCGCCGTCGGCTGCATGGCCGAGCGGTACGGCTCCGAGCTGGCCGAGAGCCTGCCGGAGGCCAGCGCCGTCCTGGGCTTCGACCACTACCCCGACCTGGCCGAGCGCCTCGGCGACATCGTCGCGGGGCACGCCGTCGAGTCGCACACCCCGGTCGACCGCCGCACCCTGCTGCCCATCACCCCGGTCAAGCGCCAGACCGCCGCCCAGGACGTCACCGTTCCCGGCCACGGCTGGGTGCCGCGCGTGCGGCTGGCCGACGGCCCGGTGGCCTCGGTCAAGATCGCCAGCGGCTGCGACCGGCGGTGCTCGTTCTGCGCGATCCCGTCCTTCCGCGGCTCCTTCGTCTCCCGCACCCCCGACGAGATCGTCGGCGAGGCCGCGTGGCTGGCGGGCGAGGGAGTGCGCGAGCTGGTCCTGGTCAGCGAGAACTCCACGTCCTACGGCAAGGACCTCGACGGCTCAGGCCACCTCGAAACCCTGCTCACCCGCCTGGCCGCCGTGCCGGGCATCGACCGGGTCCGCGTGTCCTACCTGCAGCCCGCCGAGACCAAGCCGAGCCTGGTGAAGGCCATCGCGGCCACCGAGGGCGTCGCCGACTACTTCGACATGTCCTTCCAGCACTCCAGCGGCGCCGTGCTGCGCCGGATGCGGCGCTTCGGCGACACCGAGTCGTTCCTCGGCCTGGTCGAGCAGATCCGCGCCGCCGCGCCAGAGGCGGGCATCCGCAGCAACGTCATCGTCGGCTTCCCCGGCGAGACCGAGGCCGACGTCGACGAGCTGGCGCGTTTCCTCACCGAGGCCAAGCTCGACGCGGTCGGCGTGTTCGGCTACTCCGACGAGGACGGCACCGAGGCCGAGCACCTCGACGGCAAGCTCGACGCCGACACCATCGCCGCCCGGGTCACCCGCATCGCCGCGCTCGCCGAGGAGCTCACCGCCCAGCGCGCCGAGGACCGCATCGGGTCCGAGGTCGTCGTGCTCGTCGAGCACGAGGAGACCGACGACGAGGACTGCACCGGCCGCGCCGCCCACCAGGCCCCCGAGGTCGACGGCGAGTGCGTCCTGGTTGATGGGGACGCCAACGCCCTGCTGGTCGAATCCCTGTCGGTCGGCGACCTCGTCCGCTGCACGGTGATCGACACCGAGGGCGTCGACCTCGTCGTCGAGCCCATCGAGGTCGTCCAACGTCCGGCGTCCCAATGAACCCCGCCGCGACCGGCGACGACGCCGCCGCCGAACCGGTCCACCCGGTCCTGCCCGAACCCACCGTCGTCCCGGTCCTCAACGTCGCCAATGTGCTGACGCTGTCGCGGCTGGTGCTCGTCCCTGTCTTCCTGCTCGCCCTGTTCGCGGGCGACGGCCACGACACGACGTGGCGGCTGATCGCGACCGGCGTGTTCGGCATCGCCTCCATCACCGACCACATCGACGGCAAGCTCGCCCGCAAGCTCGGCCTCATCACCGACTTCGGCAAGATCGCCGACCCGATCGCCGACAAGGCGCTCACCGGGGCCGCGCTGATCGGACTGAGCGTGCTCGGCGACCTGCCGTGGTGGGTGACGCTGGTCATCGCCGCGCGCGAGATCGGGGTGACGCTGCTGCGGTTCTGGGTGATCCGGCACGGTGTCATCCCGGCCAGCCCGGGCGGCAAGCTCAAGACCCTCACCCAGATCTTCGCGATCACCTTGTTCCTGCTGCCACTGCCCGCCGGTTGGCTGCCCGTCGCGTGGACGGTGATGGCGCTCGCGGTCGCGCTGACCGTGGTCACCGGCGTCGACTACGTGGTGCGCGCCGTGCGGCTGCGGGCCCGCGGCAAGCGGGCCATCGGCCAGTGACCCCGCTGCGGCTGGTGCCGGGACTGGACTACGAGCCGGTCGCGGCCCTGGTCGACCGGCTGCGCGAGCGTGGGCAGACCGTGGCGACCGCCGAATCGCTGACCGCGGGCCTGGTCGCGGCGGTGCTGACGAGCGTTCCCGGGGCCAGCGCTGTCGTGCGCGGCGGTGTCGTCGTCTATGGGACGGACCTGAAGACGGACTTGGCGGGCGTGGACGCCGACCTGCTCGCCGAACGCGGCCCGGTCGACGAAGAGGTGGCCCGACAGCTCGCCGAGGGCGCCCGCGCGCGGTGCGGGGCCACTCTCGGTATCGGGCTGACCGGTGTCGCCGGGCCCGACCCGCAGGACGGTGTGGCGGTCGGCACAGTGTGCGTCGCGCTGGCGGGTCCGCGCGGGTCACAGGTGGTGCGGCTCACCGTCCCCGGGGGTCGCGAGGACGTCCGCACGGGGGCTGTTCGAGGTGCGCTCGACCTGCTCGCGGCCGAGGTCGATAGGCTCATCGAGTGAGGTTGTGCTCACCGACGGTGCCTGACCGGATCATGTCCACCGGCCCCTAGCTGGGAACATTCGGTGCCCGCGGATCGTTCGCTCTTGGCGGACTACCCGCGAAGGCGCTGCGCTTCGGCCGTGCCTGTCGGTAACGTTGGCAAGGTGACGGCCACGCGTTGTCTTCGCCCCGGCTACCCGCCGGGCCGTAGGCGACGCACGGACTAGGTCCGCCGGAGGAAGGGAGGTGCGCGATGACCGTGCTCTTGCGCGAGGCGATCGGTGATCGGCTCCGACACGCCCGCACCAACCAGCAGCGCACCCTGCGGGAGGTCTCCCGCAGCGCGCGCGTCAGCCTCGGCTACCTCTCGGAGGTCGAGCGCGGGCGCAAGGAAGCCTCCAGCGAACTGCTCGCCGCGATCTGCGACGCCCTGGAACTGCCGCTCTCGGAGCTGCTGCACCACGTGGCCGCCGACATCAGCGCCCTCACCGCCGTGGAGAACGGCATGGTCGACAGCGGGCTCCCCGAGCAGGCCGCGGTCGACGCCGAGACCAGGTCCGGCGGCGCCCGCGCGGCGGCCGAAGGCGGCCGTCTCGTGCCCGCCGTGGTGGGGGAGAACCTCGCCGACCTGCGTATCCAGCCCGTGCTGACGCACCGCATCGACACCGCGCTCGGGGGCACCCGGGCAGGCGCGGTCTTCGCGGCTTGAGCCGACCCGACTCAGGGCTCTCAGGGTCGACCTCAGAGTGATCCCTGAAATCTGGCGGGTCTGGTGGTCTGGTTCCGGCGTACCTGACACGATGGAACCCACAAGGGTGCCGGGGCGTTGCCGTATCGGTGGCAGCGCGGACTCCGGTGAGTCCGCAAACGGCAGGTACGAAGAAGGCAGGCGGAGGAGATGGCCAACCCGTTCGTGAAGTTCTGGAAGTACCTCATGGCGTCGTTCTCGTCGAAGATCGACGAGCACGCCGACCCGAAGGTGCAGATCCAGCAGGCCATCGAGGATGCGCAGCGCCAGCACCAGGCGCTCTCGCAGCAGGCGGCGGCGGTGATCGGCAACCAGCGGCAGTTGGAGATGAAGCTCAACCGCCAGCTCGGCGACGTCGAGAAGCTCCAGGCCTCGGCGCGCCAGGCACTCGTCCTCGCCGACGAGGCCCGCAGCAAGGGCGATGAGCAGAAGGCGACGCAGTTCGAGAACGCCGCCCAGTCCTTCGCCACCCAGCTCGTCACCGCCGAGCAGGGCATCGAGGACCTCAAGACGCTGCACGACCAGGCGCTGCAGGCCGCCGCGTCGGCCAAGACCGCCGTCGAGCGCAACGCCATGGTGCTGCAGAACAAGCTCGCCGAGCGCACCAAGCTGCTCAGCCAGCTGGAGCAGGCCAAGATGCAGGAGCAGGTCTCCAAGTCGCTCAACCAGATGAGCGAACTCGCCGCGCCGGGCAACACGCCGTCGCTGGAGGAGGTCCGCGACAAGATCGAGAAGCGGTACACCACCGCCCTCGGCCAGGCCGAGCTGGCGCAGAACTCGGTGCAGGGCCGGATGATGGAGGTCCAGGCCTCCACCACGGAGATGGCGGGCCACTCGCGCCTCGAGCAGATCCGCGCCTCCATGGCGGGCGGCTCGGTCGCGGGCCAGGTCACCTCGGGCCCGGCCGCGGCCACCCCGAGCAACATCCAGGCCGAGATCCAGCAGCGGGTGGCCAAGGAGCAGCAGGCCAACCCGCAGCCCGGCTCCTGACAGACGCGAGATGGGGTCGCGCAGACGTGAGCTGATCAAGCTCGGTGAGCTGGCAGCCGAACAGCTGCGCGGCCCCTACGCGGACCAGCTCCGCGGCAAGATCGCCGAATGGCGCGACCCGCGCGCCAAAGTCCTCCGCCAGCGCAGGCGCGCGGTTCGCCGCACCCGGCTGTGGACGGCCACCGGCGTCACCACCGGCGGCGGCGCCATCGTGCTGGAGACGGCGGTCGCCAACCCCGGCGCGGGCGGCGGCGTCCTGATCGTCGCCGCCGCCGTGTCGACCTTCATGGCCGTCACCGCGGGGATGCGTTCGTGGCGCCTGCACAAGGAACCCCTCCCCGACCCCATCCGGATCCCCAAGCCGCTCCCTGCCCGCGGCTCGGCGGCCCGGGAACCCATGCGCAGACTCGACGAGGCCGAAGACACCCTCAACGAACTGCTCACCCAGCTTTCGCGCGGCGCTTTGGTCCCAAGGGATTCGGTCACCCAGGCCCGCACCACCGGCACCGAGGCCGCCACCGCGCTGCGCGCCTTGGCCGCCCAACTCCACGCCGTGGAACGCGCCCGCGACCACGCCCCACTGGGCGACCGCCAGGCGCTCTCGGCTGGCGTCGACCGGCTCAGGTACCAGCTGGACGAGGGCTTGGACGGCTACGGCCGCCTGGTCGCCGCCGCGGGCCACGCGCTGGCCGCCAGCTCACAGCCCGGCCCCCGCACGGAGCTGACGGACGCGACCGACCACTTGGCTGCCTTGGCCCACGCGCTGCGCGATTTGGCTTGAGCCGCGCGGATACATGTCCCGCGTGATCGCCGCTGTGCTTGTGATCACCTGAATTCCCACGTCATCGGCAAGAAACACGCACGTCTCCTCGTTGACCGACCGAGGGGAGCCCCGCGATGGACACCATGATCAGCACGGCCGAGCTGCACGACATCGTGTCCACGCACGTGGCCGACATGCCCGCCTACGAAGCCCGCTTCTGGGAGATCGTCGACTCCCTGCGCATCGACCCGTCCCACGCCACCCGCATGCTCGACGTCGCCGTCGACTGGATCGCGCACGGGCGGGGAACCGTGGTCGACCCGTACGCGCTCGCGCTCGCCTGGATGCCGCGCTGACGCTGCTTCACCTGGCGTAACGGGCCCGTCATCCTCACCGGGTCGACTAGAGCATCTGTGTGAACATCACAGTGTCGTATCGACTTGCCGACTACCCGCTGTGGCACCATGCACCGACAAATCCCCGGGCGTGGTGGAGGCGGCGTTGACGGTGTGGTCCGTGCACGGCGACGGCCGCCGCGTGCGCGACGGGTCCGCCGTCGCCGCGAATGAGCGCTTGAGCTGGCCGTTGACGGTGGGGCTGGGGTTCCAGCACGTGGCGGCGATGTTCGGCGCGACGGTGCTCGTGCCCGCCGCGACCGGGTTCCCCGTGACCACCACCCTGCTGTTCTCCGGGGTGGGCACACTGCTCTTCCTGCTCATCACCCGCAACCGTGTCCCCGGCTATCTCGGCTCGTCGTTCGCGTTCATCGCCCCGCTCGTGGCCACCCGCGACGAGGGCATGGCCGCGCAGCTCGGCGGGGTGCTCGTCGCCGGGCTGCTGCTGATGGGTGTCGGCATCGCGGTCAAGGCGCTCGGGGTGCGGCTGCTGGAGTCGGTCATGCCGCCGGTCGTCACGGGCGCGGTCGTCGTGCTCGTCGGCCTCAACCTGACCCCCAAGGCGACCGAGGCGTTCGGGCACCAGCCGGTCGTCGGGATCGTGACGCTCGGCGTGATCCTGCTGTGCGGGGTCGCGCGGGGGCTCGTCGCGCAGGTGTCGGTTCTCATCGGTGTGCTCGTCGGCTGGCTCTACGCCGCGTTCACCGGCGGGCTCGACGACGACCGCCTCGCCGCGCTGGCGGCCGCGGGCTGGTTCGGGCTCCCGGAGATGAGCGCGCCCGTGCTGCGGCCGTCGGTCGTGCTGCTGGTCATCCCCGCGGTGATCGTGCTGGTCGCCGAGAACGTCGGGCACGTCAAGGCCATCGGCGCGGTCACCGGCCGCGACCTCGACGGCAGCGTCGGCGACGCGCTGATCGCCAACGGGCTCAGCACCACCCTCGCGGGCGCGGGCGGCGGGTCCGGCACCACCACCTACGCCGAGAACGTCGGCGTCATGGCGCTCACCAAGGTCTACTCCACCGCCGCCTACGCCATCGCCGCCGTCGCCGCGATCGCGCTGTCGCTCTCGCCCAAGGTCGGCGCGCTGGTCAACACCATGCCCGACGGCGTCGTCGGTGGGGCGACGCTGCTGCTCTACGGGATGATCGGCCTGGTCGGCGTGCGGATCTGGCAGGCCAACCGGGTCGACTTCCACGACCCGGTCAACCTGCTCGTGGTCGCCGCCGCCGTCGCCGCGGGCGTGGGCAACCTGACGCTGACCGTCGGGCAGATGCGGATCGAGGGCATCGCCTGGGGCTCGGCGTTCGTCGTCGTGGCCTACCCGCTGCTGCGCTGGTGGCGCACCCGCGGGGCCGAGGTCAGCGAGCGTTCACCGCGCGGTTGATCCGGCGGACCAGCGGCGGGCCCTGGTAGATGAATCCGGTGTAGAGCTGCACCAGGCTGGCGCCCGCGTCGAGCATGCGCAGCGCGTCGTCGGCGGTGAAGATGCCGCCGACGCCGATCACCGGCAGGCCGCTTTCCTTGTGCACGAACGCGACGACGTCCCGCGCGCGCTTGGCCAGCGGGCGTCCGCTGAGGCCGCCCGCCTCAGCTCCGGTCGTGGCGTCGGCGGGGGCGAGGCCGTCGCGGCTGAGGGTGGTGTTCGTGGCGATGATGCCGTCCACGCCGTGGTCGGTGCAGACCTGGAGGACCTCGGCGATGGCGTCGTCGGTCAGGTCGGGGGCGATCTTGACCAGCAGCGGCTTGGGCGACTCGGCGCGCAGTTCACCGACGAGCGCGTCGAGGGCTTCGCGGTCCTGGAGTCCGCGCAGGCCGGGGGTGTTGGGGGAGCTGACGTTGATCGCGAAGTAGTCGCCGAACTCGCGCAGGGCGCGCAGCGAGTGGCGGTAGTCCTCGACGGCGTCCTCGACCGGGGTGACCTTGGACTTGCCGATGCTGATGCCCAGCGGCACCCCGATGGGCCCGGTGGCGCGCAGGCGGGAGGCCAGCGCGTCGGCGCCCGCGTTGTTGAAGCCCATCCGGTTGATGATGGCTTCGCTGTCGGTCAGCCGGAACAGGCGCGGCTTCGGGTTGCCCGGCTGGGGGTGCGCGGTGACGGTGCCGACCTCGACGAACCCGAACCCGAGCGCGGGCCACGCCCGCAGCGCGTGCCCGTCCTTGTCCATGCCCGCGGCCAGGCCGACCACGCCGGGGAAGTCGACGCCGAAGACCGTGGTGGTCTTCCGGGTGCCGAACACGCGCCGCAGGGTGGCGACGGCGGGGCGGACCTTGGCCAGGCGGGCGAGGCCCGCCATGGTGCTGTGGTGGGCGACCTCGGGGTCGCCGCCACCGAGTTTGAACAGGACGCGTCGGGTGAGCTGCTGGTAGACCACGTCCACATCGTGTCACCCGGCCCGCTCGGCCATGATGGACGGTGTGACCGTGGACGAGCTGTACGGGCTGCCGCAGGAGGACTTCATCGCCGCGCGGCGCGAGCTGGCCAAGCAGGCGCGCGCCGACGGCGACGCCGAGGGCGCCGCCGTCATCGAGAAGCTGGCCAAGCCGACCAAGGCGGCCTGGCTCGTCAACCGCCTCGCCCGCGAACACCCGGACGAGGTAGCCGCTCTCACCGAACTGGGTGACGACCTGCGCGCCGCGCACGGCGGCGCCGAGGGGGCTTCGCTGCGGGAGTTGACGCAGCGGCGGACCACGCTGATCCGCGAACTGGTCGCGCTGGCGGGCAAGTCGCTGAGCGAGTCGATCACCCGCGAGATCGAGGAGATGCTGACGGCCGCCATCGCCGACGAGCAGGCAGGCGAGGTGCTGCGGGCGGGCCGGGTCGCGTCGGTGAAGGACCTGTCGATCGCCGCGGCGTGGCCGGGACTGGAGATCGCCGTCCCCGCGCCGAAGCCGAAACCGAAGGCGGAGCCCAAATCCGCCAAGCCGAAGGCCGACGCGGCGGCGGCCCGCAAGCAGGCGCTCGCCGAAGCGAAGGCCAAAGTCAAGGCGGCGGAAGGGGAACGCGCCGCCGCCGAGAAGGCGATCGCGAAGGCCGAGGACGCGGTGGCCGCCGCGGAGAAGAAGGTCCGCGACCTCAACCAGGCCCTCGACGCCGCCGAAGTGGCCGAGATGGAGGCCCGCCGCGCTTTGCAGGTCGCCCGCCGCGACGCGAAGGACGCCGAACGGGCCGCGGGCCAGGCGTGGCGGAAGCTGCAACAGGTGGAAGACGGGGCCTGACGGCGCTTGTAGGTGCTGGTCGCTACGGTCCGTGCTGATGACCATGGTGTTGCAGTCCTACCGGTTCGCCCTCGACCCAACCCCAGTGCAGGAGGCGGGGTTGCGGTCGCATTGTGGCGCGCAGCGCTACGCCTTCAACTGGGGGTTGGCTCTGATCAAGGCCAATCTGGGTCAGCGTGGGGCTGAAAGGTCCTACGGGGTAGCCGAGCAGGATTTGACACCGTCGGTGTCGTGGTCGGCCTACAGCCTGCGGAAACGGTGGAACCAGACCAAGGAGACCACCGCGCCGTGGTGGCCGGAGAACTCGAAAGAGGCGTACTCGTCCGGCCTGGCGAACCTTGCGACAGCGCTGGGCAACTGGAACACCTCGAAGACCGGCATCCGCGTCGGTGCGAAGGTCCGATTCCCTAGATTCAAGGGCAAACGCGCCGGACTGTCGTGTCGGTTCACCACCGGCTCGTTCGGTTTGACCGAGGGTGATCGCAGGCACGTGAGGGTGCCACGGATCGGGGTGGTGCGTACGCACGAGTCGACCAGGAAACTGGCCCGGCACATCAAGCGCGGTACGGCCCGGATCCGCTCGGCCACCATCACCTCGCGGGGAGGGCGCTGGTTCTGTGCATTCTCCGTGGAGATCCAACGTGGTGTCCGAGGTCCCACCCGACCGAAGTCCGTTGTGGGGGTGGATCTCGGGATCAAGTCGCTGGCGGTGCTCTCCACCGGGGAGGTCATCCGCAACCCGAGGCACCTCGACCTGGCGTTGGCCAGATTGCGCAGGTTGGGGAGGCAGGCGGCTCGACGGGTCGGTCCGGACCGGCGCACCCGACGGACTCCATCACATCGGTGGCGCAAGACCCAGGCCCGCATTGTCCGCCTGCACGCGGCGGTGGCCGACGCCCGCCGAGACGGGCTGCACAAGCTGTCCACCCGCCTGGTCCGCACCCACGGGACGATCGTGCTCGAAGACCTTCACGTGGCCGGGATGCTGCGCGACAGGCGTCTGGCCCGGCATGTCGCTGGGGTCGGCATGGCCGAGCTACGCCGTCAGATCACCTACAAATCCGAGTGGGCCGGTGGCCGGGTGCATGTGGCCGATCGGTGGTTCTCGTCATCGAAGACCTGCTCTGCCTGTGGCGCGGTGAAAGCCAAACTGCGCTTGTCCGAGCGATCGTTCCACTGCGACCAGTGCGGAGTCGTGCTGGACCGCGATCTCAACGCCGCCCGCAACCTCGCTCAACTCGTGGACGAGGTCGCGGGCATGTCCTCCCCGGGTTGCGGGGCGACAGGAAACGAGCCCGCTGGAAACCCATGTAAGACCCGCGCCACGCGGGCGACGGGTACCGCCACGGGAAGACCTACGGGGTCAACGCCGCGCCGCGAGGCGACGGCTCACGAGACTGCCCAATCCGTCTCGTGAACAGTGCAGCCCTCGGGTTGGCTCCTGGCTTCCCGTTGCCGGGACGCCAGGCCCAGGGCGGACTAAGTCCTGGGAACCCGAGGGCTGGGTGACTGCCTGGTATTCGCCGACCACACGCCCGCGCCCTACGGCACTGCCAGGCAGTGTCAGCCGTGTGCGGAGCCGGCAAACCATCGTGTTGATGGGTGGTCCTAGCGGACAGCCACCTCACGTGTCCTGAGTGAAATCACCGTTGGACCACCTCCTCTCTCGTGTACTTCGGACCGTATGCGGTCTTCGCGCGGCTGACAACGCGTTTTTCTTCAACGTAAGAGGGCCTTAACTCCCCCGATCGGGGGACTGATAAGGTCCCCGAACACACGCAGCGTGGGTGGTTGCACACACGTGGTTGACCGTAGATCGGCTGATCGGCGCGGAGGGGACCGGACACGTGCGGAACCTGCTGAACCAGCCGAACCGGACCGCGCTCGGCATGGTCATCGGAGCCGTCACCGCGGCTCTCTTCTATCAGGGCTTATCCTCGGCGCCCGCGGTCCATGGCGAGGCCGTCGGGGCCACCACCGAGCCCGAGTCCACGATCGTCGACTCGACCTCCGTGCCGCTGACGTCCACGGCGGCGCCCGCGACCTCGGTCCTCACCAGTGCCCTGACCAGCACGACGACGACCACCAGCAGCACGACGTCGACCACCTCGGTCACGACCACCACGGCGAACTCCGCCACCACGACCACCACACAGACGATGGTCACCACGACGCCGCCCCGGCCGACCACGACGACGCCCCCGCGCACCACCACGACGACGCGGCGGCCCACCACGACGACCACCACGACGCAGACGTGCTGGCTGTTCTGGTGCTCCTAGGTCGGTCCGGGCTGGCAGTTCGGGCAGTAGTAGGCGACCCGTTCGCGGACGCCTTCGCCTTGTGAGCCCGCGATCACGCGGCCGCCGCAGCGCAGGCAGCCGACGCGGGTGCGGCCGTAGACCCACAGTGTCCGGCCTCGCCGCGGATCGCCTGTCGTGTTGCGGTCGGGGGACATTTTGTTGCGTTCCAACAGTTTTCGGCTGAGTATTATCGCTTCCGCACAGTCCACATCGGACACAGGTGTCCACGGTGAGACGCCGAGCAGGTGGCAGATCTCGGCTTTGTAGACGTTGCCGATGCCCGCCATGACGCGCTGGTCGAGCAGTGCGTCGCCGATCTCGCGGTCCGGGACGGCCGTGAGCCGCTCCAGCGCGCGGGCGGCGTGGGTCTCATCCCAGGTCGGGTCGAGCAGGTCGGGGCCGAGGTGGCTGACCAGCCGGTCCTCGTCGGCGGTCGGCAGCAAAGCCATCTCGTGCAACAGGAATCCGACTGCCTGGTGCTCTTCGGTGGCGAACACCGCGCGCGCCTGGAACCCCGGTTTGCGCCAGCGGGCGCCGCGGGGCAGGACCTGCCAGGTGCCGTCGAGGCCGAGGTGGCTGTGGAAGCTCAGGTCGCGGTCGAACCGCAGGAACAGGTGCTTGCCGACCGTCCGCGGCGCGAGCGCCACGCGGCCGCGCAGGTCCACAGTGGACAGTCGGGGGTGGCGCAGGTCGCCGGTGGTGAGCACGCGGTCGGTCAGGACCGCCGCGAGCCGGGCGGCGGCCTGGTAGACGGTGTCACCCTCGGGCATGGCCTACTCGCCTACCGACGACTCAGCCTCTTCGTCCTCCGGGGGCCACTCGGCGGCCTGGTGGCGGCCGCGGCTGCCGGTGCGCAGGATCCGGGCGAGCAGCAGGTTGAACGCGAGCGCGACCTCCCGCGCCCCCGGCGTGCCCCACTGGTGGATCGGCATGCACGCGCCCTGGGCCTGCTGGACGGCCAGCCGGTCGGGCAGGGCCACCGGCATCACCAGCCGCCCGAAGTTCTCCCGCAGCTCGGCGATGCGGAACTGGTGCTCGTAGGAGTGGGTGCGGACCCGGTTGACCACCACGCCCAGCGGCACGAGCGCCGGGTTGTACTCGTCGCGGGTGTTCTCCACGGCCTCGAAGGCGCGCTGGGCGCCCTGGACGGCGTAGATCGTGGGCTCGGTCACCAGGAGCGCGCCCTGCGCCGCCACCAGGGCGGACCGCGTCAGCCGTCCGAGTGACGGCGGGCAGTCCATCAGGACCAGCTGGTAGGGCAGCTCACCCTCGGCGATCATGTTCCTGACCTGCGCCAACGCGCGACCCAGCTTCTCCAGGCGGCTCGTGCCGGGGTCCGGGTCGTTGAGCGACTCCAGGTCCTCCGACCCGACCATGACGTCGACCTCGCCGTCCCACGCGCTGGGCGCGATCGCCGCGCGCAGGACCGCCGGGCGGGGCGTCTCCAGCACGTCGGCCAGGGTCGCCGTCGTCTCGTCGGGGTCGAGCGTGGTGGTCGCGTTGCACTGCGGGTCGAGGTCGACGACCAGCGTGCGCGCCCCCCGCCGCAGCGCGGCCGACGCGAGGCCGAGCACGACCGTGGTCTTCCCCACGCCGCCTTTGAGGCTGAGCACTGCCACCGTTTGCACGCCCTAGACCTTAGAGCGCGTCGGAGAACTGCCGCACGTGCCAGCCGCGCCGAGGCGGCCCCTGACGGCGCGGCCGGACTGCCCGAATACAACACCGGTATGAGGGCAGCCCGGCCGCACCGCCCAGGAACCACCTCGATCACGACTGACACGCACGGCAGTTCTCCGACGCGCTCTCAGAGTCTCTACAGTTCAATCTCATGCGACCGGATGCCGTACGCCGTGTGCTCGACCTCGAGCTGACCGCCGCCCGTGAGCGGCGCCACGGCCAACCGCCCAGGGTGCTCGACGTCGGCGGCGGCAGTGGCGTGTTCGCCGTGCCCATGGCCGCGGCCGGGTGCGCCGTCACGGTGGTCGAACCCAGCCCCAACGCCCTGGCCACCCTGCAGCGCCGCGCCCAGGAGGCCGGGGTCGCCGACCGCATCACCGCCCTGCAGGGCGACAGCGACGCGCTCGACCAGCTCGTCGAGCCCGGCTCGGCCGACCTGGTGCTGGCCCACGGCCTGCTGGAGGTCGTCGACGACCCCAAGGTGACCGTGGCCGCGATGGCGGGCGCGGTGGCCCCGGGCGGCGTGCTGTCGCTGCTGGTGGCCAACCGCTTCGCCGCCGTCCTGCACCGCGCGATCTCCGGCAAGCTGGTCGACGCCCGGAAGCTGCTCGACGACCCGGCGGGCCAGATCACCGGCCCCGGCGAGGCCCTGCTGCGCCGGTTCGACACCGAGGGCCTGCGCACCCTGCTCACCGACGCCGGGCTGACCGTCGAGCTGATCCAGGGCTACGGCGTGGTCGCCGACCTGGTCCCCGGCTCGGTGCTCGACGCCAGCCCGGGCGCCCAGGACGCGCTGGCCCAGCTGGAACTGGTCGCCGCGACGACCCCACCACTGCGCGACGTCGCCACCCGCCTGCACGCCGTCGCCCGCCGCTGACTGTCGGGTCCCTGTGGAAGGCTCCGGGGCATGGGGCGAAGCGGGGACCTGCCGAGGGGGCTGGTCGAGCGGTTCAAGGCGCGCGACGGGCGGTGGCCCGACGACGCGGGCTGCTCGATGCTGCACGTCGACATGGACGCGTTCTACGCCTCCTGCGAGATCCGCGAACGCCCTGAGCTGCGTGATCGGCCGGTCGTGGTCGGCGGCGTCGGCGCGCGTGGGGTGGTCTCGGCGGCCAACTACATCGCCCGCGAGTTCGGTGTCCGGTCCGCCATGCCGACCGGGCAGGCGCGCAGGCTGTGTCCGCACGCGGTGTTCCTGCCGCCGAGCTTCGAGCTCTACCAGCGCGTCTCCTCCGGCGTCATGGCGATCTTCCGTGACATCACCCCGCTGGTCGAGCCGCTGAGCCTCGATGAAGCCTTCCTGGACGTCTCCGGAGCGCTGCGCCGCCTGCGCACGACCCCGGCCGAGGTGGGGGCCCGGATCCGGGCCAGGGTCACCGCGGAGTTCGGCATCACGTGCTCGGTGGGCGTCGCGCCGACGAAGTTCGTGGCGAAGCTGGCGTCGGGGCTGGCCAAGCCGGACGGGATGCTGGTGGTCCCGGTCGGCCAGGTCACCGAGTTCCTGCACCCGCTGCCGGTGTCGGCGCTGTGGGGCGTGGGGAAGAAGACGGCCGAGCGGCTGTTCGACGTCGGCCTGGAGCGGGTGTCGGACGTCGCCAACGCGCCCCTGCCCCGGCTCAAGCGGATGATCGGCGTGGCACTGGCCGAACACCTCCACGCGCTGGCCAACGGGCACGACCCCCGGGCCGTGGTGGCGGAGGCTGCGGAGAAGTCGGTCGGCGCGGAGGAGACCTTCGAGGTCGACCACTACGACCGCGACCTGCTCAAACGCGAACTGCTGCGGCTGTCGGAGCGCACAGCGGCGACGCTGCGCACGCGCGGGCTGCGGGGGCGGACGGTGTCGATCAAGGTCCGGTACTCGGACTTCTCCACGATCACCCGCTCGCGCACCCTGCCGGTCGCGACGGACGTGACGCGGGAGGTCTACCAGACGGCGTGCAAGCTGCTCGACGAACAGGTCCCGCATGGCGCCGTCCGGCTGATCGGGGTGCGGATGGAGCAGTTGGGCGCGGGGGAGTCCGAGCAACTGCTGCTCGACGCGCCGGAGCAGGGGTGGCGGCAGGCCGAGCAGGCCGCCGACAAGGCCAGGTCGAAGTTCGGCACGGCCGCTGTCCGCCCCGCCGCGCTGCTCGGCAACCGCCCCGAACGCGCCGGCGCCACCGAACCCAAGCCACAGCGGGAAGCCGACCCGGTCGAGTGACTCACCGAGGCGGTGGGACTGCGCTGAGCAGCTTGGGCAGTGCCTCGCTCAACGGGTCGCGGATGACCGTGGTGGCCAAGTCGTCGTAGGGGGTCGGCGACGCGTTGCAGATGACCACCGCCGCGCCCGCTCGCGCCGCCAAGCCGACCAGACCGGCCGCGGGCTGCACGCCCAGCGAAGTGCCCACCGCCAGCAGCACGTCCGCCGACACCGCCGCCGCCCTCGCCTCGTCCAAGACCACCCGGTCCAGCGGCTGACCGAACGACACCGTCGCCGACTTCAAGATCCCGCCGCACACGAGACACGGCGGGTCGGCCTCACCCGCCGCCACCCGGTCGAGGGCCTCCCGCATCGGGCGCACGTCCGGGCAGGACAGGCACACGGTCTGGAACATCGTCCCGTGCAGCTCCACCACCCGCTTCGAGCCCGCACGCTGGTGCAGCCCGTCGATGTTCTGCGTCAGGATCGCCACCAGCCTGCCGGTGGACTCGAAGTCGGCCAGGGCGCGGTGGGCGGCGTTCGGCTCAGCCGTCCAGCCCGGGTGCACTGAGCGCGCCTGCCAGGTGCGTTCGCGCAACGCCGGGTCGCGGCGGTACTCGGCGATGTTCGACATCCGCTCCGCGCCCGGGTTCTTCGTCCACAGGCCGTTCGGGCCGCGGAAGTCCGGAATGCCCGAGTCGGTCGAGATGCCCGCCCCGGACAGCACCACGACCCGCCGCGCGCGCTCGATCAGGTCCACCCCTCAGATGATGCCCCTAAACCCACAACTGATCATCGGTTGGACGGTGAATGGTCACCGGCCGGTCGTGACGCTCCGGTAATCAACTGACTACCCGATTTCATGGAGGTAGCAGCTGATGAAGGCTTTACGCCGTCTTGCCGCGCTGTGCGCCGGAGTGGCCACGTCCGCGAGCCTGCTCGTGGTCGCCGCCCCGAACGCGGTCGCCGTGACCGACCTGGAACTCGCCACCCGGTGGGCGCCGATCCACTACCAGGACACCGACTCGTCGGACTACGACGCCGACTACCTCTCCAAGATCGACTTCGACCTCGAATGGGACACCCTCAACAACTGGGAGCACCAGGACGATGTCCTGTCCCGGATGAGCGGCCACGTCTACTACTCCGTGGTCGAGACCTCCACCCACTGGTTCATCGGCTACGGCTTCTACCACCCGCGCGACTGGGAGGACTTCTCCGACCCGTTCTCCCTCTACACCCATGAGAACGACATGGAGGGTGTGCTGCTGACCGTCCGCCGCGACGGCTCGACCTACGGCAAGTTCGAGGCCATGGTGTCGGTGGCCCACACCGACTTCTACTCCTACGTCCCCTCCGGCAGCCCGTTCGTCAGCGGCCGGGAGAACGTCGACGGCACCGTGCCGATGCAGACCTACAACGGCGCCGCCCACCCCACGACCCGCCAGGAGGCCAAGGGCCACGGCGTCTACGCGTGGAACGGCTCCGGCTTCCCCGGCGGCGACGGTGTCGTCTACTACCCCAGCGGCACCGCCGAGGTCCCCTCCAGCGGCACCGACAGCTCCGTCGGCTACAAGCTGGTCAACATCTTCGACGTCAGCGGCCTGTGGTCGCGGCGCAACAGCGCCACCACCTTCGCCGGCTATGGCACGTTCCGCGGCGACAACGGCAAGGACAACGCCGCCAACGCGCCGTGGGGCTGGGACGACGGCAACGACGGCGGCGACATCCCGCGCGGCCTGCTCGCCACCGACCCGGCGTACCTGGTCAGCCAGTACTTCAACGGTGAGGGCAGCTTCAGCCTGGCCTACACCCGGAATTCCTACCGGTAACCGCGTTTCGACCGGGCCCGGCGCGGGTATCCCCGGCGCGCCTGTGAAATGACCGGGAGTGGGGTGGACACGGTTCCGCCCCGCTCCCGTTCGTCACGCATGGCATAGGTTGCACGGGTGTCGCTATCGCAGGAGGAACCGGTGTCCGAGGTCGAGACGAGTGTGCCCGCACGCCCCAACGGGGTGCGGCAGGCGGACGTGCGGGTGAGCGCGGACGCCGAACAGGTGCCGCTGGTCCGGTCGTTCGCCGCCGACATCGCGATGCGGCTCGACTTCGACCTCGACTCGATCGAGGACGTGCGGATGGCCGTCGACGAGGCGTGCTCGCTGCTGGTCCGCGTCGCGGCGAACGGGTCGTCGCTGTACCTGTCGTTCAAGCCCGAGTCCGACGCGCTGCGCGTCCGCGCGCAGGTCGAGGCCGACGCCCCGGTGCCGCCGTCGGCCGACCTGATGAGCTGGCAGATCCTCACGACGCTGGCCTCGGCGGTGACCGAGCACGTCGAGTCCGTCGACGGCGGCCACCGCGTGTCGATCGAGCTGGTGGCGCGCCCCGGCGAAGCGGCCGCGCAGTGACCGAGGCCGAGGACATCCGGTTTCGCGAGTTGGCCGAGCTGTCGGAGTCCGACCCGCGCCGCGCCGCGCTGCGCGCCGAGCTCGTCGAGTCCTACCTCGACCTCGCGCGCAACCTCGCGCGCAAATTCGACCGGCGCGGCGACCAGCTCGAAGACCTCGTCCAGGTGGCCACGATCGGGCTGATCAAGTCGGTCGACCGGTTCGAGCCGGAGCGTGGCAGCTTCTACGGCTTCGCGATCCCCACGATCATGGGCGAGCTGCGCAGACACTTCCGCGACACCGGCTGGGCCGTGCGCGTGCCCCGCCAGCTGAAGGAGCTGCATCTGACCGTGGCCGCGGGCCGCGGCGAGCTCAGCCAGCGGCTGGGCCGAGCGCCGCGGCCGAGTGAGCTGGCCGACTACCTGGGGCTGACCAAGGAACAGGTCTACGACGCCCTGCTGGCCACCGCGGCCAAGGAGGGCACGTCGCTGGACGCGCGGCTGGCCGAACCCGGCGGCGACAAGTTCGGCGTCGACGACGCCGAACTGGAGCACATCGACGACCGCGAGGCGCTGCGCCCTCTGCTGGCCGAGCTGTCCGAGCGCGACCAGCGGATCATCGTGCTGCGGTTCGTCCGCGGCATGAGCCAGTCCGACATCGCCCGCCGCGTCGGGGTGTCCCAGATGCAGGTCTCGCGCCTGCTCACCAAGATCCTCGACCGGCTCCGCGCCGCTTTGGGCAACGACACGCTGGCCGGGTAAGCATGATCAGGAAGGACCGATAGTGGAGATCAACAGCGAGGGTGTGGACCCGGTAGTGATCTCGGTGGAGGGCGAGGTCGACCTCGCCACGTCGCCGCGCCTCGCCCAGGCGCTGGAGAGCGCGCTCGGCACGGGCGCGACCACCACGATCCGGATCGACCTGTCGAAGGTCGAGTTCATGGACTCGGCGGGCCTGCGGGTGCTGGTCGCGGCCCGCCGCAGGGCCGAGGAGGCGGGGGTGGGGCTGGTCCTGCACGAGCCGCACGACCGGGTACGCCGGATCATCGAGATCACCGGACTCACGGGTGTCTTCGGGCTGGCGTGATTGGAGCGGCCACGGGTGGGGTATGTCTGTGGCCACACGGGGACTGGTTCCCGTGTGGACTCTGGGCTAGGGGCTGGTTTGGTGGACGAGCTGATAGTGAGGCTGCCGCCGACGACTGGGTCGGCGGGGGAGGCGCGGGATTTCGTGACCGACGCGCTTCGGTCGTGGTCCGCGCGCTCCGACCTGGTCGCCGACGTCGTGCTTGCCACCTCCGAACTGGTGACCAATGCCGTCGAGCACGGCCGGGGCGAGGTCTGCGTGGACATACGGCTGGTGGACGGCCGAATCCTGCTGCGGGTGAGCGACTGCGGACCGGGCGCGCCGATGGTCCGGCACCCGGACGTGCGCGCCACGCGCAATCGGGGGCTGGCGATCGTGGAGGCGCTGAGCCACGACTGGGGCTGGCAGCTCGCGCCGGAGGGCAAGGTCGTGTGGGCCGAGTTCGGGTTCGTTTCCGCGAACCTGCCGACTAGGGCCTCTTAGCGGCTATGTGGTCGAGCAGGTCGGGGGCGGTCTTGGTGTTGATGATCCGCTCCGGCGTGATCCCTGTCTCCTCCGCTCGCTCACAGCCGTAGGGCAGCCAGTCGAGCTGTCCGGGGGCGTGCGCATCGCTGTCGATGGCGAACTCGCAGCCCAGGTCGGCGGCGACTTTCAGCAGCCGCCGCGGCGGGTCGAGCCGCTCGGGCCGGGAGTTGATCTCCACCGCGACCCCGTACTCGGCGCACGCGCTGAACACCGCGTTCGCGTCGAAGGTCGATTCGGGACGGCCCTTGCCCATGACGAGCCTGCCGGTGCAGTGGCCGAGGACGTCGACGTGCGGGTTGGCCACCGCGGTCAGCATCCGCTCGGTCATCTCCCGCTTCGGCATCCGCAGCTTCGAGTGGACGCTGGCCACCACGAGGTCGAGCTGGGACAGCAGCTCGTCGGTCTGGTCGAGCGCGCCGTCGTCGAGGATGTCGACTTCGATACCGGTCAGGATGAGGAACGGGGCCAACTCGACGTTCAGCTCGGCCACCACCTCCAGCTGCCTGCGCAGCCGCTCGGCGCTCAGCCCGTTGGCCACGCGCAGCCGGGGTGAGTGGTCGGTCAGCACCATCCACTCGTGGCCCAGCGCGATCGCGGCCTCGGCCATCTCCCGGATGGGGCTGCCGCCGTCGGACCAGTCAGAGTGGGTGTGGCAGTCGCCGCGCAGCGCCGCGCGCAGGGCCGCGCCGCCCGCGACCGGTTTCGTGCCGCTCTCGGTGAGCTTGGTCAGGTAGCCGGGCTCGCTCTGGGTGACCGCCTCGGTGATCGCCGCGGCGATGGACTTGCCGATGCCGGGCAGCGCGGTCAGTGTGCCCGCGCGGACGCGTTCGGCCAGCTCATCGGCCGGGAGATCGGCCACGATTGCGGCCGCCTTGCGGAAGGCTCGTACCTTGAACGTGGGCTCGCCAGCGCGCTCCAGGAAGAGCGCGATCTGCTTCAGCGCGGCGACTGGATCCATGGAATCCAGGTAACCACAGGGCCGGTTGACACTCTTGATCGGTCACGCCTAGCATCCAAGCCAGTACGGTGCGCTCAACTATCGACGGGGGATCGATGACGCACGTCTACCGGGAGTGCCTTGGCCAGCGCCACGCGAAGTGGCTGATCGTGACCAACCTCGTCGGCAGGCTCCCCAACGGCATGGCCCCTTTGGCCATCGCGCTGTTCTTGCGTGAGCAAGGGTTCTCGTACGGGATCGTCGGCGGTCTGGTCGGCCTGTTCGCCGTCGCCACCGCCATCGGCGGCCCGCTGCTGGGGCGCGTGGTCGACCGGCGGGGCCAGACCGCGGTGCTGGTCGGCTCGGCGGTGGTGTCCGCGGGCGCGTTCACCACGCTCGCGCTCGCCGACAAGGACGAGATCTGGTGGGCCGCGCTCGACATCTTCATCGCGGGACTGCTGACGCCGCCGCTGGAGCCGTGCCTGCGCAGCCTGTGGCCCGACGTGATGCCCGGCGAACGCGCGCTCAACGCCGCGTACGCGCTGGACGCGGCCCTGCAGGAAGTCCTCTACGTCGTCGGCCCGCTGCTGGTCATCGGCGTCGTGGCCGCGGTGTCGCCGACCGGCGCGGTGCTGACCATCGCCGCGGTGACGATCGTGGGCACGCTGGCGTTCGTCGCCTCGCCGCCGGTCCGCCGCTGGCGCGGCCACCCGAGCGAGGCGGGCTGGCTTGGCCCGCTGCGGTCGGGTCAGCTTCGGGTGCTGCTGCTGGCGCTGTGCTTCGTCGGGTTCGTGCTCGGCGTGTTCAGCATCGCCGTGGTCGGCTACGCCGAGAGCGTCGGCGACGACTCGGTCGCGGGCGTCCTGCTCGGCGCCCACGCCTTCGGCGCGCTGATCGGCGGCCTCGCCTACGGCGCCCGCACTTGGTGGGGCGGCGCGCGCCGCCAACTGCCGTGGCTGCTGGGCGCGCTGACGCTGAGCTACGTGCCGCTGGTGCTGGTCGGGCCGCCCACGGTCATGGCGGCGCTGATGGTGCTGGCGGGCCTGTTCCTGTCGCCGGTGCTGGCGGCCGGGTTCATCATCACCGGCCAGGTCGCGCCGAAGGGCACGGCCACCGAGGCGTTCGCGTGGCTGGTGTCGATCATCCTGGTCGGCAACGCGGCGGGCGCGGCGGTGGCCGGGTTCGCCCAGCCGCTGGGCCAGTGGGCGGTGTTCGTCCTGCCGATCCTGGGCGCGTTGGCCGCGCTGGGCGTCGTGGCCATGGGCAAGCTGGCGCGGGAGAGCGCCGAGGAGAAGGTCGACGAGCCCGTGCACTGATCATTCGCGATCATTTCGTGAGGAATCTTCACGAAACCGCCCTCGCTGTGGGAAGGTGACCCAGGCCACTCCACTCCTTCCCCCTGCGAGGAGAGTTCATGGGTCCCACCAGATACGCGATCGCCGTGTGCGCGGCGGCGTTCGCCGCGCTCGGCGTCGTCGCGTTACCGCCATCGCCCGCGGCCGCGGCCGATGTGGTGCCGCTGCCCGCTGCCCTCGAGGCGATCCGCGCAGCGGAGGCGACCGCCCTGTACGGAAGCCCGGAGATCCGACCGATCGAGCAGCGCAAGACCTCGGTGATCAGCGCCGGAGACAGTGAGATCTCCGGCGAGGGCGCCTACGACCTGAGCCTCTACGAGCCGGGCACCAACGGGCCGGTCAGCTACTGCCACCGCTCGGTCAAGGCCGCGATCAAGGTCGTGGACATCCCGGCGGACGTGAAGAGCAACATCGCCTGCTCGGGCGGCCGCAACGAGAACCTGCGCTTTCAGGGCCCCGGCACGTTCGAACCCGGCGACAACCAGGGCAACAAGCTCGCGATCCAGGCCCGCAACACCAGGGTCAAGCTGATCTGGCTGGTGATGGGCGCCAACGACTACGGCGGCATCGAGTTCGGCCCGCTGATGACCAAGTGCAGCGAGAACCGGATCTTCTTCAAGGGCACCTGCTGGCAGAGCGAGTCCGGCAACGAGGTCGCCCGGTTCACCGTGGTGCGCAACGGTTTGAAGGGCGGCATCGCCGACATCCGCGCGATCATGCGGGACGCGGGCTACCAGCAGACCGACTACCAGCTGATCGTGTCCTCCTACCCAAGCCCGGTCAGCCCGGACGTGGAGGACAACCCGAACTTCCCCGGCTGGTACGGGGGCGGCTGCCTGCTCTACCTCGCCGACCACGCGGCGGGTCGCAACAAGGTCGTGCCCATGTTCGAGGAGGCGGTTCGCGACGCCGCGCTGAGCACGGGCACCCGGTATGCCGACGCCTCCCGCCTGTACGCCGGGCACGAGCCGTGCACCCAGAGCCCGTGGGTCACCGGCCTCTACAACTCGTCGGGCAACGTCTTCGACCCCAACGCCTGGCGGCAGTCCTGGCACCCGAACGTCGCGGGCCACGAGGCGTTCGCCCGCTGCATGCGCGACATGTACAACTCGGGCGCGGCGACGGGTTCCTGCTACGACCCGGCCAGCACGAACAGCTCGGTGTTCCGTGCCGGACTGCTGGAGTTCAAGCAGGTGCAGAACCCGGTCACCGGACTGTGTGTCGACGCTGACGGGTATTCCAGCCGCAACGGATACCGGTTGCTGTCCTACCCGTGCCACGGCGGGCGCAACCAGGGCTGGTGGTACGACCCGACCAACCAGTCGATCCACTCGCAGCTCACCCACGACCGCTGCTGGGACATCGACTTCAGCCAGTTCACGCCTGGAACCAGGTTGCAGATGTGGGACTGCAACGGGGGCAACGCGCAGAAGTGGATCCTCGACGGGGACCTGGTGCGGGTCAAGGCCGATCCGAGCCTGTGCGCCGCGCACGCGGCCGGAGCCAACCCGGTCGGCGGCGCCATGACGCTGGCGCGCTGTGACGGCTCGGCCAACCAGAAGCTGAGGTTCTCGACGCTCACCGGCGCGTTCCGCAACCTGGCCACCCCGGCCAACGGCTGGTGCCTGGACGTGCCGGGGAACGCGCCGTCCAACGGCGCGAAGCTGCTGTCGTGGACGTGTGAGTTCGGGTCGGCCGACCAGAAGTGGTCGGCGAACCCGGTGGCACGCCAGGTGATCAACGCCCGGTCGCCGGGCTACTGCCTGGACGCCTCGAACGCCGTGGCGGGCGCGCCGGTGCAGGTGTGGCAGTGCAAGGACCAGGTCGGCCAGTACGACGCCAACGGGCGCTGGCAGCTCGGCGCGGACGGCTACCTGTTCCAGCCGCGCGACCCGAATCTTGTGGCCACCGCGGCGACCACGCAGGGCGGGCAGGTCACCCTGCAACCGCGTGATCCGGCGAAGGCCGGGTTGCAGAAGTGGGGCTGGAACGCGACGCAGGAACTGCGCATCGCCTACGGGTACGACCAGTGGATGCCCAGCAGCGTGTACTGATCCGGTTCCGCCCGGCGGCGGTGGCGCGAGACGTCACGGCCGCCGGGTGGCGGGGTCGGCTCGCGCGGTCAGCGCGCGCAGGGCCACGTCGATCATCGCCGAGTCCCCGGCAAGGTCCCGCAGCGCGGCCTCGGTGAACCAGCCGAACTCGGTGAACTTGTCGGTCTCGATGCGCGGCCGGTCGAGGTCGCCGGACACCGTGGCCAGCATGTCGATCTCGCGCTTCGGCACGCCGTCGCCGGAGGTCCAGTCGAACACGTGCACCAGGTCCAGCACCTCGCCGAGCTGCCAGCCGGTCTCCTCCAGCACCTCCCTGGCCAGCGCGGTCCGCAGGTCCTCGCCCGGCTCGACGTGCCCGCCGACGATGTCCCAGCAGCCGGGGAAGTGCCGCACGTGCGGGGCCCGCTTCTGCAGGAACACCTCGTCGCGGGCGTTGACGATCACCGCGCCCACCACGCAGGCCCGCCCGTCGGCCTCGGCCCGCCGCTGGAGCCCGTCGAGATCCATCAGTCCTCCTGGTGCGCGTAGTAGGTCCGGTAGAGCTCGGTGAAGTGGCCGTCCTTGGCCAGCAGTTCGGCGAAGGTGCCGTCCTCGACGACGTCGCCGCGGTCGAACACGAGCACGCGGTCGGCCTTGCGGATGGTCGACAGGCGGTGCGCGATCACGATGACGGTCCGGTCGGCCATGAGTTCGGCCAGGGCGTGCTGGATTCCCTTCTCCGTCAACGGGTCCACGCTCGCGGTCGGCTCGTCCAGGATGAGGATGGACGGCTTGACGCGGAACACCCTGGCCAGCGAGATCAGCTGCCGCTGCCCGACCGACACGCCCTGACCGCCCCGGCCGACCGGCGCCGACGGGTCCAGCGAGTCCACTGTGGAGTCACCGGGTCCGGCGTAGTCGATGTTCGCCTTGACGGTGCCGGAGAACAGATACGGGTGCTGCGGGACGACGCCGACCTGCCGCCGGTACTCGGCGAGGTCGAACGAGCGGATGTCGCGGCCGTCGATGAGCAGCTCCCCGCCGTCGAACTCGTAGGCGCGGGCGATCAGCTTGGCCAGCGTCGACTTTCCCGCGCCGGTGTGGCCGACGACCGCGACGGTCTGCCGGGGTTCGATGCGCAGCGACAGGTCGTGGAAGACCTTCTCGCCGGTGTCGTAGCAGAAGTCGAGGTTGCGCAGCTCGATCTCGCCGCGCAGCCTGCCGACCGGTTCCGCGCCGGTCTGCTCGACGCTGTCGGCGCTGTCGACCAGCGCGAACACGCGCTCGCTCGCGGCGAGGCCCTGCTGGAACAGGCTCCAGAACGAGGCGGCCTGGGTGAGCGGCAGCCACACCATGCCCAGCGCGGTCACCGCGAAGTACCACTCGCCGGGGGAGAGTTCGCCGAGGGCGGTGAAGCGGCCGCCCGCGTAGAGCAGCGCCGCGGAGCCGAGCCCGGCCAGCAGCGTCAGCACAGGCAGGATCACCGCGTAGATCAGGCCCTGGCGGAGATAGACGGTGTAGGACAAGCGGTTGACGTCGTCGAAGTCGCGGTAGACGGTCTGCTCCTGGCCGAAGCTCTTGGCCACCGCGATGCCGACCATGGTCTCGTGCACGTGCGCGTTGACCTGCGCCATGACCCGCCGCGTGTTGGTCGCGCCGACCCGCGCGACGCGCCGGAACGCCAGCGTCGCGGCGACCAGCAGCGGCACCATGGCGAGCAGTAGCAGGCCCAGGTTCACGTCGATGACGAACACGAGTGTGCCCAGGACGACCACGAGGAACAGCTGGCTGAGGAAGTTGAGCGTCAGGGTGAGCACGGAGCTGAAGCCCTCGGTGTCACCGCTGACCCGGCTGAGCACCTGGCCGACGGAGTTGCGGTCGTAGAAGGCCGCGTCCTTGGCCAGCGCCGCGTCGGCCGCGTCGAGTTGCAGCCGGTAGACCACGTCGGCGACGAGCCGCGCGGTCAGTGCCTGGCGCGCCCACGTCAGTCCCCAGCCGACGACGGCCATGGCCACCACGATCGCGCCGAGCTGCCAGCCGAGCCCGCCGCTGTCGATCGCGCGGGAGATCACCACGGGCACCGCGGACATCAGCAGCGACGCGCCCACGATCAGCCCGGCCGCGCCGACGAGTGTTGTCCGGTCCGCGCGCAGATAGCCGTGGATGCGGGACAGGAGTTGGCCGTTGGTGTACGCGCGGTCGTAGTCGTCGGCTTTGAGGCCCGCGAACAGGTCAGTCACTGTAGATCTCCCGGTAGAGCGGGCTGCGGGCCACCAGTTCGGCGTGCGTGCCCAGGTCCGCGACGCGGCCGCGGTCGAGCAGCAGCACCAGGTCGGCGCGGCGGATCTGGCCGGGGCGGTGGGAGATGAGGATCGTGGTGCGACCGGCCATGAGCGCGCCGACGGCCGTGGTGATCGCGCGTTCGGTCGTGGCGTCGACGGCGCTGGTGGCGTCATCGAGGGTGAGGATCGCGGGGTCGGCGATCAGGGCGCGGGCGATCACGAGCCGCTGCCGCTGTCCGCCCGACAGCGTGGTGCCGCCTTCGTTGAGGACGGTCTGGTAGCCGTCGTCCAACTCGCGAACGAATTCGTCGGCCTGGGCCTGTCTTGCGGCCTGGTGGACTTGGTCGGGGTCGGCGCCGGTCGGGCTGCCGAAGGCGATGTTGTCGTGCACGGACTTGGAGAACAGGAACGGGTCCTGGTGCACGGTCGCGATCTGCCTGCGCAGCGCGGCGGGCTCCCACTCGCGCACGTCGCGGCCGTCGATCAGCACGCGGCCGGAGGTGGCGTCGTAGGTGCGGTTGACGAGTTTGGTGAGCATGGACTTGCCGCTGCCGGTCGTGCCGACCACGGCCAGGGTCTCGCCCGCCGGGAGGTCGAACGAGACGTCGTGCAGGATCTCCTTGCCGCTCAGGGAAAGCGACACGTGCTCGAAGGTGACCCGGCCGTTGACGGTCAGCTGTAGTCCCGAGGTCTCCTCGATGTCGGTGTCCGCCCCGCCGGTCAGCTCCCGCATCCGGGCGGCGGCGACGTAGCCGTCCTGCAGCACGGGGACGGCTTGCTCGGACATCGACACGGGCTGGGCGAACAGGGCGAGCCAGCCGAGGTAGGTGATCACGTCGGGCAGCGCCATCTCGCCCGCGCCGTAGAGGGAAAGCGCGTGCACGCCGCCGATCGCCATGCCCAGCGCGAAACTCAGGCCGGGCAGATAGACCGCCTGAGCGCGGCCCCGCCGCAGGAACCTCGACCGGTAGGCACTCGCCGCGGTGACGAACTTGCCGCGCTCGTGGTCTTCCTTGGTGAGCGCCTTGATCGTCGGCATCCCCGCCAGGGTCTCGGCGAAGGTGTCGTTGAGGTCGGCGAAGGCACGCCTGCTGTCGACGGTCAGCGGGTGCAACCGCCGCAGGTGGTGCCACAGCGCGCCCGCGAACACCAGCAGCACCACCGCGGGCGCCAGCAGCAGCCGCGGATCGGCCGCCGCGATGAACCCGATCGGCACCAGCAGGGCCAGCACCCCGGTGAACGCCGTGGCGATCCCGGGACTGACCAGGTAGTCGACCAGCCGCGCGTCGTTGATCGCCCTGGCGAGGATGTCACCGACGCGCTGCCGGTCGTGGAACGACTGCCGCTTGCCCAGCAGACTGCGGTAAAGCTCGTCGCGCGCGTCCCGCTTGACGCGCTGGGCGACGATCTCGATGGCCCCACCCCCGATGAGATCGGCGGCGAACCGGCCGACCACCAGCCCCACGACTGCCCCCGCGATGGCGAGCAAGGACTCGCCGGATCCGGTCGCCGCCCCGAAGGCCCGGCCGAGGAACACCGGCACCAGCGTCGCCGCCAGCGTGGACGCCGCCGCGCCGATGACGAACACGAGCAGGAGGCCGCTGTGCCGCCGCAGGTGCGCCGCGATCCAGCCGCCGGTGGAGGTGGAGTGGATGGGCATGTGGGTCCGTCCGATTGTCGGGGTGGGCCGGGTGAGGGGTCCGGCGCGGTGCCCGGACCCCTCACCCGTCAGACTGCCGAAGCCTGGTCCAGTTCGGCGTCCAGCGCGCCGATGGCCAGGTCGTCCACCACCCGATCGCACAGCTCCGACGCCGCCAGCGCGTCCGCCACCGACGGGCCCGCGGGCAGCGGCGAGTCACCGGGACCGCACGCGGCCAGGAAAGCCTCCAGCTCCGGGCCGAAGCCGCTGCGGCCCCAGCCGTGGTCGAGGTTGCGGGTGCTGTGCAGCACCGTCCCCGACGGCGTGCCCGCCTCCAGCTCCATGGTCACCTGCTCCAGCGACGGCGCGGTGAACCGGCTTCCGTCGACACCCTGCACACTGACGCCGACGATGAACTTCTTGGTGTGGTTGCCGATCCGCAGGGTGGACAGCGAGCCGTCCGTGTGGCGCAGCGTCACCGTGGCCTGGAACCGGTCGTTCCCGCACGGGATCGTGTGCGCGTCGACCCTGACCACCGGCGCGGGCACGAACCAGCGGGCAAGGTCGAACGCGTGCACGCCGTTGTGCCGGATCCACGCCTCCAGGGTGGTGTCCACGCCCCACTGCGGCGCCGACGGGTGGCGGCTGTAGAAGTCGATCGTGACCTCCGACGGCGTCGCCCGGATCGGCTTGGTCAGCTCGTGGAGCTGCTGCAGCGTCTCGGCGTAGCGGAAGTTGAAGCCGATCTGGACCGTGCGCCCGGTGCGGCGCACGAGCCGGTCGAGATCGGTGAGCGCGGCGGTGGTGTGGCCCGCGGGCTTCTCCACGAAGCAGTCGATCCCGTTGCCCACCAACTGCTCGGTCAGCCGGTACGACGGCTCCGGCGGCACCGCCAGGATCGCCGCGTCGACCGTGGCCAGGTCCAGTTCGTCCACAGAGGACACCGCGGTCGCCGCGCCGGTCCTTGCCCGCAGCGCGGTGGCCAGCGAGAGGTCGCCGTCCACGCACGCCACGATCTGGTGCCCGCCCGCGCGCTGCAGGAACGGGACCAGGTTCTGGGTCATCTGCCTGCCGCAGCCGATCAGGGCGAGTCGCACGCTGTCGGTCATCGTCCACTCCCGTTGGTCCACGACCGGAACGCGCCGGCCACCTGGTCGGAGAACTTGTCCCAGTCGAGATCGCGGTGGGCGAGGCTGACGAAGGACGGATGGCCCTCCAGCAGCAGGATTCCCGCGCCCGCGAACGCCTCCAGCAGCGCGGAACGCCGCTCCTTGTCGCCCAGCACATCGTCGGCGTAGACGAGTTCGAACATGCCGCCGCCGAGCACCGGCTGCGCCCACACCGCGTCGGCGACGCCTGCGTCCTTGGCCGCGTAGGTCATGACCTCGGCGATCCGGGTGCCGATCCGGCCCAGCTCCGCCCAGCCGTCGGCGCTGTCGCCGATGGGCCGCTCCAGGATGTCGCGGGTGGCCAGCGCGGCGTACGCGGTCACCATCTCCTTGGAGAACGTGCCGCTCAGCCGGGCGTTCTCGGCGTGGGTGAGCAGCTCGGTGTTGCCGACGAGGACGCTGATCGGCATGCCGTTGCCCAGCGCCTTGCCGATGACGATCAGGTCGGCCGGGATGGCGTTGTCCTGGGCGTAGCCGAGCGGGGAGATCCGTCCGCCGGTCTTGGTCTCGTCGAACACTGTCAGCAGGCCGGCCGACCGGCACAGCTCGACCGCCTCGCGCAGCACCTCCGGGGTGGTGAAGGAGGCGAGGTAGGCGTCGAAGACGAAGCAGCCGAGCACGTCGCGGTGCTCGTCGACCAGCGCTTTGAGCGACTCGATGCGCAGGTCGACCCAGTTCAGGGCGGGTTCGTCCGGGCCGACGCCGCGCATGGCGTCGGTGTAGCGGAGCTTGCCCCGCAGCGGCGAGTGCAGCGGCTCGTGCCACTTCAGCGAGTTCGCGATCTGCGAGTCGTGCCATCCGACGTACCCGCTGCGGATCACGCCGAGCCTGCCGGTCTCCATGGCGGCCAGGCGGAACGCGGCGGTGACGGCCTCGGAGGCGGTCTTGAAGAACGCGCCGCGGTCGCCGGGGCGCTGGTCGAGCAGGCGGTCGAGGTACTCCTGGTGGAAGGTCGAGTAGCCCGGCATCATCACGCCGTTGGCCAGGTACTCCTTGACGGTCTCGTCGAACTCGGGCACGGCGTGGCCGAGGACCACGGGCCCGTAGCCCATGACGAAGTCGACGTAGGCGGCCCCGTTGACGTCCCAGACCTCGCCGCCGCTGCCCCTGGCGAACAGCAGCTGGCCGCTGCTGGTGCGGAACTTCTTGGTGATCTTCGAGTGTGCGATCCGTTCTGCGGTCGACAAAGTCTTCCCCCGTCAATTCGGTGAATTGAACATGGTCGGATAGGACTGTCGCGGGAGTGCGGCAGTCCACAATGGTGGAATTGATTCGTGAGTGGTGCGGGCGACTTTCCTACCCCGGAGCCCGGCGACCGGACTTCACGTTAGGTCCGTTCGGCCGAACAAGTCAACACGCCCATTCGTGGTTAACGCGGAGTGAATTTGCCGATTGACTGTGCAATCAGATTGGTCTTGACAGTCCCGCGGTCCTTCGGGAAGGTGGAATGGGATCCACGGAAAAGCCGTGCAACCAGGGGGACATATGCGTTCTGGGACCAATACCGACGCGCGTTCGTACGCCGAGATCATCGCCACCGCCGAACCCGACATCGTCGGCCGTAGCAAGCGCCTGTGGCTGCTGCCCGACGACCGCTGCCTCGTCCAGCTCATCCCGAGCCTGCGCAGCTTCACCCACGACCGCGACGAGATGGTCGCCGAGACGGGCCCGTTGCGGCTCGACTTCTACGCCAAGGCCGCCGCCCGGCTCACCGCCGCTGGCGTCCCGTGCGCCTACCTCGACCGCGTCTCCGACCTCGTCTACCTGGCCGAATACTGCCCGGCGCCGCCGTTCGAGGTCATCGTCAAGAACCGCGCGACCGGCTCGACCACCCGCAAGTACCCCGGCCTGTTCGAGGAGGGCGCGCTGCTCCCTCGGCCGGTGGTGAAGTTCGACTACCGGGTCGACCCCGAGGACCAGCCCATCGGCGAGGACTACCTGCGGGCGCTCGGCCAGCCCGTTGAGCGAATGCGCGAGTTGGCGTTGACCACCAACGAAGTGTTGGGCGAATGGCTCGCGCCGATCGAGCTGTGGGATTTCTGCGTCATCTTCGGTGTCCGGCCAGATGGCGAATTGTCGCTGATTTCCGAGGTGTCGCAGGACTGCATGCGACTGCGCCATGACGGCGGCTCGGTGGACAAGGACCTGTTCCGGCGCGGGGTGGCGGGCGACGAACTCGTCGCGCAGTGGAAGCGGGTATTCGATGTCATCGAGTGACCGCGTGGCACTGGTGACCGGGACCAATCGGGGGAGTGGCCTTGCGATAGCGGAGGACCTGTGCGACCGCGGCTATCGCGTGTACTCCCTCAATAGGACACTGTTGGGGAAAGGGTGGCTGGGGGAGATCCAGTGCGATCTCGCCGACCCGGCCGCGATCCGCGCCGCGGTGTCCCAGGTGATCGGTCAGGCCGGACACCTCGACGCGTGCGTGTCCAATTCGGTCGACCGGGTCCTCGACCCGCTGGCCGACCTGCGCGAGGCGGACTGGGACCGGCTGCTCGCGGTCAACCTCAGCGCCACCTACCACCTGATCCGCGCCACCCTCGCCGCGCTGCGCGAGCGCCAAGGCATCTTCGTGGCCATGGGCAGCCACGCGGCCACCCGCTTCTTCGAGGGCGGCGCCGCCTACAGCGCCACGAAAGCCGGGCTCAAAGCACTGGTCGAGACCCTCTTACTCGAGGAACGGCCCAACGGGGTGCGTGCCTGCCTGGTCTCGCCCGGCGCCATCGCCAACCTCCCCGGCGACGACGACCCGAACAAGCTGACCACGGCGGCGATCGGCGCGTGCGTCGGCACGATCATCGACACCTGGGGCGCGGAGCTGGTCGTCGGCGAGATCGAGGTCCGGCCCGCCACCCTGCCGAAACCACCCATCGTCGGCATCGATCGGCTGCTGCACGTCTAGCCGGTCCCGAGCGCTGCGAGTGCCCTGTGCCTGGACGCCTGCTGCTGGTCGCCTCCGACCTCGACAAGACCCTCCTCGACGGCGACGGCTGGGTCACCGCGCGAGCGGTGCGCGCCATCGATCGGCTGCGCGTCTCCGGCGGCCGGTTCCTCGCGGTCACCGCCCGGCCGCTGCGCGACGCGGTGGCCGTCGCCCAGGCGGCCGGGGCCGACCGGCTGATCTGCTCGGGCGGCGCGGTCGTGGCCGACCCGACCGGCCGGGTGCTCGACTCGACCCTGTTCACCACGGAGGCCACGCGCGCGCTGACCGTGCTGGCCCGCGCCCTGGCCGCCGACGTCCGCGTCGGCTACGACTACCTCGACCGGTGCGAACTCGACGACCCGTTCGTCCTCGGCTCGACCGCGATCGGCGTGGTCAGGGCCGAGCGGGCCGCGCTGCCGGTCGAACCCGCGGTCAAACTGCTCGTCCAGGCGGACTCGGTCCCGGTGGACCTGCTCGCCGCCCGGCTGCGCGCCGCGGTCGGACCGCACGCGCTGGTCGCGGTGTCCGGCAGCCACTTCGTCGAGATCCTGCCCGCGGGAATCGACAAGGCGTGCAGGCTCCCCGCGGTCCGCGACCTGCTCACCGTCGCCTTCGGCGACATGCCCGTCGACCTGCCGATGCTGCGCTGGGCGCGGCTCGCGGTCGCGGTGTCCAACGCCCACCCCGACGTGCTCGCCGAGGCCGCGTTCGTGACCGGGTCCCATCTGCGGGACGGCGTCGCGACCTTCCTCGAGGCGCTGCTGCGCGGGGACCACCAGGAGGAAAGATGATCTCCCTCGCGCTGCCCAAGGGCTCGCTGGAACGCAGCACCCTCGACCTGTTCGCCACCGCGGGCCTCGCCGTGCGCCGCGGCTCCGACCGCGCCTACCGCGCCGCCATCGACTACGACGGCGTCGACACCGTCGCCTTCTTCAAGCCGCGCGAGATCCCGTTCGTGGTGGAGAGCGGCGTGTTCGCCGTCGGCGTCACCGGCGCCGACTGGCTGGAGGAGACCGGCGCCAAGGTCGAGGTCGTCGACTCGTTCGACTACGCCAAGGTCACCAGCGACCGCTGGCGGCTCGTCCTCGCCGTGCCAGACGACCACCCGGCGAAGTGCCTGGCCGACCTCGGCGCCGACGTCCGGGTCGCCACCGAGTACCCCAACATCGGCCAGCGCTTCTTCCAGGAGGCCGGGCAGGGCGCCGACGTCGTGCACTCCCACGGCGCCACCGAGGCCAAGATCCCCGAGCTCGCCGACGCGATCATCGACGTGATGGAGACCGGGTCGTCGCTGTGGCACAACAACCTGCGGCTCCTGGCCACCGTGCGCACCTGCGGCGCCAAGCTCATCGCCAGCCCCGACGCCTGGCGCGACCCGGCCCGCCGCGCCGTCGTGCAGGACCTCGCCCGGCTGCTCAGCGCGGCCTACCTCGCCCCGGCCCACGTCATGCTCACCATCCGCGTGCCAGCCGACCGGCTGCACCTGGTCCGGCCCGCGCTGTCGGACAACTCGTGGCGCCTGGGCTCGGACCTGTTCGACGACGACCTGGTCGTGGTCCAGGGCGTCTACGCCAAGCGCGGCCTCGCCAAGACGATCAACGCGATGCTCGACGCGGGCGCCGTCGACATCACCGAGACCGCCATCGGCAAGCTCGCCTCCGCTCAGCCTGCCTGACCGCGGCCGCCGCACTAGCGTTTCCGACATGGACATCCCGGCGAACGCACCGGCCGACCCGAAGCGCCTGACCGACGTCCTCGACGGCCGGTGGGGTCATGTCCGCCGCGAGTCCCGCGCGTGGCTGGCGGGCGAGTCGACCCCGCCGGGCGACCTGCCGACCGAGGAGCACCGCGCCCAGGTGCTCGACGCGCTGCGGTCGCTGGTCGCCTCCGGCTACCCGCGCGCGGGCTTCCCCAAGGACTACGGCGGCGACGCCGACACGGGCGCGGCGCTGACCGCGTTCGAGATGCTCGGCTTCGGCGACCTGTCGGTCATGGTCAAGGCGGGAGTGCAGTGGGGCCTGTTCGGCGGCGCGGTGGAGGCGCTGGGCACCGAGCCCCACCACGAGCGGTACCTGCGCGCGATCATGGAACTCGACCTGCCCGGCTGCTTCGCCATGACCGAGACCGGCCACGGCTCCGACGTCCAGCACCTGCGCACCACCGCGACCTACGACGCGGGGGAGTTCGTCGTGCACACCCCGCACGAGGGCGCGCGCAAGGAGTACATCGGCAACGCCGCCCGCGACGGCCAGGTGGCCGTCGTGTTCGCCCAGTTGGTCGTCGACGGCTCCTCGCGCGGGGTGCACGCGCTGGTCGTGCCGATCCGCGACGCGTCGGGGCAGGTCGCGCCGGGGGTGCGGATCGAGGACTGCGGGCGCAAGGCCGGGCTCAACGGAGTGGACAACGGCAGACTGTGGTTCGACAACGTCCGCGTCCCGCGGTCCGCGCTGCTCAACCGCTACGGCGACGTCAGCGCGGACGGCGTTTACACCAGCCCGATCGACGGCGACGCCAAGCGCTTCTTCACCATGCTCGGTACCCTCATCCGCGGCCGCATCAGCGTCGCGGGCGCCGCGGGCAGCGCCACCAAGACGGCACTGACGATCGCCGTGCGCTACGGCTTGGTCCGCCGCCAGTTCGACAACCCGGCGACCGGCGAGGAGATCGTCGTGCTCGACTACCTCGCCCACCAGCGCAAACTCCTGCCCGCCCTCGCCACGACCTACGCGCTGCACTTCGCGCAGGAACAGTTGGTGACCACGCTGCACGAACTGGAGGCGGGCGACGACCGCCGCCAACGCGAACTGGAGTCCCGCGCGGCCGGACTCAAAGCCATCGGGACCTGGCACGCCACCCACACCATCCAGACCTGCCGCGAGGCCTGCGGCGGCGCGGGCTACCTGATGGAGAACCGGCTGCCCCGGCTGAAGGCCGACACCGACGTGTTCACCACCTTCGAGGGCGACAACACGATCCTGCTCCAGCTCGTCGCGAAGGGCTTGCTCACCGGCTACCAGCAGCACCTGCACACCCTCGGCAGCGTCGGCCTCGCCAGGTTCATCGCCGACCAGTTCGTCGAGACCGTCATCGAGCGCACCGCGGCCCGCGCGCTCATCGACCGCTTGATCAACGCGGTCACCCCACAGGACGACGAGACGGACCTGCTGAACCGCGGCTGGCACCTGCGGCTGTTCGAGGACCGGGAGAAACACGTCCTCGACACCCTGGCCAGGCGGCTCAGAAAGGCAGGCGAGGACGGCGCCGACGCCTTCGGCGTCTTCAATCGTGCGCAAGACCACGTTCTACGCGCCGCCAGGGTCCACATCCAGCGGGTCGTCCTGGAGGCGTTCGTAGCCGCGATCGACCGATGCGGTGAAGGACCGGAGAAGGACTTGCTCGACCGGGTGTGCGACCTGTACGTACTCGCCGACGTGGAGGCCGACCTGGACTGGTTCCTCGGCCACGGCAGGCTCTCCACCGGCCGCGCCAAGGCTGTGACCAGCGCCGTCAACGACCTGTGCGCCCACCTGCGCCCCCACGCGGGCACCCTCGTCGAGGCTTTCGCCATCCCCGACACCATGGTCGGGGCCCCCATCGCCCTCGGCGCCGAGCGTGACCGTCAAGACGCGCAACGGGTGTATGAGGCGGGCGGATTACCCCGTAAGGAGGACTCCGCGCAACCAGTCACACCGTGATCCAGGATCGGGTAGTACTCGGGGTCAAGGGCCCGTATCCTTGGTAGGGACAACCCCACAGCGGGGTGCCCGCCGGGTCCGGCGGCAACCGTGATCGCCCGGCGCCCGCGACCAATGTGCCGGAGGAGGAACATATGCCACTCTCCGAGCACGAGCAGCGACTGCTCGACCAGATCGAGCGCGCGCTCTACGCCGAGGATCCCAAGTTCGCCTCCACCGTCCGAGGTGCCCGTCTCCGCAAGCCGTCCCGACGGCGCAGGCTGCAGGGCATCGCCCTGTTCGTCCTGGGCGTGGCGCTCCTCGTGTTCGGTGTGATGCTGCCGTTCAAACCGGCGGGTATCCCCGTGGTGAGCCTGCTCGGCTTCCTAGTCATGTTCGTCGGCGCCCTGATGACGCTGACGGCACTCCGCCAGGGCGACGCCGCCCCCGACCGCGCCGACACCCCCGGCTCCCCAGCAGGCGGCGGCGACCGAGGCGACCGCAGGAGTTCCTTCTCCCAGCGGATGGAGGAGCGCTTCAAGAAGCGCTTCGATGAAGACCATTAGCTGGCGTTAGCTTCCACAGGTTGACCACTAAGTGGCCGTAGAAGTACCTACGGCCACTTAGTCATGCCAAGAAGATGCGCGGCTCAAGCCCCCAGTAACGCAAGATCGGGTGCCAGGCAAGGAAAGTGAAGCCATAAGCAGCGCAACGCCCAAACAGGCACTCCGCGGAGCACCCCGCAGAGCAACCTCAGCGCCGAGGCCGCATCACTGACCGAGGCAGCAACCGAGCCTTCCAAGCCAACGGCGCAGTCCTTCGCAACCCCACAATCACCTCGTCAAACGCCTTGGCCAGCTCCGGATCCCGCTCAGCCTGCCCCCCATACCAAGACCGCTCCACCGAATTCACCACAGTCCGCAACGCCGTCTTCCCCGGCTCATCGAGACTGTGTTCCCGAGCCAACCGCCGAGCAGCCGTCCGCACCGTGTCCGAGTCCGAGATCGTCGCCCCCCGATCCCAAGACTCCGCCATCAGCTCATCCCACGCCGCGCTCGCCGCAGCAGGAGACGCCGTCACCACCGCGTGCCGCCGCCCATGCCGCCACCACGCCCGAACCAACGCGGGCACCGCGGCGGCCACCAGCACCAGCACCAACGCCGCCAACCACCACGACACCGCCGCGACCAGGAAGAACAGCGTCAACGTCGCCAACACCGCGACCACCGGCACCGCGAACCGCACCAGCGACCGCCGAACCCGAGCCGCCACCACAGCCGCCGCCGTCAGCACCAAGCCGATCAGCCCTGCCCAGATCTGCCACGGCCACGACGTGTCCTCCTGCCCGGCGAACGAGTCGATCGCGTCCGGGTCCTGCTCGTTGACCGGGTCCTCCCGCGGCGCCGCGCTCGTCGACGGGGCGCCGGTGGGCACCTCTTCCTCCGTCACCGACGTCTCCGGACCCGCGCTCGGGTCGCCCGTCGTGTACGGGGGGACGAACGTGCGGCCGTCGGTCAGCGGCGTCGGGTCGAAGGTGACCCAGCCCTGGGCGGGGAAGAACACCTCGACCCACGCGTGCGCGTCCTGGGTGGTGATGGACCGGTAGTCGCCGGACTGGAAGCCCGCCGTGTAGCCGATCGCGACGCGGGACGGGATGTTCACCGCGCGGGCGAGGATGGCCATGGCCGAGGCGTACTGCTCGCAGTAGCCGACCTTGGAGCGGAACAGGAAGTCCTTGAGGGCGTTCTCGTCGCTGGTCGCGTCGGTCTGCGTCTTGTATTCGAAGCCGTTGGCGCGGTCGAAGTACTGCTGCAGCGCCAGCGCCTTGTCGAACATCGTCGGTTTGCCCGCGGTGATCTGCTTGGCGAGCGCGACGACCTCGGGGTCGATGCCGTCGGCGGTGAGGTAGATCTGGTCGATCTCGCTGAAGTCGTTGCCCGCCAGCCGCAGGTCCTCGCGCGCGGGCTGGCTCATGTCCGCGTCCTCGGTGTACTTGCCGAGTTGGCGCGGGGTGCGGGAGTAGACCATCCCGCCGCTCTGGTCGTAGAACATGCCCTTGGGGATGTCGCGCAGCCTGCGCGGCGTGCCGTAGACCGGCGCCCACAGGTCCTTGGGCGAGTTGATCGGCTCGATCTCGATGCGGGTGATCGTGCCGCCGCCGTCGTCACCCGGCGCGGGCGGCAGGTCAGCGTCGGCGGGGTAGTCGTCGGGCAGGGCGTCGACCGCGGTCCAGCCGCCGTTGCGGTCGTAGCGGGGCAGGGTCATCGCGCGCAGGTAGCGGGCCTCGTTGCCGAGGTTGCGCACCCGGTACAGCTCGATGTTGGTGCCCTGGTCGAGCATCCCGCGCAGCGCCGTGAACGGTTTGAGCGCCAGGCCACCGCCGCCGCCCTTGCCGCCGCTGCCGCCGGGCAGGCTGCCGACGGTGCCGATCCCGGTGATCAGCGCCCCCGCGAGCAGCCCCATGACCAGCGCCACCGACACCATGGCCGACGGCGATCCGAACCCGGCCGCCGTGCCGGGGAGCGCGGGCCGGTTGCGCCACTGCTGGTGCCGGTGCGCCCCGTCGACGGCCAACAGGAACGCGAACGACGTCGCGCCGAGGATGAAGGACCACCAGGGCAGCAGGTCGTCGGCCAGTGAGGCGGGGACGGCGTAGACGCAGAGCAGCACGAGCCCACACGCCGCGGGCGCTCCCGCCGACACGGCGAGCGTGTCGACCAGCACCGCGACCAACCCGATCGCGATGACCACAAGACAGAGCATCGGCGCGGTCGCGGGAACTGGCGGAACCCCCAGTTGGACGGCCTCGACCGACCTCCGTAGCACCTCCCCAAGCTCCTCGATGGCGGAGGGGCCGGGGAACACACCGAGGATTCCGCTGTTCGTGAACAGCGCGACGACAAGGCACATCAACGCGGCCATCTGCGCGAGCCCGACGACCAGCGTGGGGGTGCGCAGGGCGCGCAGGCCGAGCCCGGTGGCGGTAACCACCATGACGGCGATGCCGGCATAACCCAGCCAGCGCATGCCTTCGATGACGCCGGCGAGCGCACTGGAGGCACAGAGCGTGGTGATGGCGGCGATCACCGGGGTGACGGTGACCGACCATTGGGCCTGGGGAGTGGTGGTGTCAGTCATGAGCCGAATCCCAATTCATCCACAGCCACACCCGAACGAAGATCAACTGTCGCCCGTCCCCGGATGGACCGGCTGAGGGTCGTGTCGGCGACGCCGGAAGTCTGAGTCGGCACGCCGATGGAAAGCACGAGGTCGTCGGGCATCAGCACCGCCACGGCTTCGTCGTCGCCGCGCAGGTTGCCCTCGGCGCAGCCGAGGTCGAGTGCCTCGGTCTTGGATCGCGGTCGCCACCTGACAATGATCAGCCGGATGACACGAGCGGCGTGAGCATCCCGCTCGCCGGCGCAACCGGTGGAGATCGGCGTCCCATGTGTCGCGACGAAGGTGTCTCCGACCGACGCGGTCGCGGGGGCAGCGACCGGAGTACGGAGGGCTCGGTTCCTGCGATCTCGCAGGCGACGAGGGAAGCAGGCGGTGGGACGCGAGTTCATGAGCCGAACCCCGCGATCATGCTGTCGCCGCGCTTGGTGCTGGTGCGGCAGATGCTGCTCCACACCCGCGTCATCGGGATGTCCGGGCGCGCCACCGTCACGCCCCAGCCTGCCGCGGTCAGCAGCGCCGCCGCGCCCTGTGGGTCGCCGTCGGGGCCGTCGCCCGCGCCCCATGCGGTGGCGTCCAGCAGGACGGCCAAGCTGCGGGTGCCGCGGGTGCGGTAGCGGATGAGTTGGCCGACCGACTCGGCGTCGGCGGCGCCGATGATGGCGATGAGTTCCTGGCCGTGGCCCGGGTCGGCCGGGCAGTTGATCTCGCGCTGGTGCACCGGCTGCAGGGCGGCCAGCGTGTCGAGCACCGCGTTGTCGCTGTGGCTGCCGTCGCCCGCGTCGCTGACCAGGATGGCGCCGGTCTCGGTGACCAGGCGGATCTGCTGGCCGTAGCGGTGCAGGTGCACGCAGATGCTCGCCGCGAACGACACCGCCCACTCCAGGCTCGAGCTCGCGCCGACGCCGCGGTGGCCGGAGACGCGGTGGTCCAGCAGCACCGTCGTGCCGCCGCGCCACGGGCTTTCCTCGACGCGGACCATCATCTCGTCGCGTTTCGCTGTCGAGCGCCAGTGGACTTTGCGCAGATCGTCGCCCTGGCGGTACGGCCGGACGATCGCGTCGTCCTCGCCGTGGCCGACGTTGAGCCGGATCGACCCGTCGTCGCCCGAGCCGAGGCCCGAGCCGCCGGGGACGCCGGACAGCGGGACCACGCGCGGCACCACCACGAGCCGGGACGTGCGCGCCAGCTCGCGTTCGAACTCGGCGAGGCCGAACGGGTCGGTGATCGTCGCCTTCAGCGGGCCGAGCTGCTGGATGCCGCGCAGCATCGGCTGCACCGCGTACCGCAGTTGCGTGCCGGTGTGCCGGGGCAGGTGCTCGATGACGAACCGCGGCTTGCCGCCCAGCGCGTACGGCACGCCGTCGGACACCAGCAGGCCGCCGGTCGGGAGCCTGCCGGTGCTGCGCACGGTCAAGGCCACTTCCGCGCGACCACCCACCGGCACCCGCGCGGGCGCCAGGTGGCGCTCGGCGTGCAGGCCGACCTTCGCGATCGCGGTGAACCCGCACACGATAAGCGGCAGCGCCACCACGAACACCGCGACCCGCAGCAGGTCACGCTCGTTGAGCACCACCGAGCACAGCGCGGCGGCTACCCCCGCCGCCAAGAGGCAGCGTCCCCGTGTGGTGAGCCCCGACAGCGCCCCCATCGTCCACTCCTACTGACGACCGCGTGCCCACTGCGCGGCCGGGTCGGCCTGCGGCACGGGGACACGCTGGATGAGCCCGCGGATCAGCTCGGCGGGCGAACGCCGGGCGGCCTGGGCCTCCGGGGTGAGCACCAGCCGGTGCGCGAGCACCGGGATGGCGACGAGATGCATGTCGTCGGGCACCACGAAGTCGCGGCCCGACAGCGCCGCCTGCGCCCGCGCGGCCCGCACCAGGTGCAGCGTCGAGCGGGGGGAGGCGCCGATGCGGATCTCGGAGAGCCGCCGCGTCGCCGACACCAACTCCACCGCGTAGCGCCGGACTTCCTGGGCGATCTGGACACCGCGGACCGTCTCGATGAGACCGCGCACCTGGTCGCCGGTGGACACCGGCTGCAGCGTCTTGAAGACGTCGGCGCCCGCGTGCTCGTCGACCATCGCCAGCTCGGCCTGCGGGTCCGGGTAGCCGATCGACACGCGCGCGGTGAAGCGGTCGCGCTGGGCCTCGGGGAGGGCGTAGGTGCCCTCCATCTCGATCGGGTTCTGCGTCGCGATCACCATGAACGGCGACTGCAGCTCATAGGTCTTCGCGTCGACGGTGACCTGGTGCTCTTCCATGCACTCCAGCAGCGCCGACTGCGTCTTCGGCGACGCGCGGTTGATCTCGTCGCCGACGACGATGTTCGCGAACACCGGGCCGGGGCGGAACTCGAACTCGCTGGTCTGCCGGTTGAAGATCGACACACCGGTCACGTCGCTGGGCAGCAGGTCGGGGGTGAACTGGATGCGGCTCACCGAGCAGTCGATCGACCGGGCCAGCGCCTTGGCCAGCGACGTCTTGCCGACGCCGGGCACGTCCTCGACCAGCAGGTGGCCCTCGGCGAGCAGGGTGACCAGCGCGATCCGCACGACCTCGGGCTTGCCGACCAAGACCCGCTCGACGTTGGCGGCGATGCGCTGCGCGGTCGCGTGCAGGTCGTCGAGCCTGCCGACCGGACGGTGGTTGTCGCTCGGATACGGCGGGGTCGGTGCCTGCGCCTCGGGGCCGTGCCCGCCGTACGGGGGGTGCCCCGGCAGAGCGGCGGGCGGGGTACTCGACGTCACACGACCTCCTGATGCTTGTGCAGAGTCACCGGGCTCTGGGCACCCGATCGGGGCGCGGGCGCTCGGTGGGGCAGTCTGCCGTGGCCGCGACAGCCTTCCATGGAGTGTGTCAAACCGGGGCGAAGTACCCCAACGTTTCCAGACAAGCCGATTCGGCCCGCGCGCCGGTGTCGATCGTGCCAGGTCGGCTCCGACCATGATCGACCGCGCCTTCGGTCACCCTGTGCGACCGGTCGTGCGGGCTGCGCAGCCGCCCGCTCCCCACTTCCACCCACCGACGCCCCCACGTCTCACCCCCAGGGCCCCACAGCGGCCCACATTCCCGTAGGACGCGTGGCTAGGACCGGGGTTGCGCGGGGATTTGGAATCACCCGCGGCGGTCGACTCCCCACCGCCCCCCACCTGGCCCCCCGGGCTTCTAGCTGGGCAAACGCGATCCCGATCGGTCGGAATCCGACTCGATTCGCGTTGACTGTGGTGAAAAGTGGGGTACTGTGGCGCCAAGTGGGGCGGACGGGAGTCCCATGGCCGATCCGACCGGTTCGGTGGGGAGGTGGGTGTCCGATGTTCCTCGGCACGCACACCCCGAAGCTCGACGACAAGGGGCGGCTGACACTGCCCGCCAAGTTCCGGGAAGCGCTCGCGGGTGGACTCATGGTCACGAAGGGTCAGGATCACTGCCTCTACGTGTTCCCACGCGCGGAGTTCGAGGAAATGGCGCGCAAAGTGGCGGCGGCGCCCCTGACGAACGAAGCCGTCCGGGCCTACCAGCGGTACCTGTTCGCGGGCACCGACGAGCAGCGTCCGGACAGCCAAGGTCGGATCGCGGTCGCACCGGAACTGCGGCGCTACGCCGGGTTGACCAAGGACTGCGTTGTCATCGGGGCGATCACCAGGCTGGAGATCTGGGACGCGCAAGCGTGGCAGACCTACCTGGACGAACACGAGGACAGCTACTCGCAAGCGCGTGAGGAGGTACTGCCCGGCGTGTTCTGAGGTTGTGGGGGGAGCAGGAAGACGCGGGTGCCGTGAGGCCTCGGTCCGCTCGCTTTCGGCCCTGGCGCACCTTCCCCGGTGCCAGGTCCGACGAGCGGGCGGGGACCTGGCGGCACCCGGCCGTCTGGCCGGACTGAAAGGGGGTGTGGCCACATGACGGATCAGCCGCGGCACGTGCCGGTGATGCTGGACCGGATTCTGGAGCTGTTCGCTCCAGCGCTGTCGGACCACCCCGCCGTCCTGGTCGACGCCACCCTTGGCCTCGGCGGTCACGCCGACGCACTGCTCTCGGCCCACCCTTCGCTCACGCTGGTCGGCCTCGACCGCGACCCGAACGCGCTGGCCATGTCCGCCGAACGCCTCGCCCGCCACGGCGACCGCGTCCACCTCGTGCACACCGTCTACGACGGACTGCCCGAGGCGCTGTCGTCGTTGGGACTGTCGCGGGTGGACGGCGTGCTGTTCGACCTCGGCGTGTCCTCGATGCAGCTCGACGTGCCCGAACGCGGCTTCGCTTACGCGCGCGACTCCCCGCTGGACATGCGGATGGACCCGACCACCGGCCCGACCGCCGCCGACGTGCTGAACACCTACGAGCCGGGCGAACTGGTCCGCATCCTGCGTGAGTACGGCGAGGAACGCTTCGCGCCGCGCATCGTCAAGGCGATCGTGGCCGAGCGGGCCAAGGAGCCGTTCACCACGAGCGCCCGGCTGGTCGAGCTGCTGTACGCGGCTGTCCCGGCGGCATCCCGGCGGACCGGCGGCCACCCGGCGAAGCGGACCTTCCAGGCTTTGCGCATCGAGGTCAACGCCGAACTCGACGTCCTGCGCCGCGCCATCCCGGCGGCGCTGGGGGCGCTGCGAGTCGGCGGCCGGATCGTCGTGGAGTCCTACCAATCACTGGAGGACCGCATCGTCAAGAAGGCGATCGGGGAACTGGCGAAGTCCACGACGCCGCCGGGCTTGCCGGTCGAACTGCCCGAACACGCCCCGTACTTCCGCCTCCTCACCCGCGGCGGCGCCGAACTGGCCGACGAGGCCGAGACCGAGCACAACCCCCGCGCCCAGTCGGTCCGACTGCGCGCCGCCGAACGGATCAGGGAGGCAACATGACCGCGCCGACGCGCAACAAGGCCAATCGAGCCTCTCGTCCTGCTGAGGAGTCGTGGGCGGAGCGTGCCCTGGCGAAGCTCGGCCGGTCGCGGCCGGAGCCCGAGGCTGAGCGTCAGCCGCGCAGGCGCCCTCGGCGGACTCCGGTTGAGTCCACTGTGGATGTTGTGGGGGATTCGGCTCGGGCTGGGCAGGGTTCTGCGACGGACGAGGCTGGAGTGGCTGACGGTGGATCGCGGGGTTCTGTGACGGCTGTTGACGATGGCCGGACTTCTGTCCGCGGAACGAATCGTCGGTCGGCTCGGGGTGCTGCTGAGACGCGCGTCGATGGGGATTCGGGTCGTTCTGATGAGGCTGACGGCGGATCGGGTTCCGCTGTCGCCGATGGCGAGCGGGGTGTTCGCCGGTCTTCCCGTGGTTCTCGCGGGGCTGATGGCGAGCGTGGAAGTCGGCGTTCGGCGCGGGGTTCTGCGCGTGGTGGGGAGGCTGTTCGGTCGCGTCGGTCTGCGGGTGAGGTCCGGGTCCGGCCTTCGGCGGAGCCGTCCGTGCCCGTGCGCAAGTCGGCGGCCGCGACCATCGCGCCTGAGGTCGAGCCCGTCGAGCAGCCGGAGGTGGAGCCGGTTGGGCGGCAGGCGCGTCCGCGCACGGCCGCGGCTGAGCGTGCCTACGCCCGCCGCGCGCAGCGGGAGGGCGGTCGGCCCGCGAAGAACCGGCCCGCTGTCGACCCGGAGGAAGCGGCCGCTGGTCGGGCTTCGTTCGTCGTGCTGATCATCGCCCTGCTGGCGGTGGGCGTGGCGGCGACGCTGTGGCTGACGACGCAGGCCGTCGCCGACTCCTACCGACTCGAGAACGCCAAGAAGGAAGCCAACGAACTCGCCGAACAAGCCGCCCAACTCCAGCGCGAGGTGACCCGCAACGAGTCGGCCTCCGCGCTGGCGGAGCGTGCCCGCCAGCTCGGCATGGTGCCCGCGGGCGACCCGGCCCGGCTGGTGGTCGGCCCCGACGGCTCGGTGACCGTGGTGGGCGACGCCAAGCCTGTTCAGGCGCCTGCTCCGCCCGCGCCCGACCCGGCAGCGGTTCAGCCGCCCGCGGGCGCGACCCCGCCTGCCGCAGGCGCCACGCCGCCCGCCGCGGGTGCCACGCCGCCCGCTGATGGTGCCGCGCCCGCGGCCGGTGCGACGCCACCTGCCGCTGGCACTCCTGCTGACGGAGCGCAGCCCGCCGCGGGCGCACAGCCCCCGGCCCAGGGCGCCGCTCCGCCACCAGGCGGAGGCGGCTGATGCCATCCCAGCCACGCCCGCGTGCCGCCACCTCTGGCGACACGCGGGCGCAGCATGCCGCGCATGCCCCGCGCGTGGTCTGCCGCCGTCTTCGGCAAGCTCGGCCGGCGCCCGCCGCTGAGCTGCGGCGCGTTCGCCGCCGTGGGGGAAATCGGGGGACACCCTCGCGATCTGGCTCGCTGTCGGCTGTGGTGCTCGGTGGGTCTCGTGGACAGGTGGTTGTCGGGTGGCCGGACTCTCGCGCTGACGGCTTGGCGACGCCTGTGCGTCGGGTGACCGTGGGCGGGTGGTCTGGCGGGGCGCGCCCGGCGTGGGGACGCCGACAGGGCGGGTCTGGGGACTCGGGTGTGGTGTTGACGGCGTGGGAGCGCTGGGTGGGTGTGGGGCTGGTGGCCGGGTGGCGTGGGAGTGCCGGTGCGGCTGCTGGTTTGGTGAGTTCTGGGCAGGGTGAGGGTGTCTGATGTCGGGTCGCAATGGGGAGCCGCCGGGTCGAGGTGACTCGGACCGCGATGGGGTTTCGCGGGGTGGGCAGCCCAAGGGGAGCGGTGGCGGGTCGCTGCCGCGTGGGGGAGTTCCGAAAGGCTCGGGGGGTGCTGGGGCCGGTGGTCGCGGGGGTGCGGGTGGCCGGGGCTCGTCCGAAGGCGGAGCGGGCCGGGTAGGTCGGGGATCCGATGGCGCGGTCGGACGCGGTGTGCCGGGCGGTGGTCGCGGTGCCGGGCAGGCAGGCGCGGGCGGTCGCCGGGACGCCTCGGGTGTCAGTGGGTCCCCGGGTGTGGGTCGAGGAAATGGTGGCCGTGGCGCAGCTGGGGCTGATGGGCTTCCAGCGGGTGTTGACGGGCGTCCCATCGGTGGGCGCGGGGCGGCCGGACTCGGGCGCGCTGGTGGTCGTGGCACGGCCGGTGGGGATGCGGGTGCCGGTGGTGGGCGTGGGACGGCTGGAGTTGGACGTGCGGGTGACGGTCGCGGCGTAGCTGGTGCTGGGCGTGGCGCCTCGGGTGCTGACGGGCGTTCCAGTGGTGGGCGCGGGGCGGCCGGACTCGGGCGCGCTGGTGGTCGTGGCACGGCCGGTGGGGATGGGGGCGCCGGTCGCGGGCGTGGTGCGGGAAGTGGTGGCCGTGGCGCGGCTGGAGCGGACGGCTGGATAGGTGGTCGTGGCGCGGGGGACGGGCGTGTGGGTGGGCGTGGCACCGCGGGGGGTGCTGGTCGGGCCGGGTCGAGCGGCGGTCTTGGGGGGACTGCTGGTCGGGCAGGTGCCGGTAACGGAGCTGGCGGCAGTGGTCGGGCTGGTGCTGGTGGCGGCCGAGGGGCCGGTGTCCCGGTTGGTCGGGCGGGGGCTCGGGGAGCGGGCGGGGTCGGTCGCGGCGGCGCGGGTGGCGTGCGTGGGGTTGCTGGGGTCGCGGGGAGTGCTGGTGTGCGGGGGCGGAGTGGTGCTTCCGCGGGTGGTTCCGGGCGGGTTGGTGGTCGCGGGCCGGTAGGCGGGGCGTACCCGGGTGGGCGCGGAGTTCGGGCGGCTGGTCGGCCAGGGATGGTGCGCGAGTCGCCCGCGCCGGGGCGGATGCGGCAGGTTCGGAAGCGGGCTCAGGGGACTGATCACCGGATCCGGGTTGTGGTCATCCGGTTCGTGTTGATCGCTTCGCTGGTGGTCGCCGGGTTGAAGTTGGTGCAGGTTCAGGTCTTCGAATCGGACGCGCTCGCGGCCCGGGCTGAGCGGCAGCGGGTGTTGGAGATCCCGATTCCGGCGCGGCGGGGGTCCATTGTGGACCGGAACGGGGTTGAACTGGCCTTCAGTGTTGAGGCCAGAGCACTGGCTTATCGGCCGGCGGCTGAGCGGGCCGCGTTGGAGAAGTTGCGGCAGACGGAGCCGAAGACTCCTACCTTCGAGGAGGAGACGGCGGCTATTGCCAAGCGGCTGCACGAGGTGTTGGGGGACGCGGCGCCTGAGGCTCAGGTGTTGGCGAAGTTGCGGGAGGACAAGAAGTTCGTCTACGTGGCCGAGAACGTCGAGCCCGCGAAGGCCCGCGACCTCAAGAAGGAGTTTCCGCAGCTCAACGTGGAGTATCGGGCCATTCGCGAGTATCCGGGGGGTGACCTCGGGTCGAACATCGTCGGGTATGCCAACTGGCGCAAGGAAAACCCAGACATCAACAAGCACGCGCTGCACGGGCTCAGTGGGCTGGAGAACCTGCGCGACAACCAGCTCGCAGGGCAGCCGGGAACTCAGATTGTCGAGACAGACGAGCGCACCGACGCGGTCATCCCGGGCAGCGAGCGTGGGCTCCGGTCCGCGGTCGATGGGTCGGACCTCGAGTTGACCATCGACGCTGACTTGCAGTTCTTCCTGCAGCAGAAGGCGGCCGAGTTCGGGCGGCGCAGTCAGTCGAAGACCGTCAGCGTTGTCGTGCTCGACGCGAAGACTGGGGAGGTCTACGCGCTCGCCAACGACAAGGCGTTCGACCCGTCGGCCAAGTCGATCGACCCGAAGGACATGGCCAACCCGGCGGTGACCACGCCGTTCGAGCCGGGATCGGTCAACAAGATCGTGACCGCGATGGGGGCGCTGGAGTACGGCATCACCACGCCGGAGACCGTTCTGTCCGTGCCCGGGTCGCTCAAGGTGGCTGACCGGGTTGTCGCCGACGCGTGGGATCACGGGCGGATCAATCTGACGACGACCGGTGTGTTCGCCAAGTCGTCGAACGTGGGGACGTTGCTGCTTGCCCAGCAGGTCAACGAGAACCGGTTCGCCGACCTGCTGTCGAAGCTCGGCCTCGGCACGCGGACCGGGGTCGGCCTGCCCGGTGAGAGCCCGGGCAGCGTGCTGCCGCTCAACCAGTGGTCGGGCAGCACCTTCGGCAACCTGCCGATCGGCCAGGGTCTTTCGATGACCGTGCTGCAGATGGCGGGCATGTACCAGACCATCGCCAACGACGGGGTGCGGATGCCGCCGCGGATCGTCAAGGCCACGGTGCGGCCCGACGGGACGCGGGTGGAGGAGCCGCGGCCGGAAGGGGTGCGGGTCGTGTCGCCGGAGACCGCGCGGACGGCGCGGGACATGTTCCGGGCGGTGGTGCAGAAGGCGCCGCACCAGAACAGTGGCACCGCGCCCGCGGCCGCGGTCACCGGCTACCAGATCTCGGGGAAGACGGGCACCGCGCAGCAGTTCGACCGCGCGGCGGGCCGCTACAGCGACTCGAAGTACTGGATCACCTTCGCCGGGATCCTGCCCGCCGACAACCCGCGGTTCGTGGTCGGCATGGTCTATGACACCCCGGCCTACACGACGCCCGAGGGGCACACGGCCGCGCCGTTCTTCCACGACGTGGCCTCGTTCATCGCGCAGCGCTACAACATCCCGATGTCCAAGGAGCAGTCGCCGATCGTGCCGCTCATCGTGCCGTGACAGCAGCCGCCACAGTCCGGTGAGGACGGTCCTCACCAGGTGGCGGCGCGCCTGCGGCAGTAGATCGAACATGTGTTCGACTCTACCGAACGCGCCAGGGATTTCAGCAGCGAAAACAAGATTCACCCGATCGTGTTCGGAGCGTGTCTACATCATCACCGCGGCTCGCCGTGATCGAGGGGCGGCAGGGCGCGCGAACCGCGCAGAGGTAGCCTTCGCGGCGTGCCCGCCAAGCTCGAGGGCAAGGCTGTCACGGCACCGCCTCGCCCCACCCGCACCGTCCCTGTCGCGCTGTCCACGCTGGCCGAAGCCGCGGGCGCGCGACTGATCGCGACCACAGACGGCACCACCGTCACCGGCGCGACCCTGCGCGCCCAGCACGTGCGCCCCGGCGACCTGTTCGCCGCGCTCCCCGGCGCTCGCGCGCACGGCGCCGACTTCGCCGCCGACGGCATCGCCGCGGGCGCCGCCGCCGTGCTCACCGATGAGGCCGGAGCGGCCAGACCCGCCGTCCGCGACGCCGGTGTCCCGGTGCTCGTCCACCCCGACCCACGCGCCGTCCTCGGCCCCCTCGCCGCGATCATCTACGGCCACCCGTCCCGCCACCTCGACGTCCTCGGCGTCACCGGCACCTCGGGCAAGACCACCACCAGCTACATGGTCGAGTCCGGCCTCGCCGCCGCGGGCCGCACCACCGGCATGATCGGCACCGTCGAGACGCGCATCGCGGGCGAGCGCCTGGCCAGCGCGTTCACCACGCCAGAAGCTCCCGACCTGCAGGCCCTGTTCGCCGTCATGGTCGAGCGCGGCGTGACGCACGTGGCCATGGAGGTCTCCAGCCACGCCCTGGCCCTCGGCCGGGTCGCCGGGACGAGCTTCGCCATCGGCGCGTTCACCAACCTGTCGCAGGACCACCTCGACTTCCACCCCGACCTCGAGGACTACTTCGCCGCCAAGCGCCTGCTGTTCGACGGCCGCTCCGCGCGCGAGGTCGTCTGCGTGGACGGCGAGTGGGGCCGCCGCCTGGTCACCCCCGACACCGTCACCGTGTCCACGACCGGCGCCGCGCACTGGACCACCAGCGACGCGCACACCTCGCTGTCGGGAGAGCAGTCCTTCCTGCTCCACACCCCCGACAAGCAGGTGATCCCCGCAACCCTGCCGATGCCGGGCACGTTCAACATCGCCAACGCCGTGCTCGCCGCGGCGATCCTGGCCGAGTCCGGCGTCCCGGTCGAGACGATCGTGCGTGGACTGTCCACAGTGCGCGTCCCCGGCCGGATGGAGCGGGTCGACGTCGGCCAGGACTTCACGGCCGTCGTCGACTACTCGCACAAGCCCGAGGCCGTCGCGCTGGCGCTCGACGCGATCCGCGCGCGCGCCGACGGCAAGGTGATCGTCGTGCTCGGCTGCGGCGGCGACCGCGACACCGCGAAGCGCCCGCTGATGGGCGAGGCGGCGGCGCGGCGCAGCGATCTGCTCGTGGTGACCGACGACAATCCCCGCAGCGAGGACCCGGCGGCGATCCGGGCGGCGATGCTGGCCGGGGCGCGGGCGGTTCCGGCGGCCGAGCGCGGCGAGGTCGTCGAGATCGGGGACCGGCGCCAGGCGATCATCGCCGCGGTGGCCAAGGCGGAGAAGGGTGATGTCGTGGTGGTCGCGGGCAAGGGCCACGAGACCGGCCAGGAGATCGCCGGGGTCGTGCACCCGTTCTCGGATCGGGACGAACTCGCCGCGGCCATCCGCGGGATGTCGTCATGATCGGCAGGCAACCGGCCCGCCCGTGCGGCGTCGTAGTGGAGGGCACGACCACCGACGGGGAGGCGAACCATTGATCCGGTTGACGTTGCGCGAGGTCGCCGACGCCGTGGGCGGCACGCTGCACCAGGCCACCGGGGACGAAGTCGTCACCGGCTCGGTGGAGTTCGACTCCCGCGCGGTCACCCAGGGCGGCCTCTTCGTGGCCATGCCCGGTGAACGCGTCGACGGCCACGACTTCGCCGCCGCCGCGACCGAGTCCGGCGCGGTCGCGGTCCTCGCCGCCCGCCCGGTCGACGCGCCCGCCGTGATCGTCCCCCCGACGACCGACGCGCACACCCGGTCCGTGGCGCTCACCGGCGACGTCGACGGCTCCGGCGCCGCCGTCCTCGCGGGCTTGGGCGCGCTGGCCAGGGCCGTGGTCGACCGCCTCGACGTCACCGTCGTCGGCGTCACCGGCTCGTCCGGCAAGACCTCCACCAAGGACCTCATCGCCCAGCTGCTGGCCCCCATGGGCCCGACCGTGGCGCCCCCCGGCTCGTTCAACAACGAACTCGGCCACCCCTGGACCGTCCTGCGCGCCGATGAGGACACCAAGCACCTCGTCCTCGAACTCTCCGCGCGCGGCCCCGGCCACATCGCCGCGCTGTGCGACGTCGCCCCGCCCCGGATCGGCGTCGTGGTCAACGTCGGCAGCGCCCACCTCGGCGAGTTCGGCTCCCGCGCCGACATCGCCAAGACGAAGGGCGAACTGGTCGAGAAGCTGCCCGCCGACGGCGTGGCGGTGCTCAACGCCGACGACCCGCTGGTCGCCGCCATGGCAGACCGCACAGCAGCCCGTGTCGTCCTCGTGGGCGAGGCCGCGCACGCCGACGTCCGCGCCGAGAAGATCGAACTCGACGACCAGGCCCGCGCGTCCTTCACCATGATCACCCCGAAGGGCGACGCCGAGGTCAGCCTCGCCCTGCACGGCGCCCACCACGTCGGCAACGCGCTCGCCGCGGCCGCGGTGGCGCTGGAGCTGGGCGTGACGCCGCAGGAGATCGCTGAGCGCCTCTCCGGGGCGAGCCGGGTGTCCGCGCGGCGCATGGAGGTCACCACCCGGGCCGACGGAGTCACGGTGGTCAACGACTCCTACAACGCCAATCCCGAGTCCGTGCGCGCCGCGCTGAAGACGCTGGCGACGATGGCCCGCACGGGCGAGCGGCGCCGGTCGTGGGCCGTGCTCGGCGTGATGGGCGAACTGGGCGACTCGGCGGTCGCTGCGCACGACGAGATCGGCAGGCTCGCGGTCCGGCTGGACATCAACCGGCTGGTCGTCGTCGGGGACGGGGCCAGGGCGATGCACCAGGGCGCGCACCTGGAGGGTTCGTGGGGAGAGGAGTCGGTGCTCGTGGCCGACGTCGACGCCGCGGTGGCGCTGCTGCGCGCGGAACTGGCACCCGGTGACGTGGTGCTCGTGAAGGCGTCCAAGGCCGCCGCGCTGTGGCGCGTCGCCGACGCACTGCTGGAGGACACCAAGTGAAAAGCATCCTCATCGCGGCCGCCATCGCGATGGTCGTGTCGATCCTGCTCACCCCGTACCTGATCAGGGTGTTCTCCCGGCAGGGCTTCGGCCAGGAGATCCGCGAGGAGGGGCCGCAGGGGCACAAGGCCAAGCGCGGCACCCCGACCATGGGTGGCGTGGCGATCGTGCTGGCCATGTGGGCGGGCTACGGCACCTCCCACATCGTCAACGCCATGTCGACCCCGCGCGGCGAGTCGCCGACCGCCTCCGGCCTGCTGGTGCTGTTCCTGGGCACCGGTCTCGGCGTGGTGGGCTTCCTGGACGACTTCATCAAGATCCGCAAGCAGCGCAACCTCGGCCTGAACAAGACCGCGAAGATGGTCGGCCAGCTCGTCGTGGGTATCGCGTTCGCCGTGCTGGCGCTGCGGTTCCCGGATGAGCGCGAGCTGACCCCCGCGTCGGACCACCTGTCGTTCGTGCGAGACATCGCGATCGTTTCCTTCGGCGGCATCGGCTTCATCGTCTTCTGCTACTTGGCCGTCTCCGCGTGGTCGAACGCGGTGAACTTCACCGACGGCCTCGACGGCCTTGCGGGCGGCTCGTCGGCGATGGTGCTGGGCACCTACGTCGTCATCTCGTTCTGGCAGTTCAGCCACGACTGCGCCCGCGTCCGCGAGGCCGCGTGCTTCGACGTGCGCGACCCGCTGGACCTCGCGATCGTGGCCGCGGCCGCGATGGGCGCGTGCATCGGCTTCCTGTGGTGGAACGCCGCGCCAGCCAAGATCTTCATGGGTGACACCGGTTCGCTCGCGCTGGGCGGCCTCGTCGCCGGTCTGTCGATGGCGACCCGCACCGAGCTGCTGATGATCGTCATCGGTGGTCTGTTCGTGGTCGAGATGGTGTCGGTGGTCCTGCAGATCGCCGTCTTCCGCACGACCCGCCGAAGGCTGTTCCGGATGGCGCCGTTCCATCACCACTTCGAGCTCGCCGGGTGGGCGGAAACCACGGTGATCATCAGATTCTGGCTGCTGGCCGGCGTCTGCGCGATGTTCGGCCTCGGCCTGTTCTACGCCGACTGGCTCGCGCTCGGCGGCGGCGTGTGACCGAGCTGAACGGCAGGCGCGTCCTCGTCGCGGGTGCGGGTGTCACCGGGCGGTCGGCGGCGGCGGCCCTCAAGCGCCTCGGCGCGGACGTCACGGTCACCGACGCCAACGCCGAGCGGCTCGACGAACTGGCCGACATCGGTGTCGCGCTGGTTCCCGGCCTGAGCGCGCCGCCGGAGGGCACGGACCTCGTGGTCACCAGCCCCGGCTGGCGCCCGACGAGCCCGCTGCTGGTCGCGGCGGCCGAGCGGGGCGTCGAGGTGATCGGCGAGGTCGAGCTGGCCTGGCGGATCGGCCAGACGCTGCCCCAGCCGCCGGTCTGGCTCGCGGTCACGGGCACGAACGGCAAGACCACGACTGTGGGCATGCTCGAATCGATGCTCAAGGCACACGGCGCGAACGCCGTGGCGTGCGGCAACGTCGGCCTGCCAGTGATCGACGCGGTGCTGGCGGGCCACGAGGTGCTCGCCGTCGAGCTGTCCAGCTTCCAGCTGCACTGGCAGTCGTCGCTGCGCGTGCACGCGGGCGCGGTGCTCAACCTGGCCGAGGACCACCTCGACTGGCACGGCTCGATGGACGCCTACGCCCACGACAAGGGCAAGATCTACACCGGCGCCAAGTTCGTCGTGCGCAACACCGCCGACGAGTGGTCCGAGCGGCTGGCCGCCGAGCACGACGGCACCCAGATCGGCTTCCGGCTCGACACCCCGCAGCCCGGTGAGCTGGGCGTCGTCGAGGACCTGCTGATCGACCGCGCCTACACCGAGAACCCGCAGGCGAACGCCGTCGAGCTGGCCACGCTGGCCGACGTGCGGCCGTCCGGCCCGCACAACGTCGCCAACGCGCTCGCCGCCGCCGCCCTCGCCCGCGCCTACGGCGTGTCGACTGAGGCGGTCCTGGCCGGGCTGAAGGCGTTCGTCCCCGGCGCGCACCGGGCCGTGCCGGTCGGCGAGGGCGCGGGGATCTCCTACGTCAACGACTCCAAGGCCACCAACCCGCACGCCGCCGCGGGCTCGCTGCGCGCGTTCGACTCGGTGGTGTGGATCGCGGGCGGGCAGCTCAAGGGCGCCTCGATCGACGCACTGGTCCGAGAGGTCGCCGACAAGTTGCGGGGTGCGGTGCTGCTGGGCGCCGACGCCGAGGTGATCTCGGTGGCGCTGGCGCGACACGCCCCGGATGTCCGCGTGCGGCACGTGGGTCCGGGAGACGATGAGCCCATGATCGCAGCGGTACGCGCGGCACGCGCCATGGCCCGACCGGGTGACGTCGTCCTGCTCGCGCCCGCGGCGGCCTCCCTCGACATGTATCGCGACTACGCCCACCGGGGCGAGGCGTTCACCGAAGCCGTGCTCGGGCTTCTGCGGGAGGACCACGGCGACACCGGGGCGGTGTGATGACTGTGACCGAGAGCCCCGCGATCGAGCGGCCGAGACGCGCGGTGCGCGCGGCGGGCAAGCTCGCCACCGTCCGCACGGTGCTGACCGCGTGGCTCGGCAGGCCGCTGGCCTCCTTCCACCTCGTACTCGCCATCTTCGGCCTGCTCACCGCGCTGGGCCTGGTCATGGTGCTCTCGGCGTCGTCGGTCGTCTCGATCAACACCAAGGGCTTCGGCCTCTACACGATCTTCAAGAAGCAGCTGCTGTACGTGCTGGTCGGCTCGGTGCTGTTCTGGGTCGCCCTGCGCACCCCGCTGGCGAAGATCCGCGCGGCGAGCCCGCTGGCGATGATCGCGGGCGTGGTCATGCTGGTGCTCGTGCTGACGCCGCTGGGCGCCACCCTCAACGGCACCCGCAGCTGGTTCCGGTTCGGTCCGATCTCGTTCCAGCCGATCGAGCTGTGCAAGCTGGCGCTGGCGCTGTGGGGCGCGCACGTGCTGGTGGTCAAACGAGCCGTGCTGCACCGCTACCGGCACCTGCTGGTCCCGGTGCTGCCTGTGGCTCTCGTGCTGTTCGCGCTGGTCATGCTGCAACCCGACCTCGGCGGCACGGTCACCCTCGGCGTCGTGCTGATCGCCCTGCTGTGGTTCGCGGGCGCCCCGCTGCGGCTGTTCGGCTCGCTCGCGCTGGGCGGTGTCGCGGGTGTCGCGCTGCTGGCCGTCGGCACGAACTACCGGCTCGACCGGGTGCTGAGCTTCCTCAACCCCGACGACGACCTCGGCGGCAGCGGCTACCAGGCGCTGCAGGCCCAGTACGCGCTGGCCGACGGCGGCTTCTTCGGCAGCGGCCTCGGGCAGGGGTCGTCGAAGTGGAACTACATGCCCAACGTCCACAACGACTTCATCTTCGCCCTCATCGGCGACGAACTCGGGCTGCTCGGCTGCGGCCTGGTGCTTGGCCTGTTCGCGATGCTCGCGGTCGTCGGCATGCGCATCGCCACCCGAAACATCGACCCGTGGATCCGCATGGTCGCCGCCACGCTCACCGTGTGGCTGGTGGCCCAGGCCGCGATCAACATCGGCTACGTCGTGGGTCTGCTGCCGGTCACCGGCATCACGCTGCCGCTCATCTCCTCCGGCGGCACGTCGGTCGTGGTGACGATGATGGTCTTCGGCATCCTCGGCAACTGCGCGCGGCATGAGCCGGAGGCGGTGTCGGCACTACGCTCACAGGGGCCGGGCCGTTTCGGCAAGCTGCTGCACCTGCCCGCGCCCGACCCGTACCAGCCGCCGAAGAAGCGCAAGCCGGTGCGGCCGAGCGCGCCGCCGCGCGGCGCCGAGCAGCGCAAGCGCGCCGCACCGGAACGAGCACGGCAGAAGACGAGCCGCGGCAACCCGCGGACCCCTAAAGGAGGACGTCGTTGAGCAGTCAGGCCGCCCGTAAAGGCCCGTGCGTGGTGATCGCGGGAGGTGGCACGGCCGGACACATCGAGCCCGCGCTGGCGCTGGCCGACGCGGTGATGCGGCTGCGGCCGGACGCCCGCGTGGTCGCGCTGGGCACCGAGCGCGGCCTGGAGAAGACGATCATTCCCGCGCGCGGCTACCCGCTGGAGTTCATCCCGCCGGTGCCGATGCCGCGCAAGCCCAACGTCGACCTGCTCAAGCTGCCGCTGAAGGTGCGCTCGTCGATCAAGGCCACCCGCGAGGTGCTCGACCGGGTCGGCGCCGACATCGTCGTCGGCTTCGGCGGCTACGTGGCGCTGCCTGCCTATCTGGCCGCGCGCGGCAGGCTGCCGATCATCGTGCACGACTCCAACGCGCGCGTCGGCCTGGCCAACAAGGTCGGCGCGCGGTTCGCCGAGCGGGTCGCGGTCGCCGTGCCCGACTCCGGCCTGCCCAACGCCGAGGTGATCGGCATCCCGCTGCGCGAGTCGATCATCAACCTGGACCGCGCCGCGCTGCGCGCCGAGGCCCGCGAGTTCTTCGGCCTCGACCCGCACGCGCCGACGCTGCTGGTCTTCGGCGGCTCGCAGGGCGCGCGGTCGATCAACACCGCCGTGTCGGGCGCCGCGCGGGCCCTGGCCGACGCCGGGATCGGCGTGCTGCACGCGCACGGCCCCAAGAACTCCCTGGTCGTGCAGGAGGTGCCGGGGGCGCCGAAGTACGCCACGGTGCCCTACCTGGAGCGCATGGACCTCGCCTACGCCGCCGCCGACGCCGCGCTGTGCCGCTGCGGGGCGATGACGGTGGCCGAGGTGTCCGCGGTCGGTCTGCCCGCGGTCTACGTGCCGCTGCCGCACGGCAACGGCGAGCAGGCGCTCAACGCCCAGCCGGTGGTCGACGCGGGCGGCGCGGTCATGGTGCCCGACGCCGAGCTGACCCCGCAGGCCGTCGCCGAACTGGCGATCCCCATGCTCACCAACCCCGACCGGCTGGCCGCGATGAGCGCGGCCGCCCAGGGCAGCGGGCACCGCGAGGCCGCCGACGTGCTGGCCAGGATGGTGCTCGACTCCATCGACAAGAGGTCCCGATGACCACCACCGACCGCCTGCTCGCCCGTGCCCACCTGATCGGCATCGGCGGCGCGGGCATGAGCGGCATCGCCCGCATCCTGCTCGCCCGCAACCGGCAGGTGTCCGGGTCGGACGCCAAGGAGAGCCGCGCGTTCTTCAGCCTGCGCGCGCAGGGCGCGAAGATCGCGATCGGACAGTCCGCCGACAACCTCGACCTGCTTCCCGAGGCTCCCACCGCTGTCGTCGTCTCGACGGCGATCAAGGAGGACAACCCGGAGCTCGTCGAGGCCCGCAAGCGCGGGATCGTCGTCGTGCACCGGTCGCAGGCGCTGGCCGAGCTGATGATGGGCCACCAGGTCGCGTGCGTCGCGGGCACCCACGGCAAGACGTCGACGACGTCGATGCTGACCGTCGCCCTGCAGCACTGCAGGCTCGACCCGTCCTTCGCCATCGGCGGCGACCTCAACGAGTCCGGCGCCAACGCCCACCACGGGTCCGGCGGGATCTTCGTGGCCGAGGCCGACGAGAGCGACGGCTCGTTCCTCGCGTTCCGGCCGTCGGTCGCGGTGGTCACCAACGTCGAGGCCGACCACCTCGACCACCACGGCACGGTCGAGGCGTACACGGCGGTGTTCGACTCGTTCCTCGACCAGATCACCGCAGACGGCGTGCTCGTCGCCTGCGCCGACGACCCTGGCTCGGCCGCGCTGGCCGAGCGCGCCGAGGCCAAGGGCATCCGGGTGCGCCGCTACGGCCGCACCGCGACGGCCGCGTCCGACGCGACGATGCTCGACTACCGGCCGCGCGACGGCGGGGGAGTCGCGCGGGTCTCGCTGGACGGCCGCGAGTTCGAGCTCGGTGTGGCCATGCCGGGCGAGCACATGGCGCTCAACGCGATCGCCGCGCTGGTGGCGGGCCGGGAACTGGGCGCGCCGCTGATCGAGCTTGGCGAGGGCATCGCCGCGTTCGGCGGAGTGCGCAGGCGCTTCGAGTTCAAGGGCCGCGTCGGCGGCGTGCGGATCTACGACGACTACGCCCACCACCCGACCGAGGTCGCCGCGCAGCTCGCCGCGGTGCGGCCCGCCGCGGGCGACGGCCGGGTCGTGGTGATCTTCCAGCCGCACCTGTACTCGCGCACCAAGCAGTTCGCCGCCGAGTTCGGCGCGGCGCTGTCGCTGGCCGACGTCGTGGTCGTGCTCGACGTCTTCGGCGCCCGTGAACAGCCGGAACCCGGGGTGAGCGGTGCGCTGATCAGCGAGGCCGTCACCGCGCCGGAGGTCCACTACGAGCCCGCGTTCGACCGGGTGACCACGCTCGTGGCCGACCTGGTGCGCGACGGCGACCTCGTGCTCACCATGGGCGCGGGCGACGTCACGTCGCTGGGTCCTGAGCTGCTCGCCGAACTCGACCGCCGGGCGAACGCGCCGGATCAACCAGAGTGACTACGGCCGAGACCAGGCGCAGGCCGCGCACCGAGCGGCCCGTGACCCGGCGGCGCTACCTGATGCGCCGGTGGGGCGTGCTCGGCGCGTTCCTCGGCGTGGTGGCCCTGGTCTACGTCGTGATGTTCACGTCGGTGCTCGGGGTGCGCGGGGTCGAGGTGCTGGGCAACACGGTGCTGACCGCCGACGAGGTGCGCGACGTGGCCGCCGTCGAGGCGGGCAGCCCGCTCGTCCGGCTCGACACCGACGCCATCGCCGCGCGGGTGGCCGCGCTGCCGCGCGTGCGGTCGGTGGACGTGCGCCGGTCGTTCCCGAGCACGGTGGAGATCATCGTGGTCGAGCGCTCCGCGGTGGCCGTCGCGATCGGCCCGGACGGGTTCCACCTGGTCGACGGCGACGGGGTCGACTACAGCGTCGAGACCGCGGCGCCACCGGGGTTGCCGCAGGTCATCGCCCCGGACACGGCCACGACGAGGGCCGCGGTGGCGGTGCTGGCCGCCGTGCCGGAGCCGTTGCGGCCGCAGATCGTGAAGGTCACCGCGGAGACCGTTGGCAACGTCCGGCTGACGCTGACCGACGGCCGCGAGGTCAAGTGGGGCGGCACCGACGAGTCCGGCCGCAAGGCCGCGGTGCTCGGCCCGCTGCTGACCCGCCCGGGCAAGACCTACGACGTGGCCACGCCGGACTTCCCGACCGTGGCGTAGTCCACTGTGGAAATTGCGTCGCGGGGGCTGCCGGGTTCGGTGAGACTGCGGCCATGACTTCAAGCGACACCAGGATCGATCCCCCGCGCACCGGCGGCGAACTCGACCAGCTCACGACCTTCCTCGACTACCAGCGCGGCACCGTCGTGCGCAAGGCCACCGGATTGTCCGAAGAGGACGCCCACCGCGTCCTGCTGCCCTCGGAGCTGATGACCGTCGCCGGGCTGCTCTCGCACCTGCGCTGGGTCGAGGCGTGGTGGTTCGACGTGGTGGTCAACGGCCAGCCGGACCGTGCCCCCTACACCGAGGAAGACCCCGACCGCGAGTTCCGCGTCGCCGCCGACATGACCCTCGCCCAGCTCGTCGCCGATTACGAAGAGCAATGCTCGGTGAGCCGCGAGATCGCGGGCCGGTTCCCGCTGGACCACGTCGCGACGTACCTGGACGGCAAGCAGGTGAATGTGCGGTGGGTTCTGATCCACATGATCGAGGAAACCGCCCGTCACGCAGGACATCTGGATATCATCCGCGAGCAGCTCGACGGCGCGACCGGGGAGTGAGCCTTACGTCCCGTGACGAACATCCGCGGCGCTACACGGCGTGGCGGCTGGATCGACGGTCGAGGTATGCCTACCTTCCTTGCGTAGTCCGGGGTTGACATAACTCTCAGGCTCTGGTTGAGGTCGAGAGATTTTGGGAGCCAGGACAGCACCATGCAAGACACGATCAGGAAGGCGGCACCATGACGCCCCCGCACAACTACCTCGCCGTGATAAAGGTCGTCGGCATCGGTGGCGGCGGCGTGAACGCCGTCAACCGCATGATCGAGGTCGGCCTCAAGGGTGTCGAGTTCATCGCGGTGAACACCGACGCGCAAGCGCTGCTCATGTCCGACGCCGACGTCAAGCTCGACATCGGCCGTGAACTCACCCGCGGCCTCGGCGCCGGGGCGAACCCGGACGTCGGCCACAAGGCCGCCGAGGACCACCGCGAGGAGATCGAGGAGGTCCTCAAGGGGGCCGACATGGTCTTCGTGACCGCGGGCGAGGGTGGCGGCACCGGCACCGGCGGCGCGCCCGTCGTGGCCTCGATCGCCCGCAAGCTCGGCGCGCTCACCATCGGCGTGGTCACCCGCCCGTTCTCCTTCGAGGGCAAGCGGCGGGCCAAGCAGGCCGAGGACGGCATCACCGAGCTGCGCAACGAGTGCGACACCCTCATCGTCATCCCCAACGACCGGTTGCTGCAGCTCGGCGACGTGGGCGTGTCGCTGATGGACGCGTTCCGCTCGGCCGACGAGGTGCTGCTCTCCGGTGTGCAGGGCATCACCGACCTGATCACCACCCCCGGTCTGATCAACCTCGACTTCGCCGACGTCAAGAGCGTCATGTCCGGCGCGGGCAGCGCCCTCATGGGCATCGGCTCGGCGCGCGGTGAGGGCCGGGCGGTGCAGGCCGCGCAGAAGGCGATCAACTCGCCCCTGCTGGAGGCGTCCATGGACGGCGCCCACGGCGTGCTGCTGGCCATCGCGGGCGGCTCCGACCTCGGCCTGTTCGAGATCAACGAGTCGGCGTCGCTGGTGCAGGAGTCCGCGCATCCCGAGGCCAACATCATCTTCGGTACGGTCATCGACGACTCCCTCGGCGACGAGGTCCGGGTCACGGTGATCGCAGCGGGTTTTGACAGTGGTACGCCGACGCACAAGAAGCTCGACCCCACCGCGTTGGGCGCTCGTACCACTACCGGCACCACCGCCACCGCCGTCTCCGGGCAGGTTTCGGCCCCGGCGACCCCGCCGCCGCCGGTCACCCAGCAGCCCGCGCCGGTCGCACAGCCGACCCAGCCCACCCCGCAGACCCAGCACCAGGGCACCTACCAGCAGACGGCCCCGGCGTCGAACGGGTTCACCCAGCAGGCCCCGCCCGCGACGGGCACCCAGTCGGTGCCGGGCGCGCGCGGCGCCCAGGGCAGCCTGCCGACCCGCGCGGTCCCGGTGGACGACGACCCGGACAGCGAAGTCGACGTGCCCCCATTCATGCGCAGGTAGTTGACTAAGGTTCCCACCAGATCACGAGACCTAAGGGGACCGTGGCGGCGGAGGACCACGGTTACCGCATGTCCGCACTGTTCGCCGAACGGAACCAAGGGTAAGAATTCCGGGGAGGCGGACTAGTGCGGATTCGTCGGGTGGTCACCACGCGTGAAGGTGGGGTGTCGGCGGCACCCTATGAGTCGTTCAACCTCGGGGAGCACGTCGGCGACGATCCCGCCGCCGTCGCCGCGAACCGGGCTCGGCTCGCGAGCGAGCTGGGGCTGGCGCCCGAGCGGCTGGTGTGGATGGAGCAGGTGCACGGCCGGTCGGTGGCCGTCGTGGACGGTCCGCAGGCCGGTCCGGTCGAGGCGACCGACGGGTTGGTGACCGCCGAGCCGAACCTCGCGCTCGTCGTCCTCGTCGCCGACTGCGTGCCCGTGCTGCTCGCCGACGCCACGGCCGGGGTCGTCGGGGCGGTCCACGCCGGCCGGGTCGGCGCGCGGGTCGGGGTGGTACCCACGGCACTGGCCGCCATGAAGGAGGCCGGGGCCGACGCGGACCGCATCGAGGTGCTGCTCGGGCCGTCGGTGTGCGGCGACTGCTACGAGGTGCCGCAGGCGATGCAGACCGACGTGGAGAAGCACCTACCGGGCAGCGCGTGCCGCACCCGCAAGGGCACCGCAGGGCTCGACCTGCGCGCCGGGCTCTGGCGGCAGCTCGCCGACGCCGGGGTCGCGAAGATCGGGATCGACCCGCGGTGCACCAACGAAGATCGTTCTCTGTTCAGTCACCGCAGGGAATCGACCACTGGGCGATTGGCCGCGATCACCTGGTTCGAGCCGTGACGGACCGCGCCGCCGAGATCGCCGCGAACCTCGCCGACGTGCGTGACCGCATCGCCGCGGCGTGCGCCAGAGCCGGTCGCACCCCCTCTGACGTGCGGCTTCTCGCCGTCACCAAGACCTTCCCCGCCTCCGACGCCGCGATCCTGGCCGACCTCGGCGTGCTCGACCTCGCCGAGAACCGCGACCAGGACGCCGCGCCCAAGTCCGACGAGGTCAGGGCGCTGCGGCCGGGCGTGCCGGTGCGCTGGCACATGGTCGGCAGGCTCCAGCGCAACAAGGCCAAGTCCGTCGCGCGGTGGGCCGACGAGGTCCAGTCGGTCGATTCGACCCGCCTCGCCGACGTCCTCGGCGCCGCTGCCGCCGAACGGCCCACGCCACTCGACGTGCTCCTGCAGGCGAGCATCGACGGCGACCCGGCCCGCGGCGGCTGCCCGCTTAGTGATCTTGATTACCTCGCCGATCATGTAATTCGATCGAGTGAACTCCGATTGCGGGGGATCATGGCTGTGGCACCGCTCGGGATGGAACCAGCGGCGGCGTTCGAACGTCTTGCCGGTGCGGCGCAGCAGCTCCGCGCGCTGTATCCAACGGCGCGTGAGCTGTCGTGCGGCATGAGTAACGATCTCGAAGAAGCGGTCGACCACGGGTCGACGTGCGTGCGTGTCGGAACCGCTCTGCTAGGGGGACGAGGGTTAGCCTCCCCTTGACAGGTCAACCATGACTGCGCACGTGGGAACCACGCACGGGGAGTCGCGGAGGAATGCCATGAGCACACTGCAGAAGCTGAAGGCTTACTTCGGAATGGTGCCTGCCGAAGAGCTCGAGGACTACGACGCCGACGACTACGAAGGCCGGGCCTACGGGCGCCGTCCCGAGTACCTCGACGACGACTTCGACGACTACCCCGGCGGCCGCCGCCGGTGGTTCGGGGGTCAGCGCGCGGGCTACCGCGACGACGTCGACGACGACTTCGAGCCGATCGACCGCGGCCGTCCGCGACCGGCCTGGGCTGCGCAGACGTCGCCGTCCGACCCGCAGACCCACGGCGCGCTCGCGATGGACGCCCGGCGTGATCCCGCGCCGCGTCCGCGCCAGCTCGAGGCCCCCGCGCAGGCGGGCGGCTACCCGATGGGCCGCGTCGTGACGCTGCACCCGAGCAGCTACAACGAGGCGCGCACCATCGGCGAGCACTACCGCGACGGGCGCCCGGTGATCATGAACCTGACCGAGATGGACGACGCGAACGCCAAGCGGCTCGTCGACTTCGCGGCCGGGCTGGCCTTCGCGCTGCGGGGCTCCATCGACAAGGTCACGAACAAAGTGTTCTTGATCTCACCGCCCAACGCCGACCCCACCGCGGAGGACAAGCGGCGGTTGGCGGAGGGCGGGTTCGCCACGCGAGGCTGAGAGATGGCAGAGTTGAGCTGTGGAACCAGTGCTTCTCGCCGTCTATTGGGTGTTGTTCACCTTCTGGCTGCTGTTGACCGCCCGGGTGGTCGTCGAGCTTGTGCGCACCTTCGCGCGCGAGTGGCGACCAGCCGGTGGGGTTGCGGTGGCGCTGGAGACCATCTACACAGTGACCGACCCTCCGGTTCGTTTGGTCCGTCGGCTCATACCGACAGTCCGAATCGGCGGCGTAGGCCTGGACCTATCGATTATGGTGCTGCTGCTGGTTGTGTTCATCTTGATGCAACTGGCATATCCCGGGTGATCGGGGAGACTTGGGATGCTGGCAGCCCTGGAGTGCGTGAGGTGATCAGATGTCGTTGACCCCCGCTGACGTGCACAACGTCGCGTTCAGCAAGCCTCCCATCGGCAAGCGGGGCTACAACGAGGACGAGGTGGACGCCTTCCTCGACTTGGTCGAGGTGGAGCTCTCCCGCCTGATCGAGGAGAACAACGACCTGCGCGCGCAGGTCGAGCAGCTCGACGCGCAGTTGGAGTCGGCCCGCGCCGACCTCGACGACGCTCGGACCGGCGGTGGCGTCCCAGCGGCGCCGACCCGGGTCGAGGAGCCGCGTCGGCTCACTCCCGTTCCGCCGCCCAGTGCGCTGGAGCAGACCAGTCCCGGGGGCGGCGGTGATCACCATGTGCAGGCCGCCAAGGTCCTTGGCCTCGCGCAGGAGATGGCCGACCGGCTCACCGGCGAGGCGAAAGCCGAAGCCGACGGGATGCTGGCCGAGGCTCGGACCAAGTCCGAGCAGCTGCTCTCCGACGCCCGGGCGAAGTCCGACACCATGGTCAACGAGGCGCGCACGCGTGCCGAGACCATGCTGAACGACGCGCGGACCCGTGCCGAGACGCTGGAGCGTCAGGCCAGGGAGAAGGCGACCACGCTGGAGCGCGACGCCCAGCGGCAGCACACCGAGATCATCGGCGCGGTGCAGCAGGAACGCACCACGCTGGAGAAGAAGATCGACGAGCTGCGCACCTTCGAGCGTGAGTACCGCACCCGGTTGAAGACCTTCCTCGAGTCCAGCCTCCGTGAGCTCGGCGACCGCGGTTCCGCGGCCCCGACCAGCGAAGGCGGCCGTGGAGCCGGACAGCAGAGCGGCTACTCGTTCGGCCCGCGCGCGGAAGCGGGCTGACCTAGGCAGTCACGGCCGGGTCGCCCTGCGCGGGCGGCCCGGCCGGACAGTAGGGCACAAGGTTGCTGTACATCGTCTTGCTGCTGGTGCTCGGCGCCCTCGGGCTGCTGGTCACCGCTCTCACCACGGCGAACACGCTGTGGGCATGGCTGTCGGTCGGCATCAGTCTCGTCGCCGCGGCCATCCTCGTCCTCGACTGGCTGGGCAACCGGCGCAAGGCGGCGGCCCCGGCCGTGGCTCCTGTCGAAGCCGCCGACGACATCGACGACGCCGTCGACGACGACGCCGATGACTTCGTCGACGACGAGCCCGCGCCGGAACCGGTGATCGAGGCGCCGCCCGCCGCACCTGAGGTGCCGCTGGGCGCTTCGGTCGAAGTGGACCCGGAGGCCGAACCCGCCGAGGAGTCGACCGACGCGGCCGACCTGCTGGTGATCTCCGGCCTGACCGCCGACGTGCGGGTGCTCGACGAGCGGCCGCGCTACCACCTGCCCAAGTGCGGGTGGCTGGCGAACCGGCCGTCGATCCCGCTGCCGATCTCCGAGGCCCGCCAGCTCGGCTTCACCCCGTGCGCGGTGTGCTCGCCGGACGCGGCCTTGGCGGCCAAGCACCGCGCGGGCCGGGGCGCCCGGCAATAACATGGCGCGCCCTCCGGGCGCGCGGCTCGGCCGCTCGGCCGCTAGCGGGCAATAATGCGATCGCGGCCTGCCAGATCTCCGTGGCACAGTGGACTGAGCCGAACAAGGGGGTCGCGTGGCTGGGGACAGCTCGGTCCAGGCCGATGCGCCTGTCGCACCGCCGCGTCTCGGCCGTGACTTCGGCAAGCTCTGGGGCGCGTTCGCCGCGTCCAACCTCGGCGACGGCATCGCGCTGGCCGCCGGCCCGCTGCTCGTGGCCTCCCTCACCAGCGACCCGGCGCTGATCTCCGGGGCCGCGGCCGTGCAGCAGCTGCCGTGGCTGCTCTTCTCACTGATCAGCGGCGCCTACGTCGACCGGCTGGACCGGCGGAAGCTGATCATCGTCGTCAACATCCTGCGTGCGTCGGTCATCGCCGGGCTGGCGGCGGCGGTGTGGACCGGCGCGGTGACGATCCCGCTGATCTACGTGGCGTTCTTCCTGGTCGGCGTCGCGGAGACGTTCGCGGACAACGCGGGCGGCGCGATGATCCCCGCGGTGGTCGACAAGGAACTGCTGCCGAAAGCCAACGCGCGGCTGACCGCGGTGCACATGGTCGGCAACATGATGATCGCCCCGCCGGTCGGCGCCGCGGTGTTCGTCATCGCCGCGGCGCTGCCGTTCGGCATCAACGCGGTGGGCTTCCTGGTCGCGGCGGCGCTGATGGCGTCGATCCGCTACCGGCCGGAGCCGGTCGAGGTCACCGAGCGCAAGCCGCTGCGGGTGGAGATCGTCGAGGGGCTCAAGTGGCTTTGGGCGCACCGGCTGGTCCGGGTGCTCGCGGTCTGCCTGTGCCTGATGAACATCACGTTCTTCGGCCCGTTCTCGATCCTGGTGCTCTACTCCCGCGAACACCTCGGCCTGCCCGAGATCGGCTTCGGCGCGCTGCTGGCCACGAGCGCGGTCGGCGGCCTGCTCGGCACCCTCGCCGTCAGCAGGCTGCAGAAGCGCCTCGGTGACGGCGCGCTGCTGCGGATCGGCTTGGTCGTGGAGACCGTGACCCACTTCGCCCTGGCCCTGGCCACCGACGAGTGGCTGGCGGGGGCGATCCTGCTGGTCTTCGGCGCCCACGGCGCGATCTGGGGCGTGGTGTCGATGTCAGTCCGCCACCGCGTGGTGCCCGACCGGCTGCGCGGGCGGGTGGGCAGCGTGTACTACCTGCTGGTCATCGGCGGGGCGGCCATCGGCTCGCTGCTGGGCGGCCTCGCCGCGCGAGCGTGGGGCGTCACGGCCCCGTTCTGGCTGGCCGGGTCGGCGATGGTCGTGCTGTCGGTGTTCGCATGGCGGCACTTCTCGGCGTCGGCCTTCGCTGAGGAAGAATGATCGCGTGCTGGATCTGATCGTCATCATCACCGTCAAGGACACCGCCGACGTACCCGCCGTGGCCGACGCGCTCACCAGGATGCGGCCGATGTGCCTGGCCGAGCCGGGCTGCGTGAGCTGGGAGGCGCTGCACTCCGAGGATGACCCGCGCCGGTTCACCCTGGTGGAGCGCTGGGAGACCCGCGAGCTGTGGGACGCCCACGGCGACCTGGACGCCATCCAGCAGGTGTACCTGCCGGAGATCCTGCCGCGCGTCGACCGCGAGGTGCACGTGTCGCGGCGGCTCTGACACTCGCTGTTCACGCGGGTCGGGCAGGCTTGGCGCCGTGCCGGTCGACGCCTACTGCGAGCGGACGGACCCGTCGTTCTGGTCCGAGCCCGCCAACGCGGTCACCAACCTCGCGTTCCTGATCGCGGCCTTCTACGCCTACCGCTACGCCGCTCGCGGCCGCGTCCCGGCGTCGGTGGCGGTCCTGGTGCTGCTGCTGGTGGCGATCGGCCTGGGCAGCTTCACCTTCCACACCGTCGCGACGCGGTGGGCGGCGGCGCTCGACACGACGCCGATCCTGGCGTTCATGCTGACCTACGTCGCCGTCTTCGCCCGCCTGTTCCTGGAGATCCCGTGGCGCCGCGCGTGGCTGGCGATCCCGGTCTTCATCGCGTTCGCGGCGGCGCTGAATCTGGTGGTTCGGGGGACGTATGTGCCAGCTTTGCTGGGGATGTTCGTCTTCGCGGGCTGGCTCTGGGCGCGCGGGGAGCGGAGGTTCGCGGGCTGGTTCGCCGGGATCGGGGTGCTGTTCGGGGTGTCGCTGACGCTGCGGACCATCGACGGACCGGTGTGCGGTTCCTTCCCCCTCGGCACCCACTTCGCCTGGCATTTGCTGAACGCGACAGTGCTGTACCTGCTGATCCGGGTCGCCGTGGACCGTGCGACGCTTCCGGCACGGACCAGCGACCCGACGGAGTGACCTGTGCGCGTTGAGACCACCGCCGACCCCGCCGACGCGGCGGGCCTGGCAGATGTCCTGCTCGACTGTGTCGCGGGCGGGGCCAGCGTCGGGTTCCTCGACGACCTCAACCGCGAAGCCGCCACCGAGTGGTGGCTCGCCGCCCTCGCCCAGCCGGACACCGTCACCTGGGTGGCCAAGGACGCCGGGCGCGTCGTCGGCTGCGTGCGGCTGCTGCTCGTCGGCAACCCCAACGGCGCCCACCGCGCCGAGGTCGCCAAGCTCCTCGTGCACCGCGACGCCCGGGGTCAGGGCGTCGCCGGAAAGCTGCTCGACGCCCTCGAAACAACCGCCCGCGACCTGAACCGGACCCTGCTCATCCTCGACACCCACACCGGCAGCCCCGCCGAATCGCTCTACGAACGCCGTGGCTGGAAGCGGGTCGGCACGGTCGAGGACTACGCCGCCACACCCGACGGGACGCTCATCGCCACGACGTTCATGTCGATCCGGCTCTGAATCAGTTGCGCGCACCGGTTACCCTTGACCCAAGAGCGCTGATCCGGCCATCACCGGGGAGCTTCCGGAAGAACGGGCGCGAGCCCCAGTAGAACCGGACGGGACGGCCCGTCACAGCCGACCATGAGCGGTCACCTTCGGGTGGCAAGCGGGGTGGTACCGCGGCCCGCGCCTGCAGGTAGGCGCGCGTGTCGTCCCCGTGTGGGTCCGACCGATCCGTACGAGGAGTGCCACCGATGCCGTACCCCAAGGCGCATCACGGCGAGCATGGCGTGGTTGCCGCGCAGCCGTCGTTCCCCACGCTCGAAGCCGCCGTGCTCGACTACTGGGCGGCCGACCGGACCTTCCAGGCCACTGTGGACGCCCGGCCCGCCGGTGACAACGGCGACAACGAGTTCGTCTTCTACGACGGCCCGCCCTTCGCCAACGGCCTGCCGCACTACGGCCACCTGCTGACCGGCTACGTCAAGGACGTCGTCCCGCGCTACCAGACCATGCGCGGCAGGCACGTCGAGCGCCGGTTCGGCTGGGACACCCACGGCCTGCCCGCCGAGGTTGAGGCCGAGAAGCAGCTCGGGTTCTCGTCGAAGAGCGAGATCGAGGACTTCGGCATCGAGAAGTTCAACGAGGCGTGCCGCACCTCGGTCCTGCGCTACACCGACCAGTGGCGCGACTACGTCACCCGGCAGGCGCGCTGGGTCGACTTCGACAACGACTACAAGACCCTCGACCTGGACTACATGGAAAGCGTCATGTGGGCCTTCAAGTCCTTGCACGACAAGGGTTTGATCTACGAGGGCTTCCGCGTGCTGTGGTACTGCTGGCGCTGCGAGACGCCGCTGTCGAACACCGAGACCAAAATGGACGACACCTACCGGGACCGGCAGGACCCGGCGGTGACCGTCGGCCTGCGGCTGCTCGCGCCCGGCACCGACCTCGACGGCGTGCAGGCCCTGGTCTGGACGACGACCCCGTGGACGCTGCCGTCCAACCTCGCCGCCGCCGTGCACCGCGACGTCGACTACGTCGTGGTGTCCGCGGGCGACAAGCGCTACCTGCTCGCCGAGGCGCGCGTCGCCGCGTACGCCCGCGAGCTGGGCGAGGAGCCCGAGGTTCTGGCCCGCTACAAGGGTTCCGACCTGCTGGGCACGAAGTACGCGCCGCCGTTCGACTTCTTCGTCGGCCGGGAGAACGCCCACCAGGTGCTCGCCGCCGACTACGTCACCACCGAGGACGGCACGGGCATCGTGCACATCGCCCCGGCCTTCGGTGAGGAGGACAAGCTCGTCACCGACGCCGCCGGGATCGAGGTCGTCATCCCGGTCGACCCGCACGGCCGGTTCACCAGCGAAGTGGCGCCCTACGAGGGGTTGCAGGTCTTCGAGGCGAACAAGCCGATCATCCGCGACCTCAAAGACGCGGGCCTGCTGCTGCGCCACGAGACCTACGACCACCCGTACCCGCACTGCTGGCGCTGCGACAACGCGCTGATCCAGCGCGCGGTGTCGTCGTGGTTCATCGCGGTCAGCAAGTTCAAGGACCGCATGGTCGAGCTGAACGGGCAGATCAACTGGGTGCCCGGGCACATCAAGGACGGCCAGTTCGGCAAGTGGCTGGAGAACGCGCGCGACTGGAACATCAGCCGCAACCGGTTCTGGGGCTCGCCGATCCCGGTGTGGGTGTCGGACGACCCGGACTACCCGCGCGTGGACGTCTACGGCTCGCTGGACGAGATGGAGCGCGACTTCGGGGTGCGCCCGACCGACCTGCACCGGCCGTACGTCGACGAGCTGACCAGGCCCAACCCGGACGACCCGACCGGGAAGTCGGTCATGCGCCGGGTGCCGGAGGTGCTCGACTGCTGGTTCGAGTCGGGCTCGATGTCCTTCGCCCAGGTGCACTACCCGTTCGAGAACGCCGAGTGGTTCGACAACCACTACCCCGGCGACTTCATCGTGGAGTACAACGGCCAGACCCGTGGCTGGTTCTACACGATGCACGTCATCGCGACGGCGCTGTTCGACCGGCCCGCGTTCGTCAACTGCGTGGCGCACGGGATCGTGCTGGGCGACGACGGGCAGAAGATGTCCAAGTCGCGCAAGAACTACCCGGACGTCAACGAGGTGTTCGACCGCGACGGCTCCGACGCCATGCGCTGGTTCCTCATGGCCAGCCCGATCCTGCGCGGCGGCGACCTCGTCGTCACCGAGCGCGGCATCCGCGACGCCGTGCGCCAGGCCGTGCTGCCGCTGTGGAACACGTGGTACTTCCTCGCGCTCTACGCCAACGCGGAGAACAAGGAGGGCACCTGGCGGGTCGACTCCACCAACGTGCTCGACCGCTACATCCTGGCCAAGACCCGCGGCCTGGTGGAGTCGGTGACCACGTCGATGGACACCTACGACATCTCCGGGGCGTGTCTGTCGGTGCGCGAGTACCTGGAGGTGCTGACCAACTGGTACGTGCGCCGCTCGCGCGACCGGTTCTGGTCGGGCGAGACCGACGCGGTCGACACCCTGCACACCGTGCTGGAGGTCGTGTCGAGGTTGACCGCCCCGCTGCTCCCGCTGACCGCGGAGGCCGTGTGGCGCGGGCTCACCGGCGAGCGCTCGGTGCACCTGGCCGACTGGCCGGACGCCGCGGCGCTGCCCGCCGACGACGAGTTGGTCGCGGGCATGGACCGGGTCCGGCAGGTGTGCTCGTCGGCCTCGGCGCTGCGCAAGGCCAACAAGCTGCGTGTGCGGCTGCCGCTGGCGAAGCTGCTGGTCGCGGCCACGGACGCGGCCGTGCTGGAGCCGTTCACCGACCTGATCCGCGACGAGGTCAACGTCAAGGCGGTCGAGCTGACCACCGACGTCGCCGCGCACGGGCACTTCGAGCTGGTGGTCAACGCCCGCGCCTGCGGGCCGCGCCTCGGGCCGGACGTGCAGAAGGTGATCAAGGCCGTCAAGGCGGGCGAGTGGACGACCACCGAGTCCGGTGCCGTCGTGGCCGCCGGGATCGAACTGCTCGACGGCGAGTACGAGCGGCGGCTCGTGGCCACCGACCCCGGTGCCACCGCCGAGCTGCCCGCCAGCTCCGGGCTGGTCGTGCTCGATACCGAGGTCACCCCGGAGCTGACGGCCGAGGGCGTGGCGCGTGACCTGATCCGGGTCGTGCAGCAGGCCCGCCGCGACGCCGGGTTCGACGTGTCCGACCGGATCAGCCTGGTCGTGCAGGCGCCGGAGGACGTGGTGGCCGCGGTGCGCACGCACGAGGCGACGGTCGCCGGGGACACGCTGGCCGAGTCGGTCGGCTACGCCGAGGTCGCGGACGGCTTCGCGGGCTCGGTGGGCGACGGGGTCGACGTCGTGGTGGCGGTCACCCGTCGGTAGATAACGTCACGAGGTGGTTTCAGGGAAGCGGCTTTCCGACGCGGGGAGCCGCTTTCCTGGCATCTTGGGGTGTGCGCGACTGTCGCGCATCGGGGGATTTTCGCGTCGTACTGGGGGTACAACGTGTCATCCACGCGTAAACGCGTGATTTTGTCCATTGGCGTGGGCCTGGTGATTGTCTGCCTGGGCGCCGCCATCTACACGGTGTGGCCGCGCCAGCGGGTGGCGGCCGACACCAAGCCGACGAAGGCCGCGCAGGCGCAGCTGACGGCCGCGCAGGTCGGGGAGCGGTTCCTGAAGGCGCTGTCGGTCCAGGACTTCACGGCCGCGGCCGCGGTGACCACCGACAATCAGGCCGCCGCGTCGTCGCTGACCGCGATCAAGGCCAAGCTCAAGCCCGCCAAGATCACCGCGGCGTGGACGGCGGCGCCCGCCCCGGCCGCGGGCGCCACGGAGGTCGCGGTGCCGTTCCAGTGGACGTGGGCATTCGGCGAGCAGGAGTGGGCGTATCCGAGCACGTTCACGCTGGTCAACCGTGGGCAATGGCAGGTGCGCTGGGAGACCACCCTCGTGCATCCGAAGCTGACGCCCGGGGTCGCGCTGGACGTCAAGGTCCCCGCCGCGGCCGCGAACGCGGTGGTGGACAAAGACGGCCAACCGCTGATGAGCTGGGTCGGCAACGAGGCCAAGGCGATCGACCCGGCGCTGGCCCCGCTGCTCACCCCCGGCATCAAGCGGCTGGCCGCCACGGCACCGTCGGCCCCGACACCCACGGTCGTGCTGGTGGACGCGGCGGGCAAGGACCTGGAACGGCTGTTCGGCACCGAGGTGAAGCCCGCCGAGCCGCTGAAGTCGACCCTGGGGGTGACCGCGCAGAAGGCGGCCCAGGCGGCGGTGGACTCGGCGTCGGGACCGGCCATGCTGGTCGCCATCCAGCCGTCGACCGGCGGCATCCTGGCCGTCGCGCAGAACGCGGCGGCGGGGGAGAGTCCGAAGGCGCTCAACGGCCTCTACCCGCCCGGCTCGACGTTCAAGATCGCTACGGCCGCCGCGGTGCTGGACTCGGGCAAGGCGACCGTCGACACGGTGCTCCCGTGTCCCGAGCGCCAGACGATCGGCACCCGCAGCGTGAAGAACGCGGGGTTCGGCCTGCCCGACAGCCCGCTGCACACCGCGTTCGCGCGATCGTGCAACACGACTTTCGCGTCGCTGGCGAGCGAGCTGCCCGCCAACGCCTTGCCGGAGGCGGCCGCGCGGTTCGGGCTGGCCGCGGACTTCGAGGTGCCCGGGATGACCACCCAGACCGGCGTGGTCCGACCGTCGTCGGGCACGCCGGAGCAGGTGGAGAACAGCATCGGCCAGGGCACTGTGCAGACCAGCCCGTTCGGCGTCGCCCTGATGAGCGCCACGGTCGCGGCGGGCAAGCCGGTCACGCCGAAGCTGTTCACCACGGTCGAGACCAACGTGAAGTCGGGCTACCGGGCGCCGTCCGGCGCCACCATCTCCGCCCTCCGCTCGATGATGCGCGAGGTCGTCACCTCGGGCACCGGGAAGTCGCTGGCCAAGTACGGCGCGGTGTCCGGCAAGACCGGGACCGCCCAGTTCGGCGACGGTTCCCAGGCGCACGGCTGGTTCACCGGCTACCGGGGCGACGTCGCGTTCGCGGTGCTCGTCGAAGGGGCGGGCTCGTCGGAACCGGCCGTCGCGGTCACCGGCAGGTTCCTGGCGGGTCTGGGCTAGTCGACCGCGCGGAGTTCGATCTGGGCGCCGCCGTCGCCGAACACGGCCACCAGCCGACTGCGTTCAGCGACGGCGGCCAGCCCGGACCGGAGGTCGGCCCGGAGCGCGGGGGTGACCAGAAGCCATGACACGCCAGGGCATCCGGGGGCGCATTCGGCCGGACGGGTGGTGACCGCGGTCGGGCGGCCGCCGCGGACGAGTTCGACCCAGGTCGTCTCGTCGGTCATGACCACCGAGTCCGGCAGGTTCACCCGCAGCCACGTGGCCGCGTCCCCGCTCGGGCCGTGGTCGGCGGCCGACGCCGCGCTGATCCCGCCGATCCAGGCGGGAACGGTGAAGACCGTGACGGTGAGCGCCAGGGCGATCGTCGGCGCCAGGAACGGCCGGACCAGGGTGTGCCTGCCGATCCGCGCCCGGTGCGTCACGCCGCACTCGATGGTGCCCGCGATCAGCAGCGCGCCCAGCGGCAGGAGCACCGTCACCGCGCCGCTCCCCGGCCCGCCGGGGATGACCGCGACGACGATCAGCGACAGCACGCCGACGGCCAGCGGTCGCAGCCGGTAGGAGAACAGCGCCCCCACGGCGGCGAAGACCCCGGTGGCGGCGAGCACCGGGTCGAGGCCCACCCACTGCTCCGACACCGGTCCGTCACCCGCGAGATGGAGGCCGTCGAACACGGCGGTGGCGCCGAGGCCGATGCCTACGCCGAGGGTGGCCATCGAGGCCAGCATGAGGGTCAAGCGCTTGCGCCTGCGTCGCCACACCAGCCACCCGGCGCACGGTGCCAGCGCCAGCGTCACCGGGGCGGTGATCACCGCGATCACCAGGAACGCCGTCGCCCACAGGTCGGGGGCGAGCGAGCGGTGGCGGTTGTGTGTCCACAGTAGACCGAGACCGGCCAGCGCCCACGGCAGTGCCGCGTTCTCGGGTCGGACCGTGGTGGACATCGACACCGCCAGCGGCGACAACGCGACCATGATGACCGCGCCCGCGGCCGTCCACCGCGACAACGCCATCCGCCGGGCGAACAACCAGATCAACAGCGCGCAAACAGCGGCGACGAAGATCATCGCCTCCCGCACGGCGGCCAGCGCGGTGGTGTGCCGGGCGAACGCGTCGGCGACGGCGGTGTAGCCGCCGATCTGCAACCAGGCCAGCGGCGCGGAAGCCGCGCTGACCGGGTCGAGCGACTGCCCCAGCTCCGCGAGCGCGAACACCTGGGCGACGTGGTGGGTTTCCGTTGGCTGGGCAGGGGAATCGATGACGGCGACGCGCAGTGCGGCGGTCAGCCCGGCCAGGCCGAGCGGCACGGCGAGTCGGTGCAGGGTGCGGCCCGCCACCAGCGCGCGGGCCTCCACGCGCCAGCGCCAGGAACGCAAGGTGAAACGGGCCGAATTCAGGACGCTCCAACGGTGTGCGGTCATATGGTCGCCCGGGTTCGACGGGCATCTCCTTGTGGGGGTGGGGTTTCCGGAGCCGCGGTTCGACAATGGTAAACCGATGATCACGCCCTTGCGTACTGCAACTTTCCGTTAAGCGGCGTAGCGGCCTTACGGGTGATGCTGGAGCGCTTGATGCGCCGAATGGGTGTAACTCTTAGGCCCATGTGCCCACTCTGGTCGGGGCTATGTTGGACGTGTCGTGAGGGGGTGTGGTGTTGCGGTTCGGGGTTCGGGTCAAGCCTGGGGTGCGCAAGGCCCGTGTTGGCGGACGCTGGGGGGATGGCGACACGCTGGTTGTCGCCGTGGCCGCGCCCGCGGTTGAGGGGAAGGCCAATGAGGCGGTGCGGCGGGCTGTGGCCGAGGCGTTTGGGGTGCGGCGGCAGGATGTGGTGATCGTTTCGGGGGAGCGGGGGCGGGACAAGGTTCTGGTCATCGATCCCGCGCCGGACGATGCGGCGAAAATCCTGGCCCGGTTGCTCGAAGAATAAATAGCCGAACCGGAGCCCCGAATAACGCAAGTTCACAACGCGAATGCCTGTTTGGGTGGTTCGCCTTGATTCGGGGCAAATGGGCCTAAACGCGTGGTGCGGGTGGGGTTCCTTCGCCCCGCCGTGTGACCCGCACAGGCCCATTTGGAGGGGTCCCCGAATCAAGGCGAACCACCCAAACAGGCACCCCGCGCACACCGGCGACGGATTGGCGACCTGATCCACACCAGGTGAGAGAAATCTCGGAGCGCGCCCACGCCCCGCCCACGGGGGAGAATGCCCCCATCGTTCGACGACCCCAGGAGGTGGCGTGCCCGATCTGACCGTGGCGCTGGGTATCGGTGCGGCCGTGATTCTGGTGGCCGTGCTGGCGGTGCGCGTGTCGGTGCGGGTCGGCCTGCCCTCTCTCCTGCTCTACCTCGGCATCGGCGTCCTCCTCGGCGAGGCCGGATTCGGAATCGAGTTCTCCAACGCCGAGCTGACCCAGGCCCTAGGTCTCGCGGCCCTGGTGTTGATCCTCACCGAAGGTGGCCTGACCACCCGCTGGGACGAGGTGAAACCGGCGCTGTGGCCAGGGATCGCACTGTCCACAGTGGCGGTCGCCATCAGCGTCGGCGTCGCCGGGGTGGCGCTTCACCTGATCTTGGGTTTCGACTGGCGCCTGGCACTGCTCTGGGGCGCGGTCCTGGCTTCGACCGACGCCGCCGCCGTGTTCAGTGTCCTGCGGAATCTCTCGGTCACGCGCAGGCTGGTCGGGTCGCTGGAGTTGGAGTCCGGGCTCAACGACGCCCCCTGCTACATCGCCGTCGTGCTGCTGACCTCGTCGGACCCGATCACCTGGAAGCTGCCGCTCACCCTGACCTACGAGCTCGGGGTCGGTGCCGTGGTCGGCTTGGGGCTCGGGTGGCTGGGTGTCCACGCGCTGCGGCGTGCGGCGCTGCCCGCGACCGGTCTCTACCCGCTGGCCACCGTGGCGGTGTGCGTGCTCGCGTTCGCGACGGGGCAGTTCATCCACGCCTCCGGGCTGCTGGCGACCTACGTCGCGGGCCTGGTGCTGGGCAACTCCAAGCTGCCGCACCGGGCCGACACCGTCTCGTTCGCCGAGGGGCTCGGCTGGTTGGCCCAGATCGGCCTGTTCGTCCTCTTGGGACTCTTCGCCTCGCCGTCGCGGCTGCTCGACGCGATCGTGCCAGGACTGGTGGCCGGGGCGGTGGTGACGCTGCTGGCCCGGCCGCTTTCCGTGCTGCTGACGATGACCCCGTTCCGCGTGCCATGGCGAGAACAGGTGTTCCTCTCCTGGGCGGGCCTGCGCGGCGCCGTGCCGATTGTGCTGGCCATGATCCCGCTGTCGCAGGGGGTCGACGGGGCGAACCAACTGGTCGACGCCGTGTTTGTACTGGTCATCGTGCTGACGCTGGTGCAAGGGGGCACGCTGCGGCTGCTGTCGAAGGCACTGCGGCTCGACACCAGCGCCAGCGCGCGGGAGATCGACGTCGACGTGTCCGCGCTGGACGAGTTGGACGCCGAATTGCTCCAGGTCACCATCCCCGCGGGCTCGAAACTGCACGGCGTCTACCTGGCGGAGCTGCGGCTTCCACCCGGCGCCACGGTCAGCCTGGTCGCGCGCGACGGCAAGGGATTCACCCCGGGCCCGACGACCCGACTGCAGGAGGGTGACCAAGTGCTCGTGGTCACCACGCAGGCGGTCCGCTCGGCCACCGAGACGCGGATCAGGGCGGTCGATCGCGCGGGCCGCTATGCGCGCTGGAAAGGTGAAGCCGGAAACGGCTGACAATTGCGCAACGGCGATTCACGCGTATTCGCAATGGAACCGCGAATCGGGTGATTCCCAAGATCTGGACGGGGATGCGCGGGAGGCGGCCCATCGGTTAATGTCGAGGCCAAGGTCATGAGCGCCAGCGTCAAGCCCCGGCTAGCTGGACGGCAACCCTCCTCCGCGGTGGGGTGCCCCGGGTGAGGACCCGGCCCGTCGCGTGGTGCGAGCGGGCAAGCGCGGACCCTGTGTCGGGGTCCCCCGGACCCCCGGAGCCAGCCATGACGCTCGCCCTGCCGACCGCCCGAGTCGCCGAGTCCTGTGAGACCACCGTGCCGTCCGTCGTCGGTGCCCGCCTGACCGTGCCGCTGCTCGACGGCCGCCAGGTCTCCTACGCCAACCTCGACCACGCCGCCAGCGCGCCCTGTCTGGACGCCGTCCGCGACGCCGTCGACGAGTTGCTGCCCTGGTACGCCAGCGTGCACCGGGGCGCCGGGTTCGCCTCCCAGGTGTGCACCCGCGTCTACGGCCAGGCCCGCGACACGCTGCGGAAGTTCGTCGGCGCGCGGCCCTCCGACGCGGTCGTGTTCACCCGCAACACCACCGACAGCCTCAACCTGCTGGCCCGCTCGCTGCCCAAGGGCACGTCGGTCGTGCTGTTCGACACCGAGCACCACGCCGCGCTGCTGCCGTGGCGCGGGCCGCGCGTGCACCGCGTCGAGACCCCGGCCCACGCGGGTGACACCGTGCTCGCCCTCGACGCCGCGCTCGCCGAGTGCCCGGTCGGGCCGCGGCTGGTCGTGCTGACCGGCGCGTCCAACGTGACGGGCGAGGTGTGGCCGGTCGCCGCGCTGGCCGCCGTCGCCCGCAGGCACGGCGCCCGGGTGGCGCTCGACGCCGCGCAACTCGCGCCGCACCGGCCGGTCGACATCAAGGCGCTCGACGTCGACTACGTCGTGCTCTCCGGCCACAAGCTCTACGCCCCGTTCGGCGCGGGCGCCCTCATCGGGCGGTCCGACTGGCTGCAGGCCGCCGACCCGTACCTGGTGGGCGGCGGCGCCACCCGCCAGGTCGTGGACTGGGGCGACCGGCTCGGAGTGGCGTGGACCGCGGTGCCCGAGCGGCACGAGGCAGGTTCGCCCAACGTCGTCGGTGTGCACGCGCTGGCCGTGGCCTGCGAGACCCTGGCCGAGGACTGGGCGGGCGTCGCCGCGCACGAGCGGGCGCTGTTCGCCCGGCTGCGCGCGGGCCTGACCGCCATCCCCGGGCTGCGGGTGCTGGAGCTGTTCGGCCCCGAGCAGGACCGGGTCGGCGTGCTCAGCTTCAGCATCGACGGCCTCGACGCGGGCCTCGCCGCCGCCGCGCTGTCGGCCGAACACGGCATCGGCGTGCGCGACGGCGCGTTCTGCGCCCACATCGCCACCCGCAGGCTGCTCGGCAGGGTGGGCGCGGAGGAGCAGCGGGCGGTGCGGGCGAGCATCGGGCTGGGCACGACCGCCGAGCACATCGACCGGCTGATCTCCGCGCTGCGCTCGCTGGCCGCCGACGGACCGGCCTTCCGCTACGCCGAAGTCGACGGCCGCTGGACCCCGGCCGACGACGACCGGCCGCTGCCGGGGTTCCTGCGCCAGACGCACTGACCAGCCGTTCGCGCACACCATGGACAATGGTCCGGTGAACACTGAGCCCGGCGACGACCACGACACCTCCGACACCCCGCCGGACGTGAGCGCCCCACCCGCCAAGCGGGGCGCGTTGCTGCTGGTCGCGGCGCTGCTGGTGTACGCGGTGGACCTGGTCACCAAGATCATCGTGGTGGCCACGCTCGAAGGCGAGGCGCCGGTCCGGCTGCTCGGCGGTGCGGTCTACCTGCAGTTGGTCCGCAACCCCGGCGCGGCGTTCTCCATGGCCACCGGGATGACGTGGCTGCTGAGCCTGGTCGCGCTCGGTGTCGTCGTGGCGATCATCTGGATCATGCCGAAGCTGCGCTCCACCGGCTGGGCGCTGGGCCTCGGGCTCGTGCTCGCGGGCGCGCTCGGCAACCTGACCGACCGCGTCTTCCGCGCGCCCAGCATCCTGCAGGGCCACGTCGTCGACTTCGTGTCGGTGTTCGCGCCCAACGCCGAGGTGTTCCCGGTGTTCAACGTCGCCGACTCGGCGATCTGCGTCGGCGGCGGACTGATCGTGCTCATGGCCGTCCTCGGCCGCGACTACGACGGCACGCTGACCGCGTCGAAGACGAAGGAAAAGGCATGACCGCCCGCACGCTGCCCGTCCCGGATGGGCTCGACGGCATGCGCGTTGACGCCGGTCTGTCCAAGCTGCTCGGCCTGTCCCGCACGGTCGTGGCCGCCCTCGCCGAGAACGGCGACGTGCTGGTCGACGGCAGGCCCGCGGGCAAGTCCGACCGGCTGCTCGCCGGGACCTGGCTCGAAGTGACCCTCCCGGAGCCGGAGCGGCCCATCGAGGTCCAGGCGATCCCGGTCGAGGGCCTCGTCGTGCTCTACCAGGACGACGACGTCGTCGTGGTCGACAAGCCGGTCGGCGTCGCCGCGCACCCCAGCCCCGGCTGGTCCGGCCCCACCGTGATCGGCGGCCTCGCCGCGGCGGGCATCCGCATCTCGACCTCCGGCGCCGCCGAGCGCCAGGGCGTGGTGCACCGGCTCGACGTCGGCACCACCGGCGTCATGGCCGTGGCCAAGAGCGAGTACGCGTACACGGTGCTGAAGCGCGCGTTCAAAGAGCGCACCGTCGAGAAGCGCTACCACGCGCTGGTGCAGGGCCACCCCGACCCGAGCGTGGGCACCATCGACGCGCCCATCGACCGCCACCCGCGCCACGACTACCGGTGGGCCGTCGTCGCGGGCGGCAAGCCCAGCGTCACCCACTACGAGACCATCGAGGCCTTCCGCGCCGCGTCCCTGCTGGACGTGAAGCTGGAGACCGGCCGCACCCACCAGATCCGCGTCCACTTCTCGGCGCTGCGCCACCCCTGCGTCGGCGACCTGACCTACGGCGCCGACCCGACGCTGGCCAAGCGGCTCGGGCTGTCCCGGCAGTGGCTGCACGCCCGCACCCTCGGCTTCCACCACCCCGATGACGGCCGCTGGGTCGAGTTCACCAGCGAATACCCCGCCGACTTGGCCGCCGCGCTCGACGTGCTCGCCGCGGATTACTGAAATCCGCTGCCGACCGGGGAGTCTCGGCTAGTTTGGGCACCGTTGGTCCGGTGTTTCGAGGGTGGGGACGATGAACGGTGCTAACTGGGACAGCGCGGACGACGGCGACCCGTTCGCCACGGGTGGCCACGGCCGCTTCATGAAGGACGGCGCGGCGCCCCCGGTCATCGGCGCGGTCCCGACCGACGACGTGGACGAGACGGTGCGGGTCAGCCCAGGTCAGGTGTACGACCGCGAACCGCCGACGTCGCCGATCCCGGCGCTGGCGGGCGAGGAGAAGAAGGGCTGGCTGGCCCGGATCTTCAGTTCTCGATCTTCCAAGTGAGGGTGCGTGACTCGTCGTCCGGGCGCGGACTCCAGCGCACGGACGTCACCTCGGTGTCCTCCGGCACGACGTAGACGGTGTGGCCGCCCGCGGTCTCGCCGGGCGCCACGCCGATGCGGTAGGCGGGACGCGACGACAGCGAGACCGGCGCCTTGGAGATCGTCTTGCCGTCGGGCGTGACGAGCACGAGGTACATGTCGGGCAGCGTCGCGAAGTTGACCGCGCCCCGGTTGGTCATCTCGGTGTGGACGACGATCGACCGCTCGCCCTCCTGCAGGCGGTAGCCCGCCGCGGTGAAGAGGTAGTCGGCCGGGTCGACCACTTCGACGAGCTGGATGGCGATGCGCTCGCCTTCGAGACCCTCGGTTTCGAGGGTCGAGCCGGAGACTCCCTGGCGGGACCCGGGGCGCACCGCGGGCTGCGTCCGGTCCATGGCGTCGGACGGCTGGTCGCCGCGCGCCCACGACGAACTCTGCGGCGGACCCCAGGTGGAGATGGGTTCGGGGGCGGCGGGCACGGGCTGACTGGGCGGGCCGACGTAGACCGGCTGGCTCTGCGCGCCTGGCTGGCCGTAGTTCGGTGCCATGACCTGGTTCTGGCCCGATCCGGGACCCGGCTGGCCGTGCCCCTGCCCCTGGACTGGCTGGCCGAGGCCCTGCTGGCCCTGGCCCGGCTGGCCAGGATTCGGCTGACCCTGGCCTGGGTGGCCCTGTGGGGCCTGCTGGCCGTGCTGAGGCTGTCCGCCGAACTGGCCGTAGGGGGCCTGCTGCTGGGGGTAGCCCTGCTGGTACGGCTGGGCGGGAAACGGCTGGCTGGGCGGCCCGGTCGGCACGTGATGCGGCCCCGAGGGCGGAAACTGCTGCGGGTACCCGCCCGGTGGCGGGTAGACCCCGGACGGCGTGCCCTGGACCCCGCCGGACATCCGCGCGAGCACGGCCCGAACGCCGTTCGGGTCGCACTCGACCCCGACCAGCAGCGGCACCCCCGCCGCCGAGAGCGCGACGAGCCGCGACGCCACCTCGCGTGGGTCCATCCCGAGCCTGGCGGCCACCTCATGCACCGCGGCGCGCCCCATCTCGGCGACCACCCCGAGCACCCGGGCGTCAACAGCATCCGTCACGGATCGCACGCTACCGGGTCCCCCGCCCCGCCGCGCCGGAAGCCGTCATGATCCGGACAGTGATCAACTGCTTACCGCGGCGGCGTCACACGGGGGACTCGTCCAGCACAGCGAGCCGCAGCGGGTCGTCCGCGCGGACCCCGAAGTCGGCCAGGTAGAGCGGCCGCGCCTCAAGGTCGTATCGGGCGAACGCGGGCAGCGCCCACTGTTCCTCCGCCGCCAACTTCCGCCGCAGCGCACCCGCCGACAGCCAGAGGTGCACGGTGAGTTCTGCGGGCAATCCCTGCCCCAGCAGGAACTCCCCGTCCACGATCACCACCCCGTCGGCGGGCACCGCGACGTAGCCTGCGCGGGCGGAGCGATCGGTCGCCGCGTTCCACAGCCTCGGCAGCACCTTCCCGCTCGCCGCCAGTTCCAGGACCTCCCGACGCAGCCCGCTCACGTCCAGCCACTCCGAGTACCGCGCGTCCGGGTCCGTCCGCCCCCGCTCGAATCGCAGCGACGCGGGCCGGAGGAAGTCACCCGCGGACACCCGGGTGACCGCCCGCCCCGCGACCCGCACCAGCTCGGCGATCTCGTCGGCCAATGTCGCCGGGGACGAAGGACCAGCGCCGTCGATCAGTACCCGGGTCAAGCCCGGATGGCCCGCGATCCGGTCGGCGACCTCCGCGGCCAACGCGGCAGGCGACACAGCGCGGAATCGCATCAAACGGTCCCGGGGAAGAGCCTGCCGAGGTAGCCGCGATACAGCGCCACCAAGTCCACCGTCTCCGGATCCAGCAGCCACACCGTCAGCGCCCCCTCCAGAAACGCCAGCAGTTCGAGCGCGGTCGCGTCCGGGACGTCCAACGTCGAGGAGACCTGCTCGCGCAGCACGCGGGCCCGGTTCCGGAACCGGGCCTGGACCGGCGAGTCCGTCACCAGGTGCTCGGCCTGCAGAACCATGTGCAACGCCCCCAGCCCAGGATGCGCGCTCAGGTGCGCCGCGTCGGCCAGCAGCGCGTCGACCAGTCCCTGGACGGTCCCGTCGAGATGCCGGGTGACCCGGGCGATCGACTGCCGGTCGTACTCGTCCAGCACGGCCTGGAGCAGCGCGTCCTTGCTGCCGAAGTGGTGGATGACCGCCGACGGTGTGATGCCCGCGTGCTCGGCGATCGCCGCGACACCCGTGCCGCGATAGCCGCCCCGCCCGAACAGATCGAGCGCGGCGTCGACTATCCGGCGACGCCGGTCGACGCCGCGTTGCTGTGTCTGGCCCTTGATCCCCGCGATGGGTCCGAGTTTAAACCAGCTGCGATCGGCAGCGCCGAGCCATTATCCTGCATGACCATGCAGGAAAATACCGTCACGAGCACGATCGTCATCGACGCACCACCCGCGCGGGTCTGGGCGGTCCTCACCGACTTCGCCAACTACCCGGACTGGCACCCGAGCCTGGAAGTGCTTGCCGGGCAAGCAGAGCGGGGCTCGGCCCTCCACATGCGGATTGCCGCAGGCACCCCGGCCGAGCGGGTCGCGGAGGGGGAGGTGCTGGAGGTGGAGCCGGACCGGCTGCTGGTGTGGGAGGGCGGCATGAAGGGCCTGCTCTGGGGCAGGCACACCTTCGAGCTGACCGCCGACGGCACGGCCACGCACCTGGTCAACACGGAGTCGTTCACCGGAGCGATGGCCGCCGACGTCCTCACCGCGAGCCGAGCGCTCCTCGAAGCCGAGTTCGCCGCCGCGAACGAGGCGCTCAAGGCCCTGGTGGAGTCCTGATCAAGCGAGCTCGACGGCACCGTCGTGCCATGTCCGAAGCGGGCCGATCTTGGTCCGAACCGGGACTGTCGGCCCCCGGGGGTAGAACCTCGGCATGCCTCCGCACGCCTCCGCATCGATGGGCTCGAGCACGACTAAGGTGTCGTTCCGTGGCTGACTCCTTCGCTCATCTTCACGTGCACACCGAGTACTCGATGCTCGACGGAGCGGCCAAGCTCAAGGACATGTTCGCCGAGTGCGAGCGCCTTGGTATGACCTCGGTCGCCATCACCGACCATGGGCACACGAACGGCATCTACGACTTCTTCAAGCAGGCCAAAGGCGCGGGCATCAAGCCGATCCTGGGCATCGAGGCCTACCTCGCCCCCGGGTCCCGCTTCAACAAGGACCGGGTCCGCTGGGGCGACCCCGGCCAGAAGTCCGACGACGTCTCCGGCAGCGGCGCCTACACCCACCAGACGATTTGGGCGCGCACCGACGAGGGTCTGCGCAACCTGATGAAGCTGTCGAGCCTGGCCTCCCTGGAGGGCCAACTCGGCAAGTGGCCGCGCATGGACCGCGAGCTGATCGCCGAGCACTCGGCGGGGCTCATGGCGACCACCGGGTGCCCCTCCGGTGAGGTGCAGACCCGGCTGCGGCTCGGCCAGTTCGACGCGGCCGTCGAGGCCGCCGCCGCGTGGCGCGACATCTACGGCAAGGACAGCTTCTACGTCGAGCTGATGGACCACGGCATCGAGATCGAGAGCCGCGTCCGCGACGGCCTGGTCGACGTCGCGCGCAAGCTCGACATCCCCTTCGTGGTGACCAACGACTCCCACTACACCTACGCCGAGGAGCGCGACTCACACGACGCGCTGCTGTGCGTGCAGACGGCCAGCACGCTGCAGGACCCGACGCGGTTCCGGTTCGACGGCTCCGGCTACTACCTGAAGTCGCCGGACGAGATGCGGGCCATCGACTCGTCCGACCCGTGGCAGGAGGGGTGCCGCAACACCCTGCTGATCGCCGAGAAGGTCGACACCACCGGGATGTTCGAGTTCCGGAACCTGATGCCGAAGTTCCCGATCCCCGACGGCATGACCGAGGACGAGTACTTCCGCCAGCAGGTCTGGGAAGGCATGCACCGCCGCTTCCCCAACGGCATCGACGACGAGCACAAGCGCCAGGTCGAGTTCGAGATCGGCGTCATCCTGCAGATGGGTTTCCCGGCGTACTTCCTCGTCGTGGCCGACCTAATCCAGTGGGCGAAGAACAACGGCATCCGGGTCGGCCCCGGCCGAGGGTCCGCCGCGGGCGCGCTCATCGCCTACGCGATGGGCATCACCGACCTCGACCCGCTGGCCCACGGCCTGATCTTCGAGCGGTTCCTCAACCCCGACCGTGTCAGCCCGCCCGACATCGACATCGACTTCGACGAACGTCGGCGCGGCGACGTCATCCGCTACACCACCGAGAAGTGGGGCGCGGACAAGGTCGCGCAGGTCATCACGTTCGGCACGATCAAGGCGAAGGCCGCGATCAAGGACTCGGCCCGCGTGCTGTTCGGCCAGCCCGGCTTCGCCATCGCCGACAAGATCTCCAAGGTCTACCCGCCCGCGGTCATGGCCAAGGACATCCCGCTCAACAGCCTGTTCGACACCCAGCACAAGCGCTACGCCGAGGCCACCGAGATCCGCGAGCTCTACAACAGCGACCCGCAGGTCAAGGAGATCATCGACACCGGCAAGGGCCTGGAGGGCCTGATCCGCAACGCCGGTGTGCACGCCTGCGCGGTCATCCTCAGCGCCGAGCCGCTGATGGAGACGATCCCGCTGTGGAAGCGCCCGCAGGACGGCTCGATCATCACGCAGTTCGACTACCCGACGTGTGAGTCGCTCGGCCTGCTGAAGATGGACTTCCTCGGCCTGCGCAACCTGACGGTCATCGACGACGCGCTGGTCAACATCAAGCGCAACGGCAAGACGGTGCCCGACCTGGAGAACCTGGGCCTCGACGACAAGGCCACCTACGAGCTGCTCTCCCGCGGCGACACGCTCGGGGTGTTCCAGCTCGACGGCGGCCCCATGCGTGACCTGCTGCGCCTCATGCGCCCCGACAACTTCGAGGACATCTCGGCGGTCGGCGCGCTCTACCGGCCGGGTCCGATGGGCGCCAAGTCCCACACGAACTACGCGCTGCGCAAGAACAAGCAGCAGGAGATCACCCCGATCCACCCGTCGCTCGCGGAGGCGCTGGAGGACATCCTCGGCACGACCTACGGCCTGATCGTGTATCAGGAGCAGGTCATGGCGATCGCCCAGAAGCTCGCGGGCTACACGCTCGGCCAAGCGGACTTGCTCCGCCGAGCCATGGGTAAGAAGAAGAAAGAGGTCCTGGACGCCGAATTCGTCAACTTCTCCGGCGGTATGGAGAAGAACGGATATCCGAAGGACGCGATCAAGACGCTGTGGGACATCCTCGTCCCCTTCGCCGACTACGCGTTCAACAAGGCGCACTCGGCCGCGTACGGGCTCGTCTCCTATTGGACCGCCTACCTCAAGGCGAATTTCCCGGCCGAATACATGGCCGGTCTGCTCACGAGTGTGCGCGACGACAAGGACAAGGCCGCGGTCTACCTCGCCGAGTGCCGCAAGATGGGCATCTCGGTGCTGCCGCCCGACGTCAACGAGTCGGAGAAGGACTTCGCCCCGGTCGGCGAGGACATCCGCTTCGGCCTCGGCGCGATCCGCAACGTCGGCGCCAACGCCGTCGAGTCGATCATCAAGTCCCGCACGGAGAAGGGGGAGTTCACCGACTTCTCCGACTACCTGCGCAAGGTCGACGCGGTGGCGTGCAACAAGAAGGTCGTCGAGTCGCTGATCAAGGCGGGCGCGTTCGACTCGCTCAAGCACCCGCGCAAGGGCCTGTTCCTGATCCACACCGACGCCATCGACGCGGTGATGGACACCAAGAAGGCCGAGGCCGTCGGCCAGTTCGACCTGTTCGGCGCGGGCGGCGACGAGGACGACAGCGTCACCAGCGTCTTCGACGTCCCGGTGCCCGACGAGTTCTGGGAGTCCAAGCACCAGCTCGCGCTGGAGCGGGAGATGCTGGGGCTCTACGTCTCCGGCCACCCGCTCAACGGCGTGGAACACATCCTGTCCTCGCAGTCCGACACGTCGATCGCCTCGATCCTGGAAGGCGGGATCGCCGACGGCACCCAGGTCGTGATCGGCGGCATCCTCGCCTCGGTCAACCGCCGGGTGAACCGCAACGGCGAGCCGTGGGCCTCGGCGATGCTGGAGGACCTGGCCGGTGGCATCGAGGTGCTGTTCTTCCCCAAGACCTACGCCGTGATCGGCATGGGCGTGCTGGAAGACGCGATCGTGCTGGTCAAGGCCAGGGTCGCCAAGCGAGACGACCGCACGTCGCTGATCGCCAACGACCTCGCGGTGCCCGACCTGAGCAACCACGCGGGCGCGCCGTTCCGGCTGAGCATGGCCGCGACGAAGTGCACCCCGCCGCTGGTCGCCCAGCTGAAGGACGTCCTCGGCAACCACCCCGGTACCACCGAGGTCCACCTGAAACTGATCAACGGCCCGCGCCAGACCCTGCTCAAACTCGACGACGCGCTGCGGGTCAGCCCGTCGCCGTCGCTGATGGGCGACTTGAAGGCGCTGCTCGGGCCGGGGTGCCTGTCGTAGCGCGCGCACCCGATCGGGCTAATCTCCACACGGCCGTGTAAATCTCGGTACCTTGGAACCAACGGGTACAGACCGGGGCTGTGGGGGGATGGTTTCCTTGCTGGACAACGTGATCAGGCTCGACGACGCCTTCAGCCAGGATCCGCACGCGCTCTACGCGCAGCTGCGGACAACCGGCCCGGCTCGGCGCGTCGTGATGTCCACCGGGGTGAACGTCTGGCTGGTCACCGACTACGCCGAGGCCAGGGCGGCGCTGTCCGACCCGACCCTGAGCAAAGACGTCTCGCGCGCCGGTGAGCTGATGGAACGCCACATGGAGCCGGGCGCCAACCGCACCCCGTTCGACAGCAGCCTGTCCGCGCACATGCTCAACACGGACCCGCCCAACCACACGCGGCTGCGCAAGCTGGTCAACAAGGCGTTCACCGCACGCGGCATCGACCACCTGCGCCCCCGGGTCCAGGAGATCAGCGACGACCTGCTGGACAAGATGGCGGGCCTCGACGAGGTCGATCTGCTGGAAGCCTTCGCCTTCCCGCTGCCCATCACGGTGATCTGCGAGGTGCTCGGCGTCCCGGGCACCGACCGCGACGACTTCCGCTCCTGGACGGAAGTCCTGATGTCCAACGACCGCACCGAACGGATCTTCACCGCCGCCGCATCGATGCAGCAGTACCTGGTTGGGCTGATCGAGGCCAAGCGGGCCGAACCCGGCAACGACCTGCTCAGCGAGCTCGTCCAGGCCAGCGACGACGACGACCGCCTCACCGGTGACGAACTGGTGTCGATGGCGTTCCTGCTGCTGGTGGCCGGGCACGAGACCACGGTCAACCTCATCGGCAACGGCATGCTCGCGCTGCTCGAGAACCCCGACCAGCTCGCCGCCCTGCGCGCCGATTTCTCCTTGCTCCCCAACGCGATCGAGGAATTGCTGCGCCACGAGGGCCCGGTCGGCATGGCCACCTTCCGCTACACCACCCAGCCGCTGACCCTCGGCGACACCGAGATCCCGGCCGACGAGTTCGTCGTGGTCGGCCTCAGCGCCGCCAACCGCGACCCGGCGCGGTTCCCCGACGCCGACCGGCTCGACATCACGCGGGACCCGGTGGGGCACTTGGCTTTCGGCCACGGAATCCACTACTGCGTCGGTGCCCCGCTGGCCCGGTTGGAGGGCGAGATCGCCATCCGCTCGCTGCTGACCCGGTTCCCCGACCTCGCGCTGGCCGAGGCCGCCCACACGCTGCGGTGGCGCGACAGCATGGTGATCCGCGGTCTGGAGAACCTGCGCGTCCGGCTGGGCTAGTTCCGGTCGGCGCCACGCCAGGAGGCGGTAATCCCCTGTTCTCCGGCGCGGGTTGGGTACCGTGCCATGGGTGCGGGGGCGACTTGACCAGCGACAAAGCAGTGTGGTGACAGCGCGCCTCCGTGGCGTCAGGCCACAGCTGCTGTTCGCGCTCGCCCTCGGCCCCGTTCTTGGCTTCGTTGCGACGTTTCTGCTCGACGGCCGCCTTCTCGGCTTGGTCGCGCCCGCGCTCATCGGCGCCGCCAGTGCCGCCTATTTCGTGGTGAACCGGTTCCGGCCGCGCCGGTGGCCGGTGGCCGCGGCGGTGTTCGGCGGCCTGTCCGGTGCGTACCTGGGCACGCTCTGGTTGCCCTGGATCACCGTTCCACTGGCCGCGCTCGCCGTGGGCACCGCCGCCCACCACCTCGCGGACCGCGCGCGACGCAAGGTGCTTCTGCCCTACAGCGCCGAATTCGCCGACTCGGCGCTTGAGGTGCCCTGGCCCGCGCGCGGCGCGCGGGGCCTGGAGCTGCTCGTCGGCCCCGACCGGATCACCCTGGTCGGTCGCCGCGGACGGCTGCGCCGGGTGCGGCCGGTCGTCGCGCTCGGGGAGGTCGGCGCCGTCGAGCAGGTGATGGTGGCGCGCCGCGCGACCCTGCACGTTCCCGGCGTGGGGGAGTTGGACGTCACGGTCACCCCGGGTCCCGCGGTGCGCATCGCCGTGCCGCCCGGGGAGTGGGTCCTGCCCACCGACCACGGGCGTGACCTGGCTCGCCTCGTGGCTCGGCGCCGGGAGCGGGCCGGATAGCCTGCCGGGGTGTCTCCCGATGAGCTGATCGCCCTCGACCGCGCACACGTCTGGCACCCGTACGGCCCGATGCCCGGCACCCAGGACCCCCTGGTCGTCCGCGAAGCCCAGGGCGTCCGGCTGACCCTGGCCGACGGCCGGGAACTGGTCGACGGCATGTCGTCGTGGTGGGCGGCCATTCACGGCTACCGCAACCCGGTACTCGACGCCGCCTTGGCCGACCAGGCCGGGAAGATGAGCCACGTCATGTTCGGCGGCCTCACCCACGAGCCCGCCGTCCGCTTGGCGGCCCGCCTGGTCGAGATCACCCCCGCCCCCCTCCAACACGTCTTCCTGTGCGACTCGGGCTCGGTCGGCGTCGAGGTCGCGATCAAGATGTGCCTGCAGTACTGGCGCTCGATCGGCAACCCCGCGAAGACGAAGCTCCTGACCTGGCGCGGCGGCTACCACGGCGACACGTTCAACCCCATGAGCGTCTGCGACCCAGAGGGCGGCATGCACAGCCTCTGGCGCGGCATCCTGCCCGTGCAGGTCTTCGCGGAGGCCCCACCCGCCGAGTTCGACCACGACTATGTGGCCCACCTGGCGTCGATGATCGAGACCCACGCGGACGAACTCGCGGCGGTGATCGTGGAGCCGGTGGTGCAGGGCGCGGGCGGGATGCGCTTCCACGACCCCCGCTACCTGCACGTTCTCCGGGAACTCTGCCTGACCCACGACGTGCTGCTGGTATTCGACGAGATCGCCACCGGCTTCGGGCGCACGGGGGAGCTGTTCGCCGCTGACCACGCGGGCGTCAGCCCGGATGTGATGTGCGTCGGCAAGGCCCTGACCGGCGGATACCTGAGCATGGCGGCGACGTTGTGCACCTCGAAGATCGCCGACGGAATCTCACAGGGCGAGGTGCCGGTCCTGGCCCACGGCCCAACGTTCATGGGCAACCCATTGGCCTCGGCGGTCGCCCTGGCCTCGATCGACCTGCTGCTGGCCCAGGATTGGCGCGGCACGGTCAAGCGCATCGAGACCGAACTGACGGCGGGACTGGCACCCGCGCGTGACCTGCCCGGAGTTCGGGATGTGCGGGTTCTCGGCGCTATCGGCGTCGTTCAGCTGGATCGGCCGGTAGACATGGCAGCGGCTACCGAGGCGGCGGTTGGGGTGGGGGTTTGGCTGCGCCCGTTCCGGGATCTGATCTACACGATGCCGCCGTTCATCAGCACCACCGAGGACATCGCAAAGATCGCCGCAGGGGTAGTGGCAGCGGCAGCAGCAGGCCGGGGATAGAACAAGATACGCAGCTCAAGCCACAAGCAGCGCAACACAAACAACGCCCCACAACGCAGCAGCTAGGCCACCGAAACACCCAACGCGTCAGCCAACTCGGCGTTCGTCGGCTCCACAAGCACCGCCCCGTCCGGCAACACCACCACCGGAATATTCTTCCGCCCACCAGCCAACTCGACGCCCCGATCCCGAGCAGCCTCATCATGCTCGACATCGACCTCGACAAACGGAACCGAGTTAGCCACCAGCCAGGACTTGGCCCGCCGACAGTCCCCGCACCAGTCCGCGCTGTAGATGACGACTTCGTTGGTCACGGCTCCGACCTTATCGAGCACTCCGGGGGGTCGCGGTCATAACCAGTTGCCAGGTCTAACCTGACACCCCGTGAGTGTCCTAGTGATCACCGGGACCGGCACGGGCGTCGGCAAGACCGTCGTCACGGCCGGGGTCGCCGCGCTCGCGCTGGCCGGGCGGCGGCGGGTCGCGGTGTTGAAGCCCGCACAGACCGGAGTCGCCGCCGATGAGCCGGGTGACCTCGACGACATCCGCAGGCTCGCAGGCCAGTTGACCACCCAAGAGCTGCGTCGCTTCCCCGACCCGCTGGCCCCCGACACGGCGGCGCGGCGCGTGGGTATGCCCCCGGTGCGGCCCTCGGAGATCGCACAGGCCGTCGGGGAGCTACGCGCCTCGCACGACCTCGTGCTGGTCGAGGGAGCCGGCGGGCTGCTCGTCCGCTTCGACCCCGACGGCGGCACGCTCGCCGACGTCGCCTGGTCGCTGGCCGCGCCCGCCCTGATCGTCGCCGAGGCCGGATTGGGCACGCTCAACGCCACCGCGCTGACCGCCGAGGCGCTGGCCCGTCGGGGCATCGAGTGCGCTGGAGTCGTGGTCGGATCCTGGCCCGCCGAGCCCGATCTGGCCTCCCTGCTCAACCTCGACGACCTCCCCTCGGTCGCGGGAGCACCCCTGGTAGGGGTGTTCCCCGCGGGCGCCGGAGCGCTCGACCAGGCCGAGTTCGCGCAGGTCGCGCGCCGGTCGCTGGCGCCGTCGCTGGGTGGGGAGTTCGACGTCAAGGAGTTCGTCGAGCAGGTCTCCAGCGGCGCGTGAGCGACATCGCAGCCGGTCTCGTCCACCATGAGGCAGACTTGCGCGGACCGGAAAACTAGGAGGCACCAGTGACGGCAACCGCCGAGCACACGCAGGACAGCTCGATCGCAGACGACATCCTCGCCGTCGCGCGCGACCAGGTGCTGGAGCGCGGCGAAGGCTTGTCCGAGGAGCAGGTGCTCCAGGTGCTGCGGCTCGCCGACGACCGCCTCGACGACCTGCTCGCGCTCGCCCACGACGTCCGCATGAAGTGGTGCGGGCCCGAGGTCGAGGTCGAGGGCATCGTCAGCGTCAAGACCGGCGGCTGCCCCGAGGACTGCCACTTCTGCTCGCAGTCCGGCCGCTTCCCGACCCCGGTCCGCTCCGCGTGGCTCGACATCCCCGGCCTGGTGAAGGCCGCCCGCGAGACCGCCGAGACCGGCGCGACCGAGTTCTGCATCGTCGCGGCCGTGCGCGGCCCCGACGCCCGCCTGCTGTCGCAGGTGCGTGAGGGCATCAAGGCGATCCGCGAGTCGGGCAACGACATCCAGATCGCCTGCTCGCTGGGCATGCTCACCCAGGAGCAGGTCGACGAGCTGGTCGCCATGGGCGTCCACCGCTACAACCACAACCTCGAGACCGCGAAGTCGCACTTCCCGCAGGTGGTGACCACGCACTCCTGGGAGGAGCGCTGGGACACCCTGCGCATGGTGCGCGAGGCGGGCATGGAGGTCTGCTCCGGCGGCATCATCGGCATGGGCGAGACCGACGAGCAGCGCGCCGAGTTCGCCGTGCAGCTGGCCGAGCTGGACCCGCACGAGGTCCCGATGAACTTCCTCATCCCGCAGCCCGGCACCCCGTATGAGAAGTACGAGCCGATCGAGGGCCGCGACGCCCTGCGCGTCGTCGCCGCGTTCCGGCTGGCCCTGCCGCGCACGATGCTGCGCTTCGCGGGCGGCCGCGAGCTGACCCTGGGCGACCTGGGCGCGGAGAAGGGCATGCTCGGCGGCGTCAACGCGATCATCGTCGGCAACTACCTGACCAACCTGGGCCGTCCCGCCCAGCAGGACCTCGACATGCTCGCCGACCTCAAGATGCCCATCAAGGCGCTGAGCGACTCGCTGTGACCATGTTCTGCGTGCACTGCGGACGGCCGCCCGCGGACGGGGACCACACCCCGTGCCAGGGCGGCCGCGCCGCGCTCGAACCGCCCCGTTTCTGCCCGGAGTGCGCCCGCCGGATGGTCGTGCAGATCACGCCTAGCGGGTGGGTGGCCCGGTGCAGCCGACACGGTGAGACGTCGAGCGCGGCTTCGCGCTGACGTCGGTGGGTTCGCCCGGCTTGGGTGAGGCCAATGGCACGGTGAGACGTCGAGCGCGGCTTCGGGCTGACGGCGATCGATCTACCCGGCGCGGGTGAGGCCAACCGGGTGGTCCGCGCGCTGGAGCGGGTGGTCGGCATGACCAGCGCGGGTGGCGTAGTCACGACCGACTAGTCTCGCGGGGAAGAAACGCGCGAGCAGGAGGTCGACGGGTGGCCGAACCCACGGAGTCAGCGGTCGAGACCGCCGGGGGCGCCGAGAACCCCGGGTCCGCGGTCGAGACCGCCGGGGCCACCGGTACGCCCGGATCCGAGCAGCCCGCACCAGCGGCCGAGAAGCCCGAGGGCACGGCGGCCGTGCGCGTCGACGAGCACCTGCCGTTCGGGTATCCCGTGTGGCACCGGCCGCCGCCGTCGGTGCGGATCAAGGCCGACCTGCTGCCCGCGGTGAGCATCGCTTCCTTCATCGCGCTGTTCGGCATGGCGGTCGGGTGGCTGTGGTCGCGCGTCGCGCCGCCGCAACTGGTCGTGGTGGTCGAGGGCGGCAAGCTGATCCCGCTGCGCGCCGAGAGCTACCACCGGTTCGACGACCTGGTCCTGTTCGTCCTGCTCGGCTTCGGCGCGGGCATCGTGACCGGGGTCGGGGTGTGGATGCTGCGCGAGCGCCGCGGTCCGGTCGTCATGATCGCCGCGGTGGTCGGGTCGGCGCTGGCCGCGTGGCTGGCGACGCAGGTCGGCGTGTCGTGGGCGGAGGCCCGTTTCGTGGTCGAGGCCGCGCCGAACATCAATGACGTCATTCCGGTCGCGCCGCGCCTCGAATCGCGCTGGGTCGTGCTCGGGTGGCCTTTGGGTGCCGCGCTCGCCTACGGGTTGGCCGCCGCCTGGAACGGTCGCGACGACCTCGGCCGCAGGCTCGGCTGAGAAATAATAGTTCGCTCGTACCAGTCACCGCTCCACCATTGCGCGTAGTGCCGCGCCATTCCCATTTGTTTGGCGAATTCTGTGGATGCCCCGGTGGGTCGTCCTGTCGTCGCCCACGGTGACCAAGTATGCAGAATTACTAGGCTGACCAGGGTGCTCGCTCACCCGTCAAGGTCATCGAATGGTGTCCGGATCGTCCAGATCCGTCGACTCGCGGTGAGATAGCCGCCGCCACCTCGCCGAACCCGATCACTCGGATGGAGGTTTGGCGTCGGCCCATTTCGTGACTAATGTTTTGCCGCGACGGACCGGGAATTCTCCCCCGGGCGCGGTCACCGAAATGTCGATTAACAATGTCGTTATTCGCCGAACTCTTTCTCGGCCGTGAAATGTGCAGGGAGAATGATGTCGGGGCGCGCAGCGGGGCATTTATGGCACGGTGATTCCGCCGCGCTCTCCTGGCGCGGGGTGTCCACCGGGTACGGGGAACTGCGCGCGATGGTGGCCAGAGCCGCCGACCTGCTGGCCGAGCTGCCGGGCGACGAGCCGGTCGCGCTCGTCTCGCACAAGTCGCCGGAGGGGCTGGCGCTGATCGCGGCGTGCACCCGGATCGGGCGCCCCTGCCTGCTGCTCCCGGTCGACCTCGGCGCCCAGAGCCGCGAACGCCTGCTCGACCAGGCGGGCTGCCGGTTCCTGCTGCGCGCCGACACCCGCACCGTCGAGGAGGCAGGCGCCCCCACCGCGGTGCCCGACCTCGACGGCGTCGGCCTGCTGCTCACCACCTCCGGCTCCACCGGCGTGCCCAAGATCGTCCCGCTGCCCAGCCGGGCGACGGGCGCGTTCATCGACTGGGCCGCCGCCGACTTCGGCATCGGCCCCGGCACGGTGGTCTTCAGCTACGCGCCGCTCAACTTCGACCTCAGCCTGCTGGACGTGTGGACCACGCTGGCCGTCGGCGGACACGTCGTGCTGGCCGAACAGGACCACGCCGTCGACGGCAAATACCTTGTGGACACCTTCACCCAGTCCGCCGTCGAGATCGTGCAGGCCGTCCCGCTCTTCTACCGCCTGCTGCTCGACGCCGCCGACGGCCGCGTGTTCCCCGCCGTGCGCGAACTGGTGTCCACCGGCGAGGCGATGCCGCCCGAGTTGGCCGCGCGCCTGCCGCAGGCGTTCCCCAACGCCCGGCTGCGCAACGTCTACGGCTCGACCGAGACGAACGACAGCTTCACCCACGACATCGACCCGGCCTCCGGCACGGCGACCCCCATCGGCAGGCCCATCCCGGGTGTCCGGGCGATCGTCGTCAACGACGGTCACGTGGTGGACGGTCCGGGTGCGGGGGAACTGTGGACGTCCACCCCGTTCCAGTCCGGCCGGTACCTCGACCAGGCGCTGACCGCGCGCAGCTGGGTGGAGGCGCCCGCGGGCGCGCTGCCCGGCACCTACTTCCGCACCGGCGACAACGTCACCCGCGACGCCGACGGTGTGCTGCGGCTCGACGGCCGGTCCGACCACCAGGTCAAGGTGCGCGGCGTCCGGACGAACCTGCTGGAGGTCGAGCACGTCGTCACCACGCACCCCGCGGTGCGCGAGGCGGTGGTCCTCGGCCTGCCGGACGAGCTGGCCGGGACCCGGCTGCACGCGGTGGTCCGGCTGCGGCCAGACGCCACGCTCAACAGCATCCAGCTGCGGCAGCACTGCTCGGCCCGGCTCCCCAGGACGGCGATCCCGTCCACTATGGACGTCGTGGTCGACCCGTTCCCGGTCAGTCCCAACGGAAAGGTCGACCGCAAGGCAATTCAGGCAACGGTGGCTGGAGGAGTTCGAGAACATGTCGCGGCTCGCTGAGATCAAACGGTTCGTGCTGGCCGAGTTCGCCCCCGACGTACGGGCGGATGAACTGGCCGACGACTTCGACCTGCTCGACAACGGCGTCGTCGACAGCCTCGGGCTGCTGCGGCTGATCGCCTGGATCGGCGAGCGCTACGACATCCCGGTCGACGAGGTCGACCTGTCCCCGAACGACTTCCGCTCGGTCGAGGCCGTCGACGCGTTCGTCACCACCAACATCCCCGCGTTATCCCAGGAGGGCTCGCGATGATCGTGCGTGCCAAGTCCGAGGTGAAGTGTGTCGACTGGGGCAACGGCCTCAGCTACCGCTTCCTGTTGGACCCGGACAAGATGGGCTTCACCGTGGCGCACACGGTGGTGCGGGCGAACACCAAGTCCCGGCTGCAGTACCGGCAGCACCTGGAGGCCTGCTACTGCATCGCGGGCTTCGGCGAGGTGCAGACCCCCGACGGCCGCTCGTACCGGATCGAGCCCGGCGTCCTCTACGCGCTCGACCAGCACGACGCGCACTTCCTGATCGCCGACCCGGGCTCGGACCTGGAGCTGATCAGCATCTTCAACCCGCCCCTGACCGGCGATGAGCGGCACAACCTGGACGCCGACGGGTTCTCCCAGTACTGAGGAGCACGCAGTGATCGACTGGACCGACGAGCAGCAGACGCTGCGCAAGAACATGGTCGATCTCGGGGAGAAACTCGGCGTCGGGCACATCGAGCGGGACCAGGCGGGCGAGTTCGACCGGTCCGCGTGGGACCTCGTCCGGGCGACCGGACTGCTCGGCCTGCCGTTCGACCAAGATCACGGTGGCCTCGGCGCCGACTTGCTGACCACGATGTACGTCCTGGAGGGACTCGGGCAGAGCTGCCGCGACGGCGGGTTCAACTTCTCGGTGTCCACCCACATGGTCAGCACCGGGGTCGCGTTGCAGCGGTTCGGGTCCAAGGCGTTGAAGGCGAAGTACCTGCCCAAGGTGTGTGACGGCTCGGCGATCGGCGCGCACGCGATCACCGAGCCCGACGCCGGGTCGGACATGATGGCGATGCGCACGACGGCCAAGCCGGACGGCGACTTCTTCGTCCTCAACGGCAGCAAGGCGTTCGTCAGCAACGGCCCGATCGCCGGGATGTACGTGGTGTACGCGCTGACCGGCAAGCCCGGCAGTCCCGCGGCGATCACCGCGTTCCTGGTCGACAGCGACACCCCTGGACTCCAGCGCGGCAAGCCGGTGGCCAAGATGGGCCTGCGGACCTCGCCGCTGTGCGAGCTGTTCCTCGACGACTGTCGCGTGCCGAAGGAGAACGTGGTCGGCGGGGTCGGGTCCGGCTTCCTCGTGCTCGACCACGTGATGAAGTGGGAGATCCTGGCCTCCTTCGTCATCAACCTCGGCGAGATGCAGCACCGCTACGAGTCCTGTGTGGACTACGCGCGGCAGCGCAAGCAGTTCGGTCAGCCGATCGGGTCGTTCCAGTCGGTGTCGAACAAGATCGTCGACATGCGCATCGGGGTGGAGACCTCGCGCAAGTGGCTCTACGACACCGCCGCGAAGCTCGTCCGGCGGGAGAACGTCACCACCGACATCGCCATGACGAAGCTCGTGGTCAGCGAGGCCAACGTGGCCTCGGCGATGGCCGCGGTGCAGGTGTTCGGCGGGTACGGCTACCTGGCCGAGTACGGCATGGAGAAGGAGCTGCGCAACGCGGTGGCCGGCCCGATCTACTCCGGGACCTCGGAGGTCCAGCGTCAGCGCATCGCGGCGATGGTCGGCCTGTGAACAAGAGAGGAAGCATGAGTCACGTGCTCGACGAGGACCGGCGGGAAACCGAGTTCCTCGACTTCAGCGACCCGACCGTCCAGACGTTCATCGAGAAGGCGCTGCGCAAGGCGGGCGACCCTGACGACGAGATCGGCAGAGCCATCGCGCTGTACTACGCGGTGCGCGATGGCCTGCACTACGAGGTCTACGGCGCCGTCGCCGACCGCGAGGCGTTCCAGGCCAGCGCGATCATCAAGCGCGGCATGGGGTTCTGCGTACACAAGTCCATTGTGTACGCCGCCGCCGTGCGCGCGCTCGGCATCCCCAGTCGGATCGTCTACGGCGACGTCCGTAACCACTTGTCCTCGCCCCGGCTGCGCGAGCTGGTCGGCGGCGACGTCTTCTGCTTCCACAGCCTCACGTCGGTGTTCCTTGACGGCCATTGGGTCAAGGCGACGCCGGTGTTCAACAAGCTGCTCTGCCACGTCTACCGGATCGCCCCGCTCGACTTCGACGGCCGCGCCGACAGCCTCTACCACCCGTACGACGAAGAGGGCCGCCAGCACATGGAGTTCCTCCGGATGCGCGGCGAGTTCGCCGACTTCCCCTACGAGACGGTCGTGTCCGGCATCCGCGAGGCACACCCGCTGCTGTTCCAGGCCGAGGGATCCCTCGCCACCGAAGCCGTTCGCTAAGCACAACGAAGGACGCTGAACCATGATCGACCCGATCAAGTACGAACTCGGCGAGTCGGACATCCCGCGCACCTGGCTCAACCCGGCCGCCGACATCGGCGACATCGCGCCCATCATCGACCCCGTCACCCATGAACCGGTTGGTGCCGAGGGCCTGGCCAAGACGATGGCGCCCGCGCTCGTCGAGCAGGAGCTGAGCACCGCGGACGAGTTCGAGATCCCCGAGCCCGTCCTGCAGCACTACGCGAAGTGGCGGTGCACGCCGCTCTACCGCGCCCGCGCGCTGGAGCAGGCGCTGGGCACGCCCGCCCGGATCTACTACAAGTACGAGGGCGTCGCGCCGACCGGCAGCTTCAAGCCCAACACCGCGATCCCGCAGGCGTACTACAACAAGCTCAACGGCAAGACCGGCCTGGTCGGCGAGACCGGCGCGGGCCAGTGGGGCAGCGCGGTGGCGCTCGCGGCCGCCCTGTTCGGCATGGAGGCCAAGGTCTTCATGGTGAAGGTGAGCTTCGAGCAGAAGCCGTACCGCCGCACGCTGATGGAGACCTACGGCGCGACGTGCTCGGCCAGTCCCAGCACCGAGACCGAGGCGGGCCGCACGATCCGCGCCGAGCGCCCCGACCACCCGGGCAGCCTCGGCACCGCCAAGTCCGAGGCGCTGCAGTTCGCCTTCGCCAACCCCGACTACGGCTACACCCGGGGCAGCGCGCTCAACCACGTGTGCGCCCACCAGTCGGTCATCGGCCAGGAAGCGATCCTGCAGATGGCACTCGCCGACGACTACCCCGACATCGTCGTCGGCGCGGCGGGCGGCGGCAGCAACCTCGCGGGCCTGGCGTTCCCGTTCCTGCGCGCCAAGCTGCGCGGCGGCCCGGACCTGCGGCTGATCGCCGTCGAGCCCGCCGCCTGCCCCACGCTGACCCGCGGCCGCATCGCCTACGACCACGCCGACTCGCAGGGCCTGACGCCGCTGTTCCGCATGCACACCCTCGGCCACAAGTTCGTGCCGCCCGCCTTCCACGCCGGTGGCCTGCGCGCGCACAACATCGCCCCGCTGATCAGCCGCGCCGTCGAGGACAAGCTGATGGAGGCGGTGTCGGTGCGGCAGAACGACTGCTTCGAGGCGGGCGTCCTGTTCGCCAGGACGGAGGGGATCGTGCCCGCGCCCGAGTCGACCCACGCGATCCGCGGCGCGATCGACGAGGCGATCCGCTGTCGCGAGGAGGGCACGAGCAAGGCGATCCTGTTGGGCCTTTCGGGTCACGGGGACTTCGATCTTGTGGCCTATCAGCGCTACCTTGCCGGGGAACTGCCCGATGACGCGCTGTCCGACGAGGCCCTCGACTTCGGCCTGGCCAGCATCCCCGCCCTCGCCCACGCGTAAGGACCGCCGAAGATGAGCCGTACCAACCTGATGCTGTTCTTCCTGCTAGCCGCCATCTGGGGCAGCAGCTACACGTTCATCAAGGTCGCCGTCGGCGGTCTGACCCCGGCGCAGCTCGTGCTGATCCGCGTCATCCTGGGTGCCGTCGTGCTGTACTCGGTGCTGCGGTTCACCGGGGGCCGCCTGCCGCGCGTGCCCGCGGTGTGGGGGCACATCGGGGTCACCGCCGTGCTCGGCATGGTGGCGCCGTTCTTGCTGCTGGCGTGGGGTGAACAGCGGACCACCGCGGCGATGGCGGGTGTGCTCATCGCGGCGACGCCTCTGCTGACGCTGGCCGCCTCGACCGTCGCGCTGAACACCGAGCGGGCGACGTGGCGCAAGATCGCGGGCTTCGTCCTCGGCTTCGTCGGCGTGGTCATCGTGATCAAGCCGTGGGCGGAGGAGGGCGAACTCGGCTCGCTGCCCGGCCAGCTCGCCGTGCTCGGCGCGGCGGCCTGCTACGCAGCCCAGACGGTGTACGTGCGGAAGATGCTGTCGCAGAAGGGGATTCCGCCGCTGGTGTCCTCCACCACGCAGGTGATCGCGGCCAGCGTGCTGCAGGCGGCCATCACGCCGTTCTTCGCCTGGCAGACCCCCGACCTGCGCGTGTCGGTCGTGGTCAGCATCGTGCTGCTCGGCGTGGTCGGCACCGGCCTGGCGTACCTCATCTACTTCCGGCTCATCACCGACGCCGGGGCCGCGACCGCGTCCTCGGTCAACTACCTGGTCCCGATCACCGCCGTGGCGATCGGCGTGGCCCTGCTGGGTGATCCGCTCAGCTGGAACATGATCGTCGGCACCCTGGTGGTTCTCGCCGCGCTCGCCTTCGCCGAGAACCGGATCGCCAAGCCCGTCGCCCCGGAACCGGCGAAGGTCACCACCAAATAGGGAGGACCGATGCTCACCGACAGCTGGGGCTGGCGCGCCGCGTTCGGCATCCTGGTGATCGACCACGACCCGGTGGCCGAGGCCGAGTTCTGGGCCATGGCCCCGGCCGGGGTGTCGGTCAACGCGGCGCGGTTCGCCAGTCCGCGCAGACCGGGGACGTCGGAGTACGGCGACCAGGCGCGGGTGGTGGCCGAGTCGCCGGACATCGCGCGCGGGCTCGACTGCTTCGGCGGGATGCGGCTCGACGCGATCTGCGTCTGCTTCACCACCAGCAGCTTCCTCGGTGGCGCGGAGTTCGACAAGGCGTTCGCCGCGCAGGCAAGCGTTCGCGCGCAAGGCATCCCGGCCCTGACCGCGGCCCAGGCGACGGTCGCCGCGATGGGCGCGGTCGGGATGTCCTCGCCGTATGTCCTGGTGCCGCCCTGGTTCAAGGACGAGATCATCGCGGCCGGTCAGGAGTATCTGGCGGCGGCCGGGTTCGCGCCGGTCGCGATGGACCGGCTCGATGTCGGCGGGGATCTGAAGCCGTGGGAGCTGTGGGACGCGGGCGCCCAGTGGGAGGTGCGGCCGGAGCAGGTCTACCACCAGGTGCGGCGGTCGATCCCGGCAGGCGCGGACGGGGTTGTCATCGCGGGCAACGGCTTGCGGTGTGTCGACACGGTCGCGCCGTTGGAGGCCGACCTCGGCGTGCCGGTGGTGACGTCGAACCAGGCGTGTCTGTGGCACTGCCTGCGGACCGCGCGGGTGGACACCGGCGCGGTCCGCGGCTACGGCAGGCTGTTCGCGTAGTAGTTCGCGAAGTCGGACACCGAGTAGGCGGGTCTGCCCACGACCCGCTGCACGGTGTCCTCCGCGCGCAAATCGAACGAGCCGTCGGCGACCTTGCCGAGCGCCTCGGCGAGGAACTCGCCGTACTCGGTGGAGAAGCCCCGCCCGCGCAGCAGGTCGACGAACTCGTCGGCCGACACGGGGACGTAGCGCAGCGGGATGTCCAGCGCCGTACCGAGTTCGTCGGCGACGACGTGGTGGTCGACGGATTCGGGGCCGGTGACCGGGAGCGCGCCCTCCGGTCCGTCCTCGGCCATCGCCGCCACCGCGACGGCGGCGACGTCGCGCGTGTCCACGAACGGGAACAGCGCGTCGCCCGCGGGCAGCCGGAGCTCGCGGGCCTCGAGCATGCCGCGGAACGAGCCGACGGTGAAGTTGTCGAGGAACCACGTCGGCCGGACCATGGCCGACCGCACCGGCAGGCCCGCCAGCGTGCGCTCGGCGATCTTGGTGGGGTCGTCGTCGGGCGCGTGGTCGACGTCGATGGTCGACAGGAACGCGATCCGGGGGACACCCGCGTCGACCGCCGCCCTGATCACCTCGGGGGCGCGTTCGGGGGCGCCGGGGTGGTTGAACGGGATCAGGATGTAGGCGGCGTCGCTGCCCGCGAACGCCGGTTCCCAGGTCGTCGGGTCGTCCCACTCGAACCGGGCCCACTCGCCGTGTTGTGCGGGCCTGCGCCCGGCCGCGCGGACTGTCCAGCCGCGCTCGGCGGCCTGCTGCGCCACGTGCCTGCCGGTTTTGCCGGTGGCACCCATGACGGTGACGATTCGATCTTGCATGGCCTTGACGGTACGGCATGCTGGAGGCATGGGTGCTGAACCGTGGGCCGATCTCCCGACCATCCGCTGGATCCTCGACGAGTGCGAGACATGGGCGATCGTCGGCCTGGCCGACAACCCGTCCCGCGCGGCGCACGGCGTGGCCAGGTTCCTGCAGCGCAAGGGGAAGCGCATCGTCCCGGTCCACCCAGCCGCCGAGACGGTGTGGGGCGAACCGGGCTACGCGTCGCTCAGTGACATCCCGTTCGAGGTGGACTGTGTGGACGTGTTCCGCCGCAGCAGCGCGGCCCCCGCGTTCGCCGACCAGGCTGTGGAGATCGGGGCGAAGGCGGTGTGGTTCCAGCTGGCGGTGGTCGACGTGCCCGCGTTCGAACGGGTGACGGCGGCCGGTCTGCGCATGGTCATGGACCGGTGTCCCGCGATCGAGTGGTAGCCGTAACGCCCGTTTGTCAGCGAGCGATCACCGAGAAGCGTGGGCTGCCCACGTGGTGTGACCTCGGAGGCCGGGATGGACCCGATGCAGGAACGGTTCGCGGCCCGAGGATGGCGCCGGGCGCGACGTTTCGCCCTGTTCGGCCTGGCGCTCGCGATTGGCGCGCTAGTCGTCGCCGGGGCGGTCAGGTACTGGCCCGCCGACAACTCGTGTGCAGGGCAGACCCCGGCCGGGATGATCGTGACATTCGGTCTCGGCAGGGAGTCCACCACACGCACGATCACGGTCCCGCTGCCGGAGACGACGGCTGACGCGGCCACCGATTCCGTCGTCGCGGTTCGAGTTCGCGGTGACCTGCAGCGCGAAGGCGACAGCGCGCAGTTCCCCGCGAGCCAGGTGACTGTCGGGTCGACCCAGGCCGACGGCCAGACGGTGTCGATCACCGCCGCGGTGGCTCCGGCCATCCCCGAGCGGGTGCCCGCGGGCTGCTACCGAGGTGAACTGGTCGTGGACCGCGCAGGGGCGGCCTCACGGGTGGTTCCGCTGGTGGTGGACCTGGCCAGCAGGGAGGGTTGGCGCTCGGCGCAGGCGTTCGCCGTGCTGACCGCGGGCGCGCTGCTCGGCCTCGCCATCAAGTGGATCACCGAGTCGCTCACGCCGCTGGCGGTGCAGCGGCGCAGGCTCGATGGACTGAAGCGGTCGCTGCGGATCCCGCAGAACGACGACGATGTGCTGCCGTTCGCGATCCAGGGCAAGCTGATCGAACTCGAGCAGCTGATCGACCGCCACGAGATCACCGAACTGGACACCCTGTTCCGCGAATTGGAGGGCCAGCGCGCCGAGATCTCCTACGCGGTCGACATCATCGTGCGGCTCAAAAACCTGGTCCGCAAGCAAGAAGTGCACTTCGCCAAGCTGGAGTGGCGTGGCGGAAGCCCGTCGCAGGACGCCAGCTCGCAGGTCGTCGCGCTGATCACCATGGAACACGACAAGATCGTCGATTTCCGGCACAGGTGGCGGGGAACCAGCGACCCCACGGCCGTCGCCGAAAGCGCTCAGGAACTGGTGAACGGATTCCAGTCGGTCGGGATGTTCCTGGGGATCTTCGCGAAGGACTACGACAACCAGATTCTGCGCGCGGCTCGCGACGCGTACCTCAGCGGCGACTTCGCCGCGGGCCGGGCGAAGGTCGCCGAGTACGACCAGAGCGTTTCCCCGAAAGAGGGCGCCGGTCGGTCGGGCTTGTGGTTCTCGGACTTCTCTGATGAGGAGTCCGCGCGCGTGCCGCGGGTCGGGGTCATGGAATGGCTTGTTCGGCACGCACGCTTGCTCGCCGCGATGGGGTCGGTGGTGATCGTGGCGTTCGTCGGCCTGAGCACCCAGTACCTGGACGTCGCGAAGTTCCGCGACGACCTCGGCGACTGGCTCGCCCTGTTCCTGTGGGCGGCGGTCGTCGAGCTGAGCGGGGTGTCGGTGCTGGACGTCGTGGCCCGGCTGGGGAACGTCACCAACGCGAGTTCCGGCCGGGCGTCGGCGCCCCGGCCAACGCCGTCGGCTTGATCAGTTGAGGCTGTAGGGGCTGCTGAACTCCGATGGCGGCGCCGGAACGGCCCGCAGCGTCGACAGCAGTCCCGCTTCCCGCGTCAACAGCTCCCCGACCAGCCGCAGCCGGTGCAGCGGCCGGGTCTCCTCCAGCAGGCGCTGCTTGTCGGCCAGCGTGAGCAGGCAGTCGGCGGCAAGGGCGTGGGCCAATTCGCAGATGTCGGTGTCGTCGGCGGGTTCGCTCCAGTCCTCCCGCTGCCACGCCGCCTCGCAGTAGCGGCGGTGCGCGGCGCGGGCCGACTCGGCGAGCATGGCGACGGACGCGGCGGCGGCGCCCTGCTGGGGGACGTCGGGCACCCATTCCACCGAGCCGATCAGGTACGGCGCGCTGGTGGTGTCGATGTCCAGCAGGCGGAAGCGGCTGTCGCCGGTGGTGATGATGTCGAAGCGGCCGTCGGGGAGGCGTTTGGCCTGGCGCAGCGCCGCCGAGCAGCCGATGTCGTGCATCTGCGCGACGTCGGTGATCTCGGGGCTGGAGGACGGGCGCATGGCGATCACGCCGAAGCGGCGGTCGGGCACCGTGCCGGTCACCAGGTCCACGGTCAACTGGCGGTAGCGCGGTTCGAAGATGTGCAGGGGCAGGTTCGCTCCGGGCAGCAGCACTGCCTGCAGGGGAAACAACGGGAGCGAGTCGGCCACGGGCATCACGCTACGACGAAGCGCGGCTGTCCGCTCTCTGGTGAGTCACGGTTAGTTCGGACGGCCTAGCGCTTGGTCACCGGCCGGAGGTCGCAGAACCGCGAACGGGTCGGTGACCGCCATCCGGGTGTCGGCGAACCGGAACTGGGCGGCGGGCCTGCCGCCGGCGCGGCCGGGACGCGCCGTCTCACCAGTCGGAACGAGCAATCCGCGGCGGGCGAGCACGCGCTGCAGGTTGGTCGCCGAGACGCGGTAGCCGAGGGCCGCCGAGTACAGCTCGCGGAGTTCGGAGATGGTGAACGCCGGGGGAGCGAGCGCGAAGCCGATGTTGGTGTACGACAGCTTCGACCGCAGCCGGTGCTGGGCGCGCACGGCGATGGTCTCGTGGTCGAACGCGGTCGCGGGCAGGCCGTCCAGGGAGTGCCACGCGGTGTCCGACGGCAGCTCCGGGTCCAGGTGGGACGGCACGAGGCAGAGGAACGCGGTGGCGATGACGCGCGGCCCGGGCACCCGGTCCGGCGCGCTGAAGACGGCCACCTGCTCGACGTGTGAGACCTTCCGCACATCGACCTTCTCGGCCAATTGGCGGCGGATCGATGCCTCAACGTCCTCGTCCGCGCGCAGCCTGCCACCAGGCAGTGACCAGCGGTGCGCGTGCGGCTCCATGGCCCGCTCCCACAGCACCACCTGCAGTGATCCCGCTCTCACCTGAAGCACCGCGGCCAGCACTTCGTGCGCGATGCCCGGGGCGGCGGTGGTAGCATCAGTCATGTTTTCGATCCTAAGGCGAAAACCTCTGGATCGGAAATCGGACAAACGAGGAGGCCCGATGACCGCGGAACTGATCGACCTGACCCCCTACAGCGGGGTGGAGCCGAACAGCGCGTGGCGGGACGAAGTGCGAAGGCTGGCCAAGGAGCGCGACGCGGTGTTGCTCGCGCACAACTACCAGCTCCCCGAGATCCAGGACATCGCCGACCACACGGGCGACTCGCTGGCGCTGAGCCGCATCGCGGCCAAGAGCGACGCGTCGACCATCGTGTTCTGCGGCGTCCACTTCATGGCGGAGACCGCCAAGATCCTGGCCCCCGAGAAGACGGTGCTGATCCCGGACGCGCGGGCGGGCTGCTCGCTGGCCGACTCGATCACCGGGGCGGACCTGCGGGCGTGGAAGGCCGAGCACCCCGGCGCGGTCGTGGTGTCCTACGTGAACACCACCGCCGAGGTGAAGGCCGAGACCGACATCTGCTGCACGTCGTCCAACGCCGTCGACGTGGTGCGGTCCATCCCGGCCGACCGTGAGGTGCTGTTCCTGCCGGACCAGTTCCTCGGCGCGCACGTCAAGCGCGAGACCGGGCGCGAGAACCTGCACATCTGGGCGGGCGAGTGCCACGTGCACGCGGGCATCAACGGCCCCGAGTTGGCCGAGCGCGCGGCGGCGAACCCGGACGCCGACCTGTTCATCCACCCGGAGTGCGGCTGCGCCACCTCGGCGCTCTACCTCGCCGGTGAGGGCATCGTGCCGAGCGAGAAGGTCAAGATCCTCTCGACCGGCGACATGGTGACCATGGCGCGGTCGACCAAGGCCAAGTCGGTGCTGGTCGCCACCGAGGTCGGCATGCTGCACCAGCTGCGCAAGGCCGCCCCCGGCATCGAGTTCAACGCCGTCAACGACCGCGCGTCGTGCAAGTACATGAAGATGATCACCCCGGCCGCGCTGCTGCGGTCGCTGCGCGAAGGCGCCGACGAGGTGCACGTCGACCTGGAGACCGCGGCGCGCGCCCGGGGCGCGGTGCAGCGGATGATCGAGATCGGCCAGCCCGGCGGTGGGGAATGACCGGACCGAGGTGGGAAGCGCGCGCTGACCTGGTCATCGTCGGCACCGGTGTGGCCGGGCTGACGGCCGCGCTGCGGGCGCACGCACTGGGCCTGCGGGTCCTGGTGGTCACCAAGGCCGCGGCCGAGGACGGCAACACGCGCTGGGCGCAGGGCGGCGTCGCCGTCGTCCTGCCCGACCAGCACGACCCGGGCGACTCCGTCGACAAGCACATCGCCGACACCCTCGTCGCGGGCGCGGGCCTGTGCGACGAGGACGCGGTGCGGGAGATCATCGCCGACGGACCGGCCGCCGTCACCCGGCTGCGTGAGCTGGGCGCGGTGTTCGACCCGGGCGCCGACGGCAACCTCGCCCGCACCCGCGAAGGCGGCCACAGCGCCTTCCGCGTCGTGCACGCGGGCGGCGACGCGACCGGCGCCGAGGTCGAGCGGGCACTGATCGCCGCCGCGCGCGACGGGCGGGTGCCGGTGCTGGAGCACCACGTGGCCGTCCAGGCCGTGCGGACCAGCTCGGGCGCGGTCGCCGGGCTGATGGTGCTCGACAGCGCGGGTGTGCCGGGCGTGATCAGCGCGCCCGCCGTCCTGCTGGCCTCCGGCGGGCTCGGCCAGCTCTACCAGGCCACGTCGAACCCCGAGGTCGCCACGGGCGACGGGCTCGCGCTGGCGCTGCGGGCCGGGGCGCCGCTGGCCGACATCGAGTTCGTCCAGTTCCACCCGACCGTGCTCTACACCGGCCAGGGCGCGCGCGGACGCTGCCCGCTGGTCACCGAGGCCGTGCGCGGCGAGGGCGCCGTGCTCATCGACGCGACCGGCGCGTCGGTCATGCAGGGGGTGCACCCGCTGGCCGACCTGGCGCCGCGCGACGTCGTGGCCGCGGCGATCACCCGGAGGATGGCGGAGGGGCGCGGCGGGGTCGACGACCACGTGTTCCTCGACGCCACCCGGCTGGTCGGCATCGACTTCGCCAAGCGCTTCCCGACCGTTCACGCCGCCTGCCTGAGCGCAGGCATCGACCCGGCGGTCAGCCCGATCCCGGTCGCGCCCGCCGCGCACTTCTCCTGCGGCGGCGTGATGGCCACTGTGGACGGTCGCACGGCGGTGCCCGGCCTGTACGCGGCTGGCGAGGTCGCCAGCACCGGCCTGCACGGGGCGAACCGGCTGGCGTCCAACAGCCTGCTGGAGGGCCTGGTCGTCGGCGCCCGCGCGGCCGAGGCGGTCGCGGCGGACCTCGCAGGCGGCAGGCTGGGCGACCCGCGGCTCGCCGTGGTGTCCGACCTCCCGGTCGCGCCGGTCGCCGAGCGCGACTCGCTGCAGCGCGTGATGAGCCGCTACGCCGCGATCGGCCGCGAGGCCGAGGGGCTGGCCGTGGTCGGCTCGGTGCTCGACGTCTCCGCGGTCGACCGGCCGCTGGACACCCGGGCCGCGGTCGAGGACGCCGCGCTGACGCTGGTCGCGCGTTCGCTGATCGCCTCGGCGGCCGCCAGGACCGAGTCGCGCGGCTGCCATGTCCGCACCGACTTCCCGGCCAAGGACGACGCCACCTGGCGCCGGTTCCTGGTCGTGCGGCTGACCCCGTCCGGCCAGCCGGTCCTGACCACGCCGACCGCGCTGCGGGGTGCGGCGTGATCGACCAGGAGGATCTGCGGCGCGTCATCCGCACCGCGCTCGCCGAGGACTTGCGCTACGGCCCGGACGCCACGACGGAGGCCACCGTGCCCGCCGGCGCGGTGGCGGTCGCCGAGCTGACCCCGCGCAAGCCGGGTGTGCTGGCAGGCGTGCCGGTCGCGGAGGCGGTGTTCGCCGCGGTCGTGCCGGACCTGGAGGTGGTCTCCGCCCGCGAGGACGGGGAGAAGGCCGTCGTGGGGGAGCCCGCGCTGGTCGTGCGCGGCAACACCCGCGCGTTGCTGACCGCCGAGCGGACCGCGCTGAACCTGATCTGCCACCTGTCCGGCATCGCCACCGCCACCGCGGCGTGGGTGCGCGAGCTGGAGGGCACGGGCGCGGCGGTGCGCGACTCGCGCAAGACCCTGCCCGGCCTGCGGCTGCTGGAGAAGTACGCGGTGCGGTGCGGCGGCGGGGTCAACCACCGGATGGGCCTCGGCGACGCCATCCTGATCAAGGACAACCACGTCGTCGCGGCGGGCTCGGTGACCAAGGCGATCACCGCTGCCAGGGCGCACGCGCCGGAGCTGTTCCTGGAGGTCGAGGTCGACAGCCTGGCCCAGTTGGAGGAGGCGCTGGCCGAGGGCGTCCCGTTGGTCCTGCTGGACAATTTCAGCGCGGCCGACTGCGCGCGAGCCGTCGAGCGGGCCCGCGGGACGGGCACGAAACTGGAGGCATCCGGCGGTCTCACGCTGGCGGTGGCCCGTGAGTACGCCGCGACCGGCGTGGACTACCTGGCGGTGGGCGGACTGACCCATTCGTCCCCCGCGTTGGACCTTGGGATGGATCTCCATCACTAGCCGATACGAACCGGGTGCCTCCGGCGATTGGTAGGTGTAGTCCGCCGACTGTCCGGGAGTGCACGTGCTTTCCTTGCTGCGCGACGACAGCCAGCTCGCTTTGCGCCCAGGAGTGGTGAAGGCGGCCGCCGCGCTCGCGGTGTTCGAGGCCGGGATGACGCTGATCGCCGCCCCCGTGTTCCCGGGGACGGCGCTGCTGCGCCAGCCGTGGCATCCGATGCTGATGCTGCTGGTCGCCGAGGTCGCCGCGGCGGCCATGCTGATCATCGGGGCCGCTCGGCTGCTCTTCGACCGCGGCCGCACACCGCTCGTGCTCGGCGCGCTGCTGTCGACCGGGATCAGCGCGGTCTACATGGCGTTCGCGGTGTTCGTCATCGCCCCCGACCCGACCGACGCGCCGTTGACGCCGTTCCTGCTTGGCGCCGCGGTGTTCTTCGGAGTGGTCTCGCTGGGCATCCTCGTGCTGGTGCTGCGCTCGGGCGCCGTCTACCGGGTAGACGGCGCCCGACGCGTCTAGCCGCGCTTGGCCGGGGGCCAGTCGGCACCCCAGCCGCCTTGGATCATCGACTGGAAGGCCCAGCCGTCGGCCGTGCGGACCAGCAGGTCCGCGTAGGTCATCCGGTGCGTCTCCTCGCCCATGGTCATCGTCGCCTCGGTGACGACGACGGCCAGGTTCGCGGTGAGGAAGTGCGGCGTGCGCTCGGACTTCATCGCCATGTCCCCGGTGCCGCCGCCGAGCACCTCGGTCATCGCCGCCACGTACTGCTCGCGCGACCACTGCGTCACCGCGGCGTGGCCGCCGTCGACGTCGGTGGCCAGGTTCATCGGGAAGACCGCCAGGTCGGCCATCTCCTCGACCGCGCCCTTCGCGGCCAGTGCGTCATAGGTGGTGAACCAGTCGTTCAGGCTCGCCAGCTCGGACTCCGTCGGGTCGTACACGGACACCCCTCTCGTACGCTGTACCGTACAGTGTACTACAGCTCCGAGCGGGCCCGGAGTTCGACGAGGCCCTGAAGCAGATCCTCGGCCTTGGGGGTGCGGTCCGGGTCGAGCATCCACTGCAGGGCGAACCCGTCGCACACGGCGAGCACGAAGCTGGCCACGGCGCGGCAGCGCGGGTCGGCGGCGGTGGCGTCCCCGCCGAACGCCGGGGCCACGATCGCGGCGATCCGGGAGCGGGTGCGGTCCTGCAGGTCTGCGAGCTGGGCTTTCAGCGCCGGGTCGCGGTCGGCCTGGGCCAGCGCCTCGGCGAAGCTGAGGACGAGCACCCGGTTGTCGGCGAGGCTGCGCAGGACGGCGGCCCAGGTGAGGTGGGCGCGGGCGATCGGCGTGGCCTCCGGCTCGGCGAGGGCGACCTTGGCGAGTTGGTCGGTCCATTCCTCGAAGACGAGCCCGAGCGCCTCGTTGAGCAGGCCCGCCTTGGAGCCGAAGTGGTAGCCGATCGAGGCCAGGTTCGTGGCCGACGCGGCGACCAGGTCGCGGGTGGTGATGTGCGCGTAGCCCTTGTCCTCCAGCAGCTTCCTGGCCGCGGCGAGGAGTTGCTCTCGATGTCCCACCACGCGATCCTAGGCCGCGCCCTGCGGATCATGGCGGGCGCTATTCGCGCCCGCGCGGCCCCTGGCCGCACCGCAGGGACGGCCACGGACAACCAGTACGCGACCGCCCCTGCGGCGCGCCCAGGAACCACGCGGATCACGAATCCCACCCACCATGATCCACAGGGCACGCCCTAGTTGCCGCGCGGATCTATACGGGTGTATGAATCGGGGTGTGGGTCACACTGGAGGTGCCATGAACCCGGCCGTCGCCGTTCAGGAGTCCTTGCCGCCAGGCCCCAGGCTGCCGCGGATCGTCCAGACCGTCCTGTTCATGCGTTCGCGCGACCGCGTCGGCCCGATCTGGCGCCGGAAGTTCGGCGACACCTTCACCGTCCGCCTCGCCGCAGGCCGCACGGTCGTCGTCGTGACCAGGCCGGAGGACATCCGCGAGGTGTTCGCCGGGCCGACCGACGTGTTCCACGCCGGTGAGGGCAACTCGATCCTGGCCCCGGTCATGGGCCGCAACTCGGTGCTGATCCTCGATGAGGACGCCCACCTCCGTGCCCGCAAACGCCTGATGCCCGCCTTCAACGGCGCCGCGCTGCGCGGCTACGGCGCGATGATGACCGAGCTGGCGGAGAAGTCGGCGAAGACGTGGCCGGTCGACCGCCCGTTCGCGGTCCACCCGCTGATGAACGACCTGACCCTCGACATCATCCTGCGCGTCGTGTTCGGCATGACCGACGGCGAACGCCTCCGCGCGCTGCGCCCGCTGATCACCAAGGTCGTCGACATCGGCCCGATCGCCGTGCTCGGCTGGACCTACCCGAAGCTCAACCGCTTCTCCCCGTGGAAGCAGAACGGCGAGAACCTGGCCGCCGCCGACGCCCTGCTGTACGAGGAGATCGCCGAGCGCCGCACCGAGGACCTGTCGGACCGGACCGACGTGCTGTCGCGGCTGCTCGCGGCCGACCCGGACGCCCCGGCGGTCGAGCTGCGCGACCACATGATGACCCTGCTCCTGGCGGGCCACGAGACCACGGCCACCGCGCTGGCCTGGGCGCTGCACGAACTCGCGCGGAACCCGGAAACCCTCCGTGCCGCGCAGAAAGCGGCGGACGAGGGCGACGACGAATACCTCCAGGCGGTCACCAAGGAGGCGATGCGCCTGCGCCCGGTGATCTACAGCGTCGCGCGTCGGCTGACGGAGCCGACGGTCGTGCGGGGCCACCTGCTGCCCAAGGGCGTGGTCGTGTCCCCGTCGATCGGGTTGGTGCAGGCCGACGGCGAGCACTTCGACGGTCCGCAGGAGTTCCGACCGGAGCGATTCATCGGCGCGCAACCGGAGGCGGGCACCTGGATCCCGTTCGGCGGCGGTGTCCGCCGGTGCCTCGGCGCGGGATTCTCGTTGCAGGAGGCCGCTTCGGCGCTGCGGGCGATCCTGGTCCGGTTCGACATCGAACCGGTCGGCCCGCCGGAACCGGCGAAGTCCCGCAACATCACCCTGGTCCCGGCGAAGGGTGCCCGGATCATCGCCCGCAGGCGTTAGACGGCGAGCGGCTTGGCCTTGTCGGTCGCCACGCGCAGCGCGAACCACGTGAGTGCCGCGCCCGTGGCGTAGCGCTGGGCGCGCAGCCACTTCGGCTTGCGGGTGAGGAACGTGCGTACCGAACCCGCGAACAGGACGATCGAGCCGTTGACGGTCAACGCGACCACGATCTGGGTCAAGCCGAGCAGGAAGCTCTGCGTGGCGATCGAGCCGCGCTCCGGGTCGATGAACTGGGGCAGCAGCGACACGTACAGGACCGCGATCTTCGGGTTGAGCAGGCTCGTCACCATGCCCATCGTGAACAGCTTCCGCGGCCGGTCGGCGGGCAGGTCGCGCGGGGTGAACGGCGAGCCGCCACCCGGGCGGACCGCCTGCCACGCCAGCCAGAGCAGGTAGGCCGCGCCCGCGATCTTGAGTGCCAGGTACAGCTCGGGCACGTAGGCGAACACCGTCGACACGCCCGCGGTCGCGGCGGCCAGGTAGATCAGGAAGCCCACGCCGACGCCGGACAGCGAGATCAGGCCCGCCCGGCGGCCCTGGGCGACCGACCGGGACACCAGGTAGATCATGTTGGGGCCGGGGGTCAGCACCATCCCCAACGCGACAAGGCCGATCCCGAGTACAGCGCCCAACGTGACCATGCTTCCCCCTATAGCTTCCGGTTCGCCAGCACCGGGATGACGTGCCTGGTCGTGTCCGCCAGGTCCGGGTCGATGTCGACGACCAGCGTCCCCGGCTCGCCGTCCAGTGTCCCCGCCACCCGGCCCCGCGGGTCGGCGACCAGGCTGTGCCCGATGCCCAGCGGGGCGGTCTCCGTCGTCGGGCCGGGGTCGGCCTGACCGCAGGCGACCACCCACGACGTCGAGTCCAACGCCCGCGCGCGGACCAGCAATTCCCACTGCTCGCGTTTTCCTTCGCCCGCGCCCCAACTCGCGCCGACCAGGATGGCCTTGGCGCCGTCGTCGGCCAGCCGCCGGAACAGTTCGGGGAAGCGGACGTCGTAGCAGGTGGCCACGCCGAGCGTGACGCCGTCGACCTCGAAGACCATCGGCTTGTCGCCGGGCGCGACGGTCTTGGACTCCTTGAAGCCGAACGCGTCGAACAGGTGGATCTTGTCGTAGCCGAAGTGGTGGCCGCGGCCGGTGACCAGCAGCGTGTTGCGGACTCGCCCGTCCTCAGCTGGGGTGAACATCCCGGCGACGATCACCACGCCCGCAGCGTCGGCGATCTCGCGGACCGCGGCGGCCCACGGGCCGTCCAGCGGCTCGGCGACCGGGCCGAGCGGAACCCCGAACCGGCACATGGTGGCCTCGGGGAACAGCACGACCGACGCGCCGTCGGCGGCGGCCACGCCCGCGCGGATCAGGTCGAGGTTCGCGGCCGGGTCGGCGGTGGCCGAGATCTGGCAGAGCGCGAGTCGCACGATGCTCCCTTGGGTCGGCTCGGCCACTACTGTCGAGGCCGTGCAGGTCCTGTCGCGCGCGGTCGCCGTTGCCCTCGTGGGGGCACTGGCGGCGTGCACGGCCGAACCTACCCCGACTGCCTCCGGCGACCGCGAGGGTCGCTCCATGGTGATCGCCACAGCGGTCGCGCCCTCGTCCCTGGACCCGCTCGACGGCTACGCGCCCTATGGCGCGGCGAAGATCTACGACGGCCTGGTCGAGCTACAGCCCGGTGGGACGCTCCGACCGGCCCTCGCCGCCGCGCCGCCCGTTCCGTCCGCCGACGGCCGCTCGTGGACCGTCACCTTGCGCGACGACGTCTTCTTCCACGACAAGGCCCGCTTCGGCCCCGCCGACGTCATCGCGACCTACCAGGCGGTGCTGGCGGGCGCGCTCAAGTCCCGCTTCTCCATGCTCGCCGCCGTGCACCAGCTCGACGTGGCGACGGTCCGGTTCGACCTGTCCACCCCGACGCCCGGGTTCGCGTCGCTGCTGGTCCTCGGGATCAAGCGGGCGGGCAGCGCGCCCATCGGGACCGGCCCGTACCGGGTCGAGGCATGGCAGCCGGGCCGGTCGCTGACGCTGAAGGCCAACCCGGACTACCGCGGCGGCGAACCCGCCATCACGAACGTCACCGTCGAGTTCGTGCCCGACGACGAGATCCGCGCCCAACGCCTCCGCGACGGCAAACTCGACGGCGCCGACCTGCCCGCCCGGCTGGCCGCGTCGTTCGACCGCTCGTCGGCGTTCACGGTGGCCCGGCACGGCGCCGCCGACGTCCGCGTGGTCACCCTGCCGAGCGCGTCCCCGGTGACGGGTGACGCCTCGGTGCGGCTCGCGCTGAACCTGGTCGTCGACCGGAAGGCACTGGTCGATTCGGCGTTGGCTGGCCGTGGCAAGCCGCTGTCGCTGCCCCTGCCCACCGCGCTGGCCGAGTTCATCGAACCCGGTGCGCGCTTCGAACTGGACGTGCCCCGCGCCAAGGCTGTGCTGGACATGGCGGGCTGGCTCCCCGGCCTGGACGGCGTCCGCCGCAAATCGGGGGTGCCCGCCGAGTTCGACGTGGCGTATCCGGTGGCCGATGTCGCCTCCCGCGACCTGGTCGCGGGCTTCGCCGCGGCTGCCGCGCAGATCGGAGTCAAAGTCACCCCGCGCCCAACCCAGCGGGCGGCGCTGACGGGCGCGACCCCGGAGTTGACCGCGGTTGGAGATCCCCTCGACCCGGGTAGGGCACTGTCCTGGCTCGGTGACCGGACGGCCCCCGCGTCGGCGGTGACCGACCCCGCCCAGCGCGCCGTCGCGTTCCGCTCGATCCAGAGGGCCTACCTCGACGAGCCGTCGGCGGTAGTGCTCGCCGAGACCGACCACAGTTACGTGATCCGCCAGAATTGGACCGGCTACCAGCCCGTCGTGGACGCGACGGGGTCAGACCACACGTGGGGGGCATGGTGGAACCTGCAGACCTGGGCACCGCGATGATCGACTTGGACAGGGTCCGCGCCGACACACCGGGAAGCGCGAACGGCGTCTTCCTCGACAGCGCCGGTTCATCGCTGACACCTCGACCAGTGGTTGACGAGGTCATCGCCCACCTGCGGCGGGAAGAGGAAATCGGCGGCTACCGCGCCGCCGCTGAACGCCTTCCGGACTTGGAAGCCGGGTACGAGGTCTTCGCCGAGTTCCTGGGCTGCGACCCGGACGAGGTCGCCTTCACCGACAGCGCGACCCGCTCCTGGCTGGCCGCCTTCGACGCGATCCCCCTGGCCGAGGGCGACCGCCTCCTGGCCACCGAAGCGGAGTACGGCGGCAACGCGATTCCACTGTTGCGCCGGGCCGCCGAGGTCGGCGCCACCGTCGAACCAATCCCGTCGAACGCGGCGGGCGAACTCGACGTTGACGCGCTGCGTGGGATGTTGGATGAGCGGGTCAAGCTGGTCTCGCTGGTGCAGGTCCCCACCAACGGCGGCTTGGTCAACCCTGTCGCCGAGGTCGCGGCCGCCGCCCACGAGGTCGGCGCCCTGGTCCTCCTGGACGCTTGCCAGTCGATCGGCCAACTCCCCGTGTCAGCCTCGGAGATGGGCGTCGACATCATCACTGGAACCGGTCGGAAGTGGCTGCGGGGGCCTCGGGGGACTGGGGTGTTGGTCGTCCGGAAGTCGATCCGGGACCGGTTGCACCCCCGGTTGATCGATCTCCATGGCGCTTTGTGGACGGGGACTTCCGAGATCACCCTGCGTTCCGATGCTCGTGTCTACGAGCTTTGGGAATGCAGTATCGCTGACCGGCTGGGTTTGATCGCGGCTGCTCGGTATGCCCTTGACCTGGGAATCCACGCGATCGAGGCGGCGGTGACGGATCGGGCGGAGCGGCTCCGGGCGGGCTTGGCGGAACTGCCCAGGGTTCAGGTCCGCGACCAGGGCACACAGCAGTGCGGAATCGTCACGTTCACCGTTGAGGGCGTATCGGCGGAAGAAGTCCGCGACAAACTCAGGGCACAGGACATCACGGTGACAGTGAGCGGCCTGACCTCCACCCGATACGACATGACACGGCGGGGTTTCAAGGAACTAGTACGGGCATCGCCGCACTACTTCATAACCCCGGAACAAATCGACGCGGCAGTGGAAGCGATCGCGGGTCTGCGCTAGTCATGGCAATGGAAGGTGAAGCGAGCGATGGAAAAGCGTGGCCGCCGATGAGTGAGCTCACTTGCGGGGCTGGTTGAAGCGGAGCATGTTGCCCGAGGGGTCGCGGAAGGCGCAGTCGCGGACGCCATAAGGCTGGTCGATCGGCTCCTGGATCACCTCTCCACCGCCAGCCCGAATCCGCTCAAAAGTCGCGTCGCAGTCATCGGTGTTGAAGATGACCGCCCGCAGCAGCCCCTTGGCCAGCAACTCCGCCATCGCCTGCTTGTCCGCCGCCGACGCGTTCGGGTCCGCCAGCGGCGGCTCCAGGACGATGTCCACGTCCGGCTGCGACGGCGACCCCACAGTCACCCACCGCATCCCTTCGAACCCGACGTCGTTCCGGACCTCCAACCCCAGGACGTCCCGATAGAACGCCAACGCTTTGTCGTGATCGTCAACCGCGATGAAGCACGTTGAAAGCTTGATGTCCATGCCGCCCACGCTATTGCCCATCCACCAGGTTCGCTTCTTGATTCCTGATCGGTCGCGTGTGGATCTTGGCGATGCAGGCCGGGATCGCCGCCCCGTGGTCGTGGCTCCTGGCCCGGTACGCACTCGGGCTCTCGCCGACCAGCTCAGTGAACCGCGCGCTGAACGACCCCAGCGACGTACAGCCGACCGCGAAACAGACCTCCGTCACCGACAGATCCCCCCGCCTCAGCAGGGCCTTCGCCCGCTCGATCCGGCGGGTCATCAGGTAGCTGTAGGGGGTTTCGCCGAAGGCGGCGCGGAAGCTGCGGGAGAAGTGGCCGGGGGACATGAGGGCGACGCGGGCCAGGACGGGCACGTTCAGGGGCTTGGCGTAGTCGCGGTCCATCGTGTCGCGGGCGCGGCGGAGGCGGGCCAGGTCTTCCAGCGTCGTCACCGGTCCACGATCCCACAGTCACGATCCAGAGGCTGTGACCTGCGGTACCGCGAGGGTGGCCGCCCGGGTGCGACGCTTTAGGCTGGTGGGGTCCCCTCAAGGCTGGAAGGACCCCATGCTGACGCGCACCGACCTGCGTTCCGCTGTCCCGTCACCCGTGGAGCTGCGCACCGCGCTGCCGCGGGCGGAGGTCGACGTGGACGCGGTGGTTCATCAGGTGCGGCCGATCGTCGACGGGGTTCGGGAGCGTGGGGTCGACGCGGTCCTGGAGTTCACCGAGAAGTTCGACCGGGTTCGGCCCGGCAGCGTCCGGGTGTCCGCCGCCGAGTTGGCCAAGGCGCTGGACGAGCTGGACCCGGCCGTCAGGGCCGCCCTTGAGGTCTCGATCGAGCGGGCGCGGCTGGTGCACGCCGAGCAGCGGCGGACGGATGTGACCACGCAGGTCGTGCCGGGCGGCACGGTCACCGAGCGCTGGGTGCCGGTCGCCCGGGTCGGGCTGTACGCGCCGGGTGGGCTGGCGGTCTATCCGTCGAGTGTGGTCATGAACGTGGTCCCGGCGCAGGCCGCGGGGGTCGAGTCGCTGGTCGTGTGCTCGCCGCCGCAGGCCGAGTTCGGGGGGCTGCCGCACCCGACCATCCTGGCCGCGGCCGCGCTGCTCGGGGTCGACGAGGTGTGGGCGGTCGGCGGCGCGCAGGCCGTCGCCCTGCTCGCCTACGGCGGCGCCGACACCGACGGCGCCGAACTGGCCCCGGTCGACATGGTCACCGGGCCGGGCAACATCTACCTGACCGCGGCGAAGCGCCTGCTCCGCGGGCTCATCGGGATCGACTCCGAGGCCGGGCCGACCGAGATCGCCATTCTCGCCGACGCCACCGCCGACCCGGTGCACGTGGCCGCCGACCTGATCAGCCAGGCCGAGCACGACCCTCTCGCCGCCAGCGTCCTGGTCACCGACTCGGTGGAACTCGCCGACGCGGTCGACGCCGAGTTGGAGGCGCGGGTCAAGGCGACCAAGCACACCGAGCGCGTCGCCACCGCGCTGCGGGGCAAACAGTCCGGGTGTGTGCTCGTGTCCTCCGTGGACGACGGGCTGCGCGTGGTCGACGCCTACGCCGCCGAGCACCTGGAGATCCAGACCGCCGACGCGCGTGCCGTCGCCGCCCGGGTCCGCAGCGCCGGGGCGATCTTCGTCGGCGCCTACGCCCCGGTCTCCCTCGGCGACTACTGCGCGGGCTCCAACCACGTCCTGCCCACCGGCGGCTGCGCCCGGCACTCGTCCGGCCTGTCCGTGCAGACGTTCCTGCGCGGCATCCACGTGATCGACTACTCCGAGGACGCCCTGCGCGAGGTCGCCGCGCACGTCGTGGCGCTGTCGCAGGCCGAAGACCTGCCCGCGCACGGCGAGGCCGTCACCGCGCGCTTCCGGGGCGAGTCGTGACGCCGGGGGAGCGGGCCCAGCTCGCCGACCTGCCGCTGCGCGACGACCTGCGGGGCCGCACGCCGTACGGGGCGCCGCAGCTCGACGTGCCCTACCCGCTGAACACGAACGAGAACCCCTACCCGCCGCCGCCCGAACTGGTCGCCGACATCACCGCGGCCGTCCAGGAGATCGCCGGGACGCTGCACCGCTACCCCGACCGCGACGCCGTCGCCCTGCGCACCGACCTGGCCGCCTACCTGGCCGCGTCGACCGGTGTGCCGCTGACGGTGGCCAACCTGTGGGCGGCGAACGGGTCCAACGAGATCCTGCAGCAGATCCTGCAGGCTTTCGGCGGCCCCGGCCGCAGCGCGCTGGGGTTCGAGCCGTCGTACTCGATGCACCCGATCATCGCCGCGGGGACGCGGACCGACTGGGTGCCGACGCCGCGTCGCGCCGACTTCTCGCTCGACATCGACGCCGCCGTGGCCGTGCTGGCCGAGCGGGCGCCGGACGTGGTGTTCGTGACCAGCCCGAACAACCCCACCGGCCAGTCCATCCCGCTGGCCGACCTCCGCGCCCTGGTCGCGGCGACCAGCGGGATCGTCGTCGTCGACGAGGCCTACGCCGAGTTCTCCCCGCAGGAGAGCGCGGTGCACCTGATCGAGGAGTTCCCGACCCAGGTGATCGTCAGCCGCACCATGAGCAAGGCGTTCGCCTTCGCGGGCGGGCGCCTCGGCTACCTGGCCGCCGCCCCCGCCGTGGTCGACGCGCTGTTGCTCGTGCGCCTGCCCTACCACCTGTCGGCCCTCACCCAGGCCGCCGCGCGCGCCGCGCTGCGCCACGCCGACCAGACCCTGGCGTCGGTCCACAAGCTCGCCGCCGAGCGCGACCGCGTCATCGCCGCGCTGGAGGGCCTCGGCGCCGCCGTCGTGCCCAGCGACGCCAACTTCGTCCTCTTCGGACAGTTCGCCGACGCGCACACCGCGTGGAAGTCCTACCTGGACCACGGCGTGCTCATCCGCGACGTCGGCATTCCAGGGCACCTGCGGGTCACCGTGGGCACGCCCGCGGAGAACGACGCTTTCCTGGCCGCCAGTAAGGAGATCATCTAGTGTCCCGTGTCGGCCGCGTCGAGCGGATCACCAAGGAGTCGTCGGTCCTCGTCGAGGTCGACCTCGACGGCTCGGGCAAGGTCGAGGTGTCGACCGGCGTCCCGTTCTACGACCACATGCTCACCGCGTTCGGCTCGCACGCGTCGTTCGACCTGACCGTGCAGGCCACCGGCGACGTCGACATCGACGCCCACCACACCGTCGAGGACGTCGCCATCGTCCTCGGCCAGGCCCTGCGCCAGGCCCTCGGCGACAAGGCGGGCATCCGCCGCTTCGGCGACGCGTGGATCCCGATGGACGAGACCCTGGCGCACGCCGCCGTGGACGTCTCCGGCCGCCCCTACTGCGTCCACACGGGCGAGCCCGACGTCATGGTCGGCTTTGTCGTCGGCGGCAACTACCCGACCGTGCTGAACAGGCACGTCTTCGAGTCGATCGCCTTCCACGCCCAGATCGCCCTGCACCTGCGGGTCATCCACGGACGTGACCCGCACCACATCACCGAGGCCGAATACAAGGCCTTCGCCAGGGCGCTAAGGGCCGCGACCGAGTCCGACCCCAGAGTTGGCGGAATCCCTTCGACCAAGGGCGTCCTCTGAGTAGGGTCTGTCCGGATTCGCAGGCGCTGGAGGAGTAGGTCGTGAAGGATCTCGTCGTCGTCGGGTTGATCGCGTTGACCGGCATGCTCGTCGGTGGGGTCTACACCACCTGGAAGACCGCCAAGGGCATGGCCGTGGTGCTCCTCGTGCTCGCCTTGCTGGCGGGCGGCGGCGCCGTGGCCTGGTACGTGTCGAACCGCTAGGGGGTGCCGCCCTCGCTGGCGGCTTTCAGCCGGGGCGCCCCCGGCCCGAGAGTGGACATCCGGTCGTCACTGTTGACCAGTCCACACGACTTCAGCGACAGACACCCACACCCGATGCACGACGTCAGGTTGTCCCGCAGCCGCTCCAGCGAGTCGATCCGCGCGTCGATCTCCGACCGCCACGTCTTGGACAGCCGGGCCCAGTCGACCTTGGTCGGCGTGCGCTTGTCGGGTAAGAGATCCAGGGCGTCATGAATCTCCTCCAGCGAGAGCCCGACACGCTGCGCGGTGCGGATGAAGGCGAGCCTGCGGAGCACCGCCCTCGCGTATCTGCGCTGGTTGCCTGCCGTCCGCTCGGAGTGGATCAACCCGCGCTCCTCGTAGAAGCGCAACGCCGTATGCGGAACCCCGCTGCGATCGGCGACCTCGCCGATGGACAGCGTCTCAGCCAGTTTGGACACCCGACCAAGCCTACCGGCGACCCTCCAGGTAGGTCGAAGTCATCGGCCGGTGAAGGGGTTGAGGATCCGAACGCCGCGCCGTGGAAGGACGCACTCGTGTCGAGCAGGACCTCAATCCTCCTCACTCAGGTCCATCGCCCGGGCGCGCTCGGCTTGCCGCTTGATCTCCAATTGGTCGATGTCGGGCGCTGAGCGGAGGAAGCTGGTGAAGTCGTCGTCACCTCCACCACGCAGCCTGCACTCGGGGATGTCGATGACGACGCCACCTCCCTGCCGGGGTGAATTCGACGGGCCCGATCAACTCGCTGAATCGCCGCTTGGCTCTCTGTAACTGTCAGTGGCTCTGAATTTCGACCCGGTCACCCGGTGAGATAGCCCGGTGGGACGTGGTCGGTGAGCCACACGCCGTTCGCGCTGATGTAGAACTCGTGGCCCTCCGCCGCCATCCTGGCCGCCTGGATCACCAGGATGACCGGCTTCCCGCGGCGAGCGCCGACGGCCACCGCGGTGTCGCGAGTCGCGGACAGGTGGACGTGGTGGCGGTTCATCGGGCGCAGGCCCTCCGCCTTGATCGACTCCAGGGCCGCCGCGACCGTGCCGTGGTACAGGACCACAGGTGGCGGTACCGGGACCAAGCCCAGGTCCACCGGCACGCTGTGCCCCTGGCTCGCCCGGATCCGCGATCCCGACGCGTCGAAGGCGAAGCGTTTCTTGTTGTTGTTCTCGACCACTTCGTCCAGGTCCGCGCGGGTCACGCCGAGGGCGCGGAGGAGGTCGGCGACGGGGACCCAGCCCGCGGGGTCGAGGGTGAGGCCGAGTCGCGCGGGGTCGTGGCGCAGGGCCTTGGACATCCGCTTCGACAGGCGGATCAGCTGTTGTTCTTCCATGACGGTGCGAATTGCAGCACAACGGCCGACGTCCCCGCCACGGACTTCTTGACCTCCACCGAACTGGAGATTGCAGGCTGGGCCCATGACACAAGCACTGGCCCCGCTGTTCGCCAGGATGACCGGCGACGAGAAGCACGAGTGGGCCGCCGCCTCCACGCTCGACGTCCTCTGGGTGCTCTACGACCGCGTCCTGCGCATCGACTCCCTCGACGATCCCGACCGCGACCGGTTCCTGCTGTCCAAAGGCCATGGGCCCATGGCGTTCTACGCCGTCCTCGCCGCCAAGGGCTACCTCGATCCCTCCACTTTGGACACCTGGGCGCGGTTCGACTCGGTGCTCGGCCAGCACCCCGACCGCACGCTCGTCCCAGGCGCCGAGATCGGGTCCGGGTCGCTCGGCCACGGGCTGCCGATCGCGGTCGGTCAGGCCATCGGGCTGCGCAAGTCGCCCGCGCGGGTGTTCGTGCTGGTCGGTGACGGCGAACTGGACGAGGGCAGCAACCACGAGGCCATCGCCATCGCCGCGCGGTTCGGGCTCGACAACCTGACCGCCGTCGTCGTCGACAACCACAACTCGAACCACGGCTGGCCCGGCGGCATCGAGTCCCGCTTCACCGTCGAGGGCTGGGCGGGCCTCACCGTCGACGGCCGCGACCACGTGGCCCTGCACGCCGCGCTCACCCAAGACCACCCCGGCAGGCCGCTCGTCGTCGTCGCCGACATCCAGAAGGACTGAATTGAATGAAGAACACGATGACCACTCCGCCGATCAACCCAGACACCCGCGTCATGCGAGAAGCCTTCGCCGCGAGCATGACCGAGGCGCTGGACCAGGACCCGCGAGTCGCGCTCGTCCTCGCCGCCATCTCCGTCGACCTCTTCGCCAAGCCGCTGAAGGAGCATCCCGACCGCGTGGTCGACGTCGGGATCCGTGAACAGGCCATGGTCGGCGTCGCGGGCGGGCTCGCGCTGACCGGGTTCCGGCCCGTCGTGCACACCTACGCCCCGTTCCTCGTCGAACGGGCCTATGAGCAGATCAAACTCGACCTCGGCCACCAAGGCGTCGGCGCGGTCCTCGTCAGCATCGGAGCGTCCTACGACAACCCGGTCATGGGCCGCACCCACCAGGCGCCCGCCGACGTCGCGCTGATCGACAGCCTGCCCGGCTGGACCATCCACGTCCCCGGCCACCCCGACGAGGTCGCCCCGCTCCTGACCGGCGCATTGGCCGGCGAAGGGCTCGTCTACCTGCGGCTCTCCCTGCGCTCGAACACCGAGGCCCACCCGGTGACCGGCGAGTTCGTCGCGCTGCGCCACGGCAGCCTCGGCGTGGTCCTGGCCGTCGGGCCCACGCTGGACGCGGTGCTGGCCGCGACCGAGGGCGTCGACGTCACCGTGCTCTACACCCCGACCGTGCGCCCGTTCGACCACGTCGGCCTGCGCGCCGCGGTGGCGTCGTCGGCGCCGAACGTGCTGGTCGTGGAGCCCTACCTCGCGGGAACGTCGGCGCACGAGATCGCGGCCGCGCTCGCGGACACGACGCACCGGCAGCGGTCGGTGGGAGTTCGCCGGGACATGGAGGTCCGGGCCTACGGGACCCCGGCGCAGCACGACGAGGTCCATGGCCTCGACGCCGCGGGGATCGCGCGGACGCTGCGGGAGTTCCTGGGCTAGACGTGCGCGGGCCGTCGCACGGGCTCGACTTCGGCGCGCGGCTCGGGAATGTCGGGCTTGGGTTCGGGGGTCAGCAGCGCGGCGGCCAGCAGCGCCCACACCAGGGCGGGCACGACAGGCCACAACACCGATTCCGCCATCGCCAAGTAAGCGTTCACCACTGCCGCGACGAGCAGGATGGTCGCCAAGGTCCATCGCAACATGACAGGCCTCCTGCGGCGCGGCCCCCTGACCCCGCCGTGGCCGGTACTTACCCCCACGCGAGACGCCTTACACTCGATCGAGGTCACGGTTAGGCAACGGGCGGTGGACGACTAGTCTGACCTGGTGGCACGAGTCGTCGTACTGGATTACGGATCAGGCAACCTGCGCTCCGCGGAGCGCGCGCTGCGCCGCGTCGGCGCCGAGGTCGAGGTGACCGGCGACTTCCACGCCGCCATCGACTGCGACGCCCTGGTGGTGCCGGGGGTCGGCGCCTACGCGGCCTGCATGGAGGGCCTGCGCGCGGTGCGCGGCGAGCGGATCATCGGGCGCAGGCTCGCCGGTGGCCGCCCCGTCCTGGGCATCTGCGTCGGCATGCAGATCCTCTTCGAGCGTGGTATTGAGCACGGCGTCGAGACCGAGGGCTGCAACCAGTGGCCCGGCACGGTCGACCGGCTCGAAGCCGACATCGTCCCGCACATGGGCTGGAACACCGTGCGCGCGCCGGAGAAGTCGGTGCTGTTCAACGGCCTCGGCCCGGACACCCGCTTCTACTTCGTGCACTCCTACGCCGCGCGCACCTGGGAGCTGCACCCGGAGCCGCCGATGATCCCGCCGCTGGTCACGTGGGCCGACCACGGCGGCGAGTTCGTCGCCGCCGCCGAGAACGGCCCCCTCTCGGCCACCCAGTTCCACCCGGAGAAATCCGGCGACGCGGGCGCGCAGCTGCTGGAGAACTGGCTCAAGGACGTGACTGGGTGACCGCCCCGAAGAAGAAGCCCGCCCGCAAACGCCGCACCACGACCACCACCCTCGGCGGCGTCGTCGGCGCGGCCATCGCGGGCGCGCTCGTCGGCATCCTCGGGAGTCTGCCCTGGTGGGCGTGGGTGCTGCTGCTGGCGGTCGGGCTCGGTGTGGGTTACCTCATCCACCGCAGGTCAGCCAAGCCCGCGTAGATAGGGTGCTCCGGTGAGCTTCTACTTGCTTCCCGCCATTGACGTCGTCCACGGCCAGGCCGTCCGCCTCGTGCAGGGTGAGGCCGGGTCCGAGACCGGATACGGCTCCCCACTGGACGCCGCCCTGGCATGGCAGGACGGCGGCGCCGACTGGGTCCACCTGGTCGACCTCGACGCCGCCTTCGGCCGGGGCAGCAACCGCGACCTGCTCGCCGAGATCGTCGGCACCCTCGACGTCCAGGTCGAGCTGTCCGGCGGCATCCGCGACGACGAGTCCCTGGACAACGCCCTGGCCACCGGCGCCGCCCGCATCGGCCTGGGCACCGCGGCCCTGGAGAACCCCGAGTGGTGCGCCAAGGTCATCGCCGAACACGGCGACAAGATCGCCGTGGGCCTGGACGTCCGCGTCAAGGACGGCGTCTACCGGGTCTCCAGCCGCGGCTGGACCACCGACGGCGGCGAACTCTGGGCCGCCCTGGACCGCCTCAACGGCGACGGCTGCGCCCGCTACGTCGTGACCGACGTGAGCAAGGACGGCACCCTTGAGGGCCCGAACACGGGCCTGCTGCGCGAGGTCTGCGCCCGCACCGACGCCCCCGTCATCGCCTCCGGCGGCGTGTCCAGTGTGGACGACCTGACCGCCCTGGCGGAGATCGACGGAGTCGAGGGCGCCATCATCGGCAAGGCCCTCTACAACGGCAACTTCACCCTGCCCGAGGCCCTCGCGGCGGTCCGCCGCCCGTAAACCAGCAAATAGGGCCGCCGTAAAAACCACCGCCGAATGTGCACCCCGCACCCGATGGTGCGGGGTCTCAATCCGCACTAGCCCTGCGCGGGCCCACCCACAGTGATCTCAATACCGACAGTCCCCGTGGCCCCCCGACGCACCTTGCTCCCATACACAGTCACCCAAGCCACAAACCCGTACTTCCGCAGAATCATCTTCCGAACCCGCGCAGTCCCCGCGGCATCCATGAACCGCGCCGTCCCCATCACAGTCTCCCCAGACTGATTCCCCCGAATATCGCAAGCGGCCAGCAGCACATCCGAGTTCCGCCGCAGCCGCTTGGCCTTCCACGAGTCCCGCACAGTCCAGGCAAGCAGCACGCTCCCATCCCGGACCACCCACACCGGCGACCCCACAGGCGTGCCGTCCTTCCGGAACGTCGTCAGCAGCAGATACTTGCCCTCGCCCAGGCGAGTCAGCGCGTCGGTCGGCATGTCCGCGAGCCTAGGACACTCCCCGCATCCAACCCGCAACACCGGGGCGGCCCGAATTTGAAGAAAGTTCACTCAAACAGTGGGTGTGACACTTACCTTCAAGGTGTACCACTAGATCTCGTGAAGAATCCCGGATTAGACCGCCGCGCCTTCCTGCGCAGCTCCGCCGTCGCCGGTGGTGCGCTGCTCATCCCCGCCGCTCTGGCCACCGCCGCCAGCGCGGCCGCCGTGCCGCAGTTCGCGCACGGTGTCGCCTCGGGTGATTCGCTGCCCGACAACGTCCTGCTCTGGACCCGCGTCACGCCGACACCGGAGTCGGTCCCCGGGTCCGGTGCCGGTCCCGACGTCGAGGTCCGCTGGGAGGTCGCGACCGACGCCGCCTTCGCCAACGTCGTGCAGTCCGGCGCCGTCACGACCGGGCCCGCGCGCGACCACACGGTGAAGGTCGAGGCCGGGGGCCTGGCCGCCGCCACGACCTACTACTACCGATTCCTGCTCGACGGCGTCGCGTCGGGGACCGGCCGCACCCGGACCGCCCCGGCCGCGAACGCCGACGTCAGCAAGCTGCGCCTCGGCCTGGTGTCGTGCTCCAACTGGCAGGCGGGCTACTTCGCCGCCTACCGCCACCTGGCCGCCCGCACCGACCTCGACGGCATCCTGCACGTCGGCGACTACCTGTACGAGTACCAGGTCGGCGGCTTCGGCGCGCGCGGCGTGACGATCCGCCCGCACGAGCCCGCGCACGAGATGCTGTCGCTCGCCGACTACCGGCGGCGGCACGCCCAGTACAAGACCGACCCGGACCTGCAGTCGCTGCACGCCAAGCAGCCGTGGTTCATCACCTGGGACGACCACGAGTACGCCAACGACACCTGGCAGGACGGCGCGCAGAACCACCAGCCCGCGGAGGGCGACTGGGGTGCGCGCAAGGCCGCGGCCCGCCAGGCGTACTTCGAGTGGATGCCGGTCCGGCAGGGGGAGAGCGGCCGGATCTACCGCCGCTTCCGCTGGGGCAAGCTGGCCGAGCTGTCCCTGCTCGACCTGCGCAGCTACCGCTCCAAGCAGACCACCCCGTCCTCGGGCGACCCCAACGACCCGAACCGCACGCTGACCGGCGACGCGCAGATGGAGTGGCTGAAGTCCGGCCTGTCCGGCACCGACGCGACCTGGAAGCTCGTCGGCAACTCGGTGATGATCACGCCGATCTCGCTGGGCGGGGTCACCGCGCTGTTCGCCGAGGCGCTCGGCGAGTTGCTCGGCCTGCCCATCGGCAGTGTCGCGGCCAACTCCGACGCGTGGGACGGCTACACCGCCGACCGCTACGAGCTGCTCGGCCACCTGAAGGACAACCGGGTCAAGAACACCGTGTTCCTGACCGGCGACATCCACACCTCGTGGGGCGCCGACATCCCGCTCGACCGGTCGAGCTACTGGTGGAACGGCAACAGCGTGGCCACCGAGTTCGTCACGCCGTCGGTCACCAGCGACAACATCGACGACCTGCTCAACATCCCGGCCCGCACCGGGTCCGTCGCCGCCGAGGTCGCGCTGTACGCGAAGAACTGGCACGTCAAGTACACCGAGCTGGACTCGCACGGCTACTCGGTGGTCGACGTGAACCCGCAGCGCGTGCAGACCGACTGGTACTTCCTCGACGACCGTCTCAGCGCGAACTCGGGCGTCAAGTACGCCAAGTCGCTGGCGACCGCGTCGGGGACGCAGAAGATCAAGCAGGTCTACAGCCCGATCGCGTAGAGACCCGAGTGGGCGCCCGACTGGTGATTTCCCGGTTGGGCGCTCACTCGCTCGGAGGCTGGCCCGCCCGTGCGCGGTCACTAGCGTGAGGATGTCCGACTTCCCTCCGGGTCGGAACCCCCTGCCACAGGAGGCTCCTCATGCTGCCCAAAACACGACGGTTCGCTCTGTTCGCCGGGTCGGTGCTCGCGGTCGCGTTAGCCACCGCGGGTGCCGTTCCCGCCGCCGGTTCGCCACAGTCCTCTTCGGACTCACCGCTGTACGTCAAGCTGGCCGGGCGCACGTTCGACCCGCTGGCCTCGGCCACGCGCGCCGCGCCGAGCGGCCAGTCCGGCTATCTCGTGCAGTTCCGCGGCCCCGTCACCGACGACCAGCGCGCCGCCCTGCGCCGCATCGGCGTCCGGCTCGGCGCCTACATCCCTGATTTCGCTTACGTGGTCCGCACCGCTGACCCAGACCGCCTCGGCAAGCTCGACTTCGTGCGCTGGGTGGGCGACTACAGCGCCGCCGACAAGGTCGACGCCGCGCAGACGCTCGCCGCGGGACGCGCGCGGTACCTGATCACGGTCGTGGACGAGGACGTCAGCGAGCAGAGCGCGGTCGCCCGCAAGGTGGCGCGGATCGGCGGCACGCTCGACGGGATCTCCGAGAGCAAGCGGCACGTCATGGCCACGCTCACGCCCGCCCAGGTCGCCCAGCTCGCCGCGCTGCCGGACGTGCTGTCGGTCGGCGCGGTGTCCGAGCCGGAGACCGACATGGACATGGCGCGCGAGGCGAGCGGCGCCAACTTCATCGAGTCCGCGGGCGGCTACAAGGGAACCGGCGTGCGCGGCGAGGTCATGGACGGCGGCGTCCGGGCCACGCACCAGGAGTTCCGCGCGCGGCCGCTGATCATGCACGGGTCGAACTCGACGAGCACGAGCCACGGCACGTCGACCACCGGCCAGATCTTCGCCTCCGGTGTCAGCCCGACGCGGCGCGGCATGCTGCCCGACGCGCAGGGCATCTTCGCCACCTACAACAAGCCCGACCGCTACGCCCACACCAAGGAACTGGTGAACCCGACCGGCCCGTACCGCGCGGTGTTCCAGTCGAACAGCTGGGGCGACTCGCTCACCACGAGCTACAACTCGATCTCGGCGGCGTTCGACGACATCATCTTCGACCACGACATTCTGATCTGCCAGTCGCAGAGCAACGCGGGCACGCGGCAGTCCCGGCCGCAGGCGTGGGCGAAGAACGTGCTGTCCGTGGGCGGCCAGTACCACTACAACACGTTGTCGCGCACCGACGACAAGTGGAACGGCGGCGCCAGTATCGGCCCCGCCGCGGACGGCCGGATCAAGCCGGACGTGTCGAACTACTACGACCAGATCAACACCACGTCCAGCACCAGCGACACCTCCTACACCGCCTCGTTCGGCGGCACGAGCGGCGCCACGCCGATCACCTGCGGCAACGCGGGTCTGCTGTTCCAGATGTGGGCAGACGGCGTCCTCGACGGCGGCCCCGGCAAGAATCGCGACGTGTTCGCCTCCCGCCCCCACGCGGCCACGGCCAAGGCGCTGCTGATCAACACCGCGTCGCAGTACCCGTTCACCGGGACCAACTCGGACATGACCCGCACCCACCAGGGCTGGGGCTCGGCGAACGTCCGCACCCTCTACGACGCGGCGAAGGCGGGCGGCTGGAAGCTGCCGATCCTGGTCAACGAGACCGACCTGCTCACCACCGGCCAGACCAAGCGCTACACGATCACGACCAACGGCACCAAGCCGCTGCTCGCGACCCTGGTCTACGCCGACCCGATGGGCTCGCCATCGTCCTCGGTGGCCACCGTCAACGACCTGACGCTGAAGGTGACCTCGCCGACCGGCGTCGTCTACTACGGCAACAACGGCCTCAACTCAGGCGTCTGGTCAACCTCGGGCGGCTCGGCGAACCGGGTCGACACCGTGGAGAACGTCTTCGTGCAGAACCCCGGCTCGGGCACGTGGACGGTCGACGTGGTGGCCACGGCCGTCAACCAGGACGGCCACGTGGAGACGTCCGCGACTGACGCCGACTTCGCGCTGGTCGTGCGGTAGGGCCTAGGGGGTGCGGCGGCGCAGTGTCGCCGCACCCAGGCCCAGCGCGACCAGGACGCAGGCGGCCACGACCACCAGGTCCCGGGCGAGCGTGCCGGTGAACTCCGCCGACCGGGTCACCTGGGTGAGCGCCTCGACCGCGTAGGACAACGGCATCACGTCCGACAGCCAGTTCAGCAGCCAGCCCATCTCGCCGCGGGGCTGGAGTAGGCCGCACAGGAGGAACTGGGGCAGCACGAACAGCGGCATGAACTGGATCGCCTGGAACTCGCTGGTGGCGAACGCGCTCACCAGGAGGCCCAAAGCCATGCCGAGCAGTGCGTCGAGTACGGCGATCAGCAGCAGTGTCCACACCGAACCGATGACGTCGAGGCCAAGCCACAGAAGGGAAACCGCCGTCGCGATGCCGACCTGGAGCACCGCGATCGTGCCGAAGGCGATGGCGTAGCCCAGGATCAGGTCGAGCTTGGCGATCGGCATCGTCATCAGGCGTTCAAGCGTCGCCGTCGTGCGTTCGCGCAGGGTGGTGACCGACGCGATCAGGAACATGATCACGAATGGGAACACGCCGAGCAGGGCGGGTGCAATCCGGCTGAACAGCAGTTCGTTGTTGAACACGAAGCGCAGCAACGTCATCAGCAGCGACGGGACGATCAGCAGCATCGCGATGGTGCGCGGGTCGTGCCGGAGCTGCGTCAGGATGCGCTTCGCGGTGGCGAGTGTGATGGAGAGGTTCATGCCGCCGCCTCCGTCCGCACGAGGTGCAGGAACGCCTGTTCCAGGTCGTCCTTCTCGGTCCGCGCGCGCAGCCCGCCCGGGGTGTCGTCGGCGAGGATGATTCCCTCGCGCATCAGCAGCAGCCGGTCGCAGCGGGCGGCCTCGTCCATGACGTGGCTCGACACCAGCAGCGTCGTGCCCGCCTTGGCGATGCGGTGGAACAGCGCCCACAGGTCGTCGCGCAGGACCGGGTCGAGGCCGACGGTCGGCTCGTCGAGGACGAGCAGCTCGGGGGAGCCCAGCAGGGCCACCGCGAGGCTCGCCCGGCCGCGCTGGCCGCCGGACAGGCTGCCGACGAGTTGGTCGGCCTGCGGCTGGAGGTCGACCTCGGCGATCACCCTGGCCACGTCGGACGCGGGCGCCCCGAGTACCGAGGCGAAGTAGCGCAGCGCCTCGGTCACGGTCAGGTCGGCGTAGATCGCCGGGTTCTGCGTGGAGTAGCCGATGCGGTGGCGAAGGCTGGGGTCGCCCGCGGGCAACCCCAGCACGTCGACCTGTCCGCTCTCGACGATCTGAACGCCCACGATGGCGCGCATCAACGTGGTCTTGCCGCACCCGCTCGGCCCGAGTAGCCCGGTCACCGATCCCCGCGGCACCTCGAACCCGATGTCGCGAAGCACCGGACGGCCGCCGCGCGCCACGCGCAGGTCCCGGACCAGCACCGCAGAATTAGTCATGCGTTTAATTCTGCGCGCGCCGGAGTTCGCCCGTCAAGGGGTACGCAATGCCGCTTTCGGGTCGTACCGTGATCACGCCCGAGCGTCCTAACCGGAGGTCAGATGCCCGCCGCGTCAGTCATGTCGTCGCTGTTGGAGACTGTCGCAACCGAACGCCACCGGTTGCGCGGCGAGGACGTCACCTCGCGGTTCCTCGGCACCATCAGCGAAGGCATCGCCGTGTGGGAGACCGCCGTCGCCGGGTTCGACGCAGGCGGCGAGGCCGGGCAGGCGCTCGCCGTGGTCACCGACGCGTTCGTCCTCTCCGAAGACACCGCCACCGCGGCCCGCGTCGCCGAGGACGTCGTGCGCATGGGCGTGGCCAAGCCGCTCGACGTGCTCGTGGTCGGATTGGTCCAGGTGCACCGCGAACTGGTGAAGGACAACCGGAGGCCGGTCGCCATGGTCCGCAAGGCCGCCGCCATGGAACGCCGCGCCACCAGCCGCTGGCGCGGCGCCGAGGGACGCCGCGGGCAACTGGTCGACCGCGACCTGCAGTTGGAGGAGGCCCGCCTCGCCGCGCGCGAGGTGGTCGCCGACGCGCGCCGGGTCGCCGACCTGCTGGTCCGGTGGCGGTCCCAGCCGGTGCCCTGACCGGCGAGGATGCGCGACCCGTCCCCGGGCTGCCACTCTGGTGGCGATGCCATCACATCTGGACGACGCCGTGGAGCGAGTGGGCACGGTGCGCGACAGCGCCGCCGGCCGGTACCGGCTCGCCGGGGAGTTCTACCGGTCGAACCCGGAGCGGCAGCGGTTCGCCCGCGGTGAGCTGAGTTTCCTGCGCTGGGAGTTCGAGCGCGGCGTCCTCGCGCCCGACACGGGCAGCCCGTGGTGGCGCTCGGTGAACGAGCGGTTGCTGCGCGACAAGATCGAGGCCGACCTGGCCGCGCGCGGCGGGGTCCGCGCGGTGTCGTCGCGGCCAGTCGAGCTGTGGATCGCCTTCCTGCGCCGGCCGACGCCCGCCACGTGGTACCGCGCGCACAACGCCAGCGTCGTCGCCGGGTATCTCGATCACCAGACCCTGGCGCACAGCGAGACGTCGCTCGAACGCTTCATGATCAACGTAACGCTGGTGCGCGCGTTCTACGCCCACGCGCTCGTCGCGCGGCCCAAGCTGGCCGCCGGCCGCCTCGGCGGTCTCGCCCGCCACCTCGGCGACCCTCGCTTCGGGACGGTCGGCCTCTTCCTGAGCCTGCGCCGCGTCTTCCCGCAGCACTACCCGGTCGTCGGCACGTCGCTGGCGCGTCTGATCGCCGACGAGGGCAGGCTGCCGCGCCTGCTCGACTACGGCGTCATCACCCCGCGGCTGACCGCGCTCTACGAGTTCGCCGCGGTGACGCTGGACGAGCCGAGGATCGCCGACCTGATCAGCGACGGGATCCCCTGCTACGGCAGCGCGCCGCTGGACCGTTCCGCGTGGACGGCGGCCCACCCGAGCCTGGGCATGCGGCTGCTCCGCCGGGCCACCGCGCCCGCCTACTGACGCGACTTGATCAGGTCGCGGTACCAGCGGTAGGAGTCCTTGGGCGTGCGCACCTGGGTCGAGTAGTCCACGTGCACCAGCCCGAACCGCTCGGTGAAGCCCTCGGCCCACTCGAAGTTGTCCAGGATGGACCAGGCGAAGTAGCCCCGGACATCCACTTCGGACTCGATGACCGCCCGCAGGTGCTTGTCGTGGTAGTCGATGCGCGCCTGGTCGTGCACGGCGCCGTCCGGGCCGACGGTGTCGTGATAGGAGCAGCCGCTCTCGGTGATGTAGATCGGCGGCAACGCGTCGCCGTAGCGCTCCTTGAACGTCACCAGGAGCTCGCGGAGGCCGTCGGGGACGACCGACCAGCCGAAGTCGGTCTTCGGGTAGCCCTCGGTCGTGCGCAGGTCGAACGGCAGCTCGACGCCCGGCAGCAGCGACCCGCCGGAGCCGGGGGCGGCGACCAGGGCGGGCTGGTAGTAGTTGATCCCGAACCAGTCGAGCGGCTCGGCGATGACCTTGAGGTCCTCGGCGACCGGCCCGGGCATCGCGGCGGCCACCAGCGGGTCGGGGTACTGCCCACGCAGGATCGGGTCGGCGAAGGTCCAGTTGACCAGCGCGTCGAAGATGTCGGCGGCCTGCCGGTCCTCCGGCGAGTCCGACGCGGCCCACGTGGGCGCGTGGTTCGAGGCGATGCCGATGTTGGTGCACCCGGTCGCACGCAGGGCCTGCACGGACAGGCCGTGGCCGAGCAGTTGATGGTGGGCCACCGGCAGCGCGCCGAAGCCCAGCTGCTTGCCGGGGGCGTGCGTGCCGATCGCGTAGCCGAACATGGTCACCACGACCGGCTCGTTGAGCGGCATCCACATCCCGACCCGGTCGCCGAGGCGGGCGCCGACGATGCCCGCGTACTCGGCGAGCCGCGCGGCGGTGTCCCGGTTCGTCCAGCCGCCCGCGTCCTCCAGCGCCTGCGGGAGGTCCCAGTGGTAGAGCGTCGCGGCGGGGGTGATCCCGGCGGCGAGCAACTCGTCGACCAGCCGGTCGTAGAAGTCCAGCCCGGCCTCGTTCGCCGCGCCGCTGCCCGTCGGCTGGACGCGCGGCCACGCGATGGAGAACCGGTAGGCGTCGACGCCGAGGTCCTTCATCAGCGCGACGTCCTCGCGGTAGCGGTGGTAGTGGTCGCACGCCACATCGCCGGTGTCGCCGTTCTTGATCCGGCCGGGCTCGGCGGTGAAGGTGTCCCAAATGGACACGCCGCGGCCGTCGGCGCGGACCGCGCCCTCGATCTGGTAGGACGCCGCGGAGACGCCGAAGGTGAAGTCCTTGGGGAGCTTGGGGAAATCCACGTGGGCCCTTTCAGCGAACCGACTTGATCCGGTAGACGAGCAGTGCGCCGACGATCGCCACGACGGCGGAGACAGTGAACAGCATCGGGTAGCCACCGAGGTGGCGCACGATCGGCGCGGCGACCACCGGGGCGAGCACCTGCGGCAGGGTGTTGGCGATGTTGAGCACGCCGAGGTCGCGGCCCCGGTCGGCCGCGCGCGGCAGCACCTGGGTGATCAGCGCGAAGTCGACCGAGGTGTAGGCGCCGAACCCGACGCCGAGGACGATCGCGGCGACCACCGCGCCGGTCCACGTCGGCCACGCCGCCAGCAGGACCGCCGCCAGCGCCATGACGATCCCGGAGCCGGTGACGAACACCCGCCGCCTGCCGATCCGGTCCGACCAGATCCCGGCGACCACGACGGTGAGGAGCATGGTGCACGCGTCGAGCACGGTCAGGATCAGCACGCCGCTCTCGGGGTCTTCGACGCCCACCTGGTCCTTCAGGTAGAAGAGCAGGTAGAGCAGGGCGATCGCGTTCGAGACGTTCATCAGGAACCGGGTGAACCACGCCCACGCGAAGTCCGGGTAGGCGCGCGGGCTGATCCAGAAGCCCGCGAAGAACGCCCGCCAGTCCCACGGCGGGCGCTCGGTGATCACGATGTCGCGGCCCAGCAGCACATACGGCAGCGGGGCGAGCAGCACGAACGCCGCGCAGGCGAGGTAGCCGCCGACGATCGACCCGCCCGCCACGGCCAGGCCCGTGCCCGCCATGACGCCGACCATCTGCGCGAGCCCGAAGTAGCCGCCCGCCGTGCCGCGCCTGGCCTCCGGGACCTGGTCGGGGATCGCCGCCGACAGCGCGGCCAGCGGCGCGTTCAGGGTCAGCTGCACCAGGCACCAGCCGGTGATCATCAGCCCGATGCCGTCGGCCGCCGCGAGCACGAGCAGACCCGCCACGCCGCCGACCGAGCCCACCACGATCCACGGGACGCGGCGGCCGAAGCGCGACGTCGTGCGGTCCGACAGCGCGCCCCAGACGGGGTTCGCCAGCATCGACACCGCGGCCCCGACCAGCGCGACTATCGCGAGCACCGATTCCTTGCCCGCCGGGTCGAACGCGTCGGCCTGCTTGGCGAGCAGGATCTGCAGCGGGCCGTACCAGCCGACGAACGTGCCGACCGTGGCAAGGCAGAACGCGCCGATCCACCGTGTGGAGACATCAATTAACGCGGGCTGGGCCATCGGCGCTTCCTTGTGCTTAAGGGGCCAGGATCTTCAGCGCGCCGGGACGGACCCGGATCGTGCACGGTAGCGCGCCGAGGTCGTCGCCGTCGGCCCCTACCGGCACCGGTTTGTCGGCGTCGACCACCACTTCCTTGGCCCGGATTATCTGGACCTCGGGCCGGTCGACGTGGGCGCCGGTCTTGGCCTGGCTCATGAACGACGCGATGCGCCACTTCGGTCCCGCGCCGACGATCATGACGTCGAGCAGGCCGTCGTCGACGACCGCGCCGGGCACGATCTGCAGGCCGTGGCCGTAGGCGCCGGAGTTGGCCACGACAACGGTGTGGGCCTTGCCGGTGATGGTCTGCCCGTCGGCGGTGACGGTGTAGGTCGGCGGCTGCCAGGACAGCAGGGCGCGCACGGGGGCGAGCCGGTAGACCAGCTTGGCGGGCATCCAGCGGTTGTCGTTGATGATCCGCGTGGACAGGGAGTCGACGCCCGCGTAGACGTTGCCCAGCACGACCGAGCCCGCCGCGTCGATCACGTCGATCCGCTTCTCCGGCGCGTTCAGCAGGAGCTCGGCCAGTTCGGCGTGCTCGGTCGGCAGGTTCAACTTCCTGGCCAGGTCGTTGCCGCGGCCCGCGGGGACGATGCCGAGCGTGCCGTCGGCGTCGACCACGCCCTGCGCGACGTCGCGGACCAGGCCGTCGCCGCCGACCGCCACCACGACGTCACCGCGGCGGGCGGCGTTGGCGGCGAGTTCGACGGCGTGGGCCTGGCTCTCGGTCAGCTCGACGGTCACCGAGGCGCCCGCGGCCGTGATCAGGTCAGCCAGCGGCTGCCAGCGCTGCGCGGCGCTGCCGCCGCCCGCGATCGGGTTGACCAGCGCGGTGAAGGACCGCATCAGACCTCCACCGTCGGGTCGTTCGCGCGCTTCGGGTTCCGAGTCGTGTTGCCTGCCCGCATCAGACCTCCACCGTCGGGTCGTTCGCGCGCTTCGGGTTCCGAGTCGTGTTGTCCGCCCGCATCAGACCAGGACCCCCGGGTTGAGGATGCCCTTCGGGTCCCACGTCTGCTTGACCGCCCGCAGCGCCGCGACCGCCAGCGGACCGATCTCCTCGTGGTAGGTCGCGCGGTGGTCGGTGCCGATGCCGTGGTGGTGGGTGATCGTGGCGCCGGTCGCCCGGATCGCGGCGTTGGCGGACTCCTTGGCCTTGGCCCACTGCGCCAGCGGGTCGTCGGCCTGCGCGCAGATGACGGTGAAGTACAGCGACGCGCCGGTCGGGTAGACGTGGCTGATGTGGCACAGGACGACCGGGGGAGTGCCCTGCCCCGCGAGCGCCTCGGTGAGCGCGGTGGTCACGGCGGCTTTGAGGGCGGGGACGTTCGACCAGAACGTCGCCGTCTCCAGCGTCTCGACCAGGCCACCCGCGTCGAGCAGCGGGTCGCGCAGGTAGGGGCCGCGGAACCGGCCCTCGCGCCACGCCTCACCCGGCGTCGTGCCCAGCGCGGTGCCGCCCGCGACCGTCAGCGACCTGGCCGCGGCGGCCCGGCGGGCCTCGGCCTCGTCGAGCTCGCCCTCATACCCGGCGATCACCAGGCAGCCGCCCGGGCTGCCGCCGAGCTTGCCGCTCGGGTCGGCCAGGTTGACCGCGGTCTCGGCCTCGTCGGACAGTCGCAGCACGGTCGGCAGCGGGCCGTCCTGGACGAGGCGGCGCAGGGCCGTCGCGCCCGCGTCGAACGACTCGAACCGCCAGCCCTCGAACACTCGGTGCGCGGGCGCGGGATGGATCTTCACGGTGACCGACGTGATCACGCCGAGGGTGCCTTCGGAGCCGAGCACGAGCTGGCGCAGGTCCGGCCCCGCCGCCGACCGCGGCGCGGTGCCCAACTCGATCGTGCCGGTCGGGGTGGCGAGCACAAGGCCGACGACCATCTCGTCGAACCGCCCGTAGCCCGCCGAGGACTGCCCCGCCGACCGCGCCGCCGCGTACCCGCCGATGCTGGCACCCTCGTATGACTGGGGGAACTGCCCGAGCGTGAACCCCTTGGCACGCAGGAGTTCTTCGGCCTGGATGCCACGCACCCCAGCCTGCAACGTCGCCGTCCTGGACACCTCATCAACGGCGACAAGCTGGTCGAGCCTGCGCACGTCGAGCGCGATCACCCCGGCGAACCCGTCCCGCGCGGCCGCGAGCCCCCCGACAACGGACGTCCCCCCGGCGAACGGCACCACCGCGACGTCATGCTCCGCGGCGACCCTGAGCACGTCGGCGACCTCGGCGTGATCGCCGGGATAAACCACCGCATCCGGCGCGTCGGAAGCGTCCCCGGCCCGCAACTTGAGCAGATCCGGCGTCGAATACCCCCGCGTGTGCTGCACCCGCGCGTGGCGGTCGGCCACGACGTTGTCCGCCCCGACGACGCCCACGATCGCCGCCTTGGCCGCAGCGGGCAGCACGGAGTCGGGCAACGAGACGTCCTCAGGCGCCACCGCCGCCCGCGGCCGCACCCCCAACTGAGTCAACGCCGCCGCGGCGATAGCGGGCAGAGACCCGGGGGTCTCCGGATTCCCCCAACGCGGACGCTGCATCTCGACGACGGGCAGTTCGGTCTCGCTCACCAACGCCTCCAGCGGCAACTCGTAGCCTGTGTGACAGATTCGCACACTTTGTCACACTCCGGCAACCGCTAGCCCGCCGATCCCTCGCCGGGATCAGATGAGGAGCCCACCCATGCGCGCTTTCTTGCGATCCGGCGAGAAGACCGCTGCCGCATAGCCGCCGGAGCGAAGCTGCCATCAAGACTCCGCCGCCGACCCGCCGAACTCATCTCGGCCCGCCCGACTGTGCCCGGCCGACCGCTGCCCGGCCAGTTCGCCCGGCGTGCCCGACCTGTCGGCTGGCTCAGCCCGGCTGGCATGCCTGCGCTGCCCCGGCCCCGCTGGCCCGCTCGGCTGGCTGGTCCGGTCGCGCCCAGCCTGGACCCCCCGGCCTGGGGCGATGCCGTTGAAGTCGGTGGGAGGTGGTTGGAGTCGGTTGGTGGTGTCGATCACTCGCCGGGTGATGTCAGTGATTTGAGATCGGCGTGGGATCGAGGGTCATGTTGTGGGGTGGGGGGCCTCCTCGTGTGGGTGGGTGGCGGTGACGAACGCGGTGGCGCCTGCGTGCCAGGTGGGGTCGAGGTTGCCTGGGGGGAAACGGTTGTCGAGTTCCAGGATCACCATTCCGTGGGCGAAGCTCCACAGGGCCTGCGCCAGGTGCGGTTCCCCTGCGGCCAGGAAGAATGGGGTGCCTGCCCATTCCTCCAATCCCTCCGCCAGCTGCTCCCGTGGCAACGGCCCCTGCGTTGACAGGCGATACATGTTCGGCTGGGCGAGAGCGTGGCGGCGGTAGGTGCGTAACAGGCTGGGGATCTTGCCGTCCGGGTCTGGGTTGGCGACCGCTTCGTGGAGGGCTGTGCCGATGTCGGTCAGGGCCATTTCGATCAAGGCGATCTCGATGGCCTCCTTGTTGCGGAAGTGTTTGTAGAGCGACGGGGCGCGCATTTCCAGGAACTCGGCCAGTAGGCGCATTGTCAGCTGTTCGGGTCCGTTCTCCTCCAGTAGGCCGCGGGCGGCGGTGACGATCTGGGTCGCTCTGGGGGAGAGGCGGGTTCGGTGTGGGATTCGCATGGCTCAGCCGTTCTCGGCGCGGGCTTTCAGGGCGTTGTTCATCGCGGTGAAGCCTGGTTCTACATCCAGGGCCTTGCCTGCCACGGGGGTCAGGAAGCCGGTGAAGGTCTCGCCCTGGGTCAGGCGGGTGCGGCCGGGGGCCACTTCCTCGATGAGGAAGTAGTGCTCGCCGTCGACTATGCCCGGCAGGATGAAGCGGCCGAGCCAGCGTAACTCTCGGGTCGGGTCGGCGACCAGGACGACTGGTTCGAAGTCCATTGTGGATCCGTTGTTGTGCAGCTTGTTCTTCAACCTTGTGTCCACAGTGGGCGTTCCAACTGCCGAAACGATGAACGGGTTCCACGTCGGGTACGACTCGAAGTCGGTCAGTACGTCCCAGACCCGCTGGGGCGGGGCGTCGATCTCTACGGTCGTGGTGACCGACTTCGGCGAGATTCGGGACCACGCGTAGAGCGCGAGCGGGGCGACGATCAACACGGCGAGAACGATGGGGATCACAGGACGCCTCCGTGGCTAACGTTGTTAGCCACGACTGTAGGCTAACGACGTTAGCCCCCGCAAGTCACCCGTCCAGGTAGTGCTGGATCACCGGCCCGACCAGCGCGACCACCTCGTCATCCGACGCCGACGCCATCGGCTCGACGCCCACGACGTAGCGCACCATCGCCAGGCCCACCAGCTGGGAAGCCAGGGCCGTCATGCGCAACCGCGGCACCCCGAGCCCGTCGGCGACCTTGGACAGCACCGCCTTCTCCAGGAACTGGCGCATCATCGACGCGGCCTGTTCGCTCGTGGACACCGAGCGGATGAGGGCCAGGAACGCCGTGGTGGGCTCCGGGGCGCTCCACAGGCCGAGGAACAGCCGCACCATCCGCGCGCCCGCCTCGGCGCGTGGTCCGTCGAGCACCGTCTCGACCATCACCGTGGGGTTGACCGGCAGGTTCAGCGCGGCGACGAACACCTGCTCCTTCGTCCCGAAGAAGTGGTGGATGAGGGCCGGGTTGACCTCCGCCTCCGCCGCGATGCCGCGGATCGTGGCCCCGCCGTAGCCCAGCGCGCCGAACTGGCTGCGGGCCGCGGCCAGGATGTGCGCGCGGGTCTCGGTCTGTCCCGGTCTGCGGCCGGTCTTCGCCATCGCCTCCCCCTCGTGGTCCTGCCGAGGCCAGTATCGTCGCCACGTAGGCTCGGCGGCATGTCCGTAGCGGTACGTGTGATCCCCTGCCTCGACGTCGACGCGGGCCGGGTGGTCAAAGGAGTCAACTTCACCGACCTGGTCGACGCGGGCGACCCCGTCGAACTGGCCGCGGCCTACGACGCCGAGGGGGCAGACGAGCTGACCTTCCTCGACGTCACCGCGTCCTCTTCGGACCGCGAGACCACCTTCGACGTCGTGCGCCGCACCGCCGAGCAGGTGTTCATCCCGCTCACCGTCGGCGGCGGTGTCCGCGAGGTCGGCGACATCGACAAGCTGCTGCGCGCGGGCGCGGACAAGGTCAGCCTCAACACCGCCGCGATCGCCCGCCCGGAGTTCCTCCGCGAGGCGTCCCTGCGCTACGGCGCCCAGTGCATCGTGCTGTCGGTCGACGCCAGGCGCGTCCCGGAGGGTGAGAAGCCGACCCCCTCGGGCTTCGAGGTCACCACGCACGGCGGCAGGCGCGGCACCGGCCTCGACGCCGTCGAGTGGGCCGCGCGCGGCCAGGAGTTGGGGGTCGGCGAGATCCTGCTCAACTCCATGGACGCCGACGGCACCAAGGCGGGCTTCGACCTCGACCTGATCGACCTGGTCCGCGCCGTGGTCGACGTCCCGCTGATCGCCAGCGGGGGCGCGGGCGCGCTCGACCACTTCCCGCCCGCGGTGGCCCACGGCGCCGACGCCGTCCTCGCCGCCAGCGTGTTCCACTTCGGACAGCTGCGCATCGGCGAGGTCAAGGACACCCTGCGCGCCGCCGGGGTCGTGGTTCGGTGACCGCTCGCCCGCTGGAGGTGCGTGTCGCGGCGGGAATAGTGGCGGTCGGCGCGGTGCTCTTCCTGGTGCTCGGCGTCGTCCGGGGCGAGTTGCGGACACCGGTGCTCTTCACGGCTCTCGCGGCGCTGGCGACCGTGACGATGCTGAGCGGGTGGGGCAAAGGGCGTGCCGTCGCCGCGTTCGTCGTGGTCTTCCTCGCCCTGGCGCACGTGCTCATCGCCCTCGGCGGCCTGTCGTGGCAGCTGCGGATGGTGTCCGGCGTGATCGCGGCGGGCTACGTCTACGCCGTCATCCTGTTGCTGACCGGCCCGGCCAGGGCCTATTTCGGAGGTGCCCACGATGAGTGAGCTGGACCCGGAGATCGCCAAGCTCCTCAAGCGCAACGCCGAGGGCCTGGTCTGCGCCGTCGCCCAGCAGCGCGGCACCGGCGAGGTCCTCATGGTCGCCTGGATGAACGACGAGGCGCTCCACCTGACACTCACCACCCGCCGCGCGACGTACTTCTCCCGCAGCCGCCACCAGCTGTGGGTCAAGGGCGAGACCTCGGGGCACACCCAGCAGGTCCACGACGTGCGCCTCGACTGCGACGGCGACACGATCCTGCTGGTCGTCGACCAGGAGGGCGCCGCGTGCCACACCGGCGACCGGACCTGCTTCGACGCGCGTCAGCTGCTCAGCGACCCCGTCAGGTAGCGCTGCACGTTCGGCCCGACCGCCGCCACCAGCGTCTCCACGTCGGCCGACGCCAGCGGTTCGAATTCGGCGACGTACCGGGTCACCCCGAGGCCGATGAGCTGGGAGGCGACCAGGTTGGCACGCAGCTCGGGCCGGTCGGCGGCGATCTTGCCCATGACCTGGCCGAACACGTGCCGGGTGAAGAAGTCGCGCAGCGCGTGCGCCACCTGTTCGTGCGCGGCGACGCTGCGGATGAGCGCGGCGAACACCCCGCCGCCCTGGACGTCCCAGGTGGTCACGAACCGGCGCACGATGCGCGAGCCGAGGTCGTCGACGTCGCCCTGCAACAGCTCGGCGACGATCTCGTTCGGGTTGAACGGCAACTGTAGGACGGCCTCGCTGAACAACTTGTCCTTGCCGCCGAACCAGTGGTTGACCATGGCGGCGTCGACGCCGGCGCGGCCCGCGATGGCCCGCACGGTCGCCCCGTCGTAGCCCTGTTCGCTGAACACCTCGCGCGCGGCGGCCAGCAGGGCGGCCCGTGTGTCGGCGCCGCGCGGGCGCCTGCCTCGGCGGCTCGGCTCTTGCTGAACTGGTTCGGACACCGCACCATCATGGGCGAACCGGGGACAATTTTCAACATGTGTTGAATTCGACCCGGACCCGACCGGGAAACCCGTTTGGGGTGACCGGCACAATGAACGCCATGGTCAGCGCCATCGGCATTCCGGCACGCGTACCGACAACCTCCGGGATGGGCGCGGTCAGCCCCACCCGCGAGGAGTTCCACGCGCTCGCCGCGGACCGCCGGGTCATCCCCGTCGTGCGGCGCGTCCTCGCCGACGCCGAGACCCCCGTCGGGGTCTACCGCAAGCTCGCGGGCGACCGCCCCGGCACGTTCCTGTTCGAGTCCGCCGAGAACGGCCGCTCGTGGTCGCGATGGTCGTTCGTCGGCGTCCGCAGCCCCGCCGCCCTCACCGCGACCGGCGGCGAGGCGCACTGGCTGGGCACCCCGCCGGTCGGCCTGCCCACCGGCGGCGACCCGCTCGACGCGCTGCGCGAGACCGTCAAGGCCCTGCACACCGATCCGCTGCCCGGCCTGCCCCCGCTGACCGGCGGCATGGTCGGCTACGTCGGCTACGACGCCGTCCGCAGGCTCGAACGCCTCCCGGAGCTGGCCGAGGACGACCTCAAGCTGCCTGAACTGGTCATGCTGCTGGCCACCGACCTCGCCGCGCTCGACCACCACGAGGGCACGATCACCCTCATCGCGAACGCGGTGAACTGGGACAACTCGCCGGAGCGGGTCGACGCGGCCTACGACGACGCCGTCGCCCGCCTCGACGCGATGGTCCACGACCTGCAGACCCCGACCGCGCCGACCGTGGCGGTGTTCGACCGGCCCAAGCCCGAGTACACCCGCCGCCGCGAGCCCGCCGACTACCAGCAGGCCGTGCTCACCGCCAAGGAAGCCATCCGCGCTGGTGAAGCCTTCCAGGTCGTGGTGTCGCAGCGCTTCGAGATGCGCACCGAGGCCGACCCCCTCGACGTCTACCGCGTCCTGCGCACCACCAACCCGAGCCCGTACATGTACCTGCTGCGGCTCGACGGGTTCAGCATCGTCGGCTCCAGCCCCGAGGCCCTGGTGACCGTGCGCGACGGCCGCGCGACCACCCACCCGATCGCGGGCACGCGCTGGCGCGGCGTCGACGCCGACGAGGACCAGATCCTGGAGAAGGACCTGCTCGCCGACGAGAAGGAGCGTGCGGAGCACGTCATGCTCGTCGACCTGGGCCGCAACGACCTGGGCCGGGTCTGCAAGCCGGGCACCGTGCACGTCGTCGACTTCTTCCGCGTCGAGCGCTACAGCCACGTCATGCACATCGTCTCGACGGTCACCGGCGAGCTGGCCGAGGGCAAGACCGCGTTCGACGCCGTCGCCGCGTGCTTCCCGGCCGGCACCCTGTCCGGCGCGCCCAAGCCGCGTGCGATGGAGCTGATCGAGGAACTCGAACCCACCCGCCGCGGCCTCTACGGCGGCGTCGTCGGCTATCTGGACTTCGCGGGCGACGGCGACACCGCCATCGCGATCCGCACGGCCCTGATCCGCGACGGCGTGGCCTACGTGCAGGCGGGCGCGGGCATCGTGGCCGACTCGAACCCGGCCGCCGAGGACACTGAGTGCGTCAACAAGGCGGGCGCGGTGCTCGCCGCGATCGCCACCGCACAGACCATGCGGCAGGCCGCCAGTGGCTGACCCCGCCAAACGTCCACTATGGACCATCTGCGGCCTGCTCCCGCTGGCCGCACTGGCTTTGTGGGGCGCGGCGCGGCTCGACTGGGGTGCCGTTCCCGCGCTTCCCGCGCTGGTGCCGCTGGCCCTGCTCGACCTCGCCGCCGTCGCCGCCGTCCTCGCGCTGGGACCGGTGCCGCGACGGCTCGTCGGCCTGATGGTCGCCGGGCTCGGCGTGATGGCCGTGGTCCTGTCGGTCGGCACGCCGTTCCTGTGGGGACGCGCACTGGCGGTGACCGGCGGTGCGCTCATGGTGGCCGCCGGGATTCTGTTGCTGCTGCGCGGACACCGCCTGCCCAGGCTCGGCGCCAAGTACGCCGCGCCCGGCGCCGCCGCCGACAGCGAGCCCGATCTCTGGCGGGCGCTGTCGGAAGGTGACGATCCCACTGCCCGCTAGTGCGCAAGCGTGGACCCGGTGCCCAGTAGGCCGAAGGCCCGGAGTTAGCATCATTTCGGCGGAAGGGGCAATGCTTGTGAGGCACTACACGGGCTGGACATCGAACGAGGGTGGCAAGTGAGCATCCTCGAGTCGATCATCGAAGGTGTCCGAGAAGACCTCGCCGTCCGCGAGGCGGCCGTCCCCTTCGACGCCATCAAAGAGTTGGCCGCGAAGGCGCCCGCGCCGCGCGACGCGATGACCGCACTGCGCGGCTCCGACGTCGGCGTGATCGCCGAGGTCAAGCGGCGCAGCCCCTCCAAGGGTTCGCTGGCGGCCATCGCCGACCCGGCCGCGCTGGCCAAGGACTACGCCGAGGCGGGCGCGCGGGTCATCAGCGTCCTCACCGAGCAGCGGCGCTTCGGCGGCTCGCTCGCCGACTTCGACGCCGTCCGCGCGTGCGTCGACATCCCCTTGCTGCGCAAGGACTTCATCGTCAGCCCGTACCAGGTGCACGAGGCCCGCGCGCACGGCGCCGACCTGGTGCTGCTGATCGTGGCCGCCCTGGAGCAGAACGCGCTGGCCTCGCTGCTCGACCGCGTCGAGTCGCTGGGCATGACCGCGCTGGTCGAGGTGCACACGGCCGAGGAGGCCGACCGGGCGCTGGAGGCCGGGGCGCGCGTCATCGGCGTCAACGCCCGTGACCTGCACACCCTGGAGGTCGACCGGGACGTGTTCGGCCGGTTGGCCCCCGGGCTGCCGTCGGACGTCATCAAGATCGCCGAGTCCGGGGTGCGCGGCCCGTCCGACCTCATGACCTATGCCGGTGCGGGCGCCGACGCGGTGCTGGTCGGCGAGGGGCTGGTCGCCGCGGAGGACCCGCGCGCGGCCCTGATCCAGCTGGTCACCGCCGGTTCCCACCCAGCATGCCCGAGGCCGAGCCGATGACGGACAAGATCCACGCCACCAGCCCGCACGACCCGGACGAGACCGGACATTTCGGGCCCTACGGCGGCCGGTTCATGCCGGAGGCGCTGATCGCCGCCCTCGACGAGCTGTCCGCGGTCTACGACAAGGCCCGGGTCGACCCCGAGTTCACCGGCGAGTTCGCGCGGCTGCTGCGCGACTACGCGGGCAGGCCGTCGCTGCTGACCGAGGCGCCGCGGTTCGCCGAGCACGCGGGCGGCGCGCGGATCTTCCTCAAGCGCGAAGACCTCAACCACACCGGCTCCCACAAGATCAATAACGTGCTGGGCCAGGCACTGCTCACCAAGCGGATGGGCAAGAAGCGGGTCATCGCCGAGACCGGCGCGGGCCAGCACGGCGTGGCCACGGCCACCGCGTGCGCGCTGATGGGCCTGGAGTGCGTCGTCTACATGGGCGAGGTCGACACCGAGCGGCAGGCGCTCAACGTGGCGCGGATGAAGCTGCTCGGCGCCGAGGTCATCCCGGTCAAGTCGGGTTCGCGCACCCTCAAGGACGCCATCAACGAGGCGCTGCGCGACTGGGTGACCAATGTGGACACCACGCACTACCTGCTGGGCACCGCCGCGGGCGGGCACCCGTTCCCGGTGATGGTGCGCAACTTCCACAAGGTCATCGGCATCGAGGCGCGCGCGCAGATGCTGGAACTGGCGGGCAGGCTGCCCGACGTCGTCACCGCGTGCGTCGGCGGCGGCTCCAACGCGATCGGCATCTTCCACGGCTTCATCGATGACGCCGACGTCCGGCTCGTCGGCATCGAGCCCGGCGGCCACGGTATCGAGTCCGGCGAGCACGGCGCGACCCTCAGCGAGGGCACGCCCGGCATGCTGCACGGCGCCATGTCCTACCTGCTGCAGGACGAGGACGGCCAGACGATCGAGGCGTACTCGATCTCGGCGGGCCTGGACTACCCCGGCGTCGGCCCGGAGCACTCGTGGCTCAAGGACACCGCCCGCGCGGAGTACCGCTCGGTCACCGACGACGAGGCCATGGCCGCGTTCCAGCTGCTGTCGCGCACCGAGGGCATCATCCCGGCGATCGAGTCCGCGCACGCGCTGGCCGGGGCGGTCAAGCTCGGCCAGGAGCTCGGCCCGGAGGGGCTGATCCTGGTCAACCTGTCTGGCCGCGGCGACAAGGACATGGACACGGCCGCGAAGTACTTCGGCTTCTACGAGGAGTCCTGATGGGCCTGGCCCCACTGTTCGAGCGCACCCGCGCCGAGGGGCGCGCCGCTCTCGTCGGCTACCTGCCCGCGGGTTTCCCGACCGTCGACGCCTCGATCGACCTGCTCAAGGCCATGATCGACGGCGGCTGCGACCTGGTCGAGGTCGGCGTCCCGTACTCGGACCCGGTCATGGACGGCCCGACTATCCAGGCCGCCGCCGACGAGGCCCTGCACGCGGGCTTCCGCCTGCGCGACGTGTTCCGCGTGGTCGAGGCGGTGTCCTCCTACGGCGGCCAGGCCGTGGTGATGACGTACTGGAACCCGGTGCACCGGTATGGCGTGGACGCGTACGCGCGCGATCTCGCGGCGGCCGGTGGCCACGGCATCATCACCCCGGACTTGATCCCCGACGAGGCGGCACCGTGGTTGGCCGCGTCTTCGACTCATGGGCTGGACCGGATCTTCCTGGTCGCGCCTTCGTCGACGGAGGAGCGGATCGCTCGGACGGTCGCGGCTTCCTCGGGCTTCGTCTACGCGACGGCGGTCATGGGTGTGACTGGTGCGCGGGACGCGGTTGGTGGGGCTGCCGCCGGGTTGGTGGCGCGGACGCGTGAGCACACCTCGCTGCCGATCGGGGTTGGTCTGGGCGTGCGGTCGGGGGAGCAGGCGGCTGAGGTCGCGGGGTTCGCGGACGCGGTGATCGTGGGCTCGGCTTTCGTGAGCGCGGCCCGCGAGGGCACGGGCGCGATCGGCGCTCTGGCGACCGAACTGGCCGAGGGCGTCCGACGGGCACCTAGCACCATCGGGTGATTCGGCAGAGGATGGCGGTCTGACCGGCGGAAACTGTCGGGGCGGCCGATCATGGTAGGCGGATGCTTCCCTTTCATCCGCTGCCGTGGACGCTGACCGAGGTTCTTGCGATGCCGGAGGACTACGGGCAGCGGATCGAGTTGATCGACGGCGCCCTCGTAATTCGCCCGAGCCCGGATAGCAGACATCAGCGGGTGCTGTTGCGGCTTGCCGTCGACATCCTTGCCCGAGTGCCTTCACGGCTGGAGCTATTGCCCGGGTCAAGCGGGTGCTCTATGCCGAGGCAGGCATCCGCTACTACCTTTTTGGTCGATCCCGCCGAGACGCCCTCCGTCGCTGTTCTGTTCCGGCTCGACGGTGATGAGTACGTCGAGGTGACGTCCAGCAAGGCGGGTCGGCTGCGGTTCGATGAGCCGTTCCTCGCCGACCTCGACCTTCCCTGACTCACAGCTCCCGGTACGGCCTGGTCACCGCGCGGATCGCGGCGGCGTCGCGGCCCTGGACCTGCTTGAAGAAGTCGTGGTTCTCGATCACGGTCGGGCGTCGAAGCAGTCCAGGGGACTCGCGGCGGAACACTGAGATGCAGTCGGTGAAGACCGGCCCACCCCACGGCACCAATTCCTGGACCAGGCAGCGCAGGCCGAACTCCTTGCAGTACGTCCGGAACTTCGCCGCCGACATCGTCGTCGCGCGCCAGTGGACGTTCTCCACCGTCAGTTCGCCGTCGGAGCCGCGGAAGGCGTCCATGTTCGAGTGGTGGAGGATGCCGGTGCCGCCGGGGACGAGCTTCTTCGCCAACTGCTCCACGTAGTTCCGGATCACGTCGTCCTCGACGTGGATCAGCGAGTCCCAGCTGAAGACGAAGTCGACCGAGTCGTCGGGGACCATGGCGAGGCTGCGGCCGTCGTTGACGTGGTAGTCGATGTGGTCGAGGTCGGCGAAGCGTTCCTTGCACGCATCGATGCAGCGCTGGGTGAGGTCGACGATGGTCAGCCGGGACGCCGATGGGGCCAGGTACTGGGTGACCCGGCCGAAACCGGGGGCGATCTCCAGGACATGCGCGGCGGGCAGGAACGCGCCGATGCGGGGGCGAATGGTCCACGTCCACATCGACTCGGTGCCGCCGTAGCCCACGGACCACTCGTCACCACCTGAAGACCATTCATGGTTCGACCATTGGTTCAGGTTGTCGTCCACGCTCGGCATGTAGGGATTGTGCACCTGTTCGGTCACGGTGGACACCACTTCACGGTGTGCAGACGGGTGACCGTTACGGTGGTGCCCGTGACGAGCGCTACCACCATGTTCCTGGCGAACATCCCCAGCCCCGACCGCGGCGTCTGGCAGCTGGACCTCGGGTTCGTGACCCTGCCACTGCGCGCCTACGCCCTGTGCATCATCGCGGGCATCGTGGTGGCGATCTGGTGGGGCGAGAAGCGGCTCATCGCCCGCGGCGGGACGCCGGGGACGGTCATCGACGTCGCCGTGTTCGCGGTGCCGTTCGGGCTGGTCGGCGGCAGGCTCTACCACGTCGCCACCGACTACTACCGATACTTCGGTGAGGGCAAGAACCCGCTGGACGCGCTGCGGATCTGGGACGGTGGGCTCGGGATCTGGGGTGCCATCGCGCTCGGTGGTGTCGGTGCGTGGATCGGGTGCAAGCGCAAGGGGGTGCCGCTGCCCGTCTTCGCCGACGCGGTCGCGCCCGGCATCGTCGTCGCGCAGGCCATCGGCCGGATCGGCAACTACTTCAACCAGGAGCTGTACGGCGGGTCGACCGACCTGCCGTGGGGCCTGGAGATCTACCGCAGGGTCAACGAGTTCGGCCTGGAGGACCCGCTCAACGGTGTGGCGCTCGACCACACCCTGGTCGACGGCAGCCCCGTGCACCCGACGTTCCTCTACGAGCTGGTCTGGAACCTGCTGGTCGCCGCGTTCGTCGTGTGGGCCGACCGCAAGTTCCGCCTCGGCCACGGCCGCGCGTTCGCGCTCTACGTCGCCGGCTACACGCTGGGCCGCGGGCTCATCGAGATGATGCGCACCGACCCGGCCACGCTGGTCCTCGGTATCCGGATCAACGTGTTCACCTCGGCGGTGCTGTTCCTCGGCGCCATCGCGTACTACATCGTCGCCCGCAAGCGCGGCGAGCGGGAAGATCTGTCCACTCCGGACTCCGACGACACCCTGCTCCCGGACTCGGATGACACCGACGAGGACGCCGAGACCAAGGACGCCGAGACCAAGGACGCCGAGACCAAGGACGCCGAGACCAAGGACGCCGAGACCAAGGACGCCGAGACCGAGGACGCCGACAAGTCCGAGGAAGCCGAAGTCAAGGCCACCGAGGTCAAGGACTCCGCGGGCGCCTAGCTCACAGCCAGTCCCGGCGCTTGAACAGCGCGTACAACCCGAACGACAGCACGACGATCGCCACGGTGGAGACCCAGAAGCCGATCGGCTGCGCGTACCCCGGATAGGGCACGTTCTGGCCGTAGAAGCCGGTGATCGCGGTCGGCACCGCGATGATCGCCGCCCAGCTGGTCACCTTCTTCATGATCGTGTTGAGCCGGTTGCCCTGCACGTTGAGCTGGGTCTCCCGGATCGTGGCGACCACCTCGCGCTGCGACTCGGTCCACTCGGTGGCGCGAAGGACGTTGTCGTAGAGGTCCTGGTAGTAGGGCACCAGGGCGCCGCGGACCAGGTTGGCGTCGCGGCGCATCAGGGAGTTGGCGACCTCGCGCATCGGCAGCACGACGCGGCGCAGGGCGACCAGGGTCTTGCGCAGGCGCAGCGACCGCCGGTGCACGCCCCGGTCGTCGGCGGTGTCGCTGAACACGGTGTCCTCCAGCGCCTCGATCTCCTCGTCGAGCAGGCTGATCGCGTCGAGCTGGGTGTCCACGGCGTAGTCGAGCAGGCCGTGCACGAGGTAGCCGACACCTTCCTTGGCCAGGTCCGCCGCGGCGTCCCAGCGTGCGATGACCGTGTCGATGTCGAACCGGTCGGACTTGCGGATGGTGATGAGCGCGCGCGGGGTGACGAACGCGGCCAGCTCGGCCTTGGCGATGCCGCCGGTCCGCTGGTCGAAGTGGACGGCGTAGGCGGTGAGGAACTCGTGGGTGTCGTAGCGGTGCAGCTTGGGCCGCGCGTGCGTGGTCCCGGCGTCCTCCACGGCCAGGTGGTGCAGGCCGAACTCCTCGCCGACCGCGGCCAGCTCGTCCGCCGTCGGGCCGCTCAGGTCGAGCCACACCATGGCGGCGGGATCGGTGAGGTGACCGGGGATCTCGGCCGCCGGGAAGTCCTCGGCCTGCAAGACTCCGTCACGGTAGAGGCGCGTGCGTGCCATGGTCGCCAACCGTAGTCGGCCCATCCCGTCGGCGCGTCTTACTCGTTTCAGGACTGTTAAACTTGGGACACCGCGGGCCGCTGCCGTCCCGCGCCCAGAGTGGCTTCCGCCCTCGGCGGAGCCACCCTTGAGCGCGACAGCAGGATTGGAAGGCCGGCGCAGATGATCTTCTCCGCTCTACCGCCGCGCACGGGGCTCTACGACCCCGCGGCCGAGCGCGACGCCTGTGGGGTGGCCATGGTGGCCGACATCCACGGCAGGCGCTCCCACACCATCGTTACCGACGCGCTGACCGCGTTGGCCAACCTCGAACACCGCGGCGCCGCCGGGGCCGAGCCCACCAGCGGCGACGGCGCGGGCATCCTCGTGCAGCTGCCCGACGCCTTCCTGCGCGCGGTCGCGGGCGTCGAGCTGCCCGAGCCGACCGACCACGGCCACCGCTACGCCACGGGCCTGGCGTTCCTCCCGGCCGACCCGGACGCGCGCGCGAAGGCCGTCGAGCTGGTCGAGCGCACCGCCGCCGAAGAGGGCCTGCGGGTACTCGGCTGGCGCGAGGTGCCGGTCGAGCCCGACGCCGCCGGGATCGGCCCGACCGCGCGGTCGGTGATGCCGCACTTCGCGATGCCCTTCCTGGTCGCCGAGTCCGACGTGGCCGGGATCGCGCTGGACCGGCTCGCGTTCTGCCTGCGCAAACGCGTCGAGCGGGACAGCGCGACGGGGGGTATCGGCGTCTACTTCCCTTCGCTGTCGGCCCGCACGCTGGTCTACAAGGGCATGTTGACCACCGAGCAGGTGCCCGCGTTCTTCCCCGACCTGCGCGACGAGCGGCTGACCAGCGCGATCGCCCTGGTGCACAGCCGCTTCTCGACCAACACGTTCCCGTCGTGGCCGCTGGCCCACCCGTTCCGCTACGTCGCGCACAACGGCGAGATCAACACCGTGCGCGGCAACCGCAACCGCATGCGCGCCCGCGAGGCGCTGCTGGAGTCCGACCTCATCCCGGGCGACCTGTCCCGGCTGTACCCGATCGTCGACCCGCGCGGGTCCGACTCGGCCTCGCTCGACGAGGTGCTCGAACTGCTGCACCTGGGCGGCCGGAGCCTGCCGCACGCGGTGCTCATGATGATCCCGGAGGCGTGGGAGAACCACGCCACGATGGACCCTCAGCGCCGCGCGTTCTACCAGTTCCACTCCAGCCTGATGGAACCCTGGGACGGCCCGGCCTGCGTCACGTTCACCGACGGCACCGTGGTCGGCGCCGTCCTCGACCGCAACGGCCTGCGCCCCGCCCGCTGGTGGCGCACCCGCGACGACCGGATCGTGCTGGCCAGCGAGTCCGGCGTGCTCGACCTGCCGCCGGGCGACGTCGTGGCCAAGGGCAGGCTGCAGCCGGGCCGGATGTTCCTGCTCGACACCGCCGCGGGTGTCATCGTCGACGACGACCAGGTCAAGGCCGAGCTGGCCGCCGAGCTGCCGTACGAGGAGTGGCTGCACGCCGGCCTGCTCAAGATCGCCGACCTGGCCGACCGCGAACACGTCGTGCAGACCCACGAGTCGGTCCTGCGCCGCCAGCTCACCTTCGGCTACACCGAGGAAGAGCTGAAGATCCTCCTGACGCCGATGGCCGTCACCGGGGCCGAGCCGATCGGGTCGATGGGCACCGACACCCCGCCCGCGGCCCTGTCGCGGCGGTCGCGGCTGCTCTACGACTACTTCAAGCAGAACTTCGCCCAGGTCACCAACCCGCCGCTGGACGCGATCCGCGAGGAGATCGTCACGTCGGTGCAGCGGATCATGGGCCCGGAGCAGAACCTGCTGGAGCCCGGCCCGGCCTCGTGCAGGCACATCCAGCTGCCCTACCCGGTGATCGACAACGACGAGCTGGCCAAGCTGATCCACGTCAATGACGACGGCGATCTCCCCGGCTACGCCAGCACTGTCCTCTCTGGACTCTACGAGGCCGACGGCGGCGGGCAAGCGCTTGCGGCGGCGATCGAGCGAGTCCGCCGGGAGGCGTCGGAGGCGATCGAGGCGGGCGCGCGCATCCTCGTGCTGTCCGACCGCGACTCCGACCACCGGATGGCGCCGATCCCGTCGCTGCTGCTCGTCTCGGCGGTCCACCACCACCTTGTCCGCACGAAGGAACGGCTCCGGGTCGCGCTCGTCGTGGAGAGCGGCGACGCGCGCGAGGTGCACCACGTGGCGCTGCTGCTGGGCTACGGCGCCGCCGCGGTCAACCCGTATCTGGCGTTCGAGACGATCGAGGATCTGATCACGCGCGGGTCGCTGACCGGCGTCGAGCCGCGCACCGCGATCCGGCGGTATGTGCAGGCGCTGGTCAAGGGCGTCCTCAAGATCATGTCGAAGATGGGCATCTCGACCGTCGGCGCCTACACCGCCGCGCAGGTCTTCGAGTCGTTCGGCCTGGCCCAGGACGTGCTCGACGAGTACTTCACCGGCACCCAGTCCAAGCTCGGCGGCGTCGGCCTCGACATGATCGCCCGCGAGGCCACGAGCAGGCACCGCCGCGCCCACCCGGAGAACCCGACCGACCGGGTCCACCGGCGGCTGGAGGTCGGCGGCGAGTACGCCTACCGCCGCGAGGGCGAGCTGCACCTGTTCACGCCCGAGACGGTGTTCCTGTTGCAGCACGCGACCAAGACCGGTCGCGAGGACGTCTACCGCGAGTACTCCGCCGAGGTCGACCGGCTCAACCGCGAAGGCGGCGCACTGCGCGGCATGTTCGCGTTGAAGACCGAGGGCCGCACGCCGATCCCGCTCGACGAGGTCGAGCCGGTCGAGTCGATCCTGCGCCGGTTCAACACGGGCGCGATGTCCTACGGCTCGATCTCCGCCGAGGCGCACGAGACGCTGGCCGTCGCGATGAACAGCATCGGCGGCCGCTCCAACACTGGCGAGGGCGGCGAGGACGCCGACCGGCTGCACGATCCGGCCCGCCGTTCGGCGATCAAGCAGGTCGCGTCCGGTCGCTTCGGTGTGACCAGCGAATACCTCGTGCACGCCGACGACATTCAGATCAAGATGGCGCAGGGCGCCAAGCCGGGGGAGGGCGGGCAGCTCCCGCCGAACAAGGTCTACCCGTGGATCGCGCGCACCCGGCACTCCACGGCGGGCGTCGGGCTGATCTCCCCGCCGCCGCACCACGACATCTACTCCATCGAAGACCTGGCTCAGCTCATCCACGACCTCAAGAACGCCAACGAGAACGCGCGCGTGCACGTCAAGCTCGTCAGCGAGGCAGGCGTCGGGACGGTCGCGGCCGGGGTCTCCAAGGCGCACGCCGACGTCGTGCTGATCTCCGGCCACGACGGCGGCACGGGTGCCTCCCCGCTCAACTCGCTCAAACACGCGGGCACGCCGTGGGAGGTGGGCCTCGCCGAGACGCAGCAGACGCTCATGCTCAACGGCCTGCGCGACCGGATCACCGTGCAGGTCGACGGCGCGCTGAAGAACGGCCGCGACGTGGTCATCGCCGCGCTGCTCGGCGCCGAGGAGTTCGGTTTCGCCACCGCGCCGCTGGTCGTCGCGGGCTGCGTGATGATGCGCGTGTGCCACCTCGACACGTGCCCGGTTGGCGTGGCGACGCAGAACCCGGTGCTGCGCAAGCGCTACACCGGCCAGGCCGAGCACGTGGTGAGCTACTTCCGGTTCGTCGCGCAGGAGGTGCGCGAGTACCTGGCGGCGCTGGGCCTGCGCACGATCGACGACGCGGTGGGCCGCGCCGAGCTGCTCGGGGTCGACGAGACCGCCGAGCACTGGAAGGCCGAGAGCCTCGACCTCACCCCGGTCTTCGCCATGCCGACCGACGCCGGTCCGCGCAGGCGGGTCCGCGCTCAGGACCACGGCCTCGACCAGGCGCTCGACCGCACGCTGCTGCGCATGGCCGAGCCCGCGCTGGAGGACGCGCTGCCGGTCCGGCTCGACCTCCCGATCCGCAACGTCAACCGCACGGTCGGCACCCTGCTCGGCGCGGAGATCACCCGCCGCTACGGCGACGGCCTGCCCGACGACACGATCCACGTGACCCTCACCGGGTCGGCGGGCCAGTCGCTCGGCGCGTTCCTGCCGAAGGGGATCACCCTGGAGCTGGTCGGCGACGCCAACGACTATGTCGCGAAAGGACTGTCCGGCGGCACGATCGTCGTCCGACCGCACCCCGACGCGCCGTTCGCCGCCGAGCGCCAGGTGATCGCGGGCAACGTGATCGCCTACGGCGCCACCAGCGGCGAGGTCTTCCTGCGCGGCCGCGTCGGCGAGCGCTTCGGCGTGCGCAACTCCGGCGCGGTGATCCTCGCCGAGGGCGTCGGCGACCACGCCTTCGAGTACATGACCGGCGGCCGCGCCGTCGTGCTCGGCGCGACCGGGCGCAACCTGGCGGCCGGGATGTCCGGCGGCATCGCCTACGTGCTGAACCTCGATCCCGCGACGGTCAACCCGGCGATGGTGGAGATCCAGCGGCCGACCGCCGAGGATCTACGGTGGCTGCGGGACATCGTGAGCAGACACCGCACGCTCACCGGGTCCGCGGTGGCCGCGTCGCTGCTGGGCGACTGGACGCGCCGGGCGTCGGTGTTCGCCAAGGTCATGCCGCGTGACTACCAGCGGGTCCTGGAGGCGATGCGCCTGGCCAGGGTCGAGGGGCGCGATGTCGACGAGGCCGTGATGGAGGCGTCCCGTGGCTGACCCGAGCGGCTTCCTCAAACACCCCAGGCAGGACGCGCCCAAGCGCCCGGTGCCCGACCGGCTCGGCGACTGGCGCGAGGTCTACCGCGACCAGGATCCCGCCGAGCGCGACCAGCAGGTGCGCGCGCAGGCCACCCGCTGCATGGACTGCGGCATCCCGTTCTGCCACTCCGGCACCGCGGGCTGCCCGCTGGGCAACCTCATCCCCGAGTGGAACGACCTGGTCCGCCAGGGCGACTGGGAGCTGGCGAGCGACCGGCTGCACGCCACCAACAACTTCCCCGAGTTCACCGGCAGGCTCTGCCCTGCGCCGTGCGAGGCCGCGTGCGTGCTGGCGATCTCGCCGGACTCGGCGGGCGCGGTCGCGATCAAGCGTGTGGAGAACACGATCGCCGACGTGTCGTGGGAACGCGGCTACGTCGAGGCGCGGGTGTCCACTGTGTCCTCCGGGAAGAGCGTCGCGGTCGTCGGCTCCGGGCCGGGCGGGCTGGCCGCCGCCCAGCAGCTGACCCGCGCGGGCCACGAGGTCACCGTCTACGAGCGCGACGACCGGCTCGGCGGGCTGCTGCGCTACGGCATCCCCGAGTTCAAGATGGAGAAGCGGATCCTCGACCGGAGGCTGGCGCAGCTCAGGGCCGAGGGCACGAAGTTCGTCACCGGCTGCGAGGTCGGCGTCGACCTGTCCGTGGAGGACCTCCGTGCCCGCCACGACGCCGTGGTGCTCGCCGTCGGCGCGCTGCGCGGGCGCGACGCGCCGGACATCCCCGGCCGCGGGCTGCGCGGTGTGCACTTGGCGATGGACCACCTCGTGCCCGCCAACAAGCAGATCGAGGGCGACGGCCCGACGCCGATCGACGCGCGCGGCAAACACGTGGTGATCATCGGCGGCGGGGACACCGGCGCCGACTGCTACGGCACGGCCACCCGCCAGGGCGCGGCCAGCGTCGTGCAGCTCGACCAGTACCCGCGGCCGCCGGACGTCCGCGACGACGAGCGGTCGCCGTGGCCGGTGTGGCCGTGGATCCTGCGCACCTACCCGGCGCACGAGGAAGCCGGGGAACGCCGGTTCGCCGTCGCGGTGGAGAAGTTCGTCGGCTCCGACGGCATCCTGACCTCCGTGCAGCTGCGTGAGGTCGAGGTGCGCCGGGTCGACGGGGTCCGGCAGGTCGTGCCGGTCAGCGACGACGTGCACGTGCTGCCCGCCGACCTGGTGCTGCTCGCGATCGGGTTCGACGGCGTCGAGAAGATGCCGCTGCTCGACGGTCTGGGCCTGACGCTCACCCCACGCGGAACCCTCTCCTGTGGAGCCGACTGGCAGACGACCGCGCCGGGCGTGTTCGTCTGCGGCGACGCCCACCGCGGCGCGTCGCTGGTGGTCTGGGCGATCGCGGAGGGCCGGTCGGTGGCCCACGCGGTCGACGCCTTCCTGACCGGCGCATCGGATTTGCCCGCGCCCGTGCACCCGACCGCGCTGCCGCTCGCGGTGCGCTGAACATCGCGCTAACGGCCGGTGAAGTGGGCAACGCTGCCCCTTCGCCGTTCCTACGCTCGGAAGTTGACAGGTTGCGCGCTGTCGCGAGAGTGGGCGTAGATGTTCGAGTGGATGTTGAAGAACCTGGAAGCGACGGTCGGGCTCGCGGGGCTCGTCATCATGCTGTTCAGCTACCTGGTCGCGTGGTGGCGCAGGCGCAAGCGGGTGAGCTACCGGGTCCACCTCGACACCCCGGTGACGCCTGACCACGGCAACGACATCCCGCTGGAGCTCAACTACCAGGGCGAGGTCCTCACCGACCCGAGTTTCGCCCTGGTCCGGATCATGAACACCGGCAGCCGGGAGATCCGCCGCGGCGACTTCGCCCTGCCGCTCACGCTGGAGTTCGCCGGCCGCAAGGTCGTCGACGCCAAGGTCATCGAGGGCGACCCGGAGCTGCTCCAGATCGTCAAGCAGAACACCGAGTGGCCGCCTTTAGGCGATACCTCGCTGGCGCTGCCGCTGGTGCCGCTCAACCGGAAGAACCGGATCAAGGTGCTGGTGCTGCTCACCGGCACGCCGAAGCCCGGTGTCCCGTCGACCACGTGCGGGGGCTTCATCGTCGGCGGCCGGATCCTGCGCGACACCACCCGCGGCGACGGGCCGAGCAGGCGCGCGATGTACTTCGGCGGGCTCGCACTCGCCCTCGTCGGCGCGTTCGTCGCCCTGCTGGTCACCTCGCCGTTCGGGTCCGCCGACGCCGAGTGCGCCACGGGTGAGGTCAGGGTCGTCGGCTCCAGCGCGTTCGCGCCCGCGGTCGAGGAGATCAAGGAGTCCTACGAGAAGAAGTGCGACGGCGCCGAGGTCACCGTGGTCGGCGACGGCAGCCTGCGCGGACTCACCGAACTCGACAGCGGCGGGGAGAAGCAGGCCGACCGGCTCATGGCGATGTCCGACGGGCCCGCGTCGCTCAACCAGTTCAACCTGACACCGCACCCGGTGGGCGTGGTCGCCTTCGCGGTCGTGGTCAACAAGAAGGCGGGCGTCACCCAGCTGTCCACAGAGGACGTCAAGGACATCTTCGCGGGCCGCAAGACCAACTGGAGGCAGTTCCCCGGCGGCGCCGACCAGGAGATCCGGATCATCAGCCGGGACAGCAAGTCCGGCACCCGGGTGATCTTCGAGACCAAGGTGCTCGGCGGCGGCGCCGAGCCCGCGGTGTCGTCCAACGACTGCGTCCGCCGCGACCGCGTGCCCGACTCGCCGGTCGTGCGGTGCGAACTGGACTCGACCACCGACCTGCTCGACCGGGTCGACCAGCTCGACGGCGCGGTCGGCTACGCCGATGTGAACACCGCGATGAAGCGGGGCAACTCCACGCTCGTCAAGCTGGACAACCTGGAGCCCAGCGTCGACTCCGTGGTGCGGCACAAGTACCCGTTCTGGGCGATGGAGTACTTCTACACCTACGGCGTGCCGAAGGACGGCGGGCTGGTCTCGTCGCTGATCCGGTACATGGGTTCCGGCGAGGCGAAGGTCATCCTCCGCCGCGCCGGATTCGCGCCATGCGAGGAAGGCGCCAAGGACCAGGCAGGCGCCTTCTGCGGGGGTTAGATGATCGGCACGGCCCAGCAGTTGGAGACCGCGGGCAGTCCGGCGAACCGGGCCTCGAGCCACGCGAACGCACCCGGGTAGCTCGCTGCCGCGCCGCCGACGTGCGTCGGGCCGAGGTTCGGGGCCAGCCGGACGTTGGCGCCCCTGCCGCACCAGTCCAGCGCCAGCTGCTTGCCGACGGCGTAGGGGATGACGTCGTCGAGTGTGCTGTGCGAGATCAGCACCGGCACGGTCGGCTTGACCTTCCCGATCCGCTGCTCGGCGATCACGGCGTTGAACATCGGGTTGGTGTCGAGCAGGTTCGGGATCGACTTGCCGTCGGTGGTCAGCGACGCCGACTGCTTGAACGCGAACTGCGGGATGGCCGCGATCGTGCAGGACTTCTTGGCGTCGGCGGCGAACTTGAGTCCCGCGTCGTTCAGGAACGGTTCCATCGCGATGCCGTACCCGGCGGAGAGCCCGCCGATCGCGTAGCCGAGGAACGCCATGTAGAGGCCGCCGTCGAGGGCGCGCGCCACCTTGAACAGGTCCGCGGGCACGGCCCCTGCCGACACACCCTTGAGCTTGAGTTCGCCCGCGTAGGTCGGGGCGAGTTCGGCCGCGGCCGCCGCGGCGCCGCCGCCCTGGGAGTAGCCGTGGATCGCGACCGGCCCGTTGTCCGGCACGTCCGCCGCGGTGAGCCGCTGCGCGGCACGCAGCGAGTCCAGCACCGCGCGGCCCTGCACGACCCGGTTCATGTAGGTGTGGTCGCCCTCGGTGCCGAGGCCCTGGTAGTCGGTCAGGACCACCGCGTAGCCGCGCGTGATCAGCCCCTCTACGAACGGGCCCTCGTACTCGGAGCCGACGCTCAGCTGTCGCGACGGCGCGCACTCGTCGGCCATGCCCTGCGTGCCCGCCGCGTAGGCCACCAGCGGTCGCTCGCCGAGGCCGAACCACGCTGACTTAGGTGTGATGACGGTGCCGGTGACCGCGATCGGCTTCCCGAGCCGGTCGGTGGTCCGGTACATGATCCGCTGGACGTTCGCGTCGATCTTGATCAGCTTGACCGGGTCGAGATAGAAGATCGACGGCTCGCTCCGGACGATGTCACCGTTTTCGGTGGGCAGCGAGGTCGGCGTCGCATAGAACGACGGGGTTTCCTCGGCGTTCAGCGCGGGTGCGGCGACCATCCCGGCGGCGGCCATGGTGGCGACCGCGGCCACGGTGGCGACTCGGCGGGTCAGGGACGGCTTGGGAAACGGCACTGTCGACTCCCGGAGAGCTCAGGACGAGTTACCCAGCGGTAACGTCGTCTCCAGACAGTGACCCGCGTCGCAATATCAAGTCAACGAACGTTGTTCCGGCGCACTGTGCGCGCTGTTCCCCGCTCTAAGGAAGCTGTCGTTCAGGCGTAGAGCGCGCGCAGTCGCGGATCGGGCGTCGCCGCAGGTCCAGCCATCGCGGTGAGCATGTCCCGCAGGGTTTGGACGGCCTCGGCGCCGTGTTCGCCGACGAGCAGGCGTTCGTAACGCCGATGGAACGCGCGGGCCGCGGCCAAGGCGGCTTGGCCGTGCTCGGACAGGTGCAGCAGCCGTGCTCGGCCGTCCGTCGGGTCGGGCCGCCGCTCGACGTAGCCGCGGCGCTCCATGTCGTCGACCAGCTGCCCGGCGCCCTGCTTGGTGATCTCCAGCCGGGTAGCCAGTTCGCTGACCGTCATCGGCTTGGCGTTGAGCGCGCGAAGCACGTAGCCGTCGGAGCGGCCCTGATCGGTGAAGCCCTGCTCGTCCAGGGTCGCGCGGAGGTCGCGGACGAACTCCTGCCAGGCCAGCGCGAGCAGGATGCCGAGATCGAGGGGTTGCGCGTCAGCGGTCATCTCTGCATTATAGACAAGCCAGCTTGGTCAAGCTGGCTTGTCTATCTGGAGGGAAACCATGTCAGTCATCAAGGCCGCCGACGCCCCGCGCTTCGAGCTCCCGGGCGTCGAGTTCACCGGCCTCGCCTCGCCCAGCCGGGGTTCGGCCGACCTGTGCACCTGGCGCATCACCGTCGCGCCCGGCGTCGACTCGGCACCGCACACGCTCGACCGGGATGAGGTCTTCATGGTCACCGCGGGCACCCTGCGGGTGACCCCGGACGGCCCGGAGCTCTCGGCGGGCGACGCGGTCGTCGTTCCGGCGGGTGAGCCGATCGCCGTGCGCAACGCCGGGGCGGAGCCCGCGCAGGCCTACATCGCGATCCGGTCGGGGTTCACGCCGAAGATGGCCGACGGCACCGCCGTCGACACCCCGCCGTGGGCGCGGTAGCGCGTGGTCCGCGAGGATCAAGGTGTGCGAACCATCGTCACCTTGATCCTCGCGTCCGCCTTCGCGCTCACCGCTTGCTCGGAGGCCGCCGCCCCGCCCCCGGCATCCGGGTCGACCAGTGCGTCGCAGGCTCCGACGTCCGCCGCGGCCAAGCCGAGCCGCGATCTGGCGGGTGTCGACCCGTGCGCGCTGCTCACCGCCGCGGAGCTGACCCCGATCCTGCGTGACACCCCGCCCGACCCGAAGCGCGAGAACGCCGACGGCCAGGTTGGCTGCGCCTGGGGTGACGGCGAGTTCCGCGGGGTCTGGCTTTCCTTCGCCACCGCCTCGGCGGTGCCGCCGGTGCAGCGGCCGGTGCGGATCGGCGCCCGGTCCGGCGGTGTGGTCGAGGAGTTGGAGTACACCTGCGACGTGCGTGTCGAGATCGACGGCGTCGGTATCGACCTGCGCGCGGTGGCCTCCGACAAGACCGACTGGTGCCCCGAGGCGACCACGGCGCTCACGGCCGCGGTGGCGAAACTCGGCTGGTAGCGATTCACCCAGACGTCCGAATTGTCGCGGCAGGAAACTGAGTAACTTTCTACTTAGTCACCCTGCAAGTGATCCACGCCACAGTGAGAGGTAGTGATCATGAAGCGACATCTGGTGCTGGCGCTCGCCGCCGCGGCCGCGCTCGTCTTACCGGCGCCCGCCTCCGCGAGTCCCGCCGCCTACTGGACGCCCGCGGCGATGCGGTCGGCCGTCCCGCTCGACACGCTCACCGTCGACGCCAGGAAGGTGCGGCACGACATCCGGGCGGGCGCCCCGCAGGTCGTCGGCCCGCTCGCCTATCCCAACGGCGGCAGCGCCTGGACCGGTGGGGGAGCGGTGACCAGGACCGTCGGCCGCGTCTTCTTCACCTACCAGGGCCGCAACGCCTCGTGCAGCGGCAACGCCGTGACCAGCGCGAACAAGAGCACGGTGATGACCGCCGGGCACTGTGTGAAGCTCGACGGCGCCTATCACACGAACTGGGTCTTCGTGCCCGGCTACAACAACGGCAACGCGCCGTACGGCACGTGGACGGCCAGGTCGACCAAGGTCACCCCGCAGTGGCACGCGAGCGAGGACATCAACTACGACGTCGGCACCGCGGTCGTCAACCCGCTCAACGGCCAGTTGCTGACCGATGTCGTTGGCGCGCAAGGCATCGCGTTCAACCAGCCCAAGGCGCAGAACATGTACGCCTTCGGCTATCCCGCCGCCGCGCCCTACGACGGCTCCAAGCTGATCTACTGCTCCGGCCGCACCTTCGGCGCGTTCCTCAGCTCCGGCATCGGCATGACGTGCAACATGACCGGCGGCTCCAGCGGCGGGCCGTGGTTCCAGACGTTCACCGAGGGCAGCGCCACCGGCATCCAGAACTCGGTCAACAGCTACAAGATCAACCTGATCCCCACGTGGATGTTCGGCCCCTACTTCGGCGCGGACGCCCAGAACCTCTACAACACCACGCAGGCGAGCTGATCCGCGACACGGTCCCGCGGGTGAGGTCCGCGGGACCGTGTCCCGCGCGCGCCATGGGAGACTCCTGCCGATGAGCGCGCGAGATGACCACCAGCAGGCCGCGTACGGCCACTACACCGCGATGCGGGTCGAGCAGGGCCGGGTCCGCGGCCTGGCCCGCCACCTCGAACGACTCGACCGCGACGCCTGGGTCGTGTTCGGCACCGGCCTCGCCGAGGACGTCGTGCGCGCCGAGATCCGGCGCGCCGTCGACGGGCACGCCGAAGCCGTCTGCGCCAAGGCGACCGTGTTCGCCCCCGGCTTCGACCGCCGCGCCCCGGAGGCCGACGTCGAGCCGCGGGTCGAGGTCACCGTGAGCGCCCTGCCCGGCGACGACGGCCCGCCGCTGCGCGTGCGCACCGCCGGCTACCAGCGCGACCTGCCCACGATCAAGCACGTCGGCACGTTCGGCGCCACCTACCACCGCAGGCTCGCCCGCAAGGCCGGGTTCGACGACGTGCTGTTCGTCAACCCGGACGGCGAGGTCTCGGAGGGCGCGACCTGGAATATCTGCTTCCTCGACGGCGACACCGTTGTGTTCCCCAGCGCACTGGCGCTGCCCGGCGTCGCGCAGGGCCTGATCCAGCACGGGCTCACCCGCGCGGGCCTGGCCTACGACGTGCGCCCGGTGTCGGCGGCGGACCTGTCCGGCTTCACCGCCGCGTTCGCCACCAACGCACTGCGCCCCGTCCGCCCGATCACCACGGTCGACGACGTCGAGTTCAAGGTCGACGCCGACGCCGTGGCCCGGCTGCGCCGCTGCCACGACTCGATCCCCGAGGAACGCGTGTGAAGTTCGACGGGTTCGGCGAGTACGCGATCGACTTCTACGACGGCTTGGTCGCCGACAACTCCAAGACCTACTGGGACGCCAACAAGGCGACCTACGAGTCCGATGTGCACGCCCCGATGAAGGCGCTGCTCGCGGAACTGGAGAAGGAGTTCGGCGGCGACTTCGGCGCGCCCAAGGTGTTCCGGCCGTACCGCGATGTCCGCTTCGCCAAGGACAAGACGCCGTACAAGACCAACTGCGGCGGCGTCATCGAGTCCGGCCGCGGCGGCGGGGCGTACTACGTCGAGGTGAGCCCGGCGGGCCTGCGCACCGGGGGCGGCTGCTTCCACATGGCGAGCGACCAGCTATCCCGCTTCCGCACGGCCGTCGCCGAGGAGATCCACGGCGACCGCCTGCGCGACATCCTCGCCACCCTGGCGCGCCAGGGCTGGGAGATCCGCGGCGACCAGCTCAAATCGGCCCCGCGCGGCTTCGACAAGGACCACCCGCGCATCGACCTGCTCCGCTACCGCTCGGTCTACGCCGTGCGCGTCTGGGAACCCGACGACGTCCTCCACGAACGCGACTGCCTCACCCGGGTCCGCAAAGCCTGGCGGCAGCTGCGCCCGTTCAACGAGTGGGCCTACGACCACGTGGGCGTCTCGGCTAGCTGAACGGCGCCCGGTTCAGCAGGGCCTCGTCCTGGCCGAGGTAGCGCAGCCGCGGATGCTGCTGCGGCCTGCTGACCGCGACCAGTTGGGCAGCCTCCAGGAACCAGTTCAGGTACGAGACGCGGCTCCCCGGGATCCGCTCCCACGCGCTCTGGAGCGCGAGGGACAGCACGCCCCGGTCCCCTTTCCTCGTGGGGACCTCGCCCGCGTCCTCCCATGCCATGGACGCCGAGATCGACAGCCTGCGTGGCCCGGTCGCGACGATCCGCTTGACCGGCTCGACGTCCCGGCCGCCCCTGATCCCCAGGCTGTCGGCGCTGCATGTGTCCACGATGACGACGATGTCGCCGTCGAGCCCGGCCCAAAGCCCACCGAAGAAGTCGTCGGTGATGGGGCCGTCCGCCGCGGCGAAGACCTCGTCCAACTTGTCCGGTTCGTCGCCGTCGTCGTCGGTGGCCTGGAAACCGTGTCCGCAGAGGACCAGCACGAACAGCCCACCCGAGGGGAGGTTCCGCTTCGCGTCGAGTAGCCGGTCCTTGATCGCCTGCGCGGTGGTCGTGTCCGGTTTGGACAGACGGTGCAGCGTGAGCGACGCGGCGGGGACGGTGCGCCGGAGCAGCAGCTCGTACCAGTCGAGGTCGCCGCTGACGCCCGCCAGGGGACTGCCGAAGTCGTACCGCCTGCCGCGGAAGAGGAATGGGCGCGGGCCGCTCACCCCGACCAGCACCGCGACGACCGGGGTCATGGCGACGTCGTGGTGGGGGCCGGGTCGCTGGTCGTCGACGGGGGCGCGGTCGTCGACGGCGGTGTCTTCGGCTCGTCCTCGGTGTCGGGGGTCGCCATGCTGGTCGCCGCCCACAGGGCCGCCAGCGCCAGCACCATGCCGACGAACAGCACCGCGATCGTGCCCCTGGCCCTGGTCATCGTCTTCAGCACCGCGACCGCCGCGTCGCCGACCTCCTTGCCCATCCCGCGGACTCGGGGGCGGTCGGCCGCGCGCAGCCTGCCGCGGGTCTCCAGCGCGGCGAGCCACAGTCCACCCAGGAGCAGTCCGACCCCGGCCATCCCGATGACGAACTGGAGCTGGCCCGCGGACCGCACCGCGAAGGTCTCCTCGCTCCACGCCGCGGTGAGGTTGTTGATGAAGCGGATGTGCCGTGCCGTCAGGGCGATCAGCGCGGCGATGCCCACCGCGGCCGCGATCCCGGTCAACAGCAGGAAGACGTTGTCGAGTTCGCCGACCTCGGCCTCGACCACGGTGTCGCCCTCGTTCTCGCCGGGCGCGGGCTCGGCCTCGGCCAGTGTGACGGTGACCGGCGGTGATTCGCTGTCGCCGAGCTTCGCGGTGTACTTCCCGACCTCCTTCACCGTCACGGTGAACTCGGTGCCGGAGCCGCTGAACTTGTCCACGATGTGGACGCCGCCGCGCCGGAGTTCGAGCGCCCCGGCGTCCGTCCCCTGCGGCGCGGTGGCCGTCAACACGATCTCCGCGCCGGGGTCCACGATCAGACTGAGCCCGTCCTCGTTCTCCGCGGCCACCTTGTCGCCGGACTTCGCGGTGAGTGTCAGGGTGTCGACCATGGTTCCCCTCCTGCGTCGGGTCCCCTTCCGACGTATCGTCGGCGGGCGCCGTGGCGTGACATCTTGACTGCGGTGCGCGACTGAACCTGGACAGATGCAGATCCAGATGTCCGCAGGAAGAACAATCTGAATCGAAACGCAAGCTACTGGCCAGTACCTCATGATCGGTACAGTTCGACGGACTAAGCTGCTCAAACGTGAGCCGACGCGCGAAGATCGTTTGTACGATGGGCCCCGCAACCTCCAGTCCGGAGAAGGTGCGGGAGCTGGTTGCCGCGGGCATGGACGTGGCCAGGATGAACTTCAGCCACGGCAGCCACAGCGACCATAAAGAGATCTACGACCTCATCCGGTCCGCCAGCGACGCCGCGGGGCGCGCGGTGGGCGTTCTCGCCGACCTGCAGGGTCCCAAGATCCGCCTCGGCACGTTCGCGGGCGGTCCCGTCCAGTGGAACACCGGCGACATCGTCCGGATCACCGTCGAGGACGTCGCGGGCACCCACGACCGGGTGTCCACCACCTACAAGGGACTCGCCGACGACGCCAAGGTCGGCGACAAGCTGCTGGTCGACGACGGCAAGGTGGGCCTCGTGGTCACCGCCGTCGAGGGCCAGGACGTGGTGTGCGAGGTCTTCGAGGGCGGCCCGGTCAGCAACAACAAGGGCCTTTCGCTGCCCGGCATGGACGTCTCGGTGCCCGCGCTGTCCGAGAAGGACATCGAGGACCTAGAGTTCGCCCTGCACCTGGGCGTCGACTTCATCGCGCTGTCATTCGTGCGCTCGCCCGCCGACATCGACCTGGTCCACCAGGTGATGGACCGGGTCGGCCGCGGTCGGCTGCCGGTGATCGCCAAGCTGGAGAAGCCCGAGGCGGTCGACAACCTCGAGGCGATCGTCCTCGCCTTCGACGGCGTGATGGTCGCCCGCGGTGACCTGGGCGTCGAGCTGCCGCTGGAGTACGTGCCGATCGTGCAGAAGCGCGCGGTGCAGATCGCCCGCGAGAACGCCAAGCCGGTCATCGTCGCCACCCAGATGCTCGACTCGATGATCAACAACTCCCGGCCGACCCGCGCCGAGGCCTCCGACGTGGCCAACGCCGTCCTCGACGGCGCCGACGCGGTCATGCTGTCCGGCGAGACCAGCGTCGGCCGCTACGCCATCGAGTCGGTCGCCACGATGGTCCGCATCATCGAGGCCGTCGAGACCGAGACGACGCCCGACGCCGTCCCGCCGCTGTCGCACGTGCCCCGCACCAAGCGCGGCGTGATCTCCTACGCCGCCCGCGACATCGGCGAGCGCCTCAACGCCAAGGCCCTGGTCGCCTTCACCCAGTCCGGCGACACGGTCAAGCGTCTCGCCCGGCTGCACACGAAGCTGCCGCTGCTGGCGTTCACCCCGGAGCCGTCGGTGCGCAGCCAGCTCGCGCTGGTGTGGGGCACCGAGACGTTCCTGGTGCCCAAAGTGGACTCGACCGACGAGATGATGCGCCAGGTCGACCTGTCCATGCTGTCGATCGGCCGCTACCAGCCGGGCGACCTCGTGGTGATCGTCGCAGGCTCCCCGCCGGGGACGGTCGGCTCGACTAACCTCATCCGAGTGCACCGGCTGGGCGAAGAGGACCACGCCTGAGTCTTCCCGCCGGTCGGGGAAGGACTCGACGGCATGGAGCTACTCACCACCGATGGTGTCCCGCGCGGCCAGCAGGTCCTCGACCGGCTGGTCGCGCTGCTCGATCTGGAGAAGATCGAGGAGAACATCTTCCGCGGCGTGAGCCCGAGCCACTCGCCGGTCCGCGTGTTCGGCGGCCAGGTGGCGGGCCAGGCCCTGGTCGCCGCGGGCCGCACCGTACCCCCGGAACGCGGCGTCCACTCCCTGCACGCCTACTTCATCCGCGGCGGCGACCCGAGCGTCCCCATCGTGTACGAAGTGGACCGCATCCGCGACGGCCGCTCCTTCACCACCCGCCGCGTCGTCGCGATCCAACACGGCAAGGCGATCTTCGCCTTGTCGGCGTCGTTCCAGGTGGTGGAGGCGGGCATCGAACACGCCTCGGAGATGCCGTCCGTCCCACCACCGGACGCCCTGCCGTCCCACGGTGACCTGATGACACCGGAACTGAAGGCCAAGTTCGGCCGGATCGCGGATCGTCCCCGCCCCATCGACATCCGCTACGTCAGTGAGCCACCGTGGCTGTCGCGTGAATCGGGTCCCCGGGAGGCCGACAACCAGGTGTGGATGCGCGCGGACGGCACGCTGCCGGACGATCCGTTGCTGCACGTGTGCGTCCTGGCCTACGCGTCGGACATGACGTTGCTCGACTCGGTCCTCGCCCGCCACGGCGTGTATTGGGGGACCGACAACGTCCTCGGCGCCAGCCTCGACCACGCCATGTGGTTCCACCGCCCCTTCCGCGCGGACGAGTGGGTCCTCTACGACTGCGTCTCACCCAGCGCGTCGGGTGGGCGGGGGTTGGCCACGGGCCGCTTCTTCACCCAGTCGGGAACCCTGGTGGCGACGGTTGTGCAGGAGGGTCTGGTGCGGGTTATTTGAAGTGCCGCTCGACGATGTCTTCGACGGCTGGCTCAAGCTGATCGGCCGCCGTCGTGTCGACCTGGCTGTTCTCCACACCGCGCCCCGGCAGGAAATGGGCGACGACGCACAGCAGTCCCTTCTTCGCTCCGGGCACCGGCAGCAGACACAGCCTGCGGTCCTCGAACCGCTCCTGCTTGGTCGTCGATGAGATCGCCTGGCGGCCTGCCACGGTGGTGCTCTGGCCTTGCCCGGCATGCACTTGGTCGGTCAGGTCGCTGTCGAAGTGAATGGACACCTCGATGACCACGGTGTGGGTCGGCTCGACGAAGTAGCAGTGCGGAGGACCCCCGACCAAGCTCCCGAGAACCGGCGCGAACGCCTTCCCGAACCTGCTCACCCCCTCTTTCGCGATTCCGCAGGCCACCCGCGCGTCACCCGCGGCCGCGGCCAGCACGGTCTCGGCGCCGCGGGGTACGGGCCGGTCCTCACTGGGTTGGCAGGTCCCGCTGTACGGGTAGTCGACACAGGCGCCGACATCCGGCGAGTCCGGTTCACCTGCCGGAATCACCAGCGAACCAAGCCGATCCACGGCCACGGACGCGGCGGCTTGGGTCGACGCACAGCTGTCACCTGACTGCTTGTGCCCGGCGACAGTGACCGCGAGTTCGAAACTCACCGGAATCCCGACCTGACACGACCCACTCCTTGGGTCCGCCATCAGGTACGCCTTGGCGCCTCCGAGGTCGATCAGCACCGAGTGAAACTTTCGCGCCCGGTCGAGTTTGTCCTCAGTCGTGACGGAGACGAGGTCGCCCCCGTTGGCGACCGAGCAGCGACGCGGGCCGGAGGACTGCGGCTGGGCGCCCAGCGCCGCGGGATCGAGCAGCGCACACGGATCAAGCTCACGCAAGGCCGCGACCACCACCTTGGCGTCCCGATCCGTCGGCGGTTCGATCTTCGGATACTCCGCAGGCGTCGGCAGCGGTCGTGTCTGGGACACCTCTGGGGTGCACCCGGCCACGATGGCGGCTACAACAAGACTTAGAGCCAGACCCAAGAATTTGTCCAGCATGGGATCCATGCTCTCCCCCGGCTACGAGATGGTCGGGGGAGCGTATCGACGCTGCGGAGTCGGTGTGTCACTTTTGGTGAACCTGGTTCACCGGTACTGCGGGGTGTCCGTGTCCTCGGTCATCAGCAAACAAAGGTTCGCCGTCAGATAGGCCCGACACGGTGAAGGGGCGCGGGTGAACAGTCGAGTCCGACAAGTCGGGCAGCGGCCCTGGGAGTCCGGGTGGTGTTCGTCCAGCAGGGCTTGCAGGGCGGCGACGACGCGGGGGAGTTCGGCTCTGGCGAGTTCGGCGGCGGTGTGGTCGGCGCTGCCGGTCGCTCGTGTACTAAGGGTGGACAGATAGTCCTGTAACGACGCCTCCATGTGCCCGAAGATCGACTCGTTCACCCGTGTCCCTTCCGGTCGGTGGCGCGGCTCTCCCGCATGTTGTTTCCCATGAGACTGCGTGGTCGCGGGCGCATTCTGCAAGTTGCAGTACACGATCGGGTGACATTCCCCAACCATGGTCGTTAACCGCTCACAGACTTACCGCAAAACACGGCGGACTGTCCCTTGTGCCCGACAAGATCAGCATTGAGACTTGCCGTGCGGTCCGCACCCCAGCCGGGAACGAGGTGAAACACACGTGGCGCGTGATCTCAGTCCGACTGTGCGCCGTCGGCGGCTCGCGGGTGAGCTGCGGCGGTTCCGTGAGGCCGCGAATCTGACCATCGACGAGGTGGGCGAGAAGCTGGAGTGCTCCGCGTCGAAGATCAGTCGGATCGAGACCGGGCATGTGGGGGTCACCCCGCGTGATGTGCGGGACATGCTCGATCTGTACGGCATCGACGAGGACAAGCGTGAGGCGCTGGTCCAACTGGCGCGGGAGGCCCGGCAGAAGGGCTGGTGGCACGCCTACACCGAGGTCTTCACCGGCTCGTTCGTCGGCCTGGAGTCCGAGGCCGCCTCCCTGCACACCCACCAGGCGCTTCTCGTCCCCGGTCTCCTGCAGACCGAGGACTACACCCGCGCGGTCATCCGGGCCATCCGGCCGGACGTCGCCGACGCGGAGATCGACAAGCGGGTGCGGGGCCGCCTGGCCCGCCAGCGCCTGCTCACCGACCCCAACCCACCCGAGTACTGGGCGGTGATCGACGAGGCCGTGCTCCATCGCGTCGTCGGCGGGCCAAACGTCATGCGCGCGCAGTTGAACCGGCTGGTCGAGGCCGCCGGGCTGCCGCACGTGACGCTGCAGGTCGTGCCGTTCGCCGCGGGGGCGCACGCGGGCATGGAAGCCCCATTCCTGATCTTGGGATTCCCGGAACAAGCGGACCCGGATGTGGTCTATGTGGAGAACACGACCTCCGGTGTCTATTTGGAACAGCCTTCCGATGTGCGCCGGTATACGTTGATGTTCGATCATTTGCGGGCGGCGGCGTTGAAACCGGACGACACCGTCGAGCTGATCCAGCGGGCAGCCGATCGGCTGATTCGCCAAACACCAGAAAGCGAGAGGAGCGGGGCGTGACCGTTACCGACCTGACCGTTTCCGATCTTGCCCGCGCGCACTGGCGCAAGAGCAGCCGCAGCGGTGCGGGGAACGACTGTGTCGAGCTCGTCGTCCGCAGAGGCGGCGCGGCGGTGCGGGACTCCAAGAACGCCGGGCACGGGCACCTCGCCTTCGCCGACGGCGGCTGGCTGGCCTTCCTCAGCGCCGTGAAGCAAGACAGCCTCAGCGATTGACCCGCCCGGACCCCTTACCCGCGCCCTCGAAGTCCCAGCCGAGGGTGGGGTAAGGGGTCCGTCGCGCAGGACTGCGTGATCGTCCGATGCCCGGGCCGTGGCCTCAGCGGCAATCTCGTCATCACCAAGGAAGAAGCGATGACGAGGAGCCAGACCATGTGGACACCGGAAGCCGTCAAGGCCGAGGTCAACTACCGACAGAACGGCACCAAGGACCTCACCAGCAGGCTGCACCTGCACGAGGTCCGGCGCGGCGCCCCCTGGTGGCAGCGCATGCTGCGGCACCGGGGCGACCCGCAGGTGAACGGGCGTTCGGCTGCCTGACCCGCCGCGCCGAGGTTGTGCGACGATGCCAGCCATGCCGCGTCTGGGGTCAGGAATCCCGCTGGTGGCGCGCGGCCGCGAACTTCGCGGCCTGCGCGTCGCCTTCGACGCGTCCGCGTCCGGGAAGGCGAGGGCGGTTCTGCTCGCCGGGGACGCGGGCGTGGGCAAGACGCGGATGACCGAAGAGGTCACCACGTACGCCACCGAGCAGGGCGCGGTGGTGCTGACCGGCCGCTGTCTCGACGTCGGCGAGACCGGTCTGCCTTACCTCCCGATCGCCGAGGCGCTCGCCGCCGTCCGCGACCGGGTCACCGACTGGTCGGCGCTGGGCCGGTTGTTCCCCGAGGTCGCGCTGCCCGACCGGGCCGACCCGCGGCCGCTGGTGTCCGGGATGGCGATGCCGTCGGTCGGGTCGCGCTCCGAGCAGGACATCGGCCAACTCCAGCTGTTCGACGCGGTCTACGGCGTGCTGGGCGACCTTGCCCGGGAGACGCCGGTCGTGCTGGTCCTGGAAGACCTGCACTGGGCCGACGCGTCGACGCGCAGTCTGCTGTCCTTCCTGTTGTCGCGGCTGCGTGACCAGCGGCTGATGGTCCTGGGCACCTACCGCTCCGACGACCTGCACCGCCGCCACCCGCTGCGGCCGCTGCTGGCCGAGCTGGTGCGGCTGCCGCAGGTCGAGCGTCTGCAACTCGCCCCGTTCGGCCCGGCCGACTCGCGCGCGTTCGTCGCCGCGCTCGCCGAGGAACGGCTGAGCGAGCCGGTGCTGCGCGAGGTCGCGGGCCGGTCTGAGGGCAACGCGTTCTTCGCCGAGGAACTGCTCGCCGCCACCGCCGAGTGCGGCGGCGGAATCCCCACCACTCTGATGGACGTGCTGCTCGCGCGGGTCGAAAGGTTGAGCCCGGCCGCGCAGAGCGTCGTGCGGGTCGCGTCGGTCGCGGGTCGCCGGGTGCCCGACGCGCGGCTGCGCGCGGTCAGCGAGCTGAGCCAGCCGGACGTGGAGGAGGCGCTGCGCGAGGCGGTGCAGCACCACGTGCTCGTGCCCGGCGACGGCGACTTCTACCTGTTCCGCCACGCGCTGATGCGGGAGGCCGTCTACAACGACCTGCTCCCCGGTGAGCGCGTCCGCCTGCACGCCGCGTTCGCCCGCGAGCTGACCGGCAAGTCCGGGATGCGCGGGATGGCCGCTGAGCTGGCGTTCCACAGCATGGAGAGCCACGCGCTCGGCCCGGCGCTGGCCGCGTCGGTGCTGGCCGCCGAGGACGCCGAGCAGCAGGGCGCGCCAGCCGAGGCGCTCGAACACCTGGAACGGGCGTTGAAGCTGTGGGACGCGGTCCCGGCGGAAGCGCGCCCGGACATCGACGAGATGACGCTGCTGCGGCGCGCGTCGTGGACGGCGGGCACCTCCGGCGACCCGGAGCGGGCCATCGCGTTCGCCAAGTCGGCGACGGCGCTCGCGCGCAAGGCCGACGACCCGATCGACCTGGCCAACCGGCTCGCCCGGCTGGCGATGGCGCTCTACGTCATCGACGGGCGCGAGCAGGAGTCGATCGACCACATCGAACAGGCGTGGGAGCTGGTCAAGGACCTGCCCGCCGACGCAGACCAGGCATGGGTGCTCGCCGCCCGCGCCACGATCCTGCGCGCGGTCGGCCGCTGGGCCGACGCCCGCGAGACCGCCTGCCGCGCCGTTGACGTGGCCCGCGCGGTCGACGCGGGCGGCGCCGAGGCCGACGCGCTGATCACCCTGGCGATCCTCACCGAGGCCGAGGGCAAGGGCGCCGACTCGCGCGACCGGCTCGCCGAGGCACGCCTGCGTGCCGCCAAGGTCGGCGCGATCACGGTGGAGCTGCGCGCGCTGTATTCCTTGTGCGTCAACCTCTATGAGCACGGAATGCTCGCCGAGGCGATGCGCGTGGTGGACGAGGGCGTGGAGCGCGCGCGGGACACCGGCCTGACGTGGAGCACCTACGGCCTGGAGTTGCGGGTCGTGCAGGTCGTGATCCGGTACGCGGCGGGGGACTGGGACGGCAGCGAGGTCGCCGCCGAGCCGCCGGGGCACAAGGTGTCCAACACGGTGTCGGCTCGTCTCGCCGCGGTCGGCGCTTATGTCGCGGTGGCCCGTGGCCGCTTCGCAGAAGCCGAACGCCTGGTGACCGAGCTGCGCGCCGACTGGCACCGTGACCTGCAGATTCCGCTGGTCGCGGGCGGTGTCGGCGCCGAACTGGCGACCTGGCGGGGCAGGCCGGAACGTGCCGTCGAGTGGGTCCACGACGCGCTGGAGTGGGTCGCGCAGACCGGCGGCCCGGTGCTGCTCGCGGGCATCCGGATGGCCGCGCTGGGCATCACCGCCCACGCCGACCTGGCGCACACCGCGCTGACCCGCCGCGACACCGAGGCCGCGCAGGTGTCGGTCGTGGAGGGCAAACGCCTCATCGAACTGGCCCGCGAGACAGCGCGCACCGGCCGCCCCCGGACCGGCGAACTCGGCCCGGAAGGCCGCGCGTGGCTCGCCCGCGCCGAGGCCGAGGCCAGCCGCCTCGACGGCCCCGGCGACCCGGCCCTGTGGCAGGCCGCCGTGGCCGCCTTCGACTACGGCGCCATCTACGAACAGGCCGTCTGCCGCCGCCGCCACGCCGAGGCTCTCCTGGCCGCCGACCGCCGCGACGAGGCCGCCACCGAACTCCGCACCGCTGACCAGGTCGCCGCCCACCTCAACGCCCGCCCCCTCCGCGAGGCGATCCGCAAGGTCGCGCGGCGGGGCCGGGTGTCGCTGGACGAGAACAGCGAGGCTCGCGACGAGCTGGATCTGTTCACGCCCCGGGAACGGTCGGTGCTGGCGCTGGTCGCGCAGGGGCGGACGAATCGTCAGGTCGGCGACGAGCTGTTCATCAGCGAGAAGACGGTGTCCGTCCACTTGAGCCGAATCATGGCGAAACTGGGCGCCAGCAGGCGCGCGGAAGCGGTCGCGGTGGCCTACGAACGCGGCCTGCTGACGGAACCTTCGGCGAGCTGAGTCAAACCGGCACCTTCGGCGCCGGTCGCTGTGCATGATGGTGCCGTGTCCGAAGAACCCGAGCCCCGCCGCCTCGTCCGCGAGGCCCGCCGACTGATCCCGGAAGCAGTGGTCGACGTGCTGCTCGGGGTGTTGGTGATGGCCGTCCTGGTCGGGGTCGTGGTGCTGGCGGCGTGGGGGTGGGAGCGGAGCCCGCAGACCACGATCTCCGCGGGCGCGGGCGTGCTCACCTACATCACCGTCAACTCGTCGCGCCGCTTCAATCGCTTCATCGTGGTGGCGGCGGGTTGCGTGGGCCTCGCCATCGCGTGGTTCGCCTACCCGCTCTTCTGATTGGGCATCATGGTCGTGTGACCCGCCAGGACGACCAGGCTCGACGCGCGCTCAGACAGATCCGGCGTGATCAGGACCAGACGTGGCGGACGTGGCCTCGTCGCGTGGCCGCCGCCGTGGTCCGCGGGCTTACGGCGATCTTTACTGGCGTCGCCTGGCTCGTGCGCACCGTGGTCGAGTTCTTCTTGGAGTTGTTCGGTGAGTTGATCCTCGGCGTGCTCGCGCTCGCGCTGTTCGCCGGGGTCGTCGCTCTGGGGGTGTGGGGCTGGGGCAAGAGTCCCGCCGCAACAATCGTCCTGGCCGCGGGACTGCTCGCCTTCCTCGCCCTGGGCGCCTACCAATACACCGCGGACCACAAGAACCGGGTCATCGCGGTGGCGTCGGGAAGCGCCTTGTTCGTCGTGATCTGGCTGGCCTACGTCTTGCAGTACTACTAGCGGGGCAAGCGCTTCAGGGCCTTCAGGCCGATCGTCAGCGCCTTCGTCCACGCCTTCGACGGGACGCCCTTCCACGGGCGCAGCGGCACGACTCGCTGGGCCGCGATCGTCTGCGTCTCCGTGTACTTCGTCAGGCCCTCTTCGCCGTTCCGCCGCCCGACCCCCGACTCACCCATGCCGCCCATCGGCGCGTCCAGGCTGCCGAACGCGGCGCCGTAGCCGTCGTTCACGTTGACCGTGCCCGCGTGGATCTGGGCGGCGACGCGCTCACCGGCACGCCGGTTGCGCGTCCACACGCTCGCGTTCAACCCGTAGCGGGTCGCGTTCGCCGAGGCGATCGCCTCCGCTTCGGAGCTGTAGCCGTAGATCGAGACGACCGGGCCGAAGGTCTCCTCCTCGAACAGCGTCATGCCCTTGCGCACGTCGGTGAGGATCGTCGGCTCGTAGAACAGCGGTCCGACCTCCGGCCGCGCCTTGCCGCCCGCCAGCACGGTCGCGCCCTTGCTCCGGGCGTCCTCGACGTGCGAGGTGATCGTCTCCAGCTGCTCGCCCGACGTCAGCGATCCGAGGTCGGCGCCGTAGGACAGGTCGGTCCCCAGCTTCAACGCCTGCGTCTTGGCCACGAACGCCTGGGTGAACGAGTCGCGCACGCTGTCGTGCACGTAGATCCGCTCCACCGACACGCACAGCTGCCCGGCCGACGAGAAGCACGCCGTCACCGCGCCCGCCGCGGTCCGGTCGATGTCGGCGTCCGGGAGGACGATCATCGGGTTCTTGCCGCCGAGCTCCATCGAGTAGCTGGTCAGCAGCGCCGCGGCCTTGGCGGCCAGGCCCTTGCCGGTCTCGGTCGACCCGGTGAAGCCCAGGTAGTCGCCCTCCTCGATCAGCGCGGTGCCGATCTTGGAGCCGCGGCCGAGCACGATCTGCCACACGTCGGCGGGCAGGCCGGCCTCCTCGGCCAGCTCGTTCAGCCACAGCGCCGTCAGCGCGGTCTGGTTGTCCGGCTTCTGGACCAGCGCGTTGCCCGCGATGAGCGCCGGGATGGCGTCCATGCCGGTCAGGGCCAGCGGGTAGTTCCACGGCGAGATCATCGCCACGACGCCCTTGGGGTGGCGCACCTGCGTGGTCCGGGTGAACACCGGCAGCGCGCCCGCCTTGCGCTTCGGCGCCAGCAGCTTGGCCGCCTTGCGGCCGTAGTAGGCGGCGGTCATGGCGGTGACGGCGACCTCGTCGTAGGCGTCGAGGCGGGACTTGCCGGTCTCCACCTGCATCAGGTCGAGTACCTCTTCCTGCCGCTCCAGCAGCAGGTCGTGCAGCTTCAGGAAGATCCGTTGGCGCTGCGCCACCGGGGTGGCGGCCCACTCGGCCTGGGCGACCCTGGCCCTGGCGAACGCGCGGCGGACGTCGGGATCGTCGATCTGGGGCAGGCTGGCCAGGGGCTTGCCGGTGAACGGGGCCAGCATCTGGACCGTCGTCGGCGCGGTGCCGGTGACGGCGCGGTCGATCAGGGCGGTGGCCCGGGCGATGGTGGGGGCGCCGGGCACCGCGCCGAGAGTGTTCGTGGTCGTGGCGGTGCTCATCCGGCCACCTCACCAGTTCGGTGGCTCCACTCGCGAAGGCACTGTGACGATGATTCGCTCGCAAGCTCGCTCATGGGGGCTCTCCCTAGGCTCGACTCCGAGCCCCCATGTTACTTCCGAGTAGCACCCAGCGGGGAAGTGGCCGCCGTCACGTCCGCGCGCGCCGGGTCCACCGACAGCGCCACCCGCAGCATGCTGTCCTCGTGTCGGACTGACACCGGCAGCCCGGACGCGCCCGCCGCCCGCTCGAAGCCGACCTCCGACATGAGGCACCACGCGATCATCCGCCGGTGTCCGCCCGCGCTGGCGATCTGCCCGAGCCGGGCGATCATGGCCGAGCCGAGGCCCTGCTTCTGCCAGCTGTCCTCGACCAGCACCGAGATCTCCGCCTCGGCCGGGTCGTTCGTGCGGATGAGCTGCGCCATGCCGATCACCTCGGTCCCGCACACCGCCAGCAGCGTCCGTCCACGCGGCGGCTGCAGCAGCCGGTGCAGCCAGCGGCGGGGCAGCGTGCGCAGCCCGGCGTGGTAGCGGGCGAACAGCGTCTGCGCCGAGCACCGCGCGTGCAGATCCGACACCGCGTCGGCGTCGGCCGGGGTGCCCGCGCGCAGCACGACGCCCGCGCCCGACCGGGTGATGACGGCCGTGGGGGCGGCCGCGCTGGTGGCGCCGGCGGTCAGCACGTCCCCGAAGGCGGCCATCCTGGCCAGCTCGACCTCGGTGAACGGGGCCCACCCCCGTCGGGCCACCAGCGTGGCCTCCTCGGACAGGGCGAGCACCGCGAGGTGCCCACCCTCGTCTCCCTGGACGGAGCCCGCGTCGACGACGGTGACCGAGTCCGCCCCGAGCAGCGTGCGCATCGAGTCGGCGGTCGCGCCGGGGTCGCGCATCGCGGCACCGGCCGCGCGCAGCGCCGCGGTGGTGCGGTCGACCATCTGGCGCAGTTCGGCGCGGGTGATCCCGACGCACCGCCCGCCCTCGGCACGGATGTCGTCGATCAGCGCGGCGGGCTCGACGCCGACCGGCGTGCTGACGACGAGCTCGTCGATGACGCCGCCGGGGACCGGCAGGACCGACAGCCCGAGCACGTTGCAGTCCCGCGCCGCCAGCCGCGTGGTCACCCTGGCCAGGGTGCCCGGGCGGTCGTCGATGCGGATCCGCAGACGCCAGGTCGTGGGGGTAGCGGTGGTGTCCATGCCTTTATCGTGCTTGCCGTCTGTTGCCAAGTGGGGGCCCGCGTGTTTCGGGTGTGTGAGGGCTGCGCCAACCGCTGCCCCTTCGGTCATCGTCGCCGGGTGTGATCGCTGATTACGGTTGGGGGTGGTGCGAGAGGCGGCGACATGGGTGCATCTGAGGTCTCTCGGGGGTGTGTTGCCTTCGGGTACGCGCTGCCGCGCACGCCCGTCGCGGCGGCTTCGGTGGACATCGGGCATGTCGCGGTGACGGTGTCGCTGCGCCTCGACGGCGAGATCCAGGTCACCGCGCCCGCCGAGCCCGCCGACGACGTGCGCACCCGGTCCCTCGCCGCGCTGCGGGACGTCGCGACCGGGGTCATGGTGGGCGGGATCGGGTCGTCGGCGCCGCGGATCTCCACTGGGGCGGGGCATTCCTTCACACAGAACGGGCGGATGTTCCGACCGCCCAACATCGTCGCCTTCACCGGCATCTGCGACGTCCACTACACGCGCGGCGATTCCGTTGTGCGGGGCCGCGTCGCCTACGCGCTCGACGTCTCCGCGCTGCCGCACCGGGAGCCCGCGGTGCCGCCGTGGGACGGGTCACCGGACGCGCGGGCCTGGTTCGTGCGGCACGACCACGAGCTGTCTTCGGTCGGGGTGATGGTGCTGAAGGCGGTCCCGTTCGCCCCAGGGCCGCTGGTCGAGGTCAGCCGCCGATGATCACGGTTCCGGCAGCGATGATCGTGCCCTGGGGCAGCGGCGCCGGATCGTTGCAGGTGTTGACCTTGTCCCCGTTGCGGGCCGCCGGTTTGTTGTTGATCAGAACCGTGGAGCTGCCCTTCAGCACCGTTCCCTGATTCGTCGGCGGCTTCTGGAACGTCGCGGGCGGCGGGCAGATGTGCGGGGGATTGTTCGTCACCGTGCTCCCGGTGACCGCCGCGGGCGCGCCGCCGATCATCACGTTGGAGCTGCAGCCGCCGGTGATCGTGCCGACGAACGGCAGTGGCGTGGGGGTGGGGACCGGGCCGCCGGGGGAGGGCACCATCAGGATGTGGGTGTCGGTGGCGACGACCTTGTCGCCCTGTTTCGCCGCGAAACTCATGTCCGCACCCACCGCTTGTCGCCCGCGGGCGCCAGTTTCCCTGGCACGTCCTGGTTCGACCGCAGCGCCAGCTTCTCGGCGGGCGGGGCGATGTCGGTGTCGTCCGGCGCCACGTAGGGCGCGCTCACCGACACGATGAACGCCGCCCGCGCGGGCATTCCCAGGCTGCTCCACAGATCGCCCGGCGCGTCCGGGGACACCGACAGGAACACCGCCGCGTCCGCGAGTGTCCCGGTGAGACAGTCGGGCGGGATGGCGTCGGCGAAGATCACCGTGCGCAGGGCCAGGTCCAGCAGCAGGTGTTCCTCGCCGACCTTCGGCGCGCGCGCCGTCACCAGATAGGACAGCACGCAGCGGCGGACGGGTTCGCGGCGCGCGATCACGGCGCCGCGATCGTCTCTGGTCTGGTCGAAGCCGGACTCGCGGCCGCGCGGGTCGCCGCGCAGGCCGAAGAGGAACAGGTCGATGACCTTCGACGGGCGCTCGGTCTGCCACGTCGGCTTGGGCGGGTCGAGCCGGACCGCGGTGCCCTCGGGCAGGCTGCGGCCGAGCAACTGGCACAGCGCGTCGTCGACCTCAGGGATCACGTGGCCAGTCTCAGCCGTGCGGGCCGCCGCCGCAGGGGGCGCGCGCCCGTCCTATCGGCGCGTCGGATCCGCCCGAAGGGGCGGTCCTGGCCGCCCCCGCCCCCGCCCCCGGGCGACTGCGTCCCGGTCGTTCGCCAAAGCAAGCTCGGGGGAAGTGTCCCGCCGTCCGACGCAGGGAGATCCTTCGATGGCCAGCAGCTATCTCGCGCCCGGCGTGTATATGGAGGAGGTCTCCTCCGGCTCACGGCCCATCGAGGCCGTGGGCACCGCCGTGGCCGCCTTTGTCGGGTTCGCTGAGCGCGGACCCCTGCACGAGCCCGTCCTGGTGACCAACTGGACCCAGTTCAAGACCAACTTCGGCGACTTCGTCGAGGGCTACTACCTGGCCCACGCCGTCTACGGGTACTTCCAGAACGGCGGCGGCGTCGCCTACGTCGTGCGCGTCGGCGGCGCCAACGCCGAGGGCAACGGCCACACCGACGGGCAGATCGTGTCGCTGCCGATGGCCGAGCTGCCCGGCGCGGGCGGCGGCGGCCTGACGATCACCGCGCGTGCCGCCGAGGCCGCGGACCTGGCCGTGGAGGTCGCGCCCGCCAGCGAGGAGGGCGAGGACACCTTCAAGCTGGTCGTGAAGAGGGCGGGCCAGCCGGTCGAGACGTTCGACAACGTCAGCACGCGGCGCGGCCCGAACAACGTGGCCACCGTGGTGAAGCAGCAGTCGAAGCTGATCTCGGTCGAGGAGACCAAAGGCAAGGCGCTCAGCGTGCCGAAGACCGGCGAGATCGCGCTGGCCGCGCCGCCGCCGGTGCCCGCGAAGGTCGACGCCAAGGAGTACGTCGGCAACTCAGCCGACCGTACGGGCTTCGGCGGCCTGGAGGCGCTCGACGAGGTCACCATGCTGTGCGTGCCCGACCTGATGGCGGCCCTGGAGCGCGGCGCGCTGACCATGGAGGACGTCAAGGCCGTGCAGCTGGCCATGATCGCCCACTGCGAGCTGATGGCCGACCGAGTGGCCATTTTGGACACTCCGCCCGGGCTGAAGGCGCAGGAGGTCAAGGACTGGCGGATGGACTTCGCCGGGTACGACTCGAAGTACGCCGCGCTGTACTGGCCGTGGATCAAGGTGGCCGACCCGGTCGCGGGCAAGCAGGTGTTCGTCCCGCCGAGCGGGCACATGGCGGGCATCTGGGCGCGCAACGACTCCAGCCGCGGTGTCCACAAGGCGCCTGCGAACGAGGTGATCCGCGGCGCGGTGACGCTGGAGCTCAACATCACCAAGGGCGAGCACGACCTGCTGAACCCGATCGCGGTCAACTGCATCCGCTCGTTCCGCGGCCAGGGCATCCGGGTGTGGGGCGCGCGCACGCTGTCGAGTGACCCGGAATGGCGCTACCTCAACGTCCGCAGGCTGTTCAACTACGTCGAGAAGTCGATCCTGCAGGGCACCAACTGGGTCGTGTTCGAGCCGAACGACCCGAAGCTGTGGGACTCGGTGAAGCGCACCGTGACCATGTTCCTGCGCCGCGTCTGGCGCGACGGCGCGCTGTTCGGCCGCACGCCCGCCGAGGCGTTCTTCGTCAAGTGCGACGAGGAGAACAACCCGCCGGAGAACCGCGATGTCGGCATCCTGACCGTCGAGATCGGCATCGCCCCGGTCAAGCCCGCCGAGTTCGTCGTGTTCCGCATCTCGCAGTTCGCCGAGGGCGCGGGTCTCGAAGAATAACTAGAAGGGATTCGCCATGGCCGGAGGCCTGAGCTCAAGCCAGCCCAACGACGCGCTGACCGCCGCCCGCTTCTCGATCACCATCGACGGCTACGAGATCGCGTCCTTCTCCGAACTGCAGGGCATCACCACCGAGGTCGAGCCGGTCGAGCTGATGGAGTCGACCGACAAGGAGGTCGTCCTCAAGAAGCTGCCAGGCAAGACCAAGCCCGCCACGCTGGTCCTCAAGCGCGGCAAGAACTCCAGCATGGAACTGTGGGCGTGGCACGAGGCTGTGCTCATGGGCGACATCGTCGCCGCGCGCAAGAGCTGCTCGCTGATCATGTACGGCACCGACGGCAAACCCGTGGCGCGGTACCACCTCGAGCACGCGTGGCCGTCGAAGCTGGAGATCGGCGCGCTGAAGGCCGGGTCGAGCGAGGTGCTGATGGAGACGGTCACCATCGTGTCCGAGCGCATCCAGCGCGTGTCCGTATGACGGCTCTGCACGAGGGGTTGCGCACGGAGTACCCGTTCACGCTGCCGCGCGGCTACGTGGACGAACACGGCCAAGTGCACCGCGACGGCGTCATGCGCCTGGCCACCGCGCGCGACGAGATCACCACGCAAGCCGACCAGCGGTCGAAGCAGAACCCAGCGTACCTGACGGTGCTGCTGCTGGAACGCACGATCACGTCGCTGGGCGAGCTGCCGTCGGTGGACACGTTCGTCGTGGAGAACCTGTTCGCCTCGGACATGGCTTTCCTGCAGGACCTGTACCGGCGCGTGAACGCCGACGGGCACACGGAGGTCGCGGTGCACTGCCCCCAGTGCGGCACGGGCTTCGCGGTGGACGTGGCGGGTGATGCGCCGGGGGGATCGTGACGTACGCGCCTGACCGGCTGTGGGAGGAGGTCGCGTACGTCGCCTACTACCTGCACTGGACGTTCGACTCGATCCTCGACCTCGAACACCCGGTGCGCGACCGGCTGATCACCGAGATCGGCCGAATCCACAGCAGACTCGACGAATAGGAACAGGAGGGGCGCCGATGCGCTGGCCATTCCGCCGCCGCCGCGGCGCCACACCTGAGTCGCCGCCTGCTTCTGCTCCACCCCGACAGCCGACGCGGGAATGGGTGCTCGTTCCCCCAATGCCCACCACGGTCAAGTCGGCGGCTCCGCTGATCACCGGTCCCGCGCCGGTCCAGCCGCCGCTGCCCGGCCGTGTCCCGGTCGCCCGTTCGACGGTCACCCCCGCTGTGGGGCGAGTCGAGGGCTTGGCGCTTGTCCTGCCGACCCGTCGGACGGACTCCACGCCGCTGACCGTTCGACCCGCCAAACGGCCGCCCGCCGAGCCGGTCGAGGTCGAGGAGGACCCAGCTCCGACACCTCGGCCCGTGGTGGCGCCGATTCGGGATCGGCCGGTGCTGACCGTGGCGAGTGACGAGTTCGTCGGCGAACCGCGCGAGCCCGCCGAGCCCTACCGCGCGCCCGGCTGGATGCGCTACGTCCCGACCTGGATGGCGCAAGCCGGACCGGAGCCCATCCCGGACGCCCCGCTGGCCATCCCGTCGAACATCCCGGCGAACCCGCCGATCGTCAAGCCCGAACCGATTCTCCCGCCGCGAGTGGCCGAGGTGGTCGCCGCGTCGGAGGTCCCGCTGGTGCCGCGGAAGCGGCCGTCGCTCGGGCAGACCCGCAGGCTCGGCCTCGGCGCGCCGATCTCCCATCCCGTCGACGAGCCAGCTGTCGAGCGGGCGCAGGAGTCGCCGCCCGAACCGCCGCCCCCCGCGCCGCCACCGCCACCGCCGCCACCGAATCCGGTGACGGCGGCGCCGCTGGTTTACCGGGCCGCGGGCGAGCTGCCCAAGGTCAGCGGCCGGATCGTGCGCGAACAGGTCCCTCCGGACCTCGCCGTGGCCGTGCGCCAAGAACGCGGCGCCGACGTCTCCACCGTGCCCGTGTTCCGCGGCCCGGCCGTGGACGCCGAAGCCCAGTCGAGGGGCGCTCGCGCGTTCGCGAAAGAGGGGGCCGTCTACCTGCCCGACAGCGCGGGGCCGATCACGAGCGGCAAGACGAAGGCCCTGCTGGCCCACGAACTCGTCCACGTGGTCCAGCAGCGCACCATCGGCGCCAACCTGCCCGGACTGTCCACACCGGAGGGTCGCAGGCTCGAAGCCGAGGCGGTGGCCGCCGAGAACCGGTACGCGGGGCTCCCCGACACACCCCTGATCCACCCGCCGCACCCGACGGTCGAGGCCGAACCCAGCCTTTCCGGCGCGGCGCAACTCGCGAAGACCGCGACGACCCCGCCCGACCCGACCCGCTCCCACTTCGACCAGGAGACGCGGGAGGAGATCCAGCAGGTCGCCGAGAGTTCCGCGCACCGGGTCCTGGAGGAGTGGCACGCCCCGGAGGCCCAAGCCGATCGGGAGCGCCGGTCCGCGGGCACCACGCCGCCCACGACGGGAGGCGCGTTCGGCGACACCGTCGGCTACACCGAACGGCGGGGTGCCGACGCGACCACGCCGACCCGGTCCACGCCCCGCACCGGCCCGCGCACCGGTCCCGGGCGCACCGTCGCGGGAACCGCGGGCACGTTCGACCGCGCCACGCGCCGCCAGGAGCTCGAAGCCCAATGGCTGGAGACCCTGAACATGGAACGCGCGTCGCAGGGTGAGCCGCTGCTCAGCTATCTGGAGGACGCCGACCTCGAACGCATCGAACGCCAGCTCGACCAGGAGGAGGCGGGCGGCGGCCGAAGCACCCCTGGGGGCTCGGCGCGGCCGATCAACCCCGAGGAAGGCGGCGCGTTCGGCGACACAGTCGGCTACACCCAGCGCTTCGGCGACGACCTCCGCAGCCCCACCCGGGCCGGCGCCACCCCGGGAACCGCGGCGAGTTCGACCGCCGCCGCCGGACGCCTCAGCCTCGCCGCCGCGCTCGCCCAGACCGCCAACACCCCGACCACCGGCAGCACACCCCGCACCGGCACCACCGCGTCCGAGCTGCAGGACGCCGAGGTCGGCGGCCTGTTCGGCGACACCGTCAGCTACACCGAACGCTCCGGTGACGACCGGTACCGCGGCGGCCGCCGCCCCGACGCCGCGTCGACCCAGTCCGGTGGGAGCACGGGCCGCCGGGACATGCACGGCACCGAGGACGAGCCCATCGACCTCGACCGGGTCGACCTGGAGGACCTCACCGCGCGCCTCTACGACCGGGTGCGCAGCAGGCTGCGCCTGGAACTGCTGGTCGACCGCGAGCGGTCCGGCCTGCTCACCGATTTCAGATAGGAGGGGACCGTGGCACTCAGCGACTCGAGCAAGATCGGCCTAGCCAACCGGTTCGTCGTCACGATGAGCGGCAAGGAGGAGTACAACCTCGGCAGTTGGTTCAAGGCCGACGGCCTGGATGTGACCTGGGACGTCGCCGAGTACCGGGCGGGCGACAACGGCAACGACCGCTTCTACTTCCCGGGGAACACCAAGTACAGCAACGTGAAGCTCACCCGCGCGGTCTCCGAGGAGACCAAGAAGGTGCGCCAGTGGCTCAGCAAGAACTCCTTCGAGCACGAGAAGTTCGTCGCCAAGATCGAGCTGCGCAGCTCCAAGCGGGAGGACGAGGTCATCACCGACTGGGAACTGCGCGACGTGATGCCGGTGAAGTGGGCGATCGCGGGGTTCGACGCGGGGGCGAGCCAGGTGTCGCTGGAGACACTGGAGCTGGCGCACCTGGGTTTCCTCGAAGACGAGACCAAGCTGGGCTGACCGATGGCCCTCAGCATGTCCGCGATGCTCGCGCTGACCCTGCGGTTCCACGTCTCCGTCGACGGCGTGGACCTCGGCGGCTGGGCGCGGTGCAAGGGCTTGGCGGTGAAGTTCAACCCGGTCAAGGTCAAAGAGGGTGCGAACTACCTCTACGAGCCGCTGCTGCCCGGCCACCTCGAATACCCCGAGGTGACGCTGGAACGCGCGATGGACAAGGCGGGCGCCGACAGCGTGCAGAAGTGGCTGCGCGGCCGGGCCAACGGGTGGGTGCAGTCGATGATCGGCGCCCCCGGCGGCACCGCGCAGATCACCCTGTACGACGCGCACGCCAAGGAGGTCTCGTCGTGGCAGCTGCGCAACGTCTACCCGAGCGCGTGGAAGGGACCCGACCTGGACGCGATGACGCTGGGTATCGCGATCGAGAGCCTGACCCTGGTGCACGAGGGTTTCCTGTAGGGAGCACGAGATGACGATGAGCGTGGGCATCGGCGCCAGTGTCGCGACCGCGGCGGGTGGCGGAGCCGCGGTGGGCGCGGCCAGTGCGGCGGTGGGTGGCGCCGTCAGCACGGCGATGATGGCGGGCGCGCGGGTGCCCGCCGTGCTTGTCTGCGTCAACCCGAAGACCCCCGGCCTGGTGCCGTTCGACTTCAACCCGGACAAGATCTCGATCAAGCGCAGCGCCAGCTACACGGCCAAGCCGAACATGCAGGCGATGCACGACCCCGGCGGCGCGTCCGGCACGATCACCAAGTCCGTGCAGGCGCCGATGATCTCCATCAGCAAGATCATCTTCGAGGGTGTCACCGCCAAGCTGCGCTGCGACCAGCTGCTGCGCTGGATGAGCCCGTTCAGCGGCATCGGGAACATGGGCATCGCGGGCGCGTCGCTGGAGACCACGCTGCCGGAGATCACCTTCTCGTGGGGTCCGCCGATGGTGGCGTTCCTGTACCAGGTGCGGCTGGTCAGCGTGACCATCAACTTCGTCCGCTTCGACTTCACCGGCATCCCGCTGCGCGCCGAGGTCGACCTGTCCATGCGGCAGCAGCCCAGCATGCTCGCCAGCCTGCCGACGAACCCGACCTCCGGCGGACTGCCCGGCCGCCGTGCGCACACGGTGTCTTCCGGCGACAGCCTCCAGTCGATCGCCACCACCCACTACGGGCGGCCCGGGCTGTGGCGGCGGATCGCCGAGGTCAACGGCATCCAGGACCCGGCGCGGCTGCGGCCCGGCCAGACGGTCTACCTGCCCAACCCTGAGGAGTTGGTGTGACGTGCCGACTCCCTGCTCTATTCCGTCTGTTGGCCTGATGGTGCCGTCTACCTGCCCAACCCTGAGGAGTTGGTGTGACGTGTCGGTTGCCTGCTCTGTTCCGTCTGGTTGGCCTGATGACGCCGTGTGCCTGCCCAATCCCGAGGAGATTGCCTGATGATGCCGGGCGGTGAGAGCACGGGCGTGGTGCTGCCCGCGGTGCTGGTCGGGTATCCGGTCGGCATCCCGATGCTGCCCACGGTCTCCCAGCTGCTCGTCCGCGCGGTCGTCGACACCCACCTGCACCTGCCGGACATGTTCGAGCTGACCTTCCTGGACAACGCGGGCACCTTCCTCGACGACGCGGGCATCAAGATCGGCTCGGTGATCGAGGTCAAGGCCAACAAGGCCGGGACGCCCGCGGCGAAGTCGCTGATCATGGGGGAGGTCACCGCGGTCGAGGCGCTGTGCCAGGACTCGATGATCCTCACCGTCGTGCGCGGCTACGAGAAGGCGCACCGCCTGCAGCGTGCCAAGCGGACCCGCACGTTCGTCAACATGAAGGACTCCGACATCGCCCGCCAGATCGCCAAGGACGCGGGCTTGAAGATGGGCACGATCGACCCGACGAGCACGACGCACGACCACCTCGCCCAGATCGCCCAGACCGACTGGGACTTCCTCACCGAACGCGCCCGCGAGGTCGGCTACGAGACCGGCGTCGCAGGCGGGGAGTTCTTCTTCCGCAAGGCATCCGGCAGCGGGGCGGGCGGCGGGCTGATGGACGCGGCGGCGTCGATGGTCGGGCTCGGGTCGACGCTGACCTTCAAGGGCAACCTGCTCACGTTCCTGCCTCGCGTCTCCGCGGCGAACCTGACCCCGGACGTCGAGGTCAGGGTGTGGGACACCAAGGCGGCCAGGGTCGCGGTCGGCAAGTCGGCCGCCGAGACCGGCTCGGTGAAGATCGACGGCCAGAAGCCCGCAGCCCTGGCGAACTCGTTCACCGACGGCCTCGCGCTGCCCGCCGCGCTCCCCTCGCCGCCCGCCATCCCCGGCATGCCCGCGCTCAACCTGGGCGCCGCGCCGAGCAACACCGCCTACGTCGTGGTCGACCGGCCGCTCGCGCGCGGCCCCAACGCCGACACCGTCGCCGGGATCGCGGCCAAGAGCCTGGCCGACCACGTGTCCAGCACGTTCGCCGAGGCCGAGGGTGACGCCGAGGGCGACCCGGACATCCAGGCGGGCGGCACCGTCACGATCGCGGGCGTGCCCAAGCAGTTCGCGGGAAAGTGGGTCGTCACCAACGCCCGGCACGTGTTCGACCCACTCGAAGGCGGCTACCACACCCGGTTCTGGGTCAGCGGCAGGCAGGACCGGTCGCTGCTGCGGCTGACCGGTGGCACCGACCGGCGCCCGCCGCTGGACGGGCTGGTGTGCGCGCTAGTCACGAACGTGAAGGACCCGGACAAGGCCGGGCGCGTCAAGGTCGCCATGCCGTGGCTGTCGCCGAACTACGAGTCGGACTGGGCCCGGGTCGCGCAGGTCGGGGCGGGGCGGCGCAGCGGCGTGCTGTTCATGCCGGAGGTGGGCGACGAGGTGCTGGTCGGCTTCGAGTTCGGCGACCCGCGGCGCCCGTATGTCCTAGGTGGACTGATCAACGACAACTCCAAGTTCGGGCACCTCAAGACGGCGGTGGACGGGTCGGGTGTGGTGATCGAGCGGGGGATCGCCTCGCCCGCGGGCAACCGGCTGCTGTTCACCGACGAGTTGCCGCCCGGGCCGCCTGGGCAGGCGCCGCCGACCAAGTCCGAGATCGTCGTCGGCACCAAGGACGACAAGCTCTCGCTGCACATCGACCAGGCGGCGGGGACGGTGAAGCTCGTGTGCGACCCGGCCAAGCCGGTCAGCAAAGGGCAGGGCGAGCTGACGATCGAGTGCGGCGCGACGGGCGCCATCACGATCAAGGCGGGCATGGGCGGCATCAAGCTGGAGACGACCGGGGCGCTGTCGCTGAAGGGGAAGACGGTCAAGGTAGAGGCCGACATGGTCACCGAGATCAAGGGGCAGACGGTCAAGCTCAATTAGGAGGGTGCGATGTCGCAGGACTTCGTCGGTGCCGGGTGGGCCTTCCCGCTCGGCGTCGGATCGCAGGGCGGGATCGCCCTGGTCCGGCGGGAGGTGGAGCTGGAGCAGGCGATGCGGCTGATCCTGGCCACCTACCCCGGCGAGCGCCCGATGCGGCCGGAGTTCGGCAGCCGCATCCGCGACTTCGTGTTCCGGCCCGCGAACATGGAGACCATCGCCGAGCTGTCGCAGGAGGTGCGCAAGGCGCTGCTGCGGTGGGAGCCGCGGGTGGACATCGAGATGGTCGACGTCAACCCCGACCCGTACGCGGCGGGGACGCTCTACATCGACATCCGCTACCGGATCAAGGACACCAACGACCGGCGCAACCTGGTCTTCCCCTTCTACTCCATCCCTGAGGACGGGAGTGACTACTGATGGCGCTGCCCACCCCCAACCTCGACGACCGCCGCTTCCAGGACCTGGTCGACGACGCCAAGCGCATGGTGATGCGTCGCTGTCCTGAATGGACGGATCACAACGTGTCCGACCCCGGCGTGACGCTGATCGAGACCTTCGCGTTCATGACCGACCAGCTGATGTTCCGGCTCAACCAGGTGCCGGACCGGCTCTACGTCAAGTTCCTCGACCTGATCGGCCTGCGGCTGATCCCGGCCACACCCGCGCAGGTGCCGGTCACGTTCTGGCTGTCGGCGCCCGCGATCACCAGCGTCGGCATTCCGGTCGGAACGACGGTGGCCACCATGCGGACGGAGGTCGATGAGTCGATCGTGTTCTCCACCGTCCACGACCTCAACGTCATCCCGTGCGCGCTGTCGGTGGTCGCCACGGTCCCCAACGGCGACGAACCGACTGTCCGGACCGACGAGCTGAAGATGGGCGGGCGGTTCCCGGCGTTCTCGGCGGTGCCCGCGCCGGGCGACGTGCTGATGGTCGGGCTGACCTCGGCGGTGCCGGACTGCGTGGTGCGGCTGGACGTCGAGGCGAGCGTCGAGGGCGTCGGCGTGCACCCGGACCACCCGCCGCTGGTGTGGGAGGCATACAACGGGGCCGAGTGGGTCGAGTGCCTGGTCAGCACCGACGGGACCGGCGCGCTGAACATGGCGGGCGAGGTGCTGGTGCACGTGCCGTCCGACCACCAGTCCGCGGTGTTCGCCGACGAGGCCGCCGGGTGGCTGCGGGCGCGGGTCATCGAGGTCGACCCGGACTACCCGACGTATCGGCACTCGCCGACGATCGGCGGGCTGGCCGCCAGCACGGTCGGCGGGACGGTCGCCTCGGCGCACTGCGAGGTGATCGAGGACGAGGTGCTGGGGGTGTCGGAGGGCGTGCCGGGGCAGGAGTTTCCGGTGCAGCACTCGCCGGTGGTCGGGTCGGTGGTGCTGGAGGTGACCTCGGAGGACGGCTGGCAGGAGTGGACGCAGGTCCAGCACTTCGCGGGCAGCGGGCCCGACGACCAGCACTTCCTGCTCGACCCGGTGACCGGGACGGTCCACTTCGGACCCGCGATCCGCGAGGCGGAGGGCGGGATGCGCCAGTACGGCGCGGTGCCCGCGCCCGCCGCCACGGTCCGGCTGCGCCGCTACGCCATCGGGGGCGGGCGGATCGGCAACGTGGGGGCGGGGGCGATCCGGACGCTGAAGTCGTCGATCCCGTTCGTGTCGGCGGTGGAGAACCTGGAGTCGGCCTCGGGCGGCGTCGACGGGGAGACGATCGACCAGGCCAAGGCGCGCGGGCCGATCCTGCTGCGCACGCGGAGCCGCGCCGTCACCGCGGAGGATTACGAGGCCATCACCCAGGAGGCGGCCCCGGACATCGCCCGCGTGCGCTGCGTGACCGCGGGCGACGACGACGTCGACGCGGGCTCGGTGCGGGTGCTGGTGGTGCCCGCGGCGGCGCAGGTGGACGGTCGGATCGCGTTCGCCGATCTCGTGCCGGAGGAGGAGACGCTCACCCGGATCACCGACCGGCTCGACGAGGTGCGGCTGATCGGCACGCGGGTGCTGGTGTCGCCGCCCCGGTATCGCGGCGTGACGGTGGTCGCGCGGGTGATCGCGCGGCCCCGGGTGGATCGCGCGCGGGTGCGGGCGGACGCGCTGGCCGCGCTGTACGGGCACCTCAATCCGATCACCGGGGGGGCGGACGGGCGCGGGTGGCAGTTCGGCAGACCGGTGCAGGCAGGCGATGTCTACGCGCTGCTGCAACGGGTCCGGGGCGTGGACATGGTCGAGGACGTCCGGCTGTTCGGCGCCAACCCGGTGACCGGCGAACGCGGCGAGGAGACCCAGCGGCTCGAGGTCGACCGGTACAGCCTGGTGTTCAGCTACGAGCACCACGTGAAGGTGGAGGACCACTGATGCGCGGCCTGCTGCCCGGCCTGGCGACGGCGGTGCCGCTGCTGGAGATGCTGCCCGCGGTCTACCAGGAGGACCCGTTCACCGAGCGGTTCGTCGGCGGCTTCGACGACGTGCTCGCACCCGTACTGGCCACTTTGGACAGTTTGGTGGAGTACTTCGACCCGCTGCTGGCGCCCGAGGACTTCCTGGAGTGGCTGTCGACGTGGGTCGGCATCGAACTCGACGAGGGCTGGCCGATCGAACGCCGGCGCGCGGTGGTGGGGACCGCGGTGGAGATGTACCGGATGCGCGGGACCGTCGCGGGATTGCGGGCCAACCTGGAGGTCCTGACCGGCGGCGACGTCCAGATCGCTGACAGCGGAGGGGTTTCGGCGTCCCGCGACCCCGGCGCTGACCTACCGGGGGAGGCGAGTCCCCGGCTGGCGGTGCGGGTGTTGGTGGACGACCCGGCGGCGGCGCCGCTGGACCTGGTGGAGGCCGCGGTGGCCGCGGCGAAACCGGCACACGTGGTGCACAGAGTGGAGGTGGGGGGCCGGTGATCGTCTGCAAGAGCTGCGGCTACCACAACGGAGACCGGGACACTTTCTGCGGGAAGTGTGGGGGGTTCTTGGAGTGGACGGGGGAGAAGTTGGCTCCGCCGCCTGCTCCGGTGGTCGAGGAGGAAGAGGAAGAGGCGCCTAAGCGCGGATTCTTGGCGCGGATTCAGTCGGCGCTGTACCTGGACGTGGGGGACCGGCCGCCGGTGCCGGTGACGCCGAAACCGGGGATGCCGGGGGCCGCGCCTGGGTTGCCGGGGCGGCCGGGGGCACCTGGGGCACCCGGGGCGCCTGCGGCGCCGGGGCGACCTGGGCCGCCGAGCCCACCTGGAGCGCCCAAGCCGCCTGGTCCGCCGAGCCCGCCCGGGGCGCCGAAACCGCCTGGGGCGCCACCGCCGCCGCCGCCTGGGGGTGCGCCGAAACCACCGCCTCCGCCGGGTGGGCCGCCGAAGCCCCCGCCGCCTCCTGGGGCACCGAAGCCGCCAGCTCCCCCTGGGGCCGCAACGCCGCCGCCTCCGCCCGCGCCGCCCGGAGGGGCGCCGAAGCCACCTGCCCCGCCTGGCGCTGCACCGCCGCCACCTGGTGGTGCACCCAAGCCGCCCGCGCCTCCGCCGCCACCGGGAGGGGCGCCGAAGCCGCCTGCTCCGCCCGGGGCCGCGCCGTCTCCGCCTGGAGGGGCACCCGCCCCGCCGTCCGCGCCTGGAGGCGCGGCGACATCGGCCGCGCCGCCGTCACCTGGTGGTGCGCCGAAGCCTCCGCCGCCCCCTGGCGGGCCGCCCAAGCCGCCGTCGGGAGCCGCACCCGCGCCTCCCGCGCTCCCGGTGAGCGCACCGCCCAAGCCGCCGAGTCCGCCTTCATTGCCGGTGGCGGTCGTCAAGCAGGCGGAAGCGCCTGAACTTCCCTCCCCCAACGGCGCCGCCGACAACGCCGCGGCGAGCAACCTTGTCGTGCCGATCACGCCCGACACCGGGCAGCCCGACGCGCAGTTGCCGCAGGAGGTCAAGAAGGCCGCGCCGCCCAAGAAGCGGCCGCCGACGCGCAAGCTCAAGCCCGGTGACCTGATCTGCGGCGACTGCGGTGAAGGCAACGTCGAGACGCGCAAGTTCTGCAGCCGGTGCGGTGCCTCGCTCGCCGAGGCCGAGGTCGTCAAGCGGCCTTGGTGGAAGCGGTTGATCCCGCGCTCCGGGGCGAAAGTGCGCAAATCGGGCGACCGGCCCAAGGGCAGGCGCGGCGGCCAGTCGAAGGCCAAGGGCGCCTTCATGGCGGCCTTCCGCGTGGTCCGCCGGATCGTGGCGGTGATCCTGCTGGTGCTGGGGATCATCTACGGCGTGTCCGGCCAGTTCCGCGGCTGGGTCAACGAGCGGGCGCTGGCGCTGAAGGCCGGGGTCGAGAAGATCATCTTCCAGCAGTACGACCCGGTGGCCCCGGTGGAGATCGTCGCCACAAGCCAGCTGCCCGACCACCCCGGCCAACTGGTCTTCGACGGCAAGTCCAACACGTTCTGGGCCGCTCCCGGCGCCGGGCCGGAGCCCACGCTGGTCCTGAAGTTCGACCGCGAGGTCTCCATCGCGCGCGCCCTCGTCTACAACGGGAACAAGGACGACATCCAGGGCTTCCACCGGCCGCAGCGGCTGCACTTCGTGTTCTCCACCGGCCGCACGGCCGACGTGGACCTGCGGGACCACCCCGACCCCCAGGAGGTCGAGATCGCCAACGGCGACGGCGCCACCAGCGTCGAGATCCACGTCGTCGGGCTGTTCCGTTCGGTGAAGGGCCAGGATGTGGCGTTGAGCGAGATCGAGCTGTTCCAGAAGGCGGACTAGCTACGCTGCCCGTATGGGGAAGACATACGAGCGGATCGACGGCAGGCTGCGCGACTTCATCGAGCGCCAGCCCGTGTTCTTCGTCGCGACGGCACCGCTGAGCGGCGAAGGACACGTCAACCTGTCACCGAAGGGCCGCGCGGGCTCCTTCGCCCTGCTCGACGACCACACCTTCGCCTACGTCGACTTCGGCGGCAGCGGCGCCGAGACGATCGCCCACCTCCGCGAGAACGGCCGCGTCACCCTGATGTGGTGCGCCTTCGACGGCCCCCCGACCATCGTCCGCGTCCACGGCCACGGCGAACCCATCTTCCGCGAGGACCCGCGCTGGCTGGAGCTGATCGACAACTTCCCGGACGGCAAGAGCCCGTCGGCCCGAGCGATCATCGTGGTCAAGGCCGAGCGGATCAGCGACAGCTGCGGCTTCGCCGTTCCGATCATGGAATACAAGTCCGACCGGACACTGCACGCCGACTACTTCGGCCGGAAAACCGACCCGGAGTTCGCGGCGTACTGCGAGTCGAAGGACTACGTGGGAGTCAGCCTCGACGGCCTGCCCGCGCTCCCGCTGCCACTACCCGCCCGAGCGGACTAGCCCCGGCCGACGAACTCCGCCGGGCTCACGGTGTTGATCACGATGAGCAGGGGCTTGTCAGCCGCGATCACCGGGGTCGCGCCGTCCACCGTGGCCACCACGGTCCGCTGGCCGACCGATGCCTTCGGGAACACCAGCAGTTGGGCGCTGAAGCGGCCCGTCGAGTCCGTGACCGCCGTGGCGCCGCCGACCGCGGTGGTGAACGACAGCGTGACCGTCCGGCCCGGTGGGAACCCGATCCCCGTCGCCGTCGTGACGCGGCCGGGAGCGATCACGCCCGGGTTCACGTCGAGTACCGGCTGCACGACCTGGCCCCGCACACCCACCAAATGCGGCCCGCCGGGCGCCGTGCTGGTGATCCGCAGAACAGCCGACCGGTCAGCGGGCAGCGCAGGTCCCTGCGGCGAGTACGTCACCGTGATCACGCAGCTCCCACCAGCGGGCACGGTCGCGCCCACGCACCCGCCGGCCGCGAAGTCGGGGGACGCCAGGTCCACCGCGCTGACCGTCATCGGTGAGCCGCCCGTGTTGCGGACGGTCACCGGGACCCCGGGGCCGGTCGACAGCAGCAGCCGCGGGCCGAAATCGGCTGGGTCCGGTCCGGCCGACAGCTCCGCGCCGCCCGGGGGTGCTTCGCCGCCGGTGCCGATCAGGTCGATGGTGAACAAGCGGTTTCCGCGCACCTTGACCCGCAGGGTCGCCGGTCGGTTGCCGTCCTGGGACGGGGTGAACCGCACCGACGCCAGGCACGTGCCGCCCTGGTGCAGCACCGTCCCCACGCACGTGCCCGCGCCGAGGACGTAGTCGCCCGCGCCCGCGCCGGTGATGGTGACCTCCTCGACCGGGAGCGGGCCGAAGCCGACGTGCCGCACCGTGGCGGTCCGGCTCACCGAGGTCCCCACCGTCACGGTGCCGAACTGGACCGGGTCGCCGGTGATGGCGGGCTCGAAGGTGTGGGCGAAGACGTCGGTGAACTCGTTGTCGTCCGGGGAGATCAGGTCGTCGGCGGCCGACGAGAAGGCGACCGTGCGGCCGTCGGCGGTGAGCGACGGGGACGCGGACCCGGTGCTGGGTGGGCTGTCGTCGTTGCCGCCGCAGGCCACGCCGTCGTCGGCACAGCCCTCGTCCGACGAGACCGACGCCAGGGCCGCGGGCAGGCGGGGAAGTTCGGCCGCCCGGCGCTCGCGGTCGGAGACCAGGTCGCGGATCACGACCTGGCACGCGGTGCGCCGGTCGCGGTCCTCGACGACCGGTGGGACCGTCGCGAGCATCCGGTTCGTCACGTTGAGGTCGTTCTGCGGCAGCACGCAGCTGCTGAAGAACTCGTCGCGGACCGGGCCGTCCTGGCCGTCGTGCACGCGGAACCCGTCGGTGGCGAAGGCGACGTAGCGGCCGTCGGCGGACAGGGCGGGCATGGTCCCGTTGACCGGGTTGCCCGCGACGTCGCGCGACACGAGCTCCGAGTCCGGCACGTCGGGGCGCACGACGTAGACGTTCGGCTGGTAGTCCTCGTCGCGCTGGGCGACGAACGAGATCACCGAGCCGTCGCCGGAGATCGCGGGTCGGAAGACCTCGATGTCCGCGGTCGCCACCAGTTGGCCGTCTTCGTCCAGGTCGACGCGCTGGTTGACGCCGGTGGCCAGTTCGTGGCGCACGATGGCCTGGAACGCCGCGCCCGTCGGGAACGTGTAGGACGACGTGGTCACCGCGAACCGCCCGTCGGCGGAGATCGCGGGCTCCTCCTGCGTCTGCGCGCTGACGGCGGGGGACCCTTCGAGGCCGGTGGCGAGGAACTCGGCGGTGAACGGCGTGCCGATCTCGCCGTTCCCGGGGGAGCGCAGCAGCGCGGTCTTGCCGACGTAGCGGAACCCGGCGCTGACCGGCGCGCGTTCCTGCCAGACCGCGCGGCTGCCGTCGGCGCTGAGTTGGATCCCGGTGGGGTTCTGCGACGCCGCGCTCTGGAAGGGGATCGAGATCGCGAAGAACCGGTGGTCCATCTCGTTGTTCGGCTTGAGCTCGTCGAACTCGCCGTCGCCGTCGGGGTCGCGGTCGACGCCGATCAGGGTCTGGAAGGACTCGCCGACCTCCACGATGTTGCCCGCCCACGACGTGAACGCGACGTAGCGGCCGTCCCCGGAGATCGTGGGTTCGAAGCTGTCGTCGTCGGCAGCGGTCTCCCCGGGCACGGGCTGCTGCTGGGCGGCGAAGCTCAGCAGGGGCCGCGAACGCAGCCCGATCGTGGGTGGCGGGGGCTCCGTGGTGGGCGGCGGCGGGGTCGTGGTGGTCGGCGGTTCCGGGATGGTGAACTGGCCGCGGCTGATCAGCACGGTCCGGCCCCGCACGAGGTCGCGCACGTAGACGTTGCGGGTCTGCTCGTCGGCGGGCTGGGCCAGGGGCGACCGGCTGGAGAACACCACGGACCGCCCGTCCCCCGACACCTGCTGCTCACTGCCACCCTGCGGCGACTCCAGCCCGGCGTCGGTGAGCGACGCGCGGACGGTCGAGCCGGGTGCGACGGCGGCGGTGGCGTTGTCGGCCTGCCCGACGAACAGCGCGTACCCGACGACACTCAGCGCGGCGGTGAGCACGACCACGCAGGCGCGGTGCGCGGGGGAGACGGGCACGGTCAGACCTCCGCTCGGTTGCCCTGATCACGGTAGGGAAACCGGCACGCGCGCGACCCTGGCGCACGGGTGGCGATCCGGACGCCAACCTCCGCCCGATGGGGCGGACGTTGCTGCCCGGGCAGGCTCCCGTTCGCGGCCTGTGATCGACAGCCGACCCCGCCCACACTCCCTCTCATGGGAGCCACCACGTCGCTGGCCGGAAAAGAGCTGTCCGTCGCCGCTGGCGCGACGGTGAGCTCCACGGTGCAGATCCGCAACTCGGGCACACTCGTCGACCAGTTCACTGTGGACGTCGTCGGGGACGCCGTCGGCTGGGCCAAGGTCGAACCCGATGTGATCAACCTGATGCCGGGGACCGAGGGCCAGGTCACCGTCACCTTCGCCCCACCGCGCGACTCGACCGTCCACGCGGGGGTGGTGCCGTTCGGCATCCGCGTGCTGTCCCGGGAGGACCCGGGCCGGTCGATGGTCGAGGAGGGCGCGGTCCAGGTCGAGCCGTTCACCGACCTGCAGGTCGAGCTGGTCCCGAAGACCTCGAAGTGCAGGCGCATGGCCCGGCACGAGCTGGTGGTCGACAACGCGGGCAACTACCCGATCGCGGTGGAGTTGACTGCGACCGACCCCGAGGACGAGCTCCAACTCGCCATCGACCACCCGTCGCTGACGATCGAGCCCGGCACGTCGGCCTTCCTGCGGCTGCGCGCGCGGCCGTACGACAAGTTCCTCCGCGGCCAGGAGCGGCGCCACCCGTTCCAGGTGACCGCGATGATGGGCGAGGCGGCCCCGGTCAGCGCGAACGGCACCGTGGTGCAGCAGCAGCTGCTGCCGAAGTGGCTGCTGCCCGCGCTGCTGGCGTTGCTCGCGCTGGCGATCCTGGCGGTGACGCTGTGGTTCACGGTGCTCAAGCCGACGCTGCAGTCGGCGGCCCGGGACACCGCTGAGCAGGTCGTCAAGGAGGAGCAGCAGAAGCTGACGGACAAGGCCGACGCCGCGGAGAAGAAGGCGGCCAAGGCCGAGGAACGCGCGGCCGAGGCGGAGAAGAAGGTCGGCGAGGGCGGCGCGGTCGCCGCCGCGAACCTGCCCGGACCGGTCACCGGTCCCGGCGGGATCGACCTGGCCCGCGGCCAGGCGTTCGACTTCCGCATCACGACCGACGCCCCCGCGACGGCGAACCTGTCCGACTTCGACTCGTTCACCGCGGACCCGCTGCCGGACGGGAAGACCCTCGTCGTCACCGACCTGGTCCTGCAGAACCCCCGCGGCGACTCCGGAACCCTGCGAATCCTGCGCGGTGACCAGATCCTGCTGGAATTCGGCCTGAACAACTTCCGCGACGTCGACTACCACTACCTGGAGCCGCTTACTTTCGCGCCGGGGCAACAGTTGAAGGTCGCGGTGAACTGCTCGCTGCCGGGCGCTCCCGAACCGGCCACGGGACGGTGCAGGCCGTCGGTGTCCTTCTCCGGGCGCATCGCGGGCTGACCGCTTACCATCCCGTCGACACTGCGACGGGTGAGGTGACCGGGTGACGCTTCGGGCCGCGTTCCGCGAGTACCTGCTGGGCGGCGCGGTCCAGCGTGGGACCCAGCTCGCGGTCGCGCTCGCTGAGCGGTTTCCCGCCGAGGCCGATCTGGTCGAGTGGCTCGTGGTGAACGGTCCTGGCTGGTATGAGTGCCGCGCGGGGGCGTTCGCGGGGCGACTGGTCCATGTCGGGCCGTGGCCGCCAGAAGCGGAGCTCGGTGCGTTGTGGATGGACAGCTTGGAGCTGTCGATCATGCGGCTGCTCCCGGGGCAGTGGTTCGCGCTCGACCCGGTGCCCCTATTCCGCTACGGCGCTTTCTCGACCTGGCTGACCTTGATCCGCGCGTGTTCGACAGCTCGGTGACCGGCCACGAAGCTGAGCCGGTCACCGACGCTACCTACGAACAGGCGAGTGGGTATGTGGACTGGTTCGGTAAGTGGTTCGCGACTGAGACGGGTTCTGGCGAGTTTCGTTCCGCTGTCCACTGTGGTCAAGGGCTGCGGACGTCGCAGGTGTCTTTGTCGGATGGGTCGGTGCGGGGGCGGCTGCCGCGGCTCCAGCCTGGATTGCGCCTGGAAACGCGGTATGTGGATCGGCGGCGGCGCTTCGCCCTGGAGCTGGACGGCGCGCTCCTGCGGTACTTCGTGAGTGTGGCCGTGAGCAATCAGCTTGTGGACTACAGCGAGATCTATGAGGTGAACGGCGAGACTTTCGCCCGGTATCTGGATGATCCGGCCGCGGCCCATGACTTTGTGGACGCCTGCAAGCGTCGGGAGATGGATATCTGGCTGCTTTACAAGCCTGGGCGTGATCGGGGGTGGGCGTGAGAAGACCGTGTCAGATCAGGCCTTCTCGTAGTGCGTAAGCCACCGCGTGGGAGCGGTTGCGCAGCTGGAAGCGGTTGGTCACGTCGTGGAGGATGCTCTTGACCGTCCGCTGGGAGTAGCAGAGCTTGTCCGCGATTTCCTTTGTGGACAGGCCGGAGGCGACCAGCCTCAGGACTTCGGTCTCCCGGTTGGTGATTCCCGCCAGGTGCAGGCCGCGGGGCTCCAGGACGTGGCGTTGGAGTCGTGACACGCGGTTGAGGAGTCTGCCCAGGAGGTCGGGCGGGAGGGCGCCCTCACCCGCCGACGCCGCCTTCACCAAGCGGACCAGGACGTCTGGCGTGGTGTCGGCTCTTCGCGCGACCGCGCAGACGCCGCCTTCCACCGCTGTCAGGATTTCGCTGTCCTCCAGCTCGCCCGCTACTAGTACGACTCTGGCGAAGCCCCGGCACTGCAACGTCTTCAACAGGTGTCCGGCGCGGTCGTCGAACCTGTCGGTGACGACCAGGGCCACCGCGTCGGTCGTGGCGTCGTCCTCGTCGACCAGCCAGACCTCCGGGCGGGTTCGCAGTGCCATATGGACGCCGTTCTGCAAGATCGGGTCTGTCGCTCGCACGATCACCGGTGTCCGACTCTGATCCAGCATCGCTGACCCACCTTCGCCTCTGAGGATCCCGGAGAGTCCACCTTGCCCCTTCGTGCGTCCCGAACGCATGGGACCGGTGTCCCGATTGTGCCCGACCGTGCACGAACCGTGACCTAATGGCCGTCGCCCAGGCCCGCCTTTCGGGCGCGGACGATGGCCTGGGCGCGGTCGGCGACATGGAGTTTGGTGAAGATGCTCGACACGTGGTTGCGGACCGTTTTCGGGCTGAGCGAAAGCTTCGAGGCGATGCCGGAGTTGCTGACACCGTCGGCGATCAGGGACAGCACCTCGCGTTCGCGGGTCGTCAGTTCGGGGAAGACCGGGCCGGGCACCTCGGGGCCCGCGTTGAAGAAACCGAGTACGCGGGTGGCGATGTCGGGGCCGAAGATGGCCTCGCCGCGGCCGACGGCGTGGACCGCTCGGACGATCTCGTCCTGGCCGGAGCCCTTCAGCAGGTAGCCGCGGGCCCCCGCGCGCATCGCGGCGAAGACGGATTCGCTGTCGTTGAACATCGTCAACACCAGGACGCCGGTGTCGGTGCGTTCGCCGACGATGGCCCTGGCCGCGTCGATTCCCGTCATGTCCGGCAGGTGGACGTCCATGACGACGACGTCGGGGGTCAGCTCGCGGGCCGCGGCGATGGCCTCGGCGCCGGTGGCGGCCTCGCCGACGAGGTCGACGCTGGGTTCGGCGGCCAGCACGGTGCACAGACCGAAGCGGAACAGCGGGTGGTCGTCGACGACCAGCACCCGCGGGCGTGCTCCGGTCATGAAGTGGCGACCTCCTTCGGCAGCGGCAGCGTCGCCAGGACCCGGGTGCCGCCCTCGGCCTCGGCGGCGACCATGCAGTCGCCGCCCAGTTCGGCGGCGCGTTCCCGCATGGACGCCAGGCCGACGCCGCCGAAAGTGTGCCGGGGGAGGCCGATCCCGTCGTCGACGACCTCGATGTGGAGATCATCGTCCACCCACAGCCGCACCGCACACGATCTTGCGTACGCGTGTCGGGTGACGTTGGTGAGGGCTTCGCACACGATCCGGTAGGCCGCCACGTCGATCGACGACGGGAGCCGGGGCATCACGGTCGGGACCTCCAGCATGATCGTGACGCCCTCGTCGGTCCCGTCGAGCTTCGCGGTGCGGCTGGCCAGCGCGCCCGCGTATTCGCGCAGCGCCGGGACCAGGCCGATCTGGTCGAGCACCGGCGGCCGCAGCCCCGCCGCCAGCCTGCGGATCTCGGTGATCGCGTCCTGGAGCTCGTCGCGCATCCTGGCCAGCAGGACGCCGGTGGCGGTGTCGGGGCCGACGCCGCGCCTGCTCGCGTCGAGGCCGAGGGCGATCGCGGCCAGCGTCGGGCCGACGCCGTCGTGCAGCTCGTGCAGGATGCGGCGGCGCTCCTGTTCGCGCGCGCGGACCAGGCGGTCGCGGCTGCGGCGCAGGTCCATCGTCAACCGTGCCGTGTAGACGGCCGCGCCCGCGTGCCTGGCGACGTCGGCCAGGGCCAGCCGGTCCCGTGCGCGCAGCACCGCGCGGCCGCCGACGACGAGCGTGCCGACGCGTTCGCCCTGGAAGGTCAGCGGCAGCTCGTGCCGGTCACCGGACGGGGTGCCGGTGCTGGCGGCGACCTCGGTACCGCCTTTCGCCTGGATCTCGATGGCGACGAACGGCAGGCGCAGCGCGTTGGCCACGGTCTCGACGATCCCCGGCAGCATCGCGCCCGGCTCGTCGGTGTCCTGCAGCCGCGAGGCCAGGCGCGACACCACGCGGTACGGGTCGTCGGCGAAGCCGAACAGGCGCCGGTTCACCAACCCCTGCAGCCACCCGCGCAGCGGCTGGACCAGCACCGCGACCGCCGCGGCGGCCACCGCCTGCTGCCACATCTGGTCCATCGGCGGGAACAGCAGCGACAGGCACGCGACCACCGCTATATACGCGCCCACGACCCCTGCGCTCAGCGCGCCGTACACCAGGGACCGGCTCAGTACGACCTCGATGTCGAGGGCCCGGTGCCGCAGCACGGCCAGTGCCACCGCGATCGGGACCGGCAGGAACGCCAGCGTGTGGAACCGGTCCGGCAGCAGGGGAGCGCCCGCGACCAGCGTCGGCACCGCCCACACCGCCAGGTACCCGACCGCCCCGAACCCCAGCGCCGCGGCCAGCCACCGGAGCCTGCGCCGCGCCGCCGGTTCCGGGCACGCCCGGAACTGCTTGACCACCACGACCAGGATCAACACCGGGAAGACGAACAGCGCGGGCACGGCGGGGGAGCCCAGCACCGCCAGCCGCTCCAGCCTGGCGTCGGTCGCCAGCAGCGTCACCGCGCCGACCGCCCCGTAAAGCAGTGGTCCGGCCAAGTACCCCAGGACGACCCACAGCCGGAACCGCCGCGCGGTCACCGCCGGGAACGCGAGCGCGAAGTGCAGCATCGCCGACCACAGCAGCACGAACGCGGACTCGCCGAGGAACCACCGCCAGAACTGCTCCCCGGCCACCAGGTCCAGCGGCTGCAGCGGGAAGAACGTCGCCCCCGCCGTCGTCACCACCGCGAGTCCGGCCGCGACCAGGGCCGCGCGGGCGGCGGGTTCGGCGGGCCGGGCGAGGAAGATCATCACCGCCGTGGCCCCGAGCACGCCGATCACCAGGATCGTCGGCCAGCCGTCGAGCAGGTCGCGGAACACCGGGTACGCCCGCGCCACGACCTCGACCTCGATGACCTGGCCGTCGCGCAGCACCTGGTAGACCAGCGGCTCGCCTGCGACAGCCTCCGGCCCGCCGGGCAGGTCGAGGTCGGCGAGCAGCACATGATCGATGGCGAGGATCTCGTCGCCCACGCGCAGCGGGCCCGTGCGCGCCCCGGTGACCACGACCGACCCGGATCCGGAGGCGACTACGGCGGTGTCGCCCGCGTTCACCACCGCGCCATCGCTGGGGGCGAGCGCGCGGGACAGCAGGCACCACCCGGCCACCCCGAGAAGTGCGAGCGTGAGCACTAGGTACGACGCGGTCACCCGCCCCGCGCCCGCCGAGCCACCGGACACCACTGGATCATCCCGCAGCGGTAGTCCCAAACCCAGATGTGTCCCCTGGACGCTCCTACCCTGGTCACCTGTCCGGGTGAAGCGCCACTCGGATCGGCTGCGGAACGTGTTGCGGCGACCGGAGCAGCATGATCAACCCACGGTCGTGCGGGCATGACGAACCGTGCCCCCGGCCTGCGCCGCCACCCGATACAACGCGCGACCGGCCACCCCGGTACGGCCCTTTCGGGCAGTCGATGCCGCCCTCCCGGCCGGCTGCGCACCGGGTCCCACACCCGGTCGGCGCGAGTCAACTGGACCCATGGCCGAGGCTGTCGTGACGGGTGCGGCGATCGTGCGCGGGTACCGGCTGTTCGTCGCGCGCCGGTCCCGACCGCAGTCGGTCGCGGGCTTCTGGGAACTCCCCGGCGCTGAGGTGCCGCCGGGCGGGGACGAGCGGACCGCGCTGAGCGACCTGTTCACCAGCGAGTTCAGCATCTCCCTGCACACCGTCGACCGGATCCTCAGCGATCGGGGGCTGACCGCGTGGCCGACCGAGGACCTCGACTACGACGCCGCGGTCCTGCGGATCTGGCGCTGCCAGCTCCCCAGCGAGTCCACGCTCGACCTGGACATCGGTGACCCGCGGCCCAACATGTACGTCTACGACGAGACCCGCTGGGTCCCGCTCAACGAGTTGGACCAGGTCAGCCCCTGGCGGGACGCCGACCGCATCATGGCCTCGGAGATCGTCGACCACTACATGGCAGACGAGGTGTGGCAGTCAGCGGACTAGATCGATCTAAACGCGCCCCCGGAAAGTGTTAGCAAAAGCGAACGTCACTAAACGAGGATTCGCCCCTCTTCCTTATGTAGCAGGGGCCGACCCGAGCGAGGGCCGGGTCGGCCTCTGTACCAATCCGCCTCCCCGAATTTCTGAGTCTGGGTCGCGGTCCGTTCGGATCTCGCGGATCGGCGGTGACCGTGGTCGTCCGCCGTCACCAGTCCGCCTCCCCGAGTTTCTGAGTTTGGGTCGCGGTCCGTTCGGATCTCGCGGATCGGCGGTGACCGTGGTCGTCCGCCGTCACCAGTCCGCCTCCCCGAGTTTCTGAGTTTGGGTCGCGGTCCGTTCGGATCTCGCGGATCGGCGGTGGCCGTGGTCGTCCGCCGTCTCGTTCCCCTAAGGCGGCGGTTCCGTAGTCCGATCGGAGAACTGGCTGCTGATCAGCGGTCTTCGAAGCGCTCCAGGATCATTGTCTTCCACTCGTTCAGGAGCCTGCGGCGGCGCTTGGGGTCGCCGCCGATCATGGCGTCGAGGGCCAGGCCGCGGACCAGGTTGATGGTCAGCAGCAGGATCGTTTCCGCCTCGGCCGCCGTATGTGGTGGTTCGCCTTCCGCGGCGGCGCGCAGGGTCTCCAGGGTGGCGTGGCCCAAGGCTCGGTCGACTGGGAGCAGGGTGCCGCGCAGTTCTTCGTCGGTGCGCGCCGCTACCCAAAGTTCCATCGCGGCGGTCGACAGGGTGCCCGAGTAGGCCTCCCAGAGCAGGTCGATGCCCTTGATCAGCCGCTCCCGGCCGGGGGGCAGCGCCGACGCGGCCGTCGTCACCTCGGCGATCAACCTGTCGAACAGGTGCTCAAGGGCCGCCGCCATCAGTTCGGCCTTGGTGGTGAAGTGGTGCTGTTGGGCCCCGCGGGACACGCCCGCGCGGGCGCAGATCTCCTGGACGGTGGTGCGGGTGTACCCGAGCTCCACCAGGCAGACGATGGTCGCGTCGAGGAGGGCCTCGCGGGTCTGCTCGCGGCGTTCCTGCTGCGTGCGGTGTGTCCGCGTGGTCGGTGAGCCCACGGTTGCCTCCCTGTGACGTCGAGGGCACTTTACGGACAGTCCGCCGTGCAGGTACCTTCACCTTGTAACTTACATGCATACTGGATTGTTTCTCTGACCCCAAGCTGGAGGGGCCGTGCCGCACCGCTCGCCGTGGATGGATGAAGACCTCGACGCCTTCCGAGACCTCGCGAAGAACTTCTGCGAGAAGGAGCTCACGCCGAACGTCGAGCGGTGGATGGAGAACCACGAGGTCGACCGCGACCTGTGGCGCAAGGCGGGCGAGGTCGGCCTTCTGTGCCTCTCCATCCCCGAGGAGTACGGCGGCGGTGGCGGCACCTTCGCCCACGAGACCGTGCTGGTCGAGCAGCAGGCGCGCGCCGGGGACACCGGCTGGGGTGTGCTGCTGCACAATGGCATCGTCGCCCACTACATCCTCGCCTACGGCACCGAGGAGCAGAAGCTCGCGTGGCTGCCGAAGATGGCCTCCGGCGAGTGGGTCGGCGCCATCGCGATGACCGAGCCGGGCACCGGGTCGGACCTGCAGAGCGTCAAGACCAAGGCCGTGCGCGACGGCGACGAGTACGTCATCAGCGGCGCCAAGACCTTCATCACCAACGGCGGCCAGGCCGATGTGATCATCGTGGTGGCCAAGACCGACACCACCAAGGGCGCCGACGGCACCTCGCTGATCGTGGTCGAGGCCGACCGGCCCGGGTTCCGCCGCGGCCGGGTGCTCGACAAGATCGGCCTCAAGGCGCAGGACACCGCTGAGCTGTTCTTCGACGAGGTCCGCGTCCCGGTGACGAACCTGCTCGGCACGGCCGAGGGCCAGGGCTTCGTCCAGCTCATGCAGCAGCTCCCGCAGGAGCGGCTGATCATCGGCGTGACGTCGGTGATCGCGATGGAGTTGGCGCTGGAGACCACCCTGGCCTACACCAAGGACCGCCAGGCGTTCGGCAGGCCGGTCTACAACTTCCAGAACACCAAGTTCAAGCTCGCCGAGATCGCCACCGAGGCCCGCATCGGCCGGGTGTTCCTCGACGACTGCATCGCCAAGCACCTCAAGGGCGAGCTCGACATCCCGACCGTGGCGATGCTCAAGTGGTGGACGAGCGAGCGCGCGATGGTCGCCATCGACGAGTGCCTGCAGCTGCACGGCGGCTACGGCTACATGAACGAGTACCCGATCGCTCGCATGTGGACCGACCAGCGCGTGCAGAAGATCTACGGCGGCACCAACGAGATCATGAAGGAAATCATCTCCCGCACGCTCTGACCAACGAAGGAACATCCATGGGACCCCTCGCCGGTCTGAAAGTAGTGGAGCTGGCGGGCCTGGCCCCGGCCCCGTTCGCCTGCACCGTCCTCGCCGACCTCGGCGCGGACGTCGTGCGGGTCGACCGGGCCAAGCCCGGCTTCGACGTGCTCTCGTTCCCGAACGACCCCCTCACCCGCGGCAGGCGCTGGATCGGCGTCGACGTGAAGTCCCCGGAGGGCCTCGACCTGGTGCTGCGGCTCGTCGACGAGGCCGACGTGCTGGTCGAGGGCTTCCGGCCGGGCGTGGCCGAGCGGATGGGCCTCGGCCCGGACGCCCTGATGGCCCGCAACCCGGGTCTGGTCTACGGCCGGATCACCGGCTGGGGCCAGGACGGCCCGCTCGCCCCGGCCGCGGGCCACGACATCAACTACATCGCCATCTCCGGCGCGCTGGAGCCGATCGGGCAGGCCGGTGCCAAGCCGACCATCCCGCTCAACCTGCTCGGTGACTTCGGTGGCGGCGGGCTGATGCTCGCCATGGGCGTCATGGCCGCGCTGATCGAACGGCAGTCGTCCGGGCGCGGCCAAGTGGTCGACGCGTCCATGGTGGACGGTGCCGCGCTGTTGACCACGAGCCTGTTCGGGTTGAAGAACCTTGGCCTGTGGAGCAAACCGCGCGGGGAGAACCTGCTCGACGGCGGCGCCCCGTTCTACGACACCTACGAGACCGCCGACGGCAAGTACGTCGCCGTCGGCGCGATCGAGACGCGGTTCTTCGGCGAACTGGTCAAGGTGCTGGGCCTGGAGGACGTGCCAGACCATCTGAACCCGGCGAACTGGCCCGCCCTGCGCGAGCTGTTCGCCGCGACGCTGCGCACCCGCACCCGCGACGAGTGGGCCAAGCTCGCCGAGGGCACCGACGCGTGCCTCTCCCCGGTGCTGACGCCGGAGGAGGCGCCGAGCCACCCGCACAACGTCGCGCGCGGCACGTTCGTCGAGGTCGGCGGCATCACCCAGCCCGCCCCGGCGCCGAAGTTCAGCCGCACCGCGCCGGTCACGCCCAGCGCGCCCAGCGAGGCCCGCGCCGACACCTCAGCCGTGCTGGCCGAGTTGGGGCTGAGTGAGGACGAGATCACCCGCCTGCGGGCGGCGGGCACGATCGCCTGAGCCGTCTCGCGGGCCGCCTGTCCGAACGGACGGCCCGCGAGGCGTTGGGCGCATCCCATTCACTCCACTGCCGAGTGAATGTTTCACCCGCATGAACCGGGTCCGTGCCGCGTCACGGTGGGGGACATACTGTGTCCCTGGAGTGATGGTCGTGCTAGCCCTCTAGAGTGATCATCGAACAGTGAGAGTGTCAGTCCGAGCGATGTTCTCACCCAGCGTGCCGCCAAACGCGGGAATTAGACCCCCTTCGGCGTCATCTTGGGGGATCATGGGTTGGGTGAGCCCGCGCGTCGGGCGGAGCGGACGGAGTGAGCCGATGGATGCGAAGAAGGCAGCGATCCTCGTGGTGGTCGCGATCAGCCTGTTCTACGTCATCACCCAGCCGACGGCGGCGGCCGACGCGGTGCAGGGGATCTTCGGCTGGCTGCGCGACGGCGCCGAAGCGATCATCACGTTCCTCAAGAACCTCTTTGCCTGACCGGTAACTTACCGGGGAGTAACACTGAGGTGAAGTCCGCCCTGGGGGCGATCACCGTCAGTAGTGATCTTCAGGGGAAAAAGATCCAAATTGGACCGACCGGGTGGATCTGGGCCCTGGAAGGCCAGGTTGGCGAAGTTCCGGGGCTTTGGGTCTGGCGATCTGTCGGTGCTGCCCCCTACGGTTTGGGCCATCGAGTGATCATGAGACCTCCAGGAGGCAGAATGCTCGACGACCCCGGGGTCGACGCTCTGGTCCGTCAGTGGACCGCCGAGCGCGCCCAGGATGCCGAAGCGGTGGAGGCGCACCGCATCGCATCGGAATGGCTCGCCGACGCTCCCATGGCGCCGGTCGTGCCAGGAATACCCGGACAGCGGGCGCGCGGCGGTGCGGCTCGCTGGTCCACGGTGGAAGGCACCGACCCGAGGTACTTGGCGGCCATGCGCGATCGGCTGCCCGGTGTTCCGGAGGAGCTGCTCTCCGCCGCGGCGGGCTGGTGGCAGATGGTCGGCGGCGTGGCCGAGGCCGAGGAGTGGTGGGACGCGGGCATGAGCCCGCTCGACCAGCGCGCCCTCGACTACCGCGCGGCGGGCTTGGCGCCGTCGGACCTCAGCCGCAGGCTCGGTCCCCTCACGGTCCTGGAACACCTGCGTCGGGGCAGTGCCCCAGCGTGGTGTGTCGCCAGGCTGCAGCGGCAGCGCGGCGCGGCCTGAGTTCTCCCAGGTTCGCCAGGCGGCACGCGCGGCGCGGCTGATCGTGTTCGAATCACTTCGCCGTGGCGTGAGCCACTTCGAGTAACGCCGAAGTGCCCAGGTCGTTGATGCTGTCAGTGACGGCGTTGGCGACCCAGGCTGGAGCACGGTGGCGGACACGGATGTGCGGGCGACCCGGCAGGGTTCGGGTTTGCTGACCAGGCTGCTTGTGGTGCTGTTGGCGCTGGTGGCCGCCGTGGGTGTGGTGTGGGTAGTCCGGATCGCGGTTGTGCCGACCGCCGGACCCCTCGCCGAGATCCCGGCCCTCGAGGTCGAGGCGGCTCCCGTCGAACCCGGTTCCGTTGCCCCCGGCGGGCTGGCGGCTCCCCAGCCGCAGGCCGCGGGGAGCGTCGATCCGCTGCGGGCGTGGGCCGAACGGCTCGCGGGTCCCACCGGCATCCCCGCACGTGCGCTGATGGCGTACGGGAACGCCGAACTCGCGGTCCGGGCCACCACACCCGGCTGCAGGCTCTCGTGGGCGACGCTGGCGGGCATCGGCCGCATCGAGTCCAACCACGGCCGCTACGGCGGCGCCGAGCTGCGCGCGGACGGCAAGCCGTCCAAGCCCATCATCGGCGTGCCGCTCGACGGTTCCCCTGGCGTGAAAGCCATCGGCGACACCGACGGCGGCGCGTTCGACGGCGACTCCCAGGTGGACCGCGCGGTCGGGCCGATGCAGTTCATCCCGTCGACGTGGCGGCGCTGGACGTCGGACGCGAACCTCGACGGTGTCGGTGATCCACAGCAGATCGACGACGCCGCGTTCGCCGCGGGCCGGTACCTGTGTGCCAACGGGCGGGACATGGGGTCGGCGCAGGGTTGGTGGGCGGGCGTCTTCTCATATAACAATTCGGTGCCCTACGGCCAGAAGGTCTTCGGGCTCGCCGACGAGTACGCGCGGACAGCCGCCCGGGCGTGACGGCGGTCTCTCAGCCACCCCGGTCTACCATCGGCGCGTGGGTGAAGGTTCCGGCTACGCGCGCAAGGCCCTGGTCATCGGGGTCTGCCTTCTGTCGCTCGCGGGCGCACTCGGCCTCGCCTGGTGGCAGTGGCAGCGCTTCGAGTCGGCCAACGGGACGTTCCAGAACCTCGGCTACGTCCTCCAGTGGCCGCTGTTCGGCCTCGCCCCGGCCTACATGTTCTGGCGCTTCCGCAAACTGCGCGCCCGCCAGCCAGAGCCGCCCGCACCCGCACCCGCGCCCGCACCGCCGCGGCCGAAGCCGGTCATCGAGGGCGACGACGAACTGGCCGCCTACAACCGCTATCTCGCCGCACTGAACGAGCAGGAGAACCGATGACCACGACCGTCACCGACAAGATCCCGGGCGCACTCGTCCGGTTCCGGGTGCTGGCCTACATCGTCGGTGTCGGCCTGCTCGCCCTCGTCGGCGCCATGCTGCTCAAGTACCTCGGCGACAACGCCCGCCCCATGGCCTTCGTCGGACCCGCCCACGGCTTCCTCTACGCCGTCTACCTGCTGTTCGCCTTCGACCTCGCGCTCAAGGCCCGCTGGTCGGTCAAGGGCACGCTGCTGGTGCTCGTCGCGGGCATGATCCCGTTCCTGTCGTTCGTGGTCGAGCGGCGGGTGACGCACAAGGTGCGCGCGGGCGAGAAGCTGTAGGGATCCGTGCTGGTGCCCGTCCGCGCGGCATGGTTACGTTGCTCCGACACGAGATCGAGGCACGCCAGCCGAGGTCCCGTCTTGGATTGGACGAACTGACATGGGTGGATGGCCGTTCCTCATCGGACGGGGAAGGCAATCGGGTCAGCGGGTGCTGTTGGCCCCGGATTTCCTGACCGACTACGGATTCCTGGAGGACGTGGCGGGCCCGGTGCCCGACGACGAGCCCCATCGCACGACCCAGGTCGGCGACTACGCCCTGATCTGGTTCGAGCACACCGTCGACGCCGAGGAAGCCGGGGGCGACCCGCGCGACGAGCACCGCAGGCCGCTGCGGTTCACCGCGGGGATGATCTACGACGGCGACCCGGTCCGCCAGGAGGACCTGGCCCACGCCAGGGGCGCCGCGCTCGACACCTACCGCCACTTCCTGGCCGATGAGGACGGTTACCGCGTCCGCCGCTCCACCGAGTTCGGTCCGCGCAAGGCCCGGCCCGCGGTGGCCCAGGAGCCACCGGCCGAGCCGCCGCCCCCGAAGCGGCGGACCGCGCTGATCGCCGGGGTAGTTGGGGCGGCGCTGGCGGTCGCGGCGGTCATCGCGATCGTCGTGTCCAGTTCGGACGACCCGCCACCGAACTGCGCACCGACGTCCAGCGCCGCGCCGGGCGCGACGGCACCTGCCTGCGAGCCCTGATATCCAGTCTGGGCCGAACAGGTCATTGGATTAGGGCGTTCGGGTGAAACGTGAGCGCGCTCACGTGCGATGAACAGGGCGCGGACGTCGTGACGCCGTTGGCTGGCGCACGTCGTTCGCCCCAGCGACTCGACGCACCCTTGGGGTCACGATGGACTCAGCACGCCGGACCACCGTCCGGTCGACCGCGCTCTCCCTGCTCATCGCGGTGGTCGTAACCGCGTTCACCCCGCCGCTGACCGCGGCGGCCGACCCGCCAGGTTCCGGCCTGTCCCGCCACGACCGCAAGCTCCTCGCCGAGGCGCAGGTCAACGGCAAGGCCACCGTCACGATGCTCATCGCCACCCGGCTGGGTGCCGCGGGCGACGTCACCCGCGGCCTCGAGCGCCTTGGCGCCCGGATCGCCTACAGCGACGCGGCCCTGGGCTACCTGCGCGCCTCCGTCCCGATCGGGCGCGCCGAGCAGGCGGCCAAGGTCACCGGGGTGCAGGCCGCCGACCTCGACGAGGTCGTCGCGCTCGACGACCCGCGGCCGGAGGGCATCACCGCCCCGACGCCGTTCCCGGCGCCGAACGCGGCCACCCCGCGGGCCAACCCGTACATGCCGATCGCCGAGACCGGCGCCGACGCCTTCATGACCGCCCACCCGACCTGGGACGGCCGCGGCGTGACCGTCGGCGTGCTCGACTCCGGCATCACCCTCGACCACCCGGCGCTGGCCACCACCACGACCGGCGCGCCGAAGATCGTCGACTGGGTCACCTACACCCATCCGTTCGACGACGGCGACCCGACCTGGGTCACCACGTCGCAGGTCACCGGCCCGAGCTTCACCGCGGGTGGCGCCACCTACACCGCGCCCGCGGGCACCTTCCGCTTCGGCGTGTTCAACGAGCGCGACCCGAACCTCGGCGGCGAGGTCGGCAACGACGTCAACCGCGACGGCAACCCGGCGGGCTCCAGCGGCCTGTTCGGCGTGCTGTGGGACGGCGCGTCGGCCGTGCGGGTCGACGTCGACCAGGACCGCGACTTCACCGACGAGCCGGTCATGACCGACTACAAGGTCAACCGCGACGTGCGCTACTTCGGCACGGACAACCCGGCTACCGCGGTCGCCGAGCGGATGCCGTTCGTCGTGCAGACCGACGGCAAGAACAAGGTCGTCAACATCGGCATCGTCTCCGGCGCCCACGGCAGCCACGTCGCGGGCATCATCGCGGCCAACGGCCTGTTCGGTGGCGCGATGACCGGTGCGGCGCCCGGCGCGCAGCTGGTGTCGGTGCGCGTGTGCCTGTTCGTCTCCGGCTGCACCGCGCACGCGCTGATCGAGGGCATGATCTACGCGGCCAAGCAGGCCAACGTGGACGTCATCAACATGTCGATCGGCGGCCTGCCCGCGCTCAACGACGCGAACAACACCAGGGCCGTGCTCTACGACCGGCTCATCGATCAGGAGAACGTCCAGATGTACATCTCGGCGGGCAACAGCGGCCCCGGCGAGAACACCGTGGGCGATCCTTCGGTCGCCACCAATGTGATGAGCGTCGGAACGTCCATTTCGGACGCCACGTGGGTGGCGAACTACGGTTCCACCGCGCCCGCCCCGGGCACCGACAACCAGCACCCGTTCAGCTCACGCGGCCCGCGTGAGGACGGCGGGTTCAAGCCCAACGTGATCGCGCCGGGTGCGGCGATCTCGACGACCCCGGTGTGGCAGCCGGGTGGGCCGGTGGCGGGCGTGCACGATCTACCGCCCGGCTACTCGATGTTCAACGGCACCTCGATGGCCTCGCCGCAGACCGCGGGCGCGGGCGCGCTCCTGGTGAGCGCGGCGAAGCAGACCGGCGTGCAGAGCCAGCCCGCGCAGCTGCGCCAGGCACTCAACTCCTCGGCCCGGTTCTTCGCGAACTACGGAGCTTACGAACAGGGCAACGGCCTGATCCGGGTCCCGGAGGCGTGGTCGCTGCTGGCCACCAACGCCAAGACCGTCGACATCAGCTCGTCGGTCCCGGTGGACACCGCGCTGGAGCAGTTCCTCGCGACACCGGGCGTCGGCGTCGGCATCCACGACCGCGAGAACGTCACACTCGGGCAGCCCTACACCCGCCAGTACACGTTCACCCGCACCTCGGGCGGCGGCGGGTCCACCACCTACAACCTGTCCATGGTCGGCAACGACGGCACCTTCTCGCTGGGCGCCACGTCGATCTCGCTGCCGAAGGGCCAGCCGCGGACGCTGACCGTGTCGATCAACCCGACGGCTTACGGCGCGCACTCGGCGATCCTCAACCTCGATGACCCGACCAACCCGGGCATCGAGTACCAGACACTCAACACCGTGGTCGTGGCCCGCGACTTCGCCGCGCCGACGTACTCGCACACGATCACCGGCACGGTGGCGCGCAACCAGGCGCTGAGCTACTTCTTCGAGGTGCCACCGGGCGCGCCCGCGTTCAAGGTGGACTTCACCGGTCCGGACTCCACGCCGGGCACCGGGCAGGCCAGGTTCCTGCGGTTCCACCCGTTCGGCGTCGGCATCGACAGCAACTCCAGCCTGTCCTGCTACTCACCGCCGGTCCCGGGTGGCACCGGCTGTCCCGGCGGCGGCCCGAACAGCCGCACGGTGTCCAACCCGACGCCCGGCGTCTGGGAGCTCACCGTGGAGGCCAGGCGCACCTCAGACGCGGAGTTCACCCCGTTCACGCTGACCGCCAGCGTGCTCGGCGCGTCGGTCAGCCCTGACCCGGACGTCATCGCGTCGGCGACGATCGGCGTGCCGGTGGCGCGCTCGTACACGATCACCAACTTGTTCGGCGCGTTCACCGGCCGGGCGACGGGTACGACGCTCGGCAGCGCGTTCATCGACCGGCCGACCATCGCCAACCTCGCGCAGCAGCAGCGCGCGGTGGCGGTGACGGCGGGCACGACGTCGCTGCGGGCCACCATCGGCAACCCGTCCGATCCGGCGGCTGACCTCGACCTGTTCGTGTTCAACTGCACGACCGGGACGTGTGTGTTGGCAGGCCAGGCCGCGGACGGCGACTCCGAGGAGTCGGTGACCATCGCCAACCCGGCGGCGGGCACCTGGGTGGTCCTGGTCGACGGGTTCGCGGTGCCCGCGGGCTCGACGCAGTACGACTACGTGGACGTGTTCACCAACGCGGCCTTCGGGTCGGTGTCGGTCACCGACGCCAACGCGCTGCGTCCGGCGGGCGCGAGTTGGACCGTCCCGGGCTCGGTGACGGCCAACGCGGCCCCGGCGGCGGGCAGGCAGCTGCTCGGCCAGGTGCGGGTGGTCACCGACGCCGGTGTCGTGGTCGGCACTGGTGACGTGATCGTGCAGAGCGTCAGCAGCTGAACAAGTGCCGTGGCCTCCCGGGAGAACTTCCCGGGAGGCCACGGCGTTTCAGAGTTCGGTCCACTCCGTGTGGACGCCGTGCAGCTGGAGGCGGATCAGGCCGCTGGGGCAGGGCCGCACAGCGAACCAGCCGAGCTCGTCCACCGGCACCATCGCCACCGACCCCGACCGCGACACCACCTCGACCTCGCCTGCCGCGGGCGGCACGACCTGGCCCATGAGCGCGTCCGGGGTGACCTCCACCTCGACGGTCACCGCGCCCGCCGTGAACGTCAGCGTGCGGCCCGCGTCGCCGCGCGTCCCGGCCAGCACCGACGAGTCGTGGGTCAGCTCGGCCAGCTCGGTGTCGACCGAGTGCCAGGTGAAGGCCGCCTTCCCCGCGTCGAGGAAGCGCGCGGGCACCTCGCGGTCGGCCCGCAGCGCGGCGGCGAGCTCGTCGAACAGGGCGTCGTCGGACATCACTCGTCACCGTCCATCAGGGCCGCGACCGCCGGGTTGTCCCGCAGGCGGCCGAGGCAGCGCTGCCGGGTGGGGCCGATGCTGCCGATCTTGATGCCGAGGTCGGCGGCGATCTCGGCGTAGGGGCGGTCGGGGTTGTCGAACAGCATCGACAGCAGCTGTTTGCACTGGTCGGACAGCCCGGCGAAGGCCGCGCGCAGGACCACGTGCCGCTCCTGGACCAGCGCCCACTCGTCGGCGGAGTCGTCGGACTCCTCGGGGAGGGACTCGACCGGGACCTGGCGGTCCTTGCGGCGGAGGAACTGCTTGACCTCGTTGGCCGTGGTCGTGCGCAGCCAGCCGGGCAGGGCGTTCGGGTCGCGCAGGGAGTCGAGGCGCTCGATGAGGCGCAGCCAGACGTTGGCGCCGACGTCGTCGGTGTCGGCCTCGCTCAGGTGGTAGCGCCTGCAGGTCGCGTAGACGACCACGGCGTACCGGTCGACGATCGCGTCCCACGCGCACTTGTCGCCCGCGCGGGCGCCCTCGACGAGAGCGGCCACCGAGAGGTCATCGGCCATGGCTGAATCATGGCACTCCCTTCGGGAGTGCGGCTCGACCGCCTTCAGGTGGCGAATCGGGGGCCCGCGAACACGAGCGACTGCGTCGCCGTGCCCGCGAACCCCCGATTCGCCACCGCGGTCGAGCGGGTCGGGCCAGACTGGAGGCCCGGATCCCTAAGACAGAGCCTTGCGCACCCGGTACGGCGGGACCGTGCAGCCGCGCAGGGCGTCCGCGTCGATCGTCTCCGGCCGGTACGGCAGGGTCTCCAGCCGCTCGATCATCCGGTCCGTCGTGCCGTCCTCGGCCTCGACGATGCCGAACAGGAACGCCCACTCGTGCTCGTCGGAGCCGTAGTAGACCGTGGTGCCGAAGATGTCCCCGAAGCGCTTCATCGACCGGATCAGGGTCTCGTTGCGCCACATCGTCGGGCAGCCCGCCTGGCAGATGACGACACCGCCGTCGGCCAGCACGGCGCGGCAGCGGGTGAGGAACTCCTCCTCGTACAGCCGGTTGTGCTGGGCGAACTCGGGCCGCTCGTCGGGCAGGTCGACCAGCACGATGTCGTACTTCGCGCCCGCCGCCTCCGCGTCGATCAGGTACTGCCAGCCGTCGGCGTAGTGCACCTTGACCGGCCCGTCCTGCTTGACGGCTTCGGCCAGCTCATCGCTGGTGTAGCCGTAGGGCAGGTGCTCGGCGCACAGTTCGACGGCCTGCTGGTCGATGTCGACGTGGTCGACCACCGACGCGCCCGCCGCCACCGAGATCTGCGACACGACGCCCTCGCTGGACCCGATGACCAGGACCCGCTCGATGTCGCGGGCCAGCAGCAGGCCGGGGACCAGCAGCGCCTCGTGGTAGGTCAGCTGGCTGAACTCGGTGCTCTGCCGGTCGTTGTCGCAGAACAGGCTCACGCCCTGGCTCGTCTTGCCGATCACCAGGTGCTGGAACTCGGTGTTCGTGTCGACGATCACCTCGGGCATCTCCCAGACGCGGGTCATGCCTTCGGCCAGGGGTTCAACGATGTTCATCGTGCGGGCTCCGCGGGGACCGGGTTGCCCCGATGGATGGTGGTGATGCGCGCCTCGAGGGCACCCAGGCTGTCGCGCAGCAGCGCGGCGGCCAGTTCCGGGTCGGCGGTCTCGCCGCACGTGAAGATGTCCACGAACATCGACCCGATCTCCGGGTAGGTGTGGATGGACGCGTGCGACTCCGACAGCAGCGCCAACACCGTCACTCCCTGCGGCTCGAACTGCTTCGAGACCACGTCGCACACCGTCGCGCCCGCCTTCTCCAGGCAGGCCTCCAGTGTGGACCGCAGGAAGCCCAGATCGTCCAGAAGCAACGGATCCACACCGTCGAACTCGGCGAGCACGTGTCGGCCTGCGAAGTAGCCGACGCCCAGATCAGGCGCACGGTCATACGACATCTGTCTAACCTCCTGCGGGGGGAATCAGCCGACGAACAACGTCGGCAGAGGCGGAAAACCGTTGAATGACACCGACGAATAACTCGCCGTATAGGCGCCCGCGTCGAGGATGTCGACGTGGTCACCGGCCCGTAGCGCCGTCGGGAGACGATACGGGGTGTGCTGGTAGAGCACGTCATCGCCGTCACAGGTGGGTCCGGCGATGATCACCGGCCCGTTCGGCGACTCCGGATGCGCGGTGCGCAGCCGGTAGGCGATGTATTCGTTCTCGGTTTCCGCCAATCCCGAATAGCGGCCGATATCCAGGTAGACCCAACGGTGTTCGTCGGCGTCTGACTTGCGCGAGACCAGCACGACCTCGGTGCGGATCAGCCCGGCGGTCGCGACGACGGCGCGGCCGGGCTCGATCAGCAGCTCAGGGGCGGTCTCGAAGTGGTGGGCGACGGCGGCGCGGATCGCCTCGGCGTGCACGTCGAGCGGCGGCGCCTCCTCGGCGTAGCCGGTGGGGAAGCCGCCGCCGAGGTTCAGCGAGCGGGTCGGCACGCCGCACTCGGCCAGCGCCCGCGCGATGCGCCCGGCCTCGGCGATGCCGGACACCCACGCCTGCGGGTCGACGTGCTGGGAGCCGACGTGGAAGCAGGCGCCGTCGGCGGCCAGGCCCAGGTCGGCGGCCCTGGCGAGCAGCCGGATCGCCATGTCGGGCGCGCAGCCGAACTTCTTGCCGAACGGCGTGCCGGACTGCGGCGCGTCGACCAGGAAGCGGCACGACACCCGCGCGCCTGGCGCGTGCTCGGCCAGGTTCTCCAGGTCGCCGTCGGAGTCGAAGGTGAACCGCCGCACACCCAGCCGGTAGGCGTAGGCGATGTCGGCGGCCTTCTTGATCGGGTTGCCGTACGACAGCGACTCGGGGGTCGCGCCCTGCGCCAGGCACAGCTCGATCTCGCCGGTGCTGGCCACGTCGAAGCTGGAGCCCTCGGCGACCAGCGCCCGCACCACCTCGGGCGCCGGGTTCGCCTTGACCGCGTAGAACACGCTCGCTTCGGGCAGCGCGGCGCGGATCGCGCGGTAGTTCGCACGGACCGCGTCGAGGTCGATGACCAGGCAAGGCGTGACCGGCGTCCGTTCGTCGAGGAACGCACGCAGCCGGGTGGGGACGTCCGGCACCTGCAGGGAGGTGTCTAACACGGCATGAACTGTAATACCGCCGGTGCGCAGCGCGAAGCGAGCGGCCATTGCGTGACCCGAAGACACTGGACGTACTATCCGGGCCGCGTCGCCACGCTACGACTACGCGGCAGGCACGGACAGGAACGCCAAGTGACCGTTCGGTTAACGGCCGATGCCGGTCAGCGAACGAACCTCCATCTCCTGCTGCTTGGCCGCGTCGGCCGGTTCCTTGCTCAGGATGGTGCCAAGGTAGCCGCAGAGGAACGACACCGGGATGGACACGATCCCCGGGTTGGAGAGCGGGAACAGGTGGAAGTCCACTCCCGACAGGATCGACGTGGGCGCGCCGGACACCACCGGTGAGAAGAACACCAGCAGCAGGCACGATCCGAGACCGCCGTACATGCCCCACAGCGTGCCGTTGGTGTTGAACCGCTTCCAGAACAGCGAGTACAGCAGCGTCGAGAGGTTGGCCGAGGCCGCGAAGGCGAAGGCCAGCGCCACCAGGAACGCCACGTTCTGCCCGTTGGCCAGGATGCCGCCGATGATGGCGAGCACGCCGATCACCACCGCGGTCTGCCGGGCGACGCGGACCTCCGAGGCGGCGTCGGCGTTGCCCTTGCGGAAGATGTTGGCGTACACGTCGTGGGCGAAGGAGGCCGACGCGGTGATCGTCAGCCCCGCGACGACGGCCAGGATCGTGGCGAACGCCACGGCGGCGACGACGCCGAGCAGCACGGTGCCGCCGATCTCGAAGGCCAGCAGCGGCGCGGCGGCGTTCTCCCGGCCGGTGGCGCTGAGGATCCGGTCGGAGCCGACGAGCGCGGACGCGCCGTAGCCGATGATCAGCGTGGCGCCGTAGAACACGCTCATCGTGCCGACCGCCCACACCACCGAGCGGCGGGCCTCCCTGGCGTTGGGGACGGTGTAGAAGCGCATGAGCACGTGCGGCAGGCCCGCCGCGCCGAGGATCAGCGCCAGCGACAGCGAGATGAAGTCGACCGTCGAGATCGGCGTCTTGCCGTATTGGGCGCCGGGTTCGAGCACCGCGGTGCCCTTGGCGTTGTTGGCCGCGGCCTGGTCGAGCAGCGCGCTGATGCTGAAGCCGAACTTGCCGATGAGGAACACCGTCATCAGCACCACGGTCAGGATCAGGATGGCCGCCTTGATGATCTGCACCCACGTGGTGCCCTTCATGCCGCCGACCAGCACGTAGAAGATCATGATCAGGCCGACGACGGCGATGACGAGCGCCTGCCCGCCCTTGCCCTGGACGTTGAGCAGGAGCGCGACGACCGCGCCCGCGCCCGCCATCTGGGCCAGCATGTAGAAGAACGAGATCACCAGCGTCGACGTGGCCGCCGCGGCGCGCACCGGGCGCTGCCGCATCCGGTAGGCCAGCACGTCGCCCATGGTGAAACGGCCGGTGTTGCGCACCAGCTCGGCGATCAGCAGCAGGTTGACCAGCCAGGCCACCAGGAAGCCGATCGAGTACAGGAAGCCGTCGTAGCCGTTGATCGCGATGGCGCCCGCGATGCCGAGGAACGACGCCGCCGACAGGAAGTCGCCGGACAGCGCGATCCCGTTCTGCACGCCGGTGAACCGGCCGCCCGCGGCGTAGTAGTCCGAAGTGGAGCTGTTGCGGCCGCTCACCCGGTAGACGACGTAGAGGGTGATCACCACGAAGGCGGCGAACACGACGGTGTTGAGTATCGGGTCGCCGACCTGGCTGCCCGCGGCGAGCGCGCTCATCGGGCGTCCACCCCCGCCGCGGCGCGGATCGCGGCCACGTCCGGGTCGATGTTCTTGCGCGCCCAGCGCAGATACCAGGCGGTGATGCCGATGGTGGAGGCGAACTGGGCCAGGCCGAGCACGAGGCCGACGGTGACCGAGCCGAACAGGCGGTGGCTCATGAATCCCTTGGCGTAGGCGGCGAGCAGGACGTAGGTCAGGTACCAGACGAAGAACAGGGCGCTCATCGGGAACACGAACCGGCGGAACCTGCGGCGCAGCGCGGTGAACTCGCCGCTGCGGTGGATCGCGGCGTAGTCGGGTCCACCGGCGCGGCCGCGGTCGGTCGGCGTGGTGATGCCGCCGAAGGTGGGGCGGCGGTCCGAGTGGGCGCGCGGTCGTACGGGGGGCGGGACGACCTCGGTCATGCATTCCTCCGGCGGCGGCTTGCCTTCGAGTAGGGGAGTTCCGGTGCGGGGCTGATCGGCGTGCGGTTCTTATAACGAGCCGATAGCGAGGACCGGGCGGGCGCCATACTAACCACGATCCGGGCGCACGCCCTAATGTCGGCCGACAATTCGGCGCGCTGATCACGGAACGATAGCGACGGCTTTTGGGTACGGGTCGGATCGAGACATCACACGGATCGGTGAACCGGTCGATCACCAGGCGTGTCCGTGGTGGCCCACGGCAGGCGCACGGTCACCGATCGTGGATCAACCGGGGCCTGAAACGACCGGGAATCGGTTGGCGCCAACGTGATCGTTGCAGGTAGGGGGCGGTTTCGGCGGGTGATCGACCCGTGTGGACACGGTCGGGGGACAGGATGACCCGATCGAGCGATTAAGGTCGACAATGAGCAGCAATGCGTGACTAAATAGCCCCGAGAGTGGACGAGGTAACCGCTCCCGATCCCCGTTAATCGGCGTTTTCGCAGGTCAGTCCGCTCTCGTCGGAAAGGCTTGATGATCGCTGAATCGGGGGTACGCTGTGCTCTCAAGTTCTCGCCGATGTGGCCGATGTCCGGGGAGGGACACGTTCACACCGATATCGGCGATAAGCGGTTTGAGTGTGCGACCTGTGCCCCGTTGGCCCCAGTTGTCAGGTTCGTCGTTGTGCCCAGTGCTGTCCGGGTTTCGGTGTGGAAGGAGAACGGCGCGGTGAGGCAGATGTTCCGACGGCGAACCCAGTCCGTCGTGGAGGAGTGCGTGTGAGCAAGTCCCGTTGGACGGCGCTGCGCCAGTGGCGCGACTGGGGCATCCCGGTGAAGCTGGCCGCCGTCACCCTGGTCCCCGTGCTGTTCGCGATCGTGCTCGGCGTGCTGCAGATCGGCTCGCAGATCGACCGCGCCGACTCCTACAAGCAGATCGACCGGCTCGTCACGGTCAACGACACACTCCACAAATCCGTCACCTGGCTGCAGCGCGAGCGCACCAAGGCCGCGGTCCTGCTCACGGCGGGGTCGCAAGACATCAACTTCGAGCTCGTCGCCGAGCGGCGCAGCGCCGACGAGGCCAAGGCCGCGCTGCTGGCCGCCGCCGACGGCCTGGTGTTCTCCAACGAGACCACCACCGCCCGCTATGCCGACGTGCTGACCCGCTTCGGGGAGCTGGACGTGCTGCGCGGCAAGGTGACCGCGGGCGAGGTCGACGGGCCCGCCGCGCTGGCGGGCTACAGCTCGGTGATCCGCGCGCTGATCGCCTTCGACCGCGCCGCCGCCGAGGAGGTCGCCGACTCGGCGCTGTCCGGCACGGCCGGTGCGCTGCACGACCTCGAAGCGGCCAAAGAAGAGGTGCACTACCAGCAAGGTCTGCTGGGCATCGGCATCGTCCGCGGCGCACTGGCCACCGCCGAGGTCGACGCCATGCGCGCCTCGCAGGCCCGGCTCGACGACCGCCTCGCCGACTTCCGGGCGATCGCCGACCCGGCCCAGCAGGAGGAGTACGCCCGCGCGCTGCCCGGCGCCGAGGCCGAGACCCGCAACCTGCTGGTGCGCCGAGCGCTCGACCGTGGCAGCAAACCCGGCGTGCCGGTCACCGCGGCGGACTGGAACGGTGCCAGCGACCTGGTCACGGGCAAGCTCAGCGACATCAGCGGCACGCTCGGCGAGCAGATCAAGAGCGGGTCGGCCGCCCTGCAGGACAAGGCGAGCGACGCGGCGGGACTGGCCTCGGTCATCCTGATCGTCGCGCTGGTCGCCGCCGCCGCGATCATGTTCGTCATCGGCAGGCACCTGCTGCGCTCGCTGAGCACGCTGCGCCGCGGCGCGCTCGACGTCGCCGAGCACCGGCTGCCCGCCGCCGTCGCCGCGCTGCGCGACGGCCGCGACTTGGCGGTGCCCACGGTCGAGCCGGTCGCGGTGGTCTCCGCCGACGAGGTCGGCGAGGTGGCCCGCGCGTTCGACGCGGTGCACCAGCAGGCGCTGCGGCTGGCCACCGAGCAGGCCGGGATGCGCGCCCACTACGCGGGCGTGTTCGTCAACCTGTCGCGTCGCAGCCAGGGACTGGTGCAGCGCCAGCTGCAGCTGCTCGAACGGCTCGAACGTGACGAGGAGGACGCCGACCAGCTCGCCACGCTGTTCCAGCTCGACCACCTCGCCACCCGGATGCGGCGCAACAACGAGAACCTGATGGTGCTCTCCGGCACCGCCTCCGGCGAGGTCCACCACGCCCGCCGCTCCGCCCAGCCGGTCAGCCTGGCCGACCTGCTGCGCGCCGCGGTGTCCGAAGTGGAGCAGTACCAGCGGGTGGTGATCGCGCCGCCGCCCAATGTCCTGGTCGTCGGGTACGCGGTCGGCGACCTGGTGCGGCTCACCGCGGAACTGCTCGACAACGCCGCGCAGTTCTCCGCCCCCGCCACCCAGGTCACCATCTCCAGCCACCACGTCGACGGCGGCACGGTCCGCATCGAGGTCGGCGACCGCGGCATCGGCATGAAGGCCGACGAACTCGCCGAGGCCAACGCCCGGCTCGCCGAGGACGGCGCGGTCGACGCGACCACGTCACGCCGGATGGGCCTGTTCGTGGTCGGCAGGCTCGCCGCGCGGCACGGGGTGAAGGTCCGGCTGCGGCCGGGCACCCCGACCGGGCTGCGCGCCACCATCACGGTGCCGTCGGACCTGGTCACGTCCAACGTCGTGGGGCTGCCGCCCGCGCCCGCGGCAAAGCCGGACGAGCCGCCCGCCCACTCGTCGGGGATCAAGCGCACCAACGGTTCCAACGGGTCCAACGGCGCGAAGGTCAACGGCACCAACGGATCCGCCGTCAACGGGTCGGCGGTCAACGGCACGAACGGCACGAACGGCACGAACGGCACGAACGGCACGAACGGCACCAACGGTTCCACGGTGAATGGCCTGCCCCGCCGCGCGCCGACCAACGGTGTCGAGTCGTTCATCCCGATGACCCGCGGCGACGGCGCCGAGATGCCCGAGTCGCTGCCCCAGCCGCGCGACGCCGCCGACAAGGCCGACCCGCTGCCGCGCCGCGAGCCCAAGCCGGTCGACCGCGCCACGGCCACCCCGACCAGCCCGGCCGAGCCCGACATGCCCGTCGAGCCCGCTGGAGCGGTCGCGTGGCCCGCGCACCCGGCGCCGGACCTGCCCGAGGCCGACCTGCCCGCGTCGCAGCTGTTCGCGCCCCGGCCCCCCGAGGCGGACAGCGGCTGGTGGGACACGACCCTGGTGCACGAGCGGCCGCGCGGCGGCGAGCCGGTGCGCGACATCCAGGAGACCACGCCGATCTTCGACGAGATGGTCTCGGCCTGGTTCCGCACCGTCACCGACGACCCGAACTCCACGGTCGCCGACGCGGAACAGGGCCCGGCGTGGGACTTCGCGGCCGACCAGGGCTTCCAGGCGGCGAAGACGGTGTCGGCGGCCGAGCCGGAGGACTTCACCCGCTCCGGCCTGCCCCGCCGCACCCCGCGGCGCAACCTGGTCCCCGGCAGCATCGACTCAGGCCCGCCCCCGGTGCCGGGCCGCGACGCCGACGACCTGCGGTCCCGGCTGTCGAGCTACCAGGCGGGTGTGCACCGCGCCCGCGGCGTGCACCACACCGGTCCGGCCCACGGCAACCCCGATGGGGTCGACCTGCGCGGCGCCCAGTGGCGCTTCGCCGCCGACGCGGGCTGGGACGCCGCCGCCACCCTCGGCGCGTCCACACCGGACACCCAGGACGGCGCCCTGCCGCGCCGCACGCCGCGCGAGCGGCTGCTGCCCGGCAGCCTCGACCCTTTGCCCGGCACGGAGATCCGCGTCGAACGTGACGCGGAGGCCTTGCGCAGCAGGCTCGGCAGCCTGCAGCGGGGAATCGGCCGCGGCCGGGAGAGCCTGGCAAAGCAAGCCACCGAACAGGAATCCGGGCTGGACGCATGAGCCGCCGCGTCCCTCCCATCACGAATGGAGCACGATGACGTCCACGCAGTCCAAGCCAAGCCAATTCGGCTGGTTGGTCAACGACTTCGCGGAACGGGTCACCGGAGTGGCCCACGCCGTGGTGGTCTCGGCCGACGGGTTGCTGCTCACCTCCTCCGCCCGGCTGCCCGTCGACCGCGCCGACCAGCTCGCCGCGGTCGCGTCGGGGCTGATCAGCCTGACCTCCGGCGCCGCCCGGTGCTTCGACGCCGGTGCGGTCAAGGAGACGGTGGTCGAGATGGAGCGCGGGGTGATGCTGCTCATGGCCATCGGCGACGGGTCCTGCCTCGGGGTGCTCGCCGCGCCCAACTGCGACATCGGGCAGGTGGCCTACGAGATGACCCTGCTGGTCGACCGCGTCGGCCAGATTCTCACCCCGGAACTGCGGGCGGCGCTGCAGGGCGCCGCCGGGAGGATGGTGGGGCAGCCCGCATGAGTGAGACATGAGTATCGAGTGGGGCGAACCGGCCCCGGAGACGAACATCGCCGACGTGATGAACGGCCTCTCCCTCGGTGGAGGACGTCGGCGCAGGCACCGCAAGTCCGAAGTGGACGACGCGGTCACAGCGGAGCAGCCCGCGGTGGAGCCAGAGTGGCCAGCCGACTCGGGCGACGCGGTCGACGATGCCCCGGCCGACCCGTCCCCAGAAGGCTCCGCCGCGGAGCAGGATGCCTCGATGGTGCGCCCCTACGCCTGGACGCGCGGGCGCACGCGCTCCACCTTCGAACTGCGGGTGGAGACGATGGTCTCGGCCAAGGAGTCGGACGCCTCGGTCTTCGCCGAGTCCGAACACCGCGAGATCGGCGCCCTCTGCAAGGAGCCGCGCTCGGTCGCCGAAGTCGCCACCCTGTTCGGCGCGCCCCTGGGCGTGGCGAAGGTGCTGCTCGGCGACATGGCCCAACTCGGTCTGGTCACTGTGCACAAGACCGCTTCCGGTGGCGCCAACAAGGCCCACCTCGTGTTGATGGAAAGGGTACTGAGTGGACTCCGTCGGCTTTGAGGACACGGCGGCCCCCACGCTGACCTCGGTCAAGATCGTCGTGGCGGGTGGCTTCGGCGCGGGCAAGACGACTTTCGTCGGCTCGGTTTCGGAGATCATGCCCCTGACCACCGAGGCGGTGATGACCACCGCCAGCATGGGCATCGACGACATCGCGGCCACCCCGAACAAATCCACCACCACCGTCGCGATGGACTTCGGCCGCGTCTCGCTCGACTCCGACCTGGTCCTGTACCTGTTCGGCACCCCGGGCCAGCAACGCTTCTGGTTCATGTGGGACGACCTGGTCCGCGGCGCCATCGGCGCGGTAGTCCTGGCCGACACCCGACGCCTGGCGGACTGCTTCTCCCCGATCGACTTCTTCGAGGAGCGCAACCTCCCCTACGTCATCGGCCTGAACTGCTTCGACGGTGTACTTGGGCACGACGTGGAAGAGGTCCGCGACGCCCTGGCCGTAGGCCAGGAAGTCCCCATCGTGACCTGCGATGCAAGGGACAGGGTATCGACCAAGAACACGCTGATCACGATGGTCGAATACTCAATGCGCCGCTGGGTAGCCCTACACGGCGCCGGCGTTGGCTGAGCCAAAGAAGAAGTGGCGGGCTGAGAAGAAGATACGCAGCTCAAGCCCCAGGCAACTGCAACGCCCAAACGCGAATGCCTGTTTGGGTGGTTCGCCTTGATTTGGAGGGGTCCCAAATCAAGGCGAACCACCCAAACAGGCACCCACAAACCAAAGAGGCCGTGCCCCCGAAGAGACACGGCCCCCCCGCCCACTAGATCTGCACGAAGCAGATCGCCGACGTCACAACCTTCGTGCACCGAACTTCCTTGGTAACGCTGGAAGTCTGGTTCCGAGTGTCGGTCACCGTAAGCCGAACGGTGTACCGATTGGTCGCCGCCGGGTAAGAATGCGACGCGGTAGCCCCCGTGGCCGTCCCCCCATCACCAAACGACCAGGCATAGGTGACACCTCCCTCGGCATCACTAGACGCACGGCCGTCGAAGGTGCAGGTGGAGTTGCTGCACCGAGCGGTGAACGACGCCGTAGGCGGCAGATCCCCCGCCTTGACCATCCGCCGAGTCACATTCGTCTTACCAGCGTTGTCAGTGACAGTCAGCCGTACGCTGTAGAAACCAGCCTTGGAGTACGTCCGCGAACTGGTCTTCCCGGTGCCGGTCGAGCCGTCACCGTAATCCCACGCATACCCAGTGATCGTGCCGTCCGCGTCAGCGCTGGCCGAAGCGTCGAACGAGCACGTGGTGTTCGCGGAAGAGCAGGACGCGGAGAACGCGGCGGTCGGCCTGCCCGGGTCAGGCGCACCCGCCGGATAATCAGCCGTAGAACTGACATCCAGCAACGGCTCAGTGATGTTGTCACCCGAGTCGTCATTCCACCGTGTGTTCCCGGTATCCACCAACCGCTGCCGCACCGCCAGCGCCTGGTCCCGGTTCGTCGCCCGGTTCCCATTCGCCGTGAGCAGCCCTGCCGCACCCGCGACATAAGGCGCAGCCATCGAAGTCCCGCTCAGCGTCGCATACCCGCCACTCTTCGACGTCGAGTAGATGCATGTCCCCGGCGCCGCGATCTCCACCACCGCACCGAAGTTGCTGAAGTCGGCCAACGTGTCGTCCTGATCCGCGCGGCAAGTCGAAGCCGCGCCACCTCCCGATGCCCCGTTGAAGTCCGCCAGCGCGGACACCGTCACAACATCCGGATGATTCGCCGGGAAGAACGTCCGAGCGTCCTTGTGGTTGTTCCCCGCCGCGACAGCGAACACCACACCCTTCCCAACCGCCGAACTGATCGCCTGGGTCAACGCGTTGTCAGTGCACCCATCGCACCCGAGGCTCATGTTCGCGGCCTCGATCTCGTCGGCGTGCGCCGCGACCCAGTCGACCCCGGCGGTCACGCCGGACAGCTGCCCGCTGCCGCCCGCGTCGAGCACCTTGACCGACCACACCCGGGCCCCGGGTGCGATGCCGACGACCCCGATCCCGTTGTCCTTCGCCGCCGCGATGCCCGCGACGTGGCTGCCGTGCCCGTGGTCGTCGTTGCCGCCGCCGTCGGTGCAGCTGGACTTGTTGACGCAGTCGGTCTGGGAGACCACGGTCAGGTCGGGGTGCCGGGCGTCGACGCCGGTGTCGATCACCGCGATGTCGACGTCGACCGCGTAGTCCTCCTGGCCGTTGATCTTGAGGTTGGCGTTGCCCGCGGCGTAGGTCCGGCCGATCCCGGTGGGCACGCTCTGGTCGGTGATGTGCACGGTCTGGTCGGCCTCGACCGCCCGGACCCGCGGGTCGCGGCGCAGCGCGTCGGCGCTCTTCGAGGTCAGGGTGACGGCGAAGCCTCGCAGCGCGTGCCGGTAGACGTGCCCGACGGTGCCGCCGTGGCGGGCGACGTGGGCGGTGGCGACGGCGGCCGGGTCGGTGCCGTCGCGCAGGACGACGACGTAGCCGGACTCGGCTTGCTCAGCCGCGGACACCGACGTGACGCCGCTGGTCAGAGCCAGGGCGCACAGGCCGGTGAGCCACAGATTCCTGGTGATACGCACGAGTGGTCCTCCTTGCAGGGTGGGGGAGAAGTGCGTGGCCCCACCGTGGGCGACGACCAGTGCCGCGAACAATGCAGGAAATTGTGCGTACCGCTACTCAACTAATCATGAACGCGCAGCTGGGCTCGGGTCTCGCCGCGCTTGCGCAGGACGCTGGCGACGTGTCGCTCGACGGTGCGCGGCGAGAGGAAGAGCACCTCGGCGATCTGCTTGTTGGAGCGGCCCAACTCCATCAGGTGTGCCACTTCCAGTTCCCTGGGCGACAGTTCCCCGCCGTAGCCCCGGCGACCGCGTCTGCCCGTCGTCGGGCGGCCGTGCTCGCGGAGCAGGTGGCCGCACCGGGCCGCGTCCCAGGTGGCGCCCAGCGCGGTGAACGCCTCGGCGGCCTGGGTCACCAGGTCCAGCGCGGGCAGCAGGCGGCGGGCGGCCGCTTCGATCGCCCGTGCCCGCTCATACGGCCGGGGCAGCGCGTCGAGCCGTTCGGCGGCCTCGGTGAACAGCTCGACGGCTTCGTCGTCGTCGGCGACCTCGCCCCGGCAGTGCGTGGCCATCGCGTGGGAGAACGGGGCGTCGAGGTCCTCGACGGCGGCGGCGAACTCCGCCACCAGTTCCCGTGCCCGGCGGTCGTCGCCTGCGTGCCGCAGCGCCTCGACGGCGGCGCCGACCAGCTCCGCCGACCACACCCAGCCGCTCTTCTGGCGCACCAGCTCCAGGGTGTCGTCGAGTTCGGCCAGCGCGTCCGGCGTCCGTCCTCGCACCACGGCCAGTCGCACCCGGATCGCCGCCGCGATCGTCACCTCCGGCCCGCACCAGCCGCTCGCGGTCCACAGGCTAGGGGCACGCAGGAACTCCTCGGCCTCGTCCCACTCGCCGCGCGCGAACGCGAGCTGCGCCAGCACCACATACGCGTCGCTGGCGGCGTACGGGGTGTGCGCGGCGGTGGCCAGGTGGCGGCGTGCCCGCTCGTCCAACCCAGCCCACCGGCCGTTCCCCAGCGCGAGCCGGAGCTCGACGCCCGCGGCCAGGCGGCGCGGATAGGACGGCCCGGTCCGCGCGGCCAGCCGTTCGGCTTTGGCGAGGAAGTCGGCGGCGGCTGTGTGGTGGCCGAGGGTGGTCGTCGCGTCGGCGAGGTTGGCGTAGCCGCGGACGAGCTGCGCGCGGTCGGCCGGGTTGGTGCCGTCCTCCGGGAGCGCGGCCGCCACTGTCCACGCGCGACGGTCGCCGACCAGCATCAACACGCCTGCGTGGTTCACCGCGACCGCGGTCAGCAGCGCCGGGTCGCCCCGCGCGGGCACCGTGCGCAGCGCCTCTTCCTGCCACCACAGGTGTTCGGCCAGGCAGGCGCGGCCCCAGAACGGCAGCGCCAGCGCCGACATCGCCCGCGCCGCGAGCGCCGGACGCCTGCGCAGCTCGTCGACGGCCTGGATCAGCTCGGTGCGCCCGGCCTCGCCGTCGCCCGCCTGGTTGCCCAGCACCAGCCCCAGACTCAGCCGCAACTCGCCGCGCAAGCCGCTGGGCAGGCGGCCGTCGGCGAGGATCTCGCGGAGGAGCGTGACGGTCTCGTCGTAGGCGAGGCTGGTCAGCGCCAGCCGTCCCAGCCGCCGGGCGAGGTTCGCGCGGGCGGTGGCGGACAGGGCGGGCTCGCTCAACAGGCCCTGCAACAGCTCCACGGCGTCGGCGTGGTCGGCCATCCGGTCGGCGTAGCGGGCGGCGGCGGCGAGGTCGCCCGCGGCTCGACTGTGGTGGACCAGTTCGGCCACGTCCCCGTCCTGGCGGGCCAAGGCCGCGACCATCGCCGTGTGGCCGCGAATCCGTTCCCGGGTCGTCATCCCGGCCGCGATCGCCGTCGCGAGCGCGGGCGGCCGCACCTCGACCGCGCCATCACCACGCCGGGCCAAGATCCCGATGTCGACGGCGCGCAGCAGTACGGGTTCGACGGTGTCCCAAGCCAATCGGCACACCCGAGCGAGCAGCGGCCCGCTCACTGGCTTGCGCGCCAACGCCGCCGCGGCCACGACCCGGCGCGCGGCGGGCGACAGCGCCGCCATCCGCTCGGCGGCGACCTCGGCGATCACCTGGGGATCGTCGTCCAGCAGCGCCTTCGCGAAGAGCGGGATCCCGCCGGAGAGCCGGTGCACGTCGGCGGTGGCTCCCATGGCGACCACTTCGTCGACGTCGAGTGGCTCCAGGTCCACGCGGACCAGCCTGGTGGCGGCGGATTCGAGGCGTCCGCCCAGCGGAGTGTTCTCCGCGTGGGTCACGATCAGCACGAACCCGTCGGGCGGCCGGGTCGCGAGGTAGCGCAACACCCGCAGCGACTCGGCGTCGGCGGTGTCGACGTCTTCGATCACGACGGTGGTGTGCTTGACCAGGTCGCGCACGGCGACGCAGGTCGCGTGTTCGTCAGGGCCTATGGCCAGGTCTTCGGCGAGGCAGGCCAGGAGTTCCTTGACGACGACGTACGCGCCGTTCGGCAGACCGCGGCAGCCGACGATGACCGACGGCCGGGTGAGTACGCGTTCGACCAGCCAGGACTTGCCGATCCCGGGTGGCCCGCCGATCAGGACCACCGCGGGCGGCCGGTTCATCGCCTCGCGAATCCGCGCTACCGCCGCGTCCCGCATCCTGGCCACCCCCTCAGTGAGTAAGAGGGGACGGAGGCCGTCTTTACACGCCTGATGACCATACAGTCTTGGCTGAATTCAGTGGTGGCTGTACTGTCGGGCCATGCTGACCTCGGAGACACGGGAGCAGGCGATGGCGCGGCTGGGGCGCGCGCTGGCCGACCCCACGCGGTGCCGCCTGCTGCTGGCCCTGCTCGACGGCCCGGAGTACCCGGCGCGGCTGGCCGACCAGCTCGGGTTGACCCGCTCGAACGTGTCGAACCACCTGTCGTGCCTGCGCGGCTGCGGTTTGGTGGTGGCGGTGGAGGAGGGCCGGCAGGTGCGCTACGAGTTGGCCGATCCCCATCTGGCGCGGGCGCTGGCGGAGCTGGTGGACGTCGTGCTGGCGGTCGAGACGGCCGCCCGGTGCGACCACACCCGGGGCGACACGGCGTGACCGGCGAGCCGCCGTCGAACTCGGCTGGTGCGCCCAGCCTGGCCGGCGGGCCGAACCCGCTTTCCGTTGCGTCGTGCGGAGACGGTTGCTGCGCACCTGCTCCCGCAGCCGACAACGGGCGGCGTGCCACGCTTGTCCGCCGGGTGCGGCTGCTGGTCGCCGCCACGATCACCTACAACGTCATCGAGGCGGTCGTGGCGATCAGCGCGGGCACGATCGCGTCGTCCACCGCGCTGATCGGCTTCGGGCTCGACTCGGTCGTCGAGGTGGCCTCCGCGGTCGCGGTCGCGTGGCAGTTCGCCGCGGCCCGGCACGAATCCCGCGAACGCGCGGCGCTGCGGGTCATCGCGCTGTCCTTCTTCGCGCTGGCCGCCTATGTGACCGTGGAGTCGATCCGCGCCCTGGTCGCCGCCGAGGCGCCGGACCATTCCACCGTCGGCATCGCGCTGGCGGCCGTGTCGCTCGTCGTCATGCCCGTCCTGTCCGCCGCCCAGCGCCGAGCGGGCCGGGAACTCGGGTCGGCGAGTGCTGTCGCGGACTCCAAGCAGACGCTCCTGTGCACCTACCTGTCAGCCGTCCTGCTGGTGGGCCTGCTGGTGAACAGCCTGTTCGGCTGGTGGTGGGCCGACCCGACCGCGGCACTGATCATCGCCGCGATCGCCGCCCGCGAAGGAAGCCAGGCCTGGCAGGGGCGTCACTGCTGCTGAATGATCGGCGCGGCTACTTCGCGGCTACTTCGCGGCTAACTCGGTGAGCCCCGGACCGTGAAGCTCGTCCAGCGCCACCCGCCGCCCGGCGATGGCCAGGAGCAGGGAGAGCGCCTGCCCGTTGACCTCCGGACCCTCGCCGATCGAGAAGTCGGTGTCCGTCGCGGTCAGCCGGACCTTGGCGACCAGTTCCTTGGCCCCGCCGAACGAAGCCGGGGTGCGCGCCTGCAGTTGGATCGACCTGACGACGGCCTCCGTCGGGTAGGCGCGCGTGAGGCCCAGCGGCCTGCGGATGTCCTCACCGTGCACGACTTCCTCGACCAGCCTGCTGTCTAGGGGCGCGGGCGGCCCCGACGTCCGCGACGCCACCTGTCGCAGCCGATCCAGCGTCTCCCGCGGCGAAGCCCCACGCGCCCGCGCCATCCCGCGCGCGTTCAGCCGGTCGAAGTCGAACCGCGCCCGGACAAGGCTCGCGACGAACCCCAGCCGCGTCGTCCTGGCGGAGTCGATCAGATGGGCGACGACGTCGTGCACCGTCCACCCCGCACACAACGACGGCGTCTCCCAGCGCTGGCCATCGACCCGCGCGAGATCATCGATCAACGCCGCGCGTTCGCCGTGCACTATCGACCAGACATCGTTCACAGCTTGTCCTCCACTCGTGCCCCGTAGAGCATCGCGATCATCGTTTCCGCCGGGATCGTGGTCGGCCGGTCGCTGACCTGCCCGTCGCCGAGTTCGACGATGCGCCACCGGCCGTCCGCGCGCAGGACGAGGTCCACCGTCACGAACGGCAGCTTCAGCTCGGCGACCAGCGGTCGGACCGCGGCGAGGTCGGGGTCGGGTGGGACCTGGTCCGGGGTGTCCGGGTGCGGCCCGGCGAGCACACACTCGCCGTCGATCCACCAGGTCCGCACCTCCGACGAGGTGAACTCCTCGAATCGGCGCAGGACGAATCCGCCAGCCATGTCGTCCGCGCGCAGTTCCCTGAACCGGCTCGCCACCGCCCACGCGGCCGACGCGTCGTCCAGCTCGGGGATGAACGCGGCCTCGGCCCAATAGTGCTTCATCGACTTGGTGTAGTCCCGCAACACCGCGGGGCCTGGGCCGAGTTCCACCCGCGCGCGATCGAACGCGGCGCGGTCGTCGCCGACCGTCCACGCCGATCGGGGCGTCAGCGGCTCCACGGCCGCGTACCAGCCGGGCAGTTCGTGGGCGCACCGATACTGCTCGGCGCTGGTCCGCAAGTTCACGTCGCGCCCCACCAGCGCCGCCGAGAAGGCGGCGTACTGCTCGCCGCGCAGCATCCAGCCGCGGTAGACCGCGTCATCGTCGGCGGGGACCCTGGACACCGCCTCATCGGCGCGGTCCGAGGTCAGCGCGTCGTGGTCGACCAGCGCGACCTTGATTCCCAGCGCCCGGGCGGCGTCGGCCTCCGCGGCGAAGTGCGCGTCGGGGCGGCGGGGGCGGAGCGCGTCGGCGGGGACGAGCAGCAGCATGGCGCCATGCTGCCCGACCCGGCCGGTGGCCACTACGCGTTTACCGCTTCTCGAGGCGGCTGCCGCGGGGCATGGTGAGGGACATGATGTCGCCGGGAAGGTCCAGTTCGATGCGGTGCCATCGCCCCCGGGGAACGATCACCGCGGCACCCGGCGTCAGCGTGACCTCTTCCTCCGGTTCGCCTGGCAGTCTCGGCCGGAAGTAGAGGCGTATCCCGCCGGTGAGGCAGGCGACGACCTCGTCCGCCTCCGTGTGGATCTCCCAGTGGTCGGCGTGCACGTCGGCGGCGGTCTCGACGTGGAAGGTCATCAGCTGCCAGCCGTCCCGCGACGGGTCGAACAGCTGCTCCTCGGCGCTCACCCGGCCGTTCTCCCGGAAGCGGACAGCGGACGCGAACAGGTCGATGGTCACGATTCCCCCAATGCGCGACGGAGTGCCGCGGCGAGTTCGGTGATCTGCCGCTGCGACACCTCGGCGGACAGCAGTGCCTGCGACCCGTGGAACGTGCCCGGCCACTGGTGCAGCTCGACCGACACGCCCGCCTGGAGCAGGCGCAGGGCGTAGCCGATGCCCTCGTCGCGGAGCGGGTCGAACTCGGCGGTGGCGATGTAGGCCGGTGGCAGGCCGGAGACGTCGGCGGCCCGCGCGGGCGCCGCGTACGGCGTGGCGGGTTCGCCGCCCAGGTAGTGCCGCCACGTCGCGGCGAGTTTGTCGCGGTTCATCCACGGGGTGTCGGTGAAGTTCCTGGCCGACCACGTCTCCTGGCGGTCGTCGATCTCGGGCTGGTTGAGCAGCTGGAACCGGATCGGCGGTCCCTGCTCGTCCCGCGCCCGCAGCGCCAGACCGGCCGCGAGGCCCGCGCCCGCGCTGTGGCCGCCGACGGCGATGCGGTCCGGGTCTACGCCGAGTTCGGCGGCGTGCTCGGCCGCCCACGTCAGCACGGCGTAGGCGTCGTCATGCGCGGCGGGGAACCGGTTCTCCGGCGCCAGGCGGTAGCCCACCGAGATCACCACCGCGCCGCACGCGGTCGCCAGTCGGGCGGCCCACGGGTGCTCGGTGTCCAGGTCGCCCATGACGAATCCGCCGCCGTGCAGCCACACGACGGCGCCTTGGGCCTGGTGCGGGCGGTAGATCCGCACGGGCACGTCCGGGGACACCGTCCGGTCCTCGATCTCCAGGTCCGAGGTGTCCGGCGCGGGCACCGAGGCGACCAGCGCGGCGATGTTCCGGCGCGCGGTGGCCGGGTCGTCCAGGTTCGCGGGCGGGAACAGTGGGAGGAATGCTTCCAGTTCGGGATCCATGACGATCATCCTCACCGACCCCGCCCACGAGATCACCCGACAACCGTCGCGCGTCCGGCGGTGATCACGCACCGGTCGGCGCACCTATCCTCGTGTCATGGAGGCACTGGTCGAGCGGTTGTCGCAGCTGGATTCGCAAGCCGAGGGCGCGATCCGCGTCGTCATGTTCTACGACACACTGATGCGCCGACGCGTGGACCTGCCGGTGCTGGCCCGCGCGTCGGCGGGGCTGGCCGAGTGCGTCGCCGGGATCCGGCTGCACGGTACGGGTCGCGCGATCCGCATGTCGCCCGACGGCACGCAGGCGTCGACCCAGCTGCCCGCGTCCACCACCACGCCGATCACGCTGGACGAGGAGGAGATCGGCGCGGTCTGGCTGGAACGCCCCGGCCCGCCGAGCCCGCTGGACGCGGTACTGCTCGACCGGCTCGCCATCGCCGCCGCGGCCGTGGTCGAGCGGTACGGCCCGGCCCGCACGACCATGGCCGATCCCGCCCTCGTCGAGCTGGTGATCAGCGCCGATACCGACGAAGCGGCCAGGGCGCGGGCGTTGCGGCTGCTGGGTTTCGCCGCGGACCTGCCCGTCCGGGTGGTCGCCGTGCGGTCGCGGCTGCCGCTCGACCAGGTGGCGGGAGCGATCTGTCCGGCGCGTCCGGTGAAGGCGGCCCCGGTCGACGACGTCGGCGTCATCCTCGCCACCAAGGTGGATTCGGCCTTTCCGACCGGCACCAGCGCGGGCGTCGGTGCCGCCGACCGTCCCGACCGTTCCTGGCGGGAAGCCCGCACCGCCTTGCGCTTCACCACCGCACACAAGCCGGTTGTCCACTTCGACAGCCTGGGCGCGTTGGCGCTCCTCGCCGAGATCCCCCAGGATGCCTTGCGGGACAACGCGGACGTGGCCGCGATGACCCGCCTCGCGCCGGACGACGTGGACACCCTCGCCGCCTACTGTGCCACCGGCTCCCAGCGGCGTGCCGCGGAACTGCTTCACCTGCACCACAGCAGCATCGCGCGCAGGCTCGACCAGATCGGGAAGTCCCTGGGCATCGAACTCACCGAGCCCGCGGGCCTGCTCCGCGCAGGGCTCGCCCTCACCGCGTGGCGGCTGCTCGGTGATACGTTCGGCGGCAGGGAGGACTAAATGATCATCTGCCTGCCGACCGTCGACCGTCAGGTCGCGTTCGCGTTCTACCGCGACGGCCTCGGATTCGAGCCGTTCGGTGACGAGATAGCCGACGACGGTGTGCCCGAGCCGCTTCAGTTCGTGGTCGACGAGGGTCTTCGGATCATGCTCATCCCGACCGGCGGCTTCGGCTGGATCACCGGCGGCCGGGCCACCGCGGGCTCGGCGACCAGCGAGTGCGCACTCAACCTGCCCGCCGAATCCGACACACACGTCGACGAGATCGTCGCGCGCGCGGTTGCGGCGGGGGCGAAGACGGTCACCGAGCCAGGGCAGCAGCCTTGGGGCTACTCGGGCGCTTTCACCGATCCTGACGGCCACGTGTGGCTTGTGACATCCGGGAAGTTCCCGAACTAGTTCAGCCGGAACACCTGCGCGGCCTTGGTCGGCGTCACGAAGTCTACCGCCACGATCCCCACCATCGCCTTGCTCAACGGCGCCAGATAGTCCCGCACCTTCGGCGCGATCGCGTTCGCCGCGTCGCGGGGCCACAGCCCCCAGCCCCACGACGAAGTGAAGGTGATGAAGAGGCCCCTGCCCGTGTCCTGCCGCGCCGCGTCCAGGTGGCGCCGGACGCCGGGCCACTTGCGGGAGTTGAGGTCGAAGATCGTGGCGATGTCGTAGTCGTCGGCGATGTCGAGGCTGTTCCACCGGATCCCGGGGACACCGCCGTTGTCGGAGATGACTACGACCCTGCCACGCGCCTGCCCGAGCGACGGGACGTCGGCGCCGATGTGGAACAGGCCCGGCCACCGCCGCTGGTAGTCGGCGAAGACGGCGCCGAACGCGCCATCGGCGGCGGTGGAGTACTCCTGTTTGACGCGCATGAGGACGGTCTCGCGCGGGTTCGCCGCGAGGAACGCCGCACACTGGTTGAGGACGTCGCCGAACATGAGGCCCTGGTAGTAGGCCCCGTGATGCATCGCGAAGACGTTGTCGATCAGCCTGCACCGCGCGTCGAGAAACCGAACCCCGGCGGCGAGCTGGTCGGCGATGGTGAGGTCCTGGTTGGCGACCGCGGGACCGCCGCTGCGGGTGGCGGAGCCGTGGGTGCCAGGGATGCTGAGGCGGGCCAACGAGATGCTGTCGGGGAGCGGACTCATCCAGTCGTTGGCCGCCGCTTCGGCCTGCGCCGCCAGCCCGAGGGTGACCACCCCGGCGCCGACCAACGCTCGTCCGAACGTCCTGCGTGACATCGCCATGCCCGCTCCATCCCGTGACGTGATGAAGATTCACATTAGCGTTGGGCGGTGGCTGACGGATCCCGTCGGATGTCGTGGTCCGTTGGGGCGCTTCGGGCCGCCGATGTTCATGACCAACCGCGATACGAGTCGAACGCGGCGGCCGCGGATCTTCGCGTCTGAGCAGGGCGGTCCTTCACCCTGTCGCGAGCTGGAAGGCCAGGGTGGCGCCCGACAAGACCAGTAGTCCGCCGGAGTACGGCAGGTCCGGATACACCCGAGCCCGCGCCACGAAGATCACCGCGCCGAGGAAGTAGAGGGTCAGGCAGACGGCCGTCACGACGCCGAGCGCCGGGATGGCGAACCCGACCACCAGGCCGACCGCACCCGCCGCCTTGGCGATGCCAAGCCAGGGCAGCCAGGCGTGCGGGACGCCGTAGGAGGTCATGTTCGCCAGGATCCAGGCGGGTTTGCGGAAGTCGGCCACGGCGGCCGCGGCGTTGAGCAGGACGGTCGCGATCGTGACGACGACGTAGGCGGTGAACATGGCTCAACCCTGGCCGCTCACCCCGGTTGACCGCCAATACCTGCGGCTATAACTTCAAGGAATGGATGCCCGCCTGCTGCGCTCCTTCCTCGCCATCGCCGAGGAGGGGAGCCTCACCCGGGCGGCCGAGCGGCTCTACGTCTCCCAGCCCGCGTTGACCAAGCAGGTCAAGCACCTTGAAGCCCTCGTCGGCGTCCCGCTGTTCACCCGCTCCCGCACGGGCATGGAACTCACGGCGGCCGGGCACGCGCTGGCCGAGCACGCCCCCGCTGTCCTGGAAGCGAACGACGAGGCGGTGCGGGCGGCGAAGGCCGCGGCCAAAGTCGTCCGAGTCGGGTTCATCGCCAGCGCCGCCAACGAGGCGACGCAGGAGATCATCGCGCTCTTCAACCGGAAGCGGCCGGGGTGGCGGGTCGACATGCGGCAGGCGACCTGGTCCGACCCGTCGGCCGGGCTGGCGGGCGGCGAGGTCGATGTCGCCCTGTTGCGGCTCCCGTTCCCCGGTCAGGAGCGATTTCGCGTCCAAGCGCTGTTCGCCGAGCCCCGCTGCGTCGCGCTCGCCGCGACGCATCCGCTCGCCCAGCGGGACAGCGTCGCCTTCGCGGACCTGCGGGACGAGCCGTTCGTCGCCGCACCGGCCGAGACCGGTGAATGGCGCGACTACTGGCTCGCCGTCGACCATCGGGACACCCCGCCGCGGATCGGGGCGGTCACCGATCAGCCCGACGAGTGGCTCCAAGCCATCGCCAACGGCTACGGGGTCGCGCTGGCCCCCGAGTCGACGGCGCGGTTCTACGCGCGGCCGGGAGTGGTCTACCGGCCGGTGACCGGGATCAGCCCCAGCCAAGTCGCCGTGGCGTGGGCGCCGGGGGCGAACGCGGTGGTCCAGGACTTCGTCGCGGCGGCGGTCACAGGGTCGCGCGCAGCGCTGTGAGGCCGTGGATGAAGGCGTCCAGGGCCAGCTCGAAGCTGTCGGCGTCGATCTCGTCGGCGTGGTCGCGCAGGCGGTGGGCCTGGTCGAGGTGCGGGTACCGGTCGACGTAGACCTGCACGTCGTCCTCGAACCCGCGGGAGAACGAGCTCATCGCCGCGCCGAGGACCAGGTACTTCGTGGACGCGCCGATCATCGTGGCGTAGCGCGGCGGCCAGCCCGCGCGCACCAGGCCGCCGTGGACGGCGTCGGCGCGGGCCAGTGCGGTCTCGCGGCGGGCGGGGCCGGAGGCGATGACCGGGACCATGTTCGGGTGGGCCGCCATCGCCGCACGGTACGAGCGCGCCCACGTCCGCACGCCCGCGGCCCAGTCGGTGGCGAAGTCGCTGACGTCCACAGTGGACATGATGTCGTCGGCGATGTCCTGCAGCAGCTCGTCTTTCGTGCGGTAGTGCGTGTAAAGCGAGGGTGCCTGCACGCCGAGCTCGCCCGCGAGCTTGCGCATCGACAGGCCGCCCAAACCGGCCGCGTCGACCATCGCCAGCGCGTGCGAGCGGATGCGTGCCCGGTTCAGCAGCGGGGTGCTCGGACGGGGCAAGGTGTCTCCTGGGTCACGTGGTGCCGACGGGTCCGGCGGCCTATCCTGAGTAAACCTAACACCGTATGGTTTATCCAGGGAGCGTCATGGACCTCGCACTCAGCGACGAGCAGCAGGCCCTGTGGGATCTCGCGCGCGACTTCATCGACAAGGAGGTCGTGCCGAACGCGGCCGAGTGGGACCGGCGCGAGCAGGTCGACCGCGCCATCGTCGGCAAGCTCGGCGCCATCGGGTTCCTCGGCATGACCATCCCGGAGGAGTACGGCGGCTCCGGCGGCGACCACCTGTCGTACTGCCTGATGATGGAGGAGCTCGGTCGTGGCGACTCCGCGATCCGGGGCATCGTCAGCGTCTCCCTCGGCCTGGTCGGCAAGTCCATCGCCTACTGGGGCGACGAGGAGCAGAAGCGGCACTGGCTGCCCCGGCTCAGCTCCGGCGAGTCCCTGGCCTGCTTCGGCCTGACCGAGCCCGACACCGGCTCCGACGCCGGCAGCCTGGCCACCCGCGCCGTGCGCGACGGCGACGACTACGTCATCACCGGCTCGAAGATGTTCATCACCAACGGCACCTGGGCCGACGTGTCGCTGATCTTCGCCCGCACCGGCGGCCCCGGCGCCAAGGGCATCAGTGCCTTCCTCGTCCCGACCGACGCCGCCGGGTTCACCCACCGGGAGATCAAGGGCAAGCTCGGCCTGCGCGGCCAGTCGACCGGCGAACTCGTCCTCGACGGCGTCCGAGTGCCCGCCTCGGCCCGGCTGGGTGAGGAGGGTGTCGGCTTCAAGATCGCGATGTCGGCGCTGGACAAGGGCCGGATGTCGGTGGCGGCGGGCTGCGTCGGCCTGGCCAAGGGCGCGCTGGACGCCAGCGTCAAGTACGCCACCGAGCGCACCCAGTTCGGCAAGCCCATCGCCGGCTACCAGCTGGTGCAGGAGATGTTGGCGGACATGGCCGTGGCGACGGACGCGGCGCGGCTGCTGGTGTGGCGCGTGGCCGACCTGATCGAGCGCGGGCAGCCGTTCGGCACGGCCGCGTCGATGGCCAAGCTGTTCGCCAGCGAGAACGCGGTGTCGGCGGCGAACCTGGCGATCCAGGTCTTCGGCGGCTATGGCTACCTCGACGAGTACCCGGTCGCCAAGTTCCTGCGCGACGCGCGCGTCATGACGCTCTACGAGGGCACCAGCCAGATCCAGAAGCTGCTCATCGGCCGCGCGCTGACCGGGATCAACGCCTTCGTGTAAGGAGCGACATGGATTTCTCGCTGAGCCCTGAGGAACGCGAAGTCCGCGACTGGGTGCGCACGTTCGTCCGCAAGGAGATCATGCCGCTGGAGGCCGAGGTCCTGCGCCGCGAGCGGGCCAACCAGCCCGGCTTGCCGGTCGACGAGCTGAAAGCGTTGCAGCTCAAGGCGAAGGATTCGGGCTTCTGGGGTGTGCAGACGCCGCAGGAGTACGGCGGCATGGGGCTCAGCGCGGTCATGACGGCGCTGCTGGAGGCGGAACTGGGGCGCTCGTTCGTCCCGTTCCGCTTCGGCGGCGCCGCCGACAACATCCTGTACCACGCCAACGACGAGCAGAAGCAGCGTTACCTGCTGCCGACGATCAGCGGCGAGCGCAAGTCGTGCTTCGCGATCACCGAGCCCGGCGCGGGGTCCGACGCGAAGGCGATCCGCACGTCGGCCCGGCAGGACGGCGCCGACTGGATCATCAACGGCGAGAAGACGTTCATCACCGGCGGCCACGAGGCCGACTTCACGATGGTCTTCGCGGTGACGGACAAGGAGAAGGGCGCCAACGGCGGCGTGACTTGTTTCTTGGTCGATCGGGAAGCGGGCTGGAAGTCCGAGCCGATCGACACGATGGGCCAGTGGGGTCCGGCCGCGCTGGTGTTCGAGGACGTCCGCGTGCCGCGGGAGAACATCCTGGGCGAGGTCGGCCGCGGGTTCGAGCTGGCCATGCAGTGGATCGGCCGCGGCCGCTATCTGCTGCCCGCCCGCGCGCTCGGCGCGTGTGAGCGGCTGGTCGGCATGGCGATCGAGCAGGCCAACACCCGCGTCACCTTCGGCAAGCCCATCGCCGACTACCAGGCGATCCAGTGGATGATCGCGGACTCGGCGGTGGAGATCGAGGCGCTGCGCTGGCTGGTGCTGCACGCGGCGTGGCTGGTCGACTCCGGGGCCGACTCGCGGCACGCGCAGTCGGTGGCCAAGCTGTTCGGCGGCGTCAAGGCCAACGAGATCGTCGACCGGGTCCTGCAGATCCACGGCGGCATGGGCTACACCCGGGAGCTGCCGGTGGAGCGCTGGTACCGCGAGCTGCGGCTGCTGCGGATCTACGAGGGCACCGACGAGATCCAGCGCCGCACCATCGCCCGAAACCTGCTGAAGGGTCACGCATCGGTGTCCGGGACGCTGGGCTAGGTTCGAGTCAGTCGACGTACGAGGAGTCCGAATGGTCAGGGCCGTTGTGCTTTCCGAGCAGGGGAAGCCGCTGGAGGTCACCGACATCGTCCTGCCCGAGCCCGGCCCCGGCCGGGTCAAGGTGCGGGTCGTCGCGGCGGGGGTCTGCCACTCGGACCTGTCGCTGTCGAACGGCACGCTGCGCCAGCCGGTGCCCGCGGTGCTCGGCCACGAGGGCGCGGGCGTCGTGCTGTCGGTGGGGGAGGGCGTGACGAGCCTCGTCCCCGGTGATCACGTGCTGCTGAACTGGGCGCCCCCGTGCCGTGAGTGCTGGTACTGCGAGGCGGGCGAGCCGTACCTGTGCGAGCGGGCCGCCGACGCTGCCCAGATCCCGCACGCGACGCTGCCCGACGGCACGCCGCTGTACCCGACGCTGGGTGCGGGCGCGTTCGCCGAGGAGACGATCGTCCCCGAGCGGGGCGCGGTGAAGATCCCGCAGGACTTCCCGCTCGACCAGGCCGCCGTCATCGGCTGCGCCGTGCTGACCGGCGCGGGCGCGGTGTTCAACACCGCCGACGTGCAGCCCGGTCAGACGGTGGTGGTCGTCGGCATCGGCGGGGTGGGCCTGTCGGTGCTGCAGGCGGCCCGGATCGCCGGGGCGGAGCGGATCATCGCGGTGGACACCGTCGAGTCCAAGGCCGAACTGGCGCTGTCGCTCGGCGCCACCGACTTCCTTGTCTCCGACGAGTCGACCGCGAAGACCGTGCGCTCGATGACCTCGGGCCGCGGCGCCGACGTCGCCTTCGAGTGCGCTGGGCACCCCGCCGCCATCCGCACCGCGTGGGCGTCGAGCAGGCGGGGCGGCCACCTGGTCATCGTCGGCATCGGCTCGGCCAAGTCCAAGGTCGAGTTCAGCGCGCTGGAGCTGTACCACTTCGGCCGCACGATCACCGGCTGCCTCTACGGCTCCATCGACCCCGACGTCGACGTGCCGCGCCTGCTCGACCTGGTCCGAAGTGGACAGCTCGACGTGTCGGGCCTGGTGACCGCGACCACCGACCTCGACGGCGTCGAGGCCGCGTTCACCGACATGCGTGAGGGCCGGGGCGCCCGAACGCTGGTGCGTCTGGGCGCCTGACCCCTCACTTGGCCTTGGCCGGGAAACCGGTCAGGCCATGCACCAGTCGCCGTCCTGCTTCTTCAGTTCGAGGTCCTGGGTGCGCTGCTTGCCGCTGATCGTCATCTCGACCTTGGCGTCGGCCTTGTCGCCGTTCTCGGTGACGCTGACGATCTTCAGGTTCGTCGGGACGCGGTCCTTGTTCTTCTCGAACACGTCCTGGGAGATCGGGTGGCTCTTGTCACACGACAGGTCGTTGAGCGCTTTGGCGTCGCGGGCCTCGATGGCCGAGATGTAGGACTCGACCGCGCCGCGCGCGCCGCCGCCGGTGAGGGTGAACACCAGGGTCAGCACGACGCCGATCACCACGATGCCCGCGCCCGCGAGGATCCACGGCAGCTTGCTGCGCTGGGGCGGGCCGCCGTAGAAACCCTGGTCGCCGTACTGCTGCTGCTGCGGGTACGCGCCCTGCTGCGGGAAACCACCCTGCTGTGGGAATCCCTGCTGGAAACCGGGCTGGCCGGGCTGCGGCTGGCCCGGCTGCGGCTGGCCGGGCTGCGGCTGGCCGGGCTGTGGGAAACCGCCCTGCTGCGGGAAACCGCCCTGCTGGGGATACCCGCCCTGCTGCGGACCACCCTGCTGCGGATAGCCGCCTTGCTGCGGATAGCCACCGCTCTGCGGGTAGCCGCCCTGGTACGGGTCGGGTTGGCCGAAGGGCTGCTGCGGCGGCTGGGTCATGACGGCTCCCCCTGGAGACTCAGAGTGTTTTGGTGCGATCACACCGTAGAGGTCCGACTCTTCGGCCAGGCATCCGGTTCCCATCGGCCGGGACCGCTTACTGCAACACACTGGCGGTAGCGCACGGCTGGCAATTACGCTGGACGAATGAGTGGACTCGCCATGCACATGAGCGACGGCCTGCTGAACGCCACCACGTCGATGTTGTTCATCGGGGTCGCCGTGATCGGCGTGGCGATCGCGGCCGCGCGGGCCAGGGGCGATCTCGACGACCGCACCGCGCCGATGGCCGGGCTGGTCGCGGCGTTCGTCTTCGCCGCGCAGATGATCAACTTCCCGGTGCTGCCCGGCGTGAGCGGCCACCTGCTCGGCGGCGCGCTCGCCGCGATCCTGGTGGGGCCGTGGGTCGGCGCCCTGTGTGTGTCGATCGTGCTGGTCGTGCAGGCGCTTGTGTTCGCCGACGGCGGTCTGACCGCGCTGGGCGCGAACGTCACCAACATGGCGCTCATCGGCACCGCCGCGGGCTTCCTGGTCGCGACAGCGCTCAAGAGCATCGCGGCGCGCGGGCGGGGTGGGCTGGTCGCGGTGGCGTTCATCGCCGCGCTGATCAACACCGTGGTCGCCTCGCTCGGGTTCGTGCTGCAGTTCGCCATCGGCGGCGACACGGCGTTCCCGATCGGCGGGGTCGCGGGCACGGTTGTCGGCGTGCACGTCCTGATCGGCGTCGGTGAGGGCGTCATCACGGCGCTGACCGTCGGCGCGGTCGCGGCCGTCCGGCCCGACCTCGTCTATCTGCTGCGCGGTGTGCGCAAGCCGCTCGAACTGCGCTCGGGGGTCACGGCGTGAAGAAGTTCTTCCTCGGCTTCCTGTTCGCCGCCCTGGTCGTCGCGGGAGCGGTGTCCTACTTCGCCGACTCGAACCCCGACGGCCTCGACCACGCGACCATGCAGGGCTGCGAGGTCATCGACGACCAGCTGACCGGCTCGTGCATCGCGAAGAACGCCGAGGACCACAAACTGGCCGACAGCCCGCTGGCCGACTACACCGTCGGCGGCTCGGACGGCTCGACCGGCCTGGCGGGTGTCCTCGGTGTCGGGATCACCCTGGCCGTGGCGGGCGGGCTGTTCTGGGCGCTGCGCAAGCGGCCAGTGAAGACCTGATGGACCTGCTGCACCGCCCCGGCGCCACCGCGGTGCACCGGCTGCCGCCGCAGGTGAAGATCGTCGCGGCGGTGGCGATGGTGCTGTGTGTCGTCGCGACCCCGCGAACCGAGTTCGTCGCGTTCGGCCTCTATTTCCTTGTGCTGTCAGCGGTTTGGGTCGCCGCGCGGATCCCGCCCGGCTGGCTCGCGGCCCGTGCGCTGATCGAGACGCCGTTCGTCGTGCTCGCGCTGGTGCTGCCGTTTGTCGCGAGTGGACAGACGGTCGACGTGTTCGGGATCGCGCTGTCGGAACCGGGCCTGCTGGCGGGCTGGAACATCCTGGCCAAGGGCACCCTCGGCGTGCTCACGTCGCTGACCCTGGCCGCGACGACGTCGCCGCGCGAGCTGATCCTGGGCCTGCAGCGGCTGCGCGTCCCGGCCATGGTCATCACCATCGCCACGCTCATGCTGCGCTACCTCGACGTCATCGCCGCCGAGGCCAGGCGGATGCGCACGGCCAGGATCAGCCGCGGCCACGACCCGCGCTTCCTGTGGCAGCTCGGCGCCACCGCGCGCGGCATCGGCACGCTGTTCATCCGCAGCTACGAGCGCGGCGAGCGCGTCCACCTGGCCATGGTGTCGCGCGGCTGGTCGGGCACCCTCCCAGGGGAGAGCCGGGCCGCGGGTGCCCGCCAGTGGCTCGTGGGGCTGGCCCCGGCGGCGAGCATGGGCGCGATACTCGGTGTCACCGTGCTGGGTGCCACCCTGTGGGCATGACCGCGCTGCACGTCGACCGACTCGCCTACGCCTATCCCGACGGCAGGCAGGCGCTCTTCGGGGTCGACCTCACGGTCGAGGCGGGGGAGCGGGTGGCGGTCCTCGGCCCGAATGGCGCGGGCAAGACGACGCTGGTCATGCACCTCAACGGCGTGCTGACGGCGGGCGCGGGCCGCATCGAGGTCGCGGGCCTGCCGGTGGAGAAGGCCAACCTGAAGGAGATCCGCCGCCGCGTGGGGGTGGTCTTCCAGGACCCAGACGACCAGCTGTTCATGCCGACGGTCCGCGACGACGTCGCCTTCGGCCCGGCCAACTTCGGCCTGCGCGGCGCGGAGCTGGAGCTGCGGGTCAAGCAGGCCCTGGACGCGGTGGGGATGGCCGAGCACGCCGACCGCTCCCCGATGCACCTGTCCGGCGGCCAGCGCAGGCGCGTGGCGTTGGCCACGGTGCTGGCGTGCGACCCGGAGATCCTGGTCCTCGACGAGCCGTCGGCCAACCTGGAGCCGGTGGCCCGGCGCGAGCTGGCCGAGGTGCTGCTCGGCCTGGAGCGCACGATGCTCATGGTCACCCACGACCTGCCTTACGCACTGCAACTGTGCCCTCGCAGCGTGCTGATCGACAACGGCGTGATCGTCGCCGACGGGCCGACCAGGGACCTGCTCGCCGACGAGTCGCTGCTGGCCGCGCACCGGCTGGAACTTCCGTTCGGCTTCCGGCTCGACTAGGGTTCGCCCGGACAACTGAATACCGGGCCGCACGAGCCGGAACGGGAGAGCCTCCACCGAGTTCGGGTGGGGCACCGAAGGAGCAAACTCCCCGGAAACTCTCAGGTAAACCTACCGTTCCAGGCCAGGCCACTCTGGAAAGCAGACGCGACCGTTCGCGTCTCACCCACGGTGCAAGCCGCGTTCGCGGTGAAGCTCTCAGGTGCCATGACAGAGGGGGAGTTCCCAAGTACGGGACAGGTGCGCCCTGTCGCGTTCGATCGAGGAGCTCCCGATGACCCTGTCCCGCACGACCACAGCACTCATTAGCGCGGCGCTGTTGCGCCCGCCGTGCCACGCTGCCCCCAGTCTTGTCAGCAGAATCAAATCAGCAGAGACCGCACGCGCGCCGAAGGAGACCGAACTTCCATGAGCAACCCCTCCCCGCTGCACGCGGTGCACGAGGCCCTCGGTGCCTCGTTCACCGACTTCGCAGGCTGGGCGATGCCCCTGCGCTACGGCAGCGAACTCGCCGAGCACAAGGCGGTGCGTGAGGCGTCTGGCCTGTTCGACCTCAGCCACATGGGTGAGATCGAGCTGACCGGCCCCGAGGCGGCGCGCGCCCTGGACTACGCGCTGGTCGGGCACCTGTCCAAGGTCAAGCCGGGCAAGGCCCGCTACACGATGATCTGCGACGCCGACGGCGGCGTGCTCGACGACCTGGTCGTCTACCGCATCGCCGACGACCACTTCATGGTTGTGGCCAACGCCTCCAATGCCGTAGTGGTAGCCGCCGAGCTGCGTGAGCGGGCCAAGGGCTTCGCCGTCGAGGTGAACGACCGCTCCGCCACCTGCGCGCTCATCGCCGTGCAGGGTCCGACGTCGGCCGACATCGTGCGCGCGGTCACCGGCGCCGACCTCGACAAGCTCGCCTACTACGCCAGCGTCCCGGCCACCGCCGCGGGCCACGACGTGCTGCTCGCCCGCACCGGCTACACCGGCGAGGACGGCTTCGAGCTGTACTCCGAGGACAAGCACGCCGCCGACGTGTGGGCCGCGCTGACCGAGGCCGGGCAGGACCACGGCCTGGTCCCGTGCGGGCTGGCCTGCCGCGACACCCTGCGCCTTGAGGCCGGGATGCCGCTCTACGGCAACGAGCTCAGCGTCGAGCTGACCCCGTTCGACGCCGGTCTCGGCCGCGTCGTGAAGTTCGAGAAGGGCGATTTCGTGGGCCGTGCCGCCCTCGAGACCCGCCGCGACGCCGACGTCCCCGAGAAGATCCTCGTGGGGTTGAAGAGCGAAGGCCGCCGCGCCCCCCGACACGGGTACTCCGTGGTGGACGGCGACGGCGTCGAGGTGGGTACGGTGACGTCCGGCGCCCTTTCCCCGACGCTCGGCCACCCGATCGCCATGGCGTACGTGCCCACGGCGGTCAGCACGCCCGGCACGGCCCTGGCTGTCGACATCCGTGGCACGAAGACGCCGGTCGAGGTCGTCAAGCTGCCCTTCTACAAGCGTCCCGCCTGATCAGGAGAAAGAGAATGAGCAACCCGGAGAACCTCGGCTACACCGAGGAGCACGAATGGGTCGATCTCGCTGAGGCGAGCGCGACGGTCGGTGTGACGAAGTACGCCGCCGACGCGCTCGGTGACGTGGTCTTCGTGCAGCTCCCCGAGGTCGGCGAGAAGCTCACCAAGGGCGAGCCGTGTGGCGAGATCGAGTCGACCAAGTCGGTCAGCGACCTGTTCGCCCCCGCCGACGGCGAGGTCGTGGAGATCAACGAGGCCGTCGTGGACACCCCCGAGCTGGTCAACACCGACCCGTTCGGCGACGGCTGGCTGTTCCGCATGCGCGTCGACGAGGAGCCTGAGCTGCTCGACGCCGCCGCCTACGCCGATCTCACTAAAGAGGGGGACGCATGAGCGAGCTTGCGAGCGAATCAAAGACACAGAGCACTTTCGGCCAGTCTCTCGCTGAAGTCGACCCGGACGTCGCCGCCGCGGTCAACGCCGAGCTGCACCGCCAGCAGTCGACCCTGGAGATGATCGCCTCGGAGAACTTCGCCCCGGTGGGCGTGCTCGAGGCCCAGGGCTCGGTGCTGACCAACAAGTACGCCGAGGGCTACCCGGGCCGCCGCTACTACGGCGGCTGCGAGCACGTCGACGTCGTCGAGAAGCTCGCGATCGACCGGATCAAGGCGCTCTTCGGCGCGAAGTTCGCCAACGTCCAGCCGCACTCGGGCGCGCAGGCGAACGCCGCGGCCATGTTCGCGGTCCTCAACCCCGGTGACACGATCCTGGGCCTGGACCTCGCGCACGGCGGGCACCTGACGCACGGCATGAAGATCAATTTCTCGGGCAAGCTCTACAACGTCGTCGCCTACAAGGTCGACAGCGAGACCGGCCTGGTCGACATGGCCGAGGTCGAGCGCCTCGCCCAGGAGAACAAGCCGAAGCTGATCATCGCGGGCTGGTCGGCCTACCCGCGCCAGCTCGACTTCGCCGAGTTCCGCCGCATCGCCGACTCGGTCGGCGCGCTGCTCATGGTGGACATGGCGCACTTCGCCGGTCTGGTGGCCGCGGGCCTGCACCCGAACCCGGTGCCGCACGCGCACCTGACCACCACGACCACGCACAAGACCCTCGGCGGACCCCGGGGCGGCGTGGTGCTGACCAACGACAAGGACCTGGCCAAGAAGGTCAACTCCGCGGTGTTCCCGGGCCAGCAGGGGGGCCCGCTGGAGCACGTCATCGCGGCGAAGGCGGTCTCGTTCAAGATCGCCGCGTCCGAGGAGTTCGCCGAGCGCCAGCAGCGCGTCCTGGCGGGCGCGAAGATCCTGGCCGAGCGCCTCACCCAGGCCGACTGCGCCGAGGCGGGCGTCAAGGTCCTCACCGGCGGCACCGACGTGCACCTGGTGCTGGTCGACCTGGTCAACTCGCAGCTCGACGGCCAGCAGGCCGAGGACCGGCTGCACTCGGTGGGCATCACGGTCAACCGCAACGCGGTCCCGAACGACCCGCGTCCCCCGATGGTGACCTCCGGCCTGCGCATCGGCACCCCCGCGCTGGCCACCCGCGGCTTCGACGCCGAGGACTTCGCCGAGGTCTCCGACATCATCGCGGTCGCCCTGCGGCCCGACTTCGACGAAGCGACCCAGAAGGACCTGCGCGACCGCGTGGACCTGCTGGTCAAGCGTCGCCCGCTGTACCCCGAGTTGGGCTGAACCTCAGTGTCTGCTCGGGCCGCGTGACCCGCGGCCCGAGTACGCTGGATGGAAGTTTGGAAGGATCGTCGTGGCAGTCAGCGTTTTCGATTTGTTCAGCATCGGGATCGGCCCGTCCAGCTCACACACCGTGGGTCCGATGCGGGCGGCGCTGATGTTCGTCGACGGTCTGGGAGAACGACTCACGTCGGTGACGAGGGTGCGCGCCGAGCTGTTCGGCTCGCTCGGCGCCACCGGTCACGGGCACGGCAGCGACAAGGCCGTGCTGCTGGGCTTGGAGGGCGCGCGGCCGGAGGACGTCGACACCGACTCCGTGCCGGTCCGCGTCGCCGAGATCCGTTCCACCGGCAGGCTCGTGCTGCTCGGCCGCCACGAGATCGCGTTCGCTGAGGACGACGACCTCGTCATGCACCGCCGCAAGTCGCTGCCGCTGCACCCCAACGGCATGACTTTCGCGGCGTGGGCCGGTGACGAGCTGCTGGCCACGAAGACGTACTACTCGGTCGGCGGCGGGTTCGTGCTTGACGAGACCGCGGCTGACGGCCCGGTCATCTCCGCCGACACGACTCCGGTGCCGTTCCCGTTCCGCACGGGTGCGGACTTGTTGGCTCACTGCGCCGCCAACGACTTGACGATCGCGCAGGTCATGATGCGCAACGAGTTGGTGTGGCGTTCCGAGGACGAGGTCCGGTCGGGGCTGCTCGCGATCTGGCAGGTCATGCAGGACTGCGTGGCGCGCGGGTGTGAGCAGGACGGCGTGCTGCCGGGTGGGCTGAAGGTGCCGCGGCGGGCGAAGGCGTTGCACGAGAAGCTGCTCTCGGAGGACGGCGCCGGCGACCCGTTGTATGTCATGGACTGGGTTTCGCTGTATGCGTTGGCGGTGAACGAGGAGAACGCTTCCGGTGGGCGGGTTGTCACGGCGCCGACGAATGGGGCGGCGGGGATCATTCCGGCGGTGCTGCACTACTACACGCGGTTCATCTCTGTGGCCTCTGAGGACGGTGTTGTCGACTTCCTGTTGACGGCCGCGGCTATTGGCGTGGTGTTGAAGGAGACTGGGTCGATCTCGGGGGCAGAGGTCGGGTGTCAGGGGGAGGTTGGCTCGGCGTGCGCGATGGCCGCTGCTGGGTTGACCGCGGTGCTGGGTGGGTCGGTGGCGCAGGTGGAGAACGCCGCGGAGATCGGGCTGGAGCACCATCTGGGGCTCACGTGTGATCCGGTGGGTGGGCTGGTGCAGATTCCGTGTATTGAGCGGAATGCTGTTGGGTCTACTAAGGCGATTAACGCGTCGCGGATGGCTTTGCGTGGGGATGGGACTCACGTCGTGCACCTGGACAAGGTCATCAAGACCATGCGTGAGACCGGTGCGGACATGCACACGAAGTACAAGGAGACGGCGCGCGGGGGCCTTGCTCTCAACGTCATCGAGTGCTGATCTTTGGGGAGCAGCCCACGTGTTCGGAGCGCAGTTGTACGACTCCATCGGGTCCGCATATCCGGCGACGCGGCGTACCGAACCGCGGATCGCGGCGAGGGTATGGGATGCGTTGGGGGACGCGCGGACGGTGCTGAATGTGGGGGCGGGCACCGGCTCGTACGAGCCCTCCGACCGGGACGTCACTGCGGTGGAGCCGTCGGCGGTCATGCGGGCGCAGCGTCCTGTGGGTGCGGCGCGGTGTGTGGCCGCCGCGGCGGAGAGGCTTCCGTTCGCGGACCAGTCGTTCGATGCCGCGATGGCGTTCAGCACTATTCACCACTGGCACGACCCGATCGCCGGGCTGCGTGAAATGCGGCGGGTGGCCAGGCGCGTGGTGGTGTTCACGCACGACGTCAGCGGCGACAACTGGCTTCAGCGGTTCTGGCTCATCCGCGACTATTTGCCCGAGGCCGCCGAGTTGGTGGCGGGCAGGCCCTCGGTGGACCAGTTGGCGCACGTGATCGGCGCCCGCGTGGAGTCGGTGCCCGTTCCGTGGGACTGCGCCGACGGCTTCTTCGAGGCGTACTGGCGCAGGCCCGAGGCGTACCTCGACGAACAGGTGCGCCGCGCCGTGTCGGTGTGGGCCAGGGTCGGGCCGGAGGCAGAGCAGCGGGCGGTGAGCCGCCTCCGCGACGACCTCTCCACCGGCCGTTGGGCCGAACGCAACCGCGATCTCCGCGCCCTCGAAGCGGCCGAACTCGGGCTCCGGCTGCTCGTGGCCTGACTCAGACCGCGGCGAACGCTCCTGAGACCACCAGCGCGTGTCGCGCGGGGTCAAGGTCGGCACAGTTAGCCTCGGTGCACTCCACCGCCACGGCGTCGATGATCAAGGTTCCGTGGCAGTGGGCGACATGCTCTCGACACTCCGGGCAGGTCACGAAGCCCTCCTAGGACGCGCGCCCGAGCCCTGTGCCGCCTTCACCGCCTTCTCCAGCTCGTCGCGGTTCATCTTCGAGCGGCCTTTGACGTCCAGGTCACGGGCAAGCTTGTCAAGCTCGGCCTTGCTCAGGCTAGCCAGGTCTTGCTCGGGCTCATCGGATTCCGTGCGGCGTTTCTTCCGGCTTTCCACGCTCTTGCTGAGCGCCTCGAACAGGTCGACGACCTTGGTGGGCTCGCTCGGCGCCTCCTCGGAGACGATCTCGCGGCCTTCCTTCTTGTCCTCGATGAGCTGCTCGACGCGCTGGGTGTAGGTGTCGTGGTAGTCGTCGGGCTTCCATTCCTCGCTCATCGACTCGATGAGTGAGATGGCCATGTCGAGTTCCTTGCCGCGCGCGGGGGCGATCTCGGGCATGGACTTCAGTTCCTTGGCCGGGTCGCGCAGGTCCTCGGCGAACAGCATGGTCGTCAGGATCAGCAGTTCCTCGCCCGCGCGCACGACCGTCAGGTACTCCTTGCCGCGCATGACGAACGTCGCCACACCGGCGCGATTGGACTTGCGCATCGCCTGGAGCAGGAGGCTGTAGGCGCGGCTGTATTCCTCTTTGGCCGGTGCCAGCCAGTAGGTCTTCTGGTAGTGGATCGGGTCGATCTCGTCGAGGTCGACGAAGGCGGAGATGTCGATTGTCCTGGAGCGGCCCGGCGCGATCGCGTCGAGTTCCTCCGGTTCGATGATGACGTAGTCGCCGCCGCCGATCTCGGCGCCCTTGACGATGTCGGAGTAGGCCACTTCCTTGCCGGTGCGCTCGTTGACGCGCTTGTACCGGATCCGGTCGGCGGTGCCCCGCTCGAACTGGCGGAAGCTGATCGTGTGGTCCTCGGTGGCGCCATAGAGCTCGACCGGAACCGTCACGAGCCCGAAGTTGATCGCCCCGTTCCAAATCGGCCGTGCCACGGCTGCCTCCCCGGCAGTAGTTTGTCCTGCTCACCCCAGTGTGGACCATCTTGACCCTAGTAGTCCTGTCCAAGCTGTGCCGTGGAGCACAGGGGGAGAAATCGTTTCACCCGTGCGCGGCCCGGGTAACACCCGGCATAGGAGCCGTCACGAGGGGAGCAGGACCATGAGTGAGCTTTCGCGCCTGCCAGGACCGGTCTCGGAGACGTGGGACTGGCAGCGTCAGGGTGCTTGCCGGGGGCTGGACAGCGCCTGGTTCTTCCACCCGGACGCCGAGCGGGGGCAGGCCCGCGCCGACCGCGTGCGCCACGCCAAGGAGATCTGCCAGACCTGCCCGGTCATCGTGCAGTGCCGCCACCACGCGCTGACCGTCATCGAGCCGTATGGGATCTGGGGTGGATTGGACGAGGGAGAACGCCGCGCGGCCTACGCGCGCAGGCGGGTCAGTCAGTAAGGCCCGCGCGGAGCTTGTCGAGGGTGCGGGTGAGCAGGCGGGACACGTGCATCTGGGACAGGCCGAGCCGCTCGGCGATCTGAGTCTGGGTGTCGTCGCGGATGTAGCGCAGGCCCAGGATGCGCCGTTCGCGGTCGGATAGCCGGGCGATGAGTGGACGCAGGTCCTGGGCGGTCTCCACGCCCGCCAGCGCGTCGTCGGGCCTGCTCAGCTGGGGTGATTCGGCCATCTCCGCGGTCTGATAGGCCTGACCTGCGGCGATGGCCTCGAAGACGGCGTCGAGGGGCAGGTTCAGGTGCTTGGCCAGCTCGCTGGGTGTCGGCGCGCGGCCGAGGTCGTGGGCCAGGTCGGTGCTCGCGACGCTCACGGTCCGGTGGCGTTCCTGCAGCGTGCGGGGCACGCGCAGGGCCCACGCGGTGTCGCGGAAGTACCGCCGGACCTCGCCCATGATGGTCGGCACCGCGTAGGTCAGGAAGTCGGAGCCCCGCGTCGGGTCGTACCGGTCGACGGCGTTGATGAGCCCGACCGTCGCGACCTGGACCAGGTCGTCGAGCGGGACGCCGCGGTTGCGGAAGCGCCCGGCGATGTGTTCGGCGACCTTGCGGTGGCCGGTGATGAGCTCGGCGCGCACGTCCGCGCGGCGGGGATCGGCCGGGTCGAGCGCCGCGAGGTCGGTGAACAGCGGCGCGAGGTGGCTGTATTCCGTGGTCGGCACTGGCCACACCTCAGGCGGTGGTCGGCGGTTTCGCCCACCGTAAGCACGCTGCGCGCGGCCGACAACTCGGCTGTCGAGATGTGGGTTACCCCCGATAGTGGTTGAATCCCAGCGATCCTGGGTAGTTCGTCGCGGGGACGGACACCTTGGAGGAGGGGCGTTGCGCAAAACGTTGAAGCGGACACCGAGACCACTGTGGTGTGGCCTGGACTACGGGCCCGCGCTGGTCGTGCTCGACGCCGCTGATTCCACCCCGACCGATCTGCCCGCGGGCTGGACGCCGCTGGCCGAGCGCTACCAGATCGCGTGGTGCGCGGTGGCGAACGGCGAGTCGCTGAACGTCATCGAGGACGTGCTGGAGTCGCTCGCCGACCGCTACACCCGCACGCACCTCATCGCCCACACGGCGGTCGCCGACACGGTGGCCAGGGTGGTCGCCGAGTTCCCCGACGTGGTTCGCACCGTCGTGATGGTCGGCCCCGGCTGGGCGCCCAACGCCGCGGGCGTGCGCACGGTCCGGGTCGGCGGCCACGCCCTGAGCGACACCACCGTGGTGCGCGAGGTCGCCGCCGCGGTCGAGGGCGGGCGCGCCCTGCCGCTGGCCGTGGCCCAGTAGCGGCGGCGGTTGCCCGCGGCGGCGCCGTGGGCGATATCGTCCGGACCGAGCTCGTGCCGCCTATCCAGCTGGTGCCGCCTACCCAGCGTCGGCGCGAGGTTCTGGTGGTGTGGATATCGTGGGCACCATGAGCACACATTTCGACGTCGTGGTCGTGGGGGCCGGGCCGGGCGGCTACGTGGCGGCCATCCGGGCGACGCAACTCGGGCTGAAGACCGCGATCATCGAGGAGCGCTACTGGGGTGGGGTCTGCCTCAACGTCGGCTGCATCCCGTCCAAGGCGCTGCTGCGCAACGCCGAGCTGGCCCACCTGGTCCAGCACGAGGCCAAGACCTTCGGCATCCAGGTCGACGGCACGGTCACCTTCGACTACGGAGCCGCCTACGAGCGCAGCCGCTCGGTGGCCGACGGCCGCGTCAAGGGCGTGCACTACCTGATGAAGAAGAACGGCATCACCCAGTTCCAGGGCAAGGGCACGTTCACCGACGCCAACACCATCGAGGTGGCGCTGAACGACGGCGGCACCGAGACGGTCACCTTCGCCAACGCGATCATCGCCGCGGGCGCGACGACGCGGCTGCTGCCGGGCACGTCGCTCTCGGAGCGGGTCGTGACCTACGAGGAGCAGATCCTCGCCTCCGAGCTGCCGGAGAGCATCGTCATCGCGGGCGCGGGCGCCATCGGCGTCGAGTTCGCCTACGTGCTGCACAACTACGGCGTGAAGGTCACCATCGTCGAGTTCCTCGACCGCATGGTGCCGCTGGAGGACGAAGAGGTCTCCAAGGAACTGGCCCGCCGGTACAAGCGGCTGGGCATCGAGGTCCTCACCGGCACCCGCGTCGAGTCCATCGACGACACGGGCGCGAAGGTCCGGGTCACGGTGTCCAAGGGCGGCCAGGAGAAGGTCCTGGAGGCCGACAAGGTCCTCCAGGCCATCGGCTTCGCCCCGCGCGTCGAGGGCTACGGCCTGGAGCGCACGGGCGTCAAGCTCACCGAGCGCGGCGCCATCGACATCGACGGCCGCTGCCGCACCTCGGTGCCGCACATCTACGCCATCGGCGATGTCACGGCCAAGCTGATGCTGGCCCACGCCGCCGAGTCCATGGGTGTCATCGCCGCGGAGACCATCGCCGACGTCGAGACCATGGAACTCGACTACGTGATGATCCCGCGCGCGACCTACTGCCAGCCGCAGATCGCGAGCTTCGGCTACACCGAGGCCCAGGCCCGCGAGAAGGGCTACGACGTCGAGGTCGCCAAGTTCCCCTTCACCGCGAACGGCAAGGCCCACGGCCTGGCCGACCCGGTGGGCTTCGTCAAGCTCATCAGCGACAAGAAGTACGGCGAACTGCTCGGCGGGCACCTGATCGGCCCTGAGGTGACCGAGCTGCTGCCGGAGCTGACCTTGGCGCAGCAGTGGGACTTGACGGTGCACGAGATGGCCCGCAACGTCCACGCCCACCCGACGCTGGGTGAGGCGGTCAAGGAGGCCATCCACGGCCTCGCCGGACACATGATCAATATGTGATCTCCCGGGGCCGGCCCGCGGGCCGGCCCCGTGCGGGAGTCCTACGTGGACATCAGGCTGGGGACCGCCCAGCCCATGTGCTTGGACATCGCGGCCAGCGTGCTGGTCATGTTCTCCCGCAACATCCGGGCCCGCCCCTCGATGATGGCGTCCGCGTGCTCGGGGAACTCGGCGGCCTTCGTCACCAGGTGGCTGCCACCGGCACCGTGGGCGAACGAGTGCCGGATGAGGGTGCCGCCACTGGGCAGCGGCTCCAACTCGTAGCTCCAAGTGGACGACGGCTGGTCGGTGCCCTCATCGAGCCCGCGCACCACCCACGTCACCTTGTTGTTCTCCGCGATGGCCACGATCTCGCCCGTGACATCCCAGGACCAGTCGCCCATCTTGTTCGTCGCCTCGAACTGCGTACCCGGCTCGATCCGTGCCTCGTCCCGCCACGCGGCGTGGACGCACTCCGGGCTCCAGGTGGCCATACGCGGGATGTCCGAAAGGACTGCCCACACGTCGGCGGCCTCGGCCAGGACGGGGAATTCGACCGTGATCTGCATCTCGGTGATCTTCACTCTGTGAGTATGCCTAGGATCGGGGTCGGAAACCATGAAATCGAGGGAGGTCGTGTGTCTTTCATAGGTACCCACTCGGCGGCTCAAACGGCCACTCCATACACAGCGGAGACCGGCCAGGTCAGCGGCGTGTTCCGACCGGTCGACGCCGCAGATGCGCTGGTCAGGCCGTTGACGACAGCCCGGTTCGTCGCGCCGGGGTCGGTCACGGATGGCAAGTTCGGCCTGTTTCGGTGGGAGATGGCGCCACAGGCGGGCGGCCCTGGGGCGCATTTCCACCGCACTTTCTCGGAATCTTTCTTCGTTATTGCGGGCACGGTGCGGCTGTTCAATGGGGAACAGTGGGTGGACGCGACGGCGGGCGACTTCCTGTACGTCCCCGAGGGCGGCATCCACGCCTTCCGCAACGACTCGGACGAGTCCGCCGACATGTTGATCTTGTTCGCGCCTGGGCCGCCCCGGGAGAAGTACTTCCAGGAGTTGGCGGAGGTGGCGGACAAGGGCCTGCAGCTGAGCGCGGAGGAGTGGAAGGACTTGTTCGCCAGGCACGACCAGTACATGGTGTAGCCCCCCAACCCACGCCACCCAACGCAACGGCCCCCTACGCACCCCAACCACAACAAGACCGGGGCAGCTCAAAGAACGACGATGCAGATCCCTGCTTTGGGGACCGAAGGTCCCTGCACTTCCCCTGCACGAGGGAGCGGCCCGCATGTCGGCCTCCGCTCGAGCCAGCTCTAACGATGGGCTCTGCGCTAGCAGGAATGGGTGGGGTCAGCGGTAGCAGACGAGCCAGGACGGGGTGCGGAGGGGGACTGGGTCCGTGGTGGGTCTAGTGCCGTTGCCTGCCAGCGGTTTCAGTTTGGGTAGAAGCGTGCCGTTCCGGTTATGGCGATGTGGACGTTGTCGCCCTCAGTCACTTTTAGTGGTGCCGGGACGCGGGAGATCAGGGTTAGGTCGCCTGCTCTCAAAGTGATTGTTGCGTCGTGGCCGTGGAAGCTGGTGCGCAGGACCCTTGCCGCCACGCCGGTTCCGTTGGTGCTTGGGAGTAGTTGTTCTGGGCGGAGCATCACTGTGCCTGGTCCAGATGCCCCGTCGGTGAGGTCGATCCTCCCCAGTGTGCTCTCCGCCGAGTGTCCTGATGCGACTGCAGGCAGCAGGACCGCCTCACCGACAAACGTAGCCACCGCCAAATCAACAGGTCGCGCATAGACCTCTTCCGGCAGCCCCGCCTGCACAACCAGACCGTCCCGCATCACCGCGACCAAGTCCGCCATCGAGAGGGCTTCGTCCTGGTCGTGTGTCACCAGCAACGCCGTCGTCCCCGCGGCCCGCAGCACCCGTCGGACATCCGCCCGGAGATCGGCGCGCAAACCGGCGTCCAGAGCCGAGAATGGCTCGTCCAAAAGAACCAGATCAGGGCGGGGTGCCAGCGCCCGGGCCAAAGCGACCCGTTGCTGTTGGCCGCCGGATAGTTCAGCCGGCCGCCGCTTGGCATAGCCGTCCAGGCCGATCAGGGTGAGCATTTCCTCGACCCGTGCCTCCCGGCCTGCGCGCGGCAACCCATAGCCGACGTTCGCGCCAACAGAAAGATGCGGGAAGAGCGCCCCTTCCTGGGGAACAATCGTGGCCCTCCGGCGCTCCGGTGAAACGCTGGTGACGTCCCGCCCACCCAAGTAGACAGTGCCGCCGTCCGGGCGCAGGAAGCCGGCGACGACCCGCAGCAGCGTCGTCTTCCCGCAGCCCGAAGGCCCCAGAACCGCGGCCAGGGAACCAGAAGGAACCGTCAGGTCAACCCCGCGCAGCACCCGAGTCTCGCCATATCCGGCGGTCAGGGCCGTGATCGTCAGCTCGGTCACGATTGCGCTCCTCGGGTCGCTGATTCCAAGACTGCTTCCTCCGGTCGACGTCCAGACCTGAACACCGATATCTCAAGCAGGATGGCCGGGACAGCTGACACCGCCACCAGCAGTGCCGCGTACGGCGCGGCTTCGGCGAAGGCGGAGATCCCGGTCTTCGTCCAGAGGGCCGTGGCCAGGGTGTCGGCGCCGGTGGGGCGCAGCAGCAAGGTGGCGGGCAGTTCCTTCGCGCACGTGATGAAGACCAAGGCGGCGCCCGCGGCGATTCCCGGGGTGGCCAAGGGCAGGGTGACGGTGCCGAAGACGCTCACCCGGCCTCGGCCCAGCGAGCGTGCGACGTCCTCGACCCCGGCGGGAGCCGAGGCGACCGCCGTCCGGACGGAGCTGATCGCGATGGGCAGGAAGAGGGCCGCATAGCCCAGGACCAGCAGCGGAGTCTCCTGGTACCAAGGCTGGGCGAACCGGACACCGAAGAACACCAGGGCCAGTGCGACCGTGATACCGGGGAGCGCGTGTCCGGCGTACGCCGCCAGTTCGACCGCGCGGACCGGGCGGGACGAGTGTCGGGCGGCCAGGAAGCCGACGGGCACCGCCAAGACGATCGTCGCCAGAGCACCTAGCGCGGCGAACTGGATGGTGGTGAAGGTGGTCTCCGCCAGGGCGGCGCCGTCGAAGGCGGAGCGGCCCGCGCCCAGCCACCGGATCAGGGCCCCGATGGGGGCGCCCAGGGACACGGCCACGATGGCGGCGAGGCCCAACAGCACGGGGGCGCTCGCGCGGCGCAGGCGGACCGGTTCGGGCTGGCGGGCGACGCCGGGGCCGAGGCGGGCCGCGGTCGTGCCGCGCATCCTGGCCTCGGCCAGGGCAAGCAGGATCGCCAGGACCACCAGCACGACACCGATCACGGCGGCGGGGGTGCGGTCGAAGCTGCCCGCGTACGCGGTCTGGATGCCCAGGGTGAAGGTCTCGTAGCGCAGCAGGGAGACCGCGCCGAAGTCGTGCAGGACGTACAGGGCCACCAGGAGGCCGCCCGCGAGCGCCGACGGCCAGATGCGGGGGAGGGTCACCCGGGCGAACGTCCGCCACGGGCCGTGGCCCAGCGACCGGGAGACCTCCTCCAGCGCCGGATCGGCCGACCGCAGGGCCGCGGCGACCGGGAGCAGGACCAGCGGAAGGTTCGCCGTGGTCAACGCCAGCCAGGCGCCCGCGAAGCCGACCACGTCCATCGACAGCCACGCGAAACCGGCGACATACGACGGCACCGCCAGCGGCAGCACCAGCAGGACCGTCCACACCCGCCGCAGGGGCAGTGCCGTCCGGGTGACCGCCCACGCCGCCGCCGTGCCCAGGGCGACCGCGCTCACCGCGACCGCGAGCAGCAGCCCCACCGTGTTGACCGTCAGTTCCGCCGTCCGCGACCGGACAGCGATGGACCAGAAGACGTCCCAGCCCTGGTCGGTGGCGCGCAGCACCAGGTAGACCAGCGGCAGGACCGCCACGACCACGGCCGGGATCGCCGCGAGCAGCCAACCGGTGGCTCGCGGCGTTCCCGGGACGCGGGTCGCGCGCATCTACAGGAGCCCGACCTGACGCAGCATGTCCGCCGTCTTCGGCAGCGACTGGAGGTCGGACAGCTTCAGGTTCGGCGGCTGCAGCTCGTTGAGCGGCACGAGCTTGTGCTCGGTCGAGGTGACGCCCGCGCGCACCGGGTACTCGGCGGTCTTGTCCGCGAAGTACTGCTGGGACTCCGCCGACATCAGGAACTCGGCGAACTTGTTGGCCAGGTCCTTGTTCTTGCTGGACTTCAGCACGCCGACACCCGCGGCGTTGACCAGCGAACCGGGGTCGTCGCCCTTGATGTAGTGCAGCTTGGCGTGCATCTTGTCGATGCCGACCTGGTGGGCCTTCTCGAACCAGTAGTAGTGGTTCGACAGGCCGAGCTCCAGCTTGCCCTCGTCGACGGCGTCGCGGATCTTCAGGTTGTTCTCGAACTTCTGCGGCTCGTTGGCCTTGAACTTCTCCAGCCACGCCTTCGCGCCGTCCTCGCCGCGCAGCACGCGGATGGCGGTGACGAACGCCTGCCACGACGCGTTCGACGGGGCGAAGCCGACCTTGCCCTTCCACTTCGGGTCGAGCAGGTCGTCGATGCCCTTGGGCAGGTCGGCCTCGGTGACCTTGTCGGGGTCGTAGACGACCACGCGGGTCCGCAGCGACGTGGCGACCCAGTTGCCCTCCGCGGACCGCCACTGCGGGGCGGCGGCGTCCAGCACGCCCTGCGGGAGCTTGTCGAGCCTGCCCGCGGACTCCAGCGCGCCCAGGGCGCCCGCGTCCTGGGAGAAGAACACGTCGGCGGGGGAGCCGTCGCCCTCCTCGGAGATCTGGCCCGCGAGCGCGGCGGTGTCGCCGTAGCGGACCTCGACCTTGGCGCCGATGGTCTTCTCCGCCTTGTCCAGCAGCGGCTTGACCAGGCCCTCGTTGCGGCCGGAGTACACGGTCAGCTTCGGCCCGTCGCCGGCGTCGCTGCCGCAGGCCGCGAGCGTCGTCGCGGTGAGCAGGGCGGCCAGGATCGCCGCCGCGAGCCGGGTCGTTCGGAGGTGCATCGCTGCTCCCAATCCAGAGGACGAAGGGTGAGGTGAGGCTAACCTTCCATATCCTAGTTCACCTCATCCGGTGGCGGTGGTATGCGCCACACGTGGTTGTGCACAATTTAGTTGTGCACTACCGTTCGGGTTATCGACTTCTGACCTGGAGGATTCAGTGCAGACTCTCTACGAGGCGAAGGCCATCGCGACGGGTTCCGGCCGGGGCGGCCACGTTCGTTCGTCCGACGGCGTCCTCGACAACCCGCTCGCCATCCCCACCAGCCTCGGCGGCCCTGGCGGCGCCACCAACCCCGAGCAGCTCTTCGCCGCGGGCTACGCCGCGTGCTTCCACAGCGCGCTGCAGCTCGTCGCCCGTCAGGCCAAGGTTCGGGTCGACGGCTCGCAGGTCGCCGCGGTCGTCCAGCTCGGCGCGATCGAGGGCGGCTACGGCCTCGGCGTGAAGCTGGAGGTCTCGGTGCCCGAGGTCGAGCGGTCCACGGTGGACGGACTCGTCGAGGCGGCCCACAAGGTGTGCCCGTATTCCAACGCGACGCGTGGGAACATCGATGTCGAGCTAGTCGTCGTCTGACCGACGGTTCCACGCGTGGGAACATCGACATCGAGCTAGTCGTCTGATTGGGGTAGGTGTAAGGAGTCCGATGGCCGACCCGTTGGCGCTGGAGCAGCAGCTCTGCTTCGCCCTCTACACCGCGTCGCGCGCGCTGACGGGCCGCTATCGGCCCCTGCTCGACGACCTCGGCCTGACCTACCCGCAGTACCTGGTGATGCTCGCCCTGCTCGACCGGGGCCCGCTCACCGTCAAGGACCTCGGCCAGGCGCTGCAGCTCGACTCGGGCACGCTGTCGCCCCTGCTCAAGCGCATGGAGTCGGCGGGCATCCTGCGCCGCACGCGCGGGACCGCCGACGAGCGCAGCGTGCTGGTCGAGCTGACCACCGAGGGCGAGGCCCTGCGCGCCCCGATCCGGGAGCTGCCGCGCACTGTGTTCCGCGAGCTGGACACGCCGCTGGAGGACCTGATCGATCTGCACTCCCGGCTGACGGCGTTTCTCGCGAAGGTGTCTTAGCCTTCGGCGCGTTCTTTCGCGTCGTAGGCGAGGTCGGCGTAGTCCGGGGCCGGTTCGGTCTCGTTGAGCGGCACCAGTTCGCTCGGCGCGACTCGGCGGGGGAGCGACCCGAAGCGCGCGTACCGCAGGAACGCGTACTCCTCGTCGGTGAACTTCTCGGTCATGCGACCTCCCTCTTCATCCTCATTGTGCCCTGCCCGCGCCGCCCGCGACGGCGTAGCGTGGTTTGCCGCGTCAGTCACCTCTGACACGGAAACGGGTGAGTTTCAATGCGGATTCCGACCCGACTCTCGATCATCGCCTCCTGCGTGGCCCTCACCGCGGCCGTACCGGTGCCCGCGGTCGCCGCGCCGGGAGACGTCAAGGTCAGCGACCGCGTGTACGTCCGCTACGACGGCGGCACGGACACCACCCTCGCTGATTGCAGCGTCAACAACAGGCAGCAGAACGAGCCCGCCGCCAGCGTCGCCCCGCACAACCCGGCGCTGATGACAGCGGGCGCCAACGACTACTGCCCGGTCGGCACCATCGGCTCGACCTGGGCGGGTCTCTACTACTCCGCCAACGGCGGCGCGGCTTGGACCAACAGCCTGGTCCCCGGCTATCCGGGCGACACCTCGCCCGCAGGGCAGGCGTCCCCGCTGTCGCGGCTGGGGCTCACCAACGCGGGTGACCCGGTGCAGGCATGGGACAACGACGGCCACTTCTTCTACGGCGGCATCGCGTTCAACCGCGCCAAGCCCGCGGGCGGGTCGATCTGGGTGGCCCGCTACACCTGGAACGCCGGCCCCGCGCCCACCTACGAGTTCACCAGCCTGGTCGCGCGCGGCACGCCGTCGCCGATCTTCCTCGGCGTGTTCCACGACAAGGTCCAGCTGGAGGTCGACCGCGGCGCGAACAGCCCGCACGCGGGCAACGTCTACGTCTGCTGGGCGCGGTTCACCGCCAGCGGCCCGAACAACGGGGTGTTCCTGTCCCGCTCGACCGACAGCGGCGTGACCTTCTCGAACCCGTCGAAGATCTCCGACAACGTGCACGGCAGTCAGTTCTGCGACATCGCCGTCGACAGTGTCGGCACGGTCTACGTCGGCTGGCGGCAGTTCGCGGCGGCCAACCAGCGGCAGGACAACGCCGCGGTGGTGGTCAGGTCGACCGACGGCGGGCGCAGCTTCACCAAGCCCGCGGTCGCCGCGCCGTTCACCGGCTGGGACCCGTCCGACCAGACGGTCAACGCCTCGGCTTACGGCCAGGCCAAGTACAACGCCTGCCTTGTCGCCGACTCGACGCTGGGCACGTGCGCCTCACCCGCGCCGCGCGCGTTCGCGGGCGACTGCGGCGACGGCCCCCTGGCCTGCCAGAGCGGCTACGTGTTCTTCCGCGGCGGCTCGCAGACCCGGATCACCGCCGATCCCAACGGCACCCCGGGCGAGGTGTTCCTCGCCTTCGACGCGTCGGTCCCCGGCACCGAGGTGCCGACCGGGACCACCTACGAGACCGTGGCGCCCGGCACCGGCAGCCAGGCCGCCGTCTACCTGACCAGGTCCACCGACAGCGGCGGCCAGTGGTCGACCCCGGCGCGGATCGATCCACAGGTGAAGGGCCACCAGCTGTTCCCGGACATCGCCGCCGAAGCGGGCGCGCTGCACGCGGTGTGGCAGGACAGCCGCGCCGACACCGCCACCGGCCTCACCGGCGACTGGCGGACCGTCCCGATCTCGAACATCGCCGTTGCCGCCAACCCGCCCGCCGCGGTGGCGGCCCCGCCCGGCCTGCACACCTTCTACGCCGTGTCCGCCGACGACGGGACGACGTGGACGGTGGCACAGGTGTCGACCGTGGCGCAGATGCCGCAGTACGAGCAGTTCGGCGACCGCGACGTGCCGTTCTTCGGCGACTACAACTACATCGCGGCGTCCGGGCCCACGGTCCTGATGACGTGGACCGACCAGCGCGACACCGTGCCGGGCACCGATCCGCGCTACCCGGTCGACGGCACGGACGGGTTCGACGTCCTGCAGTGCAGGGTCGCCGGCGGGCCCGACACGTGCCCGAGCGCGGGTGGATTGGATCAGAACATCTACGGGAAGGTGGTTCCCTGACGGGTGAATCGGCCCGCGGGCAGCGCTCGCGGGCCGTTCTGTCGGTGGGTCTGGCTAGCCTGGCGGCACACCCACTTTGGAGGCAACCATGAGCAGTGTCAGCGTCAACCAGCCACTCGGCACCCCGACCTGGATCGACCTCGGCATCCCCGATCTCGACCGCGCGATGGCGTTCTACCATGCGCTGTTCGCCTGGGAGTTCGACATCGGGCCCGCGGAGACCGGCAACTACACGAACTGTCTGGTCAACGGTCAGCCCGTGGCGGCGCTGATGCCGAATCCCGATCCAGCGGCCACGGACTTCTGGTGGAACGTCTACCTGGCCACGGACGATGTCGACTCCACTGTGGACCGTGTGCGCCTGGCGGGCGGGTCGGTGCTGGTCGAGCCGATGGACGTGATGGACCAGGGCCGAATGGCCATCGCCGCCGACCCGACCGGCGGCCAGTTCGGCCTCTGGCAGGGCGCCAAACACATCGGCGCGCGGCTGGTCAACGAGCCGAACACCTTGCTGCGCAACGATTTGGTCACCCCCAACCCGGAGGTCGCCCGGCCGTTCTACGCGTCGGTGTTCGACTTCACGCTGGACGGGAACGACGATCTGCCGGCGATGGACTTCACGTTCCTGCGCAGGCCGGACGGCCACGAGATCGGCGGCATCACCGGCGATCCGAAGGCCACCAAGTCGGCTTGGGGCACGCTGTTCGAGGTCGACGACTGTGACGAGGCGGTGGCCCGCGCGGTGGCGGCGGGTGGCCGGGCCGAGGAGCCGATCGACATGGTCTACGGCCGTTTCGCCACGGTCACCGACCCGTTCGGCGCGACGTTCGACGTGGGTTCCCGGCCCAAGGGCTGAGCCGAGCCAAAGATGTCGTCCGGATCGTACTTCGCCTTGACCACGCGGAGACGGTCCACAGTGGAGCCGTAGTGGGAAGTGAGGTGGTCGGGTAGGTCGGGGTCAGCGAAGTTCACATACACGCCGCCTGTGCCATGCGGGTGGACGGTCGCCCAACTCGCGGCGAGCCAGGCCAGCGCTTCGTGGCCGCGGCGGACGGCGCCGCGCGGGCCGATCAGCACGGTGTGCTTGACCAGGAACGCCGCGGTGCGGTGGGGGAACGCGGAATCGGTTTCGCGCGCGTAGGCGCCGCGCCACGGGGTGAAGGCGATCTCGCGGAGTTCGCCGGGTTCGCGGGCCGCGGTGAAGTGGGCGAGCAGGGCGTCGATGGCGTGGTCGGGGAGCGGGTGGTCGAAGAACTCGGTCTTCGCGCTGCTCATCCCGGGCCGGTCGGACACCAGCGGGATCGACGTCGCGTCGTGGGCGGTGGCTGAGTACGGGGTCGCGTGCAGCAGCGCGGCTTCGGCGGCCGACAGCGCGGCGGTCTCGGCGAGTCGGGGCGGGACGCCGAGGTCGTCGAGGAACCCGGAGACGGCGGCGAAGTCGGGTACCGCGCCGATCAGCATGGCCAGGGGTGGGTCGTCGGGGTGGTCGGGGCTCAGCAGCACCAGTTCGACGGCGACGGCGTCCGGCGCGTCCGGTGCCCACGCCTGCCAGTGTCGGATGAGCGCGGAGGCGTGTTCGATCGGCCAGGCCAGGCGGAGGTGTGTGCGGGGGACGGCGCGCACCGTGCGGAAGGTCGCGCTGGTCACCACGCCGAATCCGGCCGCGCCCGCGCCACGCAGCGCCCACAGCAGGTCGGCGTCGGCGGGGACGACGCGACCGTCGGCGAGCAGGACGTCGGCGGCGACCATGGCGTCGCAGGTGAGGCCGTGGCTTCGGCCGTGGCTGCCGAAGCCACCGCCGAGCGCGGCGCCGACGACGCTGACCGACGGGCACGAGCCGGTGGGCACCAGGCGTTCGAGGGGAGCGAGCGCGGCGGCCAGCTGTCCTATTCGGACACCTGGTCCGACGGTGACCAGGTCGCCGTCGACGGTGATCGAGTCGTGCGGGGTGAGGTCGATCAGGAGGCCGTCGGTGCTGGAGTGGTCCGCGTTGCAGTGCCCGCCCGCCCGGATGGCGAACGGCAGACCGCGCGCACGTGCCATGGCGAGTGCTGCGGCCACGGCCGCGGTGTCGGCGCAGCGGGCGACGGCCCGCGGCAGGATTTCCGTTGGGCGGCCGATGAACTGGCTGCGGGACAGCGCGTAGTGGTTGTCGCCGGGGAGTGCGAGGTTGAGGGCGGGTTGATCAGGCATCGGCGTGCTTCCGGCTTCGCGGTTTGTGTTGTTGCGTGTAGTGGTTGTCGCCGGGGAGTACGAGGTTGAGGGTGGGCTGGTCAGGCATCGGCGTACATTCGGCTCTGCAGTTCATACAGCTCGGCGTAGCGGCCGCCCTTGGCCAGCAGCTCCGCGTGCGTGCCTTCCTCCGCCAGCTCCCCCTCGTGCATCAGGTAGATGCGATCGGCGTGGCGCACGCTGGCCAGCCGGTGGGTGATCAGCACGACGGTCCGGTCCGCCGCGAGTGTCCGCAGCGACTCGTAGACGGCGAACTCGGCCTTGGCGTCCAGTGGCGCGGTCGGCTCGTCCCAGATGAGCAGCGGCGCGTCCCGGTAGAGGCCGCGGGCGACGGCGAGGCGCTGCCACTGGCCGCCGGAGAGTTCCAGGCCACCGCGGAACTGCTTGGACAGCACCGTTTCCCAGCTGTTCGGCAGCCGGTCGACGACCTCGTCGGCGCCGGACTGGATGGCCGCGCCTGCGAGGGCGAGGCCATCGGGGTCCAGGCGGTCGTGCCTGCCGACGCGGACGTTGACGCGGGCGGTGTGCGGCCAGCGGACCGGGTCCTGCAGCACCATCATCACCTGGTCGGCGACCAGGTCGCGGGCGACGCCGCTGAGGTCGTGGCCGTCCCAGGTCACGGTGCCCGCGGTCGGCGGGTAGAGGCCCGCGATCAGCTTGGCCAGCGTGGTCTTGCCCGACCCGTTCTCGCCGACCAGCGCGATGGTCTGGCCGCGTTCGATGGTCATGCTCAGGTCGCGGACGGCGGGACGCTCGCTCTCCGGGTAGGTGAACGTGATCCGGTCGAGCCGCACCCGCCCGGGCGCGACCTGGGGGCGGTCCTCAGGTTTCGGACGCTGGGCGTAGGCAAGGAACTCCTGGTAGTCCGCGACATACAGGCCCTGCTCGACCAACTGGTTCGCCGCCAGCACCAGCCGGTTCAGCGCCGACGTGGCCGCCCGCACCGCGATCACCGCCGTCCCCGCGACCGCCAGCGCGACCCACCCGGAGTGCACCAGCAGACCCAGCACCACATAGGTCACCGCGAGACCCACCCCGGCCAGCCCGCGCCCGACACCGCGGACACGAGCCTGGGCGGTGCGCAGCCGGGTGTCCTCCGCGCACAGGGGATCGGCGGCCACCCGGTACTCGCGCAGGACGAACGGCTCGGCCTGGCACGCGCGGATCTCGGCCGCGGGCTCGCGCTCGGTGGCGAGGTCGGACACCATCTGCACGCGCCGGTCCAGCGTCACCGTGTGCCCGACACTGGCGTACGCCAGCCGCGCCGCGCGCTGCACGGCCCAGCCGTCCGGGATCACCGCCAGCAGCAGCACCGGCAGCAGGATCGGGTGCAGCACCCCGAGACTGCCGAACGCGGCCGCGATGCCCAGCAGGGACCCGATGAGCTCGACCAGGTTGTCCGCCGAGCGTTCGATGAAGAACAGTCCGCGGTCGCGCGCCCGGTGCATGCGGTCGTAGAACCGCGCGTCGTCGAACGCCGCCAGGTCCGCCCCCAGGCTCGCCGCGAGCAGCCGCTCCTCGGCGAGCCGCCGCACGGCCGGGGTGATCCGGGCGTGCGCCAACGCCACCCCGATGTCCATCGCCCCACGCGTCCCGAACGCCACCGCCACCAGCACCAGCGACGGCAGCGCGGCGACCACCCGATCGGCCGTCGGGCCGCTCGCCAGCAGCTCGACGAGGACCCCGGTGGTCGCGAACAGCCCGAACGCCGCGGCCAACCCGGACACGATCTGCATCGCCGCCACCGCCGCGGCCGCCCTCGGCGCGGCGGTCCAGATCATGCGCACGACCGGCCAGGTCACCCCGGGCAGATCCCGCAACACCCGCCGCGGCTGCTCCTCGGCGGCGCCGAGCTGCCAGTGCGGGGTGTTGAGGGCGCCGTCGCGGGGGTCGGGTTCGTCGGTCACTGGGCGGTGTCTCCTGTCAGCAGGTCTGGGGTGGCTGACTGTTGGGTGTTTCTGTGGGGTGTTTGGGGGCGCTGTCGTGGGGGTCGGGTTCGTCGGTCACTGGGCGGTGTCTCCTGTCAGCAGGTCTGGGGTGGCTGACTGTTGGGTGTTTCTGTGGGGTGTTTGGGGGCGCCGCCGTGGGGGTCGGGTTCGTCGGTCACTGGGCGGTGTCTCCTGTCAGCAGGTCTGGGGTGGCTGACTGTTGGGTGTATCCGCGGGGGTCGGGTTCGTCGGTCACCGGGCCGTGTCCCCCAACAACAGGACTGAGGGCAGCCGACAGTCCGGGTGCATCCTCAGCAGCTGATAGGCCACCCCACCCGAGCCCGACATCATGCTCGGCGAATACACCTCTCTGGCCAGCCCCGTGGTCACCCCGTTCGCTTCCAGGCTGCCGATGACCATGGCGTCCAGCCCGAGCTGGTCGAGCCCGTCCGGCGCCACGCCCTCAGCCAGCGCCCGCGTCAGCAGCTCCCACACGCCCGTGTCCCCGTGGCACAGGGTGTGGGTCCAGCCGATCCCGTCCCGCAGGCCCGAAACCGCCGCCCGGCGCAGGACGTCCGGGTCCGGCGTCGCCAGGCCGACGCCCACGGCGCCGTGGCACCAGGCGGCGGCGATCGTGTCCGGTTCGCGCGGGTCGCGCCAGGCTTGGCGGTCGGTGTCGTACCAGGTCTCCTCGTACGCGGCGGCTTCCGAGGCCAGCGCCGCGTAGCGACGATCCCCGGTGGCCTCGGACAGGCGGGCCAGCGACCAGCCGATGCCGGTGGCGCCGTGGGCGAGGCCGCCGATGCCGTCCGGCCAGTTCGGGACCGCCCAGCGGGTCAGGCCGTCGCGCTTGGCCTCGGCGGCGAGGCGCTCGCCCGCCTGGACGGCCAGGTCCGTCCAGCGGGTCTCGCCGGTCCGGGCGGCCAGCGCGAGCAGCGGGACGATCGCGCCCGCCGTGCCGACCACCAGGTCCGGTCCCTCGCTCGCGGCGATCGCGGCGGGCAGCTGCTCGCCGAGGAAGACCGCGTCGGCGAGGCTGTCCATGCCCAGCGCGTCCAGCGTCAGCCAGCACCAGATCTGCGAGCCCAAGCCGATGTAGGCGCCGACCGGGTCCGGCCGCCGCCGGGTGTGTTTGGCCTGGTCAGCCCACCAGACCTGGGTCAGGCGGGCGGTGCGCACGGTCCCGGCCAGCAGCGAGTCCAGCCCGTCGACCTTGTCCGCCCGCCCGGCGTCCACTTCGGCCTGGTACCCCGCCAGCAGCACCGCGACGCCGAGCGTCCCGCCGTACAGGTCGGGCGTCAGCGGGGTGGTCTGCCAGCCGGAGCGGTCGAGGATCGGGGCGAACCACGTGGCCGTGTCGTCGTCGCCGCGGATCGCCTCGGCCGCCAGCTCCCGCATCAGGCCCGCCGCCAGCGCGCGTCGCCGAGTGTCCAAATCGGACGCTGAGGGCGTGGGGGTGGCCATCCGGCCCAGTTCGGGTTCGGCGCCCTGGTTGAGGTAGGCGCTCACCAGCGCCGCGTGCGTCACCCGTCGCTCCAGGGCGAAGTCCGCGCCGCGCCAGTTGCTCAGCGCGAGGTGCACCTGGTCGACCAGCGGGCCGCACACCGTGCCCGCGGGCGTGTGCAGCCAGCCCTCCGCCGGGGTCGTGGTGAACACCGGGATGTCGCCGATCAGCAGCTCGGCCACCTCGGCGGCGTGCACGTCGGGGTCGCCGGGGCCGCGGGTGTTCATCGAGTGTCGCGCCAGCAGCGCCTTCGCCTTGGTCTCGGCGGCCTCCTGCTGGTGCAGGCCCACCGGGTGCCACAGCATCCGCGCCAGTTCGGTGTAGGCCTCGGTGTCGCGCACGACCACCCGGACGACGCAGTCGGCGAAGCGGGCCAGCAGCGGTTCGAGGCCGCCGTCGCGGTCGATCCGGTCGATCCGGGCGGCCATCGCGTCGAACCCCGCGACGACCTCGCCCCACTGGCGCGCGAGCTGCGGCTGCGGGCTCGGCAGGTTCTGCGTGGGCCGAATCTGTTGTGGCACAATGGCTACGTGCGCGGTGTCGGTCCCCGCGCCGACCAACTCGGGCAGGCCGATGTCGGGCTGTTGGTCGGGCAGTCCGCCCATCGCCGATCCGTCGACGCCGCGCCAGCCCAGGCCCGCGCCGCGCCCGGGCAGCAGGCCGGTGCGCAGCACGGTGCCGTTGAGCTGCTCGGCGATGAGGTCGGTGGCCTGGCCCGCGCCGGTCGGCGGGTGCGGCGGGCGCGGGGTGAACACGCTCTCGCAGTCGACGACGACGGGCACGGGTCCGCAGGCGATGATGTTCTCCGCGTGCAGGTCGGTGCCCGACACCAGCCGCATCACGGCGAGCCAGTGGCCCAGGTTGCGGTAGAACGCGCGCAGTTCGTCCTCGCCCGCGCAGTAGCGGTGGGCGACGTGCTCGGCCCAGCCGTAGCCGTCGCCGAGCAGCGCGCGCGGCACGCGGATGGGGTGGGTGTCGCCGTCGGTCAGCACGGCGAGCAGGTCGGCGAGTTCGACGTCGACTGCCATCGGACGCGGCTTGTAGACCACGGTCCCACCCGCGCAGTGCAGCAGCGTGACGGTGTGGCCGCCCTGGTGGCTGTCGCCCTGGCCGATGTCGAGCTTGCGCAGCTCGCCGGGCTCGGCGTCGAGCAGCGACCCGAGCCGCGCCCGGTCGGCGGCGAACCGTTGCGCCATAAGGCGGATCGCCGCGCACCGGTTGTCCACGACGACGTGCAGGCGTTCGACCAGCGTCGGGTAGTGCTCGGTGAGCCCGTGCCAGAACGCCGGGTCGGCGGCGTGGCCGATGAACTCGGCCCACCGCCCGGCCGGGTCGGGCGCGGTGAGCTTGCCGGTGATGCGCGCGGCGTTGAGTTCGAGCACGAGGACCCGGTTCACCTTGCGGCGCACGGTGTCCAGCAGCGTGTTCCGGGCCGCGGCCAGGATCACCGCCGCTTCGGCGGCGACGAGATCGGCGGCCTCGGCCAGCTGGCTGGCGAGTCGGTCCAGAGCGGGTCCGATGAGCCATTCCATTGTGTGGTCGAGTTCGCCGACCTCGTCAGTGACCATGTCAGCAGCAGTAGACCGGCCGGGAGGCGGTACACGACGAGCAGCGGCTCCCCGGCGGGTTGCACGCCACGATGTCACCCTCGGCGAACTCGCCGCTGGCGAAGATCGGGCCTGCCGGGCTGTCCAGGTCGTCGAGCCCCGCACGCCAGCGGGCCACGATCTCCTCGGCGTCGAGCAGCATGGCGGTTGTCATCGGGATTTCCCCTTTCTCAGGCAAGAACCCAGTGGGAAACAAGATCGTAGGAACGCCGCGCACACGCTTGCGCATACAAATCAGCAGGTCGCTTCGCGCTGTATCGCGGTGAACAACTCGGTGGTCACGGCGCTGGGCGGCACCCCGAGTTCGGCGTCGAGCAGCGCGGCCAGCCTGCGGTAGACGGCCATCGCCTCCCCGCGCCGCCCGGTACGCACGAGGGCGAGCATGAGCTGGTGCCACAGGCGTTCCCGGAGCGGATAGTCGATCACCAGGCCGGTGAGGGCGGGGATGAGGTCGTGGTGCTGTCCCAGCGCCAGCCGCAGGTCGCCGAGTTCCTCGGCGGCGCAGCCGCGCGCCTCGTCGAGCACGGCCGCGTCCGACCGGACCACCTCGGGCACCGGCACCCCTTCGAGCACGGTGCCGCGCCACAGCCCGAGCGCGTGGGTCAGGCAGTCGGCCGCGGCGACGGCGGCCCCGGCGTCGCGGTGCCGGTGGCTCTCGGCGACCAACTGCCCGAAGAGGGTGGCGTCCACGTCATCCGGCCGGGCGAGCAGGACGTAGCCGTCGCCCGACGTCTCGATCCTGGGGCCGACCGGACCCAATAATCGGCGCAACTCGGCGACATGGGACCGCACGTTCGCCGCGGCGGACCTTGGCGGCCGCACGGGCCACAGGCCGTCGACGATCCACTCCGACCCGAGCACCCGGTTCGCCCGCAGCGCGAACATGCCCAGCAGCGCCCGCGCCATCCGCCGTCCCGGCCGCACCTCCGCGGCACCACTGCGGACCACCGGCCGACCGAGTATCAGGATCACCGACACCCCCTTCCCTCACCGCGATGATTCGCGGGAAAGGGCCGTGGGAGCGGCAGGCGGAGAAGGTTGGCAGGAAAGACTGCACGAGTTCGCGGTCGCGGGCACCCGCTTGGGCGAAGGACACGCCGCCGAAGAGCCAGACCCGTCAGACAAGAGCACATAAAGAACGGCCCGCGAGCGCCATTGCTCGCGGGCCGTTCGTCCAGCTGCCCTCAGACCAGGGGGCGGTCCGTGGGCTCGATCGGCCGCGGCAGGACCGCCCGGCCGGTCAGGTAGGCGTCGACTCCGGCCGCGGCGCTGCGGCCTTCCGCGATGGCCCACACGATCAGGGACTGGCCGCGGCCCATGTCGCCCGCGGTGAAGACGCCCTCGACGCTGCTCTGGAAGTCGGTGCCGCGCGCGACGTTGCCGCGCGGGTCGAACTCGACGCCCAGGTCGGTCAGCAGGCCGCCCTGCTCCGGGCCGACGAAGCCCATCGCCAGGGTGACCAGGTCGGCCGGGATCTCCCGCTCGGAGCCCGCGACCGGGACGAACTTGCCGCCCTCGTTGACGACCTCGGTCAGCCGCAGCGCCTTGACGTTGCCCGCGTCGTCGCCGACGAACTCCGTGGTCGACACCGAGTAGACGCGCTCGCCGCCCTCCTCGTGGGCCGAGGTGACGCGGTAGAGCATCGGGTACGTCGGCCACGGGTTGACCGCCGCGCGCGTCTCCGGGGGCTTGGGCATGATCTCCAGCTGCGTCACCGAGGCCGCGCCCTGGCGGTGGGCGGTGCCGACGCAGTCCGCGCCGGTGTCGCCGCCGCCGATGACCACGACGTGCTTGCCCTCGGCGTGGATGGGGGAGCGGTCGAGCTGACCGGCCGCCACCTTGTTCGCAGGCGGCAGGTACTCCATCGCCTGGTAGATGCCCTGGAGCGACCGGCCGGGGATCGGCAGGTCACGCCACGCCGTCGCGCCGCCCGCCAAGACGACCGCGTCGTACTCCGACCGCAGCTGCGCGGCCGTCACGTCGACACCGACGTTGACGTTGACCCGGAACTCCGTGCCCTCCTGGCGCATCTGCTCGACGCGCCGGTCCAGCCGGGACTTCTCCATCTTGAACTCGGGGATGCCGTAGCGCAGCAGCCCGCCGACCGCGTCGGCCCGCTCGAAGACCACGACGTCGTGGCCCGCGCGGGTCAGCTGCTGGGCGGCGGCCAGCCCGGCCGGGCCGGACCCGACGACGGCGACCTTCTTGCCCGTCCGCGCCGCCGGGGTCTCCGGCTTGATCCAGCCCTCGTCCCACGCGCGGTCGACGATGGAGATCTCGACGCGCTTGATCGACACCGGGTCGTCGTTGATCCCGAGCACACACGCCGACTCGCACGGGGCCGGGCACAGCGTCCCGGTGAACTCCGGGAAGTTGTTCGTCGCGTGCAGCCGGTCGGCCGCCGCGCGCCAGTCCTCGCGCCAGACCAGGGTGTTCCACTCCGGCACCAGGTTGCCCAGCGGGCAGCCCTGGTGGCAGAACGGGATGCCGCAGTCCATGCAGCGGCCTGCCTGCTTCTGCACGCGCTCGTTGCCGAACTCGTCGTAGACCTCGCGCCAGTCCTTCAGGCGAAGGAAGACCGGCCGGTGCTGGGCGTTCTCGCGCCGGGTGGTCAGAAAACCCTTGGGGTCAGCCATGTGCGGCCTCCATGATCACGGTGCGGTTGGCCGCGGTGTCGCCGCTGGGCGTTGTCACAAAGTCCCTGGAGTCAGCCATGTGCGGCCTCCATGATCACGGTGCGGTTGGCCGCGGTGTCGCCGTTGGGCGTTGTCACAAAGTCCCTGGGGTCAGCCATGTGCGGCCTCCATGATCGCCTTGTCGATGTCACGGCCGTCGCGCTCGGCGGCGGCACGCGCGGCCAGCACGCGCTTGTAGTCCTTCGGCATGACCTTGGTGAATCGGCGGACGGCGTTGTCCCAGTCGGCCAGCAGGGCCCGCGCGACCGCGGACTCCGTCTCGGCCAGGTGCTTGGCGACGGCTTCGCGCAGGAAGTCGTTGTCCTCGATGGAAAGCGGGTCCAGGTCGACCATCTCGGGGTTCACCCGCCGCGCGTTCAGGTCGAGCACATAGGCGATGCCGCCGGACATGCCCGCGGCGAAGTTGCGCCCGGTGGGCCCGAGCACAACCACCCGACCGCCGGTCATGTACTCGCAGCCGTGGTCGCCGACGCCCTCGACGATGGCCAGCGCGCCCGAGTTGCGCACGCAGAACCGTTCGCCGACCTTGCCGCGGATGAAGATCTCGCCGCCGGTCGCGCCGTAGCCGATGACGTTGCCCGCGATGACGTGCTGCTCGGCGGTGTACTGCGAGCCCGGGTGCGGCCGCAGCGTGATCCGGCCGCCGGACAGGCCCTTGCCGACGTAGTCGTTGCCGTCGCCGACGAGCCGCAGCGTGATGCCGCGCGGCACGAACGCGCCGAACGACTGGCCCGCGGTGCCGGTGAACGTCACGTCGATCGTGTCGTCCGGCAGGCCCTCGCCGCCCCAGCGCTTGGTCACCTCGGAGCCGAGCATGGTGCCCACGGTCCGGTTGACGTTGCGCACGGGCAGCTCCAGCCGCACGTGGTCGCCGGAGTTCAGCGCGCCCTCGGCGAGCTGGATCAGTGTGTTGTCCAGCGCCTTCTCCAGGCCGTGGTCCTGCGTCGTGGTGCAGTGCCGGGACGCGCGCGGCTCCAGGTCGGGCACGTGGAAGATCGGCGTGAGGTCCAGGCCAGACGCCTTCCAGTGGTCGACCGCGTCGCGCATGTCGAGCAGCTCGGCGTGGCCCACGGCCTCTTCCAGCGACCGGAAGCCCAGCTCCGCCAGGTACTCCCGCACTTCCTGGGCGATGAACTGGAAGAAGTTCACCACGTACTCGGCCTTGCCGCTGAACCGCTCGCGCAGCACCGGGTTCTGCGTGGCGACGCCGACCGGGCAGGTGTCGAGGTGGCAGACGCGCATCATGATGCAGCCCGACACCACCAGCGGCGCGGTCGCGAAGCCGAACTCCTCGGCGCCCAGCAGGGCGGCGATGATGACGTCGCGGCCGGTCTTCAGCTGGCCGTCGGTCTGCACGACGATCCGGTCGCGCAGCCGGTTGGCCAGCAGCGTCTGCTGCGTCTCGGCCAGGCCCAGCTCCCACGGGCCGCCCGCGTGCTTGATCGACGACAGGGGAGAGGCGCCGGTGCCGCCGTCGTGGCCGGAGATCAGCACCACGTCCGCGTGCGCCTTCGACACGCCCGCCGCGACCGTGCCGACGCCGACCTCGGACACCAGCTTCACGTGGATGCGGGCGGCCGGGTTGGCGTTCTTCAGGTCGTGGATGAGCTGCGCCAGGTCCTCGATCGAGTAGATGTCGTGGTGCGGCGGCGGCGAGATCAGGCCGACACCCGGCGTCGAGTGCCGGGTCTTGGCGATCCACGGGTACACCTTCGTGCCCGGCAGCTGACCGCCCTCGCCCGGCTTGGCGCCCTGGGCCATCTTGATCTGGATGTCGTCGGCGTTGACCAGGTATTCGCTGGTGACGCCGAACCGGCCGGAGGCGACCTGCTTGATCGCCGAACGCCGCTTCGGGTCGTACAGGCGGTCGGGGTCCTCGCCGCCCTCACCGGTGTTGGACTTCGCGCCCAACTGGTTCATGGCGATGGCCAGCGTCTCGTGCATCTCCTGGGAGATCGAGCCGTAGGAGATCGCGCCGGTGCCGAACCGCTTGACGATCGACTCGACCGGCTCGACCTCCTCGATCGGGACCGGCGGGCGCACGCCCTCCTTGAAGGCGAACAGGCCGCGCAGCGTCTTCAGCGACGCCGACTGGTCGTCGACCGCGCGGGTGTACTCCTTGAAGATCTCGTACTTGCCCGCGCGGGTGGAGTGCTGCAGCTTGAACACCGTCTGCGGGTTGAACAGGTGCGGCTCGCCCTCGCGGCGCCACTGGTAGTCGCCGCCGACGCTCAGCTCGCGGTGGCTGGGGCGCACGCCGTCGACCGGGAAGGCCCGCTCGTGCCGCTGCGCCACTTCCTCGGCCAGCACGTCGAAGCCGACGCCGCCGAGCCGCGAGGTGGTGCCGGTGAAGCACGCGTCGACGACCTCGCTGCCCAGGCCCAGCGCCTCGAAGATCTGCGCGCCGGTGTAGGAGGCCACAGTGGACACACCCATCTTGGACATGGTCTTGCGCACGCCCTTGCCCAGCGCCTTGATCAGGTTCCGGGTGGCCTGCTTGGCGTCCACGCCCGCGATGAGGCCCTGCTCGGCCAGTTCCTCGACCGTGGCCATCGCCAGGTACGGGTTGACCGCGGCCGCGCCGTAGCCGATCAGCAGCGCGATGTGGTGCACCTCGCGGGCGTCGCCGGACTCGACCAGCAGGCTGACCTGGGTCCGGGTCTTCTCCCGCACCAGGTGCTGGTGCACGGCGCCGACCAGCAGCAGCGACGGGATCGGGGCCTGGTTCTCGTTGACGCCCCGGTCGCTCAGCACGACCACGCGGGCGCCGTTCTTGATCGCCCAGGAGACCTCGGCGCGGATCTCGTCGAGCTGCTCGCGCAGCGCGTCACCGCCGCCGCGCACGTCGTAGAGGCCGTGGATGGTGACCGACTGGTACTCGGGCCGGTCGCCGTCGTCGTTGATGTGGACGATCTTGGCCAGCTCGTCGTTGTCGAGCACCGGGAACGGCAGCGTGATCCGGCGGCACGAGTCCGCGCCGACTTCCAGCAGGTTCGGCTCGGCGCCGAGCTGCGCGCCCAGCGAGGTGACCAGTTCCTCGCGGATCGCGTCCAGCGGCGGGTTGGTGACCTGGGCGAACAGCTGGCTGAAGTAGTCGAACAGCGACCGCTGGTGGGTCGACAGCGGGGCCAGCGGGGCGTCGTTGCCCATCGAGCCGATGGGCTCGGCGCCGCTGCGGGCCATCGGCTGCAGCAGGAGGCTCAGCTCCTCCTCGGTGTAGCCGAACGCCTGCTGGCGGCGGACCAGGGAGGCGTGCGTCGGGACCTCGCGCTCGCGCTCGGGAAGCGAGTCGAGCGGCGTCAGCCCGGCGGCGACCCACTCGGCGTACGGGTGCTCGGCGGCCAGCGCGCCCTTGATCTCCTCGTCGTCGACGATGCGGCCAGCCGCGGTGTCGACCAGGAACATCTTGCCCGGCTCCAGCCGTCCCTTGCGGACGATGGTGGTCGGGTCGATGTCGAGCACGCCGACCTCGGAGGCCAGCACGACAAGGCCGTCCTCGGTGACCCAGTAGCGGGCGGGGCGCAGGCCGTTGCGGTCGAGCACGGCGCCGATCTGGGTGCCGTCGGTGAACGAGACCAGCGCGGGGCCGTCCCACGGTTCCATCAGCGTCGAGTGGAACTCGTAGAACGCCCGGCGGGCCGGGTCCATCTCGGTGTGGTTCTCCCACGCCTCGGGGATCATCATGAGCACGGCGTGCGGGAGGCTGCGGCCGCCGAGGTGCAGCAGTTCCAGGACCTCGTCGAACGAGGCCGAGTCGCTGGCGCCGCGGGTGATGACCGGGAAGATCCGCTTGAGGTCGCCCGGGATCAGGTCCGAGGACAGCATCGACTCGCGCGCGTCCATCCACGCCCGGTTGCCGCGCAGCGTGTTGATCTCGCCGTTGTGCGCGACGTAGCGGTACGGGTGGGCCAGCGGCCACGACGGGAAGGTGTTCGTCGAGAAGCGGGAGTGCACGAGGCCGATCGAGCTGGTGACCCGCTCGTCGCGCAGGTCGGCGAAGAACAGGCCGACCTGGGGCTCGGTGAGCATTCCCTTGTAGACGATCGTGCGGCTCGAAAGCGAGGGGAAGTAGACGTCGGCGTCATGCTCGGCGCGCTTCCGGACGCAGAAGGCGAGACGCTCCAGCGGAAGCCCGGACACACCGTCGGCGGCGGCGATGAACAGCTGGACGAAATGCGGCATGACGGAGGCCGCGGTCGCGCCCGCGTGTTCGCGGTTCACCGGCAGCTCGCGCCAGCCCAGCACGACGGCGCCCTCTTCGGCGGCCACCTGCTCGATCGTGGCGACGGCGGCGGCCCGCGCGGTCTCGTCGACCGGCAGGAAGGCCGTGCCGACGGCGTAGTGCTCGGGGAGATCGAAGTCGACGACCGCGCGGAAGAAGGCGTCCGGCACCTGGATCAGGATGCCCGCGCCGTCACCGGTGTCCGGCTCGGCGCCTCTGGCACCTCGGTGCTCCAGATTGCGCAGGGCGTTGAGAGCTTTGGCAACGATGCCGTGGTCTCTGCGACCGGCGAGATCGGCGACGAACGCGACACCACAGGCGTCGTGTTCATAGCTCTCGTCGTAAAGACCCCCGATGCGCGGGTCTTGGCGGGTCGTCATGCGAAGCGGCCCTCCCTGTGCTCTGGAGGCGCGCACGGGCGCGCCGAGTGACCAGGGGAAAGCCGCAATGGGCACTTTCACCGTCGACTCGGCCCGGCGTGCGTCGCGTCCTGGTGTGCGACGTGCGGAATAGATGCCCGGGCTTGGGCGGTTGAGCGCACCTCATCGTGCGGAGTGGCAGCGCACCTCGTCGTGCGGCCTCGCGCGTAGTTTGACGGTCCGGTGGGGACCCCGCTGTCGCGCGTTCGCCCCGGGGTCATCCGGGACTTTCCATGACAATAGTGTGAACTCGGCGTTATCGGGATACGCCGAACGGCGCTCGTGGTGAACACCACGTGCCCTTGACGCCGGGTCGCTCCCGCCATCATAGCCCTGACCTGGGCTTTTAGTGTTTCGGGGACGTTTCGGGCAGCTCAGACGTTGGTGGGATGTCCGCACGAATTTTCTTACGGAAAGGAACCGCGGTGCCGGTCCTGTTGATCCTGTTGCTCGCCGTGGTCGCGGAGATCACCGTGATGGTGACGGTCGGCAACCTCATCGGCGTCCTGCCCACCATCCTCCTGCTGATCGCCGCCACGGTCCTCGGCGGCGCCTTGCTGCGCCGCGAGGGCACGAAGGCATTTGCCGCTTTGCAAGATGCGGTGTTCGCCCGTCGCGCTCCCGCGCGCGAGCTGGTCGACGGCATGCTGATCGCCGGGGCGGGCTTCCTGGTGATCGTGCCGGGCTTCATCAGCGACGTGCTGGCGATCTTGCTCCTGCTGCCCCCGACCCGCGCTGTCGTCCGCCGCTGGGTGACCCGCCGGGCCGAGATCGCCGTGGCGAACCAGCAGCGCCGCACAATCGTCGTGGACTCATTCGTCGTCGACGACCAGCCCCACATAGTCATCCCCGAAAGCCGTCGCGACGGAGAGCAGATTTAGACGTACGGGTACCTCGGCGGGATGTAGCCGGGCAGCCAGTACGGGGAGAACCCGTAGTAGCCGTACACATCCTCAAAGTAGTCCCGCTGCGTCTTCAGTTCCGGGTCGTACACCGGCCCCGCCGCGACGTGCTCGCGGTCCTTGTCGATGTGCACCTCGTCATCGACCGAGGTGACCGCGTCGACCGGGACCAGCAGGGTCTTCTTCCCGATCCCCAGGAAGCCGCCCGCGCCGAGTTCGAGGAACCGGACCCGGCGCTCGACCGGGTCGACCAAGAGTCCCTCGACCTTGCCGAGTTCCTCGCCGTTCTTGTCGACCACGGTGCGCCCCCGCGCGTCCTCCGCGCCGTTGGCGAGGACCAGGTCCGTCTCATCCAGGCGAACGAGTGTCGCCGTGTCATCGGCCATGACTCCTCCTCTGTCGCCCTTGTTGACTTCCCGCCACCGCCGCCCGGCAAACTTCCGATGCGACAGCGAGTAGCGGATACGCCATGATGCGTGGTCATGCGCGTACTCGCCGTGATCGCGGCTCTACTTGTCGTCTTCGCCGCGCCCGCTTCGGCTGCGGGCGGGTTCGAGACCTACCGCCCGGGCGCCACAGAAGTCACCTACGACCCGGCCGTCCCCGTCGGCTCGCACGCGCGGGCCATCCGGTTCCCGGCGGGCCGGGGCACGGCCGTGGCGCTGCTGGTCCACGGCCTGCTGCCCGACCGCCACTACGGCGCGCACGTGCACGTCAACCCGTGCGGGCCGCTGCCCGCCGACTCCGGCCCGCACTTCCAGCACGACCCGGCGGCGGGGGCGAACCCGACCAACGAGGTGTGGCTCGACTTCACCACCGACGCCCGCGGGTCGGCGTTCACGCTGACCGTGGTGCCGTGGCGGTTCGGCGGGCGCCCGGCCGGGTCCGTGGTGATCCACGACCACCACACCGCCCCGGACGGCACCGCCGGACCACGGCTGGCGTGTCTTACCAAGGGGTTCTGACCCTCAGAGCGAGCGGGCGCTGTCGAGGACTGCCACGTGGTCCGGGCGCTGCGACGCTGGCAGCCTCGCCCGTGGCGACCGACTCGACCTTTGCGCCTGCGACGCCCGTCGCCCTGACCTTGCGCGCGTCGTTCTCGGGGAGCCTCCGCAGTACGGACCCCGGGAGCTCGATGGAATACGACCGTCAGGGCATGAGCGGGCTGAGGTCGATCTCGTGCGTGCGCCGCGGCGGATCGACGTCGCTTTCCTGACTTGGCGGCACCAGCGGTCGCGGGGCTTTCGACGTGGTGGTGGTCGGCGTGGCGGCGGGCGCGGGCGAGATCCCAGGCTGTGAATATTGGCCCATGGTCGGGCGAGGCGCTCACTGTACGTGGGTGAAGATCAGGGCAGTTGGTCCAGCAGCCACTTCGGCCCCTTGACCTGCGCCCCCACCTCCGCGCACCGCTCCCGCAGCTCCCGATCCGCCGTCACCACAAGGCAAGGCACGTCCAGCCTTCCCGCCGCCATCTCGACGATCGTGTCGTCCCCGCTCCCCGGCGCGTCCACCACCGTCACCCCCGGCACCGACGACACCCCCCGCGCGGCCCCCTCCACCACAAACAGCGCCTCCGGGTACGCCCGGTCGAACGGCGCGATCCCCGGCACCCCCGCCAGCATCAACGCCGCCAACGAATCCCGCAGCCGCGCAGCCGCCCCCAACCGGTCCTTCCACCACCCATCCGCCCGCGCCCCCATCACGTTCGCCGCGTCCACGATCAGCACCGGCTGCGACAACGCCGCACGCAACATCGGCCAAGTGCGCGCGAACGGCTCATAAAGCGCCAGGGACGTGACCTCGTCCACCGGAATCCACGCCGCGTCCCGGGTTTCGTGGGACGCCGCCGAAACGGCGGGCATCGTGTCGATCGTCCCGATCACCGTGTCGTACGCCCACTTGCCATGGTCGTCGCGGATCACGCCGAACGGGTGGACCAAGCCGGAGTCGAGGGTGCTCTCCTCGGCCGTCTCCCGAAGCGCCGCGCTGACGCCGTCCTCGTGGCTGTCCCGCGCGCCGCCGAAGAGTGCCCACAGGTTTCCGCCTGGGGTCCACCAAGCGCGCTGCTGGAGCAGGACATGCCCGTCGTGCACAGGCAGGAGCCCCGCGGCGCCGTAGCGGCCCCAGTGCAGGTGGCCGCGCGAGCAGCGGACGACCCGGTCGCCGTCGCCGCGGGGCATCAGCGGGTCGCGGGCTGGTCGGACCACACCTTGGCGGCCTCCCACATGCGTTCGGCCTCGGCGACGTAGTGCTGGAACCACCGGCCGTCCTTGGGTTCCAGCGTGACGATCGGGCCCGCCTCACCCGTCGGCTGGAACTCGTAGTGCTGTACGCACACGAACCCGCGCGGGCTGGTCACGTCGAGGCAGTTGAACCCGGCCGACGGGATGCTCGACAGCACCCGCACCTCCAGCCTGCCGTCCATCCGCTCCCGCAGCGTCGCCATGTCGTCCAGGGTGGTGAGGATGCGCTGCCGGATCCGGCCCTCGCCCAGGTTGTGGGCCATGCGGCGGTCCGCGGTCTCCATCAGCACGTCGTCGTGCGGGTCCATCACCAGGATCCGCACCCGCCCGCCCGCGGCCAGGATCGCGGGGAAGTCGCTGCGCATTCCCTGCACGGTTCGGGTCATGGTCAGCCCGATCAGCAGGATGTCGAACGACGCCGCGCGCCGGGCGATCAGGTCGGCGGGGAACTCGGGCCGCAGCAGCGCCGCCGGGTTCGACCGCTGGGCGCCCGCCAGCTGGTCGAGCGCGCGGCGGGACTTGATCTGGGACAGCGCCAGCCACGCCAGCAGACCCAGCACCACCGACGACAGCGTCTTCACGTCCGAGATCCCGGCCGCGCCGAGGATCGTGAACAGGATCGCCACCGCGGCCAGGATGTAGAGATCGACGTTGTCGTCGTTGATCAAGCGGACCAGTAATCGCCGCACGTCCACCCTTTCAGAGTTCGCCCACCTCGGTCACGTACAGCACGGCTGTCCCGGCCTCGTCGGAGGCGGCCAGGTCGACCTCGGCGGTGAAGCCCCAGTCGTGGTCGCCCGCCGGGTCGTCGAAGATCTGGCGCACCAGCCAGCGCTCCGGTTCCGTCTCGATGATCAGCAGCGCCGGGCCGCGCGCGTTGGCGCTGACGCCGATCTGGCTGTGCGCCTCGAAATACGGCGAGAGCGCGTCCTCCCACGCCCCCGCGTCCCACCCGTTGTCGCCGTCCAACTCGCCCAGCTCGTGGTACGCCCGCCGTGCGGCCAACTGCACCCGGTGGAACAGCGCGTTGCGGACCAGGACGCGGAACGCGCGCACGTTCTTGGTGACCGCGGGCGGCGTCTCGTCGACCGGCTCCTCCAGCTCACCTGTCTCCGGGTTGGTCAGCTTCTCCCACTCGTCGAGCAGGCTGGAGTCGACCTGGCGGACCAGCTCGCCCAGCCACTCGATCAGGTCGGTCAGTTCCTCGGTCTTCGCCTCATCCGGCACGGTCTGGCGCACCGCGCGGTAGGCGTCGGCCAGATAGCGCAGAACCAGACCCTCCGAGCGCGCCAGCGAGTAGAACGCGACGTACTCGGTGAACGTCATCGCGCGCTCATACATGTCCCGCACGACGCCCTTGGGCGAAAGCTGGTGGTCGCCGACCCACGGGTGGCCGCGCCGGTAGGTCTCGAACGCCCCGTTCAGCAGCTCGGCCAGCGGCTTGGGATGGGTGACGTTCTCCAGCAGCTCCATCCGCTGGTCGTACTCGATGCCCTCGGACTTCATCGCCGCGACGGCCTCGCCGCGCGCCTTGTGCTGCTGGGCCGAGAGCACCTGCCGTGGGTCGTCCAAAGTGGACTCGACGACGGACAGCACGTCGAGCGCGTAGCTGGGCGACTCGCGGTCGAGCAGCTCGATAGCGGCCAGCGCGAACGGCGACAGCGGCTGGTTCAGCGCGAAGTTGAGCTGCAGGTCCATCGTCAGCCGGACCGTGCGGCCCTGCTCGTCTGGCTCGTCCAGCTTCTCGACCACGCCCGCGGCCAGCAGCGCCCGGTAGATCGCGATGGCGCGCAGGATGTGGCGGCGCTGGGCCGGGCGGTCCTCGTGGTTGTCGGTCAGCAGTTTGCGCATCGCGCTGAACGCGTCGCCGGGGCGGCCGATGACGTTGAGCAGCATCGAGTGGCTGACGTGGAAGCTCGACGTCAGCGGCTCCGGGTCGGCGGCCACCAGCCGGTCGAACGTCGGCTGGCCCCACGAGACCATGCCCTCCGGCGGCTTCTTGCGCACGAACTTGCGCCGCTTCTTCGGGTCGTCACCCAGCTTGGCCAGCGACTTCTCGTTGTCGATCACGTGCTCGGGCGCCTGCACCAACACGGTCCCGAGCGTGTCGTAGCCCGCCCGCCCCGCGCGTCCGGCGATCTGGTGGAACTCGCGCGCCTTCAGGATGCGCGTCTTCACACCGTCGTATTTGGACAGTGAGGTGAACACGACCGTGCGGATCGGCACGTTGATCCCGACGCCGAGCGTGTCGGTGCCGCAGACGATCTTCATCAGCCCGGCCTGCGCGAGCCGCTCCACCAGCCGCCGGTACTTGGGCAGCATCCCCGCGTGGTGCACGCCGATGCCGTGCCGGACCAGCCGCGACAGCGTCTTGCCGAAGCCCGACGAGAAGCGGAAGTTGCCGATCAGCGCGGCGATCTTGTCCTTCTCCTCGCGCGTGCACACGTTGATGCTCATCAGCGCCTGCGCGCGTTCCAGCGCGGCGGCCTGGGTGAAGTGCACGACGTAGATGGGGGACTGGTTGGTGGAGAGCAGCTCCTCCAGCGCCTCGGTCAGCGGCGTCATGCCGAAGCTGTAGAACAGGGGCACCGGGCGTTCGGCGGAGGTGACCACGGCGGTGGCCCGGCCCGTGCGGCGCGTCAGGTCCTCCTCGAACCGCTTCACGTCGCCGAGCGTCGCCGACATCAGCACGAACTGGGCCTTGGGCAGCTCCAGCAGCGGGATCTGCCACGCCCAGCCGCGGTCGGGCTCGGCGTAGAAGTGGAACTCGTCCATGACGACCTGGCCGACGTCGGCGTCGGCGCCGTCGCGCAGGGCGATGTTGGCCAGGATCTCGGCGGTGCAGCAGATGATCGGCGCGGCGCCGTTGACGCTGGAGTCGCCGGTCATCATGCCGACGTTCTCCGCGCCGAACGTCTCGCAGAGCGCGAAGAACTTCTCCGACACCAGCGCCTTGATCGGGGCGGTGTAGAAGCTGCGGACGCCCTGGGCGAGCGCGGTGAAGTGGGCGCCCGCCGCGACCAGGCTCTTGCCGGAGCCGGTGGGCGTGTTGAGGATGACGTTGGCCCCGGAGACGATCTCCATGAGCGCTTCTTCCTGCGCCGGATACAGCGATAGCCCCTGCTCCTCGGCCCACTTGGCGAAGGCGTCGAAGAGGTCGTCGGGTTCCGGGGTGGCGGGCAGCCGCGAGGTCAGCGTCATGGTATGTCGATCGTGCCTGGTCTCTCGGTCCGCGCGCTACGCGGGGTCCACCTCGCCCGCGCGGGCGGCGTTGACGGTGCAGACAGCCGAAATGATCGCGGACAGCACGGCGGCGGCGAGCAGGATGACCCCTTGCTGCCAGTAGACGCTGATGTCGGACACCGGATAGGTGCGCAGCCATGTCAGCGCCTGCGCGCCTGTCGCGAAGACCATGCAGGTCACGGTGACCGACGCCGCCACGCCGATGACGGCGGCGAACCGGCGGCCCCGATGGGTCGACCAGGGGAGCGCGGCGCCGATGGCCACGACCATGGACGCGATCAGGACCACCGAGGCGATGACGAGCAGTTTGCTGTCGATCGGGTCCTCAGGCAGCTGGTAGCCGCTGCCCTGCTCGACACCCCAGGGCGCCACGGTCAGGCTGAACTGGCTGTCGGGCACGATGTGCAGCTCCGCGACGAACAGCGGGGCGAACACCGCGACCGTCGTCAGGGCGGTCGCGGCGACCGCGAGCACCGCACCGGTGATCGATCCGCGTGCTTCGGCCATACGGCCGATGATGCCCTATCTAGAACCGGTGTCCGTAAAGCACGCTGCGCACCGCGCCGACCACCGAGCTGAACAGGGGCAGCGCGGGGTGCACCGGGTCCGGCGCCGTCGCCCAGAACGCGACGGAGCGGTCGGTGTGCCCGGTCGGGAGAAGAACGCGCGCGTTGACCGCCTCGACGCCGGGCGGCAGGGGCCTGCGGCGCTGTTCGTCGGTCATCGGCTGGGTGAGGAAGGTCCATTCGGTCCGCTTGCCGGGGATCGCGAGCACCGGGCCCGCGAGCATCCGCAGGCGCAGCCACCACTGGACCTCCGCGCCGAGACCGGCACGCATGCGCAGGCCGCCGACCTGCTCTCCGAGGTCGAGGTACGCGCCGAACGCGTCACCGTCGACCGGCCAACCCAGTGTGGTCCGGTAGTCAGGCACCTCGAAGGTCAGCGCGCCGGGTTGGGCGCCACCCTCCAGTGCGTGCAAGTCGGACAGTTCCGCCGCTGTCATGGCGAGCCACCTTTCAAGGTCGACTGGCCGGGGCGCCGCTACTGGCGTGGTTGGTTCGGTCGTCGACTTCCGTTCACCAGGATGAGTGAAAGTGGGGTCGGTCACCCCATCCCAACGACCTATAACTTTGCGGAGATAACCACCCGCGTAGGGGGAACGATCCCCAGGTCAGACGTGGGCCGGGGCGGTCAGCACGCGGCGGAGGATGCCATGCGGGTTGCCGTGGCGGCGCCATTCGCGCGGGTAGCCGAGGGACACCTCCTGGAACCGCACCCCGTCGTGGTGGGTGATGCGGGGGATGTGGAGGTGGCCGTAGACCATGGCGGCGGTGTTGAACCGGGTGTGCCAGTCGGCGGTGAGGACGGTGCCGCACCACTGGGCGAACTCGGGGAACCTCAGGATGCGGGTGGGTTCGCGGACGAGCGGATAGTGGTTGACCAGCACCAACGGCACCGCCGGGTCGCACTCGGACAGACGCGCCTCGGTCAGCGCGACGCGGGCGCGGCACCAGTCGTCGCGGGACTCGTACGGGTCGGGGGACAGGTAGACCTCGTCGGTGCAGACGATGCCGGTGTCGCGGGCGTAGGCGAGCGACTCTTCCTTTGTGGTGCAGCCGGGGGCATAGAAGGTGTAGTCGTAGCCGATGAACAGCGGCGCGATCAGCACCGGGCCGCCGTCGCCGGTCCACTGGACGTAGGGGTCTTCCGGGGTCAGCACGCCGATCTCGCGGCACATCGCGACCAGGTCGTTGTAGCGCTCGACGCCCTTCGACTGCACCGGGTCGGCGCGGACCGTCCACAGTTCGTGGTTGCCGGGGGTCCAGATGACCTTGGCGAAGCGGCCCGCGAGGGTCTCCAGCGCCCAGCGCACGTCGTGCAACTGGTCGGCGACGTCACCGGCGACGATCAGCCAGTCGTCGGGCGAATCCGGGCGCAGCTCAGCGACGATCTCGCGGTTCTCCGCGTAGGTGATGTGCAGATCGCTGACCGCCAGGAGTGAGCCCACGCCCCGATCTTCCCATCCCGGACCGTCAGGCGGGCGTGATCTCAGTGACCCATCAGCTCTGCGGCTCGTTTGATGGCTTTGCGGACGCGGAAGTAGGAGCCGCAGCGGCAGACGTTCTAGATTTCAGTGACCCATCAGCTCTGCGGCTCGTTTGATGGCCTTGCGGACGCGGAAGGAGGAGCCGCAGCGGCAGACGTTCTAGATTTCAGTGACCCATCAGCTCTGCGGCTCGTTTGATGGCTTTGCGGACGCGGAAGTAGGAGCCGCAGCGGCAGACGTTCTCGATCTCGTCGATGTCAGCGTCTGACGGGTTGGGGTTCGCTTTGAGCAGCGCGACGGCGGCCATGATCTGGCCGGGCTGGCAGTAGCCGCACTGGGCGACGTCCTGCTCCAGCCACGCCTGCTGGACCGGGTGCAGCACGTCGCCGTCAGCGAGGCCCTCGATGGTGGTCACGGTCCGGCCCGCGGCCTCGGCGACCGGGACGACGCACGGGTTGACGGCCTTGCCGTCGAGGTGGCTGGTGCACGCTTTGCAGACATCGATGCCGCAGCCGTACTTCGGGCCGGTGACGCCCAGCTTGTCGCGCAGTGCCCAGAGCAGCGGGAGGTCGGCGGGTGCGTCCACGGTGACGGTCTTGCCGTTGACGGTGAAGGTGTAGTTCGGCAACGGGGGCTCCTTGTTTTGGAGTGTCAGCGCGGGAACGGTTCGAAGTCGACCGGGAAGTTGATCGGGAAGCTGCGCGGCTTGATGCCGGTCGCGCGAGCGTAGGCGTTCGCGATGGCGCCGACCGCGGCCGGGACGCCCAGCTCACCCGCGCCGCCCGGCTCGCCGTTGGCGGGCATGATGAAGATCTTCACGTCCGTCGGCGAGTCCTTCTGCCGCGCGTAGTGGAACTGCGAGTAGCTGCCTTCCAGCGGGAGGCCCTTGTCGATGTGCAGGCCCGCGCGCAGCGTCGTGGAGATCGCGTCGGTCAGGCCGCCGAGCAGTTGGGATTCGAGGCCGCGCGGGTTGATCGGCCTGCCGTAGTCGGCGGCGATGACGGCGCTGACGACGCGCGGGTTGGTCTTGTCGCGCGCGTCGATGGTGACCAGGCAGGCCGTGCAGGACTTGTACTCGTCGTGCACGCCGACGCCCTGCGCGAACCCGGCGGGCAGCGCCTTGCCCCACTGGCCCTCGGCGGCGACCTTGTCGAGCACGGCGCGCTGGCGGGCGGTCTTGAGGAAGGCGCGGCGGAACGCGACGGGGTCCTTGCCGAGTTTGCGGGCGAGTTCGTCGACGAAGATCTCCTCGGCGCCGCGCGTGTTCGCGGAGTAGACCGAGCGCCAGCTCCCGGTGTGCATGTTCAGCGGGACTTCGTTGAGCAGCTGGGTGGTGATGCCGAAGTTGTAGGGCGACTTGACCGTGGTGAGGAAGACGGTCTGCGCGAAGCTGAGATTGCCCGCGACGGGCAGGCTCGCGGCCATCGCGGTCAGGATCTCGCCGAGGCCGTGGCGGAAGTCGGTCTCGACGCTGGCGACGCGGTGTTCGAACGTGAGCACGTTGCCCAGGGCGAACGTCGCGCGGAGCTTGTGGTGGCTGGCGGCGCGGGCGCGGCCGTGGCGCATGTCGTCGACGCGGCTCCACATGAGCTTGACCGGACGCTTCATGGCCTTGGAGATGCGCGCGGCCTCCAGTGCGGAGTCGAAGAACAGCCTGCGGCCGAACGACCCGCCGCCCTGCACGACGTGGACCTTGACCGAGTTCTGCGGGAGCCCCAGCTCGGCGGCGATGGTCTGCTGCGCGACGATCGGCGACTTCAGCCCGGCCCAGATCTCGGCCTGGTCCGGGCGCACGTCGGCGATCGCGGAGTTGGTCTCGAGCGGAGCGTGACTGACGAAGGCGAAGTCGAACTCCGCGTCGACATACTGCGTGAGCAGCGGCGGGACGACGAACGGAAGCGCGGCGGCCCGCAGCTTCTGCTTGATCGACGCGTCGGACTCGCCGTCGACGGTGCCCGGGTTCCAGGTGACCTGGAGGGCCTGCACGGCGTCGCGGGCCTGCCCGAACGTCTCGGCGGCCACGGCGACGCCGGTCTGGACGGTGACCAGGTCGATCACGCCGGGCATCGCGCGGACGGCGGCGGCGTTGGCGATGGCCTTGACGGTCCCGTTGATCGTCGGCGGCCTGCGGACCATGACGGGGACGGCGCCGGGGACGTCGAGGTCGAGCGTGTAGCGCTGGGTGCCGGTGACCATGGCGCGGGCGTCGACGCGGGAGGTCGGGGTGCCCACGACGGTGAAGTCGGCCTCGGACTTGAGGGTGGGGGCGGCGGCTTTGAGGTCGGTGCGGGCGGCGGCCTGGGTGAGGTCGCGGAAGTCCTCGGTGAGCCCGTCGAGGGAGATGACCTGGCCGTTCTTGGTGGTCAGCCCGGTGGTGTTGGTTCCCCAGCGTTGCGCGGCGGCGGCGATCAGGCGGGAACGGGCGGTCGCTGCGGCGTGGCGGACGGGCTCGTAGACCGAGCGGATCGTGTTGGAGCCGCCGGTGAGCTGGTTGAAGAGCAGCTCGGGCCGCGCGTCGTCGAGCTTGACGCGGACCCGGTCGAGCCCGATGCCGAGTTCCTCGGCGACGATCATCGCGGTGGCGGTCGTGATGCCCTGCCCGACTTCCGCGCGGGGGAGCCGGAGGGTCACGGAGCCGTCGGGCTCGACGGTCAGGACCAGCATGTTGGCCGTGGGCGCGCCCGCGAGGATCAGGATGTCGCCGAGGTCGAGCAGGTCGGCCGGTGCGGGCGGCGTAGGGATCGCGGCCTCGGCGTCGGCGGCCATGGTGACCCCGATGGACAGCGTCGGCGCGGCGACGAGGAAGGTGAGAAACCGGCGTCGGTTGAGCGCAGGGGATGCCATGAGGGCCTTCCGTCTTGGGCCGTTCGGGCGAGGCGGTGAGGCCGAACGGACGTGTGACTTGAGGCACTCTAGAACGCGGATTCGTGCGGATTCAACAACCCGCGCGCGCGTTTTGTGGCGATGTGACGAACGGTCCCTCAGGCGGGACGAACGGCGACAAGCCTGCTCGGCTGCCACGCGGAGGCGGGCAGGGTGAGGACGCCGCCATCAGGATTCTTCGAGTCGCGGAGGCGGACCTCGGCCGAGTACGCGACCTCGACACAGTCCGGCTCCGTCCCCTGGCTGAAGGTCGACTTTCGCCACTCTGCGTGCATGCTGTTTCAGTCCCGTTCGTAGTCGGCCGCGATCCTGCTCATGAAGTTCACCGAGTCGGCTGACTCCAGCGCCACCTTCTTAAGGGTAGTGGCAATGGCGCGAAACCTAGCTACATCTTCCGGCTTGTAAAGGAAGCCGGTGGCGCCGGGCTGCTCGACATAGACGATCGGTGACCGGTCACGAAACTCGAGAAGGGAGAAGTAGCCTGCCGTGGGGTAGCCGCCGTAGCGGAATGGGATCACTTGGACCGAGATGTGCCGCGCCTTGGCTCGGTCGACAAGCCAACGAATCTGGTTCGCCATCACGGCCTTGCCGCCGTAGGCCCGGCGCAGGACACCTTCATCCAGGATGGCCGTGTACTCCGGGCTGACCACCTTGTTCAACACCTCCTGCCGCTGCAATCGCTCCGCGACCAAGGCTTCCACCACTAGTTCGGTCGTTCCGTTTGTGCGCGCGGCGGCATCCGTGATCGCGCGGGCGTAGGCAGGCGTCTGCAGCAGTCCAGGGACGCTCATCGGGCCGAAGGTGAAGAAGGACATGGCTTCGCGCTCGAAATTGATCAAAGCCTTGAATAGGTCGCCGTACTCCGGTCGGACCTCCATCCAGAGGGCATCCTTTACCTCTCTGACCAGCTTCATGATGCGTTTCCGGTCTTCGCCGACCACGCCGTAGGCGCCGAGCAGGCCCGCGACCGTTTCCAGGGTGGGTGTCCGCAGCGCGTTCTCGGTCCGGCTCAGGGTGGCTATGGAGATGTCCAGGCGTGCTGACACATCGCGGAGGGTCATGCCTGCGCGCTCCCGCGCGGTGGTCAGTTCTGTTGCCAGGGCACGCATCCGTGCGGACAGGTGGTCGCTCATGTGATCAGGAGACCACGTCTGCAACAATCCGCAAGTTTCACGAATGGCTGATATGTTTCAGGGCTGAAACTGGCCGTGCGCAACGGAACGGCGAGTCCGTTCAGAACGGCGCTGGTTGCCTGGGTGGTGGGATGTCGTAGTCGACGAGTGGTTCTTGGTCGACGATGTGTGTGGCTCCGGTGGGTGTTGTCCAGACGAAGCGGCCTGGGCGTGTTTGTTTGAGGTGCCAGCCGGGTTGGTCTTTGAGTTTGTGGTGGAGTGGGCAGAGGCAGCCGAGGTTGGGTGCGCTGGTGGTGCCGCCGTGGCTGTGTGGGGTGGTGTGGTCGAGTTCGCAGGCGGTGGCTGGGCGGTGGCAGCCGGGGTAGCGGCAGGTTTGGTCGCGGAGTCGGATGTGGCGGGCGAGGTCGGTGCCGGGGTGGCGGCGGGCGCTGACTTCGAGGACTTTGCCGACGGGGTCGGTGATGATGCGTCGCCAGGTGGTGTCGTGGGTGGTGATGAGTTCCTTGATGGCGGTGTTGGGGAGGCTGCCGTAGCCGTGGAGGGTGCCGCCTGCGTGTGCGCCGAGCAGGACCGTGTAGGGCACGGCGACGTGGAGTTCGACGCTGACGCCGCGGCCGCCGCCGTTGACGACGATCTCGTGGAGTGCGTCGGCGCGCAGGGTGTCGAGCGGGTCGGTGGCGCCGTGGGCGCGCATGGTGCGGGCCAGCTTGTCGAGGATCAGGTACACCGCGCGGAGGCGTTCACCGGTGTCGTGGATGTCGAGGTGGGCCATGCCGTCCTCGGCGGCGTAGAGGTCGACTCGCCGGTCAGGGCGGCGTTGTTCGCGGCGCCGGTCGGCGCCTTCGGGGTCGATGCGGTCTTTCTTGGCGCGCAGCGCGTGGCGCCAGCGGTCGAGGGTTTTGTGTTCGGCGCGGGCCAGGATCCAGGTCTCGACCTCGCCCGCGTGGTCGTCGGACAGGGTGGTGGTGATCTCGGCGAGGGCGTGTGCTCGCGGGAGGTCGATGTGTCCGGCGGCCAGCGCGTCCACAGTGGACGGGAACACGGTGGTCAGCCGGGTGGCGTTGGCGACGCGGGACGCGGCGTGGGCCGGGGTCCAGGTCAGTGCGGCGCCGACCTCGGCGCCTGCGAACCGGTGACCGCCCGCGTCGCGGTCTGGGCGCAGTTCGGCCATCCGGGCCAGCGCGCGGACCTGCACGGCGTCGAGGGCGGCCCGCTGGCGTTCGAGGTCGCGCAGCAGGTCCAGCACCTCGACGTCGCTCATCCTCGCGACAGCCTCAGCGGTGAACACGTGTTCGATCCTACCGGCGCGGAACGCTTATTTCCGCAGGTCAAACCACGTTCACTCGATCGTGGACGCGAGTGTTTCGAGGATCTGCTCCCCGTACTTCGCGAGCTTGTTCTCGCCGATGCCGCTGATCGTCCCCAGACCCTCAAGCGTTGACGGTCGTTGCGCGGCTATCTGTCGCAGGGTGGCGTCGTGGAAGATCACGTAGGCGGGGACGCCCTGTTCCTTCGCCGCGGCCGCGCGCCAGGTTCGGAGGAGGTCGAAGATCGGGGCTGCCTCGGAGGGCATGTCGACCGCCGCGGCTGCGGGCTTGCGGACGCGGGCTTGGCGGACGCGCTCGGGTTCGCGGCGGAGCATGACGTCGCGGGTGCGGCCGAGGACTTCGCTGCTGGTCTCGGTCAGGGTCAGGACGCCGTAGTCGCCCTCGACGGCCAGGAGTCCTTGGGCCAGCAACTGTCGGACGACTCCGCGCCATTCGCTGTCGTTCAACTCTGTGCCGATGCCATACGTTTTGAGTTGGTCGTGGCGGAACTGGGTGATCTTGTCGGTCTGCTTGCCCAGGAGGATATCGATCACCTGGCCCGCGCCGAACTTCTGGTTGCGTTCGCGGTCGAGGCGGAAGACCGTCGACAGCAGTTTCTGGGCGGGGATGGTGCCGTCCCAGGATTCCGGCGGGGTGATGCACGTGTCGCAGTTGCCGCACGGCTCGCCCTCTTGGCCGAAGTAGTTCAACAGTTGCACGCGCCTGCACGACACCGTCTCGCACAGCGCGAGCATCGCGTCCAGGTGGGCACTGAGCCTGCGGCGGTGGGCGAGATCGCCTTCGGACGAGTCGATCATTTTCCGCTGCTGCACCACGTCGGCGAGCCCGTACGCCAGCCAGGCCGTGGACGGCTGACCGTCGCGGCCCGCGCGGCCTGTCTCCTGGTAGTAGCCCTCGACGGACTTGGGCAGGTCGAGGTGCGCGACGAATCGGACGTCCGGTTTGTCGATACCCATGCCGAACGCGATCGTGGCCACCACGATCAGCCCGTCCTCCCGCAGAAACCGCGACTGGTTCCGCGCGCGGGTGCGCGAGTCGAGGCCCGCGTGATACGGGACGGCGGGAATTCCGTTCTGCGACAGGAACTCCGCCGTCTTCTCCACCGAAGCGCGCGACAGGCAGTAGACGATCCCGGCGTCGCCCTTGTGTTCGCTGGTCAGCAGGTCGAGCAGCTGTTTCTGCGCACTGTTCTTGGGGACGATGCGGTACTGGATGTTGGGCCGGTCGAAACTCGCGACGAAGTGCTTGGCTTCCCCCAAGTTCAGCCGCTGCGCGATCTCGGCATGGGTGGCCTTCGTCGCCGTCGCGGTGAGCGCGATGCGGGGGACGTCGGGCCAGCGTTCGTGCAACTCGGACAGCATGAGGTAATCGGGCCGGAAATCGTGCCCCCACTGCGACACACAATGCGCCTCATCGATCGCGAACAGCGCGATGTCGCCACGTTCGAGCAACCGCACCGTCGCCTCGACCCGGAGGCGTTCGGGGGCGAGGTAGAGCAGGTCCAACTCGCCGTCGAGGAAGGCTTCCTCGACCTCCCGGCGTTCCTCGTAGCCTTGGGTGGAGTTGAGGAACCCCGCCCGCACTCCCAAGGCCCGCAAGGCATCCACCTGATCTTGCATGAGAGCGATCAGCGGCGAGATCACCACCCCGACACCTTCACGAACCAGCGCGGGAATCTGATAACACAGCGACTTGCCACCACCGGTCGGCATGAGCACCAACGCGTCCCCACCACCGACAACTTGCTCGATGATCGCCTCTTGGTCCCCCCGGAACGCGTCATAGCCGAAGACGCGACGGAGGACTTCGAGGGCAGGGGTGAGGGTGTCGGCGGAAGTCACGCCGCGATCCTACGAGGTTCGACCGCCTTGGGTTGGGAGGCGGACTCACCCTGTGGATAGATTCCACCCAGCGACGACGGTTGGGGATGGGCAGGTTGAGGGTCAACGCCGACGCTGACCCGGATCAACTGGGCGAAACTGCGCCATGTCTCCTGACGTTCCGCGGCTGATGTCAGGCGAGGTCGCGGGCCAACGCGCGGCCCGCGGCGCGGCCGGAGAAGATGCAGCCGCCCAGGAAGGTGCCCTCCAACGCGTTGTAGCCGTGGACTCCGCCGCCGCCGAAGCCTGCGACCTCGCCCGCCGCGTAGAGGCCGTCGAAAACTGTGCCGTCGGGGCGGATGGCCTGGGAGTCCAGGTTGGTTTCCAGGCCGCCGAGGGTTTTGCGGGTCAGCAGATTCAGGCGGACGGCGATCATGGGGCCGTGGGCTGGGTCCTGGAGCTTGTGCGGCCGGGCGATGCGCATGAACTTGTCGGACTGATAGGTCCGGCCGTTTCGCACCGCCATCAGTTGCATGTCCTTCGAGTACGTGTTGTCCAGCTCGCGGTCGCGCGCGACGATCTCGCGTTCCGCCACGGCGGTATCCAAGGCGGGTTCCAGCGCCGCCATCGCGGACAGGAGTTCCGACATCGAATGCCGGACGATGAAGTCGACGCCCTTCTGCTTGAACGCCTCCACCGGACCTGGGGCGCCCTTGCGAACACGTTCCAGCAATAGGCGCAGGTCCTTGCCCGTGAAGTCCGGGTTCTGCTCGGAGCCCGACAGCGCGAACTCCTTCTCGATGATCGACTGCGTTAGCACGAACCAGGTGTGGTCGTGCCCGGTGCCCACGATGTGCCGCAGGGTCGCGAGGCTGTCGAAGCCGGGGAACAAGGGCACCGGCAGCCGCTTGCCGGTCGCGTCCAGCCACAGGGACGACGGGCCTGGGATGACGCGGATGCCGTGCGCGGGCCAGATCGGGTCCCAGTTCTGGATGCCCTCGGTGTAGTGCCACATCCGGTCCCGGTTCACCACCTGCGCCCCGGCCGACTCGGTGATCTCCAGCATCCGGCCGTCCACGTGCGCGGGCACTCCGGTGATCATGCGGGACGGCGCGCGGCCGAAGCGTTCGACCGGCCAGTTCTTGCGCACCAGCTCCGGGTTGCCGCCGATCCCGCCGGACGTCACCACGACCGCCTGCGCTCGCAATTCAAACGAGCCCACCGCGATCCGTGACGACGCCACCCCGCGCGCGGCCGACGACGGCTCCAGCACCGTCCCCCGCACGCCCACGGCGGCGCCGTTCTCGATGATCAGGGAGTCGACCTGGTGGCGGTGGCGGAACTCCACGCGGCCCGAGGCCAGGACGGGCTCGGCGAACACCCGCACGACCTCCGGGCCCGTGCCCCACGTCAGGTGGAACCGCGGCACCGAGTTGCCGTGCCCCCACGCCAGCCCGCCGCCGCGTTCGGCCCAGCCGACGGTCGGCATGACTCGCAGACCCAGGTCATAGAGGTACTGCCGCTTCTCACCCGCGGCGAAGGCGACATAAGCCTCCGCCCATTGACGCGGCCAGTGGTCCTCGCGGTCGCGGTCGAAGCCCGCGCTGCCCAGCCAGTCCTGCAGGGCCAGCTCGTGGGTGTCGCGGATGCGTAGCCGCCGCTGTTCGGGGCTGTCGACGAGGAATAGACCGCCCAGCGACCAGAACGCCTGGCCGCCGAGGTTGGCCGAGTTCTCCTGATCAACGACTGTGACGCGCTTACCCGCCTTGACCAGCTCATACGTCGCCACCAGGCCGGCGAGGCCCGCCCCAACCACGATGACGTCGGACATCTCAGCTCTCCTCGCTGTAGGCACGGACCACCGTGGCGAACAGACGGTGCCGGGCGGCGCGCACGTCGTCGCCCGGGTCCATCAGGCATTGGGTTGAGGTGCCGTCGTGCACGGCGACCAGGGCCATGCCGAGCGCGCGGCGGTCGGGGACGCGGCGGCCCGCCTGGGCCAGGGCGGGCTCCAGGATGGGCATGATCGTCTCCAGGATCGCCTCCTCCCTGGCCGCCATGACGCGTTTCAACGCCGGGTTGCGCAGGGCGTGGGCGGTGAACTCGGCGGTCACGCGGTACCACGCGTCGTCCACCGGGATCACCGCCAGCAACTGCTCGACGGCCGCCTCCAGAGTCGGCGCGGCGGCCGCGTCGGCAAGGGAAGAGCGCAGGTCAGCCAGCATCTGGGCCGAGCGCTGCTCCCACATGGCGAGGAACAGCTCGTCGAGGGAGACGAAGTTCGAGTAGAAGGCGCCGCGGGTGAAGCCTGCCCGGTCGCACACCTGCTCGACGGTCGACGCGCCGAAGCCCTGTTCGGCGAAGACCTCGAGGGCGGCGTCGAGCAGCCGCGCGCGGGTCATGCCCCGGCGCTTGGTGACCCGCTTCGTCTCCGACATGGCGCGGACCATACCCGATACATCCGTGTATCCGATACAGCCGTGTATCGAAAGTGTCGGAACGGTCCGACGGGGGCACCCTGGGTGCACGTCGATTGGAGGAACTCCCCATGCCCGGTCTCCCCGATCCCTCCACCGAAGAGGTCCAGCACGAACTTGACCGCATCACCGACCACCTCGCCGAGCGGTTCGACACCGAACGGGTGGTCGTCCACCGCTATGTCCTCGACTCCTACAACCAGCTCGCCGAGGGCGCGACCGTCCGCGCCCATCTGCTGGCGCTGACCGAGCACGCCGTCCGCGACCGGCTGAGTCAGCGGAGTCCATGACGAATTCCGTTGCGCCGCATGCGGAATTCCCGCGTTCGGCCGCACTGAGGAAGAAGACCGTGACGTCCGCGAATGGAACGATCCGAACATCATTCGCGAACGAAACGGGGGCGGCATGCTGGACCGACGGAAGTTACTGGGGGTCGGAGGTCTCGCGGGGGCGGCGCTGATCGTCTCCCCGGTGTGGCGGGGCGCGGCGGCCCAAGACGACCACCACACCCCGGCGCGGCATCTCGGACCGCGGCGGGCGTCGACGGGGCAGCGGTCTCCGGGGTTCACGCCGTTCGCCGTGCGGATGCCGGAGATGCTCGACCTGGCGCCGAGTTCGCGCACGTACGACACCGACATCTACCGGATCCCGGTGCTGGCCAAGACGATGGAGATCCTGCCGGGGCTGTCGACGCCGCTGTTGACGTTCGGCGGGACGTTTCCCGGGCCGACGATCCGCGCGCGGGCTGGGCGGCGGGTCAAGGTCGTGTTCCAGAACCAGTTGGGGGCGCCGACGAACGTGCACCTCCACGGCGGGCATGTCGCGCCGGAGCACGACGGGTATCCGATGGACCTGATCGCGCCCGCGGGGAGCCGGACGTACGAGTACCCGAACACCCAGCAGGGCGCGACGCTCTGGTACCACGATCACAGCCATGGGACTGAGGCCGAGCACGTCTATCGTGGTCTGCACGGGATGTACATCATCGATGACCCGGGCGAGCGGTATCTGAACCTGCCCAGCGGCCGCTTCGATGTCCCGATCACGTTGCGCGACGCGCAGTTCGACGCGGCGGGCGGGCTCGTGTGGGGCGCGCCGCCGATGGACCGTGATGTGACGTTGGCCAACGGGAAGCCGGTGCCGTACTTCCCGGTGGCTCGGCGGAAGTACCGGTTCCGGTTCGCGAACGCCGCCACGGAGCGGATGTTCAAGCTGACGCTCGGTGGGACGCCGATCGTGCAGATCGGGTCGGACGGCGGGCTGTTGCCCGCTCCGGTGACGCGGACGGAGTTCGGTCTCGGCTCGGCGGAGCGGATGGACGTCGTCATCGACTTCTCGCGGCATCCCATTGGGGCCAAGCTGGTGCTGGAGGATGTGCGCGGCCCGGTCATGCGGTTCGACGTGGTGCGGGACGCGATCGACACCAGCTCGGTGCCGTCGACGCTGCGTGCGCTGCCCACGATGCCGCCCGCGACGGTGACCCGCGATGTGACGATGAGCTTCGACCTGACGGGCGAGATTCCGTTGGGGCTGATGGATGGTCAGCCGTATGACCACGATCGGATCGACATGCGGGTCAAGCGGGGTGCGAGTGAGATCTGGAACCTGCACAACGCGGATACCGAGATCCCGGTCGAGCACACGTTCCATCTGCACCTGACTCAGTTCCGGGTGCTGGACCGCAACGGTCAGCCGCCGACGGCGGACGACGCGGGGCGCAAGGACACGGTCTATGTGGCGCCGGGGGAGACGGTTCGGGTGCAGGCGCACTTCGACACGCCCCATGTCGGGAAGTACATGTACCACTGCCACTTCATGGAGCACTCGGCCATGGGGATGATGGCCCAGCTGGAGATCGTGCCCTGAGTGGACCGTGCCCTGAGTGGACTGTGCCCGGCCCGGGGAGACCCAGGCCGGGCAACGGTTCACCAGGCGATCATCGGTTCTCCGGCGACCAGTTCCGACGGGGTGCCGTCGACGCCCACCGGGGTGTCGCCCAGCAGGGTCACCCGGTGCATGACGCGTTCGTTGTCGTAGTGGGCGAAGTCCGTTGGGGCGAAGTGGCAGGTCGACCTGTTGTCCCAGAAGGCGATGCTGCCCGGCTCCCACCTGAACCGCACCGTGTACTCGGCGCTGGTGATGTGTTCGTACAGCAGGTCCAGGACGCGCTTGCTCTCGACCTGGCTCAGGCCCATGATGCGGGTCGTCGAGCCGGGGCTGACGAACAGGGCGCGTTCGCCGGTTTCCGGGTGGACGCGCACGACCGGGTGGATCGCGGCCTGGGGGAGGTCGCAGTACATCTGGAGGATGTGGCGGTCGTCGGGGTCGGTGTGCAGTAGCTGCACGCCGGTGAAGAAGGCGTGTTCGGCGCGCAGGGTGTCGACGAAGTCGCGGATGGGCTTGGAGAGGCCCTCGTAGGCGGCGACCATGTTGGTCCACTGGGTGTCGCCGCCGTAGGGCGGGGTTCGCTCGGCGCGCAGGATCGAGGCGGCGGGTGGGTTGACGGCGGGGGTCAGGTCGCTGTGCCAGCCGGCGAGGGCGGACACCCACTTGCGGCGGAAGCGTTCCTCGTAGTCCTTGCCATAGCGCTCGTGTTCGGCGTTGCGGTCGACGCTGAGGATCTCGGGGAAGCCGTCGGGGGCGATGCCGTGCTGCTTGCCGGGGCGGCGGGTCAGGTCGCCGAAGCGGCGGCCGAAGGCGATGTGACGCTCGTGGCCGATGTCGGGGCCGTGGAAGAACAGCACGCGGTGGGTGAGCAGTTCCTGGCGCAGCCGGGCGACCGTGGCGTCGTCGAGGTCGGCGGAAAGATCAATTCCGCTCACCTCCGCGCCGATGCGGCCCGCGACCCGCTTGACCGTGATTTCCGGTGCCGACACCTCGTTGAGTTGCACCATTTCGTGCGCGTCCTCTTTCCGTATGGGAAACAGGGCGAATAGCCATTGCTGGTGTATGGCTTCCCCCGTGATTGACGCGTTCGAGTATGCACGCCCCGTCCGGGGCCTGCCTGTGACGCCAGCCACTGAATCGACGTCCGATTGCCACGTGTTCGGCTACCGAACAGGGTAAAGACCGCCGTGGTCAGGGTCACATTTCAGGGTTAGACCCAACGGTAGGACTTCGGGGTACACCCGAACGGATGTTGTTACTGATGCGTACGGTCCATATCGCTCCACTGGGCCGCTCCGGACAGTGCGCGGTATGTTTATCTGTGAACGAACGAAATGGACAAGTCGCATTTGCTGGCGTGAGTTAACGCTGACTATCGTGCGCGCGTGCTCAGCGCCCTGCTTCCGCCGCCTGGTCCGCCGCGGACTCTCACCATCGCGACTTTGGTGAATACATTGGGCATCGGGCTGTGGATGGCGCTCAATGTCATTTATGCGACAACCGTCATCGGGCTGTCTCCGGGAGAGCTGGGGATCGGCCTCGGCGTGGCCTCCGGGCTGCGGCTGGTGCTGAGCACGCCGATGGGCCACCTGGCCGACCGGCTCGGGCCGCGCGCGGTGCAGGTGTGGTCGTTCGGCCTGCTCGTCCCGCTGACACTTCTCCTTCTCGTCGTGCACGGCTTCGTCCAGTACGTCGTCGTCGTGTCGCTGCACGCCGTGGCGTGGGGGACGAACCGGGCGGCGCAGGGCGCGATGATCGCGGGCGTCATCCCGGCCGACGACCGGGTGCGCGTCCGCGCGTACCTGCGCGCGGCGACGAACGTCAGCATCTCGGTCGGCGCCGCCATCGCGGGCACGCTGCTCGCGATCGGCACCGTTGAGGCGTATCGCTGGGGTGTCGTGGCCAACGTGCTGACCTACGCGGTGGCGGGCGTGATCACCGCGCGGCTGCCGAAGGTGGCGCCGCAACCCGCCCGCCGCGGCCCGCGCCTGGTGGCGCTGCGGGACAAGCCGTTCCTCGCCTTCGTCGTGCTCGACGGCCTGCTCTCGATGCACTATCTGCTGCTGGACGTGGTGTTGCCGCTGTGGATCGTGCAGCACACGCAGGCGCCTCGGTGGATGGTCGCGGCGCTGCTGCTGGCGAACACCGTGTCCGTCGTGCTGCTCCAGGTGCGGGCCACCAAGGGCACCGAGGACCTGCGCGGCGCGGCGAACGCGGCCCGCTGGGGCGGGGTGTTCGTCGCCGTCGCGTGTGTCGTGTTCTCGGTGACCGGGGAGGTCTCGGCGATCGCGGCGAGCGTGCTGCTCGTGCTCGGCGCGCTGGCGCACGTGCTCGGCGAGGTGCGGCAGGCGGCGGGCAGCTGGGGCATCGCCTTCGGCCTGGCGCCGGACCACGCGCAGGGGCAATACCAGGGCGCGTACTCCATGGGCATCGATCTGGGCCGGATGCTCGCGCCGCTCGTGCTGACGTGGCTGGCGCTGCAGTACGGCGCGGTCGGCTGGTTTGTCATGGCCGCGGCGTTCGGCGCGGTCGGGCTGGCGATGCCCGCGGTGGTGGCGTGGGCGGGCGACCGCAGGCCGGAGGTCGCACCGGCCGTGCCGTGAAGCTCGCGTCAAATTGGCAGCGAATTCGGGGGAATTCAATCTCTAGGGGGCACTATGAGCGCGTTGCAGTTCCCGACGACCTACACCCGGTCCGCCGCGGCGGAAACCAGATCGGCGAGCCAGGAATACTCGTGGCACGCCGATGTCACGCCGATTGCGGTGTTCACGTCCCACTCCGTGGTCGACGTCCTGAACGCCACTTTCGCCGCACTCGTCCACCGCTATACCGGACGCGACGAAATCGTCATCGGTCGGACTGAGGACGGTCCGAGATTGACGGCCGTGCGGTCCAAGATCGACGACAGCTCGTCCTTGATCGACATTGTCGAAAACACCGCGCCCGCCGAGTCGGACACGATTCAGGTCGCGTTTCACGGCGTGCCAGGAACGCGGCCGGACCTGTCGTCGGTCGAGTTGGTGCTGGAAGTCCAGGTCGAAGGCGACAAAGCGGACTTCGCGCTGCGCTATGACCGCTCGCTGTTCGCCCCCGAGTTCATTTCCCGCCTCGCCGCCAACTACCAGACCCTGCTCGCCGACGCGTGCGGCCGACCGGCTGTCCCCGTCCGCGCGCTGCGCCTGATCGCCGACGACGAGCGCCGCTACCTGCTCGACACGGTCAACGGCACCGACTGGCCGTACCTGCGCGACGCGTCGATCCACTCGCTCGTGGAGACCCAGGTCCGCCGCACCCCGGACGCCCCCGCCGTCGAGTTCCGCGGCGAGCGGATCACCTACCGCGAGCTGGACTCCCGCTCGACCACCCTCGCCAAGGACCTGATCGCCTATGGCGTCAACCCGGGCGAGCGCGTCGGCGTCTCGCTGCCGCGTTCGGCCGACCTGGTGTGCCTGCTGCTGGCCATCCACAAGGCGGGCTGCGCCTACGTGCCGCTCGACCCGGCCTACCCCGGCGACCGGCTGAAGGCGATCGCCGACACCGCCGCCATGGCCGCCGTCGTCATCGACGGCGACGAGCCCGCCTGGCTCGCGGGCCTGCCCGCCACCGCCCTCCCGCTGGCCACGCTCCTGGAGCGCGCCGCGGGCCAGGACGACAGCCCACTCGATCTTGAGGTGAGCGCCAACGCCGCCGCTCACCTCATCTACACCTCCGGCTCCACGGGCCTGCCCAAGGGCGTGGTCATCCACCACCGCAACGTCGTCGCGCTGCTGGCCTGGGCCTGGGAGACCTACACCGAGGAGGACGTCGCGCGGGTCCTGTTCGCCACGTCGCTCAACTTCGACCTGTCGGTCTACGAGCTGTGGTGCCCGCTGACCATGGGCGGCTGCGTCGTCGTGATCGACAACGTCCTCGCGCTGACCGAGGACGCCGAGCTGAACCCGACCCTGATCAACACGGTGCCGAGCGCGCTCAACGTGCTCCTCCAGCGTTCGGCGATCCCGGCGTCGACGGCCGTGCTGAACGTGGCGGGGGAGCCGCTGCCGAAGGAACTGGTCAACGCCGCGTTCGCCGAGTCCGGGGTCCGCCGCGTGTTCAACCTCTACGGCCCGTCCGAGGACACGACCTACTCGACGTACAAGGCGTTCGACGCGCCCACCGCCGAGGTCACCATCGGCAAGCCCCTGCACAACACCCGCGCCTACCTGCTCGACGCGCGCGGCGAACTCGTCCCGCACGGCGTCGTCGGCGAGTTGCACCTCGGCGGCGAGGGCCTGTCCTCGGGCTACATCAACGACCCGGAGCGCACGGCCGCGGTGTTCGTCGACGCGCCCGCGGGCCTCGGCAGGCGCGGCACCCTCTACAAGACCGGTGACCTCGCCCGCTGGACCGAGGACGGCGAGCTGTTCTTCATGGGCCGCAAGGACAACCAGGTCAAGATCCGCGGCTACCGCATCGAGCTCGGCGAGATCGAGTCCGTCCTCCGCGAACTCGACGGCGTGCGCGACGTGGCCGCGCTGGCGGTGCGCGAGGGCAGCGACACCCGGATGGTCGCCTACGTCGGCACCCACCTGACGGCAGACGAGGTCGGCGCGCACCTGCGCGGGCGGCTGCCGCACTACATGCAGCCCGCCAAGATCGTCGTCGAGCCGGACCTGCCGCTGCTGCCCAACGGCAAGGTCGACCGCAAGGGCCTCGCCGCCCGCCCGGTCGAGTGGGGCGCGGTGCTCGGCGAGTCCACTTTGGACGAGCGGGAGACCGAGATCGCCGAGGTGTGGACCGAGGTGCTCGGCCTGAAGGGCATCCCGGGCGACCTCGACTTCTTCTCCGTCGGCGGCCACTCGCTGCTGGCGAACCTGCTGGCCGCGCGCCTCAGCGACCGGTGCGCGGTCACGGTCCGGGTCTCGGAGATCTACGAGTTCCGCACCGTCACCCAGCAGGCGGACCTGGTGCGCGCCAAACGGGAACAAGCTCCGGCCGCGCTCGCCGCCGACGACGTCGCGGGCCGGTTCGCGCTGGCCGAGCGCACGCTGCGCGAGTCGACCAAGAGCCACGGCGTGCCCGGCGCGGCGGCGGTCATCGTGATCGACGGCGTCTCCCACGCGGTCGACTTCGGCCTGGACGACCTGGAGTCCGGCAAGGCCCGCACCGCCGACACCCGCCAGCGCGTCACCTGCGTCACCAAGGTCCTCGTCGCCTACGTCGCGCTGATGCTGGTCGATCGCGGCCTGGTCGCGCTCGACGAGCCGCTCGGCGACCTCGTTCCCGACGGCGTCCAGCGCCGCGACGAGATCACCCTGCGCCAACTGCTGTCGCACACCAGCGGCATCGACGACTCGTTCGAGGTCTGGAACTCCACCGACCACCCGGACCTGGGCGCCTACGTCCAGAGCTTCCGCGACTACCCGCAGGTCGCCGAGCCGGGCGAGATCTTCGCCTACTCCGCGTGCGGCACGTCCATCGCCGCGCTGCTGATCGAGCGGCTGCTCGGCGTCTCGTGGCGCAAGGCGGTCAACGACCTGCTGCTCGACCCGCTCGGCATCATGCCGATCGCCGAGACCCTCGACGCGGGCGACCACTACGGCGACACCGTCGCCACCGGCTACCTGTGGAACGAGCCGGAGCAGCGCTACACCCCGTACGTCCTCGGCCCGCAGACGATGGCCAACGACGCCGCCGACTCGTTCTCGGTGTGCCTGACCGCGCAGGAAGTCGCCACGCTCGCGCTGTTCGCGCTGGACGACGGCGTCACCAAGGATGGCAAGCGTTTGCTGTCGGCCGAACTGGCCAAGCAGATGCGCACGCCGCAGATCACCATTCCCGGCCACCACTTCATGCACTCGTGGGGCCTGGGCTGGCTGCACTTCGAGGAGAACGTCTTCGGGTTCAACTCCAACGGCAGCGGCCACCACAACTTCGTCCAGGTCTTCGCCGAGACCCGGACCGTGCTGGTGATGCTGGCAAACGCCTACCCGACGTTCGGCCTCTACGAGGACCTGGTCAAGTCCGTCACCGGCCAGGGGCTCATCCGCTCGCGGCCGGGCTCGGAGATCGACATGGACCTGTGCGTCGGCGACTACGCCGCCTCCGGCTACCGCCTCGACGTCAGCCGGACCGACGACGGCCTCGGCTACGTGTTCTATCAGCGCGAGCCCGGCGGCGAGTGGGCGCGGCTCGACGAGGGCGCGCTCGTGCACTCGGGCACCGGCGGCTTCACATCGATGTCGCCGAAGAACATCCTCGCGGGCTCCATCTCCTTCATCTGGACGACCGGGCCGCGGCCCAAGTTCGTCCGGCTCGGTCAGCGCGTTGCTCGGAGGGTCGGCTGATGCACGTCGTTTTCGTCACCTGGAAGACCGGCAACGCCCCGGCGTTCGAGGCCGCCAAGCGCCTCGGGCACGAGGTGACGCTGATCCGCTCGCGCGCCATGGAGCGGATGCAGCACGTCGACTTCGACAAGACCCCGTTCGGCCAGTACGTCGACACCGTCCACACCCTGGACGACGCGACCGACCTGGCCGCCCTGCGCGCGTGCGTCCACGAGATCCACGCGCGCCGGAGGATCGACGGGTTCCTGGCCACCGTGGACGCGCTCGTCGTCCCGGTCGCCCGGATCGCCGAGGAACTCGGCATCCCGTTCACCTCGGCGGAGGGCGCGGCCACGGCCAAGGCGAAGAACCGCTGCCGGGAAGTCCTCGACGCCGCCGGACTCGACGGCACGCGGCACTTGGTGCTGATCGACCCGGACCAGCCCAAGGCGAAGAACCGCTGCCGGGAAGTCTTCGACGCCGCCGGACTCGACGGCACGCGGCACTTGGTGCTGATCGACCCGGACCAGGCCAACGCAGCCGCCCCGGGCATCGACAGCTCGCGGCGATGGGCACGCACCAGCCTCGACCAGGCCAGGGCGTTCGCCGCGGACACGGGCTTCCCGATCGTGGTCAAGCCCGCCAGCGGATCGGGCAGTGAAGGCGCCCACGTCCTGCGCGACGACCTCGCGCTGGCGGAGTTCTTCGCCGCGGCCGACCCGGCCGCCTACCCGACCGGGATGCTCGTCGAGGAGTACCTGTCCGGCCGGTTCGTCTCGGCCGAGATCGGACTCTCGCGCGGACAGACCATCCGGCTCGCCATCAGCGAGCGGACGACGTGGGCCCGACACGAGGCCCTGGAGACCGGGACCACCATCCCGGCGGTGATCGACCCCGCGGCCCACGAGGCCGTGATGGACTTCGCCGAGCGGGTGATCAAGGCGGTCGGCCTGCGGATGGGCATCTTCCACGTGGAGGTCATGCTCACCGCGAACGGGCCGCGGCTGATCGAGCTGAACCCGCGGATCATGGGCTCCTGTCTGCCCAACCTCTTCTGCCTCGCGGGCGGCGGCGACCTGTTCGAACTGCTCGTGCGCGTCTACCTCGACGAGCCGGTGACGCACGCCGCGGGCTTCGACAAGTACGCCACCGTCCGGTGGTTCGGCGCCACCGACGCCACCCCCGCGCCCACTGAGGTCCCGGACCTTACGTGGACGCGGGGGTACGGCGACGCGCTGCACTCGCTCACCGTGCGGCTGCCCGAGTCCGGCGAGTTCCCGCCGTGCCGGGGCAACCTCGACAACTTCGGTGAGGTGCAGACCGTGCACGCCGACCACGACGAGTCGGTGCGCGTCGCCGAGGAGATCGTGCAGAAGATCGAAGCCCAGCTCGGCATCGAGCTGACCAGGTGAAACGACCGACAGGGGACGTGGTGGACCGATCCGATCGCAGAGCAGGGGCGACAGCGGAGTCAGGGGGCGTGGTGGGTCGATTCTTCGCCGAGACGCGAGCACAGCTCGACGGTCTCGGCCTGCCGGACGGCGAGGGCGAGCTGACCGAGTCGGCGCTGCGCTTCGCCGACGGCGGCCAGTTCCGCATCGAGGTGCCGACGATCAACTCGGCCACCACCGCGGAGACGCTGCTCGTGGAGAGCGGCCGCCGCGGGTTCACCATCAACCGGGTCACCGAGACGCTGGGCCTGTTCCGGCACACCGCCGCCGAGATCCGCCGCTACGCCGCGCTCGGCCGCGAGTACGGCGCGCAGATCCTGATGTCTGTCGGCCCCCGGGCCAACTACGACATCGGCGCCAGCGTGCAGACCCCCGAGGGCAGCCGCATCGGCTACCGGCTGCGCGGGCAGGAACAGGTCGTGCGCGCCGTCGAGGACGTCAAGCGCGCCATCGACCTGGGCATCACCGGGTTCGTCGTGTACGACGAGGGCCTGCTGTGGGTGCTCAACGAACTGCGCACGCGCGGCGACCTGCCCGACATCCACCTGAAGGTGTCCGCGCACTGCGGCCACGGCAACGCCGCGTCGGCGCGGGTGCTGCAACTGTTGGGCGCCAACAGCTTCAACCCCGTGCGCGACCTGACGCTGCCCATGGTCGCGGCCATCCGGCGGGCGGTGTCGATCCCGCTGGACTGCCACGTCGACAACCCCAAGGACTCCGGCGGGTTCATCCGCACCTACGACGCGCCCGAGTTCGTGCGCATCGCCGCGCCGGTGTACCTCAAGACCGGCAACAGCGCGCTGGAGAAGCACGGCACCACGCCTTCGCCCGCGCAGATCGAGGCGATCCTGCGCCAGATCGAGGTCGTCACCGAGTTCCTCGACCGGCACTACCCGACGGCCAAGCAGTCGCCGGTCGGCCAGTTGGCGGGGGTCCGCTGACATGTGCTGGGTGTATGGATTCGTTGCCGGCAAGTCTGGCGAACTGGCGGGGGTCCGCTGATGTGCCGCATCTATGGATCGTTCGGCGACAAGTCCGTCGATTCCCACGTCCTGGCCGCGGTCGCGGAGGCCCAGGTGCACGGCGGGCCGGACGCGCAGACCGTGGTCAACGCCGACACGTGGGCGCTGGGCAACAACCGGCTGGCCATCCAGGGCATCGCCGCGGGCGAACAGCCGTTCCGGCTCGACGGCCTGACATGTGTGTTCAACGGCGAGATCTACAACCACCGCGCGCTGCGGGCCGAACTCGGCGCGCGCGGCTACCGGTTCAACGGCGACTGCGACGGCGACGTGCTGCTGCCGCTGTACGAGCTGTACGGCGACGAGTTCGTCAGCAGGCTCGAAGGCATGTACGCGATCGCCATCGTGGACACCCGCGCCGAGCCGTGCCTGAAGCTGTTCGTCGACCACGCCGGGATGAAGTCGCTCTACTACTACGTCTCCGACGGCTCGCAGCTCAACTTCGCCTCCGAGCTGCGGGCACTGGCGAAGTTCCCCGACTTCCCCGACCGGATCGACCCGCTCGCCGTCGACCGCTACCTCGGCGGCAAGGCGGTGTGGGGGCCGGAGACGATCTACAGCCAGGTCCGCACCCTGGTCCCTGGCACGGTGCTGCGGTTCAGCGCCGACGGCTGGCTGACCGAGCGGCAGATCGACCTCGCGCCCCGCGAGTTCGATTGGCCAGAGGGCGGCCCGACCCGCGCGGCGGCGGCCGAGATCCTCGACGGGCTGCTGCACGACGAGTTGAGCAGGATGCTCGACGCCGACGTGCCGGTGTGCGTGATCACCAGCGGCGGCCTCGACTCCAGCTACATCACGGGCATGGCCAAGAGCCTGGTGCCGGACCTGGCGTCGTTCAACATCGCCTACGCGGGCACGTGGCCCAGCGACGAGCGGCACTTCGCCGACGAGGTCGCCCGGCACGTCGGCACCCGGCACCACCAAGTGCTCCTGGAGCCCGCCGAGTTCCCCGGCCTCATCGACCGGTTCCTGCGCCACCTCGACCAGCCCAACAACGCCCCGCACAGCCTGAGCACCTACGGGCTGTTCGAGGCGATCCACGACGCGGGCTTCAAGGTGGCGCTGACCGGTGACGGCGCCGACGAGCTGTTCAGCGGCTACGCGCGTTACGTCAAGGCGGCCCGCGACGGCAGCGCCACCTGGCACCGGTCCTATCAGGACACGATGGCGGCGGCCGGTCCCGGCACACTGTCCACTTTGTATAGCACGGCGTTCCGCGCCGAGGTGGCGGCCAACGGCGGCTACTTCGCCGACCAGAGCGGCGACGAACTCGTCAAGCGGGTGCGCGGGGCCGACAAGCTGGAGACGCTGCTGCGCTACGACCAGTTCGAGCGCTTCCCGTACTACATCCTGCGCCGCGTCGACCACCTCAGCATGGCGCACTCGGTGGAGGCGCGGATCCCGTTCCTGCAGCCCAGCGTCATGCGGTTCTCGCGGGCGCTGCCGACGTCGCTGAAGGTCGTCGACGAGCTGGTGAAGACGCCCGTCGCCGACGCGGCCCGTCGGTGGATACCCCAGAGCATCGTCGACCGGCCCAAGCAGCCGTTCACCCTGCCCATCGCCGCGATGATCCGCCCCGGCGAGGCGCTGCACGACCTCATCGGCGACGTGCTGCTGTCGAGCGCGTTCCGCTGCAAGGACTACTTCGACCAACGAAAGCTGCGGGAGCTGTTCCAGCTGCAGACCGACAACCCCAGTGGCCACGCCGCCGAGGTCCTGTGGTCGGTGCTGATGCTGGAGCTGTGGCTGTCCGTGCGCGACCTGACCCCGTAAGGAGAAACCGTGGAAATCCAGTCGATTCTGGCCAACGTGACCAAGGCCGACATCAAGCGCGACCCGTTCCCGCACATCGTCATCAAGGACGCGCTGAACCCGGAGCTGTACCAGGCGCTGTCGGAGACCATGCCGACCGTCGAGTACATCTCGGAGAAGATCGGCAAGCCGGTCGTGTCGAACGAGCGCTACAACTACATGTCCGCGCACATGTTCAAGGACGACACGATCGCTCCGGTGTGGAAGGACTTCGCGCGCTACCACTCGTCGGAGGAGTTCTTCCACCAGTTCCTCGACCTGTTCTACGACGACCTGGTCGAGTCGCACCCGGAGGCCGAGGAGAAGTACGGCAAGCTGCGCGACCTGCGCGTGGGCCGCCGCGGCGCCGACAACCACGAGACCCACGACATCCTGATGGACTGCACCGCGGTCATCGGCTCGCCGGTCGTGGGCACGCCCACCTCCTACCGCGGTCCGCACGTGGACAAGCCGTACAAGCTGTTCGGCGGCCTGTTCTACATGCGACTGCCCGAGGACGACGCCGTGGGCGGCGACCTCCAGCTCTACAAGTACCGCAGCGACGAGCACAAGTTCTACGCCTCCGAGTCGGAGTACGGCGACAGCCGCTTCGACATCGACCCGCAGTACGTCGAGGAGGTGGCCACGATCCCGTACGCCGCCAACACGCTGGTCATGTACCCGATCAACCGCTACGCCCTGCACGGGGTGTCGGTGCGGAACCTGACCCAGCACCAGCGCCGCTTCGTCGCGCTCGTCGGCGACATGCAGGACATGCTGTTCGACCTGGCGCTGTGATGCAGCCCTTCGACCAGCGCGACGGCCATATCTGGTTCGACGGCGACCTCGTCGACTGGCGCGACGCCCGGATCCACGTCCTGACGCACGGCCTGCACTACGCCAGTAGCGTCTTCGAGGGCGTGCGGGTGTACGACGGCAAGGCGTTCCTGCTCGACGCGCACATCCGGCGGCTGCGGGAGTCGGCGCGCATCCTGGACTTCGACCTGCCCTACACCGACGAGGACCTGCACGCGGCGACGGTCGAGACCATCGCCAAGGCGGGCTTCGCCGACGGGTACGTCCGGATGAACGCCTGGCGCGGCTCGGAGGTCATCCAGACCGCCGCGCTGAACACCTCGATCCGCATGTCGATCGCGGCGTACGAGACCCCTCGGGGCTACTACGTCGCGGCCGACGCGCTGGAGAAGGGCATCTCGCTGCGGACCGGCGAGTACCGGCGTCCGACGCCGGACACCGCGCCGGTCAAGAGCAAGGCCGCGGGCAACTACATGATCGGCACCGTCAGCAAGAACGCCGCACTGCGCGCGGGCTTCGACGACGCGATGCTGCTCGACGCCGACGGCCTGATCGCCGAGTCGACGGGCGCCCACCTCTTCTTCACGAAGGACGGCGTCCTGCACACCCCGACCACCCGCTGCACGATCGAGGGCATCACCCGCGCCACGGTGCTCGACCTGGCGGCGGCCAACGGGATCACCTGCGTGGTCGAGGACTTGGCGCCGGAGTTCGTCGCCGAGGCCGACGGGGCGTTCATCTGCGGGACGGCGTGCGAGCTGCTGCCGGTGTCGCGGATCGACGGGACGGAGTACGACTTGCGGGGCAATGCGGTCATCGCCACGTTGATCACGGCTTATGCCGCGCTGACTCGCGGCGCGGTGTGATGGAGGCGGTGTGATGGAGGCGGTGTGATGGAGGCGGTGTGATGGAGGCGGTGTGATGGAGACGCTGGCGGCGTTCGGCAAGCTGGTGCCCGTGGCACTGGCGTTCGGGATGGGGTACGGCCTGCGGGGCAATGCGGTCATCGCCACGCTGACTCGCGGCGCGGTGTGATGGAGGCGGTGTGATGGAGACGCTGGCGGCGTTCGGCAAGCTGGTGCCCGTGGCACTGGCGTTCGGGATCGGCGCGGTGTTCGCCCGCCGCAAGGTTATCCCGGCCGAGGCCGCCGGCGTCTTCACCGACTTCGCGTTTCTCTTCGCGATCCCGTGCTACCTGTTCGGCAAGATCTACCTCAGCGACCTGGGCCACCTGTTCGACATTCGCGCGATCTCCGCCTACGCCGCCAGCGCCGCGCTCTGCGTGGTCCTCATCGGACTGCTGTCCCGCGGCGACGCGCGCGCGAAGGCACTGCGGATCATGGCGGCGGTGCAGGTCAACACCGCGTACTTCGCCGTGCCGGTGTTCGTGATGCTGTTCGGCAACGCCGCGCCGATCTTCCCGATCCTGCTGCTGCAGGTGTGTCTGCTGTCGACAGTCGTCATCTCGATCATGGAGTTCGGCGGCGACGGCGGCACGGGCAGGAAGCTGCTGCGCGCGGTGTGGGCGTCGCTGAACACGCCGGTCGTGCTCGCGTGCAACCTGGCGATCCTGCTCAACCTGCTGTCGGTGCCCGTGCCGACGGTGCTGCTGGACGGGTTCGCGTTCGTGGGGGACAGCGCGGCACCGGTCGCGCTGTTCGCGCTCGGGCTCTATCTGGGCGGGGCGGGGCTGTCGATCCGGGGGACCACGCGCGAGGAAATCGCGCTGATCGCGTTCAAGTGCGTCATTTTCCCGCTGGTGACGCTCGCGGTGTGCAAGTACGTCTTCGGGGTGACGGGGGACTGGCTCAAATACCTGGTGTTGATAGCGGCCATGCCGTCACCGCAGAACCTGTTCATCTTCGCGCAGCGCTATGACACCGAGGTCGACTTGGCGGCCTCGGTGGTGGTCAAGAGTTCGGTGGTGACGCTGGCACTGCTGCCACTGTGGGTGCAGTGGGCGGCACAGTGAGTGCCGGGCCTGCCCGCTTTCGCGGGCAGGCCCACCGGTCACGTGAAAATGCTGACGCCGCCGGGGCCGATCAGCAGGCCCAGAACGATTAACAGGGCTCCGTAGAGCATTTGTCCACGGACTAGGGTGACGATTCCGCCGACCACGAGCACCACAGCGATAATCCACAACAGGGTTGCCATGACTACCTCCTCATGGAGGGGAATGCCCGTTATGGACGCAATCAAACCTGGGGTACCCCGCCGTTTCGGCGCGAACCGGCACCAGAGATCATCTGGGCATGACTCGGGCGCTGATCGGACTGGTCTTGTTCCTCACGTCCTGTGCCATCCCCTCGGCCACCGGGACGACGACCCCGGTGCCGGTGGACTCGCGGGTCCCGCCAGGGACGCTCGACCCGGCCGCCGCCCGCGCCGCCCTCGACGGTTTGACGATCGCCGTCCCCGGCCGCATGGGCGGCTACGAACGCTCCTGCGACCACGGCGCCGACTGCGTCTTCGGCCGCCCATGGCAGGACACCGACGGCGACGGCTGCGACCAGCGGTCCCAGGTCCTGTCCCGCGATCTTGTTGACGTGGAACGCAAGCCGGGGCGCTGCGCGGTCACCGCGGGGACGCTGCACGACCCGTACACGGGGAAGACGGTCGACCGGGCGAAGGTCCAAATCGAACACGTCGTGCCGCTGGCCGAGATGTGGCGGACGGGTGCGGCCAAATGGCCGATCGCGCAGCGGGTGACCGCGGCGAACGACCTGGGCAATCTGATCGCCGTCGACGGCAAGACCAACCAGTCGCGTGGTGACAAGATTCCTGGGGGCATCGGTGCGCAGCACTGGATGCCGCCGAACCAGGGCTATCACTGCTCGTTCGCCCGCATCTACGCGACCATCAAGTCCCGCTACCAGCTGACGATCACCGCCCCGGAGCGCACGGTGCTCGTCGAGGCGCTGGGGACCTGCCCGTAACGGTTGCCTTCCGCGACGCTGATCGTCGCGCTCGGTGCTTGCCGTAACAGTGGCCTTCCGATCACGACATAGTGATGTTGGGTTCGGGCGGCGGCGGTGAGGCAGCGCGGTGGGTGGAGCGAGGCGCAAAGGCAAGCGGGCGCGACGATCCCGTGCGGCGGTGGGGAAGCTGCTCGTCTCGGCCCTCGGCGGTCTGTTCATCGTGGGCGCGCTGGTGGTCGCCACGATCGCGGTGTTCGCGGACAACGTCGCCCTGCTCGCCATCGCGGACACCGGCACCTACATCCGGGTGATCGTGCTCGGCGCGGGTCTGGGGCTGGCCCGCCTGCTGTACGCCAAGCCCGTCAAGAACCTCGCCACCCGGGTCACCGCGTTCTGCTTGGCCATCGGCTGTGTCGGTGTCGGCGTGACGATCGTCCCCACGGTCTACCGGGCTGTCCGCGCCCAATCCCCGGCGAAGACCCAGGCCGCCCAGCAGAGCACGCCCCTGCGGCTGGACACCGGGTCGCTCAGCCACTCGGCGCACCGGGAGCAGGACTTGTCCGGCAGCCTCATCGTCCGGTCGACCATCGAGGACGTGGACTTCGGCGGCGCCCGGCTCACCGAGAGCGACCTGCGGTTCTCCACCTTCGTCCGGGTCAACTTCGCCGGGGCCGACCTCTGCGGCGTCGACCTGCGCGGGGCGGACCTGTCGCGGGCGTCGCACCTGGGTGAGGTGAAGAACTGGGACTGGGTCTTCTACGACGACGCGACGAAGGTGCCCGACGGACTGGATCTCGCGCTGCTCGACGGCCCTGTCCACACCGTCGCCGACGAAGTGATCTACTCGTGCGCGCCGAACCGGACCCGGCAGATCATGGCCGACGGGCAGCGGCGATGACGGGGCACAAAGGGAAGGCGCGGCGCAGGCCGTCGGACCGCATCCGAAAGCCGATCGCGCCCCGTGCGTCGAGGCAGGCTCGCGGGCCGGGCGTGTGGGAGCGCGCCGGCAGGCTGGGGCTCGTGGACCTGGCCGCGATCGTCGCGGCCGTGGCCATGCTGGTCACGACGCTGGTGCTGCCGCCGAGGTCGACACCGGAGCCGCTGCCGCTGCAGTTCCGGGTCGATCGGGTGAGCCTGAGCGACCTTCCCGTGGTCATCTCCGGGGTGCGGTCGTGCGGGTGCTGGACTGGACCGCGCTATCAGGCGATCAAGAAGTTCAAGTTCGACATCGAGAACCGGGGCTCGGGCAGCCTCGCCATCGGCGGTGGCGAGACGTCCTCGATCCGGCTCCTCGTCGCGTATCCGCGCGGGTTCGAGCCGAAGGTGAGCATCCCGGACGAGGAGTCGATCGAGGGCAAGTACGTCAGCGTCGCCAGCCCACCGGACGCCACCGTGTGGCACGCCAGCTCCGACCGCGACGCCAGGGGCTCCCGAATCGTGAACGGCAATGACCTCTTCGCGCTCCCCGACGGGTTCGAGGTGTGGGCGATCCCGGCCGTGCCGAACTACACCGTGGAACAGATCGACGAGAAGCACATGTCGTTCCCGACGGTCGTGGACCAGGACGAGCTCCTGCCGGGGGAACGCTTCTCCGACACCCGACTCGGCCACGGCGCGTGGGTCTTCTACCTGCCCATGCAGCCGAAGTTCGTCGACGAGCACCTGCGCAGCCCGCTCGGTCTCGACGCCCAGACGGGCAAGCCCCTCCAGCTCAAGCCGCACATCACCCGGAAGAACACGGCGAAGTACTTCGCCGTCCTCGGCATCGGCGCCTTCACCCACCACCGCGGCGTGCCCCGGTTCGAGGGCTTCGCCCCGACGCCACCGGACAGCGGCCTTGAGGCCCCGGAGGACATGTAGCCCGCTAGGGATGGACGATCCGGGCGGGGCGGTTGCGCACCCACTCGGTGTGGAACGCGCTCCCCGGCGCCACCTCGTCCCGCCGACGCGGCTCGGCGCGCAGATCGACAGGACACGGCAGCTCGACCGGGACCGGCGGTGTCACCGTCGACCGCAGGTGTTCGGCCAAGGCGAGGGCGATCGGCTTGGGCTCGTGGTCGACGGTGAACAGGCCGAGGTCGTACTCGCGGTCCGGGAAGTCGAGCAGCCCACGGTCGATGTCGTGGGACGACCACCACGTCACGCCCCACAGCGCCGGGTGACCGGCCACGGCCGCCAGCGTGCGCCGGACGAACTCGGCCGCGTCGGCTGCCGGGATGTCCGGGCGCGGGGCGCCGAGTTCCTGGAGCCACACGCCGCGGCCGGGGGCCAGGGAGGCGGCCAGGTCGACCAGGTACTCGGCGTGGGACACCGTGGCTGGGCCGAGCGGGCCATCCAGGCGGGAGGTGCCGTTGAACACCCACGAGTGCACCGTGGTCAGGTCGCCGAGGTCGACCGCGTCGGCCGGGTGGAACGGGTGCTCGGGGGCGTACCAGGCGTCGTCGTAGACCGAGTGGAGGCACAGGACGTCCGGGGCGGCGCCGCGGACGACGTCGAGCAACTCACTGGCCCACTCGCGGGAAGCCGACGGTGTCGTGGGGTTCGCGGGCCACAGGTTGTTCACCTCGTTGCCCAAGGTGATCGCGAAGACGTTGTCCCGCGTCGCCACGGCCTTGGCGACGTGCGCGGCGTAGACGGCGATGCCGTCGCGGACCGTGCGGTCGGTGAACACGCTGGCCTGGTGCCACGTGAGCACCCACGACGGCAGGAAGTCGAAGCTCGACAGGTGCCCCTGCAGCAGGTCGACCGCCACCCCGAGGCCGAACTCGCTCGCGATGTCGATCGTGGTCAGCAGGTCGTCGACCGCGCGCCGGCGGATCAGGCCGCGGTTGGGCTGCACCCACGGCCAAACCGGGAACACCCGCACGTGGTCCAGGCCGAGCCCCGCCAGGTCGGCGAAGTCGCGGCGGACCGCGTCGGCGGAGAAGTCGAGCCAGCTGTAGAACCAGCCCGTCGAGGGGACGTAGTTCGCGCCATAGCGTGGAGTCACGTCTCGCACGCTAAACCGATTTAGGCGCCGTTGCCAAGAGGTGCGGTGCTTTCTCGCACGGTCAGGCTAGGCGTGTCGGTCTGGATCTCCCGGGGCGCCGACGGGTCGGCCATGACGTCGAGCAGCGCCGACGCCGCGCGCATGCCGAAGGCGTAGGTGTCGCGGGAGAGCGCGGTGATCGCCGGGTGGGTGAGCCGGGTGAGCACAGAGTCGTCGAACGAGGCGATCGACAGCTCGCCCGGCACGGCCACCCGCATCTCCATCGCCACGCCCAGGCCCGCCACGGCCATCAGGTCGCTGTCGTAGATGATCGCCGTCGGCCGCTGCCTGCTGCTGAGCAGCGTGCGCGTCGTGCGCGCGCCCTCGGTGTCGCTGAAGTCGGTGTGCAGCGAGACCGCCTGGTCCAGCCCCAACCGGCCCGCCGCGTCGCGCAGGGCCCGGGCGCGGCGCTGGGTGTGGCGGAACTCCGGCTTGCCCGCGACGTGCGCGATCCGGGTGTGGCCGAGCGCGGCGAGGTAGTCGACCAGCGACATCATCGCCGCCCGGTCGTCGGCCCACACGCTGCACAAGGACCCTGTTTTCGCTGGTCCGCCCACTACGACCGCGGGCAGCCCCAGCTCCTCGACGACCGCGAGCCGGGGGTCGCGGGTCTGCAGGTCGACCATCACCAGCCCGTCGACCCGCTGCTCGGAGGCCCACCGCCGGTAGACCTCGATCTCGGCGCCGACGTCCTCGACGATCAGCAGCTGCAGCGCGATCGAGTCGGCCGACAGCCGCGCCTGCAGCCCCGAGAGCAGCTGGCCGAAGAACGGCTCGACGCCCAGTGTCCGCGCGGGCCGGGCGATCACCAGGCCGACCGTGTCGGCGCGCGCCCCGCCCAGTGCCCTGGCCACGCTGTGCGGGCGCCAGTTCATCTCGTCGGCGACCCGCAGGATGCGCGCGCGGGTCTCCTCGCTGACCCCTGGTCTGCCGTTGAGCGCGAACGAGACCGCGCCCTTGGACACCCCCGCCCGGAGAGCGATGTCGGCGATGGTCGGACGGGTCATCTCGTGTTGCCTCCCGCATTCGGCCCCTTGACAGCCGATTCTATCCGGCGGGATAGTCCGCCACTAGACCGGTTTACCTCCTCATCGACGGAGATCACGGGAGCGAAGCTATGCGGGCTGGGTTGGGCAGGATCGCGGCGTTATCGGCCGCGGCTTTGATGCTGGCGGGTTGCGGCGTCGGTGGTGACGACAACGGCGGCCAGGCGGCCACCGGCGGCGAGGTGAAGGGCGAGGTGAGCCTGCAGACCTGGGCGCTCAAGCCCAAGTTCACCGCCTACGTCGAGGGCGTCATCGACGCGTTCCAGAAGAAGTACCCCGGCACCACCGTCAAGTGGCTCGACCAGCCCGGCGACGGCTACGCCGACAAGGTGCTCAGCCAGGCCGCCGCGGGCGACCTGCCCGACGTGGTCAACCTGCCGCCCGACATGGCGCTGCCGCTGGCCAAGCAGAACCTGCTGCTCGACGTGGGCAAGGCCGACGACAAGCTCAAGGCCGACTACGTCCCCGGCGGCGTCACCGCCTACGAGTTCCCCGGTCTCCAGGGCGCCTACGGCTACCCCTGGTATCTCAACACCGACGTGCACTACTGGAACTCCGAGCTGCTCACCCAGTACGGCCTCGACCCGAAGAAGCTGCCGTCTACTTTGGACGAGCTGATCGCGCAGGCCAGGGTGATGAAGGAGAAGTCCGGCGGCCAGATGTACCTGATGAGCCGCAAGCCCGGCCTCGGCGACCTGGTCAACGCGGGCGTCAAGCTGCTCTCCGACGACGGCAGCCACTTCACCTTCAACACCCCCGAGGCCGCCGCGGTGCTCGACAAGTACCGCGCCGCGTTCGCCGAGGGCCTGCTGCCGCGCGACGTGCTGACCGACAAGTACCTGGGCAACAGCGAGCTGTTCAAGAAGCAGCAGGTCGCGTGGACCACCGGTGGCGGCAACTCGATCAACAGCTACAAGGTCGACAACCCGACGCTCGCCCCCAAGATCGTCTCGTCGGCCCCGTTCGGCACCCCGCCGCTGTATGTGCAGGGTCTGTCGGTGTCGGGCAGGAGCAAGAACCAGGCCACCGCGCTGGCCTTGGCCCGCTTCGTGACCAGCCCGGAGAACCAGGCCGCGTTCGCCAAGCTCGTGCCGGGCATCTTCCCCAGCACCACCGCGTCGGCGAGCGACCCGCAGTTCAGCGAGAGCGACGGCACGAACGCGGGCGACGCCAAGGTGCTGGCGTTCCAGGCGCTGGCCAAGGCCAAGCTGCTGGAGCCGCCGGTGGTCAGCGAGGCGATGGGCGACTACGTCAAGCAGCAGTTCTCCCTGGCGATCAACGGCGAGATCCCTTCGAAGGAAGCACTCGACCGGGCAGTCAAGAAGTGTGACGAGCTGCTGAAGAACTAGTACCGACTGCCGGTGACGGCGGGCATGTCCCGGTCCGCCGTCACCACGAGGAGATCCATGATCAGGAACCAGCGCTGGTTCACGCCCTGGCTGCTCGTGCTTCCCGCGGTCGTGTGGCTGCTGGTGTTCAACATCTGGCCGTCGGTCAACACCGTCGTGCTGTCGTTCACCAACGCCAAGCCGCTCGGCGGCGGCAAGTTCGTCGGCGGCGACAACTTCACCCGCCTGCTCGACGACGACCAACTCGCCGACGCCCTGCTCAACAGTGTCCTCTACATGCTGGTGTGCCTGCCGCTGCTGACGTTCCTGCCGCTGCTGCTCGCCGTGCTGGTGGAGAAGAAGCTGCCCGGCATCACCTTCTTCCGCACGTCCTTCTACACCCCGGTGATCGCCTCGGCCGTGGTCGTGGCGCTGATTTGGAACTGGCTGCTGGAGGACCGCGGCCTGGTCAACGGCGTCGCCCAGCAGCTCGGTGTCGTCGACGGGCCGATCGGGTTCCTCAACGACCGCTGGCTGCTGATCTTCAGCGCGATCGGGCTGACCGTGTGGAAGGGCCTCGGCTATTACATGATCATCTACCTGTCGGCGCTGGGGAACGTCGGCCGCGACCTGTACGAGGCGGCGGCGGTCGACGGGGCCGGGCCGGTGCGCCGGTTCTGGTCGATCACCGTGCCCGGGGTGCGCAACACGATGCTGCTGATCAGCGTGCTCATCACGGTGTCGTCCCTGCGGGTGTTCTCCGAGCTCTACATCCTCACCAACGGCACCGGCGGCCCCGGCGGCCGGGACATGTCGGTGGTCATGCTGATCCAGATGTACGGGCGCGGGTTCAGCGGCCACCTCGGCTACGCCTCGGCGCTGAGCATCCTGCTGTTCCTCATCACCATCGGCCCCATGCTGCTTCTGCTGCGCCTCAACCGGAAGGGGGCGGACGCGTGAAGAAGCGGCGCGCGGTCGGGTTCAATGTCATCACGCCCCGTGAGAAGGTCCTGCGCTACAGCCTGCTCGTGCTCGTCCTGCTGATCACTGTCGGGCCGTTCCTGTGGCAGCTCAGCACGTCGTTCAAGGGCCGCGGCGAGGACATCTACTCGGCCACCCCGAGCTTCCTGCCCGAGCAGCCGACGTGGGGCAACTACATCGAGGTCGCCAACACGATACCGGTGTGGTCCTACATCGGGAACTCGCTGGTCGTGGCGTTCCTTACGGTCGCGGGCAACGCGATCGGGGCGACCTTCGCGGGCTACGCGCTGGCCAGGCTGCGCTTCCGCGGCGGCAGGCTGGTGCTCGGGCTCATCCTGGCCACGCTCGTGCTGCCCGGCGAGGTCACGATCATCTCCCAGTACGTCACCGTGCGCGAGCTCGGCCTCGCCGACACGCTGGTCGGGGTCGCCCTTCCGGGTGCGATCGGCATGCTCAACGTGCTGCTCATGCGCGCGGCGTTCCAATCCATCCCCAAGGAGATCGACGAGGCCGCGGTCGTCGACGGCGCCAACGTGTGGCAGCGGTTCGTCCACATCGGACTCCCCAGCGTCCGCGGCATGCTCAGTGTCGTGGTGATCTTCGCCTTCATCGGCGCGTGGGACGACTTCCTGTGGCCCCTCATCGTGCTCACCGACCCGGAGAACTACACGCTCACGGTGGGCCTGCAGTACCTGAACAGCGCGTTCTCGGCGAACCCCCGGGTGGTCGCCGCGGGCACGATGATCGCCTTCATACCGATCGTCATCGTTTTCGCTTCCCTGCAGAGGTTCTTCTTCCGTGGCGTTGAGGAGGGCGCCATCAAGGGTTAGCAGTTCGCTCAACCTGACAACGGAGGTCCTTGTGAAATCGACGATTGCCGGGCTCATCGCTCTGGCGCTCGCCGCGGCGGTGCCCCTGCCCGCCGCGGCGGCGCAGGCGGCGCCGTCCAAGCGGACAGTCGTGTACTACCAGACGCAGTACTACAACAACACCTACGTCTCGCCTAAACCGCTGGTGGACAACAACACCGGCGTGACGGACGTGCTGGTCGCCGCCCTGCACCTCAACGGCGACGGCACCGTGCACCTCAACGACCACCCGCCCGGCGACCCCCGCTACACCCAGATGTGGACCGACCTTGCCGCGATGCAGGCCCGCGGCGTCCACGTCTCGGTGATGGTCGGCGGCGCCGCGCAGGGCTCGTTCCAGCGCCTCGACACCGAGTTCGACACCTACTACCCGCGGCTGAAGAACGTCATCACCACCTACAACCTCGACGGCGTCGACCTCGACGTCGAGGAGAACATGTCGCTGGCGGGCATCGAGCGGGTGATCGACGCGCTGACTGCCGACTTCGGCGACGGCTTCATCATCTCGATGTCGCCGGTCGCCTCCGCGCTGTCCGGCGGCGGCAACCTGTCGGGCTTCAACTACGACACGCTGCACCGCGACCGCGGCAGCAAGATCGACTTCTACAACGCCCAGTTCTACTGCGGCTGGGGCTCGCTGTCGAGCACCAGCGGCTACGACGCGATCATCAGCCGGGGCGTGTTCCCGGCGGACAAGGTCGTCACGGGCTCGCTCACGCACTCGTCGCTGTGCGGGGGCTATGTCGACGTCACCACGACGTTGAAGAACACCGTCCAGGCGCTGGTGCAGAAGTACCCGACGTTCGGCGGTGTCGCGGGCTGGGAGTACTTCATCTCCAACCCCGGCGGCACGGCGCGGCCGTGGGAGTGGGCGGGGCTGATCACCTCGTACATGAGCGCGACCCCGCCGCCGCCGACCGGGAACCTGGCGTTGAACAAGCCCGCGACCGGCTCGTCGTCGTGCAACTCCGCCGAGGGACCGGCCAAGGCGGTCAACGGCAGCGTGTCGGGCGGCAACACCGACAAGTTCTGCTCACTGGTGTCGTCCAAGTGGCTGCGCGTCGACCTGGGCGCGAGCGTGTCGGTCGGCAAGTTCACCGTGCGCCACGCGGCCGCGGGCGGCGAGTCGGCGTCCTACAACACGCGCGCCTTCCAGATCCAGACCTCGACCAACGGCACGAGCTGGACAACCCGCGTCACCGTCACGGGTAACACCGAAAGCGTGACGACGCACCAGATCACCCCGGTTACCGCACGGTACGTTCGCCTGGTCATCACAACCCCAACCCAGACGAGCGACCCGGCGGCCCGCATCTACGAGTTCGAGACGTACGCCTAATCAAGGAGTGACAGCAGTGTCAGCTCGAATCCTGTCGGTCGAGTCGACCGACCTGTTCGTCGGGACCGAGGCCGAGCCCCGCCAGGTGGTGCGGGTGACCATTGACCGGGGCGCAGGGTCGGCTGAGCTGCCTGTCTCGCTGACCGGGGTCGGGCTGTCCGGCTCGGCCCCGGTGCCCGAGGGTGCGGGGGAGGTGGTGGTCGAGGTCCCGGTGACCACCGCCTCGCCCGTCGGCGCGGAGATTCCCGTGGTCGCCTCTGTTGGTTCCGTGGCTTTCGACGGCCTGGTGACCGTGGCGGAGACCGGGTGGCGGATGTTCCTGGTGTCGCACTTCCACTACGACCCGGTCTGGTGGAACACGCAGGCCGCGTACACGCAGACGTGGGAGTTGCAAGGAAACGACGGGCTGACCCGGCCGGTGTGGGAGCACAACGGGTTCAACCTGGTGCGGGCACATCTGGACATGGCGCTGTCGGACCCGGATTACGCGTTCGTCCTGGCCGAGGTCGACTATTTGAAGCCGTTCTGGGACGTCCACCCGGAGTGCCGGGAGGTGCTGCGGTCGCTGATCGCCGCCGGGCGGGTGGAGGTGATGGGCGGCACGTACAACGAGCCGAACACCAACCTGACCGGCTCCGAGACCACGATCCGCAACCTGGTCTACGGCGTCGGCTACCAGAAGTCGATCATGGGCGCGGATCCGCGGACCGCGTGGCAGTTGGACGTGTTCGGGCACGATCCGCAGTTCCCTGGGCTGGTGGCCGAGGCCGGGCTGACGAGCACGTCGTGGGCGCGTGGGCCGTTCCATCAGTGGGGGCCGATCCTGACCAAGTTCAACGAGGCGGGCGGGGACGCGCGGAACATGCAGTTCCCGGCGGAGTTCGAGTGGCTCTCGCCGTCGGGGCGTGGGGTGATCACCCATTACATGCCGAACCATTACTCGGCTGGGTGGTGGATGGATTCCTCGGCGACGTTGGAGGAGGCGTCGGCGAAGGTCTATGAGCTGTTCCAAGGGTTGAAGGTGGCGGCGGCTACGCGGAACACGCTGCTGCCGGTGGGGACGGATTACACGCCGCCGAACAAGTGGGTGACGTTGATCCATCGGTCTTGGGCTTCGCGGTACGTGTGGCCGAAGTTCGTTTGCGGGACGCCCCGGGATTTCTTCGCGGCTGTGCATGGGGAGTTGGAGTCTCGGGGGATTGGGCCCAGTCCGCAGACTCGGGATATGAACCCGGTCTACACGGGTAAGGATGTCTCGTACATCGACACGAAGCAGGCTCAGCGGGCGGCTGAGGTGGCTGCTACGGACGCGGAGAAGCTGGCGTCTTTTGCTTCGCTGCTGGGGGCGGGGACTTATCCTGAGTCTACTTTGGACAAAGTGTGGCGGCAGCTGGCTTATGGCGCCCACCATGACGCGATCACGGGGTCGGAGTCGGACCAGGTCTACATCGACTTGGTGACGGGGTGGCGCGAGGCGCACGATCTGGCCGTTGACGTGCGGGACCGGTCGCTGACGGCGGTGCTGGAACGGGTCGACACGTCCGGGCCTGGGCTGGCTGTCACGGTGGTGAACACGCTGGCTTTCGCTCGCACTGACGTTGTTCGCGTGAAGGTCCCGTCCGGGAGCGGGCTACGCCTGTACCGCGATGGCGGGGAGGAGCAGGACTTCGTCGTCGAGGCGGCGGGCGCCGCCGAGACCGTGATCGCCTTTGTGGCTGATGACGTGCCTGGGATGGGGTGGCGGACCTGGCGGCTGGCGCCCGGTGACGGGCTGTCGGAGTGGGCGGTCGGTGACGGTACCGCGATCAGCAACGAATTCTTCGAAGTCGCGGCTGATGGTCAGCGGGGTGGGGGTTTCAGTCGCATCCGTGAGGTCGTCAGTGGGCGTGAGCTGCTGTCCGGGCTCGGCAACGAGCTCCGCGTCTACGACGAATACCCGCAGCACCCCGAGTTCGGCGAAGGCCCCTGGCACCTCGTCCCTACCGGCGCCGTCATCAGTTCCGCCGACACCGTCGCCGAGGTTCGGGTCGAGACGTGCGCCATAGGCAGCCGGATCGTCGTGAGCGGGCAGATCGGTGACATCAGCTACGAGCAGCGCGCGACCCTTTGGCGCGGCGTCGACCGGCTCGACCTGCGCACGCGGGTGCTCGACTTCACCGGGCAGGACAAGCTCCTTCGCGTCAAGTTCCCCCTGGACATCCCCGGTGCCCGCCCGGTCAGCGAAGTCGGCGGCGCCGTCATCGCGCGCGGGTTCGCGTTGCCCGAGTCCGACTCGGCCACGGCACCCTGGACGCTCGACAACCCGGCCAACACGTTCTTCGGGCTCAGCTCGACGGCGTCGTTGCGGCTCAACGAGAGCCGGGTCGCGATCGCGGTCGCGGAGGTCATCGTGCCTGAGATCGCCGACGCGGCGAAGTGGGCGCGGGAGCTGGTGGTGGCGCTCGCCCGGGTCGGCGTGACCGCGACGACGTCGACGGCGGCCGGGGCGCGCTACGGGTGGCTGCACGTCGACTCGAATCTGCCGGACGTGCGGTTCGTGCTGGGTGGGCCGGACGAGAACCCGATCGCGGCCGAGGTGATCGACCGCGCCGGGCCCGCCTACCACGACGAGCTCAAGCGCGGGCTCGACAGCCGGGGCGCGACGTCCCTCTTCATCCCCGCCGACACCTCTGTCGAGCAGGCGTGGGTGCCCAACGCGGACCTGCGGGACGTGCGGGCGCTGCCGGTGGTCGTCATCGCGGGGCGGGACGCCGAGTCGCTCGCCGCCGAGATCGCGCGGGTGGCCGGTGAGTTCGCCGAGCGCACGTCCGCCGACATCGCGGTCGTCGAGACCGGGCCGACGACGCCGCTGGACGACCACACCGTGGGGCTGCTCAGCTACGGCGTCCCCGGGTTCGCCGTCGACCCGGCGGGGGCCCTGCACCTGTCGCTCATGCGGTCGTGCACCGGGTGGCCGTCGGGGGTGTGGCTCGACCCGCCGCTGCGGCGGGCGCCGGACGGGACGTCGTTCCAGTTGCAGCACTGGACCCACGACTTCGACTACGCGCTGGTCAGCGGGGCGGGCGACTGGCGGGCGGCCGACCTCGTCGCCCGCGGCCACGCGTTCTCCACGCCGCTGCTCGCCCGGGTGGTCGAGCCGCACGACGGGGAACTGCCCGCCGAACACGCGCTGCTCACGGTCACCCCGGAGCGGCGGGTGCAGGTGCAGACGGTCAAGCAGGCTGGCAATCCGAGCGCGACCGGTGGCCGCGCCGACACCCCGGGCGTCACGCTCCGGCTGGTCGAGACCACGGGACGGCCGGTCACCGCGACGGTCGACTCGGCGTTCGGCTGGAGCGACGGACACCACGCCGACCTGCTCGAAGGCGACCTCCGCGAGCGGGTGTTCACCGATGGCACGCTGTCGGTGCACCTCGACGGCGCGCAGATCGCCACCGTAGTCGGGCGGCCCGCGGACTCGCGAGCGGGCGGCGAACCGCTCGGGCAGACCGCGGAACTCGCCCAGCCCGTCTACTCGCGGTACTGGCTGCACAACCGCGGCCCCGCGCCGCTGGGCTTCTTCCCGGTCAGCGTGTCGGCGTCGCCGACGGTGCTGACCGTCGACGGCGGGACCCTGGAGACCACGGCGACGATCGCTAGCCAGCTCGTGGCCGAGGAGTTCTCGTCCGAGCTGACCGTCGTCGTGCCGGAGGGGTGGACGGTCGAACCCGCGCGCAGGCCGATCACGCTCGCGCCGGACGGGCACACGTCGTTCCCGATCGCGCTGACCCCTCCGTCCACAGTGGAGCCTGGGCTGCACTTCGCCCGAGTCCAACTCGCGGTCGGGGAGGACCTGGTCGAGGACGTCGTGACGCTGCTGGTGCCCGGCAAGCTCGACGCGATCCTGCCGCCGCCGCCCGGCGACGAGATCAACCACGAACAGCAGAGCAAGGGCACCACGTCCGACCAGGGCCGCGAACTCGGCTTGCGGATCTCGGCGCCAGATCCGCGGATCACGGTCGCGCCGGGCGGCCGGGCCAAGCTCGCGCTGACCCTGACCAGCGAAGCGGCGGGCAGGATCGACGGCGAGGCGATGCCGGTCAGTCCGTGGGGGACCTGGGACTTCATCGGCCCGTACGCCAAGGGGTTCAGCGTCGAGCCGGGGGAGACCGTCGACGTCGAGTTCGACGTGGTGGTGCCCGCGGGCGCCGAACCGGGGCACTGGTGGGCGATGATCAAGCTGATGTGGTTCGGGCGGGTCCAGTACGGACCGGCCGTGGCGCTGGTGGTGCGCGATGAGGCATAGCCACGCGACCACGCTCGACAAGGCCGCGGCGGCCGAGGCACAGCGGACGGCGTCGGTCATCGGGTGGGTCGAAGGGGAGCCGGTCACCCGCGACCGGCTCGACCAGCGGCTCGCGGCACTGCGGGCCGGGCCCCGGGCGGCGGCGCTGCCCCAGGTGGGCACGAGTGAGGACCGGCAGCTCGTCCGGTGGACGGCGACGGTGCTGTTCACCGAGGAGGTCTGCCGTCGGGAGGCCGCGCGGCTGGGGGTGCGCGGCGTCCCGCGTGCGCTGTCGGCGATCGAGGCCGTGCAGTTCGGATCGATCAACACCGCGGCCTGGCAGGGGTGCGCCGAGGTGGCGGCGGTGTTCGACGCGGTCGTGCCCCCGCGGTCGCTGCCCGGGCAGACGTCGGTCCGGCGCTGGTGGCGGCTGAGCTACGGGGACGACCTCGTGCCGATGGGGTGGACGACGCTGGACGACGTGCCCGCGGCGCTGGCCTCGGCGGTCCGCGCGGCCGAGGTCGGGGACCGCGTGGGGCCCGTGCTCGCGGGCGGGCGCACGCACGTCGCCAGGGTCGACGAGATCGAGGACCGGGTGTCCGATGTGGAGGTTTCGGACACCGGCGAGCGTGTCCGCGAGTTCAGCCGGTGGCTCGACCGGCGGCGCGGGGAGGCGGTGCGGGTCGCGCCGGGGTTCGAGCACCCCGGCGATCCCGCGCAGCCGGACAACACGCACCGACACTGAGTTGATGGAGAGTCGACGTTCGGTGATGTCAGGCGGGTGGCGCGGGCACAGAAGTGGGACATGAGAAGGCGGGCAGACGTCCTCTGACTGCCGGTGGTCGCACTGTCCACAGTGGTGGGTACGGCGGACCCGGTTCGTGACCTGCTCGAACTACCCGACCAGCGTGTCGCTCATCGAGTCCTGACAGTCCTTTTCGGACTAGCGGGCCGATCCCGGTGCCGCGGGGCACCGGGATCGGCACGCGGAATCAGTGCCGACCGTCAATGCACGTGCTTGCGCCGCGGTAGCAGGTCTGGCCGTGGAGGTACTTCCCGGTGTCGTCGGTCATGTAGACCCAGATGTTGTCGGCGCCGCCGACGACGTTCGTGTCAAGAGCAAGAGTCGCCGGGGCGGTTGTGCCGCACCACGTGCTGGAGCTCACGAAGGCCAGCGAGTTGCTGCCCGCGAACGCCCGCGCGTAGATCCGCCGACACCCGGTGGCCCTGAACGTCCCGGTGACCTCGACCGCCCGGTTGAACCAGGTAGCCGTGCCGTTGTAGAAGCTGGCGCCATACGGGACCTTGAAGGTGCTGGTGGGGTATTCGGCGACGGTGGCGGAGGCGGGTGCCGCCGCGAAGACCATCCCGGCGACCGACGCCACCGCGGCCCCGAGCACGCCGAACTTCCTCGTGCGGCTCTTCGTCGTCGTGTCCTTCAGCCTCACCATGAACCACTCCCAGTTTCGAGTTCCGTGTCGCTGCCGTTGATCGGCGACACCACTCAACTCGACGTGGACCGCGCACCGGAAAGGATTCGAATCAGTTCAAATCCGCCGCGCCGGACTGCTAGCGTCGGGGCGGTGCTCACGCTGCGTGTAGACGTCGACACGATGGCCAAGACTCGGTTGGCTCCTTCTCCGGCGGCGGAGTCCATCGCCTGGCTGAAGCTCACCGCCGCGTCGGGCAGGCACCCGGTGTTCGGCGATCCAGGCCCACTGGCCCGCGCGTCACTCACCCATCCCGACGTCGCCCTGCTCGCGGACCTGCTGCCGCGCGACGGCGACAACTACACGCCCGACCTGCTCACCCCGCAGCCGGGGACGGACGCGCAGCGCCGTGACGTGCTCGACGAGCAGTTGGCGTGGATCGAGGCGGCGGGGCAGGACGACATCGAGAACCAGGTCTTCACCCACACCCGGACCCACTGGAGCAGGCCGCTGGGGTCCTCGACCCGCCGGATCGCGGACTCGGGGCGGCTGCAGCGACGGCTCGCCAACGGTCTGGCCCGGTTCTGGCGGGACACCTTGTCCGACGGCTGGTCCGAGCTGCGCTCGATCATCGATCAGGACATAGCCCAGCGCGCGACGGCGATAGCCACCCACGGCGTCGGCCGAATGCTCGGCGGGCTCCACCCCGATATCGACTGGGCAGGCGACGCGCTCACCCTCACGAGGTCGCTGGACGGCGAAATCGATGTCACCGGCCGGGAGTTGGTCCTCGCCCCCGGCGTGCTCAGCTGGCCGAACCTCATCATCCAGGTCGACACCCCTGGGCAGTTCGTCCTCTACTACCCCGCCCAGCGGGTCGGAGTCGCCCGGCCGCGGCGCCCCGGCATCGCGCGAGTGGTTGGCAACGCAAGAGCGGCCCTGCTGGTGGACCTCGAAACCGCCCGTTCGACCGCGGAACTCGCCACCCGGAGCGGCTACACCCCGGGCACCGTCTCCTACCATCTCGGCGCACTGCACCGCGCGCGCCTCGTCACCAAGGTCAGAGACGGGCGCTACGTCCTGTACCAGCGGACGGCGGACGCGGCCGGTCTGCTGGAAGACGCCTAGTCGGCCGCCTCGCCGCGCATCTTGCGGCGGATCTCCTCCAGCTTGTCGCGGCCCGCCTTGTCGCGTTCGGCCATCTTCTCGTCCACCGACTTGGCCTCGGGCTGCTCACCGGCCAGTTCGGTCGCGCCCGCCGACGTCGCGAGTTTGCCCTCGATGCGGTCGCGGACGTAGTCGAAACTCGGCACCCCGGCGTTGTAGTCGGGGTCCTGTGGGTCCGTCATCGTGCGCTCCGTTCGGTCGTTGTCCGCCATTCTCCTGACGAACACGTCCCGGCGCAGAAGGTCGGCCGAGGTTTCCCTCCGGACCAGCAGCCGCGCCCGGCCTGCGCGGACCCCGACGAGCGGCGGTCGGCCGACCTGGTTGTAGTTCGAGGCCAGCCCGTGGTGGTAGGCGCCGGTCACCGGGACGGCCAGCAGGTCGCCAGGGCGCAGGTCGGCGGGCAGCGGCACGTCGTCGGCCAGGATGTCGCCCGCCTCGCAGTGCCTGCCGACGACGGTCATCGGGCGGCGGACGGCCCTGGTGTGCCTGCCGACGAGCCGGACCGCGTACCGGACGCCGTACAGGGACGGGCGGGGGTTGTCGCTCATCCCGCCGTCGACGGCGACGAACCGGCCCTTCACCGACACCACCCGGTACAGCGTGATCCCGGCCGTGGCCACCATCGACCGGCCCGGCTCGACGACCAGCCGCGGCACCGGCACCCGTCGCGCGGCGCACTCGTCGGTGACGGCCACGCGGACCCGGGTGGCGAAGCCGGGCAGGTCGAAGTCGGGTTCGCCGGGCAGGTAGGGCACGGCGAACCCGCCGCCGAGGTCGAGCTGCTCGACGGGCACACCGAGGTCCGCGATCAGCCCGACCATCCGGCGGGCCGCTTCCTCGTACGCCGACACGTGCCGGACCTGGGAGCCGAGATGGCAGTGCAGCCCGGCGAACCGCGGCAGCGGCCGCGCCAGCACCTTGCGGACGGCGTCGGCGGCGGCGCCCGAGGCCAGGGAGAAGCCGAACTTCTGGCCGTCCACCCCGGTCGCGATGGCCCGGTGGGTGTCGGCGTCCACGCCGGGGGTGACGCGGACGAGCACGTCCTGGCGGGTGCCCAGGCCCGCGAGCCGGTCGATCTCGTCGGCCGAGTCGACCACGACCCGGCCAACCCCGTACGCCAGCGCGGCCGCCAGGTCGTCGTCGGTCTTCGCGTTGCCGTGCAGCAGGATGCGCGCGGCCGGGAACCCGACGGCCCTGGCCACCGCCAGCTCACCGGCCGAGCACACGTCGAGCGACAGCCCCTCCTCGGCGGCCCAGCGCAGCATCGCCCCGCAGGTCAGCGCCTTCCCGGCGAAGGCGACCTCGACCCCGTCGAGCACCCGGCGGAACCGGCGGGCCCGCCGCCGGACCTCCGACTCGGCCAGCACCTGGCACGGCGTGCCGAACCTGGCCGCGATCCGCGCCAGCGACACCCCGCCGACGACAACGTCACCGTCCTCGGCCACGCGCGAATCGACCGGCCACAGGTTCTCGTCCAGCACCGGCGCACCGGCCAGGCCGATGCTGGGCAGCAACTCCGCGAGCGTCACGACTCCTCCTCGGGTCAGTTGCCCCAAGCAGACGCCGCCTCTCGCGCGGTGTGGCCCGTCCTGACGCGGTCTTGACGGGCACAGCGCGGATCGTTCCGCCGTTCTGACGTCAGCGGCCGACCATCTCGTCGGCCCAGCGCGCCGCGAAGTCGTGGAAGCGCGGGGCGTCCGGCGCGAAGTTGAACGAGTGGCCGTAGCCGTGGTGGACATAGGCGCGCAGCCGCGCGTCGGGGGAGTAGTACGGGGCCTCGCTGCGGCGCAGGCTCTCGGCGGTCGAGCAGTCGATCGCGAGCAGCCCGCAGAACGCCGGGTCGTCGCCGAGCGCGACCAGCACGGGTACGTCGATGAGCAGCGTGTACGGCGCGATCGCGCCGATCAGTGCCCCGTCGAGCACCTCGCCGGGGGCGATGACGTCCTTGGTCGTCTCGTCGGCGCCCATCACCCCGGGATCGTTCGGGCCGGGGGTGTGGAACGCGCCGTACCGGGTGCCCGACCGCGTGGTGAGGTAGCCGACGTCGAGGCCGAGGCCCGCGAACTTGGTGTCCAGGACGGCCGGGATGAGCGAGGCGAACAGCGGGAGGGCGCCCAACACGTTGAGCCGGTGGGCCATTCCGGTGATCAGCACGCCGTCGACGTCGCGGTAGGTGCCCGCCTCCATCATCGCGATGGCCGAGCCCAGCGAGTGCCCGCCGACGATCACCCGGCTGAACGCGGGGCCGAACGTGCCCGCGCGCAGGTGCTGGATGACCTGGTGCACGACGTCGGCCTGGCCGATCACGGTCACCAGCGCGCTCAGCGGGCGCGAGCTGCGGCCGGTGCCGAGCCGGTCGACGGTGAGCGTGGCGTACCCGGCGTCGTTCGCCGCGCGGCGGTACGAGCGGGTGTCGGCGTCGTAGGACGTGTCCCAGTACTCGCTGTTGTATGTCCCGCCCGGGATGAGCACCTGCACTGTGCGCGCGCCGTCGGGCACGCACAGCCTGCCGAACATCGTCTCCGGGATGCCCGCCAGCGTGACCGCCATGTGCAGGTCGCGGCAGACGGGCTCGCTCGCCTGGGACTGGGCGGTGGGCAGCAGCAAGCTCAGGCCGAGCACGCCGACGGCGGCCGCGCAGGCGCGGCGGATCCGCTTGCGTCCACTGTGGAACACGGGAAGAACCTCCAGCTAGTTACGGGGAACGGCGGTCATGGGCAGGCGGCTCGGGTACGCCGTCGAGGTCACCTTCACCTCGACCGGCAGGCCCGGCACCGGGACGAGCCGCCAGCGGGCGGCCACGGTGGCGACGATGGCGATGATCTCGGTCATGGCGAACGAGTTGCCGATGCACTGGCGGGTGCCCCCGCCGAACGGGATGAACGCGCCCTTCGGCACGGCAGCGGTCCGCTCGGGCGACCAGCGGTCCGGGTCGAACCGCAGCGGATCGGGGTAGGTGTGCGGGTCGTGGTGCAGCGCGTGCGGGCTGATGATCACCTCGTCGCCGGGGGTGAGCCGGACACCGCCGAGGTCGACCTCGGTCGTGGCGCGGCGCATGAGTATCCACAGTGGATACATGCGCAGGGTCTCGGTGACGACCCGGCGGGTGTACTCCAGCCGGGTGATGTCGGCGAAGGTGATCGGCCCGCCCGCGAGGACCTCGTCGATCTCGGCGTGCACCTTCCGCTCCACGTCGGGGTGCCGGGCGATCTCGTGGAACACCCAGGCCAGGGCGAGTGCGCTGGTCTCGATCCCGGCGCTGAGCAGGGTGATCACCTCGTCGTGCACCTGCTCGTCGTCCATGCGCTCGCCGGTGTCCTCGTCGCGCGCGGAAAGCAGGCGCGACAACAGGTCGCCGTGGTCGACGCCGGAGGCGCGGCGGTCGGCGATCAGTTCCATGACGATCGCTCGCATCCGGGCGGTGGCCTCGTCGAACCGGCGGTTGACCGGCAGCGGCAGTCGCTCGAACAAGCCGGGGGACAGCACCCGCAGCATCCCGTACTTGATCACGACCGGGATGGACCGGCGGGCTTCCTCGATCGCGTCCCTGCCGAGTCCGGCGGAGAACAGGGTCTCGCCGACGACGGTGACCGCGACCGCCTGCATGTCCTGGTCGACCTGGCGGACCTCGCCCGGCTGCCACGACGCCGTCAAACTCGTTGCGGCGCCAACCATCGTGTCGAGGTAGCGCGCGAGTTCGTCGCGGTGGAACGACGGCTGCATGAGCCGACGCTGCCTGCGGTGGAACGCGCCGGAGGACAGCACGAGGCCGTTTCCCACGTACGCGCGGAATTTGTCGAACATCGAGCCCTTCTCGAACGCGGCGCCGTCGGTCACCAGGACGCGGTGCGCGAGTTCGGGAGTGGTCACGACGTGGGCGGGCAGCGGCCCGAGATCGATGCGCACGATATCGCCGTACTGGCGCAGCGCGGCCGTGAAACCCAAGCGCTGTCGCAAAATCGCTGGTGTGTGACCGAGAACCGGCCAGCGTCCTGGCGCGACCGGGACGGTCATCTCGCGCTCCTGGGTCAGAAAAGGGGACGCCCACAGTAGAACTGTTGGACGGTGCGCCAAATCCACCGATCGGGTTAGGCATGATCACTCTGACGGGTGGACTTCGGTTCACCCTGGAGGCGGTAGTCTGCTGACCTTCCCCACTTCCGGTCTAAGAAGGTGTCCTCCGTGAACCTGTCTCAGTGGCAGGGCTGGGTCCCGTCGAGCGTGGACGTGACGGTGCCGAGCATTGCCCGCGCGTACGACTATCTCCTCGGCGGTGGCCACAACTTCGAGGCGGACCGCGAGCTCAGCCGCAAGGCCGAGCAGATGCTGGTCGGACTGCGCCAACTCGTGCGGATGAACCGCGCGTTCCTCGGCCGAGCGGTCCGGCACATGATGGACCAGGGCGTTCGGCAGTTCCTCGACATCGGCGCGGGCATCCCGACCGTCGGCAGCCTGCACCAGGTCGCCCACAGCATCGACCCGGCCTGCCGGGTGGTCTACGTCGACCGCGACCCGGTCGCGGTCGCCCACAGCGAGCTGATGCTGGCCGGTGAGGACCGGGTGGCGATCGTCGCGGCCGACATCCGCGACCCGGAGGGCATCTTCGGCAGCCCCGAGGCCCGGCGGCTGCTCGACCTCGACGAGCCGGTCGGCGTGCTGATGCTGTTCATGCTGCACTGGGTCCCCGACGAGTGGGACCCGATCGGACTGCTCGCCCGCTACCGCGACCGGTTGGCCCCGGGCAGCATGATGGCGATCACCCACGCCAGCGACGACCACAAGAAAGCCGAGATCAACGAGGTGGCGGGCCTGGTCGAGCGCAGCAAGAGCCGCGACCAGGTGCAGTTGCGCTCGCACGCGGAGATCGAGGCGCTGTTCGCGGGCTACGACATGGTCGAGCCCGGCCTGGTCGGGTGCGGTCTGTGGCGGCCGGAAGGGCCTGCCGACATCGCGGGTGAGGCCGACATGAACTCCCAGTTCTATGCGGGCGTCGGTCGCAGGCCCTGACGCCGTGAACCTGCGACAGCCGCAGGACGACGGTTCGCCGCAGCCGGACGACGGCGCGCGCGAACGCTTGATCCTGAGTAGGAAATGGGCCTACCTGCTCAGCGATGTCGGGTTCGTCCCGATGTCCCGCGACGACCTCGAACGCGAACTCGCCGCGCTGCTCGACGCGGTGTGCGCCGACGTCGTCGACGAGCCGCCCGACACCGGGCGCGCGCGGGCGGCGGGGGCACGGCTGGTCGAGTTGGAAGCGGTCGGCGACGGCACGCTCGACCGGACCGTGGAGGTGCTCGGCCGCGGCCTTCCCGCACTGCCCGGGCTGGCGGGCGCCACCGAGCGCATCGCGCTGTGCGTCGGCGCGTTGGCCAGCGGGTACGCCGCGGCGAACCGGGATAGGGCGCTGCTGCAGCAGGAGAACATCAAGCTGTCCCTGCTCAAAGCCGTCCGCGACGCGAAGTGGCACCTGCACGAGAGCGAGGCCCGGTTCGACGGCGTCGCCACCGCGTCGGCCAACGGCATCGTGATCACGGACCTCGACGGGGCGATCGTGCGGGTCAACGGTGCGATCGGCGAGATACTGGGGCACGCCGCCGACGAACTGACCGGTCGCGATCTGTTCGACCTCGTCCACCCGGACTTCGCGGCGATCCTGCGTGAGGACTATGCGGCGCTGCTGGCGGGCAAGCGTGCTCGGATCAAGCAGTCGCAGCAGTTGCTGCGCGAGGACGGCGACATCGCGCGCGTGACGCTGACCGCGTCGTTGCTGCGCGATGGTGATGGTGAGCCGCGGCAGTTCGTGACTGTTGTCGAGGACGGGACCGAGCTTGTCCTGCTGCAGAGCGAGTTGAGCCGTCAGGCGTTGCACGACGTGCTCACCGGGCTGCCCAACCGGCAGTTCTTCAGTTCTCAGTTGGAGGGTGCGCTGGAGCGTGCCGACCGCAGGCACGGGATCACGTTGTTCCATCTCGGTCTCGACGCGTTCACCGAACTTGGGAACAGCCTTGGTCGGAGGGCCGCGGAACGGCTGTTGACCACGGTCGCCCAGCGGCTCGTCGCGGTGGTGGCGGCGGAGAAGGCGATGGTCGCCAAGTTCGACGGGGGCGAGTTCGGTGTCCTGCTGGAGAACACGGCCACGACCGCGCACGTGGTCACGACGGTGTCCGCGCTGGCTGATATGGCCTCTGTGGATGGTCACGTGTCGCTGTCGATCGGCGTGGTGCACCGGCCTGATCCGGACACCAGTCCGGCTGAGGTGCTCCGTGCCGCCGACGCCGCGTTGCGGCGGGCTCAGGCGAGTGGGCGCGGTCAGTGGGAGCTGTATGACGCAGCCCTTGACGCCGAGGACCGCCGCGTGCACGCACTCGCGGCCGCGATGCCTCTGGCGTGGGAGTCCGGTGAGGTGACGGTCCGGTACCGCAGGCTCGCGTCGCTGACCGGTGAGACGGCGGGGGTGGAGGCGCGGCTGCGGTGGGAGCATCCTGAGTCGGGGGCGTTGCCGCATGAGCAGTGCGTCGAGCTTGCTGAGCACACTGGGCTGATTCTGCGGCTTGGTGGGTGGGCCATGGGGGCAGCGGGGGTTCGGGTGCGGTGGTGGCCTGCTCGGCGCCGGGAACGCTTGCCCTTGCTGGTCGCCCTCACCGCCCACCAGTCCACCGACGCCGACCTGACCGCTCGGGTTCGTGACGCGCTGGCCTCGTCCGGGTTGCGGCCGGACGACCTGCTGCTCGGCGTGCCGACGCGGGTCCTGGCCGACACCCGCGGCGACGGCGCGGCCAACCTCGCCGCGCTCGCATCGCTTGGCGTGCCGGTGTTCCTCGACGACTTCGGCCTTGGTGATCTTGCGTTGGTGGAGGACCATCCGGTGGCCGCTGTGCGCGTCGCGCCCGCTCACGTCGCTCGGCAGGCGCGGTCCCCGGAGTCACCCTTCAGCGTCGCTTTGGGTGCGTTGCCGGAGCTGGTTCACGCGATGGGGCCGAAGGTGATCGTTGACGGGGTTCGCACTGAGGGCCAGGCGCGGTGGTGGTTGGCGGCGGGGGCGGACTTGGGCACGGGCGATCACTTCGGGCGTGCGAGCGGTGAGCTGCCTACGACACCGTGAGGTCCTTGATCGAACCGAGGAAGTCCCACGCGTCGAAGATCGTGCTTGGGGGGAGAACGCCGGATCGGGTGGTGCCGATGACTCGTTCGGTTGCCTCGGCCACCAGTGGTGCGCTGATCGCGTAGATGTCGCGGCCCGTCGCGGTGATGCGGCGTTCTTCCCTGTTTCGATGGGCCTTGACGTCGATCAGGAAGCTTTGGTCTGAGCGGCCGCGGGCGTCGGTGGGGGTGGGTGCGGTGGTGCCGCTGAGGTCCGCGACCGCGTTGGTCGCCATGTAGGAGCGTGTCACCGGGATGGCGCGGTGCTGGGCGATCACCACCGAGTCGGCCATGGTGAATTCGGACTGGACCGGGACTCGGCCGATCGGTGCCGGGAACGTCCATTCCGTTTGAGGGGCGGGGGTTTCTCGCAACACCAGCTCGCCGTTGGTGACCACGGGGCGGCGGCCGTCGCGGCGTTGGCCGGAGACTCGGCCGGAGGCGCGGGTGCCGTTGGTGGGGTGCCAGCTGCTGAGCCAGTAGGCGACGTCGGTTTCGTCGGCGGTGTCCCAGTCGCCCAGGGCCGCGGTGGTTAGCAGGTCACCTAAGCCGCCGAAGAAGGCCATCGATGGGACGACCGGGATGCCCGCCGCCACGGCGCGGGAGTGTTGGGCGTAGGTGTCGACGACGGCTTCCAGTTCGGCGGCGACGTCCAGGTAGGGGATGCCTGCGCGCATCGCGGCTTCGAGGACGGGGAGGGTGGTGACGGCGAACGGGCCCGCGGCGTTGATCACCGCTGCCGAGCCCGCGAGCGCGCGGTCGAGGGCCGCCGGGTCGTCCAAGGAGGCTGGGCGGGCTTCGCCGTCGATGAGGGCGAGCTTTTCGGGGTCGCGGCCGGAGAGGATCGGGGTCAGGCCGCGTTCGCGCAGCTCGGAGACGATGAAGCGGCCGGTGTGGCCGGAGGCGCCGTAGACGGTCACGGAAGTCATGGTGACCATCGTGGTCCGGCGCCGGGCGACAGACGAGTGGCTGGAACGCCACATGGCGTACGCTTTCGGCCATGCCCTCGATCGCGCTGGCCATCGTCCCCGGGGTGCCGCTGTACGAGCTCGCCGCCCCGAGTGACGTATTCGGCGTGAACCGGACTCACCTCGCCGACCCCTGGTACGACTTCGCCGTCTGCGCGCCCGACCCCGAGCGTCTCGCGCCCTGGTATCCGGTGGTCCGCGGCCTGGACGCGCTGGTCGACGCCGACACCGTGGTCGTCCCGGCCGTCCCCGATGTCGACGCGGATCCGCCCGCCGAGCTGGTCGACGCGGTCCGCGCGGCGCACGCGGTCGGGGCGCGGGTGGTGTCGCTGTGCACGGGGGCGTTCGTGCTGGCCGAGGCCGGTCTCCTCGACGGCAGGCGTGCCACGACGCACTGGATCCACGCGCCCGTGCTGAGTGAGCGGTATCCGATGGTCGAGGTCGACCCGAGCGTGCTCTACATCGACAACGGCGACGTGCTCACCTCGGCGGGCAAGGCCGCGGCGATGGACCTGTGCCTGCACGTCGTCCGCGCCGACTACGGCGTCGCGGTGGCGAACGCGTTGGCGCGGCTGCTGATCGTGCCGCCGCACCGGCCCGGCGGCCAGGCGCAGTTCATCGCGAACCCGGTGTCCGACGAACGCGGGCACCCGCTGTCGGACCTGTTCGCGTGGCTGCTCGCCAACCTGGACCGGCCCGTCACGGTGGCCGACATGGCGCGCCGCGCGCACATGAGCACCCGCAGCCTGACCCGGCACTTCGCGGCGGTCACCGGCACGTCCCCGCTGCAATGGGTGCTGACACAGCGCATCCACCGCGCGCAGGAGCTGCTGGAGTCCACAAGCGACGGTGTCGACCTGATCGCCGACCGCACCGGCATGGGCACCTCGACGACGATGCGGCGCCACTTCCACCGGATGGTCGGGGTCTCCCCGGACACCTACCGCCGCACCTTCGGCACCCGGTAGCTCGAGCGCACTCCGAGCCGCTGTCGATCAGCCTCGGCCACTCTCCGGACTGTCGGTGGTCCGGTGTCGACCTCGGGGGGACAGCCAGTGCAGCCGGTGGTGATCGCGATCGTCGGCGCGGGCCCGCGCGCGGTGGGGCTCGTCGAACGCCTTGGCGCCAACGCGCCGGAGCTGCTGGCGGGCAGGCCGCTGCTGGTGCACCTCATCGACAGCCACGCGCCGGGCGCGGGGCGGGTGTGGCGGCACGAGCAGCCGAACCTGCTGCGAATGAACTCGATGGCCGAGGACGTCACGATGTTCACCGACGAGTCCGTCACCTGTGAGGGGCCGATCCGCCCGGGGCCGACCCTGTGGGAGTGGGCAGAACAGGTCCGCACGGGCGCGATCTCGGACGCGGCGATCGACCCCGACGTGCGCGACGAACTGGCCGCGATGGAGTCGAGGTCCTTCGTCAGCAGGCGGGTGCAGAGCGCGTACCTGGCGTGGTTCTTCGCCACGACCGTCGCGGGCTTGCCCAGCGAAGTCTCCGTGCAGGTGCACGCCGCGACCGTCACCGGGATCACCGGGTCGCGGGCCGAGCGGCAGCAGGTCTGGCTCGACACCGGCGACGCGCCGGTGACCGCCGACCTGGTGATCCTCGCGCTCGGCCACCTTGACGCCACGCCTGACGCCGACCAGCGGGAACTCGCCGATTTCGCCGACCGAAACGGCCTGTTCTACCTGCCGCCCGCCTACTCCGCCGACGTCGATCTCTCCGGCGTTGAGGCGGGCAGCGACATCGTGCTGCGTGGGTTCGGCCTCGCGTTCATCGACCTGATGGTGCTGCTGACCGAGGGCCGCGGCGGCCGGTTCGTGCGCACGGCCGACGGCCTGACCTACGAGCCGTCCGGGCGGGAACCGCGCATCCACGTCGGCTCGCGGCGCGGCGTGCCGTACCGCAGCAAGACCCGGTACCGCTTGCAGGGGACCCGGCCGGAGCTGCCGAAGTTCTTCGCCCAGGGCCCGGTCGACGAACTCCTCACCGCCGACCGAATCGACTTCCGCGCCGACGTGTGGCCGCTGATGGCCAAGGAGATCGCGTGGGGGCACTACGGCGAGCTGTTCTCCGCCCACCCCGACCGGGTCCGCCTGTCCTGGGCCGAGTTCGCCGCCGAGTACACCGAACTTCCCTGGTACTGCCGGGAAATGGCCGACCTGGTGGCGCGGGCGGTGCCGGACCCCGCCGACCGGATCGACTTCGAGCGGCTGGACCGGCCGATCGACGGCCTGGTGCTGCCCTCGGGTGACGACTTCCAGGACTACCTGCGGTCGTACATCGAGGCCGACATCGCGCGGCGCGGCGATCCCACCTACAGCGCGGACATGGGCGCGTTCATGGCGCTGCTGTCGGTCTTCGGGCAGCTGCCCCGGGTGCTCACCTCGCCGAAGCTCGTCGGCAAGTCCCGGCTGGCCGACGCGGACGGCTGGTTCTTCGGCTACTTCAGCTACCTGGCCAGCGGGCCGCCGCCGGACCGGCTGGAGGAACTGCTCGCCCTGTCGCGCGCCGGGATCGTCCGCTTCCTCGGCGCCGACCTGTGGATCCGTCCACAAGGGTCGGTGTTCCTCGCCGGAAGCTCGACGACCCCGGAGACCGTCGAGGCGACCGGCCTGATCGAGGCCCGCCTGCCCAAGCACCACCTGCACCGCACCACCAGCACGCTGCTCGCCGACTGGCACGCCGCTGGGGAGGTGGTCGAGGAACGGCTGGACGGCGGCCTCGGCACCGGCCTGATCCAGGTGACCCCCGAGGAACTGCAGATCGTCGACGCGGCGGGCCGACCCCATCCCCGCCGCTACGCCGTAGGCCCCTACGCCAGCGGCCGGGCGTTCGCCGCGTTCGCCCGACCGCGGACCAACGCGCCGATGGTGCGGCAGAACGACGTGCTGGCGCGGCGGGTGCTGAAATCGGTGGTCGTTCCGGTCGCGGTCTGACTCAGTGGTGGTAGGCGTGGACGACGGCGTGGCCGAGGCCGCGGCCGATCATCCAGCGGTTGATCGGCCAGGTGACCACGAACGCCACGGCCAGTGAGAACGCCAGCGCGCCCCAGAACAGGAAGCTGGCCAAGCCTGCCTCCATGGCACCGGGCACGGTGAGCATGATGGTGTTGTCGACCACCTCCATCACCGCGATCGACACCGTGTCGGCGGCGAGCGCGACCTTCACCGCCTGACCGAAGCTCACCCCGGCGCGCAGCACACCGCGCATCGTCAGCGCGTAGCCGAAGATGAACGCCAGGGTCACCGCCAGCACGATCGTGGCGACGTTCCCCCAGCCCAGCGCGGTCCCGATCACCATGCCGAGCACCTCACCGATCGCGCAGCCGGTGAGGCAGTGCAGCGTCGCCGACGCGGCCATGCCCCAACTGACCTGCGGCGAGTGATGGTGGTGTTCGTGATTCATGACGCCTCCTCGTAGATACCCCCTGGGGGTATCTACGACCGTAGCACCACCGCGAGAGCGCGGCAACGCTGTGGTGAGGAGTGGAGAGCGGGGGCCTGCTGGGGGCAGGCCCCCGCCCAGCTCACGGGTGCCAGAGCACGTCCATCATGACCGGCATCTCCCGGCCGAGCCCGGTGCGCGCCGCGCACTCGATCCAGTGGCCGCAGTCGTACTCGACCATCCAGCTGTTGTTGATGCCGTTGGCCAGCAGGTGCTGGTGGAACTCGTAGGTGAGGCGGTGGGCCTGCGCCTCCAGGACGTCGTCGTGGCGGGTGCCCGCGTAGAGCACGGTGTGGACGCCGCTGAGCGCGCCGACCCGGTGCCACGGGTTGTTGAACGCCCATGAGCCGTCCCACGGGGCGCCGAACGGGCCGTCGAGGGGGAGGCCCTTGAGGGGGAGCGGGCCGGTGACGGCCGCGCGCATCCGTGGGTCCTCCAGGTTGTAGCCGCCGGACATGCCGACCGCCATGCGGAACAGCCCCGGCCGGTGGGTGGCGTGGCGGAGCGCCACGAAGCCGCCCATCGAGAAGCCCGCGACCGCGCGGCCCTCCCTGGCGCGGATGGTGTTGAGGTTGCGGTCGATGAACGGGATGACCTCGTCGAGGTGGAACCGGTCCCACTGCTGCACGCCCGCGGACTGGTTGACCCAGTTGGTGCCCCAGCCCGCCCAGCCCGCCTCGGCGGCCACGGTGATGATCGGGTAGCCGCGGGTGACGGCCTCGATGTTGGCCTCGTTGTGCCACGCGCCCGGGCTCTGCGCGCGACCGTGGTAGAGGTAGAGGACGGGGTAGGCGACGTTCGGGTTGTAGTTCTCGGGCAGTGTGACGATCAGGTCGTGGTAGGTCCACGCGATCGACCGGGTGTCGACCGAGTCGCTGTGGACGTTGATGACGTAGGTGCGCGGGGTGCTGTGCCACACGTTGCGGACGTCGATGCCGTTGCCCGAGGTGAAGGTCGGCTCGGCGGCCGCCGCGGCCGGGATGCTGACCGCCGCGGCCGTCAGGCTCGCGAACAGCGCCAGCACGAGCAGCACGATGCGGCGCTTGGGCTTTCGCGCACGGAAGGTGCGCGATTGATTACGGATGGTCATATTCTCACCGTAACAGAATCGGTGAACATTGATGTTCATCGTTCGGGTGATGGCAGGTTCAGGCCGTTTCCCCTGGGAACGGCACCCGACGATGGTCGGTTGCCCGGGGAAAACGGGTCCACAAGGGTGAATGGCATGCGGTTGGACATCCGGCACGTGCGGGTGCTCGTCGAGATCGCCAGTGCGGGCAGCATCCGCAAGGCGGCCGGGGTGCTGCACGTCGCCCAGCCCGCGTTGGCCGCCCAGCTCCAGCGGATCGAGAACGTGCTGGGCGGCGCGGTGTTCACCCGGGCGCGCAGCGGGATCACGCCGACCGAACTCGGCCGCTACGTCATCGGCTCCGGCCGGGACCTGTTGGCCCGCTTCGACCGCCTGCTCGCCGACACCGCGTCCGCGTCCGGCCCGGTGGTGTTCGGCGTGATGTCCGTGCTCGACGCGGGCACCGGGCTCCGCCTGCTCCGCACCGCCATGCCCGGCGCGGACATCGCGTTGCACGACGTGAATTCGGTGCCGGACGCGCTGGCGATGGTGCGGCGGGGTGAACTCGACCTAGTGCTGTTCTATGAGTTCCCGGGATCCCGGCTGCCGCTGCCTGACGGGGTGCTGCGGCGGGTGGTCACCGAGGTCGAGCCCGCGTTCGTCGGGCTGCCCGCCGACCATCCGCACGCATGCCTCGACGCGCTGCCGTTGGAGGCGTTGGCTTCCGAGCGCTGGATCATCGGCGGCGACGCTGACGGGGCTGGGCGGGAGGCGCGTTTCCGGTCGCTGTGTGGGCGGTCAGGGTTCAGTCCGCGCATCCGGCACCGGGTCGACACGTGCGAGTCGATGTTCCAGCTTGTGCGCAGCGGTGAGGGAATCGCCTTGTTCAGCCCGATGTGTGTGCCGCCTGCTGATGTGGTGTTGCGGCCGTTGGCGGGGGAGCCGCACTACAAGTCGACCGTGCTCTGCTGGCGTGTGGACAGCCCTGTCGATCTTCACGTCGACGAGTTCCACCGGCTGCTGGTGGCGGACTATCAGGGGGAGATCGGGCTGCGGGCGCATTATCGGGACTGGTGGGTGGCGAATGTGGGGGACGTGGTGGAGTCCTCGTCGCCTCGGCCTGTGCCCTGCGTGATCTAGGCGTCTGATGCGGATCGAGGCGCGGCATCTGCGGATGGTTCTGGCTGTCGCTTCGGCGGGGAGTCTTCGTCTGGCCGCCATGTCCATGAATCTCAGTCAGCCCGCGCTGCTCGTGCGTCTTCGGCGGATCGAGCTGGCCGTTGGGGGTGCTCTTTTTCGGCGCGATGGGGATGTGGTGGTGCCTACGGAGTTGGGGCGTCGGTTTCTTCGTGGGGCGGGGGAGGTGATCTGCGGGCTTTCCCTGATTCAGGAACGTGCGGCGGCGATGGCTCGGCCCGCGGAGGTGCGGGTTGGGTCGGTGTTGAGTGTGTTGTTGGAGGATCTGGTTGAGGTGGTCCAGGGGGTTAGTCCTGGTCGGCGCGTGTTGACGCAGGCGGGGTCTGGTGAGTCGCTGTTGAGCGGGGTCGCGGATGGTGCTGTGGATTTCGCGATCGTCATTCGGTATGGGGGATCGCTTCCCGGGGGGCTTGTTGTTGTTGAGGGGGAGCCCGCGTTCGTTGGGTTGTCTGCTTCTCATCCGATGGCGGGGCAGGATGAGGTGGCGTTAGCGGAGCTTGCCGCTGAGGAGTGGATTGTTGTGTCGCCCAATGATGGGAGTGGGCGGTATGACTCGTTTGTTCGTGCCTGCGGGGAGGCTGGGTTTGTGCCGCGGGCTGGGCATGATGTGGCTGAGTGGGGGGCGATGGTGCGGTTGATTCGGGCGGGGTTGGGGGTTGGGCTGGTCAGTCCTGTGGGGGCGGTGCCTTTGGGGGTGGTTTGTCGGCCGATCAAGGGGCATCCTTTGCGGCGGGACTTGGTGTTGTGTTCGCATGACTCTCGGCATGCGGAAGAAGTGTCCGCGCGATTGCGGGGCAGATATCTTGCTGCTCGCTATAAGCCCGGAGGCTGGGCTGGCCGAACCCCTGGCGCAATTGTTTAACATTCGACTTTCGGATGTTAAAGATCGCCTGGACGGGGTTGGGGGCGGGACTGGGATCGTTGTGGTGCTGTTTCGTTGCCGGGCGGCGGTTTAGTGCGTTTGGTCGGCTGCCACTTTAGTGTGCGTGTGGGTGTGTGCGGTGGTATAGCCAAATGGGATCACCATGCGGGGTTATCGCGCCCTAGTTTGGGGTGTGTCCCAAAAGGCGCCAGAGGGCATGAGTCGGCTAGCTGGCTCGTGGGCGTCTCCCTGCGAAATGGAGGTTCGATGAACTTCAAGAAGGCAGCTGTCCGAATCGGGTTCCTGGCGGCCAGCGTGGCTCTGGCCACGGCGGGCGTCGCGGCGACGGCGGGGGCTACCGAGCGGATTGTGGGTGGCAGCGTCGTCACCGTGGCTCCGTCCTGGGCCGCGGCGGTGGGTGACTCCAGCGGTATGTGGTGCAGCGGCACCCTGGTCGCACCGCAGTGGGTGTTGAGTGCGGGGCACTGCAGTGGGGCGACTCGGATTCGGGTCGGTTCCAAGGATCTCAACACCGGCGGCCAGGTCCGCACCGTCTCCCGCTCGGTCAAGCACCCCAGCTACAACGGCGGCGCCTACGACTTCCGCCTCTACAAGCTCTCCTCGGCGGTCACGCTCACCCCGGCGCCGATGGCCACCACGTCGCCGTCGGTCGGTTCGTCGGCCAGTCTCTACGGGTTCGGGCAGACCTGCGCACCCCGCGGCTGTGGTGGCATGAGCCCGGTCCTCAAGACGGTCGGCACCACGCTGACCAGTGACTCCGGCTGCGGCGGGATCAGCGGCGCCGTCGAACTCTGCTTCGACACCAGCACCACCGGCACCGACTGCTATGGCGACTCCGGCGGTCCCGCCTTCTCGGCGGGCAGGCTCGTCGGTGTCGTCAGCCGTGGTGCCAGTGGCCCCGGGGCCAGCACCTGCGGCCAGACCAACTCCATCTTCGGTGACGTCGCCGCGGTGAAGAGCTGGATCAACACCACGATCGCGAGCTGACCTTGGTGCCCCCCGAGGCGGCCGACCGCCTCGGGGGGACGGGTGCCCAAGGCTGCGAAGTGGTTCACTGAACCGGTCGACGCCAAGGGAGGAAGCGATGCGCAACCCGGCCATGGAGCGGTTGGACGTTCTGGTTGGAAGCTGGCGTACGACGTTGCGGGACGCGTGGTTTTTGGAGCCCGCGGGGCTGGAGGTGCCGGGGTCGGCGGCGGTCGGGTGGCTCGGGGACGCGTTCATCGACTTCCGCTGGACGATGGAGGGCGACGTCGGGGACGCCACGAGTGAGATGGTGTTGATTCTGGGGCGCAGCGACGCGAACGACGCCTACACGGCCCTCTACCACGACGAGCGCGGTGTCTGCCGCGTCTTCGCGATGACCTTCGACGGCGCGCGGTGGGAGTTGCGGCGTGAGGATCCCGACATGTTCCAGCGGTTCGTCGCCGATGTCGGGCAGGGCCGGATCGACGGTCGCTGGGAGGCGTCGGAGGACCAGGGAGTGACCTGGCGCAAGGACTTCGACCTCGTCTTCGAGCGCGATCCCCGCTGATGCGGTCGGTGACCTCGAACGAGCGATTCCGACCCGCGGGTACGCTGTCCGAGTGCCCGAGGCGATGACTGGTCAGCCCAGGCGAGCCGTGCTCGCCCGGGTGCTGGTCGCGTTGTTCCTCATCGCCGGGGCGTTGTTCGGGCTGCACTGTGCCTCCGACGGCCCCCAAGCGGGCCACGCCGCCACGCACGTGACCGACGCGGTGGTCGGCGAAGATGCCCTGACGCCCGTCTCCCACGATGACGGTGCGCCGGGTGGCCTGCTGGCCTTGTGTGTTTCGGTGACGGTGGCCGTGCTGTTCGTGTGCGCCAAGTTGAGTGGGGCACTCGACGTTCACGCCCGTGTTGTGCCGCCGCGTGGAAGCGGTGTGTCACCGGCGGTTCTTCTTTCCCGGGTCGATCTGACCCGGCTCTGCGTGCTGCGCGCGTAGGAGAGGTCTGTCCGAATCCGCTCGCGGAATTCGGATTGTTGCGCCATCACCGTCGCTTGACCTTCGTCGCGACGGCGGACCTCTCCCCAGTTAGGACCCACCCGTGTACTTCCGCCGACCCATCCACTTGACAGCGGCCGCGGCCGCCGTGCTGGCCATCGCCGCGCCGCCCGTCTCAGCGCAGCCGTCCACTCCGGAGGATCCCAAGGCGCGCTACGAGCGTCTCGCCGAGTTGGCGGGCCAAGCCGACGAGGACCTGCTCAAAGCCCAGCACGACCTCGGGGTCAAGCGCGCCGAAGCGGAGCAGGCCACCGCCGACCTGGCCGCCGCGACCGAGCAGCAGGCGCGGGCGCAGGGCGACCAGGACCGCTTCCGCGGCGAAGTCGACCTGCTGGCCGCCGCCACGTTCCGGGGTGCGCGGTTCTCCAAGATCTCCGCCCTGCTCACCGGGGACAGCCCGGCGGACTTCCTCGACCGCGCCGCCGCGCTGCAGGTGCTCGCCACCGACAACAGCGAGGCCCTCGACGGCATGGTTCTCGCCGTGCGCGGCTCCGACCAGGCCCGGGCCAACGCCGCCGACGCCCAGCGTCGATCCCAGGAGGCCACCGCGTCGGCGGAGCGGCTGATCGTGGAGATCAAGAACCGCCGCGCGGACCTGGACAAGCAGATCGTCGAGGTCAAACGGGCGCTCAACGCGCTCCCGGCGGCCGAGAAGGCCGACATGGCCAAGGTCAAGGACAACGGCGTCTACCTGCGGCCGCCGGGTGCGGCGGACACCGCGCTGCAGGCGGCGCTCGACCGGCGCGGCGCGGAGTACGAGTGGGCCGCCGTCGGCCCGAACGAGTTCGACTGCTCTGGCCTGACGATGTGGGCCTACGCGAAGGCGGGTATCAGGCTGCCGCACTCCAGCCGAGCCCAGTTCACCCTCGGCCGCCCGGTCGCGATGAACGAGCTCATCCCCGGTGACCTGGTGTTCTACGACGATGGCAGCGGAAACCCGGCACGCATCCACCACGTCGGGATGTTCGTCGGCGCCGGGAAGATGATCGACGCCCCGACCGAGGGGCAACTCGTCGACGTCCGGTCCATCCGCGGCGACGGCCACTACATCGGCGCCCGCCGCATCGTCGGATAGCGGCCTCCTCTCAACGGCTGTGTGAGCAGGGCAATAGCGCCCGGATACCCCCAGGGGGTATATTGAAGAAGGTGGCGCGGCACGCCGAGTCGCCTGTGTAGCGAAAGGATCAGAGATGAAGACAGCAGCGAAGCTCGCCGCCTACGGCGCGGTGATCGCCCTGGCCGCCGGGGGTGCCTGGGCGGTCGGCACCGCTGTCGGCCCCATCGACTCCGCGGCGAACGAGCACGGTGGGGGCCACGGCGCCGCGGAGAGCGCGCCGAGCGACCTGCCCAAGGGGCTGACATCCTCCAGTGGCGGATTCACCTTCACGCCCACCCGCGCGACGCTGCCGCTGGGTTCAGCCCAGCCGTTCTCCTTCCGGATCACCAAGCCCGGGGGTGAGGCGTTGACCGCGTTCGACATCGCGCATGAGAAGCCGCTGCATCTGATCGTCGTGCGGCGTGACACCTCCGGCTTCCAGCACGTCCACCCGACGATGGCCGCCGACGGCACGTGGACCGTGCCGCTGAATCTCCAGCGGGCGGGCGGCTACCGCGCTTTCGCCGACTTCGCGCCGACCGGGGCGGACCCGCTGACCCTCGGCGTGGACCTCACCGTTCCCGGTGACAGCGCCCCGGTGGAGTTCCCGGAGTCCCGAGTGGCCACGGTGGACGGCTACGAGGTCCGGCTCGCGGGTGACCTCGTGGCGGGCTCGTCGTCCAAAGTGACGTTGTCGGTGACCAAGGACGGCAAGCCGGTCGACGACTTGCAGCCGTACCTCGGTTCGTACGGCCACCTGGTCGCGCTCCGCGGTGGCGACCTCGCGTACCTGCACGTGCATCCGGAGGGCACGCCAGGCGACGGCAAGACCCGGCCGGGTCCGGACGTGGTGTTCTTCGCCGAGGTCCCGAGCGCCGGGGTCTACCGGCTGTTTCTCGACTTCCAGCACCACGGCGTCGTCCGCACGGCCGAGTTCACTTTGTCCACCAACGGAACCACACCCACAGCCGCACCGTCCACTTCGGCCTCTCCCGGCCACGGTGGCCACAACTGAGAGCGGAGGGCATCATGACCACGAACGTCGTTTCGTCCCGCCCGGCCGAGATCGAGCTCGCCATCGGCGGCATGACCTGCGCGTCGTGCGCGAATCGGATCGAACGCAAGCTCAACAAGCTCGACGGGGTGACCGCGACGGTCAACTACGCCACCGAGAAAGCCAGGGTGACCTATTCCGACGGTGTCGATCCGGCTGAGCTGGTCGCGCAGGTCGAGGCCGCGGGCTACACCGCGACTCTGCCCCGCGTCGAGGCCGAGCCTGCCACCGAGTCCGCGGGTGACCCGCTTCGGCAGCGGCTGATCGGCTCGATCGCCTTGTCGGTGCCGGTCATCGCCATGGCGATGGTTCCGGCGCTGCAGTTCACCTACTGGCAGTGGATCTCGCTGGCGCTGGCGGGCCCGGTCGTGGTCTGGGCGGCGTGGCCGTTCCACCAGGCGGCCTGGGTCAACCTGCGCCACGGCGCGGCCACCATGGACACGCTGATCTCGCTGGGCACGCTCGCCGCGTTCGGCTGGTCGCTCTACGCCCTGCTCTTCGGTACCGCGGGTGTGCCGGGGATGACGCACCCGTTCGAGCTGACCATCCAGCGGATGGGCGGCGAGGCGAACATCTATCTGGAGGTCGCCGCCGGGGTCACCACGTTCATCCTCGCCGGCCGCTATTTCGAGGCCAGGGCGAAGCGCCGGGCGGGATCGGCGCTGCGCGCGCTGCTGGAACTCGGCGCCAAGGACGTCGTGGTCCTGCGCGACGGCGCCGAGGTCCGGATCCCGGTCGACCAGCTCGCGGTCGGGGACCGCTTCGTCGTCCGGCCGGGGGAGAAGGTCGCCACCGACGGGGTGATCGAGGACGGCAAGTCCGCGGTGGACGCCTCGATGCTCACCGGCGAGTCGGTGCCCGTCGAGGTCGGCCCCGGCGACCCGGTGGTCGGCGCGACCGTCAACGCGGGTGGGCGGCTCGTGGTCCGGGCCACCCGGGTCGGCGCCGACACCCAGCTCGCCCAGATGGCCAAGCTCGTCGAGGCCGCGCAGGCAGGGAAGGCTCAGGTCCAGCGCCTGGCTGATCGGGTGTCCGGCATCTTCGTTCCCATCGTCATCGGGCTCGCGGCGATGGCGCCGGCGTTCTGGCTCGGCGCCGGGGCGGGCGTCTCGGCGGCGTTCACCGCCGCCGTGGCCGTGTTGATCATCGCCTGCCCGTGCGCGCTCGGGTTGGCCACGCCGACCGCGCTGCTCGTCGGCACCGGCCGCGGCGCCCAGCTCGGCCTGCTCATCAAGGGGCCGGAAGTCCTGGAGTCCACCCGCCGCGTCGACACCGTCGTGCTGGACAAGACCGGCACGGTGACCACCGGGAAGATGGCACTGGTCGACGTCATCACCGCCGACGGTGTCGACGAGACGACGGCGCTGCGGCTGGCGGGCGCGGTCGAGCACGCCTCGGAACACCCGATCGCCCAAGCGATCGCGGCGGGCGCCCGAAAGCGGGTCGAACTGCCCGCGGTCGAGGACTTCACCGCGACCGAGGGCCTGGGTGTGCAGGGCGTCGTGGACGGCCACGCCGTCGTGGTCGGCCGCGCGGAACTGCTGCGGCAGTGGAGTCTCGACTTGCCCGACGACCTGGCCGCCGCGAAGGCCGCGGCTGAGGCCCGCGGCGAGACAGCCGTGGCGGTCGCGTGGGACGGGGCGCCGCGCGCGGTGATCACCGTGGCGGACACCGTCAAACCCACGTCGGCGCAGGCGGTGCGGATGCTGCGCGACCTCGGACTCACCCCGATCCTGCTGACCGGCGACAACCGGGCCGTCGCCGAGGCCGTCGCCAAGGAGGTCGGCATCGACCAGGTGATCGCCGAGGTCCTGCCCCAGGACAAGGCCGACGTCGTCGCCCGGCTGCGCGGCGAGGGCAAGGTGGTGGCGATGGTCGGCGACGGCGTCAACGACGCCGCCGCGCTGGCCACCGCCGACCTCGGCCTGGCCATGGGCACCGGCACCGACGCCGCGATCGAGGCCAGCGACCTCACCCTGGTCCGCGGCGACCTGCGCGCCGCCGCCGACGCGATCCGCCTCTCCCGCCGCACCCTCGCCACCATCAAGGGCAACCTGTTCTGGGCCTTCGCCTACAACGTCGCGGCGCTGCCCTTGGCCGCGGCGGGCCTGCTCAACCCGATGCTCGCGGGCGCGGCGATGGCGTTCAGCTCGGTCTTCGTGGTCACGAACAGTCTGCGCTTGCGCCGGTTCACTACGTCCTATTGAGACTGATCGACGCGGGCGGGGTTGCCGAACCAGCGGGAGAGGTGGACGTCCAGGTCCCGCTGGTCATCGCCGATCCAGGCGATGTGGCCGTCGGGGCGGAGCAGGACGCACGGGAAGTCCAGTGCCGCTGTGGGATCGGCGAGGTAGTCGACCCGGTCCGCCCAACCGCCGACGGTCAGACGTTCGGTGCGGTCCAGCAGCAGGCCGCGGCCATGGTGTAGCTGGTCGTAGAGGCGGCCCCGTGCCAGATCGAGGTCGCGCAGGCGGCGGCCCAGCAGGTCGGGGCCGTCGCCGAGGTCATAGCGGAGATCGATGGCGGTGATCTTCTCGATCAGGTGGCGGTTGACCTCGTCGAGATCCATCAGTTCGGTGAGCAGCCTGCGCACCGCCTGCGCGCCCGGGGAGGTCGACGACAGTTCCGTCTGGGCGCGGGTGTTGTCCAGCACGGCCGCGGCGACCGGGTGCCGCTCAGTCTCGTAGGTGTCCAGCAGTGTTTCCGGCGCCCAGCCGCGGATCTCCGCCGCCAGCTTCCAGCCGAGGTTGACCGCGTCCTGGATGCCCAGGTTGAGGCCCTGGCCGCCGATGGGCGGATGGATGTGGGCCGCGTCGCCCGCCAGGAGCGCCCGGCCGACGCGATAGCGTTCGGCCAGCCGGGTGGCGTCGCCGAAGCGGGACAGCCAACGCGGGGAGTGCACGCCGAAATCGGTTCCCGCGAAAGCACGCAGTTGTCGTTGGAAATCCTCGATGGTGGGCGGCTTCGCGCGGTCGCCGACTCCGGCGGCGGGAACCAGGACGCTGTAGACCCCTTCGCCGAAGGGCCTGAGCCAGAATCGCCGGTCGGTCATCTTGGCGGCGATCTCCTCCGGTGGCACGCCCACATGCATCTCGCCCATCAGCGTCTCGGTTCGCGAAGGCTCGCCGGGGAAACCGACGCCGAGCAGTTTGCGCACTGTGCTGCGCGCGCCGTCGCAGCCGACGACATAGCGCGACCGCAGGCGTTCGCCGTCGGCCAGTTCGACGGTCACGCCCTCGCCGTCCTGCGCGAGACCGGCCACCGCGCGACCGTGCCGGACCTGCGCGCCCAGGTGGATCGCGTGTTCGGTGAGGAGGCGGACGATGACCGGCTGCGGGATGCCCAGCAGGTAGGCGTGCGCGGAATCCAGGTTCTCGGGCGCGGGTTTGTCGATGGCGGCGAAGAACCCGCCCGCCGGGCGCTTCCGTCCGTGTTCGAGGACGCGGTCCAGCAGCCCGCGCATGGCCATCAGCTCGAGGCTGCGGATGTGCAGGCCGACTATGCGGACGAACGAGACGGGCTCGGTTTCCTTCTCCAGGACGAGTACCCGCACGTCGTGCAGCCGCAGCTCGGCGGCCAGCATGGCGCCGGTCGGCCCGCACCCGACAATGATCACATCGAACATCGACCGCAAACTACAAGCCGCGAAGCCACTTCGTCCAACGTATTGGTGGATCGCCCGTCGCCGATTAGCGTTGGCTCCTATTGGGAGGCGACCATGAACCGAGAAGTACGCCAGTTGCTGCGGACCGGTCCATTCGAGCTGGCCCTCGACGCCGCCATCGAGGCGTCCGGGCTGACCCTGGAACGGCTGTGCAAACGGTTGGACGACAGTGGGGTCACGGTCAGCCGCACCGCGATCTCCTACTGGCGCAACGGGCGCAGCAGGCCGGAGCGCGCGGAGTCGCTGGCCGCGCTGAGCAGGCTGGAGCAGATCCTCGACCTGCCGCAGTCCTCACTGGTCGCGCTGCTCGGCGGGCGCAAGCCGCGTGGGCGCTGGGTCGGCAGGCCCGCGGGCACGCTGTCGCGCCGCGCCATGTGGCCGTCGTGCGGGCCGCTGCTCGCCGGGCTGGACTCGGCGCCGGAGGTGGACTTCGTCAGCATCGCCGACGTGGTGACCGTCGACCAGCTCACCGGCGAGCGCAGGCAGCGGACCCGGCTGGTGCTGCGCGCCGCGACCGACCACGTCAGCCGGTGCCTGGTGTGCCACGAGATCGACGACCCGGCGTACGCGCCCGCGGAGTTGGCCGGGGTGGCCTACGCGCGGCGCGGCCGGGTGCGCCGCGACGCGGCGAGCCGGTCGATGGTGGCCGAGCTGCTCTTCGACCGGCCGCTCAGCCAGGGCGAACACACGATCGTCGAGTACGAGCTGCGGCTGCCGGACGGCCTCCCACTCGACCACGTCTACCGCCGCTTCACCCGCCCGGTCGGCCTCTACACCATCCAGTTGCGTTTCGCGGGCGGGCAGCCCGGTCGCGTGCGCCGCTACGACCGGGCGGGGCTGCACGGCCCGGAGCGCCACGTCGAGGACCTGTGGCTCGGCGCGGCCGGGACCACCTCGCTGGTCGCCCCCGGCGTGCGGCCGGGCACCGTCGGAGTGCGCTGGGAGTCCTGAAATCCCCGGAAAACTGTTTCAGCGAACCGGCTTCCACCTGCGCGAACCGTTGGGAACAAGGCGAAGGTGTTGGCAGGTAACAGATCACTTCTGGTGACGCCTGCCGCGGATTAGCTTTCGGCATTGCTGGCTCCGCACAACGAGGAGTACTCAATGCCCTGCAAATCAAGAACAATTCTGGCGTCGGTGCTGGCGGCGTTCGCCGTCGTCGCACTAGCGGCGCCGTCGGCGCTCGCCGAGGAACCGGATGGCGAGGTCAGGGTCGCGGCCAAGAACCCTGTCCCCGGCGTATACATCGTAAAGCTGAAGGACGGCGCGGGCGCCGCGGCCGCGGCGAGTTCCCTGACCGGCCGCTACGGCGGCAAGGCCACGCACGTGCTCGAGAAGGTCATGCGCGGCTTCGTGGTGGAGAACCTCAGTGCCGCGCAGGCGCGCAAGCTCGCCGGGAATCCCGAGGTCGCCTCGGTGACGCAGTCCGGAACGTCCCGCGCCGCCGACACCCAGGACAACCCGCCCAACTGGGGGCTGGACCGCATCGACCAGCGCGACCTGCCGCTGGACCGGAAGTACACCTACCCCGCGCACGGCGGCGCGGGCGTCAACGTCTACATCGTCGACACCGGGATCCGCTACAGCCACCAGGAGTTCGAGGGCCGCGCGAAGTTCGCCGCGGACTTCGTCGTCCCGAGCAACAACGGCGACGACTGCGACTCGGCCAAGCAGGGGCACGGCACGCACGTGTCCGGCATCGTGGCCGGCAAGACCCGCGGGGTGGCGAAGAAGGCGACGCTGCACTCGGTGCGCATCCTGGGCTGCCAGTCCACGGGCAAAGACAGCGACATCGTCGTGGCCGCGGACTGGATCGCCCGGAACGCGATCAAGCCCGCGGTGGCGAACATGAGCGTGTACGCCGACGACCCGGCCATCGGCGTCGAGGCGATCAAGGGCTCGATCGCCGCTGGCGTGCAGTGGGGACTGATCACCGGCAACAACGGTGGAAACGCCTGCGACTACGGCCCTGGCGGCCGGGTCGACACCGGTGTCCGCACCGGCAACGCGACCAGCCAGGACTCGCGCGCGGGCGACTCCAACGACGGCACGTGCATGGACCTGTTCGCCCCGGGCAGCAACATCGATTCGGCGGTCAATACGTCGAATACCGCCTACGGCCAGAAGTCCGGTACCTCGATGGCCGCCCCGCACGTCACCGGCGCGCTCGCGCTGCGGCTGGCCGACGCGCCGTCCTCGACGCCCGCCGACCTGAAGAAGTGGATCGTCGACAACGCGACCACGGGCAAAATGACCAACATCCGCCCAGGCACGCCTAACAAGCTGCTGTACCTGCCGACCGCGACCCAGCCGTCGAACGACTTCGCCATCGCGGCGAGCCCGACCTCGGTCAGCGCCGACCCGGGCGCCGCGGCGACCACCAAGGTCTCCACCACCGTCACCAAGGGATCGGCGCAGAGCGTCGCGCTGTCGGCGAGCGGGCTGCCCGCGGGGGTGACCGCCGCGTTCGACCCGGCGTCGGTCACCGCGGGCGACTCGTCGAGCCTGACCCTGAGCGTGGGCTCCTCGGCGACCCCGGGGAACTACACCGTCACCGTGACCGGCAAGAGCACCGACGCCACCCACGCCGTCGACGTGTCGCTGAAGGTCAACGGCCAGGCGCCGCCGAACGACTACACGCTGGGCGCGAGCCCGACGAGCGGCTCGGTGCGGGCGGGGTCGCCGGTGTCCACGACGATCTCGGCGAACGCGGTCACCGGGCTGATCAACGACGGTCTGACCGATGGCGTGACCGGGATCAGCGGCAGTGGCTCCGGCCCAGGCGTCGTCAACGGCACGCCGACGACGGTCGCGAAGTACCCGTTCATCATCTCCCAGCACCGCACGGGTGGGACTCGGCCGCAGGAGCAGTCCTGCACCGGCTCGGTCGTGAGCAAGCGGGCCGTGCTGATCGCGGCGCACTGCAAGTTCTCCCAGGGCGACCCGAAGTACCTGATCTACGGGCGCGACGACCTCAACGCCACGAACACCGGTTCGCGCATCGAGATCGAGGAGTACCGGACGCACCCGAACTACAACGCGAGTGACGGGTGGCGCACCGGCTGGGACGTCGCGGTGATCTTCACCAAGACCGACATCCCGGTGCCCGCGAACTTCGTCGCGCCCGCGATCGCCAAGTCCTCCGACAGCCTGCCCCTGGGCACCCGGGGCACCGCGATCGGCTACGGCAAGTCCGACGCCAACGACGCCAATCGGAACGCGCTGCTGCGGGAGACGGTGCTGCCGACGGTCGCGGACCAGAACTGCGCGAACATCAACGGCCAGTTCGACGCGCGCTACATGTTCTGCGACGGCTACGGCGACGGCAGCACTGGCCTGTGCCAGGGTGACTCCGGCGGCCCGTACTACTACAACGGCAAGATCTACGGGGTGTTCTCGTGGCTGCGGACGGACTGCGCGTCGTACAACGCCCACGGCAAGCTGTGGGGCGTCATGGGCGACTGGGCCAACGAGCAGGTCGGCAGCACGCCGAACCCGCCGTCCGGTGACATCGAGCTGTCGGCGAGCGGTCTGCCCTCCGGCGCCACGGCGAGCTTCAACCCGACCAAGATCGGGGTGGGCGCCAGCTCGACCCTCACCATCAGCACGTCGGCGTCGACGCCCGTGGGAACCCACACGATCACCGTCAGCGGCACCCGCGACGGTGTCACCCGCCAGGTCACCTACACCCTGACGGTGACCAGCGGAGACCCCGGCCCGTCCACGCTCAGCCTGACCAACCCGGGCACGCAGACCACAGTCAAGGGCCGTCCGGTGAGCCTGCAGCTCAGCGCGAGCGGCGGCAGCGGCGGCAACCGGTTCAGCGCGACGGGCCTGCCCGCCGGGCTGAGCGTCAACCCGACCACCGGGCTGATCAGCGGCACCCCGACCACCTGGTCGAACTACAACCCGACGGTCACGGTGACCGACAGCTCCGGCGCCAGAGCGGCCCAGAGCTTCTACTGGTTCATCTTCCCCTTCTAGGAACGGTGGGAACGGGCAGGCCCTCCGCGGGCCTGCCCGTTCCATCTCCGCTAGATCTTGGTCAGCGTCCACCGTTGCGTCGCGGCGTCGGTGTCCTGCTGCTGGGTGAGCGGGTCTCCGGTGACGGCGAGACGTGACGCGGCGGAGGTCAGGGTGTGGCCGCCGCCGACGCCCGCGGTGATCCACCAGCGTTGGTTGGCCCCGCCGTGGCAGGTCCACTGGATGATCGTGGCTCCCGGGTTGCCGGAGGCTCCCGTGACATCCACGCAGAGCCCGCTGAAGGCGTTGGTGAGGGTGTAGGTCCCGTCCGCGTTGAGCGTCGCGACCCAGCGCTGGTTGGCGCTGGAGTCGGTGGTGAGCTGGACCAACTGCGCGCCCGACGACTGGTTCGGCGCGGCGGCGGACTTGCCCGACGCCCGGTTCGTGAGCAGGTAGGACGATCCACTGACGATGAGCGGCACGTTCTTGAAGACGAGCAGGCCCGTGCCCGAGGCGTTGGTGATCCATGGCGGGTTGGGGGCCAGCACCGCGTAGGTCACCCCGGTCGCGCCGGTCGCGGGTGCTGACAGGTCGAGTTGCAGGCGGCCGCCGGACAGCGCGGTCACCGCGGTCACGCTCGCGGTGGAGCCGTCCAGGGAGAAGTGCTGCTGGACTCCAGGGGCGACAGTGAGCGTGTCGGTGGTGTTGCGCAGCTGCACCGTCACGCGGGTGCCGGTCGGGTCGATGGTCGCCGACGCCGGGTCGGGTGCGTCCACCCCGGCCGACGGCCCGCCGTACAGGTCCTTGGCCAGTACGGCGAAGTCGTGGTCGCCCAGCGGCTGGTAGCCGCCGATGTAGGGGAAGTGGCAGTTGTCGCTGGTCTGGGTGACCCCGGTGGTGGACAGCAGCGTCACCCCGAGGCTGTGTCGAAGCTGCCGTTGCGCCTCACGCAGGTCCAGCCCGAGCTGGCCGCATCCCGACGCGCGGACCTGGTGGACGTAGACCTTCGGCTGACCGCCGAAGTCGGCCCGCCAGTCCTGGTGGAGCGCGGTGAACCCGGCCGTGTGGGTCACGGCGTTGCCACCCTCGGATTCCCCTTGGTAGTAGAGGATTCCCCGGATCTTGCCCGCGACACCCGCCGCGGTCAGTCGCGCCTTCGCGCGGCCGTAGTTCGTGGCCGGGTTGACCGTGTTGTTGTCGTCGCGCTGGAAGAACGAGATCGGCATACCGCTGTGCGCGCCCTGGATGATCGCGACCGGCACCTGGTAGGTGTCGACGATGCGCTTCGCCATCCGGGTCGCCCACTGGCCGATCGCCCCGGACTGGACGTAGATGTCGCCGACGCCCTGGTGCCACGAGCGGTCCGCTGTGGACAGTGTCGGATCGTGCGTCGCGGAACCGAACGCGCGGACCCAGTGCGACTCGTCTGCCGCCGAGGAGCCCGCGAACGACCTGGCCTCGGCGTTGGACTGGCCGGTGACGAAGTACGTGTCACCCGCGACGACGTCGGTGTAGCTGCCGACGAGGCGGCGGCCCGCCGCGCTCACCGCGAACAGCTTGACGTGGTGGTCGGCCAGTCCGGCGGTGATCTGCGGGCTGAACGAGAAAGCCGCTCCCGTACCGGTTGTCGGCGTGGTGAGCAGGTCCGTCCGGGTGCCCGACCGCCAGACCTCCAGCTCCACGCTGGTGACCGCCGCGGTGGTGGTGCGGCCGGACACCGCCACGGTGGCGCGGTTGGTCGCGAGGTCGCGCGGGAACAGCTGTCCCGGCTTCGGCGCGGTGGTTACGGCGAGCTGGGCCGGGCGGGCGAACACGGTCAGCCGCCGCGTGGTGTAGCTCCCGGCGTTCGCGGCGAAGGTCCAGTCCGGCTCACCCGTCGCACGCGCGCCGATCCCGACGTCGAGCGGCGTCGAGTCCGGCCGGGTGAACCGGTTGACCGACAGCAGCGGGGTGGCGGTGGCCCGATCGGAGACCTGGAACGAACCGTAGGAGGCGGACTCGGCGACCGGGCTGTCGTCGGCGTCGAAGCGTGCGGCAGAACTGCCCGGCACCTGGCGAGCCGACACTGCGGCGTAGGTGTGCGGCCACATCTCCAGGTAGCCCGTCCGGCCCGACCCGGTGACCACACCACCGACGTTGCTCGCCACGGTCAACTCCGTGACCGGACCGCGGAACGCCTGCGCGCGCCGGGTCGGCAGGCCGAGGAGCGCCTGATCACCGGACTGCGGTGCGAAAGCCGTCCACACCCAGTTGGTTCCCGCGGTGGTCACCAGCTCCAGGCAGTACCCGACCCGGTCGAAACCGCCTGCCACCGGGCCGAGGCCCTCGTACGAGTACGGCGGGTTGACGTCCAGCCAGTTCGCGTCGAGGGGCAGGTCGATCGAGCGGACCGCCGAGTAGGAAGCCGCCGCGGCGTCGCAGCTCGTGGTCGGCGCGGCGTGGGCGGTGCCGACCCCGACCAAGGGGAACAGGCCGAGGGTCAACGACAACGCCGTACCTAATCGCCAGGTTCGCTGGTGTTTCATCGACACTCCAAAGGGGGCATGTGCAGGGGACAGGCCACGCGCCGACCTACTGCGCGGTAAAGGTTTAGACCAGCGCGGTCCAACATCGTCTGGTGCCCCGTCCGACGCCGTCAAGGGACGTGGGAGCCGTCCAGGGACGAACGGCGCGGATCCACGACCAAAGGCTGACGAGCGGTTGATCTGTCGACTTCCCGCCAATTCATGCGAAACGCTCGGCCGGAGTATCCGGCCGAGCGTTTCACCGAGCGGCCTGGCGATGTCCAGGCGTTCCACCAGCAGGGGTCAGGCGCTGCGCGTCCAGGTCTGGTTGGCGCTGCCGGAGCACGTGCTCAGGACGACCGGGGCGCCGTTGGTGCTGGAACTGGCCTCCAGGCAGCGGCCCGCCGAGTCGCGCAGGGTGTTGGCGGTGTAGGTCCACCGCTGTTCGCGCCGCCGTTGCGGTCCCACAGCAGGGCACGCGAACCGCCGAACTCGGCGTCGAGTCACTTGCCGAGTGAGCGCAGGATGCCGTCGGAGGAACTGGTCCACCGCTGGTTGGTCGCCCCCGTGCACGTCCAGGCGATGATCCGGGTTCCGTTCGCGGTGTTCGCCCCCTCCACGTCGAGGCAGCGGCCGCCGCTGTCGACATAGCGCTGACCGGCGTTCGTGGTGATCCGGACGGTCGCGCTCGTCGCCGTCGCCGAGACGGTCTCGATGGTCACGCCACTGGTGGCGTCGGTGATCCGGGCGCCGACGTTGAGGTCGGTGTCGTCCTTCCCGGTGGTGCCCGACGACGGATCGATGAGCGTGGACTGGTGATAGGCGCCCTGGGTGGTCAGGTGCACTTGGACACCCTCACCGGCGCCGGTGTCGATCGTGTTGCCGTTCTCGCGGTAGGCCAAGGTGATCCGCTCGCTGCCCGACCGGGGGAGTTCCAGCACCCGGCCTCCGGTCACCGACGCGGGCGCGTGCAGGGGAACCAGGGTGTAGGTGCCCGACGCGGGGGCGATGACCCGCTGGCTCGCGGGCAGCCAGCCCGAGTGGATCCAGGCCGGTCTTACATGTCGCGCACCCGCGTGCGGTACGCGCTCGGCGAGTCGATCGAGTCGTTGGTGAAGTTCACCAGCACCACCGCGGTCCGCGGGTCTGGACCTTCGTGCCGTCGGCGCTGCCGTTGCCGTTGGCGTCGAGGCACTTGTTCGCCAGCGCGGAACGGACGGGCCCGGTCCTGCCCGGCGGAGTCGCGCCGCCGATGAGGAACGTGTTGTCAGCCATGTTGTAGTTGTTCGCCAGGAAGCTGCCCGGTGGCGGATTGGTGTGGCAGTAGTCGTTGTGCCCGCAGTCGAGGCGGGCGTCGTGCGCCCGGTCGGTGCAGATGTGGCGCATGGTCGGGTAGTTCGGGGAGTCGGAGTAGCACATGACGTCCCACTCGTCGGTGCAGTGCGGTCCGAAGTTGGCGCGGTTCTCCGTGAATAGCGGAGCTGTGTCGGCGAGCCGCGGCTCAGTCAGCGACGGCCGGTGGCCAGGATGACGAGGAACTGGCCGCCGCCCGCCTCGACGCTCGCGGTCACCGGCAGCTCCGGCACCAGCCGGGAGAACCGGTCCACCAGCCAGTCCGCCGCCTCCTGCGCGTCCTGCTTGGTCGGACAGCGGGCCACCATCTCGCGGCCTCCCTTGCGCTCCAGCCGCCCGGCCACGGTGATCAGCGGCGCGGGCTCGACCACGTGCAGCCGCTCCGGCCAGGCGATGACCACCTTGACCGCGCCCTTGCGCGTATTGCACCCGCGATGCGCGAGCCGCTCGGCGACCTTGGCCTTCCGGTCGGCGGTCCGACTGTCGACGCTGGGCCCCCGCGCGTCGTTCACCGACATGTCGGGGTCGACGGGCTCGTCGCACACCCAGCACCGCCAGCCGTCGCGTTCGGCCACGTCGTCGAGGAGACTCACCCGGGCAACCTAACACCGGGCCGGGAGTCCTCAGTCGTCGGCCGTGAGCCGCTCGGCGACCTTCTTCGCGGTCTCCTTCGCCGATCCAGGGTTCTGCCCGGTGATCAGGTTCCCGTCGACCACGGCGTAGGAGACGAAGGGGAGCTCGGCCTTCTCCTCGGCCTGGCTGCGAACCCGCGCCGCCTGAAGCAGTGGTCGTCCCAGTCGCTGGGGGTCACTCGGCGGGTCTGGAGCTGGGTTACGTCGCGGACCGCCTGGTCGAGCATCGAGGTGTCCGCGCCGCCGCAAGGCCGCGGGCGAGATCGTCCCGGACGTGGACTCCGAGGCGCTCGCCCGCCTGATGATCGCGGCGATGGACGGCCTGCAGCTCCAGGCCCTGCTACAGGGCGAGGTCGACATTCTGGCGTCGTTCGACCTGCTTGTCGCGGCACTCACTCCGCTGCTGAGCCGGTCTGGAGGTTGAGCCGTGGGGTCGTCGGACCCCACGGCTTGGGTCAGGCGTCGATCTGCCTTGGTTCGCCATTGCTGTTGATGGCGATCTTGCGCGGCTTGGCCTGCTCGGCGACGGGGATGCGCAGCGTCAGCACGCCCGCCTCGTAGTCGGCCTGGATCTTGTTGGTGTCCAGTGTGTCGCCAAGGAACAGCTGTCGGGAGAACACGCCACGGGGGCGCTCGGCCACCTGCACGTCGGCGTCGTCACCGAAGTCGGCTCGCCGTTCGGCGTGCACGGTGAGCACGTTGCGCTCGACGTCGAGGTCGATCGATTCCGGCGCCACCCCGGGCAGGTCGAACGCGACGACGTACTCGTTGCCGCACCGGTAGGCGTCCATCGGCATCAGCGCCGGTCGGGTGGTCGTGCCGTCGGTGCCGAAGAACTGCTGAGTCAGGCGGTCCAGCTCCCGGAACGGATCGGTCCGCATCAACATGGCCACTGCCTCCTCCTTGTCACGCGACCAGGGACTCTGTGGACGGCCCCGCCGCTGGTGGGGCAGCGGGGCCAGGCTGGGGACTGCGAACTGTCCAGACGCATCACCTTCTTCCACACCGGGTCGCTCACCACTGCCATTTATCTATAGTCCCGACTGTAGATTGTGTCAAGTACGGATTGTCGATAATCTGGCTGCACGAAGCGATCCGGAAGCAGGTGCGTGATGGTGGGTCGGGGCAACCTCGACGACGAGGACTACCCGGCGGTCACCACCGGCCAGGCCGCCCGCATGCTCGGCGTCCAGGAAGCGTTCCTGCGCAGCCTCGACGCCGCGGGCGTGCTGCGCCCCCACCGCTCCGACGGCGGACACCGCCGCTACTCCCGCCGCCAACTCGGCATGGCCGTGCGCCTGCGCGAACTACTCGACGAGGGCCACTCCCTGGCCGCCGCCACCCGCATCGTCGGCCTCCAGGACGAACTGACCGATGCCCACAAGCAGATAGCCGACCTCCGCAGCCGCCTCCCCGACGACGACGGGTGATTGGGGGTTGGGTCAAGCCGGACAGCGGGTAGTCCTTTTGGGATCCCTTGTTTGGAGCGTGTGCCATGACCACAACAGACTCTTCGCGGGCGGTGGCGGTGCTCAGCGAACTCAGCCGCGTGCACACCGAAATCCGCACCGGCCCCGACGACGCCGACCTCGAACCAGCCCAGACCCGCACCCTGCTGACCACCATGGCCGCGGCGGCCGACCTGCTCGGCGAGATGTGCACGGACCTGCTGCTCCGCCGAAGAGTCAGCCGTCACGAGCGCAGACACGTCGAAGAAGCCCAGGACGCCGCCGCACACCTGTCCCAACACTGCCGGTGGGCGGCGACCCATGTCCACTGACCGCCCCGACACCTTCAACGAGCTGGGCCACACGTCCCCGATCATGAGCGGCGCCACCACCGCGAACACCGCCCACGAACGCTTCCGCGCGGCCCACGTGGTCGCCGCCCAGTCCCGCGACGCCGCCGACTGCGCCCTCCTGCTGGCCATGCTCGGCTTGACCGCCGCCGAAGGACTCCCTGCCTCTCGGCGTTGACGCTGTCGGAGGTCTGCCGGCCTCAGCTTCGTGACAGGAAGGCCGCCAGCCCGTCGAGCAGCAGGCCCAAGCCGAAGTCGAACAAATCGATCCCCTCCGGGGAGAAGGCGTTGTCGGCCAGCCCGGCCATCATCGGGTAGGTCCCGGTCGCCATCGCCTTCTCCAGGATCGGGGACTGCGCGGTCCAGAACTCCTCGTCGGTGACCCCGGTGCGCTCGAACGCGCGCTGGGCGTTGACCGTTGTCCGAGCCGTGCTGCTGACGAATCCGTCCACGGTCACCAGCAGGCAGATCTTCTGCTGGTCGGACAACGGCACGTCGGCGAGCCAGGACAGCGCGAGGTCCAGTCCGGCGAGCGCGTTCGGGCCGAGCACCGGCCGGGCCTGGTCGACCTGCAGCATCCACGGGTGGGCCAGGTACATGTCCATCGAGCCGCGCGCGATCAGCTCCACCGCGGCGCGCCAGTCCGACGGCGGCTCCGCGGGCGGGACGACAGCGCAGACCTGGTCGAGCATCAGGTCCAGCAGTTCGGCCTTGCCCGGGATGTAGCGGTACAGCGACATCGCGCCGACATCGAGGTCGCTCGCGATGCGGCGCATCGACACCGCCTCCAACCCGTCCGCGTCGGCGACGGCCACCGCCGCGGCGACGATCCGGTCCAGGGTCAGGCCGGGTTTGCGGCCGCGCCCAGGCTTGTCCGCGTAGTCCCACAGCAGCTCCAGGCTGCGGTTCAGGTCGCCGCTGCCGCTGTGTTCGGTGGTGGTCATCCGCGCTCCAAATTTATGGGTACACCGTACTCGAATTAGGGTACAGTGTACGCATGCCTGATGGAAAGTATGCCGTCCAAGCGGAGGGCCTGCAAAAGCGGTTTGGGGACAAGCGCGCGCTCGACGGTCTCGACCTGACAGTGCGGCGCGGCGAAGTGCACGGACTGTTGGGTCCGAACGGTGCCGGAAAGACGACAGCGGTGCGGATCCTGGCGACGCTGCTGCGGATGGACGGCGGCCGCGCGCTGGTCGCCGGGCACGACGTGGCCCGCGAGCCTGCGCTGGTCCGGCGCGGCATCGGACTCACCGGCCAGTTCGCCGCGGTCGACGAGATCCTGTCCGGGCGGCAGAACCTGGAGATGTTCGGCCGCCTGTTCCACCTCGGCGGGCGGGCCGCGCGGGTGCGCGCCAAGGAACTGCTCGTGCAGTTCGACCTGGTCGAGGCGGCCGAGAAGTCGGTCAAGGACTACAGCGGCGGCATGCGGAGGCGCCTCGATCTCGCCGCGAGCATGATCCTCGCGCCGGAGGTGCTCTTCCTCGACGAGCCGACCACGGGCCTGGATCCGCGCGGCCGCAACGAGGTCTGGCAGGCGGTGCGCTCACTCGTCGCGGAGGGGACCACGGTCCTGCTGACGACCCAGTATCTGGAGGAGGCCGACCAACTAGCCCACCGCGTCGCGGTGATCGACCGCGGCCGCACGATCGCCGACGACACCCCGGACGTGCTCAAACACGACATCGGCGGCGACCGCATCGAGGTGGTCGTGCGCGAGGCCGCCGACGTGCCGAAGGCGGCGAACGTGGTCGCCAGGGTCGCGACCGCGGAACCGACCGTGGACGTCGACCAGCGCACCGTCCAGGCGCCCGTGGCCGACCGGGTCGCCGCGCTGACCGATGTAGTCAGGACGCTCGCCGACGCGGGCGTGCGGGTGGAGGACATCGGCCTGCGCCGCCCGACGCTCGACGAAGTGTTCTTGCGGCTGACCGGGCACCGCGCCGAAGACAGTGAGATCGCCGAGACCGAAGGGGCCAAGTCCTGATGAGCACCATCGAATCGAGGCCCTCGCTCTACTGGGCGCTCGCCGACTGCGGGACGATCGTCCGCCGCGACCTGAGCCACCTGATCAAGCAGCCCGCGCTGTTCGCTTGGCAACTCGGCTTCCCGATCGTCTCGGTGCTGCTGTTCGTCTACGTGTTCGGCAGCGCGATGGACGTCGGCGCGGTCGACTACAAGGACTTCGCGATGCCCGGCATGTTCGCCATGACGATGGCGTTCGGCTTCATGAACACGGCCTACGCGGTGGCCATCGACAAGGAACGCGGCGTCACCGACCGCTTCCGCTCGATGCCGATGGCCCAGTCCGCCGTCGTCAGCGGCCGCGGCGTCTCCGACCTGATCAGCGCGACGATCGACCTGGTGGTGCTCGCCGTCATCGCCCTGGTCGTCGGCTGGCGCTCCGACGGCGGCCTACTGGCCACCCTGGCGGCGTTCGGTTTGCTGCTGTTGCTCCGGTTCGCGCTGATCTGGATCGGCGTGTACCTCGGCCTGCTGGTACCCAACGTCGAGGCGGCGGGCAGCCTGTTCGCCGTAGCCTTCCCCTTCGGCATGATCTCCAGCGTCTTCACCCCACCACACCTGATGCCCGACTGGCTCGGCGCCATCGCCATGTGGAACCCGGTGTCATCAACGGCAAACGCGATCCGCACCCTGTTCGGCAACCCAGTCCCCACCGGCAACAGCTGGGTCGAGCAACACGCCCTCCTGATGTCGATCGTGTGGCCCCTGGTGATCACGGCGATCTTCCTACCGCTGGCAGTGCGCCGATTCCAACGGTTGGGCCGGTAGGCCCCTGAAGGAAACCCCGCCGGTCGTGCCGCTTTTGTTGGCGTGCGGTCGACGGGGTTTCTCGTCAGCGAGTAAGCGTCGTTGAGTGTCGCGGTGGCGGTGTGGTCCCGGCAACTCGCCTGCCGTCGGCGATGCGCTGCGGTGGGAGCGGGAGTCCGAGCACCCGTCTGCCCGTGTTCGAGTTGATCTCTGCTGGTCGGTCAGGGTTCGCGTGTGAGCAGTTCCCGGATGTGGGTCTCGGCGAGTTCCTGTGCGCGGTCGCTGCTGGTGGCGTAGGAGAAGAAGTGGTGGACTTCGTGGCCGCTGACCACCGAGTCCAGTTCGGATTCCTTGTCCTTGGCCTCGACGCCTTCGACTTCTTCGATGTAGTGGTCGCGGTGGGCCAGGCGGCCGGCGCCGACCAGCAGATGGGGAGGCCCGACCTGGACGTCGTCCCCGCTGACGCGAGCGTGGCAGACCCAATAGTGGACAACCCGGAAGCCCGTCTCCTCGTCGCAGCGGACCAGAACGTGGTCATCGAGATCGGCGAGAAGTATCTCGGCGCGTTCCAGCGTGCTGAAGGTCCCCGCGATGTCGCCGGTCCCGGTCGGCTGCGCTCGGACGACAGCCCAGGAGGTGCTCATGGCCGCCATGATGCCGGTTCCTGTTCGGGTGTTGGCGGAGGTTCGCTCGGTCGGGTGAGCGAACTCGGGGAGTGGAGAGTCGCTGGACCAGATGTCCCTGCGCCTGTGGCAACTTGCCGGTGTTCGCCGGTGACCAGGACTGTTCCGATGTGCGAGGTCTGGTTGGCTGTCAGGCGTGGCCGCGGGCGGCGTGCCATTCGGCCATCATCGCCATGAGGGCGAGTTGTGGCATGGCTGGCGATGCCGGGTCGAGTTCGCGGTAGCGCTGGTAGATGTTGACCACGACGCGTTCGGCGTCGAGCCATTTCGCGTAGTCGGCCAGGTCGACTGTGGCGGCTGCTTCCTTGAAGGACAGTCCCTTGGCGTGGGCGGCGTCGGCCTGTTCGAGGATGTGGGTGAGGTAGGCGCGGACGGTGCGGATGCCGTCGGGGTCGGTGATGGGTCCGTGGCCTGGCACCACAACCGGTGCGTCCAGGCTGATCATGGTGTCGCAGGCGGCGATCCAGTTGGAGATCGGGCCGCTCCACACGATGGGGGTGCAGCCGATGAACAGCAGGTCCCCCGCGTAGAGGACCCCGGTGTCGGGCAGGTGGATGACGGTGTCGGCGTCGGTGTGCGCCGGGCCGAGGTTGAGCAGCCGGACCTCGCGTCCGCCGATGTCGAGGGTCCGTTCCTTGTCGAACGTCTCGTCCGGGTGGCGCACGGTGATGCCGGTGAAGTCGAAGTCCCCGAAGCGCTCGCGCACGAACGGGGTCAGCACCGGGCCGAGGTCGGCGACCCGCAGGCCGACCAGCAGCTCCGGTGGCAGGTCGTGGTGCATCTCGTCGGCCGTGCCCTGGGCGGCGAGGATGCGCACGGAGTCGGCGAGGAGTTGGTTGCCGTTGACGTGGTCGCCGTTGGAATGGGTGAGCACCGCGTGGGTGATCGGGTGGGCGTCGGTGATCGGGCGCATCGCGTCGAGCATCTCGGTGGTCATCGGCAGGTCCCACAGGGTGTCCACCAGAAGTGAAGCCCCCACCCCGGTGACCAGTCCGGCGTTGCTGAGTCCGTATCCGCCGTCGGGCAGTACCCAGGCCCAGTCCTTCGCGCTGATCTGGTGCAGCCCCTTGGTGTAGGGCAGGGCCGCTGGGGCGGAGTTGACCCTTCGCGTCGGTTTGGCGTTTGGGTTGGGCCGTTTCGCCAGCGGGTGCGGCGGCGCGGAAGCGCGCACCGTCTGCCGGGTCTCGCCCAGGCCGTCGACGCGCAGCGTGACCACGTCGCCGTCCTTGAGCCAGCCGCGGAAGGCCGAGACATCGGTGATGCGGAAGTGTTCCAGCAAGCAGCAGGTCGGTATCGTGCCCGAGCCGAACACGTCGCCGGGTCGCAGTCGCACGCCGCGCGAGGCGTAGGAGATGACCTCCCCGAACGACCAGTCCGCGCTGTCGGTGCGGCCCGAGCCGAACACCTCGCCGTTCACCGCGGCTTCCACTGACAGCGCGAGCTTTCCGTCGAGCAGGTAGGGCTCCAGTTCGTCCGGCGTCACCAGCCACGGGCCGAGGGTGGTGGCGCCGTCCTTGCCTTTCGCCTGCCCGATCTTGAGCCTGCTCTCCAGCAGTTGCAGATCCCGCGCGCTCCAGTCGGCGTAGATGGTGTAGCCGATGACGCGGTCCTGCGCCTGGGCCGGGGTCAGGTCAGCCCCACCCTGTCCGATCACCGCGGCGATCTCCAACTCCACGTCGAACCAGCCGCTGCCCGGCGAGATCGACACGTCGTCGTACGGGCCGACGACGCTCGTGTGGTTGGCGAAGTAGAGCGCCGGGATCTCATACCAGACATCGTCGAGTGTCCCGTCGCCCTGAACCCGCAGGCAGTTGCGCATGTGGTCGAGGTAGCACAGGCAGTCCCGCATCGAGGTGGGCCGCGGGATCGGCGCCCGCAACCGCGCCGCACCGAGAGGCACCACCTCGTGCGGCCGCTTCAACGCCCACTCGCCCGCCGCGCGCAGCCCGTCGTGCCCCCGTCCCACCAGCTCGATCAGGGCGGCGCCCGGCTCCAGCGCGTGGATGTTCCCGTCGGCGACGACGCCCACCCCGTCGCCGTGCCCGGTCTCGTACGTGACCCACTTCATGACCACTCCCTGCGACGTTCGTCCTCTGTGTTAGCCAACATAGAATATGACGACCAGCATGTAAATGGCTGTTGGATAGACTCACGGGGACGAGTGAGAAGGGGGACCATGGCCACCCGACGCGCCGAGACGACGCAGCAGAGCAGGCACCTGCTGGTGGCCGCCGCCACCGAACTCTTCAGCGAGCGCGGCTACCGGCAGACGTCGTTCGAGGACATCGCCACCCGGTCGGGGGTGAGCCGCGGCTCCATCCCCTGGCACTTCGGCAACAAGGAAGGGCTGCTGGCCGCCGTCGTCGAGCATGTCGTGGACACCATGCGGGCGGGCTTCGGCACCCCCGAGCCTGGCCCGGACGCGCTCGACCGGGCACTGCGGCAGGCCGTGGCGTTCACGCGACAGCCCTCGACCAGGCTCTTCATCACCCTCCTCGCCGAGGCCGTCGAACCCGGCTCCCCACTGCACCAGCGTTACGCCGTCCTCCACGAGGCGATGCGGGACCAGGTTCGGTCCTGGGTGGACCTAGTCGACCTGCCCGCCGGAATCGGCGCGGAAGAACTCAGCACCATCTTGATGGGCACCCTCATTGGCATCCATCAGCAATGGCGCATCGCCCCCGACACCGTCGACCTGGACGCCACCTACGCGACCGTCCGAACCCTCCTCGCCACCGGGCTTGGCGTGACGGCCTAAACCAGCGGGAACTTGCCCGCCGGCCGGCTCGTGGAGCCGGGCGTCCGTCGCGTGTCAGCGCGAGATCAGGGGTGTCGGGTTGATTTGGCCCGATGGAGCGAGCGATGCGGGCGAATCGCGGCACAGTCTCGGCCATTTGGGGGAAATGAGTACCTGAATGGGCCTGCTCAGCCGGTTTTCACCCCCTATCGCGGTAACGGGGTGCGAAGCAACGGCGAATCACCAGCGGGTCGCACCGGTGAGAGGGGTCGAAGCGTGTCGTCGAAGGGTTGGTCCGGCGGTCGCCGGAATGTCACCACACTGTTAGGCGTTCTCGCGCTGATAGCCACCGGGCTGATCCCCGTCGGCGATTCGGTGCGCACGCCCCGGGCCACGACCGGCAGCACCGCCGTCGACGTGCCCGAGCATCCTGAAGGCACCAGCTTCAATCCCAACCAGATCAAGGACATCAAGTCCGCCGACCCGGCCTCCGGGGTCACCCTGATCGAGGCGCCGAGCGCGTCGAACACCGGCGACGCGCGGCTGACCTATCCGCTGACTGTGCCGCCGGGCCGTGCGGGCATGGTGCCCGATCTCGCGCTTCGGTACAGCTCCGCCGGGGGCAATGGCTGGCTCGGCACCGGGTGGGACCTGACGACGCCATCGGTCACGCTCGACACCAGGTGGGGTGTGCCGCGCTACGACGGTGGGCTGGAGACCGAGACCTACGTCCTCAACGGCGAGCAGCTGACGCCGGTCGCGCACCGCAGCGCGCCGCAGGCCCGCACCAGCGAGAAGGTCTTCCACACTCGCGTCGAAGGCAAGTTCAGCAAGATCGTTCGGCACGGTGACGCGCCCGCCAACTACTGGTGGGAGGTGACCGACAAGACCGGCACGCGCATGATCTTCGGCAACGCCGAGGGCGCCACGCTGGCCGACGCGCGCGGCAACATCGCCACCTGGGCGCTGCGCGAGATCCGCGACGCGAACGACAACTTCGTGCGCTACCACCACGTCCGCGTCGAGGACGGGGGAGTGGACGGCGCCACCGTCGCGGGCAGCAACCTCTACGTCGACCGGATCACCTACACCGGCCACGGTTCCACCGAGGGCCGATACTCCGTCCACTTCGACCGCGACCGCGAGCGCGGCGAGGCCCGCCGGGGCGACGTCGGCATCGACGCGCGCAACGGCTTCAAGAAGGTCACCGCCGACCTGCTGCGCCGCGTCGAGGTCAAGCTCGACGACGAGCTGATCCGCGCCTACGAGCTCAACTACCGCACCGGCGCCTTCCACAAGTCGCTGCTGGCCTCGGTCACCCAGTTCGCCGCCGACAACCGGGCGTTCAACACCCACTCGTTCGACTACTTCGACGACATCCGCGACACCTCGGGCGCCTACGACGCGTTCAGCGGCTCGACCGGCTGGTCGGTGCCGGACGACGACCTCGGCGTGAACATCCGCGACGGTGAGGCGGGCGCGCTGTCGTCCAACACCTCCAAGGGCGCGGGCGGCCACCTCTACGTGGGGTACAGCCCGACCGGGCCGAGCAAGTCCAACTCCGCGGGTGTGAAGGTCGGCTACAACGCCGGTTCGTCGGAGGGCCTGCTCGCCCTCGCCGACGTCAACGGCGACAACCTGCCAGACAAGGTGTTCCGGGACGGCGGCGCGGTCTACTACCGGCCCAACCTGTCCGGCCCCAACGGGCAGAGCCGCTTCGGCGACACCCCGATCCGTCTCGACGGCCTCCCGGGCATCGCCCGCGAGAAGACCCGGTCGACCACCGTCGGCATCGAGTCCTACTTCGGCGTGGCCGCCCAGCTCGACCACGTCTCCACCACCACGACCTCCGACCGCTACCTGACCGACGTCAACGGCGACGGCATCACCGACCTGGTGAACAACGGCGGTGTGCTGTTCGGCCGCGTCGACGCCTCCGGCAACCCGGTGTACGGCGCGAACAGCCAGGACACCGGAGTGCCGATCGGCCCCGGCGCCGTCTCCGGCACCATCGTCGGCGACCAGACCGCCGAGTTCGAGCGCGCGGTCGACGCCTCCCCGCTGCTGGACGGCGTGCGCCGCTGGGTCGCGCCCTACGACGGCAACGTCAAGATCGACGGCCGCGTCCGCCTGGTGCAGGACACCAGCCCGGAGCGCGCCGAGCACCGCACCGCCGACGGCGTCCGGGTGACGATCCAGCACGAGGACACCGAACTGTGGGCGCAGCGCATCGGCCCGAACGACTACTTCGAGTTCGCCCCGACCGGCGTCAACTCGATCCCGGTCCAGAAGGGCGACGCGATCTACTTCCGCGTCCAGTCCATCTTGGACGGTCTCTACGACCAGGTCGCGTGGGACCCGGAGATCACCTACGTCGGGATGAGCGCCTCCACCGACGTGAACCTCCTGCCGAACAACCGGTACCTGGCCTCGCGTGACTTCACCCTCGGTGGGCGCCCGTCGCAGGTCACCGCGCCACTGACCGGCACGCTGCACCTCTCCGGCGACGCGGTGAAGTCCGCGGCCACCACCGACGACGTGACCGTGGTCGTCAGCCGCAACGGCACCGACGTCTACTCCCACACCCTCGCCGCCGGTTCCGCGGGCACCGCCGCGATCGACCTGGACATCCCGGTCACCGCGCAGGACACCCTGTCGTGGCGGCTCAAGGTCGACTCGCCGATCGACGCGGGCGCCCTGAGCTGGGTGCCGAAGGCGCACTACACCGCCGCCCAGGGCGTCGACGCCGTGGTCGACGACGCGGGCAACCCGACGATCGTGATCAGCGCGCCGTACGACCTGGACATGTACCCGGCGACCACGCTGACCGCGCCGCAGGGCTCGTACACCGCCACCACGGAAGGCGACATCAGCGTCCAGCCGAACCTGGCCTTCGCGGGCCTGACCACGAGCGCCAAGGTCGTGTTCACGGTCAAGAAGCGCGGCGCGCTCGTGGCGAAGCGGACGATCGACATCGTCAACGGCGCCGTCCCGCCGCTGGCTCCGGTGACCGTCGCGGTCCAGCCCGGTGACGAGCTGTTCTTCGACTACTCCACGCTCGACACCACGCTGCTGGGCAAGCTCAGCGCCCAGAGCGTGACCGTCGACGGCGTGGACGCGCCGAGCGCGCTGCACGCCTCCGTCGAGCAGGGCGCCTTCGCCCAGCCCTACCGCGGCTGGGGTGCGATCGGCTACCAGGGCAACCGCGAGCGGGCCACCCAGCCGATCCACCAGAACGAGCTGGTGCTGGACGAGAACTACAAGAACAACCTCCCGGACGGCCCCACCGAGGCCGACCTGCCCGGGTTCGAGAACGACCCGACGGTCAACGCACCCAAGATCGTCGTGTTCGCCCCGATGCCCGCACAGGGCCGCTGGGCGGGCGCCGACGAGAACACCTGGGTCACCGCGGCGGGCACGAGCAGCTCGCGCCTCGGCGGCGACGTGATCGACGTCGCCACCGACGCCGACTTCGCCGGTGCCACCGGTGTGTCCCGGCGCGGCAAGACCAAGCAGCTCTCCACCACGCTCGGCGTCGGCCCGGTCGGCGGCAGCCTCGCCAAGGGCAAGAGCAAGGGCGAGGTCGACTTCCTCGACCTCAACGGCGACCGCTTCCCCGACGCCGTCGGCTCCGGCGGGGTGCAGTACTCCGACATGATCGGCGGCCTCGGCTCGACCCGCGGCAGCGTCGGCGGCGATGTCCGCGAGTCCGAGACCAAGGCGTTCAGCGTCTCGGCCGGTGCGGGCAGCCCCGCGCGCACCTCGTCCTCGGCCCGCGGCCAGGACGCCCCGACCGGCGGCACGGCGGCCAACACCGCCAAGTCCGGTCTGGAGATGCCCGGCCTGGGTATCGGCGGCAACCTCGGCGGCGGCGAGTCCGACACCGGGTACGACCTGCTCGACATCAACGGCGACGCGCTGCCGGACAAGGTGTTCGAGAACGGCGACGCCGCGCTGAACCTCGGCTACTCGTTCGCGACGCGCGAGCCGTGGCGGGGCGGCCCGGTGAACGCCGGTGACACCACCAACGCCGGTGTGAACCTGGGCTTCAACACCAACTACTACGGGTTCGCGGGCGGCGTGTCCGCCTCGACCGGGTCGTCGAAGACCGACGCCACCATCGTCGACGTCAACGGCGACGGCTTGGCCGACCGGGTCTTCAACGGCAACGGAGGGCCGATCGCGGTCGCGATCAACACCGGTAGCGGGTTCGCCGCGCCGACGCCGTTCCGCGGCAGCCACAACGGGGTGAACACCGACAAGAACGCCACCCTCGGCGGCGGTGTGTACTTCACCTTCGGGTTCTGCTTCATCTTCGGCTGCATCGTGTTCAACCCGGGCGCCGACGTCTCCACCGGCATCGGCCGCACCGAGCTGGCGCTGCGCGACGTCGACGGTGACGGCTTCGCCGACCACGTGAAGTCGGGTCGCGACAGCGAGCTGCAGGTCGCGCACAACCGCACCGGCCGCACCAACATGCTCAAGTCGGTGGCGCGTCCGCTGGGCGCGCGCATCGACGTGGACTACACCCGCGCGGGCAACACGACGGCCATGCCGGAGTCACGCTGGGTCATGTCCCGCACCACGGTGTTCGACGGCCACCCCGGCGACGGTCAGGACCTGCAGGTCTCGACCTACCGCTACGAGAACGGCCGGTACGACCGCCTGGAGCGCGAGTTCTACGGCTTCGCGAAGGTCGTCACCGAGCAGCGTGACGCGGGCGCGGGCGACGCCCTCTACCGGTCGCAGACCCAGGAGTACCGGGTCGACGGCTACTACACCCGGGGTCTGCTGGTCCGCGGCGCCACCACGGACGCGCAGGGCAGGCTCTTCAGCGAGACGGTGAACACCTACCGGCTGCGTGATGTGGCCACCGGCGCCGAGGCGCCCGGTGACAGCGCCACCGCCACGGTGTTCCCCGAGCTCGCGCGCACCGAGGAGCGGTTCTACGAGGGCCAGGCCGCGCCGGGCAAGACCACGGCGAAGGAGATGGCCTACGACGAGTACGGCAACCTGGTCCGCACGCTGAGCCTCGCCGACGCGGGGACCGCGGACGACCTGGAGACCAGGCTCGGCTACTCCGCCGCCACGCCCGCGTGCCGTGCCAGCCACATCGTGGGTGTCGCCAACACGATGGAGGAGCGCGGATCGACCGGCGTGCTGCGCCGTCGTGAGTCCACAGTGGACTGTACGACCGGTGACGTCACCCAGGTCCGCGAACAGGTGGCCGACGGCCAGGTCGCGGTGACGGACATGGAGTTCCGCGCCGACGGCAACCTCAAGTCGATCACCAAGCCCACCACCAAGTCCGGGCAGCGCTACAAGCTCGACTACGAGTACGACGGTGTCGTGGGCGTGCACGTGGAGGCGGTGACCGACAGCTTCGGCTACCGGTCGACCACCACCCACGAGCTCAAGTACGGCCTGCCGACGACGGTGACCGACGAGAACGGTCAGCGGATGGTCACCGCGTACGACTCGGTCGGTCGCGTCGACTCGATCACCGGGCCGTACGAGCTGCCGGAGAACCGCTTCACGATCGACTTCGAGTACCACCCGGAGGCGACCGTCCCCTACGCGGTGACCCGACACGTCGACCGCGCCGCCGACGGCGTCCGCGCCGACACGATCGACACCATCCAGTTCGCCGACGGCCTCAAGCGCCTGGTGCAGACCAAGAAGGACTCCACCGTCGCCGCCGCGGCCGAGCAGAACCCGGCCGAGGTCATGACCGTCAGCGGTCGCACGGTGTACGACTTCGCCGGTCGGTCGGTCGAGCAGTACTACCCACTGACCGAGCCCAAGGGCTCCGGCAACACCACCTTCAACCCGTCCTATGACTCCGTCGCGCCGAACCGCGTCACCTTCGACGTGCTCGACCGGCAGGTCAGGACGGTCGCGCCGGACGGCGTGGTCTCCTCCGTGGCCTACGGCTTCGGCGCGGACCGCGGCGGCGTCACCCGGTTCGAGTCCGTCACCACGGACGGCAACGGCAAGCAGCGGCGCACCTACGTCGACGTGCGGTCGCTGACGACCTCGGTGAAGGAGTTCAACCCGGCGGGCGGACAGCCGGTGATCTGGACCAGCTACGGCTACGACGCGCTGGGCCAGCTGCTGACGGTCGTCGACGACAAGAACAACACCACGTCGACCGCGTACGACCTCATGGGTCGCCGCACGATCGTCGACAACCCGGACTCGGGCCGCGTCGAGACCCGCTACGACCTCGCGAGCAACATCACCGCGAAGGTCACCTCCAAGCTGCGGGCCGCGGGCAAGGCCGTCGAGTACGACTACGAGTTCAACCGCCTCAAGGCGATCCGGTACCCGACGTTCACCGGCAACAACGTCACCTACACCTACGGTGCCCCGGGCGCGGCGGACAACGGCGCCAACCGGATCACCGGGGTGAAGGACGGCGCGGGCACGGTGTCGCGGGCGTATGGACCGCTCGGCGAGGTCGTGCGGGAGAACCGGACGGTGCCGGAGTCGGTCCTCAATGGACCGGCGCGGACCTACACCACCTCCTACCAGTTCGACTCGTTCAACCGGGTGCTGCGCATGACCTACCCGGACGGCGAGGTGCTGACCTACCGCTACGACACCGGCGGTCTCGTCGACCACGCCGCGGGCAGCAAGGGCGGGTTCGACTACACGTACCTTGCGCGGCTGGACTACGACAAGTTCGGCCAGCGGGTGCTGATGGAGACCGGCACCGGGGTCCGCACGACCTACAACTACGACGCGGCGGACCGCCAGCTCGCGGTGCTCAAGTCGCGGCTGCCGGACGGGCACCAGTTCCAGAACATCAGCTACACCTACGACAACGTCAACAACATCAAGCAGCTGCGCAACGACGTGGCGCTGCCGCACGCGAAGCCGATCGGCGGACCGAGCACGCAGACCTACACCTACGACGACCTGTACCGGCTGACGGCCGCGACCGGTGAGTACCGGTACGCGGACAACAAGCTGGACCGGTACTCGATGGCGGTCGGCTACGACTCGATCCACAACACCACGCGCAAGACCCAGACGCACGACATCGTGGTGTCGCAGTCGGCGGCGCAGTTCCAGACCGTGGCCTACGAAGAGCCGACGACGGTCGTGGAGGACCCGGTCCACGACCCGACCCTCTACCCGCCGCTCGGCGTGATCGAGGAACCGGAGGAGGAGGCGACCAGCCTCGAACCCGCGCCCGACCCGGGCACGGACCCGATCTTCGACCCGCCGCTGAGCACCGAGTCGGCCAAGAGCGAGTCGTTCGGCACGCAGGCGGCGGCGAGCGGCACGAACGTCCAGCCGCAACGCAAGACGACCTACGACTACGGCTACAACTACACGGCCGCGCGTCCGCACGCGCCGACCGCGGTGGGCCCGGTCAACCAGGTCTACGACGCCAACGGCAACCTGATCGACACGGTCAACACGCTGCCGCCCGCCCCGGGCAAGCGGCGGCAGATGGTGTGGGACGAGGAGAACCGCCTCGCCTGCAACCAGGACCACGCGCGCAACCGCACTGTCGAGCAGGCTCCGGCGGAGTGTGTGAGCCCGCAGCAGCCCGCGACCGTCCGCTACTACTACGACGATCACGGCGCCCGCGTCGTGAAGATCGCCGGGCCGCAGCACATCTACCCGAACCGCTCCTTCAGCGAGCGCAACGGGACCGGGTTCAAGCACGTGTTCGTCGGCGAGACCCGACTGGCCACCAAGACGGTCAAGCCCGACAGCACCTACGAGAACCACATCTTCTACTTCCACAACGACCACCTCGGATCGTCGGGATACGTCACCGACGAGCACAGCAACCTCACCGAGCACCTGGAGTACTTCGCCTTCGGTGAGACCTGGGTCAACGAGCACCCGGCCCAGCCGACCCCGGTCCCGTACCAGTACGGGTCCAAGGAACTCGACGAGGAGACCGGCCTCTACTACTACGGCGCCCGCTACTACAACCCGCGGACGAACGTGTGGCAGAGCCCCGACCCGATCCTCGCGCAGTACCTGGAGGGTCAGCCGAACGGTGGCGTGTTCCAACCGTTCAACCTCTCGCCCTACGCCTACGCCAACCAGAACCCGATCCGCATGGGTGACCCGGACGGACGCGCGCCGAGCACGTTCAACCGGATCATGGGTGGCGTCAAGCTGGTCGGCGGTGTGCTGGAGGCGGCGGCCGGGGCGACCCTGGCCACCACGACCGGTGTCACCGGGATCGGCGCGGTCGCAGGTGTCGCGGTCGCGGTCCACGGCTCGGACGTGGCGGTGACCGGCTGGAAGCAGATGTGGTCCGGTGAGGACGAAAGCTCCGGCACCAGCAAGCTGATGCAGGCCGCGGGCGTGTCGAAGGGCACGGCCGACACGATCGACGCCGGTCTGAGCATCGCCGGTGGCGGTGGTGCCCGGATCGCGGCGGGCAGGCTGGCCTCGGGTGGCCCAGGCGCGTGGGGCTTGGCGAACGAGGCCATGTCGGCTCGGGCGGCGGCCTACCAGGTCCAAATCACCGGACGCGCCGCAGGCTCGGTGTACCGGGTCGGCGGGGTCAAGTTCGACGGCTTCGTCCGGGGCGTGCTCCAGGAGGCCAAGGGACCGGGCTACGCCAACTTCGTCAAGAACGGCCAGTTCCAGTCCTGGTGGAAGGGTGCGGACGGTTTGGTCGCCCAGGCCCAGCGCCAACTGGCCGCGGCGGGCAAGACCCCGATCCAATGGTCGGTCGCCGAAGCGTCGGCCGCCCAGGCGATCACTAGACTCTTCGCGAGTCGAGGGATCACGGGTATCAGGGTCGTGCACGTGCCCTCGTTGTAGATCTGAGAGGTGAGCGATGACGGCGGAGCCGTTTCACGTCGGTGCCTACTGGGGCTCCCGCCCGGAGCCGGTGGAAGCCTGCGCGGAACGGCTCCGCCGTCTGCTGACCGGGCTGGCCGAGGCGCACCCCGCCCTGGCCACCTGGTACCGCAAGGGCACACGCAAGTCCGCCGCGACCACCCCGGTCGCGGCGGACCCCGCTGCCCTGGTGGAGCTGCTGAACGCGGGCCGCAACCGCGCCGACGTCGGCGGCGGCGTGCTCGCCGAGCTGGGCTTCTCGTTCGGCCTGTGGCACCGCGACCCGGTCGAGGTGGGTCTCGCCGGGACCGTGGGCTACCACGCGGGCAACCCGCACCTGATGAACAGCGTGGTGCTGGACCTGCCGATCCCCGCGGGCGCGGGTGCTGAGCTGTACGACCCGGCGGTGGCCGAACGCGTCATGGCCGCGATCGTCTCCGCCTGGGAGCCGGACTGGGCGACCTGGACATCGTGGCCCCTGCGCGAGGCCCAGACCACGGCCCCGCGCGAGCCGGTCGCGGGCTGGCTGACCTACCTCGGCCCGAGCCGCGCGGCCGCCCTGAACGGCCGCACTCCGGCGACGCCGTTGGGTGAGGGTGTGTTGCTGTCCCTGGGTGGCCCGGCGGCTTCCGCCAACCCTGCGGCGGCGGTGGCGTTGCGGCGAGGCTTGCCGCCGAAGGCGCTCGGTCCTACGCCGCTTTGACCTCAGCCGGCGCTAGCGCTCCCCAGTTGCTCCCACAACGCAGAACGGCTCGTTGGTGAAGTTCACCAACGAGCCGTCTGAACAGGTTAAGCAATCTGTGGGCGATACTGGGATCGAACCAGTGACCCCTTCGGTGTGAACGAAGTGCTCTCCCGCTGAGCTAATCGCCCGCCGTGGCCCGTGGGCCGCGTCGTTGGAAGAGACTCTACAGGGTGGGGTGGATCAGGTGAAAATCGGGGACCTCAACCACGGCCACTCGATTCCGAGCCAGCCCGCGATCAGGCCAAACCCGTTCAGCAGCCAGATTGTGGCCACGACGATCACCGCCGTCAGCAGCAGGATGAGGATCCGCACGGCGAGGTGTTGGCGGCCGAGCCAGTCGGTCCAGGCGTCGTATTTGCCGCGGGCGTAGCGCAGGAGGCGGTGGGCCCAGGTGAACTCGATGGCGAGGATCGCCAGGCCCGCGAAGACGATCAGCCAGCCGGGGCCGGGGTAGGGGATCATCACGATGCCGGCGATCAGCACGATGCCGCCGACGACGCCGACGCCGACTCGCCAGATGGTTCGGGTGGTGGCGTTGCGGTCGGCCCAGTCGGGGCGCATGCCGCCGTCTTCTCGGGTGTCGCTGGTCACTCAGTCCGCCTTTCGGCCATTTGCACCATTGTGCTGCGCCCGTCGCCTGTCGGCTTGGTGACGGCCGTGACCTGCGTCAACGTGGTTCTCACCACAGTGTTTCGGGGAGCCGCAGGTCAGCCTCACATTTCCATTCTGGTAAATGTCGGCCCGCCAACAATCAGGTGTCGGGCGCTACCAGGATGGCCGGAAACCAGCCACTATGGAGGAGCCTCGCGGTAGTTCGTCACAGAACGAAGCGGCACGACTGCCCTGTGCGCACGGCAGTGGCCCAGACGGGTGAAGTAAGTCCGTCTGGCGTCCTAATTGGTGCGCTAGAGCGTCACATAGTGCGGGACTCAGTCGTTCGACTGGGAAGGGAGCAGAAGGGTAGCGACGATGCGAAACGATCACGTCACGTTGCGGTCGACCGCGGTGTTCGACCTCTTGGCGCCGAGGACCCCGGCGGTCCCGGTGAAGGTCGAGCTGCGCTACGACACCCGTGACCCGTACGCCGTCGTCGCCGCGTTCCGGACCGGCCGCGCGGGCTGGGTCGAGTGGGTGTTCGCCCGAGACCTCCTCGCCGACGGCCTCATCGCCGAGGCGGGCGACGGCGATGTCCGCATCCGCCCGGCCGTCGACGACCCCGAGGTCGTCGTCATCGAGCTGAGCTCCCCGTCCGGCCACGCCGTGTTCGAGGCGTCCGCCCAGGAGCTCGCCGACTTCCTCGACCGCACCTACGACGTCGTCGTCCCCGGCAACGAACACCTGTGGGTCGACGTCGACGAGGCGCTCACGCACTTGATCTCCACCGACCTGACCTGAGGGAACAGTCAAAGGGGACCCCCGATTTGGACGCTCTGACGGGCGTCGGATAGAGTTCCACTCGTACCACGGCAGAGGGAAACGAGGCCCCAACAAGGGCCCAGGAGTACCGAAACTTTGGGACTGCGGACGTAGCGCAGCTGGTAGCGCATCACCTTGCCAAGGTGAGGGTCGCGAGTTCGAATCTCGTCGTCCGCTCGGAAGTCGATCGGCCTCTGTGCCGGCCTCGAGTTTCTTTTCGAGAACTGACGGAGCGCCGAGCCTCGGAATTCTGTCATGGCGGAGTGGCCGAGTGGCTTAGGCAAGGGCCTGCAAAGCCCTGTACACGGGTTCGATTCCCGTCTCCGCCTCGGGCGATTAGCTCAGTGGGAGAGCACTACCTTGACACGGTAGGGGTCACTGGTTCAATCCCAGTATCGCCCACCAGTATGTTTACGCTGGTCAGACGGCCCGTCGATGATCTTCATCGGCGGGCCGTTCAGCGTTTGTGGGAGCAATTTGGGAGCAGATGATCTTGACCACATTTCCGTGTGGGTAGAGGTCGTGTCCAGCTTGCTCCCACCGCTCCTGAAGTTTTGCGAGCAGGGTAGAGGTCATAACGTCGGTGACGTGCGAGTAGCGCCCGCGGACCCCGTGTTTGCTGTGGCCGAGTCTGGCGTCTTGGAGGACGTCGGGGATGTAGTCCTCGATCATCCAGGTTTGTGGCTGTGTCGTAGGTCGTGGAAGTGCAGCCCGGTCAGGATCGGTTCCCACCCGCGCCGCTGGTCACCTGCGACGGCGGGCAGCCATGCGCGGCGCCGGAAGTTGCAGCGTCGGTGGTGGCCGCCGTCGGGGGAGGGGAACACCGTGGGCCCGTGCCGCTGCTCTCGCCACGCGCGGAGCAGGTCGACGAGGAACGGGGGCAGGTGGACGGGTCGGACGCTGGCCGGGGTCTTGGGTGGGCCGAGGGTCAGTTCGCCGCCGACTTCGTGCAGTGCGCCGTGTTTCGGGTCGACTTTGATGAGTTGGGTGGGCGCGTCGAGCAGGACGTTCTTCCATGCCAGGCCTGCCAGTTCGCCCCACCGCATGCCGGTGTAGGCGGCGGTGACGGCCATCAGCCCGTCACAGGCCCGCATGCGGCCCGCGATGGCCAGGACCTGGGCGGGGGTGGCGTGTGGTCGTTCGCGGAAGTCGGGGGCCAGCCGCAGTTTGCGGCACGGGTTGGCGCCGATCAGTCCTTCTTCGTCGGCTTCGCCCAGGATCGATGACAGCAGCGACACGATGTCGGCTGCGGTTGCGGGTGCCAGGGTGCGGCGTAGGGATTTGGCCCATGCTTTGACTGTCATGCGGTTGATCTCGCCGATGGGTTCGTCGCCGAACCGGGGCAGGATGTGGTTACGCAGGTGCGAGTCGTATTTGGCCCACGTTCCCGCCCGCACATCCACAGCGTCGGCCCACACCTTGATCCAGTCGCGCAGGGGTGTCTGCGCCAGCCGCGGGTCGGTGAAGGTCCCGCGCCGCATCTCGCTGTCGATCTCCCGCGCCCGGTCGACGGCGTCGGCGCGTGTATCGAAGCCGGGCTCCGCGGGAACGGTCCCGTCGGCCAGTCGATATCGGACTCGGTACCCGGAGCCGTGTTTCTCCACCCAAGCCATGGCGAAGGTCCTTTCCAGTGGGATACACCCGAATCCGGGTGCGCCACATTCACGCTCGACTCAACGGTGGAGCGGAAGCGGTATGTGGTCATCCGACCGGGTCTGATTTCACCGAGGCGGCCGGCCAGCCGGTCCGGACGGGCGCGTCCGCTCCGGTCGGCGCGGCCCCGGCTGCGGCCGGGCGGGCCGGGCAGCGTCGGCCACGATGGCCGCGAGGTCGGCGGGGGAGAACCGCAAGTGTTTGCCCACGAACGAACACCGCACCCGCCGCTGCCCCGCCCGTCGCCGCAACCACGACTCCCGAACCTGCAACAACGCCGCCGCCTGAGCGGGCGTGTAGAGCAGTACCGCCGCCGCCTCGTCACAACGATCCGTGTTCGCCTCCATTAACCACTCCTCGCTCCGTGTCGCCTCGAGTTCTCCGCTGGGCGCCCGCGCCGCGCGTGGCGGCCTGGGACACTTCCCGACTCCGGAAAACACCGCACTTTTCCAGGCCTGTTACCTAATCTTTATCGGAGCGTCGAAGTCGAAGATCGTTAGGAAGCTCAGAACTCCGCCGCACGCTGGCGACGGGCGATGACCAGATGAGAAACCGAGTCCGACGGGATCGCCCGTGGGGGAGAACCAGTACATTCAACCGGGGTGTGCGCGGCCTACCGGCTTCTCTGATGGCACTGTGCGTTCCAGCCCTGGTCAGGCTCCACCCCAGCTGCACACCGACTACGCACGAAGGAATGCCGACCCTCAACAACCGAGTGCGCCGGACTACCTGCTGAAGTCATTGCCGATCACAGCGCGGGTGCCGCTGGTGATGGCTCGCCGAGGACCGTTGGCTACGCCGGAGATAGGCCAAGCGGAGCCGAGTTGACCCCTTAGGTGTGAACTATGGCACGGAGACCGCGCTGACCTGCGGAAACAAGACTCTTGCAGGTTAGCGCCGGTCCGTTCAGGCTCGTTGCGGTCTGTTCTGGGCCGTTCAGCGCGTGGTGTTGCTCCCCATTTGCTCCCAGAGCGTGCTCCCACACCGTCCGAAGCCGTCGCGTGGGTGTCACGGTATGAGACCGCGTTGGCGAGCTTCGGCTGCAAGCCGTTGGATGCGAGCGTCGAACACAGCGTCGCTCGCTGTGCGGAGAAAGCTCCATGCGCCCTGTTGGCGTTCGTCCTCTGTGATCGTGAATCCGATGTCGCTCAAGAACTTCCGCTCTACGTCTACCGCGCGATTGAGAAGGTCGGCCAGTCTTGCTGGAGACTCACGAGTGCCGGCAGACGGAATCGAGCGGTAGAGGTTGAGCCGATCAGACCAGCTAGGAGCGACTACATCGTCCCAGAAACCTGCTCCAAAAGCTGACAGCTGGCTTACATCGAAATCCTGAGTCCGGCCTGTCTTAGCTCCCGCGAGGTACGCGAGCGACGTGACCATGAGTTGCGTCGCCTCGATCATTGTCTTCGCGAACACACGAGGGTTGGCGCATGCTGGATCCGTCAGTGCTGTGCAGATCTTGAACGACAGCTCGAAGAGCTGCTCGTCGAGACTGCCGGCGCTCGCACGCTCGGCTATGGGGTAGCCGAGCCGAGCCATCAGCAGTTCAATTCGAAACTCTTCAAGGCTCGCCGCCGCTACCCCGTGGAGGGTTGCTAGTCCTTCGGAACAGTGGTCCTTGAAGGGCCAGTCCGTTATGGACTCGTGGTTCACGTGTAGCGCGACGTGTCCGCCCTCGTGAGCAAGCAGCCTCTCAACATCATCGGTCGAACAGTGCGATACCACGTCCCCGTTGAGGATGATGGTCGGCGTTCCGCCAAGCGTCATCGTTCTGGCGGCGGCCACGCCCGAACCGCGTTCCGCTGTATACATGTGCGATGCATGGTCGAGCCTCCGAATCGTTTGATCGAAGTCTTTGCTCACCACGACCACCGCGCCAGGTTGCCCAACAGCGTCCAGACCTCGTTGCATAGCGGGCAAGAGGGTGTATGGAAGCACGCAGCCGCGTTCGAACCTCAGATCCATGACCATCACATCGCAGCCGACACATCAACTTGTACACACCAGGTTTGGAGCCGGTCTTCAGCCACCCATGCAACAAGGTGCTGCAGGTCGGCGGACCCGATCTCGTGGCCATGGGATTCGAGAACCTCGGCCACCGTGTCCGTTGTGGCGTCAACGAGAAGGGGGAACGCGTCGAGGATCGGGGCGAGGTCAACGTGTCGACGCCACCTGGACATCGGAAATTCCATGCCTGTAGCTGCGCAGTGGTCGTTGACGGAGACGAAGAGCGCTGATGTGGCATAGCCAGGGCCTGCTTCGGGCTTGTTTCCTGGTGTGCGCTGCGGTGCGGTATCTCCCAGGGTATCGGCGAGTGCTTGGGCGACGTTGTTGACGTTAATTTCTGGGACCCCGCGGCGGCGTGCCGCGCCGAAGACAGCGCCGCTCGGGACCCACTCCTGGCGCCACTTTGTCCCGGCAACCTCTAGCAGGGCGGCGACGAGAGGATCCATGCCATCGTCAGGTTCGAGTTCCTCTTCAGCGACCAGATGCGATCGCCGCGCCTTCTTCTTGCGCGGCGAAGGAGCTTGGGTAGCAGCACCACTGTTGTATGCCGGCATCAGATAGTCATCGATGTCCTGCGCGAGCGAATGGTGACGGTCGCGGACCAGCTCAGCGAGACGCGCGTCGTCGACTCCGAGGTCGCGCAGCACGAGAAGTTCCACGATTGCCAAGGTGGCGGTGAGGACGGTGAACGCGGCGTCGTCGTCCAGCGTGACTACTCGGCCGCCGTGGGCCGCGTCGTTGCGGCATCGCGACGCGCCCCATGCCCAGGCCTTCGCCTGCGGGAGGTCGGACGACTTGCAGCCTGCGTTGTCGTTGGCAGAGCTGTTGGTCAGTAGAGGTCGAGCGTGCGTCCCGAGGTGGTCAACCAGCAGTTCGAGACGTTGCCTCAGGGTCGGCTGATTCCATAGCGATCCGACGACGTACTCCTGATACTGTTTCAGTTCATGTGACTGGGCGATGGCCGCCGCGACTAGCTCGCGTAGGGCCGCGAAGTCATCGGCTGGCATGTACGTCATTCCGGCCGTTTCGGCTCGGCTGGCGAAGTAGGACTCGGCTGCAGTGACCGCGGTGACCAAGCGTGTGTCAAGCAAGAGGGGTAGTTCGTGGGCGACCGACAGGCTTGCCATCGTGCCGTCCAGTTCTTCTGCGACTCGGTACCAGCGCGGCAGGACTTCGTCGAAACCCACGTGATCGAGGGTGAACAGCATCCGTGACCGCGGCACGAGACCGCCACTGGACGGGATCACGGGCGGGAACCGCTTTTGCAGCGGAAGCAGCCTTGTTTCAGAGGGATCGATCGTCTGCGTCGCAGCCTCGTCGTCAGGCTCGACTGCACGAAGATGAACGGAAAGCACGCTGGCCTCGCGGCGTACGACCAAACCCAGCAAGCGTCGCATCGACTTGATGTGCCCCAACAGCGCGCTTAAGGCGACTGGGTGCGTCGTCGTGATCCTGGCCAGGACAGTGTCGACAGGACTCGTTGAAGAACCTTCGTCACCCTGGTGCATCTGGGAGACCAGCACGACAGTTGTGCCGTCCGGCAGCGTTGCGGTCGGCTGGCTTTCAGACGCCGACCACTCTGCGAGGTGCTCCAGCTGCACCTCCGCGCCGACGAACGCCAGCACGTCCTCCGCGGGTACGAGATCAGGTCGACGGTCAGCTGGCACCGGATCGTCTGTGGTCATGTCAGCAGGTTTTCCTGGATTCAGCCACAGGCCGTCGATCACAGCACCCACCTGCATCCGGCGGCCGTTGCCACTCACACGCAGCAACGTGATCTGGCGGCCGCTCGCGGCACGACCATGAACGGCCAGTGCCGAGGCTGGTCGTACATAGGCGGACCGGACGCCGTTTACCGGCTCGATCAAGAACGGCAGCAACGCGGTCACGTCGAGAACCGCACGACCAGATTCCTCGATCGTGAGCACACCGTCGACTCGACGAACCTCGGATTCGGGACGGTGGTCGGCGATCCACCAGATCCCTTCGTGCTTAGTGGGCATCGTCAACCTCTCGCGGTTCGGAACCCGCTCAGTCTGCGCTCCTTTGCTGGAGTAGGGACTCCACCACGAAGCTGCTGGACGGGCGACAAGGTCATTGCTCAGGAGTTGCGCTGCATCAACGCGCTCGGGTTGATGCCCTCCCCGGTGTGTCCAACAGCTGGCGGTGTCATTGGGGTGGCAGACATTGTCGCCATCAATCGTGTCAATTGGTCAGTTCGAGGATCATGCGGAGTACAGCGTGGCGGTCTCTGTCTTCGAGTTGCGCCACGGCCGCGACGACGTACTGTGCGGCGAGTGCTGGCGGAAGCAGCTCTAGGAGCGTGCGGTAGATGGCTTCAGCTGCCAGTGGAAGCGGATCAACCACGTCCTGACGAACCAGCACTACGTCGAAGAGGGCTGCGCGGCACCGGTCCACCACTGCTCGTAGGAGAGGACCTGAAGCGTTGGCGTGGTGGATCGCGAGCGCAACTACTCCGGCTACCGCGTTCGACGCGAGTTGCGGCGTGCGGCAGAACGCGTAGGCAGCGCCACGTGCAAGCCAATAGGCCCACTGTGGCAGGGCATCTGGCCGGTGTTGGGCTACCTGCTGCACCAGTTTGCCGACAAATGGCAGCGTCGCCTCGGCGTTCCGCCACGAGCTGGGGCGTCCCAGAGCCATAGCGACTGAGCCTGCTTGCCAGCCCTCTTCTTCGGCGATCTCTATGAGCCGATGCGAGGTGAATTGGAAGTCGCCTACCCTCGCGCGGAACAGCGTGGTGATTGCGGCCTGATGTTCCTGTGCATTGATCAACTCCTCGTTCAGTAGTCTCTGCAGTACGGCCGCAGTTGAGATCGCCTCAATTCCTACAGATCTGGCGAGGGCCCGGAGTGCCGCATCATCGGCCCACACCGGCGCTTGCTGATCAGCGGCGAGGTCAAGCAGGGGCGCCCAAGGGTGGTAAGACTGCTCATCCAGCCGCGGTTCGATCCGCGTGAGAGGACGGGGTTTGCGAATTAGCTGTTCGATGCTAAGAACCAGTCGATCAGATTCTTCTGCAAGCCGGTCGGCCTCCTCGTCGGAGGTCTCGTACAGCCGCCCGGTCTGAGCGTCTTCGTCCCAGCCCCATGATCCGGTACTTCTGCTCGCCAATGCGTCTCTGGCCACTCTTGCATCGTGCAGAGTCAAGTCGCAGGTTATGACGCGGCGAAACAGCCCCAAGGCCAAGCTGCGGATCGAGTGCGGAAGGGTATCCAGCACGGCGACTGTTGTTGTGTCCACCACGACGGTCGAACGAGCCGTCGTGGAGGCGGACTGTAGGCACATGCGGTGTTCGGACAGGTCGGCGTGCACTGCCTGCAGAACCGTTGGGGCCCGCCGCAGCACGATCTCCGCGTAGCTACGCGGCAGCGCGGCCGAGAGGACTCCGACCGGCAGCTGTCCGAGCTCTACCTTGTTCAGGAGTTCTCGCTTCATCTGTCGCTGTTCGGGTGATTCCCGAGCCATCTCGTTCATCTGAGCGACAAGAGCTTGCAGATCGTCTCCGCGGATCCGTCTCAGCAGCGAGCTCTCTGGCCAGAGTTCGAAAAAGTTCTCCGACGCGCGCTGCAACTCCTCAGCTAGGTTTTCAGGGAGTGGCTCCTTTGCGGCGCGAAACGCGATGAGAGTGACCAGCGCATGAGCGGCGACCTGCTCCGAGTCCGGGAACTGGCGGATCAGGCGCAGGCAGCCATCTGCGGTTTCGTGCAAGTCTCCATACTCCCGGTGCAGCTGGATCCAGCAATGAGCGTCGTCCAGCTGCACCGCCCGCAGAGGGCTGTCGTGTTCACGAAACACCCGCCATGCCGCAGCGGTATCGGCTCTGCGAAGGAGGAGGTGAATCAGCGACCAACGGGTTCGCTCATCGCTCGGGTCTGCTTTCAGGGCGGAGCGCGCGAGTTGTGCGGCAGTCTCCAATCTGCCCGCGTCGAAGGCGATACGCGCGGCGAGAAGCTGGGCGTTCCGAAGGCCCTGCCAACCAGCTGGTGACGCGGCTATCAGTGCCGCCAACTCCTGCTCGGCTTCATCCACCCGATCAGCGCGATGGAGTTCAAGCGCTGCTTCGAGTCGAAGTTCAGGGTCGGCGAAGTCATCAGCCGCTTGGCGAAGCGTTTCGACAAGACCGTCGACATCGCCCATCTCGCTGTAAGCGCCGGCCAGGATTGAAGCAGCATCTCGTGATGAGCGCGCCTGAACACGCAACACCGCGATTCCGCGGTCGGTTCGTCCCGCGGCGAGGTCTGCTACGGCTCGGATCTCCTTGCCGATGTCCGGCAACTTGGCAGACAGCTCTTCCATAGCCTGGACGTCCATCTGTCCGCAGCGCGCCAACCCGAGTAGCGCTCGAGCCTTGTAGGCATCCTCCGTGGCAGCTTCCAGCGCAGCTCGCCAATGGGCAGCTGGGTCCTCGCCCCGGCGGAGAGCGATGATCGCTTTCATCGCGGCGACTACGGAGGCGTCTCCTACCTCTTCGAATGTGACGTCGTCGGGTGGATCACCCAGCCATGTGCGCGCGACGAGGACGAACCGACGTACTTTCTGCTCAGCGGCTTCCTGGTCAGTTGCTTCGCCAGCTTCAGTAAGGCCGAACCGTAGAACGGCCTTGTAGTCGCCGACTTCGTCGGCAGCTTCGCACGCGACAGCCACGGCCTCTGCGCTGTCACCTCGCCATGTGCGCCGCTCATCGCGAACCGTGAGCGCTAGTGTTTGGGCTTCGCGGATGTCGGCGTGCCGGTGATCTGCCTCGCCGCGTTGGGCTCGCCAAACCAGATGTGCGGCCCGTGCGAGCGCCACGGTCGAAATCCATGTGTCCCGCAGGATTTTACTGGAGAGTGCGATCGCCTCGTCGAGCGACGACCGTGAGATCGTCTCGGTTCCCCTGCCGATGAGGGCCTCACGTACTGAGAGCACATAGTGGAACAAACGCTCGAGGTTGTCTGCTGGCTTCCAGCTGGCGAGCTCATGACGCAGACGTGTCCAATCGTCGGCCAAGAGAGCGGTCATGCAGCGTGCGAAGGGATCCGTAAGACTGTTCTTGGAAGCGGCATCGAGCAGCGGGCGTTGGGCGTCGTCTCGGCGGTCGATGTCTTCGTAGATCAATGCGGCTCGCGCCAACCAGAACTGCCTGCGTGGCGCACCGTCATCAGCCGCCGAGATAAACAGGCTCGCAGCAAGAGTACGGCTGCCGTACACCGCGAGCAGCGTCGCTGTTGCCAGGCGGGCCGGCACGGCCAGCGCAGCCAGGCGAGCCGGTGGGTCTGCCTCCCAAGCTCTTGCCACCTCGCTGGGCGGCGACTCCATGCTCGTGAAGGTCGTGACAACAGACCAAACACCTTCTGGGTCGTCACGCCACCAGGTCACAAGGTGGTCATGATGGATCGGTGGCAGTCGATGCAAGCGACGTTCGAAGTCCTCGAGTTTGCGCCCAGAGCTCGACTCGATCTGTTCCACAGCGTGAGCGAGCCTGCGCTCGGCGCGATCAGATTCTGATTGAACCTGGTCGTGCAGGCCGGTGAGTCTCTGCAAGATCTCTCCGAGTGCCGCCACCTGCAAATCTGGTAGCTTTCGGATGATCTGCACGACGTCGGCGCACGACTCTCTGAGCAGCCGGAAGTAGTATTGCTCGCCGTCCTCGCCAAGGGTGACCTCCGCGAGCAGAGCTGGTGCCTGCCGACGTAGCTCTCTCTCCAGAACGCGCGGATCGAGATTTGCCTTGGCGACGAGTTGTGCATTCAGGTCGGCGCGTTGGAAGGTCTCTGTGACCGCCTCGACAGCGGCTACTTGGTCGTGCTCGTCGAGTCGTCGGTACTCGTGTCCGAACCGCTCATTGATCCGCTCGGCTACCTGCTTGCCGACTTCTTCCAGGGCTCGTTGGACACGGCGGCTCTCGGCGGCTTCGCTCAAGCGACCACCGAGGATGGCGGTGACGCCTGCACCGAGGTCTCCGGCCTTCTTGTTCCCAGTGCCTGCCTCGACAGCCGTCCTGACCAACGTCTCAGCGAGCTTGACCACAGCTGCCGAAAGAATGCCCACTTGATCGTCTCCCGGAGTTCATCTCGACAAGCCGTCAGTATGACTCTCAGCACCGACAGTTCCGGGATCTCCGGTCCGTCATGCTGCAGCGTCGTCCTCGGAACGCCCACACACCGGATCGTGTTGAAGAAGGCCAGCAAGGTCCTTCAGCAGGTGCGAAAGTGCGTGGGCCGCTTGTTGTGGGACGACGCCGTTGCCGAGCGCACGGAGGTGTGCTGTGCGCGCGAGAGGGATATCGGTGATCCAGCCTTGTGGGAGGCCCATGAGGTGCTCGACGAAGGGCGGCGCAAGCACGGGGCTGCCGTGTTGTCCTGGTTGAGTCGGATACGGCGAGGGTCTGCCGAGCAGCTGTTCCCAGCGGCGTACGGCCGGGCCGTAGTCTCCCCAGTCCATGGTTTCTGCCTGGGCTTCTACGAGGTTCGTGCCGCTTCGCTGTGAGACAAAAGCTGGATGATCGCCGAGGGCAGCATCAGGTCGCCTTTGGAACCGCGTTGTGCTGGGCAACCCTTCGTTCCGTCGGTCGCTCGGGGCGTTGGAAGGAACGCCGAGTTGGTCGTCTCCAGCAGTCGACACCGGTCGGACAGAGACGGCCCACCGTCGTGGGTGCAGTGAGTTGAAGACTTCGCGTCCGACGCTGTCGGGGTCGGCATCAACCTCATCACAGCGTTCACCGCGTCGTGCAAGCTGACTTGGTGTCCAAGCGCTCGCCGGCGAGTCGGATCGGCGGCGCCTCGGTTGTCGCCGTCGCGCGCTTGCGGTGTTGGCAGCATCCGCGGTGAGGGGAGCGCGGGGCCAGGCGAGCAGGAACACGCGTTCGCGTCGGTGTGGGACGCCGATGTCGGCGGCGCGGACGCTACGCCAGAGCGCGTCATACCCTGCTTCGGCCAGGTCGCCGAGTACACGGTGGAGTCCTCCGTTGCGCCAGCGAAGCGCGGCGACGTTCTCCACGATGAACAGCGCGGGTCGTAGTACGCGAAGGCCCGCCACGATGTCGGTCCACAAGCCACTGCGCTCGCCTTTCTCGATGCCGATGCGTCTGCCGGCGGCGGAGATGTCTTGGCACGGGAACCCGGCAGCGAGTACGTCCACGGGCTCCACCGTGGTCCAGTCGATGGCGCGCAAGTCGCCGAGGTTGGGCACGTCGGGCATGCGTGCGGCGAGGATCTGCTGCACGTGTGGGTCGGGGTCCGCGCACCAGGCGATGCGGCCCGCCGCCGAGTGCGGCCAGCATGCCGAGGTCGAGTCCGCCGTAGCCCGTGCAGAGCGATCCGAGCACGGGGTCGTTGCTCATGCCGCCCGGTTCCAGGGTTGTTCGTCGTTGCCGAGGTCGTCGGCGAGCTGGTGTGTGCGGGCGGCTCCGCGGGTGAGTACGACATCACTGGGGTTCAGCCGGGTCCGCGCTCGCCTCTGCCCGCAGACCTGGGCCTTCCTCGCAGCGCACACTGGGTTTGGCGTGTTGAAGTTGCTTCGGGATTCTTGAAGTGATTTCATTCTGCGTGATCTCCCTTCAGGAATACTGAAGTCAAGGAGCGTGGGTTGGCTGTCGCGGCGGTTCGGGATCTGCGCACGCTGCGGCCGGTGGCATCGCCGGATGAACTCGAGCAGTTCGAGGTCGACGTGATGGCCGGGTTCGTGCTCGCGCGGGCTTCGGCCGGGGTGGCGGACACGACGATCCGGGGCGACCTGAGCAATCTGGAACAGGTTCGGGAGTGGTTCGGCCGCCCGCTGTGGGAGATGGAACCGCCGCACGCCGACGCCTACTTCGGCCGGGAGCTGCGCGGGGCGCCGAGTGGCACCCGGCTGGCGCGCGCGGGCGCGCTGTCGGTCTACTTCGAGTTCCTGGAGCTGCGGCACAAGGTTGAGCTGCACGCGCTGACTGGGCTCGTGGTGGAGTGCCCGCTCGATGAGATGAACCGGCCGCGCGGCAGCAAGAACGCCAAGTTGCGCATCCCTCCGCTGGAGACCGAGATCAACACACTGTTCGCCGGGTGGGGACGCGATCTGGAGACGTGCCGGAAGTTCGCGCCGACGGCGCGCAACTACGCGGCTGCCCGGTTGATGGCCGACGTCGGGCTGCGGATCAACGAGGCACGCCACCTGGACCTGGCCGACATCCGGTGGGAGCTGGGCGCGTTCGGCAAGCTCCATGTCCGCGTCGGCAAAGGCGCGCGCGGGTCCGGACCACGCGAGCGGATGGTCCCGTTGCTCAACGACGCCGGCAGCACGCTGCGCTGGTACATCGAGGACGTGTGGGGCCACTTCGAGGATGACCACCTGCGCCACAGCGCGCCGCTGTTTTCCTCCGAACGACAGAACAAGGACCGAACGCGGTGCCGGGTCGGTTACGACACCCTGCGGTCCGGGCTCGTCGAGGCCACCGCGCGGCACCTGCCATCGTGGGCGGGTCGGCTGACGCCGCACGTGCTGCGCCACTACTGCGCCTCGCAGCTCTACCTCAACGGCGTCGACCTGATCTCCATCCAGGAGATGTACGGGCACGCTTGGGTGGCCACAACGATGAAGTACGTCCACGTGCATCGCAGCCGGATCGAGGACGCGTGGATCGCCGGGCAGAAGCGCGCGGCCACGCGGCTGGAAGGACTGATGTGAATGCGGTGGAATCTGCGCCTGGCCGCGGCGAATCGCGGCATCTGGCAGGCCTCCGACCTGCAACGCCTGCTCGCCGAACGCGGTATGGCGGTGTCGCTGGGCAAGATGTCCTACCTGTGGTCCGGTCAGCCCGCCTCGCTCAAGCTCGCCGACCTCGACGTGATCTGCGCGGTGCTTGGCTGTGAGGTCGGCGACCTGCTGATCCCGGAACCGGAGCAGGTGCCCAAGCCAGTCGGTGAGACCACGCAGGCCGCCGTCAACGAGCGCCCCGCGCCCCGAGTGGTGCCTCGGCGGCGCGACGGCCGGTCGACCCCGCCCGTCTGAGCGGTGGTCACACGTGATGGCACCGGGCCGAAGATCGCCCGGTCGGTCACCAATTGCGCGGACTGCTTCGCCTGGGGCGAAACCTACGCCCAGGGCGTGTGCCTGGCCTGCTACAACTTCGCCGCCGCCCGCTTCCAGCACCACGTCGGCGGCTGCGCGGCGTGCCGCCGCGAGGCGCGGCTGAAGGCGGGGTACTGCCGGTTGTGCTGGTGTCAGGCACGGCTGGACCGCGCCGTCACCGCCACTGACGCCCGCTCGAACGTCGTGCTCGCGCCCTACCTCGCGCAGGTGCGCGGCCAGCAACTGTTCCTGGCCGACATCCACCGGCCGCAAGCTCCGCCACGCACGACGCCGCGGCGTCGCGGCGCCAAAGGCCGGGCACCCAAGCCCCCACCGCGCGTCGCGGCCCGCCCGAGCGAGGAGGGCGTGCAACTGCTGTTGTTCGGCGACCTGAAGCGCACCTACCGGCCCGGCAGCATCGACCTCCGCTCCAGCTCCACACCGGACAACCCGTGGCTGCACTGGGCGCTGCACCTGGCACACACCACCGCCGAAACGCGAGGCTTCGACCCGACCGTGCGCCGCGCGCTCAACCGCAACCTGGTGATGCTGCTGGCCAGCCACCACGAAGGCGACGTCGTGCGCGTGTCGGACCTCTACCCCGTGATCCGCCGACGAGGCGGCGGCGCCCTGACCCACGTCGTGGACGTGCTGTCGACGATGGGCATCCTGCTCGACGACCGACCCGCCGTGTTCGACACCTGGCTGCAGTCCACACTGGATGGACTTCCCGGAGCCATCGCACAACAGGTCCAGCGCTGGGCTCACGTCCTGCGCCACGGCGGGCCGCGACGCAACCCGCGCCACGCCAACACCGCCATCGCCTACGTCCGCGTCGCGGTACCAGCCCTGACCGCGTGGTCGCACACCCACGACCATCTGCGGGAGATCACCCGAGCCGACGTCCTGTCCTACCTCGACACCCTGCGCGGCGAGCCGCGGTCCACCGCGCTGACCGCGCTGCGGTCGCTGTTCACCTGGGCCAAACGCGACGGCGTGATCTTCCGCAACCCAGCGGCGAGCATCCGACTCGGCAATCGAACCCACACCATCTGGCAGCCACTCACCCACGACGACATCACGCGAACAATCCGTGCCGCGACCACACCGCAGGCCAAGCTCTGCGTCGTGCTCGCAGCCGTGCACGCCGCCCGACCCGGCCAAATCCGTTCGATCCAGCTCGACGATGTCGAACTCGGCAACCGCCGCGTCACCATCGCCAGGCGCGGCCGTCCGCTCGACGAGCTGACACACCGGATCCTGCTCGAGTGGCTCGATCACCGACGGAGCCGATCCGCAACTGGATCATGGGCGTGTTGGCCGGGATCGCCACGGTGTTCCTGACCATCGGCGGGGTGCGCCGGGTCGTGGGCGCCGGTGACCCGGGCGAGCAGGAGAAGGCCAAGGAGTGCTTCAAGGCCGCCGGGATCGGCTACTGCCTGGCCGCGCTCGCGCCGCTGGTCGTGACCGTGCTCAAGGGCATTGTGGGGGCCTGAGTCATGTCCCGCCGACCCAATCCGACCGCGCCCATCCGATGCCATGCACGGGACGCTCTGACCGTCCGCGACCTGAGCCCCGAGGCGGCCGTCCGATCCACGCACCCGGGAGCCGATCGGATCCTGCTCGCCCCGCCCATCGCGCTCCGCACCCGACGCCCACGGAGTTCACGGCGACGGCTGGGTCGCCTCGCCGGGTGCTTGCTAGGTATTGCGCGGGGTCGCGCGCTGGCGGTTCCGGTGGGCCTGGTGGTGTTGCTCGGCGGTGCTGTTGCGGTGAGTGCCGCAGCCGCGCCGAGCCCTGCCTCCGCCGCCGCGCAGCCCGCGCCGCCAATCCCGACTGTCGACCCCGGCTGCTCAGCGGGCACGCCGAGCCCGATCTGCTCGCTGCCCACGATGTCCCCGCCGCAGCCGGCACCCACCGGCCTGCCGCTGCCGCCGACGGATCTGCCGCCCTGCCCGACCGATGTCGTCCACCCGGGGGTTCCCGTCGGCTGCGTCCCGGCCACCCCACCGACATCGCCGGCGCCGTGTGCCGGGGAGGGCTGCATTCCGCGGCCCGGGGTGACCACGCCGCCGACCGGTCCCGGCACGACGCAGCCCGGCCAGGGCGATGGGGAGGAGGAGTGCGGGATCACCGCGATCGGCGGTTGTGTCACCAACGCCATCAACGGGTTCTTCCGCGGCATCGTCACCTCGGCGCTCAACCCGCTGTTGGAGTTGCTGTCGCGCACGTTGCTGACCACGCCGACGCCGGAGGCGCTGCCGCGGGTCGGTGAGCTGTGGGACAACTCCTGGCAGATCCTGCTGGTCTCTTACAGCCTGCTCATCGTCATCGCCGGGATCGTCGCGATGGGCTACCAGACCGTCCAGACTCGACACTCCATCAAGGAACTCTCCCCGCGCCTGGTGGTCGGCTTCCTCGCCGGAGCCCTCAGCTTGTGGGTGGCGACCAAAGGAATCCAGATCGCCAACGCAGTTGGCCCCCATCGACCCTGAGGCCGCGGATCCTTTCCACCACGCCTTCGCGCTGTGCCGGGTACAGCGATCATGAGAAGCATGATCCGTACAACCCGCCGCAGCATCGCCCCCGGCACCACGCGGACCCGCATACGACCACGTCCCATGCCAGCCACCCCGTCGGCCGCTCCGAGCCATGCGCACTCCAAGGCGCAGACGATCACCACGGCGGTCACCACGATTACCGCGATCGGCGCCTTGATTTTCACCGGCCTGTCCCTCAACGCCACCCAAGACCAGGTAGCAGCAGCCCAACGGCAGAACGAGGTGGCTCAGGAGGGCCAATACGCCGAGCGCTACACGAAGGCCGTCGAACAGCTCGACCAGACCGGCCCAGAACACCTGCACACCCGGCTGGGGGGGCATCTACGCCCTACAACGCCTCGCCGCCGACTCACCCCGCGACCAACCCACCATCGTCCAGGTACTGACCACATTCACCATCACCGCAGTCCGCAACAACACCCCGCCTTCCGGTACTACCTGCGCCGACGTCGCCACCCCCGACGTCCTAGCCCCTCTCTCTGTGCTAAGCCAACGCGACCGAGCAAACGATGGGGTGCATCCCATCGCTGGTGGCGATCTAATATCTGCGCTCCCACCAGAGCTCCACATGGACCTCGCCAAGGCATGCCTCGCCAGGGCGTACCTGCCATATGCCTATCTAGAGGCAGCGAATCTGCGCCACGTGGACCTGTCGCAGGCTGGCCTGACCGGGGCGAACCTGCACCGTTCGAACTTGACGGAGGCAAATCTGACTTCGGCGAACCTCACCGAGGCTGACTTGCGCCAAACAATCCTCAACGGGACCTACCTGACCAAAGCAAACCTGTCTGGGGCTGATCTATCCGAGGCATTCCTTCCCTACGCAAACCTCGTCGGAGCGAACCTCCACGACGCACGCCTACGCGGCGCAGACCTGAACCACGCAAACCTGCAGGGAGCAAACCTCACCGGAATAGACCTGCGCCGAGCCAACCTCACCGGGGCCAACCTCGTCGGAGCAGATCTCACCGGGGCCACCCTTCTCGGAACGAACCTCACCGGGGTCATCTACGACTCCACGACCAAGGGCCTCAACCCATAGACCCCAACGACGAGGCATGGCACCGCATGGTCGACGCCGCGAGATCCCAGCACTCAAGTTCGCTAGTGGCGCGGTTCGTGTCGCCGCCGGACGCGTCGTCGGTCGACCCCGGCGGGAACCGGCGCAGCCCCGTATTCGAGTGTGATGGGTTCGCCGAGCGCATGGTAGGCGCGACCGAGCCCGATGAGGGTCCAGGCCAGGCCGAAGTCGTCAATGCCTTGGCGGATGGCGAGGGCCTTCCGGTAACAGGCCAATGCCTTCCATGGTCGGCCCAGGTCGAGGAAGGCGTTGCCGAGATTGTTGACCAGGAACGCGAACCCAGCCGTGTCGCCGTTGGCGCAGCAGATCTCCAGCGCCAGCTCGTGCGGCCGGGTCCACGGACCCCACGGCTTGCGGCGGTAGAGGTAGTCGCACAGGACGATCGGCAATCCGACGGCGATGTCGTCCAGACCGATCTCGGCGGCTTCCTGGCTGGCGTTGGCAAGGTTGACGCGTTCGGTTTCGCACCAGTCGGCGGCCTCGTCGTACCTGCCGAACTCCGGTATTGTGGGCATCGTGGGGACGCCGCGCTCGGCGTAGCCGCGGCCTGCGGAGATGATCCGGCCCGCGGCCTGGCCCGCGCTGAGGTACCACTGGAGAACTTGCTCGGCCGCCGCTCGACGCGCCGGTTGGGGTACGTCGGTCTCGGCGCACTCGGCGGCGTAGAGCCGGAGTAGGTCGTGGAAGCGGTAGCGGTCTTCGCCGGTTTCCTCGATGAGGTGAGTTTGCGCCAGCGCGTCGAGCCGTCCCTGTGTCTCGGTCAGGTCGAGGTCGACCACCGCTGCCGCGGCCGCGGCGCTGAACTCGGGTCCGGGGTGAACGCTCAGCAATCGGAACAGCGTGGCGAGTTCGCTGCTGAGGGCGGTGTAGGACCAAGAGAACGCTGCCCGGAGTGCTGCGCTGTCGTCGCTGCCGACGGAGAGCACTTCCAGCCGCTTCGTCTGCGAGGTGAGCATCGTGGCGAGCCGAGCCAATGCCAGGTGGTCCCGATCGTTGGCCCGTTCGGCCGCGATCCGCAGAGCGAGCGGGAATCCGGCGCATAGCTTCGCGAGGTCGCGGGTGGCCTCGGGATCGTCGTGTGCGCGGCGACCAATGACGTCGGTCAACAGGGACGCGGATTCCTCTGCGTTGAGTGGCCCGACCGACATCCGCGTCGCATCGTCCCGAGTGGATAGACCGACCAGCCGGTTGCGACTTGTAACCAGCGTCAGGCAACCGTCGCTGCCCGGCAGCAGCGGACGAACCTGCTCTGGGGTGACGGCGTTGTCGAGCACTACCATCATCCGTTTGCCTGCGAGCAGACTTCGGTACTGGCCGATCCGCTGGTCCATTCCAGGAGGAATGGCGAGCGGCCCGACGCCGAGTGCTACTAGAAAGTCGCGCAGAACTTCGCTTGGGAGCGCGGGCCGATTTGATGCATCGTGGCCGCGGAGATTTGTGAACAGAATTCCGTCGGAGAATCGATCGGCGACCACGTGCGCCCACTGGATAGCGAGCGCGGTCTTGCCCACACCCGCTGGCCCGTCCAAGCAGACAACCGGCATGAGCTCACGTCGCAAACCCTGATCGATTTCGGCGGACATGCGCGCGACGAGGTCGTCCCGCCCGACGAAGTGCCGTCCGCGGGCCGGAAGCTGCGCGGGTCGGACCCGGTGGACCTGCTCCCGCGGCAGCGCGGCGAACATCCGCAGCAACTCGCCGCCAGTCTCCAATGCCTGGTCACAGGCGTTCGCCAGCTGTTCGGTCGGCTGGCGCTGACCGTGCTCGACGTTGCCCAGATGGCTGCGACTGAACGTCGTCAACTTCTGCAGCTCAGCCAGCGACAGTCCGCGCAGATCGCGCCACCGTTGCAACTCGGCTCCGAACGCCGCCGCCCCGTGCGGGGTCGTCTTCTGCTGTCTTCCGTTCATGTGAAGACACCTACCCCCTCGCAATTGCCTGCGGATGTCGGCGCTCACGGATTTCCCCAGGTTAGGGCGGTTGTCGCTCACGTAATTCCCCAGGTCGGCGCTCACGTAATTCCTCACCTGTTGGTGGGCGTGTCGTCGTTGGTGTGGTCCTCGCAGGACGAAGGCTGCCTCCGTTGGATCGAGCTGACGGAGGCCCGGATTGGCGAGGAGAACGTTCAACGTGGTCGACGTGACCGAGATCTTGATCCATTGGCATGCGGGCAGGTCGCAGAGTGAGATCGCGACGAGTCTGGGGGTGGACCGCAAGACGGTGAAGAAGTATGTGGCCCCGGCGGTGGCGGCGGGGTTGGCGCCGGGCGGGCCGGCGAAGCCGGCCCGGGAGTGGGAGGAGTTGGTGCGGGGCTGGTTCCCTGGGCTGGCGGACATGCGGTTGCGGCAGGTGACGTGGCCGGAGTTCGACAAGCACCGGGACTTCATCGTGGCGATGCTGGCCGCGGGGGTCACCAAGCAGACGATCTGGCAGCGGTTGGCCGACGAACACGGCCTGTCGGCGAGCGTGGCGTCGTTGAAGCGGTATGTCGCGGCGAACCTGCCCGAGGAGGACCGCCGAGCCCAGGTGACGGTGCTGCGGGACGATCCGCCGGCGGGTGAGGAAGCCCAGATCGACTACGGCTATCTCGGGTCCTGGACGGACCCGGTGGGTGGTCGGAAGAAGCGGGTGTGGGCGTTCGTGATGGTGCTGGCCTGCTCGCGGTTGATGTTCGTTCGCCCGGTGCTGACGATGGACCAGCGATCCTGGACCGAGGCCCATGTCGAGGCGTTCGCGTTCTTCGGCGGGGTCCCGCACCGGCTGGTTCCGGACAACCTGCGCACCGGTGTCGACCGCACCGACCTGTATGACCCGAAGATCAACCGCTCCTATGCGGAGTTCGCCGCCCATTACGGGACCCTCGTCGACCCGGCTCGGCGCGGCAAACCGAAGGACAAGCCGCGGGTGGAACGGCCGATGCCCTATGTCCGGGACTCGTTCTGGCGGGGCCGCGAGTTCACCTCGGTGGCGCAGATGCAGGCCGCCGCGGTCGTGTGGTGCCGGGAGGTGGCCGGGCGGCGCTCGGCCCGCCCGCTGGCCGGTGCCTCGCCGATGTCGGTGTTCGAGGCGGTCGAGGCCGACGCGTTGCTTGCGTTGCCGCGTAAGCCTTTCGTCCTGGCGACGTGGTCGGCGGGCACGATCGGCCCGGACATCCATGTCAAGGTCGGCAAGACGCTCTATTCGGTGCCGTGGCGTCATATCGGCCGCCGGGTCGATGCCCGTGCGACCGCGACGATGGTGCAGATCTTCGATGCCGGTGAGTTGATCGCCACCCACCCGCGCAAACCGGCCGGGAAACAGACCGATTTCGCTCACTATCCGCCGGAGAAGATCGCGTTCAGGATGCGGACCCCGGTCTGGTGCCGCTCCCGCGCTGTCAAGGTCGGGCAGGCGTGTGTCGCGGTGATCGCCGAGCTGCTGGAGGTCAACGCACTGTTCCGGCTGCGCGCCGCCCAGGGCGTGCTCGGGTTGGCCGACAAACACGGCCCCGCCCGGCTCGAAGCGGCCTGCGCCAAGGCGATCGCGGTCGGCGACCCGTCCTATCGCACGATCAAGGGCATCCTCGCCGCAGGCCTGGAGGCCGACCCGCCCCGACCATCCACCGGTGACGGTGGCGCCGCGGCGTTCCTGCACGGTCCTTCGCGGCTGTTCGTGAACGTCGTGGCCATGCCCACCGCGACCCCCGTGCCCGGCGCGGACACCGCCACCACGAACGACGAGTCGGACACGGAGGTGTCGGCGTGATCATCGACGTCGCGCTCGAACAGGCGCTGCGCAACCTGAAGCTGTCCGGGATGCTGCAAACCCTCGACGCCAGACTCGCCCAGGCCCGAGCCGGGGAACTCGGTCACATCGAGTTCCTGCAGGTCCTCTGTCACGACGAAGTCGCCCGCCGCGAGTCCCAGGCCATCGACCGGCGCATCCGCCGAGCCCAGTTCGAGGAACAATCCACCCTCGAAGGCTTCGACTTCGCCGCCAGCCCAAAGCTGCCCGCCGCGCAGATCCGCGACCTCGCCGCCCTGCGCTGGCTCGCCGCAGGCGAATCCGTCGTCCTCTATGGACCCGTCGGTGTCGGGAAGACCCATGTCGCGCAAGGACTCGGACACCTCGCGATCCGGCAGGGCGCCGAGGTCAAGTTCACCAAGACCAGCCGAGCCCTGGCCACCCTCGCCGGTGGACACGCCGACCGCAGCTGGGACAAACGACTCCGCGAACTGGCCAAACCCGCCGTGCTCATCCTCGACGACTTCGGCATGCGCGAACTCACCGCACCACAAGCCGACGACCTCTACGAACTGATCTCCGAACGCGCCGCCGCGGGCCGCTCGCTGATCCTGACCTCCAACCGCTCGCCGGTGGACTGGTATCCGCTGTTCCCGAACCCCGTGGTCGCCGAGTCACTGCTCGACCGGCTCATCAACACCAGCCACCAGGTCTTCATGAACGGCCCCAGCTACCGACCCAACAAACGACCCAACCGGGCCGCCCAACGACCCCAGGAGGCCACCGGGTAGAACATCACCAAGGACCCACCACCTGCGGAATTACGTGAGCACAGGCGCCGGGAATTACGTGAGCGCCGACACTGCGGACGCTCCGAAACTGGAAACAGCTCCAACAACGGTCCGCACCCCTTCACAGAAGGCTAAGCGGGACCTCGGGGCCGCCGCAGGCGAGAAGGAGAATCTGCGGGAGATTCACCTGATGGGGCGAAATCAACTCGACAGTTTCACCCACCGTATTCGGTTTCACCAGGGGAGGAATCATGAACAGCAATCGCATCCGTGCCGTGCTCGTCGCGATCACCGCAGGCGCCAGCGTGTTCGGGGCGCCTGACCAGGCGAGCGCGGCACCCGACGTGCAAGCGGGATCGCAGTGGAAGTGCGGTTTCTACCTCACGCCCGGCGACCCGCAGGGAACCAAGTCGCGCTACTTCCATTGCGGCTACAACCACATCATGATCCGGGTCCACTGAGCAACGGCGCGAGCGGGCTCAGCTGCATCGAGCCGTGGGAGAACCACCCGTTTTGGTGGGACGGCCCGCATGTCGTGGTCAACGCCTACTTCGTCCCGGTGCCCCCGCGCGTGCTGACCGCGCCGAGTGGGCGCCTTGTGTGCGCGGCGAGCCAACCCACCAGCTAGGGCCATATCGTCGAGTTAGCCTCGGTTAGGAGCCACTGTGGGAACCATCGGACGCGCCGCCCGCTTCACCCTCGTGATCGCCGCAGTGCATCTCGGTGGATGCGCGAAGACCCCGACACCTGACCCGGCGGCCAGCGCACCTGCGCCGACCACAAGCACCTCATCGGCCGATGAGCAAGCGATCGAGTCGTACGTGGCCATGTGGAGCGATGTCGCCGACGCGGCGACCACCTCGAACTGGCAATCGCCTCGGTTGACCGACCACGCGACCGGCACCGCGCTCACGGTCATCACCGATTCGCTTCGCAAGGACAAGGAACGTGGAGTGGTCACGAAGGGCCGCCCGACGCACAACCCTCGGGTGCCTTCCCAGGACGCGACCGGTGACCGGGACATGGTGAGGGTCGAGGACTGTGGCGACAGCACCAATTGGCTGAAGTACCGATCCGACACAGGACAGCTTGCCGATAACCGCCCTGGCGGCCGCCGTGCGATCACTGCGGAACTGGTTCGTGCGGAGGGCGCCTGGAAGGTCCGGGAGTTCGCGGTCCAGGAGGTGGGGACATGCTGACGCGCCATGCCCCTGCGGTCGTGGTCGGCGCGATGCTGCTGATGCCGGCGACCGCCGTGGCCGACGACTGGTGGGGGGACGTGACCTGTCACGGATCGGGGTGCGATGTCGCAGCTGGAGCTGGCGCCACGACGAAGGCGGATGGCACTGGCAATGCGCCACCATCTCATCGGCCGGTCCAGCGCGATGGCTCTAAACCGGCTGCACCATGCGTTCCGTCAGTTCCGTCGGGGTTGACGGACCCGATCGACCAGTCGGCGTGGCGCGAGTTCGCCTGCGGCGGACAGGTCGCTTTCGGATCGGTTGACGGGCCATCGGTGGCCAGCGACCCGGCCGCGGTCGCGCTGGTGGCGCGGGATCGGCTCAGGCTTCCGACGCCAGTGATCGGGTCCAGCCCACCTGGCGCGGACAAGTACAAGTGTGGACATTTCCCCTAGGGCCCGTGCTCGGGTCGGCGACCACGCCGCATTCGGCGAGTTGTATCGCGAGTGCGCGCGAGCGATCTACAACCATGCGTTCCGTCTCACCGGGAGCTGGTCTGTCGCAGAGGATGTGGTCGCGCTGACTTTCCTCGAGGCGTGGAGGCTGCGGTGGCGGGTGGAGCCGGGGATTGGTTCGCTTCGTCCCTGGCTGTTCGGCATCGCGACGAATGTCGTGCGCAACGTCACCCGGGCGAAGAGGCGGCACGCCGCCGCCATGGCCAGGTTGCCCGCTGCGGACGATGTTCCCGACTTCGCCGAGGACGTCGTCGATCGGGTCGACGACATCGAACGCATGGCGCGAGTTCATGCGGCGATGGCGACGCTTCGTCAGGCGGAGCGGGAGGTGTTCGCGCTGGCCGTGTGGGCTGGACTCGACCACGCCGCGACCGCACAGGCGCTTGGTGTTCCGGTCGGCACCGTGAAGTCCCGCCTGTCGCGGGCCAGGCAGAAGCTGCGCGAGCAGCTCGAGTCGATGGAACCGTCGACCAGTTACGGACAGGTACAGAGGAACCGCGACAACGCGGTCCGGTCGATCCGGGAGAGCAACCGATGAACCCGTCGTCGTTCGATCACCACATCGCGGTGGAGGCCGGATTGTCCGTGCCTGCCGAACGGGACATGCCTGGTCACCGTCACGACGCACTTTTGGAGTTCTTGATGTCCGAGATGTCACCAACTACCACACAAAAGGCCCGTTGGCCGCGCCGATGGGCGGTGGGGGGCACCGCCACCGCGGCGGCCGCACTCACCGCTGTGTTCGGTCTATCCGGGACAGCTGCCGCCTGGCAGGTCACCGACGGGCCGGGAGGCACGGTGAGGGTGCAGATCCATGAATTCCGTGACCCGGAGGGTCTCGAGCGTCGCCTGCGCGAAGTAGAGTATCCCCGCTACCATCGACTACCTGGAATCCGACCGGTTCTGCAAGTACGCGGACCCAGTCGAAGGGCAGACCATGCCCGGCGAGGTGTTCATCGGCGACGGCGAACCCAGCTCGACATCCTTCGATCTACGCCGCGGCGTGCTCAAGCCGGACGAGATCGTCAACGTCACCGTCTACACCTCCGGGAACACGCCAACAGTCGTGTCCAGCGCGGTCGTCCTCGGCCCCGACCCACAGTGCGAGTTCGTCGACTGGACCTTCGGCGATGGCCCCGCTACTCCGTAGGAAACGCGGTCGGCGCGAGCCGGGCCGGCGGCCTTCGATGGCCCACAGCGTCGGTACGGACGAACGCTGGACACATCGCACCGCGACCGGACAGTCATGCGGTCGCGGCGATGGCAGCGCCGGTGATCGCCGACACCGAAACCACGTCTGGGCGATCTGCTCGCCCGGAACTTCGAGCCAGCCCGTTGTGTGCGTGACCCGACCGAACCGGTCGCGGCCGATCGATCGTATTGAAGGTAGCGACTCCTAAGGAGGTTGATCACATGCAAGCCGTCGCGACTCTTGACGCAATCGAGGCATGGCGATTGGGCCACGACAGGTTCGGGGACATGGAGAACCCAGCTGGCCCCCAGTTCCCAATCACCGCACCCGTCTCGTTCGAGACGTATATCACGTGCCCGCTTACTGAGTGCCTTACATGTGAAACGAAGTAACCGGTGCAAGTTGCCTACCGGTGCCTGCGACACCCTGTGTCGCAGGCACCTTTAGGAGAGCTCTATGCTGAAGGAATTCGCGGCCCAAGTCGGCCTGGTCGAACCACTGGTCGCACCCCATGCTGAAGCGATGCGTGTCGACCTCGCGACTAGCGCGCCCGGCCTTGACGGCGACGAACGTGAGGCAATGTGTCAGGGGTTCTCGCGCGCAGCGGAAACTTATTTGCTGTCACGGTTGGAACGACTGCTCCGACTCGAGTACCAAGCCGCCCGTGCCACCACAAACATCGACTCGTCTCCGACAGACCTGACTCCGCTGGACTTCTCCCTCGCGGTTTCCCGGCGAGTGTTCTGGGACCGGCTGGCTGTGACGTATCCTGCCCTGGCGAGCCGGGTGGAGTCCGTCCTGACATCGCGACGCCGCGGCGCCGCGGAACTCGCGTCCCGACTGTGCGCCGACCGGAGCCGTCTGGCTGAGTTCATACCTGATGGGCGGATGAGCCATATAGAGTTCGGCACGGGTGACAGTCACAATGGTGGACGCGCGGTCGCCAGGCTTGACTTCGACGGGCGATCGGTGCATTACAAGCCGCGCTCTTTGCGCGTGGACCGGGCGCTCCGCGCACTGATTAGCGAGGTCCATGCATATACTCCGGACGCGCCTTTGCTTGTTGTGCCGCGAGTGATTCTTGGAGAAGACTACGGCTGGGCGGAGCACGTGGAATCCCGTTCTTTCGTGGAAGGTGAAGAACGGGCCGAGTATTATCGACGATCCGGTTCCTGGCTCGCTCTCGCGGATCTGCTGGGCGGCACGGACCTCCATTGGGAGAACGTCGTGGCTGCGGGTGGCTCGCCCGTTGTGGTCGATTGCGAGACGATGTTCACGCCTGTTGAGTCAGCAGGGCTGGTCAGCGGTGCCGATGCAGTGCGGCGGGCCCGCAAGGCGCTCACTGAAGGGGTGACGCGCACCGGCTTGTTGCCTAGGCCTCATCCAGCCTTACCGGGAAAGATGGTACCTGGCGGAATAGGGCAACATGGTGCCCACGAGCTCGCTGATTTCGCGGGGACCGTCGCTGTAGGCTTTCACGCTTACCATCGAGCTCTGCGAGCGTTCGATGCGGACGGCCGCCTGGCGCCGGCGCTCGAGGCGTTCGGTGATTGCCAAGTCAGAATCGTGCTTCGCCCATCGCAGCTGTACTTCGAGCTTATTCATGGTTTGTGGCATCCTGCGTCCTTGTATGACATGAGCAAGGCCACTGACCAGGTGGAACGGATCTTGGTGGACCGCGGGCATATCGGGATTCCGTCTGAGGTCGAACAGGATGTCGTCGCGGCCGAGATCGATCAACTACTAGTCGACGACGTGCCGATCTTCACGTGCCTTCCCTCCAGTGGTAACGCGACCGACGCGGTAGGCAATTCTGTGAAAAACCACGGGAATCTGGTGGAGACCGCGCTGCGGCGTTGGCGGCGGAAGGACCCGCACACTGACCTGCGGGCGATAAGAACCATTCTTTCCTCGCGAACGCAAGTCTCGAGAGGCTTATCTTCTGCGCCAGCGCTCTATGGGCACCCCCTTTCTGTGCGCAAACGCGCCCTCATGGAACGAGTTGTCGACCAACTTGCTGATGCGGCGATGTGGGGCGACGATGGCACCGTGGCCTGGATGGCTCTTAGGGCGACCTCAACGTTCACCAATGTGGAACCGCCAAGTCTTGACTTGTACTCCGGATTGGGGGGAGTCCTCGTCGCACTGGCCGCATACCGGAAATGGGCAGATCTCAGCGGAATCCCCGCGGTTCCAGCGACGGATCAGCTGATTCGAGGCTTGGTGCACACCCTGTCCCGCGGCGGCGGCGCGGAGCAAGGCGACGCACGTGGAGGTTTCACGGGGACGGCATCACTGCTCCCGACTTGGATGATCCTCGAACGCCTCGGTGTACCTGGTGCTCGCCGACGGGCCCGATCGTGCGCCGACGATGTCGGAGTCCTCAGCTTTGACGCTACCGAGACAGTCGATCTCATCGGCGGACCCGCAGGACTCATCGTGCCTCTGCTCGGAGTGGCCCGCCGAAACACTCGCCACCCCTACCTGGACGCGGCCCGGCGTTTAGCCGAGGTGATCGAGCTGCGCGCCGAAACGAGTGATAATGGGGTCTGGTGGCCGTCGCCGGACGGCAGTGTGAAGGTGGGCTTTGCTCACGGCGCCACGGGCGTCGGCTGGGCGCTCGGGCGACTCGGGTTGGCCACCCGTGAGCCGCACTGGATCGCACTGGCACGGCGCGCATTCGAGTTCGCCGACCACTACTACTACTACTCATCGGACAACATCGGCTGGGCGGAGGACACCACCCACGCCGATGTCCGTCCCGTGACGTGGTGCCGGGGCAGCGTGGGCATCGGACTGGCCGCCTGGGATCTGCATCAACGGCACGTTGCGAGCGACGGCTACTTCGCCGACATCGCACATCGGGCGCGAGCGACCCTGACTTTCGACGACGAGCATGACTCGACTCTGTGCCACGGCATTCTGGGGCAATGGGAGCTCGCCCGCGCGCTCGACACATCTGGACCGACGCACGGTCTTGATGAGGCTGTGCTGACCCACCTCGAAGACGATCTACATTCCCGCGACCTGGGACCTCGCTGGGAGTTTGTCGGCCTGCTCGATGGCCTGTCCGGGCTTGTCTACCAGTTGGCGCGAAGCGACTTCCCTGGAGAAATCCCGTCAGTGCTCCTGATCGAATCCGGTGACTGAGGCTTCCTGTAAGCGGTGGCCAAGCGCGCCGAGCACCTGTGCCCGCGGCCCGTTTTCCCTGTCCGCGACGGTGAGGCGGCGGTGGCCGCCCGTTTGAAGCGGGTGGGCTGGTGCGGGCTCGGGAACCGCACTGGTCTAGGTGACCGTACGGAACATCATTCCCGTCGGGCCGACAGCTCACGGCGGAGGACGCGCGCGGTGGCTGTCGCTATGGCGGCGGCGAGCACGGTGGCCGCCCTCGCGGGTGCTGCCAGCATTCTGACCGGCGTGCCGCAGGCCTTCCACGGATTCGTCGAGGACTACCTCAGTGAGGAACTGGGTGTGAGAGGCGGGGGGTGACGGCATGGTCCTCGACCTCGGAATTTGTCAAGGTGAATGAGACCAGTGGGTGTTAGGCGGCTTCTGTGTCGGTCTGCTGGTTGGTGTCGTCGGCTGGCCGATTGATCCAGACGGTGTCTGGCAGGTCGAGGATCTTCGGTGCTGTGGTGATACCGCCGAACCGGTGTGGGTGACGGGCGCGTGCCTGTGCGAGCACGGTGCGCCTGCCAGCCGCTGTGGCGGCGGCGAGTCCGAAGTGGATGCCGGCGGGTGTGTGCAGGCCGATGCCGGTGTGCCGGTGCTCGTGGTTGTACCAGTGGGTGAACTCGTCCATGAACTTCCTGGACTCCATGAGCGATCCGCGAAGCGTTCGGGGAACTCCGGGCCGTACTTCAGGGTCTTGAACAGTGCTTCGGAGTACGGGTTGTCGTTGGACACCCTGGGCCTGGAGTGTGATCGGGTGACGTCGAGATCGGCGAGCAGGGCCGCGACGGTCTTGCTGGTCATCGACGTGCCCCGATCGGCGTGCACGACCTGCGGAACGCCGTGGACGGAGAAGATCTGTTCCATGAGTTCCTTTGCCAGGACACCGGATTCATGGGCGTGGACGTGGACGCCGACGATGTACCGGGAGTAGATGTCGATCATCACGTAGGCGTCGTAGTAGGTGCCTTTCACCGGGCCGGCGAGCTTGGTGATGTCCCAGCTGTAGACCTGCCGGGGCGCGGTCGCGACCAGCTCCGGGCACACCCTGGCCGGATGACGCGCGAGCCGGCGTCGTTCCCTGACCTGCCTGTTGTCCGCCGGCACCCGGTACATCGTGGACACCGAGCACAGGTAGACGCCCTCGTCGAGCAGTTGCGCGTAGACCTGCAACGGCGCCAGGTCCACGAACCGCGGGCTGGTGAGCACCTCGAGAATCCGCAGGCGTTCCAGGACGGTCAGCTTGTTCACCGGCGCCGATACCGGCCGCGGCAGCACCGGCGGCGTGCGTGTGGTGGCGACCTTGCTGTGGCGGATCACCGTCGAGCGCACCAGCCCGGTCAGCACCGCGGCCTGCCTCGTCGACACGCCATCGGCGGTCATCGACGCATAGGCCTGGGTCAGCGTTTCTTGCGCTTCTCGTCGGAATCCGCTCTCTCGGACAGACTTTCCAAGAGGGCGTGCGCTTTTCCCATGATGTCAAGCGCGGCCTCGGTAGTGTCCAGCCGCTTGCTCAACCGGGCGTTCTCCCGCGTGAGCCGGGCGATCTCAGCCTGCTCCGCGGACAGCCTGCCGACCTTCTCCCCCGGCGCCTTGCCCGCCAGCACCCCGGCGTCACGCTGCTTGCGCCACTCGCTGATCAACGACGAGTACAAGCCCTCCCGCCGCAGATACCCGCCGCCGTCGCCGCGCTCACACGCCTGTTCGTAGGCACTGAGATGCGCGAGCTTCTCCGGCGCGGTGAACGCGCGCCGCCGCCTCGGCCCGTCACCACGCGGCTGCTGGGAATCCATCCGCCCATCATCGTCCTCGATCACCGAGGACCTGGCCTTGCGGGTCATGTCAATCGATCCGAATCTCGCCCTGCGTCAGGCCGGTTTGCTGTGAACCACTGGACTCAACTCACCCTGACACGCAGGGGTCCGCTACGAAGCCACCGTCCACATCGCCACGATCAACGAGTGGCTACGACTTTGAGACACTGCCTAGCCCCAACGGTGCGGGCGGTTGGAGTCAGGTGCCACCGCATGACGTCGGTGAACTGCTCACCCACTCCGGTTGGAGCGAGTCTTGCACGCTGCCGCCGAGTGATCCGCCGGACGCGCCATCCCGAGTGACGGTGACGGGTTCCGTGTTGACCTCCATCGATCACGGGATCACGTATCGCGGACTCAGCGGCGCACAGTACGAACTTTACGGCTGGCGCCAGCACATCCCGCCCGCATCCATTTCACCTACCTCGATCCAGCCCACCGGTCCGCAGGCGGTCGAAGATACGACTCTGCGACGGTCGGCGATCGCGTCCCGTTGCCGTATCAGCCAGAGGTTGTGATCATCTCCGAGAACAAGGACACCGCCATCCACTTCCCGGAACTGGCTGGCGGTCTATCGGTCTAGGGTGTCGGTCGCGGTGGCGGAACGGCTGCGGCCTTCGACTGGATCACTCGTGCTCCGCGCGTCTTCTATTGGGGCGACATGGACGCCGGCGGACTCGAGATTCTCGACGGGTTCCGGGCTGCTGGAGTACCTGCAAGGTCGATCTTGATGGATCAGAACACCTATGAATCCTGGGAACAGTTCGGCACAAGCGTCGATCGGCACGGCAAGCCACTCGGGCCACGCACGGCGCGACCGGTTCCGCACTTGACCGAGACTGAGCGCGCTCTGTATCACCAGATCATCTCGCCGAACTGGACCCGCCATCGTCGCGTCGAGCAGGAGCGGATACCGCTGAGCGAGGCGCTCGCACAGGTGAATCGCGATGTGTCCACGCAGCAATGAACCCCGCAACGTGGCTGAGTGTCGACCCGGCGTCGTCGAGCAATTGTGCCAGAGGTTCGCGAGCTGTTTGATGGCCAGACAGTAGTGACAGACGAACGGTCCACGTCAGCTCCACACGTAGAACGGGGCGTATCCCGTTTTGTCCGGCCGCCGGTACGGTTGCCTCGATGACCACGCACACCACACCAGCCGTCGAGCCCACCGCACTTGGCGACACCACGGTCGACGATCTGATCGCCCGCGCCGGGGACCTCAAGGGCGAACTGGTGGCGTTCGCCCAGAGCCCTCAATTCGCGAGGCGGCTGGACGCGTTGCTGTTCGATGCCGCGGATCGCCGCGGCCACCTGGACGAGGCCACTGCTGTGCTCACCATTGACCACTTCGCGTTGCAATGCCGCCTTTCTGGTGGGCGCACTGTTGTCGAGCGGTTTGTCTCGCAGCGGCAGCCGCGGTTGTCGGATGATGAGCGGGCGATGGTGCTTGGCTGGCGCGACGTCGTCGAGGGGTATTTCGAGGTCCGCCGTTTCGATTGCGATGCCGTGGAACTGCACAACCTTGTTGATGATCTCGTTTACCGCGTCTACTCGAACATGGGGCGCAGTGTTTTCGCCCTGCTCCGCAGGGGGATGTTCGTCATGGGCCGGATTGTGCCGGTCCATCCGGCAACCGATGCCTGGTTGGTCAGCGGGCATTTCGCTCCGTTCCCGAAATCCGCGCGGCGCGAGATCGCCCAGACCGTTGCCCAGCAGGTTGCCGCTCACCCGGAAGTGTTGCGCCGCAACCCGGTCCTGCTCCAGCGGGGCTGGGAGGTTCAGGCCGAGCATCGCGCGGAGTTCATCGCTCAGGTCGGTTCTGATCTCGTGGTGCTGCTTCCGCACGACGCGCGGGAGACGTTGTGCGAGCACTACCGGCGCCTGCGGGAAAATGCAGTGGCACGTCTTGAGGGTAAGGCGGCGAAGCGTGCCGCTACCACCGGTCCGGCACCTGGGGACCTGAGCCGGTTGCCCGACGAACTGTTGGATGCCGACAGCGTCGCGCTGGTCTACGACGAGGTCGAAGGGCTCTGCTTCTATCGCGACTTCGACCGCTCGACGCGCTGTTCGCCGACCCCGCATTGGTCCGTGACCGTACCCGTCTTGCCCAGTTGCGCGAGTACCTCGACGACGAGTCGGTGTCGCCGCCGGCGATCCGCCGCCTGGTCCAACGTCACCCCGACGGCGCTGACGCGGTCTTTCGCACGCTTCTGCGCAAACCTGGCTTCTCCTGGTCGCGGGACGGGGAGAAATTGCTGCAACGCCACAAGAAGTCCTTCTTCGACCGCGAACCGATGCCCAGTGTCTCGATCATCGGCGAACGCCTCGCCGAGCTTCTCCGCACGACGCGATAGGTGCTGCGCGCGTGGCGAGTGTGGAAGTGGAGCGGGTACGCCGGTTGATCGACGGGCTGCGCCGCGACCGTCGGACGCACCCGTATCACGGGCGACAGGAGTATTACCGGCTGGCGAGTGATGTCGTTGCCGCATGTGAGGCGCTGATCGAGAGTGAGCCCACGGCTGTACCGACCCTCGCGCGACGCGCGGTCGATCTCGTGACCAAGGCGCTGATGTACATCGATGGCTCGTCCGGCATCGTGCATGCGCTGATGGCCGTGCACGCACGTGCCTGCGTCACAGCACCGCCCGATCCGAAGCGGCTGGCGGGGTGGCTGGTGAAGCTGCGGCTCGATGGTCCTGGCTGGCCGGACTTTGAACTGCGCGACTACGCGGATGCACTGGGGGACAAGGGCCGTGCTGAACTGGCCCGGGTGGTCGAAGATCGTGCCAAGACGGCTGAGCCGGACCTGCACGGCAGGACACCATTCGGGATCCGCGTGCTGCGCGAGCAGCTTGCCGAGATGTCCGGCGACGTCGACCACTACATCGCGGTGCTGGGTGAAGATCTCTACGCCGCGTACCAGTATCTCAAGATCGTCGACGCGCTGCGGAACGTCGGACGCGCGGCTGATGCCGAACGCTGGGCTCAACGCGGGCTGGGGATCGGCAATCCGATCGACAAAGGCAGGCTTCGTGACGTCTACGTGGACTTGCTGCTCGAACGCGGTGCCGCCGACAAGGCACTCGGCATGCGGTGGCGGCTGTTCGACCAGCACCCCACACAGACCCACTACAACGACCTGCGCCGCACCGCCGAACGCACCGGCGCCTGGCCGGGGCCACGAGACAACGCGATCGGGCGGCTACGCGACGCCACCACAGGGCAGCCCGCCTTCGCCGACCAGCTCATCGGCGTATTGCTCGACGAGGGCGAACTGGACGAAGCATGGCAGGCAGCGGTCGATCATGCCGATGACCTGCTCGAGTCACGCTGGCATCAGCTTATCGAGCTGCGCCAACCCATCCACCCGCAGGACGTGCTGGAACCATGGCAACGGCTCATCCAGCGGCGACTGGACGCCAGCACCGACAAGCACCGGTACGGCAAGGCCATCACGATGCTCCGGCACCTCCGTGACGCCTACCGAGCAACAGGTGACGAGACCGGTTTCGGAGCGTACCTCGACCGTCTGCGAAACCAGCACAAACGCAAGACCTCGTTCATCGTCAATCTCGACCGCGCCAACCTGTGACGCCACCGCCGCTTCGCCTTTCCGCGCGGAGTCAGCCTTGGGGACCTCCGGCCGGAATGCCTTGACCATGCCGGGTCGGGTTCTCACACCGGTTTGGCTGGAGCAAATCTGGAGAGTCCACATGGTCTGAACGGGCTTATACTGCTCTCAACGACGGTGAACGGAACCGCTATGGCCTGCGGATCCATTGTCGCCGCAGGTGGAGGGCGCCCTGGACATCACGCTGGCAGTGTGAGGGTCGAGACGTCCCCCCGCCTCCATGCCGCAGTCGAGGGCCGGTCGTGTGACCTCTCGAAGGTGGGAACATGGCGGTGGGAGCAAGCGGTGGGAGCAAGCGGTGGGAGCAAGCGGTGGGAGCAGATTGGGAGCCGCGCGGCGCGTTGTGTTGCGCCGTGCGGCTCCCAATTGCTTTGTGTTGCGGTCAACGACGTGCAGGAGTTCTGTTTCCGCAGGTCAGAGGGCTTGTCGATCTATGTTGACACGGTAGGGGTCACTGGTTCAATCCCAGTATCGCCCACCAGTATGTTCATGCTGGTCAGACGGCCTTTCGGTGATTCACATCGAAAGGCCGTTCTGCATTTCCAAGCCCTCTTGACCGCCGTGTGACCGTTCGATTCGCCGCGGGTGTGGCTGGGTTGTGCCTGGTCGTGGCGGGAAAACGGCGTGATCGTTTGACCGTCATTTGACCGGGTTGGCGCAGTTGACGACGGTCGATCGCGCTCTGGTGGGGCGAGGTCGGTGTCGTGGGGCGGATGCGTTCGAGGCCGTCGAGGGCTTGGTCGCGCTGTGTGGGGATGGTGTGGAGGTAGCGTTCGGTGGCGCGCAGGCTGGCGTGGCCGAGGCGTTCGCGGACGGTCTGCAGGTCAGCGCCGCCGGCGAGAGCCATGATGCGTGGGCGTGGCGGAGGTCGTGGACACGGACGCGTTGGGTGATCCCTGCGGCGGCTAGTGCCGGTTTTCCAGATCCGTTGTCGGAACCAGTAGCGCGACACATGCCGGTTGGTATTGGCGGCGGGGCGGATCGGTGGGCGGTCGAGCCCGTTGTCGCGTCGGGTCGCACGGTAGGTGGCGTAGGCGCCTCGGCGATCCTGGCAGCGGCATTGGTGCCCGGAGTACATCGTCAGGGTGCCGTGCCGGTTTTCGCGGTTGGGCGGCTCCGCGTCACTGGTGGTCTCGGGTGGATGGGTGCTGCGGCGGCTGGTGGCGGCGAACAGCAGGTCGCCGGGTGTCAGGTGCTCAGTGGCGGTGTATGCGGCGAGGCGGTCGACCAATGGGCGGGGGGAGTGAGACCCGTCGGTAGTGCTTGTTCTTCGGGTAGTGCTTGACGTGGAACCGTTCCCTGCGGGTCGCCGCCCCTTGGCCGCTGATCTCGCCGACCGTACGCGCCGCGGTCACCATCCCGGTCGCACAGTCGAGGTCGGTCACGCGCAGTTCCGTCAGTTCTCCCCACCGCATGCCTGAGGCGACCGCGTTCGACCAAGAGCCGCCATCGCTCGGCGGGTAGGGCCGCGACGAGGGCGTCGACCTCGCCGGGTGTGACGATGCGCAGTGGCTTGGGTGGGATGGGCGGGGTGCGTACGCCGCGGCAGGGGTGCGCTGTGATGAGCTGGTCGTTGAGCGCGGTGGTGAAGATGGCGCCGAGGACGGTTCTGCAGCGACTGAGCGTGTATGTGGAGGCGCCGTTCCGTCCGGCGTCGGCGATGAACGCGCGTACGTCCGCGGGGCGGATCTGGTTCATCCGCATCCGACCGAACCACCCCATCAGCTACTTCGCCACAACATGGGAGTACCCCTCGCGCGTGGTCGCCTCCATCACGTGGTTGGGCAGCCAGACGGCGAGCACGTACCGGTCAAACCCCTGGCGCCCCGCCCTGAGGTCCACAAGCCGCCCGTCGCGCACCCTGGCCTCGGCACCCCGCCACGCGCGATCCGCCTCCCGGCGGGTGCCGTACGTCCCCGCCGAGACTTCATCACCGCGGGCATCCCAGAAGTACGCCGTCTATCGACTAGAGCCGCCTCTGGCTATCCGCCGTCGTGACCGACCCATGATCAACACCACTCTTCCTTCCTGAAGCTTGTCGATAGTCGCCCGCGCGGACATGAACCCGGGGCGCCCCTGGTCTCAGCGGTTTCGTGCAGTCGGCAACTGGACGGACGTGCTACCCACGTCATTGGTCCGCCACCCATGCCAGGACGCGGCCCTTTCTAGAGGCCTGAATTGAAAGCGGCGTCTCAGGAGGCTTGACGCGGTCGAAGCTCGCCGACGAGCCGGGGTGCGGCGGTCCGGGGCGCGTTGGGTGTAGTTGGTCGCGGCCCGAGTCCTGTAGGGGACCTGTAGGACAAACTCGTCTTACAGCCCCCTCTAAGAGATCCACTAGTTGAGGTCGGACGAATCTGCCAGTTTGGATTTACGGGGACCTATTAATGACCTTGCATATGCGAGGACATACACGGGTGGAATTTCACGTAAACCACCTTGATCACGACTTTCGTTGACTACGAGACGCTCTTGATCATCTTCGCGGGTGACGGGTGTCGCACTCAGTGGGATCGTGTTGACGTCTGGTGTCGAAACGTCTTACCTTTCGCGCGTCTTTACGCAACACGGGCTGTCGGGGACCGTGGTGATCCTCTGGGGATTCCGTGATGTTCCGACGTTCTTCGCGTCCGCGCGCGTCTGTCCGTGCAATGGCCGTCTTCGTGTCGTGCACGTTGGCCCTTACCGCTGGGCAGGTGCCGTCGGCCGCCGCTGTTGGGGCGTCGAGTCAGCCCAGCGCTGAGCCGATCGGTGAGATGCCGGTACAGCGGTCGGGTTCGGCCGCTGGGCTGAGCCACGCGGTCGGGGCCGAGGCCACGCGGGCAGGTGAGCCATTGAAGCCGGGCGGTCCTCCCGCGACCGGTGGAGTTGGTCCGGACGTTGACCGGCCGGTTGTTCCCCAGGCCGAACGGCCCCTGGCTCAGACGCAGGTCAAGGTCGAGCCGGGGGTGTCGTATGCGGATCCGGGGTCGAGGCGGAACCGGGAGGTTGGTCGCACCGCGACGTCGTCGGTGTTCGAGAACGCTGACGGTTCGAAGACGCTGCGGACGTATCACGGTCGGAAGTTCGACCAGGCGCCCGATGGGAATTGGGTCGAGATCGATGACCGGTTGGTCGCCGATGGTCAAAGTTGGGTGACCAAGACTGATTCGGTGGTCAAGCGGTTCGCCGCGCGGGCTGACCAGTCGCCGGTCGCGTCGGTGCAGTTGACCAGGCAGACCTCGTTCGGGTACAGCGTCGCCGGGGTCGCTGGGTCGATCGGCTCTGTTTCTGGGGATGAGATCACCTATCCGGATGTTCGGCCTGGTGCTGACCTCAAGCTGCGTGCGTTGCCGGGTGGTGTGAAAGAGGCTGTCGTCCTGAAGTCGAAGGACGCGCCCACGCAGTGGGAGTTCCCGCTGGTGTTGGAGGGGCTGACCGCGTCGATGGACGCGGGGTCGGTGGTCCTCAAGGACAAGACCGGCTCTGTCGCGGCTGTGATTCCGCCGGGGTTTATGGAGGACTCGAAGGTCGATCCGCGCAGCGGCGATGGCGTTCGGTCGTACGCGGTCGCCTACGAGTTGCTTTCCGCGGGTGGTCGGCAGGTTTTGCGGGTGACGGCTGACTCGGCTTGGGTTCGTGATCCTGCGCGTGTATTTCCGATCGAGATCGACCCGACCACCGAGAGCAAGTCGGCCAATGGGTCGACCTGGGTGCAGTCCCCGTATACCAACGACCACTCCGGCGCGATCGATCTGCGGGTGGGCACGTTCAACGGCGGCACCAACAAGTCGGCTGCGTACCTCAAGTTCGACAACATCAGCTCGGAGCTGGCCGGCAACTACATCATGGGCGCCAAGCTGTTCATGTACGAGACGTATTCCTACTCGTGCAACGCTCGGCCGGTTTACGTCCACGCGGTCACCGAGGGGTGGAGCCTCACGGGCAACAAGACCTACCCCGGTCCCGGCTATGGCGCGGAGATCGCGAACGCCAGTTTCGCGGCGGGATATGACTCAACGTGTCACCCGAGTGGCAAATGGCAGGGGATCGACCTCGGCAACGCGGGTCGTGATCTCGTCCACGGCTGGACCCATGGCGCGCCCAACAACGGGTTGACGGTACGGGCGTCGGAAACCGACACCTACGGTTGGAAGAAGTTCGCCAGCAAGAACACCCCCAACGCCCCCTACCTCGACATCACCTACACCCCGTACTGGGCGACCTATCAGGTCGGGGCGATGAGCCCGAACGTGTCGTCGACATCCGACGGCAAGATGCAGGTGACGGTCACCAACCACGGCCGCGACACGTGGACGCCGACGAACAACTACAAGCTGAACTACCGTCTGTGGGACGGCAACGGCGTCGAGATCAACAGCAGTGTCGTCAACGACATGCCGCACAATGTCGCACCGGGTCAGAGCGCGACCATCAACGCCACGGTGAAGTCGCTCGCTCCCGGCTCGTACACGTTGCGCTGGGACATGGACTACTACGGCTACACCAGGTTCAGTTGGACGGGTGCGCCGATGTCGGGTGCGGTGACGTTCACGATCCCGAACCAGGAACCGGTCATCGACTCGATGTCGCCGCCGAGCAACTTCACCGCGGACACGCTCACCCCGATCCTCGCGATGACCGCCCATGATCGCGACAACTGGCCCAACACCGGCCTGGCGTACCACTTCGCGATCTGTGACGGCGAAGGCTACGTGAACTGCACGGTTTCGGACTGGCTCGGCTCGCCCATGTGGACGGTGCCCGCGGGCAGGCTCAGATGGGGCCAGTCCTACGTCTGGCACGGCCAGATCGGCGACTGGAACACCAACGGCCCGTGGAGTGCGCCCTCCCACATCAGCCCCAGGGTCCCGCAACCATCGATCACCAGTCACCTCGCCCGCGGTAGCGCCGCCGACGGCGCGTTGGAGCCTGGAGTCGGCAACTACACGGCGTCGGCCACCGACGCGGTCACCGGCGCGGTCGGCCCTGATCTGTCCGTCGTTCGCACCTACAACAGTCTCGACTCCCGCCGAGCCTTGGCGTTCGGCGCGGGCTGGGCGTCCCGGTACGACACCGCGCTGGCTGTCGACGGTGATGGCTCCGGCAACGTCGTAGTCACCTACCCGACCGGGAGGCAGAGCCGATTCGGAAAGAACTCCGACGGCTCCTTCGGCGCTCCACCCGGCAGCCCCGACGTTCTCGTCGCGGTGACGGGCGGCTGGACCCTACGGGCGGCTGGACCGACCACCTACACGTTCAATACCTCGGGCAAGCTGACGAAGATCAGCGACGCGTACGGCCGCGAACAGCGCCTCGACTACGACGCGACAAGTGGGCGGCTCGCGACCGCGACCGACGTGGTCTCCGGCCGCGCGATCCAGTTCACCTGGACCGGCGCCCACGTCACCCGAGTGACAACCAGCCCGGGCGTGACGTTGGCATGGAACTACACCTACAGCGGCGACAAGCTCACGCAGGTGTGTGACCCGACATCGGCGTGCACCACCTATGACTACGCCAACGCGGTGCACTATCCCAACGTCGTACTCGACGCGAACCCCAACGCCTATTGGCGGCTCAACCCGAGCGGCTCGTCGACCGCGACCAACTCCGCCCCGATCTCAGGCCCAACGGCCAACGGCACGTTCTCCGCGACCACTACAGTCGACGGTCCGATCACCACGACGGCCAGCTTCGACGGCGTCAACTCCCACGTGCGCGTCCCTGACAACACCGCACATCTGCGCACTCACCTGAGCGTCGAATTGTGGTTCCGCACCTCGGCGACCGCAGGCGGCGTGCTCTTCAGCACCGCGAACAACCAGCCCGGCGACGCGACTCCCAGCAACGGCGCCATGCCGGTGCTCTACGTGGGGACCGACGGCAAGCTCTACGGACACTTCTGGAATGGCCAGGTCGCCGGCATCGTCACCCCCACCGCCGTGAACAACGGTGCCTGGCACCACGTCGTGCTCACCGGAGCGCGCAACACCCAGACGCTCTACCTGGACGGCGCGGTAGTCGGTACGCAGGCCGGTGACATCGCCAACTGGGATCCGTACACCTACATCGGCATGGGCCCGGTCATGAGCAACCCATGGCCTGCCAAGCCCACCGACAACTGGGGCCACTTCGCGGGCCAGATCAGCGACGTCAGCTTCTATCACCGGCCCCTGCCCGCCGCCACCGTCACCGAGCACTTCCTCGCGGCCGGACCGGTCCCGGTGCTCACCAAGATCACCAGACCGGGAGGGGCGGTCGAGGCCGCCGTCACGTACGAGCCGGTACGCGACCGGGTCGACAAGCTCACCGACGCCAACGGTGGCCAGTGGACGCTCAACCCGCCCAACCTTGTCAGCACCACCGAGAACACGGTTCGGCTCGTCAGCCCCACCAACGTCGGCACCACCTACACCACGAACCCGAGCCGGGGCGGCAGGGTAACCAAGGCGACCTACGACGGACAGCCGAGCAAGGCGTTCGCGTACGACGCGGGCGGCTTCGTCAACGAGATCATCGATGAGAACGGCAACGCCGTCTCCATGGTCAACGACAATCGCGGCAACGTGCTGTCCAAACGACCCTGCCGCGCAAGCGAGAGCTGCTACACCACGTACCAGTCCTACTACCTCAACCCGGCCGACGCGCTCGACCCACGCAACAACCGCGTCACCGAACATCGTGACGGCCGCTCGGCGAACGAGACCGACAACACCTACCTGACGACCTACACGTACACCGCGACCGGGAACCTGCTCAGCACGGCGACCCCCGGCGCAGACGCTTCCACCAAGCGCACCACGTCGTACACCTACACCACTGGCACAGAGGCCGCGGTCGACGGCGGAACCATGCCGCCGGGCTTGCCGCTGACCGCGACCAAACCCGGTGGCGGCGTGACCAGGTACGCCTACGCGGCCAACGGTGACCTCCGCAAGGTCACCGACCCGGCGGGCCTGGTGACCACATCCAAGTACGACGGCCTCGGCCGCGCCGTGGAACACATCGCTGTGTCCGACGCGATCCCCGCGGGCGCCAAGACCACCTACGTCTACGACGGCATGTCCCGGGTGACCGAGCAGGTCGACCCCGCCGTCACCAACGAGGTCACCGGCGTCGCCCACCAGCAGCGGATCAAGCACACCTACAACCCGTCCGGCACGCCGGCGACGTCGGTTGTCGAGGATGTCGCGGGCAACGACCCCGCCCGCACCGTGGGCTTCACCTACGATGCGTTCGGTCGGACCGCGACGGTCACCGATCCCATGGGCGGCGTCACCCGGACTGAGTACGACACGTCCGGTGCCCGCACGAAGCTCGTCGACGCGGGCGGCACCGAATACACCTACACCTACGAACCCTTGCGGCACCTGCCCGCGACCACGACGGTCAAGGGATTCACCGGCGACGGCACCGCAGCCCACGACGTGGTCACCGAGTCCAACGCCTACGACCCGGCCGGTCGGCTGGCCAGCCGCACCGACGCCATGGGCCGCACCATCCAGTTCCGCTACTACGCGGACAACCTGCTCTTCAACGACGTCCTCAAGGACTACACCGACCCGATCACCGGCACCAAGCGCGCGCAAAGCCTGCACGACCACTACTACACCGGCGGGTTCCTCTGGCAGACCGAGACCTGGGGCGGGCTGGCCATGTCCCTCTACACCCGGGACCCGGCGGGCCGCATCACCGAGGAGAAAACTGTCGACCAGCAGTGGTCGACCGGCTCGCACCGATGGGTCAAGCGCACCTACGACGCCGACGACAATGTCACCTCCGTCGTGCAGAAGTCGCCTCAGGGCGTGGCTGAACGGCAGGTCGACTACACCTACGACGCGCTGGGCCGCGAACTCACCTCGACACAGCACGATGGCACCGCCCGCCACATCACTCGCACGACGCGAGACCAGCGGGGTCTGGAGCTGAGCACGACCGACGCCAGGAACAACGTCACCACCTACCGCTACGACGCGACGGGACTGCGCACCAAGGTCACTCAGCCGCAGGTTCAGGTCGAGACCAACGGCGCCGCAGCGACCGCCGTGGCCCCGACGATGTCCTTCGGGTTCAACACCTTCGGCGAACTGTCCGAATCCGTCGACGCCAACGGCAACCGCACCACAACCACACTCGACAAGCTGGGGCGGCCGACGTCGGTCACGCAGCCCGCGTACACCCGCCCCGACACCGGCGCCGCGGTCGGCGGGCAGATCCAGTTCGCCTACGACGGCATGGGGCGAGTTCTCGAGTTGACCGACGCGGCAGGCGCCAAGACGACCTTCGCCTATGACCAACTCGGCAACCAGACCCGTCGCACCGATCCGTTGCTGCCCGGGAACAGCCAGCCGGGCGTGTGGACCGCGACCTATGACCCGCTCGGCGAGCAGCTGAAAAACGTCGACCCGACCGGTGCCACCAACACGTTCACCTACGACGAACTCGGCCGCAAGATCACCGAAACCGTCGTCGAGCGCGTTCCGGCACCGACGAGGAATCTCACGACCCGCTACCGCTACGACAAAATGGGTGGCCTGGCAGCGGTCACCACTCCGGACAACCGGGTGACGACCTTTGACAACGACGGCCTCGGCAGGCCGCTGACGACCGTCGACGCCGCGGGCAAGAGCACCAAGTTCACCTACGACGGCTTCGACCACGTCACCTCGACAACAGATCCGCTCGGCAACAAGGTCACCTACGGATACGACGGAGCCGCACGAGTCAAGACCCGCACCGAGCTGAACCCCGCTGGTCAAACGCTGCGGACACTGTCGGCCAGCTACGACGCAGTCGGCAACCAGGTCAGCACGACCGACGGAACCGGCGTCACCACGACAAACACGTTCGACGCGCTCAACAGGCTTCGCTCGGTGAGCCAGCCGATCGCCGCCGGCCAGGCCATCACCACGAGCTGGGGATACGACGCCGCCGGGCACGTCACCAGAACCACCGACGGCAACGGCAACAACACCGTCTACACCATCAACAGCCGCGGGCGCACCGAGTCCACTGTGGAACCGGCAACCACGCGCACACCTGCCGCCGCTGACCGCACCTACACCGCGTCCTATGACGGCGAGGGCAGACTGGTCACGATGGTCAAGCCCGGAGGGGTCAAGGTGGTTAACGCCTATGACCCGCTCGGGAACTTGGTCCGCCAGACCGGCACTGGCGCAGCCGTTTCTACGCAAGACCGCGTCCTGGGGCGCGATCTCAACGGCCGCGTCACATCGGCATCGGCACCCACCGGCACCAACACCTACACCTACGACGACCGCGGGAACCCGGTCACCGCAGGCGGTCCCGGCGGCACGTCCGGCTTCGCGTGGACCGGTGACGGCCAAGTCTCCTCAGCGACTACCACGGCGGGCACCACGGCCTACACCTACGACACCGCTGGCAGGCTGGCCACCGCTGTTGACCCGCTCACCGGCACAACCTCCACCTTCGGCTACGACAACGCCAGCCGAGTCACCAGCGTCGGCTACGGCGCGGGCAAGGCGAGTCGCAGCTTCGGCTACGACAACCTCAACCGGCTCGCGACCGACACGACCAAGGCCCCCGCTGGCACCGTTACCTCGTCGATCAGCTACGCCTACGACAACGCGGACCGTCTGACCGGCAAAACCACCACCGGCCTGGCCGGAGCAGCCGCCAACACCTACGGCTACGACCAGGCGGGCAGGCTGACGTCCTGGAACAACGGCACGACAACCACCGCCTACGGCTGGGACGGCGCGGGCAACCGCACCAGCGATGGGTTGACCACCTCGACCTACGACCAACGCAACCAACTGCTCACCCGCGGCACCACTACCTACGCCTACACAGCACGCGGCACCCTCAGCTCTTCCACCAACGGAACCACCACCACGCTGGCACACAACGCCTTCGACGAACTCGCCAGCGAGGGCACCGCCACCTACAACTACGACGCACTCGGGCGGCTCGCAAACCGCAACGGCACCGTCCTCACCTACGCGGGACCGAGCCAGGACATCGCAGGTGACGGCACCGGCAGCTACACCTACCTGCCCAACGGCACCCCGCTCGGCGTGCGCCAAGGCAGCCTCATCGGCCTGGCCATCGCCGACCGGCACGGCGACCTAGTCGCGGTCACCGATCCCGCCAACGGAACCGCCACGGCATCCCGTGCTTATGACCCGTTCGGTGAGCGAATCGCCTCTGCCGGAACACAACCCGCACTCGGCTTCCAGCACCAATACACCGATCCCACGACGGGCTCGGTCAACATGGGAGCCCGCTGGTACCGGCCTACCGCCGGCGGCTTCGGCTCGCGCGACACCGCGGTGCTTGACCCGAGGGACCGGGTCAACGCCAACCGCCACGGATACGTGGGCGGTGATCCGCTTGGACGGACCGACCCGACAGGTCACACCGTGTGCGCTGTGGCAATCGTCACAGGTCCAGCCGCCCCGGCGGTGGGTGGCGCCTGCGTCGCTGGACACGTGATCGCTTTCGGATTGACCTTTATCGCGCAGGAGGCCGCAGCGGAGGTGATGTCCGGTGGCACCCTTACGTGGGGAAAGCGGACACCGTGGCCCCGTCCAGATGTGAAGTCCAACCCCCGAGATGATGTGCCGTCGTGCCGCACCCACTGTTGGCGGCCGCCTGCACCGCCGAACACCCCACCGAACCGGCCTGGCCCGTGGACCCCGCCTGGGCCTGCACCGGGCAAGCGCAAAACGGCGTCCGGCGGTGGGGGCTCCGGCGGCGGTGGAGGTCATCGCACCCCGCAGGCGGACGAGAACAAGCTGCGGGTAATCCTCAACGCGCTCACCCCGCACACGAAGCCGGGCGCGACGACGTCGATCGCCGAATCGGTCGCTGACGGGATCGCAGGCATTGAGGATGAAGTGCTGGTTGCTCTGGGTCTCCTCGACCCGACACCGACAGAGATCTTCAATCCCCAGGAAGAAGCCGAGTCGGCTGGACGCCCCCGATTCGACATCGACCAGCGCAAACAGACCAGCCAGTGCGAGTCCGACGCCAACGGCGAATACTTCAACGACGGCCGGGAATGCTTCTACCGGGCGATGAGCGCCAAAGAATTCTCCCGCCTTCTAGGTAACGGCAGACTTCAGTTGCAGGAAAATAGGACCGAGCTGTTCGCCACCCGTAATCAGGAGTATTCGGCTGGGTATCTCGGATCCGGCTCCGCGGGGAAGAAGTACACGGTTCTGGTGGAGTTCGAGCTACACGGTGGTTCCACCATGGCCATGTATGACCCCAATGTGGCCCGGCGTGGTGATATCCCGGACGGGCCGCGACGCGGATGGCACAACGAATACTTGGGCCTTGGGTCGGTTGCTGGGGCTGATGGACGTTCCGACATACTGCATGTCAAGGCAGAGAACCCTGCAGTGTCGTATGGTTTCCGTAAGCTTACGATCGACCAGTACTTCAATGCGAATGTCGTGAGTGCGCGTGTGATTGGAGGCGTTGGGTGAGTAATCCGGGCGGGGAGTTGGACGAGATCTTCCGCGCCACCCATTACCTCGTCGATGCAGCGGAGCCAATCCGGGCGGTCGTGGGAGCTGAGTCAGCCATTGTCGCTCGCCTCGTTGAGGCGTGGGATGCCAAGGACTGGCCGACCTTCGGGCGCTACACGTATGCCGCCACTGTGCGCCCGTCGGAGGGGGTTGTCGAGGTGCTATGTGAGGCTTTGCTGGCCTATCGGTTAGGCGCCGATGAATCACCATATTCACACACGTTGGTTACCGAGGCGTTGGGTGCTACTCGTTCCCCCGCTGCCGTGTCTGCCCTGGCGGATGCCCTGTGGCTCGGGTGGCCCACTTGGGATGAGTGGGCCGTCGCCGGGTACGCGACCGCTCTGTGCTTGATCGACGACGATGCTGCTAGAGCACATCTCACCCGGGCAGCAGCGCTACATAGATCACTTGTGCGCGAGATCGCCGTCGCACATTTCGGTATCGAGCCGTATTGGGACTATGTGGACGATTTGCCGGGCAGGTACGGGCCCGCCGAGTTCCCGGCGCTGGTGTTGAACGGAATCGGTCCGCATCCGGAACTGGCTGAGATGCAGAGGAAGATCGCGCGGGTTCCCGGGAATACCGGATCGCGGCTGCGGGTCGACCTTGTCGTGTCCGCCGCGGACGGGTGGACGAGTCCTATCTCTGAGCCGACGCTCGGGGTTGACTTGATCGACGGAGAGCACCGTCTGCTGGTCGTCGCGTTCCCGCCGTCGCCGGGCGTGCCCCTGCTCGACCAGATCCGCGAGACGTTGAGGTCTCTGGGCAGTTTTGATACGCAACTGGAAGTTCTCGCGCACCTGGGATGAGTTGAGATGGAGAGGACGCGGCCGGAGGGATCCGGCTGCGGTGCCTCGTGCTGGACTTCCACCGCCTGGCAGCGGAGGTCGGTGATGTGGGCCCCCTTTGACCACAAGATTAAACGGTCGTGCGGACGCCTTGATTCCGTAATCGGCGGTTTGTGACCTCGTCGCGGCCGGGTATGCGGGACGCGCGTCTAGGGTCGGTTGTGTGGCCACTCGACCTGGAGCCGCGGGTTGTTGTCTGGTTGTGGGAGCAGGTTGGGAGCCGCGCGGCGCGTTGTGTTGCGCTGAGCGGCTCCCAATTGCTTCGTGTTGCGGTCAATGAAGTGCAGGAGCCCCGTTCCGCAGGTCAGAGACGTTGTTGATCTACGTTGACACGGTAGGGGTCACTGGTTCAATCCCAGTATCGCCCACCATGCGTTTTACGCTGGTCAGACGGCCCGTCGATGATCTTCATCGGCGGGCCGTTCAGCGTTTGTGGGAGCAATTTGGGAGCAGACGATCTTGACCTCATTTCCGTGTGGGTAGAGGTCGTGTCCGGTGTGCTCCCATCGCTGCTGGAGTTTGGCGAGCAGGGTAGTGGTCATGATGTCGGTGACGTGGGAGTAGCGCCCGCGGACGCCGTGTTTGCTGTGGCCGAGTCTGGCGTCTTGGAGGACGTCGGGGATGTAGTCCTCGATCATCCAGGTTTGTGGCTGTGTCGTAGGTCGTGGAAGTGCAGCCCGGTCAGGATCGGTTCCCACCCGCGCCGCTGGTCACCTGCGACGGCGGGCAGCCATGCGCGGCGCCGGAAGTTGCAGCGTCGGTGGTGGCCGCCGTCGGGGAGGGGAACAAGGTCAAGAAACTCCTGGAGCCGCACATCGACAGTCGATGAGGAGGCCAAGGCAAGCATGTGAGCTAGCTGTACCAACGGCCTACCTGCCCAACGGCACCCCGCTCGGCGTGCGCCAAGGCAGCCTCATCGGCCTGGCCATCGCCGACCGGCACGGCGACCTAGTCGCGGTCACCGATCCCGCCAACGGAACCGCCACGGCATCCCGTGCTTATGACCCGTTCGGTGAGCGAATCGCCTCTGCCGGAACACAACCCGCACTCGGCTTCCAGCACCAATACACCGATCCCACGACGGGCTCGGTCAACATGGGAGCCCGCTGGTACCGGCCTACCGCCGGCGGCTTCGGCTCGCGCGACACCGCGGTGCTTGACCCGAGGGACCGGGTCAACGCCAACCGCCACGGATACGTGGGCGGTGATCCGCTTGGACGGACCGACCCGACAGGTCACACCGTGTGCGCTGTGGCAATCGTCACAGGCCCAGCCGCCCCGGCGGTGGGTGGCGCCTGCGTCGCTGGACACCTGATCGCTTACGGATTGACCTTCATCGCGATGGAGGCCACGCAGGAGGTGATGTCCGGTGGCTCCCTTAAGTGGGGGGAGCGGACACCGTGGCCTCGTCCAGGTGCGGGATCCGGAGTAGGCGGCCCCATCGGCGGCGGAAGCCCGTCCAGCAGCAGTGGTGGCAATGGGGGCAGCGGCAAGAGCGGCGGCAGCGGTAAGACCGGCGGCAGCGGTAAGACCGGCGGTAGCAGCAGTAAGAGTGGCGGCAGCAGCGGTAAGACCGGAAGCAGTGGTAAGAGCGGCAGCGGCCACGGCAAGAGCAGCGGTCCGACCAGACAGCAGATCAATGCAGCACGGGTTGCGCAAAATGCGACCACCCCACACGCTCGTCCTAGCACGGTCCCGACAGTCGCAGCGAACGTCCAAGCGACGCTTGACGCAATTAACAACCAGGCGACCGTTGACCTGGGCGTTCTCAACAGCGATTCGGCGGGCGACGATGTGTTCCAGCCGGGGTTCTCGCCAAGCGAAGGCAACCCTGGATTGCTAATCCCGGAGCAAGGCTACGTTGACGATTCGTGTGTCTCCGGGGGGTACCTCCGCTGGGATGGATCACGTTCCAATCGGCTCTGGACGTGCGGCGGTGCCAACGCTCTCGCTGACGACGACTACGGGCTGTACCGCAAGGAGGCCAACACCGGACCATTCGCTGGACTGCCGGTTCCCATGCAGAAGCGGGTCGTGTACCAGGTCGCAGCCAGCGCGGGGGTTGGGCTTGCAGGGGTGAAGATCAAGATCGATCGCAACCCTGACCTGATCGGACGCGATTTTTACGGCTACACGCCGCCCGAGGGCAATCAGATTGTGCTCTATCCCGACGCTTTCTCCAGCGTCGAGACGCTCGCCGTTACCCTTGGCCACGAACGAACGCACATCGCCCAAGTTCAACTCTATGGTCCGACGCGCAGTTCGGAGGAGCTCGATCGTCGCGAGTCGGGCGCGTACGGTACTGAGTATCAGTGGCTTGACTACATGCGCGGGAGATTCTGATGAGCCGCGGGCGCGAACAGTGGATGAAGGCGTTAGTGCGGGCCACAGACGCGCTGCCTGAGTCGCCCCCTTCGCCATGTCCAACATGTGCTGCCTGCACCCTCCGGCTGTGTTACACGGGCGATGCGTCCACGCGAATCGGTTACCTGCAATTCTGGTGTGACACGTGCTTGCGGGGAATTAGGATATCTCGCGCAAAGGCTCCAAGCGGTGCGCCATTCGTGGCGTTCGGTCAAACTGAAGCCCCTTACTTTGATGAGGTGTTCTGATCCTTGTGTGAGGGGTTGTGGTTAGACTCAAGTGGGCTCTGCGGATTGGCCTGCTTAAACCCGGGTTCTGCAAAGAAGAAGTTCGCAATCGCTTCGAGCGAGTAATCAGACCCTGGCCGGCTACTCGATGGTCGTCGAGCGAATATTTCAACGACGTCCGGGAATGCTTCTACCTGGCGATGAGCTCTACTCGATTGTGGGAGCAGGCGGTGGGAGCAGATTGGGAGCCGCACGGCGCGTTGTGTGGCGCTGTGCGGCTCCCAATTGCTTCGTGTTGCGGTCAATGACGTGCAGGAGTTCTGTTTCCGCAGGTCAGAGGCCATGTCGATCTATGTTGACACGGTAGGGGTCACTGGTTCAATCCCTGTATCGCCCACCATGCGTATTACGCTGGTCAGACGGCCCGTCGGTGATCTTCATCGGCGGGCCGTTCAGCGTTTCTGCCGGCCGTTGACCGTCGTTCGACCTCGCTGTCGGAACCAATAGCGCGACACATGCCGGTTGGTACTGGCAGTGGGGTGGATGGCCAGGTGGTCGAACTCGTTTGGCGCGTCGGGTCGCCCGGTAGGTGGCATAGGCGGCGAGAGACCTGGCAGTGGCATCGGTGCCGCGAATATGCGGCAAGAGTGCCGTGGCTGCTTTGGCGCAGGCGGATTCGTACGTTTTCGTGGGTTGCATATGCGGGCGGTGCCGCGGCTCCGGCCTGACCTGCCACGTCGACCTGGTGGACATCGCCCTGGCCCAGGCCGTCCGCGGCGGTGACTCAACGAACCCAGCGTGGCGGCCGCCGTCGACACCCACAGCGCGACCCGCTTGCTCTACCAGGTGATCGCCGATGTGCGGGATTTGCCCTACGGCCAGCACACCCTTCGTCTGACCAAACAGGACGGAGCTGCCGCCCGCGTCGACGCCTATGCCCTCACCGCGGAACTCGACAACGACAGCCCCTGCCGCCACCTACACCGGCAGCTGGACCACCAACCGCAACCGCCCCTACGGCGACATCGCAGCCGACGTCGCCTACACCTCCACCGTCGGCGCCTCTCGACATCGGCGCGTGGTCCAACGACGCCACCGGGGTATGGAGGTTCCGCCACGGCACAGCACGACCTTCGGCAGCGAGACATCCATGGCCTGGACCGCGCAATCCGGTGCGGCCCTCGCGGTCGGCGACTTCGACGGCGACGGCAACGCCGACCTCGCCTACTCGGCGGGCAGCGGCTGGTCGGTGCGCCTCGGCACCGGCACGGGCACCTTCGGCACGGCCAACGCCGTCGACCTGCCCGACACGGGCACGCCAGTCGCGAGCGACGTCAACGCCGACGGCCGCGACGACCTCGTGGTGTGGAACCGGAACACGGGAGCCTGGGTCATCAAGCACGACGTGCTCCCGTGAGGTGGCGGACGGTCCGCGTTCAGCGTGTCCAACGACGAGATCGTGGACGTCACCGGCTGTGTCGACCTGGGCACGCCGATCCCGAGGACGGCAAGGTGTGCGCGCCGAATCCGTGGCCGTACCTGTGATCCATCGCGGTTCAAGCGAGTGCCTCGGTGGGAGACAGCCGGGCGGCGCGGGCGGCCGGGTACGCGCCCGCCAAGGCGCCGACCACGGCGGCGACCCCGAGGCCCGCCGCGAGGGCCTCGGGTGGGAGCACCGCGGGCCAGCCCTGGAACAGCGCGTAACCCGCGGTCGCGGCCACAGCGACCAGAGTGCCCGCGACGCCGCCCGCGGTGGCCAGCAGGACCGACTCGGTGAGGAACTGGGTGCGCACCTGGGCCCTGGTGGCGCCGAGGGCTCGGCGCAGGCCGATCTCGCGTCGGCGTTCGAGCACCGCGATGACCATCGTGTTCGCGACGCCGATCCCGCCGACGAGCAGGGCGAGCCCGCCGAGCGCGAGGAACAGGGTGTCGTAGGAGTTCTCCGCCAGGCGCTTGGCCGCCAGGGCCTCGGAGGGGAGCCGGACGAGTACCTGCTCCGGGCTCCCCGGAGAGATCGTCCGCGCCAGGACGGCGCGCACGGCTTCGACCTGGGACTCCTTCGCGCGTAGGTAGATGGCCGAGGCGTGCCCGCCGAACCGGAGGTAGTTGGTCGCAGCGGTCCACCCGACCATGACCGAGCGCTCGATCTCCGGGGCCAGTGGCATCGCGTCCAGGACACCGACCACGGTGAACCACTGGCCACCGAGCCACACCAGTCGGGGCCTGCCTGGGACGACGCGATCGATGCCGAGCCGGGTCGCGGCCACGGAACCGAGGACCACGGCCGGGAAGCGCTCGGTGGCGGCGTTCAGGAAGTGCCCGCTGTGGACGGTGCCACGCAGGACGGTGAGCAGGTCGGTGTGAGCGGCGCGCACGACGACTCCGCTGGTTTCCTCCGGGGGGACGGCGTCCGAGCGGCGGACAGTGGCGTCCACCTTGCCGACTTCGGAGGCATCGGTCACCGGTGCGATACGCCGCACCATGGCCAGCGCGGTCACCGGCAGTTCGGCGTCGGCGCCGGAGAACGTCTTGCCCGGCTCGGCCGCGAGCAGGTCCGGGCCGAGGGCGGCGAGCTGGTCGGCCAGAGCCTGCGCGCTGGACGCCGGGATGCTGACCACCGCCACCATCGCGGCGACGCCGATCCCGATGCCGAGCGCGGACAGCACCGCGCGCAGCGGACGGGTGCGCAGGCCATGGCCGCCGTGCCGGAGGTGGTCGCGCGGCCAGAGCCTGCGCGGACGGGGCAACTCGGTCATCGGTGCGCTCCTGCGGTGTCGAGCCGGACGGTGCCGTCGAGCATTTCGATCTTTCGGTCGGTCGCGGCGGCGACGGTGTGGTCGTGGGTCACCAGGACCACGGTCGTCCCGGTCTCGCGCAGGCCGACAAGCAGGTCGAGGATGTGCGCGCCGGTGCGGCTGTCGAGGTTGCCGGTCGGCTCGTCGGCCAGGACCAGCGAGGGCTTGGTGACGATCGCCCGCGCGATCGCCACGCGCTGGCGCTCGCCGCCCGACATCTCGCTGGGCTCGTGCCATGCCCGGTGACCAAGACCCACCCGCTCCAGGGCGACGATCGCCCGGTCGCGCCGCTCGCGGGCGGGCACGGCGCTGTAGGCCAGGCCCGTGGCGACGTTGTCCACGGCGGACTGCCCGTCGGTGAGGAAGAACCGCTGGAACACGAACCCGATCCAGTTCCCGCGCAGCGCCGACAGCCACCGGTCGGACAGGCCGGAGACGTCGTGGCCGTGGACGCGGACGGTGCCGGTGGTCGGCCGGTCGAGGGCGCCCATCAGGTGCAGCATCGTCGACTTGCCCGATCCCGACCGGCCGACGATCGACAGCAGCTCGCCTTGTTCGATGCTCATCGACACTGTGCGAAGCGCGACCACACCGCCTGGGTAGGTCTTGCTCACCCCGCTCAGCTCGAGGATCGGCGTCACGAGGTCGTCACCACCGTCGTGCCCTCGGCCAGCCCAGGACCGGTGATCTCGACCTTGCCGCTCGCGTACAGTCCGGTGGTCACCGGCACCAGGCGGGTACCACCGCCCTCGACGACCTCCACGGCGAGCCCACCCTCGACCAGCGCCACCAGGGCGCCGACGGGGACCGCGAGCACCCCCTTGCGTGATTGCGAGGTCACCGTGGCGGCGACGGACTCGGCGTCGCCGACTGCCCCAGGGTCGTCAGGAACGACCGTCGCGCTGACCCCGGCGTCCTGGCCGCCACCTGGCCCGCCACCGCCCGCTGAACCGAGCGCGGTGACGGTTCCCGTGGTCGTCCGGCCGGATGCGGTGAGCGTCAGCTTCGTCCCGACCTTGATCAGGCTTTTGTCCTGGTCCTTGACCGGGACCGTGACCACTCTCGCGGTTCCGGTGTACTTCATCAGCTCCACGGTCCCTTGGTCGCCCTGGTCAGCGACCACCGCGGCCACCCGGATCGGTCCGGTGGAGATGACGACGTCGGCCATCCCGACAACGCCGGTCTCGGTCAGGCCGAGCTTGCGCTGCCACTTGGTGATCGCGGCGGCGGTGGCCTCGGTGAACTTCTTGTCCGGTGTTCCGAACCCGCCGAAACCGAGCGCTTTGAGGTTCTGCTCGACGGCGAGGACATCGGCGCCGTCGGTCATGCCCGCGGCCAAGTCCCGGTAGAGCGGGGTGTCGGCGTAGAACAGCGGGACCGGCCGGGCGTCCACCGAGTACACCGACGCTCCGCGCTCCAGTACCTTGCCCGCGTCGGGCAACATCGTCACCGTGCCCGGTCGGCGGCCCGTGAGCCCTTTCTCCGGACCGTAGGCGATCGTGCCGGAGAACTTGCGCTCCTGGACCAGGTCGGTCCTGGCGACCCGCGTGGTCGCGGGCGGCGTGGGCGCCTGGGCCTCGGCCTGGGTGTGGTCGGCGGGGAGCCGGGTGAGCAGCACACCCGTGCCGGTGGCGAGAACCGCCAGCGCCACCCCCGAGCCGACTAGCGCCCGCCTGCGTGGCTGCGACCGCGTCACTTGCCACCGCCTATTGGCGCGGTCGCCTCGTACGGAGTACCCGGGTCCATGCCGCAGGCCCGCATGGCCGCTTCGAACTCTGCCCGGTCGCCATCGCCGTTGATGATCATGGCGCCGGGGTTGTTCGGGTCCGGGTCCTGCGCGTCGAGCCCGTGTTCACGCAGGCACTTGGCTTGCTCGCGCATCTTGTCCACCCGCTTGGGGTCGAGCTTGTTCGCGGCGCCGCCGTCGGGCAGGACCTTCCTGCACTCGTCCAACGCGGCCTGTGTCTTCGGGTCCATTTGGGACTGAACGTCCGTGTGGGGCTTGCCCCTCTCGTCGCCGATGATGGTGCCGTTCTCGTCGACATTCATCCCGCGGTCGATGAGGCAATTTCGGAAGTCGCGCTTGGCGTCCGCAGCGGTTTTGGCTTTGGTGGCCGGCGCTGAGGACGCGCTGGACGGGCTGGCCAGCGACGCGACTTTGGGGTCGTCGGCCTGCGCCGAGCACGCCGAGAGCGCGATGGTGGCGACGCCGATCCCGGCGAGCATGAGCCTGGAGAACCTGACCATTGGAACCTCCCTGTGTGGGTTGTGAAAAGTTCTACGGGAGCAGGCGTTCCGTGCTGCTAAGCGAAAGTGCTTATCGGCCCTTCACCTGGTTCGACTCACACTCGGTGACATGCGGGTACTGGTCGTGGAGGACGAAGAGCTGCTCGCCGATTCCCTCGCGGAGGGTTTGCGGCGGGTGCCCGCCCACGTGGACGTCTGCTATGACGGCGACACCGCGCTCGCGCTTGTCGCCGAGCGCGCCTACGACGTCGTGGTGCTCGACCGCGACCTGCCCGGCATCCACGGCGACGACGTCTGCCGGGCGCTGGTCGAGGCGGGCGGTGGACCCAGGGTGCTGATGCTGACCGCGTCGGTCACCGTCGAGCAGCGGGTGACCGGGCTGTCGATGGGCGCCGACGACTACCTGACCAAGCCGTTCGCGTTCGCCGAACTCGTCGCTCGCGTCCATGCTCTGTACCGAAGGGACACACCCGCGCTGCCGCCGACGCTGGAGTGCGCAGGCGTCGTGCTGGACGTGCCGCGCCGCCAGGTGTCACGGGACGGCCGGTTCGTGTCGCTGTCGCGCAAGGAGTTCGCCGTGCTGGAGGTGCTGATGCGGGCACGAGGGGCTGTCGTGACGGCGGAGGACCTGTTGGAGCGGGCGTGGGACGAGCAGGTCGACCCGTTCACCAACTCGGTGCGCGTGACGGTGATGACGTTGCGGCGCAAGCTCGGCGATCCCCCGGTCGTGGCGACGGTCCCCGGCGCGGGCTATCGGATGGACCCATGAGGCGCCTCTCGCTGCGGCTGCGCTGGACTCTCGTGTTCGGCGCGCTGTTCCTGCTCGTCGGCGGCGCCCTGCTGACCCTGAACTACGTGCTCGTCGGCGAGGTCCAGCCCAACGCGGGCGAGGTCAACGTCACCGCGTTCGGCCCCTCGGCCATCCCGCGGCAGGAAGCGCCGAGCGTCAGTGCCACCGGAGGCATGGGGCTGGAGCCGGGCGCTGTCCCCATTGAGGCCACGTCACACTCGGCGTACATGGCCGTGTCCGCGTATCGGGACTCCACCATGCGGACCCTGCTGTGGGCGTCCGGGAGCGCCCTGCTCGTCGTCGGCGCCGCCGCGGTGGGCCTCGGGTGGGTCGGTGCGGGCCGCGCGCTGCGCCCGGTGCACGCCATCACCGAGACCGCTCGCGAACTCGGTGCGCGCGACCTCGACCGGCGGATCAACCTGAGCGGGCCGGACGACGAACTCAAGGAGCTCGCCGACACCTTCGACGGCATGCTCGACCGGCTGGCCGCCGCGTTCGACGCCCAGACCCGCTTCGCCGCCAACGCGTCCCACGAGCTGCGCACCCCGCTCACCGTCCAGCGCACCCTGATCGAGGTCGCCATGTCCGCCCCGGACGCGAGCGCCGACCTGTTGCGGCTGGGTGAACGCCTGCTCGACACCAACCAACGCAGCGAATCCCTCATCGACGGTCTGCTGATGCTCGCCCGTGCCGACCGCGGCCTGACCGCCCGCCACCCGGTGCGCCTCGACGAGGTGGTGAGCGCCGCCCTACGGGGCCCGGCCGACGGCGTCACCGTCACCAGCACCCTCGAACCCTGCGTCGTGCCAGGCGACACCGTCTTGCTGGAACGCTTGGTCGCCAACCTCTTCCAGAACGCCGTGCGGTACAACGTGGACGGTGGCACCGTGCACGTCGAGGTCACCTCGACACCGCCGCGCCTCGTCGTCTCCAACACGGGCCCCGTCGTCCCGGCGTCCGCCGTACCCGATCTGTTCGAACCGTTCCGCCGCCTGGGGCGCGAACGAGTCAGCGGCTCAGGCGGCTGCGGCCTTGGCCTGTCCATCGTCCGCGCCGTCGCCAACGCCCACGGCGGCTCCGTCCACATCGAACCCAATCCCGACGGCGGACTTGTCGTCACCGTCGACCTTCCGGCCTGAACCCGGGCGAGCGGGGCGCACCGGCGAAGCGCCACCAAAGCGCGGTGAACAAGGCGGCGCAGGGTTGAAAGGGGCACGAACCCGATCCGCAGGTGGGGCCGTTGTCCCTCGCCGATGCCAGGCATGCGCGCAAGTCACGTAGTCCTACTCATGGTCTCCGCTGTCGCGGCCGAGCATGCTGGCGAGATGGATGAACACGCCGCGAATCCGGCGCGGCCCGGCACCGCGATCGGCGGGTTCTTCGCCACGGTCGTCGCGGCGGTGGTGCTCGGGATGTCCGCGGGGTACCTGATCGAGGTGTCGGTCGTCGCGGCCATCGGCGGCGTGGTGCTGAAGACCGCCTTGCCGCGCGAGTCTCCGTGGCGTTCGTTCGCGACAGGAGTGATCGCCGCAGGTGTGGTGGGCCTTCTGTTCATCGTCGCGGGACTGGTGATGATCGGGTTGACTGCGGGGTGAGGCTCACGGAGTGTGCGCGGTGGCCGGGTCGGCGGTTCGAGCACGGGGTACCGGAGAGGTGGCGCGATTCGCGTCGCCGCTGGGCGTGTAGCCGTCCGCAGAGGCTGCGGGCGGCGTGAATCGGTAGAGCCGCGTATTCGACAGTGACGAGTTCGTGGGCTGAGACCCGATTGAACGGGTTCGAGGCGGGCGGAGATGTGGGCGACGAGTTCTCCGGTTCACAGCCCGAGCGGCCGCCATAGCCGACCGGGTTGCCCTCCGAACGCGCGGGCGCGGTGATGGTGGGCGCCGAACCCGTGCGCACCAGGAACGAGTGGCCGCCGCGACCGAGGCCGACGCAGCGGCGCGGCGGATCACCGAGCTGTACACGACCGCGTCGGCCCAACACTCGGAGCCGTTGCCGCTCCTGTCGGGGACACGCCCCAACGGCCTTAATAGGCCGAGCCTGGGAGCATCAACTCATCGAGGGGCTTGGAATCGGTCCGGGTTGTCCACGATGCCCGGCTTGCCGGGCGAGCGGCGGATGAGTCCTTCGACCAGGACGGCGCGGCCCGCGTTGTGCCAATCCCAAGCTGCGCGATAGGTGTCGATGGGGAGTCGTACCCTCACGGGAGTCCTCCCCGGTAGGCGGTGAGCGTGAGCCGCCACCGGAGGATTCCCGAGTCGGGGACAATGGCGACCGGACCTGGTTCGGTCCGGTCGAGAACGCCGCCGATCATTGGCTCGACGCCGATGCTGCGGTACGGGTCCGCCGCGGGCCAGCCACGCAGGTTGCGCCACAGCGCCACACCGACCGGCTGCTCAGGGCAGTCCAAGGTGAAGGTCAACCCGTCGTCGCCGTCGAGGACCCCGGTCGTGGTCACCCCGTGGAGGATGGCGCAGACAGCGGTGCCGTCGTCGGGACCCAACTCGTCGAGCCGCGTGCCCAGCGGATCGGGCCACCGGCCGTCGACCGGGGCGTCGTCGTAGACGGAGGTCAGCGTGCCCGTCGGGGCGATGAGTCGGGCGGTGGGGCTGAGGTCGAGCAGGGCGTGGGCGGCCCAGACGAACCGGTAGCCGGGTTCGGCGACCAGTTCGTACTCGGCGACGACCTTGCCGTCCACATGGGACATAGCGCGGTGCAGGGTGAAGTCGTCGGCGTCGACGGCCCAGCCGACAGCTGTGCGCTGCCACGGTCGTGCCCAGACGTCACCGTGGTCGGGCACGCCGCGCACTGTCGGGACGCATTCCTCCAGCCCGCCCGCGTCGACGAAGTCCGTGCCCGGGCGTGCCGATCGACGTTGGGGGGCGGCGCGGTGCCATAGCCACTCGCGGGTGTCGGTGCGCAGCGATGTCCAGCGGCCGCCGAGGTCGTGGTCGACCTCGGCGCGCAGTGCCACCTGGGTCACCATTCGGCCAGCCCGCCGTCCGCGTGGTGCCAAACCGGGTTGCGCCACGCGTGCCCACGGCGGTCCGCGGCGCGCACGGCGTCCTCGTCCACGGTGATGCCGAGGCCGGGCCCGTTCGGCGCGGTGATGTAACCGTCCACAATGGCCAGCGGCGCGGAGTCGACGACGTAGTCGAGGACGTCGGCGTCCTCGTTGTAGTGGATGCCGATGCTGTGTTCCTGGATGAGGAAGTTCGGCGTGGCCAGCGCGACCTGCAGGCTCGACGCGAGAGCGATCGGGCCGAGTGGGCAGTGCGGGGCGAGCAGCGCGCCGTGGGTCTCGGCGAGGGCGGCGATGCGGCGCACCTCGGAGATGCCTCCGGCGTGGGACAGATCGGGCTGTACGACCGCCACTCCGGCGCGCAGCGGCTCCAGGAACTCGGCGCGGCCGAAGAGCCGCTCGCCCGTCGCGATCGGGACCGGCGAGCACGCCACCAGTCCGGCCAGGGCGTGGGCCTGGTCCGGGAGGACCGGTTCCTCGACGAACATCGGCCGCAGCGGCGCGATCTCGGTGAGCAGCAGCCGGGCGGCCGCGGCGGTGGCCCGGCCGTGGAAGTCCAGCGCCACGTCGCGGTGTGGTCCGATGACGTCGCGGACCGCGGCGAGGCGGGCGACGACCTCGTCGACCTCGGCCGAGGTGGGGATGGGGGAGAGCAGGCCGCAGCCGTTCATCTTGACCGCGGTCGTGCCGTCGGCGATCCGGGCGTGCGCCGCCTCGGCGACCTGGGTGGGCTCGTCGCCGCCGATCCAGGAGTACATCCGGACCCGCTCGCGCACCGGACCGCCGAGCAGGGCGTGCACCGGGGCTCCGTAGTGCTTCCCGGCGATGTCCCACAACGCCTGGTCCAAACCCGCGACCGCGCTGGAGAGCACCGGGCCGCCGCGGTAGAAGCCCGCCTTGGTGAGGACCTGCCAGTGGTGCTCGACGCGCAGCGGGTCCTCGCCGATCAGGTACTCGGCCAGCACGTCCACCGTGGCGCGGACGGCCTCCGCGCGTCCCTCGACGACCGGCTCGCCCCAGCCGACGGCGCCGGTGTCGGTCTCGACGCGGCAGAACAGCCACCTCGGCGCGACCAGGAAGGTCTCGATCCGGCTGATCTTCACTTTCGGTCCCCCTTGTGGACAGGCACGGATTCGAGGCGTGCGTCGGGCGCGGTCATACCGAGTCCTTCACCGCGGTCCACCCGCCGTCGACGACGAGGCTCGCTCCGGTGACGTAGGACGCCTCGTCGGAGGCGAGGAACGCGACCGTCGCGGCCACCTCGTCGGCGGCGCCGAGCCGCCGCAGGACGGTCGCCGCCGCGCTGGCACGCCGGTCCGACTCGGGAACCCAGTCCCACGCCGCGGTGTGGATCGGGCCGGGCAGGACCGAGTTGACCCGGATGGCCGGTCCGTACTCGACGGCGAGCTGGCGGCCCAGTGACACGAGCCCGCCCTTCGCCGCCGCGTACGCCGGTCGGCCGGGCAACCCGACCATCGCGTGCACCGAGGAGACGACGACAACCGAACGCAGGCTCTGGTGCAGCGCGCGCACCCCGAGGAACGTCCCGGTGAGACACACGGCCAACTGCCGGTTCCACGACTCCAGGCTCAGCTCATGGGCCGGGGCGGGCTCCACAGTGAACGCGTTGCTCACCAGCACGTCGATCGGTCCGAACCTGTCAGCGGCCAGGACCGCGTCGGCCCACCCGGACTCGGTGGACACATCGGCGGTCACCGCGACGGCGTTCCCGCCCGCCGCGACGATGTCCTCGCGGATCGGACTCGTGTCCGCGATGTCCATGAGCACCACGTTCGCGCCCTCCGCGGCCAGTCGACGGGCGCAGGCGGCGCCGATGCCCGCGGCCGCGCCGGTGACCAGCGCGGTTCGCCCCTGCATCCGACTGACGTCCACTGTGGCTCCTTGTATCCGGCGGTGAGGTGGTAAACGGGTTCGCAATGGAGGCGGATCGCTTCGCTTCCCGTGGGACCACCGTCACGGTCTGCGCACTGTCCACATACGTCTCGCGGTCGGCAGGCGGATCATCGGCCATGTTGAGTCCGCCGCGCGCTCGCGTGGATCCGGCGGTGGGGCTAGTGGGCGAGCTTGCGGCCGTGTTCGCGGAACTTCGTGGCCGCGGCTTCCGGATCGGATCCGGTGAGGAGGGTGACGAGGTCGCTGTGGGCCTCGGCCATCTTCGACCAGTCGCCGGTCCAGCGCGGGTTGGACACGACGCCGAGGGCGGTGAGGATCGGCTCGAGCTGTGTCCACATGCGATTCAGGTAGATGTTTCCGCTGGCTTCGATGACGGTGCGGTGGAACGCGGTGTCGTAATGGCGGAACGCCGCGATGTCGTTCGCCGCGGCCGCTTCACGCATTCGGCCCACCTCGGTGTGCAAACGCTCGACGTAGTCTTCGGCGAGTTTTCCGGTGATGGTGCGAGCCGCCAGTTCCTCCAGCGCGTTGCGCACCTCCCTCGCCTGTTGGGCGTCGCTCTCCGAAACCTCGGTCACGTAGCTGCCCTTGTGCGGGATTACCGTGACCAGGCCCTCGTGGTTGAGGCGGCGGAGGGCCTCGCGCATCGGCGCCTGACTGACGTTGAGCTTGCGCGCGAGCTGGGACTCGACCAGCTGAAAACCCGGTGGGAAGGTGCCGTCGATGATCGACTTCCGCACGACGTCGTACGCGCCTTCGGAAAGTAGCTTCCGGCTCAACGGGGGAGGGGTGAAATCGTCAGATGCGCTCACGAGCACCTTCTTCGTATCCGTTGATCGAGGGTTATCGGAAATCGATGATATCAAGCTGTATCCAACCTGTAGGCGCGTTCGGCTGTCGCAAGTTCAACATCACCGCGCTCCGCCTCGCTCAGGTCGTCGATGAGTTCGCGATACGCGTTCAGCACAAGCGAATATTCACCCGCGAGAAGGCATACCGGCCAGTCTGAGCCGAGCGCCACGCGGGCCGGGGTGAACCTGCTGAGTACGACATCGGCAAAGGGGCGCAGTTCGGCCGCGGTCCACGTCCGGTGGTCCGCCCGCGTGACCAGCCCGGAGAGCTTGCAGTCCACGTTGGGTCGCCGTGCGAGCCCGGTGATGGTCGCTGCCCACGGGGTGATCGCCCCGCCCGCGATGTCGGGGTTGCCCGCGTGGTCGAGGACGAACCGGGTGTTCGGCGCGGCGTCGACCAGTCGCGTCGCCCAGTCCAGTTTCGCCGGGGTGGTGACGAGGTCGAACGCCAGGTCGAACCGGGCGAGCGCGTGCAGCCCGGCGACAAGGGTGGGGTCGGTGAAGTCGGACTCGCCCGCGGCCATGAGGTTGTACCGCACGCCGCGCAGCCATCGCCCGCCCGGCGCCGCGAGCAAGCCCTCGATCTCCTCGACGACCCGGCTGGACCTGAGGTCCACGTAGCCGACGACGCCCCGCACGAGGGGGTTGGCCTCGGCCTGTTCCAACAGGAAGAGCGTCTCGTCGACGTCCGGAAGCGCTTGTACGACGACCGTCGCGACGACGCCTTCGGCCGCGGCGAGCGGCGCCAGGTCCGCGGGTGTCCACGTCCGGTTCAGCGGCTCACAGTGCTTGTCGAGCCAGGCGTGCCGGTGGCGGCGGGTGTCCCAGATGTGGTGGTGAGCGTCGATGAGCGGGGTCATCGCCACCTGCCCCCGGCCAGAGCGGGCCGCAATTCCGATGCCAAGGCGTCCAACTCGGCCCACAGCGCCTCGGGCACCGGTGTCTCCAGGGCGGCCATCGACTCGGCGAGCTGGGCTGATGACGCCGCGCCGAGCAGCGTGGTCTCGACCTGCTGGTGCCTGCCGGGGAACTGGAGCGCGGCGGCCAACAGCGGCACGCCGTGGCGCGAGCACACCTCCCGCACCCGCCGCGCCGCGGCGCGGACCTCGGGTCGGACGGGCTGGTAGTCGAAGTTCAGGGCATGGTCCGGATCGGCCAGGAGCCCGGTGTTCAGCACCGCGCCCGCCACCACCTTCACCCCGCGACGCGCGCACAGCGGCAGCAGTGACTCGGCGGCGACCCGGTCCAGGAGGGTGTAGCGACTCGCCACCAGGATGTAGTCGATATCGGTCTCGGCGACCAGCCTGGCCAAGCCAGGGGTCTGGTTCATGCCCACCCCGATCGCCGTGATCAGGCCCTGTGACCGCAGGTCGACCAGTGCCGGGATGGCCGAATCGACCGCTTCGTCGAGATAATCGTCCGGGTCGTGCAGCAGGGCCACGTCGACGCGCCGCAGTCCGAGCCGGTCAAGACTGTCGACAAGCGACTGTTCGATCCCCGCCCGGCTGTGGTCGCGCACCCTGATCACCCCCGCGGCGTCGGGCATCCCCTCGGTGACGCGGCCGTCGGCCTGGTCGGCGGGCAAGAGCAGCCTGCCGACCTTGGTCGACACCACGAACTGCTCCCGGGGGCGTTCGGCGAGGAAGGCGCCCAGGCGTCGCTCCGCCAGACCTGCCCCGTAGTGCGGGGCGGTGTCGAAGTACCGCATCCCCGCCGACCAGGCCGTGTCCAGCAGATCCTCGGCGACGCCTTCGGCGCCGAGGGAAGCGGTGCCGAACCCGAGTGGTGGGAGCGGTGGCCGAGGGGTCTGCGAACCGGTCATAGCTCCTCATGCTGTTCGGGGGTGGCTGCCCGGCCATCCTACCAGATTATCGACAATCGATTAGATGGTGATTCTTGACGCGGGATTCACGCGCTCCGAACTTATCGGTAATCGATGATGGGAGTTGCCCGTGGTCAGGAACTGGATGCGCACGCGCACGCCCTTGCGGCAGGCGCGATGGCGGTGGCGGGCGCGTTGGTCGCCGTCGCGGTGACCGGGGGAGTGAGCGCATCGCCCGCAATGGCGCAGGCGGCGGGCTGGTCCCAGTACCAAGGCGGGATCTACCGGGCGAACATCGGCGCGGGCAAGTCGTTGAACACGCTCTACACAGACGGCTCCCGCGCGCGGCTCGCCCGCTTCCCCAACTACCAGTACGACAAGGCATACCCGACATCGCACGCTCCGTACCTGCAGTCCACCGGGACGTCGAGCCTGTACAACAAGCTCTACTGCAACGCCGCCGACCTCGCGGGCGTCTGGTGGTCGAGCCTCGCGGGCGCCAGCGTCGGTCTCTGGTCCGGGGGCACCTGGGACTGGTTCACCGACAAGACCCCGATCGCGAGCGTCGACACCACCAACAACGCCATCACGCTCAGCCAGGAAGCCCGGTATCCGATCAAGGTCGGATCGCGCTACTACATCCAGGGGATGCTTCAGCTTCTGGACGCGCCCGGCGAGTTCTACTACGACCCGGCTTCCGGATATATCTTTACCTCTCCCCGGAGTCCGGCGACGCTTGGGAAGGTCGACTGTGGCCGCTCGACGAGATCGACAGACGTGGGGGGCCGGTCTCCAGAATTCCCGAAACGGTCGGCAGACGCTCTGTCCATAAGGGACGATCGACACACGGCTGGCCATCAACTTCAAACCGGCCGTCTGACTGGAAAACCAGGTCGTTTGATCGACCGTTGGACGGACAGGATCCGCCTCGGGTGGCACTCGGTCAGATCGTCACTGGGGCGGGGGCGACGAACTATGTCAGGCGGGTCAATACGCTTTGCGGCCGTGTTCGCGGAACTTCAGAGCCGCGGCCTCAGGGTCCGGGCCCTCCAGGAGGGCGACGAGGTCGCCGTGGGATTCGGCCATCCGGGTCCAGTCGCCGGTCCAGCGGGGGTTCGACACGACGCCGAGTGAGGTCAAGATGGGCTCGATCTGCACCCACGCACGGTGCAGGTAGACGTTGCCGGTGGCTTCGATCACGGTGCGGTGGAACGCGGTGTCGTGGTGGCGGAACCCGGCGATGTCGTCGGCCGCCGCGGCCTCGCGCATGTTGTCGACCTCGGTGTTCAGCCGTTCGACGAACTCGGCGCCGAGGCTGCCGGTGATCTTGCGGGCCGCCAACTCCTCCAAGGCGTTGCGCACTTCCCTGGCATGTTCGGCGTCGGACTCCGACACCTCGGTCACGTAGCTGCCCTTGTGCGGGATGATCGTGACAAGACCTTCGTGGTTGAGCCTGCGCAGCGCCTCGCGCATGGGGGCCTGGCTGACGTTGAGCTTGCGCGCGAGCTGGGACTCGACGAGTTGGAGCCCGGGTGGGAACGTGCCGTCCAGGATCGACTTGCGCACCACGTCGTACGCCCCCTCGGAGAGCAGTTTGCGGCTCAGCGGAGGTGGGGCGAAGTCATCTGCGGCGCTCACGAGGTTCCTTCTCTGGACATGGAACGATGGTTGTGTTATCGATCATATCGAATCGAGCCGAGCTGGTAGAGCGATTCGACGGTTGTGTGGGTCACGGCGTCGCGTTCAGCGAGGTTCGCGCCGGTCGATGTCGGTGTCGGCGACGAGCCGCACCAGGTCGGGTGTCTGGTTCGTCCCCGACCCCGACCCCGATCGCGGAGACCATGCCCGGCTCCCGGAGCTCGATCAGTGCGGGGATCGCCGTGGCGACGGCCTCGTCGAGGTAGTCCTCGGGATCATGCGGGAGAGCCGGGTCGACGCCGTCGAGCCCCAGTCGGGGTCAGGTGGTCGGTCAGGGACCGCTCGATTCCTGACCGTCTGTGGTCGTGAACCCGGACCACCCGGTCCGGAGTCGGTATGCCTTCCGCTGGCCGCCCGTCACCTTCGTCGGGCTGAAGCGGGAGCCGTCCGACTTTCGTGGAGAGCGTGAACTGGTCCCGCGGCTGATGCCGCGGCAATTCGCCTGTCCGGCGTTCGGTCAGGCCCGCGCCGTAGTGCGGCGCGTGTCGAAGCGGCGGATGTCTGCCGCCCATGCCGCGTCGAGGACGTTCTCGGCCTGGTCGGGTCCCGCGCCCAGGGGTCGCGGTCCCGAATCCGGGACCGGCTGGTTCGAGCCGTGCACCGGTCATCGGTCCTCCATGTCGCCTGCCCGTCGCCGGTGCCGATGTGGTCGAGACCCTTGACGGATGTCGATAGCGATTCTAGCTTATCGCCAATCGATAACTGAGGAGGCTTGGTGAACGGACGCCGAAGTAGTCGGCCGTTGAGGGCCATCGCTGTCTGGACGTCCACGGCGGTAGTCGCCGCCGCGGCGCTGACCGGGGGATTTGGGGCCGCGCCGCGGGCGCACGCGCAGGCCGGGGTGCAGTACTACGTCTCCACGACAGGAAGCGACGCCACTGGTGACGGCTCGGTCACCAAGCCTTGGGCGAGCGTGCAGAAGGCGAGGGACGCCGTCCGCGGGCAGTTGGCCGGGATGTCCTCGGACATCACCGTCAACATCGCCCCCGGCGACTACTACCAGACCAGCACGATCTCTTTCACTGACGCCGACTCCGGCCAGAACGGCTTCAACGTCGTCTACAAGTCCAGCGGTGCCGTGGGCAGCGCCCGGTTCTTCGGCGGCCAGCCCGTCACCGGCTGGAACGTGTATCAGGGCGGGATCTACCGCGCGAACATCGGCGCAGGAAAATCGCTGAACACGCTGTACGAGAGCGGCACCCGGGCCACCCTGGCCCGGTACCCGAACTACCAGTACGACTCGGCCTACCCCATGGCGCAGGCGCCCTACCTCAAGTCGACGGGCACGGTGGGGTCGTTCACCCAGTTGACCTACGGCGCCACCGACCTGGCACCCATCACCTGGGCCAATCCGGCCGGAGCCAGCGTCGGCATCTGGTCCTCCATCAACAACAACGTGGCCTGGTTCACCGACAAGACCCCGATCACCGCCGTCGACACAGTGAACCGCGTCCTGACCCTCAACCCGAAGACGCGCTACTCGATCGGTTCGACCTCCCGCTACTACGTCCAGGGCATGCTCGAGTTGCTCGACCAGCCTGGCGAGTTCTACTACGACCCGGCGTCGGGCTACCTCTACTACTACCCGCGCACCGGTGACATCAACGCCCAGACGATCATCGCACCGTCAGTGCAGAAGCTGGTCTCGGTCACGGGTGCCTCGGACACCGCGCGGGCACACCACATCAAGTTCGACGGCCTGACCTTCGGGATGACCGACTTCACCTCGTGGTTCCGGCACGCCCACGTCTCGGATGGCGACTCGGGGGAGGGGCACCTGTATCGCCAGTACGACCGGCAGATCAACCTCCCGCAGAACCGGACCGGCATGGTGTTCCTGGAGAACACCAACAACATCACGATCACGAACTCCCACCTGACGAATTCCGGGTTCTCCGGGATCTACATGCTGTTCGCGAACCAGAACACCACCATCAGCAACAACTGGTTCGACCACATCGGTCACTCCGGTGTGTACATCGAGGGCCGCTATCCCGGTGAAGGGGACGTGGCCACCCAGAACACCATCAGCAACAGCCTGTTCGCACAGGTGGGTGAACTCGTCGGCCACGGCAGCGGCGTGTATCTGATCAACACCAGCAGCAACACGCTGACCAATCTGGAGATCTATGACAGCCCCAGATACGCGGTGGTGCTCGACGCGTACGTCAACATCGAGCCGCAGACCAACGTCTACGCCAAGAACAACCTGGTGCGCGGTGTACGCGTGCACGACGCGGCCCAGGACAGCGGCGACACCGCCCCCATCTACTCATGGGGCCTCAGCGACAGCGCGCCCTATCTGTCGAACAAGTGGGAGCAGATCACCGTTAACCACTCGTGGGCACACCCGTCGATGCGCGACCTTCCGCCGAACGGGGTCTTCATGGACGACGACACATCCGGGCAGGTCTTCACCAACGTCCAGGTGTCCGACAGCCAAGGCGTGAACCAGCGCGTCAACTCGTCCGGCTCGTTCGTCTACACGAACGTCAGCTGGGGCGCCGGTTTCACCGAGTCGGGGATGGACTACGCGAACATCGGTCTGACGAGCGCGTTCCCGTATCCCGGTGGGGAATCGTTCGTGGGTGACTTCCGCAATGGGTTGACCAACTGGTCGGCCGGCAAGGGTTCGCCGAGCACGAGTACGGCGGTGCAGCACAGTGACACCCCGAGCTTCGCGCAGTCCGGCGACATGAGCGTGATCTACAACGAGTTCACCCGGTCGCAGCGCAAACGGGTCAGCCTGTGGTTCTACGACGACGCGGCCCAGACCTCGCTCAACGCTGTGGCCCGGGTGGACAGCGGCGGCTGGAACGGCGCCGGATGGCGCGGTCTCGGCGTGAAGGCGTCGACGTCGACATCCAAGTACGTCTACCGCGTCGACGGGACCGTGACCGCGACCAACGTCCCGCGCACCACCGGTTGGCACGAGCTGTCGTGGGACTACCACGCCGCGGGTGTCGACATGTTCATCGACGGGAAGCTCGTCGCCGCGCCTGCCGGTCTCACCCAGTTCAACACGATCGCGATGGGCGACTGGTGGGCCGACACCGCCGCGGGCACCGCGTACTGGGGCGACGTCGTCGTCGACACCCACGCCGAGGACTTCGAGCACGGCCTCGGCGCCTTCACCGCCAAGAAGGGCGCCGCGTCGACGTCGACTACCAGGGCGAAGAGCGGGTCGTCGTCCTATGCCCTCAACGAAGACACCGATGTCGTCGCCACCACGATCCGTGGCAAGCACTACGAGGTCGCCGAGTTGTGGTTCTACGACGACGGCGCCGCCAACGCCCTGCAGATGGCCAGGGTCGATGACGGCACGTGGGACTCCAGCACGTCGTGGCGTGGCCTCGGAGTCGACACCGGGGTGTCGGCGGGCAACTACGTCTACCGGGTCGGGGCCACGACAACGGCCACTTCGGTGGCGCGAACGACCGGGTGGCACCGCCTCACCTGGGACTACCGGTCCGGCGCGAAAGCGGTGATGTCGATCGACGGCACCGTGGTCGCCCAGCCCACCGGGGTTCGACAGTTCAACATGATCGCCATGGGCGACTGGTGGGCTGACGGAAGGACTGGAGCGGCCAGTTGGGACCACCTGACCGTCTCCGGAAAGTGACCGACGCGCTGGGCAAGGCGTAGGTCACGGGCGGGGGTCGCACCAACCGCACTGGTGCGACCCCCGCTGTCGCATGCTCTGGTTTGACGAAGCCGGATCAGCGAATACTTTCAGACACATGTCCGCCGCTCCGCCTCGTAGGAGACGCACCATGATTCGCGGCTGGAAGACGCCCCTGGCAGGGCAGCGCACGGTCATCGCCGCTGCCGTCGGCGCGCTCGCTGGCCCGGCGGAACAAGGTCCCGATCCGGTGCTCCTCTGGCCGAACGGAGCGCCGGACGCGGTGGGAGACGAGGACGCCGACAAGCCCTCGATCCGGATCTACCAGCCCGACGGGGAGCCGACGGGAACAGCCGTCGTGGTCTGCCCGGGTGGCGGTTACGGGGCGCTGTCGAATCACGAAGGGCAGCCGGTGGCCAAGTGGTTGACCACATTCGGCGTGACAGCGGCCGTGCTCCGCTATCGGCTGGGGCCGAGGTACCGCCATCCGGCGCCGCTGCGGGACGTCTCGCGCGCGATTCGCTACCTGCGGGCGTATGCGGGCGAATGGGGGATCGCGGCGAACCGAGTGGGCGTGATGGGTCTCTCGGCGGGCGGGCACCTGGCAGCGACGGTTTCCACCCAGTTCGACGCGGGCGAGCCTGATAGTGACGACCAGATCGAACGCGAAAGCAGCAGGCCCGACTTCTCGATCCTGTGCTACCCGGTGATCAGCTTCGCCGCGGACTCCGTCCATTCCGTGTCGGCGCGGAATCTGCTCGGTGAGGACCCGGACCCGGCGCTGCTGGAATCGGTGTCGAGCGAGACGCGGGTGACCAAGCGGACGCCGCCGGCGTTCCTGTTCCACACCGCCGAAGACCAGGCGGTGTCGGTGCGGAACTGCCTGGCCTACCACCGAGCGCTGGTAAAGCAGGGTGTGCCCGCTGAATTGCACATCTATCAGAACGGACCGCACGGGGTGGGCCTCGCTTCCGGTGATCCGGTGCTGGCCACGTGGAAGGAGCGGCTGCGCGACTGGCTGCGGGTGAACGGACTTCTCGGCGACAGCGAGCGCGCCGAAGTACGCGGGACCGTGACGCTCAACGGTGAGCCGCTGCGGTGGGGGTCGGTCGCGTTCATCCCGGAGGACGGGCGACTGCCGAGCGCGTTCACGATGGTGTCGCAGGGCGAGTACGCGTTCGCGTCCGCGTCCGCGCCCGCAGTGGGGAAGTACCGCGTCGTCGTCTACAACCTCGGGACGGTGGAGCGACCGACGATCGGGGACGCGGATTGTCTGACGCAGATCGCCCTGTGTGTCGACATTGTCGAGGGTATGAACATGTTCGATCTCGTATTCACTCACTAGGCGGGTCCACACAGGACCCCTCGGTGGTTGGGTCTGTTTGACGGTCTCCGACCCTGCGGCTAGATTTCACATAATCGATAACTGATGATGCCGTCACGCGGGGGTCACAGACATGGCCGAGGCCATCACCACCATCACCGCGACCACCCCGGTCGTGCGGCCGCCGACCTGGGCGGTCCTCGAACGCGAGCTGTTCCGGCGGCTGGACGGGGCATGGCGGCGCTTCGAGTCGCTGTACTGCGCCGACGACGGGTCACTGCGCTACGACGGGCGCACGTTCGGCCGCGACGGCGCCGACGACTTCTACGAACCGTTCTTCAACTGGCCCACCCTGTACCAGCTCGGCGGCGCCGACGACCTGCTGCAGTCGTGCAAGCACCACTGGCGTGGGGTGACCGCCCAGCTCACCGCCCGCGGCATGCTCACCGACGACTACGAGAACGGCTACGACTGGTTCCACCAGGGCGAGTCGATGCTGTTCCTCTACGCCCTGTGCGCCGCCGACCCGGCCGACGCGGAGTTCCGCGACCACGCCATCCGCTTCGCGGAGCTGTTCCTGGCTGACTCTCCAACAGGCAACTACGACGCCGCGAGGCGGATGATGCGCGCGCCGCATGTCGGCGCACTCGGACCCCGGCCCGGCCTGGGAGAGGACTTTCCGTACAGCGCGGACCGCGTCGGGATGAAGCCCTACGGGCTGCCGCTGCGTGACCTGGCGGGCATCACCACCTGGGACGACCTGGCCGACCCGGCCAACGCCCGCCGCATGCGCGAGGCCATGGACGCCCGCCTCGGCGCGGGCGACGTCCCGTTGAACCTCGCCGCCACATCGCTGGCGGTCAACGCGTGGCTCTACGACCACGACCCCCGCTTCGCCGACTTCGTGTCCGACTACGTCGGGGCCTGGCGCGAGCGGGCCCGCGCGAACGGTGGCCTCATTCCCGACAACATCGGTCCTTCCGGCATGGTGGGGGAGCTGCACGGGGGCCGATGGTTCGGCGGCCACTACGGCTGGACCTGGCCACACGGCCTGCACAGCGTCGGCGCGGCCGCATTGATCGGCGCGATCAGCGCCACCATGGTGACCGGGTCGACAGACTTCCTCGACTTGCCCAGGCGGTGTCTGGACACAGCGCTGGAGCACGCGCGGACCACCGTGATGGACCCGCTGGACGCCTCTCTGTATGCCTCGTGGGCCGACCGACTCGGCGCCGACGCGACCGCTGAGCTGCTACTCGTGCCCTATCGCGTCCACGACGGCGGCTGGTTCGACCACCAGCCGCTGCAGCCCGCGTTCCCGGCCTGGCTGTGGTGGACGGGCCGCGATCCCCGCGACCAGAACACGCTGGACCGCCTCGCCGCCGAGTCGGGCTACGACTGGACCGCGGTGCGGGCGTTCCGAGACAAAGAGGAGGCCGGGCACGAGGCGCCCTGGCTCACCTATCTTCGCGGCACCAACCCCGACTACCCGGAGCAGGCCCTGGCCATGGCCCTGGGGCAGGTCAACCGGCAGCTCGCACTCATGGACCGGTTTCCCACGCCGCCCGTCGGCGACGACATCCACTGGTGGCAGCGGCTCAATCCGGTGGTCACCGAGGTGCTGACCCAACTGGTCAGCGGCGCGCCGCAACTGCTCTACAACGGAGGGCTGCCGCTGGCGCAGTTGCGCTGGGCCGATCCGCTGCGCGGCCGTCCCGGTCTGCCCGACCAGGTCGCCGCGCTGGTCGACGAGATCGGCGCCACCCACACGTCGGTCATCGTGGTGAACCTCGACCCGTTCGCCGACAAGACCGTCGAGGTCATCGGCGGCGGCTACGGCGAGCACCCCATCGTGGCGGTGTCCTACGACGTGTTCAGCGGCGACTACCCGGGCGGATCCCGGACCTACTCGCCGCCGACCGGCGAGGTCGCCGAGCGACACGAGCCTGTCCGAGGCAGGCTGCGCATCCACCTTCCGGCGGGGACCCAGGTCCGTCTCCGCCTCGAACACCAGCGGTTCGGCGCCCGCCCCCGTCACCAGAACACCGCGGTTTGAAAGGGAACGCCATGGAGGTCGTCGTCACCCGCACCAGGCTGCGCGAGGGACGTGAGCTCGACTACGAGGCCGCCCACAGCGTGCTGCCGGAAGACGTTCGAGCCGACCTCGTCGCACGCGGCATCGTCGACTGGAAGATCTTCCGCGACGGTCGCGACCTGATCCACGTCATCACCGCCGACCCGTCCTACGAGTCGTTCCGCACGGCCGTGCTGGACCCCGAGATCGGCGCGCGCTGGCACCGGGCCATGAGCCCGTATGTCGAGCCGCCGGGGGAGGGGCAGACCACCGGTCCACTGAGTCTCATCTGGAACCTCGCCGACGAGCTGTGATCGTGGAAAGGCTGTGGCCCCAGTGCGTACACACTGGGGCCACAGCCTTTCCCAACCGGGGACGGCAGGACCGGGTGCGCGGGGGAGGCACCAGGTCCTGCCGTCGTGCTCGGGCCGGGTGACCCGAGCACGAGGACTACGCCTTGCAGGACTTGTTGTCCGCGGCGTACTTGTCGGCGTTCTTCAGGACCTGGTCCGGGCCGATCTTGCCCAGTTGCATCGCCTGCAGGTCATTCGACAGCGGCGTGCGGTAGTTGCCCAGCGGGGGCTGCACGGCCATGGTGCCGCCGAAGTGCGGGATCTGGGGCAACTCCTTGATCAGGTCGGCGATCTGCTTGTCGATGGGACCGCCGGTCCAGGTGATGGGGTCGTTCTTGGCCGAGATCAGCGAGTCCGCCTTCAGCACTTCGGCCGCGCCCTCGCCGGTTGTGAGGAACTTGGCCAGCTCGATGGCCTCCTTCTGGTGCTTGGTGGACTCCGAGACCGCGATGGCGCCGTCGTTGACCGAGATGGCCTGCTTGCCGGTCATGGTCGGCCAGACCGTCACGCCGAAGTCATCGGCGTTGGGCAGTTTCTGCAGCGCCGCGGCCGTCCACGAGCCCGACGGGTAGAAAGCGGCCTTGCCTCCGCTGAACAGGGCCTGGTCGTCGGGGTAGTTCGTGCTCAGGTAACCCTCCGGCAGGTAACCCTTCTTCGCCCAGTCCTGCCAGGACGCGGTGAGCTTCTGAAAGACCGGGTCGCCGCTGTAGTTCGACGTGCCCTCACACAGGTTGGCCCAGAAGTCGGGGTCGGACTGGAACTTCGTGGAGGCGGCCGACCACAGCAGCGCGGTCGCGGGCCACGGAGCCTGGCCCGCCGAGGCCATCGGCGTGATGCCCGCGCCCTTGACCTTCGCCAGCGCGGCGTCGAACTCGTCGAGGCTCTTGGGCACGTCGGTGACGCCCGCCTGCGCCAGCAGCTTCTTGTTGTAGTACACGAGGTTCTGCGGCTGGAGGGAGAAGTACATCGCCCAGACCTTGTCCTTGTAGGTCTGGCGCTCGTTCGGGCTCAGACCAGCGATCGCCGGGTCGTCGGGCGCGAACCCGTGCAGGACGCCGCTGTTGACGTACTTCTGCGTCAGCGCGCCGCCATAGAACATCACATCCGGGACCCGGCGGCTCACGATGAGCGAGTCAAGCGAACTGCCCGCGGTCTTGTTGTTGGCGTCGAGGACCTTGACGGTGACGTTGGGGTGCTTCTCGCGGAACTTCGCGAACTGCTGCTCGAACAACGGTGCGGAGAGCGTCGGCGTCACGCCCACGTAGAAGGTCAGCTCGACCTTCTCGCTGGACCCGCCCGCCGCCGAGTTCGATCCGCATGCCGAGACGCCGGCGGCCAAGACAGCGGCCGCCGCCACTCCGGCCAGCAGCTTGGTGGACCGCTTCCTGCTTCCGTCCTGCGCCATGGCTTCCTCCATTTTCCGTATCCCAGTGTCCTCCGGCTGAGGGGTGGGAGGAACCTAGCAAACTATTATCGATTAATGCTAGGGTCACAGCCACTTCATCTTGCCGGCGCGGCGCGGACGCTCCGCCGCACAGCTACCAGGAGGGCAAATGCCCAGCTCACCGCCCACTTCTGTGCCTGAATTGCCGGTCCGTGGGGAGCCGTTCGAACGCGCGTCCGCCGATGAACTCGCTCTCCTCGATGGCATCGGTTCGGCCAGCGTCTGCGCGAAGCTGCACGGCCAGGGCATCCGGCGCACCTTCATCCAGGGGCCCAAGCCGCTCGAACTCGGACAGCGGATCGTCGGCTCCGCTGTAACCCTTCAGTTCATGCCGCAGCGCGAGGACGTGTTCTCCGGAATGGAGGAGGAGTACGTCGAGCGCGGCACCGCGCTCTGGGCGGTGCTGGAGTCGATCCAGCCGTCGGACGTACTGGTCATCCAGGCGTACGCGAGCCCGTTCACCGGGTGTGTCGGGGACATGCTGGTCCGCTACTTCCGCAAGCGCGGCGGTGCGGGGATGGTCATCGACGGCGCCATTCGCGACACAGCGAAGGTGCGTGAGCTCGGGGTGCCCATCTGGTGTACCGGCAGCACACCGCACTACGCCTCACAGTCCGAACTGTTCCCCTGGGCCTACGACGTGCCGATCGCGGCGGGCGGAGTGCTCGTCGTGCCCGGTGACGTCGTGGTCGCCGACGACGATGGGGCCGTGGTCGTGCCGAGGGCCAGCGTCGCCCAGGTCAGCGCGATCGCCCGCGGCCAGGAGTCCCAGGAGCAGTTCAGCCGCGAGCGCATCGAGCGCGGTGGCCTGCTGCGCGACTATTACCCGCTGAGCGGGTCGGTCTCGCAGGCGGCCTACGAGGACTGGCTGGCAGCCGGCTCGTTCGACAGGGTTTCGGGACGATGAACACCACCACCGAGACCCCGCCGCAGCGTGCCTCGGTGCGTACCGAGGGCCCGACGGTGAGGCGCCGCCGCGGCGTGAAGTCCTCATTCGAGCGGTTCCTCATGACGACGCCCGCCTATGTGATCTACGGCGTGCTGTTCCTGATGCCCGCGCTGTCGACGTTCTACTACTCGATGACGTCCTGGAATGGGCTCACCTTCACCGCCGATTTCATCGGCCTGGACAACTACGAGAAGATCCTCGACGACCCCGGGTTCTCCCAGAGCCTGATCACCACCGCGATCATCGCGGGCGGCGCGACCATCGCGGTGAACGTCCTCGGCCTGGCCTTCGCGCTGCTGCTGCGCTTCCCGGGGCGTACGTCCACGTTGTACCGGGCGGTCATCTTCGCGCCGATCGTGCTCAACGAGGTCGCTGTCGGCTTTCTCTGGCGGGCCATCCTGGGCCACGACGGGGCGCTGAACCACTTGATCACCAGCCTCGGCGGTGGCCCCCTCGAGTGGCTGGGCACCGAGAACCTGGCTGTGCTCAGCGTCGTCATGGTGATCATCTGGCAGTCACTCGGCTTCAACATCGTCATCTACCTCGCGGGTCTGTCGCGGGTGCCGGTCGAGCTGACCGAGGCGGCGATGATCGATGGCGCCAACCGGTGGCAGATCTTCCGTCACGTGACGCTGCCGTCGATCGCACCCGCGGTCACGATCAACGTCGTCTACACCTTCATCGGGCTGCTGCACGAGTACGCGCGCATCCAAGCGCTGACCGCGGGTGGTCCCGCCGGGTCCACGACGACGCTGTCCTTCAAGATCGTCGTCGACGGTCTGCAGGACGGTATGCCCGCGACCGCCTCCGCGCAGGCGGCGATCCTGTCCATCACAACGGTGGTCCTGGCCTTGTTGGTCCTGGGCTACCTGCGTCGGCGAGAGAGCAACATGCGATGAACACCATCCACGGCACCCGACGCCGCGTCTTCGGGCGGCACAGCTTCCTCGTGGTGGTGACCGTTCTTCTGTCGCTGCCGCTGTACATCCTGCTCATCAACGCGTTCAAGTCCGAAGAGGACATCATCACCGACCCGCTCGGGTTCGGCGTATCGGGACTGACGCTGGACAACCTGACCAACGCGTTCACCTCGCCCTCGTTCGACGTGCCCGCGGGCTACCTGAACAGCCTGTGGATCACGGCAGGCACCGTGGTCGGCTGTGTGCTCCTCGGCGGCATGTGCTCCTACGTGCTGGCCCGCGCTCGCGGCAAGTCCGCCGTGGTGGGGTACACGGTGCTCGTGTGTGGTCTGCTGGTGCCGACCCAGACGATGCTGATCCCGCTGGTGTACCTGCTCTACACGATGGACCTGCTGGGCTCCCCGGTCGGCGTCGTACTCTTCGAGATCGCCGCGAGGCTGCCGTTCACCGTCCTTGTCTACACCGGATTCATCCGAGCGATCCCGCGAGAACTGGACGAGGCGGCGGCGATCGATGGGGTCGGAGTCTTCGGCACCTACTGGCGAATCATCTTCCCGCTGCTCAAGCCCGCGACCGCGTCCATCGCGATCTTCGTCGGCATCGGGGCGTGGAACGACTACCTCAACCCGTCGGTCATCCTCGGACCCGGCGAGGTGCAGACGATCACGACCGGGCTCTACGCCGCGGTCGGCCCGACGACGACGAGCTTCGAGCAGGTCTTCGCCTTCGTCTGGATCGCGAGCATCCCGACCCTCATCTTCTACGCGTTCATGCAGCGCTACTTCATCAGCGGCCTGTCCGACGGCGCGCTGAAGGGCTGATCCCGACCTTCCCCCACTCACTCCTGCCAGAACTGGGGAACGCCCTACCAACACGTGACCGTCTGCCTGTGGTGGATCTTCGAACCGCCTGCGCCCCCAGGCGCACCGACGCCGACGTCGCCGCCGTGGAGGTCGTGTTCGCCGCGGACCCGGCAACCGATCGGGGCCCGGTCGGCGTTCCCCCGCGCAGGCAGCCGACCACTCCTGGACGCTGAACACCGGCGGCGGCTCCATCTGCCACCCGTCAACGGCACCGACGTCACCTCGGACCGGTCTCGGCGTCCGCACCCGGCGCGGGCATAGTGGAGCGATGAGCAACCGACCCATCCGCTGGGGCATCCTGGGCGCGGGCCGCATCGCCGCGGTCGTGGGCGCCGACATCCAGGCGTCCCCCGGCAGCGAGATCGTCGCCGTCGGCGCCCGCGACGCGGTGCGGGCCGAGGCCTTCGCCGACGCGCTGGGCGTTCCGCGCGCCTACGGCTCCTACGCCGAACTCGTGGCCGACGACGAGGTCGACGTCATCTACCTCGCCACCACGCACGGGCAGCACCACGAGCAGGCGCTGCTCGCGCTGGAGGCGGGCAAGCCGGTGCTGGTGGAGAAGGCGTTCACCCTCACCGCGGGGCAGGCAGGCGAGGTGATCGACCTCGCGCGGGCGCGCGGGCTGTTCTGCATGGAAGCCATGTGGATGCGCACGAACCCGCTCATCCGGCGGGCACTGGAGATCGTGGCGAGCGGCCGGATCGGCGAGGTGCGCAGCGTGTCGGCCGAGCACGGCCAGCTGTTCCCGTTCGACCCGGCGAGCAGGCTCTACGACCTGCAGGTCGGCGGCGGCGCGCTGCTCGACCTCGGCGTGTACTCGGCGACCTTCGCGTGGATCTTCCTCGGCGAACCGCGCCGGGTGCGCACGACCGGGGCGCTGGCGCCGACCGGCACCGACCAGACCCTGGCGATGCAGTGGGAGTACGACGACGACCGCTTCGCCCACGTCGCCTGCACCACCCAGGCCGCGACCCCGTGCCTCGGGCTCGTCGTCGGCACCGGCGGCTCACTGACGCTGGGACGCCCGTTCTACAAGCCCGACACCCTGACGATCGAGACGGTCACCGACGGCCGCCGGGTGTCGGAGACGATCACCGAGCTGCTCCCGGGCAACGGCTACGGGCCGGAGATCGCCGAGGTCGAACGGTGCCTGCGGGAGGGCCTCACCGAGAGCCCACTCATCCCGCTGGACGACACCCTGGCCATCATGCGGCTGATGGACCAGGCCCGCGCCGACCTGGGCGTCCGCTACGACGCCGACGTCTGAGTCCGCCCGATCAGCACCACCGAGCTAGTCGGTAGGTCGCCGCCGCCGGTCTCAGGTGCGCCAACGGGTTTACGGCCACCTGGGCACGACGCATGCCGCCAGGGCCATCGGTCTGAGTACTAGTCGCATGTGCCACACACGCGACAAGGTGGTCGCGCGGTGCCGCCTGTCCAGTGATTCACTCGATCGGATCACGCCGACCGCTCGCAGACCCTTGACCGAAATCGGGTCGGCCTGCGTGAGCCACTTCGGGCACCTACGCTGCCGGAATGCGGACCCGGGTCTCGTTCACGCTCGTCGGCATCGACGCGTCCATCGTTGAAGTGGTTCCGCTGTTGGTGCGGCGGTGGCGTGAACTCAAGTTCGACGACGACGGTGTGGTCCTGGTCGGCACGGAGCGGCGGGAAGGGCTCAGGGTCGAGTCGGGGCGGCACGCGGCGGCGGGGGCGCGCTACAGCCTGGTGACCGTGGGGGAGCGTGCCGGGAACTTCGACATCGAGCTGGTCGAGGACAGCGACACCGTCACCAAGGCCCGGGTCGAGCAGCGTGGGGACGGGTCGGTCGAGATCGAGGTCGCCGATCGGGTGATGGTGCGGTTCGCGGGGGACGTGCCGGGGTCGTGGCCAGTGAAGGGGCATGCGCTCGGGGTGGCCGCGGCCGAGTTGGACGCGCTGCCGGATGGGCCCTTGCCGCAGGTGCATGTGTCCGTTGAGCACTCGCGGATGGTGGGGGACGCCAAGGGGTACGTGCGGGGGACCGACGGCGGTTGGCGCGTCGACCTCGACGTTCACCTGCGGGGACGCGGGGTTACCCGGGTCCTGCTCGGGCCGGTGCTCATGGTCGTCGGCAAGCGGGCGGTGCGGGAGGGGGTCGAGAAGATGGCCCAGGACCTCAACGCCGTCATCAAGGACGGTCCGCTCGATCCGGTGAAGGTGGCCGATCGGGTGGCGGAGGGTTTTCTGGCCTCGGTGGCGCGGTATCGCATCCGCACGTGAGCACCGCCACGAAATAGTCAAGCTCTCAACTAAGTTGCAACGGGGTGAGACCGCCGAAAGGGGCACCCCGATGACCACCGAACTCGCACTGCCGAAGGACGCCCAGGACCTGCTGTTCCGCGGGGCCCGGACCGCCAACGCCTTCTCCGCTGAGCCCGTTGCCGACGAGCAGGTCCGCGCGATCTACGACCTCGTCAAGTGGGCGCCGACCGCGATGAACGCCCAGCCGTTGCGGGTGCTGCTGGTGCGCTCCGACGAGGCGCGTGAACGCCTGCTGCCGCTGATGTCGCCGGGCAACCGGGCCAAGACCGCCGGCGCGCCGCTCATCGCGATCCTCGCCGCGGACACCGACTTCCACGAACACCTGCCGACGCTGTTCCCGCATCTGCCCAACGCCAAGGACTTCTTCACCGACGAGGCCGGGCGCACCGAGACCGCGCGGTTCAACGCCGCGCTGCAGATCGGGTACTTCGTGGTCGGGGTGCGGGCCGCTGGGCTGGCAGCCGGGCCGATGGCCGGGTTCGACGCCGCCGCCGTCGACCGGGAGTTCTTCCCCGACGGGCGCAAGCGTTCACTTGTCGTGGTCAACATCGGCAACCCGGACGAGAGCGGGACGTTCCCGCGCAGCCCGCGGCTGGAGTACGACCAGGTCGTCGAAAGTGTGTGACACGAAAAGAGAGGGGCCCTCGCGGACCCCTCTCTCGTCTGACTGGTGTTACCTCTTGAAGTGGTACTGAGTCTGGACGTTCAACTCGTCCCACTTGTGTCCACGCGCGACGTTGGTGCGGGCGTCGTTGATGTCGATGACGTCGAAGCCCTTGCCGAGGTCGGAGGCGTAGATGTAGCCGTTGTAGTAGTACGCCGACCAGATGCCGCCGCTCTCGTCCGGGTTCGCGGCCGGGCCGCGCTCGAAGAAGCCGATCTCCACCGGGTTGGCCGAGTTGGTGAAGTCGATGACCTGCAGACCGCCCATGTACCAGGCCTGGACCATGATGTCGCGGCCGGGAACGGGAAGCAGCGAGCCGTTGTGGGCGACGCAGTTCTCCTCGTCGGTCTGCGTGCGGTTGATCTTGTAGTAGCTGCGGAACTCCAGCTTGCGGAGGTCGCCGCGGCCGGTGATGTCGTAGATGCCGTCGGCGCCGCGCGTCGCGCCGATCTTCGGGTTGCAGGTGGCCGCGCCGCCGCCGCCGAGCTCGTCGGTGAAGACGACCTTGGTGCCGTCGTTGTTGAACGTGGCCGAGTGCCAGAACGCGAAGTGCGCGTCGTCCTGGATGGTGGTGATGACCCGCGGCTTGGCCCGGTCGGAGATGTCGAACAGCACGCCGTCACCCATGCACGCGCCCGCGGCCAGGTCCTTGGCCGGGTAGACGGTGATGTCGTGGCAGCCGCTGGTCGGCACGACGTAGCCGGTGTCGACGGTGCCCGGCTTGCCGGGGTTGCCGCCGTTGGGGAACAGGTTCGGGGTCGCGACGATCGCCGCGGCGGCCGGGTTGTTCAGCGGGACCTTGATGATGGAGATCTTGTCGTGCGGCGGCTTGCACTTGGAGATCGTCGCCGACGGGCTGTAGGACGAGACGTACAGGTAGACGTCCTTGCCGCGCTTGTCCGGCACCAGCGTGTGCGTGTGCGAGCCGCAGTCGGTCTCGACCGCGGTGATGTACTTCGGGTTCTTCTTGTCGCTGATGTCGAAGATCTTCATGCCCTCCCAGTACGGCTTGGTGCCGTCGTTCTGGGCGACAGAGCTGCAGGAGTTGTCACTGCGGCGTGAGTCGGTGGACAGGAACAGCAGGTTCCCGCTCACCGAGACGTCGTTCTGCGAGCCGGGGCAGAGGACCTGGCTGACGATCGTCGGCTTCTTCGGGTGCTTGATGTCGTAGATCGTGAAGCCGAGGTAGTTGCCCGCGATCGCGTAGTCGCCGGTGAAGGCCAGGTCGGTGCCCACCGACGAGGGGCCTGCCAGCGGCGCGGTCTGGGGGATGTTGGCGATGTGGCTGATGTTGGGGCTGGTGACGATCTCGTCCGGCGCCGGGAATTCGCCCTGTGCGGTGGCAGCAGGCAGGCCCAGCAGCGTCGAGGCGAGGATCGTCGCAGCTCCGATGATCGCCAGAGACGCCGTGCGGCGCCGATCGCGTCGGGGTGAAGGCACGCTGTGTACCCCTCTCGTGGAGTCGGGAACCGCAGTATGACCCGTCGGTCATCTCCTAACCAGCTATATTTGTCGCCTCTTTTCGCCATTTGAGAATGATTTGTTGAAGTCGGTGCGCGGGGGTAGGTTCGCCGCGGCCAATGTTTGTCCGCGAGTGAGGGGTCGTGCTGGTGAAGTCGTTGCGCCATTTGGCCGTCAGTGTTCTCATCGCGGTCACCGCGGTCGGGATCTCGGCCTGTAGCGACGACGTCGCGCGGCCGAACAATCCGGTGCTGCAACCGGGCAAACCGGGAGAAAGCAACAAGACGCTTTCCCCGGACGAGGCGGTCTCCGCCATTCCCGAGTACAAGCCGAACGACGCCGACATCACCTACGTGCGCGACATGATCGTCCACCACCAGCAGGCCATCGAGATGACCGCGCTCGTGCCGGAGCGCGGCAAGGACGAGCAGGTCAAGGGCCTCGCCTCGCGCATCTCCGACGCGCAGCAGCCCGAGATCGAGGCGATGAACCGGTGGCTGAGCACGAACTTCCAGCCGCCCGTCGAGCCCGGCCACGGCCACGCGCCCGCCGACATGCCCGGCATGGCGACGCCGGAGCAGTTGGCCGCGCTGAAGCAGGCGAGCGGGGCTGAGTTCGACCGGCTGTTCCTGCAGCTGATGATCAAGCACCACGAGGGCGCGATCGCCATGGCGAACAAGGTGCGGCAGGGCGGGCAGGACGTGAAGGTCCAGGAGATGGCCGACCACGTCGTGGCCGAGCAGAGCGACGAGATCCGCCGTATGCAGGGGATGCTCGGCGGCTGAGCCGAGTTGTCCACAGGCGGGGCAAACCGGGGAGCGGCCGGTCGGGACGGCTCGATAGCATTCCGGCTGTCGAGGTCACAAGCCCGTGACCGTGTCGAACCCGAGGAGTCACCGTGTCCGAGCAGCCCGCAGCCGTCGCGTCCGCCACGAGCGTGGTGGTGTCGGCGGGCACTACCGCGGGTGCGGCGGTCCGGGAGGCCGGCCTGCCCGGCAAGGGGCCCGACGCGATCGTGGTCGTGCGCGACGCCGACGGCAAGCTGCGCGACCTGTCCTGGAGCCCGGACGCCGAGGTGACGGTCGAGCCGGTCGCCGCCAACACCGAAGACGGCCGCTCGGTCATCCGCCACTCGTGCGCGCACGTGCTGGCCCAGGCCGTGCAGCAGCAGTTCCCGGAGGCCAAGCTCGGCATCGGCCCCCCGGTGCGCGACGGCTTCTACTACGACTTCGCCGTCGAGAAGCCGTTCACCCCGGAGGACCTGCAGGCGCTGGAGAAGCGCATGAAGGCGATCATCAAGGGCTCGCAGCGGTTCTCCCGGCGCGTACTCGAGTCGGTCGAGGCCGCCAAGCAGGAGTTGGCCGCCGAGCCGTTCAAGCTTGAACTGGTCGACATCAAGAGCGACGTCGACGACGCCGAGGTGATGGAGGTCGGCGGCGGCGAGCTGACGATCTACGACAACCTCGACCCGCGCAGCGGCGAGCAGGTCTGGGGCGACCTGTGCCGCGGCCCGCACGTGCCCACGACCAAGCACATCCCGGCGTTCAAGCTGACCAGGGTCGCCGCGGCGTACTGGCGGGGCAACGAGAACAACCCGCAGCTCCAGCGCGTCTACGGCACCGCTTGGGAGTCGCAGGAGGCGCTCGACGAGCACATGGAGCGCATCGCCGAGGCCGAGCGCCGCGACCACCGCAAGCTCGGCGTCGAGCTGGACCTGTTCAGCTTCCCCGACGAGCTGGGCTCCGGCCTCGCCGTGTTCCACCCCAAGGGCGGCATCATCCGCCGCGAGCTGGAGACCTACGCGCGCCGCAGGCACGAGGAATCGGGCTACGAGTTCGTCAACACCCCGCACATCAGCAAGAGCGGGCTGTTCCACACCTCGGGCCACCTGCCCTACTACGCGGACACGATGTTCCCGCCGATCCAGTTCGAGGGCGAGGACTACTACCTCAAGGCCATGAACTGCCCGATGCACAACCTGATCTTCCGGTCGCGCGGGCGGTCCTACCGCGAGCTGCCGCTGCGGCTGTTCGAGTTCGGCACGGTGTACCGGTACGAGAAGTCCGGCGTCGTGCACGGCCTGACCCGGGTCCGCGGCCTGACCATGGACGACTCCCACATCTACTGCACCAAGGAGCAGATGCCCGGTGAGCTGCGGTCGCTGCTGAAGTTCGTGCTCGACCTGCTCGCCGACTACGGCCTGAGCGACTTCTACCTGGAACTGTCCACCAGGGACGACTCGCCGAAGTTCATCGGCGACCCGAAGGAGTGGGAAGAGGCCACCGAGACGCTGCGCCAGGCCGCGGTGGACTCCGGCCTGGAACTCGTCCCCGACCCGGGCGGCGCGGCCTACTACGGTCCGAAGATCTCCGTGCAGGCCAAGGACGCGATCGGCCGGTCGTGGCAGATGTCGACCATCCAGCTCGACTTCAACCAGCCCAAGCGGTTCGAGTTGGAGTACACCGCGCCGGACGGGTCCCGCCAGCAGCCGATCATGATCCACCGTGCGCTGTTCGGCTCGATCGAGCGGTTCTTCGGCGTGCTCACCGAGCACTACGCGGGCGCGTTCCCGGCGTGGCTGGCGCCGGTGCAGGTCATGGGCATCCCGGTCGCCGAGGACCACGTCGAGCACCTGCTGCAGGTGGCGAAGGCGTTGCGCGCCAAGGGGATCCGGGTCGAGGTCGACGCCTCCGACGACCGGATGCAGAAGAAGATCCGCACGCACACCATGCAGAAGGTCCCGTTCATGCTGCTGGCGGGCGCCAAGGACGTGGAGTCGGGCTCGGTGTCGTTCCGCTTCCGCGACGGCACCCAGGTCAACGGCGTCCCGGTCGACCAGGCGGTCGCGGCGATCGAGGACTGGATCACGCGCCGGGTGAACGAGTCGCCGACGGCGGAGAAGTTCGCGCAGGCTGAGTGAGGTTGGGGGAGCGGCCGCTAGGTCGCTCCCCCCTCAGACCGATTCGGTGGCGAACCTGGCCCGGAGCCGGGACAGGGTGTCGGCGTCGGGGCTCGTGCCCGCGCGCACGAGCTCGTCGATGAGGCGGAAGTAGTCCTCGTAGCCCGCCGGGGTGAACGTCACGATGCACGCCGCGGGCTGGTCGGTGGTGTTGCGGAAGCCGTGCGCGGCCCCGCGGGGCACCGAGACCACCCCGCCCGCCGGGACCAGCAGGTCCGAGTCGGCGGTGTCGAAGGTGATCGAGCCCTGCGTCACCACGAAGTCCTCTTCGTGGCCGTGGTGGATGTGCGGGGCCGCGCCCACGGCGCCGGGCGGGAGCAGCTGCTCCACGATGGCCAGGCGGCCGCCGGTCTCGGCGCCCGACAGGAGAACGCGGTACTCGCCCGCGACCGCGCGCAGGTGTTCGACTTGGGCCGGGGATTTGATCAGCAGGCTCACGCGGGCAGCCTATGAACCGCAGGTGGCGGGCAACATGGCCAATCCACGACAACTGGCCGCCCCGGCCAGGCCCTAGGATCGGGTGCATGGCCGCCGCACACGAACCGGAGCTCGTCGCCCAGGATGGGGTCGGGGTTCCGGATGCCTTGCAACGGCTCTGGACGCCGCACCGGATGGCCTACATCCGGGGGGAGAACAAGCCCGAGCACGACGAGCAGGACGGCTGCCCGTTCTGCGGGCTCGTCGCCCTCGACGACGCCGACGCGCTGATCATCGCGCGCGGCGAGCTGGTGTACGCGGTGCTCAACCTCTACCCGTACAACCCCGGCCACCTGATGCTGGTGCCGTACCGGCACGTGGCCGACTACACCGATCTGACGCCGGAGGAGACCGTCGAGCTGGCGGAGTTCACCCAGCGGGCGATGGTGGTCGAGCGCAAGGTGGCCGCTCCGCACGGCTTCAACATCGGGATGAACCAGGGTGTCGTCGCGGGCGCGGGCATCGCCGCGCACCTGCACCAGCATGTTGTCCCCCGGTGGGGTGGCGACGCCAACTTCATGCCGGTCGTCGGCCACACCAAGGTGCTGCCACAGTTGCTCGGCGAGACCCGCGCTCTACTAGCGAACGCTTGGCCCGCTTAGGCTGTTCCGCCTCCCCGAATTCTTGGGCCGGGTCACCTCGAGCGACATGCTCGGTTGGTCGGCAACCCGTGCCCGGCCGCCGTCACGGTGCCCCTTGGGTTCCTGCGGGTGCGGCGGCGGTTCACTACGCGTCCTTGCGCAGGACGGCTTCCAGCTCGATGTGAATGTTGATCTTGTCGGCCACCACGGCGATGCCGTTCTGGACGCCTTCGAAGTTCACGTTGAAGTCCTTGCGGTTGATCTCGGCGTCGCCGGAGAAGCCGACGCGCTGGCCGCCCCACGGGTCCGGGCTGAAGCCGTTGAGCTCGAAGGTCAGCGGGACGACCTTGGTGACGCCCTTGAGGGTCAGCTCGCCGTCGAGGACGTAGCGGTCGCCCTGCTGGCGCACGCCGGTGCCCTTGTAGGTCAGCGTCGGGTAGGTCTCGACCTCGAAGAAGTCGGCCGACTTGAGGTGGCCGTCGCGCTGCTCGTTGTGGGTGTTGATGGTGTTGAGGTCGATCTCGACCTCGACGGTGGAGGTAGCGAGGTCGTCGGTGATGACCAGGTTGCCCGACACGCCGTCGAAGCGGCCGCGGACCTTGGTGACGACCAGGTGGCGGACGGTGAAGCCGACGTCGGAGTGCGAGGCGTCGATGTCCCAGGTGCCGGTGACGAAGCCGGGGATCTCGGTCAGCGTGGGGGTGCTCATGGAGTCTCCTTGGTTAGTTGAACGCTTAGTGATTGAGCGCTCAACAGAGACCCTACAACACATCCGTTGAGAGCTCAACTATGGGTTAGAATGTGAGACATGGCAGACACCAGATGGCTCTCCGACGGCGAACAGGAGGTATGGCGCGCCTTCGTCACCATGCTCGGCGCGCTCAACGACCAGCTCGACCGGCAGCTTCAGCGCGACTCGAACATGCCCTACACCTACTACGAGATCCTGGTCGTGCTCTCCCACGCGCCGGACCGGCAGATGCGGATGAGTGAGCTCGCGGGCCTGCGCGGCTCGTCGCGCAGCAGGCTCTCGCACGCGGTCTCCCGGCTGGAGGAGGCGGGCTGGGTCGAGCGCCGCGAGTGCCCCACCGACAAGCGCGGCTCACTGGCCGTGCTCACCGACAAGGGATTCGAGGCGCTGGCCGAGGCCGCGCCCGGACACGTCACCGCGGTCCGGGAGAAGCTGTTCGACCGGCTCACCCCCGAACAGGTGAAGGTCCTCGGCGAGATCAGCGTCGCCGTGCTGGAGGGGCTCGACCCCGACAAGACACTGCCGGGCTGCCAGGAAGCTGTGCGGGCCGAACAGGCGGGCTCTGGCGCGGCGCACTGACCCCGGACACGACGCCCGTGGCGTCGGACTGGGCGAAACCTGCTGATCGGCCGGGGCGTCGGGGCGGTTAGGCTGCCCGGGCCAGAAGGTCCCACCGGATTGGTGCACTCGACGCCCCCATGCTGAACATCTTCGCTCGTGCCTCGGTCAACCGCGTCACCGATCCCATCGGTGTGTCGCTGGTGCGGATCGGCTTCACCCCGAACGTGGTGACGGTCGTCGGCACCGTCGGCGCGGTGGCGGCCGCGCTCTGGCTGTTCCCGACCGGGCACCTGCTCGCGGGCACCCTCGTGGTCACCGCCTTCGCCCTCTTCGACCTGATCGACGGCGCTATGGCGCGCGCGTTGGGCGGCGGGACCCGCTACGGCGCGGTGCTCGACGCGAGCTGCGACCGGATCGCCGACGGCGCCCTGTCCAGCGCGATCGTCTGGTACTGCTTCGCCGTCGGCGACCGGCCGCTGGCCGTGGCCGCGCTGATCTGCCTGGTCGCGGGCCAGGTGATCTCGTATGTGAAGGCGCGGGCCGAGGCGGCCGGGCTCAGCGCGGACGGCGGCGTCGTCGAACGCGCCGAACGGCTGATCATCACCCTGGTCGGGACCGGGCTCAGCGGCCTCGGCGTGCCCTACGCGCTGCACGTGGCGCTGTGGCTGCTGGCCGCGGGCTCGGTCGTGACCGTCACGCAGCGGCTGCTCGCGGTGCGGCGGGCGGCCATGGAGGAGAAGTCATGAGTTGGGGCGAACGCCTGGCCGACCTGGGCTACGCGGCCGGGTGGCGGCTGGTCAGGGTGCTGCCGGAGGGCGTGGCGAAGGCGGTGTTCAACGCGGGCGCCGACCTCGCCGCGCGCCGCAAGGGGCCGGGCACGCTGCGGCTGCGCGCGAACCTGGCCAGGGTCGTGCCGCAGGCCGGACCCGACGAGCTCGACGAACTCGTCCGCCAGGCGCTGCGGTCCTACGCGCGCTACTGGATGGAGGCGTTCCGGCTCCCATCGATGGACCATGAAGCTGTGCACCGCGCGATCGATGACGCGTCCACCGGCAAGGAGAACCTCGACGCCGCCCTGGCCGAGGGCAACGGCGTGATCCTCGCGCTGCCGCACTCGGGCAACTGGGACGCGGCGGGCGTGTGGATGGTGCACCTGCGCGGCAAGTTCGCCACGGTCGCCGAGCGGCTCAAGCCGGAGTCCCTCTACGAGCGGTTCGTCGCTTACCGCGAGTCCCTCGGCTTCGAGATCCTTCCCGCCACCGGCGGCGACCGGCCGCCGTCGGAGGTGCTGGCCGAGCGACTGCGCGCGAACGGCATCGTGTGCCTGCTGGCCGATCGCGACCTGACCCCGTCCGGTGTCCCGGTGACGTTCTTCGGCGCGCAGACGCGGATGCCCGCGGGCCCGGCCTACCTCGCGGCGAAGACCGGCGCGGCGCTGATGCCCGTCGGGCTGTGGTTCACCGAGGACGGCTGGGGCCTGCGCCTGCACCCGCCGATCAAGGTCACCGGCCCTGACGGCGTGCAGGCCGCCACCCAGGCGCTGGCCGACGTGCTCGCCGCCGACATCGCCGCGCACCCGGCCGACTGGCACATGCTGCAGAAACTGTGGATCGAGGACCTGTCCGCCGATCGCCGGAACGCGCTCGCGGCACAGGAGGAACGCCGGGCGCCGTGAGAATCGGGATCGTCTGCCCCTACTCCTTCGAGGTCCCCGGAGGGGTGCAGGCGCACGTCGTCGACCTGGCCAGGGCGCTGCGGGCGCAGGGCCACGACGTCGACGTGCTCGCCCCGGCCGACGAGGACACCCCGCTGCCGGAGTTCGTGCACCCGGCCGGGCGCGCGGTCGGCATCCCGTACAACGGCTCGGTCGCCCGGCTGTCGTTCGGGCCGCTGTCCTACGCCCGGGTCCGTCGCTGGATCCGCGACCACGACTTCGACGTGCTGCACCTGCACGAGCCGACGGCGCCGAGCCTGTCGATGCTGGCGCTGATGATCGCCGACGGGCCGATCGTGGCCACGTTCCACACCTCCACACCGCGGTCGCGGACGCTGAGCGCGTTCCAGGTGGTGCTGCAGCCGTTCCTGGAGAAGGTGACGGCCCGGATCGCGGTGTCGGCGCTGGCCCGACGGGTGCAGGTCGAGCATCTGGGCGGGGACGCGGTGGAGATCCCCAACGGGGTCGACGTCGGGTTCTTCCGCGACGCGCTGCCGTTGGACGGGTATCCGCGGGCGGGCGGGACCATCGGGTTCGTCGGGCGGTACACCGAACCGCGCAAGGGCATGCCGGTACTGCTGGAAGCGCTGCGGCGGTTGGAGCTGCCGGACGTGCGGCTGCTGGTGGTGGGGCGCGGTGATGAGGACGAGCTGCGGCGGATGGCTGGGCCGGAGCTGGCGGACAGGCTCGATCTGCTCGGGCAGGTCGACGACAAGACCAAGGCCCAGGTGCTGCGCAGCGTGGATGTGTACTGCGCGCCGAACACCGGGGGTGAGAGTTTCGGGATCATCCTGACCGAGGCGATGTCGGCCGGGGCGGCGGTCGTGGCGAGTGATCTCGACGCGTTCCGGCGCGTGTTGGACGACGGGCGGGCTGGGGTGCTCACGGCGGTCAACGACGCTGAGGCGCTGGCTGCGGGGTTGCGGTCGGTGCTGACTTCGCCGGAGCGGCGTTCGGCGTTGGTGGCTGAGGGGGAGCGGCGGGTGGCCGCGTTCGACTGGTCAGTCGTGGCGAACCAGGTGTTGCGGGTTTATGAGCAGGCGGTGGCGGCTGATCCGCGTGGGGTGGGGGAGGTGCCGTGACCGGGTTGGAGATCACGCTCCTTGTCGTTGTTCTCGCGCTGGTGCTGGTGATCGGGGTTTGGCTGGTCGGCACGGCGAATCGGCTCGATCGGCTGCATATTCGTACTGATGCGGCTTGGGCTGCGCTGGATGCGGCTTTGGCTCGGCGGGCTGTTGTCGCTCGGGCTGTCGCCGGCGTGATCGTGGACGATCCTTTGCGTGCTGTCGCTGAGCGGGCCGAGTTGGCTGCTCGGCCTGATCGCGAGGCCGCTGAGAATGAGCTGACTCGGTTGCTGGCCGCTGTCGACCGTCAGTCCTTGACGTTGACCTTGGCCGCCGAGTTGATCGACGCTGAGCATCGGGTGGTTATCGCGCGTCGGGTTCATGGGGACGCTGTGCGGGACACGCTGGCTCAGCGGCGGCGGCGGTTTGTTCGGTGGTTCAAGCTTGCGGGGACGGCGCCGGAGCCCGCGTATCTGGAGATCGCTGAGCCTGAGTTGGGGGAGGAGGTTCCGCGGCCTCGTCCGGCTGCGCGGGTGATTCTGCTGGATGCGGAGGATCGGGTGCTGTTGTTCCACGGGCACGATCCTGTGCGGGCGGAGGAGACCTACTGGTTCACCGCGGGTGGGGGTGTGGAGCCGGGGGAGGATCTTCGTTCCGCTGCTGCTCGTGAGTTGGCGGAGGAGACCGGGGTCTCGTTGGCGCCGGAGGAACTGGCTGGGCCGTTGTGGCGGCGGCGGGTGGCGTTCAGTTTTGAGGGCCGCAATTACGACGGTGAGGAATGGTTTTTCCTCGGGCACTTTCCGGATGGCGCCGAGATCGACACAACCGGGTTCACCGACCTGGAGTCGGTGACTATCGCCGAGCATCGGTGGTGGAGCGTGGAAGAACTCCGGGACACGGCCGAGACCGTGTACCCGGTGCAACTCGCGGACCTGATGACAACGGTCCGCGAGTGGGACGGAACAGTGAAGGCGGTCCGCTAGGCGAACTGCGCGGCCAGGGAATCCGGCAGGGGATCGAACCGGGAGAACCCTCGGGTGAACGTCGCCGATCCCGATGTCATCGAGCGCAATTCGATCAAGTAGCGCGGCAACGCCGTGGCAGGCACTTCGGCGAAGATCACGGTGTAGCCGTCGGTGTCGGCTTCGGTGCCCAGGACTCGGCCGCGTCGGGAGGACAGGTCGCCCAGGACGGTTCCCAGGTGTTCGTCCGGGAGTCGGATCTTCACCGCGTCGATGGGCTCCAGTAGGGAGATCCGGCCGTTTCCGGCGGCGTCCTTCAACGCCAGGGAGCCTGCGGTTTGGAAGGCGGCGTCCGAGGAGTCGACGCTGTGGGCCTTGCCGTCGACCAGGGTCACTCGGATGTCGACTACTGGGTGCCCGGCGTGCAATCCGCGCTCCAACTGTGCCCGGACGCCCTTCTCCACCGACGAGATGAACTGGTGGGGTACGGCGCCGCCGACGACCTTGTCCACGAACTCGAAGCCGGAGCCGGTGGGCAGGGGCTCGACCTCGATGTCGCAGACCGCGTACTGGCCATGGCCGCCCGACTGCTTCACATGCCTGCCGTGGCCGCGGGCGGGGGCGGCGAACGTCTCGCGCAGGGACACCTTCACCGGTTCGGTCTCCACGTCCGCGCCGCCCGCGCGTAGGCGGGCCAGGACCACGTCCGCGTGGGCCTCGCCCATGCACCACAGGACCAGTTGGTGTGTCTCGGCGTTGCGGTCCATGCGCAGCGTCGGGTCGCCCGCGACGAGCCTGGACAGGTTGCGGGCCAACGTGTCCTCGTCGCTGCGGGTCTTGGCGATCACGGCTACCGGGAGGAGAGGCTCGGGCATCTTCCACGGTGCCATCAGGATCGGGTCCTCCGGCGCCGACACCGTGTCGCCGGTTTCCGCTGAGCTGACCTTCGTCAGGGCGCACATGTCACCCGCGACGCAGTAGGGGACCTCGCGCAGGCTTGATCCCAGCGGGGAGTAGATGTGGGCGACGCGTTCGTCGATGTCGTGGTCCTCGTGGCCGCGGTCGGCCAGGCCGTGGCCGGAGACGTGCACCGACCGCTCGGGGCGCAGGGTGCCGGAGAAGACGCGGACCAGGGAGACCCGGCCGACGTAGGAGTCGACGGCGGTGCGCACGACCTCGGCGGCCAGGGGGCCGTTCGGGTCGGCGGTGATCGCGGAGTGCGGCTTGCCGTTCGGGTCGGTGACCATCGGCAGCGGGTGTTCCAGCGGGGACGGGAACGCCCTGGTCAGGGCCTCCAGCAACGCCGACATGCCGACGCCGGTCTGGGCGCACACGGGGATCACCGGGTGGAACGCGCCGCGGGCAACGGCGGTCTCCAGGTCGGCGATGATCGTGTCGGTGTCGATGTCCTCGCCCGCGAGGTAGCGGTCCATCAGGGACTCGTCCTCGCTCTCGGCGATGATCCCCTCCAGCAGCTCGTTGCGGGCGTCGGCGATCTGGTCGAGTTCGTCCTGGCTGAGGTCGCGCACCTCGGCCGGGTGGCCGCCCCCGAAGTGGCGTTGGGTGATCAGGCCGAGCAGACCTTCCTTCGTCGGCAGGTACAGCGGCAGCACGCCCGCGCCGAACGCGGCCTGGCACTGGGCCAGTTCGCCCGCGAAGTCGGCGCGCGGGTGGTCGAGCCGGGCGATGACGAGCGCGCGCGGCATGCCGACCGCGGCGCACTCGTTCCAGAGGGTGGTGGTGGCCGAGTCCACACCTTCCGCGGCGCACACCACGAACAGGGCGGCGTCGGCGGCGCGCAGGCCCGCGCGCAGTTCGCCGACGAAATCGGCGTAGCCGGGGGTATCGATCAGGTTGACCTTGATCCCGTCGTGCATGAACGGCGCGACGGCCAGGCCGACGGACCGCTGCTGGCGCACCGCGGCCGGGTCGTGGTCGCACACCGTCGTCCCCTCGGTGACCGACCCCGCGCGCGGCAGCACGCCCGCCGCCGTCAGGAGGGCCTCGACCAGGGTCGTCTTGCCCGAGCCGGAGGGGCCGACCATGACGATGTTGCGCACCTTGCTGGGATGTTCCGCCGCGACACCGGACTCGGTCAGGCCGTTGTCGGAGTGCTTGCTGCCCATGTCGCCCACCTCCACTCGCTAGGAGAGCCGCCGGGGCTCCCATCGGCAGTTTGTGTCCGATCTCACACCCGTTCTTGTGTGGGGACAACCCCGACCAGCCATGCGGGGCAAAGTGGCATTCGAGAGTCGTCTCGGATTGGCATGCTTGAGCGGGCCACCTGCGACGTACGCTGTGGTCAGCGGCCAGTGGCCGCGCTCCCGTACCCCAGCTCGAAAGGTCGCATCGTGTCCGACGCACAGACCACCGCTCCCGCCCCCGAGACCGGCACCGTCCGGGTCAAGCGCGGCATGGCGGAGATGCTCAAGGGCGGCGTGATCATGGACGTGGTCGACGCCGAGCAGGCCAAGATCGCCGAGGACGCGGGCGCCGTCGCCGTCATGGCGCTCGAGCGCGTCCCCGCCGACATCCGCGCCCAGGGCGGCGTGGCCCGGATGAGCGACCCCGACCTGATCGACGGCATCATCGAGGCCGTCTCGATCCCGGTCATGGCCAAGGCCCGCATCGGCCATTTCGTCGAGGCGCAGGTCCTGCAGTCCCTCGGCGTCGACTACATCGACGAGTCCGAGGTCCTCACCCCGGCCGACTACGCCAACCACATCGACAAGTGGCAGTTCACCGTGCCCTTCGTCTGTGGCGCCACCAACCTGGGCGAGGCTCTGCGCCGCATCACCGAGGGCGCGGCGATGATCCGCTCCAAGGGTGAGGCGGGCACCGGCGACGTCTCCAACGCCACCACCCACATGCGCAAGATCCGCGGCGAGATCCGCCGCCTGCAGAACCTGCCCGAGGACGAGCTGTACGTCGCGGCCAAGGAACTGCAGGCGCCGTACGAGCTGGTGCGCGAGGTCGCGCTCGCGGGCAAGCTGCCGGTCGTGCTGTTCACCGCGGGCGGCATCGCCACCCCGGCCGACGCGGCGATGATGATGCAGCTGGGCGCCGAGGGCGTGTTCGTCGGCTCCGGCATCTTCAAGTCCGGCAACCCGGCCCAGCGCGCCGAGGCCATCGTCAAGGCCACCACGTTCCACGACGACCCGGACGTCATCGCCAAGGTCTCGCGCGGCCTGGGTGAGGCCATGGTCGGCATCAACGTCGAGGACGTCCCCGAGCCGCACCGCCTGGCCGAGCGCGGCTGGTAAGTCACACGTGCTCGGACACCATGCAAGCGGTGGTTCCGGGCTCGAGTGCCTCGAAGACGTGGGGGAGGTCGCCCGGGTAGGCGATGTAGTCGCCCGGGTTGACCTCCACCGGCTCCTCGGTCGGGCCGATCAGCGCCCGGCCGGTGGACAGCACGACGTGTTCGACCACCCCCGGCATGTGGGGTTCGGACTCGCGGCGGCTGCCCGGTTCGGCGGTGATCAGGTAGATGTCGCGGCGGGCGTGCGGCGGGCACGAGGCGAGCAAGGTGGCCACGTAGTCGGCGCGCTCGGAGTAGATGGCCGGGCCCTCGCCCGCGCGGATGATCTGGACCTGCGGCCGCGGCGGCTCGACAAGGCGGCTGAACGGTACGTTCAGCGCGACGCCGAGTGCCCACAGCGTCTCCACGCTCGGGTTGCCCGACGCCGACTCCAGCTGCGACAGCGTCGACTTGGCGATGCCTGCCTTCTTGGCCAGCTCCGACAGCGACAGGCCGATCCGCTCGCGCTCCCGGCGCAGCGAATGGGCGATGACCTCCAGCGGCGCCCCGCTCATGACGCTCCCGTTCGGTGTGGCGTACGAGACGTTCGCCTTGACGAACGCCCGGTGGACTGTTCAGGATATGAAACCATGCGTTCGATCTGGCGAACACTCGATGCCGAGCTGTGGCGAGGCGTGCTGGCCATCGCCGTCGCGGCGGTGGTCAACGGCCTGTCGTTCGGCGCGATCTCGGTCGCGGCGGGCACCCCGGTGTGGGTGCCAGTGGTTATGTCCCTGCTGGTCTTCGCGGGCGGCTCGCAGTACCTGGCGGTCGGGGTGGTCGCCGCGGGCGGCAACCCGGTGGCCGCGGTGCTCGGCGGGCTGATCCTCAACGCCCGGCACCTGCCGTTCGGGCTCGCGGTCGGGCAGTTGATCGGCACGTCGTGGCCCGCGCGGCTGCTCGGCAGCCATCTGATGGTCGACGAGTCCGTCGCCTTCGCCATGGCCGAGCCGGACCCGCGGCGCGCGCGGGCCTCGTTCTGGGCGTGCGGGGCGGCACTGTTCGTGGCGTGGAACCTGGGCGTGCTCGGTGGCGCGCTGACCGGTCAGCTGGTGAGCGACCCGGCGGTGCTGGGGCTGGACGCGGTGTTCCCGGCGATCATGCTCGCGCTGGTGCTGCCGTCGCTGGCCGACCCGGCCAAGCTGCGGCCCGCGCTCGTGGGCGCGGCGGTCGCGCTGGCGACCACGCCGTTCCTGCCCGCGGGGGTGCCGGTGCTGCTGTCGCTGGTGGGGCTGTTCGCGGTGCCGCGTCGAGTGAAGGAGGCAGCGGCGTGACTCTCGTGCCCATCCTCGTTCTCGCTCTCGGCACCTTCGCCTTCCGGTTCGGCGGGGTGCTGCTGCGCGAGCGCGTCAAGTTCCCCGACCACATCCGGGAACTGCTGTCCACCGCCGCGATCGTGCTGCTCGTCGCTCTCGTGGCCACGTCGTCGCTGGTCAAGGGGCATGCGTTCGCCGGGTGGGCGTTGCCCGCGGGCGTGCTCGTCGGCGGGGTCCTCGCGTGGCGCAAGGCGCCGTTCGTCGTCGTCGTGGCCGCCGCGGCGGCGACCGCGGCACTGCTCCGGCTCGCCGGGGTGGCCTGAGTAGGCTGGTTGAACCAATGGAGGGAACGAAGTGTCCGCAGATCGTCCGCTGATCGGTGTCCTCGCGCTGCAGGGTGACGTCCGGGAGCACACCGCCGCGCTCGAGGCCGGTGGCGCCCGCGTCATCCCGGTCCGCAGGCTGAGCGAGTTGTCCGATGTGGACGGACTGGTGCTGCCGGGCGGGGAGTCGACCACGATCTCCCGGCTGCTGGAGACCTTCGAGCTGCTCGAGCCGCTCCGGGCGCGTATCGCGGGCGGTATGCCGACCTACGGCTCGTGCGCCGGGATGATCCTGCTCGCCGAGAAGGTCCTCGACGGCAGGCCCGACCAGCACCAGCTCGGCGGCCTCGACATGATCGTCCGGCGCAACGCCTTCGGCAGGCAGGTCGACTCGTTCGAGGAGGACCTCGACGTCGAGGGGATCGACGGCGGGCCGATACACGCCGTGTTCATCCGGGCGCCTTGGGTAGAGTCGGCGTCACCGGCTGTTCAGGTTCTGGCCAGGGTGCCCGAGACGCCGGTCGCGGGTGCCGCCGCCGGTAGGATCGTCGCCGTTCGGCAGGGCAACGTGCTGGCCACGGCGTTCCACCCGGAACTGACCGGTGACCACCGGGTGCACCGCCTGTTCGTGGACATGGTCGAAGAGTCATGACGGAGGAGAGATGAGCGGCCACTCAAAGTGGGCGACAACCAAGCACAAGAAGGCCGCCCTCGACGCCAAGCGTGGCAAACTCTTCGCGAAGCTGATCAAGAACATCGAGGTCGCGGCCCGCACCGGCGGCGGTGACCCCAGCGGCAACCCGACGCTGTTCGACGCCATCCAGAAGGCGCGGAAGAACTCGGTCCCGGCCGACAACGTCGAGCGCGCCCGCAAGCGCGGCGCGGGCGAGGAAGCGGGCGGCGCCGACTGGCAGACGATCATGTACGAGGGCTACGGCCCCAACGGCGTCGCCGTGCTGATCGAGTGCCTCACCGACAACCGCAACCGCGCCGCGGGCGAGGTCCGCACGGCGATGACCCGCAACGGCGGCAACATGGCCGACCCGGGCTCGGTCGCGTACATGTTCAACCGCAAGGGCGTCATCCTCCTGCCCAAGAACGGCCTGTCGGAGGACGACGTCCTCATGGCGGTCCTGGAGGCCGGTGCCGAAGAGGTCAACGACCTCGGCGACAGCTACGAGATCGTGTCGGAGCCGACCGACCTGGTCGCGGTCCGGTCGGCGCTGCAGGAGGCGGGCTACGACTACGACTCGGCCGACTCGAGCTTCGTCCCGTCGGTGACGGTGCAGCTGGAGGCCGAGGGCGCCCGCAAGATCTTCAAGCTGATCGACGCGCTCGAAGACTCGGACGACGTGCAGAACGTGTACGCCAACTTCGACATCTCCGACGAGGTCATGGCCGAGGTCGGCTGAGTCCCGTGGCCCTGGACGGCATCACCGCCGAAGACGAGAACCTGCGCCAGTGGCTGCTGCGCACCGCCGACGAGGACGGCCACGCGGTGGTCGAGATCGCAGGCGACGAGTACGGCGCGCCGTACGCGTTCTCGGTGGGCGCGTGGCGGCGGTTCGGGGCTCCGGAGGCGGTGGTGATCGGCCTGCCGGTCGAGATGGCTCGGCCGCTGATCGATCTGTATGTGCGGAGGGCGAGCTCGGGGGAGAGGTTCTTCCCCGGCTTGCCCTACCTCGACTTCTTCGACGGCGTACCTGTCGTGGTCGAGCGTGTGCACAAGGGGCATTACCCGGAATTCCTGGGCAGCGCGTTCTTGCTCTACCCGTCCGGCGAGTTCCCGGCGTTGCAGCTGATCGTCGCCACGCCCGAGGGCAAGTGGCCCTGGAGCCCGGACGCACCGCAGGGTTTCGAGGTGTGGCAGCCGGTGCTGACGAACAGCGGCCTCCCCGAGAGCTGGCGCCCGGGCATCGACGGCCCCTAGCGCCGGTCTCGATCCGTACCTACCTACCTACCTACCTACCTACCGACCGAGACCGAAGTCGTCTTCGTCGTGACAGTGTCGATGACGACATCGACGCTCACCGCCCGCACCACGCCGAGCCCCAACCCGCGAATGTCGCCGCCCACGGGCAACTCGGTGAGCGCCCTCGGCAGCCATGCCCGGCCGTCGACCGTGACTGGCATACCGGGGCCGTCGTCGGTGACGGTGAAGCCGTGGTCGTCGGTGATCTCGACGCACACCTCGGTCGCGCCGTGTCCGGCGCATCGTCGACGACCCAACCGAGCACTCGACCCGGCAGGGTGCCGTCGGTACGTTCCGCGCCGAAGTACATCAGGGGTCGAGCGCGCACGGCCTCGGTGAGGGTGACGAGCCGGATGTCGCTTCGATCGGAGGTCATGGGGTGATCCTGCCCGAACGGCCGAGACTCACACATTGATCACCTGGCTACCCTCTCTTCAGGAGGGATGCCCCGTGACGACCCCAAACCCCCGCCCCAGGCCCCACGCCATCACCGAGGCGGAACTAGGCTTCGCGCCCAAACCGGCGGTCAGGTGGTTGGCCCCCAAGGTTCTCATCAGCACCGGCATCCAGTCCGTCATTGCGACGATCTTCGGGTCCTACGCCGACAAGCGCGAGCTCCAGGGCAGCCTGCCCGCCAAGATCCATCGCTACGACGACGATGACGAGCTCTGGATCGACTTCGTCGCCGACGTCGGTGACGGCTTCGACCCCACCTACTCCATCGCCACCCTCCTGGCCGCGGGCGAACTCGCCGTTGAAGATCAGAAGCTTCCGCGCGGGCGGCTGCTGATCATGGGTGGCGACCAGGTCTACCCCTCCGCCTCCACCCAGAACTACGAAGACCGCAGCAAAGGCGTCTACCGGGCCGCCTTCCCCGCCCCGGACGGCGACCCGCCCACCCTCTTCGCCCTCCCCGGCAACCACGACTGGTACGACGGCCTCACCTCCTTCCTCCGCGTCTTCGCCCAGAAGCGCAGCTTCGGCGGCTGGGAGACCGCCCAGACGCGCTCGTACTTCGCCATCGAGCTGCCGCACCGCTGGTGGCTCTTCGCCATCGACACCCAGTTCGACGACTACGTCGACTCCCCGCAGCTCGAGTACTTCCGCAAGGCGTCCGCCGAACTGCGACCCGGCGACGGTGTCATCCTGTGCACCTCCGCGCCCGTCTGGGTCGACGCCGGGTCCGGCGGACACACCAAGAGCTACGACACCGTCGAGTTCTTCGACCGCGAGATCGTTCGCTCCCAGGGCGCCGAGATCCGGGTCATGCTCTCCGGCGACAAGCACCACTACGCCCGCTACGCCGAGCGGGACGGCACCCGCCAGCGCATCACCTGTGGGCTCGGCGGTGCCTACCTCGCCGCCACCCACGAGCTTCCCGAGAAGCTCATCCTGCCGCCGCCGACCTCGCGGGTGCGTGAGCCGTCGGTGCCCGCCCACTACGACATCGCCGAGCGCTACCCGAGCGAGGCGACGTCGGAGCGGTTCGCCGCGGGGATCTTCCAGCTGCCGTGGCGCAACCCAGGGTTCTGGGGTCTCACCGGAACCTTCCAGACCCTGATGAGCCTGGCCGTCCTCTATGGACTGGTCCAGGTCCTCGGCAGCCACGGCCCGTCCGGCTTCTTCGGGCTCGTCGCGAGCTGGACGCCCGCGATCCTGGTCGGGTTCGGGCTGATCCTCGGCGCGCTCGCGTTCGCCCGGCTCGAAGATCCGCGCAAGGGTCCCGCCGCGACAGTCGCGGGGCTACTGCACGCCATCGCGCACATAGCGCTCAGCACGGCGTGGGCGTTCACCGTCATCTGGCTCTACACGAAAGTGTTGCCGGACGGTCTGATCGGCGACTGGGCGACGCTGGTGATCGTCATGGTGGGCACGCCGCTGCTGATCGGGTTCATCGACGCCGAACTCGTGGCCGTGTACCTGATGATCGCGAGCCGGTTCGGGATCAACCTCAACGAGGTCATGGCCGGGCAGAGCATCGAGGACTTCAAGGGCTTCCTGCGGCTGCGCATCGACGACCAGGGCGGGCTGACGATCTTCCCGATCAAGCTCGACACCACGTGCCGCGCCTGGACCCCCGCCCCGGACGCTCCCGCGCACACCCCGTGGCTGGTCCCGACCTGCGACCCGCTGCGGCCGGAACTCATCGAGGACCCGATCGAGGTACCCCGCACGCCGTGACGCACCGCGTCAAGACGGTAACTGGTTGACACATCCCGTGAACTTCGTTACTTGTTGACTCGAAGCACCGCCTTGTAGTTGGTCGAGCAACGACCTCTCTGGGGGAGTCCAAGGAACGGAGCTCGCTGTGGGGAAGATCGCCGCGTCCGCTGTCTCGTTCGCCGCCTGCCTCGGCCTGGTCGCCACCGGGCTGACCGCGCCCGCCGCGACAGCCGATCCGCCGTCGGGGCCTACAACTACGACGCCAACGGCGCGCTGAAGGAGAAGCCCGGGCTGCTCGGCCTGGTCAACGAGAACTTCGAGTGGGACGCCCAGCACCAGCTGAAGTCCGCCACCAAGGCCCTGAAGCTCCGGCTGGAGATCGGGTCGACGGTCAACATCGGCAGGCCATGGCTCGACGGCGGCACGGCAGACCACCTGCTCGTGTCGCTGCCCTATCCCTACGGGCCCACGCTCGAACACCTCGACGCGGACGGCACCCACGTCCAGTTCCTCTGGCTGGTCACGATCACCGGCGCCGAGGCGAAACTCGTGCGGACCGACGGCCTGGAGGCGCTGGAGCGGCTGCTCGACACCGGCGTCGACGTGATCGACCCGCGCAGGCCCTCCCTGGTGTGAGGACCGGCGTGTCCCCGGCCTGGACCACGCTCACCTCGCTATTCTCTCGAACGAGTGTTCCAGGTGAAGGAGAGTCGTGCGCGTGCTGGGAGTCGACCCAGGGCTGACCCGCTGCGGCATCGCGGTGGTCGACGGTGGGGTCGGGCGCCAGGTGCGCGCGGTGGCGGTCGACGTCATCCGCACGCCGGTCGACGACGATCTCGCGGTGCGGCTGCTCAAGGTCGCCGACGCCGTCGAGCAGTGGTTCGACGAGCACCGGCCCGAGGTGGTCGCCATCGAGCGGGTGTTCAGCCAGGTCAACGTGCGCACCGCGATGGGCACCGCGCAGGCCGCCGGGGTCGTCGCGCTGGTCGCGGCCAGGCGCGGGCTGCCGGTCATGTTCCACACGCCCAGCGAGGTCAAAGCCGCGGTCACCGGCTCGGGCCGGGCCGACAAGGCCCAGGTCACCGCCATGGTCACCCGCCTGCTCGGCCTCACCGTGGCCCCCAAGCCCGCCGACGCCGCCGACGCGCTGGCCCTGGCCATCTGCCACCTGTGGCGCGCCCCGATGCGCAACCGCCTCGCCGAGGCCGAGGCGAAGGCGGCCGAGATCGCCCGCACCCACCGTGCGAGGCTGGCGGCCGCGGCGAAGGCCAACAAGGCGGCGGCGAAGTGATGGCGGCCGTGGCGAAGGCCCAAGGACTGGCAGGGACGGCGGCGAAGTGATGGCGGCCGTGGCGAAGGCCCAAGGACAGGCAGGAGCGGCGGCGAAGTGACGGCGACCGCGGCGAAGGCCCAAGGACAGGCAGGGACGGTGGCGAAGTGATTTCCTCGGTGCGCGGCACGGTGGCGGCGATCGGGCTCGACCACGCGGTGGTGGAGGTCGGCGGCGTCGGGTTCGCCGTCCAGGCCACCCCGCACACGCTGGCCACGCTGCGCCGCGGCGACGAGGCCGCGCTGGCCACGGCGCTCGTCGTGCGCGAGGACTCGCTGACCCTGTTCGGCTTCGCCGACACCGCCGCGCGCGACCTGTTCCGGCTGCTGCAGACCGTGTCCGGCATCGGGCCGCGGCTCGCGCTGGCCACGCTGGCCGTCCTGGAACCCGACCAGCTGCGCGCCGCGCTCGCCGACGGCAACATCACCGTCCTCACCCAGGTCCCCGGCATCGGCCGCAAGGGCGCCGAGCGGCTGATCATCGAGCTGCGCGACAAGGTCGGCGCCGTCGCGGGCAGCGCCGAGCCCGCCGCGCCGGTCGGCAACGTGCGCGGCTCGGTCGTCGAGGCGCTGGTCGGGCTCGGGTTCGCGGCCAAGCAGGCCGAGCAGGCCGTCGACGGCGTGCTGGCGAAGAACGGCCTGAGCGACACCTCCGCGGTGCTGCGTGAGGCGCTGACCACCCTCGGGCGCAAGCGCTGATGGAGCACGAGGAGTGGGAGTCGCAGCTCTCCCCGGTCGCCGAGGTCGGGGAGCGCGACGAAGAGGCCACGCTGCGGCCGCGCAAGCTCGACGAGTTCGTCGGCCAGCCGCGCGTGCGCGAACAGCTCGACCTGGTGCTACAGGGCGCGACCAAGCGCGGCAGCCCGCCCGACCATGTGCTGCTCTCCGGCCCGCCCGGCCTCGGCAAGACCAGCCTCGCCATGATCATCGCCGCCGAGCTGGGCAAGCCGATCCGCATCACCTCCGGCCCGGCGCTGGAACGCGCGGGCGACCTCGCGGCGATGCTGTCGAACCTCGTCGAGGGCGAGGTCATGTTCATCGACGAGATCCACCGCATCGCCCGGCCCGCCGAGGAGATGCTGTACCTGGCGATGGAGGACTTCCGGGTCGACGTCGTGGTCGGCAAGGGCCCCGGCGCCACCAGCATCCCGCTGGAGATCGCGCCGTTCACCCTGGTCGGGGCCACCACCCGCTCCGGGGTGCTCACCGGCCCGCTGCGCGACCGCTTCGGCTTCACCGCGCACATGGAGTTCTACGAGCCGCACGAGCTGCAGCGGATCCTCACGCGCAGCGCCACCATCCTGGGCGTCGACCTGAACGACGACGGCGCCGAGGAGATCGCGGGCCGTTCCCGGGGCACCCCCCGCATCGCCAACCGGCTGCTGCGCCGGGTCCGCGACTACGCCGAGGTCCGCGCCGACGGCGCCGTGACCAGGGACGTCGCCAAAGCCGCCCTGCAGGTCTACGACGTCGACGAACTCGGCCTCGACCGGCTCGACCGCGCCGTGCTCAGCGCACTGGTCCGCTCCTTCGGCGGCGGCCCGGTCGGTGTGTCCACCCTCGCGGTCGCCGTCGGCGAGGAGGCGACCACCGTGGAAGAGGTGTGCGAGCCCTATCTCGTGCGCGCCGGGATGCTCGCCCGCACCCCGCGCGGCCGGGTCGCGACCGCCGCGGCGTGGACCCACCTCGGCCTGCCCGCCCCGATCGAAGCCTTTGGCCAGGCTGGGCCTACCCTGTTCGATGAGTGACCGGCCACGTGTGGGTCGTGTTCGCGCAACTCACACCTGGCACACTCGGGGGATACAACCCGAACAATCGGACTTTTCCCGCACCCGCCGGGAAGGTTCGTCGAACGGAGAGAAATGAATCAGGCTCTGCTCCCTCTGCTCCTCGTCGCCGTGCTCGCGATCCCGCTCGTGCTGGGTTCCCGCAGGCAGAAGAAGATGATGGCGCAGCAGCAGGAGCTGCAGGACTCGCTCGCCGTCGGCGACCGGGTCATGACGACCTCCGGCATGTACGGCACGGTCTCCGACACCTCCGACTCGGCCACCATCGGCCTCGAGATCGCCCCGGGCGTCGAGACCGAGTGGCTGCGCCAGGCGATCCGAGAGAAGGTCGGCCCGGACGAGCACGATGAAGAGGACGAGGCCACCGACGCCGACAGCGACTCGACCGCCCAGGTCGCGCCCCCGCTGGACCACGGCAAGTAGGTCGTAAACAGTTATCGGCGCAGTGACCCGGGCAACACTGGGTTCACTTCGCAAGAGGTACGCTGCGCCCTCACCCACATGTGTGACTCGGGTGCGGGCGCAGTGTCATGACCGCCATGCGCAGGTCAACCGCGCTGCCCGCGCGGGAGGCACACGTGCACATCCGAAGCTAGCCGAGGAGACGGACCGACCGTGGCACCACCGGCCGGGCAGATCCGCCCAGGACGCTATCTGGCGTTCTTCGTAGCAATCGTCGCTGTCCTGTACGCCCTCGTGTTCTTCACCGGGGACGGCAAGGCGAAGCCCAAGCTGGGCATCGACCTGCAGGGTGGTACTCGCGTCGCGCTGACCGCGCGCACGACGAGCGGCGATCCGTCCAAGGAGTCGCTGAACCTGGCGCGCGAGATCATCGAGACCCGCGTGAACGGGACCGGTGTGAGTGGCGCCGAGGTCGTCCTCGACGGCAACAACATCGTGATCACGGTTCCGGGTGAGAACGGCGAGCGCGCCAAGGACCTGGGGCAGACCGCGCAGCTGCGGTTCCGCCCGGTCCTGCAGGCGATCCCGGCCGGTCCGCTGCAGCAGGAGCAGACGACGCCGCCGACCAGCGGCGCGCCCACCTCCGGCGCTCCCACCTCGGGCGCGGCGCCGACCTCGGCTCCGCCGTCGGCCGGCGCCCCCACGTCGAGCGCGGCGCCGCAGGGCCGTCCGGCTCCGGCCAAGGCCGCGCAGCCGACGTCGCAGCCCCCGGCCCCGACGACGTCCGCGGCCCCGCCGTCGGGCACCGAGCAGCCGCCCGCGCAGCTGCCGACCACCGAGGCGTGCACGAACTACTCCAAGCTGCTTGCCGACCCGAAGGCGGAGAAGGGCGCGGTCATCACCGCGGCCAAGACCTGCCGCCAGGACCCGAAGATCGCCCCGAGCAAGGGCGCTGACGGCGCCGAGGTCCCCGCGGACCAGTCGGTGCAGCTCGCCGCGCTGAGCACGCTGAGCTGCGGTCCCGGCAACAAGGACCCGCTGGTCGGCAACGACGACCCGACGCAGCCGGTCGCCACGTGCGACCAGGACGGCAACGAGAAGTTCATCCTCGGCCCGTCGTTCCTGGAGGGCAAGGAGATCAGCAACGCCACCGCCCAGGTCGACCAGGGCGGCGTCGGCTACGTGGTCAGCCTCAGCTTCACCGGCACGGGTGCCGACATCTGGTCCAAGTACACCGCCGCGCACGTCAAGGAGCGCGCCGCGTTCGTCCTCGACACCGCGGTCGTGTCCGCGCCGACCATCCAGGGCGTCATCAACGGCGACACCCAGATCACCGGCGGCGAGGGCGGCTTCAAGAGCTCCGAGGCGAACAAGCTGGCCAGCGTGCTGAAGTTCGGCTCGCTGCCGCTGTCGTTCGACGCCTCGGAGGCCGAGACGGTGTCCCCGACGCTGGGCCTGTCGTCGATGAAGGCCGGTCTGCTCGCCGGTGGTATCGGTCTGCTGCTGGTGTTCGTCTACTCGCTGTTCTACTACCGCCTGCTGGGCGTGCTGATGATCCTGTCGCTGGCCCTGTCCGGCCTGATCGTCTTCGCGGTGCTGGTGCTGCTGGGCCGCTGGGTCGGGTTCACCCTGGACCTGGCCGGTATCGCCGGGTTCATCGTGGCGATCGGTATCACCGCGGACTCGTTCGTCATCTTCTTCGAACGACTGAAGGACGAGATCCGCGAGGGCCGGTCGTTCCGGTCGGCGGTGCCGAAGGCGTGGGTCCGGGCGCGGCGCACGATCCTGTCGGCCGACGCGGTGCAGTTCCTCGCCGCCGCGGTGCTCTACGTGCTGGCCGTCGGTCAGGTCAAGGGCTTCGCGTTCACCCTGGGCATGTCGACGGTCCTCGACCTCGTCGTCGTGTTCCTGGTGACGCACCCGCTGGTGGCGATGGCGTCGAAGTCCAAGCTGCTGTCCAACTCGAAGCTGTCGGGCCTCGGAGCCGTCCAGCGGCCCGTGGCGCGCAAGGCCGCGCCGGTCGCCGGTGCCGCCGCCGCGAAGGAAGTGTGACGACGTGTCCAACAAAGAAAGCGTTTTCACTCGCCTCTACGTGGGCAACGGCGCATTCGACATCGTCGGCACGCGCAAGCGCTGGTACATCATCTTCGGCGGCCTGGTCCTGATCTGCCTGCTGTCGATCACGTTCCGGTGGTTCAACCTCGGCATCGACTTCGAGGGCGGCACCAAGATCTCGATGCCCGCCGCGAGCGCGACGGGCCCGATCTCCACCGACCGGGTCGAAGAGGTCTTCAAGGAAGCGGCGGGCAAGGAACCGGCGTCGGTGCAGAAGGTCGGCACCGGCAACGACGCGACCATCCAGATCAAGTCGGAGGCGCTGCCGATCTCCGAGGTCACCGAGATCAAGGCCGCGCTGTTCGAGCAGCTCAAGCCGCAGAACGCCAGCGGTGAGTCCAGCGCGTCGCAGATCAGCGACAGCGCCGTGTCGGGCACCTGGGGCGGCGAGATCAGCAGGCAGGCGCTCATCGCGCTCATCGTGTTCCTGGTGCTGGTGACGATCTTCCTGGTGCTCTACTTCGAGAAGTGGATGGCGATCGCGGCGATGCTGTCGCTGCTCCACGACATCGTCGTCACCGCGGGCATCTACTCGATCGTCGGCTTCGAGGTCACGCCCGCCACGGTGATCGGTCTGCTCACGATCCTCGGCTTCTCGCTCTACGACACGGTCGTGGTGTTCGACAAGGTCAAGGAGAACACCCGGGGCCTGCTGGGGCTGACCCGCCGCAGCTACGCCGAGGCGGCCAACCTCGCGCTGAACCAGACCCTGCTGCGGTCGATCAACACCGCGCTCATCGCGCTGCTGCCGGTCCTCGGCCTGCTCGTGGTCGGTGTCGGCATCCTCGGTGTCGGCACGCTGCAGGACCTGGCGCTCGTGCAGGCCACCGGCATGCTCGCCGCCGTGCTCTCCTCGATCTTCCTCGCCACCCCGCTGCTGGTGGACCTGAAGATGACCGAGCCGAAGTACAGGCAGCAGGCCGAGCGGGTCGCGCAGCGCAAGGCCAACCAGGCCCGCAAGGCCGAGTTGGGCGACAGCCTCAACGCCGCCGAGAAGGCCGAGTCGGAGCTGGACCTCGACGACGACGATGCCGTCCAGGCCGAGGTGCGCCGCGAGAAGGCCATGGCCATCGCCGCGGGCGTGCCGTCGCGCACCCCCAAGGCCAGCGACGCCAAGCGCAAGCCGGGCGGAAGGCCGTCGGGCAAGCGGAAGCGCTGACCGCGTGCTGCTGGAGAACGCACTCGCCCTGGTTCGGGAGGTCCCTGACTTCCCGGACCAGGGCGTTCTCTTTCGCGACCTGACCCCGCTGCTCGCCGACGGTGAGGCGTTCCGCGCCGTGGTCGACGCGCTGGGCCAGGGCATCCCCGCCGACGTGACGACCGTGGTGGCCCTGGAGGCCCGCGGGTTCCTGTTCGGCGCCGCGCTCGCCGCCCTGCGCGGCTACGGCGTGGTCCCGGTGCGCAAGCCGGGCAAGCTGCCCGCCGTGGCCGACCGGGTCACCTACGACCTCGAATACGGCTCGGCCACCTTCGAGCTGCCGGAGAACGCGCTGCGGCCGGGGGAGCGGGTCGTCATTGTCGACGACGTGCTCGCCACCGGCGGCACCGTCGAGGCGGCCGTAGGGTTGGTGGAGCGGGCGGGTGCGTCCGTGGCCGCGGTGGCCGTCGTCCTGGAAATCGGCGCGCTAGGCGGTCGCGGGCGACTAGGCGCTGTTAATTTGACAGCGCTCTTGGGCGTCTGACGAGGGCACTTAAGCGCCCCAGCGGAAGTTCGACACCCGTTCCGGCGTTATTCTCGATACCCGGGCCACACCAGTGACCCGGCGACCTAGTGCCGGGAGCAATGGGTGACCCACGACGTTGACAGCGCGGCGACGGGGGCCGGTGAGCCGCTGACGCCCGCAGGCCGCGAGCCGTCGGCCACCCGTCGCGTCCGCGCCCGGTTGGCCCGCCGCATCACCGCGCAGCGCGCGGCCCCGGTCAAGCAGGTGCTCGAGCCCCTGGCCGCGGTGCACCGCGAACTGCACCCCAAGGCCGACCTCGCCCTGCTCCAGCACGCCTACGACGTGGCGGAGGAAGCCCACCGCGAGCAGCGGCGCAAGTCCGGCGACCCGTACATCACCCACCCGCTGGCCGTGGCCACGATCCTTGCCGAGCTGGGCATGGACACCACGACGCTGGTCGCGGCGCTGCTGCACGACACCGTCGAGGACACCGACTACTCCATCGACCGGCTGCGCGCCGACTTCGGCGACGAGGTCGCCCACCTGGTCGACGGCGTCACCAAGCTGGACAAGGTGCAGCTCGGGTCGGCCGCCGAGGCCGAGACCATCCGCAAGATGGTCATCGCCATGGCGCGCGACCCGCGCGTGCTGGTCATCAAGCTGGCCGACCGGCTGCACAACATGCGCACGATGCGGTTCCTGCCGCCGGAGAAGCAGGCCAAGAAGGCCCGCGAGACCCTGGAGGTGCTGGCCCCGCTGGCCCACCGCCTCGGCATGGCCACGGTCAAGTGGGAGCTGGAGGACCTGGCCTTCGCCATCCTGCAGCCCAAGAAGTACGACGAGATCGTGCGGCTCGTGGCGAACCGGGCGCCGTCGCGCGACACGTACCTGCGCACGGTCGTCGACCAGCTCGGCGCCGACCTGGGCGGCTCGCGGATCACCGCGAAGGTCGAGGGCAGGCCGAAGCACTACTACTCGATCCACCAGAAGATGATCGTCCGCGGCCGCGACTTCGACGACATCCACGACCTGGTCGGCGTGCGCATCCTGGTCGACGACGTCCGCGACTGCTACGCCGCGATGGGTGTCGTGCACGCGCTCTGGCAGCCGATGCCCGGCCGGTTCAAGGACTACATCGCCCAGCCGCGGTTCGGGGTGTACCAGTCGCTGCACACCACGGTCATCGGGCCGGACGGCAAGCCGCTGGAAGTGCAGATCCGCACGCACGAGATGCACCGCACCGCCGAGTACGGCATCGCCGCGCACTGGCGCTACAAGGAGACCAGGGGCACCCACAGCGGCGCCGACGTCGACGAGATGGCGTGGATGCGCCAACTGCTCGACTGGCAGCGGGAAGCCGCCGACCCCGGCGAGTTCCTGGAGTCGCTGCGCTACGACCTGGCCGCGCGGGAGATCTTCGTCTTCACCCCCAAGGGCGACGTGGTCACCCTGCCCGCCGGGTCGACGCCGGTCGACTTCGCCTACGCCGTGCACACCGAGGTGGGCCACCGCTGCATCGGCGCGCGGGTCAACGGCAGGCTCGTCGCGCTCGAGCGGAAGCTGGAGAACGGCGAGGTCATCGAGATCTTCACCTCGAAGGCCGAGGGCGCGGGGCCCTCGCGCGACTGGCTGGCCTTCGCCGGGTCGCCGCGGGCGCGGGCGAAGATCAAGCAGTGGTTCGCCAAGGAGCGCAAGGAAGAGGCGATCGAGGCAGGCAAGGACGCGATCACCAAGGAGGTCCGCCGCGTCGGGCTGCCGATGCAGCGGCTGGTGTCGGCCGAGTCGGTCAACGCGCTGGCCCGCGAGCTGCGCTACCCCGAGGTCAGTGCCCTGTACGCGGCCGTGGGGGAGGGCCACACCTCCGCCAGGCATGTCGTGCAGCGGCTGGTCGCCCTGCTCGGCGGGGTGGAGCACGCCGAGGACGAGCTGGCCGAGCGCTCGACGCCGTCGACCATCACGCGCCGCCGCAGTTCGGGCGACGCGGGCGTCATAGTCAAGGGCGCCAGCGACATCTGGGTGAAGCTCGCCCGCTGCTGCACCCCGGTCCCGGGCGACGACATCCTGGGTTTCGTGACCCGTGGTGGCGGCGTCAGCGTGCACCGGACCGACTGCACCAACGCCGACGACCTCATGGACTCGCCGGAGCGGCTGCTGGAGGTCGAGTGGGCGCCGTCGGAGTCGTCGGTATTCCTGGTCGCCATCCAGGTCGAGGCGCTCGACCGGCACCGGCTGCTGTCGGACGTGACGAAGGTGCTGGCCGACGAGAAGGTCAACATCCTGTCGGCCACGGTGACGACGTCGCGCGACCGGGTGGCGGTGTCGCGGTTCTCCTTCGAGATGGGCGACCCGAAGCACCTCGGGCACGTGCTGAAGGCCGTGCGCGGCATCGAGGGCGTGTACGACGTGTACCGGGTGACGTCGGCGTCCTGACGTCCGTTTCGTTCAAGACGGCGGCGGCGTACGGGCTTACGTTGGTCGGGTGACTTCTTTCGCCCTTGCCTCAGATTTCGTCCTGCGGACCGCCCGGCTGCTCGACCGCCGCCGCTTCGAGTTCCTGTTCGGCGGCGGCTCCGCGGAGGCGGTCCTCGCCGCGCTCGCGCCCTACCGCAACGCCGACGGCGGCTACGGCAACGCTTTGGAGCCCGACGGCCGCGGCCCGGGAAGCCAACCCGTCACCGTCCTGACGGCGTTGAACATCCTGTACGAAGTGGACGCGACCCCTGATGGCGTCGCCGACTACCTGGAGTCGGTCACCGCGCCGGAGGGCGGTGTCCCCTTCGTCCATCCCAACGCGACGGACTTTCCGCGCGCGCCTTGGTGGGAAGTGCCCGCCGAGTACACGGGTTCGCTGCTGCCGACCGCGAACCTGGTCGGCGCGCTGTGGCGGGCGGGTGTGGTCCACTCGTGGGTCGACCGGGCCGCGGAGTTCTGCTGGCCGCGCATCGAGTCCCTGACGGACACCCACCCGTACGAGGCGCTGGCGTGTGTCGAGTTCCTGGACCACGCCCCAGACCGCGATCGGGCGGCACGCGCCGCCGAGTCGATCGGCGAGATCGTGCGGTCCCGGGGTCTGGCGCGGGTCGACGGGGTCGCGACCGTGCCCGACGGCTATGCCGAAGGCGAGTTGCACGATCCCCACGACTACGCGCCGTCCCCGGACAGCCTCGCGTACTCCTGGTTCACCGCCGACGAGATGGCCGCGAGCCTGGACAACCTGGAGGCGGCTCAGGGTGAGGACGGCGGCTGGCGGGTGCGCTGGCCCGCCTGGACGCCCGTGGTCGAGTTCGAGTGGGCGGGCTGGATGACCGTGCAGGCGCTCAAGACGCTGCGCGCCCACGGCCGAGAAGTCCGGTGAGCGTGGTGCCCGCGAGGGCTCTGACCTCGCGGGCCAGATGGGCCTGGTCGGCGAACCCGCAGTCGTAGGCGACCTCCCCGGCGGGCCTGCCCGCGCGGACCGACCTGAGCGCCCAGTCGAACCGCAGCACCCGGTGCAGCACCTTGGGCCCGTAGCCGAACGCGGCGGCGCTGCGGCGGAGCAGCTGCCGCTCGCTGAGGCCGACGACATCGGCGATGTCGCGCACCTTCCCGGTCCGCCCGGCCAGGTCCCGGATCGCGGCGACGGTGGGATCGGGCCGGGTGGGGAAGGCGTCGAGCAGGACCCGGTGCGGGTCGGGGGACTGGGCCAGCCGGTCGGCCAACTCGGCCGCGTCGGGCCGGAAGTCGGCCAGGTCGACCCGCCCGTCCCGGATCGCGTCGGCGGGCACGCCCACCGCGACCGCCCCGGGCAGGAACCGCAGCCCGACCAGCGTCCCCGGCTCCCCGACACCCACCTGCGCCGTGGTGTCCGGCCCGGCGACGAACAGCCGACCGCTCTCGCGGTGCCAGATCACGTCGGCGCAGCCGTCCGGCACGATCCGGTGCTCGGCGGGCTCCGCCAGAGTCCGCCGCCACAGACAGGCGATGCCCGCCCGGCCCGCGGAAAACTCTTGATAGCCCATACGGGTCACGATGCCACGCCCTACCGACAGTCCACGGAATGGAATGCCGGAGCGCGTGAGACGGGTCACCGGCATTGCCCCAAATCGGCGGATCGGAGGCCGGTTTCTGCGCTGAATGGCCTACGGGACAGCGGTTTCCGGCCGTTTGGCGACCCAGGTGCCCGGCAGCTTCCTGCCGGGGTCCTTGCCCACAATCTTTGTGAACATGTACGTTCACCGAGCGGTCGCCGGGGTGTTTGTAAGGCCGTGTTTCGCGGTTAGTGCCGTGTCTAATTCCGTTCTCCAGAGGGGGTCGGGGGCATGACTGTCCTCGCGTCGGCTCGTGCGCGCGTCAAGAGCTTGCTGTTGACCTTGGTCGTCGCGTTGGCGGCGCTGGGCGTGGTGCCGCCGGGGTGGGTCGCCGCGGCCGGGGCGCCTGGGCCCGCGGCGGGCGCGGACTCGGCGGTGACGGGGCCGGAGCATCCCGAGGGCACGTCGTTCAACCCCAACCAGATCAAGGACATCAAGGCCGCCGACCCCGGCGCCGGGGTGAACCTGGTCGACGCGCCGACGGCCAACAACAGCGGTGACGCGCGGCTGTCGTACCCGCTGGAGGTGCCGAAGGGCCGCGCGGGCCTGGAGCCGAAGCTGACCGTCGCCTACAGCTCGTCGGGCGCGAACGGCTGGCTCGGCGTCGGGTGGGACCTGAGCACGCCGACGGTGACGGTGGAGACCCGCTGGGGTGTGCCGCGCTACGACGCCGGTCTGGAGACCGAGACCTACCTGCTCAACGGCGAACAGTTGACCCCGGTCGCCCACCGGAGCGAGTTGCAGGCGCGTACCGCGGAGAAGGTGTTCCACTCGCGGGTGGAGGGCCGGTTCGACCGGATCGTGCGCCACGGCGACAGCCCGGCGAACTACTGGTGGGAGGTCACCGACAAGCAGGGCAGCCGCATGTTCTTCGGCGGCGGCGCGGACTCCACGCTGGCCGACGGCGCAGGCCGGATCGCCACGTGGGCGCTGCGGGAGATCCGCGACGGCAACGACAACGTCATGCGCTACCGCTACGCCAAGGTGAGCGACGGCGGCACGGTGGACGCGACGGTGCCCGGCACCAACCTGTACCCGCAGAAGATCACCTACACCGGCCGCGGCGACACCGACGGCCGCTACTCGGTGACCTTCGTCCGGGACCGCGAGCGTGGCGAGGCGCGCCGCGGCGACGTGCAGATCGACGCGCGGAACGGGTTCAAGAAGGTCACCGCCGACCTGCTGCGCCGCGTCGAGGTCAAGCTCGACGACCAGCTGGTCCGCGCCTACGAGCTGAACTACCGGACCGGGGCGTTCGCCAAGACGCTGCTGACGTCGGTGTCGCAGTTCGGCGAGGACAACCGCCTGTTCAACACCCACACGTTCGACTACTTCGACGACATCCGCGACCAGTCGGGCAACTACACCGCGTTCGCCGCGGCGGCGGGCTGGACCGTGCCGGACGACGACCTCGGGGTGAACATCCGCGAGGGCGAGGCCAGCGCGGTGTCATCGACCACCTCGGTCGGCGCGGGCGGCCACCTCTACGTGGGCTACAACCCGGCGGCCCCGGTCAAGAGCGGGTCGGTCGGGGTGAAGGTCGGCGTCAACGCGGGCGTCTCCGACGGCCTGCTGGCTTTGCAGGACGTCAACGGCGACAACCTGCCGGACAAGGTGTTCCGCAAGAACGGCGAGGTGTACTACCGGCCGAACCTGTCCGGTCCGACCGGGCAGCCCAAGTTCGGTGACACGCCGGTCAAGCTGACCGGCCTGCCCGGCATCTCCCGGGACACGACCCTGTCCGGCACCGCGGGCATCGAGGCGTTCCTGGGCATCAACGGCCAGCTGGATTACGTCTCGACCACCACGACCTCGGACCGCTACTTCAGCGACGTCAACGCCGACGGCATCACCGACCTGGTGAACAACGGCGGCGTCCTCTACGGCTACCTCGACGCGAACGGCAAGCCCGCCTACAGCGCCAACAGCGCGAACACCCCGGTCCCGGTCGGCTCGGGCGTGGCGACCGGCGAGATCGTCGGCGACCAGACCGCGGCGTTCGAGCGCGCGGTGGACAACTCGCCGCTGCTGGACAGCGTGCGCCGCTGGGTGGCGCCCTACGACGGCACGGTGCAGATCGACGGCCGGGTGCGCCTGGTGCAGGACGCCAGCCCGCAGCGCGCGGAGTACGAGAAGGCCGACGGCGTCCGGGTCACCATCCAGCACAAGGACACCGAGCTGTGGGCGCAGCGGATCGGGCCGGACGACTACATCGAGTTCGCCCCGACCGGCGTCAACTCGGTGCCGGTCCGCAAGGGTGAGGCGCTGTACTTCCGCGTCCAGTCCATTCTGGACGGACAGTACGACACCGTGGCGTGGGACCCCAAGGTCACCTATACCGGGCTGTCGGCGGGCAACGACGTCAACGGCCTGAGCAACACGGTGTTCGACGCGCAGCGCGACTTCACGATGGCGGGACGGCCATCGCAGGTCACCGCGCCGCTGAGCGGGACGCTGAAGATCACCGGCGACCTGGTGAAGTCGGCGGCCACGTCGGACAACGTGACCGTGCTGATCACGCACGAGACGACCGACTACGAAGGTCAGCCGGTTACCAATGAGCTGATCCGCAAGGTGCTGCCCGCCGCGTCCACCGGCACCACGCCCATCAACATCAACGTCACGGTGGGGGCGCGCGAGCGGCTGTCGTGGAAGCTGCTCGTGGACTCGCCGATCGACGCGACCGCGCTGCAGTGGGTGCCGAAGGCGCACTACACGCAGGCCTACGGCGTCGAGTCCGTTGTGGACTCCAGTGGCAACCCGACGATCGTGGTCAACCCGCCCTACGAGCTGAACCTGTACCCGGTCAACACGCTCACCGCGCCGCAGGGCTCCTACACCGCGACGAAGACGGGCACGCTCGTCATCGAGTCCAACATCCAGCTCAAGCCCAACTCCGAGAACGCGCGGCTGTTCCTCACCGCCAAGAAGCGCGGCGCGCTCGTGGGCAAGCGCACGATTGACCTCTGGTACGGCGCCGGGCTGCCCGCGTCCATGACCCGGCTCAGCGTGCCGGTGACCCAGGGCGATGAGCTGTTCTTCGACCTGACGTCGGTGAACACCAGGCTGCCCGGCCTGGTGAACACCCTGACCTTCCGGGTCAGCACCGACGGCGGCGCCACGTTCACCCAGGTCCCCGGCGCACTGCACGGCCCGGCGGACGCCGGCGCGTTCGCCCAGCCGTACCGCGGCTGGGGCGTCATCGGCTACCAGGGCAACCGGGATCGGGCCACCCGTCCGATCGCGCAGAACGAGCTCGTGCTCGACCAGTCCTACAAGGACTCGCTGCCGAAGGAGCCGGTGCAGGCCGACCTGGCCAAGTTCACCGCCGACCCGAAGGTCCCCACCCCGCGTATCACCGTGTTCGCCCCGCAGCCCGCCAAGGGCAAGTGGGTCGCCTCCGACGACACCACCTGGGTCGGCGGGGGAGCGGCGGCCAGTTCCCGCCTGGGCCTGGACACGATCGACATCGTCCGCGACAGCGACATCGCCGGGTCGACCGGCCTGCTGCGCCGCGGCCGCACCCAGCAGATCTCGACCACGCTGACCCTCGGCCCGTTCGGCGGCACCGGGGCGATCGGCACCACCGCGGGAGAGGTCGACTTCGTCGACATCAACGGCGACCGGTTCCCCGACGTCGTGGGCGCCAAGGAGATCCAGTACTCCGACATGAGGGGTGGCCTCGGGACCAAGCGCGGCACCCTCGGCGGCAACGTCCGCGAGTCGGACTCGATCTCCGGCGGCGTCTCCTTCTCCGCGGGCAGCCCGGCACGCACCCTCGCCACCGCGAGCGGCACCGACGCCCCGACCGGCGACAGCTCGGCGAACTCGGCCCGCACCGGCATCGAGATGCCCGCGCTGGGCATCGGCGGCAACCTCGGCGGCGGCGAGTCCGACGTCAGGTTCGACCTGACCGACATCAACGGCGACAGCCTGCCCGACAAGGTCTACGCCAACGGCGACGCCCAGCTGAACCTCGGCTACAGCTTCGCCGGACGCGAGCCGTGGCGCGGCGGCCCGGTCAACGACGCCTCCACCCGCAACATCGGCGTCAACCTGGGCTTCAACCTCGACAACTACGGCTTCGCGGGCGGCGTTTCCGCCACGCTGGGCAACTCGCTGACCAACGCCACCCTGGCCGACGTCAACGGCGACGGCCTGACCGACCGGGTGTTCAAGGACGGCGCGAACCCCGTCAAGGTCGCGATCAACACCGGCAGCGGCTTCACCGCGCCGACCCCGTTCCGCGGCGCGTTCAGCGACGTCGCCGTCGACAAGAACGCCTCCCTCGGCGGCGGTGTCTACTTCACCTTCGGCTTCCCGCTTGGCGTCGTCCCCGGCTTCATCGTGTTCAACCCCGGCATCGACGTCTCCACCGGCATCGGCCGCGCCGAGATCGCCCTGCGCGACGTCAACGGCGACGGCCTGGCCGACCACGTCAAGTCGACCCGCGACAACGAGATGCTGGTCGCGGTCAACAAGACCGGCCGCACCAACCTCCTGCGCTCGGTCTCGCGGCCGATGGGTGCCCGCATCGACCTGGACTACGCCCGCGCGGGCAACACCCAGGCCATGCCCGAGTCGCGCTGGGTGCTCTCCCGCACCGCGCTGTCCGATGGACGGCCGGGCGACGGCGCCGACACCCAGTTGACCACCTACCGCTACGAGCAGGGCCGCTACGACCGCCTTGAGCGCGAGTTCACCGGCTTCGGTCGCGTCATCACCGAGCAGCGCGACCCCGGGGCCGCGGACGCCCTCTACCGCACGACCACCGACGAGTACCGGATCGACGGCTACTACACCCGTGGCCTGCTGACCCGCAGCCTCACCGCGGACGGTGCGGGCCGCCTGTTCGCCGAGACGGTCAACACCTACCAGCTCCACGACACCGCCACCGGCACCGCGGCCGACCCGGCCAGCCCGACGGCGACCGCGTTCCCGCAGCTGACCCGCGTGGACAAGAAGTCCTACGAGGGCGCGGCGACGGCGGCGAAGTCGACCTACACCGAGACGGTCTACGACGGGTACGGCAACGTCGTGCGGTCGTTCGACGCCGGGGACTCCGGCGCCGCCGACGACCTGGAGACGACCTACGGCTACAGCGGTGCCGACCCGGCCTGCCGGGACCGCAACATCGTCGGCATCGCGCGCGACCTGCGCCAGCGGGCGGGCGACACGGTGCTGCGGCACCGCGAGGCGAACGTCGACTGCGTCACCGGCGCGGTGTGGCAGGTGCGCGAATACCTCGACGACCAGACGTCGGCGAACTCCGACCTGGAGTACTTCCCGGACGGGAACCTGCGGTCGGTCACGGGTCCGGCGAACAAGACCGGCCAGCGGTACAAGCTGGAGTACGGCTACGACACGGTCGTCGGCGTGCACGTCGAGTCCGTTGTGGACAGTTTCGGATATCGGTCGTCGTCGACGCACAACCTGAAGTACGGCGTGCCGGACCGCAACATCGACCAGAACAACCAGCCGCTGTCGATGTCGTATGACAGCGTCGGTCGGTTGGACACGGTGACCGGCCCGTACGAGGCGGGCAGCGGCCAGGTCACGATCGACTTCGAGTACCACCCCGAGGCGGCGGTCCCGTACGCCACGACGCGGCACGTCGACCGGACCGCGGCGGGGGTGCGCGCGGACACCATGGACACGGTCACCTTCAGCGATGGCCTGAAGCGGGTGCTCCAGACGAAGAAGGACGCGTCGGTCGCCGCGTCGCCGGGAGCGGCGCCGCAGCAGGTGATGACCGTGTCCGGGCGGGTGAAGTTCGACTTCCTCGGCCGCACCGTGGAGAAGTACTACCCGCTGACCGAGCCGAAGGGCGCGGCGAACACGACGTTCAACGCGGCGTTCGACACGGTGGCGCCCACCAAGGAATCGTTCGACGTGGTGGACCGGTCGGTGAAGACGGTGCAGCCGGACGGCGTCACCACGACCACGGCGTACGGGTTCGGCCAGGACCGGTCGGGCGCGACCCGGTTCGAGAAGACCGTGACCGACGGCAACGGCAAGCAGCGCCGCACGTACACCGACGGCCGCGGGGTGACCACGGCGGTCAAGGAGTTCAACGGTCCGGCGGTGATCTGGACCAGCTACGGCTACGACCCGCTCAACCAGATCACGTCGATCACCGACGACAAGAACAACGTCACCCGCGCCGAGTACGACGGCCTCGGACGGCGCACCGTGTTCGACAACCCGGACGCGGGCCGCACCGAGACGCGCTACGACCTGGCGGGCAACCCGACAGCGAAGATCACCGCGAACCTGCGGGCGACGGGCGAGGCCATCGAGTACGACTACGACTACTCGCGGCTGAAGGCCGTCCGCTTCCCGAACTTCCCGGGCAACAACGTCACCTACTCCTACGGCGCGCCAGGCGCGGCGGACAACGCGGCGTCGCGGGTCACCGAGATCCGGGACGCGGCCGGGACGGTCACCCGGGGCTACGGGCCGCTGGGTGAGGTGACCCGGGAGACGCGCACGATCAGCGCGGTCAACCGCTCCTACACGACCGCGTGGCGCTACGACGCGTTCAACCGGGTGCTGCAACTGACCTACCCGGACGGCGAGGCGCTGACCTACGACTACGACTCCGGCGGCCAGGTCACCCGCGCGACGGGGGCCAAGGGCGGGACGAACTACACCTACCTGGACCGGCTGGACTACGACAAGTTCGGCCAGAAGGTGTTGCAGCAGACCGGCAACGGGGTCCGCACCACCTACACCTACGACGCCGAGGACCGCAGGCTCGCGGCACTGAAGTCGGCCACGCCGACCGGGGCTACGTTCCAGAACCTGGGCTACACCTACGACAACATCGGCAACATCACCGCGCTGGCGAACACCGCGCCGCAGAACCCGGTGATCGGCGGTCCGAGCACCCAGACCTACGGGTACGACGACCAGTACCGGCTGACGTCGGCGTCCGGCCTCTACACGGACAAGAACAACCGGGCCAACAAGTTCACCCTGACCCTGGCCTACGACTCGATCCACAACACGACGAGCAAGTCCCAGCGCCACGAGATCGTCGGCGGCGTGCCCGCGTTCCCGATCGGCGCGGGGTCGCCTGGTCCGATCGAGCCGGTCGACGACCCGTCGAACCCGGCGGACGTGCAGGACAAGACCAGCTACGACTACGCGTACGTCTATGGGGGTACCAAGCCGCACGCGCCGAGCCAGGTCGGCCCGATCACCCACGCCTATGACGCCAACGGCAACGTCACGGACACGGTGAACACCGCGGCCGGGAACAAGCGCCGCCAGTTCGTGTGGGACGAGGAGAACCGCCTCGCCTGCAACATCGACTCGGGAACGACCGTCGGTCAGAACCCCGACGCCTGCGCGTCAGCCACGGTGTCCTATGTGTACGACGCCGCGGGCGACCGCGTCGTCAAGGACGGCGACGGCCTACACCTGTACCCCAACCGCAACTACAGCGAACGCGACGGCACAGGCTACAAACACGTCTTCATCGGCGACACCCGACTGACGACGAAGACAGTGGCGTCGGGTGTGGAGTCAACCCAGTCGTTCTTCCACGCCGACCACATCGGGTCGTCCGGGTACGTGACGGACACGTCGGGCGCGGTCATCGAACACCTGGAGTACTTCCCGTTCGGGGAGACCTGGGTGGAGGAGCGGACCGGGCAGGCGGACACGCCGTACCAGTTCACCGGCAAGGAACTCGACGCCGAAACCGGCTTGTACTACTACGGGGCGCGGTATTACAACCCGCGGACCCAGCTGTGGGCGGGCGCTGACCCGGCGTTGCCGGACTACCTCGACAAGGACGTCGCGGGGGGTATCACCGAACCCCGCAACCTGGCGGCGTACACGTACACGCACAACAACCCGGTCAAGCTGACCGACCCGACCGGCAAGTGGCCGAAGATGCCGTCGTGGAAGACGATCGGCCACACAACGCTGGACGTCGTCGGCATGGTCCCGGTCATCGGCGAACCCGCCGACCTGGCGAACGCGGGCTGGTACGCGACTGAGGGCGACTACGTCAACGCCGGCCTCTCGGCGGCTTCGGCGATCCCTGGAGCGGGTTACGCGGCCAACGCCGCCAAGTACGGCAACAAGGCCCTCGACGCCGCCCAGGCAGCCAAGAACGCCAACAACGCCGCCGACGCGGGGAAGGCAGCCAAGGCCGGCGACAACGCTCCCGCGCCCAAGGCCGACTCGCCGTCCTGCCACAGCTTTCCTGGGGCGACCCTCGTCCTGATGGCGGACGGGTCCCACAAGCGAATCGATGAGGTGCGGATCGGCGACAAGGTCATCGCGACCGATCCGCTGACCGGCCAGACCACGGTGCGGGAAGTCACCAAGACCTGGGTCCACGACGACGAACCGGAACGTACCGAGGTCACCATCGACATCGATGGGAACAACGGGACGGCCACCTCGACCATCACGGCGACGGACTGGCACCCGGTGTGGGTGACCGATCTCAACAAGTGGGTTCCGATCGGTGACCTGCAGGTGGGCTCCTGGCTGCGCACCTCGGCAGGAACCTGGGTCCAGGCCATCGCGGTCCGTCATTACACCAGCCCCGGTGAGGTCTACGACCTCACCGTCGACACGGTGCACACCTACTACGTCGCGGCCGGTGCCACTCCGGTACTTGTCCACAACTGCGGCACGGTGGACGTCCAGGTGTCCAAGAGCAAGTATCCAGAGTCGGCCCAACACATCGAGGACGCTCAAGCCGCCGGACACCCGTCCACCCTGACCATTGATCGTGGAGGGGCCGCGCAGAACCGCAAGGACTCACTGAACGGCATTCCCACCCAGCCTGGGAAGGATCGGGACGAATATCCGCCTGCGATGTTCAGCGAAGGCGGACAGGGCGCCAGCGTCCGGCATATACCGTCGAGTGACAACAAGGGTGCGGGCGCTTGTATCGGAAACCAATGCAGGCCATACCCCGACGGCACGAAAGTCAATATCCAGGTGGTACCTTAGAGTATGCCCAACAGCCTTGAGAAGCTTGCGTCGATCTGCGGTCCGGGACTCGGTCCGCAGATCGATGAGAGTCGATTCGAATTCGATCCGGCCCTTCTTCCGCTGTTGCGTCTCAAGAACGGCTGTTATGGTTTCGAGTCCGCCCTGCATATTTTCGCGTGGGGCGAAGACGTTGGCGAGACGAGTGGCGCTGAGTGGAATTCGACCGGACTGTGGCGCGGACTGTATCCAGACTTGCCTGCTGGCATTACGTTCTTCGCCGAGGACGTCTTCGGTGAACAGTTCTACATCGGGTCGCGTGGCATCTCCCGCTTCAATCCTGAAACGGGCGAGAGCGAAGCTGTGGCCGACAGCTTGGATGGATGGGCGGAATCGGTGCTCGGGGACCACCGGTCAGCCACCGGTTGGCCACTCGCGCGCGGTTGGCAGCAGCAGAACGGTGCACTTCCGGTGGGCAGGCGGCTACTTCCCAAGATTCCGTTCGTGGCGAACGGCCCGTTTGAATTGACGAATCTCTATTCCGCCGACGCGATCGAAGGGATGCGTTTCCGTGCTGACCTTGCCCGTCAGCTACGAGATCTGCCGGACGGGGCAACAATTCGTTTTAATGTTGTCGACTGACGGGCGTCGGTAGCGACGATGACCGCGACGGACTTCCCAATCGTTGACGAGATCCACTCTCTGGTGCGGGCCGTGTTCCCCTGGGTGGTCCGGCGTGACGACACGACCGTGTGGGTGGCGGGTGGCCGCCCGCTGGGCGAGCCGCTCGCCGAGTCCCGTGTCCGTGCCTTCGAGCAAGTGAACGGCGTCGAGTTGCCTGGGGAGTATCGCGCGTTCTTGACGCAGGTCGGTGATGGCGGGGTGGGGCCGGGAACCGGCCTCGAGCCGGTGGCGTTCTGGCGCTCGGTGGAGATGCCCGACCGTGTTCGCCAGATCGCTCTTGATGGTGCTGGACGGGCTGAAGTCATCGAGATCGCAGGTCATGGCTGTACGGATAAGACCTTTCTTGTGTTGAGCGGCGAGATGTATGGCCGCTTGTTCACCCGAATCGGCAGCGAGAATTCGCTGCCCGCACTCCACCCGGCCACCGACTTCGCGCGCTGGTACCTCGATTGGCTGGAGCAACTGGACCCGCGTCGCCCTGCCGAGCGCCGTCCGAGCCGCGAGCTGGTTTCCCTGCTGGATGATCGGTCCGACGAGCGTGCGCGCTGTGCCCTCGTAAAGGAGCTGGCGTCGGGCGATGATGCCGCGGTGATTGGTAAATGGCTCCATCGGGCCGCCACTAATGACTCGTCGCGGTCAGTCCGTGGGTTGGTCGCCGATTTGTTGGCTGACTTCCTGCCGGTCGCGGCGGCCCAGGAGGTGCTGTTCTGGATGATGGGCGACCCACACCGGCACGTGCGCAGGCGGGCGCTGGTCCAACTCTGCCGTATCACCGTCGGGTCTACCTGGCTGGAAGCTGTTCGAATTGCCCGGGCCAGCGGCGATGCGCTGCTCGTGGAAGTCGCGGACTCGCTGGAAGAGCGCCGCCAGTCGGGCCGCGTGCTAGGGCTGGCCTAGCTGGCAGCGGCGGTCTGGATCTTGACCGGGACGGTTGGGGCGCCGTCGTTCTCGCCGCGTTGTGGGGTGACTCCGCCGTTCGCGACCTTGTCCAGGACCGCCAGGCCCGCGTCGTCGATTGTGCCGAAGACCGCGTACGTCGGGGGGAGTTTCGAGTCGGCGTAGACCAGGAAGAACTGGCTGCCGCCGCTGTTGGGCCTGCCGGTGTTGGCCATGGCGACGGTGCCGCGGGGGTAGATCACCGTCTCGGCGACGCCGGAGGGCTTCAGGGTGCCGGGGTTTTCGTCGGGGACCGTGTAGCCCGGTCCGCCTGCGCCGCTGCCGGTCGGGTCGCCGCATTGGAGGACTTTGAGGCTGTCGGCCGACGTCAGCCGGTGGCACGAGGTGTTGTCGTAGAACTTCTTCGATGACAGGTGCAGGAAGCTGCGGGTGGTGCACGGCGCCGTGTCGGTCGTCAGCGAGATGCCGATGGCGCCGAGGTTCGTGGTCAGGGTGACCTTCGCGGGGGCGTCCTTGGCCCGTTCGGCGGGCTTGCCGACGTCCCGGCCATCCGGCGCGGGCTGACCCGGTGCCGTGGCATAGCGGCAGGACTTGCCGCCCGAAGTCCCAGGAGCCGACCCGGAAGCCGGAGCCGACCCGGAAGTCGGATCAGAGTCAGAAGAAGAGGGCGAATCCGCGCCGACCGGGCTGCCGGTCGTGGCAGTCGAACAGCCGGTGAGGGCCACGAACAGCAGCCCGATCAGCGCGGAGCGATTCACTGTCAGGCCACCGTCACGGACTTGATGGTGACCGGGTTCTTCGGGGAGCCGTCGCCGGGGGCGCCCTTGCTGACGGTGCCCGCCTTGGCGATCTCGTCGATCTTCTTCAGGCTCTCGGCCTCGACCGAGCCGAACACCGTGTAGTTCGGGGGCAGTTCGGCGTTGCCGTAGACGATGAAGAACTGGCTGCCGTTGGTGCCCTTGTTCGTCTGCGGGTTCTTGCCCGCGTTCGCCATCGCGAGGATGCCGCGGCCGTACTTGATCTCCGGGAAGACCTCGTCGTCGAAGCTGTAGCCGGGGCCGCCGCTGCCGGTGGCCGACGGGTCGCCGCACTGCAGGACCTGGATGCCCTCGGTGGTGAGGCGGTGGCAGGTGGTGTCGTTGAAGTACCCCTGCTTGGCCAGGCTCACGAAGCTGTTGACCGTGCACGGCGCCAAGGCGCGGTCCAGGGTGATCTTGACGTCGCCAGACCCCATGGCGATGGTGGCGCCCACGGTGCCCTCGGCCGAGACGTTCTCGGTCGGCGGGGCCTGGGCGGGCTTGGAGGCGGGCTTGCCCTCCTCGACCGGGTACGCGCAGGTGGCCTTCGCGGGCAGCGCCGTCGGGCGCTTGGGCACCGCGGCCAACTCGGTCGGGATGTTCGCCGGGGTGGCGACCTGGTCGGCGGGCGGCTCGCTCGGCGCGGTGCTGGCCGCGGGGTCGACCGTCGGGTCGTCGCTGCGGTTCGCCAGCCAGTAGATCAGGCCGACGACCAGCACGACGCCAACGACGGTGCCCACGACACCGAAGATCCGGCGCTTGCGCGCACGTTCGGCCCGGTTCGCCAGCTGACGCTCCAGCTTGCGCTTGGCCGCCTCTCTGCGCTGCTCGTTGCTCGGCACCTGGCACCCTCCCTGACCTACACGTTCCTGGCAGGCGCGCAGTCTATGGGGGACCCCGGTAAGAACTGTGTGGAGGTACCGCCGGATAGGCTGAGAGTAAGCAAAGAATTCCGTCGGCTGGAGGTCCACCGTGCTTGTCGTCGGGTTCCCGACCGGGGCCTTCCAGGCGAACTGCTTCCTCGTGGCGCCCGCGGAGGGCGGCCCCTGCGTGATCATCGACCCAGGTCAGGACGCCGAGGAGCCGATCGCGGCGGCGCTGCGCAAGCACCGGCTGTCCCCGGTCGCCGCGCTGCTGACCCACGGCCACCTCGACCACGTCTACTCCGTCGCCCCGGTCTGCGACGGCAACGACGTGCCCGCCTGGATCCACCCGGACGACCGCTACATGCTCAGCGACCCCCTGCGCGGCCTGAGCCGGGAGTCCGCGGCGTTCTTCGGCGGCTTGCAGCTGCGGGAGCCGCGCGAGGTCCGCGAGATGACCGACGGCGTGGAACTCGACCTGGCGGGCCTGAAGATGACCGTCGTCCACACGCCCGGCCACACCGAGGGCTCCGTCGTCTTCCGCTCGGCCACCGAGGAGGGCGGCCAACTGCTGTTCGCGGGCGACACCCTGTTCGAGGGCTCCATCGGCCGCACCGACCTGCCCGGCGGCTCGATGGCCAAGATGACCGAGTCGCTGCGCACCAAGATCCTCCCGCTGGACGACGAGACGGTCGTGCTCCCCGGCCACGGCGGGGCCACCACGATCGGCCGCGAGCGGGTCAGCAATCCGTTCCTCACCGGCATGGTCGACCTGACCGACCCGTCCTCCGCCCACCGCGGCCGCGGGCGGGGCATCTGAGCATGACCGAGCCCGCCCAGCCGGAACGCCTCCCGCTCACCCTCGCCGACCCGTCCAAGCGCCGCGGCTGCGCGGCCTGGGCGATCTCCCTTGTCTTCGGCGCCGCGCTCGGTGGCGTCGTCGGCCTCATCGCCGGCCGCGTCGCCGGACTGGTCACCGCCGCCGTGGTCGCCGGGGTCCTCGGCCTGGTGACCTGGGCGACGGCCCGCCGCACGGTCTGGCTCGACGGCCACAGGGTCGTGGCCAAGGCGATCGGCACGAAGTCCGTCGACCTGCACGCCGTCGACCGGCTGGAGCTGATCGTCACCGACGTCCGCGGCGTCCGCACGATCGGCCTGCTCGTCGCCGAGAAGCGCAAGACGATCAACGTGTCGCTGGCCGTCTACTCGGGCACTGGCGGCCGTGAGCTGGGCATCCTGCCGCTGCGGCGTCTCGCCGACGCGCTGGCGGGCAGCTCGAACACCGCGGGCCTGGTGTTCTCCCAGCTGCTCGTGGCCCAGCTGCGGGCCGAGGCCAGGGGAGAGGCGGCGCCGGAGCGTCCCCTGTTCCAGCTCGCGTCTGTCGCGCCGACGGGCAAGCTCGCGCAGCGGCTGAAGGCCGAAGCCGTCACCAAGTTCGTCGCCAACCTGCCCTAACGCCCGACCGCGTACCCCTGCATCCCGCGCGGGTTCGCCGCCGCCCGCAGCAGGCCCCCGCCGCGGCCGACCGCGCACATGCGGCCCAGCGACCACGGTCCCGCGTCCACCACGAGGTGCCCGCGTCGCCGCAGGTCGTCCAACGCCGCCTGCCCGACCCGCGACTCCACATAAGCCTCACCCGGGCTGGACGCGCGCGGATAGAACGAGCTCGGGAACGCGGTGGAGTGCCAGGTCGGCGCGTCGATCGCGGCCTGCAGGTTGAGCCCGCCGAGTGTGTGGGCCAGCCAGAAGCACAGCTGCCACTGGTCCTGGCCGTCCCCGCCCGGCGTGCCGAACGCCAGCGCGGGCTCGCCGTCGCGCAGCGCCAGTGTCGGGGTGAGGGTGATCCGGGGGCGTTTACCGCCCGCCAGCGAGTTGGGCAGGCCCTCGGTCAGCCAGAACATCTCGGCCCGGGAGTTGAGGCAGAAGCCGAGCGAGGGGATGGTCGGCGACGACTGCAGCCAGCCGCCGGACGGGGTCGCCGAGATCATGTTCCCGTGCCGGTCGACCACGTCGACGTGGACGGTGTCACCGCGCGTCCGGCCGTCGCGGCTGATCACGTGCTCGCCGACCTCGACCGACCGCGCGACTTCCCGCGGCGCGGGCGGCTCCGGCAGCCTCGGCACCCGTCCGCCGGGCGATCCCGGGCGCAGCTCCAGCGAGGCCGTGTCGCCGACCAGCGCGCGCCGCTCGTCGGCGTAGGACCGCGACAGCAGGTCGTCCAGCGGGACATCGGCGTCGCCGTACCAAGCCTCCCGGTCGGCGAACGCGAGCTTCGCGCACTCCAGGACGGTGTGGACGGTCGCCGCCGTGGGCACGCCATCCACATAGGACAGCTCGAAGCCCTCCAGCAGCCGGAGCTGTTGCAGGAGAACAGGTCCCTGGGTCCACGGCCCGCACTTCGCGACGGTCCACTCGCCTTGGTCGACCGTGACCGCGTCCTCGTAGCTCGCCGACCAGTCCGCCAGATCCTGGCCGGTCAGGAAACCCGCGTGGTCGCGGCCGGAGCTGTCGCGCACCGCCGTTCGGCAGAACGCGTCGATCGCCTCGGCCACGAACCCCTGCGACCACGCGGCCCGCGCGGCGTCGACGCGTGCCTCCCGGGTCGACCCGACCGCCTCGGCCAGCAGCCGTTCCCAGGTGTCGGCGAGGACGGGGTTGCTGTGCCGGTCGCCGGTCACGCCGAGCCAGTGCGCCGACGTCGGCCAGTGGTCGGTGAACAGGTCGCGCACCTGGTCGATCACGGCGCGGATGTTCGGCACCACCGGGAAACCGTCGCGCGCGTAGGCGATCGCGTACCGCAGGACGTCGCGCAGCTCCTTGGTGCCGTGGTCGCGCAGCAGCAGGAGCCAGGCGTCCCACGAGCCCGGCACGGTCGCGGCCGGCAGCCCGGTGCCGGGAACCAGGTCGAGCCCCAGGTCGAGGTAGCCCTCAATGTTCGCCGCCGCTGGAGCGACGCCCTGGCCGCAGAGCACGCGCGGCGTCGGGTCGCCCGCCGTGGTGAACAGCGCGGGCACCTCCCCGCCCGGCCCGTTGAGGTGCGGCTCGACCACCTGCAGCACGAAGCCCGCCGCCACGGCCGCGTCGAACGCGTTGCCGCCGTCCTCCAGCACCGCCATGCCCGCCGCCGACGCCAGCCAGTGCGTCGACGAGACCATCCCGAATGTGCCGACCAGCTCCGGCCGGGTGGTGAAGCGCATGGCGGCTCCTACTCCTCGTGGACCGCCACCCACGCGGCGATCGCGGTCGTGACCGGAACGGCGGCGACCAGCCCGATGCTGCCCACCAGGGTCCGCACGATCTCCTGCGCGATCGACTGCGAGCCCAGGATCGTGCCGAGCCCGACCCCCGAGATCGACGAATACAGCAACACCGGCAGCGCGGCACCCGCGTACGCCATGACCAGGGTGTTCACCGCCGACGAGACGTGGTCGCGGCCGATGCGGGTGCCCGCGGCGTAGAGCTCGCGGAAGCCCAGCGCCCGGTTGGCCGCCCGCAGCTCCCACACCGCGCTGGTCTGGGTGACCGTGACGTCGTCCAGCACGCCGAGCGCGCCGATCACGATGCCCGCCAGCAGCAGGCCGCGGGTGTCGATGGGGCTGCCGAGCGAGCCGACCAGGTTGGCGGTCTCGTCGTCCAGTCCGGTCAGCTTCGACGCGGCGGCGAACACCGCGCTGAGGACGCCGATGAGCCCCAGACTGACCATCGTGCCGAGGACCGCGGTCGTCGTCCGCGCGGAGAGGCCGTGGGTCAGATACAGCACCACGAACATGATCACCCCGGCGCCCGCGATCGCCACGAGCAGCGGGTTCTCGCCGCGCAGGATCGCCGGGAGGATGAACAGCAGCAGCACCGCGAACGTCGCGCCAAGCGACACCAGCGCCTTGAGACCCTGCCAGCGGCCGAGCAGGAGCACGGCGGCGGCGAACAGCGCGGCCAGCACCGCCAGCGGCGCGCCGCGCTGGAAGTCCACGAGCTGGTAGGAGCCGCCGCTGAGCGGGTCGCCGCCGCTGTAGGCGAGCACGACGTCGTCGCCGACGGCGAAGCGCGGGGTGCTTGGCTCCAGCGGGATCGTCGTGCGGATGTCGCTGCCCGCGGCCTGCCCGTCGGACATCATCACCGTGACGGTGAGGCACTGCTTGTCGTCGCCGCCCTCGCCGCACGGTCCCGCCTCCGCGGCGGTGATGGAGCCGAGGACGGCCTGCTGGCCCACGTCGCCCGGGCCGTCGCCGGTCGGGAAGAGCAGCGCGACGCCGACGACCGCGGCCAGCGCGAACGGCGCCACCAGCGCGATCAGCAGCCTGCGCACCCGCGCCGAAGCCGGGGAGGCCGGGCCGTGGCCGTGGCCGTGGCCCGCGGGGATGTCGGGTTCCCGCTTGCGACGGCGGCCCTCACGGGCGGGTTCCGCGTCGGCCGGGACCCGCGGGATCGGCTGTGTGTCCCAGTCATCCACCGCGCAATCCTCTCAGGACCGCGCGGCCTCACCCGGCCAGGACCCGCCCGGCGATCCAGGCGATGTCGGCCGCCGTCTGCTCTGGCGTCCCGGACGGCTGCATGACGTGGCTCAGCACGAGCCGGACCACCATGTCGATCACCGCGCCGCGCTCGCGCTCGTCGAGCGGCAGGTCGTAGGGCCGCAGGCGCTCCGCCACCACGGTCTTGGCGGTGTCGAGCAGGGACTCGGCGTTGGTGGTCAGCAGCGGCAGCAACTCGGTGTCGGCGCCGTGGGTGGCCGACACGATCGCGTGCAGCAGCGTGTTGCCCTGGGCCAGTTCGAGCGCGCCCCGCACGGCGTCGGTGATCGCCGGGAGGAGGTCGCCGGGATGGTTGTCGAACGCCTCGTCGACCACCGCGAGGAAGCGGGCCAGCTCGTCGAGCACCATCGCCTCGGCGAGCTGCGGCTTGGAGCCGATCTCGTTGTAGACGGTCTGGCGGCTCACGCCGACCATGTCGGCCAGCCGGGACATCGTCACCGACGCCCAGCCGGACGTCACGGTCAGCTCGGCCGCGGCCGCGACGATGCGCTGCCGGTGGGGGGCCAGGTCGGCCGAACTGACCGTGGTCATGACCGTCATTCTAGGTAGTCCTCACGCGCTGACCCGCGACACTGGGATGAAGTCCACTTTCTCGCGCACGCCGCAGTCGGGGCAGCACCAGCTGTCGGGGACCGCGCTCCACGGCGTCCCGGCCGGGAAGCCCTCGCGCGGGTCGCCGACGGCCTCGTCGTAGACGTAGCCGCAGCTCGGGCACCGGCCCGCGTGCACGGCGGCGACCTCGGTCACCCGGTAGCGGTCGACGCGCACGTCGGTCGGCTCGGCGTCGCGGCGCGGGGCGTCGTACTCGGCGAGGATCCGGTCGCGCTTGCGCGGGGAGATGTTCGCCCGGCTCATGTCGCCGTCGAAGTGCTCCAGCACCCGGTAGTCCATGACCCGGCGCCACAGCGGCGGGATCAGCGCGAGGACGATCATGCCCGCGTAGCCGGTGGGCAGCACCGGCGACTCCTCGAAGTCGCGCAGCGTCTGGTAGCGGCGGGTCGGGTTGGCGTGGTGGTCGCTGTGCCGCTGCAGGTGGTAGAGCAGCACGTTGGTGGCGATGTTGTTGGAGTTCCAGCTGTGGCTCGGGGCGACCCGCTCGTAGCGGCGCTTGTCGGCGTCGCCGACCTTCTGCCGCAGCATGCCGTAGTGCTCCATGTAGTTGACGACCTCCAGCAGCGAGAAGCCGACGACCGCCTGGATCACCAGGTAGGGCAGGATCTCGACGCCGAACGCGATGGTCATGCCGGTCCACAGCACCGCGGACATGAGCCACGCGTTGATGACGTCGTTGCCGATGCGGTACGGGTGCTGGTTCCGGCGGGCGTAGCGCTTCTTCTCCAGCCGCCACGCGCTGGTCAGCGAGCCCCAGACCGTGCGCGGCCAGAACTGGTAGAAGTTCTCGCCGACGCGGCTGCTGGCCGGGTCCTCCGGGGTGGCGACGCGGACGTGGTGGCCGCGGTTGTGCTCGATGTAGAAGTGGCCGTAGAAGCTCTGCGCGAGCGCCACCTTCGACAGCCACCGCTCGTGGCTCTCCTTCTTGTGGCCCAGCTCGTGCGCGGTGTTGATGCCGATGCCGCCGATACAGCCGATGGAGATCGCCAGGCCGATCTTGGCGAGCGTCGACATCTCGGTCGTGCCGATCATCCAGAACGCGGCGATGAAGCCCGCGTACTGGATCGGCAGGAACGCGTAGGTGATCCAGCGGTAGTACTTGTCGTTCTCCAGCGCCTCGATCATGTCGTCCGGCGGGTTGGTCCGGTCGAGGCCCGCGATGAGGTCGATGGCGGGGACGACGCCGAGGATGACGACGGGGCCGAGCCACAGCCAGATCGCCCAGTCCGTCGCGTAGTAGAGCCCGATCGCCAGGAAGGCCAGGGAGGGCACCACCAGGCCGATCAGCCACAGGTAGCGCTTGCCGTCCTTCCAGCCCTCGGTCGAGCCCTGCGGGATGGTCCCTGACGTCTCCGTCGACATTGTCCTCGCCTCCCGGCTGTCGTTTGACAAAACCATAAGGTTTGTAAACAGCGTTTGACAAGAGGAAGACTTTTGTAAAACTAGAGTGGATCGGTAAAGGTGAATCGCTTTCGGATGGCGGCGTCGCACGCGCGGACCGCTTGGCGGAGGCGGTGCTCGTGGTGGCCGGTGACCAGCACCCAGGGCACATTCCGCGACTGGAGTCCGCGCACGAAGCGAGCCGTCATCCACTCGCGCAGGTGCTCGCCGTCGCGCCAGCCGTCCTGCTCGAACGGGACGCCGACGTGGTCGGTGAGCACGTACAGCGCCGGGCGCCGGGCGTTCGCGGCGATCTCGGGATGCTCGCGGCCCAGGTAGCGCTCGCCCCAGACGGTGGCGGCCCAGGGGTCGTTGTCGCAGATTAGGACCGGTCCGGTCGCGGCGGCGTCCTCGGCTTCGGCCTGTCGGGCGGCGACGTCGAGGAAGTCGCCGAGCGTCCACACCAGGTCCTCGGGGGCGGCGTTGCCGGTGAGCGCGATGGCCGCGGCGAGCTTCTCCTCGGTGTGCAGCCTGCCGTACTCGGGCACCCACGGCGCCTGGTAGTGCTCGGCCAGCGCCTTGGACAGCGTCGTCGTGCCGGTCGACTCGGCGCCGACGACCACGATCCGGGCCGCGAGCCCGGCCCGGGTCGCCGGGGCGAGGAAGTGCCACTGGCCGATGGGGTCCGCGCGGACCGCGGTGCCGGAGACGGGGAAGCGGGTCCGGTCGAGGTCGAGCTGGACGTGCTTGGCGCCGAGCCGGGACGCGAGTTCGGCCCCGTAGTGCTCGCTCGTGAACACCACGTCGACCGGGGCCGCCGTCGGGTCGCCGTCGGCGATCGCGCGGCGCGCCAGGACCGACCGGATGACGCCCATGTGCAGTTCCCAGACGGCGTCGTCGTGGTAGTCGACGGGGTGGTCGTCGAGGTCGCCGAGAACCGCGACGCCTTGGTCGCCCGCGTGTTCCGCGGCGATCCAGCGGACCCGGTCGGCGATCGACAGCGACTCGACGCTCGACCCGAGCACCGCCACCGTCGTGCGCTCGGCCGCCGCGGCCGCCGAGCGGATCAGGTGGTGGTGCCCGGCGTGCGGCGGATAGAACTTGCCCAGGACCAGGGCGTGCCGGTACCTCACGCGGCCGCCAGTTCCGGGGTGCGCAGGTCGGCCCGCCACGAGCGCAGGCCGATGACGCACAGGCCGATGAAGCCGACGTAGAGGATCGCGGTCAGCCAGAGGCCCTTGTAGGCGTAGAGCGGCACGTAGATTACGTCGGCGGTGATCCACAGCCACCAGCTCTCGACCTTCTTGCGCGCCTGCCCCCAGGTCGCGAGCAGCGATAGGACGGTGGTCGCCGCGTCCGGGAAGGGAACGGTGGAATCCGTTGCCACGACGAGGATCCAGGTCAGCGTGGCGGTCCCGGCGACGCCGACGGCGGCCAGCGCCTGCCACTGCGTCCGGGTCGTCCTGGAGACGGCAAGTGTCGAGTGTTGGTCACCGCCGCGCAGCCACGCCCACCAGCCGTAGACCGCGAGGCCGAGGTACACCACCTGGAGCCACGCGTCGGCGTAGATGCCCGCGGTGATGAACAGCGCGAAGAACGCGACGTTGTTCGCGATGCCGATCGGCCAGTTCCACGCGTTCTGCCTGGCCACCAGCCACACGCACAGCGCGCCGGTCAGGAACCCGATCACCTCCATCCGCGAGGTGGGCACGCCGAACAGGGTGAACGCGGTCGCGCGCAAGGGATCGAGAACCTGATCGAGGGACACGGGGCCTCCGTTCGTTGACACCCGTTCGAACATGTGTTCGACTTGTGCCGTGCGATGGGACGGGCAGTTGGCGGCGGGCGGCGACCAGGTTCTGCCTGGTCTGCCCGGACTTGTGCGCAGCGTACGTACTCCGGAGTTCGCCGGGATGGTGTTCCACGAGGTGCTCGCGAAGTCCGTGCTGAACAAGGTCGCGGGCGCCTCGGCGCTGCCGTTCGGCTGGACGGTCAACCCGTATCGGGGCTGCTCGCACGCCTGCAGCTACTGCCTGCACGGCGACACCCCGATCCTGATGGCCGACGGCACCACCAAGCCGATCTCGGCACTGAAGGTCGGCGACCGCGTCTACGGCACCGAACGGCGCGGCAGCTACCGCCACTACGTGACGACGGAGGTGCGCGACCATTGGTCCACCGTCAAACCCGCCTACCGCGTCACCCTCGACGACGGCACCGTCCTGATCGCCAGCGGCGACCACCGGTTCCTCACCGAGCGCGGCTGGAAGCACGTCACCGGGACGGTGGCGGGGCCGGACCGCAGGCCCCACCTCACCGTCGGCAACAAGCTGATGGGCACGGGAAGGTTCGCCGCCCCGCCCAAGGACACCGCCGACTACCGCCGGGGCTACCTGTGCGGCGTCGCCCGGGGCGACGGTGGCGCCGAACCCGATGAGCAGGTTCAGGCGAGGGTGTCGGCGTACCTGCTCGACGACCTCGGCCTGAGCCTGCCGGTCACCTGGCCGGACACCCCGACCGACGAGTGGCGCAAGGGTTTGCTCGCGGGCGTGTTCGACACCGACGGCGGCTACTCCCATCGGATCGTGCGCTTCTCGAACCTGAGCGCACACACCGCGTCGGCGGTGCTGGAGGCGTTGGCGCGCTTCGGTTTCCAGCACGCGGTGGAGGAACGGCGGGCGCCGGGTGGCCGGTGCTGCGTGCGGGTCGACGGGGGACTGGCCGAGCACCTGCGCCTGTTCCACACGATCGGCCCGGCGGTCACCGCGAAGCGGACGATCACCGACGCGGCGATCAAGTCGGCGGCCCGACTGGGCGTCCGGGAGATCCAGGCGCTGGGATTGTCGCTGCCACTGTTCGACATCACGACCGGCACGGGCGACTTCATCGCCAACGGCGTGGTCTCGCACAACTGTTTCGCCCGCCAGACCCACACTTATCTCGATCTTGACGCCGGGCACGACTTCGACAGCCAGATCGTGGTGAAGGTCAACGCCGCCGAGGTGCTGTCGAAGCAGTTGCGGGCGCGGACCTGGGCACGTGAACACGTCGCGATGGGCACGAACACCGATCCGTATCAGCGGGCGGAGGGCCGCTACGAGCTGATGCCGGGGATCATTCGCGCGCTCGCCGACTCCGGAACCCCGTTCTCGATCCTCACCAAGGGCACGGTGCTGTTCCGCGACCTGCCGCTGCTGGCCTCGGTGAGCAAGGACGTGTCGGTCGGCCTCGCCGTGTCGATCGCGTTGCTCGACCGGGACGTCCAGCGGCGGCTCGAACCGGGGACGGCCAGCCCGCAGGCCCGGCTGGAGCTGGTTCGGCGGGCCCGGGAGGCGGGGCTGCCGTGCGCGGTGATGGTCGCGCCGGTGCTGCCCGGGCTCACCGACACGGCCGCGCAACTGGACGAACTGCTCGGCCAGATCGCGGACGTGGGCGCGACGGGGGTGACGGTGCTTCCCTTGCACCTGCGCCGAGGGGCGAGGGAGTGGTTCGCCGCCTGGCTCGCCCGGGAGCATCCGGCGCTGGTGCCGTTATACCGGCGGATCTACGGCACCGGCACCAACGCCGACATCCGCTATCGACGCGCGTTGGGCACTCGGGTCGGGCCGCTGCTGCGCAAGCACGGATTCGCGGGGCCCGACATTCCCGAGCCCCGGTGGCCACGGGGGAGTCTGCCAACCGGAGCGCCCGATGTGGCGATAGCACAGGAGCAGTTGACGCTGCTCTGATCAAATTCCGTACCCGTACCTGGCGAACTACGGATTGTTCGCCCGCCGCGCCGCGGTGAAAGTGATCTCTTCCGCGCTGAGGAGATCCGTGTTCGAGTCCCGTGCCCGCTCGGGCGACCACACCGTGACCGTCGAGCCGCTGTCGGTGCGCCTCGGTGCCGCCGACACCGCGGTCGTCGTCCGCACCCGTCGCGGCGCGAACCCGCAGGCGGTGACGATGTCGGTGTCCGGGCTGCCGCACGGCGTCACCGCCCACTTCGACCCCGCCGTGCTCACCGCCGGTTCGGCGACGCGGCTGGCGCTGGCGTGCGCGGACCGCGCCTTCGGCGGAATCCACCCGGTGACGGTCACGGCGACCAACGCGGCCGGGGAGATCGCCTGCGGCTACTTCTCGCTCACGATCGACCCGCGCGAACACCAGGCGGGTGCGGCGCGGCTCTGGCTCAACCCGACGGTCGAGACCGCGCAGGCGGGCTTCCTGGCGCAGACCAAGGTGACGGTCACCGGGGGAGGGGCGGTCCGCCTGGGCGTCCGCGGTGAGCCGCCGGGCGCGCGGGCCACGTTCAGCCCCGCGGTCGTCTACGAAGGCGGCCAGGCGATCGTCTGGATCTTCACCGCGCCCGACACGCCGCCCGGCCGGTATCCGGTGACGATCACCGCGACCGACGCCCGCGGCCGGGCGGGCGCGGCGGTGTTCACCCTCGCGGTGAGCCGCTGGAAAGACTGAGCGGGCCGAGGGAAGTTCCCTCGACCCGCTCGGTCCACGCACGTTCTAGCTAGGCCATTCCCAACGCACGCACAGGATTCCCGGACCGAAGTCCAGGGCCACCGTGTGTGCCTTGCCGTCGGGTGAGATCTCCAGCTTGCGCCGGTTGGTCACCTGCTCGTCGCCGTCCACTGTGTACTGCTCGAGGTACGCGGGCAGTGCCAGCGGGTCGAAGCGCAGTTCGAGGACGAACTCGCGCACCGGCGTGGTGAACTTGCGGCAGTAGCTGTCGTCGCCGCGCGAGTACGGCGGGCCGGGGTGGCGCAGCTCGTAGTCGACGATCGCGGTCTCGCCGCGGCTCAGTGGCTGTGCGAGTAGGAACTCGGCGGCCACCAGGCCCGCGCCCGCGTCGTGCGCGGAGCGGCCAAGAGTGCAGTTCTCCCCGGCCACGATGGTCGGGAACGGTCTGCCTGGACGCTCCAGGTCGTACACCATCACCGTCCGGTCGGCGCCGTCGTGCTCGGCGCGGAAGACCTGGCGGATGTGGATGGACTTCTCGCCGCGGTCGGCGGCGATGACCATCCTGTCGTGCTGGCTCAGCTTGGTCATGGCCGCGTCGGTGGTGAAGTCGATGCGCTTGAGCAGCTGCGAGACCGGCTCGCTGTTGCCCCACAGTGCCTCCACCGTCAGCCGCGACGACTCGCGGTTGACCCGGCCGCGCGGACGCGGCGGGCCGAGCAGCGCGATCAGCGACCCCGTCGGCACACACAGGACGTCCTCAAGGTGACCGAGCGCGGCAAGCGACTCGGCCCGTTCCGGCCTGCGTCTGCCCGACTGCCAGTAGCTCAGTGCCGTCACGCTGATCGAGACGCCGCGAGCCCGCAATCGGTACTGGATGCGGTCCAGGCTCAGACCGCTCGCCTGGATGGCTGCTCTCAGTGCCGTGGGGAACGCGTCCGCCGCCATGGAGTCCGGCTCGGCCGTCATCGCATGGCGGACACTCCCGTTCTGGTGAAGTTCACGAACTGGCTCGCGGGTGATACCGCTACCCATGTTCACTCCCTGGGTTACCCCTTACGCCCTGGTGGTCACAGTACGTCTTGGACGTCCCAATGGGTAGCGTCAATGTTAATTCGTGGGTAACCAATTCGCTGCCTACGGTGACTAGATAGCCCGTAAGGACCTACTGCTATGCCCCCGAATGGACCAAACGCTTGCCACGGATGGCTGACTCCGATGGTCGTCGGCCATCGCGTCACACTGGGCGCTAAGGCAGCTGACCGGCAGGTCGAAACCTGGTCGACAGCGGTCGGGGAGTATTGGCTAGCCTGACCCGTACACCTGCCGTCTGGTCCATCATTCTCCAGTACGGCGTCCCAAGATCTGGAACAGGAGCACCTCACCCGTGATCCGCACGCACGAGGCCGGAACCCTCCGCGCCGAGCACGCTGGGCAGACCATCACCCTCACCGGCTGGGTGGCCCGCAGGCGCGATCACGGCGGCGTGATCTTCATCGATCTGCGGGACGCCTCGGGAGTCGCCCAGGTCGTCTTCCGCGAGGGTGAGATGGCCGAGCGCGCCCACCGGCTGCGCGCCGAGTTCTGCGTCAAGGTCGTCGGCGAGGTCGCCGCGCGGCCCGAGGGCAACGAGAACCCGGAGATCCCGACCGGTGCCATCGAGGTGCTGGTCACCGAGCTCGAGGTGCTCAGCGAGTCCGCCCCGCTGCCCTTCCCGCTCGACGACCACCTGACCGTCGGCGAGGAGACCCGCCTGCGCCACCGCTACCTGGACCTGCGCCGCTCCGGCCCGGCCAGGGCGCTGCGGATGCGCAGCGAGGCCAACCGGATCGCCCGCACGGTGCTGCACGACGAGCGCTTCGTCGAGGTCGAGACCCCGACCCTGACCAAGTCCACCCCCGAGGGCGCCCGCGACTTCCTGGTCCCGGCCCGCCTCGCGCCCGGCTCCTGGTACGCGCTGCCGCAGTCGCCGCAGCTGTTCAAGCAGCTGCTCATGGTCGGCGGCCTGGAGCGGTACTACCAGATCGCCCGCTGCTACCGCGACGAGGACTTCCGCGCCGACCGGCAGCCCGAGTTCACCCAGCTCGACATCGAGATGTCCTTCGTCGAGCAGGACGACGTGATCGCGCTCGGCGAGCGCATCATCGGCGCGCTGTGGAAGGAACTCGCCGACTACGAGATCCCCACGCCGATCCCGCGCATCCCGTACCTGGAGTCGATGGCCCGCTACGGCAGCGACAAGCCCGACCTGCGCTTCGACCTCGAACTCACCGAGCTGACCGAGTTCTTCGCCGACACCCCGTTCCGCGTGTTCCAGGCGCCCTACGTGGGCTCGGTCGTCATGCCGGGCGGCGCGAGCCAGCCCCGCAAGCAGCTCGACGCCTGGCAGGAGTGGGCCAAGCAGCGCGGCGCCAAGGGCCTCGGCTACGTCCTGGTCAACGAGGACGGCACGCTCGGCGGCCCGGTCGCCAAGAACCTGTCGGACGCCGAGCGCGAGGGCCTGGCCAAGGCCGCGGGCGCCGAGCCCGGCGACTGCATCTTCTTCGGCGCGGGCACCAAGTCCGACGCCCGCGCCCTGCTGGGTGCCGCGCGCCTGGAGATCGGCAAGCGCTGCGGGCTGATCGACGAGTCCAAGTGGTCGTTCGTCTGGGTCGTCGACGCGCCGTTGTTCGAGGAGGCGTCGGCCGCGGTCAACGCCGGTGACGTCGCCGTCGGGTCCGGCCAGTGGACCGCGGTGCACCACGCGTTCACCTCGCCCAACCCGGAGTGGATCGACCGGTTCGAGGAGGACCCGGGCAACGCCCTGGCCTACGCCTACGACATGGTCTGCAACGGCAACGAGATCGGCGGCGGCTCGATCCGTATCCACAACAAGGACGTGCAGAAGCGCGTCTTCAAGCTGATGGGCATCAGCGAGGAGGACGCGCAGGAGAAGTTCGGCTTCCTGCTCGACGCCTTCGCCTACGGCCCGCCCCCGCACGGCGGCATCGCCTACGGCTGGGACCGCATCGTCGGCCTGCTCGCCGGTGAGCCGTCGATCCGCGAGGTCATCGCCTTCCCGAAGTCCGGCGGCGGCTACGACCCGCTGACCAGCGCGCCCGCCCCGATCACCCCGGAGCAGCGCAAGGAAGCAGGCGTCGACGCCAAGCCGGTCGCCAAGGGCGAGAAGCCCGCCTAAATGCTCCACCTCAGGGTCGTCAGCCCGCCCGAGTCGACCGCCGACGTGCTCACGCTGCTGCGTGAGCACGTCGGCGCGACCCATCTCGTGCACTTCCCGGGCGCGGCGGTCCAGCCCGCGGGCGACGTGGTCGAGGCCGACGTCGCCCGGGAGGCGACCGACGAGATCCTGGCCGCGCTGTGCGCGCTGGGCATCGACCGCGGCGGCGGCATCACCCTCGAGCAGATCGACACGGCCCTGTCCGACGCCGCCGACCTCGCCGAGGACCGCGCGCCGGGCGACGGCGCCGACGCGGTGGTGTGGGAGGAACTGGTCGCCCGCACCGGCGAGGAGTCCCGGCTCAACGCCACCTATCTCGCGTTCCTGACCATCGCCTGCCTGCTCGCGGCGGTCGGCGTGATCACCGACTCGCCGGTCACGATCGTCGGCGCGATGGTCGTCGGCCCCGAGTTCGGCCCGCTGGCCGCACTCGCCGTCGGCCTGGTTCGGCGCCGGTTCGACCTGGTCAAGCGCGCATCGGTCGCGCTCGGGCTCGGGTTCCTGATCGCCATCGCGATCACCGCGGGCGGCACCTGGCTCGGATCGCTGGCCGGCCTGTTCGACGCGAACGCGATCTTGGGCAACCACACGGTCGACTTCGTCTACAAGGTCGGCCCGTGGTCGCTGATCGTGGCGGTGCTCGCGGGCGCGGCCGGGATGCTGTCGATGACGTCGGCCAAGTCGGCGGCCCTCGTCGGCGTGTTCATCTCGGTGACGACCGTGCCCGCCGCGGGCTACATCGCCGTCGCCGCGATCCTCGGCGAGTGGGTCCGCGTGCTGGAGTCCTCCGTCCAGCTGCTGGTCAACATAGTCGGCATCGTGGTGGCCGCCGCGGTCGTGCTCCTGCTGCGTAACAAGAGGAACGCCGCCGACGACGTCACCCGGCCGCTGTCTCTCGGATAGTTCCAGAGAATGGGAGTACAACACCTCCGTTCTGGGTACACCGTTAGTTCTTGACGGGCCCCTCCCGCTGGATCGCCGGTTACCACTACGGTCTCGGGGACACCCAAGCCCTGGGTCGGGGGACCTACGATCGGGAGTAGGGTCAGAGGAGATGAGTGTGGAGATCACCGCCGACCCGCCGGAGGCAGGCGCCACGTCGCAGCCGCCGGATCCGCAGGCGGAGGTCGCGGCCACCGTGATCGCGGCGGAGTCAGTGCTCAGCAAGCGGTTCGGGGCCAGGATCCACCTCGGTGAGCCGGAGGACCTCGGCGGCAGCGACCGGTCGATCGTGTTGCGAGTCAAGGTCGCCTCCAGCCCGTTCTCCTTACCGCGCACCCTCGCCGTCAAGCGCTACATCCGGCCCGACGGCACCACGCCGCACGACAGCTGGATCCGCGAGGCCGTCAGCTACCAGCTGTTCACCGCGCTCACCGCCGAAGACCGGATGTGCCCGGAGCTGTTCGCCCACGACAGCGACTCGCGCCTGTTGGTCATGGAAGACCTCGGGCGCGCGCCGACGCTGGCGGGCAAGTTGCACGGCAACGATGCCCGCGCCGCGGAGGGCGCGCTGCTCTCGTGGGCGCGGTCGCTCGGCAAGTTGCACGCCACCACCGCGGGCCGCGAGGCCGACTTCGACGCGCTGCTGCGCAGGCTCAGCCCGCCCAGCGCCAAGGACCCGCTGTCCGAGCACGGCCCGACCGCCGTCGCCGCGCTGCCGTCGCTGCTGGCCACCGAGTTCGGCGTCACCACCTCGACCGACGCGATCGACCACGCCCACTCGACCCTGGCGCTGCTCGACGCCACCAGGCACCGCGCGTTCAGCCCGTCGGACTCGTGCCCGGACAACAACCTGATCACCAGCCGCGGCGTCCGGTTCCTCGACTTCGAGGGCGGCTGCGTTCGCAACATCATGTTCGACGCGGCCTACCTGACGGTGCCGTTCCCGTCCTGCTGGTGCGCCTACGGCCTGCCGCAGGGCATGACCGACGCGATGCTCGCCGCGTGGCGCGCCGAGGTCCGCGTCATGTGGGCCGACCTGGACGACGACGCCGTGCTGATGCCGCGCCTGCTCGACGCGCAGGTGTTCTGGGTGTGGCTGACGACGTGGCAGTACCTGACGGTGCCCGACATCGACCAACTCGGCTCCGGCGGCTCGGTCGACACGCCCCACCAGAGCGACGTGCTGGTCGCCCGCTGGGTCGACCTCGCCAAGGCCGCCCGCCGGGTCAAGTCCGATGTGGTCGGCGACCACGCCGACGCGGTGGTCGCGGCGATGAAGCGCCGGTTCGGGACGCGGTCGCTGGCCATGTACCCGGCGTTCCAGTGAGCGTTCAGCCAGGCGCCACCCGCTGTTCCCCTCGACATTGAGCCAGGGTTCCTAACACCGATTCTTCGCTGACGTGTCCCTCGACGGACACCCTGATCTCACCCGATCGGCGCTGGCGGGCTCGATCGTCTATCCCGTGACAGCGGTGGCGATTACCTCGGTCTGGACGGCGACGCGGCTCGCCGTGCTTGGGGACTCCACGACCTTCGGGGTGGGCGACCCGCTGCCCCGCGGCGGGTGGCGCGGCGTCGGCCCGCTGCTGGCCGACGCGCTCGGCGCCGACATCGCCAACTTCTCCTTCACCGGCGCGCGCATCGGCTGCGTCCGGGAGCGCCAGCTCGCGCCCGCGCTGCTCGCGCGCGCGGACGCGGCCATCCTCATCGCGGGGATGAACGACACCCTGCGGTCCGACTTCGACCCGGACCAGATCCAGGCCGACCTGATCCACATAGTCACCGCGCTCAACGCGCAAGGCGCCGTGGTGCTGCTCGCGCGCTACCACGACCACGGCCGCGTCTTCCGCATCCCCGGCCCGCTGCGCCGCGCGCTGCAGGCGCGCATCGCCCGGCTGAACGAGGTCATCGACGCCGTCGTCGCCGCGACCGGGGCGCCGTGCCTCGACCTCGACCGGCTGCCCGGCGCCTACGAGACCAGTTCGTGGGCGGTCGACCGGCTGCACCCGTCGGAGCTGGGACACCGGATGCTCGCCTCGGGTTTCGCCGACCTGCTGGCGGGCACCGGCTGCGCGGTGGCGAAGCCGGTGAGCATGGTGTGCGAGGGCGGCAGGCCCGCCAACAAGGCCGAGCACATCGCGTGGCTGATCATCAAGGGCATCCCGTGGCTGTGGCGCCGCGGCCGTGACCTGGTGCCGTACGCCATCGGGATCATCGTCCGGTCGCTGCTGGGCAACGAGCGTCCGCAGCCGCCCGCCCCAGTCACGGCGGAGGCGCCAGCCCATCCGTAAGGTGCTGGGCATGGCACTGGTTGATCGCGTCCTGCTCGGCCCCGGCCCGTCGAACCCGTACCCCGAGGCCACCGCCGCGCTCGCGGCCCCGCTGCTCGGGCACCTCGACCCGGAGTTCCTGCGCGTCCTCGACGAGACCTGTGCGCGGCTGCGGACGGTGTGGGGCACGGAGAACGCCCGCACGCTGCCGCTGTCGGGCACCGGCTCGATCGGCATGGAGGCGGCTTTCGCCAACTTCGTCCGGCCCGGCGACACCGTCGTGGTGGGCGTGAACGGGCTGTTCGGCGAGCGCATGGTCGACGTCGCAGGGCGCTACGGCGCCGAGGTCGTCCGCGTCGACCACGAGTGGGGGCAGCCGATCGACGTCGCCCGGATGCTGGCCGCGCACCCGGCGCCGCGGCTGGTCGGCGCGGTCCACGCGGAGACGTCGACGGGCGTCCGCAGCGACATCGCCGCGCTCGCCGCCGCCGTGCACGGCCGGGACGACCATGCCCTGGTCCTCGCCGACTGCGTGACGTCGCTGGCGGGCATCGAGGTCGACATCGACGGCTGGGGCGTGGACGTCGCGTACTCCGGCACCCAGAAGTGCCTCGGCGTCGCACCCGGGCTGGCGCCGTTCACCGTGTCCCCGCGCGCGTGGGAGCGGCGGGTCGAGCACCCGCCGACGTGGTACCTGGATCTGAATCTGATCGGCGCCTATGTGGACGGTTCCAACGGCGGGCGGACGTATCACCACACCGCGCCGGTCGCCATGATCGCCTCCCTGCACGCCGCGCTGGGGCGGGTGCTGGCGGAGGGCCTCGACGCGGTGTGGGAGCGGCACCGGGCGGCGGGCGCGCGACTGCGGGAGGGGCTGGTCGACCTCGGGCTCGACCTGTTCGCCGCCGAGGGCCACCGGCTGCCGGAGCTGACCACGGTCCGCGTTCCCGACGGGGTCGACTCCGCCAAGGTGCGGTCGATTCTGCTCAACGAGTACAACATCGAAATAGGCGCGGGGGCGGGCGCGTTCGCCACTAGCGTGTGGCGGATCGGGCTGATGGGCCACAACGCCCGGCTCGACCGCGTCGAACTCGTCCTGAGCGCCCTGGCCAGGGTGCTCGGCCGCTAAAGGAGACCCATGCGCGCGACCATGATCCACGGCGCCAAGGACGTCCGGCTCGCCGACATCGCCGACGCGGGCCTGCGCCACCCGACCGACGCCGTGGTCCGCGTCGTCGCCGCGTGCGTGTGCGGGTCCGACCTGTGGGGCTACCGCGGCGTCTCGCCGACCGAGCGCCCCCGCCGTATCGGCCACGAGTTCGTCGGCGTCGTCGAGGAGGTCGGCGCCGAGGTCCGCACGGTCAAGCCGGGCGACTTCGTCATCGCCCCGTTCGCGGTGAGCGACGGCGACTGCGTCCACTGCCGCAACGGCGTGCACACCTCGTGCGTCCGCGGCGGGTACTGGGGCGGCAAGTCCGCCGACGGCGAGGACATCGACGGCGCCCAGGCCGAGTACGTCGTCGCCCCGTTCGCCGACGGCACCCTGGTCGCCACACCGTCGATGCCCGACCCGGCCATGGTGCCGAGCCTGCTGTCACTCTCGGACGTCATGGGTACCGGCCACCACGCCGCCCTCGCGGCGGGCGTCGGCCCGGGCAGCACGGTCGCGGTCGTCGGCGACGGCGCTGTCGGCCTGTGCGCGACACTGGCCGCCTCCCGCTTGGGCGCCGAACGGATCATCGTCATGTCCCGCCACGCCGCCCGCCAAGAGGTCGCCCGCCGGTTCGGCGCCACCGACATCGTCACCGAACGCGGTGACGATGGGGCTGCGCGGGTCCGCGAACTGCTCGGCGGAATCGGCGCGTCCGCGGTGCTGGAATGCGTCGGCACCAAGGAATCCATGCAGCAGTCCCTCGACTCCGCCCGCCCAGGCGGCCGCGTCGGCTACGTCGGCGTTCCCGCGGGCGGCCCGGAACTCCCCGTGGCGCAGCTGTTCCGCAACAACATCGGCGTGGCCGGGGGAGTTGCTCCGGTGCGCGCGTACATCCCGGAACTGCTGGCGGACGTGCTCGCCGGCAAGATCAACCCGGGCCTGGTCTTCGATGCCGAGTACCCGCTCGCCGATGTCGCCGACGCCTACGCCGCGATGGACGCCCGCGAGGTGATCAAGCCGCTCCTGCGGCCGTGACCGCCCATCCACATCCGCCTCAACCATCCACAGCAAACTCGGCAGCCATCCCCGAACGCCCAGGCACCGATAGACTGGCCGAGGGCCGTCCCCCCGGGAAGGGTGGGGGCTGCTTGCCCGGGGTTTCGGCGCCGCCGAGCAGGTTGTGCGGCTAGCGGCCCAGGTAGCGCAGCAACTGGTCGGTGGCCGAGTCGCTGTCGGTGGTGCCCGCCGCCGCGTAGGCGCCCCACTGGCGCAGCGGTTCGACGATCTCCTTCGCGACCATGAGCAGGAACGCCGACAGCTGGTCGTACAGCGGCGACGGCTGGCCGGTGGCGATCGCGATGTCCCACGCGTGCACGGCGGCGTCCAGGGCGCAGGCGCCCGCGGCGACGGTGACGGGCAGTTCGCCCTGCGGCAGCGGCGTCGGCGCGGTGTCCGCGTGGTGCAGCGCCCACGCGTCGGCCGTGCGCTCGATCGCGGTGCTGACCAGGCTGAACGGGCTGCCGTCGATCGTCCCGGAAGGCGCGAACGGGTCATACGCCGGGCCGTCGCCGTGGCCGAGGGTGGCGGCGTAGGCGAGTTGGTCGCCCGCCGCGTGCTGCACGACCTGGGTCACCGACCACTGCGAGCACGGCGTGGGGAGGTCCCACTGGTCGTCGCGGACCGCGGCGACCACGGTCTCCAGTGCGGTGTGGGAGGACGCCAGGGCCGCGCGCCAGGTGAGCTGCTCGGTGGTGTTCATGTTCGGTGCCTTTCTCGCTTCCTGCTTGTAAGACAAGGCTATGACCCCATTAGGCTGTTTTCGTTCCTAATGAGAGGACTTTCATGGCCGAGACCGCCGGACGGCTGCTTCGCCTGCTGTCGCTGCTACAGGACCAGCGGCCGCGCACCGGCCGTGAGCTGGCCGAACACCTCGACATCACCGACCGGACCCTGCGCAACGACATCCAGCGGCTGCGCGAACTCGGCTACCCGATCCACGCAGGCCGGGGCGCGGTCGGCGGCTACCGGCTCGGCAGCGGCGCCACGATGCCGCCGCTGCTGCTCGACGACGACGAAGCCGTCGCGGTCGCCGTCGCCGTCGGGCTGGCCGAGGACGGGTCGACCGGCATCGCCGACGTCGCGGGCAGTGCCGCGCGGGCACTGGTCAAACTGGACCAGATCATGCCGAAACGCTTGCGCCGCAAGGTGACCGCGCTGCGCCGGGCCACCGCGATCGGCCCGGCGGTCACCGGCTCGACGGAGCCGGACGCCCCGGTCGACGCCGCCGTGCTCGACGCCATCGCGGGCGCCATCCGCGACACGACGACCGTGCGGCTGCCCGCGGAGGTGGAGCCGTATCAGCTGGTCAACTGGCAGCGCCGCTGGTACCTGGTCGCCTACGACCTCGAGGTTCACCAGTGGCGAGCCATCCCGGTCGCCAGGATCTCGGCCACGCCGGGGACACGGCGGTTCGCGCCGCGGCGGCCGCCGGACGACGACCTTGTCGGGTTCGTGCTGCGGGAGATCGCGTCCACCGGGTGGAAGGTGCACGTGCGGATCACCGTGCTGGCGCCCGCCGACGTCGTCATCGCGCGGATCAACCCGGCGGTGGGCGTGGTCGAGCCGATCGACGCGGTGTCCAGCGTGCTGATCACCGGGGCGGACACGCTGGAGACCATCGCGATCTACGTCGGCATGCTGGGGATGGACTTCCGCGTCGACGGCCCGCCCGAGCTGGTCGGGCACCTACGGGTCCTCGGTGAGCGCTACTTGGCCGCGCTGCCTTGACCGACCGCGAGCTCGGTGAGGATCGCGAGCGCCTGCGCGGGCGAACTCGGCCGCATGCCCACCGCGACGCAGCGCTTCACCACGGAAGCGTGGTCGCGCCAGAGGCGGATACCGCGCCGGACCAGGATCGGCAGCGACTTGCGGGACTCGGCGACGTCACGCACGAGCCTGCGGGTGAACGTGCGGCTCGCGCTGGGCGTCAGGACCAGGGCGTCGGCCAACACGCCCGCCGCCTTCGCGCCCGCGACGATCTGGTCGGCGAAGAGTCCTTCCGCGACGAACACCGGGGCGTCGCCGACGTCGAGCTGGTAGCCGCCGACGCGCCGGTCGGCCCCTAGCTCGTAGTGCGGGGCATGGATGGTCCCGGCCCTGGCCAGCTCGATCACCGCGGCGAGCGCGTCATCGGCGTGCCAGGACGTCGGCAGGTCCCAGTCGACTCGGCCCGCGGCGTCGCGGGGGAGCAGCGGATCGCCGCCCTCGCGGTAGAAGTCGTCGAGGCGCAGGACGGGTAGCCCGGCCCGCACCGCGAGCGTCGATTTGCCCGACCCGGAGGGGCCCGCGAGAAGCACGACTTTGGCGCGAAGGCCGGACGAGGTCACAGGGAGCGATTCTCGCACGGGTAGCGTCGCAGGCATGGAACAGGAGTTCGACCTGGATCTGTTCGGCGCACCGCGCGCCGACGCCCCGACCCGGCGGGCGAACGCGCCCCTGGCGGTCCGGATGCGGCCCGCGACCTTGGACGAGGTCGTCGGCCAAGATCACCTGCTCGGCCCGGGCGCGCCCCTGCGCCGGTTGGTCGAGGGCGCCGCGCCCGCGTCGATCCTGCTCTACGGCCCGCCCGGCACCGGCAAGACGACCCTGGCCACGCTGGTCTCCAGCGCCATCGGCCGCCGCTTCGTCGCACTCTCGGCGCTCTCGGCCGGGGTGAAGGAGGTGCGCGCGGTCATCGACGAGGCCCGCAAGCGCCTCACCCACTCCGGCGAGTCGACCGTGCTGTTCATCGATGAGGTCCACCGGTTCTCCCGCACCCAGCAGGACGCGCTGCTCGGTGCAGTCGAGGACCGGATCGTGCTGCTGGTGGCCGCGACCACGGAGAACCCGTTCTTCTCAGTGGTGTCGCCGCTGCTGTCGCGGTCCTTGGTGCTGCAACTGCAGCCGCTGACCGACACCGACGTCCGCGCCGTCGTCCACCGCGCGGTGGCCGACGAACGCGGCCTGGCGGGCGCCGTGACGCTGGAACCCGACGCCGAGGACCACATCGTCCGCCTCGCGGGCGGCGACGCCCGCCGCGCGCTGACGGCGTTGGAAGCCGCCGCCGACTCGGCCCAGGCGACCGCGGGCGGCACCATCGACCTGGCCACCGTCGAGGCCACGGTCGACAAGGCCGCCGTCCGCTACGACCGCCAGGGCGACCAGCATTACGACGTCATCAGCGCCTTCATCAAGTCCATCCGCGGCTCGGACGTGGACGCGGCCCTGCACTACCTGGCCCGCATGTTCGAGGCGGGCGAGGATCCCCGCTTCATCGCCCGGCGGCTCGTGGTGCACGCGAGCGAGGACGTGGGGATGGCCGACCCGACGGCGTTGCAGACCGCCGTCGCCGCCGCCCAGGCCGTGCAGCTGATCGGCATGCCCGAGGCCCGGCTGGCCCTGACCCAGGCGACCATCCACCTGGCCACGGCCCCCAAATCGAACGCCGTGATCACCGCGATCGGCAGCGCGATGGCCGACGTCCGCGCGGGCGCGGCCGGCTTGGTCCCCGCCCACCTGCGCGACGGCCACTACCAAGGCGCGAAGCAACTGGGGAACGCCACCGGCTACCGCTATCCCCACGACGTGGCCGACGGTGTCCTGACACAGCAGTACCCACCGGACGAGTTGGTCGGCCGCGACTATTACGAACCGACGAACCGCGGCGCCGAACGCCAACTCGCCGAACGCGTCCCCCGACTGCGCAGAGTGGTTCGCGGGACGGAGTAGGCGCGCCGTCCATCCACAATGCCGCGAGCCATCCACAGGTTTCGTCACACCCATCGCCACGACCCCCTGCGCCGATAGACTGGCCAAGGGCCGTCCCCCCGGGACAGGGTGGGGGCTGCGTGCTTGGTGTGCCTGTCCGGAAGCAGATGTGACGGCGCGGTAGCCTGACGCCGATCAAATTCGCTTCCGCCGAGGAGGGCCCGTGTCGCCCACGGACATCGCCTACCTGATCATCGCGGGCACGTTCGTGCTCGGGGTGATCCTGCTGGGGATCGTGCTGGCCAAGCTCGGCCGCACGCTGGACGAGGCGACGATCGCCATCCGCAAGGCCCACGAGAACAGCGACCCCCTGTTCTACGGCGCGAACACCACCCTCACCCACGTCAACTCCCAGCTCGAGCGGGTCGACGGCATCACAGCCAACGCGCAGGCCGTCACCGGGAACGTCTCCGCGCTGACCTCGGTCTTCACCGCCACCCTCGGTGGTCCGCTGGTCAAGGCCGCGGCGTTCTCCTACGGCGTCAGCAAGGCGCTCAAGGCACGGCGCAAGGCGAAGGGCGAGATCGAGGGCAAGCACTCGCGGCCCACGCGCCGTGCCCGCAAGGGGGCGCGCAAGTGAGGCGGATCTTCTGGCTCGGCGTCGGGGTCGCGACCGGCGTCGCACTGTCGCGCAAGGCCACGCGGACCGCGCACGCGGTCACGCCCGCCGGGATCGCGGGCAACGTCAGCGACGCCATGCGCGAGTTGGCGGGCGCCATCGGGGCGTTCGGCGCCGACGTGCGCGCGGGCATGAACGAGCGCGAGGAAGAACTCACCGACGTCGTCGAGCGGCGCAGCGGCATCACGCCCGGCGCCCGTTCGCACGCGCGAGCGCGCAGGGCGAACGGCTGAGCCGTTCGCCGTTCCCGCCCGCCGTATTCCATTGATCCATTGAGGACAAGACCGTGCAGACCCACGAGATCTCCAAGCGTTTCACCGACTACTTCACCACCAACGAGCACACCCGGGTCGCCAGCGCGTCGCTGATCCTGGAAGACCCGAACCTGCTGTTCGTCAACGCGGGCATGGTGCAGTTCAAGCCGTACTTCCTCGGCGACGCCCCCGCCCCGTACCCGCGCGCCACCAGCGTGCAGAAGTGCGTGCGCACCGGCGACATCGACGAGGTCGGCAAGACCACCCGGCACAACACGTTCTTCCAGATGGCGGGCAACTTCTCCTTCGGCGACTACTTCAAGGCCGGGGCGATCGAGCACGCGTGGACGCTGCTGACCAACAGCGTCGCCGACGGCGGCTACGGCTTCGACCCCGACCGTCTTTGGGCCACCGTCTACAACGACGACGACGAGGCCCTGGAGCTGTGGCAGAAGATCGCCGGGCTGCCGCTGGAGCGCATCCAGCGTCGCGGCGGCGAGGACAACTACTGGGACATGGGCGTGCCCGGTCCCGGCGGCCCCTGCTCGGAGATCTACTTCGACCGCGGCCCCGAGCACGGCCGTGAAGGCGGGCCCGAGGCCGACGAGGACCGCTACCTGGAGATCTGGAACCTCGTCTTCATGCAGGACGAGCGCGGCGAGCTGAGCCCGAAGAAGGGCCACCCGCCGATCGGGTCGCTGCCGCGCAAGAACATCGACACCGGCATGGGCATCGAGCGCGTCGCCTACCTGCTGCAGGGCGTCGACAACGTCTACGAGACCGACCTGGTCCGCCCGGTGATCACCAAGGCCGAGGAGATGTCCGGCCGCCGCTACGGCGTGGGCAACGCCGTCGACGACGTGCGGTTCCGCGTCATCGCCGACCACGCCCGCTCCGGCATGATGATCATCGGCGACGGTGTCACCCCCGGCAACGAGGCCCGCGGCTACGTGCTGCGCCGCCTGCTGCGCCGCATCGTGCGCTCGGTGCGGCTGCTCGGCGTGCAGGAGCCGGTGCTCGGCGAGTTCGCCGCGGTCGTGCGCGACACAATGTCGCCGTCGTACCCGGAGTTGGCGAGCGACTTCGCCCGCATCGAGTCGGTCATGAAGAAGGAAGAGGAGACCTTCCTCTCGACCCTGGCCAGCGGGTCGAAGATCTTCGACCTCGCCGCGGACAAGATCAAGACCGAGGGTCGCGCGATGGTCCCCGGCGACACGGCCTTCCAACTGCACGACACCTACGGCTTCCCGATCGACCTGACGCTGGAGATGGCCGCCGAGAAGGGCCTGTCGGTCGACGAGAACGGCTTCCGCGAGCTGATGGCCCAGCAGCGCGCCCGCGCCAAGGCCGACGCCGCCTCCCGCAAGACCGGCCACGGCGACCAGTCGGTCTACCGCGACCTGCTCGCGCTCGGCGCCACCGACTTCACCGGCTACTCCGAGCTGGCCACCGAGGCCAAGGTCCTCGGCCTGGTCCGCGACGGCAAGCGGGTCTCCGGCGCCGTCGAGGGCGAGATCGTCGAGGTCGTGCTCGACCGCACCCCGCTGTACGCCGAGTCCGGCGGCCAGGAGAGCGACGCGGGCACCATCTCCGCCGAGGGCGTCGAACTGGAAGTGCTCGACGTGCAGAAGGTCGCCCGCAAGCTGTGGGTCCACCAGGTGCGCGTGCGCAGCGGCGAGATCACCGAGGGCAAGCACGTCGAGGCCGTCGTCGACCCGGAGTGGCGCGTCGGCGCCCGCCAGGGCCACTCGGGCACCCACGTCGTGCACGCCGCGCTGCGCCAGGTGCTCGGCCCGACCGCGCTGCAGAGCGGCTCCTACAACAAGCCCGGCTACCTGCGCCTCGACTTCGCCTGGTCGGGCGCGCTGTCGGAGGAGACCAAGAGCGAGATCGAAGAGGTGTCGAACCTCGCCGTCCGCAAGGACCTCCCGGTCCGCGTGGTCTACACCGACATGGGCGGCGCCCAGGAGATGGGCGCGGTCGCCCTGTTCGGCGAGACCTACGACGAGGAAGTCCGCGTCGTCGAGATCGGCGGCCAGTGGTCGCGCGAGCTGTGCGGTGGCACCCACGTGGAGCACTCGTCGCAGATCGGTCCCATCACCCTGCTCGGCGAGTCCTCGGTTGGCTCGGGCAGCAGGCGCCTGGAGGCCTACGTCGGCATGGACGCGATGCGCTACCTGGCGAAGGAGCGCGCGCTGGTGCAGAACCTCGCCGCGATGCTCAAGGTTCCCGATGTCGAGGTCCCGGCCCGGGTCGAGGCCCTGATCGAGCGCCTGCGCGGCGCCGAGAAGGAACTCGAGAAGATGCGCGCGGGCCAGCTGCTGTCGTCGGCGGGCACCCTGGCCGAGCAGGCCGAGGACGTCAACGGCACGGCCCTGGTCGCGCTGCGCGCCCCGGACGGCGTCGGCGGCAACGACCTGCGGACGCTGGCCGGGGAGGTGCGCAACCGGCTGGGCTCCCGCCCGGGTGTGGTCGCGTTGTTCTCGGCGGTGGACGGCAAGGTGGCCTTCGTGGTGGCCACGACCGCCGCGGCCAGGGAGAACGGCCTCGCGGCAGGCAAGCTCGTCCCCGCTTTCGCCCCGGCGATCGACGCCCGCGGCGGCGGCAAGCCCGACCTGGCCCAGGGCGGCGGCGCCAACATCGACGGCATCGCCGAGGCGGTGACCGCCCTCCGCCAGGCCCTGAGCGGCTCGTGACCTTCGGCCGGGCGGACCGCGGTGCGACGGAGTTCAGGACGTTGAGTCCTGGGCCGCGCCGCGGTCCGCCCGCCTGTATTGATCAGGCTGTGAGTGGGTATCCGGTGGTCACGGCGGCGGTGAGCCATACCGCCCGGGGTGGCGGGTTGCTGCGCTTGGCTGCCACCCGTCCGGTGGTGTGCGGCTGGATGGGGGCTGTGCATGGGGCCGGAGAAGGCGGATTGTTGGCGGTGAGCCCCGGTGTGCCGGGGTGGCGAGCTTGGGAGTGTGTGCGCGGATGAACGGCAAGCCTGATCGGCCCGGTGTGGACGACCCGGGGCGTGGGCGCAGGCTCGCCGTGGATGTCGGGTCGGTGCGGGTCGGGGTGGCGGTGAGCGATCCGGGTCCGGTGCTCGCGACACCGCTCGTTACGCTGTCCCGCGACGAGCGGTCGGGTAGCGACCTCGACCGGCTCACCGAGCTCGTCGCCGAGCACGAGGTGGTCGAAGTGGTGGTCGGATTGCCGAGGACGCTGGCCGCGCGCCACGGCGCGGCGGCCGAAGCGGCCGTTTCGTACGCGACCCAGCTGGCCGGGCGGGTCGCGCCGGTGCCGGTTCGGCTCGCCGACGAGCGGCTGACCACGGTGTCCGCCTCACGGATGCTCAGCCAGCAAGGGGTTCGGGGCAAGCGCCAGCGAGCAGTTGTGGACCAGGCGGCGGCTGTGGAGATCCTGCAGACGTGGCTCGACGCCAGGTCCGCCGCACTCGCGCGATCCGCGGAGGACTCATGACCGACGACCTCGGCCTCTTCGAAGAACGCCACACCCGGGAACGTCCACGTTCGGCGGCGGCCGTCCGCAAGGCGAGGTCCCGCCGCAAGCGCAACCGGCTGATCATCTTCGGCCTCGTCGTACTCGTCCTCATCGGCGGCGGCGTCTGGTACGGCCTGCGTCAGCTCTCCGGCCTCGGCGGCTACGACGACTTCAGCGGCCCGGGCGAACGTGACATCGTCATCGAGGTCAAGGGCGGCGACAGCACCGGCATCATCGCCGGTCGCCTCAAGGACGAGGGCGTCGTCGCCAGCCCGCGCGCCTTCCTCGCCGCGGCCGAGTCCGAGACGAAGGTCCGCGCCATCCAGCCCGGCTTCTACGTCATGCGGACGAAGGTGTCGGGCAAGGACGCCGTCGCCAAGATCGTCAGCCCGGCGTCGAAGGTCGGCAACCTGCAGATCAAGGCAGGCACCCAGCTCGACGACCTGACCAACGGCACCACGGTCACCCCCGGCATCTTCACCCTGCTGTCGAACGCCTCCTGCGCGACCCTCGACGGCCAGAAGAAGTGCGCCTCCGTCGACGAGCTCCGCAAGGTCGCCGAAACCGCCGACCTCGCCGCCCTCGGCGTCCCCGACTGGGCCATCCCCGACGCCTCCCGCGCCGCCGAGCCCAGACGCCGCCTGGAGGGCCTCATCGCCCCCGACGTCTACGACGTGCGACCGGGGTCGACGCCTGAGGAACTGTGGAAGAAGGTCGTCACCGAGTCGTCGGCACGCATGCAGAGCTACGGCATGCCCAAGATCGCCGAGTCCACCGGCATGACCCCGTACCAGGTCCTGGTCATCGGCTCGCTCATCCAGCGGGAAGCCATCGCCGCGGACTTCGAGAAGGTCTCGCGCGTGACCTACAACCGGCTGGCGAAGTCGATGAAGCTCGAATACGACTCGACCATCAACTACGTCCTCGACCGGCCCGCCATCCTGACCAAGCCGGAAGACCGCGCCAAGGCAGGGCCGTACAACACCTACGCGAACGTCGGTCTCACCCCGACCCCGATCGCCTCGGTCAGCAAGGAAGCCCTCGCCGCCGCGGCCAAGCCCGCTGATGGCCCGTGGCTGTTCTTCGTGCGCTGTCAGAAGGACGGCATCTCGTGTTTCGCCGAGACCAACGACCAGCACGAGGCCAACGTCAAGATGGCCAGGGCGAACGGTGCCTATTGACGCGACGCCCGAAGGTCGCAGGCGCGCGGCGGTTCTAGGGTCTCCGGTTGAGCATTCGCTGTCTCCTGTTCTGCACGGGGCGGCATACGCCGCCTTGGGGTTGGCCGGGTGGACCTATGACCGGGTCGAGTGCGACGAGGCGCGGCTCCCTGGGTTGGTCGGGTCGCTGGGGCCCGAGTGGGTTGGGCTGTCGGTGACGATGCCGGGGAAGGTCGCCGCCCTGCGGATGGCCGACTCGGCGACTGAGCGGGCGGTCGCGGTGGGGGCGGCCAACACACTCGTCCGTCTGGCCGACGGTGGCTGGCGTGCGGACTGCACCGACATCGACGGGGTGAGTGGGGCACTTCGGGCGGCCGGTGGGTTTGTCCCGACGCCGGGTGCGGTGGCTGTCCTCCTCGGGGCTGGTGGGACGGCTCGGGCGGCGCTGGCGGCGTTCGCCGAGCTCGGGGTGGGCGATGTGGTTTTGGTGGTCCGGGAACCTGCTCGGGCAGCCGAGGCGGTGGCCTGTGCTGAGCGGCTCGGGTTGCGGGTGGACGTTCGGGCTTGGGATTCGGTGGACTTCGTCGGGGTGGCCGGGGAGTCGGCGGTGGTGGTGAACACCGCTCCCGCCGGCGCTGTCGCCGGGTTGGCTGATGCGCTGGCGAAGGCACCCTGCGTGCTTGACGTGATCTACCACCCGTGGCCGACACCGGTCGCCGAGTCGGTGGCGGCGGCTGGTGGGCGGTTGGCCACTGGTTTGGACATGTTGTTGCACCAGGCGTTCTCGCAGGTCGAGCAGTTCACCGGCCGCCCGGCGCCTCGGGAAACCATGCGGGACGCACTCCGGTCGGCGACAGGTGGCGTGCTCACCCTCCCGATCTGACGACGCAGGTTCGGCGGTGCCGGACCAGCGCTCGCCTGCACGGTGGTCGAGGAGTAGCAACCCGGCGTTGATCTGCTCCAGCGCTGGCGTGGGGATGATGTCCTCGCGTTGGCGGTCTGGCGACGGGTGGTTCGACCCGCCGAGATCGCGCCCCGCCGCACCGTCGAGTTGTGGTGGTCAACGGTCGTTGGTCGGCACTTCGTCACTGGCGGCGGGCGAGCAGTCATCGTTGGACTAGGGGAATCCTCCTATCAAGTCGGGGAATGTCGTGAAGAGGGCTGTTGCTCCGAGTAAGCCTGGGCCGTAGGGAATGGCGTGTCTTCGGTGGGCGGATAGGTAATAGAGCGTCAGGGTTATCGCTGAGGCGAGAAGTAGGGCTGGGGCGATTGCCGCGGGGGTGACGGCTCCCAAGGTCGCGCCGATTGGGGCGGAGACTTTGACGTCGCCCGCGCCCAATGCTGTCGGAAGCCACAGGTGGATCGTGCCGTGTAAGGCGAGTAATGCGCTGGCGCCGAGGATCGCGTGCCAGGTCAGGTCGGGCGACGCCCGGGCAGCGGCCGTCAGGGAGATGGCCAGGGCCGGGTACGCGGCCAGCGTCAGGGCGTTCGGGAGCCTTCGGGAGCGGAGATCGGCGACGGTCAGGGTGACGGCGAACCAGGTGAAGGTCAGGGCGGTGGGCAGCCACCAGTCTGGGATGTCGCCGCTGGTCCAGCGGGCGGTGATCACGGCCCAGAGGGCCGCCATGGGCAGGGCGAAGAACACGGGAGGGGCGTTGATCGGGCGGCTGAGGTGGCGTAGGAGGGCGGCGGCCGCGTGTCCGGCGGGGAGAGCCAGGGCTGCGGCGAGGGTGGGGAGGCGCCAGGTTGTGGGGGCGAAGGCGAACAGGGATGTGGCGACCGCGAGGTAATGGAATTCCCAGCGGATTGTCAGGGGGTGGATGGCTTGGAGGTGCATGGGTCAAACGTAGCGAACGGCTGTTCGGGTGTCATTAACTCGATAGCGTGGGGATGGACGTTTGCGTGAATTTGGAATTTGTGCTTCAGGTGAGATGTCGGGCGAAGGTGGCGCGCAATTCGGGTGTGCCGAGGATCGCGAACACGACCTCGTCGAAGGCGGGCACAGCGGCGAGGGCCTCGGCGAAGGCGGTGGCGACGACTGACGGGTCGTTGCGGAAGACGCCGCAGCCCCAGGCGCCGAGGACGAGGGTGCGGTGGCCGTGGGCGGCGGCGATGGCGAGCACGCGGGTGGCCCTGGTGGTCAGGATCGACGGGACCTGGGCGCGTTCGGCGTCGGTGGTCAGGGCGCCGAGGTTCGGGGCGGCGACGGTCAGGAAGGCGACGTTGTAGGGGGCGATGAGGGCGCCGGTGTCGTCGCGGAAGACGGGGACTGCGGGGGAGTAGATGACGCGGTGGCTGTAGAGGGCGTTCGGGTTTGGGGCATAGAACTCGGGGGCCGCGCGGAGGGTGGCGGCGAGGGCGGAGGAGCGGGCGAGGCTTTCCTCCTGGGCCTGCGCGCCGGTCCGGTAGCCGCCGCCGGGTTTGCGTGCCGAGGCGAAGTTCAGGCAGGCGACGTGCCCGCCAAGGCGGCGGGCGGCGGCGAGGGTGGACTCGTCGGTGACGGAGATGGCCGGCGCACTCGGCGACTGGCCGGACGGCGGCGTGGGGAGTGGGGTTGAGGGGAGGTAGAGGCGGGTTCCGGCGATCGCGGTTGCTGTGGCCTCGGCGTAGGGGCCGGATTCCACCAACTGGTCGGTCTCGGCGGCCATCGCTGCCAGTGACTGTCTATTCACGACATCGGACGCTAACCGTCGTCAGTACCCCGGTCGACCGGTTTCGTCACGGCCGGGCGTCGCGGCGTGGGGGTGACATGACAGGATCAGGACGTGCTGCGCTGGATCACCGCCGGAGAGTCCCACGGACCCGCGCTCGTCGCCGTGCTGGAAGGCATGGTCGCCGGGGTTGAGGTCACCACCGCTGACTTGAGCGATCAGCTCGCCAGGCGGAGGCTCGGTTTCGGGCGTAGCCCGCGGATGGGGTTCGAGACCGACAAGATCGAGATCCTCGGCGGTGTGCGCCACGGTGTCACCCAGGGTGGGCCGATCGCGGTGCACATCGACAACGCCGAGTGGCCCAAGTGGGAGCAGGTCATGTCCGCCGACCCGGTGGACGCCGCTGTGCTGGCCGAGCTCGCCCGCAACGAGCCGCTGACCCGGCCGCGGCCCGGCCACGCCGACCTGCCCGGCATGCAGAAGTACGGCTTCGACGAGGCCCGGCCCGTCCTTGAGCGCGCCAGCGCCCGCGAGACCGCCGGACGCACCGCGCTGGGGACCGTCGCACGGGCCTTCCTCCGCCAGCTCCTGGGCGTCGAGATCATCAGCCACGTAATTTCCATCGGCGGCGCGCAGGCCGCCCCCGACAGCCCCACCCCAGGCCCCGGCGACCTCGCCGCGATCGATGAGAGCCCCGTGCGTGCGTTCGACCAGGCCGCGACCGACGCGATGGTCGCCGAGGTCGAGGCCGTCAAGAAGGCCGGGGACACCGTCGGCGGGGTCATCGAGGTCATCGCCTACGGGCTGCCGCCGGGTCTCGGGTCGCACGTGCACTGGGACCGCAGGCTCGACTCCCGCCTCGCGGGCGCCCTGATGGGCGTGCAGGCCATGAAGGGCGTCGAGATCGGCGAGGGCTTCGCCAACTCCGCACGCTGGGGCAGCCAGGCCCACGACGAGATCGACCGCGCCGAGGGCACCGTCGCGGGTGTCACCCGGCGGTCCAACCGGGCGGGCGGCCTCGAAGGCGGCATCACCAACGGCGAGCCGCTGCGTGCCCGTGTGGCGATGAAGCCCATCTCGACGGTGCCGCGCGCGCTCGCGACCGTTGACGTGGTCACCGGTGAGCCCGCCGTGGCCATCCACCAGCGTTCCGACGTCTGCGCCGTTCCGCGCGCCGGTGTCGTCCTGGAGTCCGTGGTCGCACTCGTCCTGGCCGAGGCCGCGCTGGAGAAGTTCGGTGGCGACTCGCTCGCCGAGACCAAGCGCAACGCCGAGGGCTACCTCGAGGCGCTGCGGAACCGCTGGTGAGCCCGGCGGCCGTCGTCGTCGGGCCGCCCGGGTCCGGTAAGACGACCATCGGCGAGGCGTTGGCCGCCGCGCTCGGCGTGCCCTTCCGGGACACCGACGCCGACATCGTCGAGGCCGCGGGCAAGCCGATCAGCGACATCTTCACCGACGACGGCGAGCCCGCGTTCCGCGTCGCCGAGGAACAGGCCGTCGCGACAGCGCTGGACGAGCACGACGGTGTCCTCTCTCTCGGAGGCGGCGCCGTCCTGTCCGAGAAGACGCGCGCGCTCCTGAAAGAACACACGATCGTCTTCCTCAACGTCGGTCTCGCCGAGGGTGTCCGCCGCACCGGCCTGTCCGCGGCCCGTCCGCTGCTCGCGGGCGTCAACCCGAGGGCCAAGTTCAAGGAACTGCTCGACGCCCGGCTGCCGCTCTACCGCGAGGTCGCGCGCATCGAGGTCGACACCGACACGAAGACCCCCGACGACATCGTCGCCCACCTGGTCGCGGCGCTGAAAGGATCATGATGCAGCCAGTGCGCATCCGGGTCGCCACGAACAACCCGTACGACGTCGTCATCGGCAAGGGCCTGCTCGACGAGCTGGTCGAGGCGGTCAAGGGCGCGTCGAAGGTCGCGATCATCCACCAGCCGACCCTCGCCGCCACGGCCGAGGCGACCCGCGACGAACTGGCCGCGGCCGGGATCGACGCCCACCGGGTCGAGATCCCCGACGCCGAGGACGGCAAGGCGCTCTCCGTCGCCGCGTTCTGCTGGGAGGTCCTGGGCCGCATCGGCCTCGACCGCCAGGGCATCGTCGTCGCGCTCGGCGGGGGAGCGGTGACCGACCTCGCGGGCTTCGTCGCCGCCACGTGGATGCGGGGGGTCAAGCTGGTCAACGTCCCCACCACGCTGCTCGGCATGGTCGACGCGGCCGTCGGCGGCAAGACCGGCATCAACACCGAGGCGGGCAAGAACCTCGTCGGCGTCTTCCACGAGCCGTCGGCCGTCCTGGTCGATCTGGCCACCCTGACCACGCTCCCGCGCAACGAACTCGTCGCGGGCATGGCCGAGGTGATCAAGGGCGGCTTCATCGCCGACCCGGTCATCCTCGACCTGATCGAGGCCGACCCCGAGGCCGCGCTGGACCCCGAGGGCGACATCCTGCCCGAGCTGATCCGCCGCAAGCTCCAGGTCAAGGCCGACGTCGTGGCCAGTGACCTGCGCGAATCCAGCCTCCGCGAGATCCTCAACTACGGCCACACGCTGGCCCACGCGATCGAGCGCCGCGAGCGCTACCGCTGGCGCCACGGCGCCGCGGTCAGCGTCGGCATGGTCTTCGTCGCCGAACTCGCGCGGCTGGCCGGGAAGCTCGACGACGCCACCGCCGACCGCCACCGGAGCATCCTGACCAGCGTCGGCCTGCCAGTGGGCTACGACGCCGACGCGCTGCCGCAGCTCATCGAGGGCATGCTGGGCGACAAGAAGACCAAGTCGGGTGTGCTGCGGTTCGTCGTCCTCGACGGCCTGGCCAAGCCGAGCAGGCTCGAAGGGCCGGACCCGGCGCTGCTGGCGGCGGCCTACTCGGCCATCGCCGTCGAGAGTGGACCGAGCGGGGTGTTGCTGTGAAGGTGCTGGTGCTCAACGGCCCCAACTTGGGCAGGCTCGGCACGCGCGAGCCGGAGATCTACGGCAGCACCACCCACGCCGACCTCGTCGGCCTGTGCGTCGAGACCGGCAAGGATCTCGGCCTGGACGTCGAGGTCCGCCAGACCGACCACGAGGGCGAGATGGTCGGCTGGCTGCACGGGGCCGCCGACCAGAAGATCCCTGTGATCCTCAACGCGGGCGCCTGGACGCACTACTCGATCGCCGTGCGCGACGCCTGCGCCCTGCTGACCGCCCCGCTGGTCGAGGTGCACATCTCCAACGTGCACAAACGCGAGGCCTTCCGCCACCACAGCTACATCTCGGAGCTGGCCGCGGGCGTCATCGTGGGCCTCGGAGTCGACGGCTACGCGCTCGCGCTGCGCTGGCTCGCGGACAACGCCAAACCCTGAATTCACCCATCCGGGCGACGATTTCCCTAGACTGGGCGACCACGTCAGCCGACCCCGGAAGGCCCGAATGTTCCGCCGCGTCGCGCTGCTGTTGGCCGTCGCCGGGCTGGTGTCGGCCTGCACGGCAGCCGAGGGCCAACCCGTGCCCGCTCAGACCACCTCCGCCACGCCTGTCCCGGAGTCGCGTCCGCTGCCCCCGGTCGCCCTCGCGACCGACCGGCCGCGGCAGAGCACCGGCGACATCGCGGCGGGCGGCAACGGCGCCCCGTACAACTACGCGCCGACGCTGCTGGCCGAGGACGGCAAGTACCGGATGTGGTGGTGCAGTCAGATCGGCGGCGCGGGCCCGGCCGGTGACGACATCCTGGTCGCCGAAGCCGACTCGCCCGGTGGCCCGTTCGGCCCCGCTACCCCGGTGTTCTCCGGCGGTGGCAAGGGTTTCGACGCCCAGCACGTGTGCGACCCGTCGGTGCTGCGGGTCGACTCGACGTACTACCTGTACTACACCGGCGCCGAGGCCGACCACCCGTACGGCAGCGCGATCGGGCTCGCCACCAGCCCCGACGGCAAGACGTGGACTCGGGCGAACGGCGGCGCGCCGATCGTCACCATGTCGCGCAACAAGATGCGCGACAACGCCTATGGCGCCGGACAACCCGCAGCGGTCTATGTGGACGGTTGGTTCTATCTGCTGTTCACCGACACCACCGGATCCGCCGCGGGCTGGAACGGTGCGGGCCAGTTCGTGCTGCGCGCCAAGGATCCGACGTTCGCGGTGAACGTGGAGATCCTCGCCCCGGGCGGATTCCGGCCCGACACGAGCACCCACGCACGCCTGCGCTCGGTGGTCGACGCGTTCAGCGTCGACGTGATGTGGGTCGACGCGTTGGCCGCGTTCGCCATTGCCCACGAGGTCGACGGCGGCACCCGGCTCACCTTCTGGGACAAGGACTTCCGCGAGCAGCCCTACCCGCCGCTCATGGTCCCCGGACCGTGGCAGGAGGGGCCTGGTTTGGTCCGCGACGGCGAGGGCCACGCGCCCCGCTCGGTCGAGGACCCGTGCGAGCGCGTTCCCGTCGACCTCGTCCGCGCCACCCGGATCGACGCGGCGCCGAACGGCCTGCACCACTTCGGCCTCGACATCACCGGCACCCGCGCGTGTGCTGACCCGGCACGGGCGGCGGGCGCGCTGGTCGGGTTCGCCGTGCCGTCGCCGCAGCGCACGATCGACCTGGTCACCCGGGACGGCCTGGTCCGCGTCGAGCGCCGGGCGGTCGCCGAGAAGCTCGCGGTGCGCGTTCTGGACGCCCGGGTGCCCGCCTTGGACAACTACCGCGTACAGGCGAGGCTGGACGCGGGCGCGAAGGCGGTCCGGTCCGAGTCCGGCATCGGATTCCTGCTCGGTGACAAGGTCTTCCCGTTCGGCGACCCGGCGGTCGCCACGGCCAACTCCTCGCCCGTGGACCGGGTCGACTCCCGGCGGTGGGCCGAGTACGAGCGGGGTCCCTGGCTGGGCTGATCAGGCCTTGCTGCGCTCCAGTCGCGGCCCGACGACCAGGCCGAGGCCCGCCGGGATGAGGACGAGCAGCGCGGTGAACGCGGCACCGCCGGTCAGCGCCTGACCCAGTGCGCTGGTGCCGGTCTGGTCGACGAACGCCGCGCGGCCGATGACCCCGAGGACAGCGGCGCCCCAGCCCGCGATGAGCGAGGCGATGACCCACGCGCGGCCCCGGTCGAGCACCCCGCGCCAGCCGTCGACCGCGGCCCACGTCGCCGAGACACCCACGAGAACGCCCAGCACGACGGCTTCGATGACCGTGCGCCCGGTCGGCTGGTCGGCCTTCAGCGCCGCGACGAACACCGCCGCGGCCGCGTGCACGACGGCGAGCACCACACCCCGCACGAGCCAGGTCTTCATTACCCGAGAGTAACGGACGCGGCCCGTCTCCCGGCCTTAAGCTCGCCCTATGCCTGATGCCCACGTCCGGCGGCGAGCCGCCCTGCGGTCGGCGATGCGGGAGCAGGAGCTGGACGCCCTGCTCGTCGTCGATCTGCTGAACCTGCGCTACCTGACCGGTTTCACCGGCTCCAACGGCGCGCTGCTCGTGCACGCCGACGACGACGACCGCACGGTGTTCTGCACCGACGGCCGCTACCAGGAGCAGGCCGCGCGGCAGGTGCCCGAGCTGGAGCACGTCATCGAGCGGGCCAGCGTCCTCGCGCTCGCCGGGCGCGCCGACAAGGACTCCGCCTACCGCCGCACCGGCTTCGAGAGCCAGCACGTCTCGGTGGACAGCCTCGACGCGCTGGCCGACGCCGCGCCGTCGGTCGACTTCGTCCGCGCGCCCAACCTGATCGAGCGGCTGCGGATGGTCAAGGACGACACCGAGATCGAGGCGCTGCGCATGGCCTGCGCGGCCGCCGACCGCGCGCTGGCCGACCTCATCGAGCACGGCGGCCTCGCGGTCGGCCGCACCGAGCGGGAGGTGGCCCGCGACCTGGAGAACCGGATGCTCGACCACGGCGCCACCAAGCCCGCCTTCGAGTCCATCGTCGCCGCGGGCGCCAACTCCGCGATCCCGCACCACCGGCCGACCGACGCGGAGCTGCACCCCGGCGACTTCATCAAGCTCGACTTCGGCGCGCTCGTCGACGGCTACCACTCCGACATGACCAGGACGCTCGTGCTCGGCGCCCCGGCCGACTGGCAGCGGGAGCTGTACGACCTCGTCGCCGTCGCCCAGTCGGCGGGCCGCGCCGCGCTCAGGCCGGGCGCGCACGTGCGGGCCGTCGACGCCGCCGCCCGCGACGTCATCGAGCGCGCGGGGCGCGGCGACGACTACCTGCACGGCCTCGGCCACGGCGTCGGCCTGCAGATCCACGAGGCACCCGCCCTTGGCAAGACCGGTGAAGGTACACTTTCGGCCGGCATGGCGGTCACGGTCGAGCCCGGGGTGTACCTGTCCGGCAGAGGCGGTGTCCGCATCGAGGACACGCTCGTCGTGCGGGATGAAGGTCCCGAGCTCCTCACGCTGACCACCAAGCAGCTCATGGTCGTCTAGCTGGGCAAACAGCGCCCAAGGGCGATCACCACATGCGCGCGGACAACAGGAGATCTAGCTCGTGGCCTCGACCAACGACCTGAAGAACGGCCTGGTGCTCAACCTCGAGGGCCAGCTCTGGACCGTGACTGAGTTCCAGCACGTCAAGCCGGGCAAGGGCCCCGCCTTCGTGCGGACCAAGCTCAAGCACGTGCTGTCCGGAAAGGTCGTCGACAAGACGTTCAACGCGGGCGTCAAGGTCGACACCGCCACGGTCGACCGTCGTGAGATGACCTACCTCTACAACGACGGCTCCGAATACGTCTTCATGGACGGCGACACCTACGAGCAGATCCACATCACGCCCGCCGTCGTCGGCGACGCCGCCAAGTACATGCTGGAGAACAGCACCGCGATCGTCTCCTCGCACGAGGGCTCGCCGCTGTTCATCGAGCTGCCGACGTCGGTCGAGCTCGTCATCGAGCACACCGACCCTGGCCTGCAGGGCGACCGCTCGACCGGCGGCACCAAGCCCGCGAAGCTGGAGACCGGCGCGGAGATCCAGGTCCCGCTGTTCGTCACCACCGGCGAGAAGGTCAAGGTCGACACCCGCGACGGGCGCTACCTCGGCCGAGTCAGCGGCTGACAATGGGCGCCCGCAGCAAGGCACGGAAACGAGCGGTCGACCTCCTCTTCGAGGCGGCTCTCCGCGGCGACGACCCGGTCACCCTGTTGGCCGACCGGGTCGGCTCGCCCGACGTGCCCCCGGTGAACGACTACACCGTCACCCTCGTCGAAGGGGTGCGGGCCCACCAGACCCGCATCGACGAACTGCTCACCGAACACGCCGAGGGCTGGACCCTCAACCGCATGCCCGCCGTCGACCTCGCGGTGCTCAGGCTCGGCCTGTACGAGCTGCTGTGGGCCAACGACGTGCCCGACGCGGTGGCGATCGATGAGGCCGTGCAGCTGGCCAAGTCGCTGTCCACGGACGATTCGCCGCGGTTCGTCAACGGCGTCCTCGGCCGGATCGCGGGCATCGCCGACAAGCTCCGCGCGACGCTCTAGAAACGCAGAGAAACACCCGACCGCGGTCCGCGAGTCGGGTGTTTCTGCGTGTGGGGGCCTGGTCAGTCTTCCTTGGACGGCCGAGCCTCAGGCGGAAGCACCCCCCAGTCGATCAGCTGCTCGGTGAGCTCGCCGGGGGTCATGTCGTAGATGATCGCCAGCGACCGCAGGTCCTCGGTGCGGATCGAGAGCACCTTGCCGTTGTAGTCGCCGCGCTGGCTCTGGATCGTCGCCGCGTAGCGGGCCAGTGGGCCGACCTTCTCCGCGGGCAACTGCTGTAGGCGCTCCAGGTTGATGACGATCTTGGTGGCGGGTTCCGCGCCGGACGGCACGCGGCCCTCGGGGAGGAGCTCCACCACCGGCACGCCGTAGAAGTCCGCGAGTTCGGCGAGCTTCTGCACGGTGACGGCTCGGTCGCCGCGCTCGTAGGAGCCGACCACGACGGCCTTCCAGCGGCCACCGGACTTCTGCTCGACGCCGTGCAGCGACAGCCCCTGCTGCTGGCGGATGGCGCGGAGCTTGGCCCCTAGCGCCTTGGCGTAGTCGCCCATGCGGCGGTTCTCCGTTCAGTTCGCCCCGTCGGCGCTAAGGACTGCCGCGGGTAGCTTCAAATCAACACGCTGAGTAATGGTTACCCAGAGTTGTCACCAGGTCAAGCTGATCCGACTAGGACACTTGTGTCGGGTGCGCGACACCACCCGCGCGGACGGTCCGAACGGCCTGATACGGTCGCTATGAGCCCAGGTGAGCTGGGTTGATCGACATCCTTTAAGACCCGTCCCGTGAGGCGGGGAAGGAGTCCACTGTGGCGTCGCGAGACCGCGGCGTGACAGACCCGACCGGGCAGCGCGAGCTGCTTTCGGCCGGCGACGTCGCGCGCACCATCGCCCGAATGGCCCATCAGGTCATCGAGAAGACCGCGCTCGGCGGTTCCGGGGCGAGCCCGGTCGTCCTGCTCGGCATCCCCACCCGCGGCGGCCCGCTGGCCGCGCGCCTCGCCGCGAAGATCGAAGACTTCGCGGGCGTCCGAGTGCCGTTCGGCACACTCGACGTGACGCTCTACCGCGACGACCTCCGCCGCAAGCCGACCCGGCCACTGGGCGCCACCGCGCTGCCCGCCGGCGGGATCGACGACGCGCTGGTCATCCTGGTCGACGACGTGCTGTTCTCCGGCCGCACCATCCGCGCCGCCCTCGACGCGCTGCGCGACACCGGGCGTCCCCGCGCGGTGCAGCTGGCGGTCCTCGTCGACCGCGGCCACCGCGAACTGCCCATCCGCGCCGACTACGTGGGCAAGAACGTGCCCACAGCGCGCTCCGAGGAGGTCAACGTCCTGCTCTCCGAGACCGACGGCCGCGACGCGGTCCTGCTCAGCCGGGAGGACTCCCCGTGAGGCACCTGCTGAGCACCGACGGGATCGACCCGGCCACCGCGCTGGCGATCCTGGACACCGCGGACGGCCTGAAGAAGACCCTGCTGGGCCGCGAGGTCCGCAAGCTGCCGACGCTGCGTGGCCGCACGGTCATCACGCTGTTCTACGAGAACTCCACCCGCACCCGCGTGTCCTTCGAGATCGCGGGCAAGTGGATGAGCGCCGACGTGGTCAACGTCTCCTCGTCCGGGTCCTCCACCAGCAAGGGTGAGTCCCTGCGCGACACGGCGCTGACGCTGGCCGCCGCGGGCGCCGACTGCGTGATCGTGCGCCACCCGGCCTCCGGCGCGGCCCACCGCCTCGCGGGCTGGCTGTCCGAGGCGGGCACCTCGGTGGTCAACGCGGGCGACGGCACCCACGAGCACCCCACGCAGGCGCTGCTCGACGCGGCGACCCTGCGCGACCGGCTCGGCTCGGTCGACGGCAGGCGGATCGGCATCGTCGGTGACGTGCTGCACAGCCGCGTCGCCCGCTCCAATGTGCACTTGCTCACCGCGCTGGGCGCGCAGGTGGTGCTGGTCGCACCGCCCACGCTGCTGCCGACCGGGGTCGCCGACTGGGTGCCGGGCCTGGAGGTCTCCCACGACCTCGACGCCGAGTTGCCCACGCTCGACGCGGTGATGATGCTTCGGGTGCAGGCCGAACGGATGCACGGCGGCTTCTTCCCGTCAGCCAAGGAGTACTCGATCACCTACGGGCTGAGCGAGGCGCGGGCGCGGATGCTGCCGGAGCACGCGGTCGTCCTGCACCCCGGCCCGATGCTGCGCGGGATGGAGATCGCCCCCGCGGTCGCCGACTCGCCGCGCGCGGCCATCACAGACCAGGTCGCCAACGGGGTGCACGTCCGCATGGCCGTGCTGTACCACCTGCTGGCCGGAGAGGAAGACGGTTCATGAGTCTGGTCATCCGGGGCGTGAAGCCCTACGGAGAGGATCCCGTCGATCTGCTGATCGAGGACGGGGTCATCACCGAGATAGGTGACGGGCTCAAGGGCGACGAGGTCATCGAGGCCGAGGGTCTCGTGGCGCTGCCCGGGTTCGTCGACCTGCACACCCACCTGCGTGAGCCGGGCCGCGAGGACACCGAGACCATCGAGACCGGGTCCCGCGCTGCGGCCCTGGGCGGCTACACGGCCGTGTTCGCCATGGCCAACACCGACCCGGTCGCCGACAACGCGGTCATCGTCGAGCACGTGTGGCGCCGCGGCCGCGAGATCGGCCTGGTCGACGTGCACCCGGTCGGCGCGGTCACGGTGGGACTCAAGGGCGAGAAGCTCGCCGAACTCGGCACCATGGCCAAGTCCCAGGCGAACGTCCGGATCTTCTCCGACGACGGCCTGTGCGTCGCCGACCCGCTGATCATGCGCCGCGCGCTGGAGTACACGAAGTCGCTGGGCGCGGTCATCGCGCAGCACGCCGAGGAGCCGCGGCTGACCGTCGGCGCGCAGGCGCACGAGGGCGAGACCGCCGCGCGGCTCGGGCTGACCGGCTGGCCCGCGGTCGCCGAGGAGTCGATCGTCGCGCGCGACTGCCTGCTGGCCTTCCATGTCGGCGCCCGCCTGCACGTCTGCCACGTGTCCACCGCGGGCACCGCCGACGTGCTGCGCTGGGCCAAGAGCCGGGGTACCCAGGTCTCCGCCGAGGTCACCCCGCACCACCTGCTGCTCGACGACGAGCGTCTGACCAGCTACGACCCGGTCAACAAGGTCAACCCGCCGCTGCGCACCAAGACCGACGCCGCCGCGCTGCGGGCCGCGCTGGCCGACGGCACAGTCGACGTGGTGGCCACCGACCACGCCCCGCACGCCCACCAGGACAAGGACTGCGAGTGGTCGGCGGCCCGCCCGGGCATGCTCGGCCTGCAGACCGCCCTGCCGATCGTGGTCGCCACCATGGTCGAGCCCGGCCTGCTCGACTGGCGCGGTGTCGCCCGCGTGATGAGCGAGCGCCCGGCCGAGATCGCGGGCCTGCCCGACCAGGGCCGCCCGATCGCGGTCGGCGAGCCCGCGACGCTGACCCTGGTCGACCCGAAGGGCCGCTGGACGGTCCGCGGCGCCGAGCTGGCCAGCATCGCGGCCAACACGCCGTACGAGGGCATGGAGCTGCCGGGCACGGTCGTGGCGACGCTGCTGCGCGGCGAGGTCACCGCCCGGGACGGGAAGGCGACCCGATGACGCGCCTGCAACTCTCGCTGATCGTGCTGGCGGTGTTCCTGCTGCTGGCGGGCCTGATGTGGCTGGGCTACCGCAACCGCGCCCGCCGCCAGGCCAAGGTCCTCCCCGCCTTCCCCGCCGTGCCGGACGGTCTGCTCGACCGGCTCGGCGAGGGCGAACTGCTGCCCCCGCTGACCGGCGTCTACGCGAGCACGGTCACCGACAAGGGCTGGCAGGACCGGGTCGCCGTCGGCGACATCGGCTTCCGCGCCGACGCCACCCTGCACCTGCTCCCGACCGGCCTGCTGTTCGACCGGCTCGGCGCGAGTCCACTGTGGATCCCGGCGGAGTCGGTGGTCGACGCGCGCACCGAGGCCGGGATCGCGGGCAAGGTGATGGGCGGCGACGGCGTGCTGGTCGTGCGCTGGAAGATCGACGGCCACCAGTTCGACACCGGCTTCCGAGCCGACGACAAGAGCGAGTACGAGAACTGGGCGCGGGCAGTCCGCGCCCTGCCTGAGACCCCGGAGGTTCCGCACGGTGAGTAGGAGCACGCGGACGGCCGCCGCGCTGGTGTTGGAGGATGGCCGGGTCTACCGCGGCGAGGCCTTCGGCGCCACCGGCACCACCTTCGGCGAGGTCGTCTTCTGCACGGCGATGAGCGGCTACCAGGAGACCCTCACCGACCCGTCGTACCACCGCCAGATCGTGGTGGCCACCGCCCCGCAGATCGGCAACACCGGCTGGAACGACGAGGACGACGAGTCCGGCCGCATCTGGGTGTCGGGTTACGTCGTGCGCGACCCCGCGCGCGTCCCGTCGAACTGGCGGTCCACCCGCAGCCTCGACGACGCGCTGGTCGAGCAGAACGTGGTCGGCATCAGCGGCGTCGACACCCGCGCGCTGACCAGGCACATCCGCGAGCAGGGCGCCATGCGCGCCGGAGTCTTCTCCGGCGACGACCTGGCCGATGTGGACACGATGGTCGGCAAGGTCCGGCAGAGCCAGCAGATGCTCGGCGCCGACCTCGCGGGCGATGTCACCACGCCCGAGGCGTACGTGGTCAAGGCAGACGGCGACCGCCGCTTCCGGGTCGCCGCGATCGACCTCGGCATCAAGTCCAACACTCCGCGGATGATGGCCGCGCGCGGCATCGAGACCCACGTGCTGCCCGCGACGGCCACTCTGGACGACATCCTCGCCATCGAGGCCGACGGCGTGTTCCTGTCCAACGGCCCGGGCGACCCGGCCACCCAGGACAACGCGGTCGCGCTGACGAAGTCGGTGCTGGAGCGGCGGATCCCGCTGTTCGGCATCTGCTTCGGCAACCAGATCCTCGGCCGCGCGCTGGGCCGGGGCACCTACAAGCTGCGCTACGGCCACCGCGGCATCAACATCCCGGTGATCGACGTGGCCACCGGCCGGGTCGCGATCACCGCGCAGAACCACGGCTTCGCCCTGGAAGGCGAGCCGGGGGAGCGCTTCGACACTCCCTTCGGCGCCGCCCAGGTCAGCCACTACTGCCCCAACGACGGCTGCGTCGAGGGCGTGCGCGCTTTGGACGTGCCCGCGTTCTCCGTGCAGTACCACCCAGAAGCGGCGGCGGGCCCACACGACGCCGCCGACCTGTTCGACCAGTTCGTGACTCTGATGGAGGGCGGATCGAATGCCTAAGCGCGATGACATCAAGCACGTGCTGGTGATCGGGTCCGGCCCGATCGTCATCGGCCAGGCGTGCGAGTTCGACTACTCGGGCACCCAGGCGTGCCGCGTGCTGCGCGAGGAGGGCCTGCGCGTCAGCCTGGTCAACTCCAACCCGGCCACGATCATGACCGACCCGGAGTTCGCCGACGCCACCTACGTCGAGCCGATCACCGCCGAGTTCGTCGAGAAGGTCATCGCCGCCGAGCGCGACGCCGGCCACCCGGTCGACTCGATCCTGGCGACCCTCGGCGGGCAGACCGCGCTCAACACCGCGGTCGCCCTGCACGAGCGCGGCGTGCTGGAGAAGTACAACGTCGAGCTGATCGGCGCCGACATCGACGCCATCCAGCGCGGCGAGGACCGGCAGAAGTTCAAGGACATCGTCGCCGAGATCGGCGCCGAGACCCCGCGCAGCCGGGTGTGCCACTCGATGGCCGAGGTCCGCGAGACGGTGTCCGAGCTGGGCCTGCCGGTCGTCATCCGGCCGTCGTTCACCATGGGCGGCCTGGGTTCCGGCATGGCGCACACGCACGAGGAGCTGGAGCGGCTGGCCTCCACCGGTCTCACCGAGAGCCCGGTCACCGAGGTGCTCATCGAGGAGAGCGTGCTCGGCTGGAAGGAGTACGAGCTGGAGCTGATGCGCGACAAGAAGGACAACGTCGTCGTCATCTGCTCGATCGAGAACATCGACCCGATGGGCGTGCACACCGGAGACTCGGTGACCGTCGCCCCGGCGATGACCCTGACCGACCGCGAGTTCCAGCACATGCGCGACGTGGGCATCGACGTGCTGCGCGCGGTCGGCGTGGACACCGGCGGCTGCAACATCCAGTTCGCCATCCACCCGGGCAACGGCCGCATGGTCGTCATCGAGATGAACCCGCGCGTGTCGCGCTCCAGCGCGCTCGCCTCGAAGGCCACCGGCTTCCCGATCGCCAAGATCGCCGCGAAGCTCGCCATCGGCTACACGCTCGACGAGATCACCAACGACATCACCGGTGAGACCCCGGCCTCCTTCGAGCCGACGCTGGACTACGTGGTCGTCAAGGTGCCGCGCTTCGCCTTCGAGAAGTTCCCCGGCGCCGACCCGACGCTGACCACGACGATGAAGAGCGTCGGCGAGGCCATGTCGATCGGCCGCAACTTCGTCGAGGCGCTGGGCAAGGCGCTGCGGTCGATGGAGACCAAGGACGCGGGCTTCTGGACCCGGCCCGACCCCGACACCATCACCCAGGACTCCGCACTCGACGCCCTGCGGACCCCACACGACGGCAGGCTCTACACCGTCGAGCGCGCGCTGCGCCTCGGCGCCAGCGTCGACGCGGTGCACCAGGCCAGCGGTATCGACCCGTGGTTCATCGACCAGATCGCCTCCCTGGTGGAGCTGCGCGACGAGGTCATGCACGCGCCCGTGCTCGACGAGCTGCTGCTGCGGCGGGTCAAGCGGGCGGGCTTCTCCGACCGCCAGGTCGCCGCGCTGCGCCCCGAACTGGCCGGTGAGGACGGCGTGCGCTCGCTGCGCCACCGCCTCGGCGTGCGACCGGTCTACAAGACCGTCGACACCTGCGCGGCCGAGTTCGCCGCCAAGACGCCGTACCACTACTCGGCCTACGAGCTCGACCCCGCGGCCGAGAACGAGGTCACCTCGCAGCACGACAGGCCGAAGGTGCTGATCCTGGGCTCCGGCCCGAACCGCATCGGCCAGGGCATCGAGTTCGACTACTCCTGCGTGCACGCGGCGATGGCGCTGCGCGCGGCCGGGTACGAGACCGTCATGGTCAACTGCAACCCGGAGACGGTGTCGACCGACTACGACACCTCCGACCGCCTCTACTTCGAGCCGCTGACGTTCGAGGACGTGCTGGAGGTCGTGCACTCCGAGCAGTCCTCCGGCACGGTCGCGGGCGTGATCGTGCAGCTCGGCGGCCAGACCCCGCTGGGCCTGGCGCAGCGGCTGGCCGACGCGGGTGTGCCGATCGTGGGCACCCAGCCCGGCGCGATCCACCTGGCCGAGGACCGCGGCGCGTTCGGTGACGTGCTCACCTCCGCCGGGCTCCCCGCGCCGAAGTACGGCACGGCCACGTCGTTCGCGGGCGCCAAGCGCATCGCCGACGAGATCGGCTACCCCGTGCTGGTCCGCCCGTCGTACGTGCTGGGCGGGCGCGGCATGGAGATCGTCTACGACGAGGAGACCCTGGCGGGCTACATCAAGCGCGCCACCGAGGTCAGCCCCGAGCACCCGGTGCTGGTCGACCGGTTCCTCGACGACGCCATCGAGATCGACGTCGACGCGCTGTGCGACGGCGACGAGGTGTACCTCGGCGGCGTGATGGAGCACATCGAGGAGGCCGGGATCCACTCCGGCGACTCGTCGTGCGCCCTGCCGCCGATCACCCTCGGCCGCACCGACCTCGACGCCGTGCGCCGCTCCACCGAGGCCATCGCCAAGGGCGTCGGCGTGCGCGGGCTGCTCAACGTGCAGTACGCGCTGAAGGACGACGTGCTCTACGTCCTGGAGGCCAACCCGCGCGCGAGCCGGACCGTGCCGTTCGTGTCCAAGGCGACGGCGGTGCCGCTGGCCAAGGCCGCCGCGCGGATCATGCTCGGCTCGACGATCGCCGAGCTGCGCGAAGAGGGCATGCTGCTGGCCGAGGGCGACGGCGCCGAGCTGCCCGCGGGTGCCCCGGTCGCGGTCAAGGAGGCGGTCCTGCCGTTCCACCGTTTCCGCACCAAGGAGGGCCACGGCGTCGACTCGCTGCTCGGCCCGGAGATGAAGTCGACCGGCGAGGTCATGGGCATCGACGCCTCGTTCGGCAAGGCGTTCGCCAAGTCGCAGACCGCGTCCTACGGCTCGCTGCCGACCGAGGGCAAGGTGTTCGTCTCGGTCGCCAACCGCGACAAGCGCGCGATGGTGTTCCCGGTGAAGCGGCTGGCCGACCTGGGCTTCGAGATCCTGGCGACCTCGGGCACGGCGGAAGTGCTGCGGCGCAACGGAATCCCGTGCACGGTCGTGCGCAAGCACTTCGAGGGCGATGACAACATCGTCGACCTGATCCGCGAGGGCGGTGTTGACATGGTGATCAACACCCCGTACGGCAACCACGGCCCGCGGGTCGACGGCTACGAGATCCGCACAGCCGCGGTGTCGCGCGACATCCCCTGCATCACCACGATCCAGGGCGCGGCGGCGGCCGTGCACGGCATAGAGGCGCTCATCCGCGACGACATAGGCGTGCGGTCGCTGCAGGACCTGCAGTCCGCGCTGCGGGCGGCCTCGGCGGTGCAGGCGTGACGGCCCCGTTCGGCGCCAGGCTGGTCGAGGCCACGGCCAAGCGCGGCAGGCTGTGCGTGGGCATCGACCCGCACCCCGGCCTGCTCGACGCGTGGGGCCTGCCCCAGGACGCGTCCGGGCTGGAGCGGTTCGCGCTGACGTGCGTGGAGGCGCTGGCCGGAGAGATCGCGGTGCTGAAGCCGCAGTCGGCGTTCTTCGAGGCCCACGGGTCGCGCGGGGTCGCTGTGCTGGAGCGGGTGATCGCCGAGTCCCGGTCGGCGGGCGCGCTCGTGCTCCTCGACGTCAAGCGCGGCGACATCGGCTCCACGATGGCCGCCTATGGCTCGGCGTACGTGGGCGACGGGCCGCTGGCCTCCGACGCGATCACCGTCTCGCCCTACCTCGGCTTCGGCTCGCTCACCCCGGCCATCGACGAGGCCAGGCGGACCGGGGCGGGTGTCTTCGTGCTCGCTCTGACGTCCAACAAGGAGGGCGCGTCGGTACAGCGCGCGGTCGGCGCGGACGGCCGCTCGGTCGCCCAGGCGGTCGTGGACGAGGCGGCGGCGCTGAACGTGGGCGCCGACCCGCTGGGCTCGATCGGACTGGTCATCGGGGCGACGGTGGGGGAGACGGGGCTGGACCTGTCGGCCCTCAACGGCCCCATCCTGGCCCCGGGTGTCGGCGCCCAGGGCGCGGGTGCCGCCGACATCGAGCGGGTCTTCGGCGGCCGGGCGAACGTCCTGCCCACGACGTCCCGGGATGTCCTGCGCCACGGCCCCGACGTGGCTGCGGTTCGGGCCGCCGCTCTGCGGGCGCGAGACGAGTTGTCTGTTAACGCTTAAACGGGAACGTTCCCAGAATTCAGCCCGGTCATTCGACGCTTTTGTCGAGTGACCGGGCTGTTTCGCGTTAATCGGACAACCGTTCGTTATAACGGACGCAAGATCCACACTTCTCGGCATTGACGTGGTAATCCGTCGGGTCTACGTTCCGAAACGTTCATCTTGATGAACGTTGGCCAAGGGTCCCTGCATAACTGCCCTGTGCGTATTCCCTGCGTCCGGGGGCGAAAGCCCCGGGAAGGCTTCACCATGTCCGTTAGAGCCCTGTCATTGAAACCTCTGAATCGTGCAGTCGTCGCATTAGGCGTCCTCGCCTTGTGTGCCACCATCAGTCCCGTCGCGGGTGCTGCCCCCGCGGCACCCGAAACGTGCGGTCCCGTCGCCTCCCGCGGCGAGGTCGCGCCGACGTGTGTCACCGCGTCGGTCTCCATGGACCGGCTTCCCGCGGTGGGCGAGTCGGCGACCGTGCGGATCTCGATCAGCTCCCAGGTCCGGGTCGACGGCGCCAAGCTGGCCGTCCGGCTTCCCCGGGGGCTTCGGCTGGACACGGGCGGCACCGCGCTGTCCGCCGCCCGCCAGGTCGGGCTCGACCAGGTCGCCGAGGAGTCGTTCGCCCTGTCCACCCGCGGCCGCACGGTCACCCTCCGGGTCACCGCGCTGACCGCGGGCGCCGCCCAGATCCAGGCCGACGTCACCGGCACCGAACGTGAGCACGCCGCGCACGCCTCGACCGAGTTCGTCGTCGGCGACCGACCGGGCACCTCGCGGGCGGGCATCGCGGGCACCGACAGCCAGGCGGAGTCGATCTCCGTCACGCCGACCGTCAGCGGGACGGCCGTGTCGCTGGGCAAGCCCGCGGCCGCCGCGGCGGGCCAGATCTGCGCGACCGGCCAGTTCACCTTCACCGACAAGAACGGCACCTGGCTCGCGGGCCGCAACATCCCGGTGACCGTCCTGGGCAAGGCGACGTCGAACGCGCAGAACCAGACCTACGCCACCGGCCTGACCGGTGCCGCCGACGGCCGCTACAACGTCTGCTTCACCTCGCCGGTCACCACGATGTACTCGGTGTCGGTGCGGTTCACCTCGGAGACGTCGGTCTGGAAGGTCACCAACAACCAGGGCGCCGCGCCCTACACCGTCACCACCGCGGCCAAGCTCAACGTCCCGTCGGGCACCAACCCGTCATTCGGCACCACGTCTCCGGCGAGCACCCACATGCGCGGCTGGCACGCCTTCGACACGCTGAATCTGCTCTGGGCGGCCCGCGCGTCCGGCACCAACTGCTGGACCGCGCGCGAGACGAGCAACTGCACGCTGATGATCATCCACTGGCAGCCGGGCAGCACCGACGGCACGTACTTCGACAACGGTGTGCCCTACGGCAGGCGCTACGTGGCGCTCATGGACGCCGACCCCGACTCCGAGCACCTCGTGCTGCACGAGGCGGGCCACGCCTTCATGGACCTGCTCTACGCGGGCTGGTGGCCTGCGTCGGACTGCCCGTCCCCGCACTACCTGCACCGGCGTTCCGGCCCGAGCTGCGCGTGGACCGAGGGCTTCGCCAACGCCATCACCGGCTACGTCAAGGGCGACGGGATGTTCTACTGGCCCAGCGGCGAGAGCATGGACCTGATGCAGACCAACTGGTTCAACCCGTCGCAGCCCGTGAGCCGGACCAACCCCGAGGACGGCGACACAGTCGAGGCCAGGGTGGCCGGGTCCATGATCGACCTGTGGCGCCAGGTCGACGGCGGCCCCGCCCGCACGTTCGACAACATGCGCCTCAACCGGTCCAGCTCGTTCCGCGAGTGGTTCAACGACGACCGCCCGCTGGCCGGTCTCGACGTCTCGGCCTCGACCAGGAACCTCGTCTACACCCACACGATCGACTACCGCACCGGCACGCCCGGGAGCAGTCTCACCAACGGCGGGTTCGAGAGCGGCACCGCCAACTGGACGATCACCGGCGGCGTCGTGGGCAACTGGACGAACTACCCGGCGCAGCAGGGTTCCTGGTATGCCTGGATGGGCGGCAACGGCGTCACGAACACCGACACCCTGTCCCAGCAGTTCACCGTCCCGTCCGGCACCTCGACCCTCAACTACTACCTGCGGATCGTGACCAGGGAGAACGGCCCGACGGTCTACGACACCCTGAAGGTGCAGATCGTCGACGGGTCGACCACGACGACACTGGCCACGTGGTCCAACGCCAACGCGGGCTCCTCGTACGTCAGCCGCACGGCCAACCTGAGCCAGTGGAGCGGGCGGACCGTCACCCTGAAGTTCGTCAGCGTCGAGGACGGTTCCCTGCAGACCGATTTCCTCCTCGACACCCTCGCCGTCACCGCCTCGTGACCTCGCGCGGGAGGTAGCGGCACGGCGCGGCGGACGCCCGCCCGGACACCCCGGGCGGCCGTCCGCCGCCCCCGTTCGGGACCCGAATCTGTTGTCGCAGGTAGCGGCCGGTGGTCTAACTAGGTGTACCGGCGACAACTCGGGGAGTGGCGGAAATGACACTTTCGCCTCCCGTGGGCGCCCGATCGCGGTGTGTGACGATCCATAGTGACCAAACCGGCGTACAGTTGTCGCAGGTCACAGCCTCGACGTCACCGATCGTTGATCAACTTCTGCCCGGCCGTCACCGTGCGCACAGGGTGCCCCCGCGTTGTCTTCGCAGGCCAGGGGTCGGTAACGTCGCGGCACCGATCCGGAGAACCAAATCCCCACGGAGGAAAATCGTGGCCCTTCCCCAGCTGACCGAGGAGCAGCGGGCCGCAGCGCTGGAGAAGGCGGCTGCCGCCCGTCGCGCCCGAGCCGAGCTCAAGGAGCGCCTGAAGCGAGGCGGTACCACCCTCAAGGACGTGCTGGCCCAGTCTGACAACGACGAGGTGCTGGGCAAGATGAAGGTCACCGCTCTGCTCGAGGCCCTTCCGGGCGTCGGCAAGGTGCGTGCCCAGCAGATCATCGAGCGTCTTGAGATCGCCCCGAGCCGCCGTCTGCGCGGTCTGGGCGACCGGCAGCGCAAGGCTCTGCTCGCCGAGTTCAGCGGCGAGTGACTGAGAGCGTCAACGGCCGTGGGCCGGGATCGGGCGTCGCTGCCCGGTCCCGGCTCACTGTCGTATCCGGGCCGTCCGGGGTCGGCAAGTCCAGCGTGGTCGGCGAACTGCGCAGGATCCACCCCGAGCTGTACTTCAGCGTCTCGGTCACGACCCGGCGTCCGCGCCCGGGCGAGGTCGACGGCGCGCACTACCACTTCGTCGACCTTGCCGAGTTCGACCGCATGGCCGACGCGGGCGAGCTGCTGGAGCACGCCGAGTTCGCGGGCAACCACTACGGCACCCCGCGCGCGCCGGTCGAGGCCGCGCTGGCCGCAGGCAAGCCCGCCGTGCTGGAGATCGAGCTGCAGGGCGCCCGGCAGGTCCGCAAGGCGATGCCGGAGGCCCAGCTGGTCATGCTGGTGCCGCCGTCCTGGGACGTGCTGGTGAGCAGGCTCACCGGGCGCGGCACTGAGGATGAGGCCGTGGTCGCCCGTAGGCTGGCCATCGCCGAGGACGAACTGGCCGCGGCCAAGGAGTTCGACGCGGTCGTAGTGAACGCCGATGTGCGGCAGGCTGCGAACGAGTTGCTAACCTTGGTACTCACGCCATCATCTGAGTGACCTGGAGCTGTTGCAGAGTGATCACCCCCACCGAGCTGGGCGCCCTGGGCGAGCCGACGACCCCCCTCGAAGGCATCACCAACCCCCCGATCGACGACCTGCTCGACAAGGTCAGCTCGAAGTACGCGCTGGTCATCTACGCGGCCAAGCGTGCCCGTCAGATCAACGACTACTACGCCCAGCTCGGCGAGGGCCTGCTCGAGTACGTCGGCCCGCTGGTGGAGCCCGGCCCGCGCGAGAAGCCGCTGTCCATCGCGCTGCGCGAGATCCACTCCGGTCTGCTTGAGCACACCGAGGGCGAGTGACCCCCCGGCCTCGAGTAGTCCTCGGGGTGGGTGGCGGGATCGCCGCCTACAAAGCCTGTGAGGTTCTGCGCAGGCTCACCGAGTCCGGACACGACGTGCGGGTCGTGCCCACCGAGGCCGCGCTGCGGTTCGTGGGCGCGGCGACATTCGAGGCCCTGTCCGGCCAGAAGGTGCACACGGGAGTCTTCTCCGACGTTCCCGAGGTGCCGCATGTGCGGCTCGGCCAGGAGGCCGACCTGGTGCTCGTCGTGCCGTCCACGGCCGACCTGCTCGCCAAAGCCGCCCATGGCCTGGCCGACGACCTGCTGACGAACACCCTGCTGACGGCGCGCTGCCCGGTGCTGATGGTCCCGGCCATGCACACCGAGATGTGGGAGCACGCCGCCACCCAGGCCAATGTGGCCACTCTGCGCGCGCGTGGCGTCGTGGTCAGCGAACCCGCCGCGGGTCGGCTGACCGGTGCCGACACCGGCAAGGGCAGGCTCGCCGACCCCGCCGAGATCGTCGACCTGGCCCGCCTGCTGCTCAGCAGGCCCGACGCGCTCCCGCGCGACCTGGAGGGCCTGCACGTGGTGGTCTCCGCGGGCGGCACCCGCGAGCCGCTCGACCCGGTCCGCTTCCTGGGCAACCGCTCCTCCGGCAAGCAGGGCTACGCGCTGGCCCGCACCGCCGTGCAGCGCGGCGCCAGGGTGACTTTGGTCTCCGCGCACACCTTGAACCTGCCCGAGCCCGCGGGCGCCGAGCTGGTCAAGGTGGGGACGGCCGAGGAACTGCGGCAGGCTGTGCACAAGGCCGCAGCCGACGCCGACGTGGTGGTCATGGCCGCCGCCGTCGCCGACTTCCGGCCCGCGCACCGCGCCGAGTTCAAAATCAAGAAGACCGCGGCAGAACCCGATCCGATCGTGCTGACCCGCAACGCCGACGTCCTGGCCGAGCTGGTGGACAACCGCCGCCGCGAGCCGGAGTCGACGCAGGTCATCGTAGGTTTCGCGGCCGAGACAGGCGATACTGGAGCCGACGTCCTCGACCACGCCAGGGCCAAGCTCGCCCGCAAGGGCTGCGACCTGCTCGTGGTCAACAGAGTGGGAGAAGGCAAGGCCTTCGAGACCGAGGACAATGAAGGTTGGTTGCTCAGCGCGGACGGCACCGAACGCCCGATCGAGTTCGGCGCCAAAGCGCAACTGGCGTCCGAAGTGTGGGACGCCGTGGCGGTGACCATCAGACGGTCGCGGCGCGACTCCGCGCCTGGATAAAGTGAAGGCGATTATGTCTTCGGATGAGGTGGGGTACGTGAGCGAAAAAGGCAGCCGCCGACTGTTCACTTCTGAGTCGGTCACCGAAGGCCACCCGGACAAGATCTGTGACGCGATCAGCGACTCGGTTCTGGACGCCCTGCTGGCCAAGGACCCGCGCTCCCGCGTGGCGGTCGAGACCCTCGTCACCACCGGTCAGGTGCATGTGGCGGGCGAGGTGACCACGGAGGCGTACGCCGACATCCCGAGCATCGTCCGTGAGGTCATCCTCAACATCGGCTATGACTCGTCGGCCAAGGGCTTCGACGGCAACTCCTGTGGCGTGAACATCGCCATCGGCTCGCAGTCGCCCGACATCGCCCAGGGTGTCGACACCGCGCACGAGACCCGCGTGGAGAACGCCTCCGACGAGATCGACCGCCAGGGCGCGGGCGACCAGGGGCTGATGTTCGGCTACGCCTGCACCGACACCCCGGAGTTGATGCCGCTGCCGATCGCGCTGGCGCACCGGCTGTCGAAGCGGCTGACCAAGGTCCGCAAGGACGGCGTCCTGCCGTACCTGCGTCCCGACGGCAAGACCCAGGTCACCATCGAGTACGACGGCGACCGCGCCGTCCGCCTCGACACCGTGGTCGTGTCGTCGCAGCACGCCGAGGGCGTCGACCTGGAGAAGCTGCTGGGCGTCGACGTGCGCGAGCAGGTCGTGCTGCCCGAACTGGCCGACCTGGACATCGACACCGAGAACGTCCGGCTGCTGGTGAACCCCACCGGCCGCTTCGTCATCGGCGGCCCCATGGGCGACGCGGGCCTCACCGGCCGCAAGATCATTGTCGACACCTACGGCGGCATGGCCCGCCACGGCGGCGGCGCCTTCTCGGGCAAGGACCCGTCGAAGGTGGACCGCTCGGCCGCGTACGCGATGCGCTGGGTCGCCAAGAACGCGGTCGCCGCCGGTCTGGCCTCCCGCATCGAGGTCCAGGTGGCGTACGCGATCGGCAAGGCCGCCCCGGTGGGTCTGTTCGTCGAGACCTTCGGCACCGAGAACGCCGACCCGCTGAAGATCCAGGAAGCCATCCGCGCGGTCTTCGACCTCCGCCCGGCCGCCATCATCCGCGACCTGGACCTGCTGCGTCCCATCTACGCCCCCACCGCGGCGTACGGCCACTTCGGCCGTCCCGAGCTGGACCTGCCGTGGGAGCGCACCGACCGCGCCGACGACCTGAAGCAGGCCGTCGGAGCCTGATTTGCTGTACCTAGTGCCCTGACGGTCTCGACCGTCAGGGCACTAGGCTTTTCTGGTGGAACGCCCAGGCCCCATGCGATGGCTTTGGTACGCGATCGGCGGCACCCTGCCCGCCCGGTACCGGCACTGGGTGCTGTGGGACCTGACGTCCCCGCGGTGGGTGTTCCGCCACATGGCCCGGGCGGCGGTGCTGCTCTCGCCGTGGTGGCTGCTGCTGTTGGTGCCGGGGCCCTGGTCGCTGCGGTTCTCGATGGTGGCGCTGGCGTTGATCACCGGGTTCTACTTCTCGATGTCCTTCATGGAGGACGCGGCGGAGCGTCGGCTGATCAAGCACGGGTATCCGGCGGGGCTGAACCGGCGGATCCGGGAGGAGTCGACCCCAGAGAACCGTGCGGAAATCGTCGCGATGTACGCGGCCTTCCACGAGTGAGTTCGCCCTTCGCGGGTGTGCGCCAAGCCGTCGAGCAGCGCGATCGTGCTACGCTGCGGATAGCTGTCAACGTTCACCATCGCGAATGTCGTGGGTTTGCCGACATCTCTGGTTTCGAGCGTTTCGCTGAGTTCACCCCTGGATGCTGCTGGCCCCTCGCCGTCCGGGTTCACCCGATGACCATCGACAGTGAGGCGGCTGCTTGTGATCTCGTTTGTCTGGTCCCCAGGGAATCCACTCCCCGCGGGCACCGGCGGTTCGGAGAACTACACCGTCGGCCAAGTCAGGGAACTGCTGCGCCGCCACATCCCCGCGCAGGTCGTGACCATCGGCCTCGGCGTCGCGGACGGGCGGGCCGAGTTCGCCGACATCCCCTTCCTCGCCCTGGATACGCTGGCTGACGTCGGCGGGCTCGACGGCACCGTCGTCTTCGTCAACGAGCCGCACATCGTCGCGACCAAGCACCCCGCCTTTCTGGTCCTGCACAACCTGCCACCAATCCGGGAGAAGTACCGCGCGTTCGCGATCGAGGGCACCCGGGATCTGACGCTCATCGCCACCAGCCGGTACGCCGCCGGGTTGTGGGCGGACTTCCTTGATGTCGACGTAGCGACCATCAACGTCGTCTACCCGTTCGCCGAGCCATGTTTCGCTGGACAGTCCAGAGTGGACAATGCGACCGGCACGACGCGGATCCTGTTCGCGGGCAGGCTGAGTCCCGAGAAGGGCATCTACACCCTGCTCGAAACCCTGCACATCGACATCATCGCCCAGGATTCCGGCCTCACCTTCGCCGCGACGACGGCGGGCGCGGACAAGCCGCAGGGCAAGATCATCGAGCGGCTGCTGAACGAGCACCCCGGCGTCAGCGTGGTCCCGACCCGCAAGACGCCCGAAGGCATGGCCGCGCTGATGGCCGAGCACGACATCGTCGTCATGCCGTCCAACAGTCAGTACTGGCACGAGACCTTCGGCATCGTCTCCATCGAGGCGCAGCACTCCGGCTGCCGTGTGGTCGCCTCCGACGACGGTGGCCTGCCTGAGACCGACTGCGGCGGCGTCGTCTTCGTGAAGCCGGACGACTCCGAAGCCCTCGCCTGGGGCATCCGCCAGGCCGTCGACAGCGGACCGCTCCCGGCCGACGCGCGTCGCGACGCTGGCATGACGTTCACCGTCGCCCAGTCCGTCGACGCACTGCTGCGGGTGTTCGCCCAGCCGCGGCCGATCTCACCCGCGACGATCATCCGCCAACTGGAAGAGCTGGTCGCGGCGCCGTCCGCCCAGCGGTTGGCGACAGTTCCGATCAAGTAGAGGAAAGCGCTATGACCACAACTGAAGCCACGTTCGTCTCCCGCTACGAACGCCGCGTCCACCTGGTCCAGGACATCGTGCGCAAGCACACCGAACTGGACGACACCGCATCGGCGGCACTGGCCACCGAGATGGTGCGAGTGATCGACACCGTGCCCGAGCAGCTGCGCTGATGACGACCTCGGAAGTCCCCGCGAACAGCGCGCCACCCGAACTCCCGATGACCGACACCTGCGCGGTCTGCCCACACCCGTGGCACGACCACGACCGGGTGGCCGCCCGCTACTGCACCGCGACCGTCGCGGGTGCCTACAGCCGCAACTGCGTGTGTGGTCCCGGCGTCGGCTAACCGACCGACGTCAGTGTCCGGTGGCTGGACTCGGCCACGTCCTCCGTGACGAGCTTGCGCGCGATCACCGCCACCGCCTCGCGGACCTCCGGCCGGTCGTCGGCGGCGTCGCGGCGGAGGTGGTCGTGGATCCAGTCGGCCCACGCGGTGCTGAGCAGCTCGAACTCGTCGTCTCCGGCCTTGGTGGAGGCGTAGACGCCGTCGTGGCGGGTGAGGTAGCCCTCGTGCACCATGCGATGGAACACCGGTTCCAGCACCTCCGGCGGCATCCGCCTGCCGCGCGCGATCTCGGCGATCGCCGCCGTCCCCAGCGCCTTCTCGTAGACCCGCACCTGCACGACGGCCCACGCCCCGGCCGGGTCGAGCCGCGTCCCGGACAGGTCCCGGATTCGGTAGGCGTCCTCCGGCCCGAACCGCCGCAGCACCGAGCTGATCGAGGTCTCCAGTGCCGCCTCACTCGCCGACGGTGAGGCGAACCCCTCGCCGACGTCCTTCGACGCCGCCCGCGCCGGGTCGCGCAGCTCGACCTGTTTGAGGAACAGCGAGATCACGAACCCGATCACCGCGACCGGCACCGTCCACAGGAACACCGTGTGCAGCGAGTCCGCGTAGGCGTCGATGATCGGACCGGCCTGTGCGGCGGGCAGCTCGTGCACCCCCTTGGGACTCTCGGCCGAGACGGCGAGCACCCGTGGATCAGCGCCGGTTTGAACCGCTGCCTGAGTCACTCCAGCGGTCAGGTTGGGTTCGAGTTGGTTGGCGTAGATCGTGCCGAAGACCGCGGTGCCGAACGAACTCCCGAGGGTCCGGAAGAACGAGACCCCCGACGTCGCCGCGCCCAGGTCCGAGTAGTCGACCGTGTTCTGCACGGCGATGGTCAACACCTGCATGCACAGCCCGATGCCCGCGCCCAGCACGAGCATGTAGAGCGACGTCAGCCAGAACCCGGTCTCGCGGTCCATCAGTGACAGCAGATACAACCCCACCGCCATCACCGCCGAGCCCGCGATCGGGAACCACCGGTACTGGCCCGTCTTGCTCACCATCGTCCCGCTGAAGATGGACGCCACCAGCAGGCCGACGATCATCGGCAGCAGCCGCAGCCCTGATCCGGTCGCGGACTCGCCGTCGACGTATTGCAGGTAGGTCGGCAGGAACACCATCGCGCCGAGCATCGCGAACCCCACCACGAAGCTCAGCACCGTGCACACCGCGAACACGGGATCGCGGAACAGCCGCATGGGCAGCATCGGTTCCTTCGCCCGCGTCTCCACCAGGCAGAACAGCCCTAGCGCGACCGCGCCGCCGACGAACAGCCCGATGATCACCGGGGAACCCCACTCGTACTGGCTGCCGCCCCAGCTCGTGGCGAGGATCAGCGCGCTCGACCCGGCCGCGACCAGCACGATGCCCATGTAGTCGATGATCGGCTTGGCCGCGGCCCGGATCGACGGGATGGCCTTCGCCGAGACGATGATGACCGCGACGGCGAGCGGCACGTTGACGTAGAACGCCCACCGCCACGACAGGTGGTCGGTGAACAGCCCGCCCAGCAGCGGCCCGATCACCGTCGACAGGCCGAACACCGCACCGATCGCGCCCTGGTAGCGGCCGCGTTCGCGCAGCGGGATCACGTCGGCGATCAGCGCCATCGCGGTGACCATCAGCCCGCCCGCGCCGATGCCCTGCACGGCCCGCCACGCGATCAGCAGCGTCATGCTCGTCGACAGTCCACACAGGAACGACCCGAGGGTGAAGATCACCGTGGACGCCTGGAAGACGATCTTGCGGCCGAACTGGTCGCCGAACTTGCCGACCAGCGCCGTGGCCACGGTCTCGGCCAGCAGGTAGGACGTCACGACCCACGACATGTGCGCCGCGCCGCCGAGGTCGGCCACGATCGTGGGTAGGGCGGTGCCCACGATCGTCTGGTCGAGCGCGGCGAGCAGCATTCCCATGGCGATCGCGCTGAACACCACGGTGCGCTGCGCGGAACTGAGCTGGGGCGGGCCGGAAACCGGCCTGGCGGCCTCGACTGTGGTCACCAGGCCATCTTCAACCGGGCGGCCGAGATCCGCGCGCCGGAGCTGTCTCAGCAGGTCATGGGGTCACGCCGTGTGCTTCACCGGCCCACCCGAACAGGCCGCGTCGCACTGGGCGAGGACGTCGGTGATGCGGCCCGTGCGGGCGAAGGCGGCGCGTTGGCGCATGGCTCCCGTGCCGGTGCGATCCAGGTCGGCGAGCAGCTCCGCCACCGTGTCGAGGTCGCCCATTTGGGCCAGCGCGTCGCCTGCGTGGTCGACGAGTCTGTCCACCAGCGCCCGTGCCGGGATCAGGCGCCCGCTGAGGACGTCGAACGCGTCGCCGGTCAGGCCGTCTCGGGCGGCCCGCCAGGTGGCGACTTTGAGTGTCTCGACCGGTATCCGCGGGGCGAGCACGCCGCGTCTCAGGTCGGTCAGGGCGGTGGCGACCAAGCCGCGGACCAAAGCGGCGAGGAGGACGGCCTCCTCGACGGTGCCCGCGACGTCGGCGACGCGGACCTCGACGGTGGGCAGGTGGGCGGACGGGCGGACGTCCCAATAGACCATCCGCGCGTCGCCTGCGGCGCCCGACTCCTGGAGCATCTCGATCGTCCGGCCGTGGTGGGCAGCGGACTCGAAGTACGGCGGTGGGCCGGAGCTAGGCCACCGCGACCACACGATGGTGCGCCAACTCGCGTAGCCGGTGTCCCGGCCCGCCGCGATCGGTGAGTTCGCGGTCAGCAGGCCGAGGACGGGCAGCCACGGCCGCAGGTGGTTGCACACGCGCACGGCGGTCTCCGGGTCGGGCACCGCGACGTGGACGTGGCAGCCGCAGATGGACTGCTCGGCGGCGAGTTGGCGGTAATCAGCGGTGAGCTGGCCGTAGCGGCCTTCCGGGGCCGTCTCGATGCGTGTTCCGCCGACTACCGGCACGCCGACCGCGAGCGCTCGGCAGCCGACTGCCTCAGCTGCCGCGGTGGCGACTTTCCGCAGGTCGTGGAGCTGTTCTCGGGCGTCGGAGAGGTCTCGGCACACGCCGGTGCGGATCTCTACCTGGGCTAGGGCCAGTTCCAGACCTAGCTCGACGCCGAATGTGTTCCGCGCGTACTCCACGACCTCGGGGGCACGGGGGACTGGGAGGCCGGTGGTGGGGTCCACCAGCAGGAACTCCTCTTCCACGCCGATGGTCGGGGGTGTTGACGCGGTGACGGTCATGAGGCCCTCCGACCAAGCGGTGCTAGGGACCAAGGGATACCCAACCCTGGCACGGCGCCAAACGAGCTGTCGTCACCCATTGGGCGGGGGTTTGGGTGCGCTGGACCTCGCCTGGCGTGGCGAGGCCGGGGACTGTCGGGTGGGTGCGCGGTTGCGGTCTGGCTGGCCTGGTGTGTCGTTGGGGCCGCACCATCGGGTGAAACTGGGCGATCACGCTTTGCTTGGGCCCCTGACGACGGCCCTGTGGAAAGAGCGTGGGCGGAAGGGCATCCCACACGCGACGTAGCGAGCGGGCCGTTGTCTCCCCCAGCCAAAGCGTGATCGCCCAGTTTCACCCGATGCTGCTCAGGCGCGGGGTGCGGCTTATGTGATTCTTTGGACAGCCTTCTTCCGTACCGGCAACAACTTCCGCACCAGTGGCCACAGCAGGATCAGTGCGATCACCGCATACACCGTCACTGAGAAGGTTGTGTTCACCAAGCCCGACAGGTCTCCGTCGCTGAGCTGAAGTGCCCGTCGTAGTTGTTGTTCCGCGTTGGGGCCCAGGATCACGCCGATGATCGCGGGTAGTACCGGCAGGCCGAAACGGCGCATCATGAAGCCCACCAAGCCGATTGCGAACAGCAGCACCAGATCCAGCACGTCCGCGCTGACCGCATACGCCCCAACGCTGGCGAAGAAGAGGATGCCCGAATACAGGTATGCCCTCGGAATCCGCAGCAGCTTCGCCCACATCGGGGCCAGTGGCAGGTTCAGCACCAGCAGCAACACCGTTCCGATGAACAGGCTCGCGATCAGCGCCCACACCAGTTCCGGTTCCCGGGCGAACAGCAGTGGTCCCGGCTGGATGCCGTACTGCTGGAACGCCGCCAGCATCACCGCCGCCGTCGCCGTTGTGGGCAGGCCCAGGGTCAGCATCGACGTCAGGGTTCCGGCTGCCGACGCGCTGGCGGTCGCCTCCGGGCCTGCGACGCCCTCGATGGCGCCGTGGCCGAATTCCTCGGGGTGTTTCGACAGCTTTCGTTCGGTCACATAGGACAGAAACGTCGGGATCTCCGCGCCACCGGCCGGAACCGCGCCGAACGGGAAGCCGATCAGTGGGCCGCGCAGCCACGGTTTCCATGACCGGCGGACGTCGTCGCGGTCCAGCCAGGGGCGGCCGACTGGGATCGCTGTTCCCGTGGTCCGCCGGAGGTGGGCGGCGACCCAAAGGGCCTCGCCGACGGCGAACAGGCCGACCGCGACGACCACGACGTCGATCCCGTCCGCCAGGTGCAGCGAGCCGAAGGTGAGTCGGGCCTGGCCGGTGATCGGGTCGAGTCCGACGAGTCCGATCGCCAGCCCGATACCCAACGACGCGAAACCGCGGACGCGGGAGGTGCCGAGCACCGAGGTCACCGCGATGAACGCCAGCACCATCACCGCGAAGTAGTCCGGTGCGCCGATGTCGACCGCCAGTTTCGCCACGGTCGGGGCGAGCAGCACCAACAGCACCGTCCCCACGATCCCGCCGATGAAGTGGCCGATCGCCGCCGCGGCGAGGGCTTGGGCGCCGCGGCCCTTGCGGGCCATCGGGTGGCCGTCGATGGCGGTCACCACCGCCGCCGTTTCGCCTGGGGTGTTGAGGAGGATCGACGTGGTGGAGCCGCCGAACATGCCGCCGAAGTAGATGCCCGCGAACATGATGAACGCGCCCGTCGGCTCGATCCCATAGGTGACCGGCAGCAGCAGCGCCACCGCCATCGCCGGGCCGATGCCGGGCAGGACGCCGATCGCGGTGCCCAGGAGGACGCCGACGGCGGCCAGCAGGAGATGGGTGGGGGTCAGGGCGGTGCCGAAGCCCGCGATCAGGTTGTCGAGGGTGTCCACGTCACATCAGCCCCGTCAGCGGACCGCCCGGCAGGGTGACTCCGAGCAACCCGTGGAAGACGAAGTACGTGCCGACCGACATCCCCACCGCGACCAGCGCGTCCCGCAGGTACTTACGGCTGCCCAGCGCGTAGGCCGCGCCCCAGAACTGGACCGCGCCCGAGATCGGGAAGCCCACCGCGTCGATGAGGGCCACGTTGGCGAGGAACGCCGCCGCGAGCAGGCCGACCGTGCGCCAGTCCGGGGGAGTGGTCAGGTCGACGTCCTCGCCGGACTCCGCCTCGCCGCGGCCACCGCGCAGCACGTCCACGGCCAACGCGATGGCGATGACGACGAGGCCGCCGCCGACCACGGTCGGCACGGCGGCGGGGCCGACCGGACCGCGCTGGGCGAAGTCGGTCGGCAGCGTCAGCGCGTCGACCAGGACCAGCCCGCCCAGCGCGGCCAGGAACACCGCGACACCCAGTTCGGAGCGCTGTCGCAGGAGCGCGACGGTGGTCATGCCGTCAGCCCCAGGTCCTTCAGCACCAGGCCGACCCGGTCGTTCTCCTGCTGGAGGAACTTCGCGAAGTCGCCGCCGGTGCTGAACGCGTCCTGCCAGCCGTTCTTGCGCAGCGCGTCCTTCCACGCGGTGGACGAGTGCAGCGAGGTGTAGAGGGCGACCAGCGCGTCGCGGTCCTTGTCGCTGATCCCCGGCGGCGCCACGACCCCGCGCCAGTTGGTGAACTCGACGTCCACACCGGACTCCTTGAGCGTCGGCGCGTCGATCCCGGGCACCCGCTGCGGCCCGGTCACCGCGAGGACCCGCAGCTCACCGGCCTTGACTTGGTCGGCGTACTCGCCGACGCCCGAGACACCGAAGGCGACCTTGTCGCCGAGCACCGAGGCCAGCAGCTCACCGCCGCCGTCGAACGGCACGTAGTTGACCGACTTGGGGGCCAGCCCGATCGCCTTGGCCACCAGCATCGGCGCCAGGTGGTCCGGCCCGCCCGGCGACGACCCGCCGCCCACCGGCACCTTGCCCGGGTCGGCCTTCCACGCGTCCACCAGCTGCTTGATGCTCGTGTACTTGGAGCTCTTCGACACCACGATGATGTCGGGCTCCTCGATCAGCCGGGCGATCGGCGTGGTCTGCTGCAGCGTCGACGGCGACTTGTTCGTGTAGACGCTGCCGACCACGCCGAGGCCCATCTGCATGACGAGCTTGCCGTTGCCCTTCTCGCTGACCAGGCGGCCCAGCCCGACCGTGCCGCCCGCGCCGGGCAGGTTGAACACCTCGACGTTGCGGGCCAGGCCCGCCTCCTCCATCGCCTTGGCCGCGGTGCGCGCGGTGACGTCGTAGCCGCCGCCCGGGGTGTTCGGCACCATCAGCCGCAAGCCCGTGACCTTGGCCGACGAGCTCTCCGCGGTGTTGCACGCCGTCACGCCCGTGACCGCCACCAGCGCCGCCAGGAGCGGAATGATTCTGCGAGACCTCACTGTGATCCCTGCCTCTCGTCGTCGAGTGCCCGAATCGTGCGGCTTCGCGGACGTGACGTCTCGGTTACGTGCGCAGCGGTCGATTTGCTCGTTTTGCTCACGGCGGGACCCGCCAGTTTAGGTTCACACTCTCAACCGACGGGAGGTGAGCGGATGGGCAAGAGGGGCTCGCTCGCGCGCCAGCTCCTGGCGTTGCAGCTGCTCAGCGTGCTGGTGCTGCTCGCGGCGGTGGCCGCGGTGAGCCTCGCGCAGGTCGGGCAGGGCTTCCGGGAGACCGAGGGCAGGCGGATGCTCGGCCTCGCCGAGGACGTCGCGGCCAACCAGGGACTGCGGTTCTCCCTGGCCGACCGGGGCAGGCACGAGACGCTCGCGCCGTTCGCCGAGTCCGCCCGCAGCCAGTCCGGGGCCAGTTTCGTCATCATCGCCAGGCCGGACCGCACGGTGCTGACCTCGCCCGACCCCCGCCAGAACGGTGAGCCGCTCCCGATCGGCGACAGCACCATCACGTCGGGCCGCTCGTGGGTCGGCGAGGTGGACGGCGCTGTCGTCGCGCACGTGCCGGTGATGGGCCAGCAGGGCGACGTCATCGGCATCGTCGCCGCGGGCCAGGACCTGCCGAGCGTGTGGGAGGCGCTGGTCGACTCGCCCGGCGACGCGCTCGTGCTGCTGGGCATCGCCACCGCGCTTGGGGTGGTGAGCTCGTTCTGGCTGGCCTGGTGGGTCAAGCGGCAGACGCTCGGCCTGGAGCCCGCCGAGATCACCGGCCTGGTCGAGCACCGCGAGGCCATGCTGCACGGCATCCGCGAGGGCGTCGTCGGCCTCGACCCGCAGCACCGGATCACCCTGCTCAACGACCAGGCCCGCACGCTGCTCTCCCTGCCGGACCACGTCGTCGGGCACGCCGTGGCCGACCTGGACCTCAACGACCGGCTGCTCGACGTGCTCACCGGCCGCGCCGACGGCGCCGACCAGATCGTGCTGCGCAAAGGCCGGGTCCTCGTGCTGAACCGGATGCCCATCTCGATCGGCACGCGCGGCCTCGGTGCCGTGGTGACCCTGCGGGACCGCACCGAGCTGGTCCGCCTGCGCGACGAGTTGGCCGCCAACCGCAACACCACCGACACCCTGCGCGCGCAGGCCCACGAGTTCTCCAACCGCCTGCACACCATCTCCGGCCTGATCGAGCTGGGGGAGTACGACGAGGTCCGCCGGTTCGTCACGCGGGTCAGCACCACCATGGACCGCTGGCACGCCGAGGTCAGCTCCCGCATCGCCGACCCGTCGGTCGCCGCGCTGCTCATCGCCAAGGCCAGCCTCGCCGCCGAGCAGGGCGTCGACCTGCGGCTGGCGCCCGCCGCCCGGCTGGGCGAGGTCGACGAGCCGCTGTCGGCGGACCTGGTGACCGTGCTCGGCAACCTGGTCGACAACGCGCTGGACGCGCTTCCCGGGCCGGGCGGGTGGATCGAGGTCGACGTCGTCCACGAGCCCCGCGCGATCCGAGTAGTCGTGCGGGACTCGGGTCCCGGAGTGGCGCCGGACTTGGCGGAGGAGATCTTCCGCAACGGGTTCACCACGAAGGCCGCCGAGGAGGGCGGGCAGCGCGGGCTGGGGCTGGCGCTGACCCGGCAGGCGTGCGTGCGCCGTCAGGGCTCGGTCACCGTGCACAACGCCGACGGCGCCGTGTTCACCGCGACCCTGCCGGTGGCGCGATGATCCGGGTCCTGGTCGTCGACGACGACTTCATGGTCGCCAAGGTGCACAGCGGCTATGTGGCCCGCACGCCGGGTTTCACCGTCGTCGGCGTCGCCCACACCGGCGCGGACACGCTGCGCGCGGTCGACCGGTTGCGGCCGGACCTGGTGCTGCTCGACATCTACCTGCCGGACATGGACGGCGTGGCGGTGCTGCGGGAGCTGCGCAGCGGGTCGAGCGTCGACCCGGACGTGATCGTCATCAGCGCGGCCACCGACGTCGACACGGTCCGCCGCGCCATGCGCAGCGGGGTGCTGCACTACTTGATCAAGCCGTTCTCGTATTCGGCGCTCTATGACCAGCTCCAACACTTCGCGGCCCTGCATGCCCGGCTGAGCGCTTTGTCGACGGCCGGTCAGTCTGATGTGGACAGAGTGTTCGGGGCCCGGCCGGGTGGCACGGCGGCGTTGCCCAAGGGGCTGTCGGCGGAGACCGGCGACGTCGTGGCGCGGGCACTGCGGTCGGCGGACGAGGACATGTCCGCGGCCGAGTGCGCGGTCGTGGCGAACCTGTCGCGGGCCAGTGCTCGTCGGTATCTGGAGCACTTCGTGGAGACCGGGCGGGCGGCGGTTCGGCTGCGCTACGGCGGTACGGGCAGGCCGGAGCGACGCTACCGGTGGATCTAGCTGTAGCGGGCGCGATAGCGGCGGATCAGCCGCCACTGGAGGAACACCGCCGCGGCTGTGCAGGCGAGCATGACGAGGGTGGCGGCGGCCGCGTAGCCGTATCTGAGGTACTCGAACGCGTTGCGGTAGACGAAGAGCGGGAGGTAGGTCGTCGCGTAGGGCGGCGGGCCACCCTGGGTGACGACGAGGGCGGGGACGAAGGAGAACTGGAAGCTCAGGATCGTGTCGCGCAGCAGGAGCAGGCCGAGGGCGGGAGCCATCAGCGGCAGCGTGACGCGGCGCATCAGGTACCAGCCGGTGGCGCCCTCGATGGCGGCTTGCTCGTACACCTCGGCGGGCAGTGAGCGGCGGGCGACGAGCAGGACGATGAAGGTCTCACCGATGGTGAACAGGCTCATCAGGATGATGCCCGCGCGCGCGTCGGCGGGGTGGGTGAGCCAGTTGGGGATGGCGTCGGCGTCGATGGTGGCGCGCAGGATCTGGTTGACCGGTCCGTACATCGGGTTCAGCAGCCACAGCCAGAGCAGTCCGTAGGCCACCTCCGGCACGGCGGCGGGCAAGGTCACGGCGGTCCGCGCGGCCCCGACACCGAACGCGCGCCGGAACAGCAGCAAGGCGAGTCCGAACGCGAACAGCAGCCGCAGGGGGACGGCGACCGCGGCGAACCCGAGCGAGTTGGACAGGGCGGCGCGGAAGGCCGGGCTCTCGGCGAGCTCGACGAAGTTGGCGAACCCGATCCAGTGGACGGCCCCGATCAGGTCGTAGTCGGCGAACGCGAGCACGAAGGTGACGAGTGCCGGGCCGAGCACAAGCACGACAAGCCCGACGACGTAGGGCGCGAGCATGAGGATGAGCTGCCCGCGCCGGGACAGCCGCGGCGCTCTGCGACGCGCGCGCGCTTCCACCCGCGGGGTGCCCTCCAGTCGCGGCACCCGCTCCCTTTCGACGACTTCGCTGTCCACCTACGGCACCCGTTTCCCGTCGGCGTCGAACCCGTGCAGGTCGGACTCGGCCGCGCTCGCGATCACCGCCGCGCCCGCGGCCGGGCGCGAGTCCGCCGGGACGCGCGCGACGATCCCGTGGTCGCCGATCCGCAGCCGCACCCACGCGTCCTCGCCGATCACCTCCGCGCCTGTCACGTAAGCGGCGAACCCGGTGCCGGACGACGCCAGTCGCACTGCCTCCGGGCGGACTCCCACCTGGTGTGCCCCGGATACCCGCCAAGGCCCGTCGCCGGGCAGCAGATTCATGGCGGGCGACCCCACGAAGCCCGCGACGAACGTCGTGGCGGGGCGCCGCCAGACCTCGTCCGGGGTGCCGAGCTGCTCGATCCGCCCGTCGTTCAGCACCGCGACCCGGTCGGCGATGGCCAGCGCCTCGGTCTGGTCGTGGGTCACGTGCACCGTCGTCGCGCCGACCCGGTCGTGCAGGGCCCGCAGCTCCGCGCGGGTCCGCGCCCGGGCCGAGGCGTCCAAATTGGACATCGGCTCGTCCAGCAGGAACAACGCGGGTTCCCGTACCAAGGCCCGAGCCAGGGCCACCCGCTGCCGTTCGCCGCCCGAGAGCTGGTCCGGCCGCCGGGACAGCACCTCCGCGCACCCGACGATCTCCGCGGCCGCGGCCGACCGGGTGCGCGTCTCCGCCCGGCCGACGCCGCGGGCGCGCAGGCCGAAGCCGATGTTCTCCAGCACGGTCAAGTGCGGGAACAGCGCGAAGGACTGGAACACCATCGACACGTCCCGCTCGCCCGGTGTCAGCGAACTGACGTCCCGACCGGCGATCCGCACCGCGCCCGAACACGGATGCAGCCCGGCGATCACCCGCAGCAGCGTCGACTTGCCCGCGCCAGACTTGCCGAGCAGCACAAGCAACTCGCCCTTCGCCGCGGTCAGCGAGATCCCGCGCAGCGTCTCCGCGCCGCCGTGGGCGGCGCGGACGCCGTCGAGCTCCAGCCCGTGCGTCATTTCCCGCGCTCGAATAGCGACCTGGTCTGCTCATCGAGCTGACGGGCGACTTCCTGCGGCTGCTGACCCAGGTACAGCGCGTTCTCCAAGATGCCGTTGGCCACGTCCTCGATCTCCGGCCACGTCGAGATCGTCGGCGTCGCGCGGATCGCGGGGATCGAGTCGAGGAACACCGAGGCGTTGCGCGGCGGCTTGCCCGGGTCGAGGAACGCGGGCGACTTCGCGACCTCCATAGTGGACGGAACGGTCCGGCCGGTCTTCGCCATGATCGTCGCGCCTTCCTTGCCCAGCGCGAACTCGACGAACCGCCACGCGCCCGCCTTGTTCGACGAGCCCTTCGGCATGCAGTAGCCGTCGCTGTGCAGGACGGTCGCGGGGGACTTGAACACCGGCAGCGGCGCCACGTCCCACTCGAAATCGGTGATCTTGCGGAACGTCGTGGTCGACCGGCGCGACTGCATCAGCATCCCGAGCCTGCCCGCGGCGAACCGTGCCTCGTCGTTCTCGCTCTCGACCTCCTGGTCGGTCGGCACCACACCGTGGCGGCCGCGCAGGTCGATGAACTCCGACAGCGCCTCGACCGCAGGGCCGTCGAGCGACAGCTTCGTCGGCCGCTTCTCGTCGTCGACCAGCGTGCCGCCGTTCGACCACACGAAGGGCGCGATCCGGATGACCTCGGGGGACACGCCGAGCCCGTAGACCGCGGGCGGTGGACCGGGAGGCGTGCCCGGCGCGGCGTCCGGGTCGACGCCCTTGGCGACGTCGCCGTTCGCGTCGCGGGTCAGGCCCGCCGCGGTGGCCACCATGTCGTGCCAGCTCCAGCCCGCCTTGGGCTCGGCGATTCCGTACTTGGCGAACAGGGTCTTGTTGTAATAAACGACAAGGCTGGACATGTTCTGCGGCATGCAGAGCTGCTTGCCATCGGCCTGGAACGCCGAGAGCGCCTGCGGGTAGAAGTCCGCCGCCTTGATCGCGGTCGACTTGTCGAGCCGCTCCTGCACCGGCTCGATCGCGTCGCGCTTCGCGAACTGGCCGTAGAAGCGGTAGTTCATCAGGAAAAGGTCCGGCGGGTTGCCACCCGCCACCGAGGTCGACAGCTTCGTGATGAGGTCCTTGCGGTCGCTCGCCTCGATCAGCCGCAGGTCCGCGCCCGGCACCGCACGCTCGTAGGCGGCCTCCAGTTCGCGGTAGGCGGCGAGTTCGTTCGGGTCGCCGAACACCAGCAGGCTCACCTGCCCAGGCCCGGCCGCCACCTCCGTCGAACAGCCCGACGCGACCGCGGCCGCCGCGGTCAGCAGCGCCAGGGCCCGTGCGAATCTCATCCCCGATTTCCCTTCTTGAACCAAGAACCTCGTTGCGCCAACGCGAAAACCACCACGGCGGGCGCGGTCGCCAGCACCGCGCCCGCCAGGAAGACGGGAAAGTCGGTCGGGTCGAGCGTGGCCAGCGACCGCAGCGCCAGCGGCAGTGTGAACGTGTCGCGGTCGTACAGGAACACCAGCGGGTCCAGGAAGTTCGACCACGTCAGCACGAACGTCAGCGCCGCCACCCCGGCGGTCACCGGCCGCACCAGCGGCATCCCGACCCGCCACCAGGTCCGCAGCGGCGACATGCCCTCCAGCCTGCACGCGTCGTACAGCTCGGCGGGCACCGCGCGGAACGCCAGGTAGTAGACCAGCGGGTACAGCGGCGACGTCGCGATCAGCGCCGGGGCGACCAGCGGTGCGAGCGTCCCCGTCAGGTCGAGTGCGCGAAACAGCGCGAACCTGGGCACCAGCAGGGCGACCGCGGGCACCATCAGCGCGACCAGCGACAGCCCGATCACCACCCGCGACGTCCGCGCCGACACCTGGGTCAGCGCGAAGCCCGCGGTGGCGGCGACGAACACGCTCACCGGGACCGCCACCAGACAAACCAGCATCGAGTTCAGCGTCGCCCGCGCCAGCCCACCCAACTCGGCCGAACGGCGGTATCCCTCGGTGGACAGCGGATCGGGCACCAGGTCGGGCGTGGTGGGCGGCGGCAGTCCGGGCACGTGCAGCGACCCCGACACGAGCAGGACGAGCAGCGCGCCGAACACCGCGATCACCGCGACCGCGCCGACCGCGCGGCCGAAGGGTCTGGGGTGCATGGGTTCCGCTCCTGGTCCGCCCGCGGTGTGCCACCGCGGCCGGGGAACGGTGGCACACGATCGGTCCTCGGCACAATGGTGAAGACGGTAAAAACGTGAACGTGAATTGCCCGCTTTAGCTCTATTCGCGGCGACCCCCGATGCCCGATCCTGGCGCCGGCGCCCTGCATGCGCCGTGCTCAGCGAGGGAGAGGGCGTCCATGAGGCTGTCCAAGAAGACTTTGTTCCCATTACTGGTATTGGCAATGGCGGTCCTGCCCGCCGCCGCCGTGCCGAACGAGGCCGACCGGGTCATCGGGGTCGCGGCGATCGATCCCGACCAGGCCACCGGCCCTGCGGGCTCCGACGAGTGGTTCGCCAGGCAACGGCTGTTCCCTGACCCCACGGTTGACCTGGCCGGGAACCTGTCGCGCGCGCAGCGCCAGGCGAAAACCCTGCAAACAGGCCACAGCCGCGCGTCGATCCAGGCCGCGGCGGCGTGGCAGTCACTCGGCCCCGGGCTCGGCGGCCGGGTCTCCGACCTCGCGCCCGACCCGACCCGCGCGAACACGATCTACGCGGCCGCCGCGTCCGGCGGGCTCTGGAAGAGCACCGACGGCGGCGTCTCGTTCAGCTACTCGTGGGGACCGGACCTGCCGCAGGGCGTCGGCGCGGTCGCCGTCGCCGCCAACGGGACGATCTACGTCGGCACCGGCGAGGGCAACCCCGGTTCCGCGTCGTACTCCTTCCCCGGCAACGGCGTCTACAAGTCGACCGACGGCGGCACGACGTGGGCGGCGATGGGCCTGGCGGGCACCGACCGCATCGGCCGGATCGCCATCGACCCCAACAACTCCAACCGCGTCTTCGTCGCCGCCGCGGGCAAGCTCTACCAGCCGGGCGGCGAGCGCGGCCTCTACCGCACCGAGGACGGCGGCACGACCTGGACGCAGATCCTGGCGGGCGCCAACACCACCACCGGCGCGATCGACGTCTCCCTCGGCGACTCCAACACGGTCTACGCCGCGATGTGGGACCACACCCGCACCCCGGCGGGCCGCGTCTACGGCGGCGTCGGCTCCGGCATCCACAAGTCCACCGACGGCGGCGCCACCTGGACCCGCCTCGCGGGCGGCCTGCCCGCGTCGAGCAGCAACCTCGGCCGGATGGGCGTCGCGGTCGCCAAGAGCGACCCGAACCGCCTGTACGCGATCGCCGCGAACACCCCCGGCAACTTCCTCGGCTTCTGGACTTCCACCAACAAGGGTGCGAGCTGGACGCAGATCACCAGCACGTCGGCGCTGAGCAGCTCGCAGTCGACCTTCGGCTGGTGGTTCGGCCGGATCTTCGTCGACCCGCTCGCCGCCCAGCACATCTGGGTGCCGGGTGTGCCGATGCTGGAGTCGAGCAACGCGGGCGGCAGCTGGACCAGCAACAGCTCGTCGTTCCACGTCGACCAGCACGCCGTCGCGTTCGACCCGTCGGTGGCGAACAAGGTCTACATCGGCAACGACGGCGGCATCTACCGCTCCACCCAGAACGGCTCGCTCAGCGGCTCGTGGACCAAGAGCACCAACCTGGCCAACATGCAGTTCTACAGCGTCGGAGTGTCCCAACAGGACCCGACGCGGATCAACGGCGGTCTGCAGGACAACGGCTCGGTGCGGTCCTGGGCGGGATGGGGCTCGTACAACGGCGGTGACGGCCTGGCCAACGTGATCGACCCGACCAACCACCTCAAGGTGTACGCCTGTTCGCAGAACGGGGTATGCAACCGGTCCACCAACGGCGGCAACTCGATGTCGGCGTTCGGCGCGGCGACCTCGGACCGCTGGAACTGGTTCTCGCCCGTCGTGCTCGACCCGTCGAACCCGGCGATCGTGTACTTCGCGGGCAACCGGGTCAACCGCTCGACCAACTCCGCGGCCGGGTTCAGCGTCATCAGCCCGAACCTGACGGTCACCACTTGGGGCACGGTCTCGGCGATCGGGGTGGCCAAGTCGAACCCGGCGGTCATCTACGCGGGCACCGACGACGGCAAGCTGTGGGTCACCCGCAACACCGGTTCGACGTGGACCGACATCACCGCGGGCCTGCCCTCCCGGTACATGACCAGGGTGACGGTCGACCCGACCGACGCGAACCTCGCCTACATCACGGTGTCCGGCTACCGCAACGGTACCAGCGCCGCCCAGGTCTTCCGCACCACCAACGGCGGTACGTCCTACACCGCGATCTCCGGCAACCTGCCCGACGCGCCGGTGAACGACATCGTCCTCGACCCGCAGAACCGGAACGTGCTGTACGTCGGCACCGACGTCGGCGCCTTCACCTCCACCAACGGCGGCGCGAACTGGTCGCCCGTCGGCACCGGGATGCCGCTGGTGCCGGTGACGGACCTGGAGACCTCGGTGTCGTCGAACCAGACGGTCCTGACCGCGGCCACCTACGGCCTCGGCATCTACCAGATCCGCCCGACGAGCACCCCGAGCAACGACTTCTCCATCGCCGCGTCCCCGGCCTCGGCCACCGTCAACCCGGGCGTCTCGGCGACCACGACGGTCAGCACGGCGGTCGTGTCCGGCACCGCCGAGTCGGTCGCCTTCTCGGCTTCGGGGCTGCCGAGCGGCGCTACGGCGGCGTTCAGCCCGACGTCGGTCACGGCCGGTGCGTCGAGCACGGCGACGATCACGACCTCGGCGTCGACCCCGGCGGGCACGTACCCGATCACCATCACCGGGTCGGCCGCTTCGGCGACCAGGAGCACGACGTTCACCTTGACCGTGGCGTCGGTCGGCGGCTGCGCCAACACCAACGGCACGGACGTCGCGATCCCGGACAACACCACGGTGACCTCGACGATCGTCATGTCGGGCTGCTCGGGCAACGCGTCGTCGACGTCGAAGGCCGAGGTGCACATCCTCCACACCTACATCGGTGACCTGGTCGTGTCGCTCGTCGCCCCGGACGGCACGGCGTATGTGCTGCACAACCGGACCGGGTCGGGCACCGACAACATCCACCAGACCTACACGGTGAACCTGTCCTCCGAGGTTCGCAACGGCACGTGGACGCTGCGGGTGCAGGACGCCGCCTCGCAGGACATCGGCACCATCGACACGTGGACGCTCACCTTGTGATCGCGGTGAGGGTTCGGCGGCAGATCTTGCCGGTCGGACCCAGCGGAAGCTCCGGGAGCACGACCAGCAGTTCCGGGAGCTTCCGCTTCTCCACCCCGCGCTCGTCGTGCAGGAACGCGGTCAGGTCGGGCAGCGTCAGTTCGGCGCTGCCCGACCGCTGCGCGACAAACGCGCACAGGCGTTCGCCGAGGTCGTCATCCGGCACGCCGACACACGCGACCTCGGCGACGGCCGGGTGGGTGCCGATGTGGCCTTCGACCTCGGCCGGGCTGATGTTGTGGCCGCCGCGGATCACCACCTGCTTGATCCGGCCGACCACGCGCAGACCGTCGTCGTCCAGCACGCCCAGATCGCCGGTCCGCACCCAGCCGTCAGGCGTCCGGTAGCGGGCGTCGAGGTCGGGGGCGGCGACGTAGCACAGGGGAGTCATCGGGCCGCGTGCGCGGATCTCGCCCTCGACCCCTGGGGGCACCGGGTTGCCGTGCGTGTCGGTGATCTGGATGTCGGTGACCGTCGGGTCCGGACGGCCGACCCCGGCGCTGTGCCGTGCGGTGTGGCAGTTGACGCCGTCGGCCGAGCCGTAGACCGTGATCACCCGCCCGAGCCGCTCCTCAACCGCCGCGCGGGTGGTCTCGGGCAACGCGGCGCCGCTGGAAACCATGACGCAGGCGATCCTTCGGTCGGACTGGTCGGCCATTCGCTGGAGCATTGTCGGCACGCCGAACACGTGCGTCGGGCGGTGCTCGCTGATCATCCGCAGGCCGGCGCCCGCGTCGAAGCCGGGGCGGACGATGAGCGTCTGCCCCAGCGCGGCGACCGTGACCGGGACACCGCACGAGCCGAACGACGACGCCAGCGGCACCAGCACCAGGTTGCGCATCGGTCCGGTGCCGAGCGCCCGGACGTAGTTGGCGCGCGCGCCGAACGCGTTGTGCGAGTAGGCGACCATCTTCGGCTCGGACTCCGATCCCGACGACACCAGGATCCGCGCCGGGGCCTCCGGGTCGATCTCGACCGGTGACCAGGCTTCAGATCCGCCCGGCGTGAGAATCGCGACGTCAGCGGGCTCCGAACCGTCGGCGGCGTCGGTGATCAGCGCGCTGGCCCTGGCCCGTCCCAGCAGACTCGGCGTGTCCCGTTTGCCACCGGGGAAGGGCAGCGCGACCGCGCCGATCGCCAGCACGGCCAGTTCCGCGGCGACCGTGTCCCGGCCGTTGGGCAGCCGAATGCCGATCACGTCGCGCGCGCCGAGGCCCGCGGCGGTCAGGTCGGCGGCGATCCCGGTGACTGACGCGTTCAGCTCGGCGTAGGACAAGGTGCCGTTGGGGTCGATCACCGCGTCGCGGGTCGGGTCGGCGCGGACGTGGTGGAGGAAGAGGCTGTAGAGGTCTCGGCCAGGGCAGAACCCTCGCTCGACCCACTCGCGCCGGTCCTTTGCGGGCACCAGGTCTGTTATCCGGAGTCCCTTGGTGGACACCCAGCTCACTCGAACTCCCACGGGGACGCTGGAGCGGCGTATCCCTCGCGGTGCAGGACGCGGTCGAACTGTGGGCCGAGTTTCGCCAGGTCGGTGCACACGGCGGCGCCCGACAACCCGGCATCGCGCAACCGGTCAAGCGTGGTGTTTGTCGGCTCTACCTGATTGCCAAGGGCCGCTGTTACTTTGTGCGGCTGGGCGGCTGTTTCCTTGGACAGCGCGACAAATCCGTCTTCGGTGGCGATGGGGCGATGCCATTTGGTCCACACGGGACGGTCTGTGGGCACGAGCGCCGCGGCTGAGAGCAGGGACGAGTCGACGCGGGAACCGCGCCCGGTGCGTGCGCGGGCCAGCAGCCCGGCCACGATCGCCGTCGCGGACACGAGCCCACCGAGGACGTCGGTCAACGTCATCAGCGAGGGTGCGGGCGGTTCGCCTTGGGGCCTGACAGCGGCGGCGAGTCCGCTGTGGGCCTGCACGAGGTAGTCGGTGCCCAACGGGGGCCTGGAGTGGTCGCCCCAGCCGGACGCCCACGCGTAGACCAGGCCGGGACGGGCCAGGTCGGTGGAGTCGAGCCCCCACCGCTGCGCTCTGCCCGGCGCCCAGTTGTGGAGGAACACGTCTGCCTCGGCGACCAAGTCGCGCACGGCGTCGGGGTCGGTGGACAGGTCGATCTCCACGACGCGTTTGCCGTCGTTGATGGCGCGGAACCTGGCCGAACAGTCACCCGCCATCGGCGGCACCCCGCGCAGCGGATCACCCCCCGGCGGCTCGATCCGCACGACTTCGGCCCCCAGCGACCGCAACACATGCCCCGCCAACGGCCCCTGCACCCGCCGCGTCGACTCCACGACCACGAGCCCCGCCAACGGCAGCCCATCGGCCGCCGGACGTGTTCTCGGCACCCGTCCGTCTCTCCCGGCCAGTGGCGTGATCGTCCATGGCGGGACCGGTGCCATCGGCATCTCCCGCACCTCGACCACGCTCACCCCGCACGCCGCTCCGATCCGCGCGATGTCGGCGAATCGCTTGCGCCGCACCGCGTTGAACAGATCACGCGGGAGTGGGCACGTGGCGGTCGCGAATCGCCGCTGGAACGCGGGCCAGGCCCGACCGAGTGCCTGGCCCGCGTCCAGTTCCTCCCAGAACCGCCGCCACGCCGCGGCGTCAAGGGTCTCGATTTCGAACCGGACATCGTCGGCCGAGGTGAACGGCGGTCCGCCGAGGCCGCCGGGTTCCGCCCAGTCGTCCCCGCACGTCGCCGCCGCCAAGTACTGCGCCACTGACAGCAGTGCCGCCTGTCCGACGGACGTCCGCACCGCGTCGACCCGCAGTCCCCGCGAGCGTCCGACCAAAGCGGCCAACACGCCTTGCGCGGCAAGCACTCCGGCCACCGTGGACGCGTAGTCCACCGCCAGCGGCAACGGCCTTCCAGTGGATCGGCCGTGCACCGCCATGATCCCGGTGGCGGCCTGCACCTCGATCTCATCGGTCAGCGGCAGGTCGATCGGACCGGCCCACCCGACGTCCAGCTCCACTTCACCAGGGCCGACGCCGAGCGTGCGCAGCAGTGATCCGGCCAGACGTGTCGCCGACTTGTCGGGCAACACCGGTGACAGGGTCACGCGGCCTCGGCGTGGTAGCGCTTCGTCGTGGCGTGCCATTCGCGGCTTCCGCCGCACCACGCCCACGTGTCAGCGAGGAAGCGGCGGAGCATGGGGGAGCCGACCATGCTGAGCGCGGCGGCCTCGGCGACGAAGCGCTTCATCAGCTCGTTGTGGATCTCGACCGTGCGCTTGACCGCTTGGCGCGGTGTGCAGCCTTCCTCTTCCATGATCGCGATGGGCAGGCTGATGTCGTTGTCGGCTTCCTTGCTCATCGAGTGCAGATCGTTGAGCAGCACCGCCGCCGTCCCGGCCATGGTGAACGCGCGCCGCACCGCCGGGTCGAAGAACTCCTGCGCGGGCAGCTCGTAGCCCGCGATCGCGTCGACCAGGATCATCGGGGGCAGGTAGCTGTTGTGGTGGCGGTGCATCAGGTATTCCCACGCCGCGGGCCGCTGCCCGGTGACGCGCCAGCTCGCGTTCTGGCTCAGCGCGGTGAACAGGATCGCCATCTGGTGCTGGAACCGGCCCATCTGCGGCACCGTCGTGTACTTGGCCAGATGCTCCATGCCGCTGCGGAACGCGTGCACGATCGGCTCGTCCTGGATGAATTTGTCGAGTTCCGGCTGGTACCGCGCGGGCAGCGCCACCGGGTCGACCACGCCGTAGAGCACGCCCAGGCGCGCGGCGGCGATGACCGGATCGGCGCCCATGTCCTCTTCGTCGAGGTAATAGTCGTCGGCTGCCCACTCGGCGACGACAACCTTGGTGGCGGCCAGCAGCCGGTCCGGGTCATCGGTGGCCGGGTGGGTCAGCATCATCAGCCTGCCGAAGCCACACGACCGCAAGTGGTCGAGCCTGCCGGGGTAGATCCCGACCTGCCCGGCCCACTCGACCAGCAGGTTGTCGACTTCCTCGCCCAGCGCGGGGTTGTCGCGCACCGGGCCGGGGCAGAACAGCTCCGGGATCTCGTCGTCGTCCGCGGGCTCAGGTTCAGGCTCGGGTGCGGGGGCCATGAGCAGCTGGGGGAGCCGGACCGCGGCCATGCCCAGGCTGCTCGGGTTCTCGATCGGCAGGAACACGCTGGACGCCGCCGGTGCCGGTGGGGACGCGGCGAGCACGGCGGCCAGTTCGCTCCCCGGCGCTGTGCCCATGGACGCCAGCAGGGCCGTGGCCCGGCGGGCGATGTCATCGGTCGACGCGGGGGCGAACAGGCGGGACAACATGGTTTCCAGGCCTCAGATTCGGTCGGCGGCGATCAGGAGGTAGTGGAAGCTGCCTTCGCGGTAGGCGGTGAGGAACGGGTCCTCGATGCCGGTGGCCACCGACGACTTCGCACGCAGCTCCCAGTACGGGATCGTCGCCGCGGTCAGGTCGACCACGTTGATCGGCACGAAGTGGTTGGCCGCCAACGCCTCGAAGTACTTGCTGCGCGGGTGGATGTTGCACGTGTAATGCTGGTCGATCTGGCTGACGGCCTTGGAGCGCCCGCCGGTCACGTCGTTGTAGCAGCCGGTGACGCACACGTAGCGGCCGCCGAACGGGATCAGCCTGGCGAACTCGCCGTACAGGTCGTCGAGGTCGACGTACATCGTCGTCTCGTTGGTCCAGATGCCGTTCATCGAGCCGGTCTCGAAGCCGGTGTCGAGCATGTTGCGGAAGTGGAAGCGGACCTGGTCGTCCACGCCGCGCTGCCGCGCCTGGTCGTTGGCGAAGGCGACCTGCGCCTCGGAGATGGTGACGCCGTCGACCTGGCAGCCGAACCGCTGGTTGGCCATGAAGGACGTGCCGCCGCGGCCGGAGCCGCCGTCCATGAGCCTGCCGTTGGGCGGGATGTCGCCGAGGTGGTCGAGCAGGACGTCGGCCTGCGCGGTCTCCAGGCGGTGCATCTCGGCGATGATGGCCTCTTCCGGGCCGCCCAGCACGGCCGGGTCGTAGTCACCGATGCCGTAGTGGTGGTGGTAGAGGCCGTCGACGTCGCCCAGCCGCAGGTTGACCGGGTCTTTCTCGTTGTTCCAGTACGTGGCGACCGAGCGCTGGTAGTCGTTGCGCAGCACTGGCCGGGTGGGGACGTCGGGGACAGGCCGCGTAGCGGTCATTGGTGCGAACTCCTTCAGGTTGGGAACAATGGGGTCAGTCGGTGCGGCCGAGTTCGACGTCCTCGAGCACGCCGAGCGCGTCCGGGGTCAGGACGGCGGCGGAGTAGTAGGCGCTGACCAGGTAGGAGGTGATCGCCTTCGCGTCGGTGCCCATGTTCCGCACCGACAGGCCGGGGCGGTACTCGTCGGGCAGGCCGGTCTGGTGCAGGCCGATGACGCCCTGGTTCTGTTCGCCGACGCGCATCAGCATGATCGAGGTGATGCCGCGCTCGCTGATCGGGATCTTGCCGCAGGGCAGCACCGGCACGCCGCGCCACGCGGGCACCATCTGGCCGTTCATGTCGACGTGCTGCGGGTAGACGCCGCGGCGGGTGCACGCCTGGCCGAACGCGGCGATGGCCTTGGGGTGGGCCATGAAGAAGCTGGGCTCCTTCCACACCGTGGCCAGCAGCTCGTCCATGTCGTCCGGGGTCGGCGGGCCGGACCTGGTGTGGATGCGCTGGCTCAGGTCGGCGTTGTGCAGCAGGCCGAAGTCCCGGTTGACGACCAGCTCGCGCTCCTGCCGTTCCTTGAGCGCCTCGATGGTGAGCCGCAGCTGCTGCTCGGCCTGGTCCATCGGGTCGTTGTAGAGGTCGCTGACCCGGGTGTGCACGTGCAGGACCGTCTGGGCGACGCTCAGCTCGTACTCGCGCGGGGCCGCGTCGTAGTCGACGAACGTGCCGGGCAGGTCCGGTTCGCCGGAGTGGCCCGCCGACAGCGCGATCTCGGCTTCGCCGTGCTCGTCCTGGGCGTGGGCGGCCGCGGCGCGGTAGCTCGCCAGGTGCGCGCGCAGCGCTTCCGACCGTTCGCTCAGCTCCTGGAATTCCCGCCTGGGCAACACAAGTACGGTGCAGCGGGTGGTGGTGCGGGCGGTGAAGTCCCACGTGGACTCGGCCTCGGCGAGCACGGCGTCGCCCATGCGGTCGCCGTCGGCCAGCACCGCCAGCGTCGTCGGGTCGCCGAAGTGGCCGGACGCGAGCTTGGCGACCTTGCCGTGGGCGATCAGGAACAGCCGGTCGACCGCCCCGCCTTCCTCCACAATGGACTGCCCGGCCTCGAATTCGAGCTGGGTGAAGCGGTTCGCCAGTTCGGCGAGCACCTCTTCGTCGTCGAATCCGCGCAGTGGGGCCAACTCGCGCAGCTCGTTGGGGATCACCCGGATCTCGGCGCCGGTGCTGACGAACTCGACCCGGCCGTCACCGACGGTGTAGGTGCGCCTGCGGTTCACCCGATAGGCGCCACCTTTGGCCTCCACCCACGGCAGGGCGCGCAGCAGCCAGCGTGAGCTGATGCCCTGCATCTGGGGGACGGATTTGGTGGTTGTCGCGAGGTTGCGCGCTGCGGCGGTGCTCAGACTCTGGGGGGAGTGATCGGTTTCGGTGCCGGCTTCCAACATGTCCGTCACTGATCAACAGCTCCTATCGCGATCTCCTGGCGAAGATCGTCGTTGGACGACGACTCCCAAGCTAGCACTGGGTTTCCGTGTGGCGCAGTCGCTCGACAGGGTGACAGCCGGAGATCATCCGTGCGCCGGGTCAACACCCCTTTCGTGTTATCGCCTGGGCGGGCGCGGTGCGGCAGACTGGCGGCGTCCGCTGACTTGCCCACCTGATTGGTGTGATGTGTCGTGACGGTGACCGAGCCCGATCTCAACCTGAACGGGCACGCACAGCTCAGCCTCAGCACCAAGGCCGCGCGCACGCTGGCCACCACCACCAAGTCCGAACCGCAGATGCAGGGCATCTCGCCGCGCTGGCTGTCGCGGATGCTGCCGTGGGTGGAGGTGGCGGCTGGCACCTACCGGGTGAACCGCCGTCTCACCTACACCCTCGGCGACGGCCGCGTCGAGTTCACCAACGTGGGCGCGCGCATTCGGGTGATCCCACAGGAATTGCGCGAACTCGCGCTGCTGCGCGACTTCGACGACGAGGAAACGCTGGCCGCGCTTTCCGACCGCTTCGAGCAGCGGGAGTTCGCGCCCGGCGACGTGATCATCCGGGCGGGGGAGCCCGCCGACCGGATCTGGCTGATCGCCCACGGCAAGGCGGACAAGCAGGGCGAGGGAAAGTACGGCGACAAGGTCGCGCTCGGCATGGTGGCCGACGGCGACCACCTCAGCCAGGACGGGCGGTGGGATTTCAGCCTCACCGCCGTGACCGCGTGCACCGTGTTGACACTGGCCCAGACCGCGATCGAGGAAGTCGCCGAGCAGTCCGAGCAGCTGCGCGTCCACATCGACCGGTTCCGGTCACGACCGGTGCGATCGCAGAACAAGCACGGCGAGGCCGAGATCGCCCTGTCCGCAGGCCACTCGGGTGAACAGGAGCTGCCCGGAACCTTCGTCGACTATGAGTCCACGCCGCGCGAGTACCAGCTCAGCGTCGCGCAGACAGTGCTGCGGGTGCATTCCCGGGTGGCCGACCTCTACAACGAGCCGATGAACCAGACCGAACAGCAGTTGCGGCTCACCGTGGAAGCGTTGCGGGAGCGCGAGGAACACGAGCTCATCAACAACCGCGAGTTCGGACTGCTGCACAACGCGGACTTGAAGCAGCGCATCCACACCCGCACCGGCCCGCCCACGCCGGACGACATGGACGACCTGCTTTGCCGCCGCCGCAAGACAAAGCTGTTCCTCGCCCACCCGCGCACCATCGCCGCCTTCGGCCGCGAATGCACCAAACGCGGCATCTACCCGACCACGACGGAGGTCGACGGCACCCCCGCGATGGCGTGGCGCGGCGTTCCGATGCTGCCGTGCGACAAGATCCCCATCACCGACACCAACACCAGTTCGATCCTCGCGATGCGGTTGGGGGAGGACGACCAAGGTGTCGTGGGACTGCGCCCCGCGGCGGTGCCGGACCAGTTCGACGCCGGGCTGAACGTGCGGTTCATGGGGATCAACGAGAAGGCCGTGATCTCGTATCTGGTGAGCACCTACTTCTCCGCCGCGATCCTTGTCCCGGACGCCTTGGGAATCATGGACAACGTCGAACTGGGCCGCTGATACGCACTAGGCGCTGCGCCGCATGTCGGCCCAGGTTCTCGTCGGGTCGCCTTCGGCGAGGATCGTTGTCGCGTCGTCTGTCGGCGGGTAGATGGTGACCTCGTTGATCGCGCGTTTGATCACTTTGGCCTGGTCGCCGGTCGCACGCACGGAGCGCTCGAAGCCGGTGGTGAACACCGCGCCCGCCGAGCCGAGGTCGAGGCAGGTCACGTAGGGCTCGGGGGAGAAGGCTCGTGCGGGCAGGCCAAGCAGGTCGGCCACGGCGTTGTGGCCCGCGTGCCTGCCCAGCGGGATCGCGTGCTGACAGCTGGGCATGGTGAGCTCGCCGCCCGCGTCCGCCGCCGCGGTGTCGCCCGCCGCGAAGACGTCCGGCGCCTCCGGCACCCGCAGGTGTTCGTCGACGTGGAGCCTGCCGAGGTGGTCGCGCCTGCCCGGGACCTGCCGGGTCAGCGGACTCGCCGCCACACCCGCCGTCCAGACCACCGTGCGCGCCGGGACGGCGGTGCCGTCGGACAGCCACGCGCCGGTGGCGGTGACGGCGTTGACCTCGACGTTGAGCCGCACTTCGATCCCCAGCGTCCGCAACGCCGCGAGGATCGCAGGCCGCGGGCCCGGCCCGAGTTCCGGGCTGACCGACTCGGCGCGCTGCACCAAGACGACCCGCGCGCGATCGGCGAGTTCGGTGGCCACTTCGAGTCCGGTGAACCCGGCTCCGACGACCACCGCCGTGGACTGCCCGGCCTGGCGGAGGTGCTGGTCGAGTTTGACCGCGCCCGCCAGCGAGTCGACGTCGTGCAGGTGTTCGGCGCCGGGCAGCTTCGGCCTGCGCAGCGCACTGCCCGCGGCGAGCACCAGCCTGCGATAAGGCAGGTCACCGCCGTCGACCTTGACCGTGCGGGCGTCGGTGTCGATCGCGACGGCCCGGCCGGTGATCCGCTCGACCCCGATCGGCCGCAGCACCCGGTCGTAGGGCACCCGCATCGACCCGGGATCGGGTTGGTAGAGCCGCGGCCGCACGACCATCGCGTCGCCAGGGTCGACCAGCGCGATGTCCAGCGCGCGGTCACCCCGCAGCCGGGCCGCCGCCATCGCGGCCCACACCCCGGCGAAGCCGCCACCGACGATCAGGACGTCAGGCACGGGTGAACCACTCCTCGAAGCGTCCCGGCGCACCCGGATAGCGTCCGACGAACGTCTCGACCAGGTCCGCGATGCTCTGCCCCGCAAGGGATTCCCGCCATGCCAGCTCCGCCGAGCGCATGGCGGTGTCGATCGTGCACGCGGCCTTGGCGCTGCCCCAGCTGCCCGAGGTGCCCTGGGCCCGGATCTCGGTGCACCGGAACGCGGGCCGCCGTCCCTCGATCGCGACCACCACGTCCAGCAGCGTGATCTCCGCTGCGGGCCTGGCCAGCCGGAACCCGCCGCCGGGGCCGCGGGAGGACGACACGATGCCTTCCCGCGCGAGCGCTTGGAGGTGCTTGTTCAGGTAGGCCGTCGGCAGGTCGTGGAACGACGCCAGCCTGGCCGCGGTGACCGCGGTGCCGGGTTCCAGCACCGCCAGGTTCAGGCAGCAGTGCAGCGCCCACTCCACGCCGTCGCTCAGCTTCACAACTCTGGACACTACATATCTGGATATCTACTGTCCAGAGTTGACGCCTTCCTGACGGACATCCATGCCCGGATCAGGTTCAGGATGGCCAGAGTGCCGATCGTGAGCATCAGGCCGCTGAACACGGTGGTCGTGATCCGCAGGCCCGGGGTGTCGAGGTGGGCGGCGAGGAGAAGGCCGCAGCTGCCACCGGGCCACGTCAGCAGGAACGCGGTGCCGAAGAGTGGGCCGAGGGCCAGCGCGATGATCTCGCTGCCGGACTTGCCCCTGCGCGCCCAGGTGGCGAGCCAGAGGTGGATCGCCGCGGCGAAGCCGACGACGGCGGTGGAGACGCCGAAAACTATCCACAGAACCAAGGTCATCGCGTTGCCTCCAGGGGTCGCCGTCGCCGTGTCCTAGCGTGCTGCGCATCGGACAGGATGTCAAGACACGCTGTCCGGACATAGTGTCCGCACGGGCGCTGAGTGGCTAATAGGTCGCCATCGCCGCTGCTGTTAGTTTCGTGGGGTGGCAGGCAGGGACGATTGGCTGGACGAGGGCATTGCGGTGCTGGTCCAGCACGGCAGCGACGCGCTGACGATTGATGGGTTGTGTGAGCGGCTCGGGAAGACGAAAGGGTCCTTCTATCACCACTTCAAGGGAATAGTGGGATACAAGTCGGCCCTGCTGGAGCACTTCCAGAACGTGTGGACGACCCGGTTCATCGAACTCGTCGAGTCGGCGCCGGACATGCCGCCCAGGGACAAGCTCGACGCGCTGCTCGAAGCCGTGGTCACCGGCGGCAGCCCGGAGCCGGAGGTCACGATCCGCTCGTGGGCGCAGCGTGACGAGGACGCGCGCGCGGCGTTGGAGCGGGTCGACCGGATGCGGATCGAGTACGTGGAGGGGCTGCTGGTGGCGGCGGGCTGCGCGCCGGAGCAGGCCCGGCAGGTCTCGCAGACGCTGTGTCTGCTCGTGATCGGGGCGGATCTCGTGGTGCCTCGGGTCGAGGGGGACGGGCTGCGAACGCTGTGCCAGTACGTGTTGAGCACCGTTCAGTGGCCGTGACCAGTACGCGGCGCCCTTTATCAATTGCCCCGCCACAAAACCGCAATACCGACGGCGCCGTCCCACTATTGGAGACGGGTCTCCCGCGAATGCGGTTTTCTTCTATCATCGAACCGTCGGGCGAGAGGCGCTGCGACGGGACTTCCCGCCACGCTCGTCCGATGTAGACCGTTCCAAGGGCGCCTTCCACTATGGGAGGTGCGCACGTGTCCGTCTCGACCCAAGCGCTACGCAGGCTGTTCGACGAGCGGATCGTGATCCTCGACGGAGCCTGGGGCACGATGCTCCAGGGCGCGCGCCTCGGCCCGGCGGACTTCCGGGGTCAGCTCATCGCCGCGGACCACCCGCAGGATGTCACCGGCAACCCGGACCTGCTCAACCTGACCCGCCCCGACCTGATCCTCGACATCCACCGCCAGTACCTGGCCGCGGGTGCCGACATCACCACCACGAACACCTTCACCGCCACGGGCATCGGCCAGGCCGACTACGGCCTGCAGCACCTCGTGCCGGAGATGAACCGGAACGCCGCGCGGCTGGCAAGGCAGGCCGCCGACGAGCTCGGCGGCCGCTTCGTCGCCGGGTCGGTCGGCCCGCTCAACGTCACCCTGTCGCTGTCGCCGCGGGTCGACGAACCGGCCTACCGCGCGGTCACCTTCGACCAGGTGCGCGCCACCTACGCCGAGCAGATCAGCGCGCTCGCCGAGGGCGGCGTCGACCTGCTGATGATCGAGACGATCTTCGACACGCTCAACGCGAAGGCGGCCATCGCCGCGGCCCGGGAGGTCGCCCCCGAGCTGCCGCTGTGGATCTCGGTGACCATCGTCGACCGCAGCGGGCGGACGCTGTCCGGGCAGACCGTCGAGGCGTTCTGGCGGTCGATCGAGAACGCGAACCCGCTGGTCGTCGGCGTGAACTGCGCGCTCGGTGCCGCGGAGATGCGCCCACACGTCGCCGAGTTGTCCCGGCTGGCCCCCGGCTTCACCGCGGCGCACCCGAACGCGGGCCTGCCGAACGCCTTCGGCGAGTACGAGGAGACCCCGGACCAAACCAGCGCGCTGGTGGGGGAGTTCGCGACCTCGGGCATCGTCAACGCCGTCGGCGGCTGCTGCGGCACCTCGCCCGCGCACATCGCGAAGATCGCCGCGGCGGTCAAGGGACTGCCCCCGCGCGCGCTGCCGAACAAGCCGCGCGCCACGGTGTTCAGCGGCCTGGAGCCCTTCGGCATCGACGCCGACACCGGGTTCGTCATGATCGGCGAGCGCACCAACGTCACCGGCTCCAAGCGCTTCCGCAGGCTGATCGAGTCGGACAATCACACCGCCGCCGTCGAGGTCGCGCTCGAACAGGTGCGCGGCGGGGCGAACCTGCTCGACGTCAACATGGACGCCGACCTGCTCGACAGCGAGCGGGCCATGACCACGTTCCTCAACCACATCGCCACCGAGCCCGAGATCGCCCGCATCCCCATCATGATCGACAGCTCCCGCTGGAGCGTGCTCGAAGCGGGCCTGAAGTGCGTGCAGGGCAAGGGAGTCGTCAACTCGATCAGCCTGAAGGAGGGCGAGGAGCCGTTCCTCGCCCAGGCCAAGGTGATCCGGTCGCACGGCGCGGGCGTCGTCGTCATGGCCTTCGACGAGCAGGGCCAGGCCGACACCACCGAGCGCAAGGTCGAGATCTGCGCCCGCGCCTACGACCTGCTGGTCGACAAGGCCGGGTTCGCCCCGCAGGACATCATCTTCGACCCGAACGTGCTGGCGGTGGCCACGGGCATCGCCGAGCACAACGGCTACGCCAAGGCGTTCATCGACGCGCTGCCGCTGATCAAGCAGCGATGTCCCGGCGTGCGGATCAGCGGCGGCATCTCGAACCTGTCGTTCTCCTTCCGCGGCAACGACGTCGTCCGCGAGGCCATGCACGCGGCGTTCCTGTTCCACGCGGTGCGCGCCGGGCTCGACATGGGCATCGTCAACGCGGGCCAGCTCGCCGTCTACGCCGACATCCCCGCCGACCTGCTCGAACTCGTCGAGGACGTGCTCTTCGACCGCAGGCCCGACGCCACCGACCGGCTCGTCACCCACGCCGAGGGCGTGCGTGGCAGCGGCACCCGGCGGGTGGTCGACCTGTCGTGGCGCGAGGCCCCGGTGGCCGAGCGGCTCTCCCACGCGCTCGTGCACGGCATCGTCGACTTCATCGAGGAGGACACCGAGGAGGCCCGGCTGGCCTTCGCGCGCCCGCTGGAGGTGATCGAGGGTCCGCTGATGGACGGCATGAAGGTCGTCGGCGACCTGTTCGGCGCGGGCAAGATGTTCCTGCCGCAGGTGGTCAAGAGCGCCCGGGTGATGAAGCGCGCGGTGGTCTACCTGGAGCCGTTCATGGAGGCCGAGAAGGAGCGGGCGCGCGCGGCGGGCGAGCTCGACGTCTCCCGCGGCCAGGGCAAGGTCGTCATGGCGACGGTGAAGGGCGACGTCCACGACATCGGCAAGAACATCGTCGGCGTTGTGTTGGGCTGCAACAACTACGAGGTGATCGACCTCGGCGTGATGGTGCCCGCGTCGGTCATCATCGACACCGCGATCCAGGAGTCGGCCGACGCGATCGGCCTGTCCGGTCTGATCACCCCGTCGCTGGACGAGATGGTCGCCGTCGCGGCGGACATGCAGCGTCGCGGCCTGAAGCTGCCGCTGCTCATCGGCGGCGCCACCACCTCGCGCCAGCACACCGCGGTGCGGATCGCCCCGGCCTACGACTTCGACACCGTCCACGTCGAGGACGCCTCCCGGGTGGTCGGCGTGGTCGCCGACCTGCTCGACCCGGAGCGCGCCGAGGCGCTGACGATCCGCAACCGCGCTGACCAGGAACGCCTGCGGGAGCGGCACGAAGCGCGCCAGAGCACCGCCGTGCTGACCTTGGACCAGGCGCGCGCCAATCCCGAGCGGGTGGACTTCAGCGACCTGCCGACTCCCGACTTCACCGGCGTCCGCCTGGTCGAGCCGGAGCTGGACACGCTGCGCGCCATGATCGACTGGCAGTTCTTCTTCCTGGCGTGGGAACTGAAGGGCAAATACCCGGCGATCCTGGACCAGCCCGTCGCGCGCGAGCTGTTCACCGAGGCCAACACGCTGCTCGACGAGATCGTCGCCGGATCGCTGTTCCAGGCGCGCGGCGCACTCGGCTTCTGGCCCGCCCACAGCGAAGGCGACGACATCGTCATCGGCGACGTGGCCTTCCCGATGCTGCGCCAGCAGACCGCCAAGCCCGAAGGGCGCCCCAACCGCTGCCTCGCCGACTACGTGGCCCCCGAGGGCGACCACATGGGCGCCTTCGCCGTGGCGATCCACGGCGCCGACGCGCTGGCCGCCAGGTTCGAGGCCGAGCACGACGACTACAAGGCGATCATGGCCAAGGCACTCGCCGACCGCCTGGCCGAAGCGTTCGCGGAGTACATCCACCTGGAGGCTCGCCGCGCCTGGTTCGAGCCGGGTTCCGAGCCGGACCTCGCCGACCTGCACGCCGAGCGCTTCCGCGGCATCCGCCCCGCGCTCGGCTATCCGGCCAGCCCCGACCACAGCCTCAAGCAGGCGCTGTTCGACCTTCTCGGCGCCGAGAAGGTCGGCATGGGCCTGACCGAGTCGTTCGCGATGACCCCGGCCGCCGCGGTGAGCGGCCTGATCTTCGCCCACCCCGACTCGCGCTACTTCACCGTCGGCCGCCTCGGCGCCGACCAGGTCGCGGACTACGCCACCCGCCGCGACCTGCCACTGTCCGAAGTGGAGCGCTGGCTGCGCCCCAACCTGTCCTAGGCGAGCCCATCGAAGATGTCGGTGAGCATGGGGCCGTCACCGGGCGGGTAGGCGATCACGTGCCATTCCCGGCTGACCCGGCGGCCCCACCGCTCGACATCGTCCGGGTCGTCGGACATGACGTGCAGCTGGCTGCGGTGCTCGCGCAACCCGGCGACGATCTTGTCGGCCACGGAGCGACAGTCCACTGTGATCCCGATGGCCTCGTCCGGCACACCGCGCATGTGGTAGGTCTCGGTGGGTTGGAAGACGAACAGGCCGAGTTCGCCGCGCTGCGCGTTCCAGCGGTCGAACACCGACTGCGGGACGGCGCCGTGCAGCAGCCGCCGCAAGCCCGGCCGCCTGCCGTCGCGCAAGCGCTCGAACGCCGCGTCGGTCGCCGCGCCGACCGCGATGTGGTCGGGGTGGCCGAAGATGCCGTCCGGGCCGAACGTGCCGACGACGTCGGGCCGCTCCTCGTCCATGATCCGGGCGATCGCGGCCACCAGTTCCTCTAACGGCACGTCCGCGACGCCACCGTCCGGGAAGCCCAGCCACTCGTGTCGGTCCGGCTCCCGCCCGACTGCCCTCCACGCGGCCTCGCACTCGGCCCGCCGCACCGCCCCGAGCGTCTCGCGGGTCGCCGGGAACCCCGGGCGGATGTCGCCGAGCTCGCCGACGGTCGCGTGGACGAGCACGAACCGGAACCCGGGTTCATCGGCGTGCAGCGCGACGCTTCCCGCCGCCCCGTAGGCGTCGTCGTCGGGGTGGGCGACGACGAACATGAACGTTCGGCTCATCGGCCCAGCGTGGCAGCCGTCGAGCCCAGCGGCCACATGGCCGGAGAAAGACTCAGGGCCCGGCGCGAGTGCGCCGGGCCCTGAGCGTCGATCAGTGCGCGATCAGCCGCGGGTGAACACCTGGCTGCCCAGGTTGGTGGTGCGGCAGGTGTAGAGCTTGATCAGTGAACCGTTGGCGGTGGCGTCGCCCGCGACCTGCAGGCACTTGCCGGACGCCTGGCTCACCACCTGGTTGGCGCTGTTGAAGGTCCAGCGCTGGTTGGCGCCGCCGTGGCAGTCCCAGATGATGATGGAGGTGCCGTCGGCGGTGGCGCCGCCGTTGACGTCGAGACACTTGGTGACACCGTTGACCGTGGCGCGGAGTTCACCGGTCGCGGTCAGGGTCCACTTCTGGTTCGCCCCACCGTGGCAGTCCCACAGCGCGGGCTGGGTGCCATTGGCCGTGTTGCTCGCGGGCAGGTCGAGGCAGCGGCCCGACGCCTGGTTGACGATCGTGGTCGCGGTGCCGCTCGACGGCCACGGGATCTGCGACGAGGCGTAGTAGCCGATGCCCATCGTGGTCCAGCGGGGACCGTGCTGGGCCAGGCGCGCCATGAAGCTGTCCCAGTTGTGCGTCGACCACGGCGACCAGCCAAGCTCGGCGATCGCGGGCAGGCGCGGGAAGGTCAGGTAGTCCATGTGGGCCGGGGTGACCACGGTTTCAGCCCACAGCGGGGCCTCGACGCCGATCACCGACGACTCGCTGACACCGGAGAGGTGGGTGCCGGGGTTCCAGTTGTAGGCGTCCTGCACCTCGATGTAGCCCGCCCACGACAGGCCGATCGGGCTGGACGAGTTGTACTTCATGTCCAGGTACGCCTTGTTGGCCGGGGACATGAGTACCTTGGCGCCCTTGGACACCGCGCCGTTGACGATGGTGTCGCTGGTCGTCGTGCCCCAGTACTGCACGACCCGGTTGGGGGAGTGGTTGGCCGTGCCGATGTTGTGCCAGCCCATGACGGTCTTGCCCTGGTTCGCCACCAGCGGCTGCACGCGGTTGAGGAACGAGTTGTAGTCCGCGTCCGAAGTGGAGTGTGCCTCGTCGCCGCCGATGTGGACGTACGAGCCGGGGGTCAGGGCGCTCAGTTCGCGCAGGACGTCGTCGATGAAGGAGTAGGTGACCTCTTTGGACACACACAGCGAGCTGAAGCCGACGTCGGTCCCGGTGTAGAGCGCGGGGGCGACTCCGTTGCAGTTCAGCTCGGCGTAGGAGGCCAGGGCGGAGTTGGTGTGTCCGGGCATGTCGACCTCGGGCACGATCGCCATGTGCCGTGCGGCGGCGTAGTTGACCAGGTCGGTGTACTCGGCCTTGGTGTAGTAGCCGCCCGCGCCGCCGCCGACCTGGGTGCTGCCGCCGTAGGTCGCCAGGCGCGGCCACGAGTCGACCACGATGCGCCAGCCCTGGTCGTCGGTCAGGTGCAGGTGCAGCTGGTTGATCTTGTAAAGGGCGAGCTGGTCGATGTAGCGCTTGACCGTGGCGGGCGTCTGGAAATGACGCGCGACGTCGAGCATCGCGCCCCGGTAGGCGAAGCGCGGGTGGTCGATGATCCGGCCGCCCGGGACCGTCCACGGTCCGGGCTTCACGGTCTTGCTCTCGACGTCGGTGGGGAGCAGCTGCCGCAGCGTCTGCACGCCGCGGAACAGCCCGGTGGCGGTCTGGGCGCGCAGCACCACCGAGGTGGCGCTCACGTCGAGCTGGTAGCCCTCGGTGCCGACCTGCGCGGGCGCGCCGGACAGCAGCAGCGCCACGCCGCTCGACGGCGTTCCGGACGCGGCGGCGACCGGCAGGGCGTACCCGGTCGATGGGCGGAGGATGCCTGCGAGCTGGCCGGCGACCGCGGTGGCTCCGGAGTCGGCGTAGATCGTCGCCGTGGACGGCAGCGTGAAAGTCACCCCAGAGGCGGGCGCGACCGACACGGGAACGGGCACGACATCGCCGAGTGAGGTCGCGGCGGCCGCGGTGCTCTGGGCGGTGACGACAGCGAGCGGCACAAGCAGGGATAACGCGAGTAGGCCTGGGACTAGGCGCATTTGCGCTCCAAACGGGTCGTGGTGATGCAGGGCACCCCGTCTTAAGTTTCACTAATAGTGGAACTAACTCCGGTGCAGGTCAAGGTAAACATTTGTGGCCGCGATGTCGCTACCGGTGACCGTTGGCCGCGGCAGGGTCCTGGAAGACCTCGTCCACGACCGCCTGCGCGGCCCCGCGCGCCGCGCTGGTGAAACCCAGCTTGGAGAGCCGCACGTCGCAGCGGCCGACCCGCGGCGCGACGACCGTCTCGTCGATGGCCGAGTGCACCCGGTCGATCAGGTAGTCGCCCAGGTGCGCGAAGTACCCGCCCAGCACGATGACCGCGGGGTCGAGCACCGTGATCAGCATGCCCAGCCCGAGGCCGAGGTCGGCGCCCACGCGGTCCAGCGCGGCCAGCGTCCGCTCGTCCCCGGCCCGCGCCCGGGTCGCGATCTCGGCGAGCCGCTCCTCCAGGTCGCGGGTGTTGTCGAACAGCGGGTCGCCGGGGTCGGCGACCTGGTTGAGCAGCGCGGTGAAGCCGATCATCGTCTCCCAGCAGCCGAGCCTGCCGCACGCGCACCGCACCGGCTCGGGGTTGATCCGCACGTGCCCCATCTCGCCCGCGAACCCGGTGGACCCGACGACGAGCTTGCCCCCGGCCACGATGCCGCAGCCGATTCCGACCTCACCCCGCACGTAGACGAGATCGCGCACCCCCTCGGCCGAGGCGAACGCGTACTCGGCCACGGTGCCCAGCCGCGCGTCGTTGTCGATCGAGACCGGCGGCGCGGACGACCCGAGGCGGGCCACGATCCCGTCGACCACCCCGACACCCGACCACCCCATGTTCGGGGCGAACACCACCGTGCCGGACTCCCGGTCGATCTCGCCCGGCGCCGCGATCGTGACGCCGACGGGTTCGCGTCCCATGTCCGCCAGGCTCGCGATGACGTCGCGGATCAGGTCGGCCGCGGTGTCGAGCACCGGACCGTGGTCGTGCGGACGGTCGATGGTGACCCACTGGTCCAGCAGTTCCTCACCCGCCAGTCCGAGCGCGACCGCGCGCACGTAGTCGACCGAGATCTCCACGCCCAGCCCGCACAGCCCCCGCCCGTCCAGCTCCAGTTCCAGCGGCGGCCTGCCGATCATCCCGGCTCGCGCGACCTCGCCCTCCCGGACCAGCCCGCGCTCGACCAGCTCGGCGACCAGCATCGTCACCGTCGCCTTCGGCAACCCCATGTCCTGCGCCAGCCGGGTCCGCGACCGGGCCCCGGCACGCAGGTGCCGCAGGGCCAACCCGAGATTCGCCCGCCGGATCGACGCGCGACTCGCCCCGTCCTCCATCCCAACCCGCCTCCGGTCGACGTAATTAGTTGGAATGGTAGCCAAATCAATGGCGGGACCCGCTCCCCGCGGCGCGAGGAGCGGGTCCGGTTCGGGGGCTACCAGGTTTCGAGTACCTCCTCGGCCAGGCCGAACGACAGCGTCATGCCCGCGCCGCCGAGTCCGTTGACGACGGTGACGCCCGGCTCGGGCTCGATCACCAGCTCGGTGGCACCCTTGGGGAGCGACGGGTAGACGCCGTGCCAGCGTTCGGTGATGCCCGGCCGCGGCAGCACGGCGAAGCGGTTGAAGTACTCGAGGACGAGGTCGTCGATCCGGTCGTGCTGGAACGGGTCGTGGGTAAGGCCGTAGTCGTGGCTGTCGCCGAGGGTCACCTCGCCCGCCACGGTCTGCGACACCAGTACGTGGACCCCCGCGGCGAGGTGGTCCGGCAGTTCCTCCTCGAATCGGGCGCGGACCGCGGGCAGCGTGGCGCAGTGGGCGAACGAGCGGTAGTGCGGCAGGGTGAGCCCCGCGCACAGGGTGGGGCCCAGCGCCCACCACTCCGGCTGCCGCTCGGTGCGCATCATCTGCAGCTTGCAGCGGCGGATGCCGGAGGCGTCGAACACGTCGGGGTAGAGCTGCTGGAACTCGTTGCCGCTGGCCACGATCACCCGCTCGACCCGCCAGTCGCCCGCGGTGGTGCGCACGGCTGGCAGGTCGATCTCCCGGACCGCCGCGCCGAAGACGATCTCGACGCCGAAGTCCTCGGCGAGCACCTTCGCCACGGTCGGGATGGCCTGGCGCGGGTCGACGTTGATCTCGGTCGGGCTCCACAGCGCGGCCCGCAGGCCGTCGGGGATGACGGTGTCGCTGCGGTCGCACACCTCGGCCGGGGTCAGCATGCGCGTGCCGTTGTCGACCGCGTGCGGTGCGGAGGCGAGGTACTCCTCCAGCACGGCCTGCTCGTCGGGGTGGTGTGCCAGGTGGAGCGAACCGCTCTCGACGTACCAGGCGCCGCCGCGCTTGAGCATGTCCACCCAGATCTCGCGGCTGCGCATGGCCCGGGTGTAGGTCGGTTCCGGCTGGCCGATCGGCCAGAGCAGGCCGAAGTTGCGGATGGACGCGCCGACCGCGCGCTCGTCCCGCTCGAACAGCACCACCCGGTGGCCGCGGCGGGCGGCGGCGAGCGCGTGGGCGAGGCCCACGATCCCGGCGCCGACAACGGCGACGTCCGCGCTTCTCGTCGTCATGCTTCGTCCTTTCCGGTCAGACAGCGGTGGGCACGGACTTCCACTGGGATGCCAGCAGCAGCGCGGCGAGCAGCGCGGCGGCGGCGAACCCGTAGAACAGGGCGTTGGTGCTGAGCAGGCCGGGCAGCAGGCCGCCGAGCACGGCGCCGATCGATCCGCAGCCGTTGACGAACCCGACCGAGGCGCCCGCGTGCTCGGCGGTGCCGAAGTCCACCGCGCACACGCACGAGATCATGGCGTCGGCGGCGTAGACGGCCAGGCCGATGAGGGCCAGCATCGTCGCCATCATCGGCACGCTGCCGGTCGCGGTCAGCGGGACGAACATCGCCAGCGCCGCCACGAGCAGCAGCAGGCTCAGCACCGCGGGCGGGACGCGGCGGGCGCCGAAGAACTTGTCGGACACCAGTCCGATGAGGATGGGGGCGGCGATCCCGGCCGCCCCGAACGCGACGGGAAGCACGATGGCCTTGAGCGCGCTCGCGTCGGGGATGCGGTCGATGACGATGACCGGGCCCCACAGCAGGATGGCGTAGCGGGCGGGCTTGAGCAGGAAGTACGCCACGCCGAGTTTCAGGACCATCCGGTTGCGCAGGGCGGCGAGCAGGGCTTCCCGGACCGACCGGGCCGGAGCGGCGCGTTCCGTCACCGCCGTCTCGCCGCGGTACTCCTCCACCGGTGGCAGCCCCGCGTCCGCGGGCTTGTTCCGCTGCAGGACGGCGAACAGCACCAGGACCGGGACGACGACGGCCGCGCCCGCCAGGAAGGCCGCGCGCCACGAGTCGAACACGCCGTAGGCGATCCACCCGATGAACGGGGCCGCGACCAGACCGCCGAACGCGTAGTTCGTGCTCCACAGCCCGAGGACGCGGCCACGCTCGCTGATGGTGAAGAACTGGGCCACGTTCTTGCATAGGGGAGACCAGCCGGTCGACTGCGCCAGGCCCTGGATGAACAGCAGCGGGGCGAAGAGCACGAGCGCCGGGATCACCCCGAGCAAGGTGGCCGCGATGGCCGACATCGCCAGTCCACCGAGGACGACCACGCGGGGCCCGAACCGGTCGGCCAGCGTGCCCCAGAGGAACTGTCCGAGCGCGTACGCGATCAGATAGACGGCGTCGAGCGTGCCGAGCACCGCCTTGGTCAGGGTGAGGTTGACCTCCGGGTCCTGCAGGATGCCCACTTTGGCCACGGACATGGTCTGGCGGGTGAAGTAGAAGCCCGCGTAGGCGATCCAGGTGATCGCGAAGATCCTTAATCGCCAGCGCCGGTAGAGGGGCGTCACGGTCGAGGTGGTGCTGGTTGGTTCTAGGGACACTCCGGTCAAGTCTCGGCCCTCCGGGGACAGGGTGCGGGGCGCGCGATGCTGTGACCTGTGTAACATCCGGAGGGCGTGAGCTGGAACATATCAATACATGATGGGCGCTATAACCTCGGTGGTCAGCGGCCCGAGTGGCGTCCGCCTGGGAGTAGGGCACACCAGTTGTGTTGACAAGTTGGGACTAGTTGTCCGGCAGGAACGCGGGCTTCTCGCCGCGCAGCTTGGCGCCGATCCACCAGGACGCCTCGATCAGCACGACGCCGCCGCCCGCGCACGCCGCCGCGACCGCGGTGTACGCGCCGTTGCTCGGGTCGAGCAGGAACAGCCGCTGCGTCAGCGGGAGCAGGAACATCAGCGCCGACGCGCAGGCCATGACCGCGACCAGCGCCACCTTCCACCATGTGTACGGCCGCGCCACGATCGCCAGCACCCACAGCGCCAGCGCGATCACCGTGATGAGCGCCGTGGTGCTCGCCTGCACGATCTCCGTCTGGCTCGCGCCCGCGCCCGGATACGTCAGCACATAGGACACGAAACAGGCCACGGCGATCACCACGCCCGCCGGGATCGCCATTCGCATGACGCGCGGGACGAACCCGCTGCGCGCGCGTTCGTTGTTGGGGGCGAGGGACAGCACGAACGCGGGCAGGCCGATGGTGAACCAGCCGGTGATCGTCACGTGCCTGGGTAGGAACGGATACGGCAGCGCGTCGAAGCCGATCAGGCCCGGGATGCCGACCATCAGCGCCAGCAGCACCGAGTACACCGTCTTGGTGAGGAACAGGTTCGCGACCCGCTCGATGTTGCCGATCACCCGCCTGCCCTCGGCCACGACGTGCGGCAGGGTCGCGAACTTGTTGTCCAGCAACACGATCTGCGCCACCGCGCGCGTCGCCGGGCTGCCCGCGCCCATGGCGACACCGATGTCGGCGTCCTTGAGGGCCAGTACGTCGTTGACGCCGTCGCCGGTCATCGCGACCGTGTGGCCTTTGGACTGCAGGCCGCCGACCATGGCCCGCTTCTGCGCGGGGGTGACCCGCCCGAACACGGTGCCCGCCGCCACGGTCTCGGCCAGTTGGTCCGGATCGGTGGGCAGCGTGCGCGCGTCGACCGCGTCGCGCGCGTTGGCCAGGCCGAGCGAGCCCGCGACCGCCGACACCGACAGCGCGTTGTCGCCGGAGATCACCTTCACCGTGACGTTCTGCTCGGCGAAGTACTCCAAAGTGGACTTCGCGTCCGGGCGGATCTTCTGCTCCAGCACCACCAGCGCCACCGGCGTGACCTCGCCGGGCGCGTCCGGCGACGACACCGGCAGCGCGCACCGGCCCAGCAGCAGCACCCGCAGGCCCGCCGACCCGATCCGCTCGGCGTCGGCGCGTTCGGCGCTGTCGTCGGTGAGCAGGACATCCGGGGCGCCGAGCACCCAGTCGCCGTTGTCGGCGAAGCTCACGCCGCTCCACTTGCGCGCCGACGAGAACGGCACGACGTCGGTGCTGCCCCAGCCAGGGTCGTCCGGGTATGCCTCGGCGATGGCCAGCAGGCTCGCGTTCGGTCGGGGCTCGGCGGCGGCCAGCGCGGCGAGCGCTTCGGACACCGACTTGTCGCCGTTGAGCACGCGGGTCTCCGCGAGCCGCATCGCGTTCTCCGTCAGCGTGCCCGTCTTGTCCGCGCACACCACGTCGACCCTGGCCAGGCCCTCGATCGCGGGCAGCTCGTTGACCAGGCACTGGCGCTTGCCCAGCCGGGTGACGCCGACGGCGAACGCGATCGAGGTGATCAGGATGAGGCCCTCAGGGACCATCGGGACCAGCGCGGCGACCATCCCGCGCAGCGCCTCCGGCAGCGCCTGGTCGCCGGAGAGCTGGTTGTAGATCGACAGGGCGCCTGCCGGGACCAGCAGGTAGGTGATGAACTTGAGGATCTTGTTGATGCCGTTGCGCAGCTCGGAGTCGACCAGGGTGAACTTGCTGGCCTCCTCGGCCAGCTTGGCCGCGTACGCCTCGCGGCCCACCTTGGTCGCCCGGTAGGCCCCGCCGCCCGCGACGACGAAACTGCCGGACAGCACCGGGTCGCCCGGTCCCGCGACGACCGGGTCTGACTCGCCCGTCAGCAGTGACTCGTCGATCTCCAGGGCCTCGCCGTGCAGCAGTTCGCCGTCGACCACGATCTGGTCGCCCGCGCCGATCTCGATCACGTCGTCGAGCACGACCTCGTTGGGTGCGATCTCCCTGACCACGCCGTCGCGGCGCACCCTCGGTTTGGTCTGCCCGACGATCGCGAGCCGGTCCAGGGTGCGCTTGGCCCGCACCTCCTGGATCACGCCGATGACGCTGTTGGCCACGATCAGGCCGCCGAACAGGCCGTCCAGGAAGTACCCGGTGGACATGACGATCAGGAACAGGACGCCGAAGATCGCGTTGATCCTGGTGAACACGTTGGCCCGGACGATGTCCCACACACTGCGGCCGGCCCTCGTCGGCACATCGTTGGTCTTGCCGTCGGCCACGCGCTGGGCGACCTCGGCGGCGGTGAGTCCGGTTTCCGGCGCGGCCACGGCCTGCTCTGCTGACATGGTCGGACTGTATGGGCGTGCCGCGTTTCCGGCAGTCCGAGTCAGTTCGCGGCGGGTGCGCGCGCTCCCGATCGTGTCGCGGAGTGCTTCGTCGGTCGGGGTCGGTTCGATCCCGAAGGCGGCGGTGGCGGCTGACGAGTGCACGCCAGTCGGATACCGGTAACGATGACTGATGCCGTGATCGGCGGCCGCGCATAGCGTTGCCGTTGTCCGAGAGAGCGGCCGCCGCCGCGAGGAGGAGACGACAATGACGAAGTACTTCCTGAGCCTGCCCCACGACTCCGCCGAGGAGCCGACGATGGAGGACATGGACCCCGCCGTGCTGCAGGAGCTGATGGCCGAGGTCGGTGCGTTCAACACCGCCCTGCAGGAAGCGGGCGCGTGGGTGACCGCGGGCGGCCTACAGCCGCCGTCGACCGCGACCACGGTCGACTACTCCGGGGACAGCCCCGTGCTCACCCCCGGCCCGTTCGTCGAGGCCGAGGAGTACCTCGGCGGCTTCTGGATCATCGAGGCCGAGAACGAGGACGTCGCGATCGAGTGGACCAAGCAGGCGTCGCGGGCGCTGCGCAGCAAGGTCGAGGTGCGCGCCCTGCAAGAGGAGCCCACGGCCTGACCGTGCGGGTACGCTCGCGCGTCGACAAACGGTGGCTTGTGAAGTGTATGGTCGCCGCCAACGGAACCTGGCGCCTGCGCGTCCAGGGCAAGGCGAACCTCCTCGGTGGGACCCTGAATTCCTGGTCGATCACCGTCTAGTGTCCTGAGTGGAAACGAGGGAGGGGCGCCGCCACCGGTGGCGCCCCTCCCTCGCGTTTCCAGATCAGCCCGCGTCGAGGACGGCGGACAGGCGGCGCCGGGTCTCGGTCTCGCCGAGGGCGTTGGCCACCAGGTGCAGCGCGGGGCTGCGGGTCGAGCCGGTCAGCAGCACGCGGATCGCCTGCGAGGCCTCGCGGATCGAGCCGGGGTAGGCGTCCGGGTTCTTCTTGTAGTCCTTCACGCTGGCCGCGTAGCCGTTCTCCGCCGCGGTGGTGCGGATCTGGTCGAACCACGCGTCGGCGTCGGTCAGGTCCTGGTAGCGGTCGAGCAGGTCGGTGGCGAGCTTGCGCACCGCGTCCGGGGCCAGGCCGCCGAACCGGCTGTCGGCCGGGTCGGTGACCAGGTCGAACAGCGGGGTGAAGAAGTAGCCGTAGATCGGCAGGAAGTCCGACCACTTCCGCAGGTCCTTGCGCGGGTTGTCGACGCCGACACGCTCGATGTCCAGCGCGCGCACCGCCAGGTCGCGCTCGGCGCGCACGGCCTCGGCCAGCTCGGCGTCGTGCTGGTCGGCCCAGACCAGCACCTGCTCGAGGACGTCCGGGCTGGACAGGGTGGCGACGTAGTCCGCGGCGATGTCCTCCAGCTTGACCAGGTCGACCAGCGCGCCCGACACGCCGCACTCGGCGAGCCGCAGCGGCGCGGTCAGCGCCTCGTCGAGCGGCATCTCCGCCAGCCTGCCGTTGATCAGGCCACGCAGGTAGTACAGGACGGCGGGCGCCGGGTAGCCCGCGGTGATGTAGAACTCGACGGAGGCCTCGGGGTCCTTGCGCTTGGACAGCTTGCGCTTGCTGGAGCCGTCGAGCTTCAACAGCGGCGCGATGTGCGCGTACGGGATGCGCTCGAACCCGGCCGCGTCGAACAGCTGCAGGTGCACCGGAACCGACGAGATCCACTCGTCGCCGCGCACGACGTGGGTCACCCGCATCAGGTGGTCGTCCACCAGGTGCGCGAAGTGGTAGGTCGGCAGCCGCAGCGGGCTGTCGGAGCTCTTGAGGATGACGATGTCGTTGCGGTTGGCGTCGGCCTCCAGCTCACCGCGGACCATGTCGGTGTAGGTCACCCGACCCGTCTCGCCGGGGGAGCGGAACCGGACGACGTAGGGCTGGCCCGCCGCGAGCCGCTCGCGGACCTGCTCGGCGCTCGCGTCGCGCCAGAGCGCCCAGCGGCCGTAGTACCCGGTGGGCACCTTCGCCGCCCGCTGCTCCTCGGCCGCCGCCGTCAGCTCGTCCTTGGTGGCGAAGCACAGGTAGGCGTTGCCCTCACGCAGGAACTCGCGCACGTAGGTCAGGTAGATGTCCGCGCGCGCCGACTGGGTGTACGGGCCGTACGCGCCGGTCTCGTCGTTCTCGTGCGAGGTCACCCCGAAGTACCCGAAGGCGGTGTCGAACTGCGCGGTCGCGCCCTCGACGGTCCGCTGCTGGTCGGTGTCCTCGATGCGGATGAAGTAGGCGCCGTCGGAGTGCTCGGCGAGGTCCTTGTCGAGCATCGCCACGTACACCCCGCCCAGGTGGGCGAAGCCGGTCGGGCTCGGGCAGAACCGGGTCACCATCGCGCCGTCGGCCAGCTCCCGCGGCGGGTAGCGCTGCTCCCAGTGCTCGGGCGCCGGCAGGTCGGCCGGGAACAGCGCGTCGATCTCGTCGCGGTTGAGCATTTCGGGAATTCCTCCACATGCGCGGGATGGTCGGGTCGCCGCGGGCGCCACCTCCCCGGTCGGATGCGGTGACGGCGCTACCCCACGGCCCCCGGGCATGCTAGTACGCGCGTCCGCGCCCACCACGGTCAGCAGTGGGCTCAGGCACGGCGCGGGCGTACGGGGCTGCCGAGGGCACCACCAGCTCGGCGCCGATCGCCGCTGCGGACAACGCGACCTGGCGCGCGATGACGGCGTACGCACCCACAGACGGCGCGCACTGGCCCGTCCTGGCGGAGCCACCGACGGCCGGGCCGCTCCTCGACGAGGTGCCCGCCGCGCTCGGCTGGCTCGACGGGGAGATCGCCAACCTGATCACCCTCGCCCGCTTCGCCGCCGACAACGGTAGGGCCGAGCACACCGAGAACCTCTCGCGGATGCTGTTTCGCTACCTCAGCTCCCCGCGGGCCGGTCGGAGGAGGCAGAGCTGCTGCACAGTCTCGTCGTGGAGTGCAGCGTCGGCGGGATCCGGGGCCGCGCGCTCGGTTCATGGCCTAGACACAGCACCCGTGAATGGTTGCGTTGACCGAAGTTCTGCTCCACCAGATCCATGCCAAGGTCATCGCCGGGGTGGAGGGGAGCCGCCCATGCTCAAATCGAGCAGGCCATGGGGTGGGGAGAACTCGGGAACGAATAGGGAACAACAGCCAGGGATGCCGCTGACGGCCGGACATGACCGGACACAACGAGATCCGCCCCTGACCTGGTTTCCACAGGTCAGGGGCCGATTTTGTGTGTTCAGGGAGAGTGCCCCCGGTCAGAGTCGAACTGACACTGGACGGATTTTGAGTCCGCTGCCTCTGCCGGTTGGGCTACGGGGGCGTCGGCTGAGCACTCTACGCGATCAGTGTCGGCGGTCGCGCGGAGGTGGCGCGTCCGGGTGATGTAGGAGGCGTCACGTCGGTGGATACGTGGTCGGGCGGTACGCGGCGGTAGGCTGCAAGCTCCGCGTTTCCTGGTAGCAAGGAGGACCCCGGTGACCGAGCTGGCTACCGAGGCCCAAGCCCCCGTGCCCCGCAGGGTGCTGGTGGCCGAGGACGAGGCGCTCATCCGGCTGGATCTGGTCGAGATGTTGCGGGAAGAGGGATATGAGGTCGCCGGTGAGGCCGCCGATGGGGAAGAGGCTGTGCGGCTGGCCGGGGAGCTCAAGCCCGACCTGGTGATCCTCGACGTCAAGATGCCCAAGATGGATGGCATCGACGCGGCGACGACCATCGCGGGGGAGCGGATCGCGCCGGTGGTGATGTTGACTGCCTTCTCCCAGCGGGAGTTGGTCGAGCGGGCGCGCGACGCGGGCGCGATGGCGTATCTGGTGAAGCCGTTCGCCAAGCATGATCTGGTGCCCGCCATCGAGTTGGCGGTCAGCCGGTTCTCGGAGCTGCAGGCGCTGGAGACCGAGGTCGCCGGGCTGACCGAGCGGCTGGAGACGCGCAAGGTCATCGAGCGGGCCAAGGGGCTGCTGATGAGCAAGCAGGGGCTGTCGGAGCCGGAGGCGTTCCGCTGGATCCAGCGCACCGCGATGGATCGGCGCACCACGATGAAGGCTGTGGCCGAGGCGGTCGTGGAGAACATCACCTAATCGACGGTGAAGTTCTCCAGGGTCGACGTCTGGCTGCCGTCCACGCCGATCACCCGTGTCTCCAGCACATGCCCGCCCGGTGAGAGTCCACTGAGGCCCATCGGGATCGTGTAGCTGCCACCGGGTGACGCGCCGCCGATCGACGTCGGCAGGCCCGCGACGAGGCGGCCGTCGAGCCACAGTTGGAATCCCTGCACGCCCGCGATCGAGCCGGTGTCCCACTGGGCGGCGGCGCCCGCGAGCCGCACGGTCACCACCAGCCTGCCCTCCGGCGCGACCGTCGGGGTGGTCAGCGGCGTCCCCGCGGAGTCGCCGAGCTCGACCGTGACGACCGGGAGGGCGTCCTGGCCCGGGCGGTCGCGGTCGGAGCGGCGCGGCTGGGTGGTGGTCTGGGGTGCCGAGTCCGGCGCGGGCGCCAGCTCCAGGTAGCTCTCCTGCACGACCGCCCCCGCCCCGGCGCCGGGGGCGCGCACGACGAACGGGCTCAGCGTCGGCGGGCCGACGGACCCGAGCAGGTCGGGCGGCACGTCGGCGATGACAGTCACCGCCGACCCCGCGGGCGGTCGACTCGGGACGGCCTGCGTCGCGGGCAGCAGTCGATCACCCAGCTGGATGGTCGTGGCCGTGGGGTCCATCCCGCCCGACGTCGTCATCGTGACCACGACGCGGGCCGCGAGCGCGCTGGTCAGCGGGCGGCGGTTCATCCCGAAGTCCGGCGCGGCGGCATCGGGGGTGAGCACCTGGCGGGTCGCCACGTTGACCGGGACCTCCACGACCTGCGGAACCGGCGCGGGCGGGCCGGTGAACCCGGCCGCGGCGAGGTGGATCCGCGCGCGCCTGCCCTGCGGGCCCCGCACGCCGACCAGCGCCGACGCCTCGCGCCAGCGGGGGAGGGCACCTGACACGGCGACCAGCGCGCCGTCCTGCGAGACGAACACGCCGCGGGTGGTCAGCCGCACCTCGAACAGGTGCAGGACGCCCGCGCCGCGCGGTGGGATCGGGGCGGGCTGGTCGGTCGCGGTCAGCGAGTCCAGCCCGGCGCCGGTGTTCACCCTGGCGCCCGCGTCGTCGAAGATCACCCGGATCGCGCCGTCGGGCAGGGTCGGGTCTTCGCCGGGGTGCGGTGCCGAGCGCGCGGCGCCGATCCGGTCGGCCGGGCCGGGCACCAGGTCGAGCGTGAGCCTGCCCCCGGGACCGGCGGCGTCGGTCACTACCGCGAATCGGGCCGATTCGTCGCCGTCGACCAGGCGCAGCGGCTGGCGGGCGCGCAGCACCGCCTCGTCGGCGCCGCAGCCGAGGTCGATGGCGAGCCCGGACTCGGCCGGGCCGCGGGCGCCGATGTCGACGCAGCCGCGGTAGCCCGACAGGTGCCACCGCGACCCAGGCACGTCGGCCAGCACGGTGCTGTCGTCGGTGAACTCGTCGAGCAGCCCGGTCAGGCCGGCACGCCAGTCGTCGTCGCGGCCGGGTCGCGCCGACACGGTGGCGGGGGTCGAGCGCTGGCCGAACTCGTCGACCGCGCGGACCTCGATCCGGTACTCCGTCCCGTCGGCGAGGCCGTCGAGTTGCACGTCCGGGGTGGCGACCAGGCGGGTGCGCGGCCGGTCGCCGTCCACCCACCGCACCTCGAACCCGGCGGCCTTGCCGCCGGTCCACGAAACCCGCAGCCGCCCCGGCCCCGCGACGGCGCGGAGGTCGGATGGCCGGTCGGGCGCCCGGCCGTGCTCGGGGAGCAGCACCGTGTCCGCGGCGTACTTCGTCACCCGGAAGATCGGTGCCGACGACGTCGGTGGCGGCCGTTCGGCCTCGGATTCGTCACTCGGAGTACGCAGAATAAGCACCGCGCCCCCGACGAGGGCGACGGCGCCCACCCAGCTGAGTACCTGCTTGCGGCTCGGCACCTCTGCAGCGTATTGCCAGTTGCCGGGTACCTCGACCACCCTCAGGAACAGGTCAAATCGGGGCGAACGTCACCACACACTTTCGTTGCAGTCTGGTCACGAGCAGCCTAGGCGCGTGACTACACCTCGTCAGGTCACTACTTTCCGCCCCAACCCTCCAACGGTATGAGGGCTAGGTTCGGCATGCTGTACCGGCATCGTCGGACGGAAGCGGAGAAGGGACATCACGTGCGAAACCAGACGGTGAAGGCCGGTGTGCTGGTCGCTGGCGCGTTGTTGCTCGCAGCCTGTGGCACGAACAAGACCGAGTCGGGTGCAGGCGGGGGCAACCAGAGCTGCGACCAGAGCAAGGGCACCCTGGTCATCGGCGTCATCGCGCCGCAGTCCGGTGGTCTGTCCGCGCTTGGCCTCGGCATCAAGAACTCCGCGCAGCTCGCGGCCGACCAGGCCAACGAGAAGTGCGCCGTCAAGGGCTACAAGCTCGCTGTGCAGACCGAGGACGACCAGGCCACGGCCCAGGTCGGCGCGCAGGCCGCGACCCGGCTCTCCTCGAACGCGAACGTGGTCGGCGTCGTGGGAACGCTGAACTCCTCGGTCGCGCAGAGCGTGCAGCCGATTCTCAAGGGCAAGAACATCGTTCAGATCTCGCCCGCCAACACCAACCCGTCGCTGACCCGCGGCGCCGACTACGGCACCGCGCCCAAGCGCGCGTTCGAGACGTACTTCCGCGTCTGCGCCACTGACGACCTGCAGGGCCCGTTCGCGGCCAAGTACCTGGTCGGCAAGGCGGGCAAGAAGTCCATCGCGATCATCACCGACGGCAAGACCTACGGTGAGGGCCTCGCGGCGGAGTTCAAGAAGCAGGCCGAGAAGGACGGCGCCAAGATCGTCACCCAGCAGAAGGTCGGCGAGAAGGACACCGACTTCGCGGGCGTCATCGCCACGGTGAAGGGCTTCAACCCCGACGCCATCTACTACGGCGGCGAGTACCCGCAGGCGGGCCCGCTGTCGAAGCAGGCCAAGGACGCCGGTCTGAACGTCCCGGTCATGGGCGGCGACGGCATCTACGACCAGAAGTTCATCGACCTCGGTGGTAAGGAAGGCGACCTGGCCACGTCGGTCGGCGCCCCCACCGACACCCTGCCCAGCGCGAAGGCGTTCGTCGACGCGTACAAGGCCAAGGGCTTCAAGGACGACTTCAGCGCCTACGGTGCGTTCTCCTACGACGCCACCAACGCGATCATCGGTTCGCTCGCCAAGGCCGTCGAAGGCGGCGAGTGGAGCGACGCGAAGCGCGCTGACCTGATCAAGAACGTCCAGTCCTACTCGGCTCAGGGCGCGACCGGTGACATCAAGTTCGACGAGTACGGCGACAGCACCAACAAGCTGCTGACCGTCTACAAGGTGTCGGGCGGCAAGTGGGTGGCCGACGAGACCGGAACCTTCGGCGGCTGATAGCGCAGTTCTGGTCCCAATAAAGTCGGATGTGGCGGGGGTAGGCGAAATTGCTTGCCCCCGCCGCTTTTGGAGGTAGACGTGGCCACGCTGCTACAGCAGCTCATTAACGGCCTCGTGCTGGGCGGTTTGATCGCGCTCATCGCGCTGGGCTACACGATGGTGTACGGCATCATCCAGTTGATCAACTTCGCCCACGGCGAGGTCTTCATGGTGGGCGGGTTCGCCTCGCTCGCCACCTATACCTATTTCATTCCGCCGAGTTGGCAGAGTGACTGGTGGCTCGCGCTGCCACTCATGGCTCTCGGTGGCGCGCTCGTCGCCGTGGTGCTCGCGGTGGTCATGGAACGGTTCGCCTACCGGCCGCTGCGCAACGCGCCGCGCCTGGCACCGCTGATCACCGCACTGGGTGTCTCGGTCATCCTCAAGGAAGCGGTTCGCCTCTGGTACCCGGGCGCGACCGCCGCGGTCCCCTTCCCCCGTGTCTTCGTCAACCACACGTTCAGCTTCAAGATCGGCGACGGTGAGGTGACGATCGGTGCCACGGCGATCCTGCTGGTGGCCGTCTCGATCGTCGGCGCGGTCATCCTGCAGACCTACATCACCAAGTCGCGGATGGGCCGCGCGATGCGCGCCACCGCGCAGGACCCGGACACCGCCCGCCTCATGGGCGTGAACCCGAACCGGACCATCGTGCTGACGTTCGTCATCGGCGCGGCACTGGCCGGTATCGCGGGTGTCCTGTACGGCATCCAGATCACCAACGTCGACACCGAGGTCGGATTCCTCTACGGCATCTTCGCGTTCACCGCGGCGGTGCTCGGCGGCGTCGGTTCGATCAAGGGCGCGGTCATCGGCGGGTTCGCCATCGGTCTGGTCAAGACGCTGTCCGGACAGTATCTGCCTGGCGGCAACGCGTACGACCTGGTCTGGATCTTCGTGATCCTGATCCTCGTACTGGTCTTCCGGCCGCAGGGCCTGTTCGGTGAGCCGGAAAGGGTGCGCGCGTGAACATTCCTCCTGGATGGGGCTGGCTGGCCGAGAATGGCGCGATCGCCATCGGTGCCATCGCCGCCATCGCACTCTGGGTCTTCGTGTGGCGCAGGGCCTCGGCTTATGTGGTGCCGCGCTCGGCCCTGTGGAAGCCGTTGGCCATCGCCGGTTCCGTGCTGACGATCATCTCCTCGCTCATGCCGTGGGCCACGTTCGTCCTCAACGAGGGGCCGTATCCGGACAAGGCGACCCTGCAGTTCTTCGACTCGCCGTTCGCGGTGAGCGGCTTCCGCCTGCACCTGCTCCTGCTGGGCGCGGTGGCCCTGGTCATGCTGTTCGTGCCCGGCCCGCGCAAGCGCGTCCAGAAGATGCTCGGCGCGGGCATCATCGGCATCGCGATCGTCAACCTGCTGTTCATCATCATCGAGGGCGGCGGCGTCGGGGCGGTCACCTCCGACGGCTCGACGTTCGCCTTCGGCGGTTTCGTGGCGCTCGTCGGCGGTCTCGTCCTCGTGTTGGGCGCCAAGGCGGGGGACAACCTCGAGCCGATCCCGCACCTGAACGCGAAGGTCAACCCGCTGCTGGCCTACGCCGTGCTGCTGGCCTCCTTCGTGGGCCTGCTGTTGGTCGTGGCCATGGTGCTCAACGCGGGCGGCCAGGGTGGTGTGGGCAACCCGTACGCGGGTCCGATCTTCCTGTCGCTGCTGGCGTTCCTCGCCGGTGCGCTCGGCGCGCTGCACGGGTTCGGCGTCACCGGCTGGATCTCGCGGCTGTCGGACAACCACAAGGTGTTCAGCATCGTCGTGCTGCTGCTCGTGGCGCTGGCGCTGCCCTTCACCGAGGCGGGCACCGACTACTGGATGACGACCGCGGCCAACATCGGCGTCTACGCCGCGACCGCGATCGGCCTGAACATCGTCGTCGGCCTCGCGGGCCTGCTCGACCTCGGTTATGTCGCGTTCCTGGGCATCGGCGCGTTCGTCGCGGCGAACTTCTCCGGCGCGGTCGCGGCCAAGGCGGGCATCGAGCTGCCGTTCATCGTCGCGGCGATCATCGCCGCTGTCGTGGCGGGCATCTTCGGCGCCATCGTCGGCTCGCCGACGCTGCGCGTGCGCGGTGACTACCTGGCGATCGTGACGCTGGCCTTCGGTGAGATCTTCAAGAAGGCCGCCCAGAACGACATCGGCGGGCTGACCGGCGGCGCCAACGCCATCCCGGGCGTGCCGCCGATCAACTGGTTCGGGGCGTCGTTCGACCAGCCGCTCACCATCGGCTCGCTGGAACTGCCGTCCGGTGTCCTGTACTACGTGCTGATCATCGTGCTCGTCGCGCTGGTCATGGTCGTGTTCGCGAACCTGAAGAACTCGCGGATCGGCCGCGCGTGGATCGCCATCCGCGAGGATGAGGACGCCGCGCGCGCCATGGGCATCAAGACCGGCCAGGCGAAGATCCTCGCGTTCCTGATCGGCGCCACGCTGGCGGGTCTGGCGGGCGCGGTGTTCGCCCACAAGACCTCGACGGTGGCCTACGACAGCTTCCAGTTCATCGAGTCGGTGACGCTGCTGGCGGCGGTCATCCTCGGCGGCATGGGATCCATCCCGGGTGCCGTGCTCGGCGCCTCGCTGCTGCTGGTGCTGCCGGAGAAGCTGCGTGAGTTCTCCGACCTGCGACTGATCCTGTTCGGCCTCGCGCTGGTGCTGATCATGCGCTTCCGTCCGCAAGGCCTGGTGCCCGACCGGCACCGTCGAGCCGAGTTGGCGAACGAGGGCGCCGAAGGCGTGCCCATCGAGGAACTCAACGTCCCCGACGACACCCCGGGTGGCGCGAAAGCGGAGGTGGCCCGATGACGGCTCCGGTGTTGTCCGCAACCGACGTCACGATGGTGTTCGGCGGTTTGACCGCGCTCAAGGACGTGTCGATCCAGCTGCACGAGGGCCAGATCCTCGGGCTGATCGGCCCCAACGGCGCCGGGAAGACGACGTTCTTCAACTGCCTCACCGGCCTCTACACCCCGACCCGCGGCTCGGTCCGGCTCAAGGGGCGCACGCTGCCCAGCGACCCGGCCCAGGTCACCGTCGCCGGGGTGGCGCGCACGTTCCAGAACATCCGGCTGTTCCCCAGCATGACCGCGCTGGAGAACGTCCTGGTGGGACGGCACGCGCGGATGAAGCAGGGCCCGATCGCCTCGCTGTTCCACGGCCCCGCCTTCAAGAAGGGCGAGGCCGCCGCCCGCGAGCGCGGTCTGGAGCTGCTCGACTTCGTCGGACTGTCCGGTTTGGACGACGAGCTCGCGCGCAACCTGCCCTACGGCGACCAGCGGCGGCTCGAGATCGCCCGCGCGCTGGCCACCGACCCGGCGGTGCTCCTGCTCGACGAGCCCACCGCGGGCATGAACCCGCAGGAGACCGAGGCGGCCCGCCAGCTGATCTTCGCGATCCGCGAGCTCGGCATCGCCGTGGTGGTCATCGAGCACGACACGAAGTTCATCTTCTCGCTGTGCGACCACGTGTCGGTTCTCGTGCAGGGGCAGCTGCTCGTCGAGGGCGCCCCCGAGGTGGTCCGCGGCGACCCGCGGGTCATCGAGGCCTACCTGGGCAAGCCGCCGGAGGAGGTCCAGGCCGAGGTGCAGGGCTACGCCGACGAGACCGCGGCCGAACGGACATCGGTGATCGACACCGTCGCCGAACGCACCCAGGTGATGGAGCCGATCCGCCGCGAAGAGGGAGGACAGCAGTGACCGCACTGCTCGAGGTACGCAACCTCAGCGTCGCCTACGGCGCGATCGAAGCCGTCCGGGACGTGACGTTCTCCGTCGAAGAGGGGCAGATCGTCAGCCTCATCGGCAGCAACGGCGCGGGCAAGACGACCACGCTGCGCACCATCTCGGGTCTGCTCCGGCCCAAGTCGGGCGACATCCTGTTCGAGGGGAAGTCGATCGCCGACGCGGCCGCGCACGAGATCCTGGAACGGGGCGTGTCGCACTGCCCGGAGGGCCGCAGGCTGTTCGGCCGGATGACGGTCGAGGAGAACCTGCAGCTCGGCGCCTACGTCCGAAAGGACAACGGGGTCGCGCAGGACATGCAGCGGGTCTACGACCTGTTCCCGGTCCTGGGCGAGCGCCGCAACCAGAAGGCGGGCCTGTTCTCCGGCGGCGAGCAGCAGATGCTCGCCATCGGCCGGGCCATGATGTCCAAGCCGCGGCTGCTCATGCTCGACGAGCCCTCCATGGGCCTGTCGCCGATCATGACCCAGCGCATCTTCGACACCATCTCGGAGCTGCAGTCCCAGGGCACGACGATCCTGCTGGTCGAGCAGAACGCGCTGGCGGCGCTGGCGCTGTCCGACCGCGGGTATGTGGTCGACCTCGGCCGTACGACGCTGGAAGGCCCGGGTCACGACCTGCTGGCCGACACCCGCGTCCGCGCCGCCTACTTGGGCGAGGACTGAGGTTTCACTGAAGTAGCGAGGGCCGCATCCCGGACGGGGTGCGGCCCTCGCTGCTTCCCGGGTCCTACTTGTCGCCGGGGGCGCGGTCGAGCGCCACACAGGTGAGGCGGGCGGTGCAGGTGCGCTTGCCGGACTCCTCGGTGATCACGATCTCGAAGGTCGACGTCGAGCGGCCGATGTGCTGCGGGGTGCAGACGGCGGTGACCAGGCCGGAGCGGGCGGCGCGGTGGTGGGTGCAGGAGAGCTCCAGGCCGACGACCAGCTTGCCCTCCGGCGCGTTGAGCGCGGCGGCGATCGAGCCGAGGGTCTCGGCGAGCACGGCGTTCGCGCCGCCGTGGAGCAGGCCGTAGGGCTGGAGGTTGCCCTTGACCGGCATCGTGGCGACCACGCGCTTCGGGTCCCAGTCGGTGACCTCGATGCCGAGCTTGTCGGCGAGCAGCTGGTCGGCCACCTCGGGACGCAGGCCAGGAATCTTCGACGGGTCGATGGTGCTCACGCGGCCACCTCCCAAGGTCGGTGGCTCCACTCGCGAAGGCACTGTGTCGATGATTCACTCGCAAGCTCGCTCATAGGGACCTCCGTTGGGTGACGCTTGGTCGACTGACCCCCACTCTGGGCGAGGCTGTCGGTGGCTCAGCCTAGACTCGCCGGGTGCCCGCGCAGACCGAAACCCGGACCAAGCCCGCCGCCACCACCGACCGCCGTCGATTGCTGCTGATCGATGGCCACTCGATGGCGTACCGGGCCTTCTTCGCGCTGCCGAAGGAGAACTTCTCCACCGGCACCGGCCAGCACACCAACGCGGTGTACGGCTTCACGTCGATGCTGATCAACCTGCTGCGCGACGAGGCCCCGACGCACCTGGCCGTGTGCTTCGACGTCTCCCGCAAGACCTTCCGCAGCGAGACCTACGCCGAGTACAAGGCGAACCGCAGCACCAGCCCGGACGAGTTCAAGGGCCAGGTCAGCCTCATCGAGGAGGTCCTGTCGGCGCTGTGCATCCCGACGCTGTCGAAGGACAACTACGAGGCCGACGACCTGATCGCCACGCTCACCACGCAGGCGGTCGCCGACGGCTACGAGGTCGCGATCTGTACCGGCGACCGCGACGCGCTGCAGTTGGTCAACGACAAGGTGACGGTGCTGTACCCGGTCAAGGGCGTGTCGGAGCTGGCGCGGTTCACCCCGGACGCGGTGCTGGCCAAGTACGGCGTGACACCCACCCAGTACCCCGACTTCGCCGCCCTGCGCGGCGACCCGAGCGACAACCTGCCGAAGGTTCCCGGCGTCGGCGAGAAGACGATCACCAAGTGGATCCAGCAGTTCGGCTCGCTCAACGAGCTGATCGACCGGGTCGACGAGGTCAAGGGCAAGATCGGCGACTCGCTGCGGCAGAACCTGTCCAGCGTGATGCTCAACCGCCAGCTGACCGAGCTGGTCCGCGACGTGCCGCTGGAACTGGCTCCCGACGACCTCGCCGTCCGCGCCTGGGACCGCGACGCGGTCCACCGCCTGTTCGACGAACTGGAGTTCCGCGTCCTGCGCGACCGCCTGTTCGCCACCCTGCAGAGCGCCGAGCCCGAGGCCGAGGAAGGCTTCGAGGTCAGCGGCGGCGCCCTTGAGGCGGGCGCCCTGCCCGCCTGGCTGGCCAAGCACGCGCCCAAGGGCACCCGCATCGGCCTGTCCTTCCGCGACGTCGCCACGGGCGTCTCCGGCCAGGCCGTCGAGCTGCGTTCGGTGGCCCTGTGCGACGCCGCCGGCCAGGGCGTCTACGTCGACGTCACCACCCTCGACGAGAACGACGAACGCGCCTTCCGCGACTGGCTCGCCGACCCGGACGTCCCCAAACTCGCCCACGACGTCAAGCGCGCCCTCCACGCCCTGCGTCACCGCGGCTGGACCCTGGAGGGCCTGGCGACGGACACCGCCCTTGCGGCCTACCTCGTCCGCCCCGGCCAGCGCACCTTCAGCCTCGACGACCTTGTGCTGCGCTACCTGAAGCGCGAACTCCGCGTGGAGGACGGCGACGGCGAACAGCAGCTGTCCCTGCTGGACGAAGAGGGCGACGACGAACGCAAGCTCGCGGCGGGCGAGATCCTCCGCGCCCGCGCGATCGCGGAACTGGCCGACGCGTTGGACACCGCCCTCCGCGACGCGGGCCAGTACTCGCTGCTGGGGGAGATGGAACTGCCCCTGCTCCAGGTCCTCGCGGAACTGGAGGCCGTCGGCATCGCGGTGGACACCGAGAAGCTGACCACCCTGGAGTCCCACTTCGCCACCCGCGTCCGCGACGCGGAGCGAGCCGCCTTCGACGTCATCGGCAAAGAGATCAACCTGGGCTCGCCCAAGCAACTCCAGGTCGTCCTGTTCGACGAACTGGCCATGCCGAAGACCAAGAAGACCAAGACCGGCTACACCACGGACGCAGAGGCCCTCACCACCCTCTACGCCCAGACAGAACACCCGTTCCTGCAGCACTTGTTGGAACACCGCGACGCGATGCGCCTGAAGATCACCGTCGAGGGCCTCCTCAAGTCGGTCTCGGATGACGGCCGCATCCACACCACCTTCAACCAGACCATCGCGGCCACGGGCAGGCTGTCGTCGACCGAGCCGAACCTGCAGAACATCCCGATCCGCACCGAGGCAGGCCGCACAATCCGTGACGCCTTCATCGTCGGCCCGGACTGCGAAGACCTGCTGACGGCCGACTACAGCCAGATCGAAATGCGCATCATGGCCCACCTGTCGGAAGACGAGGCCCTGATCGCCGCCTTCAACTCCGGCCACGACTTCCACGCCGCCACCGCGGCGAAGGTCTTCGGGGTGGAACCGTCGGACGTCACCGGCGAACAACGCGCCAAGATCAAGGCGATGAACTATGGCTTGGCCTACGGGTTGTCGGCGTATGGGTTGTCGCAGCAGCTGAGGATCTCCACGGAAGAGGCCCGCGGCCTGATGGACGACTACTTCGCGGGCTTCGGCGGAGTCCGCGATTACCTCCAGGAGATCGTCGCCCAGGCCCGCAAGGACGGCTACACCGAGACGATCTTCGGCCGCCGCCGCTACCTCCCCGACTTGACCAGCGACAACCGCCAACGCCGCGAAATGGCAGAGCGAATGGCACTGAACGCCCCAATTCAGGGCAGCGCCGCAGACATCATCAAGGTAGCGATGCTCGGCGTACAGCAAGAACTGAAGAACTCGGACCTGAAGAGCCGAATGCTCCTGCAGGTACACGACGAACTGGTATTGGATGTAGCAAAGGGTGAACGGGAGCCGGTAGAAACACTGGTCCGCACCCAAATGGGCAATGCATACCAGTTGCGGGTACCTCTGGACGTATCAGTCGGCTTCGGCAAGTCATGGAACGAAGCAGCACACTAACGGTGCATTCATAGTAAACCCGCCGGCAGGCAACGCCACGAAACCCACTACTGACCCAGTCTCAACTGATTGCAGAGCATTCTGCTGGCGCAGAGCTGACGTATGAGCAAGCTCAAGGAGTGCCACCAAGCGGGCGCTCCCTCGTCAATCCGGCTAAGGGATTGCCAGGACGAGGGTGCAGGGGGAAGTGCGGGGACCTGTTTACAGGCCCAGTTTGGTCATTGCGTGTTGGGCCATCTTTGCCTCACCCAGGGCGTTCGGGTGGACCGGAACGAAGTTGGTGCCCCACAGTGCCGGTTCCACCCATCGGGTCCCAATGGGCTTGCAAGCGTCGTGGCCCTCCGAAGCCGCCGCCAGGTCCACGAAAGTCACCCCGGTCTGCCCTGCGGCAGTGGCGATCACCTGGTTCAGATGTGCCTGAAGGTTCCGCAGATAAGGCACGTCCCCCTTCGCGATCGGCATCAGCAGGAAGCAACCATCCGTCGCCGGGAGGATCCACGGGTACCCAAGGATCGCGACCCTCGCGTTAGGCGCCTTAGCCCGCAGGTCCCGCAGCGCCTGCAACACCGCCGGATACACGGTCTGGTCGATCTGATTGTCGAAGTAGTTCCCGTAGATCGTCTTACACGGACTCCCAAACCCAAGCGTCACCACACCAGCCGACCCGCAGGCCGCGATCGCGCTGATGAAGATGCTCGCGTCGTTCCCGCCGATCGTCAGCGTGACCAGGTCAGTCTCCGCGCTCAGAGCGTTGAACTGGGGCTGGGTGACGAACGGGTACTGCGCTGCCGTGAAGTCCTTCGTCTGTGCGCCACCGCAGGTCATGTCCGTCAACTGGGCGCCCGTGGCCGCGGCGATCACGTTCGGATAGTTGCGGGTGGTGCGTGCACACAACGGCGTGATCGACGGATCCAATGGCAACACGCCGGACCCGGCGCTGTAGGAATCGCCCAGGGCGACGTAGTTCACCGGGTCCGCCGCCTGTGACGGGGCGGCCGTGACCAGCAGGGATGTCGCGGCCAGGGCGGCGGCCAGCGCGATGCGACGCTTCATGGGCACTCCGGTGTATCGCAGGGGCTACTTCCGGGTAACTTGACTCGGAGCGTGGCGCCAGTCACACGTCGGTGTCAAGACTCGGAAGCCAAGCGAGTGCCGGGCGGACAACAAACCGGGCGCGGCCTTGTTCCCGGTGACAAATCAGGCGGCGTGGGTGCAGGTCGGGCACGAGCAGTCCGCGCAGGTGCAGTTCCCGCAGGTGTCGGAGCAGCCGTCGCACTGGCACTGGGCGTGGTTGCAGGTCGGGCACGTGCAGTCGGAACAGTCGCAGACCGCGCAGGAGTCCGTGCAGTTGCCGCAGGCGCACTTGGTGCACTCGTCGTAGTGGACGCCGTTCTCGTCCAGGTGTTCGTGGTGCAGGTGGCCGTCGTGGAGGTAGTCGACGTGGTCGGCGTGGACGACGGACTCGTGGCCGCAGCCGGGGCCGTGGGTGTGGCGGTGGTGCTCGGCGGGGCGGTGGGTGGTGGGGGCGCTCATGCGGAACTCCTTATACGTCGAGTGCCCCAATCGTCGTGGCCCGCCCATGGTCCGTCCACTTGGTACCGGACGCGTCACCCAGGCGGGTCACGGGTCCGTGCGCAGCCGTTGCCACAGGTCAGCCGCGTCGGGACGCAGCGCCAGGCGGTTGGCGTTGGCCGGGTGCGGGGTGGTGGGGACGGTGATGAGCTCGATCGTGTCGGCCGTCAGGGCGCGCAGGTCGTGGGCGAGCGCGGCCAGAGCGGTCAGTGAACCGAGGCCGGTGTCGGTGACGATCGACTTCGTGGCGATGTCGGCGATCCGGTAAGCCTGGGTCGGATCCGACAGCAGGTCGCGCGGGGCCAACGTGGTCGCGACAGCGCGGAGGAACTGCTGTTGCAGGTTGATCCGGCCGAGGTCGCCGCCGTCGCCGACGCCGTGGCGGGTGCGGACGAAGGCCAGGGCCGTCGCGCCGTCGAGGTGGTGGGTGCCCGCGGCCAGGTGAAGGCCGCTGCGGTCGTCATCGATAGGGGCGTCGATGGTGACATCGACGCCGCCGACCGCGTCGATCAGACTCGCGAAGCCGGTGAAGTCGAGTTGCACGAAGTGGTCGACGCGCAGGCCGGTGAGGGATTCGACCGTCCGCACCGTGCAGGCCGCGCCGCCGACGGCGAAGGCGCTGTTGAACATGGCGCTGCCGACGGCGCCCCGGCCGCAGTCCGGCCTGGGCACCATGAGGTCGCGCGGGATGCTGACCACGGTGGCGCGCTTCCGGTCGGCCGACAGCCGGACCAGCATCGTCGTGTCCGACCGGGCGCCGCTGTCCTCCGGGCCGTAGCGGCCGTTCTCGCCCTGGCGGGTGTCAGAGCCGATGAGCAGCACCGTCAGCGGCGTGCCCGCGGCCAGCGGCGGCAGCGGCGGCGGGCGGTCGACGCCGATGGCCGAGTTCAGGTCGACCGTGGTCAGGTTGCCCTGGAGCCGGAAGTACGCCGCGGCCGCGACACCGCCGACGGCGAGGACCGCGGCCACGGCCACCAGCGCGAACAGTCGCTTCATACCAGTGACGGTGCCCGCCCGGTGTGGTGAACCTGTCAGCCGAATGTGACGAACCGATGAGTGTCCTCATCGGACTCCAGCGCCGTACAGGTTGGTCACAGCGGTCACACAGGTTCATCACAACCGCCCGACACAGTGAGTCTCGTAAGCGATCAAGAGCCGGGACTTCCCGGCCCCGCAGGGAATGTGAGCAACCATGAACCTCGTCCGCACACTCGGCACCGGTGCGGCGCTGGCGGCGGCAGCGCTGGTCATCGCGACGCCCATGGCGTCGGCCGACCAGCAGCCGAGCTCCACCGTCACCGTCTCGCCCACGCCCGCGCCCGGGCCGCCGTCGACCGCGGCCACCAAGCCGAAGGCGCCCGCCCCGCAGGTCCGCGAGTTGCCGAAGGGCGCCCCGGAGACCGGTGGCGGCCCCGAGGACACCTCCGGCGTGGCGCTGTGGGTCGTCGGCGCGGCCGGTGCGGCGACCGTCGGCGCGGGCGGGATGCTCGCGCTGCGGCGTCGCCGGGTGACGAACTGACCGTGCGCGCGCACGGCAGGCAGGGCGGCCGCCGCGTCGTGGCGGCCGCCCTGCTGGTCTGCGCACTCTCCGGGTGCCAGGCCGCGGCGACGGGGGAGACCGCGCCGCCGCCCACCCCGGTGACCAGCGGACCGACCACAACCACGACGCAGGCCCAGTCGAAGCCCGCCAGGATCGACATTCCGCGCATCGGCGCCACGTCCACCCTCACCGAACTGGGGCTCAACCCGGACCGGACCGTCGAGGTCCCGCCGCTCGACCAGCGCATGCAGGCGGGCTGGTACCGCAACGGCCCGGCGCCCGGCGAGATCGGCCCAGCGGTGGTCCTCGGCCACGTCGACGGGCACGGCAAGCCGGGAATCTTCTTCCGGCTGCGCGAACTCCGGCCCGGCGACAAGGTCCTGGTCACCCGCGAGGACGGCCGCGCGCTGACCTTCGTCATCGAGCGCGTGCGCCAAGTCCCGAAGGCGGACTTCCCGACCGACGAGGTCTACGGCGACACGACCCGCCCGGAACTGCGGCTGATCACCTGCGGTGGCACGTTCGACCACGCCGCGAAGAGCTACCGCGACAACACCATCATCTACGCGGTCCTGTCTGACGCAGCCGGATCGTGAACGTCGTGCCCACGCCCAGCGTGCTCGCCACGCTGACGGTGCCGTCGTGCAGTTCGACCAGGTTTCGCACCACGGCCAGGCCGAGGCCGCTGCCGCCGGTCTGCCTGCTGCGCGACTTCTCCGCACGCCAGAACCGGTCGAACACCTGCGGCAGGTCGTCCGGCGCGATGCCCGGCCCGGTGTCGGCGACCTCGATGACCACGTGGTCGCCGCGCTGGGCGGCCCGGATGGTGACCCGCCCGTCCGGCCCGCCGTAGCGCACCGCGTTGCCGACCAGGTTGCCCAGGACCTGCCGCAGCCGCACCGGGTCGGCGACGATCTCGGGCACCGGCCCGACCTCGACCCGGATGTCCACAGCGGACTGAGCGCGGTGCGTGGTGGCGACCTGGTCGATCAGGTCGGCGACGTCGACCGTCCTCGGGTGCAGCCGCAGCTTGCCCGCGTCGGCGAGCGCCAGATCCTGCAGGTCGTCGATCAACCGTTGCAGGACAACACTTTCCTCCAACAGCGACGCGATGAACGCCGGGTCGGTCTCGGCCACCCCGTCCTGCGCGGCCTCCAGCCAGCCCCGGATGTTGCCCAGCGGCGCCCGCAGTTCGTGGGACACGTCGCTGACCATGTCCTTGCGCTGGCGCTCCAACGCCTCTCTGTGCGCCGACAGCTCGTTGAACACCGAGGCCAGCTGGCCTATCTCGTCCTTCGACTTGACCGTGACCCTGGCCGAGCTGTCGCCGTCGCGCATCCGCTGCGCGGCCTCGGTGAGCGCGCGGATCGGCCGGGTCAGCCGGGTCGCCAGCAGCACCGTCACCCCGACCGCGAGCAGCAGGATCGCCGCGGCCACCGCCGCGATCCGCAGCGCGCTCGCCCGCGACAGGCCCGTCGGCGCCGCGGTCTCGCCTGCAGGGTCGGTGATGAACAGCAGGGCGGCGGGGCTGGTGTAGGGCAGCACCATCGCCCGCCTGCTCTTGTCCATACAGGCCGTGACCATGTCGTTCGCCGCGCTCTTCGGCATCGGGGACACGGTCACGGTGCTCGACGGCGCCCCGGGCGCGGGCGCGGGGAGCCCCGGCTTGGTCGCCGGGGTGCTCGCGACCGGTGGCTGGCCCGGGCGGGCAGTCGTCGGGACGGCCGCCACGGTGTCGGTCAGCCAGGACATGTCGACGCGCAGCATCACCGGCTGGCCGTTCGCGGCGGTCACACAGGCGTTGACCGCGTCGTTGAGCGCGTTCAGCGAGGTCTGCTCGGTGGGTGTCAGCGCGTCCAGGCCGCTCAGCCCGCAGAACTTGATGCCGTACAGGTCGTCCGACGGCTGGGAGCGCACGACCGAGCGACCGGTCGGCAGCTCGTCCACGGTGATCGTGTAGCCGGTGCGCTCACGCAGGCACGACGCGGTCTTCTCCGCGCGCTCCCGCAGCTCCGCGCGTTCCTCCTGAGTGAGCGCGAACGGCCCGACCGCGCGTGGGTCGATCCGGTGCGACGGCGCGTTTGGCACCAGCGCCGGGTCGACGGCCAGCGGGTCGACCACGGCGGAGGCGGTCTGCGGCAGCGTCGCGTTGGCCGACTGCGCGATCGGCGCCCGCGCGCTGGTGGTCAGCACGATCACCCGCCCGGTGTCCCGAGCCAGGTCGGCCACGAGCTGGCCGACCCCGTCCCAGTTCGCGTGGGTGGCGGCGTAGCCGAGCAGCGTGTCGTAGATCTTCGCGTCGGTGGCCAGCGCCGACCCCTGCTCGGCCCGGATCGCCCCCGACGTCGACCGCGCCGCCAGCCACGCCGTCGCCGCGATCGCGCACGCCGCGATCAGGACCGAGCCCGCCAGCAGGCGGACCAGCAGGCGGCGGCGGAACTCAACCCGTGCGGCCACAGAGCCGGTACCCCACTCCGTAGACGGTCGTCAGGTAGACCGGTTTGCGCGGATCGGGCTCCAGCTTCTTGCGCAGGTTCATCACCCGCACGTCGATCGTCCGCTCGGTGATGAACCCGTCCACCCCGTGCGCCTGCTCCAGCAACTGTCTGCGGGTGAACACCCGGTCGGGCTGGCCCGCCAGCACCAGCATGATCTGGAACTCCGACGGCGTGCACTCGATCCGGCGGCCCGCGACGGTCAGCTCGTGGCGGATCGGGTCGACCACCAGGTCACCCACCACCAGCGGCCGCTCCTGGGCGGCCTCGGTGCGGGTGACCCGGCGCAGCAGCGTGCGGACCCTGGCCATCAGCTCACGCGGGCTGTACGGCTTGGTCAGGTAGTCGTCGGCGCCGAGGTCGAGGCCGAGGAGCAGGTCGTCCTCGGTGGACCGCGCGGTCAGCATCAGCACCGGCACCTGGTTGCCCTCCGCGCGCAGCACGCGGCACACGTCGAGGCCGTCGACCCGCGGCATCATCACGTCGAGCAGCAGTAGGTCTGGACGCAGCGCGCGGGCGTCCTCCAGCGCGGCCCGGCCGTCGTGCACCACCGCGACCTGGTGCCCCTCGCGCTCCAGGTAGCGGCGGATCAGCTCGGCCTGCTTGACGTCGTCGTCGGCCACCAACACGTGCGCGCACAAACCGCGGACACCTCCCTGCCAGCGAGTATGTCCGGCACGTGACGGCGAAGCCAGTTCGGCACAGGTCGGTGACCCCACCAGAACAAGTTCTTCACATTCGCTCGGCGTCGCGGAACGCCGCGACGGCCGTGGGCAGGGTCGCGAAGACGCGGTGGTCGCCGACCTTGTCCAGGAAACCGGCGCGTTCGAGGTCGTCGCGCAGCTCCTGCTTGACCCGGGCCATGGCGAAGACGATGCCGCGGCGGTCCAGTTCGGCGCGCAGCTCCTCCAGCGCGTCGATGGCGGTCAGGTCGATCTCGACGTTCGCCTCGGCGTTGAGCAGGAACCACCGGGGCGGGGTGGGCGCGGCTTCGAGCGCGGCGATGGCGCGCTGGCGGAAGTCGTCGGCGTTGGCGAAGAAGAGCGGGGCGTCGTAGCGGTAGACGACGAGGCCCGGTACCTGCTCGGCGTTGTCGTAGTCGTCGATGTCGTGCATCCCCGCGACCCCGGGGACGTAGCCGAGGATGCCGTCGTGCGGGCGGGCCACCCGGCGCAGCAGGTCCAAGATGGACAGTGCGATGGCGGCGAGCACACCGTAGAGGACACCGAGCAGCAGCACGGCGACCACGGTCGCCAGGGCGATGACCAACTCGCTGCGGCGGAACCGGGCGATGCGGCGGAACTCGGTCAGCTCGATCAGCCGGAACGCCGCGTAGATCACCAGGGCGCCGAGCGCGGCGGTGGGGAAGTTGCCGAGGACCGTGCGGCCGAACAGGAGCGTGAGGGCGACCATGGCCATCGCGACGAGTGAGTGGGCCTGGCTGCGGCTGCCTAGTGCGTCGCCGATGGAGGTGCGGCTGGCGCTGCTGCTGACGGGGAAGCCGCGCAGCAGGCCGGAGGCGAGGTTGGACGTGCCCAGCGCGAGGAGCTCGGCGTTGGCGTCGATCTTGTAGCCGTTGCGGGTGGCGAACGAGCGGGCGGTGAGGACGTTGTCGGTGTAGCCGACGACTGCGACGCCGACGGCGGGGAGCAGCAGGGCGGTCAGATCGGCCGCGGAGATGGCCGGGATGCCGGGGACCCGCAGTTCGGCGGGGATCTCGCCGACGACCTTGATACCGAAGTCGCGCAACGAGAACAGGGCCGTGGCGGCGGTGGCGAGGAGGACGCCGATGAGGGGGACGGGGAGTCGGGGCCAGAGTCGGTTCGCGATGATCAGGAAGGCGAGGACGCCTGCGGCCAGTGCGACGGTGGGGAAGTGGGTGTTGTGGGCTTCACGGAGGAAGGACTGGAACTCGTTGACGATTGACTCGCCCTCGACGTTGACCTTGGCGACTTTGCCGAGCTGGCCGACGATCATGACGACGGCGATGCCCGCCATGTAGCCGATGAGGACTGGCTTCGAGAGCAGGTCGGCGAGGAAGCCGAGTCTCGCGAGCCAGCCGATGACGCAGAGGACGGCGACGATGAGGGCGAGGGCTGGGGCGAGGATGGCTGCTCTCGCCGGGTCGCCCGCCGCGAGCGGGGCGATGGCCACGGCGGTCATAAGGGCGGTGGAGGACTCGGGGCCTACGGAGAGTTGGCGGGAGCTGCCGAAGATGGCGTAGAGGAGCAGGGAGCCCATGATCGCCCAGAGGCCCGCGACCGGTTCGAGGCCCGCGACTTCGGCGTAGGCCATGACCTGGGGGATCAGGTAGGCGGCGACGGTGACGCCAGCGATGATGTCGGGGCGCAGCCAGGCGCGTTCGTACTTGCTCAGGGCGACTGCGCCGGGGGCCAGTCGTTGGAGGGCGGGCACTGGATCAGTGTGCCTCCGAAACGCCTACCGGACAGGACGGGCTCGCCTACGATTCGCCGCATGCGGATTCTGTGCTTCGCCATGAGCGTGATCTCGATGCTGCTTTGCGCCCTCTGTGTGCTGATGGGCATGCTCAGCGACGACGCGACGGGAAGTCCGTCGACGAGGGTGTCGCTGGTCGACGAGCGTCCACTTGAGTTGAACGGCGCCGCCGCGAGCCTGGGTGACGCCGACTTCCCGTGGCCCGCGGCAGGCCAGATCATGGCGATTCTGGCGGTGGCGTGGATGGTTGGGGCGGTCGCGTTCCGGCCCGTGGAGCGGCAGGCGGCCGCACAGTCGGTTCCGGTGCAGCAGCCCGCGCCCGCGCACCCGTTCCAGCAGGGCGGCGGGTATCCGCCCAACCAGCGTTAGCTCACCCGCTGAGCTGGTGGTCCAGCACCGCGGGGGAGAGGGCGTGCTGCACGACCATCGCCGCCGCTCCCAGTACGCCTGCGTCGATGCCCGCCTGGGACGGCACGATGGCCAGGTTCTCCGTGGCCAACGGGAGTGACCTTCGGTAGATCGCTTCCCGTACGCCCGCCAGGAGCATCTCGCCTGCCAGGGCGATTGAGCCGCCGATGACGATCAGCGACGGGTTGAACATGCTTACGCACGCGGCCAGGACCTCGCCGATGTCCCTGCCCGCCTGGCGCACCGCCTGACCGGCTTCCAGGTTGCCCGCCCGGACCAGGTCGACCACGTCGGAGCTGGTCATGGCGTCGATGCCGTTCGCGCGCAGGTTCGCGGCGATGGCGGGGCCGCTGGCCACGGCTTCCAGGCAGCCGGTGTTGCCGCAGCGGCAGGGAGCGTCGCCGCCGTGGGGGGCCAGGACGTGGCCGAGGTCGCCCGCCGCGCCGACGGCGCCGCGGTGCAAGGCGCCGTTGCTGATGAAGCCGGAGCCGATGCCGGTGGCGACTTTGACGACGATCATGTGCTGGGCGTCGGGGAAGCACGTGGCGTGTTCGCCGAGGGCCATCAGGTTGACCTCGTTGTCGACCAGGACCGGGACGTCCAGTTCGGCCGCCACCCTGGCAGGGACGTCGTAGCCGTCCCAGCCCGGCATGATCGGCGGGTTGTTCGGGCGCCCGGTGGAGTGCTCGACCGGGCCGGGCAGGCCGATGCCGACGCCCGCCAGCCGGGTCTCGTCCAGGCCGGAGTCCTTCAGCAGCCTGCGCCACGCCTCGACGAGCAACGGCAGGACGGTTTCGGGGCCTTCGGCGATGTCGAGGCCGAGCTTGGCGGTGGCCAGCAGCGCGCCGGTCAGGTCGGCGACGGCGATGGTGGCGTGGGTGGCGCCGACCTCGGCGGCCAGGGCGACCCGGGCCTTGGCGTTGAACACGAACCGGCCCGCGGGCCTGCCGCCGGTCGACGCGCCGCTGCCGCCGTCGGTGATGAGCCCGGCGTCGAGCAGGGCGTCGAGGCGGGCGCGGACGGTGGACCGGGCGAGTCCGGTCTCGACGACTAGCTCGGCGCGCGTGCGCGGCCTACCGTCGCGCAGCAGGCGCAACAGCTCCCCCGGCGAGCCCGCCGTGGCGGTGATGACTTCGGCTTCCACCTCCTCAGTCAACCAGAAATGCCCGAAGTCGGTCATTAGCTGTCACCCGCGCGTCCTAACTTGGACGAAACTCGCCAGACTTTTGATTGACTTCCGCCAATAGTCCCCCTACTGTTCGCCACATGACTGTGACCCACCTAACTTTGGCGGCCGGGGACGGCGTGGCCGAGGCTCGAATCCTGCGCTCCGCGGTGGTCGGCGCCGGTTTCATGGGCCGCGTCCACGCCGAGGCCGCGCGGCGGGCGGGCGTCCGGGTCGTGGCCGCGCTGGGCGGGAGCCCTGGGGGTGCCGAACGGGCCGCGCTGGCCGTCGGCGCCGAGCGCGGTTACCCGACGCTCGAGGCGCTGCTGTCCGACGCCGACATCGACGTCCTGCACGTCTGCACGCCCAACGCCGACCACGCCGGGGTCGCCCGCGCCGCGCTCGAAGCGGGCCTGCACGTGGTGTGCGAGAAGCCGCTGGCGACCAGCCTGGAAGACGCGCAGGGGCTCGTCGAGGCCGCGGAGGGGCGGGTCGCGACGGTGCCGTTCGTCTACCGCTTCCACCCGATGGTCCGCGAGCTGCGCGCCCGCCTCGCCCGGGGCGAGGCCGGGGTCGTCTCCACGGTGATCGGCGGGTACCTGCAGGACTGGCTGTCGCGGTCGACCGACGTCGACTGGCGGGTGGACTCCACGATCGGCGGGCCGTCGCGTGCCTTCGCCGACATCGGCTCGCACTGGTGCGACCTGTTCGAGTTCGTCACCGGCGATCGGATCGTCCGGCTCTCCGCGCAGACCGCCGTGGTGCAGGACCGGCCGTCGGCGGCCAACGCCTCCACCGAGGACGCCGCCGCGGTGCACTTCGGCACCGAGTCGGGCATCCTCGGCACCCTGGTCGTCTCCCAGGTCGCCGCGGGCCGCAAGAACCGGCTGCACCTGGAGCTCTCCGGCACCGAGGCCAGCTTCGGCTTCGACCAGGAGGACCCGGAGCGGCTGTGGGTGGGCAGACGCGAGGGCAGCCAGGTGCTGCTGCGCGACCCGGACACCCTCTCGGAGTCGGCCGCCCGCTACGCCTTGCTGCCCGCGGGCCACGCCCAGGGCTACCAGGACTGCTTCGACGCCTTCGTCGCCGACACCTACCGCGCCGTCGGCGGCGAGACCCCCGACGGACTGCCCACCTTCGCCGACGGCCTGCGCGCCGTGCGGATCACCGACGCCGTGCTGGCCTCGGCGGCGGCGGGCGGCGACTGGATCGAGGTGACCCCGTGACCGCTGCCGCTGTCCGACTCGAAGGCATCCACAAGGGCTTCCTCGGCGTCCCCGTGCTGCGCGGGGTCGACCTCGAGCTCCACGCGGGTGAGGTCCACGCGCTGATGGGGGAGAACGGCGCAGGCAAGTCGACGCTGCTCAAAGTGCTGGCAGGCGTGCACAAGCCGGACTCCGGCCGCATCCTCGTGGCGGGCGAGGAGAAGTCCTTCGGCGCGCCGCACGAGGCGCAGGCCGCCGGGATCGCGATCATCCACCAGGAGTTCACCCTGCTGGAGCACCGCACCGTCGCCGAGAACGTCTACCTTGGCCGCGAGCCGGTGCGCCGCGGCCAGGTCGACCGCCGCAAGATGGTCGCCGACACCAAGGACCTCCTCGACTGGCTCGGCGAGGACGGCATCGACCCGACCGCCGAGGTGACCCGCCTGTCGGTCGCCCAGCGCCAGGTCGTGGAGATCGTCAAGGCGCTGTCGACCGACGCGACCGTGCTGGCCATGGACGAGCCGACCGCCGCGCTCGCCGACCACGAGGTCGAGCTGCTCTACGACCTGGTCCGGCGGCTGCGCGAGCGCGGGATCGCCATTCTCTATGTCTCGCACCGCATGCGTGAGGTGTTCGACCTCAGCCAGCGCATCACCGTGCTCAAGGACGGCGCGTTCGTCCACTGCGCGCCGACCGAGGAACTGACGTCCGACCAGCTCGTGCGGTACATGGTCGGCCGCGACCTCGACGCCCTGTACCCGGACCGCGCCGATGACGACGCACTCGGCGCGGTCCGTTTGTCCCTCCGCGGCGCGGGCAACTCCCGGGTGCGCGACGTGACATTCGACGTGCGCGCGGGCGAGATCGTCGGCATCGCGGGCCTGCAGGGCTCCGGCCGGTCCGCCGTGGCGCGCGCGATCTGGGGCGTGCAGCCGTTCACGTCGGGCAGCGTGGAGCTCGACGGCGTGAAGCAGCGCGTGCGCGGACCGCGGTCGGCGGTGCGCAAGGGCATCGCGTTCGTCACCGAGGACCGCAAGGCCGAGGGCCTGGCGCTGCACCAGTCGGTGCGGGACAACGCGCTGCTGGTGCGCCGCGCCGCGCTGCGCGGGGCCAAGGCCCGCAAGCACACGGACCTGCCCGAGCTGTTGAAGTCGGTCGCGGTCGTCGCGCGCGGGCAGCACCAGGAGGTGCGCTACCTGTCCGGCGGCAACCAGCAGAAGGTCGTGCTGGCCAAGTGGCTGGCCGTGGCGCCCCGGGTGCTGATCGTCGACGAGCCGACCCGCGGCATCGACGTCGGGGCGAAGCAGACGGTCCACCGGCTGCTCCGCGAGCTGGCGGGCAATGGGGTCGCCATCCTGATGATCTCCTCGGAACTGCCCGAGCTGATCGGCATGAGCGACCGGATCCTGGTCATGCACGAGGGTGCCATCGCGGGCGAACTTCCCGCGGGCGCCAGTGAGGAAGCCGTCATGGGACTCGCCACAGGTCATGGGGTGCCGGCATGACCATCGTCGAAGCGAAACCGCCGGTGAGGAGCAAGAAGGTGCCCAGGCCGGGGAAAGTCCGCATCACCCCTACCGTGACCGTCTACTTGGCGCTGTTGGCGCTGCTGATCGTGGGCAGCATCCTCGTGGCGCTGCAGGGCGGCGTGCTGCTCGACCAGGGCGGCATCCTCAACATCCTGACCCGCAGCACCGTCCTCGGGCTGGTCGCGGTCGGCCAGACGATGGTGATCGTCACCGGGTCGCTCGACCTGTCGGTGGCCTACCTGGTCGGACTGTGTTCTCTCGTCGCGGCGGAGACCATGGCGGGCAGCGACTCGATGATGGTGCCGGGCGTGCTGCTCGCACTCGGCGTCGCCGCCGCGGTCGGGCTGGTCAACGGCCTGGTCATCACCGTGTTGAAGGCCAACGCGTTCATCGCGACGCTCGGTGTCGCGCTGATCCTGCGCGGCTACCTTGAGGACAACTACACCGGACCCGCGGGCAGCGTCCCGCGCGCGTTCCAGCACCTCGGGTTCGACCGGCTCGGCCCGGTGCCGATCGCGTCGCTGCTCATGGTGGCGATCGCGGCGGCGGCCTGGTGGTACCTGCGGCGGACCCGCTCCGGCTACCACATGTACGCCGTCGGCGGCGACATCGACGTCGCCCGGCTGTCGGGTGTGCGGACCGGCCGGACCATCGTCATCGCGCACGTGCTGTGCGCAGTCGCGGCCGGGCTCGCCGGGGTGTTCCTGGCCTCCCGCCTGGGATCGGGCGCTCCCTACGTCGGCACGGACGCGGGCTACGACCTGGAGTCCATCGCCGCGGTCGTGCTCGGCGGCACCGCGCTGGCCGGTGGCCGGGGCGGGATCGTCGGCACCATCGGCGGCGTGCTGATCCTGGCCACTTTGGACACCGTGTTCGACGACCTCGCCGTGGACCCGTTCTTCAAGGACGTCGTGCGCGGCATCGTCCTCATCCTCGCGGTGGCGCTCTACGCCCGCCGCCAGTTGTCCCGGAGGTCGGCGTGAACGCAGCGAAGTCCTGGAGCCCTCGGCTGGCCGAGGGCACCGCTCCCGTACTGGTCGTGCTTGTCGCCCTGCTGATCGGGCTGGCCATCGCCGGACCCGCCTACTCCGACCCCAGCGGCTACCTCGCGCTGCTCAAGCGCGCCGCGCCGCTGGTGATCCTGGCCATCGGGCAGTACTTCGTGGTCGTGTCCGGCGGGTTCGACCTGTCGGTCGGCTCGCTGGTGACCGCCGAGGTGGTGATCGCGGCCCGGCTGATCAACGGCGAGGACTCGGCCACCGCGTGGGTCATTCCATTGCTGCTTGGTTTCGGTGTCCTCATTGGACTTGTCAACGGCCTCATCACCACTAAGCTCTTGGTTCCGTCCTTCATCGTCACCCTGGGCATGCTGCTCGTGCTCGACGGCGCGGTGTTCCTGTGGACCGGCGGTGCCCCGCGCGGCGCGCTCTCACCGTCGTTCCGCGTGTTCGGCCGCGGCGGGGTGGACGTTCCGGTCCTCGGGCTGGTGCCGTGGTCAGTGGTGATCCTGCTGGTCGTGCTCGTCGCCGCGGTGCTGTTCATGCGCGGTGGCGTCGGCCGCACCCTGGTCGCCGTCGGCGACAACGAGGACGCCGTGCGCCTGGCGGGCGGCAAGGTCGAACAACTCAAGATCCTCGCGTTCGTCCTGTCCGGGCTGCTCGCGGCGCTCGCCGCGATTCTGCTCGGCGGGTTCGCCGGGGTGTCCGCCCAGGTCGGGACGGGGCTGGAGTTCCGCGCCATCACGGCCGTGGTCCTCGGCGGCGTCCTGCTCGGTGGCGGGCGCGGTTCGGTCGTGGCCGCCGCGGCGGGCGCGTTGTCCCTGGAAGCTCTCTTCTCTCTGCTGAACCTGCTCGGTGTCTCCGGCGCGCTGGAGTCCGCGGTGCAGGGCGTGATCATCATCGCCGCCGTCGCCTACGCCTCACTTGGCGCGGGCCTGAGGCACAAGGTCTTCACCCGCAAGGCCCGCCTCGAACCAGCTCCCCGCTAAACCCTGTAGTGCCAAGGAGAAAATACTGATGAACCGGAAATGGTATGTCGTCGCCGTCGCGGGCGCGCTCGCGTTGGCGGGGTGTTCCAGCGACCTGCCCGCGCAGAGCGGGGGGAGCAGCGAGGCCAACAAGCCCACCGAGGCCGCGGCCAAGTCGAAGTTCTTCGACCAGGCCGTCTACGACAAGCAGCTGAAGCAGCGCTCGATCAAGGCAGAAGGCCCCGCGGACAAGCCGTGGGAGCAGATGCTGGCACCCGAGATGGTCGACACCGCCAAGTTCGCCAAGCCGGGCGGAAACTACAACCTGTGCTTCTCCAACGCCTCGGTGGACAACCCGTGGCGGCAGGTCGGCTGGAAGACCATGCAGGAGGAGGTGAAGCTGCACAAGGAGATCACCAAGTTCACGGTGCTCGACGCCGAGGGCAAGGACGACAAGCAGATCAGTGACCTGCAGTCGTTCGCCTCGCAGGGCTGCAGCGCGATCATCGTCTCGCCCAACACGACCGCGACCCTGACCCCGGCGGTCGAGGCCGCGTGCAAGACGAACGTGCCGGTTATCGTGTTCGACCGCGGTGTCACCACGAACTGCCCGGTCACCTTCATCCACCCGATCGGCGGCTTCGCCTTCGGCGCCGACGGCGCGGAGTTCCTGAAGGAGAAGGTCAAGCCGGGCGGCAAGATCCTCGCCCTGCGCATCCTTCCCGGTGTCGACGTGCTGGAGCAGCGGTGGGCCGCGGCGAACGAGATCTTCGCGGGCAGCCAGCTGAAGGTCGTCGGCGTGGAGTTCACCGATGGTGACGCGGCCAAGACCAAGAGCATCGTCAGCGACTTCCTCCAGCGCGAGGGCACGATCGACGGTGTCTGGATGGACGCCGGTGCCACGTCGGTCGCCGCGATCGAGGCGTTCCAGGACGCGGGCGTCGCGCTCCCGGCCATCGTGGGCGAGGACCAGCAGGACTTCCTGCGCCTGTGGGCCGAGGAGAAGCTGACCGCCATCGCCCCGACGTACCCGACCTACCAGTGGCGCACGCCGATCGTGGCCGCGCTGAAGATCCTGGCGGGCCAGCAGGTGCCCAAGGAGTGGGTGCTGCCGCAGCCGCGCATCACGCAGGACAACGTCAGCAGCTTCGTCAAGCAGGACATGCCTCCGCTGCACTACGCCATGTGTGGCTGCGAGACCATGGCAGGCTACCCCGGACCCTGGAAGTAACTGTGCATCAGATCGGTGTCAACACGTGGGTGTGGACTTCCCCGCTCACTGACGAGTCGATCACCCACCTCGCCGCGAAAGCGGCGGGGTGGGGGTTCGGGGTGCTGGAACTGCCGGTCGAGAACGTCGGCGACTGGAGTCCGGCACACGCCGCGCGCGTGCTCGGCGAGCACGGCCTCGGCGCGACCGTGTGCCTGGTGATGCCGCCGGGCCGCGAGCTCGTCGCGGCGGACGCGGCCACTGTGTCGTCCACACAGGACTATCTGCGCACGGTGGTGGACATCGCCGCCGAGGTCGGGTCGCCGGTGATCGCCGGACCCGCCTACACCTCGGTCGGCCGCACCTGGCGGCTCTCCCCGGCGGACCGCGCCAGCGCCTACGCCGAGCTGCGCGACAACCTGGCCCCCGTCGTCGAGCACGCCCGCTCGGCGGGGGTCCGGGTCGCCGTCGAGCCGCTCAACCGCTACGAGACCAGCCTGCTCAACACCGTCGACCAGACCCTGACCGCCCTCGACGGGCTGCCGGTCGACGGCTGCGGGGTGGCGCTGGACATCTACCACCAGAACATCGAGGAACAGGACATCGCGGCCGCGGTCCGCGCCGCGCGTGGGCGCATCGCCCACGTGCAGGTGTGCGCCAACGACCGCGGCGCGCCCGGTGCCGACCACCTCGACTGGCCCGGCTTCCTGGCCGCGCTGGCCGACGCGGAGTACACAGGCCCCCTGTGCATCGAGTCGTTCACCGCGGAGAACGCGAGCATCGCCACCGCCGCGTCGATCTGGCGGCCGCTGGCGGCCAGCCAGGACGCGCTCGCTCTGGACGGTCTGGACTTCCTGCGGGAGGTGGTCGGGAAAACCGCCTGAGCAAGCTCAACCGTCTACGGCGCCGGCACGCCGCGTGAAAAGAAAGTGTGAGGACTATGCAGTCCGTTTCGCCCCTGCGCACCGCGATGGCTGTGGTGCTGGCCTTGCTGGTCATGATCGGTGTGGTCCCCGCCGCCGCGGCTCATCCTGGACACGCACAGGACGCCGAGTTCCGTGCCCTGCTTTTCACCAAGGTCGCTGCCGGCAGCTATAGACACGACTCGATCCCCGCCGGGATCGCGATGATCGAGCAGCTCGCGACGGACCACCACTTCGAGGTGGTCACCAGCGACGACTCGAACCAGTTCAACGACGCCAACCTCGCCACCTTCGACGTGGTCATCATGCTGCAGAACGGCGGCATGGTCTGGGACACCGACGCCCAGCGTGCCGCCGTGCAGACCTACGTCAACAACGGTGGCGGCATCGTCGCGATCCACAACGCGACGGACATGAACATCGAATCGCAGTTCCCGTGGTGGGACAACTTCGTGCTCGCGGGCTCGCACATGACCGCGCACGCGGTCAACGGCCTGACCGCGACCTCCTATCAGATCGACGAGGTGCACGAGTCGACCAAGCACCTGCCGGACCGCTGGGTCAAGGCGGAGGAGTGGTACAACTTCAAGCCGTCGATGCGCGGCAAGGTGCACTCCCTGGTCGAGGTCGATGAGAAGACCTACAACGCGGGCCCCGAGGCCATGGGCACCGACCACCCGATCTCGTGGTGCCGCGACGCCGAGGGCGGCCGGGTGTGGGCGACGGGCATGGGCCACAACATCGCCGACTACACCGAGCCGAACTTCGTCGCGCACATCCTCGGCGGCATCCGCACCGCCGCGGGCGCCGTCCCGGCCGACTGCTCGGCCACCGTGGACGGCAGCTTCGAGAAGGTCACCCTCGACGACACCACGCACGCGCCGACCTCGCTCGACATCGCCCCGGACGGCCGGGTGTTCTTCACCGAGCTGCTCGGCGAGATCCGCGTGTACGACCCGGCGACCGGCGCGACCTCGACCGCGCTGGCCAAGCCGGTCTACAGCGGCGGCGAGGACGGCATGATCTCCGTCGCGCTCGCCCCGGACTTCGCCACCAGCAACCACATCTACGTGTACTACTCGCCGCCGGGCACCGCCGAGATCAACCGGCTGTCCCGGTTCACCGTCCAGGGCAACGCGATCACGCCGAGCAGTGAGGTCACGGTCTTGGAGGTGCCCGCGTCGCGCACCGAGGAGCCCGGCCACACCGGCGGGTACATCGAGTTCGGCCCGAACGGGAACCTGTACCTCGGTGTGGGCGACGACGTGAACCCGTTCCAGTCCAGCGGGTACGCCCCGATCGACGAGCGCAACGGCCGCGTCCTGTTCGACGCCCAGCGGACCTCGGCGAACACCAACGACCTGCGCGGCAAGATCCTGCGCATCCACCCGGAGCCCAACGGCACCTACACGATCCCGGCGGGCAACATGTTCGCCCCGGGCACGGCGAAGACCAGGCCCGAGATCTACGCCATGGGCTTCCGCAACCCGTTCCGCTTCAACGTCAGCTCCGACGGCACGCTCTACCTGGCCGACTACGGCCCCGACGCGGGCGGCGACAACGCCAACCGGGGGCCCGCCGGCCTGGTCGAGTGGAACGTGATCAAGAACCCGGGCAACTACGGCTGGCCGTACTGCGTGGGCAACAACATCCCGTTCAACGACTACGACTTCGCCACCGGCACCTCCGGCGCCAAGTTCGACTGCGCGAACCCGACCAACACCTCGCCGAACAACACCGGCCTGACCACGCTGCCCGCCGCCCGCGCGGCCGACGTCTGGTACGGCAACGGAGCCGACGGCAACAAGTTCCCCGAGATGGGCGGCGGCGGCGAGGCGCCCATGGCGGGCCCGCGCTACGAGTTCGACCCGAACCTGGTGTCGGACACCAAGTTCCCGGCGTACTACGACGGCAAGCCGTTCTTCTACGAGTGGGCGCGCAACAAGTTCTGGACCTTCTCCCAGGACGACAACGGTGGCCTGCTGAAGATCGACCCGTGGTACACCTCGGCGACTCCCGCGTCCCCGATGGACATGAAGTTCGGTCCCGACGGCGCGATGTACCTCGTCGAGTGGGGCATCGGCTACGGACGCGACAACGCCGACTCCGGCGTCTACCGGATCGACTACACCCAGGGCAACCGGCGGCCGACGGCCAAGGCGGCGGCCACGCCGTCCTCCGGCCAGGCGCCGCTCGCGGTCGCGTTCTCCGGCGCGGGTTCGTCCGACCCGGAGGGCACCGCGCTGACCTACGCGTGGACCTTCGGCGACGGCGGCACCGGCACCGGGGCCACCCCGAGCCACACCTACACGGCCAACGGCGTCTACAACGCCCAGCTCACGGTGACCGACACGTCGGGCAAGAGCGCGGTGGCGAACGTGGCCGTGACCGTCGGCAACACCGCGCCGACGGTGACGATGGCCAACCCGGTGGACGGCGGCTTCTTCGACTTCGGTGACGACGTGGCGTTCAACCTGGACATCACCGACCCCGAGGACGGGACGCCTGACTGCGGGCGCGTCGTCGTGCAGCCCGCGCTCGGCCACGAGGCCCACGCCCACCCGATCGACCAGATCAACGCCTGTTCCGGCCAGTTCCCGACGGTCGTCGACGAGGGCCACGCCGACAGCGACATCTTCTACTCCGTCGACGCGTCCTACACCGACAGCGGCGCGGGCTCGCTGCCGCCGCTGGTCGGCCGCGACGTCGCGGTGATCCAGCCCAAGCACAAGCAGGCCGAGTTCTACGGCGAGTCCTCCGGCGTCACCGCGCAGTCCGACGCGGCCGCCGAGGCGGGCAAGCGCGTCGGGGACATCTCCAACGGCGACTGGATCGCGTACTCGCCGGTCAACCTGCACCAGATCGACCACGTCACGGCCCGCGTCTCGGCGGCGTCCGCGGGCGGCTCCATCGAGCTGCGCAAGGACTCGCCGACCGGTGGCCTGGTCGCGACCATCCCGGTCCCGGCGACCACCGGCTACGTCACGCTGCCCGACGTCGCGGTGACCGACCCCGGTGGCACCATGAAGCTCGTCGCGGTGTTCCGCACCACGGCGAACAACCAGTTCACTGTGGACTCGTTCACCTTCATCGGCAAGGGCGTCTCGGTCAACGCGGCCCCGCACGTCGTGGTGAACGCGCAGCCGACCAGCGGCACCGCGCCGCTCGACGTCGCCTTCACCGCGACGGCCGCTGACCCGGAGAACAACACCCCGTTCACCTACGCGTGGAACTTCGGTGACGGGACCACCGGTTCCGGTGCCTCGGTGAACCACACCTACGCGGCCAACGGCACCTTCACCGCTTCGGTGACGGTCACCGACTCTGCTGGCCGGACCAAGACGGTGACGACCCCCGTGGTGGTGCGCCCCGCGCCGATGCCGCCGATCACCTGTGGAGTGCCGAACCCGACGGTCCCGGAGAGCGACGAGTTCGACAGCGACCGGCTCGACGGCTGCCGCTGGGACGCCGTCGTCCGACCCGACCTGCCGACCATGCACATGAGTGGCGGCCGGTTGAGCATCGAGACCCAGCCGGGTGACATCAACGGCGGGTCGAACCAGAACCCGCGCAACTTCGTCCTGCAGAACGCCCCCGCGGGCGACTGGACGGTGGAGACGCGGATCTCGGCGCCGCTGGTGGAGAAGTACCAGCTGGCCGGGCTCATGGTGTACGGCAACGACGACGACTACGTGAAGTTCGACGTGGTCGCCACCAACAACGCCGGTTCGCCGCCGTCGCTGCGGGCGGAGTTGGTGTCGGAGAACGCCGCTCAGTTCGGCAACGGCGGAAACCGGAGCATCGCGCTCGGCTCGCCCGAGAGCGGCTGGTGGCACCTGCGGCTGACGAAGACCGGCGGCAACTACGTCGGCGAGATCAGCGACGGCGGCTCTGAGTGGGTCTCCCTCGGCGAGGCGGTCACCAACGACGTGCCGAGCCCGAAGGTCGGCGTCATGGCCATCGGACCGCAGCAGACCAACGGCCCGGTGACGGTCGACTTCGACTGGTTCCACCTGACCGCGTCGGGCACGCCGCCGATCACCTGCGCCACCCCGGGCACGGACGTGCCGCCGAACGACGAGTTCGCGGGCGACCGGCTCGACGGGTGCCGCTGGGACGCGGTGGTCCGGCCGGACCTGCCGAGCATGCAGGTGGCCGACGGCAAGTTGGGCATCAAGACCCTGCCGGGCGACATCAACGGCACGAACAATGGGGACCCGCGCAACTTCGTCCTGCAGACCGCCCCGGCGGGTGACTGGACGGTGGAGACGCGGATCTCGGCGCCGCTGGTGGAGAAGTACCAGCTGGCCGGGTTGATGGTGTACGGGAATGACGACGACTACGTGAAGTTCGACGTGGTCGCGGTCAACAACGCCGGGTCGGCGCCGTCCCTGCGGGCGGAGCTGGTGGCGGAGAACGCGGCGCAGTTCGGCAGCGGCGGCAACCAGAGCATCGCGCTGACCGCTCCGTCGAGCGGCTGGTGGCAGCTCCGGCTGACCAAGACCGGGACGAGCTACACCGGCGAGATCAGCGGCGACGGTACGACGTGGACGTCAGTGGGGGCCGCGGTCACCAACGACGTCCCGAGCCCGAAGGTGGGTGTGATGGCGATCGGTCCACAGCAGACCAGCTCGGTGCGGGTCGACTTCGACTGGTTCCGCCTGCGGCTGCCGGAACTGCCCGCGATCACCTGCGGCGTGCCGGATCCGGCGATCTCCTACAGCGACGAGTTCGACAGCGACCGGCTCGACGGCTGCCGCTGGGACGCCGTCGTCCGACCCGACCTGCCGACGATCCACATGACCGGCGGCCGGTTGAGCATCGACACCCAGCCGGGTGACATCAACGGCACGTCGAACCAGAACCCGCGCAACTTCGTCCTGCAGAACGCCCCCGCGGGCGACTGGACGGTCGAGACGCGGATCTCGGCGCCGCTGGTGGAGAAGTACCAGCTCGCCGGACTGATGGTCTACGGCAACGACGACGACTACGTGAAGTTCGACGTCGTGGCGACCAACAACCCCGGTTCGGCACGGACCCTTCGCGCCGAGCTGGTGTCGGAGAACGCGGCGCAGTTCGGCGGCGGCGGCAACCAGAGCATCGCGCTGACCGCTCCGTCGAGCGGCTGGTGGCAGCTCCGGCTGAAGAAGACCGGGACCAACTACACCGGCGAGATCAGCGGCGACGGCACCACGTGGACCTCGCTGGGGGCCGCGGTCACCAACGACGTCCCGAGCCCGAAGTTCGGCGTCATGGCGATCGGCCCGCAGCAGACCGCGGGTTCGGTGCAGGTCGACTTCGACTGGTTCCGCGTGTCCGGTGTGGACAGTACGGCGCCGACGGTGACCGCCGCGGCGACCGGGTCGGCCGGGGCCAACGGCTGGTGGACAGCCGCGCCGACGGTGACGATCACCGCCCAGGACGACAGCTCCGGGGTCGCGGCGACCGAGTACCGGGTCGACAACGGCACCTGGACGTCCTACACCGCGCCGTTCACCGTGGGCGGCGACGGGACGCACGTGGTCGAGTACCAGGCCCGTGACGTCGCGGGCAACGTGTCGGCGCCGGGTTCGCTCACGGTCAAGGTCGACGCCGCGGCGCCGACGGTGACGGTGTCCGGCCTGGTCGACGGCGCGAGCTACGGGCACTCGCTGGACCGTGTCGTCGGCTGGCAGGCCGCCGACGCGACCTCGGGTGTCGGGTCGGTCAGCGCCAAGCTCGACGGCGCGGCGCTGACGGCGAACCAGACCGTCGCGATGCGCAACCTGGCGCTGGGCACGCACCAGGTCGTGGTCACCGCGACCGACGCCGCGGGGCTGACCCGGCAGGTGACGGTGACCTTCACCGTCACCACGTCGGTGCCCGACCTGCGGGCGCTGGTGGACCGGTTCGCCGCCGAGCGGCGCATCACGGCCGAGACCGCGCGCACGATGCGTGAGCAGCTCGACACGGCCGCCGCGCACCTCGCCAAAAATGACCGGGCCAAGGCCATCGCCAAGCTCGAGGACTTCCGTAAGCTCGCCACCCGAAAGGTCACTGATGTGCCCGTGCGGGACCTGCTGGTGGGCGACGCGGGAGCGGTCATCACGGCACTGCGCGGGAACTAGTACGTCTGGGGCGCGGTTGCCGGACCGCGCCCCGCGACGGCAGGCGTCGGGCGGCATCACCGCCGCCCGGCGCCGCCCCGTCGGCTAAGCGAGGGAAGGACGGCGTCATGGCTGGGACTGGGTTATGGCTGATCGGGGCGCGCGGGTCGGTCTCGACCACCGCCGTCAGCGGGCTGCTCGCGCTGCGGGCGGGGCTGGCGCCGCCGACAGGATGTGTGACGGAGCGCCCGGAGTTCGCCGACGTGCCGCTGCCCCGCTGGGACGAGTTGGTCGTCGGCGGCCACGACGTGGTGTCGACGCCCCTGGAGAAGACCGCGGCGCACCTCGCCGCGTCCGGCGTGCTGCCGGGGCACCTGCTCGGGCTGATTGGTTCAGACCTCCGCGCGGTCGACGCCGAGATCCGCGACGGCTACCACCCGGTGAGCCACCACGGGAGCCAGGCCGAGGCCGCCGAGCGGATGGTGGCCGACATCGTCGGGTTCCGTGAGCGGCACGGGCTGGACAGGGTGGTCGTGGTCAACGTGTCGTCGACCGAGCCGCCCGTGCCGTTCGTGCCGGAACACGACGACCTGGCCGCGCTGGAGTCGGCGATGGCCGACGCGAGCCGTTCGGTGCTGCCGCCGAGTTCGGTCTCGGCCTACGCGGCGCTGCGGGCGGGCTGCCCGTTCGTCGACTTCACCCCGTCGACGGGGATCGCGCTGCCGGTGCTGGAGCGCCTCGCCAAGGATCTCGGCATCCCCTTCGCGGGCCGGGACGGGAAGACGGGGGAGACGCTGCTCCGCACGGTGCTGGCGCCGATGTTCACCGCCCGCGCCCTGCGGGTGCGGTCGTGGGCGGGCACCAACCTGCTCGGCGGCGGCGACGGCGCCACCCTGCACGACCCCAGCCGCGCGGCGAGCAAGCTCGAGTCGAAGGCCCGCGGCCTGGCGGCGCTGCTCGGCCACGACGTGACCGCGCCGCTGCACATCGACAACGTGCCGGACCTGGGCGAGCAGAAGACCGCGTGGGACCACGTGTCGTTCGAGGGCTTCCTCGGCGCGCGCATGACTCTGCAGTTCACCTGGACCGGGCTGGACTCCTCGCTGGCGGCGCCGTTGGTGCTGGACCTGGCCAGGCTCGCCGCGGCGGCGCACGCCGACGGGCAGTCGGGCGCGCTGGGCGCGCTGGCGGTGTTCTTCAAGGACCCGCTGGGCTCCGACGAGCACCGCTTCGCCGAGCAGACCCGCGAGCTGTACCGCTGGGCCGGGGAGCTGGCCCGATGAACCCCTACGTCCAGCTGGTCCGCGCCCCCGCCGCGCTGACCGTGCTCGGTGACACCGTCGCGGGCGCGGCGGCGAGCGGGCGGCCGCTGACCGGCAGGCGGTTGCTGCTGCCGCTCGCCTCGGTCGCGCTGTACTGGTCGGGGATGGCGCTGAACGACTGGTCGGATCGGCGGTTGGACGCCGTCGAGCGGCCGGAGCGGCCGATCCCGTCCGGGCGGATCAGCCCGAACGCGGCGTTGGCGACCGCGGTCGGCCTGAGCGCGGCTGGGCTCGGGATCGCCGCGTGGGCGGGCGGCCGGGACTCGCTGCGGGTCGCGGGCCTGCTGACCGCGGCGGTCTGGTCCTACGACACGGTGCTGAAGTCGACCCCGGTCGGCCCGGTCGCGATGGCCGCGTGCCGGGGGCTGGACGTGCTGCTGGGCGCGGGGCACGCCCGGTCCGGGGCGGCGCTGCCCGCCGCGGCGGCGCTGGCCTCGCACACGTTGGCCGTGACCGCGCTGTCGCGGGGCGAGGTGCACGGCGGGTCGAGCGCGACGGCGACGGCCGCGCTCGGCGGCACCGCGGTCACCGCCCTGGCCGCCATCGGGGGACCGGCGCCGTCACCGCGGCACCGGCTCGCCGGGGTCGCGGGCGCGGTGGCCTACGCCGCGACGGTCGGCCGGGCGCAGTACGCCGCCCTCGTCGACCCCACCGCGGCCTCGGTACGCCAGGCGACGAAAGCCGGCATCCACGGAATGGTCCCCCTGCAGTCCGCGCTGGCCGCCAGGAGCGGTTCGGTCCTCGGCGCGGCGCTGGTCTCGTTGGCCCTGCCGCTGGCGCGGCGGCTGAGCCGGAAGGTGAGCCCGACATGACGTTCCACCTCGGCTACGGCACCAACGGCTTCGCCAACCACCGGCTCGACGACGCCCTCGCGGTCATCGCCGACCTCGGCTATACCGGCGTCGCCCTCACCCTCGACCACCACCACCTCGACCCGTTCGCCGACGACGTCGGCCGCGAGGCCGACCGGATCGCCGCCCGGCTCGACCAGCTCGGGCTGCGCGTCGTGGTGGAGACCGGCGCGCGGTATCTGCTGGACCCGCGCCACAAGCACCACCCGACGCTCGTCAGCGAGTCGCAGGAGGTCCGGGTCGACTTCCTGCTGCGGGCCATCCGGATCGCGGCGTCGCTGGGCGCGGACTGCGTGTCCTTCTGGTCCGGGATCCGCCCGTCCACAGTAGAGCCAAGCGCGGCGTGGGCGCGGATGCTGTCCGGTGTCTCCGAGGTACTCGAAGGCGCCGCCCAGCACGGGGTGCCGCTCGGGCTGGAGCCTGAGCCGGGGATGCTGGTCGAACGGCTCGGCGACGCGCTGCGGCTGCGGGCCGAGCTGGGGTCGCCGGAGCTGCTGGGCATCACTCTCGACGTCGGCCACTGCGTCGCCGTCGAGCCCGAGGACGCCGCCGCTTGCATCCGGAAGGCCGCTGGCCTGCTGGTCAACGTGCAGTTGGACGACATGCTGCCCGGCGTGCACGAGCACCTGGAGTTCGGCGACGGCGTCCTCGACCTGCCCGCGACCCTGGCCGCGCTGACCGAGGTCGGCTACACCGGGCTGGCCGCGGTTGAGCTGCCCCGGCACAGCCACGCCGCCCCCGACGTGGCCCGCCGCGCGCTCGACGCGCTCCGCTCCGCGATGTCCACTGTGGATCACCCGTGGCTGGTCGCTGCCGAGCAGTCGGTGCGGACTTCACCCGAGTCGATCCGCAAGCTGTTCCCCGCGGTCGGCCGGGAAGTCGGGCAGTCGGCGGCGGACGCCGCGCGCACCCGGCTGCTCGTCGCGTGCGCCGCGGTGGCCGACGACTTCGGCCAAGAGTTGACCGACCTCTACCGCTACGGCGACGAAGCCGAGCGCCGCGGTGTCCTGCACGCGCTCGCCGAGGTCGGCAAGCTCGCGCCGGAGGCCGGGGTCGACATCGTCAAGGACGCGTTGCGCACCAACGACACCACGCTGGTCGCCGCCGCGCTCGGGCCGTTCGCCGCCGAGCACCTCGACCAGCACGCCTGGCGCCACGGCGTCCTGAAGTGCCTGTTCACCTCGATCCCGCTAGCCGCCGTCGCCGGGCTCGACCGCCGGGTGGACGGCGAACTGCTGCGCATGGTCGGCGCCTTCGCCGACGAACGCACGGCCGCGGGGCGCGCCGTGCCCGCCGATGCCGTCGACCTGCTGAGGAGCCAGAGCTGATGCGTGTCTTCGATCCCCACATCCACATGACCTCCCGCACCACCGACGACTACGAGGCGATGCGCGCCGCCGGGGTCCTCGCGCTGGTCGAACCCGCGTTCTGGCTGGGACAGCCGCGCACGTCGGTCGGCTCGTTCACCGACTACTTCGACGCGCTGATCGGCTGGGAGCGGTTCCGCGCGGCCCAGTTCGGCATCCGGCACCACTGCGCGATCGCGCTGAACCCCAAGGAGGCCAACGACCCGCGGTGCGTGCCGGTCCTGGACCTGCTGCCGCGGTACCTGGCCAAGGACGGCGTGGTCGCGGTCGGCGAGATCGGGTTCGACTCGATGACCCCGGAGGAGGACTACGCGTTCGCCCGGCAGCTGGAGATGGCCGTCGAGCATGGGCTGCCCGCGCTCGTCCACACCCCGCACCGGGACAAGGCCGCGGGCACCCAGCGCACGCTCGACATGGTCGCCGAGTCCGGCATTCCCGCCGAGCACGTCGCCGTCGACCACCTCAACGAGATGACCGTGAAGCTGGTCAAGGACTCCGGCTGCTGGATGGGCTTCTCGGTGTACCCGGACACCAAGATGGACGAGACGCGGATGGTCGCGATCCTGAAGGAGTTCGGCACCGAGCGCGTCCTGGTGAACTCGGCGGCCGACTGGGGCCGCTCCGACCCGCTCAAGACGATCAAGACCGGGGCCGCGATGCTGGCGGCGGGCTTCACCGAGTCCGATGTGGACACCGTGCTGTGGCAGAACCCGGTCGACTTCTACGGCCAGAGCGGACGCCTCATGCTCGACGAGGTGGCCACCGGCGAGACGTTCGCGGGCAACTCGGTGCTGCGCGGGGAACGCGCGTGATCCCGGCTTACTGTACGAACGTCCACCCCGCCGAGGACCTCGCCGGCGTCGTCGCCCAGCTCGACCGCTACGCCGTGCCGGTGCGCGAGGAACTCGGCGCCGACACGCTGGCGCTCGGCCTGTGGCTGTCGGCGCCGGTCGCCACCGCGCTCGCGGCCGACGTGACCGCGCGGCGCGGCCTGCGGGCCGAACTCGACGCGCGTGGGCTGACCGTGAGCACGCTCAACGCCTTCCCCTACGGCGGTTTCCACGACGAGGTGGTCAAGCACGCCGTCTACCTGCCGCGCTGGACCGACCGGCGCCGCGTCGGCTACACCGCCGACTGCGCGACCGTGCTCGCCGACCTGCTGCCCGACTCGGCGGCCTACGGCAGCATCTCGACGCTGCCGCTGGGCTGGCGGGAGCCGTGGACGGCGGCCGACGACGCCCGCGCGCGGGCGGCGTTCGGCACGATCACCCAGGTGTTGCGGACCGTGTCCGACCGGCCGATCCGGCTGGCCGTCGAGCCGGAGCCGGGCTGCGTGCTCGACACCGTGGCCGACGCGGTCGGCTGGCTGGCCGGGAACGTCGACCCCGAGTACGTCGGGCTCTGCCTGGACACCTGCCACCTCGCGGTGTCGTTCGCCGACCCGGCCCCGACCGTCGCGTCGATCTACGACGCGGGGCTGTCGGTGGTCAAGGTGCAGGCTTCGGCGGCGCTGGAGGTCGCCTCGCCGGGGTCGCCGGAGTCCGCCGCGGCGCTGGCGGAGTTCGCCGAGCCGCGCTACCTGCACCAGGTCCGGGAGAACAGCCCGCTCGGCGTGCTGGCTGCCGACGACCTGCCGGACGCCTTCGCCGAGCTGCCCGCCGACCACCCGTGGCGGGTCCATTTCCACGTACCGCTGCACGCCGCTCCGCCCGCGCCGCTCACCTCGACCACCGGCGTGCTGTTGGCCGCGCTGGCGGCCCTGCGGTCGGCGGGGGCGGCGCCGCACATCGAGGTGGAGACCTACACCTGGTCGGTGCTGCCCGGCTTCGACCAGGCCGGATTGTCGTCGGGCATCGCCGCGGAGCTGCGCTGGGCGGCGGAGAACTTGGGAGCGCTCGTATGAAGCCATTGGTGGTCATCGACGTCGTTGGTATGACGCCGAAGCTGTTGGCGCACATGCCGAATCTCGCCCGCCTCGGCTGGCAGGCCGAGCTGGGCACGGTGCTGCCCGCGGTGACGTGCAGCGTGCAGTCGACGTTCCTGACCGGCCGTACCCCCGAGGAACACGGGATCGTGGGGAACGGGTGGTACTTCCGCGACACCGGCGAGGTGCACCTGTGGCGCCAGCACAACGCGCTCGTGGCGGGGGAGAAGGTGTGGGAGACCGCGCGCCGTGAGCACCCCGGCTACAAGGTGGCCAACGTGTGCTGGTGGTACGCGATGGGCGCCTCGACCGACATCGTCGTCACCCCGCGGCCCATCTACCACGCCGACGGCCGCAAGTCGCCCGACTGCTACGTGCGCCCGGTGGAGCTGCACGACCGGCTGACCGGGGAACTGGGCGAGTTCCCGCTGTTCCAGTACTGGGGGCCGACGGCGTCGATCAAGTCGAGCGAGTGGATCGTCGGGGCGGCCCGGCAGATCCTGGTGAAGGACCAGCCGGACCTGCTGCTGGTGTACGTGCCGCACCTGGACTACGACCTGCAGCGCTTCGGCCCCGACTCCCCGGAGGCCGTGGTGGCGGCGCGGGAGGTCGACGCGGCCATCGCCCCGCTGCTCGACGACGCCCGGGCGCTCGGTGCCACCGTGGTCGCGCTGTCGGAGTACGGGATCACGCCCGCGCGCAAGCCGGTCGACATCAACCGGGAGCTGCGCCGGGAAGGGCTGCTGGAGGTCTACACCCAGGCGGGCATGGAGTATCTGGACCCGTGGACGTCGCGGGCGTTCGCGGTCGCGGACCACCAGATCGCGCACGTGTACGTGCCCGATCCGGCCGACCTGCCGACGGTGAAGCGGATCTTGAGCGAGCTGCCGGGGGTCGACTCGGTGGTCGAGCGCGCCGCGGCGGGGCTGGACCACGAGCGCGCGGGTGAGCTGGTCGCGATCGCCGCGCCTGACGCCTGGTTCACCTACTACTACTGGACCGACGACGACCGCGCGCCGGACTTCGCCCGCGGTGTCGACATCCACCGCAAGCCGGGATACGACCCGGCGGAGCTGTTCTTCAACCCGGCCGACCCGCTGGTCAAGGGCAAGGCGGCGCTGAACCTGGCGCGCAAGAAGCTCGGCCTGCGGTACACGATGAGCATCGTGCCCCTGGACCCGTCGTGCGTGCGCGGAACGCACGGCAGGCTGCCCGACCAGCCTGAGGACGGTCCGGTGCTGCTGTGTTCCGACCCGGCCGCCGCGCGCACGCGGCTCGCCGCGACCGAGGTCCGCGATTTCCTGCTCGAACTGCAAGGTATCTCAGTGAAGGAGCCCGTTCGATGAGCCGCCCGATCACCCTGTTCACCGGCCAGTGGGCCGACCTCCCCTTCGACGAGGTGTGCGCACTCGCCGCGAAGTGGGGGTACGACGGGGTGGAGATCGCCTGTTCGGGCGACCACTTCGAGGTCGACCGCGCGGTGTCGGAGGACGGGTATGTCGAGGCCAAGCTCGCCCAACTCGACCGCCACGGCCTGAAGGTCTACGCCATCTCCAACCACTTGGTCGGCCAGGCGATCTGCGACGACCCGATCGACTTCCGCCACCAGGCCATCCTCCCCACCCGCATCTGGGGCGACGGCTCCCCGGAGGGCGTCCGCAGGCGCGCCGCCGCCGACATGGCCGACACCGCCCGCGCGGCGGCGAAGCTCGGGGTGGACACGGTGGTGGGGTTCACCGGGTCGAAGATCTGGAAGTACGTGGCGATGTTCCCGCCGGTGCCGGAGTCGGTCATCGAGGACGGCTACACCGACTTCGCCAACCGCTGGAACCCGATCCTGGACGTGTTCGACGAGGTGGGTGTCCGGTTCGCCCACGAGGTCCACCCGTCGGAGATCGCCTACGACTTCTGGACCACCCGCCGAACGCTGGACGCGATCGGCAACCGCCCGGCCTTCGGCCTCAACTGGGACCCTTCGCACTTCGTGTGGCAGGACCTGGACCCCGTCGGCTTCATCCTGGACTTCGCCGACCGCATCTACCACGTCGACTGCAAGGACACCCGCAAGCGCTTCGACGGCCGCGGCGGTCGGCTCGGGTCGCACCTGCCGTGGGGCAACCCGCGGCGAGGCTGGGACTTCGTGTCGACCGGGCATGGGGACGTGCCCTGGGAGGACTGCTTCCGCGCACTGAATTCGATCGGGTACAAGGGCCCGATCTCGGTGGAGTGGGAGGACGCGGGCATGGACCGGTTGCGGGGTGCACAGGAGGCGGTCAACTTCGTGCGGAACCTGGTATTCGACCCACCGACTGCCTCCTTCGACGCCGCTTTCAGCACCAAGCCCGACACCCACTGACCCTCAAGCAACGCAGGTCACGCCCACCAAACGCAAGATCCGTGCCAAACAACGCACTCAAGCCCTAAGCAGCGCAAGGGCCGCTACGGGAATGCCTGTTTGGGTGGTTCGCCTTGATTCGGGGCAAATGGGCCTTACTTACTATTGTTATGTGTTCTGACCTACAAAAAAAGGGGGCTCAAAGATCAAGGGCCGCCGTTGCGGCGACGATTCATCGTTACCCGATTGCGGCAAATCATGCTGTTTCCGCGTCGACTGCCCACGGGCCCCGGTCAGTGTGATCGGTTGATGGCGGTGAGGACGCGGTCAGAGTTGATCCATTCGACGTGTGATAGGTCGAGGCCAGCGATCTTGCCGAGATAGGTGTGGGCGCGTTGTTTTATGGTTTCTGGGGTTGGGGTGTCGCCCCAGATGCAGGTGGGCCGTTTCGTGACGCGGTTGTGGCGGAATAGAACGAGGGTGCCGGTGTCCATGGTCAGGTAGATGGCGAGCCGGCGGTAGGCGTTGGCGTGTCCCTTGGGCATTGCGGGTGGTGTCTCGTTCTCGCGGTTCAGTTGGCCAGTCGGCGGATTAGGGCGTGGGTGGTGTCGCGGTCATAGGCGCCCGCGAAGGCCGCGCGGGCGTGGTGGGTGTAGGTGGTGAGGGTGTCTGGGTTGTCGACAAGTAGCAGACACGTTCGGGTGCGGATGGCGACTGCTGCGGTGTTGTTCGGCAGGCCGAGGAGTTGGTAGGGCTCGCCGTCGGGTGTGGTGTCGGTGACGCGGATGGTGATGTCCGGGTTATGCGTGAGCGCGGCGAGGTGGGCCAGTCGTTCCGCCCGGTTGCCGGGCGGGTGAGTGAGCGCGGTTCGAGTGATGAGGAAGGCGCATTGAACGCGGGCCGGTGGCGTCGCGTCGGGTGTGAGGAGATCGGGTAGGCCGGTCGGGGTGACGGCGGTGATGTCGGTGGCCGTGGCTTCGAGGTGGGTGAGCGGGGTGCGGTCGACGCGGTCAGGGGTGGCATAGTTGAGCAGCAGTCCGTCGTGGTGTTGGTGGCGTTGCTTGGCGATCCAAAGCAGGTGGGCGCGCTTACGGCCGGTGACGCCGCACAGGGCGAGGGCAGCGGCGATGTCTTCGATGGGTGTGGCGCGTTGGGCCTTGATCATGCGGCAGACGGTGGCCACGGAGATGCCGATGCCGTCGCCGAGCATGCGGTAGGTCAGGCCCGCTTCGGTGGCGGCGCGGCCGATGGCGGCGCCGATGATGCGGGTGGCGAGGTGTTTGCGCCTGAGGGCCATCGGCGCCGGGTCGAGCGGCGTCGGATCGGTGTCCACGCTGGGGCTTTCCTTGTCAGATGGGGATGACGCGGTCGAGGGTGTCGGTGTGGGGGTGGCGGATGAGGACGTGGCCGCCGTCGTTGTGGGCGCGGTGCAGCAGCGCGCCGAGGGCGACCAGCCGCCGCAGGGCTTCGGTGTGGCTTATGTGCTCGGTCGCGGCGAGCTGTGCGATGGCGTCGCGGGTGGCGGGGGTCATGTTGGCGTTGAGTCGCGGGAGTTTCCCGGCCGTTCGTCGGTTGTCGGTCACGTGATCTTCCAGACGGGGGCGACAGTGGATTGAATGGGGCATAAAGGGATTCCCGGCTGATCGAAGAACGCCCCTGATGTCGGACCACGGTTGGTATCCGGGTGTGGCCCGACAACAGGGTGGCCCGGTCACGCAGCGGCACCAGCGTTGTGGGTGGCTGGTGGCGGTGACGCGGGCCGGGACGGAATCCCGCTGCCCCGGTCGGGTCGCGGCGGCCAGTGAGGGTGGTGTTCCGTGGTCTGGCTAGCCGGTCAGGATGCGTGACGCAGGGTTCGGGAATTCGCTCACTAAGCACCGTCCAAGGCGGGGAGGTTGGCCGCGCGAAGCCGGGCACCCTCCGGGGACGCGGTACGCGAAATGCAGCGCTCGCAAGGCATCCCGCCCAATCCAGGCAACACCTCCGCCACCCCTGGAACGGCAGTGAACCCGCACAACGCCGTCAACACCGCAGGCGGTGTCCCGCCGGACACCGGCACGGGTACTAGGTGCACGACCCTTTGCGTCTCACGCACCCCCGGACTTGATCGCAGACGCACCAACAACACCGCCGCTGGCCGCGCGCCGCCGGTCATCGCCTGCTCCGGCACAGCCACCGCGTCCACCGCCGCTCACGACGGTCGGACACACTCGGGGAAGGCTGCACACGCGCCACCATGAACCGGCCACACGCTGGACACGGCGGACGCGGCGCGCAGTGCGAGGACGCTGGCACCACCGACGCGCCGCATACTGCCTCGAACACCCCTGACATACAGGTGCCGAATTCCTCGTCTTGCACCGCGTGGTCGAGCCGATCCAGACAGGTCAGCCAGATCACTGGCGGTCGGGTTCGCATCGGAGCCGAGGTCATCACCGACCTCGCAGGTCGCGTACATCGCGCGCCACGTCGCGGATGGTCAATCCGATGGTCAGGGCAGCCGACACGCCCAAAAGGATGAGTACCCATACGGTGCCGCTCATGACGGCACACCGTGTGGGCCGCAGTAGTGCTTGATCATGTGCGTCTCCCAACAGTTGGATCGGTCGCACCTTCCGCGGCCGTGGTTCGTCGTGGTGGTGTCGACGATGGGTGTTGGGAACGCGGGGCGGGGTGCATGTCACGCATATGGCCTGCGGATATGTATGGCGCGCATTTCCGCAGGTGGCGTACCGTGTCGGCCGGTACACTGTCGGTCATCGTCTGGGATAGGGGTAGCGATGGCCGATCGGTCGCATCGCGGGGTCTGCCGTGAGTGCGGCGCACGCTTGGCCGCGGACAACTGCGGTCGGCTGTGCAGCCCGTGCGCGCGCAACGTGACAGCTCAGCGGGCAACGCGCAGCAGTTGCCGGACGCGTTCTGGGACTCGGCCGAGATCGTCGAAGCCCTTGCGCAGCGCCAATTCGGCAAGCTGCTGCGGGCCTACCGCAAGGCGCAGACGCCTGAGATCAAACAGACCGACCTGGCGGTGTGGCTGGGCTTGACCCAAGGGCAGGTCAGTCGGATCGAGCGAGGCGACACCCCGACACGGGACCTCGACAAACTCGATCGGTGGGCAAGGACGCTGCGGATTCCCCAGCGGTGCCTGTGGTTCACACTGTCACCGGATTCGCCTCACGCATACGCATCCGCCGCACCGGCTTCTACGCTGCCGCCATCCACCCGCGCAGACAGTCAAGGCGGAGACGTGCATCGACGACAGTTCCTCGCGACAACGGCGCTCGGCGTGGGCGCCTCGCTCTTGCGTCCCAACGGAACCAAACAACCGGCGCCGATACCGGCCGGTTCGATCGGCAGCCCTGAAGTCGATCTCGTGCGAGAGATGACCGGCGCGTTCCGCCGGATCGACAACCGCTACGGCGGCGCGCACAGCCGTACCGCCGTCACCTCCTACATAACCTCGACCGTCGAACCGATGCTCACCGACACTCGCGCCAAGAACGCCGTGCGGTCGGAGCTGTTCGGCGCATCCGCCGAACTGCACCAGCTCGCCGGGTGGATGGCCTACGACACCGGCCAGGCCGAGGCCGGGCGACGGCACCTGCGCACGGCGTTCCGCCTGTGCCAGGAAGCCGGCGATGACGCGCTGGGCGCGGAGATGCTGGCCGGCATGAGCCACCACGCCGCGTTCCACGGCAGTCCCGACTCGGCCGTCGACCTCGCCCTCGCCGCACGCCAGACCGCCAAGCGGGTCAACGCCCCCGCCCTCCACGCCGAAGCCGCTGTGATGGAAGCACACGGTTTGGCTCTGCGCACTGACAAGCGAGGCTCGCTGGCGGCGCTGCGCGAAGCCGAGAACCTCTTCACCGGCGTTAACCCAGCCCACCTGCCGACCTGGCTCACCTACTTCGACGCTGCCTACCTCGCCGCGAAGTTCGCCCACACATTCCGTGACCTCGGCATGGCCGAGGACGCCGAGGCGTTCGCGCGCCGGTCCTTGGAGATGAGCGCTGGATACGAGCGGGGACGGCTGTTCAACACCGCTCTGCTCGCCTCGATTCTCGCCGACCAAGGCAAGGTGGACGAGTCGTGCGCGCACGGCTCCCTGGCTGTGCAGATGACCGGGTCCGTGCGGTCGGTCCGCAGCGCCGCCTATCTCGCCGACCTGGCGCGGCGGCTGGCGCCCTACGGGTCGCACGCGGGTGTAGGAACGCTCTACCGGCAGATGGTCGACGTCGGCATCCCGGTCCCCACCCGCTAGCCCGCGCCGAACGCCAACACGTGAAGGAGACCGACCAACGACGCCGCGCCGACGATCTCGCCGCGCCCGATCAGGTCACGCACCGAGGCCAGCGGAATCCACTCGACCCGCTCGGCCTCGTTGATGTCCTCCGGTGTGCCGATGTAGTCCGCGCCTGAGGCCACATAGAGCAGGTTCTCCGCGTCCGCGCTTCCCACCATGGGCTGCAGCGACACCAGCGGCCGGACGTTCCGGGGCCGCCACCCCGTCTCTTCCTCGACCTCACGAGCCGCCGTGGCACCGGGGTCCTCGTCGGGATCGACGTAGCCGCCGGGAAGCTCCCACACCCACTTGTCGATGATGAACCGGTGCCGCCACATCATCAGCACTCGCTCCTGGTCGTCGACGACAACCACCATCGCGGCCTTCGGCACCCGAAGCACGTACTGCTCGAACGTCACACCATCGGGCAACTCGACCGACGCCACACTCAGCCGCAGCCGCCGACTGTCATCGACGAGTCGTTCACCGTGGATAACCCAACGGGTCGACTCCGCGCCCTGCCGATCAATGGTCACTGGCCCGCCAATTCATCGACTTCCTGCCATTTGACGGAAGCGGGACGCCCGCCGTCGGTGGACATGAATTCCTTGATGGCCGCCTTAATCGTGGCGAGCGGGATTTCGGCGTTCGACGGGAACTCCCGCCAATGGCCCATGTAGAAGTACGGCACCGGGTTGCCGCCCGCAGGCGCCGCACCGGTACTGACGACCCCGAGCGGCCAGTCCCGGCCCGCATACCGGATCAGCCCACGCTCGGCCGCCACGCCGACATCCAAGCCCTGCGCGTAAGGATCGCCGGAAAGGTGGACGTCCATGAGGATCGGCGCTGTCGAGGGCGATTGAGCGGCGACCGCGTCGATGAGCGCGTCCACCTCGTCCTCGGTGGCCACCACGACCGGACTCTCGTCGTGCTCGGGCAGGTAGTAGACGTCTAGGGAACCCACTTCGACGTTCCTCCTCCTCGATATTCTCGGCGGAATCCATCGGTACCGTACACCGTGAGCACATAGCCAGGCGGAAGAACCACCGGCACCAGCGCGTCACAACCCATCGGCCCCTTACAGGGAAGGTTATTCACTACCAACGTCGCCGACCGAATGCCATTCTTCCGCATATGCACCGCCAACTTGATTTCCACATCGGTGACGGTCGTCGGAATACGTCTCGCCTTCAGCTCCTCCGCGAAGAACCGCAACGCCTGCTTGCCCTTGGCGTCAGCGCCGCTGACCTCAGCGTGCACGGTGCCATCGGCGTCGACCCACCGACCGTGGGTCTTCTGGCCGCTGCTGGGCACGACCGGCGGCGGCAACTCGCCGCGCAACCGATCTATCTCGACAATGGGCACATCGGCGGACGCCTTGTCCGGCGCGCGCTTGGCGACCGTCGCCCGGCCCTCGACCGCCCGCCCGCCGACGACGGGCGCCCCGATGCAGGAGAGATACGCGCGCACTACGTTCTCCACCTGATGCAACGCGGCAAACGGTGCGGCCAGCGCCTGGTGCGCTTCCTCGAACGCGGCGACTGAGCCCAACGCTTCAGGCGAGGTTGAACCGTACGTGGCTGTCGCGACCGCTTGCCGGGCCTCCTCAAACCGCGTCGCGGCGGAGTTCAGACAACCGCGGGCCGCCTGGACCTTGACCAACACCTCGCCAAGGATCGCCGCCAACGCATCGACAGACACGCCCCAATCGTAGTGAATGCCTGGAGCGCGGTCCGCCGATCCTTGACGACCAACACCGGAGCAAGTGTCGCAGGCAGGAGGTACGGTCGGTCGACCCGCAGGCGTCTTGTTGATCTAATAACGTGCTGGTACCGAACTCTTTCCGAACTCTTACCGCGCAGGTCAGAAACCCCACGGTAGTACCCCCCTAGCAAGGTAGGAAGGCCTAAATTCACTGTGGTTCCTTCGCCCCACCTTTCACCCACACAGGCCCATTTGGAGGGGTCCCCGAATCAAGGCGAACCACCCGAACAGGCGCAACAGACCAAAGACCTCTCGCTCAAACCTCCCAGCGAGCGCACAGTGAACCCATGGGTTCCTATGTGGAAATCGCCGGTCATCGAACCTGGGTCGAGGACCGCGGCGGCGACGGTGAACCGCTGCTGCTCCTGCACGGCGGTCTCAGCAACAGCGACACCCTGCTCGACGCCCTGAGTTCCCTGTCCGACCGATTCCGGCTGGTCGCGTTCGACAGACGAGGCCACGGCCGGACAGCCGACACCGACGCCCCCTTCCACTACGCCGACATGGCCACCGAAACCATCGCCGTCCTCACCGACGTCATCAAAGCCCCAGCCCACCTGGTCGGCTGGAGCGACGGCGGCATCGTCGCCCTCCTGGTCGCCATCGACCGCCCCGACCTCGTGAACAAAGCCGTGGTCATCGGCGCGAACTTCCACGCCAACGGCGCCATGCCGGTCGAGATCGACCCCGACTCACCGCTGGCCCAGGAGCTCACCAAGGACTACCTGGACCGGTCCCCGGACGGCCCCGAACACCTCGAAGCGATGTTCGAGAAGGCCATCACGATGATGTCCACGGAACCCACTCTCACCGTCGACGACATCGCGCGTATCCCCAACCCGGTCCTAGTCCTCGTCGGTGACGACGACCTGATCACCCTCGGCCACACTTGCGCCCTCTACGAGGCTCTGCCGCACGGCCAACTCGCCGTAGTCCCCGGCGCCTCGCACGCGGTGCCCCTTGAGCGGCCCACCACCGTCGCGGGCCTGATCACCGACTTCCTGACCGGTGACGCGCCGCGGACCATCATGCCGATCCGGCGAGCACGCAGCGTGACCGACGAAAAGTAGGTCCGGACGCCCGATTGCGCCGAAATCTCCGGGTGGACCACCACTCCGCAGGTGGTTCAAACCACCGCCCGAAAATCAAGAAACAGCAGCTCAGCATGCCTTGACGCCCCTCTGGGGGCGACATACGATCCTCCGCCAACGGGTAAAGACAGTTACCGATGAAAGTGGTGGAGACGGGTGACGGAGGAACTCCGGGTCGATCGCCGCGGCACGAAGCAGTCGCTGCGGGTCCGCAACCTCGCTCTGGTGCTACAGAGCGTGGCCGCGGGTGACGGCGCGGTGAGCCGGGCCGACATCCGCCGGTCCACCGGACTGCCCTCCGCCACCGTCTCCGAGGTCATCGCCGACCTGGTCGAACGCAAGGTCGTCCGCGAGGTCGGCCAGGCCCGCTCCAGCGGCGGCAAGCCCGCCACGCTGCTCGCGCTCGACCGGGACCACCACCTGTTCATCGGCGTCCACGTCGGCCGCAACCAGCTCGTCGCCTCCCGGGTCACGCTCGGCGGGCGCATCCAGGAGACGGTCTGCCTGCCCTACCAGGCAGGCGACAACCCGATCCCGCTCGCGGCCGAGGCCGTCGCCCAGCTCTGCCGGGACGGCGAGGTCAGCGCGATCGGGCTGGCCACCCCCGGCGTCGTGACCAGGGAGGGCGTCCTCACCCAGGCCCTGAACTACGGCTGGTCGATGGTGCCCTTCGGCGACCAGCTCTCGAAGGCCTGCGCCGGGCTGCCCGTGCACGTGATCAACGACAGCAACGCGGTCGCGCTGTCGGAGGTCGTGCTGTCCGACCGGTCGCGGGTCAGCCTCGTGCTGCTGTGGCTGGGCACCGGCATCGGCGCCGGGATCGTCCTGGAGGACCGCCTCTACGAGGGCCACGGCCACCGCGCGGGCGAGATCGGGCACATCGACACCGGCGCCGACGCGTTCTGCATCTGCGGGCGGACCGGGTGCCTGGAGGCCATCGCCGCCCTCCACGCCATCGTCGGCGACGCCGACGACTCCACTGTGGACGAATTCGTCCGCGGTCGGACCACCACCCACCCCGCGCGGCGTCTGGCACACCGGGTCCGGCGCGCGGCCAAGGAACTCGCCCGGCTGGTGACCACGCTCGAGGCCACCCTCGACGTCGCGGACTTCATCATCGGCGGACCGATGGCCACCCATCCCATCGGCCCCTCCGTCCTGGCCGCGGTCAACGACGAACTATCAGCACGGACCATGCCCGGCTTCTCGACCGTGCGGGTCGAGTTCTCCGAGTTCGGCGCGCACGACGTGGTGATCGGCGCGGCCGCTCACGCGATGTGCCAGGAACTCGGGGTCATGGTCACCCTGCCCGACGCGGCGATCGGCGCGTCGGCACCAAAGACACAGCCTTCCAGGCCCAATGAGGAGGAAGAAATGGCCTTGTCCCAACATGTCGCCGTGCGCGCGGCCGCGGTCGCGCTCACCGCGTCGCTGGCCACGGCGGGGTGCGGCACCGACAGCGACACCCTGGTCGTCGAGGTGTGGACCCACGAGTTCGCCCCGCTGCAGAAAGCCCTGCAGGAGAAGTGGATTCCCGAGTACGAGAAGGCGAATCCCGGCACGAAGATCAAGCTCACGTCGATCCCGTTCGCCGGTGTCGTCTCTTACGACTCCAAGCTGCTCTCCGCGCTGTCCTCCGGCAAGGGCCCGGACGTGTGGGACATGGGCGACTGGAACTACTCCTCGTTCAACAAGAGCGGCTTCCTGGAGCCGATCGACGCCGCCGCGTTCGGCTACGGGTCGGACAAGGAGCTCATCGACGCCTACCAGCCCGGCGCCACCAAGGCGATCGAGAAGGACGGCAAGCTCTACGGCCTGTTCTCCGAGTTCAACACGCTGAACCTGTTCTACAACACCGAGGTCTTCGAGAAGGCAGGCATCCCGCCGCTGCCCGCGGACAAGCCGGTGTCGTGGGAGCAGCTCGGCGCGATCGGCCAGAAGCTGCGGGTGGAGAACGGCGGCAAGATCGAGCGCACCGGCTTCCAGTTCGGCTTCTTCGCCAACTTCCGCTCCCCGCAGTGGTACGCGCAGAACTTCTACACCCTCATGCGCCAGTACGGGCAGGACGACCTGTACGTCGACGGCAAGCCCGCCGCCACCTCCGAGGCCGTGGTCAAGGCGTTCAAGCTGATCCACGACTACACCTTCCAGTACAAGGCCTACGACCCGACGTTCCTCAACAACTGGTTCGCCGACGTCCCGCAGGGCCGCGCGGCGATGGTGCAGGCCGGAACCTGGTACCCGGCCTCGGCCAAGGAGTCGAACCCGAACTTCAAGTTCGCCGTGGCGCCCAACCCGGTGGTGAACCCCGACGACCCGAGCACCTACCAGAACATCTCGTGGCTGTGGGGCTGGTCGGTCAACGCCAAGAGCCCGTCGCCGCAGAAGGCCGCCGCGCAGAAGTTCCTCGCGTTCGTCCTCGGCAAGAAGGGCGAGACCGCGCAGGCGGCGTACTGGTTCGAGCACGCCGGATTCCTCCAGCCCAGCAAGGCTTTCCTGGAGTCCGACGCCTACCAGGCCGCGCTCAAGGAGTCGCCGTGGCTCAAGCTGTGGATCGACGCGTTCGACAAGTACAAGATCGCGCCCGTCCCGCACAGCTATGACGAGCCGGGTGCCGCGCTGGTGCGCGCGATCGACCGGGTCATCTACGACAAGGTCTCCCCGTCCGACGCCGCTCAGTCGCTGCAGCAGGAACTCAGCAGGCTCGACACCAAGTGAGACCCGGCGCCGCCCGGCCGCCCTTCCGGGCGGCGCCTCCCCGGTCCCGCGTGAAAGGCCCTCCCATGCTCAGGTCTCGCGAACTCCGCGTCGCCGCCGTCTTCATCTCGCCCGCGATCCTGTTCTTCCTGGTGTTCTGGGCCGCGCCCGTGCTATTGGCCGCCTACTACTCGCTCACCGACTGGCAGGTCGGCGGGTCGGAGACGTGGGTGGGGTTCGAGAACTACGCCAAGCTGTTGTCCGACCCCCAGTTCCACACCGCGGTCTGGTCGTCGCTGACCATCGTGGTGATCGTCATGGTGATCAGCCTGCTGCTCGCGCTCGGCGTGGCACTCGTGCTGTCCGACCCGCGCATCCAGGCGGGCAGACTGTGGCGGGTAGCGGTGATCATCCCGGTGGTGACCGACTGGGTCGCGACCGGACTGGTTTTCCAACTCTTCTTCCTGCCCAACCAGGGCGTGCTCGCCTCGCTGGGGCAGTCGCTCGGGATCGACGCGCTCAACACCGTGCGCTGGACGACCGACGCGGGTCTGGCGCCGTGGGCGATCGCGATCTTCGTGGTGTGGAAGCAGACCGGCCTCTACGCCATCTTCTTCCTCGCCGGCCTCAAAGGCATCCCCACCGACGTCCTCGAAGCCTCCAAAGTGGACGGCGCGAACTCCTGGCAGGCGTTCTGGCGCATCCGCTGGCCGATGATGACCCCGGTGACGGTGTTCGTCGTCGTCCTCGCCTTCGTCACCACGCTCGGCCTGTTCGAGCCGGTCTACCTGCTGACCGGCGGCGGCCCGGCGGGCGCGACCCGGACGCTGCCGCTGTTCCTGTTCGAGAACTTCTTCACCTTCGGCAACAGCGGCTACGCCTCCGCGGCGGGCATCTACTTCCTGCTGCTGAGCCTGGTCTTCACCTACCTCGCGTCCCGAATCCTGAAGGACAGCCTCGAATGACGACTCTCGCGACGCGCCCGCCGGTCGGCGGCGCCACGGACCGGCGGCGCAGGGGCCGCGGCACGGGCCGGACCGGCAGCAGGCTGGGCCTGGCCGTCAAGTACCTGGTCCTGGTGGCGTTCACCGTGTTCAGCCTGCTGCCGCTGGCCTGGATGGTGTCATCGGCGTTCAAGTCGGCCGAGGACGTGCTGGAGGTGCCGGTCCGCTGGATCCCCAAGGAATGGCACCCGGAGAACTTCGTCAAGGCGCTGGTGGAGCCCCGGTTCACCGGGCACACCTTCCTGGAGTTCCTGATCAACAGCACGATCGTTGCCACGGTGACGGCGCTGGCCAGCGTGGTCCTGTCGATCATGGTCGGCTACGGCTTCGCGAAGTTCCGGTTCAAGGGCCGCGAGGCGTTCATGTGGACGCTGCTCGGCTCGACGCTGCTGCCGTTCTCGTCGGTCGTCATCCCGCTGTACCTGGTGATCGACTCGCTGGCGCTGACCGACACCCTCGCCGGGCTGATCATCCCGTTCGTCATCACCGGCCAGGCCGTGTTCATCTCCCGCCAGTTCATCCGCGGCATCCCGACCGCCTACATCGAGGCCGCGCGGCTCGACGGCGCGAGCGAGTGGGCGATCTTCCGGCTGGTCATCGTGCCGCTGACCGGTCCGGCGGTGACCACCGTCGCGGTCATGAGCTTCCTGTTCTCCTGGAACCAGTTCCTGTGGCCGCTGGTGATCACGTCATCGCAGGAGGGCTTCACCGCGCCGCTCGGCCTGTCGATGCTGGGCATGGGCTCGACGTTCAACACCGACTACAGCGTGTGGATGGCGGCGTCGACCATCGCGATCATCCCGCCGCTGATCTTCTTCCTCATCCTCGAACGCCCGTACCTGCGCGGCCTGGAAGCCATGGCGGGTATCAAGTGATCCGAGCCGTCTACTACTTCGAGGACACCCTGCACGAGGCCGGACCGGCCGGTGGCCGGGAACTGCTCGCGCAGGCCGCGGAGATCGGCTTCACCGCCGTGGTCACCGAGCCGGTGCGCCTGCCGGAGTGGCTGATCCCGGTGGCCCGCGAACTCGGCCTGAAGACGTTCGTCGGGGTGGCCTGCTTCTCCGACCACGCCGACCCCGTCCTGCCCGAGCGGCCGCACCTGTGGCCGGTCGAGGCGTCGGGCAGGCGCAGGCCGCGCCAGGAGTGGTACACCGGCCTGATCCCGACCGACGAGGAACACAACGCGGGCATCGTCGCGCGGTGCGCCGAGCTGGTCGAGCAGGGCGCCGACGGGGTCATCGCCGACTTCATCCGCTGGCCCATGCACTGGGAGCTGGAGCTGCGCGCGCCGGAGCGCCACCAGGAGACCTCGTTCGACCCGATCACCCTCGCAGGGTTCGCCGCCTGGGCCGGGATCACGCTCCCCGACGACCCGGCGTCGGCCGCGGCGGTCATCCATGGCCAGCACGCCGAGAGCTGGTACGCCTTCCGGCGGTCCGTGGTCACCGACGTGCTGCGCCGGATCGCCGTGGCGGTGCGCGCGGTCGACCCCGACGCGCTGGTCGGCGCGTTCGTCGTGCCCGCCACCGAGGCGCAGCGGCTGACCTGGCTCGGCCAGGACGTCGCCGCGTTCGCCGAGCACTGCGACGCGCTCTTCCCGATGGCCTACCACGCGATGACGCACCGGCCGCCGTCCTGGGTCGCCGAGGTGACCCAGGAGATCGCCGCCGCCAGCGGCGGCGTGGTGGTGCCGGTCGTGCAGTGCACCGCCGACCCGGCGGTGAGCGACGGCGCCGACTGGGGGCACCGGTTCGACGCCGACGAGTTCGCCGAGGTCCTCGCCCAGACCGCCGACGCCCCCGGCGTCGTCGTGTTCTGCGGCGAGGGGCTCACCCCCGACCGGGCGCGGGTGGTCGCCCGGTCCTTCGGCCGGGCTGACCTGCCCGCACTGAGCGAACGACGAGGAAAGGAGTCATTCGACAGCCGGCTTTCCCTCCGCAGCAAGGACCTCGCATGATCTCTCGCCTGTCCCCATCGGCACCGCGCGCCCGCGCGGTGATCACCCGACTCGCCGTCGTCGCCACCGCCGCAACCGGCGTGGTGGTGTTCGGCCAAGCCCCTGCCGCCTTCGCCTCCTCCGCCGACACGCTCGTCCCCAGGGTCGCGTCATGGACCCCGGCGTCGGGCACCTACACCCTGACCTCGTCCAGCCGGATCGTCGTGGACTCGGCCACCGCGTCGAGCTACACCTCCGGCCCCGACTCGCCCCAGACCTCGCGCCGCACCCTGTCCGAGGTCGCGGGCAAGCTGAAGACCGACATCCTGGCCGTCACCGGCCGGAACCTGACCGTCGTCACCGGCGGCACGCCCGCCGTCGGCGACATCACCCTCGCGCTGTCCAACAGCGACAGCGGGCTCGGTGTCGAGGGCTACCGGATCGCCGTCGGCGACCAGGTCGCGGTCACCGCGCCGACCTCGACCGGTGTCTTCGAGGCGTCGCGGTCGATCCTGCAGCTGCTGCGGACCGACGCGGGCAACGACAACATCACCCGGGGCACGGTCCGCGACCTGCCGTCGCTGCCGTACCGGGCGGTGTCGGTCGACCTCGGCCGCCGCTACTGGGAGGTCTCGGCGATCCAGGACCTCATCCGGCAGCTGTCGTGGCACAAGCTCAACGTGCTGCAGCTGCACTTCAACGAGAGCGAGGCGTTCCGCCTCTACAGCCCGAACTACGCGGGCATCGCGCCGACGGCGTCCACGGCGCGGTACTCCCAAGCCGACATCGCCGCGATCGAGGCCGTCGCCGCCGAACACCACATCACCGTGGTGCCGGAGATCGACATGCCCGCGCACTCCACGGCGATCGCGCTGGGCGGCGGCAGCAACCGGTCGCTCGGCCCGCAGTGCGGCGCCGCCAACGAGTGGGTGCTGAACTACATCGACCCGACCGTGCGGACGTGGGCGAACAACCTGCTCGACGAGTTCGTGTCGTGGTTCAGCGGGCCGTACTTCCACATCGGCAACGACGAGGTGCCGCATGAGCTGGCGTCCTGCTCGTACGTGCAGAACGCCATCAACACCGACCCGGCGATCAACAACTTCGAGGACCTGCAGGAACGGTTCATCGCCGAGCAGAACGCGGTCGTCAAGGCGGCGGGCAAGCGCACGATGATGTGGGCGAACGCGGCGAACATCCTGCCGGAGACCGACATCATCATGGTCAACTTCGGCTCCGACGCCAACGCGGCCACGCTGCGCAACGCCGGGTACGATGTGGTCAACACGGCGTACAACACCGGCTCGTACACGCGGTTCTTCCTGATCCCGGCCGCCTTCGGCGACAGCAGGCACGTGCCGAAGGGCACGATCTACGCGTGGACGCCCGCGACCCCGGGCGGGCGCAACCTCGGCCAGCAGGTCGCGGTGTGGTCCGACCAGATCTACTTCGGTGACACCAAGTACTTCACCGACGAACTGGACTCCCGGCGGGCCGAACTGGCCGAGCGGACGTGGAACTCCACGGCCACCAGCGTGACCTACAGCCAGTTCACGGCCAAGGTCGCGGCGGCGGGCGCGGCACCCGGCGTCAACACCTCGGCACCCGCGCGCGTCGCGAACGGGCAGCCGGACCAGTACTACGACTTCAACGAGAACATGCCCATCACCTCGGCGACGCACTTCCCGCAGGGGTACAGCTACCCGACGGCACGCGACGGCGTCGGCGGCAAGCACGCGGCCGCCTACAGCGCCGACGCCCCGGTCTTCCCGACCACCGGCTACTGGGGCAGCGGTGCCCGGTTCACCGCCGCGACCAACGACAAGCTGCACATCGGGGCCTCCGACCTCGCGCCGCCGTGGACCGTGGCGACGTGGGTGCGGCGGGAGACCAACGGCACCGACACCCAACTGATGCGGGGCTGGAACACCGCGATCAAGCTGGAGCAGAACGGGACCACCAACCGGGTCGGCGTCACGACGTACGGGGTCGGCGACTACTCCTTCGCCTACACCGTCCCGCTGAACACGTGGACCCACCTGGCGATCGTCGCCTCGCCGAGCGGCACGTCGCTCTACGCGAACGGCGCGCTCGTCCAGACGATCCCGCAGACCGTGGCCCTTCCGCGCGGCGCGGTGGGCGGCAACCGGGCCTTCGGCGGCACCCTCGACGAGCTTCGTCTCTACGACGAGGCGTTGAGCGGGGCCCAGGTCGCCGACCTGTACGCCGCTTACGGGTCCGACCTGGCGTTGGGCGGGGTGGCCACCGCGTCCACTGTGGAGACTGCCGCGTTCCCGGCTTCGGCCGCGGTCGACGGAGTCACCACGACGCGCTGGTCGAGCCTGCGGTCCGACCCGCAGTGGATCAGGGTCGACCTGGGTGCGGTGAAGTCGGTCAACCGGGTGAAGCTGACCTGGGAGGCCGCCTACGGCAAGGACTACCAGGTCCAGGTGTCCACCGACGGCACGAACTTCACCACGATCCGCACGGTGACAGCGGGCGACGGCGGAGTGGACGACCTGACCGGGTTGTCAGGCTCCGGGCGTTATGTCCGGATCTACGGCACCGCGCGGGGCACGACTTACGGCTACTCGCTTTGGTCGCTGGAAGTGAGCGGGTCGTAAGGCAGACGGTGGTGCGCGCCGCCTCCAACACGGCGCGCACCACCTTCCCTCTGTGGGAGGAACGGCGTGGACACCAAGTACCGGCACGTGGCCGACCAACTGATCGCCGCCATCGACCGCGGCGAGTACCCGGTCGGCAGCACCCTGCCCCCACTGCGCGAACTCATGACCCGCTTCGGCGTCGCCCGCGGCACGGCCAGAGCGGCGGTCGCCCTACTGGTCGGCGAGGGCCTGGCGGTGGTCAAGCAGGGCGTCGGCACCCTGGTGTGCGGGACGGCGCGGGGTACCCGACCTGCCGCGCCCGAGCGGGTCGCGCGCCCTCAGCTGGAGGTGGTGGTGAGCGGGTGGACAGGGGTTGGCGCCGACGTGGCGGCTCGGCTGGGGTTGTCGTCGGGGAGTCTCGCGGTGCACCGGGTCCGGCACCACCGGCAGGGAACTCGGGTGGTGCAGATCGACCAGCAGTGGGTGCCCGCCGGGGTCGCGGGCCGGATAGAGCGCAACACGGGCCAGGACATCGCCGACAGGGAAACCACCCCACACACCCACCTGACGGACCTGATGCGCCGGGCGGGCCTGAACCCGGTGATCGCGGCGGTGACGATGACGGCGCGGATGCCGGAACAGGGGGAGTGCGCGACCATGCGCATCCCGGCGAACCGGCCGGTCCTCGTGGCCTATCACGTCGTACACGACTCGTCGGGGCGGCCGGTAGAGACCACGACAACGGTCGCGTCCGCCGACAAGCCGACGCCGATGTTCACGATCCCGATGAACTAGGGCCAGGGCGCCAGGGACCCGACGGAGATGAAGCGCTCCTGATCACTGCCGACGAGGGCGACCCGGACATGATCGGGACAGGTCGCGGTGCCCAAGGGCCACGGAACGATGACGCCGTAGTCGCCGGTATGGAACCCGCGAACCACCTCGACGAAGTCCCCAGCCCCGTAACGACGGGTCGTGTCGTGGTCGGACATGGGGTGAATTCTAGGCCACCACAAGGAGACCGGGGACGGAGAGCGGCCCGCACGTGCGGGCCGATGGTCAATTCTGGGGTGATGGTGTCATTGGGGGCACGAGGAAAGTCGGCAGTTAGCTGGAATCCCCCGTATTGACGAACCTGACGTCACCATTCGGCCCTGCCACAGCACCAGATCGGCCGTGCAAACCCCTCAGGCTGAGCACTGGATCCGCCGCCCGACAACGGCACGGGACCAGCCACAACACGAACGAAACCGCTGGCCGGCATCGGCACGAAACCCACTACGGACCCAGTTCCCGCCCGGACGGGGTGCCCTCTTCTGCTACCGCAGACCCCACTGATTGCAGAGCCTTCTGCTGGCGCAGAGCTGACGTATGAGCAAGCTCAAGCAGTGCCACCAAGCGGGCGCTCCCTCGTCAATCCGGCCAAGGGATCGCAAGGACGAGGGGGCGGGGGGAAGTGCAGGGACTTCGGTCCCCAACGAAGGGATCTGCATCGTCGTTCTTTGAGCTGCCCCGGTCTGTTGGTTGGGCCGCGTAGGGCCGTTGTGGTGGGGTGTGGGTGGCTCTAGCCGACTGTGGCCAGGTTGTCCTGCGCGGCGAACTGGCTTGTGGGGCGGGGGAGGCCGTAGTGGCTTCGCAGGTCCTTCGACTCGTACTCCGACCGGAACAATCCACGCTCCCTCAAGATCGGCACCACCTGCTCCACAAACTCCTCCAACCCCGAAGGCAACAACGGCGCCATCACGTTGAACCCATCCGCGGCCCCACCCGTGAACCACTTCTCAATGTGACCCGCGATCTGCTCCGGCGTCCCCGCGACAACCTGGTGCCCACGTCCCCCACCCAACCGCGCCAACAACTGCCGCAGCGTCAACCGCTCCCGCTCAGCCAGGTCGCGCACCAGCTCGAACCGGCTCTTCGCCCCATTGATGTGACTGACCGGAGGAAGCTCCGGCAGCGGCTCATCAAGCGGATGTTCCGTCAGATCCACCCCGATCATCTCCGTGAGCTGGCGAACCGCCCGCACCGGAATGATCAGGTCGTCCAGCTCCTCAGCCAGCGACAGAGCCTCCGCCTCAGTCCCGCCAAGCACAGGCACGATGCCAGGCAGAACCTTGACACCGTCCGGAGTCCGCCCAGCCTTGACCACAAGCCGCTTCAGGTCCGTATAAAACGCGGTGGCATCCTCGAAAGTCTGCTGGGCAGTGAACACAGCCTCAGCCCACCGAGCCGCGAACGCCTTCCCGTCCTCACTCGATCCGGCCTGCACCAACAGTGGCCGTCCCTGCGGACTCCGCGTCGCGTTGAGTGGGCCGCGTACCGAGAACCACTCGCCCCGGTGGTTGATTTCGTGGACCTTCGACTCGTCCGCATACACGCCCGATGCCGGGTCGACGATCAGGGCGTCGTCCTCCCAGCTGTCCCACAACGCCGTGGTCACCTCAAGGAACTCTGCGGCGCGCTCATACCGGCGGGCGTGTTCGACGTTCGTGTCGCGGTTGAAGTTCTGGGCGGCGCGGTCTCCGGCGGTGGTCACGATGTTCCAGCCCGCCCGGCCGCCGCTGATGTGGTCGAGGGATGCGAAGAGTCGGGCCAGGTTGTACGGCTCGCTGAAGCCGGTCGACGCCGTGGCGATCAGTCCGATGTGTTCGGTCACGGCGGCCAGGGCGGTCAGCAGGGTCAGCGGCTCGAATCGGTTGGCGATGCTGTGTTTGACGTCGCCCCAGACCTGGACGCCGTCGGCCAGGAAGACCGAGTCGAAGGTGCCGCGTTCGGCGATCTTGGCCAGGTTCTGGAAGTGGCGGACGTCGTCGAGGGCGGACAGGTCGGTCCTCGGGTGCCGCCAAGCCGCCTCGTGGTGGCCGACCCCCATGAGGAAGGCGTTGAGGTGCAGTTTCCGCTCAGCCATTGCGGCACTCCCAGTCGAGACAGTGAAACGAATCGGTCCTCTCGACTATCGCCGCGGCGCGTGTGTCCGGGCAACATTGCGCGGCGTGAAATTAAGTCCGTCCACTCAGTGGAACGTGTCCGAAAGGGACAATGGGTCGGCGTAGATCTCGCTCAGCAGGGCGGCACCGGCCGCCATGCCCAGCACGATGTCGGCGTCAAAGCTGCTCGCCACCACCGACCGGGCCGGGTCCGCGCAGACACGGGACCACTGCTCGACCTCGCGGCGCACAGTGGCCAAATATTCTGGCAGCAGGATCGCGCCGATGTCGGTCACGACGAGCACGTCGGGGTTGACGATGTCGAACAGCGTCGCCGCCGCGCGGCCGACCATTCGGGCGCGTTGCGCCAGGGACGCCTGCGCGCCCGCGCCGCCGTCCAGGGCGGCCTCGACCAGGTCCATGATCGACGGCCGGCCGATCAACCCCTCCGCCATCGCGCGCGTCGCCCACGCGCGGTCCGACACCGTGGCCTCCAGGCAGGCGCAGCGGCCGCAGAAGCAGCTGACGGTCGGGTCGCCGAGTGCGAGGTGGGCGATGTCGCCCGCGCCGGACCGGGGGCCGCGGTGCGGTTCGCCGCCGGTGACAATCGCGGCGTCGACGACGTTGCCGACGAACAGGTGGACCACGGACTCGCCGCGTGCGGTGCCGAACAGCTGCTCGGCCCCCGCGAGGGCGCGCGCGTGGCTGTCGACCCGCACCGGGAGGCCGGTCTGGCGGGCGAGAAGCGTGCGCACAGGGACGTCGTGCCAACCGAGGGACGCGTGTTCGATGAGCACGCCTTCGTCGGGGTCGACCCAGCCGCCCGCCGCCACGCCGAGGCCGAGGGGGATCCGGCCGGGGGAGCGCAGGTCGGTGAGGGCGGTGGCGGCCGCGGACAGGACCCGTTCGGGGTCGTCGTGCTGGTGGGGGAGTTGCTTGCAGGCAAGGACCCGACCGCGCAGATCCAGGGCGGCGAGGGTGCTGAAGTCGTGGGCGATGTGGATGCCGAGGACGACATGGCTGTCGACGTCGATGTCGACCGGGACGTGCGGCCGTCCGACACCTCGATAGACAAGGCCGTCGGTGACCTCGCTGACTAAGCCGAGTTCAGCCAGCACCGAGAACTGGCGGGTCACCGCCGCCGGACTGAGCCCGGTCAGCCGCGCCACCGTGCTGCGCGCCGTCGGCCCGTGTTCGAGGACGGCGCGCAGCATGACCGCCGCGCTCGACGAGCGGCGGCGGTCAGTGCTGACGGCCCACATGTCTCCGATCGTGACACCCGGCCCGCCCACTGGGCCAAGGCGACCAGCATGTGGAACTACGAGGTGATGGCCGGTCCTTTCGGGCTCAGCGCGGGTCCCACCGCCAGCAGCGAACCGGGTGCGCGACCCTTGCCCCACCCGATCTTCTCCCGATAGCTCCCCAGCAACCCGACCGCGACGAGCTGCTCTTCGTCACGCGCGGCCGAGTCGACCGGCTGCGGATGGGTCTGGGGCGCCACGAACAGGGCGTCGACCGGGCAGTTGGCCTCGCACTGGAAGCAGGTCTGGCAGTCCTCCTGCCTGCTGATGATCGGAATCCCGTCCGCACCCCGGTCGAAGACGTTCGTGGGACACACCTTGACGCACTTGTCGCAGCCGATGCACCGCGAAGCCGACACCAGCTCGATCATGACGCGACCGCCGCGCTCGCCAACAGCTCTGGCCGCGCCCAGACCTGGTCCAGCCCACCCGACGTGATCCGGTGGTGCTGCGCCGGGTCGACCTCGGGGAAGTCGAGCCGCTTCGCCATCCCCCGCGTCTCGGTCCTGGCCAGCGCGGAGGTATACATCCACCGCGCGTGCGCCACCATCGCCGCCGCCTGCCGCGCCCTGACCAGGTCCACACCGTCGCCGTGCAGGCCCTCGCGCAGGCTCGACCAGGTCTCGTTCAGCACACCCAGGGACGCGGTCAGCGTGTCGCCGTGCCGGAGGTAGTTCTTGTTGTACGGCAGCACCTCACCGCGAACCACCTCGATCACCTCAGCGGTGGCCACGGTCCCGGACCCGGCGGGCCGGATGCCCGCCCCACCCGCCGGAATCAGCCGCCTGCGGCCGGCGCCCACCGACCGGGCGAACCCCGCCGCGGAATGACCAGCCCACGTTCCCGACGAGATGGCCCACGCGGCGTTGTGGCTGCCACCGCCGGTGAAGCCGCCGCAGATCAACTCCCGCGTCGCGGCGTCGCCCGCGGCGTAGAGCCCGGGAACGGTCGTCGCGCATCCGTCGTCGGTGATGCGGATGCCGCCCGTGCCGCGGACCGTGCCCTCGGCCAGCAGCGTCACCGAGAACAGCTCGGTGAACGGGTCGATGCCGAGCCGGTCGAAGGTGAGGAAGAAGTTCGGCTGCGCCAACCGCATCGCCGCCTTGTCCGACTCACCTGCCTTGTCCAGCTTGCAGAACACCTTCTCCGCCAACAGGGTCCGCGCGATCACCGACCGACCGCCCTGGCTGCTCGCGCCCTCGATCACCGTGCCGTCGGCCCGATAGAACGTGGCGTAGTTGTAGAACGCGGTCTTGGTGACCGACGTGTGCTCCGGCGCGATCCCGTACGCCGTGGAGAACTCCATCCCCGACAGCTCCGCCCCCACCTCGGCGGCGAACAGCGCGCCGTCCCCGGTGTTGACGTCACAGCCCAGCGCCTTGCTCAGGAACGCGCACCCACCGGTCGCGAGCACCACCGCGCCCGCCCTTACTTGGAACCGCTGGTCGGCCTGCCGCCGATAGCCCGCCGCCCCGGCCACCGCCCCCGTGCCGTCGGTCAGCAACTCGACGACGGGACTGTGGTCCAGGATCCGCACCCCGGCCCGCCGCACCCGGATCCGCATGCGCCGCATGTACTCCGGCCCCTGCAGCCCGTTGCGCAGCTGCTGCCCGTCCGGCCCGACCGGGAACGGGTACTTCGCGACCTCGGCCAGCTCGTTCATCCGGGCGTAGGTCTCGTCCAGCACCCGCCCCATCCAGCGCCGGTCCGCGAGATACCCACCCAGCGCCTCGCGGCTGGCCATGGCCTTCTCCCGGGCCTCCGGGACCGGCGGGACGTACCAGACGCCCGTGCCACCGGAGGCCGTCGCGCCGCTGGTGCCGCAGTAGCCCTTGTCGGCGAGCACGACGTCGGCGCCAGCCTCGGCCGCCTTCAGCGCGGCCCAGGTCGCGGCCGGTCCGCCACCGACGACCAGGACGTCGGTGGTCAAGTCGAGGATGGTCACAGCGAACCTCCGACCGGGACGCGCCACGAGGTGAACTTGCGCTCCAGCGCCACGAGGAGCTGGTTGAACGTCACACCGATCGCCGAGATGGTGATGATCCCGGCATACATCTGGGGGATCGCGAAGTTGTACTGCGAGGCGTTGATCAGATAGCCCAACCCCGCTTTGGCGCCGACCATCTCGGCGGCGACCAGCACCAGGATCGACACCGCCCCCGCGAGCCGGATGCCGGTGAAGACGGTGGGCACCGACGCGGGCAGGATCACCTTCTGGAACAGCCGGAACCCGGTGACGTCCATCGACTTCGCCAGACGCAGCAGTGTCGGGTCGACCGTGCGGACGGCGGTGATCGTGTTGAGCAGGATCGGCCAGGTGCACGCGTAGAGCACGATGGTGATCTTCGAGGTCTCACCGATGCCGAGCAGCAGCACGAACACCGGAAGCAGAGCCAGCGCGGCGGTGTTGCGGAAGACCTCCAGCAGGGGGCCGAGCAGGTTCGCCACCGGCTTGTACCAGCCGATCAGAAGCCCGAGCGGGACGGCGATGAGGACCGCCAGGCCGAACCCGCTGAACGAGCGCACGAGACTGGCTTCGGCGTTGGCGAGGAGCTGGCCGTTGCCGAGCAGTTCCAGCCAGGCGGCACCGACCTCGGTGAAGGGCGGAAGGAAGGTGGCGTCGACCAGGCCGAGCCGGGGCGCTGTCTCCCAGACCGCGAGCAGCACGAGAATGGCGATGACCTTGGTGGAGATGGTGGCGAGGATGCCGCGCACCCGGCTCACCTTCTGTCCCCATCGCCGCGAACCATCCACAGGAGACGGCGCGACCTTCTCCCGCCCCGCCTCCGCCGATAGACTGGCCAAGGGGACGCCCCCCAGGGAGGGCGGGGGCTGCTTGCTTGGGGGTTCCGGGCGGTCCTCGGTTTGTGCGGTGGTGGTCTTGGTGGGGGCGCTCATGCTCCGACTACCTCCTTCTCCTGTTGCTGGGCGCGGGAGACCTCGTCGTGCAGTAGCTCCCAGATCTCGTGGCGGTAGCGGGCGAACTCGGGGTCGGACCGCAGGTCCGACTGCTTCGTCCGCTCCCCAAGGTCGATCGGCACGATCTCCTTGATCCGCCCCGGCCGCGAAGTCAGCACCGCGACCCGCTGTCCCAAGTAGACAGCCTCATCGATCGCATGTGTGATGAACACGATCGTCTTGCCGGTGCGTTCCCAGATGCGCAGCAGCTCGTCCTGCAGTGACTCCCGCGTCTGCGCGTCCAGCGCCGCGAACGGCTCGTCCATCAGCAGCACCGTCGGGTCATACGCCAGGCTGCGCGCGATCGCCACGCGCTGGCGCATGCCGCCGGACAGCTCATGCGGGTGGCGCTGCTCGAAGCCGGTCAACCCCACCAGGTCCAGGAACTCCTGCGCCCTCGCCGCCCGTTCGCGGCGGGGGACGCCGGTGGCCTCCAGGCCGAACTCGACGTTGCCGAGGGCGGTGCGCCAGGGCAGCAGCGCGTACTGCTGGAACACGATGCCGCGGTCCAGCCCGGGGCCGGTGACGGGCTCGCCATCCAGCAGGATCCGTCCCTCGGTCGGGGTGGTCAGGCCGCCCAGCAGGTCGAGCAGTGTCGACTTGCCGCAGCCGCTGGGGCCGACCAGCACGACGAACTCGCCGCGGGCGATGTCCAGGTCGATGTCCTCGACGGCGGTGAACTCGGTGCGCGACCGGCCGTCCTTGACCGGGAACCGTTTGGTGATGCCTTGGAAGCGGATGTGGGCGGTCATGGCTCAGCCCTTCGCCAGGTCGTTGAACTCGTTGGTGTAGAGGTCGGTGAGCTTGACCTGGCCGGGCTTGATCTCGCCGCGGTCGGTCAGCCAGTCGATCCAGATCTGCAGTTCCTTGTCCAGGATCTTGCCGCCATTCTCCGCGACCCCCGTGGACTTCCAGTGCTTGAGCGCCCCGGGGTCCTCGTTGCGCCCGCGCTTGTTGATGATCGCGAGCTTGCGCTCGATGACCTGCTCACGCGGCGTCGTGCGGCTGTACTCGATCGCCTTGGCGACGCCGGTGACGAAGATGCGCACGGTGTCCGGGTTGTCCTTGATGAACTTCTCGGTGAACACGTATGTGCCCGCGGTGAACGGGCCGAGCAGGTCGAAGTCGGAGAACAGCTTGCGCACGCCGCCCTTCTCGAGGGCCTTGTCGCGCAGGATGCCGCCGAGGACGCCGACCTCGATCTGCTTCTGCCGCAGCGACTGCTCGGTGTTGACCGGCGGCACCACGATCGGCTCGACCTTCTTGATGTCCTCAGCGGACAGTCCGTTGCGCTTGAGGTAGATGCCCAGCATGGCCTCGTGGTGCGCGCCGAGGGTATTCATGCCGACCTTCTTGCCGAGCAGGTCGCGCGGCTCCTTGACCGGGCTGTCTTCCAGCACGAAGAAGCCGCTGTAGGCGTCCTTGTCGGCGCCGTAGTAGCCGATGACCGACTTGATCGGCGCGCCCGCGCCCTTGAGTTTCACCACCGCGCCGTTGAACGCGCCGCCGAAGTCGACCTGGCCGGTCGCGGCGGACTGGATGTCCTGCGGGCCGCTGATCGTGTTGCCGACCCACTCCAGCTTGACGTCGCCGAGGTAGCCGAGGTCGGCGGCCAGCTCGGGCAGCGACACGTCGCCCGCCCAGCCCTGGTAGCGCAGTGTCTTGGTCTGCGCGCCCGTTCCGCCCGCGGCGGTCCCGCAGCCCGTGGCGGCCGCCGCGACGCCGAACATGGCCAGGCTGAGGAAATTCCGTCGGGTGGTCGTCACAGTCGTTCCCTATCTGTGCGAAATGTTGGGACATTAGCGAATTGGCGGGCGAATTCACGCGAACAATGCGGCCGATTTCGCTGCGGTCATACCTTCACACCGGGCGAATGGGCAGGTCAACCGGTTCCGAACGGTGGGAAGACTTATTTTCACGCCGCCGAAACCTTGTCGGTCCGAGAGCGCGCTGCCTAGCTTGGGGATCACCCAGAGCGAAAGGAAACAAACCAATGAGCACGCAATTGGACATCCCAAGGCAGTCCGGCGGCCGGTCGGCGGTCACCGTCGCCAAACTCGGCGCGAACATCGGCGCGCGGATCGACGGCGTCCGGCTCGGCGGGGATCTCGACGCCGCGACCGTCGCCGAGATCCGCTCGGCGCTGCTCGCGGCCAAGGTCGTCTTCTTCCGCGGCCAGGACCACCTCGACGACGCGGGCCAGCTCGCCTTCGCCCAGCTGCTCGGCGAGCCGACGCTGGCGCACCCCACGGTGCGCGGCAAGGAAAACCCGAACGTGCTGCCGATCGACTCCGACTACGGCAAGGCCAACAGCTGGCACACCGACGTCACGTTCATCGACCGCGTCCCCGCCATCAGCATCCTGCGCGCCGTCGCCCTGCCCCCGTACGGCGGCAGCACGGTGTGGGCGAACACGGTCAATGCCTACGAGGAGCTGCCCACCGCGCTGAAGGCGCTGGTCGACCAGCTCTGGGCGTTGCACACCAACGTCTACGACTACGCCGCGCACATCGACTCGACCCGCATCGGCGGCGTCGACGTCAAGGTCCGCGAGTACCGCGACGAGTTCGTCTCCGACCGCTACGAGACCGAGCACCCGGTGGTGCGCGTGCACCCGGAGACGGGGGAGCGGTCGCTGCTGCTGGGCCACTTCGTCAAGCAGATCGTCGGCCTGACCAGCACCGAGTCGCAGGCGGTCTTCCAACTGCTGCAGCAGCGCGTTACCCGGCTGGAGAACACCGTGCGCTGGCAGTGGGCCGACGGCGACGTGGCGATCTGGGACAACCGCGCCACCCAGCACTACGGCGTGGCCGACTACGACGACGAGTACCGCCGCCTGCACCGGGTCACGCTGGCGGGCACGGTCCCGGTCAGTGTGGACGGTGTCGAGAGCACCCCGGTCACCGGCGACGCGTCGGCGTTCTCCCCGGTCGGCTCGTGATGGCGTCGATCATCGTGCTGTCGGGCAGCCCGTCGGCCACCTCGAAGACCGCCGCCCTGTCCGGCCATGTCGGTTCGCGGCTGCGCGCCAAAGGCCATGTGGTGCGGGAGTTCCGGGTGCGCGACCTGCCGCCCGCCGCGCTGCTCGCGGCCGACACCGCCGACCCCGCGATCACCGAGGTGATCGACGCGATCGCGGGCGCGGACGCGGTGGTGGTCGCGTCGCCGGTCTACAAGGCCGCGTATTCGGGGCTGCTGAAGGCATTGCTCGACCTGCTGCCGCAGTTCGCGCTGGCGGGCAAGGCGGTGCTGCCGCTGGTCACGGGTGGCACGCCCGCGCACGTGCTCGCGTTGGATTACGCGCTGCGGCCGGTGCTGACCTCGCTCGGCGCGGACCACATCGTGCAGGGATGGTTCGTCCTGGACAAGCACATCACGGTTGACCGTGCCGAGGTCACGCTCGACCCGGCGTCACTGGAACCGGTGCGGACCGCGGTCGACGGTTTCTCCGAGGCGGTGCACGCCCGGCGGCCGTTGGCGGTCGCGCTCTGATCAGACGAGCGCGGCGACGTTGCGCAGGCGCAGGCCGAACCAGATGACGGTGAGGCCGCGCACCAGCAGCGCCACGCCGAGCCAGATGGCCAGCGTGAGCACGGTCAGGTCGGGCCAGGCGAGCGCGATCAGGCCGACGACCAGCGTCAGCAGGCCGACCGTCAGCCACAGGCCCCACGCGGGCAGTTCCCGGCGCCACGCCAGCGCCATGCCCGCCTGGATCGCTCCACCCGCGACGAACGAGATGCCGACGGTGAGCGCCAGGGCGAGCAGGGTTATCCCGGGCCAGAACAGCGCGACCAGTCCGAACGCGATCCACAGCGCGCCGAGCACGTAGGCGGGCCAACGCTTGTGGTAGCGCTCGGCGCCGACGATCTCGTCGATCCCGACGACGAGCAGCCCGATCGCGACGTAGACGGCCAGCGTCGTCAGCGCCACGACCAGGTTGGCCAGCAGCAGCACCCCGAGCACGGCCACGACCACCCCGAGGAGGACGACCACCCACCACTTGCCGCGCACCGCGCTGATCGGCTCCGTCATGCCCGCTCCCTTCACGCTCCGCTCGTGAACGTAACGCCACGCAACCGTGGTCGCGAGTCGAACGGACGGGGAGCGCAGGCTTCGAGCGCGCCTCCAGCGAGGCTGAGGGTCCGGGCGGGACCTTACGTACTCGTCTAAGTATTTCTCGCGAGGCGGTATCACCATCTCGCGGCGCAGTCTCGGAGTACTAGGGACATGGAGGTGCGAGATGAACGACAGAGAACTGCGGGCTCTGCGCCACTGCGCGGAGGGAGCGGTGCTGTTCCACAACGGACTATGGGGAGCCCCGATGGGCTACCTGTGGGCCGGGGCTGACGGATGCGCCGCGGGACACGTCCCGCAGTGGGAGGCCGAGGCGCTGGCCCTGCTGGAGCGGCGCGGCCTGGTGGCTGTCCGCCCTGGACCGGGCACCCGGGACACCCCGGTCGAGGTCACCGACCGCGGCGCGCAGTGGCTCGAAGTGGCGGCATAGCGTCAACCCTTCGGCGGCTGCGTGCGCGAGTTGATCTCGGACAGACTCCTTGGGACTCGTTCCCATTTGGAGGCGTCCGATGAAGATTCGCGCTCTGCTCCTGGCCACGGCCCTGCTCACGACGCTGTTCACCGGGACCGCGCAGGCCGCTCAGGGCGATCTGGCCTGCACCGGCAACTTCCAGTTCAATTTCAGCCCTGCCCTGACCGCCACAACCACGACGGCGACCGCGGACGTCGGCGGCGGGTTGGTCGACTGCTTCTCGGCGAACGGGACGTACTCGCGGCTCAAGTCGGGGGTGCGGACGGGCGTGGGGACCGTGTCGCGGCCGCTGGGGCTGGCGCCGTGCGCGCCGGTCATGACGATCACCGAGGGCGCGGTGCTGACCTGGAACACGGGGGAGACCAGCACGTTCGACATCACGGTCAACACGGACCCGACGTCGGGCGCGCTCACCATCAGCGCGTACTTCACCAGCGGTCCGCTGGCCGGTGACACGGCGAACGCCTACCCGATCATCCTGCACCCGAACCTGGACTGTGGCCTGCACGGCCTGACCCAGCTCACCTCCGACCTGCTGGAAGTGTTCTGGGCCTGATCTCTCGATTGTCCAACAATCCTAATGTTCAATATTAGGATTGTTGGACAATTCGGCGGAGGTTGAGCCGTCGGGAGGCTAGTGCTGTCCGTTCATGGACACAGCACTAGGGCTCCGGGAAGTGGCAGGCCGCCTGGTGGCCCGGGTCCACCTCCACCATCACCGGCTCCACCGTCCGACACAGCTCAGTCGCCTTCCAGCAGCGGGTGTTGAAGCGGCAGCCCGGCGGCGGGTCGAGCGGGCTCGGCACGTCCCCCACCAGCCGGATCCGCTCCCGCTCAGCCCGCCGCCGCGGGTCCGGCACCGGCACCGCCGACAGCAGCGCCGTCGTGTACGGGTGCCGCGGCCGCTCGTACAGCGTCGTCCGGTCGGCCAGTTCGACGATCTTGCCCAGGTACATCACCGCCACCCGGTCCGACACGTGCCGCACCACCGACAGGTCGTGCGCGATCAGCACGTACGTCAGGTCGAACTCCTGCTGCAAGTCCTCCAGCAGGTTCACCACCTGCGCCTGGATCGACACGTCCAGCGCGGCCACCGGCTCGTCGGCCACGATCAGCTTCGGCCGCAGGGCGAGGGTCCTGGCGATGCCGATGCGCTGGCGCTGGCCGCCGGAGAACTCGTGCGGGTACCGGTTGTAGTGCTCCGGGTTGAGTCCGACCACCTCCAGCAGCTCCTGCACCGCCGCCTTCACGTCCCGCGCGACCTTCTGCAGGCGGAACGGCGCCCCGACGATCGTGCCGACCGTGTGGCGCGGGTTCAGCGACGAGTACGGGTCCTGGAAGATCATCTGGATGTCGCGCCGCAGCGGCCGCAGCGCGCCCGTCGACAGGTGGGTGATGTCGCGGCCGTCGAACACGATCGACCCCTCGCTCGGCTCGACGAGACGGGTCAGCAGCCGACCTGTCGTGGTCTTCCCGCAGCCGGACTCCCCGACCAGCGACAGCGTCTCGCCTCGGCGCACGGTGAAGTCGAGTCCGTCGACCGCCTTCACCGTGCCCTTGCGCGCGGGGAAGTGCTTGCGCAGCCCCGAGACCTTCAACAGCTCAGACATTGGCGCTCCACAGTCGACTCCGGTCCTCGCCGGACAGATGGCAGGCGACGTGGCGGCCCCCGATGTCCCGGAACGCGGGCCGCTCGGTCGTGCTCAACCCGCCCGTCAACTCCACATAGGCGCAGCGGGGGTTGAAGGGGCAGCCCTCCGGGACGTTGATCAGGCTCGGCGGGGTGCCCTTGATCGGCACCAGCCGCGCGGTGCGCTCCCGGTCCAGCCGCGGCATCGACCGCAGCAGGCCCCACGTGTACGGGTGCTGCGGCGAATCGAAGATCTCCGACGCGGTGCCGTATTCCACGGCGCGGCCCGCGTACATGACCATGATGTCGTCGGCCAGCTCCGCCACCACGCCCAGGTCGTGGGTGATGATGATGACCGCGGAGTTGAACTCCTGCTGCAGATCCCGGATCAGGTCGAGGATCTGCGCCTGCACCGTCACATCGAGTGCGGTGGTCGGCTCGTCGGCGATCAGCAGCTCGGGGTCACAGGACAGCGCCATCGCGATCATCGCGCGCTGCCGCATACCGCCGGAGAACTGGTGCGGGTAATCGTCCACACGCGACTTCGGGTTCGGGATCCCGACCCGGTCCAGCATCTCGATCGCGTGCTTGCGCGCGACGGCCAAGGTGGCCTTGTTGTGGATCCGGTACGCCTCGATGATCTGCGTGCCCACCGTGTAGTACGGGTGCATCGCCGACAGCGGGTCCTGGAAGATCATCGCCATGCGCTTGCCGCGCAGCGACCGCACCCGCTCCTCACTCGCCCCGACGAGGTCCTCGCCGTCGAGCAGGACCTCGCCGGTGATCCGGGCGGTGCCCTTCTTGTGCAGGCCCATGACCGACAGGCTGCTCACGCTCTTGCCCGATCCCGACTCGCCCACGATCCCCAGCGTCTGCCCGCGCTCGACCGAGTAGGTCAGCCCGTCGACCGACTTCACCAAGCCGTCGTCGGTCGGGAAGTGCACGCGGAGATCACGCACTTCGAGGAACGTCATGACACCCTCACCCTCGGGTCGAGCACGGCGTAGAGCAGGTCGACGACCAGGTTCGCGATGACGATGAACAGCGCGGCCAGGATGGTCACGCCCATGACCTTGGGCAGGTCGTTGGTCGTGATCGCGTCGACGGCGTACTTGCCGAGGCCGTTGAGCGAGAACGCGCTCTCCGTCAGCACCGCGCCACCGAGCAGCAGGCCGACGTCCATGCCGAAGATCGTCAGGATCGGCGTGAGCGACGCCCGCAACCCATGGCGCACAACGACCTGGCGTTCCGGCAGGCCCTTCGCCCGCGCCGTGCGGATGAAGTCCTCGCTCATCGTCTCCAGCATCCCGGCCCTGGTCAGCCGGGCGTAGCTCGCCGAGAACAGGAACGCGAGCGTCACCCACGGCAGGATCAGGTCGCCCGCCCAGGCCGCCGGGTTCTCGGTGAAGTCGGTGTAGCTGCCGCCGGGCGCCGTCCAGCCGAGCGTGTAGCTGAACAGGGCCAGTGACATCAGTCCGGTGTAGAAGATCGGCAGCGACACCCCGGCCAGGGCCATACCCATCGCCGCGCGGTCGAACACGCTGCCGCGACGCAGCGCGGACAGCACCCCGGTCGACACGCCCGCGACCAGCCAGATGACCGACGCGCCGACCGCCAGCGACAGTGTCACCGGCATGCGGTCGAGCAGGTCGGGCCACACCGGCTGGCGGCTGAGGAACGAGTAGCCGAGGCACGGGGCCGGGCAGTGGTCGATCCCGGCGCCGTAGTCGAAGTCGGCGCCGACGAAGATCCCCTTGACCCAGGTGAAGTACTGGACCGGTACCGGGTCGTAGAAGCCCAGCCGCTCCGCCGTGAGCTGGATGGACTCCTCGTTGGCCGTGCGGCCGACATAGCGGGCGGCCATGGTCTCCGGCGTTGACCCGATGATCCGGGGGATCACGAAGAAGATCGCGAAGGTGACCGCGCTGACCACGAACAGCAGCAGCAGCGCCGCGGCCAGCCTGCGGACGACATAGATGATCATTGGGGCTCGATTCCGTTGTGCGGCGGCGGGTGGCCGGGCCTGGGGGTGCGGTACCACCCCGGCCACCCGCCGCTTCCCCCATCGGGCCGGTCAGGCCAGCCCGAGCGCGAGGTAGTCGTACATTCCGTATGCCTCGTTGACGAAGACGTTCGTCAAACCCTTGCCGCGCAGCAGCAGCGCCTTGCTGTAGAGGCCCGGGTAGATCACGGCCTCCTCCATCACGCGCTTGTCGATCGCCGCCCACAGCTGCTCGCGCTTGGCCTTGTCGGTCTCGCCGACCGCCTGGTCGAGCAGCTGGTCGACCTCGGGGATGCGGACGCTGATGTTCGACGAGCCGCCGGAATCCCGGATCACCCGGCTGTCCACGATCTGCGACAGGTGGCCGAAGCCGTCGTTCCAGTCAGCCGCCCAGCCGTTGACGCACAGGCCGATCTTGTTGGAGCGCACGAACGGCGGATTGCCGCAGAACTGGGAGAAGTAGTCGCCGGACGGGAATCCCTTCAGTACCAGCTTGATGCCCACCCGCGCGAGCGACGCCTGGAACGACTCGGCGGTCGCCTTCTCCTTCGGCCGACCCTCACGGAAGGCCATGGTCGCCTCGAACCCGTCGGCCTTGCCGCACTTGGCCAGGTGCTCCTTCGCCTTGGCCAGGTCGCCCTTGCTGTCCGGACCGGCCGGGTACAGGTCGAACTTCTGGTAGCCCGGGATCGCGGGCGCCATCACCGTCGTGGCCAGCTCGCCGCCGGAGAACTCGCCGCCGTAGGCCAGCTGGTAGCCGGTGCGGTCGACCGCGTACATGACGGCCTTGCGGCAGTCGATGTTGTCGAACGGCGCCACCTGCGGGTTGACCGAGGTGTACCAGAGCCGCGTCGTGGTCGGGTTGTCCGCGCGCGCCTTGACGTCCGGGGCGCCGAGCACCGAGGCCAGCTTGGCGGGCTGCACGCCCGTGCCGGTGATGTCGAGGTGCAGGTCGCCGCTGAGGACCCGGTTGTCGATGTCGTCGGCGTTGACCTTCAGCGCGATGTCGTAGCCGTCCGGCAGCGCCTTGCGGTTCGGGTCGGTCGCCGGGTCCCAGTTGGGATTGCGCTTGAGCGTGTAGCGCTTGCCGACCTCGACCTTGTCGAACATGTACGGGCCGGTCGAGATGACGTGGTCCTTGTACTTCGCGCCGGTGTCCTTGGCCTCCGGCACCGGGGCCGTCTGCGGCAGGTGCGCGAGGTAGTCGAACCCGCCGAACGGCGCTTTGAGGCGGAAGACGATCGTGTGCGAGTCCGGGGTCTCGACGGCCTGGTCGGTGTTGACGCCCTTGGACTTGTACGGGCCCTTGTAGTCGGCGGGCAGGTCGAGGAACTGCTTGAAGTAGTCCGGCCCGTTGGGGAAGACCTCGCGGTCCAGCGACCGCAGCACGTTGTACTTGACGTCCTTGGCGGTGACCTCGGTGCCGTCCTCGAACTTGACGCCCTTGCGGATCTTGTACGTCCACGTCTTGCCATTGTCGCTGGGCACGCCGAGGCTCTCGGCCAGGTCGGGCACCAGCTCCTCACTCGCCTTGCCCGGCGCCACCTTGAACATCAGCAGCGAGCGCACGTAGACGCGGGAGAAGTTCCAGGAGAAGCCGTAGTAGGTGTCGGCCGGGTCCAGCGAGTCCCAGTCGTCGGAGTTGGCGAGCTTGATGATCCCGCCCTTCTTGTCCGACGGGGAGAACACCTTGTCGAGGCTCGCGTTGAAGCCGTCCGCCGGGGCGCCGGGCTTGTTCTCCGCCCCGCCACCGCCGCACGCGGTCAACGTCGTCGCGAGGGCCACGGCCAGGGCGGCCGCACGTTTGCTGGTCACTGCGTTACTCCATTCCTTGATGAGGTTCATCGGCCCTTGGGATCGAGCGCGTCGCGCAATCCGTCGCCGAACAGGTTGAAAGCCAGGACGGTGACGAAAATGGCCAGGCCGGGCCAGAGCATGAAATGCGGAAGCGTGTAGTACTTGACCGCGTCGGCGATCATTCCGCCCCAGGTCGCCGTCGGCGGGCGCAGTCCGACGCCGAGGAACGACAGCGCGGCCTCGAACAGGATGTTCGTCGGAATCAGCAGCGTGGCGTAGACGAGGATCGGCGCGGTCAGGTTCGGCAGCAGCTCGCGCACCAGGATGTACGGGCCGCGGGCGCCGAGGCCGCGGGCGGCGTCGACGAATTCGCGCTCCCGCAGCGACAGGGTTTGCCCGCGCACGATCCGGCCGATATACGGCCAGTTGAAGAAACCGATGATGAAGACGAGCATGCCGATGCGCAAAGGCTCGCCGTCGGCGTTGAACGTGTTCATCATTCCGCCGAGCGCCAATGCGAAGACCAACAGCGGGAAAGCCAGGAAGATGTCCATGAGCCTGCTGACGACCGAGTCGACCCAGCCGCCGAAATAGCCCGCCACGACACCCATGACCGTGCCGATCACCACCGACAGCAGCGTGGCGAGGAACCCGATCAGCAGGGAGATCCACGAGCCCGCGTAGATCCGCTGGAGGATGTCGCGCCCGGAGAGCGGTTCGAGCCCGAGCGGGTGCTCGGCGCTCATCCCGCCGAAGGTGCCTTTGGGCTGCAGGGTCGTCTTATCGATCAGGTCCTGGTGCGGCAGGTTGGGGGTGATCACGCCGAACACCCGGTCCATCAGCAGCGCGCTGACCGCGACCAGGACCAGCGCGACCACCACCCAGCCGCCCGCCACGGCGACCTTGTCGCGGCGCAGTCGCGCCATGGCGATCTGGCCGGGCGATCGACCGGCGACCGGCGGCGCGGCCGGGCCCGCGTCGGCCGTCAGTGCCGTCATGCGTGCTCCCTGGGGACGGTGGTTCGTGAAGGTCCGCAGAGCATCGGCGGCGGGGATCGCCAAAACATTGCCGGCAGTGCTGTGGCCACAGCACCGCATCGCCGCGGCTGTCGGTGGTCGCCGCTACGGTCGGTGGTTGTGGAGGTCCGACTGCTGGGGCCGTTCGAGGTGATCGCCGGGGAACAGCCCGTGGTGATCGGTCGGCGGAGAGAGCGCTGCCTGCTGGCCGTGCTGGCGCTGGAGCACGGCCGCGTCGTGCCGGTCGAGCGGCTGGTCGAGCTGCTGTGGGACGACGAGCCGCCGCCCGCCGCGGTCTCGGCGCTGCGCACGCACGTCAGCAGGCTGCGCGCCGCGGTCCCGTCCGACCTGGCTTCGATCGAGTCCCGGGCGGCAGGCTACACGCTGCGGATCGAGCCGAACCGGGTCGACAGCCACCGGTTCCACCAACTCGTCGCCGAGGGGCAGGCCGCCACCGAGCCCGCCGCCCGGGCCGCCGCGTTCGGCGCCGCGCTGGAGCTGTGGCGGGGTCCGGCCCTGGCCGGGCTCGCCGACGACCCGGCGATCGGGCGGCTGTGCCACGGCCTGGCGGAGGCCCGGCTCGGCGCGCTCGACCACCGAATCGAGGCCGACCTGGCGCTCGGGCGGCACCGCGACCTGGTGCCCGAGCTGGTCGACCTCACCGCCGCCCACCCGGAACGCGAGCGGTTCACCGCGCACCTGGTGCTGGCGCTCTACCGCAGCGGCAGGCAGAGCGAGGCGCTGGCGGCCTACGAGCGGCACCGACGGATGCTGGGCGCCGAGTTCGGGCTCGATCCCGGCCCTGAGCTGCGGGCGCTGCACGAGCGAGTGCTGCGCAACGACCCGGCGCTCGACCTGGCCCAGCCCGCCGTCACCGACTCGCTGCCCTACGACGTCCCCGACTACACCGGCCGCGCCGCCGACTTGGCCGCCCTGCTCGACGGATCGGCCGCGATCACCACGATCGACGGCATGGCCGGGGTCGGCAAGACGGCGTTCGCCCTGCACCTGGCCCACCGGCTGGCCGACCGCTACCCCGACGGCAGGTTGTTCGTCGACCTGCACGCGCACTCGCCGGGGCAGCCCCCGGTCGAGCCCGCCGCGTGTCTGGAGACGCTGCTGCGCGCGGTCGGGGTGCCTGCCGAGGGCATCCCGGCGACGCTGGACGAGCGCGCCGCCCTGTGGCGGTCGCGGCTGGCCGGGCGGCGGGTGCTGATCGTGCTCGACAACGCCGCCGACGCCGCGCAGGTCCGCCCGCTGCTGCCCGGCGCGCCCGGCTGCCAGGTGCTGGTCACCAGCAGGCGGCGGCTGCCGGGGCTGGCGGGCGCGGTGCCGGTGTCGCTCGACGTTCTGTCCACTGAGGACGCGGTGGCGCTGTTCACCCGGGTGGTGCCACGCGCTGCCGCTTCTCCGGAAGCGGTGTCGCGGGTGGTCGCGCTGTGCGGCGGTCTCCCGCTGGCCATCCGGATCGCCGCCGCCCGGCTGCTCCACCGTCCCCTGTGGACGGTCGACCATCTCGCGGACCTGTTGGGCGACGAACGGCTGGCCGAGCTCGCGGTCGACGATCAAGGGGTGGGTGCTGCTTTCACCCTGTCCTACGAGCAGTTGGATCCCGAACAGCAGCGGGTGTTCCGCCTGCTCGGCTGCCATCCCGGCGTCGACTTCGACGCGCGTTCGGCCGCCGCGCTGGCCGACCTGCCCGTCGCCGAGGCCGAGCGGGTGCTGGAGTCCCTGCTCGACGTCCACCTGCTCCTGCAGCGGCATCCAGGCCGGTACCTGCTGCACGATCTGGTCGCGGTGTACGCCCGGGAGCTGGCGGAGCCCGATGCCTGCGCGGTCCGGCGGCTGCTCGACTACTACCTCGCCGCCTCCGCTCGGGTCGGTGAGGTTCTGGTGCCGGGACTGCTGCCGGAGGACCCGGGGGGTGGGCCCGAGTTCGCCGACCACGCCGACGCGAACCGCTGGTGCGCGGCCGAGCTGCCCAACCTGGTCGCGGCCGTCCGGCACGCCGCGGCGGTCGGGCTGGGCTCGCACGCCTGGCTGATCACCCGGAACCTGACGATGTTCCTGCTGGTCAGCGGGCATTTCGATGACCATGTCGCGCTGCACGCCATCGCCATCGAGCAGGCGCGGCGCGCGGGGGAGCGGACGGTCGAGGTGGTCGCGCTGATCAACCTGGGCACGGGGTATCTGCTCAACGACCAGTACCGGCCCGCGTTGGAACACCTCACGGTCGCTCTCGGCCTCGCCCGTGCGGCAGGTGACCGTGCCCGCCAGGCCGGGTCGCTCGCCCGGATCGCCGCCCTGCACCACTCCCTGGGCGATCCAGCGGCCGCCACCACCCACGCGGAGGCCGCCCTCGCCGCCGCGGTCGAGGGCGACACCCCGCGCGAGGAGTGCTTCGCCTTGTGGGTGCTCAGCACGGTCCATGCTTGGCGCGGCGACGATGGGGACTCGCTGGCGGCGGGGGAGCGCGTGGTGTCGGTCGCCCGCCGCGTCGGGGATCCGCTGTGGGAGCAGGATGGCTTGGTTCGGGTCGCCGCCGCGACCTCCCGCCTCGGGCACCACGCCGAGTCGCTCGCGCTGTTCGCCGAGGCATTGGAGATCACCCGGCGGATCGAGGACCGCGGCCACGAGGTCGAGGCCCTGCTGGAACTCGCCGCCGCCCACCTCCGCCACGGCGACCCCACGGCGGCCTTGACCACCGCCAACACCGCCGCCGACATCGTCCGGCTGGGGTGCAGGCCGTCGTTGGCCGCCGCCACCGACAACGCCCTCGCCGAGATCTACGCCGCCCTCGGCGACCCGGCGGCAACCGGCCACGCCGAACGCGCTCGCTCCCTGGCCACGTCGATCGAGAACGCCCCCCAGCGCCTGCGCGCTGAGGGGATTCTCACGGCGAGTTCGTGGGTTATCCGCGCAGCTCCGGGAACTGGTCATCGCGCCATTCCAGTGCCGCCGCCGTCGCCGGGTCGTTGACCTCGCGGGCCCGCAGCTCGACCCGGCGGATCTTGCCGGAGACCGTCTTCGGCAGGTCGAAGAACTCCAGCCTGCGCACCCGGAGGAACGGCGCGAGGTGTTCGCGCGCGTGGCGCAGGATCGACAGCGCCGTCGTCCGGTCGGGTGCGAAACCCGGCGTCAGCGCGACGTACGCCTTCGGCACGGCCAGCCGCAGCGGGTCCGGCGCGGGGACGACGGCGGCCTCGGTGACCGCCGGGTGTCCGATGAGGACGCTCTCCAGCTCGAACGGCGACACCTTGTAGTCCGACGCCTTGAACACGTCGTCGGTGCGGCCGACGTAGAACAGGTAGCCGTCCTCGTCGCGCCGGGCGACGTCGCCGGTGTGGTAGTAGCCGTCGGCCATCGCCTCCGCCGTGCGTTCCGGGTCGCCGTGGTAGCCGATCATGAGGCTGGGTGGGCGCCTGCTGAGATCGAGGCAGAGCTCGCCTTCGTCGGCGGGCTCGCCGGTGGCCACATCGACCAGGACCACCGGCACGCCCGGCAGCGGCCTGCCCATCGAACCCGGCTTGACCAGGGCGCCCGGGGTGTTGCCGACCTGCGCGGTCGTCTCGGTCTGGCCGAAGCCGTCGCGCAGCGTCAGGCCCCACGCGCGGTCCACCTGGGCGATCACCTCGGGGTTGAGCGGCTCACCCGCGGCGACCACCTCCCGCAGCGCGCCGGGGCCGCCCGAGAGATCGGCCTTGATCAGCATTCGCCACACGGTCGGCGGGGCGCAGAACGTCGTCACCCCCGCCTCCCGGATCACGCGCAGCACCGCGGCCGGGTCGAACCGGGTGTAGTTGTGGATGAAGATCGTCGCCTCGGCGATCCACGGGGCGAAGAAGCAGCTCCACGCGTGCTTGGCCCAGCCGGGCGAGCTGATGTTGAGATGGACGTCGCCCGGCCGGATGCCCAGCCAGTACAGCGTCGACAGGTGCCCGACCGGGTAGGACTGCTGGGTGTGCTCGACCAGCTTGGGCCTGCTGGTGGTGCCGGAGGTGAAGTAGAACAGCAGCCGGTCGTCGGCGGCCGTGTCGGGATGGGGGAGCGGGGTATCGGGCGCGGCGGCCGCGTCGGCGTAGTCGAGCCAGCCTTCGGCGCCGCCGACTGCGACCCGGACCAGGTCCGCGTCGAACTTCGGGGCGTCGGCGGTGTTGGCGATGACGGCCTTGGCGGCGCCGCGGTCGATCCGGTCGGCCAGGTCGGCGGCGCCGAGCGCGGTGGTCGTCGGCATGATCACCGCGCCGAGCTTCATCACCGCCAGCATCGACTCCCACAGCTCGACCTGGTTGCCGAGCATGACCAGCACGCTGTCACCCCGGCCGACGCCGTGCGCGGCGAGCCAGTTCGCCACCTGGTCGGACCGCCGGGCCAACTCGTCGAACGAGTACCGGGCCTGGTCGCCGTTCTCCTCGACGATGTGCAGCGCGGTCCGCCCGTTGCCGCGGGCGATGACGTCGAACCAGTCGTGCGCCCAGTTGAACGGGCCGTCGAACGTCGGCCACTCGAACTCCGCCACGGCGCCCGCGAGCAGTTGGTCGCGGCTGCTCCGGTAGCGGTCATGCGCGGTTGGCGTCGACAAGGTCGTCCCCTTCGGTCGTGTGCAGGGTGCCGCGCCCGGCGGTCTCGGCCAGCGCGCGCGTGCAGACGAAACTGATCAGCGCGGTCACCGACAGCATCACCCCGATCCCGATGCTGCCGAACGCGCTGGTCAGCTGGGGTGCGAGCAGCGGGGGCACGGCGCCGCCGAGGATGCCCGCGAGGTTGTATCCCAAGCCGGCGCCGGTGTAGCGGTGGCGGGTGTGGAACAGCTCGGGCAGGAACGCGCCAGCGGGTCCGTAGGACACCGCGAAGATCGCCAGCGTCACCGTGATCCCGATGCCGAAGGCCAGCGGCGAGCGGGTGTCCAGCAGCGGGAACAGCAGCAGCGCCCACACCGCGCCGACCGCGCAGGAGGTCATGATGACCCGCTTGCGCCCGACCCGGTCGGACAGCACGCCCGCCAGCACGGTCACCACACCGAACACCACGGCCGCGGCGATGCCCAGCATCAGCACCGTCGGCCTGCTCAGCCCGGCGCCCTTCGGGTTGACGCCGTACGCGGTCAGATACGCGGTGCCCATGTAGAAGAACGCGAACACCATCGTCAGCGAACCCGCCGACAGCAGGACCTCCTTGGGCTGGCTGACGAGCACGGCGAGGAACGGCGCCCGCTTCGTCGGCTGCCGGGTGGCCTGGGCCGCGCGGAACACCGGGGTCTCCTCGATCTTCAGCCGGACGTAGAGCCCGACGCCGATCAGCACGACGCTCAGCAGGAACGGGATGCGCCAGCCGTACTCCAGGAACGCCGAGTCCTTGTCGCCCATGACCCATCCGGTGACCAGGAACGTGGCGCTGGTCAGCGCGAACGCGATGGCCGGGCCGAGTTGCGGGAACGTCGCGTACCGGCCGCGCTCGCCCGGCGGGGCGTACTCGGCGGTGAGCAGGTTCGCCCCGGCCCACTCGCCGCCGACCGCGAAGCCCTGCACGAACCGCAGCACCACCAGCGCGATCGGCGCCGCGGCCCCGATCGTCGCCGCGCCCGGGAGAAGTCCGATGAGGACGGTCGCGACACCCATCAGCAGCAGCGTGGAGATGAGCGTGCGCTTGCGGCCGATCCGGTCGCCGTAGTGTCCGAACAGGACGGCGCCGACCGGCCGGGCGAAGAACGCGACGGCGAAGGTGGCGAACGAGGCCACCGCGCCCGCGGCCGGTCCCAACGCCGGGAAGAACACCGTCGGGAACACCAGCGCCGCCGCGGTGCCGTAGATGAAGAAGTCGTAGAACTCGATCGTCGTGCCCACGCAACTCGCGATCGCGATGCGGCGCATCTCCGCCGGTGTCGTGCCCTCAATGGACATTCGCTGCCTCCTCGCCGAGCCCCCGTTTGGGTTGGGAAGGAGGGTGACGGTCCGTGGTCACCGCCCACTACCCCCGTACGGGGGTAGGCTGTCTCGCCACGATGGAGTGACACTTGTCGCGGCGGGGGCTGGACGAAGAGGAACGGCCGTGGTCGAAGACGACCTGAAGCGGAACATGATCGAGAACCTGCTCGCGAGGCGGCTGCCGCTGCTGCGGCAGCTCACCGGGCTCCCGGTCGTGTTCGGCGGCGCGGTCCGCCAGGTGGGCGCGGGCCGTCTGGTCATCAACCAGCTGTTCGGCACGCTCAGCCAATCGCTGAACGGGCTCGTCGTGCCCAGCGGCCGCGGCCTCGGCGGCACGGCCATCGAGCGCGGCAGCCCGTTCCTGGTCAACGACTACGCCAGCAACAAGGCCATCACCCACGACTACGACCGGATCGTGGTCGACCACGAGCGGCTGACGTCCATCTTCGCCTTCCCGATCAAGCTCAACGGCCAGGTCGGCGCGATCATCTACGGCGCGGTCCGCGACGACGCCCCGATCGGCCAGGTCGCCCTGCGACACGCGGGCGTCGTGGCCCGGAAGCTGGAGAAGGAACTCGACGGCCTCATCGGCCGCCCGACCCCACCCCAGCCACCCAGCGTCAACTCGGCACTCACCGACCTGGCCGCGATCATCCGCACCACCGACGACCCCACCCTGCGCGACAAGCTGGCCCGCATCCACCAGCAACTCGGCGGCGCGCCACTGGCCCCCGCCGCCGACGCCGTCCTCGCCGCCCGCGAGGTCGACGCCCTGCGCCTGGTCGCCGTCGGCGCCAGCAACGCCGAGATCGCCCAGCGGCTCGGGCTGAGCCCGGAGACGGTCAAGGCGTATCTGCGGAGCGCGATGCGCAAGCTGGAAGTCCACAACCGCACCGCCGCGGTCCACGCGGCCAGGACTGCGGGCATCCTCTGACTTGACGCAGGGGTTCGGCTGGACCGTCTCAGGCGGACTCGCGTTCGACCAGCAATGTCGGCAGTACGACTGGGTCGCCGCCGGGGTCGCCGCCGATCTGGCGGAGGAGTAGTTCGGCCATGATTCGGGCCTGGTCGACCACCGGCTGGTGAATGGTCGTCAGCGGCGGCTCGGTGTGTTTGGCCATCTCGATGTCGTCGTAGCCGACCAGCGCGACGTCCTCGGGCACCCGTCTCCCCGCCGCTCGCAGGGCGCGCAGCGCGCCGATGGCCATCAGGTCGCTGGCCACGAACACCGCGTCGGTGTCCGGCCAGCGGTCGAGCACCTCGGCCATGCCCGCCTCGCCCGACTCGCGGGTGAACGCGCCGTTGGCGACGCGGCTCGGGTCGAGGCCCGCCGCGCGCAGGGTGTCTTGGAAGCCGGTGCGTCGGTCGACGCCCGCGGTCATGTCCGGGGGACCGGCGACGGTGGCTATCCGGCGCCTGCCGATGCTCACGAGCCGTTCGGTGGCCAGGACCGCGCCGCCGAGGTTGTCGACGTCGACGTAGGTCAGGCCGGGCAGCAGCCGTTCGGGCCTGCCGCCGATCACGGTCGGGACGCCCGCGCGCAGCAGGATCTCGGGCAGCGGGTCGTCGCCGTGCATGGACACCAGCAGGACACCGTCGACGTGGCCGCCGCGCACGTAGTCGGCGAGTTGGGCGTGTTCGGCGTCGTTCTGGGCGTTCATCAGGACCAGTTGCACGCCCGTGCCCATCAGCGTGTGGCTGGTCGCGATGATCATGTTGCCCAGGTACGGGTCGGCGAGCACGGTGGCGTCTGGCTCGCGCATGACCAGCGCGACCGAGTCGGTGCGGCGCGTCGCCAGGCTGCGGGCGGCGCGGTTGGGTACGTAGCCCAGCCGCTCGATCGCCGCGCCGACGGTCAGCTTGACCTCGGGCGAGACCTTGGGCGAGCCGTTGATCACCCGCGACACGGTGGCGCGCGAAACGCCCGCCTCCGCCGCGACAGTGTCCAGCGTCGGCTGACGCCGTGCTTCGCTCAGACCGGCCACCTCACTTTGTTCGGTGGCTCCACTCGCGAAGGGCACTGTGTCGATGATTCGCTCGCAAGCTCGCTCATGCCGTCCCGTTGATGCCGTTCGCCTTGATCACTTCCCGGTACCAGTATGCGCTGTCCTTCCACACCCGGCGCTGCGTAGCGTAGTCGACGTGGATGATGCCGAAGCGCTTTCCGTAGCCGTAGGCCCATTCGAAGTTGTCCAGTAGCGACCAGACGAAGTACCCGCGCAGGTCGACCCCCGCGCGGATGGCCTCGTGCGCGACAGTCAGGTGTCTCCTCAGGTAGTCGACGCGCTCCGGGTCGCGGACCGCGTCGGCGGTGAGTTCGTCGTCGAACGCGGCGCCGTTCTCGGTGATCATGACCGGGATCGGCGGGTACTCGTCGCGCAGCCTGGTGAGGATCGCGCCGAGCCCGCTCGCGTCGATGGGCCAGCCCATGGCGGTTCGCGGGCCGGGCGGGGCGACGGTCTCGATGTCGTGCGGCCACGGGCTGTCGGGCTCGGCCGTGCCCAGGTCGACGACGGTCGGGCTGTAGTAGTTGACGCCCAGCAGGTCTATCGGCGTCGCGATCACAGCCTCGTCCCCGTCGTGCACGAACGACCAGTCCGTGAGGTCCGCGGTGTCGCGCTTGACGTCGGCGGGGTAGCCGGCGCCGAACAGCGGGTCGAGGAAGATCCGGTTGGCCAGCCCGTCGACCCTTCTGGCGGCGTCCTTCCCTTCGGGGGAGGCCGGGGACACCGCGGCCAGGTTGAGGACGATCGAGACTTCAGCGGTGGCGGGGAGGGCGTCTCGCAGGGCGCGGGTGCCGAGCCCGTGGGCGAGCATCAGGTGATGGACGGCCTTGAGCGCTTCGGCGGGTTCCTTGCGGCCCGGTGCGTGCACACCGGAGGCATACCCGAGGAACGCCGAGCACCAGGGTTCGTTGAGGGTCGTCCACCGGGACACGCGGTCGCCCAGCCGGTTCGCGACGATGGCCGCGTACTCGGCGAACCGGGCGGCGGTGTCGCGCGATGTCCAACCGCCATCGAGCGCTTGGGGGAGGTCCCAGTGGTAGAGCGTGAGCATGGGGTCGATACCGCTGCCGAGGATCTCGTCGACGAGCCGGTCGTAGAAGTCGAGCCCGGCGGCGTTGGCGGGTCCGCGCCCGGTCGGCTGCACGCGCGGCCAGGCCACGGAGAACCGGTAGGCCGACAGCCCGAGGTCGCGCATCATGGCCACGTCGGCCCCGAACCGGTGGTAGTGGTCGGCGGCGACGTCGCCGGTGTCGCCGCCGACCACGTTCCCGGGGGTGCGCGCGAACGTGTCCCAAATGGACAGTCCGCGCCCGTCTTCGCCGACCGCGCCCTCGATTTGATAGGCGGCGGTCGCCGCGCCCCAGACGAACCCCTCCGGGAAGACCAGCCGCGTCATCCCTTCACCGCGCCCTGCATGATTCCTCCAATGATCTGACGGCCGAGCACCAGGAACACGATCAGGATGGGGAAGGTCGCGATGACCGTTCCCGCGAGGACGAGCGAGTAGTCCACCTCGATCCCACTGGCGGTGTTGGCGATGGCGACTTGGACCGTCGGGTTCTGTGTGTTGAGCAGGATGAGCGGCCAGAACAGGTCGTTCCAGTAGGTGATGAAGATCAGCAGCCCGAGGACCGCGGCCCCCGGCCTCGCGATGGGGAGCACGAGACTCCAGTAGATGCGGAGAGTGGAGGCGCCGTCCATCCGGCCCGCCTCGATGAGTTCGTCGGGCATCGCGGAGGTCAGGTATTGGCGCATGAAGAAGACACCGAACGCGCTGACGAGGGCGGGGACGATGACGCCGCGGAGGTCGTTGGACCAGCCGAACCATTGGGTGATCATGATGTAGAGGGGGATGATCGCGAGTTGGGTCGGGACGAGCATCGTGGCTACGACCAGGCCGAAGAGGGTGTCTCGGCCTTTGAACTTGAGCTTGGCGAAGGCGAAACCGGCGAGGGTCGAGGTGAAGACGACGGAGACGGTGATGGAGCAGGCGACGATGGTCGAGTTGAGCAGTGCGGTGCCGAAACCGCCCTGAATGAAGGCGGCTTGGAGGTTGTCCCAGAGGTTGCCGCCGGGGACGAGTGGGGGCGGGTAGCGGCCGATGGCTGACTTGTCTCGGGAGGAGACGACAACCGACCAGTACAGCGGAAAGGCGGAGATGAGGACAATGGCTATCAACAGGCCGTAGGTTATCCACAGGCCGCCTTGGCCGCGCCGTTTTTGGCGGTGTCGGCGGGTAGACTGGCCAAGGGCCGTCCCCCCAGGGATGGGTGGGGGTTGCCTGGGTGGGGTTTGGGGGCTTTGCCCCGGCGTGGCTGGGGGATGCGAGTCGATTCTGCTCATGTTGGGTCTAATCCGTCGATTTGATGCGGCGGGCCAGGAGGAAGTTGATCGCGGCGATGACGACCGTGATCAGGAACAGGGTCCAGGCGATGGCGGCGCCGTAGCCGTAGCGGCCGTTCGTCCAGAACTGTTGGTACAGGTACAGAACGATCGTCTGGAACTGTCGCTGCGACCCGCCATTGTTGTTCCGTGTGGCGTCGAACAGGAACGGCTCGGCGAACAGTTGCAGCGCCCCGATCGTCGACACGATCACCGTGAACACGATCGTCGGGCGCAGGCTGGGCACAGTGATGTGCCAGAACTGCTGCCACCGGCTCGCCCCGTCGATCGACGCCGACTCGTACAGGTCATAGGGGATCGTCTGCATCGCGGCCAGGTAGATCAGGGCGTTGTAGCCCGTCCAGTGCCACGTCACCATCACCGACACCGCGATCCAGGACGACCACGTGTCCGCCCGCCAATCGATCGGGCCGTCCACGAACGGCTGCAGGACCCAGTTCACCAGGCCGAAGTCCCGCGCGAACACCTGGTTGAAGATCAGCGCCACCGCCGCCACCGACGTCACGTATGGCAGCAGCACGCCCATTCGCAGCACCAGCCGCCCCCGTAGCCGGTAGTTCAGCAGGTGCGCGATCCCCAGTGCCAACAGCAGTTGCGGGCCGGTCGACAGCAGGCCGATCCCCAACGTGTTGATCAGGGCGTTGTGGAAGTTCGGGTCGCTGAACAACGACGCGTAGTTGTCCAGACCGACCGACACGTCCGCGCTGCCAGGGCGCCGCGGGCTCCACGCCGTGGTCGAGATGATCGCGGTGTAAGCCAAGGGAAACAGGCCGAACACCGCGAACAGCAGGAAGAACGGCGAGATGTACAGGTACGGCGCGAGCGACCGTCGGGACCGCCGGGTGCGGCGGTCCCGAAGTCGGCGCGTCATCCTGCCGCTGCCTTGATGTCCGCCAGGGTCCGGGTCCATGCTTCACCCGGGTCCTTGCCCTGCTCGACGCTGTTCAGGGCCGCGGCGAAGATGTTGCCGATGACGCCGCTCTCCGGGCCGACGACCTGGGCAGGCGCGCTCGCCAGGGAGTCCGGGAAGATCTTCCCGGCGGGCGCGTTGTTGAAGAACTCCGACGTGAAGCCCGCGACCTCGGGGCTCTTCCACGTGCTCTGCTGACTGGGGAAGTTGCCGATCGTCTTGAACAGCTTGACGTTCTGTTCGGGGGCGGTCAGCCACTTCGCCAGCTCGACGGCCGCCTTGGTGTTCTTTCCCTGCTTGGGCACCGTCACGTAGGAGCCGCCCCAGTTGCCGGAGCCGCCGGGGATCTTGGCGATGTCCCACTTGCCCTTGGTCTCCGCCGCGTTGCCCTGGATGTAGCCCATCATCCACGCCGGGCACGTCACCGTGGCGAACTGGCCGCGCTGGAACCCGGTGTTCCACTCCGGGCTGAACTCCGGCAGGGCCGCGGACTGCCCTTCCTTGATCGCCTTGACCGACAGGTCCCACGCGGCGCGCACCGCGGGGTTGGAGTCGACGATCAGCTTGCCCGAGGCGTCGTAGAACGTCTCCTCGGAGTTGCCCAGGATGCCGGTGAACACGTGCCCGCCCGCGTCGAACCACTTCACGCCCGGCGGGGCCGACTTCAGGAACCTGGACCCGGTATCGACATAGGACTCCCACGTCGGCCACAGCGCCGCCACCGCCGCGCGGTCCGTCGGCAGGCCCGCCGCCGCGAACAGGTCCGTCCGGTAGCACACCGCCAGGCCGCCGATGTCGGTCGGCAGGCCGATCAGTGCGGCCTTGTCGGCGGTCGACGCGCGGGCGACGACCGCGTCCGTCCACTGTGTCGAGTCGACGCCCTCGTCGCGGAAGTTGACGAAGCTGTCCGGCTGGCCGATGAAGCCCGCCACCTGGCCGACCTCCACCAACTCCAGGTCCGCCGCGCCGTTGCCCGCGGTGAGGCGGGCCTGGAGATTCTTGTGGTGTGTGCCGAAGTCGCTGCGGTTCTCCACGATCTTGACGCCCGGGTGGGTCCGTTCGTACTCGTCGTAGATCGACCGGTTGTCCGGCAGCGAGAAGTTGTCGCCGAAGACGTTGATCGTCAGGGTGACCTCGCCGGACTGGGCGGCTTCGCCCCCGCCGCACGCCGTGAGTGCCAGTGCGCCCACGGCGAGCGTCGCGACCACGGCCAGTGTCGACCGTCCCGGGGTGTGCATTGTCGTGCTCCTCTACTGCTGGATCGGGTTGCCGTCGGTGCCGCAGACGTAGCCGCCGCGGACGCAGGTGTCGACTCGGCGTTGCAGTTCGCCGGGGTCCCAGGCGTTGAAGAAGTCGCCGTGGAAGGTGTAGCCCGGCGCGGTGGTGACGTTGACGCCGTTGCGGGTCCCGGCCAGCGACAATCCGCCGCCGCTGACGGGATAGGTGATCAGGAACTCCAGTCGCGGCAGCACAACCGGGTGACTGCTCGGGCAGGTTCCGCCCGCGCCACCGAGGCCGAACACCAGGTGGTCGCGGTGGTTGGGGGAGTCCAGCCGCGTGCCGTCCCAGCAGGTCGGGAAGTCGAGATAGTTCTCCAACTTCGACCCGGCGGGGCAGGACAGGAAGTCGCGGCTGGACTCCGGCCGCCCGACACACGACCACCGCGCGGCCGGGTTCTGGTCGGGACTGGTGGCCAGCGCGTTGCCGATGACGTAGCGCAGGCCCTGCGGATGCGGCACGGCGCGCGCCGGGTCGGTGATGCCCTGGTAGTAGATGGTGACGCGCTCGGGCGCGACCGCCACCCCGTGCTGGTACAGCGTGGGCACCCAGTAGGCGGACTTGTCCGACACCGGGTCGCAGTTCGTCCCGCCGAGGCGCAGCGACTGCAGGGTGGAGTCGGCGTTGGTGGTGGTGTTGCCGAAGAACTCGTGGGTGTGCGAGACGCCCGGCCGGTTGGGAAACACGATCGGGTCGTTGCCCGCGCGGTGGCTGCTGCGGCATTCCGCGCGGAACTCCGAGCCCCGCACGGGTGCCTGCTGCGCGACAAGCGCTTGCGCCTGCTCGTCGCTGAACGTCTGGCCGTGTCCAGCGTGGTTGACAGCACTGTGGTCTATCGGGGTTTCGGCTGAGCTGATCACCGCGGTGGCCAGGGTGGCGGCGAGCGCGACCCCGAGTCCGACCCGGAGCAGGAGTGTGGACATCCGATCCTCCTAGCGCCGGAAGGTGAACCAGTTGACATTCAGGTAGTCCGCGGGCTGGCCGCTGGTGAAGGTCAGGTACACGTCGTGCACCCCGGTGACGCCGCTGATGTTGGCCGGGATCGTGCGCCAGCTCTGCCAGCCGCCGGTGTTGGCCACGGCGAACGAGCCGATGGGTGCGTTCGACCGGCTGTCCAGCCGGACCTCGACGAGTCCGCTCACTCCGCCCGCGGCCCCGGAGGCGACCCGGGCGTCGAACTGCGTCGCCGGGGAGCCTGAGCCGAAGTCGATGCCGCGGTAGAGCGCCCAGTCGCCGTTGGCGATCGACCCGATGTGCTGCCCGCCGCCGGTGTCCTGCGCGGCCGCGACGCTGAGGCCGGACTGCTGTTGGAAGTTCTCCGCCTGGAGGGTGCTGTAGGCGTTGCCGCCGCCGGGCGGGGGAGTGGTGGTGGTTGTCGTGGTTGTTGTGGTCGGCGGGGTTCCGCCGCTGGTGTAGACCGCGACGTAGTCGACGACCATCGGGTGGCCGGGCACGGTGGCCGCGGTCGGGGTCCGGCTGCCTGCGAGCGCGTCCGGGAAGGCGCCGCCGATGGCCAGGTTCAGCAGGATGAAGTAGCCCGCGTGCGAGGTCATGTTCTGCCACGTGTCGGCGGGCAGTTGGTTCTGGCTGACGCTGTGGAACTGCTGTCCGTCGACGTACCAGCGGAACTGGTTGGGCGAGACGCTCTGGTCCCACTCGAAGCGGTAGGTGTGGAAACCCGCCTGGCACGCCGAGCCGGGGCACGCGCGGCTGGCGCCGAGGCCGGTGGTCTCGTTGCACGGACCGCCCGGGTTGACTCCACAGTGGAGCACGCCCCACACGGAGTTGATCCCGTTGACGTTCTCCATGATGTCGAACTCGCCGATGCCCGGCCAGTTCCAGTAGTTGCCCCGATAGGGCGACCCGAGCGCCCAGAACGCGGGCCAGTAGCCGACCGCCGCCGCCCCGCCGACGTTGGGCATCTGGATGCGGCCCTCGATGCGCAGCACGCCGCCGGCGGGCGGTTTGAAGTTCGCGCGGTGGGTCTCCAGCCGCGCCGAGGTCCAGTTGCCCGCGCCGTCGCGCCGCGGGGTGATCCGCAGGTTGCCCGCGCCGTCGAGGCTGACGTTGTTCGGGTCGTTGGTGTGCGCGGCGATCTCGCCGGTGCCCCAGTTGCCGGGGCCGCCGGGGTAGCCGTGGCCGAGGTCGAAGATCCAGTTGGCCGAGGAGGGCAGGGAGCCCGCGGCGCCGGTGAAGTCGTCGCTCCACTGCAGGGTCCACCCGGCGGGCGGCGGCGGGACGGCGGCTTGCGCGGAGATGGTCAGGGGGACCGCGACGGCTAGGGCGGCGGTGGCGGCGCCGAGGGCGAGCCGGGTTCGGCGGGCGGGTCGGGGAGGGGAGGTAGGCATGGGGCAGTGACCTCCTTGTCACAGGCAGGGAGCCCTTGTTGTGATCCACAACAAATCTTTGCGTGACCCATGGAAGCGCTCTCACGGCTGATTGTCAACGGTTGAATACGCACCGATGTCGGCGCGAAGATCACCTGGCCTGGCTGGTCAGGCGCCGGTGACGCCGTCGATCGCTTCGCGGAGGAAGTCGGCGTGGCCGTTGTGGCGGGCGTACTCGTGGATCAGGTGGAGCATCACGAGCCGCAGGGACACTTCGGCGTCCCAGCGGGGCTGGAAGCCGGTGACGTCGAGGGACTCGGCCGCCGCCTCGATGCGTCGCGAGTGCTCGACCTCCGCCTCCCACGCGGCGAACGCCTCGGCCCGGGTCGCGCCGGTGGCGTCGTACGCCTCCTGGTAGTCGCTCTTGTCCGACCAGACGAACGGGACGTCCTCGCCGTTGATCACCCGGCGGAACCAGGTGCGCTCGACCTCGCACATGTGTCGGACCAAGCCGAGCAGCGACAGCGTCGACGGCGGGCTCGACTGCCTGCGCAGTTCCTCGTCGCCGAGGCCCTCGCACTTCATCGCCAGGGTGGCGCGGTGGAAGTCGAGGAAGGCGCGCAGGGTCTCGCGCTCGTCGCCGGTCAGCGGCGGCGCGATCCGTTCGGTCGTCATGGCTTGGATTCTGGGCGACAGCGCGGGACGGCGGCCAGGCGGGTCACCACGGCCGTGACCACGGCGTCACCGGCCGTTCGCCGAGCACGCCGTCGATCTCGGTGTCGACGCGCTCGCCGTAGAACGAGATGTAGTCCTTGACGCGCAACGCGTCGTGCAGTGGGTCCACATAGGTCCAGCCGATGTTGCTGCCCTCGAACCCGGACGGTTCATAGCTGAAGTACGCCGCGTGCCCCTTGTACGCGCAGATCGTGTGCGCGTCGGTCGGGGTCAGCACGTCGAGCCGCACGTCCGCGCGGGGGAAGTACCAGCGCACCGGCAGGTGGGTCTCCAGCAGCATCATCGCCCGCGTGCTGTCCGCCAGCACCTGCCCGTCGAGCGCGATCCGCACCCGCCGCGACGACTGGAGCACGTCGATCCGCTTGTACGGGTCGTGCGGGTGGCCGATGACGGTGTCGTCCTCCTCCAACCAGTCGAACGCGCCGAACTCGAGGATCACCCGCCCGCCGAGGTCCGGGTCGTCGGGCTGGAACGCCGAGCCGTGGAACCCGCCATCGATGGTCACCTCGTGTCCCGGCGCGGAGTGCTTGTCGAAGTTCTCCGGCCCCATGATCCGCGGCAGGTCGGCGGCGGGCTCGACGTGCTCGGCCCGCTCGACGGGTGCGGTGAAGTCGTCCCACGGCACCGCGTACATGGGCACCACCCGGCGGGGTTCCCAGATGAGGTACGCGTCGGTGGTGTCGGCGATCGGCCGCCCGCCTGCGGACACCCTGATGCGCTGCGGGCGGGCGTCGTACCGCAGTTCGGTGAGGGCGTCGGGCAGCGCGCTCGCGAATCGGATGGCCATGCGTCGATGGTGCCACCGGCCGGGGGCGCCGGTGTCGGGCCGAACGGCCCGACACCGGCGACCGGTCAGAGCCCGCCGATGTACAGCAGGTAGTTCGCGGTGCCCGCGGGCACCGACTGGATCTTGCTCGGGGTGGCGAGCCCCCAGAGCCCGTTCATCACGTCGATCTGCGACTTGTCGCCGTAGGTCTGCTTGTAGAGCGCGGCCGCCCCGGCGACGTGCGGTGTCGCCATCGACGTGCCGCTGATCGTCTTGACGGTGCCGCCGAGCCACGCCGAGGTGATGTCCGTTCCGGGCGCCAACAGCTGGATGCACTGCCCGTAGTTGCTGTAGGTGGCGTAGCCGTCAGTCCGTGTGGTGGCCCCGATGGTGAACGGCCTGGCCGCGCGGGCCGGCGAGTAGCCGCAGGCGTCGGTGGTGTCGTTGCCGCCCGCGACGGCCAGGAAGACGCCCCGGTCGGCGACGGCGTTCGCCGCGCTGTCCACCGCGGTCGACGGCGGCGCGCCGCCCAGCGAGGCGTTGACGACGGCGGGCTTGCGCGCGTTCGCCGCGATCCAGTCGAACCCGGCGACGACGCCGGACCACGATCCGCGTCCGTCGCAGCCGAGCACCCGCACGCTCACCAGCTTGATCCGCTTCGCCACGCCGAACTTCGTGCCGCCCACGGTGCCCGCGACGTGGGTGCCGTGTCCGTTGCAGTCGACGCCGCGCCTGCCGTCGCCCATCGCGTCGAAGCCGAAGGTCGCGCGGCCGCCGAAGTCCGGGTGCGTGTGCTCGATGCCGGTGTCGAGGATGTAGGCGGTCACCGTCGAACCGTCGTGCGCGGCGGTGTAGGTGCTGTCCAGCGGCAGGCTCCGCTGGTTGATCCGGTCGAGCCCCCACGAGCTGACCGCGCTGCCGTCGCGGATGTCGAGCGCGTTGATCTCCGCGTCCTCCTCGATGCTCTTGAAACCGGGGAGCTTGCGCAGCAGCCCTACCTGCAGCGGGGTCATTTTCGCGGCGAAGCCGTTGAACACCTCACTGTAGGTGAAAAGGGACTTGACCCCGAGTTTGTCGAGAATCGCCTGCAAATTGATTCCCACGTCCAGCGTCACCAGGTACTGCCCGGCGATCGTACTGGACGCCGCCGGTCTGGCGACCTCGGCCGAATTCCCGGTTTCGGCTGAGGCGGCGCCGGCGCCGCTGGTGACCAGTGTGGCGGCGAGCAGCAATGGGATAGCGCGAGACATGTTTACTCCCCGATTCGTGGTGGAACTCCTACTCCCACCACAGTTCTCGCTTCCGGCGGCGCGGGGAATCGCTCGACCGGGTTGGTTTGTTGATCTCGTCAATACGCGCGCGAATTACTTCCGAAGTGCGCGGCGATCACCTACAGGGACTAATTCGACATTTGTGGGAGAGCGCGCCGCCATCGCGGTTCGCCCGGTCGAGACCTTCAGGTGGTGCGGATCGGGTGGGCTATCCCTTCGACCGTACCCGCAGCGCCCAGGTGATCAGTGGGACCTGCAGGGGCAGGCGCAGCAGGGTGCCCACCCGCAAGGGAAGTGGCTTGTCCTTGTAGTCGACCGCCATCTTGATGTTGCCGGGGAGCACCGCGGCGAACAGCAGCGCGGCCAGCAGCCCGCCAGCGCGGCGGGTGCGGGGGTGGGCGACGGCGGCGGCGACCCCGATTTCGGCGAGGCCGGAGCCGTAGGTCCATGTGCGCGGCTTGCCCGGCAACTGGCTGGGGATCATCTTGTCGTAGAAGCGGGGCTGGACGAAGTGCGTGGTCCCCGCCGCGGCGAGGAACAGGGCAAGCTTGCTCGCGGAGTTCATCAGGCCAACCTACCCAGGATGTCCTGGGACTCGATCAGACCCTCGTCGCTGGCGGGTTTGCCTTCGCTGAAGACGCGGTTCGTCTGGCGGGCGCGGAATTCGAGGTGCGCCTCGGCGGGTTTGGCGTAGCCGTAGCGTTCCCGGGCCTCGGCGGGGGTAAGCACTTCGGGGTTGCGCGGCGGGACGCGCAGCTTGACGGGCGCCACCACCGAGACCGTCGACGGCGACAGGAACCGCAGGGCGAACAGTTCGAGACGTGGGCTGAAGTGCAGGATCGTCAGCACGGCGGTCATGATCGGCACGATCAGCGCGTCGACCACTTTGGACTGGCGGATCCCGGCTTCGTCTCGCATCCAACGGGGCAGGGTCGCGATGGTGGCCGCGCGGACGAACGAGCCGAAGAACCGGACGATCGGCCGCAGGAACCGCGGCGCGTCGACGAGGTCGCGCGAGGCGTCGAGCAGGTGGTGCATGGCCTGGCGGGCGATGGGGCTGGCCGACAGGTGCGGGCGCATCCGCTCGAAGTAGGCGCGGACGCCGTCGCGGTCGCGGGGGATGTCGTCGGGGGAGCAGGTCTGGAACTCGGCGGCGACCGCGCAGGCTTCCCAGTACTCGGCTTCCTCTTCGGCGGACAGGCGGCCGGGGCCGTACTTCTCGTAGGCGTAGAGGATGGAGTGCCAGCCGGTGAGCTGGATCCACAGCTGCGAGGCGGGATCGTTGGCGTCGTAGGTGCCGCCGCCGTAGGGGAGATGGCCGATCGCCTTGGCGTGGATCTTGACCAGGACGTCGGCGGCCTTGGCCACGTCGCGCGAGCCCGCGAAGGCGACCATGGCGAAGTAGCGCAGCGTCCGGTCGTAGCGGGTGCGCGGGCGCCGGTAGATGTCCTGCGTGCCGTCCACCGCCGCGACCAGCGCCGGGTCGAGTTCCTCGACGACAACGGCCCGCTGCAGCGCCACCACGGCCGATGCCGGGTGGCCCCAGACCTTCCACACCACCGAGCCCGGCCCGAAGAACCCGTAGTCCTCGTGTGGCTGCACCTCGCTCCGCTTCATGGACCAATTACGACACAGGTGTCGTATTATCGCAAGGTGCCGACCACGACGACTCGCAAACGCAGGCCCTACGCCGCCCGCCTCCCCATCGAGGACCGCCGCGCCCAGCTGCTCGACGCGGCGATGGCGGTGATCATCCGCGATGGCCACGACCGCGTCTCCATCGACGCGATCGCCACCGAGGCAGGCGTCGCCCGGTCGGTCGTCTACGGCGCCTACGAGAACCTGGGCACGCTGCTCACCGCCCTGCTCGACCGCCAGCAGACCCGCGCGTTCACCCAGCTCGTGCGCGCCATGTCCGGCGACCGCGTCGACCTCGCGGCCGGGGTCCGGCGCTGCCTGGACATGCTGCGGGCCGACCCGTCGACGTGGCGGCTCATCCTGCTGCCGCCCGAGGGCACCCCGGCGGTGGTCCGGGAGCGGGTGGAGGCGGACAAGGAACGCGTCCGCGGCCTGTTCGAACGCTGGATCAGCCGCGAGCCGGCCCGGCGGGGCGGCCCGGCGGTCGACCCGGAGATCTGCGCCCACGCGATGCTGGCCTGCGCGGAACACTTCGCCCGCCTGGCGTTGCGCGACCCGGACAGGTTCGACGCGGATCACCTGGCCGCTCAAGCGACGATGATCGTCGGGGCGCTACTGGCCGGGCGATAGGGCGTAGGCGCGGAGGTGGCGGGTGCGGCCGTCGGTGATCTCGGTGACCTGGTCGGCCTCGGTCAGGTGGGCGCGGTTGTGCGTGACCATGACGGTCGTGGTGCCGAGTTCGCTGGTCAGGCGCCGGAGCAGGGCCAGGACCGCGTCGCCCCGTTGGGTGTCCAGTGCGCTGGTGGGTTCGTCGACGAGCAGCAGCGAAGGCTCGTTCATCAGGCCGCGGGCGATGGTCACCCGCTGGCGCTGGCCGCCGGAGAGCTGGGCGGGCCGCCGGTCGGCTTGGTCGGCCAGTCCCACGGCGTCGAGCAAGGCCATGGCCTGGGGGCGGGCTTTGGCGAGGTTGCGGCCCGCAAGGTGGGCGACGACCAGGAGTTGGTCGACGGCGGTCAGGGAGGCCAGCAGATTCGCGCCCTGGAAGACGATGCCGATCTTGGCGCGGCGGACCTTCGTGGCCTCGGCGCGGGGGAGCGCGGCCAGGTCGCGGTCGTCGAGCAGGACGCGGCCGGAGTCGGGGGTGATCAGGGTGGCGGCGACGGCCAGCAGGCTGGACTTGCCCGACCCGGACGGCCCGACCACGGCGGTGAGCGTGCCGGGACGCGCGGTCAGGCTGACCTGGTCGAGTGCGGTGAGTCGGCGGTCGCCGTCGGGGTAGGTGAGGGTGACGGCGTCGAGGTGCAGGGTCATCGGGCGCTCCCAAGGGCGGTGAGGGGATCGACGGTGGTGACGCCGCGCAGGGAGACCGCCGCGCCCAGCAGGCCGAGGACGACCAGCAGCGCGGCGGGGACCAGCAGCGTCGGCGGGTCGAGGACGAACGGCACGGCGGAGGCCGCGGCGGCGCCGATGCCCGCGGCGGCCGCGGTGCCCACGGCGGTCCCGGCGATCAGCAGCGCGGAAGCCTGGCCGAGCGCGTCTCTGAGCAGGTAGCCGGTGGACGCGCCGATGGCCTTGAGAATCGCGATCTCGGTGCCGCGCTGGACGGTCCACACCGTGAAGAACGCGCCGATGACCAGCGCGGAGATCGCGAACAGCAGCGCCCTCATGAGCTGGAGGGAGCCGTTCTCCGCGGTGTAGGAGCCGATCGCGCTGAGGGACTCGGCGACGGTGACGGTCTGGGTGCCGAGCCGGGCGTCGGCCGCGGCGAGGTCGGCGCCCGCGGTCCGCAGGGCGATGACCGTGGCCGGACCGTCGGCGGCCGTCCACACCACCGGAGCGTGGGAGAACTCGCCGTCGCCGGACACGGCCGCGACCGTGACGGGCTTGCCGGCCAGTTCGATCCGGTCGCCCGTGCCCGCCGACAGCGCGGTCGCGGCCTTGGTGGACAGCACGACCTGTCCCGCCGCGACGGCCGGGGCCAGCGGCGAGCCGGGGGCGACGCCGAAGGTGGCCACCCCCGCGCTCGTCCCGTCGTGGACCGCCCTCGACATGGCGACGGTGATGGGGTCGGCCTGGACCACGCCGTCGACCTCGGCCCAGCCTGCTCGCACCTCGGCGGGGATGGTCGACTCGGCGAAGGCGAGCTTCCCGCCCGCGAACACGAGATGGTCGGCGGGCAGGTCGGTGACGGCGGAGGTGTTGCCGCGTCCCAGTCCGGCGGTGAGCCCGGAGAGCAGGACGACGAGCATCGTGATGAGGGTGACGACCGCGCCCATGAGTGCGAAGCGGCCCTTGGCGAAGCGGAGGTCTCGGATGGCGACGAACACGCCTGGGTGTTCCTTTCAGGACCGGGATGGGCTTGGGACAACCGTCTCGCGTGGGCGGCGGGCCGGGCATCACGCCAGGGACGGGTTCCCCGACGTCGAAGGGCGGATCGCCGGGTCAACCTTTCGATTGATGCGGTCGCCCGGACCGGTCGTAGACTGGCCAGGGCCATGACCGAGAGCACCTTCGCCATGCCGATCCCCGCGCTGCTTCGGGTCGGCATGCACCTGCTTGTCTTGGGCCTGCTGGCCTTGGCCGCCGGACGCGCGGTCGTCGACCACACCGCCGCCCCGGCCGTGGTGGCCGTCGCCGCGCTGGTCGGCGCCGTCTACGCGGCTGGTCCGCGCTGGGCGGAGGGGCGTTCCCTCGCGGTGATCGGATTGTGGCTGGGCGCGCTGATGGCGACGTGGCTGGTGCTGCTGGCCCTGACGCCGGTCGCGATCTACCTGGCGTTCCCGTGGTTCTTCCTGCTGCTGCACCTGCTGCCGCGCGCGATCGGCCTGACCGCGGTCGTGCTCACCACCGCGGCCGCCGTAGCCGGGTTCGCCTGGCACCAAACGACCTTCACCGTCGCGATGGCGGTAGGACCGGCGCTGGGCGCGTGCGTCGTCATCGCCACAGTCCTCGGCTACCAGGCATTGCACGCCGAGTCCGAACAGCGCAGGCGACTCATCGTCGAACTCGAACGGACCCGCGCTGAACTGGCCACTGTGGAGCGTCGAGCCGGTGTCCTCGACGAACGCGAACGCCTGGCCAGGGAGATCCACGACACGCTCGCCCAGGGCCTGTCCAGCATCCAATTGCTACTGCGGGCCGCCGAGCGCCACCGCGACCCGGACCGGGCGGTCCTGGTCGAGCAGGCCCGCCAGACCGCGCAGGACAACCTCGCCGAGGCCCGCCGCTTCGTGCGCGCGCTCGCCCCGGCCGACCTGCGGGAGTCCACGCTCCCCGCGGCCCTGGGCAGGCTGTGCGAGACCACGGCGGCGCGGTCCGGGATCGAGGTCGCCTTCCACCTCGAGGGTCCGTCGATCCTGCTGCCCACGCCGATCGAGGTGGCGCTGCTGCGCGTCGCCCAGTCCGCGCTCGCCAACACCACCCAGCACTCGCGGGCGACGCGGGCCGACGTCACCCTGACCGTCATGGACACCACGGTCACCCTCGATGTGGTCGACGACGGAATCGGCTTCGACCCGTCGGTCGGCGGCTTCGGCCTGCACTCGATGCGGTCGCGCACCGCCGAGATCGGCGGCCTGCTCACCGTCGAGTCCCAGCCCGGCGCGGGTGCCGCGGTGACCGTCCACCTGGACCGCCGATGATCAGGCTCCTGCTGGCCGACGACCACCCCATCGTCCGCGCGGGCCTGCGGGCGGTCCTGGAGTCCGAACCCGACCTCGTGGTCGCCGCCGACGTTGGCACCGCCGAGGCCGCGGTGGAGCGCGCGGGCGAGGTCGACGTCGTCCTGATGGACCTGCGGTTCGGCGCGGGCCTCACCGGGATCACCGCGACCAGGGAGATCACTTCGCGCCCCGATGGTCCCCGCGTCATCGTGCTCACCACGTACGACACCGAGGCCGACATCATCGCCGCCGTCGAGGCGGGCGCGTGCGGCTACCTGCTGAAAGACGCCCCGCCGGAGGAACTCGTCGCCGCGGTCCGCTCAGCCGCGGCGGGCCACTCCGCGCTGGCGCCGTCGATCGCCGTGCGGCTGATGGACCGGATGCGGGCGCCCGCGCAGTCGTTGAGCCCGCGGGAGATCGAGGTGTTGCGGCTGGTGGCGGCGGGGCTGTCGAACCAGCAGATCGCGCAGCGGCTGTTCGTCTCGCAGGCCACGATCAAGTCCCACCTGGTCCACGTCTTCACTAAACTCGACGTGGACTCCCGCACGGCGGCGGTCGCCGCGGCCGTGGACCGCGGCCTGATCCGCCACCAGCGATAGCGCCGTCAGACGCTGCGGAGAACGGACACCACCACGCCCAGGATCACCGCTTCGTCGCCGTCGATGTCGGCGAACGCGGGGTTGCGGGCCTCAAGGACGACGTGTCCGTTGCGCAGGCGGTACACCTTGACGGTGGCCTCCCCGTCGATCATCGCGGCGACGATCTGGCCGGAGTGCGCCTCGTGCTGCTGGCGCACGACGACGATGTCGCCGTCGCAGATCGCCGCGTCGACCATCGACTCGCCGCGCACGCGCAGACCGAACACCGTGCCGCGCCCGGTCAGCTCCCGGGGCAGCGCGAGCACGTCGTCGACGTGCTCCTCGGCCGCGATCGGGACACCGGCGGCGATGTCGCCGACGACCGGCACCGACACCGAGTTCCCGGTGGACTCCGCGGCCGCCGTCGGCCGCAGGAACAGCCGCACGTCGATGGGTCGCGACATGGCGTCCGAGCGACGCAGGAAACCCTTGTCCTCCAGGCTCGCCAGGTGCTTCGACACCGCCGACGACGACTTCAACCCGACCGCGTCACCGATCTGGCGGGTGCTGGGGGAGTACCCGTGCCGCACCACCCAGTCCTGGATCGTGGCCAGGATCCGCTGCTGCCGCTCGGGCAGCACGGAGGTGTCGAGGTGGTCGAACGCGTCGTCGTAGGCGGTCACCGGCCGAATCGTAGAGGGTGGACGCCGTCGTCCGCGCGATGACCCGCCGCCCGTCAGTGGCGGCGTTCGCCGGTCGCCGCGTCGGCCTCCGCGCGCCGCGGAGGGTCGGCGCCGGGCCGTGTGCAGGCCAGGGCCGCCACCGTGGTGGCGAACCGGAGGGCGCGGTCGATGTCGGGTTCGGTGAGCGCGCGGAGGCCGTCGTGGCTGAGTGAGCCGTTCTCGTCGAGCCAGTGCAGCAGGCCGCCGCTGAACGTGTCGCCCGCGCCAACGGTGTCCACAACGGACACTTTGGGCGCGGAGCGGCGGTAGGTCTGTCCGTTGTGGAGCGCGACGGCGCCGTCGCCGCCGAAGGTGACCACGACCAGCGGGGTGTCGTGGTCGTCCCGCAGCCGCTGGGCGGCCGCGAGCGGCTCGGCGTCCGGGTAGACCCAGCGGAGGTCCTCGACGCTGACCTTGACGATGTCGCTGACCGCCCACAGCGTGGCCATCCGGTCGGCGAAGTCGGCGCGCGGCCCGACGAGCGCGGGCCGGACGTTGGGGTCGAAGCTGGTGACGCGGTGCTCCCGCTGCGCGGCGAACCACCGCCCGAGCACGCTCCCGCCTGGTTCGAGCACCAGCGCCAGCGAGCCCGAATGCACGGCGCGCACGTCGGCGGGCAGGTCGGGCAGCTCGTGGTCCCGCCACCCCCAGTCGGCGGTGCCCGCGACGTGGAAGCCGTAGGCCGGGCCGTCGTCGGTGTGGGTCACCACCGCCAGACTCGTCGGCTCGACCGCCTTGACCGCGTAGGCGAGGTCGACGTCGTTGTCGGCGAGGTTGCCCGCGAGCAGTTCGCCGAACCGGTCGTCGCCGAACCGGGCGAGCAGCGCCACCGGCGTGCCGAGCCTGGCCAGGGCGATGGCGGTGTTCGCCGGGCTGCCGCCGGGGACCGCGGTGGGATGGCGGGGGTCCTCGACGAACAGGTCGATGAGCGCCTCACCGGCGACGACCACGCGCGGGATCATCGGCTTCATCCATCAAGGATCAACGAGCAGGCGCGTCCCGTCCAGCGTGCTAGGCGGCGCGGCGCTGCTCGGGGTCGCGGGGGAAGGGGACCGGCCCGCGGTCGCGGAGGTCGTTCTTGATCTCCGCGACCACCCACCCGAAACACGTGGCCGCGACGGTGGTGCACCCGACGATCATCGCCCCGAGCCGCAGCCCGTGCGGTCGTGGCAAGTGGTCGGCCGACTCCTGGACGTCCATGGCGACTCCCTCGACGTTTGCCTGGACATCGATGATGCGCCGGGGGAGTGGACTTCCGATGCCTGGGAATTGCGGACATCGCGTGAACTTCGCGGTCAGAGCGGGGTCGCCAGCGCGTACTGGGGCAGGGCGGTGGCGCCCAGGGTCTGCTTCACCGCCGAGTTCTTCTTGCCCAGGATGACCCCCGTCTTCCCCGCGCCCGTGGCCCACGCGACGACCTGGGTGAAGTTGTGGAAGTACAGGTTGGACTTGCCGCCCTCGCCGGGCGGGAGCGCCGCCCACGCTTTGAGGATGGGCCACCGGGGGTGGTCGAGGAGGATGCTCATCCCCACCAGGCGGTTGCTGGGCTGGTCGAGGTACCCCGTCATGACGACATCGGGTTGGGCCAGCAGCGCGGTGAGGTAGGAGATGAACGCGGGCAGCGGCAGGATCGGCACGTCGCGGTGCTTGTCGTAGTTGCGGCGCAGCAGGGTGGCCACCTCGACCGGGTCGAGCTCGCTGCCGGGGACGGTCCGCTCCTCGATGGACGGGTCCTCGGCGAACCTGGCGGCGAGCCTGCGCTGGTCCTGTCCGCGCTTCTTCGCCAGCCGCCTGGTCCAGTCCGCGGTCGTGGCGCAGCCGGTGAGGTCGAGCATCCCGATGTCCTCGGTCTTGCGCAGCAGCCGCAGCCGTCCCGCCACGGCGCCTCGTTCCTCCTCGGCGACCTGGCGGACCAGCATCCCGCGCAGGCCGGGGCCGAGGTGGCGGCGCATCGCCCTGGCGTAGTCGCCGACGATCCGGTCGGCGCCGGAGCCGTCGGCGAACCACCAGCCGGGGACGCCGCTGGAGCCGGGGCCGCGCACGTCGAGCATGCCGACGCGGACTTTCCCGTCGCCGACGAACCGGTGCCGCCGGGTCGACGGGCCGACCCAGGCCGCGGCGACCACGCCGACCGGGCCGTCCTCGTGGAACACCGCGATCGGCTGCGGGGTCCGCGCGCACCACGCCTGGGTGACGAGCACGTCCCACGCCCAGTCGGCGCGCAGGCCCGCCCGCTGCCGCAGGTCTTTCCAGTACGCGGGTTCGGGGTCGAACCGGGGGTCGAGCACCTCGACGGTCATCCGGCCACCGGCCTCGGCACGACGACCACGCGCAGCGGGCGGGGAGTGAAGCCGAGTTTGGCTTTGAGGTCGAGCATGCCCCGACCTGCGCTGAGTGACTTCGCCCCGTTGTCGATCATGTGTCGGATGAACCTCGCGTAGGAGTCGAAATACAGGTGCTGCTTGCCGCCGTCGCCGGGTCGCACGGTGGCCCAGTGCTGGTAGGCCGGGTGCGCTGGGTGGTCGATCATCGTGGCCAGGCCGACCAGCCTGCCCGCGCCCGTGCGATAGGTCAGGGTGTGCACCTCGGGCCGCAGGAGGAACTCGGCGAGATAGCCCGCGGTCACCTTGCCCCGGCTGTCGAGCGTCAGCCTGCCGAACGACTCGCGGTGGGCGTTGATCAGCCCCGCCGCCTCGGCCGGATCGACGTCGGCGCGGGCGGGGGCGAAGGCGGTCGTGAGGTCGGGGTCGGCGGCGATCTTGCGCAGCTGGCCGCGCACGCTGTGCCGCCGGTTGCGCGGCAGCGAGGCGACCCAGTCCTCCAGGGTGGTGAACGCGTTGTCCAGTTCCGCGTAGCCCATCGCGTCCCTGGCGAGTCTGCCCCGGCCGCTGACCATCGCCTCCTCGGGCGGCCGGACACACCGGTACACGACCCCGAGGCAGCCGGGGCCGGTGTAGCGGCAGACCGCCCGCTCGAACGCGCGCAACACGTCGCGGCGCGCGGCGGCGTCGAGGTGTTCGGCGAACGCCCACGCCGGGTAGCCGGACAGCCAGCGGTTGTGCACCTCCACCCAGCGCGGCGCCACTGTGGACAGTCCGCGGACCCGTCCTGGCGTGCCGCGGTCGCCTGCCCGGTAGCTGCCGATCAGCACCACGACCGCCGCCACGATGGCCCCACCCTCGCGGGCGAGCACGAGCAGGTTGGGGCCACCGGACGCGCGGCTCTCCGCGCCCATCAGCCCGTAGTCCCACGTCACGAACGCCTGGTGCGCGCGGCAGAACCGCTGCCAGTCGGCCGGTTCCGGGTCGGTCCTGGGGTCGAGGACGTCGATCACCACGCGCCTCACCGGCCCATCACGGGTCGGGGCACGGCGACCGTGGCGAGTTCGCGCGTGCCGAACCCGAAGCGCCGCTTGACATCCAGCAGCGCGCGGCCCGCCGTCAGCTCCGGCCTGCCATTGTCGATCATGTGGCGCACGCATCGCGCGTAGGCGTCGGCGTAGAGGTACGGCACGCCGCCCTGGCTCGCCGGGGTGGCGGCCCAGTGGTGCATGGCGACGCCGCGCGGGTGGTCGATCATGGTGTTGAACCCGAGCAGCGTGCCCTCCGGCGTGCGGTAGGTCCGGGTGATCACCTCCGGCCTGCGCACGAACGCGTCGAGGTAGGCGGGCGCGACCGGACTGCGGGTGTCCAGGTGCAGGCCGCCGATCCGCGACGGCTGGCCGCCGTCCCAGGCCCGCTGGTCCTGCCGCGCCCGGTGCGCGTTGAGCATGGCCGCCAGTTCGGGCGCGTCCAGGTCCGTCCGGCCCGGGGCCGCCTCGGTGACCAGGCCGGGGTCAGCGGCCAGCCGATCGATCACGGCTCGGCACTCCGGCGCCAAGGATTCGAGCCAGTCCGGAACGCTCATCCCGGTGTTGGTGAGCACCGCGATCGGGTCGATCCTGCGGTACGCGCGGGCCCGGCCCCCGGCGGCCGCGGCGACGTCGTCGCCCATCGCCCGGTACATCACCCCGAGCAGCCCCGGCCCGACCCACTTCGCCAGGGCCCGCTCGAACGCCCGGATGAGCGCGCGCAGGTCGGCGGCGGGCACGTCGTCGGCGGTCACACACGCCGGATATCCCGACAGCAGCGGCAGATACGCCTCGGCCCAGCGCGGGCGCAGGCTCCGCGTCCTTCCCGTCGGCGCGGGCGCGAAGCCGCCCGCCCGCAACGTCCGGCACACCATGACCGCCAGCCCGCCCACCACGCGCGGGCCGTCGCGGAGCACCGCCAGCACCGGCGGGTTGCGCGCGTGCCACGCCTCGATGCCGAGCAGGTCGTAGTCCCACACCGGGTACAGGTCCCTGGCGAACTCCGCCCAGCCGTCGGGTCGCGGGTCGACGCGGGGATCGGCGATCTGGACGGTGAGCGCCGCCGTTCGGATCACTGGTCGGCTCCCCGCGCCTCGGCCGCGACGAGCACCGGGGTGCCGTGCCGCGGGCACCGGCCGACGTCCACCCGGTCCGATCCCGGCACCAGGATGTCGACCAGGCGTGGGGAGTGCTGGCGCAGCAGCGTGAACGCGAGCCCGGACTGGGTGGGTCGCACGTGGACGGACCGTTCATCGAGATGCCAGCGGCCACATCCGGCGAGCGCGCCGAGATACCCGAGCGTGGCGTCGTGCAGGACGCCGAACGGGCCGCCGTCGAGCTGGTCGGCGGCGCGGTGCGGGACCCGGGTGAGCAGAGGCGCGACCCCGTCCGGGAGGGCGGCCCCGAGGAGGGCGAGTTCCTTGTCGGACCCCACGGCGACGACGCGCTGGCCGCGTCGGATCGCGTCGGCCAGCTCGGTGGTCGCGGTGCCCCCGAGGTCGTCGGCGCGCAGCAGGCAGCCCCGGACCCCGGCGGGCAGGTCCGCGGGCGGGTGCGGCGCGTCGGCGTCGAGCAGGGCGACGATGTCGCCGGGGGAGAGTCCGATCGAGAAGGTCAGCGCCGCCCCGAGGCCGCGCGTCGGGTCGAGTTCGGCGGCGCCGCCCGCGAGTGGAACAAGATCGACAAGGTGTCCACGGGCGACGGACGCCGCGCTGGCCCCCTCGGCGCGGCCGCCGGTGCGCCCGGGGACGAGCACGGGGGCGGTGCGGCCGTCGAGCGCCCAGCGTGCCCGGTAGAACGGGACGGTCGCGAAGGTCGATCGCACCAGCCCGCGGTAGGTCCTGCCTCGGATGCGGTGCCGCCAGGTTGTCCACACAGGTCGGCAGTGTGCATCCGTGCTCGAAAATTTCCGCCATGGCCGGCTGAAGTTAGGTCAAATGTCCCACTCGGGAAACCCGCCTGCTAGACCGAGTGGCGCAAATCGTCGAACCGCGTGTTCCGAAACGGGTTGTCTTCGGCATATAACTCCACTGGCCTCACACACCGTGGCTGCCCACGAACCTTGCGTCAGTTGATCGGAGGATCTTCGATGCGACACACGGTTACTCCGAGCGATCAAATGACCACGTTCGGCCAGGATGTGCGGCTCTTAGCGCCATGCCAGGCCACCAGATGACCCACGCCGGTCCGCCGCACCCCATCGCCGCGCTCAGCGTGGTCATCCCCTGCTTCAACGAGGTCGACAACGTCGTCCCGTGCTACGAGGAGATCGTCGGCGAGTTCGGCGACCTCGACCTCGAACTGGTCTTCGTCGACGACGGCAGCACCGACGGGACCCTTGAGGCGATCATCGGCCTGGTGCGGCGGGACCCGCGGGTCCGCTACATCACCTTCACCCGCAACTACGGGTTCGAGGCCGCGTTCTCCGCCGGATACCGGTACGCGGGCAAGCCGTGGATCCTGCACATCGACGCCGACCAGCAGTTCCCCGCCGACCAGGCGCGGCTGCTCATCGACACCGCCGCGACCGGGTACGACGCGGTGTTCGGCGTGCGGACCAACCGCCAGGACCCGAGGCTGCGCCGGTGGGGCACGGCGGCCTTCCACTTCGTGGCACGGCGTGTCCTGCGCATGGAACTGCCGCTGGGCGCCACCGCGTTCCGGGTCGTGCGCACCCCGCTCGCGCGCGCCGTTGTGGCGCTGCGCATGGGAAACCCCCACTTCTTCGCCACCGTGCCCCGGCTCACGAACCGGTACACGACCGTCCAGGTCGGACACCGCGCGCGGCAGCGGGGCGTGTCGAAGGTCGGCTTCGGCTGGCTGGCCAAGCACGCGATCGAGCTGTTCGTCGGCTTCACCGGGCGCCTCGCGACGATCGTCTCGGTCGCCTCTCTCGCCACCGCGGCTGTCTCCATCCTTTTCGGACTCGCCGTGGCTGTTGGGCTTGTCGCCGGTGCCGCCGTCCCCGCGGGCCTGTTCGCCGTGCTCGCCGTCGCGCTCACCGGCACGTCGCTGGTGATCCGCTATCTCGTCGTCGTCGGATCGGGCCAGCCCAGGCCCCGGCTCTATTACATCCGCGACGCCAACATCCCGATCAGCCATGAAGACCGCTTCGACGCCGAGCCGGTCCAGCACGATCTGCTGGCCCCCGAGCCCCGCGTCGGCGGTACCCCGCAGGAGGCGCGCCGATGAAGTCCCTTGTCATCCTCGGTGCGGCCGACGGCTCGGTGAGCACCTACCAGCGCGCGCGGGAACTCGGCTACCACACCATCGCCGTCGACATCCGCCCGTCGGCGGCGGGCGTCGCCTACGCCGACGAGTTCGTGCAGGTCAGCGTGCGCGCGCCGGAGCAGGTCGCGGCGGCGCTGCTGGACCGCGACGACATCGCGGGCGTGCTGTGCCCGGCGAGCGACGTCGGCCTGCCCGCGCAGGCGTGGCTCGCCCGCCACTGGAACCTGCCGAATCCGCTGCCGGAGCGCGCGGTCCAGGCGTCAGTGGACAAGCAGGTGTTCCGCGAGATCTGCGGGCGCCTCGGCCTGCCCAGCTACGGCTCCGTCGGGGGTGTTCCCGGACCCGAACTCGTCGCGGCCGCGCAGCAGCTGAGGTTCCCGGCGCTGGTGAAGCCGGTCGACTCCTCCGGCAGCCGCGGTGTCGTGGCCTGCCCGGGCCCGCGCCGCCTGGAGTCGGCGTTCACCGAGGCGCTGGCGTTCTCCCCGGCGGGGCGGGTGGTGATCGAGGAGTACGTCGACGGGGACCACTTCTCGGTCGAGGCGCTCGTCGAGAACGGCAGAGTCGCCTTCCACGCCGTCACCGAGCGCACGGTCACCCCGCCGCCGTACTTCGTCACCTCGGCCCACCTGCTCCCGGCGGGCCTGCCCGCCTCGGCGAACGAGCAGCTCGTCGCGATGCTCAACGCGGTGTGCGCCGACCTCGGCTACGTCAACGGCCCCATGACCCTCGACGCCGTGCTCGGCAGGGACGGCAACCTGTACCTGATCGAGATGGGCGCCCGCATCGGCGGCAACGGCCTCGCCGAGGTGATCGACACCCACCTCGGGGTCGACATCGTCGCCGGGATGATCGCCGCGGCCGTGGGGGAGCCTCTGCGCCTCGCCGGGCACGCGCCGCGGCCGACGCTCGTGCACCTGCTCACCTCCGACCGGGCGGGCCATCTCGCCGCCATCGAGGGCCTCGACCAGGTCGCGGCCATGCCCGAGGTCCAGCGGCTGAGCCTGTTCGCCGAACCGGGCGACCACGTCCGGCCCTACGAGCAGGCCGGGTACAAGCTCGGGCAGGTCGTGCTGTGCGCGGACAGCGTCGCCGCGCTGCGCGAGGCCGAGGCCAAGATCCGCGGCACGCTCAAGTTCCTGCTCGGCGAGCAGCACGTGGCGGTGCCCCTCCCGTGACCGAGTCCCCGCGCGCGGTGCCGCGGCTGGCCATGATGGTCCGGCTGGTCGCGGGGCGCGGTGCTTTCCGGATCAGCTCGCAGGTCATGGCGATCGCGCTGGTCGTGGTGTGGGGCGCCGACGAGTTCGGCGGCTACGCCAACGCGCTCGGGCTGTGCTCCTGGCTGGTGTACCTGACGATGGCGCCGGAGAAGGCCGCGCTGCGGACCCTGCCGCGCACCCGGGCGACCACCGACGCGGTCGCGCGGCTCGTCGTGCTCGGCGCCGTCGCGCCGGTCGCCGCGGCCCTGGCGGTGCTCGTCGTCGCGCTCGCCGTCGCCCCGGACTCCCCGGCGACGCTGTACCTCGCCGCCGCCGTGTGGTCGCTGGCGGGCGGCACGATGATGACCATCGCGTCGCTGCACCGGCTGCGCGGCAGGCACTGGCTCGACGCCGCCGCGTTCACCGCGGGCGCGGTGGCCGTCCTAGGTGCCACCGGGGCGACGTGGCTGATCCGGTGGTCGCCGCTGCACCACCTGCTGGTGCTGCTCGCCGCGACACTCGCCGTGCTCGGCGCCACCATCGCCGCGCTGCCCCGCGCGTGGCTCATCGGTCGCGGCCGACCGGGGCTGCTCGGCAGGCTCGCCCGCACCAGCGGGCTGCTGGGACTGTCCGATGTGCTCAACGCGCTCGCGGGCTCGTCGGTGTACCTGATGCTCGCCCTCCACGGCCGGACCGCTGACAGCGGACCGTTCTACCTCGCGCTCCTGCTGTCCGGCATGGTCTGCCAATTCCTTTACTACCAGCTGAAACTGGCCCAGCCCGGTGTCTCGGCCCGCCTGCGCGGGCCGGGCGCGGCGCAGGGCCGGGCCAAGGCGCGCGCGCTGCTGCGGCGCGCCGAACGCCTCGGCCTCGCCGTGGCAGGCGTGTTCGCGGTGGCCGTGGCGTTCCCGGCGGTCCGCGCGTTCGTCGACGCGGGCGGGGTGCGCACGATCGCCGTACTCGTGGTGCTGGTGTGCGCCGAGGTCGGTGTGTTCCTGCTCGTCATGTACGCCGGTTTCCTGCTGGAGAACACCAACGGCAAGGCACTCACCACCACCGCGTCCGCCGCGGCGGCCGGGCTCGTGGCGACCGTCGTGTTCGCCGCGGTGGCCGTCCCCGCCTTCGGCGCCGTCGGCGGGTTCCTCGCGATGCTGCTCGCCACCGCCGTCAACGCCTTCGCCATGCGCCGGATCCTGCAGCACCGGCACCCCGAACTGAGCTCGCCGGACCTCCCGGCGCGCGACCGCGTCACCGTCCCCTGATCTACGGAGTCAGCCATGTACGTTCTCGGAATCAGCAGAGTGCACGACTCGGCGGCCGCGCTGATCAAGGACGGGGAGATCATCGCCTTCTCCGAGGAGGAGCGGTTCACCCGCGTCAAGCACGACGGCGGCTTCCCGGCCAAGGCCATCGAGTACTGCCTGCGCGAGGCCGGGATCACCCTCGCCGACGTCGACCACGTCGCCTACTACTGGCAGCGCTGGCGCGAGGGCATCCACGCGGCGAAGGTGTTCGCGCGCTACTTCCCCGGCACGCTCGACGTGTTCCGCAACGAGAACGGCGACGGCGGCGGCAAGGCGGCCGGGCTGGTCGAGACGATCAAGTCCGGCGGCGGCAAGGGCGTCGACGACTACCACGTCGGCGGCGCGGTGATGGCCCACCTGAAGCGCTCCTTCAGCCTCGCCGACGACGTCCGGGCCGCCGTCGGCCACACCGGCCCGACGAAGTTCAAGACCCATCTCGTCGACCACCACCGCGCGCACGCGGCCAGCGCGTTCTACATCTCGCCGTTCGACTCGTCGGCGGTGCTGACCATGGACGGCATCGGCAGCGACGGCACCAGCACGCTGCTCGCGATGGGCGAGGGCAGCAAGCTCACCGACCTGCGGCGGATCAAGTTCCCGCACTCGCTCGGCGCGATGTACGCGATCATCACCGGCTACGTCGGCTTCTACCCGACCAGGGACGAGGGCAAGGTGATGGGCCTGGCCCCGCTGGGCAACGACACCTACGTCGAGGCGTTCAAGGACTTGGTACACCTCGACCCGGACGGCGGGTTCGAGTTGAACCTGTCCTGGTTCCGGCACCACCGCACCGGCAAGCACGTCGTGTCCCAGAAGTTCATCGACACCTTCGGGCCCGCCCGGCCCAAGACCCGGGTCACCGCGGAGAACCCGATCGACCAGCACTACATGGACATCGCCTACGCGCTGCAGGTCACCCTGGAGGAGGCCGGGCTGCACCTCGCCCGCTGGCTGCACCGGCAGACCGGGTCGAAGTCGCTGTGCGTGGCCGGTGGCGTCGCGCTCAACAGCGTGATGAACGGCCGGATCCTGCTGGAGACCCCGTTCGAGGAGTTCTTCGCCCAGCCCGCGGCGGCCGACGACGGCGCCTCGCTCGGCTCCGCGCTCGCCGTCGGCGTCGGCGACCTCGGTCTGCCCCGCCCGACCACCGGCTACACCTACACCGGTCCCGGCTACACCGACGCCGAGATGGAGCAGGCGCTCAAGGACGCGGGGCTCGACTACCGGCGGGTGGACGACATCGCCGCGCACACCGCGGCCAAGATCGCCGACGGCCTGATCGTGGGCTGGGTGCAGGGCCGGATGGAGTGCGGGCCGCGGGCACTGGGCAACCGGTCGCTGGTCGCCGACCCGCGCGACCCCGAGTCCAAGACCAGGATGAACGAGAAGGTCAAGCACCGGGAGGCGTTCCGGCCGTTCGCCCCGTCCTGCCTGGCCGAGCGGGCGGGGGAGTACTTCGCCAGCGGCTACCCGTCGCCGGTCATGCTGCTGGTGTTCGATGTGCTGGAGCACCAGCGCGCGGTCGTCCCCGCGATCACCCACGTCGACGGGACCGCGCGCGTGCAGACCGTGACCGAGCAGGAGAACCCCCTGTACTACCGGATGATCTCCGAGTTCGAGAAGATCACCGGCGTGCCCATGGTCGTCAACACCTCGTTCAACGACAACGAGGAGCCGATCGTGTGCACACCGCAGGACGCGGTGGCGTGCTACCTCAAGACCGATGTGGACGCCCTGGCACTCGGCCCGTTCTGGGTGGAGAAGACGAAGATCGAGGACGACGGCGCATGAGCGAGACGACGACGACCCGGCCGGACCCCGTCGGCGCGGGGGAGCCCGCGTTCGACCGGATCGTGCGGTCGCTGCACGGGGCCAGGAGCTGGCTGTGGCTGGTGTTCGCCGTGCCCGCGGGCGCGCTGGCCGGGCTGATCATGCTGGTGCTCCCGCCGCACCAGGAGTTGGCGAACATCGCCGATTGGGCGTTCCGGCTGAGCCCGTTCGTGTTCGCGGTGCTCGCGGTCGCGGTGCTGCCGCGCGGGCGGTTCGGCCCGGCGCTGTTCCTGCTCGCGACGCTGTTCTACATGGGAGTGCTGGACACCGGGCTCGTCGAGCGGATCCTCGCCTACGGCAAGAACGTGGCCGACCCGGAGGCGTTCGTCCCGGTGTACCAGTTCGAGCTGCTGACGGTCACCTACGTGACCCTGTTCGCGCTGATGGCCTACCGGCTCGGCGGCGCGCGCACCGCGGTGGTGCTCAAGACCGGGATCGCGGCGGTCCTGGTGGTGATCAGCGGCTTGAACGACTTCACCTTCTGGATGATCCACACCTTCGCCAACGGCAAGCCGACGCACTTCACCTGGGCCACCCACATGATCGTCTTCCTGGGCGGGCCGCCGAGCGTGCTGGTCGCCGGGATCTTCGTGGTGGTCCACCTCGGGCTCGCCGCCGCGATAGCCTGCCTGCCGTTGGCGCGGTGGGTCGACCGCGCCGTGGCGAGGCCGGAGGCGCTGGCGTGACCGAGGTGCTGCTCGCCGGGGCGAACCCGTGCGTGACCCTGTCCGACGACGGCACGCCGATCGCGTTCGCCTCGGTGTGGGTGGTCGACTGGTCGATCCACGGCAGCGGCAACGCGATCGTGCTGTGGCACAACGGTTCGGTGCGGGTGCTGGCCACCGACGCGACGCTGGGCCGGTGGCTGGAACGGTATTTCGTACGCCACTTCCCGGAGACCGACGGCCTCGCCTGGCCAGAACCCGAGGTCGAGGTCACCGAGGTCGCCGTCGACATCGACATGGCGGCTGGGGTGATCGCGCGCGCCGCCGACGTGGAGATCGACATGACGGGGGTGCTGCACCGCAGGATGTTCACCACCGACGACTTCAAGCTCGACGGCGTCCCGCATGGCCTGACTCTGCTTCTCGCGCCGCTGCGGGCCGCCGAGATCCGGGTCGGCGGCTCACCGCTGCCCGGGGCGGTCACGCAGGGCGGCGAGCCGGACCGCCCGTCGTCGTCGGCGTTCGCCACGATCGCCGAGGTGTGGACGCTGCCCGGCTAGAACTTCCACTTCCAGTTCTTGTGGACGACCATGCCCTCGGTCGCGGTGGTCTCCAGGACGATCTTGCCCCAATACTTCCCGTTCGGCGCGGGCGTCTTGAAGTAGATCGTCTCCTCCTGCGGCAGGCAGCGCGGCGCGACGTGGCTGGCGCCGACGTTGTCGAAGCCATAGGGCCCGTAGACGTGGAAGATGTCCCACACCGGGGTGTCCGCCTTCTTGGCGAACGTGGGTCCGGTCTCGACCGACACCGTCAGCACCACCAGGTGCCGCCCGGACTTGAGGGGAAGCGGGTTCTTGGCGGTGCAGCCCGGGTCGACCTCGATCTTGTCCACCACGAAGCGCAGGTCCACCGGGGTGTCGACCCACTCGCCGACGTCGACGGTGGCGATGGAGTCCTTGAGCGGGCGCGGCGGGGCGGGGACCGCGGTCCCGGCGACCGTGGAACCACAGCCCGCGAGCAGGAGAAGGCAGGCCGTCGCGGCCAGTCGAGTGCGCACGGCGGCATTCTGCGGCAACCGGGCCGCCGGAGGACGGGATCGGTGAAACTAGTGGCTCATCGGACGCCGCGGGCCTCGGCCAGGGTCGGCCAGCAGAGCAACTCGGCGTAGGTCGAGGTGAGCTCGATGATCCGGCGGACGCACCTCGGCGGGGCGGCGAGACGGCGGGTCGCGCCGGGGCGTTCGTCGGCGCACAGGGCGAGCAGCAGGTCGAGGCCGGTGAGGCTGATGAAGGTGATGCCGGACAGGTCGACCACTACGTCGTGGCCCGGCAACGGCGCCAGGGACTTCCAGATCGCAGGTGCCGTCTGGGCGTCGATCTCGCCGGAGAGTTCGATCACGGTCATCGGCGGGTCGGCCGAGACCTGACGTTGATTCACGTACCGCGCTGTGTCCACCCGACATCCCTGCCGATCCGTCGTGGTCAGATCGGCTGCCAGGGTCCGGGGCAGCTCACTCCAGTTGTACCACCACCGTCAATCGGCACCCGTGATCGCCGGGGACTACGGTTGGTGGGTGAAGAGGCCGCACGGTGAGCGCTGAACGACGCGCGCGGCTGCTGGCGCTGCTCGCGGTGTACGACGGCGTTGAGGGCGTGCTGCACGGCATCTGCGCGCTCTGCGAAGCCGAACTCGCCGTCTCCGGTGCCCGAGTACGGGTGCTCGGCGGCATCGGCGCGGTGCTTCCCCGGGACGACGCGCTCGCCGCGCGCCTCGACGAGGTGGAGGCCGTCGCCGGGCAGGGGCCGTCGGTCGATGCGTTCGACCTGGGGCGGCCGGTCCTGGTGCCCGACCTCGCCACCGACACCGGGCGGTGGCACGCGTTCACCCCGGACGCCGTCGCCTTGGGGGTGGCCGCCGTGTTCGCCTTCCCGCTGCTGATCGGGGCCAGCCGCTTCGGGGTGTTGACGCTGCACCGGCGCACCGCGGGCCCGCTGACCCCAGATCAGCTGCTGGACGCGTTCCTGCTCGCCGACGCGGCGACGTCGGCCATCTTCGACGACCTGCACGGGCCGCCCGCCACGACGCTGCCCGACCTGCTCGACATCCATCCCGAGGTGCACCAGGCCAGCGGGATCGTCGCCGTGCAGCTCGACATCGGGGTCGCCGACGCGTTGGCGCGCATCCGGGCACACGCCTTCGCCAACCGGTTGCCCCTCGCCGAGGTCGCGACAAAAATCATCGAACGCCGCTTGCGGCTGGATTCCGGAGAGTGACCGACGATGACGCGTGAACCGCACGACGCGCTCGGTGCGAACGGCACCGTGCGGGAGCACCAGGTGGCCCGCACCTTCGTCGAACTCGCCGACACCCTGGTCGACGAGTTCGACCTGACCGACTTCCTGCACATGCTCGTCGACCACTGCGTCGACCTGCTCGACGTGACCGCGGCGGGCGTGATGCTGTCCGACGGCCGCGGCAACGTCCGGATGGCGGCGGCGTCCTCGGAGCGGTCCGAGCTGCTGGCCCTGTTCGCCGCCGACACCGGCGACGGGCCGTGCATCGACTGCGTCAGTACCGGCAGGCCCGTGACCAGCTCGAACCTCGCCGCCGACGCCGCTCGGTGGCCGCGGTTCGCCGGCGCGGCCGAGGCGTGCGGTTTCGCCTCGGCCACCGCGCTGCCGATGCGGCTGCGCCGGGAGGTCATCGGCGCACTCGCGCTGCTCGACACCGAGGTCGACGGGGTGAACGCGGTGTCGACCCGCCTCGGTCAGGCGCTGGCCGACGTCGCCACCATCGGCATCCTCCAGCAGCGCGCGGTCCGGCACGCCGAGCTGGTCACCGAGCAGCTGCAGTCCGCGCTGAACAGCCGGGTGATCATCGAGCAGGCCAAGGGCGTGCTCTCCGAGCGCAGCGGCCTGCTGAGCATCGAACAGGCGTTCGGCGCGATGCGGGCCTACGCGCGCGCCCACAGCCAGCGGCTCTCCGAGCTGGCCAAGCAGGTCGTGGACGGCACCGCCGACATCCCGGGCATCGTGGCCCAATCCGTGTCCTGATCGGCGTTTCATTTGCCGCGGAATGGGTGACACTGGAGGTAGACAGTCACCCCGGACCCCGGTGACGGATTTCGAACGTCACCAGGAGGTCCGCTGTGACCATCGCAGTCGAACACCCCGCTCCGGAGCCCATGCTCGACGGCGAGAAGCCCCGCTCGCAGACCCTGCTCGTCAAGCTCTTCGCCATCGTGCCGCTGCTGGCCCTGGCCGCGGCCGTGCCGGTGGCGTGGGGGTGGGGGCTGGGCTGGCTCGACGTCGGGCTCGCCCTCGGCTTCTACGCGCTGACCTGCCTGGGCGTCACCGTCGGCTTCCACCGGTACTTCACGCACGGTGCGTTCAAGGCCAATCGCGGCCTGCGCGTCGCGCTCGCGCTGACCGGCAGCATGGCGATGCAGGGCCCGGTCATCGCCTGGGTCGCCGACCACCGCCGCCACCACGCCTACGCCGACAAGGAAGGCGACCCGCACTCGCCGTGGCTCTACGGCACGTCCGCCGCGGCGCTCGCGCGCGGCTTCTGGCACGCCCACATGGGCTGGCTGTTCGACCGCGAGCAGACCAACATCCGCCGCTTCGCCCCCGACCTGCTCGCCGACCCCGACATCCAGCGGGTCAACCGGCTGTTCCCGGTCATGACGGTGGTGACCTTGCTCGCCCCGGCGCTGATCGGCGGGCTGGCCACGCTGTCGCTGTGGGGCGCGCTCACCGCGTTCTTCTGGGCCAGCCTCGTCCGCGTCGCGCTGCTGCACCACGTGACCTGGTCGGTGAACTCGATCTGCCACATGATGGGCGACCGCCCCTTCGACGCCCGCGACAAGTCGACGAACTTCTGGCCGCTGGCGATCGCGTCGATGGGCGAGTCGTGGCACAACTCCCACCACGCCGACCCGACCTGCGCCCGCCACGGTGTCCGACGTGGACAGATCGACATCTCCGCCCGCGTCATCCAGCTCTTCGAGAAGCTGGGCTGGGCAACGCAGGTCCGCTGGCCCACTCCCGAGCGGATCGCCCGCAAGCTAAGACCTGGTCTCAAAACTCGGCGTGTCGCTGGGTGAACCAACGGCCCGCCCCTGGCTCCGCACCGCCCGCCTGTGGGCCCGGCCCGACGGACCGGAAGTCCGTCAGAGAGACTGGGGGCCAATGCCCGCCCTCTCGACCTGGAGCCTTTGATGCCGCAAGGGACCGTACGTTGGTTCGACGCCGAACGGGGTTTCGGCTTCCTCGCGCCCGAGGACGGCTCGCCGGACGTGTTCGTGCACGCCTCCGAGATCGTCGAGGACGGCGGCGCGAAAATGCTCCGCGAGGGTCAGGCCGTCGTGTTCGAGGTCGGCGAGAACGACCGCGGGCCCCAGGCGCTGCGCGTTCGCGTCACCGCCGATGCGGCCACCGGCAGCGCCGTGGGCCTGCTCGGCACCGTCAACTGGTACGAGCCGGGCAAGGGGTACGGCTTCGCGTCGCCGGACGGCGGCGGCGCCGACATCTTCGTGCACAGCTCCGCCATCGTGACCGGCGGCGTGGTCACCGAGGGGCAGCGGGTGGCCTTCCTGATCGTCGAAGGCGAGCGCGGCCCGCAGGCCGGGCACGTGATCCCGCTGGGAGCAGGGGCAGGCTCACCCGCTGCGGCTGGTATCGCGGACGGTGCCGACGGCACGGTGGCCTGGTACGACGAGGACAAGGGCTTCGGCTTCATCAACCCCGACTCCGGCGCCGGGGACATCTTCGTTCACGCCCGGGCCCTGGCCGAGGGGCTGACGTGGCTCGCGGAGGGCGACCGCGTCGCCTACGAGGTGGCTAGTGGAGACAAGGGCCCGCAGGCCCGCGACGTGCACCTGGTCCGGGGCGCCGAGCCCCAGACGGCGCCGCAGCGGTCGGCACCTGCCGCGGCCGCAGGGCCTGCCGCGCCGGACGTGCCCGTACGAGGCGGCGAGGGCGTCGTCGCGCGCTACGACGGCGACCGCGGCTTCGGCTTCATCACCCCGGACGCGGGCGGCGACGATCTCTTCGCCCACGTGTCCGTGATCATGGGGTCGGAGCCGCTGCAGAAGGGTGACCGGGTCCGGTACGCGGTGCGTCAGAGCGACCGGGGCCCGCAGGCCGACCGCGTCGAACGCCTCTGAAGAGGCGGCCCCACCGATGGCTGATCACTTCCCGACGAGAGTGCTCGTTCATCCCCGTCGATGGTGCCGTCAGCAACGCGCGGGACTTGCCCTCAATCCCGCGCCGGGCGATACGACCTTGATAACGCGGCGGGTCAGGTAGCGGCGGCAGCGGCGGTAGTCGTAGCCCTTGTCGGCGTGCAGCTTGTCCGGTCGCAGCGGCTCGAACAGCATGCCGTCGTGGGTGTTTGCCGCCGACAACATGATGTGCAGCGGTAGCCCGTTCGCGTCGCACAGAACGTGGTACTTGGAGCCGGCTTTACCCCGGTCAGTGGGGCTGCGGCCGGTCAGCTCGCCCCCCGTTTCGACCGCACCGACACCGCGTCGATGCAGCCTCTGGTCCAGTCGAGCTCGTCGATGTTGGACAGTTCGTAGAGCACGAGCTGGTGCAGCCGGTCCCACACGCCGGCGTCCTGCCACTCACGTAACCGCCGCCACGCGGTGTGCCCGGAACCGCATCCGAGCTGCTCGGGTAGGTCTCGCCAGCGGCAGCCGGTGTCGAGCACGAACAAGATCCCCTCTAGCGCGGCACGGTCATCGAACCGGGGCCGCCCACCCGGACTGCGCGGCGCTGGTCGGGACGGGATCAGGGGTCGATCAGCTCCCAGAGCCGGTCTTCGACCCGCCGCTGCTGCGTCGTCTTCGTCATGACTGCCCACGATCGACGACCCGGACCGGCAGGTTCCGCAGTGACACACCCTTGAATTTTGAGACCAGGTCTAAAGACGTAGCGCTCCGGGGCCGAGCCGCGACCGCCTCGCTGAGCGCGTTATAGGCGCCATAGGGAACTAGGAGGTTCTGTCCAGACATGGCCGGGGTTACACATTGTCCAGACACAATGCGACCCCCGGAAGGAATCAGATCCCATGTCGTTCCCCGATTCGATCGAGGTCAACGGTCGGGCGTACCGCATGCCCGAGGCGCCGGTCGTCGTGGTGTGCATCGACGGCAGCGAGCCGGACTATCACCTGCAGGCGATGGCCAACGACCGCATGCCTTACCTCGAGCGGCTGTTCGCCACCGGCAGTGCGCTGACCGGCGACTGCGCGATGCCGTCGTTCACCAACCCGAACAACCTGTCCATCGCCACCGGGCAGCCGCCCGCGGTGCACGGCATCAGCGGCAACTTCTTCTTCGACCCGGACCGGGGCGAAGAGGTGATGATGAACGAGCCGCGGTTCCTGCGCGTGCCGACCATCTTCGCCGAGTTCGCCCAGTCCGGTGCCTCGGTGGCCATCGTGACCGCGAAGGACAAGCTGCGCAGGCTGCTGGGCAGCGGGCTGGAGCCCTCGGCGAAGGCGATCTGCTTCTCCGCGGAGAAGGCCGACCAGGCCACCGTGGCCGAGAACGGCATCGACGGCCTGCTGGAGCTGGTGGGCAAGCCGCTGCCGTCGGTCTACAGCGCCGACCTCAGCGAGTTCGTCCTCGCCGCGGGCGTGCAGGTGCTGCGCGACCAGCGGCCGGACCTGACCTACCTGTCGCTGACGGACTACATCCAGCACAAGTACGCCCCCGGCACCCCAGAGGCCGACGACTTCTACGCCATGATGGACGGCTACTTCGCCCAGATCGATGAGCTGGGCGCCATCCTGGTCATCACCGCCGACCACGGCATGAACGCCAAGTCCGACGCCGACGGCAAGGCGGGCGTGGTGTTCCTGCAGCAGTTCCTCGACGAGTCGATCGGCGGCGGCGCGGCCAGGGTCATCCTGCCGATCACCGACCCGTACACCGTCCACCACGGCGCGCTGGGTTCCTTCGCCTGCGTGCACCTGCCCGCCGACGCCGACCACGCGGCCGTGGCCGCCGACATCGCCGCGATCGATGGCGTGCAGGAAGTGCACCCCAGGACCGCGGCCGCCGAGCTGTTCGAACTGCCCGACGACCGCATCGGCGACCTCGTCGTCATCGCCGACCGCAACGTCGCGCTGGGCACCACCCCCGACCGGCATGATCTGTCCCAGTTGGACCGTCCGCTGCGCTCGCACGGCGGGCTCACCGAGCAGAAGGTGCCGTTCCTCGTCAACCGTCAGGTCTCCATCCCCGATGGCCACCGGCTGCGCAACTTCGACGCGTACTGGGTCGCCATGAACATGCCCGGACACAGGTGATCTCCCATGTCAACCACCAGTGTCAGCGCGGACCACCTGCCCCCGCCCGTGTCCGAGCAGAAGTTCCGCGAGCTCCAGTGGCGCATGCTGCTCGCGGCCATGTTCTGCTACCTGTTCTTCTACACCGGCCGCCAGACCTTCGGCTTCGCCATCCCGGGTATCCAGGAGGAGCTGGGCATCTCCAAGGCCACCCTCGGCGCGATCAGCGGCATCCTGCTCTGGTCCTACGCCGTCGGCCAGGCGATCAACGGCAACCTGGCCGACAAGTTCGGCGGCCGCCGCATCATGACCCTGGGCGCGATCCTGTCCACGATCATGAACTGGTTCACCAGCTTCGCCACCGGCCCCAAGTCGCTGGCCGTGCTGTGGGGCGCCAACGGCTACACCCAGGCCATGGGCTGGGCCGCGGGCGGCCGGGTCATCTCCAACTGGTGGACCCCGCACGAGCGCGGCAAGAGCTTCGGGTTCTACACCTTCGCTGCCGGGTCGGCCTCGGTGCTGGCGTTCGTGACCTCGACGCTCGTCGTGGACACCTTCGACATGGACTGGCGGTGGATCTTCCGCATCCCGGTCCTGCTGATGCTCGTCGGCGGTCTGACGTTCTGGCTGCTCGCCAGGGACAAGCCCGCGGACATGGGGGTGACCCCGCCGCAGAAGTTCCTCGACGACAACGAGAACGTCTCGGTCAAGGGTGACGGCCTGACCGCCAAGGGCGAGTCGTCGTGGGCCCGCTACAAGGCGGTCCTGCGCAGCCCGAAGATCTGGTCGACCGGCATCGCGATCGGCTTCCAGAACGCCGCGCGCTACGGCCTGCTGATCTGGGTCCCGGTGTACTTCCTCGGCTCGGACTGGAAGACCGCCGACACGGGCATCAGCCCGATCTGGATCTCGGTGGCCCTGCCGGTGGGCATGGCGGTCGGCGCGCTGACCAACGGAACCATCTCCGACAAGCTGTTCGGCTCCCGCCGGGACCGGCCGATCGCGATCTTCATGATCCTCGGCGCGGCGTTCGCGATCGGCATGTACCTGTTGCCGCTCGGCCCGGTCGCGGGCATCGTGGTCCTGTTCTTCACCGGGTTCTTCGTCTACGGCCCGCAGTCCTCGTTCTGGGCGCTGTGCCCGGACATCGCGGGCAAGAAGATGGCGGGCACGGCGACGGGCATCGTGAACTTCTTCTCCTACCTGTTCGCGGGTACGGCGGAGCCGATCATCGGGGCGTTCATGGACTCCACCGGCCAGACCAACCTCATCTTCCCGATCGTCGCGGCGTCCTGCGTGTGCAGTGCCCTCGCCGCGCTGACCATCCGCAGGTGACCGACATGCTGAACGAAGCGACCGCGGTCGTCTGGCACGGCGTCGAAACCGGGTTCACCCTGGAGTCGGGACCGCTGCCCGAGCCCGCCGCGGGGGAGGTGCTGGTCCAGGTCCGCATGAGCACCATCTGCGGCAGCGACCTGCACACGATCGCGGGCCACCGCTCCACCCCGGTGCCGACCGTCCTCGGCCACGAGATCGTCGGCACGGTCGTGGCCACGGGCGGGACGGTCACCGACCACCGCGGCACGCCGCTGGCGGCCGGTGACCGGGTGACCTGGACGATCGGCACGGCGTGCGGCACGTGTGCGCGCTGCTCGGCGGGCGTGCCGCAGAAGTGCCTCACCGTGCGCAAGTACGGACACGAGAAGATGTCCGACACCTGGTGGCTCAACGGCGGCTTCGCCACCCACTGCCACCTGCCCGAGGGCACCGGCATCGTCCGGATCCCCGACTCGATGCCCGACGAGGTGGCCACCCCGGCGAACTGCGCGACCGCGACCGTGGTCTGCGCGGCCCGCCGGGCCCGGCTCACCGCCGGGGACACCGTGGTCGTCCTCGGCTGCGGGATGCTCGGCCTGACGGCCGTGGCCTACGCCCGTGACCTCGGTGCCGGCCGGATCATCGCGTGCGACATCGACGAGGGCCGCAGGCGGAGCGCGAGTGCCTTCGGCGCCAACGCGGTGTGCGGGCCCGCCGAACTGGCGGACCTCGTGGCCCACAAGTCCCACGGGCTGGGCGCCGACGTGGTGCTGGAGGTGACCGGGAACTCGGCGGCGGTGCAGTCGGCGTTCGACCTGATCGGGATCGACGGCCGCATCGCGCTCGTCGGGTCGGTCTCGCCCGCCCCCGAGGTGAGCTTCGAGCCGAGCAAGTTCGTCAAGAACCTGTCGACGGTCGTCGGCAGCCACAACTACGGCGTGGACGACCTCGCCGAGGCCGTCGACTTCCTCGCCCGGGCGTCGGGGCGGCCCTTCGCCGACCTGGTCCCGGCGAGTTACCCGCTGGCCGAGTACGCCGCGGCCATCGCCGACGCCCGGAGCCTGCGGGCTCCCCGAATCGCGATCAAGGTGGAGCAGTGAGCAACTACGTCAACGGGCACTGGCAGCCCGCCGCGAGCGGGCAGACCAGGGCGAACGTCAACCCCGGTGACCTGTCCGACGTCGTCGGCGAGTTCGCCGAGTCGGGTGCCGCGGATGTGACCGCGGCCGTCGACGCCGCGCACGCCGCGTGGCCGGAATGGCGCGAACGCGGCCCGATCAAGCGGGCCGCCGTGCTGACCAAGGCGCAGGCGGTGCTCGCCGGGCGGGCCGACGAGGTGGCCGCGGCCATCACCCGCGAGCAGGGCAAGCGCCTCGGTGAGGCGCGCGGCGAGGTCGACCGGTCGCTGGCCATCCTGGAGTTCACCGCGGGGGAGGCGCGCAGGCTCAACGGCGTGACCACCCCGGCGGAGGAGGCCAGGACGGTCGCGCTGACCTTCCGCAGGCCGATCGGCGTGGTCGGGCTGGTCACGCCGTGGAACTTCCCGCTGGCGATCCCGATGTGGAAGGTCGCGCCCGCGCTGCTGGCCGGGTGCACGGCGGTGCTGAAGCCGTCGCCGTTCACGCCGCTGACCTCGCAGCTGCTCGTCGAGGTGTTCGCCGAGGCGGGCACCCCGGACGGCGTGCTCAACCTGATCCAGGGCGACCGGGAGGCAGGCGAGGCGCTGGTCGCCGACGAGCGCGTCGCGGGCATCTCCTTCACCGGCTCGCTCGGCGTCGGCCGGGCCATCCACGTGGCGGGCGCGTCCCGGCTGCTGCGGACCCAGTTGGAGCTGGGCGGCAAGAACGCGCTGATCGTGCTGGACGACGCCGACCTCGACAAGGCCGTCGCCGCCATCGTGCACGGCGCGTTCGGGCAGTCCGGGCAGCGGTGCAGCGCCACCAGCCGGGTCGTGGTCGACGTGCGGGTCAAAGAGGAACTGCTGGCCCGCCTGCACGACCGGGTGTCGGCCATGCGCGTCGGCATCGGCACCGACCCGGCCGCCGACATCGGCCCGGTGGTCAACCAGGAACGCCTCGACGCGTGCCTGACGGCCATCGACGGCGCGGTGACCACCGGCGCGAAGGTCGTCTGCGGCGGCGAGCGGGCCACCGAGGGCCTGCCCGACGGCTACTACGTGCGGCCGACTGTGCTGCGGGATGTGCCGTGGGACAGCGAGATCGCGCAGGAGGAGGTGTTCGGCCCTGTCCTGTCCGTTGTGGACTGTGACGGGTTCGACGACGCCATGCGGATCTCGAACTCGGTCAAGTACGGCATGTCCGGCACCATCTTCACCCAGAACCCCGCGCGCATGTTCGAGGCGCTCGACCGGTTCGAGGCGGGCATGCTGCACGTCAACCGCCCCGGCGTCGGCGCGTACGCGCACCTGCCGCACATGGGCTCGAAGATGTCGCAGTACGGCCCGCCCGAGTGCTCGCCCCAGGTGTGGGATTTCTACACCGAATGGCGATCGGCCTGCATCACCTACTAGACCGATTTCCCCTGCAAGGCCGCGCTGCCACCCCCTGCACAGCGCAGCGCGCGCTACGTGCGCCGCATCTGGGACTCCCGCCACCTGTCGACGCTGCATCCACGGCTGGGCGAGGTAGTAGAGCATCTCCGCGGCGCCCAGCAAGAAGTGCGAGCCCGACAAGAGTTTCCTCCGCGGCCTGGCCTACGCTGTCGCGGCCACAAGTCTCGCCGGGTTGTGGGACATCCTGTATAAGCTGGTTGCGGACGAGGGAACCGTTCGCCGCCCTCGCGGCGTATTGCATTGTCACTGGCCGAGTTCGAATGTCGGAGGCAATGCATGGCCGAGTACGACGCAATAGCGCAAAGCTACTCCGAGATCATTGAAGGTCTGCCCGAACGCAGGTTGTTCGGCTATAGTCTTGAAGTTGTCGAGGGCGATGTTGCTGGGCTTGACGTCCTGGATCTCGCCTGCGGGACGGGCGCATTCACTCGAAATCTCAAGAAGCGAGGCGCTCGGCGGGTTGTCGGGGTCGACGTCTCAGAGGGAATGCTCGACTTCGCGCGCAAGCAGGAGGCAGCTGCTCCGCTCGGGGTCGAATACATCACCGAGGATGTGGCAAGCCTGCCTCGAGTGGGCGAGTTCGACTTGGTCACGGCCTTCGCGCTCCTGCACTACGCTCCTTCCTCTGATGCACTCCTGGCAATGATGCGCTCAGTCCACGACAACCTTCGACCTGGTGGTCGTTTCACGGCGTCGAACATGAACGTCGTTTCGCCGGAAGATTGGGTCGATGCCAAGCGGTGGTCTGATCGCGCGTTGAGGTTCGCTCCGTTCAATGGCCCGCTTTACGACGGGCTCGTGGTGCCGTCATCGCTGAACTGGAACCAGGTCTCAATCCCGATGGAGCTCTACTACTACAGCAGGCACACCTACGAAGACGGGCTGCGCGCCGCGGGCTTCCGCCACATTCGGTGGCATCGACCGGTTCTGCCGCCTGAATTCGAGGCGGAACGACCACATTGGCAATTGTACCTGGACAACCCGCCGATCTTGGTACTGGAGTGCCATCGGTCTTGATATACGACTTGGGGCGGGAGCGCTTCACGGGCTGAATTCGCCAGATCGGCCGCTTCGCGCTACGCCGCGGCAGAGCGGCTGCCTCGGCGTGCTTGCGCGGCCGCGGCCGGTTGGTCGCGGCAGACGCAACAGCGGTCGTGAACTTCAGGAAACGAACGACACTACGCACCAATGTCGCTTCGGCTCTCAGCCAACCGCGCTGCATAGCGGTGACCGAACCGGTTGGGCTTGGCCTCCTCAATCTGGTCAAGACCATGGAACGAAGGGTCCGCGCGTTGGTGTCGGACAGGTGCCAACGCGCGGACCGTGCCGCAGGCGTGTACTCGATGTCGAACGGGCCCGTCGCCGAATAGGAACTCCCCGCTGCGGTGGGGGCCGACGTGGGCTGCGCAGGTTCGGTGCGGTGTGTGTTTGTGCTGGTGGTGGTGGGTGTCTTGCGTGGCTGTGGGTGGCTGCAAGGCGGTCGATAGTGTGCTGACAGGTCCTTCTTCCACGCTCGCGTGAGCGTCGAGGAGATGAGGAGGCGGCGGGTCTTCCGGCACGGGCTGTCGGTTTCCGCCGGTGGCCATGTTGACTGATCAGGTTAGGTCGTTGGGGCATCGTTTCGGTTGTGGTGAGGCTGGGGCGCTTGAGGAGATCCACGATACTTTCGGGGGTCGGATGTTTGGGGTGGCTTATCGGATCCTGGGGGATCGTGATTTGGCGGCCGATGCGGTTCAGCAGGCCCTTCTGCAGGCGTGGCGGGCGTCGGGTACTTTTGATGTCGAGCGTCCGTTGGAGCCGTGGTTGTTTTCTGTGACTCGTCGCGCCGCGATTGATGTGTATCGTAGGCAGCGGGGTCGGGAGAATGTGGTCAGTATTGATTCGTTGGCTTCGGATAGTCTTCCTTCGGTTGAGGGGCACAGTCCTGAGCGGGCGTGGATGGCGTGGCAGGTCAGGGCTGCGGTTGAGCGGTTGTCGGTTTCTGATCGGGCGATCATCAAGTCGATTTATTTTGATGATCTGACTCAACGTGAGGCGGCCGAGTTGTTGGGGATTCCGATTGGTACGGTCAAGTCCAGGTTGTTTCGCGCGCAGCGCAAGCTGACTGAGGTTTTGGCGCATTTGCGGGACTCTGCGTGACCGGGAGTGGGCGTCGAGGTTCCGGGGCGGATGACGGCCTCACAGAAAGGAACTGTGGACCGACATCGCGTCGAACGTGCCCGCCTCGATGACCGCTCGGTCTGTGGCGAGACGGGGGAGTACTTCGGCGGCGAAGAACGCCGCGGAGGCGATCTTGCCCTGGTAGTAGGCGGCATCTGCCGGGCCGGTCCCAGTGTCCAATCTAGACTGGGAGACACGGGCCTGGCGGGTGAGCAGCCAGCCGACCAGCAGATCACCCGGCTCGCCGCGCTATCGAGAATACTGGTACTTCACGACCTGCGGGTCGCCATCGGCACCGGAAGCTTGGGTACTCGGAAGGTGTGCTCGACGTCGAATTGGCGCAGGACCCTACCAGGCCAGACGAAGATCGGGTGGCGGTGAACGACTACCGACCCCGCACAAGGTCGGGGTGCGACGAATGGGGCACGACAGTAATGGAAGCTCCTGGCAGACCGGCGTCTCGACTACGACCGATCTACCAGGAGCTTTCATGTTCCGGACGGTGGCATTCCCACCAAGGGCCAGTTCAGGGACGGGCGCCAAGGTTCAAGGCATCTCGCCTCCCGTGTCTTCTGCCGTGCACGGCTACGTGTTTGCGAACGCGGCAGTCAACTGTCTAGTCACTGTAATCTTGGATCTCACAACTGATCAGCGTATCAAAATACCACTCAGGCTGAACAGCGGTGTCATTCCCGAGGCCGCAGTCCAGCAGGTCGGCACCTCCGCCACCGGTGATGGTATCGTTACCTGGGCCGCCGAATATCTCATTCGGTGCGTTGTTCGACCTTAGAATGTCATGGCCGCCGTTACCCGATATGTCACCCCAGAAGGCAATTTCGTCACTGGAAGTGCCGCCGAGAATCCGTTCAGGATACTCGCTGGTGTGAACCCAGTCGCGTTCTCCGGCTTCGCCGCCGTCGAGAAAGCCGTGAAATGTCACTGGGTTGATGCGATCCGAATAGTCAATGGTGTCGTAACCCGGGCCTTCGACGAACCTGTCCTGTCCGTCATTTGCGGTTCCCTGATAGTAGGTGTCATCGCCCGAGCGTCCTTCTAGGCAGTCTTCTCCGTCATCGCCCTGGATGACGTCGCCCAATGTTGGGAAGTCCCGTCCGATCAGAATGTCGTCGTCGTTTGAACCGTGCAACACTTCGAAGTCTGTTCTGAAATTGTCCGAATGCCGAGAACGACCCGGGTTCATGCAGTACCTGTCGACGGCTCGACCGTCGTTGGCCTGATCGTCCAGTGTTACATAGACACCCATTTGAGGCGTCTCGTAAGTCAGCGAGGAGAAGTCGATCTCGTCCTCGCCTTCGCCGCCGGAATAGGTGACAGACGAGCCGTTGGTGTGATAGTACCTCCATGAGACGGCTACGGTATCGTTACCATTTCCGCCGTAAACGAATCCGTTGAGCCCGCCGGTTTCAATGGTCAAATGGTCATTTCCACCCGCTGCGTCGAAGTCTATGCGCTTCGATTGCGGCACCGAACAGCTGACCGCCATGTCCGATGTACTGATGCAGCCATTTCCGGGAGTGAGGTTCCTCGAGTCGCGGATTGCAAACTTGTTGGAAACCCATCGAACCAGAAGTGTATTCGATGAGTCGGTGCCGCGGTAATGGAGGCCGTTGGCGTCGATCCACACTGAGGAATCCCCAGCGCTTGCCGGCGTTGTAGCGAGGCAGAGCCCGGCGACCATTGAGCTGACTACTGCGAAGCCTCTCGCCAGTGTATTCATGCTTCCCTCCTGGGATTCTCCATCTGTACAGTCTTCTCCTTGATCGATCATTTTCGGCCGATCAGTCATCAGCCATTCGTCATTTCCCTCGTGAGTGATACGGTGCTGGACTGGCGATCGGTTCTCGTGGGCACACCATCGAACCGGGCCCGGACGGGAGTGGCTGAAGGATCGCTAACGACCTCGTGCATGGTTGGCGGCGGGCACTGAGATGATCTTGATGTGGGTCGTGTGGCTGTGCTGTCGAATCGTCGGGTGACCGGTCTGTCCGCGGCGGTTCTCGCCTCGCTGGTTGCCGAGGTTGGCCCGGTGTGGCAGGCGCGTCAGGACACCAGGCGGGCCGCTCGTCAGCGCCTGCGGGCTGTCGGCGCGGGTGCGAAGTACCGGCTGGTGTTCATCGACCGGCTGTTGGCGACCTTGGTCCACCTTCGACACGGTGTCACCCCATGACGTGCTGGGTGCGTGGTTCGGGGTGGACCGATCGACCATCACGCGGGCGATCAACGAGATTCGGCCGCTGCTGGCGGAACGAGGGTGCCGGGTCGATGACAGCAGGCGGTTGCGGACGCTAGCCGAGATGATCGACCATCTCGGCGCCAGCGGCAGGGGCGCGTTCGTGGACGCCACCGAGGTACGTGTCCGGCGGCCGGCGGCGGACACGGTCGACCGGGACCGGTTCGTGTCTGGCAAGAGCAAGCAGAACGCCATCAAGACCATGGTCGTCACCGACCTGGAGGGCAGGGTGTTGTTCTGCGGCGCCACCCGGCCCGGGTCGGTCGCCGACATCACCCAAGCCCGCGACAGCGGCCTGACCGGGCTGCTCGCCGAGGCGCACGGTGTCCAAGTGCTCGCCGATGCCGGCTACCAGGGCCTCGGGCTCGAGACGCGCGGGGCGGTGGTGACACCGCCGCACAAGTTCCGCAAGAACCCACCACCCTAGTACGAGAAACACCATGCAGCACAACGCAAAGCCCACTCATCACAACGGATCCGCGTCGAACACGGCATCGCCCACCTGAAGAACTGGCGAGCCCTGGCCCGTCACCTCGTCCGCCGAGCAACCTTCGACCACACCGTCCGAGCCGTGGCCGGACTGCTCTCCGACCACCAACACCAAGACCGCGCCGTACCAACAACGCGGTGACCCGACGCACCCAACCCACGACCGTCTGCCCGAACCAACCATGCACGAGGTCGTAAAGGGTGTCTCGTAACCCGGTGAGCAGGCTCGTGCGCCGGTGGTTGATCATGGTCGGGTGCAGGTGATCTCAGCGTCTCGGTCGGAGTGGATCAGCCCATTCACCGGGCTGGAGCCGGGCCAGTTCCGCAAGCTGGTGCGGATCGTGACCGAGCGGGGCGGCGATGACATCGCCCTCGGGCGGCCTGGTCGGCAGTGGCGGCTTGACCTGCCGGATCGGGTGCTGCTCGTGGCGGCATATTGGCGGACGAACCTGACGATGCGCCAGATCGGCCCGTTGTTCGGGGTGTCGCACTCCGCGGCGCATCGAGTGATCGACACGATCGGGCCGCTGCTGGCGTTAGCCCCGGTCCGGCGCCATCGCATCGACCAGGTCGCGATCGTGGACGGGACCCTGGTCCCCACTCGGGATCGGCGCCTGGCCGCCCCGTCGAAGAACTACCGCTACTCCACGAACGTGCAGGCCGCCATCGACGCCGACACCCGTTTGGTGATCGCCACCGGAGACCCCTGCCGGGCAACCGCAACGACTGCATCGCCTACCGCGACTCCGGCATCGCCGCCACACTCGCCGGTCGCCCGGTCATGGCCGATGGCGGCTACCAGGGCAACCCTGGCGTGATCATGCCCTTCCGAAAGCGACGCGACGGCCAACCACTGGCCGACTGGCAGGAAGACCTCAACGCCGGACATCGCAAGGTCCGAGCTCGCGTCGAGCACACGCTGGCCCGTATGAAGGTCTTCAAGATCCTGCGCGACTACCGCCGCGCCGCCCACACCCTCCGCCACACCGCATCCGGCATCGCCAACCTGCACAACATCATCCTCATCGGCTGACGAGCACCAGGTCCCGATTGCGAACCTGCTCCAAGATCAGTTACGAGACATCCTTTGGCAGCCCCTAAACTCCCTTTGACACCGGACTTGAAGACGCGACCAAGATGATCAGGCAGACATCGTCCCGATTTCGGCACCACTGGCAGAACTCGCAGCAGCGGCATGTCCTAGGTCTTTCCATGTCATTGTGGAGTGAGTGCGACGCCCGTGCGCAGGCGCGTGGCTGACGGGTCGGACCTCGGCCGACTCGTCGATCAAGTGCGAGCTTTCGCGGAGATCGAGCCGGAAGGTCCCAGGTGCCGGTCGTTGTGGTGCCGGAACCGGGACGTTGAACGTTGCTGAAGGTTTTGCGGGAGCACTGGAAGCGCGGTCATGGGCAACTGAGTCGGAGAGCTTCACCAAGCGGTCCAACGACTGTCCTGCGGCCGATCGCGACCGGTGTATGGGGCGGGGAGTCGCCGAACTGGCGATGAGCGACCCGATGGCAGGTCCCGTCATCATCGGGCTCGAACGCGCTGAGTGCGGCGGCGACCGCCGAAGCGGACTGGGGCGATGTGGTTCCTATGCCCCGACGCGTGAAGTACTTGATAGTTGGAGCACTGGAATTCGCGTCGGTCGCCGCGTTCAGACTCGCTGCTCGCCCTGCCTGCACAGGAAGTGGGCACCTACGGTGGTCGAAGCCGACGTTGAGATGTCCATGACCTCGTTGGACCACCACGCCGGGTAGGGGCCCGCGCCTTGTGGGCCGATGCCGGAGCGGCGCGGGAAGTGGCAGAGACCCTGCCCGTCAACGAGCGGCAGCGGGAACGATCCGATTATCGCGCGCTCGCCGTATCCCCGTTAACGCAACCGTGCAATTTAAGGAGCAACGCGATGATCAACACCATCAGGTGTTTCATTGCCTTGGCGGCGATCGCCACAGCGATGTCCGGTATCGGCTCGATTGCTTCGGCCGATCAGCTCACCGGGAACGGGGGCATCCTCGCTGCACACGGCGACGACCTTCCGGATCCCTTCACACTGCCGGGGCAACACTAGATGTCCCGTGTCGGAAGTTCGGCGCACCTGCGGTACCCGCGCGGCGCCGGGCCGCACCTTGAGAGCCCAAGTGCAACCTGGTACCGCGGCCTCCCGTCCGGCACGCCCAGACACAACGCGGATCACCGGATCTGGCGCCGAACTTCCGACTCTGGACCCAAAAGGACGTCCCGGAACGGCTGGATGCTGTGACCGTTGATCACGATGTTCACGGGTTGCCGGTGCCGCAGATCGGCAAGCCGGTGCGGATGGTGGCGTGTCGCGGTGGTGAGCAACCGGGCGCAGCGCGGTGGTGGGATTGTCGTTGTGCTGGTCCGGTGTACACCGGACCACGCTGAAGTCGCGGCAGGTCGCGCCGCAGTTCGGGTGTCGAAGTCGGCAGGATTGGGTGGTGGATGCAGGTCGTCATCGATGCCTGCGCCCGCCGGGTCGTGGTGGTGGGGGGCACGCCGTTGCCGGGCAACCGGCACGACTCCCGCGCCCGATGCCGAGTCCGGTGTCGCCGCCCAGTGCGGGGACACGCGATGTCATCGCCCGACAGCGGCTACCTCGCCAGTTCCGGGGTGATCATCCCCCACACCAGGCCCCACGAAGGCAAACCGCAGCCGTAATGGAACAGGACAACACCGAACACGACATGCGTCCGCGCCCGCGTCGAACTCGCCCTCGGCCACGTTGAGGACCTGGAAGATCCCGCGCGGCTACCGCCTCACCGGCGACGGGTTCTAGCACGCCACCTGAGCCGTCGCGCTTATGCGCGACATCACCCTCACCGGCCGACACGGCCACGCCGATCAGACACCTGTTGTCCAGCAGCGACAAATGGCCATTACCCCAGTCTCCTCGAGTCTGTCCGCATGGCGAGGGCGGCATCGGGGGCGGGCTGTGGGAGGTGGGTTGATGTTGGGTTTGACTGCGTCCCAGTGCTGGCGGCCCGGCCAGCCGGAACAGTGTTGCGGATCAAGTGGATTACGCGGGTCTCGTCGACCGCCCTGCCGCGATCGGGTCACCGTCGATGGCCGGGAGGGCCTTCCGGAGTCGTGGCGAACGTGCGGCCGCTCCCCGGTTGTGCAGACCTGGCCGTCGCGGGGCTTATCGGTGAACACGGCGGCTCACACCGAGTCCAGCGGTCGCGAGGCCCAGTCGGTCATCTCCGTGACGACGTTCTGCGCACGTGATCAACAGAGGTGCCGTCCCGTATCGAAGGAGTTGAAACTCAAGCTCGGTGTCCACGCGATGGATTTGCAGCCGGATGAGATCCTCCGGGTCAATGATGCAACCCGGTTCCCGCTGGCTTTCTGGACACCTGAATAGGCTGGTAATAGCCGGTCTGTGATGGGAACTGCCAATCGACGGCTACGAATCCGGCTTCTTTTGCGAAGGCGGTGAGCTGACCACGTGTCAACGCCCAGTAGGTGGTGTGTCGCTCCTCGACGCGCCAGCCGTCGCCCGGGATGAGCTGGAAGTGTCGCAAATCGTATCGTTCCTGATCGTCGTGCCACGTCCAGAGCTGAAAAGTGATGCTCTCCCCGGCAGGAGTCGGGGCCACTTGGGGTGCTGTTGACAGTGGTCGGTTCGCGCGGACCTCGTCGTAATCCCTGGTAGTTACCAACAATAGTCCCCCTGGGCGAAGTACCCGATACATCTCGCGGAATGCGGCCAGCTGATCGGTCGCGGTCAACAAGTGCGGAATTGAGTTGTCGGCACACACGACGACATCGAACTTTTCCCCCGGAAACGGAAGCTGCCGCATGTCCGCGGCTGATGTGACGATCCGGACGCCACGTCGGTTCGCCTCGCGTCGAGCTCGCGCGGCCGCCACGCCGCTGATGTCTGTGCCGACCACGTCGTAGCCACGGATCGCCAAACCGATCGCCTGCGTTCCCACCCCACAGGCACAGTCGAGGACCAGTGTGGACTGATCCCCCAGCTGCGCTCGAATGATGGTGTCGAGTGCTGCACCCTGGCGGGTGATACTCGCGTCCCAGTCGGCGAAGATCAGATGGTAGTCCGCTGCCAGTTCGTCGTAGAATCGTTTCACCGAAGTCAAAGTTCCTCCATTCTCTCGCCCCGGCGAAGCTCGTACTCCGCACCCATGTGCACGCTGAACGATCACAAGCGATACGCCAGCCCAACGCAATGTCAGTAAGGCGTTCAGCTCACGGGGACTGGTGTGTCCGAGGTGCCGGTGGGAGTAGGGGCCGTCAACCAAGATCTAGTTGCCATGAACTTCGTTGAGTCCACACTGGATATCCACCTGAGAACTTTACAGGCAATGTCAATCTACTGGGGGCGATCGTTGACACTCAGCCATCGTGGTTGGCAGCGCGCATTGTCAATGTCTGCGAGTCAGCCGTCGGCCCCGGTTGTCAGTGGCCGCGCCCGTTGTTGGGCCGAGCGCGCCGACGGCTGGGTGAGTGGTCTCGGCGGCCCAGGGTTAGCTCGAACGCAACCCGTCGGGGTGGTGGCGAAGATTGCCCGCCTACGTATGGCCTATCACTCTGGGTCGGAGAACGTCTCTAGCTCAAGCGCATCTTCAACCGGCTGGACATGGGCAGGTTCCTGGACTCGTAGCGCTAGGGCCAGTGTGCGCAAGCGTCGCCGGGCATGGCATGTTCGGCGCGATCGTCGACTGCACCCGGCCGCCCGTGTTCCGACGGAGGTGACCAGCGAGGCCGTGGGGGTCGCCTGCGGGTGACGTTGGCAATGACTCAGCGTCTTGCCGTAGGTCGACTGTTCAGGATGGGCGTGCAGCCCTGGCGTCAGGCGTCCCCAATGAGCCGAGGCTGCGGGGCCGCCGGAACCGAACGGCGCACGAGCGCCGTATCACTTTCTGCGTGGGCGTCGTGTCGGCCTTACCGGCGCTCACGCCTCCGACGAACACCGGGCGGCTGATCGGGAACCAGGATGGCCGGCTTTGCGTAGCACCGTGATGAAGACGCGAGACTCGCGCACGAGTTTTATGTACCGTCCAAGGACGGGGCCGTCACTGATCCTGGCTGCCTATGCGGTCAACGCAATCGTCCACCTGTTGGCAGGACGGGCAGACGCGTTCGTCGTCGAATCGGTGACCAAGGCGCTGATCACGCTCCTGCTCGGGTGCTATGTGATCGTCCATCTGACCGATCTCCCCCGGCGCGTGGCCTGGCCACTTGTCTCGGCGCAAGCATGTGCCCTTGCGGGCGACATGGTTTTGCAGTGGGGGGCCGCGGACCACCTGTTGCTGGGTATGGCGTGGTTCGCGGGCGCGCAGGCGGGCTACCTGTGGTGTTTCCGAGCGTTCCTACCTGCCCGTCGCGGCGCGTTGGTCGTTGCCGCTGTTGTCTGGGCTGCTGGGTCCACCTTGCTGTGGTTCGCACTCGATTCACCTCTGCGTGAGGCGGTCGCCCTCTATGCCGTTCTGCTGTGCGGCATGGGGGGCATGGCATGGCGCGTCAGCATAGGCACGGGGGTCGGTGGATTGCTGTTCGTCGTGTCGGATTGTTTGCTCGCGGCTCGTCGACTTGTGGGTGTCGAAGAGATTCCGGCTGAGGCCGTGACCGCTACCTACCTGCTGGCTCAAGTCTTGATCGTGTGTGGCGTCGTGACTGGTGCCGGCGCGCGGCGCGTTCGCGGTGTAGCGGAGGTCCGATCGTAGCGGTATTGGGGCCAAGAGCAGACCGATGAGGATCTGGAGGAAGAGGTCTCTGAGGCGTGCGCATGGCGGTGAACGCAGGCTTCGGCTCCGGCGTCGCGCACGGTGATTGGTTCGTGTTTCCTGTGTGAGGTCCTCGGTCGATCGATCTGGTACATGGCGCGAGTCGGGTCCGCCGGAAGGGAGAAGCTTGCGGGGGAGTGGAGCCGTCTGTGGGGCGCCGAGCCTTACAGGGCGGCCAGACTTCGAACTGACCTGCGAGTCGATCGAAGTGTGCCGAGCATTCTCGGATTCGTGCGTGGAGTGCGACTGATCCAGACGGGATCAAGGCGCTGAAGTGCGCTGATGTTCGTGTGCGTATCGCATGTCGGCATCGGGGTTTGCCACCAACTCCGATGCCGACAGATTTGCGTTGGTCGCCCGCGTCTGGACTTACTGTTCGTAACAGAATGATCTTGGGTGTGGTTTGATCTTGTCGCATCGTTGGTCTTCTGGAGGGCGGCTCGGGTGGCGCACCGGCGGCCGTGGGAGGTCGATGACGGCTTGTGGGAGCGGATTGAGCCGCTGTTGCCGCAGGTGGAGCGGCGGTTTCGGCATCCGGGTCGGAAGCGGTTGGACGACCGTAAGGCGTTGTGCGGGATCTTGTTCGTGCTCTATACCGGGATTCGGTGGGAGTTCCTGCCGCAGGAAATGGGATAGGGGTCGGGCATGACCTGCTGGCGTCGGTTGCGGGACTGGCACGAAGCCGACGTGTGGCAGCGGTTGCACGAAGTGCTGCTGGCCGAGTTGCACACCGCCGGTCTGCTGGATTGGTCACGCGCGGCGGTCGACGGTTGTCATGTTCGGGCGCTAAAGGGGGCGCGAAAACCGGTCCGAGCCCGGTCGGTCGGGCTCGGACCGGCTCCAAGCACCATTTGATCACCGACGGTACCGGTATCCCGTTGGCGGCCATCTTGACCGGCGGCAACCGCAACGACGTCAACCCAGCTGATGCCGCTGATCGACGCCGTGGCACCGGTGCGCGGCCGGCGCGGACGACCCCGACAACGACCAGAGCGGATCTACGCCGACCGCGCATATGACCACGACAAATACCGGGCCCTGGTTCGCGCCAAAGGGATCACTCCGGTCTTCGCCCGTCGCGGTGTCGAACACGGCTCCGGACTCGGTGCGCATCGCTGGGTCGTCGAAGGCGCGTTCGCCCTGCTGCACTGGTTCCGACGACTCCGCATCCGATGGGAAGTCCGCGACGACATCCACGAAGCATTCCTCACCATCGGATGCAGCATCATCGCCTGGCGCCCACTCAAGACCCACTCATAGTGTTACGAGCCCCTTAGGCGTGATGTCCACCAGGCAGGCTCACAGGTGAGGTGCGACCAGAAGTGCGTCGGCGGAAAGCGACCCAGTGACACCGCGGACATTGGTCAGGAGCACCACGATCTCATCGGACGCGGGCAGCTTGAATCCGTTGGTGTTGAGGTTCACCCAACCATCCTGAGCCGCGGCCTGATCGACAGTCACCACCTCCTGTCCTGCGGTGGTTTCGATGACATAGCTGGCGAAACGTTCCATCGACGCTTCTCCCGGGGGAAGCCGCACCCACACGTCATACGTCGCCGCGGCAAGCACTCCGGCGGTGGTCCATGTCATGGTGCCCTCGAATTGCGCCTCCGACATCAGGTACGAGCCGCCCACGCACGACGGGCATTCCTTCACACCCCAGTCGCCGTTGATAGGCATAGCGCCTTCAGTGCCGGCGTCCGCAATTCGGTCGTGGTACGACAGCGTGTTCATGAACATGATCTGCCGATCGGGACCGCGTAGTGGCTCCCATCGAGCGATAAATTCGTCAATTGTCGTTGGTTCAGTCTGGTCGATCGCGGCCACGAGGGTGTTCAGATCGGTCGTTACGTCATCGACAAAGCCGCTTCGAACGTCCTGGGAGTCGTCCCACAAATCCCACAACGCAGCAGCCACGCGGCCCTCGACGGTCGGTCCATCCGGGCAGTCCAGGAACGGCGTGCCGTGATCGTCGACCGCTTGGCAGGATTCGAGATCCCAAAGGTGGGACACGGATGAATGCGTGTAGGCGTTCTCCGCGACCTGGCCGACGAACTCGGCGAAGCCTTCCTGGAATGCGCAATGAGGGTCAGACGGCATCCCAAAGGTGTGGTTGAGACATTCGAGCCAGGGAAATCCGTTGCCGTAGAGCCGATCAGCGAGCAGATGCGCCACCTCGTGCTCCGGGGCAGGCCCGTCGGCCTCCCCACGACTAAGATCGATGTAGCGGGTGGTCGGGAGGTAGCCACTCCCGATGAGGTCGTGAAGTCGGTACGTCACCGGTGTCAATCGGTCGGCGGGCCATCTTTCGCGCATCGTGTACCCCGCGCCGTAGGCGTAAGCCGCCGGATTGGTGGACAGAAATGCCTCGGCGTCCGGTAGTCGCTGGAAATAAAGCCCCAGCGGGACAGTCGCGGCGATTTCAATTAGTCCGGTGTGGAAGTCTTGCACTACGACGTCGCCCGGCTCGTCGTACGCCGAAACAACGAGCACCAGCGCGTCGTCTGCGCACGCGAGGGACTGCATGAAGGGGACGTCGGTGGTCATGCACCCATCGAAGTGACTTCCATTCCCCAGTGTCCGCGGCTGCGGATAGGGGACTCTGATGGCGTATCCACCGCGATCATCGAGGAATCCTGTGACTGGCGAGCCCGCTGGGTTGCCGTGGGCGTCGACATCATCGAGAACGGGATGCTGCGTACCGGCGTCGTCGACGTACATCAGCGCGTAGTGCGCATTCGGCAGAGATCGGCGGGCTTCACCGGCGTTGACCTCGGTACGCACTTCTCCGTTGATGTCCACCCAGGGAACGTCGACGGAAATGCATTCCGGGCAGACATCAGGCGGAGGTGGAACCGGGTTTCCGCTGCCACCCGGGCAGCTCGTGTAGAGGGAGAAGTTTCGGTTGACCACCTCGCCGGTGAGCCACGGTTCCGAGCCCGGCGCAGGCGGCCACGGATTGGCGGAGAGGACTCGAGTGAACCCGACGTAGCCACTCTGGCCGCCGGGCGGAACGCAGAGGGAATACAGGCCCACGCCCATTCGATCAACCCACGCCCTGGCTGTCTTGCCGTTGGGAGGGTTGCAGTTGGCGAACCCGATCCCGGCCCACTTGTCACCTTCCCCTACTGTGTACCAATGCGGGTAGGGGGTGTCGCAGACTGACTCGATATTCGCCGCCGGCACTACCGCCGGGGAGGACGTGTCGCCCACGCCCGACGTGGCACTCGCAGGTGTCGTGGTCAGTACCAGCGAGATACTCATCAACGCCACTGAGAGGGAGAACAACACAAATCTTCGCAGCAGGCTCGCCAAGATCTTTCCTTTCACAAAGTTTGAATTGAGGTGTCGGGATACGAGACGTCGCTGGCGGCTGGATGGAACCAGGGCTCCGGCATCCTCGCCAGCACCTCACGACCGTGGACCGAGTTGCTGTCTGTCGCTTCCTGCGGTGAGCAGGCGTAGATGGTCACGCCAGCCAGGCCGATGATTCTCGACTGGCTTATGCGGACTCGGAGTCCACTTCCGCCATCGGTGCAGCAGAATCCCTGGATCTCGCAGTGCCATGCCGCGTGTAGGACCACGCGGCATGGCACACGACGAGCTGTGTTCTGTCAGTCGGGAATGCCGGGGACGTTGATGTCGACGGCGAGCACGGCCGGGGGACTGGTAAGTCCTGGTGTCGTTCCCGTGTTGGCGAGGTACAGCGTGTCTTCGGGAAGCGGGCCTTCACCGAAACTCAGACTGGCCGGGTAGTTGAGGCCGTCCGCTTCGTCGACGACGACGTCTACCTGACCGGTTCCCGCGAGCACACGGACGATGGAGTTGTTCATGACGCTGGTCGTCACGTAAGCGCTGCCGTGCTGGTCGAATGCCACTCCGTCGGCGCCGAGCAGCTCTTGGTGCTGGGCGTAGACCGACTGGGTGCCTGCAGATCCGTTCCTGTTGATCGGGATGCGGACGATCGACCCCTGCTCCGTGTTGGCGACGTACATCGCCCCCTGTCGGACCACTGGACCGTTGGCGCCGTACACGGCACCCTCGATCCCGCCGTTGGGATCGCCTTCCAGCAGCGGGCCGCTAGCCCACTGCTCAGCGACGCCACCATTTGGGGCGACACGCCAGATGATGCCTCCTTGCGAATCTCCGACGTAGATGTTTCCGGCCTGGTCGGTCGTGATGCCGTTCGGAAAGGCTGCGGGGTACGCGGGCAGTCCGGCGATGCGGGTCTTGGTGCCATCGGCCTCGGAGAAGCGCCAGACACCACTCACCGCCGGGTCAGGCGACATGACCGCGGCCAGGATCGTGCCAGTGCTTGGGATCGTCAGCCCGAGCAGGTAACCGCCGTTGACGTCGAGCTCAGCTACGACCTCGGATGACCCGTCCGGAGCAATCCGGTGCAACACGCCGAACACCAGGCTCGTGTAGATCATCCCGCGGTCATCGATCGCGAGTCCTTCGGGGAACTGCGCGTCGGCCGCGTCGTACTGGTGCACCTTCGTCACCGTCGGTCGCCTCTCGCTCGCCTCGGCCGACGTCGCGCTGACGGCGAGGCCGACGACGCATAGCGCCGCTACAGCAAGGTTCTTGGCTTGCATGAAGTACTGCTCCTATGTACACATCTATGTTGCCCTGTCGGGACGCCCTGGATACGCACGTTGCGTGCGGATCGGATCACGATCTCGTCGTCGAACGAACACCACGTCGATGCACTCGTCGAGCCGCATTTCGATTTCGAGGTCGTACCCGTGGTCGCTGTGCGATGACGACATCAACCACTGGCCGATGGGTCCGCAGCAGCAGTCCGCAGCTGGCTGTCGGTCTGATGGGTCGTCGTCCGTTTGGCGACGACCGCCGCGTTTCACTCCGACGAGGTGCGCGGTCGTGGCGTGCGCAGTGGCGTCGCAGCACAGGAAGTGGACAAGGTCGGGCCGCGGGGTCGGTTCACGTCCGTGCTCGTCGCGAGTTGACTCTGCTGGCCGTATCAGCGGTATTACGCCGAAGTGGTGAACGCGGCACGGTGACTGGTCCGCCAGCCCGCCGGGTCCTCGTGGACACGGTGGATCACCGACGCGGCCGCCCCGAGTGCCGCGGCGATCCCACCGAGCTGGGAGACCCGGACCTGCACCGGCTTCCAGCTCGCCGACACCACATGCTCGGCGACCGTGCGCTGCACCAGGGCGGCCAGCTTGTCGGCCTCGGCCAGGGCCGTGTAGGCGCCGCCCAGGACCACCACCGGGACGTCGAGCAGGTTCACCGCCGCGGAGACGGCGATGCCGAGTCCGGCGGCCGCCCGCTCCAGGTCGCCGCGCTCCAGTGCCTCGGTGCCCGCCACGGTCTCCAGGCAGCCGCGCGCGCCGCAGTGGCAGCGCTCGCCGCCTACCTCGACCGTGCAGTGGCCGATCTCGCCCGCCCAGCCCCGCGCGCCGGGGAACAGACCGCGGTTCACCACGATGCCCCCGCCGACCCCAGGCCCGCCCGAGACGAAGAGGAAGTCGCTGAGCACGCGGTCGGCGTCGACGTGCAGTTCGGCGAGCGCGGCGAAATCGGCGTTGTTGCCGACCGTGGGCGGCAGCACGGCGCGCGGCAGTTCGGCGGCGAGCAGCGTGCCGACCGCGGTGCCCTGCCAGCCGAGGCTCGGGGCGCGGAGCACCGTCCCGTCGCCGCGCTCGACGAGGCCGGGGATGGCGACGGCGGTCCCGGCGACCTCGATGCCGGGCAGGCCCGCCATGACCCGGTGGGCCAGCCCGGCCAGTTCGGACAGCACCGACGCCGGGGCGCGGCCGCGCACGTCGAGGCGGAGTTCGGCCTTCGCCCGGATGGCGCCCGCCAGGTCGACCACGCACACCGACAGATAGTCGACGTCGACCTCCATGCCCAGCCCCATGGGGCCTGCCGCGGCCGGGATGACGCCGATGCCGTGCCTGCCGGTGTGCGCCCGCGGCGACGGGCCGACCTCGTCGACCAGCCCGGCGTTGATCAGCGCGTCGACGAGCGCGGAGGCGGTCGCCCGGGTGATGCCTGTCGCCGCCGAGATCCCCGCTCGCGACACCGGGGTCGGCGCGTCGACGATGTGCTGGAACACCAGAGCCAGGTTCGCCTCCCGGATCGACTGCTGTCGGGCGGGGGTGGCGGCGCGGCCGGACGGCGAAGTGAGTGCCATCCCCTGACAATGCCATACCTCATTCGTACGTTTGAGCGCGTGAACAGAGTTCCGTCGCGTCAGGGGGTGGAGCGGGCGCACCTCGCGGTCTTGACAATGTCAATCTGTCAAATGAGCCATACTGATCCGCGTGAGGCGGAAGAGCGGTGATCCGGCGACGAAGGAACGGGGCGATGTGGTGGCCGGGCGCCCTGGACAAGGCGAAGCCGCGGAGTATCGACCCGGGTACTCCAAGGCCGCCGAGCGGATCATCGACCACATCGAGCGGAACGCGCTGCGGCCCGGTGACCGGCTGCCGACCGAAGCGGAGTTCGCCGCGCTCCTGGGCATCAGCCGCGGCATCGCCCGGGACGCGGTGAAGACCCTCGCCGCGGTCGGGCGGATCAGCACCGAGCGCGGCCGGGGCATCTTCGTCGCCGAGCCCTCGGTGCTCTCGCCCAAGCTGCGCGGCCATTTCGCCCCGACCAAGGTCGAGGACATCATCTCGCTGTTCGAGTTCCGTGCCGTGCAGGAGAAGGCCGCCGCCGAGTTCGCCGCCGCCCGCGCGACGCCCGCGGAACTGGTGAAGATCGAGACGGCGCTCGCGGAGTACGCCGTCCAGGTCCCGACCCGTGACCCCGCCGAGCTCGCCCGGTGCGACATCGAGTTCCACTCCTCGGTGAACCGGGCGTCACACAATCCGTTCCTCGTGGAAGCGGCGGCTTCGGTGATCGCGCTGCAGCGCGACGTCGTCGCGATCGCGTTCGGCGGCTATGCGGGCGGTCCCGTCGAACTGGCGCTGGAGGAGCACACCGCCATCTTCGCCGCGGTCCGCCGCGGTGACGCCGCGGCGGCGGGCGCCGCCGCGGTCGCGCACGTCGATCGGTCTCGCCGCGCCTTCCAGGAGGAGATCGGCAAGCTGGTCTTCCAGCCCGACGGCGGCTGACCAGGGTCCGGCACCATCGTTGGTCGGTCGCGCCGCTAGACCTTCGTCAAGGTCCACGACTGAAGTGACGTCGGCTGCAGGCCCGACGTGATGACCTTGGCGCCGCTGGTCGCCGAGCTCACCGCCACCGCCTGGGCGCTGGCGGTGATCGCCACCAGCGAGTAGCCGTTGTCGGCGGTCTGCCAGAGCGACCACCGCTGCTGGTTGTTGCCCGCCGTGCACGCGGACTGGGTGACCGGCTGCCCGCCGTTGTTCGAGGTGGACGAGATCGTGACGCACAGGCCGCTGCTGACGCTCTTCAGCACATAGGTCGAGCCGTCGGAGTTGGCGGTGACGACGAACTTCTGGTTCGCGCCGGTGGTGGGGGTCCAGGTGATGAGCTGGGTTCCGTCGGTGGTGGACGAGCCGGGTACGTCGAGGGCGAGGCCATTGGTCTTGAGCTGGTAGGTGGCGCCGGATTCGATGACCGGTGCGTACACCTCGAACTCGTAGAGCGAGTAGCCGTAGCTGGTGGCGCGGGCGGTGCCCTGCACACGGACGTAGCGGCCACGGCCGGTCAGGCCGGTCAGGTCGTCGATTCCGCCGTCGCCGGTGGTGGTGGTGTAGATCGTGGTCCAGTTGGTCTTGTCGTTGGAGATCTGGACCCGGTAGCCCTTGCCGTAGGCGGTCTCCCAGTTCAGCTTGACCCGGCTGACCGGGCGCGGGAACCCGAGGTCGACGGTGATCGACTGGTTGTCGCTGTAGCCGCTGGACCAGCGGGTGGCGTAGGTGCCGTCCACGGCGTTGGCGCCACCGAGGCCGGGGACCTCGGTGCTGGTGACGGTCACCGGCCTGCCCGCGGCCACGTTGCCCGCCTGACCGTTCGTGGGCCACCCTGGATTGTTGCCGATGGTGTTGATCAGGGTGGTGAACGCCGAGTACGGCGAGACGAGCTTGGGGGAGCCCCACGTCTTCTGGGCCAGCATGCGCAGGCCGTTCTTGATGTCGTCGGCGACACGTTCCTGCGTGGCGATGTCACGGTCGGCCCAGACGTGGATCTTCGAGCCGAGGTTCTTGGCGTCCGAGGCGTCGGCGATGGTCTGGTTGCCCTGGAAGACATCGACGTCCCAGGTGTCGTAGCCCGACGACGCCGACGGGCCGCTGGGTCCGCCGGTGCCCATCACGTAGTAGGTCGGGTTCCAGCTCTCATTGGAGACCCGGTGTCCCGCGTCGATGTGGGCCTGCGGCGACTTGCCCGCGTTCCACCAGAACTCGAGGATGATGTTGGGATTGACGGTCACCGCGGAACCGCCGCCGATGCCGTCGTTCCAGGCGCGGGTGGTCTTGCCCGCGGCGCGGACGATGTCGTTGGCCCAGTTGACGAAGCCGAGGTAGATGTCCTTGCCGACGGCGTTGGCGCCGTAGTTGTCCTTGGCGTACTGGACCAGCTGTGGGTACTTGCTGTAGTCGCTGACGTGGTACTCATCGGCCCCGATGTGGAAATACGGGCCGGGGAACAGGGCGAGGTACTCGTCGTAGAGGTCCTTGAGCAGCGTGTAGGCGCCAGGGTTGCTCAGGTCGATGGACTCCCACTGCTGCGCACCGGCGTTGTCGACCAGCCGCAGTTCGGGGTGGACGTTGAGGACCTGGCGCAGGTGGCCGGGGGCGTCGATCTCCGGCACCACGGTGATCTTGTACTTCGCCGCGAGGGCGATGATCTCCGTGATCTCCTGCTTGGTGAGGTGCTCGTAGGACACGACCTCGGGGTGTGAGGTGCTCTCGATCCGGAAGCCCTGGTTGTCGGTCAGGTGCAGGTGGAAGTAGTTCATCTTGAGGTAGGCGAGTTCTTTCACGTGGTCCTTGAGCCACTGCGGTGTGAAGTACTTGCGCCCGACGTCCACCATCAGGCCGCGTTCGGGTTTGAGTGCCCAGTCGCGCGCGGTGCCCTGCGGGATGGAGTTGTTCTGCTTGAGCAGTTGGAGGATGGTGCGGGTGCCGTAGAAGGCGCCCTTGTCGTCGCGTGCGGTGATGGTGATCTTGTCGGTGACCGAGAGCGCGTAGCCCTCGGCGCCGAGCGCGGTGTCGGTCGAGCCCAGCGTCAGGTGGATGTCGCCCGCGGCGAGGTCGGCGGTGGTGCCTGTGGCCTGCGCGGGTGCCTTGCCGGTGAGCGCCTTGATGTCGTCGGCGAAGACCTGGCTGGTCGAGGCGAGCGTGGTCGCGTGGGTGGTCGAGCGGACGATCCGGGTGGTGGCGGAGTAGGTGAACGACCCGGTGCCGCCGGTCCACTGTTGCAGCGCGGGGATTGTCTGTGGCTTGGGGTTGGGGGTGGTCTGGGCGCTTGCCGGGGTGACCGCCACCGAGAGGGTGGCGGTCAATCCGACTAGCACCGCGAGCAGGGAGCGCAAGTGCTTCATCTTTGTTCCTCAGCCAGGGGGACAGGCAGCTTGGGTTCCTAGACCTTCACGAACGTCCAGCTCTGCGACGCCGTACCCGCGTTGGTCTGCTGGGTGAGCTTGGCGCCGTTCGCCGACGACGCCGGGGTGATCGCGAGGCCGCTGGACTTGGACACGATCGAGTGGCCGGTGTTGGTCGGGACGAGCGTCCACTTCTGGTTGGCGCTGCCGGTGCACGTCCACTGGATGATGGGCGCGCCGGGGTCCTTCGACGAGCCGCTCACGTCCAGACACAGTCCGCTGTAGACGCTCTTGACCGTGTACGCGCCATCGGAACCCGCGGTGACGGCGAACTTCTGGTGCGACCCGGTGTGCGAGCTGTACAGGGTCAGCTGGGTGCCCGCCGCCGTGGACAGCGGCACGTCCATGGATTTGCCCAGCGCGTTGATCTGGTACGTCGAGCCGGACATGACCGGTGACCCGACGTAGACCTCGATCTCGAACAGCGAGAAGCCGTGCACGGTAGCGCGCGCCGTTCCCCGCATGCGGACGTAGCGACCGGAACCCGACAGCCCGGTCAGGTCGTCGACGCCGCCGTCTCCGGTGGTCGTGGTGTAGATGGTCGTCCAGTTGGTGTTGTCGTTGGAGACCTGGACCTGGTAGCCCTTGCCGTAGGCGGCTTCCCAGTGCAGCTTGACCCGGCTGACCGGGCGGGACACGCCCAGGTCGACGGTCAGCCATTCGTTGTCGGTGTGCGCGCTGGACCAGCGGGTGGAGTAGTTGCCGTCCACGGCGTTGGTGCCGGGGAAGCTGCTGGTCTCGGTGCTGGACACCGTCACCGGCTTGCCCGCGGCGAGGTTTGCCCGCGCGCTCGCGGGCCACGCCGGGTTGCGGCCGATGGTGTTGATCACCGTGGCGAAGCTCGTGTAGGGCGTGACGAGCTTGGGTGAGCCCCAAGTCTGCTGGGCCAGCATCCGCAGCCCGTTCCTGATGTCGGACGCGATTCGCTCCTCGGTGACGACGTCCGGGTTGTCGCACCAGACGTGGATCTTCGAGCCGAGGTTCTTCGACGGGTCGTTGATGGTCCTGTTGCCTTGGAACAGGTCGGGAGTCCAGGTGTCGTAGCCCCAGTCCGCCCTCGGCCCACTCGGTCCGCCCGGGTAGAGGACGTAGTACGTCGGGTCCCAGCTCTCATTGGACACCGTGTGTCCCGCGTTGATGTGATCCTGCGGAGCCTTCCCCATGTTGTACCAGTACTCGAGGATGATGTTGGGGTTGACGGTGACGGCGGCGCCTCCGCCGACGCCGTCGCTCCAGGCGCGGGTGGTCTTGCCCGCGGCCCGGATGATGTCGTTGGCCCAGTTGATGAAGCCGAGGTAGGCGTCCTTGCCGTTGGCGTTGGCGCCGTACTTGGCCCTGGCGTAGGTCTGGAGCTGGGGATAGTCGCTGTAGTCGCCGATGTGGTACTCGTCGGCGCCGATGTGGAAGTACGGGGCGGGGAACAGCGGCAGGTACTCCGCGTAGAGGTCCCGCATGAGGTCGTAGGCCGCGGGCTTGCTCACGTCCATGTACCGCTCCTGGGGCACCCCGTTCTTGTCGACCACTCGCAGATCGGGGTGGGCGTCCAGGATCGGCTCCATGTGGCCGGGCGCGTCGATCTCCGGGACGACGGTGATCTTGTACCGCGCCGCCAGCGCGATGATGTCCCTGACCTCCTGCTTGGTCAGGTGGTCGGCCGACACGACCTCCGGGTGCGAGCTGCTCTCGATCCGGAAGCCCCTGTTGTCGGACAGGTGCAGGTGGAAGTAGTTCATCTTGAGGTAGGCGAGTTCCTTCACGTGGTCCTTGAGCCACTGCACGGTGAAGTACTTGCGCCCGTTGTCGACCATGAGTCCGCGTTCGGGTTTGAGTGCCCAGTCGCGCGCGGTGCCCTGGGGGATGGAGTTGTTCTGCTTGAGCAGTTGGAGGATGGTGCGGGTGCCGTAGAAGGCGCCCTTGTCGTCGCGTGCGGTGATGGTGATCTTGTCGGTGACCGAGAGCGCGTAGCCCTCGGTGCCGAGACGGGTGTCGCTGGAGCCCAGCGCCAGGTGGATGTCACCGGCGCGCAGGTCGGCGGTGGTGCCGGTGACCTGGGGGAGCAGGGTGCCGGTCAGGGCGTGCAGGTCGTCGGCGAAGACCTGGCTGGTGGTGGCCAGCGCGGTGGCGTTCGCGGTGGCGCGGACGATCCTGGCCGACGAGCTGAACGCGTACGAGCCGGTGCCGCCGGTCCACTCCTGCAGGGCCGGGATCGTTTGGGGGCGGGGGTTCGGGGTCGTCTGCGCGAACGCGGGGTTGGACGCCACCGTGATGGTGGCGGCCAACCCGGCGGTCACGGCGCCGAGTACGAGCAGTCGCAGGGGCCTCATGTGCACCTCGTCTGAAGTGGGGCGGATACCGGACATGAGCGATAAGTGGTCTAAACCACTTGCAGTTCAGCCGGTGTCGGACCCAGTGTCAAGATGCTTTGTTCAATCGGTAACCAAAGGGTACCGCCCGCGCTGGTTCGACCTTGACCGTGACGGGCGCCGGGCCTACGCTGCCCCAAACATCAGAGGTTTAGACCAAAGTGCGGTGTTGCTGAGCGCGGCTAGTGCCTACATGTGTGCGTTTCCCGCCGGGGTGACCCACTTTGGCCGATGTAGTGGTCAGACCGTTAGGGCTTGGGTCGGTTGACGAAGGGCGAAATGATGGGACGACGAAGTCTCTTGACAGCGGTCGGGAGCGTCGCGCTCCTGTTGTCCGGTGCCGCGGTGTGGGGCTTGCACACGGCCTCCGGAGCGACGGCCGTGACCTTGTACGCCGCCCCGTCGGGCTCCGGCGGTGTGTGCTCATCGGCCGCGCCGTGTTCCCTCGGCGGGGCGCAGGCGGCCGTGCGCGCCAAGCTGGCGGAGATCCCCGACGCCGATGTGAAGGTGCTGCTCCGCGACGGGACGTACACGCTGTCGAGCACCTGGAAGTTCGGTGCCGCGGATTCCGGCACCCCCGGCCATCCTGTTGTGTGGCAGGCCGCCCCGGGCGCGCGCCCGGTAATCTCCGGCGCAACGACGGTCACCGGCTGGACCCAGGTCGGGACCACCGGGGTCTACTCGGCGCCGGTTCCGGCGGGCAGCCAGACCCGGCAGGTCTACGTCAACGGCAAGACCGCGAAGATCGCCCAGGACACCAGTGTCGCCCTGGGGTGGACCGCGTCATGGACCGGCTCGTCGTCGGGCTACACGATCAGTGGCGACGCCAAGGCCACCGCGTGGTTCGGTGCCCTGACCCCCGCCCAGGTCGCGGCGGTCGAGTTCAGCTATCCCGGCAAGAACGGGCCGTGGGCCCATTCCAGCTGTCGGGTGGAGAGCTACACCGCCGCGACGGGCCTGCTGAAGATGACGCAGCCCTGCTGGGAGAACACCACCAAGCGCGCGCCCTTCGCCCAGGCCACCGGTGGCCTGCCGTCGATGTCGACGAACACCAAGCCCACCGACGTGCGCAACGCTTACTCGCTGCTGAGCGAGGGGGAGTGGTTCCTCGACTCGGCCGCAAGCAAGCTGTTCTACAAGCCCGCCGCGGGTGAGCAGATGTCTACTTTGGACGTCAAGCTGCCGAGGCTGGAGTCGCTGCTGCAGGGCGCGGGCACGCTGTCCAACCCGCTGCACGACGTCACCTTCACCGGCCTGCAGTTCTCGTACGCCACCTGGAACCGGCCGTCCAACGCGGCGGGCTTCGCCGACATCCAGAGCAACCTCACGATGACGCTCCCCGGCGGGAACCAGGGGTGGTGCACCTTCTCCGATCCCGACGGCGTGTGCCCCTTCGGCGCGCTGTCGCAGCCCAAGGCCAACGTGGAGTTCACCGCGTCGAACAACGTCTCGCTGACCCAGAACAAGTTCGCCGCGCTCGGCGGCGCGGGCCTGAGCGTGATGTATGGGTCGAAGAACACCCTGATCCAGGGCAACGAGTTCGCCGACATCGCCTCGACCGGCATCCTGCTCGGCTGCACCTACGACCCGACGCCGACCGACCCGACGCACCACGCCGGGATCAAGCAGAACTGCACCCCGGACGCGGCCGCGGTCGCGGGTGACACCATCGGCGAGAACGAGATCCTCACCGGGACGACGATCTCGGACAACATCGTCCACGAGATCGGCAAGGAGTACACCTCCGCCTGCGGCATCACGCTGCTGTTCTCGCGCGACACCACGATCACCAACAACAATCTGTACGACCTGCCCTACACCGGCATCACCGGCGGCGTCATCCAGGGCCACGTCGACGACGCGAGCCATCCGCAGAACTCGACGAACATCAACGCCGACAACAAGATCACCAACAACGTCATCCACAATTACCTGTCGGTCCGGCACGACGGCGGCGCGGTCTACCTCGAAGGCCACCAGGCCAAATACCACTACAAGGCCGACGGCACGATCGACCCGGTCGCGACCCTGGCGCACGGCATGCTGGTGACCGGGAACGTCGCCTACAACAGCCCGCAGAGCAACTTCTCGTACTACGACGACGCGGGCGCCGAGTGGATCAAGTGGAAGGGCAATGTCGCCTTCAATGGCGGCGAGTCCTCGCAGGGTGGCTGCTCGCCGACCGGCCACATCTGGACCGAGGACAACTACTTCTCCCACCGCACCCAGTACTACCCGTGCGCCCAGCCGGTCGACACCCATGTCAGCGGGACCGTGAGCATCCCCGCCGCGCCCGGGCCCGACCACATCCCGGCCGCCATGCTGTCGGGCGGCGTGCGCGATCAGTACAACCCGTACCTGGCCATGTTGACGCCGAAGGCGTACTACAAGTCCGCGCCGACCGCCGCCAACAAGGTGCTCATCGCGGGCCAGGGCTTCACCGCGGCGACCCAGGTGTGGGTGAACAACCAGCAGGTGAGCGCGGGCAACGTCCAGCGGCTCTCCAGTGGCTTCCTCACCGCCACCGTCCCGGCGGGCACGACGGCCGACCGGATCTCCGTCACGGCGCGGGTCGACAACACCAGCCCGGCCATCGCCTACAGCGGCTTCAGCCTGTCATCGAACCGCGGCTTCGGTGACTACAACAACGACATCCAGTACGCCACGGCGAACGGGTCCACCGCGACCTACTCGTTCACCGGCACCGGGATCGACGTGTACGGCGAGAAGTACTCCGACCAAGGCGACATCGGGATCAGCGTCGACGGCGGCGCGCAGGAGATCGTGAGTACGACGGACTCGACGCGCAGGGCCAACGTCGTGGTGTTCTCCAAGAGGAACCTCGCCGCCGGGCCGCACACGATCGTCGTGACCAAGCTGTCGGGCCAGTACGCGACGCTGGACGGTTTCCTGCCGATCCTGGCCGAACCCGTCCAGTACCGGATCGACAACACGAACTCCGCGATCACCTACAGCGGCTTCGCCCCGCAGGGCAACCGCGGCTTCGGCGACCTCAACGACGACGTGCACTTCGCGAGCGCCAACGGATCCACCGCGACGTACACCTTCACCGGCACCGGGATCAAGGTGTTCGGCGAGAAGTACACCGACCAGGGAAACCTCGGGGTGACCATCGACGGTGGCACGCAACAGGTTGTGAGCACGGTGCCCGCGGACGGTGTGCGTCAGGCCAACGTCGTGGTGTTCAGCAAGACCGGGCTGTCCGCTGGTTCGCACACCATCGTCGTGACCAAGCTGTCCGGCTCATGGGCCACGCTCGACGGCTTCGAGTTCATCGACTGAGCGACACATGCGGCGGCAAAAGCGTAGTTGATCTTGACGCTGCGTTTGTTTGACGAATAGACTAACTCGGTTCCCTCGTTCGACGCTGGAAACGATGGGGCGCGGTCGCCCTCGCGCCGCGCCCCATCGGTCTGTCCAGACCAAGGGTGGCGCTGTTTCGGCGTCCCCGTGCAGGCGAGGATGACGCCGCCTCCCCTTGATCGGCCCCGTTCAGGCTACGAGCCGGACGTTACTTGCTTAGTTCGGCTATGCAACAAACAAATTTCCTCCGGACTCTTGCCTGCTCAGCTCGCGAAGCCTTAGTTTGTCGATCCAACAGACAAAGTGGTGGCCGTCACTGGGCCGGAGAACTGGAGCGACTGTGCCTACCGTCAGGAAGCCGCGACTGGGGAACGGTGCGACCGGCGCCGATCACGTGGCGCTGCGCAGGCACAACCTGGCGGTGGTCCTCGACTACCTGCGGGCCACCGAAGGCGCGTCGCGTGCCAGGGTCGCGGTGGAGACCGGTCTCAACAAGGCGACGGTCAGCAGCCTGGTCGCCGAGCTCATCGACCGCGGGCTGATCGAGGAGGCCGAGTCCGAGCGCGGGGGCATCGGCAGGCCGGGCCAGCTCCTGCGGCTCGACGGCGGCAGGCTGTGCGGCATCGGCGCGGAGATCAGCGACGACTATCTCGCGCTGATGGCGTTGGCGGTCAACGGAGATGTGCTCGCCGAGACCCGCGTGCCGCTCGACGCCGCGGCCAGGGGAGCGCGCGCCGTGCTCGACGAGTTCTGCGGCCTGCTCGGCGGCGCGCTCGTCGACCTCGCCGCCGCGGGCGTGCACATCGCCGGACTGACCGTCGCCGTGCCCGGTCTGGTGAAGGTCGAGACCGGTGTCGTGGCCGTGGCTCCCAACCTGGGCTGGCGCGACATCGCGCTGGTCGACGAGATCCGCGCCCGGCTGGGCCGGGCCGACTTCCCCATCCGGGTGGACAACGAGGCCAACCTCGCGGCGTCGGCTTGCTACGCCGAGGTGCTGGCCGGCGCGCACCCGGACGCCACGGACATCGTCTCGCTCAGCGGCGGCGTCGGGGTCGGCGGCGGCGTGGTGTCCGACGGGCGGCTGATGCGCGGCGGCCGAGGGTTCGGCGGCGAGGTCGGCCACATCCCGATCGGTCCGGCCGACCGCGTGTGCGGCTGCGGGCGGACCGGGTGCTGGGAGTCCGTCGTCGGCCTGCACAGCCTGTTCGACGCGGCCGCCGCGCCGGACGACCCGGTGCGTGACCGCTCGCTGGACCTGGTCGCCCGGCTCGGCGAACTCACCGTACGCGCTCACGCGGGCGACCCGCGCACGCTCGCCGCGCTGACCGAGGTCGGCAGGTGGCTCGGCCGCGGCGCCGCGGTGCTCATCAACATCCTCAACCCGGATGTCCTCGTGCTCGGCGGCTTCTTCGCCCCGGTGAGCCCGTGGCTGCTCCCGCTGGTCCATCGCGAACTCGACGAGCACGTGATGGCCCCGGACGCGGGTGGCTGCCAGGTCGTGGTGTCCGGCCTCGGTTTCGCCGCCGCGGTGCGCGGCGGCGCCCAGACCTCCCTGGAAGCGGTCTTCGCCGACCCGACCCTCATCGACCTGGGCCCCGCGCGGGAACTGGCCCGAGAAGGAGCAACGTCATGACCCCGCTGCTGCGGATGGACGGCATCGTCAAGGAGTTCCCCGGTGTGCGCGCGCTCGACGGCGTCGACCTGGAGGTCTTGGCAGGCGAGGTGCACTGCCTGCTCGGCCAGAACGGCGCGGGCAAGTCGACGCTGATCAAGACCCTCGCGGGCGCGAGCCAGCCGGACAGCGGCGAGATCCACTGGGACGGCCACCCGGTGTCCATCGGCGGTCCGCAGGCGGCGATGAGGCTCGGCATCACCACCATCTACCAGGAACTCGACCTGGTCGACGGGCTCACGGTTGCCGAGAACATCTTCCTCGGCCACGAGATCGCCACCGCGGGCTTCCTGCGCCGTGCCGAGGTGAACCGCCGCGCCCGCGACCTGCTCGCCCGGCTCGGCCACCCCGAGATCCGGGCGACCCGTGAGGTCGGCGAGCTGCCGCCCGCGCACCAGCAGGTCGTGAGCATGGCGCGCGCCCTGTCCCACGACACCAGGCTGCTGGTGCTGGACGAGCCGTCGGCGGTGCTGGACCAGGGCGAGGTGGAGAACCTCTTCCGGGTCATCCGCGGCCTGACCGCGCAGGGCGTCGCGGTCGTCTACATCTCCCATCGGCTCGACGAGATCCGGGCGATCGGCGACCGGGTGACCGTCCTCAAGGACGGCGCCACTGTCGCGACCGGACTGTCCGCGAAGGACACCCCGACCGCCGAGCTGATCACCCTGATGACCGGCCGCACCCTCGACCACGTCTTCCCCGACCGTGGCGAGCGGTCCGCGGCGGAGCCGGTGCTTCGGGTGCGGAACCTGGCGTGCGGGCGGCACTTCTCCGGCATCGACCTCACCGTGCGCGGGGGCGAGGTGGTCGGGCTCGCCGGTCTGGTCGGGTCGGGCCGCTCGGAGATCCTGGAGACGATCTACGGCGCCAGGGTCCCGACCGCGGGGACCGTCGAGGTGGCGGGCAAGCGGCCGCGCCCCGGGTCGGTGACCAGCGCCGTGCGCGCGGGCATGGGCCTGTGCCCGGAGGAGCGCAAGAGCCAGGGCCTGCTGCTCGACCAGTCGGTGGCCCGCAACATCACCGTGTCCACGCTGTCCCGCTTCGCCACCGCCGGGTTCCTCGACAACCGCGCCGAGCGCGCCGAGTCGCGGCGGCTGGCCGACGCGCTGGAACTGCGGCCGCGCGAGGTCACCCGCGTCGTGCGCACCCTGTCCGGCGGCAACCAGCAGAAAGTCGTCCTGGCCCGCTGGCTGCTGCGGGAGTGCCGGGTGCTGCTGCTCGACGAGCCGACCCGCGGCGTGGACGTCGGGGCGAGGCGGGAGATCTACGAGCTGATCCACCGGCTGGCCGCCGAAGGCGTAGCCGTGGTCGTCGTGTCCAGCGAGGTCGAAGAGGTACTCGGACTGGCCGACCGGGTCCTGGTGATCCGCGACGGGCGCGCGGTGCACGAGGGACCGGCCGACGAACTGACCGAATCGAAGGTCCTTGACCTTGTCATGGAAGGAAGCGCGGCATGAGCAACGCCATCGCGGAGGGTGGGCGGGTCGGCAAAGGTGCGGAGGCGGTCGAGGCCCCGCCCCACACCCCCGAACCGCGCGCGGCGCGGTCTCGGCTGCGCGAACTCGCCGGTTCGTCGGGAATGCGCAACGTGGGCCTGGTGGTGGCCTTGGTGATCCTTTGCGTCGCGGGCGTGGCCACGGCGGGCGACCGGTTCGCCAGCGTCGACAACGCGCTGACGATCCTGCGGCTCGCGGCGGTGATCGGCGTGGTCAGCGTCGGGATGACGTTCGTGATCACCGGCGGCGGCATCGACCTGTCCGTCGGTGCCATCGTCGCGCTGACCTCGGTCTGGGCGACCACCCTCGCCACCCAGGGCTACGCCCGCGAACTGGGCTGGGTCGCCATGGTGTTCACCGCGGTCGCGGTCGGCGCGGGGTGCGGGCTGGTCAACGGCCTGCTCGTCGCCTACGGCCGGATGGGCGCGTTCATCACCACGCTGGCGACCCTGGCCGCCGCGCGCGGCCTCGCCGAGATCATGTCCGACCGGCGCACCCAGATCGTCAACGTGCCCGGTTTCACCGACTTCTTCGACGGCACCGTCGTCGGCGTGCCGGTGATCGTGCTGGTCTCCGCGGTCGTCGCGCTCATCGGCTGGGTCGTGTTCACCCGGACCACGTTCGGCAGGCGCACCCTGGCCGTCGGCGGCAACCCCGAGTCCGCTCGGCTCGCGGGCATCAACGTGCGCAGGCACACCGTGTGGCTCTACGTGCTGTGCGGCGTCTGCTGCGCCATCGCCGCGATCATGCTGATCGCGCGGACCACCACCGGGAGCGCGACCCACGGCTCCCTCTACGAACTCGACGCCATCGCCGCGGTCGTCATCGGCGGCACGCTCCTCACCGGCGGCCGGGGCACCATCGGCGGCACCGTCCTGGGTGTCCTGATCTTCACCACGCTGTCCAACATCTTCACCCTCAACAACCTCTCGATCTCCGCCCAGTCCGTGGCGAAGGGAGCGGTGATCGTGGCGGCGGTGCTCATCCAGCAGCGCTTCGCCAACCGAGTCCGCACCTGACCCGAATCCCCGACTCACGAACCGTGCCCACCGCGGTCCGTCGGTCGAACACACCCTCGTCCCAGATCTGACCAGCCCGTACCAGGAGAAGTCATGTTCCAGTCGATCTCCAGCCGCCGCACCGCCGCGGCGCTCGCAGGCCTCGCGGTGTTCGCGCTGGCGTCCTGCACCAGCAACGCCCCCGCCGACACCCCGAACGCGAACGCCGCGCCGAAGGCGGCGGCGGTCGAGAACGACAAGCCGGGCAAGAAGGTCGTCATCGGCTTCTCCGCCCCGGCAGCCGACCACGGCTGGATGGCCGCGATCACCAAGGCGGCCAAGGCGGAGGCGGGCAAGTACACCGACGTCGAGCTGAAGCTCGCCGAGGGCACCAACGACGTCAGCCTCCAGATCAGCCAGGTCGAGACCTTCATCAACGACAAGGTCGACGCGATCGTGCTGCTGCCGTTCGACGGTGCCGCGCTCACCCCGGTGGCGATCAAGGCGATGAAGGCGGGTATCCCGGTCATCAACGTCGACCGCGAGTTCGACAGCCCGGCCGCCTCTCGCGCCACAGTGCTCGGCGACAACTACGGCATGGGGGTCAGCGCGGGCGAGTACATCTGCACGCAGCTCAAGGACAAGAAGGACGCCGTCGTCGCCGAGATCGCGGGCATCGACTCGCTGCCGCTGACCCAGGACCGAAGCAAGGGCTTCACCAAGGCGCTGGGGGACTGCGGCCTGAAGGTCGCCAACCGCGTCGCCGCCGAGTTCACCGTCGAGTCGGGCGAGAAGGTCACCTCGAACCTGCTGCAGGCGGCGGGCCGGATCGACGCGATCTGGAACCACGACGACGACCAGGGCGTCGGCGTCATGGCCGCGGTCAAGAACTCCGGGCGCAAGGAGTTCTTCGTCGTCGGCGGCGCGGGCTCGGCCAACGTCATGCGCGACATCAAGACCGGCACCGCACTGGTGAAGGCCACCGTGATCTACCCGTCCACCCAGGGCGCTGACGGCATCCGCATGGCCCGCCTGATCGCGCAGGAGAAGGCGTTCGGCGACCTGGTCGAGGTCGAGGTCCCGAAGCGGATCCAGCTGACCGCGCCCGTGGTCACCAAGGACAACGTCGACAAGTACCTGCCGACCGCGTTCGAGTCGTGAGGGAGAAGATCACTGTGACTGACTCACGGCCGACCCTGCGCGTCGGCATGATCGGCTACCAGTTCATGGGCTCGGCGCACTCCCATGCCTGGCGCACCGCGCCCCGGTTCTTCGACCTGCCACTCGCCCCCGAGACGAACGTTCTGTGTGGCCGCGACGCCGACCACCTCGCCACGGCGGCCACCCGCCTCGGCTGGGCGTCGACCGAGACCGACTGGCGGGCCATGATCGCCCGCGACGACGTCGACCTCGTCGACATCTGCACGCCCGGCCACACGCACGCCGAGATCGCGATCGCCGCGCTCGAGGCGGGCAAGCACGTGCTGTGCGAGAAGCCGCTGGCCAACTCGGTCGCCGAGGCCGAGGCCATGGCCGCCGCGGCGGAGGCCGCCGCGGCGAAGGGCGTTCGGTCGATGGTGGGCTTCGCCTACCGCCGGGTGCCCGCGATCGCCCTGGCCCGTGAGCTGGTCGAGGCCGGACGACTGGGTGTGATCCGGCACGTGCGGGCCCAGTACCTGCAGGACTGGATCATCGACCCGCTGGCGCCGCTGTCCTGGCGCCTGGAGAAGGACAAGGCCGGATCGGGCTCGCTCGGCGACATCGGCGCGCACCTCATCGATCTCGCCCAGCACATCACCGGCATGAACATCGCCTCGGTGGTGGGCGACATGGAGACCTTCGTCAAGGAACGCCCGCTGCCCAGTGAACACAGCGGACTGTCGGGCACGGCGGGGGAGGGCGTCGGCCCGGTCACCGTCGACGACGCCGCGACCTTCCTGGCCCGGTTCGACGGTGGCGCGATGGGCGTGTTCGAGGCGACCCGGTTCGCCACCGGCCGCAAGAACGCGATCCGCCTGGAGATCAACGGCAGCCAGGGCTCGGTGGCGTTCGACTTCGAGGACATGAACGTCCTGCACGTCTACGACGCCGAGGACGATCCCGCCGCGGGCTTCCGCCGGGTCCTGGTGACCGAGCCCGGCCATCCCTACGCCGGAGCCTGGTGGCCGCCCGGCCACGTCATCGGCTACGAGCACAGCTTCACCCACCAGGTCGTCGACCTGGTGGCCGCCATCGCAGAAGACCGCGATCCGCGGCCGTCGTTCGCCGACGGCCTGAGGGTCCAGCGCGTGCTGGCCGCGGTCGAGGCGAGCGCCGAGAGCCAGAAGTGGCAGGAGATTCCCTGATGAACAAGTACACCCCGGTCGCCGAGGACAAGTTCTCGTTCGGGCTGTGGACCGTCGGATGGCAGGGCGTCGACGTCTTCGGCGGCGCGGTGCGCCCGGCGCTGGACCCGGTCGAGGCCCTGACCAGGCTCGCCGAGCTGGGCGCCGCGGCGGTGTCGTTCCACGACGACGACCTCGTCCCCGACGACACGACTCGGCAGCACACCCTGGACCGCTTCACCAAGGGGCTCGCCGACACCGGGCTGGTCGTGGAGATGGCCACCACGAACCTGTTCAGCCACGCGGTGTTCAAGGACGGAGGGTTCACCGCCAACGACCGCGACGTCCGGCGGTACGCGCTCGCCAAGGTGCTGCGCAACGTCGACCTCGCCGCCGAACTCGGCGCGCGCACCTACGTGCTGTGGGGCGGGCGGGAGGGCGCCGAGTCGGGGGCGGCCAAGGACGTCGCCGCCGCGCTGGACCGGTACAAGGAGGCCATGGACCTGTTGTGCGGCTACGTCCGCGAGCAGGGCTACGACATCCGCTTCGCCCTGGAGCCCAAGCCGAACGAGCCGCGCGGCGACATCCTGCTGCCGACGATCGGGCACGCGCTGGCGTTCATCGGCGAACTCGACGAGCCGTCCCGGGTCGGCCTGAACCCCGAGATCGGCCACGAGGAGATGGCCGGGCTCAACTTCGCCCACGGCATCACCCAGGCGCTGTGGCACGGCAAGCTGTTCCACCTCGACCTCAACGGCCAGCACGGTCCCCGGTTCGACCAGGACCTGCGGTTCGGCGCGGGCAATCTGCGCGGGGCGTTCTGGACCGTCGACGCGATGCTGGGCTCCGGCGTGGCCCCTGCCTACGACGGCTATGTCCATTTCGACTACAAGCCGCCGCGCACCGAGGACCTCGACGGCGTGTGGGCCACCGCCGAGGCGTGCATGCGCAACTACCTGATCCTGCGGGAGAAGGTGCGCGCGTTCCGGGCCGACCCGGAGGTGGCCGAGGCCGTCGCGGCGGCGCGGGTCGCCGAGTTGGCCGTCCCGACGCTCGGCGCGGGCGAGACGCTCGCCGACCTGCGCGCCGAGTCCTTCGACCCGGACACGCTCGCCGTGCGCGGGCTGGCCTTCGAGCGGCTCGACCAGCTCGCCATGGAGCACCTGCTGGGAGTCCGAGCCTGATCGGAAGGCCCAGGTTTCGCCTGTCTGCCGGAGGAGGGGGTGCCGGCGACGTGTTCGACGACGTCCCGGCACCCGCCGGGGAATCAATGATGATCCCACCCTGCAAGGAGCTATCGGTGATTCCAACACCCCACCGGCGACGGCGGCTGTTACCGCAGCTGGCCGCGCTGTCGCTGTTCGTCGGCCTTCTCCTCCCGATCACCGCGGGCACCGCGTCCGCGCACGTGTTCAAGGTGCTCGTGTTCAGCAAGACCGCGGCCTTCCGGCACTCGTCGGTCGACGAGGGCGTCGCCGCGGTCCTGAAGTTGGGTGTGGACAACGGTTTCACCGTCGACACCACCGAGGACGCCACCAAGTTCACCGACGCGAACCTCGCGCAGTACGACGCGGTCGTGTTCATGAGCACGACCGGTGACGTCCTCGACAACACCCAGCAGGGCGCGTTCGAGCGCTACATCAAGGCCGGTGGCGGGTACGCGGGCGTGCACGCCGCGTCCGACACCGAGTACGACTGGGCGTGGTACGGCGGCCTGGTCGGCGCCTACTTCAAGGACCACCCCGCCCAGTCGTCGGCGAGGATCAAGGTCGAGGACCCGGCGCACCCGTCGACGGCGGGCATGAGCCCGGTGTGGAGCCGCTTCGACGAGTGGTACAACTTCAGGACCAACCCGCGTGACAAGGTGCATGTCCTCGCCTCCTTGGACGAGACCTCCTACTCCGGCGGGTCGATGGGTGTGGAGCACCCGATCAGCTGGTGCCAGAACTACGACGGCGGTCGTTCCTGGTACACCGGTCTCGGCCACACCGAGGCCAGCTTCACCGAGCCGCAGTTCCTGCAGCACCTGCTCGGCGGCATCAAGACCGCGGCGGGCGACGTCGAGGCCAACTGCGCGGCGTCGCAGTCGTCCAATTTCCAGAAGGTCACGCTCGACGACAACACGAGCAACCCGATGGAACTGGCCATCGCCAAGGACGGCCGGGTGTTCTACATCGACCGCAACGGCGCGGTGAAGATCATCAAGTCGGACGGCACGATTCTCACGGCGGGCACGCTGAGCGTGAACACCACCCAGGAGTTCGGCCTGCTCGGCCTCGCGCTGGACCCCGGTTTCGCCACCAACGGGTACGTGTGGCTGTACTACTCGCCCGCGGGCGCGTCGACGGAAGACCATGTCTCCCGGTTCAAGCTGAACGGTGACGTGCTGGACCTGACGAGCGAGAAGGTCGTCCTCAAGGTCCCCGTGCAGCGCGCGGAATGCTGTCACGCGGGCGGGGCACTGGAGTTCGACATGAACGGCAACCTGTTCATCGCCACTGGCGACAACACCAACCCCTTCGCGTCGTCCGGGTACACCCCGATCGACGAGGGTGCGGGGCGCGCGGCGTGGGACGCGCAGCGCACGTCGGGCAACACCAACAGCCTCAGCGGCAAGATCCTGCGGATCAAGCCCGCCGCTGACGGCACCTACACCAACCCGGCGGGCAACCTGTTCGCGCCGGGGACGGCCAAGACCCGTCCCGAGATCTACGCCATGGGCTTCCGCAACCCGTTCCGCATCGGCATCGATCCGAAGACGAACAACCTGTTCGTCGCCGACTACGGCCCCGACGCCCAGTCGGTCAGCACCACCCGCGGGCCGGACGGCCGGGTCGAGTGGAACCTGATCACCCAGGCGGGCAACTTCGGCTGGCCGTACTGCGTGGGCGCCAACACGCCGTACAACGACTACAACTTCCAGACCGCCACGGCGGGCTCGACGTTCAACTGCGCGGCGCCGACGAACAACTCGCCCAACAACACCGGATTGACGACGCTGCCCGCCGCGGTCGGCACCCCGTTCTGGATGGGCAAGACCACCAGCGGCGTGCCCGAGATCGGTGGCGCGGGGTCGCCGATGACCAGCGGCGCGTACAGGTACGACCCGGCCCTGGTGAGCGACCGCAAGTGGCCCCAGTATTGGGACGGCAAGGCCATGTTCGCCAACTGGGGCGACGGCAGGCTGTTCTCGTTCCAGCTCGACACCGCGGGCAACGCGGTGACCGACATCTCGCGGTTCATGGGCGGCACGGCCTTCGCCCGCCCGCACGCGATGCAGTTCGGTCCCGACGGCGCGCTGTACCTGATCGAATGGGGCAGCGGCTTCGGCGGAAACAACGCCGACTCCGGCGTCTACCGGATCGACTACACCGTCGGCGGCGGCGCTCCGACCGCGCGCGCGACCGCGAACAAGACCAACGGTCCGACGCCGCTAGCCGTGCAGTTCAACGGTTCGACGTCGAGCGACCCCGAGGGCCAGGCCCTGACCTACGCCTGGGACTTCACCAGCGACGGCACCACCGACAGCACCGCCGTCTCGCCCAGCTTCACCTACTCGACCGCGGGCAACTACAGCGCGAAGCTGACGGTGAGGGACCCCGGCGGCAAGACCAGCACGTCCAGCGTCGCGATCTCGGCGGGCAACTCGATGCCCACGGTCGCCGCGACGTGGCCCAAGGACGGCGGGTTCTTCGACTTCGGCGACACGATCCGCTGGGACGCCACAGCGTCCGACCCCGAGGACGGCACCGCGCCGTGCGCGAGCCTGGTGATCCAGCCGGGTCTCGGCCACGACGAGCACTCCCACGGGTACAACCAGTACAGCGGCTGCACCGGCACCTTCCCGCTGCCCGGCGACGAGGGACACATCGGCGCGGACATCTTCGGCACCGTCTCGGTGAAGTACACCGACAGGGGCGCGCCCGGTGTTGCGCCGCTGACGGCGGAGAAGGTGCTCGAACTGCACCCGCGCAAGCGGGAGGCCGAGTTCTTCGACATCACCGGCCGGGTCGCCGGATCGACCTCCGGCGGCACCCCCGGCGTGCAGACCCAGGCCACCGGGGACACCGCGGGTGGCGGCCTGAACATCGGGTGGGTCGAGCCCGGTGACTGGTTCGGCTGGAACGTGATGAACCTGACCAACATCACCAAGATCAACCTGCGGGCGGCGTCGCCGAGCGGAGCCACCTGGCAGATCCGCCACGGCGATCCGTCGACCGGCACCCTGGTGGGCACCGTGACCGTGCCCGCGACCGGTGCCTGGCAGACCTACGGCGACTACTCGGTGACCCTCACCAACCCGCCGACCGGCTCCGGCAAGCTCTACTTCGTCCAGACCGCGGGCGCGTCGAACATCAACTGGATCCAGTTCGACGGCAAGGGCATGACCGACAACCTCCGGCCGACGGCGAGCGTGACCGCGACGCCGACGACCGGGACCGCGCCGCTGGCCGTGGACTTCACCGCGTCCGGCACCGACCCTGAGGGCTCCGCCCTCACCTACACCTGGGACTTCGGCAACGGGGAAACCGGTGTGGGCGCCGCGGTCCGGCACACCTACCTCGACCCGGGCACGTACACCGCGAAGGTGACCGCCCGGGACTCCGGTGGCGCCGTCGGCACCGCGACCAAGGTGATCACGGTGGGCGCGCCCGCGACGACGACGTGCCTGTCGGGCAAGTCCGACGGGTTCACCGGCACGAGTCTGGACCACACCAGGTGGAGCCGGATCGTCCGGGAGAACCAGGACCTGTCGGTGGCCGGAGGCCACCTCCAGTTCCCGCTGACCGCCACCGACATCGCCGGGGCGGGCACCACCCCCGCGACGCCGAACATCGTCCTGCAGCCGCTCGCGTCGGGTGCGTTCACCGCCACTACGAGGGTGACCCTGCCCGCGCGCCTCGGCTACCAGCAGGCTGGTCTGATCGTCTACGGCGACGACAACAACTACCTCAAGGTGGTGTTGATGGGCACCGGTTCGACGCCGTCGAAGGCGAACCGGGTGTTCCAGTTCTCCAGCGAGACAGCCGGGACGCTGTCCTCGACGAACACCGCCGGGATGGGCGACAACTTCCCGGACACGTACTTCGTGCGGATGACCAGCACCGATGGCGTGAACGTCACCGCGTCCTACAGCGCGGACGGTGTCACGTTCACCCCGTTCGGCACGGCGAGGTCGATCTCCGGCATCGCGAACAAGTCGATCGGTGTCTTCGGCCTGGCGAACCGCGCGTCGGCGCTGCCGATCACGGCGAAGTTCGACTCCTTCACCATCACGCCGGACAGCACGGTCGGCGGGCGCGACGACGAGTTCACCGGGCCGTTCGACCAGTGCCGCTGGTCGACCATCGTCCGGCCGGACGCGTCGAAGTACCGGGTGAACGCCGGGAACCTGGAGATCGACACCAGCGGTGGTGACATCTACCAGGCCACCGCGGGCAACCCGAACAACTTCATGCTGCAGTCCATGCCCGCGGGCGACTGGACGATCCAGACGAAGGTGGACGGGTCGTCGTTCAACGAGGCATACCAGCAGGCGGGCCTCATGGTCTACAAGGACGACGCCAACTACCTCAAGCTCGACTACCTGGCCAGCAGTAGTGCCAAGACAATCGAGCTGCGCAACGAGGTCGACAACGCGATCGTGCAGCCCGCGCCGAACGGCTCGGGCATCACCCAGGGTGTCTGGCACCTCCGGCTGGTCAAGCGGGGTGACACCTACGCCGCGTCGTACTCGGTGGACGGGACGGCGTGGACGGTGCTCGGCACGGTCACCAACACCGCGGTCGCGGGTTCGAAGGTCGGGCTGTACGCCTTCGGCGGGCCGCAGGCGGCGAGCAAGACCGCCAAGTTCGACTACTACTGGACCGCCTCCCCGTAATTCAAACATTGGGTCGCCCTCCGCTGTCGGGCGGCGGTCCACAGGTCACCGTTGTCGACCGCCGCCACGGTCCCCTTAGGCGGCGGTCGACAGCGTCGAAACTTTGGAAAGGCAGTTCCATGGCGCGACCGATCACCCTGTTCACCGGCCAGTGGGCGGACCTCCCGTTCGAGGAGGTGGCCAGGCTGGCCTCCGGCTGGGGCTACGACGGGCTGGAGATCGCCTGTTGGGGCGACCACCTCGACGTGCGCCGGGCCGCGGAGGACGACTCCTATGTCCGCGATCGGCTGGACATCCTGGAGAAGTACAACCTGAAGGTGTGGGCCATCTCGACGCACCTGGTCGGCCAGGCCGTGTGCGACAAGGTGATCGACGAGCGGCACCAGGCGATCCTGCCCGCGCACGTCTGGGGTGACGGCGAGGCCGAAGGCGTGCGCACCCGGGCCGCCGAGGAAGTCAAGGTCACCGCCCGCGCGGCGAAGAACCTGGGCGTCGACACCGTCGTCGGCTTCACCGGCTCGCCGATCTGGCACATGCTCGCCATGTTCCCGCCCGTCACCCAGAAGCTGATCGACGCGGGATTCGCCGAGTTCGCCGACCGCTGGAACCCGATCCTCGACGTGTTCGACGAGGTCGGCGCGCGGTTCGCGCACGAAGTGCACCCCAGCGAGATCGCGTACGACTACTGGACGACCGAGCGCGCGCTCGACGCGATCGGTCGCCGTCCCGCGTTCGGGCTCAACTGGGACCCGTCGCACTTCGTGTGGCAGGACCTCGACCCGGTCGGGTTCCTCTGGGACTTCCGCGACCGGATCTACCACGTGGACTGCAAGGACGCGAAGAACCAGGTCGGCAACGGCCGCAACGGCAGGCTCGGCAGCCATCTGCCGTGGGCCGACCACCGGCGAGGGTGGGACTTCGTCTCCACCGGCCGCGGTGACGTGCCGTGGGGCGCTTCGTTCCGCATGCTGAACTCCATCGGCTACACCGGGCCGATCTCGGTGGAGTGGGAGGACGCGGGCATGGACCGACTGCTGGGCGCACCCGAGGCGCTGGAGTTCGTGCGCAAGCTCGCCGTCGACCCGCCCGCCGCGGCGTTCGACGCCGCCTTCAGCTCGTGACCGCCAGACGCGTGGTCGCCGGGGTGGACTCGTCCACCCAGTCGTGCAAGGTCGTGGTCTGCGACGCCGACACCGGCCAGGTGCTGGCCGAGGCGTCGGCGCCGCACCCCGACGGCACCGAGGTCGACCCCGAGCACTGGTGGGCCGCGCTGAGCCAGGCGACCAGGGGCGGTTTGCTCGACGGTGTCGAAGCGGTGGCGGTCGGCGGCCAGCAACACGGATTGGTCGCCCTCGACGAGCGGCGCGCGGTGGTGCGGCCCAGCCTGCTGTGGAACGACCTGCGCTCGGCGCCGGACACCGCCGACCTGATCGGCGAACTCGGCGCCCAGGCATGGGCGGACGCGACCGGCAGCGTGCCCGCCGCGAGCTTCACCGTCACCAAGCTGCGCTGGCTGCGTCGCCGCGAACCGGCCAACGCCGATCGCACCGCCGAGGTCATGCTCCCGCACGACTGGCTGACCTGGCGCCTCGCCGGATCACCGGCGGGGGAGTGGGCGACCGACCGCGGCGACGCGTCCGGCACCGGCTACTTCTCGCCCGCGACCGGCGAATACCGGCTCGATCTGGTCGACCGGGCGCTGGGTCACCGGCCCGCGCTGCCCAGGGTGGCCGGTCCGGCCGAGATCGTCGGCGCCACCCCCGCGGGTACCCCCCTCGCGGTGGGGACCGGCGACAACATGGCCGCCGCGCTGGGGCTCGGCGCCGGCGTCGGCGACGTCGTCGTGTCACTGGGCACCAGTGGGGTGGTGTCGGCGGTGACCGACGCACCCGTGGCCGACCCGTCGGGGGTGGTGGCCGGGTTCGCCGACGCGACCGGGGCCTTCCTGCCCCTGGTGTGCACCCTCAACGCCGCACGGGTGCTCGGGTCGACCGCCGCGCTGCTCGGTGTCGACCTCGAAGAGTTGTCCCGGCTCGCGCTGCTGGCCGAACCCGGCGCGGGCGGGGTGACGATGCTGCCCTACCTGGAAGGGGAGCGCACGCCGCCGCTGCCCGACGCCACCGGCTCGCTGTTCGGCCTGACCGGGGCGACGATGACCCCGGCCAACCTCGCGCGGGCCGCCGTGGAGGGCATGCTGTGCGGCTTGGCCGAGGGGCTGCGGACGCTGGAGTCGCTCGGCGTCAAGGCCCGCCGGATCGTCCTGATCGGTGGGGCCGCGAGGTCGCGGGCGGTCCGCGCGATCGCGCCAGGGGTGTTCGGCCTGCCGGTCTCCGTCCCCGCCCCAGCCGAGTACGTCGCCGTCGGCGCCGCCCGCCAGGCGGCGTGGGCACTCTCCGGCGACGCGACGCCGCCGTCGTGGCCGGTGGCCACCGCGCTCGAGACGGAGCCAAGCGACACCGACATCGAGCGCGGCCTGGCGATCCGCGCGCGTCACGCCGACGTGCACGCGACCGTCCACGGCTGATCTCGGGGCAGGCAGGTCAGTCGGTGAACATGTCCGGGTGGGCTCGCCGCAGGTCGGGGCCGTACTTGAGCACGCGGCGCGCGTGCGCGCGGACGACCGCGCCGCCGCGCCGCGTGTCGCCCGCCTCCAGCGCGTCGGTGATCGCGGTGTGCTCGGCGATGAGGTCCGCCACGGTGCGCGGCTCGGGCAGGCTGCTGCGCCGCAGCCGGTCGAGTTGGAGCTTGACGGGCTGCATCGCGTGCCACGCGCCGCGGTAGCCCGCCATCTCGAAGATCTGTTCGTGGAAGGCCTCGTCGGCGGCGAAGAAGGCGTCGGTGTCGCCGCGGGAGTGCGCTCGCTCCTGTTCGGCCAGCAGCGCGCGCATCGGCGCGGTGTCCCGGACGGGGAGTTTGCACGCGAGCGAGTACGCGGCCATCTCCAAGTGCTCGCGGACGAACTGGGCCTGCCGCACGTCCTCGATGCTGATCCTCGCGACGTTGGTGCCTACCTGCGGCACCACGGTGACCAGCCCGTCGGTCACCAGCCGGGAGATGGCCTCGCGGACCGGCGTGCGGCTGACCCCGAGCTGGGCGGACAGTTCGGTCTCCGACAGCGTGGCACCCGGACGCATGCGAAGATCGCGGATCGCGTGGACCAACTCGTCGTAGACCCGGTCTGAGGTGCGGGCCCGGACGGAGTCCCGCACGATCGGTGCGAGGGCCGTCGCGGCGCCGTTCGGTCGTGAACTCATCGGGCAATTCTTGCATACTTGCCAGTAGGACACTTGTATGCAAGTCTCTGGCAATCGTCCCTGGCCACTGGAGCAACGCACGTATGGGAATGATCGAGAGGCTGGCGCAGCCCGACCTGCTCGTCCACGCGCTCGCCGACGTGGGTGAGGGCCCGGTCTGGGACGAGCGCCACGGCACGCTGTGCTGGGTGGACATCCTCGCCGGACTGCTGCACGAGACCGATCTGGCCACCGGCGCGCACACGACGGCCGAACTGGGCACCAGCGTGGGCGCGGCGGCGCCGCGCGCCTCCGCCGACGGGTTCGCCGTCGCCGTCGCGGACGGTTTCGGGTACTGGGTGGACGGTCGGCTGACCATCGCCGACCCGGTGCTGCCCGAGCCCTACCGGCGGATGAACGACGCCAAATGCGATTCGCGGGGCCGGATGTGGGCGGGCGGCACCCACCTGGACTTCGTCCCGGGGGCGGGCACCCTGCACAGGTGGGATGGTGGTGGCCCCAGCACGGTGCACGCCGACGGCCTCGCGCTGCCGAACGGACTCGGGTGGAGCCCCGATGACACGACGATGTACCTGATCGACAGCGTCGCCCAGCGGCTCATGCGGGCTCCGTTCGACCCCGACGACGGGCACGTCGGCGCCTTCACCGAATTGGCGACGGTCGATCCGGGGCTGCCCGACGGGTTGGCGGTGGACGCCGACGGCTTCCTCTGGGTGGCGGTGTGGGGCGGTGGCGAGGTACGCCGCTTCAGCCCGGCCGGTGACCTCGTCGCCGTGGTGCCGATGCCGGTCAGCCAGCCGTCGAGCTGCGCGTTCACCCCGGACGGCACCCTGGTCATCACCTCGGCGCGGCACGGGCTGACCGAGGACGAACTCGCCGGGGAACCCCTGGCCGGTTCGGTGTTCGCTCTCGCCACCACGACGCGCGGCGTCCCGGTCCACGCGTTCGCTGGGTGACCGATGGACAACCTCGTCAAGCTCGTCAGCGAGCACTTGGAACTCGACATCGATCCGGGTCGCGGGGCGGACATCCTCGCGCTGCGGCACCGCGCCAGCGGCGTCGACGTGCTGTTCAGCTCACCGTGGCGGCGCCGCGCCGACGCGGTCCGGGCGGGCGCGGCGCCGACGACGCACGACCCCTATGCCGGGTGGCTTGAGCGCTACCGCGGCGGCTGGCAGACGCTGTGTCCGAACGCGGGCGCGGCCCGGCTGGTGGCCGGGGCGCCGGTGGCCTTCCACGGCGAGGCGTCCGTCGTGGAATGGGAGGTGGTGTCGGCGGGCCCGGTCGAGGCGGACCTGCGCGCCGAGCTGTTCTCCGTGCCCGTGCGCGTCGATCGGAACGTGACCCTCAGCCCGGACGCACCGGTCGTGCAGGTCGTCGACACCGTCACGAATCTCAGTGATGTCCCGCTGGCCGTCGACTACGTCATCCACCCGGCCTTCGGTGGGCGGTTCCTCGACGGCGAGTGCGTGCTGCGGACCGGTGCGCGGCGGTTCACCGCCGACCCGGAGACCGAGGACAGCGTCGTGGCCCCAGGCTCGGCACACCCGTGGCCGCTGACGGCGGACGGACTCGACCTCGGCGCGGTTCCCCGGCCCGGCGAACGGCGGGTCCTGTTCGGCTGGCTGTCCGACTTCGACGGGCACTGGGCCAGTCTGACCAATGTGGACCTCGGGCTCGCTGTCCGCATCGAGTGGGACGGCACGCATCTGCCGTACGCGTGGCTGTGGCAGGAACTGAACTTCACGCCGGTGTTCCCCTGGTTCCGCCGCGCCAGGGTCGTGGCGGTCGAGCCGTCGAGCACGCAGACCAGCGGACCGGACCGGGCCACTGTCCTGCGCCTGGCCGCGAACCAGGCTGTTCGGATCCCGATGAGCGTCACGCTCGGCACCACCGAAGGAGCACGATGATGGGCGAGCACGACGGCAGGGTGGCCCTGGTCACCGGCGGGTCCAGCGGGATCGGCGCGGGCGCGGCGCTCGAACTGGCGCGGCAGGGCGCCGCGGTGGCCGTCCACGGCATCCAGCAGGCCGAGTGCGAGGAACTGGCCGACGCCATCCGAGCCGATGGCGGCTCGGCGATCGCGCTGTCCGGCCCGATTCAGGACCCGGCGACGTCGGCCCACGCCGTCGCGGCGACCATCGCGGCCTTCGGGCGGCTGGACACCCTGGTCACCTCGGCGGGCATCCAGCGCTACGGCGACACGGTCGCCACCACCGAGCAGCTGTGGGACGAGGTGATGGACGTCAACCTCAAGGGCGTGTTCCTCGCCGCCCATGCCGCGCTGCCGCACCTGCGGGAAAGCCCGGCGGGCAGCATCGTGATCGTCGCCTCGGTGCAGGCCACCGCGTCCCAGCCCAGCGTTGTCGCGTACACGGCGAGCAAAGGCGCCTTGGTGGCGATGGCCCGCGCGATGGCGGTCGACGAGGCGGCCTACGGCGTCCGCGTCAACTCGGTCAGCCCGGGTTCGGTGGACACGCCCATGCTGCGCGCCGCCGCGGCGCGGTTCTCCGACGGGAGCCCCGAGGCGATCGAACGGGTCATCGCCGACTGGGGGCTCGCCCACGTGCTGGGCCGCGTGGCCACCATGGCGGAGGTCGGCTCGGTGATCTCCTACCTCGCGAGTCCTCGCGCCGCATTCGTGACCGGCACCGACGTCCGGGTCGACGGCGGCATGCTCGCCCGGGTCGCCAACGCGCTTCCGGATCGGGCCTGACGGTGGACGAGACCTCCGATCCCGTGTCGTTCTCGCCAACCGGCGGCATCACCGGTGTCGCCGGCCCAGAACGGCCGCTCGTTCAGTGCGTCGGCGAGTGCATGCTGGAGATCGCGCGGGAATCCGCGGGCCGCGCGGCCATCGGGTACGCGGGCGACACCTACAACACCGCCGTGTACCTGCGCCGGGTCGCCGCCCACCTCGGTGCCGAGGTCGACGTCCGCTACCTCACCGGCCTGGGCGGCGACGCCGAGAGCGACCGCATGCGGGAATCCTGGCACGCCCAAGGCGTCGGTGACGACGCGCTGGTGGTCGTGGACCGCACCGTCGGCGCCTACCTGATCAGCACGGACTCGACAGGGGAGCGGTCCTTCACCTACTGGCGTGGCGCCTCGGCCGCGGCGCGGACGTTCGCCGACGCCGAGTGGATCAGTCACCTGCGCGGTGACCTCATCGTGCTGTCCGGGATCACCCTGCAGCTCACCAGCACCGAATCCAGGGCCGCCCTGGTCGCCCGGCTCGGCGAGCTGCGCGGGCAGGGCAGCGTCGTGGCCTTCGACAACAACTTCCGGTCCGGGGCCTGGCCCAGCGCCGACCATGCCCGCACCGCCATGGCCGAGCTGCTCGGGGTCACCGACATCGCCCTCGTGACGCTCGACGACGAGGTGGCGCTCGGCGCGGCCCACGACGTCGAGTCGTGCGGGAGCAGGCTGGAGCGGCTCGGCGTGCGCGAGGCGGTGATCAAGGTCGGCCCGGAGGGCGCTTGGGTCAACTCACGGGGTGTACTGACGCACGTGCCCACCGAGCCGGTGTCCGCTGTGGACACAACGGCGGCGGGCGACAGCTTCAATGGCGGCTACCTGGCCGCGCGCGTCGCGGGACTCTCCCCGGTCGACGCGGCCAAGACCGGCAACCGGCTGGCCGCGCGGGTCGTGTCCCGGCGCGGCGCGATCATCGACCATCGCGACATGCCTTTCGCTGAATCCGCGTAGGACCTGCCCATTGAAAGTGCGCGGCCCCGCGACTCCGGTGTGAGAGTCGCGGGGCCGCGGTTTCACTGGGCCGGTGTCCGATCAGGACACGTGGTCCGGGCGGTGCGTGATCCGCAGTGAGTTGATCACCGGGGGCAGCTTGCCCTTCTCCGCGGCGAGGTCGACCGCGATCGAACCGCCCTCGGGCACGGTCACCCAGAACTCATGGGAATCGGCCGTGAGCGAGCCGACCCGCGCGGCGATGTCGTAGTCCGGCAGTACCACCTTGCCGTTCACCGACACGTCGAACACGCGCCTGCCCGCGGGCAGATCAGCCTTGAGTTCGGCGAAGTCCAACCGCACCTGGTACGTGCCCTCGGGCAGGCTGTCGTAGCGGTAGCCACCCGCGCTTTCCCTCTGCGACTGGAACAACGCGTCGTCGGTGGTGCCCGCGATGGCCTTCTTCGTGGTCACCACCGGCCCGTTGGACAGGTAGCCGAAGCCCCCCGGCGTCCAAGCGGTGTCAGTCACCCACGTGTCACCCGCGCCGTCGACGAAACCGTTGCCACCCGAGTCGAGGCCGACCCGGAAGGCGGGGACGACCAGCGTGACCGGGAGGGTCAGCGTCGGCGTCCGGCCCGCGTTGGTGGTGACGGTGATCGACCCGGTGTGCACCCCCGGCCGCAACCCGTTCGGGTCAGTCCGGATGGTCAATTCCTGCGAAGCACCCGGCTTGACACCGACGCCTGCGCCGGGGACGGCCCACAGCCACGGCGCGTTGTCGGTCAACGTGAACTCCGCGCTCAGGAGGCCGGTGCTGTTGAGCGTCCGCGTCGCGGTGCGCAACTGGCCTTCCTGCGCGAGGAACGTGACCGGCGCGAGGTCCAACCCGACCCGCGACGTGTCCAGGACGAGGCCTGCGGTGGCCACGTCGCCGGTCGTGATCGTCACCTCGGACGTCCCGGTGACGTAGTTGTGCTTGCTCATCTCGAGTTGGTAGTCGCCGCCGAGCAGCCGCAGGCGGTAGGTACCGTCCGCGCCGGTCGTGGTCTTGTCGACCTCGACGCCGCCCTTCAGTGCCCGGATGGTGGCACCGGCGACGCCGAGACCGTCGTTGGAGTCGGTCGCCGCACCGGACACGACGCCGTTGGCAGGCGGTTTGAAGTGGATCGCCTGGTTGTCGGTGAGCGCGGACTGGTTCAGTGAGTACTGGAAGCCCACCGCGCCGGTCTGGTTCTCGATGCCGACGCTCACCGAGCTGCCGGTCTCCCTCGGGTTCGCCTGGTCCAGGTTGCGGTAGCGGAAGGCGATCTCGCCGTTCTCGAACAGCACGGCCTCGAAGTCGACCCTGGCGGTCGTCCCGAAGATGATGGTGTCGCGCCACTCGATCACGAACTGGCGGTTGGGCGCGGTGCCCAAGGTCTTCGACATCACCCGGCTGGTCGCGTCGAGCCTGAGGTCGTCCCAGAACGGGTAGATCGCCGCGTTCGGCACGTTCGAGCTCGGGATGGGCGTGTTGGACAGCGCGGTGGGGGCGGGTGCCAGGAAGTTGACGTGACCGTTGGTCCCCACGTGCGCCTGGCTGTAGGTGCGGCCGTAGAACCAGAACTCGAACGGCAGCGGAACCACGGTGGCGGCGTCGTCACCGGTCAGGCTGATCGGCGTGTCACCCTCCACATAGGAGGGACCCTCGATGAAGCACGAGAAGCCGAAGGAGTCCTTCCGGGTGGGCAGCGTGATGTCGGCGGTCTCGTCGCCGTCCACGGTCACGTCGAGGTCCAGTGGGTGGTTGCAGCTGCCCGCGGACGCGTTGATCCGGTACTGGCCCTCCGGGATGTTCGGCACCGCGTAGGCGCCGTCAGCTCCGGTCACGACCGGCGCGAGCGGGGTATTGGCCACGGCGACGGTCGAGCCCGTGACCGGAGAACCGTCGCTGCCGCGGACGACACCTCGAAGGGTGTGTCTGCGGGCGGGAGTGAGCGCGGCGTCGCGAGTGGTCTCCTGGCCCTCGGTCACCGTGATGACCGCGGTGGTGGCCGCGAAGCCGAACGCCGAGACGGTCAGCGAGTAGTCGCCGACCGGGATCGCGCTCGTGTACCGGCCTGCCGCGTTCGTGGTCACCGTGCGGTCGCGCTCCCCGTCGGCGAACACCTTGGCCCCGGCGATCGGCGCTCCGGTGGCCGCGTTGGTGACCGTGCCCGACATGGTGCCCATCGGGCCGCGTGGGCTGTTGTCGACGGCGGCGAGGACGTCGAGCTTGCCCTCGCCGAAGACGTTGTTGTTCGCCGCGGTTCCGCCACAGGCCAGGTTCGCGGTGTCGACCGCGGTGCCGTTGAGCAGCGCCTCGGTCGCGGCGATGTCACCGATCAGGGCGGGCGCGGCCGACCAGATCAGCGCGATGGAGCCGGAGGTGTGTGGCGCCGCCATGGACGTGCCGCTTTGTGATCCGTAGCCGTTTCCCGGAACCGAGGACCGGACCGAGACACCGGGAGCGGCGAGGTTGGGTTTGATCGTCCCGTTCACGCCGGGGCCGCGGCTGGAGAACGACGCGATGGCGCCGTTCACATCGAACGCGCCGGACGCGTAGGAGTTGGGGTAGACGCCGGGCGCGCCGGACGTGCTGCAGGCGGGGCCCGCGTTGCCGTTGGAGAACGACGGGAAGATCCCGGCCGCGCGCCACGCCTGGACGGTCGCCTGGTACCACGGGTCGGCTGATGTGCCGCCCCACGAGTTGTTCACCACGTGCGGACGCAGCTCCGGGCGCGGGTTCGCGCCGGTGAGGTCGGTCGGTGCGAGCATCCACTGGCCCGCGGCCAGCAGCCCCTCGGTGGTGCAGTTCGATGCCGGGCAACCCTTGGCGGCGATGAACTTCGCGCCAGGGGCCACGCCGATCTGGTTCGCGCCGTCGGAGCCGACCATGGTGCCCATCGTGTGGGTGCCATGGCTGTGGTTGTCACACGGGGTCGCGGTCGGGCAGGCGCGCGCCGGGTCGTACCAGTTGTAGTTGTGATCGACACCGCCCGCGGCGTTGCCGCGGTATTTGCCGATGAGCGCGGGGTGGTCCCACTGCACGCCGGTGTCGATGTCGCCGACGACGATGCCTTCGCCTCGGGTGCCGTACGTGGCCCACACGTCGTCGGCGTTGATCGCCGCGATGCCCCATTCGACGGCGTCGACCGCCGGGACCTCCGGTGCGGGCGCGTCGGTGGGAACCTCGTAGGTCCGGCTCGCGAGGATCGAGGTGACCTCGGCCTTGCCCGCGAGGCGTTCGGCGAGCGCGGCGGTGCCGCCGTGGACGTGGATGGTGTTGGCGGCGAAGTAGGAGGTGAAGTCGACGCCCGCGGCGGTGAGCTCGGCCTTCACGCCCGCCTGGCTGGAGTCGGCGGTGTGCCGAAGGGCGTCGAGGACGGCCTGGCCGCGCTGTCCCCAGTCGGTGATCCGCGACGCGGCGGAGAGGTCGGCCTGGTCGGAGAGCATCACCCAGAAGTCGGTGCTGTCCTTGTTCTCCAGCGCTTCGCTGACAGTGCTTTCGATCTTGGTGCTGGACGCGGGGCCTGCCGCGGCCGGGGTGGTGAGCGTCGCCGCGCCGGTGAAGGCGGTCGCCGTCGCGATCATCAGCGACAACCAGGCACGTGGGCGCGCGGGTCTGTTGGACTGCGATAACACTGGAGCTCCCGTTCAGCGCGGCGAGCAGGAGGTGGCCGCGCGTCACCACGAGTAGCCGATCGGTGACTTCCCGTGTACCGAACGTTGCCGGATTCGGTGGCGCCGCGGAAGGCTCCGCACGCGGGCGGATCTGGTCACTCGCCGGTCGAACCCGATCGGCGGGTGTCCAACCCGGGCACGCGCTGTAGCGTTTGGTTATCGGTTGAACAAACTATTGGGGGCGCCGTGATGGGTACTTCGAAGGTGCTTGGCGCGGTGGACGGGCCAGTGGTGATCTGCGTGGGCGTGCCTGCCGAACGCCTGACGGCGGTGGCCGAGGCGGCCGGGGTCCCGGTCGTGTTCCTGCCGGACGCCGACGCGCTGCGCGCCGGGCTCGACGAGATCGGGACCGGCGCCCGCCGAGTGGTCGAGTGCGGCAAACTCCGGCTCGACGCCGACCTGCGCGAGCTGACCTGGTGTGGTCGCCCGGTGCCCATATCCGCCCGGGAGTTCGACCTGTTGTTCGCGCTGGCGAACAGCCCCGGCCGGGTCTGGACATTCGCCGAGCTGACCAACAAGGTCTGGGGCCGGGCCTACGTCGGCGACGCCCAAGCCGTCGTCTCCGCCGTCAAACGCCTGCGGCGGGCGCTGCGGGAGAACGCGTCCGGGGTTCGGGTGGAAGCGGTGCGCGGAGTCGGCTACCGGGTGGTCGTCGGTGATCCGACGAGTCGGCACGATGACTGGCCGTGGCGCAAGGGGACTGGCGGGTGACGACGCTGTCACCCGGTTCCGGCGGTGGTCAGGACGGAACGGCGGCGCGGAAGACCAGTCCGGTCCCGTTGACACGTAGCGGGCCGCCCGCCGCGGGGATGAACAGTGCCTCGCCCCGCCGCAGCGGCTCGTGGGCCGACCCGCGTTCGACGGTCACTTCGCCCTCGACGCACAGCAACGCGCCCGGGCCGGGGGCGGCGACCTCCACGGACCGGCTGATCCGGCTGAGCTGGAACTGGGTCGCCGGGGTGGGGAACAGCTCCTCGCCGTTCGGCTGTGCGACCGGCAGCACCAGCTCGGGCTCCGACGGCGCGAAGTCGGTGACGGTGCGCAGTTCCGCGCGGTCGATGTGTTTGCTGGTGAGGCCGCCGCGCAGGACGTTGTCGGAGTTGGCCATGATCTCCACACCGGTGCCGCGCAGGTAGGCGTGGATGGTGCGGGGGCGGGCGAAGAGCGCCTCCCCGGGTGCCAGGGTCACCAGGTTCATCAGCAGCGCGGTGACGACGCCGGGGTCGTCCGGGTACTGCTCGGCGAGTCGCCTGGCCCAGACCAGTTCCGGGGCGTCGCCGGTGCTCGCGCGCACCTCGTCGACCAGTGCGGCCCGGTCCTCCCGCGGCCACACGCCCAGCAGGATGAACGCGGTCTCGGGCCCGCCCGCCAGGGCTTCGGCCACCCGGCGCAGACGCGCGCCGCCGGTAGAGGTCAGCAGGGCGGCGGCCTTCTCGGGCTCGGCGAACCCGCACAGCGCGTCGAACGGGGTGAGTGCGTAGAGGAGTTCGGGTTTGGGCCAGGAGTCGTGGTAGTTGCGCTTCGGGTCGCCCGGCGCGAGTCCGGTCAGCTCGTCCCGCGCGAACCCGTCGCGGGCCTGGGAGTCGTCCGGGTGCACCTGGATCGAGAGCGGGCGCTCGACGGCGAGGACCTTCAGCAGGAACGGGAGCCGGTCGGCGCCGCCGATCGTCGCGGGCGGGTCGTCGGCGATCGTCGCCAGCAGGGACGCGCCGGAGGGCAGGATCGACGGTGCCGACGGATGCGCGCCGATCCACAGCTCGGCCTCGGGAACCGCGGCCGGGCTCGGCCTGCCGAGCAGTTCGGCGAGCACGGTGTGCGAGCCCCAGTCGTAGGTACGTATCGGGTTGTCCAAACGGAACAGTTCGTTCATCTTCGCCTCGGGAAAGACGTCGCGCGCCCCAGATGTGTCTGAGGCGCGCGACGAAGGGTGTGTGCGTCTACTTGGTGAGCGGGGCCAGCTTCGGGTCGTTGGCGTACGCCTCGGCCGCGTTGGCCTTGGTCACGATGACCGGCGGCAGCAGGAAGGACGGGACGACCTTGATGCCGTTGTCGTAGGTCTTGGTGTCGTTGACCTCCGGCGTGCCACCGGTCTGCAGCGCCTTGACCATCTTGATGGTCTCCGCGACGAGCTTGCGGGTGTCCTTGTTGATGGTGGAGTACTGCTCGCCAGCCATGATCGACTTGACCGACTCGACCTCGGAGTCCTGACCGGTGACGACGGGCAGCGGCTTGCCCGCGCCCTTGACGGAGGTGAGGATCGCGCGGGCGAGGGTGTCGTTCGGCGAGAGCACGCCGTCGAGGGTCTTGCCGGTGGTGTAGGTCGAGGTCAGCAGCGAGTCCATGCGCTGCTGGGCGCCTTCGGCCTTCCAGCCCTGGATGGCGGTCTGCTTGACGTCGGACTGGCCGGAGCCGACCACGACGTCACCCTTGTCGATGGCGGGCTTCAGGACATCCATGGCGCCGTTGAAGAACACCGCGGAGTTGTTGTCGTCCGGCGAGCCGGAGAACAGCTCGATGGTCCACGGGCCGGTGGCCTTCTTGGCCTTCATGCCGTCGAGCAGGGCCTGGCCCTGCAGCTGGCCGACCTTGAAGTTGTCGAACGCGATGTAGTAGTCGACGTCCGGGGTGTTGGTGATGAGCCGGTCGTAGGCGATGACGACCGCGCCGGACTCCTTGGCCTGCTTCACCTGGGTCGACAGCTGCGCGGCGTCGGTGGCGCCGATGACGATGACCTTGGCGCCCTTGGTGACCATGGCCGAGATCTGGCCCTGCTGGTCGGCGACGGTGGTCGACGCGCCCGCGTACTGCACGTCGGACTTGAAGCCCGCTTCCTTGAGCCCGTTGGTGAACAGGTCGCCTGCGAGGACCCAGTTCTCCGAGGTCTTGGACGGCAGGGCGACACCGATCAGTGCGTCGGCGGCGAAGCCCTTGGCGGGGGCGTTGCCGCCGCCGGTCGAGCCGTCGCGTTCGCTGGAGCCGCAGGCTGTGGCGCCGAGGGCCAGTACCGCGACGGCACCGACCGCGACTGCCTTGGTGAAGAGGTTGCGCATTGTGGATTACCTTTCTTGGGCTACCGCGGGAGGCACGTCCTGCGGGAGGCGTCCGCCGGAGCGGGCGTGTTGGGGGTGGGTCAGCTGACGGCCGGGGCCTTGTCGCTGTCGCTGGGGGAGCCGGTCGGGGCCGCGGTGGGTGCGGGCTCATCGCGGCGGAATGGTCGGGTGATCGAGCCGATGACCGAGAACCGGCCCTGACTCTTGTTGTAGACGTCGAGCGCGACGGCGAGCAGCAGCACCAGGCCCTTGATGATCTGGACCAGGTCCACGCCGACACCCATGAGCTGAAGACCGTTGTTGAGCAGCGCCATGACCAGGCCACCGACGATGGAGCCGCTGATCGTGCCCAGGCCGCCGGAGACCGCGGCCCCGCCGATGAACACCGCCGCGATCGCGTCGAGTTCCCAGCTGAGCCCGTCCTGCGGGCCGGAGGCGGCGGACCGGGCCACGAAGATCATGCCCGCCAGGGCGGCGAGGACGCCCATGTTCGTCATGACGAAGAAGTTGACCCGCTTGAGCTTCACACCGGACAGCTCGGCGGCGCGGGCGTTGCCGCCGACCGCGTAGATGTGCCTGCCGCCAACGGTGTTGCGGGTGTAGAAGGAGTACAGCAGCACCAGGGCGCCCAGGATGATGCCCGAGACCGGGAAGCTGGTGCCGACCCGGCCGCCCGCGAAGCGCAGGGTGGCGAAGATGATGACGCCCACCATGATGGCGAGCCGGATACCGGAGATCCACAGCGGCGACGGCTCCGCGCCCATCTCCAGCCGCGTGCGCCGGGCACTCCACTCCCGCCACGCGACCGCGACGCAGGCGGCGAGCCCGAGCAGCAGGGTCAGGTTGTTGTAGCCGGTGCTGGGGCCGACCTCGGGCAGGTAGCCCGCGCCGATCGCGCGGAAGCCCTCCGGGACCGGGACGGTGTCGGCGTTGCCGATGAACTGGTTGCCGCCGCGGAAGAGCAGCATGCCCGCGAGCGTGACGATGAACGCGGGGACGCCGATGTAGGCGACCCAGAAGCCCTGCCACGCGCCGATGAGCGCGCCGCACACCAGGCCGAGCAGGATCGCCAGCGGCCACGGCAGGTCGAACTCCTTCATCGCCTTGGCGACGATGATCCCGACGAACGCGGCGACGGACCCGACCGACAGGTCGATGTGCCCGGCGACGATCACCATCAGCATGCCGATGGCCAGGATCAGGATGTAGGAGTACTGGCTGACGACCGCGATCAGGTTGCCCGAGGTCAGGGTGAGGCCGTCGGTCAGGATCTGGAACAGCAGGATGATCGCCACCAGGGTGAAGATCATGCCGAACTGGCGGCTGGCGGAGGCGTTGCCTCCGAAGAGGTTCTTCTTGAGGTCTTCGTATCCGCTCATGACACCGACAGTTTCTTGGTAGTGGTCATCTGCTTCATGAGGAGTTCGGGGTCGGCGTCAGCACGCGCGACCTCCCCGGTGATGTTCCCCTCGAACACGGTGTAGATCCGGTCGCACAAACCGATCAGCTCCGGCAGCTCCGAGGAGATGACGACGACTCCCCGGCCCTGCTCGGCGAGGCGGTGGATGATCCCGTAGATCTCGAACTTGGCGCCGACGTCGATGCCGCGCGTCGGCTCGTCGAGGATCAGCAGGTCCGGGTCGGTGAACATCCACTTGGCCAGCACGACCTTCTGCTGGTTGCCGCCGGAGAGCTTGGCGACGCCCTCGTCGACCGTCGGGGTCTTGATCCGCAGGTCCTTGCGGTACTGCTCGGCCACCTTGTGCTCGGCGACCTTGTCCACCACACCGCGTTTGGCGACCTTGGCGGGCTTCGCCGCCACGATGGAGGTCTTGATGTCGTCGAGCAGGTTGAGTCCGACCGCCTTGCGGTCCTCGCTGACGTAGGCCAGGCCGTTCGCGATCGCGTCGGAGACCGACCGCAGATGGATCTCCTTGCCGTCCTTGAAGACCTGACCGCCCAGCCACACCCCGTAGGACCGGCCGAACAGGCTCATCGCCAGCTCGGTGCGCCCGGCGCCCATCAGGCCCGCGAAGCCGACGACCTCGCCGCGGCGGACGTTGAAGCTGGAGCCCTTGCAGACCAGACGCTCGGTGGAGATCGGGTGGCGCACGGTCCAGTCGCGGACCTCGAAGAACACCTCGCCGATGTTCGGGGTGTAGTCGGGGAAGCGGCTGCCGAGTTCGCGGCCGACCATGCCGCGCACGATGCGGTCCTCGTTCACCCCGTCGGCCTTGATGTCGAGGGTCTCGATGGTGCGTCCGTCGCGCAGGATGGTGATGGAGTCGGCGATCGCCTCGATCTCGTTGAGCTTGTGCGAGATGATGATCGAGGTGATGCCCTGCCGCTTGAACTCGCGCAGCAGGTCGAGCAGGTGCCGGGAGTCGGCCTCGTTGAGCGCGGCGGTCGGCTCGTCGAGGATCAGCAGCTTGACGTCCTTGGCGAAGGCCTTGGCGATCTCGATGAGCTGCTGCTTGCCGACGCCGATGTCCTTGATGAGGGTGTCGGGGTCCTCCTTGAGGCCCACCTGCTTCATCAGCTCGACGACTCGGCGCTGGGCGGCCTTCCAGTCGATGGCGCCGCGCTTGCGGGGCTCGTTGCCGAGGAAGACGTTCTCGGTGATCGACATGCCGGGAACCAGCGCGAGTTCCTGGTGGATGATCACGATGCCCGCGTGCTCGCTGGCCCGGATGTCGCCGAAGCGGACCTCCTCGCCGCGGTAGAAGATGTCGCCGCTGTAGTCGCCGTGCGGGTAGACCCCGCTGAGCACCTTCATCAGCGTCGACTTGCCCGCGCCGTTCTCACCGCAGATCGCGTGGATCTCGCCCTCGTTCACCACCAGGTTGACCTCGGCCAGGGCTTTCACGCCGGGGAAGGTCTTGGTGATCGAGCGCATCTCGAGCAAGACCGGGGCGCTCATGGCCCACCTGCGGCGAAGTGTGGTGTTGGCATATCCGTCTCCGGGGTCCGGTGTTGCGGCTAGATGTGTCGCCGGTTACAGCGGTGTGTGGCGAGGACTGTAAATCCAATTGATTTACTTAGTCAACCGTTTGCGGCAGAATGATGCCGAACAGCGAGCTGGAAGGGTCTTCGATGCGGCAAGCAGGCACGAATCTGCCCAAGGTGGGGCGGTACAACCAGGCCGTGGTGCTCGAGCAGATCCAGCGCGCCGACGGCATCAGCAGGCTGGAGATCGCCGAGCACACGGGCCTGACCCCGCAGGCGGTGTCCGGGATCGTGCGCAGGCTGATCGATGAGGGCATCGTCAGGGAGGACGGGGCCAGCCGGGTGAACGCCGCCGGGAAACCCCGCGTCACTTTGCGGATCAACGCCGACGCGGGCCGCACGGTCGGCATTCACTTCGACCCGGCCGAACTCGCGTGTGTCGTGGTGGACCTGCTCGGGCGGCCGCTGGCCACCCTGCGGGCGCCGACGCCCGCGAGCCTCGACCCCGACGACGTCGTCGCGGCGATGGCGGGCCTCGTCGAGGACGTGCTCAGGGCCGCCGATGTGCCGCGCGAGCTCGTGCTGGGCATCGGGTTGGCCAGTCCCGGTCCGATCGACCAAGAGCGCGGCATGGTGGTCTCGCCGCCCAAACTGGCGCACTGGACCCGCGTGCCGATCAAGCAGATGCTGAGCGAGGCCACCGGCCTGCCCGTGACGCTGGACAACGACTCCACCGCGGCGGCGATCGGCGAGCGGTGGGCGGGCGCCGGGCGCAGCGTCGCGAACTTCGCGTACTTCTTCTTCGGCACCGGAATCGGCGGCGGTCTGGTGCTCAACCAGCAGGTCTACCGGGGTGGATCGTTCAACGCCGCCGAGTTCGGCCACATGTCGGTGCAGCCGGACGGCCTGGAGTGCTACTGCGGCAACCGTGGCTGTCTGGAGACCGTCGTGAGCCCGGCGGCGGTCGTCGCCGAGGCGCAGCGCAGGCTCAGCGCGGGTGGCGCGAGCGTGCTGGCCGAGCGGTTCCGCGCCGACCCGGCCTCGGTCGACAACGCCGCGATCCGCGACGCGGCGGCACAGGGCGATCCCCTGGCCACGGGCGTTCTCGAGCAGGCGGCCCGGCATGTCGCGACGGCGGTCGTCAACGTCGTCAATGTGACCGACGTGGACCTCGTCGTCCTCGGCGGCCATGGCATTCGGCACGTCGAACAACTCTACGTCGACTTCGCCCAGCAAGCCGTAGCCACTCGGGTGATGTCCAGGCATATCCGGGTGGTTGAAGTGGCGCTTTCGCCACTCGGTGCCGACGCCGCCGTCGTGGGCGGCGCGGCGCTCGTGCTGCACAGCACCTACTCGCCGCAGCTGTCGTCGCTCCTCGAGCACTGATCACAGGGAAAGGGAGACAAATGGGCCAGGAAGTCGTGCTCGCGGTGGACATCGGGGGCACCAAGCTCGCCGCGGGCCTGGTCGACGCGGAAGGTCAGGTACAAGGGCACGCCGAGGTCGCCACCCCCGCCGACGGATCGCTGCTCGACAGCGCGCTGCGCGGGCTGCTCACCTCCGTGTTGGGAGATGTGACGCCCCGAGCGGTCGGACTGGCGTGCGCGGGGCCGGTGGACCCGCTGGCGGGCACGGTGAGTCCGGTGAACATCGCGGCCTGGCGGGACTTCCCGCTCGTCGATCAGGTCAGCGACATCGTGCCCGACGTGCCGGTCACCCTTGTGGGTGATGCGATCGCCGCCGCCGTCGGCGAGCACTGGCGCGGCGCCGGGCAGGGCACCGCCTCGATGCTCGGCATTGTGGTGTCCACGGGCGTCGGCGGCGGCCTGGTGCTCGGCGGGCTGGCCTATCCGGGTCCCAGTGGCAACGCGGGGCATGTCGGCCACGTGGTGGCGGATCCGGCCGGACCACTTTGTGTGTGCGGCGCGACCGGATGCGTCGAGGCGTACGCAAGCGGCCCGTCGATGGTCGGCTGGGCCCGCGAACAGGGTTGGACCGGGTCCACCGCCCAAGCCCTGGCCGCCGACGCGGCCCGTGGCGACGCCGTGGCCGTCGCCGCGTTCGACCGCGGCACCCGGGCGCTGGCGCGCGGCATCATCGACACCGCGACCCTGTGCGACGTCGACCGGGTCGTCATCGGCGGGGGAGTGGCGGCGGCGGGCCCGGTGCTGTTCGAGCCGCTGCGGCGGCATCTGGCCAACTCGGCCACCCTCAGTTTCGTGCGGCGTGTGACTGTCGAACCGGCCGCGCTGGGGCGCCACAGCGGCCTGCTCGGGGCTGCCCGCACCGCCTTCCTGGCTCCGGACCCTGTGACCGCGCTGCGCCCCTGACTGGCTACGCAACGCGCTGATCAGCGGAAACTCTGTCGGAAACGGGCTCGACACGGGGTTGACACAATAAGACAAAACGTTTTACTGTCACCTCCGTCACATGGAACTTGGATACAAGTGGCCTAGTTGCCCAGGAGTATTCACTCCCAGTTCAAGGAGTCGCGATGTCGCGCAGGGTCAGTCGTCGTCAGTTCAATCGGGTCGGGCTACGCCTGGCCGTCGCCGCCGTGTCGGTGTCCGTGGCGTCGGTTCTCGTGACCGTCCCCGCCAACGCCGCGGCGCAGGATGTCGTGCCGATCGACTTCACCACGCTGGTGAAGCCCACGGACGCGGTCAGCGTCCAGGTGGCCACGATCCTGAAGAACACGAACAAGTTCGCGGTGACGACGTGGTGGAACACCACCAAGGACTTCGACGCGCAGACCGGCACCTACCTGGACTTCGGCGGGACCGGCGAGAACAACATCCGGCCAGGGGCCGCGCAGGTGTTCGGCCTGGCCACGTCGCTGCGGCTGGGTGTGTACGACGCGGCGCAGACCGGCGTGCCCGTGGCCACCGCCGAGGCGATGACGGTCAAGCTGATCAGGTCGCTGGCGTACCGGCACAAGGTCAACACCACCGGCGGCTGGGGCGACCACTGGCAGTCGGCGCACTGGGCGGCGTTCGCGGGCACCGCGGGCTGGATCTTCTGGGACAAGCTTTCGGTGACGGACCGCGAGTACGTGCGCAAGATGGTCGAGTACGAGGCCAACCGGTACAACAACTACAACCCCGCCTACTACCGCAATGTCGACGGCACCTACGCGTCCCCCGGTGACACCAAGGCCGAGGAGATCGCCTGGAACAACACCGTGCTCGCGCTCGCCGCGTCGATGATGCCGAACCACGCCAACAAGGCGACGTGGATGAAGCAGGTCGTCGCACTGTCGCTGAAGGCCAACTCGCGGCCGTCGGACGTCGGCACGGGCGCGGACGCGTGGAAGACCGTCAACGGCTTCAAGCTGGGTTCCATGACCGGCTCCAACGTCAACCAGGACGGCACCGTCGTCAACCACGACCGCATTCACCCCGACTACATGGAGTCCTTCGCGATCAACCTCAGCGGCGCCCTGACCCTCGCACTGTCCAAGCAGGACACTCCCTACGCGGTGAGGCGCAGCTACGACCGCATGTACGACTCGCTGGTCGATCAGAACCACGTCGCGGGCACCATGCCGTACACCGACCCGAAGATGGCGGGCAAGACGCTCAACGCGCCGGGCGGCAAGGTCTATGCGAACAACACCGTCACCTCGCCCACCGACAACAGCGACATCTACTACCCCATGCCCAACGACTGGGGCAGCTCCCGGCGCATGCAGTTCGCCACCATGGACGTCTTCGCCGACGCCTTCAAGGAAGACGGCCTGGTCACCGTGAAGGGCGCCACCTGGGCGACCCAGCACCTGACCAAGGTGCAGAAGATGCAGGAGCGGTCGACCGACCGCCGTACCTACATCGGCGCGGGTGAGGACTACTACCCGGGCCGCGAGGAGTGGGTCTCCCACCACGCCGCGTGGGCCTACCTCGCGAAGGTCGTCACCGTCAACGGCCTCTACAAGATCACTCAGGCCGCCTACTAGGTCGCACGGACCTGGCAGGCACCGAGCGGGTCGCCGATCCCTGTCTCCCTTCACCGGGGTCGGCGACCCGCCGGGGAGAAGTCAGCCGGATTGCCGACGCCCCCGCGGGCGTCGGCAATTCGGCGTGTGCGGTTCGTGGCCGACTGGTCAGTGGTCAACGCTTATCGCGCTGAGGGCGTGTCGGGGTGGTGGCCGCGAGCCTGGCGGAACCAGCCGAGCAACTGCAAGGCCGGACACGGTCAGTCGCGCCGTGGAGGCGGGCGCGGCGCGGCGAACACACCCGTCGTGTGCGGTTTGTGCAGTCAATGGCGTTCCTGGACGACGAAGGGCTGGGCCACCGGGAGGTGGCCCAGCCCTTCGTCGTCGTTGCCGTTGTCAAGCGACCAGCGTGCCTCCCGCGATCTCGGCGGTGTTCGGCACTCGCGTCGGCGACTCACCGGGGCAGTCAAGGCCCGGTGTGCCCGCGCCGCGAAGTGAAGGGGTCCGGGTATCAGTCCCGGACCCCCGTATCACTAGTAGGCGGCGGATGTGACTTTGTAGAGGCTGCTGGCGGTGACGATCCGGGACCAGTAGGCCCACGCGGCGTGATGGGAGATCCACTCCTCCGCGCCCGCGTAGCTGAACTCGGTGGCGTTGGCGAACGTGTGGCGGTCGGCGTGGCGCTCCTGCTGCTTCTGGACCTTGGTGAGGTGCGCGTTGGCCCAGACGTCGGCCTTCACGCTGGCCAGGTCGTCCTCGTTGAAGCTGTCGGCGAAGACATCCATGGTCGCGTAGTTCATCCGGTGAGCGGTGCCCCAGTCGTTGCCCATGGGGTAGTAGATGTCGCTGGTGTCGTTCGGGTCGGTGACGGTGCTGCTCGCGTAGATCTTTCCGCCCGGCGCGTTGAGCGTCTTGCCCGCCATCTTCGGGTCGGTGTACGGCATGGTTCCGGGGACGAAGCTCTTGTCGACGAGTGTGTCGTACATGTTGTTGTAGGCGCGGCGCATCGCGTAAGGTGTGTCCTGTTTGGACAGCGCGAGGGTGAGCGCGCCGCTGAGGTTGATCGCGAAGGACTCCATGTAGTCGGGGTGGATCTTGTCGTGGTTGACGACGGTGCCGTCCTGGTTGACGTTGGAGCCGGTCATGGAGCCCAGCTTGAAGCCGTTGAGGGTCTTCCACGCGTCCGCGCCGGTGCCGACGTCGGAGGGTCGGGAGTTGGCCTTGTACGACAGGGCGACGACCTGCTTCATCCACGTCGCCTTGTTGGCGTGGTTGGGCATCATCGACGCGGCCAGCGCGACGATGGTGTTGTTCCAGGCGACTTCCTCGGCCTTGGTGTCTCCGGGGTGGTTGTAGGTGCCGTTGACCGCGCGGTAGTAGGTCGGGTTGTAGTTGTTGAACCGGTTGGCCTCGTACTCGACCATCTTGCGCACGTACTCGCGGTCCGTCACCGAAAGCTTGTCCCACATGATCCAGCCCGCGGTGCCCGCCATCGCGGCCCAGTGCGCCGACTGCCAGTGGTCGCCCCAGCCGCCGGTGGTGTTGACCTTGTGCCGGTACGCCAGTGACTTGATCAGCTTGACGGTGATCGCCTCGGCGTCGGCGACGCTGACCCCGGTCTGCGTCGCGCTGTACACCCCCATGCGCAACGCCGTGGCCAGGCCGTACGCCTGTGCCCCTGGGTGCCGGATCTGGTGTTCCCCGGTGCCTGCGAAGTCCAGGTAGGCGCCGGTCTGCGCGTCGAAGTTCTTCTTCGTGTTCCACCAGGTCGTCACGGCGTACTGGTTGGTGTTCAGCAGGATCGTGGCCACCTTGGTGGTGATCGCGTCGGTCGGCTTCACCAGCGCGGCGAAGTCGATCGGCACGACGTCACTCGCGGCGGCACTGGCAGGGGCGGCGACCGTGACCGAGACCGCGGACACCGCGACGGCCGCCGCGACGAGGCGCAAACCGACACGGCCTGCCTTGCGGCGATTGACATTGCTGGGCACAGGTACTCCTTGGGGGCTGGAGATGCAGGGGAACAGCCACTATCGGTGTACTTACTCGATGCCCAGGGCGTTGAACACGCCCTGGAGGTAGCCGATGGCGTGGGCGCGGCCGCGGCTGCAGTACGCCTCGGGGGAGATGTCCATCCACGTGTCGGGATCGCCGACCATGGCGGGAACGTGGTCGTCGATGATGAAGCCGTCGAACCCGACCGACTGGAGTCGGCGGATGACTCGGGCGGGGTTGTAGTTGCCCTCACCCAGGAAGCACTCCTTGAACGCCGGGACGGTGCCCTGTACGTCGCGGAAGTGCACGTAGAAGATGGCGCCCGCCGCGCCGAGGGTGTCGATGACCTCGTTGACCGACTCCTCGCCCGCCATCTCCGAGACCGTGCCGAGGCAGAAGTTCAGACCCCAGGACGGGCTGTTCCCTGCCTGCTCACGGGCCCGCAGCAGCGACGCGGGGGAGATGAAGATGCGCGCGGCCCCGCCGAGCGGCGCGTCGACCGGCGGGTCATCGGGGTGCAGCGCCAGCCGCACGCCGTGTTCCTCTGCCACCGGCAGCACCGCGTCGAGGAAGTACTTGTGGTTGGCCCACATCTGCTCGGCGGTGATGAACTCGGTGAACGGCTCCGACGGCGCGAGCCGGTAGCCCTCCAGCGCGTTGCCCTTGTCGATGTCGGCGAGGTCGAACGAGGTGACCATCGAGTCGCCGCGACCGCGGTCGAGCATGTTGGTGCGCCAGACGAACGACGGGAGGAAGTTGTAGCCGAGCATCCTGACGTCGACCGCGGCCAGGTTGGCGATCGTCTTTCGGTAGTTGTCGATCTGCTCGTCGCGGCCGGGAAGTCCACGTTGGACCTTCCAGAAGTGGGCCAGCGGGACGTTCTCCACCCCGTCGATCCGCAGGCCGTCGCGGTCACAGCGCTCGCGCATGGCCCGCAGTTCCGACATCGACCAGTGGCCGTCGTCGCCGGGGAGCAGGTTGGGCGTGTGGAACTGGACGCCGGTCAGGCCGAGCTGGTGGGCGAACTTGGCCACGCGGTCGTCGTAGACGTCGATGTGGCCGAGGGACAGTCGCATGCTCATCGCCCCTTCACCTGCTGCCGCTGCCTGCCGAGGCCGTCGATCTCCAGGTCCATGACGTCTCCGTCTCGCAGGTAGGGGAAGCGCCCGCCGACGGCGACGCCTTCCGGCGTGCCGGTGTTGATCAGGTCGCCCGGTTCGAGGACGGTGACCTGGCTGAGCTGGTGGACCAGCTCGGCGACGGAGAAGATCATGTCCTTGGTGGTGGAGTGCTGGCGTGCGCCGCCGTTGACAAACGAGCGCAGTCCCAGCGCCTGCGGGTCGCCGACCTCGTCGGGAGTGACGAGCCACGGCCCCAGGGGGTTGAAGGTCTCGCAGCTCTTGCCCTTGGACCACTGACCGCCGCTGATCTCCAGCTGGAGGTGTCGTTCCGACACGTCGTTGGAGATGGCGTACCCGGCGATGTGGTCCGCGGCCTCGGCGGCCGACCCCAGATAGCTCGCGCGACGGCCGATCACGACGGCGAGTTCCACCTCCCAGTCGGTCTTCACCGATCCGGGCGGGAGCAGGACGTCGTCGTCGGGGCCGACCACGGTGTTGGGCGCCTTGTAGAACATGACCGGGTGCTCCGGTGGTTCGGAACCGCCCTCGGCGGCGTGGGCGGCGTAGTTCATGCCGACGCACAGCACCACGCCCGGCCGGGCGATCGGCGCGCCTACGCGCTCGCCGCCGAGTTCGACGCGGGGCAGCGTTCCCGCCTCGACGGCGGCACGGGCGCGGTCCAGTCCGTCGGCGGCGAAGAACGCGGCGTCGATGTCGGCGGTCAGGCCGCGAAGGTCGAGGTGGTGGCCCTCGGTGGTGAGGACTACGGGTATTTCGGCGCCGGGTGCGCCGATGCGCATGAGCCGCATCTGGAGGTTCCTTATGAGATGTCGATTGCCGTGGAAAGGGGAGCGTCAGCCTGCTTTGAGACCTCCGTCGATGACGAGTTCGGTGCCGGTCATGAACGCCGCGTCGTCGGAGGCCAGGTAGAGCGCTGCGGCGGCGACCTCCCGCGGCGTGCCCAGGCGTCCCATCGGCTGCCTGGCGACCAGCCCCGCTCGCGCCTGCCCGGGGTCCTCCGCCGCGTCGATGAGACGGGCGACCCAGGGCGAGTCGACGGTGCCGGGGCACACGCAGTTGGCGCGGACGCCCGTGCCCGCGTACTGGACGGCGACCTGGCGGGTGAACGCGATGACGGCGCCCTTGCTCGCGCAGTAGGCCGCCCGGTCCTTGAGCCCGACCTGCCCGGCGACGGAGGCGGTGTTGACGATGGCGCCGCGCCCCTGCGCCAGCATGGCGGGCAGCGCGTACTTGGTGCCGAGGAAGACGCCGCGGGTGTTGACCGCGAACGTGCGGTCCCAGTCGTCGACGGTGCAGGACACCGGGTCGCTGGTCGACGCGACCCCCGCGTTGTTGCACACGACGTCCAGCCTTCCGCTGGACAGCGCCAACTGGACGGCCCCGGCCACCGAACTCGGATCGGTGACGTCGACCCGCACCCCGATCGTGCCGTCGGGCACCGTGTCCACGACCAGGTCACCGGCGAACACGGTGGCGCCCTCGGCGTGGAACTGGCGGGCCATCTCGAAGCCGATGCCGGACGCGGCACCGGTCACGAAGACGGTTCGCCCGGTGAACCTGCTGGTCATGGGTACTCCTTCGGGATCTGTCCGCCGTGCCATGGGCCTGCGAACGTGGTGTTCTCGGTGGCTTCCAGCCGCAGCAGCCGGTTCCACTTGGCGGTGCGCTCCGACCGGTGCGTGGAGCCGACCTTGATCTGGCCCGCGCGCCACCCCACCGCGAGGTCGGCGAGCCAGTCGTCCTCGGTCTCCCCGGAGCGGGCCGACACCACGGTCGAGTAGCCGCCGCGGCGCGCGAGGTCGGCGACGGCCTTGGCGCCCGAGAGCAGGCCGTTCTGGTTGACCTTCACCAGGACCGAGTTCGCGATCCCGGTGTCGATGCCGCGGGTGAGCCGGTCGGTGGAGGTGACGAACAGGTCGTCGCCGATCAGCTGGACCCGGTCGCCGAGGGCGGTGGTGGCGGCCTGCCAGCCGGGCCAGTCGTCCTCGGCGAGCACATCCTCCAGCGAGGCGATCGGATAGTTCGCGCACCAGTCGACGAGCTCGCCGATCAGCTCGTCGGCACACAGGTCGCGGTCTTCGCAGGCCAGGCGGTAGCGCCCGTCCGTGTGGAACTGGGTCGCGGCGACGTCGACGGCGATGGCGGCGTCGACGCCTGGGGCGAGCCCGGCCGCGCTGATGGCGTCGGTGAGCAGGTTCAGGGCGGCCCGGTTGCTCGGCAGCGGGACGCCGACGCCGCCCTCGTCGGCCACGAGCACCGCCTGCGGGAATCCGCGCCGCACGGCCAGTCGGGTCGCCGCCGTCCGGACTGCCCCGGCCCATTCGATGGCCTGGGCGAAGCTCGTGGCGCCGACCGGGATGACGAGGAAGTCCTGGACGTCGAGCATCGCCCCGGCGTGCGCGCCGCCGGAGAGCACGTTGACCATCGGCATGGGCAGCAGCAAGGGCCTGTCGTCACCGGTGAGCCGCCGCGCCAGGCTGGTCCCGGCCGCCGCCGCGTCCGCACGGGCCGCCGCGATCGACACGGCCAGCACGGCGTTGGCGCCGAGCTTCGCGAAACCGGGGGAGGGATCGGCGGCGGTGAGCGCCTCGTCGACGTCCACCGGAGCCAAACCGACCAAGGTCTGCCCCAACTCGATCACGTTGGCCACCGCGCGGCGCACGCCCCGGCCGAAGTAACGCGGTTCGCCGTCGCGGAGCTCCACCGCCTCGTGCGAGCCCGCCGACGCCCCGGCGGGGGCCATCGCCACGCCCTCGCTGCCGTCGCTGAGCCCGACCCGCGCGGCGACCGTGGGGTGGCCCCGCGAATCCAGCGCCTCCCAGGCTTGGACAGTTCTGATGGTCACACTCACGCGATCTCCTGAATTCGCTGCCAGACAGTGCCGATCCGCGCCTGGTCGGACAACGCCTCCAGGGCGATCCGACGCACCGATTCCGCGGTCGCGGGGTCGAGATAGGACGCGGGGGACAGGCCGTCGACCCGGGCGAGCAGCAGACAGGCGACATGGGTGCCGAGCCCCCGCTCGCCGTCCTCGGCCGCGTCGCCCGCGCTCCCCTGGTACGACCAGAGGAAGACCGCCGCGGCCAGGGCGATCTCCTCCGCCCTGGCGGGCTGGTGCAGCGCTTTGAGCGCGAGATGGGTCTGGAAGAACGCCACGTCGAACACCGGTGCGCCCATCCTGGCCACCTCGAAGTCGAGCACCATCAGCCCGTCCGCGCCGACCAGCACGTTCTTCGGGGAGTAGTCGCCGTGGACCAGGCAGTGCCGGGTGTCGCGCAACTCCTCGGCGCAGAGTTCGATGGTCTTGGCGACCTTGGGATGCAGTTCGGCCACGACCCGGTGGAACGGGTCCAGCCGGAGCTGCTCGAACGCCTCGTCGTCGCCGAACCGCTCGGCGACCTGGGCGTCATGCCAGGTGCGGTGGTGCCAGGTGCCCAACAGCCTGCCCAGGCGCGCGGCGGTGGACCAGATGCCCTGGGTGGGGTCGGCGACCTCGCCCATCAGCACGTCTTTCCAGCTCACCCAGTCCGCTGGGGCCGCCGTCATCACCAGGGTGTGGTGGCTCGGGTCGGCCGCACGCAGGCTCGGGACCTCGCGGGGGCTGTACCCGGACAGCAGCTCGATCGCCGCCGCCTCGGTCATGGCCCGCTCGGGCTTGGCCGTCCAGTCGGCCTCGACGAGCAGTTTGCCGAGGGTGCGCTTGACGACGAGCCGGGTGCCCGCGGCCTCGACCAGCACGGTCTCGGCCGAGACGCCGCCGGTGAGCCGGTGCGCGCGGACGGGGGTTCCCGTCTTGAGGTGGCCGCCCGCGATGAGGTAGTCGACGACGCCGTCGAGTTCGCCCGCGGTCACGAGGTGAACACCTCCGGGTGGATACCGCGCAGCGTGGGCCCGTAATCGAGCACGCGCCGGGCATGCCCGCGCAGCGCCTCGACCCCGCTCGGGATGTCGCGGGCCTCCAACGCGTCCACAATCATCGTGTGCTCGGCGATCAGCTCGGCCACGGTGTCCGCCTCGGGCAGGCTCAGCCGCCGAAGCCGGTCGAGCTGCACCTTCACCGACTGCATCGCGCGCCAGGCGCCGGGGTACCCGCTGATCGCGAAGATCCGCTCGTGGAAGGTCTCGTCGGCGGCGAAGAACGCGTCGACGTCGTGGCTCGCGTGGGCCAGCTCCTGCCGGGCGAGCGATTCGCGCAGCGCCGAGATGTCGGGGGACAGTCCGCAGGCGACGGTGAACGCGGCCACCTCGAGGTGCTCGCGCACGAACTGGGCCTGCACGACATCGCCGAGGCTGATCAGCGCGACCCGGGTTCCCACCTGGGGCACGACCGTGACGAGCCCGTTCTCGGCCAGCCTGGCGATCGCCTCGCGCAGCGGTGTCCGGCTGACATGCAGCTGCGCGGCCAACTCCGTCTCGGACAGCGACGCGCCGGGCGGCAGGCGCAGGTCGCGGATCGCCGCGGCGAGTTGGTCGTAGACCCGGTCCGACGTGCGGGCACGGATCGGCGTGCGCTCGACGGGCGGGAGTTCCGCCGGGAGATGTGTCGCTGGCATGAACGCATCGTTGCAGGACGCACACTTGTATGCAAGTATCCGTCCAATCGCAGTTGCCCCCTCAGGAGATGGTTATGGTGATTGGATCAATGAAGCGGTTGCTGGTTGGTGGTGTTGCTGTCGCGTTGGCCGTGGGGTTGGCCGCGTGTGGGGGTGGCGGCGACAGCGGTGGTGGTGCCCAGGCCGCGAGCGAGGTGACGCTCTACAGCGACAACCCACAGTGGAAGGATGGGTTCGAGAAGGTCTCGGTCGACCTGAGGAAGGCGACCGGAGGCACCGGCATCACCCCGCTCTCGGTGCCGTCGACCTCCAGCTACGAGCAGGTGATCCGCTCCTCGATCACCACGCCGAAGACCGCTGACATCGTGAAGTGGTGGCAGGGGTACCGGCTGCAGGACCTCGCGCGGACCGGCTCGCTGACCGACCTCACCGAGGTCTGGGACGAGGCCGAGAAGAAGGGCTGGGTGAACCCGGCCCTGAAGGACCAGTTCACCTACAAGGGCAAGGTCTATGGCCTGCCGCTCTCGCAGAGCAACTGGGTCGTCTACTACAACAAGAAGCTGTTCGCCCAGCTCGGGCTGACCCCGCCGAAGACGTGGGACGAGTTCCTCGCCGCCTGCGAGAAACTCAAGGGCGCGGGCGCGGCGCCGCTGTGGACCGGCCAGACCGACGGCTGGACCAGCTTCATCCCGTTCGAGGAGTTCCTCAGCAAGTCCGACCCGCGGTTCTACCAGGATCTGACGAGCGGCAAGGCGTCCTACACCGACGAGAAGGCCAAGCAGGCGCTCGCGGTCTGGAAAGCCCTGATCGACAAGGGCTACACCTCCAAGACCGACATCAAGTTCCTCGACACCCCGGCGCAGATGAAGGCCGGGAAGCTGGCCATGATCCCGATGGGCACCTGGTTCAACGGCACGCTGTCCGGCGCGGGCCTCAAGCCCGGTGAGGACTACGGCGCCTTCCTCTGGCCGTCGATCAACCCGTCCGCCCCGAAGTCGGTCATCGTCGAGTCCGGTGTCTTCGCCGTCCCCTCCGCAGCCCCGCACAAGGAGGCCGCGATCAAGGTGATGAAGAGCTGGATGGACCCGGCCGTGCAGACCACCTGGACCGAGTTCCTCGGCGACACGTCGGCCAACCCGCAGGTCATCAGCAAGGACCCGGTGCTGGCCGAGGTCGCCGCGGAGGTCAAGGCGATGAACCCGACGCTGCTGACCCGCTACTGGGAGGCCAGCCCGCCCGCTCTGGTCGAGGGCAACGTCCAGGATCTCGGGAAGTTCATGCTCAAGCCGGAAGAGGCCGACAGCGTGCTGGCCGACATGCAGAAGCGTGCCGAGACCGAGTGGGCGGCGTGGCGGAAGGCAGGCGGGTGAGTTCGACTGTGTCGACGAAGCCGCCCGTTTCGGCGGCCGGTTCGGCAGCGGGTGCGGCGCCTCGGCGCCGCACCCGGCCGGGCGGGCCGCGCCGGAACCTGGCCGCGGCGGGATTCTTGCTTCCCGCCGCCGCCCTGGTGGCGATCGTCCTTCTCGTTCCGTTCGGGGCGACGGTCTACCGGAGCCTGTTGACCGACGACCTGGTGCCGGTGTTCGGCGGGCTGTCCGCCTACGCCAAACTGTTCGACGACCCGGCGCTGAGCCTGTCGCTGCTCAACACGCTGATGTGGATGGCAGGGACGCTGCTGCTGCCGGTCGGGTTCGGCCTGGCGATCGCGGTGATGACCAACGCGCAGCGGTGGGGCCGGATCGCCCGCCTCGCGGTGGTGCTGCCCTACGCCATCTCCGGTTCCGCGGTCGCGGTGATCTGGGGCTACATGCTCCGCAGTGACGGCGCGGTCAACCAGCTCCTCGCGGGCCTGGGCCTGGAAAGCTGGGCGCACGACTGGCTGCTGGAGGATCCGCTCAACACGCTCGGCATGATCATGGCGAACACCTGGCAGGCCACCGGGGTCGCGGTGATCCTGTTCCTGGTGGGCCTGCAGACCATTCCACCTGAGACGGTCGAGGCGGCGTCCATCGACGGCGCCGACGGCTGGGTCCGGTTCCGCCACATCGTCCTGCCGCAGCTGCGGCCCGTCACCTACGTCGTGGTCGGGATCAGCCTGGCCAACGCGCTGCGCACCTTCGACGTCATCTGGGTCATGACCCAGGGCGGGCCCGCCCGCTCGTCGGAGACGCTGGCGCTGTCGATGTACCGGGAGAGCTTCCTGTTGCAGCGCCCCGGTGTGGGTTCGGCGATCGCGGTGGTCCTCACCCTGATCGTCCTGGCCAGCTCGTGGGTGTACTTGCGCGGGCAGGGAAAGGCAGCTTCATGAACGGCACTGTGACGAAGCGTGGCAAGCAGCCGAAGTCGCTCGGGCGGGTCGCCAGAGACATCACCGTCATCGGGATGGCACTGCTGTGGCTGGTTCCCACCTGGCTGCTCGTCGTCAACGCGTTCACCTCGGTGGAGACCTACACCGGAAGCCCGCGCTGGGTGCCGGACGGTTTCGGGTTCGTCGACAACCTCGTCGCGGCGTGGGACGCCGGTGACTTCGGCCAGGCGACGGCCAACAGCCTCGGGTACGCGTTCGTGTGTGCCGCGGCGGCCGTCATCGTGGCGGCCGGGGCGGCTTTCGCGGTGGCGATCATGCCGGTCCGGCGGCCCGCGCTGTGGTTCTGGCTGATCTACACCGGCACGCTGCTGCCGTTGCAGGTGTTCGTCCGGCCACTGTTCAGCGCCTCCGCCGAACTCGACCTGTACGACTCGTGGACCGGCCTGGCGATCGTCTACACCGCGATCTGCGTCCCGTTCGCGTTCTTCGTGATCCGCAACTACCTGGCCACCGTGCCGCGCGAGATCACCGAGGCCGCCCTGCTCGACGGGGCGAGCTGGTGGCGGGTCTTCCGCTCGGTCCACCTGCCACTGGCCAAGCCCGCGATGGCCGCCGCTTTCATCTTCCAGTTCGTCTGGGTGTGGAACGAGCTGCTGTTCGGCATCAGTCTCACCTTCAGCCCGACCGCGCGACCGATCATGGCCGCATTGGCCGACCTGTCCAGCGGCTACAGCCGGGTGCCTCCGCCGGTGGTCCTGGCCGCGGCGCTGGCCGTGTCGGTCCCGACCGTCGCGCTGTTCTTCGCCTTCCAGCGACTTTTCGTCTCGAGTATGCGGACCAACATCTGACGTTGTGTCCGCCCGACCACCAGGAGAAATGCCATGGCCACCGTCACCTACGACGCGACCACGAGGTACTACGCGGGCAACCCGCAGCCCGCCGTCGACCGCCTCGACCTGGCCGTGGAGGACGGCGAGTTCCTGGTGTTGGTCGGGCCGTCGGGTTGTGGCAAGTCCACGACTCTGCGGATGCTGGCCGGTTTGGAGGACGTCGATGGTGGCGCGATCCGCATCGGCGACCGCGACGTCACGAACCTGCCACCCAAGGATCGTGACATCGCGATGGTGTTCCAGAACTACGCGCTGTACCCGCACATGACGGTCGCCGACAACATCGGCTTCCACCTCAAGATCGCGAAGATGCCGAAGGAAGAGCGCATCAAGCGCATCCGCGAGGCCGCCGACCTGCTCGACCTGACGCAGTACCTCGAGCGCAAGCCCGCCAAGCTGTCCGGTGGCCAGCGCCAGCGTGTCGCGATGGGCCGCGCGATCGTGCGTCGGCCCCAGGTGTTCTGCATGGACGAGCCGCTGTCCAACCTGGACGCCAAGCTGCGTGTCCAGACCCGCACGCAGATCGCGTCCCTCCAGCGGCGCCTGGGCGTCACGACCATCTACGTCACCCACGACCAGGTCGAGGCCATGACGATGGGCGACCGCGTGGCCGTGCTGAAGGACGGCGTGTTGCAGCAGTGCGACACCCCGATCGGCCTGTTCGGCCGGCCGGCGAACCTGTTCGTGGCCGGGTTCATCGGGTCGCCCGCGATGAACCTGATCCCGTCGAAGGTGGTCGGGGAGCAGGCGTCGGTGGGTGGGCGTCCGATCCCGCTGACCCCGGCGCAGCGCGCGGCGCTGTCGTCGGACCAGGTCGTGGTGGGTATCCGCCCCGAGGGCTGGACGATCGTTCCCGAGGGCATCTCGGCGACGGTCGACGTGGTGGAGGAACTGGGCAGCGACCAGTACCTCTACTGCACCGCGCCCGGCGACGAGGTGGGGGACAACCACGCGATCACGGTGCGCACGCCGGGGATGTCGGCGTGGCGGCGTGGCGCTCGACTCAGTCTGTCCCCGCACCCCGAGCACGTCCACCTGTTCGACGCGAAGACCGGCGCCCGGCTACCCGACTGAGCGAGATGCCGTTCTGCCCGGAGAACGCTCAGCGCTCGTCGGCTGGTCGGTCGCCCGGTCATCGCCGCACTCGTCGGCGGGCTCGCGGGCGTCTACCCGGTCGCCCGCGCCGCCGACTCTCCCCGACGGGGGGCGTTGAACTGGCGCACTGCGCCGTCAACCCCTTCACCGTTCGTTCGCGCGTGGCCGATTGCCTTGCGGTGCGACCGATCCACGCGTTACCGCGTGCCCGTTGCGCCCAGTCGCCGGGGGTGCGAGCGACTCCCGGAAGACGAGTTCGACCGGGGCCACCTCGCGCCTGGGGGTCCGATGCGGAGCCTGCAGGGCGAGGGTGATCGCGCGTGCGCCGATCTCGATCAGGGGCAGGCGCACCGTGGTGAGTGACGGAGTGAGGTCGCGGGCGATCGGCATGTCGTCGAAGCCCACGACGGAGACCTCGCCGGGAACCGAGATGCCGCGCTCACGCAGCAGCGACAGCGCGCCGGTCGCCATGGTGTCGTTCATCGCGATCAGGGCGGTCAGGTGGGGTTCGGCGTCGAGCAGCGCGGCGGCGGCGGCCGCGCCGCCGTCACGGTCGAAGGAGGTGTAGCAGATGCGGCGCCGCGGGATGGGCCGCCGCTTCTCCTTGGCCGCCCGCCGCAGACCTGCGAGCCGATCGGTGGTGGTGGTGAGTTCGGGTGGGGCGGCCAGCACACCGACATGGCGGTGGCCCGCGTCGAAGACGGCTGAGGCGATCAGGAAGCCGCCCTCCTCGTTCGCGGGCAGCACCGCGTCGCCGACGAGTTCGTGCCGTCCGACCACCGTGACCCGGCCGCCGGTCGCGGCGAACGCGGCCAGCTGCGTGGTGAGCGCCTTGGTGAACGCCGGGTCGAGATAGCCGGAGCCCGCCAGGATGATCGCCTCGGCCTGCTGGGCCCGCAGCAGCTCGACGTAGGCGAGTTCTCGGTCCGGGTCGCGGTAGGAGTTGCAGATGATCACCAGCCTGCCCTGCTCGGCCGCCACGCGCTGCAGCCCCCTGGTGATCTCGGCGAAGTACGGGTCCGAGACGTCGTGCACGATCACGCCCACCGTCGTGCGGTCGGAGCGGGCCAGCAGCTGCGCGTGCGCGTTGGGCACGTAGTGGAGCTCCCGGACGACCTTCAACACCCGCTCGCGCAGCTCGTCGGACACCGCTTTCGAGCTGCCGCTCACGATGCGGGACACCGTCGCGGGCGACACCCCGGCCTGGCGGGCGACGTCGGCGAGCGTTGTCATCTTGGCGACCTCCGGACATTGACACCTGGGTGCGGTCCACACTAGCGTCCCAGCCTACCAGGAAAGCCCTTTCCCGCCCGTTGCCGCGCCGGTCCCGATCATGGTCGGCATAGGGGTGGAGGGGGCTTCACAGTGAGAGGTTCCCATGTGTGAGCTGCTGCCCGGGGCGGTGGGCGTATCCAGCCTGACGGTGTACGACACGCCTGCCGAGGATGGCCACCGAGGCGGAACACCGCACGTACACCTGTGCTGCACCGAGGCCTACCTGGTGACCGCGGGCGCGGGCCGGGTGCACACACTGTCCTCACAGGACGGTTACCAGGAGCATGATCTGCGCCCCGGCGTGGTCCTGTGGTTCACGCCGGGCACGATTCACCGCCTGGTGAACCAGGATGGCCTGCGGATAACCGTCCTCATGGGCAACACCGGCCTCCCCGAGGCGGGTGACGCGGTGTTCACCTTCCCGCTCGACATCGTGAAGGATCCGGCGCGCTACGCCGAGGCCGCGGCGCTTCCCGGCGGGGGAGCCCCTGGCACCGACGTCTCCGCGGCCTACCGGCGGCGGGATCTCGCGGTGCGGGGTCTCCACGAACTGCTGGAGAACGGGACGCTGGAACAGTTCTACGCCGCGGCCGTGGAGCTCAAGCGTCCGTTGTTCGACAGTTGGCGAACGCGCTGGGAGCGCGGCGCGCTCGCGGCGGCGGAGGCCACGGGGCGTCAGCTCGCGGCCATGGCCGATTCCGACGCGTCACACCTGTTTCAGTCCAGGGTGTGCGGCAAGTCGGGGCCGGACGAGTCGGCTCGGCTCGGCATGTGCGGGTTCCTCGACGTCTACCCGGTTGACCAGTAGGAAAGCCCTTGCCTAGGGCCTAGGTGTCCGATAGTTTCCAGGAAAGCGTTTGCCTGGCGGTCGTGCCTCCGACAGGAGGGGTCGTCAGCTCCCATCTCGGAGGTAGCAGGTGTCGAGTACGACCATGAGCGAACCGCGGACCGCCCAGAGTCCGCCCGGCCGCACGCGGGGTGGTCGGGTCAGGACGTCCCCGGCGCAGCGACTGCTCCAGGTGCTGGACGCCACCTGGCGGCCCGCCGCCCTGCTCGCCGTCATCGTCGCGGCGTGGTGGCTGATCACGGCGCGTGGATGGGTGCCGACCTACCTGGTCCCGTCGCCTGGGCAGGTGTGGGACCGGATGATCGAGGACTGGTCCTCGCTGATGTACCACTCCTACGTCACGCTGTATGAGACGGTCGTCGGCTTCGTGCTCGCGTCGGTGCTCGGCCTGGCCACGGCCGTGGCGATCGCCTACTCGCGGGCGCTGGAGCGCACGCTGTACCCGATCGTCCTGTTCGCGCAGGTGATCCCCAAGATCGCGATCGCGCCGCTGATCGTGGTCTGGTTCGGCAACGACCTCGCCCCGAAGATCATCCTCGCGGTGCTGATCGCGTTCTTCCCGGTCGTCGTCTCGGGTGTGGCGGGTCTGCGCTCGACGGACCCGGAGCTGCTGGAGCTGTCGGCGACGATGGGCGCGGGCAAGTGGCAGACGTTCCGCAAGATCAAGTTCCCCAACGCGCTGCCGCACCTGATGGCGGGGGAGAAGGTCGCGGTCACCCTGGCCGTCGTCGGCGCCGTCGTCGGCGAGTTCGTCGGCGCCAGTGAGGGCCTCGGCTACCAGCTGATGGTGGCCAACGGCAACCTCGACGCCCCGCTGCTGTTCGCGGCGCTGATCCTCATGTCCGCCATCGGCATCCTCCTGTTCTTCGTGGTCGAGGTGCTGGAGGCGGTTCTCATCCCATGGCACGCCAGCCACCGGTCCATGTCCTCGGCTACAACGTCCTGAAAGGCCTATCCATGAAGCGACTCATTGCGGGCGTGCTGGCGGGCATGCTGCTGACGGCGTGTGCGCCCGGCGGTCAGCCCACCAGCGGCGAGGCCGCCCCACCGCCGCCCAAGGACGCCGAGAAGGTGACGCTGACCCTCAACTGGGTGCCCTACGGCGAGCACGCTCCGTTCTACTACGGACTGAAGAAGGGCTTCTACGCCGAAGAGGGCATCGCCCTGGAGATCAAGCCGGGCAGCGGTTCCGGCAACACGATCAAGGCGGTCGCCGCCGGGCAGACCACGTTCGGCTGGGCGGACACGCCGCCGCTGCTGAACTCGGTCGCCGCGGGCGTGCCGGTCAAGAGCGCGGGTGTGTTCCTGCAGAAGGGCCCCTCCTCGATCGAGACCCTCGAGGGCTCTGGCATCAAGTCCATCAAGGACCTCAAGGGCAAGCGGATCGGCGGCACCCCGGGTGACGCGATGTACGCGACGTTCCCGGCGCTGCTCGCGGCCAACGGCATGGCGGCCACCGACGTGACCGTGGTGAACATGGACGCCGCGAACAAGATCGCCCAGCTGACCACCGGCGGCGTCGACGCGATCATGGGCTTCTTCCACGACCAGGGCCCGACCATCGAGGCGAAGACCGGCAAGAAGGTCGAGTACCTGCTCTACGCCGACAACGGCCTCAACCTGCTCGGCACGGGCATCGTCGTCGGCAACGACACGCTGGCCAACAAGAAGGACCTCGTCGCCAAGTTCGTCCGCGCCACCCAGAAGTCGTGGGCAGAGGCCGTGAAGAACGCCGACGACGCCGCGCAGTCGATGGTCGACCTCGCCGAGAACGAGCCCCCGCTGAACGTGCTCGTCAAGCAGCTCAAGCTCGCCGAGCCGCTGCTGAAGCTGTCGGAGGCGGGCACGCCGGGCAAGAACACCGAGGCACAGTGGCAGGACGCCATCTCCCTCATGACGAAGTACGCGAACCTGAAGGACCCGAAGGCCCCGGCACAGTACTGGGACGGTTCGCTGGCCTCCGGCGGTGGCGCGTGAGCGCGGTGACGACGGGCGCGGCGATCGACGTCAAGGACCTCACGGTTCGCTTCCGGTCCGCGAAATCGTCGACCCTGGCCCTGGACAACGTCTCGATGCGGGTGCCCGAGGGTGGGTTCACCTCGATCGTCGGTCCGTCCGGGTGCGGCAAGTCCACGCTGTTGAAGGTGGTCGCGGGTCTGGTCAAGGCCAGTGAGGGCACGGCGACGCTGTTGGGCCAGGTCGTGACCAAGCCGCAGCAGAACGTGGGGTTCGCCTTCCAGCGGTCGGCGCTGCTGCAGTGGCGGGATGTCCGCAAGAACATCCTGCTGCAGGCCGAGATGCGCGGCATGGACCGCACGGTCGCCGGTGAGCGCGCCGACGAGCTGATCGAGCTGACCGGGCTCACCGGGTTCGAGAACGCGATGCCGCACGAGCTGTCCGGTGGTATGCAGCAGCGCGTGGCCCTGTGCCGGGCCCTGCTGCACCGGCCGCCGGTGCTGCTCATGGACGAGCCGTTCGGCGCGTTGGACGCGTTGACCCGCGAGGTGCTCAACGCGCAGCTGAACCGGATCTGGCGGGAGACGGGGACCTCGGTCCTGCTGGTCACGCACTCGATCGCGGAGGCGGTGTTCCTCTCCACCCGCGTGGAGGTCATGAGCGCGCGCCCTGGCCGCCTGGTGCGGTCCTTCGACATCGATCTGCCGCGGGAGCGGGATTACGTGCAGGTGATGGCCGACCCGAAGTTCGGCGAGTACACCCGCGACATCCGCCAGTTGCTCGGCGCCCACGACTCTCACTGACACAGGGGGAAATCTCAATGTCCCGTAGGACGATCGGGATCGCCATGAACGGCGTGACCGGAAGGATGGGCTACCGCCAGCATCTGCTGCGGTCGATCCTGGCGATCCGCTTGCACGGCGGCGTCCCGCTCGCCGACGGCACGGTGATCTGGCCGGAGCCGCTGCTGATCGGGCGCAGCGAGCACAAGCTGGCCGAACTGGCCGAGAAGCACGGCATCGCCGAGTGGACGACGGATCTGCACGCCGCCCTCGCCCGCGACGACATCGAGATCTACTTCGACGCGGTGACCACGCTGCAGCGGGAGAAGAACATCACCGCGGCGATCGAGGCGGGCAAGCACATCTACACCGAGAAGCCGTTGGCGACCGATCACCGCGGTGCGCTGGAGCTGGCCGCGGTGGCGAGCGCCGCGGGCGTGCGCAACGGCGTCGTGGCGGACAAGATCTTCCTGCCCGGGCTGCTGAAGCTCAAGCGGCTGGTCGACTCCGGGTTCTTCGGCCGGGTGCTGTCGGTGCGCGGCGAGTTCGGCTACTGGGTGTTCGAGGGCGACCTGCAGCGGGCCCAGCGCCCGTCGTGGAACTACCGGGCCGAGGACGGCGGCGGGATGGTGCTGGACATGTTCCCGCACTGGCACTACCTGCTCGAGCACCTCTTCGGTGAGATCAAGACCGTGCAGGCCACCACCGCCACGCACATCCCGACCCGCTGGGACGAGAACGACGCGGAGTACTCGGCCACCGCCGACGACGCCGCCTACGGGACCTTCGAACTCGAGGGCGGGGTGATCGCCCAGGTCAACTCGTCGTGGTGCACCCGGGTGTTCCGCGACGAGCTGGTCGAGTTCCAGGTCGACGGCACCCACGGCTCCGCCGTGGCCGGGCTGCACCGGTGCCGGGCGCAGTCGCGCACGGCGACGCCGATGCCGGTGTGGGACCCGGACAAGCCTTCGACGATCGACGCCAGGGGCGTCTGGTCGGAGGTTCCGGACAACGCCCAGTTCGACAACGGGTTCAAGGTCCAGTGGGAACTGTTCCTCAAGCACGTCGTGACCGGCTCGGAGTTCCCGTGGGACTTCGCCGCGGCCGCCCGCGGCGTCCAGTTCGCCGAGCTGGGTCTGCGGTCGGCGCGTGAGGGCCGCAAGTTCGCCCTGACGGAGACATCGTGACCTCCATCGTGCTTCCCGGCGGGCATCGCCACACCCTGCGGGGCGGTCCCGCCGCCCCGCGGGGTGCGGCGCCGTCGACCAGCCGCGTCGTCTACGGCGCCGCCCACGTCGTGGCCGATCCGCTCGCCGAGAACGTTCCCGGTGCCCCCGCCGTGCTCGACTGGGACGCGACGATGGCGTTCCGGCACCACCTGTGGAGCCACGGCCTCGGGGTCGCCGAGGCCATGGACACCGCACAGCGGGGTATGGGTATCGACTATCCCGCTGTGCGGTCGCTCATCCAGCGCACCGTGCGCGAAGCACACTCGGTCGGCGGCAAGGTCGTCGCGGGTGTCGCCACCGACCACCTGGAGGGCCCCGCGACGCTCGGCGAGGTCCTCGACGCCTACCGCCGGCAGCTCGCCGACGTGGTGGAGGCGGGCGCGCAGCCGGTGCTGATGTGCAGCAGGCACCTGGCCGCCGTGGCCAAGGGGCCCGCGGACTACCTGTACGTCTACTCGACCCTGTTGTCCGAAGTGGACACCCCAGTGGTACTGCACTGGCTGGGCGAGATGTTCGACCCCGCCCTCGCGGGCTACTGGGGCTCGGCCGCCACGGAGGCCACCGACACGGTCCTGAGCCTGATCAAGGAGCACGACCGGGTCGTCGACGGCATCAAGATGAGCCTGCTCGACAAGGACCTGGAGATCGCGTTCCGCCGCCGCCTGCCCGCGGGCGTGCGGATGTTCACCGGTGACGACTTCAACTACCCCGAGCTCATCGCGGGCGACGAGGAGGGCCACTCCGACGCCCTGCTCGGTGTGTTCGCCGTGCTGGCCCCGTTGGTCGGTCCGGCGTTGGGGCTGCTCGACGAGGGCGACACCGCGGGCTTCCGTGCGGTGCTTGACCCCACGGTGCCGCTGGCCCGGCACCTGTTCGGCGCCCCGACCCAGTTCTACAAGACCGGCATCGTCTTCCTGAGCTGGCTGGCCGGACACCAGGACCACTTCACCATGGTGGGCGGACTCCAGTCGGGTCGTTCGGCGACCCACCTGGCACGGCTGCTAGTGCTCGCCGACGAGGTCGGGCTGCTGCCGGACGCGGAGCTGGCCGCCGCCAGGGCGCGCGCGTTCTTCACCACGTGTGGGGTGCGCTGATGGACAGGTTCTCCTTCAACCAGGCCACCGCCAAGTACTGGCCGCTGACCGACGTGGTCGACGGATGTGTGGCCGAGGGCGTGCGCAACGTCGGCCTGTGGCGGGAGCCCGTCGCCGAGTACGGCCTGCGCCGCGCCGCGGCGATGGTGCGGGAGGCGGGTCTGACGGTCACCTCGCTGTGCCGGGGCGGGTTCTTCGGCGCCGACGACTGGCTCGACGACAACCGTCGTGCCATCGAGGAGTGCGCGGTGCTCGGCGCGCCCGCGTTGGTGCTGGTGTGCGGCGGTCTGGCGGGTCGGACGCTGGCCGAGGCCAGGGACCGGGTGGCCGCCGGGCTGGCGGCGCTGGCCCCGTACGCGGAGGCCGCGGACGTCACCCTCGCCGTCGAGCCCATGCACCCGATGTTCGCCGCGGACCGAAGTGTCGTCGCCACCCTCGCCGGGGCGCTCGAGCTGTGCGCGCCCTACCCGGCGTCGGTCGTCGGCGTCGCGCTCGACACCTACCACGTGTGGTGGGACGAGGCCGTGCTGCCGCTGATCGCCGCCAACGGCGAGCGGATCGCCTGCTTCCAGCTCGCCGACTGGGTACTGCCGCTGCCTGCCGACGTCCTCGTCGGCCGTGGCCTGCCCGGCACCGGCCATGTCGACTTCGGACAGTTCATCAAGGCCGTCGACGCCGCGGGTTACACCGGCCCGATCGAGGTCGAGGTATTCGACGCGAACCTCTGGTCCCGGCCTGGCGCGGAGGTGCTCCGCGAGACGATCGCGGCCTATCGCTCGGTGATGTCGTCCGCATCGCCGCAGAGCGCGGGACAGGCGGTCCGATGAAGATCGTCATCGCGCCGGATTCCTTCAAGGGGACCGCGACAGCCGCCGAGGCCGCGCAGGCCCTGTCCCAGGGTTGGCGCGATGTGCGCGCCCGCGACGAACTCGTCGCGCTGCCCATGGCCGACGGCGGTGAGGGCACCGCCGACATCGTCGCCGCGGCGCACCCGGGCGCGACCGTCCACCAGGTGCCCGGGTGCACCGGGCCGGACGGGCGCGCGGTCACCGGTTCGTTCGCGATGCTGCCGGACGGGTGCGCGGTGATCGACATCGCCACCGCGAGCGGTCTTCCGCTCATGGCCGCCCCGGACGCGCTCGCCGCGACGAGCCGGGGGACCGGTGAGGTGATCGCCGCGGCGATGGACCACGGCGCGACCCGGCTGCTGATCGGCCTCGGCGGTTCGGCGTCCACCGACGGCGGCGCGAGTGTTCTGGCGGCGCTGGGCGCGCGCTTCACCGACAGCCATGGCGAGCCCCTGCCCGATGGCGGCGGCTCGCTCGGCGCGCTGACCCGGGTCGACTTGTCCGGGTTGCGGCCACCGCCGCGCGACGGGGTCACCCTGCTGACCGACGTGCGCAACCCACTGCTCGGTACCCAGGGCGCCGCTGCGGTCTACGGGCCGCAGAAGGGCGCGGATCCCGGCGAGGTCACCACGCTCGAACAAGGTCTGACGCTGTTGAGCGCGCTGCTGGGCGGCGACCCCGGCCGACCGGGCATGGGTGCCGCGGGCGGCGTGGCGTACGGGCTCGCGACCGCGTGGGGCGCGGTCACCCTGCCGGGCTCGGCGGCGGTGGCCGACCTCGTCGGCGTCGACCGCGTGATCGCGGACGCCGACCTCGTGATCACCGGCGAGGGGCGGTTCGACCGCACCAGCCTGCACGGCAAGGCCGTGGGGGAGATCCTTTCCCGCGCGATGTGCCGTGGTGTGCCCGCGCGCGTCGTGGCGGGCGACGCCACCGACTCCGGCGTGCTCACCCTGGTCTGGCTCGCCGAAGGCGCGGAGGCCGCGAGGCGGGACGCGCTGGTGTGGCTGCGGCGCGCGGGCGCCGCACTCGCCCGTGAGATCGAGTTGACCGCTGCTGTCCCCTGACCCTGGCAAGTGATTCTTCGACCCTGCACGGAGCTCACATGAAATCGCTGTTCAAACCACTATTAGCGGCGCTGGCCGCACTTCTGTTCATCGGCGCCGCGGCGGTTCCCGCGCAGGCGGCGCCTCGTTTCCGGGTCCTGGTGTTCTCGAAGACGACGTTCTTCACCCACAGCTCGATTCCCGCGGGCAAGGCGGCGATCCAGAAGTTGGGTGTGGATCACAACTTCGAGGTTGTCGTGTCCGACGACGCGGCCCAGTTCACCGACGCGAATCTGGCGACGTTCGACGCGATCGTCTTCAACAACACCAACTCCAACATCGGCTCCCCGGCGCTGCTCGACGCGAACCAGCGGCTCGCGCTGCAGAAGTTCATCCGTGCGGGCGGCGGCTACGCCGGTCTGCACGCGGCGACCGCCAGTGAGCGGGACTGGGCCTGGTACGAGGGCCTGGTCGGCACGATCTTCGACTTCCACCCCGACTACAACTCCACCGGCGGCACCTACCCCGGGCGGATCAAGGTCGTCGACCGGGCGCATCCCTCCACGAAGAATCTCCCGGAACTCTGGGAGCGCAGCGAGGAGTGGTACAACTGGAAGACCAACCCGACCGGCAAGGTGCACACCCTCGCGCAGATCAAGCTCCGTGACGGCATCACCGGCAACCTCGACGAGGGTGTCGACCACGCGTACTCGTGGTGCCAGAACTACGACGGCGGCCGGTCCTGGTACACCGCAGGCGGCCACGATCCCAAGTCGTTCGACGAGCCCGCCTTCCTCGAGCACCTGCGCTACGGCATCGAGTGGGCCGCGGGCGCCGTCGAGGGCGATTGCAGCGCAACGAAGACCGGCAGCTTCCAGCGCACGACGCTGGTGGGCCAGGACCTGGCCGACCCGTTCGAGCTCGCGGTCGCCCCTGACCGCAAGGTCTACTACATCCAGCGCACCGGCAAGGTGAAGGTCATCGACCAGTCCACGCTGGCGGCCACCACGCTGCTCGACTTCGCCTACACCCCGGAGATGACGAGCCAGTCCGACGGCCTGATCGGGATGACACTCGACAAGGACTTCGCCACCAACGGCTGGATTTACCTGCTGTGGTCGGACAAGACGCTCAAGCAGTTGAACCTGTCGCGGTTCACCGTGGCGAACAACGCGATCGCGATGACCTCGGAGAAGCGGCTGCTCACCATCCCCACCTACCGGGGTGTCGGCCGAGCCAACTCGCACATGGGCGGCTCCATCACCATGGACAAGTCGGGCAACCTCTACGCGGCGATCGGCGACAACACCGACCCGTTCGAGTCCTCGGGATTCACCCCGATCGACGAGCGCGCGGGCCGTGGGGCGTGGGACGCCCAGGGCACCTCGGGCAACACCAACGACCTGCGCGGCAAGATCCTGCGCATCACCCCCAAGGCCGACGGCACCTACTCGATCCCGGCGGGCAACCTGTTCGCGCCGGGCACCGCGAAGACCAAGCCCGAGATCTACGCCATGGGCATGCGCAACCCGTTCCGCGTCACCATCGACCCGCACACCAACGCGGTGCTCGTCGGCGACTACGGCCCGGACGCCCGGACGGCCGACCCCAACCGCGGCCCGGAGGGGACGGTCGAGTACAACCGCATCACCAGCGCGGGCAACTACGGCTGGCCGTACTGCATCGGCAACAACACCCCGTTCAACGACTACGACTTCGCCACCGGCGTCTCGGGCGCGAAGTTCAACTGCGCGGCGCCCGTCAACAACTCGCCGAACAACACGGGCCTGACCACCCTCCCGGCCGCCAAGCCCGCCCTGGTCTGGCACGCCTACTCGGCCTCGGCCCAGTTCCCCGAGGTCGGCACCGGCGGCGGCGGCCCGATGAGCGGCCCGATGTACGACTACGACCCGAACAACCCGCGGGTGACGAAGTTCCCCGAGTACTTCGACGGCAAGTGGGTCATCTATGAGCTGACCCGCAAGTGGTTCAAGACGCTGTCGATCCACAAGACCGCGCAGACCTTCACCAACTCGCGTTTCGGCGCGACGAACGTGGGCGACCTGCAGTCGATCAACGGCGTCTTCAGTGACATGTCGTGGATCCAGCCCATCGAGGCGGAGTACGGTCCGGACGGCTCGCTCTACGTGATCGACTTCGGCGCGGGTACGGGCAGCGGGCGCGGCGGCTCGAACGAGGGCGCGGGCATCTACCGCATCGACTACGTCGCCAACGGCACCCCGGCGACGGCCAAGGTCACCGCGAGCAAGGACAGCGGCGCGGCGCCGCTGACGGTGGCGTTCTCCAGCGCTGGTTCGACCGGCTCGAACCTCAGCTACGCGTGGGACTTCGACGGCAACGGCACGGTCGACTCCACCTCGGCCAACCCGACCCACACCTACAGCACGAACGGCAGGTTCAACGCGCGCCTGACCGTCAGCAACTCCGTCGGTTCCGGGGTGGCGGCGGTGGAGATCACCGTCGGCAACACCCGGCCCACCGTCGCCATCAACATCCCCAACGGCGGCTTCTTCGACTTCGGCGACAAGATCCCGTACACCGTGACCGTCACCGACCCCGAGGACGGGACCGCCATCGACTGCTCGAAGGTCGTCGTGCAGACGCTCCTCGGCCATGACGACCACGCCCACCCGCTCGACAACTACACCGGGTGCTCCGGCGTGGTGACCACCGACGCGAACGCGGGCGACGGGCACGGCCCGGGGCAGAACCTGTACGCCCGCATCAGCGCGCAGTACACCGACAAGGGCGCGACCGGTGTGCCCGTGCTGGTCGGGTCGACCCAGGTCGAGCTGCAGACCAAGGACAAGGAAGCCGAGCATTTCGACGAGCAGAGCGGGGTGACGGTGTTCGACCGCCCCACCGCGCGGGCGGGCAAGCGCCTCGGCGACGTCGACCACGGCGACTGGCTCAGGTTCGCCCCGGCGAATCTGAAGAGCATCAACTCGGTCACCGTCGGCGTGTCCTCGGGTGGTCCGGGCGGTGACATCGAGTTCCGCAAGGACTCGCCGACCGGCACGCTGCTCGGCAAGGCCACGGTCCCGTCAACGGGAAGCTGGGACAACCTGATCTCCCCGACGATCCCGCTCTCCGGCGCGGGCACCGCGCAGTTCGCGCTCTACGTGGTGTTCAACAACCCCACCCCGGCGGCGGGCACCGACCTGATGTCCTTCGACTGGCTGCGCTTCAACGGCGCGGGCGTCAAACAGGAAAGCGGTTCGACGCACTCGTCGACGGCCACCCCGTCGACCGGTGTCGCGCCGCTGACGGTGAACTTCACCGCCACGGCCACCCCGGCCGCCGGGCGCACGATCATCGACCAGACGTGGAACTTCGGCGACAACACCGCCGACGTCCACACCCTCAACACCTCGCACGTGTACTCCCGCAAGGGCACCTACACCGCGCGGCTCACCACCAGGGACAGCACCGGGCAGACGTACACGTCGACCCACGTCATCAGCGTCACCTGACCGGTTGCCGGGTGACGTGGCTCCGCCTCCCCCGTCACCCGGAACCTGGCCGCACCGCGGCCCCCACGTCGTCCAGGCAGACGTCGGGGGCCGCGGTGCGGTCGTTTCGGCGCGTGCGCGGGCAGGTCCGGGCCATCCCGACACGGTCCTGGCTCAGGACGGGAGGTTGTCCGCCGCCCACCGCAGTTCCCCGGCGATCCCGGTGGCGAGTCGGGCTGGGTCGGCCCCGGGCAGGACGGGCCAGGTGTAGGTCTCCACCTCGACGTGCGGGCCGGGCCCCACCGCGCGCAGGGTGTCGGTGAGGACGTCGGTGGTGGCGGTGAGCGGCGCGGGTGGTGCGATGTGCAGGGGCACGTGGAAGTGCACGCGCCAGGGGTGTTCGCCCGGCAGGCCCGCGAACGCGTCAGGCAGGTCGTCGGCGGCCAGTACACCGGTTGGGCTGTTCTCGCGTACCTGGTGCAGGTAGCGCGGTTCGTCGAAGTCGGCGAGCACGGCCTGGGCGGCGATCGGGTCGGCGGCCTCCAAAGCCGCGGACGCCTGCACCTTCACCACGGACAGACCGGCCCGGCGGATCGTCGCGACCGTCTCGGCCGGGTCGGCGAAGGACACCGCGAGATGGCAGGTGTCCAGACAGATGCCGACGTGGTCGGGGTCGACCCGGTTCGCCAGCCAGCCGACAGCGTCGGCCACGGTGTCCAACACGCAGCCCGGCTCCGGCTCCACAGCCAGCCGGATGGGCCTGCCGTGGCCGATCGAGAAGGCACGCAGCCGCGCGGTGAGGCGGGCGATGGCGGCGGTCGCGGCGTCGTCGTGACGCGCGGTCCACGGCTTCCCCCACCCGAGCGGCAGGGTGGAGACGCTGCCGTACTCGGCGTCGTCCGGCAGCAGCCCGGCGAGGACGGCCGCACTGTCCACCGTGTACGCGACGCGGCGGGGGTCGGTCCAGTCCGGCCAGTACACCGCGTGCTTGACCACCCTGTTGTGGAACCCGCCGTAGGGAAAGGCGTTGAGGGTGCTGACGGTCAGCCCGCGCGCGTCGAGTTCCCGCCGCAGGGCGGCGAGCTGGGCAGGGTCGCCTGCCAGCGCGTGGCTGACCGGCGCGGGCAGCCACAGCCCGAGCGGCAGCACGTCGGTGCCCAGCAGCTCCCGCACGGGGACGGCGTACCGGTCGAACTGGGCCACCAGTCCGGCGACATCGGTCGCGGGGTGGACGTTGGTGCAGTAGGCGACCGGCCACGTGGTCACCGGGGAGTCCACCGCGGCACCGAGTTGCCCGCGTAGGTCTCGACGCACTCGATCGGCTCGTCGGGCATGAGTCGCCCGCTCTGGCCGACCGGGTTCCACCACAGCACCTTGCCCACATCGGTGTCGGTGAACCCCGCCGCGGGCATCGCCTGCCCGGTCTTGAGGGTCTCGGGCGGGTCGGAGCGGCCCCAATCGGCCCGGACCAGTTCGATCACGGCGCGCGGGTGCACCGCGGCCATCAGAGTTCCCGGGCCCAGGCGACGAGATCGCGGAACTGTTCGGCGAGCCGGTGCTCGTCGGAGCCGAGCGGGTCCTTGAAGAAGAACGCCAGGGCGCCGAGCGCGCCGACCCGTCCCGCCGCGTGGGCCGCGGCGGTGAGCCGGGCCAGATCGAGCACCAGGGGCGCGGCCAGCGCGGAGTCCAGACCGTGCCAAGTGAACTGCAGGGTCATGCGGGCGCCGAGGAAGCCCTCGAAGTGCACGTGGTCCCACGCGGTCTTCCACTCACCCAGGTCGGGGACGTTGTCGATGTGCAAGGGCGCGGCGACCTCGTGGCCGAGCAGCGCGGCCAGGCCGCGGCCCTTGGTCTCCAGCTTGCCGCGCGCCGCGTCGGGGTCGCTCAGGGTGGCACCGTCGCCGCCGCCGAGGATGTTGGTGCCCGCCCAGGACAGCACGTTGAGCGCGCGACTGGTGAACATGGGCGCGAGGACCGTGCGCAGCAGCGTCTCGCCGGTCTTGCCGTCGCGACCGCCGTACGGCAGCTGTTCCCGGTCCGCGAGCTCGGTCAGGGCGGGCAGGGTGATCCCGGTGGACGGAGTGAAGTCGACGAAGGGGCAGCCCGCGAGCAGCGCGGCGTAGGCGGCGAGCGAACTCGGCGGCAGCACCTCGCGGTCCGGGTCGGCCAGCGCCGCCGTCAAGTCGGCGAGGTCGGTGTGCTCGGGTGCCAAGGCGCACGGCGGTTCCGTCGACGACACGTTGACCACGACCACGCGGTCCAGCTCGTGCCGCTCCCGGAATGAGGTGATGTCGTCGGCGAGCCGCCGCGCGGCGTCGGCCTGCGGGCCCGGTGTGCCCGCCCGGTAGCCCTCGCGGATCTCGGCCTCGACCGCGCGCAGCGCCTGCCGAAGCGCGTCGGCCAGGTGCGGCGGCAGCACCCCGCCCGCCGCGAGCTGCTCGGCCCGCTTCTCGACCGGGGTCGTGGCGATGTCGTGCCCGCCGACGACGATCTCGTCCCAGCCGGGCAGGTCGACGTCGGCGAACTCGGGCCGGTGCGTCACCAGGCCGGTCGGCGCGGCCAGCCCCGCGCGCACCGCGAAGAGCCCACTGATCGCGGTGGTGGCCACCGACCCACGGGCCCCGATGAGCCAGAGTCCGGTACGTACGGGGGTCATCCGCGGTCCTTTCGTAGCTGAGCTGGGCAGGCGGCCGCCGCGACCGGGCGTCCCACGTGGACGAACCTCACGGTGCTCCACCGACCAGGTGAAGCCGGTTCGCGCGCGCGGAGTGCGCAGGGAATCCGTAGATCCGCCGGGCGTTGCCCGCCAGGACCGCCTGGCGTTCGGCGTGGCCCGCGTCGTCGAGGACGGACAGCACCAGGTCGAGCCACGACTTGTACGAGCAGGCGTGGGTGAGCACCGGCCAGCAGGTGCCGAACACGCAGCGGTCGGCGCCGAAGAGGTCGAGCGCCCGCGCGACGTACCGCGCGGCCGTGTCCGCTCCGCCTGGTTCATCGGACCGCAGGGCGCGGGTCGACAGTTTGCACACGACGTTGGGATGGGCGGCGACACCGGCGACGGCCGTCGCCCAGTGGTCGAACCCGTCGGCGCTCGGCCAGGGACTGCCGAGGTGATCGAGGACGAACCAGGTGTCCGGCGCCTGTCCGCACAGGTGGGCGACCTCGTCCAACTGCTCGGGACGGACGGTGAGGTCGACGACGCGACCGGCCTCGCCCGCCTCGCACGCGTCGGCGACGAAGTCCGGGTTCGCGATCTCACCCGCGCGGGCGACGTGCATGACCTGCCGGACTCCGGCGACGAGGTCCGCACCCGGGCGGTTCATCCACCAGCACGGGTCTCCCGGCAACTGGTGGGCCACGACGCGCACGGGGAAGTCGCACAGGGCGGCCTGATCGGCGAGCCAGCGCAGTTCGGCGGCCGCGTCGTCAGGGGAGACCCCGGCTTCGACGAAGACGGCACCGGCGAGCCCCGCGACGGCCTGCCCGAGCACGGTGGCGTCGACCCGGGTGCCGATGTGGGGCCACCGGTTCAGCCACGGGTACTCGTGCCTGCGCCGGTCCCAGAGGTGGATGTGGGTGTCGATGACGCCGCGAACCATGTCTCGGCCCACAAGGTGGGGTGACAAATCCGCCATGCTGCACCAGCCTGAGACCGTGACCAATGAATGTGGTTTATCGGCGGCTCACCTGGTCGGACCAACCGTCAACCGCTTTGGGTGTGCCGCCCGCTCGTAGGAGGCGGCGGTCTACCGTAGGCATCTCCAGTAGGTGACGTCAAGCACGATCGTGTTGCTAGCTGTGGCAAATCCCAGCGCTTTGAGCAGGAAGACGCAGCTTTGCCTGCTTGGTGAAGCGGAGAGTTACCCAACGCGATGTATCAGGTTTATTTCGGCTGAACTGCGAGGTCTCCAGCCGGTCGACGACGGGCTTGCCTGCGTCGCGCGCCAGGCGGGGCGTCGCGCTCTGGCCGTAGCCGCCGAACGGTGACATCCAGACCGACACCGACGCGTTCGAAGCCCAGTCACGCCCCGGTTAGCCAGGAAAGCCCTTTCTTCAATACTTTTCTGCCCGATCCGGGCGTGGCGCGGGCCACGTTCCACTCCCGTCGCGGTGCTGCGACACCTACCATCGCGATCATGGTCCGCGCGGCGTTCGCGAGTGGACCGCATCATCACGGCTTCCACGACTTCAGGGGAGAACCGCTTTCATGCTGAGGAAGAGTCGAAGAGCGATCACGCTCGTCGCCGTCATGGCGACAGCGGCAGGTGCGATGGGGTTGTCCCTGCCCGCGGCGGCTGAACCCACGTTCACGGCGCGAATCGACTTCGGAGACCAGGCGGCGACTCCGCCCGCCGGTTACCTGTCCGACTACGGACAGGCGTTCGGGACCCGGTCGGGACCGAATCAGGGCAGCGGTCTGCAGTACGGCTGGGTGGGTGTCGGCACGGCCACGCCGCTCGACATGGTCGGCAACGGCCGCAACCGGGGTACCGGGTCCGAGCCCGACCAGCGGCTCGCCACCCTCATGCACATGCAGCTGCCCGCGGGGTCGCCTGGCGTGCAGGCCCCGGGCAGTTGGGAGATCGCGGTCCCGAACGGGGTCTACACCGTCACCGTGGCGGTCGGCGATCCGCAGCACTTCAACAGCGTCCACGCCATCCAGGTGGAGGACCAGAACGCCATCACCGCCTTCACACCGTCCACGGCGGTGCGGTACAGCACCGCGACCGTGAACGTCGGTGTGTACGACGGCCGTCTGACCATCAGCCCGGCACAGGGCACCAACACCAAGCTGAGCTACGTGACGATCGCGCCGCTCGTCGGCGCCGACGATCGACCGCAGGTCCGCGCGGTCACTCCGGCCAACACCGCCGTCGAGATGCCGACGACCGGGAGCGTGGTCGCCGACCTCCGGCTGGTCGCGGGCGGTGTCGACCCGTCGACGCTGTCCACCTCGACGGTCACCCTGACCAACACGGCCACCGGGGCGGCGGTCCCGGCCCACGTCATCACCAGCGGTGGCGCCGATGTGGTCAACCTGTCACCGACCACCGCTCTGGCCCCGGACACCCGTTACCGGTTCACCATCACCAGTGGCGTGAAGGACACTGCGGGCAGGTCCTTCGTGGGCTGGCAGTCGGTGTTCACCACCGGAACCGCGCCCGCCCCCGAGGGCGTGGCCTTCGACAAAGCCGACAGCGGGGCGTCCGGCCGGAAGTTCGCCTCGATGGTCAAGGGGCCGGACGGCAAGCTGTACGCGTCCACACTGGATGGTTACATCGAGCGGTACACGATCGCCTCGGACGGGACGCTGACCGGTAGGCAGACGATCTCCACCATCCGCGACAACGCCGTCGCCCAGGGCCTGCCCGGCGCGCCGAACCGCACGGTGCTCGGACTCGCGTTCGACCCGGCGTCGACCGCGGCCAACCTGATCCTGTGGATCACCTCCAACACGATGTACGCGGGCGAGATCCCGTTCAACCAGCCGGACTGGACCAGCAAGATCGCCAAGCTGAGTGGTCCCAACCTCGCCACCTACACCGAGGTCGTGACCAATCTGCCGAGGTCGGTGCTGGACCACCAGACGAACTCGCTGGCCTTCGGGCCGGACGGCGCGCTCTACGTCCCCCAGGGCGGTAGCAACGCCATGGGCGCGCCCGACAGCGCCTGGGGAGACCGGCCCGAGCATCTGCTCACCGCGGCCGTCCTGCGGCTCGACCCGGCCAAGCTCCCGGCGACGCTGCCCCTCGACGCGCGGACGGAGGCGCCGGGCACCTACAGCCCGTTCGCCACGAACGCCCCGCTGACCCTGCACGCCACCGGTGTGCGCAACGCGTTCGACCTCGTGTGGCACACCAACGGCCACCTCTACGTGCCGACCAACGGATCGGGTGCGGGCGGCAACACCCCCGCCACGCCGAGCCCGCTGCCCGCCGTGTGCGCCAACCGGATCGACAAGGCGACCGCCGGGGCCTACACCGGGCCGTCGGTGCCCGCCATCACCAACAACAACCAGGCCGAGACCGACTACGTCTTCGACGTCAAGAAGGGCCGCTACTACGGTCACCCCAACCCCACCCGCTGCGAGTGGACGCTGGGTGGCGGAAACCCGACGCTGGCCGTCGACCCGTTCGAGCAGACCACCTACCCGGTGGGCACCCTGCCCGACCGCAACATCGACCTGGCCGGGATGTACGAGGCCGGGATGCACGCCTCGGCCAACGGCGTCATCGAGTACAAGAGCAACTCCTTCGGCGGCCGACTGAAGGGCAAGCTCCTCGTCGTCCGCTACAGCAACGGCCAGGACATCGAGACCTTCGACGTCGCCGCGTCCGGCGTGCTGTCCAACCGCAGCTCCGGAATCACCGGGTTCACCGGATTCCAGCAGCCGCTCGACCTGATCGAGGACACCGCCACCGGCAACATCTATGTCAGCGAACTCGGCGCCTCGAAGATCACCCTCGTGCGGCCGAGGGTGATGTCGGCCGGTGTGCTGACCGTGCGGAACCCGCAGGGTGGCCCCTTCAACGACCGTTTTGTGTTCAACCGGATCAACACCCCGGCCGACAGCGCGCAGAAGACCCGCGAGACCTCGGTCGTCCGGCTGAGCAACACCGGCACGGAAGCACTCAAGATCCTCGGGCTGCCCGTCACCGGTCAGTTCAAACTGGACCCGGCGCCGACCTTGCCGCTGACGATCCAGCCTGGCGGCACGGTCGACCTCACCGTCCGCTTCACCGCCACCGCGACCCACCTCCACACGGGTTCGCTCACCGTCAGCAGCAACTCGTCGACCAAGCACAGTACGGTCATCGAACTCGCGGGCTACTGGCAGTCGTGCTCGGAGTGTGACGAACCGATCGTCCGCGACATCGCCGCGCTCATGGGCTTCACCACCAACATCCCCGCCTACCTCGACCAGCTCGGCCACGTCGCCCCGCAGGGCGACGAGATCATCGCGCCGTACTGGAACCGGGCCGACGCGACCAAGCCGGTGATGGTGACCCAGATCAACGTCTTCCGCGGCTACCCGAACAGCGCGCCGGTTTCCTGGTACCCGAAGGGCGGATCCCGCACCACGATCACCCAGGTGGCGGGCGTGTGGGCCCAGTCGGTGATGCCGAGCCTGAGCACCGGGGCTCCGGTGGCCGGATCGTTCAACCCCACCGGCACGTTCGGATTCGCCGTGGACTACGTCTACAGCGACCCCACCAAGAACAACCAGGCCACCGATCACTCGAGGGGCTGCGTCGACCCGTGTGGACAGGGCGTCCGCTTCTTCCCGATCAAGGACCGTCAGGGCTCGGTGATCCCGAACACCTACTACATGATCATGGACTTCTCGGGCGGCAACTACGACTACAACGACAACGGCTACATCATCACCAACATCACCAAGGCCCCGTAGGGCTCCGCTGACCTAGGTCAGCCCGAACGACCGCCGCGCACAACAGCTTCCGTGCGCGGCGGTCGTTCCGCGCCGTCTCCGCCTGGAGTCACGACGCGGGCCACAACGGGACCACCGAGTAGCGCGTGTCGTCGTCGGCGAGCGGCGAGTCCTGTATCGCCTCGAGGTCACGCATCGCCGACACCCCATCGGGGTAAGGGCCCTGCAGGAACAAGATCTTGGTGTCGGACCGCACCCCGACGATGGCGTATGGCGCCTCCAGCGCCTCCATCTCGGCGGCGATGACCAGGTTCCACACGTGGTCGCCGGGGTCGGGCACGGGCTTGTCGGATCTCATCCGACCACCACGAGAGAAGCCCCGCGGGATCGCGCTTGACCGTCGGCGGCCACCTTCGCGTACGCGCGGCCGAGCGCCCTCCGGGCACGGACGGCGAGCTGGGCTCCCGCGTTGGCGGTGGCCAGTCCGTCGCGTGCGGCGACCTCCGCGGCCGAGTACCCCTCGACCGCCGTCCGCCAGAGCATCGCGCGCTGCCCGGGGGTGAGCGCGGCGACGGCCTCGGCCAGCGCGCCGCGTTCGATGATCGCCGCGGAGTGGTCAGGTGCCGCGGGCGTGCGGGACTGGGCGTCGTCGGTCGGGTCGACATCGGCGCGCCGCGTGGCGCGGCGGGCCTGGCCGATGTGCAGATTGCGCACGGTCTGGAACAGGTAGCCGCGGGGCTTCTCCGGAGTGCTGCCGGAGCGCATGGCCTCCCATACCCGGAGGAACCCCTCGGAGGCGATGTCCTCGGCGCCCGCGCGGTCGCGGGTCAGTGTGGTCGCGTAGCCGAGGACGGCGCCCCAGTGGCGCCGGTACAGCGCTTCCACCGCCGTCCGGTCGCCGCGTTGGACGCGCCGGACCAGGTCGGGGTCAGGCGCGTCGGTGTCGTCGGTCATGGGCAGCCCCTCCGAAGGCGAATCAGCTGACCCGATGATGGGAGCAGGGCGGTGGGCAACGCCTCCGTGGTTCTACGGAGAAATGGCCGGGCTCCGATGGCCTTGCTAGCCTGCCGACGTGCCGTCAGCGTCGCGCGGTCCCTACCTCTCCACCTTCATCGGCCGGGAGGACGAACTCGGTGAGGTGCGACGTCTCGTCGACCACAATCGCCTGGTCACGCTGCTCGGACCCGGAGGGATGGGGAAGTCCCGGCTGGGCTACCGCGTGCTGGGCGACATGGCCCCCGCGTTCCCTGGCTCGGCGTGGTCGGTCGACCTCGCGGATCTGGCCGAGCCCGCGCTGCTGGGACTGACGGTCGCGACGAGCCTCGGCTTCCGGCCGCCCGCCGACGAGTTCGATGTCGGCGCGCTGGCCGAGCAGCTCGGTGAGCGCGCCGCTCTGGTGTATATCGACAACTGTGAGCACCTGCTCGACGCCTGTGCCGAGCTGACCGCCGCGCTCCTCGCCCGGTGTCCAGGGCTGCGCGTCCTCACCTCCAGTCGACAGGCGCTCGGTGTGCTGGGGGAGCGGGTCTACCCGGTTCCGGTGATGTCGACGGACGACGCGATCGAGTTGTTCGCCGTTCGCGCGACGGGGGCGCTTCCCTCGTGGACGCTGGAACGTGACCGTGCCGCGGTCGTCGACCTCTGCCAGGTCCTGGACCGGGTGCCGCTGGCGATCGAGCTGGCGGCGGTGCGGATCCGCACCTTCTCGCCGAAGGCCATGGCCGGTCGGCTGGTCGGGGACGGTGCGCTCCTGCGCGACACCCTGCGGGGTGAGCCGTCGCGGCGGACCTCGCTGGTGGGCTGTCTGCAGTGGAGCTTCGACCTCTGCACGGTCCAGGAACAACTGCTGTGGAGTCGGCTGTCGGTGTTCGGCGGAGGGTTCGCGCTGGAGGCGGTCGAGGCCGTCTGCCCAGGCGACGGGCTGGCCGAGTCCGATGTGGTCGTCGCGTTGACCGGGCTGGTGGACAAGTCTCTGGTGGAGCGCGATGTCGACGACCCGGAGGGGCGCTACCGGATACTGGAGGTGATCCGGCAGTTCGGCGGCGCGAAACTCGGCCCGGCGGAGCAGCGGTGGCGCCGCGGGCATCGCGACTACTACCTCGCGCTGGCCGAGCGGTTCGACGCCGAGTGGATCGGGCCGAGCCAGCGGGCGTGGATGGACCGCTTCCGGCGCGAGCGCGCCAACCTGCGGCGCGCGTTCGACTTCTCGGTGACGTCCGCGGCCGAGGCGCCCCTGGCGATGCGGATGTGCACGGTGCTGGAGCACTTCTTCGCCTCGACCGGCGGCGGCGCCGAAGCGGTCCACTGGCTGCAGCTGGCCCTCGCGCACGGGACCGGCACGGACACCGAGCGCGCGTTCGCGCTGCGGGTGGGATGTTTCGTCGCCTCACTCAACGCGGCGATGACGACAGCCTCGGCCATGTACGACGAACTCGCGGGCTTGGCCGAGGCGACCGACGACGACTGGATCCGCGCGTACGCCCTGTACGCGGGCGCGGTGGTGCGCACCTGGCAGGGCGACGCCGAAACCGGCGCCAACCTGGCCGCGGACGGCCTGGAGATCCTGCACCGGCTCGGCGACGTCGGGCGCGCGGCCAACCTGCACTTCCTGCGCGGCATGATGCTCGGATGGGCCGACCGGGCCGACGACGCCGCGGCCGACTACCAGCGGTGCCTGGAACTCACCGAACCGAGGGGCGAGCGATGGCTCACCTCCTACGCCCAGTGGGGCCTGGGGGTCGACGCTCTGCAGTCGGGCGACTCCGAACGGGCGATCCGCCTGGAGCGGACCGCGCTGCGGGCCAAAGTGGACCTCGGTGACCAGATGGGGATCGGGCTGGCCGTCGAAGCCCTCGCCTGGGCCGCGGTCGACCAGCGCCGCGGCAAGGAAGCGGCCGTGCTGCTCGGCGCCGCCGAGGCCGTCTGGCAGGAGATCGGCACCAGCGTCGCGGCCATGCCGTACCTGACGCGCCGCCGCGACACCGCGATCCGCGAGACTCGGCGCCTGCTCTCCTCCGCCGAGTTCGAGGACCTCGTGCGACACGGCCGCGGCCTGCCGCAGCGGGACGCGATCGCCATCGCCCTCGGCCGGACCAGGGTCGGCCGCACTGGTTCGGACGCCGCGCTCACCCGCCGGGAGCGGGAGGTCGCGGCCCTGCTCGCGACGGGGGAGAGCAACGCCGCGATCGCGGAGTCACTGGTCATCTCGGTCCGCACGGTCGAGACCCACGTCGTGAACATCATGCGGAAGCTGGGGCTGAAGTCCCGGTCCCAGGTCGCCGCGGCGCTGGCCGCCGAGTCATCCGCCGCCCAGGTTCAGTGACCACCTGCTTGCGCGGCCGACCGGCCGGATCTATCCACTGTGGACTCTATCTGGTGAGTGGGAACAGCTTGGGGTCGAGGGAGTAGGCCGTCGCGGCGTTCGCCTTGGTGACGATGCGCGGGGGGAGCAGGAAGGTCGGGATGACCTTGGTGCCGTTGTTGTAGGAACTGGTGTCGTTCACCGCGGGCTTGCCGCCTTCCCGCAAGGTCTTGACCATGTTGATGGTCTCGGCGACCAGCTCGCGGGTGTCCTTGTTGATCGTGGAGTACTGCTCGCCCGCCATGATGGACTTGACCGACTCGGCCTCGGAGTCCTGGCCGGTGACGACCGGCAGCGGCTTGCCCGCGCCCTTGACCGAGGCGAGGACCGCCCGCGCGAGGGTGTCGTTGGGCGACAACACTCCGTGAAGGGGCTTGCCCGAGCTGTAGGTGGAGGTGAGCAGCGAATCCATGCGTCGCTCGGCGTTCTTCGCCTTCCAGCCCTGGATGGCGGTCTGCGCGATGTCCACCTGCCCGGAGCCCACGATGACCTCGCCCCTGTCGATGAGGGGCTTGAGCACGCTCATCGCGCCGCTGAAGAACACCTCGGAGTTGGTGTCGTCGGGTGAACCGGAGAACAGCTCGATGGTCCACGGGCCGGTGGACTTCCTGGCCTTCATGCCCTCCAGCAGCGCTTGGCCCTGCAACTGGCCGACTTTGAGGTTGTCGTAGGCGATGTAGTAGTCGACCTCCGCGGAGTTGGTGATGAGCCGGTCATAGGCGATGACGACCGCGCCCGACTCCTTGGCCTGCTTCACCTGAGCGGTCAGCTGGGCGGCGTCGGTCGCGCCGATGACGATGACCTTGGCGCCCCTGCTGACCATGGCCGAGATCTGGCCCTGCTGGTCGGCGACACTGGTCGCCGCGCCCGCGTACTGCACGTCGGCGTTGAACCCCGCGGCCAGCAGGCCGTTGGTGAACAGGTCGCCCGCGAGGACCCAGTTCTCCGAGGTCTGCGACGGCAGCGCGACACCGACCAGGGAGTTCAGGGCGAAACCCTTGGCGGAGGCGCCACCGTCCTGGCCGACGCGTTCAGCGGAGCACGCGGAAGCGCTGAGCGCCAGCGCGAAGACGGCACCGGCCGCGACGGCCTTGGTCAACAGCTTGCGCATGTTCGGATTGCCTTCCTTGGCTCACCGCAGGAGACACCTGGGCGCCCGCACCGAGGGCCTGTGGCCTGGCCTGTTTCGTGATGGCGCGGACTTTAAATCCAATTGTTGGACTTAGTCAACCGTCCTGTCGGGCGGCTGTGTGTCGACCATGACGTCCGGGTGCGGATGAGGCCGTCGGCGGCGGCGCCGCTCTCGCCGTTTGTCCGTCTTGTTGCCTTGATTAAGCAAAACAATTGCGGTATGACCGCCACCCGAGTCGGGCCGCGGCCACCACCGTCGCAAACTCGCCAACGCGTGACAGCCGCGCCAGAGACCAACAGGCTGAACCTGACAAACGGCAAGGGCTGGGAATCGATCAGTTCCCGGTGCCGCTTACGCGGGATAGAGCGGAGAGGAAGGGCGTCAGCGCCCCCAACGCGGAGAGGTGGACCTCGGTGGCCTTGATGGTCGGCTGATCACTCGCTCGATCGACCGGATCGTGCAACGGCCGCGGTGTACGGGCCCCGAAGCGGGTCAGTGCGGGTACGACCAACGCGGATGGATCTGCTTGGGGCCGTTGTACGCCGCGCCGCTTCGGGTGTCAGCGGGCTACGCCGCCCGGAGTCAGGTCGGCGTCGAGTTCGTCGGTGCTGGGCAGGCCCTCCCAGTCGCCCTGGGCGGAGACCGACAGGGCGGCGGCGCGGGTGGCGGTGCGCAGCCGCCGCGCGTCGTCGACGTCGCTGAGCAGGGCGGCGAGGTAGCCCGCGACGAACGAGTCGCCCGCACCGACCGGGTCGACCGCGGTCACCGGCTCGGCGCCGACCCGCAGCGTTCCGCGCGGCGTGGTGGCCACCCGCGCCGTCCGCGGCCAGCGTGACGACCACAGTGGACGGACCGCGGTCGCGCAGCATGGCCGCGAGCGCCACCGGGTCGTCCTCGGCGGTCCCGAGGACGAGTTGGGCCTCGTCCAGGCTGGCGAACAGCACGTCGACCGACCCCAGGTGGTCGCCGAGCGCGCGGGTGGCGACGTCGTCGGGCCACAGCCGGGCGCGGTGGTTGAGGTCGAACGACACAAGCACACCCGCGGCACGCGCCCGGCGGACGGCCGCGTGCACGGTGTCCCTCGCCGTGGGCGAGATGGCAAGGGAGATGCCGGTCGAGTGCAGGATCCTGGCCCGCTCGATGACACCGTCCGGCAGGTCGTGGGGCGTGATCCGGGAGCCCGCGGACCCGGACCGGTAGTAGTGGACGCGGCGGGCATCGGCGGCGCGTCGCTCCTTGATCAGCAGGCCGGTCGGCGCGTCCGGATCGGTGACTGTGTGGACACGCACGCCTTCGGCGCGCAGCCGGGAGCACACCAGCGCGCCAAGCTCGTCGGCGCCGACTCGGCCGATCCACGCGGCCTCGTGCCCGAGCCGGGACACGCCGATCGCCACCGTCGACTCGGCACCCGCGACCGACAGCCCGAACGAGCGGACGTGGCGCAGCGGCCCGATCTGGTCGGCGGAGAACGCGGCCATGGTCTCGCCGAGGACGACCAGGGCGCTCATGACCGCACCTGCCGGGTCGCCGCGACGAACGCCGCCGCGCGGGCGAACAGCTCGGCCAAGGATCCGCCGCGCAGCGCGTCGCCGATCAGCGGTGAGCCGACGCCGACGGCCACCGCGCCGCTGTCGAGATAGGTCCGCACGTCGGCGAGTCCGACACCGCCCGTGGGCACCACCGGGATGTCCGGGAGCGGCCCTCGCAGTTCCGCGACGAACCGCGCGCCCAGTGTGGCCGCGGGGAACAGCTTCACCGCCGTCGCCCCGGCCCGCCAGGCCGTCTGGATCTCGGTCGGCGTGAACGCGCCCGGCAGCGAACCCATGCCCGCCGCCGCGGCCTGCACCTCCAGGTCGAAACCGGGCGATACGACGAACGCCGCGCCCGCGTCGCGGGCGGCGCGGACTTGGTCGCCCGTGGTGACCGTCCCGGCCCCGACCAGCACGTCCCCGCCGAACTCCGCGGTCGCCGCGGCGATGGCGGACAGACTGCCCGGCGTCGGCACGGTCACCTCCATGATCCGCACGCCCGCGTCGACCAGCGCCCGCATCACCCGCGTCAGCGGGGCGTCCGCCCGGCTGCGCAGGATGGCCACGAGCCCGTTGTCCCGGAGCGCGGCACCCAGTTCCAGCATGTTCCAACCTCTCACCCTGTTGGTTAACAGTCGAAATAAACCCTGCCGCGCGGCCGGGTGTCAATGGCTGTCCATGCCGGAATGTCCACATCGGCCGAGCGGGCGTGAGACCAGGTCTTGACACGGCCGTCGCTCGGCGTTCATATTTTCGACTAGAAACAAATGGCGGCGAAGCAGAGGCCAGCACATGAGTCACACCACGATCGAGTTGTTCCGGGCGAGCGTCAGCACGCGCACGACCTGGTGGTTCGTGCGGGTCGGCACCCCGCACGGCGTCGGTATCGGCGAGTGTTCCGACGCCGGTCCCACGGCCGCCCTCATCCACGACCTGCACGAAGTCGCCGCCGTCATCGGTGAGCGGGACGTGCTGGGCGCCCGCGAGGACATCGTGTCCGACCTGGTCACCCGCGCCCGCGGCCTGCACGGCGGCTACGCCCACGTCGCGGCCACCGCGCTCGGAGGGGTCGAACAAGCACTGGTGGACATCGCCGCGCGGGCCGACGATGTGCCGGTGTGGAAATGGCTGGGCGGGACCGCCCGGCCGACGGTGCCGCTCTACGCCAACATCAACCGGCTCGTCGGCGGTCGGACCCCCGATGACGTCGCCGACGCCGCGGCGGACGCGGTCGCCGCCGGGTTCCGGTCGGTCAAGTGCGCCCCGTTCGACGTGCCCGCGCCGGGCCTGCCGCTGGCCGAGGCCGGGCTGCGCAGACTGCGCGCGGCGCGCGCGGCGGTCGGCACCGACGTCGACCTGCTCGCCGACTTCCACGAACACCTCTCCTGGACCGAGGTGGCCGCCCTGCTGCCGTCGCTGGAGGAGCTGGCGCTCGGCTGGATCGAGGACGTGGTCCCGCTCGGCGCGCTCGACCGGCTCGCCGAACTCCGCCGCCGCACCGGCGTGCCCATCGCAGGCGGCGAACTCGCGCTCGACGTCGGCGACGTCGCCCCCGCGGTCGCCGCCGGCCTGGTCGACGTCCTGATGCCCGACGTCAAGCACGTGGGCGGTGTGCGCCGCGCGATGGCCATGGCCGCGGCGTTCCCCGACGTCCACATAGCCCCGCACAACCCGTCCGGTCCGGTGTCGACGGTGGTGAGCGCCCACCTGCTCGCCGCCATCCCCAACGGCACCGTGCTCGAGTACGCCTTCGGCGAGACGCCGTGGCGGGCCGAGCTCGTCGGCGGCGCCGAACGCCTCGACGCGGGCAACCTCGTCCTCGGCGAGGAGCCCGGCTTCGGCATCGACCTCGACACCACCCACCCCGCCCTCAGCCTCGTCACCACCATCACCCTCTAGGAGTCGGCATGTGCACCCCACCCCGTCCCCGGTCGCGCAGGCACGCCGTGCTGAGCGGGCTCGGCCTCGCCGTGCTGCTCCTGGTCCCGGCCTGCCGGTCCGCGGTCGACGCGAAGAACACCTCCGACAGCGTCGAGCCCAAGCACGGCGGTGTCGTGCGGATCGTGCAGGCCGCCGACATCGCGCCCAACAACGTGCTGGCGCAGAACAACGTCAACCTGGCGTTCCTGCGGCTGGTCTACAACACGCTGACCGAGTACGACCACGCCACCCGCGAGCCCAAGCCGTCGCTGGCCGAGTCGTGGCAGGTCTCGCCGGACGGCACCACCCTCGACCTCAGGCTGCGGCAGGGCGTGGTCTTCCACTCCGGCCGCGCGTTCACCGCCGACGACGTGCTGTTCACCCTCGACTTCATCCGCCGCGACGACGTCCCGTCCCAGCTCAAGCACGTGGCGAAGGGGCTGGCCAAGGCGGAGAAGACCGGCGACCACGGCGTGCGGCTCACCTTCGCCAAGCCGGTGGCCAACGTGTTCGACCTGTTCGAGCTGATGGTCATCGTGGACAAGGACACCGCCGACCAGATCAAGTCCGGCAAGTTCGTCGGGACCGGGCCGTTCAAGGTCGACACCTACGCGCCCGGCTCGAAGATCACCCTGTCGCGCAACCCGAGCTACTGGAAGCAGGGCCAGCCGTATCTCGACGGCGTGGAGATCGCCATCGCCCGGCAGTCCCAGTCGATGCTGTCGTCGCTGCGGGCCGGACAGAGCCAGCTCGCCCTCGACCTCGCCCCGCTCGACGCCGCCGCCGTGCGCGGCGATCTCACCTACGACGTCGTGGTCGCCGACACCTACGACTCGGCCTTCTACATCGGGCACAACACGCAGGTCGCGCCGCTCAACGACCCGCGGGTGCGCCAGGCCGTGGCGTGGGCGGTGGACCGCTCGCGCATCCTGCAGCAGGTGCTCGGCGGCATCGGCCGCACCAGCTCGCTGCCGTGGGCGCCCGGATCGCCCGCGTTCGACGAGAAGAAGGCCGACACCTACCGCCGCGACATCGGCAAGGCGCGGGAGCTGCTCACCCAGGCAGGCGCCATGGGCGTCACCATTGACGTGTCCTACAACGCGGGCCTGCCGACCAACGCCGCCATCGCCGAGATCGTCACCTACGACCTCAACGAGGCAGGCTTCACCGCCAGGACCGCGCCGCTGCAGGGGCCGGACTTCCAGGCGAAGCTGACCGGCGACGGCCTGCCCGGCCTGTTCGTCAACAACCACGGCTTCGGCCAGCTCAACCCGTCGACCCTGGTCAAGGGCGCCTTCCCGTTCAACGCGGACAAGAACGCCGCCCGGTTCGTCGACGCCGACTACAAGAAGCTCGCCGAGTCGCTGTGGACGACGACGGACCCGGCCGCGCAGAAGGACCTCTACGGGCGGCTGAACTCGTTCCTGCTCGAGAAGCAGTTCATCACCGACCTCGTGGTCAGCGCGCACACCTTCACCATCAACCGCAAACTCGAAGGACTCGGCTACACCATGTTCGGCTACGTAGACCTCGACGCCGCCCACCTCCGCTGAAGCAGGGACAGCAATGTTGCGCTACACCCTCAGGCGTGTGCCGTCCGCGGCGATCGTCCTCGCGGTGGCCTCGATCCTCGTGTTCTTCGTGCTGCGCCTGGCGCCCGGCGACCCGGCGGTGCTCGTCGCCGGTCCCGACGCCGGTCCGGAGACGATCGCGGCCGTGCGCGGACAGCTCGGCCTCGACGACGCGCTCGCCGTGCAGTACTGGACCTGGGTCTCCGGGCTGCTGACCGGTGACCTCGGCCAGTCCTATGTGCTCAACGCGCCGATCCTCGACCTGATCGGCGCCGGGTTCGGCGGCACGCTCCAGCTCACCCTGGCGGCCACGCTCATCGCGGTCCTGCTAGGCGGCGCGGCCGGGATCGTGCTGGCCACCACCAACAGGCGGCTGGTCCGCACCGCGGTCGACGGGGTGACCTCGCTGGCCTTCGCGGTCCCCACCTACGTCAGCGGCGTGCTGCTCGTGCTGCTGTTCGCCGTCACGCTCGGGGTCCTGCCCCCGGGCGGCCGGTTCGACGGCGGCTTCTGGTCGGCGCCGGACCTGGCGCTGCAGTACCTGGTGATGCCCGCGTTCTGCCTGGCCCTGCCCGCCGCCGCGGTCATCGCCCGGTTCCTGGCCGCCTCGATGCGCCAGGTCCTCGATGAGGACTTCGTCCGCACGGGTGTCGCAAAAGGACTGCGGCCCGGCAGGCTGACCATGCGGCACGTGGTGCCCAACGCGATTCCGCCCGTCCTCACCGTCCTCGGTATCCAAATAGGACAGATGCTCGGCGGCGCCATCGTGGTCGAGACGATCTTCGCATGGCCCGGCATCGGGCAGCTGCTCCTGCAGGGCGTGCTCAACCGCGACTACCTGCTCGTGCAGGACCTGCTGCTGCTGGCGGTGGCGGTCTCGGTCGTCTGCCAGCTGCTCACCGACCTGGCGCTCGCCGCCGCCGATCCCCGAGTGAGGTTGGACTCCTGACATGGCAGTGACCTTCGCCGTGCCCCGCGCCGGATCGGGCCACCTCGCCCGCGCGCTGCGCCAGCCCATGACGATCGCGGGCCTGATACTCACCGCGCTGCTGCTCGGCGCGGGCCTGCTCGCGCCGCTGCTGACCGCCCACGACCCGCTCGCCCAAGGACCCGACGCGCTCACCGGGCCGAGTGCCGCGCACCTGCTCGGCACTGACGAGTTCGGCCGCGACCTGTTCTCCCGCACGCTGTTCGGCCTGCGTCAGGACGCGGTCGTGGCCGGGGTCGCGGTGCCGCTCGCCGCGCTTATCGGCGTCACCCTCGGGCTGCTCAGCGGCCTCACCGGGTGGCTCGACGTGCTGATCCAGCGCGGGTTCGACGTCATGCTGGCCTTCACCGCGCTGGTCATGGGTGTCACCGTGGCCGCCATCGTGGGACCCGGGATGTCGGCGGTCGTGGTGACCGTCGTGCTGGTCAACATCCCGCTCTTCGGCCGCGTGACCCGGACCGCTGTGCTGGCGCAGAAGAACCGCGACTACGTCGTCGCCGCCGAACTGGTGGGCGGCTCGGGCTCTCGGGTGCTGCTGCGCCACGTGCTGCCCAACAGCGTGGACGGCATCGTGGTGCAGGCCGCCCTGAGCCTGGCCCTGGCGGTGTTCATCGAGGGCGCGATGAGCTTCGTCGGGATCGGCGTGCGGCCGCCGGACCCGTCGCTGGGCGCGCTGCTGCGGACCAGCATCAACTTCCTGGAGCAGAACACCGCCTACGCGCTGGGGCCCATCGTGGCGGTCACCCTGCTCGTGCTCGGGTTCCAGCTCGTCGCCGACGGCGTCGGCAAGGGGCTGTTGCGCCGATGACCGACTGTGTGGAGGTGGGAGACGTGCGCGCCGAGCTCGGGGAGAGCCCGGTGTGGGACCCGGCGACGGGGCACCTGCATTGGGTGGACCTGTGGGGCGGGCGCGTGCACTCCACCGACGTGACCTCCGGGCTGACCACGTCCGTCGCGGTCGACGCCCCGGTGTCGGCGGTGGTCGCGGTCGCGGGCGGCGGCCTGATCGCCTGCCGTGGTGACCAACTCGTGCGACCCGGCGCGGAGGTGCTGGTCGGCGGCCTGGCCGCGCCGGGCACGCGGCTCAACGACGCGGCCGTCGATCCCGACGGCACGCTGTGGTTCGGCACCATGGGCTGGACGGCAGCGGACACCCGCCCCGGCGCGCTCCTGCGGTTCCGGGACGGCCGGGCCTCGGTCGCGCTCAATGGAACCGGGCTGGCCAACGGGATCGCGTGGAGCCCGGACGGCCGGACGCTGTGGTTCGCCGACAGCGCGCGCGGCACCGTCTCGGCCTACCGCGTGGCGCGCGTGCTCGGCCCGCCGCTGGTGGTGATCGCGGTGCCCGGCGTGCCCGACGGGCTGTGCGTGGACGCCGACGGCGGTGTCTGGGTCGCGCTGTTCGGCGGGGGAGCGCTGCACCGCTACGCCCCCGACGGGGAACTCGTCGGCGTGCTGCGGCTGTCCGAGTCGCACCCGACGAACTGCGCGTTCGGCGGGCCGGGACTCGACGAGCTCTACGTGACGACCGCGCGCCGGTCCTCGACGTCGTCCGGCGCGCTGCTGCGGGTGGACCCCGGCGTGACCGGTGTGCCGACCACTCCCGTCCGACTCGATCACCTTGTGGGGGCGCCATGACGACCGCGATCGTGACCGGAGCCGCGGGCGGCATCGGCAAGGCCATCGCCGACGAGCTCGCCGCGGCGGGGCTGCGCGTCGTCGGCGTCGACACCGCCGAGGGCGCCGTACTCCGGCTCGACCTGACCGCGCCCGACACGCCGGACCTGGTGATCGACCACGCGCCCGCGGCGTCCGTGCTCGTGCACTGCGCCTTCGCCGAGGAGCGCGCCACCCTGCTCGACGGCACCGAGGAAGGCTGGGACCGGACGTTCGCGGTCAGCCTGCACGCGGTCGTGCGGCTGAGCCGGGCGTTCGTCCGCGCGCTAGACGGCCGTCCCGGCGCGATCGTCAGCGTCGGCTCGGTGCACGGCTTCGCGGGGGTGCCCGGCTACGGCGCCTACGCCGCGGCCAAGGCAGGACTCCAGTCGTTCACCCGGTCCGCCGCCGTCGAATGGGGGCCGCTGGGCGTGCGCGTCAACGCCGTGGCGCCCGGCTTCGTCGCCGTCGACCGCAACCGGCACATCTGGCAGGACCCCGACCAACTCGGTCGCCTCAGCGCGACCTACCCGCTGCGCCGCGTCGCGGACCCGACGGAGATCGCGCGTGCCGTGACCTTCCTCGCGGGCGACGGCGCCTCGTTCATCACCGGCGTGACACTCCCCGTGGACGGTGGACTGCTCGCCCGGCTCCCGGAGGTGGAACGTTGACCATCGAGCAGATCACCGAACTGATCGACCCGCACCGCTCCGACCAGCCCGACCCCGTCCTGCGGGTGCGGGAGCTGGTCACCCGGTTCCACACCGGCCGCGGCGTGGTTCGCGCGGTCGACGGGGTGAGCTTCGACCTGGCGCCGGGGGAGACCCTGGGCATCGTGGGGGAGTCCGGGTCAGGCAAGTCGGTGGCCGCGATGTCGCTGCTGCGCATGGTGCGCAGGCCCGGCCGAGTCGAGTCCGGCCAAGTGCTCTACCACGGTCAAGACCTGCTGGCACTGTCCGAACCGGACATGCGGCGGGTGCGCGGCGGCGGCATCGGCATGGTGTTCCAGGACCCGATGTCCTCGCTCAACCCGGTGATGCGGGTGCGCGACCAACTCGTCGAAGCCATGCGCACCCACGGCAAGTTCACCGGCGAACAGGCCGCGCGCCGCGCGGTGGAACTGATGGAGCGTGTGGGCATCCCCGACCCCTCGGCGCGCCTGGCCGACTACCCGCACGCGTTCTCCGGCGGGATGCGGCAGCGCGTGATGATCGCGATGGCGCTGGCCAACCAGCCCGATGTGATCATCGCCGACGAGCCGACCACCGCGTTGGACGTCACCATCCAGGCCCAGATCCTCGACCTGCTCGCCGAGCTGAACCGCGACCTCGGCACCGCGGTCATCCTCATCACCCACAACCTCGGCGTCGTGGCCAGGATGTGCTCGCGCGTGGCGGTCATGTACGGCGGCCGGATCGTCGAACAGGCCCCGGTCGCCGACCTCTTCGCCGCGCCCCGCCACCCCTACACCCGCGCGCTGCTGCGGGCGACGCCGCGGCTGACCGGGTCCCGCGACCTGCCGCTGGTCGCCATCGACGGCAGGCCGCCGAACCTCATCGATGCGATCCCCGGCTGCGCGTTCGCCCCGCGCTGCGCCCACGCCGACGCCCAGTGCGCCGAGGAGGCACCACTGACGGTCCGCGCGCGTGGCCGCGAGTGGGTGTGCTGGCGGTCGGCCGAGACCGGGGTTCTGCCACCGCTGCCCGCCGCCGCTGTGGGGTCGTCGGGCCGACTCGCCGCGGTGGCCGCGGGCGAGCCGCTGCTGCGGGTGGAGAACCTGGCGATGACCTTCCCGGTGACCCGTCGGACCGGCCTGTTCCGCAGCGTCCACGGCTCGGTCAGCGCGGTCGACGACGTGTCGCTGGCCATCGCGCCGGGGGAGACGCTGGGGCTGGTCGGCGAGTCCGGGTGCGGCAAGTCGACCCTGGGCAAGGTCCTCCTCGGCGTCCACCACCCGGTGGGCGGCAAGATCACCTTCGCCGACCGCGACGTCACCGTGGTGCGCAAGCCCGACCTCGGCTGGTTCCGGCGGGCGGTGCAGCTGGTGTTCCAGGACCCGATGTCGTCGCTCAACCCGAGGCTGACCGTCGGCCAGGCCGTGCGCGAGCCGCTTGAGATCCACGGCATCGCCCGCGGTGGCGCGGCCGACCGCCGGGTCGCCGAGCTGTTCGACCTCGTCGGCCTCGACGCCACCGCCGCGGGCCGCTACCCCCACGAGTTCTCCGGCGGCCAGCGCCAGCGCGTGGTGATCGCCCGGGCCCTGGCCGTCGAGCCGGACCTGCTGGTGTGCGACGAGGCCGTGTCGGCGCTGGACGTGTCCCTGCAGGCGCAGATCCTCAACCTGCTGCGCGACCTGCAGCAGCGGCTCGGGCTGGCGTACCTGTTCATCGGGCACGACCTCGCCACCGTGCGGCACGTCTCGCACCGGATCGCGGTGATGTACCTGGGAAGGATCGTGGAGACGGGACCGGCCGACCTGGTCACCGCGGCGCCCGCGCACCCGTACACGGTCAGCCTGCTGTCGGCGGCACCTGAGCCGGACCCGGTCACCGAACGCACTCGCGAGCGGATCCTGCTTACCGGCGACGTGCCCAGCCCGCTGGCGCCGCCGCCGGGCTGCCGCTTCCACACCCGGTGCCCGATCGGCCCGAAGTTCCGCCCGGAACGCACCGTGTGCGCGACCGAGACTCCCGCGCTGCGGCCGACGCCAGGCGGAACCCACGCTGCGTGCCACTTCGCCGGCGAGCTGCTCGGGCGCGTGGTGTCGTGAGCGACGAACCGGACTACCGCTTCTCCCTGGCCAATGAACGCACCTTCCTGGCCTGGATCCGCACTTCCCTCGCGCTGTCGGCCGCTGGCGTCGCGCTGCCGCACCTTGCGACCGACGTCCCCTGGGTCATCGGCGTCGTCCTGGTCGGATTCGGCGCGGTCATCGCCGCGCTGGCACACCGTCGATGGGCGGGCATCGAGCAGGCGATGCGCCGTGGTCAGCCGCTGCCGCCGTGGCCCCTGCGCACGTTCCTCGGCCCCGCACTGGCGGTGGCGACACTGGCCGTCGTGGTCGCGCTCGTCGTCCGGTGAACGTTAGTATTTCGCTTACAGCGCGAAATAACCGGAGGGGGCACGATGGCGGGCATGGGGATCCAGCTTCGCGGGATGCGTCGCAGCAACACCGAGGCGATCATGCAGGCCGTGCTCCGGCAGGGCTCGCTCTCCCGCGCCGAGATCGCGGGTGTGACCGGGCTTAGCGCGGCGAGCGTCACGAAGATCACCGCGGATCTGGTGCAGCACAACGTTCTCGCCGAGTACGACGCGATGGCCACGCGCGATCCCGGCAGGCCGCGTGTCCCGGTGGGCATGGACCGGTCCCGGCACCGCCTCGCGGGTGTGCACATTGGACTGCGCTGGACCAGGGTCGGCCTGATCGACCTCGAAGGCACCGTCGTGGCCGAGCGCATCGTCGACCACCGCCGCCGCACCCCGGAGGCGGTCACCGCCGAGGCCCACCAGCTGCTCGACGAAGTCGAGGCGGCCGAGGGGCGCAACGTGATCGGGCTCGGCGTCAGCGCGGGCGGCTGGGTCCGGCCGGACAACGGCGTGCTGGTCGACCACCCGTCGCTGCACTGGCGCGACGTCAACCTCCGCGAGGCCATGGAGGGGCGCGGCTACCCGGTTTTCGTGGACAACTCGGTGCGTGCCCTCGGTCGCGCGGAGTGGCTGTTCGGCGCCGCGCGCGAGGTCGGGTCGGTCATGTTCCTGTTCGTCGGCAACGTGGTCGGTGCCGCGATCCTCAGTGACGGCGTGGTCCACCGCGGGCGGGAATCCGCCGCGGGCGTCGTCGAGCACCTGCCGGTCGGCCCGCCAGACGGCGTCGAGTGCGGCTGCGGGCGGCGCGACTGCCTGTTCTCCTTGGGCACAGACCTCGCCGTAGTGGCCAAGGCGCAGGAACTCGGCGTGGTCGGCAAGCGCGCCAACCTCGAACAGGTCGTGGGCAAGGCCCGCCGCGGCGACGAGGTGGCCGACCGGCTGCTCGCCGAACGAGCCGAACGGGTCGGCGAGGCGTGCGGCATGCTCATCGACCTCATGGCCCCCGACCTGCTCGTGCTCGGCGGGGGACTGCTCGACCAGCGCCAGCACCTGCCCAACCTGATCGCCGCCGCCGCGCGGCGCGCGGGCCGGGTACCGGACGTCGCCGACCGCATCGTGTTCAGCACTCTCGGCGACACCGCGCTGATCCGCGCGTCGGCCTGCGTCGCCCTCGACGCCTTCGCCCACGACCCGCTCAGCTTCGTCGGTTGACCCTTCTCGACCATTGACTTGTGCCGCTTGGGCAACCTAAAATTTTCGAGTACGAAATAACCTCGGCAGGGGGTTCTGCTAGGAGGAAATCGATGTCCCAGCCCACCCGACCGTCCTGGGCGGTCGCCGCCGGTGCGGTGGCCGCGGCGGTCACGGCGGCGGTGCTCACCACGGCGTCGCCCGCCGTGGCCGCGAACACTCAGTACTATGTGGACTGTTCGGCCGGGAGCAACGGCTCCGGCACCCAGGCCAGCCCGTTCAACGCGCTGTCCGCCATCTCGGCGATCACGCTCGCCGCGGGCGACGGCGTGTGGTTCAAGCGTGGCGTCACATGCCTTGGCCAGTACAGCGTGCAGGGCTCCGGCAGCTCGTCGTCCGGTGTCGTCATCGGCGCATACGGCACCGGCACCGCCCGCCCGAAGATCGACGCGAACGGCGCGGTGAACGCCGTACTGCTCACCGCGGTCAGTCACGTGACCCTGCAGGACCTCGAACTGACCGCGCCCGGCGACGGCACCCAGACCCGCCGCGGTGTGTACGCGTACGCGTCGAACGCGGGCACCGTGTCGAATGTGACGCTGCAACGGCTGTACGTACACGATGTCCGCGGGAAGATGCCGTCCACTGTCACGCCCTTCAGTGGCTACGTCGGCAAGTACGCCAACGCCACCGGCGGCATCGTGGTCGAGGCGGCTGGTTCCGCCACGCCGACCCGGTTCCTCGGCGTGAACATCCTCGACAACGACGTGCGCTCGGTCGACCGTCAGGGCATCTACTTCTGGTCGAACTGGTGCGACACCCCGTCCCACCCGCAGGGCTTCGCCTCGGGCGCGTGCACCGAGGACTGGTACCCCCACGAGGACATCGTCATCCGCGACAACCGCCTGTTCGACATCGGCGGCGACGGCGTCGTGCCCAAGACGGCGAAGGACATCCTCGTCGAGAAGAACAAGGTGACCGGCTTCAACCGCCGGTCGAACTCGCCGAACATCGCGTTCTGGTCGGCGAACACCGAGAACGCCACGTTCCAGTACAACGAGGCGTCGGGCGGCAAGGGCAACCTGGACAGCCAGGGCTTCGACGTCGACCACTCCACTGTCAACACGGTGTTCCAGTACAACTACTCGCATGACAACGAGGGCGGGTTCTTCCTGATCTGCCCGGTCAGCGGGAACCGGGACTTCGTCGTCCGCTACAACCTGTCGGTCAACGACAAGGAGCGGCTGTTCCAGATCTGCACCGGCGCGGTGACCAACGGGCAGATCTACAACAACACGATCGTGGTCGGGAACGGCCTCCAGCCGAAAGTGGTCTACGCGCCCGACGGTGTCAACGACGCCGACATCACTTTCACCAACAACATCATCAGGCGCGAGGACGGCGCCACCCTCGGCTGGACCCTGACGGACCCGAACATCGTCTTCGACCACAACGCGTTCTACAACGTCGCGAGCCACGCCAACGTGACCAATCCCGTCACCGGCACGCACGGCCTGATCTCGCCGCCGCACCACGATCCTCGGGCATCGCAGCTGCTGTCCAGCTCGGGTCTGCACGGTGCGGGTGTCAACATCGCGAGCAATGGCGGCCTCGACTACTTCGGCAACACGGTTCCGTCCTCGGGTGCCCCCGATGTCGGTGCGTACCAGGGCTCCGGCACCTGCGCCGCGGCGCTGTCGTCCCGCTTCGACGACACGATCGGCTCTGCCCCGCCGGGCTGGACCACCACCGGCAGCGTCGTCGTCGCCGACTACCCGACCGCCACCTACCCCGGCGGTGAGCGGGGAAGCTCGGTCAAGCTGACCCGCGGCGCCACGGAGGCGTCGATGACGAAGTCCTTCACCGGCTCCGGCGACATCCGGGCCTCGGTGCGGATCCGCCCCGACCAGACCACCGCCCCCCTGGGCGTGTTCCTGCTCGACTCCAGCGGGGGCGAGGTCGCCAAGGCGACATTCGCCGCCAGCGGCAAGGTCGGCTACACCAGCAACGGCACCTGGTACGAAACCGGCCCGTCCTACGCGACCGGCGAGTGGTACCGCCTGGAACTGATCACCCACCCGACAACGGCCACCTACGACGTCCTCCTTGACGGCAAGACGGTCGTGACCGGCGCCTACACCGGCCCATCCGACAACGCCGCCACCCAACTCAAGATCCGCTCCCAATCAGGCGGCGACTCCAGCCAAACCTTCGGCGTCGACGACGTCTTCGTCCGAAACTGCTGATCACTCCCGAAGCCGGGGTGGCGGGGCTGTCCCCGCCACCCCGGCCAGGCGTCGGTGATCGGCCGGCCGGTGGGGTCGACCTCGATGGCGTACTGGTTGCTCTCGGTTGCTTCGAGTCCGGGCATCTAATAGACCGTCTGGCTGACAGGATTCGAACCTGCGACCCCTTTGACCCAGCGGCGCCCTGATCATGCGCTGACCTGCGGAAACGCTGGCCACTACCTCGATGTCACCCTGTTGATGTCTGTTCAGGACTTCCAGCCTTTATCTCAGGAATGGCGACATCTCCAGTTTCGCTCCTGGCGCCGCGCGGTGCGGGCTGCGACCATCGCGCGGGAAACAGCGCGCCGCAGGTGCTGCCAAGCCGCACCGGCCGGCGGGACTAGTTGACAGCGCCTGCGTGCAGCACCAGTGGCCAGACAACCCGCAGGCTGTCCGTGTCTCGCCGAGCACCCGCACAGCAGCGCCTCACCCGACTCGACGTCGAGCCTGCCGATGGGCATGGCGTGGGCACCCTCGCGCACGGCAAGCCGCGCGACTGGTGGCGGGAGGTGGCCAGGACCAGCGGCCTCGGCGCGGGGCGCTGACCGCCGGGAAAGCGCTGTCCTGTATCCGCCAATTTATGCCGCTTGGTGATTTTCCGACGTAGCATCGCTCGCGCAGTAGCCGATCAACGGGGGACTCGGACGAATCTCCTTGTGTGCTCAGGAAATCGCTCGGCAGCGGTGCTGCATCCCCGGACATGAACCCGAGAAAGGCCGAGCCCATGCGAGCAGCTCGACGCCGGTGGCTGGGTGCCGTTGGCGCCCTGTTGGGCGTAGCGACATCATTCTTCGTCACGTCCGCGACGGCGAACGCCGCCATCCCGGAACAGCAGCCCGGCGTCACGTTGCGCACGTATGACGTCGGCGTCGAGCTCTCGACGCTGTGCGCGCTCAAGCCGGGACAGACTCCTAACGTCGACAAGCTGATGTCGACGGTGAATTGGTCCACCACAACCGATTTCGGCCTCGGGGACAAGTTCATGACCGAGGTGATCGGCTACCTCGTCATCCCGACCACCGGGGCGTACACGTTCCGCCTGACCAGCGACGACGGCTCCAGGATGAGCATCGACGGCGGTACCGTCATCAACCACGACGGTACCCACGGCGCCACCGCGAAGGAAGCATCCGTCTCGCTGAGCGCGGGCAGTCACGCCTTGCGCATCGAGCACTTCGACGGCTTGGGCGGCCAGGTGCTCAAGCTGGAGTGGAAGACGCCGGGTGCGACGGGATTCGTGGTCGTGCCCAACTCGGCGCTCAGCACCGACAAGAACGTGACCAGGGTGACCGCGCCTGGCGTCAAGGAATGCACGGGCGGCACCGACGCTCCCGGCGACGGCCTGCCGCTGACGTCGGTGCACCCGAACTACACCCTGACAAACCTGCGGCCCGCCGGATTTCAGCCGCAGGTGACCGGGATGGACTGGCTGCCGGACGGCCGTCTGGCGATCACCACGTGGGGCGGCGCCTACGGCGACCCGCAGTCCAACAACGGCGACGTCCACCTGCTGGGCAACGTCACGGGCGCGACGTCTCCCACCCAGGTGACGACCAAGAAGGTCGCCTCGGGGCTGAACGAGCCAATGGGCGTCAAGTACGTCGACGGCAAGCTGTACGTGTCGGTCAAGGAAGGTCTGGTTGAGCTGAACGACACCAACGGCGACGAGGTCACCGACTCGAAGCGGACCGTGGTGTCATGGCCGTGGGGCGGCACCTACCACGAGCACGGGTTCGGGATGCTCTACAAGGACGGGTACTTCTACCTCAGCCTGTCGGTCCAGATCACCCAGGGCGGCACGACGACCAACCCGCAGATCGCGGCGAACCGGGGCACGTCGATCAAGGTGAACAAGGCGACCGGCGCGATCGAGTACGTGGCGGGCGGGCTGCGCACTCCCAACGGTATCGCCTGGGGCCCGGAGAACGGCGTGTTCGTCACCGACAACCAGGGCGGCTACCTCCCGGCGAACAAGCTGGTGCACATCAAGCCCGGTCGGTTCTTCAACTCCTACCTCAACCCGGACGGCCAGTTCGACGACAAGCCGGTCACCCAGCCGGTGTTGTGGATTCCGCAGAACGAGATCGGCAACTCCCCGAGCATGCCCGTCCAGGTCACCCAGGGCACGTTCGCCGGCCAGATGATGTGGGGCGACGTCACCTACGGCGGCATCCAGCGCGGGTTCCTGGAGAAGGTCAACGGCGAGTACCAGGGCGCGGTGTTCCGTCTCACCCAGGGACTTGAGGCAGGAGTGAACCGCGTCAGCATCGGCCCCGACGGCGCGATCTACGCGGGCGGCATCGGCGGCGGCGGCAACTGGGGGCAGGCGGGCAAGCTCACCTATGGCCTGCAGAAGCTGACCCCGAACGGCGGCTCCGCGTTCGACATCCTGGCGATGCGCGCCGTGGCGGGCGGATTCGAGCTCGAGTACACCCAGCCGCTGTCCACGCAGACCGTCGCCGACCTCGCGACCAAGTACCGGGCCAGCCAGTGGCGGTACGTGCCGACCCCGTCCTACGGCGGTCCCAAGGTGGACAACGAGTCCCTCACGGTGACCTCCGCGTCGGTGTCGTCCGACCGGAAGAAGGTCACCCTGAAGCTGGCGGGCCTCAAGCCGGGCCGGGTGGTCTACGTGCGGTCGCCGCGCCCGTTCGCGTCGGAGGCTGGGCAGTCGCTGTGGAGCACGGAAGCCTGGTACACCCTCAACTCCACGCCCGCGGGCGGCACGGCACCACCGGTGTACGACGCGGAGAGCGCGCAGCTCGCGGGTGGGGTGAAGGTGATGCGGGACCACACCGGCTACACCGGTGACGGGTTCGTCGCGGGCTACGCCGCGGCGGGGGACAGCACGAAGTTCGGCGTGAACGTCGCCTCCGCCGGAGCGCACAACGTCGCCGTGCGCTACTCCAACGGCGGCAACCCCACCGTCGGCACCAAGACCCTGGGCCTCTACGTCAACGGCGCCAAACTCAAGCAGCTCCGCCTCGTCGACACTGCGGCGAGTTGGGACACCTGGGCCACCCACGTCGAGTCGGTCCCGCTGTCGGCCGGTGCAAACACCATCGAGTTCCGGATGGACAGCGGCGACACCGGGCACGTCAACCTCGACAGTCTCACCGTGTCGAAGGCGCAGCGGATCACCTTGTTCGACGGCGTGGACCTGAACGCCTGGGAATCAGCCGCGGGCGGTGCGGCCACCTGGCCGGTCGCGGGCGGTTCGATGGAGTCCCTCGGCGGCGACATCCGCACCAAGATGAAGTTCGGCGACTTCAAGATGCACGCCGAGTGGTACGAGCCGGTCTACGCGCCCGAGGTGACCGGGCAGCAGCGTGGCAACAGCGGCGTCAAGCTCCAGGAACGCTACGAGATCCAGGTGCTCGACTCCTACGGCGACACCACCCTCGCCAACAACGAGGCCGGTGCCATTTACACCAAGCGCGCCCCGGACCGGAACATGGCCACCGCCCCGGAGACCTGGCAGAGCTACGACATCACCTTCCGCGCCGCCCGGTACGACGCGGCCGGGACGAAGATCGACAACGCCCGCGTGAGCGTCACCTGGAACGGGCAGGTCGTGCACAACGATGTCGCCATCGACAGCCAGACGGGCGCCAGTGCGCCGGAGGGCCCGTCACTCGGGTCGATCCTCCTGCAGGACCACGGCGACGCGGGCCCGAACCCCAGGTTCCGCAACGTCTGGGTCGAGCCGATCGCGGCGCCGGGCCCTGGCCCGATCGTCGGCGTCGGCGGCAAGTGCGTGGACGTCAAGGACGCCGACGGCACCACGGCGCAACTGGGGACGTGCGCCAACGTCGCCGACCAGATCTGGACGCGCTCCGGTGAGACCGTCCAGACCCTGGGCAAGTGCCTCGACGTCGCGGGCGGCGCCACGGCGGACGGGACGTCGGTGCGGTTGTGGACGTGCAACGGGACCGCGGCGCAGAACTGGGCTCCACGCGCGGACGGGTCGCTGGTCAACCCCATCTCCGGGAAGTGCCTCGACGCCTTCGGCGGCTCGTCGGCCGTGGGCACCAGACTGATCATCTGGCCGTGCACCGGCGGGTCGAACCAGCGGTGGACCTCGTCGGCCTGGGCCGGATTGCCGTGACGTCTCACGGCCAGTCGACCTACTGAGTCAAGCGGTCCGCGTCGTGACCATGCACGCGCTTCGTCACGACGCGGACCGCTTCTCCGGCACAGGCTCCTCGCCAACCCCTGCTGATCTCGTTGGTATGCAACAGGAGAACCCATGAAACGACTGATCGTCGCGTGTGTCGCCGCGGCCGGTGTGGTGGCCACCCCGGGACTGGCCCAGGCCGCGGCGCCGACAACGAGTTGTGACCCGATGGCGACCGGGGGCCTCGTGCCGGTCCGTTCGATCGACCTGCCGGTGTCGGCCCAGTGGCTGGATGTCCGCCCGACCTATGGCTTCGAGGACTCCGCGCCCGTGGCCGCCGGGTTCGACCAGGTCGGCTACTGCCTGGAACTCACCACGGCCCAAGGCAAACAGTGGGTGTGGACCTCGTTCCGCCCGCAGACCGCCTCCGCGAACCTGCTCGAACTCCCGACCCGGCGCGCGCAGGCCGCGCGCGAACAGGTCACGGATCTGGCGGTGGCCTCCAATGTCGCGGGTGTCCCGACCGGCAGCGGCAAACGCGGGTATCTGGAGATGTGGCCACACCAGTACTCTGGCGCATCGTCCACCTTCGTCCCCGGCAGCTCGGGCGCCTACGACACCGACGACCAGCCGACGATCAGCACCGCGAGCTATGGCTCCTTTCAGGTGTCCGATGTCGCATCGAACAGCCCGCTGCTCGCCGTCAACCGATTCGCCTCCACCGACACCACCGCGATGGATGTCGGCATCGGCAAGCGCGCCACCGGCGAGCCCGACTGGACGTTCGCCGCGAACGCGGGTTCCTACACCCAGCGCAGGCTGACCTTCTACGCGCGGCCGTCGCGCCTGTCGCTGACGACCGCGCCCCGGCCGGGTCAACTGTTCCCGCGCGACCTCAGCACCAACCGCGGCACGGTCCGCGTCCAGGGGACCACGTCGACAGCGGACGTGATCTCCGTCGAGGCGGAGGTGCTCCGGGGCGGAACGCTCCAGCAGACACTGCGCCAGACCGTCAGCGGAGCGGGTGCCGCGTTCTCCTTCGCGCCCACCATCACCGCCGAGTTGGCCTCCTACGAGATCAAACTCTATTCGGTGACCAGCGGCGGGCGCCGCCTCGACGGCCACTACCAGGACCTCGTCGCCGGGGACGCCTATCTGGTCACCGGCCAGTCCAACGCCGAATCGCGCAAGTTCGGCGACAGCGCGCAGCCGGACCAGTCGTCATGGGTGCGGACGTTCGGATCACCCACGGAGGACGCGGTGTTGTCGGTCGCCCAGCGGTCCTGGCGTCCCGGCGTCGGTGACACGATGCGGCAGGCGGGATCGATCGGCCAGTGGTCGGTCCGGATGGGCAAGCGCATCGTCGACACGTATCAGGTTCCCGTCGCGATCATCAACGGAGCGCACGGCGGCAAGCCGATCAGCTTCTTCCAGCGATCCGCGACCAACCCCACCGACGCGGCGACGAACTACGGTCGTGCCCTGGGCCGGATCAAGGCCGCCGGTCTGGCCGGGCAACTGCGCGGCATCCTCTACTACCAGGGCGAGAGCGACAACGGGAACGCCGCCGTCCACGCCGCTGGCTTCACCACTCTGCACAGCTCGTGGCGCGGCGACTTCGGCGCCACGCCGAAGGTCTACGCCCACCAGGTCCGTGAGTCCGGTTGCGGCCAACCCGGGATCGACCTGCGTGAGGCGCAGCGGCAGCTCCGACTCACCCTCGGCGTCACCCCGCTGTCGACCACCGGGATCAACAAGGCGGGCTACGGCTGCCACTACTCCTACGTCGGCGGCTACCGCGACCTGGGCGACCGCGCCTTCAGCGCGGTCGCGGACGACCTGTACGGCGCGGGCGAAGGCCAGGCGCCCGATGTCGTGTCCGCGACCATCGACACCTCGCGCACCAAGGTGACGGTGAACCTGCGGCGGCCGACCGACACTCTTGTCGTGGGCGCCGGTTCGGAGCAGTTCTTCGCCCTTGAGGGTGCCACCGCGACTGTCACCAAGGTGACAGCGGTCCCCGGCGAGCTCGTCCTCGACCTGTCCACGCCCGCCCCCACCGCCTCCGGGATCACCTACAAGGTGTTCGGCGACGCGGTGCCGTGGATCACCGACGCCCGCGGCGTCGGCCTGTTCGCCTTCCGCAACCTGCCCCTGCTGGAGTCCGCGGCGTACTACGTGATCGGCAATGTGGGGTCGGGCAAGGTGATCGACGACCCCAGCCTCACCCCCGCCTCCGGCAACCAACTCGTCCAGGTCGCAGCCGATGCGGGTCAGCACAGCCAGCAGTGGCGCGCGGTACCCGACAAAGACGGCACCTACCAGCTCGTCAACCGCGCCACCTCACTGTGCATGGACGTCTACGGCGGCTCCAGCCAGCCCGGAGCCAAGATCATCGAGTACACCTGCCACGGCGGCATCAACCAGCGGTGGTGGATCGTCGGCGCCAACGGGGGTGGCACCAGCCTCATCTCGGCTGGCAGCAGGCTCGCCGTCGGCGCACCCGGCACTGCCGATGGCGGGCTGACCCAGCAGCCCGACACCGACGGCGGTACACAGCGCTGGACCTTCAGCAAGGCGTAGCAGCGGTCTCCGGCAGTTCTGCCCGTTGTCACAGCGGGCCGAACAGCGTGTTCATCCTCCAGATGGTCAGTGATGCGGCGACAAGTGCTTCACGACGCCGAAGACTCGCAGCAGATTCGCCTGGGTGTGTCTGTCCGATCGCGTCGTCCACGCGCTGGTGCGCCAGGCCCGTCGACAACCGGGCTGCGATCTCGTCTTCACGCGGCGGTGTGGTCCACGACCGGAGCGATTCGCTAGTTGATCGGTTGGCCGCAGGAAACGCGGACGTTCAGCTTCGGGAGCAGCCCGAGATGCCTCGTCGGCATCTCCGACTCGCTGCGCAGCTTGCGTACCAGGGTCTCGGCCGCGGCTTCGCCGACGGCCCTGCGCGGCGGTGACACCGCGGTCAGTGGCGGGGCGACGAGCTCGGCGATCAGATCGTCGTAGGAGATCAGCGCGATGTCCTGCGGCACGGTCAGGCCGTGTGCGCGCAGTTGCGGTACGAGTTGGACGGCGGCTTGGTCGTTGTGCACGAGCACAGCGCGCACGCCATCGGCTACATGGGCCGCGATCTGCTCCGCCACGCTCCGGTCGAGACCCGCGCCGGTGATATCGATCGGGTCGTGCGTGCCCAGCCCGAGCGTGGCGCCCGCCGCCGCGTAACCGGTTCGGACGTCGTGCGCGGTCCACGAGTCCGTGCGCGCGGCCAGCAGCACCGACTCGTGGCCGAGTGCGGCGAAACGCCGCAGGGCCACCAGGACACCGTGCTCGTGATCCGACCCGACCCAGTCGAGGTCGACGACCGGGCTGTCTCGGGTCGGACGCCGTTCCACGAGCACCACCGGAGTCGGCAGGTCCCGGATCCAGTCCGCGCTCGCGGTGTCGAAAGTCCAGTTCGGCGTCAGGAGCAGCCCTTCGGCTCCGGTGTCCAGCAGCTGGTCGACCTGCGCCTGGTCGTCGGCGGCCTCGTAGGAGGCGATGCCGAGCACGAGCCGCGCGCCGAGCCGGGCGGCGGCGGCCCGTGCCCCGTCGATCACCTCTTCGTAGTACCAGCCGAGCGTCGGCACGAGCATGCCGAGCACCCGTTCCCGACGGTCCTCACGGTGCTCGGACAGCATCGACACCGTGCCGTGTGACCGGCCCACCAAGCCGCTGTCGGCCAGCGCCGTGAGATCCCGCCGGAGGGTGACCGGGGCCAGGTCGAGCCGGGCGGCGAGATCCACGACGCGGACCTCGCCGAGCTCCCGAATCGTGGCCAGAATCAGTTCCCGCCGCCGCTCCCCGGTCATGGTCATGTGACCATTATCTGGTACTCGGTCGAGATTCGATCACTCAGGCCCAGGTGCGCGCGACCAGGCGGGATGCCAGGTCGGTCACCCCCGCGACCGCGGTCGCCGATTCCGGATGTGTCGCCGCCCAGCCATCCAGGGTCCGCTGGAACTCCTGCAGCGCAGCCAGCGCGGTCGGCTTGTCCCCGGCGTCGAGCGCGTCGGTGAACCCGCCCGCGAGTCGCGTCAACTGGCCGCCCACTCGGCCGGACAGCACGCCGCCGACGAGCCTGGCGAGGCCGCTGACCAGGCAGGCGCCCGTCAGCGGCACCGTGGCCAGCGTCGTGGCGACCGTGGATCCGGTGAGTCCGGCGACGTCGACCGTGAGCGTCGTGACGCCTTTGCGAACGCCGACCCGCACGCGGGGGTCGGCGCTGACGACCGAGGTCGCGTCGATCGCGAGGTCGACGGTCACCGTGGCGGCGGACTGGGTCGGGTCGCTGATGTTGACCACGAGCGTGTCGGCGCGCTCGTCGATCGCGATCGCGCACGGGGTGTCGACGGTGATCACCGATGTGGCCGCGGGAGCGAAGAACACGGCCCCGAACCGGCCCGTCGGCTCCTCGCGGACCGACTGCACCGCGACGGACTGGTCGATCACCCGCACCCGCGGCGCGGTCGAACGGGCAGCCGTGGTCTGCGCGCCCGCGCCGGGCAGGACCATGTAAGCGTAGGTGCCGTTCGTGACGCCCGTTCCGTGCTGGATGCCGAGGGTCAGGTAGTCGCCTGCGCGCACTGTGGTCGCGTTCGTGCCGGACACTGTCCCGTCGATGTCGGAGAACTTGCCGGTGCGGCGTTCGCTCACCGCCCGGACGTCGGCCGGGCGCAGCAGCACGTAGCCGCCGACGCCGCCGATGTGCGCCCAGCGGGCCGCGGTGACCAGGTTCTGTGTCTCGCCCGGCTTCAACGTGGTCGTGCCGTCGATCACCATGGGGCCGGTGCTGGTGGCCGTCACCTGGCGGTTCTCGATGGTGGTCTCCGCCGTGCGGTCCGCGGCGACGGTGACGCCCGCGCCCAGGCAGACATAGCAGTCCTCGAAGAAGAACCGGGACACCTTCGACCGCAGCGTCGACGGCGGCTTCTGGGTCAGCTCGATTCCCGCCGCACCCCAGTTTCCCGCCGTCACGCCACCGGCCCAGAAGCTCGGGTTGTGGTATTCCGCCCGCCAGGGCACCGACTTCGCCTGGACCGCGACGGTGTCGACCGTCGTGCCGGGCAGGCGGTAGGCGTCGACCGTGCACCAGTAGCCGTTGCCGAACTGGTCGCGGTCGGCTGTATACAGGTAGGTGGCCGCGTCCGAGGAGTACCAGCCGCGCAGGTTCTGGCCGCTGCCGGTCTCGTAGTCGGCCATCCGCAGCGAGTGCATGGCGAACGCGACCGCCCAGTCTGGCCGCCGGTGCAGTACCCGGTCCATGGGCCCGAACACCGAGGTGCCGGTGAGCGGGGCGCGGGGCACGATCGCCGGGTCGCGCAGGATCCGCAGCGCGGTCGCGGTCTGCGGCAGGCTCAGGCCCGCCGTCGGGGTGGCGCCGCGCCAGCCGAGTTCGGCCTTGATCGTGGACTCCAGGCGCACGCGTTGCGCGGCGCTGGTCGCGGGCAGCAGTTCGATCATGCCCGCGATGAACCCGGTACCCGCGCCCTTGTCGCCCTCCAGCGAGGCCAGGCCGCGGCCGCGCACGGTGTCCATGACCAGGGCGCGCCACAGCCACGGCTCGAAGGACGCATGCATCCAGTCGATGACGATGCCCGCGTCCGCCGACCACGGCGTGCCCGCGGTGCGGGCGCAGAGGTTCGTGATGGAGGTGAGGAACGAGGCGCCGTACCCGCCGACGTAGGGGAACTGGCCGTGCTGGATGAACGAGCCGTCCGGGTAGAAACCGTCGTTGCTGAAGAACGCCGCCTCGTCCTTGTTGCCGTCGACCAGGCCGACCGGCCCGCCGAACGGTCTGGCGTAGGCGAGCACCGGGATCAGGTTGTCCCGCGCGGCTAGCACTTCGGACTCGTTGTCGCTGAGCAGGCCACGCCCGGCGTAGGCGTCGCAGATGAGCACCCGGTTCGCCGCGGCGGCCATCGTGCCGGTCTGCGGGATCTCCGGCGCCAGGTGCCGGGCGCCCGCGATGATCGCGTCCCGAATAGCCGGATCGAGCGCGTCGAACGTGAGCAGGAGCGTGTCGTTGAGTGCCTGCGGGCCCGAGACGAACCAGTCGTACCAGTTGCCGTACTGGACCCCGGAGACCGAGTAGACGCTCTGCCCGAGCCAGGTCAGCCCGTCCGCGACGATGGCGAGTGCCCGATCGCGGTCCGCGCCGAGCGTCCCCGCGGCCCAGGCCAGCGCGATCGAGCGAAGCCGCCGGGCGGTGGTGGTCACCCTGGCCGAGTCGGCGATGGTCGATCTCGGTTGCAGCGGCAGGTCGTTCCACAGCCCGATCCTGGTCGAGCCCGCGACGTAGGTGTTCATCGCCGACCGCGCGGTCGAGGCGAGGGAGTTGAGCTGCGCGGCCACCGTCGGGTCGGAGGTGTCGAGGCCGCGTCCGATCAACTGCTCCAGCCACTGCCTGCGCGCGAGCGGGAAGTATCCGGGGTTCTCCACGGCCACCGCGCGGGCGAGCCCGCCGAAGGGGACGGCGGCGGCGAACCCGGCCAGAAGCGCGCCTTTCAGCAGGGTCCGACGCGACGCGCCTCTCTGATCGGATGACTGATTCACCATGTCTCCTTGGTGACTTGGGCCCAGATGACCGGCAGGTGGGGTGAGTGCGACCATCCTGCGAGCAGGCCTGATCGAAGTCAACCTTTTCTGGTTATCTGGTCATATGACCAAAATCGACCAAAGGTTGTCGCCGTGCGGCGCGGACGTTGGTCGCGCGGGTGGGCACGCGTGACTGTGGGCCGGGTGCCCCGGCCCACAGTCGCGCGTCAAGGAGTTCGACTACCTCAGGAGGTTGAGATCCGCGGCCGACGCGAACGTGTTCTGCGGCCCCCATTCCGAGAGGATCCGGAACTTGACGTATCGACCTGACGCCGAGGTGAAGAGTGTTTCCTTGTCGGCGGCGGTGTTGCCGAACTGTCCACTCGCGACCTTGGTCCACGGTCCCGCGATCGAGGTCGCCAGGTGCACCTCGTAGTCCTTGGCTCGGCCATTGGTCCCGCCGTCCTGTCGCGGCAGGTACCGGAAGCCGCCGAACGTCGACGCCGACCCGGTGTCGATCACGACCTCGGCGGGCAGCGCCGCCGGGGCCGGGGAGTACGACGTGTGCCAGATCGTGCCGGGCGACGCGTCGATCGCGTTCGTGGCGCGCCCGTTCTCCTGACTGGTCTCCTGGCTGGAGAAGGACGCGATGGTCCACCCGGTGCGTGGGACGACGGCGCGGGGCCTGGCCCGCAGGACGTCGAACTCGGCGACCGCGGCGAAGGTGTTCTGCCCGCCCCACTCCGACACCGCGACCAGCTTCACGTGGCTGCCCGCCACAGGCGGGAACGTCACCCGCTGCTCGGCGGGAGTGTTGGGGAACTGTCCCGCCGCGACCTTGGTGAACGGCCCGGACGCCGAAGCGGCGACGTGCACCTCGTAGTCCTTGATCTTGCCGTTGGTGCCGCCGTCCTGCCTTGGCAGGTAGCGCACACCGGACAGGGTGGAGCTCGACCCGGTGCCGACGGTCAGCTCGGCCGGCAGCGCGGGGCGCGCGGAACTGTAGCGGGTGTGCCAGAGCGAGTATTGGTTGTTGTCGGCGGCGTTGGCCGCGGCACCGTTCTCGCTCACGGTCTCCTGGCTTGACGCGGTGACGGTCCAGCCAGTCTGGGACAGCGCGGTGTCGGCACCCGGCTCGCCGTCGCCGAGCTGGTCGATCTTGTCGACCAGGGCCGGGAACGAGGCGGCCTTTGGCCCACCCCACGTGCGGTCGGCCATCGCCTGCAGCGGTCGGCGGGCGAAGTGGTCGACGTTCTCCACCGGCAGTTCGTACGACCGGTCCATCCATCGGGAGATTCGGTAGCCCAGCATGTTCGCGTGGTTCGAATAACCGAAGTCGAAGACCGAGTTCGGGTTCGAGTAGCCGTAATCGCCAGGCTTCTGGCCGAAGCCCACCGACACGTAGAACGGGCCGTCCTGGCTGGTCACCGTCTGGTATCCAGCCGCGGCGTGGGCGCCGTTGGTCAGCCAGTCGACGACCGCGATGTTCTTGTTCGGCTTGACCGAGGTCTGCGCGCCGCCGTAGTCCCACCACTCCCAGAGCTGCGTGGTCTTGCCCTTGGCCCGGATGCGGTCGTTGAGCGTGTTGATGAAGTCGGTGAACACGTCGCCGGGGTGTGTGAAGCCGCGGGACTGCTGGTAGGCCACCAGTTCCGGGCACGCGGCCTTGGCCGCGTCATTGGGGATCTCGTCGCCGCCGATGTGGAAGTACGGTCCGTCGAACAACGGGACCAGCTCGTCGATCAGGTTGGTGATGAACGTGCGCGTGCTCGCCTTGGTCACGTCGAGCACCCAGCCGCCGGTGTCTGCGCCCTCCCACGGGACGTTTGTTGGCTTGTTCAGCGACGCGCACGAGAAGGGCAGCGTCGAGTCGTAGGCGCTCAGGAACGACGAGTGCGCGGGCACGTCGAGTTCGGGCACGATCGTGACCCCGTACGTTTTGGCGTAGGAGACCAGGTCGCGGATCTCGGCTTGCGTGTAGCGTTCCGCCGCGGCCAGCCCCGGGTAGGTCAGGCTCTCGACGCGGTATCCGTTCCAGTCGCTCAGGTGCAGGTGCAGGACGTTGAGCTTGTACCACGACATCTGCCTGATCTGGGATTTCAGGTAGTCCACCGGGAAGAACCGGCGGCCGACGTCGATCATCTGCCCCCGGTCCGGGTAGCGCGGCCAGTCGCGGATCGTCCCCTGCGGAAACGACGTTCGGGCGGTCGAGCCGCGCAGTCCTTGGAGCAGGGTCCTGGTCGCGTTGAACGCGCCCGCGGCGGTCTTGGCCGAGATCGACGCCCGGTCGGTGACGGAGAGGACGTACCCCTGGTCGCCGATGGCGGCGTCGGTCGAGCCGAGCGCGAGCACGATGTCGCCCGCGGCGGCGCCGCCGACCGTCACCGACGGCGTGGTGCCGCTCTCACCCGCGATGTCGGCGGCGAGCCGGGCGGCGACCGGCGACAGCGCGGCGTGATCGGCCGTCGACACGACGATCCGGCTCGCCGGTGTCACCGTCCATACGCCGGTCCCGCCCGTCCACTCCCGGATCACCGGAACGACCAGCGGGGCGCTGTTCGGCGCCGCCGATGCCGGGAGTATGGCCAAGCCTGTCACCAGTAACGCGCCCGCTGTTCCCACGCCCAACGTTTTGACGATCCGCACCCGCATGGCCACCTCTTGTGCTTGAAGCTGCTCGTAAACAGGGTTAGTCGCGCAACTTCGATCAGAATCGGGTGTGAGGCGGCCCACGTCAAGGGTTTGTTCAAGATATAGTCAAATTGGGCGTTCGGGGCCGTGCGTCGCGCGCGGGGTAGGTCGCAGGCTCGCCCTTCACCGGTGCCTACGCCCGACGCCTGGCTCGCGAGGTGACGAGTCGTGTCGCTGGTAACCGCGCGGCCGCTGACTGCGTAAGTGGCGGTGTGACGGGGACTGCGCCGATCAGGTGATGGAGCGCGGCGCGGCCGAAGACCGCTGAGGCCAAGTGGTCCAGATCGCTGCGCTGGGGGGTGTAGCGCGTTCGCCGAGTTCTTCCGCCGTGTGCTGAACCGGTTTAGCATTCTGGCCCTGAATGAGTTGGGTCCAGCTCTTGAGAGGCAGTGGTGATGGCGAGATATCGAAGGTGGCTGGCCGCCGCGATCGGGATCATCGCGGTCGCGGCGACCGTCAGTCCGATTCAGGTGGCCCAGGCGAGTGCGAGCGCGGAGACCGCGGACCAGAAGATGTTCGTGTACTTCCGGACCTGGCGGGACTTCGCGAAAGACCCAGCGGTCAACAAGACCCGGATGTCCGATTTGCCCGCCGAGGTCGACGTGGCGATCGTGTTCCCATGGGACACTCCGCCCGACAACCCGTTCTGGACCGCGCTCAGGGACGACTATGTTCCCGCGCTGCATGCTCGGGGTACAAAACTGGTTTATACGTACGGCATCGACGGGTTGCTGGACCGCGCGTATCCCAATACCGCTCAGGGATATTCGGACTTGGCCGACAGGCTGCTGGGCGACTCGGTGGTCAAATACGGCCTGGACGGGATCGACGTCGACATCGAGCGCGACCTCGCAGGCGAGGATCTGCAGCGGGCGACGGGGGTCTTCAAGGCGCTGCGTGCCAAGCTGACCGGCAAGCTGCTGATCCTCGACACCAACCAGGACGGTTCCAACAGCCTGTTCCGCAACGTTCATGGCGACATCGACTACCTGCTCGAACAGTCCTACGGACGTAGTGTGAGCGGGCTACAGTCCACTTGGGACACTTATCGCCCGTACATCGCGGCCGACAAGTACCTCATCGGCTTCTCCTTCTACGAGGAGAACGGCGCCTACTGGGGTGACGTGATCCCGCCGTTCGAGACCAGTCGCGCCTACCAGTTCGCCCAGTGGCAACCGAGCGGCGCGATCAAGGGCGGCCTCTTCGAGTACGCGGTCGACCGCGACGGCATCGCGCAGGGTGACAACGCGCTGCGCCCGACCACCTACAGTTGGACCAAGGACCTCAAGCGCGCGATGGTCGGCACCACGCCACCTCCGACCGGGTGTGCCGCGACCAACGGCGCGGACGTCGCCATCCCCGACCGCGCCACCGCCGAGTCGACGGTCACGCTGTCGAACTGCCCCGGCTCAGCGTCGGCGACGGCGTCGGTGGAAGTGCACATCCAGCACACCTACATCGGGGACCTGGTGGTCTCGCTGGTGGCCCCTGACGGGTCGATCTATGTGCTGCAGAACCGGTCGGGCGGGTCGACGGACAACATCGACAAGACCTACGCCGTCAACCTGTCCGTCGAACTCGCCAACGGCACGTGGAAACTCCGAGTCCGCGACGCGGCAAGAACGGACGTGGGCAAGATCGACACCTGGACGCTGAGGCTCTGATCCGCGCTGGTGCGGCCACCCACCGCGGTCGCCGCACCAGCTTGCCCACGACAGGATCGGGGAACCTCGTCGCAGGATCGGCGCGCACAGGGCCGTGGCCCTATATGGCGTCCCTGACAAGCTCCCGCCGAAGCCGCAGGATCGACAGTGCGCGGGGCCCGACGTGGATCCCGCCTGTTACGGCGCCGATCGCGGTTCCCTGACCGGCGACCCGTCGCCGGAGCGGGACGAGTGGGACCTCGCGCTCATCGACGCCGCCATCGGAATGGGCTTGCCCCTGCTCGGGATCTGCCGGGGGATACAGCTGCTCAACGTCGCCCGCGGTGGCACCTTGCGCCAGCACTTGGACGGGCACCAGGGCGATCCCGGGGTCTTCGGGACGCACCTGGTGGACTGGTGGTGTCCGCGCTGGCCGCCGACGGGACGGTTGAAGCGGTGGAGTTGTCCGGCCGCCCCTGGGTGCTGGGCGTCCAGTGGCACCCGGAGATGGGTTCGGACCCGCGCGTGGTCCACGGCTTGATGGCCGCGGCAGGCATGCGGTGACGCCGACGCCTGCTTCCGGGATCCAGGGATCCGGAAAGCAGGCGCTCACGCAGGCTCGGGCACGAAGGTGCGGGACCGGGAGTGTGCGGTCCAGCCTGCCGCGGTGGATGTCCTAATGGAGCTGGCGGGGAGTGGCAGGCGGTCGCTCCAGGGTTGCCCGGTCCCTCCGCCGATCAGGTTTCATCCCGGGGGTGGATCAGCGGCTGGATCTCGCCAGTCGGGAGCGGCCAGCGGGTGTAATCCGGGAGTTCCTCGTTGGGCTCGTGCCGGGTGGCGCCGGGTCGGGGTGGTGCGTTGGTGTGCGGGTGATCGACTTCATGAATCCTCCGATGGGGGCAGCGGTTCGCCCGGTTTGCCGGTGATCCGGAGCGCCTGTCTTCGAAGGGGCGGTTTGCCTGTTACGACCCGTCCGGCCGGTGGTTAGGGGCTGGGGGTTGGTCGAGTTGGGCGCGTAGGTCGTTGATGGTGGTTTCGGCGTCGGTGAGTTGGTCTTGCAGGCCGATGATGCGGGCGGCGGAGGCGAGGGCGTGGCCTTCGTCGAGTAGTTCGCGCAGGCGGACCGCGAGGGTGAGCTGGCGGCGGGAGTAGCGGCGGTGTCCGCCGTCGGAGCGTTGTGGCCGAACCAGGTCGGCGGTGTCGAGGCTGCGGAGGAAGGCTTCCTGCACGCCGAGCAGGTTCGCGGCCTGGCCGGTGGTGTAGGCCGGGTAGTCCTGGTCGTCGAGCTTGTCGAGATCAGCCACGAACACCTCCTGATGTGATCACCCCACCCGCTCCAGGTTATCTACTTCAGGGGCTTGACACAATCTCCAGTGCGCGCTACAAAATTTGGTAGACGCGGTACATGACCTGGTGTCGAGCACGGTGACGTTGTCCAGGGAGTGATCGATGATGCCGGACATCACCCGCCACGCGGCGGTGACCAGCGGATTCGCCGAGCTGGTCTGCGCCGATGCGGCATGGCTGCGCGCGGAGTTCGACGCGATCGTGACCGCCAATTTCGGTGTGCGCCCTCCGTGTCCACCACGGCCACGGCCCGGGTCCGCGGGCCCGTCGACACCAGGCCCCGCACCCCGCGCCGATGTCGCAGGCAGCACGTTCGGCGGCGTGCGGCCGACCATGAGCGCTGGGCGCAGGCAGCGCTCACCTCCGCTCGCCGAGCGGCCCTGTTTCTCGTCAACACCACGGTGACAGCGAAAGGCAGGTGACAGCCCCACGCGGTTGCGCCCTGAAGGCGCCCGATCCCTCCGCCGCCTCATCGGGCGGCGTCCGCGACAAGACGGCCGTAGAGACCGTCTGGTCCCGGCCCCGCGTCTCGTGACGCATATCCGCGACCACCGCCCCGTCGAAACGGCAGCCGCGAGGGAACGGGCGCCCGGGTGACCCAGCCGCGATTCGCACAACCACAACAGCGCGCACTTCCACCGAACCGGTTCCGGCCCCGCCGCAAGGGTTGTGGCGGGGCCGGCCCTTCGAGGTCACGCCCGAATCGCCAGCAGTGAGGCAGAAAAATCTACAGTCGCGGGAACAAGAAGATTGAGCGGTTCGTTAGCAGGATGGACAGGATGACCGAGCCGCCTCCGGCCACAGGACGCCGGGTGGCGGTGAGCAGGAAGGAGAATGGAGGAGCATGGCCATGTTGATGCGAACCGACCCGTTCCGGGAGCTGGATCGGCTGACCCAGCAGATCTTCGGCGCCAATGGCACCACCACCCGGCCGGCGGTGATGCCGATGGACGCCTACCGCTCCGGCAACGACTACGTGGTGCAGTTCGACCTGCCCGGTGTCGCGCCCGACTCGATCGACCTGGACGTGGAGCGCAACGTGCTCACGGTCAAGGCCGAACGCGGCCCGGACTACGGCGACGACGCCGAGGTCCAGGTCTCCGAACGGCCGCGCGGGGTCTTCTCCCGGCAGCTGTTCCTCGGGGACACCCTCGACGCCGACAACATCAAGGCCAGCTATGACGCGGGGGTGTTGACCCTGCGAGTGCCGGTCGCCGAGCAGGCCAAGCCGCGCAAGATCGCCATCAGCGGCGGCGGTGACGCCAAGCAGATCAACCCCTGAGCCTGCTGGGTCGGCCGATTCCCGGCCACACCGACTAGCGAAACCTGCCGACCACCGGCGCGTCACGGCGCGCCGGTGGTCAAACACGGAAGGAGGTGAACACGGTGACCGACACGGTGCGCGAACGGCTGGACCAAGCCCGCGACCACCTGGCCGCCGCCGAACGCTCCCTGACCGAACGGCCGCCCGGACTGACCGACCTGCACGCGACTGTCGACGGCGCCATGCAGGTCACGACCGCGCTGGCCGACCTGGTCGCCACCCTGATGCGCCAGGCGCCCGACGCCCTCGCCCACATCAGCGGCCCGGTGCTCAATGAGTTGCTCGCCGACCTGCGCGCCACGCACGGCTGCCTGACCACAGGCCCACTACTCCTCGCCCCGGCCCGAGAGGACTTGCACCACCTCGTCAGCAACCTGCACGCAGAACCCATGGCCGATGACACGGTCCCCGCACACGACCGCGCCGACCAGCAGCGCCCGGCGCGCCCTGAGCCCGTCCCCGACGAGCAGGCCTTCCACGGCATCACCGACGTGCTGGAGGCCGACCTCGCCGACGTCATCGACCAGCGCCGCGACGCGCCGATACTCGACGACAGCCAGCCCTGGCCCGAAGCCGGATACGCCGCTGCGGCACATGGAAGGCGGGCGCAGTACCGATGAGCCACACCCGCCGCGGACCCGCCACGACCGCCACCACGCTGGCCACCACGGTCCGCGACATCCGACGCACGGTTCGCGCCGCCGATCCGGCTCAGGCGCCCAGCCTCGCCCAACTGCGCGAAACCGGCTGGCAGCTCACCCAACTCACCGCCGAACTCACCGATCTGATCGCCCTGCTGGCCGACCACACCGGCCACCACACCACACACCCCGACCAACTGCGCCAGGCCGACGGCGAACCGGCCACCGCACACCTCGCCCGCGCCTGCCGGGAACTGGGCACCCTGCGACACACCTTCGACGCCGCCCACACCGCGGCACGCGCCTACTACACCGAGATCAGCCAAGTCAGCCCCACCCACACGCCAACCCCACGATCGCCATGAGCACCGACCAGCCTGACCCCTACACCGTCCTCGGCTTGCCCCCCGGCGCGTGCCCGGCCGAGATCACCGCGGCCTACCGGCACGCCGTCCGCACCAGCCACCCCGACACACCCCACCCCGACCGCGAACGGCTCGCGGCCGTAATCGCCGCCTACCACCAACTCCGCGGCCGCGACCGGCAACAACCCACAAGACAGCAGCACCCAGACCACGGACACGACATCCCGGTCCGCATCCACCCCGACGCCACCGCACCGTCCACTCCAGACCTGAGGGCCGGACCTGTCCGCCGCCACCCCCGACGAAGCTGAACTCGACCAGGCACAGCGAGCTGAGTGGCGAACGCCACCACCCAACCGTGCGCAGAAGTCCAGTTTCCACTCATAGGAACAACTTCCCCGGTGTGGAGCCGGACCGCCATCAGGCTCGGCGAGCATCGGCTCAACCCCAGCCGGGCAGCACCGCGCCCCTTTGAAGCGCGTGCAATACCCACCTCCGATTGGCCCGTCGACCGTGACGTGTGGCGCTACAGTTCGACAGTGGACTCACGATGGCCGCGACCGAGCCGACGCACCGCTGAGCTGATGCGGGACATCGCCGAGTCTCTTCTCGGTTCGACGAGCGTGGCGGTCGACGAGGTGCCGGCCGCCGCCCACCGGGAGGCCGCGTACCGCGTATTGCTGGATGACCCGCAGCTCGCGGCGGCCGACTGCCACATGAGCAAGGCTTACTTCCGGCACTGGCTGTCGGCCACTCTGCAGAACCCTGGGGCGCGAGTCGGGCCATGCGTCGACCCGGAGGTACAGCAGTTCGCACGCGACCTTGTGCGACGGGGCCTGGACATGCAGCGCCATGCGACGTCAACCGACGCCAGGGAATGCGTGCCCCATTTCGGGACCGCACGGGGCTGACCAGGGCGAATGGCGCCAGTTGTGGTCCGTTATAGAAGCTCACCCGCTCGGGAAGATCGACTGTGAACCCACAACGAGATCAACAGGCAACGAGGGAGGGGCGGCCTCCGGAATTTCTCCATACCGGTCGGTAGAACGATCTTTCCATCCACAAGAGACGATCAACAACGCGGCTGACCATCAACATCAAACGCCCGCCGACCTGGGAAAACTCCAGGACGACGGGCGTTTCGATCGACCGTCGGGCTGACAGGATTTGAACCTGCGACCCCTTGACCCCCAGGCGCGTCCCGATCATGCGCTGACCTGCGAAAACGCGGTTTCCCAGCGGTGGATCGGCTCTGTTGGTGGCAGTTCAAGTTAGATCTCGGTAGTCCTTGTCCACTGCCGTCTCCAGTTTCGCTCCCGCATCCTGCTTACGGCAACTGTTCGGGCGACTCGCTCCAAGTATAGCCGCCATCATGACCGGTGATCGTCAGTTTCGTGCCACCAATTCGCCCATGGCCTGGTTCTCGGGGACGCGTTGGGTTCCCAATTCTTTGTCCCGTCCCAACCGTGCGGCGCTCGAACAGCGCATGCCGCCGCCAGCTCTGTCATGCTGCTGCATATCACGTGTTCGCTTCCACAGGACCGTTCGCCGGCGCGGTCTTACCGCGGTTTAGGCTCGCCGCCGCCGCGAGTGCGCCGATGACCGCGATGAGGCCGGCGCCGAGGAATGCCGCGGACAGCCCGTCGGTGAGGATGGCGACATCGGTGCCGCCGCCGAAGGACGCCGCTACGGCGGTCATCACGGCCAGCCCCAGAGCGGAGCCGATCTGGTAGCTGGTGTTGACGATTCCTGCCGCCAGGCCGCCTTCCTCGGGGCGGGCGCTGGAGATGGCGGTGGACAGCGACGGGATGAACGCCAACGCCATGCCGACGGCGGCCACGACCGAGGCCGGCAGGACGTCGGCCCAGAAGTTGCCGGTGGGCCGGACGGTGGCCAGCCAGCCGAGTCCGGTTGCGAGCACGGCCAGGCCGGTCACGATCATCGGCTTGGTGCCGAACCGCGCGGTCAGCCTCGGTGCGACGCCGACCATCATGACCATGATCACCACCGTCATCGGCAGCAACGCCGCGCCACTGGCGAACGCGCCGAGACCGAGGACCTGCTGCAGGTAGAGGTTGAGGAAGAACCACATCGGGATCCACGCCGCGCCGAGCAGTACCTGTGCGAGGTTGGCCGCGGCGAGGTTCGGCGTCCGGAAGATCGCCAGCCGCACAAGCGGCTCCCGGCGCCGTGCCTGGATGCCCAGGAACGCGCCGAGCAGCACGACCGCGGCGATCAGGCCGCCGACGGTGGCCGCCGAGCCCCAGCCGACCTCCGGCGCGCGGACCACGGAGAAGACCGCGATGGCAAGTCCGATCGTGACGGTGGCGGCGCCGAGCAGATCGATTGACCCACGTCGGGTCGCGGCTTTGGGCATCAGCGCGGGAATGGCCGCCAGCGCGACGAGCGCGATCGGGATGTTGATGTAGAACACCCATGGCCAGCTGACGTACTGGGTGATCACACCGCCGAGGAAGACCCCCGCGGTGCCGCCCGCCGGAGCCGCGGCTCCGTAGAGCGCGAGCGCCTTGCCTAGTTCCTTGGACTCGCTGCCGAACAGCGTGAACAGCAGAGTCAGCGCCGACGGAGCGATCAGCGCGGCGCCGGCGCCTTGCGCCGCTCGGCCCACGAGTTCGATCCAGACCGTGCCCGCCGCGCCCGCGACCACCGAGCCCGCGAGTAGGACCGCCCAACCCGCGGCGAAGATCCGGCGGGCGCCGAGCAAGTCGGAGAGCTTGCCGCCCAACAGAAGTAACCCACCGAAGGCGACGACGTACGCGTTGAACACCCAGGACAAACTCTCTTGGGAGAACCCGAGGTCCTCCTGGATACGGGGAAGTGCCACGCCGATGATCGACGTGTCCATGATCACCACGAACTGTGCGGCCGCGATGAGCGCCAGTGCCCACCACCGCCGATTCGTTCGAGCCTCCACTGAAGACATCACGACTCCATACCGGTAGGGGGTATATCTGCCGACGCGAAGTTAGCACCGCGGTTCGCATACGGCAAGGGGGTATCGAGCGATACACAACATACCCACGGGGGGTATGTTGGCCGCGTCGGCGAGAGGGTGTTTGGCGCGGCGATGTTCTCGCGTCGCGGGAGGGCGTTACCGTGGTTCAGTCGGATGATCGCTCGTTATCGAGGAGGCGACGTGGCACCTATCGCAGTGCGCGAGTTCACCTACCTGGGCACCGACGGGCACCCGCTCCATGCCCTACGGCTCGGGCAGGGGCCGCTCATCGTCATGCTGCACGGCGGCGGCCCCGATCACCGCAGCCTGCTCCCAATGGCACGCCGGTTCTTCAATCACACCACGGTTCTGCCGGACATTCGCGGCTATGGCCGGTCCATCTGTGTCGACCCGGCGGGACACACCTGGGGTCAATACGCCGCTGACGTCATCAGCCTGATGGATCACCTCGATGTGGGCCAAGCGGTTCTGGTCGGCACCGGGCTCGGCGGGACGATCACCCTGCGCGCCGCCCAGACGTATCCCGACCGGATTCGCGCCGCGGTGGTGATCGGAGCCGAGGATATCGAGGACGACGAGGCCAAGCGGGCCGAGACCGAATTGTTCGACGACTTCGCCCGCCGTGTCCGAGCGGAAGGATTGGCCGCGGCCTGGGAGCCGCTGTTGGAGGAACTGGTACCCCTCATCGGCAACCTGGTGCGGGAGGCGATGGGCCGTGCCGACCCTGCCAGTGTCGCCGCCGCTGCCGCTATCGGCCACGACCGTGCCTTCGTGGATGTGCGGGATCTCCAAGAGATCGACACGCCGACGCTGATCATCCCCGGCGCCGACCCGAGACACCCGACCGCGTTGGGTGAGCGACTCTCGAACGTCTTGCGTAAAGGCGCGCTGGGACCAAGTCTCTCGGTCGGACTGCGGACCGCTGACGACTTGGCCGATGCCGTCGTGCCCGCGATCCAGGCCTTCCTTGGTGATGTCCACCGCTGACCGATGGCTCCAGACGCTATTGTCATGAACCTGCGTTCACGATATGGTGTGAACATGTGTTCACGACACTGCTCGGGCGGATGGGTACATGTCGCCCGCTAAGCGAACCGAGGAGGAGAAGCGCAGGCTGCGTGAGTCTCTGCTTGAGCACGCGGCTCGGATGGTGGCGGCGCGAGGTCCCGCGGCGCTGACGATGCGGGCGCTGGCAAACGACGCCGGATGTGCGGTCGGATTGCCATACAAGGTCTTCGCGAGTCGGGAAGACCTTGTCTCCGCGCTGATCCTGGCCGAGTTGGACAGATTGCGGGCGTCCTTTGAGGAGTTTGTCGCCGATGCGGGTGCGGAGTCGGTGGCGGAAAATCTCGATCGGTTCGCGCGGTTGCTTCTCGACACGCCTGCCATCGCGTTGTCCGGTGAGATCGCCCACGATGAGGTCGCCCTGCGGGTTGTCGCCGAAGGCGCCGAGGGCCGCGGCTTCGTCGGGGCGATGGAGGCCGCGGTGGAGAGTTACCTCGCTGCCGAGAAGCGGTTGGGGCGGGTCAGGGTCGACGTCGACGAGGCCGCCTTCGCGTTCGTGATCACCGGTGCGGTGCACAACCTGCTCGTCTCGCCGAGCGGGTATCCGCGTCCGACCCGGGAACGTGTCGAGCAGGTGCTCGCGGCGGTCGCCGCGGCCATCGGCCCGGTGAGCTGACACCGAATCTCTGGAGGCAAAGATGACGACTATCTCGAGGTCGGCGGTCCGGCCCGCGCTGCTTTCGGTGGTCGCGCTGTACGTGGTGACGCTGGCGCACCACCTTTACGGTGGGCTCGCCTTCCCCGGTGTGGAGCGGCTGGTGATCGCCCTCGTCTTCACCGTCGTGATCGCGGTGACCGCGTGGACTTACCGCGCGGGTGTCGCTACGCGGTGGGCGAGGTGGGTATACCTGGGCCTGGTGGCGCTGTGGGTTGTCGTCGTGGGCGTCATCGAAGGCGGGTACAACCACGCGCTGTTTGTCGGTCTGAGGCTGTTCGGCGCGAGTTCTGAGGTCTTCGCCCGGATGTACCCGGACGGCATCGAGATCGCCGAGGCCAGTGACGATCTCTTCTTTCAAGGGACTGGGGTGCTGACGCTGATCGCGGTCATCCCCATCCTGACGTCAGCTGTCCGGTCCAGGTCGGTGCGAGCAGTTTGAGCGGTCGGTCGGCTTTCTGGTGAGGTCACGAAGACGGGCGCAGCCCGGCGGTAGTCACGGCCACCAGTCGTCGAACCGCGGATCGGGATGGCGCGTGGGTGGCCGCGTCAAGGGCGTGCAGGCAGAAGTCGGCGAGTTCGGTGGGCGGGATGTCGGCGCGGACGCTTCCCGCGTGGGTGGCGGCGTGGAGGAGGTCTCGGATCATGTCGCGCAGGTGGGCGCGGGCGTCGGCGGTCTCCGGGCCGGTGTGGACGAGGGCGGCGAGTTCGACGCCGTGATGCTGACCGTGGTGTCCCGCTCGCTCGTGCTGGATGTCGGCGTAGGCGTCTAAGACGGCCGTGAGGCGCTTGGCTGGGTCCTCGCCCGCGGTGTCGCGGACGTTCGCCAGGTGTTCGAGGTGACGGGCGACCTGCCGCTCGTGCCACGCGTGGACGATGGCTTCCACGTTGGGGAAGTACTTGTACAGGGTGGCTCGGCCGATGCCGGTCTCCTGGGCGATCCTCGACATCGTCACCGCGGCGAGGCCGTGGTGGGCCACGAGCATCGCCGCGGTGTCCAGGGTGGCGTCGCGCACGCTGCGGCGGTGGCCCTCGATCGTCTCGCTCCACAGTTTCGGCACCGGGTAAGCATACGTCTCGATTCGTAGACAAGCTGTCTTGACAGAGACATCGTGTCTCGCAAAACTGGGCGCATGGACGATATCGAGCGCGCGGATGACGGAGTCGAGCCCCGGATGCCGCGTTGGGTGAAGGTCACGGTGATCGCGGTGGGCATCGTGATCGCGGTATTGGTGATCTTGATGGCGACGGGGGTGTTCGGGTCGCACGGTCCGGGCCGCCACCTCGGCCTCACGGGCATCTCGGTGTCGGCATGACCATGTCTCCGCGGGTGCGCAAGCTGGCGCTCACGCTGCACGTGGTGTTCTCGGTCGGCTGGGTCGGCGCGGTGGGGGCCTATCTGGTCCTGGCGTTGACCGGCCTCACCAGTGGTGACGCGGCACTGGTCCGTGGAGTCTACCTGGCAATGGGGCTGCTGGCCTGGACCGTCGTAGTCCCGTTGAGTCTGGCGTCGCTGCTGTCGGGACTCGTGTCGTCGCTGGGTAGCCAGTGGGGATTGGTGAAGCACTATTGGGTGCTGTTCAAGCTGGTGATCAACCTCGTCGCGACCGGGTTCCTCCTGCTGTACACGCGGTCGATCGACTTCTTCGCCGGGGTCGCGGGCCGGTCGGAGTTCTCAACGGCGGATCTTGCGCTGCTTCGGGATCCAACCCACGTCCTGCACGCGAGCGTCGCGTTGCTGCTCCTGCTCGGCGCCACGGTGCTGGCGGTGTACAAGCCCCGCGGCCTCGTCGCAGCGGGGCGGGGCGTGCGTACGCCCCGCCCCGACGACGTCAGGCCGTGATCAGGTCCTGCATCACGTCGATCTCGCCGCGTTGGGTGTCGATGATGCGCTGGGCCAGTGCTTTGGCCTCATCGCTGCGTCCCTTGGCGAGTTCGGTCTCGGCCATCTCGACTGCGCCTTGGTGGTGGCGAATCATCATGCCCAGCCACACGCGGTCGAACTCGGCCCCGCTGAGCGATTCGAGCTTGGTCATCTCCTCCGACGACATCATCCCCGGCATTGAGCCGTGGTCGCCGCCGTGACTGGGGGACGGCGCCGTGGACGGCGCGCCCCATTCGCCCAGCCATGCCCGCATCTGCTTGATCTCCGGGTCTTGGGCGTTCTCGACCTGGTTGGCCAGATCCACCACCTGCTGGTTGGTCGACCGGGTCGCGACCAGCTTGGCCATGTCGATCGCCTGGGCGTGGTGGGGAATCATGTCCTGGGCGAAGGTGATGTCCTGGTCGTTGTGCTCGTTCTGGCTGCCCGCGGCGGACGACGCGGTTGTGGTCTCGTGCTGCATCCCTGGCATGGCGTCATCGCCGCAGGCGCTGGCCAAGGCAGCGACTGCGAACACGACGACGGCAAGGCGAGTTGTCTTCATTTCGGTACTCCAAGTCCGATGTGCGTTTGACGGCGTTCGAGATCCCGCCTGCTCCTATATGCGGAGCACGCACACCGAGGTGAGGAGTAATCGCCCGCCGGGCGGCCCGTGGCTGCGGGCCAGGCGCCTGCACGCCGCGGGCACTACGCGTACAGCCATGGCGTAGGCCACGAACAGGCCCACAAGAATCAGCGCGGTGCCTGCGAAGGTGAACAGCACCGCCATGCACCAGTGCGCCAGGTCGTGCACCGGCTGCCGTGGGTCCGATCCGGACTCCGGCCCGTCATGGTCCATGTGGGACGTCACCGAGTGGGAAGCAATGCCCGGTACCGGATCGGCGGACGTGGTCGCCATGTGGTGCATGCCGATGACGCCGATGGCGAGGGCGCACAGCAGCAGCCACCGAAGCAGCGTGCTGTGCGTCCTCGCCTCCATACCGTCGAGGTTAACCTCCAGCGGCGGCCCCGGGTACGGCTGGGGAGCGTTGCTCGGCCGCGGTCGAGCCCAGTCGGTGGAGGAACAGGGCGCAGCCTGCCCCGATCCCGACCATCACCAGCCACGGCACCGCGGGCACCCGTGCGTCGTCGGCGAGGTCCAGCGCGGCTCCGGTGAACAGGTTGCCGAGCAGGATCCCGACGCCGACGATTGTGTTGTAGAGCCCGTAATGGGTCGCGATGAGCCGGTCACCGGCCAAGGTCACGATCGTGTCCATCTCGAACGGGAACACCACGATCGTTCCGAGCGTCAGCAGCGCCGCGCACACCACCAGCGCGGTGCCCGCGAGGAACGGCGAGTCCGAGCCCGACGTCATGGCGGGCGGCAGGAAAGCCGCGCCCATCAGCGTCAGGCCGACCGTCAGACTCCGGGCGGGCCCCAGTCGCCGCTTGAACCACGCTGTCACCCTCAACTGTCCTATGAGGGCGATGATCCCGGACACCACGAACAGCGCGGTGACCAGTGCCGTGCCGGCGTCGCCCTCGCCTACGACCCGCCGAGCCTCCAATGGCAGCGCCAGATAGACCTGGAACGACAGGACATAGCTGCCCACCATGGCCAGGGAGAACAGCACGAACGCGCGGTTGGCGGCGATCGACCGCCACACGCGGGTGACCGGCACCGTGTTCGCCGCGGGCTCGGGGACGTGCCGGGGCAGCGACCTGATCTGCAGGACCGTCAGCACGGCGAACACCGCGGCGGCGACCACGCAGGTCAGCCGGAAGTCGAACGCGGTCAACGCCAGTCCCACGACCGGCCCGAGCAGGATTCCCGCCTGGTAGAAGACATTGAACAGCGCGAACGCCTCCACCCGCCGTTGCCCGGCGTCGTGGGCGACATAGGCCCGGACCGCCGGGTTGAACAGCGCCCCGGCGAATCCGGTCGCCGCCGACGCCAGGACGAGGGCGGGCACGGTGTCGACGAACCCGAGCAGTGCGAACCCGCCGGTCCGCAACGCGCACCCGGCCACGATGAGCGGTTTGTAGCCGAGGCGATCGGCCAAGGTGCCGCCGATCAGGAACATCCCCTGCTGGGCGAAGTTGCGGACGCCGAGCACGAGTCCCACGACCCAGCCCGCAAGCGCGAGGTCGCTCGACAGGTGCATGGCCAGGTAGGGCATCAGCATGTAGAAGCCCAGATTGATCGTGAACTGGTTGAGCACCAGCAGCCGCACCGGCCTGCCGAACGAGCGGAACTGGGTGACGATGCCCGTCATGGCGCACACCCGGCCACCACAGCCGGATCGGCCACCGTCGCGCACCGCGTCCATCGGGAGACGACCCTGTCGCCTGGTTCGGCGATGACGTCGGGCTCGGCGGGCGGCTCGACGTCGAGCAGACCGTGGGCGGCGCAGAACTCGTCGTTGTAGACGGTGTCGAAGTACCGGTGCGGGCCGTCGGGAAACACCGCCGCGATCCGGGTGTGCGGCTCGTTCTCCCTGGCGATCCACCCAGAGACGAGCGCGACGGCGCCGACGCTCCATCCTCCCGTCGCGTGGTGGGACGCGGCCAGCTTCCGGCACGCCCAGACCGCTTCGCCCGGCGCTACCCAGTGGACCTCGTCGAACGCGGCGTAGTCGACGTTGCGGGGCAGGATGCTCGATCCCAGCCCGCGCATCAGCCTCGGCCCCGCGGGCTGGCCGAAGATCGTCGACCCGACGGTGTCGACGCCGATGAGTCGCAGGTCGGGGAAGTAGCGGCGCAGGACGCGGGCGACCCCGGCCGAGTGGCCGCCGGTGCCCACCGAGCACACCAGCACGTCGACGCGGCCGAGTTGGGACACCAACTCCAGGGCCAGCGGTTCGTAGGCGGCCACGTTGTCGGGGTTGTTGTACTGGTCAGGGCAGTAGGCGTTGGGTGTGCGGTCGAGGATCTCGGCGACCAGGTCCCGTCGCGCCTGCTGCCAACCGCCGACCGGATGTGGTTCGGTCACCATCTCGACCGAGGTGCCGTAGGCGCACAGCATCCGATGCATCATCGGTTCCATCCCGGGATCGGCCACCAGCGTGACCGGGTGCCCGTGGACGATGCCCGCGAGCGCGAGGCCGAGCCCGAGCGTGCCGCTCGTCGACTCGACGATCATCGCGCCTGGCCGGAGGTCACCCCGCGCTTTGGCCTGGCCGACCATGTGCAGCGCGGGCCGGTCCTTCATCCCACCTGGATTGAAGCCTTCCAATTTCGCCCAGAAACCGCGCCCAAGGGGGCTCAGCGGCTGTTCGATTCTGAGCACGGGGGTATTGCCGACCGCGTTTGCCGGGTTGTGGCAGGTCGCGGCGCCTGCGATCACCTGCGCGGGAGAACCTGCCAAGGTGAAGACGCCGTGCGAGGACACGGTTTTGCTCATCGAATTCTCGATTCGGTTCATCCACGGCTGCGTGGACTTCCTGACGGTTGACGGCATGCCGAATCAGCCGTTGGCGCGAAAGCGCGACGGCTTGTTCGGATGGCCCTGTCAGGACCGTGAAACGGAGATCTCGATCAGCAGACGACGGCCGGGCGGGTGGTGTCTTCGCTGCGTGGCGTGGCCGCCTCCGCGGACTCCAGCCTGCCCTGCCGCGTCGTTGGATTCGGCGGGCACGTCGAGCACAGACAGGGGGAGGCGTTCGTCGAACGTGTTCGCCTGCGCCGTGCCCGCCGAGGTGGGGAGGTAGTCGGGGTGCGTCGAATGGCAGCTGGCGATGCCGCGATGTGTGTGCTCGGCGAAGTCGACCGACGCCACCTGGCTGACGTGCTGGTGCGGCGGGCAAATCACCCCGAGGAAAGCGAAGACGCCGATCACCGCGATGGACAGCAGTGATCGGAAAACAGTACGTCGACTACCCCGCGGAGTCGAGTGAATCCCCACGGTCGCCAACGTAGCAGCACTCGTCGAAAGCGCTTTGGACAGTGCGCCAGATCTCACCCATGGCGGTACGACGCGGTTTGCTGGGAACCGCCCGGAAACCCCGCCAGGGCTGGTTCCGGATGCTATTGCGCTCGCACGTACGCTGTCCGGGTGCCCGAGACGATGACCAGTCGGCCCAGGCGAGCGGCGCTCGTCCGGTTGCTGGTCGCGCTGTTCCTCGTCGCCGGGGCGATGTTCGGATTCCACTGCGCCTCCGACGGCAGCCAGGCCGCGGGCCACGCCGCGACGCACCTGGCCGAGTCGGTCACCGGCACCGTCGCGATCGTCGAAGGTGCTCTGGCGCCGACACACCATGATGAGGGCGCGCCGACCGGGCTTCTCGCGCTGTGTGTGTCGGTGACGGTCGCCATCCTCCTCGTCTGCGCGAGGTTGACCGGCGCGCTCGACGTCCAGGTGCGTGCCTTGCCCGCGCGCCGAACCGGCGCGCGATCCGCGATTGTCTTTCCCCGTGTTGATCTGAACCGGCTCTGCGTGCTGCGCACGTAGGAGAGGTCTGTCCGAATCCGCTCGCGGTGTTCGGACGTCCGACTCCGGTTCCGACGTTCACACGGAAGGCACGCTGCCGTGGATCTTCTCGCTGTCCTGCTCACCGGCCTGTTCGCCGGTGGTATCTCCTGCGCCGCCGTCCAAGGCGGCCTGCTCGCCGGGCTCGTCGCCCGCCAACGCGCCGAGGAGGAGGTGCCCGCCGGGCGTTCCGCGCTCGCGCGACTGGGTGACGACCTCGCCCCGGTCGGCGGGTTCCTCGCGGGCAAACTCGTGTCGCACACAATCCTCGGGGCGTTGCTTGGCGCGGTCGGCGGCGCGGTGCAGCTCTCGCTCGGCACCCGCACGGCGCTGCAGTTCGCCGCGGGTGCCCTGATCATCGTCTTCGGCCTCGCGCAGCTGGACGTGCCCGGCTTCCGGCGGATCGTGGTCATGCCGCCGCTGCCGTGGATGCGCATGGTGCGTAACCGATCGCGGTCGCGGGCCGCGTTCGCCCCCGCTGTGCTGGGCTTGGCCACTGTCGCGATCCCGTGCGGGGTGACGCTGTCGGTCGAGGCGCTGGCGCTGACCTCCGGGTCGGCGCTCTCCGGCGCCGCGGTCATGGCCGTGTTCGTCCTCGGGACCGGCCCGTTGTTCGCGCTGCTCGGGTACGCGGCCCGGAAGGCCGCCACCGCTTGGCGCGGCAAGCTGGCCGTCGCCACCGGGATCATCCTGCTCGCGACCGGGCTGTACACGGTCAACGGCGGGCTGGAGGTCTCCGGGTCGCCGCTGGCGGCGAGCAGGCTTCTGTCCGCGAGCGGCGGCGAGGCCGACCAGGGCGCCACGACAGTCGACCAAGACGGTGGCCAAGTCGTCGAGATCATCGCGACCACGGGGTCCTACCGGCCGCCCAACGTCGCCGCGCGCGCCGGTGTGCCGACGACACTGCTGGTGCGCTCGCAGAACGCGCAGGGCTGTGTCCGGGCGCTGGTCGTGCCGTCGCTGGGTATCGAGAAGACGCTGCCCGTGCGGGGTGAGACCCGCATCGACCTCGGCGTCCTCGACGCGGGCACCCTCGAATACTCCTGCGCCATGGGCATGTACACCGGCGTCATCACCGTCGCTTGACCTTCGTCGCGACCACAACCACTTCCACCAGTTAGGGCAATACCTGTGTACTTCCGACGATCCATCCGCTCGACAGCGGCCGCGGCCGCCGTGCTGGCCATGGTGACCATCACCGCGCCGCCCACCTCAGCGCAGCCGACCACTCCGGAAGATCCCAAGGCGCGCTACGAACGACTCGCCGAACTGGCGGGCCAAACCGACGAAGACCTGCTCAAAGCCACGGATGACCTCAAGATCAAACGGGCCGACTTGGAGAAGGCCACCGCCGATCTCGCCGCGGCCACCGAACAACAGAAGGTGGCCGAGGCCGACCAGGTCCGCCTCCGCGGCCAGGTCGACCAGCTGGCCGCCGCCACGTTCCGAGGTGCCCGGTTCTCCAAGATCTCCGCCCTGCTCACCGGCGACAGCCCAGAGGACTTCCTCGACCGTGCCGCCGCGTTGCAGATGCTCTCCACCGACAACAGCGAAGCCCTCGACCGCATGGTCACCGCTGTGCGCAGCACCGAGCAGGGCCGCGCCAACGCCGCGGACGCCCAGCGCCGGTCGCAGGAGGCCACCTCGTCGGCCGAGCGACTGATCGTGGAGATCAGGAACCGCCGCGCGGACCTGGACAAGCAGATCGTCGAGGTCAAACGGGCGCTCAACGCGCTCCCGGCGGCCGACAGGGCGGAGATGGCCAAGGTCAAGGACAACGGCGTCTACCTGGGGCCGCCGGGTGCGGCGGACACCGCGCTGCAGGCGGCGCTCGACCGGCGCGGCGCGGAGTACGAGTGGGCGGCGGTCGGCCCCAACGAGTTCGACTGCTCGGGCCTGATGATGTGGGCCTACGCGAAGGCGGGCATCTCCCTGCCGCACTCCAGCCGAGCCCAGTTCACCCTCGGCCGTCCGGTCGCGATGAACGAGCTGCTACCCGGAGACCTGGTCTTCTACGACGACGGCACGGGGAACCCGTCGCGCATCCACCACGTCGGCATGTTCGTCGGGGCCGGGAAGATGATCGACGCGCCGACCGAGGGCCAACTCGTCGACATCCGGTCGATCCGCGGCGACGGGCACTACATCGGTGCCCGCCGCATCGTCGGATAGCGGTGTCAGTGGTGGTAGGCGTGGACGACGGCGTGGCCGAGGCCGCGCCCGATCATCCAGCGGTTGATCGGCCAGGTGACCACGAACGCCACGGCCAGTGCGAACGCCAGCGCGCCCCAGAACAGCAAGCTGGCCACGCCCGCGTCCATGGCGCCGGGCACGGTGATCATGATGGCGTTGTCGACGACCTCCATCACCGCGATCGACACCGTGTCGGCGGCCAGCGCGACCTTCAGGGCCTGGCGGAAGCCCACCCCGGCGCGCAGCACGCCGCGCATCGTCAGCGCGTAGCCGAAGATGAACGCCAGGACCACCGCCAGCACGATCGTGGCGACGTTGCCCCAGCCCAGCGCGGTCCCGATCACCATGCCGAGCACCTCGCCGATCGCACAGCCGGTGAGGCAGTGCAGCGTCGCCGAAGCGGCCATACCCCAGCTGACTCCGCCGGATGCGGCGTCGTGGGTGTGTTCATGCGTGTGGTGGTGTTCGGTCATCTCAGCCTCCGAGCCGTCGCGATGCAAAATACCCCTAGGGGGTATAGCGAACCTAGCATCGCCGTGTGGGCGTCGCAACACATTTAACTCCTTGTCCTTGGTACCCCCTGGGGGTATGTTGGTGACGGATGAAGGAGGTATGGGATGCACGGTTACACGTCCGATAAGGACGACTACTTGAAGCGACTGCGGCGGATCGAAGGTCAGATCCGCGGCCTGCAGCGGATGATCGAGGGAGACGAGTACTGCATTGACGTGCTCACGCAGATCTCGGCAGCCAACAAGGCGCTGCAGGCTGTGTCGCTCGGGCTGATCGACGAGCACCTCAAGCACTGCGTCGCCGAGGCGATCGCCCAAGGCGGCGATATCGCCGACGAGAAGGTGCGGGAGGCCAGCGCGGCCATCGCCCGCCTCGTGCGCTCCTGATTCCCGGTCCCCACCACATAGAGGAGTAGTCGCATGTCCCAGATCACCTACACCGTCACCGGCATGACGTGCGGGCACTGTGTCCAGTCCGTCCGCGACGAGGTCGGCCGCATCGACGGCGTCACCGCCGTCAAGATCGACCTTCCCACCGGCGCGGTCACTGTGGACAGTGCTCGGGCGCTGTCCGATGACGAGGTTCGCGCCGCGGTCGAGGAAGCCGGATACACGCTGACCGCCTAGAACCGATGGTGAGGTAAGGACAAAGACATGAATACAGCAGCGAAGCTCACCGCCTACGGTGTCGCGCTCGCCCTGGCCGCCGGTGGCGCCTGGGCGATCGGCACGGCTGTCGGCCCCCTGTCTGTCGAGTCTGCCGCGCAGGCCGACGGACATGGCGGGGCCCACGGCGGCACCGTCGCGGAGAGCACGCCGAACGACCTGCCCAAGGGGCTGGCGTCGTCCAGGGGCGGATTCACTTTCACGCCCACCCACGCGACGCTGTCCACGGGCTCCGCACAGCCGTTTTCGTTCCGGATCACCAAGCCCGGGGGAGAGGCGCTGACCGCGTTCGACATCGAGCACGAGAAGCCGTTGCACCTGATTGTCGTGCGGCGTGACACCTCTGGGTTCCAGCACGTCCATCCGACGATGGCTGCCGACGGCACCTGGACGGTCGCGTTGAACCTGCCGCAGGCGGGCAGCTATCGCGCCTTCGCCGACTTCGCGCCGACCGGGTCGGAGCCGGTGACCCTCGGCGTCGACCTCACCGTTCCCGGCGACAGTGTCCCGGTGGAGTACCGGGAGTCCCGGGTGGCCACGGTGGACGGGTATGAGGTTCGGCTCGCGGGTGACCTCGTGTCCGGCTCGTCGTCCAAGGTGACGCTGTCGGTCTTCAAGGACGGCAAGCCGGTCGACGATTTGCAGCCGTATCTCGGTTCGTACGGCCATCTGGTCGCACTGCGCGGTGGCGACCTCGCCTACCTGCACGTGCACCCCGAGGGCGCGCCAGGCGACGGCAAGACCCGGCCCGGTCCCGATGTCGTGTTCTTCGCCGAGGTCCCGAGCGCCGGGGTCTACCGGCTGTTTCTCGACTTCCGACACAACGGTGTCGTGCGTACGGCCGAGTTCACGTTGTCCACCAATGGAACAACACCCACAGCCGCACCATCCACTTCGGCCTCGGCCGAGCACGGCCACAACTGAGAGCGGAGGGAATCATGACCGCGAACGTCGTGTCGTCCCGCCCGGCCGAGATCGAACTCGCCATCGGCGGCATGACCTGCGCGTCGTGCGCCAACCGGGTCGAACGCAAGCTCAACAAGCTCGACGGCGTGACCGCGACGGTCAACTACGCCACCGAGAAGGCCAAGGTGACCTACCCCGGCGGGGTCGATCCCGCCGAACTGGTCGCGCAGGTCGAGGCCGCGGGGTACACCGCGACCTTGCCCGAGATCGAGCCCGCGGCGGGACCCACGAGTGACCCGCTTCGGCAGCGGCTGATCGGGTCGATCGTCCTGTCGGTGCCGGTCATCGCCATGGCGATGGTTCCGGCGCTGCAGTTCACCTACTGGCAGTGGATCTCGCTGGCGCTGGCGGGCCCGGTCGTGGTCTGGGCGGCGTGGCCGTTCCACCAGGCGGCCTGGGTCAACCTGCGCCACGGCGCGGCCACCATGGACACGCTGATCTCGCTGGGCACGCTCGCCGCGTTCGGCTGGTCGCTCTACGCCCTGCTCTTCGGTACCGCGGGTGTGCCGGGGATGACGCACCCGTTCGAGCTGACCATCCAGCGGATGGGCGGCGAGGCGAACATCTATCTGGAGGTCGCCGCCGGGGTCACCACGTTCATCCTCGCCGGCCGCTATTTCGAGGCCAGGGCGAAGCGCCGGGCCGGGTCGGCGCTGCGCGCGCTGCTGGAACTCGGCGCCAAGGACGTCGTGGTCCTGCGCGACGGCGCCGAGGTCCGGATCCCGGTCGACCAGCTCGCGGTCGGCGACCGGTTCGTCGTCCGGCCGGGGGAGAAGGTCGCCACCGACGGGGTGATCGAGGACGGCAAGTCCGCGGTGGACGCCTCGATGCTCACCGGCGAGTCGGTGCCCGTCGAGGTCGGCCCCGGCGACCCGGTGGTCGGCGCGACCGTCAACGCGGGTGGGCGGCTCGTGGTCCGGGCCACCCGGGTCGGCGCCGACACCCAGCTCGCCCAGATGGCCAAGCTCGTCGAGGCCGCGCAGGCAGGGAAAGCCCAGGTCCAGCGCTTGGCCGACCGGGTCTCCGGCATCTTCGTCCCCATCGTCATCGGGCTCGCGGCGATGGCCCTGGCGTTCTGGCTCGGCGCGGGCGCGGGGCCGTCGGCGGCGTTCACCGCCGCCGTGGCTGTGCTGATCATCGCCTGCCCGTGCGCGCTCGGGTTGGCCACGCCGACCGCGCTGCTCGTCGGCACCGGCCGCGGCGCCCAGCTCGGCCTGCTCATCAAGGGGCCGGAAGTCCTGGAGTCCACCCGCCGCGTCGACACCGTCGTGCTGGACAAGACCGGCACGGTGACCACCGGGAAGATGGCACTGGTCGACGTCATCACCGCCGACGGTGTCGACGAGACGACGGCGCTGCGGCTGGCGGGCGCGGTCGAGCACGCCTCGGAACACCCGATCGCCCAAGCGATCGCAGCGGGCGCCCGAAAGCGGGTCGAGCTACCCGCGGTCGAGGACTTCACCGCGACCGAGGGCCTGGGTGTGCAGGGCGTTGTGGACGGCCACGCGGTCGTGGTCGGCCGCGCGGAACTGCTGCGGCAGTGGAGCCTCGACCTGCCCGACGACCTGGCCGCCGCCAAGGTGGCTGCCGAGGCGCGCGGCGAGACGGCCGTGGCGGTCGCGTGGGACGGGGTCCCGCGCGCGGTGATCACCGTGGCGGACACCGTCAAACCCACGTCGGCGCAGGCGGTGCGGATGCTGCGCGACCTCGGACTCACCCCGATCCTGCTGACCGGCGACAACCGGGCCGTCGCCGAGGCCGTCGCCAAGGAGGTCGGCATCGACCAGGTGATCGCCGAGGTCCTGCCCCAGGACAAGGCCGACGTCGTCGCCCGGCTGCGCGGCGAGGGCAAGGTGGTGGCGATGGTCGGCGACGGCGTCAACGACGCCGCCGCGCTGGCCACCGCCGACCTCGGCCTGGCCATGGGCACCGGCACCGACGCCGCGATCGAGGCCAGCGACCTCACCCTGGTCCGCGGCGACCTGCGCGCCGCCGCCGACGCGATCCGCCTGTCACGGCGCACCCTGGCCACGATCAAGGTGAACCTGTTCTGGGCCTTCGCCTACAACGTCGCGGCGCTGCCCTTGGCCGCGGCGGGCCTGCTCAACCCGATGCTCGCGGGCGCGGCGATGGCGTTCAGCTCGGTCTTCGTGGTCACCAACAGCCTGCGCCTGCGCAGGTTCGCGAGCGCGACATGACCAGGCGGGCGATGGAGGAGTGCAGACAGGATTGAATGCGGGGCGGGATCGCCGGGTGGCGGTCCCGCCCCGCCTCCTAGGGAAGAGGCCGCGCGCCGCGGTCGGCGAGCATCGACTCGATCGTCGTCATCTCCGCTGTCTGCGAGATCACGATCTTGTCGGCGAAAGTGCGCACCACGTCCTGGGCGGCGTTGGTCGCCGCGTACCGCGACATCGCGGACCCACCCCCGTGGTGGCGCAGGATCAACTGCAGGAAGTACACGTCCAGTTCGCGGCCGGACATCGTCCACATCCGGGTGATCTCGTCGCGGGTGGCCATCCCCGGCATCAGCGCTACGCCGCCCGCAGGAACCGTGGCCGATGCGGCGCCGGCGTGGCCGTGCCCGGCATCGGCCGCCATCCACGCCATGTAGCGACCGCCCTCGGGCAACTGCGGTTGACCCCACTGGTCGAGCCAGCCCGACATGGCACCGACCTGGCCCTGCTGAGTGAGCTCCATGTCGAACGCCAACTGCCGGATCGCCGGGTCGACGCTGTGGTCCCGCGCCCACCCGGCCAGAGACACCGCCTGCATGTGATGCACCGACATGTCCTGGGCGAACCCGACGTCCACGGACCCCGCTTCCGGCGGCGCGGCCGAGCCGACCCGGGCCAAGGTGATCAGCATCCCGATCGCGGCGCCGACCAACAACACCGCCACCGCCGCTGCCGACAACACCAGCGCCCGCCCACGTGGTGTGGTCGAGCGGGTCGCATTCGCGGACTGGTCGCCCGCGACTTCCAGCGATGTCTCCAGGTCAACCGTCATCGCCATGTCCCTTCCGCGCGGGCATACCGTCGCAAGGCCCGCCCGCGTGCTCCACCGACGAAGTCAAGACGACCGGGGGTGAAGTCCGCGTAGTCGCTCCAGCCGCGCTGACTTGGACGGTTCGAGCGGGACCACCACGGCCGATGCGCGCTCGCCGAGCCTGCCGGCGCGTCCCTCGCGCCGGTGACATCGTCGCGCACCGCTCCTCACGCTCCGCCCGCCGCCCACCCGAAAGCGCCACCCTCTATCAAGATGAGCGTGCCGATGCCGATGAGGACGACGGGCAGCAGGATGTGCCCCCACCGTGACAGTGCCTTGGCGATCACCGGGCGGGTGGCGAAGAACCGGCCTGCCATGCACCACACTGCGACCCCGACCAGGAACACCGCCACGAAGACCACCATGCCGCCGGTGCCTGCGACTGCGAAGACCGGCACATAGACGCCGATGTTGTCCCCGCCGTTGGCCAACGTCACCGCGGCTACCTGCATGATCCCCGGCCCGTCGGCGCGGCTCGGCTCCCCGGCGTCGCCATCACCCTCGCCGTTGTGGCGTTCCCTCCACGCCTTCCACCCGGCCCGCACACCCAGCAGCAGGGGCAGCAACCCCAGATACGGGATGGCCGACTCCGGAAGCAGCCCGACACCCAGCGCGCCCACAGTCGAGGCGGCAAGGATCGCCACGAATCCCAGGTACTGGCCCAGCACCACCCGCATCACGCCCGCCCGCCCGTTGCGGGCGGCCTGGCCGAAGAACAACGCCAGGATCAGGATGTCGTCGATGTTGGTCACCGCGAACATCCCGACGGCCTGACCGAGCAACCCCAGCCCCACCAGACCCTCCTCGGATGCCGGACACCGCAAACCTGCCCCACCCTATGAGCCCTGCACCCCCCACTCACGGCGCTGCATGGGCATTCTCACCAATGCGCGCACGGATGCCAGCCGAGAAGATCAGCGAGACCAAGACCGCGGGACCGGAGTCGCCGATGATCATGCCCGTGCACGAGATGAACGCTTGGCGCGCAACGCCGCAGAGCGAGTCACGCTCTCCGCTACGTTGCAGACCACAAGGATCCGCTGGAGTCGCTCACTGAAGCCCTGACGGGGATCCAAAACCCGTGCTGAACGGGCTTCATGCTCGGCTGCGCTATGCAGCGCCCTCGCCGACGACGCCACCTGACCAGGCTCCACCCGACCACCTGGCAGATGTCACAGTGCCGTCGCGGGAACAGGGACGAGTCAGCGGCCTGGGCGGCTTGCCCTGGCCTTGCGCAGACCGTAAACCGCTGCCCCCAAGGCGAGGACGGCGACTCCCGAGAGGACGGTGGCCACGGGCAGGGCGAAGGCGAGCGCCGCGCAGCCGAGCAGGCCGAGGATGGGTACGAAGCGGGGTGGTCTGCTCTCGTCCGCGGTGAGGGTCCAGGCGGAGGCGTTGGCGATCGCGTAGTAGGCCAGGACACCGAAGGAAGAGAAGCCGATCGCGCCTCGCACGTCGATGCTCGCCACGAGCACGGCGACCACGGCACCGACGGCCAGTTCGGCGCGGTGCGGGACACCGAAGCGCGGGTGGACGGCGGCAAGAACATGCGGCAGGTGCCGGTCACGCGCCATGGCCAGGGTGGTGCGGGAGACACCGAGGATCAGCGCGAGCAGCGAGCCGAGTGCGGCGAGGGCGGCACCTGCGCCGACGACCGGCACCAGCCAGCCCGCGCCCGCGGCCCGTGCGGCGTCCGACAGCGGGGCCGAGGCCTCCGCCAACGGTCCCGGGCCTAGCACCGTCAGCACGGCCGCCGCGACGAGGGCGTAGACGACCAGGGTGATGCCCAGAGCGATCGGGATGGCGCGGGGGATGGTGCGCGCCGGGTCGCGGACTTCCTCACCGAGGGTGGCGATGCGGGCATACCCGGCGAAGGCGAAGAACAGCAGGCCTGCCGCCTGGAGCACCCCGCCGAAGGGGGCGTCCGCGCCGATGTGCAGCCGTGCACTGTCCGCGCTGGCGGAGGTCAGGGCGGCCACCACGACGGCGGCGAGCACGGCCAGGACAACCGCGACGATGGCCCGGGTGAGCAGCGCGGACTTGCGCACTCCGCCGTAGTTGACCGCGGTCAGCGCCACCACCGCTGCCACCGCCACCGCGCGCGCTTGGTCTGGCCAGACGTAAGAGCCGACCGTGAGTGCCATCGCGGCGCAGGAGGCGGTCTTGCCGACCACGAACGCCCACCCCGCCAGGTGCCCCCAGAACTCGCCCAAGCGCTCGCGGCCGTAGACATATGTGCCGCCGGATTGGGGGTAGAGGGCAGCCAGCCGGGCCGAGGAGGTGGCGTTGCAGTACGCCACAATCGCGGCCAAGACCAGCGCTGGCAGCAGCCCCGAACCAGCGGCACCGGCCGCCGGACCGAGTGCGGCGAATATCCCAGCCCCGATCATGGAGCCCAAGCCGATCATCACGGCGTCCGGCACACCGATCAGACGCTTCATCGCGTACGACCCCGCCCCGGCACCAGCCATGTCCATCCCTCACTTCTCCTACGAATCGTCGGTCTCAACGGACGGTAGCGGAGTGCGGTGTCCGGCCGAGGCCGCGAGGACTCCAGACTCGCGGGCCAGACCACAGATCGCGGCGGTCATTGCGGCCGGACCACTGCCCACATCACCGCGGCCGGTGACCGCGTGGCCACCCACGGCCGCGCCCACATCAGCGGCATCCGGACCCCTCGTCCGCACCGCCGCACGCGGCCCCTTGGGTAGAAACCACATCGCCCCAGTTCGGACGCGCGACACCGCGTGCCTCTTCCTCGCCTCCGTGGACACCGTGACCTTGGCCTTGGTGCTCACCCCGGGCCCATACGACCCACCCTGACCAGCGGCGGACACCCAACGAGCGACTGCTGTTCCACATGCCGCTCGGCTACCTGATTCGACCGACTACGACAGTTGACCTTGCCGCGATCGCTCCGGGCGCGTTGCCTCGCTCTCCGAACGGGGTGACGGTACGAGCTTGGAGGCGCACTATGACGGGGTGAGCTATCTCGCGTCAGTCGCCGCGGGTGAGCGAGCCCTGTCCGAGGGGGCGTGGGAGCGTGCCCGCGAGAGCTTCGAGGCCGCGTTGGCCGAGGACACGTCGGCGGCGGGCCTGGACGGTCTGGCCCGCGCGCTGTGGTGGATGGACCGGCCCGCGGAGGCGATCGACGCTCGCGTGCGGGCCTACGCGCTGCTGCGGCGCGAGGGGAACATCGCGCACGCGGTGCGGATCGCGTTGTGGCTGGCGCACGAGTACTCCGAGGTGCAGGGGAACGAGGCCGCCGCCGAGGGGTGGATCGCCCGGGCGGAGCACCTGCTGGCCGACCAGGCCGAGGTCCCCGAGCTGGGTCACCTCGACTTGGCGAAGGCCGAACGGTGCCTGGATCCCGCGGTCGCGGTCGGTCACGCGGAAGCCGCGCTGACGCTGGCGCGCAGGCTGGGCGATCCGGATCTCGAGCTCGCGGCGTTGGCCGGGATGGGGCTGGCCAGGCTCGCGCTCGGACAGGTCGACGAGGGCATGCGGCTGTTGGATCAGGCGATGGCGGCGGCGACCGGGGAGGAAGCGGCGACCTTCGAAGCGGTGGCCCGGACGTGCTGCAGCGTCGTGATGGCGTGCGACCTCGCGGGCGACGACGACCGCGTCCGGCAGTGGGGCCAGGTCGTGGCTGGCTACGTCCACCGGCACAACGAACTCCCGCTGCTCACGTTCTGCCAGGGCTGCGAGTCCGACCTGCTCAAGCCAGGGGAATCGGAGGCCGAACTGGTGCACGCTCTCGCCGATCTCGCCAACACCGGCAAGCGGTCCCGCTGCGTCGATCCCGCGGTCCGGCTGGCCCGGCTGCGGATCGCGCAGGGCCGGATCGAGGAGGCCGAGGAAGCGCTCGTCGGCTATGGCGGCTCACCGGCCGCGGTGCGCGCGGACGCCGCGATCCGGCTCGCCCGCGGCGAAACAGTGGCGGCGATCGCGCTGCTTGAACGGCAGTTGTCGCTGATCAGCCGCTCCGGACTGCCCGCGGTGCCGCTGCTGGCCCAACTCGTCGAGGCGCGGCTCGCCAATGACGACCCCGACGGCGCGCGGGCTGCGGTCGCCGAGTTGGAGAGCCACACCGGCAACGCACGAGTCACCGCCATCGCGCTGGCCGCTGCGGGCAGGGTGGCGCTGGCGACCGCCGCACCGCAGGCGGCCGAGACCCTCGAACGCGCCGTGGAGCTGTTCGGCAAGCTGGGGATGCCGCACGAACAGGCGCGGACCAGGCTCGACCTCGCGACGGCGCTGCGCGGCCGGGCGGGAGTGCTCGCGGTGGTCGAGGCCCAAGCCGCGCTCAAGACCTTCGAGGGACTGGGGGCGGTCAACGACGCCGACCGCGCCGCGGCCCTGTTGCGCGACCTGGGCGTGCGGGGACGCACCGGGCCCAAGGACGTGGGCCTGTTGACCGAGCGGGAGCGGCAGGTGCTCGGCCTGGTCGCGCAGGGCCTCACCAACCGGGAGATCGGTGCTCGGCTCTACCTCAGCGCCAAGACCGTCGGACACCATGTGAGCGCCGTGCTGCGCAAGCTGGGCGTGAAGACCCGGACCGAGGCGGCCTCCCGGGTCGTCGAATAGGGAATGTGCCCGATCCTTCCCGGCCGCGGGCGGCGCAGGCTCCTTTCACACCTGAAAGGAGACGGCCATGACAACCGCGACTATCCCCGTCGACGACATCCAGGTCCACTGCACGGTGGTCGGCGAAGGAACCCCACTCATCGTCCTGCACGGCGCGATCGGACTCGGCTCGACCTACATGCGCCCCTTGGACCGCTGGGCCAGCGACTTCCAACTCGTCTACTACGACCAGCGCGGCAGCGGTCAAACCCCGCTGGGTGACCTGGCGAAGGTCACGTTCGCCGGAGCGATCGATGACCTCGACGAACTTCGCACCGCGCTCGGCATCGACCGCGTCAACCTGGTCGGCCACTCCGCGGGCGCGATCCTCGCCGCCCTGTACGCCGGGAAACGTCCAGGGACCACGTCCTCGATCGTGCTGCTCAACCCAGCCCCTCCGCTCGACCCCCGATTGCAAATGAGGCAAGGGATGGAGATGGCGTCCCGCCGCACCCCCGCCGACGACGCCGCCAAACAGGAGATCGAAGCGTCTCCCGGGTTCCAAGCGCGAGACCCGGAAACCCTGCAACGCCACGCGCTCAACACGTTCATCCCGTTCTTCCGCGACCGGGCGACCATCGAGACGGTCACCCTCGACTTCACCGGGCTCATCGCAGGCAGCGTGCAGGCGGCGGGGGAGCGCATGTTCGGCTCACTGGGCGCGCTCGACCCCATGTCCACCCTCGCCGCGATCGAGTGCCCCACCCTGGTCGTCCACTCGGAGCTGGACCCCGTCCCCGTCGAGTGGGCCCACGCGCTCGTCGACGCCATCCCCGGCGCGGACTACGCCCTGCTCGAAGGCGGCAGCCACTTCGCCCACGTCGAGGACGCCGACCAACTCTGCGACGCCGTCCTGCCCTGGCTGAACAAGAACGCCGCGCGACCGCGCCGATGACTCTCGGCTAACCGCGCGGCGCATACATAATCACCACAACCCCGGCCAGGCACAGGGCGGCGCCGAGGTAGTCCCACAGGTCTGGCTTGAACTTGTCGACGACCATGCCCCAGGCCAGCGAGCCGGCGACGAACACCCCGCCGTAGGCGGCCAGGATGCGCCCGAAGTGGGCGTCGGGCTGCAAGGTCGCCACGAATCCGTAGATCCCCAGCGACAGCACACCAGCGCCAATCCACAACAGACCGCGATGTTCGCGAACGCCCTGCCAGACCAGCCACGCACCGCCGATCTCGGCGAGCGCGGCCAGTCCGAACAGGACCAGGGAGCGGATGACCGTCATGACCGCGACGGTAGCCCGCCCTCATCGCCCTCGTACTGGGCTGCAGCGGTGAACACACCGACGGCACCACCACGACCGGGATGACACCACAGGCTGTGCAGCGCCGGCGTCCAGCCGCGCCGTGGGGCGGTCATCGCTGACAGCATGGCCACCCGACGGTCCTTTCCTCGGCGATGTTCAGCCTGGTCAGCCCGATCCGATCGGACCCGCGCGCCGACGTCGCGGACAAGTCATCGAACTCGCCACCCTCTGCTGTCGATCGCCATGGGCAGCGTGCACGCGGTACCCAAGTGATCTCAGATCGGAGGGCATCTTTGCTCATGGCACAAACGGCGAGCCTGGGTCTGCTTGTGCGGCGCGGATCGCTGCGCCGACGAGGTGGCCGATGCGGTCGGCAGCGTGGTCGGGATCGGGTTGGCCTGCGTCGAGCCAGGCGATCACGGCTTCGAGGGTGAGGGTGGGGAGCAGGGTGGCCGCCCAGGTTCGCCATGGGCCTTCGGGGATCACCGCGGCGAGGTGGGTTTCGGCGATCTCGGTGGAGGCCGACCGGATCGTGTCGATCACGTCGCGGAACTCCGGTTCGCGGACAGCGTGGCGGAACAGGACGCGGAATCCGTCGGGGTCGTTGGCGGCGGCGCGGAGCAGGCTGGCGATGCTGTTGCCGTCGAAGTCCGTGCCGACGGTGTCGCCGACGCGGGTGCAGGCGCGGTCGAGCACGGCGCGATAGAGGTCAGACTTCGAGTCGAAGTGGCGGTAGAGGAGTACGCGGGTGATGTCGGCTTCGGCGGCGATGTCGTCCAATCCCGTTGCGGCGTAGCCGGTTCGGGCGAACGCCCGGGTGGCCGCGTCGAGGATCTGCTCGCGTCGCTCTGGCCGGGCAAGGCGCGGGGCGGGCCGCGGTCTGCCCTCGGACGGTCGTGCGGCCATCGCCCACTCCTCCTGGTTGTTTACGTCGGAGTATACATGTAGCGTTGTTTACGTTGACGTATACACACGTGAGTGAACATCGGAGGTTCGGTCATGGGAGTGTTGCTGCGGTTGCCGTTCGAGCAGCCGAATCCGCTCCGGGTCGCTCCGGCGTTGCGGGAGTTGGTGTCCGCGGGCTCGGTGCATCGGGTCCGGACGGCGGTGGGTGACGAAGCGTGGCTGGTCACCGGGTACGCCGAGGTGCGTGAGCTGCTCGACGACCGTCGTCTCGGCCGTTCCCATCCAGACCCGGGCAGCGCAGCCCGGACCGGCGAGTCCGCGCTGTTCGGCGGGCCGATGGGCGAGTTCGACACCGAGATGGTCGATCACGCGCGGATGCGGTCGCTGCTGCAGCCGCACTTCACGCCAGGTCGGGTGCGCGCCCTGGCCCCGCGCGTCGAGGCGATGACGACGCGCCTGCTCGACGATCTGGCCGAGCAGGGTTCGCCCGCGGATCTGCATGCCGCGGTGGCGCTTCCGTTGCCGGTCCTGGTGATCTGCGAGCTGCTCGGCGTGCCCTATGAGGACCGCGACCAGTTCCGCGCGTGGACCCAGGCCGCCGCCGACGTGGCGGATCGGGGCCGGTCCGAGCGGGGGCTCGGCGAGTTGTTCGGCTACGGGCTTCGGCTGGTCGCCCGCAAGCGCCGCGATCCCGGCGACGACGTGATCTCTCGGCTCTGCGCCACCGACGGCGTCGGCGACGAGGAGGCCGCGGGGCTGTCGATGGCGTTGTTGTTCGCCGGGCACGAGACCACCGTGGTCCAGATCGGGATGGGCGCGGCGCTGTTGCTGGACGACGCCGATCAGTGGAAGGCGATCTTGGCTGACCCGGGACTGATCGCGAGCGCGGTCGAGGAGATCATGCGGGCGCCGCAACGAGGTGGCGGCGGTATCCCGCGCTACGCGCGCGAGGACTTCGAGGTCGACGGCGTAGTGATCCGCGCGGGAGACCTTGTGCTGTTGGACAACGGCGCCGCCAACCACGACGCGGCGGTGTTCCCCGACCCGGACCGCGTGGATGTCACGCGGCGGGCCGCGGGGCACCTGAGCTTCGGGCACGGCGCCCGCTACTGCGTCGGCGCCGCGCTGGCCCGCGTCGAGCTGGCGGCGGTGTTCGGTCAGCTGGTTCCGCGATTCCCGGACATGAGGTTGGCTGTCCCTGTGGAGGAACTGGAGATCCGGCGCGATGTTCTGACCGGGGGACTGGTCGAGCTTCCGGTGAGGTGGTGACCGCCGTGTCGTTGTTCGCACGGATCTATCCGCAGCTGAGTCAGGCCATGGAGCGCGGCGGCATGGGCGAGCACCGCGCGAGGCTGCTCCACGGTCTGACCGGCAGCGTCCTCGACGTCGGCGCGGGCAACGGGCTCAACTTCGCCCACTACCCGCCCACGGTCGCCTCCGTGCTCGCCGTCGAACCGGACCCGCGCTTGCGCCGGATCGCCGAGACCGCGGCAGGGCGCGCGGCGGTGCCGGTCGAGGTCGTGGCCGGAATCGCCGAGCGGCTGCCCGCCGCCGATGCCAGTGTTGACGCGGTGGTCGTTTCACTGGTGCTGTGTTCGGTGCCCGACCAGGACGCCGCGCTGGCCGAGTGCCGCCGGGTGCTGAAACAGGGCGGGCAGCTGCGGTTCCTCGAACACGTTCAGGCCGACACTCGCGGCGTGGTCCGGCTACAGCGCGCCTTGGACGCCACGTTTTGGCCCTGGATGGCGGGCGGCTGCCACATCGGACGGGACACGGTCGCCGCGATCGAGCGCGCGGGTTTCACCGTCGATCAGCTCGACCGGTTCACCTTTCCCGACGTGCGGACCCCGTTCTCCTTTCACGTCCTGGGTACCGCGGTGCGGTGAGTCAGGTCGCGACCGGCAGGTCGGCCAAGCGCCATTCGAGCATGCCCTCCGACAGCCGACGAGCGCTGCGGCCCTGGGCGATGAGAAGCCGGACGGCGTCGTAGGCGAACACGCAGTAGGCGCCGCGGCAGTAGGCGACGATCTCCTGGCCGGCGGGGAGCTCCGCGAGCCGCTGAGGCAGCTCGTCCACAGGGATCGACAGCGCGCCGGGGATGTGTCCGGCGGCGTACTCCTCGTGGGGGCGGACGTCGATCACTGTGACCTCGCCGTCGCGCGCGCGGCGCAGCAGTTCCTCGCGGGTGACCTCGTCGGTGTCCGGTCCGAGGTAGGCGGCACGGGCGGCCTCGGCGTCGGGCAGGCGGTCGCGAGCGACGGTGCGCACGAGCGCGAACAGAGCGGCGACGTCCTCGCCCGCGAGTCGGTAGTGGATCTTCGTTCCGTCGCGTCGGGTCGCGACGAGGTTGGCCTGTTTCAAGGCTTGCAGGTGGGATGAGGCGGTGGTCAGGCCGAGGTCGGCCGCCCGCGCGAGCGCCTCGACGGTGCGTTCGCCCTGGGCGAGTAGGTCGAGCAGTTCCAGCCGCTTTCCGCTGCCCAGCGCCTTGCCGACGCGGGCGAACTGGTCGAACAAAGCGGTCTTCGCGTCCCGGTCAGGCATGATTCTCCAATCATCTGTGGAATAGTGTAGAACATGGTTGCGGGTGGCGGTTGGCCAGCCGTGAACGCGAGGAGGCAGCTGTGGCCGCGCTGGAAGTGGTTCCGCTCGTGGACGAGGGGTTGGGCAACTCGGCCTACCTGGTCGACCTCGGCGATGGGCGGGCATTGGCCGTGGACGTCAGCCGTGACCTGCGCTCCGTGCGCGCACTCGCGCAGCGGCGGGGGTGGACGATCGCGTTCGCCGCGGACACGCACCTGCACGCCGACTTCCTCTCCGGCGCCCACCAGCTCGCCGCCACCGACGGCGCCCGGGTGCTGGCCTCGGTCGCGGGGGACCGCGAGTTCGATCACCTCGGCCTGCGCGACGGCGACGAGGTCGACCTCGGGGGCCTGCGGCTGCGCACCCTGGCCACGCCGGGACACACCCACGAGCACGTGTCGTTCCTACTGCTCGATGGCGACACCGAGCTGGGCGTGTTCACCGGAGGCTCCCTGATCGTGGGCGCCGCCGCCCGCACAGACCTGGTCTCCCAGGAGCAGACCGAGCCGCTCGCCCGCGCCCAGTACGCCTCCCTGCGCCGCCTGAGCACACTGGCCGACGACGTGGTGGTGTGGCCGACACACGGCGCGGGCTCGTTCTGCTCGGCACCACCCGGCGCCGATCGCGTCAGCACGATCGGCCGAGAGAAGGCCACCAACGCGCTGCTACGGGCCGCCGACGAGGACAGCTTCGTCACCGCCCTGCTGGACTCACTCGGCAGCTTCCCCCCGTACTTCCTGCGCCTGGGCGAGCTCAACCGACGCGGCCCCGCCGTCCTGCGCGCCGCGCCCGCGCTGCCCCCGCTTGATGTCGACAGGTTCCGCGTGTTGCTCGCCGAGGGCGCGGTGCTCATCGACGTCCGCCCGGTGACCGCGTTCGCCGCCGGACATGTGCCCGGCGCGTTGTCGATCCCGCTGCGGCCGGCGTTCGCGTCCTGGCTGGGCTGGCTCGCCCCGCACGACCGGCCGATCGTCCTCGTGCGCGACCCCGGCCAAGACCTCGTCGACGCCGCATGGCAGGCCGCCAAGATCGGCTACGACAACCTGGTCGGCGAACTCGTCGGCGGTACGGCCGCCTGGATTGCTGCCGGACACCCGATCGCCCGCACGCGCCTGGCCCGCGCCGACGATCTCGCGGGCGTCCGCGTGCTCGACGTGCGCCAGACCTCGGAGTTCGCCGACGGCCACGTCCCCGGCGCCGTCCACATCGAACTCGGCGAACTGCCCTCGCGGGTCGACGAGCTCGCGGTCGAGCCGACCGTGGTGATGTGCGGCCACGGGGAACGCGCGATGGGCGCGGCCAGCGTCCTCGAACGCGTCGGGCACCGCGACCTCGCCGTCCTCGAAGGCGGTCCCGGCGACTGGACCCGGGCCACCGGTCGCGACCTGGAGACCGGGGAGTGACCACCACGCTGGGTTTGCGCGCCAACCTCGCCCAATTCAGCCTGCTGGTGGCCGTCAACGCGCTGGTGGGCGGCATGCTCGGGCAGGAACGTACGGTGCTGCCGCTGCTGGCCGAGCAGGAGTTCCACCTCGCCGCCTACACCGCCGCCCTTACCTACATCCTCGCGTTCGGTGTCAGCAAGGCCGCCACCAACTACTTCGCTGGCACCTTCTCCGACCGCTACGGCCGCAAACCGGTGCTGCTGGCAGGGTGGTTGGTCGCGATCCCGGTGCCGCTGCTGCTGATCTGGGCACCGCACTGGGGCTGGGTCGTGGCCGCCAACGTCCTGCTCGGAATCAACCAGGGCCTGACCTGGTCCACCACCGTGATCATGAAGATCGACCTCGCCGGACCCTCCCGACGCGGCCTGGCGATGGGCCTCAACGAGGCCGCGGGCTATATCGCCGTCGCCGCCACCGCGCTGGCCACCGGCTACCTCGCCGCCCGATATGGGTTGCGGCCCGCGCCGTTCCTACTCGGCTTGTCTTATGTCGCACTGGGTTTGGGCCTGTCGGCGTTCTTCGTCCGGGAGACCCGCGACCACGCCCGCCTGGAAGCCGCCACCCACCGCGGCCGCCACCACCACCTGCACGGCGAGCTGACCGACCGCGAAGTCTTCGCCCACACCAGCCTGCGCGAACCCGCCCTGTCAGCGGCCAGCCAAGCGGGCATGGTCAACAACCTCAACGACGGACTCGCCTGGGGCCTGTTCCCGATCCTGTTCGCCACCACCGGCATGTCCATCAGCCGCATCGGCGTCCTCGCCGCCCTCTATCCGGCGGTCTGGGGACTCGGCCAACTTGTGACTGGCCCGCTGTCGGACCGGTGGGGCCGCAAACACCTCATCACCGCCGGAATGCTCACCCAGGCCGCCGCGCTCGCCCTGTTCGCCGCCGCCGACACCTTCACCGTCTGGGCCGCCGCGGCGATCCTGCTCGGCGCGGGCACCGCGATGGTCTACCCGACCCTGTTGGCCACGATCGGCGACGTCGCCCACCCCGCCTGGCGCGCCCGCGCCGTCGGCGTCTACCGGCTCTGGCGCGACGGCGGCTTCGCCGTCGGCGCCCTGCTCGCAGGCGCCATCGCCGACCTCTATGGCCTGCGCCCCGCGATCTGGACCGTCGCCGCGATCACCGCCACCTCCGGCCTGATCGTCGCCGTGCGCATGTACGAAACCCACACCCCGGAGCGTTCGTCATGACCGTCCCCACAGGACCGCCGATCTACCTCGACCACAACGCCACCACCCCGGTCGACCCGCGGGTCACCGCCGTGTGCCTGCCGTACCTGACCGACCACTTCGGCAACCCCTCCAGCGGCCACACCTACGGCCACACCGCCCGCCACGCCGTCGACACCGCCCGCGCGAGCGTGGCCGAATTCCTGGGCTGCGCGCCCGACGAGGTTGTGTTCACCGGCAGCGGCTCCGAAAGCGACACCCTCGCCATCCGCGGCGCCGCACTCGCGGGCAGCGGTGACCACGTCATCACCCAGGTCACCGAACACCCCGCCGTCCTCGCCGCCTGCGACGCGCTGCGCAGACTGCACGGCTTCCAGGTGACCGAACTGCCTGTCGACGAACACGGCCTGGTCGACCCCGGCGCCCTGGCCGCCGCGCTCACCGACCGCACCGTGCTGGTGTCGATCATGCACGCCAACAACGAGACCGGCACCGTCCAACCCATCCGGGAGCTCGCCGCCCTCGCCCACGCCCGCGGCGCGCTGTTCCACACCGACGCCGCCCAGTCCGCGGGCAAACTCGACCTGTCCGACCTCGGCGTCGACCTGCTCACCATCGCCGGACACAAGATGTACGCCCCGAAAGGCGTCGGCGCCCTCTACGTCCGAAAAGGACTCGACCTCGAACCGACCGTCTACGGCGGAGGACAGGAAAGCGGCAGGCGCGGCGGCACCGAGAACGTCGCACTCGTCGTCGCCCTCGGCACGGCCGCCCGACTGGCCATGGACGATCACGGCGCCCCACAACGACTCCAGCACTTACGAGACCTGCTGCACCACCTGCTCGACGAGAACCTGCCGGGCCGGGTGCACCTCAACGGGCACCCCACCCGCCGGGTGCCCAACACCCTCAACGTCAGCATCGACGGCACCCTCGGCGCCGCGCTGCTGGCCGCCGTACCCGGCATCGCCGCCTCCACCGGATCGGCCTGCCACGAAGGCGAAACCCGCCCCTCCGCAGTCCTCACCGCGATGGGACACCCGTCAGACCGCGCACTTGCCGCCCTGCGGTTGACGCTGGGCCGATCGACCACGGCCGACGACATCCAGTACGCGGCGACCCAGCTCACCGCCGCCGCGTCCTGACCTAGCGCGCCAAGAGTCCACCGAAGATCCGCCGACCTAGCGCCTCGGCGTCGGCGCCGTCGAGGATCTCGCCGGGAATGTGGGGATGGGCTCGCGACCACGTCTGCGCGCTCGCCCGATCGGTGAACACGTTGAGGGCGTCGCAGCAGTTCTCTGCGGACGGGCCGCCGCCGGGGCGGGCGCCAACGAACACCACCGCGCCCGGCGGGTCCCACTGGGCGCGCCCGGCGGCGATTGTGACGGTGATCGGCAGGCCGTTGGTCGGGTCGGTGGTGGCGATCACCGCGTCGGCACCGAGCATGGCGGGCATCCCCAACGCGTCGATCGCGCACATCGCGTACACCTCCACGCCGCCCGCGAGCCGGACCCGGTGCGCGGTGGGTGCCGCGGAGAACGGATAGGCGACCTGGACGCGCCCGGCCGCGTCGACCCGGATGACGTCGGCGTCGTGCAGCCGGGCGAGCACCTGGTCACCCGTCTCGGCGAACGACCCAGCCACCTGATCCACTGTGGCGGGCGGGGCTCCAGTCGCGGCGAAGGACCGCAGGATCGCCTGGTGCACCGCGCGTTCGGCCGGGTCCGCTGGTGCCGCCCGGGCCCGCCAGTCCCGCAACGCCACCGACGCGCGCCTGCGATCGAGGGCATCGCGGAGTCGGGCGACCGAGGGAGCGCCGTCGAGGTGACCGTCCTCGTGGCGGTAGAGCCTGCACGACACGCTGGGCGCGACTCCCGGCTCGGCGAACGGGTCGACGCCGTCCACCAGCAGGGTGGGGGAGCCGGTCATCCCCACCGCCGCCGCGGTCTCGGCGTCTCGCACCACCCGCTCGACGACGTCGATGACGACATCGGCGAGGGCCTGGTCGAGCCGCTCACGCAGCACGGGCACGCTCGGGCAGTCCGGCACGTGCAGAATCTCCACCCTCATATCTCTCCATCCTCATGCAGGCTGAGCAGCAGCGGACACCGCCGGTCGGCACGTGGGAGATCGCACGTCGCCGCCAGGTCGGCCAGCGAGTCACGCATCCGCCGCAGGTCGCTGATCCGCCGATCCAGTTCGTCCATCCGCGACTGAGCCAACGCTCGCGCGGGCTCACAGTCCTCTGGGCCGCCCGCGGCCAGGTTCAGCAACTCCAACACCTCGGCGAGAGTGAACCCGAGTTCCTGCGCCCGCTTCACGAACCGGACCGTCCGCACCGCCCCCGCCGGATACGCCCGATACCCCGACGGCGACCGCGGCGGCTCCTCGACCAGACCACGACGCTCGTAGTACCGCAGGGTCTGCACGTTCACCCCGGCCCGAGCGGCGACTTCGCTGCTGCGCATGTCCCCATCCTCAACCCTGTACCCACCTACAGGGTCAAGTCTGCACCCCAGGCGCTCGCCGACCCGGGTTAGGCGAATACTGGGCAACGACCGCCTTCGGAGGCACACGATGACCGTTCAACGCGACGAGGATCCGGCCACGGCACCGACGTGCTGGTGCTGCGGCAAGGAACACCCCGAGGCACGGTTGGTCCGCCTGGGCGCGCATCCTGAGGTCGGTGTCTGTCTCGACTGCGCGCGCTGGCTGCACCGCCGAGCCCGCCAGCGCGAGGACGAGCACCGCTCCGGGCTCGGACCGCGGCTACGCGCGAGCATCGACGCCGTGCGGGCGACGGTGATCCGCCGCGGCTGGCACGAGCGCGGCGTCCTCGGCGCCCTGCTGCGCCGCATCGACCGCCGCCTGCCCTAGCAGCCGGCATCTGGGGACGCCGAACAACCATGGCTGTGTCCCGACGCGGCGTGGCACACTACCGCCGCCCTGCCACCACTTCCGTGCGAGGAAATGATGCGCTCCGAACCGCGCCGTGACGCTGCCCGTCGCCGGAACGTCGTCATCGCCGCACTCGCCGCCCTGGGCGGCGCCCTGGTCATCGTCCTGCTCGCCACGGGTGGGCTGGACTCATTCGGCCCGGCCGCGCGGGATCCGTGGATGATCGGGGTGGTCGTCGTGCTGATCACGGGCGTCGTCATCATCCGAGTGCGGCCGAGCCGCGGCGGCGACCCGATGGACAACGCGTGCTGCCCGCCGCCGGAGAAGTCGACGTCAGGGCACTGACCGCGCTGTCGAAGGCTTGCGGGCGAGGTGGCCGATGAGGTGGGTGACGTCGTGGCCGACCCAGCCGAGTAACGCGGAGCCGCGGGTCCGCTGGTAGGGCAGACCCAGGTAGTACAGGCCGGGGACCGGGCCCACGCCCGCCTCGTGTCGTGGGTGGCCGTCGGTGCCGATGGCGCCGGGGACGGTGAGCCACGTGTAGTCGGACCGGTATCCGGTCGCCCACACGATGGTGGACGCCTCGACCTGATCGCCGTCGGCGGTACGCAGCCCATCGGCGACCCGCCCGGTCAGCCGCACCCCGAGGTGTTCGAGGTCGCGCAGGCTGGTGCCGATCAGCGGGTCCCGCTCGCGCATCCGCTTGCCGAGCCGGCTGTCGGCCGGGATCCGCATGACGCCCAGCCGGTTCAGCCAGGTGAACAGGTCGCGTCCGAGAACTCGTTGCGGCAGCGCGGGTTGCCGGGTTCCGACGGCGAGGGTGACCGCTCGGGTGCGGGCCAGTTCCTCGGCGATCTGGACACCGGAGTTCCCGGCGCCCACCACGAGGACCGGCCCGTCAGGCAGTTGCTCGGGGTTGCGGTAGCCGGCGGTGTGCAGCTGAGTGATCTCCGGGGCCAAGCGGTCGGCGAACGCCGGGACTGCAGGTTCCTGGAACGGGCCGGTGGCCACCACGACCGAGGTCGCGGTGTGGATCCCTCGGTCGGTGACCGCCTCGAACCGGCCGTCACCGGCCCTGCGGAGTTCGCGCACACCAGCGCCCAAACACAGCGGGAGCGCGAAGTGCCGGGCGTAGTCGGCGAGGTAGGCGGCGACCTCGTCCTTGCCCGGCAGGTGGTCGGCGGGCGCGGGGAACGCCAACCCGGGCAGCGCACTGAACCGGGCCGGGGTGAACAGCCGCAGCGAATCCCACCGCCGCCGCCAACTCTGACCGACCTCGGGCGCGGCGTCGACGATCAGGAAGTCCAGGCCCACCCGGGCCAACTCGTAGCCCATGGCCAGACCGGCCTGCCCCGCCCCGATGACCAGGACGTCGGTCTCAGCAGGCATCGCAGCACCCGCCGCTGTCCCCCTTGCTCACGACCGACACGGCCAGGGTCTGCGGCGTGGCCGGGCTCGCGGCGGTGACCCCGGGCAGGGCGGTCGTCTTCGCGGCGCGGATGGCGTTGAGGATGACCAGGACCTCGGCCGACTCGTGCACCAGGACGACGGTGGCCAGGCCCAGCACGCCGAACGCGGCCAGCGGGATGAGCACGCCGATGATGGCCAGGGACAGGCCGACGTTCTGCAGCATCACCGTCCGCGCGTGGCGGGCGTGGGCGAGCACCTGGGGCAGGTGCCGCAGGTCCTCGCCCATCAGCGCGACGTCGGCGGTCTCGATGGCCACGTCGGTGCCCATCGCGCCCATGGCGATCCCGACGTCGGCGGTGGCCAGGGCGGGGGCGTCGTTCACGCCGTCGCCGACCATCGCGATCGCGCGGCCCGCGCGCAGTTCGGCGAGCAGGGTCGCCTTGTCCTCGGGCAGCAGTTCGGCGTGGACGGTGTCGATGCCCGCTTGGGCGGCCAGCGCGGTGGCGGTGCGGGTGTTGTCGCCGGTGAGCATCGCGGTGCGGATGCCCATGCTGTGGAGCCTGCTGATGACCTCGGGGGCCTCGTCGCGCAGCTCGTCGCGCACCGCGATCGCTCCGAGCAGGGTGTCGGCGCGTTCGACGAGCACGACCGTCGCGCCCGCCGACTGCAGCCGTTCGAGGTCAGCGGCCAACTCGCGGGCGGGCACCCAGCCGGGTTTGCCCAGGCGGAGGGTCATGCCGTCGACACACCCGTGCAGGCCATGGCCGGCAACCGCGGTCACGTCGCTCGCGGTGGGAACGGTGTGCGCGGCGGCGAGGATCGCGCGGGCCAGGGGGTGCTCGCTGCGCGCCTCCAGCGCCGCCGCCGCGGCGAGCACGTCGTCGCGGGTCGCCTCTCCCGCGGTGACGACGTCCACCACGCGCGGGGCGTTGCGGGTCAGCGTGCCGGTCTTGTCCAGCGCGACGACGCCGACGCGCCCCAGTTCCTCCAGTGCGGCACCGCCCTTGACCAGCGTGCCGTGCCTGCTCGCGGCGCCGACGGCGGCGACCACGGTCAACGGGATAGAAATCGCCAGCGCACACGGCGACGCCGCGACCAACACCACCAGCGCCCGCTCCACCCACACCAGCGGATCATCGGCAACCAATCCGACCGCGGCGATCAGCACCGCCAACCCCATGATCGCGGGCACCAGCGGACGGGCGATCCGGTCGGCCAGCCGCTGCCCACCGCCCTTGCGGTCCTGCGCCTCCTCCACGATGTGCACGATCCGGGCCAGCGACGAATCCGCCGCCCGCGCGAGGACCTCGACCTCGATCGCGCCGCCGCCGTTGATAGCCCCCGCGTGCACCCAGTCACCCGGCCCGGCCTCGACCGGCACCGACTCCCCGGTGATCGCCGACAGGTCCAGGCTCGTGCGGCCCGCCAGGATCACCCCGTCGGTCGCGGCGCGCTCACCGGGCCGCAGCACCATTCGGTCACCCAGCACGAGATCGTCCGGCGCCACCTGGACCTCGACCCCGTCCCGCAACACCGACGCCGTCGGCGGCACCAAACCGAGCAACGCCCGCAACCCCCGCCGGGTCCGGGCGATGGCGTAATGCTCCAACCCCTCGGCGATCGAGAACAGCACCCCCAACATCGCCGCCTCGGTGACCTGCCCCAACGCGACCGCACCGACCGCGGCGATCGTCATCAGCGTGCCGACCCCGACTCGGCGCCGCGCCAGATTCCGCAACGCCCCAGGCACGAACGACGCCGCACCCACCACCGCCGACGCCAGCTGCAGCCCGGCGCCCACCCGGCCAGGGATCACCAGCCCCGCGGCAAGCAGCACCGCCGCGACCGCCGCCAACCTCAGCTCACGAACGTCCCATAACCGTGCGGGACCGTAGTCCCGCTCCACGCCCGCATCCGCTGCCGGGCGGGCCTCCTGAGGACCGCAACACTCGTCAGCCACGCCTCAGCCCTCCACTACGGCCGCAGTCTCACCCAGGACCACCGGCAGCAGCACCCGCGCCCGCGGCGTCAGCGCGTACATCACCAGACGCCCGTCCCGCCGCGCCGACACCAGGCCCGCGATCTTGAGCTGCCGCAGATGGTGCGACACGAGGTTCTGCGCCTGCCCCACCACCCAAGACACGTCGCACACACACAACTCACCCCCAGCCTGCAGAGCGGCGGCGATCGTCAACCGCGTCGGATCACCCAACGCCCGCGCCGCCACGGCGGCGGTCTCCACCGCGGGCAGGGCGGGCAGCCCGGCCCGGATCTCTTCGGCGTGCGGCAGATCCAGACAGAGCAGATCGCACGCGTCCCCACGCTCAACAGCCATATCAACACCCTAACACCCATTGATATAAGGATCGCTCTCGACGACCACCGCGATAGCCGAACGGCACCAGTGGGACCGTGTTCCAAAAGGTGTCTCGATGTGCGCGCAGCACCGCGACGCCCATCGAGTCGACTTGGTGGACGCGTCGGTTCTCAGGCCGTGTCGTCCACGCCAACGAAGTCGCCGTCGAGGAGTACCGCCCCCCTCAGCCCAGAACAACTCCCTGACCTGTTGCGCAACCACCTTCGGCCACGCGGACTCACTGCGGGCTTGGGCGGCCTGATCGCCCTGTCGACGGCAGCATCCACCACGAGACATCCGCCGGTCGCTCGGCCCGCCCCGCGCCGTCCCATCTGATCGCCTCGAATGAGTCCTGGTTACTGCCGTCGACCCTCTCCTTCGAGTGGACCGCGGTTCGTCTGGTGCCCATCGGTGAATGGGGACCGTTTTATGGCCGGTAATCAACGCTCGTAACGCCGCAGGAACTCTTGGGCGAGTTCTTCCCAACCAGCAAGCGGCACGTCACCGTCGATTGCTTCAAGGGCATATTCCACGTCGTCAGGATTGTCTGCGGTCCAGTCAGTTACTCGCGTGTGGATCGTCATGGTAGCGCCGGTATTCGACCAGTACAGGCCATGCACGCGCTTGCCCGCGTCGGCCCGTGTCATCACCCGGATGCCGTCAGACCCGTTAGCCAGGTCAGTGTTCACCTGCGGGAACCGTGCACGGTAGGTCCATCTTGGCCACGCTCCCTCGAACGCCAGGTCGACCTTGACCTTGTCGACGGCGATGGAGTTTCGACCGCACATCAGCAGGCCGAGAGCGATCCCTTGGGAAACGGCGTTGCGCTGCCGTGTTGGTGTGATTGCCACTGAGGAATCTAACCTCCCATTCGCACGGAAGTCGGCAGGCGGCGACCGATGTGCCGGTCGCATCGCAGGTTTCCGGCTGGGCGTCACCGCATCTTGCGCCAGCGTGCGGCGACAGGAAGGTCATCGGGATCGAGCATGAACTGCTTGACTGCCTCCCGGACAACCTCGACTGAAACCTCCGCGTCGCCGGGTAGGTCGGTGCTGGACCCGCTGTAGTAGTAGACCAACTCGTCCTTTGTGCTCGGCTCGCCTGAGCTGGCCCAGAGGGCCGGGCTGTCCGCGGCTGCGTATGTGAGAACCCCTGCGTCGCCGTTCACGCCAGCGTAGAACTCAGGGCTGTCTTCGTCGTCCACACAGATTTGGATGAGCATCGGCACGCCGGTGCGCTTCGATTCGGCTTGAACATCGTCGATCAATCGGTCGACGTCGTCCACAGAGGGAACCGGGATTCCGTCCGGATGATCGTGTGAATACCAGGCGATTAGGGGAGCCATTTGGACTTCTTACCTCCGTGGTAGACCCTGTAAAATCCGTTCGCGCCGTAGACAGTCAGAGTGTATCCCTCAGGAAGGATCACCGGAACAAGGGAGTCGCAGCCCATGCGACCGGGGCACGGGACGTGATTTATGACCAGCGTCGTGTGCTTGATGCCATTGAGTCGCACGTGCACCGCGAGTTTTATTTCGACATCGGTCACGCGGCTCGGGACTCGTGCCGAAGGTCTGGACTCAAAGTACTTCACTGCAGCGTCGTGCTTCTCGTCCATTCCGCTGATCTCGGTGTGCTCGCGCCCGTCCGGGCCGATCCATATGCCGTGGGTCTTCTGGCCGGTGTTCGACACAACGGCGGCAGGCAAAGCTGCTTTGATGCGTTCAACTCGATCAGGTGTGACTTCTCCGAATCGCGGCAGCGGTGGGTTGTCGACCGTTGGCCGCGGCGCGTCGCTCGCCGCCTCGGCAATGCCGGCCAGATAGCTGCGGATGGTCGGCTCCAGGTTGGCAATCTTCTGGTAGGCGTGTGCCATGGCGCCGTGTGCGGTGGCCATCGCGCCGGAGACCGTGCCCGCGTCAGGGTCGTTTGTGCCTTTGAGAACGCCGCCGACGATCGTGCGCGCTTCGTCCGTGGCGGCCATGCCCACCGCGAGCGCGTTCAAGGCGGCCGTGGCCTTCTGCAATGCGCCGGTCAGGACCGCTTTGAACTGGTCGACGGACACGGCCAGCGACGCTAGCCGCTGCACTCGGTGTGCAGTCCGGGAACAGGGCAAGTGCCTGCGGCCGAGCCAGTCAGTTCACTCGAACGGCCGTCCCTCGACGACCGGCGGATCGGGCACGCACACTTGCCGATCATCGAAACATGCGTTCTGCGATCCGAGGGTGCTGATCACCCCGTACACCCGCTACAGCGGCGACAACCTCCATGGACGCGTCGCGACCTTGACCCGGCGTGGGTGCGGCTGGACACGCTGTTTCCGCGCACCCACCGACCGGGGATGGTGGCTGAGCGCGACTGGGACCATGCACGGTCGTGTCCGGCTGGTTCCGTATCGCCTACACGGGGGCGTGGCTGGCCGTCATCCACGACCCGCTGGTCGCCTACCCGCGGACTGGGCTCGGCGAGGTCGCCTGACGCAGGCTGACCTCGGCCAGCGACTCGTACCGGTAGCAGCCGTCCTCCCGCCGGAGTTCCACCAGCGTGGCCTTTCCGACGACCGTCGAGACGATGGGAACGGCGCGCAGCGGTGTGACCAGCAAGAGCGCGTCGGCGATTGGGACGGTGGTGTTCGCGTACGCGATGCTCAGGTGCGGGCGGAAGTAGCTGGTGTCCATCAGCGTTGGCGCGTCGAGGGCGCCGCGGGTGGCCAGCGACAAGGCCTCGTGCAGCTGGAGAACCTGGGTCCATGGCGAGACCGTGAACCGCAGCGCGCCGCGCGAGCCCGCCAGCGGGCCGACGTCGAGATGAAAGGCCTGCAGTCCTTCACACCGCTCTCGCGCAATGTCCACGATCTTGGTGACGGCGGCGGGTTCGATCTCGTCGGTGAAGGCGACTCGCCCCAGGGTGAGGTGCAGGGCGTCGAGCGGCACGAGGTCGAAGGCGGGCCGGTCTAGGGCGGTTTGGCATTGCTTGGCGAGCTGTTGGATTTCGTCGGCGTCGGGGAAGGTCAGCATCCAGTGGTATGACCGTCGCCCCGGGAGCCATCCTGGCCTGTCCCAGTGGTTGTTCATCTGCCCGGCGTTCTGGAACGCCTGCCAGTCGTGGGCGCGGATGATCTCGGCGTCGTCGAGGTCGGCGGGGAGGTCAGCCGGGAAGGCGGTCACTGGGCGGTCCTCCTTGGTTCCTAGTTCCATTCGTGCCGGGCGGCGACGTAGTCCTGGCCGAGTTTGGTGGCGCCGCGCTCGCCACCCGACAGCCCTCCCGACGTCGTATCCACTCCTGAATTCACCCGCCGCACCCGAAACGTTACGGCTAGTCATGACATCCAGCACGCCATCTCTGCGGACCGCCACGCCGAGGGCAACAACCACGCAGCGGGCAGAAGATGACGTCGGCCACGATGCCTACTGGGCATGGATGAGGTCACAGCGGCCGGTTGTCGTCGCGGCGGGTCACCGCGTGGCCTGGGACGAGTTGGTCGATCACCATCACTCTGGGCTTGCGGTCGTCGGCGTGGCCGATCGCGTAGTTCACCACCGCCAGCCATGCGCCGGTGTCGGCTATGCGGAACCATCCGGTGACGAAGGCGCGCACGGTTCCGCTCGTGCTCAATCCTTCCGGGACGACCGTGTCCGGGTCGGTCGGGTGCGGCGCGAACAGCGTGTCCAGCCGTATCCATGCCGGGGTCAACTGCGGGTGGCGTCCGTGCAGGCCGTCGCCGCTCCAGCGGGTGTAAGGGGTGTTGAGCATGGGGTCCTACGTAGTGATCGCGGGCTTCAGCAGGTCCAGGTAGGGCGCGTCGTCGAGTTCGGCCCGTTCGGGGAGTTGTCCGCGCGAGGTCAGGTGCCATGTCCCGGTGAGCGTGCCCATGGTGGCGCACGCGGTGCAGTGGAGTTCGAGTTCCTGGGAGTGCATAAGTGCGCGGTATCCGGTGTTGGCCAAGGGGTGAAGGCCTTGTCGGCAGGTTGCGGGCAGGACGGCTACTCGGCCTCCGAGGCCGTCGGAGCGGTACCTGAGTGAGCCATCAGTGGAGTGGCTGCGCGCGTCCATGGCCGAAACGTACCACTCGATAGAACGTATGTTCGAGTCGATCTCTGCTGGTTGCGGTGGGTCAGCGTCCGCGTGCGAGCAGTTCCCGGGTGTGGGTTTCGGCGAGTTCCTGGGCGCGGCCGCTGCTGGTGGCGTAGGAGAAGAAGTGGTGGACTTCCTGGCCGCTGACCACCGAGTCCAGCTCGGATTCCTTGTCCTTGGCCTCGACGCCTTCGACTTCTTCGATGTAGTAGTCGCGGTGGCCTAGGCGGCTGGCCCCGACCAGCAGGGAGGCCCGACCTGGACGTCATCCCCGCTGAAGCGAACGGACCAGGACGTGGTCGTCGAGTTCGGCGAGAAGAATATCGGCGCGTTCTAGGGTGCTCCAGCCCAGGAAGTGCTCAGCGCCGCCATGATGCCGGTTCCTGCTCGGGTGTTGGCGAGGGTTCGCTCGGTCGAGCGAGCGAACTCGCGGGCTGTGACGGAGAGGTGTTGCGGGAACGCGCCGAGATCATCGCCGCTCGGATCGCTGAACCTATGAAGGTCGTCGGCGGCAGTGTCGACTGATGGCGTGTGGTCGTGTTGGAGTTTGCTGAGAAGGGGCGGCCAGGGCAGTGGAGTCGCTACGTTGCAGGCCCGTTTGTGCGGCAGACGATTCGCTCTGGCTGCATTGTTCGGTGGTCAGTCGAGGATGGTGTCTCGCGCGGTGTGCGCGAGTGTGCTCTGCTGTTGGTAGTTGAGGCCCAGGCGGTTCCAGTGGAACAGCATGTGGTGTGCAAGTACCGCTCGGAGTCCTCTGTGGAGTAGGCCGTTGGAGTCGAGTTGGTGAAGGCGTTGTCCGGTGGTGTGGAAGCTGTCCAACCATGGGGCGATGTGGGCGAGTGTCGTGTTGGCCTGTATGGAGGGGTTACTGGGTCTGGTGTCGGCGGTGAGCAGGCGCCGCATGGCGGTGGTGTCGAGTGTGCGGGTGGGTGATGGTCGGTTGGTGGCGATTCGGGCCCAGGTGTCGCCTTGTTCGTACCAGTCGAGTCCGGCGCCGCGCATGAGGCTGGCGCACAACAGGATGGTGAGTTCGGGTCGTCTTGGTTCGCTGAGTGGGCGGGTGAGGTGGTCGAGGATGTGTTGGGTGTCGTGGTGGAAGAGGGTGTAGGCGATGTTCATGGCGGGTTCGCCGCCGAAGGCGTGGGTTTCGGGTTCGTAGAGGGAATTGGTCCATTGGCGGAGGTGGCCGGTGGTGACGAGCTTGTTGAAGCCGCGGTGGATGGTGGGGATGGCGTCGTGGTTGGTGGGCAGCCAGCGGACCCGCCAGGTGGGTGATTTGCGGATGAACCACCATGCGGTGATGCCCTCGGTGGCGGTCATCAGTGGCTGAAGGTGGTTGACGGCGAGGTCGTCGACGGTGGAGTAGTCGGTGGGGTGGAGGACGGCTTGTGCCCAGGTGGGTTCGGGGTGCACGGGGTCTCCGGGGTCAGGTCAGCAGGAGGCAGCGGTCCCAGATGGTCCGGGCGTCGAGGGTGTGGAGGGCGAGGGCGGCGCCGGTGGTGCCGTCGAGGAGTTCGGTGCCCGCGTGGTGGTGTTCGAGTTGTTCGACGAGCCGGGCGGCGAGGGCGGGCACCTGCTGGCTGAGTTCGGGGGTGGCGGCGTCGGCGGCGGCGCGTCGGGTGGTGTGGAGTAGTCCGGCGGTGCCGTGGCAGAGGCCGATGTCGGTGATCTGGTCGAGCTGGGTCGGGTCGGTGAGGCAGTGGTGGAGGGCGGTTTCTGCGGTGTGTCGGCGTGCGGGGTTGTTGGTGGCGATGGCGGAGAGTTGTTGGGCGCGGGCGAGGCCGGGGGTGCCGTAGCACCAGGAGGGCGGTCCGGGGTGGGTCTCTCGGGTGCGGCCGGTGTCGAGTTCGGCGGTGGTGAGGGTGCGCGGCCACCATGGGCCGGTGTCGCTGGTTTGTTGCCAGGTGTCGAGCCAGGTGTGGATGCGGTCGATGGCGGTGGTGTGGTCGGTGACGGTGACGCCGTGTCGGTGGGCGATCGCGAGCAGGGCGAGTGGGCCGGTGATGCCGTGGGCGATGCCATGGTTGGCGTGTCCGTGTGGGTGGTCGGGGGAGGGGCGGCCGTGGGGTCCGAGGTGGGTCCACCAGCCGGGGAGTCCGGTGGGTTGGGGTTCGGTGAGGCGGACGAGGTAGTTCAGGACGCGGGCGGTGATGGGGTGGTCGGGGTGGGCGGTGAGGTGGTAGGCGCCGAGGCCGGTGAGGCCGCGCATCAGGTCGAATTCGGCGAGTGCGGGTGTGCGGTGGTGGTCGATGCGGGTGTGGGCGGCGTCGAGCCGAGCTTGGGTGATGGCGATGGTGGCGGCGGCGAAGTCGGATCGGGCGCGCTGGTAGGCGCCGGTGGCCCGGGCGGCGAGTTCGATGGCGTAGGCGAGGGCGGGGACGCCGTGGAACAGGCCGGCGTGGTCGCCGCGGTGCAGGCCGTGCGTGGTGGCGGCGGTGAGCCAGGTGTGGGCGGTGGTGGGGGAGCCGTGGCCGGTGCGGGCGCGTTCGATGTGGAGCAGGGCGGTTCCGGCGGCGCCGTTGGCCAGTGATTGGGGGACGGGCCGGTGGGTGTTGGTCGAGGTGTCTGTGGTGGCTGGGTCGGCGAGTTGGTGGGCGAGTCGGCCGGCGAGGTCGGTGGTGTTCATCGGCGTTGGGTCCAGGACAGGGCGGCGGCGCGGGCGAGTCGGTGGCAGAGGCGTTCGGCGTCGGGGTTGATGCCGTGGGCGCGTAGGCAGTGCAGGTGCAGCAAGGCGGGCAGCGCCGATTCGGGTTCGCGGTTGATGGTGGTGAGGGCGTCGCGGTAGGCGTGGAGGGCGATGCGGCGTTCGATCCAGTCGGCGGCGACCGGTGTGGCGGGGTCGGTGAGGCCGATGGTGTGGGCGAGTTGGGGGCGTGGGAGTGGGGTGGGGGTGTCGGTGGTGATGTTGTCGATGAGCCAGTCCATTCCGGTGTCGACGTCGCCGTGGAGGGCGGTGGTGATGTCGATGAGGCTGGCGGCGGTGAGCGCGTGCGTGTCGAGGGGGGTGTGGCGTTGGGCGGCGGCTGCGGCGGAGTCGGCGGCGAACACCATTTCGGCGGTGGCCATGGCCGGGCCGGCGCCGAATCTGGCGGTTTCGGGTTGGTAGGTGTCCAGGCTCAGGTGGCTGATGAGTCCGCGTTTGCGCAATCGTGCGGCCCACGTCGCGATGCGGCCTGCGGTGTGGGGGTGGTCGGCGCGGATGCGTAGGCGTAGGTGGTGGTCGGGGTCGCGGTAGGGCAGGAACCACCACGCCGGCTGGGTGTCCCATGTGGACAGCAAGTCGGGGATGTGGGCGAGCAGGGCGGTGTGCCGGTCGGGGTGGCCGTAGAGCTTGGCGAACAGCCAGCCGTCGCTGCCGGGGAGGTGTTCGGCGCCCCGACGCACAGGGACGACGACGTGGCCGCCGGCCGGGGCGCCGGGCAGTGCGGTGGAGGCCAGGGGGACGACGATCTCGTGGGCGTGCCCGTCGAGCCACCCGAACGCAGCCGCGGGTGGCGCTTCCCTCAGTGATATCTGGTGGTCGCGGGTGAGCATGTCGCGCAGGAGCGTGTGGTGGGCGGGTTCGGTGAGGTCCAGGCGCAGGCGCTGGTCGCCGCCCCCGACGGACACCGCCGCCGGGACCCGCGCTCGGTCCCGCCACTGGTGTAGTTCGTCGGCCCAGCGGGTGTGCGGGGCGCTGGGGTCGGGGAGGTCGGCGGCGGTGAGGTGCCAGCGGGCGGGGGACAGGATGGTGCGGCCGTGGCGCAGCCGAGGCAGGAATGGCAGCCCGCCAGCGGTGTTGCCCCAGGTGAAGGGGCGGCAGGTGGCGGCGCGGGCGGTGGGGACCTCGGCGAGGAACCGTTGCAGGGGGTGGGCGAAGTTGATGGCTTCGACCGCGCTGAGCAGCATCGGCTCGACCGGGCGGCGGCGGGTCAGCGACCAGAGCACGAAGCGGTGCGCCTCCCCGATCACCACCAAGTCGCGGATATCGACTCGGCCGCGGCGCTCGCGGCGGTGCTCGCCGAGCGGGAGGGTGTGGGTGAGCATGGCGGGGGCGCGGGCGACGATGTCGGTGCGCTGGTAGAGCGGCGGGCAGGACAGCTGGGCCCGCACGGCGCCGAACGCGCTGGTGGGCAGGCTCTCGTAGACCTCGGCCATCCGGATGCAGTCGAGCCGGTGCAGTAGGTCGAGGAATCGTCCCGCGGTTGTGCCCGCCGCGCGGAACATGCCGACGACGTCGAGGTCGAACTCGCCCCGGTCGACCGCGTCCCGGCAGGGGGCGTGCAGGCGGAAGGACAGCTCGGCGTGGGGCTGCCACGCCACCGGCGCCGTCGAGGCCAACTCGTCGATCATGGCCTGGTCGAGCACGACCTCCACCTCACCCGCCAACGCTGCCTTCTGGGCCAGGGCGATCAGTCGAATGTCGCGGTCGGACACGGTCGGTGCGGGGCGGTCGAGCAGGGAGCCGCGGTAGCCGGCCGGGTAGCCGAGCCCGCTGTCGGGGTCGACCAGGTCGAGGACCCGCACGGCCGCTCCCGGCCCGTAGCGTTCCAGGAAGCGCTGGTGGTAGTCGCGCCAGTGCGGCCGGCCGAACGGGTTCGGGGTGAGCTGGGCCAACGCCCGCGCCGCGTGGACGGCTTCGCGGAGCACGACCCGCGGCAGGACCACCTCCAGGCCCGCGCGCATGTCCACGTGCAGGGGCCGCTCCACCGCGGCGATCTGGCGCATGGCCGTCGCCGCCCGCGTCTGCCGCTCGCCATCCAGGTCGATGTGGATCGCGCGCAGCTCGCTCACCAGCGGCCTGACCTCCGCAACCCGGTCGGCGCCGGCGACGGCCAGGTTGGCCAGCAGGTAGCCCAGCGGGTCGGTGACCGTCATCGGCGCGCGCAGCCCGGTGATGAGTACCCGCTGCGCCACGAGCTGCCGCACCAGCGCGTCGATCGTCTCGGCTGTGGTGTCGGGGAACTCGGCGCGCAGCATGGCGGTGATCGCGGTGACCCGGGTCGGGGTGCGCGCGGCCCGCAGGACCATCCGCACCGCGCTGGTGAGCCGCACCGACACCTCCGCGGGTTCCCCGCCGGTGGGGTTGGGCCGCAGGTCGACGACCAGGCGCCCGTCGCGTTCCCCGACCGTGTCGTTCACCACGACCTCGACCCGAGCCAGCAGCGGCCCACACTCCTCCAGACGGGCGATCACGCGGGCGAGCCACACCGGATCGACCCTCGCGACCGCCCGCTCGTCGGCGCGGCGCACGGCGGTGGTGTCGCCGAACCCGGCCGGGCCGACACCGGCGAACAACCCGAACGGGGTCGCGCGGGTGGTGGCCCGCAGCAGATACCGCATCACCGACACCACCACCCGACGCACCTGCCGCACCGGCATTTCTCGCCCGTCGCGCACGGCCGCGACCCGACCGGCCAGGACCGGGCTGGCCATGGTCACCGCGTCGGCGAACGACTCGATCGCCCACACCGCCGCCAACCACCCACGCCACCCCGCCACGGCCGCGGCGTCGTCGCCGGTCAGGTCCGGCCACGGCGGCAGGTCGGTGGTGATCGGGTGCGCGGCCACCCGCACGATCGCCGCGTCGACCACGCTGTACATCACGAGACTCCGTTCAGACATGGGGCGGCCGGTGACGGGTGCCCGCCACCGGCCGTATCGGGGTGGGTCAGCAGCCGCTGTTGGTGCAGGCGCTCTGGCAGGTCGAGCCGCAGTTGTCGTCGGTGTTGGTCATCAGGTCCGGGATCACCGGCAGCGAGCCCAGGAACTGCACATCCAGATCGAACTCGTCGGACCGCACGCTCATGCGAGAGTTTCCTTTCAGATAAAGGGGATTTCAGGGACACCTGGCCGCTACGAGGTGGGCCAGGAGATCACGACGCGGGTGTGGCGCTTGTCGATCACACGCCCGGCGGGCAGCGCGCCGAGCGGCACATCGGCGGGCACGACCTCGATCCGGGCGCCCGGCCCGTCACGGTGGTCGCGGTCCCAGACGCGGATCAGCTCCACGTACTGCTCGGCGAGCCGGTCGGCGTCGGGCCCGTGGGCGAACACCCCGAACTCGAAACTGGTGCGGTCCTCCGAGGTCGGGCGGGAGGTGCGGTAGGCGAAACTGGCGCCGTCGACGATCGCCTTCGCGCCCAGCCGGGTGCCAGCCGGAACCAGCCCGGACTCCCGGGCGGCGTCGGTGGCCACCAGCAGCGCGAACTCCTCAGCCGCGCCCGCCACCCACAGGTCCAGCCCGTCGAACGACTCCAACCCGCCGATCTCGACCCCCGACCACCGCTCCGCCCGCGGCATCGACAACGACGCGCGCAACCCGGCCACGTCGACGTCGTGCCCGCCGTCCACCCGCAAGGCGACGTCCTCACCGCGCAGCGCGATCAGACGCTCGTCGCTGGCGCCGTCGCCCTGCATCGCGACGAACCCGCACAACAGATACCCGGTGGACACCAGCCGATCGGCGTCGCGGGCGAACACCACCGACCGGGTCAAGCCCCGCATCCGCAGCGGCACCACCAGCCGCCCATCCGCGGCGAGCTGATCGACCCAGGCGGGCGGGATGTCCCACGCCCCGGCGGTGACGATGATCCGATCGAACGGCGCCCGCCCCGCCACCCCGTACTCGGCGTCGCCCAGCACCACCTCGACGCGGTCGTAGCCGGTGGCGTCCAGACACCGCCGCGCCCGCTCGACGACCGCCGGGTCGATGTCGACCGAGGTCACCTGCCCGCTCTCACCGACCAATTCGGCGATCAACGCGGCGTTGTAGCCGCCGGAACCGATCTCCAGCACCCGCATCCCCGGCTCGAGTTCGGCCTGCTCCAGCATCATCGCCTGCAGCCACGGCGCCGACACCGAACTGGTCACCATGCCGTGGGCGTCATACCTGCGCTCGACGATGTCGTCGCGCCGGTAGGCCTCCTCCACCGTCGCCGACGGCGCGAACAAGTGCCGGGGCACCGCCGCGAACGCCGCCGCCACCGCCTCAGTCCGGATGTCACCCTCCCGGCGCAACTCGGCGACCAACGCCGCCCGCAACCGATCCGGGTCCGCGACTTCGGTGTCGGCCTGCTCGTGCACGGAATTCACTGGCTCACTTCCTCTTCCTCAACAGATGTGGTGCTCCGCAAGTGCGCGTCCATCGTGGCCGCAGACAGGCCACACAGCTCGGCGGCGATCGCCACCGCGGTCGCCGACAACACAATCCGATCCCGCCCCGGGTCGCGGGTGAGCGAGGCGCTCGCCCAGCGCCGCAACGGCGTCAACGACGGCCACGTCGAACCCGCCAACGCCCGCCGACTGACCACAACCTCGCCCCGACGGCCGGTGATCTTCTCGATCAGGTCGACCGCCGACACGTCCAACACCTCGCACAGATCGAGCAGACGCGTGACCGTGAAATGCCGGTAACCCGACTCGTAGCTGGCCAACGTCTGGAACGTGATCGCGCACGGCAACCGGGCCACCATCTCCGGCCGCGACCACCCACGCACCTCCCGGGCGGCACGCAACTGCGCACCCAGCCGCGCCGCCCGCGCATCCTCCGCAGCCGCGCGCCGGATCACCACGGCCCACCACCTGGTCGTGCGGCCAGCGGGCTGAGGAACCGGTCGACGTAGGCGAGCGCGCACTCCGGACACGTCCGCCCACCGGTCCGATAGCCGGTCGCGTCAACCGGGATCCCACACAACGCCGACCAGGCGCCGTCGATCACCAGATGAGCCCGACCCCGATAGTGCGGGCTGCTGCCCCACGACCAAGCCGACTCGGCGGGACGATCCATCGCGGCCTCCGTCATCAGGGGCGCGGACAACGCCGCGCTCACGCCACACCCCGCAGATGCTCGGCGCACCGCTCACACCGGGAGACTCCGAACGACCGGTCAGCGGCCTGCGGCCGGGTATGCCCCAGACACAACGCGATCCACCGCGGACCGTCCTCGGTGTCGCACACCCGCGGCAGGTGATCCTCGGTGGCCACGATGTGCAGCACCGGAGCGGCCGTTCCGATCGCGAGCACGCACGCCTTGGCCTCACGCAGCCGCCGGTTCCACTTGCCCAGCAACGTCGCGCCCAGCGAAGTCAGAGCGGCAGGCCGCCACCCATCCCCGGGCTCGGCCGGGCACAGAGTCACCAGGTCGTCGCGGCGCAACACGTACAGCGCGCTGATCAGACGCGGTGGCGGCACCTCGCCGGAGCGGAATCCCAGCGGGTCCGTCAGACCGTAGGCGCCGATCCGACCGCGCTCGACCATCCGCAAAGCGCGCAGCAAACCGTTCTCATACAACGGCATCACCGCGATCGAGGAGGTCATCGCGCCACCCCGATCGCCCGACTGATCACCGCGACCACCTCGGCCCTGATCGGCAGCGTGGACGTAGCGGGGTCCACCAGCCAGCGGCGATGGCCGTCCCATGCCTCGTCCATCAGGATCGGCAGCATCACCGGAGTGCGGCACGGTAGGACCCGGACCCGCGCGGCGGCGAGGTCGGCTGGATCGGCCAGCGGGTCGAGAGCCACCAACGTGAGAATCGCGCACCGACGGGTCCGCACATCGAGGAACATCGGCGCCTCCGGCAGCTCGGCGAGCACCGCCGCGGCTATCGTCTCCGGGAAGGTGAGCACATCGAACGCCTCACCCACCCCGGTCATGATCGAACCGTGCTCGTCGGGGAACGTGTCCCACCCGAGCAACCGGTAGGCGAATGTCGTATCGAGCAGGTCGCGGCGAGTCGGCATCCGCGACGGGATATCCAGTGTCGAACTCATGATCGACCTCCAGGTCGATGGGCACCGCCGACCCCGGCGCGCACAGCGCGGCACAAGGTCACGGCGGTGATTGCATGGAGTCATGGCAGGCCAGAGGACTGGCCTGTCGGCGATGTCCCGGGAGGGGCCGGTCCGCGCGACTGCGCCCGCGTGGTCAGGGCGGTCGGGGGGAATGTCGCGCGGACCGGCCGGGACGGCATCCACACCACTCGGGCGCGCGGACCGGGAGGCGCGGACCGCGCAGCCGCACGAGCAGGAACGGGATGCCCGGTTCAGGGCTGAAACCCCGGCGGACGGGCGGATCGGGGTCTCAGCCCGCCCGCCGGGAGTCGAACGCACCGCTGACATGACGCCTCCAGGTGCACAGACGATGGGCCAGGAACGCCGCAGGTTGGGGGTGCCTACGCTTGCGGCGTCCCTGGGGGCTAGATTCCGTATTGCTTGAATCAAGCCTCCTATAATCTGGCTGCTTGAATCAAGTACGTCAATCCGAACTCGTACATCCGATCGGGTGGTTGATCCACCACCAGGCCGGAAGAGTCGAAAGGCTGACACCGTGAACGAGTCAGGACTCCCACCGGCGCTGCGGCCAGGCAGCCCGGCGCTCTTCAAACGGATGATCACCTTGTCGCTCAAGCGATGGCGCGACGACGCCGGCCTCAAGCAGGCTGATGCCGCCAAGCGCGTCGGCCGCTCGATCGCGAACATCAGCCTCATCGAGAAGGGCCAGCTGCCGTCCGCGGCAGATCTTGAACTGTTGCTCGACCTCTATGGCAAGCAAGACCGCATCCCGTTCATGCGGGAGCTGCTCGACTCAGCCAAGAAGGCCAAGAATTGGTGGGCGCCGCTCTCCGGCGATGTCCCCGGCTGGTTCGACCTGTTCCTCGGTCTAGAAGACGGCGCCGCTGAGCTATCCAGCTTCGACAGCGTCGTGGTCCCTGGTCTCCTGCAGACACGCGAGTATGCCGAAGCGGTGATTCGAGGCAACCCGGATCTGACCGACGAGCAAGTAACCCAACTCGTGGAGGTTCGCTTGGGTCGCCAGTTGGTTCTTACGCGCGCGTCGAACCCGGTCCACCTGTCGACCGTCATGGACGAGTCTGTCCTGTATCGCAAGCGGGGCGACGCCAAGGTGATGCACGACCAGCTGGCCCACCTGCTCAGGCTTTCGCACCGGCCACGGATCGACATTCAGATCCTGCCTTACGACGCGGGTCCCAGCCCGGCGGCCGACTGCGGCACCTTCACCGTCCTGACCTTCCCTCCAGAGATCGAGGGCGACCCCGGCCTTGTCTACGTCGAACTGCTGACCGGCGGCACCTACATCGAGAAGAAGGACGAGATCGCGGAGTATCGACGAGCCTTGACCAGGCTGCATGCGCTCGCCGCCGACCCGAAGTCCTCCCGTGCGATCATCCAACGTGCGATGAAGGAGGTGAAACCATGAACCATGATCTCTGGGCTGGGGCGGAGTTCCGCAAGTCCAGCTTCAGCGGAGGCGAGAACGGCTCCTGCGTCGAACTGGCCTGGCGGAAGTCTAGCTTTAGCGGGGGCCAGAACGGCTCCTGCGTTGAGATCGCCCAGGCCGATGACCTCTTTGGAATCCGGGACTCGAAGAACACGTCGGGGCCGGTGCTCGAACTGACCGGCGCCCGTGGTCGGGCGCTCATCGCGGCTGTCAGGGAAGGCCGCATCACCGGGTAGAACGCAGCACGCCCCGACCCAGGCCTAGTGGGTCGGGGCGTGTACGCGTAGACACCCGAGTCTGATGTTGCCCGACCGGGTGACGGTCAGGCAACTCGCGCCTCACACGGCGTATGGGTCGTCCTGCCACTCGACGCTGGTGGGTCGGGCGCCGGTGGTGAGGTACTCCGACAGCGCGGTCGTGATGAGGGTCGCTGGGAGTTCGCTGTGGTCGGGGAAGTCGACTTCGGCGTAGACGGGTCCGTCGCCTTCTTTGGGGGTGGGGCCGTGGGTGTACCAGGCGCCGTTGGGGTCGGTGTAGTAGAGGGCGCCTCGGCCGTCGCGGATTCCGGCGACGAGTTCGCTGTCGATGGTGGTGGTGTCGGTGGGGCGCAGGGTGATGCCGAACGGGGCGTGGTGGGTGGTGATGGTGATGAGTTGGTCGAGGTCGGCGGTGGTGAGCGTGAGGACGTTCTCGCCGATCGTGTCGCCGTCGAGGGTGCGGTAGCGGGCTTCGATGGTCATGGGTTCTCTGTTCCCCGGTAGGTGTAGCGGTGTCCGTCCCGGTCGATCACGGTCAGTGTGGCACCTGGTGGGAGCCAGTCGTCGAGGGTGGCGTCGCAGGTCCAGTCGCCTGGGGCCAGGACGCCGCAGGGTGGGCGGTCGATGACGATGGTTTCGTTCGGTGGTGGCTGTCCTGGTCGCCAGGTCGCGCGCAGTCGCATCGCGAATTTGACCTCGACGTGGCGGGCGAGGCCGAGCACGGCGCGGCCTTTGGCCCAGCCGCGTTCGCGGGCGAATTGGGCTGCCGCGGTGAACCATTCGTCGCGGTTGCCGCTGACGAGTTCGTGTTCGACGCCGTCCTTGTCGATCCACGCGCCGACGGTGCGGCCGCCGGGGAGTGGCGGCGCCAGTCGACGCCTCGCTTCGTCGAGGGTTGTCGCGCGACCCGTCCGGCGGCTCGGTTCGTTGATGCCAACGCTTGTCGGGCTTGATGTCGCCCCACCGATGAGTTGGCTGGTGTAGCGCTCTAGGGCGGAGATCGCGCGGTCAATCATCTGGAAGGCGTGATCGATCGCCTCGCGCGCGGCGCCGAGGGTGACTACCGCTTCGCCCAGCGCGGGGTTGTTCGACTCCGCGGCCAGCTGGTGCACGGTCGGCGCGGCTTCGTCGTCAACCCACCGGGCGATTCGTCGGAGGTCGTCAACGGGGAGAACGCAGCACTGCTGGACGGCCTCGACAAGTTGTTCTACGGCCACCGCCTACACCCCTGACGCCCAGGCCCTGCACGCCTCGGCGCTGGAGGCGAAGCTGCCTGCCGCGACGCGAACCGCCTCGGACGCGGCGCCGAGCAGTCGCACGGCGTCGAGGGCGTCGGTGTTGGTCGACGTCCTGAGCAGCGCCTCAAGTTCCGTGGCGCGTCGGGCGATCTCGTCGGAGATGTTGATAGCGGCTTCCACTGGCATCGCGTCGGCGATGGCCAGCACCGTGGCACGGACTTCCCCAGCGGACATGGCTGATACCTCCGAGGTGATCATGCCGCAGGCCGCAGACAGTTCGGTGAGCTTGTGCAGCCTCAGGTGTCGGTTGCCTTGGGCAACGTGCCGAGATAGGCCGCGCCTCCGTGCCGGCGGATGGTTTGTTCAATGGTCTGGTTGCTCGTGAGCATGTCGTCGAGGGTGAGGGAGTGACCGGGTGATGCGGTGCGGAGCACGGCGAACAGGAACGAGATCGGTTCGTCAGCCATCTGGAGCCGAGGGGTGTCGATCGCTGCTCGTGGGACGGGGTAGTGGAGGACGGTCTCGAAGTCGATCATGTCGTCGGGTGACAGGCTGGCCATGACTTCGGCGATGGCCTGCTCAGCTCGGCTTTCGGGGACGAGACCGTTGACCCACGCGTGGGGGTGCAGCCAGTGCCCGCTCGCCCTGAGTACCTCTTCGCCGTCGGCGAGCCTACGAACGAACGACCAGTAGTCGGTGTCCTCGACCTCGATCTCGTCCGATGACAGCTGCTTGATGATCTCGTCGTTCGGTCCGTGTGCGCCGTGGTTGAACGCGGCCTCGATGCGATGCCACCAGGCGCCTGCGCCGTCTGGGCGGGCGTGTCCTTCGAGGTAGTCGGCGGCTCCGCTTTCCATCAGGGACAGCTGTTCTCGTAGGAAGAGCGCGAGGTCGTGGTAGTAGATGTGCACGACCCGCACGGCTTCCGGCGCGGGAATCAGGGCGACGATCGCGCGGGTGATGATGCCGTGGCGGCCCCGTCCGGCTCGCACGTCATCGAACAGCTGGCGGTTGTCGGTGCGGGAACAGGTGACGAGGTCCCCGTCGAGGGTGACGACCTCGAGTTCATCGACGTTGTCGGTTTGGGCGCCGTAGCGGTGGCTGGTGCCGCTGAGTCCGCCGACCGAGAGCGTGCCCCCGACGGTCAGCTCGATGTAGTCGGTCAGCACCGGCGGTGTCTGGCCGTGTTCGAGCGCGGCGGCGGTGACCGTGCTCCAGCGGGCGCCGCCATCGACGACGGCGCGACCGGGCTCGATGGCGTGGACAGCGTCGAGGCCGCGCATGTCGATGACCAGGCCGCCCGCGGATTGGGCTTGGCCTGCGGTGGAGTGTCCGGCGCCGCGGGGGACGACTTCGAGGTTGTTGGCGCGGGCGTAGCGGACGGCGTCGATGACGTCGGCAACGGACTCGGCGGCGACGACGGCGTGGGGCTCGTGGTGGATGTAGTGGCCGAAGTCATCGGCGCAGTCGTCGAAGAGTGGGCCGCTGGTGATCAGTTGTGGGCTACCGGCCACCTGTTCGGAGCGTGCGGTCAACGTGTTCTCCCCTCGATACGGCTGGTCGCATGCTGTCCAGGCGTTGCTGGGCTTGGGCGGCCCTGAGTTCGTCGTCGACGTCGCGGTAGGCGTCGACTGCGCGGCGGAGGGCGTCGCGGCCGTGGGCGGTGCGGTTGTCGGCGATGTAGAGGTCGGCGAGCAGGTCTAGGGTGCGGGCTTGTTCACGGCGGTCGCCGAGTTCGGTGCGGGCGGCGAGGGCGCGTTCGAGGTGCATGATGGCGCGGTCGAGGTCGTCGAGGTGGCGGCAGACGAGGGCGAGTTTGTCCAGTGCGCAGCCCTCGGCTTGGCGGTCGAGCGGGCGGAGCTGTTCGACGGCGACTTCGAGGTACTCGCGGGCGGTTTTGTGTTGGCCCAGGTCGTGGCAGACCTCGCCGACGTAGGACCAGGCGATCGCCGAGCCGAGCGCGACATCGAGGTCGGTGAACATGGCCTCGGACTGGATGAACACGTCCGCGGCGTGGTGCAGTTCGCCGAGGGCGTGGTAGGCGCGGCCCATCCCGATGAGGGTCCAGGCCAGGCCGAAGTCGTCGGTGCCGCGGCGGATCGTGAGCGCCCGTCGGTAGCTGTCCAGGGCTCGCCAGGGGCGGCCCAGGTCGAGGAAGGCGTTGCCGAGGTTGTTGACTAGGAACGCGTATCCCGTCGTGTTGCCGCTGGCGCAGCAGATTTCCAGCGCGAGTTCATGTGGTCGGATCCACGGACCCCAGGGCTTGCGGCGATAGAGGTAGTCGCACAGGACGATCGGTAGGCCGACGGCGATGTCGTCGAGGCCGAGTTCGGCGGCTTTCTGGCTGGCTTTGGCGAGGTTGACGCGTTCGGTCTCGCACCAGTCCGCGGCCTCGTCGTAGCCGGCGAACTCCGGCGTCGTGGGCATCGCCGGGACGTTGCGCTCGGCGTATCCGCGCCCTGCGGAGATGATCCGGCCCGCGGCCTGGCCCGCGCTGAGGTACCACTGCAGGACTCGTTCGGTGGCCGCTTGCCGTGTCGGTTCGGGCTCGTCGGATTCGGCGCATTCGGCGGCGTAGAGGTGAAGTAGGTCGTGGAAGCGGTAGCGGTCCTCGCCGATTTCCTCGATCAGGTGGGTTTGCGCTAGTGCGTCGAGCCGTGACTGGGTCTCGGCCAGGTCGAGGTTAGCCGCTGCTGCTGCGACGGCCGCGCTGAACTCGGGTCCAGGGTGGACGCTCAGCAACCGGAATAGCGTGGCCAGCTGAGGGGCGAGGGCGTTGTAGGACCATGAGAACGCCGCTCGGAGTGCGGCGCTGTCGTCGCCGCCGACGGAGAGGACTTCCAGGCGCTTGGTCTGGGAGGTGAGCATCCCGGCGAGCCGGGCCAGCGCCAGGTGGTCGCGGTCGTTGGCTCGTTCGGCCGCGATCCGCAGCGCCAGCGGGAACCCGGCGCACAGCTGCGCGAGGTCGCGTGTGGCCTCGGGCTCATTATGAGCGCGGCGGCCGATGACGTCGGTCAGCAGGGATGCGGATTCCGCGGCGTTGAGCGGCCCTACCGACATCCGGGTCGCGTCGTCCCGAGTGGACAATCCGGTCAATCGGTTGCGGCTCGTCACCAGCGCCAGGCAACCGTCGCTTCCCGGCAGCAGCGGACGGACCTGCTCGGCGGTGACCGCGTTGTCGAGCACTACCATCATCCGCTTGCCCGCGAGCAAACTGCGGTACTGGCCGATCCGCTGATCCACGCCAGGCGGGATGGCCAACGGTCCGACACCGAGTGCCACCAGGAAATCGCGCAAAACTTCGCTGGGGATCGCAGGCTGATTTGACGCGTCATGGCCACGTAGATTCGTGAACAGAATTCCGTCGGGAAATCGTTCGGCGACGACATGTGCCCACTGGATAGCGAGTGCGGTCTTGCCGACACCAGCTGGTCCGTCCAAACAGATCACCGGCATGATCCCGCGCAGCGCGCCCTGGTCGATCTCGGCGGACATGCGCACGACGAGGTCGTCGCGCCCGACGAAGTGCCTGCCGCGGGCAGGGAGCTGCGCCGGACGAACCCGATGAACCTGCTCGCGGGGCAGCGCCGCGAACATCCTCAGCAGCGCGCCGCCGGTCTCCAATGCCTGGTCACAGGCCTTCGCCAGTTGCTCCGTCGGCTGGCGTTGGCCGTGCTCGACGTTGCCCAGATGGCTTCGACTGAACGTGGTCAGCTTCTGCAGCTCGGCCAGCGACAACCCGCGCTGATCACGCCATCGCTGCAGCTCCGCCCCGAACGCTGCCGCCCCCTGAGCGGTTGTCTTCTGCTGTCTTCCGTTCATGTGAAGACACCTCCCCCCTACCAATTGCCTGCGGACGTTCCGAAACTGGAAACAGCTCCACGAACGTTCCGCACCCCTTCACAGAAGGTTAGGCGGGATCGCGGAGTCGCCGCAGGCGAGAAGGGGAATCTGCGGGAGGTTCACCTGATGGGGCGAAACCAAAGTCGATGGTTTCACCCACCGTATTCGTCTCATGAATGGGGAGAAATCGTGAACAGCAATCGCGTCCGTGCCGTCCTCGTCGCGGTCACTGCCGTCGCCAGCGTGCTCGGTGCGCCTGACCAGGCGACGGCGGAACCTGCGGCCCGAGGGGGAACGCAGTGGAAATGCGGCTTCTACCCCACACCCGGGGACCCGCAGGGCACGACCGCACGCTATTTCCATTGCGCCTACAACCACATCATGATTCGGGTCCACTGGAGTAACGGCGCGAGCCATCTCGGCTGCATCGAGCCGTGGGAGAACCACCCGTTCTGGCGCGACGGCGGGAACGTTGTGGTCAACGCCTACTTCGTGCCCGTGACGCCTCGGGTTCTGATCGCGCCCAGTGGTCGTCGGGTGTGCGCGGCCAGCCAACCCACCGGTTAGAGCCATATCGTCGAGACGAGTCTCGGTAAGGAGTCAGCGTGGGAATCATCGGACACACCGCCCGCTTCACGCTCTTGATCGCCGCGATGCACGTCAGTGGCTGCGCTCAGACGGCGACACCAGACGCGCCTACCAGCCCGCCGACCCCGAGCACCCGGTCAGCTAGCGAGCAGGCGATCGAGTCGTACGTGGCCATGTGGAGCGACTTCGCCGATGCGGCGACCACGTCGGACTGGCAATCGCCACGGCTGACCGACCACGCGACCGGCACCGCGCTCACGGTGATCACCGACGCGCTGCGCCGGGACAAGGAGAGGGGAGTGGTCACAAAGGGTCGCCCGACCCACAACCCTCGGGTGTCCTCACAGGACCCGACCGGGGATCGGGACATGGTCCGGGTCGAGGACTGCGGCGACAGCTCCAACTGGCTGAAGTACCGAGCCGACACCGGCGCGCTCGCCGACGACCGCCCGGGCGGCCGGCGCGCGATCACGGCGGAGCTGGTTCGCGCGGAGGGCGCCTGGAAGGTGCGGGAGTTCGCGGTCAGGGAGGTGGGGACATGCTGACCCGACGTGCCGCCGCTGCCGTGGCAGGCGCGATGCTGCTCGCTCCCGCGACCGCGGCGGCCGATGACGGGTGGGGTGAGGTGAGCTGCCACGGATCTGGCTGTGATGTCGCGGCCGGTTCAGGCTCGACGACGAAATCGGCTGGCACGGCGGCGCCTGGTCGTCAGCCGGTCGTGAACGCTCCTGAACCTGCTCCGGCCTGTGTTCCGTCAGTTCCGTCGGGGTTGACGGACCCGGCCGAGCAGGCCGCTTGGCGCGAGTTCGCCTGCGGCGGGCAGGTCGCGTTCGGGTCGGTCGACGGCCCGCCGCTGGCCGTCGACCCGGCCGCGGTCGCCGTGGTGGCGCGAGATCGGCTTCGGCTGCCGGCGCCGACGATCGGATCCAGCCCGGCGGGCGCGCAGCTGGTTCACCTGCCGACCTGGCTGTGGCTGCGGGAATGGGTGCCCGTCTCGGCATCGGTAACGGTTCCCGGTGTGACGGCGACCGCGACCGCGAGCCCATCTTCCGTCGACTGGTCCCTGGGCGACGGCAGCACCGTCACCTGCGCCGGACCGGGAACGCAGTACCGGGTCGGGATAGACCCGCAGAAGTCCTCGCCCGACTGCGGGCACACCTACACGACATCGTCGGCGCATGAACCGGACTCGACCTTCCCGGTGGTCGCGACCGTGCGGTGGACGGTCAGCTGGTCCGCTGCAGGCCAAAGTGGATCGTTCCCCGACCTGACGACCTCGGCGTCGATTGGGCTGAAGGTCAGCGAAATGCAGGCCCTCGTAGTCGGCCGCTGAAACCCCGTAATCCTGTCCGCTTTCGCGAACTCCGCGACGCGGCGCGCTACAGCTTTGCCTGGAGGCGATCATGACCACAACGACAATCCGACCCGACACCGACCTCGCGGCCGATCCGGAACCACCCTGGCTGAGCGGCAACACCAGGGCACGCCGCCTCCGCATGCGCCTCGGGCGCGGTCGCAGCGTGCCGCACCTGGCGTTGGGCGCGGTGTTGGTTGCCGGATGCGCGGCCGGATTCCTGACGGTGTTCGCCAGCTCGGACACCCGGACCGAGGTCTTGGCGCTGTCCCGACCCGTGACGGTCGGCCACGTGCTCGATCTTCGGGACCTGGCGGTCGTGGAGGTCGCGGTCGATGACCGGGTGCCGGTCATCCCGGCCAGCCGCTCGGCGAGCCTGATCGGCGAATCAATGGCCACGAGCCTGCCCGCCGGTGCACTTCTCACCCAGGGCGCAGTCGGCCCCGCGATGGTTCCCGCGGCCGGACACGCCATCGCCGCGCTGAGCCTGAAGGCGGGCCAGTACCCGCCCGAGGTCGCGCCCGGCGCGCAGGTCTCCGTGGTCGCCACGCCCACCGCCCAAGGAGCACCAAGCCCTGCTTGGGCGGGCGTGGTGACGGGCGTCGGTACTTCGGCGGGGGAGTCGACCACAGTCGTGTCGGTCCAGCTGCCGCGCACGCAGGCGCTGGAGGTGGCAGCGATACCGGTCGGCCGATTGGCGCTCGTGCTGTTGGCAGAGGGGGAGCGGTGATGTTGGTGAGCGTGGTTTCACTGAAGGGAGCACCCGGCGTCACGACGTTCGCTCTCGGCCTGGCTGCGTGCTGGCCGACCGCGGTACGCCGCCTGCTCATCGAGGCAGACCCGTCGGGAGGCGACGTGGCAACCAGGTTCGGGTTGGCGCCCAGTGGCCTCGTCGGCCTTGCAGCTGCAGCCCGGGCGGGCGCGGACCCGGCGCTGCCCTGGGCGCACGCGGCAACGCTCCCCGGCGACCTCGGCGTCGTGGCAGCGCCACCGGACGCCGACGCCGCGCGGGCCACACTGGCTGCCTTGCCCCCAGGGTCGGTGCGCATGGCCGCGGACCAGCCGGGCAGCGTGGTGGTGCTCGACTGCGGCCGAGTCGATGCGGACTCACCGGCCATGCCGCTGATCGGCTCGTCGGACGCGATGGTCCTGATCACCGGCTCCCGCGCCGACGAACTGGCCCACCTCGCCCCGCGGCTGGCCACGATCGCCCGCTGGTCACCCCGGCCACTCCTGCTGCTCGCGGGCGAGGGCTACCCGGTCGACGAGGTCGAACGAACCCTCAGTGTGCCGCCGCTCGGCCACATCCCCGACGACGAGGTCGGCGCCGCCCTCTTCTGCGGCAGGCCGGTCCCACGGTGGAGGGCGCGCCGCGAGCCGAACCGCACCGCGTTGGGCCGCTTCGCACACAACGTCGCGCTGGTGCTGCGCTCCGCGCTGCCCATCGCTCCGCTGTCGGTCCCACTCCAGATGGCCGGGTCCGTTCCCGGCCTGCCGCCGAGGCTGATCTCGGCGAGCGGCATGCGACCCGCGCCCGCGGAGATGGGAGCAGCGTCATGACCATCCACCAACTCCCGACGCCGCTGCGCCCACGCAAACTCGCCATCGAGCACCGCGAGCCAGCCATGGCCCGGCTGCACCGCTACCTGATCGACACGCTGGCCGCGGAACTCCCTGGCCGAGTCGAATCCCACCACCGCGGCCGAACCCAGATGTCATCCGACGAGCGCCGAAGCCTCGCCGAGGAGATCCTCAACGCCGCCGTGCAAACCCATTGCGAGCGCGAGCTGATCGCGAACCGCCCGCTGCTCGACAACGCCACCGAACGGCAGGTCGTCACCCAAGTCCTCGACGAGCTGTGCGGGCTATCCGGGCTGCAGCCACTTCTCGACGACCCAACGGTCGAGACGGTCAACGTCAACCGGTGGGACCAGGTGATCGTCCAGTACGCCGACGGCCGCCGCGCCCAGGTCGCCCCGATCGCGGCGTCGAACGACGACCTGACCGACCTCGTCCGCACCTTGGCCGCCCGCGCCTCCAGCCAGGAACGACGGTTCGACCAGGGCAACCCCGCGGTCAACCTCCAACTCCCCGGCGGGGCGAGGCTGTTCGCCGTGATGGGCCTGACCGCCGGAGCCGTCACCGCCCTCTCGATCCGCCGCCACGGCTACCTCACCGTCACCCTCGCCGAACTGCAGCACCGCGGCACCATCGACGCCGGGCTGCACGCGTTCCTCACCGCAGCCGTCCGCGCCCGCAAGAACCTGCTGATCACCGGCGGCACGGGTGTCGGCAAGACCACCCTCCTGCGCGCGCTGGCCGCCGAGATGGACCCGATGGAGCGGCTCGTCACCATCGAGGACGCCTTCGAACTCGCTCTCGACCGCGACCCAGCACACCTCGACGTCACCGCCCTGCAGGCCCGCGAACCCAACATCGAAGGCGAAGGCGCGGTCTCCCAGGCCGACCTCGTCCGATGGGCACTGCGGATGAGCCCCGACCGCGTGATCGTCGGCGAGATCCGCGGCCACGAGGTCATCCCCATGTGCAACGCCATGTCCCAAGGCAACGACGGCTCCATGGCCACCCTGCACGCCTCCAGCTCCCAAATCGCCTTCACCCGGCTGGCCTCCTACGCCGCCCAATCACCCGAGCGACTACCACTGGAGGCGACCAACCTGCTCATCGCGGGCGCCGTGCACTTCGTCGTCCACCTCGACCGCAGCAACGGCACGCGGCACGTCGCCTCGATCCGTGAAGTCGTCGGCGCCGACGGCCCACACGTCGTCTCCAACGAGGTGTACCGACCAGGCCCCGACCGCCGAGCCCGCCCAGTCCGCGGCACACTCCGCACCGACACCCTCGACGACCTCGCCGCAGCCGGACTCGACCCCGCCGTCGCGTTCAAGCCCGACGGCTGGTGGACACCGTGAACCCCGCCGCACTGTCCGCGATACTCGGCGCCGGGGCCGGGATCGGCGTCCTGCTGATCGTGGCCGGTTGGCGGGGCAAGACCAGGATTCGGCTCCCGCGGACCAACCGCCTAACCCGAGTCCGAGCAGCTGTGACCGCGAGCATCGGCGGGGCGGCCTGGCTGATCACCGGCTGGCCGGTCGCCGCAATCCTGGCCGCCGCAGGGGCCTGGACCCTGCCCCACATCCTCGGACCCGACCGACACCATCAACGGCAGTTGGCCAGAGTCGAGGCGATCGCCACCTGGACGGAGATGCTGCGCGACACCCTGTCCGCCGCCGCGGGCCTGGAACAGGCCATCCTCGCCACCGCCCCACTCGCACCCGACGCGATCCGCACCGAAGTCACCGACCTCGCTGCCCGCATCCAGGCAGGCGCCCGACTACCCGACGCGCTACATCGACTGGCCGACGACCTCGCCGACCCCGCGGCAGACCTCGTGGTCGCCGCGCTCGTGCTCGCCGCCCAACATCAAGCCCGCCAACTCGCCGACCTGCTCGGCTCGCTGGCCGGCGCGGCGCGGGAACAGGCCGCCATGCGGCTGCGCGTCCACGCGGGTCGCGCTCGCACCCGAACCTCCGTCCGGGTCATCGTCGGCACCACGCTCGCGTTCGCGGTCGCCCTCGTGCTCCTCAACCGGCCCTACCTATCTGCCTACGACACCGCCACCGGCCAACTCATGCTCGCTGGCGTCGGCCTCCTCTTCGGGGCCGGAATCGCCTGGCTGGCCAAGATCGCCGCCGTCGCCGAGCCCTCCCGCGTCCTCGCCCCAGGAACCACACCAGGCCGCGTCGTGGAGAGGCAGGTGACGTCATGATCAGCGTCGCGCTGCTCGGAACCGGCTTCGGCGCAGGCCTCTGGGCCCTGGCTGCCTGGGCGTTTCCGCCGCGCCCCAGTCTCGCCTCGGTCCTGGCACAGGGCACCGCTCCAGCGGCCCCCACACATCGCTTGGCCACCGTTCTGCGTGCGACCGGGTCGCCCACCCGCCAACTCACCCGCGATCTGAACCTGCTCGGCCGCACCGTCGACCAACACCTCGCTCGCAAGATCACGCTCGCCTGGGCCGGACTGCTGACTCCCTGGCTCCTGCAGGTCCTTCTGGCCGTCGCAGGCACCGAGATCGCGCTGCTGTCGACAACCGCCGCATCCGTCGCGGTCGCCGCGGCCGGATTCCTCGCACCCGACATCCAGGTGCGATCGAAGGCCGCGGCTCACCGAGTAGCGATCCGCCACGCACTATCCGCCTACCTCGACCTCGTCTGGATCACCCTCGCAGGCGGCGCAGGCGTCGAAACCGCACTCAACGACGCCGCGGCCATCGGCACCGGCCCCGCTTTCACCCACATCCGCCGAGCACTCGACACCGCCCGCCTCACCCGCACCAGCCCCTGGACAACACTGCGCCAACTCGGCAACGACCTGGACATCACCGAACTGGCAGAGCTCGCCGCGTCCCTCAGCCTCGCGGGCACCGAAGGTGCCCGAGTCCGACAATCTCTCGCCGCCAAAGCAACAGCTCTACGAACCCGCCAAACCTCCGACGCCGAGTCAGACGCCCAGTCCGCGACCGAACGGATGTCGCTTCCCGTGGTGACCCTGCTTCTCGGGTTCCTCGTCTTCATCGGCTACCCAGCCATGTCGCAAGTCCTCAACACATTCTGAATGGAGAAGCCATGCGGACCATATGGACACTATGGACAGTCACATTCACACACCTGAGGTCGCGAGTCGATCTGCTGCGAGGCGACCGCGAGTCCGGATACGCCACCGAGACGGTCCTGGTGACCGCCCTGCTGGTCGCCGCGGCGCTGGCCGTGATCGCCGTCATCATCGCCAAGGTGTCGGCCAAGGCCGACGGAATCACCCTGTGAGCACGCCGTGGACGCCACACACGACGCGACCTGGTTGACGAAATCGGCTCGGCTGCTCCGAGCAACCACCTGGCGGTCCGCACTCGTCAACGACAGGGGCTCGGTCAGTGCCGAACTGGTTCTCGTGACGCCGCTGCTCTTGTTGCTGTTACTGCTGATCGTCCAGTTCGCATTGTGGTCCCACGCGTCCCATGTGGCCCAAGCCGCCGCCTCTAGTGGACTCGCTGCTGCACGCGCGCACGACGGAAGCGCCGCCTCAGGATCAGCTGCGGCCCAGCGCATGCTCGATGATCTTGCCGACGGTCCGTTGGATACGCCGAGGGTCACGGCCCACCGCGACACCACCTCGGCCGTCGTCCAAGTCGACGGTGTGGCCTCGACGGTGGTCCCGTTTCTTCGGCTGCCCGTTCACGCCGAGGCAGCTGGACCCGTCGAACGGTTCGTGCAAAGTCTCGACGCGAGCAGGTGACCCAGAGGCCATGTCCACGCCGAAACTCACACCGCCCCCGACACACCACATCCGCGGGTCTCTGCCGCGGCTACGACGCGACCACCACTGGCACCGCGACCGGGGCTCCGTGTCGACCGAAGTCACGATGCTCGCGCCACTGCTGATCCTGTTGCTCGTGTTCGTTGCCGTGGTCATCCATCGGGCAGTGAACGCCCGGCTACGCATGCAAGACGCCGCACACCAAGCCGCCCGCGCGGCGAGTATCGAACGCACTCCCGCCGCAGCGACCGCGGCGGCGCGCTCCACCGCCGCGAGGACGTTGTCCTCTGCCGGGGTGACATGCGAGTCGCTGACCGTGGACACCGCCACCTCCGAAGTCCGGTCGGGCGGCACGGTGAGCGTGACAATCTCCTGCGAGATCGACTTCTCCGATGCGCTCGTCATCGGGATCCCCGACCGCAAACGCTTGTCCGCCAACGCCGTCGAACCCATCGACAGGTGGCGTTCGACTGCGAGTTCCAGGAGTCGGCCGTGAGCCCGCGAAAATCCAAGATCACGCTCAGGTGGTCGAGCTGGTGGCGCGCACGACGCCCCGCGTGGCGAGCCGACGATGGCCAGGTCACCGCCTTCGTCGTCGTGCTCACCACGGGCATCCTCGCCTTGGCCGGGCTAGTCCTCGACGGCGGGCTCGCGCTGGCGGCGAAGGTGCGGGCCACCGGCCAAGCTGAGGCCGCAGCCCGAGCCGGTGCCCAGGCCATCGACCTCACCGCCTACCGCGGCAACGGAACACTTCGCCTGCTTCCCGCACAAGCTGTCGTCAACGCCAAAGCCCACTTGGCCGCCGAGGGTGCCACCGGAACGGTGAGCGTCTCCGGCGACACCGTCACGGTCACCGTGACCGCGTCCCCATCGACCCAACTCCTCGGACTGGTCGGCATCGGCTCGCTGTCGATCCAGGGCCGGGGAAGTGCGCACCCGCAAACCGGGGTGACCGAGATCGAGCCATGATCGCACCACAAGTGGGAGGATCCCGATGGCCACGACCGAGGAAATCGAGCACCGCGTACGGCACGCCGACACCGCTCGAAGCGCGAAACGAGCCGCCGCGGCACGCCAGGTCGGCGACCTCGCCCAGCGGCGGGCCGCCCTCGCCGACCAGGTCGACGACGTCGAGCGGGAACTCGGCGAGGTCCTCGCCGCTGTCCAAGATGTCATGACCATTGACGAGTTAGCTGTGTTCACCGATGTGCCGGCTGCGGACCTGACACGCTGGCTGACCGCACGCACCACCCGCAAGTCCAGCCGCCCCAAGCGCCGACAGCCCACCGACACGGACAGCCAACGATCCGCGAAGACACCGACCGCCCGTGCTGCGGCCGAGCCGCCAGGAACCGCCGAGCCTCCTGCGGGCGCGCCGGACCTACGCGGGGCTGTCCCGGCCGAGGTGACGTAGGCCGGAGCGACCTGCCCCCAGTGGGCGACGGCAACACCCCGCTGGCCAGCGGATCGACAATGAACTCCTGTGCAAGCCAAGGAATCGAGATCTCGTGACGACACCATCAAGCGCCGGACATCGGATACCGGTGCGGCCACCGAGCACGGTGCGTCGCGCCGGATCGGCTGTGATGGGCGCGCTCGCGATCCTTGGGCGGATTGTTCACATGGTGATCGCGCCCGCGGCGTTGCTCGCGTTGGTGGGCGGTGTGCCGTGGGCCTTGTGGCAGTACATCGGTTGGCCGCTGCCCGACCACGTGCCGACCTGGGCCGAGGTCCAGGCTGTGCTGCTCGGCCCGATGACCACCAGCTTCCTGCTGGGCGCCCTGGCGTGCGCGTGCTGGATCGCCTGGGCCGCCTTCACTGTCGACGTCGTCCGCTGCACCCTGGACCTGGCACGCAGTGGATTCGACGCGTCCCGGATGGTGTCGTTGTCGGCGGCCGGTCCGGTGCGCGCCTTGGCAAGGGCGCTGGTCGGCGCGGTTCTGCTATCCGTGCTGGGCCACCGCGCAGCACTGGCAGCGGCCAATCCGTGGTTCAACACTTCGGGCAACGCGGCGCAGGTGGTGGCTACCGCGCCAGCCTGGGAGCACTCCGCGGCTCCCGGCGACGTATCTACGCTCGACACCGTGGTCGGCGCTCCGAACTCTGACCCCACTGCAGGAGTCACTGCGACCGCGAACCCGCGGGTGGTGACGGTGGTGGTGCGAGCACCGCACGCTGGTGTGCATGACTCGCTCTGGCGGATCGCCAAACGCGCTCTCGGGGACGGCGCGCGCTGGCCGGAGATCTGGGAGGCTAACAAAGGCAAGCCCCAACCGGGTGGCCATGTATTCACCCGGCCGAGCCTGGTCTTCCCTGGCCAGGAACTGCTCCTGCCCGCCGACATGACCACCTCCGCCCCGGCATCCCCGCACGCGCGAGACAACCCCACCCCGGCACCGGTGACACCGGCACCTTCCTCGACAACGCCGCCGACGAGCGTCTCACCGACCCCATTCGCGACCAACCCCGCCGCACCCGCCACTCCGTCGCCGGCAACGGACTTGCAGCCCACCGTCGCGCGGGAACCGGGCATCGCGTGGGGCGCCGAGCTGTTCGTCGGCGCGGGCCTGGCGGCGGCGGTGAGCGCGGCACTGCTGGTCGCCCGCCGCCGATACCGCGCCCGATATCGGCCCGGCAGCGGCGACCGCGACGACCTGCCCGTGGCGCCGGTGGTCTACCAACTGCACCTGGCGCACCTGAACGCCGGCAACGAAGACGACCTCGACAACATCCGCACCTCTCACCGGGACGGGGGCGACGCTGGCGTTAATGGGGCCGTAGTGGTCGGCGGGGCTCTGGCCGGCTCGGACCTCTCCGGCGGAAAGCGCGCCGCGCAGGCGCCGGGGTTGGGCGTCCGGGACGGCCGCGAGATCGCCTTGGACCTCGCCGCGGCGCGCGGTCTCGGGCTGGTCGGCGCCGGAGCCCCGGCCGCGGTGCGCGCGTTGCTGCTTGCCGCGCTCACCACCGAACGCCCGGCGGGTTCGGATGGGGCGAGGGTGGTGGTGGTCCCCTCCGAGGACTTGGCCGCCGTGGTCGGGCACAAGGCCACCCAGGTACCTGAGTCCGTGTGCGTGGTCGCCGATCTGGATGCCGCGCTGGTCGCGCTGGAGGCCGAGACCCTGGTGCGCGCCGCCGACCACGACCAGGGATCGTTCCCAGAGGGTTGGCCGCCGCTGCTGCTCGTGTCGCGGCCCCCGCAGCACCACCAGCGGCTGCAGGCCGTCCTCGACAACGGGGCGCCGTTCGGCATCACCGGACTGCTCCTGGGCCAGTGGCAGCCCGGCATCACCGGCTACGTCCGCGAGGACGGCACGATCTCGGCCACCGACCCCGGTCTCGGTGAAGCCCTGCGCGGCACCCGGATGTTCCGCCTCGGCCGCGGCGACACCGCCGACCTGCTGGCGCTGCTGCACCACGGCCAACCTCCGGACGGCGACCGCGGTGACCGGGGTGACGACATGGCCGTCTCGCCGATGCCTCGGCCCCGGAACGACCGAGTGCCCGGCGAGCCCCTCCGGCTCCGCACCCACGACACCCACCCAGGCTGCAACGCCCCGGCGACCGAGTCGACGGTCGACACGAGGCGGGAGGCCACCGCGGCGAACGAGACCGCGGCTCACATCGAAGCCGAACTGGAGATCCTCGGCCAGAACACCCCGCTGCGGCCCGGTGTCAGCGAGCGCCCGCAAACCGAGCCGCGGTCGGCGAAGCCTGAAACGCCTTCGCCCAGCGAGACCGCGGACCCGGCGCCGACCGACGAGCCGACCCGATCCGCGGCCGGCGCCACGGACAGCGCTGGGGCGGCGCCCAACCTCGACAACGGGCGTGCGCAGATCACGATCACGGTGCTTGGTGGTCTGCGGGTGCACTGGCACCCCGACGCCGACGACGCAGAGGCTGGGCGGGAGATCACCGGCGCGTTGCAGCCCCGCAGCCAGGTGTTGCTGGTGTTGCTGGCCCTGCACCCCGACGGCGCCAGCCGCGACACGCTCGTGGAGGCGTTGTGGGGCGAGGACCCGCCCGCGCGGCCGACCAATTCGCTGCACACCGCGTTGTCGAGGCTGCGCCGGGACCTGTCGCGGGCGACCGGCGGCGCGGCGGCCGAGGCCGCCGTGGTGGACCATGGCCGCTACCGGCTCGATCCGGGCACGGTGGCTGTGGACTACTGGCGTTTTGCCGCAGCGGTGAGGTCGCGTCGCGCCGCGACAAGTGATGCCGAACGCATCGCCGCGTTCCGCGAGATCGTCAAGTGCTACGGCGGGCTGGTGGCCGAGGGCATGTCCAGGATCGAGTGGCTCGAGCCCATACGGGAGGCGATTCGCCGCGACGCGATCGACGCGGTGTCCGGATTGGCGCGGGCACTTGTCGCCGACGATCCACAACAGACAGTTGACTTGCTGGAGATCGCGCGGGCGTTCGACCCGCACAACGAACTCCTGTACCGCGACATCATGCGGCTGCAGCAACGCCTTGGCCAGCACGACGCGATCCCGCGGACACTGGCGCTGCTCACCACCAGGCTGGCCGAGGTCGACGAGAAACCCACCTCCCAGGTGCGGGCATTGGCTGACGCACTTCTGCGCGCCCCGACCGGGCCCGCGTCATGACATCGGACCGAATCCGCATCCGCCTCGCTGGCCGAACCCGCCCGCCACCCTATATATCGGGTGACACAAGGTTTCTTTTCGAGCGATGTTATTGTGCCGGAATGCGCCATTCATCGACTTTCTCTCGAAGAGGGTGGCGCACCAGATATGCGACTTCGGGGCAATGGGAGCAAGACGTGTCGATGCCGATCATTCACACCGTCGGGGAGTTGCTGGACGTCCTGCGAGGGCTCGATCGAGACGCGCCCGTGCGGTGGACCGAATCGTTCACCGAACGCCACCTCGCCGCCGTTGTCCCCGCATCGAGTGGGATTGTGTGGCTGATCGCCGGAGAATCCACTGGTGACCTGAACTATGCGGCGCTCGACGAAATCGACGCGCACTACGAGGCCAACGGCTGGGGCGAACCGACGTGATCAACCGCGTCGGGGGTCGGTGCCGATGGGGGTGCATACGGGGGCTCAGGATGGGGTTCATACGGGGGATCACGTTAGACGACCACCCTCTACACCGGGCGAAGCCGCAGCTCACCGGGTCTGCGAGGGGATCCGCTGGTGTCCCAGACTCGCTTGGCCACAAGCGGGGAGTCACATCGGGCGGGCGGTGTGGCGTGCGTCCGACCTCGGCGATCCGGTCACCTGCCGTCGCTCGCTCGCCTTCACGTCAACCCCATGTCCCAATTCATTCCATTTATCATCTATTCCTTTGGCTTTCCCTTTCGTGTCGGCTTGCCTGTTCGTAGATTCACGGTTGGATTCGTGGGCGTGTCGCTGACCTGCGGAAATCGCCGACGATGTGCCGCATTTTCATGAAAAGAGTCTTGAAAATGGGCGTGTTTTGTATTGCGCGTGGCGCGATGTCGAGTCATAATTGAATTGTCGCCGGGGGAACCGGAAACCCACACCGAATACCACACCCGGCGCGAGCCATGTCCGACGCGCGACACGCGGAAATGGGTCAACCATTCCGCAGAACGCCCGCCGTCATCCGATCGAAAGGACCGCCCGCCATGACCGCGCCCACCCCGATCGCAACGGCACCCACCACCGCGCCCGCCGCCACGTCGGGCGGGACGGTTCCCCGGCTGCGCAACGGTGAGCTGCGCGCGATGGTCGCGCGGGTGCTGGCCGACGCGGCGGGCGGATTCCTCACGCCGCGCGGCATCGCCGCCACGTTGAACAGGTCCTCGGGCGCGGTGGGCAACGCGTGCAAGGTGTTGGCCGACCGGGGACATGCGGAGCCGGCGGTCACGGCGCCGCTGGCCTACCGGGCGACCGCCACCACCGCCACCGTTGCCGCCGCCACCATCACCCCCGCGCCGCCGTCGGGGTCGCCCCGCCGCCCCAGGAAACCCACGCCGGCGTCCACACCCGCCGCGCCCACGCCCGCATCGGTCCCGTCGGGGGCGGGCGGCTCGGCGCCGGTGACCGGTCCGGTGACGCGCCCGAACGGGATGGCCTACCACCCCCGGGTGCTGTCGGGGATGCCGGACGTGACCGCGCTGCGCAAGCTGCGCGAGGCCGGCGTTGCCGCCCTGATGTACGGGCCGCCCGGGACCGGGAAGACCTCGGTGGTGGAGGCGGCTTTCCCGGACTTGATCACCGTCGCCGGTGACGGTGACACCACGGTCGCCGACCTGGTCGGCGAGTACACCCAGACCGGGGACGGGCGCTACGTGTTCGTGCACGGTCCGCTGGTCCGCGCGATGCGTGAGGGTCGCGCGTTGTTCCTCGATGACGCCACCCTGATCCCGCCGACCGTGCTCGCCGTGGTGTACCCCGCGATGGACGGCCGCCGCCAGATCATCGTCAAGGCCAACGGCGGCGAGGTCGTGGACGCCGCCCCCGGGTTCTACACCGTCGCCGGCCACAACCCCGGCGTGCACGGGGCGGTCCTGACCGATGCCCTGTCGTCGCGGTTCGCCGCGCAGGTCCACGTGTCCACCGACTACGACCTCGCCGCGCAGCTCGATGTCGACCGCCGTGCGGTCAAGATCGCCCGCAATCTGGCCACCCGGCAGGCCAACGGCGAGGTCGGGTGGGCGCCGCAACTGCGGGAACTGTTGGCGTTCCAGAAGATCGCCGCCGTGTTGGGCGCGCCCGCCGCCGCCGGGAACCTGATCGGCACCGCCCCCGAGGATGACCGCGCGATCGTCGCCGCCGTCGTACGCGACGTGTTCGGCGGCACCGTCGCCCCCCTGTCTCTCGGAACCCGCATCTGACCCGCACCGCAACCACGACCCGCTGTTCGTCCGGAAAGGACACGCCGCCATGACCACGCACCTCGCCGCCGACCCTACCGCGACCGCGACCGCCGTGTTCCCCGCCCGCCCGGAATGGCTGACCCTGTCTGCCGCGCTGGCCGACGAAGTCCCGGTGATCGCTGACCGGGAGGACCTGCTCGTCACCATCGCGCCCGGCGCGGGCGGGGGAGCCCCGGCGTGTTTCTACCCCACCCGCGCGCTGATCGAGGTCGACGGTGTCCACCTCGGTGTCGACCCCGGCACCGTCGATCCCGCCGACATGTCCGACCGCGCCCGCTACGCGATCACGTGGGGGCTGCTCACCCACGAATGCGGGCACGCCAAACACACCGCATGGGACCCGCCACCCGGCACACCCGCCGCCGTCGCCGAAGCCGCCATGCTGCTGGAAGAACCCCGAATGGAAACCGCCCACATTCGGCGCCGTCCCGACGACCGGCACTGGCTGCGTGCCAGCGCGCGCGGCATCATCCTCGCCGACCTCAACCCGGCCGGCGACCCCGCCCACGCACCGCAGATGACCGCGCCCGCCGCCGCCCGCGCCGCCGCCCTGCTGCTCGCCCGCGCCGACGGCGGCATCCTCACTCGCGCCGAGGTCGCCCCCGTCGCCCACGCCGTGGACATCGTGCTCGGCACCGACACCATGAACAAACTCCGCGCGATATGGCGCGCGGCGTTGCGCACCGCCGACACCGACACCGACACCATGATCGAGCTCGGGCGTCAATGGTGCGAGATCGTCGGCGCCGAACCGAACACCCCCGCCCCCGCCGGCACGCCCGCCCCGACCGGCACCCCGCCGCCGACCGGGGATGGTTCCCCGTCCGGCTCATCGGGCGCCACCCCGCCGCCTGTGCCGCCATCGGTGTTGGCCGCCGCGATCGACGCCGCGCTGGACAGGATCGCGGCGAACGTCGCGCAGGAAACACCCCCCGAAGACCCCGCCGCCCGCGCCGCCGCCGCGCGCGCGGCCATGTCCGCCGCCGCCAACGACGCCGCCAACGCGGCGCGGTCGGTGTTCACCGGGTCCGGTGGCGCCCGTCGCGGGCAGACCACAACGGCGGGCACCCGCCCACCCACCGACGACGAACGCACCGCCGCGCGGGTACTTGCGCGCGCGCTGAACACCGCCGGAGTCCGCGACCGCGTCCCGGTGAAGACCACCTCGACCGTCCCACCCGGACGCCTACGCATGCGCGGCGCACTCGCCGCCGACGCCCAACGCGCCGCCGGGGCACTGCCCACCGCCGAACCGTTCACCCGCACCACCCGCACCCCCATCCCGAGCCCACCACTACGGCTCGCGATCGCGTGCGACGTGTCCGGCTCGATGAAATCGGCACGCGCCCACGTCGCCTCCGCCGCCTGGATCCTCGCCGACGCCGCCCGCCACACCACCGTGCCCACCCAGACCGCCACCGTCATCTTCGGACACGGCGTGCGCCCGATCACCCGCCCCGGCACAACCCCCACCGCCGTCACCGAATTCAACGCCAACGACAACTGGGAAGACATCCCCACCGCCCTCGACGCCCTCGACGGCGCACTCGGCCTGTCCAGCCCCGGCGCCGCGCGCCTATTGGTGATCGTGTCTGACGGCCAATTCCGCGACCAGCCCCGCCGCGACGGGCAGCGCAAGCTCGACCGGTTGCGCGCCAGCGGATGCGCGGTGCTGTGGCTCACCATCGGCGAACACGACACCCCACTCGACGGGGCGACCCTGCACCACCTCAACGATCCCGCCACCGCCGCGCAAGCGATCGGACGCGCCGCCACCGCCGCCCTACGCGCCGCCACCCGCTGAACCAACCGACCCATCCACCTGAAAGGTGATGACCATGAATGACAAAACGATCGTGACCGTGGCAGACCTGATCGCCGCGCTGTCCGACCACGACCCCGCCGCCCCGGTCAGAATCGCCACCAGTTCCGCCCTGCACATGGATCACACCATCGGGCGCGTCGTGCGCGCTCCCGGCGACAGTGACAGCGCGTGCGTCCTCCCCAACGACGCGCCCGTCGTCCGCATCAGCACCGGCGACGCGGAGTGCTGCCTGCCCGACAGCGCCGCCGACGCCCTGTGGTCGTAGTCGACCAACCACCGAAACCACGAGGTGATCACCATGAACGGCAACACCATCGCGACCGTGGGCGACCTACTCGCCGCGCTACACCGCTACGACCCCCGCCACCCCGATCCGGCTCGCCAGCCAGCCCGGGTACCCGCACGAACACACCCTCGGGCGCGTCGCCTGCACACCCGACGACGCAGAAGGCGACGGCACCGAACCCACCGACCCGCCCGTGGTGTGGCTCGGCGAAGGCGACCACGTCGGTCCGTTGCCCGCCCCCGCCGCCGACGCCTTGCGCTGGTAGTCGACCCGTCCCGAGCCCCCGTCCCCACCGCCGATCCGGTCAACAAACCCGCCCGCGCCCGCAAGCGGATCGTCCAAGGGAGAACACGATGATCAGCACAATGCTCAACGAACTCGTCCACACCACCGCGGGCGAGTCCTACCTCACGCGTACCGTCCACAGTGGTGGACACGTGATCCGAGTCCGCATCCGCCGCGCACGCCTGCCCTACGACAGCTACGCCGTCGGCGAGGTCATCGCTCGCGACGGCAGCCGATGGACCCGGCTGGTCGAGGAACACGCCCACGACTACGACGGCAACTGGTTCCGCACCGTGGCGCCCACCGATCCCGACCATCCCGCCACTCTCGCCCCGCTGGCCGACCGACTCACCGATCGGGCGGTCGAGATCGTGACCGCCTGCCCGACCGCTGCCGACGGCTGGTCCGACATGGACATCATCCGCGCGCTGCTCGGGCGCGGCGCCGACGAGTACCTCGACCCCGGGATCATCGCCGAGGCCAACACCGATCCCGATACAAGTCCGGTGCACATCCTCCGCCTGCCCGACGGGAAAGTCGTGATCACTACTTCACACCTGCCGGGCTGCGCCTATGTCACCAGCGCGGGGCAAGCCACATGCGACAACGACGCGTGCTACGGCCACTGACCGAATTCCCATCAGCAACCCAACCAGGAAGGAAACATCATGACCGCGAACGACACCCACGCACCCCGACCCGAGCTCACCCGCAGCCTGCCCTCGGGTTCAGTGGTGCTCGCCCCGGCACCGCCGGACACCGTCCCGATGCACCCGCCCGCCGGGGCGTGGGGGCTGGTCGTCATCGCCGTGCGAACCACCCACGCCGCCGGACACCCGCTGCGGCGCGTCGGGGACCCGCCCGCCGCCGACCCCGCCCACACCGACACCGCCGACCTGATGGCCGGGGTGTGGCAACCTGATCCGCCGCCCGCCGACCTACACGCCGGAGACGTTGTGGTGCGGCTGCACCCATCAGCCGACGACGACCCCGCCACCACCGACATCGAGGTCCTCGCCGCCATCGAAGGCCAGTGGCGGCAGGTCGGCATGTGGCGGTCCGCCGGCGCCCGGTGGCCGCACGAGATCGCCACGACAGTGCTGCTGCACATGCGCACCCTCGCCGACGCCGTCCTTACGGCCGCCCAGTGGGCGACCTTCGGCGGTCCGCTCACCGCCGCCCTCAACGCCGGACTGATGAGCGGACTCATCACCGAGGCCACACGCCCACCCCGCCGTCGTGCCGCGCCGGACGCGCTCCCCGCGCTGATCGCCGCCGACCATCTCGCCGTGGGCGACCCCGTCGTGTTCGGCCTGCACGTCGCCACCGCCGGATCGGGCGGCGCCCTGCACCACGACGGACCCCTCGGCGTGTCGACCGTCTCCGCGCTGGCCACAAGCCTCGCGGGCTACACCGCCAACGGCTGGTACCTGTGGCGCCGCGCCCACGACCACCGCCTGCTCGCCGACCTGCGCGCCGAACTCGCCACTCGCTGACCCACAACCAATCCGTCCACACCAGACACACCCAGGAGCTCACCATGGCACCCGACGCCGTACCCGACACCGCGTCCGTCGTCCACCAATTCATTGAGAACCGCTGCCAGGTCACCACGGTCGCCGACCCCGCTGACCCGCCACACACGCTGTACGGCACCGTCACGCGCGACGGGAGCCTCGTGGGCAGCTACCACTGCGCCGACCCCGCCCGGCGGACCGACTGGCGCATCGTCACCGCCCACGGAGGTCCCCTCATCCTCGACGGCCATCCCGTGAACCCGGTCTCCGAAGCCGCCGCCGTACTCGTACTGACCACCATCCTCACCGCCCGCGACAGCTTCGAGGCCGAACAGCGACTCCGAGCCGCCACCCTTCCACCGTCGGCGATGGTCCGATGAGCACCACCGCCGACTCCCACCACGGTGGGCACAATCCGCGCGGGTACGGCTCGGGTGGTGTCGGTCGACCACTGTCTGGTGTGGACTGTGACCGTCGGCGCGTGCCCGCGCGACACCGTGACCAGGCCCGACTAGGAACCCTGTTCACCCGGGAAAGTGGGGGACATCGCGAATGAGCGACACCGACAACCTCGACACCGATACGAGGGGCCTGAAGGTCCGGTTCCTCGGCTTCCGGGAACGCTGCCCGGATTGTGACGTGGCCGTCGGCGAGGCGCACATCCACGACGAGTACGGCAGCGGGTGTGATATCGCGCGCTGTCAGGCGACCGGACTTCAGCGCCTGATCTGCGACACCGACCACGACTGCGGCCGGGAGGTGTGGACCGGGTGGTGGCCGGGTCTGCTCGACTGCGAGCGGCTCGGCTGGATGCACGGCCCCGGCTCTCCTGACCTGCGCCGCCTCTACACCGAGGCGACTTGGGACATCGACCAGCACGCCTGGGTGCCACGCCATCCACCCGACGAGGCCGGCCCCGGCGACCGGGTGCGCTCGCCGGGAGGCGATCGTGCATGACCGGTGATCACGCCGACTTCTACCTCGCCACCGGGCCGGATGTCCGGTGGTTTGGGCTCGTTGGCCGAGTTTGGCCACCTATCCAACGCTGGGCGACCTCACCACACAACCACTGGAGCGCGCGGGAATTCTGGCCGCGTCCAGCCCGGTCGACAGGGAGGCGGCCGTCGCCGCGATGCTCACCGAACGAATGGCCGGGACCGGTTTCGTCGCCCGTCCCGGCTCTGCCTCAGGTGAGGGCGGCGCGGGTGGTCAATGGGTTTCGCTCTCGTCCGGTTCTGGGTCAGGTAAGGGGTCATGCGCCCCAACCCTGTCGAGCTGCGCGGGCCCGAGGTCAACGGGCACGATCTGCTCGCCAGCGGTGAGGGCGGCCGTGACTTCGTCGGCGTTGGTGACTTGCGCGCGGGAGAACGCGACGTAGAGCGGGTCGACGGGGACCGGCACGCTCGCGATCGGCAAGGTCAGGCCGAGCCATCTGGAAGTCCAGCCTTGCGCCGTGCCCGCCTGCGCGGATTCGGCGCCCGGCCGGTGGTGCTGGTAGGCGGGGTAGTGGTCACCGCCGATTCGACCATCCGGTTCCGCGCGGACGTCAGCGAGAGGCCCCGCGACCCATTCGATCGCGGGGGCCCCTCGTTCGTGAGGTGGTCGTCAGCGGGTGTCCATGAAGTAGTAGACGCCGCCGAACGAGTTCTTCCACAGCGCCTTGGTGTCCGCGACGACCCGCGCCATCGGCTTGTTTAGCTGATTCGAGGTGTGGTAGGTGACGTAGATGCCGTTCCAGTCATAGGGCCTGCTCACCTTCGTCACGAACATGGCGTGGTCGATCCGCCGGTCGGCGTGGCCGCCCGCCCAGTCGGCGAAGACCGCGTCACCAGGGCGCACCGGCTCCCCCCGGTATGGACGCATCCGGTTCGACAACTTGGCGAACCAGTAGAACTCGTCCGCGATGCTCCACGTACGGCTGTCCTTCGGCGGGATCCGCCACCACTTGACTGGTCCCTCACCGACACCGTAGTTCGGCCAGCCACCCGCCCGCATGATCTGGGACAGGAAGTTGGTGCAGTCGTTGCCGTAGGAGTTGTACGCCGGGTTGCGCCCGTAGGCCCACTTCACCGCATAGCCGATCGCGGCAAGCCGGTTGAACGCGGCGGCACCGGAGGCCTCCGCCATCGTCACCTGTTCACCCTCCCGGGGAACGGGCGGCGCGTCCGGCGTGTTCGCCTCGGCCGGATCGGCCATGGGGTTTTCCTCGGTGGGCACGTCCGGGTCGACGAACCCGGTGCGCTCCGCCGTTGCGTACGGAGTCGGCGCCGGAACCGCCGCGGGCAGGTCGACCACGTCCGAGGCCATCTTCCACTTGCCCGCGATCCGCTCGAACCGGAATGTGTGGTCCAGCCGGTAAGAGGTCGACTCGGGAATGTCCTCGTTGCCGGGATCCGCGTTCTTCGCGGCGAGGTACAGATCGGTCGCCTCGGTCACCCGCAACTCGGCGGTCGTCTCTCCGACAGTCACCTCGACGTTTTCCAAAACCACCCGGGCGTGGCTGTACTCCGCCGCCGTCCCACTGAACTCGGCGCGGTCGGCGTCGAGCAGGGGCGTTTCCGAGCGGACGCGTGCGGCGAACGCATCGGTCGTCGACTCCACGCTGATCACGTTCAGCGGATCGGTCTTCGGCGGAAGGTACACGCTCGTCACCCGGATCGCCCGGTTCCCCAGGTACACCTTTGCGATCCCGGTGACTACCTCGGCGTCGGTCGGCGTCGTCCCCGACGCGGGCGCCGCCACCGCCACCGCCGCCAATGCCACACCAGCGGCCGCAGCCGCACCCCAGCGAGCGGGACGCCGTCCGCGTCCCACACGAACTCGCAACATCATGTCCTCTCGTTCCTCTCGGAGGCCGACGGCCCCAACACGGAGGACACTAGGGATGGCACCGCGCCGGAAGCACTCATTTCGGCCCCGGGTGAAACGTTCCGCAGCGTCAACCTGGCGCGCCGAGGCTGGGACCACAAGGCCCCGGCCGTGCAACTCCCACGAGGGTGCTGCGATTCAACCACGCGTGCCCGCCGTGCCGTGGTGAACGGACGGGCGGCGGACGCCCTGTTGCCCCCAACGGGCAACCGTCACCGTTGGGGGCAACACCAAGAACGTCGGACGCGCTGTTACAGGTCAGGCTGACCCGGTCGACGTATCTGTCGGGGCGAGCGCGAACCGCCTCGGCTGGTCCTTGGTCCGCACGGCGACGCCGTCGGTGACCAGCTTGTCCAGTGCGTTGCTGACCGCGCCGGTCGACCTGTCGCCCAGGACCCTGCCGATCTCGACCGGGCTGAACTCCTGACCGGGGTGGTCGCGCAGATGGTCCTCGACCATCCCCCGCAACGCTCCGGGCGCCAACCGCGCAGCCTTCACGCCGGCGCCGTCGGCAGGGGCGGAGTCGGCGCCGTTGTCCGTCGACTCGGTCGTCTCGATGCCGGGCGCGGGGCACGCCGGGGTCTTCGCCTCGGGGGTGGCTGTGCCGTGAGGCTCACCGGAGGCGACGGCGCCCGGCTCACCGTCGACCGGCGCGTGGTCGGTCGGCGGGGGGTCGACGGGTTCAGCGTGTGGATCGTCGGCTCCCGTGGTGGCGGTCGGTTCTGCGTTGTCCGGTGCGGGTTGCGGAGTGCCTGACTGGGCGGGGTCGTTCGCCGGGTCGGTGGTGTCCGCCTCGGTGCCGGCCGGGGTGTCGGTGGTGTCGGTGATCGCCCATAGGTCGGCGGCGCGCCGGCCGCCGTGGGCGATCCCGGCGGTGCGGGTCGCGCTGCCCTCGGTAGCCCACCGGGCGAGGATCTTCTGCGCGGTGGATTTCCCGATTCCCGCAGCTGCGGACAACTCGGCGGCGGTGCTGTTCGGGTGGGCGTGCAACGTCGCCCACAGGGTGTCCTCGGTGTCGGTGCGGACCGCCTGCGGAGCATCCCGGTCGGGAACCGGGTGCAGGGTCGGGGTGCCGGCGGTGGTGTTGGTGGCGCGGGCTTTGCCCGGTTTGCGGGTTCGGGTCGTCGTGGTGGACATGACATCCCTCGATTCGGTTCGTGATCGGTGGTGGTCATGCCCCGGCCGGAGCGGGTGCGGCCCCCGGTGCGCTGCCGGTGTGTTCGGGCCACACGAATATGGACGCTCTGTGGACCGCTGAAGTCAAGCGGTGCCACCGAAATTCGTCTGTCTCCTGTGGATTGTCACCCGATTCAGCTGTCTCCGGTTGACATATCGGCCAGAGCGGAGCGTTCATACCAACGGCCGGTTCAACGCCGGCACGTCACCACCGAACCAAAGGGGACAATGATGACGTCACAGACATTCGCCGCCGTCGGATTCCGGCGCGCCACCGGGATGACCGTATACGGACCGTTCACCGACTACGCCGACGCGGTGGTCGTGGCTGACCGGTGCGGAGACGCGGCCGACAGCTACGCGCTCCCGATCGTGCTGTGCCCACCGGAAATCGACAAGATCGCCGCACGCTCCGTCGACGCGGCCGCCGGGACCGTCCTCTATCTGGACAACGACATCGCCGCCGCACTGTCCGCAGGAGACCCCGACCCCGCACCGGACGTCCCGGAAACGGTCGTGGTCTCCGTGCTGACGAACCCGCCGACCAAACCGCTGATGCGATGGGTCGGCCCATTCGCCGACACCGACGAGGCACGAACCTGGCTGGACCAGGCGACCACCCGCAAGACGGCGACCCTGGCGACCACGCACATCCATCCGCTGCGCGGCCACGACACCCTGGAACCGACACCGAAACCGCCCGGCGACCAGAACGCCGCCGACGCCGCGCATCGAAACAGTTTCGTCTCCTGTGGGTAGTCGCCAGTTCGTTGTGTCGCTTGACATCTCGATCAGAGCAGAGCGTTCATGTCGGTCCGCCGGGCGGTTCGCCCGGCGGACCGAATCGCCGAATGAACAGGGAAAGTGATGGCACCGGAACAATTCGCCGCCGTACCCACACCTCACGCCGCCGCTGCCGCGCCGACGCAAGGTACCCGAACGGATCCACCACCAGCGGTCGCCATCGCGGAACATGGCGACGACGAGGCGGTGATGCTGCGGCGCGAGGGACTTCCATCCGACGGCGTCATCCTCGCGCCGTCAGTCGCCGCCACACCGATGCGGCACCCCGAGAACGCCTGGGCGATGCTGGTGCTGGCGGCCGACGTCCTGGACGACACCGACCCAGACCGGGAAGGCGAAGTAGCCCTGTTCGCCGGACGCTGGCTGCCTGAACAACCACCAGCCACCCAATGCGAGGGAAACCTCGTCCTCGCGCTGACCGCGCCCGAGGGCGACTCGCCCCCGGACGACCTGGTCGACGTGGAAATGCTGCTCGCCCACCGCAACCGATGGGCCCGGGTCGGCGAATGGGCGGGTGTGGACGCACGCTGGCCGTGGACCGTCGCGATGACCGCTGCGGCGATCATCGGCCTACACACTGAGGTAACCGAAACCACCTCACCCGCCAGTCGGCCTCAACCGACAGCCTGACACCGTCGCCATCTCGATCGACCGCGTCCACCCCCCCGACCGGTGAAGGAGTGCGGGACCTGGTGGCGTGTGCGGATCGGGCTCGTTCCGGCCCGCACACGCCGCCCCGGCCCTGGTCCTGGTCAGGCGATCAACTTGTGCAGCTGGCGGCGACGCCGATGCCTGCCATGATGACGCCTGCTGGCCAGCTTGCCGCGAAGTCCTGCAGCCGAGGGCGGTCCATTTCCGAGAGGGAGCCGTTCGCCGCCCCATTACAGGGAAGCCGGGCAGAAAAGGAATCGTTGTCCGGCTGACCTCTGTCAGCAGATAGTCTTCCGCGGTATCTTGATTCAATAGGTCGGGATAATTATCATCTACACGCGGAAACCGTCAGTCGTGCGCGGAAACTACAGCCGCCGCGTCGAGACTGGAGGGGCGCGATGCGCCTGCGAAATCGTCTCCCCGATATCGGTAGGGCTCGACTTTCACCAGCTGGCCCCGGTTCGGGGCGTTGACCATCAAACCTCCACCAAGGTAGAGGCCGACGTGGTGGATCTTGGTGTTGGGGTCGCCGTAGAAGACGAGGTCGCCAGGTAGCAGGGATTGTTCGGCGGGGACCCGGGGTCCGGCGTGAAATTGGGTGTGCGCGGTGCGGGGCAGGGTGAATCCGGCTGCGGCGTAGGCGGCCGTGGTCAGCCCGGAGCAGTCGAATCCGCCGTCCTCGGCCCCGTCTCCGCCCCACACGTAGGGGAGTCCTCTTTGTGCGCAGGCGTAGTTGATCGCCGCTGCGGCGACGGGGTTGGGGGCGGCGATGGCGTTGCAGTCCCCGGTGCCGACCACGACCGAGGCCGTGGTGGTGCAGCCCGCACCCGTGACCGCGCCGACGATCACGCGCGCGGTGGGTTCGTGTTGGGCGTAGGCGTTGGGGAATCCGGAGCGTTGTACGGCCTGGGCGGCGTCGGTCACGCTCATCGCCTGCCAGTCTGGCACCTTCACGAGGTGCTGGTAGAACCGGGTGGCGGCGTAGGCCGGGTTCATGATCTGCCCTACCGAGCCCCACCCCTGCGACGGGCGCTGCTGGAAAAGACCGACACTGTCCCTGTCTCCGTGATCAAGGTTGCGCAGGGTGGACTCCTGCATGGCGGCGGCGATCGCGACCACCTGGCCCTGGTCGGGAACGCCCATCTGCTTACCGACGGCGACGATGACGGCCGCGTTGGCGAGTTGCTCCGCGCCGTACCCGGCCACCCCGGTGCCGTCGGCGAGGGCGCAGTCCACGCTGCTGGAGCTGTCGCCCAACACCGCATCGACCGCCCCCGACAGTCCGTGGGCGAACAGGAGCGGGATGGCCAGGATGACCGCGAGGACGGCGGCGCCGATTTTCAGGATCACCGCGGATTCACCTCCCTTTTCGTCTGCGTGCTCGGTGGCGGGGTGGGCGGCATCGGTGGCGGCGCGGGCGCCATGAGCAGCGGTGTGTCCAGATCCCGCACCGACTCGCCGTCGCCGCCGGGGTCAGTGGGTGGCGGCAGGTGCGGCCAGGCGTCGAGCAGCCGGTGCAGCTCGCAGCGCGCGCCGATCCCGCCGGCTCGGTGCAGCGGCAGCCAGACCTCGTCGGCCGGGCTCGGGTGTGCGACGTCGGGGTTGAGCAGGTCGGCCGCGGCGGTGGCGAGCGGTACGAGGCTCGGGTCGTCAAGCTCGCGCCAGGCGCGGTGCAGGACCCGGCGGGCGGTGGTTTCGCGCTTGGCGGTGGGCAGCCACACCAACAGCGGCGTGGTGATCCCGGTGGCGGCGGCGAGCGCGGCGTAACCGGCCAGTTTCCCGGCAAGTTTTCCCAGCACCTCGGTGCCAAAGTCGTACTCGAGGAAGAACTCGACCTCGTGGTCGTCGCTGGTCCAGCGGCCGTAGGCGTCAGGGCGAGTCAGGTCGCCGAAGTACTTGGCGCACCGGTATTCCGACCACCACGCCACCACCCTGCTGCGCGCGCTGGCGGGGTCGTGGTGAGCGCGGTCAACCAGCGCGGCGAACCACTCGGCCACGCCCACCGTGTGCGCCAGCCGAAGAGAGTGGGCGACGCCGAAGGCGCGCTCGTGCCGGTAGCCCAACTCCTTGACGTCCAGGCCGTCCTCGGCGGCCAGGACGGCGGCCCCGCCGGGGGCCAGGACGTAGTGCATCGGCGCCGTGCCCACGGTGACGAACGGCTGGAAGCGGTCGACGACGCCCCACAGGTACAGCTCCCGCATCCGCTGCCGCCCGGACCGGAACGAGGGGAAGGCCAGGGCGGTGATCTGGTGGGCGGTGAGCACGCGGTGCTCGTGCAGCATCCGGATGATCCACCGGTCCCGCGGCGTCAACCGCCACGCGAGCACAGCCTGATGGTCGGCGGTGTTGGCCGCGCGCGGGGTGGGCCGGGCCGGCTTGTGCCCTCGAAGAGATCGCTGGCGTGTCGGATTGGTGATCATGCGGCTTGGGCCTTTCGGGTATCGGTTGTGCGGCAATGGGTTTGCGCCGGGTCGGTCAGGCGTGGCGGCGCGGGTCGGCGGTGCGCGGGCGCGCGGCGGGCCGATTCCGGTGGTCCCCGGTGGAGGGTCGGGACGAACCGGGCTTGTGCGGGGGCCGTGACGATGCCCCGGTGGTCGGCGAGGCAACGCCGGCGCGGTCGCGCAGGGCGCGGCGGGCAAGGCCGCGGATCTCGCGGGCGCGGCCGGGGATCGCGCGCGGGAGCGGCTGGGTGCGCATCGTGAATGGCTGCGTCTCTTCCCCGTTCAGCACCAACCGGGCCGCGGCGTGGTACACGCCCAAGTGCGCGAGGTCGTGGTCGGACAGCCGCGGCGCGGTGTGCCGGGACAGCTCGCACGCGTCCTCCGGGCTCGCGTTGAAGAAGATCTTGCTGCGGGCGTTGGTCGACATCCCCTCCCGCAGCTCGCGCGGGAGCTGCCCGAGGTGCTGGTGCGCCAGGGTCATCGAGACCCGGAATCCCCGTGCCTCGGCCAGCATGTCCTCGATCGGGTACGGCAGGTTGAGGAAGTTGTGGCACTCGTCGATCACCATCGAGGCGTCGCGGCGCAGGCGTTGCGGGATGCGGGCGCGGCCGGTGGTGGCCTGCCACGTTCGTGCCACCACGAGGGATCCGACCAGGCGGGTGGTTTCCTCGCCGAGGCTGCCTTTGGGAATGCGGACGAGGCAGATCCCGCCGTCCAACACGCTTGATATGTCCACCGTGGAGCGTCCGCCCGCGATGGCGTCGCGGACGAACGGGCGCAGCAGGAACGCCCTCAACTTGTTCATCAACGGGCTGATGACCTGGCTGCGCGCGGAGTCTGTCAATTCCTCGTACCAGGACCAGAACCCGCGCAGCACCGGGTCGGCCACCCCGGCTGTGACTCGTGACCGGAAAGCGGGGTCGGCGAGCAGTTTGGGCAGGTCGGCAAGGGTGGCGACGCCTTCTTGGGTGCGCAGGGTCAGGCAGGCGGCGCGCATGACGTCGTCGGTGCGCGGCCCCCAGAACGCGGAGTACACGCGGCGGAAGACGGAGACGAGGTTGTCGACGGTGAGGTCGGTCTCTCCGCCGTCGAGCGGGTTGAGGCACGGGGGCCGGGATTTCGCGTCGGCGTCGAAGAGAACGACACGGTCCCCGGCGGAGCGCGGCAGCCGGGAGAGCAGGTCGGTGACGAGGTCGCCTTTGGGATCGATGAGCACGATCCCGCGCCCGGCCTCGGCGTCGGCCAGGATCATGTTGCCCAGCAGCGTCGACTTGCCGCTGCCGGTGGCGCCGATGACATGCAGGTGGTGCCGGGCATCCGGCACCCGGAGGGCGACGGGGCGCTCATGGCCGGTGTCGGTCACCCCAAGAGGCTTCGCCTGCGGGCCGGGGGTGGCGATGCCCGGCGGTGGGGCGATGGCGCGGGCTCCGGCCCGCTGCACTCCGGGGATCGCCTCATCCGTGGGAAGGTGCGCGATCGCGGCCAGCTCGTCCACCGACAGCAAGTCCCCGCTGCCGAGGCGGCGGGAGGCGAGCACCCGGCCGGGGTGGCGGAGCCGGCGGCGGGCGTAGCGGTTGTGCTCGGTGTAGGAGGCGAAACTGGCCGCGAGGGCGTGTGCCCGGCCGCGGGCGACATCCCGCGCCCTGCGCGCCTCGCCGTCGGCGGCGTCCACCGGGAGCAGGGTGGCCACGGCGTAGCGGACAAGGGTTTCGTACTGGGAGCCGCGTTGTTTGTTCACGATGGCGCGGTTCTGGGCGGCGTACTCCAGCGAGGTCTGCGGATGGGAGTGCAGCGTCCCGGCTTTCGTTCGGCCCCCGGCCGGACCGCTGGTCTTCATGCCGGGGGTGATCACGTCCAGAACGCGGCCGACCAGGCGGGTCGAGCCGCCAGCGTGGAGCCGCCGCGCCGAGCGGCGCGCGCGGGTGACGCGGCGGCCAGTGACCGGGCGGGCCAGGACCTGCACACAGGCGTACTCGTCACGCCCGAGCCCAACGGGGGCGCCGATCAGGGCGCGCAGCGGGTCGGCGTCGAAGTCGACGCGGATCGGCAACGCCTCGCTACGGGCCAGGCGCAGCTCGCCACCGACGACCAGCCGCCGCTGCCCCTCACTCGGCGCAGGAAGCGGCGGCTGCGCGGGGCTGGCCACGCGGGTGTGCGACCCCGGCCACGCCGCCTCCACCGCCCGCTCTACCAGGCCCGGCGGGATCACGCCGGGCACCCACAACCGGATCGCGACCCCGTGCTCGCTGAACACGTACTCGCACGCCACGTGCGGCTGCCCGGTGAACCAGCGCCGCCAGGCGGGGCGCAACAATCCGACGAGGTTGCCCCACAGCGCCGCACCCCCGGCGGGGTCGACGGTGGGCGGGGCGAGCACGGTGACCAGGCGGGCATCAGCGCTCAGCCGGGCGTGGCAGCGCCGCACCCACCACCCGCGGCCGACCACGAACCCCGCCACACTGGCGAGAAGCAGCGGGGCGTCGATCGGCCCCCACGTGATCGCCCACTCGCGCAGGCGTTCCAGCAGCGCGAGCGCGGCGCCACCGGGGTCGCGCAAGTAGTCGCCGAGCCACCCGTCACCCACACCACCCGCCCGGATCCCGGTGGACGTGGTGGCCGGGGCGGGGTGCTGGAGGGCAGCCGGTATCCAGGAACGCATAGCGAATGTCCCTTCACATGCAGCCGGAAGGCGTTCAGAGAACGGGGGAACGAAAGGGGGGTGTTAGGCGGCGTCGAGTTCGACCTGGTCGCCGGAGTCGAACTCCCCGAACTCGTCGGCCCCGGCCATGCCGTCGGAGTCGTCGCCGAATCCGACGTCCACATAGGACTGCCCGGTATCGTCGGACTCGTCGGCATACCCGTCGGCGGCGTAGCCGGCCAGCTCAGCCGGGTTGCTCGTGACCAGGAAATGCTCGGTCGGGGAGGCCAGACTCTGGAACGCCACCCGCTGAGTTCCTGCTGACAGCAAGCCCTGTCCACGGTCGGCCGAGAGCAGGAATTGCCGTTCCCCGGCGGACAGGTCGAACGTCGCGGTGATGTCGTCGATGGCTTGCGACGCCTGCCGGAGGAGCACCTGGGTGGCGGCGTTGGCGATGACGGCCTTACCGAGCTCCGAGCCGAGCACGTCCGCAGTGTCCTGCGTCGCGACGGTCAATCCCGCCCAATGTTTCCGGGCCGCTTTCGCCATTCTGAAGAGGAACTCGCCGCCGGACTTCTCGCGCATCAGCAGCCACGCTTCGTCCACGACCACCAACCTCGGGCGGCGGATCGCGGGGTTGCTGACTCGCCGCCACACCGCATCCAGGACCAAGAGGGTGCCGATGCCTTTCAGCTCGTCGGGCAGGTCCCGGAGACTGAAGACCGTGAGGTGGCCTTCGGGGTTCGTGGTGGTCTGGCCGTCGAAGAGCTGTTTGAACGCCCCCTCGACGAAGGGGTGCAGCCTCGCGGCGAGGTCGGCGGCGGCCCGGTCACCGGCCTGGCCCGCGGTGGCGAGTTGGTCGCGCAGCCCCCGCAGGGTCGGTGCTGGGCGGGTCCAGGTGCGGGCGTCGGCGGTGATCCCCACGGCCTGGTAGGTGGCGGCGATGCCCCGGTCCAGGGCGGCTCGCTCCGCGGCCTCCAGTTCGGTGCCGACGAGCACGCCGATCACGGTGTGCAGGTACAGCGACCGGCGGATGAGGGCGTCTCTCGGTGCGGTGCGGCGGCCGTCGGCTCGCGTGTAGATCGGCAAATCGAACGGGTTGAGCCGGACGTTCGCCGCGCCGAGGTGGACGTAGGTGCCGCCGACGGCGGCGGCCAAGCGGGCGTACTCGTCCTCAGGGTCGATGACCGCGATCTCGATACCCCGATACAAGCTGCGGAGGAGTTCGAGTTTGACGAGGTAGGACTTGCCGGAGCCGGAGCGGCCGAGGATCACGGAGTTGTGGTTGTGCATGGCCGGGGCGAACCGGTCCCAATGCACCAGGCTCTGGCTTCCGACGTTGTAGCCGTACAGCACCCCGGATGGCGCTGCCACGCTGGTGGGGTCGGCCGGCGGGAGATCGGGGCTGGTGAAGGGAAACGCAGCGCTGAGTGCCGACGTGTCGAAGGTACGGCGCATCCCGATCAAATCGAGACCCATCGGCAGACAGCTCACCCAGCCCTGCAGGCTGCGGTAGGTCGTGTGTTTCGCGTCGAGCAGCAGGCTGGCGCACAGGGACCGAAGTGCTGCGACCTCGTCGGCGAGGGTCTTCTCCGAGGTGGCGTGGATCGTGAGATACAGGCCGACCCGGTAGAGCTTGCCTTCGCCGCGCGCGATGCGGCTGGACAGGTCGTAGGCGTCCTCGGTGGCGGCATCCACCTGGGGGTCGTGCAGGCGGCCGTGGTCGGCGGTGTGCCGACGCCCGCTCTCCAGCTTGGCGAGCTGTTTCTTGAGCCGGGCGGCTGCGGTGGCCGGGTCGATCGGCTCGAGATGCAGGGAGACATCCACCCGGCCCGGATAGCTCAACAGCGGCGAGAGCCAGCCGGGGTGCACCTCACGCGGGAACCCGGTGACGGCGAAACTGGAGACCCACTCACCCCCGACCTCCAGGTGCCGTGCCCCGACCGACAACGAGTCCGGGCTGAACGCGGCGGCGCCCTGCACCGGGCCGCTGGTGCCGCGGCCGGTGTCGCGGCGCGGGCCGGAGATTTGCGGCCGGATCTTGCCGGTCCGGGTACGTGCTCGGGTAGCCATCAGAACCGCCTCCGTCCCAGGCCGGCGCCGACATCGTCGGCGTCGTCCTCGTCCCTGTCGTCCTCGTAGTCCCAGTCATCGACGTCGTCGTCCTGGTCGGCGTCGTCCTGGTCGCGCTGGTCGGCGTGCCAGAACGCTCTGTCGGAGTCGGCGAACCTGTCGTCGTCCTCGTCGTCGGTCAGGTCGCTGCCCGCGGTGGTGATGACCTCGTCGGCTCCGGCCATGTCAGAGGAGGGCGGCAGGAGGCTGTCGGGGTTGCACGCGGAGGCGAGGACGGCGGTGGCCTGCCCGGCATTCAGTGGGGTGACCACGATCCCGGCCGGGTCGAGCAGCTCAACGGCTTCGCCGAGGCGGCGGACCAGCCGAGACTCGGCCGCCCGCCGCCCCGCCGCGCTCGCCGCACCGGTGGCCGCCTCGGCGCGGCGGCGCCTGCCACCGGCCAGCCAGGCGAGTACGGCCACCGGGCCGGGGCCGCCGAGCCCAGCCGCCGTGGTGGCGCCGTCGAGAGGTTCGCGCAGGACCAGCAGGACCTGGCGGCAGAGCAGGTCGGTCTGCTCGCTGAGCTGGGCGAGATAGTCCGCGTGCTCCAGCGCCGCCGCCTCCAAGGCGGCGTGCGGCAGCCCACCCGCCCGCGCCCGCAACTCGCTGATCTGACCGGTCAAATCGAGCCGCTGCGCCCGGACGAGCACCTGCACGGGGGCCGTGAGGCTGTGCAGGAAGCGCCCGAACGAGGCGACCAAGCCCTCTTGTTCCCGCGCGGTGCGCAAGGCGAAGTTCACGGTGCTGGCCACGGCGACGACGGCGAGCCCGTCAGGTCCGAGGTCGACAATCCCGACGTCACTGCCGGTGTCAGCGATGGCCCGCGCGGGCAGCCGCAACGCCGAGGGCGAGATCTGCTCTCGCCCCGGCGCCGTGCCGGTGCCACGGCGCCGGTCGCGGCGGGCCGACGTGCACTTCCCGCCGCCGGTCGTGTTCGCGGCGGTGGTGAGCCAGGCGGGTGCGGGCCGCACACCTTCGGGAGCGGCGACGCGGTGGCACGGAGCCAGGCGCTGGCGGATCGCGGCGACCAGCAGCCGGTCCATGCTGATCCCGTCGCGCTGCCCGAGTGCGAGGATCGCGGCGGCGGCCCCGACCGGGACAGCGAGGGCGAGGAACACCGGGATCGGCACCACCGCGCGGGTCGTGGCCCACGCGGCATACAGGCCGAGGCCGGTGATGGCGAGGATGGCGAGTTGGCGGGCGGTCAGTCCCAACAGGACGCGGTCGGCCATGTCGACGTCGGCGGGAATCCTTACCGGAGAAGTCACGACGTGCCTCCAGTCTTCGGTGGGTTCGGCGGGGTGGTGCGTGTCGGTTTGGGCAGGTCCAGTGGCAGCCGGAGCTGGCCTCCCGCACGGGGTGCGGGCTTCTTCGGCGAAGCCGGGGGCGCCGGCGGCGCAGGGGGTGCGGGTGGCGGGGTGCGGCGTACGCCGTCCAGCGGCAGCGGGTACTGCCCGGCGCGGGTGGGCCGGGTGCCCTTGTACGGGTCGAAGGGCAGTTCGATCTGCGTGCCGCCGCTGCGCCGCACGGGTGGCGCGGGCGGCGGTGGCGGGCTGGGCGGGCGCGGTGTCCGACGGACCTTGAGCGGCAGCGGGTACTGCCCGGCCCGGTTGGCGCGGTTGCCCCTGTACGGGTCGAACTCGAACTCCAGTTGCTGCCCGCGCGACCGGGACCCCGGACGGCTCGTCTCCGGCGGGACGGGCGGCGAGGTGGGTGGGACTCGCTGGACGTCCAGTGGCAGCCGGTATTGGCCGTCGCGCCCGAGGACAGGTCGCTTCTCGGGCCAGTCGTCCCCGAGCGGCAACGCCAACTGAGTTCCCTGCGGCGCCGACGACGACGGAGGGGACCAGCGGCTGCGTTTCGGGGCGTACTTCACGTGCGGCGGCGGTTGCGGTTTGCCGCGTTTGAGGCCCTTGAGCGGCAGCATGTACTGCCCGTCGGCGGTCGCCCGCGCCGTGGCGTACGGGTCGGCCGGCTTGGGACCGCCGCCGCCTTTGCCGCCCGGCCGCCGCGGTTTGCCCCCGCGACCGCCGCGGCCTCCGAGCAGGCCGAAGGTCTTGTAGGCGATGAACCCGCGCACCAGCGAGCCGACCAGCGAGCGGCCACCGCCGCCGCGCACCGAGCTCAGGATCCAGAACGGGATCTTGAACAGGATGTACATCAGCGCCAACGCGACGAGCAGGTTCACCAGCCCGGACGAGTTGGGGCCGAACAAGGTGAACCCGCCCGGTGTGAGGAGCACCTTCATCGCGGTGATCAACGTCAGGCTCTGGCACACCTGGATGGCCAGACAGCCGCCGAACGCTTTCCACCACCACTTCGCGATGCCCTCGGTCTGCGGCAGCGCATGGAACATCAGGGCCAGTGGCGCCCCGGCGACGAGCACGATCGTGGCGGCGACCCGCACGATGTAGGTGATCAGCAAGACGACGAGCATCCCGGCCAAGACGATCCCGATCAACAGGATGAACACGCCGCCCGTGGTGATCGAGCCGGTGACGAGTTCCTTGATCGCCGTGCTCGCCGAGTCGGCGTCGACACCGCCACCCATCACCGCTTGCGAGAGGGCGTTGGCGATCGCGATCGCCTTGCTCGCCACCCACAACGACAGGGCTCCGGCGAGGAACCCGACCACCAGGCGGGGCGCGATCTCCTTGACCGAGTGGCGGGTCTGCAGGGTCTGATAACCCATGAGCAGGATCCCGGCGATCAGGACGAGCATCGCGTAGCTCGCCAGGAGGATCTGCCAGGAGTTGTTCCACAGCTCCCCGATGCGCGGCATCGAGTCCGGTGTCGGGGTGGTGAGCAGCGTCTTGGACAACAAGTCCAAGAGCGGGTTGAGCGCGGCGGTGACGATGCCGCGGAAGAAGTCGTTGATGGCGTTGGTGATGCACCCGCCGATCGAGGTGATCCCGCACTCTTCCCGCCCGTCGCCGCCTTGGCCCGGCTGGTTGGAGCCGGGGTTGGTCAGCGGTGGCGCGGTGGTGGGCTGCGGGATGCAGCCCTCCCCGGTGCACGGCGGCGGCGCCGAGTTGGTGGGCGCCGGAACGCACCCGGCCTGTGGAATCGGCAGCTCCGTCACGCACGGCGGCAAGCTCGTCGGAATGGGCAGCGGAAGCCCGGTCGGCGTCGGCCAGGACGTCGCTGTCGGCAGGGAGCAGATCGGGCTCGGCGAGCCCGGCGGGCACCCCGGCGCGACCGTCGGGATCGGTAGCACAGGGGGCTCGGCGGCGACGGGCAGAGGGCCGCGCGCGGCGGCTGCGGTGACGTCGGCGTTGACGGCGAGGGTGCCGCCGAGCAGGATCACCAGGCTCACCGTCAGCAGCGCGAGCGCGCGGCCTCGCGTCAGGTTCGGCAGCCACCTCGCCAGGCGCAGCCGCCGGTGCGCGCGCGGGCCGCCGCGGCGGGCGCGCACGTCTCCCGGCGGTGCGAGCAGCACCCTGTCGCCGGGGCCGGAGCCTGCGGATCGGGCCTGGATGTGAGCGTCGACGCTCGGGCCGCGAACGGTCGGAGCGGCCGATGCCGGGGCTCGGGTGGGCGCGGTCGGCGCTGGTCGGCGGGCCATCGCTCAGGCCCCCACGATGCCCTTGAGCACGGTCACGACCAGCGGCGCCAACGCCGCGAGGCAGTAGCCGATCCCGGCGGCCTTGAAGCACTCCTTGGCCTTTTCCTGCTCGCCCGGATCGCCCGCGCCCATGACGCGGCGCACGCCGCCGATGGTGAGGAACACGGTGGCGATCCCGGCCAGGACGCCCATGATCCAGTTCCGGATGTTGGTCAGGACCTCGTCGACGGATCCGGCGATGGCGAGCACGTGCGTGGTGTCCGCGTGCGCCGCCGGACCCGCCGCGGCCGACAACACCACGGCGAGCACGGCGACCTCGGCGAGCACCACGACCGTGCGCCGCACCGTGCCGCGCCGCGCCGCGCAAGCCGCACGGGTCACAGCCACGGACGGAGCCGATGGGGACTGAGTCGACGGGGCGTGCGCCGTGGAGGTCGGCCGCGACCAGTGGGAGAGAACCCGGCTGGCGCACGCACCCGGCAGCGGGCGCGAAGGCGTGACCGAGTCGCGGCGGGGACGATGGTCGCCAGGGGTGCGCTCACCGCCGCGCGTGGCGCGGTGGCCGGGTCGGGGGTGGCGGGAGGAACGGGTCAGGCGGCACACGGCGGCACCTCCGGAGTCGCGTTCGACGGCTGCCCGGTGGTGCGGGCCTGCTGGTCGAGCGGGGTGGTGTGCGCGGGGGCGGCTGGTGTCCTCCCGCAGCCCAGGACTCCGAAATCGGCCTCCTTTTCCGAAGGCCGATACCGAACCGTTACCGCCAACTTCTCCGCCGAGTTGCTCACCCTGCGTGACTTGCCGCGCGGTCGGCGCAGGCCGGATCCGTCGCCATTGGCGGCGGCGGTGATCGTCACGGCGCCGACGGCCGCGATCTCGACATCGTGGTCTCGGCGATCGCCGGGATCGTCGTGCGGGGCCTGCTCGGTCAGCCACGCGACCAGCCGGGCTTCGGCCTGGCTGCGCATCCAGTGCAGGGCGGAGACCTTGACCCCGGCGTCAGCCGCGGCAGCGGTGAGCGAGTAGTCCTCCAAGCGGGTGGAGCCGATCAACTCGGCCTCGTCGCCGGTGATGGCGCCCTCGGCGACCGCGCGAGCCAGGACGAAGTCCGGATGACCCGAGGGCGGGGCGGGTTCGCTGGAGTGGAAGCTGTTCCACGCGGGCGTCGGACGGTCGAGCGCCTCCCGGATGAACAGGTGTCCGGCGCGCAGCGCGGCGCACCGAAGCCGCCACATCACCCACGGCCGGACCAGGTCGATGGTGGCCAGCTCGGACAGGAACCCGGTCAGGACCGCGCTGTGGATGTCGCGGTGGTCGTCGGCGAACTTCGCCGACAGCCGGGCGGCGATGGAGACCAACGCGGGCAGTGCCACACCGACGCACGCCACCGTCCACGCGCCGCCCTCATCGCGGGAGCGGGTGATCAGGTGCATCCACACCAGGTCCACAGCCGACAGCGGCAGCGAGGTATCGAGCAGCAGCTCGCGCAACTCGTTCACCGGCACACGCCGGGCGGGCAGGCCGGGGAAGAAACGGCCGTCGACAGACAGCGGATCCGGGCCGGTGGTCAGCCACTCGAACGCGGCCCGCGCGGACTCCAAAGGCAGGGAATCGGGCTCGAAAGGCGTGTCACCGAATACGCGACTCGGGGCCATGATCGGCTCCTTTGCAATGGTCGAAACAGCAATGACCACCACAGGAAGCCAAACGACGTCCCCCAAAACGCAACAGAACGCCACCAAAAGTCCACCACAACGCCACCGATGATCTCCAGTGATCGTTTCCAGTCGCAACAAAGATCATCACGACCCGCACGACAGCCACTCCGGTCGCCGAGAGGGAGATCGTTTGATGATCGTCGGGAATAGCCTTCCATCTGCGGAACAGTGGCTAGATGGCGTTTTGGTGGCGATCCGGTAATAGTCGGCCAGCTGGTCGGACACCCCGACCGGCGTGCCCGCGACGCCAGTGGGCAGGGCGCGCGGAAATGTCCGAGAAATCTCTCGACAGCACAGGGCACGACGGGGAACGGGCGGCCACATAAGCGTGCCCGCGTGCTCGTTGAGGTTTTTCGGTTAACGACGAGGCGCCCAAACGGGGCGATAAAGATTCGGTAACAGGTCCGGGAATCTGGGGTGTTTTTCGGAGTCCTGGGGTGTCACAGGCCGCACGCACAACGCGGCACACCCTCGAAGACTCTGCGAGGTACCCGATGCCCCAGTCCGATCAGCCCGCGCGCCGTCCGGCGTCGCACGGCCCGAAGCGGCGTGGCGACTCCACCCGTCCCGCGGCGGCCCGCCGGGGAGGCGAGCGGCGGCCCTATCCGACGGCTGCGACCACCACCAGGGTCAGCCCCGCCAAGCCCGGCTCCACCGCTCGCGGCCGGTCACGCGGGTCCACGGACACGCCGACTCCGACGACGGTGTGGACGGCGAGCGCGACCGGGATCGACCTCGACGCGGCCTGGCCGACGCCGCTGGTCGAGAAGATCGTCGCCGCGTTCAGCGCGCCCAGCGGGCGGGTCGCTCTGCTGCCCTGGCCGACCTCGAACACCACCAGCGTGCGGCGGCGCGGACTCGGTGTCGTCGACTCCGACGGGGTCATCCGGCACGCCCCCGACGACACCTCCTGCGGCGCTCCCGGCGACACCTCGGACGTCGACCTGACGGCCGCGCTGGACACGGTCGAGCACCTCGGGCGCCACGGCCGCGTGGTGCGCGTCGCCGCGCCCGAGGAGTCCGTCGGGCCGGTGTCGCGGCCGTTCTGGGCCGACCTCATCGGCGACCCCGCATCACCCTCGGCGGCGGTACCGGCGGCGTCCCCGCACGGCTTCGACACCGTCGCGCCGGACGCCGACTTGGTCATCACCAGCCTGCGTCCCGCCGACGCCGGCGACCGCGTCGGCGACGTCGTGGCGCTGCTGGCGGCCCGGCTGCTGCGGGTCGGCGGCATCCTCGCCGTGCTCACCCACAGCGACTGGTCGCAGGGTGAGTTGGTCGATCCGACCGGTGCGGTGGTGGCCGCAGCGCAGAACGCGGACCTGCTGTACCTGCAGCACGTCGTCGCCCTGCACGTGCCGGTCCGCGACGGTCGGTTCGCCACCGAAGTGCTGCCCGACGACGACGGCTCGACGGCCGAGCGGCGGGCGCGCACGGAGCACCGCGCGACGGTGCGGGAGCTGCCCGCGCCCCACACCAGGGTCCATTCCGATGTCCTCGTGTTCGCCCAGCCGCACGAGCACGAGCCGCCCCCGGCGAGCCCCGTGGACCCGGCCGCGCAGGCGCCGCAGACGGGGGGTGCGCGATGACCGGCGCACCGGCTCCGCACTCCAGCAACCCCGCAGACCACCGGCCCGTCTTCAGCGACCTCGACAACGCATCCGCCAGCGAGGAAGGCACTCCCGTGGCCGACGAGCGCACCCCCGCCACCCCGTCACCCGACGCCGCCGACAGCGCGGCTGACAGGGCCGCGGACTGTGCCGCGGACGCGCCGACCGTGCGCATCCCGCGCGCGGTCATCGACGCCCTCGACACCGTGAACGCGGACAGGAACACCGCTGTCGGTCGACCCGTGTCCAGCTCGGTGCACGACATCCTCGACGAGCTCACCACCGACATCGACACCGGCGAGGTGCCCGTGTCGGTGTGGACGACCGCGCAGTTGGCCCCGGCGGCGCAGCGCAAGGGCCGCTACGTCCCGGAGTCGACCGCGCACCCGGCCAAGATGCTGCCCGCCGTCGCCGCGCACGCCATCGCCCACTACACCCAGCCCGGCGAGCTGGTGCTCGATCCGATGGCCGGGATCGGCACCACGTTGGTGGAGGCCGTGCACGCCGGGCGCCGCGCGGTGGGGATCGAGTACGAGCCGCACTGGGTCGATGTCGCCCGCCGCAACCTTGCGCTCGCCCGCGACGCGGGCGTCGAGTCGGAAGGAAAGGTGTTCCACGGCGACGCCCGACAGATCGCCGCGCTGCTCCCGCCGGAGCACCTCGGGCAGGCGGCGCTCGTCGTCACCTCGCCGCCGTACGGGCCGTCCACGCACGGGCAGGTCGCGGTCGCGCCCGGCAAGGGGGTGCAGAAGTACCACCACCTCTACGGCAGCACCCTGGACCGCGGGAACCTGGCCAACATCGGCCACCACCGGCTGCTCACGGGGTTCACCCGCATCCTCGCCGGACTGGTGCCGTTCCTGAAGCCGGGCGGTCACATCGCCATCACCATCCGCCCGTGGCGCGAGCACGCCGAGCTGATCGACCTGCCCAGCCAGATCCTCGCCTGCGGCGTGCACGCGGGACTCATCCCGGTGGAACGCTGCGTCGCCTTGCTCGCCCGCGCCGCCGACGGCGAACTCGTCGCCCGCGGCTCGTTCTTCCAACGCGACTTCATCCGCAAACAGCGCGAAGCCGGGCTGCCGCTGCACCTCATCTCGCATGAGGACGTGCTCGTGTTTCGTACCCCTCTGCGCAGGACCTTGGGTTCAGGAATCTCGACCGAACTTCAGGAATCCCGAGGGTTCGTCAGCGGCCAGACGCGACACGCCGGGAACCCACGTGGTGGTGGCTCGGGCGTGTCGGGGAGCTGGGCGGCATGAGCAGCCGACCACGCCGCATCACCCGCCGCACGGGGCACGGCCCCGCTCGCGTCGCCGTCACCACGGCGACGCGGGCGGGCCGGGTGGCCACACCGTCGGCCGTCGTGGACACCGCGCCCGACACCCTCTCCGTCGCGTCGAGCGCGGGGCCGGTCGTCGGGTCGGTGTGCACCGGCTACGGCGGCTTGGACGTCGGGGTGCTGGCCGCGTTCGGCGGCGGACGTGTCGCGTGGTGCGCCGACCCCGACCCGCACATCACCCAGATCCTCGCCGCCCGGATGCCGGGTGTGCCGAACCTCGGTGATGTGCGTGCCATGGACTGGACGCAGGTGGAGCCGGTCGAGGTGCTGACCGCCGGGTTCCCGTGTCAGGACATCAGTGCGGCCGGACGCCGGGCGGGTATCGAGAAGGGCGAGCGCAGTGGCTTGTGGGCAGACATCGTGGCGGGCCTTCGCCTACTACGACCCGCGCTCGTCGTGGTGGAGAACGTCGCCGCGCTTCGCTGGAAAGGCGGAGGTCTGCACCGTGTACTCGGCGACCTGGCCAAAGCAGGGTATGACGCGCTCTGGCGTAGCGTCCGCGCCTGCGACGTCGGTGCCGCCCACCGCCGCGAACGCGTCTTCATTCTCGCTTGGCGTCGAGACCTGCACCGCGTGCGAGCTGTTGTTGCCCACGCCCATGACCACCCACTCCGGGCGGACACCCGAGCAGTGCTTCACCCAACGCCCGACCGGCGGCGGGGCGCGGCGCCGCGCGATCAGCGACCTGGCCACCACGTTCCCGCTGTTGCCCACCCCGACGGCGTCGGATGCGAAGAACTGCTCCCACACGACGCACCGGGGTGGACCGTCGCTGCCCGACGAAGCCCGGCTGCTGCCGACCCCACGTGCCACCGACGGCACCAAGGGCTGCCCAGCGCAGCGAGGATCCAAGGGCGACCTGATGCTGCCCTCAGCGGTCATGCACCTGCGGGCGCCGACCAGCCACACCCCGAACGACACGGCGATGGCGTAGCCGCCGTGCCGCAGGACGATCCGGGACGGGTATCGGTGGACGACGGGGTGCTGTGGGGCGCTTATGCGCCCGCGGTGCGGTGGTGGGAGCAGGTACTCGGGCGACGAACACCGCCCCCGACACAGCCCGGCACCCATGGCCGCCCCGTGCTCGCGCCCGCCTTCGTCGAGCACCTCATGGGCCTGGATCCCGGCTGGGTCACCGACCTGCCCCTGCCTCGCACCGCGCAGCTGCGCGCTCTGGGCAACGGAGTCGTGCCACAGCAAGCCGCCCACGCGATTTCGCTCCTCCTCGCCGACCTCGCGGACCTGCTCGACATTCACCACTCCCACACGGGACAGGAGGCCGCGGCATGACCACCACACCGCACCTGACCGCGCTCGATCCCGGACCCGCGTTGCGGCTGCTGTCCCTGGGCGCCGGGGTGCAGAGCACCGCCGTGCTGCTTCTGGCCTGTGAGGGCGTGATCCCGCGCTTCGACATGGCACTGTTCGCCGACACCGGGTGGGAGCCCCGCGCGGTCTACGCCAACCTCGACCGACTCACCGCGCACGCGGCGAAGGCGGGTATCCCGGTGCGCCGGGTGTCGGCCGGGAACATCCGCACCGACGCCTTGGATCCGAAGCACCGCTTCGTGTCCATGCCCCTGCACACCCTCAACCCCGACGGCTCCCGCGGCCTGGCCCGCCGCCAATGCACCAGCGAATACAAGATCATCCCGCTGAAGAAAGCCGCGCGGGAACTGCTCGGCTACCCGCACCCACACCGGGTGCCGCGCGGGGTGTACGCCGAGCAGGCCATCGGGATCAGCACCGACGAGTTCACCCGCGCCAAACACTCCGGGCTTCGGTTCCTGCGCAACGTGTTCCCGCTGATCGACCTCGGCTACGACCGCACCACCTGTACGGAGTACCTGGCCGGGCGGGGCTTCGGGGACACGGTGAAGTCCGCCTGCGTCGGTTGCCCATTCCACGGCAACGCCGGGTGGCGCTGGATCCGCGACCACGACCCACACGGCTGGGCCGAGGCGGTCGAGTTCGACCGGGCCATCCGGGACGGCTACCCGCACGCCACCACACACGGCCAGCCGCTGCGCGGCCAGTACTTCCTGCACCGCTCCTGCACACCCCTCGACCAGGTCGACCTCGACGCAACGGTGAAGCGCGAACGGCACCTGCGCCTGATCACCACCGACCAGGTGCGTGAGGAGGACGCGGACCCGGATGGCTGCTCACCCTGGTCCTGCCGCTCCGGGGAACCGGTCACCGGCGCGGGGGAGCGGGCGGCATGAACACCCCGACCACCCCGACCACGCCGACCGCGCCGAGGTCGGCATCGCCTCGGCCGATCACCGGGCGCCCCACGGTGCGAGGCGTCGCGACGATGGTCGGCTACCTGCTGTCGGTCGTCGCGGCCAACGTCGCCTCGGTCCACTACCCGCCGCTAGCTCTGGCCGGTCTGCTGGTGCCCGCGGGCACCCTGTTCGCCGGTGCCAGCCTGACCGCCCGCGACCTGCTGCACGACGCACTCGGCCCGCGCGGTGTGGCCGCGGGCATCGCAGCCGGAGCCGCACTGTCCGCCGCGCTGGCCACCCCGCGGATCGCGATCGCCAGCGTGGTGGCGTTCACCGTCTCCGAACTCCTCGACGCCCTCGTCTACGCGCGGTTGCGTCGTCGCAGCCAGTTGGGCGCTGTTGCGGCGTCCAACGCGGTCGGGCTCGTGGTCGACAGCATCCTGTTCGTCCCCTTGGCCTTCGGCAGTGCCGCCGCCATACCCGGGCAGATCGTCGGCAAGGCAGCCGCCACCATGCTCACTCTGCCCTTCGTGCACGCGGGTGCTGAGTCCCGACGGACGCGGCGATGAGGTTCTACCTCGGCACCCACCAACCGGCCTGGCTCGCCCGCGACCTCGGGATGCCGCTGCTGGTCAGCCATCGACGCCTCGCCGGGCGCCGCGGTCTCCCGCGCGCCACCGGCCCGTGGGCATTGGATTCCGGCGGGTTCACCGAACTGTCTCTATACGGACGTTGGCGCACCGACGCCGCCGCCTACGTCTCGGCGGTCCGCCGCTACGCCGGCGAGATCGGCAACCTCGAGTGGGCCGCACCCCGCGACTGGATGACCGAAGAACATGTGCTGGCCCGCACCGGCCTGAGCCTGCGCACCCACCAACACCGCACCGTCACCGACTACCTCCGACTCCGCGACCTCGCCCCCAAGTTGCCGATCATCCCTGTCCTGCAAGGACAGTCGATCACCGGCTACCACCGCTGCGCCGACCTCTACGAGAAGCACGGCGTCGACCTGGCCGCGCTGCCTTTGGTCGGCGTGGGCAGCGTTTGCCGCCGCCAACACACGGTCGAGGTCGAGCGGATCGTCCGCGCGCTCGTCGAGCGCCGCTACCGCTTGCACGCGTTCGGAGCGAAAGTCCTCGGCTTGGCCCGCTACGGCGACGCGATCACGTCAAGCGACTCGATGGCGTGGAGCTACCAGGGCCGCTACAGGACTGGGTGCGGGCCGTCGCACCGGACCGAGTCGAACTGCCTTCGATTCGCCTGTAGTTGGTACTGGCGTGTCATGGACAACGCCAGGTTTGAGGAACCCAGGGTCGCCTGACTGTCAAGTTCTGTCCCCGACACCGTTGGAGGTGGGTCATGTCCCCGAGCAGGACGCAGCGTCGGGTCGCTGGTGCACGCAGGCCGGCGGCCGCGCGTGAATCCGGCGATGCGCCGAGAGAACATTCGCCTGTGGACGCCACCGTCGACGAGGTTTCCCCGGGGCCGGTGGAAGACGCAGTGGTGGTGCTGTTGACGGCCGAACAGGCAGCGCAACGCTTGCAACTGCGGGCATCCTGGCTGCGGCGCAAGGCCGCCGCTCGAGCGATTCCCTGTCGGTACGTCGGCAAACACCTGCGCTTCACCCACGACGACCTGGTCGCAATAGCCGATCAGTCCAAATCGGACCCCAAGACGACGAGGATCGCGCGCGGTCGCGTCACCTGATCGGGCGGCCTCCACCGGATTCCTTGACTGGACCCCAAGACGGACGGGTCCATACACGTGTTGTGTTCGGACACCATGCTTGAGATGGGGGTGAGCTCGTGGCGTACTCGGAGCCGTCCGGGCCGAGTTCATGGCGCGTGCGCTTTCAGAAACCCGACGGCACACTTGGCTCGGTGTCCGGGTTCACGACGAAGGACGACGCAGACGACCACGCCCGAGAGATCAACGTCGACCAGCGTCGCGGCCACTTCATCGACCCCGACGGCGGACGAACCCTGCTCGGCGCATGGGCGCAGGAGTGGTTCGACGCGTTGGACGTGGCCCCCAACACCGAGCGCCAGTACCACAGTCTGTGGTCCAACCACTTGGAACCCGACTGGGGCCTGTCATCACTCGCCGGAATCACCAACCTGTCGGTGCACAAATGGGCCAAAGGCAAACGCGCCGACGGCTACGCCACCAGCACCGTGTCCACCATGGTCAAGCTCCTGTCGATGATGCTGTCCGACGCCGCCGACGAGAAACTCATCCACGCCAACCCCTACCGCGCCAACCGGCGCGGCAGGCGCCGCCACGCCGCAGTCCGCGAACGCGTCCACACCAGCCCCGAAGGCGCCCTGCGGCTGGCACTACACGCTGGCCTGCTCGCGGGCTCGTGGGCGGCGGTATTGCTGATCACAGCGGCCTGGACCGGCGCCCGGTGGGGTGAGCTGCTCGGCCTGCGACGTTCCAACCTGCATCTGGACGGACCCGTCGGGTACATGGTCATCGATCCACATGAGGGCGCGCTGCTGGAGATCGACGGCGTGTTCAGCCTCGGGCCACCCAAGACCGCCGAGTCCGCGCGCACCATCATCCTGCCGCCGTTCCTGACTGCGCTGCTCCGCCACCACCTCACCACCCACAACCACATTCACGTGTTTGTCACCGCCGAGGGACAGCACCCACGCCGATCCAACTTCGCCCGCCGCGTCATGCGTCCGGGGGCCGACGGCACCCGTGGCTACCCGGAACACTGGCCGCGCCTCGACCCCGTGCAACCCGGCCTGACCTTCCACGGACTGCGACACAGCCACAAGACCTGGATGATCGCCGACCTCATCCCCGACATCGCCCAAGCCAAACGCCTCGGCCACCGACTCGCCGACAAGATCGAACAGATCTACAGCCACGTCGCCCCCGAAGTCGAAGCCCGCCTCCTCGACAACCTCGAACGCCGCTGGCTCGACGCCGTACGCGCGGTCACCGCGACGGAACGACACTGCGCCGAGCGGATCGCAAGCCTTGCGGAGATCACGACGGGTACCGCGTAGGACGAGATCCGCCAACGCCACCGCGAAGTGAATCCGGCTCGCGGTCGTTCTGGTCGCACGGCTAGCTCACCAACACCCGTCGATCATCCTGGGCATTGTCTAGGTGATGTGGCGAAGTCGGGTGACGAATCGCAGCTCTGGTCGTTGGCCTGCGATACCCCAGTCATAGTTGTGCACGGTCGCTTCGATCAGGCGTCGGGTGCGGTCATCCCAGGTGTCGGCGGTGGTCGCGTACAGGAGGCGATCCGCTCGCAGCAGGGCCGCCGCCTGGCATTTCTTGGTGATGTCGCGGCGGAGTTGGTCGTTGCTGCCGTTGCCGAGTTTGCTGGTGGACTTGCACTCGGCGACGATGAGGATGTCGTCGGCGTAGGCCACGAGGTCGAGTTCGACCTGCTTGGCGCCCGCGTGCACGAGTTCGATCTCGTCAACGTCGATCAGTGGCGTGCGGGCGCCGAACTCCACGGCGAGGTGACGCGACAGCAGTGCTGGCACTTCGCCGTTCTCGTTCAGGAGGCGGTGTGCCACGGGGTGTAGGTCGTAGAACCAGGTAGGTTCGTCGAGTGGTTTTCGCCATGCGGTCTGGTTGAGGTCGTTGCCCGTATCGCAGCGGTGGCATGTCCAGCGCTGGGCGACTTGGTCTACGGTTTGGAATTGCACCTCTTCGCATGTCGCGCATCCCACGACCATGCCGCGGCGAAGGATCCCCGCGGCTAGTGCTTTGTCGAGTTCTTCCCGTACCCGTCGAGCAGGCAGCCCGGCGGTGCGGAAACGGAGTCCGACGAAGTTCAGGCAGCCCACCCCAGCGGCGAGTCGAACGCCGTCGCTGTTCGGGTACGCCTGGGCGGCCGAAGACCCCGACGGTCTCATGGCTCGGATCGCGGGCAGCAGCGCGCCGCTGAACAAGCGGACGAACTCGTCTCGGCTGCCGAGCATCCGCCCGAGTTGAGCGCTGCGGTGGCCAGCGGGGCTGAGCCGGGTGGTCACGTCGTGTTCGCGGCATTTCGCCGCGATCCAGTCCGAGAGACTGGGCTCGCGGACCTTGGCGCGCGCGAGTCGGTTGTCGGCTTGGATTCCGCTGATAACGAGGTCGTAGCGTTGTGCCTGGTAGGAGGTTCCGCGGCGGCTTCGGCGGCCCCAGGTGTAGTAGTCAGGTGTGTCGGGTGCGAAGACTGCCTGGCTGGCGAGTCCGCGTCCGAGCACGCCCCGGGGTTCGTCCCAGGTCACATCGACGTGCCATCGGAGGTCGGCGGCGGCGAGGCCGGGGTTGCGCAGCGCTGGGGCTGGCAGCGGCGCGGCCATCGTTCTCGTGCCGTTGGTGTCGACGTGGACCGGGATGGCCAGGTTGTCGTCGAACTGGTCGGCGACCGCCAGGTGTGTGCGGGTCGGCTGCCGCCAGGACAACTCACTGGCGGCCTTGACCGTGGCACGCGGTGTCAGTCGGGACAGGTCGTCGCTGTCGGCGAGTAGCCGCAGGTGGTCCCGGTCGCTCGCCAGTTCATCGACCGTGCGGGAAACCGACGTGAGGATGAGTCGGCTGCTGGACCGGCGGGCGTCCATCGCGATCCGATTGACGGCGGGGCGCAGCAGCGGCGGTACGCGGTCGGTGCGGATGCCGACGGAGGCGGGCAGCCAGTGGCCGACTCCGTGGGTGAGCTTCCACAGCCTGGCAAGGGCGAAGTCTTCAGGCTCGTCACCGACCACGAGCAGGCGTGGGACATTTCTGCTGGTGCCAGCCCAGACCGTGCTGAGCCCAACCATCGCGCGCTCCTGGGACGTCGTGGTCTGTTCGGTGAGGACACCGGCCACGACGGTGGTGGAGTGCAGGAGTTGTCGGGGCAGGTTGAATCCTTGGCCGCCCAGCAGCCAGTCCACCAGCATCGACAGTTCGGTCTCGCCGAGCGACGGTTCCTCGGCGTCGGGCGACGGTGTGTCGATGACGCCCGCGCGAGCCGCGGTGGCCACGCCGAGCAGGCCACCCCAGTCTGGTGGGCAAGTCAGCGTGATCCCGCCGGGTGTACCGGTGGCTTGCGCGGTCTCAAGAACGTCATCAGGCCAGGGAGCCACGAACATCGAGTTGGGCTCGTCCCACTCGCCATCGTCGGACCTGTGTCGATAGACGGAGCAAACCTCGGCGATCTGTTCCCGAGCCCGCAGGTCCCCGTCATTCGGACCGTGGTCGGTGTCGCGTGAGCCATCCAGGAGACGCTGCCGTTCAGGTTCACCCACGGGGCGACCGTCGTCGCCCTCGACCTGAAACCAACCGGGACGCAGGGTCTCGAGCTCGCCGATCGTCGCCGACATCGTGACGACGTAGTCCGGATCGTAGGCGCGGCACGCGGCCAGGAGCGTCTGATCGACCTGACCGCCCCGATGCGGAACCAACGCGAACCCTGGTCCACCCCACCGCAACTCGGCCAGGTAGAGCGCCTTGCGCGCCCAGAATGTCCAGTTCGAGGCCCCGTCGAACACGACGATCACCCGCGACGGGCGGAGCCCCACGCTGACAGTGGCGTAGTCGATGGTCGGTTCCGAGCTCATCGGGCGATTAGACACCTACCAGCGATGCGACTTGGTACGACACGGCCATTGCGGCGACGTCGTTTGTGCTGCGGCGAGTCGCTTGGCGGGCGGTAGGTCAGGCAGCTATCGGCGGAAGGGACGGCGTCCGTCGCGGGGGTCGGCGTTGTTGAAGGTGGTGAACCAGGCGTGGGGGCGGTAATCGCCCATTCCGATGTACTGGTTCTGGTCGCCGTCGGGGTCTTCGATGCCGTCGAGTTCGATGTCGAAGAGGTTGAGGATGTCGTGGTCCTGGAAGAGAACGTCGTTGGCCATGTCCCAGTCGAGGTCGTCTTGGTGTTGGGGGAGTGTTTCGATAGCGCGGGTCGCGTTGGGCCAGTCGTCGGCGATGGCGGCGATGGCGGTGCCGATGGCGAGGTGGAGCGCCATTTCCTCGGCGGCGCAACGGGGTTGGGGCCAGTGGCCTGCTGCGAGGTCGGTGGCCAGGTCGTCGAAGGCGCGCGCGGCTTGGCGGCGCCAGACCGCGTTCTGGCGGAAGGTGACGGGCGGGTATTCGTCGAAGGTCGACCACATGCCGTCGTCAGGGTCGACAGGCTCGTCGCCGAACTCGATGACGTCCTCGTAGGCTTGGTCGGCGCGCAGTACGCAGGAGGACCACAGGACTGACGCGGTGCGGGGTGTGAGTTGGAACCCGGAGCAGTTGTCGCAGCTGTCCTTGTGGCAGGCACAGATCGGGAACAGGGCTGCGAAATCGGGAGTGTCGGTGATCGGCAGGCCGGTGGAGTCGATCTCGATGGCGTGCTGGCTGCTCTCCGAGGTTTCCAGTCCGGCGTCGTCGGGGATGGCGGTGAAAGGATCCGCGATCCAATTCACCGCGTGAACGATGTCGCCGATCACCTGGGCGCGTTCCTCGGCGCGGGCAGCTTCGGCCGCGGTGTCGTCGTCAGTGGCGTAGTTGAGCTGGTCGATGTGGTCGAGTGCGAACTTCTCCAGTGCCGCCGGGTCGTTGATCTCGACGACGACTTCCATCATGACCTTGACCCGCCGCGGCGTCGGCTGAGACTCACCCATCCGGCGAGCATACGACCGACGACAATCGGTCAGGCCAAGATCGGCACAGATCCGGTATCCCGGGCTGTCCGACCGTCGGCCGGGCCGCCGCCCCGGTCAACGTGCCGTATCCGACACCAACCGCCGCGCGTTGGTCGGAACCAGCGCCATGCGACGTCAACCGACGCCAGGGCATGCGTACCCCAGTTCGGGACCGCACGGGCCTGACCAGGGCGAATGACGCCAGTTGTGGCCCGTTGTGAAAGTTCACCCGATCGGGAAGATCGACAATGACCCCACAACGAGATTAACAGGCGCCGCGGGAGAACCGGCCTCCAGATTTTCTCCATACCGGTCGGTAGAACGATCTTTACATCCACAAAGGACGATCAACAACGCAACTGCCCATCAACATCAAAACGCCCGTCTACCTGGGAAAACTTCCAGATAGACGGGCGTTTCATCGACCGTCGGGCTGACAGGATTTGAACCTGCGACCCCTTGACCCCCAGTCAAGTGCGCTACCAAACTGCGCCACAGCCCGGTCACATCCCGCTCTCGCGGGTGCTGGGTAAGACTAGCGCACGTCCGGTTCGATCAACGAATCGGGGGCGGCGCGGGGACCCGTGCGTGGCGGGTCCCCGCTGTCCCCTCGGTCCCGCGCCGCCCCCGAAACGGCGCTGGCGGGATGACTATGGCTGGTGGGAGGGGTGGGGGATACCTTCGGGAGTCGGCCGTCGTGGACCTACTTTGGTTGGTAGGTCGGCGATCACGGTGAAGCCGCCGGACGCGGTTGGGGTGGCGGTGAGGGTGCCGGAGGCGGTGTGGACTTGTTCGGTGAGGCCGTCCAGGCCGGTGCCGCCGCCGGGGTCGGGGGAGTGGGGGCTGGGGCCGTTGGTCACTGAGACGCGGACGCGGTCCAGGTGCGTGTGCAGGGTGACTTCGATCGGGGCGCCGGGAGCGTGTTTGACGGCGTTGGTCAGCGCCTCCTGGACGACTCGGTAGATGGCTCGGTCGACCAAGCCGGGGGCGGTGACGGGGGCTCCGGTGAAGGTGATGTCGACGCCTGCGTGGCGGGTTTGGGTGATCAGAGCGGGGAGGTCCTCGACGCCGTGGCGGGAGGGGGCGACTAGGCCCAGGGCGGCTCTCATCTCGGTCAGGGACTGTTTGGCCAGGTGGCGCAGGCGGATCGCGATTTCCTTGGCGGACGGGTCGGTGGTGGTGGCGGCCAGCGCGGCGGCTTGGACGGCTATCAGGGTGGTGTTGTGGCCTACGGCGTCGTGGATTTCTTGGGCTATGCGGGTTCGTTCTGTCGCTTTGGCCTGGTCGGCGCGGGCTTCCAGTTCCGCGGAGCGGGCCCTGTCCAGGTCGGCGAGGCTTTCGCGCAGCTGGGTGTGTAGGCGGAGGGCCGCGCCCAGTGCGGCGGGGGCGCCCACGGCTACCAGGGAGAACATCAGGCTCATGATCTGGTCGGGGACCGTGCTGCTGAAGTCCAGTTGGACCGGCAATGCGATGGCGACGAGCGCGGCGGTCACCCAGGCGACGACGGCGCGCGGGTCGGTGTGCCTGCCGAGGTGGAACAGCGCGACCACCGACGGGGGCCAGCCCAGGCCGCCGACCAGGGCGGGCAAGCAGATCAGCAGTGCCAGCCATGGCCAGCGGTGGCGGAGGGGAAGCGCGAAGCAGGCGACGAGGGCCGCGGGGAAGGCGAAGGCGAAGCGGGTGGGGTGGGACAGCAGGACCGCCGCCAGCGGGATTCCGATGGCGAGAGCTTCGAGGGCCGCGCGGCGGAGGATCATGGGAAGCCCACGTCGACGCCGTGGACCAGGAGGGCGGCTTGGACTCGGTTGCGGACGCCGAGTTTCGTCAGGGTCGCCGAGACGTACGCCTTGACCGTGGCTTCCGTCAGGTGCAGGGCTGAGGCGATGCGGGCGTTGGGGTGGCCGTCGGCCAGCAGGTCGAGGACCTGGCGTTCGCGGGCGCTCAGGGTGGCGAGGGCCCGCGCCTTGTTCAGTGACACGCCCGCGCCGCGCAGGCGGGGGAGCAGGCGGGCGGTGATTCGGGGGTCCAGTACCGCTCCGCCGGCGGCCAGGTCGCGGACGGCGCGGACGAGGGTCTCCGGTTCGATGTCCTTCAGCAGGAAGCCCTGCGCACCTAGCTCCAGTGCCCGCGCGACGTAGTCGTCGAGGTCGAAAGTGGTGAGGATGGCCGTGGCGGGCGGAGGGTCGGGCAGCATGCCCAGCACGTCGAGCCCGCTCAGGTGCGGCATCTGCACGTCGATCAGCAGGACGTCGGGACGATGCCTCTTCACCGCGTCGAGGGCGGCGTGGCCGTCGCCTGCCTCGGCGACCACGTCGATGCCGCCGCCCGCGCGCAAGAGCACGCCGAGGCCGTGGCGCAGCAGTGGTTCGTCGTCGGCAAGGACGACTCTGATGGTCCCCAACACCTCGCCCAGCCTAACCTTGAGCTGGGAAGACGCCACCTCAATAAGGAGTACCGGCCGTGCCGATCGCCGATCTGGGTGACCGCAAGCTGCACTACATCCGCCGCGGCGCGGGGGCGCCCCTGCTCCTCATCCAGGGCATGGGCGGCCACCACGGCCTCTGGGGCGAGCCCTTCCTGACCCTGCTCGAACGCGACTTCGACGTCGTGGCGTTCGACCACCGGGGGATCAGCCACAGCGACCCGGCCGAGGCCGGGTTCACCATCGCCGACCTGGCCGACGACGCCGCCAAAGTGCTGGCCGCCGTCGGATGGGACGACGCGCACGTCATGGGGATCTCGATGGGCGGCATGGTCGCCCAGGAACTCGCCGTCCGGCACCCCGGTCGCGTCCGCACCCTGACCCTCGGCTGCACCTACGCGGGCCCCGACGGCGGCTCGCTCGACGCGCCCGGTCCGATTCGGATGATGCAGGCCATCAACCGGGGCGGCGACGTCAGGACGATCCTTCGCGCGGGCTACGAGGCGAACCTGTCGCCCGCGTTCCGCGCCGACGACTCGCGGTTCAGCAAGTTCGTCGAGGTCACGCTGTCGCAGAAGGTGCCGTCGCCGGTGATCATGATGCAGCTGCAGGCGGTCAGCAAGCACGACGCCGTGAACGGGCTCAAGGACATCAAAGTCCCGACCCTCGTCGTGCACGGCACCGAGGACGAGATGATCACCCCGCGCAACGGCGACCACGTGGCGAGCCTGGTGCCCGACGCCCGGCTGGAGAAGCTCGCGGACGTCGGCCACCTGTTCTGGTGGGAGCAGCCCGACCGCACGGCCGAGCTGCTCCGCGAGCACGCCGTCTAGTTCTTGCGCTGCTTCTTCTCGCGCACGCGCACCGAGATCCGGACCGGGCTGCCGGTGAACCCGAACGTCTCGCGGAACTTCCGCTCGACGAACCGCCGGTAGCCCGCCTCCAGGAACCCGCTGGTGAACAGCACGATCGTCGGCGGGCGAACCGACGCCTGGGTAGCGAAGAGGATCTTGGGCTGCTTGCCGCCGCGGACCGGTGGGGGAGTGGCGGCCACGAGGTCGGACAGCCACGAGTTGAGCTGGCCGGTGGACACGCGCTGGTCCCACGAGTCGAGCGCGGTGCGCAGCGCGGGCGCGAGCTTGCGCACCGCGCGACCGGTCAGCGCCGAGACGTTGACCCGCTCGGCCCACGGCACGCGGACCATCCCGCGGTCGAGTTCCTTGTCGAGCTGCAGGCGCCGGTCCTCGTCGACGAGGTCCCACTTGTTGAACGCGAGCACGCACGCCCGGCCCGACTCGACCACCATCGTCAGGACCCGCAGGTCCTGCTCGGCGATCGGCTCGCTGGCGTCGAGCAGCACGACCGCGACCTCCGCGGACTCGATGGCCGCCTTGGTGCGCAGCGAGGCGTAGTACTCGGTGCCGCTGGCGAAGTTGACCCGCTTGCGCAGGCCGGCCGTGTCGACGAACCGCCACACCTGTCCATCCAGCTCGACCATCGAGTCGACCGGGTCGACCGTGGTGCCCGCGACCGAGTCGACCACCGCGCGGTTCTCGCCGGTGAGCCGGTTCAGCAGGCTGGACTTGCCCACGTTCGGCTTGCCGACCAGCGCGACGCGGCGGGGTCCGCCGGTGAAGCCGAAGGTCTCCTTCGGCGTCTCGGGAAGCGCGGCCAGGATCGCGTCGAGCAGGTCGCCGGAGTTGCGGCCGTGCAGCGCGGACACCGGGAACGGCTCGCCGAGGCCCAGCGACCACAGCGACGCGGTGTCGGCGAGCAGGCGGTCGTCGTCGACCTTGTTCGCCACCAGGATCACCGGCACCTTCGAGCGGCGCAGCACCTTGGCCACGGCCTCGTCGGTGGCCGTGGCGCCCACCGAGGCGTCCACGACGACCAGCACGGCGTCGGAGTGGGTCATCGCGTACTCGGCCTGCACCGCGACCGCGGCCTGCAGGCCGTCGGCCTTGGGCTCCCAGCCGCCGGTGTCGAGCACGGTGAAGCGGCGGCCGTTCCACAGCGCGTCGTAGGCGACCCGGTCACGCGTCACACCGGGGGTGTCCTGCACGACCGCCTCGCGGCGGCCGAGGATGCGGTTGACCAGCGTGGACTTGCCCACGTTCGGCCGCCCGACCACGGCGAGCACCGGTTGGGGCGTGGCGCCGCCGTCCTCGCCGTCGGCGAACTCGTCGCCGATCGAGGCCCATTCGGACTCGTCCGACCAGGTGCCATCCAGCGTGCCATCGAGCTCTGTCATCGCTTCCGCATTTCGTCAAGTTCTCGGACCAGGTCGGCGAGCCGGACCCGGATTACTTCGGTTGCCTCGGTGAGGCCGGTGCGCCCGCGTCCGACCGCGAGGTCGAACGGTTCGCCCACCATCATGTCGACCCTGGGCCGCCACCGCCGACCGCTGCCTTCCGGCCTGCGGGTGCCGCGGGTGGCCACCGGGAGCACGACCGCGCCGGACTGGCGGACCAGCCAGGCCGCGCCCTGCTCGGCGGCCTGGACGTCACCCGCGCCGCGGGTGCCCTCGGGGAAGATGCCGACGAGGCCGCCGTCCTTGAGGATCGCGACCGCGGTGAGCAGCGGTGCGCGGTCGGGTTCGCCGCGTTTGACCGGCACCTGGCCGATCGCCCGCAGGCCCTTGCCCGCGAGGCCCTTGAACATCTCCTGCTTCACCAGGAACACCGACCGGCGCGGCAGCATTCCGTAGATCAGCTGTGGTTCGAGCATGGAGCTGTGGTTGGCCACGAGCACGACCGGGCCTGTGCGGGGCACCCGCTCCAGGCCGTGCGTGCGGATGCGGAACGCGGGCTTGAAGCACCACGTGCCGATCCAGCGGCCGAGGTCATGGAACCAGGGCACCGCGCCCTCGGGCAACTGGGTACTCATCGACCGGCCTGCGCGTGGGTGCCGCTGAGGCCGCGGTCGCGGACGATGTCGAGCAGGTGGGCGACCACGCCGTCGATGTCCAGTTCGGTCGTGTCGACCTCGACGGCGTCCTCCGCCGCGCGCAGCGGGGACACCGCGCGGGTCGAGTCGAGCCGGTCGCGGCGCTCCACATCGGCCTTCACCGCGTCCACAGTGGACGCGCGGCCGTCGGCGGTGTCCTGCCGGGTGCGGCGCGCGGCGCGGGCGTCGGCCGAGGCGGTGAGGTAGACCTTGAGCCCGGCGTCGGGGGCGACCACGGTGCCGATGTCGCGGCCCTCGACGACGATCCCGCCCAACCGGGCGCGCACCTCGCTGATGATCTGCCGCTGCCGGTTGACCAGCAGCTCGCGCACCTTCGGCACCGCCGAGACCGCCGAGACGGCCAGGGTGACCCGCTGCCCGCGGATCTCGGTGGCCACGTCCTCGGCCCCGAGGTGGACCGACGCCCGGTTGGGCTCGGTGCCGACGTGGAGGTCGACGGACTGGGCGACGCGGAACACCGCGACCGTGTCGGCCGGGTCGACGCCCGCGCGCAGCACGGCCAGCGTCACCGCCCGGTACATCGACCCGGTGTCGAGGTAGCCCGCGCCCAGCGCGCCCGCCAGGCGGCGGGCCACGGTGGATTTGCCGGTGCCCGAGGGGCCGTCCATCGCCACGACCCCACGCAGCTCGCCCTGTCCCACCGCGACATCCTCCTGGTAATCAAGCCTTGACCAGTGGTTCATTCTGCCGTGTGCCCCCGCCAACTCTGTCGGTGGGCGGCGCTACGGTGCTGGACATGACCGACATCACCAACAGCCCCACCGGCTGGGTCGCCAAGCACATCGAGCGCTACGTGGCCACCGGCGGCGCGGAAGGCCACCTCTTCCATGGTCACCCCGCGCTGCTGCTCACCACCCGGGGCCGCAAGTCGGGTGTGTCGCGGCGCACGCCGCTGTACTACGGGCGCGCGGGTGATGCCTATCTGCTGGTCGCGTCCAACGGTGGGTCGGTCGGGCATCCGTCGTGGTACCTGAACCTGCGCGACGACCCGTCGGTCACCGTCCAGGTGCTCGACGACGTCTTCCAGGCCACCGCGCGCACGGCCGGTCCGGACGAGCGGCCGGAGCTGTGGGACATCATGGTCAAGGAGTTCAGCACCTACGCGAGCTACCAGCGCAAGACCGAGCGCGAGATCCCGGTCGTCGTGTTGGAGCGCGCGTGAAGGTCCTCTCCCTCCGGGCGCTCAACCGCGCCACCCTGGCCCGCCAGCTTCTCATCGAGCGGGCCGATCTCGATGTGCCCACGGCCGTCGAGCACCTGGTCGGGCTCCAGGCCCAGACCCCGCACACCTGGTACGTCGGCTTATGGAGCCGACTGCGCGACTTCACCCCCGACCAGGCATCCGACCTGCTCGAATCCCGCGAACTCGTCCGCATCGTGCTCATGCGCGGGACCATCCACCTGGTCACCGCCGCCGACAGCCTCCGCCTCCGCCCACTGCTCGCGCCGATGCTGGCCCGCGCGCTGAACGGCGTGTTCGGCCGGGGCCTCGTCGGCGTCGACCGCGACGAGCTGCTGGCCGCGGGCCGCGCCATCCTGGAGGACAATCCGCTGATCTTCAGCGACCTCGGCAAGGAACTGGCCAAGAGGTGGCCGGACAACGATCCCGCCTCGCTCGCCCAGGCGGTGCGCGCGTGGACGCCGCTGGTCCAGGTGACGCCGCGTGGCCTGTGGGGCCGTCCGGGCGCCGCGGCGCACACCACCGTCGAGCACTGGCTGGGCGGGCGCGAGGTCGAGCCGATCGACCTGGCCGAGATGGTTCGCCGCTACCTGGCCGCGTTCGGACCGGCCTCGGTCAAGGACGTCCAGCTGTGGTCCGGCCTGACCCGACTGTCCGAAGTGGTCAAGGGCATGGACCTGATCAAGTTCACCGACGAGCAGGGCCGCGAGCTGTTCGACCTGCCCGACGCGCCGCGCCCCGACGCCGACACCCCGGTCCCGATCCGCTTCCTCTACGACTTCGACAACCTGCTGCTGTCGCACGCCGACCGGTCTCGGGTCATCACCGACCTCTACCGCGCCCAGGACTTCGACCCGCACGGCCCGGTGCCGCGAGTCATCCTGATCGACGGCGTGACCGCGGGCCTGTGGACGACGGAGGTCGCCAAAGACCGCGTGGTGTTCAAGGGGCGCGGCCTCGGCAAGCTCACCAAGGCCCAGCGCTCGGAGATCGAGACCGAGGCGGCCGGCCTGCTGCGCTTCCTGGCGCCAGCAAGCGAGCACGACATCCAGGTGGCCTGACCTGCGGAAACGTGGAATTCTGCAAGACTACTCTTGCGTAACGTAAGAGTAGTCTTGCATAGTTGTGTCCCATGTCACGCATCAGTGCGCACAAGATCCTCCGCGGTCTCGGCGCCATCGTCGTGGTGGTGGCCACGACGGTGACCGGGGCGGTCGCCTCCGCGCAGGGGGCGGCGGCGGCGCTCGGGGCGCCCAAGGTGGTGCCGGGCCTGCGGAACTGGGCGCCCGCCGGGGAGGGGTACACCTTCGCCGCGGGCGCCCGGGTCGTCGCCGAGGACGCCGCACTCTCCGACACCGCCCGGATGTTCGCCGCCGAGCTGCACTCGCTGACCGGGCTCGCCGTGCCATGGCAGGTCGGCGGCGCGCCGAGGGCGGGTGATCTGCGGCTGCGGGTCGGCGCCGCGGCCGGTGGCGCCGAGGGATACCGCCTGACCGTGGCGCCCGTGCTGACCATCCAGGGCGCTGGGGCCGGGGTGTACTACGGCACGCGGACCGTCCTGCAGTTGTTGCGGCAGAACAGATCCCTGCCCGGCGGCACCGCCGACGACTGGCCCCTGTACCCCGAGCGCGGCCTGCTGCTCGACGCGGGCCGCAAGTACTTCACCGTCCCGTGGCTGCGCGACCGGATCCGCGACATGTCCTATCTGAAGATGAACCACCTGCACCTGCACCTCAACGATGTGCACGGCTTCCGGCTGGAGAGCGAGAGCCACCCCGAGATCACCTCCGCCGAGCACTACACCAAGCAGGAGATCCGCGATCTCATCGACTACGCCGCCGCCCGGAACGTGCGGATCCTTCCGGAACTCGACTTCCCGGGGCACATGGACGCGATCCTCAACGCCCATCCCGAACTCCGGCTGGTCAGCAAGACCGGGCAGGTGCAGCCGGGCTTCATCGACCTGTCCAAGCCCGCGGCGTATGAGCTGATCGAGGACTTGATCAGGGAATACCTGCCGCTGTTCCCCAGCGAGTACTTCCACATCGGCGGCGACGAGTACGTCACCAACTACGACGACTTCCCGCAGCTGGCCGACTACGCCCGCGCCAAGTACGGTCCAAACGCGACTGGGAAGGACGCCTATCTCGGATTCATCAACTGGGCCAACGAGATCGTGCGCTCGGCAGGCAAGACGACCAGGGCGTGGAACGACGGACTCAAGCCGGGTGGCTCAACGCTGACGGTCAACCCGAACATCATCATCGAGCACTGGTCGATGAGCGGTCCGCCGCCCTGGATCGGACCCGCGTACAACGTCCGACAGCTCATCGCGGCCGGGCATCGGGTGCACAATTCCACTTTCACCCCAACGTATTTCGCCACCGGCGGCTGGGCAGCGCTGTTCAACGCGCACCCGGCGTTCATGTACGACACCTGGGACCCGAGCCTGTTCGTGGACGGGACCCGGCTGAGCGACGCCGAGCGGCCCTACAACCTCGGCTCGAAGCTGCACGTGTTCTGCGACGACCCGAACGCCCTGACCGAGGAGCAGATCGCCCAGGAGATCCACTACCGGTTGCGCGTCATGGCCCAGCACACGTGGCGCACGCCATCCCCTTGGTTCTACACGCTTTTCATCCCCGTGATGAACGCCGTCGGCACCGCCCCTGAAATTCCCTAACCCCTGCAGGAGGCTCCAACATGGCTCGATCAAAGGTGATCGTCGCTCTGGCCGCGCTGGCATTCGCCGCCGCGGTGGCCCCGAGTTCGACCGCGGTCGCGGCCGAACAGGGCTGCGGCCTGACCCCGACGGGCGGGACCGTCACCCGCACCATCGGCTTCCGCTCCTACAACCTGCGCGTCCCGGCGGGCCTGACCGCGCCCGCCCCGCTCATGCTGAGCATCCACGGCCTCGGTTCGTTCCCGTTCGGGCAGGAGTTCGCCACCGGCTGGAGCCAGTACGCCGACTCGCACAAGTTCATCGTCGCCTACCCCGCGGGCAACTCGAACCACTGGAACGTCGACCGGGGCTCGCCGGACATCGCCTTCCTGAAGTCCGTGGTCGACCGGATCTCGGCGACCTACTGCGTCGACCCGCGCCGGGTCTACGCCGAGGGCGGCTCGCTCGGGTCGTGGATGAGCCAGCGCCTGGCGTGCGACGCGGCGGACACGTTCGCCGCGGTCAGCGGGACCATGGGCGGGTCGCCGACGTGGTGGGGCGCCTGCACGCCGAGCAGGCCGATCGGGGTGTCGCTGTTCCACGGCGAGAGCGACCTGCTGATCAACGTCGGCCTGGGCAAGATCGCGCGGGACGAGTGGGCGGCGCGGAACTCGTGCGGCCCCGCGGTGGTGGAGCCGGTGCCGAACGGCTCGGCCCAGCGCTACGACTGCTCGGCCGGGGTCAAGGTCACCTGGCGGTCCTACCCCGGACTCGGTCACGCCTACCCCTCCGGCGCGGACGGGCAGGACTTCCGCGACCGCGCCTGGGCGCACCTGAGCGCACACACCTTGCCGTAGTCGTCGGATCTCTATTTGTTCAACTCTTGCGAAAAGTCGCATGTTGTTCCACACTCTCGGACCTATGCAGTGGGTCACACCTTTCAGGGTGTGAGTCATCCGATGTATAGCGTTCCGGAAGAGGAATCATGCGTCGTCGCCAACTCGCGGTCAGCGCCGCGATCCTGTCCTCGTTGGTGATCCCGTTGGCGGTCGCGGGTTCCGCGACCGCCGCGGGTGCGCCGATAGCCACCATCTCGCCCACCGACACCCAGGCCCAGATCCTGGCCAAGGCCGCGTCGGTGACCCCGTCGGACCGCCAGCTGCAGTGGCAGCGCGAGGAGCTGACCGGGTTCATCCACTTCGGCCCCAACACCTACTCCGGCCGCGACACCGGGCTCGGCACCGAGAGTCCGAACATCATCCAGCCGACCGGCCTGGACACCGACCAGTGGGTCCAGACGTTCAAGGACGCGGGCTTCAAGAAGATCATCTTCACCGCCAAGCACCACGACGGCATGCTCATGTACCCGTCGGCGTACTCGACCTACGACATGGCGTCGAGCAGCTACCTCAACGGCCAGGGCGACATCGTCAAGTCGTTCACCGACTCCGCGCGCAGGCTCGGTGTCAAGGTCGGCATCTACCTCTCGCCGTCTGACCTGCACGAATACCAGCCGGGCGGCACCTTCGGCAACGGCAGCCCCAAGGTCGCGAGCACGATCCCGAGCATCCCGGGCAGCGGCCCGACGTTCAACGTCGTCGCCGACGACTACAACCGGTACTACATGAACACCCTCTACGAGCTGCTGACCAAGTACGGCACGGTCGACGAGGTGTGGTTCGACGGCTACGACCCGACCGGCGGCAGGCAGTCCTACAACTACTCCGACTGGATCGACATCGTCCGCACCCTGCAGCCCACCGCCGTCACCTTCGGCGGTGACGTGCGCTGGGTCGGCAACGAGAGCGGCATCGCGCGCACCAGCGAGTGGAGCGTCATCCCGAACAACAACACCGCCGACCCGGACGGCATCCGCAAGTCGACGTTCGGCGAGGAGGCCGACAACATCGCGGGCGACGACAAGCTCACGACCGCGTCGACCTACCTGGCGTGGTTCCCCGGCGAGTGCGACGCGAAGCTGCAGCCGTCGTGGTTCTGGCACCCCGGGCAGACGCCGAAGTCGCTCGACGCGCTGATGTCGATGTACTACGCGTCGGTGGGCCGCAACTGCCAGCTGCTGCTCAACGTCGGCCCGAACCAGCAGGGCAAGATCGGCGCCACCGAGGTCACGCGGATGGCCGAGTTCGGCGCGAAGATCCGCTCGACGTTCGCCACCAACCAGGCGGTGGGCGCCACGGCGGCCAACGACACCGGCACCACGAACACCAGCGGCAACGTCCCGGCCAACGTCCTCGACACCAACGACGGCACCGGCTGGCAGCCGAGCGCGAACACCGGCGGCCTGGTCGTCGACCTCGGTTCGGCCAAGTCGGTCAACAACGTGGTGCTGCAGGAGAACATCCAGGTCGGCCAGCGGGTCGCGGGCTTCGCCGTGGACACGTGGAACGGCACGGCCTGGCAGCAGGCGGTCACCGGCACCACCATCGGCTACAAGCGCATCCTCCAGATCGCCACGGTCACCACGTCGAAGATCCGGCTGCGGATCACCGCCGCGCGCTCGCTCGCCCCGAGTATCGCCACCATCGCGCTCTACGACGACGGAACGGCCACCAACCTCGCCCAGGGCAAGCCTGCGACTCAATCGTCGCTGTCCAGCGGCGGTGTCGCGTCGCGCGCGGTCGACGGCGTCACCAACGGCGACTTCTTCGCCAACTCGGTGACCCACACCAACTCCGAGGCGACCCCGTGGTGGCAGGTCGACCTCGGCGCGTCCGTCCCGGTCGGCAAGCTGGCGGTCTGGAACCGCACCGACTGCTGCGCCAACCGGCTCACCGACTACTGGGTCTTCGTCTCCGACACCCCGTTCAACACCTCGCTGACCCCGACCCAGCAGGCCGCCGTCGTAGGTGTCTGGTCGAGCAGGCAGACCGGGCAGGCGGGCACTCCCACGACGTTGACCGTCGGCAAGACTGGCCGCTACGTCATGGTCCAGCTCGCCGGGACCAACGCGCTGTCGCTCGCCGAGGTCCAGGTCTTCGCCCCGGCGAACGACTTCTCCCTGGCCGCCAGTCAGCCGATGACGTCGGTTCCCGCAGGTCAGGCCACCACGTCGACGGTGACCACGGCCGTGACGAAGGGCTCGGCCGCCCAGATCACGCTCAGCGCGGCCAACCTGCCCGTCGGGGCCACCGCGACCTTCAACCCCGCCACCATCACCGCGGGTGGTACCTCCACGCTGACCATCCAGACGTCAGCGGGCACCCCGCTCGGCGACTCGATCGTCGACGTCATCGGCACCGCGGCCGAGGCGTCGCACAACGCGCAGGTGACGGTCAACGTGGTGGCCGCGACCAGCGACCCGGTCGTCTCCGGGCAGTCCTACCAGGTCCGCAACGCCGCCTCCGGCAAGGCGGTCGACGTCCCCGGCAACTCCACGACTCTCGGCACCCAGCTCATCCAGTGGGCGCCGCACAGCGGGAGCAACCAGCGCTGGACGTTCACCAGGCAGGCCGACGGCAGCTACCAGGTACGCAGTGTCTCAAGTGGACTCTGCATGGACGCGACGACGAACGCGGGCAATCCGGTGGTGCAGTGGACGTGTCATGGCGGCAACAACCAGCGCTGGACGCTGGTGGCCGCGACCGGCGGGCACCGGCTGGTCGCGAAGTCCAGCGGCAACGTGCTCACCGCCAACGGCACGGGAGACGGCGCCGGGCTGATCCAGGCAGCCGGTACTACGGGCAACAGCCAGTCGTGGACGTTCGTGTCGCCGTAGTCAACAGTGCAAATAGGTGATTGAAACAGGGACTAAACGTCCATGTCTTGACAGGGGACGCTGTGATCGGATCCACTTCAGGTGGTTTAGACCACAGCGTCCCCTGTCCTGACCGACGCACATCGAGGAACCGATGAGATCCCTGCGTTCGTTATCCCACCTCGTACTCGCTACGGCCGTCGCGCTCGCCACGGTCACCGTCGTGGCCAGCACTTCGACCGCCCAAGCCGCCAACGCCAAGCCGTTGACCATCCCCGCTCTGCAGGAGTGGACCGGCGGCACAGGCAACTACACCTTCGCCAGCACCTCCCGCATCGTCCGCGCCACCGGCGACGCCACGACCCTGGCCACGACCAGCCAGGTCTTCGCCGACGACGTGCGGTCCCAGACCGGCCACACCCTCGCCCAGGTCACCGGCACCACCGCCGACCTGCGCGCCGGTGACATCTACCTGGCCCTCGGCTCGACCGACGCCGCCCTGGGCACCGAGGGTTACGCCCTGTCGGTGACCGACCGGGTCACCATCACCGCCCGCGACGACCGGGGCGCCTTCTACGGCACCCGCACCATCCTGCAGCTGCTCAAGCAGGGCTCGACCATCCCGCAGGGCACCGCGCGTGACTGGGCGGTCAAGTCCGAGCGCGGCCTGATGGTCGACAACGGCCGCAAGTACTTCACCCCGCAGTGGCTGCGGGACCACGTGAAGGAACTGGCCTACCTGAAGATGAACTACTTCCACCTGCACCTGTCGGACAACAAGGGCTTCCGGATCGAGTCGACGAAGCACCCCGAGTACGTCTCGGCCGACCACCTCACCAAGCAGGAGGTCACCGACCTGATCGCGCTCGCCGCGAAGTACAAGATCACGGTCGTGCCGGAGCTCGACGCGCCCGGCCACATGGACCCGATCCTGGCCGCGCACCCCGAGCTGAAGCTGGTCAACAGCTCGGGCGTGGCGAACAACGGGTTCATCGACCTGACCAAGCCCGCGGCGTACACGCTGATCAAGGACATCTACGACGAGTACCTGCCGCTGTTCCCTGGCCCGTACTTCCACATCGGCTCCGACGAGTACGTCACCGACTACAACGCCTACCCGCAGCTGCTGACCTACGCGCGCGCCACCTACGGCGCCAACGCCAACGCCAAGGACACGTACCTCGGCTTCATCAACTGGGCCAACAACATCGTGCGTGCCGCGGGCAAGACCACCCGCGCGTGGAACGACGGCATCTTCGGCGGCAGCGCCGTCACGGTGAACTCCAACATCATCATCGAGTTCTGGTACAACTACGGCCTCTCGCCGCAGCAGCACATCAACAACGGGCACCTGATCTCCAACGAGAGCTGGGACCCGACGTACTACGTGCTCTACAGCAGCGGCCCCGGTGGTCCCCGCGCGCAGTGGGGCTACGACACCTGGAACCCCGACCTGTTCCAGGGCAGCCAGAGCATCACCACCGCGTCGAAGTCGAAGAACCTCGGCTCGAAGCTGCACATCTGGTGCGACTACCCGGAGATGGCGACCGAGACGCGTATCGCGGCCGACATCAAGGACGGCCTGCGCATGCTGGCCCAGCAGACCTGGGGCTCGCCGAAGCTCGCGGCGACCTGGTCGGCGTTCACCCCGATCATCTCCACCATCGGGCGCAACCCGGCGTGGCCGACCTCGGCGCAGCCGGGCAACCTGGCGGCGGGCAAGCCGGTGACGGTGTCGAGCACCGAGACGCCGAGCTTCCCCGGCGGCAACGCGGTCGACGGTGACTACGCGACCCGCTGGTCCAGCCTCTACACCGACAACGAGTGGATCCGGGTCGACCTCGGCTCCACCCAGCAGATCGGCCGGGTCAAGCTGTCGTGGGAGGCCGCCTACGGCCGCGGGTACCAGATCCAGGTGTCCAACGACGGCACGACATGGACGACCATCTCCACCACGACCGCGGGTGACGGCGGCGTGGACGACCTGACCGGGCTCTCGGGTTCCGGCCGGTACGTCCGGGTCCTCGGCACGGCGCGCGCCACGACCTACGGGTACTCGCTGTACGAGTTCGAGGTGTACTCGTCGGCGACCGGCCCGGTCGTGTCCGGGTCGACCTACCAGATCAAGGCGTCCGGTCTGGCGATCGACGTGCCCGGCTCGGCCACCGCGACCGGTACGCAGCTGATCGTCTGGGCCCCGCACACCGGGGCCAACCAGAAGTTCGTCATCACCGCCAACGCCGACCAGTCGTACACGGTCAAGAACCTGGGCAACAACCTGTGCCTGGACGTCAGCGGCGGCTCGTCGGCGGCGGGCGCGGCGATCATCCAGTGGACCTGCAACGGCGGCGCCAACCAGAAGTGGAAGATCGTCGCCTCCGGCGGCGGCCACGCACTGGTGTCGCAGGCCAGCGGTCTGGCGATCACGGCGGCTTCGGCGTCGAACGGCGCGAAGCTGACCCAGCAGCCCAACACCGGCACCGCGCTGCAGGTCTGGTCGTTCACGAAGGTCTAAGGAGAACCACCTGCGGATCCGGGCCCTGTTCGGTTCCGCGGTCCTGGTCCTGCTCGGCGTCGGCGCCGTCCCCGCCGGCGCCGAGTAGGCCGCTATCGCGTACTACCTCGAATGCGCGAGCGGCAGCGGCGCCGCCGCGGGCACGGCCGAGGGGACCGCGTGGCGCACGCTCGCCAAGGTGAGCGCCACGACCTTCGGGGCGGGTGACCGGATCCTGATCAAACGGGGCACGAGCTGTGCCGGAACCCTGGCACCCAAGGGTTCCGGCACGGCGACCGCGCGCATCTCGGTCGACGCGTACGGCACCGGCGCCAAGCCGCTCATCGCGGGCGGCGGTGCGCCGCGCGCGGTATTGCTGAGCGGCCAGCAGGGCTGGGAGATCCGCAACCTGGAGATCACCAACCGCGGTGCCACCGTGGGGGACCGGCGGGCGGTGTCGATCGAGGCGCGGGACTCCGGCAGGCTGGCGCACTTCGTGCTGGAGAACCTGGACATCCACGACGTCAACGGCACCGACAGCAAGGACATCGTGCCGGGCAGCGGCGGGATCTTCTTCCCCGTGTCGGGCACGACCACCCGGTCCTGGGCTCGAGGACATCGTCATCCGGAACAACATGGTGCGGTCGCTCGACCGCGAGGGCATCTACATGGTGGCCTTCCTCCACCTCGCCGCCGCCATGACCTGTTGAAACGCCGACAAAGATCACCACGTAGGACACGGTCTTAGCGCCATCATGATCGACACGATGGGAAGCGCTGCGCCGTGCGCATCTCAGGTTGTCCTTGTCAGTCGCCGAGCCGCTTTCGCGTGCCGACCAACGGTGGTCCCGCCAGACCAGTCCGGGGTGGCGGTCTGCCACCCCGGAGTCGGCGTCAGGCCGGGCACCCGCCAGTCAGGTGGGTGATGTGAGTGATCGAAACCGAGGGATAGGGGTTGGCCGCGATAGTCTCGCGCACACCCAGTGGCACGCTCACGGTCGCGGCATCAACGCAGGTTTCCGCGATCGGCTCGTACTTGCCAGCCACTCGCCACCGATACTTGACGAGTGCGCCGTTGGGGTTGGACGGACATGTGTTGTTCAGCGTCGCCGTCGTCCGCCAGTTCAGGCCCCACCCTCCGGTGAAGAAGCTGGTAGTAGTCGCGGTGATCACCGGGCATGCGTCGGACTCCGATGCCTGAGCCGGCGTGGCCATGACCAGAGGTGCAGCCGCTAATAGCGCGGTTACCAGGGCCATGCGTGACATCTGTTCTCCTCGAGGTTGCTGTGACAGGACTCCCGTCATCGCGCATACGTGCTGCGGGCAAGTTTCGGATCCCCATTCCGGCCATTTGTGTATGTCTTGATGGTGATGTAGGCATCAACGCCCGAGAACATCGGCAGCGTCGGTACATGTCGCCTGAGGAGTCCAGGAACTGTTGGCGCATGCCCTCGTGGCCGACTGTCGCACTACCCAGCCGAGAAGCGTCCAATGAACGCCACCGTGCTGTGCACCACTTCGTTACGGGGTGAGCTCCATCGCCTGCGCCGCGGCGGCTCGAGGTGATCAAGCGTGGAATACGGCCTGGAGTCGCCTGAACAGGTCAGGGTACTGGCGCGATAGCCACGCGCTGTCGCGTGGCGGAGATTCGATTCCTGGTTCGGGGTGCCCGAGCAGTATGAGCGCGCCCTCGCACCAGTAGCGCAGTGGGTCCGGGCTCGTCGCGATGGCTTCGCGGCTGCTCGCCACGGACGGCCGACGGGCCCAGGCCGCGGCGACTTCGGAGGCGAATGCGGGTGACGAGCTGCCGAGCGCCACACACGAGAGTTCCCTGGCGAGATCGCGCGCGGTGGCGGCGCTCTGTTGCCCCGTCGCTGCGGCAATTGGGATCGCGACGCGCTTGTCTTCATACGTGACCGAGGAGCACGCCGGGACCGTCCCAGCGGGGATGGGCGTAGCGCGCCACGGTGGCAACTCGGTGATGGCGGTGCCCGCAGGCACGATATGCAACTCGATGGAGACGCCGACTAGGTTGGCGCGTGCCGCGGCGGAGAGCCTGTTCACGAACCCGTCGGCGGTTTCTGCCAGCGGGTGCTCGGCGTTCGTCGGGCGGGGTGTCCATTGCCCATCAGCCGATTCGTATTCGATCACGGTTCCGCCTACCGTCACTGGCGTGGCGAGTACGCGGGTGCGGACCACGCCGTCAGCGTCTTTGATCCTTGCGGCGAGCGTGTGTGCCGTTGTGGTCCTGCCGCGCACTTCAACAGACGGGTCCGCGGTGGTCTCTCCGTCGAAGGTGATGTCGATGTCCGGGCAACCTGCGGGTACACGCCAGCTCACCTGTGTCGCGTCGGTGAACGGAGCCCCGATGACCTCGACAGCGGGCGACCGCAGCTCGCGGAGGCACTGAGCCTCGCGGGCCGGTGGATTCGCGATGAGCACCAGCGACACTGCGGAAACGGCCGTTCCTACCGCGCCGGTGAGCGCGAGAAACCTCGAGCGGGAACTACCCATCTGCGATGTCCTTATCGGGGTGGGTGACGTTGAGCGCGTTAACGCTCGGCGATGTGTCCGGCGAGGAGGACTCGTCCGGACGACGCCGGTCCGGCGCCCTCGCCCTGGATCGTGACAGTCAGCGTGCGGTATTTCGCGGTGTCGATGACGCCTGACCAGAGCACGATGTCGTCCGCCCCGTCTCGGGCGTGGAAGGTGCCGATCGTGACCGCGCCCGTATCGCCCTTGAGCCACCCCTGGTAGTAGCTATTGGCGGGAGCAGGCGGCAGTCCGGTAATGTCGATGCTGATCTCCAATCCGGAAGCTGTGTGCCGCAGCGCGGCTTCCCCTCGCGCGTCGGGCTGCAGTTCGGTACCGCGCAGCGCAAAAAGGTGGTCGGGACTGGTCTCCGTGCTCGACGCGCCCGCGACGAACGCCAAGATGCCCACCAGTGCGACGGGCACGATCGAAGCGGCCGCGAGCACCGGGGTGGTCAGTCTTCGGCGTTCGCGAGCCGGTGCGAGTTCGATAACGTCCTCGACTGGCGGAGTCGTCTCCGACGCGGTGTCGAGCTGTGCCCAGGTGCGCTGCCACAAGTCAGGCGGAAGCGCGGTCCAGACGTACTCTTCGCGAAGCAGCGTCGCGATGGATGCGGGCAGGGCGTCGGCGTCCTCGCCGAACTCGGTCGTCTCGTCTCTCACCAGATCTCCTTGGAACAGTCCTACTCGGGATACGGGCTGGTGCCGGCACCGGTTCCGGCATTCACCCGTTGCGCCGAGTAACCGACAGAGGATTTGTCAAACGAGCGGCACCTCTCTGTGTCAAGCCGTGAGCGACAAAGAGGTCTCCGCGTCGTGGATGAGGATGCGGTAGACGACGGCGGCGGCCAGGCGGCGTTTGAGGCAGCTTGCTTGTGTCCCTTCCTGGATGCGCGGTCGTCTTGGTGGTAGGTGCGTCCGGCGGTGTCGCCGCGGATCTGGGTGATCGCGATGACGTGCGGGGCGTAGTTGAGTTGTCGGTCTCCGGCTCGGGACAGGCGGTGCCGTTGGGCCTCGCCGGAGGACACCTTGATGGGGGCGACCCGGTAGTAGGAGGCGAATGCGGCTTTGGAGCGGAACCTGCTGATGCGGCCGGTGTGGGCTAGGATCTTCGCCGCTACGAAATCGCCGACTCAGTGCAGTGTGGTCAGCTCTGTGTGAGACGCGGCAACCGCGGCGCTGAGCGCGGCCGTGGTGGCGGTGATGCGCTTGTCGAGTTTGCGCAGTTCGGCGAGTAGTTCGGCGGCGACTTGGCGCAGGGTGCGGCCTAGAAGGTCGCGTGGGCGCACCCGGCGTGGCTGGTCGGCTCCCGCGTCGGCGGTGAGCCTGCGTGGTAGGCCTGCTGGGACGAGTTTGGCGAGCAGGCCGTGCAGGCGGTGGCGGTCTGGGTGCGGGTGCGGATTAGGTCGTCGCGGTGCTCGGTGAGCGCGCGCAGGGCCGCGATCTGCTCGTCGATGTGCGCGGTGGTGAGCCTGTCGCTGCCCAGGGCGGCGATGCCGACCGAGAGCGCGTCGGCTTCGTCGGTCTTGCGGCCGTGCCCGGTCGACAGCATCCGCACCCGGTGGCCGAGCTTCGCCGGAACGTCGAGTACCTCGACCGCGACGGCGGTCCAGGACGCCTTGTGGGGATCGATCCCGATGACGAGGGCAGCAGACACAGGCACGCGAACCTCCGGCCGGACGGTGGTTGGACCGGCGAGAGGGCACACCAACTTCGGGCCGTGCAGATCTCTCTCGAGCCACTCCGCCGACGGCCGTGGTCGGGTCGCAAGCCGCACGAGAGCCAACCCGAAACCGGGCGACAGGTGTAACTCGAGCGAACCCGACCACAGCCTCGAAGATCATGGCTGCAGACCCTGACCTTCCACCACCATCCAACAAGTTGGAGACCTCTCTGTTGCCCACGGCTTTGACACAGAGAGGTGCCGCTCGTCTTACAGGCCCATTCTCAGCGGATGTGGCGGCCGGGGAAGGGGCGGTACGGGCCATCTCCGGCGCCTTGCGCGGACGCTTCCCGCCTTGCCAGTGGGCGTACAGATCCCTGATGTGTGGGTGAAAGGGCTCTGCCGAAGGGTTCGCCCAGCGGTCCGAAAGCCGCTTGAGAACCCACGAGGACACGGCGGTCTGCCCATGACGAGTCCGACCACCCAGTCACAGAGCTTGGAGGCCAGGTTCATGGCCGGTGACGAGTCGGCCTTGGCCGAAGCGTTCAGGTTGTGCGCCAGGCCAATGCTCGCGTCCGCCTATCGTGTGCTCGGCGACTACGACCTCGCGGCGGACGCAGTACAACAAGCGTTTGTCCAGGCATGGCGTGCGTCCGCGAGTTTCGACTCGACGCGCCAGCTACAGCCTTGGTTGTGCGCAATCGCCCGGCGGACAGCCATCGACCTGTACCGCCGTGAGCGCAGGCAACGGGAGTCCTTGTCATCGGCGGAAGTCGTCGAAGTCTGGTCCGATTGTGGGTCGTTCGAAGAGGCGTGGGAGGCGTGGCAGGTGCGGAGCGCTCTCGCCAAACTGACCCCAGAAGAGCGGGCAGTACTGGAAATGGCCTACTACCTGGGAATGAGCCAGCGCGACATCAGCCAGACGGCGGGCATCGCCCTGGGTACGGTGAAGAGCCGCACCGCCAGGGCACAGCGCAGGCTCGCCGCACTGCTGACACACATGGCGGTGGAAAGCACGAATATCGCATGAGCCGGCGAATGGACAGCGAGAGGACAGCCAGCCACAAGGATCCAGGCGCAATGTGGGTGCGTTACCTCGGCAAGGATGTGCGACAGCCGGTCAAGACGAACGGCGGCAGGTCGCACACCGGGTGACGGCGCTCTGCACTGGAGTGTGCGAGATGAACAGACTACTCCATCCCATGCCCGGCCTGCTGTGGTCGGAGGTCCGCGAGGCCGCCTTGGACTGTGTCCGACACGGCTGGCCGGTCCTGCCCGGGACTTACCAGCTCGACGATTCCGGGCGGTGGTGGGGTCGCCGAGACGCCGCCGGACTGCTGCCCGCCTTCCCTGACTGGCGTGACAGTGTGATCACTGATGTGGAACGGACCGACGAAATCTGGAGCAGGCGGCCCTACAGTCTGCTTCTAGCCTGCGGCTCGGGCCTGGACGCGGTCGAGGTGAGCCGCGAGATGAGCCGCGGGGTCGCGCAGCGCCTCGACGCAGCAGGGATTGCGGGGCCTCGTGTCCTGACACCGTCTTTCACAACGTTCGTGCTCGTCCGCAGCATAGAACGAACGGCAGCTGACGAGTGTGGTCAACCTACGTCGTGGATACCGCTGCCGCCCAGTACCAACGGACACCGCCCGTACCGCTGGGCGTCGAGCCCTGAGTCCGTCGACTGGCACGTCCCACATATGACGACGGTAACGAACATCCTAAGAGCGGTTCCCGCTAACGCGGGAGCGTAGCCCGCCTGATGCGAGGCGATCCTCGTCGCTGTTAGTCCAACGCGTCGCCGCTGCGACGTCGCGCCTGTGATGGCTGCGGATCCACATTTGGACGGTGGCAGCGTACTCATTCGTAGATTCGATGCCCGTGCGACGAGTGCGCTTGTGAGAGGTCACTCGGACAATCCCTGTGGGATCACCCCGGCCTCGGCGGTCAGAGCAGTCCGGCCCCGGCTCGGACGTGTGGTCGAACACTGGCCGGCGGACGACGTGACAGGCAAGGGTTCGCCATTTCTCAAGGGTGAAGTCCGCCGTGATGACTATGCTCTGCGTTGTGCCGCAAGGCGCTTCTCACCAGGTGGCGGCCGTTGCGGTGCGGCGGGTGTCAACACAGCCCCACACGTCTCGCCCCTGATGCCCTGGTACCGGCATCGGCGAGCACCTGAGTCCGCACCTCGGCGAGCCGCCGGTCAGGCACTGTCGCGAGCCCGGGCTATGTCGGCGACCGCCCTTGGCCGGGTGGCGCCGCAGACTATGGCTGTCAGGCGCCAAACTCAACACAAGACCGCCGCCAACTATGCGCGAGGTCGTTTAGGACGCAGGCGGGTTGAGCCGATTGGCCAAGCGCCGCAGGGAACGGGCCGTGTTGAATGCCGCCGTCGGCCCCAAGGAACCACGCTGCTGTAGTGCGGTCGCCACAGCCTGCAGGTGGTGAATCGCGTCATCCACCACTACGGCGAGTTCGGTTCGAGGCCGCGCTGGCCGGTATGAACCATTGTCCGTGGGAGGCGCGGATTCGGTCACCCGGACGTTGCTGGCGATCTCGCCGCGCTCGCTGGCCGCGAGTTCGAACTCGACCTGGTCGGCGGCGCGCAGCGCCTGACTGCCTGGCTGCAACGCGGTGGTGTGGACGAACACCTCTTGCCCGTCCTCGGCTTGTAGGAAGCCAAAACCTTTGCCGCTGTCGAACCATTTGACTCGTCCTGTGGCCATGAAGGGCTCCGTCACTCGAAGAACTCAGGGATGGTGCGCCGGCACTGTCCGACGTGTCACCAGGAATACGGCTCGGGTCACGCGGTCGGTTCCACTACCACTTGTTCTTAACAGCACCACCCACGGAGGCAATGGCCCGACATAGTTCAACATCCTCTTCGACCGCGTCTGTGTGGGAGTGGCCGTGGACGATCATTTGGCCACCCGTGAAGGCGGGCAATCTGGGGCCGGCCGTGGACGTGGGTCGCCGCAGTCGACGCAACCCATTCAGAACCGGGCCAGGCTGCGAGTCCTCAGCCTGCTCCACGCAGGACATCATGTCGGTCGTCGATGTCACTTCCATGCTCGGGAGGTCCTCCGGCTCGTCTCACAGGCTCGTTCTGCCCAGGGCGGGGCACTCAGACTCCTCGCCGGAACCGGTGTCGCACGACGTGCGTAGGCAACTATGCGGATACTGGCGAGAGACATGGTTGTCGGCGACCGGCGTGTCAGGGCCTGGCAAGGTCATGTCGTGAGATGGCCAGGACTGCCACGCGGAAGGAACCGCGCTTGCACTGGCGATGAGGGCGTCGACAGCCGGAGTCGGCAGTCCCGCTGAAGAAGGTGTTGTGTATGAGACGGAGCGCTGGCCATCGATGTTTCCGTGAAAGCGGCGGACACTGTGCGATACCTCCGGCTCCGACAGGTGGCTTGGTCGAGGCCCAGTACGGACGAGATCTCGGCGTGACGGCGTGGCGTGCGCATCGTGAGCCGGATGCACCCGCAGCTCACACCGGGGAGTGGATTTCATGAACACCCGCTTGTTGGCGGCGTTTCTCGCCGTCGCCGAAACCAGGCATTTCGCCGACGCGGCCAGAACCATGCGGGTCGCCCAGTCGACTGTGTCCCAACACGTGAGCGCCTTGGAGAGACATCTGGACGTGCAGCTATTCGACCGGTTGGCTTCGGGTGTCGCCCTTACCGCAGAGGGGGAACGCCTGCTCAAGTACGCCCACCGGGTACTTGACGCCGTAGCTGACCTGCGCGGGGCTGTCGCGGGGGAGGAACCAGCCGGTTCCGTGGTGATCGGAGCGGAAGGTGCCCTGCTTGCGCATCTGGTGCTCGATGTGGTTCGGATACTGCGACAGCGGCATCCTGGACTCGATCTTCAGGTGCACGAGATCACTCGAGGCGAGGCAGGCGCGGCCATCGGCCTGGGCGCCCTGTCGATGGCGCTGGTGATTGCGCACGACTGGTCTGACTCGGACCTGTCAACCTGGCAGCTAGGTGCCGTCACTCCTCGATTCGTCGTCGCCGCGGACCATCCGTTGGCAGGGCTGCCCGCAGATTGGCGTGACCTCGTCGCGTACCCGTGTTTCCTCCCGGCGGGAAGCGCGTTCGCCGATGAAGTTGCCTGGCGCCTGATGTCAACTTCGCCCAGCCGGAGTCAGGTGACTCGTATAGCGGGCGGCGACGTGATCAGGGCTTGCGTTCTCGGCGGTCTGGGTGTTGCTGTCGTGCCCTCGTTCGTGGCCGCCGATGACCTCAGGGCGGGTTTGGTCGCGCCGGTCCTGGGGCCACGCCTCCCCGAGCTGTCCGTGATCGCCGCGCGAAATGTGCACAGATCCCCGGGGCGCGCCGACGAAATAGTAGCCAGCGCGTTGCAGGAAGCTGCCGGGTCGCTGCTGAGGCGATGAGAACTGCCGGGCCCGGAAGACGTTCAAGTCACCCTGAAGAGCGGTGCGGACACGCGAAGTCGTGTCGGCGTAAATCGGACAGATCGTTCCGGGAAATCGGTCGAAGCGGTCTCCAGGACCGTAGTCGTAGCCCTTGTCGCGTGCGGCTTGTGTGGCCTGCCCGACAGGCCCCAGCCAGGGTCACGGCACCGACGAGGGTGTCCAACTCCAGGTGGTCGTTGCGGTTGGCGGCCGTGACGACCACGGCCAGCGGGATACCGCCGCGTTCGCTCATCGCATGGATCTTGCTGCCCGGCTTGCTCGGATCGGCCGGGCTCGGACCGGTCAGATCTCTCTCCTGACGGCGCGGACGTGCATGCTGTCCACCGACACGCTCGACCAATCGATCGCCCCGGCGGGAACCGAGCAGATCCAGCAGCGCGTCGTGCAACCGGGCGCACACGTCCACGGCGAGTCACTCGGTGAACCGGCGATGCGCGGTCGGGCTGCTCACACCGAACGATGCGGGCAGCGCCGACCAGGCACATCCGGTCTGCAGCACGTACAAGATGGCCGTTGGGCTTGGCACGGTCGTCCAATCGGCTCCTGCCTCCGCCCCAGTGGAGTTGCGGCACATCGGGCATAGGCGGATGCGCCAACAGCCACAACGGCTCCGGACACCACTTCTCCACATCGTTCACCGTTGATCCATATCGCCTTCCTGGCAACACACCCATCTCTCGACCCACGGTCTGGAGTCGGCGGGCGCCCACGGTTGCCCGACCCACCTGGCCCGATCCCGACCGGTCAGACATTCCGCTGGCATCAGTGTTCCGGGCGGGCCGTGACCGGCGAACGGCAGCGACCCCGCGCCAACGCCGCGGCTCCGCCGAACACTTAGATCCCGGTCACGGCGAGATAGGCACGCCCTCAGATGGGAGAACCGGGTTGGCGACTGTCAGAAGTCGTTTGGGGTGCATGCCGTTGACCATGCCGACGAAGGGTGGATGGATGCTGTAGCCGAGCATTCGGCGGATGTCTTCGGAGACCTCCCGGACAACGTCCTTGCCGACCGAGAGAGTGAACGCCTCTTGCGTGCGCAGCCAAGGTTGGCAGTACTGGGCTGTGGCGGCCATCCGGGATGAAGTGCTGCGGTTTGCGCCACCGCCGTGCCAGAGGGTGCCGACGAACAGTACGCACGAACCTGCGGGCATGACGGCGGTGCGACGGGGGTCTCCCTCTTGAGGTGTTCTTCCCTCAGGCCAGCGGTGGCTACCAGGGATGAGGACGGTGGCGCCATTGTCCTCAGTGAACTCGTCGATCGCCCAGACGGTGGCGACGGAAAGATCGGGGCGTGGTCGGGTGATCGGGTATATGCCGTCGTCTGGGTGCAGGAGCTGGGCTTCTTCGCCGGGGCGGATGTTGATGATCTGCAACTGGGAGAGCAAGTAGTTGGGCAGCAGCAGGCGATCGAGCAGCGCCAGCACACGGGGGTGTTCGACAAGGCGGTCGACGGCACGGGTCTTGTCAAGCAAGCTATAGATTCGTTGGGTGTTGTGGCCCTCGAAAGCGTTGCGCCCATATTGCCCGAGAAGCGGACTGAGCTCGGTGCGGAGATCGGCGCATTCTTCTGAGCTGAGCAGGTCCGTGAGGATCAGATAGCCATCTTGGTCCAGTGTCGACAGGTCGGCTTCGAGCTGTACGTCGTCTACGCCGCGGCCGAGTTCATCGCCGCTGGTCGCTCGATAGGTTCGGGCGAGGTCTTGAGCCAGGTCTTCTAGCCGGTTCACCTCAGGGTTCGCGTGCTGTGCTGTCATGACGTCCTCTCGGAAGGGTTGGTGGCTCCGGCTGCGCCTGCGACGAAGGCCCACAGTTCGGCCGCGACCCGGCCGCGGTCTGGGCGAGGTGTTTGGGTCAACGCGACCGCGACGGCCGTGTGAACTCCGCCCAGCACCGCTGCCACGAGAAGTTCCGGGTCTCGGTCGGCGGGCAGGTCGCCGTCGCGCTGCCCGCGTGCGATGTTGCGGGCTCCCTGCTCGATGGCCGTGTGCAGCCGCTGCAACTCAATGCCCGCTGTGTCGACGACACCGCCCAGGTGCCCGAGCACGACGGGAGCGAGTGGATCGTCGTAGAGGTGGTCTACCCAAGCGGTGACTCGTTTCCGCTCCCTGTCATGCCAGGTGTCGCCGTCGAACTCCCTGTTTGTGACCGCTTCGTCGAGTCGGTCATGGAAGGCGGAGATGATCGCGCTCAACAGGCCGCTTCTGGTGCCGAAGTATCGATAGGGCAGCCCGACGCTAACCCCCGCCCGCCGCGCCACGGCGGCAACTTCGATGTCACCGGTCGAGGCTAGTACCTCGGCGGCGGCCGCCAGTATCCGCTGTCTGGCCGCCGCGCCGCGGGCAGACCATTGCTGTTCCATTCAGCGACTATAAGTTGAGCTCAACTCAATTACAAGTGCGTCAGATGGAGGCTTCGTCTGGCCTGCGACGTGGCAGAGGTATTCGGATGGGCCTGCGGTGCTTGTCAGCCTCGGCGCCGCCACGCGACCGCGGCATATTCATCCTCGGGCGGGGGCGCTGAGGCGTTGCCCAGCCGGGACGTGCGCGGTGATCGCCCGACCCTGCGCGGGCGCCTCGGTCCACGGCTCTGCGTGGGCGCTACGCTCGCCGAACCTGGCTACGCCGAGGCTGCACACCGGATCCGGGCATGCATACACGCGGGTCGCGGCGACCCCGGCCTGCTCCTGCCGCCTGGTGATTTCGATCAAGTAAACGCAGCCGCGCGGTGGCGAGGATGATCGAGTTCTGGTCCCATGGAGTGGTGTCTCCGCCCACCCGCGAGCAACTCGCCGCCGCCCGCGACCGCACGATTCCCGACGTCCTCGGCCCCGGACTCGCGGTGTTGTTCTGCGGTATCAACCCAAGTCTGTACTCGGCGTTCACCGGCCACCATTTCGCCAGGCCCGGCAACCGGTTCTGGCCCGCGCTGCACCTGTCCGGGTTCACGCCGCGGCTGCTGCGGCCCGCCGAGCAGGACCTGCTGCCCGGGTTCGGCCTCGGCGTGACCAACCTCGTCGCCCGGGCGACGGCGCGGGCCGACGAGGTCAGTCGGGACGAGCTGACCGAGGGCGGCGAGCGGCTGCGGGCACTGGTCGACAGCTACCAGCCGGCCACGGTCGCGATCGTCGGCGTGACGGCCTACCGGGTGGCGTTCGACGACCGGGAAGCCGTGATCGGGCCGCAGTGCGCGGGACTAGGCACGGCCGCGCTGTGGGTGCTGCCGAACCCGAGCGGGCTCAACGCGCACTACCAGCTCAACGATCTGGCGGCCGAGTTCCGGGCGCTGCGGGAACGAGTTCGCTGATCAGCTCGGCGAGCGGCAGCCGCGGCGGGGTCACGTCGGCCACGGCGGCGACAGTGTCCTGATAGGCGCTGGGGTGCATCGGCGGCAGGTGCGCGGCGATGTCCGCCCGGGACGCGTCGCGCGCCGCGCACAGCCCCGCGGCCAGGTCCAGTTCGCCGTCGGCCACGGCGACCCCGGCCAGGCCCTCCAGGCACCAGGCCAGATACAGCGGGTTCCCGATGTCGAGGAAGGTCGCCGCCGCCTCGGCGAAGGCCGTCCGGGCCGCTTCGACGTCGCCTTCGGCCAGCTGGGCGTGGCCGAGCACGGTGGCCGCCATCGCCACCGACCAGCGGTCGTCGAACCTGCGCGACCCGGCCAGGCCCGCCGCGGCGAGATCGCGGGCCTCGCGCGGGTCGCCCGCCATCAGCGCGACATGTGAGAGGTGGGCCAGCAACTGCACCGTCACCCGCTCGTCGCCCAGTGATTGGTGCAGGGCGAGGCATTCCCGGTAGTCGGCCGCGGCGCGGTCGAGGTCGCCGAGCATGGCCGCCACCGTCCCCCGCTGCCGCAGCCCTTCGGCGATCTTGACCGTCTCGCCGAGGTCGCGGAACAGCTCGACGGCCTCGGTGGCGTAGTCGTCGGAGCGCTGCCAGTGGCCCGCGTGCATCTCCTGCCAGGCCAGCAGGATCAGCGCCTTGGCGAGGTCGCGGGCCTCGCCGGTGGCGCGGGTGGCGGCCAGACCCGCTTGGGCGAGATCCTCGGCCCGGGTGGTGTCGCCCGCGAAGAACGCCGCATAGGACAGTCCGATCAGGGCGTCGGCGTGGTCGTGTCCGCCCGGCTCGGCGACCGCGGCGGCCTCCGCATGATCCAAGGCCGAGTCGGCGTAGCGGTCCTCCAACCGGGCCAGCGACCCGCGCGTGTTGAGCGCGGCGGCCAGGCCATGACCCGTGCGCCTGGCGATCGCCACCGCCTCGTCCGACCACGCCGCGGCCTCGGCGACATCCGACACGTCGAGCGCGAGTTGGGCCGCGCCGAGCAGCGCTGCCCCACGGGTCCGGTCGTCGGCGGGCAGGGCGAGGGCGGCCCGCACGTGGCCGAGCCCCTCGATGACATGCCCGCGCCGGTACCAGGACCGGGCGAGCGCCGCGCACAGCCCGAGCGCGGTGTCGCCGTCTGCCCCTTCGATCGAGCGGGCCACGGCCGCGCGGAGGTTGTCGCGCTCGGTCTCCAGCACGTGGTGCGGCGCGTCGGACTCGGCGAGGGCGCGGTAGTGGCGGGCGTGCTCGGCGATCGCGTCGTCGGCTTCCCCCGCGGCCGTCAGACACTCGAACCCGTACTCGCGCACCGTTTCCAGTACCCGGACCCGGTTGCCCTCGACGGTGGCGAGACTCGCGTCGACCAGCTCGCCCAGAGTGTCCCAAACGGACTCGTCGGCCGCCAGGGCGCTCGTCGGGCAGCCGCCGTCGAACACGCTGATCCGCCGGAACAGCGCCTGCGCCCGCTCAGACAGCAGGTCGTAGCTCCAGGCGATGGCGTCGCGCATCGTGCGCTGCCGGTCCGGCAGGTCGTGCGGGCCGCCGACGAGCAGCGGTAGCCGCCGGTCGAGCCGGTGCAGCAGCGCCTCCGGGGGCAGCAGCCGCACCCGGGCGGCGGCCAGCTCGATGGCCAGCGGCAGGCCGTCGAGCCGCCTGCACAGCTCGGCCACGACCGGCGCCGACCCGGCGGGCAGGTCCAGCCCGGCGGCCCGCGCCCGGTCGGCGAACAGCACGCACGCGGGCGCGGCGTCGGTCCCCGGCGGCGGCAGCTCCAGCGGGGCGATCCGGTATTCCCGTTCGCCGCGCACCCGCAGCGGGACCCGGCTGGTGACCAGGGCACCGACCCCGGGACACGCCGCGAGCAGCGCCACGACATCGGCGCGGGCGCCGATCACGTGCTCGAAGTTGTCGAACACGATCAGCACCTCGCGGTCGCGCAGGACCGCGAGCAGCCGGTCCCACAGTGGCACCGCGTCGCGCTCGTCGAGGCCGAACTGGCGCGCGACGGCGGTCATGACCAGCTGCTCGGCGCGCAGGGGAGCGAGGTCGACGAACACGGCGCCGTCGGGGAAGTCGTCGGCGATGCGGTCCATGACCTCCAGCGCCACCCGGGTCTTGCCGACCCCGCCCGGCCCGGTGAGTGTCAGCAGCCTGCTCTCGGCCAGGTCGAACAGGTCGACCAGCGCGGCCGACACACTGTCGCGTCCGATCAGCGGGGTCATCGCGCGCGGGAACGACCGGGCCGGTCGGCGCGGGGGATCGGGGCGGGCCGCCGCGAGCAACTCGGGGCGCGCTTCCTGGCCGAGGGCGTCGGCGAGCAGGGTGACCGTGTCGAGCCGGGGCGTGCGGTGCGGGTCGCGTTCCAGGTCGCTCACCGCGCGCGGGCTCACCCCGGCGCGGTCGGCCAGCGCCTCCTGGGTCAAGCCCGCCGCCAGTCGCAGGCGCCGCAGCGCCTGCCCGAAGCCGTCCTTCGCGGCCATCGGCACGTCCCGTTCGGTGAGTGCTCGGTGGGTGCTCGTCGTGGGCCGGGACCCGGCCGACGGCGAGCCTTGACTGTGGCACGTGGACAGGAGGAACGCCATGTCACCGGAGGAGCTCAAGGCGTGCGGCAGGCGCGTCACCGAGGAGCTGTTCAATCAGGGCGACCAGGCCGTGGCCGACAGGCTGCTCGGCCCCGACTACACCGACTACATCGTCGCCGACGGGACCGCGCTGTCGGCCATGCAGCTGCGCGACCTCGTGGTCCGGCTGCGTGCCGCCTTCCCCGACCTGCGGTCGCAGATCGAGGAGCAGATCGTCGAGGGCGACATCCTGGTCCAGCGGCTGACCGTCACCGGAACCCACCGGGGCGCGGCGTTCAACGGGGTGCCGACGAGCGGCAGGCGGGTGCGGATCAGCGCGGTGTCGATCGCGCGGATGGGGCCGGACGGGCGCTTCGCCGAACAGTGGACATTGCACGACCGGCACGCGGTGCTGGCCCAGCTCGGAGTGGAGCCGTCATGACCGACCGACCGATGAACATCACGATCGCCCGCGCCGAGACCGGGGCGCCCGACACCGACGACATGGTCGCCGTGCACCGCATCTTCCGCCGCGAGTTCACGCTGCTCGCCCGAGTCATCCGGACGAGCCCACCGGTCCTGGTGCCGCGCACCGAGGCGATCGCCAAGCACCTCGAGTTCATCCTGACCGCGCTGCACAACCACCACGAGACCGAGGACGAGTTCCTGTGGCCGCTGCTGGTCGAGCGGGCCGCGCCGACGGCCGAGGTGACCGAGCGGATGGCGGCCCAGCACGCCGCCGTCGCCGCGCACCTCGACCGGGCGTCCGTGCTGCTCGCCGAGTGGCGCGTCGACCCCGGCCGCGCGGTGGCCGCCGACCTGGCCGCGACCCTGGAGGCGTTGTCCAAGGCGCTTGTTGAGCACTTGGACGACGAGGAACGCGAGATCCTGCCGCTGGTCCGTGCCTACGTGACGAGCGCGGAGTGGACCGCGTTCGGCCAGAAGTCCTTCGACAAGTTCCCGCGCTCCGCGCTGCCGATGATGCTCGGCCAAGTGCTGGAGGAGGCCACGCCGCGCGACGTCAAGGTCTTCCTCGGCGAGCTGCCCGCGCCGATCCGACTGTTCTGGCGGCTGCGCGGGCGCAGGCAGTACGAGCGGTACATCGGCGCTATCCGCGGTGTCGCGCGCACGCGTGGGAACCGCATGCGGAGCCAGGGCAACAAGCTCGGCGTCGCGACGTACCGGCGCAGCGACGGCAAGCTCGGCGGCAAAGGTGCGAAGGGGCTGAGGGTCCTGCTGATCACCGTGCCGGGACGGCGCAGCGGCGTCCCGCACACGACCCCGGTCCGCTACTTCCCGCACGCGGGCGGCTATCTCGTGGCCGCCACGGATGGCGGACGGGCCGCCGAGCCGCAGTGGATGCGGAACCTGCGTGCCGCGACACGAGCGGAGGTGCAGGTCGACGCCGAGCGGTTCCCGGTGACTGTCGAGGTGCTCGACGGACCGGCCAAGGACCAGCTGTGGCAGGACGTCGTGCTCACTCGCGCACCGTTCTTCGCCGACTACGTGCGCAAGTCCGGCCGCGACATCGCGATCGCCCTGCTGAAGAAGGACGCCGGATGATCACCGAGACAAGGGTCGAGGTAGGCCCACGGCGAACGCTGACCGTCCTGCGGTCCGTCGCGGTGCTGCACACACTCGCCGTGCTGGCGCAGCCGTTGCTGGCTGGCGTGTACCTCGGCGGCGAGGTCGACGCCCTGGGGATGCACGAGCTCAACGCCCACATCACGTCCGGTCTCGGCGCGATCCAGCTGTTCTGCGCCATCGCGTTCACTTGGCGCGGCCGGGGCGCGCGGTGGCCGGTGTGGACGTCGCTGGCCATCGTCCTGGCCGAACAGGCGCAGGTCGGGCTCGGCTACGGGGGCGTGCTGGCCTTCCACGTCCCACTGGGCGTCACGATCGTCTCGACGCAACTGCTGTCGGTGGTCTGGCTGTTCCGCTCGGCCATGGGGAGGCCGCGATGAGCCTGTCCCGCAGGGGTTTCCTCGGTGCCATGGGGCTGACCGCGATCGGCGCGGCGAGCGTCGGGGCGGTGGTGTTCCCGTCCGGCGGCACCGCGGAACTGCTGCGCAGCCGCGCCCCGCTGCCCGAGCCGTTCCGGGTGCCGCTGCCGATCCCGGCCGTCATCGAAGGGGACGGTGAGATCGTCCAGCGGGTCGCCGACCTGGAGATCCTGCCCGGCCTGCGCACCCCGCTGCTGACCTACGGCGGGACGTTCCCCGGCCCGACCATCGTCAGCCGCCGCGGCAAGCGGACCGTTGTCACCCACCGCAACGAGTTGCCCGTGCCGACCGCGGTGCACCTGCACGGCGGCCACGTCCCCGCCGACCAGGACGGCTATCCGACCGACCTGCTGCTGCCCGCAGGCTGGGACCACCACGGCGCGCACGGCGGCGCGGTCACCCGGTGACCCGCCAGTACGTCTATCCGTGCGACCAGCGCGCGGCGACCCTCTGGTACCACGACCACCGGATGGACTTCACGGGCCCGCAGGTCTACCGCGGCCTCGCGGGCTTCCACCTGATCACCGACGACGAGGATGACGCGCTGCCGCTGCCCAAAGGAGACCGCGACCTGCCGTTGATGATCACCGACCGCGCCTTCGAGGTCGACGGCTCGCTGCGGTACCCGTCGCTGGACTCGACGCTGCGGCAGGTGCCAGGCGTGGACCCGGACTTCGCCGAGGGCGTGCTCGGGGACGTCGTGCTGGTCAACGGCGCGCCGTGGCCGGTGCACGAGGTCGACGCGGTCCGCCATCGGCTGCGGCTGCTCAACGCGTCCAACGCCCGCCGCTACCGCCTGGAGTTCGACCCGCCCACCCCGATCACGCAGATCGGCTCGGACGGCGGGCTCCTCGACCGGCCGCACCCGCTGAGCGACGTGCTGATGGCGCCGGGGGAGCGGTTCGACGTCGTGGTGGACTTCGGGGCGCACGCGCCGGGCACGGAGGTGACTGTCCGAAATGGACTCGACGGTGGACCCGTGATGCGCTTCCTGGTGGGCGGCAAAGCCGCCGACGACACCCGCGTGCCGGAGATACTGAGCCGCTACGAACGACTGGACCCGGCCGCGGCTGTGCGCACCCGGGTGTGGCGGTTCAGCCGGAAGTCGGGCACGAAGCCGCACTCCTGGCGGATCAACGGCGAGCCGTTCGACCCCGACCGGGTGGACGCGTCGACGCGGCTGGGGGAGGTGGAGGTCTGGCGGTTCGTGTCCGACCTGCACCACCCGGTCCACGTCCACCTCGACCAGTTCCAGGTCGTCGCCCGCCGCGGCCATGAGCCTGGCCCGTATGACAGCGGGTGGAAGGACACCGTGGACATCGGCCCCGCGGACTACGTGGACGTGGCGGTGCGCTTCACCGGCCACAAAGGACGGTATCTGGTGCACTGCCACAACCTCGAACACGAGGACATGGCCATGATGGCGCGGTTCGACACGGTTTGACTCAGTCCTTGCGGAACAGCCCTGCCCACAGAAAGTCCTCACCGAAGCACGGCGACTCGGCGGGTTCGTCGGTCATCCGGCGCAGCTCGACCTCGGTCAGGTGCTGGAAGATCCACCGCAGTGACTCGGGCGTGTACGCGAGGCCGCCGTGGAGTCGGGCCTCGCGGTAGAACTGGGCGTCGGGCAGTTCGGAGCCCATCCCGCCCGCGGCGAAGGCCGTCAGCGCGAAATGGCCGCCGGGGACGAGAGCGCGGTCGAGCAGGTCCAGGAAGGTGATCCGGCGGTGCGGCGGCAGGTGGTGGAAGCAGCCCGCGTCGTAGATCAGGTCGAACCGGCCGTCGATCGCGAACGCGTCGCCGTTGATGAACCGGACGTCGACGCCCGCCTCGTCGGCCCGCTCGCGGGCCCAGGTGATCGCGGTGGGGGAGATGTCGACGGCGGTCACGTCGAACCCCGCCTTGGCGAGGTGGATCGCGTTGCGGCCGGGGCCGCAGCCGAGGTCGAGCACCCGGCCTGGGGTGATCAGGCCGCGGTCGAGATAGGACACCAGGTTCTCGTCGGGCTTGGCGACGAAGAACGGCACCGACTTGTCGCGGTCGGCGTAGAACTGGTCCCACCACGAGCCGCCGTCGAGCGACCAGCGGTCGGCGTCCGGGGCGAACAAGCCGTCCAGCAGGGCCAGCACGTCCTCGACCGAGCGGATGTTCCGGTCCACGTCAGCCTTTCCTCGGGCTGAACGCGCTGAACAGCAGGCGCAGGCCGATGAGGGCGCTGATCAGCAGCAGGTTGTAGCCGAACGCCTGGTGCAGGGTCACCGTGCCGAGCAGCACCGGCCCGGTCGTGCTCCCCAGCAGCAGCACCGCCATGATCCCGGCGGTCGCGCCGACGAAGGCGAGCAGCACCTGGTGCAGCATCCCGGTGACCAGCGTCCGGTCGCGTTCGTCGGCGAACAGGCGCACGTTGACCGACAGCCTGCCTTCCTCCACCGCGCCGCCGATGCGGTCGAGCCTGCGCGGCAGCCGCCGCAGGACCGGGAGCAGGGCCAATAGTTCGTTGGTGACGGTCTCGCGTGCCGAGTCGACCGTGGCGGTCTGCTCGGTGACGTAGGTGCGGGCCTCGGTGACGATGTCGAACCCGGGGGCCAGCCCCGCCAGCGTGCCCTCCATCGTCGTCAGCGCGCGGAACACCGCGGCGATCGCGGGCGGGACACTCAGCTCGAACGACGTCATGACCTTGAACAGGTCGGTGAACATCGCGATGTCCGGGGCGCCCGCGTGGCTGAGGTGGGCGGCCATGAACGCGCCGAGCGCCCGTTCGAGGCGGCGTTCGTCGATCTCGTCCGGCCGGTCGACCACCGCCAGCAACCCGTCGCGCAGGGCGGCCGGGTCGGCACGGTCGATGGCCAGGAGCAGTTCGCGCAGGCCCGCGCGCAGGGTGGAGTCGAGGCGGCCGACGGAGCCGAAGTCGAGCAGGCCGAGCCTGCCGTCGGTCAGCAGCAGCACGTTGCCGGGGTGCGGGTCGGCGTGGAAGACGCCGTGGTCCATGACCTGGCGCAGCAGGCTGTGCAGCAGGACCCGGGCGGTGCCCTGCGGGTCGGGCACCGCGTCGACCTTGCCGAGCGACACCCCGTCGAGCCGGTCCATCACCAGCACCCGCTCGGAACTCAGTTCCTCGTGCACCACGGGAAGCCGCACGGCCGCGTCCGGCGCGTGCCCGCCCGACGCGGCGGCGACGGCGGCCACGTTGCGCGCCTCGACCCGGAAGTCCAGTTCCTCCAACAGCGCAGCCGAGAATCCGTCGGCCAGCGCGACGATCCCGAGGGAGCGCGCCCATCCCGCGCGGGCGTGCAGGGTGCGGGCGAGCCGGTGGATGATGTCGAGGTCGCGCTCGACCGTGGCCCGCACGTTGGGCCGCTGCACCTTCACCACCGCGTCCGCGCCCGACCGCAGCCTCGCCCGGTGCACCTGCGCGATCGACGCCGACGCCAGCGGCTCGGCGTCGAACTCGGAGAACACCTCGGACGTCGGGGCGCCGAACTCGGCCCGCAGCGCCGCCTCGATCTCGGCGGCGGGCACCGGCGCGACCCGGTCTTGCAGCGCGCTCAGCTCCAGCACGAACTCCGGCGGCAGCAGGTCGGACCGGGTCGACAGCACCTGCCCCAGCTTGACGAAGGTGACCCCGCCCTCCTCCATCGCGCACCGCAGCGACCGGGCCAGCCGCGCCCGCTGCTCAGGCTTGCCGCGCCCGGTCAGGTACGGGCCGAGTCCGTGCCGCACCGCGATCGCGGTGATCTTGGTGTACCGGCGGGTGCGGGACCACCGGCCCCGCAGCGCGCGCAGCGACCCGAGCGGCCCCACACCGGTGCCCGCGGGCCACACGACTTCCCAGACGAACAGCATGGCCACCGCGAACAGCAGCGTGCCGCCGAAGATCGGGATGACGAACAGGAGGAACGACTCCTCCTTGCCCGGGGTCGGCACCGGCATCCAGCGGAACGCCAGGCCCGCGAAGCTCCACGCGGTCAGCGCCGCGATGGTCGCGCGGAAGGCACCGACCCGCACCCCCAGCGCCCGGCGCGCGCCCACGATCATCACCTTCACGCTGATGGCGAGCAGCACCAGCCCCGACAGGCTGACCCAGACGAAATCCATGTCCACAGTCTGGCCTGACCAGCCCAGCAAGGTCATTTCGGGGTTGCGTGCCCGATTTCGGGCAGAAAAGTTGCCGAACCCGGCTTCTGGGTGCCAGTGTCGGCGCTTGTGACCGAGTCACCGCCGCCGGACCTCGTCCGGCACGTCGCGGGCACCACGGGACTTCCCCTGGGTGTGGCCGCGCGGGTCGTCGCCGATGTGGTCGCCTACTTCGGCGAGACGACCGAGGACTACGTGCGCCGCAGGCACGCCGAACTGCGGCGCGGGCAGTACCGCAACGCGCGGATCTGGACCATGGTCGCCGAGGAGCTGGCCGCCAGGGCGGTCGCGCCGCCGGTGCTGACCGAACGTCAACTGCGGCGCATCGTCTACGGGTGAGGGAACATGTGCGGGATCGTCGGATACGTCGGGACGCGGGACGCCATCCCGGTGCTGGTCGAAGGGCTGCACCGGCTGGAGTACCGGGGGTACGACTCGGCCGGGGTCGCGGTGCTCCGCCGCGGCAAGGTGGTCGTCACCAAGGCGGCCGGGCGCGTGCAGACGCTGCGCGACCGGCTCACCAAGCCGACGCCGTCGACCATCGGCATCGCGCACACCCGCTGGGCCACCCACGGTGAGCCGTCCGACCGCAACGCCCACCCGCACCTCGACGCCGAGGGCCGGATCGCGGTGGTGCACAACGGGATCATCGAGAACGCCAAGCAGCTGCGCGCCCGCCTGGAGGCCGCGGGTGTCGAGTTGGTCTCCGAGACCGACACCGAGGCCGTCGCGCACCTGATCGCCGCCGAACTCGGCGCGGGATCGCTGGAGGACGCCGTGCGCGCGGCGCTGCGGCAGGTCGAGGGCACCTACGGGCTGGTCGTGCTCGACCGCACCCGGCCGGACGAACTGGTCGTGGCGCGCAACGGGAGCCCGATCGTGCTGGGTATCGGCGACGGCGAGATGTTCGTCGCCTCCGACGTCGCCGCGCTCGTCCACCACACCCAGCGTGTCGTGTTCCTCGACGACGGCGAACTCGCCACGGTCCGCGCGGGGGAGTACCGCACGAGCACCCTGGAAGCGCGCCGCACCAGCAAGGAACCCACCACGGTCGACATGGTCGCCGACGACTACGAGCTCGGCGGCTACCCGGACTTCATGCGCAAGGAGATGGCCGAGCAGCCCGAAGCGGTCGAGCGGGCGCTGCGCGGCAGGCTCGATGAGCGGTTCGCCACCGCGCACCTCGGCGGCCTCGGCCTCGACCCGATGGCGCTGCGCGCGGTGCGGCGGGTCAAGTTCCTCGGCTGCGGCTCGGCCTACTACGCGGGCCAGATGGGCGCCACGCTCGTCGAGGAACTCGCGCGGATCCCGGCCGACGCCGAGCCCGCGTCGGAGTTCCGCTACCGCAACCCGGTGGTCGACCCTGACACGCTCTACGTCGCGATCAGCCAGTCCGGCGAGACCCTGGACACCCTCGCGGCCGTGCAGGAGCTGCGGCGCAAGGGCGGCCGGGTGATCGGCGCGGTGAACGTCGTCGGCAGCGCGGTGGCCCGCGAATGCGGCAGCGGGGTGTTCCTGCACGCCGGTCCCGAGGTCTCGGTCGCCTCGACCAAGGCCATGACCAACATGTCGGTCTCCTTCGCCATGCTCGCCCTGCTGCTGGGCCGGGTCCGCGACCTGTCCGCCGCCAACGGCCAGCGCATCGTGGCCGGGCTCAAGGCGCTGCCCGCGCGCATCGAGGAGGTCCTGGCCGACGACGCGTCGATCCGGGAGATCGCCAAGCGGCACGCGGGCGCCAAGCACATGTTCTTCCTCGGCCGCGTGCGCGGCTGGCCGGTGGCGCGGGAGGGCGCGCAGAAGCTCAAGGAGATCTCCTACGTCCACGCTGAGGCCTACCAGTCCGCCGAGCTGAAGCACGGCCCCCTGGCCCTGATCGACGCCGACATGCCCAGCGTCGTCGTGGTCCCCGACGACGAACTCCTGTCGAAGAACCTCGCCACGATCGAGCAGGTGAAGGCCCGCGGCGGCCCGGTCATCGCGGTCACCAACGCCGACCTGCCCGCCGGGCTGGCCGACGACGTGATCCGGGTGTCCAAGGGCGAACCCGAACTCGACCCGATCGTGCTGACCGTGGCGCTGCAGCTGCTCGCCTACCACCTGGCGGTGGAACTGGGCCGGGACGTGGACAAGCCACGCAACCTGGCCAAGAGCGTCACCGTGGAGTGACTAGACGGCGTGCTGACCAGCGAAGGGCCGTGTCTCCCGCAACGCGTGCTGGGGGCGCGGCCCGCCGGTCCGGCCGCGCAGGACCTCGACGCGGTCGGCGCCCGGGCGGGTGAGCACCCAGCTCGACCCGGCGACGGCCTTGGCCTGCTTCTTCAGCGGTGCCAACAGCTTCGACGCCTCCCGGTACGAGCGGACCGAGCCGACGCCGCACACCAGGGAGGCCAGCGACACCGTCACCGGCAGGCCCTCGGCGCTCCACATGCGGTCGACCACACGGGCCACCAGTGGGGCGATCTCGTCCAGCTCGGTCACGATCAGGAAATCGTCACCGCCGACGTGGCCGACGCGCACCCCGGGCAGCTCCGCTTGGGCGTCGGACAGGGCGCGGCCCAGCGAGCGGATCAGGTCGTCGCCCGCGGCGAAGCCGACGGTGTCGTTGACGACCTTGAACCCGTCGACGTCGAGCCAGGCCACGACGAACATCTCGCCGTCGCGGATGCGGCGGTCGATCTCGCGGTCGACGACCTCGCTGCCGGGCAGCCTGGTCAGCGGGTTGAGGGCGGCGGCCTGCTCGATCTTGGCCTCGGCGACCCCGCGCACGACCTCGCTCAGCCGCACCACGCCCACGCACACGCGGTGGTTGTCGGTGACCACGATGTCCTCGCCGGAACGCTCCCAGCCCGCCTCGCTGACCATGTCCAGCAGCTCGATGGCCGTGGCGTCGGCGCGGATCGCGCGCGGCGCGTCGGCGTGCCTGCTCGCGGCTTTCTTCGCGTTGAGCGCGTGGCCGTAGGGGCCGGTGACGGCGAGCAGGAAGCGGCTGCGCTCCACCGAGTAGGCGGGCCTGCCGTGCTCGTCGACCAGCACGATGCCGTTGATGGCCGGGGACGCGGCGAACGCGTCGCGGACCTCCTCGGCGGTGGCGGTGTCGGGCAGCGTGGTGGCGGGCCGGACGAAGTCCGACACCAGCGGCACGCCGGTGACGTCGCTGGTGGTGGTCGTGGCGTTCAGCTCGATGATCTCGGCGACCGGGCGGGGCAGCGGCACCGCGGTGGTCGACGCGTCGTGCGACGCGCCCGCCAGCAGGTTGCCCTGGGCCAGCCGCACGCCGAGGCGGTTGAGGCAGAGCAGCTGGTCCTCGTTGTCGACGCCGACCGCGGCGAGGCGGATGCCGGTGCGCGTGCAGTAGTGGGCCAGGCTCTCGACCACGGCCAGGCTCGGCGCGTCGTCGGGCAGCCCGCCGATGAGGTGGGTGTCGAGCTTGATCAGGTCGGGGCCGACGTCGGCCAGCAGTGACAGCGGAAGGTCGCCGTCGCCGATCGAGTCGAACGCGATGCGGTACCCGGCGTCGCGCAGCTGGGCCAGACCGCGGATCAGCTCGGCGCGGTGGACGCGGCTGAACGGCGGGGTGATCTCCAGGACGACCTCGGTGGTGGCGCGCCCGCTCTGGCCCAGCGGCAGGCGCAGCGTGGCGATCAGCTCGTCGGCGCGGGCGGCGGTGGCGGCCACGAGGTTGATGTGCAGCGGCACGGTGCGGTCGTGATGGGCCGCCGCGGCCACGGCGCGGGCGGCGAGGGCGATATCGGTCTCGACGAGCCGTCCCGTTTTCCCGGCCTGGCGCAGTAAGTCGTAAATTCCGCCGGAGCCCGGTCGCGCGAGGGCTTCTATCGCGACGGGCTCGCCGGTTCGGGTACTGAGCAACGGCTGAAACACGAAGCTGACGTCCTGAACCACGGTCACGCGCCGATTCTGCCTGCTCCGAGCCGGTCCGTGACGGTTCGTCACCAGCTGTTCATGCGCCTGTGGTCTGTCTCACGGCTGCGGGGTAAGCGATTGTCACACAACAGCGACTGCGCGTTACCCGAATGGATTAGCGCCGGATATCCAGCACGCGTGATGGAAATTGTCACCGCAATAGCAGGATTGTTTTGCGAATTCTCCACGGGGCGGCGCGGAACACCGCGAGCATGGCCGCGGTGGTGCCGGGGACGTCCTCGCGGCCGGTGAGGTAGGCGTCGCGCAGGTCCGGGGTCAGCGTGAAGAACGACTCGAAGAACGCGGGGTGACGGTCGGCGGGCAAGGTCAACAGGGTTCGCAGGCCGCGCGTGCGCAACCTGTGCACGATCCGGGCCTTCGGCGACCAGACCGCCTTGCGGGCAGCGGTCCCGGCCTGGCCGCGCGGCGCGTCGGCGATGGCCGCGGCCACGCGCGGGGCCAGCGCGAACGTCTCGCCCAGGCTGTAGCCGGTGGCCGGGTGGACCATGCCGGCCGCCGCGCCGAACGCCACCGCGTCCCCGCGCCACGGCGGCGGCACGTCGAGCGCGAACCGGACCCACTCGACCCGGCCCGTCAGGTCGACACCGCGGGCGGCGAGCCGATCGCGGAGGACCGCGCGTGGGATGCCGGGACGCGCGGCGAGGCTCGTCTCCTCCAAGAGCACGCGATCTCCGGGCAGGGGAACGGCGTAGAGGAAGGTGGCGACGCCGTCGGCGGTCGACCAGTGGTCCATGAACACGGCCTCGCCCGGCTTGACGAACGGCGCGGACGCGGCGGGCACGACCACCCCGTAGGCGGTCTGCTCGGCACGCGGGCCGCCCAGAGGTCCGCCGGACAGAACCCGGCGCACGCCGGAGGCGTCGACCACGACCGCGCACGCCAGGCGCGTGCCGTCGGCGAGCGTCGCGGTCACCCCGTGCGGGCCGTGGTCGGCGGCGATCACCCGCCCGGTCACGGCCGTGACGCCCCGGCTGAACGCGGCGAGGACGACGTCGTTGCGCAGCACGCAGTAGCCGCGCTCCACGGGCTGCCCGACCGCGCGGACAGCGCTCGCGGTGATGAAGGAGTCGGGTGGCAGCCCGGCGCACTGGTCGCGCCACATGCCGTAGGTGGCGGGCCACGGCGCGAACGGCGCCGGATCGACCAGCGCGGTGTCCAGTCCGGCCCGCGCGCAGTGGTGCGCGAGCGCCCACCCGGCGGGCCCCGCGCCGACGACCACGACATCCACGACGTTGATCTCATCACGCGGGCCGTCCGCCTGCTCAACCACTAGCCTCAGCGCATGTCCGATCACCTCCGCCACCGCGAGTCCCGCCGCGACGCCGCCGCCGGGCCGGTCGACCTCACCGCGAGCCCCTTCCGCGGCGACCGCGACCGGATCGTGGCCTCGCCGTTCTTCGCGCGGCTCGGCGGCGTGACCCAGGTGGTCAGCGCGGCGGGCTCCGGGCTGTTGCACAACCGGCTCACCCACAGCCTGAAGGTCGCGCAGGTCGCCAGGGCGATCGCCGAGCGGCTGGTCTCCGACCCCCAGCTCGCGCCGCTGCTCGACGACCTCGGCGGCTGCGACCCCGACGTCGTGGAGGCCGCCGCCGTCGCCCACGACCTCGGGCACCCGCCGTTCGGGCACCTCGGCGAGCAGGTGCTCGACCGGCTTGCGCGGCACCGCTTCGGCCTGCCCGACGGGTTCGAAGGCAACGCGCAGAGCTTCCGGATCATCACGACCACCGACACGCGCGGGCCGCGCGCGGCGGGCCTCGACCTGACCGCCGCCGTGCGCGCGGCCACGCTGAAGTACCCGTGGACCCGGCTGACCTACCCGGCGCCGCATCCCCGCCACATGGCTGACCCGCCGCGCGGCGCCGCCGAGCCGAAGGACGCGCCGGGGACCGGGTCGAGCAAGTTCTCGGCCTACGTCACCGAACTGGACGACGTGATCCAGTGTCGGGCGTCGTTCGACAAGCGGGTCGACCCGTGGCAGCAGACCGTCGAGTCGTCGGTGATGGACAACGCCGACGACATCGCCTACGCCATCCACGACTTGGAGGACTTCCACCGGGTCGGCGTCCTGCAGCACGCGCCGGTCTCGGCCGAACTGGGCCAGTGGGAGTCCGACCGCGCCGAGTTCGCCGCCCTGGACGACGCGGAACTGGCCAAGCAGCAGCGCAAGCCGGGGCAGTCGCTGGAGATCCTGCGGCGGCGGCTGCACGCGCGCGACTCGTGGATCGTCGACGACGAGGTCTTCGCCGCGGCGGTGTCGCGGGTGCGCGCCGAACTGGTGGACGACCTGCTGTCGGTGCCGTTCGACGGGTCGGTGGCCGCCGAGCAGGCGTTCGGGCGGTTCTCGTCCGGCTGGACCGCGCGGCTGGTCGCCGGGGTGCACGTGCTGGCCGACCCGCCGACCCGGTCCGGGCATGTGCTGCTGGGGCGCGAGCAGTGGCACGAGGTGCAGGTCCTGAAGTTCGTCCACCGCCGGTTCGTGTTGCTGCGACCGGACTTGGCGCTCTACCAGCGCGGTCAGGCGCGGCTGCTGACGTGGCTGGTGGAGGCGCTGGAGCAGTGGCTGTCGGACCCGTATGAGGCCGACCGGCTTCCGCGCAGGCTGCACGACCTGGTCGAACTCGCCCACGGCGAGTATGCGGCGCTGGCCGCAGGGAGTCCCGAGATGCTGATCGGCGCCACCGGCGAGACACCGCCCGGCGGCGTGATCGCCCTGGCCCGCGGCCGCGCGGTGATCGACTTCGTCGCGTCCCTCACCGACGGGCAATCCGCCGCGCTCCTGGAGGCGCTGTCGGGCCGCACCGGCCAGTCCTGGTCCGACGCGTTCGTGCTCTGATGTCCAAGGGGCGCACGGTTTCGGGCGGTGGTCGCGGTGTCGAGGTTCCCCCGGAACGCGTCGCGGGCTGGTTCGACCGCTTCGGCGCGCGGCATGAGGGTGTCAGCGGGACGGTGATCACACCGTCGACGGTGGTGGTCTCGGCGGCCGACGGCGCCACGGCGACCGTCGAGGTGCCGTTCGCGCCCATCGAGGATGTGGGGGAGTGGCCCGGCCTTCGGGTGGAAGGCTTGATCGCGCACCTGGAACGGCCGCGGCTGGTGGGTCTGGTGCTGGTGCGGCTGGGTGGCCACAGCGTGGGAGTCGCGTCGGCGGGCAAGGTCGTCGTCTCGCGGACCGATCGGCACCAGGTGCACGGGCGCAGCGCGGCGGGCGGGTGGTCGCAGCAGCGGTTCGCCCGGCGGCGCGAAGGGCAGGCGCGGCAGTCGTTGGAGGCCGCGGCCAAGGATGTGGCCGAGGTGCTGGGGTCGCGGGTCGGGGAGCTGGACGCGGTGGTGCTCGGTGGGGATCAGCGGGCTCTCGACATCCTGCGCGCCGAACGCGGACTGGCCGCGATCTTCGCCATCGCCGAGTCGCGGGTGCTCGACGTCCCCGAGCCTCGCCGGAGCGTCCTGGACGACGCCGCGGTGCGGGCATTCTCGGTCGAGGTCGTCGTGCGGGACTAGCCCCTAGGTCAAGTTCCCAGGTCATGCACAGGTGGGACACAGAATCGCGGCGGAGAGTCGGTTCCATGAGTGAGACACCTCCGTCCGGTCCCCAGGACCGACCTGTGCCAGCCGGTTCCCCGGCGGAACCGCCCACCGAGAAACTCCCGGCCGCGGAGACGGCCGCGGAACCCGCCGCCGCTCAACCGGCCGAGGCGCCGCAACCCGCCGCTCAACCCGCTGCCGTCGCGCAGCCTGTCGCCGCTCAACCCGTCGTCGCGGCCACACCCCGGCGTTCGGTCAGTTTGCTGGTCGCTGCCCTGGTGGGGGCGGGACTGCTGCTGGTTGGCGGCGTCGCGGGGTACTTCATCGGCGACGCCGGGGACGGCCGGGGTGGCCGCGGCGGGCATCCCGGATTCGCCAGGCCCGACCTGCGCGGCGGGTTCGATCAGGGGCCAGGTTGGGGTCCCGGCCCCCGGCGCGGTGAGCGGCGGGGACCGATGGCGCCACCGACCACCAGCCAGTCGCCCGCACCCACCAGTTCGGCGCCGACGACCACAGCATGACGCGGGATGGTGGTCAGCCCAGCGTTCCCGTCGCCAGGAGGCCACCATCCACCCGCACCGTCTCCCCGGTGATCCACGCCGCGGCGTCCGAGGCGAGGAACGTCACCAGGTTCGCGACGTCCTCCGGAACCCCGAGGCGCTTCATCGGGTACGCCTGGGCGGCGTTCTCCTCGCCCTGCGCGTAGAGGGCCTCGGCGAAGCGGGTCTTCACCACTCCCGGCGCCACCGCGTTCACCCGGATCTTGGGGCCGAGCTGCCACGCCAGCTCCTCCGTCAGGCGGATCAGCGCCGCCTTGCTGGCGCCGTAGGCCGCGATCACGCCCGTCGACCGCAGCCCCGCCACGGACGCGATATTGACGATCGAGCCGCCGTGCTCGCCCATCCACGCCTTCACCGCGAGCTGGATGAAGCCGAGCGTGCCGACGACGTTGGTGTCGAAGGTCTTGAGCACGGCGCCGAGGTCGGCGTCCACCAGCGACCCGTACACCGGGTTGATCCCGGTGTTGTTGATCAGGATGTCGGCGCCGCCCAGCTCGTCCACGGTCCGCGTGATGACAGTCGCCCGGTCGTCGGCCGAGCTCGTGTTCGCGGCGATGGCCAGCACCCGGGCTTCCGGCACGGCCGCGCGGATCTCTGCCGCGGCGGCTTCCAGGGGCTCGGGCTTGCGGGCCGAGATCGTCACGGCCGCGCCCGCGCGGGCGAGATCGGTGGCGATGGCCAGGCCGATCCCACGGCTGGCCCCGGTCACGATGGCGGTCTTTCCGGCGAGAGTCATGACCAGCACCCTAGCTAAGCAAGCGCTTAGGTTCGAGTGCGGGCGGAAACCGGTCGACGGCGACCCGTACACTGGGCTCGTGCTTCTCATCGACTGATGTGCGGGAGGGCTCGGCCGTCGAGGCGGTCGGGCGGACGACCCCTGCCATGCCCAAAGCGATAGACGGAGCCTTTCACTGTGATCACCGCAACCGACCTCGAACTTCGCGCGGGTTCGCGCATCCTGCTCTCCGACGCCACGCTGCGCATCCAGGCGGGCGACCGGATCGGCCTCGTCGGCCGCAACGGAGCGGGCAAGACCACCACGCTGCGCGTCCTCTCCGGCGAGGGCGAGCCCTACGCGGGCAACGTCCACCGAACCGGCGAGATGGGCTATCTCCCGCAGGACCCCCGCGAAGGCGACCTCTCGGTCATCGCCAAGGACCGTGTCCTGTCCGCGCGCGGGCTCGACCAGTTGCTGCGCGAGATGGAGAAGGCGCAGACCGCCATGGCGGAGCTGGTCGACGAGACCAAGCGCGACGCCGCGGTGCGCAAGTACGGCAGGCTGGAGGACAGCTTCTCCAGCCTCGGCGGGTACGCCGCCGAGAGCGAGGCGGCGCGGATCTGCTCCAACCTCGGCCTCGCCGACCGTGTTCTCAACCAGCCGCTGAGCACGCTCTCCGGTGGCCAGCGCCGCCGCGTCGAGCTGGCGCGCATCCTGTTCGCCGCCTCCGAGGCCGGTGCGGGCGGCGGGTCCGGCACGATCCTGCTGATCGATGAGCCGACCAACCACCTCGACGCCGACTCCATCGCGTGGCTGCGCGGGTTCCTCAAGGGCCACAACGGCGGCCTCGTGGTCATCAGCCACGACGTCGACCTGCTCGCCGACGTGGTCAACAAGGTGTGGTTCCTCGACGCGGTGCGCGGCGAGGTCGACATCTACAACATGGGGTGGCAGCGCTATCTCGACGCGCGGGCGGCCGACGAGAAGCGGCGCAGGCGCGAGCGGGCCAACGCGGAGAAGAAGGCAGGCGCCCTCATGGTGCAGGCCGACAAGCTGCGCGCCAAGGCCACCAAGGCCGTCGCCGCGCAGAACATGATCAAGCGCGCCGAGAAGATGGTCAGCGGGCTCGACGCCGTGCGCCAGTCCGACAAGGTCGCCAAGATCCGCTTCCCCGAGCCCGCCCCGTGCGGCAAGACCCCGCTCACCGCCGAGGGGCTGAGCAAGTCCTACGGTTCGCTGGAGATCTTCACGGGCGTGGACCTGGCGATCGACAAGGGTTCACGGGTCGTCGTCCTGGGCCTCAACGGCGCGGGCAAGACCACGCTGCTGCGCCTGCTGGGCGCCATGGAGAAGGCCGACTCCGGCGAGGTGATCGCCGGACACGGCCTGCGGCTGGGCTACTACGCCCAGGAACACGAGACGCTCGACCACGAGGCCAGCGTGTGGGCCAACATCCGCCACGCCGCCCCCGACACCGGCGAGCAGCAGCTCCGGTCGCTGCTGGGCACGTTCCTGTTCACCGGCGAGCAGCTCGACCAGCCCGCGGGCACGCTGTCCGGCGGCGAGAAGACCAGGCTCGCGCTGGCGGGTCTGGTGTCCAGCGCGGCCAACGTGCTGCTGCTCGACGAGCCGACGAACAACCTCGACCCGGCCAGCCGCGAACAGGTCCTCGACGCGCTGCGGCGCTACTCCGGGGCGGTCGTTCTGGTGACGCACGACCCCGGAGCGGTCGAGGCACTGGAACCCGAGCGGGTGATCCTTCTCCCAGACGGGACCGAGGACCACTGGTCCCCGGACTATCTGGAACTCGTTCAGCTCGCCTGAAATTGGGCATTACGCAGGGATCTTGTATTCAAAGATCACCCTGTGTCCCGGACCGGGTATCAACGGTGATCACACCTTCCGGACACCTTTTTGTCATCTCGTCTGGCAATCCGCGCTGCCGTGTTCGATCATTGCGGCGGTAGGGGACTCCTTGGCCCCCACCACTCGCGACGGAAGGCGGACAACGTGGCTGACCTCAAGAAAGGCGCGCGGATCACCGGTGCCACGCGCGACAAACTCGCAGGCGACCTGAAGAAGAAGTACGAGAAGGGCGCCAGCATCCGAGCGCTCGCGGAAAGCACCGGCCGCTCGTACGGATTCGTTCACCGGGTTCTCTCGGAGTCCGGCGTGACTCTGCGCGGACGCGGCGGTGCGACGCGCACCAAGAAGAAGTAACCCGATCTGGCCCGTATTCGTCCGGCTAGGACTGTCCGGATGGATCTCGTGTCGTGCCGGTCGCGTAGTCGGGTCCGGTGTCCCGCAGGGGCATCGGACCCGGGTCGGCCGCGCGCGCGAAGGCGATCGCGGCTCCCGCGAGCGCGACGGGGTAGACCAGGTAGCCCCACCGCGTGGCGGGCGCCAGCAGGATCGCTGTGCCCAGCCCCACCGCGACCCGGACCAGCACGTCGGTCCCCGAGCGGGGTGGACGCACGACCAGCCAGGCCGTGATCGCGCAGGCCGCGGTGCCGAGCAGGACCAACGCGATCACGTGCCCGACCGGCCCTGATCCGGCGATCAGGTGGCCGGGCAGCGGGCTGGACGCGGGTGAGGAAGCCTGCCCAAGCCCGATCGGGAACTTGATGACGTGCTCGACGAAGGCCGCCGGGTCGGCGGCCAGCACGGGCACGGTGATGAGCGCGCCGACCGACACCAGCGCGCCGAGGTAGCGGGCCAGTGCCCGCACGCCCGCGTGGGCGAGCAGGCCGAAGCCGATCACCACGGCGGCGGGGACAGCCGTCAGCTTCATGGCGACCATGACAGCGCAGACCGCGCCAGTCCACACCGGACTGACGCGGTAGGCGAGCGCGGCCGCCAGCACGATCAGCGCCACGATCACGACATCGTCACCGGCCACGCTGAGCGTGAGCGCGGTGAGTGGGCTGATCGCGGCCAATTGCGCCCCGCGCACCGAGACCTCGGGCTTGCCGAGCACCCGCCACGCCGCCCACACGGCCAGCGCGGAGCCGAGCAGGAACATCACCCGGGAGTCGGTCAGCGGGTGGTCGCCGAACACCGCCCGCGGCAGGCCGAACACGCTCATGGCCGGGCCGTAGGGCGTGTAGTCGTCGGGGTGCGCGGCGCGGCCGAGCGTGGCCAGGTCGGTGTAGGGCGTGCCGTCGGCCAGCAGGAGGCGGGCCGCGCGTTCGATCACCCAGACCTCGGGCTGCGCCGGGAACGACCACGGCCACGGGCCCCACACGAAGTCCGGCGCGCGCCGGAACGCCAGGTAGAGCAGCGGCGCCAGGGTGCTGAGCGTGCCCGCGACGGCGATCGCCGCCCAGCGGCGGCCCGCGATGGTCAGCGCGACCGCGGCGAGATATCCGCCGACAGCGAAATTGCCCCACACGCGGTAGCCGTAGAACTCCGACACCAGGGCCGTGACCAGCGCGAACGCGCCGCTGACGAGATAGAACGCCAAGTCGAGCCGCAGTGCCGCGCGCCCCATCGCCACCCTTTCGTCACCCGGTCACGGCAGGCTACCGACCCGGTGGTGACCACCACGGACACGGGCGGGAAGTTCCCAGGTCGTCGCCGCGTTGTACGAGAGTTGTCTTCGAGAGAGGGGGTGCGCATTGGATAACTTCTCCATGAGGGGCATGGCGCGCTCGATGGGCCGGACCGATCTGCCCAAGGGCCTGCGCAAGGGCACGATCCGCCGGGTCTTCACCTTCAGCCGCAGGCACCGGCCGCGGCTGGTCATCTTCCTGATGCTCACGGTGGTCTCGGCGGTGCTGGGGGTCAGCTCGCCGCTGCTGGCAGGCCAGGTGGTCGACGCGATCGTGGGCCGCGAGCAGGTGTCGGTCGTGGTGTGGCTGGCCGTGGCCATCGCAGGGCTGGCGATCATCGGCGCGGGCCTGGGGGTCGCCGAGCGCTGGCAGTCGGCGCGGATCGGCGAGGGCCTGATCTACGACCTGCGGCGCGCGGTGTTCGAGCACGTGCAGCGCATGCCGGTCGCGTTCTTCACCCGCACCCGGACGGGCGCGCTGGTGAGCAGGCTCAACAACGACGTGATGGGCGCCCAGCGGGCGTTCACGTCCACGCTCTCCGGGCTGGTCACCAACGTGATCCAGCTCGTGCTCTCGCTCGCGGTGATGATGACCCTGTCGTGGCAGGTCACCGCGCTGGCGCTGGTGCTGCTGCCGGTGTTCGTGCTCCCGGCGCGCCGGATGGGCCGCAAGATGGCCGACCTGCAGCGCGAGGCGTCCACCCTCAACGCGTCCATGACCACCCAGATGGCCGAGCGCTTCTCCGCGCCCGGCGCCACCCTGGTCAAGCTGTTCGGCCGCCCCGACGCCGAGGCCGTCGAGTTCGGCGACCGGGCAGGCCGGGTCCGCGACATCGGCGTGCGCACCGCGATGGCCACGCGCTGGTTCATGACGAGCCTGCAGCTGGTGTCCGCGCTGGCCCAAGCCCTGGTCTACGGCCTCGGCGGCTACCTCGCGCTGACCGGCGACCTCGCGCCCGGCACCGTCGTGGCGCTGGCCCTGCTGCTGACCAGGCTCTACGGTCCGCTGACCGCCCTGGCCAACGTCCGTGTCGACGTGATGACCGCGCTGGTGTCGTTCGAGCGGGTCTTCGAGGTGCTCGACCTGCCGCCGATGATCGCCGAGAAGCCTTCGCCGCGCCCGGTGCCCGCGGGTCCGCTGTCGGTGGAGTTCGACGCGGTCCGCTTCGCCTACCCGGCCGCGGAGAAGGTGTCGCTGGCCTCGCTGGAGGAGGTCGCCGTGCTCGACCAGCGCGGCGGCGAGGAAGTGCTGCACGGCGTGTCCTTCCGCGCCGAGCCCGGCCGGATGGTGGCGCTCGTCGGCTCGTCCGGCGCGGGCAAGTCGACCATCGCCTCGCTCATCCCGCGGCTCTACGACGTCGACTCCGGCGCCATCCGACTGTCCGGTGTGGACGTCCGGGACGTCTCGTTCGACGACCTGCGCGGCGCGGTCGGCGTGGTCACCCAGGACGGCCACCTGTTCCACGACACGATCCGGGCCAATCTGGCCTACGCCCGCCCCGAGGCCACCGACGACGACATCTGGCACGCCATCCGGCAGGCCCGGCTCGGCAAGTTGGTCGAGTCGCTGCCCGACGGCCTCGACACCGTCGTCGGCGAACGCGGCTACCGGCTCTCCGGCGGCGAGCGGCAGCGGCTGACCATCGCCCGCCTGCTGCTGGCCCAGCCCCGCGTGGTGATCCTGGACGAGGCGACCGCGCACCTGGACTCCGAGTCCGAGGTGGCGGTGCAGGAGGCGCTGGCGACCGCGCTGGAGGGCCGCACGGCCCTGGTGATCGCCCACCGCCTGTCGACGATCCGCGCGGCCGACCAGATCCTGGTCGTCGAGGCGGGCGAGATCGTCGAGCGAGGATCGCACGACGAACTCCTCGCGACCGGCGGCCGCTACGCCGAGTTGTATCGGACACAGTTCGCCGAGGAGGACGCGGCGGCCTGAGAACATTCATCCCATGTTTCTCACCCGATGGCGGACCGCGCTCACCGGCGGGCTCGTCCTCGGGCTCGTGTTCGGCCTGGTCGAGGGCTTCTCGCTGTTCGCGATGGCGTTCGGCCGCGACCTCGGCCTCGGCCGGGGCGAGACGGCGGCGCTGTTCTCGACGTTCCTGCTGACCGGGATCGTCGCGGCGCCGCTGGCCGGTCGGCTCGCCGACCGCTTCGGGCCGCGCCGGGTCGTGCTGGTGTCGTTCCCGGTCTTCGCGCTCGGGCTGGCGCTGTGCTCGCAGGCGACCGAGCTGTGGCACTTCTACGCGGCCTACCTCGGCCTGCTCTCGCTGTCGATGGCCGCGTTGACCGTGTCGAGCCAGGTCATGGTCAACAACGCCTATCCGGAGGGGCGCGGCAAAGCGCTCGGCCTCGCCTACGCCTGCCTCGGGCTGGGCGACTTCGTCCTGTTCAGCGTCCTGGGCGTGGTCGTGCGCGAGGCGGGCTGGCGCACGGCCTACCTCGTGGCCGCGGCGGTGGCGCTGGCGGGCGGCGCGGTCGTCGCCCTGCTGACCCGGAACGAGGCGCCGCACCCGGTCGTCAGGGAGGTGGCCGCGGTCGAGCCGGGGCTGTTCCGGCGGCCCGCGTTCCTGTTCCTGTTCGGCGCCGCGTTCGCCTCCGGCGCCGTCGACTTCATCGTCTTCCAGCACGTCGCGCCGTTCCTGGTCACCTCGGGGCACCCGGAGTCGACGGCGGGGCTGGTGCTCGGCCTGGCCGCGCTCGGCTACGTCGTCGGCCAACTCGGCGGCGGCGGACTGTCGGACCGGCACGGCCGGGAGATCGTCGGCGCGGGCTCGGCGGTGGTGTTCGCGCTGGGGCTGGCCGGGCTGTGGACGTTCACGGCCGTCTGGTCTGCCGCGGCGATGGCCGTGGTGCTCGGGGCGAGCGTCGGCGGCATGGTGGCCAGCCGGAGCGCGGCCCTCGGCGACCTGTTCGCCGGGGCCACGCTCGGCCGGGTGTCCGGGATGGTCGGCGCGGCGAGCATCGTCGGCGCCGCGTTCGGCACGTGGATCGGCGGCTACGGCTTCGACCGCACCGGCGGGTACGGCCTGACCTTCGCCATCGCGCTGTGCTGCGCCGCGGCGTGGGTCGCCGGGCTGTGGCTCGCCGCGCCGCGCCGGGTCAACTCAGCGGCGGGATCCTTGGTCCGTAGCGCTCAATGAGCGCCGCGTTCGCCTCGTCGCCACCCTCCACATTGGAGCTGCGCCACAGCGGCAGGGCGAACCCGTCGCGCTCGGCGCGGTCGAACAGCCGGACCAGCACCTGGTTCCACAGGTACACGTTGCTCAGCGACGACAGCGACGCGGTGACCGCGTTCTTCTCCGGGTAGGACACGTCGCCCGGCTCGGTGAGCGTGTCGAGCACGATCGTCGAGTTCTGCGCGACCGTCGACCCCGCGCGGCGGGGGGCCGCCGTGGTGGCGGCCAGCGACGTCACCGCGACCACCGGGCACCCGGCGTCGATCGCGGCGATGGCCAGCTCGACCGGGTAGTGGTTCACCCCGGAGTTGGAGAACAGGAACAGCACGTCGTGCCCGGACAGCTTGACCTGCCCGAACACGCCGCGGGCCAGCCCGGGGCGCCGCTCGGCCTCGACCGCGCGCCGCGTGCTGCCGAAGACCTGCAGGTCCTCGGTGTAGATCGGGTGCACACAGGCCAGGCCGCCCGCGCGGAAGAACGTCTCCGCCACCGCGGCCAGCGAGTGGCCCGCGCCCGCGGTGAGGACGAGGCCCTCGGCGCGGATGCACGCGAGCACCAGGTCGGCCACGTCGTCGAGCGCCTCGGCGTTGTGCGTGCCGACTTCAGCGAGGTGCGCCAGCATCGGGTCCTCGGGCATTCAGCCTCCTCAGTTCGTCCGGCCGGTCGGCGTCGGTGCCGACGGCGATGTCCGCGCACGGCACCGCGGTGACGGGGTGCCGGGTCAGGTAGGGGCGGGCGCCGGTGTCGCCGTCGGCCGCGGCGGCGACCCCGCGCCAGTGGTCGCGGCCGATGAGCACCGGGTGGCCGGGCACGCCGTCGTAGGTGGCCCTGGCCAGCGCGTCGACCGCGGCGAGCGCGCCGAGCCTGCGCACGGCCGCCGGGGTGACGCCAGGGGTGTCGACGGTGAGGATCACTACGGCGTCGGCCGGGCCGATGGCGGCGAGGCCGACTCGCAGCGACGAGCCCATGCCGTCTTCCCAGTCCGGGTTGTCCACGATGATCCCCGGCAGGTCGGCGCGCTCGCGGACCTCGTCGGCGCCCGCGCCGAGCACGATGACCACGGGGTCGCAGCCGCCGTCGACCAGCGTCCTGGCCGCGTGCTCGACCAACAGGCGGTCGTCGTAAGGGGCCAGGGCTTTCGGCATCCCGAAGCGCCTGCCCCCGCCCGCGGCCAGGAGCAGGCCCGCCACCTCGGGGGCCGCCATGGAGCGAGCTTAGGGCCAACCGGCCATGATCGAAAAGTCCTGACCGGCGGTTATATCCAGCCTTCGTCCCACGCCCGCCGGGCGGCGTCGTGCCGCGACGACGTGTCGAGCTTGGCCATCGCCGACGACAGGTAGTTGCGGACCGTGCCGGGAGCCAGGTGGACGCTGCGCGCGATGTCCTGGATGGACCCGCCGCGCCGGGTCAGCCGGAGCAGCTCAAGCTCGCGCGCGGTCAGCGGGCAGGCGTCCTCGGTCAGTGCGCTCGCGGCGATCTCGGAGTCCACGTACCGCCCGCCCGCGTGCACGTCGCGCAGGATCGTGGCCAGGCGGGACGCCGGCGTGGTCTTCGGGACGAACCCGCGCACGCCCGCCGCCAGCGCCCGCTTGAGCACGCCCGGCCTGGCATGGCGGGTCACGATCACCACCGGCGTGCGGTGCCCGACGGCCTCGGCCGCGGCGACGCCGTCGCGGCGCGGCATCTCCAGGTCGAACACGGCGAGGTCGGGCCGCAGCCGCTCGACCGCCTCGACGGCCGCGTCGCCGTCGCTGACCTCGGCCACGACGGTGATGTCGGGCTCCAGTTCGAGCAGCGCGGCGAGGGCACCCCGGATGAGGTCCTCGTCGTCGGCGAGCACCACCCTGATCATCGGCCGCTCGCCTCGCCGACCAGCTCGAACCGGCCGTCGGTGTCGTGCACGCGCAGATTGCCGCCGACCGCGGCGAAGCGTTCGGTGAGGCTGTCCAGCCCGCTGCCGCGCGGGCCGGGCGCCCGCCGGACACCGTCGTTGCCCAGTCGGACCTCGGCGCGTCCGTCGGCGACCGACACTGTCAGCTCGCAGGCGGCGGCCGTGCTGTGCCGCAGGATGTTCGTCGTGCCCTCCCGCACGAGCGCGCCGAACAGCGGCTGCAGCGACGGCGGGACGAGCCGGGCGTCGCCGTCGACCGCGGTGGCGATCCCGGCCGCGCGCAGGATGTCGACGGCGTTGCCGATCTCGGTGGACAGACTCGTCCGGCGGTAGCCGTGGACGACGCCGCGCGTCTCCTTCAGCGCCTGCCTGGCCAGTTCGCTCACCGCGGCGGCCTGCACGCGGGCGGCTTCGTCGTCGTGGCCGATGAGGCGTTCGGCGAGTTCGCCCTTCAGCGCGATCGCCTGCAGGTGGTGGCCTTGGACGTCGTGCAGCTCGGCGGCGAAGCGCAGCCGCTCCTGGGCCACGGCGAGGTCGGCGGCCAGCGCGCGGGCGTCGTCGAGCTGGCGGATGACCGACCACAGCCACACGTGGATCAGGTTGCTGACCGCGAAGACCACGCTGACCAGGGTGAGCCCGATGGTCCACCCGGGCACGTCCGCGGTCATGGTGCCCGACAGCAGGGCGACCGCCAGGCCGGACACCGCGATGAACGCGCTGCCCGCTGCGATGGCCCACCACCTGGCGTGCCCCTTGAGGGCGCTGGCGATGGCGCCGAGGGTGCTGGCGGGGAGCAGGACCCAGCCGATGCCGTCGATGGTGTCGACGAGGCTGAACCACCACGTGGCCAGCGCGATCACGGCCGTGGCCGGGACCTCCCACGGTCGGGCTGTGCGGATCCCGAGGCCCGGCATGGCGATCGCGCTGATCCGCACGTACTGGGCAAGCACGACGACGGCGGGGACCGCCATCCACAGCCCGCGGTCGCGGTCGTGGATGTCGGGGAGGAGGAAGAACAGGATGATCGCCGCGGCGCTGCCCAGCGTCCACAGCGTGTAGTTGCGCATCCGGTCCAGGGGTGTGCCCACGGGGTGAATGTACGGCCGGTCCGGCGCCGCGCCGGGCCGATCTGACATTTGTCACGACAAGTCGGGTGTTTCGGCAGACCAGAGGTGATCAACGCGCCTACCGGCCTCGGCGAGCGGTGGCGAGGCTTGGCACATGAGCGAGCTTGCGAGCGAATCATCGACACAGTGGCGCGAACGCCACCGGGGCCACGAGGTGGCCAGATGAGCGAATCTGTCATCGAGGTGGTGGACCTGCGCTGCCGCTACGGCGAGTTCGAGGCGGTGCGCGGCGTCGACTTCGTGGTGCGGCGGGGGGAGCTGTTCGCCCTGCTCGGCACGAACGGCGCGGGCAAGACGACCACCATGGAGGTCCTGGAGGGGCTGCGCGCGCCGAGCGGGGGCACGGTTCGGGTGTTCGGCCTGCGTCCCGACACCGACCGGCAACGGGTGCGGCCCCGGACCGGGGTGATGCTGCAGGAATCCGGCTTCCCCGCCGAGCTGACCGTCCGTGAAGCCGTGCGGCTGTGGCACGACCTGACCACCCGACCGTCGCAAGTGGACGAAGCGCTGGAGTTGGTCGACCTCGCGCACCGGCGCGATGTGCGGATCAAGTCCCTGTCCGGCGGTGAGCGCAGGCGACTCGACCTGGCGCTGGCCACCCTCGGCAGGCCCGAACTGCTGTTCCTCGACGAACCGACCGCTGGCCTCGACCCCGAGTCCCGCCGCCGCACGTGGCGGATCGTGCGGGACCTGCTGGCCGACGGCACGTCGGTCGTGCTCACCACCCACTATCTGGAGGAGGCGGAGCAGTTGGCGCACCGCATCGCGATCATGCACGAGGGGCGGATCGAGGTGTGCGGCTCGCTGGCCGACGTCCTCGAACGCGAGTCGTCGCGGATCTCCTTCGTCCGGCCGGATGGGCTCGCGTTCGACGACCTACCCGCAGTGCGCGGCCGGGTCGACCCGGAGGCGTTCCTCGCGGGCCGCGTGGAGATCCGCACCCGGGAACTGCAGGACGACCTGGCGGCGGTCCTGGCGTGGGCGGCCGGTCGGGGAGTGCAACTCGGCAGGCTGCGCGCGCACCACGCGTCCCTGTCCGACGTCTTCCATGGCGTCGCGGCGGTGGCGGCATGATCGCGCTGGCCAGGATCGAGCTGCTTCTGTTGCTGCGCAACAAGACCACGGCGGCGATGGCGCTGGCGATGCCGCTGCTGCTCGGCGTCGCGTTCGCGGTGGTGCGCGACGGCGGGGACTGGGTCGTGCCGGTCACGATGCAGGTGCTCGTGGTTCACGGGCTCACGGTCTATGTCAGCACCACGACCGCGCTGGTGTCGCGGCGGCAGGACCTGTCCCTCAAACGATTGCGCAGCGGCGAGACCGCCGAGCCGGTGATCCTGGCCGGGGTGATGAGTCCGATGCTCGCGCTGGGGCTCGTCCAGGGCGTGCTGTTCGTCGGGATCGCCATGGTGGCCGGGGCGCCCATGCCCGCCGATGTCGCGGCGATGGCGGCGGCCGTTGTCGGCGGGACGCTCGTGGCTGCGGGTGCGGGCCTCGCCACGGCGGCGGTCACCGGCACCCCGGAGACTGCCCAGATCACCACGGCACCGCTGATCGCGGCCATGATGGGCGGCGCGATGTGGGTGCTGTCGACGCCCGCGCCGTCCGCGCTGCTGCTGGCCGTCCCGGGCGGCGCGACCGCCGAGTTGGTGCGCGCGGGTATCGGCGGCGGGCGGGACGTGCTGGTCCCGATCGCGGTCATGGCGGCCTGGGTTGGCGCGACGGTGTGGTTGGGGCGCCGGTACTTCCGGTGGGAGCCGCGCGGCTGACGCGCGGCGCCCACCGGGGACCGGATCAGATGATGCGGTAGAAGTTCGAGTAGTGGTCCGGGGAGTACCAGACGACGCCGGTGGTCACGTCGCGCACGATCCGGTGCGCGTCGCGGGCGGCGCCGCGGGCGCGGGGGTGGACGTCGTACTCGTAGAAGGTGTGGCCCGACGGGAGCTGACCCTCACGGTTGTAGAACCGGCCGCCCGCGAAGTTGTACTGGCCGTACGGCCACACGTACCAGTTGCGGGCGGTCGGGAAGCCCAGCGTCTTCCAGCCGTTGTAGGCGGTCTTCGCCGCGGTGCAGCCGGAGATGGCGCAGGTGGGGTACACCGAGGTGACACCGGACTCGGTGGCGCTCGCGGTGGCGGGTGCGACGAGGGTGACGGCGAACAGCAGGGCGACCAGGGCCACGAACCTGTGGAACACGATTGACCTCCACGCTCGGGAGTTGGTGGGAAACCATCGTGTTCGGTGCTCGGCGAACCGATCAACCGCACCGAGTTGAACGTCAGGAGACGGGCGAGCCGAGGTGGTCGAGGAGCAGCGCGGTGAGCGCCTCCGGGGCTTCCTCGGGGATCCAGTGCGTCAGGTCCTCCAGCATCTCGAACCGGTACGCGCCGGTCACCCACTTGTCGCAGCCCAGCGCGGCCGTCGAGCCGAAGGCGACGTCCTCGGTGCCCCAGACGAACATCGTCGGCACCGACACCGCGTCCGGCGGCACATTCCACTTCATCGCCCGGTACCAGTTGAGCGCCGCGGTCATCGCGCCGTCCTCGGACAGCCGGGAGATGTAGTCGTCGATGTGCGAACGCGGCGGCCGGTACTCGAACAGCTGGCGCAGCGCGGCGCCGTTGTCGGCGAGGAGGCGCTTCTCGGCGGAGCGCTCGTGGAAGACCGAGATGTACTGCGAGCGCAGCCGCTGGTCCTCGTCCTCCTTGTAGGCCCGCGCGATCGCGGCGGGATGCGGCGCGGACACGGCGGTCAGGCTGCGCAGCCGCTCGGGGTGCTCGGCGGCGGTGTGCCAGGCGACGGCGGCGCCCCAGTCGTGACCCACGAGGTCGAACCGCGACCAGCCCAACTCGTCGGCGATGGCGATGACGTCGCCGATCAGCTCGTCCATCTTGTAGTCGGCCACGTCCGGCGGACGGCACCCGGGGGAGTAGCCGCGCTGGTCTGGGGCGACCGCGTGGAACCCCGACCGCCCCAACTCGGCGACCTGGTGCACCCACTCCGTCGACGCCTGCGGAAAGCCGTGCAGCAACAGCACCGGCCGGTCGCCGGGATCACCCGCCGACAGCGCGTCGAACGTGCCCGCGGGGGTGGTGATCTGGATGTGGTCGCTCACCCGGCGACTCTATGGCCGCCCCACACCCAGGGCGTTAGCGGGGACACACCAACCCTCGTGGCCGGGAGTTGCGAAGATGAGGTGTGACCGACCTTCAACCGCAGTACCGCACGTTCGGCCCGAAGACCGGCGTGCGCGGCGTCGTCCTGCTGCTGCACGGCGGCCAGGAGCGCAGCCACGCGCAGGTGCACGCCTTCCGGCCCGCCTACCTGCGGATGCTGCCGTTCGCCAAGGCCATCACTCGGGCGGGCGCGGGCCAGGGCATCGCCGTGTGGGCGCTGCGCTACCGCTACCGCGGCTGGAACGCCCCCGACCGTGACCCGGTGCGTGACACCGAGTGGGCGCTCGACCAGATCCGCCGCACCCACGGTGACGTCCCCGTCGTCCTGGTCGGCCACTCCATGGGCGGCCGGACCGCCCTGCGCGCGGGTGGCGACGCCTCGGTGGTCGCGGTGTGCGCGCTGGCGCCGTGGACCAAGCCGAACGAGCCGGTCGAGCACCTCGCGGGCCGGACGGTCCTGATCGCCCACGGCCTCAACGACCGCACGACCGACCCGGAGCTGTCGTTCTCCTTCGCCCGCCGGGCCAAGGCCGTGACCGAGGTCGTGCACTTCGACGTGCACGACGAGGGCCACGCGCTGCTCCGCAAGGCCGACACGTGGACCCGCCTTGTCACCGGTTTCGTTTTGGGTGTGCTCGGCACCCAACCGGTGGACCCGGTGATTACGAATGCCCTGGGACGGCCCTCACCGGAAGGGCTGCGCATCCCCCTCTAGCGGGAGGTCCCAGTGCGTTTGGCGGTGATCGGGAGCGGCGTGTCGGGGCTGACCGCCGCGTACCTGCTGCGACAGCGCTTCGACGTGACCCTGTTCGAGGCCGACGACCGGCTCGGCGGCCACGCCCACACCCACGACGTGCCCACCTCGGACGGCACGCTAGCCCAGGTCGACAGCGGCTTCATCGTGCACAACGAGCGCACCTACCCCAACCTCCTGCGGCTGTTCCGGGAGCTGGGCGTGGCCACCCGCGACTCCGAGATGTCGATGAGCGTGCGCTGCGACGGCTGCGGCCTGGAGTACGCGGGCGCCCGGGGTGCCCGCGGCCTCTTCGCCCAGCGGGAGAGCCTGGCCCGTCCGCGGTTCCTGCGGATGCTCGCCGAGGTCAAACGCTTCCACCGGCACGCCCGCCGCGTCCTGCGTGAGGACCCCGGCGAGCTGACGCTGCGCGCGTTCGTCGTGGTCGGCGGGTACTCCCGCTACTTCGTTGACCACTTCCTGGTCCCGCTCGTGTCCGCGGTCTGGTCGGCGGGCGCGGAGCTGAGCATGCGCTACCCGGCGCGCTACCTGTTCGAGTTCCTCCAGCACCACGGGATGCTGTCCGTGACCGGCTCGCCCACCTGGAAGACGGTCGTCGGTGGCTCCCGCACCTACGTCGAGCGCGCCGCCAAGGGCCTGTCGGCGGTCGAGGTGTCCACGCCCGTCCGCGCGCTCATCCGCCACACCGACCACGTCGAGCTCCGCGACGACGCCGACGAGGCCCACCGGTTCGATCGGGTCGTCGTGGCCACCCACCCCGACCAGGCGCTGCGCCTGCTCGCTCACCCGACCCCGGCCGAGCGGGCCGTGCTGGGCGCCTTCGCGTACTCGGTCAACGAGACCCTCCTGCACACCGACACGACGATCCTCCCGCGCGCCCGCGACGCGCGGGCGTCGTGGAACTACCTCAAACCCGCGTGCGACTCCGCCGACGGGCCGGTGCGGGTCAGCTACCACATGAACCGGCTGATGGGCCTGTCCGAACCGGACGACTACGTGGTCACGCTCAACGCGCGCGACCGGGTCGCGGAGAACGCCGTGCTCCGCACGATGGTCTACGAGCACCCGATCTACACCCCCGAGACGCTCGTCGCCCAGCGCGGGCTGCCTGCGCTCAACGACGGCGTCATCGCCTACGCGGGCGCCTACCACGGCTGGGGCTTCCATGAGGACGGCTGCGCCTCCGGGGTCCGCGCCGCCGAGTCGTTCGGGGCGGGATGGCCGACGTGACCGCGCTCTACGACGCCATGGTCACCCATGTCCGCACCGAGCGCCTCCACCGGTCGTTCCGGCACCCGGTCTACCTGTGGCTGATCGACCTCGACGCCCCGCCGCGGCTGCCGTGGTGGCTGCGCCCGTTCGCCCGGTTCGACGCGCGCGACCACCTCGGCGACCCGGCCGCGTCCATCAAGGACAACGTTGTGGACTGGCTGACCCAGCAGGGGATCGCGGTGACCGGCCGGGTCCTCATGCTCGCCAACGCGCGCGTGCTGGGCTACGTGTTCAACCCGATCACCGTCTACTGGGTGCACGACGCCGCCGACAACGTCGCGTGTGTAGTGGCCGAGGTCCACAACACCTACGGCGAACGGCACTGCTATCTCCTGCACACCGACGAGTTGGGCCGCGCGCGTGCGGACAAACAGTTCTATGTGTCCCCGTTCCTGGAGATGGGCGGCGAATACCGGATGCGGCTGCCGCGTCCCGGTGCGACGCTTTCCCTGACGGTGACCTTGCGGCAGCACGGCACGACACCGTTCACCGCGACGCTCACCGGGGACCGCAGGCAGGCCACCCCCAGGGAGGTGCTCCGCATGGTCACGCGCAAGCCGCTGATGACCCACCGCGTCACCGCGCTCATCCGCCGCCACGGCGTCGCGCTCTGGCTGCGCCGCGTGCCGGTGGTGCGCCGTCCCCGAGCCCACGAAGGAGTCCGATGACCGACACCTCCCTGCGGACGGACGGCGCCTGGGGCGACCTGTTCACCCCGCCGCACAGCCCGGCCCGCGCCAGAATCGCGCGGGCCGTGTTCGCCAACGCCGTGCGCGGCCTGCCGATCCGCGTCGTGTTCCCCGGCGGCCACCGCATCGGCGCGGGCGGGCCGCAGTCCCCGGTGATGCGCGTGCACCGGCCATCGGCGTTCTTCCACCGGCTCGGCGTCGACGCCAAGATCGGCTTCGGCGAGTCGTACATGGTCGGCGACTGGACCTCGACGCACCTGGTGGAGCTGCTGACCGAGTTCGCCGCCCGGCTGAGCACGCTGATCCCGCCGCGGCTGCAGGCGCTGCGCCGCTGGGTCGACCGCCGCCATCCCGCCGCCGAGGACAACACCGTCGACGGCGCGCGGGCCAACATCCACCGTCACTACGACCTGTCCAACGACCTGTTCGCCACCTTCCTCGACCAGTCGATGACCTACTCGTCGGCCTGGTTCGAGCCCGGCGAGGGCGACCTCCACAAAGGACAGTTGCGCAAGATCGACGGCGTGCTGGACTACGCGGGTGTGCGCGCCGACAGCCACGTGCTGGAGATCGGCACCGGCTGGGGCGCCCTGGCCATCCGCGCCGCCGAACGCGGCGCGCGCGTCACGTCGCTGACGATCTCGGCCGAGCAGAAGGCGCTCGCCGAGCGGCGCGTCGCCGAGGCCGGGCTCACCGACCGCGTCCAAGTCCTGATGCGCGACTACCGCGAGGCGCAGGGCAGCTACGACGCGGTGGTCAGCGTCGAGATGATCGAGGCGGTGGGGGAGCGGTACTGGCCGACGTACTTCGCCACCGTCGACCGGCTGCTGAAGCCCGGTGGCCGGTTCGGGCTGCAGGCCATCACGATGCCGCACGACCGGCTGCTCGCGTCCAGGGACTCCTACACCTGGATCCACAAGTACATCTTCCCGGGCGGCCTGCTGCCCTCACCGGAGGCGATCGAGCAGACCCTGGCCCGGCACACCGGGATGCGCGTGCATGCCTTCCGCGATTTCGGCCTCGACTACGCCGAGACGCTGCGCCAGTGGCGGGTCCGGTTCCTCGACCGCTGGCACGACATCGCCGAGCTGGGCTTCGACGAGACGTTCCGCCGGATGTGGGAGTTCTACCTGGCCTATTCCGAGGCCGGTTTCCGCTCCGGCTACCTCAACGTGCGGCAGCTGTCGATCGGCCGCTGACGCAACCCCGACGGGCGTCCCGCGTCTCTAGGAAGGGGAGTGGGACACTCCTCGTACACGGCTGCACGCCGCTGGTGAAGGGGACTTCGTGACGCGTCGGGTTGGTGGACTCTCGTGAGCTACGGACAGGGACAGGGACCGCACGGGCGACCGCCCAAGTACGTGCCGCCCACCCGGGCCATGCCGCAGCCGTTCCAGCCCGAGCTGCAACGGCCGCAGCCGCCCATCGACCCGTACCGTGCGCCGGGCCGCGACCGCAGGCAGCCGCCGCCGCGCGGGCCGGTGCCGCCGCAGCAGGGTTTCGGCGGTCCCACGCCGCCCCCGCGCCGCGCGCGCCGCGCCCGCAAGATCGTGCTGACCGCGCTGGTGGTCATCGTCGCGCTCCTCGCGGGCCTGTGGATCTACCTGGAGACCTCGCTGACCCGGGTCGACGCGCTGACCGACTACGAGGGCAGGCCCGCGGCCGCCTCGGGCACCAACTGGCTCATCGTCGGCTCCGACAGCCGCGAGGGCCTCACCGCCGAGGACGAGGAACGCCTGTCCACCGGCGACGCCAAGGGCCAGCGCACCGACACGATCATGCTGCTGCACCTGCCGGACAACGACGTCCGGCCGACGCTGGTCTCGCTGCTGCGTGACTCCCTTGTGGACATTCCGGGCAAGGGCAAGAACAAGCTGAACGCCGCCTACGCCTTCGGCGGTCCCCAGCTGCTGGCCAAGACCGTCGAGCTGAACACCAAGCTGCGCATAGACCACTACATGGAGATCGGCTTCGGCGGCTTCGCCGACGTAGTCGACGCGGTCGGCGGCGTCGAGATGTGCCTGGACGCCCCGATCGACGACCCGCTGGCGGGCATCAACCTGCCCGCGGGCTGCCAGGAACTCGACGGCAAGAACGCGCTGGGCTACGTGCGGACCCGCAAGGGCCCGCGCGCAGACCTCGACCGAGTCATCCGCCAGCGCGCGTTCATCGGCGCGCTGACGAAGAAGGCCACTTCAGCGGGCACCCTGGCGAATCCGTTCCGCCTGTTCCCCCTCCTGGGCAGCGCCCCGGATGCGATCACCGTCGACGACGACACCCACCTGCACAACCTGCCCCCCGTGGCCTTCGCGATGGGCGGCGCCAGTGACGGCAACCTGATCACCACCACCATCCCGATGGGCGGCAGCCAGAACGTCAAGGGCGTCGGCTCGGCGATCCTCTGGGACAAGGTCAAGTCCCAGAAGCTGTTCGAAGCCCTCAAGAACGACACCGAGGTTCCCGACGAGGTGATCGTCGGCGCGGGCTGAGTGGCAACCGGTAACCCCCGGTTCGGACCTGTCCTTGTGACGCGGCGCGCCCATACACTCGCTCGCTGCTGTCGATCAAAGGAGAGGTTCGTGCTCACAAGGCTGTCTCGGGCTTTGGTCACCACCGCGCTGATCGCGGGCACCGTGGTGACCTCGGCGGGTCTGGCTTCGGCCGAGGACCACCCGCCGAAGGCCACCTTGGGACCGTGCCAGTACACGGAGACCCCGGAGGACCCGGCGGCGCGGAAGGTGCCGCTGCCCCCGGATCCCCGGCGCACCCCCAACCGGGGAACCGTCGAACTCACCGTGCCGACGACCCAGGGCACCATCGGGTTGACCTTGGACCGGGCGAAGGCGCCCTGCACGGTGCAGAGCTTCCTGCACCTGGCCCGCCACCGGTTCTACGACCTGACGACCTGCCACCGGCTGACGGCCTACCCGACGCTGAAGGTCCTGCAGTGCGGCGACCCGAGCGGCACGGGGGAGAAGGGGCCGGGCTACAAGTACAAGGACGAGTTGCCGGTCGACCTGCCCCCATGGCCGGGTGACACCACCGGCACCCGAAAGACGTACGCCCGCGGCCTACTCGCCATGGCCAACGCGGGCCCGAACACCAACGGCAGCCAATTCTTCCTGGTCTACGGCGATTCCCGACTGCGCCCCGACTACACCGTTTTCGGCTCAGTAGACGCCGATGGCCTGGCAACGCTGGACAAGGTCGCCGCAGGCGGCATCGAAGCGACGCCGGACAACCCGGCCCCGGTCGACGGCACGCCCAAGCTCACCACGACGATTCTGAAGGTCCGCAAGGCTCGGTGAGGTGACAGTTCGCGGCGCGGGCGCCAAGCCCGTCCGCCCGCGCCGCGAACCCAGGCGGTCTATGCGCGGGCGCGCAGGGCCGCCAACGCCTTGTCTGCGTGCACAGCCATCCGCAACTCACTCTTGATGACCTCAAGCACCTTGAAGTCCGTGTCGATCACAAACGTCATCCGCTTGGTCAACAACGGCCCAATCCCGATCTTCCGCCGCACCCCGAACTGCGAAGCCACCGCACCCTCAGGGTCGGACAGCAGCGGGAAGTCGAACGAGTTGATCGACGCGAACTCCGCCTGCTTGTCGACCCCGTCCGAGCTGATCCCGATCCGCTGCGCCCCCACCTCCCCGAACTCCGCGGCCAAATCCCGGAAGTGGCAGCTTTCCGCGGTGCACCCAGGCGTCATAGCCGCCGGATAGAAGAACAGCACCACAGGCCCGTTCTCCAGATATTCACGCAGCGACCGAAGCGTCCCGGTCTCGTCGGCGAGTTTGAAGTCGGGGGCGAGGTCACCGGGCTGCATCTGCGGCTATCTCCTAGGCGGTAGCGGGACGAATCCACTCGTTCGGGCGACGTACTCGGCGTAGCCCGGTCGGCTGTTCAGGTGCTTCTCGGTGAGCGGCTTCCCCGTGCCCTTGGCCAGCAGGAACGTCATCAGCACCGGCGCGGGCAGAGTCGCCACGCCCACCCACGAGTGGCAGGCGATCAAGTACAGCCCCCACCATACGCAAGCGTCGCCGAAGTAGTTCGGATGACGAGTGAAACGCCACAGTCCGGTGTCGAGCACCTTGCCCTTGGACCCGGGGTCGGCCTTGAACCGCTCCAGCTGCCAGTCACCCACTGTCTCGAACACGAACCCGATCACCCACACGGCTACACCCAGATAGGCGAGGAGACCGAACGCGTCGTCCCCGTACTGCCCGACCTGCACCGGCAGCGAGACCACCCACAGGATCGCGGCCTGGGTCAGGAACACGACCCGGAACATGTGGGCGCGCGGGTCCCCCTTGGCCTTGGCCGCGATCTCGGCATAACGCCGGTCGTCCGGTTTGCCGTGATTGCGCAGGTGCAGGTGCACCGCGAGCCGCACACCCCAGATCACGGTCAACGCGGTCAGGGCCAGCCGGTACGCGAGGGCGCCGTCGGACAGCGCGAACGTCACCAGGGCCACGACCGCGAAGCCGAGCCCCCACACCGTGTCGATCGTGTCGTACTTGCCCCTTCGGACGCTGATGGCGAACGCCGCGACGATGACCAGCAGCGTCACCCCGAGGGTGATCACCAGGTTGAGGATCATGAGGTGGCACGCTCCAAGTCACGAGTGGCGGGGAAGCCGCTCACGCCCGCGGGGGTCGGGCGCACGGCCAGGATCTGGTGGACGCCCATGCGGTTCTCGCGGAACGCCAGCGCCCCGCCCGCCAGGTACAGCCGCCACACGCGCGCCTGCTGCTCGCCGACGACGCCGACAAGGTCGTCCCACTCGGCTTCGAGCGTCTCAGCCCATGCCTGGACCGTCCAGACGTAGTGCTCGCGGAGCGCCTCGACGTCGCGGACCTCCAGGCCCGCGGCTTCGAGCAGGTCGACGGTCTGCCCGACCGGGCGCATGTTCATGTCCGGCGCCACATAGGACTCGATGAACGCTCCGCCGCCCTGGGCGGTCGCGCCGCGGGACATCTGCTGGAGCAGCAGCCTGCCCTGCGGCCTCAGCATGCGGAACAGGGTGGCCGCGTAGGTCGGGTAGTTCTCCGCGCCGACGTGCTCGCCCATCTCCAGCGTGCCGATGGCGTCGAAGGGGGCGTCGGTGAGGTCGCGGTAGTCCTGCAGGCGGATCTCGACCTGGCCGGTCAGGCCGTACTCGTCGAGCCTGCCCAGAATGAACGCCCGCTGCTCGGCCGACAGCGTGATCCCCACGACCCGCGCGCCGTAGTGCCGGGCGGCGTGGATCGCGAGCGACCCCCACCCGCAGCCGACGTCGAGCAGCCGGTCGCCTTCCCGCAGCCCGAGCTTCCGGCACACCAGGTCCAGCTTGGCCCGCTGGGCCTGCTCGACGGTCTGGTCGGGCGACTCGAAGTACGCGCACGAGTACGCCATCCGCGGATCGAGGACGCGCTGGTAGAAGGCGTTGGAGAGGTCGTAGTGGTGGGCGATGGCGGCCCGGTCCCGTGCCTTGCTGTGCCGCTGACCAGCCAACCGCGCCTCAGCGGCCGGCGCGGGCGGCCTCGGCCCGAACACCCCGAGCCGCAGCCCGGTGGCGACGATCCCGGCTTTGTCCCGCAGCGAGACCTTGGCGATCTTCCGGTCGCGGGCCAGGGCCCAGAACAGCGAGAGCGCCTCCGCGAGATCCCCCTCGACGTCGAGGTCCCCGCTGACATACGCGCGCGCCAACCCGAGCTCGTCGGGATCCCAAAGCAGCCTGCGCAACGCCCGCCGCGAGCGCACCACAGCCACCGGAGCGCCGAGTGGACCTGCCTCGCTATCGTCCCAGGCACGGAGTCGGACCGGCAGCGGCACCCCGAGCACGCGCTCGGCGGTCCGCGCCAACGTGGGGGCGATGGCCACGGTTTGTCTCCCGTCGTCGTAGGGCAGCACTGGCTATTCGGAGCCACCGGAACTGGGGATGGGTCAAGTGACGCGACTCGGATTGGCCAAGGCCGCGACCGAGGTGTTCTCACCCGCCGTCGTGGTGCTGGTCCTGCCCCTCGCCGTGGCGTGGAAGGCAACCGACGGCCACCTGGGCCAGACCCTGCTCTGGGGCGTCGTGGTCGCCCTGTTCTCCAGCGTCCTCCCGATGCTGTTCATCGTCCGCGGCGCCCGCCAGGGCCGCTGGGACGGCCACCACGTCCGCGACCGCGAACACCGCTTCCTCCCCTTGGCCGTCGGCCTGGCCTCAACCGGCGTCGGCTTGGCGATCCTCGTGATCGGCGGCGCACCCCGCGCCGTGATCGGCCTGACCGTCGCCATGGTCGCCACCCTGGCCGCCTGCATCGCGGTGACCACGCGGTGGAAGGTGTCCCTCCACGCGGCGGTCGCGGCGGGCGCGGTGGTGATGATCGCCTTGATGTACGGCCCGTGGATGCTCCTGCTGCTGGCCGCCGTCGCTTGGGTCTGCTGGTCCCGCGTGGTCCTGGGCGACCACACAGTCCCCCAGGTAATCGTCGGCGCCCTACTGGGCCCACTGGTCGGCGGCGCCGTGCTGCTCCTCATCCGATGAGGACGCGGTTCGCGCGGTGGATCGTCGAGTCCTTCCCACCTGGCTACGTCATGACGATCCTCATGGGCGTGTACGCGGGCCTGCGGCAGGACGACGCGCCGGTCCTGCTGTGGGCGGCGATCGTCATGGGCGCGCTGGTGGCGTGGGTTCGGGTGAACCCGCGGGTCCGCAGGATCTTGATCGGCCTCGGCCCCTTGGCCGCGGGGTGCGTGCTCCTCGTGCTCGCCGACGCGCCCAGCACGTTGATCGTTCTGACGGTCGCCGCGGCGGCGGTGCTCGCGGTGACTGAGCTGGAACCCGGCCGCGGTCACGCGGGGATCGCGGTGTTGGCGGCGGTGGCCGCAGTGTCGTGGGCGGGCCCGTGGGCGCTGCTCGCCGGGCTGCCCGTCGTCGCGCTGATCTGGGCGCTGATGGAGTCGGGTGGCCGGAGTGATCGGGTGCTGTTCTCAGCGGCCGCGGGCGCGGTGTTCGGCGCGGCTCTGTTCCTGGTCTGAAGGTCGCCGCATCCGCAGCGATCAGCGCGGAACGCGGTTAAGTTGGCGGGCATGAGTGACGAGCGTCCAGTGATCGCGGTCGTCGGCGGCCCTGGAGTCCGCGAAGCCATGGCGGCCGAACTCCGCAACCGCTACGACAACGACTACGCCATCACCACCTTCACCGACGCCGCCGACGCGCGTTCCCGTATCAAGCCCCTCGTCAAAGCAGGCCGCCGTGTAGCGATGTTCGCCGCCGCCCCCGAGCTCCCCGACGACGACGGCCTCGCGCTCCTCAAAGACGCGCACCTCTACTTCCCCTCCGCCAAACGCGTCTGCCTAGTCCCCGCCGACCAGTTCCTCCGCAACACCGAGCCCCTCCGCGAAGCCGTCGCCGACGGCCACCTCGACGCCTACCTCGTTCTCCCGCGCGGGCCCCGCGACGAGGAGTTCCACAGCGCCATCACCGACCTGCTCTCCGACTGGGGCTGGTCCACCAACACCCCCGAGGTCGACGGCATCCAGATCGTGGCCGACGAGACCACCTCGGAACTCGCCCGGCTCATCGACTTCCTCCAGCGCATGGGCTTCCCGCACCGCCGGTACACCTCCGACACCGACATCGGCCGCGAGATCGCCCAAGCCGCCCCCGCACCCGCCCAGCCGTTGGTCCGCGTCAAAGACGACAAGGTGCTGAGCAGGCCGACCTTCGCCGACCTCGGCGCCCTGATCTACGGACAGGTCGGCGATCTCACCACCGTCGCCGACCTCGCCGTCATCGGGTCGGGACCCGCGGGGCTCGCCGCCGCGGTCTACGGCGCGTCCGAAGGGCTGTCGACCGTGGTGATCGAGTCGGAGGCGATCGGCGGGCAGGCGGGCACCAGTTCGATGATCCGCAACTACCTCGGCTTCCCCCGCGGCATCTCCGGCATGCGCCTGGCGCAGCGGGCGCGGATGCAGGCCACCCGGTTCGGCGCCCGGATGTTCGTCGGCAGGCCGGTCACCAAACTCGTCCCCGGCCAACCGCACACCGTCGTGCTCGACGACGGCAGCGAAGTCCGTGCCCGGGCCATCGTCGTGGCCACGGGTGCCGCCTACCGCCGTCTCGGTGTCGAGCCGATCGAGGACCTGGTCGGCCGCGGCGTGCACTACGGCGCCGCGACCAGCGTCGCGCGGGACTGCGCGGGCAAGCGGGTCTACGTCGTCGGCGGCGGCAACTCCGCGGGTCAGGCCGCACTCCACCTGACCAGGTTCGCCAAGTCGGTGACCATCCTGATCCGCCGCGACTCCCTCGCCGCGACCATGTCCGACTACCTGATCCGCGAGATCGCCGCCAACCCCCGGGTCACCGTCCGCCCGCACACCGAGGTCGTCGACGGCGGCGGCGACGGCGCGCTCGCCTGGCTCGGCCTGCGCACCCAGGGCGTGAGCGAGACCGTCGACTGCGACACCCTGATGCTCCTGCTCGGCGCCGAGCCCTGCGTCCAGTGGCTGCCCGCCGAGGTCGCCCAGGACGACCACGGGTTCGTACTCGCGGGCCGCGACATCCCCGCTGAACGCTGGTCCGGCGGGGTCCCGCCCGCCGCGCTGGCCACGACCGTGCCGGGTGTGTTCGCGGTCGGGGATGTGCGCAGCGGCTCGATGAAACGCGTCGCCTCGGCCAGCGGGGAAGGGGCGGCGGTCGTGCCGCTCGTGCACGACTACTTGGGCTGACGGATCACCGCGGGCACCACCAGCACCAGCAGCGCGGCGGGCACGAGGAACGCCGCGACCGGGCTGGCCTGGTAGATCGGGGTGAACGCCGGTGGGGCCGCCGCGCCGCCGAAGAAGCGGAACGCCAGCACCAGCGACACCGCGCCCGCCCGGTTCGGCCCGGTCCCGCCCAGCACCATCGTGTTCAGCCCGACCTGGATGAACTGCGTCGCCGCCCCCGCCACCGCCCACACCAGCGCGATCGCGGGAATCCACGGCAGCAGCCCCACCAGCACCACCGGCACCGCCCCGGCCAGCGCGCCGATCGCCACCGCCCGGCGCGGGCCGAGCTTGTCGATCGCGTGGCCCACGGACCGGGCTGTGAGCAGCCCGAACACGCCGAAGCCGGTCAGCAGGGCACCGCGCTGGCCAGAGCTGAGCCCGAAGTCGTCCTCCAGCCGCAGCGCCACGAACGGCGCCATCCCGCCCAGGCACGCCCAGCCGACGAGTGCCACCGCCGCGGGCCGCACCACGTCCGCGCGCCACGCCGACCGCAGCGTCGGCGGCGATTCCGCTGGTCCGTGCACGTCGGCGGGCAATCCGGCCATCGCCAGCAGCGCCGCCGCGCCCGCGACCGCCGCGAACGCCCACATCCAGTTCACCTCGGCCGCCAGCCCGCCCAGCAGCGGCGCGCTCGTCGTCCCCGCAGCCTGCACCGCCCCGAACAGGCCCAACGCCCGACCGAGCCGTCCCGGCGGGGTGATCTCACCGATCGCGGCGAGCAGCAGGGGAGTGGTGAACGCGTTCGCCGCGCCCTGGACCGCGCGGGCGGCGAGGAACAGCTCGAAAGTCGGCGCCAAGACACACGCCGCCGACGCGACGACGTAGACAAGGTAGGCCGCGCGCACGCTGCGCCCAGCGCCCCACCGCGCGCCCAACGTGCCCGAGACCAGCATGAACAGCGCGAACGGCACCAGGTACGCCGTCAGCGACAGCGTCGCGGTGCCGCTCGACACGCCGAACTCCGCGCCCAGCTCGGGCAGCATCGACGTGGTGACCGCGCCCGCGAACGGGCCGAGAAAGCCGCCGACGTAGAGCGCGGCGGCCCGGACCCGCGTGGTCACACCCCCGTCGGACCCGGCCCCGACGTCCCGCGGCCCGGACCTCCAGGCCGACGCCGCCGCAGGTAGCGCTCGAACTCCGCGGCGATGGCGTCGCCACTGGTCTCGTTGAGGGTGTTCTCGGCGTCCCCGCGTTCTTCCAAAGCGCGGACATAGTTGCGGACGTCCTCGTCCTCCTCGGCCATCTCGCTCACCGTCCGCTGCCATTCCTCGGCCTGCTCGGGCAGCGTCCCCAGCGGAACCTCGACGTCGAGGACTTCTTCCACCCGGTGCAGCAGGGCCAGCGTGGCCTTCGGCGACGGCGGCTGCGAGACGTAGTGCGGGACCGCGGCCCAGATCGAGATGGCCGGGACACCGGCCTGCACGCACGCGTCCTGGAGCACTCCGACGATGCCGGTCGGCCCTTCGTAGCGTGAACGCTCCAGCCCGAACTGGGCGGCGGAGTTGGCGTCGTAGGCGGTGCCGGTCACCGGGACCGGGCGGCTGTGCGGGGTGTCGGCGAGCAGCGCGCCGAGCGTCACCACGGTCTGAATGCCCAGGTCATCGATGTGCTGGAGCAGCTCGGCGCAGAACTTGCGCCACCGCATGTTCGGCTCGATCCCGTGGACGAGCACGACGTCGCGGTTGGACCCCGGCGGTCGGCACACGTACAGCCGCGTCGTCGGCCATTCCACTCTTCGGGTGATCCCGTCCACCATGCGGACTGTGGGCCTGGTCACCTGGAAGTCGTAGTAGTCGTCGGGGTCGATCTCCAGCAGCGGCGTGGCGTCCCAGGTGAGCTGCAGATGCTCGATCGCGGTACTCGCCGCGTCGCCCGCGTCGTTCCAGCCCTCGAACGCCGCCACCAGAACGGGGTCGACGAGATCTTGCGGCTCGACTTGGGGCTCGGAGTCGGCAGCCATCTTCGGGTCCGGATCGGTCACTGCGCAAGACTACGACCCTGCCGCGGTGGACGGAGATCGTAGGCTTGTCGACATGCCGGACAGCATCCAGTCGCCCTTCATCGCAGCCCTCAACGAGCGTGTCCTCGTCGCCGATGGCGCGATGGGCACAATGCTGCAAGCAGTGGACCTGACGCTCGACGACTTCGCCGGTCTCGAGGGCTGCAACGAGATCCTGAACGTGACCCGCCCGGACGTGGTCCGCCAGGTCCACCGCGATTACCTGGCCGCGGGCACGGACGCGATCGAGACCAACACCTTCGGGTCCAACCTGGCCAACCTGGCCGAGTACGACATCCCGGAGCGGATCTTCGAGCTGTCCGAGGCCGGTGCGCGGCTGGCCCGCGAGGTGGCCGACGAGTTCAGCACCCCCGACCGACCCCGGTTCGTCCTCGGCTCGGTCGGCCCCGGCACCAAGCTGCCCACCCTGGGCCACGCGCCGTTCGCCACGCTGCGCGACGCCTACCAGGAGCAGGTCAAGGGCATGCTGGTCGGCGGCATCGACGCCGTCATCGTGGAGACCTCCCAGGACCTGCTGCAGACGAAGGCATCGATCATCGGCGCCAAGCGCGCGATGACCGCCGAGGGTCGGATCGTCCCGATCATCACCCAGGTCACCGTCGAGACCACCGGCACCATGCTGCTCGGCTCGGAGATCGGCGCCGCGCTCACCGCGCTGGAGCCGCTGGGCATCGACCTGATCGGCCTGAACTGCGCCACCGGCCCCGCCGAGATGAGCGAGCACCTGCGCACGCTGTCCAAGCACGCGCGCATCCCGCTGTCGGTCATGCCGAACGCGGGCCTGCCCGAACTCGGCCCCAACGGCGCGGTCTATCCACTGTCGCCTGAGGAACTCGCGGTCGCTTTGTCCGGTTTCGTCACCGAGTTCGGCACCCGGCTGATCGGCGGCTGCTGCGGCACCACCGCCGAGCACCTGCGCCAGGTCGTCGAGGCCGTGCGCGATCTGAAGCCCAAGCCGCGCAAGCCGCGCCCCGAGCCGGGCGTGTCCTCGCTCTACCAGGCCGTGCCGTTCCAGCAGGACGCCTCGGTGCTGGTCATCGGCGAGCGGACCAACGCCAACGGCTCGAAGGCGTTCCGCGAGGCCATGCTCAACGCCAAGTTCGACGACTGCATCGAGATCGCCCGCGCCCAGACCCGCGACGGCGCCCACATGCTCGACCTCTGCGTCGACTACGTGGGCCGCGACGGCGCGGTCGACATGGCCGAGCTGGCCGGCCGCCTCGCGACGGCGTCGACACTGCCGATCATGCTCGACTCCACCGAGCCCGAGGTCATCCGCGCGGGCCTGGAGCGGCTCGGCGGCCGCTGCGCGGTCAACTCGGTCAACTTCGAGGACGGCTCCGGCCCCGAGTCGCGCTACCACCGCATGATGGAACTCGTCGTCGAGCACGGCGCCGCCGTCGTCGTCATGTGTATCGACGAGGAAGGCCAGGCGCGCACCGCCGCCGACAAGGTCCGCATCGCCGCGCGCACCATCGACGCGCTGGTCGCCGACTGGGGCATGCGGGTCGGCGACATCATCGTCGACTGCCTGACCTTCCCGATCACCACCGGCCAGGAGGAGGTTCGGCGCGACGGCATCGAGACGATCGAGGCGATCCGCGAGCTCAAGCGCCGCTACCCCGAGGTCAAGACCACCCTCGGCGTCTCGAACATCTCCTTCGGCCTCAACGCCGCCGCGCGCCAGGTCCTCAACAGCGTGTTCCTCCACGAGTGCGTGCAGGCCGGGTTGGACACCGCGATCGTGCACGCCTCGAAGATCGTCCCGATGGCGCGCATCCCCGACGACCGCCGCGCCACCGCGCTCGACCTCGTCTACGACCGCCGCCGCGAGGGCTACGACCCGCTGCAGAAGCTGATGGAGCTGTTCGAGGGCGCCACCGTGGCGTCGTCGAAGGCGTCCCGCGCGCAGGAGTTGGCCGCGCTGCCGCTGTTCGACCGGCTGGAGCGCCGCATCGTCGACGGGGAGAAGAAGGGCCTCGCCGCCGACCTCGACGCCGCGCTCGAGGAGCGCCCGGCGCTGCAGATCATCAACGACACGCTGCTGTCGGGCATGAAGACCGTCGGCGAGCTGTTCGGCTCCGGCCAGATGCAGCTGCCGTTCGTGCTCCAGTCCGCCGAGGTCATGAAGGCCGCGGTCGCGCACCTCGAACCGCACATGGAGAAGTCCGAGGACGGCGGCAAGGGCCGCATCGTGCTCGCCACGGTCAAGGGCGACGTGCACGACATCGGCAAGAACCTGGTCGACATCATCCTGTCGAACAACGGCTACGAGGTGGTGAACCTGGGCATCAAGCAGCCCATCACCACCATCCTCGAAGCCGCGGAGGAACACCGCGCCGACGTCATCGGCATGTCCGGCCTGCTCGTCAAGTCCACGGTGATCATGAAGGAGAACCTGGAGGAGATGAACTCGCGCGAGGTCGCCGCCCGGTGGCCCGTGCTGCTCGGCGGCGCCGCGCTCACCCGCGCCTACGTCGAGAACGACCTCACCGAGATGTACTTCGGCGACGTCCGCTACGCCCGCGACGCCTTCGAGGGCCTGCGCCTGATGGACGCGATCATGGCCACGAAGCGGGGCGAGTCCCCGCTGGTCGACGAGGAGCTGCAGGCGAAGGCCGCCGAGCGCAAAGCCCGCCGCGAGCGCTCCCTGCGCATCGCCGAGGCACGCAAGGCCAAGGAAGCGGCCAACGACGTCGAGCAGCCCGCCCGGTCCGATGTGGCCACCGACGTCGCGGTGCCGACGCCGCCGTTCTGGGGCAACCGGATCGTCAAGGGCGTCCCCGTCGCCGACTACGCCAAGATGCTCGACGAGCGCGCGACGTTCATGGGCCAGTGGGGCCTCAAGGGCGCCCGCGGCGGCAGCGGACCGTCCTATGAGGAACTGGTCGAGTCCGAGGGCCGCCCGCGCCTGCGCTACTGGATGGACCGGCTGGCCACTGAGAACGTCCTGGCCCACGCCGCGGTCGTCTACGGCTACTTCCCGTGCGTCGCCGAGGGCGACGACCTGGTGATCCTCACCGAGCCGTCTCCGGACGCGCCCGAGCGGGTCCGGTTCACCTTCCCGCGCCAGCGCAAGGAACGCAGGCTCTGCCTCGCCGACTTCTTCCGCCCGCGCGAGTCCGGCGAGATTGATGTCGTCGGCTTCAGCCTGGTCACCATGGGCCAGCCGATCGCCGACACCGCCAACGAGCTGTTCGCCGCCAACGCCTACCGGGACTACCTGGAGGTCCACGGCCTCGGCGTGCAGCTCACCGAGGCGCTGGCCGAGTACTGGCACCGGCGGATCCGCGAGGAACTCGTGTTCGCGAACGGCAAGCCGGTCGCCGACGAGGACCCGGAGAACATCATCGACTACTTCTCCCTGGGCTACCGCGGCGCGCGTTTCTCCCTGGGTTACGGTGCCTGTCCGGACCTGGAGGACCGCGCCAAGATCGTCGACCTGCTGGACCCGGAGCGCATCGGCGTCAAACTGTCCGAGGAATTCCAGCTCCACCCGGAACAGTCGACCGACGCGATCGTGTTGCACCATCCGGAAGCCAAGTACTTCAACACGTGACAGGGGACCTTGTGAACAACCTGCCCGCCGCGGTCCTGTGGGACCTCGACGGCACGCTGCTCGACTCGGAGAAACTGTGGGACCTCCCGCTGTATGAGCTGGCCGAGCGGCTCGGCGGGAGCCTGTCGCCGGAGACCCGGCGGGCGATGGTCGGGACCAATGTGCCGACCACGATGGACCTGCTGTTCGGGGAGGTCGGGATCTCGCCGACTCCCGCCCAGGTCGAAGAGTCCGTCGCCTACATCGACGCCCGGATGATCGAACTGTTCGCGACGAAGGCGGTGTTCCGGCCGGGGGCCGAGGAGGCGCTGCGGGCTGTCCGGGCTTCCGGGGTGCCCACGGCGCTGGTGACGTCCACTGAGCGTGCGCTGGCTGAGGTCGCGCTGGACACGGTCGGCCGCGAGTTCTTCGACGTGACGGTGTGCGGGGACGAGGTCGACGGGCTCAACAAGCCGCTGCCGGAGCCGTACCTGAAGGCCGCCCGGCTGCTCGGGGTCGACCCCGAGCGGTGCTTGGCGATCGAGGACTCACCGACCGGTGTCGCGGCGGGCGTCGCCGCCGGGTGCGTCGTGCTGGTGGTGCCGTGCGACGTGCCGGTGCCCGAGGGGGAGCGGCGGGTGTTCCGGGACTCGCTCGTCGGGATCGACGGCGACCTGCTGGCCACGCTTATCGCCTAGCTCCGGCTGTCACCAGCGACTCGATGAGGTAGTTCAACGCCACGGGGTCGTCGACGGTCTCCGTGGCGATCGTCGGCGCGGCCCGGCGCAGTTCGGTCCAGCCGATGTAGGCCGAGTAGGTGACCACCGCCTGGATGCGCGCCTTCGCCGGGGGGAGGCCCGCGTCGGTGTAGGCGGTGGTGAGGAAGTCCAGCCTGCGCGCGGTCACCCGGTGCAGCGCGGGCGCGACCAGCGGGTCGTCGGCGTGGGCGACCAAGGCCGGTTCGAGGCCATCGGTCGGGTCCTCGGTCAGGGCGATGTGGAACAGGGTGCGCAGCCGCTCGCGGGGGTCGGCGAGGTGGCCGACGCGGTCTATGACCGACGCGGTGCCTTCCTGTTCCCACCATTCCAACGCGCTCAGCAGCAGGTCGTCGCGCGATTTGAAGTGCCAGTAGAAGCTGCCGCGGGTGACGTTCAGCCGCTTGGCCAGCGGGTCGACCGCGACGGCGGCGACGCCGCCCTCGGCCAGTGCGGTGAGCGCGGCGGTGATCCAGTCGGTGCGGGTGAGTCTGGGCTTCGGCACCGCCGTACAGTACTGTACGGTCAGCTCCATACAGTGGTGTATGGACGGCTGAGGGGAGTGGCCATGCTCGTCTTGGGGTGGGTCGCCGCGGTGGTGTTGTTGCTGGTGGGGGCGCTGCACGTGGTGTGGATGTTCTCGCCGTGGCCGCTGCGGACGCCGGAGGAATTCGCCCGGAAGGTCGTCGGCGTCGAGGTCGACGCGCTGCCGAGCCGGACGCTGACGGCGCTGGTCGTCGTCGCGCTCGTCGCCGCGGCCTACCTGGTCGCGGCGAAGGCCGGCATCGTGACAGCGATCGGGCCCGACTGGGGTGTCCCGGTGGGCGCGGCGGGCGCGGGAATCGTGCTGCTGCTGCGCGGGCTCGCCGGGTTCGTCCAGTCGTCGCGGCGGGACACCGAGTTCGCCCGGCTCGACCTGCGCGTGTACGCACCGCTCTGTGTCGCGCTCGGCGGGGCGTGTCTGGCGGTCGCTATCGGGTGACCTGGGTCCCCTTGTCCACACCGGCCGCGCCCGGGATGGAAGGATCGTCGCTCGTGAAGACGTTCGACGAGCTGTTCGCCGAACTCAGCGAGCGGCAACTGACCCGGCCGGAAGGCTCGGGGACGGTCGCTGCGCTGGACGCCGGTGTGCACGCGCAAGGCAAGAAGGTGCTCGAAGAGGCGGGTGAAGTCTGGATCGCCGCCGAGTACCAGACCGACGACGAGCTGGCCCAGGAGGTCTCCCAGCTCCTCTACCGCGTGCAGGTCCTGATGCTCGGCAGGGGACTGGCGCTGGAGGACGTCTACCGACATCTCTGATCGGTAGACCCACTCCCGCACCCGATCCATCCCCAGGAGTCACCAGATGTTGCGCGTCGCTGTTCCGAACAAGGGGGCGCTGGCCGTCGCCGCGTCCGAGATGCTGACCGAGGCCGGGTACCGGCAGCGGCACGAGTCTCGCGACCTGACCGTGATCGACCCGTCCAACGAGGTCGAGTTCTTCTTCCTGCGCCCCAAGGACATCGCCATCTACGTCGGGTCGGGTGAGCTCGACCTGGGCATCACCGGCCGCGACCTCGCCCTCGACTCGCGCGCGCCCGTCGCCGAGCGGTTGGCGCTCGGCTTCGGCGGGTCGACCTTCCGCTACGCCGCGCCCGCCGGGCGGGACTGGAAGGTCGGCGACCTACAGGGCAAGCGCCTGGCCACGTCGTATCCGAACCTGGTCGCCGACGACCTCGCGCGGCACGGCGTCACCGCGGACGTGATCCGGCTGGACGGGGCGGTGGAGATCTCCATCCAGCTCGGCGTGGCCGACGCGGTCGCCGACGTTGTCGGGTCGGGGCGGACGCTGCGGCAGCACAACCTGGTCGCGTTCGGCGACCCGATCTGTGCTTCCGAGGCGGTGCTGGTGGAGCGGGCCTCCGCGGCGGTCTCTCCGGCGCGGGACCAGTTGGCGGCGCGACTGCAGGGTGTGGTGTTCGCCCAGCAGTACATGATGCTCGACTACGACTGCCCGCGGTCGCTGCTGGAGGCGGCCATCGAGATCACGCCCGGGCTGGAGTCGCCGACGGTGGCCCCGCTGGCCAGTGCGGACTGGGTGGCGGTCCGGGCGATGGTGCCGCGCAAGGAAGTCAACGCGATCATGGACCGCCTCGCCGCCCTCGGCGCCAAGGCCGTCCTCGCGTCGGACATCCGGGCCTGCCGTCTCTAACGCGGCCTGACCAGTAGCGCCTGAGCCCCACGGGCCAACGGCCCACGACGGTCATGGAGAACGGTGAACGCGGTGCCCAAGCCGTGTTCACCGATCTCCGTGTGCGCGTCCATGCCCAGCCACTCACCCTCCGGGTAGCGTCTGATGTGGACGGTCAGCTCGGTGTTGATGAAGAACCACTCCCGCGGGTCCAGTAAACCCGAGACCCCGTTGCCCGAGTCGGCCAGCACCATCAGCCGCTGCAACCCGGTCGGCTCTTCGCCTTCCACCAACGGGTACTTCTGCCGCGCCCACACCGTCGCCGGGCCGGGAATGTCCAGGCCACCGGACAGCGCGCGCCAGTCCATGGCGTCGACGGCCCCGGCACCCCAGCCATCCGGGCGGAGCATGACCCGACCCGTTTCCGGTGCGGGCAGCGGGGTTCCGTCGTCGGTGCGCACGGCGAGCGAGTCGGAGGTGGTCAGCCGCCATGCCCTGGCGCGGACGACCTCGCGCCCGCCCGCGATCAAGGTCGCGGCCAGCAGCTCGACCGACTTCCCCGGCCGCTCGATCTCGGCGTGCACCTCGACCTCGGTCACCGGCACCGGGCCGAGGATCTCCACGGTGATTCGCGCGATCATCGATGGCGCCGCCGCGGGCAGCGCCTCCAGCGCGCGGGCCAGCAGCGCCGTCGGCGGGCCGAGGTGCTGGCTCTCCGCCGACCACGGACCCGCCGTGTGGGGCGTGGACTCGAACGTGGTCTCGCTGAGCGCGCGGTAGAACATCAGTCGGCGCGTTCCAGGATGGTCTCGTCGCCGGAGTCCGGCTCGGGCCAGCCAGGGTAATCCGGGGCGGTGTTGCCGAACGCCGGGCAGATCGCCTGGTGGGAGCACCAGTCGCACAGGCGGCTCTTGTTCGGGCGGAAGTCGCCCGTCGGGGCCGCTCGCAGGATCGCGGTCCAGATGGCGTCGAGGGTGCGCTCGAAGCGTTTGAGCTCCGCCTCGTCCGGGGCATAGGCCAACGACTGGCGGTCGGCCAGGTACATCAGCCGCAGCTGCCGGGGCACCACGCCGCGCAGGCGCCACAGGGCCAGCGCGTAGAACTTCATCTGGAACAGGGCCTTCGCCTCGCCGATCTCGCGGGGGGCGACGCCGGTCTTGTAGTCGACCACGCGGATCTCGCCCGTCGGCGCGACGTCCAACCGGTCGATGTAGCCGCGCAGCAGGACACCCGAGTCCAGCTCCGTCTCGACCAGCAGCTCGCACGCCTCCGGTTCGAGCCTGCGCGGGTCCTCCAGCTCGAAGTACCCGTCGATCATCCCGCCCGCAGAGGCCAGCCAGCTCGCCCGCTGTTCGTCCACATCGGACTCTTCAGTGAAGATCGCGGTGAGTTCGGGCTGTTCCTCGGCCAGCCGCGCCCACGTCGGACCGACCAGCGCGTGCGCGGTCTCGGGCACCCGCTCGGCGGCGGGCAGCGCGTAGAGCTGTTCCAACACCGCGTGCACGACCGTGCCGCGCACCTGCGCCTTCGACGGCGTCTCCGGCAGGCGGTCGATCGCGCGGAACCGGTAGAGCAGCGGACATTGCTTGAAATCGCCCGCACGCGAAGGCGACAGCGCGGGGCGGCGCGGGGCTGCCTGCTCCGCGCCGGTCGAGCCCTGGTCCGTTCCTGGTCCCGAGAACATGCCCAGACCATAGCCGTGACCACCGACAGTTTCGGTGACGCCGCCTAGCGTGTTCGCCGCGTCCGGCTGGGCGCTGTCCTGTGAGCCCGGCGCACGCTATCGGCGGAAAGCCCAAGTACACCCAGTACGTGCGGCTTCCCGCCCGCACGCCCAGGAACCACCGGATCACCGATCCCGCGCACCGGGCTCACAGGACACCACCTAGGGTGACGCCATGGCGAGCGCCGGACTCCTGCTGTTCCGCTACCGGGGTGTGCCCGTGGTGCTCGCGCCGTCGTGGTGGCTGGGCGCGGCCGCCGTCGTCGTGTTCTACACCCCGCTGGTCGGCAGTCTGCTGCCCGAGGCGACCACGGTGACCTCCATCCTGCTCGCCACTGCCTTCGCCGTGCTGCTCGGCGGCTCCGTCCTCGCCCACGAACTCGGCCACTGCGTCGTCGCGCTGCGGCTCGGGCTGCCGGTGCGCAGGCTTCGGCTGTTCCTGCTCGGTGGCCTGTCCGAGATCACCCGCACCCCGCGGCGCCCGGCGCACGAAGGGGTGGTCGCCGCCGCCGGGCCCGCCGTGTCGGTGCTGCTCGCCGCCGGCTTCGGGCTGGCGGCGCTCGTGATGCCCACGCAGACGCCGGTATGGCTGCTCGTGCTGGAGTGCGCGTTCGCCAACACCGCCGTCGCGGTGTTCAACCTGCTGCCCGGCCTGCCGCTCGACGGCGGCCGGATGCTGCGCGCGGGCGTCTGGGCCATCACCGGCAAACGCGGCACCGGCACCCAGGCCGCCGTCGTGGGCGGCTGGGCCGTCGCGGGTCTGCTCGTCGTGTGGGCGCTGTGGGGCCTGGCCGCCGACGCGCCCGACCGCTGGCTGCGGCTCGGCGTCTGCCTGCTGACCGCGTGGTTCGTCGCCGCGGGCGCGGGCGGTGAACTGACCGCCGAACGCCTGCGCACGTGGCCGCCCGGCCTGCGGCTGGCCGACATCGCCCGGCCGATCTTGCAGCTGCCCGCCGAGAGCCGCGTCGCCGACGCGCTCGCCGCCGCGGCGGGCCGCGGGGTCGTGCTGGTCCGGGCAGACGGCGTGGCCGCGGGCCTGCTCGACGAGGTCGCCGCCGTCGAACTGGTCGAGCGTTCCCCCGGCGCGCCCGCCGAACAGGCCGCCGAGCCCATCCGGCCCGACTCGGTGCTGCTCGCGAGCGAATCGGGCAAGGACATCATCGACCGCGTCCAGCACACCGCGTCCTGGCAGTTCCTCGTGGTCGACGACGAGGGCCGCCCGTGCGGTGTCCTGCACCGCGACGACCTGCGCGCCGCGCTCGACCGAGGGGTTGACTGACAGCCGCCCGCCTGCCTCTGCGACCATCTCAACCCGGTCAACCAGGCAGGAAGCGAGGCGTCGGTGTCGGCACGCAAGGTCAGCGGTCCCTTCGAGGCAGGGGACAGGGTCCAGCTCACCGACCCCAAGGGCAGGCACTACACCCTCGTCCTGCAGCCGGGGGAGAAGTACCACACCCACCGCGGCGCACTCGCCCACGACGACGTCATCGGCGCCCCCGAGGGCTCGCTGGTCACCTCCGCGGCGGGCACGTCCTACCTCGCCCTGCGCCCGCTGCTCTCCGACTACGTGCTGTCGATGCCGCGCGGCGCCCAGGTGATCTACCCCAAGGACGCCGCCCAGATCGTCATGCAGGGCGACATCTTCCCCGGCGCGCGCGTGCTGGAGGCCGGTGCCGGTTCTGGCGCGCTGACCTGCTCGCTGCTGCGGGCCGTCGGCCCGACGGGCAGCGTGACCTCCTACGAGATCCGCGACGACCACGCCGAACACGCCGAGCGCAACGTCCGGCAGTTCTACGGCGAGCACCCGGAGAACTGGACGCTCACCGTCGCCGACCTCGCCACGCACACCGGCGAGGTCGACCGGGTCATCCTCGACATGCTCGCGCCGTGGGACCAGCTGGAGACGGTCGCGGCCAACCTCATCCCCGGCGGCGTCCTCGTCGTCTACGTCGCCACCACCACCCAGCTGTCCCGGGTGACCGAGGCGCTGCGCGAGCAGACCTGCTGGACCGAGCCGCAGTCCTGGGAGACGCTGATCCGGCCGTGGCACGCCGTCGGCCTCGCCGTGCGCCCGGAGCACCGGATGATCGCCCACACCGCGTTCCTGCTCACCACCCGCAGGCTCGCCGACGGCGTGGTCACCCCCAAGCCGCAGCGCCGCCCCAGCAAGGGCTAGTGCTGTGGCCACATAGGTTCACCGGTTCTCGGCGGCGCAGCTTCCCGCTGGACGCACGGCCGAAAGGCGCTGGTACACCCAGTACAAGTCGCCTTCCGGCCGCGCGCCCAGCGGAAACCTGGACACGCCGATAACCGGCAAACCTATGTGGCCACAGCACTAAAAACGCCGGTGGCCAGGGCTTCCGCCCTGGCCACCCGGTAGCTGAGATCGCTTTACAGCGAAACGCACCAACCCTTGGACTTCTTCTCGAACACGATCGGGAAGTCGATCGGGTCGCTGTTGGCCACCACGACCTCGGTGTCGACCTTGCCACCGGCCGACCCGTAGATCTCCGGCTCGCCGACGACCTTCACCGTGCCGCCGTTGGGCGCCACGCTGGTGTACATGATGCCGGGGTCGGTCCCGTCGCAGGTCAGGCTCTTGGCCGTGGCCTCGTCCTTCTTGTTGACCGCCTCGGCGTACTTCAGGCCCGCGGCCTTGATGTCGTCGCCGCCACCGCCGCCCGCACCGCCGCCACCGCCCGCGGAGGTCTTCGTCGTCGTGGTGGTCTCCTCCGACGAGGTCTCCTCCTCCGACGTGGTGGTCTTGCTCGTCGTCTTCTTCCCGGTGGTGGTGGCGCTCGTGCTGGTGGAGCCGCCCCCGCCCGCGGTGTTGTTGTCATCGCCCTTGGTCAGGAAGTACACGCCCGCGCCCGCGCCGCCGAGCACCAGGATCGCGATGGCCACGATGGCCACGATCTTGCCGGTGTTCTTCTTCGGCGGGGGCACCATGCCGGGCTGGCCGTAGCCCTGTTGGGCGTACGGGTCCTGCGGCTGCTGGCCGTACGGGTCCTGGTAGCCGTACTGCTGCGGCTGCTGGCCGTAGGCGGGCTGCTGGCCATAGGGCTGCTGGCCGTAGCCGGGCTGCTGGGGCTGCTGGCCGTACGGGTCCTGCGGCTGCTGCGGCTGGCCGTAAGGGTCCTGCCCGTACGGACCGGGGGGCTGCTGCGGTGGGTAGGTCATCTCGCGGACCCGACTCCTTGGTTGTGCGAACGTCTGGCTTATGAATCGTCTGGAGTGAACTTAGTGTGAGCCCGCCGGGCGCACCCGCAAATCAGGCTTGTTCCTCGCCGCAGAATCGCCACACGCCGGATTCCTTGACGATCTTGATCCGGATCTGGGCCTTGGTGGGGGTGCCGCCGTCGGCGGTCAGCTCCAAGTCGATCTCCGCGGTGGCCGTGCTGCCCTTCACGACGGGGTCGCTCTTGGCCTCGCCGGTCACCTTGTACTTGCTGAGCTTGCTTTCGAGCTCGGTGGTGTCGGTGCCGTACTTCTTCTTGTATGCCTCGCACGCTTCCGCGGTGACCTCGGAGAAGTCCTTCTTCTCGTACGCGGTGATGTACGACTCGACGATCTCCTTCGGGTCGCTGCTGCCGCCCGACGGCTTGTCCGAGGTCTCCACCGGGCTGTCGTCGGCGCTCTTCGACGTCGTCGGCTTCGAGGTCGCCGAGGTCGACGTGGCTCCGGCGCCCGCGGTGGGGGAGTCCTTGTCCTTGGTGAGGAAGTAGACGCCGACCCCGGCGCCGACCAGCACGATCAGCGCGATCGCCACGATGGCGATGATCTTGCCGGTGTTGTTCGGCTTGGGCGCCTGCGGCGGCTGCGGGTAGCCGCCGAAGCCCTGGTAGGCCGGCTGGGTGCCGAACGGGTCAGGTTGCTGGCCGTAGGGTCCCGACGGCGGCTGCTGGCCGTACGGTCCCGGCGGCTGCTGCGGTGGGTAGGTCATGCGCGCCCCTGACTCCTAGTGTCTGCACCCCGCGTGGGTCCGCGGTCCTGCGTCGTCCTCTAGACGGCTGACTGGGCCGTCCCGTTCCACGCCAAACTATCCCGGTCGCACCGACGCCGTGGTATGGGCATGCTATTGGGCTCCCCGCCGCCGGACCGCCGCCCGCGGGACTCCGCGCAGCCGCGATTAGGTGACGAAATGAGAACACTCGCGGCAGCCGCGTTCCGTGACGGATGCCCCTGCGTCCCGTGAGGTGTCCACATGGTGGCCAAAAGGGGTTGCCAATGTGGAGCGCGGTTGGCGTAATACACCGACGCAACGTAGCGGTGTGGCGCGTCGCGGCATGACCGACTTGGCGGATCAAGTGCAGCCGAGTGGGTATTGCCGGGGCGTGACACGCGGGTTCCGACATCCGGAAGCTCTGTTGTTGTCGGTGATCGCCGGTACCGTAGAAGTACGAGTTCGGGAGGAGGTGCCGACATGCAGCACGATCGTCCCGGCAGTCGGCCAGAAGAAGCCGACGATGAGCACGGTGACACGCCCGGCCAGCCAGACGAGCGCGAGTCGCGCTCGGAGGCCGCGCAGATCCGATTCCTCGAAGAGGAAGTCTCCCTGCTGCGCCGGAAACTGACGGAATCGCCGCGGCATTCGCGGCTGCTCGAACAGCGGTTGGCCGAAGCGTCGGAGCGAGTGAGTCAGCTCACCGAGCGCAACGCCAAGCTGGTCGACACACTGCGCGAGGCACGCGGGCAGCTACTCGCCCTGCGTGAGGAGGTCGACCGCCTCGCGCAACCGCCTAGTGGTTACGGAGTGTTCCTGACCGGCCACGACGACGGCACCGTGGACGTGTTCACCGCCGGCAGGCGGATGCGCGTCTCGGTGTCACCCGCCGTGGAGGCCGACACACTGCGCCGGGGCCAGTCGGTCCGGCTCAACGAGGCACTGACCGTGGTCGAAGGGGGTGGCTACGAGCGCATCGGCGAGGTGTCGACGCTGCGCGAGTTGCTCACCACCGACGACGAGGAGAAGGCGACCCGCGCGCTCGTCGTCGGCCACGCCGATGAGGAACGAGTGGTCTGGCTCGCCGACCCGCTGTCCGATTCGCCGCTCAAGCCCGGCGACTCGCTGCTGGTCGACACCAAGTCCGGCTACGCGTACGAGCGGGTGCCCAAGGCCGAAGTGGAAGATCTAGTCCTGGAGGAGGTGCCCGACGTCGACTACGCCGACATCGGTGGCCTGTTCCGGCAGATCGAGCAGATCCGCGACGCCGTCGAGCTGCCGTTCCTGCACGCCGACCTGTTCGCCGAGTACGAGCTGCGCCCGCCCAAGGGCGTGCTGCTCTACGGCCCGCCTGGCTGCGGCAAGACGCTCATCGCCAAGGCGGTGGCGAACTCGCTGGCCAAGCAGGTCGCGGCGGCCCGCGCGGCGAGCGATCCCGAAGCCAAGGGCAAGCCGTCCGAGGCGAAGTCCTACTTCCTGAACATCAAGGGTCCCGAGCTGCTCAACAAGTTCGTCGGCGAGACCGAGCGGCACATCAGGCTGATCTTCCAGCGGGCGCGCGAGAAGGCGTCCGAGGGCACCCCGGTGATCGTGTTCTTCGACGAGATGGACTCGATCTTCCGAACCCGAGGCAGCGGCGTGTCCTCCGATGTGGAGACCACGATCGTCCCGCAGCTGCTGAGCGAGATCGACGGTGTGGAGGGCCTGGAGAACGTCATCGTCATCGGCGCGTCCAACCGCGAGGACATGATCGACCCGGCGATCCTGCGACCAGGCAGGCTCGACGTGAAGATCAAGATCGAGCGGCCGGACGCGGAGGCGGCGAAGGACATCTTCTCCAAGTACCTCACCAGCACACTGCCGATCCACGAAGAGGACATGGCCGAGTTCGGCGGCGACCGCCGCGCGTGCATCGATGCCATGATCCAGCACACGGTCGAGCGTATGTACGAGGAAACCGAGGAGAACCGGTTCCTCGAGGTCACCTACGCCAACGGCGACAAGGAAGTCCTCTACTTCCGCGACTTCAACTCCGGCGCGATGATCCAGAACATCGTCGACCGGGCGAAGAAGGCGGCGATCAAGTCGGTGCTGGAGACCCAGCAGCGCGGCCTGCGGGTGCAACACCTGCTCGACGCGATCGTCGACGAGTTCGCCGAGAACGAGGACCTGCCCAACACCACCAACCCGGACGACTGGGCCCGGATCTCGGGCAAGAAGGGCGAGCGCATCGTCTACATCCGAACCCTGGTGACCGGCAAGAACCAGGACTCGGGCCGGGCGATCGACACCGCCACGAACACCGGTCAGTACCTGTAAGGACAGTCGAGACGAGACCCCGCACGAATCCGTGCGGGGTCTCGTCTTGTAGGTTTTCGCGCAAAGATCGAGACGAAGGGGACGTCGTGCGCCGAGTGCGGTTCCTGGTGACCGCGGCGGTGCTGCCGGTCCTGCTCACCGCGGCCTGCTCAGACCGCCCCAACGATCTCTACCAGTACTACGACGACCCTACGTCGGACGTGCCGACCACCGCGCGCCCCTCGGCGCCGCCTTCTTCTTCGGCGCCACGGCAGGCTCCGTCGACCACGGCCAAGCCCGTCGACCTGACCCCGGTCGCGCTGTCGGCGACCGACCTGGCCGCCGAGCAGGTCACCGCGGACGGCGTCGAACCCCGGTTCCCGGTCCGGCTCACCGACTGCTCGGCGCCGCTGAAGCCCACCGACAACGGCACCACCGCGCGCTGGAAGTACGCCACCGGCTCTGTGCTTACCCAGAGCGTCGCCGCGTACCCGACCTCGGCCGCGTCGGTCGTCGCCACCCTGCGGGACCACCTGGTGTGTGGCTTCTTCCTCGTCGACACCCAGCGCTTCACGATGGAGGGCGGCGCGGACGTAACGCTGCCCGGGACCGACGCCCAGGTCAGCTGGTGCGCCACCGGCCCGAAGCGATCGACGTGCTCGGTCGCGGTCGCGGTCGGCCGTCACCTGACCGTGCTGAGCGTGGAGGCCGCGGGCACCCCGCGGGCCCGATCCGCGATCACCCGCCTCGCCCCGCTGGCCGCCGCGAAGCTGGCTCAGGACTGACGGCGGAACCACTCCTCGACCGCGATCCGCCCGTCCGGCACGAACGGCCACGCCGGGTCGTCCAGTCTGGCCCGCAGCTCGGCCACCGTCATCCACCCGCCCCAGGCGATCTCCTCGTCCTGGAGCACGACCTCGCCGTCCCAGAACACCTCGTAGGCGAACAGATGGATGCGGGTGTGCTCCAGGTCGACGCTGAGGGTGAACAGCGGGTTGAGCGGCACTCCGTCGATGCCGAGTTCCTCCGCCAGCTCCCGCCGCGCGCACTCCAGCGGCGTCTCGCCCGCGGCCACCACACCGCCAGCCCAGCAGTCGTGCATGCCGGGGAAGACGTCTTTGTCGTCGGTGCGCCGGTGCACGTGGACGCGGTCGCCGGAGCGGACGAGGATGGCCCCACAGGCGTGCCAGAGTCCTTCCGCGCGCATCCTGGCCCTGGTCGCGGAGCCGGTCACCGCGCCGTCGGCCGAGTAGATCGCCACCAGTTCGTCGTTCGCCACACCGCCGATGTTGGCACGGCTCGCTCCTGCTCCTGGCAAACGGGGCTGACGGCCAGGGCATCCTGCTGGACGCGGTGTTACGCCGCCCCCGGCGGTTTCAGTTGCAGGGGCCGTGCAGCGGCTCACCGTCCAACCGTCCGCCCAGCCCCGTAGGGTGGTCGCTATGCGGCGGATCATGGGAACCGAGGTCGAGTACGGCATTTCCGTGCCGGGCGACCCGACGGCCAACCCGGTTTTGACATCGACCCAGGTCGTGCTGGCCTACGCCGCGGCGGCGGACATCCCGCGGGCCCGGCGGGCGCGCTGGGACTACGAGGTGGAGTCGCCGCTGCGGGACGCGCGGGGCTTCGACCTGGGGGCGCCCGGGATGGCGCCCGATCCCGACGTCGAGGACCTCGGCGCGGCCAACGTGATCCTCACCAACGGGGCCCGGCTCTACGTCGACCACGCCCACCCCGAGTACTCCGCGCCCGAGGTCACCAACGCGCGGGACGCGGTGATCTGGGACAAGGCGGGGGAGCGGGTCATGGAGGAGGCCGCCATGCGCGCGGCCACCGTGCCCGGGCAGCCGCGGCTGCAGCTCTACAAGAACAACGTCGACGGCAAGGGCGCCAGCTACGGCACCCACGAGAACTACCTGATGGCGCGCAACACGCCGTTCACCGCCGTCATCGCGGGCCTGACGCCGTTCTTCGCCTCCCGGCAGGTCATCTGCGGCTCAGGCCGCGTCGGCATCGGCGTCGCGGGGGAGGAGGCGGGCTTCCAACTGTCCCAGCGCGCCGACTACATCGAGGTCGAGGTCGGCCTGGAGACCACGCTCAAGCGCGGCATCATCAACACCCGCGACGAGCCGCACGCCGACGCCGACAAATACCGGCGCCTGCACGTCATCATCGGCGACGCGAACCTCGCCGAGACGTCGACCTACCTCAAGGTGGGCACCACCGCGCTGGTCCTGGACATGATCGAGTCCGGGGTCCGGTTCGACCACCTGAAGCTGGCCGACCCGGTGCGCGCGGTGCACGTGATCAGCCACGACCCGACCCTGAAGGCCACCGTCGAGCTGTCGAACGGCCGCAAGTTCACCGGCCTCGACATCCAGTCGGCCTACCTGGACATGGTCGCCGAGCACCTCGACCGCGCCGACATCGACCGGGTGTCCCTCGACGTGCTGCGCGTGTGGGGCGACATCCTCGACGCGCTCAAGCGCGACCCGATGGAGTGCGCGGACCGGCTCGACTGGCCCGCCAAGTTGCGCCTGCTGGAGGGCTTCCGGTCCCGCGACGGCCTGAACTGGAACTCGCCGCGGCTGCAGCTGGTCGACCTGCAGTACTCCGACGTGCGTCTCGACAAGGGCCTCTACAACCGCCTGGTGGCCCGCGGCTCGATGAAGCGCCTGGTCACCGAGGAGGAGGTGCGCGCGGCGATCACCACCCCGCCGCAGGACACCCGCGCCTACTTCCGCGGCCGCTGCCTGGAGCGCTACCCGAACTCGATCGCGGCCGCCTCGTGGGATTCGGTCATCTTCGATCTAGGCCGCGAATCCCTGGTCCGCATCCCCACCCTGGAGCCCCTGCGCGGCACCAAGGCGCACGTCGGAGAGCTGCTCGACGCCGCGGACACCGCTGAACAGCTCGTCGACAAGCTCACCGGGTCCACCAAGCGCTAAGCGAACGGATCTTGTCACCGGCGCGGACGGCGACGAAAGTCGGTGTGGCTGGGTAGTGTTCTCAGTAGGCCAGACGATCGGGAGGCGAGATGTCCCAGGAGCAGAAGCAGCGGCAGGGCGGCGGTGACGGCGACGAGGGGGTCGACGAGACCACCGCGGCCGGGCAGGAGCGCCGCGAGAAGCTCGGTGACGACACCGACGCGATCCTCGACGAGATCGACGACGTCCTCGAGGAGAACGCCGAGGACTTCGTCCGCGCGTACGTGCAAAAGGGCGGCCAGTAACCACCCCGAGCACAAGCCCAGCCCGATCAGCGACAGGATTGAAAGAAGGCATGGAACACACCTCGTCCCGAGGGCAGCTGGGTGCGTCGCTCCCGCCTGCCTACCTGTCCGCCGGAACGTCCTCGTTCACCGACTTCCTGCACAGCCAGGCCCCTGAGCTGCTGCCCGGCCGCCGGGTGCCGCAGTCGGCGGTGAGCGCCGCGGACATCCCGCACGGCACCACGATCGTCGCCGTCACGTTCAACGGCGGCGTCCTGATCGCGGGCGACCGGCGGGCCACCGCGGGCAACCTGATCGCGCAGCGGGACATCGAGAAGGTGTACCTGACCGACGACTACTCGTCGGTGGGCATCGCGGGCACCGCCGGTCTCGCGGTGGAGCTGGTCCGCCTCTACACGGTGGAACTGCGCCACTACGAGAAGATCGAGGGCGTCGCGCTGTCGCTGGACGGCAAGACGAACAAGCTGGCCAGCATGGTCCGCGGCAACCTCGACGTGGCGATGGCGGGCCTCGCCGTGCTGCCGCTGTTCGTCGGCTACGACATCGACGCCGACGACCCGGCCACCGCGGGCCGGATCGTCTCCTTCGACGTCACCGGCGGCCGCTACGAGGAGCGCGCGGGCTTCCACGCCATCGGCTCCGGCTCGATGTTCGCCAAGTCCGCGCTGAAGAAGCTCTACACGCCGGACGGCGACAAGGCCGCCGCTGTCCGCGCCGCCGTCGAGGCGCTCTACGACGCCGCCGACGACGACTCCGCCACCGGTGGCCCGGACATGGCCCGCCGGATCTACCCCAGCATCGTCACCATCACCGCCGACGACGGCGCGGTGCGGCTGAGCGAGGACGACACCGCGGCGGTAGCCGCCGAAGTGGTGTCCGCCCGCTCCGCCCGCCCCCGCGGCTGACCCGACCCCTCTGACTGCCCAGTGAAGGAGCCCGCACCGTGACGATGCCGTTGTACGCCTCTCCCGAGCAGCTGATGCGCGACCGCTCGGAGTACGCCCGCAAGGGCATCGCCCGGGGCCGCAGCGTCGTCGCGCTCAAGTACGCCGACGGCGTGCTGTTCGTCGCGGAGAACCCGTCGGCGACGCTGCACAAGGTCTCGGAGATCTACGACCGCATCGGCTTCGCCGCGGCGGGCCGCTACAGCGAGTACGAGAGCCTGCGCCGCGGCGGCATCCGCCACGTCGACCTGTGGGGCTACTCCTACGACCGCCGCGACGTCTCCGCCAGGCAGCTGGCCAACGTCTACGCCCAGACCCTCGGCACGATCTTCACCGAGCAGGTCAAGCCGATGGAGGTCGAGATCTGCGTGGCCGAGGTCGGCGCCACGGCCAAGCAGGACCAGCTCTACCGGCTCACCTACGACGGCTCGATCGTCGACGAGCCGCAGTTCCTGGTGATGGGCGGGCAGACCGACACGATCGTCGCCTCGCTCAAGGAGACCTTCCAGGAGGCCATCCCGCTCAGCGACGCCGTCCGGCTCGCCGTGAAGGCGCTGTCGACGGGTTCGTCGGGCGCCGCGGCGGCCGCGGGGGAGACCACGCTCGACAAGCTCGAAGTGGCTGTCCTGGACCGCAAGCGGCCCACCCGGGCTTTCCGCCGCATCACCGGTGCCGCGCTGACGTCGCTGCTGCCCGCCGACGAGCAGCCCGCGCAGGAAGCGCCGTCCTCCCCGGCCAAGCCGATCGAGGACGTCCAACTCCCGCCCACCGAGGATCAGTAGCAGGCAGACTCCGCAGTGGACACAGGCCCCGCCCCCAACAGGCGGGGCCTGTGTGCTGTCCGGGCGCAACGCCGTGTTGGGACCTGATTGGCCTAGTCGATTGCCCGAATAGCGGGACGACTTTCTGTTGCCTACGGTTACCGCCATGTCAACGGAGCGGCATAGTCGCAGGTCACATGGATGTTATGCCCTTCCGGGATGGGTAGAACCCGTCCTACGCCAGTCATAGTCCCGTTCAACGATTCACCTGATCAGACGATCAATGGTCGCGTGAGGGCAGGCCACGTCTGGTGCGGCGAATCGGCCCCTGCCCCAATGCACAAAGGACGAACCCATGCTCGGTGCCACACCGAGGCGGCGCGCGGCAACGCTCGCGGTCTCTGTAGCGCTCGTGGGTGCCGCCGTGGCGATCCCCGGATTCGCCAACGCCGCACCAGATCCTGAATCCCCCATCCGCCTCGTGACCGGCGAGTTCTACCCGAGCGCCGCGGCCAAGCTCCCGCAGGGCCTGGAGAACCAGACCCTGGGTGCCACCGAGCGTGGCAGCTACCTCGTCCAGTTCAGCGGCCCCGTCCGCGAGGAGTGGAAGGCCGGTCTGACCGCGATCGGCGCCCAGATCGTCGAGTACATCCCCGACAACGCGTTCAAGGTCCGGATGAACCCGGGCCAGGCCAACCGCGCGGGCAAGCTCGCGGGTGTCCACTGGGTCGGCCGCTACCAGGCCGCCTGGAAGGTCACCAAGGACGCCAAGGCCAAGATCGACGAGGGCAAGGCGGGCATCTACAAGGTCCGCGCCGAGTCCGGTGTCGACATCGCCGCGCTGCGCAAGTCGGCCGAGGCCACCGGCGCGGTCGTGTCCAAGTCCGCCGACGGCACGCTGCTGCTGGCCGCCGACCCGGCCCAGGCGAACAAGATCGCGGGCATCGAGGACGTCGCGTTCGTCGACAAGTTCCGCATCCAGGAGAAGCACAACGAGCACGCCGCCGGTGTGCTGATGAAGGCCACCGAGGCCAACGCGCGCGGCTACGACGGCTCCACCCAGATCGTCGCGGTCGCCGACACCGGCCTCGGCGGCGGCACCGCCGCCACCGCGCACCCGGACATCCCGGCCGCGCGCATCCAGGCGATCCACTCGTGGGTCGGCGCCGACTCGATCGGCTGCTACGACGTGCAGGGCAACGGCGCGGTCGACGAGGACAGCGGCCACGGCACCCACGTCGCGGTCTCCGTGGTCGGCGACGGCATGGCCGACGGCACCGGCAAGGCCGCCGCGTACGGCGCGCGCCTGGTGTTCCAGGCCGTCGAGGACTACGTCGACATGCAGGGCGCCTGCGCCGCGCAGTACGCCGACGGCTACTACCTGCTGGGCCTGCCCGACGACCTCGCGGGCCTGTTCCAGGAGGCCTACAACGACGGCGCCCGCGTGCACTCCAACTCGTGGGGATCGAACGCCGCGGGCCAGTACACCGACAACTCGCAGGCCGCGGACAAGTTCATCAACACCCACCGCGACATGCTCGTCAGCTTCAGCGCGGGCAACGAGGGCATCGACGCCAACGCCGACGGCGTGATCGACAACGACTCCATCGGCGCGCCCGCCACGGCGAAGAACGTGCTGACCGTCGGCGCCTCGGAGAACGGCAAGCTCCAGTCGCCGTGTGACGCGAGCCTGACCTACACCCCGCAGACGGCCAAGGAGCAGGCGACCTTCAACAACCGGTCCTGCCGCGACGTCAACGGCCAGAACATCATCCCGACCTGGGGTGCCTGGTGGCCGGACGACTACCCGGCCGAGCCGATCAAGTCCGACTCGCAGACCGGCAACCCGCAGCAGGTCACCGCGTTCTCCAGCCGCGGTCCGACAGACGACGGCCGGATCAAGCCCGACGTCGTCGCCCCCGGTTCCTGGATCCTGTCGGGCTACTCCGACCGCTTCCAGCAGCAGTACGACGGCGCCGGGGCCAACAAGCCCACCAACGGCGCGCCGCAGAACGACGGCTACGGCTTCCCGCTGAACGACGACTACAAGTACTTCAGCGGCACGTCGATGTCGAACCCGCTGGCCGCCGGTGGCGCCACGGTCGTGCGCGACTTCTACAACAAGAAGTACTCGGTCAACGCCTCCGCGGCGCTGGTCAAGGGCACCCTGGTCAACTCGGCGACCGACCTGCTCGACGAGAACGGCGACGGGCAGAACGACAACGACCTGCCTATCCCGAACTCACACGAGGGCTGGGGTTTCGTGAACCTCGACAAGGCCACCGCGGGCACCGCCAAGTACGTCGACGAGGCGGCGGCGGGCCTGGCCACGGGCGGCCTGTCGGAGACCAAGTACAACGTCGAGGCCGGTCAGCCGCTCAAGATCACGCTGGCCTACTCCGACAAGGAGGCGGCGATCAACGCGGCCGTCACCCTGGTCAACGACCTCGACCTGGAGGTCGTGTCGCCGACCGGCACCGTCTACCGCGGCAACGTGTTCGCGGGCGGCTGGTCGAACAGCGGCGGCACCGCCGACCGGCGCAACAACCTGGAGAACGTCTACCTCCAGAACCCGGCCGCGGGTGAGTGGACCGTCCGGGTGCGTGGCTTCAACGTGCCCTCGGGTCCGCAGAAGTTCGCGCTCGTGGTCGACGGCAAGTTCGGCACCGGCGGCACCAACGCCAACCCGGTCGTCACCAACCCCGGCAACCAGTCGACTAAGATCAACACTGCGGTGAACCTGCAGGTCCAGGCGACCGACGCCAACGGTGACACCCTCACCTACGCCGCGTCCGGCCTGCCAGCGGGCCTGAGCATCGGCGCCAACAACGGCCTGATCTCCGGCACCCCGACCACCGTCGGGAACAGCAACGTGACCGTCACGGTCACCGACGGCAAGGGCGGCAGCGGCAACACCGCCTTCACCTGGGCCGTCACCAACACCACCACGCCCACGCAGTTGCTCGCCAACGCGGGCTTCGAGTCCGGCAACACCGGCTGGAGCGGGTCCACCACCGGAGTCATCACCAACTCCACAAGCCGCCCGACCCACGGCGGCACCTGGTGGGCCGGGTTCGGCGGCAACGGCCGCTCGACGACGGAGAACCTGTACCAGCAGGTCACCATCCCGGCGTCGGCGACCAGCGTGAGCGCGAGCTACTGGGTCCGGATCGACACGGCGGAGAACACGACGTCGGTCCAGTACGACAAGCTGCAGCTGCAGGTGCTCAACAGCTCGGGCACGGTGCTGACCACCCTCGGTACCCTCTCGAACCTGAACAAGAGCACGTCCTACGTCCAGAAGACGTACGACCTGTCGGCCTACAAGGGCCAGACGATCCGGCTGCGGTGGACCGCGACGGAGGACTACTCGCTGCAGACGACCTTCGCGGTGGACGACGCCGCGCTGACCGTCTCGTAGTCAGCGGGTGAGAGCACCCGTGGCGCGGTCGGCGTGAACCGGCCGCGCCACGGTGTATGAAGTTGAATGGTGAAACGGGTTCGGCGCCATCTTGGGTAGAGGGCGCCGGACCCGTTTTGACACGCTCGGAGCCCGAAATGTGGGGGTCATCCCACGATGCGCGCAGAAATTTGCATAACGTCGGCGCAGAGGGCATAACTTTGGTGTGCACGAGCTGGAACTTCGCCACCTTCGAGTCATCATCGCCGTCGCCGACGCGGGCAGCCTGTCCAAGGCCGCCGTCCAACTCGGGGTCTCGCAACCCGCGCTGACCGCCCAGCTGCAGCGTCTGGAGCGGCGCGTCGGCGGGATGCTGTTCGCCAGGTCGGGCACCGGCGTCGTGCCGACCGATCTGGGCAGCTACGTGCTCTCGTCCGCCCGTGTGGTGCTCAGCGACGTCGACGACCTCATGGCGGGGATCAAGCAGCGCACGCAGGCGGTCACGGTCGCGGGCACCATCCGGGTCGGCGGTCTGCCCGGTCTGATCGTCCCGCTGTTCGCCACCTCCATCGCCGAGCGCCTCGGCGGCACCGAGGTCGCGCTGGAGATCGACCCCAGCCCGACCGACCTGGTCCGCAAGGTGGCCGACGGCAAGATCGACTTCGCCATCCTGGAGGAGAGCCCCGGCTTCCGCACGCCGATGCCCGCCCAGGTCCACAGCCGGGTGATGCTCAGCGCCCCGATCTTCGTCGCCCTCGCCGAGAGCCACCGCCTCGCCGACGTCGGCGACCTGGAGCTGCGCGACCTGGCCGAGGAGAGCTGGGTGCTGCCGCCCATCGCCGAGGTGCCCGAGCAACTGGCCCTGGTGCGCGCGTGCGCGGGCAGCGGCTTCACCCCGCGGATCAAGTACGAGGTCTCGGACACGACCACCACGCGGGCGCTGGTGCAGGCGGGCGCGGTGACCCTGGCCAAGCCGGTCGCCCGGGAGGGCGGTGGCCTGGTGATCCGGGCGATCGTCGGGACGCCGCTGCGCATGGAGGTCGTGTTGATCTGGAACGAGGAGAGCACGCTCGCGGGCGCCATCGAGTCGGCGCCCGCCTCGCTGCTGTCGGCCTATTCGCAGCTCTCCGACACCAACCCGCTCTTCGCGGCGTGGTGGGACGCCAACAAGGACTCACCCGCCGAGGCGGCCGGTCGGCGTTGATGCGCGGCGCCGGGCGGGAGTAGACATGGTGGATGTCCAGCCATGAACTCCCGCCGATCGCCGATCGACAGACCTGGCAGGCGAAGGTCGACGAGCTCCGGGTCAAGGAGAAGGCCCACACCCGCGCCGGGGACGCGCTGGCCGCCGATGGTCGAGGTCGATCCGGCCACGAGGCTGATCGGGTCCGACGGGCCGGTTTCGCTGGTCGACGTCTTCGACGGCCGGTCGCAGCTGATCGCCTACTTCCAGATGTGGCACACCGGCAAGCCCGCCGCGGAGCAGTGCGAGGGCTGCACCTTCTCCACCGCCCACATGGGCGAGCTGTCTTACCTCCACTCGCGGGACGTCACCTACGCGACCTTCTCCGAGGGGGCGTACGAGGAGAGCTCGCGCTACCGCGACTTCATGGGCTGGACCATGCCCTGGTACTCGGTGCCGCGCGAGTCCGTGGCCGAGCTGGTCGCGGACCGGCACTTCGGCATCCTGGTCAGCTACCTGCGCGATGGCGACCGGGTCTTCGAGACCTACTGGACCACCGGCCGCGGCAACGAGCCGATGGCGCCGTCGTACGGGCTGCTGGACATGACGGTCTACGGCAGGCAGGAGTACTGGGAGGACTCGCCGGAGGGCTGGCCTCAGCGGTGGGGGTCCCGGGGCGGCCAGTTCCGGCTGGACGGGCGTCCGACCGCCCAGTGGTCCCGGATCGAGGCCGGACGCGACGACGACCTCGGGCCGCGCTCAGAACTCTGAGTCGCCCCAGGCGTCGATGGTGAGCGAGTCGCCGACGGACAGCTTGCCCGGGCGGGTGACGCTGAACTTCGCGCCGAACGCGACGCCGCCCTCGGTCCTGCGGTAGTCGGCCAGGGTCCGCAGCGGCTCCGGACCCGCCTTGACGCCCGCCTGTTGGTCGACGGTCGTGACGGCGCAGCGGATGGCGAGCTTCGTGTACGCCAGCTCGCAGTCGCCGATCCGCACGCGGCGCAGGCGGTCCTCGACGGACGGCTCGTCCCAGCCGTCGACCACGACGTTCACCCGGAACCGGTCGAGCGGCAGCGGGGCCGCGCCGCGGCGGGCCAGGCGGTCGTTCAGCTCGGCGAGCGTGGCCAGGCTCAGCAGGTGAACCGCAGAGCTGTCCGCGTAGCCGGAGGTGCCCGCCACCTGCCCATCGGTGACCCTGGCGTGCTCCGGCGGCACCCGCACCAGCCTGCTCGGCTCGCCCAGCGCCTCGGTCAGCCAGCCCGCCGCGTCGTCGCCGAGGTCGATGCCCTGGAACGGCGCCTTGAACAGGACCACATCGCGCCGGGGCGCGGTCAGGTCGACCGGGACGTCGATCGGGGCGAGGCCGTCGGCGCGCAGGGTGATGCCCGACTCGGTGACGGTCGGGCGGATCCTGGCGAGGCTGGGGGAGCGGCGCTGGCTGCGGAACACCCCGTCCTCGTCGGTGACCATGAACGTGCGGTCGTGGGCCAGCCCGGCGGCCGTGGTGACCACGTCGGGCAGCGACGTGCCCGCGCAGCCCTTGATCGGGAAGGTGTTCAACTCAACGACTGTCGCCACACCGTCGAAGCTACCGGTAGATCGACAGCGCCCGGGGCCGCGAGCGGAAGGTGAACTGGTTCGCCAGCGGGCCGACCTCGCCGTCGGTGGCGATGCGGCGGTGGCCGTCGAGCAGCTTCACCTCGAGTTCGGCGACGTCGAGCTCCCGGTAGACGTGGCTGGTGCCGAGCGTGCCCGCGAGCGTGGCGATGACGAACCGGGCGCGCGAGAAGGGCACGTCGGCGCGCAGGTAGCGCACGTCGAGCAGGCCCGTGTCGAGCGCGGGACGACCCTTGGGGGCGAAGCCCTTCGGGGCGTAGGTGCCGTTGCCGACGAACAGCCACCACACCAGGTGCGGCTTGCCGTCGAAGGCCATCCGGATGGGCTGGGCGCGGCGCAGCGACCGCCACAGCGCCAGCGCGCCCGCGGGCCACTTGGGCCAGCCCTTCGACTCCAGCTTCTCGCGCAGCCGGACCATCTCCGGGTAGCCGCCGACGCTGGCGGTGTTGACGAACCAGCGGTGCCGCTCGGCGCCCCAGCGGTCGACGATCTCCACGCCCGCGAGGTCGATCTCGACGCCCTGGCCCACACGCATGGCCTGGGCGGCGTCGTCGGCGGTCTGGACGCCGATGTCGCGGGCGAAGTGGTTGAGGGTGCCCGCCGGGATCAGCACCAGCGGCAGCTCGAACTCGGCGGCGACGGCGGCCACCGCGGCCACCGTGCCGTCCCCGCCCGCCACGCCCAGCGCGCGGATGCCCGGGGTGGCCTTGACCTCGTCGGACAGGTAGTCGATGAGGTCGGTGCCCTGGACGGGGTTGATCACCGTGGCCATCGGCCAGAGCTCGGCCAGCTCGTCGGTCGGGTCGTCGCCGAGGCCGGAGTTCGGGTTGACCAGGATCAGCATGCCCTCGCCGTCCGGCAGCGGCACGACGGCGGCGGCGTGGGCGGTGTGCGCGGCCGTGGGGGTCACGACCGGCCACCAGTGCCGCACGGCGTACGCGGCGCCGACGCCGATCGCCGCGCCCGCGGCGATGTCGCTGGGCCAGTGCACGCCGGTGTGCACCCGCGAGTAGGCCACGGCGGCGGCCACCGGGGCGATGACGGCCGCGGCGGAGGGGCTCTCCATCGCCACGGCGGTCGTGAACGCGACGGCGGAGGCGGCGTGGCCGGAGGGGAACGACGAACTCGTCGGCCGCTTCGTGAGCCTGCGGGCGAGCGGCACGAGCTCGGCGGCGGGCCGTCTGCGCGGGAAGAGGTTCTTGCCGACCAGGTTGGCCGACGCGCTGGCGATGGCGATCGAGCCCACCCCGCGCAGTGCCGCCCGGCGGGTCGGCCCCTTGCCCGAGGCGAGGATCGCCGCGACCCCGAACCACAGCCTGCCGTGGTTGGCCGCGGTGGACAGTCGTTTGAGGCCGCGGTCGGCCGGGGACTCCGGCAGCGCGGCGGTGGCCCTGACCAGCGCTTGGTCGAGGCGGTTTACGCGGCGCACGGAGCGCTTGACATGGCCGAACATGATCCTGATTCAACAGGACGGCCCAGTCGCCCGCTTGACGACCATGGCGCAGGTGAACAGCCGGTTACGGAACCGGTCCATAACGGATAGGTCGACCGCCCCGAACGGCGCTCTGACGTTGTCGGTCTTTGCGCCTAGGCTAGAAGGATGCAGCGGCGGATCTTCGGAATCGAGACCGAATTCGGCGTGACCTGCACGTTCCACGGGCAGCGCAGGCTGTCCCCGGACGAGGTCGCGCGGTACTTGTTTCGGCGCGTGGTGTCGTGGGGTCGTTCATCGAACGTCTTCCTGCGCAACGGATCACGCCTCTACCTGGATGTCGGATCACACCCCGAGTACGCGACGGCGGAGTGCGACGACCTGGTCCAACTCGTCACCCACGACAAGGCGGGGGAGCGGATTCTTGAGGATCTGCTCGTCGACGCCGAGCGCCGACTGGCCGATGAGGGCATCGGCGGCGACATCTTCCTGTTCAAGAACAACACCGACTCGGCGGGCAACTCCTACGGCTGCCACGAGAACTTCCTGGTCACCCGGGCAGGGGAGTTCTCCCGCATCGCCGACGTGCTCCTGCCCTTCCTCGTCACCCGCCAGCTGATCTGCGGCGCGGGCAAGGTCCTGCAGACCCCGCGCGGCGCGGTGTACTGCCTGTCCCAGCGCGCCGAGCACATCTGGGAGGGCGTCTCCAGCGCCACCACCAGGTCCCGCCCCATCATCAACACCCGCGATGAGCCCCACGCCGACGCCGAGCGCTACCGCCGCCTGCACGTGATCGTCGGCGACTCGAACATGGCCGAGCCGACCACGCTGCTCAAGGTCGGCACGGCCAACCTGGTCCTGGAGATGATCGAGGACGGCGTCCAGTTCCGGGACTTCAGCCTCGACAACCCGATCCGCGCCATCCGCGAGATCAGCCACGACCTGACCGGCCGCAGGCTGGTCCGCCTCGCGGGCGGCCGCGAGGCCTCGGCCCTCGACATCCAGCGCGAGTACTACGCCAAGGCCGTGGAGCACGTCGCCCGCCGCTCGCCCGACCCGCTGGCCCAGCGCGTCGTCGACATGTGGGGCCGGGTGCTCGACGCGGTCGAGGCGCAGGACCTGACCAAGATCGACCGCGAGATCGACTGGGCGATCAAGCACCGCCTGGTCGAGCGCTACCAGGCCAAGCACAACCTCGACCTGTCCAGCGCCCGAATCGCCCAACTCGACCTGGCCTACCACGACATCCGGCGCGGCCGAGGCATCTTCGACCTGCTCCAACGCAAGGACCTGGTCACCAGGGTCACCGACGACGGCGAGATCGAAGCCGCCAAGGACACCCCACCCCAGACCACCCGAGCCAAGCTTCGCGGCGACTTCATCGCCGCCGCCCAGGCCGCGGGCCGCGACTTCACCGTCGACTGGGTCCACCTGAAGCTGAACGACCAGGCCCAGCGCACCGTGCTGTGCAAGGACCCGTTCCGCGCGGTGGACGAGCGGGTCGAACGGCTGATCGCCTCGCTGTAAACGAATTGCCACGGGCGGGCCGTGCGGGGACCATCCCCGCATGGCCCGCCCTTCCGCTGTCCTGACCGGAGAGATCGTCGTCCTGCGCCGGCGTACGCCTGATGACTTCGCCGAGTTGTACCCGGTGGTCCTGGACGCGTTGCCGCACTTGCGCCCGTGGATGGCATGGGCCGCGGCGGGGGTGAGCGAGGACAGCCTGCGCGCGCACTTGGCGGAGGTGTCGGAGAACTGGGAGGCGGGGACGGAGTTCACGTACTCGATCACGGTGGACGGGGCGGTGGCGGGCAGTTGCGCGCTGATGTTCCGTCGGGGTGGCTGGGAGATCGGGTACTGGCTGCACCCGGATCACGTCGGTCGGGGTGCCGCGCTGGAGGCCGCCGCGTTGCTTGTGGCGGCGGCTTTCGGGATGCCTGAGGTCGAGTACGTGGAGATCGTGCACGACACGGCGAACGCGCGGAGCGGGGCGATTCCGCGGAAGTTGGGGTTCGTGGAGGTGGCGAGGGTGTCGCCGCCCCAGGAGCCGATCACGTCGGGGGAGGACGGGGTGGACGTCCACTGGCGCCTGACCCGCCCAAGCTGACCCACCCGCGCTACCTGCTGCCGCCCTGACACCCCGTCCTCGCCGCTATGCCCGCCTGACACCCACCTGCGTGGGGCGCCCACGCCGCGCTGCCGCCGCCCGACAGATCCGTCCTCGGCGCGATACTCCCGCTCCCGCCGTCCTGACACGTTGCCTGGGCGACCATCCCGTCCTTGTCGCCATACGCGCTGCGCCGGCCACCCGTCCTTCGTCGCCATGCCCGCGTTCCGCTGTGGCCGCACGTGCCCCTCTGGCGGTGTGGTCGCGGATAGCCCCGCCTGGGCGATGCCGTCGCGTGCCCAGCCGCGCCCACGCGCTCCAGCCCTGCCTCACGCGCGCCGTGCCCAGCCTTTCCGCATCCGCCCAGCCTTGCCCGGCGCCTTGCCGCGTCCGCGCAGCTGCCTACTACCACTCATTCCATTCATCATCCCCCTAGCCATCCATCGATCTCACTATCCGCTATGCCCTATCAAGATATCGGATGAAGCCAGGTGGGATGGGGCTGGTCACCATGGGGAGGCGGAGGGCAAAAACGCCTGGAGGGGAGCGGGGCGTCTTGTGCGCGGGCGGGCCGGCGAGGATTCGCACGCATGTTCGGTGTGTTGGGTGAAGGTGCAGGGTGTGGGCACGTTAAGGTGCTCTGGTGTCCGTTGCACGCGCCGAGCGTCTGGTGAACCTGGTGCTGTGCCTACTGTCGACTCGCCAGTATCTCAGCGCCGATCGGATTCGGGGGATCGTCCCCGGCTACTCCGACGCGCCCACTGATGAAGCCTTCTTCCGAACCTTCGAGCGGGACAAGACCGAGCTGCGTGAGCTCGGCATCCCGTTGGAGGTCGGCCGCAACTCGGTGTTCGACACCGTCGACGGCTACCGCATCGCGCGGCGGGATTATGAGCTTGGTGAGATCGACCTCGAGCCCGACGAGGCCGCCGCTGTCGCGTTGGCCGTGCGGCTGTGGGACTCCCCGCAGCTGACCGGCGCCGCGCATGGGGCGTTGTTGAAGTTGCGGGCGGCCGGGGTGGATGTCGACCAGGCCGCGCCCGCGATTGTCGAGTCCAAGGTCCGTACGTCCGAGCCCGCGTTCGCGCCGCTGCTCGCCGCGGTGCAGGACGGGCAGGCGGTGGCGTTCGGGTACCGCAAGCCCTCGCCCGCCGAGGTCACCGAGCGGGTGCTCGAACCGTGGGGTGTCGTCTCGTGGCGGGGTCGCTGGTACGTCGTGGGCCACGACCGCGACCGTGGGGCGCCGCGGTGTTTCCGGTTGTCGCGGGTGGTCGGTGAGGTCCGCAAGGTGGGCAAGCCGGGGCAGGTGCGCAGGCCGGAGAACGTCGACCTGATGCAGTTCGTCGCCAACACCGGCGGTGAGCCGGTCCACTCGTCGAACATCCGCGTGTGGGTGGCCGAGGGCCGCGCCGCGGGGGTGCGGCGGCGGGCGACCACGGTCGGCAAGGAAGAGATCGACGGCGTCGTCGGCGACGTCCTGGAGCTGGAGTTGCGCTTCCCGGACACGGCGGCGGGCTGGCTCGCGGGCTATGGCGCCGACGTCGTCGTGATCGAGCCCGAGGTGCTGGCCAAGTCGGTGCGGGAACGGCTGATCGCCGTGGCGGAGGAGGGGCGATGACCGCCGCACAGGAACGCCTGCCCCGGCTGCTGGCGCTGGTGCCGTATCTGCTGGCCAGGCCCGGCATCCGCATCGAGGAGGCCGCCGCCGACTTCGAGGTCACCACCAAGCAGCTGCGCAAGGACCTGGAGCTGCTCTGGATGTGCGGTCTGCCCGGCTACGGCCCGGGCGACCTGATCGACATCTCCTTCGACGAGGACACCGTCACCGTCACCTTCGACGCGGGCATGAGCAGGCCGCTGCGGCTCACCGGCGCCGAGGCCACCGCCTTGCTCGTCGCGCTGCGGGCGCTGGTCGACACCCCGGGCGTGGTCGACGCCGACGCGATCCGGCGGGCCGTCGCCAAGATCGAAGTGGCCGCGGGCCAGGCGCAACCGGCGGGCGTGGCGGTGGGCCTGGGCGTGCGGGAGGCCGCCGAGACGGTCAAGGTCCGCGAGATGGTCCAGGCCGCGCTGCAGGCGGGCCGGGCCATCCGGATGGCGTACTACACCGCGTCCAAGGACGAGATGACCGAGCGGACGGTCGACCCGATGCGGGTGCTGATCGTCGAGGGCCGCGGGTACCTGGAGGCCTGGTGCAGGCGCGCCGAGGCGGTCCGGCTGTTCCGGCTCGACCGGATCGACGACCTGACCGTGCTCGACGAGCCCGCCGCGCCCCCGCCCTACGCCGAGCCGACCGATGTCTCCGCGGGCCTGTTCCGGGCCGCGCCCGACCAGTCGGTCGCTCGACTCGTCCTCGAGCCGGACGCGCGGTGGATCTCGGAGTATTACCCGGTGGAGGACGTCGAGGAACTCGGCGCCGGACGGCTGCGGGTGTCGATGCGGTACGCGGACACGTCGTGGATCGTGCGGCTCCTGCTGGGCCTCGGCGGCGAGGTCACGGTGGAGGAGCCGGCGCATCTGGCCGACGAACTGCGCTCCCAGGCAGAAGCCGCGGTGCGTCGGATTGATCGTTACCTGGCGTCCACCTGATGTCACGCTCCCGGCTGTGCGGACTCGGGCCGGTCACCCGGTAGGGTTTCACCGTGCCGTACCTGCCAACCGCGGTACTAGCCCTGGCAGGGCTTGTGCTGCTTGTATTAACTCTGGTCCGCCTGGTTAATGGGCTGGGTCGGGTGCGGGCCGTCCTCGGGACGGCGAAGGCGTCCTTCAGTGACGAGACCGGGCTGCTCAAGGCCAGGTCCGCGGCGCTGCGGGTCGCGATCGCCGAACGGAAGCGGTCCGCCGGGCGCGTACCATCGACAAGGCGAATGCAGACAGGAGGACGGCCGTGAATCTTGGACCGTGGGAAATCCTCATCATCGCAGTGGTGATCGTGCTGCTGTTCGGTGCGAGGAAGATGCCCGCCATGGCTCGCTCGCTCGGGCAGTCCATGCGCATCCTCAAGGCGGAGACCAAGGGCATGCGCGAGGACGAGAAGGGCGACGAGGCCAAGCAGGCCGAGGCCCCGGCTCCGCAGCAGCTCCCGGCCGCCGCGCCGCAGCAGACTCCCGAGCAGCTTCAGAAGCAGATCGATGAACTGCAGAGCAAGCTCGGACAGCAGAGCCAGCCGCACAAGAACGCGAGCTGAGAGGAACGGTTCGCACGGTGGTGCGTGATACGCCCCGCCGGGATGAAAGCCGTCGCGAGAAGCGGAAGATCCGCAGTCGTCGGCACAATCCCGACGGCACTATGTCCTTGAAGGATCACCTGTACGAGCTTCGTAACAGGCTGGGTTTGGCGATTCTGTCGATCCTGGCGGGCGGTGTTTTCGGGTTCCTGTGGTTCATGTGGGACATCGGGCCGATTCCCTCGCTGAGCAAGGTGCTGCTGGGCCCGTACTGCGAACTGCCCGCCGACGTCCGGTTCTCGCCGAACGAGAAGTGCCAGTTGTTCCAGACGAAGCCGTTCGAAGCCTTCATGGTCAACTTCAAGGTCGGCATCGCGGCGGGCATGGTCGTGAGCGCCCCGCTGTGGCTGTACCAGTTGTGGGCGTTCATCACCCCCGGGCTGTACTCGCGGGAGCGCAAGTTCGCGTACATCTTCGTGTTCTTCGCCTCGATCTTGTTCGCCGCGGGTGCGGTGCTGGCCTTCCTCGTGATCCCGCAGGGCCTCGAGGTCCTCGTCAGCTTCGGCGGCGACGCGTTCATCACCGCGCTGAACGCCACGGACTACATCTCGTTCGTGCTGGTCATGCTGCTGATCTTCGGCGTGAGCTTCGAGATGCCGCTGCTGGTGATCATGCTCAACATGGTCGGCGTCCTCCCGTACGCGAACCTGAAGCGCTGGCGCCGCGGGATCATCTTCGGCCTGTTCATCTTCGCCGCGTTCGCCACACCGGGCACCGACCCGGTGTCGATGATCGCGCTGGCCGTCGCGATGACACTGCTGTTCGAGCTGGCCGTGCAGGTCGCCCGGATCCACGACAAGCGCAAGGCCAAGCGCGAAGCCGCTGACCTGGCGGCGGGCCTGAGCGACGACGAGGCGACGCCGCTGGACCTGAGCGCGCCGAAGGTGGAGCCCGCCAGGCCGCTGTCGGAGCTGGGCAAGGACTACGACGACGTCACGTGACCGCGCCCTGTGGATAACGGGCGACGTCTGTCGGTCCGATATGGAAGTCTTTGGTTGTGTCCGTATCCCGCACCCCGGCTGAGGCGTACGCGGCCTCCCGTCGCCGGGTGAGCAGCCCCAAGCTCGCGCAGTTCGCAGGCGAGCTGAGTTTCGACCTCGACCCGTTCCAGGCCGACGCGTGCGTCGCCCTGGAAGGGGGCCATGGGGTCCTCGTGTGCGCGCCCACCGGCGCGGGGAAGACGGTGGTCGGCGAGTTCGCGGTCCACCTGGCGCTCGCCGAGGGCCGCAAGTGCTTCTACACCACGCCGATCAAGGCGCTGTCGAACCAGAAGTTCGCCGATCTGACGGCCCGCTACGGGCCGAAGTCCGTCGGCCTGCTCACTGGCGACACGTCGGTCAACGGCAACGCGCCGATCGTGGTGATGACGACCGAGGTCCTGCGCAACATGCTCTACGCGCGGTCCTCCGCGCTCGACGGGCTCGGCTACGTGGTGATGGACGAGGTCCACTACCTGGCCGACCGGTTCCGCGGCGCGGTGTGGGAAGAGGTGATCCTGCACCTGCCGGAGTGGGTCAACCTGGTGTCGCTGTCGGCGACGGTCAGCAACGCCGAGGAGTTCGGCGAGTGGCTGGTGGCGGTGCGGGGCGACACGACGGTCGTGGTCGACGAGCACCGGCCGGTGCCGCTGTGGCAGCACATGCTGGTCGGCAACCGCCTGCTCGACCTGTTCGCGGGCGACGACCACAGCGGCTCCGAGCTGCACATCAACCCGCACCTGGTGCGCCGCGCCGAGGAGGTCGGCCGGTCGCACGCGCCGTGGCACGGGCCGCGGGCGCGGGGTGGCCGGGCGTCGGGGCAGCGGGGTGGGCCGCGGTTCAAGCCGCCGTCGCGGATCGAGGTGATCGAGCGGCTCGACTCGCAGGGGCTGCTGCCCGCGATCGTGTTCGTGTTCAGCCGGGCGGGTTGTGAGGCCGCGGTGTCGCAGTGCGTGCGGTCGGGGCTGCGCCTCAACACCGAGGACGAGGCCGCCGAGGTGCGCCGGATCGTCGACTCCAAGACCCGCGAGCTGCCCGACGGCGACCTGACGGTGCTCGGGTTCTGGGAGTGGCGGGAGGCGCTGGAGCGCGGGTTCGCCGGACACCACGCCGGGCTGTTGCCCGCGTTCAAGGAGACCGTGGAGGAGCTGTTCCTGCGCGGCCTGGTCAAGGCCGTGTTCGCGACCGAGACGCTGGCGCTGGGCATCAACATGCCCGCGCGCACGGTCGTGCTGGAGAAGCTGGTCAAGTACAACGGCGAGGCCCACGTCGAGCTGACGCCGGGGGAGTACACGCAGCTCACCGGCCGGGCGGGGCGGCGCGGGATCGACGTCGAGGGTCACGCCGTGGTGGTCTGGCAGCCGGGGCTCGACCCGAAGCAGGTCGCGGGCCTGGCCTCGACGCGCACGTATCCGCTGAAGTCGTCGTTCAAGCCGGGCTACAACATGGCGGTCAACCTGGTCGACCGGCTCGGTGCGGCGCAGGCGCGGGAGATCCTGGAGCAGTCGTTCGCGCAGTTCCAGGCCGACCGCTCGGTCGTGGGGCTGTCGCGGCGCGTGGAGCGCAACCGGGAGGCGCTGGCCGGGTACGCCGAATCGATGACGTGCCACCTGGGCGATTTCAGCGAGTACGCCGCGCTGCGCAAGCAGATCTCGGACCGGGAGAAGGCCCTGTCGCGGCAGAACAGCGCCGCGCGGCGGGCCGAGGCGGCGCACTCGCTGGAGCAGCTGCGCAAGGGCGACGTGATCGCGGTGCCCGCGGGTCGCCGGTCGGGGTTGGCCATCGTGATCGACCCTGGCCTGGACCCGATGGGCGAGCCGCGGCCGCTGGTCGTCACCGAGGACCGCTGGGCCGGTCGGCTGTCGGTGTCGGACTTCCCGAATCCGGTGACGGCGCTGGGCCGGGTGCGCCTGCCCAAGCAGGTGGACGTGCGCTCGCCGCGGTCGCGGCGGGATCTGGCCTCGACGCTGCGCGCGGCCGGGATCGAGTTGCCCGCCCGCCAGCGCCGCCGCACGGGCACCGACGACGACGCCGAGTTGGCGGCGGCCCGGCGCGCGCTGCGCGCGCACCCGTGCCACGGCTGCCAGGACCGCGAGAACCACGCGCGCTGGGCGGAGCGCTACCAGCGGCTGTTGTCGGAGACCGAGCAGGTCGAGCGCAAGGTCGCGGCCACGACGCACTCGCTGGCCAGGGCGTTCGACCGCATCCGCGGCCTGCTGGCCGAGCGCGGCTACCTCGCGCCGGGCAAGGGCGAGAAGCAGGGCGAGCAGGTCGTCACCGAGCACGGCAAGCGCCTGGCCCGCTTCTACAGCGAGTCCGACCTGCTGGCCGCGGAGTGCCTGCGCAACGGCGTGTGGGACGACCTCGGCCCGGCTGAGCTGGCCGCGGTGGTCTCGGCCCTGGTGTTCGAGGCCCGCCGCGACGGCCCGCTGGAGCCCCGGGTGCCCGGCGGCGCGGTCGAGGCCGCGCTGGTGGCCACGGCCCGGCTGTGGGCGGAACTGGAGAGCGACGAGCGTCACCACCGGCTCGACCGCACGCGCCAGCCCGACCCCGGGTTCGCGTGGACGGTGTTCCGCTGGGCGCGCGGCGAGTCGTTGGAGAAGGTCATCACGGCGGCGGACTCGGCGGGCCAGGAGCTGTCGGCGGGTGATTTCGTGCGCTGGTGCAGGCAGGTCATCGATCTGCTCGACCAGATCCGCGACGTCGTCGGCGAACACCAGCCGGTGGGCGCCACGGCCGCCGAGGCGGTCAAGGCGATCCGCCGCGGCGTGGTCGCGCTGGCCACGGCGTGATCACCGGTGATCGCTGGGCTGAACGGGTTTTGTGGGACACGCTGGGCGGTCGGGGTAGGGTCCGGGGCTCGGCTGTGGTTGGATCGCGCGCAGAGGTGTCCTGTGTTCGGGCATTGGGCGCGCGACCTCGATCAGGCGGAGGCGAGACATGAGCAGCCCTTACGGGCCGTCCGGTGGTAATGACCCGCAGCAGCAGTGGGGGCAGCAGCCCTACGGTGGCGGGCCCACCCCGGGCACTCCGTCCGGCGGGTTCCCGGCGCAGCCCGGTGGCTACCCGCCGCCGCAGCAGCAGAACCCGTACGGCCAGCCTGGCGGTTACCAGCCCACCCAGCAGTACCCGATGGGCGGCGGCTACCAGCAGCCGCAGAACCCGTATGGCCAGCAGCCCGGCTACCAGCAGCCCATGGGCGGCTACCCGGGCTCGGCGCCCGCGAAGAAGGGCAACGCCTGGGTCTGGATCCTGGTCACCGTCGTGGTCCTCGCCGTCGGCGCGGTCGGCGTGCTGGGCTTCATCACGCCGGGCTGGTTCAACACCAAGGTCTTCGACCAGTCGGCGATCCAGGACGGCGTGAAGTCGATCCTGACCGACAAGTACAACATCGAGAAGGTCGAGTCGGTCACCTGCCCGGCGAAGCAGGAGGTCAAGAAGGGCGCGCAGTTCACCTGCACGGCCAAGATCGCGGGCGAGGACAAGACCATCAACATCACGGTCAAGACCGAGACCAACGGCGAGTACGAGGTCGCTCCCCCGAGCGACAAGTAGCTTCGAGCTTCCCGCGGGCGCGTGACCGATCCGGTCACGCGCCCGCGGCGTTTCGCTATCCGCTGATGGCCTTGATCAGCCGGTCCACCGGCGCGCCGAGGTCCCAGCGTTCCTGCAGTTCGCGCACTCGCTCCAGGTCGGCCACCGAGGTCGGCAGCTTCTCCTCGCCGCGCACCTGCAGCGGCGCGTCCGTCGCCACGGCGACCACTTTGGGGGCGGCGGCCAGGTAGGCGGCGTCCTCGGCGAAAGCGGCCTTGACCCGCAGGGGAACGTCCTTGCTGCCCGCCTCGGCGGCCTCGACGAGCGCGGCCAGTGAGCCGAACTTGGTGATCAGCTTGGCCGCGGTCTTCTCGCCGATGCCCGCGATGCCCGGCAGCCCGTCGGACGGGTCGCCGCGCAGGACGGCCATGTCGGCGTAGGCCGATCCGCGTTCGGGCAGGCCGTACTTCGTGGCGAGTTCGCTGGGGCCGATCGTCTCCGCCTTCGACCAGCCGCGGCCGACGTAGATCACCCGGACGGTCGTGGGGGTGTCGCGGACGCACTGGAACAGGTCGCGGTCGCCGGTGATGACCTCGACCGGGTCGACGGTCTCGCGGTCGGCCAGGGTGCCGATGACGTCGTCGGCCTCGTAGCCGGGGGCGCCCGCCATGCAGATGCCCACGGCGTCGAGCAATTCCATGATGATCGGGACCTGCGGGGTGAGCGAGTCGGGCACCTCCTCGATGTTGTTCACCGGGTCGGCGACGCGCTGGGCCTTGTAGCTGGGGATCGCGGCGACGCGGAAGGCGGGCCGCCAGTCGGCGTCGAGGCAGGCGACCAGCCGGGAGGGGCGGCGCTCGGTGATGATCTGGGCGACCATGCCCGCGAAACCGCGCACGGCGTTGACCGGCTGGCCGTCGGGGGAGGTCATGGACTCGGGGAGGGCGTAGAACGACCGGAAGTACAGCCCGGCCGAATCCAGCAGCACGAGAGGTCCGCTCACGACGTGCAGCCTGCCACAAAACGATCGCAGAGACCTCTTTGCAAAGAAGTCTCTGCAATCTAGTGTGGGTGGCATGGCTGAGCCGACCTACCACCACGTCAACGTCGAGGGCCTCAAAGTCCTGGCCCACCCGCTGCGCCAGCGGATGCTGGGTCTGCTGCGGCTGCACGGCCCGGCGACGGCGTCCGGGCTGGCCCAGCGCGTGGGGGAGAGCTCGGGGACCACGAGCTGGCACCTGCGTCAGCTGGCCGACGCCGGGTTCATCGAGGAGGACACCGAGCGCGGCAACCGGCGCGACCGGTGGTGGCGGGCGGCACAGGACTACACGACGGTGCGGGAGCAGGTGCTGTCGCCGGACCCGGAGGTCCAGGACGCCTACGTCACCTACATGACCAACATCCTCGACGGCTATCGCGAGCGCGCGGTGGAGTTCATCCGCTCGCGGCACACGTGGGACGAGCCGTGGCGGCACACGTCGGACATGTCGGACTGGGCGCTGCCGATGGTGCCGGAGGAGGCGAAGCGCTTTTTCGCCGACATCGAGGCGGTGGTCGAGCGCTACCGGCGCGAACGCAGGCCGGGTGACCAGCAGGTCGCGATCCAGTTCCAGGCGTACCCGCTGCGTGAGGAGAACCTGTCGTGACCCGGGTTCCCCTGGTCGCGCTGCTCGGGGCCAACGCGTTGTCGGTGTGCGGGACGACGATGACCTTCCTGGCCGTCCCGTGGTTCGTCCTGCAGACCACCGGCAGCCCCGCCCGCACCGGCCTGGTCGCCGGCGTCGAGGTCGCGGGCGCGGTCGTCGCGGCGCTGCTCGGCGGGCCGGTGATCGACCGGATGGGCAGGCGGCGCAGCAGCGTCGTGTCCGACCTGGCCGCCGCGGTCGTGGTGGCCGCGATCCCGGCGCTGTACGCGGTGGGCGGGCTGCACTTCGGGGTCCTGCTGGCTTTGGCGACACTGCTCGGTCTGACGCGGGCGCCGGGGGAGACGGCGCGGTGGGCGATGATGGCGTCGCTGATCACCGCGTCGGGGGTGTCGGCCGAACGCGCGTCCAGTGCCTACGACGGGGTCAGCCGGGGCGCGCGCATGGTCGGCGCGCCGCTGGCCGGTGTGCTGATCGCGGTGTTCGGCGCGCAACAGGTGCTGCTGGTCGACGCGGGCACGTTCCTGGTGTCGGCGCTGATCATCGGGCTGCTGGTGCCGGAGGTGGGTACGGCCGAGGAGAGCGAGGGCGGCTACCGCGAGCGGATGCGGCGCGGGTTCGCCTATCTGCGCGGCGACAGGCTGATGCTGGCGATCATGGTGATGGTCATGGTCACCAACCTGCTCGACGCGGCGCTGGCCTCGGTGCTGATCCCGGTCTACGCCAACGACATCCTGCACAGCAGTGTCGCGTTAGGACTCATCGGCGGCGTGTTCGGCGGCGCGGCGATGGCGGGCACGATGCTCTACGCGTGGCTGGGGATCCGGCTGCCGCGGCGGATCACCTACACGGTGGCGTTCCTCGCCGTCGGCGCGCCGCGGTACTTCGTGATGGCCGCCGAACCTGGGCTGGCGACGATCCTGGTGGTCATGGCCGTGTCCGGGCTGCTGTGCGGGGCGATCAACCCGATCCTCGGCGTCGTCGAGTACGAGCGGATCCCCGACGAGGTGCGGCCGATGGTGCTGGGCGTGATCACCGCGGCGGTGCTGGTCGGCGCGCCGGTCGGGGCGGTCGTGGCCGGGCTGGCGGTGGAGGTCGCCGGGCTCGACGCGACGCTGATCGCGGCCGGGGTGATTTACCTGCTGGCGACGCTGTGTCCGGCGCTGTTCCCGGTGTGGCGGGAAATGGACGCGAAGCCGGAGGTCGTGGCGCGGTAGAACTACCCGATGCGACCCGAGCCCCTCGACCTGTCCGACGACGCGACCGCGGCGGCGGTGCACCGCGTGGGCTTGCGCGCCTACCGGGTCGAGTCCGAACTGATCGGCCACGACATCCCGGCCCTGCACGAGTCGGTCGCCGAGGTGCGCGCCAAGCCGCTGCGGTGGCTGGGCTGCCGCGCCGACGGTGTGCCGGTCGCGTTCGTCGCCTGGACCGACACCGACGGGGTGGACATCGACCGGCTGTGCGTCGACCCCGACTGGTTCCGGCGCGGCCTTGGTTCCGCGCTGGTCACCGAGCTGCTCGCGCGCACCGAGGGCGACGTCACGGTGTCCACCGGGGCCGACAACCTGCCCGCGATCACCCTCTACGAGCGCGCCGGGTTCGCCAGGACGGGCACGGTCGAGCCCGTCCCCGGCCTGCTGGTCGCGACGTTCGCGCTAAAGCGCGGGTGAGCGGCCCTCATACGGCGTCGACAGCACGACCGTGGTCCTGGTCGACACCTTCGCCGCCTCGCGGATCTTGCGCAGCAGGTCCTCCAGGTTCGCGGGGGAGCCGACGCGGACCAGCAGGACATACGAGTGGTCGCCCGCGACCGAGTAGCACGACTCGATCTCGTGGATGTGCTCCAGCCGGGACGGGTAGTCGTCCGGGGCGGCCGGGTCGATCGGGGTCAGCGAGATGAACGCGGTCAGCGGCAGGCCGATCGCCTCGACGTCCAGCCTCGCCGAGTAGCCGCGGATCACCGCGCGCTGCTCCAGCCTGCGAACCCGCTGGTGGACAGCGGAAACGCTCAGCCCGACGCGCTCGGCCAGGTCGGTGAAGCTGCACCGGCCGTCGGCCGACAGTTCGCGCACGATCGCCTTGTCGATCGGCTCCAGTTCCCCATCAGCGACGCTCATCGATTCACCTCGCACGCTCGGTGAAGGTCGCCTGCGCACTGTGTCATTGATCCGCTCGCAAGCTCGCTCATGCCGGCAACACCACCAATTCGTGAGGGCGGTTGTTCAGTGGCTCGACGCCGGTCTCGGTGACCACCACGATGTCCTCGATCCGCGCGCCCCACCGGCCCGGCTGGTAGATGCCCGGCTCGATGCTGAACGCCATCCCCGGCTCCAGGACGCGGTCGTTGCCCGCGACGATGTACGGGTCCTCGTGCACGTCCAAGCCGATGCCGTGGCCGGTGCGGTGGATGAAGAACTCGCCGAACCCGGCGTCGGCGATGACCTCGCGGGCCGCCGCGTCGACCTGCTCGGCGGTGACGCCCGGCCGGACGAAGTCGACGGCGGCCTGTTGGGCGCGTTGGAGGATCGCGTAGGTGTCGAGTACGTCGGCGTCGCGCGGCTCGCCGACGGCGTAGGTGCGGGTGCTGTCGGAGTTGTAGCCGTCGGCGATCGGGCCACCGATGTCGACGACCACGACGTCGCCGGGCTCGATGACCCGGTCCGACTGCTCGTGGTGGGGGCTGGCGCCGTTGGGTCCGGAGCCGACGATGACGAACTCGGCGCGCGTGTGCCCCTCGGCGACGATCGCGGCGGCGATGTCGGCGCCGACCTCGCGTTCGGTGCGGCCCGCCCGCAGCCACTCGCCCATCCTGGCGTGGACGCGGTCGATGGCGGCACCCGCGGCGCGCAGCCCGGCGATCTCGGCGGCGTCCTTGCGCATCCGCAGCGCGCTGAGAACCGGCCCGGCCAGCACCTGCCGCGCCGACGGCATCGCGTCGCGCAGGGCCAGCACGTGCAGGGCGGGCAGCATGTCGCCGATGCCGACCTGCGGGGCCTGGCCGACCAACTCGGCGACCATCGCGTACGGGTTCTCCCCGTCGACCCAGGTGGCGATCCGCACGCCGAGGTCGGCGGTGGGCAGGTGGGCGTAGCCGGGCGCTTCGAGCTTCGGCACGACCAGCACGACCTCGTCGGCGACGACCAGGCAGGTGAGTCGCTCGAAGGAGTGACCGGTGCCGCCGATCAGGTAGGTCAGATCCGTCCCGGGCGCGACCACGAGGGCGTCGATACCCGCGGCCTGGGCGGTGGCCCTGGCCCGGTCGAGCCGTTCGCGCAGCAGGGACGGGGTCGCGGTGGTGGACATGATCTGCAGCCTAGGCGCTGTCAGGCAAGTCCGGTGCGCGGGATCGGTGATCCGGCCAGGGGCCGCCCGGGCGCCGATAGCGTGTGCCGGACTTGCCTGACAGCGCCTGGTCCCGCCCAGTGGGGGAACCACGAGCCGGCGAGTGCGTCACATGGACATGCGTGTGTTGGTATCGGCCTTGGTCCTGTTGGTGACGACGGCGTGCTCGTCCGGCCCGCCCTCGGCGATGCCCGACGATTTCACCGCCACGGTCGAGGTCCGGTCGGGGTCGACCCCTCCGCCGCACCACTACGAGTGGACCGTGACGCTGACCGGCGGGGAGGCCACGGTCGCGTGGCGGCCGGGCTACGACCAGTCCACCCAGCCGTGGACGGCGACCGTGCCGGTGACGGCCGAGGCCAAGGCCACCTTCTACGACAAGGTGCGCTCGTCCGGTGGGTTCGAGTCGGATCAGTACAACGACGACTGGGCGATTGGTGGCCCCACCATGAAGGTGCGCGCCACGATCGACGGCACGACCTACGAGTCCACCCCGGGGCGCAGCCGCGAGAGCCAGGGCCAGTTCGATGTGGTCCACGAGTACACCAAGGAGCTGTTCCCGGCCGAGGTGTGGGCCGATTTCGAGCGCAAGCAGGAGGAGTGGGGCAAGACCCACTGACCTCACGGACCGATGCTGGTGGCCGCGTGGAGGTCGCCGGTGTCGCCGGGGAGGCAGGCGGCGGCGCGGTCGGAGGTGGCGAGGAATTCGCCGAGGCAGCGGCCGAACGCGGCGTGTCCGGCGGCGTTGGGGTGGAACGATTCCTGCAGGGCGTGGGTGGCGCGGGCGTCGTCCTGCAAATCAGCCCAGCGCACCGACAGCCTGCTGAACCACTCCTGCGACGCGTCCTCCCGCGCGCACGCCTCCCGGCCCAGGCCCGCACGGGACAGGTCGAGGAACCGCACTCCCGTCTCCCGGGCCACGCGGCGGATGCCCTCGGTGAGCAGGGGGACCGCCGACTCACGTACCCAGCGCAGGTCTTCGTCGCGGAACGGGCAGCCGTTGAGGTTGCGCAGCGACTCCAGTGCGTCGGGGCTGATCGGCGCGGCGTAGGACTGGAGGACGAGCTGGTAGTCGGTCGGTTGGTAGCCTGCGTCGCCCATGACCTTGCGGATGTCGTCGATGGCGGCTTTGACCTTCGGGACCATCGCGTCGACCTTGCCCGGCCAGTCCTTCCCGGTGGCTTCGGCGCAGCCTGGCTTGTTCTTGTCGAACCATGCCTGCACACAGGCGTCGAGCACGCGGCCGAAGCCGGGGTCGTCGTTGGCGCCGACCGACACCAGCACCGCCACGACCCGCTTCTGCCTGGCCAGCGCGCCGAGCCTGCGCGCCTGGGAGCCCTCGGTGTACTGGGTGGTCTCGCCGAGCGCGACCTGGGCCGACGGCGCGCCGGAGCAGGCGAAGTTGACCGTGTCGTCGATGCCGAACAGGTCGGTGTGGTGGATGGTGGCGTTGCGCGAGCGGTGGCACCAGTTGCCGTCCTCGCCGTCGGTGCCCTCGTCGTAGTCGCCCGCGGACTCACCGGAGATCGTGGAGTCGCCGAGGGACACCAGCACCCGCGGCACGCCGACCGGGGGGCCGGGCGCGGGCGCGGGGTTGTTGCCCACCACGAGGAACGCGCCGACCAGCAGGATCACCAGGAACAGCGCGGATCCGACCCACCATCGATACCGCCGCATCACCGAACAGTCTAACGATCATCCGGGATGCAGCACGCCGTCGGTCAGCACGAGCCCGCGGTCGGCGATCGCGTGCACCTCGTCGTGGTGTGTGGCGACGAGGACCGCGGCCCCGTCCTGGGCGGCGCGGCGGAGCAGGGCGAGCACGGCGGGGACGCTGCCGTGGTCGAGGTGCGCGGTGGGTTCGTCGGCGAGCAGGACGCGCGGTTGGACGCTGAGCGCGCGGGCGAGCGCGGCCCGCTGCTGCTGGCCGAAGGAGACCTCGGGCGGGTAGCGGTCGGCCAGCGCGCCGATCCCCAGACTGTCCAAAAGCGACTGGACGTCCGGGTCGCGGGTGCCGGTGAGCCGCAGGGGAAGCGCGACGTTCTCGGCCAGAGTCAGCTCCTGGGCCAAGCCCATGGCTTGGGGGAGCACGGCGCAGTCGCGCCACGTCGGCGGTGAGGTCAGGGGCGTGCCGTTGAGTTCGACGCCGCCCGCGTCGGGGGTGTCGAATCCACACAGGATGGCGAACAGCGCGCTCTTGCCCGACCCGGACCGCCCGGAGACGGTGACGAGTTCGCCCGGCTCGACGGCCAGGTCGGCGCCGCGCAGGACGTGGATCGGGCCTTCGGGGTGGTCGAAGGTCCGAACGAGACCGGTGCCGCGCACGCTCACGCGAGCCTCCCTTCGTGCAGGCGGACGACGTGGTCGGCTCGGTCGATCAGCTCGTCGTCGTGCGACGCGGCCACCACGGGGACACCGCGGGCGACCAGCCGGTCGATCACGTCGAGCACGAGGTGGGCGGAGGCGGAGTCGAGCTGCGAGGTGGGCTCGTCGGCCAGTACGACGCCGGGTTCGCGGGCCAGCGCGCAGCCGAACGCGAGCCGCTGCTGCTGCCCGCCCGACAGCGCGCTCACCTTCCAGCACTTCGTTCCCGGAATGCCGAGCCAGTCGAGGATGTCCGGGGCGCCGCCGCGGCCCGCGGACTGGGCCGCGGCGCGCAGGTTGCCGCCGACGGTGAGGTGGCCGATCAGGTTGTCCGGTGGGCTCTGGAAGACCATGGCGATGCGGTCGCGGCGGATCGCGCGGCGTCGGCGGTGCGACAGGGGGCCGACGTCGGCGCCGTCGAGGGTCAGGGTGCCGCTGGTGTGGCGGTCGATGAGGCCCATGACGCGCAGCAGGGTCGACTTGCCGGAACCCGACGGGCCTGCCAGGACGGTGAGTCCGGCGGCGGGGACCTCGAATGTCACGTCCTCCACGGCGGGGACCGGGCCCGTGGGCGTCGGGTATTCCACATGCACCGACGTCAGGGTGAACAGCTCAGCCACGGATCAGCTCCCCGACTCGGGCGGTGGTCACCGACCGCACCGCCGACCAGCAGACCAAGGCCACTACCAGTGCGGCGCCCGCGACGGTCACCGCGGCCAGCGACCGCAGGTCGGGTGCCGCCGCGACCGGGCGCAGCCACGGCGACGGGTCCAGCAGCGGCGCCGACACCGCCGCGCAGCTCCAGCCCGCCGCGCCGCCCGCGAGGACCGACAGCCCCGCCAGGGCGCCGAACTCGACGAGATGGCTGGCCACGAGCGTGCGCGGGGTCAGGCCCATCCGCCGGGCCAGGGACCCGGCCAGCGCGTTCTGCCTGCGCCGGACCTCGACGGCCAGGGCCAGCGCGGCGGCGGCGACCACGGCGAGGACCACGCCGAGCGCGGCGACGAAGTCGAAGGTCCAGGTGACGGTGAGGAACGGCAGTCCGTCGAGTGCGCGGAGCTTGCCCTGCGCGTGCAGGCGGTGGATCCCGGCGGCGTCGAGCTTGGCCAGCAGGGTGTCGACCGGCTCGGCGGACCACACCTGCCACACGTCGATCTCGGCGGTGTCGGGCAGGGCGGCGGCGGAGACGACGTAGCCCCGGCCGGTGCCGACCAGCGGGAACGAGGCGACGTGGCCGACCGGGTGCAGCGTGCCGACGCGGGGGATCGCCTGGTCGGTGTCCGGTGTGGACCCGACGCGCAGCGCGCTGTTCGGGGCGGTGAGCTGGGCGAGTTGGGTGTGGACGGTGTCCGGGTCGCGGTCGCCGAGCCAGGCGCCGCGGGTGAAGGTGGCCGGGTCGACCGCGAGCACGACGCCGTTGTTGGACTTGACCACGCCGACCACGGTGGCGTGCGCGGCGATGTCGGCGGGCAGGCCCGCGCGGGCGACCCGCTCGGGGATCTGGGCGCTGGACTCGGCGCCGACGAACAGGCCCGACTTGGTGTCCAGCGCGTCGCGCTGCGCGTCGGCGACCCCGACGCCGACGGTGAGCGTGCCGACGGCGAGCACCCCGACCAGCACGATCCCGACGGCCGACCCGGCCGCCGCGGAGAGCCTGCGGACCGCGAGGTGCACGGCGGGCGCGCGCCACAGCCGCAGCCGGTGGGCCGCGCGCAGCGCCCAGCGGGTCAGGCGGACCGTGGCGAGGGCGATGGTGAGGACGACGAGCAGGGGGAACGCCAGGCCGACCGCGTCCGGGCTCTCGGGCAGCGGTTGGCCGAACGCGAGGCGGGTCGGGGTGGATTCGAGGTGCGCCCAGGCGAGGTAGGCGAGCACCGCCGTCACCAGCTCCCACGGAAGCCAGCGGGTCCAGGTCCGGCGGCGGGGCGCGCCGGTCGTCTGGAGGGTCTGGTGCACGCGGAGGGCGACGGTCGCGGTGATCACGGCCAGCGCGGCGGCGGCGACCCCGGCCACGATGAGTGCGGCGCGGGTGCCGGTGCCGGCGGTGAGATCGGTGGACGGGGCGTACCAGGCCAGGGTCGTGCGGGCGGCGGCGAACCCGGCGGCGGCGCCGACGAGCAGTGGCGCGGCCAGTTCCAGCACGGCCCGGCCGCCGACGGCGAGCGGGCTCGCGCCGCGCGACCACAGCAGGCGCACCTCGGCCCGCCTGCGCTGCGTCCACTGGATGGCGACGGCGGCGATCCCGGCGAGGCCGACGAGCAGGCTGATCACGGTGAGCGGCAGGACCGCGTCGCGCACGGTCGTCGCGGCGGAGCGGGCGACCTCGACGGGCTTGGCGAAGTAGGTGTTGGTGGTCAGGCCGGATTGGGTCTTGAGGTCGGTGACCAGTGCCCGGCCGCGGGTGGCGAGATCGGCCGCCTCGTCCACTGTGGACGGGATTGGGCTGGGGAATCGGATCGACAGCCCGCCCGCCGAGCCCGCGATCGGGCCGATGGCGGCGGCGAACGAGTCCAGGTCGGGGAACCAGATGACCGGCGCGGTGGCGCCTTCGGTGGCCAGCGGGTTGGGCACGACGCGCTGCTGCTCGGCGCACCAGTAGGGGGACACGGGGTCGGCGAGGTCGCGGTAGATCGCGGTGACCGGCGGCAGCGTGCCGTGCAGGCCGCGGTCGCCGAGCTTGAGGCGGGCGGTCTCGGCGATGCTCTGCGGCACCCACAGCCCGTCGCGGGAGCCGCCCTCGATGACGTCGAGGTGGTCGAGGGCGCCGTCGCGGTAGCCGAACTGGGACCACGGGTGCGGGCCGTTGAAGTCGAACTGGCGGACGGGGGAGTAGACCGCGCCGACGACCTCGGGGAAGCCGTGCCGGGGCGCGCGGTCGCGGGCCAGGTCGAGTGCCTTGGTGGCGTCGGCGACGGAGATCCGGTTCGCGTCGACGACCGGCGGGACGGTCTGGCCGCAGAGGCGACCGGCCTGGTAGGCGACGGCGGCGCTGCCCGCGGTGTCGGCGTGCAGGACGGCCGCGGCGCCCACGAAGCTGAGCAGCAGGGCCGCGATGAACGTCACCAGCATGGTGAGGGGGCCCGATGTCGCGGCTTTCGGCGCGGCCCGCCAGGGCAACTGCATGTGCGCACGCTACCCGGGGAAAGTATTGACAGCATTCTGTCAATATGACAGGCTTCTGTCATGACTTCAGACGTGCTTGTGGCTGTGTACGACGGACTCGCGGACTGGGAGATCGGGTACGTGACGGCGGGGCTGGCGAACCCGGCGTTCCAGGTCTCGCCGGGCCGGTACCGCGTTCGGACGGTGGCGTCGACCTCGGCGCCGATCACCACGATGGGAGGGCTGACTGTCGTGCCCGACCTCGTCCTCGCCGACGCGGATGTGGACGGCGCGGCGCTGTTGGTGCTGCCCGGGGCGGACTCCTGGATGGAGGGCGCGCATGAGGACTTCGCCGCGGCGGCGACGCGGCGGCTCGACCAGGCCAAGCCGGTGGCGGCGATCTGCGGCGCGACGGTCGGTTTGGCGGCGGCCGGTCTGCTGAACTCGCGCGCTCACACAGGGAACGCGCCGCAGCAGTTGGCGATGGCGGACGCTTATGCGGGGGAGGACCGGTTCCTGCCGGAGCGCGCGGTGTCCGACGGCGGGGTGATCACCGCGGGCGCGGCGAGCCCGCTGGAGTTCGCCGTCGAGGTGTTCCGCGCGCTGGACGTCTACGCTCCTGACGTGCTCGACGCCTGGTACCAGCTCAACGCGACGGGCGACCCGAAGTGGTTCTTCCGGCTGATGGAGATCACCGCGTGACCCGAACCCCCGGCGGCGACGCGCTCACCGACATCATCATGCGCACCTTCCACCTCAACGGCGCGTTCCTCCGCGCCGCCGAACACATCTCGCTGCCGGAGGGGCTGACACCGTCGTGGTGGCAGGTCCTTGGCGGGGTGCTGAAGCAGCCGCGGTCTGTCGCCGACATCGCGCGGGAGATGGGGATGGCTCGGCAGAGCGTGCAGCGGACGGCGGATCTGCTGGTGGAGAAGGGTTTGGCGGAGTATCTGCCGAATCCGGCGCACGCGCGGGCCAAGCTGGTCCAGCCGTCGGAGGCCGGGTGGAAGGCGATCCACGGGATGACCGCGGCCCAGCACGCCTTCACGAACCGGGTCGCGGCGCGGTTCACGGTGGAGGAACTGGCCGCTTGCGCTTCGCTGATGGAGAAGTTGGGGGCGGCGCTCGCTGAGGATGAGGAGGGCCGCGGCACCGGGTGAGGTGCCGCGGCCTCGGCTCAGGGAATCAAGAGCAGTCGCGGTATTCGGCTTATGGAATCAGCAGCAGCCTGCCTCGGGTTCCGCCCGCCGCAAGGGTTTTGTGGGCGGCGGCGGCTTCGTCCAGTGGCAGGGTCGTGCTGATGCGGGCGGGCAGCGTGCCGTCGGCGGTGTCCTGGAGCAGGGCGGCAAGAGTCGCGCCGTCGGACTGGACGAGGACGGCGTCGACGGTGATTCGGCCGTGGCCCTCCGGCTTCCGCGGCGGCTGGACGCCCATGTAGTGGCCGCCGTCGCGGACCAGGGCCACGGCGGCATCCCCGAGAACGGCCGCGTCGAGAACCGCGTCGAAGGTGCCCTCCGGGGCGGTGAGCAGGTCGGTCGCGCCGTTGGCCAGGACGAAGTCGCGGTCGGCCTGCCTGGCCAGCGCGGTGACCCGCCAGCCCGCGCGCGCGGCCAGTGCGATCGCGTAGCCGCCGACGCCGCCCGCCGCGCCGGTGACCAGCAGTGATCCGGTCGCCGGGCCCAACTGGTCGAGCGCCTGCGCGGCGGTGAGGCTGTTGAGGGGGACGGTGGCGGCCTCGGTCAGTTCGAGGTTGGCGGGCACGAGCGCGGCCGCGCTCGCGGGGACGACGACTTCCTCGGCGTAGGGGCCGAGGGGCTTGTCGACTCCCGCGGACAGGGCCGCGACCCGGTCACCAACCTTGAAGCCCGCGGCGGCCGCGGTGACGATGCCCGCGACGTCCCAGCCGAGGCCGACGTGATCGGGCTGGGTGATCCAGCCCAGGGCGCGGTAGACGCCGTCGACGGTCTGGATGTCGACCGGGTTGACGCCCGCCGCGGCGACGCGGACGCGGATCTCGCCCGGGCCGGGGTCGGGGGTCGGCACGTCGATGAACTCGATCGCCTGGTCGCGGACGACTGCGGCACGCATGGCTGCTCCCTGAAGGTTGTACGCTCTCTTACGAACAACCTTGGGGGAGTTGCTCTCTTCCGGGAAGTAGGCACCTGAAAGTGCGTAACTGAGGGAGAGGTGCGGATGGGGACGATGACGGCCGCCGAGCGTCGGGCGCACGCGAAAGTCGAGTTCGACTCCTACCTGGCTTCCTGCGCCAGCAGGCATGTGCTGGATCGGCTGGCGGACAAGTGGGTGACGCTTGTGCTGTGCGCGTTGGGGGACCACGGGTCGGCCATGCGGTACTCCGAGGTGGCACGGCAGGTGGCCGGGGTGAGTCAGAAGATGCTCACCCAGACCCTGCGCGCGCTGGAACGGGACGGGCTGGTGTCCCGAACGGTCACGCCGACCGTCCCGGTGACGGTGGATTACGCGCTCACGCCACTGGGCGAGTCACTGCTGGAGGTGGTCCGCCGGCTGAAGCGCTGGGCTGACGGCCACGTCCACCAGATCCTCGCCGCCCGCGACGAATTCGACGCGCGGGGCTGACTACGCGCGCGTGGCCGTGGTGAAGTGCGCGGCCAGTTCGGGCGCGAGGACCTTCGCCTTGACCATGTGGGTCTGTCCCGGCAGCGTCCGGTGCTCCGCTCCCGCGACCGCGTCGGCGACCGCGGCCTGCGCCGACCGGATCCACTGTGGACTCTTGCCGCCCTCCAGGACGAGCGTGGGCGCCTTGACGTTGGCGTAGGTGCCCGCGGGCAGCGGGTGCCCGCCCTGCTTCGGCGTCACGAAGGACAGGTCGTACGGCAGCGTGTGGGCGACCCCGGTCAGCTTCTTCCACACCGGGGTGAAGCGCATGATCGTGACGAAGATGCCCGGTGTCCCGACCATCCGCATGAACTTCTTGACCGCCGCGCCACGCTCGTCGGCGTCGACCAGTTCCTGCATCTCGGCGATGGTGTGCGCGGGGATCGGGTCTCGGGAGTCGTCCACGATGAACGGCGCCTCGTAGGTGGCCAGGCGGGTGATCGGGAGGCCGCGGTCGGCGGCGGCCAAGGCCAGGGCGGCGCCGGAGGAGAAGCCGACCACGTGGGCCGACCCGCCTGCGGCCTCGATGACGGCGGCCAGGTCTTCGATCTCGCGGTCCACGCTGTAGTCCGCCGCGTCGGAGGACTGGCCGCGGCCGCGGCGGTCGTAGCAGTAGACGGTGAAGCGGTCGGCCAGTTCCTTGGCCACGTCGCGGCTCGGGCCCATCTCGCGGTGGCACAGCGCGCCGTCGACGATGATCAGGGCGGGGCCGGTGCCGTGGGTCTCGTAGGCGATCGTGGTGCCGTCGGCCGAAGTCACGGTGCTCATGTCGTACTCCTTGTCGGATCGGTCAGTCACCGGTGCGTCGGACGGGCTCGGCCGCTTTCGACACCGATCACGAAGAATCTTTGGCGCGCTGAAGCAGCAGGTCACGCTCGCGGGCGTTGCCGGTCAGCGCCGCGGCTCGCTCGAACTCGGCCCTGGCCTCCGCCCGGCGGCCCGCCTTGCCGAGCAAGTCACCCTTCACGCTGGCCAACAGGTGGTATCCGGCCAACGCCTGGCCCGCCTCGACCGGTTCGAGCACCGCGAGCCCGGCTTCCGGGCCGAACGCCATGCCATGGGCGACAGCGCGGTTGACCTCGACCACCGGGTTGGGCGCGACCTGCCCGAGCACGTCGTAGAGGCCCGCGATCCGCGTCCAGTCGGTGTCGTCGGCCCGCGCCGCGCGGGCGTGGCAGGCGGCGATGGCGGCCTGGACGACGTACGGGCCGACGGGGGCGTCGAGCTTGTCGGCGCGGTCGAGCGCGTCGAGGCCGCGGCGGATGAGCAGGCGGTCCCAGCGGGAGCGGTCCTGGTCGAGCAGCAGGACCGGCTTGCCGTCGGCGCCGGTGCGGGCCGCGGTGCGCGACGCCTGGATCTCCAGCAACGCCTGCAGGCCGTGCGCCTCGGGTTCGTCGGGGGCGAGGTGGGCCAGGATGCGGGCCAGCCGCATCGCCTCCTCGCACAGCGCGGGGCGCATCCAGTCGTCGCCCGCAGTGGCCGAGTAGCCCTCGTTGAACACCAGATAGATCACGCCCATCACCGCGGCGAGGCGTTCGCGCCGGTCGGGGCCGGTCGGCAGGTCGAACTCGACGCGCGCCTCGGTGAGCGTCTTCTTCGCCCGGGACACGCGCTGGCCGATCGTGGCGTCCTTGGCCAGGAAGCCGCGGGCGATCTCGGTGGTGGTCAGGCCGCCGACCAGCCGCAGCGTCAGCGCGACGCGGGCCTCGGTCGACAGCACCGGATGGCATGTCATGAACATCAGCCGCAGAACGTCGTCCTCGATGTAGTCGACGGCGGCGGCGAAGTCCGGGACGTGCCACTCGGCGGCGTCACGGCCCAGCTCCTCGGTCTTGCGGCGCAGCGTCTCGGCGCGCCGGAAATGGTCGACGGCGCGGCGCTTGGCCACGGCCATGAGCCAGGCGCCCGGATTGTCCGGCACGCCCGACCCGGCCCACTGCTCGACGGCGGCCACGAGTGCGTCCTGCGCGAGGTCCTCGGCCAGGCCCACGTCATGGGTCATCCGGACCAGGCCCGCGATCAGGCGCGTCGACTCGTGCCGCCACACCGCCGCGACCGCGCGGTCGGACTCCCGTGTGTCGCCCACAGTGGACGATCAGAGCACCCCGGCCACCATCGGATCAAGTCAGTCGCGCGGCGGCGGGCCGTCCTCCGGCCCGGCGATGCGGCGCACGTGGACCGAACCCTCCCAGCTCGGCCAGTGGTCGCGGTGGATCTGGATGAGCCGGTGGGCGCCCTCCACGGCTTCCTCGTGCGAGCGCGCCTCGATGATCGCGTAGCCGCCGACGACCTCCTTGGCCTCGGCGTACGGGCCGTCGGTGACCGACACCGCGCCGTCGGCCAGGCGGACCTCGGTGCACTCGGACTGGCTGTAGAGGCCGCCCGCGTCGAGCATCGACCCCGCCGCGAACAGCTTGGTCATCTCCGCGCTCATGGCGTCGACCAGCGCCTGCGGCGGGGCGCCGACGTCCTCGGCCATGTTGACGAAAACCATGTACCTCATCGGATCTCCTTCTTCCTCGGTGGCGAGCCTGCCACGACACCGCGTCGAACGCCGGAGTCCGGTTTCGACACGTCCGACCGAGGAAGTTCGGCGGCCCGGCCGGGGGCCGGGCCGCCGATGGCGACTACAGCGGGCGCCGCTCGTTGCGCGGGTCCGCGAGGTCGAGCTCGTTCAGGTCAAGAACGCTGTCCGTGCTGTCCGTGCTGTCCGTGCTGTCCGTGCTGTCCGTGCTGTCCGTGCTGTCCGTGCTGTCCGTGCGCGACAGCACCGACGGCGTCGTCACGTTCGCCCAGCGCAGCAGCGTCGCCGTGGCGGCGTCGCGCTCCGCGGGGACCAGCGCGGCGATGTTCGCGCCGTGGTTGGCGCCCGGGGCGGTGTAGGTGTAGGAGTCGTTGGCGCTGGGGAAGAACGGCTCGGCACCCCACGGGTCGTTCTGGCCGTAGACGAAGAGCATCTGGCTGGACCGCGTGCGCACCCACGAGTCGATGTCGAGCATCGCCGACGGGTCGTGCCGGTCGCGCAGCGACGGCGGCAGGCTGGAGTTCGCCTGGTAGAGGCCCGGGTAGCGAGTGAGCCCGCGCAGGTGGTCGAACTTCAGCGACGGCCAGCCGAGCTGGGTCGCGGCCTGCCGGTAGTAGGTGGCGTAGGGGAGGATGCCCTGGTCGGCGTAGAAGGAGAAGCCCGCGACGTTGTCGATGAAGGTGTAGAGCTCATCGGTGGTGGCGGTGGCCGCGGGCACGTTCGCGCAGTCGGCCTCCTTCGAGTACTGCCAGAACGCCCACACGGTGTCGAGCACGACCATCTCGAAGGCCTTGTCGATCGACCCGAGCGCCTGGGTGAAGGTCAGCCCCTCGGCGTCGGCCGCGGCCTGGTACTTCGCCACCATCTCGGTGCGCCGCTTGAGCGCCTCCTGCTGCACCCCGTCGAGCCGGGCACGGCACGCCGGGTCGTTGCCGACGGTCTTGAAGAACGCGTCATACGCGCCGTCGAGACGGTTGATCTTGTCGTTCGGCGCGACATAGGCGACGACACCGTCGACGTCCTGCGGGTAGAACCGGCGGTGGTAGACCGAGGTCATGCCGCCCTTGCTGGCACCCGTGGAGATCCACTTCTTCGAGAAGACCGGCTTGAGCGCGGCGACGATGCGGTGGTGGTCGGTGGCGGCCTGCCAGATGTTCAGGTCGTCCCAGTCGGCGGGCGCGGGCCGGGACGGCTCGAAGAAGCGCTGCTCCACCGAGATCTGGTTGCCGTCGACGAGCCGGGTGGGCTCGGAGCGGAACGGGGTGGTGCGCATGTTGTAGCCGGTGGTGTGCAGGATCATCGGCCGGTCGGTGGCCTTGTGGAGCAGCTGGAGGCGCTGCTCGAACTGCTGGCCATTGGGGTTGCGGTGGTCCGCGGGCTGGCGGTAGGTGAGCAGGAAGAAGCGGTAGCCCGCTGGTGGGGTGGCTTCGGTGACGGTCAGCCCGGGGATCGCCCGCAACTGGTCGGCGATGTCTGTCTCGGTTCGGGGCAGCGCCTGCGCCGAGGCGATCCCGGACCCGCTGACCACCCCCGCGGCGGCGACGACGGCCAATGTGACCGCGAGTGCCCTTTTACGGATGAGCACGCCCAACTCCCTCTGTGTCCGTCGGCCGCTTGGGTATGGCGGCTCTGGGAGCGAGAGTCTTGCGCATGGGTGGGGTAGTGGGAAAGTGCCTGTCCACAGGCCACGACGGACGTTGTCCGCCGATCGGCCTATCCGCGCCCGCTGGACCAGGCGTGGCGCAGTGTTCCGGCTCACGAGTGTCAGGGAAGGTGCGTCGAGTGTCAGCGTTGATCCAGTATGAGGTCAGCCTGGAAGTCATGGCCGACTTTCGGCAGTTTGTGCTCGTCGAACCGGACGGCCTGGCGTCCTTGTCGCCGTTGATCGCGGCTCAGCCGACTCAGGACATCGCCTTCTCCGGCGACGGCGGTGTTGTCTTCTTCTGTTCCCACGAGCTGGCCGAGCCGCACGTTGTGTTTCAACAGTGGTCCGCGGAACCCTCGAGGCAAGACGACTGGATGAAGGCATACACGGGCGACTTCAGGACGAGTGTGCGCGATGTGACTCTTGGCTGTCTCACTGGCGCTCCCAGTGACATCACGGTGAGACTTCCCGCGGTTGGGGCGTTTGGGATTTCCGTCTACTGGAAGACGGGCAGTACGGGAGCAGGCGACACCGCTAGAGAGGACTGGCTCATTCAAGTATGGCCAAACCGCCCCGGCCGAATGGCCGGGGCGGTTTGACCTTCGTTGTCTATCTACCTACTACGCCTGGTGGTTCGGGTTCTCCTGCCAGAACTTCTGGCCCGTCTGCCCGAGCGTCGAGATCGGGTCGTAGTACGGGTAGCGGCGGTTGAGGATCGCGGCGGCCTCCTCGGCCTCCATCCGTTCCGTGCCCGCCCGGTAGTTCTTCGTCCAGTACGAGATTCCCAACTCCCGGTCGTACTCCGCGAGCTGGTGCACCCATCGCTTCCCCACGTACGGCACATCGCAGATGATGCGTGGGGTGGCGTAACCGGGCAGGTAGCCCATGATCGCGTGCTGAAGTTCCTGTGCCTCCCAGACCGCCACGCGCCAGTGTTCGGCGTTGGGGATCATGTCGCACATGTAGAAGTAGTACGGGAGGATGTTCGCCTCGCCCTGCAGCGCGAAGCACAGGTCGAGCAGCGCCTCGGGGGTGGCGTTGACGCCGCGCATCAGGACGCCCTGGTTGCGGACGTCGCGGACGCCGACCTCCAAGGCGGTTCGGGCCGCCTCGGCGACCAAGGGGGTCACCGACTGGACGTGGTTCACGTGGGTGTGGATCGCCAGGTTGACCCCGCGACGCGCCGCCGTGCGGGCCACGCGTTCCAAGCCCTCGACGACGCTCGGCTGGAGCCAGTGCTGGGGCAGGCCCGCCAGCGCCTTGGTGGCCAGGCGGATGTCGCGGACCGTCTCGATGTCCAGCAGGCGCATCAGGAACAGTTCCAGCTGCTTCCACGGCACGTTCGCCACGTCGCCGCCGGACACCACCACGTCGCGGACGCCGGGGGTGCGCTTCAAGTAGTCGATCATCTGGTCGTAGCGGTCGACCGGCTTGAGGGTCAGCTTGTGCTTCTCCACCTGCGGGGTCGAGTTGCCGACCAGGTCCATCCGGGTGCAGTGCCCGCAGTACTGGGGGCACGTCGACAGCATCTCCGCCAGCACCTTCGTCGGGTACCGGTGGGTCAAGCCCTCCACGACCCACATCTCCGCCTCGTGCAGCGAGTCACGCTCCGAGTGCGGGTGGGACGGCCACTCCGGGTCGCGGTCGGACCGGACCGGCAGCATGTAGCGGCGGATCGGGTCGGCGAAGAACGCCTCGGTGAAGTCCGCGGGCGACGCGGTCGGCGCCATCGTGTTGAGCATCTGTGGCGGGATCAGCATGGACATGGTCGCCAGCTGCTCCTGGTCGGCGGCCAGTTCCTCGTAGAACGAGTCACCGAGCAGGTCGCCGACCACCGCGCGCAGCTGGCGGGTGTTCTTCACGCAGTTGACCCGCTGCCACTGCGCGTCGCGCCACTGTGTCTCGGTGACGTGCTCCCAGCCGGGGAAGCGGCGCCAGTCGGGTTCGACCAGTTCCCTGCGGACGTACTCGTAGGGCTGGCCTCCGGCCTGGTGCACCGCGTCGGACACCGTCGTCGCCGGGATCTCCGGCCCAGTCGCTGCAACACTCAGCGCAGTCATATGTGCTCCTCGCCGTTCGGGTGGCGTAAAGATATGCTGCCATACGACTTGGATAGCGTAAATCTTACGGAGGTCGATGTGACGGAGGCTCGCTTTGTGTCGCCTTTCGGGCTACACCGCGTGCTCGAGCCCGCTGGTGTGCTGCCTCAGCAGGCACAACGGCTCGATCCCGACCCCACCCCGGCCGTCGACGAGGTCGTCCTCGACGTCGAACGGCTGAACCTCGACGCCGCCTCCTACCGGCAGCTGCGTGAGGAACACGGCACCGGGGAAGAACTCAAGGCCGCCGTCCTGGCGATCGTCGCGGCGCGCGGGAAGATGCAGAACCCGGTGACCGGGTCCGGCGGGATGCTGCTCGGCACCGTCCGCGCGGTCGGCCCCGAGTCGCCGCTGGGGCTCAAGGTCGGCGACCGCGTGGCCACGCTGGTCTCGCTGACCCTGACCCCGCTGCGCATCACCGACGGCCTGGTCGACTGGGACGGCACCAGCGAGCAGGTGCCCTGCCAGGGCACCGCCGTGCTGTTCGGCCGCTCCATCGCCGCCGTCCTGCCCGACGACCTGCCCGACGAACTCGCGCTGAGCGTCCTCGACGTGTGCGGCGCCCCCGCGCTGACCGACCGTGTCGTCCGCGCCGCAGGTCAGGGTGCCTCCGTCTGCGTCCTCGGTGGCGGCGGCAAGTCGGGGTCGTTGTCGCTGGTCGCGGCCCGGCGCGCGGGTGCGGGACGAATCGTGGCGCTCGTGCCGTTCGAGGCCGAGGCCGACGCGGTCCGCGACGCCGGGCTGGCCGACGAGGTCGTGATCGCCGACGCCCGCAACCCCGTCGCGGTCGCCGAGGCGGTCGGCGAGCCGGTCGACGTCACCGTGGTCTGCGTGGACGTGCCCGGCTGCGAGCACGGCGCGATCCTGGCCACCGCCGACGGCGGCACGGTCATCTTCTTCTCCATGGCCACGTCGTTCTCCGCGGCCGCCCTGGGCGCCGAAGGGCTCGCCGCCGACGTCCGGATGCTCGTCGGCAACGGCTACGTGCCTGGTCACGCCGCCTTCGCCCTCGACCTGATCCGCGCCGAGCCAGGGGTGCGCGCCCTGTTCGAGGCCCGAGAGCGGCAGACTCAGCCACTATGACGACGCGCTCTGTGCCTGCTCGGACACTCCTGACCGGCGGCAACATCCACTCCCCAGTCGACCCCCACGCCACGGCGATGGCAGTTGAGGACGGCATCGTGGTGTGGCTCGGCCAGGACTCCGTCGGCCGCACGCTCTACGAGAACGCGGACACGGTCGTCGACCTGGCGGGTGCGTTCGTCGCACCCGCCTTCGTCGACGCCCACGTGCACGCCACCTCGGCGGGCCTGCTGCGCACCGGCCTCGACCTGACGGCCTGCGCGTCGCTCACCGAGTGCCTCGACGCGATCCGCGCGCACGTGCGCACCAGCGGCGACCAGCTGATCTGGGGCCACGGCTGGGACGAGACGAAGTGGCCGGAGCGCCGCCCGCCGACCCGCGCCGAACTCGACGCCGCCGCCGAGGGCGCCGCGCTGTACCTCTCGCGCATCGACGTGCACTCCGCGCTGGTCAGCTCCGCGCTGCTCGACCACGCACGAGGCGCCGACGGCTTCAGTGAGGACGGCCCGCTCACCAAGGACGCCCACCACCGCGTCCGCCGCGCCGCGCGAGCGGCCATCACCCCGGCGCAGCGCGCGGACGCACAGACCGCGTTCCTTGACCACGCCGCGTCCATGGGCATCGCGTCGGTACACGAGTGCGCCGGGCCGGACATCTCCGGCGCCGACGACTTCGCCGACCTGCTCGCCCGCATCGGCGGACCCGAGGTCGTCGGCTACTGGGGCGAGCGCGGCCCCGCCGACCTGGCCACCGCCAAGGGCGCGCGCGGCCTGGCGGGCGACCTGTTCGTCGACGGCGCGATCGGCTCCCGCACCGCCGCCCTCTGCCACCCCTACACCGACCGGCCCGACACCTCCGGCGCGCTCTACCTCGACGCCGCCGCGATCGGCGAACACCTGCGGGTGTGCACCGAGGCGGGCATCCAGGCCGGGTTCCACGTCATCGGCGACGGCGCCGTCGCCGAGGTGATCGACGGGTTCGCCATCGCGGAGAAGACCGTCGGCCGGGAAGCGCTCGCGGGTGCCCGGCACCGGCTCGAACACCTGGAGATGGTCACCGCCGAGCAGGCCGAGCGACTCGGCCAGTGGGGCGTCGTGGCGTCGGTGCAGCCGTTGTTCGACGCCGCGTGGGGTGGCGCCGACGGCATGTACGTCGAGCGGCTGGGGGAGCGCGGCACGCTGCTCAACCCGTTCTCCCGCCTCGCCGCGGCCGGGGTGATCCTCGCGCTGGGTTCGGACGCGCCGGTCACCCGGGTCGACCCGTGGGCCACCGTCCAGGCCGCCGTGCACCACCGCACCGACGGCCACGGCCTGTCCCCGCGCGCCGCGTTCACCGCCCACACCCGCGGCGGCTGGCGCGCGGCCGGGGTCGACGACGGCCTGACCGGCACCCTCCAGCCCGGCGCGCCCGCCACCTACGCCATCTGGGACGCCCCCGAGTTGGTCAGCGCCACCGCCGACAGCCGCGTGCAGCGCTGGTCGACCGACCCGCGCTCCCGCGTGCCCGCGCTCCCGCCGCTGCACCCCGGCGCGGACCTGCCCGCCTGCCTTCGCACCGTCCTGCGCGGGCACCCGATCTTCGACCGTTTCGACCGCGAGGAGCACCATCGTGGCCCTGCTTGACCTCGACCCCGATGTCGTGGCCACCGCGCGCGGGCTGGCCGCCAAGGCCGCCGCGCCGGTGATCGACATCGCCCGGGCCCACACCACCGTCGCGGTGGAACGCGCGACGCTGCGGCTGGCGGGCATCACCGGCGCCGACACCACCCACCGCGCCGGCGACGTGCCATGGGTCAACCGCGTCGTGGACACCGTTCGCGAGCACTGCGGCCTGGAGCACGGCGTCGCGCTGCCGGTGTTCCACGCGCTGCGCGAGCACGACCTGGGCAGCCTGACCGAGCTGGCCGAGGCCACCGCGGCCGGGCAGATCCAGTTCACGATCCCCACCGGCCGCGCCGCCGCCGGGTCGGCGAAGCTGGCGCGCACCGCCGTCGCCAAGGGGCTGCGGGCGGTCGACCGCAACAAGGCGCAGCGCGCGAAGCTGGTCACCAAGCTCGGCGACCCGCCGCAGCGGCCGTGGATCTACCTCATCGTCGCCACCGGCGACATCGACGAGGACGTGGTGCAGGCCGCCAACGCCGCGCGCGCGGGCGCCGACATCATCGCGGTGATCCGCTCCACCGGACAGTCCCTTTTGGACTACGTGCCGGAAGGCGCCACGCACCACGGGTTCGCGGGCACCTACGCCACGCAGGAGAACTTCCGCATCATGCGCGCCGCGCTGGACGAGGTGTCCAAGGAGGTCGGCCGCTACGTGCGCCTGACCAACTACGCCTCCGGCCTGTGCATGCCCGAGATCGCGGTGCTCGCGGGCCTGGAACGGCTCGACATGATGCTCAACGACTCGATGTACGGCATCCTGTTCCGCGACATCAACCCGATCCGCACGTTCGTCGACCAGCGCTTCGCCCGCCAGGTCCACGCGCGCGCGGGCATCATCATCAACACCGGCGAGGACAACTACCTCACCACCGCCGACGCCGTCGACGCCGCGCACACCGTCACCGTCTCGCAACTGCTCAACGAGCACTTCGCGCACGAGGCCGGGCTGACCGACGACCTGCTCGGCCTCGGCCACGCCTTCGAGATCAACCCGAAGGTGCCCGACTCGTTCCGGCTGGAGCTGGCGCACGCGCTGCTGGCCCGCGAGCTGTTCCCCGACGCGCCGCTGAAGTGGATGCCGCCGACCAAGCACATGACCGGCGACGTGTTCAACGGCTACCTGCTCGACGGGTTCTTCAACCTCGCCGGTGTCCTCACCGGACAGTCGATCCTGCTGGTCGGGATGATGACCGAGGCCGTCGTGACGCCGTTCCTGTCCGACCGCGACCTGGCGCTGGCCAATGTCCGGTACGTGCTGGAAGCGGCTGGAAACCTGCGCGAGGACTTCCGGCCCGCGCCGGACGGGCTGATCGTCAAACGCGCCCACCAGGTGCTCGGCGAGGCCGTCGACCTGCTCGACCGGATCGTGGACGACGGCCTGCTCAACGCGATCGCCGACGGCACGTTCGGCCTGATGAAGCGGCCCGCGCACAAGGGCAAGGGCGCCGACGGCGTCATCGAGAAGGCCGACGGCTACCTCAACCCCGCCACCACCCTGCTCGACGAGGGAGCGGCGTGAGCGAGCTTGCGAGCGAACCATCAACACAGAGCGAAGCCCCACCCACCCGACGCTCGATGAGGCACTCAACATGACCACCACCGAAGAGCCCAAGAAGAAGCGGTACGTCCGCCCCTACGGCGACACCACGGGCGACGGGATGGCGCAGCTGTCGTTCACGCTGCCCGTCCCGTTCGGGCCACGCGCGGACGGTGCCGCGCAGCAGTTGGCGAACAAGATGGGCATGGACCCGGCGATGGTCGTGCACTCGCACCCCATCGGCGCCGACTTCACCTTCTTCGTCGTCTACGGCTCCGTGCAGCACATCGTGGACCTCGACGAGGTGAAGGTGGTCGAGCGGGAGTACCCGCTGTTGCCGCCGTCGGACGTCAACAGCACCATCAAGAAGACGTTGCGCCGCAAGATGGTTGTCGTCGGCGCCTGCATCGGCACCGACGCGCACACCGTCGGCATCGACGCGATCCTCAACATCAAGGGCTTCGCGGGGGAGAAGGGCCTGGAGTACTACCGCGAGCTGCGCGTGGTGAACCTCGGCGCCCAGGTCTCGGTCCCCGAACTGGTCAAGGCCGCCCGCGCCGACAAGGCCGACGCCGTCCTCGTCTCCCAGGTCGTCACCCAGCGCGACGCGCACATTCTCAACACCCAGGAGATGTCGGCGGCGTTCCGCGAGGCCATGGGCGAACGCTGTCCTCTGCTCATCGCGGGCGGCCCGCGCTTCGACCCGCTCATGGCCGGGGAACTCGGCGTCGACCGGGTCTTCGGCCGCGGCACCACCCCCGGTGAGGTCGCCTCCTACCTCGTCCACGCCATCAGCCAGCGAAAGGAAGTCCACGCATGACCCGCGAGGTCGGCTTCACCGTCACCCACCGCCACTACGTGCCGCACTCCCACGCCCACTACGGCGGCAACCTGGTCGACGGCGCCTACGGCCTGGGCATGTTCGGCGACCTCGCCACGGAGATGTGCATCCAGACCGACGGCGACGAGGGCCTGTTCGCGGGCTACTCGAACGTCGAGTTCCTGGCGCCGATCCGCGCCGGGGACGTCATCGAGGGCACCGCGACGCTGACTCGGATCGGGACGCGCTCGCGGGGGATGGACTTCGAGGTCCGGGTGGTCTGCCGCTCGGCCCCGGAGCGCGGCGACTCGGCCGCCGACGTGCTCGACCCGCCGATCGTGGCGACCCGTGCCTCGGGCACGGTCGTCATCCCGGCTCAGGACTGACCGGCCACCCAAGCCGCGATCTGGGCGCGGTTGCTCGCATCGAGCTTCGTGAGGATGTGCTCGACGTGGGTCTCGGCGGTGCGCTGGGCGATGGCCAGCCGGGCTGCGATCTCCCGGTTGGTCATGCCGCGCGCCACCAGGCGTGCGATCTCGTGTTCGCGCGGGGTCAGCACGCCGCGCTCGACCGGGGCGGTGGCCGGGAGGCGGTCGTCGATGGCGTAGGTGACCGCCTGCGCCATCGACATCGCTCGGCCGCGGCTGTAGTTCTCGTCGTAGGCCGCGGCGCCCAGTGCCTGCTTGGTCAGCGCCTCGTATTTGTCCAAACGCGACACCCAGATCGGGAACGAGCGGGCCTGCAGGTCGATCTGCGCCCAGATGACGTCGGCGGCGCCGAACAGGGTGACCGCGCGGCCGAAGCGGCCCTCCCTGGTCGCCGTCCACGCCAGCAGGTGCACGGTGGCCGCGACGATGAACAGCGCGCCCGTCGCCGAGCTGTAGCGCAGGGACTGCTTGGCGTACCGCTCGGCGTCAGCGGCGCGGTCGGCCTCCAGGTTGACGTAGCCCAGCGCGCACATCGCCCAGCCGCGGAAGTAGATCTCGCCCGCGGCCTCGCTGCGGGCGACGCACTCGTCCAGCAGCGCGGTCGCGGTGGCGACATCGCCGTTGAAACCGTAGGCGAAGCCGCCGAAGCAGAGCGCGTTCACCTCGCCCTCGAAGAACGCGTGCTCGCGGTAGATGGCCAACGCCTTGTCCAGGAACGGGATCGCCTGAGCGGCCAGGTCGCCGAGGAACAGGCCCATCCCGGCGGCGAACGCGACCTCGGCGGCCACGGCGTCGTCGCCTGCCACTTCGGCGAGTTCCTGGGCGCGCATCAGCTGCTTGCCGCCGGTCTCGGCGTCGCCGCGCAGGGCGGCCAGGAAGCCGTCGATCCAGGTCGCGATGCGGTATTCGGGCTGGTCTGGATCCAGTTGGGGGACGGCGCGGCCCAGGAAGCGGCGGACCTCGTTCATGTGGCCGTAGATCGTCCAGTACGGCCGGATGCCGTCCAGGACGCGGATCGCGGTCGCGGCCTCGCCCGGCGTGCTGACGCAGTACTCCAGCGCCAGCCAGATGTTCGGCAGCTCCCGGGGCAGCCGCGAAAGCCACCGGAGTTGATCACTGCCGAGCCAGCCCGCGGCGAACCCGCCCGCCACCCGCTGGTACCAGTCGCGGTGCCGCCGGGCCACTCGGTCGACCTCACCCGCGAGCCGCTCGCGGCCGTACTCGCGCAGGGTCTCCAGCATCCGGTAGCGCAGTTGGTCGCCGTGGTCCTCGCGGATCAGCACCGACTTGTCGAGCAGGGCGTCGACAAGGTCGAGGACCTCGGCTTCGGTCACGCCTTCGCCGCCGCAGACGAACTCGGCGGCCTCCAGGTCGAACGACCCGGAGAACGCCGACGCGCGCGCCCACACCAGCCGTTCGGCGGGCGTGCACAGGTCGTGGCTCCAGTCGATCGTGGCGCGCAGCGTCTGCTGGCGGTGCGGCGCCGTCCGCGCGCCGGAGGTCAGGATCGGCAGCCGCAGCCGGGACAGGATCTGCTCCGGCGACAGCGACCGCACCCGCGCCGCGGCCAGCTCGATCGCCAGCGGCACCCCGTCGAGCCGCCGCGTCAGCGCCACGACCGCCGCCCGGTTCTCGTCGGTCACCTCGAACGACGGCAGCACCGCGGTGGCCCGGTCGGTGAACAGCCGCACCGAGTCACACGCCGCCACCTCGGCGGCGGGCGCGGCCACGTCGGGCACCGGCAGCGGCGGGACCGGCAGGACCCGCTCGCCCTCCGCGCCGAGCGACTGCCTGCTCGTGGCCAGCACCGTCACCTTGGGACACTCGGCGAGCAGGGTCGAGGCGAAGGCCGCCGCCGCGTCGAGGAGGTGTTCGCAGTTGTCGAGCACCACCAGCGTCCGCCGGTTCCGCAGGTGGTCGACCACGAGTTCCAGCGTCGGGCGGCCGGACAGCGCCCGCAGGCCCAGCGCGTTGGCCACCGCCGCGGCGACCAAGGCCGGGTCGCGGGCGTCGGCCAGTTCGGCGAGCACCGCGCCGTCGGCGTAGTCCGGCGCGAGCGCGCGCGTGATCCGGATGGCGAGGCGGGTCTTGCCCACCCCGCCGGACCCGGTCAGCGTGACCAGCCTGCTCTCGCCGAGCAGACCGGTCGCCTCCGCCAGTTCCCGCTCACGGCCGACATAGCTGGTCAGGTCGTCGCGTGGACCGGTCGACATCGGACTCCTCGGCGTGGGACTGATCAGCCGGGGAGAACGTAACCCAGCCCGCGACCGGTTTTCATCCGGACTTCAGGCCCAAGCCGCGAGGCGCGCGTCTATGTCACCGATGGTCCACGGCCCGTCGGTCTCGGTTGACTCGGCGACCGTCCAGCCCTGGAGCCGCTGGATCGCGCCGCCCTGCACGGCGAACACCTGGCCGGTGTGCGGGCACTTCTCCGCCGCCAGATAGGCCACCAGCGGGGCGATGTTGGCGGGGGAGAACGCGTCGAACTCGCCTTCCTCCACCTCCTGGGCGAAGAGAGCGCCCATGCCCGGGGTGGCCAAGGTGAGCCGGGTCCGGGCGATCGGGGCGATCGCGTTGACCCGCACGCCGTATCGCTCCAACTCGGCGGCCGCGACCAGGGTCAGCGCGGCGATCCCGGCCTTGGCCGCGCCGTAGTTTCCCTGGCCGGGGTTGGGTACCGTCACCCCGGACGCCGACGCGGTGTTGATCACCGACGCGCCGCGCGGGGTGCCTGCCTTGGCCTGCGCCTTCCAGTACGCGGCGGCGTGGTGCAGCACGGCGGCGTGGCCCTTGAGGTGCACCGCGATCACCGAGTCCCACTGCGACTCCTCGACCCCGGCCATGAACGCGTCGCGCAGGATGCCCGCGTTGTTGACCACGACGTCGAGCCCGCCGAACTCGGCGACCGCCTGCTCGACCAGCGCCTTGGCGCCCGCCCACTCGGCCACGTTGTCGGTGTTGGCCACGGCCCGGCCGCCCGCCGCGGTGATCTCGTCGACGACCTCCTGGGCGGGTCCGGCGTCGGAGCCCGCGCCGTCGTTGCCGCCGCCGAGGTCGTTGACCACGACGGCCGCGCCCTCGCGCGCGAACAGCAGCGCGTGTTCGCGGCCGATCCCGCGGCCCGCCCCGGTGATGACGGCGATGCGGCCTTCCAGCGTGCCCATCAGCTCTCCTCGATCTCGGCGAGGCCGTCCTTGATGACGACCGTGTCGCCGACGGTGGTCTCGAACGCGTAGTGGGTGCCCGACCGCCAGATCCGGGTCGTGAGGTCCTGGCCGGGCAGCACCGGCTTGGCGAAGCGCACAGCCAGGCGCTTCAGGCGCGACACATCGGACCCAGCCACCTCGGTCAGCACGGCCCACGACGTGAACGCCATGGTGCACAGGCCGTGCGCGATGATGCCGGGCAGACCGGCGTCGCGCGCGACCTGCTCGTCGAGGTGGATGGGCATGGGGTCGCCCGCGGCCGGGCCGTAGCGGAACGTCTGGTCGTCATCGATGTGCTGTGCGACGGTCGCGACCGGGTCCCGCGCGCGCAGCGACTCGTCGAACCTGTGGGGCGGGGCCGCTTCGCCGACGGTGTCGCCGGTGTCGAAGCCGCGCACGAAGAACGTCACGTGCTGCTCGTTGACCAGCTCACCGGCGCCGTCGCGGCACTCCAGGTAGACCGTGGCGGCCGTGCCGTTCTCCTGGCCGACCCACCCGGTCATCTTGCCGCGCGCCACCAGGGTGTCGCCGGGGCGGATGGGGCGGTGGAAGCGGAAGTCCTGCTCGCCGTGCACGATCCGGCCCAGCAGCGACAGCGGCACCACGTCCAGCGCGGGCTCCATCAGCGACTGGAACACCGGCACGATCGCGAACACCGGGCTCGCCACATCGCCCGCGGCGTGCGCCGGGATCGGGTCGTTGGTCGCCGCCGCGTACTGCGCCAGGCGTTCCCGGGTCACCTCGAACCGGGTCTCCTCGGTCCAGACGTCCAGGCCGCTCTTGTCGAAGGCGTCGGCCACGTCAGCCGACCAGTTCGGCGAAGTTGGCCAGCGACTTGTCCAGGTTGGCCTTGGCGTCCTTCTCCACGGCCTTGCCCAGCGCGCCCACGATCATCTGGCCGGTGAACTCCGCGTCGATCGTGGCCACCGAGCCCGTGCCGGACGGCTCCACGCTCAGCCGGAACTTGACCTGCACGCCTGCCATGCCGGTGCCGGAGATGACCAGGTTCGACGGTGCCGCGTACTCCTGGACCGTCCACTCGATGGTGTTGGCCATGCCGAGCATCGTGACGACCTCGGCGACCTTGGTGCCCACCGCGAACTCGGCAGGCACGTCGCCCTTCCACTTGGTGTGGATGGTCAGCCACTTCTCGAAGCTGTTGGGGTCGGCGAACCGCGCCCACACCTTGTCCGGCGTCGCGGCCAGCTCGACCGACGCGTTGACGCTGCCCATGGTGGTCTCCTTCGGGTTGGTCAGCGCTCGGCGCGCTGGTAGGCGGTGACGACGGCGGCGCCGCCGAGTCCGATGTTGTGCTGCAGAGCGGCGGTGACGTTGTCGACCTGGCGCTTGTCGGCGGTGCCGCGCAGCTGCCAGGTCAGCTCGGCGCACTGCGCCAGGCCGGTGGCGCCCAGCGGGTGGCCCTTGGAGATCAGCCCGCCCGACGGGTTGACCACCCACCGGCCGCCGTAGGTGGTGTCGTCGCTGTCGATCAGCGACCCGGCCTCGCCCTCGCCGCAGAGGCCGAGCGCCTCGTAGAGCAGCAACTCGTTGGCCGAGAAGCAGTCGTGCAGCTCGATGACCTGGAAGTCCTCGGGCCCGAGGCCGGACTGGTCGTAGACCTTCCGAGCGGCCTGGACGTTCATGTCGTAGCCGACGATGTTCTTCGCCGAACCGTCGAAAGTGGACCGGAAGTCGGTGGTCATCGCCTGGCCCACGATCTCCACGGCCTGCCCCGCGAGGCTGTGCCTGTCCACGAAGGACTCACTGGCGATGATCGCCGCGCCGGAGCCGTCGGAGGTGGGGGAGCACTGCAGCTTCGTCAGCGGGTCGTAGATCATCTTCGAGGCGAGGATGTCGTCGAGGGTGTAGACGTCCTGGAACTGGGCGTAGGGGTTGTTCGCGGAGTGGCGGTGGTTCTTCTCGCCGATCTTGGCGAACTGCTCGGCCGTGGTCCCGTACTTGACCATGTGCTCGCGGCCCGCGGCCCCGAACATCCACGGCGCGGGCGGGAACAGCACCTCGGAGATCTCGGCCAGCGCGTTCAGGTGCTTGGCCATGGGCTGCTCGCGGTCGGTGAACGTCGCGCCGAGCGAACCGGGCTGCATCTTCTCGAACCCGAGCGCGAGCGCCACCTCGGCCTGGCCGAAGCGGACAGCCTGCGCGGCGAGGTAGAGGGCGGTGGAGCCCGTGGAGCAGTTGTTGTTGACGTTGACCACCGGGATGCCGGTCATGCCGAGCTCGTAGATGGCGCGTTGGCCCGCGGTGGACTCGCCGTAGACGTAGCCGACGTAGGCCTGTTCGACCTGGTCGTAGCTGATCCCGGCGTCCGCGAGCGCGTTGGTGCCGGACTCGCGCGCCATCTGCGGGTAGTCCCAGCCCTCTCGGCGGCCGGGCTTCTCGAACTTCGTCATCCCGACGCCGATGACATAGGCCTTGTTCGGCATGAACTCCTCCTCGCCTCGCCACTAAGATACAATCCGGCATGTATTTATCAAGGGGCGACGGAGGGGCCGCGGATGTGGCGGCGGTCACTGGGGTAGGGCTGAGAGGTGGATCGGCTACGCGTGGTCGGCGTGCAGGTCCTCGAAGATCTCCTGGGCGAGTTGGCGCAGGTGAGTGCGGGCTCGCTGCCAGCGCTGGGCCATCACCTCGTCGTCGGCCACGACGAAGCTGCTGATCAGGATGCCGCGGACGGTGTCCATCGCGGTGTAGACGAAGTGGCGGACCTTCGGGTGACCCGCGAACCCGGGGAAGAGCTCCCGGTCGAACTCGGTGAAGCTGGTGGCCGCCAGCGATTCCATTGTGGACACCTGGCGGCGGAGCTCCGGATCGGTGCGGGAGGCGACCCACAGCTCCATCGTCGCGGCGAAGACGGGGCCCTGGTGGGATTCCCACAGCAGGTCGAGCCCCGCGCCGATGAGATCGTCGGAGCCGCGCAGGCGGTCGAGGCGGGCGAAGGTGAACTCCGCGCGCTTGATGGCGAGGTGGCGGACCGCCGCGGTGACCAGGTCGGCCTTGGTGGGGAAGTGGTGGACCTGCGCGCCGCGGGTGACCCCGGCCAGTTCGGCCACTTTGGACGTCGTGGTGCCGGAGTAGCCGTAGGTCACCAGGCACTCGATCGTCGCGTCGAGCAGCCGCTGGCGCATGGACGCGCTGCGTTCCTCCTGGGTACGCCGGACCTTCTCCACGCGCACAGAATACAGACCAGCCTGTATGTGGTCAGTCGAGTCGGTACAGGGTGGACCAGATGATGTCGGTGAGCACGTCGACGATCTTCGCCGTGGCCGCGTCGTCGGCGCCGCGGACGAGCTGGTAGCCGGCGCGTTCGACCATCCAGGTCAGCACGGCGGCGGTCTCGGCGGGTTCGACCGCGCGCATGACGCCCGCGGCCTGGCCGCGTTCGATGGCCGCGCGGGTGGCGTCGATCAGGCCGCCGGTGAGGCCGCGCAGTTCGAGGCCGACGGCGGGGTCGTAGGCGGCGGTCTCGACCACGGCGGTGAACGCGGCGCCGCGGCGGCGGTAGACGTCGATGATCGCGCCCAGCGCGGCGCGCAAACGGTCGCGGTCGGCGTCGTCGGCCTCGCCCCACCAGCCGCCGGACACCTCGGCCAGCTCCGCGAGCACCGTGCGGGCCAGGCGGCGGGCGAGGTCGCCCTTGTCCTCGAAGTGCACGTAGAAGGTCGACCGGGAGATGCCTGCCATCGCCGCGAGCCGCTCGACGCTGAGCTCGGTGAAGCTCACCCCTTCGTTGACCAGCTGTTCTGTCGCCTCCAGTACGCGCTTCTCGAGCGCGGCGCGGCGGTCCTGCCTGCTGGACGGGGTGGGTCGGGTGACTGACGGCATGCCTCGGATCGTAGCGAACGAGACGTCTGGACGCAGTGTCCGGACAGAGTGTCTTGACAGTGTGTCCGGATTTGCGTGATGCTGGGGTCATCGACGAGAGGGGTGTCCAATGCAGGGCTGGCTGTTCATTCATCTGCACTGGTTGTGGCTGGGTTTCGTGGTGGTCGGCGCGAGCTTCCTGCACCTGGTGTGGACCGGTGTCGTGGTGCTGCGCGCCGCGGATGTCGGCTACGACGAGGCGGCGTGCGCGGCCCGCCGACCGTTCATCGACCTGCGGAAGGCACGCCGCCGCAGGCACAGCTGGCCGCGCATCGCGGTGCCGCTGTTCCTGCTGCTCGTGGCGTTATACGCGGCGCAGCTGCTCTGGATGAGCCTGTTCACCTACACCGTGGTCGCGATCGGCTGGTTCCTGACCGCGCCGGTCCGCAAGATCTGGGGCCTGGCCGTGGCCCGGCGCGTGCACGCCGAGCACTGGGGCAACCCCGGCCCGGTCGGGTTCTGGCGCGACGTGCGGGACTACTACGCGCTGGGGACGCGGATGCCGTCGCGGCCGGAGGAGCAGGTGTGGTTCGTCGGGAAGTACCGGTGGCTCAACAAGTTCCAGAACATCTGGTACATCGTGCAGGTCTACCGGTTCTGGGGCGTCATCGCGATGGCGGCGGCCTCGCTGGTGTGGCCGGTGACCGCGGCGATCTCGGTCTTCCACCACCTCGACGACGTCGACGACGCGGACTACTTCCGGCCGTGGTGGCGGTTCGACCGGGACGCGCGGCAGCTGGACTTGGACTCACCTGGTGTGCCGGTCGTCAAGGTCGCGTAAAGGTCGCGTTGCGGGGCGCCCGGGTCGGGGCAGACTGGGGCCATGGCGCCCGAACTGGGGGAACGGATGACGAGGGTCCTCGTGGTCGACGACGAGCCGCAGATCGTCCGTGCGATGCGGATCAACCTGTCGGCGCGCGGGTACGAGGTCGTGACGGCGGCGGACGGGCGCACGGCGTTGCGGGTCGCCGCGGACAAGCATCCGGACGTGGTGGTGCTGGATCTCGGGCTGCCGGACATCGACGGGGTGGCGGTGATCGAGGGCCTGCGGGGGTGGTCGTCGGTGCCGATCATCGTGCTGTCGGCGCGGACCGAGTCGGTGCGCAAGGTCGACGCGCTCGACGCGGGCGCCGACGACTACGTGACCAAGCCGTTCGGGATGGACGAGCTGCTGGCCAGGCTCCGCGCGGCGGTCCGGCGGTCGTCGGTGGGCGAGGACGCGCCGGTCGTGGTCACCGAGAGCTTCACCGTGGACCTCGGCGCGAAGAAGGTGCACCGCGGCGACGGCGAGGTGCACCTGACGCCGACCGAGTGGGGGCTGCTGGAGATCCTCGTGCGGCATCCCGGGAAGCTGGTGGCGCAGAAGCAGTTGCTGCGTGAGGTGTGGGGCGAGTCCTATGTGGGCGAGACGCAGTACTTGCGGGTCTATCTGGCGCAGTTGCGGCGCAAGCTGGAAGCGGACCCGGCCCACCCCCGGCATCTGATCACCGAGGCCGGGATGGGCTACCGGTTCGAGCCTTGAGTGTTGAGCCGGGCCGCCTGCCGGTTCAGGTGGTCGCGCTCGGCGAGGTTGGGTGCCTTCATCGCGGCCTCGGCGTACAGCCGGGCCGCCGCGGCGAGGTCGCCGTCGCGCTCGTGGAGGTAGGCCGCCACCGCGGTGTGGCGGGGCAGTGAGTCGTCCAGCGCCGCGAGTGCCGCCAGGCCCGCGCGGGCGCCATCGGCCTCGCCGACGGCCACCGCGCGGTTGAGCCGGACGACTGGGCTGTCGGTCAGGCGCGCGAGTTCGTCGTACCACTCGACGATCTGCACCCAGTCGGTCTCGTCGGCGGTGGGCGCGTCGGCGTGCAGTGCCGCGATGGCGGCCTGGGCCTGGAACTCGCCCAACTGGTCACGCGCGAGGGCGGCTTGCAGGATCTCGACGCCCTCGGCGATCGACGCGGTGTCCCACCGGCCGCGGTCCTGCTCGGCGAGCGGGACCAGGCTGCCGTCCGCAGTGGTCCTGGCCGTGCGCCGGGCGTGGTGGAGCAGCATGAGCGCGAGCAGCCCGGCCACCTCGGGGTGATCGATCGCGACGGCGAGCTGCCGGGTGAGCCGGATCGCCTCGACCGCCAGGTCGACGTCGCCGGAGTAGCCCTCGTTGAAGACCAAGTAGAGGACGCGCAGCACGGTGGCGACGTCGCCGGGCTGGTCGAACCGCACGTCCGAGACAGTGCGCTTGGCCCGGCTGATGCGCTGCGCCATCGTCGCCTCGGGCACCAGGTACGCCTCGGCGATCTGGCGCGTCGTCAGCCCGCCGACGGCGCGCAGGGTGAGCGCGACCGCCGACGACGGCGTCAATGACGGGTGGGCGCACAGGAAATACAGCTGGAGCGTGTCGTCCACAGAAGGAATAGGTGCGGGCTCGGTGTCATGGTCGCTCGGCGAGCCTCGCTCCGCCTCGACAAGATCCTCACGTCGTCGCCGGGCGACGTCCGCGCGGGTCGCGTCGAGGAACTTGCGCCACGCCACGGTGACCAGCCAGCCCTTCGCGTCCCGCGGCGGATCGGCCGGCCACACGCGAAGCGCCTCGACCAGGGCGTCCTGCACGGCGTCCTCGGCCGCCGCGAAGTCGGCTCCGCGGCGGACGAGGATTCCGAGCACGCCCGGGGTGAGGCTCCTCAGCAGAACCTCGTCCACCTCAGTGGCATTCGGTGATGGTGGGCGGCGCGGCCAGGAACGGGCGCAGCTCCAGCCACTCGTGGATCGGCTCGCCGTTCGCGCCGGGGGCCGCTGACAGCTCCCCGGCCAGCTCGACGGCGCGCTCGTAGCTGTCGACGTCGATCACCATCCACCCGGCGATGAGGTCCTTGGTCTCGGCGAACGGGCCGTCGGTGACCGGCGGGCGTCCCGTGCCGTCCGACCGCACCCACGTCCCCTCGGGGGCGAGCGCCTGGCCGTCGACGAACTCGCCGGTCTCCCTGAGCCGGTTCGCGAAGTCACCCATGTACCGCACGTGCGCGGTGATCTCCTCCGGCGTCCACTTGTCCATGGGGACGTCGTTGACCGCCGAAGGGGCGCCGCGGTAGTGCTTCAGCAGCAGGTACTTGGCCATCGTGGATCTCTCCTCGGTCTGGTGCGACCCATTGTGTCGCGTTCAGCCCAGGGACGGAGCCGGGCACGGCTTCTCGACATCATCGGCCGAACTTTTTGGAGAATCTGTCTATTCCCAGGTCAGGCGCCGGATTTCGGTCGGCCACTGGCTGGTGGGGACCAGCGCGTCGGCGATCGAAGCGGCGTCCGCCTTGGTGGTCGCCTCGGCCAGTCGCCGCAGGGCGTCCTGGATGTGGTCGACGCGGCCTTCGCTGCCCATGGGGAGGCGTTCGTGCCTGCTGAAGGTCGAGCCCGCCTGGGCCGCCCAGGCGGCGACGACGTCCTGGACGGACAGGACCTGCAGGGAGACCGTCAGGTGCAGCGAGCCCTCGGGGCCCGCCTGGGCGCGGTGGCCCATGCCCGCCGGGACGTACAGGGCGTCGCCGGGTTCGAGGGTGATCTTCTCGCGCGGGACGGCGTCGGGGTCGATGTGGCCGCGGTACCAGTCCTCGCCGGTCGGCAGGTCGTAGAGCGTCCACTCCTTGGTGCCCTCGATCTGGATGGCGAACACGTCACCCTCGTCGCGGTGCGGCTTGCTGCCGAAGCGGTCTGGGGCGGTCAGGTAGGCGTAGCACTGGACGGCCGCGGCCAAGGGGCGGGCGAGGTTGTGGCAGAAGGCGGCCGTGGCCTCGTCCCAGAGTTCCGGGTTGCTGAGGACCAGGGTGGCGCCCTGGCGGAGGTGGGTGAGGATGTCGTCGGCGTGGGCGGTGCCGGGCAGCTGATGCTGGTTGAGCCTGCGGGAGCGGGTGAACGTGGTGGGCGGGGCGCCCTCGCCGCCGTAGCTGACGTTGAGCTGCGGGTAGCGGAGGTTTCCGTAGACCATCCACCGTTCGATCAACGGCCGGGTGACCAGCGATCGGACGGTGTCGGCGGCCATGAAGCGCAGCGACGCGCGGCCCCAGTCGATGTCGTGGGCCTGCTCGGGCTTGGCGAACAGGTCCGCCCACACCGGGTCGTTCAGGTAGCTCATCTTGTGTCCTCTCGTGTCACGCGGCGAGTAGGGCCGCGGCCCAGTCGGTGGTCGGAGGTGTCAGCCATCCGTGGAGTGCGAGGGCGGTTCCGGCCGCGCCCTCCAGGAAGCCGACGCTCGGGTGGTCCGGGTCGTAGCCGTCGACCGCCCGCAGGGCGACGCGGTCGGCGGCGGCCAGGAGGTCCGGGTCGGCGGTGTCGCGGGCCAGGCGCAGGACCAGGGTCAGCAGGCCCGCCCAGCCGTGGCACAGGCCGACATCGTGGATCCCGTGGGAGTCCAGCGGGCGGCGCAGCATGGCCTTGGTGGCGGCCACCGCGTGCTCTGTCCACTCCGGACGGTTGGTGGCGGTGCCCGCGATGTGCAGGGCGACGGCGACGCCGGGGGTGCCGTAGCACCAGGCCGAGCGGGCCGGGCGCAGTGCGTCGGGGCGGGAGCGCAGGTCGTCGGCGGTCAGGGTGTCCGACCAGTAGCGGCCGTGGTCGTCGTGGTCGGACCAGGTCAGCAGCCAGCTCACGATCCCGTCGATCGCCTCGCCCTGGCCGGGGACGCGGATGCCCGCCTGCCAAGCGAGCGCGAGCAGGACCAGCGGCCCGGGGATGCCGTGTGCGAGACCGGAGTTGGCGTGGGCGGGCAAGGGCGGGGAATCCGTGACCCACCAGCCCGGCAGGCCGTCGATCGGGTCCACGAGCTTGACCAGGTAGCGCGCGATCTCGGCCACGGCCTCGGTGTCACCGCGCTGGAGGAGGTGGCGGCCGACGCCGGTCACGCCGGTCACCGCGTCGTACGCGCCGAAGGTCGTTCCCGACCGGCCCGCGGCGATCCGCTCGAACTCGGCGCGGAGGGTTCTGTGCGTCCAGTCGACCAGCTGGGTGTCCAGTGGGATGAGCAGGCCCGCGTACTCGCCGGGTTTGCGCGCGGCCTGGGCGGCGGCGAAGGCGAGGGCACCGGGACCGATGAAGAGGCCGTGCACCGGCATCGCGGGTGCGCTCGCCGCGGCGGCGAGGTGGGCGTGGGCGACGCGGCGGTGGGCGGCGTCGGTGTTGGCGAGTTCGGCGTGCAGCAGGGCGGTGGCGGGGAAGCCGTCGGTCAGGGACAGCGGCATCCAGCGGTCGCTGCCCGCCATCAGCTCGGCGACCTTGGCCGGGTCGGCGAGCCGGGTGGCGATGTCGGTGACGACCTGCACGGCCGCGGCGCGCGCGCTCACGCGCCGTGCCTGATGCGGTTGCGGTGCGCCTCGACGGCGCCGCGGGCGATGGCCAGCGAGCGGGCCTCGGCGTCGGGGTCGATGCCGATCAGGCGGTTGTGGTGCATGTGCAGCAGCGCCGAGAGGATCTGGTCGCGGGGCGCGTTCGCGGCGCGGGCGGCCTCGCCGTAGGCGGCCAGCGCGGGTGCGCGGTCCCGCCAGGCGTCGAGCGCCTGGGTGGGCATCGCGGGCCACCCCTCGTACGGGGAGATCAGGTCGAGTGCCTGGGCGCGGGACCGCTGGAACGCCTTGTGGTGCTCACCCTTGGTGTAATGGTCGAGCAGCCACTCGTCCCAGTCCGGGTCGCCGAACGACCGCAGGATGTCGACGTAGTTGGCCGCGACCAACAGCTCCGACGGGACCGGCAGCCGCAGCTGCGCCATGGCGGCGACGCTGTCGGCGTGGAACGCGGCCTCGGCGGCGGGCAGCAGCTCGGGGCCGCCGTAGCGGGCGGACTCCGGCTCGTAGGTGTCGAGGACGAGCCTGCTCGCCAGGCCCTCGGCGCACAGGCGCGCGGCCCAGTCGTGCAGGATCGGCAGCGCCTCCTGCCCGGCGTGCAGGCGCAGCCGCAGGTGCGGGTCCGGGTCGGCGTAGCGGATGAAGAACCAGCGGTCCACAGTGGACCACAGCAGGCCGACGTGGTCGGCGAGGAGTTCGTCGTGGCGGGCGCGGGCTGCGTAGAGCTTGGCGTACACCCACTCTCCGCCGGGGAGGTGCGCTCTCGTCGGCGGCGCCTGCCGGATGACCGCGGCCGGGCGGCGTGGGTCGGCGCCGCGCAGCGGGACGACGATCTCGGCGGCGTACCCGTCGAGCCAGCCGGTGTCGGCGTCGGTGCCGATGACCTCGGTGACCACGGTCTGCGGGCGCCGGGTCAGCTCGTCGCGCAGCAGCGCGCGGTGCAGACCGCTGCCCAGGTCCAGCTCCAGCCCGGCGTCGCTGTCGACCGCCGACACCCGCTCCGGCACCCGCCACCGGGCCCGCCAGGCGTCGAGTTCGCGGTTCCACTCGGCCCACGACAGCGACCGGTCGCGCATCGGGTCGCTCGCCCGCCACGTCGCGGCGGCCAGCACGGTCCGGCCGTAGCGGACCCGGGGCTGCATCGGCAGGCGGCCCGCGACCTTGCCCCACCACCAGCCCTCCATCCGGCTGTGGCCCGCGCTGGTGATCTCGCGGATCAGCCGGACCACGTTGGCCGACGAGGTCGTCAGGTTGATCCGGTGCGGCGACACCGGCAGCACCTCCTTGCCGAGCCGGGGCGCGGCGAGGAACAACCGGCCGCCGTCCACGCCGACGGCGATGTCGTCGACGCCGAGCACGTCGGGGCGGTCGCGTTCGGCGAAGGTGCCGATGGCGAGCGTGTGCGCGCACACGGCGGGCACCTGCAGCAGGTTGCCCATGCGGCCGTGCAGCGGGCGGAACGTGAGCTGCGCGGCGAGCAGATCGCCGTCGTCGCGCGGGTCCGGGGCGCCGTCGAAGAGGTAGGCGAAGCGGGCGAACATCTCGCCCGCGTTGGGTGAGCCGACCGCGGGGGCCACGACCAGCTGGAACTCGCCCGCGTCGAGCGCGGCGGCCGACTCGGCCAGCACGCGCACGCACAGTTCCGTGCTGGCGGGCGCGGGCACGTCCGGGGCGAGCCGGTCGACCAACGTGTCATCGAGGACGAGTTCGGTGCCACCGCTGAGGAGGGTCATCTGGGCCAGCGCGGCGAGGGCGTCGTCGCGGACATCGCCGTGTGTGGGCGGCGTCAGGTGGCGCTCGCTCTCGGGCACCCGGTAGCCGGCGGGCGCGCCGAGGCCGCGTTCCGGGTCGATCAGCTCGGCCAGCGGCACCACCTGGTGGCTGCCGTAGCGCTCGACGAACGCGTCGCGGTACTGGCGCAGGTGTTCCGGCAGCGGGTCGGCGAGCCTGCTCAGCACCGCCGCGGCGCGCGCGGCCTCGGCGCCGACCTCGTGCGGCAGCCGCACCTCGGCGTCGACCCGCAGGTCGACCTGCACCGGGGCGCGGTCGGCGGGGCGGACCGCGCGCATCGCGGCGGTCACCCGCCGCCAAGCGGGCAGGCCCTCACCGATCGGCGCGGCGGCGTAGTCGGCGAGCAGGTCGCGGATCTCGGTGAGGGCGGCCGCCTCGGGCCGGTCCCCGAGCCGGTCGATGGCGTGGTCGAGCAGGTCGGTGCCGACGAGGGAGGGCTGCAGGTCGGTGAGCAGCAGTTCGCGGGCCACGAGCTGGCCGATCATGGCCTCGATCGCGGCGGCGGCGGCCTGCGGGAAGTCCGCGGCCAGCTTGGCGGCCAGGTCCGCGACCGCGACCGGCCGCCGCGCGGCGGCGATGGCGGCGGCCACCGGGGCGGTCCGCCGGATCGACAGCTCCGCCATCGGCCCGTCGTCGCCGCGCGCGTAGGGCAGCACGAGCCGGTCGCCGCGCTCGAAGCACAGATCGTTGGCGGTGACGCGCAGGTGGCGCAGCACCTCGGGGCGGCACTCCAGGTCGGTCAGCACCGCGGTCAGCCAGCCCGCGTCGGCCCGCACGCCCTTGCGGTGCGCGGCGCCCAGCCGCACCTTCGTCGCCGAGTCGAACTCCGCGACGGCCACACCCGCGTGCAGGCCGAACGGGGTGGGCCTGCCGGTCATCCGCAGCAGATAGCGGGCCACCGTCCGGGCCGCACGCTCCACTTTGGCCTGGTCGGCGGTGCCCGCGGCGACGGCGTCGAGCGCGGCGGCGAGCACGTCGCTGGACAGCTCGACGGCCTCGCGCAGCGCCGGGTCGGCGAGCACGCGGCCGAGGAAGTCGGCCGCGCCGCGCTCGACCCTCGTCGAGTGTCCCAAGGCGACCGGCGCCGTGGGCATCCGCAGCAGGGCCGTGGCGTCTGGCACGAAGCGGGGCACGTCGAACTCCTTCCAGCGGAACGGAAAACGGGGATGTGCCAGGCACGTTAGCCGGCTCCCGCGGCCGCCGTCACCGCCTCGCGAGCCCGCGTCGCCACCGCGTCGCCACGACGTCGCCACCGCGTCGCCGGGCTGCCCGATGCTTGGTTCCGGGCCCGACTGTCGGGTCCACCACCATGTCCACAATTGACGGGAGCACTTACGTGACGACCATGACGCTGACCGAAGAGGACGCGCTGTTCGACCTCGAGCTGCGGATCGTGCCGCTCGACCAGAAGGACGACTACAACCGCAACCTCAACGCGTCCGGCGGCTGCGTGCACACCTCGTTCGTGTCGGAGGGCTGCACCCGCACGTGCAGCGCCACCTACGCGTGCAGCTACACCTGCCGCGGCCGCGCGGCGCACGAGTCGGCCTCGCCGAACATGTGCATCTGAGGCCATGAGGCGTCCGGTCCTGCTTGACCCGTCACAGAGGGAGCGGGTCAAGACAGTGGCCGCCGAGGTGGCGGCGCGCGCGGTCGATCCTGATCGGATCGCCGCGGGCGTCGCCGCGCTCGGCGCGCACTCGGCCTTCCCCGACGTCCTGCGCTGGCGGCCGGGGTCGCTGGCGCTCGGCGACGCGGGCGCGGCGGCCCTGTGCGCGGTGTTCGACCAGGCCGATCCGTCTGCGGGGTGGGATCGGACTGGCCACCACCACTTGGCCGCCGCGGTGTCGGCGATGGACGACCCGGCGCTGCCGCTGTCGCTGTTCGCGGGCGCGTCGGGGATCGCGGCGGCGGCCTCGCTGCTCAGCCGGGGCGGCCAGCGCTACTCGACGCTGCGCGCCGGGCTCGACGCCGTGCTGCTGCCGGGCGTGATCCGCTCGGCAGCGGCCGCGCGTGGGCAGGACCAACCGGACTTCGACTTGATCGCGGGCATGGCGGGCTGGACCGCGGCGCTGCTGCTGCGACCGGACTTCGAGCCCGCGCGGGCGGCACTCGCCGCGGTAGGCACGGCGATGGTCGACATCGCCGACTACCCCGAACCCGGTCTCGCCCACGGCGCCGCCGGGCCGCTCGCCGCGCTCGCGCTGCTGCACATCCACGCCGCGGGCCTCGTCCCCGGAGTGCCCGCCGCGATCCGCGCGCTCGGCGCCCGGGTGGCCGAGGCCGAGGTCGCCACCCAGACCTGGTGCACCGGGTCCCTGGGGATCTCCCGCGCGCTGTGGCTGGCCGGGACGGCGCTGCCCGACACCGGGTTCCGCGCCGCCGCGGTCGACCTCGCCGTCGACCGGCCGGAACCGGTGCACCGCAGCCCGACGCTGTGCCACGGCACCGCGGGCGCGCTGCTGGTCGCGGCCCTGTTCTGGTGGGACACCGGTGACCAACGCTTCCGCGAGCAGGCGGTCGGGCTGGGTGAGCGGCTGCTGGAGGCGCACCGGCCCGACTCGGTGTTCGGCTTCCACGACGTGGAGTCGACCGGTATCGCCGTGGACAACCCGGGCGTGCTGGTCGGCTCGGCGGGGGTGGCGATGGTCCTGTTGGCCGTCGCCGGGTGCCGCCCGCCCGGGTGGACACGACTGTTCCTGCTTTCCTGACGGGGGACCGACAAGTGGGTGAGGACGGCCGCCGCGGCGGCAGGCACCGCGCCGGGCAGGCGCGCGAACCGGGCGACGACCCGCTGTTCGGCAGCGGCATCCGCATGTCCGACGGGTTCGTCCAGCACGACGGCGCCGGTCTCGACCTCGGCTTCTGGACGATGCTGCGCAGGCTCCCCGGGCTGGTCCGCACCACCTTCGGGCTGGCGTGGGAGGCCGACCGGTGGACGCTGCCGGTCGCCGTCGCCGCCAACGTGCTGGCGGGCGCGGCGACCGCGTTCATCCTCATCGCCACCAACGCCGCCCTGACGGTCCTGCTCGCCGCGCCGCCCAGCCGGGAGACCCTGGTCGCCGCGCTGCCCGCGCTGGCCTGGGTGCTCGTCGGCGGGGTCGCGCGCAGCGTGCTGTCGTCGGTCGGGAGCGCGGCCAACGGCAGGCTCGCGCCCAAAGTGGACCGCGTCGCCTACACCCGGCTGCTGGAACGCGCCGTCGAGGTCGAACTCGCGGTGGTGCAGGACGCCGAGTTCAGCAACGAACTCGCCGCCGCCCGCCGCGGCGCGCTGGCCGCCAGACAGGTCACCGGGGGAACGATCGCGCTGCTCGACGCGCTGGCCGGGCTGGTCGCGGCCGGGTCGGTGCTCGCCGTGCTGCACCCGGTGCTGCTGCCGCTGCTGCTGGCGGTGATCCTGCCGTCGGCGTGGGGCGCGATCCGCACCGCGCGCGCCCGGTTCCTGTCGATGAAGCGGTGGATCGAGCTCAACCGCCAGTTGGACATGCTCGCCTCGCTGCTGACCGGCCCGGACTCGGCCGAGGAGGTCCGCGCACACCGGACCGGCGGGTTCCTGCTCGACCACTACCGCAGGCTCGCCGAGGTCTCCGAGACCGAACAGGCCAGGCTCGCCGACTCCCAGGCCCGCACGACCCTGCTGGCCGACGGCGTGTCCGGGCTGGCCAGGGTCGGCACCTACGCGGCGCTGGGCTGGCTGCTGGTGTCCGGCGCGGTGCCGCTGGCCGTGGCCGGGACGGTCGTGCTCGCGATCCGCACCGGCACCCAGCACCTGACCGCGCTGGTCACCTCGGTCAACGACCTCTACGAGCAGGGCCTGTTCGTGCAGGACTGGCAGCGCACGTGCGAGCGCGCCGAGGCCGAGGCGATGCCCGCCCGGCTCACCAGGGTCACCGGTCAGCCGCGGGCGATCGCCGTCCGCGGTTTGCACTTCACCTATCCCAACGCGAAACGGCCCGCGTTGCGCGGAGTGGACCTGACGGTGCGCCGCGGCGAGGTCGTCGCGCTGGTGGGGGAGAACGGGTCGGGCAAGACGACACTGGCGAAGCTGCTGGTCGGGCTCTACCTGCCGAGCGCGGGCGCGGTCTACTGGGACGGCGTGCCGACCACGCACCTCGACCGCGGCAGCGTGTTCGACCAGGTCGCGCTCGTCGCGCAGGACTTCGTGGAATGGCCGTTCACCGCGCGCGTCAACGTCACCATCGGCCGCGCCACCCGGCGCCCGGACCCCGGGGTGCTGCACCGGGCCGCCCGGTTCGGCCGCGCGCACGACGTGATCGCCAAGCTCGACCGCGGCTGGGACACGCTGCTGGCCCGCGAGTTCTGGGGCGGCACGTCGCTTTCGGGCGGCCAGTGGCAGCGCATCGGGCTGGCCCGCGCGCACTACCGGGCCGCACCCGTCGTGGTGTTCGACGAGCCGACCGCCGCGCTCGACCCGCGCGCCGAGATCGAGGTGTTCGACCAGGTAGGCGACCTCGCCGCGGGCGGCTGCAGCGTCATCCTCGTGACCCACCGGCTGGCCTCGGTGCGCCGCGCCGACCGCATCCACGTGCTCGACGACGGTGTCGTCGTCGAGGCGGGCACCCACGATCAACTCATGGCACTCGGCGGCAAGTACGCCGAGCTGTTCCTACTGCAATCGGAGCAACACGGCTTGCTCCATTGAGCCGATGATGTCCGAATCCGGTCCGGATGCGCCACCGCCGCTGACACACTCGGTCGCGGTCGCGTGCGGCCGTTAGGCCCAACCGGGGTGGGCACGGGTTCATCGGGGGATAGCGCAGTTGTCGAATGTGGAGTTCCGGATTCTCGGCGCGCTGGAGGTGCGCGTCGACGGCCGGGAGGTGCCGCTGCCCGCGGGCAAGCACCGGATCGTGCTGGCCGCGCTGCTGCTGCGGGCCAACCACGTGGTCTCGCTGGGGGAGCTGATCGAGTACCTGTGGGCGGGGTCGCCGCCCGCCGGGGCGCGTAGCACGGTGCAGACCTACGTCATGCGGCTGCGCCGCGCGTTCGCGCCGCACGAGCTGATCACCACCCACCGCGACGGGTACACGCTCACCGTCGCCGCGGGCTGTCTCGACCTGCACCGGTTCCGCGCGGCCGTCGAGGACGCCGACCGCGCCGAGGGCGCCGAGGCCGTCGCGCTGCTGCGCCACGCGCTGGGACTGTGGCGCGGACCGGTGCTGAGCGACGTGCCGTCGGAGCCGCTGCGCGCCGCGGCGGTGCTGCCGCTGGCCGAGGAGCGACTGCAGATCCTGGAACGCGTGATCGACGCCGAGTTGGCGGCGGGCAGGCACGCCGAGGTCGTCGCCGAACTGCGCGGGCTGACCGCCGAACACCCGCTGCGGGAACGGTTCTGGGGTCAGCTGATGCTCGCGCTCTACCGTGGCGGACGGCAGGCCGAGGCGCTGGCCGCCTACCGGACTGTCCACTCGCGACTCCGCGACGAGCTGGGCATCGAGCCCGGCGACCAGCTCCGCGACCTGCACCAGGCCGTGCTCACCGGCGCCGACGCGCGGCCGGATCCCGCCGAGTCCACGCCACCGTCGTGGGTCGCGCAGTGCACCTTGCCGCTCGACGTCGGCGCCTACGCCGGGCGCGGTGAGCTGATCGAGGACCTGGTCGACACCCTCGTCGGCACCCGCTCGGCCGGTCGGGTGCCGATCGCGGCGGTCTGCGGGCCGCCCGGGGTCGGCAAGACGGCGCTCGCGGTGCGCGTGGCCCACCAGGTGCGGGCCGCCTTCCCGGATGGTCAGTGGTACGTCCGGCTCGGCGCGGCCGACCCCGGCGAACTGCTCGCCGACCTGCTGCACACCGCGGGCGTCGACCGGGCGACGCTGCCCGACGCCACCGAGGCCCGCGCCGCCCAACTGCGCGCCCGCCTCGCCGACCGGAAAGTGCTGCTGCTGCTCGACGACGCCGCCGACGCCGGGCAGATCCGCCCGCTGCTGCCGGGCACCCCGGGCTGCGCGGTGCTGACCACCAGCCGCGTCCACCTCGGCGGGCTCGCCGCGCTCAACGACGCCCGGGTCGTCCGCCTCGACGTGCTGCGGCCCGATGAGGCGCACGGCCTGTTCACCGACCTCATCGGCGCCCGCGCCGCGCACGGCGACGCGCTGTCGGAGATCGCCCGCCTCTGTGGCTACCTGCCGCTGGCGCTGCGCCTGGCCGCGGCCAACCTCGCCGGGGGCGGCGACGGCGCCATCGAGCGGTACCTTGCCGAGCTGCGCGCGGGTGACCGGCTCAGCCGCCTGTCCGTCGCGGGCGACCCGCAGGCCGCGGTCCGCGCCACGTTCGACCTGTCCTACACCGCGCTGGCCGACGACGCGCGCAGGCTGTTCCGGCTGCTCGGGCTGGTGCCCGGCCAGACCTTCGGCGTCCCGGTCGCCGCCGCGCTGCTCGACGTCGACGCTGCGCGCGCCAGAGACCTCGTCGACCACCTGCACGCGCGGAACCTGCTGGGCCAGCGCGATGCCGGCCGGTACCAGTTCCACGACCTCATGCGCCTCTACGCCGCCGAACGCGCCGAGCGTGACGAACCGCGGCCCGACCGCGACGCGGCGGCGCACCGGCTGTTCGCCCACTACCTCGATGCCGCCGACGGCGCGGGCCACGTCCTGTACCCGGACCTGAGCAGGCTCGACCGGCCGCGGCCGAGGACGACGTTCGCCTCGGCCACCCAGGCCCGCGACTTCCTCGACGCCGAGCACACCAACCTGTTCGCCGCGATCGGCGCCGCTGAGCCAGCCGGGCAGCTGGAGTTCGCCTGGCACCTCACCGACGCCCTGCGCGGATACCTCTATTCCCGCAGCACCACCACCCAGTGGGGCGCCGCCGCCCGCACCGCCTTGGCCGCCGCCACCCACGCGGGCGACGTCGGCGCGCAGGCCGCCATGCGGATGAGCCTGGGCATCCTGGCCTGGACGCTGGGCGCGCACCCGACCGCGCTGTCCGAAATGGAGCAGGCGCTGGAGGGGGCGAGGGCCGCGGGCCTGAGCCTCATCGAGGGCGCCGCGCTGAGCAACCTCGGCGTCGTCCACCTGGAGATGGGCCACTCCCGCGACGCCGCCCGCCTGTTCACCGAGAGTGTTGAGCACGGCAGGCGCACCGGCCAGGACTTCGTCATGGCCAACGGCCTGCTGAACCTGGCGGGCGCCTACCTCGAACTCGGTGAACTCCAGCAGGCGCAGCGGTCGAGCGAGGAGGCCCTGGCGATCTGCGAGCGGATCACGTCCCCGCACGCGGGCGCGACGGCCAGGTCCAACCTGGGGCAGGCGCACCTGGCGCAGGGCAGGCTGGAGGAGGCCGAGGCGCACCTGCTGGAGGCCCTGGAGTCCTTCCGCCGCGTCGGGTCCACAGTGGACGCCGCGGAGACCATGGCCCACCTCGCCGCCGTCCACCGCGACGCGGGTCGCTACGAATTGGCGGCCCGCACGGTCGGTGAGGCGCTGGAGACCGCGCGGACGCTGGACGTGGCCCGGCTGCTCAGCGAGACCCTGGTCGTGGCGGGCACGATCGGCCAACTCGACGGCAGGCACGCCGCCGCGGTCGCCCTCTTCCGCGAGGCCATGGACCTGCTCGCCGCCGACGAGCAGGGCAGGCTGATGGGGGAGGCCCGCATCGGCTTGGCGGTGTCCTACCGCCACCTCGACGCGCTGCCCATGGCCGAGTGCTACGCGCGGTCGGCGCTGGAGTCGGCGGAGACCGCGGGCCGGGAGATCCAGCGGGGCAGTGCGCTGACCGCGCTGGCTGTCGTCGAGTCGCTGCTGGGCCGCGCCGGGGCCGCCGCCCACGCCGCCGAGGCCGTCGCCATCCAGGAACGGACCGGCCACCGCTTGGGCGAGTCGCGGGCCCGGGAGGCGCTGAGCCTCATCGAGCGGTCGCGGTTGCCGTCTGTGACCCTGTGATGTTGGGACAGCCCGGCAGCCGGTAATCATCTGATGTCTATATCTCACCCGCTGGTGCCGGGTTGCGAAACACCGAGGTAACCGGCTATACATCAGACCAATACGGGCGGGTTGAATTAGGAGGCCGTGATGCCGACCGTCGGGCTGTTCATCACGTGCTTCAACGACACGATGTTCCCGGACACCGGCAAGTCGGTGGTGAAGGTACTGGAGCGCCTCGGGTACAAGGTTGTCTTCCCCGCCGCGCAGACCTGCTGCGGCCAGATGCACTTCAATACCGGCTACCAGCGCGAATGCGTGCCGCTCGCGCGCGGGTTCGTGGAGCGGTTCGAGAACGTCGACGTCGTCGTGGCGCCGTCGGCGTCGTGTGTGGCCATGGTGCGGGAGTTCTACGGGCGGGTCGCCGAGGTGGGTGGTGACCCCGGCTTGGCCGCCGCGGTGGCGCGGACCGTGCCCAAGGTCTACGAGTTCACCGAGTTCCTGGTCGACGTGGCCAAGGTGACCGACGTCGGCGCGTCCTTCCCGCACAAGGTCACCTACCACCCGACCTGCCACGGCCTGCGCATGCTGGGCCTCGGCGAACGGCCGCTGACCCTGCTGCGCGCGGTGCGCGGGCTGCGGCTGGTCGACCTGCCCGCCGCCACCGAGTGCTGCGGTTTCGGCGGCACGTTCGCGCTGAAGAACTCCGATGTCTCCGTGGCGATGGGGGCCGACAAGGTGAGCCGGGTGCTCAGCACCGGCGCCGAGGTGCTGACCGCGGCCGACAACTCGTGCCTGATGCACGTCGGCGGGCTGCTCTCCCGCGCGCGCAGCGGGGTGCGGGTCATGCACCTCGCCGAGATCCTCGCGCAGGAGGCGGCGTGAGTGGCACTTGGTTGGGGATGCCGCCGTTTCCCACGGCCGCGCGGGAAGCTGTGCGCGACAGCCAGCTCCGGGTCAACCTCCGGGACGCGACCGCCACCATCCGCGGCAAGCGCGCCGCCGTGGTCGGTGAGCGCGCGGACTGGGAGCAACTGCGCCGGGCGGGCAAAGAGATCAAAGACCGCACGCTGCGCGACCTCGACACCTACCTCGTCGAGCTGGAGCGCAACGTCACCGCCGCCGGAGGTGTCGTCCACTGGGCGCGCGACGCCGACGAGGCCAACCAGATCGTGCTCGACCTGGTGCGCGCCGAGGGCGCCGACGAGGTCGTCAAGGTCAAGTCCATGGCCACCCAGGAGATCGGCCTCAACGAGGCGCTCGAAGCCGCCGGGATCACCGCGCTGGAGACCGACCTCGCCGAGCTGATCGTCCAACTGGGACACGACAGGCCGTCGCACATCCTGGTCCCGGCCATCCACAAGAACCGCGCGCAGATCCGCGAGATCTTCCTCAACGAGATGCCCGACGTGGCCGCCGACCTCACCGACGACCCCGCCGCCCTCGCCGGGGCCGCCCGCGAGCACCTGCGGCGCAAGTTCCTCACCGCCAAGGTCGCGGTGTCCGGGGCGAACTTCGCCGTGGCCGAGTCCGGCGCGCTGGTGGTCGTGGAGTCCGAGGGCAACGGGCGGATGTGCCTGACCCTGCCCGAGGTGCTCATCAGCGTGGTCGGCATCGAGAAGATCGTGCCGACCTGGCGCGACCTCGAGGTCATGCTGCAACTGCTCCCGCGTTCGTCGACCGGCGAGCGGATGAACCCGTACACCTCGACGTGGCGCGGGGTCACCCCCGGGGACGGCCCGCAGCGCTTCCACCTCGTGCTGCTCGACAACGGCCGCACCGACGCGCTCGCCGACGACATCGGCAGGCAGGCGCTGCGCTGCATCCGCTGCTCGGCGTGCCTGAACGTCTGCCCGGTCTACGAGCGCACCGGCGGCCACGCCTACGGCTCGGTCTACCCCGGCCCCATCGGCGCGATCCTCACCCCGCAGCTGCGCGGCATCACCGCCGACGCGGTCTCGCCGACGCTGCCATTCGCCTCGACGCTGTGCGGTGCCTGCTACGAGGCGTGCCCCGTCATGATCGACATTCCGCAGGCGCTGGTGCATCTGCGGGCCAAGGCGGTCGACGCCAAACGCGGCAAGCCGTCAGCCGAGCGGATGGCCATGAAGGCCGCGGGTTGGGTGTTCGCCAAGTCCGGCAGGCTGGCGCTCGCCCAGCGGCTCGGCGCGGTCGGCGCGAAGCTGGTCAGCAGGCGCGGGCGTATCCGCAGGCTGCCCGGTCCGTTGTCCGGGTGGACCGACGCACGCGACCTGCAGGCACCGCCGCGCGAGTCGTTCCGGCTGTGGTGGAAGCGAAACCGGGGAGAGTCATGAGTGCCCGCGAAGAGATCCTTGGCCGGGTTCGCAAGGCTCTGTCCGATCTCCCAGCGGGGACGGTCGAGGTCTCCCGCGAGTACGAGACCAGCCTGCCCGGGGTCGATCTGGTCGAGCTGTTCGCCGAGCGGGTCGACGACTACCGGGCCAAGGTCGTCCGCATCCCCGCCGACACCCTGCCCGCCGCCATCGCCGCCGAACTCGCCGCCGCGGGGGTGCGGCGGGTGGTGGCGCCGCTGGACCTGCCAGCGGGCTGGGTGCCGGGCGCCATCGTGGACAGTCCGCTGTCGGTGTCCGAACTGGACACCATGGACGGCGTGGTGACCGGCTGCGCGGTCGGCATCGCCGAGACCGGCACCATCGTGCTCGACGCGGGCATCCACCAGGGCAGGCGCGCGATCACCCTGGTCCCGGATTACCACCTGTGCGTCGTCCGGGTGGGCCAGATCGTCGGCACCGTGCCGGAGGCGATCGCCCGGCTCGACCAGAACCGGCCGCTGACCTGGATCAGCGGCCCGTCGGCCACGAGCGACATCGAGCTGAACCGGGTCGAGGGCGTGCACGGCCCCCGCACGCTCGTCGTGCTCATCGCAGAGTGACGGTCCGATTCCGACGGGTTCTCGGCTCGTAGGGTTTATCGCTAACTTTCACTGTTAACACTTGCGTAAACATCGGATCCATTCCACACTTTCAGCCACATACTGCCCGCATCTGTTCGGCATGCGGTCAATACATCGGATAACTGCTGGTAGTGGTGGGTGCGAACGTGCGTGGAAGACGAGTAGCCGCGGCTTTGGGCGCGGCGGTGCTCACCTTGATCTCGGCGTGTTCGGCTGAGGAACAGCCAATTGATCTTGAGAACGCGGCGTCCCGCGCGCACGAGGTCAAGGTGGCGCTGGTCCCGGGTGGCGCGCACCCGTATTTCCAGCTGTGGCGGACCGGTGGTGCCGAGGCCAAGGCCGCGTTCGGGATCGGCGAGGTGACCTACGACGAGTCCAGCGGCTGGGACCAGGCCACGCAGAACCGCACGATCAACACCTACACCGCTCAGGGCTACACGGCCTTCGGCGTGTTCGGGGTGTCCTCGGTGGACATCAACGCGACGTTCTCCAACATGAAGTCGACCGGCCTGGTGGTCGCCTCGCTCGGGTCCTGCCCGGCGGACACGGTGAACAAGGCCGACTTCTGCCTCGCGACCGACGTCGAGGTCGCCGCGTACAAGGCGGCCAGGGCCGCGATCGACGCCATCGGCGGGGAAGGCGCGCTGGTGCACCTCACCGGCAACCGCGTCGACACCAACACCGAGCGGCGCATGGCGGGCGTGCGGCACGCCGTCGACGAGACCAACGGCAAGGTCACCCTGCTGACCACGGTGACCGACATCGACAAGGACCAGGCCTCCGCCGACAAGGCCGTCACCGATCTGCTCGCGAGCCAGGGCCGCAAGATCAGCGGCATCGTCACCACCGGCTACATCCCGGCCCTCGCCGCCGCCAACGGCGTCGCCGCGGCCAAGCTGCCGATCAAGATCGTCGCGATCGACGACGACAAGGTGATCCTCGACGGCATCCGCGGCGGCTCGGTCGCCGCGACGGTCGCGCAGAACCCGGTCGGCCAGGCCTACGTCGGGTCGTGGGCGCTGACCCAGCTCGTGGTCGGCGAGTGCAAGAACAAGTGGCGCGGCCAGATCATCGACTCCGGCTCGTTCGTCATCACCAAGGCCAACGTGGACAGCTACGACGCCGAGCGCAAGGCCAAGACCCAGGCGCTGATCGAACAGTTCCGCACCTCCGTGCTTGCCTGCTAGCGCCCACACCGAAGAAGGAACACGCACGTGAGAACTGTGTCCCGCAGAGGACTTCTCGTCGGCGGCCTCGGCCTGCTCGCCGCCGCGGGCTGCCAGGACTCGGCGACGCCGACCAGCGCCCCGCCCGTCACCACCGATCCCGCCGTCCTGGCCCAGTCCGGCGAACCCGTGACCGTGGTCCGGGCGCTGTCGTACGCCCGCGGCAAGGACGTGCGCATGGTGATCTACCGCCCGGAGAACGCGGGCACCGCCGCGCTGCCGGTGTGCCTGGCGATGCACGGCCAGGGTGAGGACGCCGACGCGTTCGCCGGAATGGGGATCACCGGGGCGCTGACCGAGATGGTCCGCGCGGGCGGCAAGCCCTTCGCCCTGGTCGCGCTCGACGGCGGCACGTCCAGCTGGACCAAGGCGGGCGCCGACGACCCCGGGCGGATGCTGCGCGAGGAGATCCCGGCGTGGCTTACCAGGCAGGGCCTGGCCACGACGGTGTTCGGCTCGCTCGGCATCGGCACCGGGGCCTACGGCGCGCTCAACTACGTCACCCAGCCGGGAGTGGCGGTGACCGCCCTGCTGGACCCGACGCTGTTCGACGACTTCGCGGGCGCGCGCGCCGGCGGCGGTGTGGCCACCGACGAGGCATGGAAGGCGGCGGACCCGTTCCGGCAGCTCGACCAGATCAGCCAGGTCGCGGTCGGCATCTGGTCGGGCGAACCGGACGCGACGGCGAGCAGGCTGGCGGGCGCGGTTAAGGCGGAGAAGGTCGACATCGGCTCCGGGGCAGGCGGATTCCGCCAGCGCAAGCTTCCCGAAGTGCTCACGTTCCTGGGCAGCCAGGGAATCCGGATCGCCGGTGGCTACTGACCCCCGGTCCCACTCGGCTCGGCGATGACCACGGGACCGGAACGCGACGCGTTCCGGTCCCGTGGTGTGCGGTGGCTAGCTGCCGGTGACGTTCAGTTCGGCCGCGGCGGCCCACGGGCCACCAGCCAGCTCCGAGGTCGCCTTCAGCCGCACATAGCGACCGGACTTGGCGGTGAAGCACGCGTCCTGCTCGCTCGTCGCGCTGGTGAAGGTGTCCGTCTTCACGGCGGTGCCCCACGTGGTGCCGTCAGCCGACACGTACACCTCGTAGTTCCCGATCTTGCCGTTCACGCCCGTCTGGCGGGGCAGATAGTGCAGGCACGACACCGAGTACGCGCGGGCGAGGTCGAGGACGATCTCGTGCGGGTACGGGGTGTCCGGGTCGACCTGCGACCACGCGGTGTGCCACAGCGTGGCCGGATTGCCGTCCAGGACGTTGGTCGCGTTGCCCCCGCTCGCCGTGTCCTCGCTGTCGACCGACTCCACCGTGATGCCCGACTGCGCGATCCGGGTGGCGGCCTTGTAGCCCACGTTCAGCTCGGCGGCCGACGCCCACGGGTTGCCGTTGACCTCCGACAGCGCCCGGAGCCGGACATACCTGGCCTGGCGTGGGGTGATCGCGACGGTCTGCTCGGTGGTGGCGTTCTGGAACGTGCCCGTCGCCGCCGCCGTGCCCCACGAGGTGCCGTCGGTCGAGGTGTAGACCTCGTAGTTGGCGATGCGGCCGTTGGTCTGCGACTGGCGGGGCAGGTAGTACACAGAGGACACGTTGTACGTCGCGCCGAGGTCGAGCTGGATCTCGTGCGGGTACGGGGCGTTCCCGGCCGACCACGCGGTGTGCCAGATCGTGCCTGCGTTGCCGTCGAGGACGTTGGCGGCCGCGCCGTTCTCGCCGGAGGTCTCCTGCGAGTCGACGTAGATGACCGTCATGCCCGACTGCGGCACCCGCGGGTCACCGCCGGTGCCCGCGCCGAGGTCGTCGACCACGAGGTCGTCCACGATCAGGTCGGCCTCGTTGTTCGAGCCCTCAGCGGTCAGCTTCCGCACACCGATCCACGCGTTCGGCCCCGCGGTGAACGTCTTGGTGAACGACGTCGTGGTGCGGGCCTGGGCGAAGTTGGTCGTGCTGGTCTCCGAGGCGCCGGAGCCGGTGACGAAGGCGTACTCGTTGCCGAAGCCCGCCTGGTAGTTCAGCGTCACCTTGTACTGGCGGCCCTCGGTGAACCGCAGCGTCTGCGGCACCGTCTGGTAGATCAGCCGCTGCCGCTCCTCGTGCGACTTGAGCGAGTTGCCGCCGGTGATCACGTCGTCGACGAGCTTCCCGTTCCACCCGGCCTGGGTGTACGGGGCGTTGCGCTGGGCGAGGTGGGTGCGCGGGTCGGTCTGCGATCCGCCGCCGACCACGAACGGGCCCCAGCCCGCGTCGACGTTCTCGAAGTCCTCGGTGAAGTAGTGCCCGTTCAGCGGGGTGCGCGCGGAGCGGACCACCCGGACATCGTCGAAGACCACAGTGCCGGAGCCGGTCGCCGCGGACAGCGCCAGGGTGGCGGTGGTCTGCCCGGCGGGGACGTCGAACAGCACCTTCATGCGCTGCATGGTGGAGCCGTTCTTCTCGCTGCCGCCCGCGGCCTGGGTGACCCCGGACCAGTCGGCGTACACCGACGCCGCGGTCCCGCCGGTCGGCGTGACCGCGAGGGTGGCCTTGCGCCCGGACGGCGTGGTCACCCACACCGACGCCGAGTACGTGCCCTGGCTCAGGCCGGTGAGCTGCTGCGACACCGTCGGCGCCGAGTTGGCCGCGATCGTGAGCTCGTTCTGGCCGTTGGCGTTGCGGGCGACGGCGGCGCCGGTCCCGGACACGGTCCACGCGCTGAGGTCGCCCGCGTAGAAGCCGGGGTCCTTCAGCGGCGTGCCCTGGCCCCAGTTCGGCGTGGCCTGGGTGGGCGCGGCGCCGTTGTAGACGACGTAGGCGGTGTTCGCGGAAGCGTTGACCGTGACCTGGCCACTGGTGACGGTCAGGTCGCCGACCAGGACGCGGCCGGTGTCGGTGAGCCGGTACAGCTTGGGGGAGGACCAGCCTGCAGGCAGGGTCCACGTGGTGTTCCCGCCCGCGCTGTTCCAGTGGTACAGCTTGCCGTCGCGCGGCAGCAGGTACGCCCCGCCGCGCAGCACCTCACGGCCGCCCTCGGTGATGACCCTGGTGCCGCCCGCGTTGGTCACCTTCGCCCCGTTGGCCAGGGTGACGGTGTCGCTGGTCCACTTCACGATCGGTGAGGACTGCAGGTACTTGGTCGGCAGGTTCACCCCGAAGGTGGTCTGCAGGAACCTGGTGAAGTCCTTCTTGCCCTGCCAGCCCTCGTACGCCTCGATCTCGGCGCCGCCCAGCAGCGGGTGCCGCACGATCCAGTCGTCGCGGGTGTGGTTGCCGATGAACCGCGCGAGCTGGGAGTTGACGCCCTTGTAGTTCGTGCCGCCGTAGTTGACGTCGGCCGACCAGTGCGCCCACAGCGCGTTGTCGATCATCTTGTCGGGGAACTCGGTGGCGATCTGCAGGCCGAGGCCGTTGATCTCGCGGGCGAGCCTGCGCGAGACGTAGCCGTCGCCGTACCAGACGTCGACATAGAAGAAGTCCAGGTTGGGCGCCTTGTTCTTGAGTTCGGTCATCCGGGCCACGCGCTGGCCGGACTGGCCGTCGAGCCGGTGGTTGACCACATAGGACTGGTCGAGCCAGTCCCAGCCGAGCGCGCCGGTGTGCCGCGCGGGGTCGAACGTCCGGGAGACCGGGTACTCCTCCTGCGCGTTGACGTGCACGCCCATGTCGGCGTTCCACGCCTCGGCCGCGTCGGTGAGCAGCCGGAAGTCCGCGTCACCGCCCATCCGCTCGCCCACGAACCCGTAGTCCATGTGCGCCGAGTCGTGGCCTTCGGAGCCGTAGCCCTTGAGCAGCACGAACTGGCCGAGGCCGTCGGTGGCCAGGTTGACCCGCTTGGTCTCGTCGAGGGTCTGGGTGAACGGGTGCGTGGCCAGCGAGGCGAAGTTGAACGGGATCCGCTGCACGACCCGGTCGGCGGTGTCCTGCCAGCCGGTCGGCGGGGTCCAGATGTCGCGGTGGGCCACCGCGGCGTCCTGCCAGTCGACCACGCTGTCGGCGTTGCGGTCCTTGGTGATGGCGACCTTCGCGTACGGCAGCGGCTCGGTCTGGGTCAGCGGGGCGCCGGATGGCCGGTACAGCCAGTCGCCGCTCCACAGGCCCGCGCGCCGGTAGCCGGACTTGGCGACGACCTGCTTCTGCACGCGCCCGTTCTCGTCGGCGGTGCCGCCGGACGGGCTGTCGTAGTAGGAGTTCGACACGATCGCCGCGCCGAGCTGCGCGGTGTTGGCCACCGCGAACATCACCCCTGTGGGCGAGGTGTCGGCGGCGGTCGTGGCGGTGACCGCGGTGAAGGTGTCACCCGTCCCGGTGGTGTTGGTGTTCATCTTCGCGGTCGCCAGCGCGGCGCCGGTCTGGTCGCTGCGCACCGAGACAAGGTTGTGGCCGGGGATGGCGAAGGTGGACACCCGCAGCGATGCGGTGTCGCTGATGGACGTCACGGCGAACTCGACGTTCGACCCGCTCACCGAGAGCCGGGCGTCGATGGTCACCCCGGAGAAGGTGAGGCGGTAGTCGACCTTGTCGGCGGCGACCGTCGAGGTGACGGTCGGGGTGTAGGTGGTGCCGTTGACGCGGATGTCGGTGAGGGTGTCCTCGTTGCCGTGCAACACATTGCCGCTCGCGCGGTCGGTGTAGCTGATGACCCGGGGGAAGTCCTGGTCGACGCTCACGGAGAGGGCAGGCGAGGTGATGGCTACCGGCGTCCCGGCGGCGGCCGGGGTGGCGGAGAGGATGGGGACGGTCAATGAACCGGCTAAGACAGACACAAGGAGCGGTACGCGGCCACGCATCCGAACAACCTCCTGCAGGGGGGAGCGATAGTTCGGTCAGTGTTGGTCGCCGGTTTGCTCACGTCAAGACACAATGTGTGTTCTTGTGCGCCAAACCGTACGTAATCGAGCAACTTCGCGCACGATCACCGGGCTACTTTGCAACAAAGTGTTGACGGGATGCGCAAGAACGCTCAGAATCAACCAAATCCAATCACGTTCGTGCGGACGAAGGTCCACTCGCTCGGAGGTACCCGTGTTCCCAGACATGCCCAAGCGGCTCGCGGCCCTGGCCGCCGCGGCCTCGGTCGCCCTCGGCGTCAGCGCCTGCGGCGGCTCGACCGACTCCGGTTCCAACGGGTCGCCCTCCAGTTCCGGACCCGTCACCGTGGAGTTCTGGGGCTGGGCGCCGGGCTACCAGGAGGCGGCTGACCTGTTCAACTCCACCCACACCGACATCAAGGTCAAGTTCAACAAGACCCCGTCCGGCTCCAAGGGCGGCTACCAGCAGATGCTGAACGCGGTGAAGGGCGGCTCGGCGCCCTGCCTGGCCCAGGTGGGCCTGGAGACGCTGCCGACCTTCGTCGTCGAGGGCGCGCTGGCCGACGTGGCCAAGGAGGCCAACGGCGACGCGAGCAAGTTCGTCGAGTGGACCTGGAACCAGGTCAGCGTCGGCGGCCAGGTCTTCGCCGCGCCCGTCGACACCGCGCCGATGGTGCTGTACTACCGCAAGGACGTGTTCGAGAAGTTCGGCCTCGGCGTGCCGACCACCTGGGACGAGTACGAGGCCGCGGCCCGCAAGCTCAAGGCGGCCGACCCGACCTACTTCATCTCCTCGTTCGACTCCGCCGACCTCTACACCTTCGCGGGCTTCGCGTGGCAGAACGGTGCCAAGTGGTTCGGCACGGAGGGCCAGAGCTGGAAGGTCGGCCTGGGTGACTCGGAGACCACGAAGGTGGCCGAGTACTGGCAGAAGCTGCTGGCCGACAAGCTGGTCAAGCCGGAGCCGGGCTTCGACAAGGAGTGGAACGCCGACGTCAACTCCGGCAAGGTCGCCTCGTACGTGGGTGCGTCCTGGGCCTCGGCGCTGATCAAGGACAACGCGCCTGACGGCAAGGGCAAGTGGGGCGTGGCCCCGATGCCGCAGTGGACCGCCGGTGGCAAGAAGGCGGGCAACGCGGGTGGCTCGGCGACGGCGGTGCTGAAGGGCTGCAAGGACCCGAAGCAGGCGTGGGCGTTCGCGTCGTGGATGAGCACCGACCCGGCGGCGTACAAGATCCTGATCGAGAAGGCGGGCCTGTACCCGGCGGCGAAGTCGCTGCTGGACCTGCCGGAGCTGAACAAGCCCTCGGAGTACTTCTCCAACGAGAACCTGGGCGCGGCGTTCAAGGAAGCGGCCAACAACACCGACACCTCGTGGCGCTGGGGTCCGACCATGACCCAGGTGTCCACTGACTTCGGCGACGCGGCAGGCAAGGTTGTCACCGGCGGCGGCACCCTGCCGGAGGCGCTGAAGACGGTCCAGGGCAAGACCGTCGAGGCCATCAAGCAGAAGGGCCTGTCGGTCTCCTGACCGCCCTGAACCCCGTGGCGGCCGTGCGCATTCGGCCGCCACGGGGTTCACCCCGCCCGAGCTCCCTCCCGGAAGGTCCACTGTGCACACTGTCGCTCCGCCGGGCCAGGCGGCCGCCGCGCGACCGGCACCCGCGCCCAAGCGCCGCAAGCAGGTCTCCCACCGCGGCTTCATTCTCAGTTTCCTGATCCCGTTCGGCGTGTTGTTCGTGGCGATGTATCTGGCGCCGATCGCGTATTCGATCGTGGAGAGCCTCTACACCGTCAAGCGGTCCGGTCTCGGTTTGGGCCCGTCGGAGACGGTGTTCGCCGGGTTGGACAACTACGCCCGCGTGTTCGCCGACGACTCGTTCCTGACCTCGGTGGGTCGGGTGCTGTTGTTCGGGGCGGTGCAGGTTCCGGTGATGCTGGGGCTGGCGACCGTGTTGGCGTTGCTGCTGGACTCGGCTGTGGTGCGGTTCCCGAATTTCTTCCGGGTCGCGTATTTCGTCCCGTTCGCGTTGCCGGTGGTGGTTTCGGCGCTGTTGTGGTCGTTCCTGTACGCGCCGGGGTCGAGTCCGTATCAGAAGCTGTTCGCGTTGGTGGGGTTGTCGATCGACTTCACCGCTGATGGGACGGTGCTGTGGTCGCTGGCCAACATCGTCACCTGGGCGTGGACCGGCTACAACATGTTGATCATCTACTCGGCGTTGCAGGCGCTGCCTACCGACATCTACGAGGCCGCCAAGATCGATGGTGCGTCGGGGTGGCAGATCGCGTGGCGGATCAAGCTTCCGCTGGTGCGGCCGGCGATCACGTTGACGGCGGTCATGTCCGTGATCGGGACGCTGCAGCTGTACAACGAGCCCGCCATCGTCAAGCACATCGCGCCCGCGATTGATTCCAAGTACACGCCGTTGATGCTGGCGCAGACCGCCGGGTTGGAGAACAGCGACTACAACTTCGCCGCCGCGGTGTCTGTGGTGTTGGCGTTGGCGACGTTCGCTCTGTCGTTCGTGATTCTTCGCTTCGCTCGCCGGAAGGGAAACCTATGACCGCGCCGACTCGGGCGGGCCGGGGGTTCACCAAGGGGCAAATCCTTGGTACTGCCTTCCTGTTCGTTCTCAGTGTCTATTTCTTGCTGCCGCTGTGGTGGCTGTTGGTGTCTTCGACGAAGAACACGGGACAGTTGTTCTCCACCAACGGGTTCTGGTTCGCGGACTTCCATCTGTGGGAGAACCTGTCGAAGCTGTTCGCCGCTGATGATGGAGCGTTTCTCACGTGGGTGGGGAACACGGTTCTGTATGCGGGGGTTGGTGCGGCGGTCTCGACGGTGATCTCGGCCGCTGCCGGGTACGTGCTGGCGAAGTATCAGTTCCGGGGCAAGGAGACTGTGTTCGGGGTGATCATCGCGGCGGTGTTGGTGCCGAAGGTGATGCTCGCGCTGCCGCTGTATCTGATGTTCGCGAAGTTGGACATCACGAACACGTTCTGGGCGGTGTTCCTGCCCAGCATCGTCAGCCCGTTCGGGGTATACCTGTGCCGCGTCTACGCGGCCGCGTCCGTACCGGATGAGCTGATCGAAGCCGGGCGCATCGATGGGGCCTCCGACACGCGGATCTTCTTCACGGTGTCGTTGCGGGTGATGTCGCCTGCGTTGGTCACCGTGTTCTTGTTCCAGTTGGTGGAGATTTGGAACAACCTGCTGCTGCCCATGGTGATGTTGCAGGATGACTCGCTGTGGCCGGTGACTGTCGGGTTGACCTATTGGGACAGTCTGCGGACCACATCGAACTATGGGTTGACGGTGACTGGTGCCGCTGTGTCCGTGGTGCCGTTGATCATCGCGTTCATCATGTTGCAGCGCTTCTGGCGCTCGGGGCTGACCGCGGGCGCGGTCAAGTAAGAAGGAAGAAGGAAGAAGGGAGCCGATCCGCGCCAGGCAGCGGAACGGCTCCCTTCTTCATGCCCTCAGCCCAGCGAGCCCCGGAAGACGTCCACTTCGCCCAGAGCCGGTTCGGCGACGAACTCGACGGTGTCGGCTGTGCCCGGGTGCAGGTCCAGGACCACGATCTCGTTGCGCCCGGCCGTGAGGACAGGCTTGGGGACATACAGCCTGGTCTGCGGGCCGCGGTCCCAGAACCTGCCCAGGTTGAAGCCGTTGACCCAGGCGAAGCCCTTGGTGAAGCCGGGCAGGTCCAGGAACGTGTCGGCGGGCTCATCGATCTCCAGCACCCCGCGACGATAGATCGGGCCTTCCGCTGTGGTGCCGAATTCGATCTCGGGCAGGTCTGCCAGGCGCAGGACTTCCCAGTCGGCAAGGCGGACGCCGTTCGCCAGGACGCCTGCCAGGAGGCCCTTGCGGTCGTGCAGGTGGGGGCCGTAGTTCACTCGCCCCTGGTTCTCCAGCAGGATCTCCAGCACCTGGCCCGCTGGAACAGCGATCTCGTCGGCGCCGTAGCGCTCCAGAACGCCGATCTCGACGCCGTCCACGAAGATCTGGGCGCGGTCGTTCACGATCGGGACGCGCAGTGTGGTGGTGCCCTCGGGCAGAGCTGTGCGGTAGACGGCGAAGCCGTAGCCGATTCCGGCCTCCTCGACCGTCGGCGCCGTCTCGTACTTGCCGACCGACACGAGGTTGCCCAGGACCGGAGCCTTGTCGGTGAGTCGCACGGGGCCGAACTCGGCCAGGTGTACCGCGGGTGGCTCCTCGGTCAGCGGTGTGCCGAGGTGCTTGGCGATGACGTCGCGGAAGGCGTGGAACTTCGGGGTGGCGGCGCCCCACTCGTTCAGCGGGGCGTCGTAGTCGTATGAGGTGATGGTGGGTTCGTAGCCCGTGCCGTGGTTGGCGCCGCTCAGGTAGCCGAAGTTGGTGCCGCCGTGCCACATGTAGAAGTTGACCGATCCGCCCGCGCCGAGGATGTCGTCGAGGGTGGCCGCGGCGTCGTCGGCGTCGCGGACGTGGTGGAGTTCGCCCCAGTGGTCGAACCAGCCGCACCAGAACTCCATGCACATGAGGGGGCCGGTGGGGCGGTGGCGGCGGAGGGCCGCGAAGGCCTCGGGGGCGCGGGAGCCGAAGTTGACCGTGGCGAGGACGTCCGGGACGAGGCCGTTGGTGAGCATGTGCTCTTCCGGGCCGTCGGAGGTGAACAGCGGGACGTCGACGCCGCGGGTGCGCAGGCCCTCGGCGAGGTGGTTCAGGTAGCCGGGGTCGGCACCGTAGGAGCCGAACTCGTTCTCGACCTGGACCATGATGGTCGGGCCGCCCTGGGTGATCAGGGTGGGCAGCAGGCGGGGGACGACCTCGTCGAACCAGACGTCCACCGCGTCCAGGAAGGGCTGGTAGGAGCTGCGCAGCCGCATGTCCGGGTCGCGCAGCAGCCACCAGGGGAGTCCACCCAGTTCGAACTCCGCGCAGATGTACGGGCCGGGACGCAGCAGGACGTACAGCCCGGCGTCGGCGGCCAGCTGGACGAACCGCTCGACGTCGAGGCCGCCGCTGAAGTCGTACCGACCCGGTTCCGGCTCGTGCAGGTTCCACGGCAGGTAGGTCTCGACCGTGTTCAGGCCCATCGCCCGCGCCGCGGCCAGCCGGTGTTCCCACTGGTCGGGATGCACCCGGAAGTAATGCAGCGCACCGGAAACCAGGCGGAGCGGCTCGCCGTCGAGCAGGAAGTCCTGGTCGCCGACGGTGAACCTGGGGGAGTCGCTCATGGGTGTCCTAAGGGGTCGGATGGACTGGGCTCAGACTACACAAAATCTGCGCGTAAGATGTTCGCCAAGTGTTGACTTATGCGTGAAACAAGCTGAGAATTTGCACATTCGTGCATCCCCTGGTGTTTGGAGTGGCCCATGGCCGGTGTGTCGTACCGCGGAGTCACCCGCCGCTATCCCGGCGTGGCTCGACCCGCGCTCGATCAGCTCGACCTGAAGATCGAGGAGGGCGAGTTCCTGGTCCTCGTCGGCCCGTCCGGCTGCGGCAAGTCGACCACCCTGCGCATGCTCGCGGGCCTGGAGCCCGTCGACGACGGCGGGATCTGGATCGGTGACCGCGAGGTCACCAGCCTGCCGCCGAAGGACAGGGACATCGCGATGGTGTTCCAGAGCTACGCGCTCTACCCGCACATGACGGTGGCGGAGAACATCGGCTTCCACCTGAAGATCACCAAGGTGGGCAAGGACGACCGGGACAGGCGCATCAAGGAAGCGGCGAAGCTGCTTGACCTGGAGCAGTACCTGGACCGCAAGCCCGCCAAGCTCTCCGGCGGCCAGCGCCAGCGCGTCGCGATGGGCCGGGCGATCGTGCGCCGCCCGCAGGTCTTCCTGATGGACGAGCCACTGTCCAACTTGGACGCCAAGCTGCGCGTGCAGACCCGCACCCAGATCGCGTCGCTGCAGCGCCGCCTCGGCGTCACCACGCTCTACGTGACGCACGACCAGACCGAGGCCATGACCATGGGCGACCGGGTCGCGGTGCTCAAGGACGGCGAGCTGCAGCAGTGCGACACGCCGGTGAACCTGTTCTCCCGGCCGGTCAACCTGTTCGTCGCCGGGTTCATCGGCTCGCCCGCCATGAACCTGCTCGACGCCCAGGCACAGGGCGACACCGTCCGCCTCGGCTCGTGGTCCACCCGCCTCGACCGCGCCGACCTCACCGGGCTCACCTCGCCCGACCTGGTCATCGGCGTGCGCCCGGAGAGCTGGCGGATCACCGCGCCGGGCACGGGGATCGCGGCGACGATCGACGTCGTCGAGGAACTGGGCAGCGACGGCTTCCTGTACTGCAGCGCCGACATCGGCGGCAAGCAGCAGCCGGTCACCGTGCGCACCGGCGGCATGTCCCGGCACCGCCCGGGCGAGAAGCTGTGCCTGACCCCGCTGACCGAGCAGGTCCACCTGTTCGACAAGGCGACCGGCCTCCGCCTCGGCGGTCACTGACCCGCCGGGCCGCGGCGCCGCCAGGGGCATTGGCGACGCCGTGGCCCGGCCATCCGAAAGGCGGGACCATGACCCCGGATCTGCTCATCTCGGTCTTGGCCGAAGCCCGGGTCATGGCGATCCTGCGCGGTGACGACCCGGCGCGGCTGGTCGCCTCGGCAGGCGTGCTCGCCAAGGCCGGGGTCGACGTCCTGGAAGTGTCGCTGACCAGCGAGAACGCTCTCGACGTCATCACCGACATCCGCACCACCCACCCCGGCCTCGTGCTCGGCGCGGGCACCGTCCTCAGCGCCGCGCAGGCCAAGGACGCCGTCGCCGCGGGTGCCGGGTTCCTGGTCAGCCCCACCGTCGCCGCGGGTGCCATCGCCGCGGCGGACGCGCTCGGCATCGGGATCCTCGTCGGCGCGCTCACCCCCACCGAGGTCGACACCGCGTGGCTCGCGGGTGCCACGGCGGTGAAGGTCTTCCCGGCCTCGGCCATGGGCGGCCCGGACTACCTGGCCGCCCTGCGCGGGCCGTTCCCGGACATCCCGCTGGTCGCCGTCGGCGGGGTCGGCCTGGCCGACGTGCCCGCCTACCTCGCCGCGGGCGCGCTCGCCGTCGGCATCGGGTCACCGCTGCTCGGCCGCGACCTCGACGGCCTGGCCGACCGCGCCGCACTGGCGGTGTCCGGTGCCCATTGACGTGTTCAGCACGCAGGCGGTTGGCACGGCGTCCTCTGCCGTGCCGAACTCGACCTGACGACAGACGCGACCGGAAGGACCCCTGCCATGACCGATGTCCTGAGCACCGCGTTGGCCAACTGCGTTGGCGGACCGCCGTGCTATCTCGGTGAGGGGCCGCTCTGGAGCGGCGGGGAGCTGTCCTGGGTCGACATCACCGCGGGTCGGCTGCACGTGGCCCGCTGGGTCGACGGCGAACCCCGCCACTATCTGAGCCTGTCGGTCGACGGCACCCTCGGCGCGGCCGTCCCGCTGCCGGGCGGCGCGGGCTGGCTGGCCATGACCGGTTCCTCGGTCACCCACCTGCGCCGCGACGGCTACGACACCCCGCTCGGGGCCGTGTTCGACGGCCCGGTGGGCGTGCGGTTCAACGACGCCAAGTGCGACCCCGTCGGCAGGCTGTGGGCGGGCACCATGCACGCGTCGCTGCCCGGCCTCGGCGCGCTCTACCGCTTCGACCTCGACGGCAGCGTCGTCCCCGTACGCACGGGTGTCGGCATCTCCAACGGTCTCGGCTGGAGCCCTGACGGCACCCGGATGTACTACGTCGACAGCGCCGCGCGGACCCTGGAGGTCCACGACTACGACCTGGCGACCGGCGAGCTGGCCAACGGCAGGCCCCTGGTCGCGTTCGAACCCGGCTGCGGCGACCCCGACGGGCTGGCCGTCGACGCCGAGGGCGGCATCTGGGTGGCACTGTGGGACGGCGCACAGGTCCGCCGCTACGCCCCGGACGGCACGCTGAGCGCGATCGTCCCCGTGCCCGCCAGCAGGCCCACGAGCTGCGCTTTCGCCGGCCCGGACCTGGATGTCCTCGTGATCACCACCGCTCGCGGCGCCGACCTGGAGGCGGGCGCGGGCCTGCTCTACACCTGCAGGCCAGGGGTGCGCGGCGCGCCCGCGACGCCCTACCTGGGCAAGACTCCGTGTCCCAGCTAGTCTGACAAACGTCGGATGTTCAGCGAGGGAGCCAACCGAGATGCCGGTAACAGACGAGGCGATCGAGAAGATCAAGGGCATGATCGTCAGCGGTGAGCTCGGTCCCGGCTCCAAGCTGCCCCGCGAGGCCGACCTCGCCGAACGCCTCGGCCTGTCGCGCAGCTCGCTGCGGGAGGCGGTCAAGGCGCTGTCGCTGATCCGCGTGCTCGACGTCCGCCAGGGCGACGGCACCTACGTCACCAGCCTGCAGCCCAACCTGCTGCTCGACGCCTTGGGCTTCGTAGTGGACTTCCACCAGGACGCCTCGGTGCTGCACTTCCTGGAAGTCCGCCGCATCCTCGAACCCGCCGCCACCGCCATGGCCGCCACCGAGATGTCCGACATCGACATCGCGGGCCTGCGCGCGGTCCTCGCCGAACTGGCCCCCGACGCCAGCATCGAGGAACTGGTCGCCAACGACCTCGAATTCCACCGCCGCATCGCCACCGGCTCGGGCAACCCGGTCCTGTGCTCGCTGATCGACGGCATGTCCGGCCCCACGGCCCGCGCCCGCATCTGGCGCGGCCTCACCCAGGAGGGCGCGGTCCAGCGCACCCGGGAACAGCACGTCGCCATCTGCGACGCGATCGAGGCCAGGCAGCCGGAGGTCGCCCGCGCGTGGGCGACAGTGCATGTGGCGGGGGTGGAGCTGTGGCTGCGCAACATGCTCGGCTCACCCGCTTCAGCGTTGGCGCCCGGCGCTCGCTGATCGCCCGGCCCGTTCAGCGGCGCACCTGATAGCGCAGGTGAAGCACCCGGTTGCCCTGAATCACCGTGTCAGGACCCTCCAACAGGTGCTGCGCGTCGACCGACCCGAAGTAGCGCTTGCCGGACCCGAACACCACGGGGACGACGTCCATTCGCACCTCATCGACTAGCCCCGCGGCAAGCGCCTGGCCGCCGACGTCGCCCGCGGCGATCTCGACGACGCGGTCACCCGCCAGCTCCTGCGCCTTGGCCACGGCCGCCTCGACGCCGTCGACGAAGTGGAACGGCGCCTCGGGGTCCCAGCCCTCCGGCGCGGGCCGGTGCGTCACGACCACCACGTGGTCGATCCCGCCCGGCGGTTTGCCATCCCAGCCGTCCGTCAGGTCGAAGACGTGGCGGCCCGCGATCGTCACGCCGATCCGGTCCCAGTACGCCCGGGTGTAGTCGTAGGACACTTGCGACACCTTCACCACGCCGCTCTCGTCCAACGGGACGTCGCCGCTGGTCAACCACTCGAACAGCGGTCCGGGCTGGTCGTTCTCGTCGGCGACGAAGCCGTCCACCGACACCGAGCTGTACATGACGACCTTGCCCACGGGACTCTCCTCTGCTTTGGGTGTCCCCAAATTAACCTTTCGGGAGCCGCCGCTCTTGTAAGAAATCAATCGGCGGGCAGCGGCCAGCCGTCCAGCGCGTGGCCGGGATGTTCGCGCAGGAACCGCCGCCGGACTTCGACGTAGCGGGTCGGCGTGAGCCCGGTGAACTCCCGGAACTCGTGGCCGAAGTGGGCCTGGTCGAAGTAGCCCGCGCCACCGGCGAGCTCGCTCCAGTCGACCGGTCGGGCGGGGTCGATCGCGAACACGGTCGCGGTGAAGCGGTAGGTGCGGGCCAGCCGCTTCGGCGTGACGCCGATGAGCTGCTTGAACCGCTGTGCCAGATGGGTGCCGCTGACCCCGGCGGCCACGCTCAGGTCGCCGATCGCCACCGCCCCGCCCGCCGCCTCGATGACGTTGCTCGTGTGGCGGACCAGCCCGAGGCCAGCGGTCTCAGACAGCCGCCGCATCAGCTCGTCCTCGAGCAGCGTCAGCATCTCGTGCGGTCCGTCCGCCATGGCCAGCCGGTCGCGCAGCTCGGCGATGGCGGGCCTGCCCCAGACCTGCTCTATCGTCACCGGCCGGTCACACAGCTCGGCCGCGGGCATCGGCAGGAACGGCGCCGGTCCCCACGGCTTGAAGTGCACGCCGACGGACCGCGTCCCGGGCGGGTAGCCGAACTCGAACGCGCGGGTGGGCATGGTGACCACGCAGCCGTCGGCGTACTCGGTCGTCTCGATGTCGGTGCCCGCGCGGATGCGGAACGGCGGCCCGAGGTTGACGATGAGCAGCGCCGCGGGCATCGGCGGCAGCGTCAGCCGGGCGTACGGCGGCGCGCCCTCCAGGTAGTAGAGGTCGTCGATCAGCCCGTCCAGCGGCGGTCGCGGCACTCTGGACACGTACTCCACGCACACAGCATCGCCGAAGCCCCACCTGACGTCGAGCTGCGGCCCGCTCAGTGTCGGTGCCGCTCGCCCGGGGGTTCGCCGACGAGGAGGTGGACGAAGGTTCCGGACAGGCCGTAGGTGTTGACACCCGCGATCGCTGTGCCCCGGTACGGCCAGGCGATGGTCTCGGGTACCGGGGCGATGCCCAGACCTGACCAGTCCACAGAGGACGTCGGCTGCTCGCTGTGCAGGCTGGCGGGCAGGGTGCGGTGGTGGAGCGCCAGCGCGGTCTTGATCAAGCCCGCGACGCCACCCGCGGCCTCCGGGTGGCCGATGTTGGACTTGACCGAGCCCACAAGGCACGGCCGCCCTTCCCGCCTGCCCACGCCGATCGCCTGCCCGATCGCCTGGAGTTCGATGGTGTCGCCCCGTGGGGCGGCGTTGCCGTGGGCCTCGACGTAGCCGATCTGCTCCGGCGCGATGCCCGCCGAGTCGCACGCGCGGTGGATGACCTGGAGGTAGCCCTCGACTGACGGGGCGATGATCGCCTTGGCGGTTCGGCCCTTGCTGGCCTGCGCGCTGCCGAGGATCGTCGCGTGGATCATGTCGGCGTCGGCGAGAGCGGTCGAAAGGCGTTTGAGCACCACGGCTCCCGCGCCGTCCGCGCGCACGAAGCCGTCGGCGTCCTCGGCGCCGAACCGGCAGCGGCCGGTCGGCGACAGCAGGCCCGCGGCGGCGTAGCCGAGCGTGTGGTCCACACCCAGCACAAGGCTCACCCCGCCCGCCACCGCGACGTCGCACTCGCCGGTGCGCAGGCTCTGGCAGGCCAGGTGCACGGCCAGCGTCCCGGATGAGCAGGCCGCGTCGACGGTGGCGCACGGGCCGCGCAGGTCCCACGCGTTGCTGATCCGGCCAGACGCCATGCTGCGCGCGGCGGTGCCCGCGATCGCGTACATGTCCACTTTGGCGTTCGCGCGCAGCGAGTCCCAGTGCTCGCCCGTGCTCTGCCCCATGAACACGCCGACCTCCTCGCCCGCGAGCGACTCGGCGGTGCAGCCCGCGTCGAGCAGCGCGTCCCACGTCGTGGTCAGCAGGACGCGGTGCTGCGGGTCGATGATCGCGTCCTCGCGTTCGGTGACACCGAACAGGTCGCGGTCGAACCCGGCCGCCGGGTCGATGAACGCCCCCGCCGCGACCGCGTCCACGCCGTCGCGGAGCAGGGCCCAGAGCGCGCGGTAGTCGGCGGCGCCGGGCAGCCGGGCTCCCATGCCGACAATGGCGATCGGCTCGCATGTGGACATGACGACCTCACTGGTGTCACTCGAACGTGGCGGCTCGCTGACCACTGTGGACGGACACACCATGTGATCATGAGTGCGGCCAGGGTAGCCGTGCTGGTCGCTGTCCGCGCGTCGAGCGCAGTCCAGTGCCGTGGAGGTCGAATCGTGTGTGGAATCGCTGGCTGGGTCGACCCTGCCCGGCCGGTCGAGGCGTCGACCGTTCGCCGGATGACGGACACGCTCGCCGCGCGCGGGCCCGACGACGCGGGGCTGTGGGCCGGGCCCGACGCGTGCCTCGGGCACCGCAGGCTCGCCGTGCTCGACCCGGCCAATGGGCAACAGCCGATGCTCACCACCGACGACCGGGACGAAGCCGTCATCGTGCTCGCCTACACCGGAGAGGTCTACAACCACGCCGAGCTGCGCCTGGAACTGGAGCGGCTCGGACACAAGTTCCGCACCGACACCGACACCGAGGTCGTGCTGCACGCGTGCGGGCAATGGGGCAGCCGCGCTCCCGAACGCCTGAACGGGATGTTCGCCTTCGCCGTGTGGGACGCGCCGCGTCGGCGACTCATGCTCGTCCGCGACCGGTTGGGCGTCAAACCGCTGTTCTACGCGCGCCACGGCGGGGGAGTGCTGTTCGCCTCCGAGCCCAAGGCGCTGTTCGCCTCGGGGATGGTCGCCCCGGCGGTCGACACCGACGGCCTGCGCGACTTCTTCGCCTCGGTCCGCACGCCGGGCCGGAGCCTGTTCACCGGTGTCCGCGAGGTCCCGCCGGGGTGTCTGGTGCTGGTCGACCACCGGGGTGTCCGCGAGCGTCCCTATTGGACATTGGCGGCCCGGCCGCACGCCGACGACCTGCCCGGCACCGTCGACCGCGTGCGCGGCCTGCTGGCCGACATCACCGACCGGCACGTGCGCGCCGACGTGCCGATCGGCGCGCTGCTCTCCGGCGGGCTCGACTCCAGCGCCCTCGCCGCGCTGGGCCACCGGGCGCTGCCGCTGCGGACCTTCTCGGTCGACTTCGCGGCCCCGTTCGTCCCCGACCGGCTGCGCGCCACGCCGGACGCGCCGTTCGTGCGGGACATGGTGGCGCACTGCGGGTTCGACCACCGCGACATCGTGCTCGACTCGGCCGCGCTCACCGATCCCACCGTGCGCGAGGCGGTTGTGGCCGCGCGCGACGCGCCCGCGACGGGGAACATGGACGCGTCGCTGTACCTGCTGTTCAAGGCCGTCCGGGAGCACTCGACGGTCGCGATCTCGGGGGAGAGCGCGGACGAGGTGTTCGGCGGCTACCCGTGGTTCCGCGACCCGGTCTCCGCGGACTACCCGTGGCGCTACCTCACCGGCCGCAGCGGCACTTACCAGGCGCTGCTGCGCGCCGACGTGGCCGCCGAACTCGCCATCGCCGACCACCGCTTCGCGCACTACCGCCAGGCGCTCGCCGAGGTGCCGGTGCTGCCCGGTGAGGCAGGGCGGCAGCGGCGGATGCGCGAGGTCTTCCACCTGCACTTCACCCGGTGGCTGCCCGACCTGCTCGACCGCAAGGACCGGCTGAGCATGGCCGTCGGGCTGGAGGTCCGGGTGCCGTTCTGCGACCACCGGCTCGTCGAGTACGCGTTCAACACGCCGTGGTCGCTGCACACGTTCGACGGCCGGGAGAAGTCCCTGCTCCGCGCGGCGACCGTCGACCTGCTGCCGCCGAGCGTCACCTCCCGGGTCAAGGCGCCCTATCCGGTCACGCAGGACCCGGCCTACGACCAGGCGATCGGCGAGCAGGCCCGCGATCTCCTCGCCTCGCCCAACGCCGCGGTCTGGACGCTGCTCGACCCGTCGCGGCTTCGCGGTCGGCTGTCCCGGACACCTGACCAGGCCACTCGGGCGGGGATCGACTTCGCGCTGTCGCTGGACGTCTGGCTGAGGTCGGTTGAGGTTAAGAAACTTTGACATCGTGTCCGCGCTGCTTTACCTTTGCTGATGTCAGGTTTGTTTGACAGAGGAGTGCGGCGTGGCGGTTGAAGAGCAGCGCGCGTGGATCATGGGCGTGGTGACGATCGTCGCGTACGCGGTGTACGCGGTGATCATCCTGAGTCGCGACGGGGCGCTGGTCGACGTGCCCTATGTGGTGCCGATGCTGTGGACCATCGGCGCGGCGATCGTGGCGTCGATCGTGCTGCACATCGTGGTGTCGATCGCCTCGGGGGAGTCGAGCAAACGCGACCAGCGCGACCGGGAGATCGAGCGGTTCGGCGACCACGTCGGCCAGTCGTTCGTGGTGATCGGTGCCATCGCTGCGCTGATCCTGGCCATGGTCGAGGCCGACCACTTCTGGATCGCCAACGCGGTGTACCTGGGGTTCGCGCTGTCCGGTGTGCTCGGGTCGATGGCCAGGATCTCCGCCTACCGGGTGGGGTTCCAGGCATGGTGAAGTCCACAAAGGTCACCAACTCCATCCGCGCGCTGCGGTTCGCGCACGGGGAGATGACGCAGGCCGACCTGGCCAACCGGGTCGGCGTGACCCGGCAGACCATCATCGCCATCGAGCAGGGGCGCTATTCGCCTTCGCTGGAGATGGCGTTCCAGATCGCGCGGGTGTTCAAAGTGCCACTCGACGACGTTTTCCAGTATCCGGATGGAGATGCGCCGTGAAGGCGATAACGCAGGACAGATACGGCTCGACGGACGTCCTCTCGTTCGCCGACATCGACACCCCGACACCAGGTGCGGGCGAGGTGCTGGTCCGGGTGCACGCGGCGGGCGTCGACCCGGGCGTGTGGCACCTGATGACGGGACTGCCTTACGCGGTCCGGCTGGTCGGCTACGGGCTGCGCGTGCCGAAGGTGGCCGTCCGCGGCCGGGACCTCGCGGGGACGGTCGAGGCGGTCGGCGCAGGCGTGACCCGCTTCAAGGCGGGCGACGAGGTGTTCGGCACCGCGGAGGGCACCTTCGCCGAGTACGTGTGCGCACGGGAGGACCGGCTCGCCGCGATCCCGGCGAACCTGCGTCCCGAGCAGGCCGCCGCCGTCCCGATCTCGGGAATGACGGCGCTGCAAGGACTGCGTGACCGGGTCGAGCCCGGCCACCACGTGCTGGTCATCGGCGCGGCGGGCGGGGTGGGCACCTACGCGGTCCAGCTGGCCAAAGTTCTCGGGGCCGAGGTCACCGGCGTGTGCAGCACGGGCAAGGTCGACCTGGTGAAGTCGATCGGCGCCGACCACGTGATCGACTACACCCGGTCGGACTGTGTCGACGGGTCGGTCCGGTACGACCTGATCCTCGACATCGCGGGCAACCGGCCGCTGTCCCGGCTCCGCGGCGCCCTCACCCCGAAGGGCACGCTGGTCGTAATCGGCGGCGAAGGCGGCGGGAAGGTGCTCGGCATGATGGGCCGGGTGCTCGGCGTGGCGCTGGTGTCGCCCTTCGTGAAGCAGAGCCTCCGCAGCCTGATCTCGGTGGAGCGGGTCGCCCACCTCGAAGCGCTGCGGGAGCTGATCGAGGCGGGAACGGTCATGCCGGTGCTCGACCGCACCTTCCCCCTCAGCGACGCCGCGGCCGCGATCGACTATGTCCAGAGTGGACAGGCGCGCGGCAAGGTAGTGCTGGCTGTCTCCTAGTCCGCGGCGATCCGGCTGAGCAGCAGCGCGCGCTCCCGTTCGTTGCGGGTGAGCTGGGCGGCGCGTTCGAACTCCGCGCGGGCCTCCTCGGTGCGGCCGAGTTTGGCCAGCAGGTCGCCGCGGGTGCTGGGGAGCAGGTGATACTCCCGCAGCGTCGGTTCGTCGCGGAGTTCGTCGAGCAGTTCCAGCCCGACTGCCGGGCCGAAGGCCATGCCGATCGCGACGGCGTGGTTGAGCTCGATGATCGGCGACGGCGCGACCAGCGCCAACGCCTCGTAGAGGCCCGCGATCCGCAGCCAGTTGGTGTCCTCGGGTGTGCGGGCGTTGGCATGGCAGGCGGCGATCGACGCCTGGAGCGTGTACGGGCGGCCCATGCCGCCGAGGGACTCGGCCTTCTTCAGCGCGGCGAGCCCGCGCCGGATCAGCAGTTGGTCCCAGCGGGCACGGTCCTGCTCCAGCAGCAGCACGGGCTCGCCGCCGGGGCCGACGCGTGACTTGGCGCGCGAGGCCTGGATCTCCAGCAGGGCCACCAGTCCGTGCACCTCGGGCTCACGCGGCATGAGTCCCGCGAGGACCCGGGCCAGACGCAGCGCGTCCGCGCAGAGCGCGGGCCGCATGAGGTCCTGGCCCGCGGTGGCCGAGTAGCCCTCGTTGAAGATCAGATAGATCACGCCGAGCACGGCCGCGAGGCGGGCGTCGCGCTCGTCCTCGGCGGGGACCTCGAACGGGACACCAGCCTTCGCGAGGGTCTTCTTGGCCCGCACGATCCGCTGGGCGATGGTCGCCTCGGCGACCAGGAACGCCCGGGCGATCTCGTCGGTGGTGAGCCCGCCGAGCATCCGCAGCGTCAGCGCGACCTGGGCCTCAGTGGACAGCACGGGGTGGCAGGCGGTGAACACCAGGCGCAGCAGGTCGTCGTCGATGTCGCCGACCCCGGCGCCCGCGTCGGGCGCGTGGTCGTGCTCGGTGTCGCGGCCGATCTGCTCGAGCTTGCGGCGGTAGTTCTGGTCGCGCCGGGCCAGGTCGACCGCCCGGTTCTTCGCCGCGGTCATCAGCCACGCGCCGGGGTTGCGCGGGATCCCGGTCTCCGGCCACTTCTCCAGCGCGGTGACCAGGGCGTCTTGGGCGAGTTCCTCGGCCAGGCCGACGTCGCGGACCAGCCTGGCCAGCCCGGCGATCAGGCGGGCGGACTCGATCCGCCATACCGCCTCCACCGCCCGGCGCGCGTCGGTAGCCGTCACGCCTGGATCAAATCAGCTACCGACGCGCGCGGGCAAGGCACGCCATGGTCAGCCGTTCTCGACGGTCGCGCGCAACTCCTTCTCCAGCGCCCTGACCTCCGGCGAGGCGTTCTCGAAGTCCTCAGCGGAGAACACCTGGCGAATCTCGATCTGCGACTCGCCGCCGGTGACGTTCGGCACCCGCTTGACCCACTCGACCGCCTCTTCCAGCGACTTCACCTCGAGCAGCCAGAACCCGGCGATCAGCTCCTTGGTCTCGGCGAACGGCCCGTCCACGACGGTCCGCTTGTCGCCGGAGAAGAAGACGCGGGCACCGTTCGAACTCGGGTGCAGCCCCTCACCCGCGAGCAGCACACCAGCCTTGACCAGCTCCTCGTTGAACGCCATCATCTCGCGCAGCATCTCGTCGCTGGGCTGCACGCCCGCCTCGGAGTCCTCGGTCGCCTTGACGATCACCATGAAACGCATCTTCGTCTCCCGTATCGGGTCTGTCGGCCGGGTCCATCCTGGCCTCTACTGACGCGACGATCGAACGGGGCCCTGGATCGACACGCGCTCCAAAGTTTTTCTCCGACCTGTCGAGTGCGCCGTAACCGCTGGTCAAGCGGGTGCTAGTCGGAGGAACGCCGCGATGGGTGGCTGGACTGGACTCGCGCCGGTCACTTGAGTCCGTAAACCCGCCGGGCGTTGCTGTTGAGGACCGCGTCGCGTTCCGTCAGGGTGGCGTGGGTCAACAGGACCTCGGCGAGCGACTGGACCTCGGCGTAGCCGCCCGCCAGGTCGCACACCGGCCAGTCCGAGCCGAACAGCACCCGGTCGCTGCCGAACGCCGTCAGGACGTGGTCGGCGTACGGGCGGATGTCCGACGGCAGCCACGACGTCCAGTCCGCTTCCGTCGTCAGGCCCGACAACTTGCACACCACGTTCGGGCACCGGGCCAACTCGGTGATCCAGTCCGCCCACGGCTGCCACTCGCCGCCTGCGATGTCCGGCTTTCCGGCGTGGTCGAGTACGAACATGCCGTCGACAGCCCGAGCGGTGACCAAGGCGGCGGGGCGGGAGGGGACGCGGACGAGCAGGTCGTAGACCAGGCCGCGCCTGCCAAGCTCAGTGAGCGAGCGCTGGACCGCTGGACGCAGCAGCCAGTCCGGGTCCGGTTCGTTCTCCACCTGGTGGCGAATCCCGACGAGCAGCGGGTCGGCGAGGTTGGGGTCGTCGAGATCCGCGAGCAGGTCGGTCCAGCCGACGACGCCCGCCACGTAGCCGTCGCTTTCCCGCGCCACAGCGAGAAAATCAGCCGTTTCCTCCGAAGTGGACACCGTCTGCACCAGCACGGTCGCCGTGACATCCGGCCCGGCCGCGGCGCGCAGGTCGTCCACCGTGTACTCCCGGCGGATCGGGTCGAGCACGGCGCCCGCCATCCACGGGTAGGCGCGGGCGGCCGGGTTCCAGAGGTGGTGGTGGGCGTCGGTGATCACAGGGCCGCCAGGTCCGTCCAGAGCGCGTCCGGCACGGGACGGGCGAACAGCTCGGCGTTGCGGGTCACCTGGGCGGCGTCGCGGGCGCCGACGACGATGCCCGCGACGGCGGGGTGGCGGGCCACGTGGGCCATCGCGGCCCGCGGCAGGCTGACGCCGTGCTCCCGGCACAGCTCGGCGATCCGCAGCGCCCGCGAACGCAGCTCAGCGGATATGGGCGCGTAGTCGAACGTGTCGCCGGGGGTGTCGGTGGCGAGCACACCGGAGTTGAACACCCCGGCGCCCAGGACCGACACGCCGTGTTCCAGGCAGTGGGGGAGCAGGGTGTCGGCGGCCGAGTCGTCCAGCAGGGTGTAGCGGCCCGCGAGCATCACCGTGTCGATGTCGGTCTCGGTGACGAACCGGTCGAGCAGCTGCCACTGGTTCATCCCGACGCCGATCGCGCCGACCACGCCGTGCGACCGAAGCTCGTGCAGGGCGGGATACGCCTCATCGATGGCCTGGGCCCAGTGGTCGTCCGGGTCGTGCAGCAGGACGACGTCGACGTGGTCGAGGCCCAGTCGTTCCAAACTGGACTCCAGCGACCGGCGGACGCCGTCGGCGCTGAAGTCCCAGCGGCGCACCGAGTGGGCCGGGACGTCGAAGCCCTGGTCGTCGCGGCCGCCGCCGGAGTGCGGCTCCAGGAGGCGGCCCACCTTCGTCGACACCACGAACTCCGACCGCGGGCGGCCGGTCAGCGCGTCGCCGAGGCGGCGTTCCGACAGGCCCAGCCCGTAGTGCGGTGCGGTGTCGAAGTAGCGCACCCCCGCCGCCCACGCCGCGTCGACGGCACCGAGGGCGTCGGTGTCGTCGACGGCGGTGAACAGGTTGCCGATCCCGGCCGCGCCGAACCCGAGTTCGGTGACCTCGACGGCGGAGGTGCCCAGGCGGGCCTTCTTCACGGAAGCTCCCAGACCTTCTTGATGCCCATGTCGTTGCCCGAGTAGTCGTCCTCGACGTCGAGGAGCCGGGCCATCCGCGCCTGCCACGGGATGTTCGCCGGGTGGTCGGCGAGCATCTTCCGCATGGCCTGGTAGTCCTCGACCTCGACGAAGTGGAACAGGTCCAGTCCGTCGCGCCAGATCCGCCACGTGTGCACCCCGGCATCGCGCAGGGCGTCGGCCAGGTCGGGCGGGATCACGGCGTGCTCGCGGTCGTAGTCCGCTTCCATACCCGGCTTGAGCCGGGTGTGCAGGGCGATCCGGTCCACGGTCAGTCCTGGGCCTTTCCGCTGGTCACGCGGGCGATGATGAGCGCGACCAGGATGACGAGGCCGTACACCGCCTGGATCTGCAGCGGGTCGACCTGGGCCAGCACGAGCACGCTCTCCAGCAGGCCGAGCAGCAGCACGCCGGTCAGCGCGCCGAACAGCGAGCCCTTGCCGCCGTCGAGCATGATGCCGCCGATGACCGCGGCCGCGAACACCTTGAAGATCATGCCGTCGCCCATGGTCGCCGACACCGCGCCCAACTGACCCGCCAGCATGAGGCCCGCGAACGCCGCCAGCACGCTGGCGATGATCAGGGTGATGAACACGACCCGCTCGACCCGGATGCCCGCGGCCCGCGCCGCGGCGGGGTTGCCGCCCACCGCGTAGATCGACCGGCCCGCGCGCGTGTAGCCGAGCACGACGATGCCGACGCCGAAGGCCACGATCACGATCCAGATCGACACCGGCAGGCCGACGATCCGGGTGCTGCCCAGGTCGTCGATCACCGGGACCTTCTTGGCCAGGTTGGACATCGTGGCGCCGCCGACGATGGCCAGTTGCAGGCCGCGCAGCAGGATCAGCATGGCCAGGGTGACCATGAACGCCGACAGCTTGACCTTGACGATCATGAACGCGTTGAACAGGCCGACCATCGCGCCGAAGAACAGCGTCACCGGCAGCACCGTCCACGCGGGCCACGGCGCGCCGAGGAAGTCGCTGGTGCCGACCACCATGAACACCGCGATGGCGGGCGCGAAGCCGACGGTCGACTCCAGCGACAGCTCCATCTTGCCCACGATGAGCACCAGGGCCTCGGCGAGCACGAGCAGCGCCAGCACGGCCTGGTACTTCAGCACGTTGTCGACCAGGTACGACTTCGTCAGGAAGACGTCCGGGTTGATCGAGTAGCCGATGATGAGCACGACGATGATCGGCGGGATCAGGGCCAGGTCACGCAGCTTGGCCAGCCGGAGCCGGTTGCTGGGCCTGCCTGACTTGGCGGGGTCGCCGCCGTCGCTCTGCTCCACCATTGGAGACTCTTTCGCCAGAGTTTCAGACACTGTGCTCACTGATTCCCTCGATCTCGGCCACGAGCGTGTTCTCGTCCCAGCCCCGCAGGTGCTCGGCGACGACCCGGCCGCCGACCATCACCACGACGCGGTCGCACACCCGCAGGTCGTCCAGTTCGTCTGAGATGAGCAGAGCGCCCCGCTGCTCACGGGTCTTCTCGTCCACCGCGCCCAGCAGCGACTCCTTCGAGCGCACGTCCACGCCCGCGGTCGGCTGCACCAGCACGATGACTTCCGGGTCGCTGGCCAGGGTCCTGGCCATGACGACCTTCTGCGCGTTGCCACCGGACAGCTCGCCGACCGGCTGGTCCGGCCCCGACGTGTGGATGTCCAGGTCGGCGATCATGGTCCGGGCCGCGGCGTCGCGCTTGCCCGGCAGCACCATCCCCGCGGGTCCGAGCTTCTTCGCGATCGTCATGGTGGCGTTCTCCGCTACCGACAGCCCGCCGACGAACCCGTCGACGTTGCGGTCGCCCGGCAGATAGCCGATACCGCCGTCCAGCGCGGCGCGCACCGTGCCCGGGCGGACCTTGCGGCCCGCCACGAACACTGCCCCGGTGCGGCCGCGCAGTCCGGCCAGGGCCTCGGCGAGCTGACGCTTGCCGCTGACCGCTGAACCCGCCACGCCGACGATCTCGCCTCGGCGCACGGTCAGATCCACCTCGTCGACGTGACCCGGCACGGTCACGCCCGCGAGTTCGAGCACCGGCTCGGCCGACTCGGGCACGGCGGGCCGGTCGGCGCCGACCTGCACGAGCCCGCGGGCCTCGCCGATCATCGCGGCCACCAGCTTGTCCCGGTCCATGTTGTCCACCGTGTCGGTGACGATGTGCCGGGCGTCGCGGAAGACGGTGACCCGCTGGCAGATCTCGTAGATCTCGGGCAGGTGGTGGGAGATGAACAGGAACGTCACTCCCGCGTCCTGCAGCGCGCGCAGCTTGTCGAACAGCCGGGTGATCGCCCGGCCCTCCAGCTGCGCGGTCGGCTCGTCGAGGATGACGAAGCGGGCGCCCAGCGACAGGGCGCTCGCGATCTCGACAAGCTGGCGCTGCTCGACGCTCAGCTCGGCGGCGGGCAGGTCCGGGGACACCGGGACCGACCACGCGTCGAGCAGTTCGGCGGCCTGCCTGCGCTGGCGGCTCGGCGAGATCAAGCCGAACCGCCCGCGCGGCTGCCGGTGCAGGAAGAGGTTCTCCGCGACGGTCAGCTCCTTGACCACCGACGGGTACTGGTAGACACAAGCCACCCGTTCGCGCCACGCGGCGCGGTCGCCGAGTGCCGGGGCGGGCTCGCCAGCGAAGCGGACCTCGCCCGCGTCCGGCTTCAGCAGCCCGGTGACCACCCCGACCATGGTCGACTTCCCGGCGCCGTTGCGCCCGACCAGGGCGTGGGTCTCACCGGCGTGCACCGTCAGGTTCCCGTCGGCGAGCGCGACGGTGGGCCCGAAGCGCTTGACGATCCCGGTCGCCTGGACCAGTGGAGCTTGGGTGTCCATCGTGGAATACCTCTCCTACGTGCTGGTCAGGTCAGGACTTGGCGTTGCCCCAGAGGGAAGCGTCGTCCACGTTGTCCTTGGTCACCAGCGGAGCGGGGAGCTGGTCCTCGAAACCGTTCGGCAGCTTGATCACGGTGCTGCCGTGGTCGGTCGGGCCTTCCTTCGGGGTGACGCCCGCGAGAGCCTGCTTGGCCCAGTAGAGGCCGATGCCAGCGTAGGTGTCGGCGGGCTGGGAGACGGTCGCGTCGATCTCACCCTTGCGGATGGCGTCGAACTCCTGCGGGATGCCGTCGTTGGAGATGATGAAGATGTGCTTGGGGTCGCTCGGCGGGACCAGCAGGCCACGCTGCTTGAGCACCTGCAGGGTCGGGTCGAGGAACACGCCACCGGCCTGCATGTAGACACCCTTGATGTCGGGGTCGGTGGTCAGGCGGGTCTCCAGGGCGGCCTGCGCCTTGGCGCCTTCCCACTCGGTCGGCTCCTCGAACACCTTGATGTCCGGGAACTTCTTGGTCATGCACTCCTTGAACGCCTCGGAGCGGTCCCGCCCGTTGATCGAGGACAGCGCGCCCTGGAACTCGATGACCTTGCCCTTGCCGCCCAGCTTCTCGCCGAGGAACTCACAGGCCTTGGTGCCGTAGGCGCGGTTGTCGGCGCGGACGACCATGTAGACGCTGCCGCTGTCGGGGCGGGTGTCGACGCTGACCACGGGGATCTTCTTGCCCGCGAGCTCGTCGAGCTTCGAGGCGATCGCACCGGTGTCCTGCGGGGCCATGACGAGGGCCTTGGCGCCCTGCGCGACGAGGCTGTCGACGTTGGTCAGCAGCTTCTGCACGTCGTTCTGCGAGTTCGTCGTCGACGTGAGGGTGACGCCCAGGTCCTTGGCCTTGGTCGGCACGTACTTGGCGTAGGCGTTCCAGAAGTCGGAGTCCGCGCGGGGCAGGTCGACGCCGATGCCGCCGCCCGCGTTCGAGCCGGAGCCCGAGGCGGCGGGGGTGTCGGAGTCCTTGCTGCACGCCGACAGCGACACGGCCAGCGTGGTCGCCGCGATGACGGCGAACGCGGCCCGGGAGCGGGAGGTGATCTTCATTGACTGTCCTCGATTCAACAACGGGGAAATCTGCGGGGTATTCAGTTGGCTCGGGGGCGCAGGCGAAGTCCCTGCATGCCACCGTCGACCGCGAGCACGGTCCCGGTGGTCGACGCGGCGTGGGGTCCGGCGAGGTAGGCGATGGCGGCGGCGACCTCGTCGGCGGTCACCAGCCGTCCCATGGGTTGCCGCGCGTTGAGCGCGGCGAGCTCGGCGGCCGGATCCGCGGCGGAGTCCAGCAGCCTGCGCACCCACGGGGTGTCCGCGGTGCCCGGGTTGACGCAGTTGACCCGCACGCCGTCGGCCACGTGGTCGGCGGCCATGGCCAGGGTCAGTGACTGCACGGCGCCCTTGCTGGCGCTGTAGAGCGCGCGCTGGGGCAGTCCGGCGGTCGCGGCGATCGAGCAGGTGTTGACGATCGCGGCCGCCGGGGATTCTCGCAGGTGGGGCAGCGCGGCCCGGCTCGTGCGGACGATACCGAGCACGTTGACCTCGAACACCTTGCGCCACTCGTCGTAGGAGTTGTCCTCGACGGTGCCCTGCGCGCCGATGCCCGCGTTGTTGACCACGATGTCGAGCCCGCCGAACGCCTCGGCGGCCTGGTTCACCGCGGCGGTGACCGAGTCCTCGTCGCCGACGTCGGCGGTGATGCCGAGCAGCGGCTCGGGCACCCCGGCCGGGTTCAGGTCGAGGCAGGCGACCCGGGCGCCGCGGGCGGCCAGGTGGGTCGCCGCGGCCAAGCCGATGCCCGATCCGCCGCCGGTGACGATGGCCCGCAGGCCCGCGAAGTCCGTCATGACGCGTTCCGCCGGGTGGCGGCGGTCCACACGGGACCGCCGGGGAAGGCGAACTTCGTCAGCGTCTCCGCGCGCATGGTGGCGCTGAAGCCGGGCGTGGTCGGGGTGACGTAGTTGCCGTTGACGATGCGCACCGGGTCGGTGAAGTGCTCGTGCAGGTGGTCGACGTACTCGATCACCCGGTTCTCCAGCGAGCCCGACACCGCGACGAAGTCGAACATCGACAGGTGCTGCACCAGCTCGCACAGGCCGACGCCGCCCGCGTGCGGGCACACCGGCACGCCGAACTTGGCCGCGAGCAGCAGGATCGCCACGTTCTCGTTGACGCCCGCGACGCGCGCGGCGTCCAACTGGAGGTAGGAGATGGCGCCGGTCTGCAGCAGCTGCTTGAAGACCACCCGGTTCTGCACGTGCTCGCCGGTGGCGACCTTCACCGGGGCGATGGCCCTGGCGATGGTGGCGTGGCCGAGGACGTCGTCGGGGCTGGTCGGCTCCTCGACCCACCATGGGTCGAACGGGGCCAACTCGCGCACCCAGGCGATGGCGGTGCCGACGTCCCAGCGCTGGTTGGCGTCGATGGCGATGCGGATGTCCGGGCCGACCGTGCCGCGCGCGATGCGCAGGCGGCGGATGTCGTCGTCGAGGTCGGCGCCGACCTTCAGCTTGATCTGGGTGAAGCCCTCGGCGACGGCCTCGTTGCACAGCCTGCGCAGCTTCGCGTCGTCGTAGCCGAGCCAGCCGGGGGAGGTGGTGTAGGCGGGGTAGCCGTTCGCCAGCAGCTGGGCCTTGCGCTCGGCGCGGCCCGGCTCGGCGCGGCGCAGGATGGCCAGCGCCTCACCCGGGGTGAGAGCGTCGGACAGGTAGCGGAAGTCCACCAGGTCGACGAGCTGCTCGGGGGTCATGTCGGCGAGCAGCTCCCAGACGGGCTTGCCCTCGCGCTTGGCCTTGAGGTCCCACAGCGCGTTGACGACCGCGGAGATCGCCATGTGCATGACGCCCTTCTCCGGGCCGAGCCAGCGCAGCTGCGAGTCGTGGACCATCTCTTTCCACACCGCGCCCAGGTTGCCCAGGGTGGCCTCGAGGTCGCGGCCGACGATGTAGGGCTCCAGCGCGCGGATCGCGGTGGTCTGCACGTCGTTGCCGCGGCCGATGGTGAACGCGAAGCCGTGGCCCGCGAGGCCGTCGGGGGCGTCGGTGCTCACCACGACGTAGGCCGCCGAGTAGTCCGGGTCCGGGTTCATCGCGTCGGAGCCGTCGAGCTCCAGCGACGTCGGGAACCGAACGTCGTGCGTGGCCAGCCCGGTGATGCGCGTTGTCATGCCTTCCCCACTTCTTGCCGCTGCCGCCCCAGTCCGTCGATCTCGACCTCGACGACGTCGCCAGCCTTCAGATAAGGCTTGGGGTCGGGGAGGCCGAGCGCGACGCCCGCGGGCGTACCTGTGTTGATGACGTCGCCGGGCTCCAGCACCATGAACTGCGACAGGTACCGGATCACCTCCGCGACGCCGAAGATCTGGTTCTTGGTCGTCCCGTCCTGCCGGAGCACACCGTTGACCCACAGCCGCAGGCCGAGGGCCTGCGGGTCGGGGATCTCGTCGGCGGTGACCAGCCACGGCCCGAACGGGTTGAACGTCTCGCAGGACTTGCCCTTGTCCCACTGCCCGCCGCGTTCCAACTGGAACTCGCGCTCGGAGACGTCGTTGGAGATGGCGTACCCGGCCACGCAGGCGAGAGCCTCCGCGTGGCCGGGCAGGTAACGGGCGGTGCGGCCGATCACGACGGCGAGTTCGACTTCCCAGTCGGTCTTCTCGCTCGCGCGCGGCACCAGCACCTGGTCGTCCGGTCCGATGACTGTGTTCGCCGCCTTCATGAACACGACCGGCTCGGCGGGCGTCTCAGCGCCGGTCTCCGCGGCGTGGTCGGAGTAGTTCAGGCCGATGCAGACGATCTTGCCCGGCCGGGCGATCGGCGGACCGACCCGGACACCGGGTTCAACGACCGGCAGGTCACCGGCCACAATCGCGGACCGTACGAGCTCGATGCCACCACCGGCGAGGAAGGCGGCGTCGATATCGGCGACGACCCCGGAGATGTCCAGGAGCGTCCCCGACTCGTCCAACACGGCTGGGCGTTCCTGCCCCACCGGTCCCACCCTCAGCAGCTTCACTGCCTCGCCCTCCGCTCATACATCGGATCTATTGCCGAGATGTATACCCGGCGTTTCCGGTCGACACAACCCTGAAGCCGCCAATCGGCCGCAAATAGATCCGATGTGTTGCCAAACCGCGACGTACTGCGCGCCGCAGTCGGGGCTATAGCAGCTATTTGTGACGCGAATAGGGGCGAGTGTTGGCAGAACATCGGATGTATCCCACACTTGGCCGGCACAGGTCGGGGGGCCTGGACACCCTCGTGGGTGGTCGCGGACCACCCGTCCACTTTCAAGAGAGGTCCACCGTGGCAACGTTGCCCCCTGCGTCCCCGGACGGCCAGTCCGGCCCGTCCCGCCGCGACATCCTGCGCGTCGGCGGCTCCGTCAGCGCCTTCCTCGCGCTGGGCAGTCTCCCGGTGTTCGCCGTGAACGCGCTGGCAGGCGAGACCGGCGAGGCGGGGACCGTCGAACTGGTGCCCGCCGCGGACGCCACGACACTCTGGACCCCACCCGCCAAGGGAACGACGTTCCTGCTGGTGAATCGCCGCAGCGGCAAGGCGATCGACGTTCCCAACGGTTCCACCGCAAACGGCACCGCCCTGATCCAGTACACCCAGCACGGCAGTCCCAACCAGCGCTGGCGCCTGGCCGACCTGGGCGGCGGTATCTACTCGGCGAAGAACGTGAACTCGGACCTGGCGGCGGACGTCGGCGGTGGCTCGTCCGCCGATGACGCGGCCATCATCCAGTGGCCTTACGGCGGTTCCACCAACCAGCAGTGGATGCTCAGCGACCTGGGCACGGGCTACTTCAAGATCGTGAACGTGCGCAGCGGGAAGGTGATCGGCGTGCGCGGGAACTCGCTGACGAACTCGGCGGCGATCGTCCAGCAGACGGACACCAACGACCTGAGCCAGCAGTGGAGCCTGGTGGCGGTCTGATCGCTTGACGTGCCCTGACCCGGTAGCCGGGTCGGGGCACGTCGATCCTGCGGCATCAGTGGGGTTCGACCTGACTGTGGGTCAGACCGGCCAGCGCGTACGCGAGCTTTCGGTGGTCCCGGGTGACCAGGGGGCCGACCTGGATCGCCCTCGACTTGATCCCGACCTCGATGCGGGTTCCGGTGCCCTCCTGGTAGACGAAGGCCGGATAGAAGAAGCCGTAGGTGAAGAGTGACGGTCGGGACGACAGGATCACGATGCCGCGGCTGGGATCCTGGTCATCGACGGAGTAGCCGGGCGGACAGTGGTAGACAAGCCAGTTGTAGACCGTCGCGGGCGGCACCGCGGAGTGCAGCACCATCCGCCGCTTGGTCATGGTGGCCGTGGCCGCTGAGCCCTTGCGCGTGAAGGCCACCACGAGGAACACGAGAACGACGACGGTCGAGGTGACCAGGCCGATTAGGAAGATGTCCACGCCGCGGAGTATTCCGTATGTCCGCGCATAGGTTGGTGGGCGGATCCTGCTGCGCGGACCCGCCCACCAACTAACCACCGCGACCCCCTCGCGGTGGGCCTATTCCGCGCCTGCCAGCACCTTCAGCAGGCGGGCGGACTCCGTCGCGACGGCGTCGCGGCCGGACTTCAGGTACTTGCGGCTGTCCACTGTGTCCGGGTAGGCCGCGAGGTAGGTCCGGATCGCGGCCGTGAAGACCTTGCTCAGCTGCGTGGCGATATTGATCTTCGTCATGCCCTGGCGGACCGCTTCGAACAGGTCGGCGTCGGGGACGCCCGAAGAGCCGTGCAGCACCAGCGGGACCGAGACCGCCGCGCGCAGCTTGGCGATCAGCGCGTGGTCCAGGGTGGCGTCGCGGGTCAGCATCGCGTGGGACGAGCCCACCGCGACCGCGAGCGCGTCGACGCCCGTCGCGGCGACGAAGGCGGCGGCCTCGTCCGGGTCCGTGCGGACGCCGGGGGCGTGGACGCCGTCCTTGCCGCCGACCTCGCCCAGCTCCGCCTCGACCCAGACACCGGCCGCGTGGCAGTGCTCGACGACGGCCTTCGTCTGGGCGACGTTCTCCGGGTAGTCCAAAGTGGAACCGTCGTACATCACCGACGAGAAGCCCAGAGCCACCGCTTCGTGCACCAGTTCAACGGACTCGGCGTGGTCGAGGTGGACGGCGACCGGAACCGAAGCCGCGCGGGCGACGGCGAGCGTGCCCGCGGCGATCGGTTCGAGCGCGCCGTGGTAGCGGACGCAGTTCTCGCTGATCTGGAGGATGACGGGGGAGTCCGCGGCCGCCGCGCCCGCGACCAGGGCCTCGGCGTGCTCCAGGTGGATGACGTTGAACGCGCCTACGCCGGTTCGGGACGTCCAGGCGGGGTGGACGATCTGACCGGTTCCTACGAGTGGCATCGAAGTTCCTCCAGGGTCACGCCCGCACGCAGATCGTCGAGCGCGTTGGTGTCGAGGTCGCCTGCGAGGGGGGCGGCGACGGCGGCGGCGGACCAGGCCACGGCCTCCCGCAGCAGGTAGGGCCAAGGATGTTCGGCGGCGAGACCGGCGGCGAGCGCCGCGACGAGCGCGTCACCCGCGCCGGTGGGGTTGCCGAGGACCATGCGGTCGGGGCGGACGAGCCAGCGGCCGTGTTCGCCGACCGCCAGCAGGCCGTCGGCTCCCAGGGACGCGACGACCGTGCCCGCTCCGGTGGCGCGCAGGGCCTCCGCCGCGGTGAACGGGTCGGACTCGCCGGTGGCTTCGCGGAGTTCGGCCGCGTTGGGCTTGACGACGTCGGCGCCCGCCGCGGCGCCCGCCAGCAGCGGCTCGCCAGTCGTGTCGAGGATGGTGCGGCAGCCGTGGGCCCGGGCGAACCGCACCAGGTCCGCGTAGGCGGTGGCGGGCACGCCCGGGGGAAGGCTGCCGGAGAGCACGACGACGTCGGTGTCGGAGAGCACCGCGCCGAGGTGGTCGCGGAAGTCGGCCCACTCGGCCGGGGTGATCGTCGGGCCGGGCTCGTTGAACACGGTCGCGTCGCCGTCAGCCACGACCGTGACCGTCCGGCGGGTCTCGCCGGTGATCGGGAACAGGTCGAACTGGACACCGGAGCCCTTGAGCTCGGCGCGCAGCGCGTCGCCCGTCGCGCCACCCGCGAGTGTGACGGCCAAGGTGGGAAAACCTTGGCCTGTCAGGACTCTGGCCACGTTGATGCCCTTGCCGCCTGCCCGGCTGTGCACAGTGGACACCCGGTGACTCGCGTTGGGGACCAGTGCCTGCACGGCGTAGGTGGTGTCGAGCGCGGCGTTCGGGGTGATGGTGACGATCATGTCGGTTCCCGAAGGTTGTGCAGTGCCAGCAGACCCGCGCCCAGGCACGCGGCCTGGTCGCCGAGGCTGGCCTGCACCAGCTTCGGCACGCGTTGGAACGTGAGCAGCCCGGCGAGCCGCGCGCGCAGCGGGTCGAGCAGGTCGTCGCCCGCGCCGCTGAGGCCGCCGCCGACGACGACCACCTCGGGGCCGAGCGTGTTGACGACCATCGCGAGGACCCGCGCGAACGCGTCCACGCCGTCCGCCCACACCTTGGCCGCGGCGGGATCGCCCGCGACCAGGCGGTCGCGGACCTCCAGCGCCGTGGTGACCTCCGTGCCGGTCAGCGCGCTGTAGCGACGCGCCAACGCGCGGGCCGAGGACACCGTCTCCAGGCAGCCGCGGTTCCCGCACGTGCACGGCTCGCCGTCCGGTTCGACCGTGATGTGGCCGACCTCGCCCGCGTAGCCGTCGCCGGTCAGCACGCGGCCGCCGCTGATGAAGCCAGCGGCGATGCCGGTGCCGATCGGGATGAACGCGACCTCGTGGAAACCCTTGGCCGCGCCCAGTTCCCATTCCGCGAGCGCGCCCGCGCGCACGTCGTGGCCCAGGAAGGTCTGCACACCGGTCTTCGCCGTCATGCGGGCCGCCAGGTCGGCGTCGCGCCAGCCCAGGTTGACCGACAGCTTGGCCACGCCCGTGGCCTCGTCGACAAGGCCGGGCACGACGACCCCGACGGCCGCCAGCGGCACCGACGCGCCCAGTTCGGCGACGATGTCGGCGACCATGGCGACCACCGCGTCCGCCCCGTACGGGGTGGGGCGGCGCACCGTCTGGTGCACGCGGTGGCCCGCATCGATCAGGGCCGCCTTGGTGAAGGTGCCACCCACATCGATGGCCGCGACGAGCGATCCGGCGTTCACCGTGGTCACGCTAGCCGGGGACGCGACGGTCACTGGCTCGACGGGGAAAGGATCACCGACCGGGTGAGGTGGCGCGGGCGGTCGGGGTTGAGGCCCTTGCGCTCGGCAACCGCGATCGCGAGCCGGTGCGCCAGCACGAGCTGGGCCAGCGGGTCGAGGTCGTTGGCGAAGAAGGTCGCCCCGGTGGCGGCGACGTCTTCGGCCAGCCCGTCCGGCGCCTGGCCGAACACCCAGGTGACCCGGTTCGGCTCGGCGATGGAGATGGGACCGTGGCGGTACTCCATCGACGGGTACGACTCGGTCCACTGCTGGGCGGCTTCGCGCAGCTTCAGCCCGGCCTCGTGCGCGAGGCCGATCGTCCAGCCCTGGCCGAGGAAGGTGAACTGCTCGGCCTCGGGCAGGCTGCCCAGCGGCTCGGCCAGCGCGCTCTTGGCGTCGGCGATGGCGGCGGTCAGGTCCTCGCCGAGGCTGGCGCGCAGCAGCGCGATTCGCGCAGCTTCAGCCCGGCCTCGTGCGCGAGGCCGATCGTCCAGCCCTGGCCGAGGAAGGTGAACTGCTCGGCCTCGGGCAGGCTGCCCAGCGGCTCGGCCAGCGCGCTCTTGGCGTCGGCGATGGCGGCGGTCAGGTCCTCGCCGAGGCTGGCGCGCAGCAGCGCGATCGCCGAGGTGGCCGAGCGGGTCTGCACGACGGATTCCTCGTCGGCGAACGGCAGCTCGATCACGTGGTCGGCCAGGCCGACGACCGGCGAGTCCAGAGTGCACGTGATGGCCACGGTGGTGGTGCGGCCCTTGAGCGCGGCCAGCAGGTCCAGCACCTCGGTCGTGGTACCGGAGCGCGAGATCACGACCACCCGGTCGTAGTCGCGGCCGACCGGGAACTCGGAGGCGGCGAACGCGTCGGTCACGCCCTGTCCCGCGTCCTCCCGGAGCGCCGCGTAGGCCATCGCCACGAACCACGACGTGCCACAGCCGGTAACCGCCACCCGCTCGCCCGGCGACGGCAGCGCCGCCGCGTGCGTGGGAGCGATGTCCACGGCCCGCGTCCAGCACTCAGGCTGGCTCTCAATCTCCACCACGGAAGCAGACAACGCCACGAGATCCTCCCTCAACGACCAATTTCGCTGGTCCATTCGTGCACGATGCTACATGAAAGTGGGCAGAATCAAGCATCTTTGCGCAATCGCGCTCAGTCGTTGAGACTGTTCCAGCGGTGAGTGTCGGCCTGCGCAGCCGATCGCGCTTGCCGGCGCAACTGATCGAACGGATGACGGAGGTGGCGATGAACCGACACGAGCGCCTGAGCGGCCTGCTCGAACTGCTCGGCGAGCGGGGCCGCGTCGAGGTCGAGGAACTGGCCGACGAGTTGACGGTGTCCGCCGCGACCATCCGGCGCGACCTCGACCACCTGGCCGAGCAGCAGTTGCTCACCCGCACCCGCGGCGGCGCGGTGGTCAACAACGTCAGCTACGACCTGCCGCTGCGCTACAAGTCGGGCAGGCGCGCCCCGGAGAAGTCCAAGATCGGCCAGTCGGCCGCGGCGCTGGTCAGCGCGGGCGACGTCGTCGGCCTCAACGGTGGCACGACCACTACAGAGGTCGCGCGCGCGATCGCGACCCGCGGCGACCTGGCCCGGCCGGGCGACGGTCCGACGATCACCGTGGTCACCAACGCGCTGAACATCGCCAACGAACTCGCCGTGCGCCAGCACATCAAGCTGGTCGTCACCGGCGGCGTCGCGCGGCCGCAGTCGTTCGAACTCACCGGCCCGCTGGCCACCAAGGTGCTCGGCGACATCACCCTCGACGTGCTGTTCCTCGGTGTCGACGCCATCGACGCCGACAGCGGCGCCTACGCCCACCACGAGGGCGAGGCCAGCATCAACGCGCTGATGGTCGACCGGGCGCAGCGGGTCGTGGTGGTCGCCGACAGCTCCAAGCTCGCGAGCAGGGCGTTCGCCCGGATCTGCGCCATCCCGCGCATCCACGCCGTGGTCACTGACGCCGACGCGCCGGAAGCGGTCCTTGAACCCTTCAGGGCGGTCGGGCTTACCGTCCATCAGGACTAACAGCTGGGCGAACGTATCCGCTCGCTCGTCTCGGCGCTGCTCGCTGGAACCGTTGTCGCCGGGCTGGTCCCAGCGGTCCAGTCCGCCGCCGTCCATTCCACAGCGGGATCAACGAGACGATCGTGCGCGGCGTCAGTCCGCACGTCGCGGCCGGGTGGTGTCGATGGGGTGGTCGGCGTTCCTTGGTTCCGTCACCCGATAGGTTGTTGGCCCCGGCGCACGATCGGGTGGTCTTCTTCTACCTGCGGAAATGGGCTGTTTTCGCCGGTATTGTTGAACTTGTGTTCGATGTCGATGTGGTCGCCGGGATGAGCGACGTGGAGGTGCTGGACCTGCTGCGCGAGTTGGAGCGCGAGCAGGCGGTCCGCGACGCGGTGAAGGTTCGGGCGTTGGCGCGGATGGCTGAGTTGCGGCCGGATCGCGACGGGGGTGGGCATCGGTTCGCGGGGGCGGAGGTCGGGGTCGAGTTGCGGTGGACGCCGGGGCACGCGGCGTGCCAGGTGGCTCGGGCGGCTCGGCTTGTCGCGCTGTTTCCGTCCACTGTGGACGCGTTGGCGGCGGCGCGGATCGACCTGGCCCGGGCGCACGCGTTGGCTGAGATCACCGAGACCTTGTCCGTCGAGCACGCCGGTGAGTTGGAGGCGTGGATCCTGGCTCGCGCCGAGGGCAAGACGATCGAGGGGTGGCGGCAGGCCCTGCGGGCGAAGAAGGACCGGGTCGATCCCGAGGGTGCGCGGCGGCGTCGGGAGCAGCGGCGGCGGGAGCGTCGGGTGGGTCTCTACGTCGCCGAGGATGGGATGGCCTGTTTCGACGTGTATGACACGGGCGAGCGGTTGCGGGCGGTGTATCTGATGGTGGACAAGGTGGCGCGGGCGATGCGCGCGGAGGGCGCGAGTGAGCCGCTGGACGCTCTGCGGGCCGACGCGCTCTACGACATGGTCGTCAACGGTGGTGGCCGGGGTGTCAGCGTCGAGTTGCAGGTCGCGGTGCCCTACACCGTTCTGCTCGGGGCCGACGTGCCGGGGACGCTGGCCGGGTACGGCAGCATCAGCTCGGCCGCGGTCGCCGAACTGGTGGCCGCCGAGGGCACGGCGTGGCGGCGGGTGGTCACCGATCCCGCGGGGAAGGTGCTGGAAGTCAGCGCCCGCAGGCACCCGGGCGCCGATCTCGCCCGCCACATCCGTTTGCGCGACCAGGTGTGCCGGTTCCCGGGCTGTCACCGGCAGGCCGCCGCCTGCGAACTCGACCACACCGTCCCGCACAGTCGGGGCGGCTCGACCAGCGCCGACAACCTCGGCTGCCTGTGCCCGCTGCACCACAAGCTGAAAGACCAACCGGCGTGGCGATTGCGGCAGACCCGCCCCGGACTGTTCGTGTGGACGACACCGGGTGGGCGAACCCACGACGTCGGGCAAGACCCACTCGTCGACTACGAGATCCCCGCACCCAGACAAGGCGAAGGATCACTCGCCCCATTCTGACCGGCGCCGGTACGAAGGCTGGTGAGCCGCATCGCCGATGATGGCCGGGGTGGCGGACTGGGCTAGGGCGCCAGTCCGCCACCCCGCGTTCTCACGCGGTGGCTTCCTTGGCCAACTGGGTGATTCGCGCCCAGTCGCCCGTGGCCACGGCGTCGGTCGGGGTGAGCCAGGAGCCGCCGACACAGCCCACATTGGACAGTGCCAGGTACTTCGGGGCCGTCTCCTGGGTGATGCCGCCGGTCGGGCAGAACCGCACGTGCGGGAACGGCCCGGCCAGTGCGGCGAGGTACTTCGCGCCGCCCGCGGCCTCGGCGGGGAAGAACTTCAGCTCGGTCAAGCCGCGTTCGGCGGCCATCATCACCTCGGACGCGGTGGAAACGCCTGGCAGATAGGGAAGCCCGCAGTCGGCCATGGCGTCCAGGACCGCCGGGGTGCTGCCGGGGCTGATCAGGTAGCCCGCGCCCGCGGCCACCGAGGCGTCGACCTGGGCCGGGGTGACGACTGTGCCGACGCCGACCATCATGCCGGGGACCTCGGCGGCGATCCGCTCGACCGCGTCCAGCGCGGCGGGGGAGCGCAGGGTGACCTCGATCGTGCGGATTCCGCCCGCCAGCAGGGCTTCCGCCAGCGGGACGGCCGTGGCGACGTCGGAGATCACGACGACCGGGATCACGGGCGACAGGTCCAGAACACTCATCTGGCCTTCCTCGCTCCGCTCGGAGGCATTCCCGGCACACTGTATCGACGATTCGCTCGCAAGCTCGCTCATGCCACAACTCCGAACACAGAGGCGCCGCGGTCGGCCGGGCCGACAGCCGCGCGCAGGGGGGCGAACAGTTCGCGGCCGGTGCCCAGGGGCGCGGTGCCCGGCTGGGTGTCCGGGACGCGGGCGGCGAACTCCGCGGGGTCGACCATGATCTCGACCGAGCCCGCCTCGGCGTCCAGGCAGATCAGGTCGCCGTCGCGGACGCGGGCCAAGGGGCCGCCCGCCGCGGCTTCCGGTGTCAGGTGGATGGCGGCGGGGACCTTGCCGGACGCGCCGGACATGCGGCCGTCGGTGACGAGCGCGACCTTGTCCCCGCGGTCCTGGAGCACACCGAGAGCCGGGGTGAGCTTGTGCAGCTCGGGCATCCCGTTGGCCATCGGACCCTGGAACCGCAGCACGGCGACGAAATCGCCGGACAGGGTGCCCGCCTCGAACGCGGCCAGGAAGTCGTTCTGGTCGTCGAACACCCGGGCCGGGGCGTGCACGACCCGGTGTTCCGGCTTCACCGCGGACACCTTGATCACCGCGCGGCCCAGGCCGCCGTTGAGCATCCGCAGGCCGCCGTCGGGGGAGAACGGGTCGGAGACGCCGCGCAGGACCGTCTTGTCGAGGCTCTCGCGCGGCCCGTCGCGCCACACCAGGGCGCCCTCGTCGAACGCGGGCTCCTGGCGGTAGGACTCGTTGTAGGAACCCGAGATCGTGCGGACGTCCGGGTGCAGCAGGCCCGAGTCGAGCAGGTCGCCGATCAGGGTGGCGGTGCCGCCCGCCGCGTGGAAGTGGTTCACGTCGGCGGTGCCGTTGGGGTAGATGCGCGTCAGCGACGGCACGACGGCCGACAGCGCGGAGAAGTCGTCCCAGCGCAGGTCGATCCCCGCCGCGGCGGCGATGGCGACCAGGTGCAGCGTGTGGTTGGTCGACCCGCCGGTGGCCAGCAGCGCGACCACGCCGTTGACGATGGCGCGCTCGTCGAGCAGTTCGCCGACCGGGGTGTAGTTGTCGCCCAGGGCGGTCAGGCCGGTGACCTTGCGGCCCGCCTCGGCGGTCAGGGCCTCGCGCAGCGGGGTGCCGGGGTTGACGAAGCTGGCGCCCGGCAGGTGCAGGCCCATGACCTCCATGAGCATCTGGTTGGAGTTCGCGGTGCCGTAGAACGTGCAGGTCCCGGGGCTGTGGTACGACGCGGACTCCGCGGCGAGCAGGTCCTCGCGGCCGACCTTGCCCTCGGCGTGCAACTGGCGAACGCGGCTCTTCTCGGCGTTCGGCAGACCCGACGCCATCGGACCGGCGGGGACGAGCACGGCGGGCAGGTGGCCGAAGGCCAGCGCGCCGATCACCAGGCCGGGCACGATCTTGTCGCACACGCCGAGCAGCAGCATGCCGTCGAACATGTCGTGCGACAGCGCGATCGCCGTCGACATGGCGATCAGGTCGCGGCTGAACAGCGACAGCTCCATGCCCGCGCGGCCCTGGGTGATCCCGTCGCACATCGCCGGGACGCCGCCCGCGAACTGCGCCACGCCACCGGCCTCGGCGACCGCCGCCTTGAGCTGGTCCGGGTAGGCCGCGAACGGCTGGTGAGCCGACAGCATGTCGTTGTAGGACGACACGATCGCGATGTTCGGCTTCACCGCCGCGCGCAGGCCGAGCTTCTCGGCGGGCGAGCACGCGGCGAACCCGTGTGCCAGGTTCGCGCAGCCCAGGCTCGACCGCGCGGGACCGGTGGCCGCCGCCGCGCGCAGGCGCTCCAAGTAGGCACCGCGGGAATCAGCGCTGCGGGCGATGATCCGGTCGGTGACGGCGGTCAGGGTCCGATTCACGCGTGCTCCTCTTCGTGCCAGTCACGGCCGTCGCGTTCGATCAGGCTGGTGGCCGCGGTCGGGCCGTTGGTGCCCGCCGGGTAGCGCTTCGGCGAGCCGGATTCGCGCCAGGCGTCGAGGATCGGCTCGATCCACGCCCACGCCGCCTCGACCTCGTCGCGGCGCATGAACAGCGTCGGGTTGCCGCGCACGACGTCGAGCAGCAGCCGCTCGTAGGCCTCGGGCACCCGTTCCTTGAAGGTCTCGGCGAAGCTCAGGTTCAACGGCACCTGGCGCAGCCGCAGCCCGCCCGCCCCCGGCTCCTTGGTGACCATGTGCAGCCGCACGCCCTCGTCGGGCTGCAGGCGCAGGACCAGCCGGTTCGGCGCGATCGCCGCGTCGGGGATGTCGGGGAACACCGAGTGCGGCACCGGGCGGAACTGCACGACGATCTCCGACGCGCGGTGGCCGAGGCGCTTGCCGGTGCGCAGGTAGAACGGAACCCCGGCCCAGCGCCAGTTCTGCACCTCGGCCTTGAGCGCCACGAAGGTCTCGGTGTCGCTGGGCGCGTCGAGTTCGTCGGCGTAGCCGGGGACGGCCTTGCCGTCGACGAGGCCCGCGGTGTACTGCCCGCGCACCGTGGACCGCTCGACCTCGCGGCCGGTCAGCGGGCGCAGTGCGCGCAGCACCTTCAGCTTCTCGTCGCGGACCGCTTCCCGGTCGAGGCTCGTGGGCGGCTCCATCGCGACCAGGCAGAGCAGCTGCAGCAAGTGGTTCTGCACCATGTCGCGCAGCGCGCCGGAGCCGTCGTAGTACCCGGCGCGGCCGCCGACGCCGACGGTCTCGCTGACGGTGATCTGCACGTGGTCAATCGCGCGTGAGTTCCACCGCGGCTCGAACAGCGCGTTGGCGAAGCGCAGGACCAGCAGGTTCTGCACCGTCTCCTTGCCGAGGTAGTGGTCGATCCGGAAGATCTGCTCCTCGGCGAAGACCGAGCCGACCTCGTCGTTGATCTGGCGCGCGGACTCGATGTCGTGCCCGATCGGCTTCTCCAGCACCACCCGGCACGCGGAGCTGACCAGGTCGTTGGCCTTCAGGCCGCTGCAGATGGGGCCGAACAGCCGCGGCGCGCAGGCCAGGTAGTAGACGCGGACCCGCGCGGCGGGCGCGACGAGCGCGCACAGGTCGTGCCACGCCGACGGCTCGGCGACGTCGATGGTCACGTGGTGCAGCCGCTCGAGGAAGCGGTCGACCGCGGCCGCGTCGTAGCTGCCCTCGGGGAGGAAGCCGATCAGCTCGGCGGCGGTCTTGTCGCGGTAGCCCGCGTCGTCGAGGCCCGCGCGGGACACCGCGATGATCCGCGAGTCGGCCGTCAGCTGGCCGTCGCGGTCGCGGAGGTAGAGGGCGGGCAGGAGCTTGCGCATGGCGAGATCGCCGGTCCCACCGAAAACGACGATGTCGCACGACGCGACCTGGGGCAATGCCTGCATGGGGCCTACCCTACGGTACTTAGGCGCATAATCAAGCACACTTAGGTACGAAAAAGACATTACTGTTGGGTAGTGTCCGGTTGAACATCGAGAGTGAGGGGTGTCCGGTGGCGGGACGACCGATGTCGGCGCCTGGCATGTCCGTTGGCGAGGTCTTCCAGCTGCTGCGCGAAGGGCAGGCGGAGACCCGGTCGGACATCGCCCGGCTGACCGGGCTCTCGCGGACCGCGGTGTCGCTGCGGGTCAACCAGCTCATCGAGCACCGCCTCGTGGTCGAACGCGCCGAGGGCGGGTCGACGGGCGGGCGTCCGCCGGTCCGGCTGGAGTTCCACGCCACGGGCGCTGTCGTGCTCGCCGCCGCGGTGGGTGCCAGCCGGGCGCAGTTCGCCGTGTGCGATCTGGCGGGTCGGATCCTGGCGTCGTCGGCGGTGGCTTCGGGGTTCACGGAGGGGCCGGACGCGGCGTTGGCCGCGGTGATCCGTCAGCTTGACGGGTTGTTGGTCGCCGCTGGGCGGACGCATGGTGACGTGCGGGGGATCGGGGTGAGCATCCCTGGGGTGGTTGACCGGGTGACTGGGCGGATCGTTAGTCGGCCGGTGGCGCCGGGGTGGGACAAGGTTGAGGTGCCGGAGGTGTTGGGGGCGCGGTTCCCGGTGCCTGTGGTCGTGGAGAACGACGTGAACGTGCTCGCGTTGGCGGAGCACAAGGCGCAGCCCGCGATCGATGACCTGGTGATGATCAAGGCTTCGACGGGGGTGGGTGTCGCGATCATCGCTGATGGGCGGTTGGTGCGGGGGGCCGTTGGGGCATCCGGCGAGATCGGGCACACGAAGATCGGCGGCGATCGGGTGTGCCGGTGCGGGGCGACTGGGTGCTTGGAGGCTTACGCGGGCGGTTGGGCGTTGGCGCGTGAGTTGGGCGTGGCAGATGCTCGGGCGGTCGGTGATCTCGTGCGTGCTCGGGATCCGCGGGCTCTGCGCGCGATTCGGGACGCCGGGCGGCGGATTGGGGAGGTTGTGTCCGGGGTTGTGAACCTGCTGAATCCGGCGGCGATCGTGGTCAGCGGGGACATTGTGTCGGATGGGCTGGTGGCGGGGATTCGGGAGTTGGCTTACCAGCAGTCGACGGATGTCGCGACGCGTGGGCTGACGATTGAGGCGAGCACTTTGGACGATCAGGCCGCGTTGGCGGCCTGTGTGGTGATGATTCTGGATGACCTGCTCTCCCCGGACGCGATCGACAACCTCGCGTCCGGGAAGAGATAGGCACTAGTCGGGGAGCCGCGCGCCCGTCGCGGTGTCGAACAGGTGCACGTCCGAGCGCTGGACCTTCAGGCCGATAGTGGTGCCGCGGGTGGGCACATCCCGAGCGCCCGAGCGGACCACGATGGGGTGGGCCGTGTCGCCGTCCGTTGTGGTGTAGAGGTAGCTGTCGCTGCCGAGTTCCTCGACCACCTCGACCATCGCGCGTTCGCCATCGTTCGCGCCGACGATCTGGAAGCCCTCCGGGCGCACGCCGAGTGTGATCTCGCGGCTGGTCGCCGCGGCGCGCTGGGCGGGGGACAGGTCGATCCGGGTGCCACCGAACGAAAGTGACCAGTCCTCGGCGTGCAGCGGCAGCAGGTTCATCGCGGGCGATCCCATGAATCCGGCCACGAACAGGTTGCGCGGGCGGTCGAACACCTCACGCGGGCTGCCGCACTGTTGCAGGATCCCATCCTTGAGGATCGCCACGCGGTCGCCCATCGTCATCGCCTCGACCTGGTCGTGGGTGACGTAGATCGTGGTCACGCCGAGCCTGCGCTGCAGCGAGGCGATCTGGGTGCGGGTCTGCACGCGCAGCTTGGCGTCCAAGTTGGACAGTGGTTCGTCCATGCAGAACACCTGCGGCTCGCGCACGATCGCGCGGCCCATCGCCACGCGCTGGCGCTGGCCGCCGGAGAGCTTCGCGGGCTTGCGGTCCAGGTATGGGGTCAGGTCCAACAGCGCGGCGGCCTCGTCGACCTTGCGGGCGATCTCGGACTTGGCGACCTTGGCGATCTTCAGGTGGAAGCCGATGTTCTGGCGCACGGTCATGTGCGGGTAGAGGGCGTAGTTCTGGAACACCATGGCGATGTCGCGGTCCTTGGGCTGCGCGTGCGTCACCTCGGTTGGACCGATGTGGATCGCGCCGCCGTCGACGGCTTCCAGGCCCGCGAGCATGCGCAGCGCGGTGGACTTGCCGGAGCCCGAGGGGCCGACGAGGACCATGAACTCGCCGTCGCGGATCTCCAGGTCGAGTCCGTCGACCGCGGGGCGGTCGGTGCCAGGGTAGAGGCGGGTGGCGCCGCGGTATTCGACTGTGGCCATTGTGGTTCCTAACTCTGAACGGTCTGGTTGACGGCTTGGGGGTTGCTGGTGCGCAGGTCGGCGGGCAGCAGGTGCTCCGGCCAGTCCTGGTAGGCGATGGGCACCAGCCAGCGGTCGATCGCGGTGACGCCGACCGAGGTGTGGGCGGGGTTGGTCGACGCGGGCCACGGGCCGCCGTGGTGCATGGCCCAGCACACGGCCACGCCGGTGGGCCAGCCGTTGTAGATGAGCCTGCCGACGCGGGTGCGCAGGCGTTCGGCGACCTCGGTGGCGAGTTCGTCGTCGGCCGGGGTGGCGTGCACGGTGCCGGTCAGGCTGCCGGGCACGACCTTGAGCGCGGCGAGCAGCGACTCGGTGTCGGAGTAGGTGACGACGAGCCCGGAGGGGCCGAAGGTCTCCTCCGACAGGTCTTCCCAGTCGTCGAGGAAGTCGGAGATGTCGGTGGCGAACACCGTCGGCGTCACCGCCCAGGCGTCGTCGCCCGCCGTGCCGGTGGCGAGCACGCGCGCGGTGCCCGCCGCCAGGCGCTCCAGGTAGCCGCGGTGGATGTTCTCGGTGAGCAGCGGACCCGACGTGGTGGCCCGCACCGCCTCCGCGAGCTCGTTGAGCAGCTCGGGCTCGTCCGGGACGAACATCAGACCGGGGTTGGTGCAGAACTGCCCGGACCCCATGGTCAGCGACGCCGCGTAGCCGCTGGCGATCTTCGCGGCGTCCGCGGCCGCGCCGGGCAGCACCACGACCGGGTTGACGCTGCCCAGTTCGCCGAAGAACGGGATCGGGTCGGGCCGCTTGTTGACGTAGTCGAACAGCGCGCGCCCGCCCGCCACCGAACCGGTGAAGCCGACGGCCTTGATCCCCGGAAGCCCGATCAGCAGGGTGCCACCGTCGCGGCCATGGATCAGTTCGAACACGCCGTCCGGGAGCACCGAGCGGAGAATGTCGGCGACGGCGACCGAGGTCCGCGGGTGGCCTTCGTGGGCCTTGACCACGACCGGGCAGCCCGCGGCGAGCGCGGAGGCGGTGTCGCCGCCGGCCACGGAGAACGCGAACGGGAAGTTGCTCGCGGAGAACACCGCGACCGGGCCGATGGGGCGCAGCATCCGCCGCACGTCCGGGCGGGTGTCGGTCGCGGGGGAGAGGATCACGTCCTGGTGCCTGCCCGTGCGCAGCGCCTCGGCGAACATGCGCAGCTGGCCGGTCGTGCGGCCGACCTCATTGGTCAGCCGGGGCACGCCGAGCGCGGTCTCCTCGTCGGCGATCGCGACCAGCCGGTCCACGTCGGCGTCGAGCGCGTCGGCGATGGCGTCGAGCGCGGTCGCCCTGGCGTCGGCGTCGGCCGCCCAAGCCGGCAGTGCCTGGACCGCCTTGGCCACGATGTCCAGGACATCCCGGAGCTCGGTCGTGGCCACCGGGTCGCCGATGGGGGCAGCGGTGCGCGGGTCGTAGCCCTGCACGGTCATGACTGTCCTTCGCTGTAGTCGTACGGCGCGCAGAAAGCGCCACCGAGGAACCTGTCGAACTCGTCGGGTTCGTCGGACACCTCGTCCGCGAACACCTCCGCGTTGTCCAGCGGCTCGAAGCCCATGGCCCGCGCCTCGTCGAGCGACCACCAGCGGCGAGTGTTCGCCGAGACGCCCCACGCGATCCGGAAGCCGGGGTCCGGCGTGGCCAACGCGGCCTCGACCAGCCTCCCGCAGTCGTCGGGGGACAGCCAGCTGGCGAGCATCCGGGCGTTCACCGGCTTCGGGAAGCACGACCCGATGCGCAGGCAGATGACGTCGAGCCCGTAGCGGTCGTGGTACAGGCTGCCCAGCGCCTCGCCGAGCACCTTGCTCACGCCGTAGAACGTGTCCGGGCGCGGGTAGCCGTAATCGGGGGCCTCGGTGCCGTCCTTGGGGTGGAAGCCGACGGCGTGGTTGCTGCTGGCGAACACCACCCGCGGCACCCCGGCCCGGCGCGCGGCCTCGAACAGGCAGTACGCGCCCTCGATGTTGACCTCGGAGATCTGATCCCACCGGTGTTCGGTGCTGAGGCCGCCCAGGTGCAGGATCGCGTCGACGCCCGCGCACACCTCGGTGAGCGCGTCGAGGTCGGTGATCGACGCCGTCACCGACTCCTCGCCGTCGCGGAGGTCGGCGATCGGGACGATGTCGAGCAGGCGCAGCGTCCGGCCGGGCGTGGCCAGCCGGGGGCGCAGCAGGGTGCCGACGCCTCCCGCGGCGCCAGTGATCAGAAGCTTCATCGGGGTGTCCTCGCACGGCAGAGCTGGGCGATCTCGTCCGCCGCAGCCATCAATTCGGTGACTATCTGGCCCTCATGTTCGGCGTTGAGCCGGGTCTGCGGGATGGAGCAGCTGATCGCGTCGACCGTCGGCATGCTGGGGATCGCCACGGCGTAGCAGGTCAGGCCCGGGGTGTTCTGCCCGTGCTCGACCGCCCATCCGCGCACCCTGGCCGCCGACAGCTCCGTGCGCAGCTCGTCGTGCTCGACGACGGTGTCCGGGGTGAGCGCGGCGAGCTTGGCGGGCAGGATCGCGCCGACGTCCACCGGGTCCAATGTGGACAGCACGGCCTTGCCGAGCGACGTCGCGTGGGCGGGCAGCCGCCTGCCGATGCGCGAGGTGACCCGCAGGTGGTGCGGCGACTCGCGGCTGGCCAGGTAGACCATGTCCGCGCCGTCGAGCCGGGCCAGGTGGACCGTCTCGTCGAGTTGGCGGCGCAGCCGGGCGAGCACCGCGCTGGCCACCTGCACGACCGGGTCGCGGTCGAGGAACGTCGCACCGGCGCGCAGCGCGCTCAGGCCCACGCTGTAGGCGGTGCCGCGGTCGTCGGTCTCGACCCAGCCGCGCGCGACCAGTGTGCGGAGCAGTCCGTGCAGGCTGGACTTGGGGAAGTCGAGCCTGCGCTGGATCTCGCTGAGGGTGAGCCTGCGCTCCGAGCCCGCGAGTAATTCCAGGATGTCGATGGTCCTGGCCGCTGACTTGACCGACGCCGGAATGGCGGACCCGTCCGTCGAAGCGTTGGCTGTCATGGGCATTCCTCTGTCGCGGGGCCTGTCGTAACTGTCTGGAAACCTCGGCTTGACACCGGGTGTGAGCAGTCTTACCGTTCCGGCCCACAGTTCGCAAGTATGACCGCTGTTCACATACATGAACCCAGGAGTTCCGGTGCAGATGCTCGACCGGGTGTTGTTCTTCCCCGTCACGCCGTTCGACGCCGAAGGCGCGGTCGACCTCGACATGTTCGCCGCCCACCTCGCCCAAGGCCTGGCCGCCGGGCCGGGAGGCGTCTTCGTCGCGTGCGGGACCGGCGAGTTCCACGCGCTGGAGCCGGGCGAGTACGAGGCGTTGATCCGGCGCGCGGTCGAGGTGACCGCGGGCGCCGTGCCGGTCTACGCGGGCACCGGCGGCGCGCTGCCGCTGGCCAAGCAGTTCAGCCGGGCCGCGCAGGCCGCGGGCGCCGACGGCCTGCTCATGCTGCCGCCGTACCTGGTCGCCTCCCCGCCGCGGGGCCTGGTCGCCTACACCCGCGAGCTGGCCGCGGCCGCCGACCTGCCGATCATCGTCTACAGCCGGGGCAACGCGGTGTTCGATCCGGACAGCGCCGCCGAGGTCGCGCGGATCCCCAACGTCACCGGCTTCAAGGACGGCCGCGGCGACCTCGACCTGCTCGGCCGGATCGTGCTGGCCGTGCGCGGCGCGCTCAACGGCAGCGACAAGCCGTTCCAGTTCTTCAACGGGATGCCGACCGCCGAGGTCACCGTCCCCGCCTACAAGGGCATCGGCGTGCACCTGTACTCGTCGGCGGTGTTCTGCTTCGCCCCGGACGTGTCGCTGGCGTTCTACAAGGCGGCGGAGTGCGGCGACCATGCCCTGATCGAGCGATTCCTGTCCGACTTCTTCCACCCGCTGGTCGAGCTGCGCAACAAGGTCCCCGGGTACGCCGTTTCCCTGGTCAAGGCCGCTGTCCGGCTGCGGGGGCTCGACGTCGGCGGGGTCCGGCCGCCGCTGGTCGACCCGTCGCCGGAGCACGTGGCCGAGTTGGAGCGCGTGCTCGCCGCCGGTCTGGCCCTGACCAGCGAGGTGGCCGCGGTATGAGCGAGCTTGCGAGCGAATCAATGTCACGGTGCCTTCGCGAGTGGAGCCACCGGCCTTGGGAGGTGGCCGCATGAGCACCCGGATCACCGGCGTCACGCTGACCCCGGTCGCGTTCAGCGATCCGGCGCTGCTCAACGCCGTCGGCGTGCACGAGCCTTACGCCATCCGGACTATTGTCGAGGTGCACACCGACGAGGGCGTCACCGGTCTGGGCGAGACCTACGCCGACAGCGGGCACCTCGTCCGCCTCCGGGCGGTCGCCGACGCCATCGTCGGCCAGGACGTCTTCGCCCTGCACACGCTGTTCGCCATCGCGGCCAGGGTGCTCGGCGGTGACACGGGCGCCGACGGGCACGGCCTGACCGGAATGATCACTGAGAGCGGAACTGTCGACCGGGTCTACTCCCCGTTCGAGGTCGCCTGCCTGGACATCCAGGGCAAGCTGCTCGGCCTGCCCGTGTCCGACCTGCTCGGCGGCGCCGTCCGCGACAAGATCCCGTTCAGCGCCTACCTCTTCTACAAGTGGGACCGCCACCCGGGCTTCGAGCCCGACGAGTGGGGCGCGGCGCTCGACCCGGCTGGGATCGTGGCGCAGGCCCGCAAGATGATCGACGAGTACGGGTTCACCGCCATCAAGCTCAAGGGTGGCGTGTTCCCGCCCGAGGAAGAGGTCGCCGCGATCCACGCGCTGCGCGCCGAGTTCCCCGACCTGCCGCTGCGCCTGGACCCGAACGCCGCGTGGACCCCGCAGACCTCGATCAAGGTCGGCGCCGAGCTCGACGGCGTGCTGGAGTACCTGGAGGACCCGACGCCGGGCATCCCGGGCATGGCCGAGGTCGCCCGCGCGGTCCCGATGCCGCTGGCCACCAACATGTGCGTGGTCTCGTTCGACCACCTCAAGCCCGCCGTACTCGCCGACGCGGTCGGCGTGATCCTCTCCGACCACCATTACTGGGGCGGCCTGCGCCGCTCCCACGTCCTGGCAGGCATCTGCGACACCTTCGACATGGGCCTGTCGATGCACTCCAACTCGCACCTGGGCGTCAGCCTGGCCGCGATGGTGCACCTGGCCGCCGCCACCCCGAACCTCACCTACGCCTGCGACACGCACTGGCCGTGGAAGACCGAAGAGGTCATCGAACCCGGCGTGCTGTCCTTCGTGGACGGCTCAGTCGCGGTGCCGACCACGCCCGGCCTCGGCGTCGAACTCGACCGCGACGCACTCGCGAGGCTGCACCAGCAGTACCTCGACTGCGGCATCCGCGACCGCGACGACACCGGCTACATGAAGCGCGTCGACCCGACCTACGAGTTGGTGAAGCCGCGATGGTGACCACAGTCGGCTACGCCTACCCCTGGGACTTCGACGGCGACCCCGCCGCCGGTCCCCGCGCCCGCGACCTCGGCGTCGACGCCGTCGCGCTCGCTGCGGCCTACCACAGCACCCGGGTGCCCACCCCCGTTCACCCGACCACTCGACTCGTCACGGCGCCGCACGCGGCCAGCTACCTGCCGGTGCGGGCGGCGAAGTGGACCGGCAGGCTCCGGCCGCTGGACGCGGAGTGGCTGCCCGAGGGTGCCTGGGCCGCGGCGGCCAAGGACGTGCGCGCGGCGGGCATGAAGGTGTTGGCGTGGACGGTGTTCACCCACACCAGCGCGCTCGGCCGGGCCAACGAGGACCTGGTGGTGCGCAACGCTTTCGGCGAGCCGTACACCTACGCGCTGTGCCCCAGCGCCGAGGCGGTCAGCGACTACTGCGTGACCCTCGCCAGCGAGATCGTCGAGATCGCCGAGCCGGACGGGATCATCCTGGAGGCGTGCGGGCGGCTCGGCGTCGAACACGGCGGCCACCACGACAAGGTGGACTTCGCCGCATGGACCGCGGTGCAGAAGCAGCTGTTGTCCCTCTGCTTCTGCACCGCGTGCCACCAGTCGTACGCCGCCGCGGGGATCGACGGCGTCCGGCTGGCGGCACTGGTGCGCGCGGCCGTGGGTGCCCAGGCGCCCGCGACCGTGGCCGACGCCCTCGGCGCGGATCTCGCCGAGGCGGTCACCAATGTGGTGGCGCGGACCGCGACGACCCTGCGGCAGCGCGTTGTCGCCGCGGCCAGGGCGACGCGGCCTGACCTGCCGGTGACGTTCCACGGCGCGGTCGACCCGCTGGCCACCGGCGCGTTCACCGCGCTCGGCACCCCGCCGTCCGAATTGGACAGCGTGGTGACGAGCTGCTGGGTCGGCGGCGAGAAGGCCGCCGACCAGCTCCAACAGCTGTCCGCATACGTCGGAACAGACGTAGCGGTAGGGGGATATTTCCGACCGGACACGCTCCGGTCACCACAGGGGCCGTCGCTCGACGACCTGGCGGAGCGCTACCTCGCCGCCGGGCTCGACGAGCTGCATCTCTACCACTTGGGGCTCGTTCCCCACCCGGCGTTGGCCGTGCTGCGCGAATTCGTCAGCACTGTGCGGGCCAAGGCCAGTAATCGACACCCCCTTCCCGCGGGCGCGGCCCGCGTGAACGATTCCCAGATAGGTGGTCCCCAGTCATGACCCGATCGTCCCGTTCCGGGCGGTTCCGCCGCTCCATCAGTTTCGCCGCGCTCGGTCTGAGTGCCCTGCTCGCGGTGTCGGCCTGCGGGTCGTCGAGCGACGCAGGAAGCGGTGGGGGCTCCGGCGAGTTCACCTACTGGTCGATGTGGCAGGAGAAGGAGCCGCAGGCCCAGGTCATCAAGGCCGCCATCGACTCGTTCACCAAGGACACCGGCGTCAAGGTCAACGTCCAGTGGCACGGCCGCGAGGTGATGAAGAAGCTCACCCCGTCGCTGCGCACCAAGGCCGCCGCCGACCTCGTCGACCAGTCGATGAACCAGCTCGGCAACGGCCTGGCCAACGCGGGCCAGTCCGCCGACCTGACCTTCGTCTACAACCTGGAGGTGCCCGGCGAGGGCAAGAAGGTCTCCGAGGTCATCCCGGCCAAGTACGTCGACTACCTCAAGGACAAGGACGGCAAGCCGTTCATGGTTCCCTACGAGGTGACCGGTGAGGGCATCTGGTTCAACGCCAAGGAGAACCCGACCGAGCAGCCCAAGACCTGGGACGACTTCCTGAAGCTGCTCGACGCGGCCAAGGCGAAGGGCGTTGCCCCGCTGGCCCTCGACGCCGACAACACCGGTGTGGCCAAGTACTGGCCGCTGCTGACCCTGATCCGCGCGTTCGGCTCGGAGGGCGTGCAGAAGCTGGCGTCCGACCGCAGCGGCGCCGCGTGGGACGACCCGAAGGTCCTGGCCACGCTGACCAAGGTCGAGCAGCTGGTCAAGGGCGGCTACTTCGCCCCTGGCTACAACTCCGGCCAGTACCCGGCGCAGCAGAACCTGTGGGCGCAGAACAAGGCCGCCTACATCCTGCAGGGCTCGTGGGTGACCAGCGAGACCAAGACCTACGCCGCGTCCGGCTTCGAGTACAGCTCGGTGCAGCTCCCGCAGATCGAGGGCGGCGACGACGCGGTCGGGGTGAACTTCTTCGGCTTCGGCATCCCCAAGACCGCCGAGCACGGCGACGCGGCGGGCAAGTTCGTCGCGTACTTCCTGAACAAGTCGCGCCTGGAGGGCATCAGCACCAAGGCCGACAACATCACCCCGCGCTCGGACATCGCCGCCCCGCCTGCGCTGACGAGTCTGGCCAAGTCGTTCCAGGAGAAGTCGGTCTACCCGTCGGGCGCCGCGCTCGGCCTGAAGTTCGGCGGCTGGGAGTCCACCGCGTTCCAGCCGGTCGCGCAGTCGCTGATGCAGGGCAAGGCCAGCGCCGCCGACTTCGTCAGCCAGGTCAAGGCCAAGTCGGTCGAGTTCTGGAAGACGCAGGGCTGATGGCGTTGACCCTCGAATCGAGGTCCGCGAGCCGCCGGGACTCCCGGCGGCCCGCGGGGCCACGCCCCGTGCGCGGCGGACACTCGCCGCTGGCCCGCCGTCAACGGCGGATCTTCGGACCCTTCCTCGCCATCCCGCTGGTGCTCTACCTGGTCCTGTTCATCGGCCCGACCCTGTATTCGGTGTACGCCGCGTTCACCAGCTGGGACGGCATCAACACCCCGACCTGGCGCGGCACGGACAACTTCACCGCGCTGGTCGACGACCCGCTGTTCCAGGAGGCGTTCTGGAACACGCTCCTGATCCTGGTCGTGGTCGGCCTCGGCATCTTCGTGCTCGCGTTCAGCTTCATGCTGCTGCTGCGCGACATGAAGGGCAAAGGCTTCGTGCGCGGGGTGATCTTCCTGCCGCACATCGTCTCGCCGATCGTGCTCGCCATCTTCTGGGGCTTCCTGCTCCGGCACGACGGCCTGCTCAACGCCCTGATCGTCAAGCTCGGCGGCGAACCGGTGGCATGGATCGGGCCGGACAGCGCCTTCCTGATGATCATGATCGCGATGGTGTGGATCAGCACCGGATTCTACGTGGCGATCCTGATGGCGGGCGTGGACCGCATCCCCGGCTACTTCTACGAGGACGCCGCGCTCGCGGGCGCGTCGGCGTGGCAGAAGCTGCGGCACATCACGCTGCCGCTGTCGTGGGACGTCATCAGCGTCGCCGCGGTGCTGTGGACGATCAGCTCGGTCAAGGTCTTCGAGTTCATCTACGCCTTCGGCGCCAGCCAGGGCACGATGCCGCCGACCTACGAGTGGAACGCCGCGGTGTTCGTCTACGGCGTGACCTTCGGCGGCCAGACCCCGCAGTACCGCTTCGGCTACGCCTGCGCGTCGGCCGTGGTGATGCTGCTGCTCGTCAGCGGCATGGTCGCGCTCCTGCGTCGGGCGATGCGCCGCGACGCGGTCCAGTTCTAGGCGGGAGAGACATGGCTATCAGTACGACTTCGCGGCCGAAGGTGCTGCGGCCGCTGGGCACCACGGCGGTGTGGCTGTTCGTCGCCTTCTGCCTGTTCGCGTTCGTGTTCATGCTGATGAGCTCGTTCAAGAACAGCTCGGAGATCCTCAACGCGCCGTGGGCGCTGCCGACGAGCCTCGACTTCGGCAACTGGGGCAGGGCGTGGACCGACAGCGGCTTCGGCGAGGCGGCGATCAACACGATCCTGCTCGTGGTCACCGCGTCGGTCGTGGTCGTGGCGGTGTCGGCGCCCGCGGCCTACGCGCTGAGCAGGCGCGCGGGCAGGCTGTCGGGCGGCATCACGATGCTGTTTGCCATCGGCCTGGGCATCCCGCTGCAGGTGATCGTGCTGCCGTTGTACTCGGTGCTGGCCGAGCTCGGGCTGATCGACAGCCTCTTCGGCCTGTTCCTCGTGTACGTGGCCACGCACCTGCCGTTCACCGTGTTCCTGCTGACCGGGTTCTTCCGGTCGCTGCCGAGCGAACTGGAGGAGGCCGCCGCGCTCGACGGCGTGTCGGCCACCGGCACGTTCTTCCGGATCATGCTGCCGCTGGCCCGCGGCGGCCTGGTCACCGCGCTGCTGCTGAACGCGATCGGCCTGTGGAACGAGACGCTGCTGGGCCTGATGTTCATCCAGAGCACCGAGAAGTACACGCTGTCGCTGGCGCTCATCGGGTTCATCCAGCAGCAGCAGTACAGCGGCGCGGACTACGGCGCGTTGTTCGCCGGGGTGTCGATCACGATCATCCCGATGCTGCTGCTCTACCTGTGGCTGGGCAGGCGCATCACCGAGGGCCTCACGGCGGGGCTGGGCAAGTGAACCGGTTCACGGGCAAGACCGCGCTGGTCACCGGCGGTGCCTCCGGCATCGGCGCGGCCACCGCGCGGCGACTGGCGGCCGAGGGCGCGTCGGTCGTGGTCACCGACATCGACGGCGACGGCGGCGCGGCCGTCGCCGCCGAGGTCGGCGGCCGCTACCTCCACCTCGACGCCACGTCCGAGGCCGACTGGGCGCGGGTGGCCGACCTCGGCGAGTTGGACGTGCTGCACCTCAACGTCGGCCACAAGCCGCCGAAGACGCCGCCGCACGAGCTGGCCGTCGAGGCTTGGGACGCGGTCCAGCACATGACCTTGCGCAGCGCGTTCCTCGGGGTGCGCGCGACGGTTCCGCTGCTGCGGCCCCGGTCCGGCTGTGTGGTGGTGACCGGCAGCATCCACGCGCTGGTGGGGATGCCCGGCGCCACCGCGTACGCCGCGGCCAAGGGCGGGCTCGACGCCATGGTCCGCCAGCTCGCCGCCGAGTACGGCCCGGACATCCGGGTCAACGCCGTGCACCCCGGCCCGATCCGCACCCCCTCCTGGGGCGAATGGACCGGCGCCGAGCACATCGCCCGCACGCTGGCCAAGCGCGCGGGCACGCCGGAGGACGTCGCCGCCGCCGTGGCGTTCCTCGCCTCCGCCGACGCCGCCTACGTCACCGGGGCCGCGCTCCCGGTCGACGGCGGCTGGCACGCCAACGGCCTGTGAGACAAGGAGAGACGTGAAGATCACCGGCTTCGAGCTGTTCCGGGTGGCCCCGCGCTGGCTGTTCCTGCGCGTGGACACCGACGAGGGAATCAGCGGCTGGGGCGAACCCATCGTCGAGGGGCGCGCGGAGACCGTGGCCGCCGCCGTCGGCGAGCTGTTCGACTACCTCATCGGGGCCGACCCGCTGCGCGTCGAGCACCACTGGCAGACCATGGCCAAGGCGGGCTTCTACCGCGGCGGCCCGGTGCTCTCCAGCGCGCTCGCGGGCATCGACCAGGCGCTGTGGGACATCAAGGGCAAGGCGCTGAACGTGCCGGTGTACGAGCTGCTCGGCGGCCACGTGCGCGACAAGGTGCGCATCTACGGCTGGCTGCGCGGGGAGACCACGGCCGAACTGGTCGACTCCGCCCAGGCGCAGGTGGGTGTCGGGCTGTCCGCGGTGAAGATGAACCCGTGGGGTCTGGTGTCCGGTTTGGACACCGCGCGGCGGGTGCAGGAGATCGTCGACCGGGCCGCCGCGGTCCGCGAGGCGATCGGGCCGGACCGCGACTTCGCGCTGGACTTCCACGGCCGGTTCACCGCGGGCATGGTCCGCCGTGTGCTGCCGCTGCTGGAGCCGCTGCTGCCCATGTTCGCCGAGGAGCCGCTGCTGCCCGAGTACAGCTCCCAGCTCGACCGGATCGCCGCGTCCACGTCGATCCCGATCGCCACGGGGGAGCGGCTGTTCTCCCGGTGGGACTTCGAGCCGGTGCTGCGGTCGGGTATCGCGGTGGCCCAGCCGGACCTGTCGCACGCGGGCGGCATCTCCGAGTGCAGACGGATCGCCGCGGCGGCCGAGACCTACGACGTGCTGGTCGCCCCGCACTGCCCGCTGGGGCCGATCGCGTTCGCCGCGTCGCTTCAGCTCGACTTCGCCACCCCGAACTTCCTCATCCAGGAGCAGAGCCTGGGCCTGGGCTACCACCCGGACAGCGAGCGGCTCGGCTACCTGGCCGACGACTCGGTGTTCGCCTCCACCGACGGGTACATCCCGCGCCCGCTCGGCCCCGGCCTGGGCATCGAGATCGACGAGGACGTCGTTCGCGCGGCCGCCGCGAACCCGCACCGCTGGCGCAACCCGGTGTGGCACCACGCCGACGGCTCGCTGGGGAGCTGGTGATGGCCGTCGAGGTCGTCTCCGACGTCCGCGCCCGACTGGGCGAGGGACCGGTCTGGGACGACCAGACCGGGCTCCTCTACTGGCTGGACATCCTGGGCGAGCGGCTGCACCGGTCGGACGGGATCGCGGTCGACTTGGGCGTCCAGGCAGGCGCGCTCGCGCTGACCGCGTCGGGGCGCGTGCTGCTGGCCGTGCCGGACGGATTCGCCTGGCTCGCCGAGTTGTCCACAGCCCCACCGCGGACCGCCCAGAATGGTCAGACCCCGGCGGTGGCATCGAAGACAGGGGTCCCCTGCGGGGGGACGCCTGCGAAGCCGGTGGTGGGTGCGGTCTCGGTGCCGAATCCTGGCCGGTTCAACGACGGCAAGTGCGACCCGCAAGGCCGGTTCTGGGCGGGCACGATCACCGAGCCCGGCAAGGCGGCGCTCTACCGGCTGGACACCGACCTGACCGTCTCGACTGTGCTGACCGGGGTGACGATCTCCAACGGTCTCGGCTGGTCGCCCGACGGCGGCACGTTCTACTACATCGACACCCCCACCAACCGGATCGACGCGTTCGCCTACACCGACGGCGAGATCAACGGGCGGCGGACGCTGGTGGAGATCACGCAGGGCTCGCCGGACGGGATGACGGTCGACGCCGACGGCTGTCTCTGGGTGGCGCTGTGGGGCGGCGCCGCCGTCCACCGGTACACCCCGGGCGGCGCGCTGGACCGGACGATCGCGATGCCGGTGGCCAAGCCGTCGAGCGTCACCTTCGGCGGTCCCGGACTCGACACCCTGTTCGTCACCTCGGCGGGTGGCGCGTCCGATCCCGACAACCCGCTCGCCGGCGCCTTGTTCGCGGTGGACCCGGGTGTCTCGGGGCTGCCCGCGCACCGGTTCGGGGGTGCGCCATGACGCTCGACCTGGTGACGTTCGGCGAGGTGATGGGCCTGCTCGTGGCCCCACCCGGCGAACCGCTGCGGCAGGCGACCACGTTCCACCGCTCCTTCGCGGGCGCGGAGGCCACGGTCGCGGTCGGGCTCGCCCGGCTCGGCCACCGGACCGGCTGGTTCGGCCGCTTCGGCGACGACCCGTTCGGCCACGCCGCCGTCGACTGCCTGCGCGGTGAAGGCGTCGACGTCAGCCGGATCGTCCACGACCCCGACGCGCCGACCGGACTGCTGCTCCGCGACGCGCACGCGGTGCGGCGGATCAGCGTCCAGTACCACCGGGCGGGGTCGGCGGCGAGCCGGATGACCGCCGACGACATCGACGTCGACTACGTCGCGGGCGCCCGGGTCCTGCACGTCACCGGGATCACCCCGGCGCTGTCGGCGGGCTGCTGGGACGCGGTGGCCGAGGCGATGCGGGTCGCCCGCGAGGAAGGCGTCGTCGTCTCCTTCGACCCGAACTACCGCCGCAAGCTGTGGTCGACCGACGAGGCCGCCAAGGTGCTGCGGCCCCTGCTCGACCAGGTCGACCTGGTGTTCACCGGGCCGGAAGAGGCGGACGTGCTCACCGGCGAGCGCCACCCGGATGTCGCCGCGCGGGTGCTGATCGACCGCGGCGCGCGGCTGGTGGTGGTCAAGAACGGCGCCCACGGGGCATGGGCGACCGACGGCGAGCGGGAATGGACGACGCCCGCGCTTCCCGCCGCCGTGATCGACCCGGTGGGCGCGGGCGACGCGTTCAACGCCGGGTTCCTCTCCGGCTGGCTGCGCGACGAGCCGGTCGAGTCCGCGCTGCGGCGCGGCGCGGCGTGCGGGGCGCTGAGCGTGCAGACGCTCGGCGACCTCGCCGGGCTGCCGTACCCCGATGACCTCGACGCCGCGCTCGCGGCGTCCGATGTGGACAGGTAGGGAGACGTTGGTGCACTGGGAAACCGTGTCCGCGATCGCGGCGGCCAAGGTGGTGGCGATCATCCGCACCACCGACGCCGACCACGCGGTCAAGGTCGGCAACGAGATCATCGGCGCGGGGCTGCCCGTCGTGGAGGTCTCGCTGACGACCCCCGGTGGCCTCGACGCGATCGGTGCTCTGTCCGAAGTGGACGACGGTAGGCGCGTCGGCGCGGGCACCGTGCTCGACGAGACCACCGCCCGGCTCGCGATCCTCGCGGGCGCGAAGTTCCTGGTCTGCCCCACCGTGGTGCCCGAGGTGATCGCCACCGGCAACCGCTACGGCGTGCCCGTGCTCCCCGGCGCGCAGACCCCCACCGAGATCATGCGGGCGCTGGAACTCGGCGCCGCGCTGGTCAAGCTGTTCCCGGCCGCCCATCTCGGGCCGGATTACCTGCGTGGCCTGCGTGCCGCGCTGCCGCAGGTGGGGTTCGTCCCCACCGGCGGCGTCGACGCGGGCAACGCGGCGGACTGGCTGGCGGCGGGCGCGGTCGCGCTCGGCGTCGGCGGTGCGCTGACGGTCGACCCGGTGGCCGACAACGTCAAGACGCTGCGGGAGGCAGTGGACACTACCCCGGTTCCCCACAGGCAAAGGTGAATCAAAGGAGATCGCAAGTGCGGAGAATGCGGTTAGGCCAAGCGGGAGCGGCCTTGCTCCTCGCGGTCACGGGCGCGGCGGTCGCCGTCGGACCGGCGACAGCGACCAACACGACCTACTACGTCGACTGCGGATCGACGGTCTCCAACCCGTCGGGGACCTCGACGTCCGACCCGTGGAACACCCTTGCCCTGGTGAACGCCCATACGTTCGGGCCAGGCGACCAGCTGCTCTTCAAGGCGGGCAGCACCTGTGTCGGCACCTTGGAGCCGAAGGGCTCCGGGTCGGCGGGTTCGCCCGTCGTCGCCACCTCCTACGGCACAGGCGCGAAGCCCGTCATCAACGGCGACGGCGCGGCGTGGGGGGTGCGCCTGCTCGACCAGAGCTACTGGACGATCCGCGGCCTGCACGTCAAGAGCCCGGCGGCGACCGGCGACGAGCGCAACGGCATCGCGGTGGTGTCGGTCAACTCCTCCACCAAGTATGGCATCGTGATCGACGGCAACGAGGTGTCCGACGTCGCGGGCATGAGCGACAAGACCGGCACCAACGGGCCCAAGTTCGCCAACTCCGCGGGCATCGGCGTGCGCGCCAACGGCACCGCGGGCGTGTTCGCGGGCGTCGAGATCACCGACAACTTCGTGCACGACACCGGCGGCGGCGGAATCAAGATCCAGCAGGACCCGGACAACCGGCGGATGCACACCGGGGTCCACATCGCCGACAACACCATTCGCGAGGTCGGCGGTGACGGCATCGTCACCCACGCCGTGGACGCCGTGGTGGTCGAGCGGAACCTCGCGCTGGACCTCGGGTACGGAAAGTACCCCTACATCGGCGGCGAGTTCGCGGGCATGTGGCCGATCAACGCGAAGAACCCGCTGTTCCAGTACAACACCGTGGGCCGCACCCGGGCGACCGGGTTCGACGCCACCGCGTGGGACTGCGACGGCGGCATCATCGGCACCTGCACCTACCAGTACAACTACTCCTACGGGAACTCCGGCGGCTTCTTCCTCAACTGCGCCGACTGCACGTCGTGGGGCAACTCGACCACGACGATGATCCTGCGCTACAACATCGCCCAGGACGACTGCCGCCTCGGCGCGGGTGCCGGGAACGACACCTCGCCGATGTACATCTACAACAACACGTTCTTCTGCCCCACGCGCCCGGTTGTGGCGGGCGCGTGGCCGAACGCCCAGTGGCGCAACAACATCTTCGTCGCGCCGTCCGGCACGTTCCCGACCACGGCGTCGATCGTCTACGACTCCAACACCTATCTCGGCGGCGTCACCGCCCCCGCCGCCGACGCCAACGCCATCACCGCCGACCCCAAGCTGGCCTCGCCCGGGGCGGGCACGGAACTCGACACCGCGCTCAACGGCTACAAGCTGCTCACCGGCTCGCCCGCGCTGGGCAGCGGCGCGGTGATCAGCGGCAACGGCGGCAAGGACTACTACGGCAACCCCGTGTCGGCGACCGCGGCACCCAACCGCGGCGCGTACAACGGCGCGGGCGTGGCCGCCTCGGTCCTGCCGATCTCGAAGGTCTACAACCAGGTCGCGGTGACCAGCGACAGCAACCCGAACACCGGCGCGCTGTCGTCGACCTACCGCTCCTACTCCGGGCAGAGCCTGCGAGCGGGCGGACTGACGCGCAACGCGGTCAAGACCGTGGGCGGGGTCGACTTCACGTGGCACCCCGGCGAGTTCGGCACGCCCGACAACGTCAAGGTGGCTGGCCAGACCATCGCGGTGACCGGCAGCGGTTCCACGCTGGGCTTCCTCGGCTTCTCCGTCAGCGGCGCCACCACCGGCAGCGGCGTGATCACCTTCACCGACGGTACGACGCAGAACTACACGATCACCCTGGATGACTGGTGGTCGACGTCGTCGGCGAACGGCAACACCGCGGTCGCCACGGCGACCTACCACAACCAGCACGACGCGCCGTACAACGACAAGACGACGCCGACGGTCGCGACCGCGACGAAGGTGTGGTTCACGTCGGTGTCGCTGCCCGCGGGCAAGTCCGTGGCCAAGGTGACCCTTCCTGCGGGCTCCCCGGTCGGCGGGGCGGGGATGCACCTGTTCGACGTCAAGGTGGGCGGCACGTCGAGCCGGATCGACACGCTCAGCGTGACCTATGTGGACAGTGAGGATGTCTCGACCGGCGGTCAGGGCACCAAGGCGATCGACGGTGACCCCAACACGATCTGGCACACCGCCTGGTCCCAGGTCGACCCGGACCCCGCGCCGCCGCACGAGATCCGGCTCTCCCTGGGCGGTTCACACACGGTGAGCTGCCTGTACTACCTGCCCCGGCAGAGCGGGAGCAACGGGCGGATCAAGGCGTACGAGGTCTACACCAGCACCGACGGCACGACGTGGGGCAGCCCGGCGGCCACCGGAAACTGGGTGAACACCGCGGCTGAGCAGAGCGCCTGCTTCACCCCGCGCACCGCGACCCACGTGCGGCTGCGGGCGCTGTCCGAGGTGAACAACGGTCCGTGGACGACCGCGGCCGAGATCGCGGTCAGCTGAGTCCGGCTGGCGGAGGCCCTCACACGAGGGTCTCCGCCAGCACCGGCCGGTCTCCGAAACTCAGGAACGGCTTGCCCGCGAGCCGCAGGCCGACGGCGCCCGCGACGACCAGGCCGCCGACGACGGCGAGGTAGATCCACGCCGACGGGTGGTCCCACCGCACCTGCCCGGCGTAGCGCAGCAGCGCGATGAGGGCGAGACCGCCGAAGACGATGAACGCGGCCAGCCCGATCCGTACCCGCCGCAGGTCGTCCTCCCACACCGCGAACACCATCGCGACACCGAAGGTGACCGCCCACGCCGACAGCGCGCGCAGGTCGAGCGCGGAGACCTCCCACGGCCACCAACCCGTGAACGTGTTGGGGGAGATGAAGAACAGGCCGCCGACGAGGACCATGGTGACGGCCAGGAAATCGACCGCCGACCGCGCCCAGCGCGGCAGCGGCGTCTCCCGCTCCGGCGCGGTGCCGCGTTTGCCGAGCTGCACGCCGACCGCGATGATCGCGAGGAACGGCAGCCCGACGTGCGCCAGCATCCACAGCCACGACACGATGAACCCGACCAGCGGCCCGCCCTTCAGCGGGAACTCGCCGAGGTGGCTCACCGAGGCGATCAGCGTCAGGCCGAGCAGCAGCAGCGGCGCCAGCGCCGCGATCCGCGCGTTGACCCAGTAGCGCTCCCTCAGGGCCAGGCCGAGCAGCACCGCCGCCGCCCCGAACCCGGCCCCGAGGGTCGCGGCGGTCAGCGGGCTGCGCATCGGCCACGCGAAGAGGGTCTCGGTGTACCCGCTGAGCAGGGTGAGGATCACGAACACCAGCGCGCTGATGGCGGTGACCGGGAAGAAGATCAGCACGCGGACGACGGGCGACACCTCGACGTGGCGCTCCATGGGCTACTCCCAACCAAGCTACTCATGGGTAGATAGACTGCCCATGGTGACAATGGCTGTTGGAATTGTCCACGCTCCCGGAGCGAATTACGCCGTCCGGCCGCTGGTCAGTGCGCCGTGGAGCAGGTCGCGCAGCGAGCGGACCCGCTCCGGGTCGACCGGGGTGTCCCAGTCCGGCCGGGCCAGCGCGCCCGCGTGGATGGCGGTGACGCCACACGCGACGAGGTCCGGCACGTGCTCGTGTCGCAGCCCTCCGCCCGCGATGAACCGCACGCCCTGCTCCTGCCAGTGCGCCCGCTCCGCGAGCGCGGGGAGCCCCTGTGACAGTCCCAGGGCGGATCCGGCGGTCAGCACGTAGTCGAGCCCGGGCAGCGCGCACAGCGCAGGCCACGCGGACTCGGCGTCGGAGGCGTTGTCGAAGGCGCGGTGGAAGGTCCACGAAGCGCCGTCCAGGGCGTCCACCAGGGTCTCCGTGGCCGCCATGTCGACGCGGCCGTCCGGGGTCAGAAAGCCCAGGACGAACTCGTCGGCGCCCGCGGCGCGCAGCGTCTTCGCCGCGGTGACCAGGTCGGCGAGCCGGGCCCGATCCACGGTGAAGCCGTCCTGGTCGCGCAGCATCACGCGCAGGGGGATGTCCACCGCGGCGCGGATCGCGTCGACCAGGTCGGGGGATGGGGTGAGCCCGTCGCTGGCCATGTCGGTGATCACCTCCAGCCGGTCCGCGCCGCCGAGTTCGGCGGCACGGGCGTCGGCGACGGTGAGGGCGATGATCTCCAGCAGCACCTGGGCTCCTCTTGCCGGGTCAAGTTGTCTAGACCATTATGCATAGCGGAACGCGGGCCTCCCCAACAAGGGAGACCCGCGTCCCATTTGCCGATCAGATCCCGATCGCGGTGATCTCCGCCGCCGAGGTGTACTGACCGCCGTTGGCTTCGGACAGCGCCCTCAGCCGCAGGTACCGGCCGGTCTTCGCGGTGAACGTCGCCGTCTTCTCGGCGCCGTCGTTGGCGAAGGTGCCGGTCGCCACCGCGGTGCCCCAGTTCGTGGTGCTGTCACTGACATACACCTCGTACTGGCCGATCCGGCCGTTGACGCCGCCGTCCTGCCGGGGCAGGTACCGCAGGGCGGACACCGAGTGCGCCGAGCCCATGTCGATCTGGATCTCGTGCGGCAGCGGTGCCACGCTGCCGGACCACCCGGTGTGCCAGATGGTCCCCATCTCGCTGTCGAAGGCGTTGGTCGCCGCGCCGTTCTCGCCCGAGGTCTCCTGGCTGTCGGCGTAGACCAGCGACCAGCCCGACTTGCTGATCGGACCCGAGGTCACCGCCGAGCCGAGCGTGGTGATCTCGGCCGCCGAGGTCCACGGGTTCCCGTTGACCTCAGACAGGGCACGCAGCTTCACGTAGCGTCCAGCCTTCGAGGGGAAGGTGACGCTCTTCTCGGCGCCGTCGTTGGCGAAGGTGCCGGTCGCCACCGCGGTGCCCCAGTTCGTGGTGCTGCCGCTGACATACACCTCGTATTGGCCGATCCGGCCGTTGACGCCGCCGTCCTGCCGGGGCAGGTACCGCAGGCCGTCAACGTTGTACTGCCCGCCGAGGTCGATCTGGATCTCGTGCGGCGGCGCCGGGTCGGGGTTGACCTGCGACCACGCGGTGTGCCAGATCGTCGAGCTGCTGCCGTCGATCGCGGCGGCACCGGTCTGGCCGGGCTCGAAGCTGTCGACCGACAGCACCGACTGGCCCGCCTTCGGGATCGGCGAGCCCGCGGGCAGCGCCGGGATCGGCAGCGCGGTCGGCAGCGTGGCGCCGGTCGCGGTGACGGTGAACGCCGACGACGTCGAGAGCGAACCGGTCTTGACGTACAGCACGCCGCTGCGGTCGGCCGGGTCGTGGAACCAGCCGGTGGCCGCCGAGTCGTACGCGGACTTCGTCGTGTGCTTGGTCAGCGTGGTCGAGCCGAGGGTGACCGTGGAGGGCGCGCCCGCCACGTGCACGTTCAGCTCGTAGCCGCGGTTGGCCAGTTTGCCGGTGTAGGAGCCGTTGCTGGCGCCGACACTGACCACGACGTCGCCCGAGCCCGAGGTGGGCGCGGTGACGTTCACGGCCTGCTTGGCGAACGCGCCGGTCTGGAACGCCCGGGTGTTGCCGTCGTCCTCGTACAGCGAGAAGGACGAGTTGCCGTTCGGGTAGACGTCGAAGGTGATCGGCGTCGCGGGCTTCTCACCGGCGTAGTTCATCTGCGGCCACATCGGCACGATGCCGCCGCCGCGGACGAACAGCGGCAGGGTGTCCAGCGGCGCGGTGTAGCCGTTGAACGTGCCAGGTCCCTGGTAGACCTTGCCGCTCCAGTAGTCCGTCCAAGTTCCGGCGGGCAGGTAGATGCCGTCGCGGACGGTGGTGTCGCTGGTGACCGGGGCGACCAGGAACGCGTCGCCCGCCATGAACTGCTGGCTGGTCTGGTTGCCGCGCGCGATCGGGTCGTTCGGGTACTCGAGCACCATGGCGCGGGTCGACGGGTAGCCCGTCTCGTGCGCGACACGGCTGGTCGAGTACAGGTACGGCAGGATCCGCTCGCGCAGCTTCAGGTACTTGCGGTTGATCGACAGCGTCGGCTCGGCGAAGCGCCACGGCTGCTTGTCGTGGAAGCCCGTCGTCGGGCCGGTCGCGCCCCAGCCGGACATCGTCATGAGCGAGGGCAGGAACGACTTCCACTGCAGGTCGCGGGCGTAGGTCTTGGGGCTGCCGTCGAAGATGCCGTCGACGTCACCGGAGGCGTAGTTCAGCGCGGACAGGCCCGCGCCCGCGATCGCCGGGACGTGCCAGCGCATGTCCGCCCACGTGCCGTGGGTGTCACCGCTCCAGACCACCGCGTTGCGCTGGGTGCCCGCCCAGCCGTCGACCGTCCACACGAACCGGCGGCCGTTGCTGTTGTTCTCGATGCCGTCGACGGCCTGCTGCACGCCGTCGAAGGCGTACTTGTAGCCGCCGCCGATCCAGGCCACGTCGGTCTTCACCGCGCGGCTGCCGGACACGCCGACCTCGTTGGCGATGTTGGCCAGGCCGGTGGAGGTCCACAGGCCGGTCTTGAAGCCCCGGGTGGCGAGCTGCGAGACGACGTTGGTCAGATCCTTGTAGCCGCAGCCGTAGCCGTCGTTGGGCAGGAACCAGCCGGACGGCATGTCCGCGGCCCGCGCCTGGTCGGCGTACTTGATCACATCGGGCGTGTTCTGGTGATCGATGCGGTTCGGGTCGCCCTGGTAGTCCGGGCTGGAGGCGTTCCAGCAGTCGGCGTTGCCCATCTCGAAGCCCCAGATGGGTGCCAGGAAGGGCTTTCCGGTGACATCGGTGTAGCGGTTGAGGATGTCCTTCGGGGTGTCGCCGACGAAGTAGAACGCGTCGAAGCGGGACTCGTTGTGCCGCAGGCCGACCGTGGAGTTGAAGGCGTACTGGCCGGGCGCCCAGGTGTTGCGCACGACGCCGTAGCCGTTGGTGGAGAAGTAGAACGGCGCAGGGGACGCGTTCGTGTTCTCCCGCCACTGGTTGTCCTTGGCGACCGGGACGGTCAGGTCGCGCAGCGCCCAGTTGCCGAGGCGGAAACCGGTGCCGTAGAACTGCTCGTCGGAGCCCCGGACCAGCGACTGGGTCGCGGTGGTCGCCTGGGTGTCCCAGGTGAGGCCGACCGACTCCTTCCACACGGGCGTGGTGTTGTCGGCCTTGTAGAGCTCGAACTTCAGCGGGGTCTTGTACGCCCGCAGGGTGAGGGCGCTGGTGCTGATCTTGTAGTACGTGCCCGCGTCGGTGTACGAAGTGGACACCGGGCCGAAGTCGGTCTTGATCGCGATCTGGCCGTTGACCGGGTCGGAGAAGGTGCCGTTCGGCGCCATCCAGAGTCGGAACACGCCAGGCTGGGCGAAGGACACGCGGACCTTCGGGGTGCCTGCCGAGATGTCGTAGGTGCTGCCGTTCTGGGTGAACGCGGTGATGTTGCCGAGGGTGACGGGCGCTGCGGACGCGGACGTAGCTGTCACCAGAGTGAGTGATCCGGCGACTGCCGCGATCGCCAGCAGGGTGCGGGCGCGGGGTCGTGCTCTCATGGATACCTTCCAGGCGCAGGGGCGAAGATCAGGCACGAGAACTGTTCATTCATGAAGGTTAAAGGCAACTTTCATGCATAATTGCGCAGCGTGCTCCTGAGGTCGGCCCCTGTCAACCCTTCGTTCACGCACGATACAAAACGGACCCGTCGCGGTGACGGGTCCGTTCTTTTGCGTGGTCGGCGGCTACGGCACCAGGACTATGGCGTCACCCGCCGGACGCTCGCCCGCCGTGTCACTCGGACGGTTGACGATCTGTCCGTTGGCCACCGCCGTGCTGGAACCGCCGCCGTCGAGGTTGACCGCCGAACGTACGCCCAGACCCGCCATGACCTGGGCGGTCTCGGCGATGCTCAGTCCCGCGCTCCAGCCGGGCGCGCGGCCGTCGCACTGCATTAAGACGAGCCTGCCGTCCGGGAGCACACCCGCGGCTGTGCGCGGGTTGCGGCGTTCGTACCAGCGCCAGAAGAACTCAGCCCTGGCCGAACCCGCGATGGGCTCGGGGCTCCAGCCGTCGCGGGCCGGGTCCAGGGCGATTTCGCCGTCATCGACCAGGAGCGGGCCGCCGTTGATCACGGTCGTGCGCTTGGTCAGCGGGAGAGGGGTGCCGGTTTCGGTGTCGACAACCCGCTCCCGCGTGGTCCACCGGGTGCCGACGGTCGCGGTGCGCTGGAGCCCCTCGGCCGCCGTGCCGGTGGCCTGCACGACCTGGTGGCCGGGTGCCGGGTTCGCGCCGCCACGGGTGCCTACGGCGATGACGCGGCCCGCGCGGTCCAGTTCGACCTGGTAACCAGGTCCGGTGGGCAGCGCGGCGCCGAACGCGGGGGAGAAGACGACCACCTCGTCGGGATTGCCGCAGGTGTAGTCGTGCGCGGCGGGAAGCGTGCCGACGCCGCCGCAGTTGACGACCAGGCCGGGGGTGCGGTTGAGGCCGGTCACCTGCACGCGGGACGGGCCGACCAGTTCGAGGTCCGTGCGCAGGCGCCGGACCTGGGCGCGGTCGTTGCGCAGCACCAGCGCGGGCCGGTCGCCGACCGACTCCGACAGCACCTCGCCGTCGATCACCGAGATGCCCGCCGGGTCGCCGTCGGTGCCCTCCAGCCACGGCCCCGGCACGTCACGGGTGCCGTCGATGGTGAAGTACCCGCCGTTGACCGCGGCGAGGGCGCCCGCCCGCTCCGCCATCGCCGAGGTCGTCTCCCGCCCCGCGACGGCGTCGTTCGCGAGCACGCCGCGCACCTCGCCGCCGAACCTCGCCGGGTCGACCACAAGCAGGTTCACCCGCCACGGCCCGTCAGTGGCCACACCGTCGTCGAGGGTGTTGTCGGTACGCGGCGACAGGCCCGCGGCCCGGAGCGCGGGCAGCAGCGCGTCGGCCTGGGCCAGGGTGGCGAACCTGCCGACCCGCACGACCCAGCCCGCGGTCCCGGCCCGCTCCCGCCGAGGCTCGAACCCGGCGGCGCGCACCTTCTGCTCTATCGCCTCCAGGCCGGTCACCCCGAACCCGGCCGACACGGTGAACACATCCCGCGCGTCGACCCGCCCGCGCACGATGCTGTGCAACTCGACGCCCGGGGCGAGCCGGCGTACGGACCGCTGTTCTGGCAGGTCGGAGGCGCCGAGTGGGAGTGCGGGAAAGCCGGTTGTGGCTGCTGCTCCGGTCCCGGTGAGCACGGTGGCGGTGACGGTCAGGGCGGCTAAAGCGGCGTTGAGTCGGCGCATTGCCCGAACCTAGGCCGCCGCGGTGGCCGCTCGGTGATCTTCGGATGAACGCCGCTTCGCCGTACCCGGCTAAAGCGTTATGCTGGTTACATGAAGATCGCCGTGCTGGACGCCCCGACCAACCTGGGCCTTCGCCCGCCGGTGCCCGGCGCCGTGCCCGGCTGCTACAAGGCCCCCGGCGCCCTGCGCGACCTCGACCTGCTGAGGCGGCTCGACGCCCGCGACGCAGGCCACCTGGTGGCGCCGCGCTACGACCGGGGCGACTGGAAACCAGGCGACGGCGTGTTCCACGCACCCCAGATCGCCGCCTACGCCCGAGCGCTGGCCGACCGACTGCGCGACATCCCGGAACTCCCCCTCGTCCTAGGCGGCGATTGCAGCCTGCTGCTAGGCCCCGCCTTGCACGCCGCCGCCGACCCACGCCGGATCGGCCTCGTCTACCTGGACGGCAGCGCCGACCTACGACACCCGGGCAACTCGACAGTCGTCGGCGCCGCGGGCGGGGAGGCCCTCGCGCTGGTCACCGGCCGCGGACAGGCGGACCTGACCACCGGCGAACCACTGTTCGCCGACGAGGACGTAGTCGTACTCGGCATCCGCGACTACGACGAGGAGATCCCCGACCTGACCGCCGCAGGCATCGCCTTCCGCCACACGCCGGCGATCCGGGCAGCCGGCGCTCCCGCGTCGGCAGCCTGGGTCCGATCGACCCTCGCCCACGTCGACGCGTATTGGGTACATCTCGATGTCGACGTACTCGACCCGACGGTGCTTCACGCGGTGGATGCCCCGGACCCGGGCGGACTGACCGCGCTGGAATTGGTGGAACTGGTGCGTCCACTGGTGACCGCACCAGAGTGCATCGGAATGGACTTGACGATCTTCGACCCGGACCTGGACCCGGACGGCCGCCAAGCCCGGCTCGTGGCCGACTTGGTGGTGGATCTTCTCGCATAGGTTTGGATGCGGCTCAAGCCCCTAGCCGCGATCGGTAGCCGCATCCACCGAGTTGAAGATCGCCAACAGCGAATCCATCCCAGTCACCGCAAGAATCCGCAGCACCGGCGGATTCGTAGCAACCACCCGCAGCTCAACCGCCTGCTCCACACACCGCCGACGCGTAGTAGCAAGCGCACTGATCCCGCAAGACCCGAGAAACTCCACCCCGGTCAGATCAACCACAAGCTTCGTCGGCCGCTCAACCATCACCTGATCGAGTGCCTCGTGGAACACGTCAACCGTGCCCAGATCGATCTCGCCGCGCGCCCGCAGCACATCCGTCGACCCATGGCGATCCCGGTCCACCTGCAGACCATTGGGCAGCGGCACATCCACCACCTCCGAATCGGTCCCGCCGGATCAGGATTGGGCCATCCTAGCCGGCTCGCCACTCGTGGCGGGTGATCGTGACGGGGTGCGTGCGTTCAGCGGGCGGATCTCGGGGGTCAATGGCAAGTGTCAGCTCACGGTCGGACTCATGCACCACCGCGAAGCCCGCGAACCGCAGGGTGATCAGCATGACGCGGTTCGCCGGGCCGCGCACGAACTCCGCGACGGGGCGTCGCCCGTCGGCCAAGGCGCGTTCGAGCAGGTGGTCCAGCAGGGCGGGGGCCGCGCCGCGGGAGAGGACTCGGCAGGAGATCAGCAGGAGTTCGAGGACGCTGTCGGCCGCCGAGTACGCCGTCACCGCGACGCCGATGGTGCCGTAGGGGCCGAAGCGGTCGCGCAGGTCGGCGACGAGGATCTCGTGCCGGGGGGACGCGCACAGGGCCAGCAGCTCGTCGTGGGTGAAGGTCCGCCCCGTCGTGTTGAGCTGGTGGGCGCGGGTCGTCAGCTCCAGGACGCGGTCGAGGTCGGCGGGGTCGGCCGGGCGGACGCGCATGACCAGGTCGAGGCCCGCCAGGAACTCGCCCGCGGCGCCGACGTGGGCGGCTTCGGCGAGTCGGCGCTGTCGGTCGGCGCGGTAGAGGTGGCGGCGTCGGCGTGATTCGGGGGTGGCGAAATGCGGGCTGAAGAGGCTGGGGAGGCGGGCCGCGTCCGTGGCCGGGTAGCAGCGGACCGCGGGCAGGGCGGCGGCGACCTCGGCGCGTTCGGTCGGGTCGTCGTCGATGAAGGCGATGGCGTCGAGGGCGATGTCGAGTTCTTCGGCGACGCGTCTGATCGAGTCGGACTTGGTCTCGGGGCCGACCTCGACCCACGTGAACAGGTCGAGCAGGCCCTTGTCCGCCAGGTGCGCCTCCGCCAGCTCCGACGAACCCCGGTCGGTGGCGGCGTGCAGGACGCCGCGCTCATCGAGGGTGTGCAGGGTGCGGACGGCGTCGGCGAACGGGTCGGGGGCGGTGGTGAGGTCACCGTCCCAGAGGGTGCCGTCGAGGTCCCACACCACACACTTCACCGGCGCGTTCGTCACCGTGGCCACCTCCCCCTTCCGCGGACCTCTCGATGATCTCCAGGTTCCGGGCGCGGCGAAAGGTCTGAAGCTAGGCCGGATAGGTATGGATCTCGGTCGCCTTGACCGCCGCCCAGAGCGGGTTGCCCGGTTGGATGCGCAGTTCGGCGACCGTCGCGGCGGTGACGTCGGCCAGGACCGCTGGGGTGCCGTCGAGGCGGACCCGGATCGTGTTGGCGTGCTGCTCGACGCCCGCCACGGTGACCGGCCACGTGTTGCGCGGCCCGCTGGGCGCGCTCGGGTGCAGGCTGACGGCGCTCGGCGGGAACGCCAGGTGCACGGGCCCGGTGGCGGGGGTGGCCACGGTCAGCGCCCCGCCGTCGGTGAGGTCGACGGTCGTGTCGCGGGCGGTGCCCCGGTAGAGGTTGAGCCCGACGAGGCTGGCGACGTAGTCGGTGCGCGGCTGCCGCGCGACCTCGGCGGGTGCGCCCTGCTGGACGACGGCGCCGTCCTCCAGGATGACCAGCCGGTCGGCGAGCACCATCGCGTCGAGCGGGTCGTGGGTGACCATGAGCGTGTGGCCGGGGTAGTCGCGCAGGTGGTGGCCGAGTTCGGACCGCACGTGCAGCCGGGTGCTCGCGTCGAGCGCGGCCAGCGGCTCGTCGAGCAGCAGCAGGTCGGGGCCGGTGGCGAGGGCCCGCGCGAGGGCGACCCGCTGGGCCTGGCCGCCGGACAGCGCCCGCGGCTTGGTGCGCGCGTGCTCGGCGAGGCCGACCCTGGCGAGCCAGTCGTGGGCTTGGGCGCGGGCGGTGTGCCGGGGCACGCCGCGGGCACGCAGGCCGAACGCGACGTTCTCCAGCGCGGTCAGATGCGCGAACAGCAGATAGTCCTGGAACACGACGCCGATCGGCCTGGTCTCGGCGGGCCGGAACACCCCGGGCGGCGCGTCCCACGTGTCGTCGCTGAGCCGGAGGTGGCCGTCGGTCAGGGGGAGCAGCCCGGCCAGGGTTCGCAGCGCCGTCGACTTCCCGGCGCCGTTCGGCCCGAGCAGGGCGACGACCTCGCCGGGGGCGATGTCGAGGTCGAGGTTCAGGGAGAACTGACCGCGGGTGACCCGCAGCCGGGCCTCGAGGGTCATGCCGCGCCCCTGATCCAGCGTTCGCGCAGGCCGGCCAGGACCGCGACGGACACGAGCAGCAGGACCACGCTCAGCACGACCGCCGCGTCCGGCTCGGTCTCCAGGGCGAGGTAGACGGCCAGCGGCATGGTCGTGGTCTCGCCGGGGAAGTTGCCCGCGAAGGTGATCGTCGCGCCGAACTCACCCAGTGCGCGCGCCCAGCAGAGCACGGCTCCCGCCACCACCCCCGGCATGATCGACGGCAGCGTCACCCGCCGAAACGCCAGCCACCGCGACGCACCCAACGTGGCGGCGGCCTCCTCGAACCGCGGATCGGCCGCGCGCAGGGCGCCCTCGACCGAGATCACCAGGAACGGCATCGCCACGAACGCCTCCGCCACGACAACGCCGGCCGTGGTGAACGGCAACGACACCCCGAACCACGCGTCGAGGTACTGCCCGACAAGCCCACGCCTGCCGAGCACCAGCAACAACGCGACGCCACCGACGACTGGCGGCAGGACAAGGGGGACGGTGACGAGTGCGCGCAGCAGGCCGCGACCGGGGATGTCGGCTCGGGCCAGCACCCACGCCAGCGGCACGCCCAGCACGAGACAGATGGCGGTGGCCAGACTCGCGCAGACCAGCGAGAGCCGGAGCGCTTCGCCGACGGCGGCGCTGAACAGTTGCTCTGGCAGGCGGGACCAGGGGGCACGGATCAGCAGACCGATGAGGGGGACCAGGAGAAACAACAGCCCGATCGCGGCGGGCAACACGAGGACGACGGGCAGCCGCCCCCGCGCGGATCGCCGGGTGGTGGTCACGGGCTGTCGAAGCCCGCTTCGGTGAACGTCGTCTTGCCCTTGTCCGACAAGACGAACTCGACGAACGCCTTCGCCGCCGTGGCGTTCGGGGCCTTGGTCAACGGGGCGATCGGGTAGTCGTTGACCGCCTTGTCCGCCTCCGGGAACGCGATTCCCTCGACCGCGTCACCCGCCGCCTTCACGTCGGTCCGATACACCAGCGCGGCGTCGACCTCACCGAGGCGGACCTTCGTCAGGACCGCCTTGACGTCCTGTTCCAGCGTGTCCGGCTGCGGCGTCACACCAGCGGCGTCGAATGCCTTCTTCGCCGCCGCGCCGCAGGGGACCTGGTCGGCGCACAGGGCGATCTTCAGGTCGGCCTTGGCGAAGTCCGCCAGGCCCGCGACCTTGCCTGGGTTGCCCTTCGGCACCGCGATCTGCAGTCGGTTGCGCACGAACGTCGTCGGCGTCCCGGTGATGTCGCTGACCTGCTTGAGGTTCGCGGGCGACGCCGAGGCGAACACGTCGGCGGGGGCGCCCTGGCTGAGCTGCTGGGCGAGGGCCGAGCTCCCGCCGAAGTTGAAGGTGATCTTCACGCCGGGGTGCGCGGCCTCGAACTCCTTGCCGAGCTTGGTGAACGTCTCGGTCAGCGACGCCGCGGCGAACACCGTGACCGTGCCGGACAGCCCGTCGGAATTCTGTTCGGCTTGCGGTGTGCCGCAGCCCGCGAGCAGGGCCACGGCCAGCAGTCCGGCCACGCGGTTCATGCTCACTCCGGGATCTCGACGACGACGTGAGTGGACTTGATCGAGGCCACGGCGACGCTGCCGACCTCCAGTTCGAGCTCGTCCGCGGCGTCCCGGCTCATCAGGGACACGATGCGGAACGGACCGGCCTGCATCTCGACCTGGGCCATCACGCCGTCCTTCACGACCCGGGTGACGATGCCGCGCATCCGGTTGCGGGCCGACGCGGCGACCGTCGTGCCCGGCTCGGCGACCTCGGTGAGCCGCTTGGCGAACGCGGCCAGTTCGCGGCCGTCGATGGCCTTGCGGCCCGCGTCGGTCTGGACGGCGGCGAGCCTGCCCTGATCGATCCACCGCCGCACGGTGTCGTCGCTGACCCCGAGCAGGGCGGCGGCCTCGCTGATCCGCAAATTCGGCACAACAGGCAGCATATAGCCGCAGACGAGGTTGGCAATACTATGTCAACTCCGCCCATCTACCGTGCCCACGGAACAGAGGGGGAACCGAGTGGGCCGAGCACCACAGCCCGCGATCCGCGCGGCCGCCGCCGTCTGGGGGTCGGCGACGGCCGCGCGGGTGCCCGCGACACTGGTCGACGTCGTGCTGACCGTGCTGTCGCTGCTGGGGCAGACCGCGCCGTTCGTCCTCACAAGCAGGCCGTGGACCGCGCTGGAGTACGTCCCGGTGCTGGTCGTCGCGCTGCCGGTGCTGTGGCGGCGGCGTGCCCCGGTGACGTGCCTGATCATCGCCGCGCTCGGGGTGACGCTCTACTCCGTGGTCGGGACGGACGGGCCTGACCAGCCGGTCTGGTACGGCGCGCTCGTCCTGATGTACACCGTCGCCGACCGGGCCACGCGCGGGCAGCGCGTGGCGACGCTGGTCGCCGCGGTGGTCGGGGTCGTCGTGGTCGGCGGGATGATCGGCACCGTCGAGATCGCCGTCAAGGAAGGCTTCCTCTGGGGTTCGGCCTACGCGCTGGGCCGCGGCGCGTACCTGCGGCGGGCCGAGGCGGAGGCGCGGGCCGCCATGGCCGAGCACGACCGGGAACTCGCCGCCGAGCGCGAGCGGGCACGGATCGCCCGCGACATGCACGACATCCTCGCCCACGCCGTCAGCCTGATGGTCGTGCAGGCCGAGGCCGGGCCGGTCGCGTTGCGCGCGGAGCCCGCGAAGGCCGAGGCCGCGTTCGACGCCATCGCCGCGGCGGGCCGCGACGCCATGACGCAGCTGCGCCGCACGCTCGGCCTGCTCAAGGACGCGCCACGGGCGCCGCGACCCACGCTGGCGGGGATCGCCGACCTGGTCGCGGGCGTGCCGGAGGTCCGGCTCGACATCCGGGGCACGGCACGGCCGGTGCCGCCCGACGTCGAGGTCGCGGCCTACCGGATCGTGCAGGAGGCGCTGACCAACATCGTCAAGCACGCCGACCCGGCCACCGGGTCGGTCAGTCTCGAATGGACGGACGACCTGGTGATCACCGTGCGCAACAGCGGTTCTCGGCCGGGCGGCGGCGGACACGGCCTCATCGGCATCACCGAACGCGCCGCGGCCTGCGGCGGGCGGGCCGACTGCGGGCCGGTTCCCGGCACCCGCGACTTCCAGGTGTCGGTCCGGCTGCCGGTCGGGGTGCGCGCGTGAGAATCCGTGTCGTGGTCGCCGACGACCAGGAACTCGTGCGCAGCGGGTTCGCGATGATCCTCGACGCCCAGCCCGACATCACCGTCGTCGCCGAGGCGGGCGACGGCGTCGCGGCCGTCGCCGCCGTCCGGGAGCACGCGCCGGACGTGCTGCTGCTCGACATCCGCATGCCCAGGATGGACGGCATCGAGGCGGTCGGTCTCGTCGCCGGTGCCACCAAGGTCATCATGCTGACCACCTTCGACCAGGACGACTACGTCTTCGCCGCCCTGCACGCCGGGGCCAGCGGCTTCCTGCTCAAGGACGTCCGCCGCGACGACCTGGTCCACGCGGTGCGGGTGACCGCGCGGGGTGAGGCGATGCTGGCCCCCGCCGTCGCGCGGCGGCTGATCGAGGACGTCGTGCGCAGGCGCGGCGGCCCGCCCACCGTCGACGTCTCGGCGCTGACCGCCCGGGAGCGGGAGGCGCTGCTGCACCTGGGCCGCGGCCTCACCAACGCCGAGATCGCCGCCGAACTCGTCGTCAGCGAGCACACCGTCAAGACACACGTGAGCAACGTGCTCGCCAAACTCCAGCTCCGCGACCGGGTCCAGGCCGCCATCGCCGCCTACGAGTCCGGCCTGATCGTCCCGGGATCCCGCTGACGGGGGAGGGGCGGATCCGTCGCGTCGGCGATGTGCCGGGGTGGTCCCGGGCGCCAGCATTCGGTCGTGCGCGCTGTGGGCGCTCGACGGGTGTGGGGGAGCGATGGAGTTCAGGATCTTGGGGCCGCTGGTGGTGCTCGACGCGGCCGGGGGAGTGGTCGACCTCGGCGGCCCGCTGCGGCGCACGCTGCTGGCGGCGCTGCTGCTGCGGGCCAACCACACGGTGCTGATGGACACCCTGGTCGAGCAGATGTGGGACGGCCGACCGCCGCGCACCGCGGCCACCACCGTGCACACCCACCTCAGCCGACTCCGGGCCAGGCTGGCCGCCGCCGGACCGGACGGCACCGACCGGATCATCCGCGACGCCTCCGGCTACCGGCTGCGCGTCGAGCCGGGGGAACTCGACGTCGACCGGTTCGCCGACTTGTTGGCGGCCAAGGACTACGCGAACGCGCTGCGACTGTGGCGCGCGCCCGCTCTCATCGACATCGACGCCGCGTTCGCCCGCCCCAGGGCAACCGCGCTCGACGAACACCGGATCACCGCGATCGAGGAGTACGCGGCCCTGCGCATCGACGGCGGCGCCTCGGCCGCCGCGGCCGCCGATCTGCGCGCCGCGGCCGTGGCCCATCCGCTGCGGGAACGGGTGGTCGAACTGCTGATGCTCGCGCTGCACCAGGACGGCCGGACCAGCGACGCACTGGCCGCCTACCAGCGTTTCCGCACGCGAACCGCGACCGATCTCGGCCTTGAACCAGGTGCTGGACTCCAGGCTCTGCACCAGAGATTGCTGCGTGGCACCGGGTCCGTCACCGGCCGGCACAGCCTGCCGCCGGACATCGAGTTCACCGGCAGACGCGCCGAGGTGCACGCACTGACGGCGGTGCCGACCGGGGCGGTGCTGCCGATCCGGTTGATCACCGGACCGGCTGGGTCAGGCAAGACGGCGTTGGCGGTGCACGTCGCGCACCGGCTCGCGGACCGGTATCCGGACGGCCAGCTCTATCTGTCGTTAGCCCATGGCAGCATGTCGCCTGCCGAGGCGGTGCGGTCGCTGCTGCTGATGCTCGGCGTGCCTGCAATGTCCATTCCGGACACTTTGGCGCTGCGGGTGGCGTTCTGGCGGACGCAGTTGGCCCGGAGCCGCATGCTGATGCTGCTCGATGACGTTGGTTCGGCCTGCCAGCTGATGCCGTTGTTGGCTGGTGGCCGGGGGTGTCTGGTGTTGGCCGTGAGTCGTGGCCGGTTGGCCGGGGTGCCGTCGTCGTGCGAGGTGGTGTTGCGCGGATCGGTTCGGCTGGTGGGTTAGACGCGGAGTTCGCCGTCCAGGACGGTGACGGCGTGGCCGGTGAGCAGCACCCGGTCGCCGTCGAGTTCGGTGTGGACGAAGCCGGAGCGGGCCGAGACCTGGAGGCCGAGCAGCGTGGACTTGCCCAGGCGGGCCGACCAGAACGGCGCCAGCGCGGTGTGGGCGCTGCCGGTCACCGGGTCCTCGGGGATGCCGCACGCGGGGGCGAAGAGCCGGGACACGAAGTCGTGGCCCGGGGTCGCGGATTGGGCGGTGACCACGAAGCCGCGCGTGGGGGTGTCGCCCGCGAGGTGGGTGAGAGCGGTCAGATCGGGGGTCAGGCCGCGGACGGTGGCCTCGTCGGCGAGTTCGATCAGCAGGTCGCCGAGGGCGCCGGTGGCATAGGTGGCCACCGGGGTCACGCCGAGGGCCGCGGCGAGGCCGTCGGGGATGGTGGTCTCGACCGTGGGGGCGGCGGGGAAGTCGAGGGTGATGGTGCCGTCGTCGCGTGAGTGGGTGGTGAGCGGGCCGCTGCGGCTGGTGAAGGTGGTGGTGCCCGCGCCCTTGTCCTCGCGGAGCGCGTGCGCGGTGGCCAGGGTGGCGTGGCCGCAGAGGTCGACCTCGGTGGTGGGGGTGAACCAGCGCAACCGGTAGTCGGCCTCCGTGCTGGGGAGCGCGAACGCTGTCTCCGACAGGTTCATCTCCGCGGCGACCGCCTGCATCCAGCGTTCGTCGGCGTCGGCGTCCAGGAGGCAGACGGCGGCCGGGTTGCCCGCGAAGGGGCGGTCGGTGAAGGCGTCGACGACTCGGATGCGCATGACTCGACGGTATATCAACCAGTCCGGTGCACGACTCGACCGCCGACGACCGTCAACGCGACGGGCAGGTCGGGGAGGTCGTCCGCCGGGGTGGTCAGGGGATCGCCCGCGAACGCGGTCAAGTCCGCTCTGGCGCCTTCCCGGATCGTCCCCGCGATGTGCTCCTCGCTCGCGCCGTGTGCGGACCATGTGGTGTGGCCGGCGAGGGCTTGCAGCGGGGTGAGGGCCTGGTTCAGGCCGACCGGCGTGCGGTCCCGAGCCCCGGCGGGACGGCGCAGCCGCGCTCCGGCCATGACCACCCTCGGGTCGTAGGAGGCGATCGGCCAGTCGGAGCCGAGGGCCACCTTGCCGCCCGCCGCGACGATGTCCGCGCAGCGGAAGGCCGCGGGGAGCCGCTCGGGGCCGACGCGGGCGGACCACGTGTCGGTGTGGTCGGGCAGGATCCAGTCCTGGTGGGTGGGCTGCAGCGAGGCCACGACATCGAGTTCGGCGAACCGCGGCACATCCGCGTCCGCCAGCAGTTCGGCGTGTTCGACGCGGTGCCGTCCGCCGCCGATCCGGGAGTACACGTCGAGGGTGTGGTGCACCGCGCGGTCGCCGATCGCGTGGGTGAAGCAGGGCAGGCCCAGGTCGACGACGGCGCGCGCGGCTCGTTCGAACGCGGCCACGTCTGTCCAGAAAGGACGGACGCTTTCGCCTGCGCAGTCCGGGTGGTGCAGCCAGGCGGAGCCGCCGTCGACGGTGCCGTCGAGGAAGAACTTCACCGCGCCGACCCGCCAGCGCGCGCCCGGACGGAGCGCGCGGACGGTCTCCAGGGTGCCGTCGACGTCATCGGGCAACGCCCATGGCGCCAGCAGGACGCGTAACGGGAGGCGGTCGTCCAAGGCGTTGAGGACGGCCTCGGTGCCCGGCCACAGGTCGAGCACGTGGACGCCGGTGATCCCGCAGGCGGCCTGGGCGGCGAAGAGCGCGGCGGCGTCGCGGGCGATGTCGTCGACGCTCGGCGGTGGGACGGCGGCGTTGCCGAGCAGGACCGCGGACAGCTCGTGCAGGAACCCGGTGGGCTCGCCTTCGTCGTCCACCACGATCTCGGAGCGGTCACCGAATCCGATCGCGCCGGTGATCCCGGCCAGCCGCAGCCCCGCGGTGCTCATCAGGGCGTTGTGGCAGTCGGCGAGCAGAAGGAACGCGGGGCGGCCGTCCACCGCGCGGTCGATGAGCGCGCGCGGGGTGTCCGGGAGGCTGACGAGCGCGTCGTACTCGACGCCGTCCGCGATCACCCAGGCGTCCTCCGGCAGTCCCGACGCGGCCTCGCGGAGCAGGTCCAGGAGTCCGTCGAGAGTCGTGACACCCCAGGCGTTCGCGCCGCGGCGGGACGTGATCCCCAGCAGCGGATGCTGGTGCGAGTCGACCAGGCCGGGGGTGACCGTCAGGCCCGCGCCGTCGATCACCTCCGTGCGCGCGCCGACCTGCCGTAGGACGTCAGACGTCGTGCCGACCGCGGTGATCCGGCCGTCCCGCACCGCCACCGCGGCCGCGGCCGGGCGGGCCGCGTCCATGGTGTGCACGGTCGCGTCGCGGATGACGAGGTCGGCGACGGTCATCGGGTGGCCGCCAGGTAGGCCCGCCAGCCGCCGTGGTGAGTGATGTCGGGCGCCCCTCCGACATCCGTCGCGACGAACCCGGTGACGACCCGGCCGTCGTCGAGGCGGACCGGGCCGAAGCCCAGCGGTGCCGCGACTGTCGGCAGGAGCGCGCCGAGACCCTGGTTCGGCAGCTCCCAGATCTCCACCTCGATACCGTCCGCCGGGCCGTCGCCGAGCACGAGTCCGGGGCGCGGGAACGGGCCGGGCACGCGGAAGAGGCGGTAGCCGCCCGCGGTCCGCGCGCGGGCGTGCAGCTTCCCGCCGAGGCCGACCAACTGCGGATTGGCGGGTTGGCCGGTGAGGTGCGCGCCGACCACGGCCAGGTGCACGCTGCCGGGAGCGGCCGCTGGTTCAGCGACGGCCTCGCCGGTCCAGCGCGCGCCGAGGTCGAGCAGCGGCCGGTCGGCGAACGCGGGTGCGATGAGCTGCACGCCGAACGGCAGCCCGTCCGGCCGGGTGCCCGCCGGGACCGCGATCGCGCACAGGTCCAGCAGGTTCACCATGTTCGTGTACGTGCCGAGGCGCGAGTTCGCCCCGACCGGATCGGCGGCGACCTCTTCCAGTGTCGGGTGGCCCGGCGTGACCGGCAGCAGCAGCGCGTCCGCGCCGACGAACACCCGGGACGCGATGGCGCGCAGACGTTCGAGCTGGTCGAGACCGGCGAACGCGGCCGCCCCGGTTATCGACTGGGCTCCCAGGACGATCTTGCGGACCGTCGGGTCGAGGTGCGGGCCGTCCGGGTCGAGTTCCTCGCCGAACGCCGCCAGCCGTTCGGCGACGAACGGGCCGCTGTAGAGCAGCCGCGCGGCGTCGAGGAACGGGGTGATGTCGACCGGGACCAGCGTCGCGACCGTCCCCGCGTGCGCCAGCGCCGCCTCCCACGCGACCCGGTGCGGTTCGTCCAAGTCCAGCGGCGCGTCCGGTACGGCGATCACCCGCATCCACCGCGCCACGCCTTCCGGCGCGGTGGCGGGCATCGGCCGCGACCACGGCGCCCCGTCGAACCTGGCCAGCGCGTCGAACGCGAGCCGCGCTGTGGCCACGTCGCGGGTGAACGTGGTGACGCAGTCCAGCGACGGGCAGGCGGGGACGACACCGGCCGTGGACACCAGGCCCCGGGTCGGCTTCATGCCGACAATCCCGTTGAACGCCGCGGGAACCCGGCCACTACCCGCGGTATCCGTGCCCAAAGCCAGCGGCACGATCCCGCTCGCCACGGCGACCGCGCTGCCCGAACTGCTGCCCCCGCTGACGTGCGCGGCCGACGCGACACTGTGGCAGGCGCCGTAGGGACTGCGGGTGCCGACGAGTCCGGTCGCGTACTGGTCCAAATTGGACTTCCCGATCGGCACGGCGCCCGCGTCGATCAACGCTCGAACGGCCGCCGCGTGGCGCGTCGCCGGGGTGAGCCGGGTCGGGTTGCCCGCGGTGGTCGGTACGCCCTCGACGTCGATGTTGTCCTTCACCGCGAACGGGACGCCTGCCAGCGGCCCGTCGCCCGCTTCGTCGTCGAGCGCCTTGACGCGCACGTCGTCGAACACCGTGATGAAGGCGGGCTGCGGGGTCTCGCGCGCGGCGGCGACGGCAGCGGAAAGCGTCATGGGGTCTCCCACCTGGCCCGTTCGTCGGCGAACGCGGCCTGGCGCCGCGCCCGGAGGGTGGCGATCTCGGCGGCGTGCTCGGTCTCGATGGCCGCGACCTCGGCCAGGGAGAACGTCGCCGGGCGGGTGACCAGGTCGGCCCGGCCCGCCAAGATGTCGGCCCGCAGGTCGGCCAGTTCCTCGGCGCTGACCGGCTGGAACCGCAGCCGGTCGAACTGCCGCAGCAGCCACGGCCGCTCGCCGGAGCCGGGCACGTGCCGCCAGACCGGAACGGTCCGGCCGACGAGCTGATAGCCGCCTGGACCTTCCATTCCGTACACGCACAGGTAGACCCCGCCGATGCCGACGGCGTTCTGCGGCGTCCATGTGCGCGCCGGGTCGTACTTCGTGGTCACCAGCCGGTGCCGCGGGTCGAGCGGCACCGCGACCGGCGCGCCGAGGTAGACGTCGCCGAGGCCGATCACCAGGTAGGTGGCGGCGGTGACGATGTCGAACACCTCGTCGCGGTCGCGCAGGTCGTTGACCCGGCGGATGAACTCGACGTTGTCCGGGCACCACGGCGCGTCCGGCCGCACCGAGCGCGCGTAGCGGGCCATGGCCTCGTGCGCGAGCGGGTGGTCGAGCGCGAGCGGCATGGTCACCTCCCGCACGTCGAGCGTGACCTCGGTCGGGTCGGGGATGTTCAGCGCGTGGTCGAGGACGACGTCGGCCAGCCCGGCCGGATCCGCTTGCAGGAGAAGGGATCGGACCCCCTCGACCATCTCGCTGATCCCGGGCACGGCCTCCGCGCGCAGCCGCTCGGCTAGCAGGTGCACCCAGAAGCGGACGGTCAGGTCGAGCTCGGCCGGACCGGCCTCCAGCAGCAGGTGGTGGTCGCCCGCGCGCCTGAGCACGATCTCGGGCCGGTGCCCGTCGGCCGCGAGCCTGCCCAGCACCACGCCGGACTCGCCCCGCCGACCGGAGATTGTCTGACGTCGTACAAGGGGGACTCGGGGTGAGATCACGTGCAGGTCGGCCAGCAGCGAGTCGCGGTCGGCGTTGACCGCTTCGGCGTCGGCGGGGGAGACGACCTCCAGCCGAACCGTGTCACCGGGACGCAGTTGGGCGAGCTGCCACCGGTCGGCGCGGATCACCACGCACGGCACGACGAACCCGCCCAGGCTCGGCCCGTCCGGCCCGACGATCACCGGGGTGTTCCCGGCGAGCATGATCCCGCCGATGGGGTAGGCGCTGTCGTGGATGTTCGACGGGTGCAGCCCCGCCTCGCCGCCGTCGCGCCGCGCCCAGCCGGGGGTCGGCCCGATCAGCCGCACCCCGGTGCGGTCGGCGCGGTGGTCGACGGTCCACGTCGCGGCGAACAGCTCGTCGACGCCGTCCGGGGTCAGGTGTTCCGGGGCGCCGTGCGGGCCCGCCAGGACCCGCAGCGTCCAGTCGTGGCGGAGTTCGGGGAGCAGATCCGCCACGTCCATCGGCGGGTCGAGGTTCTCCGCGCGGCCGATCGGCAGGTTCGCGCCTTCGGTGAGCGGACGCCCCTCCCAGCCGCCGAAGCCGCCCAGGGTGAACGTCGCGCGGCTGCCGAGGTCGAGTGGCGCGGCGATGCCGCCCGCGATCGCGAGGTACGACCGCAGACCGGGCTCACCGCACGGCCCGAGGTCGAGCACACCGCCCGCCGGGACAACAGTGACGATGCCCAGGTCGACCGGCTGCCCGTCCAGCGTCGCCTCGTGCGCCGCGCCCGTCACGCACACCAGCGCGCGCTCGCTGAACCGCAGCGTCGGGCCGACCGCGACCGCCTCCAGCCCGGCCGCTCCCCGGTCGTTGCCGACCGCGCGGGTGGCCAGGGCGAACGACAGGTCGTCCCACGCACCAGACGGCGGCACGCCCACGTCCCACAGCCCGCGCCTGCCCTCCAGGTCCTGCACGGTGGTCTGCACCCCAGGCTTGATGACCTCGATGGTCGCCGTCCGGATGACGGTGGCCGTCACTGGCTCCACCAGCCCTGCAACTGGATCGGGGTCGGGTTCCAGCCGTTGCACGGGTTGTTGAGCTGCGGGCAGTTGCTGACCAGCGCGATGATGTCGCGCTCGGCCCGCACCTGCACGTACTTGCCCGGCGCCGACACGCCGTCGGCGAAGGTGAGGCCGCCGTCCGGGGTCAGCGGGACGTTCATGAAGAAGTTGATGTTGTGGCCGAGCTGGGCCGGTCCGATGCCGACCTCGGCGCCGTAGCGCAGGAACGTCTGCCTGCACGCGTGCTGGTGGCGGGTGTGCGTGCCGTAGCGGATGACGTTGGACTCCTGCGAGCACGCGCCGCCCACGGTGTCGTGCCTGCCGCAGGTGTCCTCGGTGATCGTGGCGAGCACGTCGAGGTTGGCCGACAGCAGCTTCGAGCCGGTGGTCAGGTAGACCGCGCCCTGCTCGCGGATGGTGTCCGTCGCGCTGTAGCGGTTGTCGAGGTCGGCCGCGTCGTAGAACAGCGTGTCGGCGGCCTGGTTGCCGTGCAGGTCGACGATGCGGAACGTGCCGCCCGCAGGGATCACCCCGACCCAGCCGTCCCCGGCGTCCACGGTGACATCCAGGTCGAGGAACTGTGTCGATGATTCGCTCGCGAGCTCGCTCATGCGAATACCCCCTTCGCGGCGATGAGCGCACGGGCACTCTCGGCGCGGAACGTCAAGGACGGGTCGTCGTCGCCGTACGACTCGCCTTCGAGCACCTCGGCCAGCACGGCCCCGGGCTGCCAGACCGGGTCGGACGGGTGCGGGGCGGTCGAGAGGATCACCAGCAGGTCGACCTCGGCGCGCAGTGTCACCCAGTCGCCCGCCTCGGCGTGGTTCTCGACGAATCCGAGGCCGCCGTCGTCGCCGACGGCGAGCTTGCTGAAGAAGTTGACGCACGCGTGCAGGTGCGCCGCGTCGCGGCCGTGTTTGGTCAGTTCGCTGATCACACCCGCCCGCGCGGACCGGCGCCACTCGTTGCGGTCGGCGCCGTAGGACGACGGCCCGAACCTCGCGACGTGGGCGTCGGTCGAATGCCCGCCGAGCGCGTCGTGCCAGTCCAGGGTCGAGCCGACCACCGACGCGAGGCCGACACCGCGGTCGGACATCAGCACCATCGGCGGGTGGATGCGGGCGCTCATCTGCGCCTTGAGGGTGTCGGGGATGTTCAGCCGGTCGACCGGGTCGCCCGCGGCGTAGAGGAACGTCGAGCAGTTCGCCCGGTCCTGCTGGGCGGTCAGCCGCAGTACACGGCCGCGGCGGACTTGGACCGACCAAGCCGCCGCGGCGGGAATCTCATGGCTCACTAGCGCGGGCAAGCGACGACCTCCGCTTCGTCGAAGGCCCCGCGGGTACGGCTCGGGGCCAGGTGTGGCCTCCCGGGCTTTTGTCCCGCCGTGGAACAAGGCTGCCGCCTTGCCTGCGTCTCTCGGACCAGTCCCGGAGGCATGCTCGACGGAACCCTAGACGCGCCGTTGCGAGTGAGGGAACTCTGGTGGTTCATGTCTCGCAGCCCGCCGTTGCCTGCGGGCGGTCCCCGTCTTGCCCACCTGGGTGGCGCGGGGTGGACGCTTCACAGCCGCCTGCCGAGCTGGACTCGGTCTTCTGGTCGGCTCCACGTCCGTTTACCGTCTCCCGGCCACTCCGGGCGACGTACTGCTTGAGGTTGATCGCGGCGTTGAGGTCCCGGTCGAGCGTGAGACCGCAGGCATCGCAGGTGAACGTTCGGACGGCCAGGGACAGTTTGGGTTTCACCGTCTGGCAGGCCGAACAGGTCTTGGAAGAGGGGAACCAGCGGTCGGCGACCTCGAGTCGGCCACCGTTCCAGGCCGTCTTGTACGCGAGTTGGCGACGGATCTCGGCGAACCCGGCGTCGGCCAGGTGCCGAGCCAGCTTCCGGTTTTTCAGCATGCCTGCGACGTGGAGATCTTCGACGACGACCGTGCCGTAGGTGGCTGCCAGGGCGGTGGTGAGTTTGTGCAGCCCGTCCTTGCGCTGGTTGGCGACCCGGGTGTGCAGGCGGTTGACCTTGTGGCGTGCGCGCTCCCAGCGTTTCGACGGACAAGCCCCGGTGCGTCGGTCCGGACCGTGACGACGCGACAGGGTCCGCGAGACCTTCCGCAGTGCGCGCAGCGCCGCAGTCAGGTGTCGCGGATTGGGCACGCACTCACCTGTGGAGCTCACAGCCAGGTTGGCGATGCCCACGTCCACCCCGGCCCGCAGCGCGGGCCTGGCAGGCGTGCGCTGTGCACGCTCGACCTCGACGGTGAACGAGCAGTACCACCGGGTCGCCTCGCGGCGCACCGTGGCCGACAGGATCCGGGCGGTACCGGCCTCCAGGCGGCGCGCCAGTTTCCTCGTGGACTCGTGCGTCTTGATCCGCCCCACCCTCGGCAGGGTGACATGGTGTCGATCGGATTCGACCCGGAGCACCCCGGTGGTGAACCGCACACTCGGCACGGTGCGGCGGCGGGACTTGAACCGGGGAAATCCGACCTTGCCGCCTGCGCGCTTGCCCGACCTGGAGTCGCCGAAGTTCTTCAACGCGCGGGCCACGCCGTCCAGCCCGGTGTTGAACGCCTCCTTCGAACACTCGCCCCACCACGGCGCGACCTCGCTCTTGGCGCGATTCCAAGCGCGCCGCAACGCTGGCAAGTTCCACCCCAGCGCCGGGGTGAGACAGTCGTCGTCAAGGCCGTAGGACCGTTCCGCCTGTCGCTGTTCGATGTTCGCGCTTACCCGCGCCAACGCCCAGTTGAACGCGAACCGGGCCGCCCCAGCGTGCCGTCGCAGATCGCGGACTTGCGTGGGTGTCGGATCCAATGCGAACCGATAAGCGTGCACCACAACCGCCGTGCTCATCCGGATTTGCCGGTCTCAGCCGTGCCCAACTCCACCATCCGCCCGAAGCGCGTCAACCGATCATGGCGTTCCACGACGACGACCGTAACGGCAGGGTCCGACAGATTCGAGAGCACTTGGTGGTCCCCACCGCCATGTGAGTCCGGGCAGGCTCAGCCGGCTGAAAGCTCGGTGGGTACCGCATAGACATCGACCATGGCGCCGTTCCGCAGGACGGTGATCGGCAGGTCCAGGCCGATCGCCTCGCCGAACAGTTGACGCTGGATGCCCTGCGCGTCGTGCACCTGCACCCGGCCGACGGTCAGCACGAGATCACCCGCGCGCAGTCCGGCGCGCGCGGCGGGCCCGCCCGCGACCACCTCCACCACCCGCAGCCCGGCGCGCTGGCCGGTGCGGTCGGCGACGTCGTCGGGCAGGGGAGCGGGGACGCCGACCACGCCGAGGTAGGCGCGGCGGACGCGGCCGTCGGCGAGCAGGGTGTGGATGATCCGCAGCGTCGTGGCGTTCACCGGGACGGCCAGGCCGAGGCCGAACCCGGCGACGGCGGTGTTGATCCCGACCACCCGCCCGGCCGAGTCGGCGAGCGCGCCGCCCGAGTTGCCGGGGTTGAGGGCGGCGTCGGTCTGGATCACGTTCTCGATCACCCGGCCGGTGCGCCCCTGCCGGACCGGCAGCGCCCGGCCGAGCGCGCTGACCACGCCCGCCGTCACCGAGCCCGCGAGGCCGAGCGGGTTGCCGACGGCCACCACGAGCTGGCCCACGACCAGCCGGTCCGCGTCGCCGAACCGGGCTGGCGGCGGGGTCTCGCCGTCGACCTGCAGGACCGCGAGGTCGGAGAGCGCGTCGCGGCCGACCACGACGAACCCGGCCTCGGCGCCGTCGGCGAAGGTGACCGTGCCCGACCTGGCCGAGCCGACGACGTGCGCGTTGGTGATGAGGCTCGACAGCTCGTCGAAGATGACGGCCGACCCGCTGCCCTGGTCCAGCCGCACGGCCGCGACCTGCTGGGTGATGGTGGCGGCGACCGCGCTGACCGTGCGCGAATAGGCGTCGAGGGCCTCGGCCTCGGTGGGCAGCACTGGTTCGAGGTCTTCGGACACGTCGACCACCGCCCCTCGATTACTTCATTTCATTGCCTCCAGTGTGCGCCCGCCGCGGTTGATCTCGCGACGAGTTCACCCTCAGCGGACACTCCTGCGATTCGACGTCGCCCGCGGCATTGCCGCCGCGGGGTCAGGGATGAGACACGTATCAGTACCGCGGTTGCGTACCTCCACGGAGGTGGACGCCGAGTGATCGCGGGAGCGTGGCCGCATGAAGCTGAGCCAAGCAGTCGAGCGGCTGTTCACCCCGGCCCACCGGCCAGGACGGGTGGGCGCCGAGGTCGAGCTGATCGCGGTCACCGACACCGCCGACCCGCGCCCGGTCGACCCGGCCGTGCTGCGCGCCGGGTTCACCCCCGACTTCGTGCGGTCCGCGGTCCCGACGTTCGAGCCAGGTGGGCAGCTCGAACTCAGCCCGCCGCCGAGGCGGTCGGTGGACGCGCTCGTGCGTGACCTGCGGGCCCTGTTGTTCCAGGCGTCGGCGATCGCAGACGGGCGGGGTGTGCGGCTGGAGTCGGTCGGCACCAACCCGTACCACGACTGCGACGACGTGCCGCTGCGCACGCCGCTGCCGCGGTACGTGGCGATGCAGCGGGCGTTCGACGAGGTCGGGCCCGACGGCAGGCGGATGATGCGGCTCACCGCGTCGCTGCAGGTCGCCGTCGACCTGCTGCCGGGGGCGGCGGGGCGGGAGCAGTGGCTGGTGGCGAACCTCGCCGGTCCGCCGCTGGCCGCCGCCTTCGCCAACTCGCCGAGCCTGGACGGGCGGCCCGCGGGCGTCGACGGCGCCCGGACCCGCATCTGGCAGGGCGTCGACCTGCGGCGCACCGGCTACGACGGCCGTCACCTCGACCCCGCCGATCCGCAAGGCGCGTACACCGCGTTCGCCGCCGCCGCGCCCCGGCTGGCGATCCCCGAGACCGCCGACCCGGCCTACCACCTGACCACGCTGTTCCCCCCGGTCCGGCCGCGCGGCGGCTACCTGGAGGTCCGCTACCTCGACGCCCAGCCGGTCGACCGGATCGGTGAGGCGGTGCGGGCCGTGGTGACGCTGCTGACCGACGCCCGCGCCCGCCGCGACGCGCTCGACCTGCTGTCACCGCGGCTCACCGACCAACAGCGCGCCTGGAGCGAGGCCGCCGCAGGCTACTCGCCCGAGTCGGCGGAGCTGCTGTCCATTGTCCAAACGCGACAGATCGTGCGCGGAGGTGTGTCATGAGGGTCGTCTTCGTCGCCGATCCGCTTGAGTCGCTCGACGCGAGTATCGACACCACGGTCGGCCTGATGCACGCCGCGCAGGCGAGCGGCGCCGAGGTCTGGGTGACCGAGGCAGGTCACCTCGAAGCCGTCGACGGGCGCGCCCGCGCGGCGGCCCGGCAGGTGCGGCTGGCCCCGACCCGGCCGGTCGGCGGGGTCCGGTGGACCGTGCCCGACCCGTGGTTGACCGTCGTGGCCACGCGGCCGATCTGGGTCGACGACGCCGACGCGGTGTTCATCCGCACCGAGCCGCCGGTCGACCAGACCTACACCACCGCGACCTTCGTCCTCGACCTGGTCGACCCGGCGCGCACCGTGATGGTGAACGACCCGCGCGGCATCCGGGCGTGCAGCGAACACCTGCTGCCGCTGCGGTTCCCGGACCTGATCCCGCCGACCGTGGTCACCGCCGCCGAGCACACCATCCGCGAGTTCCTCGCCGCACACGGCCCGGCGGTCGTCAAGCCGGTCGACGGCTTCTCCGGCCGCGGCGTGCTGCGGCTCGACCTCGCCGACCCGAACCTGCCTTCGCTCATCGAGCTGTCCACCGACCACGGCAGGCACGCCGTGATCGTGCAGCGGTACCTGAGCGAGGTGGAATCGGGGAACAAGCGGCTGTTCGTGGTCGCGGGGGAGCCGGTGGGCGCGGTCTACCGGTTCCCGGCCGACGGCGACTTCCGCATCGGCCACCCGTCGACGAAGGCGCCGATCACCGCGCGCGACCGCGAGATCTGCGCCCGCCTGGCGCCGACGCTGCTGGTCAACGGCCTGCACACGGTCGGGCTCGACGTCATCGGCCCGCACCTCATCGAAGTCAACCTCACCAGCGTGGGGGCGCTCCGCAAAGCCGACGCGCTGCTCGGCTGGACCCTCTGCGCCGACTTGATCGACAGCGTGCTCGACACGCGCGAAGAACGGAGATCAGCATGACCACCGCCATCATCTGCACCGCGATCCTCGCGTCCGCGGTGTTCATCTTGGGACTCAACGTCTCCATCAACCGCGGCAAGGCGCACAAGGAGGGTCGCAGCCAGTTCGACCTCAGTCCCGACGACAAGCTCTTCGTCGCGATCCGCGCCCACGGCAACGCCGCCGAGTACGTCCCGACGCTGATCGTGCTGTTCCTGCTCGTCGGCGCGCGCAGCCCGGACTGGGTGGCGATCCCGCTGATCGTGGGCGCGACCATCGCCCGACTGGCCCACGCCTACGGCTTGATCAGCGCGGGCAGCCTCAACGTCGAGACCAAACTCCGCTTCGGTGGCGCGGCCGGGACGTACATCTTCGGCGTGGCGCTGGCCGTCGCCGCGGCCGCGAGTCTGATCTGATGTCCACCCACCCCGCCATCCGCGCGCTGCGCGTCCGGTCGTTCCGGGTCTACGTTCTCGGGCAGCTGCCCTCGGTGACGTGCTCGTGGGCGCAGGTCGTCGCGCTGGCCTGGGTCGTGGTCGAACTCGACCCGCGCGCGCTTGGCTGGGTGGTGGCGCTGCAGTTCCTGCCCAGTGTCCTCTTCGGACCGTGGTTCGGCGCCGTCGTGGACCGCCATGACCGGCGGCGGCTGCTGATCCTGGCCGAGGCCGGCCTCGGCCTGGTCGCCCTGTACTTCGCGCTGGCCGACCTGACCTTGCCGCTGATCTACGTCCTGGCCGGGGTGTGGGGCGTGGTGAACGCACTCGACACCCCGGCCAGGCGGGCGCTGGTGCCGATGCTCGTGCCCGCGGACCTCGCGGCGAGCGCGTCGGCGCTGACGGGGACGGTGCTGTTGGTCGGCATGACCACTGGCACCGCCATCGGCGCCGCGATGATCACGACCGTCGGCGTCAGCGCGACCTTCGGCCTCAACGCGCTGTCGTTCCTGCTCGACATCGTGTTGCTGCTGACCATCCGCGTCCCCGAGTCACCGCGGGTCCGGCGCGCACCCGGCCAGATCCGCGAAGGGCTGCGCTACGTGTGGCGGACTCCGGTGCTGCGTGGCGCGATGGTCGTGCTGGGGACGATCGGGACGTTCGCGTTCACCGTTCAGGTGTCGGTGCCGACTCTCGTACGGGACGGCGGCGCGGGGCTGGTGGGGACCGCGTTCACGGTGCTCACCGCGGGCGGACTGGTCGGCACGGTGGCCGCCGCGGTCCACGGCCGTCCCGGGCCGCGCATGCTGCCGTGGGCGACGCTGCTCATGGCCGCCTCCTCGGGCCTGACCGCCGCCGCGCCCGTCGCGCCGGTCGTCCTGGTCGGGATCGGCGGGATCGGGCTTGCGTGGTCGCTGATCATCGCCGCGGTGATCGCGACCCTGCAGACCGCCGACCCGTCCATGACCGGCCGCGTGATGGCGCTGTTCTCGGCGGTGCTGCTCGGCGGAACCGCGTGCGGCGGCCCCGTGGCCGCGACCCTGGCCGACGTGGCAGGCCCGCGCGCGCCGTTCGTGGTGGGAGCCGCCGCCGCGCTCGCCGTCGCGACCCGATTGAATGTCGCCCGAACTGATCGAACCGGGAGGACACATGGCCGAGACACGGGACGTCGAGAAGATCTACTCCACCGATGACGTCGTCGCGAAGCTGCGCAGGCTGGCCGACGCACTGGAGTCGGGAACTTCGTTCCGCATCCAGATCGCGGGCGAACGCATCCGCGTCCCCGTCCGCGCCCAGTTCTCCATCGAACACGAACGCGGCGACGACGAGGAAGAGATCGAGTTCCAGCTCAAGTGGTCCTTGGTCGAAGACGACGACGAGGACAGCGACGCCGTCGTCTGACCCTCACACCCGGTGCGCCCGCGCCGCGGCGAAGCAGTACACCCCGAAGGCGGCCAGCCCTACGGCGATGAGGACCAGCAGCACGATGCCGTAGGGCTCGCCCGCCAGGGTGTGGAGCGCCTTGTCCAGGCCACCGGAGTCCTCCGGGTCGGCCGTGAAGGCGGCGGTCCCGACCAGGACCCCGATGACGGCGTAGGCCAGGCCCTTACCGGTCCACCCGACGCGGCCGATCCGCTTGACCCAGCGCTGACTCCCGTCGGGGAGCGTGGACATGTCGAGATCCTGCTCAAACGTGTGCTTGATCCCTTTGCGCAACACGATGAACGCCGTGACGAGAATCCCGACGGCGACCGCGGCCACCAGGAACTGGCCGTACGGCAACGCCAAGACCTTCGCGGTCAGGGCCTGCTGCTGACCGGTGCTGTCCGTGGACCCGGACCCGACGGCGAACTGGACGGCCGCGATACCGATGAGGGTCGCGGTGATGGTTCGAGCGAGAGCGCCAATACGTCGACCCGTCCGTTTGCGGGTCTTGGTGATGTAGGTGAAGCCGACCGCGGCTTCGGTGATCTGCCAGAGGGCGAAGAGGAACAGGCCGAGGGCGAGGGTCCAGAGAAGGACGGGCCCCGCAGTGGTCGAGGCGATCTCGGCCAGGGCACCTTTGGAGTCCGTTTGGGCTTGATCCCCCATAATCACCTGCAGCGCCAGCCAGGCGATCAAGATATGGACGGCGCCATAGAAGAGCATGCCGATCCTGCCCGCCACTTGTAAGGCAGGGTTCTCCCGGACTTCTCTCGCGGTTGTGCTCATCGCGGGTGGATACCCCGCTTCAAGGCTGGTCAACCCCACCCCCGACCTGCCACCCACCCAAGCCTGTACCCCGCGCCTGAGCAGCTTCACCCGATGGTGCGGCCCCAACCATCGCAACCCGAAAGCACCTACGCGGCCCGCCACAGCGCAGGAGTGTTAGGCGGCTCCCATCCCACCTGAGCAACATGCCCCTGCAAACAGACGTATCCACGCCCGCCGTAGGTAACCCGCGCCCCCACCGCGTAAGCCGTGCCAACCGCCCACGTACCCCCAGGCGCCGTCGTCGTAGTCGGGGGAGTGGTACTCGTCGGCGGATTCTGCGGAACGTTCAGAACGAAGTCGAAACTAGCCTGCTTGGCACCCCCCGAATCGCGGACAGTCATCAGCAGCCGAGAGTCGAAGATCGGATCAGTGTTGTTCCGCGGTTCGTTCGGAAAGTACAGCTGCGTGGTGAGCACCGGCCGCCCAGGCGCCTGCACCTTCACATGGATGTGCCGCGTCCGACCGGGGTAGAGGCCGGGAAACAGCGTCGTCAGAGTGAAAGCCCCCTGAGCGTTCGTGAACTGATGCCCCCGGAAGCGATACCCACTGTTGTCGTAAGCACCGTTCGCGTCAGCCTGCCAAAAGTCCATCAGCACGTTCGCCAGCGGCAGGCACGACAGCCCGAACACATACCCCGTCACCGACAGCCTCACACCGCCCGCCCCAGCAGGAACGATGTTCGTCCGCGACGGCGAATTCGGCTTGAAATAAGGACCTTCCGTCTGCGGCGGAGTCGGGTCGTCCCCGTCGTCGCACATCGGCGTCAGCTCCGGAACGGTCCCGTTCGCCGCGTTGGTCCTGGCCAGCGCCGGAACCCCGACGAGCGCGATCGGCACGGCGACACCAGCGGCCAAAGCCGCATGGAGAACAGTCTTCCGGCTGACCAGCCTGTCTTCCATGTCTACTCCTTGTGGGTTGGACAATCACCACAAAGCTAGGCAGCAGGACCGGCAGCGGCGATGGACTTGGTCGGTCAGTCGTGGTGAAAGCCGGGGGCGCCGTTGCCAGTTGTCCGCCGGAACTCGCCGGGGCTGGCGCCGGTCTCCCGACGAAAAAAGCGACAGAAATAAGCAGGGTCGGCGAACCCCACCCGGTCCGCGACCTGCCGCACGGTGAGATCAGTCCGTGCCAACAACCGCTTGGCCTCACGCACCCGCGTCTCCCGGACGAGCTGCGCCGCCGTCCGCCCGGTCGCGGCCCGAACCGCCTCGGTGAGATACCCGGGGGTGACCCCGATTCGCTCGGCGTAATCCCGCACGCTCCACAGCGCGTCGCGCGCCGTGAGACGGGCGAATTCCTCGGCGACCCGCCCGCGCGCCGGGGCGGGCGGCGAAGTCCGTGCCAGTCGGGACGCGCGAACGATCAGGATGTGCAGCAGCGCGCCCAGAACCGACGGGTCCGCTTCGGTCCGGTACTCCGCGTCGAGTTCGGCGATCAAGGCCGCGGTGGACGCGTGCGCGGTCAGATCCAGCGCCAGCCATGGGCGTTCACTCAGCAGTCGCAGGAGTTCGCGGTCGTCCGGGTAGTCCAGGAGGAAGTCGTCGGTGAACAGGATGACGGTCCCGTCCAGGCCGCGCGCGTTCTCCCAGTGGTGCACCTGCCCCGGCGTGATCACACCGAGGTGCGGCGGCCGCAGTGCCCACCGCGCGAGGTCGACGACATGGGTGCCGGTCCCGGCGGTCACGTGGACGACCTCGTGGAAGGTGTGCCGGTGCGGGAAGTCCGCCCGCGACATCGGCCCGATCGTGTCGAACGTCCCCATCGCGAACGGCGGCGCGTCGGCCACCGGCACCTCCAGCCGGTGCATCGGCGGTTCCCCCACCCTGGGCGTCTGGCACGGCGTTCCCGGCAGCACGGTCGTCCCGCGCATCGTGGCTCCTTCCCGCAAAGGTCCAGACCAGTGTGCCCGAGGGAAACGGGTAGATCGGCCCATGGCGCGGCCGCGCGGGTTCGCCCACGCTGGTGTGATGACCACCGGCAGGCTGCTCACCAGGCCGTTCTTGCTGCTCAGCGTCGGGGAGCTCGGGTACTTCGTCGCGGTCGGCATCGCGGTCTACACACTGCCGCTCTACGTCACCGGGCCCGTTGGCGGGAACCGGGCGGGGGCCGGGCTTGCCTTCGGCGCGTTCGCGGTGTCGGCGCTGATCCTGCGGCCGTTCGCGGGCAGGCTCGCGGACACCTGGGGCAGGCGGCCGCTGCTCATCGGTGGTGCCCTGCTCGCCGCCGTCGCGCTGATGCTGACCGCTGTCGTGGACTCGTTGCCGCTGGTCGTGCTGCTGCGGCTGCTGTTGGGCGTTGCCGAGGCGGGGTTCCTCGTCGCCGGGTTCGCCGCGCTGGCCGACCTCGCTCCGCCCGATCGGCTGGGGGAGGCGCTGAGCTACAACTCGCTCGGGCTCTACCTGGGGCTGGCGTTCGGTCCGCCGCTGGGTGAGCTGCTGGTGGAGTCTTTCGGGTTCACCTGGGCGTGGATCGGTGCCGGGCTGGTCTCGGCGCTTTCGGCGGCGCTCGTGCTGCTCGTCGGTGAGACGCGGTCGGACGAGCCGGCGCCAGAGGGCCCGCGGAAGCTGATCCACCGCAAGGCCATCGCGCCCGGGATCGGGTTCTTCACCGCGCTGGCCGCGATCGGCGGTTTTCTGACTTTCGTCGCGCTGCACGCCGAAGCGGTCGGGATGGCGCGCGCGAGTGTGCCACTGTTCGTCTACGGACTGGTCGTGGTGGTCAGCCGGGTCGTGTTCGCCAAGGTGTCCGACCGGTTCCCGCCGCTGCGGGTGGGGGCGGCGGCGCTGTGCTTGATCAGCGTGGGGCTCGTAATCGCGGCGGCGTGGGCGACGCCCACGGGGTTGATGATCGGGGTGATCTTGTTGGCGCTGGGGGTCACGTTCAGCACGCCCGCGTTCTTCGCCGCCATCTTCGCCACCGCGCGGCCCAGTGAGCGGGGCGCGGCGTCGGGGACGGCGAGCGCGTTCATCGACCTCGGGCTCGGCGGCGGGCCGATCCTGCTGGGCCTGGTCGCCCAGGCCGCGGGCATCCCGTGGGCGTTCGGGGCGGCCGCCGCGCTGGCCATCGCGGGAGCCGCGTGGACACTTCTCTGCACGAGAAGTCATGCATGAGATATCGTGCAAACATGCCCGATCCCGAACACGCCGATGTCGGCACCGCCAAGGCCCTCGCGAACCCGGTGCGCCAGCGCATCCTCCGCGAGCTCGACATCGTCGGCGAGGCGACCTCGACCACGCTGGCGGGCAGGCTCGGGATCACCACCGGCGGCACGAGCTACAACCTGCGCGTCCTGGCCGACCACGGGTTCGTCGAGGAGATCCCGGAGCGGTCGGCCGGCCGGGAGCGCTGGTGGCGCAAGGTGCCCAGGGATGTCCGGTTCGGCGCGCGGACTCCCGAGATGCGCACCGCCGTCGCGGAACTGGGCGGCCTGTGGTTCGCCGAGGACGTGGCGACCTTCGCCCGGTTCCAGGAGCGCAAAGACGACCTGGGGGAATGGGCGGACGCGGTTCCGTTCTCCCGCGGCTCGCTGCGCGTCGACCTCGCCGACCTGGCGGCCTTCTACGACGACTATCTGGCGCTGCTGAAGAAGTACCAGCAGGGCCTCGAGAAGCCCGGCGCGCGCACCGTGTTGGCGCGCTTCATCGCGTTCCCGGACCCCGGCGTCCGGTGACAGGAGTGCACTCGTGTTAAAGCCGATCTTGGTGGCCATGATCCTGGCGTTGGTCCCCGCTCCGGCGTCCGCCGAGCCGGGCATGCTGTCCACCGAGATCGACTTCGCCAACGGTGGCGTCACGCTGCACGGCACCATCATCACCCCGCCCGGCAAGCCGACGAACCGGCCCGGGGTCGTCATGGTGGCGGGCGCGGGCGCGGTGTCCCGCGACGCCTACCGGGCCGAGGCGGAGGCGTTCGCCCGGGCCGGGATCGTGGTCCTCGTCTACGACAAGCGTGCGGGCTATTCCCGGGCCACCAGCCAGTTCGCGGACTTGGCCGACGACGCGATCGCGGGCCTGCGCGCGTTGCGGGCGCAGCCGGAGGTGGACCCGGCGCGGGTCGGGCTGTGGGGCCACAGCCAGGGCGGGTGGGTCGCGCCACTGGCCGCGACGCGGTCCGCCGAAGTCGGGTTCGTGGTGACGGTGGCGGCCAGCGGGCTGGACACCGGCCGCACGCAACTGTGGAGCAACCGGGCTCACCTGTCCCACGCGGGCGTCGCGGACCGCTTGATCCCGCCCATCGGCTCGAACCTCAGCAGGCTGCTGATGTCCGCGGGCCTGTTCGGCGACACCGGGCACGATCCGCTAGCTACGTTGACCAAGGTGCGGCAGCCGCTGCTCGGGGTGTTCGCCGACCACGACCGCTCGACCGCCCCCGGCGAGAGCCTCACCGCGTTCAAACAGGCGCTGGACACCGGCGGCAACACCCGCTACTCGCTGCGCGTCGTCAAGGACGCCAACCACAACCTGCGCCACAGCGCCGACGGCTACGACAAGTCCAAAGGGGACTTCGCGCCCGGCTACCTCGACCTGGTGACGTCGTGGATCAACGGTCTCGCCGCGGGGCCCGCGACCGGCGTGGACCCGCCGCCGGCACAGCCGTCGCTCAGCGCGGCGGTGCCGCCGCCCGCCTGGTACGAGGCGGTCTGGCCGCATGTGGCGTCGATTCTGTTGATGCTGCTGGCTTTCCTCGCGTATCCGGTCAGCGCGCTGGTCCGCCGGGTCCGGGGTCGGCGCACGGAGCTGCCGGTCCGGCTGCCCGCGCGGCTGCTGGTGGTGAGTGGGCTGGTGGTCGTGCTGGGCACGCTGTTCTACCTGTTCCGCATCGTGCAGACTGGCGCGATCGGCATCGGGCCGGTGATGCTCGGCAGGCCGGTGGTCTGGCTGGTGCTCCAAGCGGTGACGCTCGTGGCCCTGGTGGCGTCGGCCGCGACGGCGGCGGCGTGGTACCGGGAACGGCGTGCCCTCGGCGGGTCGACGCGGCTTCGGCTGGCCATTCTCGTGGCGGGATCGGTGGTCTTCGTGCCGTGGGCGGCCTACTGGGGCCTGCTGCTGCCCTGAGTATTACCTGGCAGGTAATCGCGCCCCGGCCCAGACCTGGGCAGGCTGTGGCCATGACCATCACCCAGCTTCCGCCCAGCACCCTGTTGCGCCGATTCCTCGCCCTCGACGCCGTCGTCACCTCGGGCAACGGCCTGATCTACCTCTTCGCGTCCGCGTGGACCGCCGAGCTGCTCGGGGTGTCGGCCGACGCGCTCTTCGGCATCGGCGCGTTCCTCGTGGTCTACGGCATCGGCGTCGGCGCGCTGAGTCTGTCGACGACACCAGCGCGGGGACCGGCTTGGCTCGTCGTCGGCGCCAACGCGGTGTGGGCCGTGGCGAGCGTCGTCGTCGCCGTGTTCGGGCTGATGGGCGCGAACACCGTCGGTACGGTGTGGACGCTCCTGCAGGCGGTCACCGTCGCGGGCTTCGGCGCGGCGCAGCGATACGCATTGGTCAGGGCCGCGAACTAGCCAGCGCCCGCTCGGTGGCCGCGTCGGCCGGGATGAACGCCTCGATGGCGAGTTCCGACACCGTGACGTCCAGCGGGGTGTTGAACGTGGTCGCGGTGGTGATGAACGACAGGATCTCGCCCCTGCGGACCAACTGGAGGGGCTGGGCGATCGTGTCGAGGTCCGGGGCGGCGGTGCCCGCGACGCCGGGTACCGCCGGATAGGCCGACACCTCGTCGAACAGCGCGCGCAGTGCCGGGTTGTCCGACCAGGAGAGCTGCCGTTCCAGGCGGTCGATCAGGTGCTTGCGCCAGAGGTCGGCGTTCACCACCCGCGGCGCGAGGCCGTCGGGGTGCAGGCTGATCCGCAGCACGTTGAGCGGCGGCGTCAGCAGATGCGGCGCGACGCCGTCGAGCAGGATGTCGGTCACCGCGTCGTTGGCCGCGATCACGGTGTAGGTCCCGTCGAACACCAGCGCCGGGAACGGCGCGTAGGCCCGCAGCAGCCGGTCGATCCCGGCGCGGACGGCGGTCAGTTCCGGCGCGTCGACGGGCAGTTCGGAGTAGACCGGCGCGTAGCCCGCGGCGACCAGCAGCTCATTGCGCTGTCGCACCGGCACCTCGAGGTGCTCGGCGAGCTTCATGACCATCGCCTGGCTCGGCCTGCTGCGCCCGTTCTCCACGAAGCTGAGGTGGCGCGCGGAGCTGTCGGCGGCGATGGCCAGGTCGAGCTGGCTCATCCGGCGCCGTTCGCGCCACCGCCGCAGCAGCGGCCCCACACCGGCGGTCATGGTCCCCACGCCTCGGGAGCGTAGTCCACGACCAGCGGAGGGTAATCCACATCACGCGGCCAGCGTCCCACGATGCGGACGATTCGATGGTCAATCGACCGATCTGCCGATGTTTCCTAGGTTGATGAGCGTCAGCGCCGAACGATCGGTGCTCATCGAACCAGGATTGAGAACAATGAAGAACGCACTGCGCCGCACGCTCGTACTCGCGCTGGCAGGCGCGGCCACGGCCGCGCTGGTCGCCTGCGGCAGCCCGGAGGCGGCCGACCAGCCAGCCGATGGCCAGACGATCAAGGTCGGCACCCTCACCGACGCCCCACCCGTCGTGTTCCTCAAGGACGGCCGGTTCACCGGCTTCGACAACGAGCTGCTGCGCGCCGTGGCCGACCGCCAGGGCATCAAGGTCGAGTTCGTCGGCGTCGAGTTCTCCACGCTGCTGGCCAAGGTCGCCAACGGCCAGGTCGACCTCGGCAGCTCGTCGATCTCGGCGACCGAGAAGCGCCGCGGCACCGTCGACTTCACCAACGGCTACGAGGTCGGCTACACCACCATCGTCGGCAAGCAGGACACCACCGTGACCGGCGTCGACGGCCTCGCGGGCAAGCGGGTCGGCGTGGTGCAGGGCACCGTGCAGGACGAGTTCGCCGGCGGCAAGGTCCCCGGCGCGCAGGTCGTGCGGTTCCCGGACTACAACTCGGCGTTCGCGCAGCTCAGGTCCGGCGGCCTCGACGTGTGGATCGTGCCGCTCGACATCGCCGACAAGTACATCGCCAACAACGCCGACTTCCCGCAGAAGATCGTCGTCAAGCGCGCCGACACCGAGGCCCCGGCGGCGTGGGCGGTCCGCAAGGGCAACAACGCGCTGAAGGACAAGCTCAACACCGGCCTCGCCGCGGTCATCCAGGACGGGACCTACGCCAAGCTGCACGAGCAGTTCCTGCCCGGCACGCCCATCGCCGACGAGTTCAAGCCCCGGTGACCGAGACCTTCTTCAGCTGGTCGCACATCGCCGAGGTGCTGCCGGAGCTGCTGCGGACCGGACTGGTCAACACGCTGATCCTGGCGGGCGCCTCGGCGGTGCTCGGCACCCTGCTCGGCCTGCTGCTGGCGGTCATGGGCCTGTCGACGACCCGGTGGCTGCGCTGGCCGGCGCGGGTCTACACCGACCTGTTCCGCGGGCTGCCCGCGATCGTGACGATCCTGCTGATCGGCCAGGGCCTGGCGATCGTGGCGCGGCCGGTGTTCGGCACCGACCCGTACCCGCTGGGCATCTTGGCGCTGAGCCTGGTCGTCGCGGCGTACATCGGCGAGATCTTCCGTTCGGGCATCCAGGGCGTCGATCGCGGCCAGTTGGAGGCCGCCCGCGCACTCGGCATGACCTACAGCGCCGCGATGGGCAAGGTCGTGGTGCCGCAGGGCATCCGGCGCGTGCTGCCCGCGCTGGTGAACCAGTTCATCGCGTTGATCAAGGACTCCAGCCTCGTCTACTTCCTGGGCCTGCTGGCCGACCAGCGCGACCTGTTCCGCATCGGCCAGGACGCGGCCGCGACGTCGGGCAACCTGTCGCCCCTGGTCGCGGCCGGGCTGGTCTACCTGGCGATCACCGTGCCGCTGACCCACCTCGTCAACCACATCGACCGCAGGCTGCGCACCGGCCGCCCCGTCCAAGGAGGTGACGATGACACCGCAGACACCCCCGCGCTCGCCCGTGCTTGAACTCGACGACGTCCACCTGTCCTACGGCCGCACCCACGTCCTGCGCGGCGCCTCGCTGTCGGTCGAGAGTGGACAGACGACGGTGGTGATCGGCCCTTCGGGCTCCGGCAAGTCGACCTTGCTGCGCACGGTGAACCGTTTGGCCGAGCCGTCTTCCGGCGACATCCGGCTCGCAGGCGAGAGCGTCCTCGGCCTCAACCCGGACTTGCTGCGGCGGCGGGTGGGCATGGTGTTCCAGCAGTTCAACCTGTTCGGGCACCGGACCGTGCTGGACAACCTCGTGCTGCCGCTCCGGTCTGTCCGCAAGCTGTCCACGGCTGAGGCGACGTCCATCGCCCAAGCGCGGCTGGCTGAGGTCGGCCTGGCGCACAAGGCCGACCATCGGCCCGCCGCGCTGTCGGGCGGGCAGCAGCAGCGGGTGGCGATCGCGCGGGCGCTGGCCATGGACCCCGAGATCATCCTGTTCGACGAGCCGACCAGCGCGCTGGACCCGGAACTGGTGAAGGGCGTGCTGGAGCTGATCGCCGGGCTGGCCGGTCGGGGGTTGACCATGGTCGTGGTCACCCACGAGATGGGCTTCGCGCGGGAGGTCGCGGACGCGGTCGCGTTCATGGACCACGGCCGGGTCGTAGAGACGGCGCCGCCGGACCAGTTCTTCGGCTCCCCGGATAGCCCGCGGCTGCGGCGGTTCCTGTCGCAGGTTCTGTAGGCGTGACCTGGTCGTGTGACCCCGTTGGCGGTACGGGGGCTGGGTGGTGAGACTCGGGGCGGCTTGTCGTCGACCCGATAGCGAGACAGCGATGCCCCTGGCCCACGCGGACCTGTCCGCCGACACGGGGCGGCCGACTTCGCGGACGCGGTCACGTCGGTGCGGCGGATGGCGGCGCGGTCGATCGGGGCGGGTGGCCTGGGCAGCGACCAGGCAATGAGCACGACCTGGCGCCATGTCCAGGGCGGCCATCGCGGCCTGCCTGGTCCGGCCCGCCGCGTCATGGGCGTGGAACGCCGCCTCCACCGCGGCGAGCGCCACGTCGACGTCGCCTGCCAACCACTCCGCCTCGCCGGGAACGGTCATGGCAGCAATCCTGCACCCTCAGATGGCGACCGGCCCGGTGGTGCACGGCGCGGCCGAGTAGGCGCCCAGGTAGTGCACCTCGACCGAGACCGTGGCGCCGCCGTACTCGTTGTGGAACTCGCGGGCGAAGGTGCCGTCGGCGGCCACGTCGTCGGTCAGGGTGAAGTACTTGCCCGGCCCGGCCGACACTTCGATGAGCACCGTCCCGCCGCTGGTCACCGGCAGGCCGCTTTCGGCCCGCACCACCCGCCCGGCCACGTAGTTGACCTTCGCCGCTCGCAGCTCGATCCGGGACTCCCGGCCCGCGTCGACCCGCAGGCCGACCCCGCCGGTCAGCGTGCGCGCGCCGCAGTCGGCCTCGAAGGGGCGTTCGGCCTGGCCCGCGACGCTGAGCCGGTTCGGGATCTCCCACAGCAGCTTCGGGTCGCGCTTGCCGAGCTTGTCCCACACCCGGCTGCCCCACAGCGCCTCGTCCCACACCTGGATCGGCGCGCTGCCCTTGCCGTCGACGCGCCGCCACTGGTGGTCGACATAGACGTGGTGGTCCGGGTGGGTCTTCTTGACGTCGGCGAAGACCAAAGTGGACTCACTGAACGGGTTGGCCAGCAAAACAGTCGTGCCCACCCGCGAGGACGGCGACGCCGACGCGGAGACGAACTTCGTGTAGTTCGACCGGGCCTCGTTGTTGTAGATGTTCTGGTCGACCACGGCCAGGTTCCCCGGGTCCTGGTAGAGCCGGATGCGCACGATCACGCAGTAGTGCGCGTCCACCGCGGGGTTCCACCCGGTGGTGAACTCGACCGTCGCGCCCGGCCCGACGTCCTTGGTGTCGTTGCCCAGCGGGAACCACGGCCCGTCGCCGCTGGAGTACTCGGTGACGAAGAAGTCGACCACGACGCCCTTGGCGAGCAGGTCGCCGGAGTTCTTCACCTTCGCCACGACCGTGTTGTCGTGGCCGAGCCACGGCACGTTGAAGTACTTGCCGGGGTCGGCGGTGGCCTTGTCGTTGCGGATCTCGATGTCCGGGCTCTGCCAGTCGGGTCCGCCGGACCACGGGCGGATGCCGGGCTCCGGCTTGCCGTTCGCTCCATACGAGACCTTCACGACCGCGTTGTCCGACGCCGTCGACACGACCTCCACCTTGAGGTCCATCTGCGTGCCGGGGTCCTTCTCCTCCAGGTCGGTTCCGGTGTCGAGGATCGGCCCGTCGCCGTCGATGTCGGTGTCCACGAAGATGATCGGCGGCCGCGCGACGGGTGCGGTGAACGTCTCGGAGGTGACGTCGGTGATGACCACCCTGCGGTCGGTCGGCACGTCGTCGGAGATCTGCGCGGACTGCTCGGCCCGGTACTCGACGTAGTAGTTCCAGCCGTTGCCGAGGCGGATCTCGATGCCCTTGAACCGGCCCGCGGGCGGGTCGCCGAGCTCGCAGGCGTGCAGCGTGGTGTTCTCGGCGACCGCGCTGGAGCCCTGGAAGTTGTAGAGCTTCAAGTGCGCGGCCTTGATCCAGCCCATGCGCATCTTGTTCGACAGCGTGTAGTGGGGCAGCGCGTCGCGCGAGCCCGCCATCATGTCCCAGTCGCTGGTCAGGCGGCCGCTGATCTCGTCGGAGTACTCGGGGAAGTCGTAAAGGTCGGGCAGGCTCAGCGTGTGGCCCAGCTCGTGCGACAGGGTCGTGTGCATCTGGCGGCCGTCGTGCGCGGCGAAGTCGAGCGGGACGAACGTGTAGCCGAAGCTGCGCTTGTCGGTCATCGCGTTGGTGCCGCACAGGAACTCGCGCGCGTCGTTGGCGTGCGGCCAGACGAACCGCGCGGGCGGGCCGCCGGTCGCGTCGGGGGAGAACACCACGACGATCAGCACGTCGATGTTGGTGTAGTCGGCGGTCGTGCAGACGCCGTCGCTGATGGAGCGGCTGATGATCGTCTGCAGGGCCGTGCCCTGCGACGACCACTTCTCGCTGATGATGTTGCCGTCCGCGTCCTTCTTCTGCGCGAAGTAGTCCGTCCACGAGCCGGGCAGGTTGACCGGCCCGAACGTCTGGTTGTTGCTCACGCTCAGCGTCAGCCCGGTGGTCCCGTTGAACTGTGAGTTCTCCTCGTAGTACAGCCGGGCCGAGCGGGTGTCGCCGTTGAAGGCGATGCCGGTGTCGACGTGGCCGAGGATGTCGGCCTGGTTCTGCGTCATCGTCGGCGCGTCCGTCGGCCAGCGGCCGGACGTGGTGTCGACCATCAGGACCATGGACCGCCACGTGCCGTTGTGCGGGAAGACGTCGAGGTTCTGCGGGGTGTTCGGCCCGCCGCCCCAGCCGCCGCCGCCCTCGAACGAACTGGTGGTGGTGTAGACGCCGGACGGGCCGTTGTCCTGGTCGGTCCAGTGGTCGGTGATCTCGAACTCGGTATGGGCCAGCACGGTGTTCGTGGCGGTCTCGACCATGACGACCTTGTGCGGGCCGGTCAGCCCGCCCGCGACCAGCAGCGGCACCGGGTCGCCGACGCCGTCGAAGCGGGCGTAGGACACGAAACCGGCGTCGGGACCGTCTGGCACGTCGAAGTGGATGTCGTCCACGCCGATCCCGCTGGTGCCCAGGTCGAAGCCGAGCCGCGCCCACGAGCCGACGAACAGCGGCGCGGTCAGCGGGTCGATGCTCGGGTCGCGGGTGAGGTCGGCCAGCGAGTCGATGAGGGCGATCGCCGCCGAGGTGAGGACCGCGATCCGGCCGTCGGCCACGCCGTGCGCCTCGATCAGGGTGCCGGGGATCGGGCTGGTCAGCGCGGTGTCGACCTGGCCGGTCGCGGGCCGGATCGCCGAGAGGCGGTTGCCCGGGTGACAGGCGAGCAGCACCGCGCCGCCGTCGTGCAGGCCGATCCGGCGCACCGCGGGCAGCCCGGTCGCCACGGTCTTGGTGAGGGTGCCCCTCAACTGCGCGATCTCGCCGCGCGCGGGGAAGCCGGTGGTCCGTCCCACGTAGACGGAGTTGCCGTCGATCGCGACGCCCGCGAGCCCGTCGACCGCGACCGTGCGGGAGGTGCCCAGGGCGAGGCTGACCAGCGTGAGCGCGGTCCGCGGCCGCAGCGGGAAGGGCTGGCGCTTGGTCGATCCGGTGACGATCGCCGCCGTCGGCTTGACCGCGCCGGACACCGCGACCTGCCCGTAGCGCGCGCGGTCCCGGCTCACCGACGTCGGCGCCGCGGTCGGGTCGTCGGGGTCCAGCCTCGACAGGCCGCCGTTCTCGTGGGCGAGCACGATGGTGGCGCCGTTGCCGCCCATCCCGGTCACCGGGGACGCCACGACCTGGTGGGTGGTCGCCGCGCCGCCCGCCAGCGGCACGGAGCCGATCCCGCCGTCGGCCGAGGCGAACCAGACGACGTCGCGGGTGTCGTCCACCCAGGAGCAAGTCGCGGATGCGAGCGAGGCGAGAACGGTGAGCATGGCCGGACCTCCGAGTAGCCGAGCATGTACCGGCAGTGTCGGCCGGGCCCCTCACCCAGACAAGAGGTCGGAGGACCCCAACGGATACGTCATGGCGTGGCGGGGTCTGCCTCGGCGAGCGCGGCGGCCACCTTGTCGCGGCCGGATTCGCTGTCGCGGGTGTCGCGGCTGATCTCGACGTGGACGAACACAGTGGACAGTTCGGCCGCCGTGTTGCCCTGGACGTTGTTGCGGCCCGCGAGCCTGCCGCAGTCCTCCTTCCAGGCGCGGCACACGCGCAGTGACGTTTCGTCGAGGTCGTCGGCGACGCGGCGGACCGGGGCGCGCGGGTCGGCGGCGCCGGGGGAGACGACGATGTCGCTGTCGGGCAGGCTGTCGTCGTCGAAGCCGTGCAGCTGCACCTGCGGCAGGCCGAGTTCGGCGTACTTCGCGGTGATGCCGTGGAACATCGAGTCCGTGCGGTGCGCTACGTCGCCCGCGCCGTTGGCCGCGCCGCGGTGGGTGCCCGCGATGGCCAGGACCGATCCGGGGACGCGGCGGAACAGGTTCAGGCCGATCTGCTCGGTGCGCAGGTCGAAGTTCGGGTGCGGCACTTCGATGACGAGCCTGGTCGGCCGCGACGCGTCGACCAGGTAGAGCCCCCAGCCTCGGTCACCGCCCGGGCGGTTGACGAACAGCGTGTAGTCGCGGCCGGTTGCCGCGTCTGTGCCCTTGCCAGAGGTGTAGCCGAGGTCCGCGAGTCCACTGTGGTCGGTGGAGCGCAGCGCCGCCCACAGCGCGTCGGTCTCGCGGTTCGTCGGCGGCCGGTACGGGGCGTCGGCGCGCAGGCCCGCGGCGTACTCGGTGACGAGCGGATCGAGGCCCGCGACCGGCACGCCGGGCTCGTCGCGCCGGTCGAGCAGGAGCAGCACCGCCCCGGCCAGCACGAACGCGACGAGCACGAATGCCAGTACCCGACGTCGAGTCATGCCGCGACGGTAAAGCATCGCCGATCCGCCCGATTCAACCCCCCGAAAGTATTAGGGAGTCCCTAGTCAGACCCTCCGAAGGTATTAGGGGATCAAAACTGGGAATGTTAGGGGACGACTGAAGGGGCTTCACGTATGGCTCTGACATGTATATATGTCCACCGCTGCCATTTCGTTTCACCCGATCGGATACCCACGATCGGGGGTGATCAACTCGACTTGTACTGTCCGCCCGGGAATTCCAGACAATTGAGGGGGCCGAAAGGTGGGCGTGTCCGGAAGAAGTGTTCGGAATGGAGTGAACCGGGGCCGCGAGTTATCCGACCAGATGGTGGAGGGCCGGTTTCCGGCCGGTGTCGCCGCTCCCACCACGGTCGTGACCGTCGGACTGCTGTTGCTCGCCGCCGTCGCCTACCTCCTGCTCGGCACCGGCCGCGACACCGGCGCCCCCGAGGCCGCGGTGCGCTCCCACGAACAGTCGGCGCGCAACGCGGGCACGGCCATCAGCGCCGCCGCCGGGCAGCGCGCCACCGACCTGCGCACGCTCGCCGCGGTCGCCCCAGCCCAGCCGGACGTCCTCCTCGACGCGCTGCTGCGCAACCGCACCTGGCGCGGTGCCGCCGTGCTCGACGCGAACACCCGGGCGCTGCTCGGCGTGCGCGGCGAGCCCGTGCCAGTCGAGGCGGTCCCTGACGGGCTCGCCGACGCCACGGTCGTGCCGGTGGTCGAGGGGCCCGCCGGACCTCGGCTCGTGGCGGCGGCGCCCCTCCCGGGCAACCGTGTGCTCGTAGCGGTTTCCCTGGTCCGGCTCCCGCGTCAGGGGGCGGGCGGCACGCTGTTGCTGGTCGACGACGCGGGTCGCCGGATCGACACGGCGGGCGCGCCGCTCGACCCCGCCGACACCGAGCGGGCCACCCTCGTCGCCGAGGCCAGTGCGGCCGCCGCCCGGGGGGAGACCGGCAGCGTCCGGGGCGCGGCACACGGAACGGACACCCCGCAGACTGTCGTCGCCTACGCGCCCGCCACGGCGGGCGCGGCTCACTTCGGGGTGCTGGCGGTCGCGGCCATCCCGGTCGCCGCGTTGCCTACGGGGCTGCTCCGGCTCGCCGTGACGGGGTCGCTCGTGCTGCTCGCGGTGCTGGTGTTCGTCCTGCTGCGCCTCGGTTTGGTCAACCCGGTGCGCAGGTTGCGGACCGACGCCCTGGCCGTGGCGGGTGGCACGCTGACCCGTCCGGTGCGGGTGCCGGGTGGCGCCGAGCCGCGGCGGATCGCGCTGGCGGTGGAGCACGCGCGCACGGCACTCGGCGGCCCGCCGCGCGAGTCCCGCCGGGTCATGCGCGGTGCCTGGTGGAAGTCCCCGCGGCTGGTGGTCGTCACGTGCGCGGTGCTCGTCATCGGCTGGGCGGCGAGTGTCGTCGTCGTGGTCGTGCGGCACCAGGTGCCGGTCCCGCAGTCGGTGGCCGACGGCGCGCGCGGGCAGACCACCCAGGTCGCCTTCGCGCTGCGCCGCGGCCTCGGCGACGGCCTCGCCGACCTGAGCACCGTCGGCAGGTTGGCCGACGCGTCTTCGGTCGACCTGCGGAAAGTCGTCGACGGGCTGGCCGACCGGCAGCGCTACCGCAGCGTCTACGTGGTCGAGCGCGACGGCGCGATCTCCGCCCACGCGGGCAGGCCCGCCCTGCGCGGCGCGGGCCGCCCCGAACAGCCCGGGATCGGCGCGCACGACGCGGGGCGGGTGCCGGTGCTCTACGCCGCCGCTGCCCTCGCCGACGGTCGCACGCTGGTCGGCGAGTTCGACCTCGACTACCTCGGCGCGCTGCTGTCCCGCGGCCCGGGGCGGGTCCGGCTGGTCGACGCGCAGTCGCGCACGATCGCGGCCAATGGCGGCTTCGTCGCCTTCGAGCGCGTCGCCGAGGGGGCGGCACGCTCGGGCCTCGACGCCGCCCGGGCGGGCGGAACGATCGTGGCGGTCCACCCGGACGCGGTGGTCGCGGCGGGCTCGCTGCGTGGCGGCGCGGTCGGCGCGCTGGGCTGGCAGGTGCTGTCCGAGCAGCCGGTGGACGAACTGGCCCTGCCTGGCAACGAGGTGCGCAGGGGCGCGCTCATGGCCGCGCTCGTCACGTTGATCCTCGGGCTGCTTCTGCTGGGCTGGCACTACTTCGTCCACATCAGACCGCTGCGCGCCGTCGCCGAGGCCGCCGACCGGGTGCGCGCTGGTGCCGGTGACGTGATCTTCCCCCGCCACCACGACGAGATCGGCACCCTCGCGTGCTGCCTGGAGGTGTGCCGCCAGGCCATGGCCGACGGCCGCGACCGGCTCGGCGGGGTGCGCCGGTCGGCTGGCTCGGCCACCGACGTGACCGAGCTGATCGCCCGGGTTCCCGCGTCGGCCGGGGGTGTCCGGTGACCTACCTGTACGTGGTGTTCGCCGGGAGCCTGCTGGCGATGCTCGTCGCCGGGATCATGGAGCGCCGCAACCACACCGCGCGCCTGCTCGGCATCCCGCAGCGGGTGCTGGTCAACGGCATCCGCGGCAAGAGTTCGATCACCCGGCTGTGCGCGGGCGCCCTGCGCGGCGGCGGGCTGGTGACCGTCGCGAAGACGACGGGGACCGCGGCCCGGTTCATCCACCCGGACGCCACCGAGGAACCGGTCTACCGCAAGTTCGGCATCGCCAACGTCGTCGAGCAGATCGGCGTGGTGCGGCGGGCCGCGGCCTACCGACCGGACGTGCTGGTGATCGAGTGCATGGCGGTGATGCCCGACCTGCAGGAGATCAACCAGACCACGCTGATCCGCTCGACCATCGGCGTGCTCTGCAACGTCCGCGAGGACCATCTCGCGGAGATGGGTCCGACGCTGGACGATGTGGCGCGGTCGCTGAGCCGGTCGATGCCCGTCGGCGGGATCTGCGTGACCGCCGAGCGGGAGCGGCTGCCGATCCTGCAGGCCGAGGCCAAACGCCGGGACTGCCAGCTCGTCGTGGTCGACCCGGAGGCCGTGTCCGACGCGGAGATGGCCGGGTTCGGGTGGATCACGTTCAAGGAGAACGTGGCGATCGCGCTGGCCGTGGCGGGACTGCTCGGCGTCAACCGCGACTCGGCGCTCGCCGGGATGTGGGCCGCGCCGCCCGACCCCGGTGTCCTCGTCGTCCAGACCTACAAGCACGGTCCCGCGCGGCTGCGCGTGGCCAACGTGTTCGCCGCGAACGACCCGGAGTCGACCCTGATGAACATCGAGCGCCTGCTCGACCAGGGCGCCATCGAGCGCCCACTGCACGTGGTGATCAACTGCAGACCCGACCGGGTCGAGCGCAACGGCCAGATGGGTGCGCTGATCGCCGACATCGACCCCGAACGCGTCGTGCTGATAGGCGACCCGGTCCGCAGCGCGCGTGCGGCGATCCCGCAGCCTTGGCAGGACCGTGTGCTCGACCTCGGCGGCGCGCGGCCGCCCGCCGACCTGCTGGCCGGGATCACCGACGGCGTCGACGGCGAGATCTCCGTCGTCGCGATCGGCAACATCCACGGCCAGGGCGAACTGCTGCTCGCCGAGTTCGACGCCATCGGGGCGGGACGGTGACCGGCGCGGGTCTCGCCCCGGAGATCGCCACGCTCGGGCTGGCGATCGGGCTGCTGTTCTCGCTGGTCTGCTACCTGACCACGAACCTGTCGCCGGGCGGCATGATCACGCCGGGCTGGCTCGCGCTGACGCTGGTCGAGGACTATCGCAAGGCGGCCATCGTCGTGCTGATGACCGGGCTGACGTTCGGTGCCACGAAGGTGTTGCAGCGGGTGGTCATCCTCTACGGCAAGCGCCTGTTCGCGGCGGTCGTGTTGACCGGTGTGCTGTTCCAGACCGGCGGGTTCATCCTGCTGCAGAACGACTATCCGCTGCTGTTCGCCCATCAGACGCTCGGGTTCGTCGTGCCCGGCCTGATCGCCTACCAGCTCGTGCGGCAGCCGCCGATGGCCACGGTCATGGCCACCAGCGCGGTGAGCTTCGCCAGCTACGGCGTGCTCGCCAGCGGTGTCCTCATCGGACTGGTGCCGACGATATGACGGTCACCGGGGTGCCCGCCAAAGTCGTGCTGTCGCTGATGGGCGTGCTCGCGCTGATCGGCGTGGTCGCGTTCGCCCGTGACGTGACGCGGGGCCGCACGGATCCGCCGACCGCGCAGCCCGCGCGTCCCGTGCCCGGTGGGCCGGTGTTCGAGCGGGTGGCGAACCCGGCGCGGACGATCGCCCGCGACGCCCGCGGGTCGATCATCGCCACGTTCACCGACGGCGCGCGGACCGTCGTCCTCACCGGCGAGTCACGCACGTTCGCCGAACCGCGGACCACGGCGGCCACGGTGACCACCACCGCGTGGGTCCGGCTCGCCCCGCACGAGTGGCAGGCGGGGGCCGAGCGGGCGGACTGGTTCGGTGCCTGGTTCACCGCGGCCCGGTCGTCCGAGCCGGACGCGCTGGAAGTGGGCATGCAGTACGTCGACGGGGCGCCCGCGGAGTCCGACAAGGCCGGGGTTCGGTTCCGGGGTGACGCGCAGTTCGGGCCGGAGGTGCCGGGGGAGGGCAGGGCCGAGGAATCGGACTTCTACGACTACCTCGGCGTGCCATGGAAGTTCTCGGACAAGACCCGGCGCCCTGACCACGCGCACTTCGGCGCTGTCGACTGCTCGGGGTTCGTCCGGCTCGTCTACGGCTACCGGCTCGGCTACCCGCTGCGCGCCGACAACGCGCCGGGGCCAGGGCTGCCGCGGCGGGCGTTCGCGCTTGCGGGCCACGGCGTCGAGCTTGTGCCCAACCGGCAGGCCACGGCGACGGAGTACACCGCGCTCCAGCCCGGTGACCTGCTGTTCTTCGACACCGAGGGCGCCCAGGACCAGCTCGACCACACCGGGATCTACCTTGGCACCGACAGCGACGGCCACCACCGCTTCCTGTCCAGCCGCGCGATGGCCAACGGCCCTACGCTCGGCGACCTGGGCGGAACCTCCCTGCTCGACGACGGCGGCCGCTACTCCCGCCAGTGGCGCGCGGCCCGCCGCCTGTAGACCTAGTGCTGTGTCCGTGAACGTTGTCGGGCTATCCGCCGATAGCCCGACAACGTTCATGGACACAGCACTAGTACGTTGCTCGCCGAGACGGCACGGGACGCGGAACGAGATCGCGCCGAGGTGCGTCGGAAGCGGAAACAGGCTCAGCGTTGGGGGTAGGCAGTTGGTCACCAAGATGGACATCGCCGCGGTTCGCCGCCTGGCGGGTGAGGCGCGCGGTGAGTTGGCGGCGGTGCCGCCCGCCACGCGCGGTGAGGGTCAGGTCAAGGCCGGGACCGCGCTGCTGCGCCACGAAGGAGCCACCCCGTCGCTCAACACGATGGCTGAGCGGTTGCAGGAAGCCCTGGCCGCGCTGTCGGCGCTGACCAACGACGTGATCGACGCGCTGATCCGCTCCGCCGACCTGCAGGCCGAGACCGAGAAGGTCAACACCGAGAACTTGAGCACGAGGAAGATCTCATGAGTGGTCCGTGGACCTGGGATCTCGTGCTGGTGGCCGAGCCCGAGGGCGGGCACCAGGCCGCCGGGGGCTTCGCCGCGATGGCGGCCACCGCCGAAGGCATCACCCACGTCATCGAGAAGCTCGACCGGGTCGCCTGGGAGGGCGAGGCCGCCGAGGCGTATCGCGCTTACCTCAGTGAGCTGCGCACTGTCGTGCTGAAGACGATGGCGGTCGCTGAGGACAGTCAACACGCGACGGTCGGGGCGACCGGGACGCTGGACGCGCTGCGCAACCCGGCCACCGAGACCGCCGAGGAGCTGAACCGGTTCCAGGCGGCGGTCGACCAGATGAACGGCCCGAACAACGACGACCTCGACTTCGTCGAGCTGACCCAGGTCGCGGTCATGCGCGGCCAGGCCACCCAGTCGCTCGCCCGGGTCCGCGGCCAGAAGGACGAAGCCCTCAACCTGCTGACCGACCTGGTCAAGGCGCAGGAGGAGACCCTGCTGGCGCTGCGTCCGCCGCGCGGGCCGGACGCGTCGAAGATCAGCGACCCGGCCGAGCGGGCGGCGGTGGAGGCGCTGTCGGGCGAGGTCAACCAAACCCTCGACAAGTCCGGCGACACGACCCGCGCCCGCGACTACGCCGACAAGATCAACCAGGCGGACAACGACTACGCGCGCAGGCTGCTGCTCCTGCAGGCCGCCGACGACCTCACCGCCGAGGAACTCGACTACCTGCTCGACCACCTCGACACCGACGCGCTGCACAACGCGCTCGCCACCGACTGGATGCCGTTCGGCGGCGGTCCCGAGGACACCGCCGCGCAGCGCGAGCTCTACAACAAGCTGGCGGGCAAGGTCGACCTCGACACCCTCAACGGGCTGGCCGACCAGCTCCCCGAGGACTACTGGCATCCGAACCCGTACAACGACGTCCCCGGGCTCGGCGACGACCTCAGCCCGGACGGCAACAACCTGAGCTGGCAGCCGCTGCCCGACGCGGGCAAGCCGGTCACCCCCGACACGATCGACCCGAACGACGTGCAGCAGCGGGGTCTCGGCGACTGCCACCTGCAGGCCACCCTGTACTCCCTGGCCAGCACCCCCGAGGGCAGGCAGCAGCTGGCCGACAACATCCAGCTCAACCCCAACGGCACCTACACCGTGACGCTGTACCGCAACGACGGCACACCGGTCCCGGTCGTGGTCACCCCCGACACCCCGGTGCAGCGCAACGGCGCGGGCTGGCAGTCCACCTACGACGGCAACCAGGCCAACTGGGTGCAGCTGTACGAGAAGGCGCTCGCGCAGACCAACGCCGAGCTGTCGCAGCAGCCGTCGATCGAGAGCGGCCACGGGCAGAACGAGAACCGCGGCTACCCGGGCCTCAACGGCGGTTTCCCCGAAGAGGACATGGCCCGCATCACCGGCGAGCGGCCGGAGAAGGTCGACAGCCCGAACGTCACCGACGACCAGCTGCGCCAGTTCGAGCGCGACGGCAAGCCGGTGACCGTGACCATCCTCGGCGAGGACGCCTACAAGGACCCGAACGGCACCAACCTGGTCAACAACCACGTGTACTCGCTGGAGCGCGTCGACTGGAGCACCAACCCGCCGACCGCGCACCTGCGCAACCCGTGGGGCAGTGAGCACATCGCCATGCCGCTCAACGACTTGCGCGAACACACGACGTACATGACGGTGGGGAAGTAATGGACGAGTTGAACCCGCAGGGCCTGCTGGTCCCGCTCGGCGGCGTCGCGACCGACCCCGACGGCGTCAACTACGCGGTGGCCGCCATCGACGGCGACACCGTCGAGCTGCGCTACTGGCACGGCGACGAGGAACGCGCGACGACGGTGTACGCGGTCAAGGGTGTGCCGGTGCGCGTGGGGGAGCAGGACGTGCTGATCTCCGCGGTGCTGACCGAGGAAGGAAAGCGGCCGTGGGTCGTACTCGGACCGGCCTGATCGCCCTCGCCTGCCTCGCGCTCGCGGGGTGCGGGGTGACGGTGAAGCCAGGCGTGCCCGAGTCGGTGACGAGCGTGTCGGAGCCGACGACCACGACGGAGAGCCCGAAGGTGAGCGGATACCCACTGCCGCAAGGGAAGTCGACGGAGCTGTACTCGTCGACCACGAGCGTCAAGGTGAAGGTCGGCGACGTGATCGTCGTCCAGCGCACCCGCGAGGTGGGGCAGCACCCGGACCCGGCGGTGCTCGTGCCGGCCGAGGCGGACGAGTCGCGCGGCAAGCTCATCTTCCAGGCGGTCGGCCCGGGCAAGGTCACCCTCTACACCGCCGATCCGGTGCGGGCCAAGTGCACGACGACGCCGTGCCCGCCGGGGACGAGCGCACCGCCGCGCGCGACCATCGAGGTCGAGGCGTGATCCTCGACCTGAAACTGGTCGGCGGCCGTGTCATCACGATGGACCCGCGCGTGCCCGAGGCAGGCGCCATCGGCGTGTGGCGCGGACGGATCGTGGGGCTCGACGACGTAGCCGACCTTCCCGCCGTGCGGACCGTGGACCTCGGCGGCGCCACCGTGCTCCCGGGATTCATCGACGCGCACACCCACCTGGCCTGGGCGGGTCGGGCCAGGCGAACGATCGACGTGTCCGGGTGCGTGCGGGCCGAGCAGGTGCTCGACGCCTTGCGCGCCGCGCCGGGCGACGGCTGGATCGAGGGCAGCGGCTACGACCGGCGCGCGCTCGACCGTCCGCTCACCGCGGCCGACCTCGACACGGTCAGCGCCGAGCGGCCCATCTACGTGCAGGACCTGTCCGGGCACGCGTGCTTGGTGAACTCGCTGGTGCTGCGCAGGCTGCCGAGTGTTGTCAGCGACGGCTGGCTGACCGAGACCGACAGCGCCGCGGCCCACGCACTGGTCCTGCCGTACTCGGTCGACGAGATCGCGGGCGACCTGCACCACGCCGCTCGGCAGGCCCTGAGTGAGGGCATCACCCTGTGCGCGGAGGCCGGGGTCGGTGCGGGCCTGCTGGCGAGCAGCCCGCTGGAGGTCGCCGCCTACCAGCGGGCGAACCTGCCGATCCGGGTCCAGCTCATGGTGTCCGCCAACGTCCTGCACCGGGTCGACGCCCATGTGGACGATGGCGTCGCCCGCGCGATCGACCTCGGCCTGCGCACCGGCTTCGGCGGCGACCGCCTGTCCATCGGCGCGCTCAAGATCTGGACCGACGGCGGGATGATGGCCCGCACCGCCGCGCTCACCGAACCGTACGAGGGCACCGACAACACCGGCGAACTGCTGGACGAACGCCTGGCGATCCTCGACGGCCACGCCGCGGGCTGGCAGTTGGCGGTGCACGCCATCGGCGACCGCGCCGTCGACTTCGCCCTTGACACGATCGCCGAGGCGCAGGCGCTCGACCCGCGTCCGGACGCCCGCCACCGGATCGAGCACTGTGGACTCGTCCGCCCGGACCAGCTCCAACGGATCGCCGACCTCGGCGTGATTCCCGTCGTGCAGCCGACTTTCCTGTGGGCCTACGGCGACGACTACGCCAAGATCATGGGCGAGCGCCGGGCGCCGTGGATGTACCGCGGCCGCTCGTTCCTCGACCACGGCATCCCGATCGCGGGCAGCTCAGACCGCCCGGTCGCCGACGGCGCTCCGCTGCGCGCGATCGAGTTCATGGTCGAGCGGCAGTCGTCCGGCGGGCTGCGGATCGGGCCGGGGGAGGAGCTGACGGTCGAGCAGGCCATCGCCGCCTACACCCTCGGCGGCGCGTTCGCGTGCGGGCTGGAACACGACCTCGGCAGTGTCACGCCCGGCAAGCTGGCCGACTTCGTCGTACTGGACGACGACCCGCGAACCGCCCCGCGGATCTCCGCGATCCGGGTGCTGGACACGATCGTCGGCGGTCAGTCGAGCGAGGTCTGAGGCTGGCAGGCGCGGACCGCGACGTCGGCGATCTCGTCGGGGGTGAGTCGGAAGTCGACCTGGGCGCCGGGCTCGTCGGGGCCGAGCGGCTCCAGGTCGGCCAGCTGCGAGTCGAGGAGGCTCAGCGGCATGAAGTGGCCGGTGCGCCGGGTCATGCGGTCGGCCAGGAGCGCGCGGTCGCCGTGTGGGTGCAGGAACCAGACGTGTCCGGGGGCGGCTTCGCGCAGCAGGTCGCGGTAGGAGCGTTTGAGGGCCGAGCAGGTCACCACACCGCCGCCCGCGCGCGCGTGTTCGCCGATCCAGCCAGCGATGGCGGCCAGCCAAGGCAGCCTGTCCTCGTCGGTGAGCGGGACGCCCGCGGTCATCTTGGCGATGTTCGTGGACGGGTGCAGCTCGTCGGCCTCGGCGAACGGCACTCCGAGACGCTGGGCGACCAGGGCGGCCACGGTGCTCTTGCCCGAGCCCGAGACGCCCATCACGACCACGACCGGATGCATTGCCACGCGGACTCCACCCTGGAAGACGTCATACATCGGACGAAGCCTTAGGGCTTGCTCTTGCCTTTGCCCGACTTGCCCTTGGACTCGTCGGCCTTGCCTTCATCGGATCTGTCCTGGTCGGGCTGCTTCTGGGCGGGCTGGACCGGGGCAGGCACCGCCGTGGTCGCGGCCTGTTCGTCCGCGATCGTCGCGGTCGTGGGCGGCGGCGCAAGGGTGGTCGTTGGCGCGGTCGTCGGTTCGACCGGGGGCGCTGACGTGGGTGTCGGCTGGGCCGAGAACGCGATGGTGAACACCGCGAGCGCGCTCACCATGGCCGCGCCCAGGCCGAGCCGCCTGCGGCGGGTGATCTGCTGGGTCGGGAGGCGAAGTGTCGTGGTGCCGCCGCCGCGGAGCGCGCGGGCGCATTCCTCCGCCGACGGCCTGCGGTACGGGACGAGGTCGGTCATCAGCGCCAGCAGCCGCGCGAGGTCGGCGGGGAGATCGTCCGGGATCACCGGCGGGCGGTGCAGCCGGGCCACGGCCGACTCGACCTGGTTGCCCTCGTACTCGCGCTGCCCGGTCAGGCACTCCAGCAGCACCAGCCCGAGCGCGTAGATGTCGACCGGGAAGTCGATCTCCTCGCCGCGGACCTGTTCCGGGGCCAGATACGCCGCGGTCCCCACGAGCTCTCCGGTGTTGGTGATCCGGGTCGCGCTGGGGACGTGGGCCAAGCCGAAGTCGGTCAGGTACGGGGCGTGGTCGGCGTCGAGCAGGATGTTCGACGGCTTGATGTCGCGGTGCACGACCCCGTTGGCGTGGACGTAGGCCAGGGTGTCGGCAAGACAGGCGCCGAGTGCGCGCACCTCACCGATCGGGAGCGGTCCGTCGAGGATCCGGTCGCGCAGCGTGCTGCCCTCGACGAGTTGGAGCACCATGAACGAATGCGCCCCGTCGGTGCCCGCGTCATAGACGCGCACCAAGCCGGGGTGGACTAGGCAGGCCAGCGCCTCGACCTCGTTGTGGAAGCGGCGGTCGGTCTCGTCCGCGGTGTCGCGCAGGATTTTGATGGCCACCGCCCGGCCCAGGCGCTTGTCGCACGCGCGGTAGACCTCGGCCATCCCCCCGGCGCCGATGAGGTCGTCCAGCCGATATCTGCTGGCCAACACCCCTGCCGACGCCGTTTCCGTCATGTACCCAACGTGCCCGTTCGAGATCGAAGTCAAACCTGTTCCGTGGTCGCCAAGTACACTGTCGCGGTCGCGTCGTGATCTTGGAACGGGTTGGGGAAGCGGACGATCTCGGCCTTGACGCGCGCGAAGCCGAGCGCGAGCGCGGCGGCGTACTCGTCGTCCGGCGGGTCGTTGGACCACAGGCCGAACACCCCGCCCGGCCGCAGCAGCCCGGCGAGGCGCTGAGTGCCCGCGGGTGCGTAGAAGTCGCCGTGGCTGGGGTGCAGCAGGTGTCGCGGCGAGTGGTCGATGTCGACGATGATCGCGTCGAACCGCCTGTCCGGCCTGGTCGGGTCGAGCCCGTCGGCGGAGCGGGCCAGCGCGAATAAGTCGCCGTGGACGAGTTCGCACCGTGGATCGGCCGTCAGGACCGCGCCTGCCGGGATGAGGCCCCGCTGGTGCCACTCGATCACCTCGCCGAGCGCGTCGATGACCGTCAGCGAGCCCACGGCCGGGTTGTCCAGCACGGTCAGCGCGGTGAAGCCGAGCCCAAGGCCGCCGACCGCCACGTCCAGGTTCGTCCCCGTCACCTCCGCGAGCGCGCGGCGGGCGACTTCCTCCTCGGCGACGGTGAACAGGCTCGACATGAGGAAGTCGTCATCGAGTTTGATCTCGTGGACCTCCTTGTCGAAGGTCTTGTCCCACCGCTTGCGCAGCACGAGTTCGCCAAGCGGGGTCTGGCGCCAGTCGAGTTCCTGGAAGCGGCTGCTCATCCGCGGAGGCTACGCCGAGCGGCCGATTGACGACACGGGGGTGCCCTCCTAGGTTGCCGAGTTAGGAAAGTTTCCTAACTCAGAGAACGGGACATGAGCGAAGCGACGCCGGGCACCCCCAGCATGCTGCGGGCGATCAACGACCGCACCGCGCTGGAAGTCCTGCTCGCCCATGGGTCGCTGACCAGGACCGAGCTGGCGCGGCGCACCGGGATGTCCAAGCCGACCGCGTCCTCGCTGCTCGGCAGGCTGCAAGAAGCCGGGCTGGTCGTGCTGGAAGGGGTGCGGCAGGGCAGGCCGGGCCGCACCGCCGAGTACTACGGCGTCAACGGGGGAGCCGCGCACGTCGCCGCGGTGGACGTGACGCCTGCCAGGATCGACGTGCGGGTCGCGGAGTTCACCGGTCGGGTCATCGGCGAGTTCCGGCTGCCCACGCCCGGGCGCGCGGGCGGCGACGTCGTGGCGCGGGTGCGGGCGGCGGTGGACGGGGCCTGCGCGCCCGCCGGGATCGCGCGGTCGGCGCTGAACCGGGTGGTGATCGGGGTGCCCGGCGCGGTCGACCCGGCGACGGGGATGCTCGGGTTCGCCGCGCACCTGCCGGGCTGGCGCGTCCCCGACCTCGTCGGGAGCCTGAGCGCCGGGCTCGGCGTCCGGGTCGACGTGGAGAACGACGTCAACCTCGCCGCGCAGGCCGAGATCGCGGCGGGCGTCGCGGGGAAGGCCGACAGCTTCGCGCTGCTGTGGGTGGCCGACGGCATCGGCATGGCGCTGGTGATCGGCGGACGGCTGCACCGCGGCGCTACCGGCGGCGCCGGTGAGGTGGGCTACCTGCCGGTGCCGGGGGCGCCGACGGCCCGCGAGGTCGGCCGCAACGCCAACCACGGCCTGCAGGCGCTGGCGGGCGGGCCCGCGGTGCACCGCATCCTGCGTGACCACGGCTTCCGGGCCGTCACCCCGGCCGAGGCGGTCCGCGCGGCGGCCGACGCGCTGGGGACGGGGGTGCCCGCGGACCGGGCCGAGCGGGCTGACGCCGCGCTGCGGGAGGTCGCGGCCCGGGTCGCGGTCGGGCTGGCTTCCGTGGTGGCCGTCGTCGATCCCGCGATGTTCGTGTTGACCGGGGCGGTGATGCACGCGGGTGGGGAGCCGCTGCGTGAGTTCGTCCAGGCCGAGCTGCACGCCACCGTCCGCGCGCGGACCCCGGTCTGTCTGTCCGAAGTGTCCAGTCCGGCTGTTCTCGAAGGCGCGCTGGTGTTGGCCATGCGCGAGGCGCAAACCGAGTTGTTCTCCGCGACCCTGCCCTGATTCCCTGCACCCCCAGGAGAGCCATGTCCAGTCACCGCGATCTGTCCCGCCGCAGCCTCCTGCACGGCTTAGGCGCGACAGCCCTGTTCGCTTTCCCCCTTTCCGCCTGTGCCACCAGCGGCGGCGGTCAGGCGCCGCCCACCGGCGCGGCGGGTGTCGCCGGGCCGGGCAACCCGTTCGGTGTCGCCGCCGAGGCGCCGCTGGAGGTGGTGATCTTCAAGGGCGGGCTCGGCGACGAGTACGCCACGGCCGTGCACGAGCCGCTCTACCAGGCGCGCTACCCGAAGGCGAAGATCAAGCACGTCGCCACCCAGCAGATCGCGCAGACGCTGCAGCCGCGGTTCGCGGGCGGCGACGTGCCCGACGTGATCGCCAACTCCGGCACCGATCTGATGGACAACGCCGCCCTCCAGGCCGAGGGTCAGCTGCTGGACCTGACCCAGCTGTTCGACGCCCCCGCGATCGACAACCCCACGACCAAGGTTCGCGATTCGCTGGTGCCGGGCACGGTGGAGTCCGGCCTGATCGCCGGGAAGCCGTTCGTCCTCAACTACGTCTACACCGCCTACGGCCTCTGGTACGACAGCGCGCTGTTCGCCAAGAACGGGTGGACCGCGCCGAAGACGTTCGACGAGTTCAAGGCCGTGTGCGACAAGATCAAGGCCGCGGGGCTGGTCCCGTTCGCCTACCCGGGCAAGAACGCGCCGTACTACCAGTACTGGATGATCCTGATCTCGGCGGCGAAGTCCGGCGGCAACCAGGTGCTGATCGACATCGACAACCTCGCCGACGGCGCGTGGACCAAGCCCGCGGTGAAGCAGGCCGCGGCGGCGTGGGCCGAGATCGGCGCCAAGTACATGGACAAGAGCTACGAGGGCCTCACCCACACCGAGGTCCAGACCCAGCAGAACCAGGGCAAGGTCGCGTTCTTCCCGTCCGGCTCGTGGCTGGAGAACGAGCAGAAGGAGCAGACCCCCGCGGGTTTCGCCTACGCGGTGACGCCGACGCCCAGCCTGCCGGGCGACAAACTGCCGTTCCCCGCCATCCGCGCCGCAGCGGGCGAGGGCTACCTCGTCACCGCGAAGGGGAAGAACAACGCGGGCGGCCTGGAGTACCTGCGGCTCATGCTCAGCCGGGAAGGCGCGCGCGGGTTCACCCAGAAGTCGGGCAGCGTGACCGTGGTGCGCGGCGCGGCCGACGGGCTGCCGCTGTCGCCGGGGAACAAGAGCGTCGCCGCGCTGCAGACCGCGGCGGGCAACGACATCATCACCTACAGCAGCTTCGAGGGCTGGTACAAGGAGCTGGAGACCGAGCTGCGCACGCAGACCAACGCGCTGATGTTCGGCCGGATCTCCGCCGACGAGTTCTGCTCGAAGATGCAGGCCAAGGCGGATGCCACCAAGGCGGATTCCTCCATCCCAAAGCAGAACCGCACCTCGTGAGCGCGGCACGCGGCAGGCCGCGGTTCATCGTCGGGTTCCTCGCGGCGCCGATCGCCCTCTACCTGGTCTTCGTGATCGGGCCGTACGGGCAGGCGTTCTACATCGCGATGACCAACTGGCGCGGCCTGTCCGCGAGCCCCACCTGGGCGGGGTTCGACAACTTCACCCGCCTGCTCGGCGACGACGTGTTCTGGAAGGCCGTTGGCCACCACCTGGTCCTGCTGCTCGCGCTGCCGCTGATCACCTTGACGCTGGCCCTGTTCTTCGCCTTTCTGCTCAACGTCTCGGGTGGGGTGCGCGGGTCGACGTTCTACAAGGTGGTGCTGTTCCTGCCGCAGGTGCTGGCGGTGGCGGTGGTCGGCGTGCTGTTCCAGGCCGTGTACCGGCCGGACGGCAGCGGTGTCCTCAATGGACTGCTGAGCGTGGTCGGGGTGGACCCGGTCGGCTGGCTGACCGAGCCGAACCTGGCGCTGTGGTCGATCATCGGCGTGATGGTGTGGCAGGCCGTCGGCTTCTACGTCGTGCTGTTCTCGGCGGGGATGGCCGCCATCCCGAAGGAATTGCACGAGGCAGCGGAGCTGGACGGCTGCGGGCGGGTGCGGATGTTCTTCTCGGTCACCCTGCCGCTGCTGTGGGACACCGTGCAGGTCGCGTGGGTGTACCTGGGGATCGCCGCGTTCGACGGGTTCGCCATCGTGGCGGTGCTGTCGGTCGACCGGGGCGGCCCGGACGGTGCGACGACCGTGCTGCCGCTGGAGATCTGGCGCACGGCGTTCAGCTTCTCCAAGTTCGGCTACGCCTCGGCCATGGGGGTCGCGCTGTTCTTCCTCACCATCACCTTCGCCGCGCTCGCCCTGCGTGTCACCCGGCGTGAGCGGGTCGAGTTCTGATGCGCCGCGACCGATCTGTCCTTTCCGGACTCTCGCACGGCGCGCTGGTGATCTGGTCGATCACGGTCATCCTGCCGATCCTGTGGACGTTCCTGTCCTCGTTCAAGACCAACACGGAGATATTCGGCGACCCGCTGGCCCTGCCCGGCGCGATCCGGTTCGACTCGTGGGGCCGGGCCTGGGAGACCGCGCACGTCGGGCGGTACCTGCTCAACAGCGTGCTGGTGGTCGGCCTGGGCACGGCCGGGACCATGGTCCTCGGCGCGATGGCGGCCTACGTGCTGGCCCGGTTCCGCTTCCCCGGCAACCGGCTGATCTACCTGATGTTCGTCTCCGGCATGGTGTTTCCGGTGTTCCTCGCGCTGGTGCCGCTGTTCTTCGTGGTCAAGAACGTCGGCCTGCTCGACACCCACACCGGCCTGATCCTCGTCTACATCGCCTACTCGCTGCCGTTCACCGTGTTCTTCATCGCCGCGTTCTTCCGCACGCTGCCGACCGAGGTCGCCGAGGCCGCGCTGATGGACGGCGCGTCGGACACACGGACGTTCTTCCAGGTCATGGTGCCGATGGCGAAGCCAGGGCTGATCAGCATCACCATCTTCAACGTCATCGGCCAGTGGAACCAGTACCTGCTGCCGATCGTGCTGCTGTCGGGCAGCGTCGAGGACAAGTGGGTGATCACCCAGGGCATCGCGAACATCTCCACCAGCGCCGGCTACCAGGCCGACTGGCCTGGCCTGTTCGCCGCGCTCAGCATGACGATCATCCCGGTGGTCGTGGTCTACGTCGTGTTCCAACGCCAGATCCAGGCCGGACTCACCGCGGGAGCGCTCAAATGAAACTGGCCGTCGTCGGCGGCGGGTCGACCTACACCCCGGAGCTGGTCGACGGGTTCGCCCGCGAGAGCCTGCCGCTCGCCGAGATCGCCCTCATCGACCCGGACGCCCGGCGCCTCGGGCCGGTGGCGGGCGTCTCCAGCCGCATCCTGCGCCGCGCGGGCAGCCCGATCCGGCTCACCACGTGGGACTCGGTCGAGGAGGGCGCGCGCGACGCCGACGCGGTGCTGATCCAGCTGCGGGTCGGCGGCCAGGCCGCGCGGCACCTGGATGAGACCGTGCCGCTGACCTGCGGATGTGTCGGCCAGGAGACCACGGGCGCCGGCGGGCTGGCCATGGCGCTGCGCACGGTCCCGGTGGCGCTGGAGGTGGCGGCCCAGGCCGCGGTGGTGGCGCCGGACGCGTGGATCGTCGACTTCACCAACCCGGTCGGGATCGTGACGCGGGCACTGCTCGACGCGGGGCACCGCGCGGTCGGGCTGTGCAACGTGGCGATCGGCTTCCAGCGGCGGTTCGCCGCGCTGCTGGGCGTCGACCCGGCGCGGGTGTCGCTGGACCACGTCGGCCTCAATCACCTGACCTGGGAACGCGCGGTCCATCTCGACGGGGTCGACGTGCTGCCGGACCTGCTTGTCCGACACGGCCCGGCCATCGCCCACCAGGTCGAGCTGCCGGTGCGGCTGCTGCACACGCTCGGCGTGGTGCCGTCGTACTACCTGCGGTACTTCTACGAGCACGACGCGGTGGTGCGGGAGCAGTTGCTGGGGTCGACCCGGGCGCACGCGGTGTCCGAAGTGGAGCGTGAGCTGCTGCGGATCTACGCGGACCCGACCGTGGACACCAAGCCGGACCTGCTCGGCAAGCGCGGCGGCGCGTTCTACTCGGAGGCGGCGGTGGCACTGCTGGCGTCGCTGCTGGGCGGCAGGCCCGGGACGCACGTGGTCAACGTCCGCAACGACGGGACCATGCCGTTCCTGGCCGACGACGCGGTGATCGAGGTGCCCGCCGCGGTGTCGCGGGGCGGCGCGATCCCACTCCCGATCACCCCGCTCGACCCGCTGTACGCCGGTTTGGTCGCTCACGTGTCGGCCTACGAGGATCTGGCGCTGCTCGCGGCGACAGCGGGTGGTGAGGACCTGGTGACCCGGGCGCTGCTCGCGCACCCGCTGGTCGGCCAGGCGGACAAGGCGTCCGGTCTGGCCCGCCGGATCATCGACGCGCATCGCGGGTACCTGGCGTGGGCGTGAGGACGGTCCTCGCGGTCGACGGCGGCAACAGCAAGACCGACGTCGCGCTGGTCACCGCCGACGGCGTCGTGCTCGGACGGGCGCGTGGGCCGGGGTTCACCCCGCACCAGGTGGGGGTGTCGGCCGCGGTCGACGTCATCGCGGCGACGGTGCGCGCGGCGATGGGGGACGTGCGGCCGCCGTTCGCCGACCACGTGTCCGCGTATCTCGCGGGTGCCGACCTGCCCGAGGACGAGACCGCGCTGCGCGCCGAACTGGAGTGGCGCGGGTACGGCCGGTCGGTCGAGGTCGGCAACGACACCTTCGCCGTGCTGCGGGCGGGCTCGCGCAACGGCTGGGGCGTGGCGGTCGTGTGCGGCGCCGGGGTCAACGCGGTCGGCGTCGGGCCGGACGGGCGGGTCGCCCGGTTCCCCGCGCTCGGCCGGGTGAGCGGCGACTGGGGCGGCGGGATGCACCTGGCTGAGGAGGTGCTGTGGCACGCGGTCCGCGCCGAGGACGGGCGGGGCGCGGCGACGGCGCTGGTGGCGCTGGTGCGGTCCCGGTTCGGGGTGGAGCGGGTGGTCGACGTGTCGCTGGGGCTGCACCGTGGCGAGATCGCGGTGTCCAGTTTGGACCAACTGGTCGGTCCGCTGTTCGACGCGGCCGGGTCGGACGAGGTGGCCGCTGGGATCGTCGCGCGGATGGCGGACGAGGTCTGTGCGTTGGGGCTCGCCCTGCTGGACCGGTTGGACCTGCGGGAACGCGCGGTCGAGGTGGTACTCGGCGGTGGTGTGCTGACCGCCGCGTCACCCGCTTTCCTGGCCACTATCAGGAGGAAGTACGCACGCCGCGCGCCGTTGGCCGAACTGGTGGTGAGCACCGACGCCCCGATCGTGGGCGTCACCCAGTTGGGGCTCGACCACCTCGGTGCCACCCGGGCCGCCTACGAGCGCGCCGCCGCCGGGTTGGTCACGATCAGGTAACACGCCAATCCGGGCCGACCGTCCACCCCGAATCCCGTTTGTCCGCGGCGCAGAGCACTCGCGCCGAACCGAACCCCACGCGGTGTTCGGTCCCCAGAACGGAATTTGGGAGATCTTGTTATGAAGCACATCATTCGCCGGGGCGTGGCCTCCGCCGGAGTCGTCGCCATCGCCCTGCTCGGCGCGGCGTGCGGCAGCAACGAGAGCCCGTCGAACAACGCTGGCGCCACGACCACCACCACGGCCGCTCCGATGACCACCACGACCTCGGCGATGGCCGACCCGGCCGCCGACCTCGTCGGCCCCGGCTGCGCCGACTACGCCAAGGCCGTCCCCTCCGGCGGCGGTTCCGTCGCGGGCATGGCCGTCGACCCGGTCGCGGTCGCCGCGAGCAACAACCCGCTGCTCAAGACGCTGGTGGCGGCGGTGTCGGGCAAGCTCAACCCGGGTGTCAACCTGGTCGACACCCTCAACGGCGGCCAGTTCACCGTGTTCGCCCCGGTCGACGACGCCTTCGCCAAGATCCCGGCGGCCACCATCGAGACCCTGAAGACCGACAAGGACCTGCTGACCAAGATCCTCACCTACCACGTCGTCCCCGGCCAGATCACGCCGAGCAAGATCGCCGGTGAGCAGACGACCGTGCAGACCGGCAAGGTCACCGTCAGCGGCTCGGGCAACGCGCTGAAGGTCAACGACGCCAACGTCATCTGCGGCGGCGTCAAGACCGCCAACGCGACGGTCTACCTGATCGACAGCGTCCTGATGCCGACCAGCTGATTCACCTCGGACCGCTGCCGGAGCGCACTGCTCCGGCAGCGGTTTCCGTGCGCCTGAGGCGATCGCCAAGAGCTTGGGCGCCGACGACGTCGTCCGGGTCGGCGTCCGGGACCGCGGTGTCGAAAGTGGACAGGGTACGGTGCCGGGTGGCGGCGAGGGACAGCGCGATGATGCCCAGGCCGAACAGCACGTACATCAGCGCCAATCCGCGCCCCGGGCCAGTGCCGATCACCGTGCCCACGGTGGACGCCAGCGTTCCGCCAGGGGCCATGAGAGGCTCCAGCCAGCTCTGGGCCAGTGGCGCGATGACGGCGAAGCCGATCGGCAGGGTGGACCACGCCACGGCCTGGTTCAGCGCGATCACCCGGCCGTGGAACCGTTGCGGCGCCTTGACGTGGATGATCGTCAAGTAGATCCCGTTCACCAGCGACAGCGACGCCCACAGGCCGAACGCGCCGACCGCGACCACCGGGACCGCCGCGTGCAGGCCCGTGACCACGCCGAACACACCGAACACGGCCGACGCCAAGAGCATTCCGTGCATTCGCCGCCGAGGCGGCCCGCCCCACGCGATCATCGCGAGGCCGCCCAGGACCGCGCCCGCGCCGCCGATCAGCGCGATGGTGCCCGCGGTGGACATCGTCCCCAGCGACAGGGACAGCGGGAGCAGTGACATCAGCAGTGGGGAAAGCAGCAGGTTGAGCACCGCGAAGAACCCCAGCATCGCCCGGAAGCCGGGGTTGCCGAGGGATTGGCGGAATCCCTGCGCGATCTCCGTGGCCAGTGGTTCGCGGGGAACGTAGGCCATCGTGCGGGGGAAGCGGACGAACGCGAGTACCGCGATCGCCACCAGGAAACCGGCGATGTCGAACAGCAGGATGCCTTTGAGGCCCACGGTCGCCAGCATCGCGACCGCGGCGATCGGGGCCACGAACTGGGCCACGCCGCCCGCCAGCTGGACGAAGCCGTTGGCGTGGCCGAGGTAGTGCTTCGGGACTAGCTGCGGGACCGCGGAGATGTAGGCGAGCCGGTGCAGGGTCAACGCGGTCGACAGGCACACGACCAGCGGATACGCGTGCCAGAGTTGGAAGCTGTCTGTCCACACGAGGACGCCGAGTATCAACTGCACCAGACCGCCCGCGGAACTGCCGATGATCATCATTCGGCGGCGGTCGGACCGGTCCACGAGCGTGCCCAGCAGCGGCGCGGCCACGATGCCGGGGATGATCGCGAGCATCATGAACAGCGCGAACCGCGCGAGTGACCCGGTCGTGGTGTAGATCCACAGCGGCAGGGCGAAATCGGTCAGCGCGGTGCCGACGAACGACACGAGCTGGCTCACCGCCACCGCGAGGAACCGGCCGAAGCCCGGCCGGGGGCCGGTGACGTCGGCCGCCGACCGGGAAGTGTCCTCCAGCCACCACGTGTCCGTCCTGAGCGGCGCGTCCCGCGCGACGGCCGGGTGGACGCCGGTCACGATGTCGGCGAGTTCCTCGGCGCGGTACTGCAGGAAGTAGTGGCCCGCCTCGTCGAGCACGACCAGCGCGGCGGTGTCGGACAGGAACTGCCACTCGCGGAAGCGCTCCTTGTAGAAGTACGTGCCGGGGTCGCGCTCGCCGATCACCGACACGATCGGCGCGCGCAGCGGGCGGAGGTCGGCGTCGAGCAGGCCGGTGAAGTACTCCTCGGCGCGGGCGGTGTCGCGGCGCAGGCTGCGGACCATGAACTCGACCTGCTCGGGTTCGAGCCCGGCGAGGTCGGCGCCCATGGCTTTGAGCTGGTTCTGGTAGGCGCGGACGCCGCCGAGCCGGTCGACCCGCGTCAGCTTGCCCAGGGCGCCCGCGATCCGGCCGCGCGGCCGGGCGAACGGGAACACCGCGCCCAGGTACACGGCCTCGACCTCGCGGCCCGCGGCCTCCAGCCGCCTGGCGAGTTCGACGGTGACCGCGCCGCCGACGCCGCAGTGTCCATAGAGGACGATCGGCCCGACGACGGTGGCCAGCACCTCGTCGGCGCAGCGCTGGGCGATGTCCTCGATGGCGGGCACGTCCTCGTCGGGCACGCCCGGGTCGTGGCCAGGGATGGCCACCGCGTCGAGCGACCAGTCGGTGAGGGCCTCGGCGAGCGGCCGGTAGGCCACGGGCTGGCCGCCGCCGTAGGGCACGCAGACCAGGTTGGTCCCGGTCCTGGCCGGGGTGAGGCGGTGCAGCAGCGGCCGTTCGCCCAGGTCGGCGCGGTCGATCAGGGCGGCGAAGGCGCGCGGAGTGGTGTGGCGGAACAGGTCGGTGACGCCGATCGCCGCGTGCGGGAGCGCGCGCCGGAGCCGGGTCACGGCCTGGATGGCGGCCAGGGAATGACCGCCCGCACTGAAGAAGTCAGCATCGACAGCGACCGGTGACCCGACGACTTGCGACCACACCTCCACGACAAGCCGCTCGGTGTCGGTCTCCGGCTCCGCGCTGACCGCGACGGCCTCAGCGGCCGGTGCGGGCAGCTTGCCGCGGTCGACCTTGCCGTTGGCGCTCAACGGCAGCTTGGACAGCGTGATGAACCGGTTGGGCACCATGTAGGCGGGCAGCAGATCGGCGAGGTAGGTGCGCAGGTCAGCGGCTTCGCCGACGACGTAGGCGACGAGCGTTTCGCCGTTGTGGACGGTCACGACGCACTCGCTCACCGCCGGGTGTCGCCCCAGGTGCGCCTCGATCTCGCCGAGTTCGATCCGGTAGCCGCGGATCTTGACCTGGGTGTCGGCCCGGCCGAGGAACTCGATCACGCCGTCCGGCCGGTAGCGGCCCAGGTCGCCAGTCCGGTACAGCCGCTCGCCGGTCTCCGGATGGCTCACGAAACTGGCGGCGGTGCGCCCGGGGTCGCGCCAGTAGCCGCGCGCGACGCCGACACCGCCGATGTGCAGCTCACCCGCGACGCCGTCGGGCACGGGTCGGCGGTGGCGGTCGAGGATGTGGAAGCTCTGGTTGGCCAGTGGCGTGCCGTAGGGAATCGACCGCCACTGCGGGTCCACTGCTTCAACCGGGTACGAGATCGACCAGATGGAGCCCTCGGTGGCGCCGCCGAGGCTGATCACCCTGGCGTCGGGCGCGACGGCGCGGATGCGGTCGGGCAGGTCGAGCGGGATCCAGTCGCCGGACAGCATGACCAGGCGCAGCGAGCTGAGGTCGGTGCCCTCCGCCTCGGCCTGCTCGACCAGCAGCTCCATCAGCGCGGGCACCGAGTCCCACACGGTGATCCGGTCCGTGGCGACGTGCTCGGCCCAAGCGGCGGGGTCCTTGGCAGACTCCTGGGCGGGGATGACGAGGGTGCCGCCCGCGGCGAGGGTGCCGTAGATGTCCCAGACCGACAGGTCGAAGCTGAGCGCGGACACCGCGAGCACGCGGTCGTCGGCGGTGACGGCGAACCGGTCGTTGATGTCGCGGATCGTGTTGACGGCGGCGGCGTGGTCGATCATCACGCCCTTGGGCTCGCCCGTGGAGCCCGAGGTGAAGATGACGTACCCGAGCGCGTCCGGGTCGACCTCGGGGAGAACGGCGTCGGCGGGCTCGGCCGGGACCGTGAGCACGGTGATCCCCGCGGGCCAGTCCTGGTCGGCGATCCACGGCTGGGTGATCGCCAGCGTGCATCCGCCGCGCGCCAGGAGCTGGTGGCGGCGCTGGGTGGGCAGGTCGGGGTCGATCGGCAGGTACGCGCCGCCCGCGGCTTGGATGGCCAGGCAGGCGATCACCTGCTCGGCGCCGCGTTCCATGGCGACGGCGACCAGCTCGTCGCGTTCGACCCCGGCCAGCCGGGATGCCAAGGCGAGCGAACGGTCGGCCAGCTCGCGGTAGGTCGTGGTGCCTCGGCTGTCCTGGATCGCTACGGCGTCCGGGGTGCGCTCCGCCTGGTCGAACACCAGGGTGTGCAGGCAGACCGGCGGGCCGAAGTCGGCGGCGGTGTCGTTGCGGCGAACAAGGTCAGCGAGTTCGCCCTCGGTGAGGAAGTCCGCTGTGGACACTGGGGCGTCCGGCCGGTCGAGCAGGGCGATGAGCAGCCGGGTGAAGTGGTCGGCCAGCAGGGTGACGCGGTCCGCGCTGAACAGATCGCTGTTGTAGACGAGGCTCGCGTCGTACCCGTCGCCGGACTCGGCCAGGTACAGCTCCAGGTCGTAGCGGGTCGCGGCCAGACCGAACGGGAACCCGGTGACCGTCAGGTCTCCGACTTCGCGGGTTCGCGCCGAGGCGTAGTTCTGCACGGCGAACACGACCTGGAAGATCGGCGGGCGGCTCGGGTCGCGGTCGACGTCGAGGTCGCGGACCAGGCGCTCGAACGGCAGGTCCTGGTGGGTCCACGCGTCCAGCGCGGTGTCTCGGGTGCGGGTGACCAGTGCGGCGAAGTCGGGGTCGTCGGCGAGGTCGGCGCGCATCGGGACCAGGTTGACGAACAGGCCGACGAGCCGTTCGAGCTCGGGGACCGACCGGCCCGCGACGGGGGAGCCGACCGCGAAGTCCGTCTGTCCACTGTGGCGGGACAGGAGCACCTGGAACGCGGCGAGCAGCACCATGTACGGGGTGGCGCCGCAGTCGGTCGCCAGCGTCCGCACCTTGTCGGCCAAGGGGACGCGGAAACCGAGTGAGCCGCCGGCGAAAGTCTGCTGGGCGCCGCGCGGGCGGTCGGTCGGCAGGTCGAGCGGCGGGACCCCGGCGAGGCGGTCGCGCCAGAACGCGGGCGCGGCGTCGTCCTCCTGCGCGCGCTGCCAGGCCGCGTAATCGCGGTAGCGGACGGCGGGGGAGGGGACCGAACCGCCGGTGTAGGCCGCGAAGAGCTCGTCGAACAGGACGTTCACCGACCAGCCGTCGGTGAGGGCGTGGTGGACGGTCAGCAGCAGGACGTGGTCTTCGGCGGCGAGTTGGAACAGCGTGGCCCGCAGCAGCGGAGGAGCGGTCAGGTCGAACGGCTTGGCCGCCGCCTCGGCGACCGCGTCACCGGCCAGATCCTCGGCGACCTCCACGACATCGAGCCTCACCCGCAGTTCGTCGGCGATCCGCAGCACGGGCGAGCCGTCGTCGGTGGTGGCGAAGCTGGACCGCAGCGTCTCGTGCCGGGCCACGACCTGGTTCAGCGCGTCACTCAGCGCGGTGACATCCAGGGCGCCGCGCAGGCGGACGGCGGCGGGCAGCGTGTAGGCGGCGCTGCCCGGGGCGAACTGCTCCATGAACCACAGCCGCTCCTGCGCGAACGACAGCACGGGCGCGCTGTCGGCGGGCTGACGCGGGATGGTCGGACGCCGCGCGCCGCCGCTGAGTCGCTGGCGTAACAGGGCTTGCCGTGCTTCGACACTCATGCCGGGGTGCGGGCGCTGCGCGGGGTGATGTCGGTCCACACGGTCTCGATGTGGTCGACGCACGCCTGCTCGGTGCCGGTCGTGCCCTCCGCGCGCCAGCCCGCCGGAATCGGCTGGTCCTGCGGCCAGATCGAGTACTGCTCCTCGTCGTTGACCACGACGACGTAGGTGCTATCCATGGCTGCCTCCAGTGAGTTCGTTGACGGCCTCGGCCTGCGCGGCGAGCACCGGCCGGTCGAAGGCGAAGGTGGTGGGGACCTCGACGGCGAACCGGGCGGTGATCCGCGCGGCCAGCCGGGTCGCCTTGAGCGAGTCGCCGCCGAGGGCGAAGAAGTCGGCGCCGGGGCCGACCTCGGCACCGCCGAACAGCTCCCGCCACAGCTCGGCCAGCGCCGTCTCCGTGTCGGTCGCGTCCCGATCGACCTCGGGTGCCGTCAGGTGCTCGGCGATCAGGCGTTTGACGACCTTGCCGTTGTCGTTGCGCGGCAGCTCGGCCAGCTCGACTATCCGAAGTGGACGCTCGTGCGGCGCGAGACGGTCGGCCAGGAACGCTTTGAGGTCGTCGGTCGGGCAGGGGTCGCGCAGCACGACCGCCGCCGCGACGGCCTTGCCGAGGCTCGGGTGGTCCACGCCGAGCACCGCGGCTTCGGCGACGGCCGGGTGCTCGTGCAGAGCCGCCTCGACCTGGAGCGTCGACACCTTCAGCCCGCCGGACTTGATGATGTCGCTCTCCCGGTCGACCAGGTAGAGGTAGCCGTCCGCGTCGAGGTAGCCGACGTCGCCCATCCGGGTCCAGCCGCCGCGGAACACGGTCGCCGACGCGTCCGGATCGCCGTAGTACCAACGGGACTCACCCGCGGTCCGCAGCCACACGTCACCAGCCTCGCCGACCGGACACGGCCCCGTGTCCGGGTCGCCGACCAGCAGGTTCCCGGCGTGCGCGGCCCGGCCGACCGACGTGGGGCGGTCCGCGTCGAAGACCATCGTGGTCTGGGTCGGCGCGGCCTCGGTCGAGGTGTAGTAGTTGACGACGGTCGCCGTGGGGAACGCCGTGGCCAGTTCGTGCGCGACCGCGGGCATGAGCGCGGCGCCGGTCGAGCCGAGCAGGACGACGCTCGACAAGTCGTGGCGCTCGTGGGCCTTGGCGCCGAGCAGATCGATCGCCATGGTGGGGACGACGAAGACCGTGCCGACGCGGTGGCGCTCGATGAGCGCGGCGAAGGCATCGGCGTCGAACTCGCCCGCGACCAGCGCGGTCGGCGCCGCGGTGAGGGCGTTGACCAGCATCGTCTGGCCGATGTTGTGGCCGATCGGGAAGGCGTGCAGGAAGTGCCGGGAGTGCGACAGCGGCCGTTGGCGGGCGGTCGGGTCGTACGCGGCGAGGAGGTTCGCGTGGGTGGCGCCGACGCCTTTGGGGGTTCCGGTGGTGCCCGAGGTGTAGAGGATCTGGGCAAGGCCGGGGTGTTCGGCGAACTCGATTTCGGCCCCGTCGAGTTCGACGGGCGCGTGGGTCCAGCCGTCGTGGCGGTGCGGGTCCGCGGTCTGGTCGAGCAGCCCGACGGCGCCGCTGTGGGTCAGGATGTGGTCGAGCTGCGCGGCCGGGAGCCGCGACGACACGGGGACGGCGACCGCGCCAGCCTGCTGCACCGCGCAGTAGCCCACCGCGTAGTCCGGCCAGTCCGCGTTCGGGTAGCGCAGGAGCACTCGATCCCCGGGGGCCACGCCCAAGGCGCGCAGCCCGCTCGCCAGGCTCAACGTTCGGCGGGACCAGTCGGCGAAGGTGAGGGTGCGGCCGTCCGGGGTCTCGAACGCGGCCTTGTCCGGTTGGTCGGCGGCGCGGGCGTGCAGCAGGCCGGGGATCGTCATGGGAGCTTCCCGTTCAGTGCCGCCACGGTCTGGGCCGGGTCGGTGGTGCCCGACCGCAGCAGGTGCGCGGCGCGGTCGGCGAGGCGGGTGGCCCACGGCTTGCCGTAGACGTCGGTGCGGAAGCGCAGTTCCAGCGTCAGCCCCGATTCGTGCTGGTGGGCGAGCAGCCGCAGGCCGCCGCGCGGGGCCTCCGGGCGGGGCAGCGAGATCAGGGCGGCGGTCAGCCCGCGCACGCCGAAGCCGAACGGGCGGGCGCGGTCCTGGTCGAGGTCGAAGTTCAGATACAGCGGCGCGTCGCCGCGATACCGGGAGCCGTACTGCGGCGGCCGGAGTTCCTTCAGGAGCACCGCGTGCGGGATCTCCTGGTGCCGGATCGCGTCGGCGACCGTCTCGGCCTGCCTGCCGACGAGCTCGCTGAACGTCGGGTCGCCGCCGACGTAGGTGCGCAGCGCGGTCGGGGTGGCGAAGTAGCCGAAGACGTCCTGCACGGCGGCGTGCGTGCGGTTGCTGAGCGAGGCGAACAGCGCGACGTCGTCATCCGCGCCGCGCTGGCCGTGCACGGCGCCGACGACGGCGGCCGACACCACGGCGTACGGGGTGGTGCGGTGGCTCGCGGCGAACCGGGTCAGCGTGCGGCGGAAGTCGCCGTCGAGGTCGACGCGCACCCGGTCGAGCGCGGGCGGGCCGTCGGCGTCGGGGTCGACCAGACCGGACTCGGGGATCGGCGCGACCGGGCCGAGCTTCGCGCGCCAGTAGTCGAGCAGCCGGGCGCCATCCGGTCCGGCGAGGTAGTCCCGTTCCCACGCCACGTAGTCCAGATGCTGCACCGTGAGCGGCGCCAGTTCCGGGCTCTCGCCGTGCAGGTGCGCCTCGTAGCAGGCCAGCAGGTCGCGCACGAGCAGCCCGCACGACCAGCCGTCGGCGATGATGTGGTCGACGGCGAACCCCAGCAGGTGCGTGCGCTCGTCGACCCGGACGGCCAGGCAGCGGAACAGCGGGCCGGTCGCCAGGTCGAACCGCGCCATCGCGTCGGCGGTCAGCAGGTCCACCGCCGTGGTCTCCGGTTCGTCGGTCCCCGGCGGGATCTCCGCGACACGCAGTGGTTCGGTTGGCTCGCAGAGCGCGGCACGATCGTCAGTCGGGAACACGACGCGGAGCGCTTCGTGCCGGGCGACGACGTCGCCGACCGAGCGGGCCAGCACGTCGAGGTCGAGCGGCCCGCTGAACCGCAGGGTCACGGTGACCGTGCTGTTCTGCAGGTACGTGTCCCGGCCGGTCTCCAGCCGTTCAGCCTGGGTGGGAGACACCGGCAGCGCGCCACCGCGCGGGATCGCCGTCAGGGTCGGTCGGGTCATCGGTGCACCGCCAGGAAGTCCTCCAGCACGGCCGCGACGCCGTCCTCGGCGCACGGTGCGGCCACCAGGTCGGCGGCGGCCAGGGCGTCCGGGTGGGCGTCGGCGACGGCGACGCCGCGGCCCGCCCACCGCAGCATGTCCGCGTCCGCGACCCCGTCGCCGAAGGCCAGCACCTCGGCGGCGGTGATGCCGCGCTCGGCGCAAACCTCGCGCAGGGCGCTCAGCTTGTCCACCCCGGGCGCGACGATCTCGGCGTACTCGGCGGTGTGGTGGCCCAGGGTCGCGTCGTCCGCGATCGCCAGCGCGACCTCCTCGGCGAGGGACGTTCCGGCGCAGTGCGCGAACACGGCGATCACGTCGGGCAGGTCGTCGAGCGCGCCCACGGTTCGGTCGGGGTGGTCGTAGGGATAGGCGTCCTCGACGGTGATCCCGCCGTCGTGGACCCAGCCGAAGGCCACCTCGGGGCAGCGCGCGCGGACGCGGTCGGCCAGGTCGCGCGCGGTCGCCCCGGAGAGCGGGCGCCGGGCGCTGAGGCCGCCGGTGCGCAGGTCGAGCCGGGCCGCGCCGCACGAGCACACGGCCTGCCCGCGCAGCCCCATCCGCAGCGCGACGTGGTGCACCGACGTCGGTGGGCGCGCGGTGACCGGCAGCACCTCGACGCCGAGTCCGGTCACCTGCTTGATCGCCCGCACCGTCCGCGCGGAGACCGTGCCGTCGGGGCGGACCACGGTGCCGTCGAGGTCGAGGGCGATCAGCCGGTAGCCACTGTCCACTGTGGTCACCCCTGACCCGGCTCGACCAGCGCGGCGACCTCGGCGTCGGACAGCTCGTCGATCTCGGCCATGAGCAGCCGCTCGACTTCCGCGGCCAGCCCCTCGACGGTGCGTTCGGTGAAGACCGCGCGCAGCGGCACGGTGAGCCCGATGGCCGCGGTGATCCGGCCGACGACGCGGGTGGCGAGCAGCGAATGGCCGCCCAGGGCGAAGAAGTCGTCGTGCACGCCGACGTCGTCGAGCCCCAGCACCTCGCACCAGATCTCGGCCACCAGGTACTCCGCGTCCGTGCGGGGCGCGACGGGCGCGGACGGGGCCAGGTCGGCGCGGTCGGGGCGGGGGAGCGCGGCACGGTCGAGCTTGCCGTGGGCGGTGAGCGGGAGCTGGTCGAGCACCACGAGGGCGGACGGCATCAGGTAGGCGGGCAGCCGGTCGGCGAGGTCGGCCCGCACGGTGTCCGCCGCGCCCGGTCGCAGGACGACGTAGCCGACGAGCCGGTCGTCCACGACCACGACGGCGGCCTGCGCGACCGCGCTGACCGACAGCAGTGCCGCCTCGGTCTCGCCGGGCTCGACGCGGAACCCGCGCAGCTTGACCTGGTCGTCGTAGCGGCCGAGGAACTCCAGTTGACCGTCCGGCCGCCAGCGCACCCGGTCGCCGGTCCGGTAGAGCCTGCCCGGGCCGAACGGGTTCGGCACGAACCGCCGCGCGGTCAGCCCGGGGTTCCCCAGGTAGCCGTGCGCGAGTCCGGCGCCGCCGATCACCAGCTCGCCGGGCACGCCGACCGGGACGCGGCGCAGGGTGCGGTCGACTACGTGGCACACCGTGCCCGCCGCCGGTCGCCCGATCGGGCCGTCGCTGCCCGGCGCGAGGTCGGCGCTGGTGGCCACGATCGTCGTCTCGGTCGGGCCGTAGGTGTTGAGGACGCGGACGCGGTCGCCGTGCTGGGCGTGCCATTGGGCCAGGACCGCAGGGTCGAGCCGGTCGGCGCCGAGGATGAGCAGGCGGAGTGACGCGGGCAGGGTGGTCAGCGCGCCCGAGCCCACTAGTTCCTGCCAGTACGGAGTGGGGAGATCCAGCACGGTCAGTCCCGCCGCGCCCGCCAGGAAGTCAGGCAGGGCGCCAGGGTCGTCCGGGGCGAGGATCAGAGTCGCGCCCGCCGACAGGCACGGGTACAGCTCTTCGGCGTGCGTGTCGAAGCTGGTCGCGGCGAAGTGCAGAACCTGGTCTTCGGACGTCACCGCGTAGTGGTGGCGCATCCACACTATCCGGGCGGCCAGCGCGGCATGGCTCACCGCGACGGCCTTGGGGGTGCCGGTCGATCCCGAGGTGTAGATCAGGTACGCCAGGTCGCCTGCGGACGGCGGCAGGGGAGCCGGTGGGCCGGGATCGTCGACGCGCAGCGCGGTGTCGTCGGTGTCGCTTACCAGCAGCCGGGCACCGGAATCGGCGAGCAGGAACTCGGTTCGCCGCGCCGGGTCGCCTGGGGTGAGCGGCAGGTACGCCGCGCCCGCCAGCCACACGCCGAGCAGCGCCGCGATCAGGTCGGGGGACCGGCGCAGGCTGACCGCGACGACGTCGCCGGGCCGGACCCCGCTGTTGACCATCGCTCCCGCCAGCGTCCGCGCGCGGTCCAGCAAGTCCGAATAGGACCATTCGGTGTCGCCGTCGCGCACCGCGATCCGGTCGCCCGGAACCGCTTGGACGGCGTCCAGGACGCCCTGCGGTGTGATCAGCGGCGGGCCAGCCGCCCAGCGTGCGAGCAGGCCGTCCTCCACATCGTCCACAAGGGACAGAGCGGAGACCCGCGCGTCCGGATCGGCGACGACGGACCGCAGCAGGGTCTCGAAGTGGCGGGCCATCCGGGCGATGGTGTCGGCGTCCCACAGGTCGGTGTTGTAGCCGAGGCTGAACACGAGCCCGTTGTCGACCTGCCACGCCTCGGCCACCAGGTCGAGCTTGGCCAGCGCGATCCCCGGGTCGACCAGGTCCACGGCGAGCCCGGCCATGGGCAGCTCACCGCGGCCGAAGTCCTGCAGCACGAACATCGCGTCGAAGAACACGCCCCGGCTGGGGTCGCGCTCGACGCCGAGTTCGGCCGCCAGCCGCTCGAACGGGATGTCCGGGTGCGCCATCGCGCTGATCGACGCGCGCCGGGTCCGCAGCAGGTGCTCGCGGAACGTCGGGTCGTCGGCCAAGCGGGCGCGGAACGCGACCGTGCGCGTGAACAGGCCGATCATCGGCTCGACGTCGACCCGGCCGCGCCCGGCGACCTGGCTGCCCACACACAGATCGTCCTGCTCGGCATACCGAGACAGCAGCACTTGGAAAGCCGCCATCAAAACCATGAACCGGGTCCCACGCACCCCGCGTGCCACCTCGTCGACCCGGGCCAGCAGATCGTTGTCCAGCACGCGGTAGTGCACGCCGCCGTTGGTGGTCTTGACCGCGGGCCTTGGCCGGTCGGTCGGCAGCCGCAGCGGCGAGATCCCGGCCAGCTCGTCGCGCCAGTGGCCCGGCTCGGCCGGGGCCTGCGCGCGGGCGTGGTCGGCGTAGGTGATCGACAGCGGTGTGAGGTCGGCGGGCACGCCGGCGACCCGGGCGGTGTAGCACGCGGCCATCTCGTTGGCGAACACGCCGAGCGACCAGCCGTCGGCGACGATGTGGTGCACGGCCACGCCGAGCACGTGCTCGGCGTCGCTGATCCGCAGCAGCAGCGCCCGGATCAGCGGCCCGGCTTCCAGATCGAACGGCCGGTTCGTGTGCTCGGCCAGCGCGGCGGCGACGTCATCGGCCACGGCCTCCGCCCACGGCAGCCGCACCTCGGCGGACACCCGCTGCACCGGCTCGCCGTCGACCAGGTGGAACGTCGTGCGCAGCGGCTCGTGCCGGGCCACTACGTCACCGAGGGCTGCCTTCAGCGCTTCCTTGTCCAACGCGCCGGTCAGCCGGTAGGCGACGGCCATGGTGAAGGAACCGTCGCCGCCCGCCAACTGGTCGAAGAACCAGATCGGTCGCTGCTCGGCGCTCAGCGGCGCCGTCACGCGCTCATCCGCTTCACCGTGTCGGCGATCGCGGCCACGGTCGACTCGTCGTAGAACACGTGCAGCGGCACGTCCACGCCGAGCCTGCCGCGGATGCGGACCGCGATCTGGGTGATCGTCAGCGAGTGGCCGCCGAGGTCGAACAGGTCGTCGTCCAGGCTGACCGCGTCGAGGTTGAGCACCTCGCACCAGATCGCGGCGACCGTGTCGGTCACCGGATCGCTCTCGCGCGGCGCGGCCTCGACCGGTGCGCGGACCGGGGCGGGCAGCGCGGCGCGGTCGAGTTTCCCGTTGGGCGTCAAGGGAAGGCGGTCGAGCGCGACGAGCGCGGACGGGACCATGTGCGCGGGCAGCTTCGCCGCGAGGTCTTGGCGCAGCGTGTCGACATCGCCGCCGACGACGTAGCCGACCAGTCGCGGGTCGCCCGGGTTGTCCTCGCGCACGACCACCGCGGCCCGCGTGACCCCGGGCAGCGCGGCGAGGACGGCTTCGATCTCGCCCAGCTCGATGCGGTGGCCACGCAGTTTGACCTGGTTGTCCCAACGGCCGATGTACTCGATCGCGCCGTCCGCGCGGCGGCGGACCCGGTCGCCCGTGCGGTAAAGCCGCCCGCCCGGCGGCCCGAACGGGTCGGGCACGAACCGGGTCGCGGTCAGCCCGGGCCGTCCCGGGTAGCCGCGCGCGACGCCCTCACCGCCGATCACCAGCTCGCCGGGAACACCGACCGGCAGCGGGGCCAAGTCGTCCGCGACGACATAGCAGCGGGTGTTCGCGAGCGGGGTGCCGATGGTGACCGCGTCGACCACGTCGGGCAGCTCCGCCGACGTCGACCAGATGGTGGTCTCGGTCGGCCCGTAGACGTTGTGCAGCTGCTTGACCCGGCCGCGCAGGTCACGCGCCTGGGGCAGCGACAGCGCCTCGCCGCCGCAGAGGGCCACGACCAGCGGGGCGGTGAAGTCCTCGGCGAGGATCGGCTGCCACCCCGACGGCGTGGCCTGCACGTGCGTGACACCCTCGGCGTTGATGAGGCGCAGCAGCGCGCGGCCGTCCGCGGCGTCGACGTCGGCGAGCACCACCCGGCCGCCGCTGACCAGCGGCAGCATCAGCTCCAGCACCGAGATGTCGAACGACAGCGACGTCAGCCCGAGCCACCGGTCACCGGGCTCCGCGCCGACCTGGTCCCACATCGCGCCGAGCAGGTTCATCACCGACCGGTGCTCCACGGCCACGCCCTTGGGCAAGCCGGTCGAGCCGGAGGTATACATCTGATACGCGACATCCCGCGCGCCCGCCACGACACCCGGATGCTCGGCGTGGCCCAGGTTGTCTAGGGAGACAACGGTTCCGTCGAACCAGGTCATCGGCCCGGCGGAGACCGCCACGCGGGCACCGCAGTCCCTGGTGACGAACGCGAGCCGTTCGGCGGGGTGGTCGGCGTCGAGCGGCACGTAGCCCGCGCCGACGGTCCAGATCCCCAGGATCGCGGCCAGCGCCTCGAACGACCTCGGCGCGTGCAGCGCGACCAGGTCCGAGCGCGCCACCCCGGCCGCGGTGAGTCGCAGCGCGATGTCCGCCGCCGCGCCGAGCAGGTCGCGGTAGGTGTGCGAGTGGCCCGCCGACACGACCGCGACCGCGTCCGGGTCCCGCAGCGCCCGGGCGGCGATGGCGGTGGCCACCGACCCGCTGTCGGCCTGCGGCCGGTCGGTCGTGTTCCAGCGGCCGACCTGGGCCCACTCGGCGTCGTCCATGAGCGGCAGCGCGGCGACCGGCGTCTCCGGGTCGGCCGCGGCGGCGCGCAGGACGGTGTGGAAGTGGCCGAGGAGGCGGTCGGCGGTCTCCGCGTCGTAGAGGTCGGTGTTGTAGTTGAGCTGCACGGTCGGCCCGGCGTCGGTCGCCCATACCTCGACGGCCAGGTCGTACTTGGCCTGCCGGATCCCGGCGTCGAACGGCGTGACGTCGAGCCCGGCCGGGGCGAACCCGCTGCCGGTGGCGAAGTTCTGCACGGTGAACATCACGTCGAACACCGGGCTGCGCGACAGGTCGCGCTCCACGCCCAGGTCGGTGAGCAGCCGCTCGAAGGGGATGTCCTGATTGCTGAACGCGCCCAACGCGGTGGCCCGGGTGCGCTTGAGCAGTTCCTGGAACGTCGGGGCGCCGGTCAGGTCTGCTCGGAGCACGATGGTGTTGGAGAACAGCCCGACGACCGACTCCAACTCGACCTGCTGCCTGCCGGAGATCGACGAGCCCACGCAGAAGTCCCGCTGGCCCGAGTAGCGCCACAGCACGATCTGGAACGCGGTCAGGTAGACCATGAACGGTGTCGTCCTGGTCGCCCGGGACACCGCCTTGACCGCCGCGACCAGCCCCGGGTCGAGCAGCCGGTCGGTGAACGCGCCGTCGGAGGTCTTGACGGCGGGCCGCGGCCGGTCGGTCGGCAGTTCCAGAGTCGGGGCGCCCGCGAGGCGTTCGGTCCAGTACGCCAGCCGGGCGGCCGCGGTGTCGGAGTCGGCGTCCACCCGCTGCTGGGCGGCCGCGTCGGCGTAGGTGAGCGGGGGAGCGGGCAGGTCGGGCTCGGCGCCCGCGACCCGGGCGTCGTAGCAGGCGGTCAGGTCGGTGAGCAGCACGCCCATCGACCAGCCGTCCGACGCGATGTGGTGTACCACAAGGGAAACCACGTGGTCGTCGTCGCCGAGTCGGGCCACGGACGCGCGCAGCAGCGGCCCCGCCGCGAGGTCGAACGGCGCGTTGCTCCACTCGGCTACCAGCGCCGCGGCGTCTCCGGCGTCTACATAGGACACCTCAACGGGCTGCGCGGGCGCGAGCACGCCAACCGGCTTGCCGTCGACGGCTTGGACGAGTGTGCGCAGGGCCTCGTGCCGGGTCACCACGTCGGTCAGCGCGGCGGCGAAGGCCGTCCGGTCGAACCGGCCGCGGACCCGCAGCGCGATGGGGATGTTGTAGGAGGCGTCGCCCGGGGTGAACTGGTTGAGGAACCAGAGCCGTTCCTGCCCCAGCGACAGCGTGATCGAGTCACTCACCTTCGGCCTCCCGGACGGCCAGCGCGACGCCCGCCACCGTTGGCACGTCATAGAAGACGTACAGCGGAAGGTCGACTTTGAGCCGCTTGCGGATGCGCGAGGCGATCTGGGTGACGGTCAGCGAGTGCCCGCCCAGCTCGAACAGATCCTCGTCCGGCCCGATGTCGTCGAGGCCGAGCACCTCGCAGAAGATGTCGGCGACTGCCCCGGTGTGCTTGTCGCCCGTGGGCGCCTGCGCCTGCCGCTGGGGCTCGGGCAGGGCGTCGCGGTCGAGCTTGCCGTTCGGGGTGACCGGCAGCTGGTCGAGCAGCACGACCGCCGCGGGCACGGCGAACTCGGGCAGCCGGTCGCGCAGCGCCGACCGCAGCTCCTCGGCGGTTGTCTGTCCATTCGGGACGACATAGCCCGCGAGCCCGCCGTCGGGACGCTGGATGACGACGGCTTGGGCGACGCGGCCGTCTGCCAGCAGCGCCGCCGAAACCTCGCCGAGTTCGATCCGGTGGCCGCGCACCTTCACCTGGCCGTCGTCGCGGCCCACGTACTCCAGCGTGCCGTCCGGCAGCCACCGCGCCCGGTCTCCCGTGCGGTACATCCGTGCGCCGGGTTGGCCGAACGGGTCGGGCACGAACCGGCGTGCCGTCAGCCCCGGCCTGCCGAGGTAGCCGCGCGCGACACCGGCACCGCCGACGCACAGCTCGCCGACGACACCGACCGGGGTGGGCCCGCCAGCGGCATCGAGGACGTAGCAGCGCTGGTTGGCCAGGGGGCCGCCGATGCGGATCGGGCCGTCCGACACCGGCCACGCGGTGGACCAGATGGTAGTCTCGGTCGGCCCGTAGACGTTCCACAGCGCGCCCACTCGTCGACGCAGATCCTCGGCCAGCGGCAGGGGCAGCGCCTCACCGCCGCTCAGCGCGACCAGGTTGGGCGCGGTGAAGTCGGCGTCGCGGAGCAACTGCCACGAGGTTGGGGTGGCCTGGACGTGGGTGACGCCGTGCCGTTCGATGAGGGCGGCCAGGGCGCGCCCGTCGACCGCGTCGGCCTCGGACGCCAGCACCAGCCGACCGCCCGTGGTGAGCGGGGCCAGCAGTTCCAGGACGGAGATGTCGAACGCCAGCGAGGTCAGGCCGAGCCAGACGTGCCCCGCGCCGAGGTGCTCTCGCATGCCGAGTAGCAGGTTCGCCACGTTCGCGTGCTCGACGGCGACGCCCTTGGGCGTGCCGGTCGATCCCGAGGTGTAGGTGACGTAAGCGAGTGGAGTCTGTTGCGCCGCAACAAGATCCGCGCCCTCATCGATCGGGAGGACGGTGGGGAACCGGTGGGCCTGGGCGGCGTCGGCCACGACGATGTCGACTCCGCTGTCCGCCAAGAGGAACGACAGGCGGCTGTCGGGGTGGCGCGCGTCGAGCGGGAGATAGGCCGCGCCCGCCTTCCAGACCGCGAACACGGCCGCGACGAGGTCGGGGGTCCGCGCCGCGCAGAGTCCCACGACGGCGCCGGCCCGTACCCCGCGGGCCTGGAGCGCGCCGGCGAGTCGGGCGGCGCGGTCGTCGAGGTCGGCGTAGGTCAGGGATTCGTCCCCGAACGTCAGGGCGACCCGGTCCGGGTGTGCTTCGACCTGCTCGTGGAACGAGTCGAGCGGTGTCGACCTCGGCGCGGTGATCGGCGTCCCGGTTCCCCAGGCGGTGAGGCGCGCGCGTTCAACCGGGTCGAGGAGGGGCAGGTCCGCGATCGCGGTGTCCGGATCAGCGACGATGGCGGCCAGGAGCCGCCGGTAGTGCGCGCCGATCTGGGCGATGGCCTCGGCGGTGAAGGTGCCCTCGGTGTACTCCAGGCTCACCGACGTCTGGTCGGCCGAGTCGATGACCAGCACGTGCAGGGCGTTTCGCCTGCCGTGGTTGAACATCGTCCAATCGACGTCGGAGGTGACACCGTCGAACGTCGGCGACTCCGACCGCCTGCGGTAGCTGAACGACACCGGGGCGATGGTGACGCCCGGCTTCACCCCGCCGACGACCCTGGCCACCGGCACCTCGCGCACGGTGTAGAGCTCACGGAGATAGGTGCGCAGATCGCGGGCGGCCTGGCCGAAACCCGTTGTCGCGGCGGGCACGGCGGTGATGAGGACTTCGTTGATGAACACCCCGATGTGGTCGGGCGCGTTGTCGGGGCGGGTGCCCAGGTCGAGCGCGATCACCGGGTCCGGGGTGCCGTAGCGCAGCAGCAGGGCCTGGTAGGCGGCGAGCATCAGCTCGAACCGGCTGACCCCGATCCGCTTCGCCGTCGCCGCGACGCCCGCGCGCAGGTCGGCGTCGAGGAAGAACTCGTCGGACACGCCGAGCCGGACGTCGTCGGACACCGGGGTCCGCCCGGGCAGGGCGACGTCCACCGGAGCTCGCCACCAGCGCCCCCAGAACTCGCGGGCGGCGGGCAGCAGCCGGTCGACCCGGCCGAGGTGCTCGGCGACCAGGTCGTCATAGGACACGGTCAGCGGCGGAAGCGCCGAAGCGTTGTAGTACGCGGCGATGTCGCGGACGACAAGGTCTTTGGACTGGCCGTCGAAGCCGACGTGGTGCCCGACGATCACCAGCCGCCACCGGTCGGCGGCCAGTCGGAACAGCGTCATCCGGGAGATCGGCCCCCCGACCAGGTCGAACGGCCGCAGCACGACCTCCCGGACCGCCGCGTCGACCGCCGCACTGTCCCGACCGGACAGGTCGATGTACTCGGGCCTGCACCGCGCCGCCGCGCCGCGCATGACCGGGACCCCGTGCTCGTCGACCACGGTGGCGGCCAGGATCGGGTGCCTGCGCACCACCGCGGCGCACGCGTCGAGCAGGGCCCCCACATCGAGGCCGCCGGTGAAGGTGATCGACAGCGGGACGTGGTAGACGGACCCGACATCGGACGTCTGCTCGGTGACCCACACACCCTGCTGCGGCAGGGAGGTGGGCACAGCGTCGTACGCGAGCGTGATCGTCATGGCACCCCAGTTCCGGCGGACCGTGCCACAACGATCCGGCCGTTGCAATTAGATGCTCGAAAACCAACGTAATCGAACATGTTCAGGCAGCCTACAAGCTGCCCTTGATCCCCGACAAGGGCAGCTAGCAGGCTAAACCGGAGTCGCGCCGGAAAGTGCGCGTTTGGCTACTGGGTGCCACGAATGGACGAAGGTCTCCACGCCTGCCACGCCACCGCGAGGCAGGCGCGGCGTGGTGCGCTGCCGCCGACGCCCGCTAGGCGGGGCTCGCCAGGGTGAGGCAGCCGAGGCGGGCGCCCGCGGTTCCCGCCTGGCCTGCGTGGGCGTGCGTGGCGGTCTCGTGGAGCACGACGGACGCAGGCCGTCGGTCGGCGATGCCCCAGTCCACTGTGGACGTGGACGAGCCCGCGCCGTGGGCGTCGGTGGTCACGTCGAGCCAGATCTCGTTGTCGTCGTTGGCGAAGGCCGGGTCGACCGACGGGGTCACCGGGTCCGCCTTGTGCTGGAAGTGCGGCCCCGCCGCATCGCCCTTCTCACCGCACGGCTTGACGTGGGCGTGGGCTCCGTAGGTGCGGCTGGGCAGCAGGCCGGTGACCTTGAGTTCGGTGCGCACACCCTCGGCCGTCGTGCTGACCACGACCTCGGCGGACGCGCCGCCGGGCAGCAGCGCCGGGTTGTAGGTGATGGCCGTGGTGCCGGGGGCGAAGGCGGCGAACGTGCCGCCGCCGCGCAGGGCGACGGTCGGCTTGGCCTCGCTCGTGGGCGATCCGTCCGCTGCGGGGGACGTGCTCTGCCCGCAGGCGGAGAGCAGGGCGACGGCGGCGAGCATGGGCAGTGCGCGTGCGGGCATCGACATTCCTTGTTCGGCGGACAAGACCTACAGAGAAGCGGACGCGCGCTTGATCGCGTCCCGGATCCGGCAGTAGCTGCCGCAGCGGCAGACGTTCTCGATCGCGTCGATGTCGGCGTCGGTGGGCGTCTTGGTCTTCTTCAGCAGCGCGGCGGCGGCCATGATCTGGCCGGGCTGGCAGAAACCGCACTGGGCGACGTCCTCATCGATCCACGCCTGCTGCACCGGGTGCAGCGTGTCCCCGTCGGCGAGGCCCTCGATCGTGGTGACCTTGCGGCCATCGCACTCGCCGACCGGGAGCATGCACGGCTGGAACTCCTCGCCGTCGAGGTGGCTGGTGCACGCCCGGCAGACTCCGGACCCGCAGCCGTACTTCGGGCCGGTCAGGCCGAGCCGCTCACGCAGCACCCACAGCAGGGGCGTGTCGGCGGGAGCGTCGACCGACACCGGCTCGCCGTTGACGGTGAACTTGTAGGTAGGCACGACACTCCTCTAGAAGTTGATCGGGAAGCTGCGCGGCTTGGTCCCGGTGGCCCTGGCGTAGGCGTTGGCCACCGCGCCCGCCGCGGCGGGCACGCCGAGTTCGCCCGCGCCGCCGGGCTCGCCGTTGGCGGGCATCACGAACACGTCGAGCCGCAGCGGGGCGTCCTTCTGCCTGGCGTAGCGGAAGTCGGCGAAGCTCTTCTCCCTGACCCTGCCGTCGTCGAGGTGCACCCCGGCCTGCAGGACGGTGGAGATCGCGTCCATCAGCCCGCCCATCATCTGCGCCTTGAGGCCCGACGGGTTGATCGCCCTGCCGACGTCCACGGCGATGGTCGCCCTGGTCACCCGCGGCGCCTTGGGGTCGGTGGCGTTGATCTCCACCAGGCAAGCCGTGCTCGACCGGTACTCCTCGTGCACCGCGACGCCCTGCGCGCAGCCGGGCGGCATGGCCTTGCCCCACTCGCCTTCCTTGGCGACCTTGGCCAGCACGTCCTTGGTGCGCTGCGACTTCAGCACCGACATCCGGAACTGCACCGGGTTCTTGCCGAACTTCGCGGCCAGCTCGTCGACCACCATCTCCTCGGCGGTCCGCAGCCCGGCCGAGTAGACCGACCGCCAACTGCCGGTGTTGACCGGGACCGGGACCTCGGTGAGCAACTGGGTGACCACACCGAAGTGATAGGGGTTGGACGCCGACAGGTGGAAGAACAGCAGGCCGTCGCCGGGGCCGGAGAGCGCGGCGCCGCTGGCGCTGACCACCTCGCCGAAGCCGTGGCTGAGGTCGGTCTCCACTGACGCCATCCGGTGCTCGAAGGTGAGCATCTGGCCGAGGGCGTAGGTCGCGCGGATCTTGTGGTGCGACGCGGGCCGCAGCCTGCCGTGCTTGACGTCGTCGGTCCTGGTCCACATCAGCCGCACCGGCTTGCCGATCTTCTTCGAGACCAGCGCCGCCTCGACCGCGGGCTCCCAGAACAGCCGCCTGCCGAACGAGCCGCCCGCGCGCAGCACGTGCACCTTCACCTTGGACACCGGCAGGCCGATCTTCGCGGCGATGTCGGCCTGCGCCATGACCGGCGACTGGCACGCCACCCAGATCTCGGCGCGGTCGGCGCGCACGTCGGCGACCGCGCTGTGCACCTCCATCGGCGCGTGGCTGGTGAAGGCGAAGTCGAAGCTCGCGTCGACCTTGCTGGTCAGCAGGCCGGGCACGATCAGCGGCGCCGTCGCCGCGCGCAGCTTGGCCTTGACGTCGGCGTCGGACAGCCCGACCGCGGGGCCGTTCTTCCAGACGATCTCCAGCGCGTCACGGCCCTTGAGGGCGAGGTCTACGGTCTCGGCGGTCACGGCGACGCCGCTGGGGATCTGGGTCACCGCGACCACGCCGGGGATCGCGCGGGCGGCCTTGTCGTCGAAGGAGACGACAGTGCCCTTGATCGTCGGCGGGCGCGCGACCACGGTGGCCAGCGCGCCGGGGACACTGATGTCCATGGCGTACTCGGCCTTGCCGGTGACGATGTCGCGGGCGTCCACCCGGCCGGTCGGCTTGCCGATCAGGGTGTAGTCGGCGGCGTTCTTGGGCGCGGCCGACACCGCGGCGGTGGTGGTCGCCGCGGCGGCCGCGGCCAGCGAGCCGAAGTCGGCGCGCTTGCCGTCCTGGGTCCACACGGCGGAGTCGCGGGTGGTCAGCGATTTGGGGTCGACGTTCCAGCGCTGGGCCGCGGCGGTGATCAGCCGGGCGCGGGCGGCCGCGGCGATCGAGCGCAGCGGCGCCCAGAGGGTCCGCACACCGGTCGACCCGGCGGTGAACTGGTTCCACATGAACTCGGGCTTGGCGTCGGACAGCACAACCCGCACGTCGCCGAGCCGGGCGCCGAGCTCCTCGGCGACGATCATGGCCGCGGTCGTGGCGATGCCCTGGCCGGACTCGGCCCGGGGCAGCTCGAACCGAACACCGCCGTCCTCGTCGACCCGCAGCACCATCAGGCCCGAGGTGACCTTGCTCGCGAGGTTGATCACATCGCCGAGATCGAGCAGCTCAGCGGGGGAGGGCAAGCTCGGCAGCGCCTCGGCCACCGGGTCGGAGCCGCCGAGTCGTGCCGCGACGGTCAGGGTCGGGGCGGCCACCAGAAACGTGAGGAATCTTCTGCGTCCCACGCCGGGCTTGCGGCCCGGGGAATCCTGCGTGCCGTCAATCGGCTCGCCGGGGGCGGCCATCCGAACTCCTTCCGATATGTGCGACTCGGATGTGTGAATCCGGCGTGCACGGCGGTCTATCAGCGGAAACGTCGAAAAACAACACACGAGTCTTTGGGGGTCGCCGACAGAATCGAATTCGCCGCCGGGTCGGCGGCATTCCGGGCAGTCCTGAATGGACCGGCGGCACGGCGCAGGGCGTGATCGACCCCCTGCGGTCTGTGGTCGCGGGACACTCTACGTACACCCACACGGGAAGTTCGATCCCCTGAATGGCCTAATCTTATGTCGGCCGATCGGGACTACTACCCTCGGTATCACCCAAAAGGATCATCTGCTATGACGGCGTCTTGGGCCCGTATTCACGCAGGTGGACACTCTGGCAATCGCTGCCCGGGCCGCCTTGATTGACGCCATACTGATTCATCCCTACGGTGTGCTTCCATTCATAGGGTCGCAACGATCGGGCGCGACGATCGTTACGGCTTTAGTCGCGGAAACTTCGCCGCGGCGGTCGGGGTGTGGTGAACGGAAGGTCCTGGGGCGACGTCCATGGCAAGACTGAACCGGCTCGGCGGGTCCGGCACGATCCAGTCCCGGGTCCTGGCCATCGTCCTCATCCCGTCGATCGCGATCATGGTCGTCGGCGGCGCGCTGTCGGCGTACCTGGCATACCAGGGCGTCAGCACGCAGTCGTTCGCCGACAACGTGCGCGCCTCGCTCGGGCCGAGCTCGCGGGTGATCGTCGCGGTCCAGGAAGAGCGGCGGCTGACGACGCTGAAGCTCGTCGGCGAGGCCAGCGATCCCGGCGAGATCACCCGGCAGCGCGGTGAGGTCGACGCCGCGGTCAAGGACCTGGCCGCCACCACCGAGGCGCTCGCCGAGGAGGCATCCGGGGAGCTGAGCGGACCGCTGCAGAAGCTGAACAAAGCGGCGCTGGACCTGCCGGACCTCCGCAACCGGGTCGACCAGGGATCCGCGACGCCGCAACAGGTGTACGACTTCTACAGCGACCTGGTCGACCTCGTCAGCCAGGCCGTGCAGGGCATCGCGCGCTCGGCGACCGACGCCGAGGTCGGCTTCGAGCAGATGATCAGCTCGGAGCTGTTCCGGTCGGTGGAGGCGCAGGCGCGGTCCCATGTGCTCGTCGAGCGGGCGATGACGGCGGGCCTCGACCACAAGGACTACCACGAACTCGCCCACCAGATGGGCACCTACCACGAGCTGATCGAGACGATCGTCCCGCGGCTGACCGAGGTGGAGCGCAAGCAGTACGCCGCGTTGAAGGCGACGCCCGAGTGGAAGACCGTCGTCGCGGGCGACGACGCGATCATGGCGCTGGGGCCGGGCAAGCACAAGGCGACCTTCGACGTCGCGGCGTGGGAGAAGTCCAACCGCACTGTCTCCGGCGGCCTGGCCGATCTCTACAAGGCACACTCGACCTACGCCGCGGACCTCGGCACCAGCAGCGGAAGCGCGGTGCTGACCACGTCGCTGGTCGCCGCCGGGCTCATCCTGCTGATCGCCGTCGCGGCCATGCTCATCGCGCTTCGCCTGTCCCGCAAGCTGATTCACCGGCTCACGAAGCTGCGCGTGGAGACCATCGACGTCGCCGAGAACCGGCTGCCCGACATGGTCGAGCGGGTCGGCCGCGGCGAGAAGGTCGACGTCGAGGCCGAGGTGCCGCGCATCGACCACGGCGACGACGAGATCGGCCAGCTCGCCGCCGCGTTCGGCGACGCCCAGCGCACCGCGGTCGCCGCGACCGCGCGCGAGGCCGAGGTCCGCGAGGGCGTGCGGTCGGTGTTCCTCAACATCGCCCACCGCAGCCAGGTCATGGTGCACCGCCAGTTGAAGGTGCTCGACCGGGCCGAGCGCTCCGAGGACGACCCGGACCAGCTCGCGCTGCTGTTCCAGCTCGACCACCTGGCCACCCGGGCGCGGCGCAACGCCGAGAGCCTGATCATCCTCGGCGGCAAGCAGCCGGGCAGGCGCTGGCGCAACCCGGTGTCGCTGCTCGATGTCGTGCGCAGCGCCGTCGCCGAGACCGAGGACTACGAGCGGGTCACCACCGGCAAGCTGCCGCAGGTCGCGCTGGAGGGCGCGGTGATCGCCGACCTCATCCACGTGATCGCCGAGCTGGTGGAGAACGCCACCGCGTTCTCGCCGCCGGAGACCCAGGTCGACGTGATGGGCACCCTCGTCGCGCGCGGTGTGGTGATCGAGATCGAGGACCAGGGCCTGGGTATCGAGGAGGACAAGCTCGAGGAGTTCAACCGCAGGCTGCAGAGCCCGCCCGACTTCGGGGTCATGGCGCTGTCGGGCGAGTCCCGCATCGGCCTGTTCGTGGTCGCGCGGCTGGCCGCCCAGCACGGCATCAAGGTCGCCCTGCGCGAGTCGATCTACGGCGGCGTGCGCGCCGTGGTGCTGGTGCCGAACAGCGTCCTGGTCCGCGACGGCGTGCCGGACACGGAGGTCCCGGCGGCCAGGGCCGAGCAGCGGCCCGCGCCGCAGGTCGAGCGCACGTCCGGCCACCTGCCGGTCGACGCGACGTCCACTGTGGACACCATGCCGCACTCGGCGCCGACCCAGCGCATCCCGATGAGCAGCCTGCCCGCCGAGCCGCTCGCCCGGCGCGAGCCCCGGGCCACGCTCGCCCCGCAGCTGCGCAACGGGGCTCAGCCGGTCGAGCCCGCCCCTATGCCGACCCCTGAACGATCCCGCGCCACGATGTCGGCGTTTCAACGCGGCACAAGACGGGCACGTGCGGGTGAGCAGGACTCGAACGGCAGGCCGGCGGAGGGCACATGACGGGCACGGCGACGAACAGGAACCTGGACTGGCTCCTGGACGACCTGGTCCAGCGCGTCGGCGCCGCCGACCGCGCTGTCCTGCTGTCGGCGGACGGCCTGATGATCGGCAAGTCGGGTACCCTCGCGCAGGCCGACGCCGAGCACCTGGCGGCGGTGGCCTCGGCGTTCCAGAGCCTGGCCACGGGCACGGGCAGACACTTCGGCGGCGGTGAGGTCTACCAGACCGTGGTGGAGATGCAGCACGCGTATCTGCTGGTCACCGCGGCGGGCGCCGGGGCGTGTCTGGCGGTGCTCGCCCCGCAGGACGCCGACCTGGGCGTGATCGCCTACGAGGTCAACCGCATGGTCACCCGCGTCGGCGACTACCTGACCGCGGCACCGCGACCGGTGGCACCCCCGGCCTCATGAAGGACGAAGACGAGGCGTGGTTCGACGACGACGCCGGTCCGCTGGTCCGCGCCTACGCGGTCACCGGCGGCCGGACCAAGACCGCCGGTCCGCCACTCGACCTGATCACCCTGGTCGTGGCGACCGGGCTGCAGTATCCGCAGCTCTCGCCGGAGCATGAGCGGGTAGTGGCGGTGTGCTGGGAACAGCAGTCGGTCGCGGAGGTCTCGGCGAAGGTCGGCCTTGCCTTGGGCGTGGTGCGGGTGCTGATCGGCGACCTGATCGAACGCAACTGCCTGATGCTGCGCTCACGCCAGACCACGGCCGAACCGGACCTGGAGATGATGCGGAAGGTGCTGGAAGGCATCCGCAGGCTCTAGTGTCCGGCGCAGGGCACTAGGCCATCAGCTCGGCGATCGTGTCGGTGTTGTCTCGCTGGGAGGCGTTCATCATGGTCCCGTGCGCGGCGGACTCGTCGGTGTCCGGCGGCACGACCAGCAGCGTCAGCCGCCGCCCGTCCGCGGCGATCATGTCCACCGTGTGCGCGGACTGCGCGGTGAACCCGCCGAGTCGCGTCATGTCGCCGTCGATGTTGACCCGGCGGGGAGCGGCGGACCAGTCGGCGAGGTGGTAACTCACCCGCTCGACCCTGCCCAGGCGGACGTTGAGCACAGCGAGCAGGGAAGGCAGCTCGGCGGACAGGTCATGGCTGTGCGGCCACCACGCGCCGTCGACGTAGCCGGAGGCGGGTGCCTTGGGGCGCAGCCGCAAGCGCAGAGTGTGTTCGGACAGCTCGTGGGACAGGTCCATGGCGGCCTTCCTCAGTGCTTCAGGGAGAGCGCGGCCAGCAGGTCGCGGCCCCGCTCGGACATCCGCGGCGGGCACAGCACGTCGTACCGGCGGGCCACCAGGGAACTGGTCGAGATGAAGTCGTGGTGGCCGCGGCTGCTCGAGTAGCGCATCGCGGCCATACCGGTGGCGAACGCGACCCCGGCGGCGAGCCCGGCCAGGATCGGCAGGAGACCCGGCGCGGGGGAGAGCAGGCTCAGCATCAGGCCGACGAACAGCCCGAGCCACACCCCGGACATCGCCGCGGTGCCGAGTACCTTCTGCCAGGTCAGGCGGCCTTCCACCCGTTCGACGAGCATCGGGTCGACCCCGATGATCGCCAGGCCCGCGACGGGGAAGTCGCTGTGCGCGAGGTGGTCGACGGCGGTCCTGGCCTGCTTGTAGGTGTCGTACGAGCCGATCGGCCAACCGTCGGGGAGGGTGACTTCGGTGTGGCGTGATTCAACGGACATGGCGCCTTCTTCCAGCTTGGTGGCCGGAAGGGCTCGCACCTCGGATGGGATGTCGTCATGTCCGGATGACTTGAGCCTACGCCCTCTCGGGCACCGCGGCGTGATCTTCCTCGCGGGCGACGGCCGCGTAGTGCGCGATCGCGATGGCGCCGCCGATCGCCAGGACGAACCCGGTGACCGCGGCGTTGGTGAATCCCGGGCGCACCTGGTCGCCCAGGTAGACCAGGCCGATGAACGAGGCCAGCGTCGTGTTCGTGGTGAACATGATGGCCGTGGCCGAGGTCGGGCTGCCCTTCTGCAGGGCCATCGCGAACACCACGGCCGCGGCGAGCCCGCTCAGCAGCATCGTCCAGGCCAGCGGCTCGAAGACGATCCGCCACAGCGGATCGGGCAGCCGCAGCCCACGCGCGGAGATGCCGACCACGCTGAACGCCAGCCCGGAGGCGAACGCCAGCGCGGGAGCGCTCCACCGGCCACCGCGGCTGCGGGCGTACCAGGCGATCAGCGCCACCGGGACCACCATGCCCAGCAGCGTCCAGCGCCACCCCGCGGGCAGCGCGGTGGCCGCGCTCGGCTCGGCGGAGATCCCGAGCAGGAACAGCCCGGCCGCGCCGACCCCCACCGCCACCCAGCCCGCCACGGCCAGCCGGGTGCCGAGGAACGCCGAGATCGTCGCGGTCACCCCCACGCTGAACGCGAGGGCCGACTGCACGAGGAACAGCGGCAGCTTGTGCAGCGCGGCCGCCGCCGCGGCGAACCCGACCAGGTCGATGCCCAGGCCGAGGAAATACATCGGCTGGTGTCGCAGCGCCACGAGGTCGACGGCGCGGCCGCCGTAGGCACCGGACCGCCGGACACCGATGGACTCGAGGATCGAGCCGGTGCCCTGCGCGACCGCCGCGAAGACCGCGAGGACATACCCGAGGAGCATGCCCCCAGTTTGTCAGCGACCACCGTCACGGCGCCGCCGAATACCGGACGACGAACGTTCGCTGTGGGCCGAACAGGGGAGGTGAATGCCCGTCCGGTGATCCACTCGGACGGGGCTGAATGCGGCACCGCCCCAGGCCAGAGCGTGTTTCGGGGTCGGGGTGCCCGCTCGCCCCAGCGGGCACCCCGGAACTTCAGAACCGGCCGCAGTTGCTCGGCGCCGCCGCTCCACTGAAGCGGGCCGCCATCCAGGTCGCGGCGCTGCCCGCCGCGCCGAAGCCGGCGAGGGCGTGGCTGAAGATCGGGGCCAGGGTGAGGATGTCGTTGAACTGGACGCTGGCTCCCTTCCCGCACCAGTCCCTGGCCATCTGCTTGCCCTGGCCATAGGGGACGATGTCGTCCATCGGGGCGTGCTCGACCAGCACTGGCGCCGACGGTTTCAGGTTGCCGATCTTCATGTCGGCCACCACCGACCTGAACGGCTCGGTCTCCAGATACGCCGACACCGGCTTGCCGTCCTTCGTCAGCGTGCTGGTCTGCTTGAACGCCAGACCGAACAGCGCGTCCATCGTGCACATCTGGCTCGCCGCGACGAACAGTTCCGCGCCCGCCTCGTTGGCCAACTGGAGCATGCCCGCCTCCGGGTAGCCCTTGTTGATGCCGATCAGCGCGAACCCGAGGAAGCCCGCCGCGTACGCGCCGTCGAGGGACTTCGCCAGGACGGCCTTGTCGGCGGGTGGCGCGCCCGCGTACGCCCCCTTCAGGTTGAGCTCGGGGGCGTAGGTCGGCGCGAGTTCGGCCGCCGAGGCCGCCGCGCCGCCGCCCTCGGAGTAGCCCACGATGCCGACCGGGCCGTTGGCGGGCAGGCCGGGCACTTTCTGGGCGGCGCGGAGGACGTCGAGGACGGTGTGGGCCTCCGAGCGGCGCACGACGTAGCTGTGCTCACCCGGGGTGCCGAGGCCCTCGTAGTCGGTCTGCGCGACGGCGAAACCCTTGCCCAGCAGCGCGTTGATGAACTGGGACTGCACCATCGACACCATGTCGCCCTGGGCCTCGCCCGAGATCACCTTGGACACCGCGCACTTGTCGGCCATGCCCGCGGTGAACGGCGCGTACGCCACGATCGGCCGCTCGCCCGGACCGGTCCACGCCGAGGTCGGCACCAGGACCGAGCCGGTGACCGGGATCGGGCGGTCCTTGGTGTCGCGCGACAGGTACATGATCTTGGTCGCGGTGGCGTTGCTGTAGGTGAACGGCTGCGTCTTGATCACGGTGCCGGGGTTGCCAGCGGGCAGCGGGGAGGGTGGCACGTAGAACGCCGGGTCCGCTCCCGCCGGGACGCCCCCGGCGACGGTGGCGAGTGTCAGCGCGACGGCCACGGCGAGCGTGGCGGCGCGGCGGACTGGCTTGCGCATAGGCTTGTTCTCCCTCGATGAGGCGACCTCACTGTCGGAAGCCAAAGTGGGGGAGCCGCGACCGGAGTGTCAACGCTGCCAAGGGAAACCCGGACCAAGCCGCCAGAAACCCGTCCGCGGGTGCTAAACGCGGAGTCGAGGATGTTCGCGGTCTCACCACTCGGCGCGCAGGTCCCGGGCCGTGCCGCGGAGGATGGGCAGGAACGCGGTGACGGCGGCCGAGTCGGCGACGCCCGCCGCCGTGGCGGCGTGGACGCCGCGGACCGGGGCGTCGTCGGGGTGCAGCCGCTTCACCAGCACGTCGGGCCGGGTGCCGCTCGCGGCCAGGGCGGGGATCAGCGTGACGCCCAGGCCCGCGGCGACGAACCCCATCTTCGCCACCCACTCCCGCACGACGTAGTGCACCGACTCCGGGGTGCCCGCGAGCAGCGTGTCCTCGGGGTTGGCCGACCCGGCGATCCACCGCTCCCCGGACAGCTCGGCGAGCCGCACGGTCCGCCTGCGGGCGAAACGGTGGTCGCGCGGCAGGGCCACCAGCATCGGCTCGTCCACCAGGTGCCGCAGCCGGACACCGTCCACTTCGGCACCCGCCCGCAGGCTCACCACCGCCACGTCGACCCGCCCGGTCCTGACCTGCTCGACCAGGCCGGGGGTCCGGCCCTCGGTGAGCGACACCTCGACGCCGGGGCACTCTCGGTGGAACTCGGCGATCGACCGCGGCACCAGCGCGGCGTCGGCCGAGGCGAACGCGCCGATCCGCACGCGGCCCGCTGAGGTCTCCCGCAGGGCGATCGCGTCGCGCCGGGCCAGGTCCAACCGGTCGAGCACGGCCTCGGCGTGGGCCAGCAGGGTCCGGCCCTGCTCGGTGAGCAGCACGCCGCGGGGAAGCCGGTCGAACAACGCCGCGCCGATCGTGTCCTCCAGCGCGGAGACCTGGCGGGACACCGCGGACTGGGTGTAGCGCAGGTCCTTGGCCGCCGCGGTGAAGGACCCGGTCCTCGCCACGGCGCGGAAGGTCGCCAGCCACGTCACGTCCATGTCGCCATCCTGCCATGCGCGGCACGCATGGCTCATCTGCGCAACCTTCGCTGGTCGCATGGCTCTGCCGGGCATAGCGTCGAACCCGACTTAGGAGGTCACTTGCCTACAGTGGCATTGCTCGGACTCGGCCACATGGGAACCGCGATAGCACTGCGGCTCCTGCGCACCCCGATCGACCTGGTGGCGTGGAACCGCACCGCGTCCCGCGCCGACACCGCCGCGGCGGCGGGCGCGCGGATCCGGGGCACCCCCGCCGAGGCGGTCGCCGACGCCGACTTCGTGATCACCATGCTGTCCGACCCCGCCGCGGTCCATGCCGTCCTTTTCGGACCCGACGGCGCGGCGGCGGCGATGCGGCCGGATGCCCGGCTGATCGAGATGTCGACCATCGGCCCCGCCGCCGTCCACGCGATCCGCGAGCGGATCCACGTCGTCGACGCGCCCGTCGGAGGCAGCACGAGCCGGGTCGAGGCGGGTACGGCCGTGCTCTTCACCGGGGGCACCCCGGCCGACGTCGACGCCGCCGAACCGGTGCTGTCGGCCATCGGCACGGTCCTGCGGTGCGGCGGACCGGGCAGCGGCGCGGCCGCCAAGCTCGTCGCCAACGCCGCGCTGCTCACCGCGGCCACCGCCCTCGGCGAATGCCTCGCCCTCGCCGACGCACTGGGCGTGGCTCCCGACATCACCGACCAGGTACTCGGGCGTGGCCCGCTGGGAGTCGCGCTGAAGCGGTCCCAGGATCCGTCGGGCTTCTTCGCCACGACCCTGGCCGCCAAGGATCTCCAGCTCATCCCCGAGCCCACCCCGCTGATCCGCCTCGCCAAGGACCTGCTCACGGTGTTGGCCGACGAGCACGAGGACATCGCCGCCATCCCCGGCCACATCCGCCGCACGAGAGGAACCCCGTGACCTTCACCCTGGAAGACCCGCCGCACGCCTACGCCGCCGTCGGCCGGTACTCCAACGTCGCCGTGGTCGACCTCGGCCCGACGCGCCTGCTGGTGCTGTCCGGCCAGGTCGCCTTCGATGAGCGAGGTGACCTCGTCGGAGACGACATGGCCGCGCAGACCACGCAGATCTTCGAGGTCGCGGCCAAGCTGCTCGGCCACTACGGCGCGGACTTCACCGACGTGGTCAACATCCGCACCTACCTGACCGACATGGCCCAGCTCGCCGAGTACGCCGCGGTCCGCAGGCGCTACCTGAACGGCAGGCCGCCGACGAGCACGACCGTGGAGGTCTCCCGCTTGTTCCTGCCGGGTGCGCTGCTGGAGGTGGAGTTCACCGCGGCTATCTCGACAGGGCGGTGAACAGGTCGTCGAACACGCGCACCCGGTCGAACGACAGCGCGTGTTCGCGGGCACGGGCCGCCATCCGCAGCCGTTCGTCGGGGGACATCTCCAGCACCACGCGGTCGATCGCCGCGGCGATGCCGTCGACGTCCCCGGCCGCCACGATTACCGCCGTGTCGCCGACCGCCTCGCCGGTGCCGCCGGTGATGGTGGTGATCACCGGGCCGCCGCCCGCGAGCATCTTCTCGGTCAGGGCGATCCCGAACGTCTCCACGAAGTCCGGTTCCGGGCGGGTCGGCAGCGCGTAGGCCGCGCACCCGCGCATCAGCAGCGGCTTCTCGTCGTCGTCCACATCGGTCAGGAAGACGATCCGGTCGTCGTCGCGGGCCTGCGCGCGGACCTCGTCGAGCGCCGGGCCGTTGCCCGCGACCACGAGCTTCACTCGCGACCGGGCGCGGGAGCGGGCGAACGCGGCGACCAGGTCGTGGACGCCTTTCGCCCGTGCGACCCGGGACAGGAACAGTACGTAGCCGTCGCGTTCGAGGCCGCGGCGGCGCAGCGCTTCGTCCACATGGGACAGATCGAGGTCGACGTAGGCCGCGGTGTCGATCGGGGGATAGCTGACCGACACCCGGTCCCGGCACTCGTCGGCCAGCCGGGTGCCGCAGAACGCGTCGACCTCCTCGGCCGAGGCGATGATCTCGTCGCGGGTGTACTCCGAGACCGCCAGAACCTCGTCGTTGGCGAGGAAAGTGGTGAACAGCGCGACGGCCGCGCCGAACCGGCCTTCGCGCAGGCAGTTGCGGATCACGTTGGTGACATCGGAGCCGACCGCCTTGGCCATGGTGTGGACGTCGGGCGCGTAGCCCGCCGCGCGGGCGGCGGCCACGGCGTCGGTGACGACGGCGGTGTGCGGCATGAGATACATCGACAGGCACGTCGTGGGGATCGGCTCGGCCAGCAGCTCGACGAGCCTGCCGGTCAGGCCCGCCAGATAGCGGCCGTCCGGCACCCGGTAGTCACCCACCGGCTCGGGCCGCTCGACGGTGATTCCCGCGCTGTACGGCATGATCCGGTCGAGCGGCTTGAGCGGCAGGCCGGCCGCCTGCAGCGCCGGGATCGGCCACGTGAGCAGCCGAACGTCGGTGAAGCCGCGGGTCAGCGCGACCTCGGCGAGGTTGCGCGCCTCGCCGGAGTGCCCGCAGATCACCGGGTCGGCGCGGACCACGATGACCAGGCGGCGGCTCACCTCCGCGCTCCGTCCGACAGCGACGGCGGCCGGACCTTGTGGCCCCAGTCCGACGGCTCCGGGCCGAGTTCCAAGTGGAGCGTGCCGCCCGCGTGCACGTCGGCCGCGCTCAGGTGCGCCACGTCGAGGTGTTTTCCGTTGAGCCGGGCGGATTGCACGTATCGCGGCGGCGGCACTTGGTCCAGCCCGTCCGAGCTGATCGGCGTCTCCCGGTGGCCGCTGGTCTCGACGACGAAGTCGCAGTCGCCGATGTGGACCGTGGCGTGCTCGAACGCGGGCGCGCTGACGAGGAACAGGCTCTGCCCGGCGATCGGGAACAGCCCGAGCGAGGCCCACACGTACCAGGAACTCAGCCCGCCTGAGTCGTCGTTGCCCGGCAGCCCGCCCGGCCCCGTGCCGAACTGCCAGGTCAGCGCCGCGTGGACGACCTCGGCGGTGCGGTCGGGCCTGCCCGCGTAGTGATACGACCACGGCGCTTCCATGTCCGGCTCGTTGTTCAAACCCTCGAACCGGTTGAGCGCGTAGCCCGCGGCCATCTCCGCCGGGTCTGGCCGCACGCCGGGCTGGGTGACCGGCCGCGCGCCGTAGCCGAAGAACGCGTCGAGCATGGCGACGAACGCGTCGTCACCGCCCGCCAACGCGATCCTCCCGGCCATGTCGTGCAGCAGCCGGAACGAGTAATTCCATTTGCCCCCCTCGTAGAACGACGAGTCGAGCAGCAGCCCGGTCGCCGGGTCGAACGCGTTGGACCACAGGCGGCTGCGCGCGGCCAGGTCGTCGGCGAGTGTGCGGTCGTTGAGCGCGCGGGCGATGCCCGAGGTGCAGTGGTAGGCGTAGGCCAGGTCGAGCGTGTGCGAGATCGGGTGCACCACGCCATGCTCGTAGAAGTCCTCGCCGTACATCCGGCGCAGGTCGTCGACCATGTGCACCAGCGCCCAGTTCCAGTCGAGGTCGCCTAGGCCGAGCGCGTGCGCGTCGGCCAGCGCGGTGTGCGCCAGGGCGCTGGCCTGGCGGAAGAACCGGTCGGCGCCGCGGGCCATCCGGTAGCCGATGGGGAAGTTGCCCTCCTCCTCGCAGACCCGGATCAGCGACTCGAGCAGGTCGACGGCCCGGTCCGGGCAGATCGCGGCCAGCAGCGGCAGCTCGGTCTTGTAGATGTCCCACATCGTGCAGACGTCGAACGCGAACGGGCCGGACGTCGGCCAGAACGGGCTCTCGTCGTCGCCGAAGCACGGCTTGATCAGCGAGTGGTAGAGCGAGGTCGCGAACACCTGCCGCCGCGCTTTGGAGCCGCCGCCGACCTCGATCCGGCCGACGTGGTCGCGCCACCGCTCCCGGGTCTGCCCGTGGATGACATCGAACGACGGCGCCGCCTCGCCGCACTCGCGGTACAGGTTGTCCCTGGCCTGGTCGCAGCCGCGCAGCGAGAAGCCGATGCGCACCTCGACGCTCTGTCCAGCGGCGGCCGGACCCATGAACAGCAGCCCGAATGGGCGCAGCGTGGTCTGCCTGATCCGGTCGAAGTCGAGCCGGGTGCCGCCCTCGATGAGCCTGCGGTCGTGCCACAGCATCTGCCGCCAGCCCGGGCTGACCACCTCCAGGTACACCGACAGCGGCACACCCTCGACCACGACGGTGCCCTGCGCGCGGCCGTGGCCGATGCTCTCGACGTGGGCGCGCAGCGGGACGGTCCGGCCGTGGTCGATGGCGAGCCCGCCGCACGACAGGTCGACCACGATCCGCGCGCTGCGGCTCGCGGGAAAGGTGTAGCGGTGCACGGCGACCTTGGCCCCGACGGTGATCTCGCAGCGGATGCCGGTGTCGAGGGTGGCGGCGTAGTAGCCGGCTTCGGCGGTCTCGTCGTGCAGCGGCCACGCCTGGCCGAGGGTGTCGAGCGGCTGCACCATCGGGGTGACGCGCACGTAGTTGTAGTACTTGCGGATCGCGCCCGTGCCGGACTGCTGGAAGTGGGTGAAGCCGGAGGCCTGGAGCTGGTCGAACATCTGCTCCGGGAGGCCCTCGGTGTTCTTGGTGTAGACGCCGTAGCCGGTCGGGTAGGCCCCGGAGTAGGCGCAGGCCGAGACCATGCCGAGCGGGGACGTCGCGCCCGGGTGCGTGTTGCCGACCTGCGGTTTCGGGCTCCACCAAGTCGCCGCCAGCCCCTGCGCCGGAGGCAGGGCGGTGGCGGCGGTGCCGATGAAGGGATCGATGTCGTCGATGATGTGACCAGGGTAAATCGGTTACGGAGTTCCCGTGGTTTCGGTGAAGTGAACTCCGTGCGGGCTGGTTGACTGGCGGCATGCTGCCCTGGGACACCGACCTCGCAGGCCGACTCGACCGGAACACGATTACCTCCGAACTGCTGCGCGACAACCCGCTCGGCGACCCGCACGAGCGGCCGCTGTGGGTGTACGTCCCGCCCGGCTACGACGACACGGCCGAGCGGTACCCGGCCGTGTACGTGATCCAGGGGTACACGGGGTCACTGTCGATGTGGGCGAACCGGACGCCGTTCCGGCAGCCGTTCCCGGAGACCGCGGACGCGCTGTTCGCGGGCGGTGCGCCGGGCTGCGTGGTGGTGTTCGTCGACGCGTGGACGAGCCTCGGCGGCTCCCAGTTCGTCGACTCGCCGGGAACCGGGCGGTACCACTCGTACCTGTGCGACGAGGTCGTGCCGTGGGTCGACGCGCACTACCGGACGATCGCCGACCGCGCGTCCCGCGCGATCACCGGCAAGTCCTCGGGCGGCTTCGGCGCGATGATCACCACGATGCTGCGGCCCGACCTGTTCGGTTCGATGGCCACGCACGCGGGGGACACGCTGTACGAGTTGAGCTACATCCCGGGCTTCGCCAAGGCGGCGCGGGCGCTGCGGTCCTACGACCACGACATCTCGCGGTGGCACGCGGACTTCCAGGCGCGCCCGGCGTTCACCAAGCCGGAGGACCACGACCTGATCGAGCTGCTGTGTCTGTCGTCGTGCTTCTCGGCGGGCGCGGACGGGACGCCAGAGTTGCCGTTCGAGCCGACGACGGGGGTGTTGCGCGAGGACGTGTGGGCGCGCTGGCTGGCGTGGGACCCGGTGCGGATGGTGTCGTCGCACGCCGACGCCCTGCGGTCGCTGGACTCGATCTGGATCGACGCGGGAACCAGCGACGAGTGGTACCTCGACCTTGGCGCGCAGGCGTTCCGCGCCGAACTGGCCAAGATCGGCGTGCCGGACGAGCGGATTCACTTCGAGCTGTTCGAGGCGGGCCACATGGGGATCGACTACCGCTACCCGCTGTCGCTGGTGTGGCTGGCTGAGCGCCTCCAGCGCTGAGGCGCAACTCTTGGGTTGCACGTCGGTTGTCGATGTGCAACTCTGGAGTTGCACCCAAACGGAGAAGGAGTCACCTCATGAGCGTGGACCGGATCGAACGCGACATCCTGATCGCCGCTTCCCTGGAGAGGGTCTGGACGCTGGTCGCCCAGCCCGGCTTCTGGGTCGCCGACGAGTCGACCCTGGACGGCACCGTGGCCAGGGAAGGGGAGTCGATGGTGGCGCACAACGCCGAGTACGGCGACTTCCCGGTGCGCGTGGTCAAGGTCGACCCGCCGAAGTACCTGGCCTACCGCTGGGCCAGCGCGTTCCCGGGGGAGGAGTTGAGCGACGACAACAGCACGCTGGTCGAGTTCACCCTGGCCCAGGAGGGCGACCAGGTCCGCCTGAGCGTCGTCGAGAGCGGCTTCGCGTCGCTGCGCGGCACCGAGTCGCTGCGCGAGAAGGCGTTGGAGGACAACACCGGCGGCTGGCCGCAGGTGCTGGACGCGTTCAGGGTGCGGGCCGAAAAGACGTCATGACCGACGAACCAGTCGACCGCGTCCTCACCGCGCTGGCCGACCCCACCCGCCGCCAGCTGCTCGACCTGCTCGCCGCCCACGGCTCAGCCACCGCGACGACGCTGGCCGGGCAGTTGCCGGTCACCCGCCAGGCGGTGGTCAAGCACCTGTCCGTTCTGGACGCCGCCGGGCTGGTGACGGGCGCCCGCGTGGGCCGGGAGGCGCGGTACGAGGTGCGCCCGGCGGCTCTGGACGCGACGGCGCGGTGGATGGCCGCGCTCGCGTCCGACTGGGACCGCAGGCTGGTCAGGATCAAGCGAATCGCCGAGGCGGCATCGCACGAGGAGTGAACCATGCACAAGACCGGAACCCGCGAAGAGTGGCTCACGGCCCGGCTCGAGTTGTTGAAAGCCGAGAAGGACCTGACCCGCCAGAGCGACGAACTGGCCCGGCGGCGGCGTGAACTGCCCTGGGTCGCGATCGAGAAGGACTACCGCTTCGACACCCACGCCGGCCCGGCCACGCTGGCCGACCTCTTCGCCGGTCGCTCGCAACTGTTGGTTTATCACTTCATGTTCGGCCCCGACTACGCCGCGGGCTGCCCGTCCTGCTCGGCCATCGCCGACGGCTTCAGCGGATCGGTCGTCCACCTCGCGAACCACGATGTGACGCTGTGCGCGGTGTCGCGGGCTCCGCTGCCGAAGCTTCAGGCGTACAAGCGCCGGATGGGGTGGAGCTTCCCGTGGGCGTCGTCGTCCGCAAGCGACTTCAACTACGACTTCAACACCACGCACACGCCTGAGGAATGGGCGTCGGGAACGGTGGACTACAACTATCGGGCGATGGAGGCCACCCCGGAGAACCCTGCGCTGGCCGAGATCGCGGCACTGTCGGGCGTCGACTGGCCGACCTACCGGCAGGAAGGCCCGGGGATGAGCGCCTTCATCCTCGAAGACGGCGTCGTCTATCACACGTACTCGACGTATGAACGCGGCGTGGACGCCTTGTGGGGCATGTACCCGTGGCTCGACCGCGCGCCGCTGGGCCGCAACGAGACCGGCTTCTGGTGGCGCCGCCACGACGAGTACGCGAGCTAGCGCTGTGTCCACGAACGTTGCCAGGCTCTCGACGGCCCAGCGGAAACCTGGATCCGCCGACAGCCCGACAACGTTCATGGACACAGCACTAGCGTTTGCGGGGTTTGCCGCGCTTCGCCGGTTGCGGCTTGGCCCGTCGCGGGGCGGGCTTGGGGGCTTGCTTGGCCGGAGTCGGCGTGCGCCCACGGGTGCTGTTGGCGGTGCGGCCGCGGACGATGCCGATGAACTGTTCGATGGTGTCGGCCTCGTTGTCCTCCAGCCACGACAGCGCGACCCGGGACTCCGGGGCGTCCGCGACGGGGCGGTAGGTGAGGTCTTTGCGGTGGTGTAGCCGGGCGAGGGACTGCGGCACGACCAAGAGCCCCACCCCGGCTGCGACCAGCTCGATCGCGTCGGCGGTCGTGGCGGGGCGGTGGATGGCCGGTTGGCCCGGGGGCTGCTCCCAGCCGAGTGTGTCGTCCAGCGGGTGCATCACCACCGAGTCCGCCAAGTCCGAAGTGGACACCTCATCGGCCGCGGCGATGAGGTGGTCCTTCGGGACGACCACCACGGTGGTCTCGGTGTAGAGGGGAATGGCGTGCAGGCCCGTGCGGTCGACGGGCAGCCGCAGGAGGACGGCGTCGGCGGCGTCGTCGCGCAGCAGGCCGGCGGCTTCGGCGGCGGGCACCTGGATGAGGGTCAGGGGGGTGTCGGGGGAGCGTTCGTCCCACATCCGGACCCACTTGCCGGGGATGACGCCAGGGACGTACCCGAGCCGGAAGGAGCCTGTCACCAGGTCAGATTACCGGGCGTGAATGCCTGCCAGATACCCTGGACCCATGACGTCGCAGAAAACCCCCCAGACGATGAAGCCCGCGACCGCGGCGAAGAAGCTGGGCGTGTACCTGGAAGCCACCCCCACGGACTTCCAGGACGGCGTCGTCTCCCGCGACGAACTCAACGCCCTGCAGGCCGACCCGCCCCAGTGGTTGCGCGACCTCCGCCGCAACGGCCCCCACCCGCGGCCTGTCATCGCCGCGAAACTGGGCATCTCCATCGGCGGCCTGGCCCGCGGCGGCATCGATGACGCACTCACCACCGACGAGATCGACGCGCTGAAGACCGAGAACCCGGACTGGCTGGTGCGGGAGCGGGCTACGCAGGCGGAGGTCCGCAAGGAAGCGGCCCGCATCAAGGCCGCCCAGACCGCACCCCGCAGGCCGCGCTCCTACTGACGACAGACCGCCCCGCCGGTAGGCAACCCCCACCCGCCCTGGGGGCCTTGGTGGTTCGGGGTATCGGTAGTTGGTCTTGTGTCGGAGCATGGCTGCGAACGCGGCGAGGAAGATTGCCCGTTTGAGCTTGCGGTTGCCAGCGCGCGACGTGCTCGCCCCCTAATAGGGGAGTTGGCACTGCGGGTGACCGCGGCCATGCCTACCTTGCCTGTCAGGATGCCGGGCTTGTCGCCCATCCTTGCCGCGTGCGCGGCCGTTGTCGCGGTGAGCTCGCGCCATCGGCGGCACGGATCCTGGTTGGGTCGCCACAGCGAGATGGATCTCTGGTACCTCTGGCTCAGCCAGCACCTCGTTCCCGATGTCGACCGGCCGCAGGGTGTGTGGCAACGATCGGGCGGCGTCGGCGATGATTAGCTTGTGGACGGCTGAGTGCGATGTGGACGGCCTAGGCCGGGGCTGATGCGGCCGCGTTCCGGTAGCCGTCGACCGTGTCCCGGGTCTCTTCGGCCACCAAGTCCGCGTTGATCTGGGCGCCCGCCATCGCACCTGCCGCGGCAGAGGCGCCGACCTGGGCGACGATGTCAGTCACATTGCCCGCCGCCCACACTCCCGGAACGTCCGTGCGTCCCGTCGCGTCGGTGGCGATGTGCGAGCCCATGCCCGAAGGGTGTTCTGTCGGCCGCAACCCCAGCGCCGCAAGGAATTCCGCCCGGGCGACCATCCGCGGCGCCACCACCACGGCCTCCCGGGCGACAACGCTCCCATCCGCCAACCGAACTCCGGCGACCCGGTCGTCAACGATCTCCAGTGACGCCACACCACCCGGCACCACGCCGATGCCCCGCGCCGCCAGCTTCTCCGCGTCCTCATCGGACAGCGTGTCACCCGAGAAGAACAGGACATCAGCGCTCAGCTGCCGGAACAACAGCGCCTGGTGCACCGACATCGGCCCGCCCGCCAACACCCCGATCGCCTGGTCGCGGACTTCCCAGCCGTGGCAGTACGGGCAGTGCAGCACGTCGTGGCCGAAGCGGTCCCGCATTCCCGGGATGTCCGGCAGCTCGTCGACCAACCCGGTCGTCAGCAGCAGACGTCGCGCCGAGATCGTCCGGCCATCCACCATGACCGCGAACCCGTCACCCACCCGGGTGACACCCTCGACGGTCCCGGAGATCACCTCACCCCCGTAGCCGCGCACCTCGGCCCGCCCGCGTTCGAGCAGGTCGCTGGGCTTGATCCCGTCATGGCCGAGCAGCCCGTGCACCCCCGCCGCGGGGGCGTTGCGCGGCGATCCCGCATCGATCACCACCACTGACCGCCGGGACCTCGCCAGCATCAGCGCCCCGTTCAACCCGGCCGCGCCCCCGCCGATCACCACCACGTCGTATCCGGTCACGTTGACCACCTCCATGACCCAACGTTGCCCCCGGTCCTGCCAATTTGGCAACCTAAGTTGCCGGTATGGCAAACTGAACGCATGGACGACGACCTGGACCACGCCCTCGGTGCGGTCGGCGAACGGCTGCGTACGCTGCGCAAACAGCGGGAGACCACCCTGGCCGAGCTGTCGGCCGCCACCGGGATCTCGGTCAGCACCCTGTCCCGCCTGGAGTCCGGCGCGCGTAAGCCGACGCTCGAACTTCTGCTCCCACTGGCCCGCGCCCACGGCGTCACCCTCGACGAACTGGTCGACGCCCCGCCCACCGGCGACCCGCGCGTCCACCTGCGCCCGATCACACGCCATGGCATGACCATGCTTCCCCTGACCCGCCGGGCGGGCGGCATCCAGGCGTACAAGATCGTGCTCGCCGCCCGGGACCGCCCGGTCGAACCGACTCCGCAGACCCATGAGGGTTACGAGTGGTTGTACGTCCTCAATGGACGCTTGCGCTGCGTCATCGGCGAGCATGATTTTCTGCTGAAACCCGGTGAGGCCGCCGAATTCGACACCCGAGTACCCCACTGGTTCGGTGCGGCGGACGCTGAGCCGGTCGAGTTCCTCAGCCTGTTCGGCAAACAGGGCGAACGTGCCCACCTCCGCGCCCATCCGAAGTCGGCGCCCTGAGCTGTCCGTCCGGTGGATCTGAGTATCCGGATGAGTAGTCCGGTCGATGCCCCGGCCATCCTCAGTAGTCGACCATGCACGGAGAGCATTCGACTCGCCGGACAGGGAGACCCATTTCATGGCTGTTTTGGAGATTGTTGGAGCCGCCGCGGGCGCATACGCGCTGGCCGTGGCGATAAGCGATTGGGCCGAGCGTTCTTGCGTCATCGAAATCGCCAACATGTCAGCGGATTACTGGGACCTCGTGCGCAAGGGGAGCAGTTCGGGCTCGTTTCAAGAGCCGACCGTCACCCGAATCGAGCCGTTCAACAACGTGCTCATCACGGCGGTATCCGGCGACTTCGGACAGGGCGCGGTCGGCAATCTGGGATTCCGGGCGCGTGATCTCGTCCTACTCATGGACTACAGCAACCCGGTGATCGGCAACAATGACCTCGATGCCAGCTTCGAGGGCGCTCGGGGTGGCGAGTTCCAGCTCTCCACGTCCGCCGGACCTGGGAACAAGGGCGCCCTGTTCCGGTGCGTGATCGAACAGCCCGTCCAAGAGGGCTGGCGCTACTGCCCGAAGTGTCATGGATTGTTCAACGACGGACCGGGCAGCGTATGTCCCGCAGGCGGTTCACACGATCCAGTGGGATGGGAGTACGCCCTCCTGCACGACGTTCCCGATGGCCCTACTCTGCAAGCGAACTGGCGCTTCTGTCCGAAATGCCGCGGCCTTGTGGCAGGCGGAGATCCAGGAAGCAGCCGTTGCCCGGCAGGCGGACCGCACGACACGTCGATCGGGTGGTCGTACTGTGTCCCGCACGACCTGCCCGACGGTCCTCGACTCCAGCGAGGATGGCGTTTCTGTCCGAAATGCCATGGCCTCTTCGCCGGTGGGGATCCGGCCAATAGCCGTTGTCCGGCAGGTGGGCCGCACGATCCCGTCGGATGGATCTACAACATGGCTCACAAGCCCGGTTGACCGGACCAAGGTTCAGACGCGGCTTACCGACTGGGCTTGGCGCTTTCGCTGGGCTTGTCCTCGGTGAACTGCTCGATCAGCCACGCGGGCGCGCACTCGGCCAGGACGGCGTCGAACAGCGGTGTCTCGGTGTCGGTCACTTCGTGCTCCCGGGGTCGAGCAGGCCGAGTTGGTAGCCGCGGGCCACGGCGTGGGCGCGGTCGCGGGCGTCGAGGCGCTGCAGGATCGCCTTGACATGGGTCCGCACGGTCTCGACGGACACGAACAGCGTCTCGGCGATGGTGGCGTTGGCGTTACCGCGTGAGATGAGTTCGAGCACCGCGGCCTGCCGGTCGGACAGCTTGCCCTTCTGTTCGGTCTGCAGCGCCGTCAGCGCGGGGTCGACGACCTTGCCGCCCGCCCGCACGGCCCGGATGGTCGACATGATCACCGCGGGCGGGGCCGAGCGCGGGATCAGCCCCCGCACTCCGGCGCGCGTGGCGGCACGGACGTAGGCCGCCGCGCCGCTGTCGTCGCGGACCAGGCCGATGACGCCGAGGCGGAGGTCGGTCGCCAGGATCGCGCGGGCGCCGCCCGCCTCCGGGTCGAGGGAGCTGTCCACCAGGACGATGTCGGGTCGCACCCGCCCGACCACCGACACCGCCGTGGCCATGCTCGACGTCGCCCCGCAGGACGCCAGTTCCCGGCTCCCGTCGATCATCGTGTGCAGGCCGAGGCCCGCCAACGGCAGCGCCTCGACCACCAGGACTCTGGCTGGCGCGACCGGCAGGGGTCGCGACAGCCCGGCCCGCGGTCGGACCAGCGCGCTCGTGCTCGTCATGATCTTGTTACCCCCGATGGGTCGTGCGGATCTACCCGGGAGACGGCCGTCCCCCATTCGTGTGACGCGAGTGCCCGGATCGACTTTCGCGCTCCCACGACCTGGGAACCCGCTGGCAGGATCGCCCCATCGGGTGGCTCGCCCGGCCAAATCTTGATTGATTCCAGAAAATGCGGCAGACTCGCGGCCGTGTCGACGCCGGAGGACTACGAGCGCCAGTTGCGCGGGGTCGCGCTGCGGGTGACGCGGCCGCGGCTCGCGGTGCTGTCGGTGGTCCACGACCATCCGCACGCCGACACCGATTCGATCATCGGGCTCGTCCGCGACGAGCTCGGCGGGGTGTCCCACCAGGCGGTTTACGACGTCCTGCGCGCGCTGACCACCGCGGGGCTGCTGCGCCGCATCGAGCCGCCCGGCTCGGTGGCCCGGTACGAGGCACGCGTCGGGGACAACCACCACCACGTCGTGTGCCGGTCGTGCGGAGCCATCGCCGACGTCGACTGCGCCGTCGGCGACGCCCCCTGCCTGACCGCTTCCGACGACCACGGTTTCGCCATTGATGAGGCCGAGGTCGTCTATTGGGGCCTGTGCCCCGACTGCTCCACCGCAATCAGTTCCTGAGCACACCTGGAAGGATTCCTGTGTCTGAAAGTCCTGACGCCGTCGTTGGAGAGATGAACGAGCCGACCGCCGGTGGGTGCCCGGTGTCGGCCGGACGCTTCAACCACCCGACCGAGGGCGGCGGCAACCGCGGCTGGTGGCCGAACCAGCTCAACCTGGCCATCCTGCGCAAGCACACCGCCGCGTCCGACCCGATGGGCCAGGACTTCGACTACGCCGAGCGGTTCCTGTCCCTCGACCTCGACGCCCTGGCCAGGGACGTCGACGAGGTGCTGACCACCTCGAAGGACTGGTGGCCCGCCGACTTCGGCCACTACGGCCCCTTCATGATCCGCATGGCGTGGCACAGCGCGGGCACCTACCGCATCCAGGACGGCCGCGGCGGCGCGGGCGCGGGCATGCAGCGCTTCGCCCCGCTCAACAGCTGGCCGGACAACGGCAACCTCGACAAGGCGCGCAGGCTGCTGTGGCCGGTGAAGAAGAAGTACGGCAGCCAGATCTCCTGGGCCGACCTGATGATCTTCACCGGCAACCGCGCGCTGGAGACCATGGGCTTCAAGACCTTCGGCTTCGCCGGTGGTCGCGCCGACGTGTGGGAGCCCGACGAGGACGTGTACTGGGGCCCGGAGCGCACCTGGCTCGGCGACGAGCGCTACACCGGCGACCGCGAGCTGGAGAACCCGCTGGCCGCGGTCCAGATGGGCCTCATCTACGTCAACCCCGAGGGCCCCAACGGCGTCCCGGACCCGCTGGCCTCGGCCCGCGACATCCGCGAGACGTTCGGGCGCATGGCGATGAACGACGAGGAGACCGTCGCGCTGATCGCGGGCGGCCACTCGTTCGGCAAGACCCACGGCGCGGCCGACCCCGACAAGTACGTCGGCGCCGAGCCCGAGGGTGCCCCGCTGGAGGAGCAGGGCTTCGGCTGGAAGAACAGCTTCGGCACCGGCAAGGGCGGCGACGCCATCACCAGCGGCCTCGAAGGCATCTGGACCGCCACCCCGACCGCGTGGGACAACAGCTTCTTCGAGACGCTGTTCGCCCACGAGTGGGAGCTGGACAAGAGCCCGGCGGGCGCCAACCAGTGGAAGCCGAAGGACGGCGCCGCCGCGGGCACCGTGCCCGACGCGCACGACCCGGCGAAGTCGCACCAGCCGACCATGCTGACCACCGACCTCGCGCTGCGCGTCGACCCGATCTACGAGCCGATCTCCCGCCGCTTCCTGGAGAACCCGGACCAGTTCGCCGACGCGTTCGCCCGCGCCTGGTTCAAGCTCACCCACCGCGACATGGGCCCGATCCAGCGCTACCTCGGCCCGCTGGTGCCGCAGGAGACGCTGATCTGGCAGGACCCGGTGCCCGCCGTCGACCACGAGCTCGTGGGCGCCGAGGACATCGCCGCGCTGAAGGCCCAGATCCTGGAGTCGGGGCTGACCGTCGCCCAGCTCGTCTCGACCGCGTGGGCGTCGGCGTCGACGTTCCGCGGCAGCGACAAGCGCGGCGGCGCCAACGGCGCGCGCCTGCGCCTGGAGCCGCAGAAGGACTGGGAGGTCAACGAGCCCTACTCGCTGGCCGCGGTCCTGGGCACGCTGACCGACATCCAGACGTCGTTCAACAGCGGCGGGAAGAAGATCTCGCTGGCCGACCTGATCGTGCTCGGCGGCGCCGCCGCGGTCGAGCAGGCCGCCAAGGCCGCCGGCTTCGACATCGAGGTCCCCTTCACGCCGGGCCGCACGGACGCCACGCAGGAGCAGACCGACGTCGAGTCGTTCGCGCCGCTGGAGCCCACCGCGGACGGGTTCCGCAACTACCGCGGCAAGGGCGACCGGCTGCCGTCGGAGTACCTGCTGATCGACCGCGCGAACCTGCTGACCCTGACCGCGCCGGAGACGACCGTCCTCGTGGGCGGCCTGCGTGTCCTCGGCGCCAACTACCAGCAGTCCACGGTGGGCGTGCTCACCGAGACGCCGGGTGTGCTGACGAACGACTTCTTCGTCAACCTGCTCGACATGGGCACGGAGTGGAAGCCGACGTCGGACGAGGCGGAGACCTTCGAGGGCCGCGACCGCGCCACCGGCGAGGTCAAGTGGACCGGCAGCCGCGTCGACCTGGTGTTCGGCTCGAACTCCGAGCTGCGCGCCGTGGCCGAGGTGTACGCCGGCGACGACTCGCGGGAGAAGTTCGCCCGCGACTTCGTCGCCGCGTGGGACAAGGTCATGAACCTCGACCGGTTCGACCTGGCCTGATCGTGGACGTCCAGGTCGGCGGCGTTCGCCGCCGACCTGGACACCCGGGCGTACTCTGCCGCGCACACCGTCGCAGGCAGGCTCGGCGTGCCCGATCAGGCGGGCGACGACACCATTGACGCGTTCGTAGAGCACAGATCAACTACCCAGGCGTCACCACTCCGTGAACGCGGTTCCACCCGCTGCCGCCGCGTCCCAGATTCCCGTTCATGAAGTCGCTCTCCGGCACCCGGACCGTCGTTCCCCGCCCCGGGTCGTAGATCAGCAGATCACCACCGGAATGACCGACGGCCAAAACATAGTGGCGGGTCACGTCATCCCCGCCAACCATGAGCGGCACAGGCCGACCAGCGTCGACAGCGGTCACAACATCACGGTATGCCGCCGTCATACCGCCCTGGCTCGTGTCGTCCACCGGATGCCAGTCGTACTTCACCCCAGGCTGCCCCGAGTTGTCGCTCATCCAGTCCGCCATGGCCATCGGCGAAGTACCGATAGCCTCCGGCCACACGGTATTCGTCGCGTCGTGCATACGCGCCTGCTCGTCGGCGAACCGCTCCCCGAACTTCTGCGGATCGCCTTCCGTGAGCGACAGCGAGTACAGCGGGTCGGTTTCCGCCCGCGCCACGATGAGTGCCGTGGTACCGCAGGTCGTCTGGTCGAACTGCTTGACCGGCGCCCCGAAGCGGGACTGAGTGTCGGCCCCGCCGCGGTCGATCAGGCTCAGATGATCGCTGAGCCACTGGTCATCCTTGCCGCGAATCTTGTCGGCGAACCCTGACAGCTCGTTCACGCCGTGCCCCGCCGTGAGTCCTTTGAGGATCCACGCGCGCTCGGTGTCGGAGCCTGCCCTGGCGAGCAGGTCCTCAAACCTCGCACGGTCCTCCGGCGACATCGACCCCAGAAGCTGCCCGATCTTCGCCAACTGCGCCGCGTTGAGGATCCCGTTGTCGGCTCCAGGAGAGAAGCCCTTGTCCGCGAGAACCACAGCGTCGTCAGCCGAGAGGCCGCCCTGGGCCGCCGTCGCGGCACGAGCCTGGGCTTTGAGGTCGCCGAACGTGCCGACCGCGCGGTCGGCTGAGCCGAGGGCGGCCTTGTAGACCTCGATACATCCGGTGATCAGCCGCGCCACCGCGACCGCCAGCGCCTTCAGCGCGGTGGGATCAACCATGGGCACCGGGCCGATATGGGTCGCGTCATGGACCGCGTCCGACAGCGCTTGGCGCAGTTGGCTCCAACGGGTCTGCTGCGCGCGGATCTCCACCGCCAGCCCGGCGAGCTTCGCCGCCGCGAGCTGGAATGTCGTCGGCGTCCGGTTCACCGCCCGCGCGGTCGCGCCGACCACCGCCACCGCGTCCCGTGCTGCGCCGTCCTTCCACGCCTCCGGCAGGCGGTCGGTGCCGATCTTGCTGACCTCCAGCCCGATCGTCTCGATGTCGGCCGCGGCGGTCCGGAACACCGAGGCCAGCGACTCCAGCCCAGCTGGATCACCGGGCGGCGGCGACGCGATCGCCCCGAGGACCGCGCGGGCCGTCGAGACCGCGTTCACCGGGTTGAGCGCCGACCCGAGGTCGCTGAGCCGCTTCAGGACGCCTTCGACGTGGACACGGCTGTCAGTCGCCATAGGTCGCGCTCCGCAGGCCCACGGCCACGCTGATGTCGGCTTCCTCGTACGACGTCGCGGACGTCTTCAACGCCGCGCAGAGCTGCTCCAGGATCGTGATGTGCAGTCCGACCTCGGCGAACCATGCCTCCTGCATCGCGGTGTACGCCGCGCGGGTGGTGTCCATGCCGCAGGCCGCCTCGCCGGTGCGCGCGGGTCCGTTCCACCGCGCCCGCACCTTCCGCAACTCGGCCGCGAGCCCACACGCGTTCCGCCCGATCCCCGCGACCCGCGCTGTGTGCATGTCGACACCGACCACCCTGGTCTCCCCACCCCTGGTCCCGCCACTGTCTGAGGGGCCCAGTCTGCTGAAGATGGGAGGCGAATCTTGCGTGGTGACACCTACCTGCCACGGGGACTTCGTCTACCGAACCAGTTCCTTGACCGGAACGGGGCCAACGGCGTGGAGTAGCCCTTTCACGCGGCTGGCGCCTCGGTACGCGACAGCGAGGACCCAGCTGGACCGGTCGTCGCGATCTCCCGCTCATGCTGGGCGGCTTTCATCCATGACCAGCCAGTTCGCCCAACGTCCGTCCGAGCCGCTGATTGGCTGCCCGATCGTTGTTGACGATCAGGTGGATGGCTGTCCGTGGACTTGGACGCGGCAGTGTCCGGCTGGGGGGCGAGGCGGGCGGTGATGCCGGGGCAGTTGACGAGGACCACGCTGTCGTCGTGGATCCTTGGTTCGAAGCGACGAACTCGCGGTCGCCCGCGCCCTGTCGGACCTGGCGCACCGCGTGCCACTGCTTGGCCTCGGTCATGGTGTCTCCCTCGTCGTCGCTTCGTGCAGCGCCTGGCGAGGTTCGCGGTCGATCTCGGCCTGTCGGCGATCGAAGTCGAAAGGTTGCGTTTACTGTCGATCAACGTGCGGTGATGCCCAGCGGTCCGGCTGTCAGGCGGCGATGGGCCGGGTCAGCACGGTTGCGGGCTTGTCCGCCGAGGTGCGGGGATGAGGTGGATGTCGATCTCGGTGAACCCAGCGGAGACCAGCAGTGCTTCCCATCGGGAGACCGGCTTTCCGTCCACAAGGGACGAACAACGGTGCGTCGGTCCGTCGACATCAAACGCCGGTCTATCTGGGAATCGACCTGCCCACCTGCAGCACATCGTTCGTTCGTGGACGGCGCTCAGCACGCTGAACGTCGGTGGGTATCGCTTCAGCAGGCGGTGATCTCGACGTGCCACGTGCCGTCGGGACGGAAGTCCGCGGTGAAGTCGATGGCGGCGCCGGGAAGGCCGATGGTCCCATCGGCGTCGGGGTTCCAGGACACGGGCTCCCATCTGATTTCCGGCAGCTCGGTGGCGATCGCGCCACCGCGGGCGTCGCACCCGCCGTTGCCCAGGTCGACGTACTGCACCAGTAGCAGCACCTCGGCGACCAGCCGGGAGCCCTTGGGTACGGCGGCAATCGGCGGCGCTTGCCCGGCGAGGGCTCGGGTCGCGGCAAGGTCGGCGTCGAAACGTGCCGACGCGGCATGCCCGTTGCCCAACTCGCGCAGCAGGTCCTCGGTGGAGTCGTGCGGTGCGGCGGGCGGCGTGATCTCGAACGAGCTCATGGCGTGCCTGCGGGAGGACAGATCGCTGTAGACCAGGATCACCGACTGCAGCAGATCGTGGGGAAGGCCGGCTGGGATGGCGCGGGCGGTCGGTGTCAGGTCGGCGGCGGTCACCGCACGTGCGGCCTGGGGTCCGATTCCTGTCCACGGTGGACCGGCGGCGTTGATGGCGGCAGCCGCGTCGTGTAGTTGCCTGTCCAGCGTGGTGGCCGCGGACAGGAACGCCGCGAGATCGCCGCTCGCGTTCGGCGGGCTCGTGGTTTGGGTGGCCGTCGATGTCGCGGCCCCCTGGCCAGTCGTGGTCGGTGGCACGCTATGCGTACCGGGCGTGAGCCTCTGCTCGCCGCGCAACATCACGAGCAAGCCGAGGACGCTGATGACGACTGCTACGACAACTGCGATGGCGATGACGCCACGCCGAGGACTGTGCCCGCGTGGTGGTGCGTCCTGCGCGGGCGGCAAGGATTTCGTTCGAGGGTTCGCCATGACTCCAGCATGAGCTCGCCGAGCAGACCGCAGCAGGGCAAACCGTCCAGTGGTGCTCGGCCCAAAGTCCCAGCGCGGCGCACCTTAGGTCCCGGTTCGAGCAGTGTCGCGCGCGCCGACGTGCCCGCGTCCGTCGGCGGTGCGCGAGTGCGACGACGGTCAGACGCTGCCGAGAACCGGCCTCCTGCGAAAGGCCGAGTCCACGCGAGCAGCTCGACGCCGTTGGCTGGGTGCCGTTGGCGCCCTGTTGGGCGTAGCGACATCATTCTTCGTCACGTCCGCGACGGCGACCGCCGCCATCCCGGAACAGCAGCCCGGCGTCACGTTGCGCACGTACGACGTCGAGCTCTCGACGCTGTGCGCGCTCAAGCCGGGACAGACTCCCAACGTCGACAAACTGATGTCGACGGTGGATTGGTCCACCACAACCGATTTCGGCCTCGGGGACAAGTTCATGACCGAGGCGGTCGGCTACCTCGTCATCCCGGCCACTGGGTCGTACACGTCGGGTCACAACTTGTTGTCGGCGCCGCGTGAACTCCTGCCCGCGGCGCCCCCGGCTGGTTGCCGGGGGCGCCACTGGCGTTTCTGGCTCAGCCGTTGAAGCGGAAGATGTAGAGGCCGAAGTCCCGGTCGCTGCCGAGGATGTAGGTCTGGCCGGTCTCGTCCTTCCAGACCTCGACGCCCCAGAAGTTGTTGCCGCCCTCGTCGATGAAGGCGCCGACTTCCTGGATGCCGTTCTTCCCGTAGTCCACCACGCGGAATCCGGCCGCGTAGTAGGAGATGTAGGCGATATTGCTGTTGTCGGGGTCCATCGCGACCTCGTGCACCGACAGATCGCCGAATCCGTTGGCGTAAGCCGGGTCCTGTGCCTCGGGGACGCTGTAGGTGTCGATCTGGGTGATCGAACCCGGGACGCCGACCTTGGGTGAGATCTCCGTGCCGAACAGCCTGACGTAGCCCCATCCGTCGAACACCGCGCGGATCGTAGTGCTCGCGGTCGGGCTGCCCGCTGCCGGACTCGGGGTGGTGCACGCGTTGGCCTCGGTCACGCCCGCGACGCCGAGCAGTTGGAGCCCGACGAGCCGGTTGACGAACACGTAGGGGATGTCGCCGTCGGCCAGCATGGTGACCCCGGCGAGGCAGTCGGCGCGCACGTTCTGGAACACGATCCCCGCCGAGTAGCCCGCGGCGGTGATGTTGTCCAGCTTGGCCTGGAAGGGGCACGTGCCGCGTTCGACGAGCGCGGTCCCTGTCCCGGCGGGCAGCGAGGCGCACGCGTCACCGACATAGGTGGTCGGCCCGCTGATCTCGGTGTCCTGGTCGATCGGCGGGGTGTCGCTGGCCTGCGTCGCGATGTAGGACGTGCCCGCGTACGGGCCGGAGTCGATCGTCGCGGTCACCCGGAACGGGTTGAAGTCCTCGTCGGTGCCGAGCAGGAACTTCTTGTTCGGCGACAGTTCGGACTGGTGGGAGTTGCCCTCCGGCGAGATCGAGTGCCCGCGGGCCAGGCGCTCCTCGTCCAAGGCGGCGTAGTCGGACTCGGCGATCAGCGTGATCTTGCCCGGCCGCGGGTCGGTCACGTCGAGCAGCACGTAGCCGCCGTCCCAGTAGTTCATGTTCATCACGTACCGCTGGCCGATCTTGGTGACCATCATGTCGTGGCTGAACACCGAGGTCAGGCTGGCCGGGCTTGCTTGGTCGACGCCGAACAGCACGTCCAGGTCGAGCGTGTCGTTGACCATCACCGGGTGGAACGGGTCGGTGATGTCCATGATGTCGACGTCGGCCTGCTCCTCGTCATCGACGAGCACGACGTACGTCTTCCCGTCGAAGCTGTTCGTCCACATGCGCATGCTGTGGGTCTGGTTCGGCGCCGGGTCCAGGCCACCGCCCGGGTTGGTGAAGTCGCCGGTGTGCAGCGCGACCGGCCGCGGGTCGCGGGGATCGGTCACGTCCCACAAGGAGATTCCACCGAGGTTCGGCGGTGGCGGAGTCACGCCGGGGCAGGTCTCGTTCTGGTGGGCCAGCAGGTCACCGGAGAAGTAGGCGTTTTCCATGTGCAGGACCTGGATGCCCTCACCGGCGTAGGAGCCCGCGCTGGTGGGGATGAACGCGTCGAGGACCTCGGCCGGGTTGGCCGGGTCGGAGATGTCCATGACGTGAACACCGGTCTGTTCGCAAGTCGGCTCCCGGAACGCGGTGAGATAGGCATAGTCGCCGAAAGCGGTTACGTCGGCGACCCGGCCGGTGTTGCCGGTGCCAGCGGGGTTCGTCACCTCGGCCTTGCCGACGACGGTGACGTTGTTGTTGACCGGCGGAAGGTGGCCTTCGGTGCCGTCGTGCTGTTTGTACATCCCGTCGGCGACGCCTTCGCCGGGGAAGTCCTCCCGGCCTCCGCTGCCCGGATGGTCGGGGTGAGCTTGGGACACGCCGGTCACCATGACACCGATGACCAGGGTGACGGAGCTGAGCAGGGCTGTTCGACGCAGTCGCCTTTGACTACGCATGTTCGCCTCCCGGGGTGCGCGCACGTTCCCCGACTCGGCGAAACTATGCCTCGGTTGTACATCGTGCAAGGGGATGGGGCCAGGCTCCGCGAAACTCCCCGAAATGGCCCAATTGCCGTCACGGGAAGAATCCGTGATCTCTGGACATACGGATCTCCCATGGACGGCTGGGTGGAACCGCTCGACGTGCGCCAACCGCAGTCGATCGCCCGGTAGGTCTCGCAGGTGGGTATGCGGGGGATGTCCGCGTGGGGTCGGACGCACCTCGCCAGTTGCCGCCAACTACTCAGCCGGACCGTGTGGACACGGTTAGTACTCGATTGGACCGTCCGGCGAGGTCATTTCGGCAGCGCGGCGACGTGGTCGCTACCGGTGTGACCGTTCCCCGTCGTGTGCCTCTGGTGCCTTGAGTGCCCGGACGAGCGCGGGCAGCGCGATGGCGACGGCGGCGCGCTCGTCCGGCGACATGTTCGTGAACATGGCGATGTGTCTGCGTCGGATCGCCTCGGCCACTTCGGTCGCGAATTCCCGTCCCGCGGGCGTGAGGGTCAGGGTGACGAACCGGCGGTTGGTCGCGGACCGGTCCTTGCCGATCCACCCCTTCGCGACCATGGCGTCGACCAGGCGGCTGACCGTGCTCTTCTCCAGCCCAAGGTGATCGGCGAGCGTTCCCTGGGCGCACTCGCCCGTTTGGTCGAGGAACCGCAGGGCCAGCGACTCCGAGATCGATGCGCCCAGGCCGTCGGCCTCCCGGGTCGGCTCAAGTACGCCACGCAGGAGAAACAGCGCGTTCATGGCCGAATCCAGATGGTCCAGCTCCGTCACGGTCACCTCCATGGTTGTGTGACACAACTCCGCACGGGTACGTTCGTCCTAGACAGTTGTACTATACAACCCTGAGGAGCTGTCATGCGGAACTCGGCGATCGCCGTCAGCGTCACCGGCGTCGTGACCACCGTGCATCATGTCTTTCGGCTCGGGTGGGACCTGGTGTTCCCCGGAGCCGTCCTGATCGTCGGACCGCTGGCTCTGCTGTTCTGGTGGAACAGTACGAAGAGCCGAGTGGCGGCGGGCCTGTTCGGCGTCTTCGCCGCGATGGTCGCGTTGTGGTTCGGTTTCGTCGACGGGTTCCTCGACCACGTCCTCAAGTCGCTGGGGCTCGACAACACGACGATCCTGCCCGGTGGGGACGCGGAGGTCGTTGCGACGGCCATGCACCTGTGGTCGCCCGCCGCGAGCAATGTCTTCTATGAGGGAACCGGGGTGCTGACCTTCGTCGCCGCGGTCGTGGCCGTGTGGCTCGGTCTGGCGCCCGTGGCTCGGGCTGTCAGGTCGCGTCCTGCCCCCGCAGGCAACCGCCCACCCGTCAACAGCCCGCGGTGACGCCGCGGTCGTTTCAGGCTTGGTAGCCGAGCACGGTCATCATTCCGGCTTCGGCGTGGTAGGTGTTGTGGCAGTGGGCCATCCACTGCCCGGGGTTGTCGGCGTCGAAGTCGCAGTCGATGGTCTGGCCGGACAGGACGATGGCGGTGTCCTTGCGCGGGCCGGATCCGCCGAGCTGGAACGTGTGGCCGTGGATGTGCATGGGGTGCCACATCATGGTTGTGTTGACGAACCGCACCCGGACCCGCTGTCCTTCGTGGACGCGCGCTCGGCCGGCGAGGTCGCCCGCGCGGCCGTTGATCCCCCACTCATAGTCCATCATGCCGCCGGTGAGCGCGAGCCGGTGCACGATGTCGGGCGGCTTGGGGGACAGCGTGACGGCGGCGGCGGCTTTCAGGTTCGCATAGCCGATTGTGGTGCGGTACAGCTCGCTGGGCCGGATACCGGGCCCTGGTGCGTCGCCGATCCCGGTTCGGACGATCGCGAAAGCGGCGCCGTTCTTGCCCTCGGCCAGCGCCACCAGCGGGAACACGCCGTCGGCGAGGGTGACCAGCGCGTCGTAGCGCTCGCCCATACCGATCAGCAGCGCGTCGGTGTCCGCGGGGATGACCGGGAAACCGTCGGTGTGGGTGACCCGCAGGCTGTGGCCGCCGAGTGCGACCCGGAACGCGGTGTCGGAGGCCGCGTTGATGAGTCGGATGCGCACCCGTTGTCCGGCCTCGGCGGTGAAGGTGGTGGGTGCGGTCGGGACGCGGCCGTTGATCAGGTAGTGCGGGTAGGTGACGTCCCCGCCGAGTGCCTGGGCGCCCATGCCGTGCATGGAATGGCCGCCGCCCCGGCGCAGGTCGGCGAGCACCTGGTCGGGAGTGGTGCCGATGCCGTCGATCCAATCGTCGAGGATGGCCACCCACTCCGCGTCGTAGGCGCCGGGATCACTCGAGTCCTCGACGATGAGTGGCGCGTACAGACCGCGGTCGAGCTGCGTGCCGCTGTGTGGGTGGAACCAATAGGTTCCTGGCGTCGTGGCGGTGAACCGGTAGACGAACTCCTCGCCCGGAGTGATCGCGGCCTGGGTGAGATCGGGTGCGCCGTCCATGTCGTTGCGCAGCGCCAGACCGTGCCAGTGGATCGAGCTGTCCGAGGGAAGCCTGTTGACCACTCGGGCTTCGATCACGTCACCCGCGGTGACCCGGATCTCGTGTCCGGGTATGGCGCCGTCGTAGGTCCAGGTGTCCACGACCGGGCCGCCAAGGTCGACCTGGCTCGGCGCGGCCGTGAGAGTGACCTTGTGGGTGCGGCCGGTAGCGCGGCGAGCGGCTTCGACCTCGCCGACCCGCGGGTCGGTGGGCAGAACCAGCGGGGTGGTGCGTACCGCTGGGGTGCATGCCGTGAGCATCCCGAGTGCGGTCGCGCCGAGGAAGGCGCGGCGGTTGAGTGGGCTCATGTCGCGTCCTTGCGGAACAGTCGGGCGGCGAGCAGGCCGAGTGCGAGCAGCCAGCCGAGTCCGAGCAGCAGGGGCCCGGTCTCGTCGAAGGTCTCGGTGAGCCCGCCGTCGAGCAGGACGCGGTCGGCGCCATAGCCGGGCAGGAATCGGGCCCAGTCCGGCGGTTGGGCGCGCAGCATGGGGCTTTGCGCGATGCCGATGTCCAGGAACGGGACGAGGAAGGCGATGAGCACTCCCGACACGCGGCCGAAAACCGGTCCGAGGCACACGCCGAGCAGGGCGTAAGTGAGGGCCAGCAGCGCGTTGCCCGCGGCGTAGACGCCCCACTGCCGGGCGTCGAACACCATCGCGGTGACCGCGAGGGACGCGATTGTGACCAGAAGCGCCGCGCCGAGGATCACCCCCAGCCGGGCGGCCAGCAGTGCACCGGTGCGGAAGCCTGCGAGTGCAAGCCGTTGATCCGCGGTCCGCGCGTCGAGGATGACGAACAGTCCGGCCAAGGTCGCCAGCGACGCGATGGCGATCGGCGTCATGGTGCCCGCGTGCATGTCCGGAAGCCAGAACGTGAACTCCGACCTGCTGCCGTCATCCACAAGGGACAGTGTCATCGGCCCGTCTGGGGTGACCACTTTGGACAGCCAGATGAACACTACCGGTACCGCGATCAGCAGGGCCCACAGCACCGGGTTGCGGCGGTAGTCCCGCATGCCCATGCGCAACCCGGTCGCGAACTGTCCCGCTCGCGGCAGGCGGCGTCCCGTCACCCGGGTGGTGGCCGCGACGACAAGGCAGGCGACCACCAGGCCGCCGAGCGCCCAGGCCAGTGCCCAGCCGAGATCGCCGGCGCGGCCGCCGTGTCGGGAGGGAAGGTCGACCATCCAAAACGTGGCGAAGTGAGTCGGCAGCCACCGGGTGGCCTGCTGGTCCGGGGAACCGACCGCGGGGCCGAAGAACACGTCGGCGATCCACACGAACAGCACCAGAACAGTCCCGTTCACGGGGTTGCTTACCAGCACGCCGATCACCGCGCCGATCGCCAGGTAGGTCATGGCGAACATGAGTGTGCCCGCGGTGACGCGCCACGGGTCGTCGATGCCGGTGCGTGCGGCGAGAGCCACCAGGGCGGCCGCGGACGCCAACACCGCCAACATCAGACCGGTTCCGATGCGGGCGGCGACCATGCGGCGCGCGGGCAGGCCGGCGAGGACGAGCCTGCGATCGGCCGCGCGCGCGGCGCGCAACTGGAAGTACATGGCGATACCGGCGAGGAACCCGGCCGCCCACCCGGCCGCGGCTGTCTCCACCGACGGACCGGTGCCGCCGAGCAGTTTGGCCGCCTCGGCCATCGAACCGGCCGCTAGCACGACGAACACCACTGGCACCAGCACCAGCACCACCGGGTTGACCGGGTTGCGGGCGTAGTCGGCCAGGAACCGGCGCGCGAACAGCACCGTTGTCATCCTGTCGGTCCGCCCGCCGGTCATCGCGGCACCGTGCGACCGTCGCGCAGGTCCACGATTCGATCGAAGCGTTCCTCGTCGGCGACGAAGTGGCTGATGATCAGCACCGAGCGCCCGGACTCCCGGCGCTGCGCGACCAACTGCCAGAACCTCAGATAGGTGTCCCAGTCGAACCCCGAGTAAGGCTCATCGAGCAGTAGCACCTCCGGGTCGGCGAGCAGAGCGAGACCCAGGTTGAGTTTGGCCAGCGTCCCACCGGAGAGCTGGTCGGCCCGGGTGGCCGCGTAGCGCTCGAAGCCCAACGCCGTGTACAGCCCGCGGCGGGAGGCGCGCTCTGCCTGCGGGCTCATCCGGTAGGCCCGGCCGAACAACTCGAAGTGCTCGTCACAGGTCAGCCGGTCGTAGACCACCGGCTCCTGCGGGCAGTACCCGAGCCGCCCGGACACCGCGACCGTGCCTGCGTCCGGGCGCAGCGCCCCGACGAGGATCTTCATCAGCGTCGACTTGCCGGATCCGTTCTCGCCGACGAGGCCGACGACCTCGCCGGGGGACAGGGTCAGGTCGGCGCCACGCAGGACGTCCAGGCGGCGGCGGGCTGGCCAGATCCCGCGGTGGTAGCCCTTCTCGATCCCGGACGCGGCCAGGACCGGCACCCCGGTCGCATCGCGGACCCGCACCGCCGCGATGGTCGGGGGCGGTTCGGCCCGGGTGGTCGAGCCCATGTGCCCACCTGCCTTCCGCCGCCTTTGTGGTCTGTGATGGTTGGGCCACTCAAGCCGTGACGTCGGGCCGCGCGTTGCCGCGCAGGGTGTCCAGACGCCGCTGGTACTCCTCGGCGTCGATGTCACCGCGGGCGAACCGCGCGGCCAGCACCTGCTCAGGATTCTGCGGCTGCGGCGGGGGTCCACCTTGTGCGGACCGGGTGCCACGCCCGAGGTGGCGGACCAGCGCTACCGCCCCGGCTAGCAGCAGCGCCCAGAACAAGACTGTGCTGACGGTCATGAGGGCGTATCCCCAGCCGCCCATTCCGTTGCCGTACCAGAACATCATCGTGCACCCTCCATTATGGACACTGGTCGCGCGGTCAGTCCGCTCGCCCTGCTATGGCCGGGCCGGAGGCGGAACGGTGGTCGCGGTCCTGCTCGCCCGATCTGTCAGCGTGCTGGTCGGATCCACCGTGACCGTGACCGTGGCCGTGGCCGCCCATCATGAACATCATCATCAGTGGGCAGGCCAGTGCGATCAGCAGTGTCGACATCGGCACCCCGGCGAAGGCCAGCCCGACGACCAGAATGGCCAGAGCGATCGCGTACAGCGGTAGTTGTCGACGACTCATGGTGTTCCCTTCCTCGCCGGACGCCCTTGAGCCTCGGCGCACCGGCGGCGGCAAAGGAGGGAACAACGTCGCCCTTTGCCGCGGCCAAGGTCCTCGGTGCCATGGCAGTTGGTCCCTGTCCCGGGCGGGTGTCCTCATCGGCAGGCAACACCAACGATTCGGAGCGCTGACCGCCGCCTGCCGTGAGCGGGCGACCTCGGCCAACCTCGTGCGATCCTTCGCCGCCCTACTCGCCCCCCCGTGAGGACAACCCGGCCCGGCTAGCGCCATGGGGCACCGCCGCGCGCGAGGCGGATCCAGCCGCGTGCACGCCTCCGCCCGAGGCATCGAACGGGACATCGAACTCGTCCACCGCCGCGATCGCCCTCCACCACCACAACGGACGCCCGAAGGCATGGACACCAAGACCAACCCGCTCAAAGCCACAGATGTACGGACGAGCGTGCTTCGCGCTCCTGCGCCACCGCATCCGGCGGTCTTGAAGCCGCCGCCTACCACTCCGTCAACAACCTGCTCGACCTGACCGTGAGTCTGACGAGCGACGTCCACACCGAGCAGGGCGCCGTCCAGAGCACGCCACGGGAGATGATTCGCGGCCATCGGTGGTCGCCGCGCTCATCACCTGGCTCGCGAGGGCATTGGCTGGAAGCGCGTCCACGGCGTGGTGAAGTCAACCGATTGGCTGCTGGGCACCAGTACCTCAGACCTCGTCCCGGGACGATGCCATCCACGCGGCTATCTGGGCGCGGTTGTTGAAACCCAGCGCCGTCAGGATGTGGTCGACGTGGGTCTCCGCGGTGCGGATCGAGATGGTCAACGCGGCGGCGATGGCGCGGTTGCTCTTGCCTTGGGCGACGAGTTTCGCGACCTCAAGCTGGCGACGCGTCAGCGCCGACGACTTCACCGGGCGCGGTGGCCGACTCGGCTTGTCGTCCAGTGCCAACGCGACTGCGTTTGCCGTCGTGAGTTCACCGCCGCGCCGGTGGGCCGCCGAGAACGCCTCGTCTCCCAACGCGGCGCGGGCGAGGGCGCGGTAGCGGGCGACCATGGCCGATTCCCAGCCGCTGATCATCAGCGACGCGTTGTCGTGGTCGATCTCGTCCGTGGCGCCGAGCAGCAGCGCGGCGCGGTCCGCGTCGCCCTTGGCGGCGGCCACGAGGCCCAGCAGGCGCATCCCGTCCATGACGCACGTCCGGTCGTCGATGTCTCGGGCGATCACCAGGCTGCTCCTGGCTAGATCGGACGCCTCGGCCAAGTCGCCGTCCTCCAGCCGCAGTGCGCCGAGGTTCCACCGCGCGACCGACAACTGCGCCAGGTGACCACGCGCGGAGGCGATCGGCAGGATCTCGCGCAGCAGGGCTTCGGCTTCGCGGGGCTCCCCGGCCGCGCTGTAGGCGTGGGCCAAAGTGGTGCGGGAGTTGAGCAGCGAGTACTCGCGGTACACGCGCTCCCATTCCGTCCCGGGCACCCAACGGTCGAACCAGTCCACCACCCGGGCCAGCATCTCGGCCGCCACGGTGACGCGGCCCTCGGACAGGTGCACGGTCGCCCGCGAGCGTTCGACCAGTGTCGCCTCCAACCCGGACCCGATGTCGAGTTCGGCGATGATCCGGTCGGCCTCGTCGAGAAAGCCCAGCGTTGACTGGCCTTCCCGCGAGATCGGCAGCCACGCGCGGTCGCATAGGGCCTGGGCGCGCTCGCGGCTCGGTTCGGGGTCGGCGTCAAGCAGTCGGTCGAGCCATTGGGCACCTTCGGCCGGGACCGCCCCCGACCAGTAGTTGAGCAGGCCCGCGGCCAGGCGCAGACCCGCGCGGGCCTCGCCTGCCGAGGTCACACAGAATTCCAGCGCGGCACGCAGGTTGCCCTGTTCGCGGGCCGTTCGCGCGATCGCGGCCACCGGAGCGCCCGCGGCGTACTCCAGTCGCAACCGCTCGATCAGATCCGCGTAGAAGTCGCGGTGGCGGCGGCGCAGGGCAGCCAGCTCAGCCGAGTCGAGCTGCCCGAGGCCGAAGTCGCGGATGGTCTCCAGCATGACGTAGCGCGTGTGGCCGCCGCCTTCGGCCGCAAGGATTGATTTGTCCACTAAGGACGCGAGCAGGTCGAGCACGTCCGGTTCGTCCGCGACCGCCTCGATGGCGTCGAGTTCGAATCCGCCGGGGAACAGTGCCGCCCGCGCCCACAGTGCTCGCTCGGCGGGTGAGCACAGCGCGTAGCTCCACTCGATGGTCGCCAGCAGCGTCTGGTGGCGGGCGGGCCCGACGCGGCGGCCCAGGGTCAGCAGTCGGAACCGGTCCCCGAGCCGCTGCACTATCTCCTCGACCGACAGCGACCGCAGCCGCACCGCGGCGAGTTCGATCGCCAGCGGGATGCCGTCGAGCCGCCCGCACAGCGCGGCGACGGCGGAGTAGTTGTGCTCATCGACGACGAAGTCCGGTCGGACCGCGAGCGCCCGGTCGACCAGCAGGCCCGCGCCGTCGTAGGCCAGCACCTCGGCGGCCGACGACACGGTCTCCGGGTCGGGCACCGGCAGCGGCCGCACCGCGAAGCCGACCTCACCGACGACGCCGAGTGACTCCCGGCTCGTCGCGAGTACCCGGACCTCCGGCGCGGCCCGTGCGACGCGGTCGACCAGCTTGGCCACCGCGTCGACCAGGTGTTCGCAGTTGTCCAGCACGAGCAGCCCGCGCACGTGGGCCAAGTGCTCGACGAGAGCGTCGGTGATGTCGCCGCCTGCGGGGTCGGGCACGCCGAGCTGACCGGCGACCGTGTGTGCGACCAGCGCCGGGTCGTTCAGTTCGGCCAGCTCGACCAGCCGGGCCCCGCGCTCCTGCTCGGCCACCCGCAGCGCCAGCCGGGTCTTGCCGACGCCGCCCGGCCCGGTCAGCGTGACCAGCCGCGACGCGCCCAGCAGGCGCCGGACCTCGGCGGTCTCCTGGCCGCGTCCGACGAAGCTGGTCACGTCGACGGGCAGCCGTCCGGGATCACGCCAGGTCACAGTCGACAAAGTACGCCCGCGTGTCCAGGTCAGCAGCGAACGCCGCCAGCCTGGACATCACTATCAGGCGCTGGCCGGCCTCTACCGCGCCGTCCGTCACGCCGACGTCCCGCTCGCCGAATTGGTCCGTGCTCGCCGCGCAGGCAGAAGCGTTCGTCGGGGCCGCGAACGGGATGGACGCCTGGCCTCATGGCGGGCCGAGCCTATCGAGTACGCCGATCAGCTGGCTGTGCTCACGGCTTGGTGGCGCTCAGTTTGGTGTCGAGGGCGTCCAGGTCGGGGACGAACCAGACGTGGTTCGAGCGGTTCGACTCGTGGACCAGTGCCCGCAGCGCCGAGCTGCGTTCCAAGTGGTGGCTGATGTCGCCGACCACGGCGAGGCGCACCCGGTAGTTGACGAACTTCTGCATCACCTCGCCCGCGAAGCGGGTCTCGAGGGCGAAGAAGGAGTCACCGAGGCGGCTCGCGGGGACGGCGACGACCTCCGCGCCGTGGAAGACCGCGCTGATCAGTTGGAGGGCGTCCTCCTCGGTGGTGATCGGCGGGCCGTCCGGGTCGCACACCATGACCTGCGTGCCCGCGCGTTCCTGTACCACGTCAGGCATCGCGCAGGACCCCGTCCAGCACTGAGTCCAGAAGGGACAGCACGTCGTTGGTGGCGGTGAGACCGCCCATGATCACGATGGTCATGTGGTTCCGGTTCTCGTCGTGGACGGTCTGGATGTGCAGCGGGGGTGTGTGGCCGCGGGAGGTCGCGGCGGCCTGGATTAGGGTGCCCAGGCGGTCGGCGGCGGTGCGGTCGACGCCGTCGACGCGGACGATGCTGGAGACCTCGACCGGGGGTCGCGCGACTGGGCGGCCGGTCAGGGCTTCCAGATCGGCCTGGGCGACGCGGTACTGCTTGCCGATGCGCACGGCGTTGAGGCGGCCGGAGCGGATGTAGCCGCGGACCGTGCGCACGTGCAGTCCGAGCAGGTCCGCGACCTGCTCGACCGAGTACATATCATTCCTCATCGCTCCCTATATTAGGGCAGATAGGGAGCGATAGCGCACATCAACCCTGACGGCCACGCAAGTCGGTGCCGATTCGGTGGCCTGCGCCTCTGGGGTCTCAGGTGCTCAGGTGCTCTTTGAGGATCGCCAAGTGGGTCTCGCGTGCGGCGCGGTGGCGCGTGCGGCCCTCGGCGGTGATCTTGACGAAGACGCCGCGGCGGTCGGCCGCGCACAGGGCGCGCTCCACCAGGCCCGCGCGCTCCAGGCGGGCGACGGTTCGGGACAAAGCGCTCTGGCTCAGGTACATGGCCGCGGCCAAGTCCAGCATGCGCAGGCTGTCGCAGTCTTCGGCGGCCAGGCGGTCCAGGGTTTCGAACTCGCTCATGCTGATGCCGTGGGACTCGTCGAGGGTGCGGTCGAGTTTGCAGGCGATCTGGTTGTAGCTCAACGTCAGCGATCGCCATTGGTCGACGAGTTCATCCCGCTGGGACATGGCGTGCACCTTATCATGCGTCGGAAACTTATGTCAAAGCATCTTATGTTCAAGCATATGTTGCTTGTGCATTAGATGCGAGCGCATGTAGTTTCGCCGCTGTGTCTCTCACCGAAACGTCACTCACGCCCGCTGAGACGCGGGCCTCCGTCGTCTTCTCCGGTCGGCTCTGGGGTGTGCTGGCCGTGCTCTGCGTCGTGCTGTTCCTCGACGGCATGGACGTGTCCATGGTCGGTGTCGCGCTGCCGTCGATCGGCGCGGAGCTCGGCATGTCGGCCTCGTCGCTGCAATGGCTGGTCAACGGGTATGTCCTCGGGTACGGCGGGCTCTTGCTGCTCGGTGGCCGTACCGCCGACCTGCTCGGCCGCCGCCGGGTCTTCCTCATCGCCCTCGGTGCGTTCGCCGTCGCGTCGCTGGTCGGTGGGCTCGTCGATGACGGCGTGCTGCTCATCGCCACCCGGTTCATCAAGGGGTTGGCCGCCGCGTTCACCGCGCCGACGGCCATGTCCATCCTGACTACAACCTTCGCCGAAGGGCCCGCTCGCAACCGGGCGCTGTCGATCTTCACGGTCTTCGGCGCGAGCGGGTACTCGTTCGGCCTGATCCTGGGCGGCCTGCTCACCAGCGTGGGCTGGCGCTGGACGTTCCTGACCCCGGTGCCGCTGGCCCTCGGCGCGCTGTTCTTCGGCCTGCGTCTGATCCCTAAGGACGACACGCGCGCCGAAGGCGGGCACGATCTGTGGGGCGCGGTCACCCTGACCTCGGGAATGCTGCTGGCCGTCTACACCGTGGTCACCGCACCAGAACGCGGGTGGCTCGACCCGCTGACCGTGGGCTCCGCGGTCGTCGCCGCGGCGCTGCTGGTGGCGTTCGTGGTGATCGAGAACCGGATCGCGCACCCGCTGATCCGGTTGGGCATCCTGCGGATCGGCTCGGTCGTGCGGGCCAACCTCAGCGTGATCGCGCTGATGGGCTCCTACATCAGCTTCCAGTTCATCATGACGATCTACCTGCAGAACGTGCTCGGCTGGGCGCCGCTGGCGATGGCGTTCGCGCTGCTGCCCGCAGGCATCGTGGTGGTGTTCGGCTCGCCGCTGGTGGGCAGGCTCATCACCCGCTACGGCACCGCGCGGCTGATCCTGGCCTCCATGGTGTCGCTGAGCCTGGGCTACCTCTGGTTCCTGTCGACGGCCGGGACGACGCCGAGCTACCCGGTGTCGATCCTGCCCGCGGTGCTGCTGCTGGGCGGCGGGTTCGGCTTCGGCTTCAGCGCGATCATGGCCCAGGGCACCGACGGCATCGAGGACGCCGAACAGGGGCTCGCGGCCGGGCTGCTCCAGACCTCCGGCCAGGTGGGCTCCGCGCTGATCCTGGCGGTGGTGACCGCGGTCCTCGCGAGCAACACCGCCCCGACGGACCTCAGTGCGTTCCGGCCTGGCCTCAACCTGGTGACCGCTGTCGCTGTGGTCGGCCTGGTGCTCAACCTGGTGCCACTGGTCCGGCGCCGCGCCTGACGCCGGTGGCGGCGGCCCACCCCACGAGGGCCGCCGCCACCGCTCGGGGGTGTGATCAGCAGACGTAGCCGGTCACGAAGGCGGTCTCGTTGGTCCAGATCTTGTGCCAGCCGGACGTCCAGACGAACGGGTAGTTGTAGCCGGGGATCCGGCCGTTGATCACCCCGGACATCACGCAGCCGTTGGCCACTTCGATGCCGTCGACGTCGGTGCCGTTGCCGCCCATCCGCGACCACGCGCTGAGCCAGCGGAAGTCCGACTGCGGCGGACCCCAGTTCAGCGTGACCCAGAACCCGCGCGGCGTGCTGTTCACGACCGTGCCGCAGCCGGTCCAGTCGCAGCCCCCGAGCACCCCCGCCTCACCCGCGGGCCGCGCGGCGGGCTCGCTCGGCGCCGCCTGCGCCCCCGTCGCGGTCGACAGTGCCAGCCCGACCGCCAGCCCGGCGGTGAGCAGGGCCTTCGCCAACATGCTTCCAACCTTCATGATCAGTTCTCCTGGATCATCGTTCGTTCCCCACCTCGAACGCCGCTAGGCGTCGGGCCAGGTATATCGGCGTCCGGTTGTCCGGTCTGGGACTTGGGGGACCGGACATCAACTTCCGGACAACTGATCAGCCGCAGACCCGCTGGTGGGGCAGGTCCGGCGCGAACTGGCGCCACTCGTCCGGTGTGAGGTCGCGCCCGATCCGGTCGCAGACGAGGTCGACGGCCCGGTCGGGGTCGGTGTCCCACAGGTTCACCGTCTGGTCGTCGCCCGCGGTGGCCAGCGTCCGGCCGTCGGGGCTGAACGCGACCGCGCGCACCGGCTTGGTGTGCCCGGCCAGACGAGTCAGCTGCCCGCCGCGCGTGTCCCACAGCGTCACCGTGTGATCGGCGCCGGTGAACGCCAGCGTCGAACCGTCCGGCTGCCAAGCGATCCCGTCGAACACCGCGTCGACGTGGCCCGCGAGTCTGGCCTGCTGGGCACCGGTCGCCGCGTCCCACAGCATGACCGTCTGGTCGTGGCTCGCGGTCGCGACCACCCGGCCGTCCGGGCTGAACACCGCGGTCCGCACCCACCCGGTGTGCCCGGCGAGGCGGGCACGCGGCGACCAGTCGGCGACGTTCCACAGCACGGTGGTGTGGTCGTGGCTGGTCGTGGCCAGGGTGCGGCCGTCAGGGCTGAACGCCACGCCGTTGATCGCGCCCAGTTGGCTGGTGAGGCTGGCGACCTTGGCCCGGGTCGACACGTCCCACACGATCGCGGTCACGTCGGCGCCGCTCGTCACGAGCGTCCGGCCGTCCGGTGAGAACTCGACGTCGAGCACGGCCGCCGTGTGCCCCGCGAGCTGCGTGATCAGCTCGCCGTCGGCACTCCACAGCGTGACCTTCCCGCCTTCGTCGGCCGTGGCGACCATCCGCCCGTCCGGGCTGAACGCGACCGCGTCGACCCTCGACGCGCAGGCGAGGACAGCGCGCCGGGTGCGGGTCGCGGTGTCCCACAGCGCGGTCTCGGTCCCGGACGCCACCGCGAGCAGGGTGCCGTCCCGGGTGAACGCGAGGTCGTTGACGCCGTCGTCGGCGTGGCCGGTCAGCGTGGCGCGGTCGGTGTCCCACAGGATGACCGAACCGTGTTCACCCGCCGAGGCCAGCGTCGAGCGGTCCGGGCTGAACGCGAGCGCGTAGACGTTGGCGGTGTGGCCCGCGAGCGTGGTCCGGAGCCGCTGGTGGCGGACGTCCCACAGCCGCACGACGGTGTCGCCGCCCGCGCTGGCGAGGGTGCCGCCGTCCGGGCTGAACGCCAGCGCCATGACCGACCCCTCATGCCCGGTCAAAGTGGCTACCGGGGTGCCGTCCGCGCGCCAGAGCCGCACGGTGGAGTCGCGGCCCGTCGACGCCAGGTAGGTCCCGCCGCGGTCGAAGGCCACCTTGTTCACCACGTCGGTGTGTCCGGTGAGGGTGCGGATGGGGGAGCGGGTCGCGACGTCCCACAGCACGATCGTCCGCCCCTCGCCCGCGGCGGCGAGGACGCGGCCGTCGTGGCTGAACGCCACACTGTTGACCGTGCCGCCGTGGCCGGTCAGCGTCCCGAGCGGCTGGTTGCGCGCGAGATCCCAAAGGATCACCTCGTCGTTCGCGCCCGCCGTGGCGAGCAGCTTGCCGTCCGGGCTGAACGCGGTCTCCTTGACCGTGCCCGAATGCCCGGTCAGCGTCGCGGTCCGGACGCCGCTGGCCCTGTGCCACAGCACGACGTCGTGGTCATCCCCGCCGCTGGCCAGGATGGTGCCGTCGGGGCTGACCGCGAGCGCGCGCAGCCAGGTGTCGTGCTCGGTGAGGTGAGTCATCCGCGAGCCGGTCCGCGCATCCCACATGCCCATCGTGTGGTCAGCGCTCGCGGTGACGACGGACCGGCCGTCCGGGGTGAACGCCAGCTCCGACACCGGGCTGGTGTGGGCGCTGAACTCCGTCCGGTAGGCCGCGCGGGTCGACATCCCCAGGACCGCGGCGCGCGCCTCGGCGGTCGGCGCCGTGCGGTACGCCTGCACGCTCAAGAGCATCGCCACCCAGGCTGGGAATCCGCCAGGGTCTGGGCCTGGGTCGCGAGCTGCCGGGAGATCGCGGTCTGCCGCATCTCCACGGCCTGCCCGCGCTGCTCGAAGGCGACGACCGTGAGCCCGATGGCGACCAGCAGCAGCACGACCAGGCCGACGGTGAGGAACCGCAGCTGGCGGTCCCGCCGGGCCGCCGCGCGCAGTTCGCGGGCCTCCAGGTCGATTCCCGCGTCCAGGAACGCCAGCTCCGCCGGGTTCAGGACCCGCCCCGCGGCGACCCACTCACGGGCGATCGTCAGCTGCGCGCCCCGGTAGAGCACGCCCGGGTCCTGGTCGAGTGACTGCCAGGTGTGGGTCGCCTCGGTGAGCTTGCGGTGGACGCGGAGGCCGTCGCGGTCTGCGGCAAGCCACTGGTGCAGCCGGGGCCACGCGGTGATGAGCGCGTCGTGCGTCAACTCCACTGTGGACTCGTCGAGGGTGATCAGGCGCGCGTCGGCGACGGTGGCCAGCACGGCTGTCGTGTCCGGGTCGGTGGTGTCGAGTTCGTCGCGGGAGATCCGGCGCTTGGTGTCCTCGGTGCCCTCGCCGAACGCCGTCAGGCGCAGGAACAGTTCCCGCGCAAGGCATTGCCGCCGTTCGCTCAGCGCCGAGTAGCACGCCTCGGCGGTCTGGGCGAGCGCGCCCCGGATGCCGCCCGCGGCCCGGTAGTCGGCCAGGGTGAGGACGCCGCCGTTCCGCCGCCGCCAGGTCTCCAGCAGCGCGTGCGAGACCAGCGGCAGCACCGCCGCCCGGCCCGCCGCCTCGGCGACGATCGCCTCCACCAGCGCGTCCTCGACCGTGTAGCCCAGCCTGGTCGCGGGCGCGACGACCATGTGCCGCAGTTCCTCCGTCGACATCGCGCCGACCATGACCTGGGCGTCCGTCATCGCCGACAGCAGCTCGGGATGGTCGGCGCAGTGCGCGACGAAGTCGGCCCTCAGCCCGATGACCACGCGGGTCTGGCCGATCGCCTCGAGGAACCGCACCCGTTCGTCCCGGTCCTGGCAGAGGGTGAAGAGTTCCTCGAACTGGTCGATCACCAGCAGCGAGTCCGCCGGGAGACCGTCGAGCTTCGCGGTGAGCCCGGCCATCGGACGCGGACCCGGTGTCATCAGCACCGCCGTGCGCCCCTCGGCCCGCACCCGCGCGATCAGCCCGGCCCGCAACAGCGACGACTTGCCGACCCCGGACGCCCCGACCACCGCGACGAACCGGCCGCGCGCCACCCGGTCGGCGAGGTCGTCGAGCAGCGTGGACCGGCCGTGGAACCGGTCGGCGTCCTGCGGTCCCAGCGCGGCCAGCCCCACGTAGGGCGCCACCGCGTCGGCCGGGACGGGGTCCGCGCTCAACTCGGCGGCCACTTCCCGCCACCGCGACTCCCACTCGTCGATCGCGCCCTCGCACGCGCGCACGTACGCCAGCGCCACGGCCAGCGTCGGCAGCTGCCGCCCGCTCGCGGCGTCGGACAACGTCGTCGACGAGTAATGGGCGCGCCGCGCCAGTTCGCGGTAGCTCGGCGAACCAGCCTTCTCCCGCAGCCTGCGCAGATCGACCGCGAACCTGACTAACGCGGAGTCCTCACCGTCGAGTCGGCGTTCCCCACGAGGCACGGCACCCTCCCCAGATCCAGTGCTGGCGGGCAGAGTCTAGGGCCGAGACGACAGGAACCCGCTGGAAATCCAGCGGGTTCCCGGGAGCCTGCGCTCAGTAGTTGATCCGTGACCAGCTTCCGTTGCTGCACTGGATGTAGAGGTCCCCGACCTTGACGACCGCGCCGTCGCTGTAGTTCTGGCCCGCGTAGACGCAGCCGTCGGCCATGATCGGCTCCGGGTCGGCGGCGGCGAGTGCGGGCCCGGCGATCGCCAGGCCCGCGGAGATTCCCAGGACCGTTAAGAACTTCTTGGTCTTGCGCATCGTGGGCTCCTATCGCGGTGGATCAGGCTGAGGACCACATTTTTCGCACAGGACCAGAACACCGGGCGCCTTATGAATTGCTCATGGGGTCGGCCAGGATCTCGGCGACCTCCTGGGCCCGGACGGGGTCGGGGCCGGACGGACCCGGCATGGTCACCAGCGCCTTCCACAGGGCCCAGCCGCGGGCACGGCGCCAGGTGTCGTCGGGCAGGTCGACCGCGGCCTGGAAGACCTTGCGCTCGTCCCCGGTGAAGTAGGTCCACGCCATCACCAGGTCGCAGGCGGGATCGCCGACGCCGGACGTGCCGAAGTCGATCACCGCGGACAGCTTGCCGTGCTGTGCCAGCAGGTTGCCGACGGCGACGTCGCCGTGGAACCAGGTCGGCGCCGACGGCCAGGCTGACGGCATCGCCTCCGCCCAGACGGCCCGGCACACGGCTCCGTCGACGGCGTCGCCGAGTTCGCCGATGGCTTGCTCGACCTCGTCGCTGTAGGCGCTGGGGTGGCAGCCGCGGAAGAAGGAGTGCCTGCCGCAGGCGGGGCCCTGGTCGGTCGGGATCCGCCGGAGCGCGGTCAGGAAGGCGCCGAGGTCGTGCGCCAGGCCGAGCCGGTCGATGTCGGTGGCGTCGGCGAGGGTGTCCCCGGGCAGCCAGCGCCGGACGGACCAGGGGAACGGGTAACCGCACGCGGGACGGCCGGTGGCGACCGGTGCCGGGACCGGCAACGGCAGGTGCTCAGCCAGGACCGGCAGGTACCGGTCCTCCTTGGCGACGCCCGCGACATAGCCTTCGGCGCTGGGCAGGCGCACCGACAGCTCATCGCCGAGCCGGAAGGTACGGTTGTCCCAGCCCTGGCGAGCCACCGGCTCGACGGGCAGCTCGGCCCACTGGGGAAACTGGTCGCGGATCAGGGCGCGGACGAGTTCGGCGTCGATCACGGGCCCGAGTCTGGACCCACGGCGCCGGGGTGTTCCACCGGATTATCGGGCGATTCCGAGCAGCGCGCTGTGCACCTCGCGCAGCCTGCCGATCTCGTGGCGCATGCCCGCGGGGGAGTCGTCGTGGACGAACGCCTCGCTGAGCCGGACCACGGCGTAGGCCAGCGTCGTCAGCTCGATCGGCGGGCGGAAGTCGTCCTCGGTGGCGACGCGGTCGAGGTAGGCCGCGGCGATCGCGACCACGCCGGGGTGCACCAGACCCGAACTCGACGTCAGCATTTGCAGGCCCGAGGGCTCCAGCGCGAGGAACGACCGCAGGGGCGCGTTGTCGATCAGCCGCCGGTTGACCGTCTCCAGCGTGTCCAGCACCCGGTCGGCGCCCCGGCCGCGTGCCCGCGCGTCCGCCCGGGCGAACAGGGCCGCCATCTCGCCGAGGACCACCTCGGCGAGCAGGCCCTCCCGCGAGCCGAACCACCGGTACATCGTGGCCCGGGACGCGCCGAACTCGGCGGCGATCGCGCGCACCTCGATTCGCCTGCCCTCGACGAACGCCAGCCGCGCGGCGCCGAGCACCTGCTCCCTGGTGGCGGCGGCCGGGCGGCCGACAGGGCGGCGGCCCGCGTTGGTGGTCTGCACAGGAGAGGAATATAGTGCATCTGACGGAAGATGTCTCAATTCAAGCCAGGGAGCCTGTAGTGCCGACGACCAACCGTCAGATCCGCCTCGCCGCCCGCCCGGTCGGACTGCCCGACGACAGCTCGTGGCGGGTCACCGAGGAACCGGTCGCGACGCCGGGCGACGGCGAGGTGCTGGTCCAGGTCCTGCTCCTCTCGCTGGACCCGGCGATGCGCGGCTGGATGAACGACGTGCGCTCCTACATCCCGCCGGTCGGCATCGACGAGGTGATGCGGGCCGCAGGCGTCGGCCGGGTGGTCGCGTCCGGTGACGCGCGGTTCGCCGAGGGCACCTACGTCTCCGGCGCGACCGGCGTGCAGGAGTACGCCCTCCTCCGCGGCGACGACCTGCTGCCCCTCGACCTCGACCTCGCCCCGGCCGCCCGCTGGCTCGGCGCGCTGGGCATGTCCGGGATGACCGCCTACTTCGGACTCCTCGACGTCGGCGCGCCCAAGCCGGGCGACACGGTCGTGGTGTCCGGCGCGGCGGGCGCGACCGGGTCGCTCGTCGGCCAGATCGCCAAGATCAACGGCTGCCGGGTCATCGGCATCGCGGGCGGCGCGGAGAAGTGCCGCTGGCTGGTCGACGAACTCGGCTTCGACGCCGCGATCGACTACAAGTCCGAAGACCTCAAGGCCGCGCTGCGCGAGCACGCGCCCAAGGGCGTCGACGTGTACTTCGACAACGTCGGCGGCGAGATGCTCGACACCGTGCTGGCCCGCCTCGCCCGCGGCGCCCGGGTCGTCATCTGCGGCGCGATCTCCCAGTACAACGCGACCACCGAGGTGCGCGGACCGGCGAACTACCTGCAGCTGCTCGTCGCGCGGGCCAGGATGGAGGGGTTCGTCGTGTTCGACTACGCGGGCCGCTTCCGGGAGGCCGCGAAGGAACTCGCGGGCTGGATCGCCGACGGCAGGCTGATCGCGCGCGAGGACGTGGTCGACGGCGGTGTCGACGCGTTCCCGGCCGCGCTGCGCAAGCTGTTCGACGGCGCCAACACCGGCAAGCTCGTCCTGCGCCTGGCCGACTGAAGGATCGAAGGAAACCCATGCGACGCAACGTTTTCACCGAAGACCACGAGGCGTTCCGGCAGACGGTCCGCGCCTTCATCGACGCCGAGGTCGTGCCCGACTACGACGACTGGCTCGCCGCGGGGCTCGTGCCCCGCGAGCTGTACCACAAGCTCGGCGACCTGGGCGTGTTCGGCATCGAGGTGCCGGAGGAGTTCGGCGGCGCGGGCGAGTCGACGTTCAAGTACGAGGCCGTCATCACCGAGGAACTCACCCGCGCCGGGGTGAGCTTCGGCGGCAGCAGCGTGCACGTCGCGCTGTGCCTGCCGTACCTGCTCGCCTACGGCACCGAGGAGCAGAAGAAGCGCTGGCTGCCCGACTTCGTGTCCGGCCGGACTATGTTCGCCATCGCGATGACCGAGCCCGGCACCGGGTCCGACCTCGCCGGGATGCGCACGACGGCCAAGCTCTCCGCCGACGGCACGCACTACGTCCTCAACGGCGCCAAGACGTTCATCACCGGCGGCGTCCACGCCGACCGCGTCATCGTCTGCGCCCGGACCGCGCCGCCGTCGGAGCGGGACCGGCGGTTCGGCATCTCGCTGCTCGTGGTCGACACCAAGTCCGACGGCTACGCGGTCGGCCGCAAGCTCGACAAGCTGGGGCTGCGCGTCTCCGACACCGCGGAGCTGTCGTTCACCGACGTCAAGGTGCCCGTCGAGGACCTGCTCGGCGCGGAGAACGAGGGCTTCGCCTATCTCGGCCAGAACCTGCCGCGCGAGCGCCTCAGCATCGCCTTCGCCGCGTACGCGCAGGCCAAGGCGGCGGTCCGGTTCGCCCAGGACTACGTGAGTCAGCGCGAGGTGTTCGGCAAGCCGGTGGCGGCGTTCCAGAACACCAAGTTCGAGCTGGCCGCGTGCAAGGCCGAGGTGGACGCGTTGGAGGCCGTCGTCGACCGCGCCCTGGAGGCCCACGACGCCGACGACCTCACCGCCGCCGACGCCGCGTCGGTCAAGTTGTTCGCCACCGAGGCGGCCAGCCGGGTGATCGACCGGTGCCTGCAGCTGCACGGCGGGTACGGCTACATCAACGAGTACCCGATCACCCGCCTCTACGCCGACAACCGGGTCAACCGCATCTTCGGCGGCACCAGCGAGGTGATGAAGACGATCATCGCCAAGGACATGGGGCTGTGAGGACGGGGACGTGACATCCCCGCGGACGGGATGTCACGTCCCCTGCGGCTCAGGCGAAGAACGCGTCGTCGCCTGCCTGGTCGGCGTGCAGTTCGCGCAGGTCCTTGGCGCGGCCGCCCTCGAAGGTGAACAGGATCGAGCCGCGGCTGACGCGGGTGACGCCGTTGCGGGTCGCGGTGATCTGGTGGATCGCGACGACGTGGTCCTTGCCGTCGCTGTGGGTTTCGAGCAGGTCGGCGCGGAACTTGCCCTGTGTGAGCTCCGCGAGCTTGCCGTAGTAGCCGAGTACGGCGTCGATGCCGCTGTAGTCGCCCGCGATCTGGCTTCGGCCGGAGACGTGCTGGGTGCAGTCGGGGGAGAGGATCCCCTTCAGCGTCTCGATGTCCTGGTTGTTGAACGCGGCGTAGCCGGTGTGCACGGCGGCGTCGTTGGCGTCGTCGTACGGCGCCACCCGCTGGCCCGCGCCCTTGGCGTAGTTGCCCGCCTCCGGTGACGCGTCGAGGGTGACGCAGTTCTGGTCGCCGACCACCCACGCGTCGTGACCCGGCGGGATGTCCATCAGGTCACCGGCGTTGACCTGCACTTCGGTGCCGTCCTCCAGCCGGATGCCCATCGAGCCGGACAACACGTAGCCGAGGTGGTGCACCTGGCAGCTGTCGCCGCCGACGAGCGGCTTGACGTCCTCCGACCACCGCCAGCCCGGCTCGAACGTGCCCATCCCGAGCGTGATGCCGCCCGCGCTGCCGAGCACGGCCTTCCCGTGGGCCTGGAAGGGCCGGACCTCACCGTCGCGTTCCAGATTGCTGATCATTACGTCTGCCATGGCAGCCTCCAAGGGTTTCCCAGCCGGGCGCGTGCCGTCCGGCCGCCTGGGCAGTGGCGCCCCCGTCCGCCACGGGACACACTGCTCCGTTCGGGCGAGCCACGCCAGGACCGAAGGACCCGCGCCCGGCGTGCCGAGCCGTGCGCGGGGTCGTAGCGTCGGGGGGTCCGGCAAGTCCACCGCGGAGGAGCCATGGTCACGATCGGCACGAAGATCAACGGCGAGGCCAGGACCGTCGACCTCGACGGCGGCGAGAGCGCGGCCGAGGTGATCCGCGACCGCTTCGGCCTGACCGGCACCAAGCTGGTGTGCGGGGGCGGGGTGTGCGGGGCGTGCACGGTCCGGCTCGGTGAGACGCCCGTGGCCAGCTGCCTGCTCCCGGCGACCGCGATGCGCGACGCCGAGGTGACCACGGTCGAGGGGATCGGGTCCCCGGGGGCGCTACACCCGGTGCAACGCGCGTTCCTCGCCCACGACGGGCTGCAGTGCGGGTACTGCACGCCCGGGTTCATCGTCGACGCGGCCGCCTTCGTCGAGCGGTGGCGGGCCGAGCACGGGACCGCGGAACCCGACCGGGCCACGATCGCCGAGGCCCTCGCGGGCCACCTGTGCCGCTGCGGGGCGTACGCGGGCATCTACCGGGCGGTGGCGGCGGCGTGCCGGGGTGAGCACGACGAGGGGCCGGACGTCATCGTGCGGGTCGACGGCCCGGAGAAGGTGACCGGCGAGGCCGTCTACACCGCCGATGTCCAGCTTCCCGACATGCTGCACGCGGTGATCGTCCGGTCGACCACGGCCGCGGCCGAGATCGGCGACATCGCCTTCGGTGCGGCGCCCTACGCGGTGGAGCTGCTGCCGGAGGACCGGCGGGTGCGGTGGGCCGGGCAGCCGATCGCGGCGGTCGCGGCCGAGACCCTGGCACACGCGCGGCAGTTCGCCGCCGACGTGACGATGGCGGTCAAGCGGCTGCCGTTCGTCCTCGACCCGGAACTGGCCAAGTCGGACGGCGCGCCGCTGGTCTACGCGGGCCGCGCTGAACGTAAGACGGCGCCGATGTCCGGGGAGGGCGGGTCGCCGCTGCCGGTGAGCTGGCACGGCAACGTTCGCGGGCCCAATTCCATCCGGTACCGCGCCACGGCGGCACGGCACCGAGTCAAGGACGCGCGCGCGGCCGGAGACGCCGGGCTGGTCGAGCTGGAGTTCGAGACCCACCCGCAGCTGCACACCAGCTTCGAGCCGCACGCGACCGTCGCCGACTGGTCCGACCCGGAGCTGCTCCGCCTGTGGGTGAGCACGCAGGGGGTCGAGATGATCGCGCGGGAGGTCGCCAAGCGCTACGAGCTGCGCCCCGAGCAGGTGGAGGTCAACGCGGAGTACGTCGGGGGCGGGTTCGGGGCCAAGCTGACCGTCGGGCCGGACACCGTCGCCGCCATCGAGCTGAGCAGGCAGAGCAGGCGGCCGGTGCGGCTCGTGCTGAGCCGGGCCGAGGAGCTGACCGCGACCGGCAACCGGCCGGGGTCGCGCACCAGGACCGCGCTGCTGGTCGACGACAAACGCGACGTCCAGGCCATGATCGTCGACACGGAGAGCCACGCGGGCGTCGCCATCGGCACGTCGGTCGCCGCGCTGTGCATGCTGGTCTACCAGCGGACGCCGCGGCTGGCCCGGGACACCGACATTGTCACCAACGCGCCGCCGGGCGCGCCGTTCCGCGGCCCGGGTGGGCCGGTCGCCGCGTGGGCGCTCGAACAGACCGTCGACGCGCTGGCGCACAAGCTCGGCCGGAATCCGCTGGAACTGCGGCAGCAGTGGGACGGCAATCAGCGCCGCCAGGGCCTCTACACGTGGGCGGCGGGCCTGGCCGTGTGGCGCGACCGGCCGGTGACCGGCAGCCAGACCGGCCGGTTCCGGCGCGGGGTCGGCATCGCCGCGGCCAACTGGATGTACTTCGTCGACCCCGGCGTCGAGGTCGCCGTGTCGATCGAGGACGGCGGGCTCGTGGCCACGTGCGCCTGCCAGGACATGGGCACGGGCAGCCGGACGGTCGTGGCCAGGGCGGTCGCCGAGGTGTTCGGGATCGCACCGGAGCAGGTGACGGTGCGGCTCGGCCGGTCGACGGCCACCACCCCGCACGGCCCGGCGTCGGGCGGCAGCCGGACCACCGTGTCGCTGTGGCCCGCCGCGCGTGACGCGGCCAAGAAGCTGCTCGCCGAGATCGGTGGGCCCGTCACCGCGGCGCACAACGGCGCGTCGGCCACCGCCAAGCGCGGCGGCGACCGCGGCCTGCGCGCGGTGCCGGTGACGATGAGCGAGATCCAGGTCGGCCGCGGGTTCACCGGGGCGGTCCACGTCACCGAGGTGGAGGTCGACACCCGGACCGGGAAGACGCGCGTGCTGACCGTGCACGGCGGCATCGCCACCGGGCGCCCACACGTGCCCGAACTCGCGCGCAGCCAGTGCGAGGGCTCGATCATCCAAGGCGTCGGGCTGGCGCTGTACGAGAACCAGATCCTCGACCCGCACACCGGCCTCACCCTGACCGCGAACCTCGAGGACTACCGCGTCCCGCAGCTCGGCGACACCCCGGAGATCACCATCCACTTCCACGAGGACGGCTGGGACCGGGTGCCGGGCGGCGGGGTTGGCTTGGGGGAGGTCGCCACGATCAGCCCGGCCGCGTCCGTCGGCAACGCGATCTTCAACGCCACCGGCTGGCGGCCGACGACGCTTCCGGTCCGCCCCGACCGCGTGCTGGAGGGCTTGCGATGATCACCTTCCTCGGCAGCCTGGACACGCCAATCCCCGACGGCGCGGTGCTTCGCGCGGGCGGCACCGACCTCCAGGAACGGCTGCGCAGCCACAACCTCCAGCCGGACATCGTCGACCTCACCGGAGTCCCGGGTTTCGCAGGCATCACCCGCGACGCCGACGGCGTCACGGTGGGCGCCGGGACCCCGATCGCGGTCGTCGCGCGTGAACTCCGCGCTGACTACCCGGCCCTGGCTCTTACGGCGGGCTCCCTTGCCACACCCCAGATCCGCGCGGTCGGCACCATCGGCGGGAACCTGCTGCAGCGCACCCGCTGCTGGTACTACCGCCACCCTGACCTCCGCTGCCACAAGTCCGGCGGCGACACCTGCCCGTCCCGCACCGGCCGCCACCTGTACGGCGTGGTGTTCGACAACTCGGCGTGCGTCCACCCGCACCCGTCGTCGCTGGCCATGGCCCTGCTGACCTATGACGCGTCCGTGACTCTCGCCTCCGGTACGGAGTTGACGGTCGCCGCACTGCTGGGTGACGGGGTGGACCCGACGCGCGACCACCAACTGCCCGACGGCGAGATCGTCGCGTCGGTCCGCTTGCCCGCCCCGTGGCCGGAGCGGGCGGCGTACTTCCGCGCTATCAGCCGGTTCGAGGCGGAGTGGCCGTTGGTGGAGGCGGTAGCGCGCGTCCGGTTGGACGCCGACGGTCTGGTCGCCGACTGCGGCATCGGCCTCGGCGGCGTGGCCACCGTCCCGCTCCGCGCCCGCGCGGCCGAGGAATTGCTGCGGGGCGCCCGGCTCGACGAGCCGACGATCGAGCGCGTCAGCCAGGCGTGTGCGGAGGGCGCGACGCCGTTGCGGGAGACCGGTTACAAGGTCGATCTCGTCGTGGCGACGGCGCGTGAGGTGTTGGAAAGGCTTGCGCGGTAAGCCTTGATGTGGTGTGCCTAGGCGCGGTTCGGTGGGCCGGTCCACCGGACGGCGTCCGGGAGGTCGAGGTCGAACTGGTCCAGGATGCGGGCGACGATGTGGGTGATGAGGTCGTCAATGGTTTCCGGGCGGGTGTAGAAGGCGGGCATCGGCGCGGCCATCACCGCGCCCATTCGGGTCAGCGCGAGCATGTTCTCCAGGTGGATCTCCGACAGCGGCAGCTCACGCGGGACGAGTACGAGCCGCCTGCGTTCCTTCAGTGTCACGTCGGCGGCGCGGGGGATCAGGCCCTCGCCGTAGCCGGTGCGGATCGCGGCGAGGGTTTTCATGCTGCACGGGGCGATGATCATGCCGTCGGTGCGGAACGAGCCGCTGGCGATCGCGGCGGAGTGGTCGCCGGGGCCGTGGACGTGGTCGGCCATGGCGTGCACGTCGGCGGCGGTCAGGTCGGTCTCCATCTCCAGGGTCGCGCGGCCCCACCGGCTGAGCACCAGGTGTGTCTCGACGCCCAGTTCCCTCAGTGCGGTCAGGATGCGGACGCCGATGATCGTGCCCGTCGCCCCGGTGATGCCCACGACCAGTCTCATGCCGGGCCGCCGAAGCTGCGGAAGACCTTGTGCCGCAACGCGTACGGGGTGGTCGCGTCGATGAAGGAGCGGTCGCCGGAGCCGCCGCGCCAGGTTGGGCGGTGGGACGGGTCGACGGGCAGGGGGCGGAAGCCGGAGAACGTCCCGGTGTCGGTGCCGAGGTTGGCCCGGGTGGTGATCGCCCAGAGGACGTCCTCCGGTGAGCGGATGTCGACGTCCGGGTCGGTGAACACCACCAGCTTGACGAAGAAGTGCTGCCGCAGGATCCGCTCGGCGATGTCGGCCAGCACGCCGTCGTCCTCGGTGCACGTCTTGCGCACCGCCACCGCGAGCAGCAGCATACCGCCGCCCGCCGCGCCGAAGTGCAGGTCGTGTACCAGGTTTCCGTGTGGACCGGTGTCGGACAGGGCGACCGACAACGCGCCCGCCAAACCCAGGATCACCGACTGCTCCCGGCCGGGGCCGACCACCGCGTGGAACCACGGGTCGCGGCGGGTGGTCACGGCGGTCACGGTGATGACCGGCAGCCCCGTGCGGGCTTCGCCGTCATAGCCGAGGAATTCGGGCAGGGACACGCCGGGCGGGCCGTCGAGCGTCTCGTCGGCGACCCTGTCGTCCAGGTAGCCCTCGATCACGATCTCCGAGTCGGCGATGACCGGCGCGGGCTGGCTGACGGCCTCGGCGATCCGCAGCGGTGCCCCCGCCAACGCACCCGCCATCGCGAGTTTGTCGACGGGGAGGAACGCCGTGCCCAGCGCCGAGGCGAGCATCGCCGCGGGCGGGGCGCCGATGTTCACGGTCACCGACAGCCGCCCGGCGGCCTCGTGCATCCGCCGCAGCGCGCGGCCCGGGACCATCCAGATCGCCAGCCGGGTGGCGTCGAGAATCAGGATGCGGTGCACCGACATGGCGATCTCACCGGCGTCCCGTGCGCACACCAGCCCGGTGGTCAGGTACGGCCCAGCGTCGCGGGGTGTGGTGATCAGCGCGGGCAGGGCGGTCAGATCGCCGGGACGCGACACGACCTGGGCGCACAAGGGATCAACGACGGTCACCGGAGCGACCGCGGCCTCGACGAGCTTGCGCGCAGCCGCGCCGTCGACGCGGTCGGGGAAACCGGGAAGCCAGTCACACACCCGCTTCTCGGCCCCGTACGCACCCACCAGCACCGGCATCGACGCGCCCGGCACCTGGTAGAGCAGCGCGGGTTCGTCGCGGGACAGGGGAGTGGCCGGGAGCCCGGCGTGGTGCTCGACGAAGTGGGCCGCGACATCGCTGGCGGGCAGCGTGGGTCCGGACTCGACCGCGCCCACCGCGTCCCGAAGGGACAGCGCCCCGGTCATGCCCGGACTCCGGCGAGCGCGCTGAACCACTCGGCGGGGGAGTCCGCCCGCAGCAGTCCGGTGCCCACGAGCAGCCCCCGATACCCGGCGGCCAGCATCTCGACCGCCTGCTCCGGGCGCTCGATCCCGCTGGCGCTGACCGGACACGGCGTCCCGGTCGCCACAACAGCCCGCAGCAACTCCGCGCCGCGCCGCAAGTCGGCCGGGCCGCGCTCACGCGTGCCGATGTCCTTGTTGTTCACCGCGATCACACACTCGCCCGGCCGCGGCACCGCGGCGATCTCGGCCTCGTCGACCACCTCGACGAACGGCGTCATCCCGTGCGCCAGCGCCGCGTCCACCAGCCGCGCCAGCGACGACGCGGTCAGCAGCTTCGCCGTGAGCAGCACCGCGGCGGCCCCCGCGTCCGCCGCGGTGCCGATGTGGGCCTCGCGGGTGATGAAATCCTTTTGCAGCACCGGAAGCGGGCTCACCGAGGTGACCTCGCGCAGCAGCTCGACGGTCCCGCCGAACCACTTGCCCGTCACCACCGACAGACAGGCCGCGCCCGCGTCGACGTAGTCCGCGGCGATCGCCGCGGCGGACCGGCCGCGCAGCAGGTCCTCCCCGTCGGCCGTCCGCGGCTTGATCTCGGCGATCACCGGCGGCATGCCCGCCACCAGCGCCTCGATGAACCCCATTGACTCCTCCTAGATCGTCTGAGCAGTCCAGGCGCGCTTGATCGCCGCGACCTTGGCCGCGTCGATCCGGCCCACGGCGTCGCGGGCCCCGGTGTCCACGTCGATCCCGGCGAGCCCCGGCAGCGGCCGGAACCGGTCGGCGTTGTCGGCGGTGAGACCGCCCGCGAGCATCACCGGCACGGTGGCGGCGGCCAGGACATCAGCGGCCACGGCCGCGTCCACCGGCACCGCCGTGCTCCCGATCCGGCCGTCCGCGCCGAGCGTGTCGAGCAGGAACATCCGCACCCCCGCCCGCTCGTAGGCCGGGAGCAGCCCGCGTTCGACGCACTCGTCGCCGCGGACGTGCAGCACCTTGAGCACGGCCACCTCCGGGCACGCCGCGAGCAGCGCCCGCACCATGCCCGGCTGCTGGTACCCGTGCAGCTGCACCCACCGCACCCCGGACCGCTCGACCGCCGCCCGCACCGCGGCCACCCCGGACTCCAGGGTGACCAGCACGGGCTCCGGTCCGGCCGCGGTGGCCGCGGCGGCCAGCGAGCCGAGCGCCTCGACGCTCAACTCGGCGTGGCCGCCGCGGACCCCGTGCCACAGGCCGACGAAGTCGACTCCCGCCGCGGCGAGCGCGGCGACGTCGGCGGCGCTGGTCGCGCCGCAGATCTTCACCAGCACGCGGTCCGCCGCTCAGACACCCACGCCTGCCGGGTTCGGCAGCTCGGCCAGCGCCGCGTCCGCCATCGCCGGGTCGTACGCCTCGTCGCGCAGCTCACCGGCGAGGTAGGCGCCGTAGGAGCCGAGGTCGAAGTGCCCGTGGCCGGACAGGCCGAACACGATCGTCTCGGACTTGCCCTCCTCCTTGCAGCGCAGCGCCTCGGTGATGGCCGCCGAGATCGCGTGCGTCGACTCGGGCGCGGGCACGATGCCCTCGGCGCGGGCGAAGGTCAGACCGGCCTTGAAGCACTGCGTCTGCGCCTCGGCCCTCGCCTCGACCAGGCCGCGGTCCACGACGGCGCTGACCAGCGGAGCCATGCCGTGGTAGCGCAGGCCGCCCGCGTGCACCGACGGCGGGATGAAGCTGTGGCCGAGGGTGTGCATGCGCAGCAGCGGGGTGAGCCCGGCGGTGTCGCCGAAGTCGTAGGCCATCTTGCCCTGGGTGATCGTCGGGCAGGCCGCGGGCTCGGCCGCGATCACCCGCACGTCCCGGCCGCCGCGCAGCTTCTCGCCGATGAACGGGAACGCCAGGCCGCCGAAGTTGCTGCCGCCGCCGGTGCAGCCGATCACGATGTCCGGGTAGTCCTCGGCCAGCGCGAACTGGGCGATGGCCTCCTGGCCGATGACGCTCTGGTGCAGCAGCACGTGGTTGAGCACGCTGCCGCCCGCGTAGTTGGTCGTCGGGTCGTTGACGACCAACTCCAGCGCCTCGGAGGTGGCGATGCCGAGGCTGCCGGGGCAGTTCGGGTCGGCGGCGAGGATGTTGCGGCCGACCTCGGTCTCCGGGCTCGGGCTGGGGGTGCAGCGCGCGCCGTAGGTCTCCATGAGCAGGCGGCGGTACGGCTTCTGGCCGTAGCTCACCTTGACCATGAACACCTGGACCTCGATGTCGAACAGCGCGCCCGCCAGCGCCAGCGACGAGCCCCACTGGCCCGCACCGGTCTCGGTGGCGAGCTTGGTGATCCCGGCTTCCTTGTTGTAGTAAGCCTGGGCGATCGCGGTGTTCGGTTTGTGGCTGCCCGCCGGGCTGACGCCCTCGTACTTGTAGTAGATCCGCGCCGGGGTGCCCAGGGCCTTCTCCAGCCTGCGCGCCCGGAAGAGCGGCGACGGGCGGTACTGGCCGTAGATCTGGCGCACCGGCTCGGGGATCTCGATCTCCCGCTCGGTCGACAGCTCCTGGACCGCCAGCGCCTCCGGCATGATGCCGAGCAGGTCGTCGACGGTGATCGGCTCGCCGGTGCCGGGGTGCAGCAGCGGCGCCAGGTCGGGCAGGTCGGCGGCGATGTTGTACCAGGTGCGGGGGATCTGGTCTTCGCCGAGCTGGTACTTGATCTGTTCGTACATGTTGTGTTGGCCCCAATCGTGTCGGATGTCAGAGTCAGTGGACGTCGGCCACGAGGGAACCCGCGGCGAATCTCTCCGGCTCGTCGAACAACTTCGGGTGCGCCGCGCGCAGGCCCGCGATGACGCGGTCGTAAGGCAGGTCCGGGAACTCGCCGTGCGTGCGCACGAACTCCATCTGCTTCCTGCCGTGGACGTCGAACGGGTGGTACACGCTGTCCGCGGTGCCGTCGAACTCCAGCGGCGCCATGCGGTACATCCGGCAGAGCGTCTTGTTGAACACCGGGGTCGCGGTGATCCAGCGGTCGTCGAGCCGCAGGGAGACAAGACAGTGGTAGGTGAACGTGTCGCCGCCGACGAGCGTGCGGAGCCGGTCGGAGGCGAGGTGGTTGCGCACGTCGGTGAGCCGCAGCCTGCTCGGCACCCCGACCGCGCGCAGCGCCGCGGCGTACACCACGGACTTGTGCAGGCACATGCCCGATCCCGTACGCAGCACCGTGCTCGCCCGCAGCCCGGCCCTGGACAGGTCGGCGCCGTACACCTCGTAGCGCAGCTTGTCGCGCACCGCGTAGTACAGCGCGACCGCCTTGGCGACCGGCGACATCCCGGGGTCGGTGGTCTTGGCGACCAGGGCCCGCACCTCGGGGGAGTCGTGGTCGAGGAACTCGGTGGACCACAGTTCCTGGCTCACCGGCCCACCCCCAGCATCGCCGCGATGCGGTTGCGCTGGATCTCCGAGGTGCCCGAGTAGATGGTCCCCGCGACCGCGTTCCGGAGGTCCTTCTCGACGCCGTACTCGGCCATGTAGCCGTTGCCGCCGTGGATCTGCACCGCGGCGAGCGCGGAGGCGACGTTGTACTCGCTGGCCACCAGCTTCGTGACGGCCAGGTCGGTGGTGATGTTCTTGCCCGCCGCGAACTTCGCGGCGGTGTCGTAGAGCCACTTCGCGGTGGTCTCGACCCCGACCAGCATGTCGGCGAGCTTGTGCGAGACCGCCTGGTACGAGCCGATCGGCTTGCCGAACGCGACGCGTTCCTTGGCGTAGGCCACGCACTGGTCCAGGCGGTTGCGCATCTCACCGAGCGTGACGGCGAACGAGCAGAGGATCTCCCATTTCATCACGTAATCGAGCACCAGGAAGCCGGTGCCCTGCTTGCCCACGACGTTGGTCGCGGGCACCCGGCACCCGTCGAAGAACACCTCGCAGATCGGCGAGGTGCGCAGGCCCATCTTGGCGATGGACTTGCCGACGTGCAGCCCCGGCGTGTCCTTCTCGACCAGGAACGTCGTCACGCCAAGGGGTCCGCCCGCGGGGTGGCTGCGCGCGTAGACCATGAACAGGTCGGCGATGGGGCCGTTGCTGACGAAGGTCTTGCTCCCGTCGAGCACCCAGTCCGTGCCGTCCTTCGTGGCCTTCGTCCGCATCGCCAGCGCGTCCGAGCCGCCGTCGGGCTCGGTGATCGCGTGGGCGCCGATCGCCTCGGCGGAGGTGATCCTCGGCAGGTGCGCGCTCTTCAGCGCGGCCGAGCCGAACCGCTGCAGCGGGACGCCCACGCTGACCATGTGGGTCGTCAGCGAGAAGCTCAGGCCCGCGTCGCGGCAGCCGCGGCCGAGGCCCTCCAGGACGTAGAGCGTGGTCAGCAGGTCGCGGCCGAGACCGCCGTGCTCCTCCTCGAACGGAAGTCCGGCGATGCCGCTCTCCTGCACCAGCTTCCACTTGGGCCAGGGGAACTCGGCCGCCGCGTCGAGTTCGACGTGGTCGGCGGACAGCGCCGCGCACCACTGGTCGACCCCGTCGCGCAGGGCCTGCTGTTCTTCACTCCACTCGATCACGTGTCAGCCCGTTTCAGTACTGGGAGAACTCTGCGGAGTCGAGCCGGTGGACCTCGTCGCCGACGAGCGCCGGGGTGAACACGCACACCAGGCGCAGGTCGGCCTCGGGCGACGCGACGAGGAAGTGCGCGTCGTGCTTGTCGAGGGCGTATAACGTGCCGGGCGTGATGGGGTGGGAGGTGCCGTCGGCGTCGATGACCTCGCCCTCACCCTCGATGCAGTAGCAGGCCTCGAGGTGTCTGCGGTACTCCAGCCGCGACTTCGTGCCCGCGCGCACCACCGTGTCGGTGACCGAGTAGCCCATCCCGTCGGACTCCAGCAGGAACCGGCGGCTGATGCCGTTGCCCCACTCGACAGTGGCCACTTCGGACAATTGTCGGACGATCACGGCTAACTCCTCTGGGTAGTAGTGGATTTGAGCGTCGCGACGAACCCGGCGAGGTCTTCGACGGCGTCGCGGCGTTCGGCCAGTGCGCGTTCGACCACCGCGACGGCCGCGCTGCCGACCACGGCGGCGTCGGCTCCGGCGGCCGCGAGCGCGGCGACCTCGGCGGGCCCGCGGACCCCGAACCCGACCGCGATGGGCGCGTCGGTCCGGTCCCGCAGGTCGTCGATCACCGCGCCGAGGTGGGTGAACCCCGCCGCGGGCGCGGATCCGGTGCGCCCGTAGTGGGCGACCAGGTACAGGTAGGCCGAGGCGGTCGCGGCCGACTCGGTCAGCACGGCGGAGGCCGACCGGGGGTAGCAGGTCGCCACGACCTGCACGCCCGCTTCGGCCGTGGCCTCGCGGTAGGCGGCACGTCGCAGGGGCGGCAGCCCGTGGACGAGCAGGCCGTCGACCGCCGCGTCGCGCACGGTGGCGACGAACTCCTGGAGCCCGAGCGGGCGGACGGTGTGGCTCCAGTCCGCGAGCAGGGCGATCCGGGTGTGCCGGAGCCGCACCGAGTCCAGGCACTTGAGCACGGCGTCAAGGTCGGTGCCCTCGGCGAGAGCGCGGTCGGCGGACTGGCGGATGACCGGTCCGTCGGTGATCGAGTTCGGGAACGGCACCGCCAGTTCCAGGCAGTCCACTTCGGACTCGTCGAGCATCTGGAGCAGGTCGGGGAGCACCGACAGCGGGGGATCGCCCGCGTTGAGGAACAGGGCGAGCCCGATGTCGGCGGGCCCTCGGCCCGGGAAGAAGGCGCGGTCAGGCATGGACGGCCGCCGGGTCGCTCGCGCGCACACGCGCCAACAGTTCGGTGGCCGCGCCGCCCCGCATGGCTTCCAGGGCCGCGGCGAACGCGTCGGCCCACTCGGTGAACCGGCCGCTGAGCAGGCCCAGCGCCGCGGCGTTGAGGCACACGGTGTGCACCCCCGCCGCCGGTCCGGTCCCGGCCAGCACCGCCTGGAACTGCTCCACCGGGTCCGACCACGGGAGCAGATCGTCGAAGGTGCCCTCAGCGGGCGCCGCCGACCCCAAGCGGAGCCGGAACGCCTTGGCGTCGTTGGGGTGCACGAAGTTGTCGGCGCAGCTGACCAGCTCGTCGGCGCCGAAGTCGTTGCCGCACAGCCACACCCGCCGCGGCGCGCGGGTCGCGAGCATCCGCAGCGATGGCAGCATCCGCTCGTCGGCGAACCCGGTCAGCTGGGCGCCGACCGGCATCGCGGCCAGGAACGGGCCCACCCGGTTGACGAACCCGCCGACCGTGCGCAGGTCGAGCGGCACGATCTGGGTGGCGAGCATGGCGATCTCCACCGGGTAGACGAACGGCCCGGCGAACGCGACGCCCACCTTCTCCAGCCGGTCGGCGGTGTGGGCGAAGCTCTCGGTCAGCGGGATGCCCAGCGTCTCCAGCAGGTCGACCGAGCCGAGCTTGCTGGTGTAGGCGCGGGACCCGGTCTTGACCACCTTGACGCCCATCGCCGCGGCCACGATCGCCGCGGCGGTGGAGACGTTGAACGTGCGCGGCCCGCCGCCGGTGCCGACGATGTTCACCGCGTCGGGGAAGGCGACGCCCGGGTCGGCGCGGCGTTCGTCGAGGCAGTCGAACAGCGCGCGGAGCGTGTCGTCGTCGGGCATCGCGGTGGACAGCGACGCGAGGAGGGCGGCGCCCTCGCCGCGGTACAGCCTGCGGTCGGCCAGCCGGTCGAAGAGCCCGTGCCAGGCGGCCACGTCGATCGGGCCGTCCCGGGACACGAGCCTGGTGAGTAAGGCGGTCACTTCGCGACCGCGCCGGCCGACCGTGCTCTGTCGACGAACTCGGTGATCGCGGTGACGGTGCGCAGGCTGTCCGGGTCGAGCTCGATGTCGTCGATCGGCAGCTCGAACCGGTCCTCCAGCCACGCCAGCAGCTTGAGCAGGCTGAGGCTGTCGATCACGCCGCTGTCAATGAGGTCGAGGTCGTCGGCCAGTTCGCTCTCCGGCACGTCTGGCAAGAACTCCGCCAGCACGAACCGCTTGATCACCAGTTTGTCACTCATGCTCGGGCCTCCAGGTAGGTGCGCTTGATGCGCGTTCGGTCGGGTTTTCCGGTCGAGGTGACAGGGAGCGGCTCGTCGACGAGGTGGATCACACCCGGCACGGCGGCGGTGGGCAGCAGCCCGGCGCAGTGCAGCCGGACCGCGAGGCTGTGCGGGCCGCCCGGCGACTGTCGGCGGACCACCGCGTGCAGCACGGTCCCGCCCAGCGGGTCGCCGCCCGCGAGCACGACCGCGTCGGACACCCCGGGGTGGGCCAGCAGCGCGCGCTCGACTTCCTGGGTGTTGACCTGGACGCCACGCACCTTGACGTGGAAGTCCTTGCGGCCGGTCAGGGTCAGCGTGCCGTCGGCGTCGCGGCGGACGATGTCGCGGGAGCGGAACCACCGCCGGTCGTCGGCCCCGGTGGGGTGCGGGCCGAACGCGAGCGCGGCCTGGTCCGGGTCGAGGTAGCCGCGGCTGGCGAACGGTGTGCTGACGTAGAGCTCGCCGACGCCCTCGCCGACGACCTCCGCGCCGTCGGCGTCGATGATCACCGCGCCTACGCCGTCGATCGGCTTGCCGATGGGGACGGCCGCCAAGGTGTCCCCGGTGACCTCGTGCACGAAGCTGTCGTTGGTCTCGGTGCAGCCGTAGACGTTGTAGAGGCGCGCGGCGGGGAACTGCTCGCGCAGCCGCGGCAGCGCACGCACCGGCAGCGCGTCGCCGGTGAGGATCACCGTGTCGGCGGGGTAGGCGCGGTCCTGGTCGGCGAGCAGTTGGTAGAACATCGGGACGGCCTGCACGACGTCGACGTGGTGGGTGTCGAGCACCTCGGTCAGGTACGAGGCCAGCGTCGCCCGCGCCGGGTCGACGAGCACCACCCGGCCGCCCGCGCTGAGCGTGGTCCAGATGTCGAGCAGGCAGAGGTCGAAGTTGAGCGGCGCGTAGTTGAGCACCGAGCGGCCCGGGCCGATGCCGAACGCGGCCGACGCCCAGTCGGCGAACGCGGCGACCGCGCCGCCGGTCAGTGGGACGATCTTGGGCACCCCGGTCGAGCCGGACGTGGTGAGCATGAAGCACACCGACGCGGGGTCGGCCGCGGTCCGCAGCTCGCCCGTGCCGCGCTCGACGGTGATCGCGTGGTCGACCAGGCCGGGGCGGTCGGGTCCGGTGGACAGCACGGCCGCGCAGTCCGCCGCGGCGAACAGCGTGGTGAGCGTCGCCTCGGGCAGGGTCGCCGAGGGCAGCAGGAACGAACGGCCCGCGCCCAGCAGCGCCAGGATCAGCGCGATGGACTCAGGGGTTTTGGTCAGCACCAAGCCAACCGGCCGGTCTGGCGCCAGGTCGAGCCGGTCCACCCGCTGCTGGGCGCCGCGGGCCAACTCGCGCAGTTCCCGATAGGTGATCTCCCGGTCGGCCCAGACCAGGGCCACGGACTCCGGTGTTGTCTCGGTCTGGCGGACGAAACGTTCAGCGAGGCTCGCGCACTTCACGCCGATTGGTCCCAACTCTCATCCCTGCGCCCGGGCTGTCCAGTCCAATTTCGCTCGAATGACTGGCGAAGGTTCGCAGTCCGTTCGAGGCCGCCACATGGGAGCCGGGCACCCAATTTCCCTGGCAGGACACCGACCCCTCAGCGACCACGACCGGTGGCAGGGGGCGGGCAGGCGGTCGGCGGGCGTCGGGCGGGCGTCCGGCGGGTGGCGCTGAGTGATCGAACGAACGCGCGCCGCTGCCGCCCGCACCGGCTCGGACCTGCGCGGAGTCCGACAAAGTGGGTGCTTACCCCCCATGACACCGGCGGTGCGACATGACACCGTCCTGACTCGTGAGTTCCCAGCCGTCCAGCCGCCGCCAGTGGCTCCATTCGTCCCTGCCACCGGGGTGGTGGGCGCCGGGGCTGGCGCTGCGCGAGCGGGCGGGCGAACCGGCCGCCGCGGCCCCGCCCGACGGGGTCGCCGACGCCCGGCTCGACGCCTGGCGGTCGGCCTATGGACCTGACGGCCGGGCGATGTTCGTCGCGCGTTTGGCCGAGCACGGACTGGACGAGGCCGGATTGGCCCGGTTGCTCGCCGAACCGGCCGCGGAATTGGCGGCGCGCGTGCCGCGTCCCACCTGGGCCGACACCGTGGAAGACGCACTTGGCGCGGCGCCCCAGGGGGAGATCCACGTCCCGGGGGAGTGGCGGGACGCCTTCGCGGTCGTGCTGCGGCCGTTCGTGGCCCACGCGGGTGATCGGCTCGCTGGCGCTGATCTTGACCGGGCCGCGTTCGTCGCCGACGTCACCGCCCACCTCAGCCGTGCCCTGGTCGGGCTCGCGACCCGGGTCCTGGTCCGCGAACTCGGCGACCGGCGCGACGCGGGCCGCCTCGACGGCGCCACGCCCGCCGACCGGTTCGCCGACTTCGTGCGCCAGTTGGCTCGGCCCGACGACTTGGCCGACGTGCTGCGCCGCTATCCGGTGCTGGCCAGGGTGATCGCCCAAGCGTGTGACGCGGCGGTGGCCGCCTCCGCCGAACTGGTCGAGCGCTTCGCCACGGACCGCGCCGACATCGTCGGCGAACTCCTCGGTGGCGTCGACCCGGGGCCGCTGGTGGGCGTCGAGATCGGCAAGGGCGATCTCCACCGGGGCGGCCGGTCCGTCGCGGTCCTGCGCTTCGCCGACGGCCGCCGGATCGTCTACCGGCCAAGGGATGTCGGCGCGCATCTGCGGTTCGGCGTGATGATCGACTGGATGAACGGCCAGGTTCCCGGACTCGGCCTGCGCGGTGTCGCCGCGCTCGCGCGGCCCGGCTACGGGTGGCTTGAGTTCATCGAGGCCGCGCCGCTGCCGGACGCCGAGGCTGCCGACCGGTTCTACCGCCGCTTCGGTGCGCTGCTCGCGCTCGTGCACGTGGTCCACGCCGGGGACCTGCACTATCAGAACCTGATCGCCGCGGGTGACACCCCGGTGCTCGTGGATCTGGAGACGCTTTTCCACCCCAGCCACGGGACCCGCGCGGCGGGCGACCCCGCCGCCGACGCGCTCGCGGACTCGGTCTACCGGACCTGCCTGCTGCCGGTGCTGGTCGTCGGCGATCACGGCGCGGTGGACTGCTCCGCCCTCGGCGGGGACGCGGGCAGGCTGGAGCCCGACGACGCGCTGGGCTGGGCCGACCCGGCGACCGACCTGATGCGGCCGGTCAAGGGGCGTCGGCTGTTCCGCGCGGCGCGCAACCGGCCGCGGCTCGACGGTCGCGAAGTCGAGCCGGGCGACCACAAAGCGGCGCTGATCACCGGGTTCCGCCTCGGCTACGACGCCATCGTCCGGCACCGCGACGACGTGGCCGCGCTGCTGCGCGCGTGCGCCGACACGGAGGTGCGCGTCGTCGCCCGCCCGACCCGCGGCTACGTCGCGCTGCTGGCCGAGTCCACCGACCCGGACGTGCTCGCCGACGGGCTGGAGCGCGACCGGATGTTCGACGCCGTCTGGACTTCCGCGGCGACCGACCCGGTCCGGTGGCGGCTCTGCCCGGCCGAGACCGCCGACCTGTGGGCGGGCGACGTCCCGCTGTTCACCACCCGCCCCGCGCGCACCGACGTGTGGACCTCGGCAGGCGACCGCTGGCCTGGACTGCTCGACCGGCCCGGTCTGGCCATCGCGCTGGCGAAACTGGCCGCGCTCGGCGAGGTCGACCGCCGCGACCAGGAGTGGATCATCGCCGCGACCCTGGCCACCCGGCGCCAGGGCGCGCCGCACAGCGGGTCGGGGCCGATGCCCGAACCGGTGCGCGGCACCGCCGCGCCCGTCGAGCGGCTGCTGGTCGCGGCCTGCTCGGTCGGCGACCAGATCATCGCCCGCGGGTTCGTCGGCGAGAAGTCGGTGAACTGGATCGGCCTCGAACTAGTCGACGACCGGCAATGGCTCGTGCTGCCGATGGGCATCGGTTTGGCAGGCGGCACGACCGGCGTCGCCTTGTTCCTCGCCCAGTTGGCGGTGTTGAGCGGCGTCGACCGCTACGCCGACGTGGCCGCGCAGGCGCTCAGCGGCACCGCGGCCGTGGTCGACCGGTTCGCCGACGCGCCCGGGATGGCCGGGGCCGTGGGTGCGGGCGGACTGCACGGTTTCGGCGGTATCGCCTACGCCGCCGCGCGAGTGGCCCGGCTGCTCGGCGACAGCGACGCGCGCCGGCTGGCCGCCACCGCGGTCGACTTGGCCGCGACCACGGTCGGACCCCCTGGTTGGGCGACGGGCGGCGCGGGCTGCCTGGCGGCCATGCGCGCGGTCGACGCCGAACTGGGCCTGCCCACGGCCGCGGCGCTGGCGCGGTCGTGCGCGAACGGCTTGGCGCAACTCGTCGAGCACTCCGGGGAAGGCGCGCCCAGCGGGTTCGCCGACGGCATGGCGGGCGTGGCGTGGGCGCTGTCCCGCTACGCCGAGACCGTCGAACCCGGCTTCGCCGCGGCCGCCCAGCGGGCCGCCGCCCTGCTTCCCGCCCAGCTGCCGGACGCGCCGGGATGGTGCGCGGGCGCGGCGGGACTGCTGTTGGCGCGCGCCTGCGCGGCCGACGGCGGTGGTCCGCGGATGGCCGAGTGGGTCCGCGAACTGTCCGCCCGGCCGGTCCTGCACGACCTGAGCCTGTGCTGCGGCGAGCTGGGCGTGGTCGACGCGGTGGCCGCGCTGACCCCGCGCGTTCCGGGCGTCGCCGACACCCGGCGCAGGTCAGCCGGGTTGGTCCTCGACGCGATCACCCGCGACGGCCCGAATTGCGGCACCCCGGCGCAGGTGCCCACCCCCGGTCTGCTAAATGGTCTGGCTGGAATCGGATACGGATTACTCCGGCTCGGATTCGCCAATCGCGTGCCCTCGGTACTGTTGCTCGAATCGATTCAGGGCGATCTCGGGTAACGCACTGCAGGGCGAGTAAGAAAAGTGTTAACCGATGAGTGGGAGTGCAATGTCGGAATCCATGGAGTTCACCCGGCCGTCCGAAACCGTCGAATTTTCAAGAATTGACACCGTGGGTGGGTGGCGGGCCTCTGCGGCCACCTTCGGGGTCCGCGCCGCCGCGCTGGCGGGCATCGCCGCGGCGGTGGGCGCCGTCGGCATCCATGCGCTGAACGGACTATTCGAGAGCCCGGACGCGGTGGCGACGTTCAGTTGGCCCATGGGGGGATCGACCTGTTGCATTGAGGACAGCGTCTGATCAGCGCAGCGCGACGGGACTGGGCCGGTCATCCGATCGGCCCAGTGCCGTCCGCCAAAAATGTGAGGCGAATGCCGAATTCTGGACCGGTGCGGGCGGCGTCGGTAGTGTCCGGCCTGTGGGAAATCGCTCGTCGGTCATCGTGGGACGCGATGCCGAACTGTCCGCCATAGATGCCGCACTGAGTTCGGCGCGCGCAGGCCGAGGCGGCGTGTTATTCCTGGTCGGGGAAAGCGGCGTCGGCAAATCCCGTTTAGCGGCGGCGGCGGCCAAACGCGGTTTCGCCGCCGACATGCGGCTGCTGCGCGGCCGGGCCAGCGCGCTGGACCCGATGGTCCCGTTCCGGTCGCTGACCGAGGCCATGCTGTCGCTCGTGCGGCTGGGCGAGCCGATCGACGTCGCCGCGCTGGGACCGTACCGCCCGATCCTCGCCAGACTGATCCCCGACTGGGGCGAGCCGCCCGGCGAGCAGGAGGGCGCCTCGCTCGTCATCCTCGCCGAGGCCGTGCTGCGGCTGACCGCGCTCGCGGGCCGCGACCGCGGCTGCGTCGTCACCCTCGACGACCTGCACAACGCCGACCCGGAGACCCTCGCCGTCGTCGAGTACCTCATCGACAACCTCGACGACCAGCCAACGCTGCTCGTGTGTTCCGTCGGCGACGAGACGCCGTCGCCCGCGCTGCGCATGGCGAGGTCGGCGAGCCAGCGGCGCAACTGCACCGTGTTCGACCTCGGCCCCCTCGACCGCGCCGACCTGCCGCGGATGGCGGCCTCGTTCCTCGGGGTGCGCCCCGATCGCGTGCCGGACCCCGTGGTCGACCTGGTGTGGGCGGGCAGCGACGGCAACCCGTTCCAGGTGGAGGAACTGCTCGGCGGCATGCTCGACAGCGGTGTCCTTGTCCAGGACGGCGACGGCTGCGCGTTGACCGCGCGTCTGGAGAAGAACCTGCCGGTGACGTTCGTGCGCAGCGTGAACCGGCGCATGGATCTTCTCGACCCGGAGCAGCGGCAGGTGCTGTCAGTGGCCGCGACGCTGGGCCGCCGGTTCCCGCTCGCCGTCGTCCGCCGCGTCGTCGGCCTCGACTACCGCGACCTGCTCAGCCACCTGCACGGCGACGCCGTCGCGCAGCTCGTCGGCCAGGACGAGCAAACCCCGGATTGGTACGCCTTCCGGCACTCGCTGATCACCGAGGCGCTGCTCGCCGCGTTCACCCCCGCGCAGCGCGCGAACCTCGCGGGCCGGGTCGCCGACGCCGTGGAGTCGATCTACCCCGGTCTGCCCGGCGAGTGGTGCCAGGTGAGCGCGGCGCTGCGGCTTGACGCGGGCCAGCAGGCGCGGGCCGGTCACCTGTTCGCCGAAGCGGGTACGCGCGCCCTCGCGCTCGGCGCCGCCCACACCGCACTTGCCTTGCTGGACAAGGCAGCCGACCTCCTCACCGACCCCGCCGCCCGCGCCGACGTCCTGGAGGCCCGGCTCGACGCGCTGGCCGAGGCGGGCCTGATCGACCGCGCGCTGGCGACCGCCGAGGTGCTCGACCAGGTCGGCGGCCAGATCGACCACCGCCGCCGCGCCCGCCTGCACGCGCGGCTGGCCTGGGTGGCGAACCTCGACGGCCGCACGATGGACGGCCTCGACCAGGTGGAGATCGCGCGCGCCCTGCTCGGCCCCGACGCCGCGCCCGCCGACGTCGCCCCGCTCGACGTCGTCGCCGCCCACCTTCGGTTGGAGCTGCCCGGGCTGGGGCGCCTCGCGGAGGCCGAGACCATGGCCCGCCGCGCCGCCGAGATCGCCGAACAGGTGCCGCTGCCGGTCGTGGCCTGTCAGGCGTGGCAGCTGCTGGGCGCTTTGGTCCGCGCGCGCGACGCGAAGGAGGCCGCGCACTGCCTGGAGCGCAGCCGGTCCATCGCCGTGCGCCACGATCTGCCGATCTGGGAGATCCACGCGCTGGTGCGCCTGGGCCTCAACGACGCGCTGCAGGACGGCGGGGTCGAGCGGTTGGAGCAGGCGCGGCAGAAGGCATCCCGCATCGGCGCGGTGACCGCCCGGTACCAGGCGGAGGTCAACATCGCGCTGCAACTGGTGCTGCGCGGGGACTTCGCCGCCGCCGAGTCGGTGATCGACCAGGTCCTCGCGGCGACGACCCGGTTGAAGCTGATGGAGATCACCCAGTTCATGCTCCTCAACCGCGCTGTGCTTGCCGCCCACCGCGGGCGGCGCCGCGACATGGACCGCGCGCTCGCCGAGTTGGGGAAGTGGGACGTCGAGCCCGACCAGCACGTGCCGCGCGTGCACGGCCTGGCGAAGGCGTTCTGCGCGCTGCTGGAGGAGAACCGCGTCCAGGCACGGGACGAACTGCGGGTCGCCCTCGACGCCGAGACCCGCAATCCCACGACGTTCCGGCTCTCCGGCCGCGACGGGTTGCACCTGCTGTTGACCGCTTTGGACGGGGAATTGGCCCTCTCCGACCTGCGCGGGGCGAGCGGTCAACTGCGCTGGGACCGCCAGTTCGCGCTGTTCGCCGAGGCGGTCCTGGCAGGCCGCGACGGCCGGGTCGAGGAAGCCGCGACGCTGGTCGCCGACGCGGTGCAGGTCGGCGAGCCCTACGCGATGGGCAGACATCTCGGCCTGCGATTAGTCGCCGAGGCCGCCCTCGCCGACGGATGGGGCACGCCGCTGGAATGGCTGCGGGCAGCCGAGTCCTACTTCCACGACGCCGATATCGCCACGGTCGCGGGCGCCTGCCGGGCACTGCTGCGCCGCTCGGGCCAACGCGTCACCCAGCGCCGCGCGGGCGTCGCCGACATCCCGGCGGGGATGCGGGCGGCCGGGATCACCGCGCGGGAATACCAGGTGCTGCGGCTGCTGGTGGACCGGTTGGGCAACCAGGAGATCGCCAACATCCTGCACCTGTCGCTGCGCACGGTCGAGAAGCATGTGTCGAGCCTGATGTCTAAGACGGGCCAGCCCAACCGGATCGCCCTCGGCAAGTTCGCCGCCACAGCCGACTAGTCACACGGTCGGCTCGGGCTCGTCGTCGACGGGTCCGTGTCTGCGTAGATCAGTCCACGCCGACGAGAGCCTGCGCACCAGCTCTGTCAGCACCTCCGTGGGCAGGGTGAACGGCAGCCGCACGTGGTTGTCGTGGCCGCCCGACGGGTCCGTGGCCGAGCCCGGCACCAGCTCTACCCCATGCCGAAGCGCGACCTGGGCGAAGATCTGCGCCGACGTCTCCGGCAGCTCGATCCACAGCGCCGACCCGCCGTCCGGGGAGCGCCACCGCCAGCTCGGAAGGTGTTCGCCGAGCAGGTTCTGCAGGTGGTCCAGCCGCAGCCGCAGCACATCCCCGCGCGCGCCCGCGATGTCGGACAGCTTCGGCAGCAGGCGGGCGGTGATGGCCTGGTCCAATATCGGGCTGCCGAGGTCGGCGCGGACCTTGTATCTGGCCAGCCGCTCGATGATGGCGCCCGGCGCGCGGACCCAGCCGATGCGCAGGCCGCCCCACACCGCCTTGGCCATCGACCCGACGGTGAGGATCTCGGCGTTGCCGCGGGCGAACGCGCCGATCGGCGACAGGGCGCTGACGCCGTCGCGGCTGACGAAACCGGTGTAGGCGTTGTCCTCCAGGATCGGCACGTCGAACCGGGCGGCCAACTCGGCGACGCGCTGGCGGCGGCTGGTGGACATCAGGGTGCCGGTCGGGTTGTGGAAGGTCGGCATCACGTAGGCCAGCACGGGTTTCTCGTCGGCGAACGCCTTGGCGAGCAAATCTGGGCGGACGCCTTCCTCGTCCAGCGGCACGCCCACCAGCCGCGCGCCCGCGGCACGGAACACGTCCAGGCAGCCAGGCCAGCTGGGGGACTCCACGACCACCGTGCAGCCCGGCCGCAAGTACATCTGTGCCACCAGACCGAGCACCTGCTGCGCGCCCGTGGTCACCAGGACTTGGTCGGCGGTGGTGGGCAGCCACAGTTCGGCGTAGTGCTGGGCCACCGCCTGCCGCAGCGGCGGGTAGCCGCGCGGGTGGTAGCCGACGTCGGCCATCAGCTCGTCGAGATCGTCGCCGCCGGTCAGCTCGCGGATCGCCTCGGCCAGTTCGGGTGCGGCGGGCTCGATCGCCATGGCCAGCGAGATCACCTCGCCCGGCCCGTCGACCAGCCGCTGGAAGATCGACGTCGCCCGGCCGCCGGGGACGCGCCCGTCTGCCCCGGACGACCGCGCGCGCACGCGGGCGGCGACCCGGGTGCCGCTGCCGCGCAGGCTGTCGACCAGCCCGGAACCCCGCAGCTCGTCATACGCGGCGACCACGGTGGCCCGGCTGACCGTCAGCAGTTTGGCCAGGTCACGCTCGGACGGCAGGCGTTGGCCCGCCCGCAGATCCCCCGCTTCGATACAGGTGGCGACCGCGCTCGCGAGCTTGCGGTACAGCGGACCGCGCACGGTGGTCCAGTCACCCAGTAGTTCGACAAGCGTGTCCGCGTCGGTGAGACGGTCCATTTCGCTCCACAGGCCGCATTTGGACCGGTTTGGTCCGCCCTCGCCCGCGGCCCCCACCGATCACGGGTGTCGCCACCCGTTCTTGGGACCGTAGCGGATCTCCGGTCATCCAGAACGGTCCACATCACCGGACATTGGCACGGGCTCCGGATCGCCCTGCCCGGCAGGCTGCGGAAGTGAACCGGCCACTCGGCGAAGTGGACCGGAAGTGGGGTTCGCCGGGCTGGGAGAGGTGCGATGATCGAGTTCGGAGCCGGGGCAGCGGTAGCCATCAGCGCGGAGTCCACGATCGCCGGGCTGTTCGCCGCGCAAGTGGCCCGGACGCCGGACACGCCCGCGCTGGTCTTCGAGGGGGCGACCCTCACCTACGCCGACCTCGACGGCGAGGTCGAGCGGCTGGCGGAGACCCTGCGCGAGCGCGGCGTCGGTCCCGGGCGGGTCGTCGCGGTGGCCTTGCCCCGTTCGGTGGAATTGGTAGTCAGTCTGCTCGCCGTGCTCCGCGCGGGCGGCGCCTACCTGCCGGTCGACCCGGACTACCCGGCCGACCGCGTCGCGTTCATGCTCGCCGACGCCCGTCCCGTGCTGACGCTGACGCCGGACGGGATGACCGAGGGCGAAGCGGACCTGGTGCCCGCCGACACCGCCTACGTCATCTACACCTCCGGCTCGACGGGCAGGCCCAAGGGCGTGATGGTGCCGCAGCGCGGCATCGTCAACCGGCTGCTCTGGATGCAGGCCGAGTACCAGCTCACCGCCGACGACCGGGTGCTGCAGAAGACCCCGTCGAGCTTCGACGTCTCGGTGTGGGAGTTCTTCTGGCCGCTGATCACCGGCGCGGCCCTCGTCGTGGCCAAGCCCGACGGCCACCGCGACCCCGTCTACCTGGCCGGACTGATCCGCGACGAGCGGGTCACCACTGTCCACTTCGTACCGTCGATGCTCCGCGCGTTCCTGGAGGAGCCGACCGTGCCCCCCGCCTGCACCGGCCTGCGGCGGGTCGTGTGCAGCGGCGAGGCGCTCCCCGGCGACCTCGCGGCCCGCTTCGGTGCGCTGCTCGACGCCGAGCTGCACAACCTCTACGGCCCCACCGAGGCGTCGGTCGACGTCACCTATTGGGCGTGCGACGGGTCGGAGTCGTCGGTGCCGATCGGCCGCCCGGTGTGGAACACCCAGACCCACGTGCTCGACGCCGACCTGCGGCCGCTGCCCGCGGGCGAGGTGGGGGAGCTGTACCTGGCGGGCGTCCAACTGGCCCACGGCTACCTCGGTCGACCTGCGCTGACCGCCGAGCGGTTCGTCGCGAATCCGTTCGGCGAGCCGGGTTCCCGCCTCTACCGCACCGGCGACCTCGCCCGGTGGCGCGCGGACGGCGCGCTCGACTTCATCGGCCGCGCCGACGGCCAGGTCAAGATCCGCGGCTTCCGCGTCGAACTCGGCGAGATCGAGGCCGTCCTCACCGCCCATCCCGCCGTGGCGCAGGCGGCGGTGTCCCTGCGCGAGGACCGGCCGGGCGTGCACCGGCTCGTCGCGCACGTCCTGGCCGACGCCGGGACCGACCTGCGCGCGTGGGCGGCCAAGACGCTGCCCGAGCACATGGTGCCCGCCGATTTCGTGTTCATGGCCGAGTTCCCACTGACCCCCAGCGGAAAGCTGGACCGCAAGGCGCTTCCCGCGCCGACCCGCTCGTCCGGCGGCACCGGCCGGACCGGGTCGCCGCGCGAGGAACTGCTGCGCACCCTGGTCGCCGAGACCCTCGGCGAGTCAACGGTCGACCTGGACGACGACTTCTTCGCGCTCGGCGGCGACAGCGTGCTGTCCATGCTGCTCGCGGGCCGCGCGCGCCGCGCAGGCCTCGCGATCACCCCGAAGCAGGTCTTCGAGCACCGCACCGCAGCCGGTCTCGCGTTGGTCGCCACCGAAGCCGAGTCCCAGGCCCCGTCGCGGCTGCCGTCGCCGAGCGCCGCCGACGCCGCCGCGATCAGCGCCCGGTACCCGTGGGCCGCCGAGACCTGGCCGTTGACCCCGCTGCAGGAGGGTCTACTCTTCCACGCCGCCTACGACGAGTCCGCGCCCGACGCCTACACCATGCAGTTCTCCTTCGACCTGCACGGACCGCTGGACACCGCCGAACTCCACGCCTCCGCCCAGGCGCTGCTCGATCGGCACCCGAACCTGCGCGCCGGATTCGTCCACACCGGACTGGAACGCCCCGCCCAGCTGGTCGCCGAGCGGGTCGACGTGCCGTGGCAGGAGATCGACCTCACCGGCCGCGACGAAGAAGTGGACCGGGTGGCGGCGGCCGAACGGGACCGGCGGTTCGACCTCGCCGCCCCGCCGCTGCTGCGGTTCACCCTGGTCCGCCTCGGCGCCGAGCACCACCGCGTCCTGCTGACCCACCACCACATCGTGCTCGACGGCTGGTCCATGCCGCTGCTCATCGACGAGCTGCTGGGCGGCGCCAAGTCCGACGCGCACTTCGTCGACCACCTGGGCTGGCTGGCCGCCCGGGACACGGCGGCGGGGGAGCGCGCCTGGCTCGATTTCCTCGACGACGTCGAGGAGCCGACCCTGATCGCCGCCGACAAGGCCCACGCCGAAACCGACTTATGCGTGGTCGACCTGCCGGAGGAAGCCACCTCTCGATTACGAGAGGCTCTGCGCGCCAACGGGATCACCCTGAGCACGGCCGTGCAGGCCGCGTGGGCGACGGTCCTCGGCAGGCTCACCGGCCGCCACGACGTCGTTTTCGGCACGACGGTGTCCACCCGCCCCGCCGCCGTCGCGGACGTCGAGTCGATGATCGGCTTCCTGATCAACACCGTGCCGGTGCGGGTCCGGATCGACCCGGCCCAGTCCGTCCGCGACCACCTCGCGGGCATCCAAGCCCAGCTTTCCGCGATGGCCGAACACCATCACGTCGGGCTCACCGACATCCAGCGCGCGACCGGCCTCGGCGACCTGTTCGACACCCTCACCGTCTTCGAGAACCACCCCGCGACCGTGGCCGCCGCCAACGTCGGCGAGCTGACCACCACCTACCCGAGCCACTACCCGCTGGGCCTCTACGCCAGCCCGGGCGACCGGCTCACCCTGCGCCTGCGCTACCGCCCCGACGTCGTCCCCGCGCCGCTGGCCCGGCGGATCGTCGGGCAGGTTGCCCGCTGGCTCACCGCCGCCGACCTCGACGCCCCGGTCGGCACCGTCGACCTGACCGACCCCGACTCGATCCGCGTTCTCGCCGCCGCCAACGACACCGCCGCGCCGATGGCAGACGACCTGGTCGAACTGCTCGGCCGCGGCGCCCCGGACACGCTCGCCGTCGTGTCCGGTGTGGACACTCTGACGCGCCGCGAGCTGCACGCCCGGGCCAACCGCCTCGCCCGATACCTGATCGACCGCGGCGCCGGGCCGGACCGCTTCGTCGCCGTCGCGCTTCCCCGCTCGGCCGACCTGGTCGTCGCGCTGCTGGCGGTGCTGAAGTCCGGCGCGGCGTACGTCCCGATCGACCCCGACTACCCGGCCGACCGCGTCCGCTGGATGCTCGAAGACGCCGAGCCCGCGCTCGTGCTGGCCACCAGCGGGTTCGCGGCCGCCGACGTGACCGCGCTCGACGACCCGCGCACCACCGACCTGATCGCCGCCTACCCCGACACCGACCCGGGCGTGCGGCCCGACCCGCGGTCCGCCGCGTACACGATCTTCACCTCCGGTTCGACCGGCAGGCCCAAGGGCGTCGTGGTCACCCGCGGCGCGCTGGTGAACTTCCTGCTGGCCATGGCGAACCTGTGCCCGCTCACCCCAGCCGACCGGCTGCTGGCGGTCACCACGGTCGCCTTCGACATCGCCTGTCTGGAGCTGTACCTGCCGCTGCTGTCCGGCGCTTCCGTCGTGGTCGCGGACAAGGAAGCCGTCCTGGAACCTGCCGCGCTGGCCACCCTCATCCGCCACTCGGGCGCCACGGTCATGCAGGCCACGCCGTCGCTGTGGCAGGGCCTGGTCGCCGAGGCGTCGGAGCAGGTGCGCGGCCTGCGGATGCTCGTCGGCGGCGAGGCACTGCCGCCCGGCCTCGCCGAGTCGATGCGCGCGCTCGGGTCGACCGTGACCAACGTGTACGGCCCGACCGAGACCACCGTGTGGTCGACCGCCGCCGATCTCGACGACCGGCCCGGCGCGCCCACCATCGGCCTGCCGATCGCCAACACCAGCGTCTACGTGGTCGACGCGGCCCTGCGTCCGATGCCGGTGGGCGTGCCCGGCGAGCTCTACATCGCGGGCGCGGGCCTGGCCCGTGGGTACCTGGGTCGGCCGTCGCTGACCGCCGAGCGGTTCGTCGCCGACCCGTTCGGCCCGCCCGGATCACGGATGTACCGCACCGGCGACCTCGTCCGGTGGAGCGCGGACGGCCGCATCGACTTCCTCGGCCGTGTCGACCACCAGATCAAGCTCCGCGGCTTCCGCATCGAACTGGGCGAGATCGAGTCCGCCCTGGCCGCGCACCCGGAGGTCGAGCGGGTCGTGGTCGTCGTCCGCGAGGACACGCCGGGGGACAAGCGGCTCGTCGCCTACGTCACCCCCGGCACGGTCGACGCGGTCGCCGCGCGGGCGCACGCCGAGAGCAGGCTGCCGGAGTACATGGTCCCGGCCGCCGTGGTCACCCTCGACGCGCTTCCCCTGACCCCGAACGGCAAACTCGACCGTTCCGCGCTCCCCGTCCCCGACCGCGCCGCGTTCCACGGCGTTGTCGGCCGCAAGCCGATCACGCCGCGCCAAGAGGTGCTGTGCGAGCTATTCGCCGAGATCCTGCGGCTGCCCGAGGTCGGCATCGACGACGACTTCTTCGCCCTGGGCGGCCACTCGCTGTCCGCGATCCGCCTCGCGGGCCGGGTGCGCTCGGTGTTCGGCGTCGAGCTGCGCATCAAGACCGTCTTCGACACCCCCACGGTCGCCGGGCTGGTCGAGGCCATCGACAGCGCGGGCGCGGCCCGCGAAGCCCTCGACCGGCGCGCGCGGCCGGAGCGGATCCCGCTGTCGTTCGCCCAGCAGCGCCTCTGGTTCCTCAACCGGCTGGAAGGCCCCAGCGCCACCTACAACATCCCGCTGACCCTGCGCCTGTCCGGCCCGGTCGACCTGCCCGCGGTGCGCGCCGCGATCGGCGACGTCGTGGCCCGGCACGAGATCCTGCGGACAGTCCTGCCCGAGGTCGACGGCGAGCCGCACCAGGACATCCTCGCCGCGGACCCCGAGGTGCACGTCGAGCCGGTCGCCGACCTCGGCGCCGCCGTCCAGCGCGCGGCCACCCTCGGTTTCGACCTGACCGTCGAGACCCCGCTGCGCGTCCACCTGTTCTCCCACGGCGACGAGCACGCGCTGTGCCTCATCCTGCACCACATCGCGGGCGACGGCTGGTCGCTGACCCCGCTGACCCGCGACTTCGCCACGGCGTACCGCGCCCGCCACGCGGGTGATGCTCCACAGTGGACCGAGCTGCCCGTCCAGTACGCCGACTACGCCCTCTGGCAGCGTGAGCTGCTCGGCGCGGGCGGCGCGCTCGAACCCCAGCTCGACTACTGGTCGAAGGCCCTGACCGGCCTGCCCGACCAGCTCGAACTACCCACCGACCGTCCCCGGCCGATTGTGGCGACCTACCGCGGCGACACCGTCGAGATCAGCCTCGACGCCGACCTGCACCGCAAGATCGCCGACCTCGGCCGCGACCACGGCGCCACCGTGTTCATGGTCGTCCAGGCGGGCCTCGCCGCGCTGCTGACCCGCCTCGGCGCGGGCACCGACGTCCCCATCGGCACCCCCGTCGCCGGGCGCGCCGACGCCGCGCTCGACGACCTCGTCGGCTTCTTCGTCAACACCCTGGTCCTGCGCAACGACACCGGCGGCGACCCGACCTTCCGCGACCTCGTGCGCCGCACCCGTGAGGTCGACCTCGCCGCCTACGCGCACCCCGACCTGCCGTTCGAGCGGCTCGTCGACGCGCTGAACCCGGCCCGGTCGCTGGCAAGGCACCCACTGTTCCAGGTGATGCTGGTGTTCCAGAACGCCTTGGCGCACGAACTGGACCTGCCGGGTCTCACCACGACCGTCGACATCGCCCAGGCCGGGGTCGCGAAGTTCGACCTCGTCTTCGACCTCGGCGAGCGCCGCGCCGCCGACGGCTCCCTGGCGGGCATCGACGGCGCGATCGAGTACAGCACCGACCTGTTCGACGCGCCGACCGTGGCGGGCTTCGCCGACGCGCTGGTGCGGCTGCTCGCCTCGGCCGCCGCCGACCCGGACCAGCCGATCAGCGCGCTTGACGTCCTGTCGCCTCCGCAGCGCGACCTCATCCTGCACGGCCTCAACGCCACCGAGGCCCCCGTCGACACCCGCCCGCTGCCCGAACTGGTCCAGCGCGTGGTGGCCGCCGACCCGGCCGCGCCCGCTGTCGTGTGCGGGACCGACGAACTGACCTACGGCGAGCTCAACGCGCGCGCCAACCGGCTCGCCCACCACCTGATCTCCCTCGGCGTCGGCCCGGAATCCCTGGTGGCACTGGGTCTTCCGCGTTCGGCGGACATGGTCGTCGCCTGGCTCGCCGTGCTCAAAGCGGGCGCCGCGTACCTGCCGATCGACCCGGCCTACCCGGCCGACCGCATCGCCTACATGCTCACCGACGCCAAGCCCGCGTTGGTCCTCACGGTCACCGACACGGCGGGCGCGTTCCCGGCGAGCGTCGTCCTCGACGACCCGGAGACGGCCGCGTCGATCGCCGCCCGCCCGGACACCGACCCGACCGACACCGACCGGACGGCCGCGCTCGCGGTGGCCCACCCGGCATACGTGATCTACACGTCTGGTTCCACGGGCAAGCCCAAGGGTGTCGTGCTGTCGCACCGGGGCATCGCCTCGGTGGCCGCCGCCCACATCGAGCGGATGGGTCTGGTGCCGGGCAGCCGGTTCCTGCTGGTGGTGTCGATCAGCTTCGACGTGTCCATGGCCGACATCGCCATGACCCTGCTCGCAGGCGCCGTCCTGGTGATCCCCGAGCCTGGCCGCCAGGTCGTGGGCACCGAACTCGCCGACCTCATCGACGGCCACGGCGTCACCCACACCGACCTCGTCGCCCCGATGCTCGCCTCGGTGCCCGCCGACCGCGACCTGCCGACGCTGCGCGGCTTCGTCGTGGGCGGCGAGGCGTGCACCGCCGAGCTGGTCGCCCGCTGGTCGCCGGGTCGCACGATGATGCAGGTCTACGGCCCGACCGAGACCACCGTCGTGGCCACCATGAGCGACCCGCTGCACGGCGCGGGCACCCCGCCGATCGGCAAGCCCATCCACAACGTGCGGGTCCACGTGCTCGACTCGACCCTGCGCCCGGTCCTGCCGGGCGTGACCGGCGAGCTCTACATCGCGGGCGGCGGCCTGGCCCGGGGCTATCTCGACCGGCAAGCGCTCACCGCCGAACGGTTCGTCCCCGATCCCTACGGACCGCCCGGGTCGCGCATGTACCGCACCGGGGACCTGGTTCGGCGGCGGCGCGACGGCAACGTGGAGTTCGTCGGCCGGGTCGACCACCAGGTGAAGATCCGCGGCTTCCGCGTCGAACTCGGCGAGATCGAGGCGGCCGTCGCCGCGCGACCCGAGGTCGCCGAGGCGGCGGTCGTGGTGCGCGAGGACCAGCCGGGCGTCAAGCGGCTTGTCGCCTACGTCCGTCCGGCGACCGTCGACGCGGCCGCGCTCCGGGCGCACCTCGGCGACGTCCTGCCCGACCACATGGTGCCCTCGGCGATCGTCGGGCTGGACACCTTCCCGTTGACCCCCAACGGCAAGCTCGACCGAGCCGCGCTGCCCGCGCCGGACCTGGCCGCGGCACCGGACTCGCGGGAGCCGCGCGACGAGCGGGAAACCGCGCTGTGCGAGGTGTTCACGCAGGTGCTCGGCCTGGCCAAGGTCGGCATCGACGACAACTTCTTCGACCTCGGCGGGCACTCGCTGCTCGCCACCAAGGTCGTCGCCCGGGTCCGCGCGGCGCTCGGCGTGGAGCTCGGCATCCGCAGCCTTTTCGAGGCCCCGACCGTCGCCCGGCTCGCCGTCGAGGTCGCCTCCGCCAAGCGCGCGCGGCCCGCCCTGGTGGCCCGACCCCGAAGGACCGTCTGATGGACAACGCCGCGATCCCACTGTCGTCCGCGCAGCGCAGATTGTGGTTCCTCAGCCGGATGGAGGGGCCGAACTCGACCTACAACAGCCCCACGGCGTTCCGGCTGACCGGCCCGCTCGACGTGGCCGCGCTGCGGGCCGCGCTCGCCGACGTCGTGGACCGCCACGAGTCGCTGCGCACCACCTTCCCCGAGCGTGACGGCGAGCCGGAGCAGGTCGTCACCGAGTCCGCGGAGCCCGTTTTCGAGGTCGTCCACCCGGAGGATCTGGCCGCCGCGCTGGAAACCGCCGCCGAGCACCCGTTCGACCTCGGCCGCGAGACGCCGCTGCGCACGGTCCTGTTCGTGGTCAGCCCGACCGAGCACGTTCTTCTCCTGCTGCTGCACCACATCGCGGGCGACGCCTGGTCGATGGCCCCGCTCGCCCGCGACCTGTCCTCGGCTTACGCCGCGCGGCTGCTCGGCGAGGCGCCGGACTGGGAGCCGCTGCCGGTCCAGTACGCGGACTACGCGCTGTGGCAGCAGGAGGTCCTCGGCGACGACACCGACCCGGAAAGCCTGCTGTCCCAGCAGCTCGAGTTCTGGAAGGCCGAACTCGCCGGGCTGCCCGAGCGGCTGGACCTGCCGACTGACCGGCCGCGCTCAGCCGAGGCCGGGACCGAGTGCGACAGCGTGGGCCTCGACCTCGACACCGACCTCCTCGCCGCACTGACGGCCCTCGGCCGCGAGCAGGGCGCCAGCCTGTTCATGGTCGCCCAGGCGGCTCTCGCGGCGTTGCTGACCCGGCTCGGCGCGGGCACCGACATCCCGCTGGGCAGCCCCATCGCGGGCCGCACCGACGAGGCGCTCGCCGACCTGGTCGGGTTCTTCGTCAACACCCTGGTCCTGCGCACGGACACCTCCGGCGACCCCGGCTTCCGGCAGCTGCTGCGCCGGGTCCGGGAGACCGACCTCGCCGCGTTCGGCCAGGCCGATGTCTCGTTCGAGCGCGTCGTGGAGGCGGTCAACCCTGCCCGCAGCCTCGAACACCACCCGCTGTTCCAGGTGATGCTCGTCGTGCAGGGTGACGACGGCCCCGGGCTGGCCCTGCCCGGGCTGGCCATCCGCGAAGAGCAGGTCCGCACCTCGACGGCCCGCTTCGACCTCACCGTCCGGCTCGACGGCGCCCGCCTGTCGGTCGACTACCGCACCGCGCTGTTCGACCGCGCCACCGCGTCGGCCATCGGCACCCGGTTGATCCGGCTTCTCGCCGCCGCCTGCGCCAATCCGGACGTCCCCATCACCGACCTCGACCTGCTCGGCGACGAGGAGCGTCACCACCTGCTCGTCGAGCGCAACGACACCACCCGCGAGATTCCCGCGCTCACCTTGCCCGCCCTGTTCGAGCATCAGGCCGCGCGGACTCCGGACGCGACTGCACTCGTCTTCGCTGGTCAAGAGTTGTCCTATTCGGACCTCAACCGGCGCGCGAACCGCCTTGCGCACAAGCTGATCGGCCTCGGTGTCGGCCCGGACGACGTCGTCGCCATGGCGATCCCGCGCTCGGTCGAGATGATCGTGGCGATGCTGGCCGTGGTGAAGGCCGGCGCCGCGTACCTGCCCATCGACCGCAACTACCCGCCCGAGCGCATCGCCCTGATGCTGTCCGACGCGCGGCCCGCGCTGCTGCTCACCACCCCCGACACCGGCCTGACCGCCGACCGCACCGTCGTGCTCGACGGCGAGGCGGGCCACCCGGAGGCCGACCCGACCGACGCCGACCGGGTCCGCCCGCTGCGCGTCACCAACGCCGCGTACGTCATCTACACCTCGGGGTCCACCGGGAAGCCCAAGGGTGTCGTCGTCACCCACCGCGGCATCGCCGCCGTGGCCGCGATCCACGTCGACCGGCTCGCCCTCGACGCCACGAGCCGGTTCCTGCTGGTGGTGTCGATCAGCTTCGACGTGTCCATGGTCGACATCGCCGCGACCTTCCTCGCGGGCGCGGCCCTGGTCGTGCCGGGGCCGGACGCGCAGGCCGCGGGGGAGGAGTTGGCGGCGCTGATCGAGGACAACGCCGTCACCCACACCGACCTCGTCGCCTCGATGCTCGCCTCCATGCCCGAACGCGACCTGCCGACGCTGCGCGGCCTGATCGTCGGCGGCGAGGCCCTTTCCGCCGATCAGGCGGCGCGCTGGGCACCCGGCCGCAGGCTCGTCCACGTCTACGGCCCGACCGAGGCCACCGTCGTCACCACCATGACCGAACCGGTCGCCGGCACCCACGCGCCCGGCATCGGCGGGCCCATCTGGAACGCGCGCGTCTACGTGCTGGACGCGCGGCTGCGGCCGGTCCCGACCGGTGTCGCGGGCGAGCTCTACATCGCGGGCGGCGGCCTGGCCCGCGGCTACCACGACCGCCGCGCGCTGACCGCCGAGCGGTTCGTCGCCGATCCGTTCGGCCCGGCGGGCGAGCGGATGTACCGGACGGGTGACCTCGTGCGGTGGTCGGCCGACGGCGGGCTGATCTTCGCGGGCCGTGTCGACCACCAGGTGAAGGTCCGCGGCTTCCGCATCGAACTCGGCGAGATCGAAGCCGCCGTCACCGCGCACCCGGGCGTCGGCCACTGCGCGGTCGTCGTCCGGGAGGACCGGCCCGGCGACAAGCGGATCGTGGCCTACGCGGTGCCTGCCGACGGCGAACTCGACGGCGCCGACGTCCGCGCGCATGTCGCCGCGCTGCTGCCCGACCACATGGTGCCCTCCGCCGTCGTCGTCCTCGACGCGCTTCCGCTGACGCCCAACGGAAAGCTGGACAAGCGCGCGTTGCCCGCGCCTTCGCTGACCCAGTCCGCCGGGCGCGCGCCGCGGACCCCGCGCGAGGAAGTGCTGTGCGGGTTGTTCGCCGAAGTCCTCGGGCTCCCGGACGTCGACATCGACGGCAACTTCTTCGAACTCGGCGGGCACTCGCTGCTGGCCACCAAGCTGGCGAGCCGCGTCCGCGCGGTCGCCGGGGTCGAACTGCCGATCCGCACCCTGTTCGAGGCGCCGACCGTGGCCAGGCTCGACGCCCGCCTCGGCTCGCAGCAGACGATGCGCCCGGAGCTGCTCCGCGTCGAGCGGCCCGAGCGGGTGCCGCTGTCGTTCGCCCAGCGGCGGCTGTGGTTCCTCAACCAGTTCGAGGACGCGCCCGGCCTGTACTCCGTGCCGCTGGCCCTGCGCCTGCACGGCGACCTGGACACCAACGCCCTGTGGGCGGCGCTGATCGACGTCGTCGACCGGCACGAGTCGCTGCGCACCACGTTCCCGGGCACCGACGAGCCGTACCAGGTCGTCAACCCGGCGCGCCCCGACTTCGTGGTGCGCACGGTCGACGACGTCGCCGCGGCGATGGCCGCCGACCTGGACCACCGCTTCGACCTCGCCGCCGACCTGCCCATCCGCGCGACGCTGTACTCGATCGGGCCGGACGAGCACGTCCTGCACATCGTCATGCACCACATCGCCACCGACGGCGCCTCCATCGCCCCGCTGACGAGCGACCTCGCCACCGCCTACGCGGCCCGCGTGGCCGGAGCAAGTCCACAGTGGACGCCACTGCCGGTCGCCTACGCCGACTACGCGCTGTGGCAACACGACTTCCTCGGCGACGAGACCGACCCCGACAGCGTGATGGCCGCCCAGACCGCGTACTGGCGGGCCGCCCTCGACGGCCTGCCCGACCGGCTCGACCTCCCCACCGACCGCCCCCGCCCACCCGTCGCGGGCAGCCGCGGCGACAGCGTCACACTGCGCATTGACCCGGCCGTCCACGAGCGGCTCACCGCCGTGGCCGTGGCGGGCGGCGCGAGCCTGTTCATGGTGCTGCAGGCCGGTTTGGCCGCCCTGCTGACCCGGCTCGGCGCGGGAACCGACATCCCGCTGGGCAGCCCGGTCGCGGGCCGCGCGGACGAGGCCCTGGACGACCTTGTCGGCTTCTTCGTCAACACCCTGGTCCTGCGCACCGACACCTCGGGCGACCCGACGTTCGCCGACCTGCTGGCCCGCGTCCGCGAGACGAACCTCGCCGCCTACGCCAACCAGGACGTCCCCTTCGAACGCCTCGTCGAGACGCTCAACCCCCAGCGGTCACTGGCCCACCACCCGCTGTTCCAGGTGATGCTCGCCCTGCGCGCCGGGGGAGACCCGGTGGTCGAGCTGCCGGGCCTGCGGGTGGAGATCGAGGACCCGGACAGCTCCTACGCCAAGTTCGACCTGTCCTTCGGCTTCGCCGAGCGCGCGGACGGCGGCTTGGACGGCAGCATCGAGTACGCCACGGACCTCTACGACCACGCCACCGTCGAGCGGATGGCAACCCGGTTGGTTCGGCTGCTGGCGGCCGTCGCCGCCGACCCGGACACCCGGATGAGCGGGGTCGACCTGCTCGACGACGAGGACCGGCGCGACCTGGCCCGGTGGAACGACACCGCACAGGAGGTGTCTGGAGCGACCTTCCCGGAGCTGTTCGCCGAACAGGCCGCGCGCACACCCGACGCCATCGCCGTGGTCGCCCGCGATGGACAGCGCACGTTCGCGGAGGTCGACGCCCGCGCCAATCAGCTCGCGCGTGAGCTGGTCGCGCGGGGAGCGGGCCCGGACCGGATCGTCGCACTAGCGCTGCCGCGGACAGCCGACCTGGTGATCGCCCTGCTCGCCGTCCTCAAATCCGGGGCCGCCTACCTGCCGCTCGACCTGGAACACCCCGCCGACCGCATCGACCACATGCTCACCGACGCCTGCGCGTTCCTCGCCATCACCGCCGACACCGTCCTGAGTGGAGTCCCAACCCTCCAGGTCGACGACCCGGCCATCGACACGCACGCCGACACCGCCCTCCCGACGACCCCGCACCCGCACCACGCCGCGTACGTGATCTACACCTCCGGCTCGACCGGCCGCCCCAAGGGTGTCGTCATCGAACACCGCGGCCTCACCAACCTTGTCGCCCACCACCGCCGCCACCTCATCGCGCCCACTCTCGCCCAGCCCACCCGTGTCGCGCACGTCGCCCGGTTCACCTTCGACGCCTCGCTCGACCCGCTGTGCCTGCTGCTGTCCGGCCACGAGCTGCACATCATCGGCGACGACCTGCGGGCCGACGCGGCGGCGCTCGTGCGGTATGTGGCCGAACACCGCATCGACTTCCTCGAACTCACCCCGTCCCACCTGGCCGTCCTCGTCGCCGAAGGGCTGCTCGACGCCGACCACGTCCCCGCCGCGCTCGTCGTCGGCGGGGAGGCGTGTGACGCGAACCTGTGGCGGCGGCTGCGTGCGGCACCGAGCGTGACCAGCCTGAACGTCTACGGTCCGACCGAGTGCACGGTCGACACCGTGTGGGCGTCGATGGCGGACTCGCCCGAGCCGGTGATCGGCAGGCCGGTCGACAACACGGCCGTCTACGTCCTCGACGGCGACGGCGCCCTCGTGCCGCCCGGCGTCGCCGGGGAGCTGTACCTGGCGGGCGCCGGGGTGGGCCGCGGCTACCTGAACCGCCCGGCGCTCACGGCGCAGCGGTTCGTCGCCAACCCGTTCGGGGCGCCGGGATCCCGGATGTACCGCACCGGCGACCTCGTGCGCTGGACCGCCGACGGACGGCTGCTCTACCTGGGCCGCGCCGACGACCAGGTCAAGGTGCGCGGCTTCCGCGTCGAACTCGGCGAGATCGAGTCCGTCCTCACCGAGCACCCCGCGATCGCCCAAGCCGCGGTGATCGCCCGCGACGACCGACTGGTCGCCTACGTCGCGCCGGGAGTCCCAACAGACCTCGACGCCCACCTGCGGCGCGCCCTGCCGGACTACATGGTCCCCACCGTCGTCGAGCTGGACGCGCTCCCGCTCAACGCCAACGGGAAGATCGACCGCCGCGCGCTCCCGGCTCCCCAGGCCGGATCCGAGGTCCGCCGTGCCCCGCGCACCGTGCACGAGGAGATCCTGTGCGGGATCTTCGCCGAGCTGCTGTCCGTCCCCGCGGTCGGCATCGATGACAACTTCTTCGCCATGGGCGGGCACTCCCTGCTCGCCACCCGCCTGGTCAGCCGCGTGCGTTCGGTGCTGGGCGTCGACCTGAGCATCCGGTCGCTGTTCGAGACGCCGACCCCGGCCGGGCTGGCGGGCGCGCTGCGCGGCGGCGACGGTGCCCGGCCGCGGGTCCGGCCGGTCGAGCGGCCGGACCGGGTGCCGCTGTCGTTCGCCCAGCGGCGCCTGTGGTTCCTCAACCAGTTCGACGACTCCGGCAGCCGCTACCACGTCCCCTTCGCTCTGCGCCTGCGCGGCGACCTCGACGTGCCCGCCCTGCGCGCGGCGATCAACGATGTCGTCGCCCGCCACGAGTCCCTGCGCACGGTCCTGCCCGACGACGTGGGCACCCCGTGGCAGCGGGTCCTCCCGGCCCGCGCGCTCGACATCCCGCTCGTCCCGCTCGCCGAGGCGGACCTGGACGCCGCCATCGCCGAGGCCATGGCCCCCGGGTTCGACCTCGCCCACGACCTGCCCGTCCGCGCGACCGTCTTCAAGCTCGGTGACGACCACGTGCTCCTGCTGGTCCTGCACCACATCGCCACCGACGGCTGGTCCATGGGCCCGCTGACCCGCGACCTCGCCGCCGCCTACACCGCCCGCCGGACCGGCGAAGCTCCACAGTGGACGCCGATGGCCGTCCACTACGCCGACTACGCCCTCTGGCAGCGCGAACTCCTGGGCGACGAGTCCGACCCGACCAGCCTTGCCGCCGAGCAGCTCGCCTTCTGGCGGACCGCGCTGGCGGACCTGCCCGACCAACTCGCGCTGCCCACCGACCGCCCCCGGCCCGCCGTCGCGGGCACCCGCGGCGGCCAGGTCCCGATCACCGTCGACCCCGCCACCCACCGCGCCATCGTGGACCTCGCGACACGCGACGGCGCGAGCGTCTTCATGGTGCTCCAAGCCGCGTTCGCCGCGCTGCTCAGCAGGCTCGGCGCGGGCCACGACATCCCGATCGGCACGCCGGTCGCGGGCCGGACCGACGACGCGCTGGACGAGATCGTCGGCTTCTTCGTCAACACCCTGGTCCTGCGCGCCGACACCGCGGGCGACCCCACCTTCGCCGACCTCGTCCGCCGCGTCCGCGAGGCCGACCTCGCCGCCTACGACCACCAGGACGTCCCGTTCGAGCGGCTGGTCGAGGCGCTGAACCCGGCCCGGTCCCAGGCACACCACCCGCTGTTCCAGGTGCTGCTCGTTCTGCAGAACACCCCCGACGCCACGCTCACGCTGCCCGGCCTGACGGTCGACGAGCACACCGTCGGCGGCCAGGTCGCCAAGTACGACCTGTCCCTCGCGCTGTCGGAGGAAGACGGCGGCCTGGCGGGCGTGCTGACCTACCGGGAAGACCTGTTCGACCGCTCGACCGCCGAGTCCCTGCGCGACCGCCTGCTCCGCTTCCTCGCCGAGGTCCTGCTCGACCCCGACCAGCCCATCACCGCCGTCGACCTCCTCGCCGACCACGAACGCGCCGCTCTGGTGCCGAGCGGCCCGGGGCCGATGGCCGTCCCCTCGGTGATCAGCCTTTTCACCGACCAGGTCCGCCGCACCCCGGACGCGATCGCGGTGTCCGGGCCGGGTGCCGAACTGTCCTATTCGGACCTGGACCGCGAGTCCAACCGCGTCGCCAACCTCCTGGTCGGCCGCGGCATCGGTGCCGAGGACGTCGTCGCCGTGACCATGCCGCGAACCCCGACCCTGGTCGTGGCCCTGCTCGGCATCCTCAAAGCGGGCGCCGCCTACCTCCCGATCGAGCCTGACCACCCGGCCGAGCGCGTCGGCCACATCCTCACCGACGCCGCCCCCACCCTGGTCCTCACCGAACACGACCTGGCCGACGTCGAGGCCGAGTCAGCCCCGGTGGACCGTGTCCGCCCGCAGGCGCCCGCCTACGTGATCTACACGTCCGGCTCCACCGGCCGCCCCAAGGGCGTCGTCGTCGACCACCACGCACTGGCCGTCTACCTCGACCGCGCGATCGGCGTCTACCCGGCCGCGGCCGACACGGTGCTGCTGCACTCGCCGATCTCCTTCGACCTCACGGTGACCGCGCTGTACGTGCCTCTGGTGACCGGCGGCCGTGTCCACCTCGCCGAACTCGACGCCGCCGACACCCGCCCGGCGTTCCTCAAAGGCACCCCGAGCCACCTGGCCGTCCTCGACGCCCTGTCCGACGACGTCTCGCCGACCGGCGAACTGATGCTCGGTGGCGAGGCTCTGCTAGGCGAGCAACTCGCCCCGTGGCGCCGCCGCAACCCCGGCGCGACGGTCTTCAACGTCTACGGCCCCACCGAGACCTGCGTCAACTGCACCGAATACCGCATCGCCCCCGACGCCGACCTGCCCGACGGCCCGGTCCCGATCGGCACCCCGCACGACTACGTCCGCGCCTACGTCCTCGACGCCCGGCTCGCCCCGGTGCCCGCCAACGTGCCCGGCGAGCTCTACATCGCCGGACCCGGCCTGGCCCGCGGCTACCTGAACCGCCCCGGCGCCAGCGCGGAGCGGTTCGTGGCCAACCCGTTCGGCCCGCCCGGCGCCCGCATGTACCGGACCGGCGACCTCGTGCGCAGGCGCCCGGACGGCAACCTGGTGTTCGTCGGCCGCACCGACGACCAGGTGAAGCTCCGCGGCTACCGGATCGGCCTGACCGAGGTCGAAGCCGCCCTGACCGCACACCCCGGCGTCACCCGCGCCGCCGTCGTCGTGCGTGAGGACAGGCTTGTCGGCTACGTCGTGGGCGACACCGCCGACCTCGACGCCCACCTCGCCCGCACCCTCCCGCCCTACATGCGTCCCAGCGCGGTCGTCACGCTCGACGAGCTTCCCCTGACCCCGCACGGCAAGCTCGACCGCCGCGCGCTCCCGGCCCCCGAGATCGACACGTCGTCGGCACGCGCGCCCCGGACCTCCCGGGAAGCGCTGGTGTGCACGCTGTTCGCCGATACCCTGGGTGTGCCCGCGGTCGGCGCGGACGACGACTTCTTCGACCTCGGCGGCCACTCCCTGCTGGCGATCCAGCTCATCAAGCGCGTCGGCGCCGACCTCGGCGTGGACCTCAACATCCGCGCCCTGTTCGAGGCCCCGACGCCCGCCGCCCTGACCGAGCTGCTCGGCAGGGACACCACGGGCGGCGCTCTCGACGTCCTGCTGCCCCTGCGCACCACGGGCGACCGGCCGCCGCTGTTCTGCGTGCACCCGGCGGCGGGCGTCGGCTGGGTCTACGCGGGGCTGCTGCGCGGCCTTGGCCACGACCAGCCCGTCTACGCCCTGCAGGACCCCGGCCTCAGCGGTGAGTCAACCGCAAGCGTCGACGATCTCGCCGCGGCCTACGTCGCCAAGATCCGCGAGCTCCAGCCGAGCGGCCCCTACCACCTACTGGGCTGGTCGTTCGGCGGCAACGTCGCCCACGCCATGGCCTGCGCGCTGCGGGCGGCGGGGGAGAAGGTCGCGACCCTTGCCCTGCTCGACGCCTACCCGGCGGGCGATACCGAGGCGCGCGGCGACGCGCTGAAGGGGCTGCTGTCGTCCCTCGGCGTCGACCCCGGCCCGGAACCGCTCGACCTGGACCGGGCCATGGCCGCCCTGCGCGCCGCGGGCAGCCCCCTCGTCACCCTCGGCGCCGACGCGGTCGCCGCCATGGCCCGCGTGTTCGCCACCAACGCCGAACTGCGCCAGGCACACAGGCCCGCGGTGTTCGACGGCGACGCGGTGTTCTTCGAGGCCACCCGCGACAAGCCCGCCGACATGCCCCGGCCGTCGACCTGGGCGCCCCACCTCACCGGGCGCGTCGACGTGCACGCGGTCGACTGCGACCACGGCTCGATGACCAGCCCCGACCCGATCGCCCACATCGCCGCCGTGCTCTCCGCCCGGCTGACCTGACCAGGAGGACCAAATGACGAATCCCTTCGAGAACAACGAAGGCACGTACTACGCGCTCGTCAACGACGAGGGCCAGTACTCGCTGTGGCCGGAGTTCGCCGCCGTGCCCGCGGGCTGGACCGTCGCCCACGGCCCCGCGCCGCGGCAGGAGTGCCTCGACCACATCGAGGCCAACTGGACCGACATGCGCCCGCGCAGCCTGGCCGAGGCCATGGCGCAGGACGCTCGATGACCAAGCGCGAACCCGACCCGTGGCTCGTCCTGGGCACGCTGCTGCTCGGGCTGTTCGTCATGGGCGTCGGCTCAACCTCGGTCAACACCGCCGTCCCGTCGATCAGCGACGACCTCGGCGCCACGTTCGACCAGCTCCTGTGGGTCATCAACATCTACACGCTGGTCCTGGCCGTCCTGGTGATCACCGCGGGCAGGCTCGGCGACCTGTACGGGCCGAAGCGGCTGTTCATCATCGGCATGACCGTGTTCACCGCCGCGTCCATCGCGTGTGGACTCGCGCAGACCCCCGTTCAGCTCATCGCGGCCCGGTTCGTGCAGGCCATCGGCGGCGCGCTGGTGTCCCCGCAGTCGCTGTCGATGATCAGCAAGGTGTTCCCGCCCGAGCGGCGCGGCGCGGCCATGGGCGTCTGGGGAGCCACCGCGGGCGCGGCGGTCGCGATCGGGCCGAGCATCGGCGGCCTGATCGTCAGCGCGTGGGGCTGGCGGTGGATCTTCCTGGTCAACGTGCCGATCTGCCTGCTGGCCATCGTTCTCGCGGCGGTGGTGATCCCGTCGGTCGGCGAGGTGAAGCAGCGCAGGCTGGACCTGGTCGGGTCCGCGCTGGCCTCCGCGGCGCTGTTCCTGATCACCTACGGGCTCATCGAGGGCAAGACCCACGACTGGGGCACGGTGTGGGGGCCGGTCACGATCCCGATGGTCATCGGGGCCGGGCTGGTCGCGCTGGTCGCGTTCATCGTGGTGGAGCGGGGCAGGCAGGACCGCGAACCGCTGTTGCCGCTGGTCATCCTGCGCGACCGCAACTTCAGCGTGATGGCGGTCGTGACGATCACCCTGGTCGGCGGCGTCGGCGCGATGCTGTTGCTGCTGTCGATCTACCTGCAATCCGCGCTGGGGCTGACCGCGTTCGCCGCGGGCCTGGTCATGGCGATCGCCCCGGCCGTATCCATCGCGGTGTCGCCGATCTCCGGCCGGATGACCGACAAACACGGCGGCAAGCCCGTCCTGATCGTCGGACTCGTCCTGTTCGCCGCCGGGCTGCTTCACCTGGTGGTGACCGCCGAGGCGCACAGCTCGTGGTGGAACCTGCTGCCCGGCCTGATCCTCGTCGGCGTCGCCATGGGCGTGACGTTCGCGCCGCCGCTGACCATCGCGATGCACGACATCGACCCGTCCGTCGCGGGCGCGGCGTCGGGCACGCTCAACACGATCCGCCAGTTCGGCGCCACCATCGGCGCCGCGGCCGTCGGCGCGCTCGCGCAGTCCCAGCTCGCCGGATCGCTGCGGGACTCGGCGGCAGGTCAGGCCGCCGCACTCGAACCGCGGCTGCGGGAACCGTTCCTCGGCGCGATGGCCGACGCGGCCGACGGCGGCCTGCGGGTCGGCCGGGGCGACCTCGCCATCGACGTGCCGCCCGGTCTGTCCGACTCCTCGGTCGACGCGCTGCGGGCGGCGGCGCAGTCGGCGTTCGAGACGGGGATGGCGAGCGCGGTCCGCGCCACCTTCCTGCTGCCCGCCTGCCTGTTGGTGCTCTCGATCCTGCTCATGACCCTGGTTCGCCGTCCGCGGCCCGCGCCCGAACCGCTCCCCACCCAGCCAGCCGCGGTCCGATGACCGCCGGGAAGGACCCAGCGATGGACTTCAGCCTCTTCTACTTCGCCGACGACTCCGAGGGCGGCGACCGCTACCGCCTCCTGCTCGACGGCGCCCGCTTCGCCGACGAGCACGGCTTCGCCGCGGTGTGGACGCCCGAGCGGCACTTCCACCCGTTCGGCGGCGGCTACCCCAACCCTGCGGTGACCGGCGCGGCCGTCGCCGCGGTGACCAAGAACGTCGCCATCCGCGCGGGCAGCGTGGTCGCGCCGCTGCACCCGCCCGTGCGCATCGCCGAGGAATGGTCCGTTGTGGACAACCTGTCGGGCGGCCGGGTCGGGCTGTCCTTCGCCTCGGGCTGGCACGCCGTCGACTTCGCGATCCGCCCGGAGAACTACGCCGACCGGCGCAACATCCTTGTCCAGACCATCGAGACCGTGCGCGAGCTGTGGCGCGGCGGCAAGACCGCGCTGGTCGACGGTGACGGCAAGTCGGTCGAGGTCAAGGCGTACCCGCCCGCGGTGAGCCCCGAACTGCCGGTCTGGCTGACCAGCTCGGGCACGCCGGAGACGTTCAAGGCGGCCGGGAAGCTCGGCGTCGGCGTGCTGACGCACCTGCTCGGCCAGGACCTCGACGACCTCAAGGGCAAGATCGCGATGTACCGGGAAGCGCTCGCCGAGCACCACGGCGACGCGGCCGGACCGGGCAAGGTGGCCCTGATGCTGCACACCTTCATGGGCGCCGACCGCGACGAGGTCCGCGAGATCGTCCGCGAGCCGTTCAGCGCCTACCTGCGCAGCTCCATCGGCCTCATCGTGCGCGCGTCCGGCGACATCCTGCCGGGCGTCGACCCGGACTCGCTGTCCCCGGAGGACGTCGACTTCCTCGTCGAGCGGTCGTTCGACCGCTACTTCGACACCGGTGGCCTGTTCGGCACGGTCGAGGACGGCGCCGCGACGCTGGACAAGCTGCACGCGGCCGGGGTCGACGAAGTGGCCTGCCTGATCGACTTCGTCGGCGACACCGACGCCGTTCTGGGTGGTTTGACGTATTTGGACAAGCTGAAGAACACCTGGCGCGCGTAGTCGCGGAGGCGAACGGTCCATTTCGCGCCGGATTGGCTCGGGTGGACCGGTGCCCAACCAGGCCACAGTGACCCCTAGCAGTTCAGTCGCGACGAGGAGCCCCGATGTCCACGCTGTCCGAGGATCTCGACCCCCACGCCTTAGCCGACAGCGTGACCGTCGAGGCGGTCATGCACCATCTCCGCGCACTGCAAGGCATCGCCGACCGCAACGACAACCGCCGCGCGTCCGGCACCCCCGGCTACGAGGAGTCGGTCGACTACGTGGTCGAGCGGCTCGTCGCGGCCGGGTTCGACGTCGAGGTACCCGAATTCCCCATCATCTATGAGGAAACGGTCGCCGAGCGGCTCGTCGTGGGCGGTGACGAGGTCGACATCACGGTGATGCGGCACTCGCCGGACACCCCGGTCGGCGGCGTCACCGCGCCGCTCGCCGTGCTGCCCGAGGGGGCCACGGGCTGCGCGGAGTCCGACTTCGCGGGCGCCGACTACACCGGCACCATCGTGCTCATCGCGCGTGGTGGAGGCCCGCACTACGTCAAGCAGGCCAACGCCGCCGCGGCGGGCGCGGTCGGCACGGTCATCTACAACACCAACGACGAGTGGCTGCTCGGCAACCTGGTCTCCCCGGACAACGCCCGCATCCCGACCGGCGGCATCTCCAAGGCCGATGGCGCGGCGCTGCGGTCGCGGGCGGGGGAGCGGGTGACCCTGGAGCTGCGGCGGTTCTCCGAGCCCCGCGTGTCCCGCAACGTGATCGCGCAGACCAGGACCGGCCGCACGGACCGCGTGGTCATGGCGGGCGCGCACCTCGACAGCGTCGTGGACGGGCCAGGCATCAACGACGCGGGCGCGGGGTGCGCGGCGCTGCTCACCACGGCCCTGTCACTGGGCGGCTCGCCCGACGTGCGCAACGCCGTGCGGTTCGCCTGGTGGGGCGCGGAGGAACTCGGCCAGATCGGGTCCAACCACTACGTCCGGTCGCTCACCGAGGCCCAGCTGGCCGACGTGGCGCTCTACCTCAACTTCGACATGCTCAGCTCGCCCAACGGGGGCTACTTCGTCTTCGACGGCGGCCCCGGCCCGGAGGGCTCGGCGCACATCGAGCAGTCCTTCCGCGACTTCCTCGCCTGCCGCGGGGTGGCGACCGAGCCGCTGTCGCTGTTCGGCGGCTTCGATCACGCCGTGTTCGTCGAGGCCGGGGTGCCCACCGGCGGCCTCTACACCGGTGCCACCGCGATCAAGACCGCCGAGCAGGCCGTCAAGTGGGGCGGCACGGCGGGCTTGGCCTACGACCCCAACTACCACCAGGCGGCCGACCAGCTGTCCAATGTGGACCAGGTGATGCTCGCCAACAACGCCGCCGCCGTCGGCTGGGTGATCGCCCGGTACGCGGCGGACACCGACGCCCTGCCCACTCGCGCTTCCTGATCTCCCCAACCCCCGAAAGCGAGTCCGGATGTCCCGCAGCAGAATCCTCAGAGGGGCCGTGCTGGCGATCGCCGCCGGCGTCGGCCTGGCCATGGTGCCCGCGGGCGCCCAGGCCGTCGAGCCGGAAGGCCCGCCGCTGGCCCAGCGCCTCGCGGCGAAGGTGACCGTGGACGCGATGAACCGCCACCTCATCGCCTTCCAGCGCATCTCCGACCGCAACGGCGGCAGGCGCGCCCCCGGTACGCCCGGCCACGAGGCTTCGGTCGACTACGTCCTCGGCAAGCTCACCGCCGCCGGGTTCGACGTCACCACCCAGCAGTTCCCGGTGCCGTACTCCGAGGCGCTGGTCGAGAAGCTGGTCGTCGGCGGCACGAACGTCAAGATGCACATGGCGCTCTACACCCCGAACACCCCGGTCGGCGGCATCACCGGCCCGCTCGCCGTGGTCCCCGACAACGCGGCCCCCGGGTGCGCGGCGGCCGACTTCGCGGGCGCCGACTACACCGGGACGATCGCGCTGATCCGCCGCGGCGGCTGCCCGTTCGCGCAGAAGCAGCAGAACGCGGCCAAGGCGGGCGCGATCGGCGTCGTCTTCGCCAACAACGTCGACGGCTGGCTGCGCGGCAACCTCACCTCGCCCGACCAGGCGCTGATCCCCAGCGGCGGCGTGTCCCTGGTCGACGGCCTCGCGCTGCGCGAGAAGGCAGGCCAGTCCGTCACGCTGGAACTGAAGGTGCTCAACGAGCAGCGCACGTCCCGCACGGTCATCGCGCAGACCAAGACCGGCCGCACCGACAACGTCGTCGTCGCGGGCGGGCACCTGGACAGCGTCGTCGAGGGCGCGGGCATCAACAGCAACGGCACCGGCTCCGCGGCGCTGCTGGAGACCGCGCTGCAGCTCGGCGCCTCGCCCAAGGTGAACAACGCGGTGCGGTTCATCTTCTTCGGCGCCTGGGAGTTCGGGATCATCGGCTCGCCCTACTACGTGGCGAATCTGACCTTCGAGCAGCAGCTCGACATCGCGATGTACCTCAACTTCGACGCGATCGCCTCGCCCAACGCGGGCTACTTCGTCTACGACGGCGACACCGGCCCCTACGGCTCCGGCCACATCAAGAAGTCCTTTGTGGACTACCTGACCGCGCGCGGCGTGCCGACCGAGCCCATCGCGCTCAACCAGCGCTCCGACCAGCTCGCCTTCCTCGGCGTCGGCATCCCGACCGGCGGCATCCACACCGGCCTGACCGGCGCCAAGTCGGCCGCGCAGGCGGCGAAGTGGGGCGGCACGGCGGGCGTGTGGTTCGACGCCTGCTACCACGAGGCGTGCGACAACCTCGGCAACATCGACCGCGTCGCGCTCGACCGCAACGCCGACGCCATGGCCTGGGTGACCGCGTCCTACGCGATCAGCACCGAGGGCGTCAACGGCGTGCCGCCGCGCGCCGAGCGCGCCAAGGTGCGCTCGCTGTCCCGCGCGGCCGCAGTCACCGCGGCCGACTCGATCTGACCTCCCCACCGAAGAACCTCTGAAGGAGATGACGTGCGCCTCAACCCCCTGCGCACCACCGGGCGCTTAGCCCTGGCGACAATGGCCGTGGCCGCGGTCGTGCTGAGCGGGATCAGCCCCGCCAGCGCCGCCCCCGAGTCCACCGCCCCGCTCGCCGACACCCTCGTGCACAAGGTGACGATCGACAAGGTCAACCGGCACCTGATCGCGATGCAGCGCTTCGCCGACCGCAGCGGCGGGTCCCGCGCGGCCTACACCAACGGCTACCGCGACAGCCTCGACTACGTGGCGGGCAAGCTGCGTGACGCGGGCTTCGACGTGCAGACCCCCGAGTTCACCTTCGACCGGCGCATCACCGACGCCGAGTCGATCACCGCGGGCGCCACCAAGCTCAGCACGTTCCCGATCATCCACACGATCAGCACCCCGGTCGGCGGCCTGACCGGCACGCTCGTGCACGTGCCGGTCGACGCCAACCCCGGCTGCGACGCCGCCGACTACGCGGGCCTGGCGATGACGGGCGCCATCGCGCTGATCAAGCGCGGCGGCTGCACCTTCACCCAGAAACAGGCCATGGCCGCCGACGCGGGCGCGCTCGCCGCGATCGTCTACAACCAGCTCGAAGGCCCGCCCCGCGGCATCCTCGCGGGCGGCCCGACCGCGTCGCGCATCCCGACCGGACTGGTCACCATGGCCGAGGGCGCCCAGCTCGTCGCGCTCGCGGGCACCACGACCACCGTCGACATCCGCACCCACATCCAGCCCACGGTGAGCCACAACCTCATCGCGCAGACCAAGACCGGCCGCGCCGACAACGTCATCCTGGCGGGCGCGCAGCTCGACAGCGAGGACGACGTCCCCGGCATCAACGACAACGCCACCGGCTCGGCGGCGCTGCTCGAGGTCGCCCTGCAACTGGGCAGCAAGCCGCGCATCTCCAACGCCGTGCGCTTCGCCTTCTGGGGCGCGGAGTGGACCCAGAGCGGCTCGCGCGCCTACATCGACACCCTCGACTTCGAGGCGCAGCTCGACATCGCCATGTACCTTCACTTCGACATGCTGGGCTCCCTCAACGCCGGCCACTTCGTCTACGACGGCGACGACTCCGACCGGGTCGCCCCCGGCCCGCGCCCGTTCGGCTGCGCCCAGATCGAGAAGACCTTCCAGACCTTCTACACCGCACTCGGCGTCCCGACCGAGGGCACGAACTACGACGCGAACACCGACCACCCGTACTTCGTCGCCCTGGGCATCCCGACCGGCGGCGTCTACGGCGGCTCCTTCACCTACAAGACGGCCGCCCAGGCCGCCAAGTGGGGCGGCACGGCGGGCGCGGCCTTCGACCCCAACCACCAGACCCCGCGCGACAACCTCGGCAACGTGAACCGGGCCTTCCTGGACCGCAACGCCGACGCCATCGCCTACGGCCTCGGCACCTACGCCACCAGCACCGAGGACATCAACGGCGTCCCGCCCCGCGCCCAGCGCGCGCTGACCCGCTCGCTGACGAAGTCGGCCAAGGCCGAGGTGGCCGCGGCCAGCTGATCCCGCTCCGACCCGACCGTGGGCGCTGCCGTCTGGGCGGCGCCCACGGTCGTTCCAACCTATGCTTTCCCTTCCTGATCAGGGAGGGAACATGACCGCGCCAGACGAGAACGACGTCGACACCACCGGCGAAGCGCCGGTGATCGACGCGCCGGAGGAAGAGCGACCGGCCCCGACGGTCCGCAGCAGCCCGAACGATCCGCTCTTCTGGTAGCGACTTGACGGCCCGCGCAACCTGAGCGTCCGCACAGGCGTCCTTCAAAGCACACTCCCGTGTCAGGAGGCCGTGATGAGGCGTTCAGTTGTGGTCCTGGTGGCGTTGGTCTTCGGCGTTCTCCTGGGGGTGCCCGCCACGGCGGGGGCGAGTACGCCCTACTGCGGCATCACCTGGGGCTCCCTGCCCAAGGAGGCGGGCCCCGGCTCAACCGACGAGCTCTACGCGATCCGCACCGGCCGCCACGCGTGCTTCGACCGGATGGTCCTCGACGTGAACGGCGACGTGCGCGGCTACTCGGTGCGCTATGTCGACGAGATCCGCAAGGACGGCTCCGGCGAACTCGTGCCCGTGCGCGGCGGGGCGCGCCTGGAGGTCGTCCCGCGGGTGCCCACCATCGCGACCGACGCGATCTTCCTGCCCAACGGCGAACTCGCCGACGTCACCGGCTACAGCACGTTCCGGCACGTCGCGTGGGCAGGCCAGTTCGAGGGGCAGACGACGATCGGGCTCGGCGTGCGCGCCCGGCTGCCGTTCCGCGTGCTGCTGCTCGACGGGCCCGGCACGGGGTCGCGCATGGTCGTCGACGTCGCCCACCGGTGGTAGGTCCGGTTACCGCCTGTCGAATTTCCGAGTCAGACCGTAATGCGTTCGTGTGAGAGGCCGTCCAGTCGGGTGAAGACCTCATCCCTGCTGGTTCGGAGGCATTTGCCGTGTTCTCGCATCGCGCGCGCCCCAGACGTCGCGCCGTTCGCATCCTCTTCGCCACGGTCATCGCCGTGGTACTGCTCGGCCTGGTGGCGGTGCCCACCGTCGGCAGCGGTTGGCTGCCGTGGATCGACACCGCGGACGACACCGCCGGTGAGACGACCGTCAGCGTCCAACCCGTCACCACCGTCCCGGCCGACGAGCCCGGCCGCGGTCTGGTCTACCGAGACCTGACTGCGGCCCCCAAGGGCTCGCGCTGCGTCGGCGGCTACGAGGTCACCGACCGCGACACCTGCACGCACGGCCCGGACGCCGCCCCCGCCGGTCTCGACGTGAACAAGCCCGTCGCGCCGGTCGCCGCCCCGGCGCCCAAGCCCGCCGTCCCGGCCGCCGCCCCGGAACCGGTCGTCCCCGACGCCGAGATCGTCACCGATGAGGGCGCGGTCACCGACGAGGGCGGCACCGCGGCGATGGTCGAGGACACCGCCCCGGCCGCCCAGGTCGCCGCCGGGCCGAACGGCGTCGTCTGCGAGGGCGACGGCCGCACGGGCGACCGCGTCCAGGTCCTCTACATCCACGGCGCGGGCACGCCCAGCCGCTACAGCCAGTACCTGTCGTCGTTCCGGCTCTGGGCCGCGGGCGTCGACACCATCTACAACGCCAGCGCCCAGCAGACCAACGGCGTGCGGCACGTGCGGTTCGTGACCAACGCCGACTGCGAGGTCACCGTCGACGAGGTCGAGGTACCCGCCGACAGCCTGACGACCTTCAGCAAGACGATGACCGCGCTGCGCGAACTGGGCTTCACCCGCACCGACCGCAAGTACATGATCTTCGCCGACGCGAAGGTCTACTGTGGAATCGGCACCTTCGCCGGCGACGAGCGTCCCGGCGCCGAGAACCGCAGCAACAAGGGCCCGTCGTTCGGGCGCACCGACTCCGGCTGCTGGGGCGCCAGCGTCGCGGCCCACGAACTCGGGCACAACCTGGGCGCGGTCAACAACAGCGCCGAGCACTCCAGCAAGGCCGGTCACTGCGTCGACGACTATGACCTCATGTGCTACAAGGATTCGCCGGACGCGCAGATGGTCACCAACTGCCCGGACCGCGCGCAGGAGGACAGGCTGGACTGTCAGCACGACGACTACTACCACACCAGTCCGAAGGCGGGCAGCTACCTCGCCACGCACTGGAACATGGCCGACAGCGCCTTCCTGATCCGCGACGGCGGCGGCCCCGCGCCGAACCCGACGACGACGGTGACGCCGTCGCCGACCACGACTACTTCGTCGCGGCCGCCGACGACGACCACGACGAAGCCGTCCCCGACGGGGACCACCTCGGCCACGCCGTCGCCGACCAAGCCGACGGCCACGACGACGTCGCGACCCACTTCGCCGAGCCCGACCAGCACCACCGGATCGAAGCCGCCGACCACTACGTCGCCGGTTCCGCCCAGCGACAAGGAGTTGACGGTCTCGGACGTCACCACGACGTCGGTGCGGCTGTCGTGGCCGGTCGCGGCCGTCGGCACCCGATATGGCGTCGTCATCAACGGCCGGGTCCTCGGCACGACCAAGGCGACCGCGGTGCGCGTCGTGGGCCTGCGTCCCGCGACCGAGTACCGGGCCAAGATCGTCGTGGGTGACCAGCAGTACACCGACGAGGCCAGCGTGCGCACGAAGGCCGCCGAGCAGCCCAAGGGCGGCTGGTTCCGCCTGACCAACGCGCTGACCGGCGGCTCGGCCGAGCTGTACGGCTCGCAGACCGCGGACAACACCCCGCTGATCGCCCGGTCCTCGACCGGCGCGGCCAACCAGTCGTGGGAACTCGTCGCGGCGGGTGATGGCCACCAGCTGCGGTCGAAGGCCACCGGCAAGTGCGTCGCGGCCCTTGGCGAGGTCAAGCCGGGCGCACCGCTGGTGCAGTCCGAGTGCGGGTCGGCCGCGGTGACGTGGACGCTCACCCCGAGCAAGGACGGCGGGTTCAGCCTGACCACCGGCGGTCTCGTGGTCGGCTTGACGAAGCACCGCTTCTGCGAGGGCAAGCTGCTCACCCTGCAGCGCCCCGGCGACGTCCGCCACCAGGCGTGGACGGCGGAGCCGATCTAGTGCGGAACTGGCTACTCCGGGCGGGCGCCATCGCGATCGCGATGGCGCCCCTCGGGGTCCCCGCCACGGCGGCGGCCCACGAGAGCCTCGTGCTGATCCTGCACGACAACGGCCGTGGCGGCGTCACGGTCGACTTGGCCTGGACCGACGGCCACCCGATCCCGGTCACCAGCACCATCGCGGCCAGCCTGCTGGCCACCTCCGCCGACCGCACCGTCGGCCCGACGGCGCTGCGACACCTGCCGGGGAAGCCGACGGCCGCCTACGACACGGCGCTGCCGCCGGGAACCTGGCAGGTCTACGTCGACGTCGCGATGCCCGGCATCGGCCAGTGCGAGGTGACCGTCACCGTCGAGGCTCAGCCGCGCCAGCCGACGTCGACCCGGTGCGGCGCCCCACTTCCGGCAGCGGCGCGCGCACCCGCGAGCACACGGCCCACCGGCCTGCTCTGGGGACTCGGCGGGATCGCGGCGGTGGGTGCGGTAGGGGTGGGTGTGTTGTTGTTCGGTAGGCGGCGCACGCCGTAGGTCACGCGCGACCGGGCTGTGCTCGAATCCTGTGTTCCTCCGGCAGGCCGCGCACGTCGTAGACACGCCCCCGACCGGTTCTCGATCGCGGCTGTAGTCCTTGCCTACCGGGCTCTGCCTGAATCCACTCCATGCGTTGCTCGCCTGCGCCACTGTGGCTCGAACGCCGTGTTGCCCGGCGCCGCCCGGCTCCGCGAATCGCGGGACCGGCCGCAGCGCCCGTCCTGCGCGACGGGGTGACCCGGTGGCTCTGACGCGATCTCATCTCTCCACCCAGCGGCGGTTCCCCGAAACGACGGTCGGGGTGGGATCGTGATCGTTCTCGCGGTCATTGTCGCCACAGTGTTCGCCGGGCTCGGGTTGGCCAAGCTGTTCGCCGTCCCGCCGATGCGGGTGTTGGCGGCGAAGGCGGGTTTCTCGGTCGACGCGTACCGGCGCATCGGTGTGCTGGAGGTCGCCGCCGCGGCGGGGGTCGCGCTCGGCCCGGCCGTTCCGCTGCTCGGCGGCCTGGCCTCAGCTGGCTTGTTGTTGCTGCTCGCGGGCGCGTTGGTGGTCCACCTGCGTCGGGGCGGCGGGCCGCGCGAAGTGGCGCCCGCGGTGGTGTGCGGAGTGCTCGTCGCCTGGTACACGACTGTCCTTTTCGGAGTGGTGTGATGCTCCCGGTCGTCATCGTCGGCGCGGGGCCGACCGGGTTGGCCGCCGCCACGCTGCTCGCTCAGGAGGGGGTCGAGTGCCTGGTGCTCGACCGGTGGCGGTCGGTCTACCCCCGGCCCCGGGCGGTCCACCTCGACGACGAGGTCTACCGCATCCTCGCCCGCATGGGCGTCGCCGACGAGTTCGCCGCCATCTCCTGGCACTGCCACGGGCTGCGGTTGGTCGACCCCGACCTGCGCGTCCTCGCCGAGTTCGAGCGCAGTTCGACGCTGGGCCGCCACGGTCACCCCGAGGCCAACATGTTCGACCAGCCCGAGCTGGAACGGCTCCTGCGCGCCAACCTCGCCCGACACCCCGCGGCGACCTTCCGCGGCGACGCCGACGTCACCGCGATCGTCCAGGGCGACGACTCCGTGCGGGTCGCCTACACCGACCGCTCCGACGGCACGTCCGGTGAGATCCACGCGCGGTACGTGCTCGGCTGCGACGGCGCCAACAGCCTCGTGCGCGCGTCCATCGGCGCGGACATGCGTGACCTGGGCTTCGCGCAGCGCTGGTTGGTGGTCGACGTCGCCACCGACGCCGAACTCGGCCAGTGGGAAGGCGTCCACCAGGTCTGCGACCGGGACCGGGCCGCGACCTACATGCGCATCGGGCGGCGGCGACACCGCTGGGAGTTCCGCCTGGCACCCGGCGAGACAGCCGACGACTACCGCGAACTGGCCAAGCTGTACCCGCTGATCCAGCCGTGGGGCGTCCCTGTCGAAGGATTGGAACTGGTCCGCTCCGCCGAGTACACCTTCCGCGCCCAGATCGCCGACCGCTGGCGCGACCGCCGAGTCTTCATCCTCGGCGACGCCGCCCACCTGACCCCGCCGTTCATCGGCCAGGGCATGGGCGCGGGCCTGCGCGACGCGGCCAACCTGGCGTGGAAGCTGGCAGCCGTGCTCAACAAGGCGCTCCCCGAGTCCATTCTGGACACCTACCAGCCCGAACGCGCACCTCACGCCCTCGCCATGATCCGCCTGGCCAACGTGATCGGCCGCGCCATGACCGGCGGCGGCGACGCCGCCAACCTCATCCGCCGCGTGGTGATCCCGCGGCTGCACCTGCTGCCCGGCCTGAAGTCCCGCGTGCTCAGCAGCGAAACCCCGCCACTGAGCCGCTCCAGCCTCGTCCACCGCCCGCGCCTCGGCCGCACCCTGGCGGGCCGACTCTCCCCGAACGCCCTGACGGCAGGCCGCCGCCTCGACGACCTGGCAGCGGGCCGGTTCGCGGTCGTGACCACCATCGCCCCGACCCCCGCCCAACGCACCGCCGTCGAGGCCCACAGCGCGGCCCTGATCGAGACCACCCCCGACGACGACCTCCACGCCTGGCTCCGCCGGGGCCGCGCCACCACGGCGGTCATCCGCCCGGACGGAACCGTGCTCACCGCCACCACCGACCTGACTACGGCCTGCGCGGCGCTGCTCCAACTGACGAACTAGCCGGTCATGGCACGTCGGCCAGGTTGAGCGAGTGCCAGGTCAGGGCGTCGTTCGAGCCGGTGGAGCACCACAGGCGGGTGCCCGCGGCCATGACGACGTCGGGCCCGGTGGCCACGTTCACCATTCGCCGCGTCGTCGTGTCGTGCACGCCGACGCCTCGTCCACCTGTCCGTCCAAAGTGTACTTACGTGGCGACGTCGCCGGGTCAGGTTGGTAGCGGTATGCCGATGGTCAACGGGGTGCGGGCTGGAACAGTTCGACGAGGTTGCCCGCCGGATCGGCGAGCAGGAGCTGTCGCCCGCCCGGCCCGGCGACCACGTCGCTGCGGAAGGGCAGCCCGGCGTCGCGGAGCCGGGTGGCCTCGGCGTCGAGATCGTCGACGATGAGGTGGATGCGGTTGCGTCCCGGGGCGGCCGCGTCGGCTGGGGTGGCCTTCGCGCCGGAGCTGGCCGGGCCGGACAGCAGCAGGCGCAGCGGGCCGCGGATCACGTCGGCGAAGGCGGGCGCGGCATTGAGGTTCACGGTGAAGCCGAGGTGGGTGGTGTAGAAGTCGATGGCCGCCTCGACGTCGTCGACGAGGTAGCGGACGCTCGCGAGTTGGTCGGTCATGGTCGAACCTCCTTGTGGGCGAACACATGCAGCAGGTGGCGGACGCGGGTGTCGATCTCGGCGGCGAGTCGGGTGAGTGTGTCGAGGTCGCCCGCGGGGTCGGGGATGCTCCAGTGGATCAGCCGCGGGTCGTCGCCGAAGTCGGGGCAGACCTCGCGGACCTTGTCGCACAAGGTGATCACGTAGTCGAACCGGTGATCGGCGACCGTGTCCAGGTGTCGCGGGGTGTGGTCGAGGTCGATGCCGTAGTCGTCGCGCAGGACGCGGACGGCGTTCGGGTCGACGTGCTGCTTCGGCTGGCTTCCCGCGCTGGTCGCCTCGACTTGGCCGCCGCCCCGGTGGCGCGTGAGCGCCGCCGCCATCGGTGAACGGGCGCTGTTTCCGGTACACGCGAACAGAACGCGGACTGGCGGCGGTGCGCCGAGCGCGGGTGGCTCAAGGCCCAACGCGGGGTGCAGGGTGGACCCCGTGGCCGTCAGCGCTTGTGCGCAGTGGTCCAGATCGAGGTGGTAGTAGGTGTCGCGGCCGTCGAAGCTGCTGCGCCGGGCGGTGACCAGGCCGCTGTCGCGCAGCAGCCGCAGGTGGTAGGAGACCAGGTTCTGCGGTTCGCCCACCCGCTCGGTCAGCTCGCGGACGCGGCGGTCGCTGTCGGCCAGCTCGGCCAGCAGCCGCCACCGGAGCGGGTGGCCCGCCATGCGCACGAAGGCACTGGGCACCATGCCGCCAGTTTACATCAAATCAGTTTGATGGAGTGCGCTTCGAGAGCAGGGCGAACCCGGCGCGGTCGACCGACATCGACACCGCGGACAGGACGACGACGCCTGTGCCCGCCGGGCGGTCGAGGCCCATCCAGCTGCGGAAACCGCCGGTGCCGCCGTTGTGCCAGGTGATGGACCGGCCATCGCGGCCAAGGGTGAGCCAGGCGGCGCCGATGCGGGCCGGGCCTGCGAAGGGTGAGACCGGGTCCAGCGCGGCCACGCCCGGCGCGGTGCCGTCGAGCAGGGCGGCGGTGAGGCGGGCCATGTCCCCGATCGTGGCGCGGACGCCGCCCGCGGGGCCGACGGCCTCGCCGGTCCACGGCTGCTGTTCCTTGCCCCTCTTGGTCTTGCCGAGCAGGGCCGCGGGCCGCAGTTCGCCGGGGTCGGCGGGCACGTAGAGGTCGAGGCCGAGCGGTTCGGCGATCCGGCGGCGGACGAGGTCGGCGTAGGTCGTGCCCGCCGCGCGGGCGATCGCGTGGCCCAGCAGTTCGTAGCCGAGGTTGGAGTAGCGGGCGCGGGGCTTGCCCAGACGAACCGTCCGCGCCTGGGCGATCAGCTCGTCGACGGTCTCGCCGTAGGGATTGGTGCCGTGTCGCCACAGCGCGAAGGTCTTCCGCAGTGAGCCCGCCTTGGGCAGCCTCGGCAGACCTGAGTGATGGGTGCTGACCGACGCCAACGTCACGCTCCCGGCCGGGGCGTCACCGAGTGGAAGCAGGTCGCCGAGGGTCGTGGTCGGGGTGATCTCGCCGCGTTCGAGCGCGTCGGCGTAGAGCAGGCCGGTGATCCCCTTGGAGATCGAGCCGATCTCGAAGTCGGCGGTGAGATCGGCGCCCGCGGTCGCGATTCGGGCACCCCCGGGCGAGACCGCGGCGACGGCGAAGGGGCGGTGCCGGTCACCGGCCAGTTCGAGCGCGCTTTCCGCGAGCGCCGCGTCCCCACACAGATCCGTCACCACTGGCCTCCTGCTCCGCGTCTCAGGCCGCCATTATCGCGGGGTCGCCCGTCACCGCGGCCGCGCGCACTGGGCCGGACGGGGGACCAGCGGTGACGATCAGACCGGTGACGGACAGTCGCCGGGCAGCGGGCGGGTTGTCACCGGTTGTGCGCGGAGTCGCCGGAGTGGAGTAGTGGATTAGCCTCATCCGGTAATGTGTCGACGCGATTTTCTCGCGGTTCGGGTTCGCCGAGATAATTGCTCAGGAAATCATCGGATATCGCGCCGATAATTCGCCCGTGTGGGTTCACCGAGCTATTTAGGGTACTCCACACCTTCGTGTCATACTGCATTTTTGATGTTGTCGCCGAAGGTGGCGTCAGTAGCATCTAATCGCGTGGCGAATTCAGGGAATGGCAGTGAATCTCTGACGGTGGTGGCTTCCGTGGCATCGATCCGGCACACCGCCGCTGTTCCGGAGGTCAACCGCGATCAGTTCGACAACGTCCTGCTGTTCGCGGTGCTCGCCGCCGGGGCGAAGTACAACATCGGGACCCAGAGCGACGAGTGGTTCCGCACCTTCGACGACACGATCCAGAACGGGGCGGAATGGCTCGCCAACGCGGGCACGTGGAAACGGGTCACCAAGACCACTGGCACGTTCGACCTGACCGGGCTTCTCCCCGACGGCACCGCTGACACCGAGAAAGCACTGGTCAACGTGCGCTCGGAGCACTACCCGCTGCGGGGTGCGCTGCGGTTCGGCGCGGTGGCGAGCAAGGACGCCGCCGCGCTCTGCGCGGTGTCGGAGGTGACGGCCCGGCCGGGGACGCTGTCGGTCGTGCTGGGCTCGATCGCCTACCAGTTCAAGTCCGACCTCGTCGTCGACGACCCGCTCGCGCCGCGCCCGTGGGCCGATGTCGCCGAGGCGTTCCTGCGGGTGTCCAAGTACACGATCGACACCACCGCGGCGGGCTACGACGCGATTCAGGAAAGGATCAACAAGGCGCTCGGGGACCGCGTGAAGAAATACCTCTACCGCACACAGATCAACTGAAACGAGGAGACCGATGATCACGAAGGAAACCCGCTTCGCCCCCGATGTCGAGGTCGACCTGCCGATCCCCGGGCAGCGGGACAAGGCGGTGGACTACCTGGAGCACCTGAAGCTCGCCGATTTCGACATGGAACCCGGCCCCGGCAAGCCCGGCGTGTTCCTGCCGACCGGTGACACCTTCGGCACCTCCAAGGTCGCCCCGGCGAACGGCAAGCAGGCCGCGCAGGACACGATCGTCGCCCCGGACCAGATGACCGACGACAACTACTCGGCTGTCATGCGCTCGAAGCTGCTGGCGCAGATGGCCGCCCGCACCGAGTTCGACGTCAACACCCAGACCAACCAGTACTACACCAAGTACACCGAGGTCCTCGGCTTCTGCGGCTGGGTGCAGAACTACAGCAAGTGGCGGGAGTACTCGTCGTCGAGTTCGTCCCTGGAGATCAGCAAGCTGCTGGTCGACCTGCTGACCGGCCTGCTGATCGGCCCACAGCTCGGCTTGCTGGAGACCGCGCTGTCGGTGCTGAAGACCGGCTACTCGTCCAACGAGCAGATCCGCCTGCTCGGCAAGGACAAGGCCGCGGACAAGGAGGTCAACTTCGACCTCGGCGTCGTCGGCACCGACGCCCACGGCTGGCCGACCTTCAAGCCGGTCTTCTTCGCGATCGAGGCCGAGTCCAACACGACGAACATCCTGTTCGCGACCCTGAAGTCCGCGCAGACCTCGGTCTTCTACGCCACGGCCGACCACACGCTGGACATGAGCCACTACGCGTCGGTCAAGGCCACCGTCGAGGCCAAGACGGAGGAGGCGGCGAAGAAGTACATCGAGAACCTGCCCATCGCCGAGTGAGTGCCGGGGCGCCGTGGTGGTCCCGGGACCGGGACCACCACGGCTCAGTCCAAGGGACCGAGCAGGAGGTTGGCGTCGGCGTTCGGATCGGTGCCCAGGTAGAACTCGCGGATCCCCTTCTGGGCTTCCTCGGTCGACACCTTGCCGTCGCCGTTGTGGTCGAGCAGCTCGAATGAGGCGCCCGCCTCGTCGGCCGACTGGCCGAGGTAGCCGGTGGCCCAGTTCAGCCACTCCGCGCGGTCGAGCCCGCCGTCGCCGTCGGCGTCGGCCAACTGCATCGTCAGCCGGATCAGCGGCGCGTACAGCTCGTCGAAGGCTTCCGGGTGCTCGACGATCAGGCTGGTGAACGCCGCGACGTACTCCGGCTCGGTGATCTTGCCGTCGGCGTCGGTGTCGGCGGCGCCCGCCAGCGCGTCCCACTGCTGGACGAAGGTCTCGTGGATCACCTGGTGCTCCGGCGAGCCGACGGAGAAGCCAAGGCCGACGGCCAGCCGCCTGCCGCGGCGGACGAAGTCGACCTGCTCGATCACCCCGTTGCCGTCGTAGTCCCACACCTGGAACCGGCGCGCGAGCTTCTTTGCCACAAGACCGACTTCAACCACGGCGACCCTCCACCGGACGAGGAATTGCCGCCACGCTACCCGTCACGGCGCCGCGCGTGACGGAGGACACGGATGGAGGAGCGATGCCAGCCAAGCGCAAGGCCGAGAGCGAGAAGACCCAGGACCGGCCGCTGGAGCTCAGTGCCGGACTCGACTCGGCGCTCGCCAGGATCCGCGTCGGCGCGATCGGCGGCGGCCGGGTCGACCGCGCCATCGCCGAGGCGCAGCCGGGCAGGAGCCGAACGATCTTCGACCTCAACGGCGCCCCGCTGTTCCACGACGTCGACCTCGACGGGCGCGAGGGAGCCGTCGGCGTCGCCCGCATCGCCGCGAGCGAGACCATCGGCAGCCCACTGGTCAGCCTCGAGGTCAGGCCGCGGCGCTGGGACCCCGACGCCGCGCTGAAGAACGCGGCCAAGGCGGCGACCGCGCTGCACCCGAAGGCGAAGGTCGTCTCCACCCAGCTCGTGGCCTACTGCTACCCGAAGGTCGGCGTGCGGGTGACCCTCGACGACCCCGGGCGCAAAGGGCAGGTCGAGCTCATCCTCGACGCCTCGGACCTCGAACCGGTGGTCAACATCGGCGGCGACGAACTCGAAGGGTCGACCGCGTACTCCTACTACGCCGAGGTCGTCGAACCCCGGCTGGAGGCGCGCACCCGCCGCCACTCGCGCGACGCCGAGAACGTCGAAGTGCTGCGCAAGGCCGTGCCCGAGCTGTTCGAGCAGAAGTTCACCTTGACCCCGGCGATCACCGAGAAGCTGGCCTCGGCGGCCAAGTTCTACTGGCTGCTCAGCAGCGAGCGCGTGCTGCCGTACGCCCCGCGCTGCGACCAGTCCGAGGACTTCCAGCTGCGCGCGCAACAGACCAACGTGTACTGCGCGGTCGCCACCGGCCAGATGATCCTCGACTTCCACCGGTGGTACTTCACCCAGGACCAGATCGCCACGGCCATGAACACCGGCTCCGGCGGTACGTCCAACCCCGACCAGGTCGCGGGCTACGAGTCGCTGACCAACAACTCCTTCAACGCCACCTACGACACCAACGCGCTGTGGTCGGAGGCCAAGGCCGAGATCGACGCGGGCCGCCCACTCAAGAGCGGCATCCCCGGCCACGCCCGCGCCTGCGACGGCTGGCGCAAGACGTTCAACCTCGCCACCAGCGGCTACGACCACTCGGTGCGCATCTACGACCCGTGGCCGTGGAACGCCGACATCTGCCAGGGTGGAGCGGTGTATTGGGAGGATTGGGACGCGGTGGAGCACACCAACTGGATTTTCGTCAGGCACGCGTGATCGACGCCGACGCCGCCCGTGCCGCCGCCGAACAGCGGCGCACGGTCGCGGCGCGCTCCGAACCGGGCTGGGCGGCCGCCCACGCCGGCGAGCCGCAGCTTGTCCACACCGTCGAGGGGCGGCCGTCGTACTGGGTGTGCCCCATCGTGGACGCCGGCGGCCTGCGCGGCTTCGTCCGGGTGACCGGCGACGGCAAGGTCGCCGCCCACGGCACCTTCGGCGGCGCGCCCAGCGTCGTCACGGGCATCACGGCGGAGGAGGCGGTGGAGATCGCCCGCCACGGCACACCCGCGGGCGCCGAGATCGGGGCACCGCTCTACGTGCACGACGGCCCACCCGGCCGCGAGGCGTGGCGGGTCGAGGTCCGCGCGGGCGGCAGGACGACCGTGCTCATGGTCGGTCCGGGTGGCGCGTACGAGTGGGTTCCCCGCGACGGGGAGTGAGGCGTCAGACCTCGCCTCGCCAGTCCACACAGACGGCGACGGCGTCGTCCTCGAGGTCGCTCGGGCCGTGGAAGTCCAGCACCGCGGCGAGCATCGTGCGCACCGCCTCGCCGACCGCGACGTCGCTTGTCGACTCCAGCACGGCTTGCAGGCGGTGTTTGCCGAAGGTGGTGTCCTCGGCGGCGGCCTCGCTGACGCCGTCGCTGAGGACGAACAGGCGGTCGCCGGGGGCGAGGGTGAACCGCTGCTCGGTGTAGACCGTGCTGTCGAACATGCCCAGCGGGAGCTGCTGGTCGAGTTCGACGCGGGTCGCGACGCGGTCGCGGACGCGCCACAGGCTGGGGGAGCCCGCGTCGACGGCGTCGACCTCGCCGGTCGCGCGGTTCACGCGCAGCAGGAGGGTCTCCACGTGCTGCTTGCCGCCGTGGTGGGCCCAGATCGCCTGGTCGGCCAGCGCGGCCTGGTCGGCAAGGCCCAGGCCCGCGCGGCGGGCGTTGCGCAGGGCGTTGGTGGTCAGGCAGGTGAGCAGGGCCGCGTTGATGCCGTCGCCCATCCCGTTGGTGACCGCGATGGTGACGTGACGGTGGTCGGCCGTCCAGTCGAAGTTGTCGCCGCGCACGGCGTAGGCGGGTTCGAGCTGGCCGGCGAGGGCGATGTCGGCGCTGTGGAACTCGCAGCCGGGGAGCAGCTGCCACTGGATCTCCGCGGCCAGGGTCAACCGGCGTGATCTTCGGGCGAGCCGGAACTCGTCGGTGACCCGGTCGGCCAGGGCCAGCGCCTGACCGAGCGCGGTGGCCACGTCGATGAGCTCGGCGGTGACCGCCTCGTCCACGGCGTCGAGGGTCACCGAGAGCACGCCGCGGCGTTCCCCGACGACCTTGATCGGCACGTACAGGACCGTCCGGTCACCCTCCGGCGCGGTCGTCGGCAAGCCCCGCGCGAACGCCTCGCCCGCCGGGCCGTCGTTGATCCGCAGGGCCTCCTCGTAGGCGCGAATCGCCGGTTCGAGGACGGTCAGCCGGTAGTCTGCGAGCCACAACTCCACGTCGAAGGCGTGGTAGCCGACGGTGAGGACCTCCTTGAGCACAGCGAGCAGTTCGTGCGCCGGAGCGCGCAGCAGCGCGCGTTCGGCAAGGAGAGACCTCGTGTTCGCCATGCGGCCGACCTCCGGGTGACGCAGGGTTGGAGCAATTGAACGGTCAGAGGGAGTATCACGCTGCCGAAGATGCCTGAACAGCATGAGCGCGACTTGGCTGCCACGCTCGACTTGGCCGCCGAGGCGCTGGTCGGGCTGTACGGCGTCGACAGCCCGCCCGACTTCCCGCGCGTCTCACCGCCGCAGATGCAGGTGCTGCTCACCGTCGAGCGACGCGGTCCGACCAGGCTGACCCAGCTCGCCGCTGACCTCGACGCTATACCGTCCTCGGCGAGCAGGCTGTGTGACCGGCTGGAGGCAGCGGGCCTGGTCACCCGCACCACGGGCGAGGCCGACCGGCGCGAAGTGCTCATGATCCTCACCCCGGCGGGCCACGCGCTGATCGGCGAGGTGCGCCGGGCGCGCCGCGAACGGCTCGCCGCGGTCCTCGCGGCCATGTCCGCCGAGGGGCGCGCGGCGCTGCTGCGCGGCCTGGCGGAGTTCCGGGACGCGCGCGAGCAGGCCTGAGCCCGCTGATCGTTCCGCGCCGGAGGTTGTAGTCCCACGCCGAAGAGCCTAGTGTTTGCCGAGCGACAAACAAAGTCGCCACGCAGGACCCGGGAGTACGGCCATGACAGTCACGAACGAGGGATTCAGCCGCCTGGATGTCACAGTCGACCAGTCCGCCACCGCGAGCGTCGTCACCCCCGCCGGTGAGGTGGACATGGCCACCGCACCCCAGCTGGAGACCGCGCTGAAGAGCGCGCTCGCCGATTCCGCCCGACCCGTGCTGGTCGTCGACCTCGGGCAGGTGCAGTTCCTGGCCTCCGCCGGGATCTCGGTCCTGCTGCGCGCGTGCGCCGAGCCGTCGGTCCGCCTGGCCAACCCGACGCCCGCCGTGCGGCGGGTGGTCGAACTGACCGGTCTCGACGGCGTGCTGGTCTTCCATCCCACGGTCGCCGACGCACTCGGGGACTGACCGCCCGCATAAAGTTGGCCGTCCTGGGTACCGCACAGGACATGCCCCTCTACGGCTTACACGCGTCCCACGAGCAAATCCACCCCAGAGCGCTGCTCGACGCCGTCGTCCTGGCCGAACAGGCCGGGTTCGACGCCGCCATGTGCTCCGACCACTTCTCGCCATGGAGCGCGCGGCAGGGCCAGTCCGGTTTCGCCTGGTCCTGGCTCGGCGCGGCCATGCAGGCGACCGGGCTGCCGTTCGGCGCCGTCAACGCCCCCGGCCAGCGCTATCACCCCGCGATCATCGCCCAGGCCATCGCGACGCTTTCGGCGATGTACCCCGACCGGTTCTGGACCGCGTTGGGGACCGGCGAGGCGAGCAACGAGCACATCACCGGGCAGGGCTGGCCGCGCAAGGACGTGCGCTCCGCCCGGCTGCTCGAATGCGTCGAGGTGATCCGGGCGCTGCTCGACGGCGAGGAAGTGAGCTGCGACGGTCTGGTCACAGTGGACCGCGCGCGCCTGTGGACGCGGCCGGAGCGCCGTCCAGCGCTCTTCGGCGCCGCGGTCAGCGCGGAGACCGCCGCGTGGTGCGCGCGGTGGGCTGACGGTCTGATCACCGTCAGCGGGCCGATCGAGCACCTCAAGCGGGTGGTCGGGGCTTATCGCGACGCCGGTGGCCAAGGGAAGCTGGCACTGCAAGTGCATCTGAGTTGGGCCGAGGACGAGGACACCGCCCGGCACATCGCGCACGAACAGTGGCGCACCAACGTGTTCCGCCCACCCATCCCCTGGGACTTGGAGCTGGCGGCGCACTTCGACGCGGTCGCCGAGTTCGTCACCCCGGACGACACGGCCAGGGCCGTCAACGTGTCCGCCGACCTCGGCAGGCACGCCGAGTGGCTGCGCTCCTACGCCGACCTCGGCTTCGACGAGATCTACCTGCACCACGTCGGACAGCGGCAGGAAGAGTTCATCACCGCGTTCGGCGAATCCGTGCTGCCCCGACTCGCGGAGGTGGACTCGTGGAGCTGACCAGGACCGCTGACCTGTGGTGGAAGACCGCGATCGTCTACTGCCTCGACGTCGAGACCTTCAGCGACGGCAACGGTGACGGGCACGGCGACTTCCGCGGGCTGGCCCAGCGCGTGGACTACCTCGACCGGCTCGGCGTCACCTGCCTGTGGCTGATGCCGTTCTACCCCTCACCGGACCGCGACGACGGCTACGACATCACCGACTTTTACACCGTCGACCCCCGGCTGGGCACCCTCGGCGACTTCGTGGAGTTCATGCGCACCGCGCGCGACCGGGGGATCCGGGTGATCGCCGACCTGGTGGTGAACCACACCTCCGACCAGCACCCGTGGTTCCAGAGCGCGCGCACCGGACCGGACTCGCCATACCACGACTGGTATGTCTGGCAGGACAAGCCGCCGCCGGACGCGGAGAAGGGGATTGTGTTCCCCGACAAGGAAACCAGCTTGTGGACCTACGACCGCAAGGCGCGCAAGTACTACCTGCACCGCTTCTACAAGCACCAGCCCGACCTCAACGTCGCCAACCCGGCCGTGCGCGACGAGATCGCCCGGATCATGGGCTTCTGGCTCGAACTGGGCCTGTCCGGGTTCCGCGTCGACGGCGTGCCGTTCCTGCTGGAGACCGGCGGCAGCGACGACGCCGAGCTGCTGCCCGACCCGCACGACTACCTCGCGGACCTGCGCGCGTTCCTGGGCCGCCGCTGCGGCGACGCGGTCATGCTCGGCGAGGTCAACCTGCCGTATTCGGAAACGATGCGCTTCTTCGGCGACGGCGACGGGGTGGCCGACGAGCTGACCATGTGCTTCGACTTCATCGGGATGCAGCGGATGTACCTCGCGCTGGCCCGCGGCGACGCCGGACCGCTCGCCGAGGCCCTGCGTGAGCGCCCGCTGCCGCCGCGTGACGGCCACTGGGCGACGTTCGTGCGCAACCACGACGAGCTGACCCTGGACAAGCTCACCGACGACGAGCGCCAGGAGGTGTTCGACGCGTTCGGCCCGGACAAGGACATGCAGCTCTACGACCGCGGCCTGCGCAGGCGCGTGCCGTCGATGATGGGCGGCGACCAGCGGCGGATCCGGCAGCTCTACAGCCTGCTGTACTCCCTGCCCGGCTGCCCGGTGCTGTTCTACGGCGAGGAGATCGGCATGGCCGAGGACCTGAGCGCCGAAGGCCGTCTCGCCGTGCGCACCCCGATGCAGTGGGATTCGGGGCCCAACGGCGGGTTCTCCACCGCCGATCCGGCCGACCTGCCGGGGCCGATCCCGGACGGCGAGTTCGGACCGTCCCACGTGAACGTCCGCGACCAGGAGCGGGACCCGGACTCGCTGCTGGCGTGGATGCGGAAGCTGATCGACCGCTACCGCGAGTGTCCCGAGCTGGCGTGGGGCGAATACACCATCCTGGACACCGCCGAGCCGTCGGTGCTGGCGCACCGCTGCGACATCGAGGGAACCGTGGTGGTGCTGCACAACTTCGCCGACCATGACGTCAAACCCGAACTGGAACTCGACGTCACCGAACTGGAGGACGTCGTCACCGGTGAGCGGATCACGTTGGCGGACAACAAGAAGGTGACCGTGGAGTTGGAGCCCTACGGCTGCCGCTGGCTGCGCGTGGTCTAGGGGATGTGTGGGAATCCGATAGGCGGGTATGTAACCAACACGCGACCAAAGAAAGGAAGTGAGGACGCGTGAGCACGATCACCGAGTCAGTAGACGTCGAGGTGCCGGTCTCCACCGCCTACAACCAGTGGACGCAGTTCGAGACGTTCCCGCGGTTCATGGAGGGCGTGGAGGATGTCCGCCAGCTCGATGACACCCATCTGCACTGGGTGACCAGGGTCGGCGGCGCCACCCGCGAGTTCGACGCGACCATTGTGGAACAGCAGCCCGACACCGTCGTGGCCTGGCGGTCCGACTCCGGGCCGAACCACGCCGGATTCGTGACCTTCGACAAGGTCGACGCGAACACCACCCGGGTGACCGCGAAGATGACCATCGATCCCGAGGGCTTCGTGGAGAACGTGGGCGACAAGCTCGGCCTGCTCGACCGCCGGGTGAAGGGCGACCTCAAGCGCTTCAAGGAGTTCATCGAGCAGCGCGGTCACGAGACCGGCGCGTGGCGCGACGAGGTCAACACCATCACCCAGCCGTCGACCGCGCCAGGGTCGAGTGTCGACCAGCCCCGGCCCGCACCCCCGGTGCGGCGGCCGGAGGAGCCGGACGTGGCCCCGCCGAACGACTTCGGCAGGCCGGGTCTGAGCTAGTTCCATAGACGAGAGGGGTCCGCGGTTCACGGCCGCGGACCCCTCTCGTTTCATGTCAGCCTGGAAGTGTCTCTCCACCGAGGACCGGCAGCACCTCGCCGGTGATGTAGGACGAGAGCTGGTTCGCGGCGAAGAACACGAACGACGGCGCGATCTCGTCGGGCTGCGCCGGGCGGCCCAACGGGGTCTGCTCGCCGAACTTCGCCACGTGTTCCGGGTCGAAGGTGGACGGGATCAGCGGTGTCCACACCGGACCCGGCGCGACGCAGTTCACCCGGATCCCGCGGTCGGCCAGCGCTTGGGCCATCGCCTGGGTCCAGGCGATCACCGCGCCCTTGGTCGCCGAGTAGTCGATGAGCTGCTTGTTGCCGCGCAAACCGTTGACCGAGGCGGTGTTGATGATCGCGCCGCCCTCCGGCATGTGGGGGAGGGCCGCGGCGGTGACCCGGAAGAAGCTGTGGATGTTCACGTCGAAGGTGTGTGTCCACTGCTCGTCGGTCAGGTCCTCCGGCGCGTCGACCGGCGCCTGCGTAGCGACGTTGTTGACCAGGATGTCGAGCGTGGGGAAGTGGTCGAGGGTCGCGGTGACGACCTTGGCGCAGTGCGCGCGTTCGGCGAGGTCGCCGGGCAGCAGCAGACACTGTCTGCCTTCGGCGCGGACCGCCGCGGCCGTCTTCTCGGCGTCGTCGTGTTCGCTGAGGTAGGCGATGGCGACGTCGGCGCCCTCCTTGGCGAAGGCGATGGCGGTGGCCCGGCCGATGCCGGATTCACCGCCGGTGATCAGCGCGACCCGGCCGTCGAGCAGGTCGCGGCCCACGTAGTCGGCCATCATGTCGCGCGGCCGCGGGGTCATCGCGTCGGTGTCGCCGGGTGGGCGCTGCTGTTGGGGCGGTTGGTTCACGTTGTGCTCCAAACTGGATCCGGGACGCGACCTGACAGGCCGCGCCCCGGGGTTTGGGGAAATGGACTAGTACTGCTGCCTGCCGTCATCCGGTCGGGTGACCGGCGGGATCGGGCTGGTCGGCGCGGACTGCCCGCCCGGCGGCATCGCCTGCGTCTGCTGCGGACCAGGCCGCGGGGCACCGCCCTGCTGGCCCATCGGCGGCATCGGCTGCGGGGACTGCCGCATCGGCGGCTGCGTGCCCATCGGCGCGTGCGTGCCCGGCGTGCCCATCGGCGGCATGTTGCCGTGCGCCACCGGGGTGCGGGCCTCCTCGCGCTTGCGGGCCGCCACCTCGTCGCGGTGCTGGTCGATCTCGCGCCGCGCCACCGGGATCTCGTGCTCGGCGCGGTTCAGCCAGCCCTCCCAGCGCGACTGCATCGGCCGCACGAGGCCGCCGCCGACACCGACGATCGCGACACCGGCCACGGTGGCCAGGATCGCGATGAGCACCGGCGTCGTCACCGTGGTCGCGATCTCGACCTGGTTCAGCGCGGCGATGATGCCCAGGCCCCAGATGAACACCGAGGCGATCGTGCCGATCGTGCGCCCGTAGGACAGCGAGCCGAGCGCGCCGGTCACCATGTCCCTGACGACCCGGGCGATGGCGCCCGCGACGACGATGATGATGATCGCGACAGCGGCCTTCGGCAGCCACGCCACGATGTCGGTCAGCAGCGCGGACACCGGGTTGGGCCCGAACACCGCGAACGCGAACTGCAGCGCGATCAGCAGCACGGCGTAGTAGACAAGCTTCGCGATGATGTCGGAGGCGTCGAGTTTGCTGCGGGCGAGCGTCTGTTTGAGACCGCCGCGTTCAACGACCCGATCGAAGCCAACCTTCTCCAGGCCGTAGTTCACGGCTTTCGCGAGGGCTTTGGCGATGAACCAGCCGATCAGCAGGATCACCAGGAAAGCGAGCAACCGGGGGACGAAGGTGATGACCGCGCTCCACGCGTCGGACAGCCCTTGGCCGAAGTCGACGGCCGCCACCTGCAGGTTTGCCATGGCCGAACTCCTCTCGTCGGCGTGCCTGTACCCCCGGACGTACCCCGAACGGACGCGGTTACACCTCGCGCCCGCGGATTGCCGGGTGTGGCGAACGGGTATGCCCGAGCCCATGAGTGGGTATGCGTTAATCCATGACGGACAAACAGGCGGTTCAGGACGACCTGCTGCGTACGGTCACCACGGTCGCGGCGGGATTGCGGGACGCGGGAATCCGCTTCGCGTTGACCGGGGGCTGTGCCGTCTACGCCCGAGGTGGACCGGAGACCGAACACGACGTGGACGTGCTCGTGCGCGAATGCGACGCCGATGAGGCGGTGCACGCGCTGGTGTCGCGCGGCATGCGGGCCGCGCCGCCGCCGGAGGACTGGCTGACCAAGGTCTACGACGGCGACCGGCTGGTGGACCTGCTGTTCCGGCCCAACGAACGGCCGGTCACCGACGCGGTGCTCGACCGCTGCGAGCCGATGCGGGTCGGGTCGTCGGTGGTGCCGGTGCAGAGCGCGACCGAGGTCATGATCGGCAAACTGCTGTGCCTCGGCCCGCACCGGGGAGACCTGAACGAACCCATGCACACCGCCCGCGCGTTGCGGGAGCAGATCGAGTGGCCGGTGGTACTCGCCGAGACCTCGGAGTCGCCCTACGCGCAGGCGTTCCTGCTGCTGGCGGCCCGACTCGGGGTGGCGCCGACGCTCATCGAGGTCGGGAGGAAGACAGGATGAGCGAACAGACCCCGCAATACCAGGTCGCGGCCGTGCGCCGGGCGCTGGCCGAGGACGAGCGCACCGCCGAACTCGGCGTCCGCGTCACCGTCCACGGTGACACGATCCTGCTGTCGGGCGACGTCGAGTGCGACCACCGCCGCGACGAGATCGACGCCGTGGTGCACGACCTGGCGCCGACCATGCGGGTGCTCAACGACATCCGGGTGACCGAGGTGGGCGCGCCCAAGGGACAGGAGGAGTTGCGATGATCCGGATCGCGGCGGTGGGGGACGTCCATCTGGACCAGGACACCGCGGGCCGGTTCCGCCCCGCGCTCGAGGAACTGCCCGACCGCGCCGACGTGCTGCTGCTGGCCGGTGACCTGACCCGGCACGGCACAGTGGCCGAGGCCGAGGTGGTCGCCGACGAGTTCGCCGATGTCGGCGTGCCCGTCGTGGCCGTGCTGGGCAACCACGACTACCACTCCGACCTGCCGGGCGACATCACCAAGCTGCTGACCGACCGGGGGATCACCGTCCTGGAAGGACAGGGGACGGTGCTGGAGATCGACGGCAAGCGGCTCGGCGTCGGCGGGGTCAAGGGCTTCGGCGGCGGGTTCGCGGGCAAGTGCGCCAGCGCGTTCGGCGAACCGGAGCTGAAGGCGTTCGTCCGGCACACCTGCGACGCCGCGGACTCGCTGCGGGAAGCCCTGTCGCAGCTGGACTGCGACATCCTCGTCGCGCTGACCCACTACGCGCCGGTCCCCGACACGCTGCGGGGCGAGCCCAAGGAGATCTACCCGTTCCTGGGCAGCTACCAGCTCGGCGAGGCGATCGACGAGTGCGGCGCGGCGCTCGCGGTGCACGGGCACGCGCACTACGGCACCGAGCAGGGGTTCACCGCGGGCGGGGTGCGCGTGCGCAACGTCGCCCACCCCGTGATCCGGGCGGCGTACGCGCTGTACCGCGTCGAATGACCCCGATCGGGGTACTTCCGCAGTATCCATTCGAGACTTGAGGGAAGTGACGGTCATGACGGCCCTGATCGACGGTCCTGCGGTTGTGTGGCGGGGTGACCGCGGCGCGGCCGACGTGATCGCGGTGCTCGACCCCGCTGGCGAGGCCAGCCACGGCGAACTCCCGGCCACGTGGCGCCCGCTGAGCGAACGCGTGCTGGTCGGGTGGGTGCGGCTGCCCGCCGACGGCGCCGGGGTGGCCGCGGTCGGCGCGGCGCTGCCGATGTTCGACGGCAGGCACACGCACATCGTGACCAGCGGCCCCGCGGTCGAACTGGCGCTGTGGCTCACCGCGGCCCACCAGATCACCACGTTCCTCGCCGTCGACCCCGAACCGTGCGACGGCTCGCTCGCCTGCGTCGACGGGCCGACCCGCGCCCGGTGGTGGGACGCGCTGCCCGAGCGGGACGCGGCCGTGCACGCCGGGGTCGCGGTGCACAGCTTCTACAGCGACCCGCTGGACCTGCACAGTCCCGCGCCCGCGCCGCTCGGGCTGCCCGAGGTGGTGTCGCTGGTGACGGCGACCGTGCGCGGCGGGTGACCCGTGCGGCTGCGACGCGTTGACCCCGACGGATCCGGTCTGCGCCGGGTCCGCCACGGACGCGGGTTCCGCTACCTCGACGCCGACGGCGACCCGGTGACCGACCGCGAGACCCTCGACCGGGTCCGGGCGCTCGTCATCCCACCGGCCTGGCGCGATGTGTGGATCTGCCCGCATCCCGGCGGCCACATTCAGGTGGTCGGCGTGGACGACGCCGGTCGCAGGCAGTACCTGTATCACGAGAAGTGGCGCCAGAAGCGTGACGAGGAGAAACACGACCGGGTGGTCCAGCTGGCCCGGGACCTGCCCAAGATCCGCGCCAAGGTCGCGAAGGACCTCGCCGCGTCCGGGCTGGGGCGCTCGCGCGTGCTGGCGGGCGCGCTGCGGATCCTGGACCTCGGCATCTTCCGCACAGGCGGGGAGTCGTATGCCGAGGAGAACGGCTCGCACGGCGTCGCCACCCTGTTGCGCGGACACGTCAGTCTTGTGCGAGGGGAGCTGGTGTTCTGCTTTCCCGCGAAGAGCGGGGTCGAACGCACGGCCTCGGTCCGCGACCCGCAGCTGGCCCGGCTGGTCAGGTCGTTGCGGCGGGGCAGGTCCGACGAACAACGCCTGTTCGCCTACCGGGACGGGCGTGAGGTCAAGGACATCCACGCCGACGACATCAACGAGCGCTTCCACGAACTCGCGGGCGACGGCTACACGGTCAAGGACATGCGCACCTGGACCGCCACCGTCCTGGCCGCCGCCGAGTTCGCCGGCCGCGACACCCCGGGGTCGCCCACCGCGGCCAAGCGGACCGAGGCCGAGGTGATGCGCGTGGTGGCCGAGCAGTTGGGCAACACCCCCGCCGTCGCCCGCAGGTCCTATGTGGACCCACGGGTGCCGGACCTCTACCGCGAGGGCCGGACGATCACCGTCCGTAACGACGATTCGACCAGTCGGGGCAGGCTGGAGCGGGCCGTGCTCCGGCTGTTGGGTTGAGATCGGTGGCGCCGGGTAGTCCGTGAGTGTCGCTGAAGGGAGACAACCATGACCACAGCCAGGGATCTCATGACCCCAGACGTCACGTGTGTCCGCACGTCCGACCCCGTCATCGAGGCCGCCCGCACCATGGCCCGACTCGGCGTCGGCTCACTGCCCATCCGCGGCGAGGACGACATCCTCAAAGGGATGATCACCGACCGTGACATCGTGGTGAAGGTGCTCGCCGAGGGCAAGGACCCCATGGCCGTCCACACCGGAGACCTGGCCCAGGGCGAGGTGGTCACGGTCAACGCCGACGACGACGCCGGCCTGGTCATGCGGACGATGGCGGCCTACGGCGTCCGCCGGGTTCCCGTGATGGACGACGACAAGCTCGTCGGCATCATCGCCCAGGCCGACGTGGCCAGGTCGATGCCAGAACCGGCGGTCGGCGACATGGTGGGGGCGCTGTCGATCGAGTAGGCGCGCGGTCTTGGGTGCTCGACGCACCCAAGACCGTCCAGCCTTTCGTCAGAGAGCGTCGGGCAGGTGGATGTCGGTGACGTGGACGTCCACCGACGCCACGTCGAGACCGAGGAACCGCTCGACGGCCTCGATCACGTCGATCCGAACCTGCTCGGCCACCGCGTTGACCGCGTGCCCGAACTCGACCACCAGCGCCACCTTGATCGCGGCGACGCCGCCGTCGAGGTCGACCACGAGGTCGTCGCCCAGCTCGTGGACGCCGTCGACCTTGCGGGCCACCAGGTTCACGACCTTGGTGACAACGCCGTCGCCGACGGTGGTGCTGCCGCGGGTGCCCGCGGCGGGACGCGTTTGCTCCACAGCCACAGCCACGGGGGCCTGCTCGGCGACGACCTCGGCGGCGGCCTCCTCGATGACGGCTTCGGCTTCGTCGATGACGGCCTTGGCGTCGTCGGCGACCTCACGGTCCCCACCGGAAACCTCGGCGTCGCCTTCGCCGGTCACGGCTTCGTCTGCCTCGACGGCAGTCTCGGCTTCACCCTCGGCAGTCTCGGTGGCCTCGTCCTCGGCCGCTTCCTCGACGGCTTCGGCGGTGTCGCCCTCGGCGGCTTCGTCCTCCGCCGCTTCGCTCTCGGCCACGTCGGTGGCGTCGTCGTGGGCCGCTTCAGCGGAGTCGGCCTCGGCCGCTTCGCTCTCGGCCACGTCGGCGGCTTCGCCCTCGGCCGCTTCAGCGGCATCGGCCTCGACCGCTTCTTCGTCCTCGGCGGTGTCGCCTTCGGCGGCTTCGCCCTCGGTTGCCTCAGCGGTGTCGTCCTCGCCGGCGTCGCTCTCGCCCGCTTCATCCTCGGCCGGTTCGGCGGTGTCGCCCTCGACCGCTTCGTCCTCGGCGGCTTCGTCGTCGCCCGCGACGGCTTCCTCGTCGACTGCTTCGCCCGCAACGGTTTCGGCGGCTTCGTCGTCGGTGGTGACCACGTCAGTGTCGTCCTCGGCGGCCTCGTCCTCGGTCGCCTCGTCGCCCGCGGTCTCGCCCTCGACGGTTTCGTCGGCGGTCTCGCCGTCGATCGCCTCGTCGTCCGCCTCGTCCTCGGCGGACTCTTCATCAGTGGCCGCGTCGTCGCCGTCGGTCGCCTCGTCGTCGGCGTCGTCCTCGGCGGTGTCCGCCGCGGCTTCGTCGTCGGTCGCTTCTTCGGCGGTGTCCGTGTCGGCCTCGTCAGTGGCCTGGTCGTCGGCGGCGGTGGTGTCGATGTCCGCTTCGGTGGTGTCGTCGGCCGGTGTCAAGGTCTCGACCTCGGTCGCCGCGGGGGTTTCGGACGGGAGGGGCTCGGCGGTGGGGGCGGGCGCGGCGTAGGCCGGGTTGCGGGAGGGGTCGTTCTTGGAGCGGCCGAAGATGCTGTTGATGACGTCAGACATGGTTGTGGTTTCCCCTTTTCGGGAGCGACGACTTCGGGGGGAGGCGAGCAGACGGCGCCATGGTAGGACCACGCCCATGATTCTGATCACTTGCCCCCGCCTTCGAGATTTCCTTGTGTCCCAACAATGTTCAGCTTGAGACAAGGCTTCACACGGCTGGCGGTACCGCGGCTGTCGTCGAGCCGTTGCGACCCGTTCGCCAACTGTTCAACCCGGCACGTCGACCCGAGGGAAGCCGACCCCGGCCCCGACTGCGGGCGGCGGGGAAGCCTTTGTGACGCCAGGAAACCACACGCGTCAAGACCCCGGCCGGGGGCTGCCGAGCCGCCCGGAGTCCACATCCCCCCGGCGGGCGATAACAAGACGATCAGATCAGGGGGCGGACTGCCACGTGCCGTTCTTGACCGACTCGATGTACGGGTCGTACGCGGAGGTGTCGCCGCCCATCAGTGACCAGTAGTCGGCGAGGATCGACGCCTGTTCCTCGTAGCCGAAGTCGCTGAACGGCTGGCCCGCGGCGGCGGCGTCGCGGAGGCCCTGTTCGCCGCCGTAGTCGTAGTCGCCGCCGAGGGCGGAGAGGATGAGGCCGGGGACGGAGGCGCCCTGTTGGTACTGCCAGCAGTGGCCGAGTTCGTGGATGAGCCACTTCATGAAGCCCGACGGCGGGCTGGAGAGGGTGCCGACGGGGAAGTAGATCTCGTCGGGGAGCGTGCGCGCGTAGCCGCCGACCGACATCACCGACGACTCGCAGACCAAGATCGCGGAGGTGTCCAGCTGGTCGCCATAGACCTGGTACGCCTCGGACACCTCCTCGGAGGTCAGGTGCCTGCAGTCCCGGTCCTCTTCCTCTTCGGCGGCGGGCTCGTTCGGGTCGGTGCCGGGACCACTGCCGTGCTGCCCGTCGTTCCCCGACGGCGGCGCACCGCCCGCCCCGTCACCACCCGACGAGCCACCGGAGCCGCCAGAGTCACCAGAACCACCGGAGTCACCAGAACCACCGGAGCCGCCGGAGTCGGGCTGCGACTGCTCGCCGGTCAGCAGGTCCCACACCGAGGAGTCGACGGTGTCGTCGTCCGGCAGGCCGTTCTGGCCGCGGAAGTGGCGCACCGCGTTCGCCGTGTCCTCGTCGAACTCGCCGCTCTCGGGGACGACGGTCTGCTGATAGTGGTGGTTCAGCAACTGCTGCAGGTACTGCACCCACTCGGAGCTCTCACCGGGGGACAGATCGGGTTGCCCAGCCATCGCGCCCTCATCTCCTCGCCGCCTCAGCGCAGTGTCCCGGGGCACCCGCCGCCGCGCGACGGTCAGGAGGCCGTCCCTTTGGGCACCAAGTGGCGGCGCATCGTCCACGGCAGGGTCATCAGCGCCCACACTCCCCAAACCAGGAGGAACTCCGGGAGCAGGTACCACGGCCACGGGCCGAACAGGTCGAGCAGCGAGGTCTGGGCGGGCTTGCCGTTGAGGAAGCCGTAGTTGGTCCCGGCGACGCTGTTGAACACCAGCATCGTCACCGCCCACGCGGTCGTGACCACCACGGCCAACCGGTAGCCGCGCCAGTCGGGCCGCATCCGCACGCCCCACGTCAGGTAGATCGCGGCCCACACGGCGAGCAGGTGGATTCCCCAGAACGCGATGAAGGTGATGTGCGGGAAGTCCGGCCCGCGCAGCGCCGGGGAGACGAGCGCCTGCACGCTCAGCGTCAGCCCCCAGTAATAGGTGAGCGTGAACGCCCACTGCCGGTGGGACCACAGGGCGTAGGCCGTCACGTAGCCCGCCAGGTCGGACAGCTGCAGCGGCAGCGAGTGGTCGATCGCGAACCGCGACGGCGCCAGCGAGTACGCCTGGATCGACAGCTGCAGGGCCAGGACCAGCACCGCGAGCACCCGGCTGGGCGCCCGCCCTGGGTGGACCCGGCCGAGCACGACGAGCCCGGCGGCGCCCGCGGCGAACACCGCGAGCACGATCCAGTGCGACGGGCCGTAGGCCGCGAAGTCCTGCGCCACGACAGATCACGCTACGCGGAACTCCAGGAATCGCGGACCCGAGCGTGCCGGGGCACGCTAAGGACGGGAGGCTCGCGATGACTGATTGGGTTTTCGACTTCGTCCAGGGCGACAAGGACAGCAAGGACCTGCTCGGCGGCAAGGGCGCCAACCTCGCCGAGATGACCAGGCTCGGGCTGCCGGTGCCGCCCGGGTTCACCATCACCACCGAGGCATGCCGCGCCTATCTGGCCGACGGCGTCGAGCCGTCCGCGCTGCGAGTGCAGGTGACCATGGCGTTGCGCAGGCTGGAGAACCAGCTCGGCAGGCGGCTGGGCGACGTGGTCGACCCGCTGCTGGTCAGCGTCCGGTCCGGGGCGAAGTTCTCGATGCCCGGCATGATGGAGACCGTCCTCAACGTCGGCCTGAACGACTACTCGGTGGTCGGGCTCGCCGAGGCCGCCCAGGACAAACGGTTCGCGTGGGACTCCTACCGCAGACTGCTGCAGATGTTCGGCCGTACCGTGCTCGGCATCGACCCCGAGGTGTTCGACCACGCCTGGACGACGCTGCAGGCCGGGCGGTCCGACACCGAGCTGTCCGCCGACGATCTTGTCGAGGCGGTCGAGCGGTTCAAGGCCCTGATCCTCGAGCACAGCGGCCGCGAGTTCCCCCAGGACCCGCGTGAGCAGCTCGACATGTCGACGCGCGCGGTCTTCGACTCATGGAACACCGCCCGGGCGCGGATCTACCGGCGGCGCGAGCGCATCCCGCACGACCTCGGCACCGCCGTCAACGTCTGCGCGATGGTGTTCGGCAACCTGGGGGAGACCTCGGGCACCGGGGTCTGCTTCACCCGCGACCCCGCCTCCGGCCGCACCGGCGTCTACGGCGACTACCTGCCCAACGCCCAGGGCGAGGACGTCGTCGCAGGCATCCGCACGCCGCTGGCGATGGAGGAGTTCGACCGGCTCGACCCCAAGTCGGCGGGTGAGCTGCGCACGGCGATGCGCAGGCTGGAGACCCACTACCGCGACCTGTGCGACATCGAGTTCACCGTCGAGCGCGGCAAGCTGTGGCTGCTGCAGACCCGGGTCGGCAAGCGCACCCCGGCCGCCGCGTTCCGCATCGCCGCGCAGCTCGTCGACGAGCAGCTGATCACCCTCGACGAGGCGCTGTCGCGGGTCACCGGGCAGCAGTTCGTGCAGCTGATGTTCCCGCAGTTCGACCAGAAGGCCACCCGGCACCGGCTGACCACCGGCCTGGCCGCCTCGCCCGGCGCCGCCGCCGGTCGCGCGGTGTTCGACTCGGCCACCGCCGCGGCGTGGGCGGCGCGCGGCGAGGACGTGATCCTGGTCCGGCGCGAGACCAACCCGGACGACCTCGAAGGCATGATCGCCGCGGTGGGCGTGCTCACCGCGCGCGGCGGCAAGACCTCGCACGCGGCGGTCGTCGCGCGCGGGATGGGCCGCACGTGCGTGTGCGGGGCCGAGGAACTCGACGTGGACCCGGCGGCTCGGACCGCGACGACCAGTCGGGGGACCTTCGCCGAGGGCGACCGCATCGCCATCGACGGCGGCACCGGTGAGGTGCTCCTCGGCGAGGTCGCCGTGGTCGAGTCGCCGGTGACCCGCTACCTGGCCGAGGGGCTGGACGCGGCGCTGCGCGACGCCGACGACGAGACCGCGGAGCTGGTCCGGGCGGTCGACCGGCTGCTCACCCACGCCGACGAGGTGCGCGGGCTGAAGGTCCGCGCCAACGCCGACAGCGGCGACGACGCCCGCCGTGCCCGCGCGCTCGGCGCGCAGGGGATCGGGCTGTGCCGCACCGAGCACATGTTCCTTGGCGACCGGCGCGAGCTGATCGAGCGGGTGATCCTCGCCGAGGGCGCCGACCGGGACGAGGCGCTGGCGATGCTGCTTCCGGTGCAGCGCACCGACTTCCTCGACCTTCTCGCCGCGATGGAGGGGCTGCCTGTCACCATCCGGCTGCTCGACCCGCCGCTGCACGAGTTCCTGCCGGACCGGGCCGACCTGCTCGTCCGGGTCGCCAGGGCGCAGGAGCGCGGCGAGGACTCCGACGTCGACACCCGGCTGCTGGCCGCGGTGGAACGCCTGCACGAGTCCAACCCGATGCTCGGCCTGCGCGGCGTGCGACTCGGACTGGTCGTGCCGGGGCTGTTCAAACTCCAGGTGCGGGCGGTCGCGGAGGCGGCGGCGGAGCTGCGCGCGCAGGGGATCGACGCGCGGCCGGAGATCATGGTCCCGCTGGTCGGCAGCGCGATGGAGCTGCACCTGATCCGGCAGGAGATCGTCGAGGTGGTCGCCGAGGTCGCCGCCGAGCACGGTGTCGAGTTGACCTTCCCGATCGGCACGATGATCGAGCTGCCGCGCGCGGCGCTCACCGCCGACCGGATCGCCGAGGAGGCCGAGTTCTTCTCCTTCGGCACCAACGACCTCACCCAGACGACGTGGGGCTTCTCCCGCGACGACGTGGAGGCCGGGTTCTTCGCGACCTACCTGGACAAGGGCGTGTTCACCGTGTCCCCGTTCGAGACCCTCGACGAGATCGGCGTCGGCAAGCTCATCGAGATCGCCGTCGAGCGCGGCCGGGCCAAGCGCCCGGACCTGCACCTGGGGATCTGCGGCGAGCACGGCGGCGACCCGGTGTCGATCCACTTCTTCCACCGCGTCGGCCTGGATTACGTGTCGTGCTCGCCGTTCCGGGTGCCGGTCGCGCGGCTGGAGGCGGGCCGCGCGGCGATCGAGAAGCTGCGGGGCGCGGCCTCACCGTGACAGCAGGCGCGCCTCGGCGGTGCACATCATGAATCCGGTCGCGGGCAGGTGCCGCACGTAGTGGTCGAGGTCCGCGGCCAGCGCGAACACGTGGACCGGGGTTCCGGCGCGGCGGGCGGAGACGACGACTTGACCCAAGCCGGCCAGGACCGCCGGGTGCCGCGTCTGGTACGAGGACGCGACCAGGTGGTTGCTGCGGTCGGCCGCGAGATAGAACTGGACAAGGTCCTTGGTGCCGACGAACAGTTCCGCCGCTCCGGCGGCGCAGAACTCGGGCGCGGAGTGCACGGCGGCCGGGGTCTCGACGAACACCGAGAGTGGGGTGTCGTCGGGCAGGTCGAGATGGCGGCGGAGTCGGCGGAACTCGTGGTGGTCGTTGATGAACGGCACCGCGAAGCTCAGCCGGTCCGCGTCCGGTCCCAGGCGTTCGTGCACGTAGGCGCGCAGGGCCTGGAAGGCGCGCGGGTAGTGGGGTTCCTCCAGGAGCCACCGGGCGCCGTGCAGGCCGAGGTCGGGGTTCGGTTCGTGGTCGACCACGCCCGTGGTGATCTGTGCGGCGTCGTCCGACCGGAGGTCGAGCAGGCGCAGGACAAGGCGCTGTCCGGGCAGTAGCTCTTTGGCGATCGTGCACAGCTCCGACCCGATGGCGGCGCCGTAGCGCTCTGCCTCGCCGGACCTGAGCGCGTCGAGCGGGCTCAGGCCCGCGGACAGGCAGACGAACTCCTCGCGGACGAAGAAGCTGGTCACCTGCTCGACGCGGGGGACGAGCGCGTTCGTCGCCTGGACGTCGGTCGCGTCGGCGATCACCACGCAGACCGACCCGAGGTCGGCCGACGTGACGGTGAGCGAGTTCGGGGACAGCTGGGGGCGGTCGGCTTCGCCGAGGGTGACCGACTGGCGGTCGAGCCGGACCGTCACGTGCCCGGTGAGGTCGTCGAGGTCGGCCCGATCGATCCGGAGCACCGGGATTCCCCGCGAACGGCACAGAGATTCCATATGCCCAGTGCGGCCGCCACTGGCGCAGACGACCGCCGAAGCCGCGACGATCGCGTCGTAGAACTCGGGGCCCAGTCCCTCGACGATCAGCACGGAATCATCGACGGGTTCCATTGTGCGATTGCAGATACCGCGCACGGTCGCCGCCCGCGTGGTGACAAGCAACTCGCCAAAGAATTCGCGAGGGTGCACGATTTCCTCCCACCGACGACGAGCAGGCCGAGATCACCAAGCGACTTCACGATGATGATTCAGGCTCGCAGTCGCCCGGTCGACCGTGCGTCTTCTCGGATGCCGCTTCCCGCTGTTCGCGCGCGGTCGTGTCCTTCGTCACATGGGTCCGTTCGTCTCAGCCGATCGACTCCAAACGGCGTTCGAGGCCGAGAATGGAACGCAGATCCCTTGGCGTCACGGAAAGGTTCTTCAATTTCGCCGCCGCGGCCGCGCTGATCGCCGACCGCAGCGCCCGATCCGTTGTCGGGTGGCCGTTTCGGGCGGTGATGTCCCGAATCGTCTGGAGGCTGTCTTCCAGGTGGGTGATCAGGGCCTGTCGGTAGTCGCGGCGCCGCGCGGTCATTCGGCGCACATCGAGCATCGTCGAATACGAGACCGCTTCCTCCAGTTCCGGATTCTCCGGCAGGGTCGCGGGGACCTCGTCGTAGCAGGATTCGAGCAGGCACAGCACGGTCGCCGCGACCTCCACCGTGTGGTTCTTGATCGCGGCGAGGTTGAACGTGAACGCGCCCGTCCGGCCGTTGCGCACGATCTCGTCGCCCTCGCGCGGGCTGCCCACCACCGAGATCGGCCCGGACGGGACGCCGGTCGAGTCGACCAGGGTGCCGCGGGGATCGACCTCGACGCCGCGCCCGGTCCGCCGGTGCGCGCACGCGATCCCCTTGCGCAGCAGGTTCGCCCACAGCTCGCTCTGGACGCGCTCGTAGTTCGACTCGCGGCCGAAGTTCGAGATCACCAGATCGGCCTCGATGCGCCGGGCGGGCGTGGACACGACCAGCGTGCCCGCCTTCGTGCTGTGGATCTCCTCGACCTTCGACGCGGTGACCGTGACCTGCCCGTCCATCGCGGCCTCGACGATCTCGGCGGTGTAGGCCATGACACCGACCCGCAGCACGGCCAGCAGGCTGCCGTAGCTGTCGAGCAGGGCGGCGAGGTCCGCGGAGGGAATCCGCGCGATGACCGCGGGAAGGTACGGCTCCCACGACTTGGAGACCCGCTCGGTCACCACCGCGGGCGAGATGTCGGGGTACTCGCGGGCGACGATGGCGCAGGCCCGCGCCCACTCGACCTTGAACCGGCGGACGAACTTCTCCCGCCCCTCGTAGACCTCGCCGAGGTCGGGCGGGGGCAGGGTGAGGACGCGGTGGCGGTGGTCCGGGGGATAGGTCCGCAGCGTCAGCCCCGATCGCGAGATCAGATGGATCTTCCCGGTGTGCCCGCGGCGCAGCAGTAGCGCCGCCGAGTCGTAGGCGCTGAGCAGCGTGCCGACGATCGCCACGACCGCGTCGCGCGGCAGGCCGAGGACGCGCTCGATCCCCGCTTCCGAGTACGGGCTCCTGACGAACGCGGGATGGTCGACCACGCTCTCGGCGAAAACCGGGTACTTCCGTTCGAGGCCGGTCGCGAGAATGACGTGATCGGCTCTGATCGCCGTGATCTCGCCCCGCACCGAGACGTGCACGTGTTCGGAGTGGACGTCCAAATCGACCACTTCCCCGTCGACCTCGATCAGTTCGACACCCTCCAACGCTTCCCGCGCGGCTTGGGCGAGCCGGTCGGCGAGATAGTCGGGATAGATTCGGCGTGGCGCGGGGCCGGACTCGGTGAAGGTGAACCCGCGCCATTCCGGCGGCCAGTCGGACCGGTCGGCCTCGTGGTTGGCCCAGTTGATGAAATCGTCGACGTCTTCCCGGAACGCCGACATCCGGCCCGCCTGGATGTTGAAGACGTGGTGCCAGTGATTGCTTTCCCGGTGATACGCCACGCCCGCGTTCCGATATTCGGACTGCCGTTCGAGCAACACGATCTCGACAGGCTCCCGAGCGAACTGCAGCAGGCGGATGGCAGTCGCGGTACCTCCCAGTCCCGCTCCGACGATGACAACTCTGCGAGAGTGGTCGAGGTAGTCCACGCTTTGTCGTCCCTCCAACGCCGTCGGCTTGCTGTGACGGTGAATGACCGGACAAATAGGTTAGCGTGGGATCGCGCCAGGAAGACGTTCGTTGGTGATCATGTGACGCAACTGTGTTCACCACTTCTGCAGAATCAGAAGATGGCGCATCGCGTCATCTCCGAAACTGCTGTGACAGTTGGGTCCTTGCGTCTGGAACTCGCCCGCGTTGGGGAGCGGGCCGTAGGTCTGGCCGTTGAGGTGGTAGATCACGCTGAAGAACACTTGGGCGGCCGAGTCGAGCAACGCGCCGTCGAGCTTGCCGCGGAAGGCCGCTGTGCCGTCGCCTGCCGCGACGAACGACGAGGCGTCGGGCAGTTGTCCGGCGTCGGCGCTGGGCAGGGCGAGCGTGCGCTCCACGCCGGGGCACAGCGGGTTCTCCGAGTCGGGCTGCAAAGTGCCCCAGAACACCGAGTAGACCCCGTTCGGCACGAGTCCGGTGAAGGTGAGCCGGACGTCGGTGCGTGCCGCCCGCCCGCCGGTGGACCGCACGGTAGAGGTCGCCGACGCGGCGGACCACTGGCCCCATGTGCGATCCAGCGACACCCCGGCGACGTTGAACAGCGGCGCCGACGGGTCGGTCGCCGAGGTCGGGTTCCGCAGCGTCGAGCCGACGATCTCGAACACGTCGCGCTCGAACGGCTCCACCGCGTCGGCCGTGTCGGGTCCGGCCGCGCTCGCCGGGGTGGCGAACATGACCGCGCTGACTGCGGCGAACAGGACCGCCGCGCCGCGCCAGAGGGATGGGTGTCCGGACGTTCTTCTAGTGCGCATGGGCTTCTCCGCTCAGGAATGTGGTCAACCAAGCGAAGCCCTCTGCCAAGGGGGAAGCCATAACGGGCCGCTTAGGGATTGCTTACCGATGCCTTACGCCTGCACGCACGCGGGTGGCAGGGCGAACCAGCGCAGCGACTCGAAGTCCTCGGCCATGCCGCTGGGGCCGTCGACGCTGATGTCGGGCTTGGCGAGCAAGATCCGCCGGGCGCGGTCGAGGTGTTCGGCGAGTGCGTCCTCACCCAAGACCGTCGCCTGCGGGGTGTGCTCGGGGCGGCGGAGGTCCGGGACGTGGGGCAGGAACTCGGCGGCGCGGTGGTGGCGCCACAGGCCGGTGTGGGCGTCGAAGCGATAGTCGGGCAGCAGGCGCGTGCCGTGGTCGGCGAGGAGGGTGACGGCGTCGACCAGGTAGTCGCGGACGGTGTCGGAGATGAAGTAGTTGAAGTTCAGGCGGACCCAGCCCGGTTTGATCCCGTCGCAGCCGCGGGCGCTCTCGTCGTCGTAGGCGTGGGAGCGGGCGGCGTCGATGGCGAGCAGCCGGTGGCCGTACGGGCCCGCGCACGAACAGCCGCCGCGGGACTGCACGCCGAACAGGTCGTTGAGGACGGCGACCACGAAGTTGTGGTGCAGGAACAGGTCGCCAGCCCGGATCTGGAAGGACACAATGGACAGGCGGGCCGACCGGTGGTCGCCGAGCACCTGGATGGCGGGGTGGGCCGACCAGCGGTCCACGGCGTTGTGCCAGAGGCGTTCCTCCATGACCTGGATGACGTCGGTGCCCACCGCGTCCTTCAGCGCGAAGACGATCCCCGCGCGGATGGACTCCACGATCGCGGGCGTGCCGCCTTCCTCCCGCGCGACCTTGTCGGCGAGGTAGCGGTGTCCGAGCGGGCCGACGAACGCCACGGTGCCGCCGCCCGGAACGGTCGGCACCCGGTTGGTCACCAGGTCGCGCCGCACGACGAGCACGCCCGGCGTCTGCGGGCCGCCGACGAACTTGTGCGGTGACAGGAACAGCGCGTCCTTGTGGTCGCCCTCGCCCGGCGCGCTCTCGGCCACCCGGATCGGGACATAGGGACCGGCGGCCGCGTAGTCCCAGAAGGACAGCGCACCGTGCCGGTGCAGCAGCGCCGCGACGCGGTCGGTGTCGGTGAGGATGCCGGTGACGTTGGAGGCCGCCGAGAAGCTGCCGATCCGCAGCGGCCGGTCCGCGTGCTCGCGCAGCCCGCGTTCGAGCTGGTCGAGGTCGATGTGGCCGTCGGCGTCGGCGTCGATGACGACGACGTCGGCGATGGACTCGCGCCACGGCAGCTCGTTGGAGTGGTGCTCGTAGGGGCCGACGAACACGACCGGCCGGTCGGCAGGCGGGTCGATCCCGTCGGGGACCCGCAGTTGGAGGATGCCGATGAGCTTGTTCACCGCGGCCGTGGCACCCGACCCGCAGAAGATCACGATGTCGTCGGCGGTGGCGCCGACCGAGGCGTGGATGATGTCGCGGGCCTGCTCGCGCAGCAGCCCGGTGTGCAGGCCGGTGCCGGAGCTCTCGGTGTGGGTGTTGGCGTAGCGCGGCAGGACCCGCTCGCGCACGAAGTCCTCGACGAAGTCCAGCGACCGGCCTGAGGCGGTGTAGTCGGCGTAGGTGATCCGGTGCGGACCGTAGGGGCCGTCGAGGATCTCGCCCTCGCCGATGAGGCCCTGGCGGATCCGTTCCAGCAGGGAAGTGGACACCTCAGCCTGCCGCGCGGACATCGTCACGGCGTACTCCCTGCCTCGTCGCGATCGGTCCATCCTCGACGTCCGACCCGCACGCCGATGCTGCCGGTGGTCCCGACGGCAGGGGGCCAAGGTCCCGTTCTCGGCTGAGTGGAACCTCCCGGTCCCCGGCGGTGTAGACCTGTCCGTAGACGCACTGACGGGAGCAACGCGGATCGACGCGGACGCGGAAGCCGTGGCCAGAGTGCGCGCCGGGGACGTGGGCGCGTACGGGGATCTCGTGCGCGCCCACGCCGGTGTGGCGGTGCGGGTGGCGGTGCTGCTCGGCGCCGGGGCGGACGCGGAGGACGTCGTGCAGGAGTCGCTGGTCAAGGCGTACCGGGCGTTGGGCGGGTTCCGCGACGGGGCGCCGTTCCGGCCGTGGCTGCTGCGGATCGTGGCCAACGAGACCAACAACCTGCGGCGCTCGGCCCGGCGGCGCGGGGCGACCGAGGTGGCCGCGGTGCTGCCGGAGCCGGTTGCGGACCCGGAGCTGTCAGCCGAGGCCAGGGCCCGGCGCGCCGAGCTGGTCCGGGCGGTAGAGGTGCTCCCGGAGGCTTATCGACTGGTGGTGACCTGTCGGTACCTCCTCGACCTGGACGAGCGGGAGACCGCGACGGTGCTCGGCTGGCCGCGCGGCACGGTGAAGTCACGGCTGTCGCGCGCGCTGAAGCGCCTGCGGTCGTCGCTCGAAACGGACGGCGCCGATGACTGACCCCCTGATCCGCGACCTGCGCGCGCTCGGCGACCACCTCCCGTCGCCCGAGCCCACCGCCGCGCTGACGGCGGCGGTCCTCGCGCGCGTGGCCACCGAGCCGGTGCCGGTCAAGGCCGGGCGGATCCGCAGGCTGGTGGCGTGGGCGCGGGCCCGCTGGCGTGCGCTGGTGTCGCTGCTGACCGGGCTCGTGCTGGTCGGCGCGCTCACCCCGCCGGTCCGGGCGGCGGTGGCGGAGTGGTTCGGCATCGGCGCGGTCGAGGTCCGCACGACCACTGGCGCGGCCCCGCCCACCGCGCCCCCGCCCACGATCGAAGGCGGGGTCACCCTCGAGGAGGCGCGGGAGCTGGTCAGGTTCGACGTGGTGGTGCCGTCGGCTCTCGGCGCGCCGTCGCAGGTCGGGGTGTCGGCGGACCGGATGGTGGTGTCGATGGCCTGGCCGGGTGTGCGGCTGGACCAGGTCGGCGCCCGGCTGGCGCCGTACTTCGTCAAGACCGTCTACGACGAGGTCGAGTTCACCATGGTCGACGGCGACGAGGCGCTGTGGCTGCCGAGCCCGCACGAGATCGTCGTGCAGTCGCCCGGCGGCGCCCAGCGCGCCGAGCCCGCGCGGCTGGCCGGGCGCACCCTCATCTGGCAGACCGGGAACGTCACGCTGCGACTGGAAGGCGACCTCGACCGGGCGCGCGCGGTGGAGATCGCCGAATCCGCCCGCTGACCGGGAACCGGGGCGCGGCGGGCGGTGTAGTCAGGGCAGCCAACGGAAAGGGAGGCCCCGTCATGCGCGCCACCATCCTGCCTCTGCTCGCCGCGATCGGCCTTGTCGTCCTCGGCGCGGCGCCCGCCTCGGCGGGCGGGCCGACAAGCGTGCTGCTGTCCTCCCCGGAGAACCAGCGCGTGGCGGCGGTCTACCACAGCGACTCCGCCTACAAACGGCTCGAGAGCGCCGTCCACGGCGGCCAGGCCGTGAAGGCCACCGAGTCCGACTCCTACGTCACCGCGACCTGGCTGATCCACGACGTCCAGGTTTGGCGCACCGACCGCATCTTCCTCACCGCTTCGGGCCCGGTCATCGAGACCAGGATCGTCGGGCCGGAGGGCGGCAACATCTGGGACGCCCCGGCGACGTGGCACTCCAGCCCGGCGCCCGCGGAACTCGCCGCCCTGTTCGACACCCTGGGCCTCACGAAGCCGGGGCAGGTCGTCGACATCCCCGCCGTCGCCGCGCCCGCGCTCGCCGCGGTCGAGACCACGGTGGCACCCGGGGACGTCCGGTGGGAGTGGGGGATCGGCGGCCTCGTCGTGGGTGCGCTCGTCACGTTCGCCGCGTTCCGCGTGCGCCGGGCTCGCCTGATCGGCGTGTAGAGAGGCTCATCGGGTCAACGTCGTCCAGAATGTGCCGATTACCCGGACGAACAGGGAAGTCGACCAGTGCAGCACCGAACGGCTCGGGAGATCCGGCACCGCAACAGGTTCGACGTGCTCAGGGCCGTCTACGCCGCCGACGGGAGCGTCAGCAGGCAGGACGTCGCCACGCGGACCGGGCTGTCGTTCGCGTCGGTGAGCAACCTGATCGCCGAGCTGATCGAAGTCGGCGTGCTCGTCGAACTCGGCCACGACACCAGCAGCGTCGGCAGGCCGCGGGCGCGCATCGCGGTGAACCCCGACCGGGGGTGGCTCGTGGGCGTCGACATCGCCGAGACGGCCATCCACGTCGACCTGTTCGACCTCACGATGACACCCCGGCGGTCGGTCGACGTGCCGGTCGACCCCGCGGCGACCAGCCCTGACGACATCGCCGACCTGGTGGCGGGCGCGGTCACCGAACTCGTCGGCGGCGACGCCGTGCTCGGCCTCGGGGTGAGCATGCCCGGCCCGGTGGCGCCGGAGGAGGGCGTGTCGCTGTTCTCCCCGTACTGGGGCTGGCGCGACGTGCCGGTCAAAGCCATGCTGGCCGCCCGCCTCCCGCACCGTATCCACCTCGACAACCCGCTGAAGGCGAGCACCGTGGCCGAGCTGTGGTTCGGCGCGGGCCGCGAGGTCGGCGACCTCGTCGTGGTCACCCTGCGCTCCGGGGTCGGCGTCGGCATCACCGTCGACGGCGTGCTCTACCGCGGGGTGGACAACTCGGCGGGCGAGTGGGGCCACATGGTCTTGGTGCCCGGTGGCCGCGTCTGCCGGTGCGGGCGCCGCGGCTGCGTGGAGGCGTATGTCGGCGCACTGGGCATCGCCGCCACCCTGCGCGAGATCGACCCGGACAGCCCGCTGCTCGGCGCGGACGGCCTGGCGACCGTCGCGGCGATCGCCGCCGCCTCGGCGTCGCCCACGGCGACGGCGGTGGTCGAGCGGACCGGGCAGCACCTGGGCATCGCGGTGGCCAACCTCGTCAACCTGGTCAACCCGCGGATGATCGTCTTCGGCGGCCAGGTCGCGACGCTGCTCGGGGAGTCCATTTTGGACGCCGCCAGGCAGTCGGTCGCCGACCACGCGCTGAGCGAGGTGAGCCTGCGGCTGAGCGGGATCCGGCACAACCCGGTCAGCCTCGGCGCCGCCACGTTCGCGCTGGAGGGGTTCCTGGCCGACCGTGACACCTTCGGCTCAGTCGCCGCCCTCCGCACCAAGACGACGACCTAGGCGCTCGTCCAGTCCGTCGCCCGGCGGAGAGCCGGTGTCAGTCCAGACAGAACTCGTTGCCCTCGGGGTCGGTCATGATGATGTGGCCCCCGCCCATCGGCAGGTCGGGCTCGTGGCGCTCCACCCGGGTCGCGCCAAGGGCGACGAGCCGGTCGCACTCGGCCTCCAGGGCCGCCATCCGCTCGTCGCCCTGCAGGCCCGGGGCGGCGCGGATGTCGAGGTGGACGCGGTTCTTCGCCACCTTGTCCTCGGGAACCCGCTGGAAGTAGACCCGGGGGCCGTCGCCGTCGGGGTCCTCGATGGCCGACCGGGTGTTCCACTGGTCCTGCGGCACGCCGACCTTCGCCAGGAACTCATCCCACGCGGCCAGCGGGTCGGCGCCCTCTGGCAGTTCGACCCCGGGCGGGCCGGGGTGGACGTAGCCCAGGACGTCACGCCAGAAGAGGGACAGGGCTCGCGGGTCGTGCGCGTCGAAGGTGACCTGGACGGTGCGGCTCATCGGGTTGCTCCATTTCGCTCGGGTGTCCACCGTGACATCCCTTGCGGACAGGTTCTGTCCGCCGATTCTCGCAAAGTCGGCTTGGCTCGTCAGCGCGGTGGCCCGGTCGACGCGCGGACGATCACCCTTGGCAGGACGTGGATGTGCAGCGGCGCGCGGTCGGCTCGGGTGCTGTGGAGCTTGCGCAGGAGGAACTCCACGGCGAGTCGGCCGACGTCCCCCCTGGCCGGGGCCACGGCGGTCAGCGGGATGTCGGCGAGGCCCGCGATCTCGTCGTTGTAGGCGACCACGGACAGGTCGTCGGGGACGATCATCCCGCGCTGCCTGGCCCGCTGCACGACCTGGATGGCGATGTCGTCGGGGTGGGCGAACACCGCGGTGACGCCTGCGGCGGCGAACGAGTCCATGATCGGGTCGAGGTCGGCGAGCAGCTCCGCGCGGGTGCGGTTCTCGTAGCGGGGCATGCCGTCGGCGAGGCCGAGGCTGTCCAGCGCCGCGTCGTAGCCGCAAGTGATCCAGGCGCTCGTCGGGGAGTCACAGGTCATCAGCCCGATCTTGCGGTGGCCCAGCTCGGCGAGATGCCGCAACGCCTGGACGGTGCCGTGCTGGTGGTCGGAGGCGACGAACTCGATCGGGTGCACGGCGGCGACGGGGGAGTGGTAGCGCTCGACGAACAGCGCCGGGACCGGCAGCTCGGCGGTCCAGTCGAGCGTCAGCTTGGCCAACGGCTCGCTCGGAGTCAGCAGCAGCCCGTCGATCCGGGCTTCGAGCAGACGTCGGACGTTGACGTTGTCGCCTTCGATGTCGTAGTCCGACACCGCGAGGACCAGCTTGAGGTCGCGGGCCTGCGCCGCCAGGCGCGCGCCCTCCACGACCTCGCGGAAGTACTGGGTGGTCCCCGGGATCACCATGCCGATCGTCGGCCTGCGCGCGCTGGTCCTCGGTGCCTCCCGGATCGGCTCGGCGCTGCTCAGCGTGCTGGGCAGGACCGCGCCGCCGTGGACCCTGGTCAGGCGGCCGAGCTGTTCGAGCTCGGCCAAGTCCCTTCGGATCGTGATGGTCGAGACGCCGAGGTCGGCGGCCAGGTCGGTGGCGCGGGCGCCGCCGTCCCTGCGGACCGCGAGCAGGATCGCCTGGTGGCGTCGGCTGGCTTCCACGGCCGCTCCTTTCCAAGTCAGGGGCTGACCCGCACCCGGTCGGTGAATGTCACGTGCCGCACGGCGCCGTCCCACCAGCGGATCGCCACACCGTTCGGGACGCGGTCGACCTGGACCTGGTCCGGGTGCGCGCCGCCGACTGGGCGCAGGACGACCGCGCAGGCGAGCAGATCGCCCGCGCCGTCGAGTGCCGCGACGGTGGCCGGGGCGCCGAACGCGGTGCCCGCCGCCACGGTGATGGTGTGGGTCCGGTCGTAGCCGAGCAGGCCGACCAGGCTCGCCTCGACCTCGCCGCCCGCGACCGCCCAGCCGGTCTGCCTGCACCGGGTGCCCTCGGGCGCGTCGACCCGGTGCACGCGGACCTCGACGTCGTCGCGGACCACGCTGACGCTGTCCACGGCCGTGCCCGGCGCCGGGACGTGCCGCGACGCGGCCCAGCCGGGGCCGCTGCCGAGCGGCTCGACCGCGCCGCGGATCGTCCAGCCGCCATCGATGAGCAGGGCGAAGTGGTTGTCGGCCGAGTCGTCCTGCGCGGTGGGGCCGGTGCGGGAGGAGTAGGCGAGGCGTTCGTAGAGCGGGTCGCCCGGCGCGGTGTGGCTGCCGTGGTTCACCAGGCGCGCGATCCCGCCGTGCCCGTGCAGGACGAACCCCGGCGCGTCGAGCGTGACGGTTCCCGGATCGCCCTGGTCGGGTTCGGGGTCGCGCCAGACCGGGTGGTCGGCGGGCAAAGCGAGCCCGAGGAAGCCTTTCGCCGCCCAGTAAGGGGAGGCCGCGCCCGAGTACGGCTGCAGCGTCGGCTCGTGGGGGCCGTACCAGCCGGTGGTGAGAAGTCCGTCGTGGACGGCGCCGCGGTCGAGGAAGCGCTGGAGCATCGCGCTCGCCGTCGCCCTGGTCTGGCCGGGTGCCCACGGTGACGCGTCGAGCGCGGCACCGAGCCACAGCGGAGCGGCCGACGCGAACCGGTAGGTCAGCGACCGTCCGAAGTAGACCATCCCGCCGCCGCCGTCGAAGAAGCCCGCGTAGCCGGAGAGGAAGGTGCGCAGTCGGTCGCGCAGCTCGGGCCCGGCGGGCAGACCGAACAGCCACGTCCGCAGGCCGAGGTAGAAGTGCATCGCCCAGCCGTTGTAGTAGTCGAACGCCCGGTTCGGCCCGTCCGAGTACCAACCGTCGCCGACGTAGAAGGACTCCACCCGGTCGAGCCCCCGCCGGATGACCGCGTCACCCTGGGGCGACCCGGCTCCCACGTCGGCGAGGAAGTCGGCGACCATGACCGCGAACAGCCACCAGTTGTTGTCCACGTGCTCGACGCGCAGCGCGGGCCGCAGCCACTCCACCACGCGCTGCCGCACGGCCTCGTCCAGCCGGTCCCACAGCCACGGCTTGGTGAGGCGCAGCCCGATGACCAGCGACGCCGCCTCCACCAGGGGCTGCGACCGGTCGACGATCGCGGGCCAGCGTTCGTCGGTGTCGGCGGTGCCCGCGGCTAGTCCCTCGGCGTAGCCGGTGAGCCATCCCCGCTCGTCCGCGCCCTGCGCACCCGCCACCCGCGCCGCCGCGAGCAGGAAGCTGCGCGCGTAGCCCTCCAGGCCGTCGCTGAGTTCGCCCGAGCAGCTGACCCGGCCGGGCGGCCGCACCAGGGCGCCCGCGGGAGACCGGTAGCGCAGAACGCCATCGACCAAGTGGTCGGCGACGGCCGCCCAGTGCGCGCGGGTCCAGCCGGTGCGCGGGCTCAGCCGGTGATCAGGTGGGGGGAGCATCGGGGCCTTCCACGTTTGATCAGTTCCTGATCGAATGATACGGTTTGGTCACACTAACCGATCGGCGGTCGTGCCGAAAGTCCTAGGGGAGACGATGACCATCACCGCGGACCAGCGCAGGCAGGCGATCCTCGGGCTGGTCCGCGAGCTGGGCACCGTGCGGGTCATCGACTTGGCCGCACGTTTGGCCCTGCCCGCCGTCACCATTCGACGCGACGTGGCCGTGCTCGCCGAACGCGGCCTGCTCCAGCGTTCACACGGCGCGGTATCGGCGCTGGCCGAGGACCGGGTCCAGCGGCGGGAGCGGGTCGTCGGCGTGCTCGTGCCGACGGTCGACGGGTACTTCGACGAGGTGATCGAGGGTGCAAACGAGGTCGCGGCCAAGGTGGGCGTGCGCCTGGTGCTCAGCGTCGCGGCCTACGACCGGGCTGACGACCAGGCGCAGGTCGCGCAGCTGCTGGAGTCCGGCGTCGAAGGGCTGCTGCTGACCCCCAACTTCCTGCCGGGCAGCCTCGACTCCACCGCGTGGGTCCGCGACCTGCCGGTGCCGGTCGTGCTGGTGGAGCGCCATCCCGCCGCCGACAGCGTGCTCGCTGAACTGGACTCGGTGGCCTCCGACCATGACCACGGCGTGCTGGTGGCACTGCGGCACTTCGCCGCGCTCGGCCACGAGTCGGTCGCGCTCGCCGCGCGGAGCGACAGCTGGACCGCCCACGCGGTGCGCGCGGCCTACGCGGCCGGGATGCCGCTGGCAGGACTCGCCGAGTGCCCGGTGATCGACGTCCCGGACCGCGGCACCGACCTGTCCGGCGTCGCCGCCGCGATCGCCGGGTGCGCGGGCGATGGGGTGCGGGCGGTGCTCGTGCACAACGACCGGGCCGCCATCGCGCTGCCGCCGCTGCTGCGCGCGCACGGGTTGCGGGTGCCCGACGACCTGGCCCTGATCTCGTACGACGACGTGTTCGCCGCGCTGGCCGCGCCCCCGCTGACCGCGGTGGCGCCGCCGAAGCGCGCGGTGGGGGTCGCGGCGATGGAGCTGATGGTGCGGCGGCTGAGCAGGGGAGTGGAGTCGCCGGTCCACCACATCGGCCTGCTGCCGTGGCTGCGGATCCGCACCTCCTGTGGCGCGGTGCGGGATGGCGCCGCGGCCTGATCGCAGCCGACCTGACCCGGGGCTATCGGTCGAATGACGATCGAAACTGATCGTTCAATCGGAAATGCTTGACTTCGATCAGAACTCGGTCGCAAGATGTGACGCAACCCGCTGAACGGCGTCGCTCCCCGACCGAGTCCCGCGCCTCAGCGCCCCCGTGATCTGGAGTCGCACATGTCCAATTCCCTCATCGGCAGAGGCCGCGCCCGGCTCGCCGCGGTCTTCGCGTCGTCGACCATCGCGCTGTCCATGCTCGCGGCTTGCGCGGGCGGCGGAAGCACCGGCGCGGGCCCGACCAGCGAAGCCGAGCCCACCAGCAGCGAGCCCGTCACGATCACCTTCTGGGGCTGGGCCAAGGGCACCGAGGACGTGGTCAAGGCCTACAACGCGACCCACAAGGACCAGGTCAAGTTCGAGCAGATCCCCGCGGGCCTCAAGGGCGGCTACACCAAGATCGCCAACGCCGCCAAGGCGGGCAACGCCCCCGACCTGTTCAACGTCGAGTACGGCGCGCTTCCCGACTTCGTCACCCAGGGCCACGTCGCCGACATCAGCTCCGCGGTGAACGACGACCTGAAGAAGAAGTACCTGCCGCAGGCCAACGAACTGACCACCCTCGGCGGCAAGACCTGGGCACTGCCCCTCGACGTCGCCCCGCAGGCGCTGTTCTACCGCAAGGACATCTTCGAGAAGGCGGGCATCGCCCCGCCGAAGACCTGGGACGAGTACAAGGCCGCGGGCCAGAAGCTCAAGCAGGCCGACCCGAACACCCGCATCGGCACCTTCTTTCCTGACGACGCGGGACCGCTGCAGGCCAACGTGTGGCAGGCGGGCAACCGCTGGTTCGGCACCGAGGGCGACGCGTGGAAGGTCGACCTCAACGGCTCCGGCAGCAAGAAGGTCGTCGACTACTGGCAGAGCCTGATCTCCGAGGACCTGGTCCGCGTGCAGCCCTCGTTCAGCCAGCAGTGGACCGCTTCGCTGCAGAAGGGCGAGACCGCGGCCTACGTCGGCGCGGCGTGGGGCGGCGGCGTCCTGAAGGGACTCGTGCCCGACCAGGTCGGCAAGTGGGCCGTCGCGCCGGTGCCGACGTGGGACGGCAAGCCCGCCAGCGGCATGCTGGGCGGCAGCACGTTCGCCGTGTCGAAGAACAGCAAGAACGTCCGCGCCGCGGTGAAGTTCGCCGAGTGGGCGACCACCACCCCCGAGGGCATCCAGGCCCGCATCGCCTCGGGCACCTCGTCGATGTTCCCCGCGTCCCCGGACCTGGTGTCGACGGCGAAGAGCGCGTTCAAGGTCGACTTCTACGGCGGCCAGGACATCTACTCGGTGTTCGTCGACGCGGCCAAGTCGATCCAGTCCAACTGGACCTGGGGCCCGGCGATGGGCACCACCAACACCTCGCTCGCCGACGGGTTCGGCAAGCTCGCCGAGGGCGGCACGCTGGGTGCCGCCGTCGAGTCCGCCCAGAAGGCCACCACGGCCGAACTGGAGAACCGCGGGATCAAGGTCGCGAAGTGACGACCCTGGTCACCCGCCCGGAAACCGCCCGCGCCGCTGCCTCCCCCCGGCGGCGCGGGCGGTCCCCCGGCCGATCCGGAGCCGCGGGCCTGTTCCTGTTGCCGTTCATGGCACTGTTCACGGCCTGCACGCTGATCCCCATCGGGTACGCGGTGTACCTCAGCCTCTTCTCGGAGCGCAGCTCCGGCTTGGGCTTCGGTGCCGCGGAGACGGTGTTCACCGGGTTCGGCAACTACGCCAGGGCGCTGGCGGACCCGGCGTTCACGTCCGGATTCGCCAACGTCGCCCTGTACTGCGCGCTCTACATCCCGGTGATGATCGGCTCGTCGCTGCTGCTGGCGCTGCTGCTGGACTCGGCGCTGGCCAGGGCCCGCCGGTTCTTCCAGCTCGCGCTGTTCCTGCCGCACGCGGTGCCCGGCATCATCGCGGCCCTGATCTGGGTCTACATGTACGCCCCCGGGATCAGCCCGGTGCTCGACGCGCTGGACACCGTCGGCCTGCAGGTCGACATCCTCGGCCATCCGCTGCCCGCCGTGGTGAACATGGCCGCGTGGCAGTGGATCGGCTACAACGTCGTCATCTTCTACGCCGCGCTGCAGGCCATCCCGCGTGAGGTGCTCGAGGCGGCGGCGGTCGACGGCGCGAGCCCGCTGCGCACCGCGCTGAACATCAAGGTGCCGCTGATCCGCGGCTCGGTGATGACGGTGGTCATGTTCACCGTGATCGGCGGGCTGCAGCTGTTCACCGAGCCGATGATCCTGCAGGGCAACGCGCCGAGCGTCGACAGCTCGTGGACACCGAACATGTACGTCTACGCCGCCGCCTTCGAGCGCAACGACAACGGCCTCGCCGCGGCCGCTTCGGTGCTGCTGGCCGTCGTCGCGGCCGGACTGTCCTTTTTGATCACCCGGATCGCGCGCAGGCGCGAGGCCCGTGCGGAGGGAGGACTCGGATGAGCACGCTGGCAGTCGCACGGCGCAAGCCGTGGACGATGTCGAAGGTGGCGGTCAACGGCGTCCTTGCCGTGGCCACCGTCTACATGCTGATGCCGCTGGGCTGGCTGGTGACCGCGTCGACCAAGAACGCGGGCGAGCTGCTGTCCGGCAGGCCCGTGTCGCTGGAGAACATGCGTCTCGGGGAGAACCTGGGGAACGTGTTCTCCGCCGAGGGCGGCGTCTACGCGCGCTGGTACCTCAACTCGCTGCTCTACGCGGGCGTGGGCGCCACCATTTGCGCGTTCATCTGCATCGCGGCCGGATACTCCTTCCACGTCTATCGGTTCCGGGGCAAGGAAAAGGTGTTCGGGCTGGTCCTGGCGGGCGTGATGGTGCCGACGACGGCGCTGGCCCTGCCGATGTACCTGCTCGCGTCGAAGGTCGGCGTGGTCAACACCTATTGGGCGGTGCTGCTGCCCTGTGTGGTCAGCCCGTTCGGCGTGTACCTGGCTCGGGTGTTCTGCGCGGGCTACATCCCCACCGAGGTGCTGGAAGCCGCCCGCATCGACGGGGCGACGGAGTTCCGGACGTTCTGGTCGGTCGGCCTGAAGATGGTGACCCCCGGATTCTTCACCATCTTCCTGTTCCAGTTCACCGCGATCTGGAACAACTTCTTCCTGCCGCTGGTGATGCTGTCGGACAACAAGCTGTTCCCGCTCAGCCTCGGCCTGTTCGCCTGGGACACCCAGACCGCCGCGTTCCCCGAGTACTACCCGCTGGTGGTCACCGGGTCGCTGCTCGCGGTGATCCCGCTGATCGCGGCGTTCATCATCCTGCAGCGGCACTGGAAGGCAGGCCTGACGGCGGGTGCGGTGAAATGACGACACACCCCAGGCCCCGCGCGCTGTTCGCGATGCAGCCAGACCTGGTCGGGCGGCTGGTCCCGGCGGCCACCATGGCAAGGTTCACCCAACTCGCCGACATCGACCCCACGCTCATCGCCACCGACTTCGCCACGCCCGCGGTCGCCGCGGTGCTCGGCGAGGTCGAGGTGATCGTCAGCAGCTGGGGCAGCCCGAAGATCGACGCCGCGGTGCTCGACGCCGCGCCCCGGCTGCGCGCGGTCATCCACGCGGCGGGCTCAGTGCGCTACCACCTCACCGAGGACTGCTGGGACCGCGACATCCAGGTCACCTCCGCGGCCTGGGTCAACGCGATCCCGGTCGCCGAGTACACCCTCGCCGCGATCCTGTTCGCCAACAAGCAGGTGCTGCGGCTGAGCGCGGAGTACAAGCAGCGGCAGCGGGCCGCGGACTGGCTCGAGATGGACGGGGTCGGCAACTACCGCCGCACCGTCGGCGTCGTCGGCGCCTCCCGCATCGGCAGGCGCGTGCTCGCCCTGCTGGCGGGCCACGACTTCGACGTCCTGCTGTACGACCCGTACGTCACCGAGTCCGAGGCCGCGGCGCTCGGCGCGCGGGCTGTCCCGCTGGCCGAGCTGTGCGCGGGCAGCGACGTCGTCACCGTGCACGCGCCAGAACTGCCCGAGACCCGGCACCTGGTCAACCGGGACCTGCTCGGCCTGATGCGGGACGGCGCGACGCTCATCAACACCGCCCGCGGGTCGCTGATCGACCAGGACGCGCTGATCGACGAACTGGAGGCGGGCAGGCTGCACGCGGTGCTCGACGTGACCACCCCGGACGTGCTCCCCGCCGACTCGCCGCTGTACCAGCTGCCGAACGTGCTGCTCACCCCGCACATCGCGGGTTCGCTGGGCGGCGAGATGCACCGCATGGCCGACGCGGCAGCCGACGAACTCGCGCGCTACGTGGCGGGGGAGCCCTTCGCGCACCCCGTGGTCCGCGCCGAGTTCCACCGCACCGCCTGACCCGACGTTCCAGAGGAGTCCACCGCTATGCGACGCAAGGTGATCGGCATCGTGATGAACGGTGTCACCGGCCGGATGGGCTACCGCCAGCACCTGGTCCGGTCGATCCTGGCCATCCGCGAGCAGGGCGGCCTGTCCCTCGGGGACGGCGAGGTGCTGTGGCCGGAGCCGATCCTGGTCGGCCGGTCCGAGCACAAGCTGCGCGAACTCGCCGCCAAGCACGGGCTGGAGCACTGGACGACCTCGCTGGAGGAAGCCCTCGCGCACCCGCTCACCGAGATCTACTTCGACGCCCAGGTCACCCCGATGCGGGAGAAGTCGCTGCGCGCGGCCATCGCCGCGGGCAAGCACATCTACACCGAGAAGCCGACCGCGGAGTCGTTCGACGGCGCATTGGAGCTTGCCAAGCTCGCAGCTGACGCGGGCGTGCGCAGCGGCGCGGTGCAGGACAAGCTGTTCCTCCCGGGCCTGCGCAAGCTCAAGCGGCTGGTGGACGGCGGCTTCTTCGGCCGGATCCTGTCGGTGCGCGGCGAGTTCGGGTACTGGGTGTTCGAGGGTGACTGGCAGAGCGCGCAGCGGCCGTCGTGGAACTACCGCGCCGAGGACGGCGGCGGCATGGTGCTGGACATGTTCCCGCACTGGCAGTACGTGCTGGAGGGGATCATCGCGCCGATCCGCTCGGTGTACGCGCAGACGGTGACTCACATCGAGACCCGGGTCGACGAGCAGGGCAACGAGTACAAGGCCACCGCCGACGACGCGGCCTACGGCGTGTTCGAGCTCGAAGGCGGGATCATCGCGCAGATCAACTCGTCATGGGCGGTCCGGGTGGACCGCGACGAGCTTGTCGAGTTCCAAGTGGACGGTACGGACGGCAGCGCGGTCGCGGGCCTGCGAAACTGCCGCGTCCAGCACCGCGCCACCACCCCGAAACCGGTGTGGAACCCCGACCTGCCAGCCACCGAGGACTTCCGCGGCCAGTGGCGGCAGGTGCCCGACAACGAGGAGTTCGACAACGGGTTCAAGGCGCAGTGGGAGCTGTTCCTGCGCCACGTCGTCACCGGATCGCCCTACCAATGGGACCTGCTGGAAGGCGCCAAGGGCGTGCAGTTGGCCGAACTAGCGCTGCGGTCGGCTCGTGAGGGCCGCCGCGTCGCCGTCCCGGAACTGGGCTGAGCGATGACCACGAGCCGGGTTGTCTACGCCGCCGCCCACGTGGTCGCCGACCCCCTGGGGGAGAACGCGCCGGGTGCCCCGGCGGTGGTCGACTGGGACGCCACGCTGGCGTTCCGGCACCACCTGTGGTCGCTCGGCCTGGGCGTGGCCGACGCGATGGACACCGCGCAGCGCGGGACGGGCCTGGACTGGGCGGCCACCCGGGAGCTGATCACCCGGTCTGGCGCCGCGGCCGAGGCGTGCGGCGGCAGGCTGGCCTGCGGCGTCGGCACCGACCAGCTCACCGGGGTGGCGGGTCTAGGCACGGTCCGCGCCGCCTACCTGGAGCAGCTCGAGGTCGTCGAGGCCGCGGGTGCCCGCCCGATCCTGATGGCCAGCCGCGCGCTCGCGGTCGCGGCCCTTGGCGCGGACGACTACCTGCGCGTGTACGGCGACCTGATCCGACAGTCCACCCAGCCGGTGATCCTGCACTGGCTGGGCGACATGTTCGACCCGGCGCTGACCGGGTACTGGGGCTCGGCCGACCTCGACAAGGCCACCGAGACCGTGCTGGCGCTGATCCGTGAACACGCGCACAAGGTCGACGGCATCAAGGTGTCGCTGCTCGACGCCGACCGCGAGATCGCGCTGCGCCGCGCGCTGCCCAAGGGCGTCCGGCTCTACACCGGGGACGACTTCCACTACCCGGAGCTGATCCTCGGCGACGAGCACGGGCACAGCGACGCGCTGCTGGGGATCTTCGACCCGATCGCGGCGGTCGCAGCGCAGGCGCTGCACGCGCTCGACGCGGGCGACCTCGGCCGGTACCGGCAGTTGTTCGCCCCCACGGTCCCGTTGGCCCGGCACCTGTTCGCCGCGCCGACCTGCCACTACAAGACCGGCATCGTGTTCCTCGCCTGGCTCGCGGGCCACCAGGACCACTTCACGATGCTGGCGGGCGCGCAGAGCGCGCGGTCCGTGCCGCACCTGGTGCGCGCGTACCACCTGGCCGACGCCGCGGACGTGCTGCCCGACCCGGACCTGGCCGTGAGCCGCATGCGCCAGTTCCTCGCGGTGGCGGGGGCGGCGGCGTGAGTCAGTTGTAACCCGATCAGCCATCCCCGGCCGTCAAGGAGGACGCCACGATGGAACTCGCATTCCCGCACGACGGCACCCCGCCGAACCGCTTGACCCGGCGCGAGCTGCTGGGGCTGACCGGGAAGGCGGCCCTGCTGGCCGTGGTGGCCCCTTCGGTCCTGCCCGCGAGCGCGTGGGCCGCCGACAGCTATGACGCGATGCGCGCCACGTGGGTCGACATCCAGCTCGGCACCGGGTTCAACCCGGCCGCGGCCCCCTTCGCCGCGGCCCTGACCAAGCTCGGCACCCAGGCGGCGGGCTACCGCGACACGATGACGTCCTCGGGGGCGGCGCTGTGGACTGAGCTGCCGGTGGGGACCGTCTCGGCGCACGTGACCAGCGCTTTCCGGCGCCTGCGCGTCATGGCGATGGCCTACCGGCAGCCGGGCACCGGCCTGACCGGTGACGCGGCGCTGGCCGCGAAGATCACCACCGGCCTGGATCGGATGCACACCAACGTCTACACGCCCACCACCACGACGTACAACAACTGGTGGGACTGGCAGATCGGCGCGCCGCAGGGCCTGCTCGACACCGCGCTGTTGATGTACGACCAGCTGTCCTCCACCCAGTTGGCCAACTACGCCGCGGCGATCGACCACTTCGTCCCGACCTCGGTGGTTTCGGCGTACACCGGCAACAGCACCGGGGCCAATCGGGCGGACCTGTGCCGGGTGTTGGGGTTGCGCGGTGTGATGACCAAGAACGCGACGCTGACCGCCCTCGGGGCGAGTTCGATGGTGCCGATCTTCCCCTACGTCCGCAACGGCGACGGCCTCTACGCCGACGGAAGTTTCGTCCAGCACACCTGGATCCCCTACGCGGGCTCCTACGGCCAAGTGCTGCTGGGCAACATCGCCAAGATCCTTTCGCTGTACGCGGGAAGCCCATGGGCCATCACCGATCCACTGGTGCAGAACGCGTACGCGGCGGTGGACAACGCCTTCGCCCCGTTCATCTACAACGGACTTGTCATGGACGGGGTGTCCGGCCGCGGCATCAGCCGGGGCACGTTCGCCGACCCGAACCAGAACCGGCAGAGCGACCACGTGCGCGGGCACAGCATCTCCATGCACATCCTGCGGCTGGCCAACTCGGGCGCGGCCCCGGCGGCGCAGGCCGCGGCCTGGCGGTCCATGGTCAAGGGCTGGATGCAGCGTGAGTACTACGAGCCGCTGCTCAGCAACCCTGGGCTGGAGGTGACGGACATGGCGCAGGCCACGGCGCTGCTGAACGACTCTGGTGTCTCCGCCACCGCCGAGCCGGTCAACCACCGGCTCTTCGGGATGGACCGCTCGGTGCACCGCAGGCCGACGTGGGCGGCGCAGATCAGCATGTGCTCGTCGCGCACCGGCTTCTACGAGTACGGCAACGGCGAGAACGTGCGCGGTTACCACACCAACAGCGGCATGTTGTCGTGGTGGGGAAGCAACTACAGCAATGGGCAGTACTCCGACGAGTTCTGGCCGACCGTCGACCCGTACTCGCTGCCAGGCACCACGGTGTCGCTGAAGGCACTGCCCGACAGCGCGGGCCAGGCGTGGGGCAAGGACCGTCCGAACGCCGCGTGGGCGGGCGGTGCCACCGACGGCACGTTCGCCGCGGTGGGCCAGGACGTGCGCGGCCTGCAGTCGACCCTGGTGGGCAAGAAGTCCTGGTTCTGCCTGGACGACTCGATCTTCTGCCTCGGTGCCGGGATCACCAGCACTGACGGCACGGGCGTGCGCAGCACGGTCGACAACCGCAACATGGGACCGAACAACACGTTCGTGTTCTCTGTGGACGGTGTCACACAGCCGAGCACCCTGGGCTGGAACCAGACGTTCACCGACCCCGAGTACATGACCGTCAACGGCATGGGGTCATGGGTGTTCCCGCAGGGTGGGACCGTCAAGGCTCAGCGCGTGGCCCGGACCGGAAGCTGGCGTGACATCAACGTGGGCGGCTCGACGGCGGCCATCTCGCGCAACTATGTGACGATGACGGTCGAGCACGGCACGGACCCGACCGGCGCGAGCTACTGCTACCAGGTCATGCCCGGAGCGACCTCGGGGCAGGCCGCCGCCCGCGCCGCCGCGCCGAACGTGACCGTGCTGGCCAACACCGCGACCGTGCAGGCGATCAGCGTGCCCGGCCTGGGGTTGACCATGGCGAACTTCTTCGCCGCGGGTACCGCGGGCCCGCTCACGGTCGACAAGCCGTGCTCGGTGCTGGTCCGGGAGCAGGGCGGCACGATGACCGTCGTGGTGTCGGACCCGACGCGGGCGGCGACCACCGTGCGGGTGACCATCGCCAAGACCGGCTACCCCAAGGTCGGCGCCGCCGCCGGGATCACGGCGCTGTCGACGGCGAGCCAGATCGTGCTGCTGGCCGAGGTCGGCGGAACCCTGGGCGTCAGCCGGACGATCACGCTGTCGGGCACCGGGACGACCGTCGTTCCGGGCACCGCGTCCCACCTGCCCGCGTCGGCCACCACGTATGTCCGTGACGGCTCGTACGCTGACACTAACTACGGCAACCAGACCACGATGACGGTGAAGAACACCAACACCACCGGCAGCGGCTACACCCGCCGGGCGCTGACGAAGTTCGACCTGACCGGGTTGAGCGGCACCGTCCAGCGCGCGGTCCTCTGGGTGAACGGCGTCGTGTCGGACTCGGCGGGCACGGTGACCACGCTGCGGGCGTTCGCCATGGGCTCGTCCTGGTCGGAGTCGACGGTCACCTGGAACACCGCACCGGCCCTGGGCGGCGCGCTCGGCACCGGGCAGCTCGGCGGCACCGCGGACTGGGTCGGGCTCGACGTGACCAGCGCGGTGGCCGCCGCGCAGGCATCCGGCACGGTGTCGCTGGCGGTATACGAGCCGCTCGGCGCGGTCGGTCTCGCGGCGGTGCTCTACACCCGGCTCAACGGCACGAACCCGCCGCAGTTGGAAGTGGTCACGGGGTGAGAGCTCGCGCCTGAGCGGTCCACAGCCCGCTCAGGCGCGTCCCCCGCACGACGTGCGCACCTTCAACTCCGGAAGCAGGGCGATGTGGTGCACCGGCAGCTCCGGCCCGCCGTCGAGGCGGCGCAGCATCAGCTCCATGGCGACCTGTCCCACGGCGCGCTTGGGCGGTGCCACGGCGGTCAGCGGCGGGGCGGACAGCGCGGCGAACACGTCGTCGTAGGAGACCACGGCGAGGTCCTCGGGAATCCGCACGCCTCGGGTGCGCAGCAGTGCCGTCAGCTGGATCGCGGCGCGGTCGTTGTGGATGAGGGCGGCGTGGACGCCGTCCGCCACCGCGGCGGCGATCTCGTCGGCCACCCGGTCCATTTCGGACTCGTCGACGCCGATGACCGGGTGCGCGGGCAATCCCAGCGCCTCGACGGCTCCGGCGTACCCGACGCGGATGTCCCGCGCGGTCCACGTGTCGCTCCGCGCGGCCAGGATCACCGAGTCGTGGCCCAACCCGACCAGGTGGCGCAGTGCGACCAGCACCCCGTGGGCGTGGTGGGAGCTGACCGAGTCGAGGTCGGCCGCCGCGCTGGCCGGCGTCGGCCGCCGCTCCACCAGCACCGCGGGCACTGGCAGCTGGTCGAGCCACGGCGCGACGGTCGGGCCGTCCGCGGGCCAATTGGGCGAGAGCAGCAGGCCCTCGACGTCGGACTCCAGCAGCTGCTTGACCTGGTTCTCGTCGTCGGCGGACTCGTAGGAGGCGATGCCGAGCACGATGCGCGCCCCCACGGCGTCGGCCGCGGCCCGGGCACCGGCGATGATCTCGTCGAAGTACGACGACGCGGTCGGCACCAGCATCCCCACGACCCGGTCATGCAGCGCCCGCGGCGCCGACAGCGTCGACACCGACCCGTGGGAGCGGTGCAGCCGCCCTTCCTCGGCCAGCTGCGCCACGTCGCGCCGCACCGTCACCGCGGGCAGGCCGAGGCGCTCGGCGAGGTCGGCGACCCGCACGGTGCCGAGTTCGCCGACCAGTTCGAGGATGCGGGCCCGCCGCTCGTCCGCTGTCACCACCATCGGGCGAGGGTAGCGCGCCCGGAACGCGCCGCCGCGCACCAACGCGGATGCCGCAATTGGGGGTGGCATCGAGTTCGCGAAGATGATTCACTTTTCTGTCACCACTGTGCTCCCTCCCCCTGCAAGGAGCAGAAATGCCACGCCCCTTACGGTCGGCCGCCGCAGTCGCGATCCTCGTGGCAGCGGTAGTCGTGCCTCCCGCCACCGCCACCGAGACCGGCCCCACCCTCGCCGAGTCCTGGACCGCCCCGCTGAGCACCCGCGGCCGCTACGTCGTCGACGCCGACGGTGATCGGTTCAAGCTCAAGTCCGGGAACTGGGAAGGTGCCCAGGGCACCTGGACCGGAAGCGGGGACATCAGCGACCCCGCGAACCACCACGCGCGCCACAACGCGCACAACATCCCGAAGGGGCTCGACCGCGTGTCGATCACCCGTATCCTGGCCGACTTCCACGGCCTGGGCATCAACAGTGTCCGGCTGCCGTTCTCCAACGCGATGATCCACATGACGGCCCCGGTGCCGGACTCGGCGGTCGCGGCCAACCCGCAGCTGCGCGGGAAGACCCCGCTGCAGGTGTTCGACGCGGTCGTCGCGGCGCTGACCGCTGATGGCTTCGCGGTCATCCTCAACAACCACACGACCACCTCGCGGTTCTGCTGCGCGCTCGACGGCAACGAGCGCTGGAACAGTGGCCAGAGCACCGAGCAGTGGATCGCCGACTGGGTGTTCCTCGCCCAGCGGTACAAGGCGAACAAGCGTGTTGTGGGCGCCGATCTGCGCAACGAGGTGCGCCGCGACACCTGGGACGACCCGAACTGGGGCTGGGGCAACCAACACGACTTGAACCTCGCCCACCAGCGCGCGGGCATCGAGATCCAGAAGGCGGTGCCCGACCAGCTGATCATCATGGAGGGCATCAACTGGTACGGCATCCCCACCGACTTGACCCCGCATGGGCGGCCGCAGTTGAAGCCGGTGGCCACGCTGTCGAACACGCTGCTCCGCACGGACAAGCTGGTGTACTCCGCCCACTTCTACGGTTTCACCGGCTCGGAGCACAGCGGCGCGACAGGGTGGGGCGAGACCACCGACCCGCGGTACCGCGATCTGAGCCCGGCCGACCTGGCCGCGGCTGTCGCCAGCGAGGCGCTGTACGTCAACACGGACAACCAGCACTACACAGCGCCGGTGTGGATCAGCGAGTTCGGCACCGGCGGCGTCGGGAACACCGACACCAAAGAGAAGGCCTGGTGGCAGAACTTCATCAACCTCATGATCAGCAATGACACCGACTTCGCGGTGTGGCCGTTGGTCGGATGGGCGAACAACGGTGTGCCGCTGGACAGTTGGGCGCTGCTTTCCTACAACGCCGACGGCTCGGTGGTCAGCGTCAACGACTCCCGGGACTGGCGGTCCACCGCGTGGCAGAAGCTGATCGCGGCAACCGGCAAGACCGGGCAGGTGGCCAAACCCGCTCGGTGGAACATGCTCAACCTCGACTACGCCGACTACAACGCCTCGTCACGCACCGCCGACTGGGAAGTGGGCGCGCGCAAGGGGACCTGTCCCGACAGTCAGCGCCTGATGGGCTTGGGTCGCGGCAACAGCCGCGGGTTGTGCACCGACTACCGCCAGCCGGGGTTGACCGGCGCCACGACCGTCGTCACCGACGAGCGGTATGTGACCTCGGACTGGGCGTCCGGCTACACCAAGCGCCAGTGCCCGAACAACCAGATCGCGGTCGGCTACAGCGTGCGCGGCAGTTCCATGTCGGGCTTGCTGTGCGCCCAGACTCAGACCGCCCAGCCGGTGACCGGTCGCAACGTCTGGTTCGACCACGGCGACAACCGCCCGGCGGGTGGTGGGTCCACCGCCAGTGACTGGGCTCCTGGCCACTACAAGGGCCAGTGCGCGGACAACGAGTACGTGGCGGGTGTCGCCTTCACCTGGCGCTGGAACCACGGCGGTGTCCCCGACGCGCTGCTCTGCAGGCCGTTGGCCTAGCCGGGAAAGACGAGATCGGGGGGCCTGAGGGCTTGCGGTGGCCCCCCGATCTCTGCGGAGACGCCGATCCCCGGGTGTCCGAAGTGGATACCGCGGCCGCTGCTGGTCGACCGCGCACTCGGATCGGTTCGGGCACTTCCAAAGGCGCGCCCCTGAGCCACGCCTGTCGAAGGACTCGAAGGCAACACCCGGTTGGTCCCTCGTTGTCACCGTAGGACTGACGATAGCCCGGCCCTCAGGTGCGCGAAATTGGCGAAACCGCCATTGGCGGGAACACGTCAGCCTTACCACGTAACAGAAAACACCGAGGGCCACTCCCGCTGGGGGAGTGGCCCTCGGCCGGACTTTGCAGGTGTCAGCTGGTACTTAGACCGTCAGAGTCCAGGTGTCGATGAAGCCGGAGTCACCGTAGAACGTGTCGCGGACCCGGAGCTTCCAGACGCCGTTGCGGACCTCGGTGGACAGGTTGGCGGTGTAGGTGGCGTCGATGTTGTCGGCGCTGTCGAAGAACGAGGTGTTCTTCAGCCGGTAGGCGGTGCCGTCGGGCGCGATGAGGTCGATCTCGACGTCGCCGCGGTAGGTGTGCTTGATGTGGACCTCGACCTTGCTGGTCGCCGAGGCGTTGCCCGTGCAGCCCGACACCGTGATCGAGCTGGTCACCGCGGCCCCACCGTCCGGGATGGCGACGTCAGTGCCGTTGGTCTGCGCCGTGCAGCCGCCCGCACCGCTGATCGTCCAGGTGAACGAGGTCGAGCCGGTCTTCGCCGGGGACGAGCTGTCGGACGCGGTCACGGTCACGTTGTAGGTCGCGGCCGTGGTCGGGGTACCGGTGATCGAGCCCGAGGTCGAGATCGACAGGCCGGCCGGGAGGCCGGTGGCGGTCCAGGTGTACGGCGCGGTGCCGCCGGAGGCGGACAGCTGGAGTGCCGGGACGGCGGTGCCGACCGTGCCGGACTTGTTGCCCGGGTTGGTCACCGAGACGGGCGAGCCCGCGCCCGCGATCGTCCAGGTGAACGACGTTGAGCCGGACTTCGCCGGGGACGAGCTGTCGGTCGCCGTGGCGGTCACGTTGTAGGTGCCCGCGGTGGTCGGGGTACCGGTGATCGAGCCCGAGGTCGAGATCGACAAGCCTGCGGGGAGGCCGGTGGCCGACCAGGTGTACGGCGCGGTGCCGCCCGAGGCAGACAGCTGGAGCGCCGGGACAGCGGTGCCGACGGTGCCGGACTTGTTGCCCGGGTTGGTCACCGTGACGCCGCCCGGCGTGCCGCCGCCGATGAAGCCGACGTAGAGCAGGTTGTTCGGCGAGCCGGTGCCCGGGTTGGTCACCTTGCCCTTGGTGGCGTTGTCCTTCAGCGCGGTCGCCACCTGAGGCGGGGTGTGCGACGGGTTCGCCGACAGGTACAGCGCGACCGCGCCCGCGACGTGCGGGGTGGCCATCGACGTGCCGCTGATGGTGTTCGTCGAGGTGTCGCTGTCCTTCCAGGCCGAGGTGATGCTCGAACCCGGGGCGAAGATGTCGACGCACGGGCCGATGTTGGAGAAGCTGGACCGGGCGTCGGTGTTGGTGGTCGACCCCACGGTGATGGCGTCGGCGGCCCCGGCCGGGGTGCTGTTGCACGCGTTCTGGCCGGAGTCGTTGCCCGCCGCGGCGGCGAGCACGACACCCGAGGCGACGAGGCTGTTGGCCGCGTCGTTCACCGACGAGCCGCTCGCGCCGAGGCTCATGTTGGCGACGGCGGGCTTGACCGCGTTCGCCTTGACCCAGTCGATCGCGGCGATGACGGCCTCGATCGAGCCGCTGCCGTTACAGTCGAGCGTCTTGACCGCGTGCAGGCGGACGCCCTTCGCCACGCCGTAGGCGGTGCCGCCGACCGTGCCCGCCACGTGGGTGCCGTGGCCGTGGCAGTCGGTGTTGTTGCTGTCGATGGAGTTGTGGTCCCACGTCGCCCGGCCGCCGAAGTCGCTGTGCGAGACGCGGATGCCGGTGTCGAGGATGTAGGCGTGCACACCGGAGCCGGTGTTCGGCGCGGTGTAGGTGTCGTTCAGGGGCAGGTCACGCTGGTCGACCCGGTCGAGGCCCCACGAGGCGACCGCGTTGGTGTGGACCGTCTGATCCTGTTCCACATAGGACACGGCGGGGTCGGCGGCGAGCTTGCGCGCCTGCGCCGCCGAGATGGACGCGGCGTAGCCCTTCAGCGCGTGCTGGTAGGTCCGCTTGACCGTGCCGCCGTAGCGGCTGACCAGGTCGGACCGGGCGGCGACCGACTCGCCGTCCTTCAGGACGACGATGTAGCTGTCCTTGATCGCCTTCGGCGAGTCCGCACCGCGGACGGCGCCCTCGGCCGCCTGCGCTGGGCTCGCGACGCCGACGAGGACCGCGGCGATCGCGGCCCCCACTCCGGCGATCGCGACGGATCGGACTGGGATTCGCATCATGTGCTCCACTATTTGATCGCAGGATCCACCCGCGGCACCATTTGTGGTGGTGCCGCGGGCGGATAATCAAATGGAATTCAACTCAACTGCAACTGACTCGCCGAATATCAGAGAGTCAGGGTCCAGGTGTCGATGAAGCCGGAATCACCGGTGAAAGTGTCGCGGACCCGGAGTTTCCAATCGCCGTCGCGGGCCTCGGTGGAGAGGTTCGCGGTGTAGGTGGCGTCGATGTTGTCGGCGCTGTCGAAGAACGAGGTGTTCTTCAGCCGGTAGGCGGTGCCGTCGGGCGCGATGAGGTCGATCTCGACGTCGCCGCGGTAGGTGTGCTTGATGTGGACCTCGACCTTGCTGGTCGCCGAGGCGTTGCCCGTGCAGCCCGACACCGTGATCGAGCTGGTCACCGCGGCCCCACCGTCCGGGATGGCGACGTCAGTGCCGTTGGTCTGCGCCGTGCAGCCGCCCGCACCGCTGATCGTCCAGGTGAACGAGGTCGAGCCGGTCTTCGCCGGGGATGAGCTGTCGGTCGCCGTGGCGGTCACGTTGTAGGTGCCCGCGGTGGTGGGGGTGCCGGTGATCGAGCCGGATGGGCTGATCGACAGGCCCGCGGGCAGGCCGTTGGCCGACCAGGTGTACGGCGAAGTGCCGCCCGAAGCCGACAGCTGGAGCGCCGGGACAGCGGTGCCGACCGTGCCGGACTTGTTGCCCGGGTTGGTCACCGAGACAGCGCCCGTGCCCGAGCAGGTCTGGTTGATGACGCGCCTCGGGCAGTCCGCGTAGTCCAGGAAGTGCAGCACGGCGGCCTTGTTGCGCGAGGTCTCGCGGTCGATGACCTCGTCACCGGGGTAGAAGCCGCCGTTGCCGCTCGCCGGGAACATCTCGAAGGTGTAGCTGTAGATGCGGTGGGCGCCCCACAGCCAGTCGGTGATCGTGCCGTCGGTGATGTAGAGGTCCGAAGACTGCTCTGGCGTGTAGCCGTTGGTCTGCGCCATCTGCTGGCCGAGCGTGGCGAACACGCGCTGGTCGTCGGCGCTGAGGCCGGGTGCGGTGTTGTCGTAGGTCCAGCCGAAGGGCCACAGGATGAGCTCGGAGTAGGTGTGGAAGTCGATGCTCGCGGTGATCTGCTGCACCCCGCCGACGACGCGGCCGCGCACGAAGTCCGCCACGGCCTTGACCTCGGGCGCCGACTCGGCCGACGGGCCGTGGTAGGTCTCCGAGCCGGGGGTGCCGGACGAACCGCCGCAGCAGGCCCACTTGTAGTTCCAGTTGCGATTCATGTCGGTGCCGATGTTCGACGAGCCCGCGTTCGGCTGCCGGTTCAGCCGCCAGCTCTGGTACGAGCCGGTGCTGATGTCGAACTCGCCGCCGTCCGGGTTGAGGTCCGGCATGATCCAGATTTCCCGCGAGTCGACCAGGCCCTTGATCCGCGCGTCGGAGGCGTAGCCCTGGGTGAAGGTCTTGACCAGGTACAGCGCCATCTCGACGGTCAGGTGCTCACGCGCGTGCTGGTGGTGGGTGAACAGGACCTCGGGCTCGGCTTCGTCGGTCGCCACGTTGTCCGAGATCTTGAACGCGTACAGGTCCCGGTTCTGGTACGACTTCCCGTAGACGTGCTTGGAGATGATGCTCGGATAGTTCGCCACCGCGGTGTTCAGCTCGGCGACCATCTCCGCGTAGTTGTGGTAGCCGGCGTCCGACGACGGGAAGTCCGCGGGCCCGTTGACACCCTGGGCGGCGACGGGTGCGGCCTCGGCCACCACCGTGTAGCCCTGTGCCCGGATCCTCGCGACCTCCGACGGCGTCGCGGTGATCCGCAGGCGGCTGTCCTCGCTGCCGTTGATCGCCGCGCCGGTGGCGGCGATGGCGCTGCGCTGCTCGGCGGTGCGGACGCCGCCGACGGCGTACTCGGCGCTCGCCCGGCCTTCGGTCCGCGCGCCGAGCGCCGGATTCCCGTTCATCGACATGATCACGGCCAAGGCCGCGACCGCCCCGGCTAAAATGGGCATGCGTTTAATGCTCACTAATTGCCTCCCGCAGGGGTGCCGGTTCGACGGCACGGAGGTGTGTCGAATAGCGGGAGTCACACCGGTAACGGTGCCCTCGCGACTCATCGCCATTCGACTACGGCCACTGAATGGTGGACCGCGGACACTCCGGACCACAAGGCTCGGGAACCAAAGTGAATGGCCGATTGCCGACAATGGCGAAAACCGTCACAGCCACCCGCGCCGAGTGGCGAGGACACCCGCCTGGAACCGGGTCTCGGCGCCCAGTACGCGCATCAGTTCGGTCACCCGGCGCCCCACCGTGCGCTCGCCGATGCCCATGGTCCTGGCGATGGTGGCGTCCTTCATCCCGGCGGTGAGCAGGGCCAGCAGTTCCCGGTCGCGGGCGGCGATCTCGGCTTCCTCGGCGATGTCGACCTCGACGGGCGATGCCCGCTCCCACAGCGCCTCGAAGTACCCGACCACCAGCTGCACGAGCGCGGGGGAGCTGATGACCAGCCGCTTCGATGGGTCGATCGGGTCGTAGCTGACCGGGAGAACCGCGACACGGCCGTCCATGACGAGCAGTTTCGTCCGGATGTCGGGCAGGATCCGGGCCTGCTCCCCGGCACTGACCCACTGGCGCATGGCCTGGACCTTGGCGGGCGTCGACAGTGCCGCCGACGAGTAGATCACCCGGTAGGTGACACCTTCTGCCATGCGTTCGAACTGGACGTCGTTCGAGGCCGGGGTACCGCCCGTGTACGGCGGGGTCTCGATGACGAGCAACTCGGTCCGCGCCTCCAGCTGCAGCTTGGTCGCGGTGGCGATCACCGCGTCGTCGCCGACGACCAGCTCCACCAGCGCGTCGCCGCCCAGCCGGTCCGGGCGCTGCCGCGCGGCCAGTTCCTCGAGTTCGACTTGGAGCCGCGCGAGTTCGCCGCGGCGGCGGTCGACCAGCGCGCTCACTCCCACCTCCGGCGGCACCACCAGATACGTCGGCGGGGTGCCGCCGAAGCAGAACGCCAGCCCGGCGGTGACGAGCCGGGCCAGCGCGGTGCGCACGGCACGGCCGGACATCCGCACGTGGTCGGCGATCGCGTCGGCGTCCGCACGGCGGAGTTCGACCAGCGCGACGTAGACGTCGTTCTCGACCTGGCTGAGACCTACTGGTTCGAGCAGGAACACGGCCCACCTCGCGTGATCGGCCGACAGGGTCCGATCACTATAGGACCACCGCATTGCCTTGTGCCCGCACGGTTTCCGCGCGCCCCGCGCGTGATCGGTTGTGATCGTTTTGCGCCGATCTCACATGGGACGGTGTAACGGCTGGCAGCGGCGAAGGGCCACCGAACCCAGGGCGGTGTTCGGTGGCCCTTCGGATCAGTTCAGGGTCGGGTAGTCGGTGTAGCCGCGCTCGTCGCCGCCGTAGAAGGTGGTCACGTCCGGGGTGTTGAACGGGCCGCCCGCGGCGAGCCGCTCGGGGAGGTCCGGGTTGGCCAGGTACAGCGAGCCGAAGGTGATGACGTCGGCGGTGCCGTCCTCGATGAGCGCGAGCTCCTCCGGCCCGGTCGGGCGACCGGCGGTGAACGGGTTGAGCAGGAACGCCCCGCCCCACTCCTTGCGCAGGCGGACAGTCAGATCGCGGACCGGCGGCAGCGCCTCAACGATGTGCAGGTAGGCCAGGCCCAGCGGGTTCAGTGCGTCGACCAGTGCCGGGTAGGTCTCGGTGTAGTCGTCGTCCACGATGTCGTTGTACGGGTTGCCGGGGGAGATCCGCAGCGCGGTCCGCTCCGGGCCGATGGCGTCGGCGACGGCGCGGGTGACCTCGACGGCGAAGCGGATGCGGCCCTCGACCGAGCCGCCCCACGCGTCGGTGCGCTGGTTGGTGTTGTTGGCCAGGAACTGGTGGATCAGGTAGCCGTTGGCCCCGTGCAGCTCGACGCCGTCGAAGCCCGCCTCGATCGCGTTGCGGGCCGCGGTGGCGAAGTCGGCGATGGTCTCGGCGATCTCGGCGTCGGTCAGCTCGACCGGGGTCACGAAGTCGTCCATGCCCGCGCCGGTGAAGACCTGCCCGCTGGCGGTCACCGGGGACACACCGACCGGGGTCAGGTCGTCGGGCAGCAGGGACGGGTGGCCGATCCGGCCGGTGTGCATGATCTGGGCGAAGATCACCCCGCCCTTGGCGTGGACCGCGTCGGTCACCGCGCGCCACGCGGCGACCTGCTCGTCGGAGTGCAGACCGGGGGTGTTCGGGTAGCCCTGGCCGATCACCGACGGCTGCGTGCCCTCGGTGATGATCAGCCCGGCGCCCGCGCGCTGCGCGTAGTACTCGGCGACCTGCTCGGTGGGGCTTCCGCCTGGGCCGTACGCGCGGTTGCGGGTCATCGGCGCCATGCCGATGCGGTTGCGCAGCGTCGTGCCGCCGAGAGTGATCGGGTCGAATGCGGTGGTCATCGGAAGCCTCCGAGTAGTCCGAGCGATTACTTGCTCGAACAGGTAATCCTCCGGAGGTATTTCGTCGCCGTGTGTGACCCAGGCCACGGCACTGCGGGGAATATAGGCTGCCGGTGAAGGAGGCGGAGATGGCGACCAAGCAGTGGGAACCGTGCGACCTGCCGCCGGGCGGGCTGCGCATGGTCCAGGAGTGTGGGCCGGTCAGCCATGCCGTGTTCCGCCTCAGCAGGCTGCACAACCTGGTCGCGGGTCAGATCCTGCGGGAGACCGGCCTCTATCGCGGCCAAGAGGTGCTGATGATGCACCTGTGGGAGACCGGGCCGCAGCGTCAAGTCGACCTGATGAAGGCGCTCGACACCGACGCGGCCACCATGACCAGGTCGATCCGCAGGCTGGAGCAGGCGGGGTTCGTCACCACCTCACGGTCCACAGAGGACCGGCGTGCGGTCATCGTCGCGGCGACCGAGGGGAGTTGCGCCCTGCGCGACCGGGTCACCCAGGTCTGGCGCGACCTCGAGGCGGCCACCGTCGCCGACTTGGACGACGCGCAGGTCGCCGCGGTACTGCGGGGGCTGTGGGCGCTGGAGCGCAACCTGCTCCATCGGGCGGGACTCGACTGACTTTGTCTACTGTGGACCGTCTGCCTGGCTGTCGATACCGTGGTAGAACGGACAGGTGACCGATCGCATCCCCGCTGATCCGGGTCCGGCCGAACGCGCGGTCCACCGGCTGCGCGACGCCGGGGTCGACATGGTCGAGGTGTCGTTCGTCGACAACGCGGGCGTGGTCCGGGTGAAGGCGGTGCCGCTCGACCGGCTGGCCGCGATCGCCGCGACCGGGGTCGGCGCGTCACCGTGCTTCGAGACCTTCGGCGCCGACGACATCGGCGACGTCGGCCGGTACCTGGGTGGGCCGGACGGCGACCTGCGGCTGGTCCCGGACGTGCGCAGGCTGGTCCCGCTCGCCGCGATGCCGGGGTGGGCGTGGGCGCCCGCCGACAAGTTCACCCAGGACGGCGCCCGGTTCGTCGCGTGTCAGCGGGCGTTCGCGGGCAGGCAGGCCGACGCCGCCCAGCGTGTCGGGCTGCGGCTGGTGATGGCGGTCGAGCACGAGTGGGTTCTTGGTGCGGACGACTTCGTCCCCGCGATGCACGGTCCGGCCTACGGGCAGGCCCGGCTGGAACAGGTCGCGGAGTACGCCCGCGACGTCGTCTCGGCGCTGGGCGCGCAAGGGCTGACCGTGGAGCAGTTCCATCCGGAGTACGCCACGGCCCAACTCGAACTGTCCGTGTCGCCCAACGATCCGGTCGGCGCGGCCGACGACGCGCTGCTGGTGCGGCACACGATCCGCTCCGTCAGTCACAACCATGGCAAACGGGCCAGCTTCGCGCCGTCGGTCGACGGTGCGGGCGTCGGCTCGGGCGCCCACCTGCACTTCTCGGTGCACGACGCCGATGGCTCGGCCTTCCACGGCGGCGGCGGACCGCTGGGGCTGCGCCCGTCCGGCGAGGCGTTCGTCGCGGGCGTGCTGCGCGAGCTGCCCGCCTTGGTGGCGATCGGCGCGGGCAACCCGGCGAGCTTCCTGCGACTGCGTCCGTCGCGCTGGGCGGGTGCGTGGCAGTGCTGGGGCCACGAGACCCGGGAAGCGGCGCTGCGGCTCATCACCGGGGTGGTCGGGACCGAACGGCAGTCGGCCAACGCCGAGCTGAAGTGCGTCGACGCCAGCGCCAACCCGTATCTGCTCGTCGGCGCGGTCATCGCGGCCGGGCTCGCGGGGGTCGACGCCGACCTGCGGCTGCCCGACCCGATCACCGGTGACCCAGCCGCGCTCCCCGAGTCGGAGCGCGTGCCCGCGTTGCCCGCCACCGCGGCCGAGGCGGCTGACGCGCTGGAATCGTCGACCGTGCTGGCCGCGGCGCTGGGCCCGGAACTGCACGACGCGATCCTCACGGTCCGGCGCGGGGAACACCGCCGCCGCGCGGACCTCAGCGATGCCGACTTGGCCGCCGCCACCCGGTGGGTCTGGTGATCACCGACGGGTTGCCGCTGGTCGACCACCACTGCCACGGCATCACCCTCCAGGACGTCGACAACGACGACTTCACCGCGCTGCTGGGCGAGGGCCGCGGGCGGGGCGGCGACCCGCTCGACTCGCTGCTGGGCCTGGCGATCCGCAAGTGGTGCGCTCCCGTGCTGGATCTCGCGCCACACAGCACCGAGTACACCGCGCGGCGGCTCGCGCTCGGCGCCGAGGAAGTCGCGACCCGGCTGCTGAGGGCCGCCGGGGTGACTGAGTGGCTGGTCGACACCGGCTATCCGCCCGACGCCGTCTCACCTGGGCGGCTGGGCGGCGGTGTCGACCACGAGGTGGTGCGGGTCGAACAGATCGCGGAAATCCTGGCAGGGCAAGGAGAACTCACCCTCGACGCCCTTCGCGTCCGGTTGGCCGAACGCGGGGAGAGTGCGGTCGCGTTCAAATCGGTGATCGCCTACCGCGGCGGTCTCGCCGTGCCCGCCGAGCGACCCGACGACGCCGACGCGCGGAGGGCGGCCGACCGCTGGCAGCGGTCCGGCGAGGACCGGCTCACCGACCCGGTCCTGTTGGCGTGGCTGCTGCACGAGACCGTCGCGGTCGGCGCCGAACTCGGCCTGCCGGTGCAACTCCACACCGGGTTCGGCGACGACGACCTGCGGCTCGACCAGGCGAACCCGGTGCTGCTGAGCGACTTCCTCAGGTCCACTAAGGACAGCGGCGCGACGGTGGTGCTGCTGCACTGCTGGCCGTTCCACCGCGACGCGGGCTACCTCGCCCACGTGTTCGGCCACGTCCGTGTCGATGTGGGGCTCGCCGTGCCACTGATCGGAGCGCGGGCAGGCGCGGTGTATGCCGAACTGCTCGAACTCGCGCCTTTCCCGTCGGTCCTCTACTCGTCCGACGGCTGCGCCGTCCCGGAGACCCACCACCTCGGCGCGACACTGTTCCGCCACCACGTCGGCCGCCTCATCGACTCCTGGATCGCCGACGACGTGATCACCACGGCCGACGCCGAACGGCTGGTCCGGGCGTTGGCGGGGGACAACGCCCGGAGCACGTATCCGCGCCTCAGCTGACGGGCAGGCTGTCCGCGGCCTTGGCCACCGCCTCGGCGAGTGAGGTCGTCGGCCTGCCGAGCAGGTCGCTGAGCGCGGTGCCCGAGACCAGGAGGTCGCCCCGTGCGATGCCGCGATCGGAGTCGGCCAGCGCGGCGGCGTAGGGCGCGGGCAGGCCGGCGGCCACCAGCAGATCGGTGTACTCCGCCTCGGGCAGGTCGACGTAGGTGACGGCCGTGCCGGTCGCGGCGGTGACCGCGGCGGCGAGGTCGGTGAGGGTGAAGGCGTCGCCGCCGAGTTCGTAGGTCTTGCCCTCGTGGCCGTCGGTCGTGAGCACGGCCGCGGCCGCCGCCGCGTAGTCCGCCCGGGTCGCGGCGCTCACCCGGCCGTCGCCCGCGCTGCCCGACACGGCGCCGTGCCGCACGTAGACGGGGAGCTGGCCGGTGTAGTTCTCCAGGTACCAGCTGTTGCGCAGCACCACGAACGGCACGCCGCTGTCGCGCAGGGCGGTTTCGGTGGCCTGGTGGTCGGCGGCGAGGACGATGGTGCTCGTGTCGGCGTTGGCGATGCTGGTGTAGGCGAGCAGCCCGACTCCCGCCTCGGCGGCGGCCGCGATCGCGGTGCGGTGCCCGTCGACCCGGTTGCCGACCTCGCTGCCCGACACCAGCAGCACCCGCTCGGCTCCGGCGAATGCCCGCCGCAGTGACGCCGCGTCGGTGTAGTCGACCGCCTCAGTTCGCACGCCGAGCGCGCGGAGGTCGCCGAGCTTGTCGGTGTTCCGGCCGGTGGCCACGATCCGGTCGGCGGGGACGCCGCGGGCGAGCAGGTCCTCGACGACGAGTCGGCCAAGGTGTCCGGTGGCGCCGGTGACGACGATCGACATGGTGGTTCCCTTCGCTGTGCCATTCGGTCACCGGCACCAACGGACTCCACCGCCGAAACAATCCCAATCGTCCGTACCCACTTTGAGGTAATGTACTGGCATGGAGGTAAGTAACCAGGTCACACGCCTGCCGGACGGTGTGTTCCCCGCGGGCTGCCCCAGCCGGGTCGTGCTGGACCACGTCACCAGCAAGTGGGGCGTGCTCGTGCTCGTCGCCCTGTCCGAGGGCACCCACCGCTGGGGGGAGCTGCGCAGGCGCGCCGAGGGCGTCAGCGAGAAGATGCTCGCCCAGACCCTCAAGACCCTCGAACGCGACGGCCTCGTCCACCGCGAGGCGCACCCGGTCATCCCGCCGCACGTCGACTACCGGCTGACCGAGATGGGTCAGGGTCTCGCCGCACTGCTCGTGCCCTTGGTGGCCTGGGTGTTCGACCACGCCGACGCCATCGTCGGCGAGAACACCTAGGGGACGATCTACACCCTGAGGATGATCCAGACCGCTACCTGAGGATGTCGCGCGCCCGCGCCCATGTGGAAAGACTCGAAGCTGTCACAACGACGGTTTCGGGGAGGAAACACATGAGAGCCAGGGGAACGCGGCTCGTCGGGGTACTGACGGCCGTCGCGGCGCTCGCCGTCACGGGCGCGGCCACCGCGCAGGCCGCGCCGCCGCGGGTCGACCGGGGTGTCGTGCAGGCCGGGCTGGACAAGATGGCGGGCGACGGCGCCGCCGGGGTCCAGGTCCGCGTCACCGACGGCCGGGAGTCGTTCACCGCGCGCAGCGGTGTCGCCGAGGTGGGCTGGAACCGGCCGGTGCCGACCAACGGGCACTTCCGGATCGGCAGCATCACCAAGACCTTCGTCTCCACCGTCACCCTGCAACTGGTCGGCGAAGGCAGGATCGGCCTCGACACGCCGGTCGAGACCTACCTGCCCGGCCTGCTGCCGGACGGCGGCACCATCACGGTCCGGAATCTGTTGCAGCACACCAGCGGTCTCTACAACTACACCGACACGCTGCCGCTGGACCCGGCCGGGTTCGAGACCATCCGGTTCAAGCACTACGAGCCCGGCGAGCTGGTCGCACTGTCCACTTCGCACCCGCTGAACTTCGCGCCGGGCACGGACTTCCGCTACTCCAACACCAACTACATCGTGATCGGCCTGCTGATCGAGAAGGTGACCGGCGCGCCGTACGAGCGGGCGGTCCAGGACCGGATCCTGCGGCCACTGCACCTGCGGCACACCAGCGTGCCCGGCGACCGGGTCACGGTGCCCGAACCGCACGCCCACGGTTACACCCAGCCGACCGACCCGCCGCGCGACGTCACCCGGCTCAACCCGTCGTGGGGCTGGGCGGCCGGGGAGATGATCTCGACGACCGCCGACCTCGACCGGTTCATGGCCGCCCTGCTGCGCGGTGAACTGCTCGCGCCTGCACAGCTCGCCGAGCTGACGAAGAGCCTGCCGTTCACCAACGGGTACGGGCTCGGCATCACGACGATCCCACTGCCGTGCGGGGCGACCGTCGTCGGCCATGACGGCGGCATCCCGGGCTACACCAGCGTCGCGGTGACTTCCCCGGACACCAAGACCCGGCTCGAACTCTCGGTCACCAACGGACCGGTCGCGGGCGACCTCGACGGGGTCGAGCAGGTGATCACCGAGGTGTTCTGCCCGTAGGCGAAGCGTCGCCCCTGCCGACTGGTTCGTCGGCAGGGGCGACTTCGGTGGACGCGTCAGGCGTCGAGCAGGCGGTCGAGGAAACCGCGGTACCGCTGCAGTGTCTGGCGGAGTTCCTCGGTGTCGGTGCCGGACTGGCGCAGCGTCTCGTGCCGCTCGGTGTGCGTGGTGTGGAGGTTCTCGATCACCTCGCCGAGCAGCGCGTCCGCGCCGCGGATGGCGTCCTGGGGGTCGTCGACGAACATCGACTGGATGCGCTGCCACTCGCCGCGTACGCGGTCGGCCTCGTCCTGGTCGAACATCTGCGACGGCTGGGCAGCCATCGGGCGGTCCACGGGGGCCGCCGCGCCGACGTCGTCCGCCGTGGGTACCTCGGTGTACTCGCCATCGGCGTACTCGCGGCGGTCGTCGTCGGCGATATCCGGGCGGGTGTCATCGGAGAACTCCCCGCGAGGTGCGTCCTCGCCGAACTCCGCGCGGGTGCGGTCCTCGGCGTACTCACCGCGAGGTGCGTCCTCGGCGAACTGGGCGCGAGAGGTTTCGTCGGCGAAGTCAGCGCGGGACGCGCCGTCGGTCGCCTGGTCGTGCGTCGGCTCCCGGGTCGTAGGGACCTCGGTGGCCTCCGGTAAGCCGCCCCGGCCGGTGTCCTGGCGCAGGTCGTCGGCGTCGGGTCGCTGGGGGTCCTGGTGTTCGGTGTCGTGTCGCATGTGGTGTCTCCGCGGTTATCGGTGGGTGGGGTGGTCTGCGGGGCCGAGCAGGTCCTCGAACAGGGCCCGGTAGTGCACCATCGCGGCGCGTAGTTCCTCTGTGGACACCTCGGTGCGGGAATCGCGGTCCATGATCGCGTGGGCTTCCCGGTAGTGGTCGAGGGTGCTCGCGTGGGCGACGGACAGGTCGGCGACCTGCTGCTCGTAGTCCTCCGTCGGATAGCCCCGCTCTGCCATCAGGGCCGTGACGAGCCGGTCGGCCTCCGCGACCGACGGGCTGGGCCGGTCGACGAACTGTTCCTGCACCAGCGCCCACTGCTGGGCGTACCGGTCGCGGAGCGTGGGAGTGATCTCCTTGATGTCGAGCTTGGAATGTCGCTTCTCCCGCTCGGCCAGTTCCTTCTCGGCCCGGTGTCGCGGGTGTTGGCGCATGGTGCGGTCGTACTCCGGACCGAACCTCTCCCGCAGGTGGTTGCGCCGCTCGCGCATCCACACCATGACCGCGATCAGGACAAGGACCACGACGGCGGCGATGACGATGCCGATGATCATGCCCGTTGACATGTCGTCTCCTTCTGGGCGAAGTCAACTGATCGGACTCTCTCGACTACCCGGCCTGGACCTGCCGAAACATCGCTCACGCGGTGTCCAGCCGGGGGATCAGCACTTCCTTGATCAGCAGCAGGCCCGCCGCGGCGATCGGGATGGCCACCAGCGCCCCCACCACGCCCAGCAGAGCGCCGCCCAGCAGGACCGCGACGACGGTGACCAGTGCGGGCACGCGCACCGCCGACCCGATGATCTTGGGGACCAGCAGGTAGTCCTCGACCAGGCGGTAGGCCACGACGAACCCGATGGTCGCCAGGAACACCGGGACCGAGACCGTGAGCGCGACCAGGCTGATGAGCACCCCGCCGACGATCTGGCCTACGACCGGGATCAGGTCGAGCACCGCGACGGTGATGGCCAGCAGCAGGGCGTAGGGCACGCCGAAGCTCAGCAGCCACACCAGGGTGAGCGTGCCCGAGATGCCAGAGATCGCGAGGTTGCCCAACACATATCCACCGACCTTGGCCGAGATCTCGTCGCCGAGCAGGATCGCCCGCGGCCTGCGGGAGTGGGGGACGAGCCGGTAAAGCGCGCCGCGGATCCGGGGAAGGTCGACGACGAAGTACAGGGTGAGCACGACCAGCACGAGGAAGTCGGCGAGCGCGCCGAACACGACGAGACCCGCGTCGAACAGGCCCCCGCCGCCCGCGAGTGCCTTCTCGATCCCCTCCCGGAGGTGGAACCGGGCGTCGAGCGCGCCGAACCAGCTGTCCTCGGCCTCCCGGAGGTACTCGGGTGCCCGCTGCGCGAACTGTGTCGCCTGCTCCACCACGATCGGGATGGTGGCGGCCAGCAGCCCGCCGAGCGCGCCGAACGCGGCGACGAAGACCGTGGTCACGGCCAGCCAGCGGGGGAACTTGCGGTTGACCAGCCACGACACGAGCGGCTCGATGCCGATGGCGAGGAACAGCGCGAGTCCGATGAGGACGAGTACGCCCCGCACGCTGTCCAGCATCAGCACCAGGCCATAGGTGACCGCGACCCCCGCCGCGCCCGCCATCCCGACGAGGAACGGCGACCTTCGGTCGAACCGCGGGCCGATCGGACCCATCGGCTGACCGGCGTCGCTGATCCGCGCCGCCTCGGTCTCGGCCTGGGCGACCGGTCCCTCCTGTGCCGCGTCGTGCGGTTGGCTCACGAGTTCGTGGTGGCCTTCGCCTGTCGGGTCCGTCGAGGCCATCGCAGCGTCTCTCGGTTCTTCAGTGCGGCACAGTCCCAGCACCGCTCGATGAATGGTGGATTCCTCACCGGCGGGATACCCAAACGCGTTGATCACTCCCGTTCCGACCGAATAGGAGTGCGCTGTCGCGGGTAGTACCTGACAATGACCGATCCGAAGGACCTGACCACCGGTGAACTGGTGGGACGCCTGAGCGAGGAGGTAACCCGGCTTGTCCGGGACGAACTCGCGCTGGCCACCGCCGAACTGAAGGACAAGGGGAAGCAGGCCGGGGTGGGCGCGGTTCTCGGCGGCACGGCCGTGGCCTTGGCCTGGTTCGGGGCCGCGGCGCTGGTGCTGGCCGCCGTCGCCGCGCTGGCGCTTGTGCTGCCGGTCTGGGCGGCCGCGCTGATCGTCGGCGCCGTACTGCTGCTCGCGGCGGGCTTGGCGGGTGCCCTGGGTACCCGAAAGATCAAGCACGCGATCCCGCCGATCCCCGAACAGGCCATTGAAAGCACGCGGCGCGACATCGCCGCGGTGAAGGAAGGTGCGCACCGATGACCCGGCCCGACGACCTGCGCGAGGACATCGCGCGGACACGGCACGACCTCGCTGAGACTGTGGACGCCCTGGTCGCCAAGACCGAGGTGCGGCGCAGGCTCGCCGACAAGGCCCACGAGGTGGGCGACAAGGTGGCCACGAAGGCACACGACGTGGGGGACAAGGTGGCCACGAAGGCCCAAGACGTGGGCGACAAGGTAGCCACCAAGGCTCATGACGTGGGCGACAAGGTCGCAGGCGCGGCGACCACCGCCAAACACCAGACGACCGTGGTCGCCCGGGATGTGGCGGCGGTTGCCCGGCGCACGCCTGCCGTGCCCGCGCTGGTTCTCGCGCTGGTGGCGCTGCTGGTCACCCTGCTCATCCGAAAGCAGAGGTGACCGCCGTGAACCTGCTCTACCGACCGCTCAGCCTCGTGATCAGCGTCCTCGGCGGCGTGTTGGCGAGCGCGGTCTTCAAACGCGTATGGCGGGCGGTCTCCGGGGAGGCGGAGGCGCCGGAGGCGACCTCGCCTGACCACCGGACCAGGGAGGTCCTGCTCGCCGCACTGCTCCAAGGGGCGATCTTCGGTGTCGTCAAGGCCGGGCTGGATCGCGCGGGTGCCAAGGGCTTCCGCAGGCTCACCGGCAAGGAACTGGACGACTGAAGCGATCCCTCCTTCACGCCCGTCAATGAGATGGAGACGTCATGGCCGTGATAGGAGCTGAACGGTTCGTGCCACCCGGCGCGGACATGAGGGAGCTGCGCGAAGCGGTGGACGCCTGCCGAGGCTGCGCCCTCTACCGCGACGCGACGCAGGCCGTGTTCGGCGACGGCCCGGCCGACGCCAAGGTGATGATGGTCGGCGAGCAGCCCGGCGCCCGGGAGGACATCGCGGGCGCGCCGTTCGTCGGCCCGGCGGGCAGACTGCTCGACCGCGCGATGGTCGAGGCCGGTCTCGACCGGAAGCGGATCTACGTCACCAACGCGGTGAAGCACTTCAAGTTCACGCGGCCGGACGACGGGAAACCGCGTATCCACAAGAAACCCGGCCGTACGGAGGTCGTCGCGTGCCGCCCGTGGCTGGTCGCCGAACTCGGCCAGGTCCAGCCAGATTTGCTGGTGTGCCTTGGCGCGACCGCCGCGCAGGCGGTGCTGGGTCCCGCTTTCCGGCTCACCCAGCACCGCGGCGAGGTGATCGTGCCGGACGACGGCGACTTCGCGGGCTGCCGCGTGCTGGCCACGGTCCACCCCGCGGCGGTGCTGCGCTCGCGTGACCAGGACGAGGTCTACGCGGGACTGGTCGACGACTTGGGCGTGGTCGCGAAGCAGATCGGTGGCTACGCATGAATCAGCCGGATCGGGGTACCCGGATTCTCGCGAGGAGGCGAGAACGATGCGATACCCGAACGACGGCGAAGTGGACGAGGAACTCGACGCCCCGACCGAGCGGATGACCGTGCCCAGCAGGGCCGAGGAAGACGAACTCGAGCCGACCATCGTGCTCGGCCGCGAATGACCAGCCGGGTTGAGCGGTCGTGCCTGCGGGTAGTTCCCTGATATGCCAACCACGACGGCCGAGGAATCCCTGTGGCTCGAACCCACACCGGAGTACCCGGCGCTCCACACGGGATCCCACGTGGACGTGGCCGTCATCGGCGGCGGGATCACCGCGCTCACCACCGCGCTGCTGCTGAAGCGCGCGGGAGCGAAGGTGGCCGTCATCGAGGCGGGCCGGGTCGGCCGCGGCGCGTCCGGCAACAACACCGCCAAGGTGACGGCCCTGCAGACCACCGCGTACACCATGATCGAGGGCAAGCACGGCGCCGAGGTCGCCGCGGCCTACGCCGCGGCGAGCCAGGCGGGCGTCGGCCTGGTGCGGAACCTCGCCGCCGACATCGACTGCGACGCGCGCCCGATGCCCGCGTGCACGTTCGCGCTGTGGGAGGACGAACGGGACGCCGTCGCCGCCGAGTTCGACGCCGCCACCCGCGCGGGCCTGCCCGTGGAGTCCGATGTGGCCCTGGGCCTGCCGTTCCCGAACTTCGGCGTGGTCGGTCTGCGCGACCAACTCGCACTGCACCCGCTGCGTTATGTCGCCGGCTTGGCCGCCGCGGTGGACGGAGACGGCTGCTTCGTCTATGAGAACAGCCCCGTCCGGAACGTGGCGGGCTCCGAGGTGCGAACCGACGCGGCCGTCATCACCGCCGACAAGATCGTTGTGGCGAGCCACTACCCGATGCTCGACCGCGGCCTTTACTTCGCCCGACTCGCACCCGTTCGTTCCTACTGCGTGGCGGTCCGGCTGGCCTCGGGCGCCCCGCCGGACGCCATGGCCATCAGCGCGGGCTCGCCCGCCTGGTCGGTCAACCGGTTCGGCGACCTGCTGGTGCTCGCCGGTCGCGGCCACACCACAGGCGACCCGGAGGACCGGCCCTACGACGCGCTGGGCGCGTTCGCCCGCGAGCACTGGGACGTCGCCGAGATCGTCAACCGCTGGTCCGCGCAGGACGCCGTCCCGTTCGACCACCTGCCGATGATCGGCACCTACCTGCCCGGCTCGGACCGGGTCCTCGTCGCCACCGGCTTCCGCAAGTGGGGCCTCTCGACGGGCAGTTTCGCCGCGATGATCCTGAGCGACCTGATCAACGGGAACGAGAACCCGTGGGCGCGGCACTTCTCACCGCACCGGGTGAGTCTGCATTCGATCGCGAGGCTGGCGGCCATGAACGGCCGCGTCGCCGCCGATCTTGTCGGCGACCGCCTCGCCCCGGCCGCGGCGCGGCCCGTGCCGCCGGGGGAGGGCCGAATCGTTCGCGACGGCTGGGGAAAGACGGCCGTGTATCGCGATCCCGACGGGACCGAACACGCCGTGTCCGCGCGCTGCACGCATCTGGGCTGCCTGGTGCGGTTCAACGCCGCCGAACGCAGTTGGGACTGCCCGTGCCACGGCTCCCGCTTCGACATCGACGGCACTGTTCTCGAAGGCCCGGCCACCGAGCCGCTGGAACGCCGCTGATGGGTTGCGTGGCCGCGCGACGGGTATCTCCCCTTCGAGACGAGTCGGTTCGGGAGGACGGATGTCCATTGTGAACGCCCACGAGGCCACCATGCCGTCGGAGGTGACCGGGCACCTGTCCGTGTTCGACCGGTTCGCCACCCGCGCGGCGGGGTTCGTGTCCCGGGCGTGGTTCTTCGTGCTGTGCGTGCTGCTGGTGGTGGTGTGGGCGCCGTCGTACTTCCTGATCGGCGACCTCGACACCTGGCAGCTGATCATCAACACGATGACCACGATCGTCACCTTCCTGCTGGTGGCGCTGCTGCAGAACACCCAGCGCCGCGCCGACGAGGCGGTGCAGCACAAGCTCAACGCCATCGCCGACGCGCTCTCCGACCTGATGGCCCACGTCGGCGGCGAGGACAGCGAACTGCACAAGGACCAGCGGGAACTGCGTGACGCCGTCGGGCTCGAAGCCCGGGAGAGCGCGGAATAGCCGACAGTCAGTCAATCAAGGGAGAAACAATGTCCACCGACGCCATCGTGCTGCTCAAGGACGACCACAAGACCGTCGAGAAGCTCTTCAAGGAGTTCGAGGCCGCGGGCAAGGACGCCCATGCCGAGAAGCAGCGGATCGTCAACACGATCATCGAGGAGTTGACCACGCACGCCTACATCGAGGAAGAGCTGTTCTACCCGACGGCGAGAAAGGCCGCACCCGACACGAGCGACCACGTCTTGGAGAGCGTCGAGGAACACCACGTCGTCGTGTGGATGCTGTCGGAGCTGAAGGACATGGACCCGGCAGACGAGTCGTTCGACGCCAAGGTCACCGTGCTGATCGAGAACGTCCGCCACCACGTCGAGGAGGAGGAGAAGGACTGGTTCCCGAAGGTGCGCTCGGCGATGGGCCGCAAGGACCTCAGCGAACTCGGCGCCCGGATGATGTCGGCGAAGTCCGACGCGCCCCGCGACCCACTGGCGTTGCAGAGCGCGCAGACCTGACCGTCATCTGGACCCGACGTCCTCGGCGCTGAGGGAGGTGCGGCGGTAGCGCTCGGCGGCGGCGCGCTCGGTGATGCCCGCCGCGTCGGCCAGTCTGCGCACGGTCACACCGTTGTCGCGGGCGATGGCGGCGGCGGCGCGCTCGATGGCGGCCAGCTGCTGCTGGGCGGTGCGCGCGGCGTGGATGACGGCCAGCGCCGCGTCGGAGTTCACCAGGTCGTGGTCGTCGTCGTGGGGTTCCGTCAGGTCGTGGTGGTCGGCCTGCGCCAGGACCGCGCGTAACTGCGGCACCACCTCCCACGCGTGGGCCTCAGCGTGCTGCGGGTCGGCGAGGCGATCCCGGATCAGTCGTTCGAGCAGTGTGCACAACGCGTCCACATACGGCATGTGAACGCCCCCTTCCCGCGCTCGCGGTCTCATCATTTGCCATGAAGCAAGCTTCATGTAGATTGCTTCATGCAGTCGACTCTACGGAACCGGACGCGACAAAGCATCCAGTTGAGCGGGCAACGGGACCAGTTTTGCCGTTCGAAGGACGAAAAGGATGATCGTGGAGCCAGAGCGCAGCACGCGTCGGCCCGAGACGGGCGGACTGGTGGTCGGCAGTAGCGATCACCCTGGCGGTGTCGTCGTGGTGCACGCGGTCGGAGAGGTCGACCTGTCCACCAGCACCACCCTGGTGACAGGCATCGATGACGCGCTCGACACCAAACCCGCGGGTCTCGTCATCGACCTGAGCGAGGTCGGCTTCTTCGGCTCGGTCGGGATCAGCGCCCTGATCGAGGCGAACCGCCGCACCACCTGCGGCACGGGCCTCCAGATCGTGGCGACCCCGATGATCCGCCGCGTCCTGGGCATCGTCGGCCTGAGCGACGGCCTGTCCCTCCACGACAACCTCGTCCACGCCGTGGCGGCCGCGACCTGACACTCACCCGATCAGGTCGTCGACGATGTCGCACAGGTCGTGCTCGGCGAGATCGTCACGGCCGGTGCTGGGCTTGCTGATCCCGAGATCGGCCAGGAATGCGTCGTCGGCGGGGTCGGTCGGGGTGCCTCCGTGGTCGAACAGCGGACCGAAGCGCAACTGGCCGGGGTTGTTGAAGACCTCGCCGTCCGGGCCGATGAACTTGGTGGACCCGGTGGCCATGATCGTCAGCGTGAGGGTGCCGACGCGCCCGAACGGTCTGGCCGCCGTGGGCGGGCCGAGCGCCATCGCGGCGACCCCGGTCAGCAGTGCGATCGCCCGTGCGCGCATGACCGCTCTTAAGTGGGCAGCCCCTGTACTCCTGGGTCGCGCACGGGCAGGCCGGGGTTACGTGGTCGCCCAGGTCATGTCGATGCGGCGTTCGAAGGTGACGTAGCCCGCGCGGGCGAAGGCCGCCGCCATCGGGACGTTGCCGACGTCGGTGGCCGCGCGGATTCGGGGGACGTCCTGTTCGGCGAGCACGCGGGTGCCCTCGGCGAGCAGGTCGTGGATGTAGCCGTGGCCGCGATGTGCCGGGACGACCGCGATGTAACCGATGATCGGGTTGTAGCCGTTGTGCGCGGGCGTCACGAACCCGACAGGTTCGCCGTCAGGCAGCGTCGCGATCCGCCACCAGTCCGACGGGCTCTCGTAGCGTTCGAGTTCGTCGTGGTACTGCGCGCGGGCGGCCTCGGCGGGGGTCATGCGGGTCAGGTCGTCGACGCTGTGCGCGTCGAGGGTGCCGTCCAGCACCAGCGTCATGAGGTCGATCAGTTCGGCCGGGTCGCCGACCGGCCGGAAGGCGAGTCGCCCACTGGACTCGGGGATGGGCGTGCCGGGGCGCCATTCCAGGCGCAGCCGCTCGACGAACAGCTTCGCGCCGACGCGTTCGAGTGCGCCCATCCGGTCCTCGACCGCCTGCCGCGAGGCCGGGTCGTCGCGCCAGTCGGCGGGGATCGACCGGTAGTACTCCGGCGGCGTCGCGCCCGCGGGGATCACCGCGGGCAGCGCGGTCTCCAGCAGCCGGACGCTGTCCTCGACGTCGCCGTCGATGTCGAAGATGTCGAGGAACGCCGGGTGCTCGTCCCCGGCCCGCGACCACCAGCCCGCGCGAGCCACCACGCGGTCGCCGCGCAGGGCCAGCCACAGCCACTCCGGCTTGCGTCGGCCCGCCGCCAGGTCGTCGGCGACCTCCTCGTTGAGGACATACGGCAGGCTGTTGAACAGGTCCAGCTCATGGGTTCCGGCGATCGGGCGAACAGTCAGGTTCAAGTAATTCTCTCTCTGGATGAGGGGTCGCCATTTCTATTCGGCGCGTCTCCAGAGCGCAACTCAATAGCCACGGCAGTAGGGTCGGCGCATGACCAGTGCTGACCTCGTGGTGGACGCGTTCGGGCGCATCGCCGAGGAGGTGCGCGCCGCCGTCGACGGGTTCAGCGTCGATGAGCTGGCGTACCGAGTGGACGAGGACGCGAACTCCATCGCCTGGCTGGTGTGGCACCTGACCCGCATCCAGGACGACCACATCGCCGGGGTGTCCGGGCTCGACCAGGTGTGGCTCGCCGACGGCTGGGCCCGCCGGTTCGACCTGCCGTTCCCCGACGCCGACCACGGCTACGGCCACACCATCGAGCAGGTCGCCGCCGTCCGGGTGGACGCGGACCTGCTCGCCGGATACCACGCCGCCGTGCACCGCCAGAGCACCGAGTGGGCGGCGGGCATCACCGACGCCGACCTGGAGCGCATCGTCGACCGGGCGTGGGACCCGCCGGTCACCCTCGGGGTGCGCGTGGTCAGCGTGCTGTCCGACTGCCTGCAGCACGTGGGCCAAGCCGCGTTCGTGCGCGGCATCCTGCTCCGCTGACCTACCGCCGCCGCGCACCTGCTTGCCACTTCGTCGACTACCAGGACCGCGCGTAGGTCGCGGGCACGGAGATCCTCGTCTACGAGGCCCCGGCGTCCTGAGGCACGCCGCCGATGCCGATCTCGTTGCCGTCGGGGTCGCGGAAGATGGCCTTGCTGACGCCGTTGTCGTAGACCTCGCGGTCGGCCGGTTCCAGGCCGCGCCCGGCGATCTCGGTGAGCCGGGCGTCGAAGTCGGAGACGAAGAAGGTCTGGAACCCGTGTCCGGCGTGGTCGGGCCGCACCTCGATGTAGAGGTACCGGTTCTCGGCGAGCTCCCACACCGCTTCGGTGTCGTTCGGCAGGAACGCGGGCGGGGCGCCGAGAAGCCGCTCGTACCAGGCCGTCGCGGCGGTGTAGTCGCGGACGGGGATGCCCGCGAACAGGTCGATGGTCATCGTTCGATGCTATGTCGTTTCGGGGTCCCGGCCGTGGCGCGACGGCCACCAGACCGGTGCGCCGATGTCGTAGGTGATCGCCGGGACGAGCAGTGAGCGGACGATCAGGGTGTCGACCAGCACGCCGAAGGCCACGATGAAGGCGAGTTGGGCGAGGAACAGAATGGGGATCACGGCCAGGGCGGCGAAGGTGGCGGCGAGGACCACGCCCGCGGAGGTGATCACCCCGCCGGTCAGGGTGAGCCCGCGCAGCGTGCCCGCTCTGGTGCCGTGCCGCTTTGCTTCCTCGCGGACGCGGGTCATCAGGAAGATGTTGTAGTCGATGCCGAGCGCGACCAGGAACACGAACCCGAACAGCGGCACGACCGGGTCGGCGCCAGGGAAGTCCAGCACGTGGTTGAACACCAGCGCCGAGACTCCCATCGTGGCCGCGAACGACAGCACGACGGTGGCGATGAGGATCGCCGGGGCGAGCAGGGAGCGCAGCAGCAGCGCGAGGACGGCGAAGACGACCAGCAGCACGATCGGGATGATCACCATCCGGTCGCGGGTGGACGTGCGCTGGGTGTCGAGCTGGATGGCGGTGGGGCCGCCGACCTTCGCCTCGGCGCCCGGTACCGCGTGCACGGCTTCGCGCAGCCGGGTGACGGTGTCGATGGCCGCCGCCGAGTCGGCCGGGTCGGTGAGGGTGACGGTGATGCGGGTGAGGTCGCCGAACGGGGCGGCGGCCGTGTCGGCGGTTCCGGGGACCTTGGCCGCCGATTCGACCTGGGCGGCGTGGGCCGTCTTCGCGATGACGACCGTGGGCGCGCCGGTGCCGCCAGGGAAGTTCCGCGAGACGACCTCCTGACCGGCCACGGAGTCGACGTCGGAGAGGAAGATCGCGGTCTGCGCGGTCCCGTCGGCCTTGAGCTGCGGGAGGAACGCCGCCCCGACCAGCAGGACGATCGTGGTGGCCACCCAGATGGCGCGGGGTGCCTTGCTTACGCGGGCGGCGAGCCGTCCCCAGAGCCCGCTGGTCTCCGGGTGCGGTGAGCCGAGGGCGGGACGGAACGGCCAGAACACGCCGCGCCCGCCGAGCGCGAGGGCGGCGGGCAGGAACGTGATGGTCGTGATGAACGCGGCCGCGACGCCGATCGCCGCGACCGGGCCGAGTCCCCGGTTGGAGTTGAGGTCGCTGAACAGCAGGCACAGCACGCCCAGGATGACCGTGCCCGCCGACGCGGCGATGGGCTCGATGGTCGAGCGCAGGGCGGTCCGCATGGCGGCGAACCGGTCGGCGGTGTCGCGCAGCTCCTCGCGGAACCGGGACACCAGCAGCAGCGCGTAGTCCGTGGCGGCGCCGAAGACGAGGATCGAGAGGATGCCCTGGCTCTGGCCGTTGAGGTCGATGACGTCGTTCTTGGCGAGCAGATAGACCACCAGGCTGGCCAGTCCGAGCGCGAACACGGCCGACAGCAGCACGAGGATGGGCAGGACCGGACTGCGGTAGACCATGACCAGGATCAGCGCGACGACCGCGCCCGCCACGATCAGCAGCAGGCCGTCGATCCCACCGAACGCGGTGATCAGGTCGGCGATGATCGCGGCGGGACCGGTCGCGAGCACCGTGAGCCCGTCGGGCCGGTCCCGGTCCAGTGCCTCGCGCACCGCCGCGATGGCGACCTTGGGATCGGTGCCGTCGGCCACGGTGATGACCAGCTGCCGCGCCGCCCCCGACGTCGGCGACGGCAGCCACCGCCCCGTCGGCGCGTCGACACCGGGCGCCGCGGTGATGTCGGCCAGCCGCCCGGCCAGATACCGGTCGTCGGCCTCGGTGATCCCGGAACCACGCTCGGCGACGATGATCGCCGGGATCGCCTGCGCCCCCAGCAGCTGCTTGTCCAGCTCGCTGACCTGCGTCGCCTCCGCCGACCGGGGCAGGAACAGCGCGTTGTCCTGTTCGGCGACCTCACTCAGCTTGCCCGCGAACGGGCCCCCCACCCCGCCGACCACCAGCCATACGAGGACGAACAGGGCTGGGACGAGCCACCGTCGAGCGGACATAGTCGGGTACTCCTTCGTCTGCGCCTTCCTGCCGATATTCGATCACGGCGCCCGCTCGGCCGCCGATCAGGTGCGGCCGGTGAAGGCGGGGGCGAAGAACACCAGCAGCGCCAGGTCCTCGGTGACGTCGACGAAGCGGTGCGGCTCGCCTGCCGGGACGAAGATGAGGTCGCCGGGCTCGACGTCGGCCTCGCCGCTGCCGGTGACCACTCGGGCCTTGCCCGCGGTGACCAGGTAGATCTCGTCCTCGCGGTGGGGTGTCTGGTTGTCGACGCCGCCCGCCGGGATCAGATAGGTGCCCGCGGACAGGCGGTCGCTGCGGATGTGTTCGACGTACTCCCCGGGCGCGGCACCGGGCGCGGCCGGGGTACCCGACCCCTTGATGAGCTGCATGGACGCAGATTAGTCAGCGGCGACGCGCACGCACGACGACGTCGTGCAGGGTGTGTCCGCCATGGGTGGCCCGTTGGCGCTCCTCGGCGGTCACGACCTCCCACGTCCCATCCAGGCGCGCCGTGATCGCCGCGGCGGTGGCCGACGCCTCGGCGGGCTGGTGGCCGTGGAGGTGACCGACGATCAGCAGCGTGCCGCCGGGTGCCACCCAGTCGGCGACGCGGTCGTAGAACTCCAGCTGCGGCATCGCCGGGTGGGCGTAGTGGGTTGTCACCAGGTCGAACCGCTCGTCCGGCTGCCAGACGGTCAGGTCCGCCTCGACCCACCGCACGTCCGCGGTCGCGTTCTCGGCGGCGCGGGCGAGTGCCTCGGCGGAGATGTCGGCCGCGGTCACCTTCCAGCCACGCGAGGCGAGCCAGATCGCCTCGGCGCCCGTGCCGCAACCCGCGTCCAGCGCCGTCCCCGGCGCCAGCTCGCCGAGTTCCCTTGCGAGGTAAGGATTCGGCGGAGCGGAACCTGCCCCGCGCCAGTGCTGCTCCCAATAGTCCTTGTCGAACGCGTGCGTCATCGGGCGATGGTGACCCACGGGCGGGCAGGATGGCAACGTCTGTTGCCGGAATGGCAACTCCCTACGCGGGCACGAGTGCTTCGATGTCGTTGAAGCCGTCCCACACCTGCCAGCCGACGAACGCGATCAGGGCGAGAGCGAGTGCGCCGAGGGCGATCTGGACCTGCGAAGTCCCGATCGCCAACACCTTCTGGACGACCGCGGCCGCGCCGGAGACGGCTTTGCGGCCCGTCGACACATATCCGACCCTCTTGATGTGGCCGGAGATGACGTCGGGCAGCGCGGCCTTCGCAGCCGCGAGGTCCTTGCCGTCGCTGAGGCCGACCCGCCAGGCATCCTCGGCTTCTCTGCGGCCGAGCACCTTGCCGAGGATGTCGCCGACGCCCTTCTCGATGCCTTTCGAGATGGCCTCGGTGATCTTGTCCAGCGCTTGGTCGAACTTGTCGCGGAAGTTCTCCGGCACGAGGCCGCGGAACTTCGCCACCACCCACTCCATGACGCGCACCGCCGCGCGCCGCACGAAGTTGACCCGTTCCTTGACCCAGTCGAACGCGTCCTTGACCACAGGACCCGCGACACTGGCGATCCCGGCGACCATGTTGCCCAAGGCGGTCTGCATCGCCGCTTCCCTGCCCAGTGCGACGAGTTCCTCCGCGCCCACCATCTCCAGCTTCTCGAGCTTGTCCGTGAGTTCTTCCGGCAGTGCCACCTCGGCGGCGGCGTTGCCCAAGATCGCGTTCTCGTACTCGTCCAGCGCCGCACGTGTGCCTGCCAGCGACGCGTCTTCGGCGCCCAACGTGCTGAACACGACTTCGGTGTCCTGGCTGGCGACCAGCAGGGCGTTGCCGACCTCCAGGCCCGCCAACAGGACCGGGAGCACATCGGCGGTTCCGGTCTCCGCGACGATCTCGGCGCACACCGCGTCGGAACTCGCCAGCAGCGCGTCGACCCGGTCGGCGACTTCCTCCTCGGCTGTCGCCGCGACCGTCGATGCCTCGACCGACAGACCGGTCAAGTCGTTGGCGGGCAACGGAACCGTGGCCCTGGCCACGTCCAGCAGGCTGTCGGCGGCGGTTCGCCAGTCCGCCGCCGATCGCGCGAGTGTCTTCGACGTCATCGTGGCCCCTTGCGATCCGGAAGCGTGGTCCTCAGCCGAAGGTAGTCGCACGCCGACCGCGTTGGTAAGCGGCCAAAAGCTGGACCGCGTCAGACCATCTCAGGCGCCGATCACGGCCACGGGCCGGAGTTGCACGGGATGAAGTAGCTGTCCTCCTTCTGCGCGACGGCGTCGGTCACGACGACGCGGACGTTGTAGCCCGTGACACGGCACGGGCGAAGGCCGGTGAACCACTTGTCGTTGAGCGCGGTGTAGAGGGTTCCGTTGAGGTACCAGCGGACCGTGGCGGTGCCGACGATGTCGGTCGCGGACGCGAAGCAGTAGAACTGGCTGGCACCCGACTCGCAGGATTCGATCGTCGCCGAGGTGACCGCGGCGGCCTGCGGGGCGGCCGCCAGGCTGAGCCCCGCGACCGCGGCGACCGCCGCGGCGGCGCGGGTCAGGGTGGGGGTGACGTGCATCGTGCTCCTTCGCCTTGTGGAGGTGGGACTCCCCGACGGTATTGATCGGATCCGATCATCGGTATCAGGCGAACGAGCGAGCCATTCCCGCGCTGACGTGCCGGTTGACCTGGAGTGGCCCGGCAGTCCAAGACAGGCTGAACCATTCCGCACGGGCAGGCGTCGTGCTGGGTGACCACGTCCTCACTCGAAGGTGGAGGTTCCCGATGCGTGCCTTGGCCATCGTCGTCGCTGTCGTGCTGGCCCTGTTCGTCCCGGCCGCGCAGGCCGGGGCGACCAGGGGTGGTACACCGCCCACGACGCCAACCAACCTGCGGATCACGGCGTTGACAGACACCAGCGTCACATTGGCCTGGGACGCGGCGTCGAGCAAGCAGTCGACGTGGTGGTACTGCGTGCAGCACAACTTCACCGGCTGCGTCCGCGTCGACCCGCCGAACACGACCCACACCCGGCCGCTGATGCTCCCCGGCCACACCTACACCTTCAGCGTCTACGCCGTCGACTCCAGCGGAAAGCGGTCGGCCGACAGCAACGCCGTCACGGTGACCACGCCCGCCGACACCACCCCGCCGAGCCCGGCCCCGATCCTGAACCTGGTGGCGGTCCACCCGATGCGGATCTCCCTGAGCTGGACCAGGTCCAAGGACAACATCAGTCAGGTCACCTACACCCTGTTCAAGGACGGCGTCGCGATCAGCCCCGGCCACATCGGCTTCGAGTCGATCACACTGCTCGACATCGCCCCGGAGTCCACCCACACATTCCAAGTCACCGCGCGCGACATGTCCGGCAACTCCGTGCAGAGCGACGTCCTGACCGTGACGACGCCCGCGGCGACCGACACGGTGCCGCCGACCGCGCCCACGAACCTCACTCTGTCCCCTAGCGCCGGCTCGCCGGAGATCTGGCTCGAGTGGACGCCGTCGACCGACAACGCCGACCCGCAGAACCAGATCATGTACGACGTCTACCTGAACGGTGTGTTCGCCGAGCACGGCGCCATCGGCGGGGACAACACGATCGTCTACTGCGAGACGAGCGGCCCGACCGAGGTGGTTCTACGCGCGGTCGACACCTCCGGCAACGTGTCCGGTCCGAGCAACGCGATCATTTTCGACTGCTGAGCGGTGCCCGGGGGTGAGGCCGCCTCCCCCCCCCCCCCCCCCCCCCCGGGCGGCGGTTCAGCGCGGTGAGTACATCCAGGGCTGCTTGAGGTCGAAGAACTTCGGCGGCTCGGCCGCCAGCGCGTCCATCTCGTCCATCTGCGCCTTCAGCTCCGGCGGTGGCTGCTTCTTCTCGCCCTCGCGCGCCTCGGCCTCGTTGGTGAAGAACAGCTCCATCGCGTACCGGCCGTCGGGGAAGCTGGCGCCGACGCTGCCGAGCACGTCCGGCCGGAACTCGGCCCACTTGTCCGAGTCCTGCGTGGACAGCTGCATGCCGCGCGCCGGATCCTTGGTGCGGCCTTCGATGATCTGCACGAAGCGGGCCCGCTCCGGGTCACCCGGCGTGTCCTCGGTGACCTGGTCGCTGTCGAGGAACTCCGCGCCCTGGGTGAACAGCCTCGACGTCTCGTCCCACCAGGCACCCTGCTCGGCCCGGTCGCTGTTCTGCCGCGCGTGCTCGGGCGTGTCGAACCGGACGAAGCACACGCAGGTGCCGTCCTCGGTGACGCCGCATGTCGAGCCCAACCACCCGGTCGCCCCCGGGGCCAGGTCCCGCATCCACTTGTCCAACTGCTCGTGCATTCGCTCGGCGTCGGACACCTTGCCCTGCACTACTTGCACAAACATGGTGAGCCTCCCGAATCCCGCGGGACCCGGACGTCGGTGGCCGAGCCCCCGCAGCCACCGACCCTACGACCGCCGTGCGCACACCGCTCGCCGATCACCGCGGGGCCGCCACACCCCAGGTGCGGCGGCCCGCTTGGCGGCTCAGTTGCCCTCGATCACCTCGAAGACGCGGTCGGCGAGCAGGCCGTGCGCCTCGCGGTGCACGCGGATGGCCGCCTCGGCGTCGGGTGCCTCGACGAGGCAGAAGACCGTCCCGTTGACCTCGTCGACCCAGTAGCTCTTGTAGTTGACGCCGTACTGGTCCTGGGTGGCCAGGTCGGCCTTGTGGGCGGCGGCCACGTCCGCGGCGGAGGCGCCGTCGGGGAGCTGCTCGTGGATGTCCATGAAGAGAGGCATTTGTCCTCCTGATGTCGGAGCGCCGATTTGTCACTATGAGTGTTGTGCGAGCAGGCGCGATGTCCCATGACCGCGCGGCCGGGGTACCTGACCGAGACCCCGCGCCCGCTGACGCCCTGGCTCGGCTGCACCTGCGTGGCGCGATTTTCCTGCGCGGGGAGTACACCGAGGGGTGGAGCTACGTGTCGCTGCCCGCCCACGACGCCGCGACGCTGCTGCACCCGGGGAGTTCGCGGGTCATCCTGTTCCACGTCGTGGCCGCCGGGCGATGCTGGATCGAGACCGGGCACGAGCGGCACTGGGCCGAGGCGGGCGACGTCGTCGTGCTGCCCTACGGCGATGAACACCGGATGGGCGGGGTCGTCGCCGCCGAGGCGGTCTCGGTCGTCACCCTGATAGCGCCGCCGCCCTGGGCGCACATGCCGGTGATCCGGCACGGGCACGGCGGCGAGCGCACCGACCTGGTCTGCGGGTACCTGGCCTGCGACGACCCGCTGTTCGACCCGCGGCTGCGCGCGTTCCCGCCGGTGTTCGTCGTCCGCCCGCCCGCCGGTCCCGCGCGGGACTGGGTGCGGGCGAGCATCGAGTACGCCGCCGACCAGACCGCGCCGGTCACCACCCACAAGATCGAAGGACCGTCCGAGCTGCCGGAACTGCTGCTGCGCGAGGTGCTCAAACTGCACCTGGCGGGCGCGCCCGCCGCGCCGACCGGGTGGATGGCCGCCCTGCGCGACCCCGTGCTGGCGCCGCCGCTGGCCGCCGTGCACGCCGCGCCCGAGCGCAAGTGGGCGGTGGCGGACCTGGCCAGGATCGCGGGGGTGTCGGCCACCGCGCTCGACGACCGGTTCCGGGAAGTCCTTGGTGTGGCGCCCATCCGGTATCTCACCGGCTGGCGGATGCACGTCGCCGAGGACCTGCTCACCGGGTCCGATCTGGGCATCGCCGCCGTCGCCCGCCGCGTGGGCTACGAGTCGGAGGAAGCCTTCAGTCGCGCGTTCAAACGCCGACACGGCCACGCTCCCAGCCTCTGGCGGACAGGCGGCTAGGTGGCCAGGATGGTGGCGAGCGTCCGCGCGACGCCCCGCATGGTGGCCGCTGAGACGCGCCCAGGATCGCGGGTGACCCGCAGGCGCCGTTCGTGGGTGAACAGCTCAACGACCAACTCGGTGTGCGACCAGCTCGCAGGCGGCCGCGGATCGAGCCCGACAACGCACCCGTCAAGCCGCAGCGCGGGCAGCGGCGAGTCCTGAAGCGCGACGATCGCCTGGTACAGCGGATGCCGCCCGGTCCGCCGCGGCCGCACGAGCCGCACCACCTCAGCGAAGGGCAGATCCGCGTTGGCCAGCGCAGCCGACGGATCAGTCTGCCCAGCCCGCAGCGGCACACACACCATGTCGATCAAGCACCCGATGACCCGCTGCGCCCGCACCGACCCCCGATGGTTCACCGGAACACCGACACCGAACCGATCCTGCCCGGTAGTACCAGCGATCGCGGCGTGTGCCGCGGTCAGCAGCAGGCTCAGCGACGCGGCCGGGGCAGGCACCTCGACAAAGTCCGGCCCGTCCATGTCACCCTCCGGCCAGGCCAGCTCCGGCAGGTCGGCCAACTCCGCCCGCCAGAACCGGCGCTGATCATCAAGGTCGCCCGGGTCCACCACCGCCTGCGCCGGACTGGGCGGTGCCACCATGGGCTCCCCAGCGTAAGCAGCAGTCAGCTCGTCAGCGAGAACGTGCTGCGACCACCCGTCGAACGCCGCATGGTGGACCGCGACCCCGAACCTCCAGCTATCCCCTGACCCCACCAGCACCGAACGCCACACCGACCCGGCGGCCAGGTCGAACGGCCGACCCAGCCGCTCAGCGAGCAGCCCCGAGTCGTGCCGCTCGAACGCCACCGGCAGGCCGGACGCGGTGACCGTGGCCTCGGTGTCGGCGCGATAGCGGCCGCTCAGGTAGCCGTGTCGGGCGTGGACCGTCGCCACCGCGGCGGCGAGGCGGTCCGGGTCGAGCGCGCCGGTGATCGTCCAGGTCAGGACGCAGTGGTTGTCGGTGTCGTGGACCTCCGCCAAGTGGCGCAGGACGAAGCCGTGCTGCATCGGTGTCAGCGGCGCGGTCGGCGAGTCGGCGGCGACCGGAGCGGCGGGGGAGCGGTCGATCCAGTCGGCGAGTTCGGCGATCGTGGTGGACGCGGCCACGCGCGACACGGGGATGGTTCGGTCGAACCGCGCGCCCAGTCGCGCGCACAGCCGGATCGCGGCCAGCGACGACACGCCCAACTCGCGCAGCGGAGTGCTCCGATCGACGGCCCCGACCAGCGCGCGCACCTCGGCGGCCACCGCGCGCTCGGTGTCGGTCGCCAACTCCCCGTCGACCGGCACCGGCAGCGCGGCGAGCAACGCCCTAACGTCGAGCTTTCCGTTGGCGGACAACGGAAAGCGCGGTACGGCGACGACCCGGTCCGGCGCCGCCTGAGCGGGCAGCGACCGCGCGAGTTCACTGGCCACATCACCCGGCGCCCCGGACGGCACGTAGCAGAGCACCAGCTCGACGCAGTTCCCGTTGTCGTCGAACCTGGGCACCGCGGCGCACCGCCCCACCGCGGGCAGCGCCGCCGCGACGGCCTCCACCCCGGCGGGTTCGATCCGGTGCCCGCGCCGCTTGATCTGCCGATCCATCCGACCGCGGTAGTGCGCGACCCCGTCAGCGTCGATCACGCCGAGGTCCCCGGTGCGGTACACCCTGGTCTGCACGCCCTCGATATCAACTGTGCGGAACTTCGCCGCGGTCAACTCCGGGTCACCGAGGTAGCCCACCGCGAGGCCGTCGCCCGCGACACACAGTTCGCCGACCTCCCCAGGTGGCGCCGACACGCCGTCGCGCAGCACGACGACCGAGGTGCGCGGCACCGGCCTGCCGAGGGGCACTTCGCCGTCGGCGTCGCCCACCTCGTGGGTCAGCACGAACACCGCGCTCTCCACCGGCCCGTACCCGTTGACCAGCCGAACGCGCGGCCGGCACGCGCGGAAGCGGGCGGCGTGTCGGGCGGACAGCTTCTCGCCGCCGACCATCACGGTTGTCAGACCCGCGAAGGCGTCGACGTCGTCCTCCACGATCAGGTGGAACAGCGAGGTAGTCAGGAAAACCGTGTTGACCCCACGCCGCACCAGGCCCCGCAGCCCGGCGGGCGTCAGCGGCCGCTCGGTGTGGACCACGCACGAGCCGCCGGTCACCAGTGGCCCCCACACCTCCAGCGCGAACGCGTCCCACGGCATCGCCGACGTCTGCGCCATCACGGTCGTCGGGTCGAACCGCGCGAAGGTGGGCTCGACGAACAGGCGGGCGACGGCCCGGTGCGGCGCGAGCACGGCTTTCGGCTCACCGGTGGTGCCCGAGGTGAAGAACACCATCGCGACGCCCGTGCCGACGATCGCGGGCGGCGGTGCGGATACCTCCGCACCCAACCCGATGACCAGCCGCGACGGGAATCCCGGCACCGCGGCCGGGCCGGTGATCGCGACCTGCCGGTCGAGCAGCCCCGCGATCCGCCGCAGCCGACCCTCCGGCCACGTCGGGTCCAGCGCGGCGTAGGCGGCCCCGGTCTTGAGCACCGCCAGCACCGCCACGACAAGGTCGCCCGATGGCGGCAGCACGACGGGCACCACATTGCCCGGACCCACACCCGCCGCGCGCAGCGAACCCGCGAGCAGGTCGGCCCGCGCTGTCAGGTCGGCGTAGCTGAGGACGTGGTCGTCCAGCACGACGGCGGGGGCGTGCGGCCGGGTCTCGGCCTGCCTGCCCACCAGCTCGGCGATGTCGTCCAGCGCGACAAGAGTCATCTCGCTCCTCGAAAGCGGTGGCGGTCGTCAGCGCGCCAGGGTGCCCGGGGTGACCGGGTGCCGCCTATGGGCAGTTCTGCCCATACAGCGCGGGACCGCGTGGCCCACAGGATTCGTCGGGGGCCGCACGCGCGGCCCGCGACAACTCGGGAGGAAGAGCGTGGCCGCACCACTGCCGGTATCGCCCGCACAGCGCGGACTGTGGCTGAGTGACCAGCTGATGCCGGAAAGCTCGGTATACAACGTGTTCTGCTCGGTCCGGCTGAGAGGCACTCTCGACGTCGCCGCGCTGCGCCTGGCGGTGGCAGGCGTGGTCGAGCGGCACGAGATGCTGCGCTCGGTCTTCCCTGCCGTCGACGGCGTGCCGGTCCGGCGGGTGCTCGACCGCGTGGACGTGCCGGTTCCGCTCGACGAGGTGGACCCCGACGACGTCGACCGCATCGCCCAGGCGTGGTGTGAGGAGCCGTTCGACCTCGCCGCCGGGCCGCTGCTGCGGCTGCGCCTGCTCCGGCTCGGCCCCGACGACCACGTGCTGTGCGTCGCGGTGCACCACATCGTCTGCGACGGCCAGTCCCTGCGGGTGTTCTTCGACGACCTCGCCGCCTTCTACGCCGGTCAGCCGCCCGCCCCACTCGCCGCCGAGCTGCCCGCCGAGCCGTCGACCGACGTCGACTGGTGGCGGGACCACCTCGCCGGGGCGCCGGACCTGCTGACCGTCCTCGCCGACCGGCCCCGCCCCGCGGTCCGCGGCCCCGCCGGGGCGACCCTGGTCACCACGATCCCCGACGACCTCCTGTCCGAGGTGGCGGCCCTGGCCCGCCGCTCCCGGATGACGCCGTTCATGGTGCTGCTGGCCGGGTTCGGCGCGGTGCTCGGCAGGCTGAGCGGCGCCGCCGAGGTGCTGGTCGGCTCGCCGGTGTCGAACCGGCACGAGCCGGAGAGCCACGCGCTGGTCGGCATGTTCGTCGACACCCTGCCGATCCGGCTGCGCACCGGCGCCGCCACGTTCACCGAGCTGCTCGCCGACACCCGCCGGTCCGTCCTCGCCGCGCTGGCCCACCAAGGCGTCCCGTTCGACCGGATCGTGGACGCGGTCAGGCCCGATCGCGCGCCCAGCCACACGCCGTTGGTCCAGGTCGCCTTCAGCGCCGACCTCGCGCCGTACGCCGAGCCCGACTTCCCCGGCCTCCGCGCCGAAGTGGCCGTCCCCGCGCCGACCACCGCGAAGTTCGACCTCGACGTGTCGGTCAGCCAGGTCGGCGACCAGTACGCCGTCGTCCTCACCTACAGCACCGAGCTCTACGACGCCGACACCGTCGAGCGGATCACCGACTACTACCTCCGGCTGCTCGCGGGCGCCGTCGCCGACCCGGACACCCCGGTCGCCGGGCTGCCCCTGCTCTCCGCCGCCGAGCACGACCTGCTCGTGCGGGAGTGGGCCGACGGACCGCCCGCCCGGGCGCCGCGCGAGCTCGTGCACGAACTGTTCGCCCGCCAGGCCGAGCTCACCCCGGACGCCCCGGCGATCAGCGCGGGCGGCGTCGAGCACAGCTACGCCGAGATCGACGCTCGCGCCAACGGCCTCGCGGCTCGGCTGCGCGCGGCAGGCGTCGGGCCGGACGACGCGGTCGGCGTGCTCGCCCACCGAAGCGTCGACCTGTTCGTGGCCATCCTCGGCATCCTGAAGGCCGACGGCGCGTACATCCCGCTGAGCCCGACACACCCACCCGCCTACCTCGACCGCGTCCTCACCACCGCCGCCGCGAAGCACGCGGTGGTCGAGGCCGGACTGGACCACCGCCTGCCGGACACCGTGACGAAGCACGCGGTCGACGGCCCGGCGGCAGGACCGGGGGAGCGCAGATCGGGGCCGGACCACCTCGCGTACGTGCTGTTCACCTCCGGCTCCACCGGCGAGCCCAAGGGCGTCGCGGTCACCCACCGCGGTCTGTCCAATGTGGTCGAGGCGGTGGTGGACATCTACGGTCACACCGCAGCAGACCGCGTGCTGCAGTTCGCCAACGCGGGATTCGACATCACGGTGGAGGAGACGTTCCCGACCTGGCGCGTGGGCGGGTGCGTCGTCCTCGCGCCCGAGCCGCCGCCCGCGCCGGAGCGGATGGCGGCGTTCATGGCCGCCGAGCGGATCACGTTCACGATCCTGACCTCCAGCAACTGGGCCAGGTGGGCGGCCGCGGCCGCCGCAGAAGGGGTGCACCCGGGTCCGTCGCTGCGCCTGGTGTCGATCGGCGCCGAGCCCGTCGACCCGGCGGCGCTGCGCGCGTGGCGGCGGGACGTCGGCTTGCCGCTGTTCAACGCCTACGGCCTCACCGAGACCACGGTCAACGCGACCGGCGAGATGATCACCGAGTTCGACGGCGCCCGCGTGCCGATCGGCCGCCCACTCGACGGCGTGCGCGCCTACGTGCTCGACGACGCCCTGTGGCCGGTACCGGTCGGGGTGGCCGGTGAGCTCTACCTCGGAGGCGACTGTCTTGCCCGCGGCTACCTCGGCCGCCCGGACCTGACCGCGGAACGGTTCGTGCGCAACCCGTTCCGCGAGGGGGAGCGGCTGCACCGCAGCGGCGACCGGGCGCGGTGGCGGCCCGACGGCAGGCTGGAGGCGCTCGGCAGGCTCGACGACCAACTGAAGGTGCGCGGCTACCGGATCGAGCCCGGCCACATCGAGGCCGTCCTGTGCGCGCACCCGGACGTCTCGGCGGCCGTGGTGTCGGTGCGGTCGGACCGGCTCGTCGGCTATGTCGTGCCCAAGGTGCCAAGCGACCTGCGCGAGCACTTGGCCGCGTCGCTGCCGACCTACCTCGTCCCCGCCGCCCTGGTCGCCATCCCGACCATTCCGGTCACGGCCAACGGCAAGGTCGACCACCGGGCGCTGCCCGACCCCGACCCCGTCCGCGTTGGCACGGCGCGGGCCCGCACCGAGACCGAGCGGGCCGTCGCCGAGATCTGGAAGGCCGCGCTCGGCCTACCCGACATCGGTGTCCACGACAACTTCTTCGAGGTGGGCGGCACCTCGCTGCTCCTGTCGTCCGTCCACTCGCGACTGGAGCGGTCCGTGCCGCTGGTCGCGCTCTACGAACACCCCACCATCGCCGCCCTTGCCCGCCACCTCGACGGCGGGCATGAGCCCGGTCCGAACGACCGCGGCGCCGCGCTGCGGGCGGGCCGGTCCCGCATGGCCCGCCGCCGCGCCACGCAACCACCAAGGACAGAGGAGATCATGCACCAGGATCCGAACCGCCGTCCCGCCCCTCGCCCGCGAAGGGAGGGATGAGCCATGCCCGAGTCCCTTTGGCGGTTGTCGCGCTTCCGCAACCTCTGGCTGGCCCAGACGGTCAGCCTGCTCGGCACCCAGTTCACCCTGGTCGCGTTCCCGCTGGTCGCGCTGCTGCTCGACGCCGACGCCGCCGACATCGGCCTGCTGTTCGCGATCGAGTTCGTGCCTATCCTGCTGCTCGGCTTACCCGCGGGCGCCTGGGTGGAGCGGCTGCCGCTGCGGGCGGTGCTGCTGGTGTCCGACGGCGCGCGGGCGGCCGCGCTCCTGGTGGTCCCGATCGCGTGGGCGGCCGGCGTGCTGACCATGCCGCTGCTGTTCGCCGTGGCGTTCGTGATCGGCGTGGGCACGCTGTTCTTCGACGTCGCGCAGATGTCGATCCTCCCGGAACTGCTGACCGACGACCAGTTGGCTGACGGCAACGCCAAACTGGAGGGCTCCCGGTCGTTCTCGCAGCTCGGCGGCCCGACCGCGGGCGGGTTCGTGGTCCAGTGGGTGAGCGCGCCCCTGGCGGTGCTGATCGACGCTCTCAGCTACGCGCTGTCGTTCGTGTTCCTGCTGTTCGTGCGCGACCGCGCAAGGCCGAAGGCCGTCGTGGCACCGCAGGGGCTGGGCAAGGAGATCGCCGAGGGTGTGCGGTTCGTCCGCTCGCACCCGGTGCTGGCCCCGCTCGCGGTGTGCGACGCCCTGGCCAACCTCGGGTTCGCCGCCGTGCTCGCCATGCAGGTGTTCTACGGCGCCGAGGTGCTGGGCCTGAGCGCGGGCGCGATCGGTGCCGTGCTGGCCATCGGCAACCTCGGCGGCCTCGTCGGCGCGGTGGCCAGCGGGCCGCTGTCCCGCCGGATCGCGCCGGGCCGCCTGCTGATCGGGTCCGTCGTCGTGTTCACCGCGGGCGCCGCGATGCTGCCCGTGGCCACCGGGTTCATCGGGTTCGGCGCGGGCCTGTTCGTCGCCTATTTCGGTGTCGTCGTCTACAACGTCACGCAGGTGACCCTCCGCCAGGTCCTCACCCCAGAGCACCTCATGAGCCGCACGAACGCGACCCTGCGGTTCATCGAGTGGGGCACGCTGCCGGTCGGCGCCGCGCTCGGCGGCTTCCTCGCCGTCCCGCTCGGCCTGCGCGGAGTGCTGTGGGCGGCCGCCGCGGCGTGCGCGCTGTCGCTGCTGCCCGCCCTGGTGAAGCCGGTCCGCTCGCTCGAACTGCCCGCCGACGAGGCGCCCGCGCTCGAACCGCAGGAGGCGTCGTGACCGGGGGCGACTACGTCGCGGTGATCGGGATGGCCTGCCGGGTCCCGGGCACGGACGGCCTCGACGGCTTCTGGCGTGCCCTGGCCGAAGGCAGGGAACTACTGGACACAGTGGACGGTGTGGCCGCGGGCGTCGTGCGCGACACCGACCTGTTCGACCCGGCCTTCTTCGGCTACGCGCCGAGCGAGGCGCTGCTGATCGACCCGCAGCAGCGCGTGTTCCTGGAGTGCGCGTGGGAGGCGCTCGAACACGCCGGGCAGGTGCCGGGCGACGACGTGGTGATCGGCGTGTTCGGCGGAAGCGGCGACAGCGACCACCTCGACCGGCTCCGCGCCAACCACCACCGCTTCCCCGACGCCTCCGAGCTTCAGTTCCGCCTCGCCTCCGGCGCCGACTTCCTGACCAGCCGCGTCGCCTACAAGCTCGGACTGACCGGCCCGGCGGTCACCGTCCAGGCCGCGTGCGCGACCTCGCTGGTGGCCATCCACCTTGCCACGCAGTCGGTGCTCGCGGGCGAGTGCGACGTCGCGCTGGCGGGCGGGGTGACCCTGCACGGACCCGGCGGGCCGGGCGAGGACGGGATCATCGCCCCGGACGGGCACTGCAGGCCATTCGACATCAACGCGTCGGGCACCGTGCCGAGTGACGGCGCGGGCGTGGTCGCGCTGAAGCGGCTCGACGACGCCATCGCCGACGGGGACCCGGTGCACGCGGTGATCCTCGGCTCGGCGGTCGCCAACGACGGCGCCGCCAAGGTCGGCTTCGCCGCGCCGAGCGTTCCCGGCCAGGTCGCGGCGGTCCGGGCCGCGCACCAGGTGGCCGGGATCGACCCGGAGTCGGTCTCGTTCGTCGAGGCGCACGGCACCGGCACCCCGGTCGGCGACCCGATCGAGGTCCGCGCGCTCACCCAGGCGTTCGGGCCGGGGGCGCGCTGCCTGCTGGGCGCGGTCAAGGCGAACATCGGCCACACCGACACCGCCGCGGGGGTGCTCGGCCTGATCAAGGTCGCGCTCGCGCTGCGGGCGGGCGTGGTGCCGCCGACGCCGAACTTCACCGAGCCGAACCCGGAGCTCGACCTCGCCAACACCCCGTTCGAGGTCACCAGCACGCCCACGGCCTGGCCTCGTGGCCCGCGCCCGCGCCGGGCCGGGGTGCACTCGCTCGGGCTCGGCGGCGCCAACGCCCACGTGGTCCTGGAGGAACCGCCCGCGGCCGAGTCCGACCCGGGCCGGGAGTTTCAGCTGGTCCCGATCTCGGCGCGCACACCCGCCGCGGTCACCGCGACCGCCAAGAGGTGGGTGGCGCAGGTGTCCGCCGAACCCCTGGCGGACGTGGCCTGGACGGCGCAGACCGGCCGCAAGGCGTTCGAGTACCGGGCGTTCGCCGTCGGCGCGTCGGCCGCCGAGGTCGCCGACGCGCTGCCAAGGGCGGAGGTCGCCGCGGCCCGCGAGCGCGGTGTCGTGTTCCTGTTCCCCGGCCAGGGCGGACAGCACGTCGGCATGGGCGCCGAGCTGTACCGGCAGGAGCCGGTCTACTCCGAGGTGATCGACGAGTGCGCCGCCGCGTCGGTCGCCGACCTCGGGGTCGACCTGCGTGACGTCCTGCTGGGCAGGCACCCGGACGCCGACGGCCTGCTGGCCACCATGGAGATCGGCCAGCCCGCGGTGTTCGCCACCGAACTGGCCCTGGCGCGGCTGTGGGAGAGCTGGTGCGTCACCCCCGCCGCCGTCCTCGGGCACAGCCTCGGCGCCTACGCCGCCGCGGCGGTCGCGGGCGCCCTCGACTGGGCCGACGCACTCGCCTTGGTCCGCGAGCGGGGACGCATCCTCGGCGGCCTGCCCGCCGGGGCGATGCTCGCCCTGCCGCTCGCCGCCGCCGATCTGTCGCTCGGCCCGGACCTGTCCCTCGCGGCGGTCAACGGACCGGACCAGTGCGTCGTGGCGGGTCCCGTCGAGGCCGTCGACCGGCTGCGCGCCGAGTACGAGGCCCAGGGCGTGACCGGCAACATCCTGCACATCAGCACCGCCGCGCACTCCCACCTAGTCCAGCCCGAACTCGCCCGCTTCGAGAAGGAGGTCGCCGCGACGGCGCCCCGCGCGCCGAAGGTGCCGTGGGTCAGTGACCACAGTGGACGAATGGTGGCCGAGGCGGCGGACCCCGGCTACTGGAGCGCCCACCTGCGCGGCACGGTGAACTTCACCGACGCGCTGGAGACGGTGTTCGCCATGGGGGACAACGTGATCCTCGAAGTCGGGCCCGGTCGGACGCTGGCCGCGCTGACGCGCAGGCACCCGGGGCGCGGTGACCGGGTCGTGGTGGCGAGCATGCCGCACCCCGCCGACGACGTGAGCGAGCGGCGCGTCCTGCTGACCGCGGTCGGACGAATCTGGCAGGCCGGGGTGACGGTCGACTGGTCCGGCTTGCACCGCGGCGAGCGGCGGCTGCGAGTCCCGATGCCGACCTATCCGTTCCAGCGCGTCAGCCTGCGGGTCGACCGCGATGACCCGGGGCCGGTGGCCACCGAGTCCGACGCCGCGGTCGACGAGTCGGCCGACCCGATGGAGTGCGCCGTGCGGGACGCGTTCGCCGCGGTGCTCGGCATGTCCGGCATCCACCGGGAGGCCAACTTCTTCGAACTCGGCGGCGACTCGATGCTGGCCGTGCGGGTGGCCGCCGCGCTGCGCCGCGACCTCGGCGTCTCGCTGCCCGCCCGCGCGGTGTTCCGCGCCCCGACCGTGGCCGCGCTCGCGGCCGTGATCGGAGCGGACCGATGACCTGGCTGCTTTCCCGCGCACGCAGGCCCGACGCCGGGCTGCGCCTCTACTGCCTGCCCCACAGCGGCGGCTCGGCGGGGGAGTTCCTGCACTGGGCCGACGCGCTGCCCGACGTCGAGGTGTGGGGGCTGCAACCGCCGGGCCGGGGCAGCAGGCTCGACGAGGACCCCATCGACGCGATGGCCGACCTGGTGCGGGCGATCGTCACCGAGGTCGAGTTCACCCCGCCGTATGTCCTCTTCGGACACAGCCTCGGCGCGGCGGTGGCCTTCGAGGTGGCCCGCGAACTCCAGCGCCGCGGCGCCGCGCTTCCCGAGTGCCTGTACGTCTCCGCGCACGAGGCGCCGCACCTGCACGTCGGCGACCCGACCCTGCCCGGGCTCGACGACTTCGCGCTGCTCGACGAGGTCGAGCGGCGCTATGGCCCGGTCCCCGACGAACTGCGCGAGGACGCCGAGTGGCGGGCACTCGTGCTCGACGGCCTGCGCGCCGACCTGCAAATAGTCGCCGACTACCAGCCGTTGCCCGGCCCGACGCTCCCCGTGCCAGTGGTGGCGATCGGAGGGGCCGACGACGACATTCCCGAGTCCGACATCGCCGCGTGGCACTCGCACACCACCGGCGCCTTCACCCACCGCCTGTTCCCCGGCGGCCACTTCTACTTCAGGGAGGACAACAACCGTGAGTTCTTCGACTTCCTCGCCCGGTCTGCTCGGCGAGCTGTGCCGGGGTCGGGTGCGCTGGGAGCTGCTGCGGCCGTTCCCCGAGCATGACCCCGCCGACCGCGCGGTCGGCGACCGGGTCATCGCCGAGCTGACGGCGCTGCTCCACGAGCACGTCGACCCCGAGGCGGTCGACCGCGCCGCCGCTCTGCCCGATGGGCTGGTCGAGCGGCTGCGCGCGGGCGGGTTCCTGTCGCTGACCATGGGTCCCGACCTGGGCGGGCTCGACCTGTCGCCGATGAACACGGTGCGGGTCATCGAGGCGGCGGCGGGCTGGTGCGTCCCGGTGGCCTGGATGCTCGCGATCTCCAACGGGTTCGGGGCGGGCGCCTACCTGCCGCTGCTGGCCGACGGCCCGCTGAAGGACCTGATCACCTCGCACGTCGCCGCGGGTTCACTGTCCGGCAGCGCCGACACCGAGGTGGGCGGGGCGGCCAACGAGACCAGGGCGACCACAGCGGTTCTGGATGGCGAGGTCTACCGGCTGACCGGGGAGAAGATCTTCATCGGCAACGCGCCATCGGCCGGTCTGGTCGACGTGTCCGCCACCGTGCGGGTCGACGGGGTGGACCAGGTGCGGATCTTCTTCGTGCCCACCGACCTGCCCGGGGTCGAGGTGGCGGGCGCGCAGGAGTTCCTCGGCCTCAAGGGGTCGTCGGTCGGCGTGCTGCGGTTCCACGACGTGCGCGTGCCCGCCGAGTACCTCCTGCCGACCACCGAGGACAGCTGGCGGGCCGAACCCGCGCTGGTCCGCATCGCGATCATGGCCCGGATGCTCGTCATCGCCGCGCCGTCGCTGGCGATCGCCAAGCAGTGTCTCTACTGGCAGCGTGACTTCGTCCGGCGCAGGCAGATGGACGGGAAGGCGCTGGGCGACTACGAGGAGGTGCAGCGGATCGTCGCGCGTTCGGCGGCGGAGGTGTTCGCGATGGACAGCCTCGTCGAGTGGGGGATGCTCGGCGCCGACCTCGGCGCCAAGGTACCGGAGTTCACCGCGGCCAAGAACCTCATCTCGCTGGCGTGCTGGCGGGTCGTCGACAGCACGCTGTCCCTGCTGGCGGGGGAGGGGTTCGAGACCGCGACCTCGAAGTCGCGGCGCGGTGCCCCGCCGTTCCCCGTCGAGCGCGCCTTCCGCGACGCCCGCGGCCTGCGGGTGGCCGGTGGGGTCGACTTCCTGCTCGACTACTGGTCCGGCCTCGCCGCGATCGACGGCGCCGAGGCCGAGTCGTCGGTGCCGGTAGAAGACTCGGCGCTGACCGGTCCCTGCGCCGAACACCTGCGGGCGCTCGTCGCGGAGGCGACCCGGTTCGCCGGGCTGCGGGCGCGGCTGCACGAGGGCGCCCGCCAGCACGAGGTCGTCCTCGCGGGCCGGATCTCCGGCGGGCTGCTGAGCATGGCCGCGACCCTCGCCCGCGCGGCCCATCTAGCCGACCGCGGTGACCCCGGCGCGCTCGACCTGGCCGACATCGCGTGCGTGGACGAGCGGCGGCGGCTGGCCGCGGCGTGGGCGGAGTTCGCCCCGGAGCCGGACTGCCCGGACTACACCGCGATGAGCAAGGACCTCCTGCACGGCGACCGCCTCGACCGGGTGATCGGCCATGGCTGATCGGCTGCTCGACCTGGTCGACGCCTGGGCCGACAGCGACCGGCCCGCGATCCTCGACGGTGACCTGGTGGTCACCCACGCCGAACTCCACCGCCGCGCCGACGCGGTGGCCGCCGCGCTGGGCGACCGGCGTGGCACCGTCATCGGGATCCTGATGGAGCGCTCGGCGGAGTTCGTGGTCGCGGTGCTTGCGACGCTGAAGGCGGGTGCGGCGTACCTGCCGCTCGACCCGGAGTACCCGCCCGCTCGGCTCGACCAGCTGGTCCGCGCCGCGGCGTGCCCGCTCACGCTCACCACGGTCCCGCACACCCATCTGGTCGCGGGGTCCGTGGCGATCGAGACCCTGGCGGGTGCGGAGCGACCGCAGGTGTCCACTTCGGACGAAGACCTGGCCTACGTCATGTTCACCTCCGGCTCGACCGGGGTGCCGAAGGGCGTGCGGGTACCCCGTCGGGCGGTGGCCGGGCTCGTCGACGGGCCGGACGTCGAGCGGCCCGGTCCGGACGACGTGGTGCTGTGGGTGTCCTCGCCGTCGTTCGACGCCACGACGTTCGACCTGTGGTGCACCCTCGGGACCGGCGCGGCGCTGGTCCCGGTGCCCGCCAAGGCCTCCGTGTTGGACATCGGCGACCTCATCGTCCGCCACGGCGTGACGACGGTGCTGTTCCCGACCGGGCTGTTCCACTTGATGGTCGATGAGTGCGTGGACCAGTTGGCCGGGCTGCGCACGGTCCTGGCGGGCGGCGACGTCCTGTCGGCGGCGCACAGCGCGCGGTTCCTCGCGGCGGTGCCTTCGTGCAGGTTGGTCAACATCTACGGCCCGACCGAGACCACGGTCTACGTCGCCCGTCACGTCGTCCCCGCCGATGTCTCCGGCACGGTGCCGATCGGCTGTCCGGCGGCGGGCGCGCACCTGCGAGTCCTCGACGAGAACCTCCAGGAGGCTTCGGAGGGGCAGTTGCACATCGGCGGAAACGGTTTGGCGCTTGGTTACCTGGACGACCCGGACCTGACTGCGGCCAAGTTCGTCACCATCGACGGCTCGCGTTTCTACGCCTCGGGCGACCGGGTGCGGCGCCGTGCGGACGGTGCGCTCGACTTCGTCGGCAGGCTCGACGACCAGGTCAAGAAGCGCGGCTTCCGGGTCGAGCCGGGCGAGGTGGAGACGGCGCTGCGGGCGGATCCGGCGGTGCGCGACGCGGCGGTCGTCCTGGCCGGGGACCGGGCGGACACCCGTGGACTGGTGGCGTGCGTGGTCCTGCGGCCGGGGGCGACGATCGCGGAGGTGCGGTCCCGGTTGGCGCTGCCCGCCTATCTGGTCCCGGATGTCTGGCACAGCGTGGACGGCCTTCCGCTGACCCCCAACGGCAAGCTCGACCGCGCGGGCCTCCTGCGTTCACTGGCCACCGAGGCTCGCCCGGCGGATCAGGGGAGTGGGGGCGGGTCAGTCGAAGACGTGGTCGCCGCGATCTGGCGGGAAGTGCTGAATCTGCCGGAGGTGGGTCCAACCGACGACTTCTTCGAGTTGGGCGGGCACTCGCTGCTCGCCAACCGGGTACTCGCGCTGATCCATCGGCGGCTGGGACCGAAGGTGTCGCTCACGGCGCTGTTCGACCATCCGACGGTGGCCGGGCTGGCGGGAGTGGTCCGGGGATCGATTAGTTAGAGCAGTCCGATGGACTCGAGGTGGCGGAGCAGTTGGTGGCGGTGCCGGGATCGTCCGCCGGAGGTCGGCTGATCGTGGTCACAGCAGGCCGATGGACTCCGCGCGGCGCACGGTGGTGAGCCTGTCGTTGGTGCCGAGCTTGCGGTACAGGCTCTCCAGGTGGTGGTGCACGGTGCGCGGCGAGATCTCCAGCCTGCGGGCGATCGCCGCGGCCGTGAGGCCGTCGGCCAGCAGTTTCAGCACCACCCGCTCCCGTCGGGTCGGCCCACCGGGCCGCACCGGGCGGGAGCGGGCGCGGTCCGCGCGCAGGCGCAGCATCGGGAACAGCGCGGGCGAATGTGGGCCGAGCAGCGCGCGGGCCCGGCCCGCCTCGACGCGGGCCGCCTCGTCGTACCCCGCCTCGGCCATGGCGACGGACGCGACCAGGCGCGACCAGCCCGCGTAGAGCGGGTCACCGAACGCGTTGGCCGCCATCACCGCCCACCCCGCCGCCTCGGCGGGTTCCAGCAGCAGGCGGGCGTGCGTCCACGCCAGCAGGGCGTGGCCGGTGCGCAGCGGGCGGCCGATGTCGGCGGCCAGCGTGGAGACCGCGCGCTGCGCGAACTGGGCCCAGCGCGTCGCCGCCGCCACCGAGGTCGCGGCGGCGGCCAGCGCGCTGTACCAGGCGACCCTGGCCACCCGGTGCACCTTCGGCAGGCCCTCGCCGCCGCCGAGGGCGACGAGGTGGTCGCCGCACTCGCGGTCGGCGAGGAAGGTCAGCCAGGCGGTGTCCTCGTCGCGCCGCGCCCCGGCCGGCCTGCCGACGCCCGCCGCCAGCCACAGGTCGACCCGTGTGCGGTCGGGTTCCATGGCCGACGTCGCCTCCATGGCCACCGACAGCCTGCTGATCCACCGCCGGGCCGCCGGGTCCGGCGCCATCCCGCTCAGCAGGGTGGCGACCTCCAGGAACTCGACTACCCGCCGGTCGACCAGCCCCGACTCGAAGCGGGCGAGCGCGGCCAGCGCGAACGCCGCGGCGCACTCGCGGTCGCGGTTCGCCGCGTCCTCGGCCAGCACCGCGGCGGTGGCGGGATCGTCGGGCAGCAGCCGCACCGCCCGCCGCAGGTCGGCGGCCACCCCTTCGCGTTCGGATAACCGGGATTCCGGTGTTTTCCCATTACCAGTTGCAGTTCGCACAGTTCCCCCGTGAACCATTCGACCCCGGATGCGCCCCGCACATCATCACAGTTGGATCACCGCGGGAACACGCTGCCGTTGGACGGCGGAACAGTGCGCCTTTCAGCGGTCGACCGGGAGGCCGAACGCCATCAATTTTTGTTCCTCATGGGCGATCATGCCCACGGAACGGTAAAACGGGTGGGACTTGACCGCCTCTTCCGAACCGGGCGGATCGGTCGAGAGCAGGAAGAATGGGCACTGGTCGAATCTGCGCCGCAGTTCGGCCATCAGCGCCCGTCCGACGCCACGCCGGTGACACTCCGGCAGCACGAGGAAGTCCTGCACGTAGCAGACCGTCTCGCCGTCACTGATCACCCTGGCGAGCCCGATCAGCGTGCCGTCGTCCTCGCGGGCGGCGAGAATCAGCGTCGACCCGTCGAACGCGCGCCGCAATTTCGCCAAGTCTTTCGTGTATCGGGTCCACCCGACCGCGTTATACAGTGTCGCGGCTTCTTCCACCGGCAGAGACAGCTCTGTGTCGATCTTCACATTCGCACCTTATCGGGGTGGCCGCCGACTGGACAGCGGCGGATTCGGCGAAATCACTTCAGCCGATTTCGGCAGGTGACGCCGGTCTGCCCCTTCGGGCAAAGCGGCGGGCCGATCGTACGGTGTTCGTCGCGCCCGCCATAGTGTTCTGCGACGCTGTCCGCAGTGGACATTTCCCCGAGGACGGAGCGGGTCATGATCATGTACCAGGGTTACTGCAACGACTGCGGCTGGTACGGAAAGAACGAGGACGACGGCACCGTCGCCCGCTGGGACGCCCTCGAACACGGCCACGACGACGTCGAGGTCCAGCGCAACGGCGACGGCCCGATGTTCGTCGCGTGGCGCTCGACCGACGGCCTCGGCGAGGACGGCCAGCCCCACATCCACTGAGCCCGGCGCGGCCCACCGGGCGGTGCCGGTGGGCCGAACTCCGTCAGACGCTCACGATTCGCCACTGTTGGTTGGGGGCGGAGGTGACCGGCCACAGCAGGACCCGGGCGCCATCGGTGGGGGAGGCGCCTTCGACGTCGGCGCAGAGCCCGGTGCGGGCGTTGACGAGGTGGACGTAGCCGCCGCCCGCGTCGGTGACGGTCCACCCCTGGTTGTCGGTGCCGGTGTCCTGCCACTGCGTCAATTGGACGCCCGCGCCCGCGCCGACGGGAGCGGTGAGCAGCCGTCCGCTGTGGCGGGCCTGAAGCCGCTGCGTGCCGTCAAGGTTGGCGACGAGCTGCCACTGCTGGTTGGCGGAACCGGAGGAAGCCCACTGGATGGCCAGGGCTCCGTCATCGATGCTCGCGTGGGCGATGTCGAGTGTCTTGCCGCTGGCCCGGTTGACGAGTTGGAACCAGCCGTGGCGCAGCGACACCGCGATGTCGACCCGCTGGCCCGCCACGAGCGTGACCCTGCGCGCGTGGTCGCCGACCGGTGAGGCGGCGGTGGTCGCGGTCGTGGTCAGCGCCGCGATGCCACGGCGGCTGATGAACGTGACGGTCTGGTTGATCGCCGAGGTGACGGACACCGTGGCCGTGCGCGCCGCCAGGTCCCAGGTGAGGCTGTGCACGTGGATACGCCCGCGCGCCTTCACGCCGCTGATGGCGCCCTTGGTCAACTGGGTGGGTACGGCGGGCAGGATCTCCAGCACCCCGGGACGCGAGTACACCAGCGCCTCGGCGAGCACGGCGGGGATCGCGTTCGCCGCGTCGGCGTTGTAGATGTGCAGGTTCGGGTTGTGCGAGGTCATCAGCGACTTGAAGACCATGTTGGCGCCCAACACCTTTCGCAGGCTGTCGTAGACCTGCGCCCCGTCCTTCAGCCGCGTGCCCGCCAGCGCCCGGTGGATGCTGCCGTGTGCCGAGGTGTTCTCGTTGCCGCGAAGGTGCAGCGCGCGCGCCGCCTGGCGGACGAGGTCCGGGTTGTCCTCCGGGTTGATCTCGTGCAGCGGCCACGCGCCGTACAGGTGCTGGACGTGGCGGTGGTTGTAGCGGTCGGCGAGGCCGGGCCACGACCACTCGGCGAGCGCGTTGTCGCCGTTGATCCGGTAGGCGGGGATCTTGGCCAGCAGCGCGGTCCAGCGCGCGACACCCTGGCCGGGCCCTTGTTCGACACCGAGCCGGTTCGCCGCGAAGATCGCCGCCTGCAGGGCGTGCTTGCCCGCCATGACGTCGCCCGTCGCGTTGATCGACAGGCAGACACCGGTGTTGCTCGGGCTGTTCTCCATCGAGAACGACGGCACGAACACGGCTTTGCCGTTGCCGTCGGTCCGGGTCAGGAAGTCCTCATAGAACAGGGCCAACTCCATCAGCGCCGGGCCGAGCTTGTCGCGCAGGAACGCCTCGTCGCCGGTGATCTCGTAGTGCTCCAGCAGCGGGTAGAGCAGCCAGTCGGCGCCGCCGGTCCACGTGTGGCCGGGGAAGTCGCCGTTGTTGAAGTGCAGCATGTGGCCGTACTCGCCGTCGGTGCGCGAGGGCGCCAGGAAGCCGCGGGCGCCGTAGAGGTTGCGCGCGTTGGTGCGCCAGTGCGCGAGCTGTCCCATGACGAGCGCGGTGTAGCCCTGCATGGCCTCGGGAAGATCGAGGATGTTGCCGCCCGACACCTGCAGGTTGACGTTGGCGTCGGTGGTGAAGTCGCCTGCCCACGCCTCCGACCACGACCCGGTCCAGATGCCGGTCAGCCGCGGCGGCAGGACGCCGCTGGAGCTGAGGAACAGGTACCGCCCCGAGTCGAAGAGCCGTTCCAGCAGCGCGGTGTCGATCGCGCCGGGGGAGGAGTTCTGCCGGGCGATCAGCTCGCTGGTGGACAGCGCGCGGTCGGCGGCGGAGACGTTCAGATCGAGCCGTGCCCGGTCGTACATCGGGGTGTGCAGGGCGGTGTGGCGGGTGCGCAGCGCGGTGTAGTCGGTGGACAGCGCGGCCAGCGCGGCGTGCAGGGGCTGGGAGTTCCACCCGGTCGCCGACTCGTAGCGGTCCACTTTGGTCAGCAGCAGGACTTTCCTGGCCCCGGAGACGAACACGCTGGTCGCGCCCGCGGTGACGGTGCCGCCGACGGCGACGACGCGGGTCACGCCCTCGTAGCCGAACGCGCCCTGGCCTGACGGGTAGGTGGCGCGCACATTCAGGTAGCCCGAGCCGCCGCTCACCTTGGCCAGGGTCGTGAAGCCCATGGTCCCGGGCAGCCCGTCGAGCGCGGTGTTGGCGCTGATCGTCGTGTCGAACGTCCGGGTCCCGGGGGCGGACAGCTCGTGGACGACGACCCGGTCGGCGCGGGATGCGAACGCGCGCCGGGTCCACGTGCCGTAGCGGTCGGTCCAGCTGGTGGTGACCTCGCCGGTGCGGAAGTCGGTGACCCTGCCGTAGTCGCTGGTCGTCGCGGCGCTGGAGGTGGCGACGCGCAGCTCGTAGGCCGGGTGGTAGGTCTGGGTCCAGCGCAGCGACCAGCCCTCGGCGAAGTCCCAGTTCGCGCCGCTGTAGTCGCCGGCGAGTGCCTTGTCCCGCACCGACTCCAGGCGCCCGGACAGCACGGGCGGGGTGACCGACCTGGTGCCGTTCGGCAGCACCAGGCGGTGGTGGTTGAGGATTACCTTCTCCAGCGCGGGCGCGCCGTACAGCACCGCGCCGGACTCGCCGTTGCCGACCAGGAAGCCGTCCTGCCACGAGGACGCCGGACTGGTGTCGTAGATGCCGCGCTGCGGAAGCGTGATCTGCGGCGGCACGGCGGCGTCGGCGCGACCGGGCAGCATCATGCCGGGGAGGCCGACGGCCCCGGCGGTCAGCGCCGCGTACCCGAGGAAACGCCTCCGGTCGACAGGGGTGTCCATGCGATGGATTCCTTTCATGGGGGGCGGAGGTGCCGGCCTCCTGACATGGGATGTATGTATAAGTCCGTCCTCGTACGAAAGTCCATAGTTCAGCGCACTTATGGCGAATCCCGCCATAAGCCAGGTCAAGCTGCTACCGTCAGAGCTGACTCACCTTGGATTCTGCGGGAGATGGGATGTCTCGGCGATGCTGTTGACCGACCGGGCCATCGGCCGGATCCGGGACATGATCCAGTCGGGCGAACTGCCGCCCGGCGGCAAGCTGCCGCCGGAACAGCAGCTCGCCGCCGACCTCGCCGTGTCCCGCAACCTCGTGCGGGAGGCGGTCAAGGCGCTGGTGGTGACCCGCGTGCTGGAGATCCGCCGCGGCGACGGCACGTATGTGACCAGCCTGGAACCGGCGCTGCTGCTGGACGGTGTCGCCTCCGCCGTCGAACTGGTGCGTGGCGACCGGCTCCTGGAGCTGACCGAGGTGCGCAAGCTCATCGAGCCCGCCGCCACCGGCCTGGCCGCGACCCGTGTCTCCGCCGACGCGCTGGCCGAGATCGCCGCCCACCTCGACGCGATGCGCGCGGCCCGCGACGACGTCGAGGAGCTGAACCGGCACGACGCCGAGTTCCACCGGCTGATCGGCGTCGCCGCGGGCAACCCCACGCTCGCCGCCCTGCTCGAAGGGATCTCGGGACCCACCGTGCGCGGCCGGATCTGGCGCGGGCTCGTCGACGACCGCGTCGCCGACCGCACCATCGCCGAACACGAGGCGATCTTCTATGCCCTCGTCGACGGCGACGCCCTCCTCGCCCAGGCCGCGGCCCTGGCGCACGTGGCCACCACCGAACGCTGGTTGCGGTCTCATCTCACGCCGGACGAGGCCGCCGGATAACGGCGGCCGTGCCGCGCTGTCCACACCTGGCGAGGTGACCTCGTGATCGACCTGATCGCGCCGGACGGGAGCGCGTACCGGCTGAAGAACGCCGACAACAACGACAGCGCGGACAACGTGGTCGCGACGCACACGCTGAACCTGGCGGGTGAGTCGTCGAATGGCACGTGGCAGTTGCGCGTGCAGGACGTCTTCGGCGGCGACACCGGCTACATCAACAGCTGGACACTCGACCTGTAGCGAGGGCGGGGGCTGCCCTGGCTGTCGCCCGGGCAGCCTGCCCCGAAACCGGTTCGACGGCTCTGTGGACTCCTGACAGGGTGGCGGACTATGGCGAACTTGGAGCTGGTGACCGCCGCGGACGTGCGACTCATGCAGGGCTTGGCGCAGCGCGTCGTCGCCATTCGGCCGGACTTGATCAACAGTGACGCCTCGTTCGGCGAGCTGGCTCGGATCTGGGGCAGAGGGCACGTCCGGGACGGCGCGAGCTGGCCGCGTCGGCTGTGGTTCTCCGGCGGGGAGCTCGTCGCGTGGGGCTGGGCCGTCCTGCCGCAGGGCGAAGGATCGAGCGCCTACCTGGCCTACCAGGTCCATCCCGACCACGCGGGGCTGGTCGACGAGGTGATCGACTGGTACGACGAGACCGCGCCGGGCGTCGACCGCACGGTGCGGGCGGGCGCCGCCGACGGGTTCGCGCTGAACCGGTGGGCGGCGCACGGCTACGTCACCGACCCGGCCGCGCTCGGCGACAAGGGGATCTGGACCCAGCTCAACGAGCGGGACCTCACCGACGTGGCGCGGCCGGTGCTGCCCGCTGGGTTCCGGTTCCGCGATGCCGACGAGGTGGGGTCGGAAGCCGCGGCCCGGGCCCATGCCGACGCCTGGGCCCCGTCGACGTACACGGTCGAGGACTACCTGGGTGTGCGGCGGTCGGCGGGATACCGCGGCGACCTGCACGTGCTGGTGGAAGCGCCCGACGGCACGATGGCGTCCTCGGCGATCATGTGGCTCGACGAGGTCAACCGGACGGTCGAGTTCGAGCCGGTCGGGACGCACCCGGACTACCGGCGGCTGGGGATCGGCCGCGCGATGCTGTTGCACGGGATGCGTCTCGCGCGGGCGGCCGGTGCCACCCACGCGACGGTCGCCTGCCTGGGCGCGCCGGGTTACCCCAACGCGCTCGGGCTCTATACGGGCGTCGGGTTCCGGGAACTGTCGCGGGACGCGCCGCTTATCAAGACGGGCTGAGCTCAGCCTTTGGCGGAGGGCATGCGCAGGGCGTCGTCGAGCCGGTCGAAGAGCTGCCACGCGTTCTGCAGGCCGACGATTGTCAGCATGCGGCGGATAGGCGGGGTGACGACCATCCGCAACTCGCAGTCGCAGCGCTGTTGGGCCCTGATGAGCACGCTGACGCCGACCGATCCGAAGAAGCCGACGCCGGTCAGGTCGAGGATGAGGACAGCGGGCTTGTCGTTCAACGCGGCGTCGATGCCCGAGGCGAGGATGTCCTCGGTGGCCATGTCGACCTCGCCGACGGGGTGCACCACGATCGCCCCATCGGCGGCGGTGCTGGTCACCGCCAGGCCGCCCGCTTCCCGTCGAGGCCGCAGCGGATCCGAAATCATGGTGACCTCCACTCCCGACTCGAGTTTCCGCCGTACCATGAGCGGCACATGAAGAAAGGTACATGAAGTTCGCTTCATGGCAAGAGGGTGAGGGCGGGAACGCCCATGCCGTACGTCGACGCGCTCTGCGCGATGCTGGAGAAGCTGATCCGCGAGCGCATGGCTGACCCGGAACACACCACCGACGTGCTCGGCGAGGTGGTACCCCAGCCGCGGACGGTGCTGGCACAGGCAGGCCACAGGCACCCTGGGGTGAACGTGCAGATGGAACCCGGGGCCGCCCTGGCGGTGGTGGCGGCCGCGCGCCTCGCCCAGGAACACCTGGTCTCGATCGAACGCGCCGCCGCCATCCTCGCCCGCGACGGCGGGGTCACGCTGCGCAGACTGGCCCTCGCCGCGGGCATCACCGAACGTGCCGCCGCCGAGCGCTACCGACGCCCGGCCGGGTTGTCCACCTGACTGTGGATCACCGCGCAGGTGCCATCGGGCGTCGCGCTGCCACAGGCGGGAACGGCGGACTCGCAGCACCGCCAGGACCAGCACTGGCTGGTCGCGCCGACCACGCGTGCTGGCCACGTTCCGCTCGGCTGTCCATCTGACTGGGGATTACCGCCGGGTGCCATCGGGCGCCGCGCTGCCAGAGGTGTGTGCGGCGGACCGGCGCGCGGTAGTGCGGCACCGCGACACTCACCTGACCGAACCCCGGGTCACCAGCGCGGGTGCCACCGGGCGCCGCGCTGCCACAGATGTGACCGGCGGACCCGGGCGCGGTAGCGCAGCACCGCCAAACCCAGCATCGGCACCGTCAGCAGCAGCCCGGTTCCCTGCGCCGCGATCGCGCCGATCAGGCAGGCCAGCACCGCCACGAAGACCGCGGTGACCTGTGGCCACCGCGAGTCGTCATGCGGTGGGGTGGCCACCCCGGCGCGCAGCCCGTTGGCGAACTGGGGATCGGCCTCGCGGATGTTCTTCTCGATCTCGTCGAGGCGCCTGCGGTCGTCCATGTTCAGCATGTCGCACCCCTCCCGGTCTTTCCCGGGACTACCCGCGGTGGCGGCGGGCAACCGTCACGCGCGCAGGTCGATCTCGGCGACCAGTTGGGCGTGGTCGGAGGTCGTGCGGTCCGGGCGGTCCTCGGTGAGCTGGTTGTCGACCAGGTGGTCGTTGAAGTGGCGCAGGTTGGTCAGCTCGCCGATCCGGTCCGGGTTGCGGTCGTAGAACTCCTCGCTCACCAGGATGTGGTCGAGGTTCTCGTAGTGACTGTTGAAGATGTGCGAGTAGCTGACGTCGCGGCCGGTGTTCCTGGCATGGAGCTCGTGGGCGGAGTAGAGGACGCGGTCCCAGTACGCCTCCCGCACCTCCTTGCCGCGCGGCCAGAAGCGCGACGGGGTGTCGCCGGTGACGATCTCGGTGGACACCGCGCGCGGGCCGTCGTTGAGGTCGCCGAGCACGATCGCGGGTCGGCTGTTCCCCACGATCTCGTCCAGCACCAGGAACCGCAGCGCCGCGGCCTCGGCCGTGCGCCGGATCAGCGACCGCGCCTTGCCGAGCGCCTCCTCGCGCGGGTCGTGTTCGGCCACGGTTTCGTCGAGGATGGGCCGCTTGGACTTCAGGTGGACGACGAAGACCGTCACGGTCACCGTCGCCGTCACCGCGATCCGCGCGCGCAGGACCGGGCGGCTGAACTTGCCCGCGGGCAGGGCGATGCCGTCGACGGCGGCGGACAGGCCCGGCGGGAAGTCGGTGACCGGCACCGCGGGCTCGGCCAGCGGGAACCGGGTGACCAGGCCGACCTTGGGCCCGCTGGCCCCGTCGGCGCCGGGCGCGACCACCGTCGCGCCCGCGAACGCGCCAGAGCGCGCGCACACCTCGCTCAGGGCGGCCTCGGCGAAGACCTCCTGGAAGCCCACGATCTCGGCGTCCATCCGACGTAACTGCTCGCCGATCCACGCCGCCTTCTTGTCGAACTCCGCGATCGAGTACGGCCGCTCGTCGGGGTAGTACGGGACGCCGGGCTGGGCCAGATTCAGCACGTTGAACGTGCCCACTTTGAGGATCATGGTGTCGCCCCGGGGATCGGAGATGGGTCGACTGGTACATCGCCGGGGGACGCGCGTTCGTGAACCCCGCTACGGCAGGAGGCCGGACTTGCGCCACAGCCGCGTGCTCGGCCCGCCGATGAGGTCGACCTCCCGCAGGAAGCGGACCATCTTCGACGCGCTGCGGGCCAGCAGCTCGCGGCGGTGCGGGTTCGCCAGGGCCATCGCGGACGCGGCGCGCGGGTCGGGTAGGCCCGCGCGGGCGTACTGGGCGGGCCGGGCGAGCAGGCGCGACAGCAGGTTCGCGCCGATGGCGACCACGAAGCGGGTGAACTCGCGGGTGGGCAGGCCCGCGCCCGCCATGAGCCTGGCGAGGTCGTCCCGCGCGTAGCGGACGTGGCGGGCCTCCTCGGCGACGTGAATCCGCATCACCGCGCGCACGACCGGCTGGATCGACTCGTCGTGCAGGTGCTCGCGCTGGATCGAGTCGAAGATCTCCTCGCCGATCAGGGTCGCCACCCACATCGCGGGCCCGCGCAGGATCAGCGGCAGCGCGTGCGCGGGCAGGCGCACGCCTGCCGGGATCTCATACGGCCTGCTGTCGACCTTGTCGATCAGCATGGCGAACATCGTCGAGTGTCGGCACTCGTCGGCGACCTCGGTCAGCGCGTAGCGGGCGTGCGCGGTGGTCGGGTCGGCGTGGTAGGTCGCGCGCAGCAGCATCTGCATCAGGATGATCTCGAACCAGATCCCGACGCTGACGGAGTTCACCAATTCCTGGCGCGACAACTCGATCCGCTGCGCCAGGTCCATCTCCGTCCACAGTGGAGTCCCGTACAGCGACACTGTCTCTTCCGGAATGAAGAACGCGCTCGGATGGAGCGGGGCGGACCAGTCGATGTCGATTTCCGGGTCGTAGGACAGCTTCGCGCTGGCGGTCAGCAGTCGCGCCGCCGTGACCTCACGATCGGGGATCTCTCGCACCGCCATCGCGCACCACCCTGTGCCATCGGCAACGTTCCACCGTCGAATGGAAAGTTACAGTGGCCGATGTAAAACATCAAGAGGGTCGCAGGTGGGCGGCCACTTCCTCGAGGAACTCGGGGAACGCCCGGCTCATCGACAGCGCCAGACTCGCCGACACCGCCGACTGCGCGAGCGGGCGCAGGCGGTTCACCACGTCGGTCAGCTCGGCCAGTTCGGCGCCCTCCGGCACCCAGTCCGGCCCTCTGGCGTCGACCAGCTCGCGCCGGATCGTGTCCAGGAACAGCGCGGCCAACGCGTCGGTGTGCTCGACCAGCCCCTCGGCGACCCGCAGCACCTGCTCGCCTGAGACACCCGCGGCCAGCAGTTCGCGCCCGGCCTGCACGAGCCGTGGGCTGAGCACCTCGAAGTGCGCGCGCCGCCGGACGACGGCGCCGAGTGCCAGCATCCGCTTGAGGTTCGCGGGCGTGAGCATCGCGCCGAACTCGCGCCGGGCCTCGGCGAGGGACAGCTGCTGCGGGGTCTCGTCGGTCCACGGCTGGGACAGCGCGTCCTCCAACCCCATCAGGTCGGTCAGGTCGCGGCCGTCCTGCCAGGTCTCGATCATCTCCTCGATCTGGGCGAGGGTGTAGCCGCGGCCGAGCAGCCCGACGATCAGCCGCAACCGCGCCAGATGCGCGTCGTCGTAGACCACGACCCGGCCCTTGCGCACCGGCGGCGGGAGCAGCCCCCGGTCCTGGTAGGCGCGCACGTTGCGCGTGGTCGTCCCGGCCGCCGAGGCCAGCTCACCAACCCGAAACTCAGCCACCGGCACAGGCTAGTCCGTGCACACGGGTGGGCAGGACCGGCGAGGCCGATCCTGCCCACCTACGCACCGTCAGTTGACGACCCGAACCGAGTCGCAGCCGAGGAACGTGTACGTGTTCCCGTCCGGCGCCAGGTAGCGGCCCTTCAAGCATGCCTGCGTGGAACTCAGGGTGAGCCCTGACTCGGCGGGCTTGTAGTGCAGCACCAGGTCGAAATCGGCGTCGCGGGTGCGTTCGTCCAGTTCGTAGGAGCGCTCGCGGTGCCCCACTCCGTGGAGCTCGCGCGCCCCGCTCGGCGTCGCCGTGTTGAACAGGTTCGCCCGCAGGCCCCACAACGTCTTCGACACGTCGATCCTGGTCGCGTCGAACGCGATCGGCAGACCGTACTCACCGGCTCTGGTGGTCAGGGCGGCCACTGTCGCGTCGGTGTTGAGGTTGACGGAGTTGGGGAAGCCCTGCGGCCGGACGTTGATCACCATCGGCACGACGCAGTCGATCTGGAACGACGACGCCCGCTGGTTGTTGGTCAGGTCCGGATCGATGTCGGCCGCGTTCTTCAGCGCCAGGGTGGCGTTGAGGGTCACGGTCTTCACCCCCGGCGACGTGCAGGTCAGCGTGGCGGTCGTGCCGATCGACCTCGGGCCGCCCACCGCCAGCGCGTTCTGTGCCGTCGTGGCCGACGCGGGCGTGACGGTCACGCCGCTGCTCGCGGTGGCCGACGTGGTCAGCACGGTGTCGACCGGGCTGGACGGACCGGCGTTGGCGATGTTCACGTCGAAGGTGACCGTGCCGGGCTGGCCGATCAGCACCTCCAGCGGACCGGTCGCCGTGGCGCCGGTGACCTGGACGTCGGCCATCGCGACGACCTTGGTCGTGGTGTTCGCGGTGTTGTTGGCCGGGTTGGGGTCGGTGCCGTCGTGCGATGCGGTGGCCTGTGAGGTGATGTCCTTCGGGCCGCCGTTGAGGTACACGAGGTCCGCGGGGACGTTCACCACGACGTTCGCGGTCGCCGACGCGCCGGGCGCCAGGTTCCCGAGTGCGCAGGTCACGACACCGGCCGCGTGGGTGCAGCCCGCCGACGCGGAGGCGAAGGTGACGTCACTGGGCAAGGTCTGGGCGACCGTGACCGCGTACGCCGTGTTCGGGCTGCCGTGGTTGTGCGCTTCGATTCCGTAGGTGAGCTGCGTGCCCGCGCCCACCGGGTCCGGCGTGTCGGTCAGGTGGACGTCGACGTCGGTCCGGTTGACGGCCTCGTTGAACGCGGCCCGGATGAAGTCGGCCATCTCCTTGGTCAGCTCCTGCTCGGAGCCGACCCCGCTCCCGGGCGGTGACAGCGGGCCGCGGTACTTCAGGTTGGCCCAGTCGTCATAGCCGTTGATCTCGGTGCCCGCGGCACCGGTCGGCGGCGTGCCCGGACCAGGAGGGCTCCCGGCGGGGGCCGTGTTCGGGCAGCCCTGGCTGCTCGCGATGCCCATGAAGTTCACGTCGACCGGGACGGTCCCGGCGTCGATGTTGGCCGCCGCGTCGGTGCCGTCGCCGCTCTTGTTCCAGTTGACGGGCGCGTTGGCGACACTGACCTGCCACGGTGTCGCGCCGTCGCTGTCCCACAGGAAGATGTCGGCGGCGCGACCCGAGATGCCCGCGCTCTCGCTGAGGGCGTCCTCGTCGAGGTTGTTCAGCTGCTCACGGGACAGGTCGAGTCGAACCTTGTCACGGTTGTCGACGGTCCCGTCCTGGTTGATGTCGCGGACCGGCGGGGCGGGCGAGGCGGTGTCGGGCACGCCCACCGTCTGATACACGTAGCTCATGATCGAGTGGTAGTTCGGCTTGCAGTTGGTCGTGTCCCCGCCGCCGTGGCCGAGGCCGAGCGCGTGCCCGAGTTCGTGGGCGAAGGTGCCCGACTGGTCGCGGTCGGAGCCGACACCGCTCGCGCCCCAGCCACCGAGGCTGACCAGGACGTCCTTGCCGCTGTCGGAGCAGCAGATGCCGGAGCTGCCGTTGGCCACCAGCGGGGTCGGCGGAGCAGGCGGCGGCGGTGCCACGTCCTGCATCCGGTGGATCCACAGCGAGTAGTGGTAGTACGGCCGCAGGCCCGCGTCGAAGTTCGCGGCGCGGATGCTCTGGCCGGTGACCATCGCCCCGCCCACGGTGGGGCCCGTCGCCCAGCCGACCTTGTCGGTCTCCGGGAGCTGGTCGTCGATGACCATCATCATCTCGACGCCCGCGTTCTGGTTCACGGTCGGGTACGGGCACCCGGGCTTGGTCGGCACGTCGCCCGCGTTGAACGCCGCGACGACCTCGTCGATGGCCACCTGGGTCGGCTTGTGCGTGTGGTCGGGCACGGTGTCGCCGTTGGCGTCCGGGCCGACCATGTAGTCGATCTCGGTCAGGATGGTCGGGCGGCACGGGTTCGCGGCCACGGTGGGCCGGGATCCATTGGCGTCGTTGGCGTCCAGCGCGCGCAGGTTGCCGTGTTGGGGAACCGTCCCGTTCCGGTCGGTGACGATGCCGGAGCGCTCGATGCCGTCGTGCAGGCCGTCGCCGTCGAAGTCGACCGAGTTGCCGAAGGTGACCGAGAACCAGATCGCCGCGGAGTCCGACCCGCCGCCGGTGGCGTAGCCGAGGCTCGGGGTGGGCACGTCGCCGGAGAAGTCGCCAGTGTTCGGGTCGACGGTGATGTCCAGGTTGGAGTCGCCGGGGGCGATGTCGATCAGGTCGTCGCCGCTGGTGCTGTCGTGGTCCCACAGCTGGATACGGATGCCGAACGGGCCCGCGTCGCGGTCGAAGGTGCCGGAGAGCTGCCAGTTGGGCGTGATCTCGGTCTGGTCGTCGGCCGCGCGCGGAGATGTTCGCTCGCCGCTCGGGAAGAACGCCTTGGCGTAGTAGTCGTTGGGGCAGCTGTCGACGATGACACCGAACTCGAGTTCGTTGTCGTCACAGTCCACCTCCCACACGTGGTGGATCGTGACCGTGACCCCGACCGTGGTGACGGCCTGGGCCACGGGGGTCGTGGCACTCATCAGGCCGAGCCCGAGGGCGGCGGCCGAGAGTAAGGTGAGTGATCTTCGAGTGTCCATGAGAAACGGTTCCCTCCCGATGGCGGCCGCCCCTGCGCGGCCTTGCGGGAAAGAGTCCTCAGTGGTGTTCAGGCAGCCTTCGAGGCGCCTTCAGACAGCCTTAAAGTTTCGCTCCGCCCCGCGTGAGTTCGGGAACTGGGCGGGTTCGACCCCGAGTTCGCCCATCCTGGCGACGTAGGTGCGGTAGGCGCGGCGGGCCTCGCCGTGCGCGCCGCCCATGACCGAGGACCGCACGAGGGCCAGGTGGGCGCGCTCGTCGTACTGGTCGTGCTGGAGGATCCGCAGCGAGTACGCGGCGGCGGAGTAGTTGTCGCCCGCGTCCACCGCGTGGTCGGCGAGGTAGTGCGCCACCCGCACGTAGACCGCGCGGGCTTCCTCCCGCAGGCCGTTCGCCCAGTCCTGGTAGACGTCCTCGTCGAGGAAATCGCCGGTGTAGGCCGCCTCTGCCGTCCGCAGCAGGAGCACGGCCTGGGCGGGGCGGCCCGTGTGCGCGGCGTCGAGCCCGGCCTGGGCGTCACGCAGGAACTCCTCGACGTCGATGGCCGTCGTCGCGCTCTCCAGCCACAGGCTGGCCCGGTCGGCGCCGACGAAGTGGTCGGCGGCGAACCGCTTGCCCGGGTCGAGCACCGCGCGGACCGTCGACAGCGCCACCGACAGCCGCGACGACACCACCGACTCGTTCTCACCCGGCCACAGCAGGTCCATCAGCTGCGCGCGCGTGACCCGGTGGCCGCGGCGGCTGATGAGGATCTTGAGCAGGTCGCGGGCCTTGCGGGACGGCCACTCGCCCAGCGGCACCGGCGTCCCGTCGCGCACGACCCGGAACCCGCCAAGGCACTCGACCCGCACGGCCGGGGGAGCGGCGCTCTCCTCGGCGAGCGCGGCCTGCGCGGCGTAGCGCGTCGCCCCCGCGGCGAGGAACCGCTGGTGGGCGCTCGCGGCCAGGTCGCGGGCACGCTCGCCGGTGGCCCGGCGGGCGAGCATCAGCTCGACGCGGGCCTGGCCGAGCGGGTCGCCGATCTCGCGGCGGATGCTCAGCGACTCCTCCAGCAGCTGGTCGACCGGCCCGACGTTCGACGTGGCCGCCTTCAGCTCCAGCGCCTCCGCGAGGCCCGCCCGGTCGCGGCGCTTGCGGCACAGCGCCGCCGCCTCGTCGGCCGCCGCCGCGGCGTCGGCGAGGTGGCCGCGGTGCACCGACACCCAGCCCAGCGACAGCAGCGCCGCCGAATGGCCGAGGACCGGACCGTAGGACACCGCGCGCTGGGCCAACTCGACCAGTTCGGCGGCGCGGTCGGGCTGTTCCTCGATGAGGACGCGGGCCAGGCCCGCGAGCGAGGGCACCAGCGACTGCATGTCGCGGGTGTCGCCCGACATCGCGATGGACTCCTCGTAGCAGGCGCGGGCCATCGCCAGGTCGCCGCGCTGGCGGTAGACCTCACCGAGGTTCGTCAGCGGGTGGGCGACCAGTTTGGACTCCAGCCGCTGGTAGAGCAGCCGGGACGTCTCCAGTTCGGCCCTCGCCTCGTCCAGCCTGCCGAGTTTGAGCAGCGCCTCGCCCCGGTTGTTGAGCGCGAGCGCCCGGAACGCGGCGAACCCGGCGAGGTCGGCCAGGCGGATCGCGACGTCGAGTTCGGCGATGCCCTGGGCGTACTGCGCCTCGGCGATGTGGTGGGAACCGCGGTTGACCCTGATGCGGATGGACTGCAGGACATCACCAGCTCGTTCGGCGTGGTCGAGCGCGCGCAGGTAGTGCGCGGCGTTGGCCCGCGGGTCGCTGTCGAGTGCGGCGACCATGGCGAGGACGGTGTGCGCGGCGGCGAGCGCCCGGTCGTCGCGCGCGGCGGTGGCGGCGGTGTGCGCGGCGGCGGCGAGCTCCCGGCATTCGTCTACCTCCCCGCGCAGCCAGTGGGCGCTGGCCCACCACGCTTGCAGCAGGGCTTCCTCGCTTGGCTCGGTGCCGTCGAGCGCACCGCGCCGGTAGGTCGCGATCGCCTCGTCGAGGTGGCCCCGCAGGTGGTGCATCAGGCCCATCCGCCAGGCCAGCCCGACGGCGATCGGCCCGGTCTCGCCGATGATCCGCTCGAAGCAGGTCTGCGCGCCGACCCAGTCGCCGAGCACCTGCCGGGCCTCGCCGTCGAGCTGGTCGATGACCGCGTCGCGCTTCGCCGGGTCGATCGCGCCGACCGCCTCGACCACGGCTTCGGCGTCGCCACCGGTGATCATCGAGTGGCCGTGTGCCCGCAGCAGGTCGGCGACCGCGGCCGGGTCCCCGGCCTCACGGAAGCAGCCGAGCGCCTCGCGGTAGTCGCCTTCGGCCATGAAGAACCGGCCCGCGTCGAGCGTCACGGCGGTGCGGTCGAGCGGCATCCGGGTCAGCGCGAAGTCGCGGATCAGCGGGTTGAGCTGGTAGCGGTCGGCGTCCCCGCCCGCGACGAAGAACCCGCGCGTCTCCAGGGTGTCGATCAAGTCGTCGGCGTCGGCGATCCCCAGCGCGGCGCACAGCTCGGCGGAGAACCAGGGCAGCCCGGCGACGACCGAGACCAGGTGGCGCACCCGCTCGGACTCCTCGGCGAAGACCTCCTCGGCGAGGTAGCCGAACACCGGCCCACCTGGCCGCAGCGCGCGCCGCAGCCGGGCCTCACGGTCGGCAGGCGGCACCGGCCGCAGCGCCTCACCGGCCAGCCGCGCCGCGGCGGGCCACCCCCGCACCGCGTCGTGGACCACCGCGGCGAGGTGTGGGGAGGCTTCGCCGAGCACAGCGCACAGCGCTTCCTCGGTCTCCTGGGCGGTGAACGCCAGCGTGGCCGCGCCGATCTCCAGGACCTGCCCGCGGCCGCGCAGCCGCTCGACGCGGAACGGGACCCGGGTCCGGGAGGCGAGAACCAGGTGCAGGGACGGCGGCCCCGCCCGAATCAGACCTTCCACCAGCGTCGCCGCCGGATCCTCCGGCCGAAGCTCCTGGACGTCGTCGAGGACGAGGACCAGGTCGTCGGTCAGCAGCCGCTCCAGCGCCTCAGCCAGCGCGGCCGCGTAGGCCAAGGCCCGCATGGGCTGCTCAGCGTCGGCGTCGGGCCCACGCGGACCGTCGAGCACCCCGGCGATGGCCGAGGACAACCCCGGCACCCGCAGCCGCAGCGCGTCGAGCAGCCCCGTGACCATCCCCGCCAACGTCCGATCCTCGGCGGTGACGGTGTACCAGGCACACGGGTTCCGCGCTGCCCACGAGGCGAGCAGCGTCGACTTGCCGAACCCGGCGTCGGCGACCACGGTGACCAGCCTGCGCCGCGTCCCTTCGCTGAGCAGCTCATCGAGCCGCGGCCGGGCCACGGTGCCGTGCGGCTCCGCGGGCGGTACCGCCCGCCCGGACGACCGGTGTCCCTCCGCGGCCATGCACCCTCCGCCCGTCAGCCCCCCACAAGGCTGCCCGACCCAGCCGCACACCGCATTCCGCGGCGACACCCCGCCGGGCTCCAGCACGCTACCTGCGACATCCTCCCCCCGGACGAGGTCGAGCACCCGTTGTCTCATGCCACCTCAGATGCCCCGACGACGTCGCGTGATACAGCCGGTGCGAACAGGAATGAGGCACGGCGACTCGCAACCGTCCGATCACGTTCGCCCGGGCGCGGGCTACCCGCGAGACCGCATGACGACCGCGCGATTCTCGGGCCTCGGCTCAGTCCTGGGGGACTCGGATGACGTCGCCGGGGTGGATCACGTTGGGGTTGGTGATCGTGCCGGGGTTGGCCGCCACGAGGCGGTAGTAGAGGTTGCCCGCGCCATAGTGCTGGGTCGCGATGGCCCACAGGGTCTCGCCGGGTTGGACGACGTGTTCCAGGTAGACGCGGTAGCCGGGGATGATCCGGGGGCCGTGGACCACGGGGACGATCACCTTGTCGAGCTCGGCGCCGTCGTTGGGGGAGGTGTGGAACACCTCGACGAACAGTCGGTCGAGTTGGAAGGCCGCGCCCGACACGTCGACCGTGAGCTGGAACTGGCCGTGGCCGCCGGTACCGTCGCCCGCCATGAAGGAGCCGACGACCTCGTCGTGGCCCTCGTGGACGCGGTAGTTGAAGTTGGCCTCGAACGCCCCGCCCGCGACCCCGGCGATCTGGACGCTGTTGCCGACGATGTCGTACGGCTTGGGCTGCTGGACGTCGATCGACATGCCCCCGAGCGTATCGCTCCGAACGGGCCTTACCTCCGGCGTCACCCGCACGGATTAACCGAGGTCGTGGTGGAGCCGTCGTTCGTGCAGTTCGGTGCCGTCGGGTCCCTGGTCGAGTTGGGTGCGCCCGGTGTCGGTCCAGCCGTGGTGGAGGTAGAAGCCCAGGGCGCGTTCGTTGGTGTCGAGGATCCACAGGCCCGCGTGGGTGAAGCCTGCGGCACGCAGCCGGTCGAGGGCGGCGGCGTGGAGTTGGGTGCCGATGCCGCGCCGCCAGACTTCGGGGTCGAGGTAGAGGGCGTAGAGGTCGCCGAGCGTGGGGTCGGCCCGGTCGACGGGCACGAGCGGCGGGCCGGTCGCGGCAAAGCCGACGACTGCGCCGTCGACCAGCGCGACGGCTACGCGGGTCTGCGGAGGGGGGTCGGTGAGGACGCCCGAGTAGAACCGCTCCCGCTCGGGGATGGACAGGTTGGCCAAGACAGCGTCGGGCATCAAACCGCGGTAGGCGACACGCCAGGACCGCACCACCACCCCCGCGATGGCACCCGCGTCCTCCGGCGTCGCGTCTCGGAGTTCGACCATGCCGCCGATACTTCCACGACTTCTACGTAGTTCTGACGATCCCGGACGTCCGGCGCTGATCGCAGACTGCGGGGACGTGCGGCACCGAGGCCGTCGGCGACACAACGGAGTGATGATGAAGAGACTGGTTCTCGGAGTGGTCGTGGCCATCGGTGCCGCGGTGCCCGCGATCGGTGACGCGGTGGCGGCTGACTGTCCGGCGGCGTCCGCGGACTGGGCGGCGCCTGGGCCGTTCGGGGCGACCGTGGAGCCGGGCGGGTCCGCGCACTCGATCTACCGGCCCGCCCGGCTCGGCGACTGTGGCGCGCACCCAGTGATCATCTGGGGCAACGGGACCGGTGCCTCACCCTCCACCTACGACGGACTCCTCCGCCACCTCGCCTCGCACGGGTTCGTCGTGGCCGCGGCGAACACCGCTTGGGCGGGGTCGGGCAAGGAGATGCTGGCGGGCCTGGACTACTTGGCGACCCGCAACGGCACCCCCGGCGACGTCTACGCGGGCAATGTCGACCTGACGCGGGTCGGTGCGACGGGGCATTCCCAGGGCGGCGGCGGCGCGATCGCGGCGGGCGCGGACGCCAGGGTGGACACCACGGTGCCGATCGAGCCCGGTCCGCAGGGCGAGGTCCGGGCCCTGCACGGTCCGACGTTCTTCCTCGCGGGTGAGAAAGACTGGATCGTCTCGCCGCGGACGCTGGTCTACCCGCGCTATCTGAAGGCCACTCACATTCCGGCGGTGTACGGCGAGCTGGCAGGCGCGTCCCACTTCACGCCGGTCGGCAGCGGCGGAGGGTTCCGTGGGCCCATCACCGCGTGGTTCCGGTCCACGCTCCTGGGCGATGACCGGGCCAAGGCGTTCTTCTCCGGCCCGAACTGCGGGTACTGCGGCGACCCGAGGTGGTCGCGCTTCGAGCGCGACGCGGGCTGATCAGCGTTTCGCCACCCAGGCGGCGATCTGGGCGCGGTTGGCGAAGTCGAGTTTGGTCAGGATGTTCTGCACGTGTGTGTCGGCGGTGCGCAGCGCGATGACCAGTCTGCCCGCGATCTCCCGATTGGTCATGCCGTCCGACACGAGCCGCGCGATCTCCAGTTCACGTGGGGTGAGTGGCTGGTCGGGCGGCGCGGTGTCGGTGCCGAGGGCGTAGCCCAGCGCCTCGTCCGGGGACATCGCGCGCCCGCCTGCGAACGCCGCGTCGAAGCGGCGTTCGCCCAGGGCCTCGCGGGTGGCTTGCTGGTACACGCGGTGGGCGAGGGACACCGCGACGTCGGGGGAGACGCCGAGGGCGTCCCACTGGGCGGCCGCGATGCCGAAGAGGCGGGCGGCTCGCTGGTGGTCGCCCCGGCGGCTGGACACCCAGGCCAGCGCGTCGGTGTGGTAGGCCCGATCGAGTCGGATGCCTGCCTCGATGTCCACCCGCAGCGCGGTTCTGGCGGCTTCCTCGGCGATGTCGACGTTCCCGCCGTGCAGTTCGACCACGGCGTGCCCGAAGTGCGCCATGGCCCGGTAGTGCGCGTCGCCCGCCTGCTCGGTGAGGGTGATCATCCGGTGGATCGCGGCCCGGCTCGTGTCGAACTCGCCCCGGTAGGCCGACCCGACGGCGTGCAGGAACAAGGGGTGCAGCTCGTGGCGCACGTCGCCGCGGTCGCGGAACGCCGCCGCGGCGTCCCCGGCCAGCTTGGCTGAGCCCGGTTGGGCCGCCATCACCAGCGCCAGACTGCGCACATGGGACACGTGTGGCGAAGCGTCGTCGAGACGCGCCGCCTCGTCCAGTCGGGCGTTGGCGAGGTCCAGATCCGAGTGCAGCAGGGCGAACAGCGCGGTCAGGCACAGCGCGACAGCCCGGTCGGGATGGTCGGCGGGCACCGCCGCCAGCGCCCGGTCCAGCCACGTCCGCGCCTCCACGGTGAGACCGCGCAGCGCCCAGTACTCGTTGACCCGCATCGCCATCCGCAGGGCGACACCCGCCTCACCCGGTGTGCCGAGCGACCAGTCCAACGCCGCACGCAGGTTGGCCTGGTCCCGCCGCAGCCGGTCGATCCACGCCACCTGCCGCGGGCTGACCCAGTCGGCGTCGGCCCGCTCGGTGAGCCGGTCGAACCAGTCCCGGTGCGCCCGCGCGACCTCGGCCACCTGACCGGCCAGCTGTTCCTGCCCGTACTCGCGCAACGGCTCCAGCATCCGGAACCGCACCGCGGCCGAGTCGTCGTCGCGCACCAGCACCGACTTGTCCACCAAGCTGTCGACCAGGTCCAGCACGCTGTCCCCGCCGCAGACAGCCTCGGCGGCCTCCAGGTCGAACGAGCCCGCGAACACCGATGCCCGGGCCCACACCTCCCGCTCCGGGGCCGTGCACAGCTCGAAGCTCCAGTCGATCGTCGCCCGCAGCGTCCGCTGCCGCGGCGGCGCCGTGCGGGCGCCGGTCGTGAGCAGCGCCAGCCCCTCGGTCAGCCGGTCGGCGATCTGCGCGGGCGACAGCGTCCGGATCCGCGTCGCGGCCAGCTCGATCGCCAGGGGCAGGCCGTCCACCTGCCTGCACAGCCGGACCACATCGGACTGGTTGTCGGCGGTCAGCCGGAACAAGGGCCACACAGCGGACGCGCGCTCCACGAACAGCGCGACGCCGTCATAGTTGATCAACTCGCGGACCGGGCGGTCGGGATCGTCCGGCACCGCCAGCGGCGGCACCGGCAGCACCCGCTCGCCCGCGACGCCCAGCGACTGCCTGCTGGTGGCCAGCACGGTCACCTGGCGACACTCGGTCAGCAGCGCGCGGACGAACTCGGCGGCGGCGTCGACCACGTGCTCACAGTTGTCCAGCACCACCAGCGAACGCCTGCCCCGCAGGTGCTCGAACACCGCGTCGGCACCGGCCCGGCCGGAGGCGTCGTGCAGCTCGAGCCGGTCGGCGACCAGGTTGGCCAGCGCGTCGGGGTCCCGCAGTTCGGCGAGTCCGACGAACACCGCGCCGTCGGCGAACGTCCGGCCCGCGTCCCGCCCGACCCGCGCGGCGAGCCGGGTCTTGCCCACCCCGCCAGGCCCGGTCAAGGTGACCAACCGGCTCATGCCCAGCAGCGAGCGCACCTCGGCGCCCTCGCGCCGCCGACCCACGTAACTGGTCAGCTCGCCCGCCGCCCGCGCACCGCCGTTGGTCGCCATCGTCACCTCACCATCGCAGCGCCTCAAGCTAGCCGAGCGCTGACACCCGTGCCAGAGACGCCGCTGCCCCGCCTGCGAACAGGCGGGGCAGCGGCATCCACAACGTCAACGGCTCAGTACGACCACCGACCTGGCGGGCACCGTCACCGCTCCGGCGCCGACAACCGCGCTGGCGGCGTCGGTGCTCAACGGGTGAGCCGACCAGCCGTCAGCCGGGACCGACACCGTCTTCGTCGCCGGGAACGGGTTCACCACCACGAGCAGTCCCCGCCTGCCGGGATCGACGTCCGCGCCCGCGGTGTCGTCCAGGTAGGCCACGACCAGCCCCGCATCGGCCGCCGGGAACGACAGCTTCGCCTGCACGGCTGCGGAGTCCGCCAGGGTGAACAGCGGCGACGACTGCCGGATCCGGAGCAGTTCGAGCGTGTCGTCAACCGCCCGGCGCAGGTCGGCGGACTCGGGTCGAATCTGGGTGAGGACCGGGCCCATGTACGGCCACTTCGCCTGGTTGTCCGCCGCCGGTGGCAGGCCGCGGCCGAACCCGTTGGCGCGCAGCGCGGGGTCGTACAGGTTGAACCAGTCGCCCGAGTCGTAGCTGTTGCGGTCCAGCGACTTCGAGCGCAGGAACTCGCTGCCCGCCAGCATGAACGGCTGGCCCTGGCCCAGCAGCACCGGAGCGTGGGCGATCTTCTGCATCCGCACCCGGTCGGCCATCGACGTCCCCGCGGGCAGCTTCAGTGCCAGCGCGTCGAACAGGGTCTCGTTGTCGTGGGCGTCGGAGTAGGTGATCACCTCGCCGGGGGCGCCGGTGTAGCCCGCGGGCGAGCCGTTGTACGACACATCCCGGCCGCGGACCTCCGGGCCCGCTGTGGAGCGGAACCGGTAGTCGGCCATGTTGCCCGCCATGCCCAGCTTCACCAGGTCGGTGTAGTTGACCAGGCGCGCGGCGACGTCACCGTTGGCGGGGGAGCCGTTGGGGTCGCCCGCCAGCCCCGAGGCCAGGCCCTGCACCCGAGGATCCTCGTCGAACGGGCCGCCGCCGCGCATCGCGTCGCGCTGGCGGTCGCTGAAGGTCGCGATGCCGGTGCCCGCCATGTTGGGCTGGGTGGCCTGGACGAACCGGGCGTTGCCTGCGACCTCACCGAAGTCCCAGCCCTCGCCGTAGATCCGGATGGCGCGGCCGTCCACCCCGTCCCGGTCGACGGTCAGGGCGTCGAGCGCGGCGCGCACGGCGAGGATGTTCGCCTTCGGGTGGTGGCCCATCAGGTCGAACCGGAAACCGTCCACTTTGTACGTCCGCGCCCAGTGCACGACCGAGTCGACGACCAGGTCGCCCATCATCGCGTTCTCGGGCGCGGTGTTGGCGCAGCAGGTGGAGTTGGCGACCGTGCCGTCGAGGTTGAGCCGCTGGTAGTAGCCGGGCACGACCTTGTCCAGCACCGAGTTCGCCGCGTCGCCCGACGCCGTGGTGTGGTTGTAGACCACGTCCACGACGACCTTGTTCCCGTTGTCGTGCAGCGCGTCCACCATCTCGCGGTACTGCCGGGTCCGCGCCGGACCGGACTGGGCGTCGTCGGTGGCGTAGGAGCCCTCGGGGACGTCGTAGTGCAGCGGGTCGTAGCCCCAGTTGAACCCGTCGCGGGCCGCGGCGGCGCTGGTGCACTCCTGCTGCCGCGGCGAGTCGGCGGGCAGCGACGCGAGGTCGCACGCCGGTCGCTGCTGGTCGGCTCGGCGCTCCGGGATGCTGGCGATGTCGAACGTCGGCAGCAGGTGCACCGTGTCCATCCCGGCCTCGGCCAGCGCCTTCAGGTGCTTCATCCCGACCGAGTCGCGATGGGTGAAGGCGCGGTAGGTGCCGCGATCGACCGCCGGGATCGTGTCGTCGGCGATCGAGAAGTCGCGGACGTGCAACTCGGTGATCCCATGCTCGGTCGGGTCGCCACCGAGTCCGCGGGCGACCTCCTGGTCCCAGCCCGCGGGCTTGGCGCTGGCCTGGCCGAGGTCGGCGAACTGCGAGTGCGTCGAGTCGACCGACAGGGCCACCGAGAACGGGTCGGTGACCACCACGGTCCGGAACTTCCGCTCCGGCGCGGACCAGCCGGTCACCTCGAACTGGTAGTACCGGTCCCGCCAGCCGCCGCCGCCCGACCACGAGCCGGTCGCGTCGTCGCGGCGCAGGTCCACGACCTGCTCGGGCTGGGCGTCGCGGGCGGGCGGCGTGGTGCCGAACAGCCGCAGCTTCACCGACCGCGCGGTGGGCGCCCACAGCCGGGTGCTCACCTGGTCGCCGGAGAACTCCGGCCGGTACGCCTGCTTCGTCGCCTCCGCCGCGTACCGGTCGTCCAACGCGCCCGCGAGTTGGGTGCCGGTGGCGTGCCGGATCGCCCCGGCCGCGTCAACGTGCACGGCGACCTGCTGCGCGCGCAGTGCCTCGTCGATCCGACCCGCGTCGGCGGCGCGGACCTGGAACGTCGGCTTGCCCGCGAGGTGCGGGAACCGTGTCGCCAGGTCACCGGACAGCGCGCCGCTCGGCGCGAGGCGCAGGACCTTGCCGCCTTGGATCTGCCCGTCGACCACCGTGATCCGGCCGTCGGCGTCGTAGCGCACGTGGTAGCCGTCGGTGCCGACCACCGGGATGTCCCACACCAGCTTGTCGCGGTTGACCCAGATCGCCTTCGCCTTGGCCAGGTCGATGTCGGCGGCCGGCGCGGTCGACGGTGGCAGCACGTAGGTCGCCGAGCCGTCTGGCCGCGCGGACCCGGACAGGTACCAGACCTCGTGCCCGGTGCCGCCGACGTCGAGGAACTGGTCGGCGCCGGGGTCCTTGGTGTCGCCCTTGTGGATGATGTTGCTCAGCCCGGCCGCGCCCGGCGCGAGCGGCACCGACCAGTAGATGCCGAACCCGTCCTGTCCGTCCGCCGGTCGCGACTGCGTCCATCCGGGACTGGGCTCAAGGGAGCCGGTCCAGTGGTAGAGAACCCAGTCGGTGTAGTCGCCGTCCGGCCGGGAGTAGTGGATCACCGCCCGGTTCTCGGCCGCCGCCAGGCTCGGGTGCACGGCAGGTGACCCCTCCCGGACCCAGCCCGCCGCTCCGGTGAGCTTGCCGGACGCCACCGTGGCCGACCCGCTCACGACGGCGAAGTCGAGCGGCGTCACCGTCGCCGGGACCTGCGCCACGGCGCCGAACGCGTCGCGCCCGGACAGCGGCACGTCGGCCTGCCCCGCCACCCGCACCGCGAGGCCGGTGTAGTCGCCCGAGGCGCGCTGGAAGTGCACGGTCGCCTTGCCGGTGGCCGCCACCTCGGTCGGGTACTGCGTGTCCTGCCCCTGCTTGAGCCACACCTGCGGGGTCGCGGCGGGCGCGGCGAACCGGTCGCCGCCGTCCTTCTCGTCACCCTTGTGCGTGATGAACCCGACCTGCGTGGCGCCCGGCTTGAGCTTCACCCAGGCGAACCGGCCGTACGCGGTCTCCCCGGCGAAGGGCAGCGGAGTGCTCCACTCGGTCGGCGTCTCGACGTCGCCCCACACGTGCAGGCCCCAGCCCGCGTAGTCGCCCGCGGGACGGTTGTAGTGCACGACCAGCCAGTCGGGGCTCTGGCCACCCTGTCCTGGCGGCGGGGGAGCGGCGGCCAGGGTGATCGCGGCACCGTCGGCGCCCAGCGTGCCCGCGCCGTCCTTGGCCACGACCCGGAACTCGACCTTCTTGCCGACCGCCGCGCCGCCGAGCTTGGCCACGTCGGCGAACACGCGGTACGGCGCGGAGTCGTCGGTGCCGAGCACAGTCCAGTCGTTCGATCCCTCGACCCGCGCGGCGAACGTGGCCTGCGCGAACGGCGAGGTGATGCCGTCGGCGCGCAGCTCGACCCGGCCGTCCAGCACCGTGCCGACCGCGGGGGCGACGAGTGTCGGGGTCGGCGCCGCGACCGGCAGGCGCTCGGTCGAGGCCAGCACGACGGCGGAGAACGCGGGCACGGTCACCCGGACCTTGCCGTCCGGTCCGCTCGTCGGAGCGGGACCGCGCGAGGGCAGTTCGGTGCGGAACTTGCGGCCAGGGGCGCCCACGGGAACGTCGACCGTGCTGGGCGCCGCGCCCGCGTTGGCCACGACCACGTATTCGCGCTGGTCCTGCCGGGTGATCCGGCTGAACGCCAGCGTGTCACCCTCGGCCAGCCGCAGCACCTGGTTGCCGTCCGCCCAGACCCGGTCCCGGTCCACGAACCGCGCCAGGTCGGCGAGCTGCCGGTACAGCGGGTGCGAGGTGACGAAGTTGTCCTGCGCGCCGGTCCGGTCACCGCCGACGAACTTCTCGGCCATGTACTCGGGGGTCCGGCTTGCGAACATGTCCTGCCGGGCCGCCTTGTCTCCGCCCGCGCCCGCGAAGCCCTGCTCGTCGCCGTAGTAGACGACAGGGTTGCCGCGCCACAGGTACATCAGCGTGTTGCCCAGCTTGAGCCGCCGCAGCAGCTCGTCCTCGGTGATGCCGGGCCGCTCTTGCCGCAGCATCCAGGCCATCCGGCCCATGTCGTGGTTGCCGAGGAACGTCGGCAGCGAGGCGGCGTTGGAGTCGGCGTCGGTGTACTGGTCGTCGGCGAGCAGCACCTCGGCAAGCCGCCCGGAACCCTTGCCGGACAGGAAGTCCAGCGAGCCGCTCTGGAACGGGAAGTCCAACGTGGCCTGCATGCGGCCGGTCGTGGTGTAGGACGACGTCAGCGCGGTGTCGGAGCTGAACACCTCACCGAAGACGAAGAAGTCCTTCTTGCCCCTGGAGTTCGCGTACGCCTTGACGTGCGGGGCGAGCGCCTGCCAGAACTCCATGTTCACGTGCTTGACCGTGTCCACCCGGTAGCCGTCGATGCCGAGGGTGTCGATCCACGTGGTGAAGATCCGCTTCATGCCCTCGACGACCTTCGGGTTCTCGGTCATCAGGTCGTCGAGGCCGAAGAAGTCGCCGTACTCGTTGGACTCGCCGCTGAACGTCGAGTCACCCCGGTTGTGGTAGATCGCCGGGTCGTTGAGCCAGGCGGGCGTCTTCGCGTTCGCGTCGGCGGGGGAGCGGAAGACCGGCGTGTACGGGAACGACGACGCCGGGTCCAGTGTGGGGAAGTCCGGCTTGCCCGCGGCAGCCTTGATGTCGACCACGTTGCCCTGGGCGTCGAGGTAGGGCTGCGCGCCGGTGCTGAGGTAGTCGTAGTCGCCCTCGGCGTAGTCGATCACGTCGGCGGTGTGGTTCGCGACGATGTCGAAGAAGACCTTCATGCCCTTGGCGTGCGCGTCGGCGATGACCGCGCGCATGTCCTCTGTGGAGCCGAAGTGCGGGTCGAGGCGGGTGAAGTCGGTCGTCCAGTAGCCGTGATAGCCCGCCGAGATGTCGGCGCCGCTGCCCTGGACCCACCGGTTGGCGAACATCGGCGTCATCCAGATCGCGGTGATGCCCATGCCGCGGAGGTAGTCCAGCTTCGACCGCAGTCCCCGCAGGTCGCCGCCGTGGTAGAAGCCCTTGTCGGCCGGGTCGAACCCGGTCTTGAGCCGGTCGGTCTCGGCCGAGCCGCCGCGGTCGTTGCCGGGGTCGCCGTTGGCGAACCGGTCGGGCATCACGAAGTAGAACCGCTCGCCGGACAGGTCGGCGCGCAGCGCGTCCTTGGCCAGCTTCTTGTCACCGGCCCGGACCCCGGGCGCGATGTCGACGATCTCGCCGACGGCGAGCCGCTTCGCCGGTTCGGCCGCGGTGGCCTCCCCGGCGCCGGTCGGCAACAGGGGAACGGCCAGCGCCGCGCCCACGATCAGGGCGAGAACGGATCTCGCGCGTCGGCCCATCACAACCTCCTTGTGGTGAAGGAACGGTGCAGCTGAGCTACTTGACCCCGCCCGCGGTGAGACCCGCGACGATCCGCCGCTGGAACAGCAGCACGAGGATGACAAGGGGAATGGTCACGATGACGCCCGCGGCCATCTGGGTGCCGAAGGGCGCGTCGAACTGGGTGGTGCCGGTGAACTGGCTGGTGATGACCGGGGCGGTCTTCAGTTCCTTCTTGTTGACCACCGACAGGGCGATGATGAATTCGTTCCAGGCGGCGATGAAGGTGATGATCGCGGTGGTGAACACGCCCGGCGCGGCCAGCGGCAGGATCACCTTGCGGAACGCCTGCGCCGGTGAGCAGCCGTCGATCTGTGCGGCTTCTTCCAATTCGATCGGCATCTGGCGGAAGAACGCCGTCAGGTTCCACACCGCCAGCGGCAGGGCGAAGCTCATGCTCGGCACGATCATCGCCTGGTAGGTGTTGATCCAGCCGATGCCGCTGAACAGCTCCAGCAGCGGGATCAGCAGCGAGATCCCGGGGAACATGCTGGTCGTGATGATGACCGCGAGGACGAGGTTCTTGAACCGGAAGTCCAACCGCGCCAGTGCGTACGCGGTGAGCGTGCCGATCAGCAGGACCAGCACGGTTGTCACGCCCGCGACCAGGAAGCTGTTCCCCAGGGCTCGCAGGAAGCCGTTGTTCGCCGAGAACGCGGCCTCGTAGGAGTCCAGCGACAGGGGAGAGGGCAGCGGGGACGAGTCGAAGATGTCGTTGGTGCGCCGCAGGCTGGACACCAGCATCCAGAAGAACGGCGACAAGCAGTAGATGACGATGGCGGCGATGCCGAGGTACGGCGCCCACCACCACGTGCTGCGGTGTCGGGCCGGGCGGGTCACGGTGGCGGTCATCGGGTCTTCCCTCCGGTCTTGGCCCCGATGACGTCGGCGCCGAGCAGCTTGACGAACGCGAAGGCGACAGCCGCCACGTAGAGGAACAGGAACACCGCGTAGGCCGACGCGGGGCCGTAGTTGGTGAACTTCACCGCTTCCTCGAAAGCGAGCACGGTGACGGTGTCCGTCGCGTTCTTGCCCGGCCCGATCAAGGTGTAGGGCAGGTCGAACATGCGCAGGGTGTCGAGGATGCGGAACAGGACCGCGACCATCAGCGTCGGCTTGACCAGCGGCAACGTGATCGACCAGAACGTCCGCCACGGGGACGCGCCATCGAGCTTGGCGGCCTCGTAGACCTCGTTGGAGATGACCTGCAGGCCCGCGAGGACCAAGAGCCCGATGAACGGCGCGGTCTTCCACGTGTCGGCGATGATGACGGCGAACCACGCCTGGATACCGTCGGTGGTCCAGAGGATCGCCTCGCCGGGGATCAGGTCGTTGGCGACGCCGTCGGCCTGGAAGATCCAGCGCCACAGGATGCCCGCGATGGCGGTCGGCACGGCCCACGGCACGAGGATGCTGGCGCGGACCAGCGCCCGCCCCTTGAACGCCTTGTGCATGACCAGCGCCATCAGCACGCCGAGCACGACTTCGAGGCCCACGGCGACGACGGTGAACGTCGTGGTGTTCCACAGGGCGTTGAGGAACCGGTCGGCCGTGGGGCCGGTGAACATGTCGGTGAAGTTCTCGATGCCGACGAACGTGTCGCCGGACTGCAGGAGCCCGGTCTCCGGATCGATGCCGTCGTTCTTCTGGTAGAACGCCAGCCGCAGCGCGGAGATGATCGGGTAGGCGACCACCAGGCCGAGGACGAGCAGGGTGGGGGAGACCAACAGCGCCGCCAGCCGGTTCACGCCCGCGTTGCGGTGCGTCTTCCTCGGCGGGGGCGACTTGGGGCGGGAGGGGGCGGCAAGGAGCGTGGCCACGGCGGATCTCCAGGCGGCTGCGGGTGAGATGGGGAGGGGACAGCGCCCCGCCAGGGAATCCCTGGCGGGGCGGCCGGGTCAGCCCTTGGTGAGACCTTCCAGCTTCGTCTGCAGCGCGGCGAGCGCGTCGGCGCTGCTGGTCTTGCCGCTCATCGCGGAGTAAGCCGCTTCCTGGATCGCCGAGGACACTTCCTGGTACTTGACCACGGCCGGGCGCTTCTTGGCCTTCTCGATCGACTTCTTCAGCTCGGTCAGGTACGGGAACTTCTCGACCAGCGCGGGCTCGTCGTACAGAGCCGCCCAGCTCGGCGCCTGGCTGGTCTTCTCCAGGTTCGCGCGCTGCTGCTTCTCATCGACCATGTACTTGATGAAGTCCAGCGCGGTCTTCTTGTTCTTGGCGAAGGAGCTGATGGCGTAGTTGTGCCCGCCGAGGGTGGACGAGCCGGGACCGTCGAGGCCGGGCAGCGGCGCGACGGCGAACTTGCCCGCGACCTGCGACGAGCCGTCGGTGGCGTTGGCCTTGGCGTACTGGTACGGCCACTGGCGGTGGAAGATCAGCTCACCGGCCTGGAACGCGCGGCGGCCTTCCTCTTCCTTGAACGTGCGCGCCTTGTCGGCGATCCGGCCGTCCTTGACGCCGTTGACGAGGAAGTCCAGGCCCGCCTTGGCCTTGTCGGTGTTGACGTTGGGCTTGCCGTCGTCGCCGACGACGTCACCGCCCGCGGAGTTGACGGCCTCGCTGAAGTTGACCGTGAGGCCCTCGTACTTCTCGAACTGACCGGCGTAGCACGACAGCGCGGGGTTCGCGGCGATCACCTTGTCGCAGGCCGCGTACATCTCGGCCCACGTCGTCGGCGGCTTGACGCCCGCCGCGTCGAGCAGGTCCTTGCGGTAGTAGAGCAGGCCGCCGTCGCTGGTGGTGGGCACGGCGTAGAGCTTCTTGAAGTACTTGCCCGTCTCGACGGTCGCGGGCAGCAGCTTGTCGAGCGGGATCTCCTTCTCCGGCAGTTCCGCCACCCACTGGTTGGCCGCGAACTCGGCGGTCCAGATGACGTCGAGGTTGAGGACGGTGTACGCGTCGGACTTCGTCGTCGCGTTCTGCACCATCTGCTGGCGCTGCGCGTCGGCGTCCTCGGGCAGCTCGATGACGGTGACCTTCTGGTCGGGGTGAGCGGAGTTCCACCCGTCGACCTGGTTCTGCAGGTTGCCCGACGTGTCCTTGCCGGTCACCAGGCTGATCGGCCCGACACCCTCCAGCGCGCCCGGAGCGGCGCCCGCTCCGCCGCCGCTGCCCGTGTCCGACGAACCGCAGGCGCTGACGCCCAGGATCAGGGTTGCGGCCAGCGCGGCACCGCGAACGATGCGGCCATGTGTAACCACGACGCCTCCAGAATTGATTCAGAGCGGCCGAACCGGGCTGGCCTGCTCGCTTGTTAAGCGGACTTTCCACGGAGGTTGCGGCCAAGGGAACCTAGATTCGGCATCCGTTACCGTTCTGAGACCAAAATGCCGAAAAGTCTGCCGCAAAGTTGCAGAAAGTCTTGCAAGCCCCTGGTGTGGCCGGTAAGGATGCGGCATCCTGGCGGCTCGACCGTCCAGCGGACGAAAAGGATGTGGCATGGCCCAGGTCAGTTACGACAGCGCTTCCCGGGTCTACTCGGGCTCGCCGCCGGTGCGGGCGGTGGACCAACTGGACTTGTCCATTGAGGACGGCGAGTTCCTGGTCCTGGTCGGCCCGTCCGGTTCGGGCAAGTCGACGGCGCTGCGGATGCTCGCCGGGTTGGAGGACGTCAACGAGGGCGCCATCCACATCGGCGACCGGGACGTGACGCACATGCCGCCGAAGGCGCGCGACATCGCGATGGTGTTCCAGTCCTACGCGCTGTACCCGCACATGACCGTCGCCCAGAACATGGGCTTCGCCCTCAAACTCCAGGGCCTGTCGAAATCGGCGATCGCGGAGAAGGTCGCCGAGGCCGCCCGCCTGCTCGACCTGGAGAAGTACCTCGACCGCAAACCCAAAGCCCTCTCCGGCGGACAACGCCAACGCGTGGCCATGGGCCGCGCCATCGTCCGCGACCCCGCGGTGTTCCTCATGGACGAACCCCTGTCCAACCTCGACGCCAAACTCCGCGTCGAGACCCGCGCCAACATCGCCGCCCTCCAACGCCGCCTCGGCACCACCACCATCTACGTCACCCACGACCAAGTCGAAGCCATGACCATGGGCCACCGCGTCGCCGTCCTCAAAGACGGCGTCCTCCAGCAGTGCGACACCCCCCGCAACCTCTACGACAAACCCGCCAACGCCTTCGTCGCAGGCTTCATCGGCTCACCAGCCATGAACCTGCTGACCGTCCCGGTCTCCGGCGGCACCTTCCGCCTCGGCGACCTCGACGTGCCCCTCCCCCGCACGGTCCAAGCGGAGAAGGTGACCGCGGGCATCCGCCCCGAGTCGCTGGCGGTGGCCTCGGAAGGCGCGGACGGCGTGAAACTCGTCGTGGAGCTGGTTGAGGAACTCGGGGCCGACGCCCTGGTCCACGCCTCCATCGCCGGTGTGCCGGAGAGCCCTCGCATCGTGATGCGCGTCGACGGCCGCACGCCTCCGGCGCTTGCCGACACCATCACCGCGACCCTGCGCCACCCCGAAGAGGTGCACCTCTTCGACGCCGACTCCGGCGAACGCCTGGTCTGACAACACGAAACGGGACCCGCGACACTCGTCGCGGGTCCCGTTTCGCTTGCGTGCTACTTGACGGGAGCCGCCGCCGTCGAGCCGCGCACCACCAGCTCCGGCATGAACACGTACTCCGCGTGCGGCGCGGGCGTGCCCGCCACCTCTTCGAGCAGGGCGTTGACCGCGGCCTGGCCCATCGCCTCCACCGGCTGCCGCAGCGTGGTCAGTGGCGGGTCGGAGAACACGATCAGCGGCGAGTCGTCGAACCCGATCACCGAGATGTCGCGCGGCACCTGCAGGTCGCGGTGCCGGGCCGCTCGGATCGCGCCGAAGGCCATCAGATCGCTGCCGCAGATGATCGCGGTGCATCCCTGGTCTATCAACGCGTTCGCCGCGGCCTGGCCGCCCTCGACGGTGAACAGCGAGTGCTGCACGAGCTGCTCGGCCTCCTCCGCCGACATCGGCAGCGCCTTGCGCATGTGCTCGACGAACCCCTGGATCTTGCGCACCACGGGGACGAACCGCCGCGGCCCGACCGCCAGGCCGATGCGCTGGTGCCCCTGCTCGACGAGATGCTGGACCGCCAGACGCATCGCCGCACGGTCGTCAGTGGACACGAACGGCGCCGACACGTGCTCGGTGTAGCCGTTGATCATCACGAACGGCACGCCCTGCCCGGCGAGCTTGACGTAGCGGTCCATGTTGGCCGTCGAGTCGGCGTGCAGCCCCGAGACGTAGATGATCCCGTTGACGCCGCGCTCGACCAGCGTCCTGGTCAGCTCGTCCTCAGTGGACCCACCAGGGCTCTGCGTGCACAGTACCGGGGTGAACCCGTCGCGGGTCAGCACCTGCTCGATGACCTGCGCGAACGCCGGGAAGATCGGGTTGCTCAGCTCCGGGGTGATCAGCCCGATCAGGCCCGCGCTGCGCTCCTGGAGCCGCGCGGGCCGCTCGTAGCCGAGCAGGTCGAGCGCGGCGAGCACCGACTGTCGGGTGGTGGTGGACACGCCCGGCTTGCCGTTGAGCACCCGGCTGACCGTCGCCTCGCTCACGCCCGCCTGCACGGCGATGTCGCTGAGCCGGGCGCTTCCACCGGCGGCCGATGTCTGGGCCATATCAGTCCTCCCACCACACTGCGGTGTCCGGCGGCAGCAGTACGTCACCACTGTCCGAGTCCAGCTGCCCCGATGCCAACAGCACGGTGCCCGCCACCGGGACGGTCACCGACGCGGCGCCCAAGTTGATTGCGCAGTGTAGTCGGCGGTCCGACGCCTGGTCGACACGGGCGAACCGCAGCACCGAGGGGTCACCGTCGTGCCATTCGAGCGCGGGCCGGTCGCCCAGCGCGGGGTGCTCGCGCCGCAGCCGCAGCGCCGAGCGGTAGAGCTCCAGCATCGACGCGGCCGCTCCGACCTGCGCCGCCACCGACAGCTCCGCCCAGGCGGCGGGCTGCGGAAGCCACGGCGTCGAGCCGTCCGGGCCGAAGCCGAACGCGCTGCCGTCGGACGTCCACGGGATCGGCACCCGGCAGCCGTCGCGACCACGCTCAGTGCGCAGCGACCGCTCCCACATCGGGTCGCGCAGCGCGTCCTCCGGCAGGTCGAGCACCTCGGGCAGACCCAGTTCCTCGCCCTGGTAGACGTACACGGAACCGGGCAGCGCCAGGGTCAGCAGCGCCGCCGCGCGCGCCCGGCGCAGCCCGACCTCGCCGTCGCCGTAGCGGGTGACGTGCCGGTGGACGTCGTGATTGGACAGCACCCACGTGCTGGGCGCGTCCACCGGGGCCATCGCCGCGATCGAGGCGGAGATGACCTCGCGCAGCGCGGGCGCGTCCCAATCCGTGGTCAGGTAATGGAAGTTGAACGCCTGGTGCAGTTCGTCCGGGCGCACGTAGCGCGCGGTCCGGTCGGCCGCGGGCGTCCACGCCTCGGCGACGCCGATGCGCTGCGGCTCGTAGGAGTCGAGGATCTTGCGCCACTCGCGGTAGATCTCGTGCACGCCCTCCTGGTCGAAGTACGGCAGCGGGCGGGTGTCGAGCAGCTTGCGCTGCTCGCTTGCGCCGACGTCGGGCAGGCCGTCGGCCTTGACCATCCCGTGCGCGACGTCCACGCGGAAGCCGTCGACGCCGAGGTCGAGCCAGAACCGCAGGATGCCGCGGAAGTCCTCGCGAACGTGCGGGTTGTCCCAGTTGAGGTCCGGCTGCGCGGAGTCGAACAGGTGCAGGTACCACTCGCCGTCGGGGACCCGCGTCCACGCGTCGCCGCCGAAGATCGACTCCCAGTCGTTGGGCGGCAGGTCGCCCCGGCCCTCCCGGAAGACATACCGGTTGCGCTCAGGCGAGCCGGGGCCCGCCGCCAGCGCCGCGCGGAACCAGGCGTGCTCGGAGGAGGTGTGGTTCGGGACGAGGTCGACGATCACCTTCAGACCGTGCGCGTGGGCGTCGGCGATGAGCGCCTCGGCGTCGGCGAGGGTGCCGAACATCGGGTCGACGTCGCGGTAGTCGGCCACGTCGTAGCCGCCGTCGGCCATCGGCGACGGGTAGAACGGCGTGATCCACACGGCGTCGACGCCCAGGTCGGCGAGGTAGGGCAGGCGGGAGCGGATGCCGGGCAGGTCGCCGATCCCGTCGCCGTCGCTGTCGGCGAAGCTGCGGACATACACCTGGTAGATGACGGCGTCGCGCCACCAGTCGTTGCGCTGCGTGTCGTCCAGAGTCATGGCGACTCTCCCCTGTCGTGGCTTGTTCGTGTGTCTCCGACGCTACAGCGCTTGCAAGCTTGCCGAAAGGTCTTGCAACCGATCGGCCATCTGTTCGGTCGAAATGGACGTGTCGCCGGGCGCGAACTGGGCGTTGACGTGGCCGACACCTGGAATTTACGCTGCAAGAAGTTGCGCAGCTGCTCGCTCCCTGATCTCACCGTCGATTGTCAGGAGAACCAGAGTGCGTCGAAATGTCCTGCGTACCGCCCTGCTCGCGGCCGCGCTGTCCACCACCGTCGTCGGGATCGGGGCGGGCCAGGCGCCCGCCGCCGCGGCGGACACCGGGGTGCCCAACGGTGACGTGATCGCCAACTTATGGGCCTGGAACTGGCGCTCGGTCGCCGCCGAGTGCACGAACGTGCTGGACCCGGCCGGGTACGGCGCGGTGTGGGTCGCCCCGCCCGCCGAGTCGCTCAAGCGGCCGGACGGCGTCTGGTGGGACGTCTACCAGCCCTACAGCTACAAGCTGACCGGCCGGTTCGGCACCCAGGCCGAGTTCGCCGCCATGGTCACCACCTGCCACAACGCGGGCATCAAGGTCTACACCGACGCGGTAATCAACCACACCGCCGCGCAGACCGGCGTCGGCTACGACGGCACCACCCTGTCCGACAAGTACGACCCGGTCATGTACGACCGCGTCGACTACAACGTCGACGTCTGCCCGCGGAGCATCAGCAACTGGGGCAACCTGTGGGAGGTGCAGAACTGCGAACTGCTGGAGCTGCCCGACCTCAAGACCAGCAGCTCGTCGGTCCGCTCGAAGATCGCGGGCTACCTCAACGCCCAGCTCGCCCTCGGTGTCGACGGCTTCCGGGTCGACGCCGCCAAACACATCCCCAGCGGCGACCTCGCCGCGATCGTGAACCAGCTGAACAACACGACCGCGGGTGTCCGGCCGTTCGTCTTCCACGAGGTCTTCCCCGGCCAGCCGCCCGCCCCGAGTGACTACTACAACTCGGGCCGGGTCCTGGACTTCACCTACGCCGAGAAGATGAAGGGCGCCTTCCAGGGCGACATCGCCTCCCTGTCGTCGTTCGGCACGAGCTGGGGCATCCTCCCCGCCGCCAACTCGGTCTCCTTCGTCACCAACCACGACACCGAGCGCGAAGGCCGCCACCTGTCCTATAAGGACGGACCGGCCGCGAAGCTCGCCAACGTCTTCCAACTGGCGTGGAAGCACACCACCCCGACGGTGTACGCGGGCTTCGAGTTCTCGTTCAACGACCAGGCCCCGCCCAACTCCAACGGCTACGTCACCGACACCAACTGCGCGAGCGGCTGGCACTGCCTCAACCGCGACCCGGCCATCGTCGGCATGGTCGGCTGGCACAACGCGGTCGGTGCGGCCAACGTCGCCAACTGGCAGTCCCCGGCGTCGAACGTCATCGGCTTCGGCCGCGGCACCACCGGCTTCGTCGCGATCAACAACAGCGGCGCCGCCCACACCTTCCAGTACACCACCGGCCTGCCGGACGGCACCTACTGCGACGTGATCACCACCTGCGCCTCCAGCGTCACCGTCAGCGGCGGCCGGGCGACGATCACCGTCCCCGCCAAGTCCGCGACCGCCTTCCACACCGGCTCGACCACCGCCCCCGCGGTCACCGGCGACTACACCGTCCAGGCCCACACGACCTGGGGCCAGAACGTCTACATCGTCGGCAGCGTGCCCGCTCTCGGCAGCTGGAACACGGCCAACGCGGTGCCGATGACCACCGACGCCAGCACCTACCCCCGCTGGCGGGGTTCGAGCGCACTGCCCGCCAACACCCGCATCGAGTACAAGTTCATCATCCGTGAGCCGGGCAAACCCGTCATCTGGGAAACCGGCGCCAACCGCGTCGCAACCACCCCCGCCTCCGGCTCGACCACCATCGACGGCGGCTGGTTCCGCCGCTGACCAACTGACCGGTGCGTCGGCGCCCGCGCGACACGGGCGCCGACGCACCGGGCGGGCGTACTTTCCACATGTGACGTCCGGACTGCGGCTCAGCATCCTCGGTCCTCTGGCGGCCACCGATGACGGGCAGCGGCTCGATCTCGGTGGTCCGAAGCAGCGTGAGCTGGTCGCCATGCTGGTGCTGCACCTCGACAAGGTCGTCACGGCCGGGCGGCTGATCGAGGCGCTGTGGGGCAGCCGGCCGCCTGCCAGCGCCGAGATCACCTTGCGCACCCACGTGTCGCACCTGCGCAAGCGCCTGGGGCGGGCGGGGGCGGCTCTGGTCACCGAGCGGCCCGGCTACCGGCTCCGGCTCGACCCCGAGCAGGTCGACGCGTGGCGGTTCGAGCGGATCGCCGGGTTGGGGCAGGAGTCCCTCGGGCTCGGGGACGCGCGGCGGGCGGCGGGGCTGCTGCGGGAGGCGCTGGGGCTGTGGCGTGGGCCGGTGCTGGAGGACCTCGGGTATCCCGAGTTCGCCGCCGCCGAGAGCGCGCGGCTCGACGAGGCGCGGCTCGTGGCGCTGGAGGGGCGGATCGAGGCCGATCTCGCGCTGGGCGGCCACCAGGACGTGGTCGCCGAGCTTGAGGCGCTGGTCGCCGACCATCCCTACCGGGAACGGCTCCGCGGGCAGCTCATGCTCGCGCTCTACCGGTCGGGCAGGCAGGTGGACGCGCTCGCGGTCCACGCCGCGGCCCGGCGGCGGCTCGCCGACGAGCTTGGGCTGGACCCGGGGCCCGCGCTGGCCGAACTGGAGACCGCGATCCTGCGGCACGACCCGGCGCTGCGCGGAAACCATGCGGTGCGGCAGGCGGGCGCTCCGGCGGCCGCCCCGCCCGACGCGATCTTCTCCGTGGCCCGGCGGGTGCGCATGGTGGGGCGGGCCGCGGAGCTCGACCGGCTGCTCGACCAGTGGCGTGCGGTCCGCGACGGTGACCGTCGGGTGGTGGTGGTCTCCGGGGAGGCGGGTGTCGGCAAGACCCGGCTTGTCGCCGAGTTCGCCCACCGCGTCGCGCAGGACCCGGCGGTTGTGCTGATCGGCCGCTGCGATCACGCCGGGGCGGTGCCATACCAGCCGGTCGCCGACGCGTTTCGGTCCAGCGTGGACGCCACGGGGGTGCTCGCCGCGGCGCCTGACGCGGTCCGCGACCGGCTCGCCGCCCTGCTCGACCTGCCCGCCGAGTCGCCCGCCGAGGACCGGCAGGCGGTGTTCGGCGCGGTCGGCTGGCTGCTGGCGCGGCTCGCCGCGATGGCGCCGGTGGTGCTGGTGGTCGAGGAAGCCGAGCGCGTCGACCGGGCCAGCGCGCTGCTGCTCGGGCACCTGGTCAGGCACCTGCCCGCGAAAGTCCTCGTCGCGGTGTGCTTCCGTGATCCGTCGGGCGGCAGGCACGCCCCGCTGCTGGAACTGCTCGCCGAGGTCGAGGGCCGCGGTGTCGCGGACCGGCTCGACCTGCGCCCGCTGTCCGAAGTGGACATGGGAGCGCTCGTCGCCGAGCTGACCGGCGCCGCACCGGGCGCGGAGTTCGTGCGACGGCTGTGGCACAACACCGGCGGGAATCCGCTCTACGCGACGGAAGTCGTCCGCGACCTCGACGCGCGCGGCGAACTGGGCGGCCACGCTTGGCCGGTGCCCTCCGGCGTGCGGGACATCCTGCGGCACCGGCTGCGCGGCCTGCCGCGGCACACCCAGGACGTCGTCGGCCAGGCCGCGGTGATCGGCCGAGAGGTGGAGTTCGGCCTGTTGCTGCGGCTGTCCGATGAGCCGGAGGAGCGCCTGATCGACTCGGTCGAGGACGCTGTCGGCGCGGGATTCCTGGTGGTGTCGGGAAGTTCGTGGACGGTCAGCTACGCCTTCCCGCACGACCTGATGCGCGACGCGGTGTACGCCGACCTGCCCGTCCCGCGACGGCAGCGCCTGCACCTGCGGGCGGCGACGGCGCTGCTGGAGTCGGGCCGGGCCGGCGATGTGGTCACCGCCGCCGTCCACTTGCGGGCGGCCGGTCCGGCGGCGGACCCCGCGCGGGCCGCCGAGGTCAGCCTCCAGGCCGCCGACGAGGCGCGGCGCCTCTACGCGTGGGACGAAGCCATCGCACACGCCGAGGCCGCCGTCGCGTTGCTCGCCGACGGGCCAGCGGACCGGCTGGCGGCGGCCGAGGTTCGCGCGGCGATGCTCCGAATCAAGTCCAGCATCGGCTACCCCAAGGCGGTCCGGCTGCTCGAATCGGCCCTCGGCCACGCCCAGGACGAGGCGACGGTCGCGTCCGTGCACGGCCGGATCGGGGGAGCGCTGTCCACCCACCACTCGGTCATGGACATCCCGCGCGCGATCGAGCACTTCACGGCCGCGCGCAGGCTGCGCGACGACCACGACTTCCAGGTGCTCCGCGGCCTGGCGCAGGCCGCCATGTACGGGCTGCGGACCGATCTGCTCGGCACCGCCTCCGCCGACGCGGTCGCGCTGGCAGGCGACCTGGGCAGGCTGGACCTCGGCGTGCTCGCGTCGTGGGGGCGCGCCTGGTTCGCCTTCAACCGCGGCGAGCCCGCCGAGGCGGCGGCGGTGCTGGAGCGGATGTGGGCGGACGCGCACGCACTCGGCGACGCCTACCTCGGCTGGGCGTCGGTGAACGCCGCCGCGCTGTGCGCCACCGAGTACCTGCTCGACCCCGGCGCCGCCAGAGTGTGGTGCCGCCGCGGCCTGACCCAGGCCCGCTTCGACAGGTTCGGACATCCGCACGACACCGTGGTCGACCAGGTGGTGCTCGCCATGGCCGCCATGGGTGAGCTGCCCGCCGCCCGGCGCGCGGCCGAACCGCTGCCCGCCGACGCCGTGGCCAGGCGGCTGCTGCTGTTCCTCGACGGCGACTGGGAACGCGCCGAGCAGGCGTGGGCCACGGCGCTCGCGGCCGACGAGTCCGCAGGCGACCGGCACGACGCGGCACTCAACGCGCGCTGGCTGGCGGGCGTCCGGGAGCTGCTCGGTGACCTGGACGGCGCGGTCGCCGCGTGGGAACGTGCCCTGGCGCTCGGCGTGGACGGCCCGCAGGTCCCGACCGAACTGGCCGTCCGAGCCGAGCTGGCGCGTGTCCATGCCGTCGAAGGGGAGACGGGAACGGCCGCCGACCACCTGTCCCGCTGCGCGGAGATCCTGGCCGGGGGACAGGACTGGCGGGGCCTGCTGGGCACGGTCGAACTCGCCCGGGGCGCGCTGGCGGCGGCCCGGGGACAGCACGCCGAGTCCGACGCCGCGCACGAGAACGCGGTCCGGGTCTTCACCGAGTACCGGCTGCCGTGGCGGCGGGCACTGGCACTGCGCGCGTGGGCACGGGTGGCCGACGACCCCGCGCAGAGGCTCCGCGCCGCCGTGAGTGTCTTCGCCGAGATCGGCGCGGCCGCGCGCTGGGTCGCGCTGGTCAACGGCACTTCCACGGATCTTCAACGTTAACCGCGCATCGTGAGTCCATCACCACCGCGACAAAGGACTCACGATGACATCTCCCGCCGCCACCCTGTTCCGGTGCCTGTTCGCGGGCCAGGCAGGTCTGCTGGTCCTGACGCCGGTCCTGTCGGACGTCGCCAGGGCCTTCGGTGTCTCCGCCGCGACGGCCGGGCAACTCCGGGCCGTCTCCGGCGCGGTCGCCGCGCTCGTGGCGCTCGGCCTGCTCGCGGGCGGGCGCCGCTGGGACCTGCGCGACCTGCTCTCCGCCGGGCTCACCTCGATCGCGACCGCGTCGGCGGCCAGCGCCGTCGCGCCGACCTTCGAGGTGCTGGCCACGGCGCAGGTCGTCCTCGGCGCGGGCATGGCGCTGGTCCTGGCCGCCGGGCTCGCCGCGGCGGCCAGATGGGCGCCGGACGGCGAGCGCGCCAAGGTGCTGTCCTGGGCGCTGATCGGTCAGCCGATCGCCTGGGTCGTGGGGATGCCGGTGGTCGGCGTGCTCGGCGCGCAGAGCTGGCGGCTGACCTGGCTCCTCCCCCTCGCGGCCAGCCTGTTCGCGCTGGTCGGGGTGCATGGGCGGAACCGCGAGGGGCCGGAACCGGCGTCGGCTGGCTCACCGCTGAGGCGACCCGGCGTGACGCGCTGGGCGGCGGGGGAGCTGCTCGCGTTCGCGGGCTGGGCGGGGGTGCTCGTCTACAGCGGCAGCCTGCTCACCGACGCCCACGGCGTCGCGGTCACCACCGCCGGGACCGCGCTGGGCGCGGGCGCGGCCGGGTACGTGGTGGGGACCTTCCTCGCCCGGCGCTGGGTGGTCCAGGCCGCGCGCCGCCTGGTGCTCGTCACCAGCCCCGCCCTGGCCGCCGCGGCAGTGCTGCTGGGCTCGTTCCGGCCGTCGTTCGGCATGTCGGTCGCGCTGTTCGCCCTGACCGCGCTGCTCGCCGGGATGCGGATGATGGCGGGCAGCGCACTCGGGCTCGACCTCGGCGCCGGGCCGCTGCAGGCGATGAGCGTGCGCGCGGCCGCCGTGCAGTTCGGGTACTTCGGCGGGAGCGCTCTGGGCGGAGTCGGACTCATGCTGGCCGGATGGTCCGGGCTCGGCGCGGTCCTGGCGGTCTTCCTGCTGCTGTCGGCCGTGGTGACGGCGACGCCTCGGGTCATGGTGAAGGTGGGTGCGTGATGGGCGAGCGATACGACGCGATCATCGTCGGCGCCCGCGTCGCCGGGGCGACCCTGGCGACCAGGCTGGCCCAGGCGGGCTGGCGGGTACTCCTGCTGGACCGCGACCAGTTCCCCAGCGACACCGTGTCCACCCACATGATGTTTCCGAACACCCTCCAGCGCCTTGACGAACTCGGCGTCCTGCGGCGGCTCCAAGCCGCGCACCGGATCCCGTTCGTGCACTTCGGCTGGCGGGTGCACGGGCACCAGGTCGCGGGCGACTTCACCCCGGTCGGCGGGTTCGACCGCGCCGCGTCCGTCCGGCGGATCGTCCTCGACGCCACGCTGGTCGACACCGCCCGCGACGCCGGGGTGCACACCCTGTTCGGCCGCCAGGTCGACGACCTGATCGGCACCGACCCGGTGCGCGGGGTCGTGCTGGACACCGGGGAGCGCATCGAGTCCCGCTGGGTGTTCGGCGCCGACGGACGCATGTCCACCGTCGCCCGACGCCTGGGCCTGCCGACCGAGGGGGAGCGGCGGGGCGAGATGGCCTTCCTCATGGCGTACTGGCGCGGGCTGCCCGAGTCCGAGTGGTGCCACATCGACCTGCACGAGCGGGCCGCGCTGATGTCGGCGCCCGCCGAGGACGGCATCCACCTGCTCTCGCTCGCCGGACCGCCCGAGTTCACCCGCGGGTCCGCCGAGGTCCGCGAGCGGCGCTACCGCGACGGGCTGCACCAGTTCCCAGCCGTGCTCAACCCGAGGCTGCTCGACAGCGCCGAGCGGATCTCTCCGCTGGTCGTGGTGCCCGAGACCATGATGCGGGGCCACTATCGCCAGGCCGCAGGCGCAGGCTGGGCGCTGCTCGGCGACGCGGGCCACTTCAAGCACCCGTCCACCGCGCAGGGCATCGGCGACGCCGTCGAGCAGGCATGGTACCTCGCCTCGGCGCTGACCGAGGGCGACGACCTGAGCGGGTACCAGCGGTGGCGCGACGCGCGGGCCGAAGAGCACTACGACTGGTCGTTCCAACTCGCCCGGTTCGGCACGAACGGATCGGCCGCCCACTACGCCGGTCTCGCGGCCGATCCCGTCGCGGGGCAGGGCTTCCTGGACACGTTCACCAAGCTGCGCCGCCCGTCGGAGGTGCTCACCCGCGACCGGGTCGCCCGCTGGAGCGCCGCGTGGGCCTACGAGGACGGACAGCGCCGGGTCCGGGCGCTGGTCGAGGACCTCGACCCCGCCGCGTTGGCGACGCTGGTACCCGCGTGTCCGGAGTGGACGGTGCGGGACCTGGTGGCGCACCTGACCGGCGTCGCACAGGACTCCGTGCGCGGCACCTACTTCGCGGGCGCCCTGGACGCCTGGCGCGATCCCGGCGTCGCCGCGGCGCGCGACCGCTGGACCGCCGACCAGGTCGCCGCCCGCGCCGGGCTCGACTTCTCCGCGGTGCTGAACGAGTTCGACAAGCACAGCCGCGAACTGGTCGCGATGCTGCGGCGCGGCACCGGTCCCGACGGCCCGGCCTGGCTGGTCTCCTCGCCCGCGTCGGACCTGGCGGTGCACCTCGACGACCTGCGCGAGGCGCTCGGCCTGCCACCCGATCCCGAGTCCGCCGCGGCGCGGTTCGGCTTCGCGATGTACCGCAAGTGGCTGCACGCGCGCATCGCCGAACGCGGCCTGCCCGCGCTCCGCCTGAGCGGCGACCGGCGCGAATGGGTGCTGGGCCGCGGCGAACCCGCCGCGACCGTCGCCGCGGAGGACTACGAGCTCTTCCGCGCGATCACCGGGCGCCGCGCCGCCGAGCAGGTCCGCGGCTACGAGTGGTCCGGATCTTCCGACCCGTACCTGGCGGTCATCTCCCCGTATTCCTTGCCAGAACAGCACAACACGAAGGAAGTAGCACAATGACCGACACTCTGTCGTTCGACGAGATCAAGGCGAAGCAGCAGAAGGTGTGGAGCAGCGGCGACTACGGCAAGATCGCCTGGATCACCGTTCCGCTGGCCGACACCCTGGTCGAGGCCGCCGACATCCGCCCAGGCGCGCGCGTGCTGGACGTGGCCACCGGGACCGGGCATGTCGCGCTCGCCGCCGCTCGCCGGTTCTGCGAGGTCACCGGGATCGACTATGTGCCCGCACTGGTCGAGTCCGCCCGGCGGCGGGCCGAGGCGGAGGCGCTCGACATCGACTTCCGCGAGGCAGATGCGGAGAACCTGCCGTTCGACGACGACAGCTTCGACTACGTGTTCTCGGCGATCGGCGTCATGTTCACCGCCGACCACCAGCGCGCGGCCGACGAACTGGTCCGGGTCGCCCGTCCCGGTGGCCGCGTCGCGGTCGCGAGCTGGACCCCGACGGGCTTCATCGGGCAGCTGCTGAAGACCGTGTCGAGGCACGCCGCGCCGCCGCCCGGCGCGATGCCGCCCACCCGGTGGGGCACCGCCGAGACAATGCGCGAACTCCTCGGCGACCGCGTGTCGTCGCTGAACACCACCACGGCGACGGTCGCCCAGCGGTTCCCGTCCGCCGAGCACTTCGCCGACTTCTTCCTCACCCACTACGGCCCGACCCACGCCGCGGCAGGCCGCCTGGACGACGACGGCAAACGCGCCTTCCGCGACGACCTGATCGCCCTGGCGACCACGTCGAACCGCTCGACAGACGGCACACTGGTCAGCGACTGGGAGTACCTGGTCGTCGTCGCCGACAAGGCGTAGCTGACGCTCACTCGGGCCGCCTGACCATTGGTCGGGCGGCCCGATTGAGCGCGTGAACGTTAAGAGTTAAGGATTCCCAGATTTCCTGGAGCGCGCGGCAGGCGTGCGCCCATGGGTGCGGACGCGCTCGTGCGCTTTCCCCATTTATCCTCGCAAAACACTGAACTCTTAAAGATCGCGACCGCGATGCCATTGCTGTGCCTCGGTATATGTTCGCCGAACCCTGCAAGCAAGGCATATCCACTTAGGAGGTCACGCATGCGATCGCGTGCGAAGATCCTTGGTCTGGTTGGCGCCGCGGCGCTCGGTGTGGCGGTGGTCTCGGCTTCCTATGTCGTGACCGGTTCCGCGGGCGCCGCTCAACCATCCACAGTAGAAGAGTTCCAGCCCGCGATGGTCGAGGGCGTCGCGAGAGACCTGCGCATGAGCGTCGATGAGGCGCGCAAGACGTTGCGGGAACAGGAAGCCGCCCGGGTGGTGCGCAAGCGCCTGCCACAGTCCCTTGTGGACCAGTCGGCGGGCATGTGGTTCGACGAGCGCACCGGGAAGCTCACCGTCGCCGTCACCGACCAGGCCGCGGCGAAAGCCGCGCGGGCCGCGGGCGCCGAAGCGAAGGTCGTCGGCCGCGGCCAGGCCGAACTGGACCGGATCACGGCGCGGGTGACCGCACTGGCCGCCGGGGTCCCCGGCGTGAACGGTCACGGCGTCGACGTCACCACGAACGACGTCTTGGTCCGGATCAACCGCACCAAGAAGACCCCTGTCACCGAGCGGTTCGTGGCGGCCGCGCGCGCACTGGGGGGAGTGCGGATCGAGGAGACCGACACGTCTCCGGTGCAGCAGGCCGGGGAGGTGAACCCCGGCGACGGCTGGTGGCCCGGGTCGGAGACCCCGTGTTCGGTCGGGGTCGGGGCGACGGACTCCGCGGGCACGAAGTACCTGGTGACCGCCGGACACTGCACCAACGACGTCAACCAGGCCGCGTACGGCCAGAGCGGCCAGCAGAACCGGCTGGGGACGGTCAACCCGGGCGGCGGCAAGAGCATCAACGGCCCCGAGGGCGACATGGGCCTGGTCGCGGTGACCGAGGCCGGGTGGACGCTGTCCGCCGCGGTCAACACGTGGGGCCAGCCCGCGGTGGCGGTCACCGGGTCGAAGGACGCGATCGTCGGCGAGACCGTGTGCCACTCCGGCAACACCGCGCCGAACTGGGAGTGCGGCCGGGTCACCAAGCTCAACCACACCATGGTCTACAACAACGGCAGCCTGACGATCAACGGCCTCACGGTCACCACCGCCTGTTCGCAGGGCGGCGACTCCGGCGGTGTGTGGCTGTCCGGCGACAAGGCTGTCGGCCTGCACGAGGGCGGTATCAACGGCAACAACTGCCCGACCGGTGACAACGCGGTGTTCCAGCCGCTCAACGAGGCCCTCACCAAGTGGAACCTGACGCTGTTCACCGGCGGCGACACCCAGGCACCCACCGCGCCGGGGAACGCGCGCTCGACCGGAACGACGACGAGCAGCGTGTCGTTGGCGTGGGACGCCTCGACCGACAACGTCGGCGTCACGGGCTACGAGGTGTTCAACGGCGGCAGCCTGGCCACGACCGTGACCGGGACCTCGGCGACGGTCAGCGGACTCGCCGCCGACACCTCCTACACCTTCACCGTCAAGGCGAAGGACGCCGCGGGCAACTCCTCGGCGGCGAGCGCGGCCGTCAGCGCCCGCACACAGCCGGGTGGTGGTGGCGACGACGAGCCGCCCACGACGCCGGGCAACCTGCGCGCCACCGGGGTCACCGACACGACCGCGTCGCTGAGCTGGGACGCCGCGGTCGACAACGTCGGGGTCACCGGCTATGACGTGTTCAACGGCACCACTCTTGCTGCCAGTGTGGCGGGCAGTTCGGCCACGGTGAGCGGGCTGACCGCGAACACGACCTACTCGTTCACCGTCCAGGCGAAGGACGCCGCGGGCAACAAGTCGAAGCCGACCGTGGCGCTGAGCGTGAAGACCACCGGCACCACCGGCGGACGCACCTTCTCCAACGACGCCGACTTCCCGATCCGGGACTTCCAGGTGCTCCAGAGCAAGGTCACCTCGACAGCCGCCGGAGCGGCGGCGAACCCGGTGACGGTGAAGGTCACCGCGACGCACACCTGCCTGCAGGACCTGCAGATCACGCTGGTCTCGCCCAGTGGCCGCTGGTACACGCTGCAGCGCTACGGCGACGGCGGCTGGCAGTGCACACCGTTCGGCGGACAGCGCACGTTCACGGTCGTGCCCGCGAGCGGCGAGGCCGCGTCCGGCCAGTGGACGCTGCGCATCGGCGACAACGGTCCGGGTGACACCGGTGTCCTCGACACCTGGTCCGTGACCGTCTGATCCACCGGGGTGAGGGGCTGGACACGCAAGGCCCCTCACCCCGGGTCCGATCGAGGAGAGCCATGTGGCGCCGAATCGCCGTCGTCATGGCTCTGGTCGCGACCCTGTTGCCAGGGGTCGGCCCGGCGAACGCGGTCAAGGGCGGTGAGCACACCACCCACGCGGAGTCGCCGCACAACCAGTCCGGTGGCAGCGCGGACAACATCGACCGCTCCTACTCGGTCAACCTGTCAGGCGAGAGCGCCAACGGCACGTGGAAGCCGCGCGTGCGGGACGTCTACCAGGCCGATGTCGGCACGATCGACACCTGGTCGCTCAACCTGACACCCTGACCGACTGGTCCGTAGGGCGGGCGCCGCACGGCACTGAGATCCGATGGGCGCCGTAACCGTCAATGGTGGCGGCGCCCATCGCCGTCGTCTGAGACGACATCACCCGCTGTGCGTTCCTTGGTCGCTCAGCTCGCCGGGGTGCCGAAGGCCCAGAACTCGTGCAGTGAGTAGCCCCAGCCGGTCTTGCGCTTGACGCCCTGCATTCGCACGTGGGTGACCGGGTCGGGCGCGTCGAGGGTGACGGACTCGACCGCGCAGTTCGACTGGTCCACTGTGGCCGCGTCGCGCCACGTCGTGCCGTCCGTGGAGACCTGGATCTTGTAGCGGGTCGCGCACGCGGGTTCCCAGAACAGCTTCACCGACGACACCTTCGCGGGCTGGGCCAGCTTGACCTGCACCCACTCCGCGTCGGTGTAGCCCGACGCCCACCGGGTGCCGAGGTCGCCGTCGTTGACGTTGCGGGCGGCCAGGCGGTCCAGGTTGAGTTCCACAGAGGACGCGGTGGCGGTGGCGTTCAGCGACAGGTGCTGGGAGCCCGGCGGCGCGGCCTCCACCGTCCGCACGGCGGCGAACGCCCGGGAGCCGACCCGGAAGCCGTGGCGCTGGCCTGCGAACTCGACCCGCGCGCGGGCGGTGCCGTTGCGCGCGTCGCGGTCGGCGGTGATCGTCCACGTCCAGCTGCCCGACTGGCCTGGTGCGAGCGCGTCGGGTCCGGCCACGGCCTGCTCGACGCGCACCCCGGGCAGGTCCAGCGTCACGGTCGCGGTGAGGTCGGCGACCGGGTTCACGCCCGTGTTGGTCAGCGTCGCGGTGAGCGTGGTGCTTTCGCCGCCCGCGAGAGCGGGCACGGCGCCGATGGCCGGGCTCAGGCCGCGGTCCCCGCCAGGCAGGGTGGTGGTCAGCCCCTCCATGCCCGGTCCGACGCCGACGTGGCCCGCGGTGGTCATGAACTGCTCGTAGGTCTGCCCGTCCACCTTGCCGCGCCACATCTTCTGCGCCAGCAGGCCGAAGGTCGGCTCGACGAGCCCGTGCACGTCCTCGGCGTCGTAGTCGGCGTGCACCAGGTCGTTCCACACCGCGGACATGGCGCCGCGCAGCAGCGGGTCCTTCGGGTCGACGGTCTGGTTCCCCGGGAACACGTGCGGCTCCCAGTTGGCGAACAGCCACGGCCCGTCGAGGCCCTTGCCGTGGTAGTAGTTCGCGAACGGCACGATGTAGAGCAGCGCGTCATTGGTGTTGATCAACGGGTAGCCGTCGGCGATGGTCGCCTTGGGGCCGTACCAGCCGTTGTTCCACGAGTGCATCGTGATGTCGCGGTCGTAGCCGGTGGCCCCGCCGGACATCACCGACAGGCTGCCCCAGGCCCGGACCTCCTTGCCCAGCCCGCGCACGTGCGCGGAGATCTCGTTGACGTAGTCGCGGTACTTCGCCGCGTGCGCCTTCGGGTACTCGTCGGCGCCGATGTGCAGCGCGGGGGAGCGGAACCACGGCGCGAACTCGTCGTAGACCTCCTTCATGAACTGCGTCGACCGCGGATTGTCCAGGTCGAGGTGGTCGGAGTTGCCGCCGTTGAGCCCCAGGGACGGGTCGAACTCGACGAACGCCCTGGCGTGCCCTGGCGCGTCGATCTCCGGGACGACGCTGACGAACCGCTGCGCGGCCACGTCCTCCAGCCGCTCCCAGTCCGCGCGGGTGAACGCGCCGTCCTCGGCGGCCAGACCCGCCCAGCGGGGGTTGTCGCTGGCCAGGCGGAACGCCGAGTACGCCTTGGACCAGTCGCCGCCCGGTGCCTGGATCTCGTTGTCGTTGAGGTGCAACTGGAACGTGTTGAGCTTGAACCAGCTCATGTGCCGCACGTAGTCGCGGACGAAGTCCTGGTCGAACCAGCGGCGGCCCAAGTCGAGCATGAACCCGCGCACCGCGACGTTGGGCCAGTCGACGACATGGCCCTTGGCGACACTGGCCTCGGCGCGGCCGTCGTGCCGCAGCATCTGCAGCAGGGTCCGGGTGGCCCAGTAGGCGCCGGTCGGCGTGCGGCTGGTCAGGGTCAGGCGGGTGTCGGCGCTGAGGCGGTAGCCCTCCTTCGCGGCGAGGTCGGTCGGGCCGACGTCGGCGGCGGCGTCGAGGTCGAGGCGGATGTCGCGGTCCTGCGCGGGGCCGCCGCCGACGGCGACCGGCCAGCCGGTCAGCTCGGCGAGGTCGGCGCGCAGGCTCTCGGCGACGCCCGCCAGCGCGCCGTTGTCGGCGGGATCGAGCACGATCCTGGTGTTGGGCCGCAACACAAGCCTGCCGGTTCCGCCGCTCCACTGCTGCAGTGCCGGGATGACGGCGGGGACGGAGTTCGGGGTCGGGGCGTCCGGCGCGGCCTGTGCCTGCGAGAGCCCCAGGGGGAACACGGAGAGGAGGGCGACCGAGAGCGCCACCCGCCGGAAAGTGGTCTGGACCATATCCGGAGACTGGGTCACCCAGGAGTGAAAGTCAAGGCTCACGCTGCGTAAAGATGGTTGCTAAGCGTGGTTTATGAGCATCTTCCTGCACATCTCCGGTGTCGGCGGCAGTCGTCGCGGGTAGGGGTTGACGCTGCCTCGGCAGGTATTTCCGGCCGCGTTCGGAGGAACGGTAGGGGTAGGAATTTCGCGATCTTGGATTCCGTGGCCGCGTGCCATAGTGAGATGAAGGCGCGCCCGACTCGACGTCGAGCAGTCGGACGCTCTATCTGTTGCCACAGAGGAGGAAGCGTGCGGTTCGGCGCTCTGATCCCATCCATTCCCTTCTCCACAAGGACTCCGCGAGCACTGGTCCGCGTGCTGGCGGTCGCGGTGTTCGCGCTGGCGATCATGCCCGCGGTGGGCAACCAACCGGCTCACGCCGCGGTGTCGAACCTGACCACGGCGCAGCGGCAGGCGTATCTGAACTACTACGCGCCGGTGATCTTCAAGCGGGCCAACGAGGACAACGGCCAGGACGGCCGCGACTGGCTGGCGAACTTCGACTTCGACCAGGACGGCAACTTCGCGACGAACCGGCTCCGCTGGCTGGAGAGCGAGCACTACGTGGCCGCCTCCGCCGCGCAGGCCACTACGAGCCCGTACGCCAGGTGGCGCATCCGCCCGACGCTCTACACCTCGCTGATCGAGTACACGACCGGCGGTGTCAAGTCGGTGGTGATGCTGTTCCACGTCTACAACGCGCAGGACAAGGAGGGATCCGCCATCCACGACTGGGAGCGGATCGAGATCGTCGTCCGCGGGGTCACCGGCACGCCAGGGGCGGTCGGCGAGTACGTGAACAACTCGACCATCACCCACCACCACGAGCACATCATCCGCAAGCGCGGGGACTCCGGCTTCAACTTCATGAACACCGCGACGGGACGCCACCTGATGGTGTGGCAGGCAGACGAAGCGGGCAGCGTACTCGGCACGCACGCGCACGAGCTGCGATATGTCAACGACTCCTACAGCTCCCTCATCAGCCAGTCGGTGACGAACGACGCCGAGGTCGAGATCAGCGGCAAGGACGAGAACAAGAACGTGCACTACATCTTCGTCCCGCAGGCGTCCTCGGCCGCGGTCAGCGCGTGGGGCGCGAAACCGCTGACCTTCGCCAACGCGTCGACGCTGATCGCCGGGCACGACAACGAACACACCGTCGACTGGTACCAGGCGAAGCGCCTCACCTACGAGCTGCAGGACATCGCCGACATGATCCCGACCCACTGGTCCCAGAACCCGGCGTGGTCCACGCACTGGCTGTCGTCGGCGCAGGACGACGTCGTGCTGGAGTCGCCGGTGACGAACGAGGCGGGCGCGGTGGAGGTCAGCACCGGCCGCCAGCGCTTCTACAGCAAGTCGCGGGACAACGGCGCGTCGGACCTGACCGACGGCCGCGAAGGGCTCATCCACAAGGGCTGGCTCTACGGCGCGTACTCCGCCGAGGCCGACGAGGACATCGAGGGGTCGTCCGACGACTTCCCCGCCTACGGCGGCACCGGCAAGGACAGCTCCGGCTGGACCCGCCAGCTGGCCAGCGGGCGCTCGGATTCGCCCAACTCGTACTGGTGGCAGCACGACTTCTTCGTCCACGACGGAACCGTCAACACCAGCGGCTCGACCGAGAACGGCCAATGGCTCCGCGGCGCCTGGTACACCGCCGCGAACGGCGGGTTCGACGGCCGCTGGGTCCAGCTCTTCGACGACCGCGCCGGCCAGGAAGCCGCGATCCCCTGATGTCCCTTCTGGCGAAAGGCCGCTTCCCTTCGCGGGAAGCGGCCTTTGTCGTGACGGGGCGGGCTTGCGCTATCGCTGTCTGGTGGGCTTGACCGTCCGGCCTCGAACGAGGCGACGCAGTTGGGTGATGCGTGCCGTGCCGATGATCAGGGTGAGCAGGACTGAGCCCACCGCGGCGATCAGCAGCGCCACCGCCAGCGAGGTGCTGGTCGTCATCCAGAGGAAGTTGATCTCGGTGGTGCGGGTGTTCTGCACCAGGAAGATGATCAGGGCGATGGAGATGAGCGTGCCCGCGCTGATCGCCGCCCATGCCGTCCCGGTGCGTGTGCGGGGCACGCGGGTGGATTGCTCGGCGGGCTGGATCGCCGGTTCAGGCCCCACTGGAGGAGGCGTCGGGTCGAATTCTGGCTGGACCCTCGGGCGGTGGGGGAGCGAGGACATGAGTCGATGCTTCTTTCGAGGCGGTGGCCGGAGGGGCTCGCATCTCGGGATGGGATGTCGTCATGTCCGGATATCGTCGAGTCTAGTCGCCGTCGGTGTCCCCCGCAGGCCTCGTGGTGGGCTACGCTGAGGGTGCATCACCCGATGACGGCATTCCGTCGAGTCCATGGGGACCCGGCTGGGAGCCGGTCGTGGTGGTTAGAGCTTCGCTCCGGACCTTGGCGACGCACGCGTCGGCTCGTTGACGCGTCAAGGGAAGCCGTGGGCATCAACCCCCAGCAGGCCGGTCCCTCGTCCAGCCACCGTGTCCGTATCCGCCGGTGTCGGTTTCTCCAGAGCCGATCCACCAAGGAGTCACCGTGAGCACGAGCGTCAACGGATGACCGCCGTCCGGTCCGCGTCGACAGACCGACCCTCAACAGAACCGATGACCCACGCCACGGCCGCGTCGAACGCGCTGGTGGTCGCGGTACACGGCGAGGTGGACCTGCGCACCGTCCCGCGGCTGCGGGACGAACTCATGGCACACCTGCGCCAGACCGGCCCCCGGCTGATCGTCGACCTCACCGAGGTCGGATTCCTCGGCGCGTCCGGTCTGACCGTGCTGCTCGCTGTCCGCGAGGCGGCCGTCGCCAAGGGGACCACGTTGTTCCTGGTCGCACACGCCCGCCCGGTGCTGCGGCTGCTGACCGTGGCCGGGCTGGACGGCGTGTTCGACGTCGAGCCCGACCTCGCCCGCGCGCTCACGTGCCCCGCCGGTCCGGACAGGTGACACCACATGCGCAACGCGAGGGTCGCCGAGATCCTGTCAGCGATCACCGATGGCGAGCACACCGCGCTGCCCGCCAGGCTGTGCGCGCAGTGCTTGTCGGTGCTGCCCGTCAGCGGTGTCGGTTTCGCGCTGATGACCGCTGACGGGCCCAGTGGCGTGGTGCTCGCCGCGACCGACGCGCGGGCCGAACAGTTGGAGGAGCTGCAGTTCGCCCTCGGTGAGGGCCCGTGTGTGGAGGCCTCCGACAGCGGTCGCGCGGTGCTCGAACCGGACCTCGGCGCCGACGGGCCCACACGTTGGCCGCGGTTCGGCGCCGCGGTGCGCCGAGCGGGTGTCCAGGCCATCTTCGCCTTCCCGCTGCGGGTCGGCGCCATCCGCGTCGGCGTCCTGGATCTCTACCGCGACACCCCAGGCCGCCTGACCACCCCGGAACTCGCCGACGCGTTGGCCTACGCCGACGCGGCGACCGTGGTCGTCCTGCACCTGCAGGACCGCCACAACGGGCTCGTCGGACCGATCGACGACAGAGCGGAGGTGCACCAGGCCACGGGGATGATGACGATCCAGCTCGGCGTCCCGCTCGCCGAGGCCCTGCTGCGGCTGCGCGCCCACGCGTACTCTTCAGGTCGGACGGTGTCCGCCGTCGCCGCCGACGTCGTCAACCGGCGGATGTCCTTTGATGACAGTGAGTCCTCATGACGAGCCGAGAGCAGTTGCTCGCCAGCACGTTCGTGGACCTGGCCGACACACTGGTCGCCGACTTCGACGTCATCGAGTTCTTGCACACGCTGGCCAGCCGCAGCGTGGAACTCCTCAGCGCCGACGCCGCCGGGATCATGCTCGCCGACCAGCAGGGCGCCCTGCACGTCATGGCGTCCTCGACCGAGGAAGCGCGCCTGCTGGAGCTTTACGAACTGCAGAACAACGAAGGTCCGTGCCTGGACTGCTGGCGGTCCGGCCGCCCGGTGGCCCGCGCCGACCTCCCCGCGATGCGCGCGACCTGGCCCGCGTTCACCCAACGCCTGGAAGAGCTCGGATTCCGCTCGGCGCAGGCGCTCCCGATGCGGCTGCGCACGCAGACCATCGGCGCGTTGAACCTGTTCCGCACCCGCCCGGGCACGCTCAGCGCCGCCGACCTCGGTACCGGCCAGGCGATGGCCGATGTCGCCACCGTCGGGCTGATCCAGGAACGCGCGATCGCGGCGGGCGAACTGCTCGCCACCCAGCTGCAGACGGCCCTCACCAGCCGCGTCCAACTGGAACAGGCCAAAGGCGTCCTCGCGCAGCAGGCCGACCTGCCCATGGACCGGGCGTTCCAGGTCATGCGCGACTACGCCCGCAGTCACAACCGCAGGCTCAGCGACGTCGCCGCCCAGATCGTCGACGGAACGATCGACGAAGCACAGCTCCGACGGAAGCCGCGGCCAGGCGCCCGGGACTGAGCCGACCCGACCGCGGCCCATAAGCCTGCCCGGTGCGGAGGCTCTGGTGGGAACCCTACGACAAGCGACAACCTCGGTCCTTAGTGGACAATCGAGCCGAAGGGAATCTCATGACCATTCCGGACCGTGCGATCGTGGTCGGTGTCGACGGATCAGCCTCGGCGGTCGGCGCTACCAGGTGGGCCGCGGCGGAGTCGGTGCGGCGCGCGCTGCCGCTGCACCTGGTCGCCGTCTACACCTGGCCGGTGTCGGGGTACCCCGAGGCCCTGGTCGCCGCCCATCAACTGCACGCCGCGCTTGTGGCCAAAGCCCACGCGGACCTGGCCGAGGCGCGAGAGGCGGTGGCCGGTGTCGAGGTCACAGACGAAGCGGTCGGGGGAAACCCGTCGTCGGTGCTGCTGGCGAGGTCGGAGCGCGCGAGTCTGGTCGTCGTCGGGTCGCGTGGACTCGGCGGGTTCAGCGGGCTGCTGGTGGGGTCGACGGCGGTCGCGATCGCCGGACACGCGACGTGCCCGGTGATCGTGGTGCGCGGCGACGGCACCTCCGACAGCGGCCCGGTCGTGGTCGGTGCGGACGGCTCACCGCTGAGCGAGCGGGCCGTTGGGTTCGCCTTCGAGGAAGCGTCGACGCGCGGCGCGGAGCTGCGCGCGGTTCTCGCGTGGAGCGACTGGCCGGTCGAGCCGGTGTTCTCCCTCGACACCTACGTCGACGAGGCCGAGACGCTGCTGGTCCAGCGGCTGGCGGGCTGGCAGGAGAAGTACCCGGATGTCGTGGTGACCCGCGTGGTGCGCCGGTCCAGGCCCGCGAAGCTACTGCTCAAGCAGGCCGAGGGCGCCCAACTGGTGGTGGTGGGCTGCCGCGGCCGGGGCGGATTCACCGGGCTGACCATGGGGTCGACCAGTCAAGCACTGATCCACCACGCGCCTTGCCCGGTCGCTGTGCTCCACGGACCTGATTCCAAGTAAGAATCAAGTATTGCGCGAGTCGCCGACGGGCATCCTGGGCCGGATTCAGGTCAACGCTCGCGCGATAGGCGAGAGTTCTCCAAAATATTGCTGACATTGCGCCACCTGAGGCGCGATCGCGCATTTTGCCTGGTCAGTGCGACCTGAATAGCCCAAAGAATACTCTTGCGCCACCATTGTTGATCGCCTTTTGATCTTATTATTCAGGCAAACGGTCGCAATGGGTTACGATCTTCTCCAACGGATGAACCGCGGTCGAATTGGTAACGTGGACTAACGGGTATCCGATGAAGCTAATACGAGCGAACATGGGTCAAAATTGAGAGTCGACCCGTGCGCTCTTGCCGGAAATGCAGCGATCATTTCCGATCGCCTGTTCGATCATCATCGCGGGCGACTTTCTGGCATCGGCGGCTCGTGAATCCACGACGGGCCCTTCCGTCGCGCATCGACAAGATTCGGGAGATCACATGAGGTCCACAGTCACGCGTCGCACCACAGTCATCATCGCCACTGTCGCCACCGTCGTCGTCGGCGGCGGTATCGCCTATGCGTACTGGTCATCGACCGGATACGGGAGCGGCTCGGCGACCACCGGTACGAGCAGTGCGTTCGTCGTATCGAGTTCTCCGCCGACAGGTGCCGCGCTCACTCCTGGCGGTCCCACCCAGACCATGTCGTTCACGGTGACCAACCCGAGTTCGGGCAGTCAGACCCTGGCGAATGTCGCGATCTCCGTGGCGAACACCGACGGCACCGCGTGGACCGCGGTCGAGGGTTGTTCTGCCCTGGACTACGCCGTGGGCGTGCCGACGATCGCCTATGGCCCGATCGCCCCGTCAGGCATGGTGACGGGCACCGTAACGATCGGGATGAACAACCTGGACAGCAACCAGGACGCCTGTCAGGGCATCACCGCTCCGCTCTACATCGTCGCGAGCTGACCGCGCTTCCCAGCGAAAGCAGAGGTATGAGATGAACGGTGTGCGGAGACGCGGTCCGCTGGTGCTGAGCGGTCTGCTGGGGGTGGCCGTCATGGCGGCCACCCCCGCCTTCGCCTCCTGGTCGTCCACCGGCATCGGCGCGGCGGGCGCGATGACGGGCGCCCTGGCCGCGCCGACGAATGTCTCGGTTCCCGCGTTCAGTTCGCCGAACGTGCTGGTCGGGTGGACGGCATCGTCCGGCGCCACTACGCCATCCGGGTACTACGTGACCCGAACGGCGGGTGGCGGCCCGGTCGCGGCGTGCGCCAGCAGCCCGAGTTCGCTGATCGGCGGGACCTCGTGCACCGACACGGGGGTGGCGAACGGCGCTTACACCTACGCCGTCACCGCGGTCTATCGGACGTGGACGGCGCTCAGTACGGCAGGCGCGAGTGTCACGGTCACCACCGCCACCGCTTTGGCGTTCTCCGGGCAACCATCCACTGTGGCGGCCCTGGTGGCGATCACTCCTGCGGTCGCCGTGCGACTCAAGAACTCGGTCGGCACCCCGGTGTCCACCGCCGGAGTCTCGGTGACGATCGCTATCGGCACCAACCCCAGTGGCGGCACGCTTTCGGGAACCGCGACGGCGGTGACCAACGAGTCCGGCGTGGCCACCTTCGCCGGACTCTCGATCAACAAGGCGGGCGCGGGATACACGTTGACGGCGACCGCCCCCGGGATGGCGTCGGCGACCAGTTCGACGTTCATCGTCACCTTCGGAACGGCGACCCAGCTCGCGGTCACCCAGTCGCCGACCGACTCGTTCGCAAGCACTTTGTTCTTCAGCCAGCCGGTGGTCACCATCCAGGACGCGGCGGGCAACACCGTCACCAACGCGACTACCACGGTCACGGTCACCGCGGTCGCCGAAGCCGGGCTCACCTGCGCGGCCAAGGCGGCGGTGAACGGGATCGCGACCTTCACCGGATGCCTCGCCGCCAATGTGGGGACCTACACCCTCACGTCGGGCGCGGGCGGTCTGGCCCCGGCGGCCAGTGCGTCGTTCGCCGTCGTCGCCGCACCGACGAACCTGGCATGGAGCGGTCCCACCGCGGCGTCGTGCTTGTCCGCGAACGGCACTTCGTTCGCCCTGGAGTATGGGATCTGTGGTGTCCTCACCGTCTCGTTCACCGCGGGCGTCAGCTTGACGAACGGGAGCGGCGCGGTACTGACCAACCTCGGTCCCGCCGTCACCGTGGCACTCGCGGGCGTGAACGGCGGTCTCACCACGGCGACCCTGTCGATCCCGCACGGAGCGACTGTCTCGACCACGACCGTCACCTTCACTCTCGGCGTGCTCGCAGGCAGTGGCGGGATCACCGCGAGCCTGGCGGGAAAGACGTCCGCGACCGCGACGCTCGCCCGGCTTTGACCAACGCCCGGCCACTGAGAGGAGTAACCCATGGACTGCACCGTTCTCGCGGGCACCGGATCGCCGCTGCTCTCACTGCTGGCGTTGGCGATCGGCGCGCTGATTGTCGGCGTACTCCTGACCGTCGCCGCTCGAGTCCGCCGCGGTGCCGCCTCGGTCGCGGTCGTGCTGCTGATGCTTGCCGTTGGTGTGCTGACGGCCGGACTCGGCTCGTCGCCCGCGACGGCGGAGTCGGGCTGTCCTGAGTTCACGATCGTCCAAACCTCCAGCATGACCGGGCTCGCACCCGGCGTCGCGCCCACGGCGATCACCGGCACCATCAGCAACCACGGCACGGCGGCCTTCGTCGCCGCCGTCACCGTCAGCATCGTGGGCGTGGCGACGGCGCCGGGCGCGGCCGCCGGTCGGTGCGACACGACGGACTACCTGCTCCTGGACGCTCGGATGCCGGTCGGGCGGACAGTGCACTCCGGGGAGCACGCGCCGTTCTCCGGCGCGGTCATCGGCTTCAACAACACCTCGGCCAACCAGGACGCGTGCAAGCACGCGCGCGTCGATCTCCGGTACGTCAGCTCGTAAGCGAAGTACGAAGCAACAGGATTGATCTCAAATGGACAGACAGCGAACCACTCAGGAGTGTCTCACCAGATCCCGCCACGCCCGGTGGGCGGCCCTGGCCACGCTTGTCCTCGCGGCAGGCGCTTTGATGCTGGCCGGTGGGCCCAGCGCCGACGCGGCGGAGGCGCCGGTCGGGCTGGGCACCGCGGCGACGTACTCCGTCCTGGGTGGACAGACCGTGACCAACACGGGCCCCACTCTGCTCAGCGACAACCTGGGGGTAAGCCCCGGCACGGCGATCACCGGGTTCCCACCCGGCATCGTCGGCGGAACACAGCATTCCGCCGACGCCCACGCGGCTCAGGCGCAGTCCGACCTGGTGATCGCCTACAACGACGCCGCGGGTCGGGCGCCGACCGCCGGCGTCTCCGGGGACCTGGTCGGCCAGACCCTGGTCTCGGGCGTCTACAACTCGACCAGCACGCTCGCGCTGAGCGGCACGGTCACGCTGGACGGCCAGGGCGACCCGAACGCGGTCTTCATCTTCCAGGTCGCCTCGACGCTGATCACCGCCACCGCGAGCAACGTCAGTGTGATCAATGGCGCCCGCGCGTGCAACGTCTTCTGGCAGGTCGGCAGCTCGGCGACGTTGGGCACGACCTCGACCTTCCGCGGCACCATCATGGCGATGGCCTCCATCTCCGTCACGACCGGAACCGTCGTCTTCGGACGCGCACTCGCCCGAACCGGCGCGGTCACGCTGGACCGCAACACCTTCCTCACCTCCAACTGCGCGACGATCCCCAGCACCACAACCTCTACGACAACCAGCGGCCCATCGAGCACCACCACCACGGACGTCACGACGACCACCGCGGACACGACGACCACCACCGCGGACACCACGACCACCGATACGACGACGACCACGTCGGACACAACGACGACCACGTCGGACACGACGACCACGTCGGACACGACGACCACCGATACGACGACGACCACCGCGGACACCACGACCACGACACCGTCGGACACGACGACCACCGATACAACGACCACCACCGCGGACACGACGACCACCACCGCGGACACCACGACAACCGACACAACGACGACCACGGCGGACACCACGACCACCGACACGACGACGACCACCGCGGACACCACGACCACGACACCGTCGGACAGCACCACCACGACGACACCGTCGAGCAGCGCGACCTCGTCCTCAACAGTCACGACCACATCCGGTGAACAGCCCGTCCTCACGGGAACCCAGGCCGCCGGTACGACCGGGACTGTCCAGTCAGGCGGGACCGGCCCGCTCGCCACTACGGGCGCCAGCCCGGTCCTCGGCTCGTTGGTCGCGATCGGAGGACTGCTCTTCATCCTCGGCGGACTGCTGCTGCTGGCGACCCGCCGCCGATTCGCCGATTGAGCTGTCGGGTGATGTGCGCCATATCGGCGGGCATTGGTTTCCGTCCGCGTGCGGGGTCGGGTAGAAATGCCCCCGCGACGGCGCAGCGTGAGCGAACTGCCACGACCCGACGCGGGCCGCGGTTCGCCGCGGTGGCACATGTTCCATCGCATGACTGGGGAGACATGCCTTCCACAACGTTGTCGGCGCACGCCGGTTCGCTGAGTGTCCGTCGGATCGCCGGGCACATCGGTGCCGATATCTCCGGGGTGGACCTCGCCGCGGACCTGAGCGACGACGTGATCGCCGAGATCCGGTCCGCGCTGCTGACCCACAAGGTCATCTTCTTCCGCGACCAGAAGGTCGACCACGCCCAGCACATCGCCTTCGCCCGCCGGTTCGGCGACCTCACCCGCAGGCCCGCGCCGCACACCGGGCTGCACCCGGAGGGTTTCCCCGAGATCCTGACGATCGATCCTCAGGAGGAGGACGACCGCTACGGGGTCGACTTCGAGGACAAGTACCGGCAGCGGTGGACCACCTACCGCGGCGGATGGCACAGCGACCTGACGCCGTCGGTCAACCCGCCCGCCGCGTCGATCCTGCGTGCCGAGACGGTCCCCAGCTTCGGCGGCGACACCCACTGGACCAGCCTCGAAGCGGCCTACGAGGGCCTGTCCGACGAGCTGCGTTCCTTTGTGGACGGCCTCAGGGCCGAACACTGCTTCTTCGCGGGCTGCCAGATGCTGCAGCACGACGCCGACGACCGCGCGGTGCTCAACCTCAACGTCGAGCACCCGCTGGTGTCGGTGCACCCGGTGGTGCGGGTGCACCCCGAGACCGGGCGCCGGTCGCTGTTCGTCAACCCCGCCTCGACGAACCGGATCATCGGGTTCACCCCGGTGGAGAGCAAGTACCTGCTCGGCCTGCTGTTCGAGCAGATCACCAGGCCGGAGTACACGGTCCGGTTCCGTTGGGAGCAGGGCAGCATCGCGTTCTGGGACAACCGTTCCACCGCGCACCTGGCCGCGGTCGACCTCAACCACCTGAAGGTCGCCCGCAGGATGCACCGCGTGACGATCCTCGGCGACCGTCCGGTCGGTCCGGACGGGTTCGTCTCCGAGGTCGTCGCCGGCGAGCCGTTCTACCCGCTGCCATAGCGTTTCTCGACCACCAGAAAGCCTGCTCTCGCGCAGCCACGCCCGCGTCTCGGCGAAAGTCCGAGGCGCGGCGTGCCGCGACGCCCTGGACGTTCACGCATTGGGGGAACCATGGAGACACTGGAGAACAGCCCTATCACCGTCACCCGGGTGGCCGGGCACATCGGCGCGGACATCGACGGGGTGGACCTCGCCGGGCCGCTGTCGGACGAGACCATCGCGGCGATCCGCTCGGCGCTGCTCACCCACAAGGTGATCTTCTTCCGCGGCCAGCGGCTCGGCCACGCCGAGCACATCGCGTTCGGGCGCAGGTTCGGTGAGCTGACCAGGCGTCCCAACCCGCAGAGCGGCGACGAGCTGGACGAGTACCCGCAGATCTTCACGGTGTCCCCGCACCTGGACATGCAGCGCTACGGCCGCGACTACGAGGCGCACTACCGCAGCCGGTGGGGGTCGACCATCAGCGGGTGGCACAGCGACATGAGCCACGCGGTGAACCCGCCGATGGCCTCGATCCTGCGCGCCGAGACCGTGCCGGAGTTCGGCGGCGACACCAACTGGACCAACCTCGTCGCGGCGTACAACGGGCTTTCGGAGTCGCTTCGGGGCTATGTGGACACTCTGCGCGCCGAGCACAACTTCTGGGCCGGGTACCGGATGTCGGAGCACGACCCGCTGGACCGGTCCATCCTGGACATGGTCAACAAGAACGGGATGGTGGCGATCCACCCGGTCGTGCGGGTGCACCCGGAGACGGGGGAGCGGGCGCTGTTCGTCAGCCCGTCGCGCACCAACCGGATCATCGGCCTGACGCCGTTCGAGAGCCGCAGCATCCTGGAGCTGCTGTTCGAGCACATCACCCGTCCCGAGTACACGGTGCGGTTCCGGTGGGAGCCGGGCGCCGTGGCGTTCTGGGACAACCGGTCCACCGCGCACATCGCCGCGACAGACGTGAACTACCTGGAGGCCTCGCGGGTCCTGCACCGGGTGACCATCGTCGGCGACAAGCCGGTCGGCCCCGACGGCTACATCTCGGAGTCGGTGGCCGGGCGGCCGTTCGGCAACTGATCTCGATCTTCGTTCGCAGGGTTCTTTGGGGGAAACGCAGTGCTGAACACGGTCGTCGACCGGTACCCGTTCGAAGGCGGCTCGCTCGTCGACATCGATGGCGCTCACGAGTTGTTCGAGCGCTATCCCGAGTACGAGGCCGGGCTCCGCTGGATCCGGGAGTTCGTCACCCAGCCGGATCCGCGGCTCAACCGGCCCGGCGCGGTGTGCCCGCGGCTGGCGCCCGCGATCCGCAAGAACCTGCTGCGGCTGATCGTCATCAGGACCGCGAGAGCCGATGTCGACGAGGCATGGGAGAAGGCGGGCCACCTGGCCGACCTGTTCCTGGAGCTGTTCCAGCGGCCGGAGGAGTTCCGGACCGGTTCGCTGCTGGCGTTCTTCCCCGACATCGACCGGGACGGGGCCGCCGAGTTCATCGACGGCGGCCACCGGCGGCTGCGGATGGAGTTCGTCGGCCGCGGCCTCATGCTCGGCGAGTTCCACAAGCTCAGCACGGTCGGCAGCGTGCGCAACGCCGACTTCCCGGTCATGCGGTCGCCCGTGCCGATGTTCGCGGTCCGGGCGCTGACCACCCACGACATCCTGTTCCTCGACCAGCCCGCCACCCCGGAGGCGGACCGCGTGCGCTACCTGCGGCACTACCTCGAACACCTCGGGGACCAGCTCTCCCCGGACACGCGGGCGGAGATCGAGCGCTCCATCAGCTCGCCGGAACTGGTGCGCTGATGGCCCTCGAACCCACGCTGAAGGCCGCGTTCGCCGCCGTCCGCGCGCGCGAAGGGGACAGGGACGCGGTCAAGCACGGCGACCGCGTCCTCACCTACGACGAACTCGCCCGACTGGTGGAAAGCGCAGCGGGCGGCCTCGCCTCGCTCACCGCCGGGCGGGAATCAGCGGTGGTCGCGCTGGTCCTCGACCCGTCGGTCGAGTTCGTGGCGACCGTGGTCGGCGCTGTGTCCGCGGGCCTGGTCTACCTCCCGCTGGACCCGGCGAGCCCCGACGACTACCTGCGCGCGGTGTTCGCCGAAGCCGACCCGGCCGTCATCGTCACCGACCGGGCGCGGGCCGACAAGCTCGGTGGCACGAACGCGACCGTGGTGACCTTCGACGAACTCGTGACCCGGTCCGCGCCCGTCCGCGAACCGGAAGCCGACGACGCGGCTTACGTCATCTACACCTCGGGGTCGACCGGGAAGCCCAAGGGCGTCGTCGTCAGCCATGGGTCGATGATCAACTCCACCGACGCGCGGATGCGGGCCTACGGGGTGCCGACCCGGATGCCGCTGGTGCACTCGGTCGCGTTCGACCTCTCGTCCGGGATCCTGTTCTGGGCGCTGCTGGGCGGCGGCACGCTGATAATCAGCCAGATCCCGCTGAGCGACGTCGCCGGAACGGTCGACCTAGTCCGCCGCGAGCGGGTCACGCACCTGGTCTACGCCGCGTCCCTCTACGCGCCCTTCCTGGAGCGCATCGCCGACGACCCGCCGTCCGACCTGGTCGGGGTCATGATCGGCAGCGAACGGTGGAGTGAGGTGCTCATCGGCAGGCACGCCGAGCTGTTGCCGTCGACCTCGCTCTACAACGAGTACGGCCCGACCGAGGCTTGCGTCTGGTCGAGCTACGCGTGTGTCTACTCAGGAGAGACCGGACACGCCGCGCCGCTCACGATCGGCGACCCGCTGATCAACACCGGCTACGTGGTGCTGGACGAGCACGGCGACCCGCTTCCGACAGCGCCCGGGGTCGCGGGCGAACTCGCGATCACCGGACGCAACGTCGCGATCGGGTACCTCAACCGCCCTGACCTGACGGCGGAGCGCTTCATCGCGCTGCCGGACGGCGAGCGGGCGTACCGCACGGGCGACCTGGTCGAGGTGACCGACACCGGGCAGTACGTGTTCGTCGGCCGCGCCGACCGGCAGATCAAGATCCAGGGGAACCGGATCGAGGCCGCGCACGTCGAGACCGCGCTGATGACGCACTCCGCCGTGGAGCAGGCGCACGTCATGGCCCGCGCGTCCGGGACCGGCACGACCCTGGTCGGGTATCTCGTTCCGAAGCGGGGCGAGGATCTGGCGGCCGAGGCCGTCCGCACCCACCTGACCGCCCTCCTGCCGCCGTACATGGTGCCCACCGGCTGGGTCGTCCTCCCGGAACTGCCCCGCACCCGCAGCGGCAAGATCGATGAATCCGTCCTGCCGCTCCCCGGCGCCGACCTCGCCGCCGACCAGGGCGAACCACCCGCCGACGACGTCGAGCAGGCGCTGGTCGACGCGCTCGCGGAGATCACCGGGACCACGCACATCGGTGTGCTCACCCCGCTGCTCGAAGTCGGCCTCAACTCCCTGTCGCACGTCCGCCTCTCGGCGATCATCAGCCGCCGGTTCGGCATCGAGATCCCGATGAGCGTGCTCTTCGCCGAGGACACCCTGCGCGGGATCGCCGACCACGTCCGCCGCGGCACCCCGACCGGCAGGCCGCCGCTGGTCGTGACCGCGCGGGACAGCGACACGGCCCCGCTGAGCGCGCAGCAGCACCAGATCTGGTTCCTGCACCACCTCTCGCCCGACGCGCTCGCCTACAACACCCAGTTCTCCCTCCGGCTCACCGGCACGCTCGACGTCGAGGTGCTCGAACGGGCGCTGTCCCACATCGTCGAGCGCCACGAGATCCTGCGCACCACGTTCCACGACGGGCCGGACGGCCCTGTCCAGCGGGTCCACGCTCCCTGGCGGGTCGTGATCGAACGCGTGGACCTCACCGGCCTGAGCGAGGCCGACCGCGCCGCGGCGATGGACGCCCACATGCGCGCGTCCATGACCAAGCCGTTCGACATCGCCACGCTGCCGCTGGTCAGGTGGCACCTGTACCAGCTGACCGAGACGGCGTGGAGTCTGTTCCAAGTGGAGCACCACTTCGCCCACGATGGCTGGTCGGCGTCGCTGTTCCTGCGGGAGATCCGCGAGCTGTACGCCGCCTTCCGCGACGGCGGGCCGAGCCCGCTGCCGCCGCTGCCAGTGCAGTACCGCGACTATGCCCGCTGGTACCACGAATGGCGCGACAGCGAGCACTACCGCGCCCAGGAGCGCTACTGGACCGCCAAGCTCGACGGCTGCCCGACCGTGGGCGTCACCTTCGCCCCCGACCGGCCGCGCCCGGCGGCGCAAACCTTCAACGGCGACTGCGTCCGCATGGACATCCCGCCCACTGTCGTGTCGCAAGTGGACGAACTCTGCAAGCGGTACGGCGTCACACGCTTCTCGGTCTTCCTGTCCGCCTTCGCCCTGCTGGTCACGAGGCACACGGGCGAACGCGATCTCGTCATCGGCTCCGCGCTCTCCAACCGCAGGCAGGTCGAGACAGCGGGCATGCTCGGCATGTTCGTCAACGCCCTGCCGCTGCGACTGGCCGTCGCCGAGGACGCCACCGTGGGCACGGTGGTGCACACGATCATGCGGGTCCTCCTGCAGGCCCAGGACAACCAGGAGTTCCCGCTGGTCGAGCTGATCAAGAAGCTCGACCTGCCGCGCGACCGCAGCCGCAACCCGCTGTTCCAGCTGATGTTCGCCTTCCACGACAGCCCGCGGCCCCGATTCGAGCTCGACGGCCTCACCGGTGGGCTCTGGATCGACCACAACGGCTCGGCGAAGAACGACGTCAACGTGGTCTGCGTGCCGAACCCGCCCGCGGCGGGCTCGCCGCTGACCCACGCGGGCATCAACGTGCTGTGGGAGTACAACCGCGACCTGTTCGACCGCGCGACGGCCGAGGAACACGCGTCCGGTTTCGCGCACATCGTCGGGCTGATCGCCGAGCACTGGGACAGCCCGGCCGACGTCGACCTGATGGCGCAGGCGGCGACCCGGCGCGTGCTGGCCGCGGCGACGGGGCCGGACGTGCCACCGCCGTTCGCGACCCTCTCCGAAGGCGTCGACAATCGTGTCCGCCTCGCGCCGGACGCGATCGCTCTCACCCAGGGCGGACGGTCAGTGACCTATGGCGAGCTGGACGGCCTCGCCCGGCACGTCGAGCGACTGCTGAGCCACCACGGGATCGCCGAGGGCGCGACGGTCGCGGTCGCGTGCCCCAAATCGCCGGAACTGGTCGCGGCGTGGCTCGCCGTCCTGCGCCGGGGCGCGAACTACGTATGCCTCGACCCCTCGATGCCCCCGCTCAGGCTGGCCGCGCTTGTCCGCGACGCCGCCGCGTCGGCGGTCCTGTGCACGCCCGAGACCGCCGCGGTGTTCGAGGGTCTCGACGTCAGGGTCATCCGAGTCGACGAGGCGGCAGGGGAGGAGCCTGCGCCTGTCTTGGTCCCCGCGTCGGCCACCGCCTACCTGACCTACACCTCCGGTTCGACCGGCACGCCCAAGGCGGTGACCACCACCCACGCCAACGCCGTCGCCGCGCTGCACGCACGGACTGTCTACTTCGGCGCCACGCCACCCCGGACGCTGGTGACCCTGCCGCCGATCTTCGATGTCGCAGGCTCGATGGTGTTCTGGACGCTATGGCTCGGTGGCACGGTCGTCTTCCCGGACACCGACGCCGCCGAGCGCGACGCCGACGCCGTGCGCGGGCTGATCGACGAGCACGGGATCACCCACGTCAACTTCGTGGCGTCGTTCTACCGGCTGTTCGTCGAGGCCGTCCCCGAGTCGTGGCGGACGCCGCTGCGGATCGTGGCCATCGGCGGCGAGCCGTGCACCCCCGACCTGGTCGCCCGGCACGCCGACCGGCTGCCCGAGGTGGGGCTGCACAACGAGTACGGCCCCACCGAGGCCACCGTGTGGTGCTCGGCCGCCGCCGTCCACGAGCCCGGGCGCGACACGCGCCAGGGTCCGATCACGGTCGGCCGCCCGCTCGCCAACTACGTCATGGTGGTCCTGGACGACAAGGGCCGCGTGGCGCCCATCGGCGCGCTGGGCGAGCTGTACGTCGGCGGGGCAGGCGTGGCCGCGGGCTACCACCAGCGGCCGGAGCTGACCGCCGAGCGGTTCGTCACCATGGCCGACGGTCCATTGGCGGGCACACGGCTGTACCGGACCGGAGACGGCGCGCGGATGACCGCGGCGGGCGACTTCGAGATCACCGGCAGGCTCGACGACCAGGTGAAGGTCCGCGGCTACCGCATCGAGACCGGCGAGGTGCAGCGCTGTCTCGCCGACCATCCCGACGTCACCGCCGCGTTCATCACCGTGGAGCAGGTGTCCGGGTCGGCGCACCTCGCCGCGTTCATCGCCGCACCCGGCCGCGACGCGTCCCTGGCCGCCGAACTCCGCCGCTGGGCGGCCGACCGGCTGCCCTCGTACATGGTCCCGTCGGCCTACGCGGTGCTGGACGAGCTGCCGCTCACCAGGACCGGCAAGGTGGACCGCGACCGCCTGACCATGCGGATCGAACAGCCGACCGGGCCGGCCGCCGAGGAGGGCGCCACCGAGTCGCAGCGCGTCCTGCTCGACCTGTGGCGGGCCCTGCTCGGCAGGCACGACATCGGGCTCGACGACGACTTCTTCGCCGTCGGCGGCGACTCGCTGCAGTCCATCCGGCTCGTCACGATGGCGCGGTCGGCGGGCATGGCGCTGTCCGTGCCGCAGATCCTGCGGGCCCGGACCGTCCGCGCGCTCAGTGACCTCGTCGACTCCGGTGATCAGGTCCAGGTCACCCGCGTCCGCCGCGCCGCGGGGACGACGGTGGCGCTGTCAGCGATCCAGGGCTGGTTCTTCGCCCAGGACTTCGCCGACCCCGACCACTTCAACCAGGCCAGGGTGTTCGAGGTCGACCAGCGGGTGGACGAGGTCGACCTGCGTGCCGCCGTCGAGTGGACGCGGTCGCGCCACGACGCTTTCCGCACGACGTTCCGCCGCGCTGGTGAGTGGACGGCCACGCTGCTCGACCGGCCCGCGTCCGCCGGGATCACCTCGGTCACTCTTCGACCAGGGGACCCCGTCCCGCAGCTGGCCGAGCACGTCGGCGACCTGCACCGCCGAATCTCCATCGACGGGGACCGGCTGTTCGAGGTCTCGCTGTGCACCCAGCCGGACACCGGGCAGCGCTGGCTGTGTCTGGTCGCCCACCACCTGATCGTTGACGCCGTCTCGTGGGACGTCATCGCCAGGGACATCGAGACCGCGGCGGGCGACAGGCAGCCCGCTGACCGCCCGGCACCTGGGATGCCCGACCGAGCGGCCGTCGACGTCCATGACACGGAACTCGACTACTGGGAATCGCTGGTCAACGTGGCGAAGCCTGCCATCGCTGTGGGCGACGCGGACCCGGCGCCGTTCGGCGCGCTGCGGGCGAGCGAGCGGACGCTGTCACCGCTGGCCCGCAGGTGGCTGCTCCGTGACCTCCCGCTGCTGCACGGCACGGGCGCGCGGGCCGCGTTGCTCGCCGCGCTGGCCCGGGGTCTCATGCTCGCGTGCGGCCGGCAGCTCTATGTGTTCCTGGAGGGGCACGGCCGCGGCGAGGTGGCGGCTTCGGACGAGATCGTCGGCTGGCTGACCGCGCTCTACCCGGTGTCGCTGCCGGTCGGGGAGTCCGCCGACCTCGTGGCCGCCGCCGCGTGGGTGGAGGCGATGCTCGCGGCCGTTCCCGCGAAGGGCGTCGGCTACGGCAGGGCCCGCTATCTCGAGCCCGCGTCACCGCTCGGCGCACTCGTCGCCAAGATCGAACAGCCCGAGATCACCTTCAACTACCTCGGTGGTCAACCCGCCGCGGACGCGCGCGCCGCGCTCACCCCGGTGCGGCTCCCGATCGCACCCGGCATCGGCGCGGACAACACGCTGCCCACGCCACTGGACATCACCGTGGTGGACGCGGGGGAGACGTTCCACCTTCGCTTCGCCCATGACGAAGGCCGCGTGCCGGTCACCGTCGTGGAGTCCGCCCTCGACGCCATGGTCGACGCGCTGGAGGGCGCGGCGAGCACGGTGGCACTGGTCGACTCGGGACCGGCGGAGCACCACTTCCTGGTCCACCCGGTCGACGGCACCGTCGGCTGGTACCGCGACCTCGCCGCCGCGGTCGGCCACCGGTGGCGCTGTGTCGGGTTCGCGCAGTCCGACCCGATGGCCGCGAAGACTGTCCCGGACATGGCCGCCGAGTACGTCGCCCGGCTGCGGCGGGTGCAGGCCACCGGGCCGTACACGATCACCGGGTGGTCCTTCGGTGCCGCGGTCGCCTTCGAGATGGCTCGCCAGTTGGAGTCCGCGGGCGAGCGGGTCACGCGGCTGACCTTGGCGGATCCGCCGATGGTGGACGACAGGTCGAGCTATCGGGCCACGCTTGTCGAACAAGTCACCAGGCTTGTCCCCTCGGCTTCCCCGGACGCCGTCGACGCCGTGATCGGGCAGGTGACTGAGCTGCCGTTGGCCGAGCGGGCGCCGACCCTGGGTCGCGCGCTGCTGGACCTCGGTCGGCCGCGGGACGAGATCCGGCTGATCACGCGCCAACTGGAGGTGCTCATGACCAACCACCACGCGCTCGCCGCGTGGCGGCCGGACGGGCAGGTCGAGTCGCTGGACCTGGTCATGGCCGAGGAGACGGCGGCACGTGGGCTGCACGAGCCCGAACTGTGGCGCTCGCACAGCCGTACGGCGATCCGGGTGGAAACCGTGGCCGGAGACCACCTGTCGATGGTGAGCGGCGGCGCGCTCGCCGGGTTCCTGCTCGAAACGGGCGGCTGACGGTGTTCTCCGGATGCGGCATCGCCGGGGCGCTCGTGTTCGACGACGCGGGCGGCCCGGTGCCGACCGCGGCCGACGTCGCGCGGATGACCGACGCCCTCGCGCACCGCGGCCCGGACGGCGAAGGGCTCTGGTCCGACCGTGGCGTCCACTTCGGACACCGCAGACTGAGCATCGTGGGACTCGGCGACACCGGCGCCCAGCCCATGACGCGTGACCACCTCACGATCGTCTACAACGGGGAGCTCTACAACTTCCGCGAACTGCGCGAGCAGCTGCGGGGCGACTTCGTGTTCGAGTCCGGGACCGACACCGAGGTCCTGCTGCGGGCGTGGCAGAAGTGGGGTCCCGCCGCGGTCGACCGGCTGCGCGGCATGTTCGCGTTCGCGCTGTGGGACGGCCGGGAGCGGACGCTGTCGCTGGTCCGCGACCGGCTCGGCGTCAAGCCGCTCTATTTCCATCGCAGCGACTCGGCGATCGTGTTCGCCTCCGAGGTCGACGCGCTGCTGCGCTGCCCGACCGTGCCGCGCGCGCCGGACCTCGACGCGATCCGCCACCGACTGCTCTGCTCGTCGACCCTGGAGGTCGACCCCTGGCGCACGGTGGTCAGCGGCGTGCGCGCGCTGCCGCCCGCGACCCGCCTGACCGTGCGCTCCGACGGCCGCACGTCTTCGACCACCTACTGGCGACTGCCCGAGGCGGGCGACGACAGCGGCACGGAGCTGCTTCCCCTGTTGTCCGACAGCGTCCGGACCATGCTCATGGCCGATGTCCCGGTGTCGGCGTTCCTCAGTGGCGGCCTCGACTCGTCGGCGATCACCGCGCTCGCCCGGCAGTCGGGTGACGTCACCGCGGTGACGGTCGCCTACGCCGACGAGCACGGCGCCGACCCGGGGGTGAACGACGACCTGCGGTTCAGCCAGGCGCTCGTCGAGCACCTCGGCGCCGGGGTCGACCACCACACCTTCGTGCAGCCGAACGCCGTGACCCTCGCCGACGTGGACGCGGTGTGCGACATGGCCGCGCTCAACGACGACGTCCGCCACGTCAACATCCTGGCCAACTACCGCAGCGTGCGGGACCTCGGCCTGACCGTCGTGCTCAACGGGCAGGGCGCCGACGAGACCATGGGCGGGTACGTCGGCAGGCCGAACTTCATCGCCAACATCATGGACATCGGCGCGCCGGACGACACCCGCGTCAACCGCCTGCCCTCGTCGCGCTCGGCGGGCGGGCTTTCCGCCGAAGTCCTGCGCTACCGCGGCGGCGCCGACCGCGACGTGCTCGACTTCCTGAAGAGCCTGCCCGGAACCGGCGTCGAACGTGCCCACCGCCTGCTCGTGCACACCCAGCTGGCCAGGGTGGTGCAGTTCGAGGACTTCCTCGCCATGCGGATGTCGATCGAGGCGCGGTTCCCGTTCCTGGACCACCCGGTGGTCGAGTGGTGCTTCGCGCGGCCGTTCGAGCGGCATCTCCGCGCGGACACCCGGCAGGGCAAGGTCGCGCTGCGCGAAGCCATGCGCGGCCTGCTTCCCGACACGGTCCTCGACCGCCCCAAGGCCGTGTTCCCCTACCCGGAACTCGGCGCGCTGCACCGCAGCCTCGGCGAACTCGCCGCCGACCACGAGCCGGAACTGCACGCCGACCCGCTCGTGGCGAGCCTGTTCGCCCTCCCGGACAAAGGCGAGATCAAGTCCCTGCCGGTGGACTCGCTCTGGCTCGTGCTCGCGACCTGGCGCTGGCACAGCCGACTCCAACACGCCTGACCAGCGCCATCCACCCCCCCAGACCGCCACCAAGGAGCAAGAGCCGTGCCCACCGAGATCCCCGACGACGACACCGTCACGCTGTACTGGCTGCGGTCGGAACGCGCCGCCGCGGGCCCGGCCGCCGCGCTCGACGACCGGCTCCGCGCGTGTGAGCCGATCGCCGCCGCCCTCGGGCTGCGGCTCTGCCCGGTCACCGTCGACGACGTCGTGGTGATCCAGTACGACGAGACCGCGCGCGTCTCGGTCCAGGGCGCCTGGGTCGACCCGCTGAAGTCGATCTTCCACACCGGGTTCGCCAGCGGCGCCGCGCAGCAGCCCGACCAGTGGCGGCTGCTCACCACGTCGGCGATCCTGGAGGCGGCGGGCTTCCTCGTCACCGTCCCCGCCACCCACGCCGTCGCGGGCAACGACTCGATCGTCGGGCTGCTGCGGCTCGACGTCGACGGCGTGCGCGGCCTGCCGTCGGTGCGGCTGTGCACCCGCGAGATCGAGGTCCACCGTGACCGGCTCCGGCTCGAGGACTGGGACCTGGACTTCCCGGTCGTCGTCAGGCCCGCGTACCCGGGCGAGGCGGGCAAGGTGTTCGTCGCGGAGAACCAGCGCAGGCTCAGCACGATCCTGCAGCTCGCGGGCGCCTCGGAACTCACCATCCTGGTCCAGCCGTGGCTTGGCGCCGACGCGGTCGAGCACGCGGTGCACTGTGTCGACGGGGAACCCCAGGGCCTGACCGGCGAGCTCGCCGACCGCCTGGCGGGGCCCGCCCGCGCGCTGGCCACCGAGTCCGGACTGGCCTACGTCCGAGTCGACTTCGTCCAGCGGGGCGACGAGTTCTGGTTCTCCCAGGTGGACTACACCGGGTTCACCGCCGCCGACGACGCCGACACCGTCCGGCTTCAGCTGGGGGCCTACCGGCAGTCGTTCGACCGGTTCGCCGAAGCGGGCACGCACCGTCGCTGGACTTTCGCGTGAGCGCGGCCGAGCCAGGGGAGCTGGAGCGCGCCATGACGCCCGTGGTCATGTACTGGATCAGGTCGGAACGGGAGAGCAAGAGTCCCGCCCTCGACTACTCGGAGATGCTGGAGCGGTACGCGGCGGCCTTCGAGAGCCTGCGCGTCGACCTGCGCTGGGTCAGCGTCGACGACATCGTGATCGGCCGGACCGCGGCCGGTCCCGCCGTGTCGGTCCGCGGTGAACGCCTCGACCCATCCACGGCGTTCTTCCACACGATGCTGATGTCGTCGCCCGCCAACCGGATCGACGCGTGGCGCCACCTGACGACCTACGCCGGGCTGGAGGCGGCGGGCTTCTTCGTGACGGTCCCGCCGACCCACAGCATCCTGAACAACGACAAGGTGTTGACCGGTCTGCAGGACTTCCCCGGACCGGTCCGGCGCCTGCCGACAATCCGCGTGTGCACCCGGGGATACCGGGGCTTCGACGCGGATACGCTGGTGGCGGCCGGGATCGACTTCCCCGTGATCATCAAGCCGATCGACTGGGACGGCGGCAACAGCGTGTTCCTCGCGCGGGACACCGCGGAGATCGACGAGGTGCTGAGCTGGGCCGCACCAGCCGAACTGACCATGGCCGTCCAGCACTGGGCGGGCCCGGACAAGGTCGACTACCGGGTCTTCTGCGTCGACGGCGAGCCCTGCCAGGCGCTGGAGCGCAGGGCGACCAACGGCGGGATCGCAGGCAACCACCGGCAAGGCGGATCAGAGCTCCTCGGGGACGTCCCGGATGTGCTCATCGAGCCTTCGCGCGCGATCGCGGCGGTGTTCGGCCTGCCTTACCTGTGCGTCGATTTCCTTGTCGCGGGCGACGAATGGTGGCTCTCGGAGGTGGAGACGGACGGCGGGGCGCCCGGCGTGCCGCTCGCACAGATCAGGTTCAACTCCTACCGCAAGCGGTTCGACGAGTTCGTCGCCCGCTCGGCTGGTCGGACCTGGCGCTACACGGGCGGGCAGTCATGAGCGAGCCGGACGTCACGATGTTCTGGGTCCGCTCGGAGCGGGAGAGCAAGTCCCCGAACCCGGCGCACCACGAGGTCGACGCGCGCTACGCCGCCGCGGCGGGCGCCAACGGCATGGCGCTGCGGGTGATCACCGCCGACGACATCGTCATCGGCCGGACCCCGACCCCGCGCGTCCGGGTCCGCGGCGACCTCATCGATCCGGCCCAGGCGTTCTTCCACACCAAGCTCATGTCGTGGCCGGGGGACCGGTTCGACGCGTGGCGCCACCTGTCGACGTTCGCCGCGCTGGAGGCGGCGGGCTTCTTCGTCACGATCCCGGCCACGCACAGCATCCTGAACAACGAGAAGGTGCTGACGAGTCTCCAGCCGTTCGGGAGCGAGGTCCGTCGACTGCCCACCGTTCGGGTCTGCACGCGCGGGTACGGCGCGGGCGGTGCCCGGGTCGACCGCGACACGCTCGCCGCGGCGAGCGTCGATTTCCCCGTCATCGTCAAGCCGTCGAGCTGGGGGGCCGGTCACGGCGTGTTCGTCGCCACGACCATCGATGAACTCGACACCGTGCTCGGCTTCGCCGCGCCCGCCGACCTGACCATGCTGGTCCAGCCGTGGATCGGCCGCGACGTCGTGGACTGCCGCGTGTACTGCGTTGACGGCGAGCCGTATCGAGCCCTGGCCCGCAGGCCGCTCGGGGACGCTGTCGCAGGCAACGTCGGCCAGGGCGGGGTCGCCGAGCTGACCGACGTCCCCGCCGACTTGATCGAACCCGCTCGGGCGGTGGCGCGGAGCGTCGGGCTGTCCTACGTGTGCGCCGACTTCCTGAGCGTCGGCGACGGCTGGTGGTTCTCCGAGATCGAAGTGGACGGTGGGACGATTCCGCGCGAGCAGCACCTGACCGAGGTCCGGTTCGGGTCCTACCGGACGCGGTTCGACGCGTTCGTCAAGGGCTCGCCCGCGGCCGCGTGGGAATTCCGTTCGGAGAGGCGCGGATGACCGCCGAGACGTTCGTCACGATGGTCTACCGGCCCGACGACTTCGACCCCGGTCCGCTCGCGGCGACGCTCGCCGGTCTCGAAGGCAAGTACGCCGAGGTGGCGGCCAGGTCCGGCTTCCGGTTCCGGTTCGTCCCGGTCAGCGAGCTGGTCCCGACCTCGATCGGCGGGCCGCGACTGTGGTGGCGCGGCGAGGATCTTCTCGCCACCCCGCAGTGCTTCCAGGTCGACGAGTTCAGCTCGTGCCCGCAGACCGCCCAGTTCCTCGACGCGGTGCGCCGGTGTGTCGCGGCCAGCGATTCGGTGCTGCTGAACAGTTCCTTCGAAGGCCCGCCGTACCTGGCGTCGGACAAGATGGCCATGGCCAACAAGGCGGCCGCACTCGGCCTGCCGGTGGCCGGAATGATCTGTGTGCCCTATGGCCGCTACGCGCGGACGGTGGTCGACGCGGTCCGCGCCGCGTTCGGCCCCGGCCCGTACATCGTGAAGCCCCGCGAGATGGGGATGGGCTACGGCGTGGTCAAGGTCGACTCGGTCGAACAGCTCGGCGCCACACTGGACATGGTCGCCCAGACCGGAACTGGCTACGTCGTGCAGCAGTTCCTGCCCAACGACGGCGACATCCGCGTCTACGTCGTCGACGGCGAAGTGGTGTGCGCCCAGCACCGGCGCGCGCAGGAGGGCAACTACCTCGCCAACCTCAGCCAGGGCGGGTCCAGCGTCGTCGGCACCGACATCGCCGAGGTCACCGCGATGTCCAAAGTGGTGGCGACCGACCTGCGGGCGGCCGCCCTCTGCGTCGACTGGCTGCTCACCCCGGAAGGGCCGGTGCTCAACGAGTGGAGCGCGGGCTTCGGCGGCTTCGCCGGATTGCCGACCGCGGAACGGTTCCAAGTCGGTGACGCGGTCCTCGCCTGGGCAAGGCGACAGTTGTCCCCGAACTGACAGATACACTGCCGACAACCAAAAGGAGTTGACCAACGCGTGAAGAGTGAATTCGGTGCCCACGACGCCGCGCCCGCCCTGGGGCTCACGTTCGACGACGTGCTGCTCGTCCCGGCCGAGTCCGACGTGATCCCGAGCGGGGTCGACACCGCCACTCGCCTCTCACGCAACGTCAGCCTCCGCATCCCGATCGCGTCGGCGGCGATGGACACCGTCACCGAGGCCCGCATGGCCATCGCGATGGCCCGCCTGGGCGGCATCGGGGTCCTGCACCGCAACCTCTCGATCGAGGACCAGGCAAGCCAGGTCGAGACGGTGAAGCGCTCCGAGGCCGGGATGGTGTCCGACCCGGTGACCTGCGGACCGGAGGCCACCCTCGCCGACGTCGAAGCCCTCTGCGCGCGGTTCCGGATCTCTGGTGTGCCCGTGGTCGACGCCGACCGCAGGCTCATCGGCATCATCACCAACCGCGACATGCGGTTCGAACGCGACACCACGCGCAGGGTCGCCGAGGTCATGACGAAGGAGACGCTGGTCACCGCACCGGCGGGGGTCAGCCAGCGGGACGCGCTGGACGTCCTGCGCGCCAACAAGATCGAGAAGCTGCCGCTGGTCGACGCCGACGGCAGGCTCGTCGGCCTGATGACCGTCAAGGACTTCGTGAAGGCCGACGCCTACCCCCTCGCGGTCCGCGACGGGTCCGGCCGACTTCTCGTCGCCGCGGCCGTGGGCGTAGGCGACGACGGTTACGACCGGGGGCGGGCGCTCGCCGACGCCGGGGTCGACGTGATCATGGTCGACACCGCGCACGGGCACCAGAGCAACGTGCTCGACACCGTGGCCAGGCTGAAGAAGGACCTCGGCGACTCCGTCGACGTCGTCGGCGGCAACGTCGCCACCCGCGCGGGCGCCCAGGCGCTGGTGGACGTGGGCGCCGACGGCGTCAAGGTGGGTGTCGGCCCCGGCTCGATCTGCACGACGCGGGTCGTCGCGGGCGTCGGCGTGCCGCAGATCACCGCGATCTACGAAGCGGAGCAGGCTTGCGGTCCCGCGGGCGTGCCGGTCATCGCCGACGGCGGCATCCAGCACTCCGGCGACATCGCCAAGGCGATCGCCGCGGGCGCCAGTTCGGTCATGCTGGGCAGCCTGCTGGCCGGGTCGGCCGAGTCGACCGGCGAACTGGTCCTGGTCAACGGAAAGCAGTACAAGGTGTACCGGGGCATGGGATCGCTCGCCGCGATGCGTGGCCGCGGCGAGGCCAAGTCGTACTCCAAGGACCGCTACTTCCAGGACGACGTCCTCGCCGAGAACCAGCTCGTCCCCCAGGGCATCGAGGGCCGCACCCCCTTCCGCGGACCGCTGGCCGACGTGCTCCACCAGCTGGTCGGCGGGCTCCGCGCCGGGATGGGCTTCGTCGGCGCCGCCACGGTCGATGACCTCAAGGGCGCCCAGCTGATGCGGATCACCGCGGCGGGCCTCAAGGAAAGCCACCCGCACGACATCGCCATCACCGTCGAGGCACCGAACTACTCCGCGCGACGCTGATGGGCCCGCGATGACGGCGGGGACGGCCACTCGGGACCGCCACCTGGTGGTGTCGAACCGGGACTACCGGCAGCTGTTCCTCGGCGACGCGCTGAGCCAGTTCGGGTCGCAGGTCGTGCTGCTGGCGCTGCCGCTCACCGGGCTGATCGCACTCGGCGCCTCGACGTTCGAGGTCGGGCTGCTGGCGGCCTGCTCGACCTTTCCGCTGCTGGTCGTCGGCCTGCTCGCGGGCGCGTGGGTCGACCGGATGCGGCGCGGCGCGGTCATGATCTTCTGCGACCTGTCCCGGGCGATGCTGCTGTCGTCGGTCCCCGCCGCGTGGGCCCTGGACGTGCTGACCATGGGTCAGCTCTACGTCGTGGCCCTGCTGGTGGGCACGTCGTCGGTGTTCTTCGACGTCGCGTACACGAGCTACCTGCCGCAGCTGGTGCCGAAGGCGCGCCTGGTCGAGGGGAACGCGGCACTGCAGACGATGCACGGCGTCTCCAGCACCGCGGGACCCAGCCTCGGCGGTGGGCTCATCCAGCTCGTGACAGCACCGTTCGCGCTGTTCGCGGCGGCGTTCGGCTACCTGTGGTCGGCGATCTGCGTCGTCCTGATGGACAACCGCGAGCCCCGCGCCGCACGGGCGGTGAAGGGGACACTGATCTCCGAGATCGGCGAGGGCATCCGGTTCCTGCTCGGGCACAGGCTGCTGCGGGTGATCATGGGCTGCTCGGCCAGCCTGAACCTCTTCGCCAGCGTCAGCGGCGTCACCCTCATCATCCTGCTCGCCCGCGACCTCAGCGTCCCCCCGTCGACCATGGGCCTGCTGTTCAGCGCCGCGGGCGTCGGCGGGGTCATCGGCGGCCTGCTGGTGGCCAAGCTGACCCGACGGCTCGGCCAGGGACCCGTCCTGTGCGCGGCGGCGGGAACGCTGGGCATCCCCGTCCTCCTGATGCCACTCGTCCAGCGCGACTGGCGGCTGGCGCTGCTGGCGGCCGTGCTGTTCACGACCGCGTTCGGCGGGATCATCTACAACGTCACCGTGCTCAGCTTCCGCCAGGCCAGCACCCCGACCCACCTGCTCGGCCGGGTCAACGCCTCGGCCCGCGTGCTGATCGCGGGCACGATGCCCCTCGGCAACCTGATCGGCGGCGCCCTGGCCGACGCCATCGGCGCCCGAAACACCCTGTGGATCGCGGGCGCCGGGGCTGCGACGTCATTCCTTTGGATCTATCTGTCGCCTATCCGCACCCTGCGCGAGCTGCCGACCGAGTGAGGTTCGGCCTCCACGCCATCCTGGGTGGCCCTCGACGCTCCGGGGCACGTCGATCGAACCCATCTCGGCCTAGCGGCCTTTGACCGTGCGGGAGTCGAGCAGTTGGTCGACATTGATCAGCGCGACGCCGTTGTCGAGCAGCAGGGTGAGCTGGTGGGTCTCCTGGACGCGGCCGCCTTTGGCGGGGTACTCGATCCGGGCGGTCACCGTCGTGCCGTTGACCTCGGGCGGTCCGGTGAGGGCCAGGTCCTTGATGCCGTCCCAGTGCTTCTCGTACTTCTTGCGGTCCTGGTTGCGCAGGTCGGGGCCGAGTAGCGCCCACGCGCGGTCGGTGTCCTCCGGGAGTGCGGTGTAGTAGTCCACGACGGCCTTCTGGAACACGGCCGGGTCGGGGGCGGGTGGGGGCGCGGACGTTCCGGCGGGCTGCTGTGGGGTGGTGCCGGGGTCGTTGTTGAGCGTGATCAGCAGGAGCGTGAGCAACACGACCACCAGCACGCCGATAGCGACGGGTGTGTACGACCGGCGCGCGACGGCGCGGCGCGCGGTCGAGCGGCGGACGGCGCGCGGCGACCGGCGGACGACGGGCGGTGGTGGTGCGACGACCGCGGGTACGTCGGCGATGGTCGCCAGGGGTCGCAGGTCCAAGCGGGTTCGCGCGGGGGCTTCGACCGGGATGACCCGCTCGGTGACGGCGTCCTGGGTGGTCTCGGCGATGGCGGCAAGACTGGTCGCCACCTCGGCCATGGTGGGGCGTTCGGCTGGGTCGTCGTTGAGCATCCGCATGAGCAGCGCGGTCAGTGGGCCTGCCTGGCGCGGGGGATTGACGTGGCCTTCGGCGACTCGGTGAAGCTGAGCGATGGCGTTGTCCGCCGAACCGAACGGTGGCGTTCCCTCGACGGCGGCGTAGAGCGTGGCGCCCAGTGAGAACACGTCCGACGGCTTGGTGGGGATCTGGCCGCGTGCGGTCTCCGGGGCGAGGTAGTTGGGTGTTCCGGTCAGCATCCCGGCCGCGGTGACCGTCACGTCCCCGGGCGCGCGGGCGACGCCGAAGTCGGTGATCTTGGTGTCCTCGGCGCCGAGCAGGATGTTGGCAGGCTTGACGTCGCGGTGCACGATCCCCAACTCGTGCGCCGCGGCCAGCGCGGAGGCCACCGCCGCGCCCACCGCCGCCACGCGTCCCGGTTCGAGCGGTCCCTGCTCGTCGAGCACCTGCGCCAGCGTCTGGGAGGGCAGGTACTCCATGACCAGCGCGGGCCCGTCGTCCTCGTAGACCGCGTCGAAGACCGTCACCGCGTGCGGGTGGTGCTGTAATCGGCCCGCTACTTGAGCTTCCCTGAGCGCCCGCCTGCGGTCGCGTTCCTGCTCCGCCTCGCTCGAACCCGGCCGCGCCCGCAGCCGCTTGACCGCCACGGCCCGGCGAAGGCGCTCGTCGATCGCCCGCCAGACCGTGCCCATCGCGCCTCGGCCGATCGGGTGTTCGAGCCGGTAGCGGCCCGCGATCAGCCTGCCCTTCTTGTCGCGCACCGCCGCACCTGCCCTCCCGCCACCCTGCGAACAAAGACCTACCCACGCCACGACCGGCGCAAACTCGCAGGTCAACTGGGCCTCGTCGAACAGAGCGATCTCCGGGGATCTGTAGTGGGATGGAGGAGTGAGTCTCCTGCGAAAGCTGATCGACAAAGTGGACGAGCGGCTGGGTGACGGCGTGGAGCACCTGTTGTGCGCCCACCACCAGCGGCGGCTGCGGCGGCTCGGCTGGTCGGAGGTGTTCGCCGCGGGCGCTCGGGGCAGGTTCAGCGAGCGGGCGCCGGTCCGGTCGGGCAATCGGATCGAAGTGTTGATCGACGGCGAGGAGGCCCTGGCCGGGATGCAGGCCGCGATCGAGCAGGCGAGGTCGCACGTGCACATCGCCAACTGGCACGCGAGCCCCGACTTTCGGCTGACCCGCACGCCCGGTGCGAGCACACTCGGCGGGTTGCTCGCCTCGGCCGCCGAACGGGTCGACGTCCGCCTCCTGCTCTGGGCGGGCCCACCGATGCCCATGTTCGAGCCGACCCGCAAGCAGGTGCGCGAGGTGCACGAGGGGTTCACCCGCGGCACAGCGGTTCGGTGCGTGCTCGACGCGCGGGAACGCACATTGCATTGCCACCACGAGAAAATCATCGTCGTGGACGACTCGACGGCGTTCGTCGGCGGCCTGGACTTCACCGCGCTGCAAGGGGACCGGCACGACAGCAGCGAGCACCCGGCGGACCGCCCGATCGGCTGGCACGACCTGGCCGTGCGGGTGGAAGGCCCGGTCGTGGCCGACGTCGCCGAACACTTCCGGCGGCGCTGGACCGAGGTGGCGGGGGAGGACCTGCCCGCGCCCAACCGCAGCTGCCCGGCCGGGACCAGCACGGCCCAGCTGCTGCGGACGATCCCGGACAAGACCTACGACTTCGCCCCGCGCGGCGACTTCACCGTCCTCGACGGCTACCTGCGGGCGCTGCGCTCCGCGCGCCGATTCGTCTACCTGGAGAACCAGTTCCTCTGGTCACCGGAGATCGCCGAGGTGCTGTTGGCCAAGCTGTGCGACCCGCCGGACGACCGCTTCCGCGTCGTGCTCCTGCTGCCCCGCAAGCCGAGCAACGGCGCGGACACCACACGGGGCCAACTCGGCAGACTCCTCGACGCCGACGACGGGAACCACCGGCTGCTGGCCACCACACTCACCGCCCACGACGGCGAGCAGTCCGCCCCGGTGTACGTCCACGCCAAACTCGCCATCGTCGACGACGAGTGGATGACCATCGGCTCGGCCAACCTCAACGAGCACTCGCTCTTCAACGACACCGAGGTCAACATCGCCACCGACGACGCGGACCTGATCCGGGCGACCCGGCTGCGCCTGTGGTCCGAACACCTCCAGCGCCCCGAGCGCGACCTCGCCGCCGACCCGGTCGACGTGATCGATCACCTGTGGCGACCGACAGCCACCGAACAAGCCGACCGGGAGACCCGAGACCTGACGCGAACCCACCGCCTCACCCTGCTGCCCGGTGTGTCCCGCCGGGCGGGCAGGCTGCAGGGCCCGTTGCGCGGTCTGCTGGTGGACGGCTGAGTCACTCCGGTGGTTGAACCGCTTCGCTGTGGCGGAGGACGAGCAGGGCGATGTCGTCGGCGGGCTTGGAGCCGACCATGGTGGCCATGAGCTGGGAGCAGACCGCGTTGGCGGTGTCGATGGTGGCGGCCTGTCTGAGTTGCGCCATGCGGTCCTCGATCGGTTCGTCACGGCGTTCGACGAGGCCGTCGGTGTAGAGGACGACCACGGACCCGGTCAGGTCGAAGGTATGGGCGCGGCGGCCGGTGATGGCCAGGCCGAACCCGATCGGCGGGTCGGGCTCGACCGGCACGAACCCAGCCGAACCGTCGGCGTCGACCAATAGCGGCGGGGGATGCCCGGCGACGCTGATGGTGGCGCGCCGCAGGCTCGGCTCGACGATCATGTAGGCGACGGTGGCCATCGCGTCGTGCTCGAAGTGGCTCGCCTTGCGGTCCAGCTTGCCCAGCACCTGCTCGGGCCGCTCGCACTCCAGGGCGTAGGCGCGCAGTGCGCTGCGCAGCCTGCCCATGACGACCGACGCGCCGAGTCCGCTGCCCGCGACGTCGCCGATCACCACGCCCAAGCGCCCGCCGGGCAGGTGGAACACGTCGTACCAGTCGCCGCCGAACCCGGTGCCGGAGCCGGGGACGTAGCGGGCGGCGAACTCCAGCCCGGCGACCTGCGGCAGGCGGCCGGGCAGCAGGCCCCGCTGCAGCGCGGCCACCGCCGCGCGGTCCGCGTTGGACAGTTGCAGGCGTACCGCCAGCGCCAGCCGGTCGGCCACGATCCCCAACAGTTCGGCGTCGTCGTCGGAGAACTGGCGCGAGGTGAACGACCCCACGTGCAGCACACCGATGACGTCGTCGCCGATCATCATCGGCACGCCGAGCAGGACCTTGACCTTCTTCATCCACAACAGCGGATTGACCACAGTGGTCGCGTCGATCCGGTCCAGCACGACCGGCTCCCGCGCGGCGGCGACCCGGCCCGCGAAACCCATCCCGACCGGCACCCGGACGCCCTGCCAGACCTCCTCCTCGATCCCTGCGGCCGCCTGCGCCACCAGTTCACCCGACTCGGGGTCGAGCAGCAGCACCGCGGCGGTGTTCACCTGGAACAGGTCGAGGACCTGGTCCAGCAGCTTCGCCAGGACGTCGTCGAGGTCCATGAACGTCAGGGTTACGTCCGTTACCGCCTCGAGCACCCGAACGCGGTCGTCAAGGTGCCGCTTTCTGATCACGGGGCCAGCGTAGCTCTACACCAGATGGCCTAGCGCGTATCGCGGGCGTATCGGAAACCGGATACGCCACGGCAACAGCCGTGCGTCTTCAGTGGAGGCATGACTGGTGCGTCGATCAGGAAAGGGTCGTGACCATGGGCTCGGTGCGCGGTATCGGCAGGCGGCGGCTGCTCGCGTGGGGCGGACTGACGGCCGCGGCGGCGCCGCTGGCGGGCACTCGACTCGGCCACGCGGAGCCGGGGAAGGGCCGGATCCCGCCGGATACCCGGCCTGGCGGGGTCTTCGACCGGTATGTGGCGGAGTTGGCCGCCCAGGGCGGTTTCTCCGGCGTGATCCTGCTGTCCCATCGTGGCCGGACCGTGCTGTCCCGCGCCTACGGCATGGCGGACAAGGAGAGGGGCGTCCGCAATCACGAAGGCACCGCGTTCAACCTCAGCTCGGCGGGCAAGCCGTTCGGCGCGGTGGCCATCCTGCAACTCGTGCAACAGGGCAAGGTGCTGCTCTCGGACACGGTGGGCACCTACCTGACGGGCTTCGCCAAGGAAATCGCCGAGCAGGTGACTGTCCACCACCTGCTGTCCGGCGCCTCCGGGCTGGACAACCCGGAGGTGGACGTGCAACGCGTCTTCCAGAGCCGGGAGGAGGTGCGCGCGTACTGCGAGGCGTGGGCCCGACGGGCGAGGCAGGTGGCCGCCCCCGGCACGCCCACCGACCACGCGGGCGCCGAGGTCGCCATCCCCGCGATGATCGTCGAGGCCGTGTCAGGCATGACGTACTGGGACTACGTCGAGGAGAACATCTTCAGGCGCGCCGGGATGACCGGCTCGGCGTTCTACACCAGGCCGCGGTGGCTCACCGACGAGCACATCGCGCACCCGTACATGCGGCTGGCAGACGGCAGCCTGGTGGACGCGGTCCGCAACCTGGATCTCAGCAGCCCGGACCCGTGGACTCCCGGCAAGAACCCGGGCCGCGACTTCATCGATCCCCCAGGGGACGGCGGCTTCACCACCGCGCCGGACCTGGTCCGGTTCGCGCACGCGCTGCGTGACGGCACCCTGCTGGAGCGGCCCTACGCCGATGTCCTCACCGCGCCCAGGACACCTCTCGGGCCTGCCCCAGGCGGGTTGGCGTCGTCGGTCACCACGTCGTTCGGCGCGTACCACCTGCCGGTCCACATCACCGGCGGCCAGTGGGTGTACGACCGCGCGGGCGCCAACCCGGGAATCGCCGCCGGCTGGAGCATCTACCCGGACACCGACTGGGTCGGTGTCATGCTCAGCAACGCCGACGGTCTCCCGCTGGGGGAGATTCTTCAGCGGCAGGAGCAGGCCATCGTGGGTCCATGGAATTCGTGACGCGATAAACAATTGACCGGCGCCGTTATCGCGGGCATGATGGTAATCAACACCGACGAGGGAGTGGCAATGACGAGCATGTGGAAGCGGGGAGCTGAGCGTCGCTATGACGCGACGGTCGCCGACGCCTGCTCGTGGTCGTCGAATCTCGGCCAGCGCCTGCTTCGCAGGTCAGGCTCCCCACCGTGACGTGACTTCGTCATGACAGGGAGCCGCCCATCGGGAAACCGATCAGGGCGGCTCTCGCTATTTCGCGCACCCGAATTAGTGCGTGAATCCGAGTCGGCGAGCTCCGGGAGCGGCGCGGTCTCCAAAACCGCGACCCGGGGGTTCGACACCTCCCGCCGATGCTTTTCCACGCCCATTTTCGATGGCGCGCGTGTTCTTTTGACAACTCCACAGCGGAACAGACATAGCTACTCGCCCGCCTTGTATGGCGGGCGAGCCCCCGGTCCGGTGCCGCGATGGCGACACCGGGCCACCTGGTGGAGACGGGCTGAGGAGCCCAACCCGGCTGTAACCCGGGCGCCCGCGCGGCACTGGTGGTTCGACTCCACCCTCCACCACAGCGCCGCGGACAAGGGTGCCCGCGGCGCGTCGGCGTTCGTCGTGAACTTGGCGGACCCCGACCGCACGCAATGCCCTATAGCTCAGGTGGACAGAGCGCCCCGCTACGAACGGGGAGGTCCCAGGTTCGAGTCCTGGTAGGGCAGCCAAACTAGCCAGACAGCCCAATGGCGAAGGCACCGCGCCTCCGCGAATCCCACCGGGTTCGAGTCCCGGGAACGCCCTTGTAGCCCAACGGAAGAGGCACCGCGCTCAGAACGCGGCCAGTGCGGGTTCGACTCCCGCTGAGGGCACGAGCACCACACCATCCCGGTTGGTGTAATCGGCAGCACGACGGCCTTTGGATCCGTCAGCCCAGGTTCGAACCCTGGACCGGGAGCCACCCTGCTCCACGGGTCGCTAGCTCAGTTGGTCAGAGCAGTCGCCTCTTAAGCGACGGGTCCAGGGTTCGAGTCCCTGGCGGCCCACGTCCCTGTGGCCCGCGCACAGGAACACTTAATCCCTTGAGGTGCAACAGGTTGCACGCCCGGCTGTTACCCGGGAGGACCAGGTTCGAGTCCTGGCAGGGGAGCTACGGCCTACGTCACGACGGTCGTGGGGCGGCCTGCAACGCCGCCGATACCGGGTTCGACTCCCGGGTAGGTCTCGATCCTGTTCCGCTGTGGAGTCCGTGGTGCTGGAGACGGTCGCGTTGGCCGGAGCCGGTGTCGGCGCGCTGCCCGGGCACGCCGCCGATCCCATGTGCGCCGGGTGCTACGCGCGATCCGAGCCGCCATGACCCGCTGACCTTGCGAGAGTGCGGATCCCCTCGCGGATCTGGGACTCGCTGACGTTGCCGAAGCCGAGTACGAGCGCGGGTGGGCGAGGCTCGGTCTCCATTCCCGGGAACCGGTAGTGCGCGAGTCCGTTGACGCGCACGCCCATGGCCGCCGCGGTGGTCACGACGGTGTGCTCGGATGTCCCGTCGGGCAAGCGGAGCAGGGCGTGGCAGCCGGCCGCCAGTCCGTGCAACCGGCCCGGCCCAAAGGCGTGTTCGACCTCGACCGCCAGCACATCCCGGCGTGCGCGGTAGATCTCCCGCATGCGCCGCAGGTGGCGGTCGTAGCGACCCGATTCCATGAGCAGCGCCAACGCTTCCTGGTCCAGCGCGGGGGTGCCGCGGGAGCTGAGCCGCTGCTCCTCGACGATCCCCGGCACGAACCGCGGCGGCGCGAGCACCCAACCCAGCCGCATCGCGGGCGTGAGCGTCTTGCTGACCGACCCCAGCGCGATCACCCTTCCGGGGTTCAGGCCCTGCAGCGAGCCCACCGGCTGCCGGTCGTAGCGGAACTCGGCGTCGTAGTCGTCCTCGAGGATCACCCCGTCCACCTCGTCCGCCCAGGCGATGAGGTCTCGTCGCCGGGTCGGGCCGAGCGCGACCCCGGTCGGACACTGGTGGGCCGGTGTCAGCAGCACCGCCCGTGCCCCGCTCGCGTGCAGGCGGTCCACGTCGAGACCGCCGTCGTCGACGGGGACCGGCACGGGGTCCAGGCAGGCGCGGCGGGCGATGAGGTCGTGCTCGCGGGGGCCGGGGTCCTCCAGCGCGATGCGTCGGATGCCGTGCTGTGCCAGTGTCGCGAGGGTGAAGGCCAGCCCCTGCCGGAAGCCCGAGACGACGACGGCGTCCTCGGCGACCGCGCACCCCGACCGGACGCGGCGGTGGTAGGCGGTCACGACCTCCCGCAGGTGCGGCGAACCGGCCGGGTCCGCGTCGCCCAGTTCCGCGGTCGGGAGGGCTCGCGTCGCCTCCGACACCGCCCAGCTCCAGTCGGTCAGGGGTGCCGAGCCGAGATCGGGGATGCCGTACTCGAAGTCGGCCACGATCGGCCGGGACGGCGAGGAGGCCACGCCGGGCGCTCGCAGGGTGAGCCCGCCCGGGATCGCCGCGACCCGTGTCCCAGAACCGACCGTGGACTCGACGTACCCCTCGGCCAGCAACTGCTCGTAGGCGTCGACGACCGTGCTTCGGGACACGCCGAGCAGGTCGGCCAGGCGCCGGGTGGACGGCAGGCGTTCACCCGCGCCGAGCCGTCGGTCGCGGATCGCCGTCCGCAGCTGGTCCTGGAGCTGGATGCCGAGCGGTCCGGCGCCGCGGTCCAGCGCCACCAGCAGGTCGGGTCCGCCGCGTGCCCAGTCCACCGCCATGCCACCAGTACACCAAATGGTCTGCTCCGCAGGTCCGCCAGTGGACCTACCGGCCGGACCGCTTCGGTCGCAAGCTCGACGCATGAACCTCGGAATCCTCCTGGCACTCGCGTCGGCCCTCGCGTACGGCGCGGCGGACTTCATCGGCGGGGTCGGCTCGCGCAGGCACTCGTCTTGGCAGGTCGTCCTGGTCGGGCAGACCGGTGGCGCGCTCGTCATGCTCGCGGCGGGCCTGCTGTTGCCGGGGAGCCCGGCCCCACCGGACTTCGCCTGGGCGCTGCTGGCGGGCGTCGGCTCGGCGACCGGCAGCATCTTCCTGTTCCGCGGGCTGGCCCGCGGCCGGATGGGTCTGGTGGCGCCGATCTCGGCGGTCGGCGCCGCGGTCCTGCCCGTGCTGGTCGGCGTGGCACTCGGCGAGCGGCCTGGCTGGCTGGTCTGGATCGGCGTGCTCGCCGCGCTTCCGGGGATCTGGCTGGTCTCCCGCGAGACGACGTCGGACCGCCCGGCGCGCACGCGGGAAGCGCTGCTCGACGGCGCCGTCGCGGGCCTGGGCTTCGGGGTCCTCTTCATCGCACTCGCCCAGGTCTCCGCCGACGCGGGCCTGCTGCCGCTCGCCGCCAACCAGGCGGTCGGCGCGATCCTGACCATCGCCGCCGCCACGAGCCTCGGACAACCGTGGCGGCCGCGCGCGGGTGTCGTCGGGTGGGGGAGCGCCTCCGGTGTGCTCGGCGCCCTGGGCACCCTCGCGTTCATGGTCGCCACCGGAGTGACGAGCCTCGGCGTCGCCGGAGTCCTCGCCTCGCTCTACCCGGCGGTCACGGTGCTGCTCGCGGCGGGCGTGCTCGGCGAGCGGATCGGCGCGAGGCAGCGAACAGGCATCGGCACCTGCACGCTCGCGGTTGCCGCCATGGCTCTCGGCTGAGAAGGAGACTTCCATGTTGACGCAGGTTGCTGAAGGTGTGCTGGTCCACCAGAGCGAGTTGCTTCGGAACAACACCGCTGTCGTGCTAGGCCCGGCAGGGGTGCTGCTGGTGGACGCCGGGATCACGGGCGACGAAATGGCCTGCCTGGCCAACGATCTTCGGGAGTCGGGCCTGCCCGTCGTGGCGGGTTTCTCGACGCACCCGGATTGGGACCACGTGCTCTGGCATCCCGAACTCGGTGAAGCGCCCCGGTACGGCACCGCCCGCTGTGCTGCCGCCATGCGAGACCTGCTGGCTAACGCCGACTGGAAGTCCCGCGTCGCCGAGGGATTGCCGCCGGAGATCGCCGAGGAGACACCGCTGGACCTGTTCGGCCGCATCACAGGGCTTCCCGTCGGAGCCACCCGGATTCCCTGGGAGGGTCCCGAAATCCGCGTCATCGAGCACCCGGCGCACTCCCCAGGCCACGCTGCACTGCTGATCGAAGGACGCAGGGTCCTCGTCGCGGGCGACATGCTCTCCGACCTGTTCGTCCCAATGCTCGACGACGCGACCGGCACCAACGACCCGATCGAGGATTACCTAGTCGGCCTGCGACTGTTCGAAGACGTCGCGGACAAGGTCGACATCGTGATCCCGGGCCATGGATCCGTCGGCAGAGCTGATCAGGTGCGCGCACGGATCAATCAGGACCGCGCGTACCTCCACGCCCTGCGCGACGGCGAAGTCCCCGACGACCAGCGGATCTCCTCACCCGAGCCCGGGTGGGAATGGGTGAGCGACATCCACGAAGGTCAAAGACTGCGCTTCGCCCCGGGCAGCGCGCGCGACACGGCGCGGTGAGATGTGTCCGTCACAGGGGTACGGTGGTCGATCCGTACCTGCTCAGCGCGACGCGGTTCGGTTCGCCGGTCTTGGCGATCAGGCTGGAGACGTGCTTCTCCACCGTGCGCGGCGACAGGTGCAGCTGGTCGGCGATCTCGCGGTTGCCGAGCCGGTTGACCAGCAGGCGCAGGACCTCGAACTCGCGGACGGTCACTCCGGCCGTGCGCAGCACCTGGGGCACCTCGTCGGTGCCCTCGCGGCGCTGGCCGACGACAGCGCCGCCCTTGCGCAGCAGTGCGCGGCAGGCGCCCGCGACGGTGGCGGCTTCGGTGCGGTGGAAGTGTTCCTCGGCCACACGCAGCCAGTCCAGGGGAGTGCCCCAGCCCGCTTCCAGGGCGGCGGGGGCGACCAGGCGCAGGCCGAGGTGGCGGGCCATCGCGTACGGCGCGCCCAAGGCCATGGCCTTGGCGACCGCCTCGGCGGCCTCGTCGGCATGGCCAGATTGTCCCAATAGGACGGACTTGGCGTACTCGGCGAACATCCGGTCCCAGCGCAGTCTGCTGGCCGGAGCCGAGGTGACGACGTCGAACTCGGCGCGGTCGAGGTCGCCGGAGATGGCTCGCAGCAACAGGTCCACGCCGTAGCGGCCTGCGAAGTGGAACGTCGTCGGGTTCTGCTTCTCGGCGCGCAGTGCCGCCGCGCACTCGGCGCGGGCGCGGTCGTGGTCCTCCTCCATCAGCGCGCAGAACGTGCCCGCCAGGCCGTGGATGCGCGGGGCGTGCTGGGCGTTGTCGCCACCCCAGCGGCGCAGTTCGGCGAGTTCGGCGTCCATTTCGGCGCGGCGGCCGCGGTGGCCGTTGAGCACGGTCCGGTGCAGGAACATGTACTGGGTCGTCTCGACCAGCTTGAGCCGCGTGGTGGCCGCGAGCACCTGCGCGGTCAGGCGGTCGGCCTCGGCGAAGTCGCCGCGCAGGACCAGCTGCATGGCGATGTTGACCTCGGCCTGGTAGCGGGCGGTCACCGCGCCGATCCGGGAAGCCTGGTCGCGGGCCATCTCCAGCCGGTCGATGGCGCCGTCGCGCAGCGCGTCGTCGTGGCCGAGCCGGACCAGGGCGTGCACCTCCCAGATCGGCAGGTTGCGTTCGACGGCGATGGCCCGGCTGCGTTCCAGCAGCGCGGTTGCCTCGGCGGGGTCGCGCTGGCGGGTCAGGGCGCCGAGCAGCTGCCACGCCTGGCAGGCGACCGCGGGCAGGTCGGTGGACTCGGCGACGACCGCGGCCCGACGCGCCATATCCTCGGCTTTGCCGAGCTGGTCGGGACCGGGCACGTCGAGTTCAAGGTGCGCGGCGACGACGTCGATCGGCGCGGTGTCGACCGGCGCGGCGGCCGGGCCCAGCAGCGAGCGCGCGGCGGCGACCAGGCGCAGCCCGGCGTCGGCGCGGCCGGCGTGCACCGCCACCCAGGCCAGGCGGGTGTTCAGCCGCGCGCGTCGGCGCGGGTCGAGGCCCCCGGCCTCTTCGAGCATGTCGACCATCGCCAGCGCGCGGTCGACCCCACCCACCTCGGCCAGCGCGTAGAGCTGGGCCTCCATCGCGTCGGCGCGGTCGCCGGTGTCGGGCGCGAGCAGCTCACACGCCTTGGCCAGCAGCGCGACCGCGGACTGGGCGGCGCCCTGTGTCAGCGCGCGCTTGCCCGCGACCGCCCACAGCCTGCCCGCCTCCAGCGGCCTGCCGGCGTCGAGCTTCAGCGCGGCGGAGAACTGGCACCACTCGCCCGGCAGTCCCGGATACACGGCCTCGACCGCGTCGGCCACCCGCCCGGACAACTCGGCTCGCTCCACCGGCGACAGCAAGGTCAGCACGGCTTCGACGATCAGGGCGTGCTGGAAGGCATACCAGTCCGGGACCTGGTCGTCCGGTGCGACCAGGTGCGCGGCCTGGTCGCCGCGCAGGTGGCTTAGCAGGTCGCGGTAGGTCAGCCTGGTCACCGCCTGCAGCACCGCCAGCGGGAAGCGGCGGCCGAGGATCGCGCTGGTCAGCAGCACCTCGCGGGCGGCGGGCTCCAAGGCGTCGACGCGGGCCGCGACCGTGCGCAGCAGCGTCGACGGCGGGTTGGGCCGCTCGGACTCGGTGACCTGCCAGCCGTCCGCGCCGCGCGCCAGCAGGCCGCTGTCGATCATCCCGTTGAGCATCTCCTCGACGCGGAACGGGTTGCCGCCGCTGCCCGCCCACAGCAGGCCGTCGACCGGGTCGGGCACCTCGTCGGCGGCCACGCCCAGGCGGGAGCCCGCCATCCGCCGCAGGTCCGCGCGGCCGAGGCGGCCCAGTTCCAGCATCGTGGCCGTGCCGCGGGCGTTGGCCGCCCTGGCGAGGCTGAGCGCCTGGCCCTGGTCGGCGCGGATGGTGCCGAGCAGCACCGTGCGCTGGTCGGCGAGGTTGTCGATGAGGTAGTCGACGACGGCCAGCGTCTCCAGGTCGGCGTCCTGCAGGTCGTCGAGGATCATCAGGCAGCCGCGGTCGCCGCCCGCGAGCGCGGTCAGCCGCAGCACCGCCTCGGCCAGGATGACCAGCGAGCCGGTCTCCCGGTCGGCCGTCGCCGGGCCGAGGTCGGGGATGAGCCCCGCCAGGATCGGGCGGTACGGGCCGAGTGCGTCGAAGTCGATGGTGCCGCCCGCCCGCAGCAGCGAGAGCAGGGCCTCGGTCAGCGACCGGTAGGGCACCATCGGGCCGAGCGCGCTGCCCCGGCCGCGCAGCAGGCGCATGTCCGTGCCGAAGCCGAGATCGGCCGCCGCGGCGGCCAGTCGGGTCTTGCCGATACCGCTCTCGCCGACGAGGAACAGGGCTCCGCCGCGGCCCGCACGGGCCGCGGTGAGCGCGCTCTCGATCGCCTGGAGCTCATCGTCACGACCCACGATGCGAGACGACCGATTAACCACGAGGAGTGACAGTAGCCGGGCCCCAGTTGCGCGGTCTATCCACCAAACGGCCGGCCGAATAGGCGTGATGGCCCCGGAGTGATGCCGGAGACCATCACGCATCCGGTCTAGGGGTCATCCCCTAGCCTGCGCCGAACGAGTGATCGACTACTCAGGGTCCTCGGGACAGCACGTGGTGCTCGTCGGCCAGATGCCCGACAGGGCGGCCGGGTCGTCGAACGCGCCCGCGAGCGCACCCGCCGACGCCGCGCCCGCGGTGATCACCAGACCCGCCAGTGCCGCGGCGCGCACGCCGAAGGTCACCGCGGGCAACAGCCGCCGGTAGCCCGCTCTGGCTTCCTCACCGAGGTTTCGGTCGCTGTCACCCATGTGTTCTCTCCCTTTGATCAACTGACATTTCTTCCCTGTGCACCGCGGACTGGAGTAGCAGGACCGAGGGAACCCGGTCCGCGAACCCCAGCCGCAGCAGGCCATATCCGATCCCGGTGACGCCGCTGAGCAGGCCGGGCGTGCTCACCCCGCCCGGCGTTCCGCTCAGCGGGCCATAGCGGTCGAGCGCGTCGAGCAGGATGGCGGTGCGCGCGCGGAGGACCGACACGGGGCAGGTGCCCGCGTCGACCAGCACGGTGAGGGCCTCGGCGACGCCGAACTCGCCATGGCACAGGCTCAGGTCCCGCACCACCGGCCGTCCGGTCCCGGCGACGAGCGGGATCGTGGTGGCGGGCAGGCGTTGCCGGTCGCCGCCGGTCCGATCCAGGACGCTGTTGCCCGCGAGCGCGCCGACGGCGATCCCGGCCGCGCCGGAGCACCAGCCCAGCCGCCACGCCCGGTCGCCGGGCGCCGCCGCCACCTTCGCCGCGGTCACGGCCGCGGCGGCGACCCGGGACGCCGCCGGGTCGGCGACCTCGACATACCGCGACAGCGCCCACGCCATCCCCGCCGCGCCGTCGGCGAAGCCGGGCACCAGCGTGTCCTCGGCCTGCTCGACGTGGCTCGCGACGACCTCGGCGGCGGCGGCCGCGGCCCGGAGGGAGCGCCCGCCGCCGAGTTCGGCGTCGGCGGCGAGGAGCGCGGCGAGGCAGCCCGCGGTGCCGGTGTCCCAGCCGTGCGGGCCGGTGGGCCCGATCGTCAGCGCGGCCAGGTCGACCGCCTGCTCCGCCCACCGGCGGACCTCGGCGTCGTCCAGCAGGTTCGACAGGCGGGCCAGGGCGTAGGCGATGCCGCCGAGCCCGTGTTGGCCGCCGCCGCCGATGGCGTGCACGAGCTCAGGGGCGCTCATGATCGTGGCGAACAGGTGCGGGACGGCGCCGATGGCCTCCCTGGCGGCTTCCCGGTAGCGGGTGATGCCGCTGGTGTCCGCGAGCTGCGCGAGGAACAGGGCGACGCCCAGGTACCCGTTGGCCAGTCCCGCGCCCATCGGCAGCACGAGCCACTGCCGGTCGTCGACGAGTTCGAGGTTGAGCCAGTTCACCCGGCCGCCGCCCGCGTGGCTCGCGGCCACGAGCTGGTCGCCCAGACCGCACGCGGCCACGAGCAGCCGCTCGGGATCGGCCGCGGTGCCCGGCAGCGGACCCGCGATCGGGGCCTGACTGTGGTGGTCGAGCACCGGGCGGCGGGTGGCGAGGGTGGCCGAGACGATCCACGCCTGGTCCCGGCGGTCGGCCTCGGCCATCGCGGCGATCTTGTCCAGCGCGCAGTCCAGACCAGGCCGATCGATGAGACCGTCCAACGCGGTGCCGTCCGTGCCGCGGACGATGGTCGAGTCCGGTCGCGCGGCGAAGATCGGCACGTCACCGGCCCACAGGTCCGTGCGTTCGCGGGCGGCGAGTTCGGGCTGGTCGGCGAGGGCGTCGAGCATCCGGTCGCGGTCGCGGGCGTCGCGCAGCATGGCGGGATCGGCCGACTCGGTGAGCAGCGCGGCGTAGCCGCGGGTCGGCCGGAACACCACCCGGATCTCCAGGTCGGCACACTCGCGCAGCAGCCCGGTGTAATCCTCGCGGTGGCGTAGGACGGCGTCGTAGGCGGCGCGAAAACCGGCGAGCAGCGCGGCCTCGTGGTCGACGGGGTCGAGTTCGCGGCCCGCGTACCGGGGGCGGTTGGACCCGCCGGTGAACCTGGGCGGGCGGTGCACCGGGCGCATCCGGTCGGTGCCCGCGTCCGCCCAGCCGACCGACGCGCCCGACGACACCGCGCCGCGGTCGCCGCCGAGCCCCGAGATGTCGACCGCGCCGTGCTCGCCGACGGCGATCATCGGCAGCAGCGCCGTCCGGTAGACCGAGTCGGACAGCGTGGCCGCCGCCGGGTCTCCGGCGTAGGCGGGCGCGGGGAGCTGGGGGTGGAGCAGGGTCTCGACGTCCACCAACACCGGCTGGTCGCCGCAGGCGATCACGTTCTCGTAGTGCATGTCCGAGGCGTGCAGCAGGTGCAGCAGCATCAGCAGCGCGCCCTGCCTGCGGTAGAAGCGATCCGCGGCGGCGAGGTCGTCCAGTGGCGCGGCGGCGATGTGCTCGATCCACCCGTGGTCCGGGCCCGCCACCACCGCGGGCGCGCGCAGGTCCAGGCCGGGCACGTGCCGGTTCATGGTCGTGATGAACGTGCCCAGCGCGACGTGGGTGCCTACATCGCGGGGCCGGTAGATCACCTCGCGGCCGTCGGCGAATACCAGCGCGGCGACAGCGCGGCCCCGGCGATGCGGGTCGCCGAGCCGGGGACGCAGGCCGGTGACCGGCCCGGGGTCGACCCCGCCGAGCAGGTCCCGCACGATCCGGGCGCGGTCCGCGGCGAAGTGGCCGAGCAGTTCGACGCACGCGTCGGCCGACATGGCGCACGACTGCGCGAGCACTCGGGCGAGCACGGGGTACTCGGTGAACAGCGCCGCTCGTCCGGCGGGGGAGTCGACCTGGCTGACGAAGTCCGCGAACCGCCTGCCGCCGTCGGCTCCGGTGAGCAGACCCTGTTCGGCGTGGCGGTTCAGCGTGGCGACCAGCGCCCGGCTCGCCAAGCCGACGAGATGGCCGTCGAGCCAGTCGGCGAACGCCTGCCCGACCGCTTCGAGATCGACGTCCGCCGAGGTGACGGTTCGGGCCATGACCTGGTCACGCGCGGCGTTGACCAGCGGACGGAAGGGGAGCGCGAAGGCCTGCTTCCACTGAGCGGGAACGGGTCCACCGCCCGCCTGGCACACGGCGCGTTCGATCGCCCCGACCCAGCCGGGGCGGGGTTCGGCGTGCTCGCCGCGGGCGAGCGCGGGCAGCCACCAGTTCGGGTGCAAGAGGTCGGCCGACCCCGGCGCGCACCGTTCGGCCGCCTGTCTGATCACACGGTGGACCCTGGCACGGGTGCGCGGCGGGGTGATAGGTAGAAGTTACCTATTTTCTGCTCTGGGCCGCTGACCTGCGGTGATCAGGGCGCGGTCTCCCACTCGGCGCCGCTGTCGGCCGCGGCGGGCTCGTCGAAGTCCTCGAACTCGTCGAGCTGGCGCCTGCTCAGCTCCGGCAGCTGGTCGCCGGTCGGCGCGGTCACCTCGACGGCCCGCTCGGACAGCGCGGCCACGGTCTGCAGGTCGAAGATGTCCCGCACGGTCAGCGCCAGCCCGGCCTCGTGCGCACGGGCGACGACTTGGAGCGCGAGGACACTGTCGCCGCCCGCGTCGAAGAAGCCCTCGTGCGGGTCGACCTGGTCGCGCCCCAATGTCGTGGCGACGATGTCGGCCAGCGTGCGCTCCCGCTCCGCCCGCACCGTCTCGTCCGCGGAGATCCCTGCCGTGGCCATCGCCACCCCTTTCACTCGCGCACAACAGTGGCAGCGGTTTCTGACGGCGCGCTGACAAGCATCTGATCTTGAGGTGTCAGCGATGTGCAGGCGAATTGTCAGAGCGGCCTGGCAAAGTTGTCCTTGCAAGCGGGCCGGAGGTTCCCGGAAGGGGACGGAAAAGCCCGAGGAGAGGTGCCCGGAGTGGTTTATCGGGGCCGGTTTCGATCGGCGGGTCAACGCCTACGCAGGTTCGAATCCTGCCCTCTCCGCGTGACAACTGAATAGCTTGGTCTAGGAGAGGTGCCCGGAGTGGTTTATCGGGGCCGGTTTCGGCCGGCGGGTCAACGCCTACGCAGGTTCGAATCCTGCCCTCTCCGCGTGACAACTGAATAGCTTGGTCTAGGAGAGGTGCCCGGAGTGGTTTATCGGGGCCGGTTTCGGCCGGCGGGTCAACGCCTACGCAGGTTCGAATCCTGCCCTCTCCGCGTGACAACTGAATAGCTTGGTCTAGGAGAGGTGCCCGGAGTGGTTTATCGGGGCCGGTTTCGGCCGGCGGGTCAACGCCTACGCAGGTTCGAATCCTGCCCTCTCCGCTTCGCGACTGTTTGTGAACGGACGGGAATCGATGACTGATACAGACCAAGTGAAATCCGCCCTTCTGCGCTTTCCCGGCGTCGCACGCGCGCGTGTCGACCGATCCGAAACGGGTCGGCTGACCGCGCGCGTGTTGCCGTGGGGCAGGCCGTCCGGCAACGCCGAGACCGGCGCGCTGAGCGAGCTGGCCGAGATCTCCCCGACCGAGACGCGGTTCCTGCACGACGAGATCTTCGTCGCCGAGTCCTATCTGCAGGGCGGTGTCGTCCTGCGCGAGGGCGCGGTGGTCTTCGACGTCGGGGCCAACATCGGCATGTTCACCCTCTTCGTCACCGCGCGCTGCCCGTCGGCGCGGGTGTTCGCCTTCGAGCCGGTCCCCGAAGTCTTCGACCGGTTGCGGACCAACGTCGAGGGGCGGGGCATCCCGGCCCACCTGTTCGAGATCGGCCTGTCCGAACAGGACGAGCGGATCCGCTTCAACTTCTACCCCGAGATCTCGATCATGTCGTGCCGCGCCGACTACGCCGCGTTCGACAACGAGCGCCACCTCATCCAGACCTATGTCGACCACGAGCGGGCCGCTGGACCCCAGGGCCGGGAGACCCACCTTGACGCGGTCGAGGCGATCATCGCCAAGGACTTCGAATACGACGCGCGCGAGTGCTTGCTGCGCCGGACCTCCGCGGTGATCGACGAGGTCGCCGTGCCGGTGATCGACCTGCTCAAGATCGACGTCCAGCGCGCCGAACTCGATGTCCTGCGCGGCATCGACGCCGCACACTGGCCGCTGGTGCAGCAGGTGACCATGGAGGTCCACGACGAGCCGGGCCTGCCCACCGCGGGCCGGGTCGACACCGTGCGCGACCTGCTGGCCGAGCAGGGTTTCGACGTCCAGGTGACCGAGCCGAAGATGCTCGCGGGCACCGGCCGGTTCTCCGTGCAGGCCATCCGCCCCGGCTACGCCGACGACCCGCGCCCCATCGTTGCCGCGGCGGGCAACGGCCGCCCGCTAGACGGCGGCGAGCTGCGGACCTGGCTGGGCGACCGGCTGCCCGCCGACCTGGTGCCCGCCGAGGTCGAGATCGTCTCCACACTGGTCTGAGCACAGATAACAAACACCCCCTGCCGCATGCGGCAGGGGGTGTTTGCTGTCTGTGCTCAGTGGCGGGCGTCGTCGCTGACCTTGGCCAGGAAGCGGGCGACCTCGGCGTAGGACTGCCACACCGACACCTCCACATACGGGATGTCGTTGCGTCGGCAGTACTCCATGACCATCGGACGCACCCGGCGCAGGTTCACCCTGGGCATGCTGGGGAACAGGTGATGCTCGACCTGGTAGTTCAGGCCGCCGTAGACGAAGTCGGTGAACCGGCTGGACCGGATGTTGCGGGAGGTCAGCACCTGCCGGTGCAGCCAGTCCAGCTCGACGTCGTCGCGGTAGACCACCATTCCCTTGTGGTTCGGCGCGAACACCATCCCGAGGTACACGCCGAAGACCGCCTTGTTGACCAGGATGAACACCACCGCCGTCACCGGCGACAGCACCAGGAACACGGCGGTCAGGTAGAGCGCGGCGTGCAGGAAGATCAAGCCCAGCTCCAGCCGGACCTGGCGCAGGATGCCCGCCTTGGCCGCGCGGAAGCCGGACATGTGCAGCCGCCACGCCTCGTGCCCGAGCAGCACGAAGAACATCACCGACTGGAACCGGATGATGAACCGGCGGAACGCGGTGGTGGACTTGGCGGGCAGCTCGTCGACGTCGAAGATCACCGGGCGGCGGATCGTGTCCGGGTCCTTGTCGAGGTTGTTCGGGTTGTTGTGGTGGCGGTTGTGGTGGTTCACCCACCACCCGTAGGACACCCCGAGCAGCACGTTCATGTGCAGCATGCCCAGGATCTCCGACCGCCGCTTGTGCGTGGTCACCTGCTTGTGCCCGACGTCGTGGGCCATGAAACCGGTCTGCACCAGCGCGATCGCCAGTGCCGCCGCGGTGAGCAGCTGCCACCACGAGTCGCCGATGAGGAAGAACGCCACCTCGCAGCCCGCAAGGAGCGCGAAGGTGGCGATCGACTTCGCCACGTAGTAGCCGGGCCGAGGGGCGGTCAGGCCCGCCTGTTTCGCCAGCTGCGACAGCTCCTCGAAGCTGCCGGTGGGGGAGAGGGTCAAAGAACCCGGTTGGGCGGGCATGGGGTCTCCTCGAAGGTGTGTATTAGGCCCCGGCCATGACCAGAACCGCGTTCTGGCCGCCGAATCCGAAGGAATTGCTGATCGCGACCCGCAGCGGCAGCGCGCGCGGCGCGCCCACGACCACGTCGACGTCCACGCCGGGGTCGACGTCGACCAGGTTGGCGGTGGGCGGCACCACGCCGTGCTGCAACGCCAGCGCGGTGAAGCACGCCTCTATCGCGCCTGCCGCGCCGAGGGTGTGGCCGGTGACGCCCTTGGTCGAGGTGACCACCGGCCGGGAGCCGAGCACCTTGCGCAGCGTCGTCGCCTCGGTCAGGTCGCCGACCGGGGTGGACGTGGCGTGCGCGTTGACGTGGTCGACCTCGTCGGGCAGCACGCCCGCGTCGGCCAGCGCGGCCTCGATGGCCAGCGTCGCGCCGACGCCGTCGGGGTGCGGGCTGGTGGCGTGGAAGGCGTCGGCCGACGCGCCGTAGCCGAGCAGCCGGGCGCGGACGCGCGCGCCGCGGGCCACCGCGTCGGCGGCCCGCTCCAGGACCAGCACGCCCGCGCCCTCGGCGATGACGAACCCGTCCCGCGCGGTGTCGAACGGCCGCGACGCGCGCGCCGGGTCCTCGTGCCGGGACAGCGCCTTCATCTTGGCGAATGACGACACGATCGTCGGCGTCGAGCTCGACTCGGCCCCGCCGGTGATCACCACGTCGCACGCCCCGGACCGCAGCAGGCTCATCGCGGTGCCGATGGCGGTGGCACCCGACGCGCACGCCGTCGCCGTGGCGAAGTTGGGGCCGCGCGCGCCGTGGTCGATGGCGACGTACCCGGCGGCCATGTTGACCCCGAGCATCGGGATCAGCATCGACGAGACCTCGACCGGCCCGCGGTCGCGCAGGTTGGAGTGCTCCCGCTCGAACGTGGCGATCCCGCCGATGGCGGTGCCCAGCACCACGCCGACCCTGGCCCCGTCCCACGTGCGCGGGTCGAGGCCGGAGTCGGCCACGGCCTGCCGCGCGGCGGCCATGGCGAGCTGCTCGTAGCGGTCCAGCCGCCACGCCAGCCGCCTGCCCACCAGCTCGTCCGGGTCGAACCCGGGCACCCGGCAGCCGAAGTCGACCGGCAGCCCGGCCAGGCCGGGGTCGGCCGCCGCGGCGGGTTCCGCACGCAGCAGCCTCGCCCAGTTGTCCTCGATCCCGATGCCCGCCGGGGTCAGCAGGCCGATCCCGGTGACGGCGATGTCGGCCGCCATCAGACGAGGGCTTTCTTCCGCTCGATCAGGGTGACGACGTCGCCCATGGTGAAGTCCTTGCTGATCTCCTCCTCGTCGATGGCCACGCCGAACTCCTTCTCGGCCATCAGCGCGAACTCGACCAGCGCCAGCGAGTCGACATCGAGCTCGGCGAGGGTCACCTCGGCGCCGACCTCCTCGGCGCCGACGCCGAAGCTGGCCACGAGCAGCGTCCTGACCTGGTCGAGGGTGACGTCCATGATGATCTCCTTTGTCTACAGTGGATTACGAGGGGAATTCAGGCCGCGGTGATGGCGGGCCAGCGCAGGGCGGTGGAGCCCCACGCGAGCCCGCCGCCGAACGAGGTGAGCAGGACCCGGTCTCCCGGCCGGAACCGGGCGGCGGCGTCGGCCATGGCCAGCGGGATCGATGCCGCGGCGGTGTTGCCGACCCGGTCGATGTTGCTGACGAGGCGGTCGGCGGGCACGTCGAGCGCGACGCCGAGCGCGTCGATGATGCGCTGGTTGGCCTGGTGGCCGACGACCCAGTCGACGTCCTCGGTGCGCCATCCCGTCTCGGCGAGAACCGCGCGCGCGGACGCGGCCATGCGCTGCACGGCGTGCTTGAACGTCGCTTTGCCCTGCATGGTGAAGAAGTGGTCGCGCGGGTCGTCGCCCAGGCGCTGCCGGGACCCGCCCGCCGGGATCATGACGAGGTCGGCGTGGTCGCCGTCGCTGCCGAGGTCGAACGGGCCAAGCGCACCCGGCTCGTCCGGCTCGCCCGCGCGCAGCACGACCGCGCCCGCCCCGTCGCCGAAGATCATCGCGGTGCCGCGGTCGGCCGGGTCGATGATCGTGGAGAACGCGTCCGCGCCGATGACCAGCACCTCGCCCGCCACGCCCGCGCTGATCAGGCCCGCGCCCGCGGCGAGCGCGTAGACGAACCCGGCGCACACCGCGCCGACGTCGAACGCGGCGACCCCGGGCAGACCCAGCCGCGCGGCGACCTCCGGCGCCGACGCCGGACACGGCCGGTCCGGGGTCGTTGTGGCCAGCACGACCACGCCCACCTCGGTCAGGCCCGCCGACTTCAGCGCCCGCGCGCCCGCCTCCGCGGCCAAGCCGACCGTGGACATCCCGGGGTCGATCCAGTGCCGCCCCGAGATGCCGGTCCTGGTCCTGATCCACTCGGCGCTGGTGCCCAGCAGCGGCGCGATCTCGGCGTTGTCCACCACCCGGGGCGGCAGCCAGCCGCCGAGACCCGCCAGGACCGCGACGGCGCCGCGACGGCCCGCGGTCACGTCGCGGCCTCTTCCAGGCCCATGTCGGTGAGGCGCTTGCGCTTCATGTCCGTCGACCAGCGGTCCGCGGTCTCGAGCCGCTCCTCCGGCGTGGTGTCCACCAGGCGCCTGCCCGGCCAGATCTCGTAGTCGCCGACGACGGCGGCGTGCTCGCGCAGCCCCTCCTGGAACAGCTTCTCGCGCCGCAGCACCATCTCGTGGGTCGGCAGCTCGCTCCACAGCTTCATGCCGCGCTGGATCAGCTCCAGCACCCGGTCCCGGTCGCCGGGGTGGTCGATGAGGTGCTGCCTGGCGATGGCCGCGCCGACGGTCAGGTGCCGGATCTCGTCGATGCCCGCGCCCTTGTCGATGTCGGCGGCGGCCGGGTCGAGCGGACGCCACTTGCGCTCGCTCAGCTCGGCGGCCGGGGCCAGCGCGCCTTCGAGGATGATCGTCATCATCACGACGCCGCCGATGAAGTCGCGGTCGTCGCGCATGATCTCCAGCGCCATGCGCTCCAGCGGCTCCAGCACCGTGTCCAAATAGGACCCGGCGAACGCGGGGATGGCCTCGGCGAGGCGGTCGGCCGGGGTGCCGAGGGCGACGAGGTGGTTGCGGAACACCATCGCGTGCCTGCACTCGTCGAACACCTGGGTCGTGTAGAACTCCATCGTGTCGGTGTCCGGCGCGATGGGGATCAGGTACGCCAGGCCGCGGGTCGCCTTCTCCTCGGCCACCGAGCGGAACGCGTACTCCTGGGTGATCGCCGCATACAGCGGCCCCGACTTCATGTGCTCCGGCACGACCAGGTCCGGGTCGTGCCCGTCCGGCCTGCCGCGCAGCGTGCCCTCGGGAACGGCGTTGAGCCAGTACCGCAGGTTGCAGTCCTGCGCGGTCATCTCCAGGTCCATCGCGCCGTCGATCAGGCTCGGCGCGGTGTCCCAGTCCGCTTCTCGCGGGATCTGGGTCGGGCTGTGCGCGGTCATATGTCCTCGCTCTCGATGGCTCCCCGGTGCAGCGCCCCGGCGAAATACAGCAGCGGTGTGCGGCCCGGCCCTTCGCCGAGCCCGGCCACGGTGGCCACGACGAGTTCGTGGTCCCCGGCGGCGATGACCTCGTGCGGCCTGCAGTGCAGCCAGCACACGGTGTCCGCCAGCCGGGGCACCCCCGCCTCGCCCGCGGTCCAGCCGACGCCGTCGAACTGGTCGGCGCCGCGGGCGCGGCTGGCGAAGCGCCGGGCCACGGCCTCCTGGTCGCTGGCCAGCACGTTCACGGTGAACGCGCCGTGGTCGCGGATGAGGCCGAGCACCCAGCTGCCGCGTCGCAGGCAGATGGACACCAGGGCCGGTTCTCTTGACAGGAAACAGAAAGTGCTCACGGTCGCGCCGCGGGCGGTGGCACCGGCGCCCGCGGTCACCACCGACACGCCGGTGGGGAACCGCTGTGCCACGGTCCACACGGCCTCGGCAACGGAACTGGTCACCCCGTCAGCACCTGTTCCGCCACGGCGGACGGCGCGGGCGCGCTCGCGCTGGCCGGGGACTCCACCTTCTCCCGCAACTGCGCGAACGCGGGGTGCACGACCGGCTCGAAGGTGACCGAGAACGGCTTGAGGAAGTTGCCGAACAGCGCCCGGTCGCCGCACAGGTGGATCGGCAGCGCGAGCAGCGCCCACTCCGGCCCGAAGGCCAGCGACCACACCAGGGCGACCACGGCCTGGGTGACCAGGCTGTGCATCGTGTTGTATAGGACGTAGTAGACCTTGGAGATCTGCTTGGTCGCGCTGCGGTGGAAGGCGATCGCGCCCGGGATGTAACCGATGAGGTCGATGTAGAGGAACAGCCCGGCGAAGACGAACCAGTTGATCTCGCCGAGGTGGTCGACGAACAGGTACATCGACAGGGCGAGCGCGGCCAGGTACTCGAGCCGGATCAGTCGGTAGGTGGTCTTGGAGTCGAACAGGTTCGCGGCGTCCATCAGGGGTCTCCTTAAACGGTGCCCGGTAGCGCCGGGACGGTGTCGAGATCGGTGAGGGCCTCGGCGCCCTCCAGCACGTCGATCGGGCCGAAGAGCCCGCCGAGCACCTGCACGGCGGCGCGCTTGATCACCCGCTCGGCGATGGGGTCCATGAGCCCGGACAGGCTCTCGATGCCGAAGTCGTAGGTGACCTCGAACCGCACGTCGGACCCGCCGTCGGCCACGGTCACCTGCCAGGCGCCGCGGAAGTCGTCGAAGTCGCCGTCGCTCTGCTCGAAGTCGATGCGCAGCCGCTCGGCGTCGAACACCTCGGTCTCGTGCCAGCGCATGATCCCGCGGCGGAAATTGACCTCCCAGTAGGTCTCCTGGCGGGTCCCGGGCGGCCCGGTGCGCGCCTCCCGGACGTCGTCGGCGAGCTCGGGGTAGCGGGCGAAGTCGGACACCGCGGTGTAGGCGGTGGCCGGGTCGGCGGGCACCCGGACCAGCAGGTGGATGGATCTCATCGCAAGTCTCCTTTTAGGACACGACCGCGCGGGCGGCCCGGTCGAAGGCGTCGAGCAGCACGTCGACCTCGCGGTCGTCGAGGATCGCCGGGGGAGTCAGCCGCAGCACCGCGGGCGAGTTGAGCGAGTGGTTGGCCACCACGCCCGCGGACAGCAGCTCGATCAGCAGGTCGCCCGCGAGGCCGTCGACGGTGAACTCGATGCCGATCAGCAGCCCGGCGCCGCGCACCTCGCGGACCCGGTGGCCCAGCACGGACTCGGCGATCTCGGCCAGCCTCGGCCGCAGCCGCGCGCCGAGATCGGCGGCCCGCTCGACCAGACCGTCCTCCTTGATCGCCGCGATGGCGCCCTGGGCGGCGGCCATCGCCAGCGGGTTGCCGGAGAACGTCGAGGTGTGGATGAACGGGTCCTTGTCGAACGGCTTGAACGCCGCCGCCGTGGCGACCATGGCCGACACCGGCACGACGCCGCCGGACAGGCCCTTGCCCACGAGCAGCACGTCCGGGGTCACCCCGGCCGCGTCCGCGCCCCACCAGCGCCCGACCCGGCCGAGCCCGGTCTGGATCTCGTCGAGCACGAACAGCGCGCCGTGCTCGCGGCACAGCCGCTCGACGTCGCGCAGGTATCCGTCGGGCGGAAGGATCACCCCGGCCTCGCCCTGGATCGGCTCCACGATCACGCAGGCCGAACCCGGGTGGGCGCGCAGCACCTGCTCGAGCGCTCCGGCGTCGCCGAACGGCACGTGCGAGACCTCGGGGAGCAGCGGCCGGAACGGGGCCTGGAAGACCTCCCGCGCGGTGACGCTCAGCGCGCCGAGCGTCTTGCCGTGGTAGCCCGACTCCATCGACACCAGGTGCCGCCTGCCCTGGGCCCGCGCGAGCTTGATGGCGGCCTCGACCGCCTCCGCGCCGGACCCGGCGAAGTACACCCGCTCCAAGCCCGCCGGTGCCACCCCGACCAGCGCCTCGGCGGCGTTGGCCAACTCGGGTTCGAGCAGCAGTCGCGAGGCGATCGGGTTGGTGTTGATCTGCCGGATCACCTCGGTGACCACGCGCGGGTGGCGTGCCCCCATGAGGAACACCCCGTACCCGCCGCAGTTGAGCAGGCTGCGCCCGGCGGCGGTGTGCAGCCACGCGCCCTCGGCGGCGACCTCGACGTCACCGCCGAACATCTCGCCGAGGGCCGCGCGGCCCTTGCTCACGAACGTCCGGTACTTCTCGGCGACGTCCCCCGACGCGATCGTGCCGGGGGACGCGGTGGTCGTGGCGGTCACTCGACCACCAGCGGTTCGCCGCCGTAGTAGCCGAGCATCCCGTCGATCATGCTGGTGCGTGACGGCGGGTGGAACGCGATGGCCTGCGCGGCGGCCGACAGGTAGGCCACGTCGGAGGACGACACGAACGCCATGCCGCCCAGCAGCTCCACGGCCTGGCCGACGGTGTCGCGGATGAGGTCCTGCACGGTGAACCGGCTGGCCAGCGCCTGCGCCAGGCAGTCGTTGTCCATCTCGCCGTCCATCAGCCTGCGGGCCAGGCCCTCGACCAGCGCGGCGGCGGACTCGATGCGCACGACCATGGCGGCGCGGTCGGCCGCGGTGCCGCGCTTGGCGGTCAGGACCCGGTCGACCAGGGCGCTGGCGATGCCGGTGTAGGTGGCGCAGACCGTCATCTCGAACCAGATCAAACCGACCTGCTGCAGCTCGCTCAGTTCTTCGAGCAGGTCGGCGGGCGGCTGCAGGATCTGCGCGTCGGTGACCTTGACGTCGGTCAGGCGGACCTCGTCGCTCTGCGCGCCCGCCAGCGCGAAGCTGCCCCAGAACGGGACCACGCTGATGCCGGGGGTGTCGGCGGGCAGCATCAGGAAGCCCATCTCGACGGAGCCGTCCTCGCGGCGCATGCCGACGCTGCCGGTGAACAGGTCCATCGACCGCGACAGGCTGCACGGCTTCTTCGAGCCGGAGATCAGGTAGCCGCCGTCGACCGGCCGGGCCTCCATCGTGGGGGCGAGGATGCCCTGCTGGGTGCGGCCCTCGGCGAAGCCGGAGGCGACCAGCCAGCGCTTCTCGGCGATCTGCTTGAGCATCAGGTCGTCGAGGTCGGTGCCCTGGCCGAAGGACTCGGCCACGCCGAACAGCGTGCCCACCGAGAAGTGGTGCATCGCGGTGGCCACGGCCATCGACGGCGCCGCCGCGGCCAGCGCGCGCACCACCCTGGCGGCCTGCAGCGCCGAGGCGTCCAGGCCGCCGTAGGCCGCGGGGACGACGAGGTTGGTCCCGCCATAGGCGCGGAACAGCTCGATCGCCGGGTTCTTCTCGCTCTCCAGCTCGGCGAGCGGGATCTCCGCGATCGCGCCGAGCAGCCCGGGCAGCAGCTCCTCGCACGCGAGCCGGTCAGCCTCCATGAACCGCATTGGCTTGCCTTCCTGTCAGGAATTGGGTGTACGCGTCGAACACCGCGGCCCGGGGACGGATCCCCGCCGCGACGCTGATGCCTTGCAGGCGGGAGGTCCGCAGCATCGGGTAGTTCGCCTCGCCGAAGCTGCCGCCGGTGCGGCCGGGGCCGCCGTGGGTCGGCAGGAACGGCAGGAAGCCGATATGGGAGTCGTTGACTTTGAGCAGTCCGCAGTTGGTGACCCGGTTGACGAACTGCTCGACGACCGACTCGTCGGTGGCCCACAGCGAATTGCGCAGGCCGTAGGGATTGGCGAGCACGTGCGCCAGCATCGCGTCCAAAATGGACTCGTCGGAGCCCGGCTCGCACACGATCACCGGCAGCAGCGGGAAGAACGTCTCGAACCGGACCGCGTCGATCTCCCGGCCGCGCTCGATCCCGTCGACCCGCAGCACCGTGGGTTCGAGGAACATGCCCGTGTCGGACGGGGAGCCGTCGGTCTCCAGCCGCCTGCCGCCGTGCACGATCTCGGCGCCCTTGCCGAGCGCGTCGCGGATGAAGGCGAAGAACTTCTCGCTGCGCAGCACGGGGGAGAGCAGGACCCCGGGCTCCTCCGGCGGCCCCGGCCGGATCTGGCCCGCGGCGACCCGCAGCCGGTCGAGCAGCTCGTCGGCGACGGCGGGGTGGACGAGGACCTGGTTGGGCACCATGCAGATCTGGCCGGAGCCGAAGAAGCACTCGGTGAGCGCCTCGGCGGCCAGGTCGAGGTCGGCGTCGCGCCAGACGACGACGCAGTCGTTGCCCGCCAGCTCCAGGATCACCTTGGTGCCGTGGGCGGCCGCGTCCTGCTCCAGCTTGAAGCCCGTCTCGACGCTTCCGGTGTAGAAGATGGAGTTCACCCGCGGGCTCTCCAGCCAGTTGCGGATCGCCGGGCTAGGCCGCGAGCACAGCACGTTGAGCGTGCCGGGCGGCGCGCCCAGCTCGTCGAGCGCGGGCGCGACCAGTTCGCGCATCGCGTACATCACCCCGAGGGGCGCGCTGCGCGGAGCCCGCACCACGACCGCGTTCCCGGCCAGCAGCGCGGTGATCCCGAACAGGGCGCTCGCCGCGGGCGCGTTCTGCGGCGGGTTGATCGCCACCACGCCGTCGGGCACCCGGCGCAGCCGCAGGGTTCGCGACCCGAGCCGCCGCTGGTGTTCCATCTGGGTGGCGCACCAGCCGATGGTCGTCTCGCCGAAGGTCTCCAGCAGGCCCGCGACCTGCCACTCCGCCAGCGCGCGCGGCGTTCCCTCGGCGATGAGCACGTCGACGAACTCCGCGTGCCGCTCCTCCAGCCGCTTGCGGATGCCCGCGGCCAGCGACAGCCGCACCTCCAGCGGGGTGGCCGCCCAGCCCGGCGCCGCCGCCGCGGCGGCCTCGGTCGCCGCGGCGATGGTGTCCTCGTCGGCCATCGCGCAGCGGCCGACGACGAAGTCGGCCGCGTCGGCCGGATCGACCGCGCCCTGCTCCAACCGCCGCTTGAGGGTCAACGCCTCGAAGACATCAGCCAGGACCGCCGACGTCGTGACCGTGTAGACGTATCGGCTCGACGGCACCTGTGCGCCCCCGACATACGAGTCGTATGTCGTCACCGATCGCACCAATTCAGTTCCCCTTTTCTTGGACGCGGAGAACCAGTCCGCGGCGCCGAAGCTAACAGCACGATCGGATATGCCGCTGACGCTGCGCTGATTGCTGACGCGGCACTGACAGCGCGCTATCGGGAGGTTTCCTCGCGGCCCCGCGGCTGCTTAGCATGTGCCTCGTCCGATGCCGCGTGAATAGCCGGACAATTCCCGAAACCCTGACGTGGAGGCACTCGGTCATGACGCCCGACCTGACGATCACGGAGCTGGTCGACCTGCCCGTGGTCGAGCGCAGGGAAGCGCTGGAAGCCGCACTCGAACCGGAGTTCCGGCACGCGCTGCTGATGACCGAGGACGACGACCTGCCGCACGACCAGAGCTTCTTCGACCTCGGGCTGACCTCGCTCGGGCTCACCGACCTCAAGCAGCGGCTCGAACGGCTCCTCGGCTGCGAGATCGACGCGAACGTGCTGTTCAACAGCCCGACGCTGGAGAGCCTGCTGACCTACCTCGTCGACCTCGTCGACCGGCACTAGGGGAGACATGTCCACCGAAACGGCCGAGCTGGCCGCGGCCCGCGCCACCATTCGCGAGCAGGACGAGCTCATCGGCAGGCTGCTGCGGGCGAAACACGAGCCCATCGCCATCGTCGGTCTCGGCCTGCGATTTCCGGGGGACAATGACACCCCGGCCGCGCTCGCCGAATTCCTGGACATCGGCGGCGTCGGCACCGGCCCATTTCCGGCGGACCGCTGGGATGTTTCCGCATTCGCCGCCGATGCCGCCGAAAAGGGTCGGATCAACTCCGCGGGCGGCGGTTTCCTGACCGGGATCGACGAATTCGACGGCCCGTTCTTCACCATCTCGCCCAAGGAGGCGCGCTGCCTCGACCCGCAGCAGCGCCTGGTCATGGAGACCACCTGGGCCGCGCTCGAACACGCCAACATCGACCCCACCCGGCTGCGCCACGGCACCGGCGGCGTCTACTTCGGCGCGAGCTCGATGGACTACGCGCTCGAACTCGGCGCGCTGGCCGACGAAGACCTCGACGGCTACCTGGCCGCGGGGATCCTGCACGCCGGGGTGTCCGGCCGGATGTCGTACTTCCTCGGGCTGCGCGGCCCGTCGATCACCCTCGACACCGCCTGCTCGGCCTCGCTCGTCGCGCTGCACCTCGCGGTGCAGGGACTGCGCGGCGGCGAGTGCGAGATCGCGCTGTGCGGCGGGGTCAACGCCATCCACCACCCGCTGAGCACCGCGCTGCTGTCGGACATGCAGGCGCTGGCCGCCGACGGGCGGTGCAAGACCTTCGACGAGTCCGCTGACGGCTACGCCCGCAGTGAGGGCTGCGGAGTGCTGGTCCTCAAACGGCTTTCCGACGCCGAGCGCGACGGCGACACCGTGCTCGCGCTCATCCGCGGCTCCGCGGTCCGGCAGGACGGCGAGAGCGCGGGGCTGACCGCGCCCAACGGGACCGCGCAGGTCGCGCTGATGCGCGCCGCGCTGGCCAGCGCCGCGCTGACACCCGCCGACATCTCCTACGTCGAGGCGCACGGCACCGGGACCCCGCTGGGCGACCCGATCGAGATGGCCGCGCTGGACGAGGTGTTCCGGGACTCGCACACCGCCGACGACCCGCTGCTGGTCGCGTCGCTGAAGACCAACATCGGCCACATGGAGGCCGCCGCTGGTGTCGGCGGCGTGGTCAAGACCGTGCTGCAGCTCCAGCGCGCCACGGTCTATCCGCACCTCAACGTCGACACCCCGTCCGGCCGCATCCCGTGGGACACCTACCCGGTGCGCGTGCCCGACAAGTCCGAGCCGTGGCAGGCGCCGGTCCGCCGCGCGATGGTCAACTCCTTCGGCTTCACCGGCACCATCGCCTCCGTCGTGCTCGAACAGGCCCCCGCGCCCAATCGCCCGACGGTGTCCGCCGAGACCGGTGGAGTGTTCACCGTGTCGGCCAAGTCGGCGCCGGCACTCGCGGACCAACTGCGCGGCTACCAGCGCCTGCTGGCCGACTCGCCGGACCTGGCCGTCGCCGACCTCTGCTACACCGCCAACGTCGGCAGAGCGCACTTCCGGCACCGGGTCGCCGGGCTGGTCCGCGACCGCGACGACCTCGCCGCACTGCTGGCGCGTTCGCTGGAGACGGAGTCGACCGCGACCGCCGCGCGCAAGGTCGCGTTCCTGTTCACCGGGCAGGGCGCGCAGTACGCGGGCATGGGCGCTGGGGCGTACCGCCGGTACCCGGCGTTCGCCGAGGCGCTCGACGAGTGCGACCGGCTGCTGACCCCGCTGGTCGGCCGGTCGGTCAAGGACCTGGTGCTCGACCCGGCGGCGCCCGACCTGGACGAGACCCGCTACACCCAGCCCGCCTTGTTCGCCGTGGAATACGCGACGGCCAGGCTATGGCTCTCCTGGGGCATCCGCCCGACTGTCCTGATAGGACACAGTATCGGCGAGGTGGTCGCGGCCACGGTCGCGGGCCTGTTCAGCCTGGCCGACGCCGCTCGGCTCGTCGCCGCGCGCGGCAGGCTGATGGGCTCGGTGCGGGCGCCGGGCGGGATGATCTCCGTACCCGCCGCCCTCGATGACGTGGCCGACCTGGTCGACGCGTACCCCGATGTCGCCGTCGCGGCGGTCAACGCGCCGGGGCAGACCGTGCTGTCCGGCGGCGACGCGTCGCTCACCGAGATCACGGCCGCCCTGGCGGACCGCGACATCGCGGCGAAGCGGCTGACCGTGTCCCACGCGTTCCACTCGCCGCTGATGGCGGAGGTGGTCGACGAGTTCCGCGCCGCGATCGCCGACATCGAGTTCCGGCAGCCGGAGGTCACCCTGGTCTCCACCGTCACCGGCCAGGTCGCCCGGTGGCGCGAGCTGGCCGACGTCGACTACTGGGTCCGCCAGATCGTCGCCCCGGTCGACTTCCTCGGCGCGGCCCGGGCCGCGCAGAAGCGCGGCAAGCACGTCTTCATCGAGGTCGGCCCCGGCTCGACGCTGACCTCGCTGGCCAAGCGGTGCGTCACCGCGGCCGACCACACCTGGCTGACCAGCCTGCGCCGGTCCGATGTGGACGCCGAGTCGCTGCCCGCCGCGCTCGCCAAGGCGTACACCGCAGGGCTGGCGGTGTCGTGGCCCGACTTCCACGCCGGGGCCGTCCACCGCAAGGTCGACCTGCCCACCTACCCGTTCGAGCGCAAGAAGTACTGGCTCGCCACGGAGACCCAGGCCGAGCGCACCCCCGCGGCGTCGGCACCCAAGGCCGAGCCCGTCCGGCTGGACCCGGAGGCGCTCGCCGACCCGGCCCGCCGCCGCCCGGCCGTCGAGGACCTCATCCAGCGGGTCCTGGCCGCGGCCATGGACTTCGCCCACCCCGGCGAGGTCGGCATCGACGCGGACTTCGGTGAGCTGGGCATGGACTCGCTGGTGGCGACCGAGCTGCGCAACGCGCTGACCGCCGCGCTTCCCGTGCCCTGTCCGGCGTCGGCGGTGTTCGACCATCCGTCGGTGCGCAGGCTCGCGGGTTTCCTGGAAGACCAGTTCGTCTCAGAGAGGATCGGATAGCGCGATGGTGCAACCGGAGCTGATCACCGAGATCACCGGCTTCCAGGCCGCGGCCCGGCCCCGGCACGTGGCGATCACGTGCGAGGGCAGGGAGGTCACCTACGAGCAGCTGCACCTGGGCAGCAACCGCACCGCCAACGCGCTGCTGTCCTGTGCGCTCGCGCCGGGGGCCCGGGTCGCCTACCTGGGCAAGGAATCCGAGCTGTACTACGACATCGCCTTCGGCTGCGCCAAGAGTGAGACCGTGCTGGTGCCGGTCAACTGGCGGCTCACCGCGACCGAGGTCGAGCACATCCTGCGCGACTCGCAGGCCGAGTTGCTGTTCGTCGAGCGGGACTTCCTCGGGGTGGTGGACCGGGTCAAGCCGTCGCTGCCGAACCTGCGGCTGGTGGTCGAGCTGGACACCGAGGACCGGCGCGGCGGCGGGTTCGACGAGTGGCGGTCCGGCCAGTCGACGGAGATCTCCCTGCCGCGCATCACCCCCGACGCGCCGTTCGCGCAGCTCTACACCAGCGGCACGACCGGGTTGCCCAAAGGTGTCGTGCTGCCGCACCGCAGCTTCTTCACCCTGCGCGACACCATGGCCGCCCACCAGCTCGACTGGTTCGACCTGCGCCCGGAGGACCGCAGCCTGATCGGGCTGCCCGGCCTCAACACCGCTGGCCTGTCGTGGGCCATGCAGGGCTTCACCGCGGGGGTCACCAACGTCGTCATGCGGATGTTCGTCAGCCAGGAGGCGGTGGAGCTGATCCGCAAGCTCGGCGTCACCACGACGTTCGTCGCCCCGACGATGCTGGCGATGATGTTCGCCGAGCCCAACGCGTCCCGGGAAGCGTTCGTGTCGATGCGCCGGATCGTCTACGGCGGCTCCCCGATCTCGCAGACCCTGCTGCGCCAGTGCTTCGAGATGATCGACGGCGAGTTCCTGCAGGCATACTCGGCCACCGAGGCGGGCAACGCGGTGACCCTGCTGCCCGCGGTCGACCACGTGGTGGGCAGCAAGCTGCTGGCCTCGGCGGGCAAGCCGTGCCCGGACGTCGAGCTGAAGATCATCGACAGCGCGGGCGACCCGGTGCCCGACGGCGAGGCGGGCCAGGTGTGCGTGCGCACGCCCGCGGTCATGCTCGGCTACTGGAACCAGCCCGAGGCCACCGGCCGCGCCATGGTCGACGGCTGGCTGCGGATGGGCGACACCGGCTACCTCGACGACGGCTACCTGTTCCTGCTCGACCGGCTCGACGACACGATCATCGTGGCGGGCCAGAACGTGTACCCGGTCGAGGTGGAGAACGCGCTGGCCTGCCACCCGGCGGTCGCCGACGTCGCCGTGGTCGGGGTGGAACACGAGCGCTGGGGCGAGGCGGTGCACGCGTTCGTGGTGCTCCGGCCCGGCGCGAAGGCCACCGCGCGGGAGCTGATGCTCTCGGTGCGCGGCGGCCTGGCGGACTACAAGGTGCCCACCCACTACGAGTTCGTCGACGCGCTGCCCCGCAACCCGATGGGCAAGGTCCTGCGGCGGTCCCTGCGCTCAGCGGCAACTTCAACCTGACGGAGAAACCCATGACGAAAACCGCGGAACCCCTGGCGCTGGACGCGATCCAGCGGCACACCCAGGCGGAGAACCCGAGCGCGTTCCTCGCGTGCAACGACGGCACGACCTACTTCACCGCCGCCGGGCTCGACGGGGTGGTCGCCTACCGCCCGGTCGGCCGCTACTTCGTGCAGTTCGGCGGCCCGTTCGCCGCGCAGGCGGACTATCCCGAGCTGCTGAAAGCTTTCCGCGCGTCGGCCCACGAACAGGGCTGCAAGGTCGTGGCGGTGCAGCTGCAGCGCCATGACGCGGAGCTTTACGCCGCGGCGGGCTTCACGGTCAACCAGGTCGGCGCTTCCTACGCCATCGAGCTGGCCGAGTTCTCGATGGACGGCACCCGTTTCATGCGGCTGCGCAACAAGATCGCGCGCGCGGGCAAGGCCGGGCTGGAAGTGCGTGAGGTCGACTTCGACGAGTGGTCGTCGGCGATCGACGAGCTGGACCGGACCTGGCTGCGCAGCAAGGGCGAGGACACCAAGGAACTGGGCTTCCTGGTCGGTCAGCGCGGCGGCGACCTGCAGCCGTACCGCCGCCTGTTCGTCGGCCTGCTCGACGGCAAGCTCGCGGGCTACATCTCGTACTCCCCGGTCTACGGCTCCCGCGCGGGCTGGATGCACGACCTGAGCCGCCGGATCCCCGGCAAGCTGCCCGGGATCATGGAGGCGATCAACTCCGCGGCGATCACGCAGTTCACCGCCGAGGGGATCGGCTGGCTGCACTTCGGCTTCACCCCGTTCACCGGCCTGGACGACACGTTGCAGGTTCCCGGCTTCCACTACGGGTTCAACCAGATGACCAAGCTGCTCTGGGAGTACGGCGAGGCGCTGTACCCGGCCAAGACCCAGCTGGCCTACAAGCAGAAGTGGTTCCCCCACCTCGTCCTCCCCGAGTACCTGGCCTTCGACGGCGAGGCCGACATCGCCGCCTTCGCCCACGTGTTCCGGGCCGCGGGCGCGTTCTGACCACCAAGGAGCCACACATGTCCGAAGCCGAGATCATGGAGCGCATCGGCGCCGCCTGCCAGAACGTCATGGGGATGTTCATGGCCGTCTGCGGTGCCCCCGACGACCCCGCCGTGGCCGAGCAGGCCAACGGCGCCCTGCGCGAACTGGACGCGCTCATGCGGGCGGTGGCCGGTGCCTGAGCCGCGCTGGTTCACCCCCGACCGGCCAGACGCCGAGATCCGGGTGTTCCTGCTGGCCCACGCGGGCAGCGGCGCGGTGGCCTACCGGGGCTGGGACCAGCTGCTGCCCGCCACCGTCGCCGTGCAGGCGGTCACCCTGCCCGGCAGGCAGGGCCGCCGCGCCGAGCCGCTGCCCACCGACTGGGAGGCGACGGTGGCCGAGCTGCACGCGGCGTTCGTCGCCGAACTGGACGAGCGCCCGTACGCGGTGTTCGGGCACTGTCTCGGCGCGCAGCTGGCCTACCGGCTGGCGGTGCGGATGGAGGCCGACGGCGACCCGGCACCCTGCCTGCTCGGCATGTCCGGCTGGGCGCCGACCGGCTTCTTCCGCGCGCCCGCGGGCCACGAGGACATCCCGATGGCCGACGTGGTCACCTGGATCAGGGACCTTGGCGCCATCCCGGACGTGGTGGCCGCCGACCCGGACATGCTCGACCTGGTGCTGCCGCCGGTGATCGCCGACTTCCGGCTCGCCGCCGACCACACCGACGACGCGGCCGTGGTCGACAGCCCGCTGGTGACCTACGTCGGCCGCGAGGACCCGCTGATGCTGGAGCCCGCGGCGATGCGGTCGTGGTCGGACCGGAGCAGGCGCTACCTGGGCCACCGGGAGTACAGCGGGACCCACTTCTACCTGGACGAGCACAAGGCCGCGGTGATGTCCGACTTCGCGGGCCACCTGACCAGGCTCGTCCCGGTCGCCTGAGGACTACTCGCGCAGCGTGGTGTGGTTGGCGCGGGTGTGCAGGGCGGGGTGGTGGACGAGGATCGCCTTCTCGTGGTTGCGCAGCGTCCTGGTCGGCAGCACGCCGAGTTCGTCGTCGAGGCGGTGGCGCATCCGCCGGTAGGTGGCCAGCGCCTCGGCCTGGCGGCCGGACCGGTACAGGGCGACCATCAGCTGCTCGCAGAACCGCTCGTTGAGCCCGGAGGACTCCACCAGCTCCCGCAGCCTGGGGATGATGTCGACGTGCCTGCCGGTCTGCAGCTCGGTGTCGAACAGGGTCTCCAGCGCCATCGTCCTGGCCGCCTCGTACCGGTGGGCGGCCGCGCGGCACAGCGGCCCGCCCGCGACCATCGCGAACGCGGGACCGCGCCACAGCGCCAGCGCCGACCGCAGCACGTCGGCGGCCTCGGTGGGGTCGGTCGCGGCGATGGCGCGGGCGTGGGCGACCTGGCGGGTGAAGGCGGTGGCGTCGAGGTCGGTCTCGGAGACCACGAGCCGGTAGCCGGTGGCGAGGCCGATCAGCCGAGCCGGGGCCTCGTCGGCGATCGAGGTGAGTCTTCTGCGCAATCTGCTCACGTGCGCCTGCAGCGCGTTCTCCCACTGGTCCGGCGGGGTGTCGCCCCAGAGCTCGGTCACGAGGGACTCGACCGACACCGGGCGCGACTCGGTGGCGAGCAGGGCGGCGAGCAGGCTGCGTTGCAACGGTCCGCGGATGTCGATCTGACGGTTCCCTGACCAGCATTCCAGCGGTCCGAGTACGGCGAATCTTGTCATGGGTTCTTCCTTGTCAGCGGTTTGTCCGTGCCCCAATAGGTTTAGTCGCCGATCGGCGCGTCCGTATACGTGCCGGATACCCGACTTCGTTCCGGATACGACCCGCTACGGGTGGGGGCGGGGACCAGCCACTACCCAGTCCGCACGCCGTCGCCCACCGTCGCGACATGGCCTCTACCAGGCGTATCGGGGCTTGCGGCGGGTGGTCGGTCCGACGGACGCGCGGGTGGGTGGTCGACCCCCCAACGGAAATTGGGTGGAAATTACCGTTGCCAGGAATCAGTGCCATTCATAAACCGCGCAATAGTGTCGTCGGCTGATCAGAATGGCGTCAGCGGCGAGTCAGTCGCCCCTGCGAGGATCGCCTCGGACTTTGGGCGCCGACTTTTCTGGAGTTGAATTCGTGACGAATCCATTTGAGAACGAGGACGCGGACTACGTGGTCCTCGTCAACGACGAGGGCCAGCACTCGCTGTGGCCCGCCGGGCTCGACGTGCCCGCGGGCTGGTCGGCGGTGTTCGGCCCGGACCGGCGCGCGGCCTGCCTCGACCACGTCGAGGCGACCTGGACCGACCTGCGCCCCAAGAGCCTGGCCTAGCCGCCCGCCCACTTTTTCCGTGCCTGGGAGCAACCGCGACATGACCCGCACCACGACCGTCGAAGACGTCCTTCCGCTGACGCCACTGCAAGAGGGCCTGCTGTTCCACGCCCGGTTCGACGAGAGCGGACCGGACGTCTACACGATGCAGTTCTCCGCGCTGCTGGAGGGACCGCTCGACGTGGTCGCCCTGCGCGCGTCGTGCGCCGAACTGCTGGCCAGGCACCAGAGCCTGCGCGCCTGCTTCCGGCAGGACCGCGAGGACCGCACCGTGCAGGTGGTCCGCCGCGAGGTCGCGCTGCCGTGGCGGCAGGTCGACCTGTCCGACCACACGGGCGACGATCAGGAGGCACGGCTCGCCGAGCTGACCAGGGCGGCACAGGGGGACCGGTTCGACCTGTCCCGGCCGCCGCTGCTGCGGTTCCTGCTGGTGCGGCTGGGCCAGGACCGGCACCGCTTCGTCGTCACCAACCACCACATCGTGGTCGACGGGTGGTCGACGTCGGTGCTGATCAACGAGTTGTTCCAGCTCTACGCGCGCGGCGGCGACGGCACGGGACTGCCCGCGCCGACCCCGTACCGCGAGTTCTATTCCTGGCTGGCCCGGCAGGACAAGCCCGCCGCCGAACGGGCGTGGGGTGCCGCGCTGCGGGACCTGGCCGGGCCGACGCTGCTGGCCCCGGCCGACCCGACCCGCCAGCCCCTGGTGGCCGACGAGATCTCCGTCGAGCTGCCCGAGGATCTGTGCGCGCGGCTGCGCGGGTTCGCGCTGAGCCGCGGCCTGACGCTCAACACCGTGTTCCAGGGCGCGCTCGGACTGGTGCTGGGCGGGGTCACCGGCCGCGACGACGCCGTCTTCGGCGCCACGGTGTCCGGCCGCCCAGCCGAACTGCCCGGCATGGAATCCATGGTCGGCCTGTTCATCAACACCGTCCCGGTGCGGGTGCGCCCCGGCCACCGCGAGACCGCGGCCGAGCTGCTGGCGCGGGTGCAGGCCGAGCAGGCCGCGCTCGTGGCCCACCAGCACCTCGGGCTGGTCGACATCCAGCGCGCGGCGGGCGTCACCGAGCTGTTCGACACCCACTTCGTCTTCCAGAACGTCCCGGTCGGCTCCGCGCTCGGCGACAGTCCCTTCCGGATGTCCGATGTGGACATCCAGGGCGGCACCAACTACTCCTTGAGCGTCACCGTCCGCGCGGTCGGCGCCGCGCTTGGTCTCGACGTCGAATACCGGGCCGACCTGCTCGACCGCGCCTTCGCAGAAGGTGTCGCCGCAAGGCTGGTCCAGGTGCTGGAGACGATCGCCGACGACCCCGACCAGCCCGCGCGGCGCATCGATCTGCTGCTGCCGGAGGAGAGCGCGCGGGTCGCGCGGTGGCACGGGCCGACGGCCGCGCCCGCCGACCTCGCGCCCGCCGTGTTCGCCGCCCAGGTCGCCGCCACCCCCGACGCGGTGGCCGTGGTGTGCGACGGCGCCGAGGTGACCTTCGCCGAGCTCGACCGCCGGGCCAACCGGCTGGCCCGGCTGCTGATCGCCCGCGGCGTCGGCCCCGAGGGCCTGGTCGCCCTGGTGCTGCCGCGTTCGGTCGACCTCGTCGTCGCGCTGCTGGCCGCGTGGAAGGCGGGCGGCGCCTACGTCCCCGTCGACCCGACCTACCCCGACGACCGGGTGGCGATGATGCTCGCCGACGCGGAGGCCGCGGCCGTGGTCACCCTGGCCGAGCACCGCTCGCGGGTGACGGGCACCTCCGTGGTCGTGCTCGACGCGCCGGACACCGCCGCCGTGCTCGCCGGGTTCGACCCGCGCCCGCTCAGCGCCGTGGAGCGGCCGGGGACGACCGAGGCCGGGCACCCGGCGTACGTGATCTACACCTCCGGCTCGACCGGGCGGCCCAAGGGCGTCGTGGTCAGCCATGGCGGCCTGGGCAACCTGATCGCCCACCACCGCGCCGAGGTGATCAAGGCCGACCGGCCGATGCGCGTCGGCCTCATCCAGTCGCTGTCGTTCGACGCCTCGTGGAACCTGTTGGCCTGGCTGCTCTCCGGGCACGAGCTGCACGTGTTCGACGACGATCTCCGCCGCGACGTCACCGGCCTGGTCGCCTATGCCCGCGAGCACGCGATCGACGTGCTGGAGGCCACGCCCACCTACGCCGGGGAACTGCTCGCGCAGGGCCTGCTCGACGGCGACGTCCGCCCGTCGGTGCTCTTCCTCGGCGGCGAGCCCGCCGGAGCGCCGCTGTGGGACCGGCTGCGCGCCGACGGCGTCGCCACGTTCAACATGTATGGCCCGACCGAATGCACCGTCGTCACCGCGATCGGCAGGCCCGCCGACAGCGACCGCCCGGTGATCGGCAGGCCGGTGCGCAACACCCGCGCCTACGTCCTGGACCCCGCGCTGCGCTTCGTGCCGCCAGGCACCACCGGCGAGCTGTACCTCGCGGGTGAGCCGCTGGCCCGCGGCTACCACCGCAGGGCCGCGCTGACCGCCGAGCGCTTCGTCGCCGACCCCCACGGCCCGCGCGGCACCAGGATGTACCGGACCGGCGACCTGGTCCGCTGGACCGCCGACGGGCAGTTGGAGTACCTGGGCCGGGCCGACCACCAGGTGAAGATCCGCGGGTTCCGGGTCGAGCCGGGCGAGGTCGAGGCCACGCTGCTCGGCCACCCGTCGGTCGCCAGGGTGGCCGTTGTCGCCCGTACCGACGGCGACACGGGGCCGCGGCTGGTCGCCTACGTGGTGTCCTCCGGTGGCGATCTGGAGTCGCTGCGGTCCTTCGCCGAAGCACGGCTACCGGACTACCTCGTCCCGGCCGCGTTCGTCGAACTCGACCAGCTCCCCTTGGGCAGCAATGGAAAGCTCGACCGGGCGGCGCTGCCCGAGCCGGACTCCCGCGCCTCGGCCGCGCGCGGGCCGCGCTCGGCGCGCCAGGAGATCCTTTGTGGACTGTTCGCCGAGGTGCTCGGCGTCGACTCCATCGGGGTGGACGACGATTTCTTCGCCATCGGCGGACACTCGCTGCTGGCCACCCGGTTCGTCAGCCGCACCCGCGGCGTCTTCGGCGTCGAACTGTCCCTGCGCACGCTGTTCGGCGCACCCACCGTGCGCGAACTCGACCGCTACCTCGACCTGGCCACCGGCGCGCGTCCCGCGCTGGTCAAGCGGGAGCGGCCCGAGCAGGTGCCGCTGTCGTTCGCCCAGCGGCGCATGTGGTTCCTGAACCGGCTGGAAGGCCCCAGCGCCACCTACAACATCTCCGGGGCGCTGCGGCTGCGCGGACCGCTCGACCGCGCGGCCCTGGCCGCCGCGCTGACCGACGTCGTCGACCGGCACGAGGCGCTGCGCACCGTGTTCACCGACGTCGACGGCGAGCCCTACCAGCGGATCCTGGGCGCCGACCAGGTCGGCCTCTCCCTTGCGGTGGTCGAGTGCGACGCCGCCGGTCTCAAGCCCGCCCTGCACGCCGCGGCGGTGCGGCCGTTCGACGTGGCCGCGGGCGAGGTGCCTATCCGCGTCGAGCTGTTCGCCGCGGGGCCCGACGAGCACGCGCTGCTGGTCGTGGTGCACCACATCGCCTCCGACGGCTGGTCCATCGCCCCGCTGCTGCGCGACCTGGGCACCGCCTACGGCGCGCGCCGCGCCGGGCACGGCCCCGACTGGGTGCCGCTGCCGGTGCAGTACATGGACTACAGCCTCTGGCAGGCCGAGCTGTTCGGCGCCGCGGACGATCCCGAGAGCCTGGTCGCCAAGCAGCTCGACTACTGGGGCACCCAGCTCGCGGGCGCACCGGACTGCCTCGCGCTGCCGACCGACCGGCCGCGTCCCGCCGCCGCGAGCCACCGCGGCGACACGGTCCGGTTCCGGGTCGACGCCGACCTGCACGCCCGGATCGCCGACCTGGCCCGCGCGGGCGGGGTCACCCTCTACATGGTCCTGCACGCGGCGCTCTCGGCGATGCTGACCCGGATCGGCGCGGGCACCGACATCGCGGTCGGCTCGCCGATCGCGGGCCGCACCGACGAGGCGCTCGACGACCTGGTGGGCTTCTTCGTCAACACTCTGGTCCTGCGGGTGAACACCGCGGGCGACCCCACGTTCCGGGAGCTGCTCGCCAGGGTCCGCGAGACCGACCTCGCCGCGTACGCCAACCAGGACGTGTCCTTCGAGCGGGTGGTCGAGCACGTCAACCCGACGCGGTCGCTGTCGCACAACCCGCTGTTCCAGATCCTGCTCATGCTGTCGAACACCCCGCCCGCCGCGGGGCTGCTGCCCGGCCTGACGATCGACGTCGAGCCGGTGGACACCGCCACGTCGAAGTTCGACCTGACGTTCCGCGTCAACGAGTCGCACCGGCCGGACGGCACCCCGGACGGGCTCGACTGGGACCTCGAGTACGCCGTCGACCTGTTCGACCGCGACACCGTGCTCGCCGTGGCCGACCGGCTGGTCCAGGTGCTCGACGCGGTCACCCGGGCGCCGGAGGCGGCGCTCAGCGAGATCGACGTCGTGCTGCCGCGCGAGCGGCGGCGGGTGCTGGACCAGTGGCACGGCCAGACCGAATCAACGAGCGTGCTGCCCGTCGAGGCGTTCGGCAGGCAGGCCGCGGCGACGCCGGACGCCGTCGCGGTGGTGTGCGCCGACGAGTCGGTGACCTTCGCCGAACTGGACCGCAGGGCCAACCGTCTCGCCCGCCTGCTGATCGCCCACGGCGTCGGCCCGGAGCGGCTGGTCGGGCTGATGCTGCCCCGCTCGGCCGACGCGCTGGTCGCGCTGCTCGCGGTGTGGAAGACCGGCGGCGGCTACGTGCCGATCGATCCGTCCTACCCGGCCGACCGGGTCCGCTTCATGCTCGATGACGCCCGTCCGACCGTCGTGCTCACCGTTGGCGCGCCGGTCGACGGGGTCGCGTCGGTGGTGCTCGACGCACGCGAGACCCTCGCGGAGCTGGAGGGTCTGGCCGACGGCCCGCTCTCCATCGCCGTCCAGCCGGGGCACCCGGCGTACGTGATCTACACGTCCGGCTCCACCGGCAGGCCCAAGGGCGTGGTGGTGTGCCACGAGAGCCTGGCCGGGCTGTTCGACTTCCACCGCCGCGAGGTGATGGCCCCCGCGGCCGCCACCGCGGGCCGGGCACTGCGGGTCGCGCTGATCGCGTCGCTGTCCTTCGACGCGTCGTGGAACCTGGTGTTCTGGATGCTCGCCGGCCACGAGCTGCACGTACTCGACGACGACGTGCGCCGCGACGTCACCGCGCTGATCGGCTACGTGCGCGACCGCGGGATCGACGTGCTGGAGGCCACGCCCAGCCACGCGGAGGAACTGCTGGCGCAGGGTCTGCTCGACGGCGGCACCCGGCCCTCAGTGATGTTCCTCGGCGGCGAGGCGTCGGGTCCGCGGCTGTGGGAGCGGGTGCGGGCGGCCACCGGCGTCACCGCGTACAACCTCTACGGGCCGACCGAGTGCACGGTGGTGACCGCGGTCGGCAGGCTCGCCGACAGCGAGCGCCCGGTGATCGGCCACCCGATGTGGAACACCCGCGCCTACGTGCTTGACGGCACGCTGCGCCCGACGCCGCCGGGAACCCCCGGTGAGCTGTACCTGGCGGGTACCCCGCTGGCCCGCGGCTATCACGGGCGGACGGCGCTGACGGCCGAGCGGTTCGTCGCCGACCCGTTCGGTCCGGCCGGGTCGCGGATGTACCGCACGGGTGACCTGGTCCGCTGGACGGCCGCGGGCGTGCTGGAGTTCCTCGGCCGGGCCGACGACCAGGTGAAGATCCGCGGCTTCCGGATCGAGCCAGGCGAGGTCGCCGCCGTGCTGGCCGACCACCCGTCGGTCACCCGGGCCGTGGTGGTCGACCGCGAGGACACCCCGGGCGCCCGGCGCCTGGTGGCCTACATCGTCGGCATGGCGGACGAAGCGGCGCTGCGGGCCCACGCCGAGGAGCGGCTGCCCGAGTACATGGTGCCGTCGGCGTTCGTCGCGATCGACGAGGTGCCGCTCACCCCGAACGGCAAGCTGGACCGGAGCGCCCTGCCCGAGCCGGACACGAAGGCCGCGCCGACCTCGCGCGGTCCGCGCACTCCCCGCCAGGAGAAGCTGTGCGAGTTGGTCGCGGACATCCTGGGGCTGGAGTCGGTCGGCATCGACGACAACTTCTTCACCCTGGGCGGCCACTCGCTGCTGGCCACCCGGTTCGTCAGCCGGGCGCGCTCGGCACTAGGGGTCGAGCTGTCGCTGCGGACGCTGTTCCAGGCGCCGACGGTGGCCGGGCTCGACGAACTGCTCGACCAGGCCAAGCCCGCCCGGGCCGCGCTGCGGGCCCGGCCGCATCCGACCACTGAGGACACTCGATGATCCCGCTGTCGTTCGCGCAGCACAGGCTTTGGTTCCTCAACCGGCTGGAGGGCCCGAGCGCGACGTACAACATCTCCGGGGCGCTGCGGCTGCGTGGTCCGCTGGACCACGCGGCCCTGGCGGCGGCGTTCGGCGACGTCGTGGTCCGGCACGAGGCGCTGCGCACGGTGTTCGGTGAGGTCGACGGCGAGCCCTACCAGCGGGTCCTGCCCGAGGCCGACTCCCGGCCGGACTTCTCGGTCGTCCCGTGCGCGCCCGCCGACGTCGCGGCGTCGGTGCTGGCCGCGGCGGGGCACGTGTTCGACCTCGCCGCGCCGACACCGCCGATCCGGGCCACCGTCTTCGCGGTCGGGCCGGACGAACACGTCCTGCTGCTGACCGTGCACCACATCGCCGCCGACGGCTGGTCGATCGCCCCGCTGCTGCGCGACCTCGGCGTGGCGTTCGGCGCCCGGCGCGGCGGCGCGGTTCCGGACTGGGAACCGCTGCCGGTGCAGTACGTGGATTACACGCTCTGGCAGCGGGAGCTACTCGGTGACGCGAACGACCCGCACAGCCTGCTGTCGGAACAGCTGTCTTACTGGGGCAAGGAGTTGGCGGGCCTGCCCGAGTGTCTGACCCTGCCGACCGACCGCCCGCGCCCGCCCGCGTCGAGCTACCGCGGCGGCAACGTGTCACTGATGATCGAAGCCGAGACGCACGCCAGGGTCGTCGAGCTGGCACAGGCGCACGGCGCCACGGTGTTCATGGTCCTGCACGCGGCGGTGGCCGCGCTGCTGTGCGGGCTCGGCGCCGGGACCGACATCCCGATCGGGTCGCCGATCGCAGGCCGCACCGATGAAGCCCTCGACGACCTTGTCGGGTTCTTCATCAACACCCTGGTCCTGCGCGCCGACGCCAGTGGCGACCCGACGTTCCAGGACCTGCTGGCCAGGGTGCGCGACACCGTCCTCGCCGCGTACGCCAATCAGGACGTCCCGTTCGAGCGGGTGGTCGAGCTGATCGCCCCGCCGCGGTCGAGCGCGTACAACCCGCTGTTCCAGGTGATGCTGGCGCTGCAGAACAACCAGCGCGCCGCGAACCTGCTGCCCGGTCTCGACGTCGAGGTCGAGCCGGTCGGCGTGGCCACCGCGAAGGTCGACCTGACGTTCGCGCTGGCGGAGACCTACGACCGGGGCAGGCCGGACGGGATCCGATGTGACATCCAGTTCGCCGTCGACCTGTTCGACCGGCCGACCGTCGAGACGATCGCCCGCAGGCTGGCACGCCTGCTGGACACGGTGACCGCGAACCCCGGGATCGCCATCTCCCAGGTGGACCTCATGTCCGCCGAGGAACGCCACCGCGTGCTGACCGAGTGGAACCCCGCCGCCGTGGAGCCCGCCACGGGCACCATGCCCGGCTGGCTGGCCGAGCGCGCCGCGACCGTCCCCCACTCGACCGCCGTCGTCTGCGGCGAATCGTCGCTGACCTTCGGCGAGTTGGCGGCCCGGGTCAACCGGCTCGCCCGGCTGCTGATCGCGCGCGGGGTCGGCGCCGAGGACCGGGTCGCGCTGCTGCTGCCACGCTCGGTCGACCAGGTCGTCGCGCTGCTGGCGGTCCTCACCGCAGGCGCCGCGTACGTGCCGATCGACGCAGGCTACCCGCCGGAGCGGGTGCGGTTCGTGCTCGACGACGCCGACCCCGTCCTGCTGATCACCGACAGCGCGCCCCCGTGGCCGGGCGCCGTGCTGGCGATCGACGACCTCGACCTGTCCGGGTTCGCCGAGACCCCGGTGACCGACGCCGATCGGCGTACGCCGCTGCGGCGGGAACACCCGGCCTACGTGATCTACACGTCCGGCTCGACCGGGCGGCCGAAGGGTGTCGTGGTCTGCCACCAGAGCGTGGCCAACCTGTTCGCCTTCCACCGCGCCGAGTTCATCGAGCCGCTGGGCGGCCGCCCAACCCGGGTCGGCCTGACGGCGTCGATGTCCTTCGACGCCTCGGTCGACTATCTGCTGCTCATGCTGGCGGGCCTGGAACTGCACGTGCTCGACGACGACGTCCGGCGCGACGCCGCCGCCGTCGTCGGCTACGCCCGTGCGCACGGGCTCGACGTGCTCGGCGCGACACCCAGCTACGTCGAGGAGCTGCTGGGCCAAGGGCTGCTGACCGGCCAGGTCCGACCGTCCATGCTGCTGATCGGGGGCGAGCCCGCGAGCGCGTGGCTCTGGGACCAGGTGCGCGACGTGCGGGCGTTCAACCTGTACGGGCCGACCGAGTGCACAGTGGACACCGTCGGCTGCCGGATCGCCGAGCGCGACCGGCCGGTGATCGGCAAGCCGATCCGCGGCACCCGCGCCTACGTGCTCGACGCCGCACTGCGCGTAGTCCCACCCGGCACCGCGGGTGAGCTGTACCTGGCGGGCGCCCCGCTGGCCCGGGGCTATCACGGCCGGACGGCGCTGACGGCGGAGCGATTCGTGGCCGATCCGTTCGGCCCGGCCGGGTCGCGGATGTACCGCACCGGCGACCTGGCCCGCTGGACGGCGGACGGCGTGCTGGAGTACCTGGGCCGCGCCGACGACCAGGTCAAGGTCCGCGGCTTCCGCATCGAACCGGGCGAGATCGGCGCGGTCCTGGCCGACCACCCGGCCGTCGCCCGGGCCGCGGTGATCGTCCGCGAGGACAAGCCGGGCGACCGCCGCCTCGCGGCCTACCTGGTGCCCGCCGACGGCCCGATCGACACCGCCGCCGTGCGCGCCCACCTCGCGGCGACCCTGCCCGACTACATGGTCCCGGCCGCGCTGATCGAACTGGACGAGCTCCCGCTGACCGCCAACGGGAAGCTCGACCGCCGCGCCCTGCCCGCGCCCGGCCACACCGCGGGCCGCGCGCCCCGCACGAGCCGCGAGGAGATCCTTTGTGGACTCTTCGCGCGCACCCTGGGCGTCGACGCGGTCGGCGTGGACGACAGCTTCTTCGCCATGGGCGGCCACTCGCTGCTCGCCACCCAGCTGATCAGCCGCGTCCGCGCCGCGTTCGGCACCGAACTGTCGGTGCGCGCGCTGTTCCAGACGCCCACGGTCGCGGGCCTCGCCGCCGTCCTCGACGACGGGGAGTCCGCGCGGACCGCGGTGCGACCGGAACCGCGGCCGGACCGCGTCCCGCTCTCGTTCGCCCAGCAGCGGCTCTGGTTCCTCAACCGGCTGGAGGGCCCGAGCGCCACCTACAACATCCCCGGCGCGCTGCGGTTGCGCGGCCCGGTGGACCGGGCCGCGCTCGAGGCCGCGCTCGGCGACGTCGTGGTCCGCCACGAAGCGCTGCGGACGGTGTTCACCGACGTGGCGGGGGAGCCCTGCCAGGTCGTGCTCACCGACCACCGGCCCGAGCTCGCGGTCGTCGAGTGCGCCGAAGCCGAGGTGGCGGAGTTGGTGCGCGCGGCGGCGGGCCACGTGTTCGACCTCGCCGCGCCACCCCTGCGCGTGACGTTGTTCGCGACGGCGCCGGGGGAGCACGTGCTGCTCGTCGTGGTGCACCACATCGCCGCCGACGGCTGGTCGATCGGTCCGCTGCTGCGCGACCTGGGCACCGCCTATCAGGCCAGGACGGCGGGCCACGCGCCCGGCTGGGCGCCGCTGCCGGTGCAGTACGTGGACTACACCCTGTGGCAGCGCCGACTCCTCGGCGACGCGGCCGACCCGGAGAGCCTGCTGTCCGAGCAGCTCGCCTTCTGGGGAGCGAACCTCGCGGGCGTGCCGGAGTGCCTCGCTTTGCCCACCGACCGGCCCCGGCCCGCCGTGTCGAGCTACCGCGGCGGCAACGTCTCGGCGGCGATCGACGGCGACCTGCACGCCAAGATCACGGACCTGGCCCGGTCGAACGGCGTCACGGTGTTCATGGTGCTGCACGCGGCGCTGGCGGCCCTGCTGACGCGGCTCGGCGCGGGCGGCGACGTCCCGATCGGCACGCCGATCGCGGGCCGCACCGACGAGTCGCTCGACGAGCTGGTCGGGTTCTTCGTGAACACCCTTGTCCTGCGCACGGACACCACGGGCGACCCGACCTTCGCCGAGTTGCTCGACCGCGTGCGTGAGACCGACCTGGCCGCGTTCGCCCACCAGGACGTGCCGTTCGAGCGGGTGGTCGAGCACCTGAACCCGCCGCGGTCGCTGTCCTACAACCCGTTGTTCCAGGTGATGCTGGTTCTGCAGAACACCCCGGGCGCGGCGGGCATCCTGCCCGGTGTCGAGATCACGCCCGAGCCGGTCGGCGCGGCCACCGCCAAGGTCGACCTGACCTTCGCGCTGGCGGAGACGTTCGGCGCCGACGGCGGTCCGGCAGGCATCCGGTGCGACGTCCAGTTCGCCGTCGATCTGTTCGACCGGGCCACGGTCGAGGACTTGGCCGGGCGGCTGGTCCGGGTGCTCACGGCGGTCACCGCCGACCCGGCCGCCACGGTGTCGCGAGTGGACATCCTGGACGCGGCCGAACGCCGGCGGGTCCTCACCGAGTGGAACCCGACCTTTGCCCAGGAGCCGGGCCTCGAAACCCTGCCCGGGCTGTTCGGCCAGCGGGCCGCAGCCATGCCGGACGCGGTCGCGGTGTCGTGCGGCACCGAGTCCATGACCTACGCCGAGCTGGCCGCGTCCGCCAACGGCGTCGCGCGCGAGCTGATCGCCGCGGGCGTCGGCCCAGAAGACCGCGTCGCGCTGCTGTTGCCGCGCTCGATCGGGCAGGTGGTCGCGCTGCTGGGCGTGGTGACGGCCGGGGCCGCCTATGTCCCGGTGGACCCGACCTACCCAGCCGACCGCGTGCGCTACGTGCTCGACGACGCGCGTCCCGCCTTGCTGATCACCGACCAACCGGACGCGCCGTGGTCCGGACCGGTCGTCACACTGGGCTCGATCGCCGCCGACCCGCGCCCGGTGACCGACGCCGACCGGCGCTCCCCGCTGCGGCGGGAACACCCGGCGTACGTGATCTACACGTCCGGCTCGACCGGCAGGCCCAAGGGCGCGGTGATCACCCATCGCAACGTGGTCCGGCTGTTCGAGGCGACCGAGCCCTGGTTCGGCTTCGGCGCCGACGACGTGTGGACGATGTTCCACTCCTACGCCTTCGACTTCTCCGTGTGGGAGATGTGGGGCGCGCTGCTGTACGGCGGCAGGCTCGTGGTCGTCCCGTTCGACGTCAGTCGGAGCCCGAGCGAGTTCTTCCGGCTGCTCGCCGATGAGCGGGTGACGATGCTCAGCCAGACACCGTCTGCCTTCTACCAACTGATCGAGGCCGACACCGGCGCCGAGCTGAGCCTGCGGCATGTGGTGTTCGGCGGCGAGGCACTGGAACCCGGCCTGCTCGCCGACTGGTACCGCCGCCGCCCGGCCGCGCCGGAACTGGTGAACATGTACGGGATCACCGAGACCACGGTCCACGTCAGCTGTCTGCCGCTGACCTCGGCGACCGGTGGCGAGCGCACGGGCAGCCCGATCGGCCGCCCGATCCCGGACCTGCGGACCTACGTGCTCGACGCGCGCCTCCAGCCGGTGCCGCCCGGGGTCGTCGGCGAGCTGTACGTCGCGGGGGAGGGGCTGGCCAGGGGATACCTGGGCAGGCCGACGCTGACGGCGGAACGGTTCGTCGCGTGCCCGTTCGGGGTGGGCGAGCGGATGTACCGCACGGGCGATGCCGCCCGGTGGACCCGCGACGGCGAGCTCGTGTACGTGGGCCGGGTCGACCAGCAGGTGAAGATCCGCGGCTTCCGGATCGAGTTGGGCGAGATCGAGGCCGCGGTGGCCACCCATTGGTCGGTCGGCCAGGTCGCCGTGGTCGCCCGCGAGGACACCCCGGGCGACCAGCGCCTCGTCGCCTACGTGGTGCCCGAGGCCGATCCGGCGCTGCGCGCGCACGTGGCGGACCTGCTGCCGGACTACATGGTGCCCTCGGCGTTCGTCGGACTCGACCAGCTTCCCTTGACCACCAACGGGAAACTCGACCGCCGCGCCCTGCCCACGCCCGAGCGCGCGTCCACCGGTCGCCCGCCGAGCACGGGCCGCGAGGAGATCCTCTGTGGACTCTTCGGGGAAGTGCTCGGACTGGACTCGGTGGGCGTCGACGACAACTTCTTCGCCCTGGGCGGCCACTCACTGCTGGCGGCCCGCCTTGTCGGCCGCGTCCAAGAGAGCCTGGGCGTCGACCTGTCGGTCCGCGCGCTGTTCCAGGCGCCCACGGTGCTCGGGCTCGCCGAAGCCATCTCCTCGGGGACGCCCGCGCGGATCGACCCGGTCGTGCCCATCCGTCCCCACGGTGACCAGCGGCCGCTGTTCTGTATCCACCCGGTGTCCGGGGTGGCGTGGTGCTATTCGGTGCTCCAGCGCCATGTCCCGGACAACCTGCCGCTGCACGGACTGCAGATCGACCTCGACGACCGGCCACTCGACCTCGACGATTTGACCGCCGGCTACGCGCGCCGGATCAGGGAGATCCAGCCCGAGGGACCGTACCGGCTGCTGGGCTGGTCGCTGGGCGGGAACATCGCCCACGCCGTCGCGGCCAGGCTGCAGCGCGAGGGCGCCAAGGTGGAGTTGCTGGCCCTCCTCGACTCGTTCCCGCCCGACGGTCAGTCGACCCTTCCCGGCTGGGGTGACCAGATCGAGCGGGCACTGCTGACCACGATGGCCCAGGACCTGGGGCTGGCCGTGGACGACGACACCGACCGGCTGCGGTCGGCGGTGGCGGCCGGGTTCGGCCTGCCCGAGGACACGTTGACCCGCCTGGCCGACGCGTCGGCCAACCTCGTCAAGGTCCTGGTGGGCGCCCCGACCGACGTGGTCGACGGCGACGTCCTCTACGTGACCGCCGAACAGAGCGCCCGCACCCGCGGCGGCGGCGCGGACCGCTGGCGGGACTTCGCCACCGGGCGGATCGACGACCACGGAGTCGACTGTGGACATTTCGACATGATGAAACCGGCGCCGATCGCGCGCGTCGGTCAGTTGGTCACGACGTGGCTGGGGGAGCGATGACGCAGGTGGCCGCGCGGCCCAGGGTGCTGGGCGAGCGGAACTTCATGCTGTTCTGGGCGGGTCAGGCGGTCAGCAAGACCGGCGGCGCGGTGACCACGGTCGCCCTGCCGCTGGTCATGATCCAGGTGCTGAGCGCGGACGCGTTCATGATGGGCGTGCTCAACGCCGCGATCTGGCTGCCGTGGCTGGTGATCGGGCTGCAGGCAGGCGCCTGGGCCGACCGGGTGCGCAAGCGCCCGCTCATGATCGCCTGCGACATCGCGTCGGCGGTGCTGCTCGCCAGCGTGCCCGTCGCGGCCTGGCTCGGCGTGCTCACGTTGGCCCACATCCTGCTCGTCGCGTTCGCCGTGGGCTGTGCGACGGTGTTGTTCACCGCCGCCTACAGCGCTTATGTGCCGTTCCTCGTCGGCCGGGAGAACCTGCTGGGGGCCAACTCCCGCCTCCATGTGACTGAGCAGGCGGCCAAGGTCGCCGGGCCCGGCATCGGCGGTGTCCTCGCGACCGTGACCGGTGCCGTGGCGGGCCTGATGGTGGACGCGGCGAGTTTCGTGGTGTCGGCGCTGTGCCTGCGGTCGATCCGGGCCGTCGAACCCGCCACCGAGCCCAAGCCGCGGCGCGGCATCCTCGCCGACGTGGCCGAGGCGCTCAAGGTCGTGGTCCGCGACCCGTACCTGAGCGTGCTCACCCTGCACTCCGGCGCGGTGAACCTCTGCATGGCCGGATTGCAGGCGCTGTGGGTGCTGTTCCTGGTGCGCACCGCGGGCCTGGGCGGCTGGGTCGTCGGGGCGCTCACCGCGGCCATCGCCATCGGCGGCGTGCTCGGCGCGACCCTGGCCCCCTGGTACAGCCGCCGTGTCGGCTCGGCCCGCGCGCTGCGGCTGGGCAGCCCGGTGACTGCGCTGTTCGGGCTGCTGTTCCCGCTGGCCGACCCCGGAATCGGCATCGTGCTCGCCCTGATCGGGGTGATGGGGTCGACCATGGGGACCGCGGCCAACAGCGTGATCGCGGTCAGCTTCCGCCAGGCGTACTGCCCGCGCGACATGCTCGGCCGGGTCGCCATGAGCATCCGGTTCGTGATCTTCGGCGTCAACCCGATCGGCAGCCTCCTCGGCGGCGTGCTCGGCACCGTCCTCGACCTGCGCACCGCGATCTGGATTCTCGTGATCGCCAACATCGCCGCGGGTTTCACCTTGTATATCGGCCCGCTCCGCACGGGCCGCGACCTGCCTGTTCCCACACCTGAGGAGAAAGCATGACCATCGTCGACACCGCGAGCCTCGATGTGCGCACGGAGGCGGGCAAGCCGCCGATCGCGACCATCGCGGACATCCCGGACATGGCGGCCGCGGCGGAGTGGCTGACCGCGAACCTGCCCAGGATCCGGGCCACCGTCCAGCGGCTCGGCTGCGTGCTGATCCGGGGCCTGCCCGTGGCGAGCACCGAGGACTTCGCGGTGGTCAAGGACCTGCTGCTGCCGAGCCCCGCGGGTTACCGCGAGAAGGCGACACCGCGGTCGGACTACGGCCACGGTGTGTTCTCCTCGACCGACCTGCCCGCGGTTCAGCCCATCCGCCTGCACAACGAGAACAGCTACACCCTGGAGTTCCCCGGCTTCCTGCTGTTCGGCTGCCTCATCGCCCCCGACGAGGGCGGCGCCACCACCGTCGGCGACATGCGCGAGGTGCTGCGCCTGCTGCCGGACGACCTGCGTGCCCGGTTCGCCGAGAAGGGCTGGCTGCTGGTCCGCAACTACTCCGACCTGGCGGGCCTGCCGTGGCGCACCAGCTTCGCCACCACCGACCAGGCCGAGGTCGAGCGCTACTGCGCGGAGAACACCGTCGGCTACGAGTGGACCGAGGACGACTCGCTGCGCACCCGCCAGCGTCGCTCCGCGATCATCACCCACCCCGTGACCGGCGAGCAGACCTGGTTCAACCACACCGCGTTCTGGAACCACTGGACTCTCGACGAGGAGGTGCGCGAGGTCCTGCTGGAGGCATTCGGCGCCGACGGGATGCCGTTCTGCACCTTCTTCGGCGACGGCACTCCGCTGACCCAGGACGAGGCCGATGCCCTCAACCGCGCCTACGACCAGGTGACCGTGCGCGAGTCGTGGCAGCCGGGCGACGTGATGCTGGTCGACAACATCCTGTGCGCCCACGGTCGCGAGTCCTACAAGGGCGACCGCAAGATCGTCGTCAGCATGGGCGACCCGATCGCCCTGGCCGACTGCGCCCCGACCACCGAACCGGCTGCCGTGAACGCCTGACTCCCAGCAGGTGGGCCAGGCCGGATGACCCGGCCTGGCCCTGCGTCAACTCGGGTGCCAGCGGCTGAACGGCCGTTGCGTGCCTGGTAGAACCATGTGCATGACCGTCGTCTACGCCGTCCGCGTCCAGTGCGCCGACCTCGAACTCCGCGACACCTACCTCAAGTGGATCACCGACGGCCACGCCGCCGCGGTCGTCGCGGCCGGTGCCGAGTCGGCCGAGGTGCTGTCGCTGGCCGACGGCGCGTTGGAGATGCGGTACACATTCGCCGACCGGGCGGCCCTGGCCGCCTACGAGTCCGGCCCCGCGGTGGCCCTGCGCGCGGAGGCGGCCGAGCTGTTCCCGGCGGGCTCGGTGACCGCGACCCGCACCACCGGCGAGGTCGTGGCCAGAGTCCACCCGGGCCAGTAGCCCCGGTGACAGCCGAAGCCCTGTTCGCCTCGTCCGAACCGACGCGGCGATGAGCGCGGATCTCGGTGAGCGCCTGCGCGGGCTGCGGAGATGTGCCGGGCTGATCCAGGAAGACCTCGCCGCCCGGTCCGGGATCGGTGTGCGGACGAAGCGCGTCAACTGACTGGTCCGCAAACCGTGTGCGTTAGCTGTGGGCGCCCGACACGCACGCATCACCTGCCTGCGCGGAAGCGAATGGCGTGCGCAGAGCCGGGTGCGAGGAAATCCAGCATCCGGGCACCTTCCTCGGCGATGGCGTCCACCTCGTCCGAGTCGACGACCAGCCTCGCGACATCGCCGTCGCGTTCGACGGTCCAGGTCGCCTGGAACTCGCCGTCGATGAGGAGGGTGCCGCACCGCGCGCCGTTGCCCGGCGGCAGTGGGACGCGGCGGCCGTCGGGGATGACGCGCGTGCGGTCGGCATGGGAGAGCAGGACGTTGTCGTACTCGGGGAGAAACCGCGGCGGGGCCGGGGTGTCGGGGTCCGGCCGGGGCGCGTCCGGGAGGTCGAACAGCTCCTTGCCCTTGACGTCGGCGAACACGCGCAGCCGCGGCCGCAGCCGCTCGAACACCTCTTTGAGCCGGGTCAGCCCCGACCACGTCTGGGCGTCGCGCACCGACGCGGGGCCGAACGCGGCGAGGTACCGCAGCACCAGCTCGTCCAGGGACATACCCGCGCCGACCGGTCGGTCCAGCCACGCCTCGACCGTCGTGTGCGCGGCCGGACCGCTCTGGCGCCACAGGCCCCGCGGGGTCACCTGGACGGTGGGCGCCAGGTAGCTGACGACGTAGGCGAGCGTGGCGGGATCGGTGCCGGGCCACCGGTCCGCCAACGCCTTCCCCAGTTCGGCGCGGGTGAGCGGACGCTCGGTGAGCAGCGCCCGCCCCGCCTCGACGACGGCGTCGACGTCGAGCCCGGCGATCTCGCTCGCGTAGTGCCCGCGCAGCCCGCGGTCGAGCACCGGCCGGATCGCCGGCCACAGCGCGAGGCAGTCGTCGGCGGTCACCAGGTGCACGGTTCCCCGCATCAGCAGTGAACGGACGACCGCCCGGTCCGCCACCGGTCCCACCAACTCGTCGGCATGGAAGTCGCGAAGCCGCGACCACAGGCCGACATACGGCGCGTCCGGCGCCTGGCCCTGCAGCCCGGCGAGCCGCTCGATCGCCGTCACGGCGGGCAGTTCGGACCGGGCGAGCAACAGCTGGCGGGCCAGCGTCGCCCGGTTGAGCGCGCGCGGGCTGAGAACGTCCGTCATCGTTTCGTCTCCTCAGCGGTGCTTGCGCAGAAACGCGCACAGGTCGGCGGTGAGCAACTCGGGGACCTCCATCGCCGGGAAGTGCCCGCCCCGGTCGTACTCCGCCCAGTGTTCCAGCGGACCGTCCTGCTCCTGAAGACCGCGGATGGTCGTGTCGGCGGCGAATACGGCGATCCCGCGCGGTGGGGCCATCGGCGGCTCGCCGCCCCAACCGCCGCCCGCGGCCTGGGTCAGCTGACGCCAAGCCTCCATCCCCTCATATGTGGCGTGCGCCGAGGACGCTCCCGACTCGGTGAACCAGAACAGGCTGACCAGGGCCAGCAGGTGATCGCGGTCGACCGCGTCCTCGGGCAGCGCCGCGGCCGGGTCGGTCCACTCGGCGAACTTCTCGACGATCCACGCGAGCTGTCCGGTCGGCGAGTCGTTCAGCGAGTAGGCCAGCGTCTGCGGCCGGGTGGCCTGCGCATGCAGGTAGCCGAGCCCGTCCGCCTGGAACCGGTTGAACCGCTCGCCCCGCTCACGGTCCTGCTCGGAAAGCCCGTCGAGCTCGACGGCGGGACCGAACGGCATGCCCGCGCCGGTGCCCGTGAGGTGCACGCCGACGACGCGGTGCGCGGCGAGCATCGACAGGATGCCCGCGACCCCGGCGCCCGCGTCGGTGCCGTGCACGGCGAACCGCTCGTACCCGAGGCGGTCCATCAGGGTCACCCACGCCTGCCCGATGCGGAACAGGTTGCCCCAGCCCGGGCCCTGGACCGGTGTCGAGAAGCCGTAGCCGGGCAGCGACGGGACGACGACGTGGAACGCGTCTGCCGGGTCGCCGCCGTGCGCACGCGGATCGGTCAGCGCGGCGATCACCTCGCGGAACTCGAACGGCGAACTCGGCCAGCCGTGCGTGAGGACCAGCGGCAGCGCGTCCGGCTCGGGCGAGCGGACGTGCAGGAAGTGGATCCGCTGGCCGTCGATCTCGGTGGTGAACTGCGGGAACGCGTTCAGCTCGCGCTCTTGGGCCCGCCAGTCGAAGCCGTCGGCCCAGTACTCGGCGAGGCCCTTGAGGTAGTCCAGCGGAACGCCGCGGCTCCAGCCCGCGCCCGGGTCCCGCGGCCAGCGCGTGCGGCCGATGCGGTCCTTGAGGTCGTCCAGGTCGGCCTGGTCGACGGCGATGCGGAAAGGCTTGATCTCGGTGTTTTCGCTCATGGGGGATACGGTAGGAGCAATCGCGGAAAGGATCGTTCCGCATTCATCGGCAGGATCGGATTCATGACGGACACCTCGGCGAGACTGCTGCGCTTGCTGTCCCTCCTGCAGGCGCGGCGCACCTGGACCGGCCCCGAACTCGCCGAGCGCCTCGACGTCACGACGAGAACCATCCGCAACGACGTGGAACGCCTGCGCGGCCTCGGCTACCCGGTCGACGCCACCCCGGGCGTCTCCGGCGGCTACACCCTCGGCGCGGGCGCGGCCATGCCCCCGCTCCTGCTCGACGACGAGGAAGCCGTCGCGATCGTGGTCGGCCTCCGCACCGCCGCGGGCGGCGGCGTCGCCGGCATGGAGGAGACGTCGGTGCGCGCCCTGGCGAAGCTGGAACAGGTCCTGCCGTCCCGACTGCGACACCGCGTGGAGGCTCTGCAAACCTCGACGGTCGCCGTCCAGACCACCGGCCCGACCGTGGACCCCCACGTCCTAACCACCCTCGCGAGCGCGTGCCGCGACCGCGAAACCCTGCGGTTCGACTACGTCGGCCACAACGGTTCCGAATCGCGCCGACAGGCCGAGCCGCACCGGCTGGTCCACATGGGCCGCCGCTGGTACCTCGTCGCCTGGGACGTCGACCGCCGGGACTGGCGCACCTTCCGCGTCGACCGGGTCCACCCGCGCACACCGAACGGCCGCCGTTTCGCCCCCCGAAATCCCCCCGAGGGCGGCGTCGTCGAGTACCTCCAACGCGGCGTCGGCGCCGCGCTGTGGCGACACCACGCCACCATCCGCCTGCACGCCCCGGCGTCGGCCGTCGCGGCCAAGGTGCCGCCCGCGGTGGTGGTCGAGGCCGTGGACGACCACCACTGCCTGCTCAAGGCGGGCGCGGACACACTGGAGTACCTGGCGCTCTACCTCGGCCTGCTCGATGTCGACTTCGACGTCGTGGACTCACCGGAGTTCGCCGAGCACCTGAGGAAACTCATCGGCCGCTTCGGCCGCGCCGTCGATGACCGGTGAACGGTCCAGGCGAGCGAAACTACGCTTTTCGTGTGACATCCGGGGACGAAATGGTTGCCGTGTGAATCACGGGCGCCGACCGAGCCGGCAGATTATCGTCATTTTATTCTTCCGTTCGCGAACAGGGGGGTGCCCCGACGCTCCACGCGGCTCGCGACATTCGGTAAGGCGATTATGCGAGCTACTTTCGAGTAGGCGAACGCAGTGCGACCCCGTAGTCCATTGTGGATGGATTTGACCAGCGGCGATACCTCGGATATTGGCGATTGCGGGCCCGTTGAAAACGAATCCGACAACCTGTGGTGCGCATCACAGTACCGTTCTTTGAATTCGATCGTTGCCTGTGATCGATCTCCATCTTGACCTGTGGTTCTCGCAGGTTTCCGCACACTTTCCAACGACGCCGCAAGAAGATTCTTTCGGGTCGTGACAGGGTTCTGACGGTGGGATGCGGTTCCACCGTTCGGCGGTAGTAGCGTTCAGTCCGAAAAGGTCACGATGGTTTGGCTTCGGCTACAGCCGGGTATTCGGAGAAGGCGCTGACAGGTCGCTCCTGTCGTTGGACGTTTTACGACGGCCGCCGCTTCTCGCTCACGTTCAAACAGTCCCCGCGAGGGCTATGAGTCCTGGCGGAAATCAACCGTGCCCACCGGGCGCTGATTGTGAGGACCTATGCACAGATCCAGGGTTCACGCCCTTCTGGCCGAGCTGGCCCGCGAGCACGCCGTGCCTGGTGTGCAATTGGCGATCCACCATGAGGATCGCACCTGGGTCTGGGAAGCAGGCGTCGTCAGGCACGGCGAACCCGAACCGATGACCACGGCCGCCGCGGTGCCCACGGGCTCCATCACCAAGGTCGTCACCGCCGCCACCGTGATGGCGCTCGCCGCCGACGGCGATCTCGACCTCGACGAGCCGCTCGCCGCGCAGGTCGGCGGACTCGACAACCTGCCCGCCTGCCTCGGCGAGGCGCTGACCCTGCGCCACCTGCTCAGCCACACCTCCGGGCTGCCGTCGGACAGCGCCGCGGCGACCGCGCCCAGCCTGCGCAGGCTGTTGGCGGAGGAGGGCGCCGACCTCGCTCCGCTCGCGGAACCGGGCGCCGCGTTCTCCTATTCCAACCTCGGATACCTCTTGATCGGCCATGCCATCGAGGACGTCACCGGCATGAGCTGGGCCGAAGCCATCGCCGCGATCGTGCTGACCCCGCTGGGCATCACCCCGCGCCTGGTGGTCGGGCCGCGCCGGACGGGCGGGATCGTCAGCGGGCACACCGTCGACCGGGCGCGTGGGGTGGTGCGCCCCGTGGCGCAGTCCCTCGGCGCCGTCGAGGCGCCCGCGGGCGCGATCGCGGCCAGTGCCGCGGACCTGGTCCTGATCGGCCGCGCCCTGACCGGCCACGAGCGTGGCGCGCTGCTCGATCCCGGGTCCATCAAGGACATGCAGACCCCCGTTCCCGGCGCCGAGCCGTTCGGCATGGCTGACGGGTGGGGTCTCGGCCTGGCCTCCTATGGCTCCGCCGCGAGCACGTCGATCGGCCACGACGGCACCGGCGACGGCACGTCCTGCCACCTGCGGATGAACCCGTCCACCGGCACCGTCGTCGCGATGACCGCCAACGCGGGCTCGGGTTTCGCGCTCTGGCGGGCACTGGCCGCCGCACTGCCCGAGCACGGCGTCCCGGTGCGGGACCACGACCCGATGCCGGAGACCGGTGCCCCGACACCCGTCCCGCCGGGCTGCGAGGGCGACTACGACAACGGCGGCACCGTCTACTCGATCGTCCGCAGGGGACTGGAAACCCTCCGGCTGACGGTGGACGACGAGCCGTTCGCGGACCTGACCTTCGGCGCGAACCTGCGGTTCACCATGCGCGACTGCGACACCGGCGAGACCGACCAGGTCGGCCGCATCCTGACCGACCGGTCGGGCAGGCCCTCCTGGCTGCAGGTCGGCGGCAGGCTCGCGCGCAAGCGCGACCTCGTCCCGGCCTGAGGTCCCCCAACCGCCGTTCCGAGCCGTTCGGTGGAACGGCCACGCCCGCGAAAGGTTCGACCAGCCATGTCAGCGCACACCACCCTGCTGGACCTGTTCGCCCACAGCGCCCGAACGCACGCCGACGAGCCCGCGCTCTCGGCCGACGGCCGCACCGTCACCTACCGCGCACTCGACAGCTGGTCGGATCGGCTGGCGCACAAGCTGATCGCGATCGGCGCCGGGCCGGAGCGGTTGGTCGCGCTCGCGTTGCCCCGGTCGGTCGACATGGTCGTCGCGCAGCTCGCTGTGCTCAAGGCGGGCGCGGCCTACCTGCCGATCGATCCGGACTACCCGGCGGACCGGATTCGGGCCATGGTCGACGACGCGCGACCGCTGCTCGTGGTCGACGACCCGGCGTGGGTGGTCGAGGCGGGGGAGACCGCCGCCGAGCCGGTGCGCCCGCACCCGGACCAGCCCGCCTACGTGATCTACACGTCCGGCTCCACCGGCAGGCCGAAGGGGGTCGTGGTCACCCATCGCGGGCTCGCCACCTTCGCCACCGCCGAGGTCGACCGGTTCGACGTGCGCCCCGGCGACCGGGTGCTGCTGTTCTCCTCGCCGAGCTTCGACGCCTCCGTCCTGGAGCTGTGCATGGCCTTCGCCGCCGGGGCGACACTGGTGGTGCCTCCCCCGGGGCCGCTGGTGGGCGAACAACTCGCCGACGTGCTCGCGGCGCGCGAAGTCAGTCACACGCTGATCCCCCCGGTCGTGCTCGCCACGCTGCCCGACGTGGCGCTGCCCCACCTGCGGACCCTGGTCGTGGGCGGCGACGCCTGCACGGCCGACCTCGTGCGCCGCTGGGCGCCGGGCCGCCGCATGGTCAACGCCTACGGCCCCACCGAGTCCACGGTCGTCTCCACCTGGAGCGACCCGCTGACACCGGGGGAGGGCGCTCCGCCCATCGGCCGCGCGATCCCGGGCACCGAGGTGCTCGTGCTCGATGACGACCTACGCCCCGCCGAGCACGGCGAGCTGTATGTCACCGGCGTGGGGCTGGCCAGGGGATACCTCGACCGGCCGGGCCTGACCGCGCAGCGGTTCGTGGCCGCCCCGGATGGACAGCGGATGTACCGGACCGGTGACGTCGTCCGGCGGCGGGCAGGCGGTGACCTGGAGTTCGTCGGGCGCGCCGACCACCAGGTGAAGATCCGCGGCTTCCGGGTCGAGCCGGGGGAGATCGAGGCCGTGCTCGCCGCGGACCCGCGGGTGGGGCAGGCGGTCGTGGTGCCGCGCACCGACTCCGGACTCAAGCGGCTCGTCGCCTACGTCGTCCCCGCGGGCGACGACCGCCCCGAGCCCGCGGACCTGCGGGCGGTGCTCGCCGCCCGCCTGCCCGACTACCTGGTGCCCGCGGCGATCGTCGTGCTGGACGCGTTCCCGTTGAGCCCCAACGGGAAGCTCGACCGGGCGGCGCTGCCCGCGCCGGTCGTCGGCTCGGCCGCGACGGGGTATGTCGCGCCGCGGGACGAGCGGGAACGGGTGCTCGCGGGTCTGTGGGCCGAGGTGCTCGGGGCCACCGAGGTGGGCGTCGAGGACGACTTCTTCGCCATGGGCGGCGACTCCATCCTGGCCTCCAGGCTGAGATCGAGAATCACCGCCGAGTTCGGCGCGGAGCTGTCCGGACGGGCGGTGTTCGACGCCCGCACGGTCGCCGCACTCGCCGCGCAGCTCCCGACCACGTCCACCCACTGCGCGCCCATCCCGCCCGCACCGGCGGACCGGCCGCTCCCGCTGTCGCAGGCGCAGCGGCGATTATGGCTCGCCGAGATCACCGCGGGCGGGCTCGGCAACAACACCGGCGCCGCGCTCCGCCTCTCCGGCGACCTCGACCGCAGCGCCCTCCAGACGGCCCTCGACCGACTCGGCGCCCGGCACGACGCACTGCGCACCACGATCGACACCGTCCACGGTGAACCACATCAGATCGTCGCCCCCGCCCCCCGCCTGCCCCTACGCGAAGTCCAGACCACCGACCTCGACGCCGACCTCGCCCGCGCCTTGGCCGAGCCCTTCGACCTGCGGACCGGGCCGACCACCCGAGCCACCCTGTTCGCCCTCGGCCCGCGTGAGCACGTCCTCCTGCTCGCCCAGCACCACATCGTCACCGACGGCTGGTCGATGGCGCTGCTGATCGATGAGCTGCTCGCCTGCTACCGCGAGGCCACCGGGGGCGCTCCCGCCGTCCTCGCCGAGCAGGCCGTCACCTACGGCGACTTCGCGGCCTGGGCCGCCGACCGCGCGGACCACGCCGAATCCTTGGCGTACTGGCGTGACCGACTCGACGGTCTGGTCCCGCTGGACCTGCCCACCGACCGGCCACGGCCCGCGGTGCGCGTCGGTTCGGGCGGTGTGCTGCGTCGCGAAGTGCCCGCCGAGCTCGTGCGCCGCCTGTCCGTCCTCGGCGCCGCGCACGACGCGACGCTGTTCAATACCCTCACCGCCGCCGTGCAGTTGGTGCTCGCCGCGCGCGCCGGGACCCGGGACGTCGCGGTTGGCACCGCCCGCGCGGGCAGGCCGCGCACCGAACTGGACACCGTGGCGGGGTTCTTCGTCAACACCCTGGTCCTACGGTCCACTGTGGACCCGACGGCGGCGTTCAGCGATTTCCTGGACCACGTCCGCGAGACCACACTGGACGCCTTCGCCCACGACGACGTCCCCTTCGACCAGGTGGTCGACCACCTCGCCCCCGAGCGCGACGCCTGTCGCACCCCGCTCGTGCAGGCCGTCGTGGCCCTGCAGCAGCCGCTGTTGCGCGCCACGGAAGCGGGCGGACTGCTCGTCGCCGAGCAGGACCTGCCCCGGCCCGCGTCCCGGTTCGACCTCACCGTCGAGTTCTGGCCGCGCGGTGACGCCCTCATCATGACCGCCGAGTACGACACCGCGCTGTTCGACGCGACCACGATCGAGGCCGTGTCCGCCGAGATCGACCACGTGCTGCGCGTGATCGCCGACCAGCCGGACAGTCCACTGGAGACGCTGGTGGACCTGTCCGACACCGGTAGGACACCGCGCATCGGCCGGGCCGCACCGGCCCGCTATCTCGCACCCCGCACGCCCGTGGAAGCGACCCTCACGGAGGTGTACGCCAAGGTCCTGGGCGCGGCCAGGGTCGGCGTGCGGGACAACTTCTTCGCCTTGGGCGGCGATTCCATCCTCAGCATCCAGGTCGTCACCGCCGCCCGCGCCGCGGGCCTCGTGGTGACCTCCCGCGATGTGTTCACCCACCAGACCGTGGCCGAGCTCGCCCCGCACGCCGTCCCGGTCGACCGCGGGGAGCGCCCGGAGAACGCTCCCGTGTTCGGGCGGGCGCCGCTCACCCCGATCCAACGCTGGTTCCTCGACACGCACACCGTGCACCCGGAGCGGTTCCACCAGTCCTGCGCCGTCGACCTCGGCGAACCGGTGGACGAGGCGGCACTGCGCGCCGCGGTCGCCGCCATCGCCGAACACCACGACGCGCTGCGGATGCGGTTCGCCGACACCGGCGAGCAGGCCAACGCCCCGGTCGGCGCGGACGGCGCGGTGTTCGGCCACGGGCCGCTGTTCACCGCCACAGCCACCGGGGAGACCACGGTCCGGCTCGCCGCGCACCACCTGGTGGTCGACGGCGTCTCGTGGCGGGTCCTCGCCGAGGATCTGCGCACCGCCCACACCCAGGCCCGGCTCGGCCAGGACGTGCGCCTGCCCGGCCGCACCACGTCCTTCCGCGACTGGGCGCGAAGGCTCGCCGACCACACCGCCAGCGGTGGCTTCGACCATGAGTGCGAGCACTGGGCGCACACCGTCCACGTCGACGGCCGCGTGCCCCGCGACACCGACGGCGCCAACACCGTTGCCACACAACGGGACGTGACCGTCTCACTCACCGAGGACGAGACGCGCGCGCTCATCCGGACCGTCCCCGACGCCTACCGGACGAGGGTCGACGAGGTCCTGCTGGCCGCGCTCGCCTCGACGCTCGGGAAGTGGACCGGCCGTGACCACCTGCTCGTCGATGTCGAGGGTCACGGCAGGGAAGACCTGTTCGCCGACGTCGACCTCTCCCGCACGGTCGGCTGGTTCACCACCCTCTACCCGGTCGCCCTACCGATGCGACCCGACTGGGGGGCCGCGCTGAAGGCGGTCAAGCAGACCGTGCGGTCGGTGCCCCAGCGCGGGATCGGGTACGGCGCCCTCCGCCACCTCGCGGGTGCCCAAGACCTGGATCACGCCGCCGACGTGAGCTTCAACTATCTCGGCCGGTTCGACGGACCCACCGGCCTCGACCTCGACGCGCACCCGGACGCGCCCCGCGCCCACGCCCTCGACGTCGTCGGCCGGATCGAGGGCGACCGGCTGGCCTTCACCTGGTACTTCAGCGAAAGCCTGCACCGAGAGGACACCATCGCCACCCTCGCCGACGCGCTGCTCGCCGCCCTGCGCGACCTGACCGGACACTGCGCGGACGCCCACGGCCGCACCCCGTCGGACTTCCCGCTCGTCGCGCTCGACCAGGCCGCGGTGGACCGGCTGGCGGTCCCCGGCGTGGCCGACATCCTCCCGCTGACCCCGATGCAGGCGGGCATGGTGTTCCACGGCCTGTCCCAGTCCGGGACCGGCGCCTACTTCCAGCAGACGTCCTTCGTCCTCGATGCCGTGTCCGACCCAGCCGCCCTCGCCGCGGCCTGGCAGCACGTCGTGGACCGCACGCCGATCCTGCGCTCGGCGGTGCACTGGCAGGACGTGCCCGAACCCGTGCTGGTCGTCCACGACCACGTGGCCGTGCCCATCACGATCCTGGACTGGACGGGTGCGGACCGGGCCGCGAACCTCGCCGACCTGCTCGCCGCCGACCGGGAGACCGGGTTCGACCTCGACCACGCGCCGCTGATGCGCCTGACCATCGCCCGGCTCTCGCCGACCGAGGTCCAGGTGCTGTGGACCTTCCACCACGTCCTGCTCGACGGCTGGTCCGTCTTCGGCGTCCTCGCCGATGTGGCCGCCGCCCACGCGGGCACGCCGCTGCCCGACCGGCCCGACTTCGCCGAGTACCCGCGCTGGATCGCGGGCCAAGGCGACGGCGAGGAGCACTGGCGGCGGGTGCTCGCCGACGTCTCCGCGCCGACCCCGCTGCCCTTCGACCGGCCCCGCTCGTCGGTCGCCCAGCCCACCACCTCCGCCCGCACCGGCATCGCCCTGTCCGTCGAGGAGACCGCGGCGCTGTATGACTTCGCGAAGGCCCAAGGGCTGACCCCCGGCACGGTCGTGCAGGGCGCGTGGGCGCTGCTGCTAGCCCAGTACAGCGGCCAGCGTCAGGTCTGCTTCGGCGCGACGGTCTCCGGCAGGCCCGCCGACCTGCCGGACGTCGAGTCGATCATCGGCATGTTCGTCAACACCCTGCCCGTGGTGGCCACCGTGGACGGTTCGGCGCCGGTCGCCGAGTGGCTGCGGGAGCTCCAGCGCGGCCAGGCCGAGGCCCGCGCCGCCCAGCACACGCCGCTGACCAAGCTGCACGCCTTGAGCCAGGTCCCCGGGGGCGTCGACCTGTTCGACAGCGCGGTGATCTTCGAGAACTATCCGGTCGGCGGCCCGCCCGTGCGCGAGTTGGCCGCGGTGGAGAGCACCACGTTCCCGCTCAGCGTCACCGTCTACCCGACCGCGCGCCTGTCGCTGCTGGTCGGCTACGAGCCCGCGCTATTCGACGCGGCCACCGCCCAGGCGCTGGCCGAGCACCTGGTCCACCTGCTGCGGGAACTCACCGGCGATCCCGACCGGCCCGTGTCGGCGGTGCCCGCCCTGACCGCCGCGTCCCGCGAGCAGATGGACGCATGGAACCGGACGGACGTCGACGTCCCCGCGACCACCCTGACCGCCCTGCTCGCCGACCAAGCGGCCAGGACCCCGGACGCCGAAGCCCTGGTGTTCGAGGACGTTCGCTGGACCTACGCCGAACTGCACGCGCGCGCCGACCGCCTCGCGCACTGGCTGCGGGACCAGGGGGCCGGGCCGGAGCGGGTCGTCGCGGTCGCCCTGCCCAGGTCGGCCGAGCTGATCGTCGCCCTGCTCGCCGTGCTCAAGTCCGGCGCGGCCTATCTCCCGGTCGACCCGGACCTGCCCCGGCAGCGGATCGACTTCATGGTGGCCGACGCGGGCGCGGTCCTGCTGCTCGACGAGTCCACCCCCTTTCCGGAGACCGACCGACCGGCCGAGACCCCCGACCTCGTCCCGGCGAACGGCGCCTACGTCATCTACACCTCGGGCTCCACCGGCAAGCCCAAGGGCGTGGTGGTGCCGCACGAGGGCATCGTGAACCGGCTGCTGTGGACCCAGGACCGCTTCCGCCTCGGGCCGGGCGACCGGGTGCTGCAGAAGACACCGATGAGTTTCGACGTGTCGGTCTGGGAGTTCTTCTGGCCCCTCATGGTCGGCGCCACCCTCGTGGTCGCCCGGCCCGACGGCCACCGCGACCCGGCCTACCTCGCCGAGGTGATCCGGTCCGAGTCCGTCACGACCGTCCACTTCGTCCCGTCCATGCTGCGCGCCTTCCTGCGCCACGCCGATGTCGCGGGCTGCACGACGCTGCGTCGAGTGCTGTGCAGCGGGGAGGCGCTGCCGCAAGACCTGGCCCAGGAGTTCCACGCCGTCTGCGCGGCGGAACTGCACAATCTCTACGGGCCGACCGAAGCGTCCGTCGACGTCACCCACTGGCACTGCGAGCCCGACCTGCCGTCCGTCCCCATCGGCACACCGGTGTGGAACACGCGGTTGCACGTGCTCGACGACGACCTGTGCCCGGTCCCGGTGGGCGCGCCGGGGGAACTGCACCTCGCGGGCGTCCAACTCGCCAGGGGCTACCTGAACCGGCCCGGCCTCACCGCCGAGCGGTTCATCGCGAACCCGTTCGGGCCGGGTCGCCTTTACCGCACGGGCGACCTGGTCCGCTGGACCCGCGAGGGCGCGGTGGAGTACCTGGGCCGGACCGACCAGCAGGTCAAGATCCGCGGCTTCCGGATCGAGCCAGGCGAGGTCGAGTCGGCGCTGTCCGCGCTGCCCGACGTCGACGAGGCCGCGGTCATCGCCCGAGACGGCAAGCTCGTCGCCTACGTCGCCCCCGCGGCCGCCGACCCCGCCGCCATCCGGGCCGCGCTCGCCTGTGTGCTGCCCGAACACCTGGTGCCCTCAGCCGTCGTCGCGCTGGAGCGACTGCCGCTGACGACGTCCGGCAAGCTCGACCGGCGCGCCCTGCCCGACCCGGACTTCACCGCCGGGAGCGCCGACACCGAGCCCGAGACCGGGACGGAGGCGGCGCTCGCCGAGATCTGGGGCGAGGTGCTGGACCTCGAACGGGTCGGCGTCGAGGACAGCTTCTTCGACCTCGGCGGCGACTCCATCCTCAGCCTGCACGTCACCGCCCGCGCCAACGCCGCCTTCGGTGTGGCCCTCAAACCCCGCGACGTCCTCACCGCCCGCACCGTGCGGTCGCTCGCGACCCTGGTCGAAGAGCAAGTGCTGCGCGAACTCGAAGAACTCGCCCGGCTCGACGACGCCGCCGAATAAGCCCCCGGAAGGACCCCCTGACAATGACGTCATCGAAGCAGAGCAGAGCCGAGGCGCTGCCCGAGCACCTGCGCGCCCAACTCGCCCGCAGACTCGCGGGCCGCGCGGCCCCCGCCCCCGACACCATTCCCGCGGCGCCCGGGGCAGGCCCGTTCCCGCTGTCCTCGGCCCAGCAGCGCCTGTGGTTCCTCAGCGAGTTCCGCCCCGGCGGCAACGACTACAACAGCGGCACCGCCCTGCGGCTGACCGGTGACCTCGACGTGCCCGCCCTGATCGGCGCGCTGCGAGCCCTGCCGCGCCACCACGAGTCGCTGCGGACCACGTTCGCCGAGGTCGACGGCAGGCCGGTGCAGGTCGTGCACCCCGCCGCGACACTCGACGTCCCGCTCGTGGACGGCGCCCGCGCCGACCTCGACGCCCTGCTGCGCACCGAGTTTGCCCGCCCGTTCGACCTGCGCCAAGGCCCCCTGCTGCGGACGCTGCTCGTCCGGCTCGACGCGCGCGAACACGTCCTGCTGCTCGCCTCCCACCACATCGTGGTCGACGGCTGGTCGCTGGGCGTGCTCATCGAGGACCTGGCGAAAGCCTATGCGGGCCAGGCGGTGTCCGGCCCCAAGCCGCGGTACGCGGACTTCGCGGTGTGGCAGCAGGGCAGGCTCACCGGACCGGCGATGGCCGAGCACCTCGACTACTGGCGCACCCACCTCGACGGCGCCGTGCCGCTGGAGCTGCCGACCGACCGGCCGCGGCCCGCCGTGCGGTCCGTGGCGGGTGCCGCGCACCACTTCCAGGTGCCCGCGGACGTCTCCGCCAAGCTCGCGGACCTGGCGCGCGCCAACGACACCACGCTGTTCACGACCCTGATGGCCGCCTGCCAGGTGCTGATGGCCCGCTACAGCGGCCAGCGCGACATCTCGACCGGCACGGTCACCGCCGGGCGCTCCCTCGCCGAGCTGAACCGGGTCGTCGGGTTCTTCGTCAACACCGTCGTCCTTCGCTCCACAGTGGACCAGACACGGACGTTCACCGAGTTCCTCGCCGATGTCGACGGCACCGCCATGGACGCGTTCAGCCACGACGAGGTGCCCTTCGACCGGCTGGTCGAGGCCGTCGGCGCCCCGCGCGATCCCAGCCGCAACCCGTTGTTCGACGTGCTCGTCATGCTGCAGAACGCCCAGCGCGGCCTGCCGAAGTTCCCCGACATCGCCGTGGAAGAGGTGGATCTGCGCCGCTGGGCGGCCAACTTCGACCTCAGCGTCGAGTTCACCGAGCGCGCCGATCACCTCGACTGCGTGCTGGAGTACAGCTCCGACCTGTTCGACGCGGCCACGGTCGAGCGCATGGCCGGGCACCTGCTCGTCCTGCTCGACGCCATCGCCGCCGCCCCGGACCGGCCGCTGGCCGAGCTGCCCTGGCTGACCGGCGCGGAGACGGCCGCGCTCGACACCTGGAACGGCACCGCCCTCGACGTTCCCGCGATCACGTATCCGGCGCTGTTCGAGGCCCAAGCCCGCCGCACCCCGGGGACGACCGCACTGGTCTGCGGCGAGGAGTCCCTGACCTACGCCGAGCTGAACGCCCGCGCCAACCGGCTGGCGCACCGGCTGATCGCCGACGGCGCCGCACCCGAGCGGGTCGTCGCGGTGGCGCTGCCCCGCTCGGTCGAAGCCGTCGTCGCCCAGCTCGCGGTGCTCAAGTCGGGCGGGGTCTACCTCGCGATCGACCCCGCCCTGCCCGCCGAGCGGCGGGCCCAGCTCATCGCCGACTCCGGCGCGGCCATCGTCATCGACCATCCACTGGACACAGCGGACCTCCCGGACACCGACCCGGAAACCGCTCTGCGGCCGGACAACGCCGCGTACGTGATCTACACCTCGGGCTCCACCGGCCTCCCCAAGGGCGTCACCGTCGAGCACCGCAACCTGGTCAACCTGCTGCACAGCCACCGCGCGGACTTCGCGGGCGAGCGCAGGCTGCGGGTCGCGCTGTCGGCGGTGTTCTCCTTCGACACGTCGTGGGAGGGTCCGGTGCTCATGGCCGACGGCCACGAGCTGCACCTGCTGCCCGACGAGATCCGGCTCGACCCGGAGGCGCTGGTCGACTACGTCGTCCGCAGGCGCGTCGACTTCCTCGACCTCACCCCGTCCTACCTGCGCCAGCTCCTCCCGGCCGGGTTGCTCACCGGCCCGCACCGGCCCAGTGTCCTCATGCTCGGCGGTGAAGCGCTCCCCGAGGACCTGTGGCGTGACCTGGCCGCCGCCGACACCGCCGCCTACAACTTCTATGGCCCCACCGAGGTCACTGTCGACGCCCTCTCGGCTCCGGTGACCGGCGAGCGCCCGGTGATCGGCAGGCCGCTGCGCAACCTGCGGGCCCACATCCTCGACGACGACCTGCGTCCGGTTCCCGTCGGCGTTCCCGGCGAACTGTTCCTCGCGGGCGCACAGGTGGCCCGCGGCTACCTCGACCGGCCCGGCCTCACCGCGGAACGCTTCATCGCCGACCCCTTCCACGGCGGGCGGATGTACCGCACGGGCGACCTCGCCCGGTGGACGGCGGAGGGGACCGTGGAGTACCTGGGCCGCACCGACGAGCAGGTCAAGATCCGCGGCTTCCGGATCGAGCCGGGTGAGGTCGAGGCCGCGCTGCTGGGCTGCCCAGGCATCCGCGAGGCCGCAGTCGTGGCCCGCGAGGACGACGGCCACCGCAGGCTCGTCGCCTACGTGGTCTCCGCCGACACGGTCGACCCGGCCGCGCTGCGGGCCATGCTGAAGGCCACGCTGCCCGACTACCTGGTGCCCGCCGCGTTCGTCCCGCTGGACTCGCTGCCGATCACGTCGAGCGGCAAACTCGACCGGCGCGCTCTGCCCGCGCCCAGTATGCGCGCGGAGGTCGAGGGGACCTATGTCGCGCCGCGCACCGACACCGAGGCGTTGCTCGCCGACCTATGGGCGGACGTGCTCGGCGCGGACCGGGTCGGGGTCACGGACAACTTCTTCGCCCTGGGCGGCGACTCCATCCTCAGCATCCAACTGGTGTCCAAGGCCCGGCAGGCAGGGCTGCGGATCACCTCTCGGGACGTGTTCACCCACCAGACCGTCGCCGAGCTCGCCTTGGTCACCTCCCGGGCGACCGTCGCCGCGCAGGCCCCGGCGCGGACCGGCCCGGCGCCGCTCACCCCGGTCCAGCGCTGGTTCTTCGACACCCACGAGGACACCTCGCACTTCACCATGTCCGTGCTGGTCGACCTCGCGCCCGGCACCGACCACGCCGCCCTCGAACGAGCGTTGACCGCCGTGGTCGAGCACCACGACGCCCTGCGCAGCCGATTCCGCCTGGGACACCAGGAACCCGCCGACGCCGACGCGACCCTGCACCGGCACGAGGTGTCCGACGCAGCGCAGATCCCGGCGCTGGCCGACGCCGCCCGCGCGACCCTCGACCCCGGCGCAGGTCGGCTGGTGCGGGCGTTGCTGATCGAGGGACTGGACCAGCCGCGGCTCTTCCTGACTGTGCACCACCTCGTGATGGACGGCGTCTCGTGGCGCATCGTCCTCAATGACCTGGCCACCGCCTACCAGCAGTGCGTCCAAGGCGCGGACGTGCGGCTCGCTCCGGTCGGCACCGCGTTCGCCGAGTGGGCCCACCAGCTCGCCGAGCACGTCGCCACCGGCGCCTTCGATGCCGACCTCGCCCACTGGGCCGCCGTACCCGCCCCGGAACCGCTGCCCGTCGACCACGACGGCGCCAACCTGGCTGGCGACATCCGCTCGGTCACCGTCCGGCTGGATGCCGATACCACCGCCGCGCTCCTGCACCGAGTGCCCGACCGCTACCGCACCCAGGTCAACGACGTGCTGCTCAGCGCCCTCGGCCGGGCGCTCGCCGACTGGACCGGCCGCGACCGGGTGGGTGTCACCCTGGAGGGCCACGGCCGGGAGGAGATCCTCGACGGCGTTGACCTGTCCCGCACGGTCGGCTGGTTCACCACCCAGTTCCCCGTGGCGCTCGACCTGCCCGACCGCGACTGGGGCGCCACCATGAAGTCGGTCAAGGAGCAGCTGCGGGCGGTGCCGCACAGGGGGATGAGCTACGAGGCACTGCGCTATCTGCGACCCGGGACCGGCCTCGACGGCACCGCCCTGCCCGCGGTCTGCTTCAACTACCACGGGCAGTTCGACACCGCCGAGCACGGCCTGATCGGTGCCCGCCACGGCGAGTCCGGCGCGGAGATCGACCCCGCGTCCACAAGGGACTTCCAGCTGGACGTGTCGGGCCTGGTCGAAGCGGGCGAACTCGCCTTGACCTGGCAGTACTCACCCGCGCTGCATCACGAGTCCACCGTGCGCGGACTCGCCGAGGCCATGGCAGCCGCCCTCGCGGAGATCGCCGCCCACTGCGCGCAGCCGGGCGCGGGCGGGCGGACCCCGTCGGACTATCCGCTGGCCCGGCTAACCCAGTCCCAAGTGGACGCCATCGTGGGTGACGGCTCGGGCGTCGAGGACGTCTACCCGCTCACGCCGCTGCAGGCGGGCATGGTGTTCCACAGCCTGGTCGACCCGGACGGCGGCAGCTACGTCGACCAGGTCCGCATCGTGCTCGACGGCGTCGCCGACCCCGCCGCGCTCACCGCGGCGTTCCAGCGGGTCGTCGACCGGACTCCGATACTGCGCACCAGCGTGGTGTGGGAAGGCGTGGACGAGCCGGTCCAGGTCGTCCACCGGCGCGCCGAGGTCGCCGCGGACCACCACGACTGGCGCGCGCTGTCCGAAATAGACCGTCAGGCCGCGCTCGCCGACCTGCTTGCCGCCGACAGGGCGCGGGGCTTCGACCTGGGGACCGCGCCGCTGCTGCGGGTCGCCGTCGCCCGCTGGACCGACGACCGGGCTGTCCTCGTGTGGTCGTCGCACCACGTGCTGCTCGACGGCTGGAGCACCGGCCAGGTGTTCGCCGAAGTCTGCGCGCACTACCGCGTCATCACCCACGGCAGGCCCGCCGCCGCCCCCGCGCGCAGGCCATTCCGCGACTACCTGCGCTGGCTGGCCGAGCAGGACACGGGGGCGGCCGACGCGCACTGGGCGGGCGTGCTCGACGGGTTCGATACCCCAGTCGCCGTGCCGTACGACCGGCCGCCCACCCAGGCGCACCGCACCGAGTCCAGCGCGTCGGTCCGCCGCGGCCTCGACCGCGCCGGGTCCGACCGCCTCCGCGCCGCCGCCCAGCGCGCCGGTCTCACGGTGAACACCGTGGTCCAGGGCGCATGGGCGCTGCTGCTGTCGCGCTGGGCGGGCACCGACGACGTCGTGTTCGGCAGCACCGTCTCCGGTCGCCCGGCCGAACTCGCCGGGGTCGAGTCGATGGTCGGCATGTTCATCAACACCGTCCCCACCCGCGTGCGCGTCGACCCGAGCCGGACAGCGGGGGAGTGGCTGCGCGACCTGCAGGCCGCGCAGAGCGAGTCCCGACGGTTCGATTTCCTCGCCCTGAACCGAATCCAGGCGCACAGCGCCGTCACCCCGCTGTTCGACAGCGTGGTGGTGTTCGAGAACTACCCGTTCGAGGACGCCTCCAGCGCCGACGGAATCCGGGTCGCCGAGGTCCACGCGGTGGACACCACCAACCTGCCGCTCACCCTGTCCGCGCACGTGGACGACCGGGTCCACCTCGACCTCGCCTACGACCCCGCCCTCCTCGACACGACCACCGCCGAGCGGGCCGCGAACTGGCTGCTGTCGCTGATCACCGGCATCGGCGAGGACCCCACCCGGCCGCTCGCGGACCTGCCGTGGATGACCGCCGCGGACCGAGAGCAGGTCGTGGTCGACTTCAACGACACCGCCTGCGAACTGCCCTCGACGCTGTTCCCCGAGGTGTTCGAGCGCCAGGCCGCCCGCACCCCGGACGCCGTCGCCGTGGTGTTTGGGCACACCACGCTGACCTACGCCGAACTCGACGCGGCCGCCAACCGCTTGGCGCACCGGCTCATCGCCGAGGGCGCGGGCCCCGAGCGGATCGTCGCGCTCACCCTGCCGCGGTCGGCCGACACCGTCGTGGCGATCCTGGCCGTTGGCAAGGCGGGCGCGGCGTTCCTGCCGGTCGACCCGACCCTGCCCGCCGGGCGGATCGAGTTCCTGCTGCGCGACGCCGCCCCGGTTACCGTGCTCGACCAGATCGGCGACACCGCCGGGTATCCCGACACCGCCCCCGGCGTCGTCGTGCGGCCGGAGCACGCCGCGTACGTCATCTACACCTCCGGCTCGACCGGCAAGCCCAAGGGCGTCGTCGTGCACCACGGCGGCCTCGCCAACCTGTTCCACGACCACGCCGCCGAACTGCCCGGGCACGGCCGGGACCGGTTCGCGCTCACCGCCACCTTCTCCTTCGACACCGCGATCGAGGGCCTGCTGTTCCTCGCCGCGGGACACGAACTGCACGTCATCGGCGAGAATCTGCGGCTCGACCCCGAGGCGCTCGTCGCCTACCTCACCGAGCGCGCGGTCACCGTCGTGGACCTGACCCCCACCTACGCCGCCCAGCTGGTGCCTGCCGGGCTGCTCGACGCGCCGCTGCGGCTGCTCATGCTCGGCGGCGAGGCGACCCCGGAGTCGCTGTGGCGCGAGACCGCCGCACGTCCAGGGCTCGAAGCGGTCAACTACTACGGCCCCACCGAGTGCTCCGTGGACGCCACCGTCTGCCGCACGAGCGACGCCGAGCGTCCCCTCATCGGCAGGCCGCTGCGGAACCTGCGCGCCTACGTCCTCGATGAGAACCTCGACCCGCTGCCGCCGGGTGTGCCGGGCGAGCTGCACCTCGCGGGTCCGCAACTCGCGCGCGGCTACCTCGACCGGCCCGGTCTCACCGCTGAACGGTTCATCGCCAACCCGTTCGGCGGCGGCCGGATGTACCGCACCGGGGACCGGGTGCGGTGGACCGCCGACGGCAGGCTCGACTACCTGGGCCGCGTCGACGACCAGGTCAAGATCCGCGGCTTCCGGATCGAGCCCGGCGAGGTCGCCGCTGTCCTGCGCGAGCAGCCCGGTGTCCGCGACGCCGCCGTGGTCGCGCACGCCGACACCGCGGGCCACCGGCTCGTCGCCTACGTCGTCGGCGAGCCCGGCGACCTGCGCGCCGACCTCGCCCGGGTACTGCCCGACTACTTGGTGCCCGCCGCGTTCGTCACCCTCGACGCGCTTCCCCTGAGCTCCAGCGGGAAGCTCGACCGGCGCGCGCTGCCCGCCCCTGACTTCACCGCCACCGCCACCTTTGTCGCGCCGCGCACCGAGGCCGAGCGGACCGTGGCCGCGGCGTGGGCCGACGTCCTCGGCGTGCCGCGGGTCGGAGTGGAGGACAACTTCTTCGCCCTCGGCGGCGACTCCATCCTCAGCATCGGCGTGGTGTCCCGGCTGCGGGCCGCCTTCGGCGTCCAGCTCTCGCCGCGCGCCCTCTTCGACCACCCCACGGTCAGCGCGCTCGCCCGGGCCATCCCTGGTGGGGACACCAGCGTCATCCCCCGCCACGACGGACCCGCGCCGCGCTCGTTCGCCCAGGACCGGCTGTGGTTCCTTGACCAGTTCGAACCGGGCGACACCGAGTACGTCAGCCCGACCGCGCTGCGCCTGTCCGGGCCGCTCGACGTCGCCGCGCTGACCACGGCGCTGACCGGCCTGATCGCCCGCCACGAATCACTGCGGACCACGTTCGACGACACCGGGGCACGGGTCGGCGAGCCGTATCCGGCCGCGCTGAGGGTGATCGAGACCGACGACCTCGACGGGGTCCTCACCGAGGAGAGCACGCGCCCGTTCGACCTGCGCCGCGGGCCGCTGCTGCGCACGACCCTGATCCGGCTCGGCGCCGAGGAGCACGTCCTCGTCCTGACCCTGCACCACATCATCACCGACGGCTGGTCCACGGCCGTGCTGACCGAGGACCTCGCGGACCTCTACCGGTCCGCGCTGTCCGGCGTGGCCGCCTCCCTTCCACCGCTGCCGCTGCGCTACCGCGACTTCGCGGCCTGGCAGCGCGAGCAGGCGACCGACAAGCAGCTCGCCTACTGGCGTGGCGCACTCGCGGGGATCGAGCCGCTGCGCCTGCCCACCGACCGACCGCGGCCCGCGGTCCGCTCGACAGCGGGCGCCGCGCACGAGTTCACGCTCACCCGCGAGACCGCCGCCGCGCTCAGGCGCGGCGAGGGCACGCTGTTCATGACCCTGCTCGCCGCCTGCCAGGTCCTGTTCGCCCGCTGCAGCGGGCAGAGCGACATCGCGGTCGGGACCGCGGCGTCCGGGCGGGAGCGCGCGGAGCTGGAGCGGATCGTCGGCTTCTTCGTGAACACCCTCGTCTTGCGCTCCACAGTGGACACCCGGCGGACCTTCGCTGACCTGCTCGGCGACGTGCGTGCCACCGTCCTCGACGCGTTCGCCAACCAGGACGTCCCGTTCGAGCGGGTCGTCGACGCGGTGGCCCCGGAGCGCGACCCCAGCCGCTCGCCGCTGTTCGACGTGATGGTGCTGCTGCAGAACACCCCCGACGAGATCCCCGACCTCGCGGGCCTCACCGTGACCGAAGTCCAGGTCCCGGTGATCACCTCGACCTGTGACCTCACCATCGAGTTCCAGGAATCCGCCGACGGCCTGCGCGGCGCGGTCGAGTACAACCCGGACCTGTTCGACGCCACCACGATCGAGCGGATGGCCGGACACCTGACCGCGCTGCTGACCGAGATCGCCGCCGACCCGCACCGGCCGATCGGCGAACTGCCCCTGGCCGACGAACGGGCCCAACTGGCCCAGTGGCAGGGTGGCGGCCGGTCCGTCGACGAGGTCGCGCTGCATTCGATCTTCGCCGCCCAGGCCGCGGCCACACCCGACGCGACCGCGGTCGTGTGCGGGCCGGACGCCCGCACGTTCGGCGACGTCGACGCCGCCGCGAACAGGCTGGCGCACCTGCTGATCGAGCGCGGCGCGGCGCCGGAACGCCTGGTCGCCCTCACCCTGCCGCGCTCGGCCGACCTCGTGCTCGCGATCATGGCTGTCCTCAAGTCGGGAGCCGCCTACCTGCCGGTGGATCCGACACTGCCGCGGGAGCGAATCGACTTCCTGCTCGCTGACGCCGACCCGGTCACCGTCGTCGACGCGATCCCCGACACCGACGGCTACCCGGACACCGACCCCGGTGTCGCGACCCATCCCCGCCACCCGGCCTACGTCATCCACACGTCGGGCTCCACCGGCACGCCCAAGGGCGTCGTGGTCGACCACGGCAACTTGGCGGCGCTGTTCACCCACCAGCGCGCCGAGTTGATGGCGGGGGAGCGGCTGCGCTACGGGCAGACGTCGGTGTTCTCCTTCGACACCGCCGTCGAGGGCCTGCTGTTCCTCGCCGCGGGCCACGAACTGCACGTCATCGAAGACGACACCCGCCTCGACCCGCACGCCCTCGTCGCCTACGCCGACCGGCACCTCGACGTCCTCGACGTGACCCCGGCGCACGCCCGCAGGCTCCTCGACGCCGGGCTCACCGGCACCGCCCTGCGCACGCTCACCCTCGGCGGCGAGGCGATCGACCCGGAACTGTGGCGCGCGCTCGCAGACGCGGACCTGGCCGCGGTCAACCTCTATGGCCCCACCGAGGTGACCGTGGACGCGACGTGGAGCCGGGTCGCGGGGGAGCGGCCGGTGATCGGCAAGCCCCTGTCGACCGTGCGCGCGTACGTGTTGGACGACGACCTGCGGCCCGCGCCGATCGGTGTCCCCGGCGAACTGCACCTCGCCGGTCCGCAGGTCGCCCGCGGCTATCTCGGCAAACCTGGCCTCACCGCCGAGCGGTTCATCCCCGACCCGTTCACCGCGGGCCGGATGTACCGGACCGGCGACCGGGCCCGCTGGCTCGCCGACGGCACCCTGGAGTACCTGGGCCGCGCCGACGACCAGGTCAAGATCCGCGGCTTCCGGGTCGAACCGGGCGAGGTGACCGCCGCGCTGCTGCGCCACTCGGACGTCCGCGAGGCCGCTGTCGTCGCCCGCGCGGCCGGGGGACACCAGCGGCTCGTCGGCTACGTCGTGGCCGACACCACCGACGACCTCGCCGCGTTCCTGCGCCGGAGCCTGCCCGACTACCTCGTGCCGTCCGCCATCGTCGGCCTGGACCGGCTCCCGACGACCGCCAACGGCAAGCTGGACCGCCGCGCGCTGCCCGCCCCCGAACTGCCCGACCCGACCGGATTCGTGCCGCCGCGGCCGGGAGTCGAAGCCGAGTTGGCGGCGATCTGGGCCGACGTGCTGGGCGTGGAGCGAGTCGGCTCGCGGGACAACTTCTTCGCCCTCGGCGGGGACTCGATTATGAGCATGCAGGTGGTTTCCCAGGCCAGACGCGCCGGTCTGCGGCTGACCTCGAAGGACATCTTCCTCCGCCAGACCGTCGCCGGCCTGGCCGTCGGTGTCGACCACCGCGTCGCCAAGGCGGAGATCGAGGCCGCCGGTCCGGCGCCGCTGACCCCGATCCAGCACTGGTTCTTCAGCACCCGCGCCCCCGAGCACCGCGACCACTTCGCCATGTCCATGGCCGTCTCGCTCGACCCGGCCGTCGACGTCGACCGGCTTCGCGGCGCGCTCGACACGGTCGTGGCGCACCACGACGCCCTGCGCACCCGGTTCGACCTGACTGACGACGGGTGGCGGCAGGAGCCGACCTCGGTGGGCGACCTGCTGCGCGTGGCCGAAGGGGACCCGGATGAGGAAGCGTTGGCCGCTCAGACCGGGCTGAGGATCGCCGATGGCGAGATGCTGCGCGCGGTCCTGTTCACCGGGGCCGAACCCAGCCTGTTCCTCGCGGTGCACCACCTGGTCATGGACGCGGTGTCGTGGCGCGTCCTGCTGACCGACCTCGAACGCGCGTACGCGGGCGACCCGCTGGACTCCGCTGTCCCCTTCGGACAGTGGGCGCGGCGGCTCGCCCAGCAGGTCGCCAGCGGCGGCTTCGACGACGACCTTCCCTACTGGCGGTCGATCCCGGCCGTCCCACCGCTGCCGATCGACGGCGCCGACAACTCCGTGGGCGCCGCCCGCACCGTCTCGGTGACCCTCGACGAGGCCACCACCGACGCCCTCCTCCACCAGGTGCCCGACGTCTACCGCACCCAGATCAACGACGTGCTCCTCGCCGCCCTCGGCCGCGCCCTGACGGACTGGACGGGCTACGACCGGGCGCTGGTGACCCTGGAAGGACACGGTCGCGAGGACGTGCTCGACGGACTCGACGTCGGCGGCACGGTCGGCTGGTTCACCAGCCAGTTCCCGGTCGCGCTCCACCTCACGGACCGCGACTGGGGCACCGTCCTGAAGTCGGTCAAGGAGACCCTGCGCGCCGTCCCGCGCCGTGGCCTGAGCTTCGAGGCGCTGCGCTACCTGCGCCCCGACAGCGGCTTGGGCACCGTCCCCGAACCGCAGGTGATCTTCAACTACCTCGGCCGCTGGGACGACGACTCCGGGGCCGACCTACTGCGCGCCAAGGCACCCGACCTCGGCCAGGACATCGCCCCGGACAGCCGACGCAGCCATCTGCTCGACATCACCGCCGCGGTCTCGGCGGGCAGGCTGCGGCTGGACTGGGAGTTCGTCGGCGACGAGACCACCGTGCGGGACCTGGCCGAGGCGATGTCGGCCGCGCTGCGGGAGATCGTGGCGCACTGCGCCGCCCCCTGCGCCGGGGGCCGCACCCCGTCCGACTTCCCGCTCGCCCGACTCGACCAGTCCCAAGTGGACGCTCTGGGCGCGGCCGAGGATGTCTACCCGCTCACCCCGCTGCAGTCCGGGATGCTGTTCCACAGCCTGGTCGACGGCGGATCCGCCTACGTCAACCGGACCCGGCTCCGGCTGCGCGGTGTCCGGGACCCGCACGCCCTGGGCGCGGCCTGGCGGCGCGTCGCCGAGCGGACGCCGATCCTGCGCACCGACGTCGTCTGGCAGGGCGTCCCCGAACCACTGCAGGTCGTCCGCCGCGAGCCGCGCCTGTCCATCGAGTACCGGGCGGTGACGGCCGATGACGAGACCGCGGGCATCGACGTGGCCGCGGGTCCGCTCACCCGGGTGGTCATCGGGCCGGTGTCCGGCGACACCGTCGACGTGCTGTGGACGTCGCACCACCTGCTGCTCGACGGGTGGAGCACCGCGCAGCTCTTCGCCGACGTCCTCGCCGAGTACGCGGGCCAGGAGACTCCCGCGCGCCGCCCGTTCGGCGACTACCTGGCGTGGCTGGCCGACCAGGACACCGCCGCCGCCGAACAACACTGGCGCGCGGTTCTCGCCGCCGTGGAAAGCCGCACACCACTGCCGTTCGACCGCAGACCGGTCGACGCCCACCGCGCCGAGTCCACCGAGCACCTCCGGGTCGGCCTGCCCGCCGGGCCGGTCGAGCGGATGGCCCGCGTCCACGGGCTCACCGTGAACACCGTCGTGCAGGGCGCGTGGGCGCTGCTGCTGTCCCGGCACAGCGGCGAGGACGACGTCGTGTTCGGCACGACCGTGTCCGGGCGGCCAGACGACCTGCCGGGCGTGGAGTCCATGGTCGGGATGTTCATCAACACCGTGCCCACCCGCGTCCGGGTCGACGGCGCCGACACGGTGGTGTCGTGGCTGCGTGCCCTGCAGGCGGCGCAGGCCGAGTCCCGCCGGTTCGACTTCGTGTCGCTGGCCCAGGTCCAGTCCTGGAGCGCGGTGCCCGCGGGCGAGCCGCTGTTCGACAGCGTCGTGGCGTTCGAGAACTTCCCGGACGGGTCGGAGACCGAGGGCGCGCCCACCGTCGAGTCCGTCGAAGCCGCGGAGACCACCAACCTGCCCCTCAGCGTCGCCGCCCACCTCTACGACACCGACCTGCGCGTGGAACTCGGCTACGACCCCCGCCTGTTCGACGGCTCCACCGCCCGCACCCTCCTGCGGCGACTCACCGCGTTGATCGAGGCCATCGCCGCCACCCCCGAACACCGGGTCGCCGACCTCCCGTGGCTGTCCACAGCGGAATCGGACCTCCTCGCGGTCTGGAACGACACAGCGAGCCCGGTCACCCCCACGGTGTTCGCCGACCTCTTCGCCGCGGCCGTCATCCGCACCCCCGACGCACCTGCCGTCGAAGCCGGCGACACGGTCCTCACCTACGCCGAGGTGAACGCCGCGGCCAACCGCCTGGCCCACCACCTCATCGCCAAGGACGCCGCCCCCGAGCGCGTCGTCGCCCTGCACATGCCCCGCTCCGCGGACCTTGTCATCGCCCAACTGGCGGTCATCAAGGCAGGCGCCGCCTACCTCCCGGTCGACCCGGCCTACCCACCGGACCGCGTCACCTTCATGCTCGACGACGCGCGCCCAATCCTGGTCCTCGACGCCCTGCCCGACACGCACGCGTTCCCCTCGACCGAACCCGATGTCGACGTCTCCGCGGCATCACCCGCCTACCTGATCTACACCTCCGGCTCGACGGGAACCCCCAAGGGCGTCCTGGTGACCCACGCCGGCCTGGCGAACTTCGCCACCGCCGAACGAGCCCACTTCGACGTCGGCCCCGGCGACCGGGTCCTGGCCTTCTCCTCACCCAGCTTCGACGCGTCGGTGCTGGAGTGGGCCGCGGCCCTCACCAGCGGCGCCACCCTCGTCGTTCCGCCACCCGGCCCCGCGGTGGGTGTCGACCTCGCCGTCCTCCTCACCCGCCTGCGCGTCTCCCACGCCCTCATCCCACCGGTCGCACTCGCCACGGTCCCGGATGGTGACTACCCGCACCTGCGCACCCTGATCGTCGGCGGCGACACCTGCCCCGCCGACCTGGTCCGCCGCTGGTCGACCGGCCGACGGATGATCAACGCCTACGGCCCCACCGAGGCGACCGTCGCGGCCACCTGGACCCAACCCCTGTCGGCCGCCGACCTCCCGCCCGCCATCGGCAGGCCCCTGCCGAACACCCGCGCCCACGTGCTCGACCGCGACCTGCGCCCGGTCCCACCCGGCGTGCCCGGCGAGCTGTATCTCTCCGGGCACGGCCTGGCCCGCGGCTACCTGCGCAGGCCCGGCCTCACCGCCCAGCGGTTCCTGGCCGACCCGTTCGGCGCGCCCGGCGACCGCATGTACCGCACCGGCGACCTTGTCCGCTGGACCACCCGGGGCGAGCTCGAGTTCATCGGCCGCGTCGACAACCAGGTCAAGCTGCGCGGCTTCCGCATCGAGTTGGGGGAGGTCGAGTCCGCCTTGGCCGCACTCCCAGGCGTCACTGCCGCCGCGGCCATCGTCAGCGAAGACCCTCCACGACTCGTCGCCTACCTGGTCGGTGAAACCGACGACCCGCGTGCCGCTCTCGCCCGCACGCTGCCCGAGCACATGATCCCCGCCGCGTTCGTGACGCTCGACGCCCTCCCGCTCACCTCGAACGGCAAACTCGACCGCCGCGCCCTGCCCGCTCCCGAGTGGACACCCGCCGCCGGACACGTGCCGCCGCGCACCCCCGGGGAGCGGGCCGTCGCGGCGGTGTGGTCGGACGTGCTCGGTGTCCCCGAAGTAGGCGCCACGGACAATTTCTTCCTCCTGGGCGGCGATTCCATCCTCAGCATCCGCGTCGTCTCCGGGCTGCGCTCGGCGCTCGGCGTCGACGTGTCACCCCGGATGCTGTTCACCCATCCCACGGTCGACGCCCTCGCCGCCGTCCTCGGCGACGCCGCGGCCGAGCCCATCCCGAGACTGCCGAACGACACCGACGCGCCGCTGTCGTTCGCCCAGGCTCGCCTCTGGTTCCTCCAGCAGTTCGCTCCCGAGAGCACCGAGTACGTGACACCGCTGGCCCTGCGGCTGCGCGGACGGCTCGACGTCGACGCGCTCTCGGCCGCTGTCACCGCGCTGGTCGCCCGCCATGAGGCCCTGCGCACGACGTTCCACGAGAAGGACGGCGGCGGCGTGCAGACCGTGCACCCGCCCACCGAAGTCCGAGTCCCGGTAGTCGACGCGCTCCGACCAGAGCGCCCCTTCGATCTCAGCGAAGGACCACTGCTGCGCACCGCCCTGGTGCGAGTCGCCGAGGACGAGCACATCCTCGCGCTGACCATGCACCACATCGTCACCGACGGCTGGTCCGCGAACGTCCTGCTGACCGACCTCGCCGAGCTGTACCGTGCCGAGGTCACCGGCACCGCGCCCGACCTGCCCGCGCTCCCGGTGCGCTATCGCGACTTCGCCGCCTGGCAGCGCGGCCGCACCGAGGTCATGGCGGCCCAGCTGACGCACTGGCGCGACGTCCTCGCCGACCTGCCCGCCTTGGATCTGCCGACCGACCACCCGCGTCCCCCGGTCCACACGACCAACGGAGCGCAGCTCGACTTCACCGTCCCCGCCGAGGTCGCCGACTCGCTGCGCACACTGGCCCGCGGGCAGGACGGCACGCTGTTCATGTCCCTCGTCGCGGCCTGCCAGGTGCTGTTGCACCGCTTCTCCGGCCGGCACGACATCGCAGTCGGCACGGTGGCCGCGGGCCGCGAACACCCGGACCTGCGCCTGCTGGTCGGCTTCTTCGTGAACACCCTGGTCCTGCGGTCCACAGTGGACCCGAGAGAGACGTTCGCGGAATTCCTCCGTCGCGTTCGGGCGACCGTCCTCGACGCGTTCGCCCACCAGGACGTCCCCTTCGAACGGGTCGTCGACGCCGTGGCCCCGGACCGTGACACCAGCCGCACCCCGCTGTTCCAGGCCATGGTGGTCCTGCAGAACGCCGTCGGCGAGACCGTCGGCCTCCACGGCCTCACCGCCGAGGACGTGGCCACGGAGTCGGTGACCGCGAGCTACGACGTCACCTTCGAGTTCCACGAGACCGACGACGGCGGCCTGCACGCCACCCTCGCCTACAACACCGACCTTTTCGAACCCGACACCGCGACCCGCTTCGCCGACGCCCTGCGACTCATCCTCGCCGCCGCGGCGACCGCCCCGGCAACGCCGGTGGGCATGCTCCCTGTCGTCACCGAGTCCGAAGAGTCGCTGATGCGCACGTGGAACGACACCACGCGCCCAGTCCCGACCGCCTCCCTGGCGGAGCTGGTGCGCGCTCAAACCACGCGCACCCCACACGCCCCCGCCATCATCGCGGGCGACGTCGTGATCGACTACGCCACCCTGGAATCACGGACGGACACGCTGGCCGGCGAGCTGGCCGCGCGCGGCGCCCGCCCGGAAACCGTGGTCGCGATCATCCTCGGCCGCTCACCCGACCTGGTCATCGCCGAACTCGCCGTCACCAAGACCGGCGCGGCGTTCCTCCCGATCGACCCGACCTACCCACCCGACCGCATCACCGCGATGCTCGACGACGCCCGTCCCGCCCTGATCATCGACAGCCCGCTGACCGAGGATCTCAGCCACCATTCCGGCGCGGACGACCGCCTCCGCGACTCACGCTTCCCGGTCGAACACCCCGCGTACGTCATCTACACCTCAGGCTCCACCGGCCGCCCGAAGGGCGTCGCCGTCACCCACGCGGGCCTGGCGAGCTTCTCCGCCGCCGAGATCGAGCACTTCGACGTCCGCGAGGGCGACCGCGTGCTCGCGTTCTCCTCACCCAGCTTCGACGCCTCGATGCTTGAGCTGTGCATGGCGCTGCCCGCGGGCGCCGCGCTGGTGATCCCACCACCCGGCCCGCTGCTGGGCGATGACCTCGCCGACGTCCTGCGCGGCCACCGCATCACCCACACCCTCATCCCACCGGTCGCCCTCGCGACCGTCCCGCACGCGGACCTGCCTGACCTGCGCACGCTGATCGTCGGCGGCGACACCTGCTCAGCCGAGCTGGTGGCCCGCTGGGCGCCGGGCCGCCGCATGGTCAACGCCTACGGTCCCACCGAGTCCACTGTCGTCGCGACGTGGAGCGAGCCGCTGGTCCCGGGACGCACCCCGCCGATCGGCGCGCCGATCAGGAACACCCGGGCGCACGTCCTGGACGGCGACCTGCGACCGGTCCCCATCGGCGTCGCGGGGGAGCTGTACGTCGCGGGCGTGGGGCTGGCCCGCGGCTACCCGCGCCTGCCCGGTCTGACCGCCCAGCGGTTCATCGCCAACCCGTTCGGCGAGCCGGGGGAGCGGTTCTACCGCACCGGCGACCTCGTCCGCTGGACCCGCGACGGCGACCTGGAGTTCGTCGGCCGCGCCGACGACCAGGTCAAGGTCCGCGGCTTCCGCATCGAACTCGGCGAGGTCGAATCGGCCCTGCGCGGCCACCCCGACGTGACCGACGCGGCGGCGGCCGCGCACACCGACGCGGCGGGCCACAAGCGGCTTGTCGGCTATGTCGCCGCGGCGAATCCACCGACCGCGGCCGAACTGCGCGAGTTCCTCAGCGCGACCCAGCCCGACTACCTCGTGCCGACGGCGTTCGTCTTCCTCGACACACTCCCGGTGTCGCCCAACGGAAAGGTCGACCGCCGCGCCCTGCCCGCACCGGAGATCCACACCGAGGCCCACCTCGCTCCGACGAACCCGACCGAGGCCGCGCTCGCCCGAATCTGGGCCGACGTGCTCGGCGTCGACCGTGTCGGGATCTCCGACAACTTCTTCACCCTGGGCGGCGACTCGATCCTGAGCATCCAGGTCGTCGCCCGCGCCCGGCAGCGCGGAATGCGGCTGGCCACCAGGGACCTGTTCCTGCACCAGACGATCGCCGAACTCGCCCCCGCGGTCACGGTCCTGGAGCGTGCCGACCACACCCCGGCGACCGGCCCTGTGCCCCTCACCCCGATCCAGCACTGGTTCTTCGACACCCACAGCGGCAACCCCCACCACTTCAACCAGACCCACTTCGCCGAGCTGACCGCGGAACCGGACGTCCCGGCGCTTCGAACCGCGTTCGACGCGCTCATCACCCACCACGACGCCCTGCGGCTGCGCTTCCACCACGATGACGGTGTCTGGCTCCAGCGCAACGCCGAACCAGGACCCGCCGACGTCCTCACCGAACACTTCATGTCCATTGTGGACGGAAACGAGCTGGAACGGGCGGCCGACGTCGTGCACGCCGGATTCGACATCGGCGCAGGCCCGCTGCTGCGGGCGGTCCTGTTCCACTTCGCCGACGGGTCCCGGCCGCGCCTGCTGATGGTGGCCCACCACCTCGTCGTGGACGGCGTCTCCTGGCGCATCCTGCTCGACGACCTCGACACCGCCTATCAGCAGGCCCTGAACGGCAAGCCGATCGATCTGGGTGGCAAGACCACCTCGTTCCAAGAGTGGTCCACCCGGCTCGGCGCGTTCGTCGAGGGTGGCGGGCTCGACCACGAGCTCCCGCACTGGAGCGCGGCGTCCGGCCGTGGGGGCGTGCCGGTCGACCATCCCGAGCCGGTCGCGGGCAGCCCGACCGCGGCGGTGTCGGTCCACCTCGACCCCGAGGACACCGACGCGGTGTTGCGCGGTGCTCCGACCGCGTACCGCACCCGGATCAACGACGTGCTGCTCGCCGCTCTCGCCTGGTCGCTGTCCAGGTGGACGGGGCGTGCGGAGGTCGGCGTGCACCTGGAGGGACACGGCCGCGAGGACGTCATCGACGGTGTCGACCTCTCCCGGACCGTCGGCTGGTTCACCACGATGTTCCCCGTCGCCCTGACCGTTCCGCGTGGCGACTGGCGGACCGTGATCCGGGGCGTGCGCAAGCAGCTGCGCGCGATTCCAGGCAACGGCTTCGGCTACGGCGCTTTGCGGTACCTCGGCGCGCTGACCGCCGACGGACCCGAGCCCGCGGTGTCCTTCAACTACCTCGGCCAGTTCGACTCCCGCGCCCAGGATGAGGAGAGCAGTCTGTTCCACGCCACGCTCCCGGCCATCGGGCAGGACCACGATCCCGGCAACGGTGGGGGACACCTGCTCGACGTGGTCGGCGAAGCTGCCGACGGGAGGCTGACGTTCGCCTTCTACTACCGGCCGGACCGACACGACCGCGGCACCGTCGAGCGGGTCGCCGCCGACTTCGCCACCGCCCTGCGCGAGATCGCGGCCGACTGCGGGCGGGCGCGGTGACCAAGTCCGCTCCACCCGTTCCCCTGTCCCGCAACCGCGACTACACCCTGCTCTGGGCCGGTCAGGCCTGCGCCGAAGTCGGCTTCAGCGCCTCCATGATCGCATTCCCGCTCCTGGTCCTCGCCCTCACCGGGTCCGCGGCGGCGTCCGGGCTGGTGCTGGCCGCCGACGCCGTCGCGCAACTCGTGGCGGGGCTGCCCGCGGGGGCGCTGGTCGACCGCTGGAACCGCAAGCTCGTCATGCTCGCCTGCGAGGCGGTCCAAGCCGCCGCGCTCGCCAGTCTGGTCGCCGTCGTGCTGTGGGAGGTGGCGACGATCCCGCATCTCGTCGCGGTCGCCGCCGTCCTCGGAACGTGCCGCGCGCTCTTCGAACCCGCCGAGGACGCCAGCCTGCCGTCGCTGGTACCCGATTCCCAACTCGCCACCGCCGTCGCGATGAACGGCGCCCGGTCCTCGGTCGGGCAGATGGCGGGCACCGCGCTCGGCGGCGTCCTGTTCGCCGTCGCCCGCTGGGTCCCGTTCCTCCTCGACCTCCTCACCCACGTCGTCGCGTTCGTCGCACTCGCGTTCGTCCGCCTCCCGAGGCGCGCCGCGGCGACGGCGGCGACCCCCGACCTGCGGCGCGAGATCGCCGAGGGACTGCGGTGGGTGTGGCGGCACCCGGAGATCCGGGTGACCGCCGCGTGCGCCATGAGCCTCAACCTGTTCTTCAGCGCGTACTACCTGATCGTCATCGTGCTGGCCGACCGACGGGACATCCCCGCGGCGCAGATCGGCGTCATGGCGGCGATGCTCGGGGTCGGTGGTGTCGCGGGCTCGCTGCTCGCGCCCTACCTGCACCGCACCCTCAGCCCGTACCTGTCCATCGTCGGTGTCTTCTGGGCGCTGACGGCGCTGGCCCCGATCGCGCTCGTGGTCGACAACGGCTACCTCATGGGAGTGCTGTTCGCGGGCATGGCCCTGCTGGCGCCCACCGCGAACACCACCATCACCACCCACCAGCTCCTGCTCACCCCGGATGCCCTGCGCGGCAGGTTGAGCGGCGTCATGAACGTGGTCGTCGGCGCCGCCGCCGCGCTCGGCCCGGTACTCGGCGGCCTCCTCGTCGAGGCGGTCACCGCCGACCAAGCCGTCCTGCTGTGCGCGGCGGGCATGGCGGTCGTGACGGTGTTCGTCACCGCGAACCGAACCCTCCGGCACTACCCCTCGAAGAAAGGAACCCCAGAGTGAGAGACGACATCACCTACCTGGTCCTCATCAACGACGAGGAGCAGTACTCCCTGTGGCCCGCCCACCGCGAGATCCCCCCGGGCTGGCGCGCGGAGGGCACGACCGGCAGCAAGGACGAGTGCGGCGCCCACGTCGACCGCGTCTGGACCGACATGCGCCCCAGATCCCTGCGCGAACACATGGACGCCTGAGTGCCCGCGCCCTCCCCGCTCGCCGCGGGGAGGGCGGGTGCGGCTCGGATGGGCCGGGGGACCCAGCCCTAGGCTCGGTCCCCATGCCCCAGAAGATGACTGATGAGCGGGCGATCGACGAGTGGTTTCACCGCCGTGGGATCCCGCTGATGCTCGACACACCCGGGCGCAACGCGCGGGTCGCCCAGCGCATGACCGGCCCGCTCGCCGTCGGGTGGTTCGGACCGTGGGTCGTGGACGCCTTCACCGAGCCGGACTGGGCGACGGCCGTGGGGCTGGCGGTCTCCGTCGCGGCGGTGGTGCTCCTGTGGGCGGCGGGCAACCTGTCGCGGCGGCGGGCCCCGTTCGCGCTGCCGCCCCGCGTCGGCGTGCTCGAGGTGGTCGGTTTCGTCGTGCTGCCGCCACTGGCCGTGCTGCTGAGTGAATGGGTGAAGGACCGGTCGGAACTGGACCTGGGCGGCGAGTTCGCGGGTGTCGCGCTCCTGGTGACCTACGTCGGGTTCGTCATCGTGCAGATCGTGGTGCTGCTTGTCGCGTGGGCGGTCGTGCGCAGCGGCCTCGTCTCGCTGGCCCGCTTCCTGCTGCGCGAGTTCTCCAACGCGGCGAGCGTCGTCGGGGTGGCCGTCGCGCGCACCCTGCCGGTGATGCTCGGCGTCGTGACCTTCTTCTTCCTGACCGCCGAGGTATGGCAGTCGGTCGGCAGCATCGGGACGCCCGCCTACATCACCGCGCTGCTGCTGTTCCTTGTCGTGGCGGGCTACTTCCTCGGCAGCCGCTTCCAACTCGACCTGGACGCCCTGGCCCGGTTCGAGTCACGCGCCGAGATCGAGTCGGCCGTCGCGGGCACCTCGATCGGCTCCCGGCTCACCGTGCCGGACGCCGGGAAGCCGCTGACCGTGGCGCTCGACCGGTCCGAGCGCCTGCAACTGCGGCTGATCGCCGCGCTGTCCAAGCTCGTCGTCGCCTCGGTCGTCGCGAGCGCGGTGTTCGCGTTCTTCCTCCTGCTCGGCGTGCTGGTCGTCGACGCGGCAACGGTCGAGGCGTGGACGACGGCGCCGCCGCGGGTCATCCGCGAGTTCGATCTGGGCGGCGTGCGGCTGGCGATGACGTGGCAGCACGTGCGGGTGGCGGGCTTCCTCGCCGTCTTCTCGGGCTTCTACTACTCCGTCGTCTCCGCGACGGACGCCAAGCTGCGCGAAGGCGTCCGCGACACCGCGACCGACGCCGTACGCCAGGCGTGCGCCGTCAAGCTCTGCCTCGAGACGCCATTGACTGGCTGTGACCGGACACCCGCTGTACCGTGATCGCGTGGGAATCGCGGGCTGAGGGGAGTGCCGTGGCGCAGTCGCGAGCTGAGGAGTGGAATCGCCGGACCAAGTTGGGAAGCGCGAATGTGCACGAACCCACCAACGAGGAACGACTTGCCTATGGCAGCGCACTTCTGGCCGTGACCCGGGGCGACGGCGTCGTGTCGCCGGGGGAGCGGGAGTGGATTCTTGGTGCGATGGCCGCCGAAGGAACGCCGGAGTCCGTGCTCGAGCAGTTGGCCGCCGATCCCGGCGACGCCGATCCGGTGGCGCTGCTGCCGCGGATGATCACGTCGGACGGTGAGCGGTGGCTGGAGAGCCGGAAGCGGACGCTGATCTACAACGCGATCAAGGCGTGCGCGGCCGACGACTCCTACCACGAGGGCGAACGGGCAGCGGTGCGGCGGTTCGCGGCGGCGGCGGGCCTGACTGAGGACATCGTCGTCCAGTTGGAGCAGCTGCAACAAGATGACGCCGATCTGGCGAAGAAGAAGCGCGTCGTGCTGGCGATCCCGCAGGACTAGGCGAGCCCGGCCAGCAACCCGGCAGCCTGAGCCGCGCCGCCCGAGTCCGCCAGGGTGCGGGAAGCGTCCAGGGCCGCGGCGCGATACTGGGGCTCGTTTAGTACGCGCCGCACGCTGTCGCGAAGTTGGGCGGCGTTGAGCTGCCAGAAGTCCAGTTGGATGCCAACCCCGGTGTCGGCGACCCTCTGGGCGATCATGGGCTGGTCGGCGGTGATGGGCAGCACGACCAGCGGTAGCGCGTGGGTGAGCGCGTCGCACACTGTGTTGTGCCCGGCGTGGCACACCACCGCGTCCATGCGTTCCAGGACGCTCCGCCACGGCACGAACGGTCGCACCACGAAGTTGTCCGGCACCGCGGGCGGCCTTTCCGGTGTCACGAGCACCACCTGCAGCTCCGTGTCGGCCAGCGCATCGATGACCAGCTCGGTAAACCCTCGACCCCGGCCCGCGGGCGTCGTGCCGAGTGAGACCAGGACCCGTGGACAGCCGCGCAGCGACTCGAAGGGGAACGGTGTCCGCTCCGGGAGACCGGTGTTGGTGGCGCCGACCAGGTGCAGTTGGTCGACGGCGGGCAGCGGCCCGTTCAGCAGCTGCGGGATCGTCGTCGCGATGACAAGGTCCGCTGAGCAGATCGGCGTATCCGCCGGTGTCAGTCCCATGTCGCGGTCCAGTGCGCCGATCAGCTGCGCGAACCAGTCACCGGCCGCCGAGACCGGAAGGACCGCGTGCGGCAGGCTCGACGGGGTGACCAGCAGTGTCGCCCAGCGGAGGTCGCGTGCCCTGGCCACGACCGAACCGGCCAGCGCCTGCCGGTCGACGACAAGGACATCGGGCCTGAAGATGTCGACGGCGCGTTCCACTCCGGGGATCATCGCCCGGGCAAGCGGTTCGAAGTAGTGCTCCCACCACGTCGCGCGGCCGGGATCGTCGAGCGCGAGCGCGAGGGCATGGCTGAACATGGCCGCGACGCCGGTGTCCTCGAGGGCGAACACCGTCGCGTCGGTGGGCAGGTGCTGTCCGACCACGTTCTCATGCACAGCCCAGCCGACCTCGTGGCCCATCGCGTCCAGTTCCGCGGCGATACTGACCGCCGGGTTCAGATGACCGACCAGCGGTGGCGTGACGAACAGGAACCGGCTCACCAGTCCGCCGCGTCGAGTTGTGCCGCCAACGCACTCGCCTGGCGGATCCCCGCCTGGTACGCCGGTTGCCAAACGCGCACGTCGAAGTTGCCGACGAACGCCTCGAGCGCGGCTTCGTCAGGACTGAACCGCACCACGGCGTCGGCGGTCACGCTCGCGAGCTCGGCGTCGAGCCGGCCGACTGGTGCGCGGTACGCCAGCGGTTCGAGCACCAGCACCTTCGCCGCCGGTGCCGCCAGGTCGGCGTTCGTCGTCGACCAGAGCCCGCCGTCCACGAAATGCCGACCATCCACCACGACGGGTGGCACGATCCCGGGAAACGCGTGCCCGGCGGTGACCGCCGCGGACAGCGACACACCGGTGTCGCGGTCCCACACCTCGCGCCGACCGCTGCCCGCTTCGATGACCGGGATCCGCAATCCGCCGCTGTGCCAGTCATCCCCGCCGACCAACGCCGCGATGCGTGCGAACAGCGACGTCTCCGCCCGCGGTTGCTCCATCGCGACCTGCAAGACCTCACGCCGCGCCAGCTCCCGCTCTGGCGTGTCATCGGTCCCTTGCGCGATCTTCAGGGTCTCCCACAGCCGCGGGTTCGGCGGAGGCAGTGCTCGGGTGTCGTCGCCGGAGTGCAGATCAGGCGGGTCCGCCAGCGCGTCGAGATCCCGTCCCGTCACCAGCATCCCGCCGACCATGGCGCCCGACGACGTGCCGACGATGACGTCGGCCAGGCCCAAGTCCACTCCGTCCCGCCGAAGTCGGGTGGCGAGGCCGGTCATCCACGCCGTCCCGGCGATCCCGCCTGCGCCCAGCACCACCGAACGCACGCTACCGCCCCGCTTCGTGCTGTTCGATGGCCTTGATCACCTGGTCGGCGGTGTCCTCCGGCGTCAGCGTCGAGCTGTCGACGACCAGCCAACCGGCGAGCAGGCTGGGATCGGACCGGAACAACGTATGGCTGTGGCGGATCACGTCATCCAACACACTGGTCGGGAACGACTTCGTGTCGCGCGTCCGGTTCCGTTCCAGGTTGACGTCGAGACTGGGCACCAGCGCGACCTTGCGCACCGCGCCCGCGGGCAACGCGGCGGCCAGCTGGTCGATGTCCTCGGCCGTGACCCGGCCACCGGCGAAGTCGATCACCACCGCGTACCCGTCGGCGTGGTAGACCCCGGCCGTGGCGAACGCGGCCCGCTGCGCAAGGACGAACTGCCTGCCAACCTCGTCGGTCCACGGCGGTGGCGACGCGAAGCCGGACACCACCCAGCCGCGCAGGTCATCCACCGGTACATGGACGCCACGAGGGAACCGGCCTGCCAACAGCGGCGCCACCGTCGTCTTCCCCGCCCCTGGCGGCCCGAAAAGCACTACTACCGGTGAGGGATCGGTCACGCAGATCACGCTACCTTAGAAGGTCCAGTAGGTGCGGGATGGTGGTGTCAGGGCAAAGTCGCCGCGTGCTTCGGCCTTTAGCGTCTGCGCATGGATTACTTTGCGGCATTGGGTATGCAGCTGTCCGCGGAGGCTTGCACCGACGCGCCGTGTGTCCATCATCAGCCCACCTCGCATTCGGAACTCGGCGATCTGGCCCACTTACGGGCGAGGTACAGGGCTGGTTTGCGTGAGCCGGTTCAGCTGACGCGGTATCTGGGCCGCTCGGCGCATATGGATCAGCGAATCGCGCCGTCAGAAGGGCGGCGCTGCGGCATTTGTGGGCGTTGTCGAATGTGGGGCGCGACGAGCTGCTGGCACCGCCGAAGTTCCTGGCCGACGACTACGAAACCGTTGCGTGGTCGCTGATCGCGGGCCGCCGAGGCGTGAGCCTGCCGGAGATCGTCGAAGCCACCGATGGAGCGTCCATCGATTACCCGCCGATCGCTGGACCGGACCGCCCGCGGACCCGAACCGTCATACAGTTCGCTCTGTGGGGTTCGCCGACGAAGCCGGGCGAGGCCACCAGCGGGGGACTGGGGTCTTTCTCACCTGCCTCGGCGACGAACTGGCCGTTCAGCGTGGCATTTCCGACGTTGTGACCGTGACGCTGGCGGACGCGGATCAGCCGGAGCTATCGCTGCTTGGCGAGAACAGTGCACATCGGACTCTCACTTTGCCGATCGCTGCGAATCGCCGCCCCGAGGGCCGGATCCCGCATGGCGGCGACGAGAACGCGCAGAGCGTCCGGGGCGAGGGTGGTGTCCGAGTCGACTGTCACGATCAGCTCGCCGCGCCCCTGCCGGATGGCCGCCACCCGAGCCGCACGCATGCCCTGGTTGGCCGCGAGCTCGATGAGGCGGACGCCGGGACGGTGACGGTATTTCTCTTACACCGCCCGCAGAGCCTCAGTCCGCGTGGACCCATCGTCGACGACCCAGAGAGTCAGCTCGCCCTGGTGGTCCTGGGTCGTGATCGAGTCCAGGCAGGCCGCCAACACCGCGGGGTCTTCGTTGTACGCGGGCACGACCACGTCCACACTTACCGCACATAACGACTGCACTACTAGATACGGCGCCATGATCGCCAGGTAGCCGATCATGGCCACCGCGGCGACAACCACGATCACTCCGACCACCACAACAACCCCCGCCGTCCGCCGAAGTCCCGATTTCGCACGCTATCGCGACGGTCCCGAACGCGGAGCCATGATCGTGCGGGTCAGTTCCCAACCCGGCCGGTGTCGTAGGCCCACATCGCGATCTCGACCCTGTTTCGGGCGCCGATCTTGGTCAGCAGGCTGGCGACGTGGGTCTTGGCGGTCGTCAAGCCGATGAACAGCTCGGCGGCGATCTCGGCGTTGGTGCGGCCGCGGGCGACCAGCGTCAGCACCTCCTCCTCGCGTTCGGTGAGCGGCTCGATCGGCTGGGTCCGTCGCTTCGTCGGTTGCCTTGCGGCCAAGGTGGCCAGCAGTCGCCGGGTGACGTTCGGCGCGATCAGCGCATCGCCGACGGCGGCGGCGTGGACGGCCTGGACGAGCAGCTCCGGCCCGGCGTCCTTGAGCAGGAAGCCTCGGGCGCCTGCCCGGAGCGCGCCGTGGATGTACTCGTCGAGGTCGAATGTCGTGATCACCACTACCGCGATCGGGTCCGGGACGTCCCGCCCGGCGAGGAGCTCGGTCACCTCGATGCCGTCGAGCCCGGGCATCTGGATGTCGACCAGGCACACGTCGGGGCGGAGCCGACGCGCCAGTTCGACGGCGGTGTGGCCGTCGGCGGCCTGGCCGACGACGTCGATGTCGGGCTGCGCGTCAAGGATCATCGACAGGCCGGTGCGCACCAGGTCTTGGTCGTCGGCCACCAGCACGCGCACCGTCATCGGGGTAGCTTAGTCGGCAGTTCGGCGTCGACCGTCCATCCGCCCTCGGGCGCGGGCCCGGCACGCAGCGTGCCGCCGAGCAGCTGCACGCGCTCGGTCATCCCCAGCAGCCCGAAGCCGTGGTGCACCGACCGTGTCGGGTCGATCTGTCCGTCGTCGGTCACGCGTAGGCGCAGGCTTCCCGCGCCCTCCACGACCCGGATCTCCACCCGCGAGGCGTTGCGGGCGTGCCGCAGGGCGTTGGTCAGCGCCTCCTGCGCCAGCCGGTAGACCGCCGTGTCGACCTGGAGCGGAAGTTCGTCCAGGTCTTCTGGCAACTCCACGTCGACGACCGGGACCGGGTCACAGCGGGCGAGGGATGCCAGGTCGGCGACGCCGGGCTGGGGGGCGTACTCCGCGGGCGCTCCGTCGCGCAGCACCCGGACCATCGCCCGCATCTCCGCGAGCGTCCGCGACGCTTCCCCTTCGATGACCGCCAGCGCTTCGAGCGCCGCTTCAGGTCGCTGCCCGGCCACCACCCGGCCCGCCTGCGCCCGCACAGCGATCGCCGAGACGTGGTGGGCGACCATGTCGTGCAGTTCGCGTGCGAGGCCGACCCGCTCCTGGGTGCGGATCTGGTCCACCGCCCGACGCCAGCTCTCGGCGCGGTAGCGGAACGCCGCGCCGCCCGCAGCGGCCGCCGCCAGGATGCCGAACCCGCCGATGACCTCGGTAGGCCCGACGTAGTCGGGGACCATGCCGATTCCCGCGGCGACCGCCACCACCGCCAGGCCGATCACGATCTCGCGCCCGGAGCCCCAGCGGACCAGCGCGTAGACGAGCACCAGGATGTAGATCATCGTGTCGAGACCCATGCTCGGGGACCCGCCCAGCAGGCTCGCCAGTCCCAACGCCGTCGCGGTGCCGAAGCCCACCAAGACACAGGCCAACGGATGGGTGCGCCGCCACAGCAGCACCGGCGCGAGTCCGACCGCCACGATCGTCGCGAACGGCCGCCAGGCGACGTCGTCCCGGAGGACTCCCTCGAGCAGCGCCGTCACCATCAACACCCCGACCAGCACCCAGTCGCGCGTCACCCGTTCGGGAGCGTCGGTGGCGCGGGGCTCGGCCCACAGCGAGTTCAGGGCGTTGGTAATCACGCACCCAGCCTAGGGACCGCCGAGGCGTCGGGTACCGACCGAAAGAACGAGACGCCGCTCCTCCCACCGAACGAGGTGGGTCCGGCCTCGACGCCGATGTGCCCGCCGCCGGGCTCAGCGATCGTTTACCTACCGATCCTCACCACGACAACGGAGCCATGATGAGCACACGTCAGCCACTGGACGACCCGCGGATCCCGGTGAAAGCCAAGCTCGCCGCGGCGTGGACAGGCGTCATGTTCCTGTACGCCTATGTGGACATTCTCGCCTTCTTCAAACCCGGCGTCGTCACGGACATCCTGAAGGGCGTCGTCTTCGAGTTCGACATCAGCCAGCCGCTGTATGTCCTGTTCCTCACGCTCATGTCGATCCCGATCTTCATGGTAGTGCTGTCGATGACGCTGCCCGCCAGGGCGAACCGCGTCACGAACCTCATCGTGGCCTCGATCCAGATCCCCTACGCGGCATTCAACATGGTCGGCGGGTCCTGGCCGTACTTCTACGGCCTCGGTGTCGTACTGGAAGTGATCCTTCTCGTCCTCATCCTGCGGTACGCCTCGACCTGGCCCCGCACCGCACCGTCGGCGACCATCGCGACCAGCCAGGACCGTGAAACCGTTCGCGCCCAGCAGTAAGCGTGAACAGAGAGCAGTCTGCGACGTCGGGTAGGGGCCTTCCAAGGCCCCTACCCGACGTCAAAGTCATCCGGTGGTCCCAGGGACTGAGCGAATTCAGGCTTGCCGCGGGCGGCGGGTACGGGCCTGCGGCGCTGGAAGTGCTCTGCGGTCGACCTTTCCATTGGCCGTGGCGGGCAGCTCGGCGAGCCGGACGTAGCGCGTGGGCACCATGTAGTCCGGCAGCTGTTCGCCCAGGTGCGTGCGCAGCGCCTCGTCGGTCGCGGGTTCGCCCGGTTCGGCCACCACGTAGCCGACCAGGGTCGGGTTCGCGCCCAGGTCGGTGCGGAGCAGGACGACCGAGTTGGCGACGTGGGGGTGGGCGTTGAGCACTGACTCGATCTCGCTCAGTTCGACCCGTTGGCCGCGGATCTTGACCTGGGTGTCGATCCGGCCGACGTAGTTGAGGTGGCCTTCGGGCGACCACCACACCAGGTCCCCGGTTCGGTAAACCCGTTGCGGCTGACCGGTGACCGCGGTCTGGACGAATCGTTCGGCGGTGAGGTCGGGGCGGGCGGCGTAGCCGCGGGCGAGGCAGTGGCCGCCGAGTACCAGTTCGCCCGGTGTGCCAAGGGGAGCGAGGTCGCCGTCCTCGTCGAGGACGAGCGCCAGCACGTTGGTGATCGGCGCGCCGATGGGGACGCCGCTGTCGGGCTCGGGGCGCCTGCACGCCCACGCGGTCACGTCGATCGCGGCCTCGGTGGGGCCGTACAGGTTGTGCACCTCCACCGTGGGAAGCGTCGCGGTCAGCTTGTTCACGATCTTCGGCGGCAGCGCCTCACCGCTGCAGATCACCCGGCGCAGCGAGTCGCAGCGGTCCACCCCGTCCTCGGCCACGAACAGCGCGAGCATCGACGGGACGAAGTGGACGGTGGTCACGCCCTCCGCGACGATGATCTCCATCAGCTCTTGGGGGTCGCGGTGCGCCTCGGCGGGCGCGACCACCAGGCGCGCGCCCGAGGTGAAGGCCCACAGCAGTTCCCACACCGAGACGTCGAAGGTGTACGGCGTCTTCTGCAGCACGACGTCGTCGGTGCCCAGCTGGTAGGCCGCCTGCGTCCAGGCCAGGCGGTTGGCCAGGCTGAGGTGGGTCATCTGCACGCCCTTGGGCTGTCCGGTCGAACCGGACGTGAAGATGATGTACGACAGCCCGTCGACGACCTCCGGCGGCGCGACATAGTCGCGCCAGGCCACCGGGTTCGCGTCCGCGGCGCCGCCGTCGAGGCCGCGAACCGGGACCGGGCTGTCGTCGAACACCGGCGCGGCGGCGGGGCTCACCAGCACCATGGCAGCGTCGGCGGCGTCGAGCATGCCGTCGAGGCGGGCGCGGGGGTGGGTCGGGTCCAGCGGCAGGTACGCCGCGCCCGCCAACAGCACGGCCAGGACCGCGACCACCATTTCCGCGCTGCGTTCGGTGCACAGGCCCACCACCGAGCCCGGCCTGACACCTTCGGCGCGAAGCCTGCCCGCGATGAGGGCGGCTTCGTCGAGGAGCTGCTGGTACGTCCGGTCGACGCCGCCGCCGCGCAACGCCACGACGTCCGGGGTGCGCAGGGCCTGGCGGCAGATCAGCTCGTGCACGGGTGTCCGCGGCGCGGGTGTCGGCTCCGGGTTGAACCCCAGCAGTACCTGGCGTTCGGCCGGTCCGACGACCGCGCACTTGCCCAGCGGCAGGCCGTCGGCGAGCCCCTGGGCGACTGTCCGCAGTCGTTCCGGGGTGTGGGCCGCGCCCGCCCAGTCGAACCGGAACCTGAGCCCGAACGGCCCGAAGTCGGCGCCCTCGGTCACCACGACATCGGGGGAGTCCGTGGTGCGGACCCCGTCGAGCTGGCAGACCACGGACTCCAGCGTGCTTTCCGCCCCGACGGAGACGCGCACCGCGCCGTCGGGAAGCCCTACCGTCACCGTGTCGAGCCGCTCCAGGCGGTGGGCCAACATGGCCGCCACCGCCGCCGCGGTCCTCTGGTCGATCACCGTCATGCTCCTTCCCCGTTCTGGATCAGCGTCGCGAGCGTGCGTGGCGTCGGGGCCGCGCTGAGGTCGGCGATCGAGACCGCCACGCCGAACTTGCGCCGCACCTGCGACACCATCCGGATGAACAGCAGCGACTCGCCGCCCACCTCGAAGAAGCCGGTGTCGGCGGTGATCTCCGTGCCGCCCAGCAGCGACCGCCACAGCTCCAGCACCTGGTCGAGAACCGAGTCGGCGACCGGCGCGGGCGCCTCGGGTGCCGCCGCGACAGGCTCGGCGTCGAGCCAGTGCCGCGTGCGGGCGAAGGGGTAGGTAGGCAGCGCGACCCGGGCGGCCCCCCGGCCTGCCCGGGTCGCCCGCCAGTCCACGTCCACCCCGAGCGTCCACAGCGCCCCGGCGGTGGTGAGCACGTCGCAGCCGCCCGCGCGGGCGGTGCGCCGCGGCTGCGTCGCGATGACGGTCTTGCCTTCGGCCTGGGGGATCTGCCTGGTCATGCCCGTCAGCGCGGTGCCGGGTCCGACCTCGACGAACACCACGGTGTTCAGGTCGCCCGCGGTCGCGACGGCGTCCTGGTAACGCACCGGGCTGCGCAGCTGCTCCGGCCAGTACGCGGCCTCGCGGACCTGTCCGCGCGGCATCAGCCTGCCGGTGACGCTGCTGATCACGGCATAGGACCGGGACCGGTGGGTGACCCCGGCGGCCACCCGGCCGAGCTCGTCGGCCGCGTCAGCCATCATCCGCGAGTGGAACGCCCGGCTCGCGGGCATCGTGCGGTGGGTGACGCCCGCGGCGTCCAGCCGGGCGCGCAGCCGGTCCAGCGGGTCGACCGGACCCGCCACGACGGTGATCCCCGGCGCGTTGACCGCGGCGATGTCGAGTTCCGGGAACTCGGCCAGGTGCGCTTGGACGTCGGCCTCGCCCGCCATGACCACGGACATGCCGCCCTCGGGCGCGTGCTGCATGAGCCTGCCGCGGGCCACGACCAGCCGCAGGGCGTCCTCTAGGTCGAGTTCGTCAGCCAGGCACGCCGCTGCGTACTCGCCGACGGAGTGGCCGATGAGGGCCGCGGGCCGGATGCCACACGACAGCAGCAGCCTGCCCAGGGCGTACTCGTGCAGGACGAGTGCGGGCTGGGTGATGTCGGTGCGGTGGACCAGGTTCTCCGGGTCGTCGCCGACCAGTACGTCGCGCAGGTCGATCCCGAGTGACTCGCGCAGGTACTCCGCGCCGCGATCGATGTCGGCACGGAACGACGGGTAGCGCTCGTACGGCCCCTTCGCCATGCCCGCGAACTCCGCGCCCTGGCCGGGCAGCAGGAACACGATCTTGGCCCGCCGCAGCGGCTCGCGGCCTTTGGCCGCGCGCAGCTTGTCCAGCGCGCCGGGAACGTCGGCGGCGGTGACGGCGAGCCGGTGCGTGAAGTGCCTGCGGTGTGACTGCAGCGTCATGGCCACGTCGCGCACATCGAGGTCGGGCCGGACACACAGGTGTTCGGCCAGTCGGTCGGCCGCCGCGCGCAGCGCCTCGGGAGTGCGCGCCGACAGGGTCAGCAGGGCCTCTTGCGGTTCGTCGGCCCGCTCGGGCGCTGGGGCGGGTACGTGCTCTTCCAGCACCACATGGGCGTTGGTGCCGCCGAGCCCGAACGAGCTGACCGCCGCCCGGCGCACGCCGCCGTCGGCGACCTTCCAGTCGCGGCCGACCGCGTCGACGGTGAACGGCGTCGACCCGTCGAGCAGTTCCGGGCGGGCCTGCTTGAGCCCGGCCAGCGGCGGGAGCTGCCGGTGGCGCAGCGCCAGCGCGGCCTTGATCAGGCCGGACACGCCCGCGGCCGCGTCCAGGTGGCCGATGTTGGCCTTGACCGAGCCGAGGAGACAGGGCTGCTCGGCACCGGCGAACACCTCGCTGAGCGCGGACAGTTCGATCGCGTCGCCCATCTCCGTGGCCGTGCCGTGTGCTTCGAGGTAGCCGATGGTGCCCGGCTCGACGCCCGCGTCCAGGTAGGCGCGGGTCAGCACGTCGATCTGGCCGGTGATGCCCGGCGCGGTGTAGCCGACCTTGGCCCCGCCGTCGTTGTTGATCGCCGAGCCCTTGATCACCGCGTGGACCGTGTCACCGTCGCGGACGGCGTCTTCGAGACGTTTGAGCACGACCATGGCCACGCCGTTGCCGGGCACGGTGCCGTTGGCGTCGGCGTCGAACGGCCTGCACGCGCCGTCGGGGGAGGTGATCCCCTTGGGCTCGTAGAGGTACCCGGCCTGCTGCGGCACCGCGACACACGCCCCGCCCGCCAGCGCGACGTCGGAGTCGCCCGTGCGCAGGCTCTGGCAGGCCAGGTGCACCGCGACCAGCGACGTCGAGCACGCTGTCTGCACGGTGACCGCCGGGCCGCCGAGGTTGAGCCGGTAGGCGACCTTCGCCGCCAGGTGGTCCTTCTCGTTGCCGAGCACGACCGAGAGCAGGCCGTGGGTGTCGACCAGTCCTGGCTGCGCGAGCACATGGTTGAGCAGGTAGTAGTTGAAGCCCGCGCCCGCGAACACGCCCACCCGGCCGAAGGGCTCCTCCCCGGCGAGGTTGCCCGACTCAAGCGCCTCCCACGCGGTCTGGAGCAGCAGCCGGTGCTGCGGGTCCATGATCGCGGCCTCCCTCGGCGTGATGCCGAAGAACTCCGCGTCGAACAGGTCCGGGTCGGCCACGGTTCCCCGGGCGGGGACGTAGGCCGGATCGTCGAGCTGGCTCTCCGCCACGCCCGCGGCGATCAGCTCGCCGCGGGTCAGCTCGGCGATCGTGACGCGCCCGGCGGCGATGGCCGACCAGAACTCGTCGACGTTGGCCGCGCCGGGGAAGCGGCCCGCCATCCCGACGATCGCGATGTCGTGCTTCATGCGGTCACCCCAGCGGTCTGCAGGTGCAGGTGCTTGGCCAGCGCCCGCACGGTCGGGAATCGGTACAGGTCGGTGAGCGGCAGCGGCCGTCCGCCGAGGCCGCGCTGGATCAGCTTGCGGGCCACGGCCAGGCTCAGGCTGTCGCCGCCGACGTCGAAGAACGCCTCGTCGAGGTCGAAGTCGTCGGTGCCGAGCGCCTCGGTCCACGCCGCGGTCACCAGGTCCTCCATGTCGACCGCCGCGGGCCGGTCGGGCTCGGCTTGCTCCACTGTGGACGGTCCGGTGGTGATCGCGCTCAGTGCGCGCAGGTCGACCTTTCCGTTGCGGTCCAGGGGGAATTCCGCGACGGTGAACCACCGCTGCGGCCGGGCGTAGGGCGCGAGGTCGGGCTCGACGGCCTGGCGGGCGGCGGCCAACGGGTCCGCGTCGGCGGCGGCCTTGACCGCGGCGCACAGCCGGGCCGCGGTCGTGCCCGCGTCGGCGAGGAACACCACGGCGTCGAGCACGCCGGGCTGGTCCTTGATCCGCCGTTCGACGTCGACCAGTTCCACCCGGTGTCCGGCGATCTTGACCTGCCGGTCGTTGCGGCCGAGGAACCGCAGCCGCCCGTCGGTGCCCCAGCGGACCAGGTCGCCGGTTCGGTAGACCCGCCTGCCGAGCGTGGCGTGGGAGGTGAAGGAGGCCGCGGTGCGGTCCGGGTCGCGCAGATAGCCGTCCGCGAGGCCCTCGCCGCCCGCCAGCAGCTCGCCGATCGCGCCGGGTGGGACGAGCCTGCCCGCCGGGTCGACGACGTAGAGGTCGGTGCCGCGCACGGGACCGCCGATGGGCAGCGGATCGAGCACCTCGGCGGCGGAGTCGATCGGGAACGTGGTGGTGAAGGTCGTGTTCTCCGTCGGCCCGTAGCCATTGGTGATCCGAAGTCCGGGGCAGTGCTCCAGGACCCGCCGCACATGAGCGGGGGAGACCACGCCGCCGCCGGTGAAGACCTGCCGCAGGCCGCGCAGCGCGTCGGGGCGGTGGTCGGCGACGAGGTGGAAGAAGCCGGACGTGAGCCACGCGTGGGTCACCGGCGCGGTGCGCAGGAACTCGGTCAGGTCCTTCGGCGTGGGGTCCCCCGCCGGGTACACCGTCACCGCGTTGCCCGCGGCGAGGGGGACCAGCAGCTCCAAAGTGGACGCGTCGAACGCCAGCGGGGCCAGCCGCAGCATCCGCGATCCGGCCGCGTCGGCGATCATCGCCGGGTCGGCGGCCAGCCGGAGCACCGCGCGGTGCGGGACGACGACACCCTTGGGCACGCCGGTCGAGCCCGAGGTGAACGAGACGTACGCGGCGCGGCCCGGATCGGCGATCGGGTGCGGCAGGTCGTCGGCGCCGCGCGCGTCGAGGTCGACCAGCGCGCACTCGGCTATCCCGGCGAACTCGGGGGCCGCGGCGACATCGCCGACCCTGGCGCGGGGCGCGGTCGCCTCAGCCAGGTGGGCCCGCCACTGCGCGGTGGCCGACTTGTCCACCGCGACGTAGGCCGCGCCCAGCCGCAGGATCGCCAGGACGGCGACGGCCTCGGCGGCGGAGCGGGTCACCTCGAGGAGCACGCGGTCGCCCGGGCCGACACCGCACTCGTGCAGCAGCGCGGCTTGCGCGGTGGCGCGGTCGTGCAGGTCCCGGTAGGTCAGGGTGCGGCCCCCGTCGGTCACCGCCGGGGCGTCCGGAGTGGACTCGGCGTGCCGCGCGAACGCGCTCCACAGGTCGTCGGCGGTCTCGAACGAGCCGCCCGCGCCCAGCACGCGCAGGCGCCGGGCCTGGCCGGAGGACAGACCGGTGATCGCGCCGAGCCGGGCCGCGGGGTCGCGGGCCAAGTCGGTGAGGACCGCCTGGAACGACTCGACGAGTTCACCCGCGTCCGCCGCGGTCACCACGGAGGTCGCGTATTCCAGGGCCAGCCGGGGCTCGGCCGACCAGGACTGCAGGTAGAGCAGCGCGTCGAACACGCTGCCGTGGCAGTGGCCTTCGTGGACGTGCCAGGTGCCGCCACCCGCGGCGAGGACCTCGGGCACGAGTTCGTGGTGGGCGGCGAAACCGACCTGGGCCAGCGGGTTGCGGCCGAGCTCGCCGGTGAGCTCCAGGCCACTGACCACGTTCTCGAACGGCAGGTCCGAGTCGGCGATCGCGGCGGCGACGGCCGCGGCGGCCGCCTGGACGTAGGTCCCCGCGGTGAGGTCGTCGGTGGTGCGGCAGCGCACCGGCACGACCCGGGTGCACAGGCCGACGATGTCCGCCATGCCCGCCTCGAACCGCCCGGAGGCGGGAACGCCGAGCACGAGGTCGTCGATCCCGGCCCGCCGCGCGACCGCGAGCGCCCACGCCGCCATCAGCACCGACGTCACGGTCGCCTGCCCGCGCCGGGCCAGCGTCTCGGCCGCGGCCGTGGCCTCGGCGGACAGGGTGAACACCAGCCGCGCGCCCCGGCCGTCGGACTCCGCGACCGGCGGGAGGTCCGTCGGCAGGGTGATCACCGGCGGCGCGCCGTCGATCCGGGCGGCGACCCTCGACATCGCCGAGTCCAGCGCGCCGGACGCGGTCACCGCGGCGAGCCGGGTGGCGATCCACTCCGGCGACGCGGCCGGGGGCTTGTCGACGCCCGCGTACAGCTCGACGAAGTCGCGCCACAGCACGCCGATGCCCCAGCCGTCGATGAGCACGTGGTGCACCAGGACGGTCAGCAGGCCGCGGTCGCCCGCCGTGGTGTGGACGAACACGACCGGCGGCTGGTCGAACGGGTGCAGCAGCGCGGCGCTGTCGCGGCCGTAGAGCTCGTGCACGGTGCGTACCGGGTCGCCGCCCGCGGGCAGGGTCTGCAGCAGCAGCCGCGGCTGGTGCGGCGCGGGCAGCACGACCCGGTCCACGCCTTGGGGAGTGCGGGTGAACATCGTGCGCAGCGACTCGTGCCGGGCGGCCAGCGCGGTCAGCGCGGCCCGCACCCGGCCGAGGTCCAGCGGCGCGGCGGACTCCAGGGTGAACATGAGGTGGTACGGCAGATCCTGGCCGAGCACGTGCGCGGCCAGCATCGCCTTCTGCCCCGGCAGCAGCGCGCGGTGGCTCGGCCCGCGGTCCGGGTCGGCGGGCAGGGGCGCGGTGTCGACGAACACGGCCGCGTCGGCCAGCGCGTCGGCGAGCGGGTCGGCCGAAAGCACCCTGGCGATGTCGGCGTCGCGGCCCAGCCGCCGCTGGCCCGCCGCGACGAGGCCGATGGCCTGCAGCGACGTGCCGCCCAGCGCCACGAACGACTCGGTGCGCACGGCGGCGGCCACGTCGTCCTCGGCCATCGCGAGGACTTCGGCGACCAGCGGCAGCCACGCCGCGAGGTCGTCGGCTCTGTAGGTGACCGGATCGGCCACGGGTGCGATCGACATGGGGACTAGGACACCGCTTTCGTCTCGGCCGCGGGCTGGTCCTGCGGGGCGGTGCGGGCGATCTCCCGCAGGTCGGCGTAGCGCGGGTTCTCCAGCACGTGGCCGAACATCACCGCGAGGTTGAGTTCCTGGCGGATCAGCGTGCTCAGCCGCAGCGCGCTCAGCGAGTGGCCGCCGAAGTCGAAGAAGTCGTCGTTCTCATCGACCTCGTCCACGCCGAGCACCTCCATCCAGAGCTGCTCGAACTCCGCTTCCCAGGTCTTGCTCTTGGTGTCCTGCATCAGCCTTGCCTCACTGTCTTGGTGGTGGTCTGTGCTGTTGTCGCGGCGGGCGCGTCGATGTAGTGACGCGTCGCCGCGAACGGGTAGGTCGGGACCGGCACCCGGCCCCGGGAGAGGTCGTGGACCGCGGCCCACGGGCCCCCGAGTCCCAGCTCCCACAGCGCGCCGACGGCGGTGAGCAGCCGGGCGTGCCGGTCGGTCGGGGTGGCCGCGATCCCGCTCGGCAGGTGCGCGGTCACCGCGGTGCCGATCTCGATCCAGGCCGCGGGCTTGAGCTGCTCGACGGTCTCTGCGAGCGCCGGGTCCGCGGGCAGGTGGAGCAGTGCGCGCACCCGGTCGAGATCGGTCGCCTCGGCCTCGGTCAGTTCCTGACCGGTGGGCGAGTACAGCGGGACGCGGGGCGCCCGCGGCGTGATCCGAGCGTCGGGGAGTGACCCGGTGACCAGTCCGAGACCTTCCGGGACGGTCAGTACACCCGCGGCGCAGGCCGCGGCGGCGGCACCGACGCCGGTGCCGAGCAGCGCGTCCGGGGACACGCCTCGGCCGCGCAGGGCGGCGGCGAGGGCGGTCGACGCCAGGAACCGCTCGACCCGCCTGCGCTCCTCCTCGTCGAGTTCGACGCCGCTGGCCCGCAGCGCGCCGACGCCGGTGTCGATGACGTCGCGGTACACCGGGTCGCCGTCGTAGTTCGGCCGGTTGCCAGTCAGCTCGCCCTCGCCGGTCATGGCGAACACGACGCCGTTGCCCTCGGTGATCCCGGCCCGCACCGGGACCCGCAGCGGGTCCTGGCCGGTGACGTAGGCGGCGCGGAACGGCAGCTCGGCGCGGCCGGTGCGCAGCGTGTAGGCGATGTCGGCCAGCTCAGGCTGGGTGGCGTCGTCGACGAACGCCGCGACGCGCGCCAGGCTCTCGCGGGCCGCGGGCTCGGTCTTGGCCGACACCAGGATCAGCTCGGCCACGCGCCTGCGCCTGCCAGGTCCACGCGTCGGCGCTTCCTCCATCACCACGTGGGCGTTGGTGCCGCCGATGCCGAACGCGCTGATCCCCGCCCGCCGCACGCCGTCGATCGGCTCCCACGGCCGGGCTTCGGTCGGCACGGAGAAGACCGAGTCGGCCAGGCCGAGCGCGGGGTTCGCGGTGTCGAAGTGCGCGACCGGCGGGATCGTGCGGTGGCGCAGGGCGAGCGCGGTCTTGATCACGCCGACCACCCCCGCGGCCGTGTCGAGGTGCCCGACGATCGACTTCAGCGCGGTCAGCGCGCACGGCGCCCGGTCGGGCCTGCCGGTGTCGAACACCTGCCGCAGCGCGGCGACCTCGATCGGGTCACCCAGCGCGGTGCCGGTGCCGTGGGTCTCGATCAGCCCGATCGTGTCCGGGTCGACGTCGGCGACCTCCAGCGCCGCGGCGATCACCGCGGCCTGCCCGGACGGACCGGGCGCGGTGAACCCGGCCTTGCGGGCGCCGTCGTTGTTGACCGCCGAACCGGCGATGACGGCGTAGATCGTGTCGTGGTCGCGCAGGGCGTCCTCCAGCCGCTTCAGCACGACCATGCCCGCGCCGTCAGCGGGGACGGTGCCCGCGGCCTGGCTGTCGAACGTGCGGCAGCGGCCGTCGGGGGAGAAGATCCCGCCCGGCTCGTGCAGGTGCCCGCGCCGCGTCGGCGGCGCGATCGTCGCCCCGCCCGCTAGCGCGATGTCCGCGTCGTAGGTGAGCAGGCTCTGACAGGCCAGGTGCACCGCGACCAGCGAGGTCGAGCACGCGGTCTGCAGCGTCAGCGCCGGACCCTGCAGGTTCAGCTTGTAGCCGATGCGGGTGGCGGCGAAGTCCTTGTCGCTGGAGATCACCAGCTGCAGCCCGCCCGCGGCCTTCAGCGCGCGCTCGTTGGGCCAAAGGTTGTCCAGCAGGTACACGTTCATGCCCGTGCCCACGTAGACGCCCGTCCGGTTGCCGTCCTGGGCGATGGGGGAGAGCCCGGCGTGCTCCAGCGCGCTCCACGCGCACTCCAGCAGCACCCGCTGCTGCGGGTCCATGAGCGCGCTGTCCTGCGGCGAGTAGCTGAACAGCCGCCCGTCGAACCGGTCGGCGTCGGACAGCACGCCGCGCGCGGGCACGAAGTTGGGCTGGTCGACCAGCTCGGCCGGGACACCCCAGCCGAGCAGCTCGTCGCGCTCGAAGAAGCTGATCGAGTCGACACCGTCCCTGATGTTGCGCCAGAACAGGTCAAGGTCCCGGTTCGCCCCGGGCACCCGGACCGCCATCCCGACGATCGCGATCCGGCCCGCTTCGCTGTCGTCAGCCACGGTCGCCACCTCCCTTTCGCTTGCGTCGCTCGGCCAGTTGCAGTCGTCCCGCCCGGCGCTCCTCGACCCGCGCCTCCGGCAGTGCGGGCGCGGCGGGCCGGAAGTGGGCGGCGCAGGCGGCGACGGTGCCCGACCGGAACAGGTCGGTCACCGAGATCGCCAGACCGTCGGCGGCCATCCGCTCGTGCATGGTGATCAGGGCGAAGCTGTGCCCGCCCAGGTCGAAGAAGTTGTCGTGCAGCCCGACGTCCGAAGTGGACAGCACGTCCATCCAGATCCGGCGGATCCGCTCTTCCAGCGAGGAGCCCTTGAGCGGCGCGGGCGCGGCGACCGCGGCGGTGTTCTCGCTGAGCAGGCGGCGGGTGTCGACCTTGCCGTGCTGGGTCAGCGGGATCGCCGCGACCACCACGATCCGGGTCGGCACCATGTACCCGGGCAGGACGCCCCGGGCGTGGGCGCGCAGGTCCCGCTCGGCGTCCTGGTCCAGCGCGCCGCAGACGAACGCGGCCAGCTCGTCGCCGTCGGCGGCCACCGCGCACGACTCGACCGCAGGGTGGCTCAGGAAGGCCCGTTCGACCTCGCCGCACTCCACCCGGTGGCCGCGCACCTGGACCTGGCTGTCGTTGCGGCCCAGGTAGACCAGGGTGCCGTCCGGGCTCCACTTGACCACGTCGCCGGTCTTGTAGATCACGCCGTCGCCGAACGGATTCGGCAGGAACCGCTCAGCGGTCAGACCGGGGTTGTCCAGATAGCCCTTGGCCACCAGCGGACCGCCGATGTAGAGCTCTCCGGGCACCGTGATCCCCACGGGCCTGCGCCGCTCGTCGAGGACGTAGCACCGGCCCGACGGCAGCGCGACGCCGATGTTCCCCTCCCGCACGGACCCGAGGTCGGCGGTGGGCACCGAGACGATCGTGACATGGATCGTGCCCTCGGTGATCCCGTACATGTTGACGAACACCGTGGGCAGCCACGGCGTCGCGGCGGTCAGCGCCGCCACCCGCGACCAGCTCAGCGCCTCCCCGCCCAGGACCACGTGCCGCAGCGCGGACGTGCCCTCATCGACCAGGTCGAGGTAGGGCGGCAGCACCCGGTAGAGCGAGCCCGGGGTCTGGCTGAGCATCGACACGTTCTCGTCGCGCACCAGCCGGGCCAGGCGAGCCGGGTCGACCAGGTCGGCCTGGTCCGCGACCACCAGCCGGGCGCCGGTGGTCAGCGCGCCCCAGACCTCCCAGACGGAGAAGTCGAACGAGAACGAGTGCGCGCACAGCCACACGTCGTCCGCCGAGGTGTCCAGCCCGGCCGGGGTCGGCGCGAACAGCGCGTTCAGCCCGGCGTGGCCGACCATGACGCCCTTCGGGACGCCCGTCGAGCCGGACGTGTAGATCACATACGCGAGGTCGTCGCCGTCCGGGACGAGCCGGGGCACGACCGGGCCGTCCGCGGCGAACACGTCGACGACCGTGCCGCCCGCCACGAGTTCCGCGGCCAAGTCGAGGGTGTCGGGCTCGGCGACCGTCACCGGCGTCGACGCGCTGCCCGCGATGAGGTCCAGCCGGTGGCGCGGGTACTCCGGGTCGAGCGGGACGTAGGCGGCGCCCGCCTTCCAGATCCCCAGAATCGCCGCGACGACGGCGGGGGAGCGGCGCAGCAGCAGGCTCACCCGATCGCCCTTGGCCACCCCGGCCGCGGCGAGCCCGGCGGCGACCCGGTCGGACCACTGGTCGAGCGCGGCGTAGCCGAGGTCGCGGCCCCGGTGCCGGATGGCGACCGCGTCCGGGGCGGCCTCGACCTGGTCGAGGAACCGCCGCAGCACCGACGGGTGGCCGGTGTCGAACCCGGCCCCGCCGACGAGCCGGGCGCGCTCCCGCGCGCCGAGCATGTCCGGCTCGCCGGCGGAGTCCACAATGGAGGTCAGGAAGGTCAGGTAGTGGTCGAGCAGCGCCGCCGCCGTCGCCTCCTCGAACAGCTCGGTGCTGAACTCGGCGCGCAGGAACGGGATGTCGGTCGAGACGTCGAGGGTGACCCCGATGTCGAACTTGGCCGCGTCGATCTCGACGTCGACCTCGGTCAGCTTCAGCCCGACCAGTTCGGGGAACGCGAACGGGAAGTTCTGCACCGTCAGCGCGGTCTGGAACAGTGGCGCGTGGCTGAGCTCGCGCTCGCTGGCCGCCACATGCACGATCTGCTCGAACGGCACGCTCTGCCACGAGAACGCCGACAGCGAGGCCATCCGCACCCGGCTGACCAGCTCGGCGAACGTCGGGTCACCGGACAGGTCCACCCGGATCGGCAGGGTGTTCACCAGGCAGCCGACGAGCGACTCCTCGCCCTCCTCCATCCGGTTGGCCACCGGGACGCCCACCACGATGTCGTCCTGGCCGGTGTACCGGGCGAGCACCGCCGCGTACGCGGCCAGGCTCACGGTGAACAGCGTCGTCCCGTTCCGCTTGGCCCAGCCGGTCAGCTCGTCGACCAAGTCCTGGTCGAGCGGCCTGCGCACGACCGCGCCCTGGCAGCTCAGCACCCGCGGGCGGGGAAAGTCGGTCGGCATGGCCAGCGTGGGCGCGCCGTCGAGTTCGCCGCGCCAGAAGCCCAGCCCCGCCGCGTTGTCCGTCCACTCGGCACGCTGGGCGCGCGCGTAGTCCAGGTAGGCGGGCGCCGGGCCCGCGTGCTCGGTGCCGTTGTACTCCGCGGCCAGGTCCTTCAGCAGCAGGCCGACCGACCAGCCGTCGCAGGCGATGTGGTGCAGCAGGACCACGAGCCCGTGCTGGTCCGGCCCCCACGACCGGACCCACACGCGCACCAGCGGTCCCGAGTCCAGCGCGAACGGCACCTTCGCCGCGGTCGCGACCAGCTCGGTGAGCTGCTGTCCCTGGCTGACCGGGTCCGCCCACGCCGCGGACTCGACGGTGATCTCCGGCTCCGCGGTCGGGTGGATGTGCTGCTCCAGCACGCCGTCGACCACGTGGTAGGTCGTGCGCAGCGAGTCGTGCCTCGCGACGACGGCGCGCAGCGCGTCGGTCAGCGCGTCGACCCGCAGGTCACCGTCGACGCGCAGGGCGAAGGCCACCACATACGCCGGGTTGCCGGGTTGCAGCTCGTTGAGAAAGTACAGCCGTTCCTGGGCGAACGACGCGCGACCGGTGAGAACCATAGGGAAATGGTGCGGTCGGCGGATTCCCGCTCGACAGGTTGTCCATGTCCGAGACACCCGGGAAACCCTCCCCGTTCACCGGGAATCGAAGGACGTATCCGGAGCAACGAAAAGCCCGGATGGCGCCAGGCGGGCGCCATCCGGGCTGCGATCGGGAAACGTCAGGCCGCGACGACGTCGCCGACCTGCTCGGGCTGCGTGGCGGCGAGCCTGCGCTCGCTGTACCGCGCGACCGGGGTGATCACCGAGGCGGCCACGAGGACCAGCGCCGCGACCGCGACCCAGCCCCAGAACCCGAAGGCCACCACGATCCCGGACAGGATCGCCGGTCCGATGATGTTCTGGGTGATGACGTGCAGGTCGAACGCGCCGAGGTACTCACCCTGGGCGTGTTCCGGCGCCAAGCCGAAGCCGAGCCCCCACGCCGAGGCCGACTGCATGATCTCGGCGACCGACAGGATCAGGACGGCGGCCACGATCGCCGCCGAGACCAGCACGGCGTTGTCCTCGAGCGCGGTCGCGGCGATGACCAGCAGGCCACCCGCCAGCCAGTATCCGGACTTCCGCGCGGTGTTCGACGCGCCCGCGACGGTCTCGGCGCCCTTGCTCGCCCGGACCTGGAACAGGATCACGAAGACCGTGTTGACGATCAGCAGCAGCGGGATCAGGAAGTGCGGGACGGACGTGCGGTTCAGCGCCCACAGCGGAAGCGCCACCAGCAGGACCGTCATGTGCGAGGCGAGCACCATCGACACGCCGATCACGCCGAGGAACGGCAGGTCGCGCACCGCGGCGAACCGCTTGACACCACTGGGGATCGGCTTGGACTCGCCCTCGGGAAGCCGGGTGACCAGGATCGCGGCGACGATCATCAGCGCCGCGGTGGTCAGCGGGATCACCACGAGCAGCTTCGGGCTCAGCGCGGCCGCGGCGGCCACACCGATGCCCACGCTGAAGCCGATGTTGAACACCGACCGCATCATCGCCTTGAGCCGGACCCGCTCGTCCGGTGACACCAGGGTCCCCATCAGCGCGCTGTTCGTCGGACTCGTGCCGTACTCCAGGAAGCCGACACACATCACCAGCACGTAGAACTTGGTCGCACTGTCCACAACGGAGTAGAGGCCGAAGCCGAGCGCGAGCAGGACGAACAGGATGCACAACAGCTTGCGCCTGCTCATCCGGTCGGCGATCATGCCGAACACGATCGACGAGACGAGCCCGGCGAAGCCCGCCGCGGACAGCCCGAGGCCGACCTGGCCCGCGCTCAGCCCCACGTGCAGCGTGAAGTACACGACGCTGCCGGAGATGAACACGCCCTTGCCGATCGACTCGGCGAGCCGGATCGCGATGAGCTTGCGGCGCAGCGGATCGGGCGGGATGACTTTCTCGAACAAGCCGGCAAGGCTGGGCATGGTTACACGTCCTGGGTCAAGGGGATCAGTCGAAACAATGCTGTGGCCGCCCGGGTTCCCGCCGGCAGTGTGCGACCCGGGAGATGTACCCGGGAACTCGGGTGTTCCGCCGACGGGAACCGGGAACGGTCCTCTGCTAGTGCTGTGTCCACGAACGTTGCCAGGCTCTCGACGGCCCAGCTTCCCGCTGGCCGCACCGCCCAAGTACACCCAGTACGAGTGGCGTTCCGGCGGCGCGCCCAGCGGAAACCTGGATCCGCCGATAGCCCGACAACGTTCATGGACACAGCACTAGACAGGTCAGTACTCGCCGCGGCCGAACGCGCTCAGCTCGGCGGAGTGACCGGGGTTGCTGACGTGGGTCGCGCCGATCGGCGCGGTCACCCGGCACCACTTGTCGAGCCGCTCGACGTCGATGTCCGCCGCGGCGGCCAGCTCGTCGCGCCTGCGGACCATCTCCGCGCGGTCGAGTCCTTCCAGCACGTAGTCGACCGCGTCGAAACACGGGTCGCCCGCGCACGCCATCGGGTCGATGGCGACGAGGCCCTTGTCGTCGGCGGTCAGCACGTTGCCAAGGTGCAGGTCGCCGTGCAGCAGCACGGTGTCGGTCGGCTCGGCCAGCAGCTCGTCGCGCAGCTCCCGCGACCGGGTGAGGTCCGCGCCGCGCTTGGTCGCGGAGCTGAACAGCACCTCGATCCAGTCCGCGAGCTGCCGCGGCGCCGCTGCCGGGTCACCCGCGGAGTGCAGGTCGGTCAGGAACCTGGCGTAGTCCTGGGGAGACGGCGGCTCCGGTAACTTCTCCACCAGCGCGCCCGGCCGGATCGCCTCCAGCAGCACCGCCCCCCGCGTCGCGGCCAGTACGGCCGGTACTCGGCCGCTGGGTGCGAACTGGCGCAGCATCGCGGTCTCCTCGCCCACCGAGTACGCGTCGGGGGACAGTTTGAGGATCGCGTCGCCCTTGGGGCTCAGGCAGCTCAGCACCACCGACGAGTTCCCGGACTTGAACTCGGCTCCGATCTCCAGTTCCCATTCCTCGGCCAGCGCGGCCACCTTGTCGGGCAGCCCGGGCACCCAGCGGTGCGTCGCCTTGCCGAAGCGGGGTTCGAGCCGGGCGGCGATCGCGTCGAGATCCAACACTGACATCAACTCTTCCTACGAGGTGGCCATCGCGGCCGGGGTTCGCCCGGCGAGCGGAACGGGACGGTGGAACTGCCGCGGCGCGGCGACCGGCGCGGTGCGCACGAGTTCGAGCGGAGGCCCGCCCGCCCGGCCGCGACGCAGCCCTTTGGCGAGGTCGATCGCCTCGGACCGGCTGGTGACGTGCAGCTTGCCGAAGATCGTGGAGATGTGGTTGGCGATGGTCTTGGGGGACAGGTGCAGGTGCGCGGCGATCGCGGCGTTGCGCATCCCGGCCACCATCAGCTCCAACACGTCCTGCTCGCGCCCGGTCAGCTCCGGAAACAGATCCTGGTGGCGGGCCGCCCTGCTGCCGATGCGGCTGATCAGCCGGTCGGCGATGCCCGGCCCGAGCACGGCGTCGCCATGCGCGAGGCCCTTGACCGCGCGCACGATGCCGTCGTCGGCGCTGTTCTTGAGCAGGTAGCCCCGCGCGCCCGCCTGGACGGCGGCGACCACGGTGTCCTCGTCGTCGACCGCGGTGAAGACGAGCACCGCGGTGGCGGGCACGGTGCGCGCCAGCTCGCGGATCGTCGCGTCCACCTCGCCGCCCGGCAGTTCGGCGTCCATCACCACCACGTCCGGCCGGTAGAGCACCGCCAGCCGAGTCGTGTCACGGGCGGTCGCCGCCTCGGCGACGACGGTCATCTCCGGTGACCGCGCCAGCAGCGCCGCCAGTCCCCGCCGGACGATCGGCTGCACATCGGCCAGTAATATGGTGATTCTCCCCGATTCCAATACATCCCCCTCACTGCGCGGCCCGCCCTGGGTCCGCGTGACCTACCTCGGATTCGAGGCACCTGATCTTTTCCCCTGAGTCATCCCCGGAATGGACACGGCTCATCGGCGGCGGGATCGTTCCGCCGCGGTGAAAGTCAAACAATGGCCTGCATCGGGTCTGCATCGGCGACCAATGCACAGCAAGATGGACATCGGCTCGAGGCCGAATGGTGTGACGGGGTCAGCGCGATCTGCTGCGGACGATCGTCAGCACCGAGATCATCACCAGCGCGAAACTGATCAGCCCGAACGCCGCGGCGAAGGCGGTGTGCAGCGCGACACCGCAGGTCAGGGCCACGGTCCTGGTCCGAGGGCCGCCGAGGACGGCCACCGCGATGACCACTTCGAGGGCGATCGCGCCCCAGGTCAGCGCGAACACCAGTCCCGGGACGGACTCGACCAGACGCAGGAGCCCGTCGGGCGCGCCGAAGTAGGCGTCCTGCATCGCGTAGTGCACCGCGGTGCCGTCCCGCCAGATCGCCTCGGTGAGCTTGGCGACCGCGGCGTGTCCGTAGATGATCGCGACCTGCAGCCGCAGCGCCAGGTGCGCGGCGTACGCCGAACCGCCTGACCAGGGCGGCGGCGGCGCGGTGGGGGTTGTCCAGTGCCAGCGCCGGTGGTCGCCGATGCACAGGGGGATGAGCAGCAGCGTCGCCACCTGGGCGGCCCGGTCGCCGCCGTTGGGGACGTACACACTGACGCCGACGCTGACCGTGGCGTACCAGTGCGGCACGCACGTCCAGCGCGGTCGGTAGCCCGCCGCGACCAGGACCAGCACCAACACCGTCACCACGCGAGCGATGGTGAGCGCCGCCGGACTCCCGCCGCCGACGCACCAGAGCGACAGGGAGCGCAGACCGTCGCAGCGGGGGCCTTCGGGCTGGGCGGTCAGGTAGGGGAACAGCGCCGAGTCCGGGGTCGCCACCACGATGGACAAGGTGGCGAGGGCGAGCATCGACCGGCCCACCGCGTACCACCGTGTTCGCGGGTCGAACCGGGCCGCGTCAGCCAACACACGCCTGCGGACCCCGGCTAGCGCGGGCACGTCAACTCCACCGAAGCGACCTCACTGATGACCCTGCTCGTCCCCGAACCCCAGGGCGCTGGGCGTTCCCTGGCGAGCAGCGCCGGTCCGCACGCCGTGATCACCCGGAGGGGAGCGGTGATCCGGGTGGGCGGGGTGCCGTCCAGTGCCGGGCGGCAGGTGTCGACGTCGGTCCCGCCGCAGGGCCGCCAGCGCTCTCGGGGGACGAGAGCGCCGACGGCCGCCAACTCGACGACCTCGCCGTTGACCACGCGCCGCAGGCCCCACAGGTGTTCCGGGTCCGCCGCCTGATGGGTGACCGCCGTCAGCCTGCCCGCTTGGTCAGGCTGATAGAGCACGACGAAACTCGCCGTGTCCGTTCTGGAGTAGAACGCCCACCCCTGCGGCCAAATGACCTGATGCGTTTTCGCCTGCGCGCTGATCCATTCGCCGACCATCGCGGACGGAAATTGGCTCAGCATTGTCACGGCGAGAAGAACGGCCAATGCGGCGGCGGTGGTGATGAATCCACGCGCGGCCGCGGCGTGGTCGGTCGGCGTTTCCTGATCGTCGATTATCGACCGCGTGTCAGCAGAAACAGGGCGCGGTGGCGGCGGTGACGTCGCCGGTCTGGTCCGGTGCCCCTTCGGCCGACGTGCCGATCAGGGTGGCCACAACCAGGGCCGCGGCGGCCAGTAAGGCGCCGAGGAACGCGGGCTTTCTCATAGCTGATTCACTCCAATTGAGTAACTTGCCGCGACGATTCGGTCGCGATGCGTGCAGATCTCACACCAGACGGCACAGGACTGTCAACGTCCGCTACGCCGGATAAGTGAATCTTGCCCGAAGGCGGGATGGCGGAGCCTTACAATACGTCGTCGTTCGCTGGTGCTGGGTGACGAGGCTGCCCGGGGGAGATTGCGTGTGAAGTACCGGATCCTCGGTCCGCTCGAGGTCGTCTCGGCGGGTGGCCTGCCGGAACCGTCCGGGGAGCGGCAGCAGAAGCTGCTCGCACTGCTGCTGGTGAACGCCAACTCGGTGGTCTCCTTCACCAGGCTGGTCGATGAACTCTGGGACGACCCGCCGCAGACCGCGAAACGGCAGGTCTACAACTCCGCCGCCGCGCTGCGCCGCGTGCTCGCCGACGACCTCGCCACCAGCACCGTCGGCTACCAGCTCGACGTCGCGCCCGGCGACCTGGACGCCGACGTCTTCCGCGCGGACGTGGCCGCCGCCGAGACCGCGGCCGCCGAGGGCCGGACCATGGACGCGGTCCGGCTGCTGCAGCGGGCGTTGGCCGTCTGGCGCGGGCCCGCGCTCGACGGCTTGGACACCGCGATGCTGTGCCGGGCGGCGGACGGCCTGCGGGAGGAGCGGCTGATCGCCACCGAGCGGCTCGCCCGGCTGCGGCTGGACCTCGGCGAGGTCGGTTCGCTGCTGGGCGACCTCGCCCCGCTGGTCGCCGAACACCCGCTGCGCGAGTCGCTGCGCGCCACCCTGATGATGGCGCTGTGCCGCGCGGGCCGGTCGGCGGACGCATTGACCGTGTTCGAGGACGGCCGCAAGGTGCTGGCCGAGGAACTCGGTGCCGACCCAGGGGTGGAACTGCGGCGACTCCACGGCAAGATCCTGCGCGGCGACGACCGGCCGAAGCCCGCGTCCGGTTCGTTCCTGCCCTACGACTGCTCCGACTTCACCGGCCGCAAGTCCGAGATCCGCCGCCTTGTCGCGGCTATCGCCGAGGTGCCGGACCGGGCGCCTGCCATCGTGGCGATCGACGGCATGGGCGGGGTCGGGAAGACCACCCTCGCACTGCACGTCGCCCACCAGTTGGCCTCCGCGTACCCAGATGGACAGTACTTTGTGGACCTTCGCGGCTTCACCCTCGATGACGAGAGGGTCGCGCCCGCGGTCGCCCTGGAGGCGCTGTTAGGCCAGGTCGGGGTCGCTCCGGAGGCGATCCCGACCAGCCTGGACGCGCGCCGCGACCTATGGCGGTCGAAGATCGCCGGACAGCGGGTGGTCGTGGTCCTGGACAACGCCGCCGACGCCGCGCACGTCCGCCCGCTGCTCCCCGGGGCCCCAGGCAGCGTCGCGATCATCACCAGCCGCAGGCAGTTGCTCGCGCTGGAGGGCGCCGTGCCGCTGTCGCTGGCCGCGCTGCCCGCCGCCGACGCGGGCGAGCTGTTCACCCTCATCGCGGGCCCCCGCCGGGTCGAGGCCGAGGCCGCCGCCCGCGCCGAGGTGGTCGAGCTGTGCGGCAGGCTCCCGCTGGCCATCCGGATCGCCGCGTCGCGGTTGCGCCACCGGCCGGGCTGGACGGTCTCGCACCTCGCCGATCAACTGCGGGACACGTGCCGCCGAGCCCGCACGCTGACCGTCGACGACCGCAGTGTCGCGGGCGTGCTCGGGTGGTCCTACCAGCACCTCTCCCCGGTGCAGCAGCGCGTGTTCCGGCTGCTGTCGCTGGCGCCCGGCCCCGACATCGACGCCTACGCCGCGGCCGCCGTCGCCGATCTCCCACTCGCCGACGCCGAGCAGGCGTTGGAGGACCTGGTCGACTGCAACCTGCTCGACCAGCGCACCGCGAACCGCTACCTGATGCACGACTTGCTCAAGGACTGCGGCCGCGCGCTCGCCGAGTCGGCCGACACCGCCGCCGACCTGACCGCGGCGCGCGGCAGGCTGTTCGACTACTACCTGCACCTGGCCGACGTCTGCTGCCGTCCGCTCACCATGGGCAGGCAGCGGTTCGAGCCCGAGCTGCGCTACCAGCCCGCCGCCGTCCCGGTGTCCACTTCGGCCACCGACGACGTCGACCGGCTCAACCTCGAACACCGCAACATGGTCGCCGTCGCCCAGTTCGCCGCGACCCACGACTGGCCCGGCCACGCCTGGCAGCTCCCGTGCCTGCTCACGCCGTACTTCGTCCAACTGGGCTACCGCGCCGACTCGCTGGAGCTGTTCGACGGCGCGCTGCGGGCCACGCGGCAGGTCGGCCACCGCCGCGGCGAGTCCATCGCCTTGGCCAGCATGGCCCGCGCGAAACGCGAACACGGTGGGCACAGCGAGGTCATGGCCTTGCTCGGCCAGGCGATCGCGATCAGCGCGGACCTCGGCGACGACATGCTGCTGGCCGCGCAGAAGAGCGATCTCGGCGAGATCCAGTTCCGCGCGGGCCTGCTCCGCGACGCGGGCGCCAACTTCGCCGACGCCAGGGACCTGGCCCTGCGCGCGGGCGACGTGGAGAGCCAGGTCAACTTCACCCTCAACCTCGGCGTCATCCAGTGCAACCTCGGCGACTTCACCGCGGCCCTGGAGAGCTTCGCCTTGGCACAGGCGCACTACCAGCGGACCAACCGGACGACCGGCGAGGTCGTCGCGCTGATCAACATCGGCTGGGTGTCCCACGCCAAGGACAACGACGAGGCCGCGGCCGACCACCTCCGCCGGGCCGTGGCCCTCAGCCGCGGCATCGGCTTCACCCGGGGCGAGGGCTTGGCCCTGGCCTGGCTCGGCGTGGCCCTGCGCTGCCTCGGCCACATCAAGGAAGCCATCGAGACGGGCTCGGCGGCGGTCACCGTCGTCCACCTGGCAGGCATGCGCGAGGCCGAGTGCGACGCCATGATCGGCCTGGCCGAGACCTACTTCGCCGCGGGAAAACCGGACCTGGCCCACAACACCGTCACCGCGGCCCACAAGATGGCCCTCGACGGCGACCTGTCCCTGGCCGAGGCCCGCGCCGAGGAATGCCTCGCCCACCTGGCCGCCGCCGAGGGCGACCACACCGGAGCACACGACCACTGGCACCGCGCGATGAAGCTGTACCCGGCCGAATCCGCCGAGGCGGAGAACCCGCGCGTCCACCTCACCACGCCAGAGGCGACCTGCCAGCGCTGCCGTAGTCGACGCTGACACAGCATCCAGGAACGTGAGCTCGATCCCTCAGGTGTCGTCGTCGCTCAGCGGTGGCAGCGGGCTGTCGACCACGTCGGGAAGCCAGTGCGGGGAAACCTCGCTGAAACCGCGCTCTCACTAGAACTGCACCACTACCTCCGAACGACGTATCAGGAGTTCCTGTGAAGAAGCGATCCGCACTGGCAGCGGGGCTCGCGGCGGTCCTCGCGTGTTCGATCTGCGCGCCCACGGCGGTGGCCGCCGCGCAACCGAGTGCTCCGGCGATGTCCGCGGCGGCGCGCGCCGACGTCGAGGCCCTCCAGGCGGCATTGCCCGCCGACTGGCGGCAGCGGCTGGCTGCCAACCTCGAACGCTTGGGCGTCGAGGAGACGTGGCGGGCCGTGCTCGCCGCCGCGTCCGGTGCGACGTGCACGGAGAACACCGACTTCAACCGATACCTGGACTCGGTCTTCACCGGACTCGACCCGGACATCATGAACGCGATCGGCGAGGCGGGCGGCTTCGCGATGCCGATCATCGACGCGATTGTCTTCGGGACGGACGCGACACCGCAGTCGTTCGGCCCCAACGGCGAGTACACGAACGCGCTGACCCACGAGTTCAGGGACTTGCGGAAGTTCTGGGACATCCCGTCCGGCGACATCGAGCTCATCGCGATGCACGGAACGGACGTGTTCAGCGACCTGGCGCGCGCCGCCCGGGTTCTCGCCACCATGTACGGCGTCACCGAGGCGGAGGCGCGGCCGATCGCCGAGCACATGATCGACCTGATCGGGCAGGAGCCGAAGCTGCGCGGTGGCGCGCACCCGGTGTTCTCCCTCAACGCGGTCGCCGCGCCGGGCGCGCCCGACGAGGTGCCGGAGCCTGATCGCTGGGCGCCCAAGATCGTGATGGGCGACGGCCTGATGGAGGCGATGGCCGCCATCGGCCTCGGCGACACGGCGGCGAAGGGCATCCTCGCGCACGAGTTCGGCCACCAGGTGCAGTACCAGCAGGGCCTGATCGATGAGAGCGACCAGACCCCCGAGGGCACCAGGCGCGTCGAACTCATGGCCGACGCGTTCAGCACCTACTACCTCGCGCACGCGCGAGGTCAGGCGATGAACACCAAGCGCCTGCTCGGCGCCGAGAAGTCCGCTTCGAGAGCGGGGACTGCATGGTCACCATGCCCGGCCACCACGGCACGCCAGAGCAGCGCATGGCGTCGGCCACCTGGGCCGCCGACCTGGCCAACGCCGCCCGCCCGCAGGGCGAGATCCAGCCGTCCAGGACCTTCGCCGCGACGTTCGACGCCCACCTGCCGGAGATCATCGCGGGCTGACCACAGCGGAGCCAGGGGACGTGCCCCTGGCTCCGCTGGTCCCCGACGGTCACGACGACGAGGATGGTCGCCATGCGTGTGCTGGTGGTGGAGGACGACCGCGAGATGGCGGATGCCGTCGCTGCCGGGCTGCGCGGGCACCTGCTCGCCGTCGACGTCGCCTACGACGGGATCTCCGGTGTGGAGCGGGCGCTGGCCAGCGACTACGACGTGGTGGTGCTCGACCGCGACCTGCCAGGGCGCCACGGTGACGACGTCTGCGCCGACCTCGTCGCGGCCGGGGCGCGTGCCAGGGTCCTGATGCTCACCGCCGCCGCGTCCGCGCGGGACACCGTCGACGGTCTCGACCTTGGCGCGGACGACTATCTCGGCAAGCCGTTCGACCTCCCGGTGCTGGTGGCCAGGGTGCGCGCACTGGCCCGGCGGGCGAACCCGGCGCTTCCGCCGCTGCTGCGCCGCGGTGAGATCACCGTTGACACCGCCCGCCGCGCGGCGTTCCGGGCGGGGCGGCGGCTGGAGCTTCGGCCCAAGGAGTTCGCCGTGCTGGAACTCCTCGTCGCCGCGGGAGGGCGCTCGGTGTCGGCCGAGGAACTGCTGGAGCGGGTCTGGGACGAGCACGCCGACCCGTTCACCTCGGCGGTGAAGATCACCATCAGCAGGTTGCGCGCCAAACTCGGCGAACCCGACGTGATCGAGACGGTCGCGAAGGCCGGTTACCGGATATGAGGGATCGCTTGCGGGGCAACGGGCTTCGGGTCCGACTGACGGCCCTTTATGGAGTCCTGTTCGCGCTCACCGGCGCGACGCTGCTCGCCATCACCTACGCGCTGGTCCGAACCTCCGGGCCGGACGGCGAGATCCACGTGACCGTGTGGTCGGAACTGGACGGTCCCTTGCCTCCGTACGCGCCGGTGACCGTGCCACGGCGGGTCGAGGACGAGATGCGCAGAGTGCTCGATGAGCAGCAGCGCGGGATGCTGAGTGAACTGCTGTCCAACTCGGGGATCGCGCTCGTGCTGATGACGGTGATCGCCGTCGTGCTCGGCTGGTTCCTCGCGGGCCGACTGCTGCGGCCCCTGCGCACCATCACCGCGACCGCACGCGACATCTCCGCGTCCGACCTGCACCGCCGCCTCGCCCTGACCGGCCCCGACGACGAGATCAAGCACCTCGGCGACACGATCGACGACCTGCTCGCCCGGCTGGAGTCGGCGTTCGCGGCGCAGCGCCTGTTCGTCGCCAACGCGTCCCACGAACTGCGCACCCCGCTGGCCCGCCAGCGCGTGCTCGGACAAGTGGTGCTCGGCGACCCGACCGCCGACGCCGACGCCCTCCGCCACGCACACGAGCGCATCCTCGCCGCGGGCGAAGAACAGCGCCGCATCATCGACGCCCTGCTCGTGCTCGCCCACGGCCAAGCAGGTCTGGAACACCGGGAGCCGGTGGACCTGGCGGCCACCGTCGCGGCCGCGGTCGCGGCCCGAACCGGTCTGGCCGAACAACACAGCGTCACCCTCTGCGCCGACCCGCGCCCGGCCTGGACCGAGGGGGATCCGCAACTGCTCTCGCAGCTGGTCGGCAACCTCGTGGAGAACGCCGTCCTGCACAACGTCCGTGGCGGGCACGTCACGGTCACCACGGCCGCCGACGGCGCCCACAGCGTGTTGACCGTCAGCAACACCGGACAGGACGTCACCGAGGACCAATTGGCCCGAATCGTGCAGCCGTTCCGCCGCGCGGGCACGGACCGAACCGCGCGAGCGGGCACCGGCCTGGGCCTCACGATCGTCAAAGCCATCGCCGACGCCCACGCCGCGACGCTGTCACTCAACCGGCGACCGGGCGGCGGCCTGACCGTCCACATCACATTCGCCGCGGCCGCCGAGCCCGAACCTGCCACAGGGGCCCGGATCCCGACTACGAGCCACACATCCGCGAACTAGCGAATCTTCCCGGCCCACCGCGTCCTTCGACGGGCGCCGAGCAGTTCGGTCTCGCTCACCGACGCCCGCAACTCGAAGCCTGTGGCGGATTCGCACAATGTCACAGCTCCGCAATCGGTGGGCGACCACGAGCGGGTGTGACCTTCGCTCCCGACGCCGCGAGCAAAGCCATGGCGGCGTCAGTGGCGTGGTGTCGGACCCGGTTGCCGTCGCGATGGCTGATGACCAGACCGGCTTCCCGCAACGTCGTGGCGTGTTCGGACGCCGACGAGAGCGACACGCAGGCGCGGGTGGCGACGGCGGCGGTGGTCAGCCCGGGGAATGGGGCGATGGTCAGCAGGATCGCGGCGCGGGTCGCTCCGAGGACTCTGGCCAGGGTTTCCTCGGCGTGCCGGTCGGAGTGGTCGGGGTCGAGGGCCGCGAACGGGTGCCGCACGGTGTCGAAGGTCGGCGGGTAGGCCAGCAGCGGCCGGTCGTGGCTGTTGTTCACCAGGAGTCGGGGCAGCGGCCCGCAGAAGATCAGCGGGGACAGCACGATCCCGCGCCCGGCCAGGTGCACGTCGCCGTCGAACGGCGCGGGCACGCGCAGGACCGGCGGGTCCCAGGTGATCGCCGGATGCAGCCCCATGAGCAGCGCGCTGACGCCTCGGTCGCTCGTCACGGTCATCCGCCGCGCCCGGTCGGCGTCCAGGACCCCGCGCATGCCCGCGACGTGCGGTGCGACCGCGATCTCGTGGTAGGCGGCGAGCGCGTCGGTGATCGTCGTGAGGCCGTCCTTGCCTCCGAGTGCGAGGCTCTCCGCCCACGGCGGCAACCGGTGCGCGGCGGCCAAGCGCTGTAGTTCGGCGGAGATCTGCCGCGCGGGCGTGTCGCGGATCGTCTCCAGTCCGCCGGACAGGCTGAACGCGTTTCGGTCGGGGGTCAGGAAATCGGGAATCCAGCCCTGGCTCGGCACCAGCGAGAGCAGCCGCCCGACCTCGCTCGGCAGACGTCCCCGAAGGCCGCACCGCCATCGCTCGTCTCGGACCGTGCGGTCAGGACGCCGCAGGCTTTGCAGGCTGAGCACCGTTTCGCTGAGGACCGGTACCCCGCGCCCGGCCAGGACGACACGTCCGAGGTCCTCGATGGTGAAGTGCACTCTCAGCACTCTGTCCCCCACGCGCTCGGCAATCCGGACAAATCCCCGCCAGGGAAGCTACCGCCGAGTTTCGGGTGCGGCCGAAACAGGGTGCCGTCGGCCGGGGGACCGTCCCATCCTTGCCCCGCCCGATCTTCAGTCCGGATCCACAGGAGAGAAAATGCCCAGACCGAGCCTGCGCGGCGCGCTGCTCGTCCTCGGACTCGTCGGTTCCGCCTTGGTGCCGCTCGCGTCGGGGGTGGCTCAGGCGCAACCGACGCTGCAACCCGCGTACTTCCTGTTCCAGCACACCACCGGATATGCCGGACCCTGTAGCAGCCTCACCGCCCTCATCGGCGAGCCGGTGATCGTCGGCTGGAAGGATCCCGAGACCGCGAAGCCGACGAAGTACGTTCGCCAGCACGTCTACCAGGGCATGGAAGGCAGCGTAAACAAGTTCGAGGAGCAGGCGTTCGGCAACGGTGCCAGATACTTCGCCTGCTGGAATTCCGCCTGGGTCTACCGCTACTACGGACTGAACAAGTTCGGACGCACCATTTCCGAGCAGCTCAACTGCAATCCGCGTTACCCACACTGCATGCCGACGGGCACCGCGACCCGGGGCAGCTGGTACGTGGGCTGGCAGGCGCCCGAGAGCGCCTGCGGCAACACCGCGAGCTGTGCCCCGCTGCCACCGGGGGCAGGCGGCACCGGCGAGTCCGTCCCGGCCGAGACCGCTCCGCCAGTACCGCCACCGGTCAGTGGCGGCGGCACCACCGGGGACATCACCGGCGACGGCAAGGCCGACGTGCTGGCGGTGAACCCGGCTGGCGACCTCTACATCCACCCCGGCAATGGACAGGCGTTAGGTGCGTCCTACTGGGCCGGAAACGGGTGGGGGACTGACTGGGCAGCGCTCAACGTCGCCGACCTGACCGGTGACGGGAAAGCCGACGTCATCGCCGCGAGCATCACCGGCGACCTCTACCTCTACCCGAGCAACGGCACCGCCTTCGGCACAAGGACCTGGCTCGGCAACGGCTGGAGTGGAGCAGGCGGCTGGGCCGCGATCGTCGCGGGCGACGTGACCGGCGATGGGAAGGCCGACATCGTCGCGAAGGCCACGAGCGGGGATCTGTATCTGTACCCGAGCAACGGCCAGGCCCTCGGTTCCCGGACCTGGCTGGGCAATGGGTGGACAGGAATGGACCTCAATGCGGGCGACGTGACCGGCGATGGGAAGGCCGACATCGTCGCCATGACCACGAGCGGGGATCTGTATCTGTACCCGAGCAACGGCCAAGCCCTCGGTGCCCGATCCTGGCTGGGCAACGGCTGGACCATGGCGACGTCCCTCGACTTCGGCGATGTCACCGCCGACGGCAAGGCGGACGCCGTCCTGATCTCCGGCTCCGGGGACATGTATCTCTACCCGAGCAACGGCCAAGCCCTGGGCGCCTCGACCTGGCTCGGCAACGGCTGGCAGACCTGGAGGGTCGGCCGGTAGCCGCCCATCACTCGGTCGGCTGCCCGCTCCCGAGGCGGGGAGCCGACCGAGTGCGCTGAGTTGTCTGTCGGCGCCCGCCGACAGCGGGCGCGACGAGAACGGCCGACTCGGCACGAAGATCGGCCCGGATGGCGGCTCAGGTACCGCAGAACGTCTGGTAGGCGCCCGAGCCCGCAGGTGCGGGCTCGGCGAGTTCGGCCCGGTCCGCGGTCTCGGCGAACGGGTCGGTCACCGCGTCGAGCAGCCGCGTCAGCGGGGTGCTGTCGCCGTCGACGGCGGCGAGCGCCTGTTCGACGAGGTGGTTGCGCGGCACGTAGGCCGGGTTGACCAGCCGCATCGCGTCGGTGTCCGGCGAAAGCGCCCGCCACCGCGCGAGCCAGCCGTCGATCGCGGCGAGGTCGAGCACCAGGTCACGGGCGGCGCCGGTGGCGAGGCGGCGGTGGAACGAGGTGTGGTCGACGTGGTTGTCGCGCAGGATCGTGTGCAGGTCCTCGACCAGCGTGCCCGCGTCGATGCCCTGGGGCAGGCCGAGTTTCGCGTGCGTGCCCGCGGTGACCGCGTTCTCGTACAGGTCGGGGAACGCGCCGAGCGCGTCGACGGCTAGCGCGATCGCCCGGTCCTGGTCGTCGGCGAACAGCGGCAGCAGGGACTCGGCGAGCCGGGCGAGGTTCCATCCGGTGATGCCCGGCTGGTTGCCGTAGGCGTAGCGACCGCCGTGGTCGATCGAGCTGAACACGGTGGCCGGGTCGTATGCCTCCATGAACGCGCACGGCCCATAGTCGATGGTCTCGCCGGAGATCGTGACGTTGTCGGTGTTCATCACGCCGTGCACGAACCCGACCAGCATCCACCGCGCCACCAGCGACGACTGAGCGGCGACGACCGCGTCGAACAGCGCCAGGTACGGGTTCTCGGCGTCAGCGGCGGCCGGGTGGTGCCGGGCGATCGCGTGGTCGGCGAGGCGACGCAGCAAGTCGATGTCGTCGGTGGCCCGCGCGTACTGGAAGCTGCCGACCCGCAGGTGGCTGCTGGCGACCCTGGCGAGCACCGCGCCGGGCAGCACCGTCTCGCGACGGATCTCCCGCCCGGTCGCCACGACGGCGAGCGACCGCGTCGTGGGGATGCCCAGGGCGTGCATGGCCTCGCTGACGACGTACTCGCGGAGCATCGGCCCGACCGCCGCGAACCCGTCCCCGCCCCGGGAGAACGGCGTGCGGCCGGACCCCTTGAGGTGCAGGTCGCGGGGCAGGCCGTCGGCGTGGACCAGTTCACCGAGCAGCAGCGCGCGCCCGTCGCCGAGCCGGGGGGAGTAGCTGCCGAACTGGTGGCCCGCGTAGGCCTGAGCGACCGGCTTCGCCCCCTCCGGGACGTGACGGCCGACGAGGAACCGCACCCCGTCCGGGCTCCGCAGCCAGTCCGGGTCCAGCCCCAGGTCGACGGCGAGCGGGTCGTTGAGCACGAGCAGCCGGGGCGACGGCGCGTCGTCGGCCGCCCAGGGGATCGCCATCTCGGGAACGGCGTCGGCGAACCGGGTGCTCAGGGGGATGCTCACGCTCGCCACGGTACGTGGCGACCTGTGGAACCGACTTCACGGGCTCCAGCGCCACACCAGGGGCGGTCTGCCGCCCTTGGGCTGCGCGGCGGCGTGCTGCGCGGTGCGTTCCAGGCCAGGCACCCGTTCCATTGTGCGGCTGAGGTTGGCCGGATAGGGACGGTCGCCGGTGAGGGACTCGGTCACGTCCAGTGCCTGTGCGGTGGTGAACTCGCCGCCCAGCAGTCCCGCGGTGAACGCCGGGTCGCGCCACAGCCGGTCGGCGAGCATCGGGCGGCAGTCGCGGACGATGCGGTCGTGGTCGAAGGCCAGTGGCGGCACATCGTCCAGCGGAGCCCACGTCGCGCGGTCGCCGTCCATTCGGCTCACGTCGAAGGTGCACCACAACGCGATCGACAAAGTCGGACCGCGCGGGTCTCGCGACGGCTCGTCGAACGTCGTCAGCTGGCCCGTCGCCGAGACGGCCGCCGAGGGCACCCCGAGCTTGCCGGTCACCGCACGCCGGGCCGCGTCGCGCAGCCGCTCGCCCTTGCCCAGGAGTACACCGGGCAGCGCCATCTCGCCCGCGAACGGGTCGAACGCGCGGGGGGCGACCCCGAGCAGCACCGCCCGCGCCCCCGGGTCGAAGCGCAACGCCAGCACGTCCACCGACACGGGAGTTGACTCGATCACGGCCCGATTCTCCCGCATCTCACTGGTGGACCGGTGCCCGCACCGCGTAGTCGGCGCGGTCGGGCCCCGCGCCCGTCACGACCACCGGCACGCCCAACTGCTCCTGGAGCCACGCCACCGGGTCCGGCATGTCGACCAACTCCGGGGTGCGCTCGGCGAGGAACTCGGTGAGCCCGGATTCCGGAAGCGGCGCGTCGTACGAGGTGGCCACGGAGAGCCCGTCGACGTCCAGGTGTGTCACCGCCAGGGCGTCCACGCCACCGCACGCGGCCACCGCGTAGCGCAACAGCACGGCGTCGAGGTGCCCCGCGCGCCACGCTCCCTGGTACTCGCCCGCGCCATTGTGCCGCTCCGGGTACCGGGCCAGCACGCTCCGGTCCTCGGTCGGGAACGGCCCCGCGCCATGGCGGGTCTGATATGTCCTCGTCACGCCGATCACCGTGGCCTCGCGGCCCCCGAGCAGGTCGAGGGCGTTGTCCGGGGTCACCGTCGACCAGGTGGTGTGCGGGTGGAAGCCGCGCCACTGGTCGAGCAGCACGCCCTGGGCGCCCTCGAACACCAGACTGCCCCGATCGGCGAGCCTGCCGACCTCGTCGCCGGTCGTGACGCGGACCGCGCCCGCGAAGTCCCGATACAGCGCCACCAGCTCGTCGACCGACGTGCCCGCCCCGATCAGCGGCTCGTAGAAGCGGGCCAGCGCGTCGAGCTTCCCCCGCAGCACCGACGGGCGCGCGCAGTCGCCCACCACAGGCGGCGGACCGGGGACGCCGAGCACCCGCTGGCTCTCCACCACATCCCCGGGGCGAGCCCCCGCCAGCAGCGAATACCAGACCGTCTCGCCGATCCCCTTGCCGCACGAGCCGTGCCGGGCGCGGCCGCGGGCGTCCTCCCGCGCCCGGTTCGCTGCCACGTGGATCGGTGTGGTGAGCAGGGCGTCGGCGTCGATCGACAGCAGCCGCAGCGGGTCGGCGACATCCAGCGCCGCCAGTTCCTCCGACTCGTGGGCCAAGGCGATCGGCTCGACCAGGACGTGCCGGGAGAGGTGGGTCGGCACGCCGGAGAGCGTGCCGGACCCGAACTGGCTGAACGTGTGGTGGCGGTCCCCGACGACCACGTTGTGCGCGGCTTGGGCGCCACCGTTGAACCGCACCACCGACACCACCGGGCGTTCGTGGCACAGCGCGTCGACCACCGCTCCCTTGCCCTCGTCGCCGAACCCGAGCCCGACGACGACGATGTGCCCGGCCATCAGCTCAACGTCACGTCGTCGGGGCCGTCGAGCAGCGGCGGCGTGGGCGACGCGGCCACCGCGCCGCCGCCCGTGTGGACGAGTGCCTTGCCGACCGAGACGCTCTCCGCCGCGGACCCGATCTCGGCCAGGTCCACCATCGCCTGGTCCAGGTCGACGACCCGCTCCTCCATGCCGATGGTGGCGGCGATCAGTTCGCACACCGCGCCGGGATCGTCCAGCTTGAGGAAGTTCTGGCCGAGCAGGCCGCGCCAGTGGTCGGCGATCTCCGGGTCGTCGTAGTACGACGACTGCTTGGGCAGCACGAAGTACACATGCCACTTGCGTTCGAGTTCCCGGTACACCGACGCCGGGTCGATGTCCTGCCGCACGTCGTCGCCGATGATCCGGCGGATGTGCTTCGCCTCCAGCCGCGGCTTGTTCAGCTCGTCGCCGATCAGGAACAGGTAGCCCTTGCGCCCACGCTTCTGCCACGCGTCGGTCACCACGTGCCTGGCCACGAAGTAGGCCGCGAGCTCGTAGGACTCGCTCTTCTGCCCGCCGCCGTTGCCCTCCAGAAAGATGGTTCGCAGCTGCTCGTCCATCCGGTTGTCCGACTCGAACTGCCCGACCTGCAGCGGCACCCGGTCACTGTCGGCGTCGCCGATGCCACCGAACATCAACTGCGGATCGGCCAGGTAGCCCTTGCGCTGCAACAGGCCGTGCAGCTTGCCCAGCTTGCGCTGCATGATCTGCGGCACCGTGCCCATCGAGCCGGTGACGTCGAACAGCACCGCGATCGGGGTGGAGTCGGCGTGGTCGGCCGAGTCGCGGCACTCGCGCGCCACCACACCCTTCGGGTCGAGCGCGGGGTCGGCCGTCCACTCGCCCCTGGGCCGCGACCGCAGCGTGGCGGTGTAGCCGAAGTCGTCTACTCCCTTGGCGGCGCGGAAGGTCCGGGCCGCCGCGTAGGCGTTGTCGTCCCATTTGCCGTGTCCCATGTCAGGCTCCTGTCCTGGGTAGCGCGAACGGCCGGAAGGTCCGTTCGCCATAGAGTTCTTCGAGCAGTTCGTCGTACTCGGTGAGCAGGTCGACGGCGTCGGGCCGTCTCGCGGGGTTGTCCTGCGTGCACCCGAGCGCGAATGTGCGTTGCCGGTGTTCGTTGTCCGCCAACAGGTCCAGCATCAGCGTATGTGCCATGTGGACGTCCGTGGCAGAGGTGACCGGGTGCCCGTCGCGAACCTCCGGCGGGTAGCAGATGGTCTTGTCCGTCGCCAGCAGCCGCTCGCCCTCGGTGACGGCGAACGTCCAGCCCGCGAGCACGATCCCGTGCCGCTCGGGGTGTACCAGCACGTTCTCCGCGACAATCGCGCCGTGCACCAAACCGATCCGGTGCGCGCCCGCGACCGCCCGCAGCAGCCTGCGGTGCATCCACGCGTAATCGCGTCCGTCCAGCCCGCCGGGGAACGCGCGGCGCACGTCCGCCAGCGTCACGAACCCGTCGAGCAACGCCTCCAGCACGGTGAAAGCGCGCTCGCCACGACCCACGTCGCCGGACTCGTCGACCAGCCGCGGGTAGTAGGGCCGCAGCCACGGGTGCTGGTCGGTGAGCCTGCCGAGTCGGCGCAACGCGTCCCACTCGGCGTGCAGCAGCGGGTTGAGCGCCGCGGCGCGGACGACCTTGACCACCTGCGGCCCGTCGGTCCGATACACGTTGGCGACACTGCCCACCGCGTGCCGACCGGCGATCGGATAGGCGGAGCGCGCGGTACGCATGACCACCTGGTCCGAGTGCGGCCACATGCGATGGAACTGGCTCACCTTCGCCGACGCCGCGTGCGCCCTCGAGTCGTCCGCGCCCACTCGGTCCGGATGCAACACCAGCGCCAAGGCTCGGACCAGCCGGTGCGCCTCCTTCGTTCGAGCCGCGTCGAACGGTCCGAACAAGTCGGCGGGCGAACGGGCCCCCTCGACCCGTTCGAGCGCTTCCTCCCTGGTGAACATAGTTTGAGTCTAATAGACTCAAACCCGTCGATGGGGAGAAGTCTGTGTGGCCTGCGCCACATCTCACGGCCTTCGTTTCAGCGACTCCAGCCCACGGCGCGCGCCAGGTCTGGCTGCCCTGCTCTCGGCGTTCACCGCACGGTGCCGCGGGATCTGGTGCGCGTCCGCTGTCCATGATCGTGTCGGAGTCGGGCGACGAGTACCGGCGGCCCTGCTGTCGCACGGCTACCCGACCATCGGCGGCTACCCCACGCCCGAGTGGCCGCCCGAGGCAACCCTGGACTTAAGGGCCGATATGGCATCGCCGCCCAAAGCACTGTCCACTTCGACCCCGGGGTGTCGTTCCTCCAGGGAACTGCACCACCTACGCCGCGACCTTGTTCAAGCAGCACCTGACCCGGTTCGGCGGCTTCGCCGTGCTGCCGATGCCCGAGGTGGCCGCGCTCTGCTCGGAGTTGGTGTCCGCCGGGCGGCCCCAGTACCTCGGTTACACATCCTCGGCGGTCCGACGGCACTACCAGTCGAGCTGCGGCCATGCCCCCCGGCAACGTCCACTGGTGGGCTCCAGTCGCAACCGGGCGGGATGCTCGTGGCCGTCGACGCCAGGCAGCGTGTCCATCGTATTGTCCGCCACGGCGTCGCCGCGGCCGTTCTGAAACTCGGACGTGTCTGTCGGTCCGTTGGTGTACACCAGTGCGGTGTCCGATACGACCGCAACTCGACTGCCCAGGGTGCTCGCGCCCTTCCGCGTGCCCGCCTACCGCAAGCTGGCACTGGCCATGGTGCTGTCCACGTTCGCCACCGGCGTGTGGACCGTCGCGATGGTCTGGGAGGTCATCCGCATCGGCGGCGGGCCGAGTCAGCTGTCGGTGGTGGCGACCGCGTCGGCGGTCGGTCTGCTGCTGCCCGCGCTGCTGGGCGGGGTCGTGGCCGACCGGGTGCCGCAGAAGCTGATCCTGCTGGCGGTGGCCGTGGTCGACGCGGCGGGCCTGGCGCTGGTCGCGCTGCTGTCACTGACCGGGATGACCTCGCTGTGGCATCTGGTGGTCGTCGCGTTCGCCACCGGTGCGGGCAAGGCGTTCTACTACCCGGCGTACTCGGCCTGGCTGCCCGCGCTGGTGCCGGAGGACGACCTGATGGCGGTCAACGGCTTCGAAGGCATGGTCCGGCCCACCGTGGGCCAAGCGGTCGGACCGGCGGTCGCGGGCGCGGTGGTCGCCGCGGTCAACCCGGGCACGGCCGTGCTCATCGCCGCGGCGGCCAGCACGGTCGGCGCGCTCGCGCTGACTCTGGCGCCGCGCACCGCGGTGCGCCGCGAGTTCGGACCCGACCACGGCGGGCTGACCATCCTGCGGGACATGCGCGAGGGCTTCGCCTACATGGTGCGCACCCCGTGGCTGCTGGCGACGCTGCTGTTCGCCAGCCTCATGATCATGGTCATGATGGGCCCGCTGGAGGTGCTCGTCCCGTTCGTCATCAAGGACCGGCTCGCGGGCGGACCCGGCGACCACGCCTGGGTGCTCACCGCCTACGGCGTGGGCGGGGCGCTCGGCTCGCTGGCGATGGCCTCGCTGCGGATGCCCCGCCGGTATCTGACCTGGATGAACCTGATGTGGGGCGTCGGCTGCCTGCCGCTGGTGGTGATCGGCGTGGCCACCCATATCGGCCTGGTCGTGGCCATGGGGTTCGTCCTTGGCGTGCTGTTCTCCGCGCCCATGGTCATCTGGGGGACGCTGCTGCAGCGGCGGGTGCCGCCGCACCTGCTGGGCCGGGTGTCGAGCCTGGACTTCTTCGTCTCGCTGAGCCTGATGCCGGTGTCGATGGCCGTGGCGGGCCCGGTCTCCACCACGATCGGCCTGACCTCGACGTTCGTCATCGCGGGCGTGGTGCCGGGGGTGGTCGCGCTGATCGCGATCATCTGGGCCAAGCTGCCCAAGGACGAGCTCGAAAACCCGTTGGACGCGCCCGCCGCCGAGTCGGTGCTCGCCGCACCCGCGAGCACCAGGCTGGACACGGCCGAATAGTGCAGCAGGCTCGGCCGTTCGGGCACGCATCGCCGAAATTATGGCGCAAATCGGCTGCACGGCGGAAGAATTCTCGCTTCACGCAACTTTCAGACGAAAGGACATGGCGTGGGAGTGAGTATCCCTGCGCGGCTCGCCGCGATCACCTCAGCGTTCTTCCTGCTCGGCGCGCCCGTCGCCGTGGCCGATCCGGAGCCGGACGACTCGCCCGCCGCGGTGCAGGCGGACCCCGACCTCGGGCAGACCAACTTCGTCACCAGCGACAACGTCCGCCAGGTGGCCAACGTCCCGCACACCGCCCCGCTGACGCAGAACGGCGGGCGGGGCAGCGACCTCGCCTTCACCGGCGACTACGCCATCGGCGGCAACTACGCGGGCTTCACGATCTACAACATCAAGCACCCGCACAAGCCCTACGTGGTCAGCCAGGTGCTGTGCCCGGGGTCGCAGGGTGACGTCACCGTGCACGGCGATCTGCTGTTCTACTCAGTCGACTCGAGGCGCAGCGACGACAGTTGTTCGTCGGTGGCCCAGAACGACGGCACCAAGCCGTACTGGGAGGGCATCCGGATCTTCGACATCAGCGACAAGGCGAACCCGCGCTACGTCAAGTCCGTCGAGTCCGACTGCGGTTCGCACACCCACACGCTGGTGCCCGACAAGGAAGGTGTGAACGCCTACCTCTACATCTCCTCCTATGGGCCCAGCCCGTCGATCGCGCGGTGCAAGCCGCCGCACGACAAGATCTCCATCGTCAAGGTGCCGCTGGCCGACCCGGCCGCCGCGGCGGTCGTGGCCACCCCGGTGCTGTTCGGCGACGGCGGCAACCCGGGCAAGCCAGGCACCGTCGACACCGGCTACGTCACCGCGACCAGCGGCTGCCACGACATCACCGCGTTCCCGGACAAGGACATCGCCGCGGGCGCGTGCATGGGTGACGGCGTGCTGTTCGACATCACCGACCGGGCGAACCCGAAGGTGATCACCCGGGTCCAGGACGACACGAACTTCGCGTTCTGGCACTCGGCGACGTTCAACAACGACGCCACCAAGGTCGTCTTCACCGACGAGCTCGGCGGCGGCGGCGCGGCCACCTGCAAGCCCACCATCGCCAAGACCCGCGGCGCGGACGGGATCTATGATCTGGTCGGCCAGGGCTCAGCGGCCGGCCTGCGGTTCCGCTCGTACTTCAAGATCCCACGCGATGACACCGAGATCTGCGTGGCGCACAACGGATCCGTGGTGCCCGCCAAGGGCCGCGACATCATGGTGCAGTCCTGGTACAAGGGCGGAGTGTCCATCTGGGACTTCACCGACTCCGCGAACCCGACGGAGATCGGATACTTCAACCCGCTGCCAGAGCGCAAGGGACCGTCGGGCACGTGGTCGGCGTACTGGTACAACGGCTACATCTACTCGATGGACGGCCAGCAGGGCCTCGACGTCCTGGAGGTGCTCGACCCGCGTACGAACCAGGCGAAGTCGGTGCACCAGGACGTGTTCAACGCCCAGACCCAGTACTCGCTGAGACAGGGCCAGAACTAGCACGCCGGTGAACCCGGTCCCGTGGCTTCGCCATGAAGTCGCGGACCGGGTGTCGAGATCTTCGGCAGCGTCACCTACGGCCCCATCTGGGGCGCGTACCTGCCGATCATCAAGAAGTACGCGCACGTCGGTCCGCGTACTCAGGAGAACTGGTCGCGGCGCCGCGCAGGCGCCAGCGAGGTCCACAAAGGACGGGCTGGCTACCCGACCGATAGAGCGAAGTGCGCCGCGGGCCCGTCAATCCGGACGGGCCCGCGGCGCGGCCATCACCGCAGCAGATAGGCGATGATGCGGTCCATCACCGCGGCGCGCGTCGCCGTGCCGCTCACACCCTCGAAGCCGAAGCCCAGGTAGAGCGTGTCCGGGGTCGCCACCGCGGCGCCCTCCTTGATGCCGAAGCCCGCGCGGCGGGTCCAGTCGTTGACGTTGGCGCCCTCGATGCCGCCCGGGTCCTGCGGCGCACCCGTGACGACCCAGCCGTCGAGGCCCGACTCGAACGATGTCGTCCCCTCACCGGTGGACACCTCGATGTCATCGATGAACACGCCGGGGAACTGTTGGGCGCCCCAGTCGCTGAGGACGGTGATCGACACCTCGACCTGGCTGCCCGCGTAGGGGGTCAGGTCGATCTCCCACTGCTGCCAGCCCGACGAGCTGCCGTTGGCGGCGTTCCACTCGCCCGTGCTCCCGGTGTTGGAGCACGTTCCGTCGGCGTTGAACGTCTGGTAGTGCGTCAGGAACGGGTGCAGGACGTTGGCGGCGTCGGCGGGGTTGCTCCAGCCGCCCGGGCAGGACTGGTCACTGGACAGGTCGTCGCTGGTGTGGCCGTTGCTGTCGGGCAGTGTCGTCCAGTTGTCCTGGCCGACGGTGTGTGCCTCCACGATCAGGTAGTCGAAGTCCAGTTCCAGGTTGTAGCTGGTCCAGAACGACAGCGAAGCGCCTTCGGCGGGGACGCTGATCGTGCGCGCCAGCCGCTTGTAGGCCTCGTCCGCGCGGTCCGACCACATGAACTGGGCGCCGGAGTGGGGGTCGAACGGACCGGCCAGGCCGCTCAGGTACTCCGCCGCGGGCCAGCTCGCCAGGTGCGGGAAGCTGCCCGCCGGGTCGGTCACCTGCAGGAAGTCCTGCGTGGCGATGAACGACGAGTCGCTCGCCTGATTCTGGGCGCTGTCGGCCCCGTTGCGGTCCAGCGTGAGCCCGGCGAGCGGGTCGTCGATCCCGGCGATCGGGAACGGGTCCCCGGTGTCCGGGTCGAGGCCACCGCCGGGTGAGGTGATTGCCGCGCCGAAGAAGTACTCGATCGGGTCGCCTTGCGAGTCACCAGAGCCGGACAGTGCCAGACAGCGCCCGCTGATCGCCGGGTTGGCCGAGCACTGAAGGTTCTCGAACGGGTCGTAGAGCTGCGTACCGAGACCGGTCGTGTACTGCTGGCCCGCCCGCTGCCCGGTGTAGGCCACCCGGCCGCCCTCGTTGACGAAGTCGCGGACCTCCAGAATCTCCTGCATCGCCAGCCGCGACGCGTTGCCAGGGCCCCAACCGAATTCGCGGGTGACCACGTCGTCGCCGGTGTACCAGACCACAGCGTCGTAATGGCTGAGCACGCCAAGGTTGTCCGGTGCCCTGCGGCCCTCCGCGTCGACGTCGTACACGTCGAACTGGACGCCGTTGGCCGTCAGCGCGTCGGTGTAGAACGACAGGTACTGCGGCGCCGTCACGCCCGGCTTGACCGGCGACGCGCCGGTGTAGTCCTCGGCCGCGAGCACCAGCACCCGCTTGCCAGTGTCGGACTTGACCGAGTAGGTGAACGAGTCGCTGGTGGCACCGCCGCCGCTGAACCACACCTTGACGCCTGCGCCCGGCGGCGTTCCGGTGATCGTGCCGCTGACGACGTGGTAGTGCGCGCCGTTGCCCGGCCCGTACCGTTCGCCACCGGTCCACTCAGCCGTCTGCCTGGTCTGCACGGCGCCGCCGTCGACCTGGTAGTGGAGGCTGACCGCGCCGAGCGCCCGCTTGGCGAGCACCCTGACTTCCTGCGGGTCCCCGTAGGAAGTGCTGAAGGTGAAGTCGAACAGCGACTGCTGGCCGTTCTGCGGGTCGATGACGTCCTGGTCGAGGTAGAAGGGCGCTGGGGTGATCCCGACCGGGGACACCGGGTCGTCCGCGTCAGCCGCCGAGCGCGCCATGGCCAGGTGGAACGGCAGGATGCGCTGGAACTCGGCCTGGATGAGGCCCTCGTCGTCGGGGAACACGAAGCCCGCGCCCGGCACGCCCTCACCCAGTTCCGGGGTGAACGCGACAGTGCCCGCCGTGGTGTCGGCGTAGTCAGTGGTCTCGCCGTTGGTGACGTACAGCGTGTCCGCGGACTGCCCGGGGTTGAAGCCCGGGATCGCCGGGTTGGCGTCGGTGCCGCCGAGCGCGACGTAGAGGGGGTTGTCCGCGTCGGGCGTGCCGACCTGCCAGCCCTGCGGGTACAGCAGCCACTGGCCGAAGGAGTGCAGGTTCGACTGGAACTTGGGCTTGATCCGGGTGATCAGCCCGGCCATGGCCTTGGTCTCCGGCTCGGAGCCCGCGCTGGGCCCGCGGTAGGTCTCGTCGGCGGGGTTCGGCGACGATCCCTCGTTGTCGTGGCCCCAGTGCTCGTTGAAGTTGCGGTTGGGGTCGACGCCGTCGCCGATGGCGATCTGGCCGTCGCCGTTGTTGTCGCGCAGGTTCTTCCGCCACAGCCGCTCGTGGTCGAAGGTGTACTGGTAGCCGTCGGGGTTGGCGACCACGACGAACCACAGCTCGACCGTCTTCAGCAGGTCCTTGATCTGCTTGTCGCCCGCCTGGTACGCGTTGACCACGTGGCGCAGGGTGCGGCGGTTGACCTCACCGCTGATCCACTCCCGGGCGTGCTGCAGCGAGGAGTACAGCACCGCGGGCCGGGCCCCGTCCCGCAGACCGGGCGCGCCCTGGGTGACTTTGAGCGCCAGGATGTCGCGTCGCTGGTGCGTCTCGCCCAGCTTGACGAGCTTGACGAACTGGGGGTGGCGCCGCGCGATGTCGCGCAGCTCGTCCTCGATGCCGCCCGCCTCGTCCCAGGACCGCCACACGTCGAACCCGGCGGCGGCCTGAGCCGCGGCCTGCTCGCTGACGGTGCGCCCTTTCGCGTCCCGTTTGAGGGTGACCGCCAGCCCCGCCGCGGCCAACTTGTCCGCCTGCGCCGGGGTCAGCACCGCGTCGGCGCGCACCCCGGCCGACGTGGTCCGGGTGCCCGCGAGCTCCAGGCCGGGTACGACTTCATCGATCTTGTCCGTCGTGCCTTCGACCGTATACATGTCCAGGTCAGGACGTGCGGGTGCGGCGGCGACAGCCGGAACGGGGATGGTCAGGACCAGTGCGAGCGCGGCCAGAACGACAGTCGCGCGCTGTCGTGAGCGCATGCGAGCCTCCGTCGAGTCCCCCGACGAGCGGCGTCCTCCCCTATGGGAGTCGCCACCACCGACCGACGCGTTTCATCCGCGGGCAGGCGATCGGCTCGCGGCGACGGTGCGCCCACATTGGACGCGACCGACCACATTTCGTAATCGAACCGCGGCCCGCTCGGCGTACGCTCACAGAGCATGGCGGGATCACGGATCGTCTCGGTGGAGTTGTACGGCGTTCCCGAGATCGCCCAGTCCGCCGACTACGCCGGCTACGTCACCAATGCGGCCGGAGCCGATCTGCTCGACCGGATCCGCCGCCAGTCGGTGCTCTACGACGCCACCGCGCGGGTCGAGATCCTGATTGGCGAGTCCGCGCTGCGCTCGCGGGCCTGCCCGCGCCCGGTCATGCGTGGCCAGAACGCCCGGCTCGCGGCACTCACCGAACTGCGGCACGTTCGGCTCGGCGTCCTGCCCCGACACGTCGACCTGCCGACGATCACCCTGCACGGCTACACGATCGTCGACGACACGGTGTTGGCGACGATCGACCAGTCCGTGATCACCGTTGCCGACGCGGGCGGCGTGGCGGTGTACGAGCGGCTGACGAAGACACTGTGGACATCGGCGATCCAGGGCGACCAGGCGCGGGCGTTGCTGCGCAAGGCGGCCCGCTGAGCCACGGGCAGCGCGACAAGCGCTCGACACTGCCCCAAACGGATGATTGTGGATGACATGGGGTCGGACGGCCCTACTCCGCCGCGATGCGCTGTCGCTTCATCACTGACAGTGGGCGCGCACGGTGCCCGTGATGAAGGGCGGAGACCATGACCTTCAAGCTAGGCGACCCTGTTCCGAAGAAGAGGGAAGTCAATCGCGCGGCACCACCTGTCGTCATGGTCGTGCAGCCTGACTCGTTCATCAAGATGGAGAGCCCGGAAGACCTGCGCGCCTGGGAGAACGCGGTCCGTCAGACCACCGGCGTCAAGATCGACGCCGCCAACCTCGCCGGTACCGCGTGCGAGACCTGTTCGGCGGGCTGCACGGATGACTGCGGCATGATGTGAGGTGATCCTCACCGTCACGATCAGGGACGACTTCCACACCATCGCCGTCCAGCACGCGGCGCGTGGCCGCGGGATCACCGACTTCCACATCGTCGAGTGCGACCGTGTCAGTGGACGGCCAAGTGTCACCTGGCGCTCGCATCCCACGCCGTCGGCGAGCGTGTTGACAGCCGACGGCGTCACCCTGCCGCTGGACGACGCGTCCGTCCTCTGGTGGCGTCGCGTTCGCGCCGACCAGGACGTCGCCGATCACGCCGCTGACGACCACCAGCGCAGACTCGTCAACAACGACTGCCGGGGCGGGCTCGCCGGTGCGCTCGCCTCCGGCTTCCACGGCCGGTGGGTCTCCACGCCGGAGGCCACCGACCGCGCCGCCGACAAGCTCTACCAACTCGCCGTCGCGGCCACGTCGGGCTTCCGGGTGCCGCGAACCCTGGTCACCCAGTCACGCGACGATGTGGTCGCGTTCGTCCGCTCGGTAGGGAGGGTGATCGTCAAACCCGTCGTGGGCGCGGCCGGACCGCTCATGTTCACCCGATTCATGGACGATCCCGAATCGATTCCCGAACAATCGTTCGCGGTCTGCCCGGCGATCTACCAGGAATACATCCCCGGCAGCCACCACATCCGTCTCAACTGCTTCGGCGAGAACATGTACGCCGCCCTCATCGAGACCGACGAGCTCGACTGGCGACCCAATCTGAACGTCCCGATCACCCGTTGGACTGTCCCCGAGGAAACCGCCGAGCTGGTCACCCGCGTACTACGCCACCTTGGTCTGCGCATGGGCGTCATCGACCTCAAACTCACTCCGCGAGGAGAACCTGTGTGGCTGGAGGTGAATCCGCAGGGGCAGTTCCTCTTCCTCGAACCCCTCATCGGCGAGCCGCTCACCCACCACTTCCTCGACTTCCTCCTCGCCGAACAAGCCGCGAACGGCATCGGGAAGCCGCTCGCCGTGGAGTCGACAACTTAGGCGCGGACCACGTGAAGGGCTACGCCGCGGAGTTTCTCGCTGGTCTCCTCAAGTTCGCGTTCGGTCGCTCAGCCCCTCGATGAGGCGCAAGTACACCGGCGTCGCCTCGGTGAGGACGTCGAGCCCGGCCAGGGTCAGCCCGGCATCGATGGCGCGGGGGTCCGGCTTCCGGTGGACCCAACCGCGACCCCTGCAGTCGGCCGACCGCGAGAGACAAACAGCTGGTACTCCAGGACCCTCGCGACTCAGGTACCACGCCCGTCCAAAGAGGACGTCGACGCGGCGGCAGCCGTGTTACGACGCGCTGCGGCGCAGCGCCTGATCTGATGTGATCGCCCGGACGCGGATGTCGTGTACCGGTACGACTGCGTTGGCTGCGGGCGACCGCGACGTCCGCAGCGCGGGCGGAGGCGCGACGGTCCTGGAGTACGTGAACGCCTGCCTGATCGATGAGTTCACGATCTCGCTGTCGCCCATGCTGTTCGGCACTGGCGTACGCCTGTTCGACGGCGTGGACGCGAGCCGCGTGGCCCTGGAGCCGATCCGTGCGCAGCCCTCGCCAAGGGCGACGCACCTGACCTACGCAGTCCGGAAGCGGTAGATGGGAGATCCCACGGGAATGGCCGCCACTGGTCGGTGGCGGCCTTCCCTGCGATCGCGCAAACCATGTCTGGCCTCAAGCCCAGGCCATTTTCGCCTTGCAGGTCAACACGCGGCTGTCAGTCGTCGTCGCTGAACGAACCTCCGTAGATGCTGGAACCGCCGAAGCTGGGCGGGCACTGGTTGTTCGGGCCGGGTCGTAGCGCGGTCGAGTGGGTCGCGGGCAACTCGCTCGCCGACGCGCGGTCTCGCGGCCGGTCGGCCACGACCGGCGCCGCCTCGCCTGCCAGCACGTCCTCGACGAATGCCTGCCGGTAGGCGTTGATGGCCGGGCAGACCGCGCCGTCGCGCATGTCGTTCCACACCGCCGTGGCCGCGTCATTGGTGGCCACCACGTAGTTGTAGTCGCCGAGGAATTCCGAGGTCAGGCCGTTGGCGCTGGCGGCACGCCCGTCGCCGTCCGGGCCGCGAAGCACCGTCGTCCACGGGCCGATGACGCCGCCGGCGATCTGGGCGTGCCGCACGACCCCGAGCACCCGCCGGGGGGACGTGGTCTCGGTGCGCCACGGGTCCAGCCATGCGTTGTAGACCAGCCAGGCGTCCGTGCCGTCCGGCGAGATGGCGATGGCCGGGAAGTTGGCCCGGTCGGCGCCGTCGTTGGCGTCCATGACACCGGAGAAGGTGTCACCGCCCGTGGTCGAGGAGATGACGTACGCCCGCTCCTGGTTCGTGCCTGCCCGGTCGTCGGACCAGGTGACCAGGATCTGGTCAGTCGCGTCCTCTCCGGACGGAGCGCCGTTGGCGATGTCGATGCTCGGGAAGGTGTTGGTGCGCGCACCGGCGATGCCGTCGATGGTGAACCGTCCCTGTGCCGGGTCGAACTGGCCGATGCCCTCGACCGCGACGATGGGCCGGGCCCGCTCGAAGTTGGCGCCGCCGTTGAACGACCGCGCCAGGAAAAAGACGCCCTGCCCGGACGGGATGGACGACCCTTCCCAGATCACGTAGACAACGCCCGCACTGTCGGTGCGGATCGCGCAGCCCTGCCGCCCGCCGGTCTGGCTGTTGTTCGTCGCCTCACTCAGCTGCCGCACGGTCCAGGTGTCGCCGCCGTCGGTCGACCGCGAGAACAGCACCGGCTCGGACCCGGCGGTGCCGCGGAAGCCGACGTCGCAGACGTAGACGTTGCCGAAATGCGAGCTGGTCTCGGCGTTGTCGGCCCACAACTGTTCCTTGTCGCTGAACAGGGCCGAGTTCTGCCGGGTGACTACCACCGGGTCCGACCACGCGGCGTCGTTCCCGGCGATGGCACCGGCGAGGTCGAGCGTGTGCGACACCGCGATCGCGCCCGCGCCCTTGAAGCCCGGATTGCCGGGGAACGGGGTGGCGATGTTCGCGTAGTACAGCCGCTGCCCGTTCGCCCAGGAGAAGTCGCCGTTCGCATCCGGTGCCGGACCGAAGACCAGCTCCGGGTCGCCGTTGGAGACCATCCCATTGTCGTCGTAGTGCGGCAGCGTGCCGATCGGTCCAGCCGGGTCGGGCACGCACCCGGTGTCACCGGCCGGCGGCTGACCCACCGCGACGTCGGGCTGGCCGAGGCAACTCGGCGTCACCCGTGCCGAGTAGCCCGTGTAGGTCGGCTGCGTCCACGAGACGCCGCCGTTGGTCGAGAACTGGACCCCCGACAGGCCCACACCCGGTGTGAAGGGGCAGGTGCGGTCGTCACCGGCGTTGCAGGCTTCCATGTCGATGTTGTCGTTGGCGCCTGCCGCCAGGATCAGCGGGTTGACCGGGTTGACCGCGACCCCCGGCTCGTTCTGCTTGTTCTGCGAGAACAGGTTGTCGTTGCTGCCGACGGTGACCTCTGTCGAGCCGCCCGGCGTGATGGGGACGGCCGCCGCGACGGTCGGTGTCAGCAGACTGGCGGGGAGGATCAGGACTGCGGCGAAGACTGCCGAAAAGGATCGCATACCGAACTCCTCGAGTCGCTTTGCGAGGATTTGTCCTTTCGGCAACTCTCGTCCTCGGCCGACGCCGTGGCAAGAGCCGATCGACCCTGCTACGCGCTCGTCGTGCCGTCAACTGTCCTTGACCGCGGTGAGCGCTTCCGAGACCGGCCGAACTTGGACTTCGTCGGGGCGCCGCGGACTGATGGTGCGGCCGAGGACTCCGCGACGGTTTCGCCTGGGTGTCGTGAAATGATCCGGCCCTGCGCCGAGACGGGCGGCGGGCCTCGGCACCGAGCACGTTGGTGCGTTCCGAAGCGGGGCCTGAATCGTCACCAACGGAATGCCTATAAAGGACCCCAATCGGTGCCCGCGTCATATACTGTTCCACTGGAACCGCGTGAGCCTCAACTTCCGCGATCGGCTTCGAGTTCGCTCACCCGAAGGAGCGAAGCCTCCATCAACCTCAAACAGCAACCGGCATCATGACGACCATGACCACCACCTGGGCCGTCGTCCGCGCGCAGCCGACCGGGACCGCGACATCGCGAGGATGCCGGCCAAATTGGGCATCCCGAGCTCTTGGTCGGGGCCAGCCGCCTGGCCCATCGCGACTACTTGATCGAAGAAGTCGAAGGCGTCGAGAGCAAGGACAAGGAATCCGAGCTGGACTCGGTGGTGAGCGGCCAGGAAGTCCACCACTTCTCCTCCTACGCCACCAGCGGCGAGCCCAGGAACGTAGCGTTCGGCCCGACACGAATCCGCGCGACTATATTCGCGCCGCCGACTCAATACTTGGCAACGGTTGGGCCTGAACATCGGAACAGTTTCCGCATGGGATTTGTTCCGACAAGGTCATGGCTGCACGAACTGATTCTCGACCGAGGAACGGGGCGACACCAGGATCCGCTAGATCCGGCCGTTCCAGTTCTGGCCGGCGTGTGTCGAAAGTTCTCGAGCGAACTCGGACCCTTTCGACTCATTCACGACCACTCAAAGGTCATGTCGTCGCGTGGCTCGGTGCCGATGAGGTTGGTGTAGTGCTTGGCCGGCAGGTGGGCGACCAGCGCGGATGGGTCGTCCCGGCGACGGTGGAGAGCCGGTGGCGGGTGGGCAGGACCGCCAGTGGTGTTGGGTCACCGTGTCGCGGTCGCGGGCAGCGGGAATGCGAGCGGCGATCAACCGCTCCTGCACCTGACTGGGCCGCCAGCCATCCTCACCGACGCGGCTCACAACGCCATGATGGCCGGGCGGCCAGCCCGCGAACAGGTCGAGCAGGCGGTTGCCGACCTGTTCGCGGGCTGTGCGCTCGATGAGATCTCGTGAGTCGACCAAGGTCGAGGTGCTGGCATGCGCCCTCCAGGTCGCCGTGGGACGGTCACCGCGTGGTTGGCGCCATGGTCGGGCGAGCCCAAGACCCCTGGAGGATGTGAAGGGTCCACATCCTCCAGGGGGCAGACTCGACCTGGTCACTCGTGGGACTAGGCGTCGCGCTTGTTGGCGGTGATCAGGGCGATGGTGAGGATGGTCGCGGCGAAGGCGGCGAAGAGGGCGAGGGCCGTCCAGGGGGAGATGGTTATGTGGGCGGGCGGGCCGAACTGCGGTGTCGGCCCGTCGGACGGGTCTGCCTCGCCGGTGAGGAAGTGGTTGGCGAGGGTGAAGGGCAGCCACTTGTAGACATCGGCGCCGACGTTGGGGATGAGGGAGACGAGGCCCTCGACGAGGCGGGTGTAGATGAGCAGCAAGGCGATGGCGCCCGCGGAGTGGCGGATGATGACGCCGACGGCGACGGAGATGACGGCGGCGATGGCGTAGACGAGGCCCACTCCGGCTACGGTGCGCCACTCGAACGCGGTGTCGATGGTCAGGTCGACCGGCGACATGGCGGTGGACAGGGCCCAGGAGCCGAACCCGGCGAGTTCGCCGATGATCCCGGCGAGCAGTGCGACGACCGTCGTCTTGGCGAGCAGGGCGGCGGTGCGGTTGGGGATGGCTTGGAACGTCGCGCGGATCGTGGAGAAGCGGTACTCGGTGGTGACGGCGAGGGTGGCCATGACCATGACCACGGTCAGCCCGAATCCGGCGCCGAACTGGGTGGCCGCCACGCTGGCCGCGTCGGCGTCGGTGCCGGTGATCAGTGCGGCGACGCCTACGGTCACGGCCAGGGCGATGAGGGTGCACCACCAGGGGGAGCGGGTGGTGAGGAGCTTGACGCGTTCGACGGCGAGCAGGGTCATGACGTCACCTTTTCGAGGGTCGTGCGGTAGTCGACGGAGTCGCCGGTGAGGTGGAGGAAGGCATCCTCGAGGGAGCCGTGCCGGGGGCTGAGTTCGTGGACGGGGATTCCCGCGCGGGCGGCGAGGTCGCCGATCGCCGCACTGTCCATTCCGGACACGATCAGGCTGTCGCCGTCGTCGTGGGTGGTGGCGCCCGCGGCGTTCAGCGCGGTGTGCAGGGCCTGTCGGTCGGGGGTACGGACGCGCACGCTGTTGCTGGTCGCGTTCGCGACGAGGTCCTCGGTGGAGTTCTGGGAGATGAGCTTGCCGCGGCCGATGACCACGAGTTCCTGCGCGGTGAGCGCCATCTCCGAAAGCAGGTGGCTGGAGACGAAGACCGTGCGGCCCTCCTCCGCGAGGCGGTGCATGAAGCGGCGGATCCAGAGGATGCCCTCGGGGTCGAGGCCGTTGACCGGCTCGTCGAACAGCAGCACCTGCGGGTCGCCGAGCAGCGCGGCGGCGATGCCCAGGCGCTGGGACATGCCGAGCGAGAAGCCGCCCGCGCGCTTGTTGGCCACCGACGTCAGGCCGACGATCTCCAGGACCTCGTCGACGCGCTTGGGCGAGATCTTGTTGGACTTGGCCATCCACTGCAGGTGCGCCCGCGCGGAGCGGTTGGGGTGCACCCACTTGGCGTCGAGCAGGGCGCCGACGGTGCGCAGCGGGTGGCGCAGGTCGCGGTAGCGGTTGCCGTCGATCAGGGCGCGGCCCGCGGTGGGGGCGTCGAGGCCGAGGATCATCCGCATGGTGGTGGACTTGCCCGAGCCGTTCGGGCCGACGAAGCCGGTGACCCGGCCCGCGGGCACGGTGAAGGTCAGGTCGTCGACGGCCAGGGTCCGGCCGTAGCGCTTGGTGAGGCCGATTGCCTCGATCATTGTCGCTCCCAGTGTCGATGGCCACGCTGTTCGAGTCGATCTTGCGGCGCGGCCAGGGTCCGCTGCCGCGGTCTTTGGTCGCGTCGGGCCAGGGACCTTGCGACGCGTCAAGTGGTGCCGATCCGCCCGCGACGCCGCGCCCGGCCCGTCGACACAGTTCAGGTGGAGGTGGTTGTGATGACCGTGCGAGACAGGATCGACAGCGTTCCCGCGCCGCGGACCGAGTCCGACCCGGTCGACTTGGGTGCGGTGGTGCGGCGCGCGCTGGCGGAGGTGCCGCTGGTGGACACGTCCCAGGTGCGGGCTGGGATCGACGGTGACGTCGTGCTGCTCGTGGGCCGGGTCGAGTGGAGCAGCCAGGCGCGCGCGGTGGGGGAGTGGATCCGCAGGGTGCCAGGTGTGCGGGAGGTGCGCGACCGGATCGGCTACGTCTACAACGACGTCGACGACCGCCGTATTCGCGGCATCGGCCTGTTCGGCTGACCCGGGACCTTGGGCCCGCCCGGGGACTCGAAGGTCCCCGTCGAGTGGAGTCGCCCGTCCGCAGCCAACGAGCGGGCGGCGGCGCGAAGGTGGACGCAGACAACGAGTAGGAGCCGACCATGGACGTCCACACCGAACCTCTGCGAACCGCGTTGCTGGCGGGCGTGCGCGCGCCGTCGCCGCACAACACCCAGCCGTGGGTGTTCGAGGTGGGCGCCGACCGGGTGGATGTGCTGCTCGACCGCGACCGGGTGCTGCGCGCCGCCGACCCTGACGGGCACGAGGCGCGGTTGTCGTGTGGCGCGGCGGTGTTCAACATCCGCCTGTCGCTGATGGCCGCGGGACGGGCGGCGGTGGTGCGGCTGCTGCCGGACCCGGCGCGGCCCGAGGTGGTGGCGTCGGTGCGGGTGGCGGGTGCCCGCGCGGTGACCCCCGCCGACCAGCGGCTGGCGGCGGTGATCGCGCGCAGGCACACCAACCGCAGGCCGTTCCTGGACACCCCGGTCCCCGACTACGCCAAGGCCGAGCTGATGCGGGCCGCGCAGACCGAGAACGCCGCGCTGCGGCTGGTGGAACGTCCTGCCGAGGTCGACGCCCTGGCCGCGCTGATCCGCCGCGGCGAGCACCTGCAGGCGCAGGACCCGGTGTACCAGGCCGAGTTGCGCCGCTGGGTGCACGGCATCGCCGAGCGGGGCGACGGGGTGCGCCTGTCCGCGATCGGACCGGCCCCCGAGGACGCGTCGCTGATCGTGCTGCGGCAGTTCGCCGAGGAACACACGCCTGCGCGGCCGTTCGAGCAGCAGCCGCTGCTGGCCGTGCTGACCACGCCGGGTGACCATCCGATGGACCAGGTGCAGGCGGGCCAAGCGATGCAGCGGGTGCTGCTGACGGCCACCGAGCTTGGTCTGTGCACGTCGTTCCTGTCGCAGCCCATCGAGATCCCCGCGCTGCGCTCGGCTTTGCGCGGGCTGCTCGGCGCGGGCAGGCCGCACACGGTCCTGCGGCTGGGCTACGGCTACGCGGGGGTCCCCGCCCCGCGCCGCGCGCTGACCGAGGTCGTCCGGCCGATGCCCGCCGACGAGCTGGTCGGCGGTGCGTGATGCGTGCCCGCGACATCATGACGACGCCGGTGGTCACGGTCAGCGCGACCACCGAGGTGGCCAAGGCGGCGACGCTGATGGCCGACAACAGGTTCAGCGCGCTGCCCGTCGTCGACGCGGCGGGCACGCTGGTCGGCATCGTGACCGAGTACGACCTGGTGCGCGGCCGGTTCGCCGAGTCATCCGAGCGGACCGCCGTTCGGGCGGTCGCCGACGTGATGACCGCGCCCGCGGAGGGCTTGCTGTCGGGCACGCCGGTTGCGGAGGTCGCGCGGGCGATGGTCGACCGCAAGCGGCGGTGCGTGCCGGTCGTCGACGGCGGCGGCCGGGTGGTCGGCGTGGTGACCCGCCGCGACCTGGTTCGTCTGCTGTCGCGGTCCGATGTGGACATAGCGATCGACGTGCGCGCGGCGCTCACCGTGTTCGGCGGCCGGAGCCGGTGGACCGTGCGGGTCGCCGACGGGGTGGCCGCGGTGATCGACCGGTTCGACGACTCGTCGGACTGGGAAGTGGCCAGAGCACTCGCCGAGTCCGTCTCCGGTGTCGTGCGGGCCTCGGTCCACAGCGGACACGCCGGTGACGTGGACGAGATGTCGTGACCGTGACATCGCAGTAGGAGGGGCAGACAGACAGTCAGTCAGGTCGAGACGCCCGCTGCCCCGACCACGCCCCGCATTTCAGTCGTTGGCGTGCGCGCGACCGACTCGGCGCTGCACGCCGCCGCGGTTGGTCCACGCCTGGCCCGGCGGAGGGCGGTGTCAGGCCGCGGCGACCGCGGCGAGCAGGTCGGTCACGGTCACGATGCCCACCAGCGTCCCGTGGTCGATGACGACCGCCGCGTCGACGTTCTGGGCGACCATGCGGGCGGCGGCCTCGCCCACCGTCGCGGTCGCCTCGACACACGGGTACCTAGACGAGGTCACGATGGCGCCCACGGTCGAGGCGGTCCGATGGTCGTCGGTCGACCACAGCCGCCAGAGCAGGTCGGTCTCGTGGACCGTGCCCAGGTAGCGGCCGTCTCGCACGACCGGCAGGTGCCGGACGTGGGCGGCGACCATCATGCGCAGCGCGACCTCCAGCGGCGCGTCGGGCACGATGCCGACCACGTCGCGGGTCATCACGGAGCGGACGGGCTGGTCGGTGATGGCGTCGTGGGTTCGCATGAGTCCGACGCTAGGTGCGGGTACCCGGGTACGACACAGCCATCGGGCCCCGGTCGACACCGCCTTCCGGCAGGGGCACAGTGGACGAGACACCAGGACTTTGGTCCCACCCGCACCGGGTCGCTCGCCTGCGGACCCCGCACGCGCACGGCCCGTAGTGTCGACCGCGACTGAGGAGGCACGTGATGATTCGGATCTTCCTGGTGGACGACCACGAGATCGTCCGCAGAGGGATCGCCGACCTGTTCGAGGACGAGACCGACCTGGAGGTCGTCGGCCACGCGGCGTCGGTCGCCGAGGCGCTGACCAGGATCCCCGGCAGCGAGGCCGACGTCGCGGTCCTCGACGTGCGGCTGCCCGACGGCAACGGCGTCGAGCTGTGCCGGGAGCTGCTGTCGCGGGTGCCGGACCTGCGCTGCCTGATGCTCACGTCCTACGCCGACGACGAGGCGCTCTTCGACGCGATCATGGCCGGTGCCTCCGGGTTCGTGCTCAAGCAGGTCCTCGGCTCCGACCTCACCGCCGCGGTCCGCACCGTCGGCGCGGGCGGCTCGCTGCTCGACCCGCGCACCACCACCGCCCTGCTCGACCGCATCCGCCGCGAACGCTCCCAGGACGACCCGCTGGCGGTCCTGACCGAGCAGGAGCGCATCGTGTTCGACCTCATCGGCGAGGGCCTGACCAACCGCCAGATCGGCGAACGCATGTTCCTCGCCGAGAAGACCGTCAAGAACTACGTCTCCCACCTGCTGGCCAAGCTGCAGATCCAGCGCCGCACCCAGGCGGCGGTGCTGGCCACCGAGCTGAAGTCCCAGGGCAAGGCCTAGCGACCATACGCGGAGGCCCGTCGTCACGGTGGTGACGGCGGGCCTCCGCGTGTGGTCGCGTCAGCGCAGCCAGGGTGAGCGGGTCGTGGCGGCGATCCGGCGGCCCAGGCCCCAGGTGTCACCCGCGTTGGTGACCACGAAGATGATCAGCAGTGCCGCGTAGACGAGGTGGTAGTCGAGGACCGGGTTGGTCGAGCGGGTGGCCTCGCCCGCGTCGGTGAAGCGGGCGAGGGGCCACTCGGCGGCCCACATGAGCAGCATCATGGCCGTCCCGGCGATGGCGGCGACCCGCAGGCCGACGCCGAGCACCAAGGCGAGGCCGACACCGAGGAGGCCCGCCATGAACAGCCAGTCGGCCCAGGCCTGTCCGGCCCAGGAGCGGAACATCGAGCCGAGCGGCCCGTGGTCGATCCCACCGAGGAAGCCCTTGGTCGGGGAGCCGCCGTTGATCCACGCGCCCGCGGACTTGGTGGCATAGCCCAGGCCGAACAGCTTGTCGGCGAACGCCCAGAGGAACACCAGCCCCAACCCGATGCGGGTGGCGGCGAGGACCCGCCCGACGGTCTCGTCGGCGGCCTCGGGGGCGACGGCTCGGGTACCCGGACGGGTGACGTGATCGATGGACATCGGATTCCTCCTGTTACTTGTCGCGTGCCGGGGCGATCCCGGGCAGGTACGCGGTGAATTCCTCGAGGTGCCTGCGTCTGCTGCGGGGCAGCGGCGCCGCGGCGGCGGGCAGCCAGCCGACGCGCAGGACGAGTTGGGGGACGGCGGTCCGGTCGAGCACCGCTTCGCCGACCATGGCGGCGGTCTCGGCCGATTCGAGCGGCTGGGACAGCGGGCAGGTGGCCAGGCCGAGTTCGGTCGCGGTGAGCAGGATGGCGCTGGCCGCTTCGCCCGCGCGCAGCCGGGACAGGGTGTCGTCGGCCGCGGTGGCGAGCACGATCAGCTCGCCGGCGTCGGTGTCCTCGGGGTCCACTGTGGACGGGGTCAGGGTGCCCGCGTCGAAGGCGCGCATCGTGGTGTCGCCGTGCACTGTGCCCCTTGGGGCCGCGCTGACGGCCTGAACCCCGTCGAGGTCGCTGCGGCCGCGGCCGCTCCACAGCGCGGTCTCGGCGGTGTCGTCGACGCGGTCGGCGGCCAGCGCGAGTGCGGTGGTGAGGCGGTGTCTGCGTATCGGGTCGGTCACCGGCACCGCGAGGACGCCCTCGTTGCCCGCCCGCTCGACGAACAGGTCGAGGTGCCCGGCGGGCACCGGCCACGACGAGAAGCGGCGCCGGTCGGTCTGGCGGCGGGCGATCGCGGTGGTCATGGCGATGTCGCCGTCGTTGGGCGGAGCCGGATACGGCTCGATACTGGCCAGATGGTCGGGGTCGGCCGGATTGGGCAGCCGGTGCACCCGCGTCGCCCAGCCGAGCCCGGCGAAGGCCACGCGCAGGTGGTGCAGTGCCGCGCCGCAGCTGACGATCAGGTCGCGGCCGTCGGGGTCGGTGGCGTGCAAGTGCCTGGTCCAGTCGGCCATCAGGTGCACCGAGTAACCGCCGATCAGCCAGCGCCACGGTTGGGTGTTGTGGACCGACGGCGCGCGGGCGGCGAGCGCGATCGCGCTGCGCACTGTCGCGTCGTCGGGCTTGCCTGCACTCATCGAGCCACCTCCTGGGTCGGTCACGCCATAGACGCTGGCCGATCGACGCGCCCGTCAGCAGAGTCGAAGGTGCGTGCCGACCGGGGACCTTGGCTTCCCGCGCGTCCCGACCGGGTCGAAGGTCCCGGCGCCACGGTGTCCAGTCGCTCTGGTCGGTGATCCCGGCGCGGCGTTTCCTGGAGGCAGCACAGCGGAGGTGACCGATATGACCACCCAGCGCGAGATCGGCGGCGTCGTGGTGGAGCACGAGCTGGCGTCGGTCGTCCGACGGCTGGTCGAGCGGTTCCCCCACCGGTCCGAAGCCGAGATCCGGGACGTCGTGATGGCGGTCTACCACCGGATCTCCGCTGGGGCCACGGTGCGGGCGCACCTGCTCCCGTTGACCCTCAACCGTTCCACGGCGGAACTGATGAAGAAGGCCGGAGATGACTGAAGCGCAGAAGCGTCACCTGGCCGCCCGCGCGGTGGCCGCGAACGCCGCCGACGCGGCCGAACTCGCCGAGCTGCTCGGAATGCTGGGGCTGACCGCGCAGGAGGGCTTGGCCGTCAGTGAGCCCGAACCCGCCCCGCCACGCAGGCGTCGCCGATCGGTCGCGCAGCGGGAAGCCGCGCGGACTCTGTCGTCGACGCTGCTGTCGGCGGCCACGGGCCACTGAGGCCCGGACTATCCATAAAGGACAACCGGAGTCGGAAGGAACATCATGACCATGCCGGAGCGCGCCATCCTGGTCGGCGTAGACGGATCCTCCTCCTCGGTCCGTGCCGCGAGGTGGGCGGCGGCGGAAGCCGCGCGGCGCAAGCTGCCGCTGCACATCGTGGCGGTCTTCACCTGGCCGGTCACCGGCTACCCCGAGGCACTGGTCGCCTCCCACCAGCTGCACGAGGCGCTGCGGACCAACGCCCACGACTGGGTGCGGCAGGCCAGGGACGCGGTGCTCGACGACGCTCCCGCGATCACCGACGAGGTGGTCCCTGGCTACGCGCCCACGGTGCTGCTGGCCAGGGCGAAGCGGGCGAGCATGGTGGTGGTCGGCTCCCGCGGGCTCGGCGGGTTCAGCGGGCTGCTGCTCGGCTCGACCGCGGTCGCGCTGGCCGCGCACGCCGCGTGCCCGGTCGCCGTGGTGCGCGGTGAGGGCGAGTTCGACAGCGGTCCGGTGGTGGTCGGTGTCGACGGCTCGCCGCTGAGTGAGCGCGCCATCGCGTTCGCGTTCGAGGAGGCGTCCGCCCGCGGCGCGGAGCTGCGCGCGGTGCTCGCCTGGAGCGACTGGCCGATCGAGGTCATGCTGGAGAAAGGCTACGGCTCGCTGTACCTCGACACCTACGTCGACGAGGCGGAGGAACTGCTGGCCCAGCGGCTGGCGGGCTGGAGCGAGAAGTACCCCGACGTCGTGGTCACCCGTGAGGTCGCCCGCTCCGGCGCGGCCAGGCTGCTGCTCAAGCAGGCCCAGGACGCGCAGCTCGTGGTCGTCGGCAGCCGTGGCCGCGGCGGATTCGCGGGGCTGACCATGGGCTCGACCAGCCAGGCACTGATCCACCACGCGCCGTGCCCGGTCGTCGTGCTGCGCGGACAGGACACCGACTGATCATGGGTGTCGACACTGGTGCGCGGTCGCTGCTGGTCGACGGCTCGGTGGTGGCCATCCGGCGGATCGAGCCCGCCGACCACGACGCGGTCGACGGGCTGCACAGGCAGTTGCCGCCGCTGGACCGCTACCGCCGGTTCTTCACGCTGTCCGACGTCAACGCCGACATGTACACCGCGAGCATCACCGGCTCCGACGACAGCCGCCCCGCGGTCGGCGCGTTCGCCGACGGCAGGCTCATCGGCGTGGCCAGCTACGTGGCCGAGCCGGGCGACGACGTGGCCGAGTTCGCGATGTCGGTGGTCCACGAGCAGAACCTCCAGGGCGTGGGCACGCTGCTGCTGGAGGAACTGGTCTCCATCGGTCGCCTCGCGGGTTTGCGCGCCCTCTCCGCGGACGTGCTGGTGGAGAACACGCCGATGCTGCGGCTGATCGACCAGCTCGGCCTCGCCGTCGGCAGGCGCCGGGTCGGCGAGGTCGTCGAGGTCGAGATCCAGCTCGACGACGTCGCTGCCTACCGGCGCGCGGTCCTCGGCCGCGAGCACGTCGCGGATGTCGCCAGCCTGCGCGCGGTGCTGCGGCCGACCTCGGTCGCGGTGGTGGGCGCCGGGCGGCGGCCGGAGTCGATCGGCCACGCGCTGTTGTCCAACATCGTGAAAGGCGGGTTCGAGGGTGCTCTGCACGCGGTGAATCCCCACGCCCGCACGGTCGCGGGGGTGCCATGCGTGCCCGCGGTGGCGGACCTTCCGGACGCGCCGGACCTGGCGGTGCTGTGCGTCCCGGCGCGGGCTGTCGCCGCCGTCGCGAGGGAGTGCGGGGAACGTGGGGCCAAGGCGCTGCTGGTGGTGACCGCGGGGCTGTCCGCCGAGGACGCCGCGACGCTGCGCGAGGTGGTGCGCGAGTTCGGGATGCGCATGGTCGGACCGAACTGCCTGGGTGTCTACGCCAGCGAGCCGGGCGTGCGGCTCAACGCCACCTTCGCCCGCAACCGGTCCCGGCCGGGGTCGGTGGGGGTGGTGACCCAGTCCGGGGGCGTGGCGATCGCGCTGTTCGACACCCTCGACCGCCTGGGTCTCGGCGTGTCCACCCTGGTGTCCACTGGGGACAAGTACGACGTGAGCGGCAACGACCTGCTGCAGTGGTGGTCGGCCGACGACCGGACCAAGGCGGCTGTGCTCTACCTGGAGTCGTTCGGCAACCCGCGCAAGTTCTCCGCGCTGTGCCGCGAGGTGGCGCGGACCAAGCCGGTGCTGGCCGTGCGCCCGCCCGGGTCGGCGGCGGCCCAGCGGGCCGCCAGTTCCCACACCGCGGCCCTCGCTACGCCGTCGGTCACCGCGGACGCGCTGTTCCGCCAGGCCGGGGTCACCGTGGTGGACCGGCTCGCCGAGCTCCCGGAGACGCTGGCGGCGCTGGTCGACCAGCCGGTGCCCGCGGGCGGCCGGGTGGCGGTGATCAGCAACGCGGGTGGCGCGGGGGTGCTGGCCGCCGACGCGGTGTCGCGCGCCGGGCTCACCCTTCCGGCGCTGTCGGCGGACACCGATCGCGCCTTGCGGGCGTGCCTGTCCGCCCAGTCCACTGTGGCCAACCCGGTGGACACCGGCGCGGTCGTGACGGACGCCGTGTTCGCCGAGTGTGTCGCCGCGCTGCTGGCCGACCCCGCGATCGATGCGGTGGTCGCCATCGCCGCGCCGACCGCGCTGTCCGATCCGATCGCCGTGATCGCCGACTCGGGCCACCTGGCGCACCGGCACGGCACCCCGCTCCTGGCTGTCCACTTGGGGCAGACCGAGGGCGTCGTGCGGCTCAACGGCGACACCGCGCACCCCGTGGCCTGCTACGCGGATCCGGCCGCCGCGGCCGCCGCGCTGGGCCGGGCGGTCCAACGCGCGCGGTGGCTGAACCGGCCCGGCGAGCGGGCGGAAGTGCCCGGGTTCGACGCGGCGGAGGCGGCCCGACTGATCCGCGCCGACCTGGCCCGGCGGCCCGGCGGGGGCTGGCTGGACCCGGAGGCGGTCGTGCGGGTGCTGGGGTCGGTCGGCGTGCCGATCGTGCCCGGCGTGGTCGTGACCAGCGCCGACGACGCGGTCGCCGAGGCCGTCCGGATCGGTGGCCCGGTCGCGCTCAAGGCCGTCGCCACCGGCCTGCTGCACAAGAACTCCGGCGGCGGGGTGCTGCTCGGCCGCTACGGCGAACCTGAGGTGCGCGCCGGATACACCGAGCTGGCCGACCGGTTCGGCGACCGGCTGACCGGTGTGTTCGTCCAGGCCATGGCCGACACCGCCGGGGTCGAGCTGCTCGTCGGGGTGAAGGGCGACCCGATGTTCGGCCCGCTGGTCGTCTTCGGCCTCGGCGGTGTCGACACCGACCTGATCGCTGACCGCGCCGCCCGACTCGCCCCGGTCACCGCTGGCGACCTCGACGAACTGGTGCACGGCCTGCGCGGCTCGGCCGCCATCGCCGCCAGGATCGACCAGACCGCGGTGCGCGACGTGGTGGCGAGGATCGGCCTGCTGGCCGAGGCGGTGCCCGAGATCGCCGAACTCGATGTCAACCCGCTCATCGCGACACCGCATGGCTGCCTCGCCGTCGACGCCCGCGTCCGGGTCGCACCCGCGCGGCGGTTCGACCCGCTGCTGCGGCATCTGCGGCTGTAGAGGGGCCATCGACATGCGGACCGAGTTGGAGCCCCGCCGTGGGCTGAGCGCGGCGGAGGCCGCCCGCAGACTGAGCGAGGACGGGCCCAACCTGCTTCCGGCACCGCGCCCGCCGCATCCGGCCCGGCTGCTCGCCGCCCAGCTGGCGCACTTCTTCGCGGTGATGCTGTGGGTCGCGGCCGCGCTGGCCTGGGTCGCCGGGATGCCCGAGTTGGCCGCCGCGATCGCCGTGGTGGTCGTGGTGAACGGGGTGTTCTCCTTCGCCCAGGAGTACCGGGCCGACCGGGCAGCGCGGCGGCTGCGCGACCTGTTGCCGGTGCGGGCGTCGGTGCGCCGCGACGGCCGCACGGTGGTGGTGAGCGCGGTGGACCTCGTGCGCGGCGACCTGGTGCTGCTGGCGGCGGGCGACCGGGTGTGCGCGGACCTGGCCGTCGTCGAGAGCTCGGGATTCTCCGTCGACGAGTCGCTGCTCACCGGTGAGAGCGCGCTGGTCAGGCCGGAACCCGGCGGGCGCGTCTTCGCGGGCACCTACGCCGTCGAAGGATTCTGCGCCGCGGAGGTCGTCGCCACGGGCGCGCACACCAGGCTCGCGGGCATCGCGGCGGTCACCGCGAGCGCGGTTCGCCCGCGCAGCCCGCTCGCGGTCCAGCTGCACCGGGTGGTGCGGGCCGTCGCCGTGGCGGCGGTCGCGGTCGGCGCGGTGTTCTTCGCCGCGGCGATGCTGCTGGGCCTGCCCACCGCCGAGGCGTTCCTGTTCGCTGTCGGGGTGACCGTCGCCCTGGTCCCCGAGGGGCTGCTGCCGACGGTGACGCTGTCGCTGGCGAGGGCCGCCCAGCAGATGGCGGGCCGCAACGCGCTGGTGCGCAGGCTCGAGTCGGTGGAGACGCTCGGCTCGACGACGTTCATCTGCACCGACAAGACCGGCACCCTGACCCGCAACGAGATGACCGCGGTGCGGGTGTGGACCCCGGACGGCGAGGTATCGGTCGACGGTGCCGGATACGGGCCGGAGGCCGAGGTCACCGGCCCGGCCGCCGCGCTCGCCGCGCTGCCGTCGGTGGCCGACAGCGCGGCCAGGTGCGCGCCGGACGCGCACGCGGTCAACCGGTCCGGCCGCTGGCACCCCGTCGGGGATCCGATGGAGGTCGCGCTGCGGGTGCTGGCCGAGCGCGCGGGCCGCGCTTCGCCGCCGGTACCGACGGCACGGCACGCCTTCGACCCGCGCAGGCGGCGCTCATCGGTCGTCGACGCCGACGGCGTGCACGTCGTCGGCGCGCCGGACTCGGTGTTCCCGCGCTGCGCCGCGGTGTCCCACGCCGCGGAGGAGGCACTGGACCGGCTCAGCCGGGACGGGCTGCGGGTGCTGGCCGTGGCGGTGCGCGCGGAGGTCCGGGACACCGACGCGGCGTCGTCCGAGGCCGCCGAGAGTGACCTGGTCCTGCTCGGCCTGGTCGCCTTGGCGGACCCGCCCCGCCCGGACGTCGCCGAGGCCGTCGCGGCTTGCCGGACCGCGGGGATCAGCCTCGCCATGATCACCGGCGACCACCCGGGCACCGCCCGCGCGATCGCCGTGCAGGTGGGGCTGGCCGCGCCGGAGCCGGTGGTGGTCACCGGAGCCGAGCTGCCTGCCGACGACACAGCGCTGGGCGAGCTGCTCGACCAGGACGGAATCGTGGTCGCCAGGGTCGCCCCCGAGGACAAGCTGCGCATCGCCCGCGCGCTGCAGGCTCGTGGGCACGTCGTGGCGATGACCGGCGACGGCGTCAACGACGGCCCCGCGCTGCGCGCCGCCGACATCGGCGTGGCGATGGGCGCGTCGGGCACCGACGTGGCCAGGGAGGCCGCCGACCTGGTGCTGCTCGACGACCACTTCGGCACCATCGTCGCCGCGGTCGAGCTGGGCAGGGCCACTTTCACCAACATTCGCCGCTTCCTGACCTACCACCTGACCGACAACGTCGCCGAGCTCACCCCGTTCGTGGTGTGGGCGCTGTCCGGCGGGCAGATCCCCTTGGCCATCACCGTCCTGCAGGTGCTCGCCCTCGACATCGGCACCGACCTGCTCCCGGCGCTGGCCCTCGGCGCCGAGCCCGCCAACGCGCGCACGCTGCGCGGCAGGCTCCGCACCGGTTCGCTGGTCGACCGAACCGTGCTGCGCCGGGCTTTCGCGGTCCTCGGACCGGCCGAGGCGCTGACCGCGATGGCCGCGTTCCTGGTCGTGCTGCTGGCGGGCGGCTGGACCTTCGGCGCCGAGCCGGGGCCGGAGCTGCTGGCGGCGGCGTCCGGGACGGCGTTCACCGCGATCGTCCTCGGCCAGCTCGCCAACGCCTTCGCCTGCCGCAGTGAGACCCGGTGGATCGGCCGTGTCGGCGTGCGCGGCAACCCCCTGCTACTGCTCGCGGTGGGCGTGGAGCTGGCGCTCCTGATCGTGTTCCTGACTGTTCCGCCGCTGCCCGGACTGCTCGGCGGCGGCCTGCCCACCGCGTTGGGCTGGTGCGTCGCCGCCGCGGCGGTACCCGCCGTCCTGTTCGCCGACGCGGGCGCCAAAGCGCTGCGTGCCCGTTCCCTCATCCGACAGAAGGACTCCTCATGACCACGACCAGAGGTTCGCTCTCCGACAGCACCGTGAGCGCCGAGGCCGCCACCGTGTCCACAGTCGACTTCCTGGGTGGCGTGGGCACGGTGACCGGCAGCAAGTTCCTCGTCTCGACCGACCGGTCCTCGGTACTGGTCGACTGCGGCCTGTTCCAAGGGCTGTCGACACTGCGCAAGCGCAACTGGCAGCGCCCGCCCATCGACATCGAGAGCCTGGACGCGGTGGTGCTGACCCACGCCCACCTCGACCACTGCGGCTACCTGCCCGTGCTCGTGCGGGCCGGGTGGCGCGGCCCGGTGTACGCGACCCCCGGGACAGCCGCGCTCGCCGCCATCGTGCTGCGCGACAGCGCGCACCTGATGATGGAGGAAGCCGCCCACGCCAACAGCCACGGCTGGTCCAAGCACCGGCCCGCGCTGCCGCTCTACGACGACCGCGACGCCGCCGCGGCGATCTCCAGGCTCCGCGTGCTCGACTTCGACACCCCGCGGACAATCGCCCCCGGCAACGACCTCGACTTCGGCATGGCCGGGCACATCCTGGGCTCGGCGTGGGCGCGGCTGCGCATCGGCGGGCGGACCGCGGTGTTCACCGGCGACCTCGGCCGCCCGGTGCACCGCCTGCTGCGCCCACCGGCACCCCGCCCGGAGTGCGACGTCCTGGTCATGGAGTCGACCTACGGTGCCCGCGACCACCACGACGAAGGCGTCGCGGACCGGCTGGCCGACGTGGTCAACAGCACCATCGAGCGCGGCGGGAGCGTGCTGATCCCGGCCTTCGCCGTCGACCGGACCGAGGTCCTGCTCATAGAACTGGCCCGGCTCATGCGCGCGGGCGCGATCCCGCCGGTTCCGGTGCTGGTCGACAGCCCGATGGCGTTGGCGTCGCTGGCGGTCTACCGCCGCGCTATCGCCCAGCGCTGGCCCGAGATCCGGCCCGACCTGCTCGACGACGACCCGTTCGCGCTGCCGCACCTGCGCGAGCTGCACACGGTGGAGGAGTCGATGGAGGCCAACCAGCCGCGGCTGCCCTCGATCGTCATCTCCGCGTCCGGCATGGCCACCGGCGGCCGGGTCCTGCACCACCTGCGCTACCTGCTGCCCGACAACCGCAACACCGTCGTGGTCGTCGGGTTCGCCGCCATGGGCACCCGCGCGCGCCAACTCGTCTCCGGCGCGCGCGAGGTGAAGATCCACGGCCGCTACGTGCCGGTGCGGGCGCAGGTCGTGTCGCTGGACGGGTTCAGCGCCCACGCCGACGCCGACGAACTGGTCGCCTGGGCGCGGGGGACCACCCCGCCGCGCACGACCTTCCTCGTGCACGGGGAGCAGTCGGTGTCGGAACGCCTGGCCGACCGGCTCGGCGGCGAACCGGGCTGGACCGCCGTAGTCCCGCGCGACGGCGAGCACGTGGTGATCTGACCCGCCGCGGGACCAACTGACCGCCGCGCACCGCCCTTGGTCCCTCGTCCCGACCGTGTCGCCGGTGGTGGGCTCGAGGCAGACATCCTTAAGGAGCTGACTGACGTGCAAACCGAAGGCGAGTGGACCCAGGGCGAGATCGCGCTGATGGCCGCGGCGGTCAGCCGGGCACCCTCAGTGCACAACACCCAGCCGTGGGTCCTGGAGGCCAGGGGCCGGACTGCGGCGCTCTACGAGCGCTTCGACATCCGCCTGCCCCGGCACGACCCCGCGGGCCGGGACCGGCTGATCTCCTGCGGCGCCGCGCTGACGAACCTGCGCCTGGCCGTGCGCAGGCTCGGCTGGTCGGCGCGGTGGGGCCAGTTCGGCAACCCGCTGCGCCCCGACGAGGTGGCGCGGGTGACCGCGACCGACCGGGGCACGCCGACCCCATGGGACATGGCGCTGTTCCACGCGATCTCGGCCCGGCGCAGCCACCGGGGCCGGTTCGCCGGTCCGGCGAGTGCCCAGGACGTGGCGGCGCTGAAGCACTCGTCGACCACGCCCGGGCTCAGCGCCCACGTCGTGGCCGCCACCGAGGTCGGCGCGATCGCCTCGCGGCTGCGCTACGCCGCCTCGGTCCTGCAGGGCGACCGGGCTTACCTGCGGGAGCTGGCGGCGTGGACCGCGGAGCTGCCGCTGCCCGACGGCATCCCGCTGGCGAACCTGCCCGCGGGCGCCCTGCCGTGGACCGGCCTGGTCAACGCGGCCACCCACATCCCCGACGACGACACCCTCGCCGCACGACTGGGCGAGGAGTCGCTGCTGGTGCTGATCACCGTCGGCGACGGCCGCAGCGACCACCTGCACGCGGGCATGGCCCTGCAGGAGATCTGGCTCGCCGCGACCACCCGCGGCCTCGCCGCGTCGGTGCTGACCCAGCCGCTGCACCTGCACGAGGTGCGCGCCGGGCTGATCGAGGCCATGGAACTGCCCGGCTACCCCCAGGCGATCCTGCGCGTCGGCATGCCCGCCGACGTCGTGCCGCCCACCCCGCGCCGTCCACTCGGCGAGGTCATCCGATCGAAAGGCCACCCGTCATGAACACCCAGGTGCGTCCGCCCGTCGTGGTCGGCGTCGACGGATCAGACTCCGCTCTCGACGCCACCGCGTGGGCCGCCACGGAGGCCAAGCGCCGCAACCTGCCCATGCTGCTCGTGCACGCCTGCGTGCTCCCGCCGATCCGTCACCCCACGTCGGTCGCCGACCAGAGCCGCTGGATCGATGAGCTGTCCGCCAACGGCCAGCACATCCTCCGGGAGGCCGCCGCGGCAGCGCGCGCGGCGGCACCGGGGGTGGAGGTCACCACCGACCAGCGAGTCGACTTCGCCGTCGACGCGCTGGTCGAAGCCTCAGCGGGCGCGCACGCGGTCGTGGTCGGCCACCGCGGCCTCGGCGGGTTCACCGCGATGCTCGTCGGCTCGGTCGCCGTCGCCCTGGCCGCCTACGCGCAGGCGCCGGTGGTCGTCGTCCGCGGCACCGTGCCGACGACGGGACCGGTCGTGCTCGGGGTCGACGGCAGCCCGGCGAGCGAGGCCGCGATCGCCTTCGCCTTCGAGGAGGCATCGGTGCGCGGGACAAGCCTGATCGCCGTGCACACCTGGCTCGACATCGCCTTCACCGGGGCGTGGACCGCGCTGCCGTCGACCATCGACTGGGCCGCGGTCGAAGAGGACGAGCGGATGCTGCTCGACGAGCGGCTGGCGGGTTGGCAGGAGAAATACCCCGACGTCGCCGTCGAACGGCGGGTCCTGCGCGACCGGCCCGTCCGGGCACTGCTCGACGCGGCCGAGGACGCGCAGCTCATCGTGGTCGGAACCCGCGGCCACGGGCAGCTCGTCGGCATGGGACTCGGCTCCACCAGCCAGGCGCTGCTGCACCACGCCGAATGCCCGCTCGCCGTCATCCGACCACAGCGATGACCACCGCGCCGATCGCTGTCGGGGTCGACGGCTCCGCCGCGGCGCAGGCCGCGCTGCGGTGGGCCGTCGACGAGGCGACCCGCCGCGGCTGCGGGGTGCGGCTCGTCAACGTGTGGTCGATGGGCTCGGTCCGCGACTTCCTGTGGACATCCCGGCGCGTGCTGCGGGCGGAGTCCCGTGCGCTGCTGCGCGCCGCGGCCGCGGCGGCGAAGCCGGGACCAGTCGAGGTGGACCTGGTCAGCGTCGAGGGCGCCGTCGCGCCCGAACTGGTCGCGGCGGCCGACGGCGCGGCACTGCTGGTGCTCGGCACCCGGGGCCGCGCGCGGTCGCGGGCGGTCATCGGCCACTGCGTGCGGCACAGCGAGGTCCCGGTCGCGGTGATCACCACCGACAGCGTCGCCGCGGCGCGCCATCCGGCGGCGACAATGTGATCGCCCGGTTGGTGCCGGCCGCCGCTCGTGGCATCGTGGTGTGGTCGGGCACACGAACGGGTCGGAGTACCAATGCCCAAGGCGGAGAAGCCCGCGACGGTGTTGCTGTCGGGGCTGCGGCTGGACGAGCTGCTCGGTGAGGTGCAGGAACGGCTCACCGAGGTGATGCGCACCAGCGACCGGCTGCAAAGCCTGCTCGACGCCGTCCTCGCGGTCGGTGCCGGTCTGGAGCTGGACTCCACGCTGCAGCGCATCGTCCAGGTGGCCGTCGAACTCGTTGATGCCCAGTACGGCGCGCTGGGCGTGCTGGGCGAGCGGGAGGGGCTGTCGGAGTTCGTCTACGAGGGCATCCACCCCGACGTGCGGGCCACGATGGGCCACCTGCCCGAGGGGCGCGGCCTGCTGGGGCTGCTGATCGAGCATCCGGTGCCGATCCGGCTGGCCGACCTGTCCAAGCATCCGGCGTCGGTGGGGTTCCCGCCGAACCATCCGCCGATGCACAGCTTCCTCGGCGCCCCGGTCCGGGTGCGCGACGCGGTGTTCGGCAACCTCTACATGACCGAGAAGCGCGGCGGCGGCGAGTTCACCCCCGACGACGAGACGGTCCTCAAGGCGCTGGCGGCCGCGGCGGGTGTCGCGGTGGAGAACGCGCGGCTGTTCGAGCGGTCCCGGACCCGGGAGCGCTGGGTCTCGGCGACCAGCGAGATCAACAGCGCCATGCTGGCCGGGGCCTCCCAGGAGGAGTCCCTGGCGCTGATCGCCGAGCGAGTGGTGGAACTGGCGCAGGCGGATCTGGCGCTGATCCTGCTCGGCGAGGCCGGGGCACCGCTGCGGGTGACCGCGGCGAGCGGGACCGAGATCGAGGGCCTGTTCGGCGCCGAACTGCCTGGCCTGGCCGCGATCATCGACGACGTGCTCACCAGTGGGACCCCGCTCACCGAGACGGACCTGTCGGAGACCCTGGGCAGTTCCGAAGTGGTGGACCGGATCGGTCCCGCCGTGGTGGTGCCGCTGCGCAACGCGGCCGGTGTGGGCGGCATCCTGCTCGTGGCCAGGGACAAGGGCGGGTCGCCGTTCGCCGCCGACCAGGTGCCGCTGCTGGCCTCGTTCGCCGGTCAGGCCGCGGTTGCGCTGGAGTTCGCCGACAAGCAGCGCAACCTGCGGCTGCTCGACGTGCTGGCCGACCGGGACCGCATCGCCCAGGACCTGCACGACCACGTTATCCAGCGGCTCTACGCCACCGGGATGAGCCTGCAAGGCACGGTCCGGCGGATCACCGACGAGGACGTGCGCTCCCGGGTGCACCGCGCGGTCGAGCAGCTCGACCAGACGGTGCGCGAGATCCGCACGTCGATCTTCGACCTGCACACCGAGGACCGGGCACGCGCGGCGAACAGCCTGCGCAGGCGCCTGCTCGACATCGTGGGCGAGACCGCGACGGAATCGACGGTGTCACCGTCGGTGCGCATCTCCGGCGCCGTCGACACCCTCGTCCAGCCCGCCCTCGCCGAACACGCCGAGGCCGTGCTGCGAGAGGCATTGAGCAACGCGGTCCGGCACGCGGGCGCCAAGGAGATCGTGGTGGTGATCGACGCGGGTGACGAACTGCTCATCGAGGTCACCGACGACGGATCCGGCATCGCCGAGGACACCCCGCACAGCGGCCTGCGGAACCTGGCAGGCCGCGCGGCCAAGCTCAACGGCAGCCTGGACCTGGTGAGCCCGGCAGCGGGCGGCACCGTCCTGCGGTGGCGGGTGCCGCTGAGCTAGCGTCCGGCGCGGGGCACTAGTGCCCTGCGCCGGAAATCCGGCGTCTTTCTCGGCGGCCCAGCTTCCCGCTGGGCGCACGGACGAAAGGCGCCCGGACAACCAGTACGAGCACCTTCCGTCCGCACACCTAGCGGAAACCTGGACCACCGATAAAGACGCCGGATTTCCGGCGCGGGACACTAGTCGATCAGCTCGTCCACCGGCCGCCGTGGCGTGCTGGGCAGTGGCTTGGCCGATGGCCGTGGCCAGCCGACGCGCACGATCATCTGCGGCACCATCGCGCCGTCGAGCACCGACTCGCGCACCAGCTCCCGCGCCGACGCGACTTCCAGCGGCTGGGTCAGCGGGCAGCAGGAGAGACGTTCGCCGGTCGCGGCCAGCAGCACCGCGCTGGTCGCCTCGCCCGCCCGCAGCCGCGACAGCGGATCATCGGACGCGGTGCCCAGCACCACCAGCAGGCCCGCCCCGGTGTCCTGGTCGGGCACCGCGATGCCCGCGGTGGAGAACCGGCGCAGCCCCACATCGGAGTACCGCCGCGCCGCCACCGCGTTCCGCCGCGGCACGCCATCCTTGGCCGCCTGGTCGCGGCCGGTCCACAGCGCCACTTCCGTGGCATAGCCGGGATCGCGCTCCTGCTCGGCGTCGGCCAGCGAGATCGCCGCCCCCAGCGCCTCGCGCGTGGCCGGCGTAGGCCGGGTGAGCACGACGCCGCACTGGCCCGCGGCCTTGGTGAGCGTGGCGACCCGGTCGAGGGGGACCGGCGTGCCGCCGTAGGGCCTGCGGTCGGACCGCCTGCGCAGGATCGCTGCCGCGGCGGTGATCTCGGGGCGCGTCGGCTGGGCGGGGGCGAGTTCGACCGCGGCGAGGTGGTCGGGCTCGGCGGGGTTGGGCAGGCGGTGGATCGTGGCCCGCCACCCGAACGCCGCGAACGCGACACGCAGGTGGTGCAGCGCGGCCCCACAGCTGATCAGCAGGTCCCTGCCGTCCGGGTCGGTCGCGGGCAGCTGCCGGGACCAGTCCGCGTAGAGGTGCACGCTGGCCTCGCCGAGCCGCCAGCGCCAGGGCTGGGAGTTGTGCACCGACGGCGCCCGCCCGGCGAGTTCAAGCGCCGCACGGGTCGTCGCTGCATCGGGGAAGGCGCTGGTTCGCTCGTCGTGGCTGATCATCGTGGGTCGCCCTTTCGGTTGTGCTCACCCGATCGTCGGTCCCGCTGTGGTGCCCTCACAGTGCGAGAAGTCCCTGTTCCGACGACTTAGGTCTCTGCGAGGCCCAAGGTCCCGGTGCCGAGGTGTCCAGTCGCCCTGGCAGGCGCCCAAGGCGCGCCACTTGGCTGCGAAGCGCCAGCCCTCCACCGAGCGACGAGATGAGAAGACGATGGCCGATGTCACGGTGACCCACGTGTGCGACGACCGGTTCCAGATCGAGACCCGGGGCCACGTGGTCCTGGCCGACCAGCCCCGACGCGACGGCGTCGAGGTCGGCCCCACTCCGGTCGAGCTGATGGTGATGGCGCTCGCCACCTGCGCGGCGCACTACGCGGTCGGATACCTGCGTGCCCACGGCGTGCCGTCGGAGGCGCTGCGCGTGGACTGCCGCTGGACGATGCGCCCCGAACCGCCCCGGGTCGGCAGGGTGGAACTGGTGGTGACCCCGCCCGCGGGCCTCGACCCGGCCATCCGCGGTGGACTCCTTGACGCGGTGGACCACTGCTCCGTGCACAACACGCTGCGGCAGCCGCCCAGTGTCGTCGTCACCCTGTCGGGAGACGTCCTATCGGAACGTGCCGCGGGCTGAGCACGTGGCGAGAGGCCCGCAGCCGGGGACGGCGGGCCTCTGGTTCGACCACTCAGCGGGGCAGGTTGGCCGGCCGGTGGGTGATGGCCTCGATGTCGGCGGCGGTGGCTTCCAGCAGACGGTGCGCCAGGTCCGACAGGGCGCGGGCGACCGCGAGTTCGTCGCCGATCTCCGGGACATTGGTGTCCGCCGGGTTGAGCCGGGCGAGGCCGACACCGACCAGGGTGGTGTCGCGGGTCGACAGCCGGGCCTTGGCCCTGGTGCGTTCTTCGTGCTCATCGATGTAGATCTCGACGTGCCACTGTTTGACCTCGGTCATGGTGTCTCCCTCGTCGTCGCTTGGGATCGAGCCTGCAACCGCCACCCGGTCCCAGCAGGAGGCGAAGGTCCCTGTTGGTGCGGGGACATCGTCAGCGGAACCGGCGCGACGGGGCCCGGCGCAGTGACTCCACGGTGGGCAGCTCGACGACATGGGTGTCGGTGGCTGCGGTGGTGTCCGCGGCGGCGGCGATGCTGGCCCGGCAGGTGCGCACGAGCTGGCGGGTGGCGGCGCTGTCGGGCGTGCGTCGGCAGCGGGGGCAGGTGAGGCGGACGTCGCCGGTCAGTTCGTCGACGGCGATGTCGACGGCACGGGAGCAGGACCGGCACCAGCGGTGGCCGGTGACGGCGATGACGTGCTGCGGCGAGCTGACGCAGTGGTGCAGCCAGCGGCGGTGCAGCCTGCAGGTGGAACGCTCCAGCGGGTCGGACCCCGCGTCCTCCGCGATGTCCTCTTTGGACAGCATGACGGCCAGCCCGTGGTCGCGCAGGTCGCTGTAGCGGGGGTCGATGGTCGAGGTGGACATCGCGGGCTCCTTCCGGGTCGGTTCGTTCTGGTCTCCACCATCGCCGCCGGGGTGTGTCGCGGACCACAGTCGTGCTTCCCCATTCGCCGCTGACTTTGCGTTCCCTTCGGCTGGGTCGGGGTGCCCCGGCCGCGTCGACTTTGGTCCCTGTCGGCCCGGGTCGCCGCGGAGTGACCATGGGGGTGACACCAGGAGGAACGCCATGCGGGCGAAAGACATCATGAGCAGCCCGGTCGTGACGGTGACCGAGGCGACCCCGGTCAAGGCGGCCGCGACGCTGCTGGCCGCGCGCGGGTTCACCGCGCTGCCGGTCGTGGACGACGACGGGCGGCTGGTCGGGATCGTGACCGAGGCCGACGTCGTGCGCGACCGGATCCCGCCGGACCCGAGGTCGCTGGTCCATCCGGGCGCCCGGCCCGCGCGAGCGGTCCCGCCGACGGTGGGCGCGGTCATGAGCGCACCCGCGGTCACCCTCGGTCCAGGGGCGGACGTCGCGGCCCTCGCCGCGGCGCTGCTCGACGCAGGGCGACGGTGCGTGCCGATCGTGGACGGGGACAAGCTGGTGGGCATCGTGACCAGGCGCGACCTCGTGCGGGTGATCGCCCGCGACGACGAGACCATCGCCCGCGACGTGCGGCACCGGCTGGAGACCTACGGCGGCCCGGGGCGCTGGCGGGTCGAAGTCCGCGACAGCGTGGTGACCATCGCCGACGAGTTCGACGACGCCACCGACCGTCACGTCGCTCACGCCCTCGCGCGGGCGGTGCCCGGCGTGGTCGAGGTGGTGGCCGTCCAGGTCACGCGGTAGCGGCGTGCGCTCAGCGCTGGCGGGCAGCGGACTGCCCGCCAGCTCAGCCCAGGCGGTGTTTGAGGGCTTCGAGCTCGTCGCGCAGCGGTGTGGGGAGCTTGTCGCCGATCTTGTCGAACCACTCCTCGATCAGCGGCAGCTCGGCGCGCCACTCGTCGGCGTCGACCTGCAGCGCGGCCTCGATGTCGGCGTGGACAGCACTGTCGCCGTCAGCCAAACCAGACAAGTCGAGGTCGTCGATCGTCGGCACGTAGCCGATCGGGGTCTCGACGGCGGCGGCCTTGCCCTCGATGCGCTCGATGGCCCACTTCAGCACGCGGGAGTTCTCACCGAATCCAGGCCACAGGAACTGCTTCTCGTCGCCGCGGCGGAACCAGTTGACGTAGAAGATCTTCGGCAGCTTGTCGGCGTCGGCGCGCTTGCCGGTCTCGATCCAGTGGTTGAAGTAGTCACCGGCGTGGTAGCCGATGAACGGCAGCATCGCCATCGGGTCGCGGCGCACGACACCGACCTGGCCGACGGCCGCGGCCGTGGTCTCGCTCGACAGGGTGGCGCCCATGAAGGTGCCGTGCTGCCAGCTGCGCGACTCGGTGACCAGCGGGATCGTGGTGGCGCGGCGGCCGCCGAAGAAGATCGCCGAGATCGGCACGCCCTTCGGGTCGTCCCACTCGGGGGCCTTGGTGTCGCACTGCTCGATCGGGGTGCAGTAGCGCGAGTTCGGGTGCGCGGCCTTCTCCTCGGAGCCCGGCGCCCAGTCGTTCTTCTTCCACGAGGTCAGGTGCGCGGGCGCCTCGCCCATGCCCTCCCACCAGATGTCGCCGTCGTCGGTCAGCGCGACGTTGGTGAACAGCGAGTTGCCCTTGGCGATGGTGCGCATCGCGTTGGGGTTGGTGTGGAAGTCGGTGCCCGGCGCCACGCCGAAGAAGCCGTTCTCCGGGTTCACCGCGTAGAGGCGGCCGTCCTCGCCGAAGCGCATCCAGGCGATGTCGTCGCCGATGGTCTCGACCTTCCAGCCCGGGACGGTCGGCTCCAGCATCGCCAGGTTGGTCTTGCCGCACGCGCTCGGGAAGGCCGCGGCGACGAAGTAGACCTTGTTCTCCGGCGAGGTCAGCTTGAGGATCAGCATGTGCTCGGCCAGCCAGCCCTCGTCGCGGCCCATCACCGAGGCGATGCGCAGCGAGTAGCACTTCTTGCCCAGCAGCGCGTTGCCGCCGTAGCCGGAGCCGTAGCTCCAGATCACGCGCTCCTCGGGGAAGTGCACGATGTACTTGGTGTCGTTGCACGGCCACGCGACGTCGGCCTGGCCCTGCTCGAGCGGGGCGCCGATCGAGTGCAGCGCGGGCACGAAGTCGCGCTCGGTGCCGTCGGCGTCGACGAAGCGCTCCAGGGCCTTGGTGCCCATCCGGGTCATGATCTTCATCGAGACCACGACGTACTCGGAGTCGGTGATCTCCACGCCCAGCATCGGGTTCTCCGCGTCGAGCGGGCCCATGCAGAACGGGATGACATACATGGTGCGTCCGGCCATGCTGCCCCGGTAGTGCTCGGTCATGACGACCTTCATGTCGACCGGGTCCATCCAGTTGTTGGTGGGACCAGCGTCGGCGGGGTCGGTCGAGCAGATGAACGTGCGTTCCTCGACGCGGGCGACGTCGCTGGGATCGGAGGCGCACCAGAAGGAGTTCGGCTTGGCGGTGAGCCGGGTGAAGGTGCCCGCGGCGACCAGCTTGTCGGTCAGCCGCGCCCATTCCTCGCCTGACCCGTCGCACCAGACGATCTGGTCGGGGGTGGTCAGTTCGGCGACCTCGCGCACCCAGGCCAGCAGTGCCTGGTGGGTGGTGGGGGCGGCGGCCTGCTCGGTGGCGGCGGCTGCGGTCACGGTGTGGCTCCTTCTCAGCGTTGCGAGTGTCCGAGGTCGGCGTCGGCCAGCAGGCCCGCGTCGGCCCACCCGGTGGTGTCGATGTCGTGGCGGGCCGCGACATCGAGCAGATCGCGGACGCGGGCGGCGTGCAGGTGGGCCTCGTAGTCGTGCCTGGCGGTGCGGGCCAGACCCAGCCTGTCCACGGCCTGGGCCACCTGTGCGCGCAGCGCGGTCTCGAACTCGCCCATCGTCTCCCGTATCCGTTCGACATGCGGACACCCGCGCGCCACCAACCCGGCAATCATGTGCGCAATTGAAGACTTCTGCAAGTGTCGAAGTGTGCGACCTTGGCCACGGTCAGAGGTCGTTGCCGGGGTAGGAGAGGTTGAAGCTCTTATTGGCCAGCGGGAAGTCGGGGACGATCGTGTCGGCCATCGCGATCGGCAGCGCGGGCCAGGTGAGAAAGCTCGGGTCGACGATCTTGACCCGGGTGAGTGTGCCGTCGGGGCCGAGTTCGACGCGGTGGACGATGGTGCCGCGCCAGCCTTCGGCGATGCCGACCCCGGACTCCCGCGGTGTCCCCGGAGGCGCTTCGGCCGAGTGGACCGGGCGGCGAACGAGTTCGGTGATCAGCGCTGTGGAGTGGGTGAACTCGTCGGCGCGGCAGAGGAATCGGGACAGGACGTCGCCGTCGGTGCGGCGGAGGTCGGGCGTGCGGTAGTGGCCGGGGAGGAAGGGGTGGTCGTGGCGGGCGTCGACGGTCCACCCGCTGGCGCGGGCGATGTAGCCGAGGGCGCCGAGGTCGCGGGCTTGGGTGGCGGTGAGCGCCGCCGTGCCGGTGAATCGGTCGGCGATGACGGTGTTGGACAGGGCGATGTCGACGATCTCGGCGACGTCGGCGGCCAGGTGAGCGAGTTCGGCGGGGTCGGGCAGGGTGCGGATGGTCGCTCCACCGAGGTGGACCCCGCCGCGGAGCAGGCGGTGGCCGGTGACGGTCTCGTTGAGGCGCAGCAGTTGTTCGCGGACGCGCAGGGCGTGGCTGTTGAGGACGCTGTGGCCGACGTCGTTGCAGAGCGCGCCGATGTCGGCGATGTGGTTGTGGAGGCGTTCCAGTTCCAGCAGGATCGCGCGCAGCCGGTGGGCATCGTCGGGCACGGTGGTGCCGTGGGCGTCCTCGACGGCGAGGCAGTAGGCGAGGGTGTGGCCGACGGTGGTGTCGCCCGCGACGCGTTCGGCGAGTTCGATCCCGGCCTGTGGAGTGCGGCCGTGGAAGAGTTTCTCGATTCCTCTGTGGACGAACCAGAGGCGGGCTTTGAGGGCGAGTATGGTCTCGCCGACGACGGAGAACCGGAAGTGGCCGGGTCCGATGACGCCCGCGTGGACGGGGCCGACGGGGATCTCGTAGACGCCGGGACCTTCGACGGTGCGGAACGGGTAGGGGCCGTCGACGTCGCCGAAGGGCGGTGGGTGGCCGACGTCGGCGCGCATCGGGTACCAGCCCCTGGGCCAGTGGAAGTGGCGGACCAGCCGTCGCGGCAGTGGGTGGCCGGTGGGGATGATGCCGTAGAGGTCGCGCATCTCGCGTTCGAATCGGCCCGCGGGGAACGACATTCCGGCCAGGCTGGGCACCTCGGGTGTGGTCTTGTCGAGGGGGACGTGGAGTTCGACGCGCCGATCGGGGGCGCCCGCGGTGAACAGGTAGACCGCGCGGAGCCGGTGGCCGTCGTCGTGTCCGGCGACCAGCGCGACCCGGTATCCGTCGTCCAGCAGGGTTTGAGCGTGGTCGGGCAGTGCCTCGGGGGCGACGGTGAGCGAGGTGCGGTGCCTGCCCGCCGGGGTGCCGGGCGTCATCGTGTGCCTGTGAGAGTCGTGGCGGCGGCCTGGACGAGGTCGCCGAGCGGGCCGAGGGTCAGACCGGCCACGGCGCAGAGGACGAGCCCGCCGATCATCGCCGTGGTCACCGCGACGGGCTGGCGTGCCGGGCGTGTCTCGGTGGGGTCGCCGAGCAGCATGCGGCTGGTGTGGACAGTGAGGGTCGCGGCGATCACCACCGTCAGGGCGAGCACGGTGGCGGTCGCGGCACCCATGCCGGAAGCGAAGCCTGCCCGCAGGATGCCCAGTTCGCTGGCGAAGAGGCTGAACGGTGGGAACCCGACCAGGGCGAGCACGGCGGCGCCGATCGCGCCGGTGAGGACGGGGTGGTCGGCGGCAAGGCCGCGCACGCCGTCGATCCGGCTGGTGCCGGTGGCCAGGAGCAGGCGCCCGGCGCCGACGAACAGCACCGATTTGGCGATGCCGTGGCCGAGCAGATGCAGTAGGACCGCGGCCACGGCCAGGGGGCTGCCGACGGCGGCGCCGAACGCGGCGATCCCGAGGTGTTCGATGCTGGAGTAGGCGAACATGCGGGTGTAGTCGGAGACGCCGAGCAGCAGGGACGCGGCCACCAGCAGCGACGCGATCGCCATCCCGGCGAGCAGTGCGCGGGCGAACCCGGGGCCGAGGGCGGCGTCGGAGATCACCTTCACGCGCAGGATCGCGGCGAAGGCGACCGCGCCGAGTACTCCGGACATCAGGGCGGTGACGGGGGCGGGGGCCTGGCTGTAGGCGTCGGGCAGCCAGGCGTGCAACGGGGCGAGTCCGGCTTTGGTGCCGAAGCCGAGCACGAGCAGCAGCACCGCGATCCGGGTGACGTCGGGGTCGAGGGTGTGGGCGGCGGCGGTGAGCGCGGCGATGTCGAGCCCGTGGCCGCCGGGGGAGTGGGAGGCGGCGTAGGCGAGCACGATGGCGCCGAGCAGGGCCAAGGCGATGCCCGCCGAGCAGATCACCACGTATTTCCAGGCGGCCTCGGTGCCGTTGCGGGTGCGGCGGTGCCCGACGAGGAACGCGGTCACGATCGTGGTGGCCTCGATGGCCACCCACAGCACCCCGAGGTCGGCGGCGAGCACGGCCAGGGTGGTGGCGGCGAGGAACAGGTCCACCAGCACGTGATGCCGACGAGCGGAGTGCGTGGTCTCGGCGCGCAGGTGCGCGGGGGTCGCGGCGGCGGCGATGAGCGCGACCACGCCGATGATCACGAGCAGGAACGCGGCGAGCGGGTCGACCCGCAGCACCCCGCCCATGGCCGCGCGGGTCGGCGTGTCGATGCTGGCCGCGGCGAGCGCGACCGCTGCGGTGAGGAGCGCTGCAGGGCAGGCGACGCCGAGCCATCCGGCGAGGCGTGGGCCGAGCACGGTGTGGCCCGCGGCGGCGGCGAGCGGCGCGGCGGTGGGGAAGAGCAGCAGCAGATCGGTCATCTACTCGCGCAACTCCCGTAGGTCGTCGATGTCGGTGTCGCCGAAGCTCTCCCGCATCCGGGTGGTGAGGACCTGCAGAACCAGCACCGCGAGCAGCACGTCGAGGGACACCCCGACCTCTACGATCAACCCGATGTCCGACACGGTGAGGAACCCGACCGCGGTGATCCCGTTGTCCATCAACAGGAACCCGACGACCTGGGACAGCGCGCGTCTGCGGGTGACGAGCACGAAGAACCCGATCAGCACCACCGCCACGGCGACGGGGATGGCCTGAGTGGCGGGGGAGGGCGCCAGCCGGGTCAGTGGCCGGGCGACGGCGTAGGCGAGCAGGGTGAGCGCGGCGGCGGCCAGCAGCGACGCGGACACGTTCACCAGGGGACGGCTCTCTCGCCGCTGATCACCCGACGCGGCCAGCGCGCGGCGCAGCAGGATCGGCAGCAACCCGGTTCGCAGGACGAGGACCCCGGCGGCCACCACCCACAACTCGGTGGAACCTTCGTGCGCGGCGAGCACCCCGCCCAGCGCGGCCAGCGCGGCACCCTGGATGGCGAACACGCGGATCGCGACCGCCAGTTCGCGCCGCCACAGCACCAGCACCGCGCACAGCAGCAGCGCACCGCAGGCCAGGTCAAGCAGCTGGGTGAACACGGTTTCGGTCATCGCGGTCACGCCAACAGGAACGACGAGGCGACGGCGAGCAGCGCGAGCACGAACGACCCGGCCAGCAGCTCGGGAACCCGGAACAGCCGCAGCTTGGCCAGGAACACCTCGACCGCGGCCAGAGCCACGCCCATCACCGTGACCTTGGCCACGATCGCCGCCACGCCGAGCGCCAGGGCGAGCGGCGACAGGGTGGTGGCGATGCCCCAGGGGGCGAACAGGTTGGCCAGCAGCGCGAGCAGCACCGACAGCCGCATCGCCGAGGCGAGCTCGACCACAGCCAGGTCCGGTCCGGCGTACTCCAGGGTCATCGCTTCGTGCACCATGGTCAGCTCCAGGTGCGTGGCCGGGTTGTCCACTGGCAGCCTGCCGGTCTCGGCGACCACCACGATCACCAGCGCGACCGCGGCGAGCAGGCTCGCCGGGGTGATCACCCGCACCGGGTCGCGCAGCGCCGCGGCCACGATCGAACCGAGGTCGGTGGAGCCCACGCCCACCGACAGCGCGAAGATCGCCACCAGCAGCGTGGGTTCCACCAGTGCCAAGATCGTCAGCTCGCGGCTGGCGCCCATCCCGCCGAACGCGGTGCCGGTGTCCAGACCGGCCAAGGCGAGCGCGACAGCGCCCAGGGTGAGCAATGCGACCACGGTGAACAGGTCGTCGAGCGGTTCGATCCCGGACTCGACCGCGACCAGCGGCGCCGCCGCGGCGACCACGGTGACCGTGGCGATCAGCACCAGCGGGCCGACCCGGAACACCTCGCTCGTGCCGCGCGGCGCGATCCGCTCCTTGCCCAGCAGCTTGCGCAGGTCGCGCCACGGCTGTCCGACCCCGGCGCCGACCCGGCCCTCCAGCCTCGCCCGTGTTTGCCGGGTGACCCCGACCAGCAGCGGGGAACCGGCCACTACCAGCAGCGGCTGCACCACGGCGCCGACGACACCTAGCGCGGTCACCGGATCACCGCCAACACCACGAGCAGTGCGCACACGGTGTAGAAGCCATAGCCGAGGTAGCGGTGCACGCTTCCGTTCGCCAATCCGCGCGCGGCCTTCCCCCACGCGGTGGCGGCGGTGATCACGGGGGCGTAGAGCCTGCGCTCGATCCGGTCCGGTACCCGCCGCCGGTACTCGACCGCGTCGACCAGGTACCGCGACTCGTCGTGGTGGGTGACGTCGATGTCCAGCTCGGGGCGCACCACGTCGTCGAACACCCGCTGCAACGGCTCGGCGAACGACGTCGCGGTGTATTCCATCCGCGCCGACATCGGGCCGCCGCCGCCGTCCCACAGCCGAGCCGACCGCTGCCCGCGCCCCGCCACCACCCTGACTCCCGCGGCGGCGACCACCACGACCGCCACAACCGCCACCGCCAACCCCAACGGCGCCAACGCCCCCGTGATCCCCGACAACCGCAGCAGCGCTCCATCCGCGACTACAGATCCACTGCCCGCCGCGGCGACCAGACCGGGCAACACCAGTGTCGGTGCCACAGCCAGGGCCACGCACGCCACACCTGCCACCGCCATCCCCGCCAGCACCGCGGGCGGCGAATCCTCGGCGTGCTCGGCCGCGGTGGTGCGCGGCTTGGCGAGAAACCCGATGCCGAACGCCTTGACGAACGTCGCCACCGCCAGCCCCGCGGTCAACGCGATCGCGGCCACCGCCACCGGCAGCGCCACCGCCGCCGCCGTCGACGACGCGGGCAGCCCGTGCACCAACGCCTGCAGCAGCAACCACTCCGACACGAACGCCGTCCCTGGCGGCAGCGCCGAGGCGGCCAACGCGCCGAGCCCGAAGGCCGCTGTCGTCACCGGCATCGACCGCCGCAGCCCACCCAACTCGTCGAGGTCGCGGGTGCCCGTGGCGTGCAGCACCGAACCCGCCGCGAGGAACAGCAGCGTCTTGAACGCCGCGTGCGCCGCCACGTGCAGCAGCGCCGCCGTCAACGCCACCCCGGCCAGAACATCCTGACCGGACGCGGCGAACATGCCCGACGCGCCGACCCCGACGAACACCAGCCCCAGGTTCTCCACAGTGGACAGACCGAGCAGCCGCTTCAGGTCGGTGCTCATCGCCGCCTGGAGAATCCCGTACACCGCCGACAGTGCGCCCAGCGCCAGCACCAGCAGCCACCACCACGCCTGGCCACCATCCAGCAGGTCGACCCCGACCCGCACCACCCCGTACACGCCCAGGTTCACCATCGCCGCCGACATCAACGCCGAGACATGACTCGGCGCCTCCGGGTGCGCGCGGGGCAGCCACACGTGCAGCGGCACCATCCCCGCCTTCGACCCGAAACCCGCCAATATCAACAGGAACACCACCGTCGCGATCGCCGGATCCACCGCGGGGGCCCGTATCGCGGCGAAGTCGTTTCCCGCGTGTGCGGCCAACAGGAGGAGTCCACCCAGGACGCAGGCGAATCCGAGTTGCGTCATCACCGTGTACCAGCGGCCCGCGCTCGCCACCGCCGCGGACTCCCGGTGCCGGGCGAACACCAGCGGCAGCGACGTCACCGCCATCAGTTCCCAGCACACCAGCAACGTCGCCACGCTCGACGCCGCGGGCACCAACAGCATCGCCACCACGAACAAGGGCAGCGCCGCGGCCACCACCCGGCCCCGCGACTCGGCCATGCCATAGACCCCGGCGGCCACCGCGACTCCGCCGGTCACCGCCACGAACACCCCGCCCAACGCGTCGAGCGTGAACGCCAGCCCGGACAGCGGCAGCAACGGCAACGCCGCCATGAATCCGTCGCCGAGCGTCGCGGCGACCCCGGCGACCGCGCCCGCCGCCCCGGTGAGCGCGACCCCCGCGCCCACCACCGGCCCGCGTGCCCCGACCGAGCCCGCTGCCGCCGTCGCCGCACCGAGTCCGACCGCCGAGGCGAAGCACACCGACGCCAGGCTCATCGCCCGGTCAGCTTCCGCAACCCCTCCACGATCGCCTCCGGCCGCGGCGGACACCCCGCGACCTCCACGGCCACCGGCACCACGTCCTCGACCGCCCCGGCCACCCCATAGCCCTCGCCCAGCACCCCGCGCCCACAGGCGCAGTCGCCCACCGCCATGACCACCTTCGGGCCGGGCATCGCGACGTAGGTCCGGCGCAGCGGCTCGGCCATGTTCCGCGTCACCACCCCCGTCACCAGCAGCGCGTCGGCGTGCCGCGGCGAGGCCACCAGCCGCACCCCGTACCGCTCGGCGTCGTACACCGGCCCGAACGCCGCCGCGGCCTCGACCTCGCACCCACCGCACGACCCCGCGTCGACATGCCGCACCTGCACCGACCCCGACAGCACCGCAGCCGCGCGCGGTCCCGCCGGAGCGGGCTCAGCGACCCGCCCGACCCTGCGGATCAAGCGCCACAGACCCACCACCGCACCGCTCCCGAATCCCTCGACATTGGGTGCGGCCACCCCGCCGGGCGACAAGCCAGGGAGTCAGCGGGGCGGCCGCGGCTCAACCACCCGAGTCCCCACCCCGCCCGTCGGCCACCGCCGACAGGTCACGCAGGTCCTCGAGCAACTCCACCTGACCGGTCAACACCCCGGTCAAGATCAAACGTGCCACCGACAGCAACTCCGCCACATGCGGGCTGGTCAGCGAGTAATAGACGTTCGAGCCCTCCTTGCGGGTGGTCACCAGACCCGCCCGGCGCAGCACCGCGAGCTGCTGTGACAGGTTCGCCGCCTCGATTCCCACCTCGGGCAGCATCTCGGCCACCGCGTGCTCGCGCTGACTGAGCAGCTCCAGCACGCGGATCCGCGCCGGATGGCCCAACGTCTTGAAGAACTCCGCCTTCAGCTGATAGAGGGGCTTGCTCACCAGCACCCCTCCCCACACACACCAGTGGACACCGTCATACACAGATCCTTCCGCGCCGGACCACCGCAACCCGCAGCACATCCTTTGTCGCAAGGTTCAGCAGTTGCTAACATTAGCAAGTCATCAGCCTCGACGGGAGCCCGCCCCGCCACCGTGGAGGACCCCATGAACCACACCACCGTCGCCACCGTCATGACCAGGCACATCGCCACCGCGGTTCCCGACACCCCCTACCGCGAACTCGTCGGCCAACTCCTCGCCCACGACATCGACGCGATACCGGTCATCGACCCCACCGGCCGCCCCCTCGGCGTCGTCACCGAACACGACCTGTTCGCCAAACTCGAACACCACGGCGGCGCCGACCCCGCCCCACTCTTCGCCCGCCGCCGCACCCGAGCCCGCCGCGCCAAAGCCGCGGGCCTCACCGCCGCCGACGTCATGACCACCCCAGCCCCCACCATCGACCACCACGCCACCCTCGGCGCCGCCATCGCCACCCTCGCCGACGCCGACTTACGCCGCCTCTGTGTCACCGACAACAACGGCTACCTCGTCGGCACCCTCTCCCGCCGCGACACCCTCAGCGTCTTTCTGCGCGCCGACACCGCCATCCACAACAACCTCCACCAACGGCTCAACCACCCCGCCACGCGCGACCAGACGATCGCCGTCGACGTCGCCCACGGCGTCGTCACCCTCACCGGAACCGTCCCCCTCCGCAGCCTCGCCGAATAAGCCACCCGAATCGCCTACCGCGTCGCCGGGGTCATCACCGTCCACAACAACCTCGAATTCGACTACGACGACCTCACCACCACCGGGTTATGACACTCCCGACAGCAGCAGGGTCGAAAGTGGGTCCCCAGTGGGGACCTTGGCTTGCTGCGTCACCGGCCGCCCAGGCGTTGGCTCGGTCGAAACGGTTCAGATCGGGAGGTCAAGGATGAAGCAGCACATGGTCGAGGACGTGATGTCCCACAGGGTGGTGACCGCGTCGGTGGACACGGGCTTCACCGAGTTGGTTCGGCTGATGGCGGAGCACTCGGTGAGCGCGTTGCCGGTGGTGGACGAGGACCGTCACGTCGTCGGCGTGGTGTCCGAGGCGGACCTGCTGGCCAAGGAGAGCGCGCGGGCGCAGGGCCGTCCGCACTCGCTGCTGGCGCTCATGCGCAGGCACGACGACAAGGCGCGCGCGGAGGGCACGGTCGCCGCGGAGCTGATGAGCAGCCCGGCGGTCACCGTCCCGGCGCAGACCTCGCTGCCGATGGCCGCGCGGATCATGTCCGAGCACCGGGTCAAGCGCCTGCCGGTGGTCGACGGCGAAGGCACGCTCGTCGGCATCGCCAGCCGCGCCGACCTGCTCGGGGTGTTCCTGCGCGGCGACGCCGAGATCGCCGAGGAGATCCGCCACGAGGTCTTCGAACGGTCGCTGGACACCCCGGCGGACAACGTCCAGGTGACGGTCAGCGAGGGCGAGGTCACCCTCGACGGCGTGATCGAGCGCCGCAGCTGGTTCCGCATCGCCGAGGCGCTCGCCGCGCGCGTGGACGGGGTGGTCTCGGTGACCAACCGCCTGTCCTGGTCGTGGGACGACACCGGGGTGACCATCCCGGAGGCCATGGTCGTCGACATCCGCCACGAGCCGCGCCCCTGACTCCAGCCACGACTTCACCCCCGCCCGATGCTCCGGGCGGGGGTGAACTCTTTGCGTTGTCACGGAACCGGGATGTGGTGGGTGGCGATGCGCTTGCGGAAGACCCAGTACGTCCACCCCTGGTAGACCAGCACGGCCGGGGTCCCGAACAGCGCGACCCAGCTCATCACTGTGAGCGTGTACGGGCTCGATGCGGTCTCGGCTACGGTCAGGGAGAAGGCGGGGTCGATGGTGGAGGGCAGCACGTCCGGGTACAGCGCGCCGAACAGTGTCGTGACGGTCGCCGCGACCGCGGCGCCGAGCAGGGCGAAGGCTTGGCCCTCGCGCCCGACGGCGAGCCGGGCCACGGCGCCCACCGCGGCGGCGAGGGCCACCGCGAGCGGGACCCAGGTCCACGCCGAGCCGGACCGCAGCTGCACGATCAGCAGCAGCGCCACCAGCGGGGCCAGCGCGAGCGGGGCGACACCGATCGCCAGCCCGCGCGCCCTGGACCGGATCGGCCCGTCGGTCTTGAGCGCGAGGTAGGCCGCGCCGTGCAGCGCGGCGAACCCGGCGATGGCCAGTGCGCCGAGCAGGGTTTCCCACCGCACGGCCGCCAGCGCCCCGCCGACCCGGTTGCCCGCGGCGTCGATCGGCAGGCCGACGAGGTTCCATGACAGCAGAAGGCCGACACCGAGCGCGGCGATCCAGGACCCGGCGACGATCACCGTGTCCCAGACGCGCCGCCACGCCGGGCTGTCGACCTTGCCGCGGTACTCGAAGGCGACGCCGCGGCCGATGAGCGCGACGAGGAACAGCAGCAGCGGAAGGTAGGCCGAGCTGAACAGCGAGGCGTACCAGCCGGGGAAGGCGGCGAAGGTGGCGCCGCCCGCGACGAGCAGCCAGACCTCGTTGCCGTCCCAGACCGGGCCGATGGTGTTGATCATGACGCGGCGTTCGGCCTCGGTGCGGCCGAGCACCGGCAGCAGCATCCCGACGCCGAAGTCGAAGCCTTCCAGGAAGAGATAGCCGAGCCACAGCACCGCGATGATCATGAACCAGAGTGTTGGCAAGTCCATGGCGCGCTCCGGTCAGTAGGCGAACGCGAGGGTGTCGTCCCCGCTGTCCGATGTGGATGGTGGGACGGCGGGCGGCACGCCTTTGCGCACGACCCGGCGCAGCAGGAAGAACTCGACGACCGCGAGCGCGCCGTAGACCAGCGTCAGCACGATCAGCGAGGTGGCGACCTCGGTGGTGGTCATCCCGGAGACGCCTTCCGCGGTGAACATCCACACGCCGTCGACGCCGTCGGGGTTGGGGACCACGACGAAGGGCTGGCGGCCCATCTCGGTGAAGATCCAGCCGAAGCTGTTGGCCAGCACGGGCGCGGCGATGCCCCACAGCGCGATCCGGGCGGGCCACCGGCCGACGGATTCCCGACCGCGCCGGGTCGTCCAGAGCGCCCACGCGGCGACCGCTGCGGCGAGCACACCGAAGCCGATCATCAGCCGGAAGCTCCAGTACGTTACCGGCAGGTTGGGCACGTAGTCGATCGGCTGCCCCGCCAGCTCGCCCAGCGCCGGGTCGTCGGGGTAGTTGGTCCCGTAGCGCTGCTGGTACTGGGCGACCAGTTCGTCGACGCCGGTGACCTTGGCGTCGAAGTCGCCCTCGGCGAGGAACGACAGCAGCCCGGGGACGTTGACCGACTTCACGCTCGCGCAGTCCGCGCCGGACACGTCGCCGACGGCGAACACGGAGAACCCGGCGGGCTCCTCGGTCCGGCACAGTGCCTCGGCGGCGGCCATCTTCATGGGCTGCTGGTCGAACATGAGCTTGGCCTGCAGGTCGCCCGTCACGGCGAGCACGGCGAACGACACCAGGCCGACGACGCCGCCCCAGCGGGTCGTCGTGCGCCACAGGTCGGTGTCCCGTCCCTTGCGCAGCCACCACGCGCCGACCCCGACGAGCACGGCGCCCGCCACGGCGAACGCGCCCGCGATCGTGTGCGGGATGGTGGCCAGGGCGGTGCTGTTGCCCAGCACGGCCCAGATCGAGGTCAGCCGCGGCCTGCCGCCGACCATCTCGACGCCGACCGGGTGCTGCATCCACGAGTTCGCCGCGAGGATGAAGTACGCCGAGGCGATCGTGGCGAGGCTGAACGCCCAGGCGCAGGCCAGGTGCACCTTCTTCGGCAGCCGGTCCCAGCCGAAGATCCACAGCCCGAGGAACGTCGACTCGACGAAGAACGCGACCAGCCCCTCCATCGCCAGCGGGGCGCCGAAGACGTCGCCGACGAAGCGGGAGTAGGCGCTCCACGCCATGCCGAACTGGAACTCCTGGACGATGCCGGTCACCACGCCCATGGCGAAGTTGATCAGCAGCACCTTGCCCCAGAACCTGGTCATCCGCAGGTACTTGGCGTTGCCGGTGCGCACCCAGGCGGTCTGCATCCCGGCGACGAGCAGGGCGAGCCCGATGGTCAGGGGGACCATCAGGAAGTGGTAGACGGTGGTGATGCCGAACTGCCACCTGGCCAGTTCCAGCACGCTCATCGCTCGACCCCGTTCTCGGGGACGGGGAAGACCAGGCCGTAGTCGCCATCGGCCCGCCGGTAGAGCAGCCTGCCGCGGTTGTCGGTGTCGTCGACATAGAACAGCAGCGGCTCAGCCGACAGGTCCAGTCGCACCTGTGCCTTGCCTGCGTCCATCCTCGGCGCCGCCCCGTCGCAGGACCACACCGGCATCGGCCACTCCGCGGACGGCGGACTGCCGTGCGCGGCGGCGAGCAGGTAGCCGCCAGCCGTGCGGCGCACCAGGCAGTCCTCGCCGGAGTCGTCGGTGAACAGGTGGAAGTCGTAGCCCAGGGCGTCGAGGTCGGCTATCGCTTCCTCGACCGAACACCGCCCGGCGCCGTAGGCGGGGTGGGCCACCACCCGCCGCCCGGGCGCGGTGCCCCGGTTAACCGACGTGGGCCGGGGCCCGCGCCTGTGCCTGGCGTGGGTGGCCACTTGGTGGCTCAGGCGGTGCGCGAGCCGGTCGACGGCGGTGTGCGCGGTCTCGGCCGTGGCGTGGGCGTGCAGCACGACGCCACCCACGTCGACGTGCGCCATGGCCACCAGGGGCTCGGCGACCGCGGGGTCGGGGCGGCGGGTCACGGTGATCCGGACGTGGCGGACGGGCCCGTGCGCGCGCCGCAGGACCGCGGTCACCTTGGCCTCGGCGTACTCGTCGATCCCGATGCCGAGCACGCCGCGCACGACCACGGTCGGTGCGGGGACTTCGGCGGGCCAAGTGGTCTTCTCCGTGGAGGTGTCAGTCACCGTGTCTCCTGTTTTGTCGACGCCGCGGTCAGGTGTCTGGCGATGTCGGCCGCCCACGCGCTGATCTCGGTCCAGTCGCGGAAGTCGCCTTCTGGCGCCTTGACGGCCTTGATGGCGAGGCGCTCCGCCCAACCGAGGCGCGCGCGGTCGATCCTGCCGCCGAAGGTGCGGTGCTCGACCGCCCCGCAGCGGTCGATCAGATCGGTCGGGACGGCTTCGGGCGGGGCCGCGTCGCCCGCGGGACCGCTGGAGAACAGCCACACCGGCCGCTCCCGCAGCGCGTCGGCGTCGGCCTCGACCAAGCGCACTGCCTCCGGCCGCCAGCGTCCGAAGTAGACAGCGCTGCCGACGACCACCGCGTCGTATCCGGTCACCTCGCCGACCGACGCGGCGGGCCGCACGTCCACGACGGCGCCGCTCATCGACTGCCGGATGCCCTCGCCGATCGCCTCGGCGATCTCCATGGTCGAGCCGTGCTTGCCCGCCGCCGTCACCAGGACCCTCATCTCCGGTCACCGCCGGTCGAGGCGCGGTGGCCGGTGGGGATCCGGCGCAGGGTGGTCATCAGCCACAGGGAGATCACGGTGATCATGAACACCGCGAGCGACCACTCGGCGTCGATGACCAGCGTCAGCAGCCCGCTCACCAGGGCGAGCCCGCCCAACGCCTGCGCCGCGGGCAGCATCCGCTCGCCGTTGACGCGGGCGCCGACCACGCACGCGGCGATGCCGAGCACGAGTCCGATGGCCGCCATCCCGCGCGGGTCGCGCACCAGCGGCGCGGATCCGGTGTTCTCATACCAGGTGTAGGGCACCACGATCGCGGCGACCAGCGCCGAACTGACCGCGTCACGCCAAGTCAGAGCCATGATTCCTCCTTCGTCCGAAGTCGACTCTGGCGCCGCGGGGGACGCCGCGGCAGGGACTTCGGTCGCGGCTCACCAGTGACCAACGCCGTTCCTAGCCCAGCGCCGCCCGGCGGGACTGGTACTCCTCGGCGTCGATCTCGCCGCGGGCGAACCGCTCGTCGAGGATCGTTCGGGCGGTGGAGGCGGGAGCGGCGGTGCCGGAGCGGCGGACCAGCACTACCGCCGCGGTGGCCAGACCGCCCAGGATCACCACCATCGCGACGATCCCGAGCACTGCGCCGAGCCAACCCATGCCGTATCCGTTCCAGTGTCCGTACATGTCGTTCTCCTTGTCCATAAGGGACAGCCGGTCAGGCCGTCAGGTGTTTGCGCAGGCGCAGCGATGCCAAACCGAGCAGGACCGCGGCGAACCCGGCGAGCACCGCGAGCGGTGTGCCGATGTCGGCCAGGCCGCCGCCGCGGGCGAGGACCTCCACCCACGCGTCGATCGCGTAGGCGTGCGGGGTGAGGTGGCCGATGGTCCGCATGGCGGGCGGGACGATCTCCAGTGGCCACATCGCGCCGCCGAGCATGCCCAGGGCGATGCCGATGGCCGGGCCGATGGCGGTGGCCTGGTCGGCGGTGCGGAACACGGTGCCCGCGAGCACGCCGGTGCCGGTGCCGACCAGCGCCCAGACCAGGATCAGCGTCCCCGCCGCCAGCGGATCACCCCAGTCCACCCCGAACAGGATCGCCCCGATGGCGACGATGAGGGCTGACTGGAGAAGGCCGATGAGCAAATAGGCCAGTGTCTCGCCGAGTACGAGGTCGCGGGCGTGGATGGGCGCGGCCATGGCGCGCTGGTGGATGCCGAGCGCGCGGGCCTGGATGATCGCGGCGCCGCCCGCCAGGGAGTTGATGAAGACGAACAGCACGAGCATGGTCGGGGCGCTCGACCCGAAACCCTGGGGCAGGTAGTCGCTGCCCGCGTCGACGATCTCGGTGTGCACGCTGACCGACGGCAGGACGGCCTGCACGGCGCGGGCGGTGGCCAGCCGGGCGTCGAGGTCGCCGAAGCGATCCGCGGCGAAGAGCGCCGCCTGGACCCGCGTCGCGTGCCGGGACACCGAGCCGGACACAGCCGACAGCGCGGCCTGCCTGGTCGACTCCGCGCCCGCGCCGAGCAGCGGGATGGCCACCGGTGTTCCGGCCCGCAGGGCGCGGTCCAGGCCTGCGGGCACCACCACGGCCGCGTCGAGTTCGCCGCGGCGCAGGGCCGTGCGGGCGGTCTCCTCGTCGGCGAGGTCCCGGACGTCGACGCCTGCTGTGGCGTGCAGTTCGGCGACCAGCTCGCCTGCCAGTCCGGTCGTGTCGGCCGCGACGACACCGACCCGCAGTCTCCCGGCGTCGGCCATGGTCGCACCGATCACCAGGATGATGACCGTGGGAAGCAGGACCATGAAGAACACGGCCGTCTTGTCCCGGATGAGCCTGCCCAGTTCCAGGCCCGCGACGGTGAGCGCGATCATCGCCTGCCACCGATCCGGCGCGCCGCCGCCGTCGCGATGAGCGCGGTGCCCGCGGCGAAGGCCGCGATCACCGCCACCGGGACCGCGACGGCGGACGCGGGTGCGCCGGTGGCCAGGTCGGTGAACCCGCGCAGCGCCCACCCGTTCGGCGTGAACAGCGCCAGGCCGCGCAGCGCGGCCGGGGCGGCGGAGACGAAGACGAAGTTGCCGCCGAGCAGGACCAGGCCGAAGGTCAGCATCGCCGCCAGTCCCTCGGCCTGCCGCTCGGTGCGCGACAGGGCGATCACCAGTGCGGCCAGTGCCGCCATGGCCACGGCCATCGCCACGATCAGGGCCGCGGCGGCCCAAGGCGGCCCCCAATAGGCCCCGAACGCCACGGTGGTGACCACGGCCATCGTCGTCAGGCTGGCCGTGGCGTAGGCGAAGGCCGCCACCGACTTGCCCGCCAACACCGACGCAGGCCGCACCGGCGCGGCCAGCATCCGGTCCAGCGTGCCTGCCGCGCGTTCGGTGTGGAATCCGCGCGCGGTGAAGCCGATGGCGAACATGGCGAAGAAGATGCCCATGCCGGGACCGAAGTAGCTGATGGCCGACAGCGGCCGGGTGCCGGTCGGGGTGTCGGTCAACCACTCGGGCGGCTCGCGGCTCGCCGCCGCCGCGGCGAGGTCGGTCACCGTCGCCGGGTCGGCGCCGCTGGTCAGCGCGGTGGCCACGGACAGCCGGACCGCGTTGAACCGCGCCGCGAACGCCTCGGCCACCGCCGCGGCGACCTGCCTTGCCACCGGCTGGTCGACCGATCCGAGCACGGTGACCGGGACCGCGCCGCTGCCGCGTGCCGCCGCGGAGAACCCCGGCGGCAGCACGAACACCGCGTCGACCTCGCCACTGTCCAGTTTGGACCGGGCGTCGTCGGCGCCGGAGGCGGGCTTGATGGTGACGAGGTCGGCGAGTTCGTCGCTCGCGAGCATCCCGGTGAACGCCGCGGCGATGTCGCCGCCGTCCTGGTCGACCACGGCGGCGTCGAGGTGGATGCCGCCCAGCCCGCCGAAGGCCGCGCTCATCACCCAGGCGATGGCGACCGGGGCGAGGAATCCCATGACGATGGCGGACTTGTCGCGCAGCCGCTGCCGCAGGTCTTTGGCCGCGATGGTCAGGACGGTCATGGCTCACTCCCGCAGCGCGGTGCCGGTCAAGTGCAGGAACACCGTCTCCAGGTCCGGCTCCACGACCTGGGCGCTGCGCACCCCGACCCCGCTGCGCTGCGCGGCGGCGAACACGGCGGGCAGCAGCCCGCGGCCGTCGGCGGCGACCAGGTGGACCTCGCCATCGGTCGTGGTGGCCCGGTCGACGCCGTCCATGCCCGCGCACACCGCGGCGAACGCGGCGAGGTCACCGGAGGCGGACAGCTCGACCTGGTCGCGTTCGGCGACCATGGCGACCAGCTCGCGCGGGGTGCCCTCGGCGACGAGCTTGCCGTGGTCGATGATGCCGACGCGGTCGCAGATCCGCTCGGCTTCCTCCATGTAGTGCGTTGTGTAGAGCACGGCCATGCCCGCAGCGCCGAGCGTGTGCACGCTGTCGAGGATCGCGTGCCTGCTCTGCGGATCCACGCCCACGGTCGGTTCGTCGAGCACCAGCAGTCGGGGCCGGTGCAGCAGCCCCGCGCCGATGTTGAGCCGCCGCCGCATCCCGCCGGAGAACGACTCGACCCGTTCGCCGCCGCGGTCGGCGAGCCCGACCAGGTCGAGCACCTCGGCGATCCGGCGCCGCAGCACCGCTCCGCGCAGGCCGTAGAGGCGGCCGAAGAAGCGCAGGTTCTCCCGGGCGCTGAGGTCCGGGTACAGCGCGACCTCCTGCGGCACGTAGCCGATGTCGGCGCGGGCGGGCGAGCCCGGCGCCATCGGCCTGCCCGCGACCGTGACCGCGCCCGAGTCGGGGGCGAGCAGGCCGCACACCATGCGGATGGTGGTGCTCTTGCCCGCGCCGTTGGGTCCGAGGAGCCCGTAGGTCTCGCCTTCGGCCACCCGCAGCGTGACCGCGTCCACCGCGACCCGTTCACCGAACCGGCGGGTCAGCGCCGCGCACTCCAGCACGGGAGTCATCGGCGCAGCTCGACCGGAATGGTGGCCACGACCACGCGGGAGCCGTCCTTGGGTGAGGCGTACCAGGCGATGAGTCGGGCTGGTCCCGGGTTGGCGACCGGGAAGCGCAGGGTGACGTCGAACGTGCCGCGGGTTCCGGTGCCGGAGGTGGCCATGACCCGCTGGTCGAACACCGTCGCGCCCGCCGCGTCGACGAGCTGGAGTTGGAACACCGCTTCGAAGGTGTTGGCGGTGCCGTGGATCCGCAGGGGGCTGCCGACGGTCGAGCCGAAGGTGGGTGACTCGACGAGCACGGCGGGGGAGTAGTCCTCGAAGTCGGCCCGGGTCACCGGGTGGTCGAGCACGACGCCCTCGCCGCCGAACGCCGTGACCGGCTTGCCGTCGAGGCGGAAAAGCACATCCCGCACGGAGGGGAACTGGGTCAGGGTGAACACCACCTGCGCGAGCCGGGTCAGCATCGACAGCGACCCGCCACCGCCCGCGTACGCGCCGGTCAGGTCGACGGTGGCGGTCCCAGCGCGCAGCGAGACGCCGAGCAGCCGCGTCCCCGCGGGCACACTGGAGGTGAATCCGGCCTGCGTCTCGGCCTGCGTCGGTCCCGCGAGCAGGGCCCGCACCGCGCCCGCCGCGGGTGCGGTGCCCACCGCGGCCCGCCGCGTCGCGACGATCTTCTCGCCCTGGACGAAGTAGACCGACACCCGCGCGCCCTGTGTCTGCGGCTGGACCGTGGACGGTGAAATCGTGGTGGGTGCCGTGGTCGGCGTGGCCACCGGACCCGCCGTCGTGGTGGTGCCGGTGGTCGCCGTCGTGGTGGCGGGCGGGGTCGAGGTGGGCGTCACCGGTGTGCCCGGATCCGACCTGCCGCACCCGGTCACGGCCACCGCGAGTGCCGGAATGAGCAAGAGTCGTGCTGCACGCATGGTGTCCTCCCAGGTCTGTTTGCACCCAGCACAGCCAGATGCGGCGCGGCCGGACAGGCACGGAAGCCATCCAATGACCGGGACCTTGGTCTCTCGGCCCGTCGGAGGCGCGGAGTGACACTTCCGGGCATGGCGACGGCGGGCACGCGCCGCGGCGGACCGCGGCTGGCGCACATCGACAACCTGAAGACGCTGATGGTCGCGTGGATCATCGGCGGGCACGCGCTGCTGGGCTACTCGGCGACCGGCGGCTGGGCCTACGACGAGGTCAACGAGGTTACGTTCGACCCGGGAGTGGAGTTGGTGCTCGCCGCGGTGCTGGGGCCGAGCGGGCTCTACGTGATCGGGGTCTTCTTCTTCGTGGCGGGCCTGTTCACCCCGGACGCGTTGGCCCACAAGGGAACCGCGCGCTACATCGGGGACCGGACGCGGCGGTTGGGCGTGCCGTTCCTGGCGTCCCTGCTGCTGGTGTGGCCGCTGTCGGTGTGGGTCGCCTACCGCGCGGCCGGGATGGACGTGTCGCCGTGGTGGGTCTTCCGGCATCGGGAACCGCCGCTGGACTCTGGTTCTCTCTGGTTCGCCGGGGTCCTGCTCGTCTACTCCCTGGCCTACGCCGGTTGGCGGGCCGCCCGGCCCGCGACCGATCGGCGAGCCGCGCCGCTGAGACCACGTGCGCTGGTGGCGGTGGCGGGCGTGGTCGCCGTGACGACCTTCGTCGTCCGACTCTGGTGGCCCGCCCGTGGTGCGCAGCCGGTGGACCTGCACCTGTGGCAGTGGCCGCAGTGCGCGGCGATGTTCGCCCTGGGGATGGCCGCCGCGCGGCGCGGCTGGCGCGACCGGGTGCCCGACGGCGTCTACCGGCGGTGCGCCGCGGTCGCGGTGGCCGCGATCGTCCTCGTGCCCACCGCCGGTCTGCTGGCGGGCGTCCGGGACGTGGCCGACCAGGTCTCGGCGTACCTGGGTGGCTGGTCGGTGCCCGCCTTGGGCACCGCGACCGCTGAGGCGGCGCTGGTGGTCGCGGGCTCGGTGTGGCTTCTCGGTCTGTCCCAGCGGGCGATGACCGGACATGGCCCGTTCGCCGCCGCGATGGGCCGCGCGGCGTTCGCCGCCTACGTCGCGCAGGGCCCGGTCCTCATGGTGATCGCCTCGGCGCTTCGGCCGCTCGCGCTGCCCGCTGAGGTGAAGGCCCCGCTCGTGGGTGCCACCGCGATCGCCGTGTGCTTCGGCCTGGGCGCCGCTGTCACCCACCGACGGAAGTCCCTTCCAGCAGGGGCCAAGGACGGTGGGGAGCGGACGCGGGTGCCGGGTGTGCTGGAGGGGTAGGACCCCGTGGAAGGAGACAAGATGACCAGTTTGATCCCGCGCTCCGTCGGGTTTCCCGACCTGTTCCGGTTGCTGGAGGATGGCCTGCCGTTCTCCGGGCACCACATGGTGAAGGTCGAGGAGTACCGCGACGGCGGCGACTACGTCCTGCGGGCCGAACTGCCGGGCCTCGACCCAGAGAAGGACATCGACGTGCGCGTCGACGGGGACGCGCTGACCATCTCGGCCGAGCGCTCCGTCACCAAGCACGACAAGTCCCACTCCGAGTTCACCTACGGCTCGTTCGCCCGCACTGTCCGCCTGCCCGCGGGCGCGGACACCGCGAAGGTCAAGGCGTCCTACGACGCCGGGATCCTCGCGTCAAGGCCGAGTCCGCACCGCGCCAGATCTCGGTCGCGGTCGGCAAGTCCTGACGGGAGGGACCACGGTGACCAGATCGTCCACATCGGACCTCGGCAGGGTGGTCAGGATGTTCTGGCCGGGCACCGGCGGGCTCGCCCGCCCGGTCGACTGGCTGGAGTCCGGCGTCCTGGCCGCCGTGGTCCTGCTCGGGCTGCTCTCGGTGCCGGTCGCCGCGGCGATCGGCACGGAGTCCTATGTGGCCGCGGCGGCGGTGGCCGGGCAGGGCGAGTCGGGGCTTTCCCCCGGCGGCGCGGTGGCCGCGGGCGTGGTCAGCGGACTCATCGCGCTGATCATCGCGCTGTTCGGCCTGGTTTTGCTTTTCCAGGTGGTCAAGTGGGTGCTCGACCGGCACCGGGCCCGCCGCTGGGCGGCGGACCTGGCCCGGATGCGGGTCGACCGGAAATGAGGGAGATGCGATGAGAGCACGAGATGTCATGACGAGGCCGGTGGTGAGTGTCGACGCGGACACCACGATCCGCGAGGCGATCACGGTCCTCACCGACAACGGATTCGCCGCGCTCCCGGTCGTCGACGACGTCGGGCGGGTCATCGGGGTGTTCAGCGAGTCCGACGCGATGCGCGCGGGCTCGGTCGCCGAGGCCGGACCGGACCGCAGGGCGCAGCCCGTGTCGACGGCGATGAGCACGCCCGTCGAGGTCGTCGCGCCGACCGACGACACCGCCGCGATCGCCGCGCGCATGCTGGCAGGCCACCTCCGGTGCCTTCCGGTGGTGGAGGAGGGTCTGCTGATCGGCGTCGTCGCCCGCCGCGATCTGCTGCGCACGCTCGTGCACGACGACGACGTGGTGGCCGCGCACGTGCGCTCACTGCTCGACGACTACGCGGGCAGCAGGCGGTTCTGGGCGGTAGAGGTCGACGGCGGCGCCGTCACGATCCGCGGCGACTTCGCCGACCTCGCCGAGCGCCGGATCGTGGGCGCGCTGGCGCGCACGGTGGCGGGCGTGACGAAGGTGGAGCTGGAGAACTCGGCCGCGGTCAGCCTGGCGTGGGACGACTGACGTGGCCGACTACATCAAGGACTTCACCGCGCTGGGGTTGGCCGACGCCGACGAGGCGGGCGGCAAGGGCGCCAATCTCGGCGAACTCGTCGCCGCCGATCTGGCGGTGCCACCGGGGTTCGTGATCCTGCGTTCGGCGTACCTCGACTCGATGGACGCCGCGGGTGTGCGTGCCGAACTGGCGACCGCCCATACCGCCGCGCTGTCGGCGGTCGCGGACGCCGACCGGCTCACCGAGGCGTGTGACCAGCTGCGTGCCTTGGTCGCCAAGGCCGGGCTCGCCGAGCCGGTGCGGCGGCGCATCCTGGAGGCGGCGCGGTCGCTCGACGCCGACGAGGTCGCCGTGCGGTCCTCGGCGACCGGGGAGGACGGCGCCGACGCGTCGTTCGCGGGCATGAACGCCACCTTCACCAACGTCGCGGGCGACGACGAGCTGACCGCGCGGGTCGTGGACTGCTGGGCGTCGCTGTTCGCCCCTCGCGTGGTGGCCTACCGGGCGAGCCGCGGCTTCACCGCCGAGCCGGCCATCGCGGTCGTGGTGCAGCGCATGGTCGCCGCCGAGCGCTCCGGCGTGGCGTTCACCGCCGATCCGAGCACCGGCCGCACCGACCGCGTCGTCGTGGAGGCCGCCTTCGGCCAGGGCGAAGTGGTCGTCGGCGGCTTGGTGGAGCCGGACACCTATGTGCTCGACAAGAACTCCCTCCAGGTGCTGCGCACCAACATCGGCAGCCAGGCGTTCAAGATCGTGCGCGGCCGGGACGGCGGGGACGAGCAAGTGCCGCTCGACGAGCGCTCTGGTGGGGCGCGGGTCCTCGATGAGGACGTGCTGGCCCAAGTCGCCCGCCTGGCGGTCGCGGCCGAGCGGCACTACGGGGTGCCGCAGGACGTGGAGTGGGCGATCGACGCCCAGGGGGTCTGGCTTGTCCAGGCCAGGCCGATCACCACCCTCGGCGAGCCGAGTTCGGGTGCCGCGCTGGTCACGGGGCTGGCCGCGGCGCCGGGCCGGGTGGCGGGCCGGGTCCGGGTGCTCACCGCGCCCGAACAGGGTGGCTTGCTGCTCGACGGCGAGATCCTGGTCGCTCCCATGACGAATCCGGACTGGGTGCCCGCGATCCGCCGCGCGGCGGCGCTGGTCACCGACAGCGGCGGGATGACCTGTCACGCCGCGATCGTCGCCCGGGAGCTCGGCGTACCGTGCGTGGTCGGCGCCCGGACCGCGACGGCCGAGCTGGCCGACGGCGCGCTGGTCACCGTGGACGGGTCGGAAGGCGCCGTCTACGCGGGCGACCAGACCTCGCCCGCGCGGACCGAGCCGGTGGCGGCCGTGGCGCCCACCATGGCCGAGGCGACCGCGACCAGGGTCTATGTGAACCTGGCCATGCCTGAGCGCGCCGAGGCGGTCGCCGCGCTCGACGTCGACGGCGTCGGCCTGCTGCGGGCGGAGTTCATGCTCACCGAGGCGCTGCACGGCAGGCACCCGCGCGACCTGATCGCGCACGGGGAACAAGCCACGTTTGTTGACGAGATGTCGGCGGCGCTGCTGCGGATCACCTCCGCGTTCGGCACCCGGCCGGTGGTCTACCGGGCGACGGATCTGCGCAGCAACGAGTTCCGCGGCCTGGTTGGCGGCGCGCGGTTCGAGCCGCGGGAGAGCAATCCGATGATCGGCTACCGCGGCTGCTACCGGTATGTGCGCGAGCCCGACCTGTTCGCGTTGGAACTGGAGGTGCTGGCCAGGGTCCGGGAGCAGACCCCGAACCTGCACCTGATGATCCCGTTCGTGCGGACCAAGTGGGAACTGGAGGCGTGCCTGGAACTGGTCGACGCCTCGCCGCTGGGCAGGCAGCGCGGGCTGCACCGGTGGATCATGGCGGAGGTCCCGTCGGTGGTGCACTGGCTTCCCGAGTACATCGGGCTGGGCGTCGACGGGGTGTCCATCGGCAGCAACGACCTCACCCAGCTGATGCTGGGCGTCGACCGCGACTCCGAGGTGTGCGCCGAGCTGTTCGACGAGTCCGATCCCGCGGTGCTCGACGCCATCGGCACCATCGTGCGCACCGCGCGCGGGCTGGGTGTGACGTCCTCGCTGTGCGGCCAGGCCCCGTCGACCCGGCCGGGCTTCGCCGACCACCTGGTGCGTATGGGCATCACGTCGATCTCGGTCAACCCGGACGTGGTCGCCGCGGCCCGGCGTGCGGTGGCGGGCGCCGAGAAGCGCCTACTGCTCGACTCGGTCCTCGACCGCTGAGCGGTGCGGGACTCCCGGGAAACGGGAGTCCCGCACCGGCAGGTGCACCGCCCCGCTGCCCGCCAGCGCGGTGATCTCGGCGAACCCGGCGCGCAGGCACTCGGCGAACAGGTCGGCGTCGGGGATCGCGGCGGTGTCGTAGGTGACCCCGATGTGGCAGGCCCCGGCGTAGGACATCAGCGTCAGGTTCGCCGCGCAGCCCATCGTGGGGCCGAACGCGCAGTACGCGGTCACCTTCGAGCCCGCGAGATAGACCGGCCGGGGCAGGCCGGTGACGTCGCTGGCGAGGAAGTCGACCCGCTTGAGCATGCTCCCCGCGACCGCGGAGGGCAGCAGGTCGAGCCCGCCCGCGATCGCGTCGGTGAACGCCAGTGACCGCTGGGAACGCGCGTTCTGGCAGGCGTGGCCGATGACGGCCATCCGGGTGACCGGGTCGGGCTCGGCCACCGGCAGCGGGAAGCGCAGCAGGGTGATCCGATTGCTCGCGGCCGGATCGGCCGCGGTGCGAATGCTGATCGGCATGGTGACCCGCAGCTGGGCGGGCCGGGCGCGGTGCGCGTCGTGGTAGTGCCGCAAACCGCCGGTGACCGCGGCGAGGAAGGCGTCGTTCACCGTGCCCCCGGCGGCGCCCGCCGCGGCCTTGAGGTCGTCGAGTGACACGGTCAGCAGTTCCATCCCCCGGCCCAGGCCGCGGTCGCGCATCACCGGTGACATCGCCTCGCGGACCGGTGCGACGGTCGCGGCGATGGAGCGCACCGTCGCCACCGCGTCCCGTGCGGTGCCGAGCGGGTCGCGCAGCAGGCCCAGCCACGCGGGCACGACACCCCGGGCGGCGCCCACGACCAGCCCGACGGCCCGGCCTGTGGTGTGCAGCAGGCCGGACAGCAGCAGGTCGGCGCGGTCGGGCTCAGGCGCGGGTGGCGGGGTCACCGCCCGCGCGGTTCGCCCGCCGTCGAACAGCTTGGGCGCCAACCGCATCGCTCCCTGGCCGTCGGTGAGCGAGTGGTGCACCTTCATGATCAGCGCAGCCCGCCGGTCCACCCGCTCGACCAGCGTGAACGTCCACAGTGGACGACTGCGGTCGAACCCGGTCATCGCCTCCAGCCGTGCCAGGTCGAGTACCTGTGCGGTCCCGTGCGGTGCGGGAGCGGCGACCCGGCGCAGGTGCCAGCTCAGGTCGAACCGCCCGTCGATCGCCCAGCGCGGCGGCGCGAGCCGGGCGGGAGGCTGCTCGACCCGCTGGCGGAAGCGCGGGATCGACCGGGTCGCCGCGTCCACCTTGGCGCACAGCGCGGCCCAGTCCGGCACGCGGTCCAGCCACGCCACCCCCACGATGGTGGACCGGAGAGCCGGATCGCTCTCCTGATACCAGGAGAAGGCGTCGCTGGACCGCATGAACTCGCCGTCGCCCGCCCACTCGGTCATGGTCGGGTCCGGTGGCTGAGCCAGGGTTCGTGGGTGAGGTCGGTCGCCGGTTTGACGGCGGGCTGGGTGTCGTCGGCGACGAAGGTCAGCTCCGCGTCGACGTCGACCACTCCGTCGATCCCGCGGGCCATCGACTCGATGAGTCCGATCATGGACCTGCGCTCGACCTCGCCGCGCAGCCGCACCACGCCGCCGTCGACCGCCACGGTGACCGTCGCGGGCGTGACGGTGAGGCCGAGCCCGTGTTCGAGGACGTCGTGGGTGACCTCGTCGGCGATGTCCTCGTCGGTCCGCAGGTACACGCTGAGCAGGTCGCCCCGACTGACGATGCCGACCAGCGCGCCGGTGGTGTCGACCACCGGCAGCCGCTTGATCCGGTGCCGGTCGAGCAGCCTGGCCGCCTCGGCGATCGTGGCCTCCGGCCCGATCGTGCGCGCGGGCCTCGACATCAGCTCACCGGCGTGGGTTCCCCTGCTACGCCAGAAGTGCCACCGAAGGCGCCACCGGCGCACCCCGGGCCGCGCCTGGGCGCCGACGAGGTCGCTGGTCGACACCACGCCTAGCACCCCGCGTCCGGCGTCCACGACCGGCAGGGCGCTGACGTCGCGGTGGTGCATCACCCGCACGATGTCCTTGAACCGGGCGGCGGGTGTCACCGTCGCGACGTCGGTGCTCATCACCTGCTTGACGAGGCCGCGCATCACGCCTGCTCCTTCGCGGATCGGATCGGCAGCCGCACCTCGGTGCGCAGCAGTCCTGGCCGCCACGCCTTGTCGGGGCCGACGAGGTAGCACTCGGTGGGTGGCCCGGCGGGCTCATACCCTTCGGCGGCCGCGCCGCGGGCGACCGCGTCGTGGGCCGCGCCGATCTCGTCGTAGGGGCCCACGTGTTCGGTGCGAGCGACCTTGACCTGCTCTTGGACGACGACTTCGGCGCCGTCGGCCACCGGACCCGGCTCGGCATGGTCGAGGGGGAAGGCGAACTCGACCGCGGTGGTCCGGCCAGGTCCGACCGGCCCGAGATAGGTGATCTCGGGTGGCCCGGCGGGACTCAATCCCGCCTGGCCCGCCGCGGCGTACAGGTGCCGCAGGCCGTCTGAGACGTCGTCGGTGATGTGGTCGAAGCGCAGTTCGCCAGGCAGGCGCAGGACGGTACGCGGTCGCGTATCGGTCAGGTCAACCGTGTAGGCCATGGCACAGCTCCATTCCTGTTGGGTCGTCGGGACCGGGCGGCGGCCAGCAGCTCGGCCGCGGCGCGGGCGATCGTCTCGGTGAGCACGCCCACCTCCGGGACCGAGGCCCGGTCGGTGGTCACGCCGAACACCAGATTGTCCTGATAGGACAGAGCGGCCACTCCGACCCGCAGTCGGACCGCGATGGGCACATAGGGCAACAGCTCCAGCAGGTCGCGGCCGAGGAAGGCCAGCGGTCCGCGCGGCCCGGGGACGTTGGTGGCCACGGTGACGACGCTGCGCTGGGGGAGCCGGGCCGCGGCTTTGAGTGCGAGCGCGATCGGGGCGAACGGCTCGTGTGCGGCCAGTTCGGTCACCGCGGCGCCTGCCTTGGCCTGCCCGCTGTCCTTCACCGTGCGCATCCGCTCGTGCACGGCACCCAGCGCGCCGACCGGGTCGGCGACGTCCACCGGGAGGAACGGCAGCACCAGCGAGACCCGGTTGTCCAGGATCGCGTGCTCGCCCGGCAGCCGCACCGACACCGGCACCAACGCGCGCACGGTATGCGGGTCGGTGGGCTCGCCGCGGCGGCGCAGCACCTCGCGCAGGGCCGCGCTGACGGCGGTGAGCATCACGTCGTTGACGGTCACCCCGAACACGTCGCGGATTTCACCGATGTCGGTGAGTGAGACCCTCGCGACGCCGTAGCGCCGCGGCGAGCCCAGTTCCCCGGTCAGCGACGACGGGGCCGCGGGCCACACCGACCCGGCCAGCGTGGCGATTCCCCCGATCGCCGAGGCGACCTGTCTGGCCAGGCGCAATGGCGACCGCGCGAGGCCGACCAGCGCGGCCAGCGGGGCGGTGACCGTTTCCCAGAGCGGTGGTGGCGGCTGCGGCCGCAGCGGGTGCACGGTCGCGCCGACCGGGTCGTCGAGCAGCACCTCGTGCAGATGGTTGCCGGACACGCCGTCGGCGAGGCTGTGGTGCAGCTTGGTCAGCACCGCCCAGCGCCCGCGGGCCAGGCCCTCGACGACCCACATCTCCCACAGCGGGCGGTCGCGGTCCATGCGGGTGGCCATCACCCGCTCGGTCAGCGCGCACAGCTCGGCGTCACCGCCCGGCGCGGGCAGCGCGGTGCGCCGCAGGTGGTACCCGAGATCGACCTTGCCCGCGTCGACCCAGCGTGGCGCCGCCAGGTCGAACGGCGCCCGCCGCACCACCTGCCCGGCTCGGGGGAAGCGCCGGAGCCGAGACCGGACGGCGGCGGCGACGTGGGCCTGGTCGGGTGCGGGCCCGTCGAACACCGCGACGGACCCGATCGCCAGAGAGACGTGTGGGTCGGCGTCCTCCAGCGCGAGGAACGCCGCGTCCAAGGGGCTCAGCTGCGTCGCGAAGCCAAGGTGTGGCGCGCGATCCGCCGGTGAGTGCGACACGTCGACTCCACCTCCGTCGCCGGGAACCCGCGATGTGGCCGCGCGGGTGAACCGCCGTGCCCAGTGGGCCTGGGCACGGCGGTCCTTGGCCTTACTTGCCGATCGCGGACACCGGGATCTGCCGGGCCGCGGGCGCCTTCTTGATCGGAACGCTGATCCGCAGGATTCCCGCCTGGTAATCGGCCTTGATGTGGTCGGGGTCGGCGCCCCTGGGCAGGGTCACGCTGCGCCCATAGGTTCCGTAGTGGAACTCGCTGTGCGCTTTGGTCCCCTTGGGTTCGGCGCGCTGGGCGGTGATGGTCAGCTCGCCGCCCGCCACCGAGATCTCGATGTCCTTGGCGGGGTCGAGGCCGGGCAGCTCGGCGCGCACGACGTAGTGGCCGCCGTCGATGTAGTCCTCGATGCGGACAAGGTGGCGGTCCACGAACGGGAAGGTCTCCATCAGCCGGAACAAGTCCGGGAACATCGCGGTGCGCGGAATGACACTGGTCATCGCCGGTTCCTCTCGTCGGGGTGTGGGGTGGGCACCCACCAGCACATCCGGTTCGCGGGGCGTCGAGCAGAGCACCTGTTCCCGTCTCGGCGGGACTTCGGCCCCGGGACCCGGAACCAGCCGCACCGCGATCCCGTGCGCGGGTCGTTGGTCCCGGTCGTCTCGGGCGTCGGTCACTGGTCGGGTTCCGTCCGCTCGCGACACCGTGGCGGGCAGGAGGTGGGGCGATGACGGCCATCGGTGTGCCGACCGGGTTGACCCGACAGGAAGCGGCCGACGTGTTCGAGCGCGTCGGCCCCAACAGCATCGCCGAGCCGTCCGCGCCGGGCCTGGCCGCCCGCGCGCTGGCACAGGCGCGTGATCCGATGATCCTGTTGCTGCTCGCGGCGATGGTGCTGGCGGCGGTGCTGGGCGACTGGACCGACACCGCGGTGATCGCGTTTGTCGTGGTCGCCAACAGCGCGGTCGGCATCGCGCAGGAGGTGCGCGCCGAACGGGCGCTGGCCGCGCTGCGCCGGATGTCGGCGCCGACGGCGCGGGTGGTGCGCGACGGGGTCGGCACGGTGCTCCCGGCCGACCAGGTCGTGCCTGGCGACGTGATCACGGTCGACGCGGGGGACATCGTGCCCGCTGACGCCCGGCTGAGCGCGGCGCACCGTCTCCAGGTCGACGAGTCGATGCTCACCGGCGAATCGGTCGCGGTGGACAAACTCGTCGGCGACGAGGTGTCGGCGGGGACGGTGGTGACCAAGGGCCGCGGGGTCGCGGTGGTGGTGCGGACCGGGGCGACCAGTTCGCTTGGGCGCATCGCCGCGCTGCTCGACACCGGCAGGGTCCGGCCCACGCCCCTGCAGCGGCGCCTTGCCGCACTCGGGCGCGTACTGGCGCTGGTGGCGGTCCTGCTGTCGGCCGGGGTGGCGGCGATCGGGCTGATCCAGGGCCGCTCGCTCGGCGAGGTGACGCTGACCGGGATCAGCCTCGCCGTGGCAGCGGTGCCCGAGTCACTGCCCGCTGTCGTCACCCTCGCGCTGGCGCTCGGCGCGCATCAGATGGCCCGGCGGGGCGCGGTCGTGCGGGCGCTGCCCGCGGTGGAGACGCTGGGCTCGGTCACGATCATCGCCGCGGACAAGACAGGCACGCTCACGGAGGGGCGGATGGTCGTCGAACGGCTGTGGACCCCCGAAGGGGGCGAGCATGTCGTGACCGGCACCGGATACGAGCCGGACGGCGAGATCCGCGGGGACGGCCGCGGGCTCGACCGGCTGCTGCGCGCTGTGGCGCTGTGCAACGACGCCGACCTGAGCCCGCCGGACACCGAGGACCCGCGCTGGCGGTCCGTCGGGGACCCCACCGAGGCGGCTCTGCTGGTGGCGGCGGGCAAGGGCGCGATACCGGTGGCGACGCTGCGCGCGGGGTATCCGCGCGTCGCCGAGGTTCCGTTCGACGCGCAGCGGCGCACGATGACGACGACGCACCGGACGCCGGACAGCGCGGAGCTTGTCGTGTGCAAGGGCGCACCGGAAGCGGTGTTCGCGCACTTGGCGCCCGGCGCCGACACCGACCGCGCGCTCGGCGAGGCCGCGCGGCTCGCGGCCGAGGGCTACCGGGTGCTCGCGGTCACCGAGGGCGCCGACCGGCCGAGGCTCGTGGGACTGGTCGCGATCACCGATCCGCCTCGCTCCGACGTCGCCGACGTGATCGCGGGCTTCCACGCCGCGGGCGTTCGGACAGTGATGATCACCGGCGACCACCCGGAGACGGCGTCGGTGATCGCCGCCCGGGTCGGCATCGGACCGGGGCCGGTCGTGACCGGCGACCACCTCGACGGGATGGCCGACCACGACGCCGCCGTCTACGCCAGGACCCGGCCGGACCAGAAGCTGCGGATAGTCGAGGACTGGCAGCGCGACGGACACGTCGTGGCGATGACCGGCGACGGCGTCAACGACGCGCCCGCCCTGCGCCGCGCCGACATCGGCGTGGCGATGGGACTGGGCGGCACCGAGGTGGCCAGGCAGGCCGCCGACCTCGTCCTCACCGACGACAACCTCGCCACCGTCGCCGTCGCGATCGGAGAGGGCAGACGCGTCTACGCCAACGTCCGCACCTTCCTGCGATACGCGTTGGCCGGCGGGTTCGCCGAGATCCTGGTGATGCTGCTCGGACCGCTCGCCGGTCTGGCCCTTCCGCTGCTGCCCGCACAGATCCTGTGGGTGAACCTGCTGACCCACGGCCTGCCCGGCGTCGCCATCGGCGCCGAACCGGCCAGTCCCGACCTCATGCGCCTGCCGCCGCGGCCCCCCGGCCAGTTCGTCCTCGGCGACGGCCTGTGGCGGCGGATCGGGTGGACCGGCGCGCTCATCGCCGCGGTCACCCTCGCGGTCGGCGCGTGGGGCCACGCCACCGGAAGACCTTGGCAGAGCATGGTCTTCCTGTGCCTGGGACTCGCCCAACTCGGCGTCGCGGTCAGCCTGCGCGCCCGAGGCGGCCCGCGGTTCCTCGACATCGCGGTCGCGGCCGCCGTGGCGCTGCAACTGGCGGGGGTCTACGTGGGTGGACTGCGTGCGCTGCTGGGCACCGTTCCGGTCGGACTCGCCGACTTGGCCGTCGTCGCCGTGGCCGCGCTCGTCCCGGGCATCGCGGTCGCGGCGACGCGATGGTCACGCGCGCGATAGCTCAGCGGCGAGCGTGGTCGGCGGCTTCGAGCAGCCAGTTCGCGACCTCGGTGTCAACCTCGCCGAGGTCGCGAACCTCCAGATGGTGGATCCAGTGGGCGGGCGACGGGTGGGCAACCTGTTTGAACCTCGGAGACGGGTCGTGGCGCCCCAGCACGATGGAGAGCACCACCTCGGCGGCAGGGGAGCGCAGGTAGCGGCCGGGCAGCCAGAGGTAGGCGAACCCCCGGTCCCGCCGGAAGGCGATCTGGCTCTTGGAGACCCGGACCACGCAGGACCCGCGCATGATCGAGCGGACCCGGTCGAAGACCTCGGCGGCGAACGGGTGGCCGCGCAGGAACTCCTCGACATCTCGGTCGGTGGACACCGGTACCGCCCTCGGGGTCGTGGCGCTAGTGCTCGTCGGACTGGGTGGAGGCGCCACGGTCGGACGGTGCCACGCCGGTCACGGAGTCGGCTATCCCTTCGGCCCACAGGTCGATGATCCGCCAGTCGCGGTAGTCGGCGAACTTCCCGCCGAGAGCCCGCCACACCAGCCCGCCCAGCCACCCCATCGCCGACCGGTCGCTGACCCCGGCGAAGAAGTGGTACGCGCCGCGCGGGATGAAGGCGACCGAGCCGGGGAGTTCGACACCGGATTCCTGGCCGGAGAAGACCTTGGCGGCCAGGCCCCGCTGGGTGCCGCGCAGCCCGACGCTGAACAGCCACAGCGGCCGGTCGGCCAGTCCGGCCCGGTGATCCTGGGTGTACCGCACCGCGTCGGGCAGCCACGCCCGGCCGTGCACCGCGCTGCCGAGGACGACGGCGGTGTAGTCGCGCGGGTCGGGCTGGTCGGACACCGGCCGGGCGACCGCGCGAACGCCCCGGGCGGTCAGCGTCGCCGCGATCCGCTCGGCGACGCCGCGGGTGGATCCGGTCGCACTGGCATAGGCCACAAGCACGTGCGCGTCCATGGTCGGGTCCTCTCGCGAAGCGGGTTGCGGCGTGGCTTATCGCGTGGCCATCAGCCGGACAAGGTCGACAGTGCGGTTGGCGTAGCCCCACTCGTTGTCGTACCAGCCGAACACCTTGACCAGGTCGCCGTCGGCCCTGGTGAGCGAGGCGTCAAGCACACACGAGGCCGGGTCGCCGACGATGTCGCGGGAGACGATGGGGTCCTCGGTGTAGCGCAGAACCAGCTTGAGATAGCCGTTCGCGGCCTCGGCGTAGGCGGCGTTGACCTCCGACGCCGTGGCGGGAGTCGCCAACTCGACCGTCAGATCGGTCAGTGAGCCGTCCTCGACCGGCACCCGCACCGCGACGCCGTCGAGTTTGCCGCGCAGCTCCGGCAGGACCTCGCCGACCGCGGCGGCCGCGCCCGTGCTCGTCGGGATGAGGTTCACCGCGGCCGACCGGGCGCGGCGGAAGTCCTTGTGCGGCGAGTCGAGCAGCGACTGGTCGTTGGTGTAGCCGTGGATCGTGGTCATCAGTCCCCGCCGCACACCGAACGAGGTGTGCAGCACGGCGACCATCGGAGCCAGGCAGTTCGTCGTGCAGGAGGCGTTCGAGACGATGTGATGGTGCGCCGGGTCGTAGTCCTGGTCGTTGACACCCATGACGATCGTGGCGTCCACCTGCTTGCCCGGCGCGGTGATCACCACCTTGCCCGCGCCCGCGCGCAGGTGCGCGGCGGCCTTGTCCCTGGTGCGGAACCGGCCGCTGGCCTCCACCACGAGGTCCACGCCGTTGGCGCGCCAGGGGAGCAGTTCGGGGTCCGGTTCGGCGAAGGTCCGGATTGTCCTGTCGCCGACCGAGATCCAGTCGGCACCGGACTTCACCTCCGCGGCCCACGGTCCGTAGGTCGAGTCGTAGCGCAGCAGGTGTGCCAGCATCGCGGCGTCGGCGACGTCGTTGACCGCGACGATCTCGATGTCCTCCTCGACCCGGTCGAAGGCACAGCGCAGGACGGCCCGGCCCATCCGGCCGAACCCGTTGATGGCCACTCGCATGTGGAGCCTCCTGTTCGATGGGATGTTCAGGTCGCGATAGTCCGGCCGCGCCCGCCGCCGCGGGAGTGTTGTTGGTCCCTGTCCGTCAGCACCCAAAGTCACCGGCCCAGCCGCAGGCTGAGCCCGCCCACCGCCAGCAGCACCGCACCCGCGATCAGCACGCTCGCCGCGCCGCCGACCGAACCGTCGGTCCAGTCCCAGATCGCCTCGGGCACCGCGACGGTCACACCGAGGACGCCCGCCGCGGGCAGCACAGCCGAGCGGACAGCGGGGTAGACCGCGAAGCACAGCGCGGCGACACCGACGGTCAGCCCGTACGCCCAGGCCGCCAAGCCGGTGGTCCCCAGCGGCTGCTGGGCGCCGATCAGGGCGATCGATGCCGCCACCGTGAGTCCAGCCCACAGGGGCCGCACAACCTGGGCCGCGGTCAACGCACCCCAGGCCACACCCAGCAGGATCAGCGAACCAGCCAGGGTGAGCGCGTTCCCACCGATCAGGTCGACCACCTGCGACACCAGGGCGAAGCTCGCCACGGCGCCCACCGCGAGCCCGGCAAGGGACGGCTGCACGAGATAGCCCGCGGCGGCGAGCCCCAACGCGGTCGCCGCGGCCCACACGCCCTCATCGCTGGAGGCGGCGGTGGCCGCCGTGAGCGCCCCCACCACCGCGGTCAGGGCGAACAGCACACCGCTGACGCGCGTGCGTGCGGGCTCCACCGGGTGGTCCCGGGCGAGCAGCCGCCGCGGTCCACCCCCGATCAGCACCCCGGAGGACAGCAGGACCAGCGCCGCGATCACCAGCACGACGATCCGCCCGGCGCGCGTCAGGTCCGCCCACGACGTGCCGATCAGCAGCGCCGCGCCCGCGAGCATCAGTCCACCGCCCACGTACCCGAACAGCTCGGCCACCCGGCGCGGCTCCGACGCGGTGGTCTCCGCCGTTCGCAGCGCCTCGCGCACCGCGTCGAATTGGTCGGCGGAGAGCCGCCCGTCGGCGACGAGCCGCCGCAGGGCCGTGTCCTGCGCGCGCGTGAGCCCCCGGTGTCCGTGTCGCGTTGTCACCGTCATCTCGGCCTCCTTGCCACGGGTGGTGACGGTCGAATGGTGGGTCCCGTCGCGCTCGCCTTCAGCGCAGCAGGGCGTCGAGGGTCACGAAGTCGTATCCGGCGGCCCGGATCCGGTCGATCATCCGTGGCAGCGCGTCGGCGTCGAGGGTGGTGCCGTCGTCCGGGTTCGAGCCGACGTGCATGAGCACGATCTCCCCTGGCCGCAGCGCGCCCACCGTGCGGTCGACCACCTGTTCGGCGGTGATCCCGCCGCGGGTTCCCTTCCACCCCAGGGTGTCCACTGTCCACCGGACGGCGACATAGCCGAGGTCGTTGACGCCGCGGATGGTCCGGGCGTCGCGGGCGCCGAGCGGGAACCGGAACAGCGGTCGCGGGTCGACTCCGGTGTCGCGGAGTGCCTGCTGCGCACGGCTGACCTGGTCGCGGAGCTGGACGTCGGACAGGGTGGTGAAGTCGAGGTGGTTCATGGAGTGGTTGCCCACCCGGTGGCCGCCGCCCGCGATGGCCTTGACACCGGCCGGATTCGCCGCGGCGAAGGAGCCGGTGAGGAAGAACGTCGCGGGTACCCGCTTGGCGGCCAGGGTCGCCAGGATCGATGGGAGTCCGGCACTGTTCGACCCCGCGTCGAAGGTCAGTGCCACCACGGCGCGAGACGTCGGGATCGCGGTCACGTCCTGCCCGCGCAACGACTCCGGGAACGGCGGCGCGGGCCGGGTGGTGGCCCGGGACGTGGTGGTGGCCGCGGTGGTGGTCGGTCGCGTGGCCGAGGTCGACGGGGCAGGGGACGGGGACGTGGTCCCGCCAGCGGTCGATGTCGTCGGCGTGCTCGATGTCGCGGGCGAGGTCGTGGTGGTCGTGGTGGTGGTCGGGCCTGCCGCGGGCGGGTCCTCGTCGCCCGAGCGGACGGCCACGACCGCCACCACCGCGGCGACCAGGACGGCGGCCGCCGCGCCCGCGATCGCCGTCGTACGCCGTCGGTTCGTCCAGTCGGCCATGGGGTCCTCACTTCGGGTGGTGTCCACTTGCCGTCCAGCCCAGACGACGGGCCCGACTGTCGGCAGGGTCGGACTTCCCCATCCCGCGGGATCATCGTCCCTGCTCACCGGGGCCGAGTGGCGGTTAGCGTTGCCGGATGGACACGATGCGCGCGTGGCGGGTCGAACGCCCCGGCCCGATCTCGGGGGCACCGCTGCGGCGGTGCGCCGTCCCGCTCCCGGACCCCGGGCCCGGTGAGCTGCTCGTTCGCGTGACCGCCTGCGGTGTCTGCCGCACCGACCTGCACGTGGCCGAAGGCGACCTGCCGGTCCACCGGCCGGGTGTCATACCGGGCCACGAGGTCGTCGGCGAGGTGGTCGCGGCGGACGCCGGGGTGACCGGGTTCGCCGTGGGGGACCGGGTCGGCGTGCCCTGGCTTCGGCACACGTGCGGCCGGTGCCGGTACTGCGCGCGTGGCCGGGAGAACCTGTGCCCGGACTCGGCCTACACCGGGTGGGACAGCGACGGCGGCTATGCCGAGTACACCACCGTGCCCGCCGGGTTCGCCCTGCGGCTGCCCGCCGGGTACTCCGACGCGGAGTCCGCGCCGCTGCTGTGCGCGGGGGTCATCGGCTACCACGCCCTGCTGCGCGCGGACCTCCCCGACGGGGGCACCCTGGGCATCTACGGCTTCGGCGCCAGCGCACACCTCGCCGCCCAGGTGGCGATGGCCAGAGGCGCGACGGTGCACGTGATGACCCGCGACGCCGCCGCGCGGGAGTTGGCTCTGAGCCTGGGCGCGGCTTCCGCGCAGGGCGCTGCTGACCCTCCGCCGCGGCCACTGGACTCGGCGATACTGTTCGCCCCAGCCGGGGACCTGGTCCCGCCCGCGCTGGCGGCGCTGGACCGGGGCGGAACGCTGGCCATCGCGGGCATCCACCTGACCGACATCCCGCCGCTGGACTACCAGCGGCACCTCTTCCAGGAACGCCAGGTCCGCAGCGTCACCTCCAACACCCGCGCCCAGGCACAGGAGTTCCTCTCGTTCGCGGCGGAACACCGGCTGCGGGTCACGACATCGCCGTACCGGCTGGACGACGCCGACGAGGCGCTGCGCGACCTCGCCGCCGACCGGGTCCACGGCGCCGCGGTCCTCATCGGCTGACCGGGACCTTCGACCGCCGAATCGGGACGTTCGACGCTCACCCGGTCAAGGCCCGCCCGCGTTGTGTCGGCTGTGACAGTCGCCCTGGCGGGAGGAGAGCTGATGTCCATGCAACGCGTAGTGGTGCTCGGCAGCGGGTTCGCCGGTCTGGAGACCGCGTACACGCTGGCGGCCCGGCTGACCGACGAGCAGACGCACGTGACCGTGGTGTCCGACCGCGACGACTTCCTGTTCAAGCCGAACACCATCTATCTGCCGTTCGGTGCCGCGGAGGCGCCGCTGCACATCCCGACCGAGCGCCCGCTCGCCCGCCGACACATCAAACGCCACATCGCGACCGTCGAGGGGATCGACGCCGCGCAGGGCACCGTCCACACCAGCCGCGGCCTCCCACTGCACTACGACCACCTGGTCATCGCCACGGGCGCGGCCATGCGGCCACAGGAGGTGCCCGGCCTGGCCGAGCACGCCCACCAGGTGTGGACGCCCGGCCAGCTGCACCGCCTCGGCGAGGCACTGCGCCGGGTCGCCACCAACGCCAGCCACGGGCGCGGTCAGAAGGTGCTGTTCCTGGTTCCCCCGGGCAACAAGTGCGCGGGCCCGCTCTACGAGCTGGTGTTCATGCTCGACACCTGGCTGCGGGAGCGCGAGGTGCGCCACCACGTCGACATCGCGTTCAGCACGTTCGAGCAGACCTACATCCAGGCGTTCGGCCCGCGACTGCACGACGTGGTCACCGGCGAGTTCGCCGACCGGGGGATCGCGGGCCGCACCGGCGCCGCGGTCGACAAGGTCGCCGACCGGCAGGTCCTGTTCACCGACGGCCAGGAGCAGGAGTACGACCTGCTGGTCACGTTCCCGCCCTACACCGCCGCCGTGCGGTACGACGGCCTCGCCGCGGACGACCGCGGTTTTCTCACCTGCGACAACTCGACCAGGGCCGTCGTCGGCCACCCGGAGATCTTCGCACCCGGCGACGCGGGCGACTTCCCCGTCAAGCAGGCGTTCCTCGCCTTCCTCCAAGCTGACGCGGTCGCCGACGCCATCAGCGCCCAGATCCTCGGCACCGCGCCTGGCGCGGGTTTCGAGCCGACGAGCATGTGCGTGATGGAGATGTTCGACAAGGCGACCTTCGCCCAGGTCCCGCTCACCGTCACCGGCGATCCCGCCGCGCCGGTCATCGTCGACGGCGACAAGCCCGACGACTACCGCGTCGGCGTCAGCCCGATCTGGCGGCTGGGCAAGAAGGCGCTCGGCCTCTACCTGCCGCTGCGGTTCCGCCGCGGCCTCCCGTTCCACTCCGGGATGCCTTGGCGCGCCATGGATGTCGCGTTGCGGGTCGGTGCCCGCACCCTCGCACACTGACCAGGAAGGAGTGTCCCATGTACGCCCGACCAGGAGACTGGCTGATCGTCGAACGGGGGTCGGTCGACCACCATCCCCGCCGCGGCCGAATCGAGCAGGTCCTCCACCCCGACGGCTCCCCGCCGTACGTGGTCCGGTGGACCGAGACCGACAAGTCCGCGACCGTCTTCCCCGGCCCCGACGCGCGGGTGATGACCGCCGACGAGCTCGACGCCCACGACGCCGCCGCGCTGGCCCGGTTCGGCCGCGTGCAGCAGGCGATCCGCGAACGGAGCGGATCGTGAGCCGCCGGACCGTGCTCACCGCCGCGGTGGCCGGTCTCGTCGCCGTCTGGGCCTACGCGGGCGGGATCGGCGTGATCGGCGGTGGCGTCGACTTCGGACCGGAGATCAACGACCGGCTGCCGTGGGGCAGCACCACGCTGGCGGGCCTCGCGCTGATCGCCGTGGTGGCGCTGCCGATGACGGCCGCGGCCTTCGCCATCTGGCGTCGCCTGCCGTCCGCGCGGCGGGTGGCGCTGGTGGCCGGTGTGCTGCTGATCGGCTGGATCGTGGTCCAGCTCGCGTTCATCCGCACCTTCTCCTGGCTGCAGCCCGCCTGCGTCCTGCTCGGTGCGTTCGTCGCCGCGTGGGGCTGGGCCGAGATCCCGTCCCGAACCCGAGGAGTCCGCAGTGAGCACTGAGTCCACCCCCTCTGTCGTCGTCGGAGTCGACGGCTCGTCCGTCGCCTCGGCGGCGCTGTCCTGGGCGGTCGAGGAAGCCGAGCGCCGGGCCCGCGCGGTCCGCGCGGTCACGGTCTGGCCGGAACACCAGGATCCCGACACCGCCGACGTCATCGCCGCCCAGATCCGTGCCGCCGCCGATCGGCACCCCGCGGTGACCATCACTCATGAGGAGTACACCGGCTCGCCCGGAACGGTGCTGGTCGGCGCGGGCGCGGGCGCGGACATGCTGGTGGTCGGCAGCCACGGCGCCAACCGGGTCATCGCCGCGCTGCTCGGCTCGGTGAGCGCCTACTGCGTGCGGTTCGCCCCCTGTCCGGTGGTGATCGTGCCCGAGGCCATGGCCGCCCCCGAGCCGGTGAAGGACAGCGGCGTCCTCACGCCCGGCCCGCTTTTCTGAGCGGACACAGCGATCCCGGGACCCCGTACGCGGGTCCCGGGATCGCTGTGTCCGCTCACGCGGGAACGATGACCACCGGACACGTCGCGTGCCGCACGACGCCGGTGGCGAACCCGCCCACCCCGGATGCCAGGTGCGGTGCCGAGTGGTGGGCGCCGATCACCAGCAGGTCGGCCCCCGCCGCGGCGCGCGCCAGGTCGGCGCCGACGCGGCCGTCGATCACCGCGGTCACCACCTCCGGTGGCTCGGCGACCCGGGCGGTGACGTCGTCGACCAGGGCGGTCAGGTCGGCGGCCGTCGACGGCCGGTGTGGTTCGCCGTAGGGGTTGAACCCCATCGAGCTCGCGGGTACGAACGCCTGCACCGGAGCCTGGACCTGGATCGCGCGCACGGTCGCGCCGCGGTCGCGGGCGGCTTCCATCGCCCACCGCAGGGCGGTCCGGCTGCGGTCGGATCCGTCGATCCCGACCACGATCGTGGGAGTGGTCATGTCGTGCTCCTCTCGTGTGCGACTGGGGTCCGCGCGGGCCGTGGCCTGCCGACGCCGACGATGAGCGCGATGCCCGCGGCGAGCAGCAGGACGCCGAGGACCAGCAGCCCGACGGCGATCCACAGCAGGCCGGGCAGTTCCGCGGCCGCGGCGGCGGTGACCGTCACCCCCGCCGAGGCGTCGGCGTTCATCACCACGATCCGCCAGTCGCCGCTCCACAGCTGCCAGGTCAGGGTCTGGGTCCCGGTGCCGCTGACCCATTCGGTCCAGATCCCGGCCTCCCGCGGCGCGACGGCGGGCGGCCCGCCGCGGACCTCCGTCGTGGTGAGCGCTCCGTCGCGGAACTCGCCGACCTCGCTGACCGCGACACCGGCTAGGTACCGGTCGACGGCGTCGGCGGGCGCGATCCCGATGAACACCGACTGCGCCGACGTCGCCCGCAGGCGAACCGTGCCGACCACATCGGACACCGGGGACACGCTGATCGCGGTGCCGCGGACGCTGATCTCGCCAATCGTCAGCGCGTGCCCGGCACCCGCCACGGTCACCGTGCCGGTCGAGACGTAGCCGTCGGCGCCGCGGTGGACGCGGTCGGCCCAGAGCAGCCCGCCACCGCCGGTGAGGACTCCCATGGCCACCAAGGCGATGACCGCGCCGACCACGACGCCCGCGACGCGGCCGGGTGTCCACCGGGTCGGCGCGGGCGGCGCCGGGTGTGTCGGGCTCGGCGCCTGGCCTGGTTCCGTGCCGCCGGTGTCGAGCCGGAACGGCGGGTACTCGTCGGTCATGAGGGCGACGTAGGCGGCCACCCGCAGGACCCAGCGGTCCAGGCCGAGCACGAAGTCGAAGATCGACCGGGGGTAGGCGCCGGTGAACAGCAGCACGACGCCCGCGACGAGTACGAGGACGCCGATCAGGCCGCCCGCGGCCCACTGGAAGTCGTCGGACCTCCCGCCCAGCACCCAGAGCCCGCCGCCCGCGAACAGGCCGACGAGGATCAGGTGCGGGATCGCGAGCAGCCACTTGACCAACACCAGCCCGCGGGAGAGCCGTTCGGGGTAGGCGATGTCGAGTCGCGCCGGGTAGTCGGGGACGGCGTCGAGGGTGAACGGGGGATAGCGGTCGGTGCCCAGTGCGGCGTAGCCGTAGTAGTGCACCCGCCAGCTCCACCGCAGCACGCCGAGGGCGAAGTCGAACAGCGGTCGCGGGTAGCGGCCGGTGAACAGGATCGCGACGGCGGCGATGAGCCCGACTATCGGGAACGCGATCCACAGCAGGGCGAGCACGACGTAGTGGGGGATCAGCAGCAGCCACTTCACCAGCCACAGCCCGCGGGACAGCGCGGGGTCGAGGTCGGCGTCGACGCGCACAGGGGTCGTCTCAGTCATGTGAGTCCTCAGTCCAGGTCCCGGAGCAGGGCGACTTTGAGGGCGCCGGTCTCCATGGGGCGGGAGAACACGTCGTAGGCGGCCTCGATGTCACCGAGCTCGAAGCGGTGGGTGACGAACTTGTCCGCGGCCAGGTGGCCCGCAGCCAGCATCCGCAGCAGCCGCGGGGTGGAGAAGGTGTCGACCAGGCCGGTGGTGATGGTGACGTTGCGGATCCACAGGTCTTCAAGGTGCAGCGTGGCAGGCTCGCCGTGCACCCCGACGTTGGCGACATGCCCGCCGGGTCGCACGAGCGCGGTGCACAGCTCGAAGGCGGCGGGCACGCCGACCGCCTCGATCACCACGTCGGCGCCGAGTCCGTCGGTCATCGCCTTGACCTCGGCCACCGGGTAGCTCGCCGGGTCGGCGGTGGCGTCGGCGCCGAACCGCTTCGCCGCGTCGCGGCGGGACGGGGCCAGGTCCAGCGCGATGATCCGGCCGGGGCTGAACAGCTTCGCCGTGGTGATCGCGGCCAGCCCGATCGGCCCCGCGCCGACGATCGCGACCGTGTCACCCGGCTGGACCGCGCCGTTGAGCACGCCGACCTCGTAGGCGGTGGGCAGGATGTCGGACAGCATCAGCGCCGACTCGGCGGCAAGCCCGTCGGGCAGCCGGTAGGTGGAGGTGTCGGCGAAGGGCACCCGGACGTACTCGGCCTGGGTGCCGTCGACCCGGTGCCCGAGGATCCAGCCGCCGCCCCCGAGGCACTGTCCGTAGCTGCCCTGACGGCAGTACTCGCACCGGCCGCACGCGCTGATGCACGACACCAGCACCCGGTCGCCCGGCTTGACCGTGCTCACCGCCGAGCCGACCTCGGTGACCGTGCCTACGGCTTCGTGCCCCAGCACCCTGCCACTGTCCACAGTAGGCACGTCACCCTTCAGGATGTGCAGGTCCGTGCCGCAGATGGTGACCGCGTCGACCCGCACGACGGCGTCGGTGGGCAGTTCCACCCGCGCGTCGGGTACCTCGGTCCACTGTTTGCGGCCTGGGCCGTCGTAGCGCAACGCCTTCATGCCTGTTCCTCCAAGGGTTTCGTCGACGCGGATTCGGCTGCCTGCCGCACCGAGCGCAGCAGCACGCGCTCGACGACGGCGGCGAACGGGCGGACGGTGAGCCAGTACCAGCGGAACGCCCGCCTGCCCGCGTCGCCGGGAAGCACGACCCGCTTCTCGACCATCAGCAGCGTGCGGCCCGCGAAGGGGAGCGTGATGACGTGGACGACGAGCTTGCCGAACCGGGGCTCGACGAACTGGGCGAAGTCGTCCGCCGCGACCTCGCGCACGCGGGGGATGGGCCGCCAGAACGAGGCCACCAGCCCGAGCGCGAACTCCTCGTCGGGCCGCTCGCCCAGCACCGTCCACGTCGAGCCGACGGCGAGGTCGTCGAGGGTGAGCCGGGTGGGTACCCGCGGCCTGCCGCGCCTGCGCAGCCGGGACGGGAGCCCACGCACCCACACGAGGGTGTCCAGGACCCGGCTGTGTGCCTGGGTGAGGTCGAAGTGCCGCGCGGCCTGGTAGGTCGTGTGCGGGTCGGCGTCCACGATGGTCGTGGCGACCGTCCTGGTGTGGTAGATCGGGGCGAACTGGTCGGCCAGCGCGGGATGCACTGTCCGGCCGGAGATCCGGATGTCAGTCATGAGGAACACCGCCTTGGTGTCGTTGTCCTGCCTTGAGCCTGGGTTCGTGGACCGGCGGGCCACAGGGAGGGAGGTCCCGACTCGGGCGGGTCCAAGGACGCTGGGCGCCAGGAGTCGCGGGCGGCCAGGCTCGGCCACACAATCACCGATGGGAGGCGACGTGATGGCGCGCAAGAGGTGGAGTGAGCTCAGCCCGACGGCGCGGGCCGCCGTGGTTGTCATGGGGGTGGTTCAGGTGGGTTTGGCGGCGGTGGCGTGGACCGACCTGGCCCGTCGGCCGCGTGAGCGGGTCAACGGGCGCAAGGCCGTGTGGGCGGCGGTGATCGGGATCAACTTCGTCGGTCCGCTCGCCTATCTCCGCTGGGGCCGCCGGTCAGTCGATGTCCCTTCGGCGCAGGCCGACTAGGCCCACGGTGATGGCCGCCGCGGCGGCGGTGAGCAGCCCGGCGATCGGCACCCAGGTGAAGGCGCCGCCCGGCAGCTTGGGCACGTGGACGAAGGGCGAGAGGTCCATCAGCCACTGGTCCACGCCCAGCACCGGGCCGAGGTCGCCGAGCAGCATGAAGGCCACCAGGGCGACCCAGCCTGCCGCGGCGAGCCGGGGCGTGAGGCCGTAGGCGGCCATGGCCAGCCCGGTGAGCACCCAGGCCGCGGGCACCTGGACCAGCGCACCCGCCAGCACCCGCCCGAACTGCGCGGGCTCGCCCAGTTGGGCACTGTGGGCGGCTGCGGCGGCCACACCGGCCGCCACCAGCAGGACCGTGGTTCCGGCCAGCGCGATCACCAGGTGGCTCGCCGCCCACCGCGGCCTGCTGACCGGGGCGGCCAGCACCAGTTCGGCCCGGTGCTCGACCTCCTCGGCGTGCAGCCGCGCCCCGGCCTGGACGCCGTACGCCGAGGCGATGATTCCCAGGACACCCAGCATCGCGGCCAGGACGGTGTCGGTGAGCGCGGCCTCGCCGCCCAGTTGGGCGAACAGCTCGCGGGCCTGGTCACTGTTGAGCATGTCGGCCGCGCTGTCGGCGACGCTGCCGACGAGCAGCCCGTAGCCGACGAACCCGGCCGTCCAGCCGAGCAGGGTGCCGCGCTGCAGCCGCCACGCCAGCGTCAGCGGCCCACGCAGCCAACGCCCCGGCTCGGTGGGACCGGGCCGCTCGGCCAGCACCCCCGCGCCGAGGTCGCGCCGCGCGGCCAGCACGTAGGCGACAGCGGTCATGGCCGCGGCGAAGCCGAGCGTGAGCAGCACTACCCACCAGCGGTCGCCTGCGAAGGGCCGGAACTGCTGGCCCCAGCCGATGGGGGACAGCCAGGACAGCCACCGCGGGCCGTCCTCGGGCGCGGTGTCGCCGACCGCGCGGACCGCGTACACGACGCCGAGCACCGCCACGGCCAGCCCGATCGCCGCCCGCCTGCTCGAAACGAGCTGCGCGGTGACGGCGGCGACGGCGGCGAACGCCGTCGCCACCGCGGCCCATGCCAGCCCGAAGACGAACGCCCCGCCCGCCGGGAGCCCGACGGCCTGCACCGCGACGGCGGTGATCAGTCCCAACAGGATGTTCGCGCCGAGCACGACGGCCAGCGCGGCGGTCAGTGGGGCGAATCTGCCCACCACGCCGGACCCGACCAGTTCCAGGCGACCGGACTCCTCCTCGGCCCGGGTGTGCCGCACGACCAGGACAACGGCCAGCACGGCGAGCAGCAGCGCCCCGGTCGCCAGCGCCTTGAGCATCGCCAGCGCCCCGACGGACGCGGGGTCGTGGACGCGCCCGTACAGCGCGACCATCGCCGGGGTGTCGTTGAGCGCGTTCGCGGCCTGCACGACCGACGCGGTGGTCGGGTAGAGGTCGATGGTCGCCGCGGCCGAGGTGGCCGCGAGAACGACGAAGGCCAGGATCCACGCGGGCAGCAGGATCCGGTCGCGCCGCAGCGCCAGCCGGATGAGCGCGCCGGTGCCGAGCAGCGAGTTCACGCCGCCACCTCGTAGTGGCGCAGGAACAGCTCCTCCAGCGTCGGCGGCTGGCACACCAGGTCCCGGATCCCCAGGCCGCTGAGCACCCGAAGGGCGGCGTCGAGCTGTTCGCTGTCGACCTGGCAGCGGATCCGGCTGCCGTCCACGTGCAGGTCGTGCACGCCGGGCAGCCTCGCCAGGCCGTTGGGCGCTCCGATCAGGTCCGCGTGCACCGAGGTGCGCGTCAGGTGACGCAGCTCGGTGAGCGACCCGCTGTCGACGACCCGACCGCCGCGGATGATGCTGACCCGGTCGCACAGCTTCTCGACCTCGGCGAGGATGTGGCTGGCCAGCAGCACCGTTCGGCCGTCGGCGACCGCGTCGTCGACGCACTCCTCGAACACCGCCTGCATCAGCGGGTCCAGCCCGGCTGTCGGCTCGTCCAGCACGAGCAGCTCGACGTCGGCGGCCAGCGCGGCGATCAGCGCGACCTTGCGCCGGTTGCCGGTGGAGTAGGAGCGGCACTTCTTCGTCGGGTCCAGCTCGAAGCGCGCCACCAGCGCCGCGACCCGCTTCTGGTCGAGACCGCCGCGCAGCCTGCCGAGCAGCCCGATCACCTCGCCGCCGGTGAGCGTCGGCCACAGCGTCACCTCACCCGGCACGTAGGCGAGCCTGCGGTGCAGGGTCGCGATGTCGCGCCAGGGATCGCCGCCGAGCAGCCGCGCCGAGCCCGCGTCCGCCCGCACCAGGCCGAGCAGGATTCGCAGGGCGGTGGTCTTCCCCGCGCCGTTGGGGCCGAGCAGCCCGTGCACCTCGCCCGAGCGGACCCTCAGGTCCAGCCCGTCGAGCGCGCGGGTCCGGCCGAACCTCTTGCACAGGCCAGAAACGGTGGTCGCGTCCATGGCGGTGACTGTGCGGCCCGCCTGCCCGTCGGTGACAGGGTCCAAAGCAGTGGTTCGGTCGGGCGGTCGGCGGGACCTAAGGTCCCTGCCCGGCAGGGACCGCCGCCCGCGTCGCCGACCGGCTGCCGCGGGCCAACCTCAAGTCCATGACCACGCAGACTCTGGGAACCGAGACCGACGCCATGGTGCTGCGGCGGGTGGACGCCTGGTGGCGGGCGGCCAACTACCTGTCCGTCGGCCAGATCTACCTGCTCGCCAACCCGCTGCTGCGCGAGCCGCTGCGGCCCGAACACATCAAGCCGAGGCTGGTCGGGCACTGGGGGACCGTCCCCGGCATCACCCTCACCTACGCCCACCTCAACCGCGCGACCATGCGCCACGGCCTCGACGCCATGCTCGTGACCGGCCCAGGCCACGGCGCCGCCGCGCTCAACGCCGCGGCCTGGCTCGAAGGCACCTACTCCGAGCTCTACCCCGAGGTCGGCCAGGACGAGGCGGGTATGGCGGCGCTGTTCCGCCAGTTCTCCTTCCCCGGAGGCGTGCCCAGCCACGCCTCGCCGCACGTGCCTGGCTCCATCCACGAGGGCGGCGAACTCGGCTATTCGCTGGCCCACGCGACCGGCGCCGCGTTCGACCACCCCGGCCTGATCGTGGCCTGCGTGATCGGCGACGGCGAGGCCGAGACCGGGCCGCTGGCCGCTAGCTGGCAGGCACCCACGTTCCTGCACCCGTGGCGCGACGGCGCCGTGCTGCCCATCCTGCACCTCAACGGCCACAAGATCGCCAACCCCACCGCCTACTCCCGCATCCCGCCCGAAGCGCTCGCGGGCATCCTGCGCGGCCACGGCTGGGACCCCGTCGAGGTCACCGGATCGGACCCGGCCGCGGTCCACCGCGCCTACGCCGCCGCGCTCGACGAGTGCGTGGCCAGGATCGAGCGGGTCCGCACCGGCTCGGCGCACGGCAGGCCGATGATCGTGCTGCGCACCCCCAAAGGATGGACCGGGCCGGACCGCGTCGACGGCCACCAGATCGAGGGTTCGTGGCGCTCCCACCAAGTCCCGCTCACCGGCGTCCGCGAGAACCCGGCCCGCCTGGCGATGTTGAGCGACTGGCTGATGAGCTACCGACCCACCGAACTGTTCGGTGTGGACGGTGCCCCGGCGCCCGCCCTGGCGGCCTGGCACCCCGGCGGCGACCGCCGCATGTCAGCCAATCCCATCACCCACGGCACACGGCAACGGGACCTGCGACTGCCCGACCCGGCCGCGCACGCGATCACGGTGACCGCCCCCGGCCAGGTGACCGCGCAGGCCACCAGCGTCCTCGGCGAGTATCTGCGGGAAGCCGTGGCACGCAACGACGACAACCTGCTGCTGTTCGCCCCCGACGAGCACGCCTCCAACCGCCTCGACGCCGTGTTCGACGTGACCGGCCGCCGCTGGCAGCTCCCCGTCGAACCGCAGGACCAACACCAGTCACCGACCGGCCGCGTCGTCGAAGTGCTCTCCGAGCACCTGTGCCAAGGGTGGCTGGAGGGCTACCTGCTCACCGGCAGGCACGGTCTTTTCTCGACCTACGAGGCGTTCGCCCACGTCGTGGACTCCATGGTCGCCCAGCACGCCAAGTGGCTGCACACCGCGGACACCGTCACCTGGCGACGCCCGGTGCCCAGCCTGAACTACCTGCTGACCTCCCACGTCTGGCGCCAGGACCACAACGGCGCCTCCCACCAGGACCCCGGGTTCATCGACCACATCCTGTCCAAGCGCCCCGAGGTCACCCGCGTCTACCTGCCACCGGACGCCAACACCCTGCTCTCCGTCGCCGACCACTGCCTGCGCGGCCGCGGCCTGGTCAACGTGATCGTCGCGGGCAAACAGCCCGCCCCGCAGTACCTCACCGCCACCCAGGCCGCCGCGCACTGCGCCCAAGGGTTGGGCGTGTGGGAATGGGCGGGCACCGAGCACGACGGCGACGCCGAGGTCGTGCTGGCCTGCGCGGGCGACGTCCCGACCCTGGAGACCCTCGCCGCGGTGCACGTCCTGACCGACCTTGTCCCCGACCTGCGCGTCCGAGTGGTCAACATCGTCGACCTGACCCGCCTGTTCGCCCCGGAACGGCACCCCCACGGCCTGCCCGAACGCGACTACACCGAGGTGTTCACCCCCGACCTGCCGGTCGTCTTCGCCTTCCACGGCTACCCGTGGCTCATCCACCAGCTCACCTATGACCGGCCCGGCCACGACAACCTGCACGTCCACGGCTTCCACGACCAAGGCGCCACCACCACCCCGTTCGACACCTGCGTGCGCAACCACATCGACCGCTTCCACCTCGCCTTGGCCGCGCTGGAACGAATCCCCCGCGTCGCGGGCCGCATCGGTCACCTCCGCCAGCGAATCCTCGACCGACTCGCCGAACACGACCACCACATCCGCCACACCGGCGACGACCTCCCCGCCATCCGCGACTGGACCTGGCACCCGGCGTGAACTCGGCTTCGCCTCCGACACCCGGACCGGGACGTCATGTCCGAAATGGACTGTCGTGGTGGTCGGCGGACGTGGTCGTCGGAGCCAGGTTCGGCGACGCCAGGCAGCGGGTGGCCTGTTCGGCTCCGGCGGCCATCGCGGCGACCATGTCCGACCCGGCGAGGTGGGCCACCAGAAACCCGGAGAAGAACGCGTCGCCCGCGCCGTTGGTGTCGACGATCTCCTCGATCGGCACGGCGGGGACCCTGTGGACGGCGCCGTCGGCCACGCCCAGCGCGCCATCGGCGCCCAGCGTGGCGACGGCGGGCTTGCCGAGCGACTTCAGCAACGCCAGCAGCCCGTCGTCGTCCCGGCCGGGTCCGTCCCTGAAGGCGTCGTCATTGAGGAACACATGGTCGGCGGCGGCCACGAAGTCACGGTGGAAGTCCGCGACGCCGTCGTAGGAGTGCAGGTCGCACCACACCGGCACCCCGGCCGCGCGGGCGGCGGCGAGCAGGGGACGGGCGTGCTCGGCGAGATCGATCACCGCGGCGTCGGCCGCCGCCATGGCCGCGAACGCCCGCTCGTCGTGCCGGGCGTCGCGCAGTTCCGGCAGTTCGAGGTAGATCGACACCCGTCCGCCGTGCGGGTCCATCAGGTTGAGGTGCTGCTCGGTGGCGCCGTCGGCCACCTCGGCGATCACCTCCACGCCCGCGCGTTCCAGCACGTCGAGCACGGCCCGCCCGAGATCGTCGTCGCCGACGACTGTCCGCAGAGTGACCTGCGCGCCGAGTGACGCGAGATTCAACGCCTTGCCCGCGGAGGTGCCGCCGACCGCCATCCAGTGCCTGTCCGCGAACACGGTGTGCGGCCGTGCCTCCGGCAACCGGTCCAGGACGACGAGCCGGTTCCATGAAACCGGCCCCGCGACGAACACCTTTGGTTTGCCCATGCCGGCCATTGTGGGGCACGGGAACGTGTCAACGGCGAAGAGTCGCGCGGCGGACGAAGCCGATGACGGCGGTGCCGACGAACAGCACGATGCCGACGATGGCCAGCCACATCAACCCCTCGAACGCGAACCCGACGACTGCGGTGATCAGCCAGAGCACGAGCAGGATCACAATGAGGATCAGCATGACAACCTCCTGGTCGGCGGAACGGCGTCCCGCCATCTGTGTGACAGCGAATGGCCTGGGCGCCCCCGTGGAATGCTCACGTCAGCGAGTCGTCGCACGTACTCGCCGCCGCGCGTCCTCCGCGCGCAAGGGCGCGCCGACCTCGTGCAGGTAGCGCAGGATCTGGGCGTAGGACATCAGCAGGCCACCGGCGCTGTAGCTGATCCCCCGGCTGGCGCAGAACGCCCGCACGAGGGGCTGGGCGCGGCGCAGCGTGGGGCGGGGCATGCTGGGGAACAGGTGGTGCTCGATCTGGAAGTTCAGCCCGCCGAGCGCGAAGTCGACCCAGCGGCCGCCGGTCACGTTGTGGGAGGTGAGGACCTGCTTGCGCAGGAAGTCCAGGTGGTGCCCCGCGGCCAGTGTCAGCATGCCCTTGTGGTTCGGGGCGAATGAGCATCCCATGTACAGGCCCCAGAGACCCTGGTGCACGGCGATGAACACGAACGCCTTGCCAGGCGAGAGGACCAGGAACACCGCGGTGAGGTAGCCGGCGATGTGCGTCGCCAGCAGGGTCGCCTCGACCCACCTGGCTTTGAGCCCGCCGCGCCACACGGCCTTGACCCCCGACCAGTGCAGATCGAGCCCCTCCAGCAGCAACAGTGGGAAGAAGAGGAACGCCTGGTACTTCACCGTCCATCGCAGGAAGCCTCGCTTGGCGCGGCTCTGCCGCGGGGTGAAGGCCAGCGGGGCGATGTCGATGTCCGGGTCGGCGCCGTCCACGTTCGGGTTGGCGTGGTGCCGGTTGTGCTTGTGGACCCACCAGCCGTAGCTCATCCCGACCAGCCCAGCCAGCCCGATCCCCAGCGCGTCGTTCGCGCGACGGCGGGGAAAGATCTGCTTGTGGCCGGCGTCGTGGCCGAGGAACGCGACCTGGGTGCAGGCCACCGCCAGGAACGCCGCGGTGAACAGCTGCCACCATGTGTCCCCGAGCACGGCGAAGACCACCCAGGCGCCCGCGAAGGCCAGCAGCGTCAGCGTGCCCTTCACCGCGTAGTGCACCGGGCGCCGCCGGAGCAGGCCCGCCTTGGTGATGATGTCCAACAGGTCAGCGAAGTCGCTTCGCTGCCTGGTACCCGACGCCGCACGGGTCGATGACGTGGCCGATTCCATGGCTCCACCTCCTGACGGTGACCTCACCGCGGCGCCCGCAGGCGCCCGCCTTCGCTTTCCCAGCGCTGTCGGGCAGAGGCCAGCCCGTCGGCTCCCAGCAGCGCCTCGGGGCTCTCCACGTCGCCCGCCGCCGAGGCTGCCCTCAGTACACGCTCGGCGGTCCAGGGATCGGTTTCGGGCGGAACCGTCAGCAACGTCAGGCGTCGCTTCCCGTCGGAACCGACCACCGTCAGCGTGTCTTGGTGCTGTGACTGGAATCCTTCGAGGCGCACCACTCCGCCCCCGAGGATCAGCCGACGGCTCGGGGGATTCCAAGCCGTGAGGTTGTAGGTGACCCGCTCGGCGTGCCCGAGATCATCTGCCAGTGCGGCGAGCAGCGGCGGCAGTTCTTCGGCCAGGTTCTTCGTCGACGGCCACCATGCGCCGTCGACGAAACCCGCGGGAGAGCCTGGGGGCTTCACCGCCACCCGCGCCGTCCGCCGCTCCGGGCTCGTCCTGACCAGTGTTTCGTCTCCCATGGTCGCCTCAGCGGATCTTCTCGGGGATCTCCTCCAGCGTCCGCAGCAACCGGATCGCCAGCTCGTGGGCCTGTTCGGCGGACAGCGGCGAGTTGGTCTTCACCACGTCCTCCACCAACTTCACCCGCTGCTCGTAACGGGACAAGAAGACCGTCTCCATCTCCAGCCTCACCCTTCTCCGGTGGCGCATGTCTTGATCTCCTGATCGTCGGGCGGGCCCGATATCCCCTGAAGAGCGCAAAGCACTCGTTCGGGGGGACCAACGGCCCTGCGCGTCCGGGACCACCCGGGGCGGCGTGCTCTGGAGCCGTGACTTTCGACCGGAGTCGGCGGGGCCTGCTGCTCTGCCGTCCCACTGGGACATGGGGTGGCGTGAAGGAGCGATATCCACCACACGGGGAGGCGAACATGCCCGAACTGACAGTCGCGGAAGTGATGACCAGGAAAGTCGTCTCGGTCGATCCCGGTACCCCGGTCAAGAGTGTGATCTCGACTCTGGCGCGCGAGGGGATCAGCGCCGTGCCCGTGGTCGACGGGAACCTGCGGCCGGTCGGTGTGGTCTCGGAGGCCGACCTGATGGCCAAACGCGATTTCCACGCCGGGACGGACCCGAGGCCACCGTGGTACTCCCGTCGCCTGCGCAAGGCACAGTGGCGCAAGGCGAAGGGCATCACCGCGGCGGACGTCATGTCCTCGCCCGCGGTCACCGTCGGCGAGGACGAGCCGCTGACCGTGGCTGCCCGCCGCCTGGCCGAGAATCGGCTGCGCAGGCTGTTCGTGGTCGACGGCGAGGGCAGGGTCGTCGGTGTGCTCTCCCGCCGCGATGTGCTGGGCACGTTCCTGCGCGCCGACGAGGACATCCGCGCCGACATCGAGCGCAAGGTCCTGGCGAAAGGCATGTGGCTGATCCCGGGAACCGTCACGGTCAAAGTCCACGATGGGATCGCGACCCTCTACGGGACACTGGAACACCGTAGTTCGACCGAGGTCGCCCGAACCCTGGTCGGGGCTGTGGCCGGTGTCGTCGCGGTGCGCAGCAATCTGCTCTACCAAATCGACGACACGGCAGGCACCGCCCTCTGAGTTCGGGCGACTTGGGATCGAAGCGTCCGCCGCGGCGGACGGCCCGGCGACTGAGGACGCGGGCCGCCACGCCGCGGTCCGGCGTCGATGGCGTCGGGCGTGACAGGCTAGGCGGGCGCCGGGGCCGTGGACACCGGTCGCATCGACTCCCACCGGTCGGCCATCTTCGACTCCAGCGCGCTCATCGTCGTGTACTCCAGGTCCGACAGCGGAAGGCGGTGCGGCTCGAACGGGCCGTGCCTGCGGAAGTAGTCCATCGCCTCGTTGGCCTGCGACCGGGCGCGGTCGAACGACGGGTCGGCGAACATGTCCCGCGGCCCGATGAGCCTGCCCTGGGTGATCTGGAAGCCGAGCGCGGCCACCCGGGGTGGCCCGTCGAAGCGGGCGGGGGTGGCTTGGGCCAGCCCGACCGGCATGATCGGGGCGTGGTGGGACCCGCGCATGCACCCGGCCACCGCGTAGGGGAACGCGAACGGTTCGAGGACCTCGCCCACCGCGGGCAGACCCGACTGGCAGCGCACGATCATCACCGGGTCGTCCTTGCCGACGTAGCGGCCCGCGATCAGCGACAGCCGCTGGGTGGAGGTGGCCGCGGCGGGGATGCCCAGCTTGATCGACTCGACGCTGTGCACGACGTAGCGTGCGGGCGCGCCGATGAACATCAGCATGTCGTAGGAGTCGCGTGGGGTGTCGAAGGTGATGCGCTTCTCCTCGTAGAGGTCGTAGACCTCGAAGCGGAATCCGTCGTGCATCTTCTCGTCGATCACCAGGCCCGCGGTGTTGAACGGGTCGGCGAACATCTTGTACAGCGGCAGGTTCCACGCCCCCGGTTCGGTCTTGTCGGCGAGGAAGCAGATGACCGGCTCGCTGGGCCGCTCGGTGAACTCCAGTTCGGCGTAGCCGGGGCCCATGCCGCGCAGGTTGCCGCTGAACGCGTCGGACAGCAGGTCCTGGCCCGCGCCGTAGAGCCCGAGCCGCTTGGCGATCTCGGTGGTGCGCAGGAACGTCTCCCACGCGAAGGTGTGCACCCGCTCGGCGTCCGGGCCGTGGTCGTGGGTCATGATCAGCGAGATGTCGTCGCCGCAGCGGCTGACCTTGCCGTCGATCAGCAGGCCGTCGGCCGTCGCCGCCGCCACCGCGGCGGTCGCCGCGGCGAGCATGTCGGGGTGGACCTCGGAGTGGCCGACGAACCCGCCGGTGTCCGCTTTGATGATGCTGAGGGTTGTCATCCGATTTCCTTCGGCTGAGTAGGTCAGGCGCCCGGCAGGCCCGAATTCGCCCCGCACCGGCCCGGGAGGCGGAGCCGCCCGTCGTGGGGAGCGACGGGACGGGCTGGGCGTGCGTGCCATGGCACCACGCTTGACCGCTCCCGAGCCGGGGGACCGGGGTCATCTCCCGGTACCGCCAACATCCGCCACCGCGACGGCGCGCCACAGAGTCGATGGACTCGGTCGTGCGGGGGCGGAGGTCGCTGTCTCAGTGGACTCGCGCGAGCGAGTCCGGTGTCCGGCCGCGGTCGGTCTCGCCCGCCATGAAGCTGCTCATCGCCCGCACGCTGTCGAGGATCTGGGCGGGGAAGATGATCGTGGAGTTGCGTTCGATCGCGATCTCGGAGAGCACCTGTAGGTTGCGCAGCTGCAGGGCGATGGGGTGGCGGGCGATCACGTCGGCGGCCTCGGCCAGCTTGCCCGCCGAGAGCGCTTCGCCTTCCGCCGCGATGATCTTGCCGCGCTTCTCCCGTTCGGCTTCGGCCTCGCGCGCCATCGCCCGCTGCATGGACTGGGGGAGTTCGATGTCCTTGAGCTCGACCAGTTCGACCAGCACACCCCACCGTTCGGTGGTCATGTCGAGGATGGTCTTGATGGCTTCGTTGAGGGTCTCGGTCTCGGAGAGCACCTGGTCGAGATGCGACCGGCCGACGACGTTGCGGACGGTGGTCTGGGCGATCTGGTTGATCGCCGACTCGACGTTCTCGATGGCCACGATCGAGCGGGCAGGGTCGACCCGGCGGAAGTAGGCGACCGCGGCCACCCCGATCGAGACGTTGTCCTTGGTGATCACCTGCTGGGACTGGATGGGCATGGTGACCGTCCGCAGGCTCACCTTCACGATCTTGTCGGCGAGCGGGATCATGAACCGCCATCCGGGTTCCCTGACGTCCCGCAGCTTGCCGAGGCGGAACACCACGCCGCGCTCGTACTGGCGCACGATCGCCATGCCGAGGTTGCTCATCGTCTCTCTCCTCTGACTCGATGTCGCGCTACTTGGCGAGATAGCCGCCGTCGATCGGGTAGTAGGTGCCGGTGGCGAAGGACGCGGCGTCGCTGGCCAGCCAGGCGACGAGTTCGGCGACCTCCTCCGGGGCGCCGATGCGCCCGAGCGCGTGTTGGGCCGCCAGAAGTTCGACGGTGGCCTCGTCGAGGTGACTGGTGAGCAGCGGCGTGCGGATGAAGGCGGGGCCGACGGAGTTGACGCGGATGCCGTCCGCGGCGTGTTCCCACGCGGCCACCTGGGTCATGCCGACCACGCCGTGCTTGGCCGCGGTGTAGGCGCAGGCGGTGGGGAAGCCGACCTGGCCGAGGATCGATGCCATGTTGACGATGGACCCCCCGCCGGTCGCGCGCATCGCGCGGATGGCGGCGCGCTGGGTGAAGAACACCCCGTCGAGGTTGACTTTGACGACTTGGTGCCAGCCGGTGTCGCTGTAGTCGCCGGACTGGTTCGCCTCGCCACCGATGCCCGCGTTGCACACGGCGATGTCGACCCGGCCGAGTGCCGCGACGACGTCAGCCATCGCGGCGTCGACGCGCACGCTGTCTGCGACGTCCACGACAGCCCCGTGGGTCCGGTGGCCGTAGCGGGAGAGTTCCTTGAGGGTCTCGTCGATCGCGTCCTGGTCGAGGTCCCACACCGAGACGTCGGCGCCGGAGCGGGCCATGGCGTGCGCGCACGCCCGGCCGATGCCCGACGCGCCACCGGTGATGACCGCCACCTTGTCGGCGAGCTCGTAGTTGATCATGACTGTCCTCCTGTCGGGATGCCTCGACCGTGGCGGGGTTCCGGCGGCCCCGGCGAGGGGCGGCGGTCCCGGCCGAGGAGGGCCCTTGGCCCCTCGCGGTACGGGCGGCGAGCGGGCTTGATGGGGCGATGCCGGACAAGCTGAGCGGAAACTGGCGGCCGATCTCGAAGCCGCGGGAGGTGCGGGAACGGTCGAACCTGACCGACTACGCCCGGGCGTGCCGTGAGTTCGACTGGGGTGAAGCGCGCGCGGAGCTGGCCGGGCTGCCCGGGGGGCAGGGCATCAACATCGCCTACGAGGCGGTGGACCGCCACGTCGCCGCGGGCCGCGGCGAGGTGTGCGCACTGCGCTGGATCGACAAGAACGACCAGGTCACCGACTTCACCTACGCCGATCTCGCCGAGCGCGCCAACCGGTTCGCGAACCTGCTGCGCACCCTCGGCGTGGCCAGGGGAGAGCGGGTGTTCACGCTGCTCGGCCGGGTGCCGGAGCTCTACGTCGCCGTACTGGGCACGCTCAAGGCGGGATGCGTCCTCGCCCCGCTGTTCTCGGCGTTCGGCCCGGAACCGATCCGCCAGCGGATGCGGCTCGGCGGAGCGGCCGTCCTCGTCACCACCCCGGCGCTGTATCGCAGGAAGATCGCGCCGATCCGCGACACGCTGCCCGGGCTGCGCCACGTGCTGTTGGTGAGCGCGGACCCGCTGCCCGACCAGGCCACGTTGGCCGAACAGCTGGCGGGCAGCTCACCGGACTTCACGATCGAGCCGACCTCGCCGCGGGACACCGCGCTGCTGCACTTCACCAGCGGCACCACCGGCAAGCCCAAGGCCGCGGTACACGTCCACGAGGCCGTCGTCGCTCACCACAGCACCGCCGAACAGGCGCTGGACCTGCGCGCGGGCGACGTGTTCTGGTGCACGGCCGACCCCGGCTGGGTGACCGGCATGTCCTATGGGGTCATCGCCCCGCTGACCATCGGCGCCACCGTCGTCAGCGACGAGGGCGAGTTCGACACCCGCCGCTGGTACCGCGTGCTCGCCGAGCAGAAAGTCACCGTCTGGTACACCGCCCCGACAGCGCTGCGCATGCTCATGCGCCACAGCGCGGACACGGCGGCGGAGTACGACCTGTCGGCGCTGCGGTACGTGGCCAGTGTCGGCGAGCCGCTCAACCCAGAAGCCGTGATCTGGGGGCGCGACGTGCTGGGCCTGCCGGTGCACGACAACTGGTGGCAGACGGAGACCGGCGCGATCATGATCAGCAACTTCCGCGCGGAAGAGGTCAGGCCGGGATCGATGGGCCGCCCCCTTCCCGGCGTCACCGCCGGTGTGCTCCGGCGCGGGCCGGACGGCCGTGCCCAGGTCATCGGCGGGAAAGTCGAGGAAGTCGCCGAACCGGGCGAGGTGGGCGAACTCGCGCTGCGGCCCGGCTGGCCGTCGATGTTCCGCGGCTACCTGGACGACCCCGCCCGGTACGCGGCCTGCTTCGCGGGCGGCTGGTACCTCACCGGTGACCTGGCCCGCCGCGACGCTGACGGCTACTACTGGTTCGTCGGCAGAGCCGACGACGTGATCAAGTCCGCGGGCCACCTTGTCGGCCCGTTCGAGGTGGAGAGCGCCCTGATGGCCCACCCCGCGGTCGCCGAGGCGGGCGTCATCGGCAAACCCGACCCGGTCGCGGGCGAGCTGGTCAAGGCGTTCGTGTCGCTGCGCCCCGGGATCGAGCCGACCGAGCAGCTGCGCGGGGAACTGCTCGCCTTCGGCAGGCGCGCGCTCGGCGCGGTCGCCCCCAAGGAGATCGCCTTCGACAACGCCCTGCCGCACACCCGCAGCGGCAAAGTCATGCGCAGGCTGCTCAAGGCCCGCGAACTCGGCACGCCAGAAGGCGACCTGTCCACACTGGAGAGTGCGTGATGGCCGGACTGGATGTGAAGACGCGCACCGAGCTGCTCACCACGATGCTGCGCGTGCGGCGGTTCGAGGAGCGCTGCGTCGAGCTCTACAGCGCCGAGAAGATCCGCGGGTTCATGCACCTGTGTGTCGGTGAGGAAGCGGTGTCCGCGGGCGTCCTGCGGGCGCTGGAACCGCTCGACGCCGTGGTGTCCACCTACCGCGAACACGGCCACGCCCTGGCCCGCGGGCTGCCCATGGCCGCGGTGATGGCCGAGATGTTCGGCCGCGCCACCGGCGCCAGCCGCGGCCGCGGCGGTTCGATGCACCTGTTCGACGCCGAACGCCGCTTCTACGGCGGCAACGCCATCGTCGCCGGTGGGCTGCCGGTCGCGGTGGGTCTCGCGCTGGCCGACCGTATGCGCGAGCGGCCCACCGTCACCGCGTGCCTCTTCGGTGACGGTGCCTTCGCCGAGGGCGAGTTCCACGAGTGCGCGAACCTGGCCGCACTGTGGCGGCTGCCGGTGCTGTTCTGCTGCGAGAACAACCGGTACGCCATGGGGACCGCCCTCGACCGCGAACACGCTGTGACCGACTTGGCGCTGCGGGCGTCGTCCTACGGGATGCGTGCCTGGACCGTCGACGGCATGGACGCCGAAGCGGTCGCCGCCGCGTCGGCCCGCGCCGCCGACATGATCCGAGCAGGATCCGGCCCGTGCTTCCTGGAGCTGAGCACCTACCGGTTCCGCGCACACTCCATGTACGACTCCGACCGCTACCGCGACAAGGCCGAGATCAGCGCGTGGAAGGGCCGCGACCCGATCCCGGCGCTGACCGAGCGGATGCGCGCGGCCGATCAGCTCACCGACGAGGACCTGGCGGGCATCGAGGCCACGATCGCCGAGGAGATCGCCGCCGCGGTCGCCGCCGCCGAGCAGGCCCCGGTCGAACCGGTCGCCGACCTGACCCGCTTCGTCTACTCGGAACGGACGTGACCGCCGTGCGCACCACCTACCGGGAAGCACTCCGCGACGCGCTGCGCGCGGCACTGCGGGAGGACGAGCGGGTGTTCCTCATGGGCGAGGACGTCGGACGCTACGGCGGCTGCTACGCGGTCAGCCTCGGACTGCTCGAGGAATTCGGGCCAGAGCGGATCCGTGACACCCCGCTGTCGGAATCGGCGTTCGTGGGTGCGGGCATCGGCGCCGCGATCGCCGGGATGCGGCCGATCGTGGAGATCATGACGGTCAACTTCAGCCTGCTGGCACTCGACCAGATCCTCAACAACGCCGCGACCCTGCTGCACATGTCCGGCGGGCAGGTCGCCGTGCCGCTGGTGATCAGGATGACGACCGGCGCGGGCCGCCAACTCGCCGCGCAGCACTCCCACAGCCTGGAAGGCTGGTACGCCCACATCCCCGGTCTGCGGGTCGTCTCGCCCGCCACCGTCGCCGACGCCCGCGGCATGCTCGCCGCCGCGTTGGCCGACCCCGACCCGGTGATCATGTTCGAGCACAACTCGCTCTACGCGATGGACGGCGAACTCGACGGCGACGGTCCTGTCGACATCGACACCGCCGCCGTGCGCAGGCCCGGGTCCGACGTGACGGTGATCGGCTACGGGGGCACCGTCGGCAAAGCACTCGACGCCGCCGCGGAACTGGCCGAGGCGGGTGTCTCCGCCGAGGTGATCGACCTGCGCACGCTGCGCCCGCTCGACGAGCGCACCATCATCGACTCCGTCACCCGCACCCACCGCGCCGTGATCGTCGACGAAGGCTGGCGCAGTGGCGGTCTTTCCGCCGAGGTCTCGGCGCGCATCTCCGAACAGGCCCTCTACCAGCTCGACGCCCCGGTTGCCCGCGTGTGCGCCGTCGAGGCGCCGGTGCCCTACGCCGCGCACCTCGAACAGGCCGCGCTGCCTCAGGTGGCCGACATCGTCGCGGCCGTGCGGGCACTGGAGGGGCTGACATGACGGACTTCGTGATGCCGTCGCTCGGTGCCGACATGGAATCGGGCACCGTCGTCGAATGGCTCGTCAAACCCGGCGACCCGGTTCGCAAGGGCGATGTCGTCGCCGTCGTCGACACCGCCAAGGCGGCCGTCGAGGTCGAGTGCTTCCATACCGGCAGGATCGACCGGCTGCTCGTCCCGGAAGGCCAGTCGGTGCCGGTCGGCACCCCGCTCGCGGTGATCACCACCGATCAACCCGCCGAGCAGGCGCCCACGGCGCGGCAGGCTGAGCCCGCCGCGCCATCCCCAGCACCGCCCAAGGAGGTCCCGGCTGAACTCGCCGCGACGCCGATCGTCCGCCACCTCGCCAAAGAGGCGGGAATCGACCTGCACAGCGTGCGCGGGACCGGGCCCGATGGTGTCGTCACCCGCCGAGACATCGACCAGGCGACCACGCCCGTCGTCGATCGAGCGTCCACCCCAGCCGCTTCGCCCAGGCTGGTCTCGCCGTACGCGCGCGGACTCGCCGCCGAGTTGGGGGTCGACCTCGCCGTGCTGCCCTCTGGGACAGGCCCGGTCACCGCGGCCGCGGTCCGGGCCGCGGCCGAGCCACACCCGGTGGCACCACACTCGGCGAGTCCGCACCCGACGAGAACACGCGCCGTGGACAACCGCTCAGCCATCGCCGAACTCGTGAGCCGGGCCAACCGCGACATCCCGCACTATCACCTCGCCACCACGATCGACTTGCACCGGGCCCTGGCCTGGCTGCGTGGCCGCAACAAGGCGATACCGGTCGCCGACCGTGTCCTGCCCGCCGCGCTGCTGCTCAAGGCCACCGCGCTGGCGGCGGCCGCCGTGCCGGAGCTGAACGGGTTCTGGGTCGACGGCGCGGCCCGCCATTCGTCCACAGTGGACCTGGGGGTCACGGTCGCGGTACGCGGCGGCGGCCTGCTGGTGCCGGTCATCGCCGAAGCCGACGCCTTGCCGCTGACCGAGATCATGCGCGGACTTCGCGAGCAGGCCGCCCGGGCAAGGGCCGGGCGGCCTCGGGCCTCCGACCTCGGCCAGGCCTCGATCACGGTCACCAACCTCGGTGATCTCGGCGTGGAGGTGGTCCACGGGGTGATCCACCCACCGCAGGTGGCGCTGGTCGGGTTCGGCGCCGTGGTCGACCGCCCATGGGCGGTCGACGGGCTGCTTGGCGTCCGTCCGGTGGTGACCGCGACGCTCGCCGCGGACCACCGGGCCACTGACGGCGCGGTCGGCGCCCGCTTCCTGCGCGCCGTCGACGATGTGCTGCAACGACCTGAGGAGCTGTGATGACCAGATCCACCACGGACGGCGCGAACCGGGAAGCGGTGTCCGGCGCGCTGCTCGCCATCGTTCCCGATGCCCCGCTCGCCGACCTGTCCGACGAGACGGACCTGCGCGAGGCCCTCGAACTGGACTCGTTGGACTTCCTCGCGTTCGTCGAGCAGCTCAACACGCGCACCGGGGTGCGATTCGAAGAGGACGACTACGACGGCCTGCGTACCATCGCAGGCTGCCTGCGGATGCTGCGCCGCACCGAGGAGTGAGCGCGGCGGGGCGACTTCGGAGGCTGTGATGCGGGAACTGACCGCGGCGACGGTGATGGCCCAGCCGACGGCGACTGTGCTTCCCGGTACCCCGTACGCCGACGCCGTCGCGGCGTTGGCGCGGAGCCGGGCAGGCGTGGCGGCCGTGGTCGACATCGCGGGCACGCTGCTCGGCGTCGTGTCCGAAGTGGACTCCTCGGCCGGGTCGCGGTGGTGGTTCGCCCGCCGCGCGCGCAAAGGCCGCAACCGCGGCGCGACCGCGCTCTCCTCGCCCGACCTGGCGATCTCGCCCGCGCCGACCGTCCGCGTCGACGACCCCCTCGACCTCGTGGAGCGCAGACTGGTCGAAGCGGGTGTTCCCGTGCTGTTCGTCGTCGACCACCGGGGCGTACTGGTCGGCGTGGTGCGCCGAAGCGACTTGCCTGCTGTTGGGCGCGGGATGTCGACGCCATGACGGGCACCACGTCTGGGCTCATTCAGGCGCGAGCAGGATCCAGACGGGGGAGCCCGCCAGCGGCAGTGACCCGCCGTCGCCAGTGTGGAACCGAGTCGGCGCGGACGCCTCAGGCCGCGACCAGGTCGCGGTGAACCGGCCGCCGTCGCGCAGGACGGTGGCAGCGCCGCCCCCGACGGCGGCCACGACGGGCGACCGCGCGCCGCTGCTGTCCTCGATGATCTCGTCGGTGGTCACCTTGACCCGCTGCTCGACCACGGTCGCCGCGCTGAGCGGGCCGCACTCGGTCGACGTCAGCGGCCTGCCGTCCATCGATACCGCCCATCTGTTCGACTCGGCCGACCAGTCGAAGACGTAGCCTGCGGCGGGGTAGTCCACCCTGTGCCTGTCTGTGGGTGTCCCCGACGACGGCGCGGAGCCGAACTCCAGCGGCCGCTGCCCAGGTGGTCGCGCGGTGGTCGGCGGGGTCGACGGCCGCAGGTAGAGGTTGTGCGGGGCCGCGTGGTCGCCGCCGCGGAAGTAGGAACGCGGGACTTCGCTGGGCGAGGAGTGGACCAGGTCGGCGGCGGCGAGCACGGGCAGCAACTCGGGCGCCGCCCCGGAATAGGCGAACACCGGCTTTCCGTACTGGGCGAGCAACCCGATGTCGGTACGCCGCGCGCTGCGGACCGGTCCGACGGTCTCCGGCCATTCGTCGAGGTACAGCGCGAGCAGTCGGGTGAGGCCGCCCTCGACGGGTTCGACGTAGACGATGTCCGCGTCGCACAGGCCGGTCTGTGGCCGCGCCTGTCCCACATTGTCGATCTTGACCGCGAGTACCGGTGCGGACGGCGGTGTCGGCGTCTCCGACGTGGTCGTCATGGGCGGGTCCGCCGTGCCCGGCTCGACCGTTCCGCGCGTGGCTACCAGGACAACGACAGCAGTGGTGACCGCGACAACGGCCAGGACGAGCGCCAACAGCCACAGGCGCGCCTTGCCGTTCATCGGTTCCTCCCGGGTCGGCGATGAGTGGGATTCGAGGGTCGTCCGCGCCGGGGCGGCAGGCACAGTGCGCGAAGTCCCTTGCCTACGAGGCCACCGGACTCCACTCGCGCGCGAGACCGATCCGTCCGACCGAGTTCCTGTTCACCTCCCGATGGTGGCCTCCCTCCGCCGGCCCGTCGAGGCGGTCCGCACTGAGTGCAACCCGTCGAGGCACGCCACCCTGGTCCCTATGTCCCGCTCCTCCGAGCCGAAAGGCACTGCTTGTGGCCGCCTGCCTGAGCCCACGGTGACCTATGCGCCTCATTCGATGGATCCGCGGATTGCCAGGGTGGGCGTGTGCACTGGCCTGCGTCTTCCGGTCGGTGTCGTGCTGGTCGCCGTCCTGGCGTGACGGGCGACAGGGTCGTGAGGAGGATTGATGAGCAGGCACAAGCAGGTATCCACCCCTGAGGTGCGGGTGTCGGAACACGGCACGTTCCCGATGGGGGCGGCGGACTACGCGCGGGAGAAGGTCTCCGCCGTCCTCCCGCTCGCCCACGAACCGGTGCTGTCCGCCCGCGTCCGGCTGACCAGGTACCAGGACCCGGCGGTGAAGCGTCCCGTGACGGTGCAGGTGAACCTCGACGTCAACGGCAGGCTGATCCGAGTGGTCGCCAGTGGACCGACGACCCGCGAGGCGGTGGACGTCGTCGCGGCCCGGCTGCGAGGCTCGCTGGAGCGGGCGGCCCGGCACTGGGAGGCCAGGCGGGGCGCGTCACCCTCCGCCGAGCCGCACGAGTGGCGGCGCGGCGCGGTGCCCGCGCACCGGCCCGGCTGGTTCCCGCGTCCGCCAGAGGAGCGGGAGATCGTCCGGCACAAGTCCTTCACCCCGGCGCGGATCACCCTCGACGAGGCTGCCTTCGAACTCGACCTCATGGACTACGACTTCCACCTGTTCACCGAGGCGGGCACTGGACAGGACAGCGTGCTGTACCGCGCGGGCCCGACCGGGTACCGCCTTGCCCAGGTCGACCCCGCGCCCACCGGGCAGCTGAGTCCGTTCTCGGTCCCGGTGACCATGAGCTACCACCCGGCCCCGCTGCTCAGCACGGACGAAGCGGTCGCGCGACTGGAGGCGACGGGCTCGCCGTTCCTGTTCTTCCTGGAGGGGGAGCATGCCCGCGGCCATGTGCTGTACCACCGCTACGACGGCCACTACGGTCTGCTCTCCCCGGCGAGCTGACGCAGGCGGGGCAGGACATCGACCGTGCGGCGCCGCGTGACCAGACGGTCCCGGGGGCAGTCGGCCGAGTCAAGAGTCGCACCGCGGGCGAGGTGACCCGCGTCAAGTCCTGACTGCGCTTCGCCTCGCCGACAGGGTCCACAGACGACGGTTCGCGATCCTGTCACCTGTTCGCCCGCACCGCGGTCACGGCGAACCGTTCGACGTCGGTGTAGTGCCCTCCGGTCGAGGCGACAACGGTCAGCGCCGACGAGGGCGCGCCGCTGAAGGTGACCGAAGTGGACCATGGCGTGTTCTCACCGCCCGCGGGGAGACAGCACGCCTCACCGAGCGGGGTCTGCGCCGTGCCCGCGCGCACCTGGACCCGGATGCTCTCGTCCACCCCCGTGATCCGGCCGCCGACCGCGACCGGTGACGCCACCTTCGCGCCGTAGCCGGGCTGGGTCAGCGACAGGGTCGTGTCCTTGGTGCCGACGACCTCCCACGGTGCGTCCGCCCCGACACCGATCTTCGAGAGGTGCAGCACCGCGGCCACCCCCGGCGCGCGGCCCTCGATCGGGTAGCCCACCGTCACCAGCGCCTCGTCTCCGGTGACCGAGCTCGTCACGACCACGGAGACACCGGTGAAGCCGAGGTAGCCGGTGGTGAACCCCAGTGCGGTCATGCCCGCGTCCAGGTGCCACGGAGCGTGGCCGCCCGCACGGTATTCACGCTGCCACGTCTCGGCGTCGGCCACCGCGGCGAACGGCCAGAGCGGCTGGTAGCGGAACTGGGCGGACGCCTGGCTTGTGGAGTCGGCCGTGGTCGCACTCGAACTGGTCCCGGCCGTTGTCGTCGGCGCCTGCGTGGTGGACGTCGGCGGCGCGGCGGTGTCGTCGCGGTCGAGCAGGATGACGGTCGCGACCGCGACGACGACCAGGGCCGCGAGAATCGCCGCCGCCACCGCGAGTCCGCGGCGCCGTGGACCCGCGGTCCCTTCGAACTCGGCCATCGCACAGCCCTCCCCACGCTCGCCACGTCGGCCCGTGGCCATCGTCCATGACTGTCCGCCGTTTCCGCGGGCGCGGGAGAGGCCGAGTACCCCTCCGACCGGGACCTCGGGCACTGCCAACACGCCAGTCCCGCGGCGAGCGTCGCCGACGAGAGGAGGCGGTGCCGATGGGGGTCGAGTTCGCACTGGTCGTCGCGATCGCCGTGGCGCTCGCGTTCGACCTGACCAACGGATTCCATGACTCGGCCAACTCGATCGCCGCGCTGGTCGCGACCAGGGCAGCCCGACCGGGGCACGCACTGGCGCTGGCCACCGCGGGCCACGTCGCGGGACCACTGCTGGCAGGCACCGCCGTCGCCGACACCGTCGGCGGCGTCGTCATCCTGCCCAACGCCATCGTCCTGCCCGCGGTCGGGGCGGCACTGACCGGCGCGATCGCGTGGAACCTCGCGACCTGGTGGTTCGGGCTGCCGTCAAGTTCCTCGCACGCCTTGGTCGGTGGCCTGGTCGGTGCGTGTGTCGCGGGCGCGGGCACGGCCGGTGTGCTCTGGGGCGGCTTCGACGGCGCGCGACCCGTCGGCGTCCTCGGTGTGCTCGCCGCACTGGCAGTTTCCCCGGCGCTGGGGGCGCTGGTCGGCTGGGCGGGCGCGTCCGCGGCCTGGCGGGTGCTGCGCCACGCACCCAGCCGCGCGGAGGTCCACGTGCGCCGAGCCCAGTGGGGTACCGCGCTCGCCTTGGCCTTCAGCCACGGCGCCAACGACGCGCAGAAGAGCATGGGCGTGATCACCCTGCTGCTGTTCGCAGGCGGCCAACTGTCCACTTTCGACGTCCCGATCTGGGTCCGGCTCGCCGCGGCGGGCTGCCTGACCGTCGGCACCGCGTTCGGCGGCTGGCGCATCGTGCGCACCATCGGCCGCGGGGTCTACCGGATGCGCCCGCTCGACGGCCTCGTCAGCCAAGGCGGGTCAGCCGCGGTGATCCTCGCCGCCGCCGCGGTCGGCGCCCCGATCAGCACCACGCACGTCGTCGCGGCGAGCGTCGTCGGAGTCGGTGCCGCTCGGCGTGTCCACCACGTGCACTGGGCCGTCGTCCGCGAGATGGCCTCAGCGTGGCTGCTCACCCTGCCGATCACCGCGCTCATCGCGGCCGCGGCGTTCCCAGTCTGGAGGTGGCTGACATGAAACCGTTGAAAGCGTGGTTCCTTCCGTCCTCACGTGACGTGCTCGCGCTGCTCCGGTCCCAACTGGACACAGTCGACCAAGTCCTGGAGGTCGTCGGTCGGTGGGTGCGCGGCGACATCGCCGCCGAACGCGCCGTCCCGCGGTTGCGCGAACTCGTCCTCACCGAACAGGCTCAGCGCCGGGACCTGCACGCGGCCGTCCGCGCGAGTTTCAGCACCCCACTTGAAGCCGAGGACATCTTCGAGTTGGGGGAGCGGCTGGGTGAACAGGCCGAGTCCGCCTACGCACTGGTCCGCGAGGCGGACCTGTCCGCCACCCCGCCCGACCCGCCGCTGCGGGACATGGTCGTCGCCACCGAGATGATCCGCGATCCACTCGGCCGGGCGCTGCGCGCGTTGCCGGACACCGCCGCGGCCGGATACGCCGACCAGGCGATCGACAACCTGGCCACCGTAGAACACGCCTACCGTGCCGCGATCGCCGACCTGGAGAACGAACCCGACCTCCGCCGCGAGGTCCGCAGACGCGAGCTCTACCAACGTGCCGATCACCTGGCCCGCCGCTGTGAACTCGTCGCCAGGCGTACCTGGTACGCGGTGTGCAAGTCCCAGTAGCGGCGGCTGTGAACGGCCAATGCTGCTTTGGTCCCGGTGACCCCGGCCCTTCGACTCTCCGCCTCGGGCCGTCCACGCGGCTTTGCTGATCCCAATGACCAGCAGCCGAAAGGACGCACCATGAACAGGAAGACCACCCTGGTCGCGGCCGTGATCGCCATCGCCACCCTCGTGGTGCCCGGCGTCGGGGCCGCGCAGGCAGGCACCGGCCAGGAGTTCGGCGACCACGTTTCGACCTGCGCGCGGGTGATGGGCTTCCACGGCGACCACAACCCGGGAACGCACACCGGATACGCCGGTTGGGACGGCCACGCCTGCCACTGAGCCGCCGCACGACCGCGCGGCGGCACATTCGGGACAGCCCGGTCGGACCGGGTGAAGGACACACAGCGAGGAGACGCGTCATGACACTGGACCAGGAAGCCGCCAACGAGCGGCGCGCCGCGGTGCTGCTGAGTGGGCAGACTTGGGTCGAGGATGCCAAAAAGCTTGTCCACCAGGGCAATGTCCGCCGCATCGTCGTGCGGAACAGCGGCGGTGAGACGGTGGCGAAGCTGCCCGTGAACGCGGGTGTCGTCGCCGCGGTCGTCGCGCCGGTGGCTACGGCGCTCGGGGCGCTGGCCGCGCTCGCGAGCCACTGCACGATCAGAGTCGAGCCCGCGGCGGACACCGCCGCGAGCGAACCCGGGACCGAACCGGGGGACCGGTCATGAAACCAGTGCGGCTGTGGATCGGCGTGGTGCTGCTGGTCCTCGGGACACTGCTCGCCCTCGACGCGCTCGACGTGCTCGACGCGGGCACGACTGTCGGCCGCTGGTGGCCCGCCGCGCTCAGCGGGCTCGGCGTGGTCGCCATGCTCACCCAGGGCAGGGTCTCCCTCGGGCCCGCCGTGGTCACCGGCTTGGGCCTGATCCTGCTGGCGGACACCAACGACTGGGCCGACGAGGACCTGATCGGCCCGGTGCTGCTCATCGTCATCGGCGTCGTCGTGCTGGCCAGTGTGGGCAGGCACCGCACCCACGACCACCTGTCGCGGACGCCGGTCGCCCTGTTCGGCGAGGCCAAGTCCACCGAGCACGGTGAGCACTTCGAACACAGCACCGTCTCGGCCGTCTTCGGCGGTGCCACCCTGGACCTGCGCGACGCGCACATCGACCGTTCCGCCACAGTGGACGCGTTCGCCTTCTTCGGCGGCGTCGACGTCCTGGTGCCCAAGGGGTGGCGGGTGTCCGTCGGCGGGCTGCCGATCTTCGGCGGCTACGAGGACAAGACCTCGGGCAACGGTTCACTGCCAGAGGACGCGCCGCTCCTCAAGGTCAACGCGACCGCGGTCTTCGGCGCGGTCGATGTCATCGACACGCCTTCGGGCCGCGCCGCGGCCGACGGCTGACCACCCGCGACGAGAGCGGGGATCCGGACGGGGTGGGCCGACAGTGGCGGAGGGTCGCAGCGTCGGTGGAACCGGTGGGCGAGCCTGCGCCGAGTACCACGGGGAGCGGGAGCCCGCACTGTCCTCCATGGCCTCATCGTGGAACACATAGACGGCACCGGGCCGGCGTCCGGCGTGGAAGGAGGCACGTGATGGTGCGACCCGGTTCGCCGCAATCACTCGAACGCCGCGACGCGATTCCCGGCGACGGGAAGCCGACCGAGGACAGCGCGCGTGCGCGCAGGCTGGTGTGGGTCGGCGCCGCTGTGCTGATCTTCCTGGCGATCGGCTACGTGGCGATCCAGGTGGTGCTGGCGTTGGCCGCGGTGCTCATCCCGTTGGCCATCGCGGTCCTGCTGGCGTCGCTGCTCGCGCCCGCGGTCCGGTGGCTGGTCCGCCGCGGCTGTGCACGATGGCTGGCCGCGGCTCTGGTCCTGATCGGTTCCCTGGGCGTTCTGGGTGGGCTGTTCACCCTCACCGTGAACGCGCTGATCACCGGTGCGGGCGATCTCGGTGGTGCCCTGCGCGACAGTGTGGTCTCCATCCGCGACTGGCTGGTCAACGGCCCGCTCGACCTGAGCGAGCGCCAAGTGGACGCCGCTGTCGACAACCTGATCAGCGTGATCGGCGGACAGGCCGAGCGGATCGTCAGCGGCGCGTCGACCACCGCCGCGGTCATCGGCGCGGCGCTCGCCGGACTCGTCCTGACCCTGTTCGCTCTGTTCTTCTTCCTCTACGAGGGCGAACGGATCTGGGCCTGGCTGTTGACCGTGGTGCCCGGCAGGATGCGGACGCGGGTCGACGATGCCGGGCGGCTCGCACTGGGTTCCCTCGGCGGCTACACGCGGGCGACCGTGGTCGTGGCGACGGTGGACGCGGTGGCGATCGGCATCGGCTTGCTCGTCATCGGTGTGCCGATGGTGGTCCCGTTGGCGTCACTGGTCTTCCTCGCCGCGTTCGTGCCCTACGTCGGCGCGTTCTTCGCCGGGTTCGTGGCGGTGCTGGTCGCCCTGGTCTCCGGTGGCCCGGTGACCGCGCTGATGACCCTGCTGCTCTCGGTCGCCGTCCAGGAACTCGAGGGCGAGGTGCTGCAGCCGTTCCTGCTCGGGCGGGCCGTCCGGCTGCATCCCCTCGCCGTGGTGTTCGCCATCGCCGTCGGTGTCGTGCTGGCCGGGATCGTCGGAGCGCTGCTCGCCGTGCCGGTGGTGCTGGTGATCCGCGCGGCGCTCGACCCGCGCGGCGCGACGACACCGGAGACTCCGCGCCCCGGGGTCCTGCGGAGACTGTGGCGTGTGGTGACGCGAGCGGGTTCCGCCAGACACTGAGCACACAGCGAGACACGTGACGAGCCACCTGGTGCGCGTTCCAGGTCCCACCCGACGGCCGTGGCGGGCCGCGGACTCGATCCCGCCGCGGGTACCTGTCGACCGCGTAGACTGACGGTATAGCGAACACCGCGATCCCGCTCCGCCCCACGTCCGCCGCCGTGCGCCACCGATGGCTCTTCCTCTTGGCCGCGTTGGCGATGCTGGCCGGGGTCAACGTCACGCCCCTGTTCGTGTCCGGTGGGCTCGCCCCGTTCATCGGACCCGCCGTCGCGGTGGTGCTGCTCGGGCTCGCGCGCTCGCACGGACTGTCCTGGCACGATCTTGGCTTCGCTCGCGAGACCTGGCGAAGAGGAGCGCTCTACGGCGGAGTGGCGATATCGCTCGTCGCGCTGGTCTACACCGTCGGGGCGCTGCTGCCGATGACGAGCTCCGCGTTCGCCGACGTCCGCTACGACATGGCCCTGAGCAAGGCGCTGCTGCTCGCGCTGGTGCTGATCCCCGTGCACACGATCCTCATCGAGGAGATCGCCTTCCGCAGCGTGCTGCCCGCGATGTTGCGCGGCCGTCTCGGCACCGCCTGGGCCATCGGCTTGTCCTCAGCGCTGTTCGGGCTTTGGCACATCGTTCCGGCGCTTCGGCTCAGCACACAGAACGTCGCGCTGGGGTCGGCCGTCGGCACCGACGTCCGCGCCCAACTCCTCGTCGTGGCGGGCACAGTGCTGTTCACCGGGCTCGCGGGGGTCCTGCTGTCCGAACTGCGCCGACGCAGCGGCAGCGTGCTGGCCTCAGCCGGACTGCACTGGGCAACCAACGGACTCGGAGTTCTCGTCTCCGCTCTGCTCTGGGCCGCCGCGGCCTAGAGGTCAGCGCGCGGGAACGGAGAACCGGTGCTCGGTCAGCACCACGCCGCGCCAGTCGCGTCCAGTCAACGTCACCTCGACCGACGCCCCCGTGTCGGTCACCGCCACCGTGCCGAACTGGCCCGCCCCCGGGAACACGCCCCCGCTGTACGGGCCGCCCTTCACCCCGCCGGGACGATCCAGCGCCCCAGCGTGCAGCAGCGGGAAACCAGGGTGGCCGCTGGTGCTGTAGTCGGTGTTCGTGCCGTCATCGATGGCGACCATGTGGGCGTCACCGCTGACCATGACCAGGTTGCGGATCCCCGCGTCGGCGATCGTGTCGGCCAGCAAACGGCGCTCCTCGGGGTACCCGCCCCAGTCGTCAGCCGTCGGGTCGGCGCGCGCGATCCACGGGTCGGGATTCACCCAGATCACGACGGAGTGCTCCCGGCTCGCGGTCACGAGCTCGTGCCGCAGCCAGGCGAGCTGGCGGTCGCCGAGCATCGACTCGGCCGTCCGCTCCGAGCGGGTGTCGGTGAGCACGAACCGGACTCGGCCCAGCGTGAACGCCTGGTTGATCGCCCCGCCCGGTCCCGAAGGGAGCGGGTAGTGCGGCACATACCGGTCATAGGCGGCGCGGGCGGCCGAGCGGGTCGGCGCGCTCGCGTCGGCGTCGTTGGGCCCGTAGTCGTGGTCGTCCCACATGTAGGCGACCGGCACGCTTCGGTAGAGCGCCGCCTGCGCGGGCGCGGTCAGGGTTCGCCGGTAGAAGCCGGCGAAGCGGCTGATGTCGGGAGTGTCCGGGTTGCCGTAGTGCAGGTCTCCGGTGGCGACATGCAGATCGGGGCGCAAATCCCTGATGGCGTCGTAGACCGCGCCGTTCGATCCCGTGCGGGCGCACGCCCCGAACGCCACGGTCACCGACGTGGCCCCCGCCGTTCGCAGCTCGCCCACGCCGCGGGCACCATCGGCGTGTCCGTCCACTTCGATCCGATAGCGGTGAACGGTCCCCGGCGCCAACCCGTCGACCACCATCCGCACGACCCCGTCGTCACCCACGTCGGCCGTCGGCGACATCACGACCGGTCCGTCCCCGGCCGCGGGCTCCACGCGCAGCCGCGCCTGGCGGGACCCGCCCGCGACCTCGGCGACGACGGTCGCGCCATGTTCGGTGACGCCGCCCGCCCACGCCCACAGCACCCGGTCGGCGGGCAGCGCGGGCGTGGAGGACGCCGGGTGCGCCGGTCCGTAGAAGTTGTCGTAGACCGCCAGTGCCCCGACCCAGGTGCCGCTCACCAGCAGCGCCGAACTCACGGCAAGGACGGTGATCGCGCGGATCGTGCGCCCGCGCTGCCACACCAGCCAGAACCCGGCCGCGGGCGCGAGGAAGACAACCGCGACCACCAGGCTGACCAGCGGATGGTAGGCCAGCGCGGCCAGCGTGCCGAGCACGCTGCCAGAGAGCGCGAGCATGGTCGCGCCGACGGCTTCCGCCTTCAGCGCCACCAGCCACCCCACCGCCGCCAACCCGAGCAGCGCGAGCTGGGCTGGACCCGCGATCTGCGGGGCGAGGGTGTCGGCCTCCGGATTCGACGGCAGCCCCACGAACCAGGCCAGCGCCAGGAAGACGACGATCGCGGCGGGCGCCGCCATCCGGCTCGCCAGCCGGATGGCGCGTTCGGTCCTCGGGGCCAGCCGGATCAGCCCGAGTGGGCCGTGGTTCGGCGACGCGGACAGCGGGCAGTCGGCGCAGCGCCGGTGCCAGCGCGAATGGGCGAGCGCCCACCAGCCGGTCACGGCCAGCGTGGCGCCCCACAACGCCCCGGACGTGGTGTCGGACCACCAGTGCTCTCCGCCGTGCAGCGCGCCCACCGCGGCAACCCCCACCGCCACCGTGACCAGTGCCGCACCTGCCCAGGCCACTCGGGTGCGCCGGGTCAGCACGAGCAGTGCCAGCGGCACGAAACCGATGAGGACCGCACCCTGGATCTCGTGGCCGCTGGGGAACGAGTCGCCGGTCGCGCCCACCGGTCGGTCGCGCGGGACCAGCAGGTCGAGCGCGAAGTCGAGCAGCAGTCCGCTCGCCGCCGCCGCGGCGTAGGCCACCGGCACAGCCAGGCATCGGGTCGCGGACAAACCGATCACCGCGACCGCGGGCAGATAGAGCGGCACCGGGCCGAGGGGATCGAACGGACCGAGCAGGTCCAGGCCGGGCAGGCGGGGCGCCGTCGCGGCCACCCAGGCGTCCAGCCCTTCCAGCCGGTGTGGCGCCCTGGCCACCACGAAGGTGAAGACCGCCGCGGCCGCGCCGCAGAAGGCGGCGGCCCAGCCGAGCAGCAGCGTGCTCATCGCCCGCGGCTTCGCGGGCGACTGGCCGAGCGGGCTGTGCGCGAGCATCGGCAGCTCCCACCGGGCGGCCTCCGGCCACCGGGCGAACGCCACCGCGCACACCACCGCGACCCCGCCGAGCGCCGCGGCCACCGACAGCGACAGCGCCCACAGCCACGCGATGTCCGCGACATACCCGCCCCGGCGCAGATAGTTCGCGGTGGCGCCGATCACGACGTACACGGCGAACCCGCCGCAGCTCAACGCGGCCAGCAGATAGCCAACGCGCGGGCGCAGGCCCGCCACAAGCGCGCTGCCGGCCGGGTCACCGGTCAGCGTGTGCCTGGCGGTCGCGCGTGCCTCCAGTTCGATCCGACGCGCGCGCCCAGGGCCGCCTTTTCCGTGGAGCGCGTCGCGAAGCAGGGTGAGGAGAGAGACGAGGATGCCCGCGCCCATGATCGCGGGCACGAAGATGTGTGTGCGGGTGACGTCGAAGTCCGACAGCCAGTCCTCGCGTCCCCGGCGGCGGTTCACCGCGTCCCTCCGGGGTGGATGACCACGGTGCCCGCGTCACCGTCGACGGTGACCAGCCTGCCGTCGAGGGCCGCAGTGGCGCCGGGCAGGTTCAGCACCGCGGGCACGCCCAGTTCCCGGGCGACGATGGCCGCGTGCGACAGCGGGCCGCCGCGCTCGACGACGATGGCCCCGGCCCGCAGGAACAGCGGCGACCACGACGCGTCCGTCGCCGCGGCGACCAGCACCTCGCCCTCCGCGAAGGCGGCGTCCACCGGGTCGGTGACGACCCGGGCCCGCCCGGTGTGCCTGCCAGGGCTCGCCGCCCAGCCGGTGAGTTCGTCGCCTGCAGGGGCGGCGGCCACGCCGAGGTCGGGTGATCCGGTGAACCTGACCGGCAGAGGGCCCTCGCCCTGCCACCGCCCCAGCCATCGCGCCCGGTGTGCCACCTCGACTGGCGGCGGGCCCGCGCCGCGCAGCGCGGCCGCCAGTTCCCTTTCGTGCAGCAGATCGACCTGCGTGGGCGCTTCGAGCACACCCGCCGCGACGAGCCTGCCGCCCAGTTCCAGATGCGTCCGGCGAACCTCGCCGCCGAGCAGGAGGACCGCGGCCTTGACCCGTTCGCGGCGGGCCAGCCCGTCGGCGGCGTCGTCGACGAGCCTGCGGAGCAGGTGCATCCGCACGTCGACGATCTGGCCGGTGAGCATCCGGACCCGCCGCCACCCGGGCAGGGCGCGCAGGCGCCGTTCCAGCTCCCGGCGAGCGGTCTTGGCCTCTCCATGGCGCGGCGCGTGCCCGGGCGCGGGTAGACCCGCCTCAGCCCACGTCGGCCCTGCGAAGATCGACCTGGACATCGTCGCCGGATGCGCTGTGGACGCGCCCGCGCCGCTGGTGACCCGCTGCGCGTACGACGCCGCCACCGAGTCGCCGAGGTGGGGGACAAGGAACTCCGTCAGCTGCTGGTACGCCGCGACGGCGGCGGCGGCGACCGCCAGCTCCACCGTCATCGCCCGCCCGCCCAGGGCGATCAACCGCCGCCGATACGCCAGCAGGTCGTCGTCCGGTCGCCCGGACAGCGGCGGCGGCGCGGCGACGATCTCGTCGGTGGCCGCGATCACGACCTCGGCCTCCACGAGGGAGCGCCTGCGCACGGCAGCGGCGCGCAGCCCGTGCGGCAGCGATCGCAGCCCACCGCGCGTGCGGGACGCGGCACCGCCAGCGGCACCGCCGAAGTACTGGCGCTCGATCTCGGCCTCGGAGCCACCGGGCATCATCCTGGCCGCGGCTCGCAGCAGGTCGAGGTCCAGAGCGGCGCGGCCGCGCACCCGCCGGACGAACCGTGAGCCGTCCGCCGCGGGCAGCCCCCGCAGTGTGTCGAGGACGTCCCGCAGCGCCTCCTCGACCAGCACGGAGGCGACGTCCCACACCAGCGGCGCGATCACCCCGGGCAGGGTCTCGCCGATGCCGTTGGTGGTCAGTTCACTCCCGTCCGCGGGCGTGTCGCACGGGTCGGTCCGGTCGGCCGCGGCCACGGTGATCGGCCGGGCCTGCACCAGCCAGAGCCGCTCGTCGTCCTGTGCCCACTCGACATCCTGCGGGGCGCCGCAGGACCGCTCGACCCGCAACGCCAGATCGGTGGCCGCCTGGATCACCCGCGGCGTCCGCGCGTCGTGGACTCCGTCACGGGACACAAGCCAGACCGAGGGGGTCCGCTCGCCGGAGACCAGGGACTCGCCGAGCCCGTCGACGGACTCGACCCGAACCAGATCCGCCGCGCCGCCCGGGTCGACGGTGAAGGCGACCCCGGCCGTGCGCGCGGGCACCATGCGCATGAGCACCACGGCCATGGCGATCCCGCCGCCGCCGATGCCCCACATCGCACGGTAGGCACGCGGCGCCGGGTGCCACAGCGACGCCCAGGTCAGGCGCACGGCCCGCAGCACCGCGTCGTCCCCCGCGACGTCGAGAGTCGAGCGGTACTGGCCCGCGAACGAGGCCGCGGCGGTGTCCTCCACCGTCGCCGAGGAGCGCACCGCGACCGGCCCGCCCAGCTCTCGGGCCGCCTCCACGATCGAGCGGGCCACCGCATCGGGCACCGGGACGGCCAGGAACGCCTCGTCGACGACCTCGGCGGGCACCACGGCGCGTGGATCGGCCAGTTGGGCCAACAGCGCGGCCAGGTCCGGGTGCTCGGCCACCGCGCGGTACGCCGCGGCGGTGACGATGGCGGTCGGCGGGACCGCGAAGCCCAACCGCGCGAGACGATCAAGAGCGGCGCCCTTCCCTCCCGCGACGGGATTCAGCAGGGGAGCGCCGCATCCCAGCCCGGCGGTGAAAGCCGCCGTGTCCACGGCGGTCATCGCGACTTCCGTTCGGCGGGCACCAGGCTCCTCCGGTGCTCAGCAAGGGCTCGGTCGACGATCCGCTCAGCGGGCTCACCGGTGGCCGCGGCGTGCTCGTGCAGCCAGACCGCGAGATCCGCCCGCACGTGGACGGTCTGCCTGCCAAGCGCCAAGAAGCAGAACGCGGCCAGCTGCCCGATCAGGGCGGCGACGAAGATCGTGAACAGGTCCCAGTCCTGCTCACGGGCCACCTCGACCAGCCCGACCAGAGTCACCAGTGCGGCGGGGACGAGTGCGGCGGTGGCGCGGTGTCTCGGCATCATGGCCCTACGGTCACCTGTCGGCGGTGGCGCCTCCGACAGTCTTTGGACCCGACTTGCCGGGACCATCGCGGTCGGCCGTACCTCAACGGTTCGGGCGTTCGTGGCGTCACAGGCGGATGAGCGGCCATCGGGAGACGCGGCCCGGAAGCGCCTTGCCGACGCGGAGGCTCGGCTGCGCCGGTTTCAGGACCTGGACGCTGCCAGGCGATCGACCCCGGCCACTGACGGGGCGTCTCACGGGGCTTCCGCATTCGCCGAGCCGTCGTGCCTGAACCCTACTTCGCCAGGAAATCCAATAGATCAATCTTACGCGGAAGTAGGTCTTGCGTCACCCCGTGCCACGATCTACGGTTCGGGAAAGCGCTTGCCAGACGCAAGGTGCCGTGACGGCTGGCGTTGGCGTCTGATCCTCATGGAGGAGGCCACTTGGCGAGGGGATCGCGGGCTCGCATCGCCTTTCTCCGGTGCTGACAGGCGCAACGATGTTGTCGCCGCGCCGCGGGTCGAGTGCGTATTGGCCTTCGGTGAAGTCGTTGTCCTCGCGCGATTCGGCCGCGCGGGCGGACGAGGGGTCGGTTGTGACATCGGTACCAGGCGACGGTGGTACACACTAAGGAGAGTTCGTGAACTACAAGTCCTCTTTGTCCCGTCGAACATTCGGCAGGCTGGCCGCCGGGGCCGCGATGAGCATCCCGATCATCGGCGCCACCGCCGGGTTCGCCGACGCCGATCCGGCCAGGACGGTCGTCGGCCCCAGGGGCGCGTGGTGCTGGTTCGGCGACCCCCGCGCGGTGCACTACGAAGGAACGTACAAGCGGACCTATATCGGCTACATCAGCTCACTCGGCGAGATCGTCGTGGCGCAGTACGACCACACGACCAACCAGCTCACCCGGACCGTGGTGCAAACCGGCTTCCAGATCGACGACCACAACAACCCCTGCATCGTGATCCGGCCCGACCGGCGGGTCGTGCTGTTCTGGACCGGGCACGGCATCGGGGGCGGCATCTACTACCGCCGATCGGCGCTGCCCGAGGACATCCGCTCTTTCGAGCCGGTCAAGAGCATCACCACCAACGTCGCCGGGACCAGCGGAACCACCTACACCCACGGCCTGCAGCTGAGCGCCGAACCGAAGAAGCTCTACTTGTTCTTCCGCGGCGCCAACTACAAGCCTTGCTTCACGACCACGACAGGCTCCGATATCTGGACTACCGCCCAGACGTTCATCAGCGCGGGCGACTCACAGCGGCCGTACTTCAAGACCGCGAGCAACGGTGTCGACAAGATCCATTTCGCCTTCACCAACGGACACCCCCGCAACTATCACAACAACATCTACTACATGTACTACAGCGCGATCGACAAGAACCTGCACAAGGCCGACGGCACCGTCATCGGTCCGTGGGGCACCACCATCCGACCCGACCAAGGCGACCTGGTCTACGACGCGACCAACCGCCCCAAAGCCTGGATACACGACGTCGCCCAGGGCAGGGACGGCCGTCCCGTCCTGGTCTACGCCAACTTCCCCACCAACAGCGACCACCGCTACCGCTACGCCCGCTGGACCGGCGCCAACTGGTTCGACACCGAGATCACCGCCGCGGGCAACACCATCAGCGGCGACCCGTATGAGAACAACTATTCCGGCGGCATCACCCTCGACGACAGCGACCCCAGCGTCGTCCTGCTCTCCCGCCAGGTCCCCAACGGTCGCCACGAGATCGAACGCTGGCGCACCCCGGACGGTGGCGCGACCTGGACCTCCGAAGCCATCACCTCCGGGTCGACCGTGCTCAACGTCCGCCCGATCAAGCCCGTCGGCATGACCGAGAACGGCCCCATGAGCGTCCTGTGGATGCGTGGCGAATACCCCAGCTACGTCAACTGGAAGACCGACATCGTCGGCGTCGTCTGAATAGGGCTCGTCAGGCCCAGACCGACGCCGGACCACCTGGAGGTCCGGCGCCGGTTGGCGGTGTGAGCCGGGGCCTCGTCGATCCTGACGCGCTGGCGATCGAGGACTCCGTGGGGCGTTGGGCAAGTTGACCGGGATGCGGAGACGCGCCGGAGGCGGTTGCAGGCGGCCTCGCGGTTCTGAGGAACTCGCGGCATGCCTTGGAACGCAACCCGTCCATGGCTGAGAAGCTCGACGAGGAGCACACTCGGGACCTGCTCCAGATCAACCTCAACGCCCACTTCGAGGGCGATGTCGCCGGTGGGGTGTTCAACGGTGGTCCCGTGCTCACGCTCACCGCGATGGTGGACCACCGCTACGCCGACGGCAGCCACGCCGCCCGGATGGCCGACGCGGTCCGGCGCTACTGCCCGGACCCGGGCGCGTTCGAGCCGTCGTGACAGAGCTCGTCCAGTTCGGTGCGCAGGCCGGCGGTCAGCGTCTCGAGATCCGGGAAGTGGTCCGGGTCGACGATCGCCGTGACGGTCATCGTTCCCGCGTACGACACGACGTCGAAGCAGACGGTCATGTTGCCGCCGTCGGCGAGGGCGAGCGACATCGCCGAGACGATCGGCGACCCGTCGAAGGTCAGCTGCCCGCCGGGCACGCGGACGTGGCTCACGAGCGTGTGCAGGCGGCGCTGGTGGTTCATGTACCACCGGTAGCCGCCGAGCGCGGCCAGCGGTCGGAACAGCCAGCCCAGCACCGCGATCGGCGGCGGCCCGGTCGCCTCGGCCTTGTGCGCGCGGACCTCGGCGGCGACCGTCCGCAGGCGCAGGCCGACCTCGCCTGACGTCGGGACCTGGACGAGCAGGGGCGCGACCATGTTGCCCAGTTCGGGCCCCGCGACCGTCCTGCCGGACACGGGCACCGCGATGGCGAGCCGGTCGACTGACTCGCCCCGGCCGGTCAGCACCCGGTGCAGCGCGCCCGCCACCGCCACCAGGAGCGCGTCGTTCGTCGTCGCCCCGTGCCGGTGCGCGACGGGCCGGAGCGTGTCGAGGTCGACGCGGACCACCGCGGCGGCGAGGCGCGGGCCCGTCCGCTGGACCAGTGAGCACGGAGCGGCCTGCGGCGGGCGGAGTCCGCCGCCCGCGCTCATCGACGCGCGCAGCAGCCGCCACACCGCCCGGCCGCGGCGCAGCGCGCGTAACCGGTCCAGCAACGCCTGGCGGGCGAGTTCGCCCCGAGTCGGGCGCGGTCGAGGGAAGTCGTTCGGCGTCGTGACGCTCACGCCGTCCACCAGGTTCGCCAGGACGGCGAGCCCGCCCACGCCATCGGCGAGGACGTGGTGCAGCACGACCACCAGCGCGAACCCGCCGCCGGAGAGCCCGGTGACGCACACCGCCGACCACACCGGGGCATCGCGCGGCAGCGGCGTGGCGATCACGGAAATGGCGGTGTCCAGCAGCGCCCGCTCGTCACCCGGGGCGGAGCACGCCACCGCGCGGACATGGCGGCGGATGTCGAACGCGTCGTCGTCCACCCAGATCGGGCCGCCGCACCCGAGCGGCACCCGGAACAGCCGCTGCCGCAGCCGAGGAACCGCCGGTACACGCTCAGCGAGCAGCTGTCGGATCCAGGTGAGGTCGATGGGGCCGACCTGGTCGGTCCGCAGGACCACGCCGAACTGCTCGGGCACCCGTCCGGTGTCCATCGCGAGGAACGCCCGGTCCGTCGGACTCGCGCGGTCGATGGCCCGCTCATGGCGCACCGTCTCAGTCATGCCCCGAGTCGACGCGCCGACGCCGGGGTGTGCCAGAGCCCAAAGTCCCACCGCAACCTCGTCAGCCACGTCATGCGCATCGCCCCGGCGCAGGGCTGACCTCGAACCTCACGCCGCCGCCCCACGTAGCTGGTCAGCTCGCCGCCCGCGCACCGCCGTTGGTCGCCATCCTGACCTCACCATCGCAGCGCCCCGAGCGGAGACACCCGTGCCAGACACGCCGCTGCCCCGCCTGACCATGGTCGCGGTCAGGCGGGGCAGCGGCGTTCGTGATCAGGTGTGCGGGCAGGTCCCCTTGAACACCGAGGTCGCGGCATCCTGCGGAATCGGGCAGAGGAACTGGTCGTAGCGGGTGTCGTTGTCGACGAACCGCTTCAGCCACGCGATGCTGTACTTCGCGATGGTGACGTTCGGCGACATCGGCACGAAGTGGCTCCCGCCCGCGAGCTCGACGTAGGCCTTGTTCACGCCCGCGGGAATGCTTTCGTAGAACGGGATGGCGTGCTGTCCGACCGACGCGATCCAGTCGCTCTGCCCACCGACGATCAGTGTCGGGGTGCGCACGGCGGGAAAGGTCTTGCCCATGTCCCATGGTTCGAGCGGGATGGCGGCCTTGAGCGCCGGGTACGCCTCGGCTGCCTCGAGGGTGCCGCCGCCGCCCATGGAGTGGCCCATCAGTGCCAGGCGGGCGCCATCGATTCGGTTCTTGGCCGGGCTCCGCTCCACCAGGAACCTCAGCGCGGCCAGCATCTCCGTCGCTCGCGTCGCAGGCGGATCCCAGACCGTGTTGGTCGCGATGGTGAGTACGACGAAGCCCTGCGAGGCCAGCCGGGGCCCGTACCACTTGATCTCCGGCGACAGGAAGCCGGGCGTGACAACCACCGCGCCGAACGTGCCCTGGCTGGTGTCGGTCGGGTAGGTCAGCGTGCCACCGCCGAACCCGTTCCCGGCGGGAACCGTTGTGCTGGTGACCCCGAACGCCCCCGTCGGAGCCTCGATGCTCGCCGTCGTCGGCGCGGGACCCCGCTGGTACGGATTGCCTTGCGCACTCGCACCCGTGGTCGCCAGCCCGGTCCCGGTCGCGATCGTGGCCGCGACACCCACCGCGGCCATCAGTTTGCGCCATCTCCGCATGGTCAATTCCTCCGTCAGCCGAACGTCATCGGCGGCAACAGCACCCCACTCGCGCGGCAAAGCGCACCAAGAAGGGTCCTTTGTGGGATTTCGACAAATGCGCCGCCCAGACTTGCGGAATAGCCAAGTCGGAACTTGTCTCCAACCGGGGCTCCGTTCCGTCCCGACCGGGCACACAGGCGGCGCGGCCTATCGTGGCGAGAATTCGGTCTCTCCACGTCGACCGCCAGTTTCGCGCGGCGCGGGCGGATCAGGCATCGTCAGTTCTACGTAGGCCACACGTATTCGCGAGTCGGTTGAGAGTCGAGTCGTTTGTCGCAAGGTCGTTCCTTGCCGGCAATAGTGGTCAACTCGTGCCGAGGTAGGTCCCGGAGATCCCCGCCATGAGGTCGGTGACCGCGCCGTGCGCGGCCAACTCGCCGTGGGCGAGCACCCAGGCGGTGTCGCACAGGTCCTCGACCAGACGCACGTTCTGCTCGACCAGCAGCACGGCCGTCCCGTCGCGCGCGATGTCAGCCAGCAGGCCCGCGATCTCCTTGACCGCGACCGGGGACAGGCCGCTCGACGGCTCGTCGAGCAGCACCAGCCTGGGCTCGGACATGAGCGCGCGGGCGATCGCGACGGTCTGCTGCTGCCCGCCGCTGAGGCTGCCCGCCAGGTCGGCCCTGCGGCGGTGGACCCAGTCGAAGCGGTCGTACATCCGTGCCAACAGCTGCTTCTGATGTTTTCGGCCATGGGCGCCGAGTCGCAGATTGTCCTCAATGGACATGCCGGGGAACAGTCGCCGATTCTCCGGGCACAACGCGATCCCCGCGCGGACGAGCGCGGTGGTGTCCAGACCGGTGACGTCCTCACCGTCGAGCAGGATCCGTCCGCTCGCGCGGGGGACGCGGGCGAGGATGCCGAGCAGCGTGGTGGTCTTGCCCGCGCCGTTGGCGCCGAGGAGCCCGGTGACGGTTCCGGCGGCGGCGTGCAGGCTGACGTCGCGGACGGCGCGGGTGCGGCCGAAGGCGACGGTGAGGTTCTCGACGGTGAGCACGGTCAAACTCCGAGGTAGGACGCGATGACCGCGTCGTTGGTGCCAATGGCTTCCGGGGTGTCGTGGGCGATGACGGCCCCCGCCGCCATGGCCAAGACGCTGTCGGCCAGCGGCAGCAGGAACCGCAGGTTGTGGTCGACCACGATCGCGGCGACACCGAATTCGGCGCACGCCACCCGAACGGCGTCGCCGAGTGCGCGGGCCTGGGCGTCGTCGATGCCGACGGCGGGCTCGTCGAGCAGCAGGACGCGTGGGCCGGTGGCCAGGGCAAGCGCGATCATCGCCAGGCGCTGATCGGCGCTGGTCAGACTCGCGCACGGGCGGTCGACGACGTCCACGAGGCCCAACAGCGCGGCCTCGCCCCGGTCGGCGCCACGGCGTTCGGCGTGGGCCAGGCGCAGGGCTTCGCGCAGTGTCCACGTCGGGAACAGGCGCGTGGTCTGGAAAGTACGGGCGACGCCCGCGCGCACGGTCCGGTGGGCACCGCGCCCGGAAACCGGCCTGCCGTCGAGCAGGACGCGGCCCTCGGTGGGCTTGTGGGTACCCGCGAGCAGGCTCAGCAAAGTGGTCTTGCCGGAACCGTTGGGGCCGATCAGTCCGAGGACGCGCCCGGCGTCGAGCTCGAACGACACACCGTCGACGGCCGCGACCCCGCCGAACCGCTTGACCAGCCGATCCGCTTCGAGCAGCGTCATGCGACGACCTCCTTCCCGCGCCGGAACGCGCCGAGCACGCCGTCGGGGACGAGCAAGGTCACGGCGATGAACAGCGCGCCGAGCACGATCTGGCTCACGCCCGGCCCGAGGTCGATCAACTGGGTGAAGCCGAGCACGATGGCGGCGCCGACAATCGGCGCGTAGAGCCGCCCCGCACCGCCGAGCCCGATGGCCACGAACATCAGGAAGCTCTGCACGAAGGTGAATTGCGACGGTGCGACGACGCCGTTGTACTGGGCGAACAGCACCCCGGCCCAGGCGCCGAAGCCCGCCGACGCCACGAAGGCGACCAGCTTGACCCGGGCGGTGGGCACCCCGAGGTGCTGGGCGAGGTCCTCGTCCGCGCGGACGGCCCGCAACCGCGCGCCGAGCCGGAGCTGGGAGATCACGTAGAACACCGCGAGACCTACACCGAGCGACGCGGAGAGCAGCACGATCGTCGTGTCCAGGGTGAACCCGAGGGCGACGGGACGGCCGTTGGGCCCGCCGGTGAGGTCCGCCGCGTTGGTGAACACCAGTGTGACGACGGCGGTGAAGAACAGCGTGCCGATGGCGAACTGTTGGCCGCGGGTGCGGCTGAACACAAGCGCGACAAGCAATCCGACCAGCATCGTGCCCGCCACGGCGGCGACCGCGGCGGGCGCCGCGGGGACACCGCGTTCCAACAGCACCGCCGACAGGTACGCGCCGCCGCCGTAGAACGACGCCTGCGCCAGGCTCGGGTAGCCCGCCAGCCCTTGGACGAGGTTGAGTCCGGTGAGGGCGATGCTCCACGCCACGACCAGGAGCGCGACCTGGCCGAGGTCGCCCTGCAGGTTCGTCAGGAGCAGGTGCGCGGCGACGCTGACGGCGGCGACGCCACCGAAGACGCCCGCGTGCCGAGCCGCCGGGGGAACAGTCATCTCAGGCGACCCTTCTGGCGTTCGTGCTGCGCAGGCCCTCAGGCCGGAACACGAGGATGATCACGAGCATGAGGAACCCGAACGCGCTCTGGTAGGCCGGGCTGATGTAGGCGGAGCCGAGGCTCTCGACCACGCCCAGGATCAGCCCGCCCGCGACCGCGCCCCACACGCTGCCCAGCCCGCCGAGCACCACGACGACGAACGCGCTGAGCAGAATGTGGTCGGCCATGTGCGGGGACACCTGGAAAGTCGGCGCGTAGGCGACCGCGGCGACACCCGCGAGCATCCCGGCCACCAGGAACGCCAGGGTGTACTGGCGGCGCAGCGGGACGCCGAGGATCGCCGCCGCCTCCCGGTCCTGGGCGACCGCGCGCATGGCGCGGCCCAGCGACGTGCGCGACAGCAGCAAGTGCAGCGCGGTGAGGGAGATCGCGGCGAGGACGACGAGTGCGGCCTTCACCCCGGACAGCGAGACCGGACCGACGGTCAGCAGGACCGTGTCGTACGGGGTGTCCATCGAGCGGCCCTCCCCGCCGAAGCCGTGCAGCGCGACGTTCTGCAGGATCAGCAGCAGGCCGAGCGCGACGGCGGGGGCGGCGGCGGGCGTGTCGACCACCCAGCGGTAGGCGAGGAGTTCGGTGAGGACCGAGACCACGCCCCCGCAGACGATCCCGGCCGCCGCCGCCAGGCCGAAGGGCGCTCCGGCGTCGCTCACGACCAAGGTCGCGTAGGCGGCGACGACGATGACCCCGGCGTGGGCGAAGTTGGGCACCGCCATCACCCCGTAGATCAGGGTGAGGCCGACGGCGACCACCGCGAAGAGGCAGCCGAGGAACACGCCGTTGACGAGAACCTGACTCATTTGCAGGCATCCGCGTTGAAGACCGCGTCCACGACCTTGCCCTCCGCGACGTCGAAGGTCATCGCGCTGGCCAGCGTGTGCCGCTGTGAGCAGAAGATGGTCACCTCGGAGGCGGTGCGCGCCCCGCGGTTGTCGAACAGCGTGTTCTTCGCGGACGGGATCCAGCCGCTGACCGTGCCCTCGGGGACGCCGATCTCCGGCAGCGCCCGGTGGATCTTCTCCGGGTCGGTGGTGCTGCCCGCCTTCGCCATCGCGGCGGCGACGATGAAGGGGAAGTCGTAGGCCCACATGGTCAGGTCCTGCGGGTACTCGTTCCACCGCTGCTCGTAGGCTCTGGCGAACGCGGCCGCGGCCGGGTTCTTCGACGTGGTGGGCAGCGTCCCGGCGCAGTCGAAGTTGTCCACCATGAACGTGCTGAACTTCTCGCCGAGGATGGCCTCGGCCTGGTTCGGGTTGACCCCGGAGCTGTGGAACACCGGGCCCGACCAGCCGGACTGCCGCAGTTGCTTGAGCACCGGCAGGATCACGCCGGTGACGCTGGAGAGGTAGATCGCGTCCGGCTTGGCGGCGACCGCGGCGCTGATGGCGTTGCTGTAGTCGGTGGCGCCGAGCGGATACTCACTGGCGGCCACGACGGTCAGGCCCTCGGCGGGCGCCGACTTGCGCACCAGCTCGGTCAGGCCCTCGCCGTACGGCTCGCCTTTCGCGGTGATGACGGCGATCGAGGTCAGGCCGAGCTTCTGCTTGGCGTAGGCGAGGCAGCCGGGCACATAGGTGTGGGAGCCGCCGCGGGTGAGGTAGAGGTGTGGGTCCTTGTCCAGGATGCTGGGGAAGCTGCTGTCCAGAATGTTGATCATCGGGACCGGCTTGCGCTGCAACTGCGGGACATAGGTGGCCGAGCCGAGTCCGTAGGCGATGACCGGCAGGTGCTGCGCCTGGGTCATCTCCCGCAGCGCGGTCACCCCGCTGGTGGCCGGGTCCGACTTGTCGTCGGCGTAGGTGATCTCCAGCGTGCGGCGCTTCCCGTCGACGGTGAAGCCGACCTTGTTGAGCGCCTCGACGCCCATGGTCATGGCGTTCTTCTCGGCCGGGCCGAGGGTGGCGTAGACGCCCGACATCGACAGGATCGCGCCGACCGTCACCACCGGGTCGTCCGCGCCTGCCTGGGTGCCGCAGCCCGCGGCGGTGATGGCGAGCGAGGCGGCGAGCAGTGCGGTCGGAATTCTTTTGGGCATGGCGAAGCCTCCGCGTGGCGGATAGGGATGGGTGGGGGGGTGGAGGGTCAGGAGGTGACGCGGTCGAGCCAGACGAGCAGGTCGGCGACGACCTCGTCGCGGTTGGTCTCGTTGAACAGCTCGTGTCGCGCGTCGGGATAGGTGCGGTAGGTGATGTCGGCGAGTCCGGCCTTGCGGTACCGCTCGACGGCGAGGTCACTCAGCGCCAGGTGCTGGTTGAGCGGGTCGCGGTCGCCGACGAGGACGTACAGCGGCAGGTCGGCGGGGATCCCGGCGGGCTCGGCGAGCCGGGCCGTCGCCGCGCCCGCGAGGCCGCCCATGGACAGCTCGTCCAGGGTGAAGCCGCACAGGGGGTCAGCGACGTAGAGGTCGACCTGGGCCTCGTCGCGGCTGAGCCAGTCGGCCTCGGTGCGCGCGGGCTGGAACCCGGCGTTGAACGCCGCCATCACGTCGCCGCCCGCGGCCGCGAGGACCCCGAACAGCTCGTCGACGGCTGTCGTGCCGGACAACGCCACCGCGTCGACCAGCGCGGAGTGGTCGAGCATGTACTGCTGGGCCGCGAAGGAGCCGAGACTGTGGCCGAGCAGCACGACAGGAACACCGGGGTGGTGCTCGCGCAGGATCCGGGTGAGGGCGGCCACGTCCTCGACCAGGAGGTTCCAGCCGTCGGCGCCGAGCACGCCGGGCTGTCCGGGCAGCATGGTGGCGCCGTGGCCGCGGTGGTCGGCGGCGTAGACGGCGTAGCCCCTGGCCGCGAGCGCGTGCGCCAGTGGGGCGTAGCGCAGGGCGTGCTCGCCCATGCCGTGCGCGATCTGGACGACGCCGCGCGGTTCGGCCGCCGCCCACTCGTGGACGTGGACGGTGAGGCCGTCGCTGCTGGTGAAGGTGAACACGGATGGCTCCTTCGCCGGGGGTTCGATGGCGCGTTTGAGGATTTTCCCGCTGGGACCGGTGGGCAGCGCGTCGAGCAGCCAGACGTGCCGCGGGTACTTGTAGGCGGCGACGCGCTCCTTGACGAACGCCCGCAGCTCGTCCGCCGTCGTCGCGGCGCCCGCCCGGAGGACGACCGCGGCGGCGACCTCCTCGCCCAGATGGTCGTCGGGCACGCCGAGGACCGCGGCCAGTTCCACGTCGGGGTGCTCGTGCAGGACTTCTTCGATCTCGCGCGGGTACACGTTGTAGCCGCCCCGGATGACGAGGTCCTTCTTGCGGTCGACGATGAACAGGTAGCCGTCGTCGTCCTGCCAGGCGAGGTCGCCGGTGCGCAGCCAGCCGTCGGGGATCGCCAGGCGCGTCTCGAGTGGACGGTTCCAGTAGCCCTTCATCACATTGGGCCCGCGCACCGCGATCTCGCCGATACCGCTGTCCTCGTCGACCAGCTTCACCTCGACGTCGCGGATCGGTGTGCCGATCGACCCGGGCTTGCGCGGGCGGTCGGCGTGGTTGAACGTCACCACCGGACTCGTCTCCGACAGCCCGTACCCCTCCAGGATCACGCAGCCGAAGGCGCGCTCGAACTCGTGCAGCAGTTCCACCGGCAGCGACGCGCCGCCGGAGACACACTGGCGCAGCGACGAGACGTCCGCGTCCTTGGCGGCAGGATGGTGCAGCAGCGCCGAGTACATCGTCGGCACCCCGGCGAAGACCGTCACGCGGTCGCGTTCGATGGCGTCGAACGCGGCCTGGGGATCGAAGCGCGGCAACAGAGTGAGCTCGGATCCCTTGTATACCGCCGAGTTCATCGCGCAGGTCTGGCCGAAGGTATGGAACAGGGGTAGGCAGCCGAGGATCACGTCGTCGGACTGGAGCCCCTGCACCCCGCCTGCGTAAACGGCGGTGTTGTGCGAAAGGTTGCCGTGGGTCAGCGCGGCGCCCTTGGGATGGCCGGTGGTGCCGGAGGTGTAGAGGATGACCGCGGTGTCGTCATCGGCGACCGGCTCGATCGCCTGGTGCGGCGCGTGTTCGGCGAGCAGGGCGGCCAGTGCGTCCGGCTCGGCGGCCACGACGGCGGCGCCCGCCGCGGCGGCGCCCTCGGCGCCATCCCCCGGCCCGTCGCCGCGGACGAAGATCAGCGCGGCGCCGGAGTCCTTGAGGTAGAACGCCGCCTCACGGGCCTTGAGCAGCGGGTTCATCGGGACCACGACGCGGCCCGCCCGCAGGATCCCGTAGTAGAGGACGACGAACTCCAGGACGTTGGGCAGCATCAGCGCGACCGGGTCACCGGGCTTGGTGCCCAGGCGGCGCAGCAGGGCCGCCACCCGCGCCGACCGCTCGTCCAACTCCTGGTACGTCACGGCCTCGGCGCCGAGGCGCAAGGCGGTGCGGCCGGGGTGGCGCCGGGCCGAGTCGAGCAGGTTGGCCGCCAGGTTGGGCATCGTCGACCTCTCGGATACGTGACGTTCAAGACGCCGAAATCATCACGCCCGGTGCCCGGCTATCCCATGGCCGCACCGACAGCATCACCCCCGACAGTGTTGTTCCCGGGAACAAAGAGGTTACGTTTATGCTGCGGAAATGAAGCGCACAACGCCACCGGACGCCATCGTCGGCGTCGCCTACGTCCTGCTGGATCGCATCGACGATCTCGGCCTGCGACTGGCGCGGCGGATGCGCAGCGAGATCGAGTCCTACGGCAACGAGGCCCAGGTGCCGTTCGAGACCATCCGCGTCTCGTGCACCCGCAACCTGCGGCTGATGGCGCTGCACTTCACCACCACGGCCCCGGTCGACCCGGAACCGCCCAAGGAGACCGGGCGGCTGCGCGCGCAGCAGGGTGTGCCGCTGGCCGAGACGCTGCACGCCTACCGGATCGGCTTCGAGTTCCTGTGGTCGGAGATGGTCGCCGAGGCCCGCAGGCAGCCCGCGGTGACCGACGCGATGCTGGTGTCGCTGGCCGCGGAGGTGTGGTGGCTGGCGGGGGAGTACTCGGTGGCGGTCGCCGCCGCGTACCGCGAGACGACCTCCGAGCTGATGCTGCAGCGCGAACACGAGCGGTCGGTGCTCGTGGAGGCCCTGTTCACCGGTGTCATCGCCGACAGCAACACCCTCGGCGAGACCGCCCGCATCCTGGGCCTGCCCGCGACCGGCCGCTTCGCCGTGGTCGCCGCCGACGTGCTCGCCCCCGGCCGCGAGGCCCTGCCCGGCATCGAGGCCTCCCTGCGCTCGGCCAGGGTCGCCTCCGCCTGGCGCCTGCTGCCCGACCAGCAGATCGGCGTGGTGTCGTTCGCCCCCGCCCTGGAGGAAACGGCACTCAAGGCGCTGCGCAAGCACCGTGCCCGGGTCGGCGTGAGCCCGCCCTACGAGTCGCTGCGCGAGACCCCGCAGGCACTGCGGTTCGCCCGGCTCGCCCTGGCGGGGCTGCACGGCAAGCGCTCCGGCGTCGCCAGGTTTGACGACAACCCGCTCGCCATGGTGGTGGCCGCCGCGCCCGCCGAGGCCGACCGCATGGTGCGGCTGCGCCTCGGCGCCGTCCTCGACCTGCCCCAAGAGGAACGCGTCCGCCTGCTGGAGACCCTCGACCACTGGTTCGCCGCGGGCGGCTCCGCCACCGAGACCGGCCGCCGCCTCTACATCCACCCCAACACCGTCCGCTACCGCAGGCGCCGCGTCGAGGACCTGACCGGTCGCTCCCTGGACGACCCCCAGGCCATCCTCGACCTCGGCGCCGCGTTGCAGGCCCTACCGGTCCTGAGGGCACGGGAAAATCAGTCCGAAGAGGTTCCATCAAACTGATTTGTGCCTTTGTGCGCATGGCGGGCCACCCGCTCCGGTCGCGGCTGTTGATCGAGCTGGCCGACCGAGCGGGTAGGTGAACCGGGCGGGCACCAGATCCTGCTCGCCGACCCGGCGGGCAACCTCGTCGGACTGTTCCAGCCCGCGCCGCTGACCGTCGGCACACCGCTTCCATCCTGACCCGGCACCATCGCCCCGCACGTACACTTTGGACAGACAGGTAGCCGAGGCGACATCGTGGTGAACGTCCGGATTTTGCTGCGCCGCCCGCCGGGGACACCGAGCGCGCTCCGGAGCGCAGGTCGCGAAACCCTCATTGCTGGAGCCGTCTTCGGCTACCCTGCCGTTCGTGCCCGGACAGACCTGGTCCCCCGATCCTGAGAAGCCCGTCATCGAATACCGGCCCGGCCGGTGGGTGTTCATCGGCGGGCTGGCCATGTTCGTCGTCTTCGGATTGATCGCCGTCTTCCCGGACGTCGGGCAACCGTCGGCTTCGTCGAGAGCGAAGAACATGTCTCCGGCCGCCGCGTCGTTCCTCTTCGGCGCGCTCGCACTGAGCGGCCTGCTGGTCATGATGGGCTTCGTCCCCCGCGTGCATCGCTTCGTCGTCGATCAACGTGGACTGTGGTGGCGAGCCGGTCGCGGATCCGATCTGATCGCGTGGGAGGAGTTGCGTGCCGTGCGCGGACGGGAACCGCGCCCGCCGGTCAAGGGCGACCCGCACTCGAAGCCCGTGCTGCCTGCCCTGGTGTTCACCCCCGCGGACGGCCGTTTCGCGACTCGCCATAGCGCGCTGGTGAAACCCGTGCCGGACGCCAATCCGGAAGTGGAACTGAGACTGCCGAACGCCGCCACGGTCCGGCAGTTGGCCCAGGAGATAGCCAAAGTCCGGCCGGAGCTACTTCAATGACGCCCTTGGCGGGTTCCAGCCCGGGGCTTTCGTGCGGGCGTGGTGGCTGGCTCTGAAGACCTGGGCGAATTCTGATCGTCGAGGTCGGAATTCACGCGGTTCGAGGAGCACCTTTTCGGTTAGGAAGTCCACTGGGTCCTATCCGTGGCTTGCTGTCGACGGGTCAGGTTCCGGCGTTCGTGGCGTCCCAGGCGGATGAGCGGCCCTCGGGAGACCAGGAAGCCGCCCGGAAGTGCCTTGCCGACGCGGAGGCCCGGCTCTGACGCTTTCAGGATGCCATCGGCGCGGGTGTAGACCCGATGCCCGATAGAACTGGACGTCATTACTCCCTGCTTACGAAGGACGGCCACTATCCCTGGTCGATGGCGGGTGAAGCCGTTCGGGTGATGTCCTTGCGTGCGGCGAGCCAGGTGATGAGCGCGGCGAATGCGAGGTGACCACCGATGGTCACGATCATTTCCCGCGTCGAGCTCTGGACGGCGCCCTGCTCGGTGTGGACGCCGTTCGTCAGGCTCACGGTCAGGGCGAGCAGGTTATTGATGGAGTGGTAAGCGACGGCGGCTTCAAGACCGCCGGTGCGCAGGGTGATCCAGACCAGGGTCAGGGAGAACACGACGAACTCCGCGATGATCATCGGATCGCTGTAATCGTGGACGAGGCCGAACAGCGCGGTGGAGATCAGCGCACCGATCCAGGGGGTACTGAACCAAGAGGCGAAGGACTGGATGAGCAGACCGCGAAAGACGTACTCCTCCCCGGCGGCCTGAAAGACCACGAACGGGAGGTACACGAGCACCGGGGCCAGCGTGAGTGGCGTGACGGACGACCATTCAACAGTCTCGCCCCTGGTCAAGAGGTTCGCGATAAGCGTCAGCGCCGCGATCAGGAAGCACCAGCCCAGCCACCGCAGGCGAATCCGACCGAGGACGCTGGAGACAGTGCCGCCGGGACGTCGGTCGACGACTCGCGCGATCAGCATGACGCCAGGGACGAGGGTCCCCGCCAGCCCGGCGACCAGGGGCAGCATGCCCCAGGGCAACGACCCCTCAGGCAGACCGAACACCACCTGGAGCACCAGGCTGAGCGCTTGGCTGAGCGCGAACACCACGGACACCAGCACCAGTGCGAGCAGGGGTTTCCACCAGCGGTATGCCGCCGTCTTCGCCAGCAGGTGATAGGACGTGCCGGGTGCCTGTCCGATACGTGTGACCATGGGGAATGTATAGGGCAATGCGATCCCTGCCGCGCGGTCCGGTTGCGGGTATCACTCAAACGAGACTCATCCACCTGACAAATTCACCGGAGAGCACCATCTTTCACAGTGAAAACTGTCCACCTTTGAGCAATTTCGCATCCGGTTGAGCGCATCGGCGCCGACCCACAGGAACTATCCTGAATCGATACCTGGGCAAGGGCAGCGGCAGGTGCCGTATTCGGAACTGGCGCCGGACCGCGGTCATCGGCGATTCCTGGGCCGCGTGGCCGATATTTAAGGGCTGATCCAGGACACCACGCGCCGATTGGCCGACTCGCACCCACCAGGTACGGAGCACCACGACGTCCCTGAGGTGTTCAGCCCCGCACAGACAGCGTCTGTCGAGTACTCGCCCAGACCCGGAGTTGACGTCCGTCTTCCCGTTGTCTCCCGATCAGTAGTGGATCTCGGCGAAATGCGTGGTAAACCCGTCGCAGACAACGGGGCGGTCAGCAGCGCAGCGAGATCCACAGTGGACTGCACGCAGGTGATCCAGGTGAAGCGAACTCATCGCCGCACCGACACCTCCAGGGTTGCCGTCCTTTCGCCGGTCATGGTGTGACGGTGAAGGGGCGCATCATGTCGTTGTCTTCGTGTTCGATGATGTGGCAGTGGTGGACGTAGGTCTGTGGTGCGGTGAGGCCCGCGGGCAGGTCGAACTTCGCCCTTATCGTGGTGAACTGGCCGGGGTTGGCCTTCACGGTGTCCTTGAAGCCGCGTTCGTCGGGGTCGGGCGGGCGCATGGGGCCGGTCGCGAACGGGGTCGGGTCGATACCTCCTGGCACGCCGTCCGGACCGCCGTACGCGGCTTCGTAGGCGTCGACGTCGAACGGGGTCCGGCCGATCACCTGGTGGTTGACGAGGTGGGTGTGCAGGGGGTGGGTGTCGGCGGTCAGGTTGATGTAGGTCCAGTCCTCCACCGCGCCGAGCGCCGGTGTCTCCGTCGCGGGCGCGTCGAACCGCGCGGCGTTGATGTTCACCACCCAGTCCTCGGTCTCCGCGTCGACCTCGTTGAGGGTGATGTAGCGGGTCGTGGTGGCGGTGGGCAGGTTCGCCGCGCGGCCGGGCAGGCTCGCCGGGATCGCGGTCGGCCCGGGTTGGGTCACCGAGGTGCCCACGCGGATTCGCATCACGGTGGACAGCGGGCCCGCGGGCGTGACGACCGGCCGCGGCGGCTGGGCGTTCCTGACCACTGTCGTCTGCCCGGCGAGAGGGCGGAAGTCGACGAGCACGTCGGCCCGTTCGGCCGGGGCGAGCACCAGCTGCCGCATCCGCACCGGCACGTCCCACAGGCCGCCCTCGGCCCCGATCTGCCACATCGGCGCCCCGCCCAGGCCCAGGTTGAGGATGCGGGAGTTGCACCCGTTGAGGATCCGGAACCGGTAGAGCCGCGGCTCGACGTCCAGGAACGGCCAGACTTTGCCGTTGACCAGCATGACGTCGCCGAAGAACTCGCCGATCCACACGACGCCGGGAATGTCGCTTCGCGGGTACAGCAGCGTTCCGTCCGGGTTGAACCGGCGATCCTGGATGACAAGCGGGATCTCGTATGCCCCGCCCGGGATGCCGATCGGGTTCGGCTCCTCACCGGTGTCGAACTCGTCGCGCAGGATGTAGGCGGCGGCGAGCCCGGCGTAGACGTTGAGCCGGGTCGCGCCGAGTCCGTGATCATGGAACCACAGCAGCGCGGCGGGCTGCTGTGGTGACTCGTTGGGGTAATAGGCGACCTGGGTCTCGCCGTGGCCGAAGCCGCCCGGATGCGCGGCGGGGTTGCCGTCGCTGTGCGCGGCGACGAATCCGCCGTGCAGGTGCGTCAGCGTCCGCACGTCCTCACCGTGCGGCACCAATCGCAAGTCGACGGGAAGCCAGTCCGGGTAGGTCCGCGCGAGCTGGTTGGTGAAGCTCACTCTGAGGGGAGTGCCGGTGCGGGCGAGGACGGCCATGCCGAACGACCCGGCTTGGCCGGACAGTCCAGAGCCGTCGTCATAGGCCCACAGCGGTGTGGGAGGCAAGTGCGGGTGCAACTGTCTGCTGATGACGGTCTGGGTGAAGGTGTACCCATCGGCCCCACTCTGGGTCGCCACCACGATTCCCGCTCCGGGTAAGGGGACCGGCTCGACAAACTTGGCAAGCTTCCCACCCACCTTGGCGGATGCGGACCCCGTCCGGCGCAGGGCCAGCGTCGCTCCCACTCCGACGCCGTAGCCGATGAACCGTCGACGACTGATTTCCGCCATCGCCATCACCTTCGCAAGTCTCGTCGACCCGGTGAACGTCGCTGGTGGCAGCGTGTGAGGCCACGTTTCCGGTCAACAGAGTCGAACGTCCCGAAGTCAGGGGACCGACGATGGCCGCGGCGTCCGAGACGAGGGCGGCCGAACAACGGCGATCAGCGATTGCCGGGCCGGTCGCTCATGACTGGGTGGTGATGGTCAGTTGGGCGCGGTGAAAGTCGAAGTGCCGGGCCGGGATCGGTAGACATCGGCGAGGGTCGTGAAATCCTGGAAGAACCGGTCCCAGCGGGTGGGGTGCATGCCCCGGGCGGGGTCTACCTCGGACTCGTTGTCGAATCCGCGGTGCGGCGCGGCGATGGCACGGTCGAACAGCGATGCCATCTGCCTGCGGCCGAGGGCGCCACCGAGGCATGATGACGTGCTGCGTGAGCTCACGCAGTGGTGCATCGAGCGGCGGTGCAGCCTGCAGGTGACGCGCTCCAGTGGGTTGAATCCCGCGTCCTCCGCCGTGTCCTCTTTGGACAGAATGGTGGCCAGTACGCGGTCGCGCAGATCGCTGGCCGCAGAGACAACCGGCCCACACGCACACGGCCTACTCGTCGCCATCACCACCCGCGCCCAATCGCTGATCACCACCGCCCTGGAGATCACCCAAAGCCTGCCGCCGGTCTAGCCGTAGCGCGCTGATCACTCCAACGTCGCCCGAGTCCAGGAGGCAGGACTGTTGAATGGCGCGGAACTTGCAGGCCCGACAGCCGCCCCCGGCCGCAGCGAACTCGGTGACGAATGCCAACAGGCTGGAACCGCGCACCGAAGTCCAGCTTGTGCTCAGAGGACCAAGTCGAGCCGCTGTGCAGCCGACTACCATCGGGCTGTCCCCGCTCCGCCATCCGACACGTCCGCCTCCCCGCGACCGGGGCGGGTGGTTGCCAGTCCTGGACGACTTCACCCCCCCTCGGCGACATCACCGCTGGCAGTGGGCGGGGTCGAGATCGCGGGGGCGCAGGCCGAGTGCTCCGCCGCGTCGGCAGGCGGTTTCGGTGTGCAGTCGGACCAAGAGTGTGTCGAGTTCAGGGTCGTCGCCTGTGATGGCGGCGAAGTGGTTGATCTCGGCGAGTTGGCTGTTGGTGAGCGCCCCGCGGGTAGACGGTTGGCGGTGCGGCTTCGCGGCCCGGCGCGCGGGGTTCTCCGCTTCGGTGATCAGGCCGTCTTTCTCGGCGTGCTTGTAGAGGCAGCGCAGCGCGGATATGAAACTCTCGGCCGCGCTTCCTCCGCCACGGCCGTTTCTGCGCAGGACTGAGGTCGCTTTGATGTCCTCGCGGAACTCGGCGATCTCAGTAGAGGTCGGTTCGAGAAGCGTTCGTGTACCCCACTTGTCCGAGAGGCGTTTCCAGTAGGTCATGTATGTCTGTCGGGTGGCGTCGGATACCGCCGCGGCGACGATCGGGATGTAGGCCTCGATTGTCGGTACCGGTTTGCGGCGGGGTGGTTCGCCCATCAGGTCGGCGGGGTCCACGCCCATTTGCTGCAACACGAGCCGGGCGGCGGCGACCAGATCGGGGCTGTTGACCTCAGCGGTCATTGTCATCTCCACGTGCGAGGGAGGCGTGGTAGGCGGCGATCATCGAGTCGACGGCTGCCAGTGGGTGGACGACGAGGACGTCATGGTTGGGATCAGCGGCGATGAGGACTTGGTCGCCCGGGCCGAGGCCGACACGGTGGCGTACGGCCGCGGGCAGCACGATGTAGGGCTTGTGGCCCATCGCGAACGGTCCGCTCGGCTCGCGAACCACGACGACGGAACCGGACACCACCGCGATTTGCAGGCGATCCCCGGCGGCCCATCCCAGCGCGGCCACGGTGACGCGGTTCGACACCCGGCCTGCGGAGTCGATCTGGGCCATTCCGTACCGCAGAGACTTGCCGCGAGGCAGCGGCAGCAACTCGGCCAGCGGCAGCGGCGGGGTGGCCGACCGGTCCCTGGGCGTCGCCGAGCCCGGCGACAACCGCGGCGGAATGAGCGCGGCGACTGTTCGATCAGTCATCGCCGACACCGCCCGCCGCGCCCCGCCTCGAGCAACGGCGGCCGCGAGTCGGACCAAGAAAGAAGCGCGGCTCGTAGTTGCCTACGAACCGCGCGTATACAGGAGATTTCCCAGGAATATGTGTCCGAGGACCGAGTTGCGCATTAACCACACGCATCGCGCTTTTGTGACCTGTCCCGATTAGATTCCGTCCGGGACGGGTTCTGCGACGCTTCTTTAGCCCTTTGACCTCGGAGTTCTCCTGGGGGACGGGTTCTCAGCGGGTGTCCCGCATGTCCCGGAGCTCCGCCTACGACCTCGGTCGTGGAGTCCGCACCGCACCCATGGACCGAGCCAGACTTCAACGATGGCCACGTCGATGTGTCGGGGTGCGAGCAGCCAGCGTGACGGCGCGGGGGTGCCGTCACACGTGAGCGTGAGCCTGCAATGCGACACCTTCGTCGTCAGCCTTGCCGACGCGCCTTCGGCCGCGGATGGTCGTGAGAGCATGTTGGCAGATGCTCTTCTGTGGGAGGAACCAAAAGTGAGTCCTCGGGCTGGCGGTGAAGCGGACAAGTTCGGCAATCGCTATGAAGGTATTTGGACTGTCTTGCAACTGCTCTACATCCTGAACGGCGATGTCCATTCCATCACAGTCGAGGACATTGGCGATCTAGGTCAAGGTGCTGAGTTTATTCTCCGCCGTCGCGATACGACGGAGGCTCACCAGCTAAAGCGCCAGCATGGCAACGCCAATAGTTGGACGGTAAAGAGCCTCCACCAAGAGGGCGTTTGGAACAATGCTCGACTGCACGTCGAGGCTGGGCGGCAATTCGTCTTTGTTTCCATAATTCCTGCCAGCCCGCTGCAGGAGTTGGCAGACCGGGCCAGGCGGTCCGAAAATCTAACGGCATTTGTAGACTCTTGGCTAAACAAGAAGCTCCGGGAGTCGTTCGATGAACTGGCCTCAAGCGCAATATTTGGTTCCACGGACGTTGCATGGACCGCTCTTCGCGGCATTCAGTTTAGATGTATTGATGAGGGCGAAGTTATCCATATGGCGTCCGCTCTGGCAGGTTTGCTATTGGAAGGGGCGGAAGGTCGTCTAGCCATTGCTGGATTGGGCGATCTGGTGCAGCACAATCTTGGCGCCGCTTTAGATGCCCCATTGATTGAGGCCAAACTAGCTGAGTACGGGCTCCGGCGGGCGAAACATAGTCTGGACACGACGCTGAGTGAAAGAGTCAGGTCTATAACTACCGGATGGAAGGAAAGTCTGGAGCGCCAACTTCTTCAGCCGGTGATAGAACGCCCTGAAGCGGACGACGTTGGACTCTTGTTAATGGGCGACAGCAGGTTGGTTTGCTTGCTTGGTCCAGCGGGCGGAGGAAAGAGTGCGATCGTTCTTGATGCTGTATCTCGACTCGATGCGGATGTCTCAGATGTTCTTGCGTTCCGAATCGATCGTCTTGAGCCGTTCAACTCTACAGTGGAGTTGGGCCGCCAACTCGACTTAGGAGTGTCACCAGTCGCCGCGCTCGCGGCTGTGGCCAAGAATAGGCGAGCGATTCTCGTCATAGATCAAGTCGATGCGGTCAGCCTCGTGTCTGGCCGAATGCCTCGGAGCTTCGATACGATTGCAGACCTGATCCGCGAATCGGCTGCGTTTCCCAACATGTGCGTGCTACTGGCGTGTAGGAAGTTCGACTACGAGCATGATCACCGAATTCGGGATCTTGTTAATGCCACGGCCAGTGACCAAGTCGCTGCGTCTGACCTGTCTGAGTCGCAGATTGTTGAAGCCGTCAAGAGCATGGGACTCGACGCATCGAGGTTGACGACGAAGCAGAAAACATTGCTTCAAAGTCCGCTTAACCTTGTCCTGCTCCGAAGCGTCGCGGATGAGACTAAGGCACTTTCGTTTCAAACAACGAAGAGTCTGTTCGACGCTTTCTGGCGTAGAAAGCAATCCGAGTGTCGACTGCGGCGTGACGGAGTCCGCTTCGCTGACGTGTTGATGAAGCTTGCGGAGGCTATCAGTACCAGACAACGCCTCTCCGTGTCGGAGTCAATCTTCGATATCGGCGATCTTTCGGTAGACGCTGACATTCTTGTGTCGGAGCACGTATTGACCCGCGACAGCGATCAGGTCGCATTTTTCCATGAGACGTTCTTCGACTATGTCTTCGCCCGCGGTTGGATGGCGAAGAACGAGTCGCTGATAGACTTCCTTGCAGGCGGTGAGCAAGAGCTATTTCGTCGTGCGCAGGTGCGTCAGATTCTGAACCATATACGTGAGCAAGACCCTGAGCGCTTCACCCGCGAGGTCGAGAGTCTTCTGACGAGTGCAAAGATTCGTTTCCATCTCAAAGACGTCGTCATTGCGATTCTGAGCGAGCTGGCCGACCCAACCTCATCAGAGTGGTTCATGATACAGCGTGTGTTGGATACGAATCCGGACTTTGCTGATCGGCTGTGGCTCGTGATTCGATCTGAGCCGTGGTTCGAGCGCCTTGACGGTGAGGGACTGATCAGTGCATGGCTCGGGCATTCAGAAGCGAGCAATGTCTCTCACGCACTTGATGTCATGGTTTCGGCCGTCAAAGCTGCACCGGACCGGGTAGCTGAACTGTTGAAACCACATGCGAGGCAAACAGAAGCGTACCCTCAGTGGTTGCAGTGGGTGGTGCGCTTCTCAAATCTGTTTGACTCCCGCGCGTTGTTTGATCTGGTTCTTGATGCTGTACGAAGTGGCCAATACGGCAGCAATGTTGACGAGCTTTGGATGTCGGTTCACGGGCTAGGCCAGCGTCAACCAGGATGGGCAGTCGAACTGCTTGACGCCTACCTTGTCGATCGACCAGGCGCGATGTCTCTGGATTCGTCTGGAGCCATCGCAGCGCTCAAGGACCGTGAGCACGATGTAGTTGACCTAGTGAGACACGCGGCTGAGGGTGCGCCGAAGGAATTCGTCGAGCGGTTAGTGCCTTACATGTTGCTGGTCATGGACTTGACGACGTATGGGACCGAACCTCCTCTGCAAGACCAACATTTCTCTCATCGTTACGCCAACCACGAACCATATGACCTTGGCGACGCGCTAGTTGTTGGTATGGGAGCGGCCTTCCGACGCATAGCAGAAGATGACCTCCTTCTTCTGAGGCCAGTTCTTGAGACTTTGGCTGCGGATAGACACGAGGCCGCCCAGTGGCTCCTCTATGAGGCATTCCGTACTGCTGGTGCCGAACTCGCCGATTGGGCGTCGGAGATTCTGTTGGAAGGTAAGCACAGATTCCTGAGTGGAAACTCAGAAAGTTCCGTTTGGTCAGCTAGACTAGTCCTTCAAGTCATCAATTCACACATTTCGGACGACGTGTTTGCGCAACTAGAGCGTGCCGCCATTGAGTTGCAGTTCTCGTGGGAGACGCGTAAGAGCCGTGGTTGGTATTCGTTCTCTATCCTATCTGCGTTGGATGAGCTGCGATTGTCAGAAGCTGGACGCCGGAGACTCGGAGAGCTACGGCGGTTCTTCAGCATTAATCAGCCTCCGCCACCCAGGGGTGCGCGCGGTGGCACAATCGGTTCCCCGATTAGTCAAGATGCGATCCAGCACATGAACGACGGCCAGTGGCTGGGAGCGATTGTAAAGCACGGTAGCGACAAGACAGATTGGGATAAGGAAACCGGAGGCGCGCGCGAACTGTCCCATGTGCTTAAAGAAGAAGTAGTCAAGAGCCCGCGACGATTTGCGCTTCTCGCACTAAACTTCGACGCAAACACTCACGTGGCGTACGCAGATGCAATCCTCCTGGGATTGGCCGACGCGCAGCAATTATCCGACCCGGAGCCCATCTTTGATGCGGTGCGGCACATCGCAGCTCTCGGCAATTCGTCGAACGATCGGTGGCTTGGATCTGCACTGCGAAAGTATCTCAAATCTGAAATGCCAATCGATCTTGCTGAATTGATTCTGGCACGGGCCTTGCGGTCGGTCGATCCGGTCGATGACGCATTGTCAATCAGGTCAGACAGGCCGGATCGGGCGGCAGAAGACATCTACACGTCGGGCGTTAACTCCGGACGGGGTCAATCGGCCTTGACCATTGGCGACTGGCTTGTTTACGATACCGATGGTTCGCGTTCAGAATTGGTTTCGCGTCATCTTGGCCAGCTTGCGGGGGACGCAGCTATTGCGGTCCGCTCGTGTGTAGCGCATGTCATTGCGGCGAGTCTACGCCATAATCGCCTACAAGCAGTATCTGCATTCAATCGGCTAGTGGAAGCGGACGACCTGCTACTTGCTACACACACCGTCGAGCGGCTGATGATGTATATAGGAAACACGGAATCATCGGTCGTGCTCCCAGTCATTGAGAGAATGGTCTCATCCAATGAATCGGTGACGAGAGAAGCTGGCGGCCGGTTGGCTGCGCTCGGCGGGTTGGAGTGGGGCCTTCGTGGTCTATTCGATGCCGCGGTGCAGACAGGTGACGCTTCCGTAAGAAAAGGAATGGCGCAAGTCTGCGCTCGTCATCTTCCGGCAAGTTCTGATGCCCAGCTTGCGGGAGAGTACGTCATTAAGTTCGCAAATGACGGGGACAGCGGTGTCCGAGGGGCGGCATCGCAAGTTGCGGTCGCACTGCGGGGGGAGAGGCTACGCAAGTATGAAGCTGTGCTCATCAAGTTAATGGAGTCGCCTGCTTTCGACCAGGCTAGGCCACAGTTGATCATCACCTTAGAATACGCGCCGGACAGGGTGGATGATCTGGTACTTAGGTGTGCTCGGCGATTTGTCGACGCAAATCTGGCTGAGGTTGGAGATATTAGAACGAGTGCTGCTAGCGATGCGCGAGGTATTAGCGAGCTGGTCGTTAGGGCATACGCTCAGGCACAGGATGTAGCGGGCCGAGGTGCGGCACTGGATCTCATTGACGATCTACTGAGGTATGGCGCTTATGGAGTGAATGAGCTGCTCGATGACACAGAGCGCCGATAGAGTGCTGACAATATCGGGCTCGATTCGAGGGCATTCGTTGCCTTTCTCCGATGACGCTTGATACGTCGAAGCCGTGCCAGGCCACGGGGAGTGGGACGTGGCCCGACAGACGGGGACGGTCTGCCGACGTGGAACAGACACCGGGGCGGCAGACCAGGAGGGAGCAAGCGGCGCACGGTGGCGGCCGTCATGCTCCGACGTGTCGGTCAGCGTCTTGCTGGAGAACTCGTGCCAGTTCCCGTGCGACGACCTCAGGCGGGATCGAACGGCACTTGGGCAAGTAGTCGCCCAGGGCGTCAAGTCGGGCGGTGAGTTCCTGCTGCTGTCGGTGAGCCCGCGTCCCCGGGATCCGGCTCCACCAAATCCACACCAGGGCGATCACCGCACTTCACCTCCGGACTCGACCGCGCGTGCCCAGCGATTGGCAATGGCCACTAGCTCTCGTTCGGTCAAAGCGTGGGACACCGTCACTACGCATCCGAACCACGCCAGCGCCGAGGCTTCCGCGAACATGCTCGGAAAGGTCAGCATCCACGCGGCTGGTACGACTGCCCACAGCCATGGCGGAACCCGTTCGCCCATCAGCCACACGGCGCGGTCGAGTCGTTTCGCCAGCCGTGCGGCTGCGGTCCCGTTTCTCAGCATGGGTTGCCGCACTTCACGCAGATGTTGTAGTTCTTGCCCTGGACAGGAATGCCCACGTGGTCCCCGCCTTGCGGGCAGTTCTCGGCGACGGGCATCGGCGGATCAAGCGGCCGTCCCGTTGTCGGAGGGGTCTGGGGTGCAGTCGTGGGTGCACTGCTCATGGGTAACCGCCTCAACGAACAGATCGTGGTGGACATTTGCGCTGGTGTAGATGTCGGAGTAGATCGAGTCCCCTTTGGACGCGATCAAGAAGTTCTGTTGGCGTAGCTCGTCTAGGTCGTCCTCGTCGCCGATTGAGATCCACTCGCGGTCCTGGATCGACCAGACCTCCGCGTGCAGGATGTGTTCACGCGTCCGGGCGTCCATCCACTCAGCAACCGACCACGGCGACCACAGCACTGTGTTTGGTGCCTGCCGCAGTCGGTGTTGGCGGTAGCCCGTGCGCATCGGGCCGTCTGTCTCGCGGCGCTCAATGAACGCGTGCCAGTGCACGCCTGCCTGCTGCCAGTCCTCCGAGGGAAGGGACGCGCTAAGCGGGGTCATGGCGTCCACCCCTCGTGGCGGACCTCAGCCGCTTGCCCTCGGGCGTCGGAGCGTGGGCCAGGCACCCTTCACACGGCATTCCGGCGAAGCGCTGCAATGCCTCCGCGGAGCCTGGCTCGATCTCGAAGCCGCACCATGCCTTCAGTACGTCCGGCAGCGTTCCGTCGGTCTCGGGCGTGGGCACCATGTGCACCACCCGTTGGGTCTCGCGGATGCCGGGACCAGGACGCAGGCGGACAAGCAGGACCGGGGCTGTGTTCGGCGGTTCCGTCACCGGTGCCGCCCCCGCTCGCTGCGGATCAGGCGGGCGAGCCAACTGGGTCGGGAGTGCTTGTGTTTCCCGGTGGGCAGACCATTCCGTATCTGGAACCAGGCCAGCACGGATGAGCCGCAGCGTTGGCAGTCCGGCCGCGGTGGTGCGTCGGACGGTGCGGGCAGCAGTCGAGCGCCGCAGACCGTTTCGTAGACGCCGGATTGGCAGGTGGCGACTTCCTGATCTCGGACTGCGTGGTCGTGATGGTCCAGGAAGGTCATCCAGATCAGCGGCGGGCGCTTGGTCGACGCCGCGGTCATCGAGACCGCTCCCGGATGTCGCGGACGGTCAGGCCGATAGTCAGTAAGGCCGCAGCGCCCAAGATGATCAGCACCCATATCTGTCCCATGGCGGAGTCCTTTGGTGTTGTCCGAGTTGGGGCACCCGACGCCGAGGAGGGGTCGGAGGGGTTCTCGACTCGGCGTCGGGTGCTGTGATCAGACAAGCGATTCGAGGTGTTCCAGCCCACGGCGAGAACGCCGGAGGTTCGCCGCCAGAACGTCGCACTCAGGCGTTCTACCTGCGGGAATGTGGCGATCACCTGCTATCGTGTGACTGGGCGATCACAAGGGGTGGCGACATGCGGCGACGGTCGGATCTGGCTGCAGCTCGGCGGGCGGCGGGATACACGCAGGAGGGGCTTGCCGAAGCTCTGCACGTTGACCGGACCACGGTGATCCGCTGGGAAGCGGGGGAGAACGCGCCGCTGCCGTACATCCGGCCGAAGTTGGGGCGCCTGTTGGGACGGTCGGCGGACCAGCTCCGGGCGATTATCGACGTCGCCGAGCCTGCTCTGAACTGGCCGGACCTGGACGCCGCGATGGTGTGGTTGGACGAGCGAGCGGGATGGGGGCGTGGGTCGAGCGCGGCGAAGGTCGCGGATCGGGTGGCCGCGGCGAATCGTTCACGGCCTGCGGTCGGGCGGAGCAGCATCGCGGATGCGTTGGGGCGGTACTACGGGACCAGCGAGATGTTCCGCGCGCCGGTTGACGGTCGCGACGTGTTGACGTCGATCGCGACGCGGGCGGAATGGACCGATCTGCGGGTGCCGTTGACTGCTGCCGCCGAGCGAACAACGTTGGTCGCTCCCGCGCCGGGATCGGTGCTCGGCGACGTCGCGGTCAAGGCTGCTGTTCAGCGGCTGGCGGACGCGGCGGCGCGGGACGTGCGGATCAGCAACGCGCCGATCTATCGGCTGATGAGCTCCGAGATCGGAGAGTGCATCACCGCGGAGTACGCGGTCGCGCCCTTCGCGGAGTACGCGCTGACGATGGACCTGTTGGAAGGGGAGTTGGTCGACGCGATTGGGGGCGGCAGGGCCGAGTTTCCTTTGCGAGACAAGTATTTGCCGGACATGGCGAGTGTTTTCGATCTTGGCGGGCGCCTCTGCGCGGGCGGAGTCCCCGCGCTGTGCGCGATCGCGCGGGCGGCGGACGCCGAGCGTGGGCCTGCCGACTTCATGATCCTGGTCCAGGAGCGGTCAGAGAACGTGCTGAACGCGGCTCGACGGCTGGCCGTGATCCCGAAGGGGTTCCACGGACCGCTGTCCGACTACCGCGCCGACGCGCGGATCGGGTCCACGCTGCGGCGGGAGCTGGAGGAAGAGCTGTTCGGGCGGGTCGACGTCGACAGCACGGTCGGGACGCCGAACGTCGCCGAGCCGATGCACCCGACGCGGCTGTCGGAGCCGATGCGGTGGCTTGCCGATGACGCCGATCGGATGCGGCTGGAATGCGCGGCGTTCGGGTTCAATCTCGTCAGTGGCAACTATGAATTTGCCAGCCTGGTCCTGATTCGGGACGAAGAGTTCTGGCCGCGGTTCGGCGGGCATGTCGAAGCAAATTGGGAAGCGTCGAGGTTGCGGCGGTATTCAACGCTTGATCGGGAAATGCTCGCAGATTTGATTATGGATGAATCATGGAGCAATGAAGGACTCTTTGCTCTGATTCAAGGTTTGCGGCGCCTGCGCGAGATCGATCCTGCGCGGGTGGATCTCCCGTCAGGTCTGTGACGGCCAGCGGACGGTCATGACGACCGAGTCGGCTAGCGCCTCCCACGAGTGATCCACTCCCGCGCCCCACATGATGTAGTCGCCTGGGCGTTCCATGGTCTTGCTGCCGTCGGTGACGTCTACGCGGAAGTGGCCTTCTACCAACAGAACCAGCGTCGTCCGCTGGTCGTCGGAGGTCCACTCGGGACGCTTGTCGCCAGCTGGGTGGATGCCCCACTTCACTTCGACATCCTTGGATGAGCGCACGCCTTCCGAAGGGTCGATGAAGTGACCGACCAGCCAGCCGCGGGTCGGCTGGCCGTCCTCGGCGGCGTTGCCGCTCGTCCAGTCAGTCACTATCGGATCTCCCATTCAATCGGTGGCAAGTTCACCCGTTGCCCGCCGATTTCGCGGAGACGGTGAAGTCCCTGCGTCATGGCGAACAGCCCTTCGTTGCTCCACGCTACATCACCGATCAGGTCGGTCAGTAGGTCGGTATCGAGAGACGAATACCGGTGCAGGTTGGACGATTCCCAGTTGGCTTCGATCATGCCGCCGAACTCGGTCCAGAAATGCTCGTCGTCAATGACGATCAGGCTGGCGAATTCGTAGTTTCCGCTCACCAGGTTGAGCCCGAAGCCAGTGCATTCGAGCCGCAGCCGGTCGGGCTCGGCCATGAGCCACCGCATGGGAGCAGAGAGCCGCGTCGGGTGCATGGGGTCGGCGCTGCGTTGATCGCCCGTGGTGCTGTCGACGTCGGAGCGGCCGAACAGCTCTTCCTCCATCTCGCGGCGCAGGGTCGCGCCGATCTGGGCGTCGGCTCGGAGGTCGATGAGGGGCTGGTGGAAGCCCTTCGGGATGACGGCCAGCCGCCGGGACGCGTTGAGCACGTGGCCTGAGCGTTCCTGGACTAACAGGAGGTAGTCGGCTTCCCCGCGGTACGGGTCGGCTGGCCGCGCGATGGCGGTTAGGGCCAGGACGCCACCCGCGCACAGGCGGCCGGACACGTCGAGGACGGACGCGACGTTCGGTAGGTGGTCGTCGCGAAGGGGGAGCCATTGAGCGCCGGACGCGATGGCGTCGATGAGTTCGCCCTCTAGCAGGTCCATCGTCAGGGCGTACTCGACGAACGGTGCCGTGCCGACCGTGCCGCCGATGTGCTCTTTGCGGACGTCGATGCCGGTCAGCCGGTACAAGGGGCTGTCGACCATGCGGATGTTCATGGTCAGCGTCTCGGCGAGCCGCTGAATCGCGGCGTCGGTGGCGTCCTCGTCAAGGCTGGTGATCGGGTCCGGCTGCCCGCGCTTGGCGCGGAGTTGATCGTGGGCGGGGAGCAGTGGACAGTCCAGGTCCAGCCAGTCCGGCCGAGTCAGGATGCTGGTGTCGATCACGCCGTCCGTTCCACATCGGGCGCGGTACAGGCCATGGGATGCGGGCATCTCGCCGTAGTAGTTCTCAAGGGCCGCCACGACTTCGCGTTGTTGAACGCGGGCGCGGCGGCTTCCGCGGTTCTGCAGCTCGCGCGCGTCGGTGCGGATGAGGCGGCGGGCGACGCCATGCCGTGCCGAGCCTGCTTCCAAGCCTGCGTGCTGGTCGAGCCAGTCGAGGGCCGCGCCGATGTGGGGGTCGGCGCTCAGGCGGATCTCGGCGTCGGTCGCTTCGGTGTCGGGTTGGTCGCTGCTGGCGCCGAAGCGGGCGCGAACGGCGGCGGGAGCCTGCTCCAAGGTGGTGTCGAGCGCCTGTTGCCAGACGGTCTGCGGCCGGAGGGTTGGCTTCTGGTGCCAGCCAGCGACAGTGCGGACACCCACGCCCAAGAGTTCGGCGAATGCCTCATTTGAGAGTCGCAATGCGGCCTGGAGGTCGCACGCCGATTTCCCGGTCCAGCCGTTCGACAGGTTCACTTGGCGACCCCCGAATCGCGTTTGTGCACTGGTTCGGCACTGCTTCCGCACTGGTGTTGCACTGCTTCGGCATGGGACCGCGGCGCGATTCCCCGTTGAATTATTGGCATGAAGAACATGCAGCTCACAGCCCGATCGCTACCGCTTCGAGCGGACGTGATCGGCCACGACGGAAAGATCCGCCTGGATGTCGGCAAGGCGGTCGGTGATCTCGGCAAGACGCAGCTCGACGGCGTCCAAACGGGACTCAATCCGGTTCGCGTCTTCGGCGCTGGGGTCGTCCGGGTGCGGGGGCTTTCGCCCGTGCAGCACCGATTCCAGATGCGACGGGTGCAGGCCGAGCGTGGTCGACAGCGCTTCGAGGGTGCGCGCGCTCCGCCTGCGTTCGACGGTGTGGTGCTGGAGTTCGCGGACGATCGCCTGCGACACCTGCGACTTCTCGGCAAGTGTGCGTTGCTGCCAGCCGAGTTCGCGCACTCGTTGGTTGATCGCCTTCGCGACCGCTGCCCAGTCTTCCGTCACCCATTCCTCCGCGCTCCGCCTCAGCGCCGAGATTAGCGGCTGTTGACCATTCCGCGGCGCGACACCACGAATCGTCGCGCCGATCCGGACAAGCGCGCCCATTGCATAGCTGATATCAGCAATTGAGCGCCTAAATCATCATTCCTTCGTTCTAAGGACACATTCCTCATGAGCACCACTCTGCCCAAAATCAAGTACCTGACCATCCGAGAAGCGGCCTTCGTCCTCGGCGTGCCGAGGGGCCACGTGAGCCGCGCGATCCGGGTCGGAGTCATCCGCGCTGTACGGCGGCGCTCCGGGCTGGCCGTTCCGTCGAGCGAGATCGTGAAGTGGCTCGGGGGTGCGGGATGAACGAGCTGATCGAGACCGCGTGGCGGCTGGACCGCCTGCGCTGGGTTCCGACCGACGTCCTCGGCGACATCGTGATGGACCAGGGCGCGTGCATGGACGCCTACGCCGCGGGGGAGCAGCCCGACTGGCTCGGGCTTGAGCAGACCGACCGGGAGCTGGCGGCGCGGCTGTGCGCGGGCTGTCCGGTCAAGGACCAGTGCCTGGAGTTCGAGCTGCGCACGGCCGGCGAGGACACCGTGGGTGTCTGGGGTGCGCTGGACCAGGACGACCGCCGCGCGTTGCTGCCGTACTGGCGTCAGCGCGGCGAACGTGCCGAGGAGGTTGGCCAGTGATCAACCCCCAGATCATTCTCGCGGGTGCGGGGGCGCTGATTGTTCTGTTCGCGGTCTGGCGTGCGGGAGCGCGTCGGGCGAAGGCGGCGGCTGAGGCCACGCGGAGCGGGGCGCGGTTCGTCTCGCTGGCTGGCCGGGTGCTGTTCAACGCTGGGCTGATCGTGGCCGTTCAGTGGGTCGTGATCGCGAACGCGGGGGACCGGTGGCTGCTGCTGGCGGTGCTCGGGTTGCCTGCGCTGTTCGCGGCGTACGCGCTTACTCGGGCGTTGACGGTGACCACAGTCGACACGTCACGCGGGAGGAAGCGGTGAACCGCGCTGAACGGTTGGCGCGCGACGCGGCTACGGCGGCGGAGGTGCGGGCGTTTCAGACGCACCCGGACGTCGTGGCGCTGCGGATAGAACGCGTGCGGCGGCAAGTGGACTGGATGTGCTGGTCCGGGATCGTGCTTGGGCTGGCGTTCACGATGACCAACGTGCAGGGGTTCGCGGCGGCCGGGGTGCCGCCGTGGTCCCTGCCCTGGATTGCGGCATGGGTGCTTGACCCGACGGTGTCGCTGGTGTTGCTCGCGATCCTGCGGGCGGAGCAGGTGACGGCGCGATATCAGATCCAGACCGGCGTATGGGTGCGGCGGGCTAAGTGGTTCACGCTGGCGGCGACATACGTCATGAACACGTGGGCGTCCTTCGCGGCTGGGTCGGTGGCGTCGATCGTGCTGCACTCGGTGCCGCCGTTGGTCGTGTTCGTTGCCGCCGAGGCGATCAGTGATCTTCGGGAGCGGTTGACGGACGCTGCCCTCCAGGCCGTGAACGGTGCGGCCGTTCACGTGAACGCTCCCGCTGTTCGGAAGGTGTTCGCGGACTACCTTGCCGACGCTCGGGCGGCGTGGTCGGCGGATGTCGAGATCACGCCTGCGTGGATTCGGCAGGTGACGGACTGCTCGCGCGGGTTGTCGCCGAAGCTCGCTAAGGCGTTGCGTGCGGAGGTCGGTCATGAGTGACGACTTGCCGGTGCGCGCGGTGCTGGACGCGGAGTTGGTCGAGGAACCGGCGCCCGCCGTGTACTTCCGGCCGAAGGTTGGACGGTTCACGTCGTGGTGGTTGCGGTCGCCGAGGGTGCCGCATCGGCTGAAGAGTCGCGTTCAGGCTCGGCAAGCTGCTCGGGACGCCGTGGCGGCGGTGCTTCGGTCGCCGTTGCGGTTCCTCGGCGGGGTAGTCCGTGGGTTGGTGACCGGGGCGCGATGGTGGCGGCGGTGGGTGACGGTTCGGGACTACCGGGAGGCCGCCGAGCTGTCCGAGAAGTTGGCGGACAAGTTTGAGGACATCCGCGCGTTGACTCTCTTCCGGTGGAAGGTGACCGGGGCGGTTGTGGTCGTGGTGGCGCTCGGGCTGGCGGTTGCCGATCTCGTCTATGGGTCTGCGGTGTTGTGGGTCGCCGGATCGGTCGTGGCGGTGGCGTTGGCCGTTCTCGGGCGGCGGAAGGATGGCAGTCCGGGGCGTAAGGCTGTGCTGGCTGGTCCCCGGACGCTCACCTGGACGATGGACCCACAGGTCCTGGTCGACGCGTTCCGGGATGCGAAGCTGATCGGCAAGGACGAGACGCTGCGGCTGGTCGAGCGGGCTACTCGGATGGGTGAGGGTTGGGCGGTCACAGTCGACCTCCCGGCGACGCGCAAGGCCGCGGACGTGATCAAGGGGCGGGAGGCGCTGGCGTCCGCGCTGGCCGTCGATGAGGTTCAGCTCAGCGTCGAGCGTGTTCGCGGGAACGGCGGGCACGCTGGTCGGGTCGCGATGTGGGTTGCTGATCAAGACCCGTACGCGTCCCCTCCTGTTCGGACGCCGCTGCTCGATGTTCCGGGGTGGGATGCGTGGCGGCCGGTGCCGTTCGGACGGGATGCGCGGGATCGGCGGGTGGATCTTCCGTTGGTCTGGACGTCGCTGCTCGTGGGTGCGATTCCTCGGCAGGGCAAGACGTTCGCCGCTCGACTGGCTGCGGCCGGGTTGATCCTCGACCCGCACACGCGGTTGTACGTGGCGGACTTCAAGGCCGGGAAGGACTGGGACGCGGCTGGCCACGTCGCGCATCGGTTCATGGCGGGCGACGAGTCCGAGCATGTGTTGACGCTCGTGGCGTGGCTGGTCGAGCTGGTCGGGGAAGTGCAGGCGCGGTATCGGCGTATGCGGTCGCTGGACGACGCGACGTGCCCGGAGTCGAAGGTAACTCCGGCGATGTCTCGGGACACGGCGCTGAACATGCCGATCACGGCGATCTTCGTCGATGAGGTTCAGGTGCCGCTCGAAGACCGGACTCCGGTGCGGGTCGAGGACAAGAAGCTGACGGCGGGGGAGTACGTCGGGGAGCTGCTGACGTGGCTGGCCAAGAAGGGACCGGCCGCGGGCGTGGTCCTGGTGCTGGCGACGCAGCGGCCGGACTCGAAGACGATCCCGTCCGGGCTGCGGGCAGTCCTCGGCTCTCGGTTCGCGCTGCGGGTCATGGACTGGCGGGACTCGAACATCGTGCTTGGGGAGCAGATGAACACCCGCGGCTATGACAGCAGTCGGTTGCTGGCGTCGCACAAAGGTGTCGGGATCTTGCGGCCGGATGGAGAGACGCAGGCCGGGGCCGACGTACTCGCGCTGACGGTACGGACCTACTACATGCCGAACGAGGACTGGCAGACGATCTGCCGTCGCGGTCGGGCGCTGAGGGAGGCGTCCGGGACGCTCACCGGTCACGCGGCCGGTCAGGACGCAACGCCGGTGCTCGACCACGCGGCGGCGGCGAAGGCGATCGGTGCCGGTACTGGGCAGCGCGCGGCGTGGCTGTCGGACGGGTTGCCTGAGCCGTTGGCGGCTGTCGTGGAGTACCTGGGTGACGAACTGGACGAACGAGACTTCGTGCCCACGGCTGAGCTGACGGACGCGCTTGACGTCGATCCGACCGCGTTCGCGCGGCAGATGGCAGAGCTGGACTGCAAGCCGACTCGCAACCGCACGCCGATGGAAGACGGGGAAGTTCGTCGGGTCCGGGGCTACTTCACGGCCGAGGTCCGCGCTGCCGTGGATCGTGCCCGATCTGGTGATATCGGCTCTGAGGTGGGTGGCAATGGTGGTCGACCATGAGCGCCAAGCGGGACGATCGGCGGATCACCGTGCACCTACCGGAGGGACTTCCCGCGCTTACCCAGCACTTCTGTCGGACATTTCTTGCCATACTGGTCGAGCTGACGACTATCCCGGTGCTCGACAGACCGGCGGAAGGTGGGCCCGATGACTGCTGAAATCAGCCGAGACCCGTGGGCCACGCTCGATGATCTGATGGGCATCGAGATTGAGGAAACGGCGCTTGACCTGGGGATCGGGCCGATCGCGTTCTATGGCCGGTGCTCGACCGAGGACAACCAAGACCCGGAGACCTCGCACGGGTGGCAACTCGGCAACGCCCGCAAGTTCGTGGAACCGTTGGGCGGGTCGGTCGTCGCCGAATTCTTCGACATTGGTCAGTCGCGTTCCGTCCCATGGAACCGGCGAACAGAGGCCAGTCGGCTGCTCGCGGACCTCAAAGATCCGCGCCGGACGTGGAGCGCCGTTGTCGTCGGCGAAGGCACGCGCTGTTGGTTCGGTAACCAGTTCTCGCTGATCGCCCCGCGGTTCGAGGCGTACGGGGTCGATCTTTGGGTGCCGGAGTTGGGCGGCAAGTTCGACGCGCGGAATCCGTCGCACAAGATGCTCATGAGCGTGTTGGGCGGGATGAGCGAGTCCGAGCGTCAGCACGTGCAGGCGCGAGTCCGGGCCGCGATGGATGCCCAGGTGGTCAACGAAGGTCGGCACCAGGGCGGACGGGCGCCGTACGGGTACGTGGTGGCAGACGGTGGTCCTCACCCGAATCCGAGGAAGTCCGCCGAGGGCTACCGATTGCGCGTCCTGGCGGTGGATGAGGTGTCGGCGGCAGTTGTTCGGCGGATCTTCGCCGAGTACATGAGCGGGATGGGTGATCGCGCGATCGCCAATGGCTTGAACCGCGACGGGATTCCGTGCCCATCCGCGCGGCGGCCAGATCAGAATCGGCACCGGTTGGCGGATGGTTGGCAGGGGAGCACGGTCCGCTCGATCTTGGATAACCCGCGCTATACCGGGTTCGCGGTATTCGGTCGGTGGTCGAAGCATGAGACGTTGATTGATCCCGACGATGTGGGAGTGGGTCACGTGATCAGGTTCCGTCGAGCGGCACCGGAGAAGGTAGTCCGGTCGCGCAAGCCCGCTCATCCGGCGATCGTTTCGGTTGAGGAGTTCACCCAGGTCCAATTGAAGCGACGCGCGAAGTCGGCGGGTGGATTGAAGACGGCACGGAAAACGGAGCGCGCCGGCAGGGCGACGAAACGGACGTATTTGTTCCGGGGACACATTCGGTGCGGGGTATGCACTCGGAAAATGGAGGCAAGCCCCCGCAAGCACGGCATGTACTACCGCTGTCCCGCGCGGACTTTGGCGCCCGGATCACCCGCACTCGCTGATCACCCGCCTACGGTCTATGTCCGCGAGGACCCGTTGCGGGAGGCGGTGAACGAGTGGCTGACTCGTATCTTTGCGCCGGAGAACCGGGACGAGACGGTTCGGGCGTTCGTGGCTTCCCAGGCGGACGAGAGGCCATCGGGAGACCAGGAGGCCGCCCGGAAGCGTCTTGCCGACGCGGAGGCTCGGCTACGCCGGTTTCAGGACGCCATCGGTGCGGGTGTCGACCCGATGGCGGTCATGGAACCGATGAATCAGGCCGAGGCGGAACGGTCGAGCGCGCGGGCCGAGCTGGACAACGCGCCTGCGTCCAACTTGATGGATGCCGCCGAGGTGTACGCGATGCTGGATTCACTCGGTGAGGTCGCTCACGCACTCTCGGGAACCGACCTGGACGCGTTGACTGCCCTCTACCGGTCTGCGAACCTGGAACTCAAGTACGAGAACGCAAAAGAGGCCGTCTACGTGACGGCCTCAGTGCGGGTGAATAGTGAGTGTGTCCGAGGGGTGATTCGAACACGTGTTCGAAGGAAATTTCCCGTAATCCGGGAGATTTCCCGCGCTCGTGGCCCGTTCCGCCGCTCGTCCCCAATATTAAATGATTCTGGGAAACCTCCCGGAATCCGGGAGGTTTGCATGTCGAAAACTGTAGCAGCACCATCGGTCGAGTCAAAGCCGGGCCGGCTGATCGGGTGACGTCGTGGTCGAAGGGGTGTTCGCCCGAGGATCTCAAGGGTGCGGGCCCCATCGTTGGTCGTCCCGTCCGCTTGGTGCCGCGCTCGATCACCTTGGTCAAGTTCGCGGCATCCTCGACTCCGTGAACTGCCAATTAGCAGAGCCCGACCGGATGCTGTTTGCCCGGCGATTGGAGTCAGGATCCCAGGGATAGTTGGTGCGTCCCGTTGCCTGGTGCCGTTTGGGTGATTCACCTGACCCGGTACTCACGTACAGGGTTCATGCTGCTGAGGTGAGGACCAGCGAGGTGGCCGAGCGTGGCTGCGCTGGAGACGCAACTCTGGCAGCTCGTCGACCTCGTGCGGCACAACCAGCAAGACGCCGCGGCCGCCCACGTGCTGGCCGCGGGAGCCGACCGCGATGTCACCGACCTGGGCGTCAAGGTGGATGCCAATCGGCAGGCGATCAACGCGTTGGGGAGCAGACCGCAGGACGCTTCGATCGCGTGGAGGGGAAGGTGGACGCGGGGTTCACCGAGATGCGCGGAAAGCTCGACGCCACCGCCGCTGGGCGAGAGTAAATCGTCGGCCTGCTGAACACGTTCGTTACCCAAGGCGGACAGGACACCGACCAGTAGCGCCTCGGCGATCCTGTGGCGACAGTTGTGTTATCGAGCGGGCCCTACCGCGGGCTCGCTGCGTCGCTCACCGGGGAGTGTCACTGCATGCCGCTACCCTTCGTGGCGTAGCCGTCACAAGTCGCCAAGGGGGACGACGAATGCAGTGCCCGACCTGCAACCGCCGGGTGAAACGGAACAAGAACGGCACGTTTCCCAAGCACTACATCGAGGACTTCCCGATCTTCGGCTGGGCCCAAAAGGAGTGCCCGGCCGTCGGCAGTACCGACGGCCGCGGCTGGTCGAACCCCGCCAACAGCAGCACGATGATCTGCCCCTGCTGCAACACGCGGGTGAGCAAAAAGGGCGACGGCCGGATGCGTGCCCACCCAGGGGCGAACGGTCGGGAGTGCTCAGCCTCGTTCGCCAACCGCTGAGCAGCGAAGACCCGCACAGTCGCGCCGCGCCCCGGCGCAGGCCCTCATTGAAGGCCTCGGCGCCGTCGAAGTCCTGGCCGTCGACCGGGACCGGTTCGGCGAGGATCTTCAGCAGGTGGCTCGGGTCCGCGTGGTTGAGGAATCGCTCTTCGCGGCCGTCGGCGTGCAGGAAGGCCATTCCGGCCTCAACGGTGCGGGTGATTCTCGTCGTGTGTTCGGCGCGATGAGTGTGTGAACCGACGAGATAGTCGGCCGATCGTCGTCGTCACCTTGGCGTCGAGACGGCTCTGAGGGACCGGGCCTTGATTCCCACGCGTGGTGATCATCGTTGCGGAATCGTCTCGATCCTCGACATGCGTGCCTCGGGCGTACCGCTATCGTCAGTGCAGGTGGAGATGCTCGCGAGTCCGTGTAGGGGGAGGTGGCATCGTCGCGACAGCTGATCAAGTGAAGGCCCTGGTCAAGAGTCACGCCGAGGGCGATGACACCCGGTTCTACTCGGTCGCGCTGCAGGTTGCCGCAGGGGCGGCGCGCAGTGGTCAGAACCGGTTCGCGCAGGATCTTCGTGACCTGGTGGACACGCTTCGTGAACGCGGCAGCGACCAGGCCGCTAGGCATGGGCGTCCCGTCCCGGTAGCGCAGCCGCGGGGCGAGCTCGCCCAGTTGCTCACGGTCATCTATCCACAGGCACGGTTGTCTGACTTGTCGTTGGATGACGAGGTGCGGACGCGGCTGGAGCGGGCGCTGCTCGAGCAGCGGCAGAGCGACCGGCTCGTGTCTCATGGTTTCCACCCGCTGCGGCGGCTGCTGCTGCTGATTGGGCCTCCCGGCACGGGGAAGACGATGTCGGCGCACGTACTGGCAGGGGAGTTGCGGCTGCCGTTGCTCAAGTACTTCGCCGAACGGCTCCCTGCCACCTTCGCCTACGCCGGGATCGAGGTCGAGGCCCAAGGCCTGTTCTCCGGCGTCCGAGGACGACAGATCGCCGGGCGCTTCACCCTGATCGGCTACACGCCGTTCGCCTACGGCACCACCGAGCAACGCGAATCGTGGCGTTCACTGATCGCCACCCTGGAGTCCACACTTCGCCTGCACCGACACCAGCCCGGCACCCTGGTCGGGTTGGCCGACTACCTCTTCGACCGCACGGGCGGCATGATCGGCAGCCTCTCCCAACTCATCCGGGGCGCGGCGATCCTCGCCGTCGGCGACGTCGAGCAGATCATCCGCGACCTGCTCGACGTGGTGCCAGTCGACTACGCCGCCACCCGCGCCACCCCGCGACGCCCGCACCAACACACATCCGCCGCGGGCAAGCGCCTCTGATGGGCTCCCGTCTGCCGATCACCATTCGACCCGCACGCGACGAGATCGCCGTCTCCTACCTTAACCGGCTCGCTGCACTGCACGACATGCCCTTCGTCGACCTGTGGGACCAGGTCAGCGGCAGGCGGCGCGCCTACGGCCAAGGCCGCGCCCTCAACGCCGACCGACTCGCCGCCGTCGCCGGCCAACCCCGCGACCGCCTGGCCCGTGCCCTGATCGAGCTACGCGTCCCACGCCCGGACTGGCTCGCGCTGCGACACGAACCCCAACGCGGCTGCCACCGCTGCAACGCACGCCACCCCGGCGGCCCCGTCCTGCAACTGCTCGGCCACCACAACTACCTCTGCACCCGCCACAGCGTCTGGATCGGCCCACCCGACCAAACCGACCACCCCCAACCGGCCCTCGACGAACTACCCGAGATCGTCGCCGCCCAGCACCAACACCTGCGACTGCTGCGCCGCATCGGCCCCGCCGCCACCTATGACGCCGTCATCACAGGCTTCCTCATCTGCGGCCACCGATGGCGGCGCGAACCCACCAGCCACACCGACGTCTGCCACAACTGGGATCGCCGCGCTACACAACTCATCCCACCCGACACCGAGAACACCACCTTCAGCGTCTCGCGGTTGTTCGCCGCCACCTACCCCGAAGCCGTCCACCTCGCCGAACTGATCGGCTCCCTGCACTGGCGTCGGCTCGCCGCCGGCGACCCCGAGGACCAACGCCGATTCACCACCGAGATCGGCAGCCGTCTTGGCCAACCCGACTACCGACCGACCCGGGTGAACGACCCGATCGCCCATTGGATCGACCAGCGCTGCTGGGCGCCGCCCGCCCTCCCGCCAAGCGACTTCCGCAGTGATCAGACCTTCGGCGGCCCGAAATACCGCAAACCTGTCAAGAACGCCGAACAGGCGCGCCAACACGGCGCTTTCTGGTTCACCACTCACCGCCGCGGCGGTGCGATGCTGCTACAGCACCGCAGCATGACAACCGTCCGCCCACGCGAACCGCTCGTCCTTCACACCCCCGACCATGAATCCGACAAGCCGGTCAACATCGACTATTTCCGGCCACAACCAGCGACAACCACCTACCTCGACACAGCCACCGAGCCCGTCCCCTGGCCACAGCAGACACGAATCCGAACCCACCCCTGGTTCGCAGGTGGCCAGCCTTAAGGTTCCGTGAGGTGGAAGATGTCCGGCGAGCGTTGACACCACTGGTCGAACGGGTCGTTCGCGACCGCCCGGAAGATCCGGTCGGCTGAGGCCTCGAAGGCTTGCTGGCTTTCCCACAAGGCCAGACCGACGAGACGGTCGCTGCGCTGGTCTTTCCAGGCGCCGATCTGGATCAGGCCAGGGGCGCCCTGGGCGGCATCGTCGACGCGGCGCATCGAGGCGAGCAGGTCCTCGGTGTGCTCCGGCTTGGGGTGGTGGATCGCAAGGTGCACAAACATCAGCGCACTCCTGCCTTCTCGGCGAAGTAGCCGAGCAGTTTGGCCCAGCCATGGGTGTACCCCTCGGTGATGCCCGCGGGGGCGGACCCGACACGGTCCCACCCGCCGTGTTCGACGCTGACCCTGGTCCCTTGCTTGGTGGGTTCGAAGCGGACCTCGACGTCGGTGGTCTCCGCCGCGGCCCACCCGTCCTGGCGCCAGGTGAAGACGAGTCTACGGCCCGGCTCCCAGACGAGCACACGACCGATCTCGAAGCCCTCGCCGCTCTCCAGGTCGTGGACCTCGATCAGGCGGCCACCGACTTCAGGTTCGAAGCGCAACTGTTGGCCGCGTTCGCCGTCGTTCCAGTACGGCGTTCCCCGCTTCCACCAGGCACCGATGTCGGCGGTGAAGACAGCGAAGGCGGTCTCAGGGTCCACTGCCACCTCGACGGAGGCGTTGGCCGTTGTGGTCGTGCTCATCGATTCGTCCCTTTACTCGTGCGCTCGGCGTGCTCTTTGAAAGCGCCGAGTTGGTCGGTCCAAAATGTCTGCACCTGGTCCAACCAGGCATGTAGGGCGGCGAACGGCTCGGGTTGCAGCTCGTAGATCCGCACCCGTGCGTCGTCCTCCAGGCTGTGCTCGGCCACGACGCCGCCTCGGCGCAGGACGCGCAGGTGGCGGCTGATGGCTGGAGCGCTCGTGTCGAATGCGGCCACCAACTCGCCTGCCCGGCGCGGCCGCTCGCGCAACAGCTCCACGATGCGGCGCCGAGTCGGGTCAGCCAGGGCAGCCAGCGCCGCGTCGACATCGTTAACCATGCCATTAATAATTAACGAGAGTGCGCTACAAGTCAAGCGGTTGCGTCGCGGGCTCAACGGACAAAGCCGAGTTCCGCCTGCAGATACGTGGAGACATGCACCGCTGGATCCAACGTCGGACGGCGACCGCCCTCGGCTCGCACTCGATACTTGTGTGAGTTCTCCGCACTCGAAACGACATCGACCAGATGCTTCGAACGGCACCAGACCGAAACTAGATCCGGATGACCAGCCAGCGACCGTCCGCAACAAGGATTCGGACCGCAGGTGAGAAGCTCAGTCACCGAAGACTTCGTCCGAACAGGACACTTCTTGTCCTGTTCGCGTGAACCTTGCGGGGTTCGGGCTTAGTTTGCGGGGGTCGTTGCAGGGTTCGGGGTTACCTTGCGGGTCGGTGCAGGGCGCCTCGGTGCCGCTCGGCAGAATGCCGACGTGCTGGATCTGGATCTTGTACGCGGTGGGGCGCCGCTGTCCTCTGTCGAGCGGTTCGAGTTCGCGTACGTCGACGAGGTCGGCACGTCAGAGTTTCGCCAGCCCACGCCGACGAACTACGGGAATGCCTCAAAGCCGAACGACTGCACTTCAGCGACGGCGCCGAGTTCTCGGCTGGAAGATGGCTCGAAGTTCTCGCCGTGAGCCTCCCGACGGCCCTCGGAGCAGGCGGAGCCATCACCGTCGCAATCACCAAGTTCTTCGAGAAGCACCAAGGCAAGAAGGTGACCTTCGGAGCAGAAGGCCAGGTCACAACCTTGGAAGGGTTCTCGGCCAAGGACGTCGAACGGGTGCTCCAGGTCGTCGCCCAGCAGCGAGACGAGAACGACCAGAGATGGGCCGCGGCAACCAAGCAGATCCAGAGCACCCCCACCACCGAGAACCCCAGCGACGCCTGACCCCGGCACAACCCGTCGAATCCGCAAACTAGATCCGAACAACTAGCCCAGAATCTGACCGGGCCTATGATTACGGCACCCAGGTCACGACCCGCCCAGCCGCAAGATTGAAGCGGACAGCGTGCGTGCCGAAGTGCGGACCTGGTCGCCGGAGACGCGCCGGTCGGAAGTTCGAGGTCGCGTTTGCGGACGACATTGACAGGGGCGCCGAGGTCGAATTCCTCGAAGCCCCGTTAATGCCATCGCCTCATACCTCCAGATGCCCGGTGATGCCGAGAACGGTGTCGCCACCGACCCAGATCTGGCCGCCGTGCTGGGAGAGGTGCACCCGTCCCTGGCGCCCCAGGACCGTGCCCTGCGCGGCAACGTACTGCGCTGGTGCGAGGCCCGCAGGGATAAGCCACTGGGCGATGGCGGCGTTGAGGCTGCCGGTTACCGGGTCTTCTTCGAATCTGCTGCCCTCGTCGATGAACGCCCGCACCTCGAACGCGGCGTCGCTCCCCGCCGGGTGCGGCCCGACCACACCCACCGCGGTGAAGTCGCCGAACCGCGCGTAGTCGGGCTCCACGGCCAGCACCGCGTCGGCGGACGCGAGCAGCACCGCCACCCAGCCCGGCCCGTTGTCGGCCCACTGTGCGGCGACGACGGCTTCCGATTCGATCCGCAATGCCGCCGCCAGTGCCCGCAGGTCGGCTGATGCAACGGGACCACCTCGCAGCAGCGGCGGGGCGGCGAACCAAAGGCGAGCGCCGTCGCGGCGCACCGTCACCAAGCCGGCGCCGCACTCCTGCACCACCTCGCCAGTCCTCTGCGGGATGTGTCCAGCCGCGAGCCACGCGCGAGCCGACCCGAGGGTGGGGTGTCCTGCGAACGGAAGCTCACGGCTGATGGTGAAGATCCTCAGCCGATAGTCAGCGGCCGGGTGCGACGGGGAGAGCAGGAACGTGGTCTCGGACAGGTTCGTCCATCGGGCGAACGCCGCCATCTGCTTGGTGGTCAGGTTGTCCGCGTCGTGCACGACCGCGACCGGATTACCGTAGGGGAACTCGGTGGTAAACACGTCCACCTGGCTGAATGCTCGCACCCGGCGAACCTAGCCCAACCCCTGCACGCGCGGCCGCCAGCACGGTCCTTACCGTGTTGAGGTTCAGGACAGGGCACGCAGATGTCTGCGGCCAGGATGTGTCACGGCGGCTGTTGTCGCATCCATCAGCCACGAACAACTACGCACCTGCCCGGCACAGCTGCCATTTACGCGCTCCTGACCGAGCCCCGCCTCGGCAGACCCCTTCGGCCGCGTACCCCAAGCCGACCACCTGCTGCCGATTCCGCTAACTAGTTTGCGGACCGCAGGTCAACAGTCTGGTCACCCGCAAAGATCACTCGGAACAGACAGATGGCCCGCCACTGTCCGGCCTAGCGGGTGCCGCCATCGGCGCGAGCGCCAAGCACCCGTGCAGGCTTGCCACCAGGCGCGCGTCCACCCCGGTCACACCGCCGAGTTGGGGTGACTTGCTCAGCGCCGGGCCGTGGACAACGCGACAGCCTCGACACTGCAACTGGCCGGTCGACCCACCCCGGGACGCACCGAGTATCACCGCCGACCAAGCCCACGCTGGTTGACCTTGAGCACCCGCCCAGTACCCGGGGATCGCCGTACCCCGGGCAACGGCTCGGTGTGTGGGTCCTCAGGTGGGGCGCAGCCAGCGCACGGGAACGGTGAGCGTCTGCTCGGCGGGCAGGGTGATCGGCGCCCCGGTGACCGCCTCGCAGAGCAGACCGTTCACCTCGTAGTCCAGTGTCGGGTCCAGGCCGAGCTCGTCGGCGATCCGCGGGTCCAGCGGGACCCGGATCCGCGACGACCGTGTGGTGCGGATCCCGGTGACCGTGGCTTCGTCGCCGAGGGCACCGTCCAAGTCGGTGACGGTGAGGTCGAAGTCATCGCCCCCGTTGATCGCCAGCTGGGCCAGGGCGATGTCGACGACACCGCGCCCGGTGTGACGGCATAGATGGCGTATCGGTGTGTCCCGCCGGGGGATATGCACCCGGTAGGTCTGTCCCAACTCGACGTCGACGGCCCGCACCATCTCAGCATGCGGCCAACAGACGCGCCGCGACAAGCGAGCCCGACCCGATCGCGGTGCTCGACACGTGTCACCGGATCCTGTGCGCACCGGGCTTGGACCGGGCACGCGGGTGAGGACCGACCATGACCCGGGTCTACACGATGAGGTGATCACCGGCTCTGCCTGGCGCACGTCCACGCCGGGGTGTTCTATCGTGTGCGCTTCAGTCGCCCACGCCCGCACCCCCAGGTCGGTGTGGGCGACCGACCCAGGCGGGTCCCGGCACGGCGACCGTCCCACCTCGCGGAATTCACTCCACACAGGACTCGTTGCCAGGCTCGATGCGGACCGTTGGTGTTACGGTCTGGCATCCCGATGTGTTGCTATGGCAGGGATCAATGCCCGGAGGTCACGCGTTGACCCAGTCTGATCAACTCAGTGTGGTGCCGGCGACCGGGCGGTCACGCAGACCGCAGCCTTTGCTCGATGCGGCGACGGACCAGCAATGCTCGCCCGATACCACCACGGACGACGACACCCTGGACCGGCGGTACCCGTGGGCGGCGGCCAATGTCGACTGACCCCACCCGCATCATCGGTTTCGACCTGCCGAACGTGATGGGCACGGTCGCGGCCAATGACGAGGTGCAACTGCGGCGGGCCACCCGCGTCATCGCCGCCTGCGCCCTGCTACTGGCCATGATCGGCCTGAATGCCGCCGAGGGTGTGACTCACCAGGACGGTCACGCGCACTGAGACCCCTCGACCAACCAGAGGGCTCGTCGGGTGGGCGCGGTGCAGACTGAAGCACCTGACGGTGGGCACCGAGGCGCGCGATCGCCCGCTTCGCCGCGGCCGAAGTGAACATTCCCGGCGGACGAACGATCGGTCCGGACCACGGGCCGACTCGACCTGTGATCGTACGAGATTGTGTGCGCGGTCACCGAAGTGTTGATGGGGCGGGCCTGATCTCGGTTGTTGGCAGCTCGCACGAGCGCGATGTCGCCGGGGGCGTGTCGGCCACCGCGGGTTCGGCAACGTAGCGCGCCAGTCGTTCACCGAGCCGGGCGTGTCGTGACCGAGCGGTGCGCGGCGCCCAGGGGGATGGGTGGTGCCGACGGGATGGCGGGGGTAGCGCCCGGCGAGCATGTCGCGGGCGAACTCGACCACCTCAGCGGGCTTGGGAAGCACATCGCCGAGCAGGTACGCCAGCACGATGAGGTCCTCACCGGAATCGGTCTCCACCGTCGCGGCCCAGCCATGGACCTCGTCCCAGACCAGGGCGAAATCCCGGGAGGGAAGCCGGGCAACCGGTCGGTCAAGGCGATATAGGCGTTGGCCGGTGGACTCCACTCACACACGCTCGCCGCGGCCTCCACACCGAGGCCTACGTGCTGGCCGTTGCCGGGGAGATCGACCTGGTCACCGAGCCGCAGGTGCGCAGCGCCCTTGACGCCGCGCTTCGGACCGAACCCGCCATCCTCATCGTCGATCTGACCGCCGTGGAGTTCCTCGGCTCCACCGGGCTCACCGCCCTGGTCGCGGCCCATCACGGTGCCACGACCACCCAGTTGCGGGTGGTGACCAACCCCGCCGCCCGCAGAATCATGCAAATCACCGGCTTGGACACCGTGCTGCCCCTGTTCGCCACCCTCGACCTCGCTCTCGACGCGAACTGAGCCGCCGGCGACGGCGCCGGCTGAAACGACCGCGCACACCCCCGCGATGCAAGGTGGGAACGGTCCTGGCGGACCCCCAGCGCTGGGGCCGTTCCCCTGTTCCCAAAAGCTTGCCCTGCGCGCGGGGTAAGCCCCCGCCGCCGGTCGACACCGCTACGCGGTTCGTGATCGGGCGAACCTTTCGTGAGGCTGCGTCGCCGCGGGCCGCCGGGCGAGCCGGCCCGCCGCCCCCAGACTCGCCTGGCAGGTGCGAACGATCTGTTCGGTGGCCCGGGTGGACGGAGTGCGGTGGCAGCGCGGGCAGGCCAAGGCGACTCGGCCGTCGAGTTCGTCCACGGCGACGGTGACCGCGGTCGCGCAGTCGTCGCACCAGCGGTGCCCGGTCACGGGGATGACGTGCTGGGGTGAGGCGATGCACTCATGCGCCCAGCGTCGGTGCAGGCGGCAGGTGATCCGCTCGTGCGGCGAGAGGCCCCGCTCGTGTTCGGCGCGGTCCTCGGCGGCCAGAGTGGGGGCGAGCCGCCGCCCGGCCAGCCGGACCGGTTCGTCATGCCGCCGCATCCCGCGCGTTGCCCCGGCGGCCTGGGTGGTGCCGGGGCGGAACGTGCGGATGGTCGCGGTCATGATCGGCTCTTTCTCAGGCGACGGTGGGGGCCGCGCGCAGCACGGCCTGGCCGGTGTGGGTGAGGACCGCGGGGACTCGGTGCCCGACCAGCCCGAGCCGGGCGGGGCGCACGAGTGCGGTTCGGGCGAGGTCGTGGGCCATGAATTGATCGCAGCAGGGGAGTCCGTCGATGAGCATGTCCGGCTCGCAGCCCAACACCAGCTCGGCGCGGCCCGCCGCGACGGCCCGCAGCATGGCCAACGCCCGGGAAGACACCGCGGCCGAGGACACGCGTTCCTCGGCCGCGGGAGCTGAGGCAGGACGCGGCCTGCGGCCATCGCCCCCTGTGGTTGTCCCGCCGGGAACGAGGTGAAGGTGACCGGCGGCTCGCACGCTCGCGGTCGACGCGGTGTCGACTCGATCCTGGAGGCTCATGCTGATCACGACCCGGGCGGTGGTGGGGTTTCCTGGCCTTATCAGCCTGCGCCCCGACCACCCGGCCCACATCAGGGTGGGCCCCATCATTACCCCACCATCACCCCACGATTCGTATCGTCGGGTGGCTCCGGTGTCGCGGGGTGGGGTCTAGTGAGGGGACAACCCCGATGCGGGCCAGCCGCTCGGTGTCGGAACCTGAACCTGACCGATCCCGTATTCCAAGGCAACGGGAAGCGTGGGACATCAGTGGTAGGAGGGCATGTGGCGATCAAGGCGCACAGTCCCATCCCCGCGCGCGGGCGCTGGGCGGTGCTGGCGGTCCTGGGCGTGCTCGCCTGGATCCGATCGGCGCGGGCGGTGGTCGCGTTGTTGGAGTTCACCCCGCTGCTGCCGTTCGATTTCGACTCCTCCGACACCGGGCACGCGCCGCCGCCCTCGCAGTGGGACGACTTCGCCCTGTGGGAGACCGAATTCGCCATCATGGACGGCCCGGCGTGACCCGGCGACCCGCCCTGGTGGTCGGCGGCGTGCTGATCGCGGTCCTCGGCGGTCTGTTGGGTGCCGCCGGTCCGTCGGCGCCCGCCGCGTCGACCCTCGCCGCCGCCGAGATCGGCGCGTCGCACACCGGGTCCGGGTTGGCCGAGAGTCATTGGCGCGTGCAGCCGCAGGCCCTCCTGCAACAGGAACTTCAGCAGCTCACATCCAGGGAAGCGGCCACCACCACCACCACCACCGTCGACGAGCCGACGGCCGCCAACCGTCCTGCCGATCACCAGCGGCGCTCGACCGCCGGTGGGTCGGTGATCGCCGGGGGACTCGACCCGGGTGCCGCTGCGGCCGCGGTGTCGTTCGCCGTTGCGCAGGTGGGCAAGCCGTACCTGTGGGGCGGCACCGGCCCCGCGGCGTTCGACTGCTCCGGGCTGACCCAACAGGCCTACCGGCACGCCGGGGTGGCCATCCCCCGCACCTCACGCCAACAGGCACGCATCGGCACCCCAGCCCGGCTGGCCGACCTGACACCCGGGGACCTGCTGTTCTACGCCTACAACACCACCGACCTGGACACCGTCCACCACGTCACCATGTACGTAGGAGCCGGACGCGTCGTCCACGCACCGCAGGCCGGGGACCACGTCAAACTCAGCCCGATCTGGCTCACCGAATACGCCGGCGCCATCCGCCCCATCCCAGCATCGGCAGCTCACCGGACGGACACCAAGCCGGTCGGACCGACTCCCACGCTCGAGCCGAGCCCCACCGTCCAGCCAGGTCCTCCACTTCCACGGTGGAGCCGAGCCCCACCGTCGAGCCGACTCCCACTGTCGGACCGAGCCCCACCGTCCAGCCAGGTCCTCCAACTTCCACGGTGGAGCCGAGCCCCACCGTAGGACCGACTCCCACTGTCGGACCGAGCCCCACTGTCGAGCCGACTCCCACTGTCGGACCGACTCCCACTGTCGAGCCGAGCCCCACTGTCGGACCGACTCCCACTGTCGAGCCGAGCCCGCCGGGCACCACGACGATGGACGCGACCACTACCGCCACAGCACCGTCGACCCTCACGCCGATGACTGAGCCGAGCACCACCGCGGAGCCGACTTCCGCCATTACCGAGCCGACTCCCACGCCATGACCCGTTGGGCCGACCAGGTGGTGTCTGCGTGTTGGACGTGCGGGAACACCGCAGCGGGGCGAATCTAAGCCTTTGTCGTGTCCACAGTGGTCGTTCACGTGGACGGACCCAGTTCGAGCGGGCTGCAGGTGGTGATGGCGGATGCGTAGGCAGCGACGGCGAGCAGCCTCACGGCGGTCCCCCCCCGGGCTGGGTGGTCAGCCATCTGGTGCGGACACGGGGCGGACGCCACGTGCGTGGTATCGGCACCGGGCTGATCGCCGGACCCACTGTGCCGGATCCGCGGGCGGACATGGTGTGGGTGCCGGTGTTCGGCGGGGACCAGCCCGCGGAGACACTGCCGGTGTGGATCGCCGAGCGCGACATCCTGTGCGTGTTTCAGGCTGTCGATCCCGGGGAAGACTCGCTGTCCCGGTGGATCCGGGGCGGATCGAGGGCCGAACGATGATCATGGTCAGCAGCTGTATCGAGGGACACCTCGTTGTGCGTGTGGGTGGGCGAATCGCGGTGGACACTGTGTATCCCTTCGCCGAAACGTTGGGCGCCGCCGCTTCGTCCGCGCCGTACACCGACGGGATGATCATCGATCTGACCGGTGTCCGCTCGCTCGGTGCACACGGTCTGGGGGTGTTGACCAAGGCCGCCGGACACGGTCGCGATGTCGGCTATCCGCTGGTGCTGGTCGCCCCGCCCGGCAGCACCGCCGCCCACACCCTCGAACTCGCCGCCACCGACCACGTGCTGCCCGTGGTCGAGAGCCTCGATGACGCCCACGCCGTACTGGGGCAACGGCATTGACTGGCGGGTTTCAGCCGATGACGTCGGGTATTCGGTCGTCCGATCGGTTGCTTTTCCAGGCTTCGGCCAGTTCGACGAACAGAGTCGATCGGTAACCGCAGGCCCGGCTGTCGGTCCACCTCACGGCGTGTCCCTGCGCGTCCAGCACGCGCGTAGTGGCGGCGTCGGCGTAGCCGATGATCCCGACGGCCGGATTCGAGCATCAGCTTCAGCGACGCTTGCACGACGCTGTCAGGCACCGTCGGGATCCTCGACCGGGCGCGTCTCGCCTTGATGATCACCACAACGCGCGGGCACCGGTCGAAACGAGCAGTCCTTCGCCGAGGACTACCTGCCTGGCTTGGGCTGATCGAGTGGTTGCCCACTGCGGGGCGTCATGTGCTCGGCATGCGTCGGTCTCGGTTTCGCCGTGGTGGGAGGAGTCGGGATGGCGATGTCGGGTGGGGAGTTCGTGGCGGCGATCGCGGGGCGACGGGGCCCCGCGAAGGTGGCGGCCCGGGTGGTGGATGGGTTGCGGTTCGCTTTCTATGGGCGGATGTCGACCAGCGACTTTCAGGATCCGGTGTCGTCGCGGGCGTGGCAGCGGGCGGCCTGTGATGACCTGGTCGAGGGTTTCGGTGAGGTGGTGGTGGAGTTCTTCGATGAGGGTCGGTCGCGGCGTTGGTCGTGGTGGAAGCGTCCGGCCGCGGCGGCGTTGTTGGCGGCTGCGGCGTCGCCGGATCGCGGGTTCGACGCGGTGGTGGTGGGGGAGTACGAGCGGGCGTTCGAGGGTGACCAGTTCCGCGCGGTGGTGGGGTACCTGAATGCGTTGGGTGTGCAGGTGTGGCTGCCCGAGGCCAGCGGGCCCGTCGATCTCGACAGCCCGGTGCATGAGGCGTTGATGGTGTTGTTGGGTTCCCGGGCGCGGTATGAGGTGGCGCGGGCGCGGCGGCGGGTATTGGGGGGCGATGCGGCACCAGGCCCGGCAGGGCCGGTTCCTGGGCGGTCGCCCACCCTACGGCTACCGGCTGGTTGATGGTGGCCCGCACCCGAATGCCCGCCACGCCGGGTGGGGCCGTCGGATGCAGGTGCTGGCACCGGATTCGGTCACGGCACCGTGGGTGCGATGGATGTTCACCGAACGCGCCCGCGGCCGATCCGTCGCGTCGATCGCCCGCGAGCTCAACGACCAAGGAGTGCCGTGTCCCTCGGGTGTGGATCAGGCCCGCAACCGGCACCGCTCTGGTGAGCGGTGGATCACTCGGACGGTGTTGATGATCCTCGAGAATCCGCGCTACACCGGGCGACAGGTGTGGAACCGGCAAGCCACCAAGGGCCACGGCGACGGCGGCCGCGTGGGAGGCCGCGGTTCCGGGGCGGTGACGTGGAACCCGGTGGGGGAGTGGGAAGTCTCCGACCACCTCACCCACATCCCGTTGGTGGACGAGACGGCCTTTATTGACGTACAACGCATCCGTGCCGATCGCCCGAACAACGACGACGAGCGTCGGGAGTACGCGTTGGCGGGGCTGATCACGTGCGGAGTGTGCGAGCGGCGGATGGATTCGCATTGGGTCCATGGTCGTCCTGGGTATCGGTGCCGTCATGGTTACACCACCGCCACACCCCGACCACCAAATGCGCCACCCAACGTCTACGTCCGGGAAGACCACCTCGTGGACGCGCTCGCCGCCACACTTCACCACGGCACCGCAGTAGACCCCGACGAGCCGGGCGGTCGACTATCGACCACGGTGGCGGACGATCTCCGGCGCCGCGGATTACAGGTCGTGTGCGGTCATCAGCGCCATTCGCTGAGACCAGCAAGTCGAGGCGAGATCCCCGACTACCTGAACATGCACGGTCAGAGCACCCTCGACTTGGAATGGGTCCAACCGGCGGCCCCGATGGCCCAACTCGAGCAACACAAAAATGATGACCCGCGCGAATCGGTCGCAGTGCGCGGGGAGACTCAGGTAGCATCCGAACCTGACGGTCACGGCCCTACATAGTGATTACCCCACGGATTCGAGATTCCGTGGGGCAATGGAGTGTCCGAGGGGGGACTTGAACCCCCACGCCCGTTAAGGGCACTAGCACCTCAAGCTAGCGCGTCTGCCATTCCGCCACCCGGACTTGCGGTCTCCCGCTGGTGTGCGCACAGAGTATCGGATGGGGTGGAGTGGTCCCAAATCGGGGGCGCCTTAGCTGACCGACAGTGGTAGGAAAGCCATGTGACCGTGGAGCAGAGGGACAGTCTGGCGCGTGCCGAGGACGAGTCCGTGCAGTTGACGAGTGACTTGATCAGGATCGACACCACCAACACCGGGGATCCGGCGACCGTGGTGGGGGAGCGGGTCGCCGCGGAGTTTGTGGCGGAGAAGTTGGCGGAGGTGGGGTTTGAGACCACCTACGTGCAGTCGGGGGCGAAGGGACGGGACAACGTCTTCGTCCGGCTCGAAGGGGCCGATCCGTCCAGAGGGGCCTTGCTCGTGCACGGGCACCTTGACGCGGTGCCCGCCGATCCTGCTGAGTGGTCGGTTCATCCGTTGTCTGGGGCGGTGCAGGACGGCTACGTGTGGGGGCGTGGGGCCGTCGACATGAAGGACATGGTGGCGATGTCGCTCGCCACGGCTCGGCGGATGAAGAGGGACGGCATTGTCCCGCCGCGGGACATCATCTTCGCGTTCCTGGCCGATGAGGAGGCGGCGGGGGACTACGGGTCGCAGTGGTTGGTGCGGAACCGGCCTGACCTGTTCGAGGGGGCGACGGAGGCGATCAGTGAGGTCGGTGGGTTCTCCGTCACCGTCAAGGACGACGTGCGGGCCTACCTTCTCCAGACCGCGGAAAAGGGCATCGCCTGGATGAAGTTGCGGGTTCGGGGGCGGGCCGGGCATGGGTCGATGGTGCATGAGGACAACGCGGTCACGAAGCTGACGCAGGCCGTCGCGCGGCTGGGGACGCACAAGTTTCCGCTGGTCCTGACCGACTCCGTGCGTGAGTTCCTGGCGGGGATCACCGAGATGACGGGGATGGAGTTCGACGAGGAGGACCTCGACGGGGCCGTCGCCAAGCTCGGGGCGGTGGCGAGGGTCGTGGGCGCGACGATCCGGGACACGGCGAATCCGACGATGCTCAACGCGGGCTACAAGGCCAACGTCATCCCGTCGGTTGCCGAGGCCGTGGTCGACTGCCGTGTCCTGCCGGGCAGGCAGGCCGCCTTCGAGCGGGAGCTCGACGAGATCCTCGGGCCGGACGTCGAGCGCGAGTGGGTGGCCAACCTGCCCCCGGTCGAGACGACGTTCGATGGCGCGCTTGTGGAGGCGATGAGCGCGGCGATCACCGCCGAGGACCCCGGGTCGCGGACGATTCCCTACATGCTGTCCGGGGGCACCGACGCCAAGGCGTTCCACACGTTGGGGATGCGGTGTTTCGGGTTCGCGCCGCTGCGGCTGCCCGCCGACTTGGACTTCGCGGCTCTCTTCCACGGTGTGGACGAGCGGGTGCCGGTCGACGCGCTGAAGTTCGGGACGCGGGTGTTGGACAGGTTCCTGCGAACCTGCTGAGTACGTGCCAGGATTCGCCCGTGCCCACAACCGAGCGTTTCGCCCTGTCCGACGGGGCGAAGCTCGCGTTGTCGCGCGCGGGCGATCCCGGGTCCGCCGTCACCGTCGTCCTGGCCCACAGCTACGCCCAGGACCAGCGGGTCTGGCACAAGATCGTCGACACGCTGCCCGACGCGGCGGACTGGCCGGTGCAGGTGGTGGCCTACGACCACCGGGGGCACGGGCAGTCCAGCGCTGCCGATGAGAAGACCGCGACGGTCGAGCGTCTCGGGACGATCTCGCCGAGGTGATCGACGGCGCGGTGCCGAACGGGCGCGTCGTGCTCTGCGGCCATGGCATGGGCGGGCTGACGCTGATGGCGCTCACCGCGCGCCATCCCGCCCTGTTCACCGAGCGGGTCGCCGGGCTGGCGTTCCTGTCCACCGCGGCCGGGTGGGTCATGGAGGCCGCGCTGCCCAGCTCGGTCGGCAAGCTCGTGCAGGATTTGCGGGCGATCCTCGGTGCGAAGATCATCGACCGGGTGTCCCAGCGCATCGACAAGGCCAAGACCATCGGGCTGCGGTGGCTGCTGCTCGGCGAGGACCCCGATCCCGACGACGTGCGGCTGGTCGCGGAGATGGTGGCCGCGCACTGGCCGGACACGGTCGCGCTGTTCAAACCCGCCCTCGACCGCTACGACCGGCAGGCCGCGTTGACCGTCGCGGCCGACACGCCCGTCGTGGCGATGGTCGGCGACCGGGACCGGCTCGTGCCCGAGTCGCACGCCGAGGCGCTGGCAGGCGCGGTGCAGGACGGCACCTCGGTCGTCCTACCCGGTCTGGGGCACATGCTTCCGCTGGAAGGTGTGGCACAGGTTCTGCCCCGGCTGGTGGGGCTGGTGCACGCGGCGTCGCGGCGGTGAACCGGCGCGTGAGGGCGTGCGTAGGTCAACATGGAGGTGGCTCACATGCCTGAGTTCGTCGACGGACTTCCGCTGCACCCGCTGATCGTCCACTTGGCCGTCATCCTGATCCCGGCGGCCGCGCTGGGCACGGTGATGATCGCGCTGTGGCCCGCCGCGCGGGCGCGGCTGGGCTGGATCGTGGTCGGCGCGGCCGCGGTGGCCGCGGTGCTGACGCCGATCACCGCGAACAGCGGCAAGAAGCTCGCGGCGAGGCTGCCCGAGCAGGAGCTGATCAGCACCCACGAGCGCCTCGGCGACCTGATGATCTACTTCACCGTGCCGGTGTTCGTGATCGCGCTGGGGCTGATGCTGGTGCACCGCGCGGCCAACAGCGCGGAGCCGCCGTCGTGGACCAAGGCGGCACTCATCGTCGTCGCGGTGCTGTCGGTCGGCGCCGGGGTGGCCGCGACCGTGCACGTCTACCGCGTCGGCGAGGCCGGGGCGCGGGCGGTGTGGGACGGGTTCGAGGACCTTCCCGTCAGGTGATCAGGCCGGGCAGCGGGGCCATCCGCCGTTTGCGCCGCAGCCAGATCTTGCGGGTGCCGTCGGAGTAGAGCCGCACGTTGGACAGCTCCCATCCGGCGAACTCCGCGTGGATGGACAGTTGCGTGGCCGCTGTCAGCCGGGAAACCCCTGGGGGCAGCCGCAGCGGCCGGTACTCCCAGTCTCCGTCGATCACCCCGTCTGTCATGGTTCGATCACCTGGACACCTCCTCCGTTGGCGGACGCCACCACCACGCGCCCGCTGGCCGGGTCGACGGCCACCGCGTTCGGCTGGCCGACGGTCGGGAACCGGTACTTCTGCTCGGGTTGTTCGGCCGCGACGTGGAAGCCGACGACCTCGTTCGTCTCGGTCAGGGTGACCCAAGCCAGGTCTCGGCGCGGGTCGTAGGCGATGGCGTACGGGGCGCCCGGCACCGGGAACCGCTGCCGCATCAGCAGCGGGTCGAGGGAGAACGCCAGCAGCGCGCCGCCGCGGGTGTCGGTGACGAGGACGCGGCCGAACCGGTCGACGGCGCCGTTGGTCGCGCCCTGGCCCGCGCGCAGGCCCTCGCCGATGGTTCCCTTGGCGAGGTCCATCTCGAAGACGGCGTTGCGCAGCCGGTCGAGCACGGCGGCCTTGTCGCCCACCGAGTACACCTGGTCGGCGCTGAGCAGGCCGCCGCTGATGGACCGGTGGCCGCCGTCGCCCGCGAGGACGGCGACGGACTTGGTCTCGCGGACCGCCACGAGAGTGCTGTCGCCGTGGGCCGCCGCGCCCGCCGCGGCGCCGTCGACGGTGGTCGCGGCCGCGTCGGGCAGGCTCACCCGGACCACGCCCTTGCCGGTGGCGGCGAGGAGTCCGTTCTTGGCGAGGGTCAGCGTCTCGGCGTCGGCGGGCAGTTCGACCGGGCGCGGCGCCTTGTCGAGCGCGTCGAGGTCGTAGAGCCGCAGGCCAGGCGGGTTCTGGACAGCGACGGCCAGGATGCGGGTCTTCTCGTCGACGACCGCGGCCGTGGCGTTCGACAGGGGCAGGACCTTGCCCGCGGGAGTCGCGGTGGGGGCGGGGGAGACGGCCGCGGTGGCGGCGACCGGGTTGGCGGAGACCATCAGCTCGTCCTGCGGCTGCGCGTCGGACGAGCAGCCCGCGGCGAGCGCGGTGATGGCGACAGCGGCGGCGATGCGTCGCAACAAACTTCCTCCGGGCACCCTCGGTGAACACACTTGTGTCCAGCATCCCGCACGTTGCCCGTCGAAGCCACGTCCCGCGCCGACACAAGTCTCACACCTGGACACCGCGTCGACACCGATCTGTAACAAACCAGGGTTGAGCATCGACGGAGTGGGTACGGAGGTGTTTATGGCTATTGACCCGGCCCACCTGCCCATCTTCGGAGATCCCCGCCCGACGGAGGCGCCCGCCGCGGTGCGCGTGGCGTGCGGACTGTTCGTCTCCCAGGTCGCCCTCTCGGTGCTGCATCTGACCGTGACCTGGGCGAACACCGGTGTCGACCTGTCGCTCTACTTCGTGCCCCTGGCCGTGACGTTGTGGCTCGCGGTGTGCATGACCGGTGGCCATGACTGGGCGCGCACGGGCGTTGTCGTGGTGTCGGGGTTGTCGGCGCTGCTGTCGATCGGCCTCATCAGCGGCCTGTTCGACGTCGCCATTGTCGTGCCGATGCTGGCCGTGGTCGGGTTCGGCGCCTACCTCGTCTACCAGGAGGGCGTGCGTGAGTTCTTCGAGCCCACCGACGAACGGGTCTGACTGAGCCTGCCGAGCGCGCAGACAGCGCGCCAGACGACGACTCCGACCGCGACCGTGATCAGGACGACCGCCCACAGCGGCATCAGCGGCCGCAGCGGCAGGAACACGATGTAGTGGGTCAGGTAGATGTAGAGCGACGCCCCCGCGACCAGCCCCGCGATGCGCACGACGGCGGTGGGGACGCGGACGTGCGGGACGAACAGGACCAGCAGGACCCCGCCGATGACGATGGCGTCGCGGACCGGGTCGTCGAACCAGCCGGGGATCAGCGCCAGCGCGGCCGCGCCTGCCAGGAGGCGCTGGGGGACGGTGGTGGCGCGCTGCACGAGCCAGCCGAGGACGAACAGCCACAGGACGCCGTGCACGCTCATGTCGCGGGCCGAGTAGCCCGACGGCATCGGGATGTGGACCGCAGGGATCCGGGCCAGCAGCGCCAGGAGCAGCGCGCCCGCGGCCAGCGCGAACCCGTGGCGGACCGCCGCCTGGCGCACCGCGGGGATGGCGAACAGCAGCGCGAGCCCGGCGAGGATCTGGACGAGGACCTCGACGTACCAGTACGAGATGGTGCCGTGGTGGAAGAAGTTGTTGACCAGCAGCGCGTTGGTGACGGCCACGTTGTCGGACACGGCCGCGCGCCAGGTCAGGAAGATCGCTGACGGGACCGCGATCCGCGCGGCGGCCTTGGCGATGCGGGTCGCCATGGCGCTGTGGTCGACGGGGGCGAGGGCGAACCGGGCGAAACTCCAGCCCGCGATGACGAGCAGCAGGTGCGCGCCGCCCCAGACCTGGGTGAGGCCGACGTGGGTGGAGACGATCAGGGTGATCGCGAGGGCGCGCAGGAGGATGTTCGTCTCGAGGGCGCGGAACCGGCGGTGCTTGGGCGCGGCCCGTTCGAGCTCGGCGACGGGGATGGTGTGCCAGGCGTCGGGGACTTCGCCGAGGAGCCGTTCGAGGTCGATGGACGCGCGGACGTAGGTGAGGGAGTCGCCGCCGAGGCTGACGAAGGTGGCGTCGTCGGGCACCTCGGTGACGTTGAGCGCCCGCTGAAAGATCAGCCGCACCGACCCGGCTGGGTGACCGCTTTGTCGAGCCCGACCCTCATCGGCCTGCCGACACGTGGCCTCAGCCCCGCCGACCCCAGGAGCATCTGCACCCCGACCGAAGGCCCCGAACCCGAAAGCACGCAGCCCCCACCCTGTCCCGGGGGGACGGCCCTTGGCCAGTCTACCGCGGTGGGGCGACAGTGGATCTTGGTTTGGGGGTGCCTGTGGACAACTTTGGATGCCCGCGTAGTCGACCTTGCCTGTCGCCAGCCGCGGCAACGTGGGGTACTCGCGGACTCGGACGTGGTCGCCCGGGATGCCGAGCCGGGAGGCGACCAACCCGGCCGCCGCGGCCATGTCCTGGCCGTTGACCAGGGCGATCGTGACGGCCGTGTCGTCCCCGGCCGCGGCGCCGGTGAAGCCGGAGCGCGTCAGGAGGCGTTCGACCTCGTCCAGATCGACGCGCAGGCCGAACAGTTTCACGAAGCGGCTCTTGCGGCCGATGACCTCGTACAGACCGTCTGGCGCACGGCGTGCGAGGTCGCCTGTCGGCAGGGATCCGAGGGTGGCGCCGAGGGCCAGGTCGGCGGGGGAGACCGCGTAGCCGAGCATGACGTTGGGGCCGCTGTAGACGAGTTCGCCGTCCGGGCGGATCTCGAACGAGCCACCGGGGATGGGGACGCCGACGGCGGTGGGGCGGGTGGCGGCGAGATCCGGCGGGAGGTAGGCCATGCGGGCGGTCGCCTCGGTCTGGCCGTACATCACGTAGAACCGCCAAGGCCCCATGGTCGCGTACCGGCGGACCTGGTCCGGCGCCAATCGACCGCCCGCCTGGGTGACATAGCGCAGCGACGGCAGGTCGAGGTCGGCGAAGCCCGCGCGGTCGAGCAGGTCGAACGTGTACGGGACGCCGTGCAGGCTGGTGCCGCCCTGCGCGCGAAACGTGTCCCAGAAGGCCGGATCGACGACGGACTGGTCGCTGAGCAGCACCGCCGCGCCGCGTGCGAGGTTGCTGTTGAGGACCGACAGGCCGTAGCAGTAATGCAGCGGCAGGGTCAGGGCCGCGCGGTCGGTGTCGCGGATGTCGAGGTACTCGCCGATGGCGGTCGCGTTCGACTGCAGGTTCGCCGCCGAGAGCCGCACGAGCTTCGGCGACCCGGTGCTGCCCGACGTCGACAGCAGCAGCGCCAGCTCCGGGTGCAGCGCGTGCGCGCTGCCGACCCGGCGTTCCCGCAGGTGACCGTCCTGGACGACGTCGGGGTCGTAGACGTCGACCAGCGTGTCGAGCTTGTCGGGGGAAGTCAGCAGCACGGGATGGCCACCGGCCAGCGCGGCCAGGTAGGTGACCACGGTGTCGACGTCGTTGCCCGCCGCCACCAGCACCAGCCGCCGCGTCGTGCCCAGGTCCACCGAGGCCACCCGGGCGGCCAACTCCGCGTAGGTCAGCGAACCGGAGGGGGTGATCAGCGCGAGGCGGTCGCCGAAATCGGACAGCGAGTCGACGAACGGCACGCCGAGGCGGGCAGGCGCGCTGAGTGTCTCCACTGATCATCCTCGGCTAGTTCTGTCTCCAGCCAAGTGAGCATAGGCTAACCAACCTTGCGGGTCACTCGTCATCCGCGTCACAGGTCAGCCGAGGCGACGCTCCGGATAGCCCAGCTCCAGATCGCTCACATCGTCGAGCGCGGCGCGGATCGCGGGCGGCAGCTCCAACTCCTCGGCGAGCAGCGACCCGAGCAGCTGCGCGGTGTCCCGCGCGCCAACGACCGGGGCCACGACGCCGGGCCGGTCGCGCACCCACGCCAGCGCCACGGCCAGCGGCGACGTGCCCAACCCGTCGGCCGCGGTGACCACTGCCTGCACGATTCGCGACGCCCGGTCGGTGCGGTGGTGGTCGACATACGGCGCGTACGCCGCCGACGCGCCCCGCGAGTCGGCCGGGGTGTTCGCCCGGTACTTGCCCGTCAGCACCCCGCGCCCCAGCGGCGCCCACGGCAGGATCCCCAGCCCGTGGTACTCCGCCGCCGGAACCACCTCACGTTCGATGCCGCGCTCCAGCAGCGAGTACTCCACCTGCGTGCTGACCAGCGGCGCCGCGCCCGCGGTGGCCGACTGGCGGCTCGCGGCCGTCGCGGTCTGCCAGCCGGTGTAGTTCGAGATGCCCGCGTAGCGCACCTTGCCGCTGCGCACCGCCGCGTCGACCGCGCACAGCGTCTCCTCCAGCGGCACCGACGCGTCCCACGCGTGCAGCTGCCACAGGTCGACGTGGTCGGTGTCGAGCCGGATCAGCGACTGCTCCAGCGCGCTCAGCAGCGCACCCCGCGACGCGCCGCCGCCGAACGGGCCGTCGGTGCGCCGGGCTACCGCCTTCGTCGCCAGCACCACGCTCTCGCGCGGCACCACGTCGTCGAGCAGGGCGCCCAGGACGCGTTCGGACTCGCCGTCGCCGTAGACGTCGGCGGTGTCGACCAGCGTGCCGCCGACGTCGACGAACGCGGTCAGCTGGCTGGCGGCCTCGTCCGGCTCGGTGTCCCCGCCCCAGGTCATCGTGCCCAGCGCCATCCGGGACACCCGCAGGCCACTGCGCCCGAGGTGTCGTTGCTCCACGATCAAGGAGCCTATGTGGCGCGCGCCCGCTGTGTTGGGAGAACACTCCGGTCCCCCTGGCACTGTGGGCTACTGACAAGTAATGTCGCCGCCGTGCGACTTGGACTGAACATGGGCTACTGGGGCGCCGGGAACGACGCCGCGAACCTCGAACTGGCGAAGGAGGCCGACCGGCTCGGCTACTCGGTGGCCTGGGTCGCCGAGGCATACGGCAGCGACGCGCCGACCGTGCTGGCCTGGGTCGCCGCGCAGACCGAGCGCATCGACGTCGGCAGCGCCATCCTGCAGATCCCCGCGCGCCGCCCCACGATGACGGCGATGACCGCGGCCACCCTCGACACCCTGTCCAACGGCCGGTTCCGGCTGGGCCTGGGCGTGTCCGGGCCGCAGGTCTCGGAGGGCTGGTACGGCGTCAAGTTCGACAAGCCGCTGGCCCGCACCCGCGAGTACGTCGACATCGTGCGCATGGCGCTGCGCCGCGAGCGCGTCAGCTACGAGGGCAAGCACTTCCTGCAGCCCATCCCGGACGGCCCGGGCAAGCCGCTGAAGCTCACCGTGCACCCCGTGCGCGAGGAGATCCCGATCTACCTGGCCTCCATCGGCCCGAAGAACCTGGAGCTGACCGGCGAGATCGCCGACGGCTGGCTGGCGATCTTCTTCTCGCCCGAGCACGGCAAGGAGTCCCTGGAGCTCATCTCGAAGGGCCGAGCCAAGGCCGGGAAGACCCTCGAGGGCTTCGACGTCGTGCCGACCACCCCGATCGTCGTCGGCGACGACTGGCGCAAGGCCGCCGACACCGTGCGCCCCTACGCCGCGCTCTACGTCGGCGGCATGGGCAGCCGCGAGCAGAACTTCTACAACCAGCTCGCCTGCCGCATGGGCTACGAGAAGGAGGCGGCCGAGTGCCAGGACCTCTACCTCGCCAAGGACTACGCCGGTGCCGCGGCGAAGGTGCCGCTGGGCTTCATCGACGACACCACGCTGCTCGGCCCCAAGGAGCGCATCGCCGAGAAGATGCAGGCCCTGGCCGCGGCGGGGGTCACCACACTGACCGTTTCACCGATCCTGCAAGATCTGGAGCAAGCCAAGGCGGCGCTGCGCACCGCCGTCGATGCTCTGGATCTCGCGGGAGTCGGTAGTTGACCTGGTTTCAAGCCCTAGTCCTCGGCATCGTCCAAGGTCTGACCGAGTTCCTGCCCATCTCGTCGTCGGCGCACATCCGCATCGTCTCCGAACTCTGGTTCGGCGGCGACGCGGGCGCCTCGTTCACCGCGGTCATCCAGCTCGGCACCGAGGCCGCGGTGATCATCTACTTCGCCAAGGACATCTGGCGGCTGCTCACCGCGTGGTTCCGCGGCCTGTTCAACGCCGACACGCGCCATGACCCGGACTACAAGCTCGCCTGGTACGTGATCATCGGCTCCATCCCGATCAGCGTGCTCGGCGTGATCTTCAAGGACGAGATCCGCAGCGGCCTGCGCAACCTGTGGATCACCGCGCTGGTGCTGATGATCTTCGCGGTGTTCCTCGCCGTCGCCGACGAGACCGCCAAGCTCGCGCGCGACAAGCTGACCATGAAGGACAGCATCCTCATGGGCCTGGCCCAGGCGATGGCGCTGATCCCCGGCGTGTCCCGCTCCGGCGGCACCCTCACCGCGGGCCTGTTCCTCGGCCTCAACCGCGAGGCCGCCGCGCGCTACTCGTTCCTGCTGGCCATCCCGGCGGTGTTCGGCGCGGGCATCTTCTCGATCCCCGACGTGCTCGACCGCAGCGGACCCGGCCTGCAGGCCACCATCCCGCAGACGATCGTGGCCACGGCCGTGTCCTTCGTCGTCGGCTACGCCTGCGTGGCCTGGCTGCTGCGCTACGTCTCCAAGCACAGCTACATGGTCTTCGTCTGGTACCGGATCGCCCTCGGCGCCGTGCTGTGCGGGCTGCTCGCCACCGGGGTTGTCGACCCCATCTAGGCTCGGGGACGTGGCCACAGTCGTTCTGCTCCGACACGCCCGCTCCACCGCCAACGGCTCCGGCATCCTCGCGGGCCGCGCCGAAGGCGTGCACCTCGACGACACCGGACGCGCCCAAGCCGACGGGCTCGTCGCGCGCCTGGCCGACGTGCCGCTCGCCGCGATCGTGTCGTCCCCGCTTACCCGCTGTGCCGAGACCGTCGCCCCGCTGGCGGCCGCGCGCGGGCTCGTCCCGGTCACCGAGGACGCGCTCGCCGAGGTCGACTACGGGACGTGGACCAACCGCGCGATCAAGGACCTGCTCGCCGAGCCACTGTGGAAGGTCGTGCAGCAGCACCCGTCCGCAGCGGTGTTTCCCGGCGGGGAGGGACTGGCCGCCGTGCAGGCCAGGGCCGTCGCCGCGGTCCGCGCGCACGACGCGAAGATCACCGCCGAACACGGCGACCACGCGGTCTGGCTGCTGTGCAGCCACGGCGACGTGATCAAGTCCATTCTTGCCGACGCGCTGGCCCAGCACCTCGACTCGTTCCAGCGGATCATGGTCGACCCGTCGTCGGTGTCGGTGGTCCGCTACACCGAGACCAGGCCGTTCGTGCTGCGGATGAACGACTGCGGCAGCGAGCTGAAGGGCGTCGTCCCGCCGGAACCTAAGGCTGAACCTGAGGTTGAGGTCGACCCCGGGGACGCCGTGGTCGGTGGCTCGACCGGGCGTTGAGGGTTCGGTGTGGACGCGACACTGTCACGGAATGCGGAAACGAGCGATGTTCCTATCATCGACGTGGGATAGTGCGGGCCTTCTGATCCATCAATGAGGAGCTGGGATGACACAGGACTGGGGTCAGGGCCAAGGCCAGGGTGGCTACGGCCAGGACCCGCAGCAGCAGGGCTTTCCGCAGGCGCCGCAGTACCCGCAGACGCCGCCGGGTGGCTACCCGCAGGCTCCGGGCTACCAGCAGCAGCCCGGCGGCTACCCGCAGCAGGGCTACGGCCCGGGCGGCCTGCCGATGGCCCCGCAGGAGTACGGCGGCGGTCCGGTGACACGCCCGGGTTCGGCCACCTCGGCCGCGGTCCTCGCGTTCGTCCAGGGCGGTATCACCACCATCACCACGATCCTGGTGCTGGCCGGCGCGGCCAACAGCGGTGACGCGCTGTCGTGGATCCTGGGCCTGGCCCAGACCGCGGGCGTCGTCCTGCTGATCCTCGGCGGCGTGCAGCTGATGCAGGGCAAGAACCGCACCCTGCTGGTCGTGGGCTGCGCCCTGGAGATCGTGATCTCGCTGGCGTGGGCGGTCATGACCGGCATGGCCGAGACCGGCAACATCGAGATCCTCGAAGGCGCCAAGGCCACGATGATCGTGATCGCGCTGCTGTTCGCCGTGATGCCGGTGATCAGCCTGATCCAGGCGCAGGGCAGCGCCACGACGCAGTTCCTGCAGTCGCGCCGCGGTCGCTGATGACCCAGGGATGGGGGCAGGGCGGCCCGAACGAGGGCTTCCCTCCCTATCCGCACGACTATCAGCAGAACTACGCACCGCAGGGTTATCCGCAGGCTGGCTACCAGCAGTTCGGTGGGCTGCCGATGGCTCCCGCCGAGGCCGGTCACGTCCGGGTGGCCAGGCCCGGGGTGGCGGTCTCGGCCGCGGTCCTGGCGTTCGTCCAGGCCGGCCTGACAGCCATCAGCACACTCGGTGTGCTCGCCATCGCCGGTGACATGCGCGAAGGCACCATGGGCGTCGTCGGCGGGCTCGCCGCGGCTCAGTTCGTCGGTCTCCTCCTACTGATCCTCGGTGGCGTCATGCTGCTGCAGGGCAAGGACCGCATCGCGCTGACCGTCGGCAACGCCCTGCAGCTGGCGCTGTGCCTGACCTACCTCGTGCTCATCAACGCGGTCCCCGACGTCGACCCGGAAGACCCCGAGGGCGCGCGCGCCGCGGTGATCCTGTTCGCGATCTTCTTCGCGACCATGCCGATGATCAGCCTGGTGCAGTCGTTGACGACCAGCGTCAGCTCGTGGATGGGCGCCCAGCGCGGGCGCTACTGAGCCAGCAGCTGCACCTGGGCGACGGTCACGACGCCCTCGATGGCTAACTGATAGTGGCGGTACGGGCCCGGTTCCTTCACCTTGAAGGGCCGGGTCTGCCTGCGCCAGGTGAACTTCTCGCCGTCCCGCCGATCCAGCTCGTGCCAGTTCCTGCCGTCGACCGAGCCGCGCAGCACCCACGTGGCCGGGTCGTCGCCTCGGCTGCCCGAGGTGATCGTGTAGAGCACGACCTCGGCCAGTTCGGTGTGCACCGTCACCGGCTCGTCCACTTCGGACTCGGTGCGGGTGGTGTCGTCGAACAGCGGGCCGGGTTTGCCGCGGGTCAGGTCGCGCAGGGCTGGGCCGGTGCCCAGAGGTGGGGGAGTGCCGCCGACACCCCACTTCGACGGGGTCGGGCCCATCTCGAAGTCCAGCCGCGCGCCCGCGGCGAGGACCGAGTGGGCGATATGGGGCTGGTCGTGGGGCTCGCCGTTGACGCGCAGGCTCTGCACGTAGACGTTGGCTGGGCTCTGGTTGGCGGCGGTGACCACCAGCTCGCGGCCGTTCTCCAGGTGCACCACCGCGCGGGCGAACAGGGGCGAGCCGATCGTGTAGTACGGGCTGCCGACCCGGAGGGGATAGAAGCCGAGCGCGCTGAACAGGTACCAGGCGGACAGTTCGCCGTTGTCCTCGTCGCCCAGGTAGCCCTGGCCGATCTCGCTGCCCTGGTAGAGCCGCGCGAGCACGTCGCGGACCTTCTCCTGGGTGCGGAAGGGCGCGCCCGCCTCGGCGTAGAGGTACGGGATGTGGTGGGCGGGCTGGTTGCTGTGCCCGAACTGGCCCATCCGCACGTCGCGGGCCTCGAGCATCTCGTGGATCGGCCGCCGGTAGGAGCCCGCCAGCGTCGCCGTCTCCGGGGTGGCGAAGTACTTGTCGAGCTTGGCGACCAGCTTGTCCTTGCCGCCGTAGAGCTCGGCCAGGCCGCCAGGGTCGTGCGGGACGGCGAACGCGGCGGTCCAGCCGTTGGTCTCGGTGTAGTCGTGGCCCCAGACCCGCGGGTCGAAGTCCTTGGGCTCCCAGCGCCACTTGCCCGCCGCGTCGCGGCCCTGGAAGAAGCCGACGCGCTGGTCGAACAGGTGGGCGTAGTGGCGGGCGCGGTCGAGGAAGTAGGCGTGGTTGTCCTCGTCGCCGAGCGCCGCGGCGAGCTGGGCGATCCCGAAGTCGTTGACGCAGCCCTCCATCGCCCAGGAGAGGCCCTCAGGCGTGCTCGTGGGCGTGTAGTGGAGGAAGATCGACTGCTCGATCCCCTTGCGGCCCACGCTGTCGTCTGGCGGGGTCACCGTGGCGTTGCGCAGGGCGGCGTTGAAGGCGTCCTGGACGTCGAAGCCGGGCACGCCCTTGAGGTGGGCGTCGGCGAACGCGACGTCGGAGCTGGTGCCGGTCATGAGGTTCGCGTAACCGGGGGAGGACCACCGCGACACCCACCCGCCGTCGCGGTACTGCTGCAGGAACCCGTCGACCAGTTCGCCGCAGCGGCCGGGGGTGAGCAAGGCGTAGGCGGGCCAGCAGGTGCGGTAGGTGTCCCAGAAGCCGTTGTTGACGAAGACCTTGCCGTCGACGACCGCGGGCGCGCTGACCGGGCTGGCGTACTTGGGCCCCCACTCGGTGATCTCGTATCCGGAGTTCGGATACAGGAACAGCCGATACAGGCACGAGTACAGCGTGGTCAGCTGGTCGTCGGTGGCTCCTTCGACCTCGACCCGGTCCAGCAGCGCGGCCCACAGTCCACGCGCCCGGTCGCGCAGCGACTCGACGGTGTCGTCGGCGGCGATCTCCGCCTCCAGGTTGCGCCGCGCCTGCTCCGGGCTGATCAGCGACGTCGCGATCCGGACCGTCACCACCGTGCCGTCCGGATCGGGCTCGAACCGCAGCAGCGCCGTGCGCGCCATCGACAGCCCCCGCAGCCGATGGCGGGCGTCAGCCAGTGGTTTGTCGACCGTGGCGTGCACATACATCCGCCCCGCGCCCACCGACAGTCCACTGCGGACATCGGTGTACCCGGTGATCGTCCCGTCCCGGCCGACCTTGACCGCGCCCGTCGCGCCGACGTTGTCAAGCACCAGGTTCGCCGCGCCCGGCGGGAAGGTGAACCGCAGGATCGCGGCGTGGTCGGTCGGGGCGATCTCGGCGCGCACCCCGCCGTCGAAGTCGACGCGGTAGTAGTGGGGCTGCGCGGTCTCGTTGTCGTGGCTGAACGTCAGCGCGCGGGCCGTGCGGCCCACGGCGGTGCCCTGCGTGGGCATCAGGTGGAAGGTGTGCCGGTCGCCCATCCACGGGCTCGGCTGGTGGCTGATCCCGATGGCCTCCAGCGCGGGCCGGTTCGCCGCGGTCGACCTGCGGTGGTACTCGTAGAACCAGTTCGTCACCGCCGCGTTCGTCACCGGGGTCCAGAAGTTGAACCCGTGCGGCACCGCCGTGGCCGGGAACGTGTTGCCCCTGGAGTACGAACTCGACGAGTGCGTGCCTCGGGTGGTGATCACCCGGTCGACCGGATCACGCGCCGGGCGCGGGACCGAGGCGATCTCGATGTCGTCGACCCAGCCCGCGAACCGCGCGGGACCGTGCGGCGACCGGTAGGCCAGCAGGATCCGCGACACCGTTTTGCCCGCCGCCACCTCGCCCAGCCGCACCACGCGGTGGTTCCACTGGTCCGGCAACAGCGCCCGCGACTCGCCCTGCCCGAGCGGGGTCAGCGGGAAGCCGAGTTGGTCGACGGCGCCGAGATCGCTCAGGTACGTGCCGTCGGTGAACGCCAGGTCGATCGCGGCGTAGGTGCTCGGATAGCGCAGGTCGCCGCCGACCAGCTCGGGGAAGATCACATAGCTCAGTTCCATGTCGGGCTCCACAGTCAGCTCGGTCCAGAAGATCCGGTTGACTCGGAACGCGACACCCCCCGCCGAATGTTCACCCTCGTAGCGAAGTGCACTCGATCCGGTGAATCCGACCCCCGCCCGGGCGGCGGGCGCGTCGACCGGACCAGCGCCGACGCGGGTGCGCAGGTCGACACCCTCGGCCAGTGCGACCCCGTGCGCGCCGACCTCCACCGCGTCGGTCCACGTCGGCACCGGATCGTCGGACTCGAACGATGTGCGGAACCCCTCGACGGTCATTGATCAAGGGTAGGCGGCGATTCGAGTGGAACGCGTGAGGCTCGAGTTGGCATGATGGGCGGCGGCGGGTGTCGACGAGGAAGCGGCACCCGCCTACTCATGTCCGTGACCGACTTCCCACCCCCGGGAAACCGTGTTGCTACCCGCCGGTACCCGCAGGTCGGCTAGGGTCCCGCCAAACCAACAGGGGAGGACAGGGGACATGATGTCGGGGGAGCTGTTCGTGGCCGAGGTCGACTGGGAGGCGTGGCGGCGGCCGTTGATCCCGTGGGTCGGCGGTGGCTGCGTGGCGGTGCTGGCGGTGATCGTCGCGCTGATCGCGGACTGGATCTCCGGAAGCGCCGGGATCATCGCGCTGCTGGTGGCCCTCGCGCTGCCCGCGGTCAAACTCGGCGGCTACGTCGCCCGCCGCAAACGACGAGAGTCCCCGCTGACCATCGACGCGGCGGGCGCGTGCGTCCCCACCGCCCAGGGGCCCGCGTTCCTGCCGTGGGAGACCCTGCGCCAGGTCGACGTCGACGGCCCCACGCTGCGCTTCCGCGTCCGCGCGGGCGTCACCCCCAACACCCCGGGCGTCACCGGCCTGCACCGCCGCGACGCGTGGCCGGTCGCCTCCGGGCCCGGCCTGCCCGTCGACACCCGGCTGTTCACCAGCGACCGCGACGCCATCCTCGAGGCCGTGTACCGCTTCTCCGGCGGCCGGGTGTGGGCGCCCGCGAGGTGAGGTTCACTCACTTGGAGTGATCACACAGCACCACCGGGCCACTACAGTTCGCACCTGCCGGGCGGAGACCTCCCCGCGGCCGAGTTTCGTCAACAGGGGTGGCGGCGATGATCGGGGTCCGCAGGGCACCACAGCTCGACCTCGTCCGGCTCACCTCCGTGCGCCGCCGCGGCGCCGGGTCGGCCGACGTCGCCGTCGGACTCGTGGCGACCGAGGACGACATCACCGCGCTCGCGGGCGTGCTCGCCGCCGACCCGCTGTCGCTCTGCCCGCTGTGCCCGGTGCTGCCGCGCACCCTCGGCGACGACCTGGTCGCCCCGCTCGCGGACCTCCTCGACGGACCCACGCGGGTGATCGTCGTGGGCTCCGCAGGGCCTGAGGAGGAGGTTCCGGGCCTCGACGAGACGCTCGACCGGGCCGCCGAAGCCGGGGTGCTCGTGGTCGCCCCCGGCGGCCCGCTCACGGCCCTCACCTGCCACCCCTGGGTGCTGCCCGTGGTGTCGTGCGCGCCGTCCGGCCGGGTCAGCTGGTTCGTCGACCTGGAGGAGGACCCGCGGGGCCTGCTCGCGCCCGGCGAGGACCTGCCGGGGCCGACCGGCCCGGCCACGGGCAACGGCGTCGCCGCGGCGCTGGTCGCCGGTGCGGCCGCGCTGCTGTGGTCGCTGCACCCCGACGCCACGGGGCACCGGATCCGCGCGGCCCTGTCGATCGGCGCGGTGCACGCCCGCCGGTCCGGCCCGCCTCTCCTCGACGCCGAACGCGCGCACGAGTTCCTCGCCCGAGTGGTCGTGAACAGCGGGTAATCGGCCGGATGCCTTAGGCGGTGGCGCTAACTTGGCCATTGCGCGAGCGCCTCGGACGTGCTGTGTAATCTCATCGCTCGGTGGCGATACCCGCGAAACCGTCCTCAGAGGTGAACGAGTCCTTGGTCGCTGAGCACCCCGAGCAGCCCGCCGCGACCAGCGCGGCGGCCCCGGGCGACGGCCGGGCGCTGCCCCCGCGGACGATCGCGCTTGGCCTCGTCGGCAGCCTGCTCATCCTGATCACCTCGTTCGGCGCGGGCAGCGTGCTCGTGAGCGACCCGGTGCTGGGCCGCGGCCCGCTTTCGTGGATCCGCTACGGCCACGGCCACATGCTCGCCAGCATCGTTCTCTACACCGGCTTCGCGCTGGTCGTCTGGGCGTGGGTGCGCCTGGGCAGGCACGTGCTGGCGGGCCGGGTCGGCACCCGCGCGGTCCTGTGGGCCAGCGCGGCGTGGATCGTGCCGCTGATCGTCGCGCCGCCGCTGTTCACCCGCGACCCGTACTCGTACTTCGCCTACGGCACCCTGCCGCTGCAGGGCTTCGACCCGTACGCCGTCGGCCCGGACGTGCTGAACCTGCCGGATGTCGTGCTGAACGTGCACGAGTTCTGGCAGTCGCAGCCCGCGAACTACGGCCCGCTGTTCATCCTCATCGCCAAGGGCGTCGCCTGGCTCAGCAACGGCTCACTGATCCTCGGCGTCGTGCTGATGCGCGTGGCGATGCTCGCCGGGATCGCCCTGCTGCTGTGGTCGCTGCCCGGCCTCACCCGCCACCTGGGCGGCGACAAGGCCGTCACCCTGTGGCTGGCCATCGCCGGGCCGATGACCGTGGTGCACCTGGTCGGCGGGCCGCACAACGACTTGCTGATGGTCGGTCTGCTCGCCGCGGGGACGCTGTGCGTGCTCGAACGCAAGCACGTCCTGGGCGTGTTCCTGGTGACGCTGGGCGCCGCGGTGAAGGTGACGGCGGTGATGGCGCTGCCGTTCCTGGTGTGGGTGTGGGCCGCGCACCTGAGTTCGACGTTCTGGCGCAACTTCGTCCGCGCCACGGCGTGCGCCTTCGCCACGTTCGTCGCGACATTCGCACTGACGACGGTGATCGCCGACGTCGACCTGGGCTGGCTGAAGGGCCTGCAGGCGCCGGGGAACATCGTGAACTGGCTGTCGCTGCCGACGGCGGTGGGGGAGTTCGTCCACACGCTGGTCGGCATCTTCATCGACGGCAACAAGAGCTGGTTCGTCAACATCGCCCGCGGCATCGGCGGGATCATCTTCTTCGTCATCGCGATCAGGCTGTGGTGGCAGGCCCGCGGGGGCGGTCCCGAGGCGGTCCGGCGGATGGCGTTCGCGCTGTTCGCGCTGGCCGTGCTGTCGCCTGCGACGCTGCCGTGGTACCTGACCTGGGGGTTTGTGATCGCGGCCGCGCTGCGCTGGCAGAAGCGGCAGCTCGCGATCCTGGTGAGTGCCGCGGTGTTCCTGGTGCTGACGTACTCGCCTGCGGGGGAGGACCTGCTCTACAACTGGCTGTTCATGGCCGGGGCGGTGGCGGTTTCGCTGCTGGCGGGCTTCTCCCTGCTGCGCAACGACCCACTGGGCCTGTTCAGCGAACGCGAAGAACTCGTCCCGCCTGAGCGCGTCAGTGTGTGAGCAGCCCGGCCTGCTCGGCGCGACGTATGACGTCGAGGCGGACGCCTACTACCTGTGTCTTGTGCCCGAGATCGCCGCGGGTGCCGCGGTCTGCCAGGTACCTGTCGATGGGATCGAACGCGGTGAGGTGATCCTCGACCTCGACGCGAACGGCGGCCTGCTCGGGGTAGAGGTGCTCGGCGCGTCTGCGTTGTTGTCGCAGTCCCTGCTGGCGGTCGCTCGCCGGATCGGCTGAGCACAGCTCGAGTCCAGCCCGTTACGTCCACTTTCGACAGTGGACGCCAGCCCACTCGATCCACGCCCTCGACCCACTCCCCTTGTATCTAACTATCGACTTTCTACTATCAAGATAATGGATGGCCGACCGATTTAGGGTTGTGCGGCTTTCAAAAGACAAAAGACGCAAACGACAGGGAGGGGCAAGATCGACTTTGGGGTGCGCTGTGGGTGAAACGGGCGGCCGGGGCGGGGGGAGGGCTCGTACGGTCGGGGCATGCGGATCTCTGAGCGGTTGACCATGGTGCGTTTCAAGGTCAGCCAGGCATACCTCTGGCGGGACGGTGACTCGCTGACGTTGATCGACGCTGGTCAGGCCGGTGACGAGGTGGCCATCGCGGCCGCCGTGCGGGAGCTTGGGCTGGAATTGTCGGCGATTCGGCAGGTCGTGCTGACGCACGGGCACAACGATCACGCGGGTGGGGCCGCCGCGGTTCGCTCGTGGCATGGGGCGGAGGTGCTGGCTCACCGGGATGACGCGGATCTTGTCCGCGGGCTGGTCGGGCCGCCGACGCCGGTGTTGGCGGACTGGGAGCGGCCCATCTACGACTCGGTCGTGCCATCGGTGGCTCCGGCGCCGCCGTGTGTCGTGGACAGAGAGTTGGTCGGGGGTGAGGTGCTCGACTTCGGGGGCGGCGCCCGCGTGATCCCGGTGGCCGGGCACACGCCGGGGAGTGTCGCGGTTCATCTGCCGGAGCATGGCGTGTTGTTCTGCGGGGACACGGTTGCCGAGTTCCAGGGGCGGGTGATTCTCGGTGTGTTCAACGCCGACCCGGAGCGCGCTCGGGAGTCTTTGCGCGTCCAAGCCGGACTCGACCCGGACATTGTGTGCTTCGGGCATGGGGATCCGATGATCGGGAACGCCGGGGCGGCGTTGCGGGCCGCGGGGGGATAACCTGCCCGGCGTGGATGAGGCTGACTTCGCCGCGCTCCCCAGGGGCAGGCACAACCTGACGCGGGACCAGGTCGAGTCGGCGCAGCGTGGGCGCCTCGTGTACGGCATGGCGATGGTGGTGGCGGAGAAGGGGTACACAGCGACGTCGGTCGCTGATGTCCTCAAGCGGGTCCACATCTCGCGGGACACGTTCTACCAGCACTTCTCCGACAAGGAGGACTGTTTCCTGGCCGCGCTCGACGGGTGCGCGCTGTTGCTGTCGCGGATCGTGGACGAGCCGTTGACCGACTCGGAGTCGATGGATCCGCTGGATCGGTTCGAGCGGGCGCTGGTGCTGTATCTGGAGACTCTGGTCGCGCAGTCGGCGCTAGCGAAGATGTTCTTCCTGGAGAGCCTGGCGGCGGGGGAGCGGGCGCGGCGGACGAGGTTCGCGGTGCAGGCGGAGTTCACGAAGCGGATCGCGGACACCTTCGCCGATCATCCGGGGTGGGCGCGGGTGCCGGATCGCGGGTTCGCGGTGGCGGTGATCTCCGGGGCGATCAGCTCGATGGTGTTGGCGGCGCTGGCGGAGGGGCGGATCGCGGAGATTCCGGCACTGCGGGAGCCGATCATGGAGTTCGTGCGGTACGTACTTACCCCCTAAAAGATGAACACCGTTGTTCATCTTCCGGGTTATGGTTGCCGGGCCCCCATTCGCACTGAGACGTTGTCACCAATTCCCCAACGTTCAGGAGTCGCGATGACCTCCGGAAAGTCCCGATTAGCGCGCCTGTTCGCCATCGTCGTCCTCATGGTCAGCGGCCTGGTCGCGACCGCCGGTCCGGCCGGTGCCGCCACCGACCGGGTCCTCAACTACCAGTTCCAGTGGCAGGAGAACTACTACTTCTGCGGCCCCGCCGCGACGCGGATCGCGCTGACCGCGCGTGGGAAGTACTTCACGCAGTCCTATATAGCGGGCAGGCTCGGCACCACGACCGCGGGCACGAGTTCGGCCGCCGACACGACGCGGGTGCTCAACAACCTGGGTGCCACCGGGTTCTATGAGACGAAGTGGATCCCGGGTCAGTCGGCGACGCAGGCGGAGATCAACCGGCTGCAGTGGGATGTCGTCTACGACATCGACCGCAACTATCCGATCGTGGCCAATGTGGTCGGCAGTGCCATGGACACCGATGGTGACTGGCACACCTACAGCGGCGGCCACTACCTGGTGATCGTCGGCTACAGCAACAACGGCTGGACGGTGAAGGTGGCCGACTCGGCTGATGCCAACGGGTTTGGCTGGTACTGGATGGACACCACGCGCATGGCGCACTGGATCGCCGCGCGCGGGTACTCGGCCTGACGCGTCGACTCCCCGGGACGGCCGCCCGGGGAGTCACGCCAGGGCGGGTTCGACCATGGTGAGGGTGCCGTTGTCGGCGTCGAGGACGGCGGCGGCGCCGAGGGGCACGGTGAGTTGGCCGGGGCAGTGGCCGAAGCCGAGTTCCCAGATCATCGGCACGCCGAGGCTGCCGAGCAGGTCGGCGATGACGGGCCGGACTTCCCCGCAGCCTGCCCAGGAGCCGAGCGCTATCCCGCTGACGCCGGTGAACCAGCCCGCGCGCAGCAGTTGGGTCAGGAGCCGGTCGACGCGGTAGGGGGCTTCGGCGACGTCTTCGAGCAGCAGGATCGAGCCGTCTGGTGGTGGCGCGGTGCCGGGGGCGCCGAGGTCGGCGGCGATGAGGCTGAGTGTGCCGCCGACGGTGATCCCCTCGGCGACGCCGTGTCCGGCGGTCGCGGTGTTCGGGCCGATGAGCTCGCGCACGGTCTCCGGTTCGAACAGTGTCGCGCGCAGGTGGACTTGGGCGTCGTCGTCGAACAGGTCCCCGGCGATCATGGGCGCGAACAGGGTGGATTGGCCGAGTTCGGCGCCGAGGACGCTGTGCAGGACGGTGACGTCGCTGGATCCGGCGAACACCTTCGGTCCGGCGGCGGCGAGGGCGTCGAGGTCGAGCAGGTCGACCATGCGTTGGCAGCCGTAGCCGCCGCGAGCGCAGATGATCGCGTCGACGCCGGGGTCGGTCCAGGCGCGGTTGAGGTCGGCGGCGCGGTCGGAGTCGCGGCCGGCGAGGTAGGGCAGGGTGGGGTGGCGGTCGAGGACGTGTTTGCCGACGGCGACGCGCAGTCCCCAGGATTCGAGGACGGCGACGCCGCGGTCGAGCCGGTCGGGGTCGACGGGTCCGGCGGGTGCCACGACGGCGACGGTGGCGCCCGGGGTCAGCCGGGGCGGCCTGGTCACCTGCGCAGTTCCAGCACGGGCAGGTCGAGGGGTTCGAAGCCGAAGACCTGGCCGTAGAAGGACATCTCGGCCTCGTGGGCGGCGATGATCGTCTCGGCGCGGCGGAAGCCGTGCTGTTCGCCTTCGAAGGTGAGGTAGGCGTGGGGGATGCCGGTGCCGTCGAGGCCCGCGACGAACCGGTCGGCCTGTTCGGGTGGGCACACTTCGTCTTCGAGGCCCTGCAGGAGCAGCACGGGTCCGGCGAGTTTGTCGATGTGGTTGATGGGGGAGCGTTCGGCGTAGCGGTCGGCGTGTTCGGGGAGGGTGCCGACGAGTCCTTCGACGTAGCGGGATTCGAAGTCGTGGGTTTCGCCGCCGCCGCTGGTCCAGCCGCTGAGGTCGAGGATGGGGAAGTGGATGGCGCCGCAGGCGTAGGTGTCGACGGTGGTCATGGACGCGGCGGCGGTCCAGCCGCCCGCGCTGCCGCCGCGTACGGCGAGGCGTTGGGCGTCGGCGGTGCCTTCTGCGCCGAGTGCGGCGGCGACGGTGGCGCAGTCGTGGACGTCGATGACGCCCCACTGGCCGAGGAGGATGTCGCGGAACTCGCGGCCCGCGCCGGTGGAGCCGCCGTGGTTGACCGCGACGACGCCGAGGCCGCGGCTGGTGAAGTAGGCGATGCTCAGGCTGAGCAGTGGGGCGAACGCCGAGGTGGGGCCGCCGTGGACGTGCACGAGGTACGGCGGGAGTTCGCCGTCGGGTGCGGCGTGGTCGGGGTTGGTCGGGGGGAAGACGTAGGCGGGGATCTCGCGGCCGTCTTCGGCGCGGAACGTGCGTTCGACGGGTTGGGGCAGGTAGCGCTCGTCGGGGAGTCCGGGTGAGGGTTCGGACAGGACGCTGAGTTCGCCGTTGGACAGGTCGAGCGAGACGACGGCGAGTTCGGTGAGCGGGCCGCCCGCGGTGGAGGTGACCACGCCGTCTTCGGCGGTGAGGTCGGAGGCCCAGGTGGGCAGGTCGGTGTCGACGTCGGTGACGGTTCCGCTGCGTTCGTCGAGGACGGCGAGGCGGCCTGCGCGGAGCACGGCGAAGCGGCCGCGGCCCAGTGGGGCGAACCAGCGGGAGCCGAGCACCCACAGCGCGCCGCCGAGTTCCTGGGTGGCGGGGGCGAGGTTGACGGCTTTGCCGTCGAGGCCGATGCGGTGCAGGTTCCACCAGCCGTCGGGGTCGGTGAGGGCGAGCAGGGAGTCGTTGTCCTCCCATTCGACCTGGCAGACGGCTTCGCGTTCGCCGCCCGCGACGACGCGGTGGGGGCCGAAGGTGCCGTCGGGCTGGACGGCGGCGACGCAGAGTTCGGTGCCGTCCCACGGCATGTTGGGGTGTTCCCAGCCGATCCAGGTGGCGTGGCGGCCGTCGGGGCTGGGTTTGGGCGCGGTCATGAAGTGGTGGGACGCGGTGAGCGTGCGGGGTTCACCGCCGGTGAGGGGGATGGCGACGAGGTCGCGGCGGATGTCGGTGGGCAGGTCGCCGGTGACGGTCTCGCGGACGCACCAGACCTCGCCGGGCGCGGCGACGAGGTCGCTGTAGCGGGTGCCGTGGTGTCGGTCGGGTTCGGGGGTGAGCGCGGTGGGCTCGCCGCCGTCGATGGGGAAGGCGTAGACGCGCTGGTCGGCCCAGTTGGTGAAGGCGACCTGGTCGCCGTGGACGACGTAGGGCATGCCGCCGTACTCGTGGACGCGGTTGCGCACGTTCCAGGGCGCGCCGAGCACCTCGACGGGTGCGTCGCCGGTGTGGCGCATGAGGGCGTAGCGGCCGCCTTGGTCGGGCCTGCTCTCGGTCCACCACACGCTGCCCGCGTGGGTGCTGGTCCAGCTTGGCCTGCGGCCCGCGCGTGCGACGGCGGCCGCGTCGATCGGCGATGCCCATGTCCCGTAGGAAGCGATCTTCACCACAGCACTGACACTACCGACCCCGGGCGCGGGACTGGTTACCGTGGGAGTGTGACCCCGGTCGGCGGGGGCATGCTCTGCTGGTCGCGGCGAAGTGCAATAGGGTTTGGGGTGCCATGTCTCGTGTCATTCATGTCTTCCGTCAGCCCGACCGCTTCGTAGCAGGCACGGTCGGGCAGCCCGGCGACCGCGTGTTCTATCTGCAGGCCGTCGAGAGCGCCCGCACTGTCAGCGTGACCATCGAGAAACAGCAGGTCGCGGTGCTCGCTGAGCGCATCGGCTCGCTGTTGGAGGAGGTTCACCGCCGCTTCGGCGCGGAGCTGCCCGACGACGTACCGGAGGACTCGCTTGACGCGGGCCCGCTGGAGGTGCCGGTCGAGGAGGAGTTCAAGGTCGGCACGATGGGTTTGGGCTGGGACGCCGAGACGCGCGCGGTGGTGATCGAGTTGCTGGCGGTCACCGAGGGCGAGGTCGACGAGTCGGTGGTGCTGGACGACACCGACGAGGGCCCGGACGCGGTGCGGGTGTTCCTGTCGCCGACGGAGGCGCGGGCGTTCGCCGAGCGCGCCGACCGGGTGGTCAACGCCGGGCGCAAGCCGTGTCCGCTGTGTGCTGAGCCGTTGGACCCGGAGGGCCATGTGTGTCCCCGGCAGAACGGGTACCGCCGCTCCGAAGAGGGCTGAGTGCTTCCCACCGACGCGGGCGCGGCCGAGTTGCTGCTGCGCGGCGACATCGAGATCGAGGGCAGGCTGGTCGACGCGTCGAACGCGACCCTGTTCTGTGCGATCGAGTTCGAGGGTGTGGCGGCGCAGTGTGTGTACAAGCCGGTGGCGGGGGAGCGGCCGCTGTGGGATTTCCCCGATGGGACGCTGGCTGGGCGTGAGGTGGCGTCGTATCTGGTGGCTTGTGCGGCGGGGTGGTCGTTGATTCCGCCGACGGTGTTGCGGGATGGGCCGGTGGGTCCGGGGATGGTGCAGCTGTGGGTCGACACCAAGGAGGGTGACGACCTGGTGGATGTGCTGCCGCCGCGGTCGGTGCCGCCGGGGTGGCGGGCTGTGTTGCACGCGCATGACCGGCATGGGGATCCGGCGGTGGTGGTGCATTCGGATCATCCGGCGGTGGCGCGGTTGGCCGCGTTGGACGTTGTGATCAATAACGCTGATCGCAAGGGTGGGCATGTTCTGCACGGCACCGATGGTGGTGTGTATGGGGTGGACCACGGGATTTCGTTGCACAGTGAGAACAAGTTGCGGACGGTGTTGTGGGGCTGGGCTGGGGAGGCTCTGCCTGATGAGGTGATTGACGGTCTGTCGACGCTGCGGTCAGCGTTGGACGGTGAGTTGCGGGAGACGTTGGCGGGGCATCTGACCACCCGGGAGGTCAAGGCGCTGCGTTCCCGGGTGGCCCGACTGCTGGCCGCTCCCGTCTATCCGACGCCGGACGCGGATCTGCGGCCGATCCCCTGGCCGGTCTTCTAGGGCTGCCAGAGTTGGAACCGTGCGCCCTGGTTGTCGGTGCATTCGGCGAGTTTGCCGTAGGGCTTGTCCTGGATCTGCTGGGTTTGGCCGCCGTGTTCGCGGACGGCTGCCAGGGCGGTGTCGATGTCGACTACGCGGTAGCAGAGTTGGACCTCGGGCTTCTGGGTCTTGTCGCCCCAGATGCCGAAGTCTTCCTTGCCTTCGGCACCCCAGGCGTTCTCGATTGAGCCTGGTTCGTAGGTCCAGCCGAGGACGGCGCCGTAGAACGCTTTGGTCTTCTCGGCGTCGGCGACGACCATAGTCACGTAGGAGACGTCGCCGGGGCGGTGGCGGGTGGCGTTTATCGGGGGGCGGTTGAGCAGCCAGCGGTGGCCGTAGGGGTCGACAAGGGCGGCGGTGCGGCCGTAGGGCTGGTCGGCGGGGCGGCGTTCGATGTGGGCGCCCGCGGCTTCGGCGCGGGCGACGACGGTGTCGATGTCGCGGACCTGGATGTGCAGGGATTGGCTGAACACGGTCGGCGCGTCGGGGGCGGCGACCGGGACTTCGTCGAAGCCGCCTTCGGACAGCATGAGGACTGCGTCGCCGATGCCGATTTCGGCGTGGCCGATTCTGCCGTCGTCCATGACGTACAGCTCGCCGCGTTGGTGGCCGCCGAAGATGTCGGTGTACCAGGCGATGGCGGCGCGGGCGTCGGACACCGCGATGTACGGGGTGATGGTCGGCGGCCAGGCGGTCTCGTTCTCGGGGATCACGGTGGGGCTGTGGGTCTGGGTCATCTCTGCTCCTGTCGGGCCGAGGATCGCGCGGCGGAGTCGGTCGCGCAGGTCGTCGGCGAACATCGGGTCTGGGTTGGTGGGGGTCACGGGCGCGCGGAGGGCTTCCCATGGATCAGCTCGGTCGGGAGAGTCGGACACAGCTCAGCCCTCCTTTCCCGGGTAGGTCTTGCGGAACGCGCTTCGGGCGCGGACGAGTAGGGCCTCGGTGGCGTGGACGGTGCGGCCGAGGCAGTCGGCTACCTCGGGGACGGGCAGGCCGTCGAGGTAGCGCAGGGTGAGCGCGGCACGGTGGTGTGGGCCGAGTTCGGCGAGGACGTCGTGGGCGATGATGGCGTCGAGGTGGACGTCCCACGGGTCGTCGACCGGGTCGGGCTCTCCGTCGAGGACGGCGAGGCCGCGGCGTTCGCGTTCCTCGCGGCGCCAGTGGTCGGCGAGTTTGTGTCGGGCGACGCCGATGAGCCAGGCGATGCTCAGTTCGGGGGCGCCGGGTTTGCGCAGGGCGGCGACCGCGGCGAGGAAGGTCTCCGCGGTGAGGTCTTCGGCCAGTGCCGCGGCGCGGCAGCGTGCCAGCAGGTAGCCGTAGACCTGCGGCAGTGCCTCGTCGTAGCGGGAGAGCAGCCCCAACGCCGGGTCGGGCCGCACGCCCGGTTGCGTGCTCACATCCCCATCGTCGTCCGGGGGCGGGGAACTCCGACGGGCGAATCGGGAGAAATCTTCCGACGGCGTGCCTGCGCCATCCGATCGGGTGGCCTGGATAGGTTGGCGGCCGTGCGTTCCCATGAGTACGGCGACATCCTGTCCGGACGTCCCCGCAAGCAGATCCCCGAGGTCGAGGCCGAGAACGGGCTGGTCGTGGAGGACCCGGGGAGCGGGTTCTGCGGCGCGGTGGTGGGTTTCGAGTACGGCAATGTGGTGTTGGAGGACCGCCGCGGCGGGCGGCGGCTGTTCCCGCTGACCCCGGCCGGGTTCCTCCTCGACGGTGTCCCGGTGACGCTGGTGCGGCCGAAGGTGGCCGCGGCGCCGGTGAAGAAGGTGTCGGCGTCGGGGTCGGTGAAGGTGGAGGGTCTGCGGGCGCGCACGGCGCGGGAGTCGCGGATCTGGGTGGAGGGCATCCACGACGCGGAGCTGGTGGAGCTGGTGTGGGGGCACGACCTGCGGGTCGAGGGTGTCGTGGTGGAGCCGTTGGACGGGATCGACAACCTGGCCGAGCGGGTCGCGGAGTTCGGCACGGGGCCGGGCAGGCGGCTGGGGGTGTTGGTGGACCATCTGGTGGCGGGCAGCAAGGAGTCTCGGATCGTCGACGCGCTGCGTGACTCGAACGTGTTAGTCACCGGCCACCCGTTCGTGGATGTGTGGGCGGCGGTGAAGCCGTCGGTGGTGGGGATCAAGGCGTGGCCGGTGGTGCCGCGCGGCACGGAGTGGAAGGTCGGGGTGTGTTCGGCGCTGGGCTGGGGTGAACCCGCGGACGGGTGGCGGCGGGTGCGGGCGGCGGTGTCGGGGTTCCGGGACCTGGAGCCGCCGCTGGTGGGCGCGGTGGAGCGGCTCATCGATTTCGTGACCGACCCCGACGCGTGATCTTTTGGTGCGATCGGCGGATGTGACCGGCGGGTTTCTGTCACGATAGGTGGATGGCGCTGATTTGGCTGATCGCGGGCGTGGTCCTCATCGCGGCGGAGGTCCTCTCGGGTGACTTCGTCCTGCTGATGATCGGCTCGGCGGCCTTGGCGGGGGCGGGCGCGGAGTTCGCCTTCGGCAATGTGTTCGTCAGCTCGGCGGTGTTCGCCCTCGTCGCGCTCGGTCTGATCACGGTGGCGCGGCCGTGGCTGAAGCGGCGCATGCACGGTGAGCACATCCGCGACAACGTCGCCGCCCTCACCGGCGCCCGCGCCACCGTGACGTCCACTGTGGACCGGGCGGGTGGCAGGATCAAGCTCAACGGCTCGGACTGGTCGGCGCGCGCGTTCGACGAGACAGAGGTGCTGGAGCCGGGGACGATCGTCACGGTGGTGGAGATCTCCGGCGCGACCGCGGTGGTCATGTCCGAGCGACTGTAGGTGTGGACAATTTTGGAGGCATGGTGAGCGCGACCGTCATCGTCGCCGCTGTCGTGGTGCTGTTCGTGCTCACGATCGTGGTCAAGTCGATCCTGGTGATCCCGCAGGCGCAGTCGGCGGTGATCGAGCGGCTGGGCCGGTTCAAGGGCGTGGCCGAGCCGGGCCTGAACTTCCTGGTGCCGTTCCTGGACCGGGTGCGGGCGCGGATCGACCTGCGTGAGCAGGTGGTGTCGTTCCCGCCGCAGCCGGTGATCACCCAGGACAACCTGACGGTGTCGATCGACACGGTCATCTACTTCCAGGTCACCGACTCGCGGCGCGCGGTCTATGAGATCGCGAACTACATCGTGGCGGTGGAGCAGCTGACGATCACGACGCTGCGCAACGTCGTCGGTGGCATGTCGCTGGAGGAGACGCTGACCTCGCGTGACCAGATCAACGGTCAGCTGCGTGGGGTGCTCGACGAGGAGACCGGCCGCTGGGGTATCCGGGTGGCGCGGGTGGAGTTGAAGGCGATCGACCCGCCGCCGTCCATCCAGGACTCCATGGAGAAGCAGATGCGCGCCGACCGGGAGAAGCGCGCGATCATCCTCAACGCCGAGGGCCAGCGTGAGGCGGCGATCAAGACCGCGGAGGGCCAGAAGCAGAGCCAGATCCTGTCGGCGGAGGGCGCCAAGCAGGCCACGATCATGGCCGCGGAGGCCGAGCGGCAGTCACGGATCCTCAAGGCCCAGGGTGAGCGGGCGGCGCGGTATCTGCAGGCGCAGGGTCAGGCGAAGGCGATCGAGAAGGTGTTCGCCGCGATCAAGGCGGGCAGGCCGACGCCGGAGGTGCTGGCCTACCAGTATCTGCAGACGCTGCCGCAGATGGCGCAGGGCGACGCGAACAAGGTGTGGATGATCCCCACCGAGTTCGGCAAGTCCCTGGAGGGTTTCGCGCGGATGCTGGGCGCGCCCGGTGAGGACGGTGTGTTCCGCTACGAGCCGCCCGCGCCGGAGCCGGGCCTGTCGCGGCCGGAGGAAGAGGACGCGTCGGTCGCCGACTGGTTCGACACCTCCACCGACCCGCGGATCGCCGAGGCCGTCGCCGCGGCGGAGGCGGTCGCGCGCACCGAGGTGCCGCCGCCCGCCGCTTCGGCGCCGGTCGCGGCTGTTCAGGCGTTGCCGCCCGCGGTGCCGCAGGGTGTGCAGACGCCGATGCCCGCCCCGCAGCCGGTCCAGCACCAGCAGCATGACTCGGAGCGGACGCAGTCGATCACTCCGCCGCAGTGGCCGCAGGGACCATCCGGTAGGTGAAGTAGTCCACGTGCCAGCCGTCCTTGTCGAGGCCGTCGGTGGCCACCACTTCGGTGGTGAACCCGGCGGCCTCGGCTTGTGTGTGCAGGTGCGCGAGGTCGCCTGAGGTGCCGAAGAAGATCAGCATTCGGCCGGTGGGCGTGAGGTGGTCGCGGGCCTGGGCGAAGAAGGTGTTCATGGCGCGGTAGCCGGCGTCGGTGGACGCGGATTCGCGGTGGTCGCGCGGGGTGAACCAGCGGAACGGCGGGTCGAACACGATCAGGTCGAACCGGCCGTCGACGGCGCTGAACACGTCGCTGTGGCGGACGTCGACCTGGACGTTGTTGCGTTCGGCGTTGGCTCGCGCGGCGGCCAGGGCGTGCGGGTTGGTGTCGACGGCGACCACGTCGGCTGCGGTGGCGGCGGCGAGGATGGCGTTGACTCCGCAGCCGGTGCCCATGTCCAGGACCCGGTCGCCCGGCTGGACCTCGGTGAGGACGGCTTCGCCGAGGAGGTGGGAGAACGGGTTGATGGGGTGCACCTGGGGTGGGACGACGAAGGTGCGGCCGAGGTAGTCGAAGGTCTCGTCGGTGTCGCGGCGGGACTCCCGGTAGGCGGCCTCGTGCCATGCCTTGACGCGGGCGGCGTACTCGGGGGAGACGGTCGGCGTGTGCTCCATACCGGGACGGTAGAAGCGCTCGGCCTGCGGCGACACCGAATTTCGCCTCGGTGAAACACGCTCCGCGGTGCTCTCAGCTGATGGTGACCGCGAATTTGGCCTCGTCGTACCCGCGTGCGGCGGCGGCGACCTGCGCTTCGGTTTCGGCGGCTTTCTGGGTGGCGCGGGTGAGTTTGGTGAACGGTTCGACGGTGATGGCGAGTTTCCTGCCGCCCGCTTTGGCGCGCCAGGTGCCGACGATCTCGCCGCCCGCGAGGACGGCGCCGGGGTTGCCGATGATGCGCCACAGGGCTTTGCGGTGGGCGGGGTCGGGGACGAGCAGGTCACGGTCGCGGGCCTGGAGGAATGGGTCCAGCGGGGGCAGCAGCCGCACCGGGTCCGGGTCGGGCGCCGACCGCAGGGTGTCCACGTCGGACTCCGGCAGGAACGCGGCCCGGCCGTCGACAGTCACCTCGGCCAGGCCGTCGGGCCACATGGCGGTGGCCTCTTTGCGGGTGGTCTCCAGGAAGGCGGCGACCTCCGCGACGGTCGCGGGGCCGTGCAGCCGCAGGTAGTCCACGATCGCGGGGGCGGCGCCGGTCGTGGCCTTGGGCACGGGGTGGCGGTTGGCGAGGGGGCGCAGCCGGGTGGGGCGGGTCTGGCCGAGGACCTCGACGCCCGCGGCGAGGCCGACGAGTTGGAAGAGGCTGCCGTAGATGTGGGTGGCCTCGCAGGTGCGGCAGTCGTAGGAGTACTCGGCGGGCAGTCTCCGGGTGACTTCGGTGCTGACGTCGCCGCGGGTGATCTCGGTGGTGACGACGTCGTGCATGGCGTGGGCGGCGTCGGTGAACGCGGTCAGCCCGGACACCCCGGCCTTCTTGAATACCGTCCCGGCGCCGGACAGGCGGGCGAGCGCGTCGGTCTCGCTGCGTGGCCACAGGGCTTTGGCCAGGGCGGGGACGTCGGTGCGGCGCATCAGGTGTGGGGCGCCGCGGAAGGTCCACACGGTGGTGAGGGAGTCGTCGGGGTCCAGGCCGCGGGCGGCGAGGGCGACCAGCGGGGAGCCGTTGCCCGCGTCCTGGACACCGAGGTCGAGCACCGTCGGCGCGTTGTCGCGGTGCAGGCCGTGTCGGGCGACGCGGTAGGCCAGGACTTGGGCGCGGGTGACGTTCATGGTCAGGTGATTCGGTCGACCGTGTGGGTGATCGCGGGGCCGGGGAGGGCGCCGCAGCTGGCGGGCCGGTCGGGTCCGGCGGTGTGCTCGGTGACCTCGACGCGCCAGGTGCGGCCGTCGGTGTGGGTGACGGTCCACCGCTCGCCCGGGTGGACGGTGAGGGCGTCGGGGTCGGTGATGTCGAAGTGGGTGCGCACGGCCAGTTCGGCGGCCTGACCGGCGGCGGGCCAGGTGGAGCGGCCCCGGGAGCGGTCGGTGACGACGCCGTCGGTGAGCAGGCCGCGGGCGAAGTCGGTGTCGATGGCGCCGTAGGAGTAGCCGGTGGGCAGCAGCAGCGCGGTGGGGGCGAAGCGGTGGCCGCCGATGTGGGTGCACTCCCACACGGTGTCGCCGTGGTCGAAGGCGAGTTCCTCGGCGATGGGGCGGCCGCGCACGGCGCAGCACACGTCGCGGCGGCCGTTGGTGCACACCAGCAGCAGCGGGCCCGCCACGAGTTCGCCGAAGCCGTCGAGGTTCCCGGCGCCGAGCGCGGTGAAGTCGAGGTCGAGGAGGTCTTTGGGTTCGGCCACGGTGGCGTGGCGCAGGCTGGTGCGGCCGGGGGCGGTGTGGGCGGCGTAGATCCTGGTGGGGCCGCTCACGTGCCGGTCGGGGTGCATGCCGGGGCGGCGGATCAGCACGACGCGGACCCCGGTGCCCTTGGTGCGGGCGACGAGTTCGGCGCCGACGGCGTGGTCGAGGTGGCTGTCGACGAGTGCGTCGCGGCCCCACGGTCCGGGCTGGTCGAGGCACAGCCAGGTGGTCGCGGTCGCCGCGGTGCCCGCGAGTGGTTCGTTGAGGGCCCGGGACAGCGCGGAGCACGCGGTGTCGGGCAGTGTCGTGGCCATCGGGTGCAACACTCTCATGCCGGTACCGCCGAACGAATGACGAGTCCCCACTCGTTCGGGGGAAGGTCATTCGGCGCGGTCGGCGGCGCGGGCGATGCGCCCGGCCATGTCCCGCAGTTTCGCGATCAGCTCGGGTGGTTCGACGACGTCGAACTCGCAGCCGATCAGGGAGATCCACACGGCGATCCCGTCGAGGTGGTTGGCCCCGGCGCGCAGGGTGCAGTGGCCCTCGTCGACGGGTTCGAGGACGCCGGAGGTGGGGGAGATGTGTTCGGCGGCCTCCTCGGCGGACATGTGCAGGGTGATGACGGCTTGGTGGCGGTAGGCGCGGGTGGACAGGCCGTGGGCGGTGTAGGCGGCCATGTCCTCGGCGGGCGGGTCGCGGGGGACGAAGCGGGGCCCGGTGGGCACGCGCGGGGTGAGCCGGTCGACGCGGAAGGTGCGCCAGTCGCCGCGTCCGGTGTCGTAGGCGACCAAGTACCAGCGGCGTCCGGTGTGGACGAGGCGGTGGGGTTCGACGTCGCGCAGGCTCTCGGTGCCGTCGTGGCCGCGGTAGTCGAAGCGGAGACGCTCGTTGGCGCGGCAGGCGCCTGCGATGGCGGTGAGGGTGGCGGAGTCGACGGTGGGGCCGCTGTGGGGGATGGGCAGGGTGACCGACTGCAGGGCGTGGACGCGGTGACGCAGCCGCGAGGGCAGCACCTGCTCCAGCTTGGCCAGCGCGCGCACGGAGGTCTCCTCGATGCCCGCGATCGTGCCGCCGGAGGCCGTGCGCAGCCCGATGGCCACGGCGACGGCCTCGTCGTCGTCGAGCAGCAGCGGCGGCAGGTCGGCCCCCGCGCCGAGCCGGTAGCCGCCCGCGGTGCCGGTGACGGCGTGCACGGGGTAGCCCAGGGAGCGCAGCTTGTCGATGTCGCGGCGCACCGTGCGGTCGGTGACGCCGAGCCGGTCGGCCAGGTCCGCGCCCGACCAGTCGCGCCTGGTCTGCAGCAGTGACAGCAGGCGCAGCAGCCGCGCCGAGGTCTCCAACACCCGCCCAGTGTCGCACCCATCCCGGACAGGTTCTGTCCGCTAGACGCGGGCGGCGATGGCCTTCGCGCACTCCATCGTTTCGGTGTGGGTGGTGTCGACTTCCAGGTCGTAGGTGACGCCCCGGTGGACGAGGTCGGCCTGGGTGGCGGCCATGCCGGTGACCCGGTCACCGCGCGCGGCCTCCCGCTCGGCGGCCACCGCCGCGTCGCAGCGGACCCCGACCCACAGCACGTCGAGCCCGTCGAACGCGGTGCGCAGCCGCCGCTGGGAAGCGGCGCCGCCGAGGAAGACGTCATCGATGACCACCCGGGCGCCCGCGCGGACCATCGCGGCGATCCCGGTGTTCCACGCCGCCTCCACCGACCGGAACCCGGCGTCCACGCTCACCCCGCCGTCGTCGGCGAAGTCGACGCCCGCGCCCGCGGCGGGAAGCGCGTCGATGAGGGTGTCGACCCCGAGGACCAGCCACGGCCCGGGCAGCAGCGTCTGCAGGCAGCGGGCGACGCTGGTCTTGCCGGAGCTGGAACCGCCGTTGAGCACGATCACGCCGGTCATCGGACCAGGGCCAGCGCGAACCCGTCCCAACCCTTCCCGCCCACCGTCTGCAACGCCGTGGCGTCCACGCGCGGGTCCTCGGCCATCAGGTCGATCACCGCGCGGGTGCCCACCACCGACGGGTCGATGCTGTCGGCGTCGACCACCGCGCCGCCGCGGACAACGTTGTCGACCACGATCACCGTGCCCGGCCTGCTCAGGCGCAGCGCCCACGCGAAGTAGTGCGGGTTGTTGACCTTGTCGGCGTCGATGAACACCAGGTCGAACGGCCCCGTCAGCTCCGGCAGCACAGCCAGCGCCTCACCGACATGCACGTCGACCCGGTCAGCCACTCCCGCCTCCGCGACATTGGCGCGCGCGACCTCGGCGTAGCGGGCGTCGTGTTCGATCGTGACCACCTCACCGCCCACGGGCAGCGCGCGGGCCAACCAGATCGTGCTGTACCCGCCGAGCGTGCCGATCTCCAGCACCCGGCGCGCGCCCGCCATGCGGGCGAACAGGTGCAGCAGCTTGCCCTGGTTGGGGGCGACGTTGATCGCGGGCAGCGCCGCGGCGTCGCTGGCGGCGAGCACATGCTCGGCCGCGTCGGGCACCAGCCGTTCGGTGAAGTAGTCGTCGACCGCGTCCCAGCCGCTCACTCGTCCTCCAGACAGCCCCGCAGCACCGCGAGGCCCTCATCGATGTCGTCGAACCGCACCGCGCCGAACCCCAGCGCGAACCCGGTACGGCCCCCGGTGTCGGGGCACAGCCCCTCGATCGTGTTGACCCCGACACCGCGCTCCCGCGCGCGCCGGGCGAACCCCTCCATGGGTACATCGCTGTCCAGGCACACATGCAACCCCGCCGCCGACGGAATCAACCGGGCCTTGGCGAAGTCACGTTCGACGGTAGCGGCGATCAGGGCGTGGCGTCGCCCGTATTCGCGGCCCGCCCTGCGGACGTGCCGGGCGAGCAGGCCCTCGTCGATGAACCGGGCCAACGCGGCCTGACCTGCCAGTTCGCTGTGCCAGTCGGTGAGCTGCCGCGCCGCGGTCAGCGCGGGCCGCAGCGTCGCGGGCGCCACCAGGAACCCCAGGCGCAGCAACGGCAGCAGCGTCTTGGAGAACGTGCCGACATAGACGACGCGGCCCTGCCGGTCGAGGCTCTGCAGCGGCTGCAGCGGCCGGTCGGAGAACCGGAACTCACTGTCGTAGTCGTCCTCCACGACCACCGCGCCCGCCCGCGTCGCCCACTCCAGCAGCGCCGCCCGCCGGGCCGCCGACATCGCCATGCCGAGCGGGAACTGGTGCGACGGCGTCGTGTAGACGAGGCGTGCGCGCGCGGGCAGCCGGGACACGTCGAGCCCCTCGGCGTCGACCGGGACACCGACGACCTTCGCGCCGTGCGCGGCGAACAGGGCCCGCGCGGGCCCGTAGCCGGGTTCCTCGACGGCCACGACGTCACCGGGGTCGACGAGCACCCGGCTGACCAGATCGAGGGCCTGCTGGGCGCCCGCGGTGACCACCACGTCGTCGGCGCCCGCCCGCACCGAGCGGGACAGGCCGATGTGGCGGGCGATCGCGGCACGCAGCTCGGGGGAGCCCGCGGGGTCGGCGTAGTCGGCCGACCGCACCGCCGACCAGCGCAACGCGCCCGCGACCAGCCGACGCCAGCTCTGCCACGGGAACAGCTCCACGTCGGGGACACCGACCCGGAAGTCGAACCGCGGCCGCCACGGCTCCGCGCGCTCGGGCAGCTCACGCCACTGGGCGCGGGGGAGTACCCCGTGTCCGCCGGGAGCTGAGCGGGCGCGGCTGACGGGGTGCTCGCCGACGAACGTGCCTGCGCCGACCCTGCCGACGAGGAACCCCTCGGCGGTGAGCCGGTCGTAGGCGGCGGCCACGGTGTTGCGCGACACCGCCAGGCTCACCGCCAGCTCCCGGCTCGGCGGCAGGCGCTCCCCAGGGCGCAGCCTGCCGTCGAGCACGGCGTCGAGGAGCTGCCGGTAGATCTGCGCGGCCAGGTCACCGCGGCCGGTCAGCGTCACGTGAACGTCCACAGCCACCCCTCATTGGCCCAAACAGATCACCACGAATTGGAGCTTATCGCCAGCCAATCCCGGCCGTAGGTTTCAGGCCATGACGAGCCGCATCATCCCCGCCCCCGGACCCGCCCGAACCCTCGCGTTCGCGCAGCTCACCAACTCCGTGGGCGACGGCGCGTTCTACGTGACCTCCGCGCTGTTCTTCACCCGCGTCGTCGGCCTGTCCCCAGCGCAGATCGGCCTCGGCCTCACCCTCGGCTGGGCCGTCGGGTTCCTCGCCGGGGTCCCACTGGGCCACGCCGCCGACCGTCTCGGCGCCCGCCGCGTCGCCATCGGCCTCGCCGTGGCCACCGCCGTGGCGATCAGCGCGTTCCTGTTCGTGCGCACCTTCCCGCTGTTCATCGCCGCCGCGATCGTCTACGCGGTGTGCCAGTGCGGGCTCACCGCGGCCCGCCAAGCCCTGCTCGCCGGGTCCGTCGACCCCGCCACCCGCACCGAGGTCCGCGCCCACCTGCAGTCCACCCTCAACGCCGGGCTCGCCGTCGGCGCCGCACTCGGCGGCCTCGCCCTGCAACTGGACACCACCGCCGCCTACCTCGCGGTGTTCGCCATCGACGCACTCGCCTTCCTCGGCTGCGCACTCATCCTCCGCGGCGCTCCCGCCATCGCAGGCGTCCCCGCCGTCAAAGGCGAACCGCGGCTCGCGGTGCTGCGCGACCGGCCCTACGCCGTGGTCACCCTGCTCAACACCGTCCTGCAACTGCACATCCCACTGATCAACCTCGCCATCCCACTGTGGATCGTCACCCGCACCGCCGCCCCCACCTGGATGGTGTCCACCCTGCTCGTCATCAACACCACCTCCGTGGTCCTCTTCCAGGTGCGCCTGGCCCGCCGCGTCACCAGCCTGCCCAGCGCCGCCCGCTCCATCCGCCACGGCGGCACCATCCTGCTCGCCTCCTGCCTCGCCTTCGCCCTCACCGCCGCGGGCGGCCCACCCTGGATCGCCTGCGCCATCCTCCTGGCCGCCGCCGCACTCCAGGCCCTCGGCGAGATGCTCCACAGCGCAGGCGCCTACGCCGTCAGCTTCGACCTCGCCCCCGCCGACAAACACGGCCAATACCAGGGATTCTTCGGCTCCGGCTTCGCCGTGGCCCGCATGGTCGGCCCCCTGCTGCTCACCACCATGATCCTCACCTGGGGCCTGCTCGGCTGGCTCATCCTCGGCGCCCTGTTCCTCGGCGCGGCCCTAGCCATGGGACCCGCCGTCCGCTGGGCCGCCCGCACCCGCCCCGCCACCACCGAGGCACCCGTCCTCGTCGGCGCCCGCTGACCAGGACGCGATCCCAGCCAACAACTCCCGCTTCACCGCCTCCGGCGCGAACGACGCCCGCACCGACGCCGCCGCGAACCCCGCCAACACGCCGTCGTCGAACCCGAACACCTCCCGCGCCAGGACGAACTCGTCCAGCAGCGTCGTGCCCGTGACGTTCGGGATGTCGGTGTTCAACGTGACCACCAAGCCCGCCTCCACCAGCCGAGGCAACGGGTGCTCCGCCCACGACGGCACCACCCCCAACACCACATTCGACGACGGACACACCTCCAGCGGCACCCCCAACTCCCGCACCTCAGCGGTCACCTCGCGGTCCTCCACCACCCGCACCCCATGCCCCAACCGCTCCGCACCCACGGCCAGCGCCTCCCGAACACTCGCCGGACCCGCGCACTCACCCGCGTGATGCACCACCCGCAGCCCCACCGCCCGCGCCTCCTCGAACACCCGTGCGAACGGCGCCGCCGGGAACGCCTCATCCCCGGCCAACCCCACCCCGACCGCACCGAACCGCGACGCCAACTCCACCGTCACCCGCGCCCGAGCCACCGACCGACGCCGCGAATGATCCAGAACCAACCCCGTCGCCACCCCATAACGCCGCCGACCCTCCGCCAACCCCTCCACAACAGCGGCGATCGGCATCTCCAAGTCACCCAACCGCTCACCATGCGACGCCGCCGTGAACGTCACCTCCGCATACCGCGCACCCTGAGCCGCCTCATCCGCGCAGAACTCCACCGCCACCCGGTGAAAGTCCTCCGGCCGCACCAGACACGCCCGCACCCCCGAATTGAAATCCCCGAACTCCCGGAACCCCGAGAACGCGAACGGCCCCGAAGCGGGGGAGGGCAGCCCATTGGTCTGGGCCAACTCGACCAACGTGCTCCGGCGTATGGTGCTTTCCAGATGAACGTGCAGATGCACCTTCGGCAGCGTGACCAGCGATTTCACACCCACAACGCTACCGAGACGGACAACCGGTTTGAGAATCTCGGAACTGAGGCAACCTTTCCCCGACCAATCAGATCAAGGGGGGAGTAGGGCACAGACTTCCACCAGGAAACGGGGACACCAGTGGCATTGAAGTTCGCACGAACACCCGCCGAACAAGCCAGACGAGAACTGCGCCTCAGCGTCGAACGCACCGGCCGCACCGTCGCCATCGCCGCCACCGGCCGCATCGACCTCGCCACCGAAGGCCCATGGCACGACCACGTCATGGCCGCCTGCACCTCCGACGACGACACCAAACGCGTCGTCATCGACCTCACCGGCGTCACCTTCCTCAGCTGGGCCAGCACCGCCGTGCTCTCCCGCGCCTACCGCGCCTGCGCCCGCCGCGACCGCACCCTGCGCGTCCTGGCCTGCGGACCCGTCCTCGCCTGCCTCCACATGACCCAACTCGACGAAGACATCACCATCACCCCCACCCTGCCCCGCGCCGTCGAACCAGCCCAGTTCGGCACCTCGAGCTGGCTCATCGCCTAACCAGGTTTAGACCATCCGCCGGATAGATTCTCCTGCGGCCGGCTCCATAGGGTGCAAATAACGCACCACCGAAGGAGTCCGGGTGAAACGTTTCGTCCTCGGCGCTGTCGCCGCCCTGCTCGCCCTCAGCGCGACCACCGCGCACGCGACACCGCCGGAATTCGGCACCGACTGGGACGACCCGCGCACCGCGGCACCCGCCATCACCACCCCGCCAACGAAGGCCTGCACCGTCGACCTGGTCAACTACCAGTTCCGCGACTTCACCCCCTTCACCGGCACCTACACCCCACCCGCCGACTGCGCGGGCCCCTGGAACAAGGTCATCCTGCGCATGGACACCTCCATCGCGGGCCGCCAGTACGACCGCCTCGGCGCCCTCCGCGTCGGCGACGTCACCATCTTCAAGACCTCCACCGCCGAACCCTCACCCGACGGCATCCGCTGGCAGGTCGAGAAAGACATCAGCGCCTACGCACCCGTCCTGCGCACACCGCAGCCCGTCTGGATGCTCATCGGCAACGTCGTCAACGACACCTACACCGGCATCCTCGACACCCGCGTCACCCTGACCTTCTACCAAACCGGCCCCGGCCACGGCCCCGCCGACGCCGCCGACGACGTCATCGCCCTCGCCAACCCCACCCAGACCGACGGCGCCCTGCACGGCAAGGTCACCATCCCCGCCAACACCGAACGCCTCATCGCCGAAGTCCACGCCACCGGCTCCGGCGGCGGCTGCGAAGAGTTCTGGTACGGCACCACACCCTCGGCCACCGGCTACTCCTGCGGTACCGCCGAGAACGGGCCATACCGCGAAGTGCAGGTCCTGATCGACGGCCAGCTCGCCGGCATCGCCGCGCCCTACCCGCACATCTACACCGGCGGCTGGTCCAACCCGTTCCTCTGGTACGTGATCCCCGCCCCGCGCGCCTTCGACATCCAGCCCCTGCGCTACGACCTGACCCCGTTCCTCGGCGCCCTCACCGACGGCGCCGCCCACAACGTCACCGTGCGCACCATCGGCGTCCCCGCCGGACAGGCCGGATGGGACACCCCGATCAACTTCCAAGCCTGGCGCGACCACGGCAGCACCCGCGTCACCGGCGGGCTGCTCGCGGCGAAGCTGGGGGAGTTGACCAACACCGTGCGGTCCTATGAGGATGGCGCGGGCAAGCATGTGGATGTGGTGGCAGCGCACCGGTTCACCGCGGTCGGCTACGTCCAGACCTCCCACGGGCGCGTCGTCACCACCGTGACCCGCGAGCTCGCCAACGACAACAAACACCACTGGGGCGCCGACGAGAACCCCGACACGCAACACGCTTGGTGGACGGACAAATCGACGGTCGCGGTGTCCGGCGTCGGGGTGACGACGTCGACCAAGAAGTACACAATGGACGGAACGATCTCGATCGGCGCGGGGGACAGGCTCCGCACAGACCTGGCACTCGGCGACTACTCCGACGACCTCAGCGCGGGCGTCGCCGGAGTGCATCGCCGATCGCTGGCGGACACCTTCAGCGGGGACGCCACGTGGACCCTGGGGGTGCCGCGGCCTGATCGTCACGCGGTTGGGCAGTCGACGCAGCGGTACAAGGTGACCGGGACGGACGGGTGTTACGACCGGACGCTCAAGCAGATCAACGGCTGGTTCGTGGGGGACACGCTGGGTTGCTGACGCGTCGGTCTGCTGGTCGCCCAGGACCGTCTGGGCGACCAGCAGACTCGGACCCTCGAACGTCTTACTTTACATAATGTCGATTATCGAACTTACGTACATGGCCTGATAACGTCCGCCCGCACCAGGTCGTAGCGTCACGGTGACGTTATTAACCTGTATGGGCGGGCGTGTCGCGGCAGTCGCTCAGACGGCCGACGTCAGCCCGGTCGGCCGGAAAGTCTGATCGAAGCCAAGCGCGCGAGACGTCGTCTGGATGTTCGTCGGGGAGCCGACAGCCGGTGCGCACGACGCCCTGGAGGTCAAGGTCGCGCCGGAATATCCCCCATGGCGGACACCCTCACTCGAACACCTGTTTCATGCATAACGTCTATTATGCATCAATTCGACGTATCGACATGTGGGACGAGCCGGACGGCGCCTTGTGAGCGTTCCGAGGTGGCCAATACCCTCGGGTGCATGACATTCGGGCAGTTCCTGACCGCGCGAATTCACGTCGACTTCGGCGCGGTCGCCAGCGCGCTTTGTCCGCCTCAGGCGTAGTCCCCCTCCCCTTTCTTCCCTATTCCACGCTCTATTTGGCATGCCCTGAATGGGAGAGCATTCGATGAGCGAAAGTGAAAGCACCTCTGTTTCGCGGCGCGGTTTCATCGCTGGGTCGGCCGCTGTTGCGGCGGCCGCGGCGGTGCCGGGTGTGGCGTCGGCTGTGACCGGGTCGACGGCCGCGACCAGGCCGAACGTGCTGTTGATCGTCACCGACGACCAGCCCAAGCACACGCAGTGGGCCACGCAGAAGACGTTCGACTGGATCGCCGGGCAGGGTGTCCGGTTCAGCAACGCCCATGTGACCACGCCGCTGTGCGCGCCGTCGCGGGCGTCGGTGTTCTCGGGCAAGTACGCCCACAACCACGGTGTTCGCGACAACGGGCATCCGTACAACCTGGATCAGAGCACGACCGTGCAGCGGCAGCTGAAGCAGGCCGGTTATCGGACGGGTCTGTTCGGCAAATACCTCAACTCGTGGACGTTGAGTGACAACCCGCCGGGGTTCGACAGCTGGCTGGTGCTGAAGCCGACGTTCGTGGACGGGCAGTACAACGACAACGGGACCGTGAAGACGATTTCCGGGTACACCACGAACGTCCTGCGGAACCGGACGCTGAACTTCATCGACAAGTCCACGACCGACACCCGGCCGTGGTTCGCGGTCTTCACCCCGTACGCCTCGCACGAGCCGAACGTGCCCGAGGCCAAGTACGCCGACGCGGTGGTGCCGGTGTGGAACGGGCGGCCGTCGGTGCCGGAGGCCGACCGCAGCGACAAGCCGCAGTACGTCAAGGACGCGACGAACACGCTGGCCGACGGCAAGGCGCAGCGGCAGCGGCAGTTGCGGAGCCTGCTGTCGGTCGACGACGCGGTGCAGGCGTTCAAGGACAAGCTGGCCGCGCTCGGGCAGCTGGACAACACGCTGGTGATCTATGTGCCGGACAACGGCTACCACTGGGCCGACCACGGCCTGCTCGGCAAGGGCACGCCCTACTCCCCCGCCCACGAGGTGCCGTTCTACCTGACCTGGCCCGCCGCGGGCCTGGGCGGCGGGACGGTGGACAACCGGATCGTGGCGAACATCGACGTCGCGCCGACGATCCTGGACGCGGCTGGGGTGACTCCTGCGGGGTCGCCGGACGGGCAGTCGCTGCTGTCGGCGGCGAGTCGGACGCACATCCTGACCGAGTGGTGGAAGCAGGGCACCGCTGGGGTGAAGGACAGCTGGGCGTCGTATGTGAGCACGACTGAGCAGTACGTGGAGTACTACGACGTCCACACCGACGCGAGTGGCGCGCAGGTGGGGACGGGTCAGGTGCGGTTCCGGGAGTACTACGACCTGGTCAACGACCCATATCAGCTGGTGAACAAGCTGCACGGGGCGAGTCCGGCGCAGGAGCAGGCGTGGGGCATCCCGGCGTTGGCCGCGAAGTTGGCGGCGGACCGGGCGAGCTAGCCGAGTCGGGGTGGGGCGTCTCCGGGCGCCCCACCCCTTTGGGGAAGGAGGCGGGATGTCGTGCTGCACGCCTGAGCGGGACGCCGAGGGTGGTGCCGTGGTGGTCGCCGCGCGGTCGGTGCCGACGAAGCGGATGGTGCGGTTGCCGGGTGGGGCGTTTCTGATGGGCACCGACGACGGCGTCGGGTATCCGGCCGACGGTGAGGGTCCGGTGCGGGAGGTGACGCTGAGTCCGTTCGCGATCGAGCCGACGGCGGTGACGAACAGCCAGTTCGCGACGTTCGTGAAGGCGACGGGGTATCGGACCGACGCGGAGCGGTTCGGGTTCTCGTTCGTCTACGCGGGGTTCCTGGCCGAGGGGGACCGCTCCCCCGCTGTCGACCGGACGCCGTGGTGGCGGGCGGTGGCGGGGGCGACGTGGCGGGCGCCGGAGGGGCCGGGGTCGGTGATCTCGGCTCGGCAGAGTCATCCGGTGGTGCATGTGTCGTGGGCGGACGCGCAGGCGTATTGCGCGTGGTCGGGGACGCGGCTGCCGACGGAGGCGGAGTGGGAGTTCGCGGCGCGGGGTGGGTTGGTGCAGGCGCGGTATCCGTGGGGTGACGAGTTGGCGCCGCGGGGTCGGCATGAGTGCAACATCTGGCAGGGGCGGTTCCCGGAGGTGGACACGGGTGAGGACGGGTTCGCGGGGACGGCGCCGGTGAAGTCGTTCCGCCCCAATGGTTATGGGTTGTTCAATGTGGCGGGGAATGTGTGGGAGTGGTGTGCGGACTGGTTCAGCGCGGACTTTCATGTGTCGGGGCCGCGGGTGGATCCGGTGGGGCCTGGGGTCGGGTCGTCGCGGGTGATGCGGGGTGGGTCGCACATGTGCCATGAGTCGTACTGCAACCGGTATCGGGTGGCGGCGCGGAGTTCGGCGACGCCGGACAGTTCGACGGGGAACATCGGGTTCCGGGTGGCGGCGGGATTGTCGGGGTGAGCGGGTATACACGCACGGTGAAGTTGATCGAGGCGCAGGACGCGTTCTTCGTCGCGCGGAAGGCTCGTAAGGATTCGCCGCACACCACGGCGGCGTATCGGCGGGACTTGGCGGTGGTGTCGGCGTGTGTGGTGGACGAGGTGGGTGTTCCGCTGGCTGAGGTGTCGCTGGCGGAGGTGTCGTCTGGGGTGTTGCGGGCGGCGTTCGGGGTGTTCGCGGACACGCACGCGAAGAGCTCGGTTGCGCGGGCGTGGTCGACGTGGAACCAGTTCTTCCAGTTCTGTGTGGCCGACGGGTTGTGCGCGGGGAATCCGATGGGGGCGATCGGTCGGCCGCGGGCGGCGCCGTTGTCGCCGAAGCCGCTGCGGGGTGAGTCGACGCCGGAGCAGTTGTTGTCGGCGATCGCGGGTGGGGCGCGGCGGGCGCGGGAGCCGTGGCCGGAGCGGGATCTGTTGGTGTTGGCGTTGGGTTTGGTGGCTGGTCTGCGGTCGTCGGAGATGCGGGCGTTGGTGCGGTCGTCGGTGGTGGGTCGGGCTGGTGAGCGGCGGTTGTTCGTGCGTGGGAAGGGCAACCAGGAGCGGTCGATTCCGATCGAGGCGCCGATGGAGCGGGTGATCTCGGCGTATGTGCGGTCGTGTGAGGAGCGGTTCCCGGCGGCGCGGTTCGATGGTGAGTCGCCGTTGGTGGTGGGTTCGGATGGGTCGGCGATCGGGCGGGGTGCGTTGGATTACCTGGTGAAGTCGTGTTTCCGGGCGGCGGGGATGCATGATCGGGTGCCCGCGGGGGCGAATCTGCACGCGTTGCGGCACACGTTCGCGACGCGGTTGGCTGAGGATGGCGCGAACGCGGTGGAGATCATGGCGTTGCTGGGGCACGCGAGTTTGAACACGAGCCAGAACTACATCGAGGCCACGGGCGCTCACCGCCGGGCGGCGGCGGCGAGCAACCGGACTTATCAGGTGTTGGCTGATCTGGCGGAGTGACGCGTCAAGCGGTGGCGGCTTGGGCGGCTCGTTCGATCTCCGCCCGGCGGGCCGCCCAGAAGGCCGCGTCGTGGGGCTTGGCGTGTTCGGTGGTGCCGTCGAGGTGCTCGCGGAGGATGTCGGCGTGTCCGGCGTGCCTGCTGGTCTCGGTGAGCAGGTGGACCATGACGTTGAACAGCATCACGTCGGGACGTGGCCACCAGGGCACGTGGCCGGGCGCGTCGATGGGGAGGGCGGCGATCGTGGCGTCGGAGTGCGCCCAGACGCGCCGGTAGCGGGCGGTGATCTCCGCGCGGGTCTCGTGTTCTGTGGCCCACATGTCGGTTCCGCGCGCGCCGAGGTCGTCCCAGCTGGGCAGGGGTTCGGGGAATGGTCGGTCGAAGACCGCGCCGAAGTACCGGGACTCCGACAGCGTCAGGTGTTTGACCAGCCCGAGGAGGTTGGTTCCCGTCGGTGTCATGGGTCGGCGGATCTCGTAGTCGCCCAGCCCGTCGAGCTTGCCGAGCATCACCTCGCGGGCCTCTCGCAGGTCGCTGTGCAGGTACTCCTTCGCGAAGTCGTCGATCATGGGGCGAGCCTACGACTTGTAGATGGCCTCGAGTGCGGCGCGGCGGGCGGTGACGTCGTCGGGGTCGTCGCCGAAGACCAGGAGGTGGACGATGCTTTCCGGGATGGGGTTGTCGGTGCGGCGGGTGTCGTGGCCGCCGGTGACGATGAGGCCGCCGGAGCGGATGGCGGGGCGCAGGGCGGTCAGGAGGTCGGCGATGGGGGCGGTGGTGGTGATTTTTAGGGACTCGGCGGGGCGGTCGAGGGCGTCGGGGCGGATGGTGCGCAGGGCGAGCAGTGGGATGGAGCCGCTGGTGATGCGGAAGTTGAGGTCGAGCATGACGAGTCTGCCGTCGCGGGTTTGGGCGCAGTCGAGGCTGCACATGCCGCGGTAGCCGACGTCGGCGGCGCGTTGGGCGATGGCGAGGCATTCGGTGAGCAGGTCGGCGGGCAGGGGTTCGACGGTGCCGAAGCGGCCGCCGGTGTAGATGCCCGCGGCGTCGACGCGTTGGTCGGTAACGGCGAGGAGGCGGGCGGTGGCGTCGGCGGCGATGTGGAGTTGGATGCCCCAGTTGCGGTGGATGTGGAGGTATTCCTCGACGACGACCTCGGTGAGGATGTCGGTGAAGGCGGGTAGGGCGATGGGGTCGCCCGCGTGGTGGAGGTAGACGTCGAGGCTGGCGCCGTGGGCGGCGTTGGTGGCGGCTTTGAGGACCCAGGACTTCTCGGCGGGTGCGGCGTCGGGGAGTTCGTCGGTGGTGACGATGGCGCGGCGGGCTTGGAAGCGGGGGTCGACGAAGGTGCTGATGCTGGCTTTGTTGTTGAGGTAGCCGACGAGTTCGGCGCTTTTGAGTGAGCGTTCGTCGGGGCAGAGGGTGGTGGGTTGGGGGTATTCCATGGACAGGCGCAGGCCGTCGCTGAGTGCTTCGGCGACGCGGGTGGTGAATTCGGTTTCGGTGCGGAATTCGCGGGGGTCGGTGCCGACGGGGAGGCCGCCGTCGCGGAGTTCGGCGAGGAGGGTGGGGTCGGTGCCGCCCGCGCTGCAGATGATGGGGGTGTCGGCGGCGACGGGCAGGGGTCGGGCGGTGAGTGCGTCGCGGGTGGCGCGGTGGCGGGCGGCGGGGACGGTGGCTTCTTGGGCGGGGCGGGCGCAGACGGCGATGTCGGGGCCGTAGATGTCGGTGAGGGTGCGGGGGCTGGTGTGGGCGAGCGTGGGTGCGGGCACAGAGATGGTGATGGAGGATCTCCCTGGTGGGGTGTGAACCGGGGGCGGTGAAACGCGCCTGGATGAGGCGGCGTCCGCTCCGGGCCGAGTGGCGCGGGGATTTTCCGCGCTGAGGTCTTCAGGGTCTCACGTTTTCGGGGTGGTCGGTTCCGGTGTCCGGGTGAGGGGCCGTTTACGCTGGCCGGGATGAGACGCAAGCTTCGCTCCCCCTTGCCGCAGCGGCACGGCCTTGACGCCGCGCGGTTGCGGCTGCCGGAGGAGGGTGGGTGGGCGACGATCAGGGATCACCTGGTGGAGCGTCTCCCCCGGGTTGGTCCTGATCGCATCGATGTGATGTTGCGGGAGGAGCGGATCCACGGGCTCGACGGGCCGGTGGCGGTGGACGCGCCTTATGTTCCGGGGTCGTTCGTGTGGTTTCACCGGGATCTGCCGGTGGAGGTGCCGGTGCCGTTCGACATCGGGGTCGTGCACCGTGATGAGGACATCCTGGTCGTGGACAAGCCGCATTTCCTGGCGACGATCCCGCGTGGGCAGCACATCGTGCAGACCGCGTTGGTGCGGTTGCGTCAGGAGCTGGGGATTCCGGCGTTGAGTCCGGCGCACCGGTTGGATCGGGTGACCGCGGGGCTGTTGCTGTTCGTGGTGCGTCCTGAGTTGCGCGGCAGGTATCAGACGATGTTCCGGGACCGGAAGGTCGGCAAGGAGTACGAGGCGGTGGCCCGGCATGATCCGGCGCTGGAGCTGCCGGTGACGGTGGAGAGCCGCATCGTCAAGGAGCGTGGGATCATCACCGCCCAGGAGGTCGAGGGTGAGCCGAACGCGCGGACGCGGGTGGAGCTGATCGAGGCGCGCGGTGGGCTGGGCCGGTATCGGCTGTTGCCGGAGACCGGTCGGACGCACCAGCTGCGGCTGCACATGAGTGGTCTGGGTGTGCCGATCCTCGGTGACGACTTCTACCCCGTGCTGACCGAGAAGCCGCTCGGTGACTTCACGCGGCCGCTGCAGTTGTTGGCGAAGGTGCTGGAGTTCACCGATCCGGTGTCGGGTGAGCCGCGCCGGTTCGAGAGCGGGCTGCGGCTGGCGGCCTGGGATGACCCCTGGGGGAATTCGGCGGCGGGTCCGGTCGTCGGCGGCTAATCTCTTCGCATGCCGTTCGGTTGACGTTCCCACGCTGAGTCCACGTCCGGGTTGGTCCGGGTGTCGATGTGGTGGGCGGTGCTCACCTATTTGGTGCCGATCTACCCGCTGTACGCCGTGCTGTTCTCCGACACCGGGTTGTCCGGGGCGGAGATCTCGGCGTTGTTCCTGATCTGGTCGACGGTCGCGATCCTGGCCGAGGTTCCGTTGGGTGCGTTGGCCGACCGGTTCTCCCGGCGTTCGGCGCTGGTCGCGGCGAGTCTGTTGCAGGCCGTCGGCTACGTGGTGTGGGTGACGCTGCCGGGGTTCGCCGGGTTCGCGGTGGGTTTCGTGTTGTGGGGTCTGGGTGGCGCGCTGGAGTCCGGCGCGTTCGACGCGCTGCTCTACGACGGTTTGGCCGCCCATGGTGAGGAGTCGCGGTTCGCGCAGGTCAACGGCCGGGTGACGGCGTTGAACCTGGTCACGGAGATCCCCACGGCCGGGTTGGCGACCCTGTTGTTCCACGTCGGCGGCTACCAGCTGGCCGGGTGGGTCAGCGTCGGGGTGTGTCTGGCCGCGGCGGGCGTGGCGTGGCTGTTCCCGGAGCCGCCGCGTGAGGAGGACGGCGACCTCGGCTACGTCGACCTGCTCAGGGCGGGGGTGCGGGAGGCCGCGCGCAGTGTGCACGTGCGGCACGCGGTGATCGTGGTGGCGCTGCTGGGCGGTCTCGACGCGTTCGAGGAGTACTTCCCGCTGATGGCGCAGGACTGGGGTGTGCCGTCGGGGTGGGTGCCGGTGGCGATGGCCGCGATCCCGCTCGCCGGTGCCGCGGGTGCGTCTCTCGGTGGCTTCGCGAACCGGTTGACCACGGTGACGTTGGCGTTGGTGCTGGGTGCGGCGGTGTTGGTGCTGGTGTTCTCCGGGGTGCTGCGCGCGCCGGTCGGGTTGGTGGCGGTCGCGGTGTTCTACGGGCTGTACCGGTTGGTGCTGGTCGTCGGGGAGGCGCGGCTGCAGGACACGATCGAGGGGCCCGCCCGCGCCACGGTCACCTCGGTCGCCGAGATCGGGGTCGAGGTGTCGGCGGTCGCGCTGTACGGGGCGTGGGCGGTCGGTGAGGTGTTCGGGGTGGCGGCGCTGGTCGCGTTCGTGGCGTTGCTGCTCCCCCGCTGGCTGCGTGCGCGGTCAGCCCTCGCCGCGGATCAGGTCGGCGACTAGGTCGACGGCGCTGCGGCCGGGGTCGCGGGCCGCGGAGTTGTAGGTGCGGTTGGTGGTGTCGACGCTGGCGTGGCCTACGTCGGCCTGCACGGTGACCAGTTCCGCGCCCGCCTCGACCGCGGCGGTGACGTAGAAGTGGCGCAGCGCGTGGGGGTGGATGCGGGTGGCCACGTCGGCCAGGTCCGGGCCTGCCGACGCGGCGACGCGGCGCAGCAGGGCCCACACGTCGGCGCGGGCCATGGGGGTGCCGTCGCGGGTGGCGACCAGCGGTTCGGTGCCCGCTTTGACGTGGCCGCGGCGGGCGGGGGCGGTGTCGGTGGAGCGTTCGTGCAGGTAGGCGTTGAGTGCGTCGTTGGCCAGGCCCGACAGGTAGACGATGCGGGGTTTGTCGCCCTTGCCTGGCACGCGCAGCGCGGTGCGGCCGCGGGTGGAGTGCAGGTCGGCGCGGGTCAGGTCGCACAGCTCCGAGACGCGGATGCCGAGGGTGAACAGGGCGACCACGGCGGTGGCGCGGCGGGTGCCGAGGCGGTCGCGGCCCGGGCGTGGGGTCGCCGCGGCGGTGAGCAGGGCGCGGACCTGGTCGGCGGTGAGGGTGACGGTGCGGGTGGTGTCGTGGTCGGTGGCGACGTTGAGTCGGCGGCGGGACAGGGCGGCCGGGTTGGCGGCGATGACGCCTGCTTCGGCGAGGTGGGCGTAGAGGGCTTTGAGGGTGCCGAGCATGCGGTCGCGGGTGGCTTTCGCCGCGCCCTGGTCGGTGAGGTCGTCGAGCCACTCTTTGACGTGGGTGGTGTTCGCGCGCAGCGGGTCGACCCCGTGGGCGGCGCACCACCGCAGCCAGTGCAGGTGGCGCAGGCGGCCGCGTCGCGCGGGCGGCGGGGTGCGGGTGGGGGTCGGCTGTGTGGTGGGGATGCCGAGGGCGTGGGCGTAGGCGGGGACGACGGCGGCCAGGTCGGGGTGGGCTCGCCACGGCTCCAGGTCCGCGGTGCTCACCGGCAGGCCGAGGGATTCGGCGTACTTGGTGCGGGTGGCGCGGTTGGCGTAGCCGAGCAGCCAGTCGGCGATGTGCGCCAACAGCCTGGCCGGGTCGGTGACCCCCGGCCAGACCTCGGCGTGCGGGACAAGGGTCACGCGCGGACGATCCGGGCGTGGGTGGCCGCCGGTGAGCTCACCAGTTCGGCGACCCGGTACCCGGTCAGGTCGCCCAGGTTGTCGAACAGGCGTTCCCCGCCCCCGAGGAGGACGGGGACGATCACGAAGTGCAGCTCGTCGACCAGGCCTGCGTCGAGGAACTGCTGGACGGTCGAGGCGCCGCCGCCCAGGCGCACGTCCTTGCCGCCTGCCGCTTCGAACGCGCGTTCGAGGACGGCTTCGGGGGTCTCGTCGGTGAAGTGGAACGTGGTGCCGCCCGCCATGTCGAACGACGGGCGCGGGTGGTGGGTCATGACGAACACGTCGTGGTGGTAGGGCGGGTTCTCGCCCCACCAGCCCTTCCAGGCGTGGTCCGGCCACGGGCCGCGGACCGGGCCGAACATGTTGCGGCCCATGATCGTGGCGCCGATGTTGTCGTCGCCCCGCACGACGGCCTCGTCGTCGAGTCCTTCGGTGCCGTCGGGCCCCTTCACGGTTTTCGTGGCGAACATCCACTCGTGGAGCAGTTCGCCGTTCTCCCCCAGCGGTTCCTGCCTGCTCTGGTTCGGGCCCGCCCCATAGCCGTCGAGGGACACCGAGAAGTTGTGCACGCGCAGCTTTGGCATGCGGTCAACCTACCCGGATTGGCTTACCAACGAAAGGTCTGTTTCGTAGGTAAGCATGGTTCCTAGTTGGATAACTGCAACCTGGGTTGGAGGTTGCATAACTGATCGGATAGGGTTGGATCATGCAGCCAACGGTGGACGGAAACGCGTTGTGCGGGTTCAGCCGGTGCCGAAACCCGCTCCCCCCGCCCGGGCCGCGCGGTGGACGGCCCTACGAGTTCTGCCCCGAGCGCGCCTGGCCGGGAAACGCCACCTGCAAGCAACTGGCCGCCGCCGAGAACTCCCTACGCGCCGCTCTCGGCGTCGAGTCCGGAACGCTCGCGCTGGGTGGGGTCGCCGCGGAGGTCCGCGACCACGTCGACCGGATCCTGGGACCCGCCGAGGCGCTCAAAGCCGTGTTGGAACAGGTGGTCACCCGGCTCGACGGGGAGGTGGCCGCCGCGATGGCGGCCGTCGACGCGGCCGAGAACGCGACCGCGCAGGACCGGGGGCTGCGTGAACGCGCCGAACGGCAGGCCGCCGACGCCCAAGCCGCCGCTGCCGAGTCGGCGGCGCTGACCGCCGAACACGGGGCCGCGCGGGCGGCGGCCGAACACGCCCGCGACGAGGCGCTGGCTCGCACGAAGGCCGCCGAGCTCAAACAGGCCCGCGCCGAGTCCCGTCGCGACGCCGAGCACGAACGGGCCGAACTCGCCGAGCACCGCGCCCGTGAAGCCGCCCACCGCGAACACCAGGCGACCGAGGTCGCCGCGCTCGCCCGGCAGGAGGTCGCGGCACTGCGCGCCGAACTCGCCGGGCTCGAACAGCGAATCGTGGACGAGCGGTCGAACGGGGCCCGCGCACTGGAACGCGCCGAGTCCGAGATCGCCACCGCCCGGACCGAACTGGCCACCTGCCGCGCGGAAGCCGCCCAAGCCGCCGAACGCCACAACGCCGACGCCGCACGGGCCGCTGACAAGCACCGCGCCGAGCTCGACCGGGCGCTGGAGCGGGCCGACCACCGGCTCACCGCGGCGTCGGACACCCATCAGGCGGCCATGGCCAAGCTGCACCAGGAACTCGGAGCCGCCAGGCACCGCGCCGAGCGGGCCGAGACCGAGGCGGCCGCCCTGCGGCAATCCACCCGGACGCTCACCGACGACCCGCGGCGAGCCGCCGACCCCGACAACCCGGCTGACCGAGGTTCTGGCGCGAGTCATCCAAAAGCGGATTGAGCCAATCCTCGACCTCGACGCCCACGGGTGGCGAGAATCGCGCCGCCAGACGCGCCTACCCGCGACCAATGCCCGAGATCGTCGAGCCGCACGGCACCCAGTTCGGTCAGGTGTCGACTCGACTTCAGATTGTGACCAGCGGAATTACACGAACAGCCCGTTCGATGCGGGCATGCCGAAACTCCGAGCAGCATCCCTCTGCGTCGCGATCACGCTGGCGGTGACCGTGGTGGCGCAGGGCGGCCACCCCGCCACCGCGGCGACTCCCACCACGCAGAACTTCGACGGCCTCGCCGCACAACTTCAGCCCTCGCTCGACGAGAACATCGCCGACAGCACCCTGGGCTGGACCCGCGCCACCCCGCAGGGGTGGACCATCACGACCAAGTCCCAGATGCCCGACGGGATGCGGGAGTGGCGCGGCTGGACCTTCACCACCATGCCGTTCTGGACCGCCGCCGACGGACAGGACCGCGCCGGCTTCACCCGGGCGAGCGGGGTCCTCGCCGTCGCCGACCCCGACGAGTGGGACGACCGCGGCACCCCCACCACGACCTCCACGTTCGACTCCACGCTGACCAGCGCGCCGATCCCGATCGCGGCCGGACAGCAGACCCTCCACATCGGGTTCGCCAGCCACTACCGGCAGGAGGGCAACCAGAAAGCCGAAGCGGTCGTCCACTTCAGCGGACCCGGCCAGACCGGCCTGGCCACCACGTTCCTCACCTACGGCCCCGGATCACCGGACGCGCAGAACACCTACATCAGGCGCGGTGTCGCGGTGCCCCCCGGCATGACCAGCGCGACCCTGGCCTGGCGGCTCTACGACGCCGGGAACAACTGGTACTGGGCCATCGACGACGTCAAGACCGCCGACCAGCCGTTCTACGCCCCGCCCGTGCCGGTCCCCAACCCGGTGGCCGCGCCCACCCTGGCCAACGGCGTGAGCACCGACAAGCTGCTCGTCATCGGCATCGACGGACTGCGCTGGGACAAGATCTCCCCGGCCGACGCGCCCAATCTGCGGAGCCTGATCGACGGTGGGCTCTTCGGCACCAGCCTGCTGCCGACCAGCCCGATGGCGGGCACCTGGTCCGGGCCGGGCTGGTCCACCATCGCCTCGGGCGTCTGGCCGGACAAGCACGGCGTGAAGGACAATTCGTTCTCCGGCAAGAACTACGGCACCTACCCGGACTTCCTGACCCGCATGGAACAGGCCCGCCCAAGTCTGTCCACCTACGCCGCGGTGGACTGGGCGCCCCTGGGCAGCCACGGCACATTCGGCGCCGCCATCGACGGCCGCGTCGTCCTCAACGGCGACAGCGGCGGCTGGACGGCCGAGGACGCCCGAGTCGCCGAGGTCACCGCCCGCGTGCTGCGCGACCAGAACCCCGACGCCGCGTTCGCCTACCTCGGTGAAGTGGACATCGCCGGACACAACTCCGGGGCGAGCAGCCAGGCGTACACGACCGCGCTCGCCCGCGTCGACGACCACGTCGGCACCATGCTCGGCGCCATCGCCGCGCGCGCGAACCGGGCGGGCGAGCGGTGGCTCGTGCTCGTCGCCACCGACCACGGGCACCTCGACTGCTGCGGCCACGGCGGGTCGAGCATCCGGGAGCGGGAGACCTTCGTGTTGGCCAACGGCCATGGGGTCGCGGCCGGGCAACGCCCGATCGACACCCGCCAGACCGACATCGCGGTGACCGCCCTGGATCACCTGAACGTCACCGTCGACAAGACGTGGGGCCTCGACGGCCGCAGCCTGCTCGCCCCGCGCGGCGACGACTTCGACGCCGCCTACGGCGCGCTGTCGACCCGTGTCAACGAGAGCGGGATCCCCGCCACGGTCAAGGGGTTCACCCACACCGGGGTGAACGGGTGGACCATCGACACCTCGGCGATGCCCGCGGGCGGCGTGGCCGAATGGCGGGGCTGGGCGCTGACCACCGACGAGTTCTGGACCAGGGCCGAGGCCGACCAGTGGCGTGAACTCGGTGTCCGCGGCCGCGGGGTGATCGCGGTGGCCGACTCCGACGAGTGGAGCGACATCACCACCGGCGCGGGCAGCTTCGACTCGTCGCTCACCTCGCCGCCGTATGACGTCACCGGCCGCGGCGGAGTCTCACTCACCTACACGACGCACTACCGCCAGGAAGGCGCCCAGAAGGGCGACGTGCTCGTGTCGTTCGACGGCGGGCCGTTCACCGCGGTCAAGTCCTACCGGTCCGACGCCATCGCCAAGGACGAGGACCTCTCCCTCGCCGTGCCCGCGGGCGCGACTTCGATGCGGGTGCGGTTCCGCATGTACGACGCGGCCAACAACTGGTACTGGATGGTCGACGGGGTGAAGGTCACGCCGCGCACGGTCACCGGTATCAAGGCCCGCGCGAACGGCAAGTACGTGACCGCGGGAGCTTCCCCGCTGATCGCGAGCCAGACCGCGGTCGGCACGCCGGAGAGGTTCGCCGTGGTCGACCTGGGCAACGGCGACATCGCGTTGCACGCCCTGGTCAACGGGATGCTCGTGACCGCGGAGACCGCCGGTGCCGCCGCGCTGGTCGCCAACCGGACCGCGATCGGCCCGTGGGAGCGGTTCGAGCTGATCGGCAACTCCGACGGAACGGTGAGTCTCAAGGCGCGGGTGAACGGCAAGTACGTGACCGCGGAGAACGCGGGCGCGTCCCCGCTGATCGCCAACCGGGACGCGATCGGCTTGTGGGAGAAGTTCGACCTGGTCGGATGACAGATCGGTGGCCCCGCCGTCCGGCGGGGCCACAACTAGATGCCGAACGGTGTGGCGTAGCGGACGGTGCCACTGGGCAGCGGATCATCGGCGAGGGCCAACGCCATCAGCGCGTCGTCCGGGACCTCGATGGACAGCTTGATCCTGTGCTCGGAGGCGCGGGTGAATCCGAACCTGGGGTAGTAGGTCGGATGGCCCAGCACGACGACGAACCGCTCCCCCAGGTCCGCGGCGGTGTCGAGCGCGGCGCGCACGGCCGCCGAACCCGCCCCCGTCCGCTGGTGGTCGGGGGCGACCGCGCACGGGGCCAGGCACAGGGCCTCGGTGTCCCCGATGTGGCAGCGGGTCAGCAGGGCGTACCCCACGACAGTGCCCTCGGCGTCGGTGGCGACGATCGACAGCTCCTTGATCCACGAGGGATCGGTGCGCAGCCAGTCGACCAGGTCGGCCTCCTCGTCGGTGTCGAACGCGGCACGCACGACGGCGCGGATGGCGGGGATGTCGCTGTCGGTCTCGGCGCGGGTGATCCAGTGGGTGCTCATGGCTCCGTTCCGGTCGGCCTGCTGTCGAGGTAGGAGACCAGACTCGCCCAGTCCATCGCCACCGCGCCGACGGTGTCCGCGGCGCCCGAGTGCGGTTCCGGGACTGGGCCGACCGACACGACACCGGCGGCGGCGCGGACGGCCGGGGTGTCGTCGACGACCCTGATGTGGACTTTCTTCCACGGTGGCCTGCGGGTTCGGGCCGCGATGCCGGTGACGTCGTCGGGTACCTCGGTTCCCTCGTGGTCGAGCACCCGTACGCGCAGTTCGACCCCGCACGTGTCCCCTGTGGCGCCGACCACCCGCGGCAGGTGCACCCGCCCTCGGCTGTCGCGGTGTGCCAAGACCTGACCGACGCCCAGCGTCGGCGTGTGCACTCGTCGGCGGCGGACCGCGCGCCGTGCGGGCTGGGGGCCTTCCAGCGGCGCGCGGACCTTCCCCAGGGCCGCGCTGAGCCCGCCGTGGATCGACGTGGTCGAGGCCAGCGCGAGTACGACCACCACCTGGTCGTCGTCGAACTCGCGCAGGACGTCGGTGGCGGTGTCGTCGGAGAACAGGGCTGGTCCGTCGGTCCCCATGGGAGGCAGCCTAGGTGGCGATGACGACGGTCGCCTCGACCTCCGCCGATGTCGCCGTGCGCGGGGAAAGTCCGTGTTCGGTGCACGCCGCGGCGGTGGCGGGGGCCTGGTGGGCGCTGGTCTCGATCAGCAGGGACCCGCCGGGGGCCAGCCAGTCGCGGGCGCCCGCGATGACGCGGCGCTGGACGGCCAGGCCGTCGGCGCCGCCGTCGAGGGCGACGAGTGGTTCGTGCAGTCGCGCCTCGGGCGGCATCAGGCCGATGGCGGCGGTCGGCACGTAAGGCGCGTTGGCGACCAGGATGTCCACCCGGCCGCGCAGGTCCGAAGGCAGCGCGGCGTAGAGGTCGCCCTCGTGGACGTGGCCGGGGACGTTGCGGCGGGCGCAGCGAACCGCGGCCGGGTCGATGTCGGCGGCGTGCACCCGCGCGTCGACGGCGGCGTGGACGGCGGCGGCGACCGCGCCCGTGCCGCAGCACAGGTCGACCACGACCGCGCCCGGGCGGGTCAGGGCGATGGCCTGCGCGGCGAGGAACTCGGTGCGGCGGCGCGGGACGAACACGCCCGGGTCGACCGCGACGCGCAGGCCCGCGAACTCGGCCCAGCCGAGCACCTGTTCCAGCGGGTGCCCGGCGACGCGCCGGGTGACCATGGCGGACAGGTGGGCGGGATCGGAGGCGGCGGCGACGAGCAGCGCGGCCTCGTCCTCGGCGAACACGCAGCCCGCCGCGCGGAGGGTGTCGATGATGGGGACCATGGGTGAGCGCCTCTCGGGGGGATCCGGCGGGCGCTCCGGCGGTCAGTGAACCGCGGTACCGGTGGAGGGGAGCGCCCGGTCTGACCTAGCGGTCATGGGTTCCCACCTCCTCGGGTCGTGTCGCGGACAGGGCGAACGCTACCAAAGTCGCCCATGATCTAGTCTCGGGACACGTGACGACGACGACCAAGGTGGCCGGGCGGGCGAGCACGCTGTGGGTGTTCCGCGTGCTGGTGACCCTGCAGTTCATCCAGCTCGCGATGCAGCCGATCCTCGCCGGGATGTTCCTCAACGGCCAGTACAGCGCGCTGGGCATGCACTCCTCCAGCGGCGGGATCATGATGGTGACCGGCGTCCTGCAGCTGGTCGCCGCGGTGCTGCTGTGGCGGCCGGGTCGGATCGCGGGCTGGCCCATCGGCGCCTCCGCCGCGCTCCTGGTCGCCGAGTTGGTGCAGCTGACCGCCGGGCACTCGCGGGCGATGGCGCTGCACCTGCCCCTGGGCGTGGCGCTCGTGGTCGCCTCCGTGCTGTTCACCGGGTGGGCGTGGCGCAAGCGCGTCGGGAGCCCGTCGTGAACTTCACCCGCAGGCAGGCGTTGCGGTTCGGCGGCGGGGTGGCCCTGGTGGGGGTCGCCGGTGGGCTCGGGCTGTTCGCCTCGACCCCCGGCGCGCAGACCGGGACGCTGCTGACGAGCCAGGTGCCGCTGCCCGAGCGGTTCCGGCAGCCGCTGCGGCTGCCGAACGTGGCGAAGATGGTCGACGGGCGGGTCGAGCTGGTGCAGCGCGCGGCCGACGTGGAGATCCTTCCCGGGCGGCGCACCAGGATCCTCGGCTACGACGGCACGTTCCCCGGGCCGACGATCAAGGCCCGCTCCGGTGAGCAGCTGGAAGTGCACGTGCGGTCGGAGCTGTCGGTGGCCACCGTGGTGCACCTGCACGGCGGGATCACCCCGCCCGACAGCGACGGCTACCCGACCGACCTGATCCTGCCGACCGGTGGGCTCAAGCGGCACACGATGGCGGGCAAGACCGTCGTCGGGGAACGCACCTACACCTATCCGCTGCGGCAGCCCGCCGCGACGCTCTGGTACCACGACCACGCGATGGACTTCACCGGCCCGAACGTCTACGCCGGGCTCGCCGGGTTCTTCGTCGTCGGCGACTCCGTCGACGACAACCTGCCGCTGCCGCGCGACGAGCGCGACATCCCGCTGGTGATCGCCGACCGCGCCTTCGACGGCGACGCCCAGTTCCGCTACCCGGCGCTGTCGCCCACCCAGGAACACGCCGGTGTCCGCGACGACTTCCTCGGCGGTGTCCTCGGCGACGTCATCCTCGTCAACGGTGTCCCGTGGCCCACGCACGACGTGTCGACCGCGAAGTATCGGCTGCGGCTGCTCAACGGCTCCAACGCGCGCCGCTACCAGCTGACCCTCGACCCGCCGCCCCCGTCCGGCAACGCGTTCACCCGCATCGGCAGCGACGTCGGCCTGCTCGACAAGCCCCTGGGCACCGACGAGATCACCCTGGCCCCCGCCGAACGCGCCGAGGTGGTCGTCGACTTCGCAGGCTACCCCGTCGGCACCCAGGTCACCGTGCGCAACGCGCTGGGCGGCGACGGCACCGCCGAGGTCATGCGCTTCGTCGTCGCCCGCACGGCCACCGACGACACGAAGATCCCCGACACGCTGGCCACGCTCGAACCCCTCGACCGAGCGCAGGCCGCCACCACCCGCGACTTCCACTTCCAACTCAACCGCGCCCCCGCGGGCGACCCGCACACCGGGCCGCACTCACCGGACCACCGGTGGACGATCAACGGGAAGAGCTTCGCCGCCGACGCCGACATCGCCACCCCGCGGCTCGGCGACGTCGAGATCTGGCGGTTCCTCACTGACGTGCACCACCCCGTGCACGTCCATCTCGCCCACTTCCAGGTGCTGTCCCGCAACAACCGCACCCCGCCGCAGAAGGATCTCGGGATGAAGGACACCGTGGACCTGCGGCCCGGCGAGGCGTGCGAGGTGATCACCCGGTTCACCGGGTTCAAGGGCCGCTACGTCATGCACTGCCACAACCTCGAACACGAGGACATGGCCATGATGGCCAACTTCACCGTCACCTGAGGAGCGAGCGGGAGGTTGGTTCCAGGCGCAGGTGCTCGACCCGTTCCGACAGGTCGACACCCGCGCCGAACGTCACCACCACATGCTCACCGAGACGGACCGGCAGCCGCGGGAAGGTGTTCTCGGCGTACTCGGTGATCGCCACAGCGAAGAACGGCTCAGCCAACGCCTTCTCCAGCACGTCATCGGACACCGGCGCGTCGAAATAGTGGACAGTGACGGTGATCGGCAGGCCCACCGGCCCGGCCGGGAACCCGCGCGACGGCCGCAGCAGCAGCACGTTGTCCGAGTCGACCATCGTGGCGTTGGCCTGATCGCGGTGCGCCTGCCACACCGGCCCGAAGTAGAACGCCGTCAACGCCTCACGCCGCGCGGTCATGTCGGTGAACCCGCGCAGCCACACGAACCGGTCCGGATCGTCCATGTCGCGGAACAACCCCGGCAGCGTCATCCCCACCGCGAGCTGAGCGTCGACGAACTCGCGTTCGAACAACGTGATCAGCTCGTCGCGCTTGCCGGGGTGCAGCGTGTACTGGCGCAACTCAAGGACCGTCATGGCCCGAACCTACGAGCGATCCCTGACAGCCGCTGTCAGGGATGGGTCTCCAACGGCTCCAGATCCTGCATCAAAGTCGGGCGGCGCATCCACACCCCGTGCGGGCGCGCCAGCAGCGACTCCAACGGCTCCGGCTTGCCGAGGTGGAAACCCTGCGCGACCCGGACACCCAGCCGCGACAACGCCTCCACCTGCGTCGAACGCTCCACCCACTCCGCCACCACCGACAGGCCCAGACCGCGGGCGATGTCGACGATGCCCTGCACCAGCACCGTGTCGCGGCTGCCGTAGTCGATGCCGTGGATGAACTCGCCGTCGATCTTCAACCCGGTGATCGGCAGCTCCTTCAAATGCACGAACGAGCCGAACCCGGAACCGAAGTCGTCCAGCGTGATCCGGCAGCCACTGGCCCGCAGCTGCTGGGCAAGGCTGCGCGCGGCGTCGAGGTTGGTGACCGCGGCGGTCTCGGTGATCTCGAACCCGAGGCGGCCGGGCGCGACGCCTGCGGCGGTCAGCCGGTCGAGGACGAAATCGCCGAAGTCCTCATCCTCCAGGGTGCGGCCCGAGACGTTGACGTTGAACCGCAGCCCCGGATACGGGTGCTCCACCAGCGTCTGGATCGCCTTGTCGGCCACCCACCGGTCGATCTCGAACACCAGGTCGCTGCGCTCGGCCGCGAGCAGGAACTCACCCGGACCCAGGTGCGGCTCCTTGCCGTCCTCCAGGCGCAGCAGCAGCTCGTGGCCGATCACCCGGCCGCTGCCGAGCTTCACCATCGGCATCGCGTGCAGCACGAACCCGCCGTGCTTGAGCGCCGCGCGGACCCGCTCGATCACCGTCACCCGCATCTGGGTGTCCTGGTAATGGCCCGGCTCGTAGACCGTGGCGCGGTTGCGGCCCGCCGCCTTCGACGCGTAGAGCGCCATGTCGGCGTTGGCCAGCACCTCCTGCCACGACACACCCGAGTCGAACGTCGCCACCCCGATGCTGACGGTGATGCGGCTGGCGCCCGCGACCCCGGTCATCGGGATCGCGGCGATGGCGTTGCGCAGCCGGTCGGCCACCGCCAGCGCCTCCCGCTCGTCGGTGTCGGCCAGCACCGCGGCGAACTCGTCGCCCGAGAGCCTGCCCAGCACCTGCCCGCCGCCGATGCGGTCGCGCAGCAGCGACGCCAGCGTGCACATGACCTTGTCGCCCGTGGGATGGCCGTGCAGGTCGTTGACGTCCTTGAAGTGGTCCAGGTCCAGCAGCAGGAACGCCCCACGCACCCCGAGGGCGAGCTGGCGCTCCAACTCGCGGGTCAGCGCGCGCCGGTTCGGCAGGCCCGTCAGCGGGTCCTCGTCGACCAGGCGCAGCAGTTCCTCCTGGTGCACCGCCGCCGAGTCCAGCTCCCGCGTGCGCCAGCGCGTCACGTCGACCGCCCGGTACAGCAGGCCGTCGTCGGTGGCCGTGCAGCGCACCTCCAGCCACCGGTAGCCGCCGTCGACCCCGGGCAGCGGCATCATCACGTCGTTGTCGCTGGGATGGTCGGGCGCACCGGACAGCAGCGCGGGCAGCGAACGCCCGACGCTCTGCGCCTCGGTGAGCCCGAGCAGGGCGGCCATCGCGGGGTTGACCCAGCGCACCGTGCCCGCGCGGTCGGTCAGCGCGAACGCGGTGTCCGTGGCGGACAAGATCTCCGCGGGGGCGGTCTCGTGGTCCGTCACCCGGTCTCCCTCACCCGTTCTTGTGGGGACATGCGCACGAAGCGTAGTGGACCGGACAACCTCAGCGCAGGCGCTCGAGGCCCTTGGCGCTGATCTTGATCGCTTCGGCGAGTCCGCGCAGCTCAGCGGCCGTGGCCCCGTCCTGGGCCGCGGTGGCCACGTCCTCGGCGGCGCACCTCAGTTGGAAAAGTCGATCTTGCAGGTCGGCGAGTTCCGCCGCCGACAGCACGACCGCGTCCTCGGGCAGCCCGCCGCGCTGCACCGCGGCGCGCCGCTCATAGGCGCGCTGCCTGCACGATTGGGCGCAGTACCGGCGTGGCCTGCCCGCGCGCGGGTCGCCGGGCAGCTGCCTGCCGCACCAGCCACAGTGCCGGGGTTCGTCGCGTCTGCGGACCACGTCCACCGGTTGGGTAACCACCGCCATACCGCTGGACGCTATCTGGACACCCTGAGTGCACCGACACGCCACGCCGGTTTGGGCGCTCGGTGCGACACTCGTGGCGTGCACTCCGACCATGGTTTCTTCACCGGCCCCTACCCGCGGGCCTTCGTCCACCGCGGCTGGCACTACGACGAGCTCGACGGCATGGAGAACTCGCTGGCCGCGTTCAAGCGCGCCATCGCCGAGGGCTACCGCTACGTCGAGACCGACGTCCACGCCACCAGCGACGGCGTCGTCGTGGTGCACCACGACGAGCTGCTCGACCGCACCACCGACGCGACCGGCGCGGTGGCGCTGCTGCCGTGGCAGACGGTCAGCCAGGCCAAGATCGGCGGCCGGGAACCGGTCTGCCGCATCGAGGACCTGCTGGAGGAGCTGCCTGAGGCGCTGGTCAACATCGACCTGAAGTCCGACGCCGCCGTGGAGCCGATGCTGGCGGTGCTGCGACGGATGAACGCCTTCGACCGGGTGTGCCTGGCCTCGTTCTCCGAGGCGCGGATGAAGCGTGCCCGCAGGCAGGGCGGCCCGGCGGTGCTGACGTCGATGGGGATGCGGGCGATGGCCGGGTTCTGGGCGTCGGCGAAGCTGCCGCAGGTGATGGCGCGCAAGTCGGCGCGGCCGCTGGTGTGCCAGGTGCCGGTCAAGCAGGGTCGGCTGACCGTGGTCGACAAGCGGCTGGTCGCCGTGGCGCGCCACCGCGGCGCCGAGGTGCACGTGTGGACGATCGACGAGGCCGCGCAGATCAACGAGCTGCTGGACCTGGGGGTGGACGGGATCATGACCGACCGGCCGCAGGTGCTCAAGGACGTGATGATCTCGCGGGGTGTCTGGGCCCACGCCTGAGAAAACCGACCGCCCGGTATTTTCTGCTACCGTGGTCGGCATGACGATCCCGGCGACGGCGAAGGGCGAGGCGACGCGCGCGTATCTGCTGCGCACCGCCGCGCGGATGTTCGCCGAGCACGGCTACGCCGGGACCACCCAGAGCGACCTGATCGCCGCCTCCGGGCTGACCAAGGGCGCGTTCTACTTCTACTTCAAGTCCAAGCTCGACCTGGCGCTGGCGGTGGTCGCCGAGCAGGAGGACCGCTGGCTGGCCCACATCACCGAGCGCGTGCTGGCCGAGCCGTCGGCGGTGGCGCAGCTGCGCGCGGTCGTGCCGGCGCTGCTCGACCTGTTCGCCACCGCGCCCGACGCGTGGGTCGTGATGCGGCTGTGCAAGGAGTTCGCCGCGAACCCCGACCTGCCGGAGATCAGCAAGCCGATGGCGTCGTGGGTGACCCTGGTCGCCGACATCATCCGCCGCGGGCAGGCCGAGGGCGACCTGCGGGAGGACATCGAGCCCGAGGCCGTCGCCGAGGTGCTGGTCGCCGCGTTCGACGGACTCAAGTCGCTGGCCGACGTCCTGGATTTCGCCAATGACCCCGATCGGTTCGCCGCCCGCGCCACCACGCTGATGACACTGGCCGAACGCGCCCTGCTCCGCTGAACCCCGCTCGATCACCCGATGGCACCCGCATGAACACAAAACAAACCGCTCGGTCGGTTTTTCACAGGAGGAGATCCATGGACGGACAGACCGCCCTCATCACCGGCGCGTCGGCGGGCATCGGCGCGGGCTACGCCCGCGACTTCGCCGCGCGGGGCGCCGATCTGATCCTCGTCGCCCGCCGCGAGGACAAACTGGAGGAGTTGGCCGCCGAGCTGCGCGCCGCGCACGGTCGCAAGGTGGACGTGCTGGCCGCCGACCTGGCTGTCGACGGCGCCGCGCGGGACCTGGTCGCCCGGGTCGAGGCGCTGGGGCGGACCGTGGACGTCCTGGTCAACAACGCCGGGATCGGCACCCAGGGTCTCGTCGCCGACACCGACGCCGACCGGCTCATCGCCCAGGTGCGGCTCAACTGCGTCGCCGTGGTCGACCTGACCAGGCGGCTGCTCCCGGGGATGATCGAGCGCGGCCGCGGCACGGTGATCAACGTGGCCAGCGGCGCCGCGTTCCAGCCCCTGCCGTACCTGGCCGTCTACGCCGCGACGAAGGCGTTCGTCCTGTCGTTCAGCGAGGCGCTGTGGGCCGAGGCGCGTCCGGCGGGGGTGAAGGTGATCGCGGTGTGCCCGGGGGCGACGCGGACGGAGTTCTTCGAGGCCAACGGCACCGAGGTCGTCACCGCCAGCGGGATGCGCACCCCGGAGCAGGTCGTGAAGACCACCCGCGCGGGCCTGCGCCGCGGCAAGCCCAGTGTCGTCGACGGCACCGCCAATGCCCTGCTCGCCCTACTCCCCCGCCTGCTGCCGCGCCGCGCGTCGATCGCCATCGCCCAGCGCGTCGCCCGCCCGTCCAAGTCGCCCGCGCCCGTCGCCTAGAAGGAGTTCACCCCATGACCACGCTCATCACCGGCGCGTCCAGCGGCATCGGCGCCGACTACGCCCGCGCGTTCGCCGCCCAAGGCGCCGACCTGATCCTCGTCGCGCGCCGCGAGGACAAACTGGAGGAACTGGCCGCCGAGCTGCGCGCCAAGCACGGCCGTGCGGTCGACGTCCTGGCCGCCGACCTGTCGCTGCCCGACGCCGGTCGTGACCTGGCCGCGCGCGTCGAGGCACTCGGGCGGACGGTGGACGTCCTGGTCAACAACGCGGGCTTCGGCACCCACGGCGCGCTCGCCGCGGCCGACCCCGACCGGCTCGTCGAGCAGATCCAGCTCAACTGCGTGGCCGTGGTCGACCTGACCCGCCGGTTCCTGCCGGGCATGATCGCGCGCGGCAACGGCAGCGTGATCAACGTCGCCAGCACCGCGGCGTTCCAGCCGCTGCCCAACATGGCCGTCTATGGGGCGACCAAGGCGTTCGTGTTGTCGTTCAGCGAGGCACTGTGGGCCGAGACGCGGCAGGCGGGCGTGAAGGTGATCGCGGTGTGCCCGGGGGCGACGGAGACACCGTTCTTCGAGGTCGTCGGCACCGACGACGCCTCGGTCGGCCCACGCCGCACCACCGAACAGGTCGTGGCCACCACCCTGCGCGGCCTGCACCGCGGCGCGCCCAGCGTCATCGACGGCGCGGCGAACTCGGTGCTGGCCCGGCTGACCCGGTTCACCCCGAAGCGGCTGCTGATCGCCATGGCCGGTCGGGCGGTGGCGCCCAAAGGCGCTTGACCTCCAGTGCGGTGGAGGTGATGCCATAGCGGCATGACCACAACCCCCACGCCGGACTGGGGTGTCGAGGACTTGGACCTCGACAGCTACCTCGCACGCATCGACCACCCGCGAGTGGCACCCACGCTGGAGGCGCTGCGCACTCTGCACAGCGCCCACGTGCGGGCCATCCCGTTCGAGAACATCACCGTCCTGCTCGACGGCACCCCCGACATCAGCGTCAAGGCGGTGGCGGACAAACTCGTCGGACAACGGCGGGGCGGCTACTGCTTCGAACACGCCACCCTGTTCGCCGCGGCCGCCGAGCGACTCGGGTACACGATCCGGCGCAGGCTCGCCCGCGTCTCACCCCACCGCGGCGGACCCCGCACCCACATGATGCTGGTCGCCACCCTGGACGACACCGACGGCGCGGGCAGTATGGACTACCTCGTGGACGTCGGCTGGGGCGCGCAGATGTGGCAGCCGATGCCGCTGGTCGACGGCGCCGAGGTCGACCAGGCGGGCTGGCCGCGCAGGCTCACCCCGACCGAGCTGGGGTGGACGCTGTGGGTCCGCGAGGACGGCGAGTGGGTGCCCGACCACGAGTTCGAGGACCTGCCGATGCAGCCGGTCGACTTCGAGATCGGCAACCACTACGCCGCGACCGGCGCGAAGTCACCGTTTCCCGGCAAGCTGATCGTCAAGCAGCTCGAACCCGGCATCAGCAGGCGCCTGATCGGTGACGAGCTGACGGTCGTGCACGCCGACGGCCGCACGACCAGCACCCCGTTCGGCCTCGACCAGCTCGGCGAGATCCTGCCCGGGTTCGGCATCGAACTGGACCAGGAGCAGCTCGCCGCGCTGCGGGCGAAACTGGGCTGACCTGTGGGCTGGGTGGACCCGGGGGCCACCCAGCCCACAGGCGCGCGGCAAAGCATCGAGGCCCCCCACCTCCCTGCCCCGCAACGCGCCCGGCGCCTCAGCCCGCCAGTGGCTTGCCGGTCTCCAGCAGCGACTTGAGGTCGCTGAGGACCCACGGCCAGCCGCCGCCGCCCTGGTTCGGGTCGGCGTCGCCGCCCGCGACCATCGCGGCGAGGCCGGGGGCGCCGGTCAGGTCGTGGATCAGGGTGAGCGAGCAGTAGCCGCCCTGCAGTTCTGCGATCTCGTGGGTCAGGGTGGTGAAGCCCTCTTCGGCCATGGTCGGATCCATCAGCATCCGCCACGTCGTCACCAGCTTGCGTGGTGCGTCGGCCTCGATGACCTCGCCGTCGATGATCAGCTCGGGCACGCCGTAGCCGTTGGCCTCGGCCGAGCGGCGCATCTCCTCCGACGAGCGGATCTTCAGCGCGCCGCCCGGCTTCAGGTCGACGTCGACCAGGCCGGTGTAGCCGTAGCGCTCGGTCCACTCGGGCTTGGTGATCGCGTCCCAGATCGCCTCGGGGGTGGCCTTGATGTAGACCTTGTAGACCTGCGTGGTGGTGCTCATGACTCGTCCTCCAGCTGCTTCTTGAGCTCGATGAGCGCGGTGACATGGCGCTCGTCGGTGTACTTGTCGATCCACCGGTCGTGGATCAGTCGGATGGGCACCGGGTTGAGGAAGTGCAACTTCTCCCGCCCGGACCGGCGTGTGACGACCAGGCCCGCCTCCTCGAGGACCTTCAGGTGCTTCATGACGCCGAAGCGCGTCATCTCCTGATCGGCCTCCAGCTCCCCCAACGTCTGTCCGTCCCGCGCGAACAGCTTGTCGAGCAACAGGCGGCGGGTCGGATCGGCAAGCGCCTTGAAGACCCGGTCGTCGTTCACCACACCAGGATAGGTGACTAAATGGTCACATGTCCAGTCGTGTTCGACGGCCGGGTTGCCTGCAGGAGATTCAGCGACGCGGCGCCACGCCTTCCCAGGCCGCGCGCCAGGTCTTCGGGCCGAGCTTGCCCGAGTCGTTGATGCCGTTGGCGCGCTGCAGATCCAGCACGGCGCGCTGGGTCTCGGCGTAGTAGCAGCCGGTGCCCTGGAAGTCGTAGCCGTAGACGTTCATCCGCAGCTGCCACGCGCGCAGCGACGGGTCGCAGTCGCCGAACACGTAGACCTTCCCGGGCCACGCGGGGGTGTTGGTGCTGGGCGGGGCCGACGAACCGCCGCCGATGTAGGCGGACTCGGCGTAGGTGGGGATCCGCTTGCTGCGGGCGTCGCGGTCGGGGACGAGGCCGACCATGCCCGCGCACTCCCACGGCTGCCAGCCGCGCATCCGGTACAGGTACAGCGCCCGGTAATCCTGCTCAGCCGGACTCGCCTGGTGCGGGTAGCCGGAGCCGCCGACACTGCGCCACGTGGCCAGGTCGAACTGGTAGGCGCCGTAGTAGCCGCTGCCGGTGTTGACGGTGTAGCGGCCGCTGGACTCGCACATCCGCAGCTTGCCCCAGTCGCCCGCGGGCGGGTCGGCGGCGGCCGATCCCCCGGTGAGCGCGGCGGCGGCGCCGATGGTGACGACGAGCAGGACCAGCCTGGAGACCACTCTGAGAACGCTCTTACCAGCCATGACAGAGGACGGTAAGCCCGAATCCCACCCGCCACAACCGCAACAGCCAACACAACAGCATCACACGTCACCCGCGCGGGTGGGTTCGCGACACGCCGATCGGGGGACAAACGATCAGGGCTGTGACGGGCTGGATCAATGTTTGGACTCGGCCACACCCTCGGCGTGGCCGGACAAGTACTCTCCGCCAGACCGGGCGAGCAGGGTGCGGTCTGGGCGTGGACGGCGGAGGCGGGCCTTGAGCATCGTGGACGACAACACCGCGGCGGCGGAGGCGCGCAAGCGTGAACAGCGTGGGTGGTGCTGGTACGACTGGGCGAACTCGGTGTTCCCCACGTCGGTGACCACGGTCTTCGGCTCGCTGTACCTGACGTCGATCGCGGCCAACGCCGCCATCGCCGACACCGCGCGCAACGGCCCGAACCCGTGCCCGGCCGACGCGGCGGGCAACACCGACAAGCTCAAGGACTGCGACATCAGCCTGTTCGGGCTGGACTTCGCCGCGGGCTCGCTGTGGGGCTACCTGCTGTCGTTCGCCACGGTCATCCAGGTGCTGATCGTGCCGCTGATGGGCGCGATCGCCGACCGCTCCCCCAACAAGAAGCCCATGCTGGCGTTCTTCGCCTTCGGCGGGTCGATCGCCACCGTCGCGATGGCGCTGGTCAGCGGTACGAACTGGCAGCTGGGCGTGGTGCTGTTCATCCTCGGCAACATCGGCTTCGGCACCTCGGTGGTCATCTACTACTCCTACATCCCCGAGATCGCCACAGCCGACGAACGCGACGGGCTGTCCACCCGCGGCTGGGCGTTCGGCTACCTGGGCAGCGGCACCGCGCTGGCGCTGCAACTGGCGATCGTGCTGTCCCACGAGGCGCTGGGCATCACCGAGGGCAACGCCGCGCAGATCGCGTTCGTCATCTCCGGCATCTGGTGGGCGGCGTTCACCCTGATCCCGCTGCGCCGCCTGCGCGGGCACAACCCGGCCAAGGAAGGACTCGTCGAGGGCTCGGTGCTGACCGCGGGCTTCCGCGAACTCGGCGCCACCCTGCGCCACGCGCGGACCTTCCCGCTGACCCTGGCCTTCCTCGGCACCTACCTGATCTACACCGACGGCATCGCCACCGTCGCCAACGTCTCGGCGCAGTACGGGCGCGAGGAACTGAAGTTCTCCGCCGACGTGCTGATCACCACGATCCTCATCGTCCAGTTCGTCGCGTTCTTCGGCGGCGTCCTGCACGGCTTGGTCGCCCGGCGTATCGGCGCGAAGAAGACCATCATGATCAGCCTGGCCGTGTGGGTGCTGGTGATCGGCGGGGCGTACTTCGTCCAGGCCGGTCAGGCCGTGCAGTTCTACATGGTCGCCGGCGGCATCGGCCTGGTCCTGGGCGGGACGAACGCGCTGTCGCGGTCGCTGTTCAGCCAGATGGTGCCCCCGGGCAAAGAGGCCCAGTACTTCGCCGTCTACGAGATCGGCGAGCGCGCCACGTCGTGGCTGGGGCCGCTGCTGTTCGCGTTCATGGCCGGGGCCACCGGGTCCTACCGGTACGCGATCATCTCCCTGGTCATCTTCTTCTTCGTCGGCCTGATCCTGATGTACTTCGTCCCGGTGCGCCGCGCCATCCAAGCCGTCGGCAACCCGGAACCCGCGATCCTCTGAGGCGACGGAGGTGATCCCGGCACGGCGGGCCGGGACACCGACGGGTGACCACTAGGGTTGCCGCCCGTGAGTACCGAGCCGACGCCCGCCGCCGACCCGACCGATGCCCTCTCCGCCGTGCCCGCGGCGGGGTCCCGACGGGCCAGGCCCGTCACCGGGCACCTGCGCTTCTACTACGGGCCCATGGACTGCGGGAAATCCACCCTCGCCCTGCAGGTCGACCACAACCAGGCCCGCCAAGGCCGCAAGGGCCTGCTGCTGGTCCACCTCGACCGCTCCGGCCTGCCGCAGATCAGCAGCCGCATCGGGATCACCCGGGCCGCGATCGAGGTGCACGCCGAGGTCGACCTGATGGGCCTGGTGCGCGGCCACTGGGCCGTCGGCGCGCGGGTGGACTACCTGATCGTCGACGAAGCGCAGTTCCTCGCCCCCGCCCAGGTCGACCAGCTCGCCGAGCTGGCAGACGACTGGCAGGTCGACGTCTACTGCTTCGGGATCGCCACCGACTTCCGCAGCACCCTGTTCCCCGGGTCGCGGCGCCTGTTCGAGCTCGCCGACGATCTTCAGCCGGTGCAGGTCGACGTGCTGTGCTGGTGTGGGCTGCCCGCGCGGTTCAACGCGCGCGTCCAGGACGGTCAGGTGACACGGGCCGGGGACACCGTTCTCGTCGCGGACACGGGGCACTCTCGTGTCGGTACGCACAGTGAACCCCTCTCCGAACACCGTACAACCACCGTGCGTTACCAAGTGCTGTGCCGACGCCACTTCCGCTTGGGTGACCTCGGTACCGACCCGGGGGTCCAAGGTCAACTATCGTTCGCCTGACAAGGCGGTTACCCGCTAGCATCACCCGGAGGGGTGATATGTCCGTGCCGAATGTGCGATAACGCGTCACAAAACCGGCGGGCGGGCATCCCTTAGGAGGATGCTGTTGTTGACGGGTGAAGCTTGTCACCCTGAGCGACCGCGATGGGTGATCGGGGAATTTTCGGTCCCCTTCGTCCGTTGCTCTGGGTAAGCAACACCCTGGCCCGGGTTTTTCCTGGGCCGAGCGAAAGGACACCGCCATGGCCGACCGTGTGCTTCGTGGTAGCAGGCTGGGAGCGGTCAGCTACGAGACTGACCGCAATCACGACTTGGCCCCGCGCCGAACGGTTCGCTACGCGTGCCCGAAGGACCACGACTTCGAGGTGCCGTTCTCCGACGACGCCGAGATCCCGTCGGTGTGGGAGTGCCGCCTGCACGGGCTCGAGTCGAAGATGATCGACGGCACCGACCCCGAGCCGAAGAAGATCAAGCCACCGCGCACCCACTGGGACATGCTCCTCGAGCGCCGGACGATCCCGGAGCTGGAAGACCTGCTCACCGAGCGCCTGCAGGAACTGCGCGGCCGCCGCGGGGCGCGCAGCGCGTAGCCCCACAGACCGACAGCCGCCCGGACCTCCCCCCTTCCGGGCGGCTGTCTCCATCTCAAGACAAACGGCCGTGCCCCTGAATCAGGGGCACGGCCGTTTGGCGTCTGGTGTCAGCGCTTGATGCGCAGCAGCGACTTGAGCTGGTTGCCGCGGCGGCGCAGGCCCCACTTGGTGACCCGGATGAGCGCCTCGCGGACGATGTTGCCGCTCATCTTCGACTCGCCGCGCTCACGCTCGGCGAAGGTGATCGGGACCTCGACGACGGTGAACCCGGCCTCGATGGTGCGCCACGCCAGGTCGATCTGGAAGCAGTAGCCCGCCGAGGCCACGGTGTCGAGCTTGAGCTTCTCCAGCACCGCGCGGCGGAACGCGCGGAAGCCGCCGGTCATGTCGCGGACCGACGCGCCCAGGGCCAGGCGGGAGTAGAGGCTGCCGCCGCGGGAGATGAACTCGCGGGACTTGGGCCAGTTGACGACCTTGCCGCCGGGCACCCAGCGCGAACCCAGCGCCAGATCGGCGTCGGTGAGCGCGTCGAGGATGCGGGGCAGGTCCTCCGGGGCGTGGGAGCCGTCGGCGTCCATCTCGCAGATGACGGCGTAGTCGCGGGCCAGCGCCCACTTGAAACCCGCGATGTAGGCGGCACCGAGGCCCGCCTTCTCCGTGCGGTGCAGCACGTTGACGCGGTCGTCCTTGGCCGCCATCGCGTCGGCGATGTCGCCGGTGCCGTCGGGGCTGCCGTCGTCGACGATCAGCACGTGGACGTGCGGGAGGGCGGCGTTGAGCCGCTCGACGATGATCTCGATGTTGTCCCGCTCGTTGTACGTCGGGATCACCACCAGGACCGGTTCGAGCTTGTCCTCGCCGTGCGGCTGCTCCGCCATCGGTTGCTTCCTCCTCGCCGGCGCGTACGCGCACCGGGCCGATACGTCTTTAGGGCTGATGCTGTTATCCGTGCTGTCCGCTCGGCACATCCTTTGCGGATCGTGGGCGCCTGCCGGTCACCAGTGCGAACACCAGTGCGGCCAGACCCGCGAGCACCATGCTCCATTCGGGCCATGCACCCAGTCGGTCCGCCATGGTAGTCGCTGTCCGCAGTGGGACGCGTTCGACCAGGGCCGCCGGCGTGAACAAGTCCGTGCGTTGCGTCACCGTGCCGTCCGGGAGGACGATCGCGCTGACGCCGCTGGTGGCCGCGACGATGACCGTTCGGCCGTGTTCGACGGCGCGGATTCGGTCCATGGCGAGCTGCTGGTAGGTCATCTCGGTGCGGCCGAAGGTGGCGTTGTTCGTGGGCACCGCGAGCAGGTTGGAGCCGTTGAGGACCGAGTCGCGCACGACGCCGTCGAAGGCGACCTCGTAGCAGGTGACCAGGGCGAGACGGGCCTCACCCATGCGGAACACGGTGGCCTCGTCGCCGGGCTGGAAGGTGCCCGCGCGGTCGACGGTGGAGCTGAACAGGCGGAAGAACTCGCGCATCGGCATCGTCTCGCCGAAGGGCTGCAGCTGCCGCTTGATGTACTCGTCGACCGGGCCGGTGCCCGGGTCCCACTGGATGACCATGTTGCGCGGCCCGTCGGGGCGCACGACGACCGCGCCCAGCGCGACCGGCGCCTTGATGGCCGCCACGGCGCGGGTGATGGCCTGGGCGGCGTCGGCGTTGCGGTACGGGTCGATGTCGGAGGCGTTCTCCGGCCAGATGACGATGTCGGGCTGCGCGGCCTTGCCCGCGGCGACGTCGGCGGCGAGCTGCTCGGTGCGCTTGACGTGGTTGTCGAGCACGGCGCGGCGCTGGGCGTTGAAGTCCAGGCCCGCGCGGGGCACGTTGCCCTGGATGGCGGCGACGGTGATCTCGCCCGCGTCGGCGTCGGTGCCCACGGCGGGGATGGCGGCGACCCCGGCGGCCAGCGGCAGCACGGTGGCCAGGACGGGCACCAGCAGCGCGCGGGGGGCGCGGGTGATGGCGGCGCGGCGGACCAGCTCGCCGAGGCCGAAGCCGGTGAGGGTGACGGCGAAGGCGATCAGCGGGGTGCCGCCGAGCGCGGCCAGCGGCAGGTAGAGGCCCTCCGGCTGGCCGAAGGCGATCTTGCCCCAGGGAAACCCGCCGAAGGGGAACAGCGCGCGCAGGGACTCGCCCGCGACCCAGAGCAGCGCGGCCCACAGGTACCAGGCGCGCAGGTGGGCGACCGCGGCGATGGCGACGCAGGGCACGGCGACGAGCGCGGCTTCCAGGGCGCTCAGCGGCAGCCAGGCGACGGGGCCGACGAAGACGCCGGTCCAGGACAGCAGCGGGGTCATGAAGCCGAGGCCGAAGAGGAAGCCGTAGCCGAAGGCGGGGCGGGGGCGGCGGTCGTGCAACAGCAGTGCCAGCACGGCGAACCCGACGGGGGCGAGCCACCAGGTGGGGCGCGGGGGGACGCTGAGGAACACCAGGCCACCGGCGGCGAGCGCGGCCGCCGCGCGCAGGGCGACGGTCAGTCGGCCCCGGCGTGCGGGTGCGTCGGTGCTGGCGGCCATCGGGGGCTCCTGGGGCACGGCGGGGGCGACCACATCGGACAGCGTACGGGGATGTCCCGGTGGGGTTCGCGGTCCCCTTCGCTGATCAACTGTGAACCTTGAGTCGACCGTTCGGCTCGCGATGTCTAACTCTCAAGTGGAGGGTGAGAGTTGCGGCGTTTCCCCTGGTCACTGCTAGGTTCGCAGGTGTGATGAACACCGATGGACAGGGCTGGCGGGTCGAGTTCGACGCGGAGGTGGAGTTCCGCAACGGGGGCTCGCTGCGTGTGGAGGGGTTCCGGCTGGACTCCCCCAGGCCCGAGTTGGACGACGAGACCACGGCTGAACTCTTGGTGCGCCACCTCGGCCTGCTGATGGTCGGCTCGGTGCGGGTCTCCAACCGGCGGATGATCGCCGAGGCGCACAAGGGCTCCCGCGGGGTGCCGACCGGCGCCGCGGGCGGTCCCCGGCTGGTGGAGCTGAGCCACCGCGTGGAGCACGGCATGGCCACGTTGCCAGGGGTGCCGGGACCGGAGATCGGCGACTACCTGACGCGGGAGGCGTCGCGGGAGGTGTACGGGCCGGGCACGGAATTCCACATCGGGACGATCTCGATGGTCGCGAACACCGGGACGTACGTGGACTCCCCCGCGCACCGCTACGACGGCCGCGCCGACCTGGCGGGCCTGCCGCTGTCCAGCGTGGCCGACCTCGACGGGATCGTGGTGCGGGTCGCGGGCGACGGCTTGCGCGCGGTCGACAAGGCGGCGCTGCTGCCGTTCGACGTGGCGGGGCGGGCGGTGCTGATCCACACCGGCTGGGACGCGCACTGGCGGACCCCGGCGTACTTCGAGGGCCACCCGTATCTGACGGCGGACGCGGCGGCGTGGCTTGCGGAGCAGGGCGCGGCGCTGGTCGGCATCGACAGCCTCAACATCGACAGCACCGACGACCCGCTGCGGCCGGCCCACACGGCGCTGCTGGGGGCGGGGATCCCGGTGGCCGAGCACCTTCGCGGGCTGGAGCAGCTGCCGCCGTCGGGCTTCCGCTTCCACGCCGCGCCGGTGCCGGTGGTGGGGCTGGGCACGTTCCCGGTCCGGGCGTACGCGGTCCTCGACTGAGGATGGGCGGCCGGTTCCACGACGACGGTCGGTACCTGCGCGTCGGCGAGGTGCTGGTCCGGTGCCCGCGCTGCGGGGCGCGGGCCGTCGCGACGCGGACGAGGGTGACCTGCACGGGGTGCGGCTACGCGAAGGCGGACGCGCCCGCTGAGCGGGTCCGGGTGCGCGCGGGTGGCCGGTGCTCGCGGTGCGGGCGTCAGGTCGAGCGGTGGGCGCAGCGGTGGCGGCACCTGATGCCGCGGGAGATGCCGGTGACCTGCCCGGGCTGCGGGACGGTGTCCACGCTCGCGGTGACGGCCGAGTGGGTGCCCGGGGTCCCGTGGGTGCCGAGGTACCGGGGCTTGGAGCTGTGGCTGCAGGTGCCCTGCCACGGCCGGACCCTGTGGGCGTTCAACGAGGAACACCTCGACTTCCTGGAGCGCTATGTCGCCGCCGGGCTGCGTGAGCGGGTGCCCAACCGCAACGGCAGCCTGGCCAGCAGGCTGCCGTCATGGATCAAGGCCGCCAAGCACCGCGACGACGTGGTCCGCTGCCTCGCGCTACTGCGGGCGAGCTTGGGCTGATCAGCCCACGACCTCCTGCTCCCCCAACAGCCCCTTGACCACTTTCCCCGTCGCGTTGCGGGGCACGCGGCGGACGAAGTGGACCTCGCGGGGTACCGAGAAGCGCTCCAGGTGGTCGTGGACGAAGTGGCGGATGTCGGTGGCCTCGAGGTGGGCGCCGGGGCGCAGGGCGACGTAGGCGACGAAGCGCTGGCCGTATTCGCGGTCGGGGACGCCGACCACGGCGGCGTCGGCGACCTCGTTCAGGCTCAGCAGCAGTTCCTCGACCGGGCGGGGGAAGACGTTCTCGCCGCCGGAGATGATCATGTCGTCGTCGCGGCCGCTGACGAACAGGCGGCCGTCGGCGTCGAGGTAGCCGCGGTCGCCGGTGACCATGAGGTCGTCGTGCATGGCGTTGCGGGTGCCGTTGGTGTAGCCCTCGTAGAGCATGTCGTTGCCGACGCAGATGCTGCCGACGGCTCCTGGGGGCAGGGGGACGCCGTCGGGGCCGAGGATGCCGACCTTGGTGCCGACCGGGCAGCGGCCCGCGGTGGTGGGGGCGGCGCGCAGGTCGGTGGGGTCGGCGATGCTGGCCCACGACACCTCGGTGGAGCCGTAGAGGTTGTAGAGGATGTCGCCGAAGGTGTCCATGAACTCGGTGACGAACTGGCCGGACATGGCCGAGCCGCTGCTGGCCACGACGCGCAGCGTCGAGGTGTCGTAGCGGGCGCGGACGCGGGCGGGCAGGGCCAGGATGCGCTGCAGCATGATCGGCACGGCGAACATCGACGTGCAGCCCAACTCGTCGATGGCGCGCAGCGCGGACTCGGGGTCGAAGCGGCGCTGCAGCACGAGGGTGGCGCGCAGGGGCATGCCGAGTTGGACGGCGGCCAGGCCCCAGGTGTGGAAGATCGGCGCGGAGACGAGCATGCGTTCGCCGAGGCGCAGCGGGATGCGGGAGTACACCGAGGCGGCGGCGCTCAGGCCGGTCGGGTTGCGGCGGCGGGCGCCCTTGGGGGTGCCGGTGGTGCCGGAGGTGAGCACGATCAGCTTGCCCGCGTGGGCCGGTGGGCGCAGCGGCGCCGACGACGCGTCCTGGATGAGAGTGTCGACGCTGGTGGCGCCCTTGGTGGCGGTCCAGGTGGAGATCCAGGGCAGCGATGAGGGCAGGTTGTGGAACAGGGGCGCGAACTCGTCGTCGGCGAGCAGGGCGATGGGGCCGTGGGAGGCGATGATGTCGGCGATCTGGTCGGCGGCCAGGCCGGTGTTGAGCAGCAGGACGTCGGCGCCGAGTTTGCCGCAGGCGATGGCGGCCTCGACGATCCCGGCGTGGTTGCGGCACATGACCGCGACGCGGCGGCCCGCGCGCACCCCGTATTCGCCGAGGCCGTTGGCCAGGCGGGTGGTGCGGCGGTCGACCTCGTCGAAGCTGAGTTCGCCGCGTTCGTCGACGATGGCCGGGGTGGTGGGGCTGGCGGCGGCGGCGCCGCGGTAGCCGCCGACGATGGTGGGTCCCCAGCGGGTGAGGGCGCTGAGCTGGCGGACCATCCGGTCGGGGCGGCCCGGGGCGAACACGCCCGCTTTCGCCAGCGTGCGGGCGACTGTGAGCGTGGACTGGCCGCGGGCGGTCTGGTCGATGCGGGTGGGCGCGGTGGTCAGTGCCCGCCCGGACAGGTGGTGGTCGATCATGGCCAGGGCGCGGCGGACGCGTTTGCGCAGCCAGGAGCCGCTCAGGACGGTGCCCGAGGTGAGTCCGGCGGGCAGCGACAGCATGACCTGGACGTGGGTGCGGCCGCGGGAGGCGGCTTCGAGGCGCACGGTGAGGTGCCCGCCCTCCCATCGGGGGCTGACCAGCACGAGGTGTTCGGCGGGCCGGTGGACGAGGATCTCGACCTCGTCGGCGACCGAGGGGGCGCCGTCGACGGCGAAGCGGACGCGGAAGCGGGCGCCGCGGCCCGGGGGCACCGCGGGGTCGCGTTCGCAGGAGGCGATCTCGCGGGCGAACCTCGGATACAGCTCAGGGTCGCTGAGGATGTCCCACACCTGGTCCGGCGAATGGTCGAGGGTGTGGTCCACCTCGACGAGTTCGGTCGGCATGACCCTCCGTCATCCACATGACTGAAACGAGTTCCATTGTTTGCCCTCGTGGCATCGGTTGTTATCAGCGAACGTCTGAGCGGCGCAAGGAGCTATGCGGCCGTTTGGGCGAGCGCCGATCATCGTCACTCCAATGGCCTAGCCGGTTGGCGCAATTGCGGATAAACCACAGCGTAAGAGTGTGTGACCCACGCCATAGCGGGATGTGAGACTCCCTCATCTGTGGGAGGCGTGACTACTCTCAGTAGCTCAGCGAAGTTGGATGCCGACGATGCACGCGTCGTCGTCGGTGTCGCCGTCGCCCTCGGCCAGCAGCCGGTCCAGACAGCGGTCGAGATCGTCGGACTCGGCGCCGACGATGCCGCGCAGGTGGTCCATCGACTCGTCGATCGACACCTCGCGCCGCTCGATGAGGCCGTCGGTGTAGAAGATCAGCATGTCGTGCTCGCGCAGCCGGACCATGCCCTCCTCGTAGGTCGCGTCGGAGTGCACGCCGAACATCAGGCCCTTGATCAACGGCAGCGTCGAGGCGCGCCCCTCGGTGGCGATCACCGGCGGCAGGTGCCCGGCCCTGGCCCAGCGCAGCACCCGCGTCGCCGGGTCGTAGAGGCCGACCAGCGCCGTGGCGTGGATTCCGCCGGACAGGCTGCACGCCACGTTGTTGAGCCACCCCAGCAGCTGCGCGGGCGGCGCGCCGGTCACCGCCAGGCCGCGCAGGGCGTTGCGGAGCACGACCATGCCGGTCGCGGCCTCGATGCCGTGGCCCGCGATGTCGCCCACCGACACCATGACCTGCCCCGACGGCAGCACCAGCGCGTCATACCAGTCGCCGCCGACCAAGTGGTCCTTCTCGGCGGGCCGGTAGCGCACGCCGATATGGAGGTCGGGCAGCTCCAGCGGGTCGTGGGTGGGCGGCATGATCGCCTGCTGGAGCTGGCGGGCCAGCCGGTTGCGCTCGGCCGACTCCTGCTCGGTGGAGGCGAGCTGGTCGCGGGTGGCGGCCAGGGCGACCTCGGTCCAGTACTGCGCGGAGATCTCCTGCCAGGCCCCGCGCACCGCGACCAGGCCCGCGTCGGTGTCGAGCACCGGCTCGGCCACCACGCGGCTGTGCCGGTAGCCGCCGTCGGGGCGGCGCACGCGCAGCGTGGTCGAGGCGGGCCTGCGGTGGTGCAGCAGGGTGCGGACGAACCGCGACACCGCGGCGGTGTCCTCGGGGTGGGCGTGGCCGGACAGCTCGGCCAGCGGGATCGGCCCGTCGGCCTGCGTGCGCCCGCACAGCGTGAACAGCTCGCTGGTCCAGGTGATCTCGCCGCTGAGGGTGTCCTCCTCGAACCCGCCGACCTGGCTCAGCCGCTGGGTCTGGCGCAGCAGCTCCGCCCAGCGGGCTGAGCCGTCGCTGGGCCGCCAAGTGAGCAGCACCGCGTCGCCGACCCGGCTGGCGCCGACCCCGGCGACGTCGGAGAACGGCTCCACGGCCAGTCGGTCGGCGCGCAGCGGATCGCCGGTGGCGTGGACGTGGGCGATGGTGTCGACCAGGCCGGTGGCCTGCGGGTAGCACTCCATCAGGGTCGCGCCCGCGATCCCGCCCGCGGCGGCGGGATTGGCGTGGTGGACGTCGAAGTCGACCAGGACGCCGTCCTCGTCCCGGCGCGGCACGAGCACCAGCGCCGGGTCGACGAGCGCGTCGGCGAGTTCGGCCAGCCGGGCGAGGTCGGCGTCGGCGGGCAGCGGGGTGGCGATGGGCAGCGCGTGCATGGCGTGCCCGCACAGCTCGCCCAGCGCGTCGAGCTGGCGGACGATGCGGCGGGGCTGCGGCGGGATGGCGGTGGGCCAGCAGATCTCCAGCACGCCCATGACGCGGCCGCCGACCATGGCGGGCAGCGCGGCGCGGGTGCCGTCGCGGAACTGCTCGGCGCCGATGGAGGGCACCGCGGCGAGGTCGTCGCCGCTGAACCACAGGGTGTTGCGTTCGTCGAGGGCGGCGGAGGCGGCGGTGGCCACGGCCGGGGGCACGTAGCGCCAGCGGTCGATCTCCTGGTGGGCGAAGCCCGCCGCGCCGGACAGGCTCAGCGAGGAGTCCGCGCCGACGGCCCACACCGCGACCGCGGTGGCGCCCAGCGGGGTGAGCGCGTGTTCGAGCATGGCCTCGGCGACGGCCTGCACGTCGTCGGCGGCGAGCACGCCGCTCTCGGCGGTGCGCAGCCGCTGCACCACCGGCCGGGACTCGTCGCCGAGGCCGACCGACTCGTGCCGGGGCAGCTCGGCGACCTCGTCGTAGGCGGAGTGGTTGACGATGTCGGCGGCCAGCTCGGTCACCGACATGCCCGCCTGGGCGGCGATGGTGTCCAGCTCGCGCGCCGCCGCGGTCGGGCCGACCCGTAACCGCTCGACGAGCACGCCCTTGGCCAGCTCCACCAGCGCCCGGGCGTCGGCGTCCGCTCTGGCCCGGCCCAGTTCGTCGCGCAGCCGTTCCACGGTCGCGACCAGGCGGTCCTCAGCGGTCGACATGTCGGGCACTCTCCAGTCCTACGCGCGCAGCCGGTCCTGGATCCGGGTGATCAGGTCGTTGGCGTCGACGGGTTTGGTGACGTAGTCGTTGGCGCCGGAGGCCAGCGCCTTCTCCCGGTCGCCGAGCATGGCCTTCGCGGTGACGGCGATGATCGGCAGATCGGTGTACTCGGGCATGGCGCGGATGGCGGCGGTGGCGGTGTAGCCGTCCATCTCCGGCATCATCACGTCCATCAGGATCAGGTCGACGTCGCGGTGCCCGGTGAGCGCCTCGATGCCCTCGCGGCCGTTGGTGGCGTGCAGCACGCGCATGCCGTGGGTCTCGAGGATGCCGGTGAGGGCGTAGACGTTGCGGGCGTCGTCGTCGACGACGAGCACGGTGCGCCCGGTGAGCCTGCCGTCGACGGCGGGTGCGTCGGGGACGTGGCCGCGGACCAGCGGCAGCACGTCGCCGGGCCGGTCGGCGTTGAGGTGCAGGGCGATACGCTCGCGCAGCTCGTCCAGGCTCGACAGCAGCTCCAGCGGACGCGGCCCGGTGCGGGCCTGCAGGCCGCGTTCCAGGTCGACGTCGAGGCGGCCGCTGTTGTGCGCCAGGACGGGCACGGTCGCGAGGTCGGGGCGCTCGTCCATCAGGTCGAGCACGGCGGCGCCGTCGGCCATGCCCAGTTCGAGGACGACGCAGTGGCAGGAGTCGTCGGCCAGCGCGTGGGCGGCCTCGGCGACATCTACCGCCGTGATCACCTCGACCGGGCCGCGCGCGTCGGACAGGTCGGGTGTGGCGGCCAGTTCGGCGACGGCGCTCTCGGCGACCAGCGACAGCAGGCCGGGCCGGTGTTCCTCGATCACCAGCAGCCTGCGCAGCCCGGCCGGGGCCATGTCGCCCGCGGGTTCGTGGTCGTCGGCGGGGCCGATCGCCTTGCCGGTGTCGGCGGCGAGCAGGTCGAGGAAGTCGGGGCGGGCCACCGGGACGAAGAAGGTGAACCGGCTGCCCTTGCCCGGCGTGCTCTCCACGGTGAGCGACCCGCCCAGCAGGTGGGCGATCTCGCGGCTGATCGACAGGCCCAGGCCGGTGCCGCCGTACTTGCGGCTGGTGGTGCCGTCGGCCTGCTGGAACGCGCCGAAGATCGAGTCGAGCTGCTGCTCGGCGATGCCGATGCCGGTGTCGACGACCCGGAAGGCGATGGCCGCGCCGTGGGTGCCGACGGTGGCGGGCAGCTCGGCCGGTTCGGCGGGCTCGATCTTGAGTTCGACGGTGCCGGACTCGGTGAACTTCACCGCGTTGGACAGCAGGTTGCGCAGCACCTGGCGCAGGCGGGCGTCGTCGGTGACGACCTCGGCGGGCACCCCGCCCGCGGAGCTGATGCGGAACCCGAGGTTCTTCTGCGTGGTCAGCGGCCGGAACGTGGCCTCGACGTAGTCGAGCAGCCTGCGCAGCGGGATGCGCTCGGGGCTGACGTCCATCTTGCCCGCCTCGACCTTCGACAGGTCGAGGATGTCGTTGATCAGCTGCAGCAGGTCCGACCCGGCAGAGTGGATGATCCCGGCGTACTCGACCTGCTTGGGCGTCAGGTTGCGCGTCGGGTTCTGCGCGAGCAACTGGGCCAGGATCAGCAGGCTGTTGAGCGGGGTGCGCAGCTCGTGGCTCATGTTGGCCAGGAACTCCGACTTGTACTTCGAGGTGCGCGCCAACTGCTGCGCGCGTGCCTCCAGCTCCTGGCGGGCCTGCTCGATCTCCAGGTTCTTCGTCTCGATGTCGCGGTTCTGCGCGGCCAGCAGCGCCGCCTTCTCCTCCAGCTCCGCGTTGGACGACTGGAGTTCCTCCTGCCGCGTCTGCAGCTCGCTCGACCGTGCCTGCAGCTCCGCGGCCAGGCGCTGCGACTCGCCGAGCAGCTCGTCGGTGCGCGCGTTGGCGACCAGGGTGTTGACGTTGACCGCGATGGTCTCCATCAGCTGTTCGAGGAAGTCGCGCTGGATCTGGGTGAACCGGCGCACCGCGGCCAGCTCGATCACGCCGAGGACCTGGTCCTCCACCACCATCGGCAGCACGATCAGGCTCGCGGGCGGCGCCTGCCCCAACCCCGAGGACACCGTCACATAGCTCGGCGGCAAGTCGTCCACGGCGATCGCGCGGCGGCTGCGGGCGGCCTGCCCGACCAGCGACTCGCCGAACTGGAAGCGGCGGGTCTCCTCGGTGCGCGCGGCGCTGCCGTAGGAGCCGATCAAAGTCAGCTCCGGGCCGTCGGCGCCGTCCTCGGCCAGGTAGAACGCCCCGTACTGGGCGGACACCAGCGGCGTCAGCTCGTCGACGATCAGCTCCGCCACCACCGCGAGGTCGCGGCGGCCCTGCATCAGGCCGGACATGCGGGTCAGGTTCGACTTGAGCCAGTCCTGGTCCTGGTTGGCCCGGGTGGTCTCGCGCAGCGACTCCACCATCGAGTTGATGTTGTCCTTGAGCTCGGCGACCTCACCGGAGGCCTCCACAGTGATCGACCGGGTCAGGTCGCCCTCGGCGACCGCGCTGGTCACCCCCGCGATCGCGCGCACCTGGCGGGTCAGGTTCCCGGCCAGCTCGTTGACGTTCTCCGTCAGCCGCTTCCACGTGCCGGACACGCCCTCGACCTCGGCCTGACCGCCCAGGCGGCCCTCACTGCCCACCTCGCGCGCCACGCGGGTGACCTCCGCGGCGAACGACGAGAGCTGGTCGACCATCGTGTTGATCGTGTTCTTCAGCTCCAGGATCTCGCCCCGGGCGTCGACGTCGATCTTGCGCGTCAGGTCGCCCTTCGCGACGGCGGTGGTCACCTGGGCGATGTTGCGGACCTGGTTGGTCAGGTTGTTCGCCATGAAGTTGACGTTGTCGGTCAGGTCCTTCCAGGTGCCCGCCACGTTCGGCACCCGCGCCTGACCGCCCAGCTGGCCTTCGGTGCCCACCTCGCGGGCCACACGCGTGACCTCGTCGGCGAAGGCGGACAGCGTGTCGACCATCGTGTTGATCACCTCGGCAAGCGCGGCGACCTCGCCCTTGGCCTCGACGGTGATCTTGCCCGACAGGTCGCCCTTGGCGACCGCGGTCGCGACCTGGGCGATCGAGCGCACCTGGCCGGTCAGGTTCGACGCCATGACGTTGACGTTGTCGGTCAGGTCCTTCCACGTGCCCGACACCCCGCGCACCGTGGCCTGGCCACCCAGGTTGCCCTCGGTGCCCACCTCGCGGGCCACACGCGTCACCTCATCGGCGAACGCGGAGAGCTGGTCGACCATCGTGTTGATGGTCTCCTTCAGCTCCAGGATCTCCCCGCGCGCGTCGACGCGGATCTTCTGCGACAGGTCGCCCCGGGCGACCGCGGTGGTGACCTCGGCGATCGAGCGCACCTGGGCGGTCAGGTTGTCACCCATGACGTTCACCGACTCGGTGAGGTCCTTCCAGGTGCCCGACACGCCCTTCACATCGGCCTGGCCGCCGAGTCGTCCTTCGGTGCCGACCTCGCGGGCCACGCGGGTGACCTCGTCGGCGAAGGCGGAGAGCTGGTCGACCATCGTGTTGATCGTGTTCTTGAGTTCCAGGATCTCACCGCGCGCGGTGACCGTGATCTTCTGCGACAGGTCGCCCTTGGCGACGGCGGCGGAGACCTGGGCGATGGACCGCACCTGGGCGGTCAGGTTGCCCGCCATGAAGTTCACCGAGTCGGTCAGGTCGCGCCAGGTGCCGGACACACCCTTCACGTCCGCCTGACCACCGAGCAGACCCTCGGTGCCGACCTCGCGGGCCACACGGGTGACCTCCGCGGCGAACGACGAGAGCTGGTCGACCATCGTGTTGATCGTGTTCTTCAGCTCCAGGATCTCGCCCCGGGCGTCGACGTCGATCTTCTGCGACAGGTCGCCCTTCGCGACCGCGGTGGTCACCTGGGCGATGTTGCGGACCTGGGCGGTCAGGTTGCCCGCCATGAAGTTCACCGAGTCGGTCAGGTCGCGCCAGGTGCCCGAGACACCCTTCACGTCCGCCTGACCACCGAGGCGGCCCTCGCTGCCCACCTCGCGCGCCACACGCGTCACCTCGTCGGCGAAGGACGAGAGCTGGTCGACCATCGTGTTGACGGTCTCCTTCAGCTCCAGGATCTCCCCGCGCGCGTCGACGTCGATCTTCTGCGACAGGTCGCCCTTGGCCACCGCCGTCGCGACCTGGGCGATGTCACGCACCTGGCTGGTCAGGTTGCCCGCCATGGCGTTCACCGAGTCGGTGAGGTCCTCCCAGGTGCCCGACACGCCGGGAACCTGCGCCTGCCCGCCGAGCTGACCCTCGGTGCCCACCTCGCGCGCCACGCGCGTCACCTCGGAGGTGAACAGCGACAGCTGGTCGACCATGCCGTTGAACACGTCGGCGATCTCGCCGAGCAGTCCGCCCGCGTGATCGGGCAGCCGCGTGCCGAAGTCGCCGTCGCGGACCGCGGTCAGCCCGGCCAGCAGCTGCCGCAGTTCCGGCTCGCCGACCTTGCCGGTCGCCCGGCTCGGCCGGACGGCGGGAACCCGCGAATCGTCCGTGCTCGTCTCGCCCATAGTCGTTTCCGATCGCTCGCCGACCTGACGCGTAGGGGGTCATTGTGCAAGGTTGCGATGCAGGCGGTCATTCCGGATCATTCACGATCACCCTCTGTGATCGGATATGGCGGCTTTTGGCCGAGTCGCTGCCGCTGATCAGCGCAGTCCATGAACGCCAGTGCGCCCCACCCGGATACCGGATGGGGCGCACTGGAACAAGGGTCAGGCGCGGTAAGCGGTCCACATGTTGCTCATGCGGGTGCTCTGGCCGGGCGTGAACTGGTTGTAGCAGGAGTCGTAGGAGTAGTCCATGTAGTTGTGGATCGGGTCGATGCCGGGCAGCGAACAGGAGTCGCGGCCCTCCGGGCAGCCGTTGGTGGAGCTGGCCTGCGCCGGGGTGTCGGCCACCTCGTCGTTGGTGGAGGTACAGCCGCCCTGGAAGGTGTGGTAGAGCCCGAACCAGTGGCCCGCCTCGTGCGTGGCGGTCTCACCCAGGTTGTAGTTGGCGATGCTGCCACCGGGCAGGGAGTCCCAGTGGACGCGGATGCCGTCGATCTTCGGGTTGCCGCTCCACGGGAACGTGGCGATGCCCAGGTAGCTGAAGTCGACCAGCCACACGTTGAGGGCGTTCATCCCGCCCTTGCGGGTCTGGGTGCGGTACGTCGAGCTCTGCTTGTCCCGGTGCCAGTTGTCGTTGTAGAAGCGGTCGATCCCGGCGAGGGTGAAGGTGAAGCCGGTGTTCGACGCCTGCGACGACTCCTGACCCGCGAACGTCTTGTTCAGCACGTCCATCTGCGCGTTGATCTGGGCGTCGGAGACATCGCCGTGCCCGTTCTTGCCCGCCATGACGTGGAAGTACACCGGGACGGTGGCCGCGGCCAGCGCGCCCTGGGGCACGAACTTGCCCTGAGCCTTCTTCTCCGCGAGCAGCTGCTTGGTCTGCTGCTCGACGCGGGCGACGTCGGCGGCCGTCATCGGCTCGTGGTCGAGGCCGCGGCCGCCCCTGGCCGCGGCGCCCTGACCGGTCTGGGGAACGAAACAGTCCGCGGCGGGCGTGCTGCCGCTGCCCGCGAAGGACAGCAGCGGCACGCTCGACGCGATCGGGGTGATGGCGAGCGCCGCCGCGGCGAAGGTGGCGATACCCGCCGCACGCAGGGTGGTGGGACGTCCCATCAGCTACTCCTTGGCACTAGGAAGCAGGGGGCCAAAACGTATGCGCCAACAGGAATAATTGGGAAGAGTTTTCCTGACCGCAGTTTTTCCCGTTCCCAGTACTAGTCCGACCGAGTGTTTACGGAGTCGCCAACGCTTCGGTGGGTGACAATCGCGCCGCCCGAATTGCCGGATAAAGGCCCGCGATCATCCCGATGACCAGTGTCGCGGCCACCCCGCCGCCGGTCACCCACGCCGGGACCACGGTCGGCCAGCCCTGCGTGCCGGAGTACAGGGTCGTCACCGCGACCCCGAGCAGCACTCCCCCGACCCCGCCCAGCGCCGACAGCAGCAGCGACTCGGTCAGGAACTGCACCAGCACCTGCGGCCGGGTCGCGCCCAGCGAGCGGCGCAAACCGATCTCCGCGCGCCGCTCCAACACCGAGATCACCATCGTGTTCGCCACGCCGACCCCGCCGACGAGCAGCGCCACCGCGCCCAGGCCCAGCAGCAGACCGGTGAAGGCGCGGTCGGTGGCCTGCCGCGCGGCCAGCGCGTCCGACGGGCGCGACACCTTGACCTCGTTGGGTGCCTCCGGGTTCGCCGTGGCGGCGAGCACCGCGCGCACGGCCTCGACCTGGGTTTCGCGGGCGCGGGTGTAGACGGTGGTCGGGTAGCCGTCGAAGTCCAGATACGACTGGGCGGCGGGCCAGCCGATCAGCGCCGCGGAGTCCAGTTCCGGGGCCAGCGGCACCGGGTCGAGGATGCCGACGACGGTGAACCAGCGGCCGCCGACGAGGACCTGGACGTCCGGTCCCGCCTCGGTCACGCCGAGGCGTTGGGCCGTCGAGGCGCCGAGCACGACGGCCGGGTAGCGCTCGGTGGCCGCGTTGAGCCACGTGCCCGCGGCCTGGGTGGCGCCGACGGTGGCGGGCAGGTCCAGATTGGCGGCCTGCACGGAGATGCCACCGGACTGCCCGGCCGGGATGTGGTCGTTTCGGTAGACCTTGGCGCCGGGGACCTTGCCGGTGGCGGCGACCTGGTTGACCGGGCCGATCCGGCGGATCATCGCCACCGACTCGGTGGGCAGGGTGGCGGTGTCGCCGAACATCGTGTCGCCGGGCGCCACGGTCAGCAGGTTCGTGCCCAGCGCGGACAGCTGCGCGTCGAGTTGGGCGCGGCTCGACGAGGAGATCCCGACGACGGCGGTCATCGCCGCGATGCCGATGGCGATGCCGAGCGCGGACAGGAACACCCGCAGCGGCCGGGTGCGCAGGCCCGCGCCGCCGACGCGCAGCACGTCGCCGGGGCGCAGGCGGGCGGGGGAAAGCGGCCTACTCACCGGGGACCACCATCCCGTCGCGCATCGACACCTGGCGGGGCAGTGCCGCGGCGATCCCCCGGTCGTGGGTGATCACCAGCACGGTCGCGCCGCCCGCGTGCAGTTCGCGCAGCAGGCCCATCACCTCGGCGCCGGAGGCCGAGTCGAGGTTGCCGGTGGGCTCGTCGGCCAGCAGCAGCGCGGGCTCGCCCACCACCGCCCGCGCGATCGCCACCCGCTGCCGCTCTCCGCCGGACAGTTCGTGCGGGGCGTGGTCGAGCCGGTCGTCCAACCCGACCCTGGCCAGTGCCGTGCGCGCCCGCTCCCGCCGCTTGCGCAGCGGGGTTCCGGTGTAGAGCAGGCCGTCGGCGACGTTGTCCACAGCGGACTGTCCCGGGGCGAGGTGGAACTGCTGGAAGACGAACCCGATGCGACCCGCCCGCAGCGCCGACAGACCGCGGTCGGACAGCGCGGCCACGTCGTGGCCGTCGATGCGGACCTGCCCGGTGGACGGCCGGTCAAGCGTGCCGATCACGTGCAGCATCGTCGACTTGCCCGACCCGGACGGTCCGACGATGGCGACCATCTCCCCGTAGCCGACCGACAGGCTGACCCCGCGCAGCGCCGACACCCCACCCGGATAGGACTTGGTGACCTCGGCGAGTTCCACGGCCGTCATGACGGCACCCCCACCGTCATGCCCTCGGACAGCCCGGCGCCGCTGACCTCGACTCGGCCGCCTGCGAACATGCCCGTCTCCACCGGCACGATGCGCGTGGCCGACCCGTCGACGACCTGCACCCCGTACCCGCCCTCGGCCAGCGCGAGCAGCGCCGCGACCGGCACGGTGAGCACGTTCTCCTTCTTCGACGCGGTGAACCCGACGTCGACCGAGGCCTTGTCGAGCCCGGCCAGCGCGGCCGGGTCATCGATGGCGACGGTGACTTCGATCTTGGTGGTCGGCTCGTCGCCGCCCATGCCGCCCTCGGCGGCCTCGATCACCGTCGTGACCGCGGTGATCTTTCCCGCGACGGACTTGCCGTTGGGCAGGGCTACCGTCACCGCGGCGTCCTTGACCGCGAGCCGCTGGTCGGCGACGTCGAGGCTGACCGTCACCACCCTGGCCAGCCCGGTGTAGGTGAGCAGCGCGGTCCCCGGCCGCAGTTCGTCGCCCACCGCGAGCTTGTGCGCCTCGACCCGCACCGCGCCCGGCGCGTACAAGACGCGGCCGAGGTCGACCACGCCGGTCTCGGCGAGGCCGAGGTCCTCCTGCCAGCTCTTCACCGCTGTCGCGGTCGCGTCGGAGAACTTCTCGTCCACCGTGAACCCCTTGTAGCCCAGGGCGGCCAGGTTCTGCTCGAACTGCTTCACGTCGGCGCCCTCGGTGCCCGAGGCCAGCGGCCGGTAGGCGGGAAGGCCGCCGAACATCAGCACGACCGGGGTGTTGTCCACCTGGTAGAGCGCCTGGCCGCGGTCCACAGTCGACCCCGTGGCGGGCAGGCCGGTCACCGTGCCGTTGAGCTTGCCGCTGACCGTGGCCGTGTCGCCATAGCCGAGGTCACCGGCGTGCTTCTCGGTGTCGACCAGCGTCTGGCGGCCCACCTTCGCCGTCGACGGCGCCTTGGACTCCTTCTTCCCGTCGTCGCCGGACTTGTCGTCGAAGCCGAAGCCCGTCGCCGCCGCCGCCGCGCCCCCGCCCGCCAACACCAGCACCGTCACGCCCGCCACCCAGCGGGTCCGGCCCCTCATCCCTCCACCTTGTCGGTCGACGGGCCGTCCGGGTCACCGGGGCGCCGGGGCATGAACTGCTGGCACTTCTCCTGCGCCTCCTGGAACTTGGGGTCCTCCGGGTCCATGCCCGAACCCGGCCTCACCTCGATGCGGATGCCGCCGTTGGGGTCCGGGTCGGGGAAGTCCGGCACACCGTTCTCGCGCATGCACTGGGACATCTTCCGCAGCTGTTCCTGCTGCTCGGCGTCGAGCTTGGGCGGCTCACCGCCGTTGGGCAGGAACGACTTGCACTCGGTCATGGCGGCGTCGACCTTCGACTTGTCGGTGCCGTCCGGAATCCTGATCCGCACGCCCTTGCCGCCCGCGCCGGTCTCCTCCGGGTCGGGCATGTCCACGCCGTGGTCCCGCATGCACTGGGCGAACTTCGCCTGGTCACCCGGACCGCTCTTCGCACTCGGCGTGGTCGTCGTGCTGCCCGGCCCGCCCGCGCTGGCCACGCCGTCGCCGCCGTCGTCTGCCGCCCCGCAGCCCGCCAGCGCCAGCGCCAGCAGGCCCGCCGCGAGGCCCGTCCTGATCCGCATCGTCGTCTCCCTGGTCAGCGGCCGGAGGGTTCCGGCCACCCACCGAAGTGGACTCCCCAGGGCATTTCCCGGCCGTTGCCGAAAACGTTGACGCTGAGGAAACACCGCCGAGGGTCACCATGGACGAATGCGGATCCTGGTGGTGGAGGACGAACCGCTGCTGGCCGAGGCGGTCGCCCGGTGGCTGCGCGGCGACGCGCACGCCGTCGACGTGGTCGGCGACGGCGGCGCGGCCCTGGAGCGGATCGGGGTGCACGACTACGACGTCGTGGTCCTCGACCGCGACCTGCCCGTGGTGCACGGCGACGACGTGTGCCGGGCACTGGTCTCGGGCGACTCGGCGGTGCGGGTGCTGATGCTCACCGCCGCCACCGAGATCGACGACCGGGTCGCCGGGCTCGCGCTGGGCGCCGACGACTACCTGCCCAAGCCGTTCGCCTTCCCCGAACTGGCCGCGCGCGTGGTCGCCCTCGGCAGGCGGGCACGGGCAGCGGCGCCGCCGATCCTGACCCGCGCCGGGTTGCGGCTGGACCCGCACCGCCGCGAGGTCTACCGCGACGGCCGGTACGTGCCGCTGTCGCGCAAGGAGTTCGCGGTGCTCGCCGAGCTGCTGCGCGCCGACGGGGCGTTCGTGTCGGCCGAACAGCTGCTGGAGAAGGCATGGGACGAGCACACCGACCCGTTCACCAACGCCGTGCGGATGACGATCCTGAAGCTGCGGCGCAAACTCGGCGAGCCGCAGCTGGTGTGCACCGAGCCGGGCGTCGGGTACCGCATCCCATGACCAGGCTGACGATCCGCGCGCGCCTCACCCTCGTCTACGGCGGGCTGTTCCTGCTGGCGGGGGTCGTCCTGCTGACCGCGACCTACGCGCTGGTGTCCCAGCAGCTGCCGATCCGGACCAGGACCATCGTCGGCGAGCTGCCGCCTGGCGCGGCGCCCGGGCCGCAGATGCAGTTCATGAAGGTCGCCGACGACCTGCGCAACGACACACTCGACGCGCTGCTCACCCAGGGTGGCATCGCGCTGGCCATCGTGGGGATCGCGGCGACCGCGTTCGGCTGGCTCATCGCCGGGCGGATGCTGCAGCCGCTGCACCGGATGACCGAGACCGCCCGCCGCATCGCCCACACCCCCGCACCCGACCGCGGCCTGCGCGAGCGCATCGCGATGACCGGCCCGCACGACGAGGTCAAGGAACTGGCCGACACCTTCGACGTCATGCTCGCCGCGCTCGACCACTCCTTCGACGGGCAGCGCCGGTTCATCGCCAACGCCTCCCACGAACTGCGCACCCCGCTGACGATCAACCGGGCGCTGCTGGAGGTCGCCGTGCACCGCGGCTCCGGGTCACCCGAGGTCCGCCAGCTCGCCGACACGCTGCTGGAGATCAACGCCCGCCACGAGCGGCTCATCGACGGGCTGCTTGTCCTCGCCCGCTCCGAGCGGCAGGTGGGTGAGAGCTCGTTCGTCGACCTCGCCGACATCGTCGAGCACGTCGCCGACCAGACCCCGACCGGTTCGGTCACCGTGCGCGTCGAGGCCGCCGAGGCACCCACCACGGGCAACCCGGTCCTGCTGGAGCGGCTGGTCCAGAACCTCGTGGAGAACGGGGTGCGGCACAACACCGACACCGACGGCTGGGTGCGCGTCGTCAGCACCACCCAACCCGACGGGACGGCGCTGGTGCAGGTGAGCAACACCGGGCCGGTGGTGCCACGCTACGAGATCCCCGGCCTGTTCGAGCCCTTCCGCAGGCTCGCCGCCGAACGCCAGGCCACCGGCGGCGCGGGGCTGGGCCTGTCGATCGTGCGCGCCGTGGCCGTCGCCCACGGCGGCGCCGTCTACGCCGACCCCCGCGACGGCGGCGGGCTCGTCGTCACCGTCGTGCTCCCGGGCGCTCCGCACGAGAGGCACGTGCCGAACGGCCATGTCGGGGCATTACCAGCGGCCACCGGTGTGGCCGGTCAGCACTGACGGGCACGCCCACGCCGCTCCTACGGTCACCGGGAATCCACAACGTGTGACTGACAAGGAGACCGGCCCGATGGCTACCCCCTGGCTGCCCCGCTTCGGCGCGGTGTGCGGCATCCTCTTGGCGCTGTCGATCGGCGTGCCCGGCGCCATCGAGGCATTCACCGGCGAGACGGCGCTGACCAGCATCGTGATCGGCCTGGGCACCGCGTTCGGCGCGCCCGCGATCGTCGCCTTCCACGGTCACCAGGCCGCGAAGTCCGGCACGTTCGGCGCGGTGGCCTACGCGCTGAACATGATCGGGCTCGGACTGTTCACCGGGGTGGCGTTCGCGCTCAACCTGGTGATCTTCTTCCAGGACGACCCGGTGGTGGCGGCCCCGACGAAGATCGCGCTGAAGGCGGCGTCGCTGGTGTTCGTCGTCGGCACCGCCGCGTTCGGTGTGTCGATGGTGCGGGCCAAGGTGTTCCCGGCCGTGCCCGCGTGGGGCTACGGGGTGTCGTTCACCCTGCTGGCTGTGTTCGCCGCGCTGCCCGACACTCCGCTGACCGGCGTGCTGCACGTGCTCTGCGCCGCCGTGTTGATCTGGCTGTCGATGACGGTGTGGTCTCGGCAGCAGGTTCCTGTGGCCGAGCGCGCACTAGCCTGACCGGCATGCGCACCTCGCGACCCGCACCGTGGGTTTCCCCCGTGCTCTGTGCCGCGGTGCTGGTCGCGGGCGTGTACGCCGCTATGGCCGGGATCGGGACGACCGCGCTGCCGCTGCTGATCGGCGGACTGGTCGCGCTGGTCGGACTCGACCTGGCCGAGCACCGCCGCTACCCAGTCCAGACCCCTCACCGGGTAGCGGCGGTGCTCCTCGTCCTCCGCGCGGTGCTCTACGCGGGTGTCGCCTTCGTCGACGGCTCCGGGCTCGCCCGGGTGCTGTTCCTGCTCCTGCCGTTCACCGCGTACTTCGCCTTCGGGCAGACGACGGCCATCGTGCTCGGCGTCGCCTGTGTCGGGCTGGCCGCGGTGAGCACGCCCGGCTGGTACGCCGAGGTGGAGAAGGTCTCCGACCTGGTCATGTTCACCGTCGGCCTTGTGCTGACGATCGCCATGGCGGCGGTCGCGGTGCGGGAGCGGCAGGGCCGGATCCGACTGCAGGAGTCGCACCGGCAGGTCGCCGAGCTGTCCGCGGCCGCCGAGCGCAGCCGCGTCGCCCGCGACCTGCACGACGACCTCGGCCACCACCTCACCGCGATCGTCGTGCTGCTGGAGAAGGCCACCGCGTTCCGCGACCGCGACGCCGCGGCCGCCCAGCAGGCCGTCGAGGACGCCGAGCGGTCGGCGCGGCGGGCGCTGACCGACGTGCGCGAGTCGGTGCGGTCGCTGCGGTCGGCGCCGTTCGGGCTGGCGCCCGCGCTCGACGACCTGGTCGGCGGCCAGGCCGACGTGACCGTGGCGATCAACGGCGACGAGGACGCCTACGACGTCGCCGCCCTGCAGACTCTGTACCGGGCCGCGCAGGAGGGCATCACCAACTCCCGCCGCCACGCCAAAGCCTCCCGGATCGCCGTGTCGGTCGATCTCGCCCCGGCCCAGGCCAAGCTGACCGTCGCCGACGACGGGCGCGGCTTCACCCGCGGCCGTGAAGGGTTCGGGCTGGTCGGGATGCGCGAACGGGTCGAGCTCGCGGGCGGCCGGGTCGACATCGACAGCGCGCCCGGCGCGGGCACCCGGCTCACCGTGACCATTCCACAGAGGACAGCGCGATGACCGAGCCGGTGGTGCGGGTGCTGGTGGTCGACGACCAGCAGCTCATCCGCGAGGGCATCGCGTCCCTGCTCGGCATCCAGCCCGGCATCGAGGTCGTCGGCACCGCCACCGACGGCCGCGACGCGATCGACAAGGCCGTCGAGTTGACCCCTGACATCGTGCTCATGGACGTGCGGATGCCCGAGATGGACGGTGTCGAGGCCGTCGCCGCCCTGCGCCGCCGCGTGCCCGGCTGCCGCGTGGTGATGCTGACGACGTTCGACGACGAGGACTACGTCGTTCGGTCCCTGCGCGCGGGCGCGGCGGGCTACCTGCTCAAAGACCTGCCGTCGCGCGAACTGGCGGGCGCGGTGCGGCTCGCGCACGCCGGGGTCGCCCAGTTCGACCCCGCCGCGGCGGCCCGCCTGGCCGCCGCCCTGGACCGGACCGGCGACCAGAGTTCGGCTCTCACCGTGCGCGAGGCCGAGGTGTTGCGGCTGGTCGCGGGCGGGGCGACCAACCGGGAGATCGCCGAGCGGCTGTTCCTCAGCGAGGGCACGGTCAAGAACCACATCTCCCGCGTCCTGACCCGCCTCGGCCTGCGCGACCGCACCCAAGCCGCCCTCTACGCGCGCGACCACGGTCTTCTCTGATCGGCGAACCCACTCGCCTGATTGCGATCCGCGATGGCCAACAGCCGGGTTTACTCACGTCACCGCAGGTCACGGGCCGTTTCCCGCTGATGTGACAGTGCACTTCGGACAGTTCGCGTTCACCGCGCGGACACAGTCCACTGATGCACTGCGTCTGCCCGGACCCCCGGGCACGACGCGAGGAGCACCGTGAGCCGGATCCGCCTGGAGGGCCTGAGCCGACGCTTCGGCTCGACCGTGGCCGTTGACGACCTGCACCTCGACGTCGCCGACGGCGAGTTCGTCGTCCTGCTGGGACCCAGCGGGTGCGGCAAGTCGACCGTGCTGCGGATGATCGCCGGGCTGCTGCCGCCCACCGGCGGCCGGGTCATGCTCGACGACACCGACATCACCCACGCCCCGGCGCGCGAGCGTGACCTGGCGATGGTGTTCCAGAGCTACGCGCTCTACCCGCACCTGTCGGTGGCCAAGAACATCGGCTTCCCGCTGCGCGCCCGCCGCCTGGCCAAGGCCGAGATCCGCGCCAAAGTCGAGCAGGTCGCCGCGGTGCTGGACCTAGGCGGGCTGCTGGAGCGCAAACCCAAGGAGCTCTCCGGCGGACAGCGCCAGCGGGTCGCCCTTGGGCGGGCGCTCGTGCGCGACCCCGGCGCGTTCCTGATGGACGAACCACTGTCCAACCTGGACTCCAAGCTGCGGTCGACCACCCGCACCGAGATCTCCGCGCTGCACCAGCGTTTGGGCGCCACGGTCGTCTACGTCACCCACGACCAGGTCGAGGCGATGACCATGGCGACCCGGATCGTCGTGCTCAACCACGGCAAGCTGGAACAGGTCGGCACCCCCGAGGCGGTCTACGACCAGCCGGAGACGGTGTTCGTCGCCGGGTTCCTCGGCTCCCCCGCCATGAACCTGGTGCCCGCGACCCTGCACTCGGTCGACGGCTCGCTCACCGTGCGGGCCGCCGAGATCGACCTGCCGCTGGGCATCGCCGCCGACCTGCCCGACCGGCCGGTCATCGTCGGCGTCCGACCAGAACACCTCGCCATCGGCGGCGCCGGGCTGCGCGGCGTCGTGCGGACCGTGGAGAACCTCGGCGGCGAGGAAGTCGCCCACTGCCTCGTCGGCGAGCACACCGTCGCCGTGCGCGGACCCCGACCCATCGGCGTGCGCACCGGCGACGCCGTGGGCCTGCGCGCCGACCCCAAGCACCTGCACCTGTTCGACCCCGACTCCGGGCGGCGGCTCACCTGGCAGGCCGCGCCCGTCTCCGTCTGATCTGATCGAGGAGCAACCATCATGAGACGAACCCTGTCCGCGGCGTGCGCCGCGGTGGCGCTGCTGATCTCCGGCTGCGGCATCGGCGGCGGCGGCACCGAGGCCGCCCCGGTCTCGCTGGTGCCCGAGCTGGGCGCCGACCAGCAGGTGTCGCTGGTGTTCGAGAGCTACAACTTCGGCCAGGCCGGGGCGTGGACCGACACGTTCACCGAGCTGATCGCCCGGTTCCAGAAGGCGCACCCGAACATCAAGGTCACCCCGCAGAAGCCACAGGGCAACAGCGCTAACCCGGCCACCGACACCATCTCCAGCCTGCAGAGCCAGCTCGCCGCCGGGCACGTGCCCGACGTCGCCCAGCTCGGCTTCAGCGACCTCGACTTCACGATCAACCAGCTGAAGGCCGCCCCGCTCGACGACCTGTTCGGCAAGGACGCCGTCCAGAAGAACTTCGACGGCGCCAAGTACCCCTACGCCAAGACCGCGCGGACGCTGGCGGACTGGAACGGCAAGACCTACGGCGTGCCGTTCGTGTTCTCCACCCCGGTCCTCTACTACAACGCCTCGCTGTTCACCGCCGCCGGACTCGACCCGGCCGCGCCGCCGACCACGTGGGCGGAGTTCGAGAAGGCCGCGCTGGCGATCAAGGCCGCGACCGGCAAGGACGGCGGCTACATCGACTGCGTCACCAAGGTCGCCAAGGACTGGTGCCTGCAGTCGCTGATCCGCTCCAACGGCGGCCGGGTGATCTCCGAGGACCGCAAGACCCTCACCTTCGCCGAGCCCGCCGCCGTCGAGGCCGTCCAGACCGTGCAGAACATGGTCAAGTCCGGCGCGGTCCCCAACCGCACGCAGCAGCAGGCCATCGACGGCTTCGCCCGCGGCGACCTGGGCATGATGGTCGAGACCTCCGCGGTGCAGGGCACCTTCGCCAAGGGCGCCAAGGACAAGTGGGACCTGCGGTCGGCGCCGATGCCGAGCTTCGCGGGCAAGCCGGTCGTGCCGACGAACTCCGGCGCGTCGCTGTTCGTGCTCGCCGCCGACCCGGCCAAGCAGCGCGCGGGCTGGGAGCTGATCAAGTTCCTGACCAGCGAAGACGCCTACACGCTGATCTCGTCCAAGATCGGCTACCTGCCGCTGCGCACCGACCTGGTCAACGACCCGGCCGCGCTGAAGCCGTGGGCCGACCAGAACAAGCTGATCAAGCCCAACCTGGAGCAGTTGGCGCGGATGGAGCCGTGGATCTCCATGCCCGGCACGAGCTACCTGCAGATCCGCGACGGGATGATGGAGGCCGTCGAGAACGCGGTGTTCCAGGGCGCCGACGTGGCCACCACACTCAAGGCCAAGCAGGACGACGTCAGCAAGCTGCTGCCAGGGGGCGGCAAGTGAGCCCCGACCTCACCCTCGTCCAGTTCACCGACCCGCACATCACCCCGTCGGGCAAGCTCATGCACGACAGCGTCGACACCCTGGCCCACCTGGTCGCCGCCGTTGAGACGGTCGAGGACTCCGGCATGGACGTGGCGGCGTTCCTGCTGACCGGCGATCTCGCCGACAACGGCCACCCCGAGTCCTACGAGCGGCTGCGCGCGGTGATCGAGCCCGCCGCCGCGCGGATGGGCGCGAAGACCATCTACGTGATGGGCAACCACGACGAGCGCGGCGCGTTCCGGTCCGGGCTTCTCGACGTCGAACCGACAACCGAGCCCCACGACGCCGTGTTCATGCTCGGCGGGGTGCGGATCGTGGTGCTCGACAGCTCCGAGCCGGGCAAACACGACGGGCACGTCACCGACGCCCAACTCGACTGGCTGGCCGACACCCTGGCCCGACCCGCGCCGCTGGGCACCGTCCTGGTCACCCACCACCCGCCGATCCCCTCGCCGGTGCCGACGGTGAACCTGCTGCGGATGAACGACGTCGACCGGCTCGAGAACGTCCTGCTCGGCACCGACGTGCGGCTCGTGGTTTGTGGGCACGCCCACCACGCAGGGTGCGGGTCCATCGTGGGCATCCCCGTGTGGGTCGGGCCCGCGCTGGCCTACGGCGTCGCCCCGGTGCCCGCGCGGGACCGGCTGGTGGCCCGCGCCGACGCCGCGTTCAGCCGCATCGACGTCTTCGGCGACCAGATCGTGGCCACCGCCGTGCCGCTGACCGGGTCGGCGACGGTCTACGACGTGCCCGAGGCCGAGCGGATGGCCTACATCCGAGAGGTCATCGGCGCGTGACGGGAACCTTCGTCGAGGTGGCGCGGCCGCGGGTGACCGCGGCCGCGCCACCGGCCCGACCCCCGTGGTGGCGGCGAGCCCTGCGCGGCGCACCGCCGTACCTCTATCTGGCGCCCGCGCTGACCCTGCTGATCGTGTGGACCTACCAGCCGCTCGCGCAGACCGTGCAGCTGTCGTTCCACTCGTGGAACCTGCTGCCCAGCGCGCCCATGGTCCCGGTCGGCACCGACAACTACGAACGGCTGCTCAGCACCCCCGAACTCGGCGACTCGCTGTGGCGCACCCTCGTGGTGATCCTCGGGATGCTGCCGTTCTCGCTGGTCATCCCCGTGCTCGTCGGCCTGCTCACCCGCCGGATCACCGGGCGGGCAGGCGCGGCGTACCGGGCGATGGTGTTCGCCCCGATGCTGGTGGCGCCGGTCGCCGGGGCCGCGGTGTGGCAGTGGCTGCTCGACCCCAGCGGCGGCGTGGTCGACCGGATCATCGGTGAGCCGATCAACTGGATGCACGAGGCCGGTCCCGCGCAACTGGCGATCGTCGTGATCACCGGCTGGCACATCGTCGGGTTCGCCGTGCTCGTCGTCTTCGCCGGGCTCACCGGGATCAACCCCGACTACGCCGACGCCGCCGGCCTCGACGGCGCCACCCGCGGCCAGGTCACCCGGTGGATCACCCTGCCGCTGCTGTCACCGACGATGGCGTTCCTCGTGCTGATGACCGTGCTGCTCTCGGCGCAGTGGACGTTCCCGCTGATCGACACCCTCACCCAGGGCGGACCGGCCGACGCCACCACAAACGTCTACTACCTGCTGTGGGACTACGGGTTCCGCAACTACGACGGAGGTCTCGGCGCGGCGGCCGGGGTGCTGTTCTTCGTCGCGTTCGTGATCGTCGCGGCGCTGCTGGTGCGCCTGTCGGACAAGCTCAGCCACCACGACGACTAGGGACACCATGGGACGCAAGATCGCCGGCCACCTCGTGCTCGGCCTGTTGAGCCTGGCCTGCCTGTTCCCGATCTACTGGCTCTACGCGACGTCGCTGCGCGCGCCCGGCGACGTGTACTCGCTGTCGCCGCTGCCGTGGCCGCTGTCGATCGAGCACTACACCGACGCGCTCAGCAAGATCGACCTCGGCCGGATGCTGCTCAACACCACGATCGTCGCCGTGCTCACCGCCGCCGGACAGCTGCTGACCGGGCTGCTCGCCGCCTACGCCTTCGCCGCGTGGAGGTTCCCGTTCCAACGGCTGCTGTACCTGGTGTTCGTCGGGACCTGGCTGGTGCCGTTCCAGGTGACGATGCTGCCCAACTACGTGCTGCTGTCCCGGCTCGGGCTGCTCAACACGCTGGCCGGGGTGATCATCCCGACGATGTGCTCGGCGCTCGGCGTGCTGCTGCTGCGTCAGCACCTGCTGTCGTTCCCGAAGGAACTGCTCGAAGCCGCGCGGATGGACGGGCGATCCTCCTGGGGGACACTGTGGACGGTCGTCGTGCCGACGCTGCGGCCCGTCCTCGCCGCGTTGGGCATCCTGCTGATGATCAACTCGTGGAACGAGTACTTCTGGCCCGCCATGGTGCTCCAGCGGGAGAACTCGGTGGTCCAGCTCGGCCTGCGCAGCTTCATGGGCACCGAGGGCAACGACTGGGGACCGCTGATGGCCACCGCCGGACTCACCTGCCTGCCGGTGTTCGCGCTCTACCTGTTCCTGCAGCGCCACATCGTCAACGCGTTCGTCCGGTCCGGCCTCAAGTAGCGGGCAGGCACTCCAGGAACGCCCGCACCAGCGGGGACGGGTCCGCCGCCCACACCGCGTACAGGTCCAGCGTCGGCACCGGGTCGTAGAGCCCCACCACCGCCGTGCGCGACCCGGCCTGCTGCCCGCGCGGCGCCGAGGCGAACCCCACGACCGGCTTCACCGCGGCCAGGATCGCCGTGGCACCCGGGTCGTCGACCTTGTCGGCGACCGTCAGCCGGATGCCGCTGGTCTCCGCCGCGGAGAAGATCGCGTCGTACATCGCCGCCGACTGGGCGCGGTCGAACAGGATGCACGGCTCCCCCGCCAGCTCGCCGAACGGGATCCGGTCGCGGCCCGCCAGCCGGTGCCCGACGCCGACCACGGCCACCAGCGGCACCCGCAGCAGATGCCGGTGCCGGAACCGGGTGGAGGCGGGCTTGCCGTAGACCATGGCGACGTCGATGCGGCCGTCGGCGAGCGCGGCCAGCTGCGGGCCGGTGCGCAGCTCGCGCATCTCCAGGTCGATCGCCGGATAGCGCGCGTTGAGCGCGGTCACCGCCGCGGGCAGGATCTGCTGGCCCGCGGGGAAGTTGTAGCCGACCCGGACCGTGCCCGACCGGCCGGCCGCAGCCGCGCGCGCGGCCTCGCCCGCGTGCTCGACCCGCTCGACGATGTCGCGCGCCAACCCGCGGAACACCTCACCGGCCGCAGTCAGCCGCACCTCGTGCGACGTGCGCGCGACCAGTTCCACCCCGACCGCGCGCTCCAGCCGCTGCAGGTGCTGGCTCAGCGACGGCTGGGCCAGGTGGAGCCGTGCCGCCGCCCGACCGAAATGCAGTTCCTCCGCGAGCGCCAAGAACGAGACCAGATGACGCAACTCCATGACCGACCACCTCTGGCCGGACTTTAGGCCGAGCGGGCGAACGTCCGGTGAACGTCCACTGACATCACTGGACCTGCGGGAACGTGATCACCTGCCCGGTGCCGCCCGCCACGGTCAGCGGGATCGGCACGATCGCGCCGCGGTGGTTCAGGTCCCCGCCCGCCACGATCAGCCGCACCCGGTGGCCCGGCTCGAACCGGTGCACGATCGCGGGCATCGTCACCTTCACCGGTTTGCCGACATCGGCGATCCTGACCGGGGCGACAAGGTCGTTGACCAGCGTCTGCGTGCCGTCGGGGGCGACGTCGTAGACCTTGGCGTACACCACCGGGTAGCCGATCGGGCCGAGCAGCGCGCTCAGCCACGCCGTCGGCGAAGTGAACCGGACCGTCAGCTCCGGGCTGCCCGCCACGTTGACGCCCTCGGCCAATACCGGAGTCGACCACTGCAGGAAGGTGCCGGGCAGGTTGGCGTCGGGGAAGACCCCGGGCATGCCGATCGCGTCGACCGCGCCGAAGCTCGTCGGCAGGCCCGCGACCGTCGTGGTCATCGACTGCGAACCCGCGCGCACCGCCGAGGGCTGGCCGACGAGCGTGCCGTCGCCCGACAGGTAGAGCGGGGTCGGGGTGCCGACCGGGAAGGTCGGGGACGAGGCGTAGGCGGGGGCGGCGTTGCCGGTGTAGGGCACCCACGGGCGGAAGTAGGCGAACTCGGGGCCGGTGTCGACCGCGGCGTCCTTCAGATGGCGGTCGAGCCAGGTCAGGAACCGGCCGGTCTCGTACTGGGCCGCCGGGTCCGGGTTGCCCGCGTCGAACTCGCCGGGCACGCGGCCGCCGGAATGGCCCCACGAGTGCCAGATCATCTCCACCGGCGTGCCCTGCGCCTTCAGCGCGCGGTAGGTGGCGGTGGCCTCGTTGAGGTTGAACAGGGTGTCGTGCTGGCCTTGAGCGAGCAGCACCGGAACGGTGATCTTGTCGATGTAGCCGGCCACCGACGCGTGGCGGGTCAACGCCGTGACACCCGGGGTGAGGAAGCCCTGGATGCCGGAGGCGAGCAGGCCGGGACAGACGATGTCGGGGAAGTTCGGGCAGCCCACCAGCCTGCTCAGGTCGTTCGGCGGGCGCATCACGTTCTCCAGCAGCGCGCCCTCGGCGAAGAACAGCACCGCCCACGTGATCTTCGCCGAGCCCGGCACCGACGAAGTGACCCCGGTCTGCGCGGTGTTGTTCGGCGACAGCGAGTACGACAGGTCGTTCCACGTGATCAGCGGGATCAGCGTGTCGATCCGCTTGTCCACCGACGCCGCCGCGAACTGCACGCCGCCGCCGTAGGACCCGCCGACCATGCCCACGCGCGGGTCGTCCGGCCGGGCGACGCCCGCATGGTCGACGGCGTCGCGGACGACGAAGTCGAGCCCGGCGACCGGCTGGGTGTGCGCGGCGTCGGTGAAGGCGATCCCGTCGGCACCGCCGAGGAAGCTGACGAGTTGGCTCGCCGCGACGCCATCCCAGTCGGGGTCGTCGAGGGTGATCTTGCAGCCCGAGCCGCCGAAGCCCAGACCCGAGTACGACAGCACCGCGTAGCCCTGGCTGCCCGCGAGCCACGCGCCGATGCCCGCCTGGTCGTCCTTGGAGCCGCCGAACCCGTTGGTGGTCAGCACCGCCGGCACCCGGTTCGCGCTGCTCGCGCCCGCCGGGGTGTAGAGGTCGCCGACGATGTCGCACCGCTGGGCGGCGGGGCCGACGGTGACGGCGAAGTGCAGTGTGCGCACGGTGAACGCCGGGTCGGCGCCGCTGGGCGCCGCGCCGGTCAGTGCTGTCGCGGCGACGAGCGCCGCGGTGGCCGCGATGAGTCGGATCGCCCGCACGTGCCCTCCCGGTGATTGGGGTCACCTAAGACAACGGGTGATCTACTCCCGAGTAGATCCGCCGTTCAGGTGAATCCCCGCTGCCGGGTTTCGGCAAGGCCGGAGGGGTTGACACAGGTGTTGCGCGGCTGCGCTCCGGGTACGTCCTATGGCAATGCGAGGACGGGAGTGCTGCTCGCGCCCGGCTTCTGCTTCGGCGACCGCAGCCTGACGATGCTCGGGAACTGATTGCGCTAGAGGCTATCGACCGGCGAGCGCGGGGGTCGGGATCAACGTCGGGTGCACCGCCGACCTCGTCGGCCGGGTCGAGCGCAGGCTCGCCGCGCACGTCGCGACCACCGGGCGCCGGGTCGTCCTCTTAGGACAGAGCGGGGCCAGCGGCCTGGCCAGGCTCGTCGCGCTGCGCAGGCCGGAGCTGGTGCGCGGGGTCGCGATGCTGGGCAGCCCGGTGCTCGACCAGCTCGGCGCGCACCCCAGTGTCGTGCGGATCGCCCACTGGCCGGCGCGGCTGTCCGCGCTGGGGGCGCCGGGCCTGATCAACCAGGACTGCTTGGCCGGCCAGTGTTTCCAGATCAACAGCACCGCGCTCGCGCAGCCACTGCCCGACGGAGTACCAGCCGGGTCGGTGTACTCGCGCAACGACGGGATCGTGCCGTGGAAGCTGTGCCTGGACCCGTACGCCGAGTGCGTGGAGGTGGGCAGCAGCCACACTGGCATGAGGCTGGACCCGGACGTGTTCACCGCGCTGCGCGACCGCCTCGCGGCGTGGGCCAGGCCGGAACGTGTGTCGTTTGGACTGACGAGAACGGGGTAGCCGTGGGGCGGACGAACGACGGAGGTGACGGCGATGAAGGTGGGATTACTCGCCCCGCCGTGGCTCCCGGTGCCCCCACCCGGCTACGGCGGTACTGAGTCGTTCATCGACCGGCTGGCCCGCGGGCTCGACAAACAGGGCCACGACGTAGTCCTGTTCACCACGGGCGACAGCGAAACCACCGTCCCGATTCGGTACGCGCTGGAACTCTCGGCCATGGACCGGATCCAGGACGTGACCGTCGAGCTGCACCACGTCTGCCAGGCGTACGCGGCGATGGCCGACCGCGACCTCGTGCACGACCACACGTTGGCGGGCCCGGTGTGGGGCCTGGCGTTCGGCAGGCAGCCGGTGGTCACCACCTGCCACGGGCCGCTGGTCGCCCAGCGCGACATCTTCCGGCACTACGGCCTGCGGCTGCCGGTGATCGCCATCTCCCACGACCAGGCCGCGCGCGCCCCCGACGTCCCCGTCGCCAGGGTCATCCACCACGGCGTGGACGCCGAGCGCTTCCCGTCGGGCACCGGTTCGGGCGGCTACCTGCTGTTTCTCGGCAGGATGATCCCGGAGAAGGGCGTGCACGAGGCGATCACGGTGGCGCGGGAGGCGGGGATGCCGCTGAAGATCGCGGCGAAGATGCGCGAGCCCGCCGAGCACGCCTACTTCGCCGAACACGTGGAACCCCACCTCGGCGGTACCGTCGAGTACCTCGGCGAGGCGACGGCGAACGAGGCGATGACGCTGCTCGCGGGCGCCGTGGCGCTGCTCAACCCGATCCAGTGGCCCGAGCCGTTCGGGCTGGTGATGATCGAGGCGCTGGCCTGCGGCACCCCGGTGGTCACCTTGCGCGCGGGCGCGGCACCCGAGATCGTGGACGACGGCGTGACCGGGTTCGTGTGCGACGGCCACGACGAGCTCGTCGCCGCGGTCGGCCGGGTCGGCGAGCTCGACCGGCGAGCGTGCCGGGCCGTGGTGGCCGACTACTTCTGCACCGGCCGCGTGGTGGCCGACCACCTGCGGCTCTACGAGGAGATGATCGGATGACGGCGTGGTCCTCCAGCGCGAGCCCACCCCTGTCCGCGAGCGGCGGCTCCGCGGTGACCACGCTGGTCGACGGGTCCACGTTCTGCCAGTCCGCCGGGGACGGCGAGATCCACCCCGACCGGCCGCACGGACTGTTCGTGTCCGACACCAGAGTGTTGTCGACGTGGCGGCTGACCGTGGACGGCCAGGCGGTGGAACCGCTCAGCGCGACCGCCGACCAGCCCTTCACCGCCACCTTCACCGGCCGGACCCGGCCCCGCCCGGGCCTGGCCGACAGCACCCTGCTCGTCGTGCGGAAGCGGTCGTTGGGCGCGGGGATGACCGAGGAACTGGAGCTGCACAACCTGTCCGGTGAACCGGCCAACGTGCGGGTCATGGTGACCGTGGGCGCGGACTTCGCCGACCTGTTCGAGGTCAAGGAGAGCCGGGTCCGCGTCCACGCGGGGATCGTGACCGAGGCCAGGGCGGACGCGCTGGTCTACACACTGCCGGGGGCGCCGCGGATGACGGTGACCGCGACGGGCGAGCCACAGTTCACCCCGGGGCAGATCGGGTTCCAGGTGATGGTGCCCGCCCGCGGCCACTGGTCGACCCGGTTCGCCGTCCGCGCCGACGACGGCCGCACCGCCGCGGCGTCCCCGCAGGGCAGGCTCGATGACTGGGCGATGGCCATCCCCTACCTGGCGACCGGCGCCGCCGACCTGGTCACCACGCTGCGCACCAGCGCCAATGACCTCGGCGCGCTGCAGATCCACGACCCCGAGCATCCCCAGCGGCGGGTGGTCGCGGCGGGTGCGCCGTGGTTCATGGCGTTGTTCGGGCGCGACTCCCTGTTGACCAGCTGGATGGCACTGCCGCTCGACCAGCGGCTCGCGCTGGGCACGCTGCAGACGCTCGCCGACCACCAGGGCACCAAGGTCGACCCGGTGACCGAGGAGGAGCCCGGTCGCATCCTGCACGAGGTCCGGCTCGGCCGGGAAGCGGCGCTACACCTGGGCGGGGGCACCGCTTACTACGGCACCGCCGACGCCACCCCGCTGTTCGTGGCCCTGCTCGGCGAGTTGCACCGCTGGGGCATGTCCGCGACCGACCTCGCCGACCTGCTGCCCGCCGCCGACCGGGCGCTGCGCTGGATCGAGGAGTACGGCGACCGCGACGGCGACCTGTTCGTCGAGTACGAGCGCGCCACCGAGAGCGGGCTGCGCAATCAGGGCTGGAAGGACTCGTTCGACGGGGTCAACGACGCCGTGGGCAGGCTCGGGGTGCCGCCGATCGCGCTGGCCGAGGTGCAGGGCTATGTGTACGCCGCCTACCGGGCGCGGGCGCGGCTCGCCACCGCTGTCGGCGCCGATCCCACCGGCTTCGACGAGAAGGCCGAGCGGGTGAAGGCCGCGTTCAACGAGCGGTTCTGGCTGCCCGACCGCGGCTGGTACGCGATCGGGCTCGACGCCGACAAACGCCCGCTCGACGCGCTGACCTCCAACCTCGGCCACTGCCTGTGGACGGGGATCATCGACGACGACAAGGCCCAGGCGGTGGCCGACGCGCTCACCGGGCCCGGGCTGTGGACCGGGTTCGGCATCCGCACCCTGTCCAAGGACATGGGCGCCTACAACCCGATGAGCTACCACAACGGCTCGGTCTGGCCGCACGACAGCGCGATCGCCGCCGCCGGTCTGATGCGCTACGGATTCGTCGAGCAGGCCACCCAGGTCGCCGAGGGCCTGTTCGCCGCGGCCCGCCACTTCGGCGGCAGGCTGCCGGAGTTGTTCTGCGGGTTCGACCGCGCCGAGTTCCCCATCCCCGTGCCCTATCCGACGTCGTGCTCTCCGCAGGCGTGGGCGGCGGCCGCGCCGCTGTCGCTGGTGCAGACGCTGCTGCGGTTCCACCCCGACCTGCCCGCGGGCGTGGTGGAGATCGACCCCGCCCTGCCGCCGCGCATGCTGCCCATGCGGATCGAGGATCTCCCGGTGGCGGGCGGCCGCGTCACCATCGACGTGCGGGCCGACACCTGGTCACTCGACGGGCTCCCCGACGGCGTCACCGTCCGCGCGCCACACTGACGACTCCAGCGCGGTCCGCACGGCGGCGAGCACGTCGGGATGGCCAAGCGGGATCGGCGGCGGCACCCGGTCCCGGCCACCACCGTCGCTGTGCGCGACCAGCGCGACCACCACCCCGGCGTCGGCCAGTGCCTGCCGCTGGTCGGACCGGGCGGCCATCCACTCGTCGTTGGCCTTGTGCGCGGGGTGACCCGACGCGGCCGCGTCGCCGGGGTCCACCAACAGCACCCGGTTCACCCGGTCGGGGGCGCCCGCGGCGAGGTCCAACGCGGGTTCGGCGGCCGCGCCCGCTGCCACGAGGTCGATCTTCCCCTCGGTCTCCGCCAGCGCCTGCCCGAAGGCGTGGCGCGGGTCGGACTCGGGGACCGCACACCACACGACCCGACGTTCCTCGGCGAACGGCCGCCAGGTGGCGGGCAGGCTGCCGTGGACCGCGGTCCCGGCCGGGTCGAGCACCACGAGCGTCTGCGTCATCGGTCGACACCTCCACCTTCGGGGTACCCGGTGCGGCGATTTCGACACCCACGACAAGCTGATCGGCGTCGCGTGCTCCGGCGGATCAGTTGTCGCGCATCAAGACCGATAGGTAGGTGCGGGCGAACGCGCGGACCTCGTCGTCGGTGGCCAGCGGGATGCAACTCTCCGGCGTGAGGGTGAAGGAGATGGCCAGGCGGATGAAGATCTCCGCGACCCCCGCCGGGTCGCGGCCGCCCGCGGGCTGGAGCTTCCCCGCGACCTGTTCGCCTTGGTGCACCAGGAAATCCCGGGACGCGGCGACGACGGCGTAGCCGTTGAGGGTCAGATACGGGAGCAGTTCCTCCGGGTCGCTGGCCAGCAGCCGGTTCATCAGCGGATCCTGGCGCGCCGCCCGCACGCCGACCACGAACCCCTCGACCAGCCGCTCCTCCACAGTGGACAAGCGGGCCACGGCGTCGGCGACGGCTGTGTAGAAGCGGTGGGCCTCGCGCACGAGCACGGCCTGCACCAGGGCGTCCTTGGTGTCGAACCGGCGGTAGAGGGTGGCGCGGGAGACTCCCGCGCGTTTGGCGACCGTCTCCACACTCGTGCGGCGCAGGCCGTAGGCCAGCAACTCGGCGAGCGCGGCGTCGAGCAGGGACTCGGCGACCGCGTCCCCCTCGGTCCCGGCGCGGACGAGGTCGAGCAGGTCAGGTCGGGCGGTCACCCCACGAGCTTACGGTGGCCACGCGGACCGACACCGGTCCGCCGATATCCGGCGCGAGCCCCTGGCGCGACGCGCACCGCCGTCGGCAGCAGCGGGACCGTCGCCCGGACGGCGCGCTGGAAGCGGGCGAACCGGCGCTGGTCGCGGTCGGTCCAGCGTTCCCCGATGATCTCCCGCACCGGCTCGGGCAGGGTCCCCACTGCGAGCCACCACATGGGCTTGGCGCTCGGCTTGCGGACCAGCCGGTACAGCGGCGCCGGGATCATCGGGAACGTCGCGGGCGGGTTCTTGCTGAACTCCAGCAGCCCGCGCGCGGCCGGGGTGATCTCCAGGTCCTCCCGGCACACGCGGTCGAAGTACTCCCGGAACGACGGCCAGTCCGGCGGCATGACCCGGTCGCTGACCCCGTAGGCGCGGTAGATGGCGCAGCCCTCGGCGTAGAGCCGCTCCTTCTCCGCGTCGGTCATCGGGTGGTCGAACATGTCGATCAACTGGAAGAGACTGTCGAAGATCGTGGCGTGCGCCCAGAAGTACACCTCGGGATCGAGCGCGTGGTACCGCCTGCCGTGAGCGTCGACGCCTTTGATGTGGGTGTGGTAGTCGCGGATCTTGCGGGCGGTCTGGGCCCCGTCCGGCCAGTCGAACGTCGTGCCCTGGATCTGCGGCACCGAGCGCAGGACCCGCTCCCACGGCTCGTTGAAGAAGTCGGAGTGCTGCTCGACCCCGGCGCCGAGGCCGGGGTGCATGAGCTGGAGCAGGCCCGCTTTCACCATGAGCAGGTAGCCACGACGGTCGCCGCCGTAGCGCCAGTGCAGGGAACCGGGGCCGGGCAGGTCGTCGACCAACGTCATGAACCGATGATACAGATCTGACTCTTTGTTTCAAGAGATCAGTACGGGCCGATCACGGACATGCTGTGGTACTCGAAGCCGAGCCGCTCGTAGAGCCGCACCGCCGTGAGGTTGTCCGCGTACACCATCAGCGCACACGCGCCGTGTTCCTTGACCAGTTCGTCACGCAGGAAGCGGCAGACCGCGCTCGACGCGCCCTTGCCGCGGTGGTCGGGGTGGGTGGCGACGCCCGCGACGAAGCCGACGGAGGGGGCGGGCCAGCAGTCGCCGCCGACGGAGATCAAGGTATCGCCGTCGAACAGACCTGCCCAGCGGCGGGTGCCGGGTTCGCCTGGCATGACCCACGAGTCCGAGTTGGCGACGCGCAGCAGGGCGTCGGCCTGGTCGACCTCGGCGGCGGTGAGCCAGCGGGGACCGGCCTCGGGTGCCGAGCCCGCGGTCGTGGCCATCCAGCCGAAGGTGGCCACGTCGGTGAGGCGCGGGTCGAGTTCCCGCATCCGCTCGAACAGCGCGGTCTCCACCACCGGGATGCCTCGGTGCTCGGCGAGCAGCGTGGTCAGCAGCTTCAGCGCGGGCTCCGCCGGGCCGGTCACCATGACGCGGTCACGGCGGTACAGGCCGGGCGCGTAGATGCCGGTGGCGCCGTCGAGCGTCCACGCGGCGCCGCCGGGATACAGGTAGTCCGGGGTGAGGGCCTGCGCGCTCCAGTTGATCAACGGGTCGGCGGTGGCCGCGGCGACGTCGGCCGGGGTCCTGAGCTGGTGCACACCCCATCCTGGCACGCGGGGACAACCGGTTAACCCGCCCCGAGAACCAGCCCGCTGGTCGGCACCCCGGTGCCCGCGGTGACCACCACGTTCGTCACCGAGTCCGGCTGGTTGACCGACGTGCCGCGCACGAGCCGGACCGCTTCGGCGATGCCGTTCATCCCGTGCAGGTACGCCTCCCCCAGCTGGCCGCCGTGTGTGTTCATCGGCAGTTGGCCGCCCAACTCCAGATGGCCGTCGGCGATGAAGTGGCGGGCCTCGCCGCGTTCGCAGAAGCCGAGTTCCTCCAGCTGCGGCAGGACGAACGGGGTGAAGTGGTCGTAGAGGATCGCCGCCTGCATGTCGGCGGGCCGCAGGCCGCTCTGCGCCCACAGCTGGTCGCCGACCAGCCCGATCTCCGGGATGCCGGTGATCGACGGCCGGTAGTACGACGTCATCATGTGCTGGTCGGCACCCGATCCCTGCGCCGCGCCGAGGACGTAGGCGGGCTTGTGCGGCAGGTCCCTGGCCCGCTCGGCCGACACCACCACGATCGCCTGGCCGCCGTCAGTCTCCTGGCAGCAGTCGAGCAGGTGCAGCGGCTCGGCGATCCACCGTGACGCCTGGTGGTCGGCCAACGTGATCGGCCTGCCGTGGAACCAGGCGTTGGGGTTGTTCGCCGCGTGCTTGCGGTCGACGACGGCCACCCGGCCGAAGTCCTCCGACGTCGCGCCGTACTCGTACATGTAGCGGCGGGCGAACATCGCCACCCACTGCGCGGGCGTCGACAGGCCGAACGGCGTGAGCCACGAGTAGGCGGCCCGGTCGGCGCTGGTGTGCACCGGGCGGTCCGCGGTGCCGAGCCCGTAGCGCTCCCCCGACCGCTCGTTGAACGCCCGCCAGCACACCACCACCGAGGCCAGCCCGGCGGTGATCGCGGCGACCGCGTGAGCGATCGTCCCGCACGCCGCGCCACCGCCGTGCGGGACGCGGGAGAAGAAGATCAGCTCGCCGATGCCGGTGTCGCGTGCGATGTGGATCTCGGAGCTGGACTCGGCGGTAAAGGTCACCATTCCGTCCACATCGGACGGCCGCAGGCCCGCGTCGGCGATGGCGGCCAGTACCGCCTCACACGCCAACGTCAGCTCGCTGCGTCCGGATGCCTTGGAGAACTCGGTCGCGCCGATGCCCGCGATCGCCGTGCGCATGTCAGGACCCCTCCGGCAGCTCGACGACCACGGTCCCGGTGACGTGCGCGCCGATGCTGTTGTCGCCGCGCACCGCGACCTCCACCCGGCCGCCGTCCACCGCGACGACCGAGCCGGTCAGCGTCATGGTGTCGCCCGGATAGTTCGGCGCGCCCAGCCGGATCTTGATCTTGCGGACGATCGCGGCGGGCCCGGCCCACGCGGTGACGAACCGGTCGATCAGGCCGTTCGTGGTCAGGATGTTCATGAAGATGTCCGGCGACCCACGCTCGGCGGCGAGGTCGGGATCGTGGTGGACGTCCTGGTAGTCCCGGCTCGCGATCGCGGTGGCGACGATCAGCGTGCGGGTCAGCGGGATCTCCAGCTCCGGCAGACGTTCGCCGACGATCATGACCGCACGTCCTCTCCGGCCAGCACGTCGCCGAGGTCGTCGAGGGCCGCGCCCGCGCCGCCGAGCGTGCTCGCGAGCTGCTTGCCCCACAGGAAATACCGGTGGACCGGGTAGTCGACGTCGACGCCGATGCCGCCGTGGACGTGCTGCACGCGGTGGACCACGTCGAGCCCGGCCTGCGCGCACCACCACTTCGCCACGAGCACCGCCTTGGCGTCGTCCGGCTGGGTCATCGCCTGCCAGAGGGTGACGCGCATGGCGTCGATGTCGATCTGGCAGTCGGCCAGGTGGTGTTGCAGGGACTGGAAGGTCGCCAGCGGCCTGCCGAACTGGTGCCTGCCGCTGGTGTAGTCGGCGGCGAGCCGCAACGCGCCCTCAGCGACGCCGAGTTGGACGGCGGCGAGCGCGACCGAGGTCACCGCGCGGGCGGTGTCCAACGCTTCAGGGCCGAGAGGCTCCGCGGGTGCGTCATCGAGGGTGAGGGTGCCCGCGAGGTCGAGACTGGTGGTCTCGACGGGCTCCCACGCGCAGGCCGCGGCGGGGACGAGGAACAGGCCGCGGTCGGCGGCGACGAGCACGTAGTCGGCGCCCCACGGGGACGGGACGACAGCTTTGGTCCCGGTCAGCCGCCCGTGATCGCTCGCCACGCACGGGGTGTCGCCCGCGAACTCCTCCAGCGCGAGCGTGACCCGGATCGACCCGTCGGCGAGGTCCGGCAGCAGCTCGGCGCGCCCATGCCGGGCGATGACGAGCGCGGCGACGCCCGCCGACCACAGCGGGACCGGCGCGACCCGGCGACCTTGTTCAGTGAGGACCGAACACAGTCCGGGCAGGCCGAGCCCGCCGTGCTCGGGTGGCAGCGCGGCGGCGAGCAGGCCCGCCTTGCGCACCTCGTCCCACAGGGCACCGTCGATCCGCGTGGCGCTGGTCTCGACCTCGCGCAGCCGTTCCGGGGTCGCCTTGTCGGCGAAGATCTCCGCCGCCAAGTCGCGCAGGGCCAGCAGGTCGTCGTCCAGTCGGAAGTCCATCAGCGTTCCTCGGCGGGGCGGAAGACGGGCAGGGTCAGGTCCGGGTCGGCGTCGAGCCAGTCGAGGGTCAGCGGCATCCCGATGGTGACGTCGGCGGCGTCGACCCCGACCAGGTTGGTGACCAGCCGGGTGCCTTCCGCGAGGTCGACCACGGCGATCACCAGCGGATACTCGAACGCGGGGTGCTTGGGATGGTGGGCGACGACGTAGCTGTGGAGGGTGGCTGAGCCGGAAGCCTCGACGGTGTCCCAGTCGAACGACTGACAGTGCGGGCAGCACGGGCCGGGCGGGTGGCGCAGGGTCGCGCAGGCCGCGCAGCGCTGGATCAGCAGCCGGTGCGCCTTCGCGGCCTCGAACCAGAACTGGTTGTCCAGGTTGACCGCCGGACGCGGGCGCGGCGCCGTGGCCTGCTTGGGCCGGAACCGCAGGATGCGCCACCGCTGGGTGGCCACGACTTCGCCGTCGCCGTCGCGGTAGGTGCGCAGGGAGCTGACGAACCGGCCGACCCCCAGCGCGGTCGACTTCTCCGGGGAGATCGACTCGACCACTTCCTCGGCGCTGATGTGGTCGCCGGGACGCAGTTCGCGGGCGAAGTCGAAGTCGGAGTCGGTGGCCACGACCGAGGTGTAGCCGCCTTCGGCGAGCAGCTCGGTCAGCTCGTGGGCCGGTCCCGAGGCCATGGTCGCGGCGTACCCGCGCATGGTCCACGCCTGCGCCATCGACGCGGGGGCGACGATCCCGGGCCGCCCGGCGGCTTTCGCGGCCTCGTCGGACAGGTAGATCGGGTTCTCGTCGCCCATGGCCTCGACCCAGTGGCGGATCATCGGCACGTTGACCGGGTCCTGGCCGGGTGTCAGCGGGGTGATCGTGCGGCCGACGAAGGCTTGGAGGCGATCCTCGTAGGTCACTTGGCCCTCCCGAGTCGCGGCAGGCCAAGGCCCTGCGTGGCGACCATGTCGCGCAGGACGTCGTTGACGCCGCCGCCGAAGGTGTTGACGATGCCCTGCCGCGACAGCTGCTCGACCTGGCCGCCGAGCACCGCCCCGGGTGAGCCAGGCCGGACCCGGCCCGCGGCGCCGAGGATCTGGGTGAGGGTGCGCTGCAGGTCGATGTGGGTTTCGGTGCCGTAGGTCTTGGCCGCGCCCGCGGTCGCGCCCGTGATCGTGTCCGCGGCGACGGCGGCGGTCATCCGCCAGTTCATCAGCCGCATCGCGTCGAGCTTGGCGTAGGTGCGGGCGAACTCGTGGCGCACCCACGGGCGTTCGATGACGCCGGTCTCCTTGGCCCAGGCCAGGACCCGCTCCCACAGCTGGATCATCCGCCCGCCCAGCGCGGCCAGGCCGATGCGCTCATGGTTGAGCTGGGCGGTGATCAGGCCCCAGCCGCCGTCGACCGGGCCGACGACCTCGGCGGCGGGGACGCGGATGCCGGAGTAGTAGGTGGCGGTGACGGTCATCCCGCCGACTGTCCTGATCGGACTCCACGAGTAGCCGGGGTCGGCGCACGGGACGATCAGGATGGAGATGCCCTGGTGCTTGGGCGCGTCGGGGTCGGTGCTGGCGGCGAGCCAGACGTAGTCGGCGGTGTTGCCGCCGGTGGTGAAGACCTTGGCGCCGTCGACGACGAACTCGTCGCCGTCGCGGACGGCACGGGTGCGCAGCGAGGCGAGGTCGGTGCCCGCCTCCGGCTCGGTGTAGCCGATGGCGAAGACGATGTCGCCGCTGAGGATGCCCGGCAGGTAGCGGCGCTTCTGCGCCTCGGTGCCGTAGCGCATCAGGGTCGGGCCGACAGTGTTGACGGTGACGAACGGGAACGGCAGCCCGGCCCGCTGGACCTCGTCGAAGAACACGTACTGCTCTTCGATCGACCGGCCCTGGCCGCCGTACTCGACCGGCCAGCCGACCCCGAGCCAGCCGTCGCGGCCCAGCATCCGGACGATCTCGCGGAATCGGTCGCCGCCCGCGCCGCCCTCACCGACATGACGGCGTTCGTCCTCGGGCAGCAGCTCGGCGAAATAGACCCGCAGCTGCTGCCGAAGCGCGCGGTGGGCAGCGGTCTCACGCAGGTCCATCGGCACCCCCTTCACCGCCGACCAGTGCAACACGCGAGTAGACACGTGTCAATCACACGTCTATCCGAATGTATGCTTGGCGGCATGGAACCCCGCGTCGTGCAGCGCGTGCTCTCCCCCGCCCGGGCCGCCACCCGCGACCGGCTCATCGAGGCCGCCATCACGCTGGCCACCGAGGGCGGCTACGACGCGGTGGGCATCCGGGCGGTGGCCGCGGCGGCCGAGGTGTCAGTGCCGACGGCCTACCAGCACGTCAGCTCGAAGGACCAGCTGCTGGTCGAGGCCCTGATGACCCTGGGCACCCGCTCCACCGAGGCCCTGCGCAAGCGCAAGCCGAAGGGCCACGGCCCGGCCGACCGCATCAGCCGCGTGTTCACCAACATCCTGCGTGAGGCCGCTCAGAAACCCCTGCTCTACCGGGCGCTTTACCGCGCCTACGTCGCCAGTGGCGCCGAACTCGCCGCCCTCGACGGCCAGGTCGGGTACGGGCCGGAGCGGGCCGCGTGGATCGGCGAGACACTGCGCGCGGGCGACCTCGGCGGCCACACCGACGCCGACCTCGACGCGGTCGCGGGCGTGCTGAGCTGCCTGTTCCTCGGCGCGATGGTCGGGGTGGCCACCGGCCGCGACCCGGGAGAGGTCACCACCGTCCTCGACGAGGCCGTTCGCCGACTTCTGCCCCTGTCGGCCCAGGCCCGCGCGGAGTAGCTTCCGGCAATGCTCGGAGAACAGTTCGCCCGCGCCATCGCCGCCCGGGACACCGACGCCGTCGCCGCGCTGCTCGCCGACGACGTCGACTTCAAGGCGCTCACCCCCAGGCGCTTCTGGGAGGGCAACTCGCCCGCCGAGGTGCTCGACACGGTGTTCGGCCACTGGTTCGGGGAGTCCGACCACATCGACGCGCTGGCAGGCGTGGAGAGCGGCGAGACCGTGGGCGACACCTCCCGGGTCGCCTACCGCTTCCACATCACCAACCCCGACGGCACCCACGTCGTCGAGCAGCAGGTGTACTACCGGGAGGCCGACGACAAGCTCGCCTACCTGCGGGTCGTGTGCTCGGGCTACCGGCCACTGACCAGCTGAGCAGGTCCCGCACGGGACAAATCGGACAGTTCGGGGCGACTCGGCGGCCGTCGCGGCGATCCGCCATGCTACGGCCATGAGCGCCTCGCCCGAGTTGGCCATCCCGGCCGTCATCGAGAGCCCCGTGCAGCCGAAGCAGCCCACCAGCGGGCTGTCCCGCTGGCTGTTCCGCCACCACGTCGCCCCCGTCGGCCCGGAGTCCGAGGAGGGACACGGCAAGCCGCAGGCGTGGTGGAAGGTCATGTGTCTGACCGGTGTGGACTATTTCTCCACACTGTCCTATTTGCCCGCCATCGCCGCGCTCGCCGCCGGGGCGCTGTCGCCGCTGGCGACGCTGCTGATCGTGGCGCTGACACTGTTCGGCATGCTGCCGATGTACCGGCGGGTAGCCAAGGAGAGTCCGCACGGGCAGGGTTCGGTGTCGATGCTGGAGAACCTGCTGCCGTTCTGGCGGGGCAAGCTGTTCATCCTGGCGCTGCTCGGCTTCGTCGCGACGTCGTGGATCATCACGATCACCCTGTCCGCGGCCGACGCCAGCGTGCACATGGTGGAGAACCCGAACTTCCCCGGCTTCCTGCACGGCAACGAGGTGACGATCACCGTCATCCTGCTGCTGATTCTCGGCGGGGTGTTCCTGCTGGGCTTCAGCGAGGCCGTAGGCGTGGCGATCCCGCTGGTCGCGATCTTCCTGCTGCTCAACGCCGTCATCGTCGGCGCGGGCGTGGTGGAGCTCTTCAGCAACCCTGCCGCGATCACCGCCTGGACAGACGCGTTGACCCAGGGTCGCGGCGGGCTGATGGACGTGATCTGGCCCGCGGTCGTCGCGTTCCCGTTGCTGGTGCTCGGTTTGTCCGGTTTCGAGACCGGGGTGAGCATGATGCCGCTGGTCGCCGCCGATGGGAAGACCGCGGAGGAGCGGCTCGACGACCGCATCCGCAACACCCGCAAGCTGCTGACCGTCGCCGCCCTGATCATGTCGGTGTACCTGATCGCGACGAGCTTCGTCACGACCGTGCTGATCCCGGCCGACGAGTTCCAGCCCGGCGGCAAGGCCAACGGCCGCGCCATGGCCTACCTCGGCCACGAGCAGCTCGGCGAGGTGTTCGGGACGGTCTACGACATCAGCAGCATCCTGATCCTGTGGTTCGCCGGTGCCTCCGCGATGGCCGGGCTGATCAACATCGTGCCCCGCTACCTGCCCTCCTACGGCATGGCGCCGGAGTGGAGCCGCTCGGTGCGGCCCGTGGTGATCGTCTACACCGTCGTCAGCGTCGGCATCACCATCGCCTTCGGCGCCGACGTCAACGCCCAGGCAGGCGCCTACGCCACCGGGATCCTCGCGATGATGGTGTCCGGCGCGTTCGCGGTGACGGTGTCGGCGGTCCGCAAGAAGCAGCGCGGCGCCACCATCGGCTTCACTGTGCTCACCCTGGTCATGCTCTACGCGCTGGTGGAGAACATCATCGAGAAGCCGGACGGCATCGCCATCTCGGCGGCGTTCATCGCGGGCATCCTCGTCATCTCGATGATCTCCCGCGTCACCCGCACCACCGAGCTGCGCGCCGACCGCATCGAGTTCGACGACACGGCCCGCCAGTTCATCACCGACACGCTGATCCACGACAACCGGATCACCCTGATCGCGAACAAGCGCCAGTCCGGCGACGCGGCCGAGTACCAGGAGAAGGAGAACGAGCAACGGGACATGAACCCGGTGCCGGGTGGCGCCGACGTGCTGTTCCTGGAGATCGACGTCACCGACCCGTCCCAGTTCAGCGGCGTGCTCCAGGTCCGCGGCGTCGAGGTCGACGGCCACCGCATCCTGCGTGCCGACAGCCCCGCCGTGCCCAACGCGCTGGCCGCGATCCTGTTCGCGCTGCGCGACACGACCGGTGTGCGGCCGCACTGTCACCTGGAGTGGTCCGAGGGCAGCCCGCTGCACCACGTGTTCCGCTACCTGCTGCTCGGCCAGGGCGACACCGCGCCGGTCGTGCGGGAGATCCTGCGCAAGCACGAACCGGACCCGGCGCGGCGCCCCGGCATCCACGTGGGCTGAGTCAGCCCCGGCCGAACTGGTCGTTGCCCAGCGGCAGCGGCTTGCCCGCCGCGTCGAACGCGGCCAGTTTGGTCGGCTCGGTAGTGGAGTAGTCGAACCACCACACCTTGATCGACGGATCCAGGCTCCACGCGGCCTGGTGGGCTTGAACGGTCTTGCCGCCGATCTTGGCGGTGATCTTCGCCGCCGGACCCGAGTAGTAGCCGAACGCCGGGATGCGGCCGGTCTCGAAGGCGACGCTGGCGCCATGGAAGCCGGGGGCCTTGTCGTGACCCACGGTCTCGTTGGTGGCGTAGCGGTCGACGATCGTCCCGTCGGCGGCTCGACGTGCTCCGCTCACGCCGAAGCGGCCCTGGCCCAAGTCGTGGAAGTAGAAGACCAACTCGCCCGCCGAGTCGGCCGTGCCCGTGCGGACCAGCTCGCCGAGGACCTGGTTGCCCACATCCTCGGTAGCGGTCGGGGGCGTGGTGGCAGGCGGGCTCGTCGAGGAGATCGTGGGCGGAGTGCCGACCTCGACTGACGCCGAGGGCCGCAGCCAGGCCGCGCCCACCACCGCCACCGCGGTCACGGTGGCCACGACGGCGACCGATCCCCCGACCACGCGCAGTTGACGGCGGCGGCGCAGGCGGGAGCCCTCGGCCATGACGCGGTCGAGGTCGATCGGGCTGAACGCGGTCGGCGGGGGTTCGCGCAGTGCGGCGCGGAGGCTTTCGAGATCGCTCATCGCCTGCCTCCGTTCGCGGTGGTGGTGCGCAGCTTGCCCAGCGCGCGGGCGTTGGTGCTCTTGACCGTGCCGACCGAGATCCGCAGCTCACTGGCCACATCGGCCTCCGGCAGATCGAAGTAGTGGCGCAGCACGACGACGGATCGCTCGCGCGCGGTGAGGCCGTCGAGCATGTCCATCAGCCAGTCCCGCTCCACCACGAGCCCCTCGCCGCCCGCCACCGGCCGCTCCGGCACCGTCTCGGCGGGGTGTTCCCGCAGCGGCCTGCGCCAGCGGTCGATCACGTGGTTGACCATGGTCTTGCGGGTGTAGGCGTACGGATCCTGGCCGCGGATGCGCGACCACGAGGCGTACGTGCGCGCCAACGCGGTCTGCACGACGTCCTCCGCCTGGTGCCGGTCGCTGGTCAGCAGAAAGGCCGCGTGCAGCAGCCTGCCGGACGCGGCTTGCACGAACTCGACGAACTCCGTGTCACCTCGTGCCATGCGGATCCCCCATGCCCTGCCAGACGAGTCGCCCGCCGGAAAAGTTGCGCGCCGCGGGAAGAACTTTTCCCGGGGTCGGTCCCGTCTTCCCCGGCGCACGGCAATCCAACCGAACAGGGGTCACCACATGTCAGGACTGAACCGGCGCTGGGCCATCACCGCGGTCGCGATCGGCGCCGCGGCCATCGCCACCTCCGGGGTCGCCATGGCCACCTCCAGCGGCGAGCCGGAGAGCGTCGTCGTCGCGGCCGCGCAGCCCGCGAAGCCGACCGCGGGCGAGCCGACCCGCCCGCCGCGCCCGGGCAGCACGTCCGCGCCGGCCGAGCCGGAACACGTCTTCCTCGGCGAGCCGGTCAAGACCGGGGTCCGCGGGCCGGGCGGCGAACTGGAGTTCCGCTTCACCAAGGTCGACATCGCGCAGCTTCCGGAGATCCACTTCGGATTGCTCGCGGGCCGCACCAACGCCCAGGGCGTGTTCGACGGCATCTACGCCACCAACGAGACCGTGGGCTCGGACAAGGCCCCCGGCTTCCACGGCGCCAGCATCGCCTTCGAGACCGGCCGCATCCCCGCCTTCGGCTACTACGCCGGGCCTGCGGCGAAGATCACCGCCAGGATCGGCGGCAAGACCGTTCAAGCCCACCAGGCCGACTGGAGCGTGGACCCGTCGATCAAGGTGTGGTGGTTCGACTACTCGACCATCGAGCCGACCGACCTCGCCGCGTTCGACGCGGCGGGCAAGCCGCTGCCGCTGGGCAACAACCAGTTCGGCCGCGGCTGACCTCGCCGGTGCCGGGGTCGCACGGCCCCGGCACCGCTAGCCCTTCCACTCCTCGGCGAGCAGCCCGAGCACCACCTGGTCCAGGAACTCGCCCATCACCCAGGACGAGGACCGCAGCACGCCCTCGCGGACGAACCCGTTGGCCTCGGCCGAGCGCAGCATCGCCGCGTTGTCCGCCAGCGTCTCGATCTGCAGACGCCGCAGGCCGCGCGCGATGAACCCGTAGTGGCACAGCACCGCGACCACGTCGGTGCCATAGCCCTTGCCGCGCGAGAGCGGCAGCAGGCCGAGGCCGATGTGGGCGGACCGGTTGTGGTTGTCGATGTTCGCCAGGACCGCGGTGCCGACGAGCGTGCCGCCGTCCAGCTCCACCACCGAGAACGGGACGCGCCGCTGATCCTGCTCGTCCACCACGAGCCGCGGGTCGTTCGAGCCGGGCCGGATCGGCCGCCACGGACCCGCCTCGGCCCGCGCCGAGTTGACCACGTCGTCGTAGAGCTCGGCCCGAAGGATCGGGATGTCGTCCTCGTGCCGGGCCCGGAGGCCGACCTTGGTGCCTTTGAGCATGCAGGCTTCCTATCCGACCGGTCCGCCGACGGCAAACCAATAAGGCCCTAGCCCAGGTCGTAGACCGTCGTGCCGCCGATCGTGGTCGGGGTGAAGTTCGCCTGGACCCACGCGGCGATCTCGCCGCCACCGCCGCCCGGGCCGCCGCCTCGACCGCCCTCGATGTAGTAGCCGATCTCCCCCGCCCGCACGTAGGTCTGGAACTCCGCCAGCGTCGGCGCGGGGTCCGAGCCGTTGAAGCCGCCGATGGCCATCACGGGTCGCCCGCTCGCCAGTTGCAGGCTCGCCGCGCCCTGGGAGCCGGTGCTCGCCGCGGCCCAGCGGCCGGTGGTGGCCCGCAACGCGCTGACCAACTCGGCGCTGACCGCCCGGGACATGCCGCCCATGGGCTGGGCGGTGGACGACGGGCCGGACACCGGGATCGACCCGCCGTGCGCCGTGGCGGCGGTGGCGACCGTGTACGCGGCCGTACCGCCGAGACCAGCCAGGACCGCCACCACCGCGATGACCGTGCCCGCGCGCCGGAACTGGTGCACGCCCATGGCGATGGCCGTGCTCGCGCCCACACCGGCGATCGCGATGGCCCAGCGCAGCCACGGCAGCCAGTCGCCGTCGCGGGTCAGCAGGACGAAAGCCCACGCCGCCGAAACCGCGACCATCGCCGCGAGCACCAGCCGGGCCGGGGTGTGGTCACGACCGCGCCACAGCTCACGCGCGCCGATGGCGACCAAGCCGACGACGCCCGGTGCGAGCGCGACGGCGTAGTACGGGTGGACCACGCCCTGCATGAAGCTGAACACCGCCGCCGTCACCAGCGTCCACCCGCCCCACAGCAGCAACCCGGCCCGCGTGCGGTCGGTGCGCGGCGCGCGACGGGTGAACCACAGGCCCGCGACCAGGGCGATCAGTGCGGCGGGCAGCAGCCACGACACCTCGGAGCCGAACGCGGTGCCGAACATCCGGTCCCAGCCGGTCGCCCCGCCGAAGGCGGTGTTGCCGCCGCCCATCCCGCCGCCCGGGTTGCCGCCGCCGCCGAAGATGCGGCCGAGGCCGTTGTAGCCGAGAGCCAGGTCCAAGACCGTGTTGTCGGTCGACCCGCCGACGTACGGGCGGGACGCGGCGGGCCAGAGGTCGGCGACGGCGATGAACCATCCGGCGGAGACGACGACCGCGGCCAGCGCCGCTCCCAAGTGGACGATCCGGGACCGCAGGCGGGTCGGCGCCGCGATCAGGTAGGCGAGCCCGAACGCGGGCAACACAAGGAACGCCTGCAGCATCTTGGTCAGGAATCCGAAGCCGACCGCGACCCCGGCGAGCATCAGCCACGCCGGGCTCGCCTTCTCCACCGCGCGGACGGTGCAGTAGGCGCCCGCGACCAGCAGCAGCGTGAGCAGCGCGTCGGGGTTGTTGAACTTGAACATGAGCGCGGCTACCGGGGTCAGCGCGAGTGCCGTGCCGGCGAGCAGGCCCGCGCCGGGGCCGGACCAGCGGCGGACGGTCCGGTGGAGCAGCCACACCGTGGCCACCCCCGCCAGCGCCTGCGGCACCAGCATGCTCCACGTCGAGAAGCCGAAGATCCGCCCGGACAGCGCCATCAGCCACAGCGAGGCGGGCGGCTTGTCGACGGTGATCGTGTTGCCCGCGTCGAGCGAGCCGAAGAACAGCGCCTTCCAGTCCTCGGTCCCGGCCTGCACGGCCGCGGCGTAGAACTGGTTGGCCATCCCGGACGCGCCGAGATTCCACAGGTAGAGCAGCGCGGTGGCGGCGAGCAGGGTGATCAGCGCGGGACGCTCCCAGCGCGTCGACCGATCCCGGGGCGTCGCGGCAGGGGCGGGACGGGTCAAGGTCGCGGTCATCGTGACTCCACAATGGACTTGGCGGGCCGGAAGACCCAGCCACGCAGCAGGAGGAAGCGCAGGACGGTGGCCAGGAGGTTGGCGCCGACGAGGACCGCCAGCTCGGTGCCCCTGCCTGGCATGGTGAGCCCGTGCAGCACCGCGAGGGCGCCGCTGGTGAGGCCCAGACCCAGGACGAACACCAGCAGACCCTGCGCCTGGTGCTTGGCCGCGCCGTGGGAGCCGCGCACGCCGAACGTGAGGCGGCGGTTGGCGGCGGTGTTGCCCACGGCGGTGACCAGCAGCGCGACCAGGTTGGCCCCCTGCGGTCCGACCTGCCCGCGCAGCGCGACGAACAGCACCAGGTAGGCCAGAGTGCTGATGACGCCGACCGCGGCGAACCGGACGAGTTGGCGCAGCATGCCGGTCGGCACGCCCGGTGGGTCGGCGCTGATCGCGCCGCGGGCCAGCTGGTCGCGCAGGCGCGCGATGGGGATGACGCCGGTGGCCAGGCCGCGGCCGAGCCGGGCGATGCCGCGCAGGTCGGCCAAGGCGGTGGCGACGATGTCGACGCGGCTGTCCGGGTCGTCGATCCAGTCGACCGGGACCTCGTGGATGCGCAGGCCCGCGCGCTGCGCCAGCACCAGCAGCTCGGTGTCGAAGAACCAGCCGGTGTCGGCGACGTGGGGCAGCAGCTCGCGCGCGACGTCGGCGCGGATCGCCTTGAAGCCGCACTGCGCGTCGGAGAAGCGCGCGGCCAGGGTGCCGCGCAGGAGCAGGTTGTAGGCGCGGGAGATCAGTTCCCGCTTGGGACCGCGCACGACCCGGGCGCCGCGGGCGAGCCTGCTGCCGATCGCGATGTCGGAGTGCCCGGAGATCAGCGGCGCCACCAGCGGGGACAGCGCGGCGAGGTCGGTGGCGAGGTCGACGTCCATGTACGCCAGCACCTCGGCGTCGGAGCCGAGCCACGTGGCGTGCAGCGCCCGGCCGCGGCCCTTCTCCGCCAGCCGCACCGCGCGCACGTCCGGCAGTTCCTCGGCCAGCGCCTGCGCGGCGGCCCAGGTGCCGTCGGCGCTGGCGTTGTCGGCGATGGTGACGCGGAACCGGTACGGGAAGTGGGTTTCGAGGTGGGCGTGGAGCCTGCGCACGCATGGTTCGAGGTCGTGTTCCTCGTTGTGGACGGGCACGACGACGTCAAGGACGGTGGCCTGCGCCGTGGTGGGCACTGGGCCGCGGGTCGGCAGTGGCATCGAGGTCGCTGTCATGGTCTCGACGATCGGGGTCCGCGCTGGGTGGGCCGTGTGGCCGACCTGTGCGCGCGCTGTGCGGTTCACCGGCTCAGGTCGAACAGGGTGACCCCGTCGACTGTGGTGCTGTCGTAGTTCGCCTCGACCCACGCCGCGATGCGCCGGGCGGCGTCGCTGCCGGTCGCCGAGCGCGGGAGGGTGCCGCCGATGAACCAGTGGATGCGGCCGTCGGCGACGAGCCGCTGGAACTCGGCGAGGGTGGGCGCGGGGTCGGTGCCGTTGAACCCGCCGACCGCGAGGACCGGCACGCCCGCGGCGAGCTGGTACCCCGCGGCGTTGTTCGACCCGACCACCGCGGCCGCCCAGGTGTGGCCGTCGGCGGTGATCATGGCGGCGACGCGGTCGGACGGTGTCGGGGCGCCGAGGAGCCCACCCATCCCTCCCCCGGGGCCTCGCGCGTTGCCTGGCCCGACCGAGGGCAGTGCCCCCGAGTGCGGGGTCGCGGCGGTCGCCGCGGAGTAGGCAGCTGGACTGATCAACGCGCTGACCAGCGCCGCGATGGCGACGCCACGTCCTAGCGCGGTGGGGAGAGCGGGGACGAGGACGACCAGGACCGCGGCGGCGAGGCCGCCGAACAGCACGACCGGCCGCAGCCAGGGCAGCCAGTCGGGCTCGCGGCCGAGCAGCAGGAACGCCTCCAGCGCGGTGATCGCGGTCCCGGCGGCAAGCAGGCCGATCCCGACCGGCTCGGCACGCGCCCGCCACGCGGTCACCGCGCCGATGCCGAACAGCGCCGCGACAGCCGGGGCGAGCGCGACGGCGTAGTAGGGGTGGATGATGCCGTCCATCAGGCTGAACACCGCGCCCGTGACCACGAGCCACAGTCCCCACAGCAGCAACGCCGCCCGGGTCCGGTTGGTGCGCGGGGCGCGGCGGGTCAGCCAGAGTCCGCCCACCAGCGCGAGCAGGGCCGCGGGCAGCAGCCACGCGATCTCGCCGCCCATCTCCGAGCCGAACAGCCGCGACCAGCCGGACTGGCCCCAGCCCGCGCCACCGCCGACACTGCCGACCTCGTCGCCGGTCAGCCTGCCCAACCCGTTGTAGCCCAAGGCGAGTTCGAGGACGCTGTTCGACTGGGAGCCACCGATGAACGGCCTGCTCCCGGCGGGGACGAGTTCGACGATCAGCACCCACCAACCGCCCGCGACGACCATCGCGCCGACCGCCGCTCCCAAGTGGATGATCCGGGACCGCAGGCGGGTCGGCGCCGCGATCAGATAGACGAGCCCGAACGCGGGCAGGACGAGGAACGCCTGAAGCATCTTGGTCAGGAACGCGAAACCGACGGCGGCTCCGGCCAGCATCAGCCAGCGCGGACTGGCCGCCTCGACCGCGCGGACTGTCGCGTAGGCGCCCGCGACCAGTAGCAGGACCAAGAGAGCGTCAGGGTTGTTGAAGCGGAACATCAACGCCGCCACCGGGGTCAGCGCGAGCGCCGCCCCGGCGAGCAATCCCGCGGCCTCGCCGGACCAGCGGCGAACGGCGGCGTAGAGCAGCCACACCGCGCCGACGCCCGCGAGTGCCTGCGGGACCAGGATGCTCCACGGGTTGAGGCCGAACAGGCGCACTGACAGACCCATGAGCCAGACCGACGCCGGGGTCTTGTCGACGGTGATGCCGCCCGCCGCGTCGGTGGCGCCGAAGAACCACGCAGACCAGCTCTGCGCGCCCGCTTGGGCGGCGGCGGAGTAGTAGGCGTTGGCCCAGCCGGACGAGCCGAGGTTCCACAGGTACAGCACCGCGGTGCCCGCGAGCAGGAAAGCGGTGGCGGCCTTGGGTTTGACGCGCACGGGACGTTCGGCGACGAGGGTCATGGCCGCCACGGTGTCGGGTGGGGCTGGGCGGATCGTGTGCCGTCGCTGTGCGGCGGCTGTGCCTGGGACATAGCCGATGCCCACGCGACGCACAGGGTGGGCACAGCGAGCGCGGCGAGGGTGGATTCCATCAAGCCGTTTGACCACAGGAGGAAACGATGACCGAGCCAAGCACCTGGGGCGGTCCCGCGCCCGAGCGGACCCAGCCCCGGTGGTCGTGGAAGAAGACGGTCGCCGCGACCGCGGTGGCCCTGGGTGTGGCGGGCGCGGGCGGGTTCGCGGTCTACGCCGCGGGTGGCGCGTCCGCGGCGACCTCGGCTGACCGTGGTGGTCCGGGCGGGCCGGGCATGGGCGGGCCGAACGGCGGCGGGCGCGGGCTGATGGGGGCGCTGCACGGGGAGTTCGTGGTGTCCGACGGCAACGGCGGGTACACCACGAAGCTCACGCAGACCGGCGAGGTCACCGAGGTCAGCGACTCAGCGATCACCGCGAAGAGCGTCGACGGGTACACCAAGACCTACACGATCGACGCCGACACCGTCCGCGCCGCCGTCGAGGCCGGGGACACCGTCACTGTGATCGCGACCCCGTCCGGCGACTCGGCGACGGCCGACTCGGTGTCGACCCGCGGCGCGGGCGGCCCGGGGATGGGTCCTGGCGGCGGCAACCAGCCGCCCGGGGCCCCGCCGCGTCAGGATGAGGACCAGCCGCCCACGACCTCGTAGGCCACCTGCTCGGAAGCCGCCGCTAAAGTGCTCAGTGGATGAGCACTTCAGGCGGCAGGCTGGTGGTACACCGAGCGAAAGGGAAGACCAAATGCTGCGAGGACTCACCACCGTCTCGTTCTTCGCCGAGGACCTGGAGGCGGCGCGGGCCTGGTACACCGAGTTCATCGGCGTCGAGCCCTACTTCCACCGGCCCGGGTACTACGAGTTCCGCGTGGGTGACTACGAGCACGAGCTGGGGATCATCGACGCCGCCTACGCCCCGCCCGGCACCACCGACGGCGTCGGCACGATCGTCTACTGGGCCGTCGACGACCTCGACGCCACCTACGCCCGCCTGCTCGACCTCGGCGCCAAGGAGCACGACGCGCCCCGTGAGCGTGGACCCGGCTTCGTCACCGCGTCGGTCACCGACCCGTTCGGCAACGTCCTCGGGATCATGACCAACGTGCACTACTTCTCGGTGCTGGAGCGGAATGCGGGCTGACCGGCTCATCGCCGTACTCCTCCTCATGCAGGCCCGCGGCCGGGTGACCGCCGCGGACCTCGCCGGGGAACTCGAGGTCTCGGTCGCCACCGCGCGCCGCGACCTCGAAGCCCTGTCCGCCGCCGGGGTCCCGGTCTATCCGCAGCCGGGCCGCGGCGGCGGGTGGTCGCTCGTCGGCGGCGCCCGCACCGACCTGTCCGGGCTGACCGCCCAGGAAGCCCAGGCGCTGTTCCTGCTCGCCGGACCGGCCGCGTCGGTTTCCCCGCAGGTCAAGTCGGCGCTGCGCAAGCTGGTGCGGGCCTTGCCGGATACGTTCCGCGCCGAAGCGGAGGCCGCGGCCGACGCGGTCGTGGTCGACCCGACCGGCTGGGGTGAACGCGGCCGCGACCGGCCGCCGATGGTCGACCTGCTCCAGTCCGCCGTCGTCCAGCGGCGCCGAGTCGACCTCACTTACGGCGGGCGCGGCGAGCCGTCGCGGCGGGTGGTCGACCCGTGGGGGCTGGTCGACAAGGACGAGACCTGGTACCTGATCGCGGGCACCGACAAGGGCAGACGCACCTTCCGCGTCGAAAGGATCATCGCCGCCGACGTCCTCGACCAGACCGCTGAGCGGCCGGACGACTTCGAGCTGGCCGCCGCGTGGGACGAGGTGGTCGGCGAGGTCGAGCGGAAGCGGTCGCTGCTGTCGGCGACCGTGCTTGTCCCTGCGCGGTTCGTGTACGTCCTGCGCGACCAATTCGGCCGCCACTGCCACGTCGAGGGCACCGAGGCCGACGGGCGGACCCGGGTGCGGCTCGCCGCGCCGATCGCGTTGAACATCGCCCAGCACCTCGCGGGCTGGGGCGGGCTGGTCGAGGTGCTCGAACCCGAGTCCGTCCGCGCGGAGCTGGCTCGCATCGGGCGGGAGCTGTCGGACCGGTATGGGCCAGCCGAGTGAGCAGGCTGGGGCGGATGCAGGGTCCGCCCCAGCCGGGTCTCAGCAGGCCTCGTCGAGCCGCTTGCGGTGTTCGTCGTCCAGGACGAGGTCGAGCGCGCCCAGGCACTCGTCGAGCTGCTCGACCGAGCTGGCACTGAAGATCGGGATGAGCGGGATCTGGCCACCCAGGATCCACGCGAGCACGACCTGGTTGGGCGTCGCGCCGGTCTCGGCGACCACCTGGTCCAGGGCCTCCAGCCGCCGCCAGTTCGACGCGTGGTCGTAGTCCGTTCCGGGGACCTCCAACCGCCGCCAGCTCGACACCGCGTCGGTCGGCAGCTCACGCGGCCGCGCGCGGCGGGCGTAGTAGCCGGCGAACAGCGGCGAGTACGCGGTGACGGTGAAGTCGGGGGTGCTCGCGGCGTAGTCGGCGATCTCGTCGCTGACGATGTGCAGCTGCCGGGCGCGGGCGCGCGGCACGAGATAGGTGTGGGCCTGCTGCGCGCACGTGTAGGGCGCCCAGCCGTGGCGGGCCGCGAGTTGGCGGGCGCGCTCGATGCGCCAGCTGGCGATGTTGCCGCAGCCGATGACCCCCGCCGTCCCTGCCGCCGCGAGTTCCGCGAACGCGCCGACGGTTTCCTCCAGGTCGACCGAGCGGTCGTCGACGTGGGCGTAGTAGACGTCGAGCCGGTCCACTCCGAGCCTGCTCAGTGAGCCCTCGGCCGCCTTGCGGATCGCCTCGGCCGACAGACCTTCCCGGTTGTCCGCCGTCGGCTCCTCCCCTTGGACCTTGACGCGGCCGCCCACCTTGGTCGCCACCACCATGTCGGCGGAACGGGACTTCAGCCACCGGCCCAGCAGGGCCTCGCTGTCGCCGCCCTCGCCGAGCCACTGGTTGTAGTTGTTCGAGGTGTCGAGGAAGGTGCCGCCCGCGTCGCGGAAGCGGTCGAGGATCGCGAACGAGGTCGCCTCGTCGGTGCGGGTGCCGAAGTTCATCGTCCCCAGGCACAGGCGGCTGACATCCAGCCGCAGGCGTTCGTCGCCGATGGTGCGTCGCAACATGCTTCCACCCTAGGTCGCGGGCCGCTCACAAAGTCCCCCAAAAGTTTCTTTCGAGCAGTCTGTCGATTTCGCCGGTGGCCGATCGACGGTTAAGTGAGCGGCAAGGACAGCCGAACACAACAGAGGGTTCCACCACAGGGGCCGAGACCGAAGGAGATCATCATGGGCAAGCTGGTTGTCACACAGTTCGTCTCGCTCGACGGCGTCATCGAGGACCCGGGCGGCGCCGAGGGCTTCGAGCACGGCGGCTGGAGCTTCAAGAACCCCGCCCCCGACGGCGACGCGTTCAAGTTCGAGGAACTGATGGCCGCCGACGCCCAGCTGCTGGGCCGCAAGACCTACGAGGCCTTCGCCGCCGCCTGGCCGGAGATGACCGACGAGGCCGGGTTCGCCGACAAGATGAACTCCATGCCCAAATACGTCGTCTCCACCACCCTGACCGAGGCCACCTGGAACAACACCACCGTCATCGCTGACAACGTCGCCGAAGAGGTCGCCAAGGTCAAAGCCGCCCACGACGGCGACATCCTCATCGCGGGCAGCTCCGTACTCATCGACACCCTCCGCGAACACGACCTCATCGACGAATACCGCCTGATGGTGCACCCGGTCGTCCTCGGCTCCGGCAAGCGCCTCTTCAACAACAGCGCCAGCGACCTCGAACTCGTCGAATCCCGCAACGTCGGACCGAACGTGCTCCTCCAGACCTACCGGCCCGCCGCCAAGACCGAGGGCTGACCCACGGCTCGGCTGTCCCCGACTCGGCACTCCCGCCCGGCGACCCCGGGCGGGAGTGCCGCTCCACGGGTCAGCCCGCCTGCCAGGACCGCCAGAGTGCCGCGTAGGAGCCGCCCGCGGCGACGAGTTCGTCGTGGGGGCCGAGTTCGGTGACGCGGCCCGCCTCGACCACGGCGACGCGGTCGGCGTCGTGGGCGGTGTGGAGGCGGTGGGCGATGGCGATCACGGTGCGGCCTGCCAGGACGGCGCCGAGGGAGCGTTCGGTGTGGCGGGCCGTCGTGGGGTCCAGCAGGGCCATGGCCTCGTCGAGGATCACTGTGTGCGGGTCGGCCAGGACGACTCGGGCCAGGGCCAACTGTTGGGAGCGAGCGGCATCGAGGTGGACGCCACCGGCGCCGAGGCGGGTGTCCAGAGGCAAGTCCAGCGCCCAGTCGGCGTCGACGGCGGCCAAAGCGGCGCGCAGGTCTGACTCGGACGCGTCGGGGGCGGCCATGGTCAGGTTCTCGCGCAGGGAGCCGATGAAGACGTGATGTTCCTGGGTGACCAGGACGATCCGCTTGCTCAGCTCCGCCACCGGCAGCGCCGCCACGTCGACCCCGCCCACCCGCACCGACCCCGTCCGCGGTGTGTCCATTCCGGACAGCAGGCGGCCCAGCGTCGACTTGCCCGCGCCGGACGGGCCCACGATCGCCAGCCGCTCCCCCGGCCGCACCGTCAGGTCGACGTCGCGCAGGACGTCGTGGCCGTCGTGGTAGGCGAAGGAGACCCCGCGCACCTCGAGTTGGTCGTCGACCGGTGCGGCCGACGCGACCACACCGGGGTCGGGCACGCAGCCGACACCGGCCACACGGGCGAACGACGCGGCGCCGCTCTGCAGCTGCTCCAGGCACATCAGGACCCGGTCGAGCGGCTCGACGAGCTGCCACATGAAGAGGCTGCCCGCCACCACCGCGCCCAGCGACAGCTTCCCGTCCAAGTAGGACAGTCCGCCGACGAGCAGGATCGCGGCCATCGGCAGCGCGTGGGACGTCTCCGACACCGGGAACAGCACCAGCCGCAGGCGCAGCGTCCGCATCCGGGACCGGTACGCGATGTCGACCGCCTCGTCGGCGTGGCGCACCCGGGCACGGCCGAGGTCGAATGCCTCCACGGCTCGGGCGCCGTCGGCGGTGGCGGCCATGCTCTCGGCGACCACCGAGCCCGCCGCGCCTTCGGCGAGGTAGGCGTCCCGCGCGCGGGCGAGGTACCAGCGCGACGCCCAGATGATCAGCGGCAGCCCCACCAGCGCGCACAAGCCGAGCAGCGGGTGCAGGACGAACACCGCGACGAAGATGAACACCACCCGGATACCCGCCACGACGACGTGCGGCACCTCGTCACGCAGTGCCGAGCCGACCGTGTTGACGTCGGCGGACGCGCGGGTGCCGAGGTCGCCGGTGCCCGCGCGTTCCACCACGCGGGTCGGCAGGGCCAGCACATCGGTGACGAAGTCCTCCCGCAGCCGGGCCAGTGTGCGCTCGCCGAAGCGGTAGGCCGCGTCGGTGGCCAGCTTGGTGAGCAGCAGGTAGGCGACCGCGCTGCCCGCCACCCCGAGTGCGAGGCCGTTGATCGCGGCGTCGGTCGCGGTGCCCTGTTCGACGCGGTCGATGATGCGGCCCAGCAGCCACGGCCCGCCGAGGCCCGCGACCGCGGACAGGCAGGTCAGCACGATGATGCCGACCATGGCAGGGCGGTCGGCCATGATCAGCCGCCACGCGGCGCGGCGCACGGTGCGGCGGTCGGCGATGGGAAGCCGGCTCACGCCTGCACCTCCTGACCGCGGAACACCAGTTCGCGGTAGCCGCCGTCCTCGGCGACCAGGTCGGCGTGCCGCCCGGTGGCCATCACCTTCCCGTCGACCAGGTAGGCGACCTCGTCGGCGGTGTCGAGCACCAGCGGCGACGTGCTCACCAGCACGGTCGTGCGGCCCGCCCGCGCGGCGCGCAGCCGGTGGGCGATCACCGCCTCGGTGTTGGAGTCGACGGCGGAGGTCGGCTCGACCAGCAGCAGCACCTCTGGGTGGGCCAGCAGCGCCCGGACCAGCCGGACGCGCTGCCGCTGGCCGCCGGACAGGTCGCGGCCCTGCGCCTGGATCTCGGTGTCGAGGCCGTCGGCGAGCGCGTCGACGATGTCGTTGGCGTTGGCCACCCGCAGCGCCGCGTCGACCGCCGCGTTGTCGGCCGGTGCGCCGATCATGTCGCGCAGCGGGCCCGCGAACAGGTACGCCTCGTTGTCGCTGACCATGATCCGCCGCCGCACCTCGGCCAGCGCGACACTCGACAGCGGCACGTCACCCCAGGTCGCGGCCGACTCGACGTAGCGGCCGACCCGGTCGATCACCGCGATCGCCGCGGCCGGGTCGTCGGCGACGAGCGCGAGCATCCGGCCCGGCGGCACGACCAGCCCGGACTCCGGGTCACGCAGCGGCGCCTGCCCGCGCGGGCCGGGCGCACCCGCCGCGTCGGCGACGTCGGGCGTCAGCCTGAGCACCTTGAGCACCCGGTCCACCGACACCAGCGCGCGGGCCACCCGGTCGGTGTCGTCGATGAGGAACGACACCGGCACGACCAGCACCGCGACATACCCGTACACCGCGGCCATCTCGCCGACGGTGATCGTGCCCGCGGCCGCCATCCGCGCGGAGATCCACACGACGGCGGCGAGGAACAGCATCGGCAGGAACGCACCCGCCGCCGTGGTCCAGCTGGCCACTCGGCCGACCCGGTAGCCCTCCTGGATCAGGGCGCGCGACCGCAGCCGGTAGTTCCCCGCGAACGTCGCCTTGCCGCCGATGCCGCACAGCACGCGCAGCCCGGCCACGATGTCGGCGGCCAGCGCCGTCAGCTCACCCTGCCGCGCCCGGTAGCCCGTTTCGACCGTGCGCAGCCGCGCCATCAGCGGGCCGATGACGACACACAGCAGCGGGACCCCGACGAGGACGACGGTGGCGAGCAGCCCCGAGATGGTGAACAGCAGGACCGCGGTCGCCGAGTAGGCGATGACGGCGCCGACCCCGGGTCCGGTCATCGTCAGCGCGTGGGCGATGCGGAACAGGTCGGACCCGTGGATCGTGGTCAACTCGCCCGCCGACACCCGGCGCGGCAGCGCCGCCCCGATCTCGATCGACCGGCGCGCGATCACCTGCACCGTGCGGTACGCCGCGTCGGTGCGCACCCGGGTCATGGTGCCGTGGCGCAGCGCCCCCAGCACGGCGTTGACCACGCCGCTGAGCAGGATCGCCGCCACCCACAGCACCAGCGCGCCGACGTCGCGGGCCCGCAGCCCGTCATCGATGGCGCGCGCGACGAGGTACGGCGGCACCATCAGGCCCAGCATCCACGTCGTGCCCCACAGCGCGCCGAGCGCGACGCGGCGACGCTGGCTGACCACCAGCCACCACAGGTAGTGCCACGGCCCCCGCGTGTCCGGCGTCCCTGGATCGGCGTACGGCACCCGCTTGTTCATGCGACCCCCCAAACCTCATCGTCGTGACTCGGGCCGTGGAGCGTCAAGCGGCTTTGTCACCATCGGACAAAGCGCGGATTGTCACTGCGCGGCAACCACACGAATCACGCGGTGATCACGGCGATCGTTCCGGGGCGCTCTGATCAGTCGGTATGTTCGCGTGGAAACCCTGTGCCCCAAGCAAAGTGACGGGAACCTGGATGGAACGGCCCCGTATCTCCGTCGTCGGCCTCGGGAAGTCCTACGGACCCGTGGCCGCGCTGACCAACGTCAACCTCAAGGTCGGCGCGGGGACGGTGCTGGGTGTGCTTGGCCACAACGGGGCCGGGAAGACGACCCTCATCGACATCCTCGCCACCCGCACCCGCCCGACCAAGGGGTCGGCGACGGTGTGCGGGTGGGACGTGGTCCGCTACGGCGACAAGGTGCGCCGCTGCATCGGCATGTCCAGCCAGTTCACCTCGGTGGACGAGACGCTGTCCGGCCGGGCCAACCTGATACTCGTCGCTCGGCTGCTCGGGGCCACCGCCAAGCAGGCCGCGGCGCGCGCCGACGAACTGCTGGCGGTGTTCGGGCTGACCGAGGCCGCCAAGCGCAAGCCCGCCACCTACTCCGGCGGCATGCGGCGCAGGCTGGACTTGGCGGCCGGGATGCTGGGCAGGCCAGAGGTGCTGTTCCTCGACGAGCCGTCGACCGGCCTCGACCCGGTGAGCCGGTCGGAGCTGTGGGCGTTCATCGAGCGGCTGGCGCAGGAGGGCACGTCGGTCGTGCTGACCACGCAGTACTTGGAGGAGGCCGACCGGCTGGCCGGGGAACTCGTGGTGCTGGCCGGTGGGCACGTCGTGGCGAAGGGCACGCCCGCCGCGCTCAAGGCCAAGGTGGGCAGCCGCTCGGCCAAGGTGACCTTCGCCGACGTCCCGACCACCCGCAACGCCGCGGGCGCGCTGGCCTACGCCGGGATCCACGCCCAGCCGGAAGAGGCGTTCTGCGCGATCGTCGTGCCGGTCGCCGCCGGGCACCACATCACCGGGCTCGTGCGGGCACTGGACAAGTGGGGCATCGCGCCGACCGACCTGACCGTCACCGAACCCACCCTCGACGACGTCTACCTCGCGCTGCACCGGGCGGCGCGGAGCCAGTCGTGAGCCGACACGCCATCCGGACCCGCAGACGGGCCGACGACACCGTCGTCCTCTACGTCAACCAGCTGCGCATCAGCACCGACTGGGGCGGCAGCTCCATGGCCACCCAGATCCGCGTGCTGACCGGCCGGTCCCTGCGCACCGCGTTCGGCGACTACCGTCTGGTGTTCTTCGGGCTCCTGCAGCCGGTGGTGATGCTGCTGCTGTTCAGCCAGGTGTTCAGCGGCATCGGCACCATGCCCGGCGTGGTCGAGTACCAGGGCTACATCAACTTCCTCATGCCCGCCACGCTGGTGAACATCGCGATGACCACGGCGATGAGTTCCGGGGTCGGCATGCTGACCGAGATCTACACCGGATTCATCGGCAGGCTGCGGTCGATGCCGATCAGCCTGTTCTCCCTGCTGGTGGCCCGAACGCTGTCGGACGCGGTGCGGCTGCTGGTGCAGCTCGCGGTCACCGTGGCCGCCGCGGTGCTGTTCCTCGACTTCACCCCCGCCGGGGTGGGCGGCGTGGTCGCGGCGGTGCTGCTGACGGTCGTCGTCGGGTGGGGGCTCGGCTGGATCTTCGTCGCGCTGGCCACCTGGCAGGGCAAGCCGGAGACGATGCAGGCGATCTCGTTCATCGTCATGTTCCCGCTGATGTTCGCCTCCAGCGCGTATGTGCCGATCCAGGCGATGCCCGGGTGGATCCGCACGGTGTCCACGGTCAACCCGGTCACCTACGCCATCGACGCGACCCGGGCGCTGTGTCTGGACAAGCCGCTGGGCTGGTCGCTGGCCGCCGCGCTCGGCCTGGTCGCGGTCACCGCCACCCTCGGTGCCCTGCTCGCCGCGCGCAACTTCCGTCGCACCCGCTGAAACGCGAACTGCCCCGGGGGGGCGGACCCGGGGCAGTTCGGTTTCGACGGGTTGCGGTCTAGTTCGACGGCGCCGTCGAGCCTTCGATCTTCTGGCAGGTCGCGGCGCTGCCGAACGCGGCGGCCAGCTCGGGGTTGCTCTTCAGGTCCTTCGCCGGGCCCTCGTTCTCGCCGAGCGAGCTCATCACCTTGCTGATGTCGCTGATCGCGGCCTGGAAGGTGGCGGTGTCGGTCACCGGCGCGGCCTGCAGCTTCGACTTGGCGGTCTCCACAGTGGACTTCGTGGTGGTCAGCGTGCTCATCGCCTTGTCGAGCGCGGCCTGCCCGTCGGTGACCGGCGGCGCGCCCGCGGACTTCAGGCCGTCGGAGACGTTGCCCAGCGCGTCGGACAGCGAGCCGAGGTAGACCACGAGGCTGTCCTTGGCGGCCTGCGGGTTGCTCGGGTCGACCGCGGGCAGCTGCGACAGCTTGGCCGCGCCCGCGTCGATCGTCTTGCAGACCTGCTCCGACCACGCGATCGCCGGTCCGTTGGTCGCGGGGCCCTTGTCCGAGCCGCAGGCGGCCACCGTGGCACAGGTGCACACGGCCAGCGTGGCCGCGGCGATCACACGTCGAATCATGGTCGCTTCCTTCTCCAAGACGTATCGGGCGCGCTGAGCGCGAAAGAACGAAAGGAACTACGGCGACGAAATACGGCCGCGGCGTGGAATCGAACGTTACTGGCCGATGACGAACACGGGCAAGCACGGTATTGATCGCGCGGGTGGTTTTGTCAGCGTCGAACAGAAACCCGACCAGGCGTTGTTCGTTCCTGACACCCGCGTTTGACACGCTCAGCCAGGTTTCCTTAACGTTGAGCGAACAAATGTTGGGTGACATTCGACGGTGTCATTTATGCGTGCTCAATGACGAGGCGGGACGAGCATGGCGATTCAGCCTGGCGCAGCGGGCAAAGACCGGGCCACCGCACTGTGGGCGTCACTGCCGCGTGAGCTGGTGAGCAAGTTCCATCCGATGGTCGGCCAGCTGACCAGGGAGATGATCCGCGAGATCCAATTGGCGGTGCCCGAGTACGCGCGCCCGCTGAAAGGCCATTTCGGCGCGATCATGACCGCGGGCGTCGAGCAGTCCGTCCTGCACATCCTCGACACCGTCGGCGTCGGCGGCTCCCCCGACGAGAACTGGGCCGCGGTGTTCCGCAGGCTGGGCCGCGTCGAGTTCGCCGAGGGCCGCAGCCTCGACTGCCTGCAGACCGCCTACCGCGTCGGCGGCCGGGTCGCCTGGCGCCACGTCGCGGCGTGGGGCCAGCAGCAACGGCTGCCCACGGCCATGTTCACCGTGGCCGCCGAGGCGATCTTCGCCTACGTCGACGAGATCTCCACGCTGTCCATCGAGGGCTACACCGAGGCCCAGGCCGAGTCGGCGGGCGTGGCCGAACGCCGTCGGCAGAGACTGCTGGACCTGCTGATCGCCGACCCGCGCGCCCCGCGCCACGCGATCGTCAAGCTGGCCGACCAGGTCAAGTGGAAGCTGCCGGAGATGGTCTCGGCGATCGCGCTGGAACGCTCCGACGACGCCGACTACGAGCAGTCGCTGCCGCGGTTGCCAGAGGTCCTGATGGATCTCGACAGCGAGAACCCGTGCATGATCAGCGCCGATCCCACCGAACATCTGCACCGGCTCGCTGGTCACCTGCGCGGCCTGCGGGTCTGCGTCGGCCCGTACGTGCCCCTCGCCGACGCGCCGTCGTCGCTGCGCTGGGCGCGGCGGGCGATGACCCACGTCGAGCAGGGCGTGCTCCCCGACCGGCAGATCACCTGGTGCCGCGACCACCTGTCGACGCTGTGGCTGCTGGCCGACGAGTTCCTGATCGAGCAGCTGTTGGAGCGCACCCTCGCGCCGCTCACCGGCCTCACCGACAAGCAGCGAGCCAGCACCATGGAGACCGTGCTGGCGTGGCTGGAGACCCGCGGCAGCGCGCCCGCCATGGCCGATCGCCTCAACATCCACCCGCAAACCGTGCGTTATCGTATGAAACTGGTCGACAAACTGTTCGGAGCGCAACTGGAGAACGCGAACTCCCGGCTCGACCTGGAGATCGCCCTGCGCGTGCGGCGCATCGCCACTAAAGTCCGCACAGTCACCCCGCACCTCGTTTAGTTCGATTCGACAACACTCGGCGCCGATTTACGACAATCGTGTTCTCCGATGGATTTGACCGGCGTTCCGCCGGTATATTCCATTCTCGCGATGTCGAGCTTCGGTGAAATTGTTTCCACGTTTTCCCCGCGCTCGACCATGACATGTGGGAGGCCGATGGTGGCGGGGCACGAGGACAGCGGCACCGGCCGTCCGGTCCGGATCGCGTTCGACTCTCTGCTGTCGGCCGCCCCGGCCCGGCGACCGGACGACCTGGTCGACCTGTGGTCCCAACTGCCCCGCGAGCTGGCGATCCTGTTCCGGCCCAGCGCACCTGAGCTGGCCGCCGAGATCCTGCGCGAGATCAGGCAGACGATCCCGGCGCTGGCCCGGCCGGTGGAGAGCCCGGTCGGCAAGTCCATTGTGGAGGGGATCCAGCAGGCGATCCTGCAGTTCGTCGACCGGCTCGCCGACCCGACGGCGCCGCAGGCCGACCGCGCGCAGCTGTTCCGGGACATGGGGCTGCACGAGATCTACGACGGGCCGATCCTCGATGTGCTGCAGATGGCGTACCGGGTGGGGGCTCGGGTGGCGTGGCGGCACATGGCCCGGGTGGGTGAACGGGCCGGGGTGCCGACCACGACGCTGTGCCTGCTGGCTGAGGCGATCTTCGCCTACATCGACGAGCTGTCGGCGTTGTCGATCGAGGGGCACGCGTCGGCCCAGGCCCGGGCGGTGGGGATCGTGGAGCGGCGGCGGCGTCAGCTGCTGGAGCTGCTGTTGTCGGCCGCTGGGGACCCGAAGCAACTGCCGACCCGGCGGTTGGCCGACGCCGCGAAGTGGGTGGTTCCCGGGCGGGTGGTCGCGGTCGCGATCGACCTCGACGAGGACCCGTCGGAGTACCCGGCGGCGCAGTTCGACCCACGGATCCTGGTCGACCTGGAAGGGCCCGAACCGTGCCTGCTGGTGGCCGATGACCACCAGCAGGCGCTGAAGGATCTGCCCGCGGACCTGCCGGGCTGGCGCGCCGCCGTGGGACCAGCGGTCAACACCGCCGACGCCGGGGAGTCGCTGCGGTGGGCGCGGCGGACTTTGGAGCTGGTCGACCGGGGCGTACTGCCTTCGGCGCAGCTGACGTGGTTCGACAACCACATGTCGGCGCTGTGGCTGCTCAACGACCCGCTGTTGGTCGCGGAGATCACCGAGCGCGCCTTGGCGCCGATGGCGAAGTTGACGCCCAAGCAGCGGCGGAAGCTGAGTGAGACGCTGCTGACCTGGTTGGAGACCCGCGGCAGCGCGCCGGAGATCGCGCAACTGCTGGACATCCACCCCCAGACCGTGCGCTACCGCATGCGACAGCTGGACCGGCTCTTCGGCTCACGCTTGGACAACCCCGACACGCGATTCGATCTCGAGGTGGCGCTGCGGGCGCAGCGGACTCGCAAGCAGGAAGAAGCCGTCGCCGACGACGAGGACGACGACGAGTCAGAGTGAGCGCAGCGAGGTGATGCGCCAGTGTCCGTCGATCTGTTCGGCGGACACGCTCAGCTGCGCGGCGCCCGAGCTGCTCACGTCGGTGTCGCCACGGGTGGCGCTCTGGTCGATGAAGACCAACAGCTGGGCCCGATCACCCGAGAGCGCGGTCACCCCGGACACCGCCACGCGCGAGCGGAGGGTCAGCTTCTGCTCCCCCGAGTGCTGCCGAACCTGGTCGAACAGCTTCTCGTACTGTGCCTTGGCGTCGCCGACGAGGATGTTCTTGGCGGCATCCTCCGTGGCCTTGGTGTCGTCGAAGCGGTAGGAGAAGATCTGCTCCAGGCCCGCGTCGATTTCCTGGATCACCTGGCCGGTCTCGCCCGTGTCCACGAGCGCCGCGTTGTCCGGGGTGACACGACCTGCCGCCACCATCGCCACAACGCCGGCGGCCGCTACCGCCACCGCGAATCCGACCAGCACCACGGGTGTCCGCTTGCGCGGTTCCGGCGACTCGGCATCCGGCTCGACGTCGGTGGACTCGACGTCGGTGGACTCGACGTCGGTGGACTCGGCCTCGGCGGACGTCTCGTCCAGGGTGTCGTCGACGGGGGTTTCGTCGAGGACCGCTACGGCCGTGCGTCGTCGGGTTCCGGCCACAACTGGGCGCCGCCGGGTGGGTTGTGCTTTGCGCATCACTGGCCTCCTCAGGCGGGGACGTAGGGGACTTGAGCGAGGGCGGTCAGCTTCCATCCGCCGTCGGTGCGGGCCAGGTCGGCTTGGAAGCGGCTGCGTTTCGTCGCCTGCTCCCCCGCCGCGGGCCGCACGACGATCTCCACCGCCGCGATCACCCTGGCGGTGCCCGCCGACGGGTTCAGCTCGGTGACCGCCGCCTCCAGCACCGTCCCCGTGGTCACCGTCTTGGCTTTGGCGATCTCCGCCTTGCTGGTGTCCTGCGACGCGGACAGCTCCTCCCGCAGCGGGCCGGTCGAGGCGTCCAGCCAGCGGGAGAAGCCCGCGTCGATCGCCTGGTAGTCCAAAGTGGTCAGTGTGGCCACGCCGGAGCGGCCTGCCTGGAGGGCGGCGTCGCGGGCGGTTTCCGTCTCCGATGGCTGGGTGGCCCGCCAGTACGTCCACCCGCCCAAGCCCGCGAAAAGGGCTGCCAGGACCAGGAGCACCACGCCCATGCGCAGTCGAGTCATGTCAGCTCCCCGGTTTCGCGGCGGGTGGGACGGCGTGGGAGCCCGGTGCGTTCTGCGAACCGCGCACGCCGATGCCGGTGCTCGGGGACAGGGCGCAGCGGGCCTGGGTGTTGAACGGCGCCGCTGAGGTGTCCAGGCCGTTGCGGTAGGCCGTTCCGTAGCCGGTGGTGCAGGGCAGGGGCTCGAAGAACGTCGTCGCCAGGCCGAAGTGGGCGCCGTCCGGGCGCAGGACCTGGCCCGCGGCGGCGACGGCCTGCGGGGTCACCACCAGCAGTTGCTCCATGCCGCCCTGCCGCGTGACCAACACGTTCGACGTCGTCAGCAGGTTCGCCAGGAGCACGCCGGTGGCCGGGCCGATCTCCTTGATCAGACCGCTGACCTCGGTGGCCACGGAGGGGGCCGAGGCCAGCAGGGTGCGCAGGTCGCCGTCGGAGGACTTCAGCTGTTCGGCGATCAGCTTGGTGTTCGCGCCGAATTCCTTGATGGCTGAGGAGCTTTCGATCTGGCGGGTCAGGACCAGGTCGGCGTCGTTGATCAGCTGGGTGGTCTGCGGCAGGTGCTCGACGGCCTCCTTGGTGAAGCTCGACGCCGAGTCCAGCAGGATCTGCAGGTTGGGACCGGTGTCCAGGGTCGCGTCGTAGAGCTCGTCGACGACAGTCCGCAGGGAGTCCTCGGGGACGGACTCGACCAGCTTGTCCAGGTTGAGCAGCAGCGTCTGCACCGGCAGCGGCAGCGCGGTGTCCTCCTGCCGGATCACCGAGCCCTCCACCAGATACGGCGTGCCGTCGCGGCGTGGGCGCAGGTCGACGTACTGCTCCCCCACCGCCGACCGGTTCGTCACCACAGCGTTCACGTCAGCGGGAATCGAGGGTGCCGACGATTCGATCAGCAGCTCCACCTCCACCCCGGATTGCACCAGCCGCATCTCGCCGACCCGGCCGATCGCCACGCCGCGGTAGGTGACCTCGGCGTGGGTGAAGATGCCGCCGGAGTCGGCCAGGCGGGCGACGACCGTGTAGCCGGAGTCGCCGAACAGCGCGCCAAGGCCCGCGTAGCGGGCGCCGACGTAGGTCACGCCGAGCAGGGCGATCAGCACGAAGCCGACGACCTGGATCCGGACCTTGGTGGTAAGCATCAGCCACCTCCGTTGACCGAGGGCAGTGGAAGGGCGGGTGCCGCCGCCGCTTCCACCGCGGTCCTCGGTACGCGCGAGTCGAGCTTCAAGTACGTGTTCAGGTAGTCGCCGCGGATCGCGTCCATCGCGCCGTTGGTGAAGGGGAACGTGAACAGCAGCTCCATCGCCTTCGGCAGGTTCTGCCCGGCCTCGGTGAGCTTGCGGAGAATCGGCTCCAGCGCGCGCAGGTCGGCGACGAGGTCTTCCTTCGACCGGTTGATCGTGTCGACGGCGATCCCGGACAGCATGTCGAGTGCTCCCAGCATGTCGACGAACTGCTCGCGCTGGTTGGTCAGCACCTCGATGCCCGGACCCAGGTTCTCGATCAGGTTCGCGATCTGGTCCTTGCGGGCCGCGAGCGACTCGGCGAGCGTGCCCATCGCGTCCAGCGCGCGGGAGATCTCGGCCTTGCGGTCGTCCAGGCCCGCTACGAACGTGTTGAGGTTCGTCAGCAGCGAGCGGATCTCCTTCTCGTTGCCGCCGAGTGCGGCGTTGAACTCGCGGTTGATCTGCTGGAGCTGGCCGACGCCGCCGCCGTTGAGCAGCATGGACAGCGCGCCGAAGATCTCCTCCATCTCCGGGTTGCGGTCGGTGCGGTCGAGCGGGATGCGGGCGCCGTCGGTGAGCCTGCCCTCGCCGGTCCCGCCGGGCGGCTTGTCGAGTTCGATGAACTTCTCACCGAGCACACTGGACTGGCGCAGCCGCGCGACCGCGTTGGCGGGCAGGTTGATGGAGCCGTTGACCGCGACGGTCACCAGCGCGCTGCGCCCGTCCGGCGCCAGCTCGATCTTCTCGACCCGGCCGACGGCGACGTCGTTGACCTTCACCCCGGACTGCGGGACCAGGTCGAGCACGTCGCGGAACTGGGCGGTGACCCGGTACGGGTTGTCGCCGAGGTCGGCGCCGCCGGGCAGCGGCAGATCGTAGGCGCCGCCCATGGCGCCGCACCCGGTGGCCAGGAGCACGCAGGCTCCGATCACGAGACGCCTCATCAGCCACCCACCAGGGGCAGCGGCGGGTTGGCGCCGACGAACTCGGTCAGGTTGCCGCGGCCGTCGATGGTGCCGGTGGCCGGGTCGTAGGCGGCGAGCAGGTTCGTCAGGGCCAGCGGGGCGGCGTCGAGCGCCTCGGCCAGCGACGCGCGCTGGTCGGACAGCAGCTGCGCGGTGCCCTGCAGCTTCTCCACGCTGGTCTTGATGCGGCCGCGGTTGTCCTTGATGAACGTCTCCACGATCGACAGCGCGCCGGCCAGCTCGTGCATCGCCGCGCCGAACTCCTCGCGCTCACCGGCGAGGAAGCCCGACACCTCGGCGAGCTGGTCGTTGAGCTTGCCGACCAGGGCGTCGTTGGCGTGGAGCATGGTGGTGAACTTCTGGACGCTGTCGATCGTGGCGAACAAGTCGTCCTGCGAGCCGCTCAGCGTGCGGGTCGACTCGCCGAGACCCTTGATCGACTCGCTGAGCTTCTTGCCGTTGCCGTCGAGCATCTTCGCGCTGCTGTCGAGCAGGTCCGACAGCGCGCCGTCCTTGTTGGCGCCGTCGGGGCCGAGCGCGGTGGTCAGCCGGTCGAGGCTGGCGAACAGCTCGTCCAGTTCGACCGGCACGGCGGTGTCGGTGACCGGGATGGTCGCGCCGCCGTCGAGCATGGGGCCGGCGGTGTAGGCCGGGGTGAGCTGGACGTAGCGGTCGCTGACCAGGCTTGGGGTGACGACCAGGGCCTTGGCACTGGCCGGGATCGCGATGTCCGGGTCGAGCCGCATCGACACACGGACGGTCTGACCCTGTGGCTCTACCGCGTCGATCGTGCCGACCTTGACCCCGAGCACCCGCACGTCGGAGCCGGGATAGACGCCGACGGCCGCGGTGAAGTAGGCGGTGACCTGCTTCCGCGGCTCCAGCCGCGTCACCACCCAGCCGACCCCGGCGCCCAGCACGACCAGGGCCGCGGTGATCAGCGCGATCCGGCGCAGCCACTTCCTCGATCCGGCCATCAGCGGCCACCTCCTGGTTTCGTGGGGACGCAACCGCCACCCGCGGCGGGCACGAGCCCGCAGATGTAGGTGTCGATCCAGCGGCCGTTGCCCACCGCGTTGCCGACCAGCCGGTAGAACGGCCCGGCCAGCCGCAGCGCCTTGTCGAGGTGCTGCTGGTTGCGCTGCAGCACGTCCGACACCCGGTCGAGCTGTTCGAGGGCCGGGCCGAGCTGGGCCTGGTTCTCCGCGACCAGCCCGGCGAGCTGCTGGGACAGGTTCCTGGTGCCCGACAGCAGCGCCGAGACCGACTCCTTGCGCCTGCTGATCGCCTCCAGCAGCACGCCGCCGTCCTTGATCAGCGCCTCGAACTGGGCGTTGCGATCGGCGATGGTCTTGGTGAAGGTGCCGCTGCCGTCGAGGAGCTTCTTCAGCTCCTCGTCGCGCGACGAGATGCTCTTCGACAGCGCGGACAGCCCGTCCAGCGCGGAGCGGATCTCCTCCGGGGTGGCGCTGTCGAAGGTCTGCGACAGCGTCTTGAAGCTCTCGGCGAGCTGGCCGGTGTCGATCTCCCCCGCGGTCTTGGCCAGGTCGCCGAAGGCGTCGGTGACGTCGTAGGGCGTGACCGTGCGGCTGACCGGGATCGGCTCGTCGGGGTTCTGCTCGTTCTGCCCCCGCGAGTCGAGGTTCAGGTTCTTCTGCCCCAGCAGCGTCTTGATCTTGATGGAGGCCACGGTCTGGTCGCCGATGCGGATACCGGACACGTGGAAGCTGATCAGCACCACGTTGCCCGCCAACTCCACGTCGGTGACCGCGCCGACCTTGACCCCGGCGACCCGGACCTCGTCGTTGGGCCGCAGCCCGGCGGCCTCGCGGAACTGCGCGGTGTAGGTGGTGCCGCCGCCGACCAGCGGCAGCTCGGACCAGAAGAACGTCAGCGCGCCGATCAGCGCCATCACCAGGCCGCCGACCAGGCCGACGCGGACGGGGTTGCGTTCGCGGAAGGGCTTCAGCGACAGCTTCTTCAGCTTCGGCTTCTTCATCGGATGCACCGCCCATCGGTGACCGGGATGCCCACCGGGACCGGCGCGGTCCCCGGCATCTGCGGCGCGGGGACCGCCGACGACGTGGCCCCGCACAGGTAGAGGTTCAGCCACGACCCGTAGGAGGCGGTCCGGCCGATCGCCTCGTACTTGCCGGGCAGCGCCGAGATGAACTTCTCGAACTCGGGGGTGTTGTCCGCCAACGACTTCGACAGCGCGCCGAGCGCGTCGATGTCACGGCGCAGCGGCTCGCGGCCCGCTTGCAGCAGCCCGGCGGTGCTGGTGGTGAGCGCGGCGATGCCGTCGATGGCGTCGCCGATGGGCTCGGCGTCCTTGGCGAGGCCGGACACCAGCGCCTGAGTCGTGGTGACCAGTGTGGACAGTGCGTCGCCGCGGGAGTTCACTTGGTCGAGCACGATGTTGAGGTTGGTGACGACCTGGCCGATTACCTTGTCCTTGTCGGCCAGCGCGTGGGTCAGCGACGAGGTGTGCTGGACGAGGCTCTGGATGGTGCCGCCTTCGCCTTGCAGCACTTGCACGATCTCGAAGGACAGCTGGTTGACGTCGGCCGGGTCCAGTGCCTGGAACAGCGGCTTGAACCCGTTGAACATCGCGGTGAGGTCCAGCGCGGGCTTGGTGCGCTCCAGCGGGATCGTGCCGTCCTCGGCCAACGGGGTCGCCTCGCCGGCCCCGCGGTCGAGGGCGATGTAGCGCTGGCCGATCAGGTTGCGGAACTTGATCGCCGCGGTGGTGGACACCGTCAGCGCCCACCTGCGGTCGACCGAGAAGGTGATCTCGGCGCTGCGGCCGTCGACGATCTCGATGTCGTCGACCTGCCCCACCCGCACCCCGGACATGCGCACGTCGTCGCCCGCGTTGAGCGAGGTGACGTCGGTGAACCTGGCCTTGTAGGAGATGGTGTCGCCGCTGTTGCGGTTGGCGATGGTGACGCCGAGCATGAGCGTGGCCAGCAGCGTTATCGCCGCGAAGATCAGCCCCTTGACCAGTGGTCCGGCGAGGTCCCTCATCGCAGCGTCACCTCCGCCCCGCGCAGCAGCGGGCCGACGAGCAGCCCGCTCCAGTCCGGCACCGAGTCGGGCGACTCGCCGGTGGTGACGGCGAGCAGTTCCTTGAGGAACTGGGCCTCGGCGGGCGAGTTCGCCGACGACGGCACGGTCGACTGGATCCCGGCGCCCTTCGTGTAGCACTTGGGGCCGCCGCCCGCGGTGTAGCGCGGGGTGTCCTTGCCGGGCAGGTACGCGCCCCGCGACGGCTTGACGGTGAGCGTCACGTGCAGTCCTGGGTGTTTGGTGCCCACGCCCAACGCCTGTTCGACGTTGGGTTTGAGCGCGGTCGCGGCGGCGAACAGGCAGGGAAACGACGGCGCGTAGCGCGCCAGCAGCTCCAGCGTCGGCCTACTCGCCGATGACAGCCCGATGAGGTTCGTGCCGTTGTTGTTGAGGAAGCCCGCGAGGTCGTTGGACGCGCCCGTGACCGAGGCGAACAGGGCGGCCACGTTGTCCTTCTGGTCTGCCAGCGTCTTCGCGGTCGTGGTGAGGTCCGACAGCGCGTCGACGATCTCCGGCCCGGCCTCCCGGTAGCTCTCCAGCGTGTCGGCGAACTTGGTGATGTCGGCCTGGATCTGCGGCATCTTGGGGTTTAGCTCGTTGAGGTAGGAGTTGAGGGCGACCATGGTCTCCCCCAGCGGTTTGCCCCGGCCCTCCAGCGCCTGGGAGATCGCGCCGAGCGTGCTGGCCAGCTTCTGCGGCTGCACCGCCTGCAGGACCGGCATCAGGTCGCGCAGCGCCTTCTCCAGCTCGATGGCCCTGCCGCTGGTGTCCTGCTCGATCACGTCGTCCTCGCCCAGCCGGGCGTGGTCGGGCTCGTCGGGCAGGATCAGGCTCACGTACCGCTGGCCGAACAGCGTCTTGGGCAGCAGCCGCGCCTTGACGTTGCGGGGCAGTTGCTCGAGGCGGTCGGGGTCCATGGCCAGTCCGATGTCGACACCGTCGTCGGTGACGCTGATCGTGCGGACCGCGCCGACGATCACCCCGCGCACCTTCACGTCGGCGTTCACCTTGAGCTGGTTGCCGACCCGGTCGGCGCGAAGCGTCACGGGGACGTCGGAGCTGAACTGCTTCTGGTAGATGGCGATGGTGAGCCATCCGCCTGCGACCATCAGCAGGATGAACACCAGGCCAAGCGCCTGGCTGCGCAGCCGCGCGCGTTGCACCTCCATCAGCCCGCCACCCGCACCGTCGTCGTCGCGCCCCAGATCGCCAGGCTCAGGAAGAAGTCGAGGACGCTGACCAGCACGATCGAGGTCCGCACCGACCGGCCCACCGCCACGCCGACGCCCGCGGGGCCGCCGGTGGCGCGGTAGCCGTAGAAGCAGTGGGTGAGGATGATCGCCACGCTGAAGATCAGCACCTTCACGAACGACCAGAGCACGTCCTCCGGTGGGAGGAACAGCGAGAAGTAGTGGTCGTAGGTGCCCGCCGACTGCCCGTAGATCTCGACGGTCGTGGTGCGGGCGGCGATGTAGGAGGTGAGCAGGCCGATCACGTAAAGCGGGATGATCGCGATGAACCCGGCGATGATCCGCGTGGTGACCAGGTACGGCATGCTGCGCACCGCCATGACCTCCAGCGCGTCGATCTCCTCGGAGATCCGCATCGCGCCGAGCTGCGCGGTGAACCCGGAGCCGACCGTGGACGACAGCGCGAGCGCGGCGACGAGCGGCGCGATCTCGCGGGTGTTGAAGTACGCCGAGAGGAACCCGGCGAAGGCCGACGTGCCGATCTGGTTCAGCGCCGAGAAGCCCTGCAGGCCGACGACAGTCCCGGTGAACACGCACATGCCGACCATCACGCCGATGGTGCCGCCGATGACCGCCAGCGCGCCGCTGCCGAAGCTGACCTCGGCCAGCAGCCGCACACACTCCCGGAAGTAGCGGCGCAGCGCGAACGGCGTCCACGCCAGCGCGCGCAGGTAGAACCACAGCTGGTCGCCCAGGCGCTCCAGGCCGTTGATCGAGCGCTGGACCGTGCGGCGGTGCCGCCCCGTTATCGCGGTCACCGGTCACGCTCCTTTCGCGGGGACGATGCGCAGGTAGACCACGCTTATGACGAAGTTGACGAAGAACAGAAGAAGGAAGGTGATCACGACGGACTGGTTGACCGCGTCACCCACGCCTTTCGGGCCGCCCTTGGGATTGAGCCCGCGATAGGAGGCCACGAGCCCGGCGAGGAACCCGAAGATCGCCGCCTTCAGCTCGCCGACCCAGAGGTCGGGCAGCTGGGCGAGCGCGGAGAAGCTGGCGAGGAACGCACCGGGCGTGCCGTCCTGCATGATCACGTTGAAGAAGTAGCCGCCGCACACGCCGACAACGCTGACCATCCCGTTGAGCAGCGCGGCCACCAGCATCGCGGCCTGCACACGCGGCACCACCAGCCGCTGGATCGGCGAGACCCCGAGCACCTGCATCGCGTCGATCTCCTCGCGAATGGTGCGCGAGCCAAGGTCGGCACAGATGGCCGACCCACCCGCACCCGCGACGATCAGGGTGGTGACGATGGGGCTGGCCTGTTGGATCACCGCGAGCACACTCGCCGCGCCGTTGAACGATTCGGCGCCGATCTGGCTGGTGAGCGACCCGAGCTGGAGCGTGATCACCGCGCCGAAGGGGATGGAGACGAGCGCGGCGGGCAGAATCGAGACGCTGGCGATGAACCAGAACTGGTGGATGAACTCCCGGGTCTGGAACGGCCCACGGAACATGCCGACGACGACGTCGAGCCCCATCGCGAACAACCTGCCGAACTCCCGCAGGACGGCGACGATCGCGGCCTTCGGCTTCTCGGTGAGCCGGTCGTATGCCGAGGTCATGGCCGCACCTGCCGACCACGCGTCGTACCGCGGGGCGATCGCGGCCGCATGCCGAGGTTCGAGGTCATGGTCGTCCCTCCGGGCGGCGTGGCTCCGGGGACGGGGTGGTGCGGTTGCGCTGTGGCAGTGGGGGGCCGAGCCTGCCGGGCTGGCCCGGTGCGGGCTGCGCGTGCGGCCAGTTCGACGGTGGCGGCATCGTCGCCGCGGGGACCGTCGGGGTGGGTGGGTGGACGCCGCGGGCGGCGACGCGTTCGGCGGCCACCTGGCGGGCGTAGTCGTCGTAGCGGCCGAGTTCGTCGCGGTTCAGTGAGGCGAGTACGCCGTGCTGGGCGCTCTCCGGCAGTGTGTGCAGCATCGCCAGGACCCGGTTTCGGCGCCTGCGGACCGCGTCCCGCACCGGCATGCCCGGCGTCGGCTCGATCTGGGGCACGACGCCCCGCACGTCCTCGAAGCCCGAGCCGTCCGCGTGACCGGCCTCCGCGTGGGCCTGTTCCAAGGCCATCTGCGCGGCGTCCTTCTCCTCGGACATGCCGATCGGGCCGATGCGGCGGCCGTTGAGGAACTGCTCCACGACCGGCTCGTCGCTGGTCAGCAGCACCTCGCGGGGCCCGAACATCACCAGCTCCTTGCGGAACAGCATGCCCAGGTTGTCCGGCACCGTCCGCGCCAGGTTGATGTTGTGCGTGACGATCAGGATCGTCGCGTCGATCTGCGCGTTCAGGTCGATCAGCAGCTGCGACAGGTAAGCCGTGCGCACTGGGTCCAGGCCCGAGTCCGGCTCGTCGCACAGGATGATCTCGGGGTCCAGCACCAGCGCCCGCGCCAGCCCGGCGCGCTTGCGCATACCGCCGGAGATCTCCCCCGGCAGCTTCGACTCCGCGCCCTGCAGACCGGTCAGCTCGAGCTTCTCCAGCACGATCCGCCTGATCTCGGTCTCGGACTTCTTCGTGTGCTCCCGCAGCGGGAACGCCACGTTGTCGAACAGGTTCATCGAACCGAACAGCGCGCCGTCCTGGAACAGCACGCCGAACAGTTTGCGGATCTCGTACAGCTCGTGCTCCGAGCAGTGGCACAGGTCGACCCCGTTGATCACCACGCGGCCGTGCTGCGGCTTCAGCAAACCGATCAGGCACTTCAGGAAGACCGACTTGCCGGTGCCCGACGGGCCGAGCAGGGCCGTCACCTCGCCCGCGGGCAGGGTCAGAGTGACGTCGCGCCAGATGGACTGGCGGCCGAAGGACTTGCTCAGTCCCTCGACGACGACTTCGACGCCCATCGCACCTCCCAAGGGTTTCGTCGGTTCATGTGGCCGGACAGCCCGCGCACTCGAGCCGCAGCTCCGTGCGCAGGAGGTTCTTGGGACCGGAGACGAGCCCGGTCAGCAGCGGGGTGAGGTCCTCGGTGACACCGCAGCCCACCAGCGGCGGGATGGTGTACTCCGAGTCGATCGTGGCCGCGGGCTTGGGATTGGGGTTCTGCGGCGTGATCTTCGGCGCCGACAGGTCGAGGTCGCCCTTGATGGACACCGCGATCGGCGTCTTCGACCTGCAGTTGGCGCCGACGTTGAGCGGCACGTTGTTCTGCTTGACGTCGGTGATCACCAGGTCCAGTGCCAGCTTGATGTCGGCGTGGACGGTCGGGAAGTCGTTCATGTTCGCGGTGCCCGACGCGGTGCCGACCTGGACGAACGAGTTGGTGTTGGTGACCGGCACGAACCGGAACACCACGAAGTAGCCCGACGCGGGCGGCATGGTCAGTGTGCCGGTCACGGGATAGATACCGGGGTTGCCCGGGTCCTCCTGGCCCTGCTTGATGACCGACTTGAACTGGCCAGACCCCACCCGCATCGCCGAGCCGAGCTTGGCGATCCTGGTCCAGCCGTCGACGCGGAAGTTGACCCGGAAGTCGCCCGGTTCGGCGGGCGCCGCGGCGGCGGCCCGCTGCGCGTCGGGCACCGGCTGCGCGGCCTGCGGGCCGGACGCCACGAGGGCGCCGACAGTGCCCGCGGCGACCGCGAGCGCGCACGCCCTGGCCACGCGAAATCCTCGGATCGACATCATCGAATCGCTTCCCACCTACCGGACAAGGGGAATCAGCTAATTGGCATCTGCCACTTCGGCGGACATTACCCAGGTGTCACCGGATTGACAACAAGACCACCGACAAGGGCGCACAGAATGTCTTATGCGCGTGCTAATTTGTCACCGCGCACAGGTTTTCCGATCAACTTTTGTGGCACACGGACGGACTGCACGGCGCACTATTGCCCGGGCTCGTGACCGGCGAGTAACTTCACCGCGCATGCCGACCATCGCCGCCGCGCGCCCGCAGGCGCCCGCCCGCGTCTCCGCGCTGGCCCGCCACCGCGACCTGATCCGGTTCGCCGTGGTCGGCGGCGGCGCCTTCGCCGTCACGCTGGCGGTGAACTACAGCCTCAAACTGACTGTGCTGACCGAGAAACCCGTTACAGCGCTGGCAATCGCCACCACAGTGTCCACTGTGGTCGCCTACCTGCTGTCACGCCACTGGTCCTTCGCGCACCGCGGCGGCAGACAGACCCACCACGAGGCGACGCTGTTCCTCATCGTCAACGCCATCGCCGTCGGGCTCAACCTGCTGCCGCCGCTGGTGTCGCGCTACGTGTTGCACCTGCGCGCCGCCGAGATCGGGTTCGTCGGCCAGGAAGTGGCCGATTTCGTGAGCGGGATGATTATCGGCACCCTGTTGGGCACCGCGTTCCGCTGGTGGGCCTACAAGAAACTCGTGTTCCCGACGCCCAAACCCTGAACCAGCTGCTGATCGTCGGCCAAAAGGCGCTTCAGCACCTTTCCGGTCGGGTTGCGCGGCAGTTCGTCGACGAATACCACATCGCGCGGCACCGAGAATCGGGCCAGCCGCTGATGCACATACGATCTGACTAAATCCTCGTCCAATCTTGCTCCAGGGCGCAACACGATGTACGCGGCGAGGCGCTGCCCGTACTCGTCGTCCGGCACGCCGACCACCGCCACCTCGTCGATCTGGGGCAGCGCGATCAGCACCTCCTCGACCGGCCGGGGGAAGACGTTCTCGCCGCCGGAGACGATCATCTCGTCGTCGCGCCCGGCCACGAACAGCCTGCCGTCGGCGTCGAAATAGCCGCGGTCGCCGGTGTCCATCAGCGAGTGCTTGATCTCGCGGGCCATGCCGTCGGTGTAGCCGTCGAAGAGCATGTCGTTGCCGACGAAGATCCGGCCGACCTCGCCGGGCGGCACCTGCTCGCCGTCGACGCCGAGGATCCCCAGCGCGGTGCCCAGCGGCGGGCGGCCCGCCGTGGTCGGCGCGGCGCGCAGGTCGGCCGGGTCGGCGATGGTGCCCGCGGAGACCTCGGTGGAGCCGTAGAAGTTGTAGAGGATGTCGCCGAAGGTGTCCATGAAACCGGTGACGACCGAGCCGGGGATGGCCGAGCCGCTGCTGGCCACGATCCGCAGGCTCGACGTGTCGTAGCGCTCGCGCACGTGGGCGGGCAGCGCCAGCATGCGCTGCAGCATGATCGGGACGACGAACATCGCGGTGCAGCGGTGCTCCTCGACGGCGCGCAGCGCGCCCTCGGCGTCGAACCGCCGCTGCAGCACCAGGGTCGCGCGCAGCGGCATGCTGATCTGCACCGCGGTCAGTCCCCAGCTGTGGAAGATCGGCGCGGCCACCAGGACCCGCTCCCCCACCTTCAGCGGGATGCGCGACAGCACGGTCGCCGCGTCGCCGAGCCCCTTGGGCGTGGGGCGGCGCGCGCCCTTCGGCGTTCCGGTTGTGCCGGAGGTCAGCACGATCATCCGGCCGGGCCGCTTCGGCGCGGCGAACGACGTGCGCGGCTGGTCGGCGATCACCTCATCGACGCGCGGCGACGCCGACCCGGTCCAGATGCGCGCCACCTTCTCCGGCACATAGCGCACTTTCTGGGCGAAGTCGTCGTCCACGATCAGCACGCGGGCCTTGTGGTGGCGCACGGTGTCCTCGACCTGCCCGGCGGCGAGGCCGGTGTTGAGCAGCACCGCGTCGGCGCCGAGCTTGCCGCAGGCGATGAGCGCCTCCAGCATCGTGGCGTGGTTGCGGGCGAGGATGCCGACCTTGGTCTCGGCTTTGACGCCGAGACCGCGCAGCGCGTGGGCGAACCCGGTCGACCGCTCGTCCATGTCGCGGAACGTGTGCCGTCCCGCGCCGTCGTTGATGACCGCGACGCCGTCGGGTTCGCGGGCCGCGGCGGCGGTGTACCCGCCGACCATGGTCGCGCCCCACCTGGCCAGCGCTTTGAGCTGGCGGAGCATCTTGTCGGGCCGGCTCGGAGTCAGGATGCCCGCCGAGGCCAAGGTTTTGGCGACCCGGATGGGCGACGAGCCGATGTCGTGGCGCTTGAGCACCGGCCGCGGGTCGGAGATGCCGGACAGGTGGTCGCTGATGCGGTGGACGCCGTCACGCACCCAGTTCTTGATCTCCGACTCGGTCCAGTCGGTGCCCGCCGGGTGGCGCAGCATCGGCCGGAAGAACACGACCTTGAGGTTGGTGCGGCCCGGCCGGTCGTTCTCCAGCCGCACCGAGACCCAGCTGCCGTTGTCGGGGCTGCCGGAGATCACCAGCTGCTCGTCCTTGCGGGCGATCGGGGTCTCCAGGTGGTGGTCGAACACCGCGCCCGGGGCCAGGCACGCGCGCAGCAGGTAGCGGGCGGGCCTGCCGAAGTCGCGGGCCGCGACCTGGTCGCAGGAAGTGATTCCCCGAAAGAACCGGGAGTACCGTGGGAGATCGCCGAGAATACTCCAGACGAGGGCACGCGGATGGTCTATTGACAGGTCGAAGACAACACAATCCGCTGACATAGCAGACCCTGCCTTTCTCGGCAAGAAATATGACCCCGCTGTCTCCCGTCGCGACGACTGTGCTAGGTATCACGCGGATGACAAAAGGATCGCAGCGCGAATCTCCCCTGGTCAAGCGCTGTTTTGCTCATCGGCGAAATACTGGGCGGATCGACAACAAACCCGCCGAACCTTGTCCACTCGGACAAAATCGGCTCAGCCCAGAGCCTCTAGACTGACCGCCGCCGCCCGCGCGCCACCCGCTCGGGCGAACGATTCCTGAATACGCTTCGCGGCCGTCCGATAACTGTCATCGGAGAGCACATTGTCGATCGCGGAGCCGATCTGGGCGGCCCGGGCGTGGGCGAACCGCAGCCGCACCCCGGCGCCCGCGCGCACGACTTGGTCGGCGATCACCGGCTGGTCGTCGCGGATGGGGGCGACCACGAGCGGCACCGCCCGGTCGAGCGCCTCGCACACCGTGTTGTGCCCGGCGTGGCACACCACGACGGCGGCGCGGTCGAGCACGTCGGTCTGCGGCACCTCGCGGCGCACCAGGACGTGATCGGGCACCGCGTCGAGCGTGCCGCCCGGGTCGACGACGACGGCCTGCAGGTCGGGCCGCTCGCGCAGCGCGGTCACGCAGCCCGCGAGGAAACCCGCGCCGGAGTCGGCGTTCAGCGTGCCGACACTGACGAACACCAGCGGCCGGTGGTCGAGCCGGTCCCACGGGAAGTCGACCGGCGTCGCGGCGCGGCGGCTGGGGCCGACGAACCGGACCGGCGCGGACACCGCCGCCTGCCCCGCGAGCGCCTCGGTGGTGAACGCCAAGACAAGGTGCGGGGAGAACCGGAGATCGTGGTCGGCCATCGGGTCGCCGAACCGCAGCCGCAGCTCGGTCAGCAGCCCGGTCACCCACCGGCTGACCGCGGGCATGGCCGCCAGCGGGTCGGCGATCTCCGATGACGTGGTCGCCGAGGTCGCCCACGGCAGCCCGGTGCGGTGCGCGGCGAGCACCCCCGCGAGCGCCTGCTGGTCGACCACGAGCGCGCCGGGCTCCCACTGCTCGATCGCCGCCAGGACACCGGGCAGCATCGCCTGGGCCAGCGGGATCAGCGTGTGCTCCCAAAGGAACTTCCACGCCGCGAACCCGCGCACGTCGGCGGGCCGTTCCGGCACCGGGCACCACACCGGGAACACCGTCGACCCTTCGGGCAGCAACCGGGCCAGCATGTCCGGATCACCCGCCCACGCCACCTGGTGGCCGCGCTCGACCAGTTCGGCCGCGACCGCGCTCAGCGGGTTGATGTGCCCCACGAAGGGCGGGACCACCAGCAGGTAACGGGTCATGCCGCGCCGATTTCCTCCGGCACGGCATGCATTTCCTCGATCCACGCCAGCAGCAGCTCCCGCACGGTCCGGTGCCGTTCGACCAGCACCGAGTGGTTCTGTCCCTCGATGACCTCGGTGCGGCAGTCCGGCAGCGCCGACGCGACCGCGGTCAGGTCGTCGGCCTGGAACCCCTCACTGCCCACAATGGACAGCACGGGACACTGGATCCGCCGCATCGCCGCGGCGTCGAGCAGCGGCCCCTGCGGGACCTCTTCGACGATCGACGTCGCCGCGATCATCGCGCCCGCGATCTTCGAAAGCCGGGCGTGGTGGCTGCCGAAGGTGCGCTCCAGCCAGTCGAGCACGTCCTGGTCCTGCATCCAGTCCACGACGTTGCTCAGCGTGCTGCCCATCTTCTCGGCCCACTCCGCCGTCGCGGGTTCGGCCTCGATCGCCACGATGCTGAGCACCCGGTTCGGGTAGCGCTCGGCGAAGCTGAAGGCGATGGTGCCGCCGAAGCTGTTGCCCACCAGGTGCACCGGCCCGTCGACCCCGGTGCTGTCGAGCAGCGCCCGCAGGTCCTCGACGAAGTCGGCCACCCGGTAGCCGGTCAGCGGTCGGTCGGTGCGGCCGTGGGCCCGCAGGTCGTAGGTGACCACGTCGATGCCCGCCTGTGACACCGGGGCGGCCAGGGTGAGGTAGAAGCTGGCCAGGCTGTCATAGCCCAGGCCGTGCACGCACACCACCGTCGGCGGCTTGTCGGTGGTGGTGTTGCGGGCGGGCATCCGCTGGTAGTGGGTGCGGATGCCGTTGGCCTCGATCATGCCCACTGGTCAGCTCCCGGTCCGCCGCGGCCCGTTCAGCGCCGCGTGCACGAAGTCCACCAGCGTGCCGACCCGCAGCCCGATGACGTCGTCGATGTCGAGGTCGGCGAGGAACGCGGCGAGGTTGACCGTCTCGCCGTACTGGTCGGTCATCATCGAGCCGACCGTCACCAGGTCGATGCTCTCCAGGCCGAGCTCGTCGTGGAACGTGGTATCCATGGTGATCTCGACGTCGTCCAGGCCGTACTGGTCGAGCACCCGGTAGAGCATCGACCGGATGTCGTCGAGCACGGCTTCCACGGTGGGACCGGTGGTGGTCGTCATGCGGTTTCCTCCTTGTGCGGTGCGGTCCACGCCACGACGTAGTGCCGTGTGGGGAGACCGGCAGGGTTGGCCACCAGCTCGGTGCGCACTCCCGGACAGCTCTCGGTGAGGTCCAGCCCGCCGCCGTCGTTCTCCGCCGCGGCGGCGGGCTGGGGTTCAGGGGTGTGCCAGAAGCGCGCGAGGCGCTCGCGGGCCGCCTCGACGTCGGCGTCGTCGAGCGCGGCCACGGCGATGCGGCCACCGACGACGGCGACGCCGAGCTCGTGGCTGCTGTCGACCGAGACCAGCAGGTCCGGGATCAGCAGACCCGCGACGCCGGTCACCGTGCAGCGGCCGGAGCCGTCGTCGCGCACGCGCAGCTCGGCGGGGAACAGCGGCCCGTAGCCGGAGTCCCACAGGTGCCCGCGCACGGCGTCCTTGGCGACCACCCGGCGCAGCAGCCAGCGGCGCCGGTCGGTCGGCGCGCACGCGGCGTACTCGTCGCGTTCGGCCGAGCCGAGGTATTTGCGCAGGTAGAACTCACGGGAGGCGAGGCCGGGCCAGCGTTCGGCCGCGGTCCACCAGCCGCCTTCGGCGCGCTGGGACAGCGTGCTGGTCTCGGGGAAGCGGTGCACGGCGCCGATCGCGGCGTCGCTGTCGAACCGGGTGTCGGCCCAGCCGGTGATCGACACCACGACGGTGCCGCCCACCCGGACCTGCGCGTCGGCGCGGACCACGGCGTCGTCGAGGTCGGTGATCCGCACCGCGCAGTCCACTGTGGAGCCCGGGGCGGGCGGGGCGGCGTGGAAGCGGAGCCGGTCGATGGAGATGGGGAACGCGATCCACCGGTCGGGGTGGTTGTTCACCAGCCAGTGGCCCAGGACTTGGCCGACGTTGTCGAGCAGCGCGCCCGGGGCGGTCGGCACGGTGATCTGGGCGCGGATCTCCTCGGCGGACACGCCGTGGGTGCGCGTCATGCCCTGGTAGGTCGGGCCGTGGAACATCCAGCGCTGGGCGTAGAGGTCCCGGGCACTCAGCTTGGGCGGCTGCTCGCCTGCCGGGATCGGCCACGGCGACGGCGCCTGCGGGTAGCGGGCGCCGAGGACGACCGTGCCGCTCGCGTAGTCGCCGAGCTCGACGGTGACGCGGTCGGCGTCGAGCGGCCGCACCCGCACCGGCACCTCGACAGCCGGGGCGGCGTCGAGCCAGCGGCGCAGCTTGACGTCGTCCAGCCCGAGGACCACCCGGCCTGGCGCGGCGGCCTGGGCGGCGTCGATGAGGTGCTGCACGACGGTCGTGGCGGGCACGACGGGCCTGCGGTCGTCCTCGTCGGGCCAGCCGTCACGCTGCCAGGCGAAGCAGTGGTCGACCAGGTACGGCATGTCCGCTGTGGACACTCGCAGCGTGCGGTCGAGGGCGGCGGGCGGCGGGTCGGCGGCGGCGGCGAGGACGGCTTCGACGGCCGCGGCGGTCTCGTCCATGAGGGTCGCCAGCTCGCGCACGGCCGGGAACCGGTCGGCCCAGTCGGCGAACCGAGGGGCAGGAGCGGGGATCGGGGTGAGCGCGGTGAAGTCCGGGTCGCCGCCCTCGGCCCACAGCGCGGTCGCCACGCGCCGGAGCTGGTCGACGCCGGGTCGCTGCGCGGTGTTGGCGACCACGGTCAGGTGGTCGGCGTCGCGGAGGGTGTCGTCGATGAGGGAGCCGAGCTGGCCGGGGCCTGCCTGGACGAACGCGCGGACGCCCGAGTCGTAGAGTGCCTGGATCGTGGCGCGGAACCGGACCGGTTCGACAAGGTGCCGCACGCACAGCGCGCGCACGGCGGCCGGGTCGGCGGGGAACGGGCGGGCCGTGGTGGCCGACCACACCGGGATCGCCGCGGCGTGCATCCGCAGGCTCGGCACGCCCTGCTCGAACTCGCCGAGGTAGGGCGCCAGCATCGGGGTGTGGAAGCCCGAGCGGAACGGCAGCACCTGGCAGATCACCGCGGCCTGGCGCATCCGGGCGACCAGGTCCTCGATCTGCTCCCCCGGCCCGCACACCACGGTCTGGTTGGTGGAGTTCTCGTGCGACACGACCAGGTCCGGGCGGTCGGCGATGGCTTCGGCGACCCGCTCGGCGGTGGTGCCGAGGACGGCGAACTCGACGCCGGGCACGCGCAGCGCGTCGAGATCGGTGCGGGCGAGCATGGCGTCGAAGTCGGCGCCGGTCACCACCCCGCCCGCGATCATGGCCGTCCACTCGCCGACGCTGTGCCCGGCGAGCGCGGCCGGGGTGATCCGCAGCCTGCGCAGCGCGGTGTCGATGAGCCTGCCGACGGCGAGGACGGCCATGCCGTGCCTGCCGACCGAGTGCGTGGACAAATCGGGCACGGGCTGGCCGAGCAGTTCGGCGACGTCATCCACGCGGGGCGCGAAGTCCGCTTCCAGGCCGGGGAAGACGAACGCCGTGGTTCCGGTGCGCAGCAGCGGGTTCGGGCTGAACCACACGTCGTCGCGGCCCCGCAGCGCGCGACCGCGGGCGACAACCTTGCGGGCCAACGCGAGCCTGCGCGGCGTCGGGTCGACGATGCCCAGCCGCGCGCCTGCCGCGGTGTCGGAGGGCAGGGCCAGGACGTCGTTGTCCGGCCGGTCGAGCAGGGCGCCGAGTTCGGCGGGGCTCGACGCGGCGAGCAGCAGCACCCGTTCCGGTTCGACCACGACGGGCCGGAGGTCGAGATCGGTCATCGGGCTCACCACTCCGATGCCGTGTAGACCACGGCGCGTCGGGCCGGGTCGCCCCAGGCCAGTTCCCGCAGCAGGCACGCCACGCCGTCGGCCGGGTCCAGCAGCGCCACGCCGCGCTGGGCGTAGGCGCGGCCCAGTTCGGCGCTGACCATGCCGCCGTGCGTCCCGATCGGCGCCCACGGTCCCCAGTGGACGGTCAGGGCGCGGCAGCCGGTGCGGTCGGACCAGTCGGCGGCGTGCTGCGCCATGGCGTCGTTCGCCGCGGCGTAGTCGGCCTGGCCGCGGTTGCCGAGCGCGGCGGCGATGCTGCCGAAGCACACGACGAACCGGGGCTCGATGGCCAGCTCGGTGAGCACGTCGAGCAGCGCGAGAGCGCCGTCGACCTTGGTGCCGTAGACGCGGTCGAACGAAGCCGGGTCCTTGTCTGCGACCAGGCGGTCCTCGATCACCCCGGCGGCGTAGACCACGCCGTCGAGCCGTCCGTGCTCGGCGTGCACCTGCTTGACGAGTTGGCGCACCGCGGCGCCGTCGCGCACGTCGACCGAGTGGTACTCCGCCGACCCGCCCGCCTCGCGGATCTCCCGCAGCGTGGCGGCGACCTCGCGCTGGGCCAGGATCTCCCGCGCGTCCCGCTCGACCGCGGCGATGTCACGGCCGCCGAGCCCGGCCAGCGCGGCGCGGACCCCGGCGAGGTCCGTCGCGGCGGCGACGGCACTGTGCTCGGGTGCCGCGGCGAGGACGGTCCGGCCCGCGAGTTCGATCCGGCAGCCCGCGGCCCGCGCCAAGCCGACCGCGACCTGCGCGGTGATCCCGCGCGCGCCGCCGACCAGCAGGACCACGGACTCCCGGTCCAGCCCGATCGCGGCGGCCTCGGCCGCGCCGATCCCACCCGGACCGGCGCCCGCCGTGGCCAAGGCGCCGAGCCGCTCGGGAACCATCCGCACGATCCGGCGGGCGGCATCGCGCACGACCACCGGTTCCTCGGCCGCGGTCTGCATTTCCTCGACGACGGCCGCGGCGATGTCGACTGGGGGCAGGTCGGGGGCGATCTCGACGACCCGGGCGAGCACGTCGGGGTACTCGCGGTCCAGCGACCGGAACAGCCCGCGCAGACCGGGGGCCTGCCCGACAGCCAGCAGCCATCGGGGCCTGCGGGCGAGCACGGACTTCAGCAGCGGGAACGCGCCGGGCAGCACCGGTTCGTCGTCGCTGAGGGCGTGCAGCGAGATCAGGCCGTCGACCCGGTCGACCTCAGGGTCCAGTTCCGGCTTTCCTTGGAAGGTGAACGCCATCGCGCCGCGCGCCGAGAGCTGGTCGGCCAGTTCGTCTGCCAGCTCGGGGTCGCCGCCCGCGATGAGGATGTGGGTGCCGACGAACGCGGTGATCTCCTCCATCGGCCGCGCGTCGGAGGCGACGAGGTCCAACACGAACCGCTGCGCTGGAGACCCGACGATCTCCGCCTCGACGAGCGCGGGCGCCGGGGTGGCGGGCTCGCCACCGAGTGCCTGCGCCATCGCGGCGGCGGTGCGGGCCTTGACCAGCGCGTCGACCGAACCGGAACCGAAGCGCGCGGCGATCTCGCCCGCGATCTCGGTGCGCTTGATCGAGTCCACACTCAAGTCCGCTTCGAGGTCCAACGCGGGGTCGATCATGTCCACCGGGTAACCCGTGCGGGCCGCGATCACCTCGATGACGACCGTCAGCGGCTCACTCGCGGCGGGCTTGGGCTTGCCACCGAGTGCCTCCGCCATCGCGGCGGCGGTCCGGGCCTTGACCAGCGCGTCCACCGAACCGGAACCGAACCGTGCGGCCACCTCGCCCGCGATCTCGGTGCGCTTGATCGAGTCCACACTCAGATCCGCTTCCAGATCCAGAGCCGGATCGATCATGTCCACCGGATAGCCCGTGCGGGCCGCGATCACCTCGACCACCGTGGTCAGCGCGTCCGACACGACCGGCTCGACCACCGCCGGGGCGATGACCACTGGGCGAGCGGGCTCGGCCACGGACACCGGGGCTGCGCCGAGGTAGCCGAGGACGACGTCGCGCTGGGCGGCGATCAGCTCGCGGCTCGTGCGCAGGAAATCGGTGATCACCTCGTCGCGGTTGGTCGCGACCGTGCCGAGGGTGATCTTGCGCGCCGGGGCCAAGCCCACGAACGCGCCGTCCACTGTGCGCACGAACGCGCCGTCGACCGTCCACCCCGGACGCTTCGGCGGGGTCATGCCGGTGACGTCACGGGCATCGCGTCCCGCGAACAGCCACCCGGTCCGCAGTTCGATCCCGGTGACCGCCAGCCGGGCCACCGCGTCGAGCAGGCCAACAAGGCCGTCGCCGTCGCAGGTGATCACGGTGTGCGGGCGGTCGCCGAGGATCCGGCCGACCAGGCCGCTGAGCACCCGACCCGGACCGGCCTCGACGAACACCCGCGCGCCGTCGGCGTACATCGCCTCGATCTGCTCGGCGAACCGAACCGGCGAGCCGATCTGCGCCGACAGCTCCGCGCGCACGTCCCCGCCATAGACCGACGCGGTCCGGTTCGACCACACCGGCAGTTCCGGCGCGCCGATCCGCTCGTCCGCCAGGGCATCGGCGAACAGCTCCCCCGCGTGCGCGACCACGGGGCTGTGGAACGCGCACGCCACGGGGATGCGCTGGGCGGACAGGCCCGCGTCCCGCAGCGCGGCGAGGGCCTGGTCGACCGCGGGGGTGGCACCGGAGATGACGACCTGCTGGGGCGCGTTGTCGTTGGCCACGACCACGGTCCCGGTGAGTCCGGCCGCGTCGAGCACGGCGGCGGTCGCCGCGCGCCCGGCCGACACCGCGGCCATGGTGCCGGGGTCGTCGCCCGCCGCGTCGAGGATGGCCTCGGCGCGGGCGGCGCTGAGCCGCAGCAGGGTGGCCGCGTCCATCGCGCCCGCGGCGGTGAGGGCGACGAGTTCGCCGTAGCTGTGCCCGGCGAGCAGGTCAGGGGTGACGCCGAGCCGGTCGAGCACGTGGTGCACGGCGAGTCCGGCCAAGCCGAGCGCAGGCTGTGCGGCGCGGGTGTCACGCAGCCGGTCGGCGTGCGCGGACTCGGCGCCGAACGCCGACGGCGGGAAGATCACCGACGTGTCCGCCTCGACCTGCCGCGCGAGCCTGCCCAGGTCCGGGAACGCCACGAACAGCTCGGCCAGCATCCCCGGCCGCTGGCTGCCCTGCCCCGGGAACAGCATCGCGAGCTTCCCGGATGGCTGTTCATCGGCGAGGTAGACCCCGGTGCCACCGTCGACAGCGGCACGCAGCCGCGTCTCCAGTTCCGCCAGATCCCTTGCCACGAAGGCGATCCGGATAGGCGCGGGGTCACGGTCGGCGCGCTCGGACGCGGTGCGGGCGAGGTCGCGCAAGGTCCACGGGCTGCCGTGCGCGGTGTTCGTGGTGGCCAGGGTCAGCAGCCGCTCGGCCTGCCGCCGCGCGGCGGACAGATCGGTGCCGCGGAACGTGAGCAGCTCGGCGGGCCACTCGTGCCTGCCGTGGCGGACCAGGTCGGCCTGCGGGTGGCCGCGCAGCACGACGTGGAAGTTGGTCCCGCCGAAGCCGAACGCGCTGACCCCGGCGATCCGGCGCAGCGGCGGCGCGGTCCACGGCACCGCCGCCGCGTGGAACACGAACGGGCTGCTGTCGGGGTTCCACGCGGGGTTGGGCTGGGTGACGTGCAGCGTCGGCGGCTTGACCCCGGTGTGCACGGCCAGCGCGGCCTTGATCAGCCCGGCCAGGCCCGCGGCGCACTTGGTGTGCCCGATCTGCGACTTCACCGACCCGAGCACGCACGTGCCCGGCGCGGCCCCGGCGTCGGTGAACACCGCGTCGAGGGTCTGCAGCTCGGTGCGGTCGCCGACGACCGTGCCGGTGCCGTGCGCCTCGACGAGGCCGATGTCCTTGGGCGACACGCGCGCACTCCGGTAGGCGCGTTCGATCGCGCGGCGCTGTCCTTCCGGCCGCGGCGCGGTCAGGCCGAGGGCCTTGCCGTCGCTGCCGCTGCCGACCCCGCGGATGACGGCATACACCCGGTCGCCGTCACGTTCGGCGTCGGCCAGCCGCTTGAGGACGACACAGGCGACGCCCTCGCCGAGCGCGATCCCGTCGGCCGACGCGTCGAACGTGCGGCAGCGGCCGGTGGCCGACAGCGCGCCGACCGAGCTGAACAGCAGGTAGTCGTCGACCGCGTTGTGCAGGTCCGCCCCGCCGCACAACACGACGTCGCTGGTGCCCGCCACGAGTTCCTTGCACGCGATGTCGACCGCGGCCAGCGACGACGCGCACGCCGCGTCCACGGTGTAGTTGGCGCCGCCCAGGTCGAGGCGGTTCGCGATCCGGCCCGCGATGACGTTGGCCAGGCGGCCGGGGAACGTGTCCTCTGACAGCGCGGGCAGCTGCTCGGCGAGGTGCTCGGGCAGCGCGCCGACGTACTCGGGCAGCGCCATCCGCAGCGTGGTGGCGGTGGCGAGGTCGCTGCCCGCCTCGGCGCCGAACACGACACTGGTGCGCTCGCGATCCGGGCCGCCGTCGGGGTAACCGGCGTCCACCAGAGCGCGTCGGGCGGCTTCGAGAGCGAGCAGTTGCACTGGCTCGATCGCGGAGAGCGTGGCGGGCGGGATGCCGTAGCTCAGCGGGTCGAACGGGATCTCCGGCAGGAAGCCGCCCCACTTCGACGGGGTGCGGTCCGGCCCGCTGTCCGGGTCGAAGTACGTCTCGACGTCCCAGCGGCCCGCGGGCACCTCGGTCACCGCGTCGGTCCCGGAGACCACAGTGGACCAGAACGCGGCCAGCCCGTCGGCGCCGGGGAACATCGCCGACATGCCGACGATCGCCACGTCCAGCGGCGCGGCCACCGGCTCGGGATCCGCCTCGGACCGCAGTTCGGCCACGCGCGCCGACCGCAGCGCCGCCGCGCCCCGGGTGACCTCGTGGTGCAGCGCGGCGATGGTGGTCGCCGCTGACCGCAGCAGCGCGACGTCGCCCGCCATGAACAAGCCCTGGTCGAGCTGCTCGTCCTCGCACACCGACAGCAGTTCGTCGCCTTCGCGGCGCACGCCCTTGCTGGCGATGCGCAGCCTGCCGGTGTTGAGCAGCTCCAGCCGCTCCCACACCTCCCGCTCCGGCACACCCTGGGCCAGCAGCTCCGCGCCCACGGCGTGGAACGTGCCGGTGAACGGGCTGCTCACGCACCGGGTCGCGTGACCGGGCGCGGTCTGCAAAAGCTCGGTGCGCGTCGCGGCGATCACCTGGCGCTGGAACGTGGGCCGCACCGCGCCGCAGCTCACGGCCTCGGCGGTGAACAGGTAGCCGGTGCCCATCAGCACCCCGACCCCGGCGCCGCGCCGGGCCAGCGCGTCGGCGACCCCCGCGACGGCCGCGGCGGACCGCGCGTCGTGGATGCCGCCCGCGAAGAGCAGTTGCAGCTCATCGGCGGGCAGACCGGCCTCGACCGCGTCGAGCAGCACGCCCACCTGGGCCGACCACAGGCTGAAGCTGGTCATCGGGCCGACGTGTCCGCCGCACTCGCTGCCCTCGAACACGAACCGGCGCGCGCCCGCGGCCAGGAACTGGCTGAGCAGGCCCGGCGACGGGACGTGCAGGAACGTGGCGATCCCGACGTCCTCCAGCACGCGCGCCTGGTCCGGGCGGCCGCCCGCGATGAGCGCGGTGGCGGGCCGGATCTCCTTGATGACGTCGAGTTGGGCGGTGCGCAGGTCCTCCGGGGCGAACCCCAGCACGCCGACACCCCACGGCCGGTCGCCGAGCGCGGCCTTGGTCTCGGTCAGCAGTGCCCGCGTCTGTTCCTCAGTGGACAGTGCGAGCGCGAGGAAGGGCAGCGCGCCGTGGCGGGCCACCGCGTCGGCGAAGGCGGGCTGGTCGCTCACCCGCGTCATCGGGCCCTGCGCGATCGGCAGCGTGGTCCCCAAGCCCCGCGCCAGGGTCGCGCCCTCGCCCATCGCGGGCGCACCCGGCGCCAACGCCGCGTCGACCGCACCCAGTACCGCCCGCACGGCGCGTGTCACCGACCCATGGCGCTGTACGAAGGTCTGGGCCAGGAAAGCGTCCTGCCCCGCGATCGGATATCCGTCGAGCTGCGCGGACCCGTCGCCCGCGACCAGCGCCGACCGGATCCCCGCCGGGATGTCGGCCTCCGGCAGCAGCGCCAGCTGCGTGTCGAGCACGACGCCCGCCGCGCCCGCGAGCACCGCGCCCGCCGCCGTGTTCGGCCCGATCCCGCCGCACACCCACACCGGCACCGTCACCAGCGGATCGGCCAACACCTGCTGCAGCAGCACGAACGCGCCGAGGTCGCTGACCCGGCCACCCGCCTCCGCGCCGCGCAGGACAAGCCCGTCGGCACCCAGGTCGACCGCCGCCTGCGCCTCGACCGCGGAGGCGACCTCCACCAGTACAAAGTACTCGCCGGGGATGTCGGCCGGCTGCCACGCCGACTGCCAGCCCAGCACGATCACGCCGAGCTGGTCGACCCGCTCGCCCACCACGTCGAGCACGTCGTCGACGCCCAGGGCGCACCCCGGCGGCACCCGCACGCCGAACCGGCCGGTGACCTGCGCCAGCGCGGCCCGCGCCGCGCGGTCGCCGCGGCCGAGGTCGAGCACCCCGAGCCCGCCCGCGCCGGTGACCGCGGCGCACAGCCGCGCGTCCGCCGCGCCGGGCAGGGTGACCCCGATGACCACACCGGGCCGTTCGATGCTCGCTGACATGGTGTCTCCGCTGGTCGGCCGCGTCATGTCCGGACCCGCGCGCGGGAAGCGGCGCGCTGCGCGGTGACCCACGCCTGCGGGTCGGCAGCCTTGCGCTCGTAGAGGTCCGCGACTTCCGGGTGCGGCAGGATGAGGAACCGGTCCTCGGCGATCCCGAGGACCGCGGCCTCGGCGATGTCCTCCGGTTCGAGGATCGGCGCGTAGTTCGCCACCGCCCGCGCCGCGGTGTGGCCCGCGTCGAGGCCAGTCATGAGCAGCTCGGTCCGCACACCCAGCGGGCACAGCGCGCTCACGTGCACACCGACCGAGCCGTAGGTGAAAGCGAGCCACTCCGCCAAACCGACGGCGGCGTATTTCGTCACCGAATAGGGCGCGTCGCCGGGCAGGCCCAGCAGGCCCGCCGCCGACGCGGTGATCATGAAGTGGCCGGACCGGGCGCGCGCCATCCCCGGCAATACGGCCTGCGCGAGATGCACATGCGCTTGCACGTTGACCGACCACGCCTTGGCCCAGTCCTGCTCTCCCGCGTGGATTCCCATTCCCGTGGCGATACCGGCGTTGGAGCAGACGATGTCCACACCGTCGTGCTCGCGGACGGCCAACTCGATCAGCCCGCGCGCCTCGGTCTTGTCACCCACGTCCACCCGCACGCCGATCGCGGGAATGTCGAGGTCACGCACCTGGGCGGCCACCCGCTGGGCGCCGAGTTCGTCCAAATCGGCGACCACGACCCCGCGGGGCTGTTCCTTGGCCAGGCGCAGCGCCAGCGCCGCCCCGATTCCGCGACCGGCACCGGTGATGACCAGGGATTTGCCGTAGATTTCCACGCGACTCCTCACCGGCGGTCTTTACGGGACTTGGCGGCGGGACTATGAATGTTTCCTCGCCGCCGTCGGTGCGAAGTTAGAATGTGCGTGACACAGGCGTCAACTCCGCCCCGGTGAATTCGTACGCCCGACACCAAGGCCCCGGCCAGTCTTGTACGTTCGTGAGCATCCACGCAGGCACAGGCCGAGAGTTGTCCCCTCGACACCAACCGGGACACACGAAAATATTGGCTTCTGACAACGGTTGTGGCATTTTCCCGCGTTACGCGTTGAGAGCTTGCGCACCCCAATGGAGCAAAGCTAGTTTCCTTAATGGTAGTAGGGCTGTAACAGCACCAACTCCACCGGCAGGCCACCAGCGGCCAGCTTGTTTCTCGCGACAGCTGAGCCCGGCAAGCGCGGTATTCGTATCACCGTTGATACCACGAAAGGATGATTTGTGAATCATCGCAGATTTTCAAAGAAGGTGACCGGCGGCATAGCCGCGGTCACCACTGCTGGTTTGGTAGGTGCGGGCCTCCTCCTCGGTGCTGGCACGAGTTTCGCCGCGGCCTCCCTGGACCTGAACTACTCCTGCACCTTCCCGCTGATCGACGTGCAGCCCGTCCAGGTGCACATCGAAGCCGACATCCCCGACACGATCACCGCGGGCGTGCCGACCGGCCAGTTCAACATCGTGGCCCTCAGCAAGCTCAACGAGGACACCACCACCGGCCTCAAGCTGGTCAAGGTTGCCACGATCGAGGGCTCCGCCATCGCCCGCGCGCACATCACCGCGCCGGGCTTCGACACCGACCTCGACGTGCCCGTCGTCGTGGAGAAGACCGCCGTTCCCACCTCGGGCGGCTTCACCGTCAAGGCGACCGGCAAGACCCCGTCGCTGAAGTTCCCGACCCCCGGGCACATCAAGATCACCGTCGGGGCGCTCGACCTCAACATCACCGCCAAGAAGGCGGACGGCACCCTGGCCAGCATCCCGCCGTCGAACCCGTTCGACGCGCCGTGCACCCAGGACCCGGGTCAGAACAACGTGCTGAAGGAGGGCGAGATCCTGCCGGGTGGTGGCGGCACCACCACGACCACCACCACCACGACGACGACCACCACCAGCACCACGACGACGACCACTTCGCCGCCGCCGAGCAGCACGACCACCACCACGGTGAAGCCGCCGCCGGGCACGGTGAAGTACGGCTACAACCTCAAGGGCAAGTCGAACCTGAAGAACATGACCGGTGACGTTCCGCTGGCAGGCACCATCGACGCGACCTTGACGCTGTCGACCCAGCAGTTCGTCGCCGACCTCAAGCTCAACCCGACGAGCGCGAACCTGACGATCCTGGGCTTCCTGCCCGTGGTCTCCAAGATCGCCTTCGAGAACACGGCCCAGACCACCGGGTCGATCGACAGCCAGGGTGTGCTGAAGTCCAACTCGAAGCTGACCATCGCGCTGCCGCAGGTCAACCTGTTCGGCTTCCCGATCAGCCAGAGCCCTGACTGCAAGACCACCACGCCGTCGGACATCAACCTGTCCTCCGGCACCGAGTTCGACGTCATCGCCGGTGGCAAGCTGACCGGCTCGTACACGATCTCGGCCCTCAAGGGCTGTGGCGCGTTCAACGACTACATCTCCATGTTCGCCGCCTCGGCGGGCAACACCATCAACATGGATCTGCTCCCCAGGTAACACCGTCAGCCGAGGAGCCCCGTCGCACTGGTGCGGCGGGGCTCTTTCGTGTCAGTTCCGCAGGTTCGCCGCCAGGTACACGGTGGGGTCGGCCAGGTCTGGCACCAGGCCGGCGGGCTCAGCCCCACCAGTCGGGTCGCCACGTCGGCGGTGTCGACCGGCGGCAGCCGCAGTCCACCTGGGACGGGGACCACCAGCAGCTTCGCCATCTTCTCGACCATCGTCAGCGTGAGGCTGTGGAACTGGGCGGCCCGCAGCGTCGTCCACGGCACGCCAGACTCGGCGACCGCCCGCCCCGCGTCCAGTTTGGACCGCAGCCAGGCAGGCGGGACGCGGTCCGCGCCGATCACCGAGATGTAGACGAGGGTGCCGCACGCCCGCGGCCTTCGCCGCGCGCACCAGGTTCGCCGTCGCGATGTCGTCACCCTTGGGGCCGCCCGCCAGGTGCGGCACCGTGTCGATCCCGGCGACCGCGGCCTCGATGCCCTCGCCGAACTTCTCGACTCAACGGTCTGACACGCGCGGAGGGAATGTCACCGCAGGCGAGGTGTCCTGCATCATGCACAGCGAAAGGGCCCCGCCGTGATCCGGCGGGGCCCCTCGCGGTTGACCAGTTAGCAGTTGGAGACTGCGGGCGTGCCCGCCACCCGGTCCTTGAGGAAGGTCATCGCGTCGGCGTTGCCCTGGTAGATCCCGGTGATGTGGTCGACGGGGTAGGTCTTCCAGAACAGGTTCACCCCGGCCCGGCAGTACGTCTTGTGCAGCGTGTCCGCCTGCCCCAACGCGACGATGTCGTCGGAGGCGCCGTGGTACTGCATGACCGGCACCTTCACCGGCATCCCGCCGAGCTTGTTCTGCGCCACCGCGGCCAGCAGCGGGTCCTGCACCGGGGTGTCCACAGTGAAGTCCGACAGGCTCTTGCCCTTGTACTTCACCAGCAGTTCCAACGTGCACGACGATTCCTGCAGATCCGCCACCGCGGCCCGGCCTGCGTCGTTGAGGTACGACGCCAGCTTGATCTCCGGGTAGGCGTTGTCCAGGCCGATCAGCGCGTACAGCAGGAACCCGAACCCGCGGCTGCCGTCGAGGCCCAGCGTCACCAGGACGAGGTCACCCGGCACACCGCCCGCGACGACACCGGCCAGGTTGACGTCGGTGCCGTAGGACGGCTGCAGCTGGGCGCCCCACAGCGCGGCGCCGCCGCCCTGGGAGTAGCCGCGGAAGAACACCTTCGACGTCTTCGACAGCTTGTCCAGCTTCTGCCCGGCCCGCACCACGTCGATCACCGCGTGGCCCTCGGAGCGGCCGGTGATGTAGGTGGTCTTCGGGTTCGGGTGGTAGCCGGCGTAGTCGGTCACCGCGACCGCGTAGCCCGCCTTCAGCATGTCCGCGACCGCCGGGCGCTCGTAGAGCGCGCCGATCGAGATCATGTTCGACGGGGTGCAGCGGAACGCGCCGCCGTGCGTGCCGACCGCGAAGCTCACGATCGGCGCCGTCGCCGGGTTCACGTTCTTCGGCACGAGGATCGTGCCGGTGACCGCGTTCGGCCGGTCGTGCTCGTCGGTCGACAGGTACATCACCTGCCACGAGTTGACCGTGTCGCTGAACTGGCCCGACTTCGACACCCGCGACCGGATGATGTCGCCGGGGGCGCCTGCGGGCAGCGGCGACGGCGGGATGTAGAACGCGTCGTCCGCCGGGACGGGCTGGGCGGCCTTCACCGGGGCGACCGGCTGGGCCTGGGCGACCGGGGCGACCGCCGCGACCAGCGCGAGGGCGACCGCGGCCACCTTGGAACGGGAGATTCGAGCGCGCACCGTGTGACCTCCAAGTCTGGTGGGCTGCGTGGACATGGACGGTCAGCCGCGAGCGCGCCTGCGCACGATCAGCAGCACACCGCCGCCGAGGCCGAGCAGGAGCAGGCCGATCGTGAGCGGCACCGCCACCGGGTAGCCGGTGTCGGCCAGACCGGGCGACGGTGTCGGGGTGTAGCCCGCGGGGACGGTGTGGATCGGCGGCACCGTGGTGGTCGTGGTGTCCTGCGGGACCGTCGTGTCCGATGTGGACGGCACGGTGGTGGACTCGGTGGTGGTCGGCACGGTGGTCGTCGGCTGCGTCGTCGACTGGCTCGTGGTGGTCGACACCGTGGTCGTCGTGGTCGGCTGGGTCGACGTCGTGGTCGTGGTCGTCGTCGGGTCAGTCGTCGTGGACGAGGTGGTGGTGGTCGGGTCGGTCGTCGTGCTCGACGTGGTGGTCGGGTCCGAGGTGGTGGTAGTCGGGTCCGTGGTCGACGGCTCGGTGGTGGTCGTCGTCGGGCCCGTCGTCGTTGTCGTCGGATCCGTCGTGGTCGTCGGATCGGTCGTCGTGCTGGTCGGATCCGTGGTCGACGGCTCAGTGGTGGTCGTCGTCGGGTCCGTGGTGGTGGTCGGGTCCGTTGTCGTGGTGGTGGGATCCGTCGTCGTGGTCGTTGTGGTGGTGGTCGTCGTGGTGGTCGTGGTCGTCGTCGTGCTGGTCGGGTCCTTCGGAAGGATCTGGCCTTCCTTCAGCACGTTGTTCTGACCCGGGTCCTGCGCGCACGGCGCGTCGAACGGGTTCGACGGCGGGATGCTCGCCAGCGAGCCATCCGCCTTGCGCGCGGTGATCTTCAGTTCCAGGTCGAGGACGGTGATCTTGATGGGACCGGCCGTGGGGAAGGTCAGCGACGGCGTCTTCCCAGTCGCCTTGACGGTGAAGCCACCGGACGCGGGGACCGAGGTCTTCTCCACGGTCACCGGCACGTCGAGGTCGGTGTCGAAGCCCGGCGCGCTGATGTGCGCGTGCGAGATCGCCGAGCCCTCGATCGTGGCGACCTTGACCAGCTTCAACCCGGTCGTGGTGTCCTCGTTGAGCGTGCTGAGCGCCTCGATGTTGAACGCGCCGGTCGGCACCCCCACCTGGATGGTGTCCGGGATGTCGGCGTTGATGTGCACCTTCACCGGCTGCACATCGATCAGCGGGAACGTGCAGGAGTAGTTCAGGTCCAGGGTGGCCGCCGCGGCGCTCGTGCCCGCCGTCAGCACCATGCCCGCCGCGACCGCGCCCGCGGTGACCAGCGCGGCGATCCCCGCCGCCACGGTCTTCTTCTTCGTCGACGTCATCTGTGTTCTCACCCTTGTCAGCGCGCGGTCAGGTTCAGGTCGAGCTTGTTGCCGTCGGCGGCGGCGAAGCCGGAGATGTAGTCGTTGAACGCGCCGCAGCCCTTCAGGGGGGCGATCGCGTAGGCGCCGGTCAGCTTGCCGCCGTTGATCACGTCGAAGTCGGCGGCCGACGCGAGGTTGATGTCCGACGGTGTCGTCGTCTTGCAGTCGGGGCTCTGGCTGATCGGGAAGCCGAACAGGCTCACCTGCGGCAGCGCGATCGTCAGCTTCGAGTTGGACTTCAGCGCGCCCTGGGCGTCGATGGATCCCGTTGTCTGCCCGACGTTCTCGAACGCGACCTTGGTGACCACCGGCAGGAAGCCGAGGATCGTCAGGTTGGCCGTGGTCGGGTTGAGCTTGAGGTCGGCGACGAACTGCTTGGTGGACAGCGTGAGCGTGGCGTCGATCGTCCCGGAGATCGGCACGTCACCGGCGAGGTTCTTCAGCTTCGAGGTGCCCTTGATGTTGTAGGCGTACTTCACCCCGGTGGGCGGCGGCGTGGTCGTCGACGATGGCGGCGCGCCGACGTCGAAGCTGAGCAGCTCGGCGTTCTGACCGGGGTCGAGGGTGCAGGGCGAGATGATGTCGCCGATGCCGGTGAAGCTGCCGTCGGCCTTCTTCGGGATCACGAACGCGGTGTAGTCCTTCATCGTCACCGACACGTGGCCCTCGTCGGGGGCGAACTCGGGGACGGTGCCGGTGACGGCCATGTCGAAGGCGGTGCCGTCGGGGATCGCGGTCTTGGCGACCGTCAGCCCCTTGAGCTTGATCGGCAGGGTGCCCGCGCTGGTCACCACGCTCACCGCGGCGTCGGCGGTGCCCTCCAGGGTGGTCGCGCCGACCTCGCGCAGGCCGACCGTCGAGGTCGACGGCACGGTGGCGGTGGTCTTGAAGTCGGTGGTCTTGACCGGGTCGCCGGGTGCGGCGGGCAGGGTGAAGGTGGCCTGGATCCTGGTCTTGAGCACCTGCAGGCCGATCAGCGGGAAGGGGCAGGTGAAGGTGAGCGTCTTGTCGACGCGCACCTGCTCGGCCGCGGCGCCCGTGCCCGTCCCGGCGGCCATGCCCACGGCGACCACTGCGCCGACGAGCAGCCCGGCCATGGCCTTCGTGGCTGTCATCCGAATCCTCATAGATCCTCTTCCGCTGCTGGCTGAGGTCGCCAGGTGGTTGCTGGGGGTGAAACGACGCGCTCGCTCCGGTACGGAGGCCGCACCGGAGCGAGCGTCGGATCAGCGATCACGCACCGGATGTCACTTCTTGGTGAGCGTGATCTCGAGGGTGTTGCCCGGTCCCGCGGCCAGGGAGTTGATGACCGAGGTGAACGGCCCGCAGTTGGAGAACGGCGGGATGGCGTAGGTGCCGCTGAGCTTGCCGCCCGCGACCGGGGTGAAGCCCGGCGCCGACGTCAGGTCGATCGAGGTCGCCGACTTGCAGCTCGGCGAGCCAGCGATCGGCAGCCCGAAGACCCGCACGTCGGTCAGCACGATGCCGACCTTCGCGGTGGCCGTGACCGCACCGTTCGCCGCGATGGTGCCCGTGACCTGGCCGTCGGGGACGATCTTGACGGTGGCGGTGGCGGGCAGGAACCCGAACAGCGCGAAGTTGACCTTCGTGCCCGGCAGGATCAGATCACCGGCGAAGGTGCCCTTGGTGAGGTCGGCCTTGGCGTCGAACGTGCCGGGGCCGAGCTTCGCCGTGGCGTGCAGCTTCTTGATGAACGTCTTGCCGTTGACCTTGTACGACACCGTGATCACGTCGCCGGGCGGCGTGGTCGTGGTGGTCGTGGGTTCCGTGGTGGTCGTGGTCGTCGTCGGAACCGTGGTCGTTGTCGTGGGTTCGGTGGTGGTGGTCGTCGGTTCCGTCGTGGTGGTCGTCGGTTCCGTCGTTGTCGTCGTCGTGGGTTCCGTGGTCGTCGTGGTCGGTTCCGTGGTGGTGGTCGTCGGCTCAGTCGTCGTCGTGGTCGGTTCCGTCGTGGTGGTCGTCGGTTCCGTCGTTGTCGTCGTCGGCTCAGTCGTCGTGGTCGTGGGCTCGGTCGTGGTGGTGGTCGGTTCCGTGGTCGTTGTCGTCGGTTCCGTGGTGGTGGTCGTCGGCTCAGTCGTCGTCGTGGTCGGTTCCGTCGTGGTGGTCGTCGGTTCCGTCGTTGTCGTCGTCGGCTCAGTCGTCGTGGTCGTCGGCTCAGTCGTGGTGGTGGTCGTCGTCGTGGTGGTCGGGTCCTTCGGAAGGATCTGGCCTTCCTTCAGCACGTTGTTCTGACCCGGGTCCTGCGTGCAGGGCGCGTCGAACGGGTTCGACGGCGGGATGCTCGCCAGCGAGCCATCCGCCTTGCGCGCGGTGATCTTCAGTTCCAGGTCGTGCACGGTGATCTTGATGGGACCGGCAGTCGGGAACGTCAGTGACGGCGTCTGGCCGACCGCGCGCACGGTGAAACCACCGGAGGCGGGGACGGCCGTCTTCTCCACGGTGACGGGGACTTCAAGGTCGGTGTCGAACCCGGGCGCGCTGATGTGCGCGTGCGAGATCGCGGACCCCTCGATCGTGGCGACCTTGACCAGCTTGAGGCCGGTCGTGGTGTCCTCGTTGAGCGTGCTGAGTGCCTCGATGTTGAATTTCCCGGTCGGCACCCCCACCTGGATGGTGTCCGGGATGTCGGCGTTGATGTGCACCTTGACGGGCTGCACATCGATCAGCGGGAATGTGCACGAGTAGTTCAGGTCGAGCGTGGCCGCGGTCGCCCCGCCGCTCGCGGTGACCAGCAGCGTCGTCGTCGCGACGCCGACGATCGTGGCGCCCGCGAGCGCGGCGGCCAGGCGTCGTGGCCTTGCTCTACGGTGTGTCATTTTGTCTCCAACCGCACAAAAACGGGACCGGCAAATAGCAGAAACACACAGAAATGAGCCATGTTCGACAATTGTCGGAAATGACCCGGCTATCCGGAAGCAACGTACCCGCCGGTAGTTCAGCCCCGCAATACCCCAGTTTCACCCCACTGGACCACTATTGTCACAGCAAATAACAAACGGCGACCGACAATTGGTAGTGCCGGACAATACGCAGCTCAGCACCATAGTTGTCACCCCGGAACAGTCGCACCGACCAAGATTGTCCGTCCGCGACAAACCGCCGTAGGAATACTCGGGGTTGATTGACACCGACCGCACCCGATTTTATCGTCAGCCGAGCAAAACCCGGCGAAACCGGCATTGTCGAGCACCCGAGGCAGGTCATGACCGAACAGCACGGCAGAAGTCCCAGAGCCGACCTCACCGCGACCGCGATGCGCAAACTGGCGCCGGTGGAACTCACCGACAGCGCGGCCCGCGACCGGCGCAAGACCGACGCCGCGCTGAAGCTGTGGCGCACCATCCCACCGGAGCTGGCGAGCAAGCTGATCCCGATGACGCCGCAGCTGGTGATGTCGGCGGTGCAGGAGATCCAGCGTTCCGTACCGGAGTACGCCAAGCCGCTGCAGGGAAAATTCCGCGAGGTGCTGGTCGGCGCGGTCGACATGGCCGTGGTCAAGTGCTTCGAGAACATCTGCGACCCCAACGCTCCGCAGACCGACTGGGACGCCGCCTTCCGCTACGCCGGGCGCGTCGAGTTCCTCGAAGGCCGCACGCTCGACGCCCTGCAGACCGCCGTCCGCGTCGGCGCCCGCGTGGTCTGGCGCCAGCTGAGCGCGGCGGGCCGGTCGATCGGCCTGCCCCACGACGCCCTGTTCAACCTGGCCGACGCGATCTTCGCGTGGGTCGACGAGTTGTGCAGCGCCGCGATCGTCGGCTACACCACCGCCCAGGCCCGCTCCAGCGGCGCACTCGAACGCCGCCGCAGGCAGCTGCTCAAGCTGATCCTCGCCGACCCGCCCGCCACCCGCCAGTCCATTATGGACCTCGCGGGGGCGACGGACTGGGAGCTGCCCGCCCGGGTGTCGGTGATCGCCCTGGAGTACCGGGAGGACCAACACCGGCTGCCCGCCAGCGCGCTCGGCCCAGAGGTGCTCATCGACCTGGAGAGCACCGAGCCCTGCCTGGTCGTTGCCGACGCGTCGCGCCACCTCACGGCGCTGGAACGCGAACTCCGCGGCCGCCGCGCCGCCATCGGCCCGGCCGTGCCGCTCACCGACGCGGTGCTGTCCCTGCGCTGCGCGCGCAAGGCGATGACCCTGGTCCAGCGCGGCGTGCTGCCCGACCAGCCCATCACCCAGTGCGTGGAGAACCTGTCGACGCTGGCCCTGATGTCCGACGAGTTCCTGGTCTCCCACCTCACCGGCCGGGTGCTGCTGCCGTTCGCCAATCTGACGGCGAAACAGCGTGACCGCCTGGAAAGCACCCTGCTGGCCTGGCTGGAGACGCGCGGCGGCATCAACGAGATCGCCACCAGACTCGACGTCCACCCCCAGACGGTCCGCTACCGCATGCACCAGTTGGAGACGCTGCTGGGCGAGCACCTGTCGGACCCGGAGGAACGCCTCACCATGGAGATCGCCCTGCGCTACCGCCGTCTCATCGGCGTGGGCGGCCAAGCGGTGGCCGAGGCGGAGGACGACGAACTCTTGGAGAACGCTATGTGAGACCCCGGACCGAGCACGTCCGGCTCGGCACTCTGCTCACCCGCGCCGTCTTCCGCCTGCCCAGCGCGCTAGCGATCGCTGGCGCGCCCGGTTCGCCACCGAGTTCAACGTGCCGTTCCGCCGCCGAGGTCGCGGCCCTGCCCCACCTGCGGTAATCGACCTATCCGATGCCGAGCGCGGCCAGGTTGTCGACCGCGGGGTGCGCGGCTCCGGCGGGTCCGGCGGCGAACGCGCGCAGCATGCGTTCGGTGATCGCGGTGATGGCCTGGTGCGCGATCGGGTCGCCCTGGCTGTGCCCGCACTGCGGCGACAGCGCGCAGATCCAGTACTGGGTCCCCGCCGAGAACACCCCGGCGCCGCTCGGCGTCGAGTAGTACGTCGTGTCCGCGAAGTCCGCTTTGCCCCGGCACGTCACCGGCGACCGGAACAGCACCTGGATCGGCCGCGGCGTCGGGTACGTCAAGTCCACATTGGCGTACTCGTTCCCGACCAGCCCGGGCAGTTTCTGTCCTTTCTGGACGATCCCGGCCAGCAGCCAGCTCGACTCGTCGGCGACCACCAGGTCGGCCTCGACAGGGTTGCACTGGTAGATGTTGCCCAGCAGCACGCTTTCCGGTCGCGGGTGCGGCGGGAACCGCCAGTCCTGGGTAGCCTCGGTCGGGTCGGTCTTGCTCATCGGGTCCTCGGCGAAGGACTTGTAGCCGGTCTCCAGGCGGTTCGGCCCGTTGGCGGTCGGGCCGAGCCGGATGTGCCGGAACACCTCGTTGCCGCCGAGGAACGCCAGGTTCGTCCCCGCGTCCCGCGCGGCGGTGACGTGCGCGCGCATCGCGGTGGACCAGTACTCGTCGTGGCCCAGGGTGATCACGGCGCGGGCCCCGTCGAGCAGGTGCGGGTCGGCGTGCAGGTCGATGTCGGTGGCGTAGCCGAGGTCGATGCCGAGCCGTTCGGCGAAGGTCAGGAACGGCAGCTCGAAGAACAGGAAGTCACCGGCGCCCTGCATCACCTGCGCCTGGTAGGGCCGGTCGAACGACACCGCGCGCGACCGGTTGGCGCGCTTGCCGTCCGGCGCCTCGTACAGGCTGTAGCCGCCCCACCGGTTGTAGGCCTGCCAGGTGGTCACCGCGTTCACGATCACCACGCGGCCCTTGTTCGACACCGTGCGCAGGGTGAGCGGCACGAACTGCTGGGCGGACCCGGATCGGGTGTCGAGCCGCAGCAGGTAGTCGCCCGCGGGCCAGGTCCCCGTCGACAGCGTCAGCGAAGGCTGCCAGGGCGCGACGACCGTGTTGGTCGGCGCCTCGACCACCCTCGGCGGCTGCTGCACACCGGGCAGCGGACCCGACTGCCACACCTGGTGCGCCTCGGAGGTCTGGTAGGCGCCCATGCGGTACGCGGTGACCGTGTACTCGGCGGCGGTGGTCGACACGAACAGCCGAACGTCCTCGCCGGGCAGTGCGCTCACCCGGTCGGCGAAGCCCTCGATCTCGTGCGGCAGGCCCGGCTTGGTCACCTGCCAGCCCGGCGTGCCTGCGATGGGCGCGGCCGTCGCCGACGTCGTGGGGGCGGTGGTGCTGGGCGTGGGTGAGGTGGGCGGCGGGGTGCTCTGGCATCCGGCGAGCAGGAGGAGAACGGCCGCGAGGCGAACGATCACGAGAGCGCAGCATGACAGACCGTGACGACCGTCAACGCAGCAGGTCGGACTTGCCGTAGCGGGCGAGCACCGCCTCGCGCAGCTGCTGGTCGGTGCGCGGGACCGGTTCGATGAACACCTCGGCGACGTCGCTGTGCGTGATCCGCAGTTCGCCCGCCAGTCGAACGCACACCCGCTCCAACTCCCCCGCCGACAACGCGTCGTCGAAGTCGACGCGGGCGCAGAGGAGGACTCGGTCGGTGCCGATCAGCATGGTCTGCAGGTCGACCACCGCCTCGACCTCGGGCGCGGCGGTGATCGTGGCGTGGATGGCGTAGACGAGTTCCGGGTCGGCTTGGCGGCCGATGAGCAGGCCCGCGTTGGTCCGGCCGAGCAGGAACGCGACGAACGCGAGGAGCACGCCGATCGCGACCGAGGCGACGCCGTCCCACACCGACGACCCGGTCAGGTGGTGCAGCCCGACGCCCGCGAAGGCCAGGATCAGGCCGAGCAGCGCGGCGGAGTCCTCGTAGAGGACGGTCTTGGACGTCGGGTCGTCGCTGCGCCGCAGGTGGGTGCCGAAGGTGCGGCCCTGCTCGGCGGCCTCGCGCCTGACTTGGCGCACCGCCTGCACCCACGACACCGACTCCAGCGCGAACGCGACGGCCAGCACGACGTAGGCGACCACGGGCCTGGTCTGTTCCTCGGGTTCGCCGAAGATCGTGGAGAACCCCTCATACAGCGCGAACACCGCACCGGAGACGAAAATGGACACCGCGGCGAGCAGTGACCAGAAGTACCGCGCCTTGCCGTAGCCGAACGGGTGGCGCCGGTCGGCGGGTTTGCCCGAGACCTTCAGCGCGGTGAGCAGCAGGACCTCGGTCAGCGTGTCGGCGACGGAGTGCACGGCCTCGGCCAGCATGGCCGCCGACCCGGTGATCACCCCCGCCACGAACTTCATGACCGCGATCGCCAGGTTCATCGACCCGGCCAGCACGACGGTGAAGGTGCTCTCCCCGGATTCGCTCACGATCGGATCGTAGGAGTGCCCAGGTCGATCGGCCCGGCGGAATAGGAGCCACGCGTTCGCTGTTCACGATAGTTGAGAGCTGAACTACCTGAGGAGTGGACATGCAGTTCGGGATCTTCACCGTCGGCGACGTGACCGCCGACCCGACCACCGGCGCGACCCCGTCCGAGGCCGAGCGCATCAAGGCGATGGTGACGATCGCGCTCAAGGCCGAGGAGGTCGGGTTGGACGTGTTCGCCACCGGCGAGCACCACAACCCGCCGTTCGTGCCGTCCTCCCCCACCACGATGCTCGGCTACATCGCCGCCCGCACCGAGCGGCTGATCCTGTCGACCGCGACCACGCTGATCACCACCAACGACCCGGTGAAGATCGCCGAGGACTACGCGATGCTCCAGCACCTGGCCGACGGCCGGGTCGACCTCATGATGGGGCGCGGCAACACCGGCCCGGTCTACCCGTGGTTCGGAAAAGACATCCGGGACGGCATCGACCTGGCCATCGAGAACTACCACCTGCTGCGCAGGCTGTGGCGCGAGGACGTGGTCGACTGGGAGGGCAAGCACCGCACGCCGCTGCAGTCGTTCACCTCCACCCCGCGCCCGCTCGACGGCGTGCCCCCGTTCGTCTGGCATGGGTCGATCCGCAGCCCGGAGATCGCCGAGCAGGCCGCGTACTACGGCGACGGGTTCTTCGCCAACAACATCTTCTGGCCCAAGGAGCACTACATGCGCCTGATCGGGCTGTACCGGCAGCGCTTCGAGCACTACGGCCACGGCTCGGCCGACCAGGCGATCGTCGGGCTCGGCGGCCAGGTGTTCATGCGCAAGAACAGCCAGGACGCGGTGCGCGAGTTCCGCCCGTACTTCGACAACGCGCCGGTCTACGGCCACGGCCCGTCCCTGGAGGACTTCACCGAGCAGACCCCGCTGACCGTGGGCAGCCCGCAGCAGGTCATCGACCGCACCCTGACCTTCCGCGACTACTTCGGCGACTACCAGCGCCAACTGTTCCTCGTCGACCACGCGGGGCTGCCGCTCAAGACCGTCCTCGAACAGCTCGACATCCTCGGCGGGGAGGTCGTGCCGGTGCTGCGCAAGGAGTTCGCCGCACTGAAGCCCGCCCACGTGCCCGACGCGCCGACCCACCAGAGCCTGCTCGCCACCAAGGAGACCGCCCGATGACCAAGCTCGCCGTGATCTCCGCCGGTCTGAGCGAGCCGTCGTCCAGCCGCCTGCTGGCCGACCGCCTCGCCGCCGCGGTGACCGCCACCGAGGTGACCACGGTCCACCTGCGCGACCACGCCCACGCGATCACCGACCAGCTGCTCACCGGCTTCCCACCCGCGTCACTGCGCCCGGTGATCGACGCGATGGTGGACGCGGACGCCCTGATCGCGGTCACCCCGGTGTTCACCGCCTCCTACAGCGGCCTGTTCAAGTCCTTCTTCGACGGCTTGGAACCGGACACACTGTCGGGCAAACCGGTCCTGATCGGCGCGACCGGCGGCACCGCGCGGCACTCGCTGGTCCTCGAACACGCTCTGCGGCCGATGTTCGCCTACCTGCGCGCGATCGTCGTCCCCACAGCGGTGTACGCGGCGTCGGAGGACTGGGGCGACACGACGAGCGGTCTGGCCGACCGGATCACGCTGGCGGGCGGCGAACTCACCGCGCTGCTCGCGGGCACCCGACCCGCCCCCAAACGCGACCCGTACGCGGAGCCGGTGCCGTTCGAGGAACTCCTCGGCGACATCGCCAAAGCCGGGTAGCCTGCCTGCGCTGACCGGTCACTCGCCTGCCAGTTCGACCCTGCGCGGCGGCGGGGTCATCGTCTCCCGGCAAGCCGACAGTGCCTTGTCCAGCAGCTCCCGCAACGCCACCAGGTCCGCCTCGTCCAGCTTGCGGAACGCCGACGCCTCGATCGCCGCCTGTTCCTTCACCATGCGTCGGAACAGGTCGACGCCCTCGGTGCTCAGCTCGGCCAGCAGTGAACGGCGATCGTGCTCAGCCGGAACCCTCCGCAGCAGCCCAAGCCGTTCAAGCCGGTCGAGCCGCGAGGTGATCGTCGTCGTCGGCGCGCCCGTGCCGTTCGCCAGTTGGGTGGGCGTGAGCCGGTGTGGCTCGCCCGTCCAGTACAGCCGGGCGAGGATGTCGTAGTCGCGCGTGTTGATCCCGTGCGGTGTCGCGATCTCCGCGCAGGCCAGGTTCAGTGCGCGGGCGATCAGGTGGACCCGCTCCACCACGCCCTCGGTGACCGGGTCGATCTCGGGGACCAGGCGCACCCAGTCCTCGATCAGTTCGTCGCTCAACTCTCGCTCCCCAGCTCGTTGTAGACAGCGGGCTCGTCTCCGTCCTATCGTACACCCGGGTAGTACGACTTCGGATTACCCGATAGGGGATTATCCATCAGGGGAGGAACTCGTGCGCTTGCGATCACTGCTGGTCGCGGCCGTCGCGCTGGTCGGGCTGGTGCCCGGGGGGATGGCGGCAGCCGAAACCGACAGTTGGGATGTGCCCGCCAATCCCAACGCCCGCCTGCTCGTCGACGCCGCCAGAGCCCAGGAAGGGCTGTCGTACTGCTGGGGCGGCGGCAACGCGGACGGTCCCACGATCGGCGACCCCGCGATCTCCAAGTGCGGCATCGCCACGGGACCGGGTTTCGACTGCTCCGGCCTGGTGCACTACGCCCTCGCGCAGGCCGGGATGCGGCTGGAGGACCGCGAGGCCGGCGAGTTCGCCAAGCTGGGGACCAAGGTCACCGACCTCGCCCCCGGTGACCTGCTGTTCTACGACAAGGACGCCGACAACTACATCGAGCACGTCTCGATCTACCTCGGCCACCGCGACAAGACCGGCAGGCGCTGGGTGGTCGAGGCCTACGGCGACAAGGGCTGGACGGCCCCCAAGTACACGGTGCGCGTCCGCGAGTACGTGGCGGGCGAGCAGAAGCTCGCCAGGCGGATCTTCGGCCTGCAGCCCAAGCCGACGCTCGACGCCGTCAACGCCGGCAGCGGGAACGTCCGGCTGACCTGGTCGGACTACGCGACCGAGACCGGCTACCAGATCAGCCGCGGCACCAGCGTGATCACCGTGGGCGCCGACACGACCTCGCGCACCATCACCGGCCTGCCCGTCGACAGCCAGACCTGCTTCCGGGTCCGCGCCTACATCGGCTCACCGAAAGCACCGACCGAGGTGTCCGACTGGAGCGAACCGGCGTGCGCGTGGACCACGCCGCTTCCGCCCGCGCCGACGAACGTCCAAGCGTCCGCGCTCGACACCGGGCGCATCCACTTGACATGGACGGACAACGCGACCGACGAGACCGCCTACTACATCGCCACCACCATCGGCGGGGCGACGCTCGAGCCCAACACCGTCTCCTACATCTGGAGCGGCCTCGAGGCGGGCACCGAGGTGTGCTTCACGGTGATCGTGGTCAACACCGCGGGCTCGGCGGCCTCCGACCAGGTGTGCGCCACGACCCTGGCCAACGGTCCGGCGGCGCCGTCCGGCCTGACCGCGGAGATCCTCGGCGACGCCGTCCATCTCATGTGGACCGACAACGCCTCGGACGAGACGGGGCTGGTCGTGCGCAGGCGCGTCGGCGAGGTCTACGACTACGCGACGGTCTTCTACTACCCGAACGCCGTGGAGGACTGGCTGTTCAACCAGCCCGTGGGTGTCGAACTCTGCTACACGGTGGCCGCGGTGCGCGGCGGGTCGCGCTCGGCGTGGTCGAACGAGGCGTGCGTCACGCGAAATTAGTGCCCCGGGGGTCGGAACGTCGCAGGGAGGTGCGACGTCCTAAGAGGCGCACCACAAGATCCGTCCCCACGGTCGGTGGTGCGCGATGAAGCCCGCCGCCGTGCCCGCCCCCAGCTGGCACGGCGGCGGGTTTCGTCTCGCCGACCGGTGTGACCGCGCGCATACTGTCGGTTCGGACCGGACGCGCGGAGGTGTTCGTGCAGGAGCAAGGCCGTCGGCTGCACGTGTTGGAGTGGATCGGCGTCCTCGCCGGCGTCGGCGCGGTGGTGGTGAGCTTCCTGCCGTGGCAGCGGGTCACCGGCCCGGGCGCCGACACGGTCCACTCGATCGGCTTCCGCACGACGTCGACGGCGTGGAGCAGCGGCCTGGTCGCCTGGCTCGCGGTGCTGGCGCTGCTGGTGGCGGCGGTGCTGCTGGTGGCGCGGGTGTTCGGCAAGCGGGTCGTGGCCGTGGCGGTGCTGTGGCTGCTGCTGGCGGTCGCCGCGCTCGTGCTGGTGATCATCCGCTGGGTGACCATCGAGGACCTCGACCCGAACAAGCTGGCGCTGCTGAACATGTCCCCTCCGGACGCGGTGAACGGCGCGAGCACCGGCCTGTTCGCCTGCCTCGGCATCGCACTCGTGTCCACAGCCGCGGCCGTGGCGCGGGTCCGCACCGCGGGCCGCACGAAACCCGCACCCGTCGAGCCGCAGCCGCAGCCTTATCCGACGGACGACATCGACAACAACCGCGCCTAACCGGATCGTCCGCCTAGGTCATTCCGGCGGCAGGACCAGGCGGGCGAAGAGGCGGTCGAGGTCGGCGTCGGGGTCGTCGGTGAGGCCGGTGTGCGTTGGTGAGGTCTGCACGAGGGTGCTGCGCGGGGCGGTGAGCCAGCGGAAGCGGCGGCCCGGGGTGATCTCCTTGACCGGCCCGCCTTCGGTTCCGCCGTCGCAGGACTGGCAGAGGTGGCGCAGGCTCTCGGCGAGAACCTCCAGGTCGATCGCCGGGTCGAGGGCACGCAGGCGCTCTTCGTCCACATGCGTCCTGCAGCGCAGGTAGTCCAGGGGCGCGCAGTAGAGCAGGACGCCGATGTTCATGGCCTCGCCGCGGTCCTGGCGGGGGACGGCGCGGAGCAGGGCGTACTCAAACACGTGCGGCACGGGTCGCCTCCAGGGTGTCGACCCATGCGGGTGACGTGTCGAGGCGCGCGGTGAAGAACGCCGTGTAGCGGGCGCGGACGTCGGCGGGGGTGGCGTCGTCCTGGGTCAGCCAGTCGTCGGGGACGTTGGCGAGGATGTCGGCCAGCAATGCGTCGGTGACCTTGGGCTTGAGGTCGCGGTCGGCGTCGGCGACGCTGCCCGCCACGGGCATCATCACGTGGTCGGCGGCGTCGTAGCGGTAGCTCGCCGCCGGTTTCCACGCGGGCGACCAGGAGTGGTGGAAGATCAGCGACGCGCCGTGGTCGATGAGCCAGATGTCGCGGTGCCACAGCAGCAGGTTTGGGTTGCGCCAGCTGCGGTCGACGTTGAGGGTCAGCGCGTCGAGCCAGAGCAGGCGCGCGGCCAGTTCCGGTCCGGGGTCGCGGACCAGCGGGTTGAAGTCGAACGAGCCGGGCAGGAAGTCGAAGCCGACGTTGAGACCGCCGCTGGCGCGCAGCAAATCCTGGACCTCTTCGTCCGGCTCGGCCCTGGCCAGTTCCGGGTCGAGGTCGGCGAAGACGATCTCGGGCACGTTGAAGCCCAGTGCCCTGGCCAGCTCCCCCACGATCAGCTCGGCGACCAGCGCCTTGATGCCCTGGCCCGCGCCGCGGAACTTCAGCACGTACATGCCGAGGTCGTCGGCCTCGACGAGACCGGGCAGTGATCCGCCTTCGCGGAACGGGGTGACGTAGCGGGTCGCTGTCACGGTGCGGAGGGTCACGGGTTCATCATGCTGGATCGGGTTCTGGCGCGTGCCAACAGGACGCGTTCGGCCGGGTTGTCGGTGAGGTCGATGGCCTGTCCGTAGGCAGCGGTCGCCTCCGCGTCGCGGCCGAGGCGGCGCAGCAGGTCGGCGCGGATGGCGTGGAACAGGTAGTAGCCGGGCAGGTCGAGGGCCTCGACCAGGGCCAGCCCAGCGGCTGGACCGTCCACTTCGGCCACCGCGACCGCGCGGTTCAGCGCGACGATCGGGGTCGGGGTGAAGTCGAGGAGCAGGTCGTAGAGGTCGCGGATCTGGTGCCAGTCGGTCGGCCACTCGCTGTGCACGGCGTTGATGGCGGCCTGGATCTGGTACGGGCCGGGCTGGTCGCGGCGCAGGCAGCGGCGCACCAGGTCTCGACCTTCGGCGATGAGGGCCTGGTCCCACAGGGCTCGGTCTTGGTCGGCCAGCCGGACGAGGTCGCCGTTGGCGTCGACGCGGGCGGGGCGGCGGGACGCGGTGAGCAGCATCAGCGCGAGCAGGCCCATGACCTCGGGTTCGTCGGGCATCAGTTCGGCGAGCACCCGGCCGAGCCGGATCGCCTCGGCGCACAGGTCGTCGGCGGTGGCGGTGTAGCCCTCGTTGAAGATCAAGTACAGCACCGCCAGGACCGGGCGCAGGCGGGCGGGCAGGTCGGCTTCCTCGGGGACCCGGTACGGGATGCGGGCGTCGCGGATCTTGGCTTTCGCCCGGACGAGGCGCTGGGCCATGGTCGGTTCGGGGACGAGGAAGGCGTGGGCGATCTGCGCGGTGGTGAGCCCGCCGAGCAGCCGCAGGGTGAGCGCGACCTGGGCGGCCGGGGCCAGCGCCGGGTGGCAGCAGGTGAAGATCAGCCGGAGCCGGTCGTCGCGCACTGCGGCCTCCTCGATCTCGTCCTGTTCGGCGTGGGTGAGCGCGGCCTGGGCGTGCTTGTCGGCGCGGGACACCTCGCGGCGCAGGCGGTCGATGGCGCGGCGGCGGGCGGTCGTGATGATCCAGCCCGCCGGGCTGGGCGGCACACCGTCGACCGGCCACCGTTCGACCGCGGCGGCGAAGGCGTCCTGGACCGCCTCCTCGGCGATGTCGATGTCGCCGAAGACGCGGACCAGGACGGCCACCGCGCGTCCGTACTCCTCGGTGTAGACGCGGTCGAGCATCAGCCCGCTTCTCGGAAGGGGCGCACCTCGAGGGGCAGGGTCGTGATCTCGGTGAACTTGCGGCCCCACTCGAGCGCGGCGTCGAGGTCGGGCACGTCGATGACGGTGAACCCGCCGATGAACTCCTTGCCCTCGGCGAACGGCCCGTCGGTCACGAAGACCTCACCGTCCTCCTTGGCGCGCACCACGGTCGCGGTGTGCGGGCGGTGCAGCCGGGCGGTGAACACCCAGGCCCCGGCGGCTTTGAGCTCGTCGCTCCACGCCTCGACCTTGCGCATGATCGGTTCGAGGAACTCGGCGGGCGGCGGTTCCATGTCGGGCTCGTAGACGCTGAGCAGGTACTGGCTCATCGGGTGCCTCCTTGGCGGTGGGTCCTGCTTGTCACCCTCTATACGAACGGTGTCCCGCCGGATCGACACCGCCGGGAAAATTCTTCACCAGTGCGCGGGCCGCGCCAGCCGAGCCGGGATCCGGGTGGCCGCGTCGCCCTTGGCGGCGTTGAGCTGGACCTGGGTGAGGAACAGGGCGCCGGTGAGGTCGGCGCCGTGGACACGGGTGTCGCGGAAGTCGGCGCCGATGACATCCGCCCTGGTCAGGTCCGCTTCGCGGAGGTCGGCGGCGATGAGCAGGGCGCCGCGCAGGCTCGCGCCGCGCAGGTCGGCCCGACGCAGGTTGGCGCCGATGAGGTCCGGTTTGCGGCGTTTGGCCCGTAATCCAGCCCTGGCCTGGTCGCTGGCCTTGATAAGCAGCTGGTTGACCGCGTGCCGGTGTGCGGCGACGTCGAGCGCGAGCAGGGTGTCGGCGTCGGACGCGGCGAGCCGGGTGGTCTCGGCGTAGGCGCGGTCGAGTTCGGCGGCCAGCGTGGGGGCGAAGGTGCGCGCGTCGGTGAGGTACCAGAGCAGCTCGTGGAGCACGCGCAGCACGCCGAACGCGTCGAACTGCCGCTGGGCGATGGCCGGGTCGCGCCAGGTGCGGCCGCCGAAGGTGACCTGCACGACCTGCTGGCCCGCGCCGAAGCACTCGTAGACCGTGCAGCCCTGGAAGCCGCTGTCGCGCAGTCGCGTGTGGATGCCGCAGCGGTGGTCGGCGAGCAGGTTCACGCAGGGGCGACCGGCGGGCTTGTCGAGGGCGAAGTCGGCCGACTTCGCGAACGCCAGGCCCACGCAGCACAGGGCGGCGCAGCGGGAGCAGTCGGCGCGCAGGTGGGAGAGGTCAGTCATCGGCCACCAGTGTGACGGTTCCCTTCGCGCCGTCCACGCGGACCCGGTCGCCGGTGGACAGTCGGGTGGTGGCGTTGCCGCAGCCGACCACCGCCGGGATGCCGAGTTCGCGGGCGACGATCGCGGCGTGCGACAGCGGCGCGCCCACGTCGGTGACGATCGCGGCGGCGCGCGGGAACAGCGGCGTCCAGCCGATGTTGGTCACGGTGGTCACCAGGATCTCCCCCGGCACCAGCGCCGCCGCTTCATCCACAGTGGACACGACGCGTACCGGCCCCTCGACGACCCCGACCGCGCCCGGGAATCCGGTGATCTCGGCACCCATCGGCTTGTGGTCGGCTGTCGCGTCGAACAGGTCGGCCCGGCGGTCGGGGTCGGCGGCCCAGGCGACCGGGTCGAACCGGCCGCGGATCAGCGTCGGATACGGCGGCAGCGCGCGGTAGCGGTCGTAGGCCGCGCGCTGCGCCGGGACCTGGGCCAGCGGCGACTCGTCGCCGTCGAGGACGGCCACGATGTCGTCGATGGGCAGGAAGAACAGGTCGGCGCCGTGGCCGGTCAGCTCGCCAGCGCGCAGCACGAACGCCCGCAGCACCCAGAACGCGCGCACCATCTCCGACCGCGCCCGCTCGCGCGCCCTGGCGACCTCGGCGGCGTGGTCGAGTTGCCTGCGCACCTTCTTGACCTTGCCCGGGTGCCGTTCGGCCAGCCGCTGCCAGGCCGCGTCGCGGGCGATGGCCTGCCTGCTGAGCAGGTCGCGCGGGTCGACGTCGCCGAGGGTGTCGAGGAGCCGGTCGATCCAGGCGGGGTGCTCGGCGGGGCGCGGCTCGGCGATCTCGAACTCGTCGGGGCAGCGGTGTCCCCAGGTGGTCGCGTAGGTGTGGCGGTCGAGTTTGCCCGCGCGCAGCCTGGCCAGGCCCAGCAGCGGGCCGAGGCTGGCGAGTTCGGCGCCGTCGGACTGCAGGCCGGTGAGCAGGGTGGTCGTGTCGGCGTCGCCGACGAGGTCGCGCAGGGTCCGTTCGAGCTTCACCGGCCCGGCGCCGCGCGCGCCCGCGTCGAGGACCCGGCAGGTCTCGCGGAGCAGCGAGTCCAGGTCGGACCGCCACAGCTCGGCGAGCTGGCGGACGTCGGCGGCCTCGGCGATCCGCTCGTGCAGGGTGCGGCAGCGGACGGGGGTGTCGATGAGCAGCCGCGGCAGCTTGCGCCGGTAGGCGACGGCTTCCTTGGCGAACGGGATGGCCGCGCGGATCACCGCCAGCCGGGACATGGGCAGCCCCGGCACCTCGACGTCGTCGGGGATGCGCCCCAGGGTCTGCTCACTCTGGCGGCGTGCGGCGGCGCCCATGCCGACGGCGGCCGCGGCGGCCATGGAGACGCTGAGGTTGAGGTAGAAGCGGCCGCCGATGTTGCCGGTGATCCGGTATGGGCCGACCGCGGCCGACGAGAGGATCTTGACCAGCGACCATGTCGCGGGCGTCATGACGCTGGGCACGGCTTCGCCGAGGTTGACGCACGTCCACAGGTAGTCGCCGCCGAGGGTGTCGTTCCACTCGATCTCGGCGGGGCGCAGGGTGGTGATGGGGCGGGCCTGCAGGATGCTGAACCGGCCGTCGTGCAGCGCCCACTCGACGTCCATCGGCGTCCCGTAGAGCCGCTGGATGCGCTCGCCGAGTCCCGCCAGTTCGACGGCTTGGGCGTCGGTGAGCGCAGGCTCGCGCCGCTTGTCGTCGGGGACAGGCTGTTCCTCGGTGCCGTTGTCGACGCGGACGGTCATGACGGTCTTGTCGGCGATCTCTCGGCTGACGGTCTGGTCTTTGACGGTGTAGGTGTCCGGGGTGACGTGGCCGCCGACGACCGCCTCGCCGAGCCCCCACGCCGCGTTGATCACCTGCTCGTCGCGGGCGCCGGTGACCGGGTTGGCGGTGAACAACACCCCGGCGGCGTCGGCGGGCACCAACCGCTGAACGACCACGGCGAGCGCGATGTCCTTGTCATCGACACCGTGCTGGGCGCGGTAGGCGACGGCACGATCTGTTTGCAGGGAAGCCCAACACTTGCGGACGGCGTCGAGCAGGGCCAGCGGGTCGCCGACGTTGAGGAAGCTGTCGTGCTGACCCGCGAACGACAGCTCCGGCAGATCCTCGGCGGTAGCCGACGAGCGCACGGCGACCGGCCCGCCGAGCTCGGCGTAGGCGGCGAGGATCGCGTCGGCGGTGATGGCGGCGACGGCAGGGTTCTCCCGACCGCGGTAGGCGTCGGTGGTGATGTGGAAGCCGGGCGGAACGGGCAGCCCAGCTCTGGCGAGCTTGGCCAGGGAGGCGCCCTTGCCCCCTACGGTCGCGAGATCGGCCCGGCTGTCGTCCAACGGCAAAGTCCCCATGCCGCCATACTGTCAGGTATGGCCGCTCGGTGTGGGGGTGACGGCCAGATCCGGACAGTCAGCTCCGCGCGCGGAGCCTGCGAACCTCGTCCAAGAGCGACTGGATGTCGGCGGGCGCGTGGGCGAGGAAGTCGACCACCGCGTCCAGTTCGGCGGTCGGCGACCCCCACGATTCGTCGCGGAGGCGGACGTCGAGGTAGATCTCGTGGTCGTGGTCCGCCGTCTCGTCGACGCGGATCATCGAGCATCCGCCGGCCGCGAACCGGGACTCCAGCTGTCCCGTCCACGGCCGCGGCGCCACCTCCACCGCGCGCGGCTGCCGTTCTTCTATCTGAGCGAGATCCAGCGCCGACTCGTCATCCGCCATGGGGCGATGATGCCACCGGGCTCGACCTGCGGGCCGACGGAATGATCATCGGGGTGCCGGTCTCCGGGTCGTCCATCACCCGGCACGGCAGGCCGAAGACGTCCTCGATCAGTTCCGCGCTGACCACCTCGGCGGGCGCCCCCTCAGCCGCGACCACTCCCCCGGGCCGCATCACCACCACGTGCGAGGCGTACCGGAACGCCTGGTTCAGGTCGTGCAGCACGGCGACCACGGTGTGTGTGCCGCGATCGTGCAGGTCGGCGCACAGGTCCAGTACCTCGAGCTGGTGGGCGATGTCGAGGTACGTCGTCGGCTCGTCGAGCAGCAGGATCGGGGTCTGCTGGGCCAGTACGACCGCCAGCCACACCCGCTGCCGCTGCCCGCCGGACAGTTCGTCGACCAACCGGCCCGCCAGGTCCAGCACCCCGGTCGCGCGCATCGACTCGGTCACGATGGTTTCGTCCTCGCGGGACCACTGCCGCAGGAGGCGCTGGTGCGGATACCGACCGCGGGCGACGAGGTCGGCCACCGAGATTCCGCCCGGGGCCACCGACGACTGCGGCAGCAGCCCGAGCCGCCGGGCGACCTCGCGGGACTTGTAGGACGCGATCTCCGCGCCGTCGAGGTACACCGTGCCCGCGCGGGGTTTGATCATCCGGGCCAGCGCCTTGAGCAGGGTCGACTTGCCGCACGCGTTGGGGCCGACGATGGCGGTGAACGACCCGGTGGGGATCGCCACGGTCAGGTTCGTGGCGACGAGCCGCTGGTCGTAGCCCAGGGTCAGGTTCGAGCCGTGCAGGCGGGTCATGCGCGTCCTTCTCGTCGCCGGGTGGCCAGGAACCAGATCAGGTAGAACCCGCCGAGCACCCCCGTCGCCGTGCCGACGGGGAGTTGGGTGTCGGGGAACAACCGTTGCACGCCCAGGTCGCTGAGCGCCAGGAGCAGTGCGCCCATCCACGCCGAGGTCATCATGCCGGGCCCGGTGCCGCGGGTGAGCCGGTGCGCCAGCTGCGGTGCGGCCAGCGCGAGGAACCAGACCGGGCCGGTGGCCGCGGTGGCGAACGCGGCGAGGGCGACGCTGGTGACGATCAGCGCGAACCGGGTCCAGTCGACGCCGACGCCGAGGGCGCGCGCCAGGTCGTCGCCCAGGTCGAGCAGGGCGAGGCGGCGGGCGAAGTAGCCCGCGATGGGCAGCAGGACCGCGATCGACACCGCGATCAGGGTCACGTGGTCCCAGCCGCGCCCGTTGACGGTGCCGAACAGCCACGCCTGCGCGGCCAGCGCGTCCTGCCAACTGGCGCGGGTGATCAGGTAGGAGTTGACCGACAGCAGCAGCGCCCCGATCCCGATGCCGACCAGCACGAACCGCGACGACACGCCGCCGCGGCCGAAGGCCAGCGCGTAGATCGCCACCGCGGTCGCCAGGCCGCCGACCAGCGCGCCCGCCGCGATGGCCATCATGCTGCCGTGCACGACGGTGATCATGATGAGCGCGCCGGTCGACGAGCCGTAGGTGAAGCCGATGATGTCGGGGCTGCCCAGCGGGTTTCCCGACAGCCGCTGCAGGATCGCCCCGCTCGCGCCGAGTGCCGCGCCGACCAGGATCGCGGTCAGCAGTCGCGGCAGTCGGATCGTCTGGACGATGAAGTCCGCGCCGGGCGTGCCCTGTCCCAGCAGGCTGTCGATCACGGCACTCGGGCTGAGCGGGAAGTCGCCGGTGGCGAGACTGAACACCGCCACGACCGCGAGCGCCGCGGCCAGGACACCGGCCACGACGGGAGAGCGCGGCTCGAACCGGACAGACAGCCCGCGCACCCGGAGCACGGTCATAGCGAACTCAGCTTCCGTCGGCGGCACAGGGCCAGGAACACGGGGGCGCCGACGAACGCGGTCACGATCCCCACCTGCACCTCGCCGGGTGAACCGATCACCCGACCGAGGGTGTCCGACCCGATCAGCAGGATCGGCGCCAGCACCAGCGAATACGGCAGCACCCACCGCTGGTCCGGCCCGACGAGCAGCCGCGCGACGTGCGGCACGGCGAGCCCGACGAACCCGATCGGCCCGGCCGCCGCCGTGGCCGCCCCGCACAGCAGCGTCACCGCGGCCGCCCCGAGGATCCGGGTCTGGCCGACGTTCGCGCCGAGCGCGCGGCTCATCTCCTCCCCGAGCGCCAGCACGTTCAACGGCCGCGCCAGTGACAGCGCCAGCAGGATCCCCGCGACCAGGAACGGCAGCAGGTCGACCACGACGTCGTAGCCGCGGCCCGCGAGCGACCCGGCGTTCCAGAACCGGAACTGGTTGAACGCCTGCGGGTTGACCAGCAGCACCGCGGTGTTGAACGCGTAGAGCACCGCGGTCACCGCGGACCCGGCCAACACCAACCGTTCCGGTGTCGCCGGCGTCCGCCCCGCCGAACCCAGCAGATACACCACGACCGCGGCGATCGCGGCCCCCGCGAACGCGAACCACACATACCCCAGCACCCCGGCCACGCCGAGGAACGCGATGGCGACGACCACCCCGCTCGACGCGCCGAGGCTGACGCCGAGCAGGCCGGGGTCGGCCAGGGGGTTGCGGGTCAGCGCCTGCAGCAGCGCCCCCGACAGGCCCAGCGCGGCGCCGACGAGCAGCCCGAGGATGGTCCGCGGGATCCGGTAGTCGTGGATGATGATCGAGTCGGGGCTGCCGTCGGGGTGCCACAGCACCCGCCAGGTCTCCAGGAACGAGATGTCCTTGGTGCCGAGCCAGACCCCGGTCAGCACCACCACCCCGAGGACGACGACGGCGGCCAGCAGCCCGGCCGTGCGGCTGATCACCCCTGGGACTCGATGAGGCTCTTCGGGCGCAGGTCGGTCCAGTTGGCCTCGACGTGGGCGAGGCAAGCGTCCTTCGCGTCGGGGCCGAACGCCTGGGTCCAGCCCGCGGGCACCGGCACGAACACCGGCCACAGCGAGTGCTGGTTCTCGGCGTTGACCAGCACCAGGAACTGGCCCTGCTGGTCGTCGAAGGGATTGGTCATCGGGTCTGGCTCCTTGCGATCAGTGCGGAAACGGTCAGGTCGGGGGCGGCCACGGCGGCGGTGAGCACCGCGCGCAGCGCCTCGACGAGTCGGGACGCGGTGGGCCGGTCGTAGCGGTCGGTGGCGTAGGCGAGTTCGCCGTGGACCGGGCCGCCGCCGCGGGGTTCGTAGAAGTTGACGGTGAGCTCGGCGTCGGCGGACCCCGTCGACACGGCGCGGAAGTCCGCGGCCAGGTCGGCGGCTTCGTGGTGCACCAGCATCACGCGCGGGTGCCCGAGTTCGGCCAGTGGGACCGCGCGGTGGCCGAGCGCGTCGAGGTTCGCCGAGCGCACCCTGGCGAGGAGATCGGTGAACGTCGGGTCGCCGGAGGTGTCGGTGCGCAGGACCACTGTGGACAGGAACGGGCCGATCAGGTCGGTGAGCCGGTCGTCGTCGCGGCCGGCGACCATCGTGCCCACCGGCAGGTCGTCGCCGGGCAGCATGACGGCCAAGGCCGCCTGCATGACCATGAACATGCTGGTCCCGGTCGCGCCCGCGAGCCGGTCGATGCCTTCGTGCAGCGGCTCGTCCAGGACGAACTCGACGTGGTCGGCGGCGTGGCCCGCGCTCGGCGCGAGGTCGGCCCCCGCCAGGGTGCGGTGCCAGTACTCGGCGTCGGTGTCGAGCTGGTTGGCCCACGCGGCGTGGTCGGCGTAGCGGACCGGCAGCGGCGTCCAGTGCGGCGCCGTTCCGGCCGCGCGCGCGGCGTAGGCGGTGGCGAGGTCACGCACCAGCGGCACCACCGACCATTCGTCCACGGCCAGGTAATGCATGGCGAGCATCAGCGCGTGGTCGGTGCCGTCGGTCAGCAGGGTCGCCTCGAACGGCTGCCCCGGGACGCGCCGCGCGAGGTGGTGCGCGCGGACCTCGATGTCCACGCAGGTCTCGCGGGCGACCTCGACGCCGGGCAGGAGCCGCTGGCCCGTTTCGCTGACGTCGGTGCGCAGCGGCTCGTGCCGCTGGACCACGTCGTGCACGGCGGCCACGGCCGCGTCGGGCTCCATGCCCGGCCACCGCAGCAGCAGGGCGTGGTCGAACGCGGGCCGCCGCCGCAGCCGAGCGAGCTGTTCACGCTGCGCGGGCGACGCGGGCAGCTCCGACCAGTCCTCAGTGGACGCGACCAGCCGCGGGGTGCGGGCGGGCGCGTCGCCGAGCTTCGCGGCGAGACCGGCGACGGTCGGCGCGTCGAACACGTCGCGCAGGGACAGTTCGGCGTCGAGCACCGACCGCACCTTGCCGAGCAGCCGCATCGCCGACATCGAGTGGCCGCCGAGTGCGAAGAAGTTGTCGTGCACACCCACCCCGGTCAGGCCGAGGATGTCGCCGAACAGCTCGGCCAGCGCCGCCTGGCGCGGCGTCGACGGGCGGGTGTCGCCGGTCAGCTCGGCCCAGTCGGGCGCGGGCAGGGCGCGGCGGTCGAGCTTGCCGTTGGGGGTCAGCGGCAGCGGGCCGTCCAGCGGGATCACGATGGCCGGGACCATGTACTCGGGCAGCGTGCCCGCGACCGACGCCCGGACCTGGGCCGGGTCGTCGACCATCCCGGTCACGTAGCCGACGAGGCGCACGATGTCGCCCTGCCGGTCGGCGACCACGGCGGCCTGGGCGACCGACGGGTGCGCGGTGAGCGCGGCCTCGACCTCACCCAGTTCGATGCGGAAACCGCGGATCTTGACCTGGCTGTCGACCCGGCCGAGGAAGTCCAGGTTCCCGTCGCGACCCCACCGCGCCCGGTCGCCCGTGCGGTACATCCGGGACCCGGGCGTGCCGAACGGGTCGGCGGTGAACCGCTCCGCCGTCAGCCCGGCCTTGCCGAGGTAGCCGCGCGCGAGGCCGCGCCCGGACACGTACAGCTCCCCCACCACGCCGGGCGGCACCGGGCGCAGGAACGCGTCGAGCACGTAGCAGCGGGTGTTCGGGTCCGGGACGCCGATCGGCACGCGGCCGACGGATGTGCCGGGTTCGGCGACCCATAGCGTGGAGTTGACCGTGGCCTCGGTGAGCCCGTAGGCGGCGATCAGGTTCACGGTGGCGCCGAAGCGGTCGAACAGGTCCGGCGGCACGGTTTCGGTGCCGACCAGGATCGTGGAGCCGTACGGCAGTTCGCACTCCGGCGGCAGCGCGGAGACCAGCGACGGCGGCAGGATCAGGTGCGTCACCGCGGCCTCGGCGAGGAAGTCGGTGAGCGGGGCGCCTGCGACCCTGGCTTCCTCGGGCACCAGCACGAGCGTGCCGCCGTGGCACAGGGCCATGGCCAGCTCGAACACCGCGACGTCGAAGCCGATCGAGGCGAACTGCAGGACCCGGCTGTCCGGGCGCAGCCCCATCCGGTCGACAGCGGTGGCCACCAGGCTCGAGATGCCCTCGTGCGGCACTACGACGCCCTTGGGCTTGCCCGTGGACCCCGACGTGTAGATGACGTACGCCGCTTGGTCGAGGACGACCGCCACCGGGTCCACTGTGGACACCTCGGTCGGCAGGCGGGGGTCGTCGAGCAGCAGCACGTCGGCGACGGGCGGCAGCTTGCCCGCGATGGCCTCGGTGCCCACGACGAGCCGGGCGTCCGAGTCGGTGATCATGTAGGCGAGCCGGTCGGCCGGGTGCGCGAGGTCCAGCGGCAGGAACGCCGCGCCGAGGCGGACCACGGCCATGATCGTGGCGACCATGTCGATCGACCGCGGCACCGCGACACCGACGACGCTCTCGGCCCCGACACCGCGTTCGGCGAGCAGCGCGGCGATGTAGGCGGCCCTGGCGTCGAGTTCGGCGTAGGAGGCCGAGCGCGACCCCTCGGTGACCGCGACCGCGTCGGGCTGCCGGACGACCAGGTCGGCGAACATCCCGGGCAAGGTCGATTCCTCGACGACGCGCTCGGTCGCGTTGAACCCGGTCAGGACCTGCCGGCGTTCGTCGCCGACGAGGACGTCGATCAGGCTGATCGGCTGGTCCGGGTGCGCCACGACGGTGTCGAGCAGCACCTGGAGCCGCTCGCCGAGGGCCACGACGGTGGTCTCATCGAACAGTTCCGCGGCGTACTCGATCCGGCAGCCGAGGCCGTCGGGGCTCTCGGTGAAGGTGAACGCCAGGTCGAACTTCGCCGAGCGGGACTCGAACGGCACATCGGTGACGTCGAGCCCGGCCAACTCGATCCGCTCGCCGGTGCGGTGGTGGTAGCCGACCATCACCTGGAACAGCGGGTTGCGGGCGGCCGAGCGCGGCGGGTTGACCCGCTCGACCACGGCCTCGAACGGCACGTCGGCGTTGGCGAACGCGGCGAGGTCGTGCTCGCGGACCCGGGTGAGCAGGTCGCGGAACGCGGGGTCGCCGGAGGTGTCGGTGCGCAGTACGAGGGTGTTGACGAAGAACCCGACGAGGTCGTCGAGCGCGGCGTCGGTGCGACCGGCGATCGGGGCGCCGATCGGCAGGTCGACCCCCGCGCCGAGCCTGGTCAGCAGCGCGGCCACGGCGGCGTGCAGGACCATGAACATGCTGGCCCCGCTGCCCTTGGCCAGCTCCTTCAGTCCACTGTGGGCGTTCAGGGCGAGTTCGACCTCGCCGCCCGCGAACTCGGGCCGCGTGGGCCGGGGCCGGTCGGTCGGCAGGTCGAGCTCGTCGGGGGCGCCGTCGAGCGCCTTGGCCCAGAAGTCGAGCTGGCGCGCGGCCAGGCTCGCCGGGTCGGCCGAGTCACCCAGCAGTTCGCGGTGCCAGAGCGTGTAGTCGGCGTACTGCACCGGCAGCGGCGCCCAGTCCGGCGCGGCGCCCGCGGTCCGCGCGGTGTACGCCTCGGCGAAGTCGCGCAGGAACGGGCGGTCGGACCACTCGTCGGTGGTGATGTGGTGCAGCAGGATCACCGCGACGTGCTCGGCGGGGCCGGTCTCGATGAGGGTGGCGCGCAGCGGCACCTCGGTGGCCAGGTCGAACGGCCGGGCGATCCGGTCGGCCACGATCGCGGCCACGTCGCCGCGCACGGTCTCGACCTCGACGCGGGCGTCGGCGACCACGCGCTGGAACGGGACGCCTTCGCGTTCACCGATGACCGTGCGCAGGGCTTCGTGCCGTGCCAGCACGTCGTTGAGCGCCGCCTCCCACGCCGCCACGTCCAACTCGCCCGCCACGCGCATGACGAGCGGGAAGTTGTAGGCGACGCCCTGCACGACCCACAGGCGCTGCTGGGCGTGCGACAGCGGGATCTCCTCGGGGCGCGGCCGGGCGGTGAGCGCGGGCCGGTCCCGGTCGACGGCGCGCTTGACGAGTTGGGCGACCGTTGGCGCCTCGAACAGGTCGCGGATCGACAGGTGCCCGCCCAGCGCCGCGCGTGACCGGGAGATCAGGCGCGTGGCCAGCAGCGAGTGCCCGCCGAGGGCGAAGAAGTCGTCGTCCACGCCGACCGACTCGACGCCGAGCACGTCGGCGAACAGCGCGCAGAGGACGGTCTCCTGCTCGGTCCGCGGCGCGGTGCTCTCCCGCGACTCCACGACGGGTTCGGGCAGGGCGCGGGTGTCGAGCTTGCCGTTGACCGTCAGCGGCAGCGCGTCGACCGCGACGAACGCGGCCGGGACCATGTAGTCCGGCAGCGACTTCATCAGGAAGTCCCGCAGACCAGGCAGGGTCTCCTCGCCACAGACGACGTAGCCGACGAGGCGCTTGTCGCGCAGGATCACCGCGGCGTGGGTGACGTCGGGATGCGCGGACAGCGCGGTGCTGATCTCGCCCAGCTCGACGCGGTAGCCGCGGATCTTGACCTGGTCGTCGGTGCGGCCGAGGAAGTCGAGGATGCCGCTGCCGTCGGCGCGGCGGACCACGAGGTCCCCGGTGCGGTACATGCGCTCGCCGGGCGCGCCGAACGGGTCGGCGACGAACCGGTCGGCGGTGAGGCCGGGCCGGGCGTGGTAGCCGCGGGCGAGGCCGATGCCGGAGATGTAGAGCTCGCCGGGGCAGCCGGGCGGGACCGGGCGCAGCGCGCGGTCGAGCACATGGCCGCGGGTGTTCCAGATCGGGCGGCCGACCGTCGGCGTCGCACTGTCCTCAGTGGACGCGCCGAGGGTGTTGATCGTGTACTCGGTGGGCCCGTAGAGGTTGTAGCCGTAGGTGCCCTCGGTGTCGCGCAGGCGGTTCCACACGGTGTCGGACACCGCTTCGCCGCCGAGCAGCACCAGCGGCGGCACGTGGCCGTCGAGCAGTCCTTCCTCGATGAGCAACTGCGCGTAGGTGGGGGTCACGTTGACGACGTCGACCTGGTGGGCGTCGCAGTAGGCGACGAGCGCCTCGGCGTCGCGGCGCAGCGTCTCGTCGCACACGTGCACCTCGTGGCCCGCCACCAGCCACAGCAGTTCCTCCCACGACATGTCGAAGGCGAACGACACGGTGTGGGCGATGCGCAGGCGCCGGTTCCCGGCCGCGGCGATGGCCGGGTCGAAGATCGCGCCCTGGTGGTTGAGCTGCATGTTCGTCAGGCCGCGGTAGGGCGTCACAACGCCCTTGGGCCTGCCGGTGGAGCCGGAGGTGTAGATGACGTAGGCGGGGTGGTCGAGCCTGCCGGGCTTGCCGTGGGCGAACTCGGGCCGCTCGGCGTCGCTGATCGGATCGGCCGAGTAGGGCAGTTCGCTCCCGTCCAGCAGCACCTCGGGGGTGCCGGTGCCCGCCAGGGTCGGCGCGACCGCCGGGGTCGACACCAGGCACAGTGGCGCGGTGTCCTCGATCATCAGCTTCAGCCGGTCGGCCGGGTGGTCGAGGTCGAGCGGCAGGTAGGCCGCGCCGGTCCGCAGGACGGCGAACAGCGCGACGACCATCTCGATCGACCGGGGCAGCGCCAGCGCGACGACCCGCTCGGGGCCCGCGCCGCGGGCGAGCAGCAGCCGGGTGAGCCGGTTGATCTCGCCGTCGAACTCGGCGTAGGTGAGGCGGCGGTCGCCGAAGACCAGCGCGACCGCGTCCGGGGTGCGTTCGACCTGGTCGGCGAGCATGTCGGCGACGGTCTCGTCGGGCACCGCGTGCTCGGGCCACTCGCGGACGTGTTCGTCGGGCAGCAACAGGTCGAGCGTGCCGGTGAGCGCGGCCGGGTCGGCGAGCAGGCGGTCGAGGACGGCCTCGAACCGGGCGAGGATCACCGCGGCCTGCTCGGCGGGGATCAGGTCGGGCCGGTGGTCGAGTGCGACCCGCAGCCGCTCGCCGGGGGTGATGATCAGCGTCAGCGGGTAGTGCGTGGCGTCGACGCTGCCGACGCCGGTGATGCCGTGGCGCGTGGTCAGCTCGGTGAACGTGCCGACGTCGGTGAAGTTCTGCAGCACGAACAGCGTGTCGAACAGCGTGCCGTGCCCGGCCGCCCGCTGCACCTCGCCCAGGCCGAGGTAGTCGTGGTTCATCAGGTCGGCGCGCTGGGCCTGCACCCGGCGCAGCAGGTCCCCGACGGTTTCGGTGGCGGTGAACCGGACGCGCGTCGGCACGGTGTTGAGGAACATGCCGATCGCGGTGTCCAGTCCGGCGACCTCGGCGGGCCTGCCCGCGACGGTCGCGCCGAACACGATGTCGTCGGCGCCGACGATCGCCGACAGGGTCAGCGCCCACGCGGTCGTGAGGACGGTGTTGATCGTCAGACCGTTGGCGCGGACGTGGGCGCGCAGCCGCTCGGTGCGCTCCTCGGTGAACTCGACGCGGCGTCGCAGCGGGATGACGGGCTCGCCGCCGCGGTCGCGGGCGACGAGGGTCGGCTCGGCCAGGTCGGACAACGCATCGCCCCACGCGGCTCGGGCGGCGGCGAAGTCCTGGTTGTCCAGCCAGCTCAGATAGTCACGGTAGCTGCCGGGGGTGGTGAGTTCGCCGCCCGCGTACAGCTCCATCAGCTCGGCCAGGAACAGCGACTGCGACCAGCCGTCCCAGGCGATGAGGTGGTGGCTGAGCACGAGCCGGTCGCCGTCGGGTAGCCGCAGCAGGGTCAGCCGGAACAGCGGCGGCGCGGCGAGGTCGAATCGGGTGCGCCGGTCGGCGTCGAGGATCGCGTCGACGTCGGCCGGGTGGTCGATCACGGTCAGCGGGACGTCGACGGCGGCGCCGACGAACTGGACCGGCGCCCGCAGGCCGTCGCTGGTGATGCCCGCGCGCAGCGTCGGGTGCCGGTCGAGCAGCGCGGCGACGGCGGCGCGGAGCCGGTCGGTGTCGAGGCGGTGGGCGAAGTCGAAGGTGTCCTGGGCGGTGTAGACGTCGAGGCCGTCGGTGTCGTAGCCGGCGTGGAAGTAGATGCCTTCCTGCAGCGGCGACAGCGGCCAGATGTCGGCCACCGGCACCGGGCTGACCCGCTCGACCTGCTCGATCTCGGCGGGGTCGAGGTCGGCGAGGTACTCGCCGGTCCGGACCAGTTCGCTGAGCGCGGCGGCCCACGCGTCGCTGAGCGCGTGTGCCTCGGCGTCGGTGAGGGCGCCCGCGGGCCAGGTCCAGGTCGCGCGGAGCCGGTCGCCGTCGGTCATGGCGTTGAGCTGCAGCGTGTACGGCAGCGCCAGGTCCGGGTCGGGTTCGACGGTCACGGCCTGGTGCGAGTCGACGCGGCCGAGGTAGTTGACCAGGACCTGCGCGGTGGCGAGCCGGGCGAACACGGGGGCCAACTGCGGGTTGAGGTAGCGCAGCGGGCCGTAGCCCGCGCCGTGGTCGGGTGCGGCGTTGAGCGCGGCGCGGACGCCCTTGCGCACGTCGGCGGTGTCGGTCAGCCGGACCGGGTGCAGGCTGGTGAACCAGCCGATGGTGCGGGACAGGTCGTGGTCGCCCGCGCGGCCGTGCCGCTCCAGGTCGACCAGGAGGTCACCCGCGCCCCTCGTGCGGGTGACCGCCAGGCGTAAGGCGGCGAGAACGAGCTCGGTCGGGTCGCCCCCGAGGAACGCGGCCGTGTCCTCAGTGGACAGCTCGACGGTGTGGTGCCGGGCGTCGGCCTGCACGGCGTCGCGGCCCGCGCCGGGGACAAGGTCGGCGCCCGGGGCGAGGGTCGCGGTCCAGTGCGGCATCTCGGCCAGGCGCGCCGCGGACTGGGCTTCCTCGGCGATGTCGCGGGCGAAGCGGCGCAGCGACACCGGAACCGGGTCGAGCGCCGCGCCTGCGCAGGCGGCCCGCAGGTCCTCCAGCAGGATCCGCCAGGAGACGCCGTCGATCACGAGGTGGTGCACGACGAGCAGCAGCTCGCCGTCGAACAGGACGGCTTGCAGCATGACGCCCGCGTCGGGGTCGAGGCGCGCGGCCGCCGCGGTGGCCTCGGTGTCGACCTCACCGGTCGCGCGCCGCACCTCGACACGGACAGCGCCCACCGGCTGGGTCTCCTGCGACCACAGGGCGGGGATGCCGGGGCCGAGGTCGACCCTGGCCAGCCGCAGCCGCAGCGCGTCGTGGTGGTCGACCACGGTCTGCAGCGCCATGGTCAGCGTCGCCTCGTCGGCGTCGGTCTTGACCAGCGCGGACATGGTGAAACGGGCGATGGACCCGCCGTCCTCGCGCAGCTGGTGCACGATCGGCAGCAGGGGCACGTCGCCCACGCCGTCGGTGTCGGCGGTGACCGCGGCCGAGGGCTTTCCGGCGGCGATCAGGGCCGCCGGGGTGCGGTGGGTGAACACATCGCGGGGGCTGATCGCGTAGCCGGCCTTGCGGGCCTTGCTGGACACCGCGATCGACAGGATGCTGTCACCGCCGAGGGCGAAGAAGTCCTCGTCGGCGCCGACGCCGTCGAGGCCGAGCACGTCGGCGAAGATCCCGCACAGCGGGTTCGCCGCCGGTGCCGTCACGCGCCGCTGGACGGTCGGCGCGGGCAGCGCGGCCCGGTCGAGCTTGCCGCCCGGTGTCCTGGGCAGGGCGTCGAGCACGACGAGGTGACTCGGCACGACCGCGGCGGGCAGGGCCGCGGCGAGGTCGGCGCGGACGGCGTCGAGGTCGACATCGCCTGCCAGGTAGCCGACGATCTGATCGGCCACCACGGTGACGACGACGTCGGGGCTCCAGCGTCGCAGGACGGCTTCGATCTCGCCCGCCTCGACCCGGTTGCCCTTGACCTTGAGCTGGTGATCAGCGCGCCCCAGGTAGGTGAGGACACCGTCCTCCGCCCAGGTGACGAGGTCCCCGGTGCGGTACATGCGGTCGCCGGGCGCGCCGAACGGGTCGGCCACGAACCGCTCCGCGGTGAGCCCGGGCCTGCGGTGGTAGCCGCGGGCGAGCTGAGTGCCGCCGATGTAGAGCTCGCCGGAGGAAGCGGGCTGGAGCTTGTCGTCGAGGACGTAGGTGTTGGTGTTCCACACTGGACGTCCAATGGGGACGGTGTGGTCGGCCGCGCAGCCTGCGGGCCAGCTGGTGACCTGGATGACGGTCTCGGTGGGGCCGTAGACGTTGAACAGCGGCACGCCGGTTCGGTCGAGCCACTCGCGGGCCAGTTCGGCGCGCAGGGCCTCGCCGCCGGAGAACGCCCGGCGCAGGCTGGTCCACCAGTTGCCGACGTCCTCGCGCAGCAGCGCGGCGTACATCGACGGGACGAGGTCGATGGTGGTGATCTGGTGGTGCTGGACCAGCTCGGCCAGGTATACCGGGTCGCGGTGGCCGTCCGGGCGGGCGACGACGACGGTGGCGCCGGTCAGCAGCGGGGCGAAGATCTCCTGCACGGCCGGGTCGAATCCGGCCGAGTACTGGTGCAGGACGCGGTCGCCGGGCTTGAACCCGAATCGGTCCGCCACCCAGGCGAGCTGACCGGTGACGGCCTCGTGGGTGCCAAGGACGCCCTTGGGGTTGCCGGTGGAGCCGGAGGTGTAGATCAGATAGGCGGCGTCGCCCGGTCGGGCGACATGGGGAACCGGGTCGGCTTCGCCGCCGACCATGACGTGGGGGATGCCAGGCAGCCGATCGGCCACTTCGGCGGTCGTGACCACGAGCGCGGCTTGCGAGTCGTCGATGAGGTACTGGATGCGGTCGGCGGGGTGGTCGAGGTCGATCGGCACATACGCCGCCCCCGCCTTGAGCACGCCGAGCAGCGCAACGATCAGGTCGGCAGACCGGGGAACCGCGACCGCCACCAGCGGCCCGGTGATCTGCCGGGCGACGGCGTTGGCGCGGCGGTCGAGCTCGGCGTAGGTGAGGGTGGCGTCGTCACTGATCACCGCGACCGCATCGGGCGTCCGGGCGACCTGCGCGGCGAAGGCGTCGTGCAGGGTCGTGGCGGGCAGCTCCAGCCGCTCCCCCACGATCACACCCGCGCCGCCGTCCCGAACGGGAGCGTCCGGCTCGGCGATCACGGCCCGCAGCAGCTCCCGCAACCGCCCGACGAACCGCCGCGCGTCCTCATCGGACAGCCGCGCCAGGTCGTGTTCGACCCGCAGCCGCAGCTGTTCGCCGGGGATCACGGTGAGCGCCAACGGGTAATGCACCGAGTCGAGCACCCGCGAAGCGACAACCCGGCTCGACTCGGCCCGCGGCTGGTTCTCCACCACGACGAACGCGTCGAACAGGTCGCCCTGGACGCCTGCCGCCCGCTGGATCTCCGCCAGGCCGAGGTGCTGGTGGTCGAACAGGTCGGCCTGCGCGCGCTGGAAGTCGCGGAGCACCGAGGACACCGGCTGCGCGGCCCGCCACGTCACCCGCGCGGGCACCGTGTTGATCAGCAGTCCGACGACGGACTCGATACCGTCCACGGGCGCCTGCCGACCCGACACCGTCGTGCCGAACACGACGTCCGACCGGCCGAGCGTCTCGCCCAGCGCGACACCGAAGCAGCCCTGGACCACGCTGCTGACCGTGACCCCGAGCGCCCTGGCCTGCGCGGCGAGCAGGGACGTGACCCCCGACGACAGTGCGAACTCGATGGCGCCGGACCCCGAGCCCGACGCCGCGGGCAGCAGGGTCGGCGAGACCCCGGCGAGCGCCGTGGCCCACGCCGCGCGGGCCGCGACCCGGTCCCGGGCGCCCAGCCAGCGGAAATAGCCCTGGTACGCGGTGTTCTCCACCGCTTCGGCCCCCTCGAGCAGGTCACGCATGATCGTCGCCACCGACCAGCCGTCGGCGATGATGTGGTGCACGGTCAGAGTCAGTTGGCGGCCGTCGAGCGACGCCCGCAGCAAAGGCGGCTGAGCCAGGTCCAGCGGACCGTCGGACAGCTCCACCGTCGCCGGGATGAACTGCACGATCTGCCCGTCGTCCCTGGCCAGGAATCCGGCCCGCAGCAGCGGATGCCGCACCAGCAGTCGCCGCAGGGACTCCCGCAGCACGGCCGGGTCGAGATCGTCGCTCAGCTCCAGAACCTGCCGCACCACATAGGTGTCGGCGTCGTCGGCCACGGAGTGGAAGTAGAAGCCCTCCTGCAGCGGCGTCGCGGGCAGCACGTCGGACAGCGGCGGCAGCGCGGCGAGTTCCTCGGCGGTCAACTCCACCCGAACCGACGGCAGCGCGGCGCCGTCGACCGCCCGAGCCGACGCGGCCAGCGCCGACACGGTCCGGTGGGTGAACACCTCGCGCGGGGTGATCTCCATGCCCGCCGCCCGGGCGCGGTTGACGAGTTGGATGGCGACGATGCTGTCGCCGCCCAACTCGAAGAAGCTGTCGTGCACACCCACGGCGGGCAGGCCAAGCAGCTCGGCCATGATCCCGGCCAGCGTCGCCTCCGCCGCGGTGGCAGGCGCGGCGTCGCCCGCCAGGGCCGTCCAGTCCTGCTCAGGCAGCTTCGCCGAGTCGAGTTTGCCGTTGGGGGTCAACGGGAGCGGGCCGGGCACCGAGATGATCAGCGACGGCACCGCGTGCTCCGGCAGCGTCCCGGCAAGCGCCGAACGCAGCGCGGACGGGTCCGCGGCGCCGACGAAGTAGGCGACGAGGCGCTTGCTGTCGCGGTGGTCGGTGCGCACCACGACCGCGGCCTGGGCCACGTCCGCGCACGCCATCAGGGCGCTCTCGATCTCACCGGGCTCGATGCGGTGGCCGCGGATCTTCAGCTGGCCGTCGGCGCGGCCGAGGAAGTCGAGGTTGCCGTCGGCGCGCCAGCGGACGCGGTCGCCGGTGCGGTACATACGGGCGCCGGGCTCGGCGAACGGGTCGGCGATGAACCGCTCCGAGGACAGCCCGGCCTTGCCGAGGTAGCCGCGCGCGAGGCCGCGGCCGCCGACGTACAGCTCGCCCTCGGTGCCGACGCCGACCGGGCGCAGCGCCGAGTCCAGGACGTAGCAGCGGGTGTTCGGATCCGGCCTGCCGATCGGCACCGCGCCGATGTGATCGGGCGAGGCGAGCCACAGCGTGGAGTTGACGGTGGCCTCGGTCAGCCCGTAGGCGGCGACCACGCGCAGGCGCCGCGACCAGCGGGCGATCAGTTCGGCGGGCACGGTCTCGGTGCCGACGATCAGCACCGCGCCCTCCGGCAGTTCCTGCTCCGGCGGCAGCGCGGCCACCAGCGACGGCGGCAGGATCATGTGGGTGGCCTGGTGGGCGGCGATGTACTCGGTCAGCTCCGAGCCCGCCACCCTGCGGTGACTCGGCACGATGATCGCCCGGCCGCCGACGCACAGCGACATGACCAGGTCCCACACCGTCACGTCGAACCCGACGGAGGCGAACTGCACGACCCGGCTGTCGCCGGTGATCCCGATGCGCTCGACGGCGGTCGTGATCAGGCTCCCGATGCCGTCGTGGGACACCACGACGCCCTTGGGCAGACCGGTGGAGCCGGAGGTGTAGATGACGTAGGCGGCCTGCGCGAGGTCGACCCGCACGCTGACGTCGAACGGCGACGCGGTGGCGAGTTCGGCCTCGGTCTCATCGAGCACCAACAGCGACGCCGCGGGCAGGTGATCCACCAGGTCGCGCACGGTGATCACGGTGTGCGCGTGGGCGTCGTCGAGCATGTAGGCGAGGCGGTCACGCGGATGGTCGGTGTCCAGCGGCAGGTAGGCCGCGCCGGCCTTCATCACCGCGAGCAGCGCCACGACCAGTTCGATCGAGCGCGGCAGCGCGACCGCGACGACGTCCTCGCCGCGCACCCCGCGCGCGATCAGCACGTGGGCCAGCCGGTTCGCGGCGGCGTTGAGGTCCGAATAGGACAGTTCACGGTCCTCGCAGACGATGGCGACCGCGTGCGGCGTGCGGAAGGCCTGCTGGCGGAACGCGGCGACCCAGGTCAGTTCGTCGGAGGGCCGCGGGTCGGCGCCCAGCGCCATGACGTGGTCGATCTCGGCCGGGGCGAGCAGGTCGAACTCGCCGACGGGGGTGTCGGGCGCGGCGGCCATCGCGTCGAGCAGCCTGCCGAAGCGGCGGTCGTGATCGGCCAGCTCGTCCTCGGTGCAGACCGCGGGGTCGGCGTCGAAGTCGATGCGGACCCGGCCGTCCTCCCGGGACTCCATCGAGGTGATGGTCAGGTTGTCGACCGCGCCCTGCCACAGGTAGTGCGAGGTCACCTCGCAGCCGTCCATGGCCAGGCCGGGCAGATACGGGATGACGTTGACGGTCGGGCCGATCAGATCGGCGACCCCGCCCCGCACGCCGAGGTCCCTGGCCAGGTCGTCGCCGGGGTAGCGGCCGTGTCGCACCACCGACATCACCTCGCCCGCCACCTGGGCCACAGCCGCGCGTGTCGTCGTCTCCGGGCGGATCGCCACCCGCAGCGGCACCACGTTCGAGGCCATGCCCGGGACGCCGCGCGCGTCTCGGTCGGTGCGCGCCGACACCGGCAGCCCCAGCACCAGGTCACGCTCGCCGCTCAACCGGTGCACGTACACCGCCGACGCGGCCAGCAGCAGCCGGTTCAGTCGCGTCCCGAACCCCGACGCCGACTCCCGCAGCGCCGCGGCCCGCTCCGCGGTCAGCCAGGTGGTGCGCCTGATCCGCCGGGTCGGCTGCCCGGCGGCGCGCGCTACCAGCCGCGCCGGCTCCGGCCGGTCGGCCAGGCGCGCGGACCAGAACGCGCGGTCACGCTCGAAGTCGGCGCCCGCGCGGTAGCGCTCGTCGGCGGCGACGAACCTGGCCAGCGACCAGTCCGGCGCCACCGCGGTGCCGTTGTAGATCTCCCCCGCGTACCGGCAGATCGCGAGCACGCCCGCGCCGTCGACCACGAGGTGGTGGTACCGCTGGTACCAGAACACCCGCTGTTCGGCCAGGCGGATGAGCGCCTGGCCGAACAGCGGACCCCCTGCGAGGTCGCCGGAGGCCGACGACCTCTCCCCCGACATCCACTCCAGCGCCGCGGCCTCCGGATCGGCCGCGGAGCTCACATCGACCACCGTGACGTCGACCGGCGCGGCCACGACACGCTGCCGCGGCTGCCCGTCGACCTCGGTGATCCGCACCTGCACGGACTCCGCCGCCCCGACCGCCGTGGCCACCGCGGCGGCCAGCCGGTCGAGGTCGACGGGACCGGAGATGTCCAGATACGCCGCGATGGTGTATGTGGGGTCGTCCGGCTCGAACTTCGACGCGAGCCAGATCCCCCGCTGTGCACCGGTGAGGGGCAGATCGGACATCTCTGCGCTTACCTTCCTGGAGTTACTTGACGGCCTGGAGCTTCGGTACGACCTGGTCGATCGCGTACGGAATGCTCAAGACGGTGTTGAACGACAGCGCCGCGCCGATGTCCGGGTTCTCGTAGGGCAGGAACACGTCGTGCTTCTCCTGTGCCACCTTCAACTTGGCGTACAGCGGGTCGGCCTTGAGCAGCTGCTCGGCCTCGGCCGGGCCCAGCCACACGAGGCGGTCGCCGTCCATGACGTCGAACTTCTCGAAGGAGAAGTCGGCGACGTTCTGCGTGCCCACCGCGGCGCGGAACTTCTCGGAGGTGGTGAAGCCCATCTCGGTGAGGAACACCGTCTTGGGGTCCTTCGGCGAGAACGCCGAGAACTTGCCCGGCTCGACCGGCTCACCCACGGCGACGGTCTTGCCCGCCCAGTCCGGGTTGGCCTTGCGCACGTCCTCGAACCGCTTGCTGATCCCGGCGATCAGCTCGTCGGCCCTGGCCGACTTGCCCAGCGCCTTGCCGATCGCGCGGGTCATGTCCTGCCACGGCGCCTGGTAGTCCTCGTTGCCCTTGGGCTGGGCGACCACCGGGGCGATCTGCGACAGGGTGTCGTACTGCTCCTTCTTCATGCCCGAGTACTGGGCGATGATCAGGTCGGGCGCCAGGCCCGCGATCTTCTCCAGGTTGTACTCGTCGCGCTCGCCGACGATCTGCGGCGCCTGCGCCCCCCACAGGTCCTTGACCCACGGCCACTTGCCGAAGGGCTCCTCCTTGAACCACGCCACGGCCCCGACCGGCTTGACGCCGAGCGCGAGCACCGCGTCCTGGTCGGACAGGCCGAGCGTGACGACCTTCTTGGGCTCGGCCTTGATCTCGGTGCTGCCGTACTTGTGCTCGACGGTCACCGGGAACGCGGCGGCTCCGGCCGAGGTGGGCGCGGGGGCGCCCGCCGGGGCCGGGTCGGCCTTGCCGCAGCCTGCCAGCGCCACGGCCAGGGCCATGGCGGGCAGCAGCGCGGCGAACCGGGTCCGCTTGCTGGTTGGGGACATCGGGGTGTCTGCCTTTCGGGGGTTTACTGCGGAAACTTGTTACGCGGCGCCAGGTCCGCTCATGGCCAGTTCGGCCAGGTGGACCTCGGGGTGGTCGGCCCGCAGGATCGACCGCAGGATCTCGCCGGAGCGCACGGCGTTGTTGGACAGCAGCGACGAGGTGATGCCGTGAGAGTGCTCGGTGGCCCCGCCCTGCACGTAGATGCCCGCGGCGATGTCGGCGGCGGTGCGCACCCGGTAGTCGCGGGTCATGCTCAGGCGGCCCTGCTCGTCGCGGGCGCAGTCGGCCGCCAGGTCACCGAGCAGCGCGAGGGAGTCGTCGCCGCGGTAGCCGGTGGAGTAGACGACGACGTCGCTTTCGAGCACGGTGCGCTCGCCGGTGGTCATCGACTCCACGGTGACCCGCACGCCGTCGCCGTGATCGGTGATCTCGGTCGGGCGGGAGACGTTGAACATGCGCAGTCGCTCGCGGCCGGTGACCTTCTCCTGGTACACGCGCCGGTACAGGTCGTCGATCAGTTCGATGTCGACCACCGAGTAGTTCGTGTTGGCGTGGTAGCCCATGATCTTGCGCTTGACGTCCTCGGGGGCGAGGTAGAACTCGTCAACCGCGGCGGGGTCGAACACGCGGTTGGCGAAGGCGCTGTCGTCGGCGGGGCTGTAGCCGAAGCGGGAGAACACCGAGCACACCTCGGCGTTGGGGAAGCGGGTGTGCAGCAGGGCGGTCGCCTCTGCGGCGCTCTGACCGGCGCCGATCACCACGAAGCGTGACGCGGAGTCCCGATCGAGGGTGTCGATGTCGCGCATCAGCGTGCTGTTGTGCCACACGCGGTCACTGGTGCGCACGCCGTCGGGGAGGTTCGGCCGCAGGCCGGTCGCGAGGATCAGGTTGCGCGCCCGCAGCGTGCGCGGCCGGCCGCCGGTGGTCGGGCGGGACACGACGTCGAAGTACTCGACCCTGCCGTCGATGGTGACCGGGTTGACCGCGGCGACCTCCTGGCCGTAGCTGACCTGATCGTCCACTTTGGCCGCGCACCACTCGAAGTAGTCGTGGAACTCCACGCGCAGCGGGAAAAGCGTCTTGTGGTTGACGAAGTCGATCAGCCTGCCGCGACTGTGCAGATAGGACAGGAAGCTGAACTCGCTCACCGGGTTGCGCAGTGTCACCAGATCCTTGAGGAAGGACACCTGCATGGTGGCGTCGTCGATGAGCATTCCCCGGTGCCAGCCGAAACTCGCCTGGCGTTCCAGGAAATGGGCGGTCACCGGACGCGAGCCGGAGGCGTTGGCCTCGGCGACCGCGATGGCCAGACTGAGGTTGGACGGGCCGAAGCCAACGCCGACGATGTCGTGGACCGGTGTGTCGTCGCCCTGCATCTTCGCTACCCCTCGTCAGATCCGATGGTGTGTGACTCACGCTCGAACGAAGGTCACCCTAGCCTAAGTTAGGCTAGGCTAAGCTTCACCCGACCGGGTGACGTGCACCACCACAAGGAGGGGCCCATGCGGGTCGTCATGTTCGGCTACCAGACCTGGGGTCACCGGACGCTGCGGGCGTTGCTGGACTCCGACCACGAGGTCGCGCTGGTCGTGACCCACCCGAAGTCCGACCACGCCTACGAGCGCATCTGGTCGGACTCGGTCGCCGACCTGGCCACCGACCACGGCGTGGAGGTCATGCTGCGCAACCGCCCGGACGCCGACGTCATGGCGCGGCTGCAGGCGGTGGAGCCGGACTTGATCGTGGCCAACAACTGGCGCACCTACATCCCGCCGAAGATCTTCACCCTGCCCCGGCACGGCACGCTCAACGTGCACGACTCGCTGCTGCCCGCCTACGCGGGTTTCTCCCCGTTGATCTGGGCCCTCATCAACGGCGAGAAGGAGGTGGGCCTGACCGCCCACATGATGGACGACGAGCTCGACGCGGGCGCGATCGTCCTGCAGCGCGCGATCCCGGTGGGCGAGCGGGACACCACGACCGACCTGTTCCACAAGACGATCGACCTGATCGGCCCCGTGGTCAGCGAGTCGCTGGACCTGATCGCCACCGGGACCGCGGTCCTCACCCCGCAGGACCGCTCGAAGGCCACCTTCTTCCACAAGCGCGCCGTCGAGGACAGCAAGATCGACTGGACGTGGTCGGCCGAGGAGCTGGACCGGCTGGTCCGGGCGCTGTCGGACCCGTACCCGAACGCGTTCACCTTCCACAACGGCCGCCGGCTGCGGATCCTTAAGGCGTCGGTGTCGCGGGCGAACTACGGCGGCACGCCGGGCCGGATCTTCATCCGCGAGGGCGATGGCGTGGCGATCGTCGCGGGCGCCGAAGCCCGCCGCGGCCACAGCAAGGCGCTGGTCGTCGAGCGGGTGCGCCTCGACGACGGCACGGAGCTGACCGCCACGGACTACTTCCGCACGATGGGCGGCTACCTGAACTGACCTCGCGGACGCGCCGCACTCGTGCGGCGCGTCCGGGGTCGGCCGTCAGCCCCAGTGGACGGCGGTCAGGCAGTCCGGGTCGGTGCCGTCGGTGAGCCTGGTGCCGTCGGGCAGCAGCCAGCACCGGTTCCGCAACACCGGGTCGTCGGTGGCCGCGAGCAGGTCGTTGTTGGCCCCGTAGGCGCGCACGACGCCCGGCGGGGTGTCCTCGGGGATGGCCCAGGTGGTGGGCCGCACGATCCGGGCGATGAACGTGCCGTTGGCGATCACCGCGTCGACGGTCGTGTCGCCCTCGGTGTAGGTGACCCTGGCGACCACTTCGCTGATGCGGCCCGCCACGGTCTGCGTGCCGTGCTTACCCCGGTACTCGCGCTTGCCACCGGGCACGTCACCGCCCGCCGACGCGCTCATGACATCGACGCCGATCACGCCGGGCAACCAGTTCCGATACCGCACGCCCGCGCTGCCGGGGTTGAACGGCATACCGGGTCCGCCGATCGAACACTCGAGCGCGGCGTCCTCGGTGTAGAGCAGGCCGACCTTGCCCGCGCCGTCGGTGATGAGGTTGTAGAGCTTCGCGGGCTTCTGCCCTGTCGCTGGCTGGGCGCAGCCCTGTTCGATCTCCGCGCGCTCGGCCTTCGGGAGATTCGGCAGCGTGGGCGCGTAGACGCCCGGCCTGCCCGTCGTGCCCAGTTGGGGAGGTTCGGCGGTGGGTTCGGCGCCGGGGGTCATTGATGGTTCGCCGCGCTGGGTGGACACGAAGACCGCTGCGGCGGCGATCACGGCGAACGCGGCGGCGGCGCTGACCATCGGGACGACACGGCGGCGTGGTGCGGTGCGCGTGGCGCGCAGCAGCTCGGAGCGGATGGCGAGGTGGCGGTCGAGCGGGAGGTCGCGCTCGACGGGGGGCGTGGTGTTCATCGGTCCTCCGAGTAGGCGACGGTGAGCTGGGTGGGGGTGACCAGGCGGGTCAGGCGGGATTTGGCTTTGCTGACCCTGGCGCGGACGCTGCCCTCGGCGATGCCGAGCACGGCGGCGGCCTCGGCGTAGGACACCCCCGACCACACGCACAGCGCGAGTGCTTCGCGTTCGTTGCGGGGCAGCTTGTTCACCGCGGCGAGCAGGTCGGCCATGCGCCGCTGGTCGTCGACGCGTTCGGCGACGTGGTCGGCGTGGTCCGGGACGGGCGGCTCGGGCTGGAGCCGGTCGAACAGCCGGACGCGCCGGGCCAGGGTCCGCCGCCAGCCGCGGACCTCGTTGGTCGCCACCGCCAGCAGCCACGGCCGGGCGGACTCGTTCTCCAGCACCACGCTGCCGCGTTTGCGCCACGCCATCAGGAACGTGTTCTGCAGGTGTTCCTCCGCCGCCGCCCACGACGCGGTGAGGCGGAAGCAGTGGTTGTAGACCGCTCTGGCGTGGCGGTCGAAGAGGGTGCCGAAGGCTGATTCGTCCCCGGACGCCGCTCTGGACCACAGTGCGCGGTCGTCTGGGTCGTGGACCCGCTCGGTCATCATGCCCCTTAGTGACCGGCAGCGGCCCAAGTGTTGCCAGATTACGCACGGGAGCGGGCCGCCCGGGGGACGACCCGCTCCAGCACTCCCCTCTCCTAGTGCGCCGTCGCCTTCTCGGCGTGGGCGCCGGTCAGCGCGCGGACCTCCATCTCGGCGTACTTGGCGGCGTCGGCGCCGCGCTTGGAGATGACGGTGCCGAACCAGCCGAGGAAGAAGGCCAGCGGGATCGACACCAGGCCCGGGTTCTCCAGCGGGAACCAGTGGAAGTCGACGCCCTTGATCATCGACGGGGTCGCGGCCGTCGCGGGCTTGCCCGACACGGCGGGCGAGAACACGATCAGCACGATGCTGGAGATCAGGCCGCCGTAGATGCTCCACAGCGCGCCGGAGGTGTTGAACCGCTTCCAGAACAGCGAGTACACGATGGTCGGCAGGTTCGCCGACGCGGCGACGGCGAAGGCCAGCGCCACCAGGAACGCGATGTTCTGCCCGTTGGCGACGATGCCGCCGACGATGGCGACCGCGCCGATGACCACCGCGGTGATGCGGGCGACGCGCACCTCCTGGGCCTTGTCGTCGACCTGGCCCTTCTTGATGATGTTGGCGTAGATGTCGTGGGCGAACGACGCCGACGCGGTGATCGTCAGCCCCGCGACCACGGCGAGGATGGTGGCGAAGGCGACCGCGGCGATCAGGCCCAGCAGGACCGGCCCGCCCAGTGCCTCGGCCAGCAGCGGCGCGGCCGAGTTGGCCTTGCCGGGGGCGGCCTTGATGGCCTCAGGTCCGACGAGCGCGCCCGCGCCGTAGCCCAGGACGAGGGTGAACAGGTAGAAGATGCCGATCAGCCAGATCGCCCACACCACCGAGCGGCGTGCTTCCTTGGCGGTGGGCACGGTGTAGAAGCGCATCAGGATGTGCGGCAGGCCCGCGGTGCCCAGCACCAGCGCCAGGCCCAGGGAGACGAAGTCGAGTTTGCTGGTCTCGGTCTTGCCGTACTGGGCGCCGGGGTTGAGAACGGCCTCGGTGTTGGCCGCGTCGACGGCGCCGCCGAGGACGGCGGAGAAGTTGAAGCCGAACTTGGCCAGCACCCAGATCGACATGGCGAGCGCGCCGGTGATGAGCAGCGCGGCCTTGATGATCTGCACCCACGTGGTGCCCTTCATGCCGCCGACCAGCACGTACACGATCATGATGACGCCGACGAGGGTGATGACGACGGCTTGGCCGGTCTTGCTGGTGATGCCGAGCAGCAGGGCCACGAGCCCGCCCGCACCGGCCATCTGGGCCAGCAGGTAGAAGAAGGAGACGACCAAAGTGGACGTCGCGGCGGCGGCGCGCACCGGCCGCTGGCGCATCCGGAAGGCCAGCACGTCGCCCATCGTGTACTTGCCGGTGTTGCGCAGCAGTTCGGCCACGAGCAGCAGCGCGACGAGCCAGGCGACGAGGAACCCGATGGAGTAGAGGAAGCCGTCGTAGCCGTTGAGGGCGATGGCACCGGCGATGCCGAGGAACGACGCGGCGGACAGGTAGTCGCCGGAGATGGCGACGCCGTTCTGCGGGCCGGTGAAGGAGCGGCCCCCGGCGTAGTAGTCGGCGGCGGTCTTGGTGTTGCGGCTGGCGCGGAACACCACCACGAGGGTGATCGCGACGAACACGCCGAAGATCGCCATGTTGAGGACGGGGTTGTTGCCCGCCACCTGCGCGGCCAGGTTCACGACAGGTCTCCCTCGATGTCGTGGCGGATCTTCTCCGCGGCCGGGTCGAGGTGCTTGGTCGCGTGCCGCACGTACAGGGCGGTGATGGCGAAGGTGGAGACGAACTGGAGCAGGCCGAGCACGAGGCCGACGTTGATGTTGCCCCACAGCTTGGTCGACATGAACCCGTGGGCGTAGTCGGCGAGCAGCACGTAGGCCATGTACCAGACGAAGAACAGCGCCGTCATCGGGAAGACGAAGCGACGCAGGCGCCTGCGCAGTGACACGAACTCCGGACTCGCCTGGATCTCCGTCCAGGCCGGGTGCTGGTCCGGAGGGTGGACCTCGGGTTCGGTGACTGTCATCGCGGCCTCCGTCATGGGGATGGGGTTTCCCGTGACCGTAGGAAGATCACACCGCGAGGGTTCGGGTCAGCGGCCCAGACGTCGAGTGATGCGACGAACGGCGGACGAACGGCGCGCTTGCCAGGATGAGTGGCCCAGGTCACGTCCGGGGCCGGAGCGGGCGGTGTGCTGCTCGCCGATGTGCAGGCGCAGCATGGCCGCGGCGGCCCACGACGGCGGACGGCCGAACAGCGATACTCCGATCATCGTAGCGAAGGCCAGCGGCACCGACCACGGAGCGGGCTGGGCGACCAGGATCGCTTGCCAGCCGGACAGTTCACCGCCGAACAGGGTCACCGCGATCGCCCCCGCCGAGGCGAGCAGCCCGACCGCGACCCCGGCGATCGCCCCCGCCTTGGTCAGCCGCGACCACCAGATCCCGAGCACCAGCAGCGGACAGAACGTCGACGCGGCGACGGTGAACCCCCACGTGACGAGCACGCCCGCGTCGATGCGCGCCGACGGCAGCGCCAGCATGACCACGGCCGCCGCCGCGGCGAACACGGTGCCGCGCAACCGGTTCAGCCCGCCGGGCAGCAGGTCGTGGGCGATGGCGCCGGACACGACCAGCAGCAGCCCGAGGGAGGTGGCGAGGAACGCGGCGAACGCACCGGCGGTCAGCAGCCCGGTGAACACGTTGCCCCAGCCGCCGCCCTCCACTTGGGACGGCAGGGCGACGACGGCGGTGTCGGTGGTGCCCGCGAGGTAGAGCTGCGGCACCAGGACCTTCGCCAGCGTCCCGTAGATGCCGGGCATGAGGTAGAAGATGCTGAGCAGGCCCACCGTGATCGCCGCGGTGCGGCGCGCGGCGCGGCCGTCGGGGCTGGTGTGGAAGCGGACGAGCACGTGCGGCAGGCCCATGGTGCCGAGCATGGTCGCGATGAGGATGGCCCAGGTGCCCAGCAGCGGATACCCGGCGTGGCGCAGGTCGAGCAGCGGCCGCTGCCAGCCGGGTCCGCCGGGCGCGGCACCGCCGCGCGGCTGCGGCACGGGGGTGCCCTCGGCGAAGGTGAGGGTGGTGCCCGCCGGGGCGCGCAGCTCGCCGGGCGCCAGCGTCTCGCGGGTGCCGTCGGGGCGCACGACGGTGGTGGGGTCGCGCATCTCCAGGGTGACGTCGAGTTGGAAGTCGACCGGGGTGTCCTTGGCGAAGTGGGTGAACTCGACCGGGTGCACGGCCTCGTGCCGCACGGCGGGCCCGGCCTGGATGAGCAGCCACACGGCGGGGACGAGGAACAGGATCAGCTTGAGGTAGAACTGGAACGCCTGCACGTAGGTGGCCGCGCGCATACCGCCGAGCGCCAGGGTGATGCTGACCGCGGCGGCGGCGATGACCACCCCGACCCAGTAGTCGCTGCCGCTGACCGCCGACAGCACCAGCCCCGACGTGCGGAACTGCGGCACCAGGTACAGCCCGCCGATCACCAGCACGACCACCGCGGACAGTTTGCGCAGCGAGTGCGAGGCCAGCCGCGCGACGGCGAAGTCGGGCACCGTCAGCGCCCCCGACCGGCGCATCGGCGCGGCCACCAGCACCAGCATCGCCAGATACCCGGCGGTGAACCCGACCGGGTACCACAGCGCGCCCATGCCGTCCTTGACGACGAGCCCGGCCACGCCGAGGAACGACGCCGCCGACAGGTACTCCCCCGACACCGCCGCCGAGTTCAGCAGCGGCGACACCCGGCGGGAGGCGACGAGGAAGTCCGACGTGGTGCGCATGGCGGCGATGCCGCGCAGTCCGATGAGGAGCGTGACCAGCACGACGGGGGCTACCGACAGGAACGCGATCACGCCTGGTCGTCTTCGGCTTGTTCGGCCCTGCGCAGCTGCCAGGCGGCGAGGGCGACCATCAGCGGGTAGGGCAGCGTGGCCATGGCCAGCCACGACACCGGGATGCCCAGCAGCCGCACCTCGTCGAGCCCGGGGAACGCCGCCAGCAGCGCGGGCAGCCCGAGCAGCAGCAGGACCAGCAGGATCAACGGGAGGAACGCGCGGCGGCGCTGGGCGGTGTAGATCCGCATGGCGTGCTGCACGTCCGACGGGTCAAGCACCGGCGGGCGCCACGCGGTGAGCACGCGGCGGCGGGCGTGCGCGAGCCTGGTCTGCGGGCTGGTGACGGCGACGCGGCGCGACGGCATCAGGCCCGCCCGCCCAGCTCACCGCGCTGCGCCGCGTGCAGCAGCCGTTCCCGCAGCTCACGAGCGTGGCGGCGGCTCACCGGCACGTCGCCGACGTCGGTGTGGGCGAGCATCCCGCCCACGGAGTCGCTGCGCAACTCCCGCACCGCGTCGATGGCCACCAGGTAGCCGCGGTGCACGCGGGCGAAGCCGTTGCTCTCCCAGTACTCCAGCAGCCGCGAGATCGGCATCCGCACCAGGTGCACCCCGGAGCGGGTGTGCAGCCGCACGTAGTCGCCCTGGGCCTCGACGAACTCCACGTCGGTGCGCCGCACGTACCGTATGCGCCCGTCGGCCTCCACCGGCAGCACCGGCATCGCGTCGGGCTTGACCGATTCCGACGGCGTCGCGGGCGCGGCGGCCGGGCTGACCGGGGCCACCATCCGCGCGACCCGGGACATGGTCGCGGCGAGGCGTTCGGCGCGGACGGGTTTGAGCAGGTAGTCGACCGCACCGATGCCGTAGGCCGACACCGCGTGCCCGTCGTAGGCGGTGACGAACACGATCACCGGGGGCTTGCTCAGCTTCGACAGCAGCGACGCCAGCTCCAGCCCGTTCATCCCGGGCATGGAGATGTCGAGGAACACCGCGTCGAACTGGCCGCCCTCGATCATCCGCAGCGCCGTGAGCGCGTCACCGGCCGCGGCGACCTCGGCGACCTCGGGGGCGGCGCGCAGCAGCCTGCACAGTTCGTCGAGCGCGGCTTTGACGTCGTCGACGGCGAGGACCCGCATCAGGGCGTCACCCCCGGCTGGAACACCGGCACCCGCACCACGACCCTGGTCCCGGCCTCGGGCGCGGTCTCCACGACCAGCCCGTACCAGGCGCCGTATACGTTGCGCAGTCGACGGTCCACATTGGCCAGCCCGATGCTGCCCGCGCTGCCGTGGCCTGCCAGCACCGCCTCGGCCACCGCCGGGTCCATGCCCACCCCGTCGTCCTCCACGCTGATCACGCAGTCGTTGCCCTCCGCTTCACCGCGGACCTGCACCACACCGTCCCCCGCCCGGGGCTCGATGCCGTGGCGGACCGCGTTCTCCACCAATGGCTGCAACACCAGATACGGGATCGTCACGGCCAGGACCTCGGGGGCGACCCGGATCTGCACGCGCAGCCGGTCGCCGAGCACGGCCCGCTGCAGCGCCAGGTAGGTCTCGATGGCGTGGAACTCGTCGGCCAGGGTGGTGAACTCGCCGTGGCTGGCCAAGCTATACCGGTTGTAGTCGGCGAAGTCGAGCATCAGCTCGCGGGACCGGTCGGGATCGGAGTGCACCAGCGAGGCGATGACCGTCAGTGCGTTGTAGACGAAGTGCGGGGAGATCTCCGCGCGCAGCGCCCGCAGCTCGGCCTGCGCGGCGTACTCGGCGGAGGCCTCCAGCCTGGCCCGCTCCAGCGCGGCGACGATCCACTCGGCGACCTCCCGCACCGCGGCGGCCCGGGCCGCGCCGTGGACGATCAACACACCAGCGAGTTCGTCGTGCACGTGCAGCGGCACTGCCTGCAGCGGCGGCCTGCCCGCCCTCGTCTCGGAGTGCATGACCTCCTGCACGAGCGCGGCGACCCGGTCGGCAGGGGCGAGCTTGCCCGACCACACCGGATGACCGGACAGGTCGGCGAGGCCGACACCGTCGACGTCGAGGAGTTTGCGCACGCCGCGCACCACGGAGCGGACCTTGGTCCCGGCCAGGCCGTCGGACAGGTCGTCGGCGATCTGGCGGGCGGTGCCCAGCACGGCGGCCGCGTCCGCCCTGGTCGCCCACGGCGTCCAGGAACGGGTCTGCGGCTGCGCAGGCACGGACATGGGTCGATGTTAGGGGACGCCTGGCCGGGTGCCACCACTCATCGACCGTTCGTCCCCGGACCCGCACCGTCCGTCGCGCGCGGTGCCGTTCGGGCAGCGCCCATTCCTACCGTGGGCCGCCACAGACCCTGGATGGCGGGAGCGGCGATGGACCTGTACACCGAGGCGGACACCGACCGGGACGAGTTCTGGGCGCGGCAGGCGCGGCGGCTGAGTTGGGCTTCGTCCTGGTCGAACGTGCTGGACTGGTCGGCGGCGCCGGTCGCGCGGTGGTTCGTCGGGGGCAGGCTCAACGTGGCCTACAACTGTGTGGACCGGCATGTCGAGGCCGGGTTGGGGTCGCGGGTCGCGATCCACTGGGAAGGCGAGTCCGGCGAGTCCCGCGCCATCACCTACGCCGAGTTGCAGCGGGAGGTGTCTCGGGCGGCCAACGGGCTGGCGTCGTTGGGGCTGGTGGCCGGGGACCGGGTGGCGATCCAACTGCCGATGATCCCGGAGGCGGTGGTCGCGATGCTGGCGTGTGCGCGGCTCGGGCTGGTGCACTCGGTGGTCTTCGGCGGGTTCTCCCCCGCGGCGCTGCGGTCGCGGATCGAGGACGCGGCGGCTCGGGTGCTGATCACGGCCGATGGGCAGTTCCGGCGGGGTGGGGCGGTGCCGATGAAGCCTGGGGCGGATGAGGCTGTCGCTGGTACTTCGGTCGAGCATGTGGTGGTGGTCCGGCGGACCGGGTCCTCTGTGGACTGGTCGGAGCGGGATCTGTGGTGGCACGACTTGGTCGACGCGCAGTCGGACACGCATGTCCCGGAGTCCTTTGACGCCGAGCATCCGCTGTTCATTCTTTACACCTCGGGGACGACGGGGCGGCCCAAGGGCATTCTGCACACCAGTGGCGGGTATCTGACTCAGGCCGCCTACACCCACAGTGTCGTTTTCGATCTGCGTCCTGAGAGCGACGTGTACTGGTGTACCGCGGACGTCGGGTGGGTGACGGGCCACTCCTACATCGTGTATGGGCCGTTGGCGAATGGCGCGACGCAGGTGATCTATGAGGGCACGCCGGACACGCCGCATCAGGGCAGGCATTTCGAGATCATCCAGAAGTACGGGGTGACGATCTACTACACGGCGCCGACGTTGATCCGCACGTTCATGAAGTGGGGCGCGGACATTCCCGCCGCGTACGACTTGTCGTCGCTGCGGGTGTTGGGCTCGGTGGGTGAGCCGATCAATCCGGAGGCGTGGCTCTGGTACAGCGAGCACATCGGCGCCGGGCGGTGTCCGATCGTGGACACGTGGTGGCAGACGGAGACCGGGGCGATGATGATCAGCCCCCTGCCCGGCGCGGAGACCAAGCCTGGGTCGGCGCAGCGGGCGTTGCCGGGGATCGGGGCGTCGATCGTGGACGACTCCGGCGTGCCGGTGGGTCCCGGTGAGACCGGGTATCTGGTGTTGGACAAGCCGTGGCCGTCGATGTTGAGGGGCATCTGGGGTGACCCGGAGCGATTCCGTGAGACGTATTGGTCCCGGTTCTCCGGGTTCTACTTCGCCGGGGATGGGGCGAAGTATGACTCCGATGGTGATATCTGGTTGCTGGGCCGGGTGGATGACGTGATGAATGTGTCCGGACATCGGATCTCGACTACTGAGGTCGAGTCGGCGCTGGTGTCGCATCCGAGTGTCGCTGAGGCGGCGGTGGTGGGGGCGGCGGATGAGACCACTGGGCAGGGCATTGTCGCGTTCGTGATCTTGCGTGGTGGCGCGGATGGGGCGGTTGAGGAGCTGCGCAACCATGTGGCGAAGGAGATCGGGCCCATCGCCAAGCCGCGGCAGGTGCTTGTCGTGCCGGAGCTGCCCAAGACCCGCTCGGGCAAGATCATGCGACGGCTGCTGCGCGATGTGGCGGAGAACCGGGCCGTCGGGGACACGACGACGTTGGCCGACTCGTCGGTGATGGAGTTGATCGCCAAGGGACTCGCTTAGGTGACCTGGGGTCGGGCGCGGGCGCGTTTGAGTTCGAAGAATCCGGGCGTGCCCGCCACCAGCAGCACCCCGTCCCACAGCTTTCCCGCCGCCTCGCCGCGTGGGGTGGGGCTGACCACGGGACCGAAGAAGGCGGTGGTCTCGCCGTCGTCGTCGGTTACGTGGATGGCAGGGGTGCCGAGGTCTTCCCCCACCGGGCCCAGCCCGGTGGCGTTGCCCGCGCGCATCGCGTCGTCCAGGTCTGTGTCCTTGGCGGCGTCGGCGAGGTCGGTGGGCAGGCCCGCTTCGGTGAGGGCGTCGAGGTAGAGGCCCTGGTCCAACGGTCGTCGTTCGAGGTGGATGCGGTTGCCGACGGCGGTGTAGAACGCCCTCAGGTCATCCGGGCCGTGGTTCTGCTCGACGGCCTTCGCGACCCGGGCGGGTTCCCATGCGCTGTCGAGCCACTCGCGGTACCAGTCCTCGACCTCGCGGTCTTCGTTCAGTGCGGCCAGGCTCAGGACGTGGAAGCGCACACCCACTTCGCGCACCTGTTCCACTTCGAGCAGCCACCGTGAGGCGATCCACGCCCACGGGCATTTCGGGTCGAACCACATGTCCACCGTGCTCACGCGGACCTCCTTCATCGCCCCGCACGTTATTGGCCGTGATCGGGTCGGCACAGTTCCAATACCGGGCCTTCCACAGCGGACCAATCGGGCGTGGCGGGCTTAGGCTCGATGGACGAGCCGAAGGAGGTAAGGCAGATGAGTGGGCGTGTCGTGCACTTCGAGGTCCCGTTCGGCGACGGCGGCCGGGCCAAGGCCTTCTACCAGGAGGTCTTCGGCTGGAAGATCCAAGAGATGCCGGAGATGGACTACACGATCGTGTCCACCGGGCCCAGCGGCGAGCAGGGGCCGACCGAGTCGGGGTACATCAACGGCGGCATGTTCGCCAGGGATGAGTCCCAGTGGGCCCCCACCCCGGTGCTCGTGATCGACGTCGACAGCATCGATGACGCGCTGGCCGAGGTCGGCAAGCACGGCGGCAAGACGGTGAATGAGAAGATCGCTGTCGGGGACATGGGGTTCGCGGCGTACTTCGCTGATCCTGAGGGCAATGTGATGGGTCTGTGGGAGACCGCGAAGTCCTAAATGTCCGGACAAAACGGTTCGGCGGCCGGGATGGCCGTCTCATAAAGTGGACCTGGCGGATCTCTCGGGCGAGCCCGGGAATCCCCAGTTCACACCGCATTTTCGGGCCTGCTGGGGTGGCGTAACTCCGTGGGTGTCCCGAACCTGGCGGGTTGCTGGTTCACTCCCTAGTCGTACCCACCACGACACCCCCGGAGTGATCCATGTCGAGCAGCGCGGCGGTCCCGTTCGCCGGGGCGCGGCGGCTTCGGTCGGACCGTGCGCGGCTTGTCGCGGACGCGGTTCGGCGGCAGATCCTGCGCGGGGACTATCAGGTGCTGCCTGACGAGCGGCTGCTGTGTGAGGAGTTCGGTGTCTCCCGCAACACCGTGCGCGAGGGGCTGGACCTGCTGCGGTGCGAGGCATCGTGGAGCGGCGGCAGGGGGTGGGCACGGTGGTGACCGCCCGCAAGTACGCCCACGGGCTCGACCGGCTGCTCGGGTTGGCCGAGACCCTCAACGAGCACGGCACGATCACCAACGAGGTCCGGTCGGCTGGTCGGGTGTCGCCGCCGAAGGTGGTGGCGCAGCGGCTGGAGGTGGACGGTGACGTCGTCTACATCGAGCGGCTGCGCAGGCTCAACGGGCTTCCACTTTCCCTGGATCTGACGTATCTGCCGATGGACGTCGGTGGGCCGCTGCTCGACGAGGACCTGGTCAACCGCGACATCTTCTGCCTGATCGAGGAGACCACCGGCCGCGGCCTGGGCACCGCGGAGCTGTCGCTGGAGGCGGTCAACGCCGACCCGCACACCGCCGCGGTGCTCGACGCGCCGCGGGGGGCCGCGCTGCTGCTGTTGGAGCGGCTCACCCATTTCGACGACGGCCGCCCGGTGGACCTGGAGTTCGTCCGGTTCCGCGGCGACCGGCTCACCATGTCCGCGCGGGTGTCGCGGTCATGATCCGACGCCTCGCGCTCTACTCGCGCGTCCATGTCGACCTGCGTCGGCAGGCCAGCTGCCTCTGTAGCGGCCACTGATCCACCCCATCCCCGCACCGGCGCCGCGCGCTCCGGTGTGGTTCCCGCACGCCCTCATGAGGAGACCGCCATGGCCCTGGCCGAGAACCGCGTCGACGTCCCGGTGGTGATCGACGAGTCGCTGTGCATCACCGGCTGCCGGTTGTGCGTCGACATGTGCCCGCTGGACTCGCTGGCGATCGACACCAAGACCGACAAGGCGTACATGCACGTCGACGAGTGCTGGTACTGCGGTCCGTGCGCCGCGCGCTGCCCCACGGGCGCGGTCACCGTCAACATGCCCTACCTGCTGCGATGAGGAAACCCTTGATGCGTAAGACACTTGCCCTGCTGCTGGCCGCCACCGCGCTGGCGGGCTGCTCGACCAGTGCCGCCGACAGCGACACCGTGAAGGTCGTCGTCGGCTACCAGTCAAAGACCATCAACACCGTCACCGCGGGCACGCTGCTGCGCGCGCAGGGGTACTTCGAGAAGCGGCTGGCCGAGTTGGGCAAGCGCACCGGCAAGAAGTACGCGGTGGAGTGGCAGGACTACGACACCGGCGCCCCGATCACCGCGCAGATGATCGCCGAGAAGATCGACATCGGGTCGATGGGCGACTACCCGCTGCTTATCAACGGCTCCCGCGCGCAGAAGCTGGGCGACAAGGGCACGAAGATCGTCTCGGTGACCGGCTACAACCTGCGCGGCGGACTCAACTCCGTTGTGGTGCCGACGAATTCCGCCGCGCGGACGCTGGCCGACATCAAGGGCAAGACGGTGTCCACGAGCGTCGGCTCGGCCGCGCACGGCCTGCTGGTGCAGGCGCTGCAGGCCGACGGCATCGACCCGAAGACCGGGGTGACGGTGGAGAACCAGCAGCCCGCGGTCGGCGCGTCGGCGCTGCAGGCGGGCAATGTGGCGGCGCTGTCGCAGTTCGTGGCGTGGCCGGGCGCGCTGGTGTTCGCCAAGCAGGCCAAGCTCCTCTACGACGGCGCCACCCTGAACAAGCCCACGCTGCACGGTGTCGTGGTGCGCAAGCCGTTCGCCGCGGCGCAGCCCGACGTGCTGGCCGAGTTCCTCGGCGCGCAGCTCGACGCGACGAAGTACCTGCACGAGAACCCGTTGGCGGCGGCGAAGTCGGTGGCCGAGGCGACCGGGCTCCCCGCCGAGGTCGTCTACCTCTACAACGGCCCCAACGGCGTATCCACCTTCGATGTCACGCTGAAGGAGCCGCTGCGGGCGGCGCTGCGCGAGGACGTGCCGTTCCTCAAGTCCATCGGCAACATCGACGAGCTCGACACGGTCAAGTTCATCGACGACGCACCCCTGCGCGCGGCCTACGGCGCCGACTACGACAAGGACGCCGCGTCGACGGTGAACCCGGCGAAGATCACCGGCACCGACCCCGCGTGCGGCATCGCGGTAGACAACCCGGCCACGGCCGGTGAGACGTGGGTCGACGGCGAGGACAAGACCCAGCCCGCCGCCAACCCGAGGTGCCTGCTCAAGTTCGTCAAGCAGCAGCAGGCCGCGGGCAAGAAGATCCGCGTGGCCTACGTCCCCGACGCGGTCACCGGCACCCGCTGGTACGCCGACCACGCGGTGTGGGTCAACGACCCGGCCGCCGGCCCCGTGCCGTTCGCCGCGCCCGCCACGGCCGACGCCTACGTGGCTAAGCACCCCGGCTCGGCCGTGGTGTCCTACGCCGACGCGCTGGCGGCGAGCTAGCCATGACGTCCCCGACGGTGCGCTGGGCGGTGCGGATCGCCTCCCTCGCCGCGGCGCTGCTCGCCTGGCAGCTGCTCACCGCCGCCGACGTGCGGCTGTGGGTGCGGTTCGACCAGCTGCCGACCGCGGTCGAGGTGGCCGAGCGGTTCTGGGCGGCGGCCGGGACCGGCGAGTACTACCAGGACCTGGGCAGCAGCCTCGGCCGGATCCTGGCCGGGTTCGCCCTGGCCGTGGTGCTCGGCGTGTCGTCGGGCGTCGCGATCGCCCGCTCGAACCTCGTCCACGACATCCTGCAGCCGGTGTTCGAGGTGGTGCGGCCGATCCCGGCGATCGCGCTGGTGCCCATCGCGATCCTGCTGTTCCCGACCAACGAGGAAGGGATCGTCTTCATCACCTTCGTCGCCTCGTTCTTCCCGATCATGGTCAGCACCCGCCACGCCGTGCGCGCGCTGCCGACCTCCTGGGAGGACGCCATCCGCACCATGGGCGGCGGGCGGCGGCGGGTGCTGGTCAACGTGGTGCTGCCCGGCGCCCTGCCCGGGGTGTTCAGCGGGCTGTCGGTGGGCATCGGGGTGGCGTGGATCTGCGTGATCTCCGCGGAGATGATCTCCGGCCAGTTCGGTGTCGGCTACCGGACCTGGCAGAGCTACACCGTTGTCGACTACCCCGGCGTGCTCGTCGGGATGATCACCATCGGCCTGCTCGGCTGGCTCACCTCGGCCTCGGTCGAGTTGGCGGGCCGCCGCGCGACGCGCTGGCTACCGAGGGAGAAGCGGTCATGATCGACCTGAGGGGTGTGCGGCTGGGCTACGGCCGCGCCTCGGTGCTGTCCGAACTGGACCTGGCGGTGCGGGAGGGTGAGATCCTGGTGGTGGTCGGCCCGTCGGGGTGCGGCAAGTCGACGCTGCTGCGCGCGTTGGCGGGGCTGCTGCCGACCAGCGGCGGGCAGATCCTGGTCGACGGGCGCCCGGTGCGCGGCACGTCGGCGGAGCGGGCGCTGGTGTTCCAGGACGACGGCCTGCTGCCGTGGCGGACCGTGCAGCGCAACGTCGAGCTGCCCCTGGCTATCCGGGGTGTGGTGAAGGCCGAGCGGCGGGCGCGGGCCGTGGAGTGGATCGAGAAGGTCGGCCTCGCGGGATATGAGCGGCGGCTGCCCCGGGAGCTGTCGGGCGGGATGCGGCAGCGGGTGCAGTTGGCCCGCACGCTGGCGGGCACCCCGCGGATCGTGCTGGCCGACGAGCCGTTCGGCGCGCTGGACGCGCAGACCCGGGCGTCGATGCAGCGGCTGCTGGTGAAGGTTTGGGAGGCGCATCCGACGACGGTGGTGTTCGTGACCCACGACGTGGACGAGGCGCTGTATGTGGGTGACCGGATCGCGGTGCTGGACCGGTCGGGCCGGGTGGCGCGGATCGTGGAGTCGCCGTTCCCGCGTGTCGCGGACGCGGACACGGGGTCGGTGAAGGCCGAGATCCTCTCGGCTCTCGGTGTGATGGCGGAGGCGGCGTGAGCGAGTCCCAGCCCGGGTTCGTGGCTCCCGCGGTGGACGAGCGGGTGGAGTTGGCGTGTGACGTGCTGGTGATCGGGGGCGGGACGGCGGGCACGATGGCCGCGATCACCGCCGCCGAGCACGGCGCGTCGGTCCTGCTGCTGGAGAAGGCGCACGTGCGCCACTCCGGGGCGCTGGCGATGGGCATGGACGGGGTCAACAACGCCGTCATCCCCGGCAAGGCGACCCCGGAGGACTACGTCGCGGAGATCACCAAGGCCAACGACGGCATCGTCGACCAGCGCACCGTGCACCAGACCGCGACGCGCGGGTTCGCGATGGTGCAGCGGCTGGAGCGCTATGGGGTGAAGTTCGAGAAGGACGACCACGGCGAGTACCACGTGCGCAAGGTGCACCGGTCGGGCAGCTATGTGCTGCCGATGCCGGAGGGCAAGGACGTCAAGAAGGTCCTGTACCGGGTGCTGCGGCGCAAGGAGATGCGGGAGAAGATCCAGATCGAGAACCGGGTCATGCCGGTGCGGGTGCTCACCGAGGGTGGGCGCGCGGTCGGCGCGGTCGGGTTCAACACCCGGACGGGCGAGTTCGTCACGGTCCGCGCGGGCGCGGTGATCCTGGCGACCGGCCCGTGTGGACGGTTGGGGCTGCCCGCGAGCGGCTATCTGTATGGCACGTATGAGAACCCGACGAACGCCGGGGACGGCTATTCGATGGCGTTCCACGCGGGCGCGGAGCTGTCGGGCATCGAGTGCTTCCAGATCAACCCGCTGATCAAGGACTACAACGGTCCGGCGTGCGCCTATGTGGCCAACCCGTTCGGCGGCTACCAGGTCAACTCCGAGGGCGACCGGTTCGTCGACTGCGACTACTGGTCGGGGCAGATGATGGCCGAGGTGGCGCGGGAGATCGGTTCGCCGCGCGGCCCGGTGTACCTGAAGCTGTCGCACCTGCCGGAGGAGACGATCTCGGCGCTGGAGAACATCCTGCACACCACGGAGCGGCCCACGCGCGGCACGTTCCACGAGGGCCGCGGCCACGACTACCGGACCCACGACGTGGAGATGCACATCTCCGAGATCGGCCTGTGCGGCGGGCATTCGGCGTCGGGGGTGTGGGTCGACGAGAACGCCGCCACCACCGTCCCCGGCCTCTACGCCGCCGGTGACCTGGCGTGTGTGCCGCACAACTACATGATCGGCGCGTTCGTCTTCGGCGACCTCGCGGGCGCGCACGCCTCGACGCACGCGGTGGCGCCGACGTCGCTGCCGGAGGAGCAGATCGCGGCGGCGCACGAGTTGATCTACCGGCCGCTGCGCAACCCGGACGGCCCGCCGCAGCCGCAGGTCGAGTACAAGCTGCGGCGTTTCGTCAACGACTACGTGGCCCCGCCGAAGGCGTCGACGAAGCTGGAGATCGCGGTCGAGACGTTCGGCCGGATGGCGGAGGAGATCGCCGGGATGGGGGCGCGGACCCCGCACGAGCTGATGCGGTGCGCGGAGGTGACGTTCATCCGGGACTGCGCGGAGATGGCGGCCCGGTCGTCCCTGGTGCGCACGGAGTCCCGCTGGGGCCTCTACCACGACCGTCTCGACCATCCCGGCCGCGACGACGCGGAGTGGATGTACCACCTGAACCTGCGCAAGTCGGCGGGCGGCGGGATGGAGTTCATCAAGCGACCGGTGGCGCCCTATGTGGTGCCGGTGGACGGGTTCACCGTGCCGTCGGACCGCTCGTCGCACTTCCTCGGTGAGTTGAACCTGGCTCCGGCGCGCACGCCGTCGTCGGTGCGCAGGCCCGGTGGGCGGGTGGTGGACTCGCCGAAGGTGCTGGAGGTGCTGGCGCTGGCCGACGAGGAGCCGACGCTGGCGGACCTGGCCCTGTATCTGTCCGATGTGGACGCCGACGTGCGGCGGGTGGCGATCGCGGTGTTGGGCGAGGCCGCGCCGGACGGTGTGGGATCGGCGCTGGTCGAGGCCCTGGGCGACGTGCACTACACGGTGCGGCAGGCGGCGGGGGCGGCGCTGGTGGAGCTGATCGAGGTCATCGCGCCGACCCCTGAGCTGGGTTCGGCGCTCGCTTCGGCCACCGCTTCGGCCGACGGCGAGGTGCGGGCGGTGGCGCTGACAGCGCTGCGTGTCCTGCGCCTTGGCGCCCGCGACACCTTCGCGGGCCTGTTGCGGGATCCGTCGGTGCCTGTCCGCATCGAGGCCATCCGCGGACTGGTCTCCCTCGACGCCGCCGACCTGATCGCCACCGCCGCCGCGGACTCCTCCCGCGAGGTCCGCGTCGCCGTGGCGGCGGGGCTGGCCCAGGTCGCTGACCCGGCCGCGGCGCCGACCTTGGCGGCCCTGGCGGCGGACCTCGACGCCTTGGTCCGCGCCGAGTCCTTCACCGCGGCCGCCGTGGTCGGCACCCCGTCGCCCCTGGCGGACTTGGCCGCGGCGGCGACCACCGATGCGGCCTGGCAGGTCCGCGTGGGCGCGGCCAGGGCGCTCGGCCCGGCGGGAGCGACCGAGCCGCTGGTCCTGGCGTTGGGCGACGGCAACGCCGACGTGCGCAAAGCCGCGGTGCAGTCGCTGGCTTCGTGGGTGGCGGATCCGGCGGTCGCGGCGGCACTGGAGGGCGCGTTGGCTGATGGGGACGCCGACGTTCGGGCCTACGCGCGGCGGGCGCTGTCCGACATCGAGGTGGCGGTGCGGTGACCTGATGGAGCCGGGCGGGCACACCGCGTAGGGTGTGGAAGATCGCCCCGAAGGAGGACACCGTGGCCCACCTGCGCCCTGAACTGCTCACCCATGTCGCCGAGCGGATCACCGCCGCGATGGGTGGTGAGCAGGTCGCGCAGGCGGTCACCCGCTTCCTGACGAACACGGCCGAGACCACGGTGTCCGAGCAGCCCGACGGCACCACGTACGTGATCACCGGCGACATCCCGGCGATGTGGCTGCGCGACTCGGCCGCGCAGCTGCGTCCGCTGCTGTACCTGGTGGAGGAGGCGCCGGAGCTGGTGAAGCTGCTGACGGGGCTGCTGCTGCGGCACTGGCGGTACATCACCGTCGACCCGTACGCCAACGCGTTCAACCTGGAGCCCAACGGCCGAGGCCACCACTCCGACGCGACCCGGATGCACCCGATGGTGTGGGAGCGCAAGTTCGAGATCGACTCGCTGACCTACGGCATCGACTTCGCCTACCTGCTGTGGAAGGCGACGGGCTCCACCGACTGGTGCGAGTCGACGTTCCGGACGGCGGCACGGCGGATCGTGGAGACGTTCACCGCCGAGCAGGACCACGAGAACCGCTCGCACTACCGGTTCCGCCGGGGCGGCTGGTTCGCGCGGGGCCGCAACACCCTGGCCCGGTTCGGCAAGGGCAGGCTGACGAAGCCGACGGGCATGGTGTGGAGCGGTTTCCGCCCTAGCGACGACGCGTGCGACGCCGGGTTCAACATCCCGGGCAACTTCTACGCCGCGCGCGCGATGCGCCAACTCGGTGAGATCGCCCGCGAACTGCTCGACGACGCCGAGTTGGCGGCGTCGGCGGACCGGTTGCACCGGGAGATCACCGCGGGCCTCGACGGGCATTCGGTGGTTCCCGGCCCGCACGGCAAGGCGGTGTTCGCCTACGAGGTCGACGGGTTCGGCAATTCGGTCCTGCTGGACGACGCGAACGTGCCGAGCCTGCTGTCGCTGCCGTATCTGGGGTGCGTGGACGCGCTGGACCCGGTGTATGTGGCGACGCGGGAGTTCCTGTTGAGCGCGGAGAACCCGTACTACTTCAACGGTTCGGCCGCGGCGGGGATCGGCAGCCCGCACACGCCGCAGAACTACGTGTGGCCGATCGCGCTGAGTGTGCAGGGGTTGACGGCGACGACGAAGCAGGAGCAGGAGGACATCCTGGCGCTGCTGCTGGCGACCACGGGCGGCACGGGGATGATGCACGAGAGCTTCGATGTGAACAACCCCGACAGGTTCACCCGCGAGTGGTTCTCGTGGGCCAACTCGATGTTCTGCGAGCTAGCCCTCGTCCACTGTGGATTCCGCATCGGCGGCGGCCAGAGTCCCGACTACCTGCCCTGAGTTCTCCGCGAAGGCTTTGACCGCGGCGAGGGTGTAGTCGATGGAGTGGACGTTGAACCCTGGCCGGTCGATCCGCCCGGTGACCTTGGGCCCGAGGAAGCGGCGGATGAACCAGCTGCCGACGCGGTACCAGTTCTCGGTGAGCACGCAGCCGGTGGCGGTCGGTTCGAGCACGTAGGACCAGCGGGACACGCGCACGCCGAAGGGGCTGCGCACGTCGAAGGTCAGCAGCCGCTCGGGGACGCACTCCACGACGGTGGCGTTGGTGTGCCATTCGCGATGCCCGTTGCGGTTGGTGCCTCGGAACCGGGCGCCGACGGCGGGACCGGTGCCGCCGACCCAGTGGCCGCCGACGTTCTCGGGGCTGAACCGGCCCATGTTGGGCAGGTCGGACACCAACGCCCACACGGCGTCGACTCCGACGGCGATGGCCTTGCTCCGCGAAATCGTTGGCTCCACGGGAAAACGGTGACACGGCGGCGCTGTGCGGGACAATGACCGCGGGCCAACACCGCACGGATGGAGCGGGTCAGGCGCGGCGCCGTCGGGCGACGATCACGCCGACGACGGCGAGCAGCGCGACACCGCCGAGCGCCCACGGCCACCACGGGGTGGACGTGCTCGCCGCGGCGGGCTGGGCGGCGGGCTGGGTCGTGGTCGGCGCGGCGGTAGTGGTGGTTGTGGTGGTCGGCGCTGTGGTGGTCGTGGTGGTCGTGGTGGTCGGGGCGGGGACAGCGGCGGCGCTGAGGGTGAAGGTGAAGCTCTCGTTGGACACGTAGCCGTCGTGGCTGCGCACGCTGTAGGCGACGTTGTAGACGCCCGGCACGGTCGCGGTGAACGGCACGGTCGCGGTCGTGTCCGCCAGTTCCGGTTTGCCCGAGGCGCCCGCGCCGTCCGGGGCGGTGATCGTCACCGTCGTCGTCGCCGCGTCGAGCGTCTCGGCGAAGGTCAGCGTGACCACGGCCGGGGCCGCGTCGAGGGTGGCGCCCTTGGCGGGCGTGCTGGACTTCAGCGAGTTGTGCGCGAACGCCGGGGTCGCGGTGGCCAGGACGAGGGCCAGGGCGATGAGCAGGGCGCGGGCGGTGCGGGTCATGGCGGGCAGCCTCTCGGGTCCGGCGGTCGAGCGTCAAGCCGCCGCGCTGACCTGTTGGTCGTCCCCGCGGGCGGCGTGGTTCCCGCTAGTCGAGGGTGGTGCCGTCCCACCGCCAGGTGGTCTGCCGGGGCCGTTCGCCCAGGGGTGCCCGGCCGCACGCCCACAGCAGGGTGGCCCACCGGTCGGTGTCGAGCGGGGCGTCGCGGAAGAGCCTGCGCAGCACCCGGTCGCACAGGTCGGCGGGCGGGTCGACGGCGAAGCCCAGGGTGCGGCCGAGGTCGTGCAGGTGCACGAGGGTCTCGACGACGCCCATGGCGGCGAACCCCTCGGGATCGGACACACCGAACACGTGGTGGGCGCGGGTGTCGGGCGGCGCGGTGCGTGCCATGGCCGTCAGCAGCGCACCGCAGCTCTCCACGACCTGCAGCAGTTCGTCGTGGCTCGCCTCGGGTGCGGCGAAGACGAGGTTCGCGGGGCCGCCGGGGCGGCGTTCGGTGAAGGCGAACCGCACCGCGGCGGTGGCGGGCCGCCGCCGCGGTCCGAGTTGGGCGGCGTAGAAGAACAGGTCGTCGGCGAGGTGTTCGAGGGTTTCGCGGCAGGTCCAGTCCAGCTCGCCCGCCGCGGTGTCCCAGTTCTCGCCGGTCACCGCGCCCAGAGCGTCGATCGCCAGCCGGACCGCGGTGTCGACGTCGTCCGCGGTGACGGGGCTGCGCATTCGGCAACCCTATCGGCGCCGGTCACAGCAGGCCGGTGCGCAACGCGTAGGCGACGGCGTGGGCGCGGTTGCGCAGCCGGAACCGCGCGGTGATGTCGTGGACGATGCCCGCGACGGTGCGCGTGGAGTAGGACAGTTCCCTGGCGATCTCCCCGGTCTCGTGTCCTTCGGCGACCAGGGCGAGCACGGCGCGTTCGCGGTCGCTGAGGCCAGGGCCGGTCCACTGGGCGCGGGCGGGCTCGACACCGCGGTAGGTCAGCAGGTCCGGCGGCAGGACACAGTCGCCGGAGGCCACGACGAGGACCGCGCGGGCGAGCCGGGCGGCGGTCGCGTCGCGCCTGCGCAGCAGACCACGCGCGCCCGCGCCGATCACGTGCCGGGCCGCGGCGGGCGCGAGGTCGGTGGCCACCAGCACCACCTCCGGCCGATGGTCCCCACCGCGGATCGACCGCACCAGGTCGAGCACGTCGGCCCCGACGACGTCGACGACCACCACGCTGACCTCGCCGACCCGCGCGACCTCCACGTCGGGGCAGCCGTGCAGCGCGGTGGTGACCCCGGCCTCCAGCAGCGGGTCCAGCGCGACGACGGCGACACGGATCGGCTCTCCCATCGTCCCAAGCGTGAGCGCCTCGGGCCGCGCGGCGCATCGGCGGCGACCCCCCACATTTCCGCCCACGCCCGCCGAACGCGACCGTGAATGTGGGTGGTGACCACGCATGATCTTCAGGGTGGGAATCTGGCAGGGTTGAGCTGTGAGTGCCGCCGATCCCGCTCCAGCGCTCCCGGACCCGACCTGGTGGGTTCCAGGACTGGCGACACCGGAACGACCGGCCACCGCGGTGCCGCGGTGGGCCGAGGTCACCGAGGCCGCCGTGTGCGCCGCCGAGCCGCTGCACGGCGCGGTCGACACGTCGTGGCGGGCCGCGTTCGGCCGGATCCTGCGCCCGTTCGTCACCCTCGCGTGCGGGCACCTGCCCGACGACACCCCCGACACCGTCCGCGCCGCCCTCGCCGCCACGCTCACCGACAAGCTCGTCGCCCAGTCGGCGCGCGCGCTGGTCAGCGAACTGCACCGGCACCGCGCCGAGGGCACCCTGGCAGGCACCGACGGCCGCGCCCGCTTCCAGGACTTCGTGCGCCGCCTCACCGAACCCAAACACCTCGGCGAACTCATGGCCGCCTACCCGGTCCTCGCGCGCCTGCTCGCCCAGACCGCCATCGCGACCTCCGACAGCGCGACCGAACTGCTGACCCGCTGGACCGCCGACCGCGACGACGTCGTCACCGAACTCCTCGACGGCGTCGACCCCGGCCCACTCACCGGCCTCACCCTCGGCCAAGGCGACGCGCACGGCGGCGGCCGCACCGTGGCGTTCCTCGACTTCGCCGGCGGCGCCCGCGTGGTCTACAAACCACGCGACTGCGCCACCCAACTGCGCTTCGCCGACTTCGTCACCGCACTCGACGCCGCCGCACCCGGCCTGGCACCCCGCGTCCCCCGGGTGCTGACCCGCGCGGGCTACGGCTGGTCGGAGTTCATCCCGGCCGCCCCACTGCCCGACGAGGACGCCGCCGACCGCTTCTACCGCAGGCAAGGCGCCCTGCTGGCGCTGCTGCACGCCGTGCGCGCCACCGACGTCCACCACCAGAACGTCATCGCCCACGGCGAACACCCCGTGCTCGTCGACACCGAGACCGTCTTCCACCCCGACCTGACCACCGGCACCGGCGACCCCGCCGCCGACGCGCTCGCCGCCTCCGTCTACCGCACCGCACTGCTGCCGATGATCGTCGTCGGCGAGGAAGGCGCCGCCGACCTCTCCGGCCTCGGCGGCGGACACGGCGGCCGCTCCCCCGCCAGCGTCGTCGACTGGATCGACACCGGCACCGACCGCATGCGCATGACCCGCCGCCCCCACGACCTCACCGGCGCGGGCAACCGACCAAGACTCCGCGGCGCCGACGTCGAACCCGCCGACCACGAGACAGCGATGCTCACCGGCTTCCGCCTCGCCTACGACGCCATCGCCGCCAACCGCGCCCAGTTCACCGCGCTCGCCGAGTCCTGCGCCGACCTCGAGATCCGCGTCATCACCCGCCCCACCTGGATCTACGCCACCCTCCTCGACGAAACCACCCACCCCGACGTCCTCCGCGACGCCGCCGACCGCGACAACGCCCTGTCCGTCCTGCGCGCCGACCGCGACCCCACGGTGGCCCGCCACGAACTGGCCGACCTGTGGGCAGGCGACATCCCCCTGTTCCGGAGCACCGTCGGCGGCACCACCCTGCGCACCGCCCACGGCGCCGAACTGCCCATCCCCCTGCCCCGCAGCAGCGTCGACACCGTCCGCACCACCATCGCCGGCCTCAGCGAAGTCGACCGCCGCGACCAGGAATGGATCATCTCGGCGACCCTGGCCACCCGCCGCGGCGCCCCCGCCCACCCCGTCGCCGACACCGCCCTCGGCACGGCCCCCGCCGCCCTGCACCCCGACGACCTCCTCGCCGCCGCCTGCGCCGTCGCCGACCAACTCGTCGCCCGCGGCGTCCCCGCCCGAGGCCGCGTCAACTGGCTGGGCCTGGAATCAGTGGACGACCGCCAATGGCTCGTCCTCCCCCTCGGCGCGAGCCTGGGCACCGGCCACCTCGGCGTCGCCCTGTTCCTCGCCCAGCTCACCGCCACCACCGGCATTACCCGCTACGCCGACCTGGCCCACCACGCCGTCGCCGAACTGCCCGCCCTCATCGACACACTCACCGAACGCCCCGACCTGGTCTCCGCCATCGGCTGCGGCGGGATGCACGGTCTCGGCGGCATCGCATACGGCCTGGCCCGCCTAGCCCTCCTGCTCAACGCCCCCGCGTTGCGCACCGCCGCCGCGAAGGCCGTCACGCTGGCGGCGATCGCGGCAGCCGAGTCGACGGATCCGGGCTGGTCGACGGGTTTGGCGGGCTGCCTGGCCGCACTGGACGCGGTGGCCACCGAACTCGGCAACCTCCCGACGGCCACACCACCCACCACCCGCGCCACCAGCAGCCTTACCGCCGGTCCCGCCGCCGGCCTCACCGCGGGCCCTGTCACCAGCCCCGCGACCACTCCGGCCACAGGCCCTCTCACCGGTCCCGCCGCCAGCCCCGCGACCGGTCCCGCCGCCGGCCTCACCGGTGGTCCTGCGGCTGGTCCCGCCACCGGGTCCGCCGCAACTCCGAGCCCCACCCCCGATCGTCCAACCACCCCCGCCACTCCCGCCCCCCTAGACCTGTCATCCGCCAGCCACATCGCCCCCGAAGCCGCGATCCGCGCCTGCGCCGACCGCCTCCTGCACCTGGCCACCGACGCCCCCGACCCCCTCACCGCGTGGGCACTGCACCACTTCGGCCCCGACGATCACCACCGCGCCGCAGGCACCCGCCTCGCCGCGACCGCCCTCGCCGAAACCCCAGACCCCGATCTCCCCGCAGGCTGGTGCCACGGCCTCGCAGGCCGCCTACTCGCCCGCACCGCACTCCCCGAGCCCATCCCCGACACCGAGATCGCCGACCTCGCCGCGGCCCCCGTGCGCCTGGACCTGTCCCTCTGCCACGGCGAACTCGGCATCACCGAGGTCCTCGCCGCCGTCGCCGACGGGCCGAACAGCCCCGCCGCCCGCGCCGTGCGTCGCCGGGGTGGACTCGCGCTCGACACGCTCCGCCGCCACGGCCCCCGCTGCGGCGTACCCGGCGGCGTCCCCACCCCGGGACTGCTCACCGGCCTGGCCGGCATCGGCTACGCGATGCTGCGCCTGGCCGCCCCGGCCCAAGTCCCGTCCGCGCTGCTGCTGCGTCCCACCCCATGACGGTCGCCACCCATGACCGAGTTCAAAGAAGGAAAAGGAGACACACCGTGTCCAACGAGCACCCCACCAACGAGCCGGTCGGCAGACTCCGGCTGTTCCCCTCGGTCACGTTCGGCCTGCGTGCCGCCGCGCTGACCAGCGTCGCCCTGCCGATCGGGCTGATGGCGGCCAGTCTCGTCGCCGGATCACCCGCCGCGGGCGCGGAAGACGCCACGATCATGGGCACCACGTGCTGCCCTCCGACCTCGCTGTGATCGGCGGGAGGGCCGGTCATTCCACGCGTTCGGTGGTTGGTCGGCCCTCCTCCGGTAAGTAGCATCCGCCATCGTGCGACACCGTTCGATAGTCCTGGTGGGTCGCGACCATGAGGTGAGGTCGGTGGAGCGCGCGCTCGCGGCGGCCCGCGCGGGCCAAGGCGGGACGATCTTCCTCGTCGGTGAGAGCGGCATCGGCAAGTCCCGGATCGCCGCGGCCGCCATCGAGTCGGCCTTCGCCGCCGGGATGGGCCTGATGCGCGGCCGAGCCAGCGCCATCGGCCCGATGTCGCCGTTCCGGCCACTGGCCGAAGCGATCCTGTTCCTGCTGCGCGCCGACCCCGTCACCCCCGCCGACCTCGGCCCCTACGGCCCGATCCTGGGCAGGCTCGTGCCCGGCTGGGGCGACCCGCCCGCGGGCGGCGACTCCCTCGTCGTGCTCGCCGAGGCCGTGCTGCGCCTGACCGGCCACGTCGGCCGCGACCGCGGCTGCCTGCTCACCCTCGACGACCTCCACGACGCCGACCCGGAGACCCTCGCCGTCCTCGAATACCTCGTCGACAACGTCGACCTGCAACCCACACTGCTACTCGGCGCCATCCGCGACCAGGACAGCGCCGCACTCACCATGGCGCGCGCCGCGGCCCAACGCGGCCGCTGCACCCTGATCGACCTCGCCCGCCTCACCGAGCACGACCTGCGTCAACTCGTCGCGATGAGCCTGGAGATCGACACCGCACACGTGCCCGCCGCCGCGGTCGACCTGCTGCTGGCGGGCAGCGCGGGCATCCCGTTCCTCGCCGAGGAACTCGTCACCACCATGATCGACGACGCCGTCCTCGTCGCCGACGGCGACACCTGGACCGTCGCCCACGACTCCCATGCCGCGCTCACCGCGGCCCTGTCCCGCCCGCTGGCCCGCCGCGTCGCCCAACTCGGCCCCCGCATCCAGCGCCTGCTGTCCGTCGCCGCCGTCTTCGGTCCCCGCTTCCCCCTGGGCATCGTCCGGCACGTCACCGACATGACCGACCGCGACCTGCTCAGCCTCCTGCAGGACGACGGCGCCGCCCAACTCGTCGCCCCCGACGAACACACCGCCGACTGGTACGCCTTCCACCACCAGCTCGGCCGCGAAGCAGTCCTCGCCCAACTCGACCCGACCGACCGCGCCGCCCTCGCCGCGGCCGTCGCCGACGCCGTCGAAGCGGTCAACCCCGGCCTCCCCGGCGAATGGTGCGAGATCACCGCCGCGCTGCGCCTCGACGCGGGCGACCACGACGCCGCGGGCCGCCTCTTCGCCGAGGTCGGCCGCCGCGCCCTCGCGCTGGGCGCGGCCACCTCCGCGGTCGCCCTGCTCGACAAGGCCTGGTCCCTGCTCACCCACTCCGACGCCGCCACCCGCGCCACCACCCTCGAACAACTGGTCCTCGCCCTCGCCGAAGCCGGACTCGTCGAACGCGCCCTCGCCTCCGTCGAAGTCCTCGACCAGGTCGGCGGCCTCACCGCCCGCCGCCGCGCCGACCTGCACACCCGCCTCGCCTGGGCAGCGACCGTCGCGGGCAACACCGCCGCCGGACTGGTCCAGGTCGAAGCCGCCCGCGCCCTACTCGGCGACGACTCCTCCGCCGAGGACGTCGCCCCCATCGACGTCGTCGCCGCCCACCTCGCACTCGACGTGCCCGGCCCCGACCAACTCGACACCGCCGAACGCCTCGCCCGCCAAGCCGCCACCGTCGCCGAGGCAGTGCCGCTGCCCGAGGTCGCCTGCCAGGCCTGGCAGCTGCTCGGCGCCATCGCCCGCCACCGCGACCCCACCGAAGCCACCGCCTGCCTGGAACGCGCCAGATCCCTGGCGGTCCGCCACAACCTGCCCATCTGGGAAATCCACGCCCTCATCCGCCTCGGCAACGACGACGCCCTCCGCCACGGCGGCCTCCACCGCCTCGAACGCGCCCGAGACCAGGCCACCCGCGCGGGCGCCGTCACCGCCCGCTACCAAGCCGAAGCCAGCATCGCCCTACACACCATCCTCCGCGGCGACCACGACGCCGCCGACGCCACGATCAAGAGCGTCCTCGCCGCCACGACCCGCCTGAAACTCCTGGAGACCACCCAGTACGCCCTATTGCTGGCCGCGGTCCTCGCCGCCCACCGCGGCAACCGCCGCGACATGGACACCGCCCTCACCGAGTTCCGCCACTGGCAAGGCGACCCAGCCCTGCACGCTCCCCGCGTCCACGGCCTCGCGGGCACCTTCTGCGCGCTACTCGAGGAAGACCGCCCCCGCGCGACCGCCGACCTGGCCCGCGCCGTCGCCAGCGAGGACACCGGCGGCAGCGTCTTCCCCCTGTCCGGCCGCTACGGCCTGCACCTCCTACTCCAAGTCCTCGCGGGCGAAGCCGACTGGACCGACTACCTGGAAGTCACCGCGAACCCCGCGTGCGCCCTGCGCTGGGACCGCCAGTTCACCCTCTTCGCACAGGCGGTACTACTCGGCCGCGCGGGCAAACTCACCGAAGCCACCGCCGCCGCCGACGACGCCATCCGCGCAGGCGCCCCCTACGCGATGAGCCGCCACCTCGCCCTACGCCTCGTCGCCGAACCCGCCATCGACGCAGGCTGGGGCGACGCCATCGGCTGGCTCAGAACAGCGGAAGACCACTTCCACCGCACCGACGTCCCCGCCGTAGCAGGCGCCTGCCGCGCCCTCCTCCGCCGCGCGGGCGCCAAGGTCTCCCAACGCCGCGAAGGCGCCGACGGCATCCCCACCGAACTCCGCTCGGCAGGCATCACGGTCCGCGAGTTCGAAGTCCTGACCCTGCTGGTCGGCCGCTTGGGCAACCGAGAAATCGGCGACCGCCTGCACCTTTCCCCCCGCACCGTGGAACGCCACGTCTCCAGCCTGATCACCAAAACAGGCCTGCGCAACCGCATCGCCCTGGGCGAACTCGCCGCCGAAATCGCAGGCACCGACTAGCTCGTCGCCACCGGGCCCGCGCCCACCTCGGCCAGTCCGCCGCACCCAGAGCCCCGTTCCCGCCCGACTAGACAGGCAACCATTTGGTTGCCTATTCTGGGCGCAATGGACGCGGTGTTCCGAGCCTTGGCTGACCCTCACCGCAGGCGCCTGCTCGACAAGCTCAACGAGCGCAACGGGCAGACCCTGCGGGAACTGTGCGACGGCTTGGACATGACCAGGCAGGCCGTGACCAAACACCTCGAGGTCCTGGCCGCGGCGAATCTCGTGAACGCCGTCAAACATGGCCGCGAGAAGTGGCACTACCTCAACCCCGTGCCCATCCACGAGGTCGCCGACCGCTGGATCGGGCAGTACGAACGCGCCCGGATGACCGCGCTGTCGCACCTGAAGACCGTTCTGGAAGGACCCCACATGAGCAAGCCCGCATTCGTCTACGTCACCTACATCCAGACCACCGCCGACAAGCTGTACCGAGCGCTCACCGACCCAGAGTTCATCAAGATCTACATGGGCGGAACGGGACCCGAGTCAGACTGGAAAGTCGGCTCACCGGTCAGGTGGAAGTCCGACCCGGCGGGCGAGTTCGAGGACCTGGACCAGAAGGTCCTCGAAGCGATCCCCGGCAAACGCCTCTCCTACACCTGGCACACGCTGCAGCCCATGCACCGTGACCTGTTCGCCACCGATGAGGAGTTCGCCGAGGCGCTCAAGGAGAAGTCGAAGGTCACCTTCGACATCGAGCCCGCCGCGATCCCGGTGATGGGCATGAAGCTGACCATCACCCACGACGGCTTCGACAGCCCCGACAGCAAGATGCTCGAGGGCGTCCACGAGGGCTGGACGATGATCCTCTCGGCGCTGAAGACGTTGCTGGAAGGCGGAAAACTCGTCGCTGACCAGGAGGACTGACCCCGGAGACGGCCATGGCGCCCCCGACACAGGGGCGCCGTCGTGGACACCAGGAGACATCGGTCGGCTGACGCGGACACGAAGCTCTAAGATCGGCGCATCATGGCCGACTACGCACTGCTGATCCTGCCCTCGACGAACCGCGTCTACGCCGAGGCCTCCGTCGACCTGACCCTGGCCGAGCTCCAGGTGTTCAACCAGTCCGTCTTGGACGGTCGACTCGACAACGCGACCCGCACCGAACTCGGCGGCGTCCCCTACGTCACCTTCACCGCGGACACCCTCAGCGACACCGACCTCGCCTACCTGGCGAACCTGTCCGCGCTGTACGCGCTGTTCCGGATCGACGGCAAACTCCTCGAACCGATCCACCTGCACCGGCTCGACGCGTTCGACGACGACCTCATCACCATCCAGAAATACCAAGGCAAGACCAACGAGCTGTTCACCAAACTCCTGCTCAACGTCACCCTGATGTCCTCGGCCCGCGCCCGCGACATGCTCGACCACCGCCTGCACGTCCTCGACCCCATGTGCGGCCGCGGCACCACCCTCAACCAGGTGATCATGTACGGCTGGGACGCGGCCGGCGTGGACATCGACCAGAAGGACTTCGAGGCCTACGCCACGTTCATCCAGACCTGGCTCAAACGCAAACGCGTCAAACACCAAGCCGAGGTCACCCGCGTCCGCCGCGACAAGCAGCTCGTCGGACGCAAACTCGACGTCTCCATCGGTCTGACGAAGGAAAGCTACAAGGCAGGCGACGCGCTCACCCTCACCTACGTCAACGCCGACACCGTCAAGACCCGCGACTTCCACCGCGCGGGCAGCGTCGACCTCATCGTCACCGACGCCCCCTACGGCGTCCAACACGGCAGCCGCGCAGGCCAAGGCCTGCAGCGCAGCCCCCTCGAACTGCTCCGCGAAGCCGCCCCCGTCTGGGCCGACGTCCTACGCCCCGGCGGCGCCATCGGCATCGCCTGGAACACCAACGTCGCCAGCCGCGCCGACGCGCTCGACGTGCTCGCCCAGTCCGGCCTGGACCCCATCGACGAGGGCCCCTACCGGTCGTTCGGACACCGCGTCGACCAGGCCATCGTCCGCGACATCGTGATCGCCCGCAGGCCATGACCACGCTGACGGTCGGCGTCGACCACCGCGACCTCAGCGCCGTGGTCCTCACCGTCGCCGCCGACCTCGGCACCCGCCTGACCGCCGACCTGCACATCGTGCACGCCGTCGACCTGCGCGACTACCCCGTCGACCCCGACGCCGACAACTGGGAAAGCCACGCCGACACAGCCCTGAGCACCCTCCGCGACACCGTCCAAGCCGCCCTCGCGGACTTCGCCGGACGATGGGCGTTCGACGTCAAGATCGGCGAACCAGCACCCGTCCTGCGCCAAGCCGCCGACGAAGACGACGCCACCATGATCATCGTCGGCCACCACCGCCACTGGAACCCCAGCCGCGTCACCCGGGGCTCAGTCGGCACAGCACTGACCCGGACGACCAACCGGCCGGTGCTCCTCGTACCCGAGCCGTCAGGCAAGCCCGCGGAACGCCCGTAGCCGCAAGCTGTTCGTCACGACGAACACCGAGCTGCACGCCATCGCCGCACCCGCCAGCATCGGATTCAGCAACCCGGCCGCCGCCAACGGCACAGCCGCCACGTTGTACGCGAACGCCCAGAACAAGTTGCCCTTGATCGTCCGCAGCGTGCGCCGCGACAACCGGATAGCGTCCGCCGCCGACCGCAGGTCCCCGCGCACCAACGTCACATCGCTCGCCTCGATCGCGACATCAGTACCCGTGCCCATCGCCAGCCCAAGGTCGGCCGTGGCCAACGCGGCAGCGTCGTTGACACCGTCGCCCACCATCGCCACGACTTTGCCCTCGCGCTGCAGCCTGGCCACTACTTCGACCTTCTGCTCCGGCAGCACCTCCGCGACAACCTCGGTGATCCCCACCTCGGCCGCCACCGACCGCGCCACCGCCTCGTTGTCGCCCGTCAGCAACACCGGCGTCAACCCCAGCGACCGCAGCCACATGACCGCCTCAGCCGACGTCGGCTTCACCGTGTCCGCCACCGCGAGCACCGCCCGCGCCCGCCCGTCCCAGCCGACCGTCACCGCCGTGTGGCCACGCCGTTCCGCATCGGCCTTCGCGTAGAACAGATCCGGCGGCAACACCAGATTTCCCTGATCCAGCAACGAAGTCCGACCGACCACTACCGCCCGCCCGTCCACTGTACCCCGAACGCCGACGCCGTCGACAGTCGAAAACCCAGTCACCGCAGGAAGTTCGCCCACAGCCGAACGCGCCCCGCGCACAATAGCCTGAGCGATCGGATGCTCCGACGCATCCTCCACCGCCCCGGCCAACCGCAGCACCTCGGCCGCGTCCTCACCATCCGCGACCCGAACGTCCACAAGCGACATCTGCCCGGTCGTCACCGTGCCGGTCTTGTCCAACACCACCGTGTCCACCAACCGGGTGGACTCCAGCACCTCAGGCCCCTTGATCATGATGCCCAGCTGGGCGCCACGCCCGGTGCCGACCAGCAGCGCAGTCGGCGTCGCCAACCCCAACGCGCACGGACACGCGATGATCAGCACCGCCACCGCGGCCGTGAACGCCGTCGGCGCCGCCGCATCCGCACCCAGCCAGAACGCCAGGGTCCCGACCGCCAACGCGATCACCACCGGTACGAACACCGCGGACACCCGGTCCGCCAGCCGCTGCACGTCGGCCTTGCCCGTCTGCGCCTGCTCGACCAGCCGAGCCATCCGCGCGAGCTGTGTGTGTGCGCCCACCCGCGTCGCGGTGACAGTCAGCCTGCCGCCGACGTTGACCGTGCCTCCGACGACGTTGTCCCCCGCCGTCACCTCGACCGGCACCGACTCCCCGGTCACCATGCTCAGATCGACCGCGGACGAGCCCTCGTCGACCACACCGTCGGTGGCGACCTTCTCCCCCGGCCGCACCACGAACCGCTCACCCACCGCGAGCTGCCCGATCGGCACCCGCACCTCGACACCGTCGCGTAGCACCGCGACGTCCTTGGCCCCGAGGTCGAGCAGCGCCCGCAGCGCCGCACCAGCGCGCCGCTTGGCCCGCGACTCGAAGTACCTGCCTGCGAGGATGAACGCGGTGACCCCGGCCGCGACCTCGAAATAGATGGCGCCCGACCCGTCCGCCCGGCTCACGGTGAACTCGAACGGGTGAGTCATCCCCGGCGTGCCCGCCGACCCGAGGAACAACGCGTAGAGCGACCACACGAACGCGGCCAGCGTGCCCATCGACACCAACGTGTCCATGGTCGCCGCACCGTGCCGCAAGTTCAGCCAGGCCGCCCGGTGGAACGGCCACGCGCCCCAAGCCACGACCGGCGTCGCCAACGCCAGCGAAACCCACTGCCAGTAGGTGAACTGCAGGACCGGAACCATCGCCATCGCCACCACTGGGACAGCGAGCAACACCGACACAAGCAACCGCACGCGCAGCCCGTCATGCTCAGCGGCGTCCTCATCGGCGACAGGCACCGTCGCGGTGTACCCGGCGGCCTCGACCTGGGCGATCAGCGTCGCCGGGTCAACACCGTCGGCATAGACGACGGAAGCCTTCTCGGTCGCGTAGTTGACCGTGGCCGTCACGCCGTCGAGCTTGTTGAGCTTGCGCTCGACCCGGTTCGCGCAGGAAGCGCAGGTCATGCCGCCGATGACGAGCTCGATCTCGGCGGTCGGGGTCAGATTCGTCGTCACTTGGACTCCACGTGGCCGGGGTCGCCCTGATGGGTGCCCGTTTCCGGCGCGGGCGCGTCGAACGGACCGACCGCTGAGCCCAGTGCGTAGGCCCCCGCCGCAACCACCGCGAGGATCACGCCGTAGGCGCCCATCTTGCGTGCCGTGCTCACGTCTCCCCCTACGACCGGACGAGCCGCGCGATCGCGGCACTCGCCTCGCGGACCTTGTCGTCAGCGGCCACGCCGCCCTCGGCGACCGCCTCGGCGACACAGTGCTTCAAGTGCTGATCGATCAACCCGAGCGAGACCGCCTGCAGCGCCTTCGTGGCCGCGGACACCTGCGTGAGGATGTCGATGCAGTACTTGTCTTCCTCGACCATGCGCTGCAGCCCGCGAATCTGCCCCTCGATCCGGCGCAGTCGCTTGAGGTAGTCGTCCTTGTCGCCGCTGTAGCCGTGCATCCGGTGCCCTCCTTGGTCGGACACCTCAACCATACCCTACGGGGGTACCCCTAGGAGCGGACCAGCCGCGCGATGGCCTCGGAGGCCTCCCGCACCTTCGCCGACGCCTCCGGTTCCCCAGCGGCCGCCGCGGCGACCACGCACGTCGCCAGGTGCTCGTCCAGGAGTTCCAGCGAGAACGCCTGCAGCGCCTTCGTGGCCGCGGACACCTGCGTGAGGATGTCGATGCAGTACTTGTCTTCCTCGACCATGCGCTGCAGTCCGCGAATCTGCCCCTCGATCCGGCGCAGTCGCTTGAGGTACGCCTCTCGGTTGCTGTTGTCCACGGCCACAGCCCGCTCCCCTCGCGATGAACGATCAGCCTACTGGGCAGCACCGGCGCACCACGATCACCCGCAGGTGCGACGTCACACCGGCCGGACCTCCGTCCTTGCGCTTTTGATCGCTTTGGCTACTTGCGGGCCGGGCGAACGTATTGACCGACCATCCATTATCTTGATAGGGAAAAGCTGATAGTTACATTTGGATCCGCAGGCCGTCCGTAACTCTGGTGTTACGGTTGCCGCGCCCGTCCGACGTTCGAGGAGCAGCCATGGAGTCCTACGAATCGCGTTCGACCATCAACGCCACCCCGGCGCAGGTCTGGACGGTCCTCGCCGACGCCGCGACCTGGCCGGACTGGGATTCCGGCGTCACCAAGGTCGAGGGGACGATCGAGTCCGGCGCGAAGCTCAAGGTGACCACCGCGGCGAGTCCGGACCGAACGTTCCCGGTCAAGGTCACCGATGTCCGACCCGATTCCGGCATGACCTTCGTCGGAGGCATGCCGCTTGGCCTGTTCCGCGGCGAACGCACCTACTCCCTTACGTCCACTTCGGACTCGACGACCGAGTTCCGCATGCGCGAGGAGTACACCGGGCTCATGCTCCCGCTGATCTGGAAGTCGATGCCGGACCTGCAACCGTCGTTCGACCAGTTCGCCGCGGGCCTCAAGAAGCGCGTCGAGGGCGGCGCCTAGCGTGGCCGACGCCCAACTGAACGCCCTTGGCGACGCGAACCGCAGGGCGATACTGCGACTTCTCACTGACGGACCGCGGTCCGTCCAGGACATCTCCGACGCGCTGCCGATCAGCCGACCAGCGGTGTCCCGCCACCTGAAACTGCTGCGCGCCGCCGGCTTGGTCGCCGAGGAACGGCATGGCACCCGACGGCTGCACAAGCTGCACAACCTCGGCGTGAAGACGTTGCGGGGCTACCTCGACGACGTGTGGGGCGCCGACAGGTCCTAAGACCAAATACCTAGTCCACATAAGACCAGAGGCCGAGGCGCAGCCCCCGGCCGCTCCCGTAACGTCTGCTCTGTCACACCAAAACGACCGAAGGGCAGGAAATGAAGAGGTCTCGTGCGCTGCACCATCTGCGCACCACCGCGGAGACATGCGCGGACATGGCCACCAGGCCACAGTCGATCTTCCCGCTGCGTGTCGACCAACTGTGGGCGGCGGGTGAGATCCTCACCCCGGCCGACGAGATCGACACGGTGACTGTCGCGTTAGTGGTCGACCTACCCGCGGACGACGTCGCCTGGCTCACCGAGCCCCACGGATCCCAACACTGGGCGAACGCGGCACGCCTGCAAACGGCGCCCGTCACGATCCGCTGGCGCTCCGCGGCGGCGCCGATCTGGAACCACGCCCTCGACCGACCGGTCCTGATCTGGACAGTCACGGACGGCATCCATGAGGAAGCGCTCGCCGCGATCGCCGACGACTCCGACTCCGTCCGACTGCCACTCCCCTCCCCCGACCTGTTAGCCGAGCGCCTGGCCGACGAGCTGGCGGTGAGCCTGCGCGCGCTGCAGCGGTGCACCGACACCTACACCGAGCGCCGCTGGCGTCCGGGCAAGCTCGAGCCGACGGCCGACGCGCTCTGGCACGCAAGTGAGGGATATCTCGATCTTCTCAACGCGGTTGATCGCGGCTGAGCCATTACGTCCGGTGTCAATCCGCCGAGAAGGGAGATAAACGACGACATTCATCAGGAAGGCCTAACCCGATGCTGTTGACCGACCCGCACCCGATCTACACCACCCTCGCCCGCGAGTACGGCATCGACCCGGCCGACGAGCAGCCCCAGTCCGAGACCGCTGAGCAGGACACATAGCCGACATCCAGGAAGGAGGTCCGCCGCTCCCCCGTACACACCGCGCCAGGCCCCGGAAAGTCCTACGGCACGGCTAGCCCGCCCCGACGCAGGCCAGCAACCCGTCCAGGATCCCGCCAGGCCTGCCACGCCTCGAGGAACTGACCTGGCACGCCTGCCCCTCTCGGGTCCGCCCGGCTCCTACTGGGCGCCAACTCGCGACAGAACGACCAGGCAGCCACGGTTGACAGCGCCGCTGCGGCGGCACTGCCCACCCGGCCCGTCATCGCTGGTGCCCCCCACCGCCGCCAGAGTGACGATCGCTGGAGGCTGCCGCCGAGTAGACACCCCAACGACAGCACCACCAGTCCGCACGTACGAGCCGGACACTCCATCCTGCGGACAGCCCGTCACCGTGGCACGCCCTCGGGCGGCTAGGCCTCGGCGGGTTGGATCAGCTGTGACAGCCCGACATATCCGATGTCGTGCAGGCGCTGGCCCGACTTGGCGAAGTAAGCCGCGTCCGCGGTGATCCCAAGACCCTCGACCATCCTGTTCATGAAGTTGAACAGGGCGCAGACCAGGATCGCGTCGTGCAGCGCGCGTTCATCCCAGCCTTCGGCGTAGACCGCGTCGGCGTCGGCCTGGGTGACGCTCGACGGCTCGCGCGTGAGCTTGCCGACGTAGTGCAGGACCGGCTTCATCCGGGCGTCCACGGGTGCGGTGTCCAGGTCCTTGACCGCGGCGGCGAGGAGGCCGGGTTCGACGCCGTAGGCCTCGGCGGTCACGGTGTGCACGCCGTGGCAGTAGCCGCAGGCGTTCAAGCCGGACACGTAGGCCGCGATCAGTTCACGTTCGCCCAAGCTGAACGGGGAGGACGGCGCCCGCATGACGGTCTCGTGGTAGTCGATCAGCGGGCGCGCGGTCTCCGGGTAGCGCTGGAAGACGTCGAGCAGGACGGCGTTCTCCGGCAGGGACGGCAGGTGGGTCACGGTTCTCCTCCGGGGTGGGCGGCGATCGGGTCGATATCGGCTCGCCGGAGCCAGCAGGCGGTCAGGTAGACCAGGCAGGCTGGGCCGGTGTCCGTGAACTCGGCGGCGATCGTGGCGTGGGTGCGGTCCCAGGTCTGCCGCACCGAGGCGGAGACCGTGGGGCTGGGGTCGGCGGCGGCGAGACCGGGCCGGATGTCGCGCCAGCGGCTCGCTCCCGCGGCGACGAGGTCGGGCATGGTCAGGTGCGCGCCGCCGTGGCGGACGTGGTCGACGAGCATGGCGACCTGGCCCGGGTCGTCGGCGAGGGTGACCACGGCAAGGCAGGCGAGCAGGCGTTCGGGGTCGAGGCCGAGCAGCATCACGCCGGTCTCGGTCGAGGGCGGAGCGTCGAGGGCGGGGAGCGTGAACCTGGTGTCAGACAAGCGCGCCTGCCTCGACGAGGGTGCGGGTCGGGGTGACGATGCCGGAGCGGGCGGCGATGGTGGCGGCGACCCGGGCAGTGGCGACGCGGTGGCCGTCGATGTTGCGGGCGGCGGGCCCGAGCACCATGCAGGCGGCGGCGCCGACCGCGAAGACGCGCGGGTTCGCGCGGTAGGCGAGGGTGCGTTCATCGAGGTCGGGCCAGCCGTCCCGGGCGGCGACGACCTCGGCGGGAAGCAGCTCAGTACCGATGGAAGGAGTGGTTCCCAGGGCGAACACGACGTGATCCCCCACGACTGTCTCACCGCTGGCTAATCGGACGGCGCCTATCCGCGCGTCGGCGACGGGGTGGCCGCGGTGGACGACGAGGCTGCCGTCGGCCTCGGCGGCGCGTAGGAGTGGCTGGAACTCGAACATCACCGACGCTCGGCGGTGTCTGCCCATCAGGGTCAGGCGGTCGGCCCATGAGCCCGCGTCGAACTTGGCGCGGCCCTCGGGGCGGAAGAACGACGCGTTGACGTCGGCGCACTGGTAGCGCTCTTCGACCTCGCGGACCACCCAGTGCACCCTGCGGCCGGAGGTGAGGGCGTTGGCGATGATGTGCGCCGAGCTGAGTCCGGCGCCGACGACGACCACCGTGCGGGCTGAGGCGGGAACTGGTTCGTCCCAGTAGCCGCCCGTCCAGCCCCCGGGTGCTTGGCGGCGTTCCTCGCCTTGGCACAGCACGACGAACCGGGCGTCGATGGTTCCGCGGTCGGTGCTCACGTTCAAGCCGTCATGGCGTGGGCGCAGCCGGGTGACCGTTGCCTGCCAGGTCCGTTCGGTTACCTGGTGGACTGCCGCCACGTGGCGGCAGTAGGCGTCGAACACGTCAACCGGGACGACCGAGCGATGCCCGGACTGGGCCATGCGGATCTCGCCGCGCTCGTCGTCGGTGAGCAGCGACCAGTGCAGTCGGGCGAAGTCGAGGAGTTCGCAGTCGCGGTAGCCCTCGACACCGGGGTGGTGCTCGTAGGGCGACCTCAGCACGCGCTGGCCCAAGCGGTCGATCCGGTCGAAGAACCGGTGGCAGGGGCGGCCGTCGCGGTCGACCAAGACGACGTCGCGGATCCCGAGGTGCCACAGCGCGGAGGCCACCGCGAGGCCCGCAGGACCGGCTCCGACAATGACGACGTTGGCGCGGGCGGGCAACGGGACGCCGACGGGAGAAGCCGGGGTGCTGAGCGGGCGTGGCCAGGCCCGACCCCGCGGGGACTCCAGCAGTCGCGGTTCGGGCATGAACTTGATCACGAGGCCTCGCCAGGATAGGACGCGTCGACGAAGCCGGGCGGGCCGGCTTCGTCGGTGGGGCGTCGAACGTCGGAACTCAGCCGATGACGGTGACCGGGATGAGCATCTCGATGACCGGGCGGTTGGGCATCCCGTCGGCGACCATCTGCTCCACCGCCGCGGCCACCTGTTCCGGGGTGTCCGTCGGTGCCGCGCTGTAGCGGGCGTGGGCGTAGGTCGGCTTGCGGGTCGAGCATTCGAGCTCGAACACCTTCAGCACGGCCTCACCGGGACGCACCTCACCGTCGTGGAAGGTGAGCCTGCGCAGGTCCGGGGTGAGGAACGTGCGGGAGAACTGCCGAGACATGATCATGGCGTCCCCGCCGTCGACGAAGTAGGTGTCGTCGTCGGTGGTGACCTGCATGGCGGTCCACGTCTGGTCGGTGAGGTTCGTCTCCGACTTGATCACCTGCCAGCGGCCGGGTTCGGGCAGGTGCAGGCTCATCGACACGTCGTGGTCGATGGCGTCCACCGCACCGGAGATCATCAGCACCCGGCGCCGCACGTCGGCGACCGCGGCCATCTGGATATCGCGAGCCCGCACCCGACCGGAAACGTCCAGGCCAGGAATGTCCAATTCCGACACAATGCCTCCTTGATCACCGTCAAGTCAATTGCACATATCTGGACGCGCGAGATCTCGACCCCAGGCTTGCACATGATCCATACAAGCTCAACAACACCAAATCCGATTGGGCCAATCGGCCTCAGGCATGGCGGTCACCTGGCGGCTTGACGCCGATTCAGGAGATTTCCACCTCTTGCTCGGCGGGTTCCTCCGGCGCGCCGATGTAGAGCACGCCGAACACGTCGGGCTCGCGGAAGCAGATCTTCACGATCAGGTTCTCCCGCACGACGACGAAGAACTCGCCGGACCGCGAGACGTCGTCGAGCACCTTGTACGAGCGGAACACCGTGCCGTCCGCGACGGCGAACAGCGCCCGATAAAGCGCGTTCTTCTCAGCCTGCCCCGCGTTGGCGGCCCACTTCTCGAGGCGGGAAAGCCCAAGATTGAGCTTAAGCCGCATTCGTTCCCGACTCATCGGCCCCAGCCTCCAGCATGGCGATCACGTCGTTGATGTCGCGCGGGTCGCCTGCGGCCTCAACCCTCGCCATGGCGATGCGGTAGTCCCGGGAGCGCGTCATTCGGGCGGTCATTTCCAGGCTCTCCACGAAGTGGTGCACCGCGGACCCGTCACCGGATGCCTGCTTGTCGGCGAGCACCTCCGCCAGCCTGCGCATCGCGTCCCGGCGGCCAGGGCCGGGTAGCCCGCTCAGCGCTAACGCGACCTTGTCGGCGAGCTTCACATAGTCTTCGCCGAACACCCCGGAACGCAGCGCATTTGTCACCGAAGCCATATTCCGCTCCCTTCACCACAGTTGGGCGCATGGATCGCACCGCACTAGTCTGCGGTACCTCAGGATTGCGAAACCAGTGCCGCCGACATCGGCCGACAGGGTTCGTCTCATGATCGAAAGCACAATGCGGCACGCATTCGGCGTGACGAATGCACAAGGCATCCGCCACGCCGTCCGCGGTGAAGTTCTGCCGCCGACCGGACCGGATGGGGGTTGTCCGGCCGGCGGCATGGTCGCCCGCGCACCGACGGCGTGCGTCCGACAGCGTGGGGGACACCGCCGGGAAACGTCCACCGGTCCTGATTCAGGAAGCGACAACCACCAAACGCGTACCCGGGCCGGTTAGTTCCCGACCGACAGTGGCGGTGCTCACCGCAGTGCGGCCAGCGCGCCACGCAGCTGCGCTTCAGCCGCGGCCAGGTCGCCGTCCTGAAGTTCGCCGATGGCACGACGGACTTTGGCGACGGGGCCGGTCAACTGGCACGTCTGTCCACACGCCGCCGTCCACGCCAGACCCGCGCGAAGCTCCTCGACGGCGTCGTGACGCGTGATGTCGCCGACCACCCTCGCTATCGATGAGCGCAGCCGTGCACCTAGATCGATAAGCTGAGTGGAACTCACCGCCGTAAGCATCTCGGCCCTCCTGATACGGGCTTCCGTCCCTTTGAGTATCGCCTGTGGACAAGTCGCGCGCTCGTGAACAGGTGTTCGATAAATCGTGTAGGGTCGTTGGTATGGCTGTGGCATTGCAGGGATCACTGTGGGACGGACCGGACGCCGCCGGTCTCGCCCCACTGTCCCACGCGCGCCGCATCCAGCTCACCGAAGGCGCATGGCTCGACGTCCTCCCCGGCTGGCTCCACGGCGCCGACGACCTGTTCCACCGCCTGGTCGACACGGTGCCATGGAAGGCAGAGCGCAGGACCATGTACGACTCGGTGGTCGACGTGCCCCGCCTGCTCAGCTTCTACGACGACCACACCCGATTACCCGACCCCCTCCTGACCGAGGCCCGCGACACCCTCAACGCCCACTACGCGCCGGAGCACTTCGCCACCGCGGGCCTGTGCTTCTACCGCGACGGCCGAGACAGCGTCGCCTGGCACGGCGACACCATCGGCCGTGGCGCATATGAGGACACGATGGTCGCGATCGTGTCCGTGGGCGCCCCGCGCGCGCTGCTGCTGCGGCCGAGGTCGGGAGGAGAAACCATCCGACACGCGCTGGGCCATGGCGACCTGCTGGTCATGGGCGGGTCGTGCCAGCGGACCTGGGAGCACGCGGTGCCGAAGACGACCCGGCCCGTGGGACCCCGGATCAGCATCCAGTTCCGCCCGCACGGCGTGCGCTGAGGCAGCAAACCGGACGCCCTGGTTCGCGGTCGGCCGCGCACAGCAGCCGCAGCACCCTCGGTGCGGCGTGCCAGCTGCACGGCAGGACCACCGGACTGGGCTAAGCCGTTGGCCCGGTCGAGCGGGACAGCCCAGCGGCGGCTGCCCGGCTAAGCGGACAACCCAACCGACCGGCTAAGCGGGCAGCTCAGCTAAGCGGGGGCCGACCGGCTAAGCGGACAACCCGACCGAGCGGGACAGCCCTGTGGCGGCTGCTCGGCCCGGACACCTCGGCTGAGCCCGACAGCTCGGCTGAGCGAAGGGCCAACAGTCGGGCGACCAGCTGACCGGCGTTGCGCGCGGCCCAGTACTGGCTGAGCGGCTGAGCGAACAGCCCTTGTACTGGGTAACCCGACTGATCGGATGCGCCAACCGAGCCGACAGCCCCGTGCCAGCAGAGCGGACAGCCGACGAGCTGGCCAGGTGATCGGACCGGTGACGGACCGGCCGTTGCAGTGGCGGCGCTGGCGCACGGCCAGCGGCGGCCAAGCTTGCCAGTGGTGGGCTCGGCCGATGGCCATTGAAGGGCGGGTGCGGCCATTCGTGCTGGCTGGCATGACTGGCTGGTTCTACGCCGACTGGTGGAGGTTCGGCTGGACCGTGGTCGGCCAACCGCTTGCAGGTCAGTTGGCGGGCCAGGCTGTCGCGGGGCAGGCTCGGTTGCCGTTGGCTGGCTCGGCTGCGGCGGCCGCCGTTGGCGGGGACTATGGCTGGCGAGCCTGCACTGAAGGTGCTGGCAGGCGGGGGCGCGAGCCTCGCCTCCGCTGGTGATCTTGCCGTAACCACCCAAGCTCGCTATCTTGATATCGGATAACTGCTACCGCATTTTTGGAGCGACCATGGACGCAGGCGATGTCGGCAGGCTGATGTTCGGCAGGCCGAGCAGGCTGCGCCTCGCGCTGTGGATTCATTTGCATGCGGGGCCGCGGTTCTATCAGTCGGAGCCGCCGAAGACGGTGATCGCGCAGAGTGCCACGGGGATCGAGCTCACTCGGTTGGTGGATCTCGGGATGCTCACCGAGCACCGGGAGCCTGCCAACCGGCGGGTGTACTACGAGCGGACGCGCAGTCCCTTGTGGTCGATCATCGTGGCGGCGTCGAAGGTGGTCGATCCGGTCGACAAGTGACGCACAGGGTGCGCACAGGTTCGGCACAGCGTGGGTTCATGGGTGGGGCGCATCATGGGTGGCATGCATCGGCCTGAACTTCGGCGACCGGATGGGACGCCCGTGCGGGTGCTCGTCGTCGACGACGAGCCCACGTTGGCGGAATTGGTGACGCTCGCCCTGCGGTATGAGGGGTGGGACGCGCGCAGTGCGCTCGATGGGGCGAGTGCGGTGCGATTGGCGCGCGAGTTCCGGCCGGACGCGGTGGTCCTGGACGTCATGCTGCCCGACTTCGACGGGCTTGAGGTGCTGCGGAAGCTGCGAGCCGAGACCGACTCGCTCCCTGTCCTCTTCCTGACCGCCAAGGACTCCGTCGAGGATCGGATCGCGGGGCTGACCGCCGGTGGCGACGACTACGTGACCAAGCCGTTCAGCATCGAGGAGGTCGTGCTGCGGCTGCGGGCCCTCATGCGGCGGACCGGGGTCACCGAAGCGACGGCGGGGGCGAATCTCGTCGTCGGGGATCTCACGCTCGATGAGGACACGCGGGAGGTTTTTCGTGGTGGTGAGGAGATCAGCCTGACGGCCACCGAGTTCGAGTTGCTCCGCTTCCTCATGCGCAATCCCCGCCGGGTGCTGAGCAAGACCCAGATCCTCGACCGGGTGTGGAACTACGATTTCGGTGGCCAGGCCAACATCGTCGAGCTCTACATCTCGTACCTGCGCAAGAAGGTCGACGCGGGCCGGGAGCCGATGATCCACACGATGCGTGGTGCGGGATATGTTCTCAAACCGGCGCGGTAGGACACTGCGGACGCGTCTCATCGCCGAGCAGTTGGTGCTGCTCGCGATGGTGTGCCTCGTCATCGGTGTGGTGACGCTGCTGGTGCTGCGCGGCTTCCTCAACAGCGGGCTTGAGCGGCAGCTCAGAGAGGCCAGCAACCGTGCGGTCGGGGCGCCCGGCCCGCAGGGTGGCGGCCCGCCCGGCAGACCTCCCGACCGCGGCCCCGCCCAGAACATCGGCACGCTCAACGCCTGGATCCGGAACGGCCAGATCGATGAGACCAGGCTGCAGACTGTCAGCGGCCAAGCGGACGAGCTGCCCGAGAACTTCCATCCAGTCTTGACGAACCTGCCCATCGGGTCGGTCCAGGAACGCGATCTGGGCGATCTGGGCACCTACCGGTTGCTCGCGGTCAGCGCGCAAGGTCGCGGCGACACCAGGGTGATCGTCACCGGCCTGCCGGTGGAGCCCGTGACCGATGTCCTCTGGACTGTCGGCCTCGTGCTCGGCGGGGTCTCGCTGCTCGGGCTGGCTGTCGCGGGCGCGGCGGGGGTCGTCATCGTGCGTCGGACGCTGAGACCGCTCGACCGGATGGCCGCGACGGCCAGGCGCGTCGCCGAGTTGCCGTTGGACCGGGGTGAGGTGGCGCTGTCGGAGCGGGTGCCGGAGGCCGACACCGATCCGGACACCGAGGTCGGGCAGGTCGGCTCGGCGCTGAACAAGATGCTCGGGCACGTCTCCGACGCGTTGGAGGCGCGGCACGCCAGTGAGACCAGGGTGCGCCAGTTCGTGGCCGACGCCAGCCATGAGCTGCGCACTCCCCTGGCCGCGATCCGCGGCTACGCCGAGCTGGTGCGCAGGCAGCCCGATGAGGTACCGCCGCCGATCTCGCACGCCCTGTCGCGGGTCGAGTCGGAGGCGGGGCGGATGACCACGCTGGTCGAGGACCTGCTGCTGCTCGCCAGGCTCGACTCGGGGCGGCCGCTGCTCGCCGAGCCCGTCGACCTGTCGCGGCTGGTCGTCGACGCGGTCAGTGACGCGCGGGTGGCCGGGCCGGACCACCTGTGGCGGCTGGACCTGCCCGGTGACCCGGTGGTGGTCAGCGGTGACGGGCCGCGCCTGCACCAGGTCGTGGCGAACCTGCTGGCCAACGGCCGCACCCACACTCCCCCGGGCACGACGGTCACCACCGGCCTGTCGCGGTCCAACGGCCACGTCGAGCTGACGGTCACCGACAACGGTCCCGGCATCCCCGCCGAGCTACGGCCGGAGATCTTCGAGCGGTTCGCCCGCGGTGACAGCTCCCGGTCGCGCGCGGCGGGCGGCACCGGCCTCGGGCTGGCGATCGTCTCGGCTGTCCTGCACGCCCACGAAGGCGAGGTCACGGTGGACAGCGAGCCGGGGTTCACCCAGTTCACTGTGTTGTTACCAGCGGGACCGTCCTGAGGGACTTTCGGACCTGTGACGGTCGGCTGGGGCACGCGTAGGCTCCCTCCACCGAGATCCGGAAGACCGCTGGGAGGGCAGGCCGTGCGTGTGGCTGCGAGGCCGACCGCCGCTCTTCGAGGCGGTGGCGGCGATAACTGAGCCGATTCCGGTGGCGGACCACGACCCGACCGGCGCCATCCCGCGCCAGGGCGCGCGAATCTCGGGTCACGCGGACCTGACCAATCGCCCCGACTTCGAGCAGTTCCTGCTCGCCCTGTGCCGCCAGGCCGAGGGCGATGTCCACCTCGACCTCGCCGAGCTGGACTTCATCGACATCTCCGGGGTGATCACCCTGGTCAGGGTCGCCGAGTCGCTGCCCGCGGGCAGGCACCTGGTGCTGCACAACCCGCCGCCCGCGATGCGGCGCATCCTGGAGTTGCTGGGACCCACCAGCGAGCAGGGCGTATTGATCGACTAGGCGCTCCTAACGACCGAGGATCTCGCGGACGTCGGCGTCGGGGACCTGGGCGAAGTCCTCGTACCAGTAGCCGACCGCGACGAACCGGCGCGGCGTTAGCGGGCAGACGACCTCGTCGGCGATCAGCCGCAGTGAGGCCACGACGTCGGCTGGGGCGACCGGAGCCGCCACGACCACCCGAGCCGCGCCCATCCCCCGAACGACCCGCACCGCGGCGGCCGCGGTCGCCCCGGTGGCGACGCCGTCGTCGACCAGGATCACCGTGCGGCCCGCCAGGTCGGGTGGGGGTTCGCCGCCGCGCAGCGTGGCGGCGCGGCGCAGGATCTCGGCGCGCTCGTTGGCGGCGGTGTCGGCGACATCGGCCCAGGTCAGGTGTAGTTCGGCGAGTACGCGGTCGGAGCGGACGGTCACGCCGCCCTCCCCCACCGCGCCGACCGCGAGTTCGGGGTGTCCTGGCGCGCCGACCTTGCGTACGAGCACGACGTCGACTTCCGCGCCGAGCCGGGCGGCGACCTCGGCGGCCACCGGGACTCCCCCGCGCGGGAGGCCGAGGACGATCGGTTTGTCCTCGCGCAGGTGGGTGAGGTGGTCGGCGAGGACGCGGCCCGCTTCGGTCCGGTCGGCGAAACGCATGGGTCCAGTGTGCGCCGTCAGCCCCCGAACCCGCTGGGTTCGGGGGCTGACAGGAGGTGGATCAGCCGACCGGGTCGAGCTGGCGCACCGGCAGCGGCGCCGTCCGCGGCTCCTCGCGGCCGCGGAGGAACTTCGGCGTCCACCAGTTCGAGTCGCCGAGCACCGCCATCAGCGACGGCAGGACCACCGCGCGGATGAGGGTCGCGTCGAGCAGGATCGCCGTGGCGAGGCCGACGCCCATCTGCTTCATGTCGATGGTGCTCAGCGTGCCGAAGATGGAGAACACGCCGATCATGACCGCCGCGGCGCTGGTGACCACGCCCGCCGACGTCGTGATGCCGTGCGACACCGCCGACCGGTTGTCCATCCCCTTCTGCCTGGCCTCGCGGATGCGGCTCACCACGAACACGTGGTAGTCCATCGAGAGTCCGAAGAGGACGACGAACAGGATCAGCGGGAGCCAGGCGACGATGCCGCCGGTCGAGGTGAACCCGAGCAGGTCCTCGGCCCACTTGTTCTGGAACACCAGCACCAGCACGCCGTACGCGGCGCCCGCCGACAGCGCGTTGAGGAAGATGGCCGACGCGGCGATCACCGGGGAGCGGAACGTCCACAGCATCACGAGGAACGTCAGCAGCAGGACGATCGCGATGACCCAGGGCAGCGACTCGGTCATGTTGTCGACGAAGTCCTTGTTGCCCGCGGTCTCACCGCTGACCGCGAACTCGGCGCCCGCGACCGTGCCAACCGTGCCGGGCAGTGCGTTGGTCCGCAGCCAGTCGAGCGACTTGGCAGCAGCCTCGCTGGTCCCGCGGTCCGGGATGCCCGCCCGGATCAGGAACAGCTGCTTGTTGTCCGACTGCATCACCTTGGGCGCGCTGTCTCCGGCGAACGCGGGGTTGGCCTGGATGCGCTTGACCAGGTCGTTCACCGCGGCCTCGGTCTTGGCGACATCGTTGCCGGGGGCGCGAACCGCGATGGCGTGGACGGCGCCGGTGCTCGGGAACGCCGCGGTCATCCGGTCGTAGGACTGCATGATCGGGATGCTGCGGGGCAGGTCGGCGTCCGACGGCGAGTTCAGGTTCATCCCGAACGCGGGGATGGACAGGGCGACCAGCGCGCCTCCGGCGACGACGAGCGCGATGCCCGGCTTGCGCAGCGACGGCTTGAGGATGGCCTTCCAGAAGCGGGGCTCGCCGTTGGAGCGGGCGGACAGGCGCCACACCAGCGGGACGCGCGGCCGGTCGATCCAGCGGCCGAGCTTGGCGAGCATCGCGGGCAGCACCGTGATGGAGCCGATGACCGCGGCGACGACGACCAGGATGGAGCCGATGGCCATGGAAGAGAACGTGACGTCGTTGGCGACGAACATGCCGCCCATCGCGACCACCACGGCCACACCGGAGACGACGATCGCGTGCCCGGACGTCGCGGCTGCGATCTCCACGGCGTCGACGTGGCTGGCGCCGCGGGCGCGTTCCTCACGTTCTCGGCGGATGTAGAACAGCGAGTAGTCGACGCCGACCGCCATACCGATCAGCAGGATCATGCTGGAGGTGTTCTCGGTCGCGGGGACCAACTGGGACACCAGCGCCGACAGCCCGATCGCGGCCCCCACCGCGGACAGGGCGAGCAGCACCGGCACACCGGCGGCGATGACCGCGCCGAAGGCCAGCAGCATGATGATCAGGGTGACCGGGATGCTGATGAGCTCGGCCTTCTGGAAGTCGTTCCCCAACGTCTCCGAGAGTGCCTGGTTCAGCGATTCCCCGCCGACCTGCTCGACGCGCAGGTCAGGGTGCTCGGCCTGGATCGACGCGGTCAGGTCGAGCAGCGGCTTCAGCCGGTCGCCCGCGGTGTCGCGGTCGCCGCTGATCTCCACGTTGACCAGCACCGCGTCGCCTTTGGGCGACGGCAGCGGCTCGCTGACCGTCCCGGTCTCGGCGAGCGCGTCCATCTTGGTGCGGACCTTGTCGGCGACCTCGACGGCGATCTTCTGGTCCAGCGCGCCCGAGCGGGCGGTGATCAAGACGTTCTCCGACGCGGGCCGGTCGAACTTCGCGTCGTCGACGATCTTCTGGTAGACCGCGAGCTCGCCGGTCGGGTTGTCGTCGAAGTCGGCGGTCTTGGTGCCTAAAGCCGAGCCGAGGCCGATGCACAGGGCCACGAACACGACCCAGGCACCGATCGCCCGCCAAGGATGTTCGGCGCTCCACCTCGCGATGCGCACCGTCACCATGGGTTTAGCTGACATTTCGGGTTCCCCCCACACAGGTTCCGTTCAGGTTGCACGAAGACTGCCAGCGGGCGGGTGGCGGCGGATCAGGACTAGTCCCCGATCTTGGACCCCGGTACGACCCCTAGGGGTCGGTTCTCGGTGAGCCAGCGGTCCACTAGGTAGTGTTCGATGGAGTCAGTGCGGTTCGTGCCCGCCCTGACGTGTTCCTCTTGCAGCGCAACGACTTCCTCGCGGCTGAACCAGCGGGCCTCGACGAGTTCGTCGCGGTCGACGTCGATGTCCGGGGATGTCGCCCGCGCCCGGAAACCGACCATGAGACCAGCCGGGAACGGCCATGCCTGTGACGCGCGATACTCCACTTCGCCGACTTCGACGCCCGCTTCCTCGGCGACCTCGCGGCGGACCGCGTCCTCCAGGCTCTCGCCGATCTCGACAAATCCGGCAAGCGTGGAGAAACCGTTCGCCGCGGCACCTTTGTGGCGGCCGAGCAGGCAGCGGTCGCCGTGCTCGACGAGGACGATGACGGCGGGTTCGATGCGGGGGAACAGGAGTTTGCCGCACCCTCCGCACGTGCGCAGATGCCCACCGTGACTCATCGCGGCGGGTGATCCGCAGGCGCCGCAGAACCGCTGGTTGCGATTCCAGTGCAGCAGCCCTCGCGCGTAGGCCAGGCAAGCCGCTTCGTCGGCGTCCAATTCGGCCACGAGCCGCCGCACGTCGATCGCGGCGTCGGCGCCGACTGCGGCCAGCGCCGCTTCTTCGTCCAGTTCGGACAGATCGACCGCGAAGACCCCCGCGTCACCGCGCACCCCGAGGAATACGGCCTTCTCGGCGGAGTCCTCGCCCGAAACCGCGGCCGAGCAGCCCCCACCCTGTCCCGGGGGGACGGCCCTTGGCCAGTCTATCAGCGGGGGGTGACAGTTGATCTTTGTGGCGGGTTGGGTGTGGACAACTTCGGCCGGAATCCACAGAGGACGGCCCGCCCTTGTCAGCACGTGGCCGCGCCAGTATGGGATGGCGGTGGAGGCCGGGTGCGCGAGCAGGGCGTCGAGCCATGCGGGGTCGGGGCGTTGGGCGCCGGACCTGTCCAGGGTGAGGCCCGAATACGGGAGCACGTCAGACATCGATCGGGCGTTCGAAGAAGGTTTCCAGGACCACGATCGTCTGGGTTCCGGTTACGCCGTCGATCGCGAAGATCTCCTTGAGGGCCCGTTGCAGTTCGACCGTCGTCGAGGCGCGGACTTTCGCCAGTAGTGAAACGCCGCCCGCGACGATGTGGGCTTCCTCGACCCAGGGCAGGGCCGCCAGGGCCGCGCCAGTCGAAGCGTCGCCCATCCAGGCGTTGGCCTCGATCATCACGTAGGCCAGCACGCCCTTGCCGACCGCCGCCGGGTCGACGTCCACTGTGGTTCGGCGGATGACGCCGCGTTCGCGGAGTTTGCGGACTCGTTCGTGGGCGGCGGCGCCGGAGAGACCCACTTCCTGGCCCAGCGCGGCGTAAGGTGTGGTCGCGTCCTGTTGCAGCCGGGCGATGAGCGCCCGGTCAATCTCATCCATGCATACCCCATTGTCGGTTAACGACATCATGTCATAACGCCGATCAGCCGAATCGCATTCACCCGTCCGCACGACGTCGAACAATGGGTGGAGACTTCAAACATGGCCACGCCCGATTCCTGCGACGTCGCGCACGGCGTCGTCCGACCAGACGCGGGGACGCGCACGCTCGTCGCGGTGTTCGCCACCGCGGTCGCCGAGCACCTGCTGCGATACGGCGCCGACGTCGGCTATCACGTGCTGCTCCTCGAACCCGAGCGCGCCCGAGTGGGGCACTCGTCGGCCGAGGTCGTCGCCCATCTCCCCGCAGGCATCGCGGGCGCCGACGTGGTCGTCACCGATCACCACCGGGCCGACCTCGGGCCCGTGCTGCGCGACGTCCTCAAGGCGAGTCCGCGCTGGGTCGGGGTGATGGGCAATCCGCGGCACGCGGCGCCGCACATCGAGGCGCTGCGCGGACTCGGGGTCGACCAGGCGTTGATCGACTCCGTGCATCGCCCGATCGGGTTGAACATCGGCTCACGCACTCCGGCGGAGATCGCGATCGCGACGCTGGCGGGGCTGATCGCCGACCGCAACGGGAAGCCGGGCGGGTTCGAGTTCTAGACACCCCGTTCCTCCCGGGAGTAGGTTGCTAAGCGCTTGCTTAGTCGCCTAGAGACCGGAGGACCCGTGTCCCAGCCCCGCACCGCCATCGTCACCGGCGCCGCCCGCGGCATCGGCGCCGCCGTGGCCAAGCGACTCGCCCGTGACGGGTTCAAGGTCGCCGTCATCGACCTCGACGAAGCCGCGTGCGCCGACACGGTGGCCGCGATCGAGGCCGACGGCGGCACCGCGCTGGCCGTGGGTGCCGACGTGAGCAAGTCCGACGAGGTCGAGGCCGCGGTGGCCAAGGTCGCCGAGGCGCTGGGCGCGCCGACGGTGCTGGTCAACAACGCGGGCATCCTGCGCGACAACCTGATCTTCAAGATGACCGACGACGACTGGGACGCGGTCATGAACGTGCACCTGCGCGGCTCGTTCCTGATGACGCGCGCGGTGCAGCGCCACCAGACCGAGCAGCGCTACGGCCGCATCGTCAACCTCTCCAGCACCTCCGCCCTCGGCAATCGCGGCCAGGCCAACTACGCCACCGCCAAGGCAGGGCTGCAGGGCTTCACCAAGACCCTGGCGATCGAACTGGGCAAGTTCGGGGTCACCGCGAACGCCATCGCGCCCGGGTTCATCGAGACCGAGATGACCGCGGCGACGGCGGCCCGCATGGGCGTGTCGTTCGAGGACTTCAAGACCGGCGCGGCGGCGATGATCCCGGTCGGCCGCATCGGCAAACCGGATGACATCGCGGCGACGGCGTCGTTCCTGGTCAGCGAGGAGGCCGGGTTCGTCTCCGGCCAGGTGATCTACGTCGCGGGCGGGCCGAAGGACTGACATGCGGATCTTCGACGGCATCGACTCGCTGACCGCCGCCATCGGCGAGCACCTGGGTTACAGCGACTGGTTCGAGATCACCCAGGAGCGCGTCCAGCTGTTCGCCGACGCCACCGGCGACCACCAGTGGATCCACCTCGACACCGAGCGGGCCGCGGCTGGGCCGTTCGGTGGCACCGTGGCCCACGGCTACCTGACGCTGTCGCTGCTGCCCATGCTCGGCCGCGGCGTCTACGAGTTCCGCGGCTTCGCCATGGGCGTCAACTACGGGCTCAACAAGGTGCGGTTCCCCAGCGCCGTGCGCGTGGGCGCCCGGGTGCGGCTCGGCGCGGAGATCGTGTCCGTGGCGCCGGTGGCCCTCGGCGTGCACGCGGTGATCGCTTACACGATCGAGATCGAGGGCGAGGCGAAGCCGGGCTGCGTCGCCGAGGCCGTCGTCCTGCTCGTCCCAGCGAAGGAGTCCGTGTGACCGACATCCGCGAGCGGGTCGCGGCTTTCCTCGCCGAGAACGACCCCGCGACGACCGATCGCCTCGACTTCCTGCGTGCCCGGTTCGACGCGGGGCTGGCGTGGGTGCACTACCCGGAGGGACTCGGCGGGCTCGGCGTGTCGCGGTCCGACCAGCAGACCGTGGAGGCGCTGCTGGCCGAGGCGGGTGCGCCGGACAACGACCCGCGGCGCATCGGCATCGGGCTGGGCATGGCGGCGCCGACGATCCTGGCGTTCGGGTCCGACGAGCTGAAGCGGCGGCTGCTGCGTCCACTATGGACCGGCGAGGAAGTGTGGTGCCAGCTCTTCAGCGAGCCCGGCGCGGGTTCGGACCTGGCCGCGCTGGGCACCCGCGCGCGCCGCGACGGCGAGGACTGGCTGGTCACCGGGCAGAAGGTGTGGACGTCGAGCGCGCACACCGCGCGCTGGGCGATCCTGGTGACGCGGACCGACCCGGACGTGCCGAAGCACTCGGGCATGACGTACTTCGTGTGCGACATGACCGACCCGGGCGTCGAGGTGCGGCCGCTGCGGCAGATCACCGGCGAGGCCGAGTTCAACGAGGTGTTCCTCACCGACGTGCGCATCCCCGACGCGCACCGGCTCGGCGAGGTCGGCGACGGGTGGCGGGTCGCGCAGACGACGCTGATGAACGAGCGGGTCGCCATCGGCGGCAGGCCGATCCCGCGTGAGGGCGGGATGATCGGCGTGGTCGCCGACACCTGGCGCGCCAACCCGGACCGTCGCACACCGGAGGCGCACGACCGGTTGCTGAGGCTGTGGGTGGAGTCGGAGGCGCTGCGGCTGGCCGGGATTCGATTGCGGCAGCAGCTGACCAGCGGCTCCCCCGGCCCGGAGGGGTCGGCGATGAAGCTGGCGTTCGCCCGGCTCGCGCAGGAGCTCTCCGGCTTGGAACTGGAGATCACCGGCGACGGGTTGCGCTACGACGACTGGACGCTGCGCAGGCCCGACAAGGTCGACTTCATCGGCCGCGAGGCGGGTTACCGCTATCTGCGCGCCAAGGGGAACTCCATCGAGGGCGGCACCTCGGAGATCCTGCGCAACATCATCGCCGAGCGCGTCCTCGGCCTGCCGTCCGAACCTCGGGTCGACAAGGACGTCGCGTGGAAGGACCTCCCCAAATGACAGACCCCAACCTGCTTTCCACCGATGTCGAAGAGTCCCTACGCGCAGGCGTTCGGGAACTGTTGGCCGACAAGTCGGACCCGGCGACCGTGCTGAGCCGGGTCGAGTCCGATCCCTACGACCGCGGCCTGTGGACGACGCTGGCCGAGCTGGGCGCGACCTCGCTGCCCATCCCGGAGGCACTCGGCGGGCAGGGCGCGGGCTGGCGGGAGGCGGCGGTGGTCGCCGAGGAACTGGGCCGTTCTGTCGTTCCTGCCCCGTTCCTGAGCAGCGCGGTGCTGGCCACGGCGGCGCTGCTCGAACTCGACGACGACAACGCGCGGGCCGCGCTCGGCCGGATCGCCTCGGGCGAATCGGTCATCGTGCTCGCCATCCCCCTGTCCTCGATGACCGTGGATGTAGACGGGTCGCTCGCCGGGACCGTTCGGACGGTGGCCGACGCCACGATCGCCGACCAGTTCCTCGTCCCCGCCGACGGCGCTCTGCACCTGGTCGACGCGGCGAAGGTCGAGCCCGTGGTGTCACTCGACTTGACCCGGCCGATCGCCGACGTGACCTTCGACGGCACCGGGACACGGCTCAGCGGGGACTCGCGGTCCGCTGTGGACAGTGCGCTGCGGGCGGGGGCGGCGATGCTGGCCGCCGAGCAGGTCGGGATCGCCGACTGGTGCCTGACCACGACGGTCGCCTACCTCAAGCAGCGCTACCAGTTCGGCAGGCAGGTCGGCGGGTTCCAGGCGCTCAAGCACCGGCTGGCCGACCTGTGGCAATCGATCGCGCTGGCCAGGGCGGCGGCGCTGAACGCGGCCGACGCGCTCGCGACCGGGCAGGACGTGGCCGTGGCGGTCGCGGTGGCCCAGTCGCTGTGCTCGACCGTGGCGGTGAAGGCCGCGGAGGAGGCGGTCCAACTGCACGGCGGGATCGGGATGACCTGGGAGCACCCAGCCCACCTGTTCCTCAAGCGCGCCAAGGCCGACGAGTTGGCGCTCGGCACGCCGGGCCGTCACCGGGCAGCGCTCGCGCCGTTGGTGAACCTCCCCGCATGAACGAGCTTGCGAGCGAATCATCGACACAGTGCGCCCGCGCACGCCACCGAGCGTGCGAGGTGGCCGAGTGAACGACATAGTCGCCGACCAGTTCCCGGCGGTGACCGCCGCGGCGGCCCGCAGGCTGATGGCCGCCGCGGTGGACTCGTTCAGCGAGCGCGGCTACCACGCCACGACGACCCGGGACATCGCGACCGCGGCCGGGATGAGCCCGGCCGCGCTCTACGTCCACTTCCCCTCCAAGGCGGCTGTGCTGGCCGCGATCAGCCGCAACGGGCACGAGCAGGCGCTGGCGCTGGTCGAGGCCGCCGCGGCGGGTGCGGGCGACCCACCGGCCAGGATGCGCGTGCTGGTGGCGGAGATGGCCGCCTGGCACGCCACCCGGCACCAGATCGCCCGGATCGTCCAGTACGAGATCAACGCGCTCCCGGACGCCGATTACGCCACGGTGGCCGACCTGCGGGTGCGGACCGAGCGCGTCGTGCGGGCGCTGATCGCCGAAGGCGTCGCCGGAGGGCACTTCGACTGCGACGCGCGGACGGCGGCGCGGGCGGTGCTGTCGCTGTGCGTCGACATCGCGCGCTGGTACACCGAGGGCAGCAAGCCCGGCCCGGAGCAGCTCGGCGCGCGGTACGCGACCCTCGCGCTGGCGATGCTCGGTCACCGCGGCGCGTAGTCGGGAAGCGCGACGTCGGCGCTGACCTTCTTGCCCTCCTTGATCATGAAGTCCATGACCCGGCGGCTGCCCATCAGCTTGTCCCGCAACCGGATCCCGTGCGCCGTGCGCGGAGCCAGGAACCGGCCTGTGCGGTCGCCGCCGCGCTGGCACCGTTGGGCGTAGGCACGCAGGACCCGCTCGTAGCGGGTGAACGCGCCGCGGTGGTCGTCCGGGGTCGCGGCCAGCTCGCCCGCCAGGATGTACGCCGCGACGATGGCGGTGCCGGTGCCCATGCCGCCCAGCGTCGCGCCGCACGCGGCGTCTCCGACCAGGGCCACCCGGCCCGTCGACCACGTGGGCACGTCGACGCGGCTGATCGAGTCGAAGTACAGGTCGTCGGCGTCGGCGAGGGTCGACATCAGTCGGGGCACCTGCCAGCCGACGCCCGCGTAGGCGGCGGTCAGCAGTTCTTTCTGCCGGTCGGTGTCGCGCCGGTCGTAGGACAGCCGCGGTGAGGCGAACACGCAGAGCGCGCTCGCGCGGCTCGGGTCGCGGCGGTCGGCGCCGATCCCGGCGACCCGGCCCGGCGCGTTGTGCAGGGTCGACCCCGGCCCGACGCCGAGCCAGTTGGGCAGGTCCCACCCGGCGACGTAGTAGCCGAGGTGCCGCACGTAGGCGTCGTCCGGCCCGAACGCCAGGCCACGGACAGCCGAGTGCATCCCGTCGGCGCCGATGACCAGGTCGAACTCGCGCTCGATCCCCGACGCGAACCGGACCAGCACCCGGTCGCCGACTTCCGAGAGCCCCGTGATCGAGTCGCCGAACCGGTATTCGGCGAGGTCCCGACCCGCCTCGTACAAGACCGCGGCGAGGTCCGACCGCAGGATCTCCAGCTCACCGCCCGCGAAGTCGCCGGGCAGGGTGAGCCGCGGCCGCCCCGCGGCGTCGACGAAGCGCATCGGGCTGCCGCCGGTCTGGCGCCGCCGCAGCTCGGGCAGCACGCCCATCCGGTCCAGCACGTCCAGATGCGCCTGGCCGCGGAAGTCGACCGCGTAGCCGCCCCCGCGCAGCGCGGGCGCCACCTCCACCACGGTCGGCTGAAAGCCGAGCCTGCCGAGCCAGCACGCCAGCGCGGGCCCGGCCACGCTCGCCCCGGAGATCAGCACGTCACCCATCGTCGACTCCCCTCGACCGAAACTGTGTCCACCGGACACTAACTGTATATGGTAGACACAGTTCATGGCGAACGTGATCGACCTGCTGTGGGGTCCCCGGGCCACACCCAGCCGCGGCCCCAAACCCGGGCTGACGGTGGAGCGGATCGCGGCCTCCGCCATCGCGATCGCCGACGCCGAGGGCCTCGACGCCGTGTCGATGCAGCGGGTGGCTGCCGACGTCGGGGTCACGAAGATGGCCATCTACCGCTATGTCCCCGGCAAAGCCGAGCTGGTCGCGCTCATGGCCGACATCGCCGTGGGACCGCCGGACTTCGCGGCGGCGGACGGCTGGCGGGCCGGGCTCACCGCCTGGGCCGAAGCCCTGCTCCCCCGGTTCAAGCGGCACCGCTGGCTGCTCGCGGCCACCGTCGGACCGCGGGCCGTCGGGCCGAACGAACTGGCGTGGCTCGACCGCGGCATCGCCATCCTCGACGGCACCGGGCTCGGTGGGGCCGAGCGGATGGACGCCGTCGTCGTGGTGGTCGGCCACCTGCGGACCATCGCCGAGCAGTCCGAGTCGTCCGAACGTCAGCTCGGCGCGGTCATCGCCGAGGTCATGGCCACCCGCGCGGCCGAGTTCCCCGCGTTGGGCGCCGCGCTCGCCGACGGCGGACGCCGGGACGACGCGCTCGCCTTCGGGCTCGCGCGCATCCTCGACGGGCTAGGTGTCCTGATCGACAGCCGCTAGACGATCTGGACCTCGACGCCCTCGGCCTCGAACGCGGCGACGACCTCGGCGGGCGCGGTCTCGTCGGTGATCAGGACGTCCAGGACGGTCGTGGGGCAGATCTGGGCGAAGGCGTGCTTGCCGAGCTTCGAACCGTCGGCGACGCACACGACCTGGCGCGCGCGTTCGGTCATCAGGCGGTTGATGCTGGCCTCGCCCTCGTGGTGGGCGTAGGCGCCGCGTTCCGGGTCGACGGCGTCGACGCCGAGGAACACGATGTCCAGGGTGACCTCGCCGAGGATCTTGGTCGCCAGCGGACCACTGAGCTCGAAGGACTGCGGGCGGGCCACTCCCCCGGTGACGACGATCTTCACGTGCGGGCGGACCGCCAGCTCGTTGGCGATGTTCAGCGCGTTGGTGACCACGGTGACGCCCGGCTCGTCCGACTGGGCGAAGTCGGGGCGGATGGCCAGGGCGCGGCCGATCTCGGTGGTCGTCGTGCCGCCGTTGAGGCCGACGACGGCGCCGCGGGCGACCATCGCCGCGGCGGCCTTGCCGATGCGCTCCTTCTCGGAGGCGTGGCGGGCGGTCTTGTAGCGCAGCGGCAGGTCGTAGGCCACGTTGTTGGCGACGGCGCCACCGCGGGTCCTGGTCAGCAGCTGCTGCTCGGCGAGGTGGTCGAGGTCGCGGCGGATCGTCGCGGCGGACACGTCAAGGTCCCGCGCCAAGTCCTCGACGTCGACCTTGCCGCTCTGCCCGAGCAGATCGAGCAGTGTGCTGAGTCGCTCGTAACGGTCCACAGCCAAACCTCCCCTTCGCACCGCCATCCGATCATGGGCGGCGGTGCAAAGTATCGCCTTGTGGGACCGTATTCAACGTCCGGCGCGGCCGCGAACCGAGCAAAATCGCGCAATGGCGTTGTCTGTGACGCAGACCTCGCCTACAGCGTTGACAGAGGCAGCAGTTTCGGCGTCCACACCCCGTCGTGCGCGCGGCCCGTTTCGAGCCGCTCCGCGGGGACGGTTCCGTAGGTCGTGGTGCGCTGCCGGGACGGCCTGCCCGCCGCGGCCGCCAGCGCCTCCAGGCCCGCGATCGTCTTGTAGCTGCCGTTGTCGCTGCCCGCCATGCGGCTGATGGTCTCCTCCATCAGCGTGCCGCCGAGGTCGTTGACGCCGCCGCGCAGCACCTCCACGACCCCTTCGTCGCCGAGTTTGACCCAGCTGGTCTGGATGTTCTTGATCCGGCCGTGCAGCAGGATCCTGGCCAGCGCGTGCACCGCCCGGTTCTCCAGGCGGGTCGGGCCCGGCCGGGCGATCCCGGCGAGGTAGAGCGGGGCGTTGGTGTGCACGAACGGGAGCAGGACGAACTCGGTGAACCCGCCGGTGCGCTGCTGGATCTCGCCGATCAGCTTCAGGTGCGCGACCCAGTGGGCGGGGGTGTCGACGTGGCCGTACATCATCGTCGAGGTGGTCGGGATGCCCAGGTCGTGGGCGGTGGTGACGACCTCGATCCAGGTGGCGGTGGGCAGTTTGCCCTTGGTGAGGACCCAGCGGACCTCGTCGTCGAGGATCTCGGCGGCGGTGCCGGGCAGCGAGTCGACCCCGGCCTCGTGCGCGGCGGTCAGCCAGTCGCGAATGGACAGATCGGTGCGGCTGGCGCCGTTGACGACCTCCATCGGGGAGAACGCGTGGACGTGCAGGCCGGGCGCGCGGCGCTTCACCTCGGCGGCGATGTCGAAGTACGCGGTGCCGGGCAGGTCGGGGTGGATGCCGCCCTGCATGCAGACCTCGGTGGCGCCCACCGACCACGCCTGCTCGGCGCGCTGGCCCACCTGGTCGAGGGACAGGGTGTAGGCGTCGGCGTCGGTGCGGCGCTGAGCGAAGGCGCAGAACCGGCAGCCGGTGTAGCAGACGTTGGTGAAGTTGATGTTGCGCGTGACGACGTAGGTGACCTCATCGCCCACGGCGTCGCGGCGCAGCCCGTCCGCCAGGTCGGCCAGCGCCTCGATCTCGGCGCCCTCCTGGGCCGAGATGAGCACGAGCGCGTCGTCGGTGGACAGCTCGGCCGGGGCCTTCTCGGCGTGGCGCAGGGCCGCGCTGAACTCGGGGCGGAGCAGGCCGGTGCCGACCGGCAGCGCGCTGGGCTGGTGGACTTGGCCGCGGAGCTCGTCCCAGTCGCCGTAGACGGAGTCGAAGTCGTCGCGGCGGTCGCTGGTGCGACCCTCGGTGTCGATCGCGGTGTTCAGGTCGGTGCGGCCGGTGGCGGTCAGCGCGACCTCGGGTTCCTGCCACGGTCTGCCGACCAGCGGGGCGTCCTCGACGGCCAGGCCGGTGACCGGGTCGGCCAGCGCGGCGACGTGGGCGCTCAGGCGCGGGTCGAGCCAGGGTTCGCCGCGCTGGATGTACTCCGGGTAGATCGTCAGCCGCTCGGCCAGCCGGAATCCCGCCTCGGCGGTCTGCGCGGCGAGGGCGTCGATCTGCGGCCAGGGGCGCTCGGGGTTGACGTGGTCGGGGGTCAGCGGGGACACGCCGCCCCAGTCGTCGATGCCCGCGCGCAGCAGCAGGCCGAACTCGCCGCCGATGAGGTTCGGCGGCGCCTGGATGCGGGCCTTCGGGCCGAGCACCACGCGGGCGACGGCGACCGTCGCGGCGAGTTCTTCGGCCTCGGCGTCCGGCATCCCGCGCATCGCCGTGTCGGGCTTGGCGCGGAAGTTCTGCACGATGACTTCCTGGACGCCGCCGTAGCGCCGCGCGACGCCGCGGATGGCGAACAGGGACTCGACGCGCTCGGCCAGGGTCTCGCCGATGCCGATGAGGACGCCGGTGGTGAACGGGACAGCCGAGCGGCCCGCGTCCTCCAGCACGCGCAGCCGGACCGCGGGCTCCTTGTCGGGCGAGCCGTAGTGCGGGCCGCCCGGCTCGGACCACAGGCGGGTCGCGGTGGTCTCCAGCATCATGCCCATCGACGGCGCCACCGGCTTGAGCCGCTGCAGGTCGGTCCAGCTGAGCACGCCCGGGTTGAGGTGCGGCAGCAGGCCGGTCTCCTCCAGCACCCGGATCGCCATGGCGCGGACGTAGGACAGCGTGTCGGGGTAGCCCGCGGCCTCCAGCCAGTCGGCGGCGGCGGTCCAGCGGTCCTCGGGGCGGTCGCCGAGGGTGAACAGGGCTTCCTTGCAGCCCATCGCCGCACCGGCGCGGGCGATGTCGAGGACCTCGTCGGGGCTGAGGAACGGCGCGGGCAGCTTGTGCGGGACGGTCGCGAAGGTGCAGTAGTGGCAGCGGTCGCGGCAGAGCCTGGTCAGCGGGATGAAGACCTTGCGGGAGTAGGTGATCACCCCGGGGCGGCCCGCGGCGGCCAGGCCGGCGTCGCGCTGCCGGGAGGCCGTGTCGAACAGGTCGGCGAGGTGCTCGCCGCGGGCGTGCAGCAGCACCTCCGCCTCGACCTGGTCGATCGCGACGCCGTCACGGGCGCGGCGCAGGGCGCGGCGCAGCGCGGAGTCGGTCGGCACGACAGGGGTCACGGACACCTCCAGGGAGCGGATTCGTCCAACCTACTTTCTGGGTCGGACGAAATCGCGGCTCACCTGTGGGTGAGACAGCTCACCGCGCGCGGTCGGCGGCGATGACGGCCAGCAGCAGCCCGCCGAGCAGGCCGAGGTTCTTGGCGAAGTGCACCTGTTCCTGCTTGGCGACCGCGGCGTCCTTCTCGGCCCAGAACTGGTGGGCGCCGAGGGTGGTGGGGACCAGGCTGGCGAACAGCAGCACGGCCGATGCCTTCGGGAAGCGGCCCAGCGCGAGCGCGGCGCCCGCGCCGACCTTCACCGCGCCGTCGAGCCGGACGAGCGTGTGCGCGTCGCCGGGGAGCTTGTCGAGCAGCGGCTTGGCCTGCTCGGCGTGCGCGGCCGGGTCGCGCAGGGACTCAAGGCCACCCCCGATGAAGATGGCGGCGAGCATGGGTCGGGCGAGCCTGCGCAGCAACATGCGGCCGATCATGGCCCGGCGGACTCGAGAACCGGTCGAGCGTCAGCGGGCCAAGACCTTCTTGGCCTTCTTGGGCACGTCGGCCACGGTCTCGGCCACCGTCTCCCCGGTTTCGCGCGCCCAGTCGCCGACCTCATGGGCGGTGTGGCGGGCGCGCCAGCCGAGCGACGGCTTGCCCGCGGTGTCGGCGGAGGCGAGCAGGAGGCCGCCGAAGAGGCCCAGGTTCTTGGTGAACTGGACCTGCTGCTGCTGGCGGACGGCCGGGTCCTTCTCGTCCCAGAACCGGTGGGTGGCCAGCGTGGTCGGCACGAGGCCGCCCGCGAGGGCCAGCGCGGAGAGGCGGGGGAACTTGCCGAGCGCCAGGAGCACCCCGGCGCCGACCTTGATCGCGCCGTCGATGCGGACGAGCGTGACCGGGTCACTGGGGATCTGCTCGGGCAGCTTGCCTTTCAGCCCGTCGAGCAGCGGTTTGGCCGCCTCCGCGTGCGCCTCGGACGCCTTGAGCGCGTCGATGCCGCTGGAGATGAAGATGGCGGCGAGCAGGGGCCGGGCCAGCCTGCGCAGGATCATCGGAATCCGTCCTCTCACTTCTTCGTCCGCGCGACGAGGTCGCGCACGTAGTCCAGCTCACCGCATCCGGCTTCGATCCGCGCGTCGCGCGCCTCGACGAAGGCGGCGCCCAACTCGGCGCGACGCGCCTCGGGGACGGTCTCGCGGGCGTCGCTGAGGATGGTGCGCTCCTCCTCGTCGAGGTGGTGGGCGACGGCCTTGACCAGCTCGCCGAGCTGCTCCTCCCACGCGTCGGACTCGGTGTCCTCGATCTCCAGGAGCGCGAGCAGTTCCTCGTTGCCCTCGGCGTGTTCCTCGGCGCCGTGCTCGACTTCCTCGTCGGTGATGTCCTTGAACCGACGCAGCGCCGGGTAGACCTCGGCCTCCTCGGCCTCGGCGTGCGCGACGAGCCGGGTCGACAGCTCGTCGAGGAGCTTGCCGCGGTCGTTGGTGCGGTCGCGCAGGTCGCGGAACAGGTCCTCGAACCGGCGGTGGTCGGCGAGGATCAGGTCGAGTACATCGGTCGTCATACCTGGTCGGGTACCCCCAGACCGGCGAGGTCAACCCCGGTGGCGGGCAGCAGGGGCAGGCGGACGGCCGGGGTGGCGATGCGGCCTCGGGCGTGCAGGACGGCCTTGATGACGGTCGGGTTGGGCTGGGCGAACAGCTTGGCGGAGAGGTCGGCGAGGTCGTGGCCGAGTGCCCGGGCGCGGTCCGCCTCGCCCTTGCGCCAGGCGGTGACGAGGTCGGCGAAGTCACCCGTTCGGATGTGCGCGGAGGCCAGGATTCCGCCTTCGGCGCCGAGGGCGAGCAGCGGTGAGGCGAGGACGTCGTCGCCCGCGAGGACGGCGAACCCGGGCGGGCGGTTGCCGAGGATCGCGACGGTGTCCTGGTCGATGGCGCCGACGCTGTGCTTGGTGCCCGCGATTCCGGGGAGGTTGGCGATTTCGAGGACGGTTCGGGCGGAGAGGGTGAGGCCGGTTCGGTAGGGGACGTTGTAGACGATCAGGGGGAGCTTGCCGGTGAGTGCGCGGAAGTGCTCGACGACCCCCGCCTCGGAGGGGCGGGTGAAGGGCGGGACGAGGGTCAGGGCGGCGGTGATCTCCGGCCGGGTCAGCTCGGCGAGTTCGGCGACGGACTTGGCGGTGGCGTTGTAGCCCGCTCCGACGATGAGGGGGACGTGGCGCTCGCGGGCGACGGCCGCGCAGACGTCGATGATCGCGGCCTTCTCGTCCGGTTCGAGGGTGGCGACCTCGGCGGTGGTCCCCAGGGCGACCAGGCCCGCGGCACCGTCCTGGATGACCTGGTGGGCGAGATCGGCCAGGGCGTCGAGGTCGACGGTGTCGGCGGCGGTGAAGGGCGTGATGAGGGGGACGTAGATGCCTGCGAGCTCCATGGAGACGAGACTGGTGCCCGACCGCGGCCGGGCACCAGTTCACGTTTCTTAACAGGCTCGTTAGCGCTACTCCGAGCCCGCTTCGATGTCGCCCTCGACCTGGAGGTACAGCTCCTGGAGCTGCTGGAGGGTCGCCGGGTCCGGTTCGGCCCACATCTTGCGTTCGGCGGCTTCCAGCAGGCGCTCGGCGATGCCGTGCAGGGCCCACGGGTTGGACTCGGTGAGGAACTTGCGGTTCTCCGGGTCCAGCGCGTAGGTCTGCGCCAGCTTGTCGTACATCCAGTCCGCGACGACGCCGGTCGTGGCGTCGTAGCCGAACAGGTAGTCGACGGTGGCGGCCAGCTCGAAGGCGCCCTTGTAGCCGTGGCGGCGCATGGCTTCGATCCAACGGGGGTTGACGACGCGGGAGCGGAAGACGCGGTTGGTCTCCTCCTCCAGCGACCGGGTCCGCACCGACTCCGGGCGGGTGCTGTCGCCGATGTACGCGGCCGGGGCGCGGCCCGTCAGCGCGCGGACGGTCGCGACCATGCCGCCGTGGTACTGGTAGTAGTCGTCGGAGTCGGCGATGTCGTGCTCGCGGCTGTCGACGTTCTTGGCGGCCACGGCGATGCGCTTGTACGCCGACTCCATGTCCTCGCGGGCCGGGGCGCCGTCCAGCTCGCGGCCGTAGGCGAAGCCGCCCCACACCGCGTAGACCTCGGCCAGATCGGAGTCGTCGCGCCAGTTGTGGCTGTCGATCAGGGGCAGCAGGCCCGCGCCGTACGCGCCGGGCTTGGAGCCGAAGATGCGGGTCGTGGCGCGCCGCTCGTCCTTGTCGTTGTCCGCCAGCACATGCGCACGAACGTAGTTGTCCTCATTGGACTCGTCGAGCGCGGCGACCAGGCGGACGGCGTCGTCCAGCAGGTAGACCACGTGCGGGAAGGCGTCGCGGAAGAAGCCGGAGATGCGGACCGTGACGTCGATGCGGGGGCGGCCCAGTTCGGCCAGCGGGATCACGTCCAGCCCGCTCACCCGCCGGGACGCCTCGTCCCACACCGGGCGCACGCCCATCAGCGCCAGCACTTCGGCGATGTCGTCGCCCGCGGTGCGCATGGCCGAGGTGCCCCACACCGACAGGCCGACCGAGCGCGGGTACTCCCCCGTGTCGGTCTTGTAGCGGGCGACCAGGGACTCGGCCATCGCCGAACCGGTCTCCCACGCGAGCCTGCTGGGGATGGCCTTCGGGTCGACCGAGTAGAAGTTCCGGCCGGTCGGCAGCACGTTCACCAGGCCGCGCAACGGCGAGCCGCTCGGGCCGGGCGGAACGAAGCCGCCTTCCAGCGCGTGCAGGACATGGGTGATCTCGTCGGTCGTGCGGGCCAGCCGCGGCACCACCTCGACGGCGGCGAAGGTCAGGACCTCCGTCACCGCCTCGTTCTCCGCCCCGAGGACATCCCGGGTGACCTGGCGGGCCTCGTCGGCCGACCAGCCGTGGTTCTCCATCGCCTCGATGAGCGCCAAGGCCAGCGCGTCGATCTCGTCGACCTTCACCCGCGCTTCGGAGCCGTCCTCGGCCAGGCCCAGCGCCTCACGCAGGCCGGGCAGCGCCGAGGCCTTGCCGCCCCACATCTGGCGGGCGCGCAGCATCGAGTTGACCAGGTTGACCCGCGCGGCACCGACCGGCGCGTCGCCGAGGGTGTGCAGGCCGTCGCGGATCTGGACGTCCTTGATCTCGCACAGCCAGCCGTCGAGGTGGAGCAGGAAGTCGTCGAACTCGGCGTCGTGCGGGCGGTCGTCGACCCCGAGGTCGTGGTCGAGCTTGGCGGCCTGGATGAGGGTCCAGATCTGGGCGCGGATGGCGGGCAGCTTGGCCGGGTCCATCGCGGCGATGTTGGAGTGCTCGTCGAGCAGCTGCTCCAGCCGGGCCAGGTCGCCGTAGCTCTCGGCGCGCGCCATGGGCGGCACGAGGTGGTCGACCAGGGTGGCGTGGGCGCGGCGCTTGGCCTGGGTGCCCTCGCCCGGGTCGTTGACCAGGAACGGGTAGATCAGTGGCATGTCGCCCAGGGCCGCGTCGGTGCCGCAGGAGGCGGACATGCCCAGGTTCTTGCCCGGCAGCCACTCCAGGTTGCCGTGCTTGCCCAGGTGGATCATGGCGTGCGCGCCGAAGCTGCCCGCCACCCAGCGGTAGGCGGCCAGGTAGTGGTGGCTGGGCGGCAGGTCAGGGTCGTGGTAGATCGCGACCGGGTTCTCGCCGAAGCCGCGCGGCGGCTGCACGATCAGCACGACGTTGTCGGCTTGGAGCGCGGCGAGGACGATCTCGCCTTCTGGGTCGTTCGAGTGGTCGACGAACAGGGTGCCCGGCGCGGGACCCCAGTGCTCCTCCATCGACTCGCGCAGGTCGGCGGGCAGCGTGTCGTACCAGCCGCGGTACTCGGCGGCCGAGATGCGCACGGGGTTGCCGGAGAGCTGCTTCTCGGTGAGCCAGTTCGGGTCCTGGCCGCCCGCCTCGATCAGCGCGTGGATCAGCGCGTCGCCGTCACCCGCGCTGACGCCGGGCAACTCGCCGACGGTGTAGCCGGCGTCCTTCATGGCGGTGAGCAGCTTGATCGCGCTGGCCGGGGTGTCGAGGCCGACGGCGTTGCCGATGCGGGCGTGCTTGGTCGGGTACGCCGACAGCATCAGCGCGACCTTGCGCTCGGCGGGCGGCACGTGGCGCAGCGTCGCGTGCTTGACCGCGATCCCGGCGACCCGGGCGGCGCGCTCGGCGTCGGCGACGTAGACCGACAGGCCGTCCTTGTCCTGTTCCTTGAAGGAGAACGGGACGGTGATGATCCGGCCGTCGAACTCGGGCACGGCGACCTGGGTGGCGGTGTCCAGCGGTGACAGGCCGTCGTCGCTCTCCTCCCACGTCGCGCGGCTGGAGGTCAGGCACAGGCCCTGCAGGATCGGGATGTCCAGCGCGGCCAGCGCGCCGACGTCCCAGGCGTCCTCGTCGCCACCGGCCGACGCGTCGGCCGGGCGGGTGCCGCCCGCGGCCAGGACGGTGACGACCAGGGTGTCGACGGTGCCGAGGACGTCGAGCAGGTCCTGGGGCGCGGTGCGCAGGGAGGCGCAGTAGACGGGGACGGCCTGGCCGCCCGCGTCCTCGACCGCCGAGGCCAGCGCCTCGACGAACGCGGTGTTCCCGGCGATGTGGTGGGCGCGGTAGTAGAGGATGCCGACCTTCGGGCCTTCGGTGCGCCGCGCGGCGCGCTCCAGCGGACCCCACACGGCGAGCTCGGCGGGCTTGGCGAAGCCCTCACCGGTCAGCAGCAGCGTGTCGGACAGGAAGTGGAACAGCTCCCGCAGGTTGTCGGCGCCGCCGTGCGCGAGGTAGCTGTGTGCCTCCGCGACGACACCGACCGGCACGGTCGAGCACTCCATCAGCTCGGCGTCGGGGGCCTGCTCGCCGCCGAGGACCACGACCGGCCGCGGGCCCGCGAGCAGCGCGTCGAGCCCTTCCTCCCAGGCGCGGCGGCCGCCGAGGAGGCGGACGACGACCACGTCGACGCCGTCGAGCAGGGCGGGCAGGTCGTCCACGCCGAGGCGGGCGGGGTTGCCGAGCCGGTAGTCCGCGCCACTGGCGCGCGCGGAGAGCAGGTCGGTGTCGGAAGTCGACAGGAGCAGGATCATGTTTCCCTTCCTGGGGTCCTCGCCCCGGGTAGTGGGTCGCGACGGCCGGAGTTCCTGGCTCCCGGACCGGATGAACCGATCCGGTGACAGTGGCGGGACCGCGCCGGACTCACACCGGCTTCCTCCGCTTGCCATCGCTTTGTCCGGCTCACCCTATATTCGGGCGGTGCCTCCTTCCCAGCGCCGTATGGGCGCCGATGCCTGCCCGGGTGCGCTCGACGTGCACCGGGCGGCTGACGGCGGTCTCGCGCGGGTCCGTGTGCCGGGCGGCGGACTGACATCCGCGCAGGTCAGGACCCTTGCCGGGGCTTCACGTGAGCTGGGCGACGGGACGCTGGAACTGACCTCCCGGGCCAACCTCCAGGTGCGTGGGCTGGCCGAGGGCGCCGAGGTCGAGCTGGGCGCGCGACTGGCCGAGGCGGGCCTGCTGCCGTCGCTGACGCACGAGAAAGTGCGCAACATCATGTCTTCGCCGCTCGGCCCGCCCGGGCTCGCGGCCGAACTCGACCACGAGCTGTGCGGGCGGGCCGATCTCGCCGCGCTGCCGGGACGGTTCCTGTTCGCCTTCGACGACGGTCGGGGCGACGTGGCCTGGCTCGGTGCGGACCTGGCCGCGCTGCCGGTCGACGACTCGGTGGCGATCCTGCTGGGCGGCGCCGACCACGGCGTCCGCGTCCAGCCCGACCAGGTGATCGAGACGATGCTGGCCGCCGCGGCGGCGTTCCTGGAGCTGCGTGACGAGCAGTGGCGCGTCGCCGAGCTGCCCGCCGAGCGCATCGCCTCGCTGTTCGACCGGACTTCGGAGCGAGTGACTGGCGAGCCGCCGGTAGTGGGGCCGATCGGACCTGTCGAGTTCGCCGACGGGAGCGCGGGCTTCGGCCTCGGCGCGCCGCTGGGCAGGCTGACGGCCGACCAGGCGGCGCGACTAGGTGACCTGGTGCTGACTCCGTGGCGGGGTTTCGTCGTCGCCGGCGGCGATCCTGGGATCGAAGGACTGATCGGTGACCCGGACTCGCCGTGGCTCGGGGTGACCGCGTGCACCGGGCGACCGGGCTGCGCGAAGTCGCTGGCCGACGTGCGGGCCGACGCGCGGCCCCTCGGGCGGCCCGCGCACTGGTCGGGGTGTGACCGGCGGTGCGGCAAGCCCGCCGGTGTGATGGATGTGGTGGCCACCGGGCGTGGCTACGCGGTGGACGGAAGGCTGGGACTTTGATCGACTACATCCGGGACGGCGCGGAGATCTACCGCCGCTCGTTCGCCACGATCCGGGCGGAGGCCGAGCTCGCGGCGCTGCCCGCCGACGTGGCCCGCGTCGCGGTCCGCATGATCCACGCCTGCGGGATGGTCGATCTGGTCGAGGACATCGCCTACTCCCCCGACGTCGTCGCCGCGGCCCGCGAGGCGCTGCTGGCGGGCGCGCCGATCCTGTGTGACGCGCACATGGTGGCCAGCGGCATCACCCGCAAGCGGCTGCCCGCCGACAACGAGATCATCTGCACGCTGTCCGACCCGAGCGTCCCGGACCTCGCGTCCACTTTGGACAACACGCGCAGCGCCGCGGCGCTGGAACTGTGGGGCGACCGGCTCGACGGCGCCGTCGTGGCGATCGGCAACGCGCCGACCGCGCTGTTCCGGCTGCTGGAGATGATCGACGAGGGCGCCCGGCCCGCGGCCGTGCTCGGCCTGCCGGTCGGGTTCATCGGCGCGGCCGAGTCGAAGGAAGCGTTGGCGGAGCACGGAAGCGTGCCGTATCTGGTGGTGCGGGGACGGCGGGGCGGCAGCGCCATGGCCGTCGCCGCGGTGAACGCGATCGCGAGTGAGCAGGAATGACGGGCACCCTCTACGGCGTCGGGCTGGGTCCCGGCGACCCGGATCTGATGACGGTCAAGGCCGCGCGGCTCATCGGCGAGGCGGACGTGATCGCCTACCACAGCGCGCGCCACGGCAAGTCGATCGCGCGCGGTGTCGCGGCCCGCTACCTGCGGGAAGGCCAGATCGAGGAGCAGTTGGTCTACCCGCTGACCGTCGAGACGACCGACCACCCGGGCGGCTACGCGGGCGCGATGGCCGAGTTCTACGAGCAGGCGGCGGCGCGGCTGGCCGTGCACTTGGACGCGGGCCGCGACGTCGTGGTGCTCGCCGAGGGTGATCCGCTGTTCTATGGGTCCTACATGCACATGCACAAACGGCTGTGCGGGCGGTACCGGACCGAGGTCGTGCCCGGGGTGACGTCGGTGAGCGCGGCGGCGGCTGTGTTGGGACGGCCGCTGGTCGAGGGCGAGGAAGTGCTGACGATCCTGCCCGGGACGCTGCCCGCTGAGGACCTGGCGCGGCACCTGGCTGCGACGGACTCGGCGGCGGTGCTGAAGCTGGGCCGCACGTTCGGCAAGGTGCGCGCGGCGTTCGAGGCCGCGGGCAAGCTCGACCAGGCGCGGTATGTGGAGCGGGCCACGTGGGAGCAGGGGCGCAGCCTGCCGCTGTCCGAAGTGGACCCGACGACGGTGCCGTACTTCTCGTTGGCCCTGCTGACGAGCCCGGTGAACGAGGGCGTGTCAGGGAGCGTGGCTTCGTTGGTCCCCGCGGAGGCTCAGGGTGAGGTAGTCGTCGTGGGCACCGGCCCGGCCGGGCGGCCCTGGCTGACGCCGGAGGCCCAGGAGGCGCTGACGGCGGCCGACGACCTGGTCGGCTACAAGACCTACCTCGACCGCGTCCCGCCGAACCCGCGCCAGCAGCGGCACGCCTCCGACAACCAGGTCGAGGCCGAGCGCGCCGCGTTCGCGCTGGACCTGGCCAAGCGCGGCCGCCGGGTCGCGGTGGTGTCCTCGGGTGACCCGGGTGTGTTCGCCATGGCGGCGGCGGTGCTGGAGGTCGCCACGGATCCACAGTGGACCGATGTGCCGGTGCGGGTGCTGCCGGGGCTGACCGCGGCGCAGGCCGTGGCTAGCCGGGTGGGCGCGCCGCTGGGCCACGACTTCTGCACGATCTCGCTGTCGGACCGGCTCAAGCCGTGGGACGTGATCACCAAGCGGCTCGCCGCGGTGGCGGAGGCCGACTTGGCGATCGCGATCTACAACCCGGCGTCGAAGTCGCGGACGTGGCAGCTCGGCGAGGCCCGTGACCTGCTGCTGAAGCACCGCTCCCCCGACACGCCCGTGGTGATCGGCCGGGACGTGGGCGGGCCGGAGGAGACGGTTCGGGTGCTCCGCCTGGCCGACCTCGACCCGGCCACCGTCGACATGCGGTGCCTGCTGCTGATCGGATCGTCGCAGACCAAGGTGGTCGAGCGCGGCGACGGCACCCAGGTCGTGTTCACCCCCCGGACATACCCGGGCTAGGCGAGTACCGCGATCAGGGCGGAGGCGATGTCGGCTTGGGGTGGCCCGACCGGCCACCACTCGCCGTCCTGGTCGCGGTAGGGGTACCAGCGGCCGTCGCGGCCCAGGCGGACTTGGGCGTCGCCGAAGGTCCAGTGGTTGTCGTGGACCTCGACGGCGCCCTCGACCGCCGCGGCCGCGGTGTCGGCGGCCCTCGCGGCGACGGCGGGCGGCGGGCGCCACGTGGTCGACAGCACGCGCAAGCCGTCGATGCCGCCGTTGCGCCACGCCGCCACCGAGCGGGGGTCGACGTCGAGGTCGACCGAGTAGACAGCGGCGTAGCGGACGAGGTCGGCGGTGCACGGCAGGTCGGGGACCTCGCCGACCATCAGCTGGCGAGCGCGGCTCGCCGCGTCCTTCGCCAGCAACGCGAGCGCGACCGGATCGATCCCTTCCGCGGCGGGCACGTCCAACTCGACCAGCGGCTCGTCGGGCACCGGGGGCGGATCTGGCAGCGGCACGAAAGGCTGCGCGAACGCCTCGGCCGCCGGGAACGTCGACACCCGCGACTGGAGATCCGCCAGCAAGTCGGCCGTCGCCTTGCCGCGCAACAGCAGCAGCACGAACGGGTCGGAGTCCAGCAGCCACGACACCTGGTAGGCGAGCGCGGCGGCGTGCCTGCACGGCAGTTCCCAGCCGGGGCACGTGCACTCCGGGTCGAGGTCGCCGAGGTCGGGCAGCAGCCGCACCCCGGCGTCGGCGGCGGCGTCGACCAGTTCGGCGGGCATGTCGCCGTCGAGCAGGGCGGCGATGTGGCCGGACTGGGTGGCGACCTGGTCGAGGAAGCGGCGCCATTCGGCTTCCGACAACGGTTCCAGCCGCATCACCGTCTGGTAGGTCGTGTCGTCCTCGTAGTCGCGCACGGAGGCCGACATGCGGCCCGCGCTGACGGTGATCGCGCCGACGTAGCCGCCGCGCGCGTACTTGCGGCCGTCGCGGAGCTGCCGCTCGTCGAGGGCCGAGTCCTCCATCGCCTTGATCCAGGCGCGGCCCCACCAGGTGCGGGCCATCGAACCGCGGCCGACCGGCGGGAAGGCGGGGAATCCGAGCGCGGTCATCGCAGCTCCACCAGGTCGGCCAGTTCGGCGTCGGACAGTTCGGTCAGCGCGGCCTCGCCGCCGGTCAGGATCGAGTCGGCCAGGTCGCGTTTGGTGGACAGCATCTCGGCGATGCGGTCCTCGACCGTGCCCTCCGCGATCAGGCGGTGCACCTGCACCGGCCGGGTCTGGCCGATCCGGTACGCACGGTCGGTGGCCTGGTCCTCGACGGCCGGGTTCCACCAGCGGTCGAAGTGCACGACGTGGTCGGCGCGGGTCAGGTTGAGGCCAGTCCCCGCGGCTTTGAGGGACAGCAGGAACACGGGGAATTCGCCGTCGCCGAACTGGCGGACCAGGTCCTCGCGGCGGGGCACGGGGGTGCCGCCGTGCAGCAGCGCGCAGGCGATGCCGCGGTCGCGCAGGTGCCGCTCGATGAGCCGGGCCATGGTCACGTACTGGGTGAACACGAGCACCGAGCCGTCCTCGGTGAGGATCGTGTCGAGCAGTTCGTCGAGGAGTTCGAGCTTGCCGGAGCGGCCGGTGAGCTTGGCGGACGGCTCTTTGAGGTACTGCGCGGGGTGATTGCAGATCTGCTTGAGGCCGGTGATCAGCTTCATCACCAGCCCGCGGCGGGCCATGCCGTCGGACGCGCGGATCTCGGCCATCGTCTCGCGGACGACCGCCGCGTAGAGCCCGGCCTGTTCGCGGGTGAGCGACACCGGCTGGTCGGTCTCGGTCTTCGGCGGCAGCTCCGGGGCGATCCCCGGGTCGGACTTGCGGCGCCGCAGCAGGAACGGGCGCACCAGCGCGGCCAGCCGGCGGGCCATGTCCTCGTCGCGGTCGGCCTCGATCGGCTTGGCCCAGCGGGCGCGGAAACCGGACAGCGTGCCGAGCAGGCCGGGGGTGGTCCAGTCGAGCACCGCCCACAGTTCCGACAGGTTGTTCTCGACGGGTGTGCCGGTCAGGGCGACGCGGGCGTCGGCCGGGATTGTCCGCAGCGCCTTGGCGGTGCTGGAGGACGGGTTCTTGACGTGCTGGGCCTCGTCGGCGACGAGCAGGCCCCACTGGTGGGCGGCGAGGCGTTCGGCGTCGAGGCGCATGGTGCCGTAGGTGGTCAGCACGAAGCCCTCGTCGGCCAGGGTGCGGGCGCCGCCGTGGAAGCGGCGGACTGGGACGCCCGGGGCGAAGCGGGCGATCTCGCGCTCCCAGTTGCCCAGCAGCGAGGCCGGGCACACGACCAGCGTCGGGCCGGACGCGCGGTGCAGGTGCAGGGCGATCAGGGTGATCGTCTTGCCGAGACCCATGTCGTCGGCGAGGCAGCCGCCGAGCCCGAGGGAGGTCATCCTGGCCAGCCAGCGGAGGCCGCGCAGCTGGTAGTCGCGCAGGGTCGCGGCCAGGCCGGGCGGCGCCTCGATCACTTCGGCGCCGGTGTCGGGGTCGGCGATACGGGCGCGGAGGGACTCCAGCCAGTCCGAGGTGACGACGTCGACGCGTTCGCCGTCGATCTCGGTGGTGCCGGTCAGCGCGACGGCGAGTGCCTCGACGGCGGTCACCGGTTTCAGGTCGCGCTCCCGCGCCTTGCGGGCGACGTCTGGGTCGACCAGCACCCACTGATCACGCAGCCGGACGACCGGACGGTGCGACTCGGCGAGCTGGTCGAGTTCGGCCTTGGTGAGCGGCTGGCCGCCCATCGCGAGCTGCCAGTCGAACGTGAGCAGCGCGCCTCCCCCCAGCGCCGAGCGCATGTCCGACGGCGCCGCGCCGCTGATCGCCGCGCGGGCGGTGATCGGGGCGAGCAGTTCCCGGGGCCAGTGCACCTCGACGCCCGCCGCGGTGAGCCGGGGCGCGAGCTGGAACAGCTCGGTGACGTCAGCGTCGTCGAGGACGACCCGATCGGGCACTCCCCGTGAAAGCAGCCGCTGCATCGGCGACCACACGCGCGCGGCGCGGCGGACCGCCATCGTCACGTCGACCCGGACCGAGCCGCCGCGATCCCACAGGTCGGCCACGTCGGCGACCACGGACGGGTCAGCCAGCGAGTGCGCCTGCACGACGGCGTGGAAGCGGCCCGCGGCGTAGTCGTCGCCGGGCACCTCGACGCGCAGCGAGATCCGCACGCCCGCGTCGAGCCCTGCCGACAGCTCGTCGGACCAGGCGCGCAGCCGGGGCGCCTTCACCGGCTTGCGGGCGGCGAACAGCGGACCGCCCGCGACGACCGGGGCGGCGGCCGTGCGGGGCATGCCGTCGGCGACCGCGTCGATGAACCCGCGGACCAGGGTGTGCGCGTCGGCGAGTTCGGCGGGCATCCGGCCGGGCACGGGGACGGCGCGCGCGGCGGCGGGCATGGCCTCGGCCAGCTCACGCAGGCGGTCGACATCACTCGGGTCGAGCGGTCCGGCACGCCACGAGTCGAACCCGTCGGGTGTGATGCCGGGCAGGATGCGGCCGCGGGCGACGAGCTGGAGGCCGACCAGCACGGCGGCTCCCCAGAAGGCCGCGGCCGGGTGTGCGTCGGCGCCCTTGCGCGCCTTGGTCAACACCGGGACGGCGGCGGCGACCGGCAGGCGGACGACCGGGACGGTCGTGGTGCCGCCGTCCGGTTCGGCGATGGTCAGCTCCCCCGCCGTGCCGACCCCGTCCGGCAGGTCGCCGTGGAAGGCGACCGAGCCCATCCGCGCGGGTTCACCTGGTTCGAACACAGCCGCGCAGCGCGCGAGCCGAGTAGCCGCTTCGGCCACGATCATGCATTCCCCAACCTGTACGGACCGTCGCCGTACACTGTACCGTACATCTTACGGGAGCCAGGCCACCACCTCTTTCACCGACGCCACCGACACCACGTCCGGGATGGGTGGTCGCCGAACCACCACGACCGGCAACCCCAGTTCGCGCGCCGCGTCGAGCTTGGCCACGGTCAGGTCGCCGCCGCTGTCCTTGGTGACCACGACGTCGATCTCGTAGTTCCGCAGCAGCGCCAGCTCGCCGTCGAGCGTGTACGGCCCCCGGTCGAGCAGCAGTTCCATCCGGGCGGGCAGCGGCGGCTCCGGCGGGTCGACGCAGCGGACCAGGAACCATCGGTCCGACTCGGCGAACGAGGCCAGGCCCTGCCGTCCCGTGGTCAGGAACACCCGTTCCCCGGGCAGCGACCGCGCGGCCTCGTCGAGATCGTCGACCCAGTGCCACGTGTCACCCGGCCGCTCCGTCCACCCGGGACGGCGCAGCATGATCAGCGGAACCCCCGCCCGCGCGGCCGCGTCGGCGGCGGAGGCGCTGATCCGCTCGGCGAACGGATGCGTGGCGTCGACCACCGCGTCGATCCGGGCCTCGACCAGCCACGCGGCCAGCTTCTCCGGCCCGCCGAACCCGCCGATCCGCACGTCGCCGACGGGCAGCCGGGGCGACCGCACCCGGCCGGCGAGCGACGACACGACCGCCGTGTCCGGCCGCGTGGCGAGCGCGGCGGCCAGAGCCCGCGCCTCTCCGGTGCCGCCGAGGATAAGGACCTTCATGCGCTCACTACCCTGGTGTCATGACCGGACAACGGCGCACGCCGGAGGGCCTGCGCTATGGGTGGACGACGGGGGCGTGCGCGACGGCGGCGACCACCGCCGCCTACACCGCGCTGCTCACTGGGGAGTTTCCCGACCCGGTGACCATCACGCTCCCGAAAGGACAGACGCCCGCGTTCGCCCTCGCCGTGGAGGATCTCGATCCCGGCGTCGCGATGGCGGGGGTGGTGAAGGACGCGGGAGACGACCCGGACGTCACCCACGGTGCCCTGATCCGCTCGACGGTCCGCGCGGGTGAACCGGGAACCGGTGTGACGTTCGTGGCCGGTCCGGGTGTCGGCACGGTCACCAAGGCCGGCCTCCCGCTGGCGGTCGGCGAGCCCGCGATCAACCCGGTCCCCCGCACCCTGATCCGCGACCACGTCGCCGAGGTCGCGGCCCGCCACGGCGGCACGGGTGACGTCGTGGTGGAGATCTCCGTGGACCGCGGCGAGGAACTGGCCCGCAAGACGTGGAATCCGCGCCTCGGCATCCTCGGCGGGCTCTCGATCCTGGGCACCACGGGCGTCGTCGTGCCGTACTCGTGCAGTGCGTGGATCGACAGCATCCGCCGCGGCATCGACGTGGCCCGGGCGGCGGGCTACCAGCACGTCGCGGGCTGCACCGGTTCCACGTCCGAGCGCACGGTCATGGCGCTCTACGGCCTGCCCGAGGACGCCCTGCTCGACATGGGCGACTTCGCGGGCGCCGTCCTCAAGTACCTGCGCCGCCACCCGGTCGCGCGGCTCACCATCTCCGGCGGCTTCGCCAAGCTGTCCAAGCTCGCCGACGGCCACCTCGACCTGCACTCGGCCCGCTCCCAGGTCGACCTCGCCGCCCTCGCCCGCACCGCCACCGCGGCGGGCGGCAGCGCGGAGCTGGCCGAACGGATCACCAACGGCAACACGGCCCTGGAAGCCCTGACCCTGGCTCAGCAGGAAGGCGTCCCGCTCGGCGACGCGGTGGCCGACGGCGCCAAAGCCACGGCCCTGGAGACCTTGCGGGGCGCGGAGGTCGAGGTCGACGTCGTCGTGATCGACCGGGCGGGCAACATCGTGGGCCGCAGTCACTGACGCTCGCGCGCTGCCGAGTACAGGTGGCTGTCGCAGAATCCCTCCGGCGCCAGCACCCGACCGACGATGATCACCGCGGTCCGCTTGATCCCCGCTTCCCGCACCCGCGAAGCGATGTCGGACAGGGTCCCGCGCAGGATCACCTCGTCGGCGCGCGAGGCATACGCCACGACCGCGACCGGACACAGTGGACCGTAGTTGGGCAGCAGCTCGGCGACGACCTCGTCGATGCGCTGCACGGCGAGGTGCAGCACCATCGTGGCGCCGGACTTGCCCAGGGTGTCGAGGTCCTCCCCTGGCGGCATCGGCGTGGCGCGGGCCGACGTGCGGGTCAGCACGACGGTCTGGCCGACGCCAGGAACAGTCAGCTCAGTCCGCAGTGCCGCGGCGGCGGCAGCGAAAGCGGGGACGCCCGGGGTGATGTCGTAGGGCACACCAGCGGCGTCGAGGCGGCGGATCTGCTCGGCGATGGCGCTGAACACCGACGGGTCGCCGGAGTGCAGGCGGGCTACGTCGTGGCCGTCGGCGTGCGCGGCGAGCAGCTCGGCGGTGATCTCGTCGAGCGTCAGGTTCGCGGTGTCGACCTTGCGCGCGCCGGGCGGACACAGGTCCAGCAGTTCCTCGGGCACGAGCGCGCCCGCGTAGAGGCACACGGGTGCGGCGGAGATGATCCGCTGGCCGCGCACCGTGATCAGGTCGGCGGCCCCAGGGCCCGCCCCGATGAAGTGCACGGTCATTGGTTCTCCTTCACCACGGTCCACTGGGTCACCGGAAGCATCGGCCGCCACGCGGTGAACCCGCCCAGCGGGGCCGCGCGGCTGATGGCGAGCCGGATCAGGTCGCCGCCGAGGTCGGCCCGCCACCGGATCGCCAGGGCCTCCGACTCCAGCGTGACGGCGTTGACGACGAGCCTGCCGCCGGGGCGCAGCGCCGCCCACCCGGCCGCGATCACGCCCTCGACGGTCACCCCGCCGCCGACGAACACCACGTCCGGGTCGGGCAGGTCCTCCAGCGCGTCCGGCGCCGACCCGTGCACGACCCGCAGCCCGGGCACGCCGAGCCGGTTGGCGTTGCGGGTGATCCGCTCGGCGCGGTCCTCCCGGGGTTCGATCGCTATGGCCCGGCACGAGGGGTGCGACCGCATCCACTCGATGCCGATGCTGCCCGACCCCGCGCCGATGTCCCACAGCAGCAGGCCCGGCTCGGGTGACAGCGCGGCCATGGTCACCGCGCGGATCTCCCGCTTGGTGATCTGGCCGTCGTGTTCGTAGGTGTCGTCGGGCAGCCCGGGCGTCCTGGGCAGCCTGCGCGCCTCCGGGGCGGCGACGCACTCGACGGCGACGATGTTCAGCGGGCCGACCTGCGCCGACCACCCGTCGGCGATCCCGCTCACCACCTGTTCGTCCGGCCCGCCCACGGCCGAGACGACCGTCATCCGGCTGGAGCCGAAGCCGCGAGCGGTCAGCAGCCGGGCGACCGCGAGCGGTGTGCCCGCGTTCTCGCTGAGGACCATGACCCGGCTGCCGTGGTGGACCGCGGCGTGCAGCCGCTCGACGGGCCGGGCGACCGCGCTGATCACCTCGACGTCCTCCAGCGCCCAGCCGAGCCGCGCGCACACCAGCGACGCCGACGACGGGTGGGAGATGACCCGGATCTCGGTCCGGCGAGCCAGGGTCGCGCCGATGCCGTAGAACATCGGGTCGCCGCTGGCGAGCACGCACACGGCCTGGCCGCGGTGCGCGTCGAGGATTCCCGGGATGGCGGGCACGAGGGGTGACGGCCACTCCACCCGGTCGGCCTCGATCTCGTCGGGCAGCAGCGCGAGCTGGCGGGCCACCCCGACGATCACATCGGCGCTGGCCAGCGCGTCGCGGGCGGGTCCGGCCAAGCCGGCCCACCCGTCCGCTCCGATGCCCACGACAGTCACCACGATCGCAAACGGTAACCGACGCCCGGCCGAGATCCGCGACACGCGGCTTGGTCCGCGCGGGTCGGGTCTGCGACGATGCGGTGGACCAAGCAGGGAGTGGGAGGAAACCGGTGGAAATCCGGTGCGGTCCCGCCACTGTGACCGGGGAGCGCCACTCCCCCGCGTGCCACCGGGGCGACCTGGGAAGGCCGGAGCGGCGCGTCGATCCGGGAGCCAGGACACTCCGCCCTGCCAGACCGACCCGGGCGCGGACCCGGAGTGAGGATCATGGCGTGCTGCCTGCCATCTCCCCTGTCGTGCGCCGATGAGCGCCGGCTACCCGTTCTCCGCGGTCGTCGGCCACGACGACCTCCGATTGGCGCTGCTGCTCAACGCCGTGCACCCGGGCATCGGGGGTGTGCTGGTCCGGGGTGAGAAGGGCACGGCGAAGTCGACCATCGTGCGCGCGCTGGCCGCCCTGCTGCCCGTCATCGCCACGGTCCACGGCTGCCGGTTCAGCTGCGACCCGGCCGCGCCGGACCCGCGCTGCCCCGACGGCCCGCACGACGGCGGCCGCGACACCCGCGCGGCGCGGCTCATCGAGCTGCCGGTCGGCGCGACCGAGGACCGGCTCATCGGCTCGCTCGACCTGGAGCGCGCGTTGACCGAGGGCGTCCGCGCCTACCAGCCGGGTCTGCTCGCGGCGGCGCATCGCGGCGTGCTCTACGTCGACGAGGTCAACCTGCTGCACGACCACCTGGTCGACCTGCTGCTCGACGCCGCCGCCATGGGCCGCGCGCACGTCGAGCGCGAGGGTGTCTCGGTGTCGCACGCGGCGTCGTTCCTGCTGGTCGGGACCATGAACCCGGAGGAGGGCGAGCTGCGGCCGCAGCTGCTCGACCGGTTCGGGCTGACCGTCGAGGTGCGGGCAGCGCGGGACGTGCCGACGCGGACCGAGGTCATCCGGCGCAGGCTGGCCTTCGAGGCCGACCCCGCCGGGTTCGCCGCCCAGTGGTCCACTTCGGACACCGAGCTGGCCGCCCAGATCGTCGCCGCGCGGACCACGCTGCCGTCGGTGCGGCTGCCCGACGCGGAGCTGCGCCGGATCGCGGCGGTGTGCGCGGCGTTCGACGTCGACGGCATGCGCGCCGACCTCGTCCTCGCCCGCACCGCCGTGGCGCACGCGGCGTGGCGCGGCGGCACCGAGGTCGAGGAGGTCGACGTCGCCGTGGCGGCCCGGCTGGCCCTGCCGCACCGCCGCAGGCGCGACCCGTTCGACGAGCCCGGCATCGAGCAGGAGCAGCTCGACCAGGCGCTGCGGGACGCCGCCGAGCACACCGACCCGGACCCCGATCCCGGTCCGGAGGGCCCCGGTGGCGGTGCCCCGGAGCCCGGTGACGGGCCCAGCGGACCCAGCCAGGGCTCGCAGCAGTCGTCGCAGGAGTCCCCGACCGGCGGCCAGGCCCCGGTTCCCCCGGACCTGGCCTTCCGCGCCCGGCACCTGGAGATCGCAGGCGTCGGCGAAGGCGCCCCCGGACGGCGTTCGCGCTCCCGGGCGGGCGCCGGGCGGGCACTGCGCGCGTCGACGTCGCAGGGCTCGGGTGTCCACCTCGTCGGCACGCTGACCGCGGCGGCGCCGCACCAGCACCAGCGCGGCCGCGTGGGCACGGCGCTGATCGTGAAGTCCGGTGACGTCCGCAAGTCGGTGCGCGAGGGCCGGGAGAGCAACCTGGTCCTGTTCGCCGTGGACGCGTCGGGCTCGATGGCCGCGCGCAAGCGGATGTCGGCGGTGACCGGCGCGGTGATCTCGCTGCTGCGCGACGCCTACCAGCGCCGCGACAAAGTCGGCCTGGTGACCTTCCGGGGTTCGTCGGCCGAGTTGGTGCTCCCGCCGACGTCGTCGGTTGAGGCGGCCGTGGCCCGGCTGCGCGACCTGCGCACAGGCGGCCGCACCCCGCTGGCCGACGGACTCCTGCGCGCTCGCAAGACGCTGAACGTGGAGAAGCTGCGTGACCCGCGCAGGCGGGCGCTGCTGGTGGTCGTCACCGACGGCCGCGCCACGGTGCCGGTCTCGCACGACGCGGTCGGCGACGCGCTGCGGGCCGCGGCGATGATCGCGGCCGAGGGCGCGGCGAGCGTGGTCGTCGACTGCGAGAGCGGGCCGGTCCGGCTCGGCCTCGCGGTGAGGCTGGCCGCCGCGCTGGGCGGCACCGGGCTGCGCCTGGAAGACCTGTCCGCCGACGCCGTCGCGGGCGTCGTCCGTGCCGCGCGCGCGGCCTGAGGGGGGATCACCGATGCCACAGGGCAAGCCCGAGACCGTCCCAGACGACGGCCGCACGACCCGCCAGCGGCGCAACCGGCCGCTGGTCGTGGTCCACACCGGGGAGATGAAGGGCAAGTCGACCGCCGCGTTCGGTCTCGCGCTGCGCGGGTGGAACCAGGGCTGGTCGATCGGGGTGTTCCAGTTCGTCAAGTCCGCGAAGTGGAAGGTCGGCGAGGAGTCGGCGTTCCTGGCGCTGGGCAAGCTGCACGAGCAGACCGGCGAGGGCGGCCCGGTCGAGTGGCACAAGATGGGCGCGGGCTGGTCCTGGTCGCGCAAGTCGGGCACCGAGGACGACCACGCCGAGGCCGCGCGCGAGGGCTGGGCGGAGATCGCCCGCCGCATCGAGCGCGAGGCGCACGACCTGTATGTGCTCGACGAGTTCACCTACCCGCTGAAGTGGGGCTGGATCGACGTCGACGAGGTCGTGCGCACGCTGGCCGACCGGCCCGGCCACCAGCACGTGGTGATCACCGGCCGGGACGCGCCGCGGGCGCTGGTCGACGCCGCCGACCTCGTGACGCACATGACCAAGGTCAAGCACCCGATGGACGCGGGCCAGAAGGGCCAGAAGGGCATCGAGTGGTAGCCAGGCTCGTCGTCGCCGCCCCCGGCTCCGGCAGCGGGAAGACGACGGTCGCCACCGGCCTGATGGCGGCGCTGCGGCGGCGCGGGCACACGGTCGCGCCGTTCAAGGTCGGGCCGGACTACATCGACCCCGGCTACCACTCGCTGGCAAGCGGGCGGCCGGGCCGCAACCTCGACCCGGTGCTCGTGGGCGAGCACCGGGTCGGCCCGCTGTTCCGCCACGGCGCGGCCGGTGCCGACGTCGCGGTGGTCGAGGGCGTCATGGGGCTGTTCGACGGTCGGATCGGCCACCAGGTCGCCGCGGGCGGCTTCGGCTCGACCGCGCACGTGGCCGAGCTGATCGACGCGCCGGTGCTGCTCGTGGTCGACACGCGCGGCCAGAGCACGAGCCTGGCCGCGCTGCTGCACGGCTTCCGGTCCTACCGGGCAGGCGTGCGGCTGGCGGGTGTCGTGCTCAACCAGGTCGGCTCCGACCGGCACGAGCAGGTGCTGCGCGAGGCGTGCGACGACGTGGGCCTGCCGGTGCTCGGCGCGGTCCGGCGCGCGGTCGACGTGGACGTGCCGTCGCGGCACCTCGGGCTGGTCCCCGCGATCGAACACGGCGCGGCGGCGGTCAACGCGGTGGCCGCGATGGCCGACCTCGTCACGGCGTCGGTCGACTTGGACGCCGTGGTCTCACTCGCCCGGTCCGCCTCGGATTTCCCTGGCTCAGCCTGGTCTCCGGCCGACGAGGTCACCCCGGTGGTCGGTCGGCCGGTGATCGCGGTCGCGGGCGGACCGGCGTTCACCTTCGGCTACACCGAGCACGTGGAGCTGCTGCGGGCCGCGGGCGCGGAGATCGCCGTGGTCGACCCGCTGCGCGACGAACACCTGCCGGAGGGCACCCGGGCGCTGGTGCTGCCGGGCGGCTTCCCGGAGCAGCACGTGGAGGCGCTGTCGGCCAACGCGCCGCTGTGCGCGGAGGTGCGCGCGCTGGCGGGCTCGGGGGCCCCGATCCACGCCGAGTGCGGCGGGCTGCTCTACCTGGCGTCCGAATTGGACGGTCTGCCGATGTGCGGGGTGCTGCCGGTGACGGCGGAGATGACCCCCCGCCTGATGCTGGGCTACCGCGACGCCGTCGCCGCGACGGGGTCACCGCTGCACGCGGAGGGCACCCGGGTCACCGGCCACGAGTTCCACCGGACCCGCACGACCCCGATCCACGGGCGGGCACCAGCGTGGATCTGGCGCGACCACGAGGGAACGGTGCACCGGGAGGGCTTCGCGGTGGGCGGTGTGCACGCTTCCTATCTGCACACCCACCCGGCGGGCAACCCAGCCGCGGTCACCGCGTTCGTGGCGGCTACTTCGGCGCGGCCTGCGTGAGCTTCTGACAGTTCGGCGCCTTGTGCTGGGCGTCGGCGAACTCGGCGCGGATCTTGACGTCCAAGTCGGCGGCCGTCTGCGCCGACTGCAGGTCGTCAGCGAGCTTTTTGAACGTGGCGACGAACGCCGTCGGGTCAGCCGGGTCGGCCGCCTGGGCGGTGGCCACCGACGAGTCGATCGCCGCTTTGAACTGGCCCGCCCCCGCCCGGAGATCCTTGACCAGCCGCTTGCTGCCGGGCGCGGGCCCGTCGGCGAGCTCCTCCAGGCGCTTGTCGGCCGCCGCCAACGACTCGGAGGTCTTGGTCAGGTAGGTGACGATCCCGGTCTTCGCCGCGGCGAAGTCCGTCCCCGGCGACGGAGGCTTCTGCTTGGCGGATGTCCCCGCGTCGGCGATCACGCCGCACACCTTGTCCATCCAGTCCTGGACGTCGTCGGCGCGCACCTCGGCCGGGTCGGCCATCGGCGCGTTCGGGTCGTAGGACGTGGAGCAGCCCGCGAGCGCGAACAGGACAGCGACGATCAAGGCGGAGCGGTACCGCATGAAGGGTCCCCACAGCTGGAAGGCACGAGTCGCCGAAGCGTAAGGCGATCAAGGCTGAGCGGGGTGAACTGCGTGCGAACGACGAACCGCGAGCCCCCGACAGCTCGGGACTCGCGGTTCGTGGTCGTTCTCAGCTAGCGCGACGCAGGCTCCGGTGCATCAGGAGTGCGAACGTCACCCCGATCGCGCCCCACAGCACCGCGGAGGTGCCGAGGGAGGCGATGCGGAAGTCCCAGATCAGGTCGCCCGGGAAGCCCTCGGGGACCTCCTGGAAACCAGGGAGGACCTTGGCCACCGCGGTCACCACGACCAGGTAGCCGACCGCGGCCGCCGTGGCGGCGGTGAAGCCGCCGAGGCGCGCGGTCAGCGACCGGGAGAGCACGATCGCCGCGACGGCCGCCACCAGCGAGATGGCGATCATCGCGAAGAACAGCCCGGTGCGTTCCTGGATGGTGTCGGCGTTGCCGACGGCGGGCGGGTTGGCCGGGTAGGTCAGGAACGGCACGAGCACCACCGCGACGAAACCGATGCCCGCCAAGGCGAGCGCGGTCGCGCGCGGCGTGCGGGTGCCGATCCGGCCGTAGGCGAAGGCGAACGCGACGCCGAACAGGCCGCCGAGTCCCAGGCCGTAGACCACCGCGCCGATGCCGAGGCCGACCGTGGACTGGAACGGCCTGCTGAAGCCCTCCCCCTCGGTTTCGTGCTCGTGCTCGGCGGGCGTGCCGGGCTCGTGGGGGTGCGCGGCGCCGCCCGCTTCCTCGATCGCGATCGCGCGGTCGACCGAGGGCTCGCCGAACGCCGAGGCGAACCCGAACGCCAGCAGACCGCCGACCAGGCCCGCGAGCAGGCCCCAGACCAGCAGGGACCGCATTGTCAAAGCGGATGACTCAGTGCTCACGGACTCGGTTTCGGTCAGTGGCACGGGAAGCCCAGCAAGTGCCGTGCGTCGTGGACGAGTTCGTGGACGGTGGTGCCCTCGAAGATCGCCAAGGCGCCCTGCTCGGCACCCACGAAGTACAGCGCAAGCAGGGACAGCACTCCCACGAAGATCGCGTACGGCAGGATCTGCCGCACCGGGATGGTCAACGGGATGGGGGTGGGAGTCGCGACGGCATGCGTCATGGAGTCCTCCTCGGGCTTCACGCGGCCCAGTCGTTGGAGCGGACGACGGTGGAGGGTCTGACTGTGATCTCCTTGCGGGGATCTTCACAGTGGCGCGGCCGTGCCGGAGTCACACCGGCTTCCTTCTACCATCAGGGTCGACTTTGAAAAGTATGGGAGCGATGGGGACGGTGTCAACGCGGCCGTTCGTGGGGTGGGATATGTCATGAGCCGAACGTTGACGGTGGTCAGCCATGCCGCGACGGCGGCGACCCGGCTCGCGGCGTTCCCCGACGACGAGCCCGTGGAGCGGCCTGACATCGACGGGTCGGTCAGCGCCGACACCGCCGTGCGCGGCCCGGAGTCCCGCTGCGCGCAGACCGCGGCGGCGCTGGGCCTGTCGGCCGAGTCCGACGACCGGCTCCGCGACTGCGACTTCGGGCGGTGGCGCGGGCGCACGCTCGACGAGGTGGCCGCCGCCGAACCGGACGCCATGGCGCTGTGGCTCACCGACCCCGCGGCGGCCCCGCACGGCGGGGAATCGCTGCTCGAACTGCTCGACCGGGTCGGCTCGTGGCTCGACGCGCCGCCCGAGGGCAGGCGCACCGCCGCCGTCACCCATCCCGCCGTCGTGAAAGCGATGATTGTGCACGCATTAGGCGCGGAACCGTCCGCGTTCTGGCGAATTGACATCGCGCCGCTTTCCCGAACAATTCTGCGGGGCGGGCCTGGCCGGTGGACATTGCGCTGGCTCACCGCCGAATCATCGCGGTGACCTGGCGATTCAGCCCACACCGAATAGCGTGGAATAACGTTCGGAATCGACCGTTCGGACCAAGGGTCGAATGCCGGACACGGCCGGAAAATTACCCCCCGGGGTAGGGTCCAAATACCCTGCCCGAGATCTCCCCGATCCGCATTTCCTAACCGAGGGTATCCAACGGTGCCCGATCGGACACAGAAAGTGACCCACCGTGAACGGTCGTCCAGAAGGACGTCGTCCCGGTCGCCCGGCAGCGATCGGTGCGCATTGGCGGTGACATAACGCGTTCGCTCTTGCGCGGCGCGCTGAATAGGGCCACCGTTGTGAACGGCGGCAATACAGCTGATCTGGCGAAATTCGGCCGATAGCCGTATCACTTGCCGGAGGGCGAGCGATCCCTTCTTTGGGCCGGTACGGGACCGGCACTGCGACGGAAAGCGGGACTGCCGTGTTGCGGACTGGAGCGGGAAGCGGACGGGGTGAGACGTCCCCCGACCCCGACGCACCCGCGCAGAGCCCGCTCATCCACGACCTCATCGACCTCGCCGCCGCGGCCAAGGTGTCCCGCGAGCGTGTCCGGCACCTGCTCGACGCGGTGGTGTCGGTCGGCAGCGACCTCTCGCTGCAGAACGTCACCCGCCGGGTGGTGGCCGCGGCCCGCGAGCTGACCGGCGCCCGGTACGGGGTGCTGCGGGTGATCGGGCAGGACGGCGAGCTCATCGAGTCCGGCAGCGTCGGCGCCGAGCCGCCGTCCGGTTCGGTGCTGGCGGTCCCGGTGCGGTCGCGCGGCACGGTGTTCGGCCAGTTGCGGCTCAGCGGCAAGATCGGCGGCCTGCCGTTCACCCAGGAGGACGAGGACGTCGTCGGCGCTCTCGCCGCCGCGGCAGGGCTGGCGATCGAGAACGCGCGGCTCTACGAGGGCAGCCACCGGCGCGAGGCGTGGCTGCGCGCCACCACCGAGGTCACCGCGCTGCTGCGCACCGGGGCCGAGGACCTGTCCGCGCTGCGGCTGCTGGCCCGGCGCGCCCGGGAGACCGCCGCTGGGGCGCTGGCCATGGTCGCCGTCCCGGACTCCCACAAGGACCTGCGGATCCAGGCGGGCGACGGCGAGCTGCGCGAGAAGTTCGAGGGCCAGCTCATCCCGATCGTGGCGAGCCTGGCGGGCGACGTGTTCAGCACCGGTCGGGCCCGGCGCATCGACCAGCTCGGCGACGCGGTGTTCGCCCGCTCCGCCCAGACCTACGACCGCCTGTCCCTCGGTATCAGCAAGCTCGGGCCGACCGTGTTCGCCCCGCTGCGCACCGGCCCGCACCCGCGCGGCGTGCTGATCGTGGCCCGCCCGCTGGGCTCGGTGCCGTTCGACGACGACGACGTGCGCATGGTCGACGGGTACGCGAGCCAGGCCGCGCTGGCGATGGAGTCCGCGGAGGTCGTGCACGACCGGCAGCGCCTGGCGCTGTTCGAGGAACGCGACCGCATCGCCCGCGACCTGCACGACCTGGTGATCCAGCGGCTGTTCGCCATCGGCATCGGCATCCAGGCCCTGACCCGCGGCCCCATCGACGAAGCGCTCGGGGAACGGCTGGCCGGGCACGTCGCCGACATCGACCAGACGATCCGGGAGATCCGGCGCAGCATCTTCTCCTTGCAGGAGCCCGCCAACGGCGCCTACAGCCCGCGCGCCGACATCCTGCGCGCGATCTCCGACGCCGCCGCGTCGCTGGGGTATGAGCCCACCGTGCGGATGGAGGGGCCGCTGGACTCGGTGGTCCCGCCGGAGATCCACCTCGACCTGGTCGCCACGCTGCGCGAGGCACTGTCCAATGTGGTGCGCCACGCGCGGGCGACCCGGGTGCAGGCGACGGTGACCGTCGACCGGGCCGCGACCCAGCTGGAGCTGCTGGTGCAGGACGACGGCGCGGGCCTGCCCGTGGAGCTCGACCACCGCAGCGGGCTGGCCAACATGGTCCAGCGCGCCAGAAGATGGTGCGGCGACTGCGTGTTCGAGACACCCCCGCGCGGCGGGACCAGGGTGAGCTGGTCGGTTCCCCTGCCCCGACACGCCACGGCGGCTGAGGAGGCTGCGACATGAGAGAGCTTGCGAACGAATCAATGTCACAGTGCCTTCGCGAGTGGTGCCACCGAACTGGTGAGGTGGCCGCATGAGCATCTCGGTCTTCGTGCTTGATGACCACGAAGTGGTCCGGCGCGGCCTCAAGCAACTGCTCGACGCCGAACCGGACATCGTCGTCGTCGGCGAGGCGGCGACCGCGGCGCAGGCGCTGGCCAGGGTGCCCGCGCTGCGCCCGCAGGTGGCGGTCCTCGACGTGCGACTGCCCGACGGCGAGGGCGTCAGCGTGTGCCGGGAACTGCGGTCGTCGATGGTGCCGCCGCCCGCGTGCCTGATGCTCACCTCGTTCTCCGACGATGAGGCGCTGTTCGGCGCGATCATGGCCGGGGCGGCCGGGTACATGCTCAAACAGGTCAGCGGCAACGACTTGGTGTCCGCGGTGCGCACGCTGGCCGCAGGTGGGTCGCTGCTCGACGCCGGGGTGACCGCCACCGTGCTCGACCGGCTGCGGTCCGGCCGGGCCGAGGATCCGCGGTACAGCACGCTGAGCCCGCAGGAGCGCAAGATCCTCGACCTCATCGCCGAGGGGATGACGAACCGGCAGATCGCCGGGCAGCTCTACCTCGCGGAGAAGACGGTCAAGAACTACGTGTCGACTTTGCTGCACAAGCTCGGCTTCGACCGTCGCACCGAGGCCGCCGTCTACGCCACGCGTCTGCAGAACCCGCGCCCCCACGCCTGACAACTGCGGAGGGTAACGACGGCCTGATCGGAAACGACGAGGTCGGCGTGTCGAATCTGTCGCACGGACTACCGGCGGTAACGTCGGCGCGACGGAGTTCCCGGGCTCAGGGGGTGCGGACATGGTGCCGAACACGCTGGTCCCGCTGCCCGCGCCCGCTCCTGGGCGAGTCCCGCAGGTGTGTCTCATCGCGGGCGACGCCTCGGCCGCGGTGAAGATCGCGCCGGTGGCCGCGGCGATGCGGCTGCGGCGGCGGATCCGGCCCGTGGTGATCTCCTGCGGCCCCGACGAGGTCGCCGACACCTTCGGCGCGTTCGACCTCGTGCCGAGCCTCGTGGTGGAACCAGAGCCGGACCGCACCACCCCGCGCACGGCCGCCCGGCTGCTCAACGCCCTCGACCACGCCTTCACCGACCTGGTGCCCGACGCGGTGATCGTCCAGGGCGACACGGCCACGGCGGTGAGCGCGGCGATGGCCGCGTTCTGGCACCGCATCCCGGTGGTGCACCTCGACGCGGGCGTGCGCTCCTACGACCTCACCGCGCCGTTCCCCGAGGAAGGCCACCGCAAGCTGATCGCCCAGGTGAGTTCGCTGCACCTGGCGGCGACCATGGACGCGGCGGCGAACCTGGAGTGCGAGGCGCACTGCGGGCCCAAGGTGATCACGGTGGGCAGTACGGCCGTCGACGCCGGGTTCGAGGCGCTCGACCGCCACCACGACCACGCCGACGAGCGGCTCACCGCGCTGGAGGAGGCGGTGGTGCGCGGGGCGTGCCGGATGGTGCTCGTCGCGCTGAGCCCCGACCGCTGGTCCGACGCCGACGAACTCGCCGCGGTGCTGCACGGAGTCGCGGACCTGGTGCTGGCGAACCCGGATCTGGAAGTGGTGCTGCCCGCGCCGTACGACAGTGGGCTGCGGTTCAGCGCCGACGACGTGCTCGGGCGGCTGGTGCGGGTCACGATCACCGAGCCGGTCGACCATCCCGGGCAGGTGTGCCTGCTGTCGCTGGCGGCGGCCGTGGTGACGGACTCGGACATCCTGGCCGAGCAGGCGCCGAGCTTCGGGGTACCCGCGATGATGGTCGGCGGTGAGGCTGGGGTGTGGGCCGAGCCCGACCGGCCGGGCTACCCGTGGACCGCCGGCGCCGACCGGGCGCTGGTCGCGCGGATCGCGGAGAAGCTGGTGCTGAGCCAGGTGGAACGTCTCGCCGTCGCGCCCGCGGACAACCCGTTCGGCGACGGCTTCGCGGCGGTGCGGTGTGAGCAGGCGGTCGAGTGGCTGCTGGGGCTGCGGTCCCGCCCGCTCGACTTCTCTCTAGCGCGCTAGACCGTCGCCAGCGCGCTCGGGAAGCGCACCACCTGGGCGGCGTAGGTCAGTCCGGCGCCGAATCCGACCAGCAGCGCCAGCGCGTCCGGGTCGACCCGGCCCTCGCTGCGCAGGCGGTCCATGGCCATCGGGATCGACGCGGCCGAGGTGTTGCCATGGTCGACGACATCGCGGGCCACGACGGCGTCCTTGGCGCCGAGCTTCTTCGCCAGAGCGTCGACGATGCGCAGGTTGGCCTGGTGCGGCACGATCGCGGCCAGGTCGCTGGGCCGGATCCCCGCGCGGTCGCACGCCTGGATCGCGATGGGGTGGATCTCGGTGGTGGCCCAGCGGAACACCGCCTGGCCCTCCATGTGCATGCGGCCGCCCGCGGGGACGTGGATCATCTCGCTCGCGGAGCCGTCGCTGCCCCACACGATGGGTCCGATACCTGGGGCGTCGGACCCGGTGAGCACGACCGCGCCCGCGCCGTCGCCGAAGATGATGGACGTGCCGAGGTCGGTCGGGTCGACCCAGGAGGTCATCTTCTCGGCGCCGATCAGCAGGACCGTGCGGGCAGAGCCGCCGCGGATGGTGTCGGCGGCGACGGCCAGCGCGTAGCAGAACCCGGAACACGCGGCGTTGAGGTCGTAGGCGGCGGCGGTCGGCGCCCCGATCCGCGCGGCGACCCCCGCGGCGATGCTGGGGATCGGCAGCGGTTGGCTGCACGAGGCGACGATGACGAGGTCGACCGCCTGCCCCGACAGGCCGGCGTTCTCCAGCGCGCGCTTGCCCGCCTCGACCGCCATTCCCTCGACGGTCTCGTCCTCCCCGGCGTAGCGGCGGGACGTGATTCCGGTGCGCTCGCGAATCCAGTCACCGGTGCGCCCGAATCTCGCCGCGATCACCTCGCTGGGCACGGCCGCGGCGGGCCGGTAAGCGCCCATGCCGACCATGCGCGCGCCCGACGCCCCGATCTGTTCGCGCAATGCGATGACTGCCACCGCGTCACTTTGGACAATTACCCTCGAGTAGCGCTCGACGTGTGACTGAGTTCTCACCTGAAATCACGCAGAAGCACGGGTTATCTGTTTTCTGTTCACCTTTTTCGGGTGACTGATGAGTAGCACTCATGAGTAACTTGAAACGGTTTTGGGTGGCGTCGGGCAAGATGGCGGGGTGACTGATCCAGACCGCGCCACACAGCTGGCCGTCGCCTCCGGAGGCGACTACCGATGGTTCGAGACGCTGTACGCCGAGGCGCTCCGCGGGGAGGCTTCGGTGCCGTGGCACCGCTCGCGCCCGAACGTGTTGCTGACGAACCGGTTGACGTCCCCGGGTTCGGGGCGCGCCCTGGTCGTCGGCTCGGGCTACGGCGACGACGCGGAGTACATCCGCTCGCTGGGCTACTCGGTGACCGCGTTCGACTTCTCGCCCAGCGCGGTGGCTGTCTCCGCCGAGCGGTTCCCGTCGGTGGATTTCCACGTGGCGGACGTTTTGTCACCGCCTGCGGAGTGGTCTGGGGCGTTCGACCTGGTCTATGAGGCGTATACGATCCAGGTTCTGCGCGGGGAGAACCGGGCGGTGGCGATCAAGGCGATCAGCGATTTCGTCGCGCCAGGCGGAACGCTGTTGGTCATCGGCTTCTCAGCCCAGCCGACGGATGACCCACCCCGAATCGCCCAGGCGATGACGCGGGCGGAATTGGACTCGTTCGGCCTGACGCAGGGTTGGGTGGACGAGCGGCCGCCGAACCCGGAGGAACCGCCCGAGCGCTGGCACTACGTCGCGGAGTTCACCAGGTGACCGATTTGGCCCGGCACGGCCACTTCGTGTTCGAGTCCGGCCACCACGGCGACACCTGGCTCGACCTGGACGCCCTGATCACCGATCCCGCCCGGCTGCGTGCCGCCGCGGCCGACCTCGCCGACCTGCTGCGCGGGTACGCCGCCGATGTCGTGGTCGGTCCCCTCGACGGCGGGGCGTTCCTCGGCCAGTTCGTCGCCGCGGAGTTGGGCACCCGCTTCGCCTACACAACCCGCGCGGTCGTTGACGGCCTGCCGTCCTACGCGCTGCCGCCGGGCATCGATGCGCGGGGCCAACGGGCGGTGATCGTCGACGACGCGATCAATCAGGGATCGGCCACCGAGGCGACGGCGTCGGCGCTGACGGCGAACGGCGCGCACCTGATCGCGCTGGCGAGCGTGATCGTGTGCGCGCCGTCCGGTCGGCTGGTGGGCGAGCGGCTCGGGGTGCCGCAGGTCTGGCTCACCGAGGTGGACACCCGCAGCTGGCTTCCCGCCGACTGTCCCGAGTGCGCTTAGTACTGGTAGAAGCCCCGGCCGGACTTCTTGCCCAGCAGGCCGGCGTCGACCATGCGGAGCAGCAGCGGGGGCGCGGAGTACAGCTGCTCCTTGAACTCGCCGTACAGCGAGTCGGCGATCGCCTTGGTGGTGTCCAGGCCGATCAGGTCGGTGAGGCGCAGCGGGCCCATCGGGTGAGCGCAGCCAAGGATCATGCCGTTGTCGATGTCCTCGGCCGAGGCGAAGCCCGACTCCAGCATGCGGATAGCCGACAGCAGGTACGGGACCAGCAAAGCGTTGACGACGAAGCCCGCGCGGTCCTGGGACAGGATCACCTGCTTGCCGAGGCTGCCCTCGACGAACTCCTGCGCACGCTGCTTCGTCTCGTCGGCCGTCAGCAGCGAAGGCACGAGCTCCACCAGCTTCAGCACCGGCACCGGGTTGAAGAAGTGGACGCCGATCACCTGCTGCGGCCGGGAGGTGGCCATGCCCAGCTTCATGATCGGGATGGACGAGGTGTTGGAGGCGAAGATCGCGTTCTCGTCCTCGACGACCTTGTCCAGGGACGCGAAGATCTCCGTCTTGACGCCCTCGTCCTCGGCGACCGCCTCGATGGTGACCTGGCGGTCGGCGAAGTCGGCGAGGTCGGTGGTGAAGCGCATCCTGGCCAGCGCGGCGTCGCGCTCGGACTCCTCCAGCTTGCCGTTCTTGACGCCGCGGGCCAGGGACGACTCGATGCGGGCACGGCCCGAGTCGAGGGCGGTCGCGTTGACCTCGGCGACGATCACGTCCAGGCCCGCGCGGGCGCAGACCTCCGCGATGCCCGAACCCATCAGACCGGAACCCACCACGCCGACGCGGCTGTACTCAGTCACCTATCCACCTCTCACTGACACCGTTGTCGTAAGCCTGTCTACCGGAAACCCTAGTGCTGTGACCACATAGGTTCACCGGTTGTCGACGGCCCAGCTTCCCGCTGGACGCACGGCCGAAAGGCGCTGGTACACCCGCCTTCCGGCCATACGCCCAGCGGAAACCTGGACACGCCGACAACCGGCAAACCTATGCGGCCACAGCACTAGACGTTGCGGCGATACTGCCCGCCGACCTCGAAGAACGCCTCGGTGATCTGTCCAAGCGTGCACACGCGGGCCGCGTCCATCAGCACCGCGAAGACGTTGCCGTCCGACGCGGCGACCTCGCGCAGCCGGGCCAGCGCCGCCTGCGCCTCGGTGTGGTGCGCGGCCTGGTAGGCCCGGGTCCGCTCGACACACAGGCGCTTCTCGTCCTCGGTCGCGCGGGCGAGTTCGATCTCGAAGACCTCGTCCTCCTCGCCCTTGGTGGGCAGGAAGGTGTTGACGCCGACCAGCGGCAGCGAACCGTCGTGCTTGCGGTGCTCGTAGAGCATCGACTCGTCCTGGATGCGGCCGCGCTGGTAGCCGGTCTCCATGGCGCCGAGGACGCCGCCGCGGTCGGAGATCCGGTCGAACTCCGTCAGCACGGCTTCCTCGACCAGGTCGGTCAGCTCGTCGATGATGAACGAACCCTGGAGCGGGTTCTCGTTCATCGACAGGCCCCACTCCTTGTTGATGATCAGCTGGATGGCCATGGCGCGGCGCACCGACGACTCGGTCGGCGTGGTGATCGCCTCGTCGTAGGCGTTGGTGTGCAACGAGTTCGCGTTGTCGTACAGCGCGCACAGGGCTTGCAACGTGGTGCGGATGTCGTTGAAGTTCATCTCCTGCGCGTGCAGCGAGCGGCCCGACGTCTGCACGTGGTACTTCAGCTTCTGCGACCGCTCCCCCGCGCCGTAGCGGTTCTTCATGGCCACCGCCCAGATGCGGCGCGCGACGCGGCCGATGACCGAGTACTCGGCATCCATGCCGTTGGAGAAGAAGAACGACAGGTTCGGCGCGAAGTCGTCGATGTCCATGCCGCGCGCGAGGTACGACTCGACGTAGGTGAAGCCGTTGGCCAGCGTGAACGCGAGCTGGCTGATGGGGTTCGCCCCGGCCTCGGCGATGTGGTAGCCGGAGATCGACACCGAGTAGAAGTTGCGGACCTTGTGCTGGATGAACCATTCCTGGATGTCGGCCATCATCCGCAGCGAGAACTCGGTGGAGAAGATGCAGGTGTTCTGGCCTTGGTCCTCTTTGAGGATGTCGGCCTGCACCGTGCCACGCACGTTGGCCAGCGCCCACGCCGCGAGTTCCTGGTATTCCTCAGGGTTGGGCTGCCGGTTGTGCTCCACGACGAACGCGTCGACGCGCTGGTCGATGGCGGTGTTGAGGAAGTAGGCGAGGATCGTCGGCGCGGGGCCGTTGATCGTCATCGACACCGACGTCGTCGGCGCGGTGAGGTCGAAGCCGCTGTAGAGCGTCTTCATGTCGTCGAGCGAGGCGATCGAGACGCCGGACGTGCCGATCTTGCCGTAGATGTCCGGCGGGGTGTCGGGGTCGCGGCCGTAGAGCGTCACCGAGTCGAACGCCGTCGACAGGCGGGTGGCCGGGTTGCCGTGCGACAGCAGCTTGAACCGCTTGTTGGTGCGCTCGGCGTCGCCCTCGCCTGCGAACATGCGGGCCGGGTCCTCGCCCTCCCGCTTGAACGGGAACACGCCCGCGGTGAACGGGAACGCGCCGGGCAGGTTCTCCTTGCGCAGGAACCGCAGCAGGGTCGCGTCGTCGTCGAAGCGTGGCAGCGCGACGCGCGGGACGCGGTTGCCGGACAGGGTGTCGCGCCACAGCTGGGTGTGCAGCTCCTTGTCGCGCACCTTCACGACCAGCTCGTCGGCGCGGTACTGCTCGACCGTCGCGGGCCACTGCGCCAACAGGTCCTCGGTGTCGCGCTCGACGCGGCGGGCGGCCTCGGCGGTGAGCCTGTCGAGGTCGGCGGTCGAGGCGTTCGCGGCCGCCAGAGCGGCCTGCGCCCGGGTGAACGCGGCCTGGTCGCGGACGGCCTCGACCTGCGCGTCGGTCTGCCGGTGGTATGACCGGACCGTTTCGGCGATGTCGGACAGGTAGCGCGCCTTCGACGGAGGCACGACCGTGGCCGCCGAGGTGGAGACGCGGCCTTCGACGTGCGGGAGGGTGCCCTCGGCGAACGCGACGCCCTTCTCGCCGAGCAGCGTGCGCAGCTCCTGGTAGAGCGCGGTGACTCCGTCGTCGTTGAAGGTGGCGGCGCTGGTGCCGAAGACCGGCATGTCCTCCCAGGACTTGCCGAACGCCTCGCGGTTGCGCACGAGCTGGCGGGCCACGTCGCGGCGGGCGTCCTCGGCGCCGCGGCGCTCGAACTTGTTGATGGCCACGACGTCGGCGAAGTCGAGCATGTCGATCTTCTCCAGCTGCGACGCGGCGCCGAACTCGGGCGTCATCACGTACAGGGAGGTGTCGACGAACGGCACGATCGCGGCGTCGCCCTGGCCGATGCCGGGGGTCTCCACGATGACCAGGTCGTTGCCCGCGGCCTTGCACGCGGCGATGGCGTCGGACAGGCCCTCGGGCACCTCGGAGCCCGCCCCGCGGGTCGCGAGTGAGCGGAAGAAGATGGAGTCCCCGTCGAGGCAGTTCATCCGGATGCGGTCGCCCAGCAGGGCGCCCCCGCCGCGGCGGCGGGACGGGTCGACGGCGATGACCGCGACGCGCAGCTTGTCCTGCTGGTCCAGGCGCAGGCGGCGGACCAGTTCGTCGGTCAGGGAGGACTTGCCGGAGCCACCCGTTCCGGTGATGCCCAGCACCGGGACGTGGCGCGCGGCGGCGGCATCGGCGATGGCGGCGCGGACGGTGTCGTCCAGGGTGCCCGCCTCGATCTGGGTGATGGCGCGGGCGAGGGTCCGCTGGTCGCCCGCGAGGAGGGCGTCGGCGGTCGCGGGGGCCACTGTGGCCGGGTCGGTGTCGCACGCCTGGATCATCGAGTTGATCATCTTGGCCAGGCCGAGGGTCTGCCCGTCCTCCGGCGAGAAGATGCGCTCGACACCGCGGGAGTGGAGCAGCTTGATCTCGTCCGGGACGATGACGCCGCCACCGCCGCCGAACACCTTGATGTGGCCCGCGCCCTGCTCGGCGAGCAGTTCGACGAGGTAGGTGAAGTACTCGACGTGGCCGCCCTGGTAGGCGCTGATGGCCACACCCTGCACGTCCTCCTGGATGGCCGCCGCGACGACCTCGCGCACCGAGCGGTTGTGCCCGAGGTGGATGACCTCGGCGCCCTGCGACTGCAGGATGCGGCGCATGATGTTGATCGCCGCGTCGTGGCCGTCGAACAGGCTGGCCGCGGTCACGAACCGGACCGGGTGCGCTGGGCGATACAACTGGGCGGACATCGTGCCTCCTCGGGGACGACGGTGGGGCCAACCGTCTCCCATTTAGTTTGACTTCCTACTATCGGAAGAGCAACCGACGTGTGAGCAGGTTAACCCGCACTATGCTGGCGACCAGCCCAAACCGTACCGAGGACGCTGTGACCACTGATCGCGAGATCCCACCCGCTGTGACGAGAATGCTCGCCGACGACCTGGCGTCGACCGCGCTGGGCATCGAACTGCTGGAGGCGGGCCCCGGCCGGGCCACGGTGCGGATGCGGATCACCGAGACCATGGTGAACGGCCACGCCATCGGCCACGGCGGATACGTGTTCCTGCTGGCCGACACCGCGTTCGCCTGCGCGTGCAACAGCCACGGCCCGGTGACGGTGGCCGCGGGCGCCGACATCACCTTCGTCGCCCCGGTCCGCCTGGGCGACGAACTGGTCGCGGTGGCCGAGGAGCGCACCCGCTTCGGCCGCAGCGGCGTCTACGACGTCACCGTGCGCCGCGGCGACGACGTGGTGGCCGAGTTCCGCGGCCGAAGCCGCACGCTGAAGTGATGGGAGGTGCGGCCATGCTGCCGTGGCTGACCGAGGTCGTGGACCTGGCCAGGAAGAACGTCGCCGAGGGCGGCGGCCCGTTCGGGGCACTGGTGGTGCGCGGCGACGAAGTCCTGTCGCGCGGCACCAACCAGGTGACCACCGACCTCGACCCGACCGCGCACGCGGAGGTCGTGGCCATCCGGCTCGCGTGCAAGGCCATCGGCGACTTCCGGCTCAACGGCTGTGTGCTGGTGTCCTCCTGCGAGCCGTGCCCGCTGTGCCTGGCGGCGGCGCTGTGGGCGCGGGTCGACCGCGTGGTCTACGCCGCCGACCGGCACGACGCCGCCGACGCGGGGTTCGACGACCGCCGCTTCTACGACGTGTTCGCCCAGCCCAGGGCGTCGTGGCCGGTGTCGGTCGACAACATCCGCACCGGCGGCGAACTGGAGCCGTTCGCCGCGTGGAAGGCCCGCCCGGACCGGGTGGATTACTAGTCCGGGCGAGCCTGGGTTGTCCACATCGCGCTGAAGCCTCCACAGAGGACGCGCACCCCTTCTACCTGCGCCAATGCGCCGATAGACTGGCTCAGGGACGCCCCCCAGGGCGGGTGGGGGCTGCCCACTGCCGGGGCCGCGACTACTAGAGCAGGATGCCCAGTAGGGCGTCGATCGCCGCGCGCGCCTCACCGGGAGCGGTGACGTCGGTGCCCGTCTGGGTCGCCCACGCGTCGATCGCGGCGATGGCCTTCGGGGTGTCGAGGTCGTTGGACAGGTGGTCGCGGAGTTCCGCGATGAGCGGGGCCGCCGCCGGTCCAGTGGGCGACTCGACCGCGGTGCGCCAGCGGGCGATGCGGGCGTTCGCCTCGTCGAGCACGTCCTGGGTCCAGGTGCGGTCGGTCCGGTAGTGGCCGGAGAGCAGGCCGAGCCGCACGGCCATCGGGTCGACGTTGTCGGCGCGCAGGCGCGAGACGAAGACCAGGTTGCCCTTGGACTTCGACATCTTCTCCCCGTCGAGCCCGATCATCGCCGAGTGCGTGTAGTGGTGGGCGAACGGGTGCCTGCCGGTGAGCGCCTCGGCGTGGGCGGCGCTGAACTCGTGGTGCGGGAAGATCAGGTCGGAGCCGCCGCCCTGCAGGTCGATGCCCATGCCCAGCCGGTTGAGGGCGATCGCGCTGCATTCGATGTGCCAGCCGGGGCGGCCCGCGCCCAGCTCGCTGTCCCAGCTCGGCTCGCCGGGCCGGGCCACGCGCCACAGCAGCGCGTCGAGCGGGTGGCGCTTGCCGACCCGGTCGGGGTCGCCGCCGCGCTCGGCGAAGAACCTGGCCATGGTCGCCTCGTCGTAGCGCGACTCGGACCCGAAGTGGCCGCTGGCCTTGTGGTCGAAGTAGATGTCGGGGTACTCGGCGTCGTCGGCGCGGTAGGCCGCGCCGTTGGCCAGCAGCTTGGCGACGGCCTCGACGACCTCGGGGATGGACTCGACCGCGCCGACGTACTCGCGCGGCGGCAGCACTCGCAGCGCCGTCATGTCCTCGCGGAACAGGGCCGTCTCGCGCATCCCGAGGACCACCCAGTCGTCCTGGTCGCGCTCGGCGCGCTCCAGCAGCGGGTCGTCGATGTCGGTGACGTTCTGGACGTAGTGCACTTGGTGGCCGTTGTCCAGCCACACCCGGTGAACCAGGTCGAAGGCGAGATAGGTCGCCGCGTGCCCGAGGTGCGTCGCGTCGTACGGGGTGATCCCGCAGACGTACATCGTCGCCGTCGGACCCGGGGTGGTCAGCCGGATCTCGGCCGATGCGGTGTCGTGGAGCCGCAGCGGCTTGGGCGTGCCGGACACCCGCGGCACCGGGTGTGATTGCCAGGTCTGCATGACTCCGACCCTAATAGTCCGTTCCGTGGCGACCGGGTGAATTCAGTGAGTGGAACACCTCAGTGCGCGTCAGGTAGGGCCATTGGTGTGATCCAGGTTACATTCGCTTCGAGGGATCCGATCTCATGGGAAGGCGGGTATTTGACGGAACGGGGACTCTCATGACCAACCCACGGCAGGGCGGCACGACCGGGCGCTACCTGGTGCTGATGGCCGACGACTCGGTCGCCGCGGCCACCCGGGAACTGAGCAACGTGGCGGGCATCAGTACCGCCAGCACGGCCGACGCGGGCGGCACGGATGTCGACTTCGGCGCCACCGACGGCCTCGTTCTCCACCAGCTAGGGGTTGCCGTGGTCAACGCCGACCCCGACCAGGTCCGCGCGCTCGCCCAGGCCGCGGCCGGTCCCGGCCCGATCGAACTCCTCGAAGCCGAGCGGCGCGTGTACGCCATCAGCGCCGAACCGGTCGACGAACCCGCCCCGGCCGCCGACGAGAGCCTGTTCACCTGGGGCCTGCAGGCCGTCGGCGCGCAGCTGAGCACGGCGACCGGCGCGGGCATCCGCCTGTGCGTCCTCGACACCGGCTTCGACGTCGACCACCCCGACTTCGCGGGCCGCGCGGTCACCACGAACTCCTTCGTACAGGGCGAGACCGTGCAGGACGGCCACGGCCACGGCACCCACTGCATCGGCACGGCCTGCGGGCCGCGGTCACCCGCCGAAGGGCCGGGCTACGGGGTCGCGTACGAGGCGGAGATCTTCGCGGGCAAGGTGCTGAGCAACCGCGGCTCGGGCTCCGACGGCGGCATTCTGTCGGGCATCGCGTGGGCCATCACCAACGGCTGCCCGGTCGTGTCGATGTCCCTGGGCGCCGCCACCCGCCCCGGCGACGCGCACTCGCAGACGTACGAGACCGTCGCCAAGCGCGCGATGTCCCAAGGGACGATGATTATCGCGGCGGCGGGAAACGAGTCCCGTCGGCAGAACGGCCAGATCAACCCGGTCGGCCACCCCGCGAACTGCCCGTCGATCATGGCGGTCGGCGCGGTCGACGTGAACCTGGCCGTCGCGTGGTTCTCGTGCGGCACCGTGGACCGCGTTGGCTCGGTGGACATCGTCGGCCCCGGCGTGGACGTGTACTCGTCGTGGCCGACCCCGTTGGGCCACAACCGGATCAGCGGCACCAGCATGGCCACCCCGCACGTCGCGGGCGTGGCGGCGCTGATTGCCCAGGCGACAGGAGCCCGCTCATGGGAACTCTGGGCCCGCCTCTCCCAGACCGCCCGACGCCTCCCCCTGCCGTCGACCGACGTCGGCGTGGGCCTGGTGCAGGCACCGTGAACCACCGCATCCTCGTCACCCTCGACGATGCCGGTTTGTCGCGGCTGGACGAGGTGGTGGCTTCGCTGCGGGAAGCGGGGATGGAGATCGAGCAGGTGATCGAGCCGGTCGGCACGATCACCGGCTCGGCGCCCGACTCGGCGTTGGCGGCGGTTGAGGGGGTGGAGGGGGTTGACTTCGTGGAGCCGGAACAGGCCCCGTACCAACTCCCGGACCCAGACAGCGACGTGCAGTGAGTCCGGCACGATCCGTAGATCGCTGACCCGCCTATACGCGAGGTGGCACGAACTCCGGGAGGTCCTTGTGGGCGCCCGCCCGTACGGCCTCCCGGATCTGTTCGATGTTCTCGCGCAGGAGGTCTGAGATCAGTTCGTCCGTGCGCGGGTCCGCGAGCATCTCCAGGATCACCCGCAGCGCCGCGTCGGAGACCGCGCCGACGATGTCGTCGTGGAAGGGGAGGCGGCGGAGGCGGCCCAACTCCGGGTCGTGGCGGATCTTGTCCAGGACCATGTCGCGGATTTCGGCTCGGTTCTCCTCCAAGGCGCTGGCCAGGTTGCGGGCGTAGTGGCCCGTCCGCAGGACTGAAACCACCTCCTCCAGCACCGCCACCGTCAGCGGCTTCTTCACCACGTCGATCAGCAGGCCCCCGAAGCGGCCCATCGCGCGGTGGGCCAGTTCCTCAGCGACGGAGCGGTCGACGGGCATGCGGAGGCGGGTCATGATCACCGCGATCCGCCAGATGCGCAGGAGGCGGAAGGCGCGGAACCACAGGCTGGACACCGGGACCATGCCCACCAGGTCGTACCAGTTGACCTTGAGGAACCGGCCCGACCACCCGGTCGACCGCCACCGCCACAGGAACTCCACGGCGAACACGCCGCACAGGGCCCAGTCGACGCGGGTGATCAGGCGGGACACGTCGGCCGGGGGGTGCCAGAAGGTGCGGTAGGTCAGCAGGCCGACGGCGACCAGGGCCAGCAGCAACATCAGCCAGTCGTCGACGCTGACTCGATGTTTCTTGGGCGAACCCGCCAGGGTGGTGACCATGGGGCCAAGTTAGCGGTATTCGGGGTTCTCGAAGTCGAACCGCGCTCCCGCGTCCCACTCGGTCCGCTGGTTGCCGTGGGCGGGGACGCCGCCCGCCGCCTTCAGCATGCGGGCCAGGTGCATCAGGTTCCACGTCATGAAGGTGGTGTTGCGGTTGGTGAAGTCGTTCTCCGGGCCGCCCGAACCCGGGTCCAAATAGGACGGGCCGGGGCCCGCCTCGCCGATCCAGCCCGCGTCGGCCTGCGGTGGGATGGTGTAGCCGATGTGCTGGAGGCTGTAGAGCACGTTCTGCGCGCAGTGCTTGATCCCATCCTCATTACCCGTGATCAGGCAGCCCCCGACCCGCCCGTAGAAGGCGTACTGGCCCGCGTCGTTGAGGACGCCGGAGAGGGCGTAGAGGCGTTCGATGACGCGCTTTGTCACCGAGCTGTTGTCGCCGAGCCAGATGGGGCCTGCGATCACCAGGATGTCGGCGGCCATGACCCGGGTGGTCAATTCCGGCCACTCGTCGGTGGCCCAGCCGTGCTCGGTCATGTCCGGGTAGACGCCGGTCGCGATGTCGTGATCGATCGCGCGGAACTGGTCGACCTCGACGCCGTTGCGGGTCATGATCCCCGCGCTCGCGTCGACCAGGCCCTGGGTGTGACTCTGCGCCGGGGAGCGCTTCAGCGTGCAGTTCACGAACAGTGCCCGCAACCCGTCGAAATCCGCCACGGTTGATCCTTCCCTTGTCCCGTACCCCCAAGTCTGTCGGGGGTCGCCGCGTCTCGCCGGGCGGAGCGCACCCGGGTACCCTTCGCTGGTGCAGGCAACGTGTGACGGTCCCCGGCGTCCTGGTGTGCAGGATGTCGCCCCGACCTGGCCGAGGACGTGAGCCCGCGCATGACCGCACCGGAATTCGTGCACGAGGCCCTGGTCTACCGCGACCAGGTGGGCCTCATCGACGGCACCGTGGAGTTCCTGCGTGAGGGCGTGCGCGCCGGTGAGTCGGTGTTCGCCATCCTCCCCGTCGACAGCCTCGACGCAATCCGCGTGGCCCTGGGGCCCGACAGCGGCGGCGTGCGCTTCCTCGACATCAGCGAGGTCGGCGCCAACCCCGCCCGGATCATCCCGACGATCCGGGGCCTGGCCGAAGGCCCGACGCGCGGGGTGGGCGAGCCGGTGTACGCGGGCCTGAGCGAGGCGGCCACCGCCGAGGCCCGGCTGCACGAGGCACTGCTCAACCTCGCCTTCGACGGCACGCCGCTGCGGCTGCGCTGCCCGATCGACGCGGGGCTGCCCGCGGACGCGATCGAGTCCAGCGCGGCGACCCACCCGGTGATCGTGGGCAACGGCACCAGCACCACCTACGACCCCAAGGCCGCGCTGGTGGAGTTCGGCGGCGCCCTGCCCGCCCCCGACGCGGTCTCCGACGTCGCCCACTTCTGCCTCGACGACCTGCCCGAACTGCGCGACCTGGTCTCCGTGCGGGCAGGCGGGTTCGGGCTGAGCCGGGCGAAGGCGCTGGACCTGACGCTGGCGACCAACGAGATCGTCACCAACAGCATCTGCCACGGCGGCGAGCGCGGCACCCTGCGGGTCTGGGACGACGCCGACGCGGTGGTGTGCGAGATCAGCGACAGCGGCCACATCAGCGACCCGCTGGTCGGCCGGACGGTCCCGCTGCCGTCGGTGCCGGGCGGGCGCGGGGTGTGGCTGGCCAACCAGCTGTGCGACCTGGTGCAGATCCGCTCGTCGGCCACCGGCACCGTTGTGCGACTGCACATGAACCGGCCCTGATTCCCCGCCGCGCCCTTTAGGATCTTGGGCGGAGGGGATATGCGGGCTCTGATCTTCGCGCTGCTGCTGCTCGCCGCCGGGTGCTCCCAGGAGATCACCGGGTCGGCCACGGGCGCGTCCACCACGACCGAGACGTCCACGGCGTCGCTGCCCGACCGGTCGCCGCCGTCGGACCAGGCGGTCACCCTCACCTTCGTCAACCGCACGGACGCCCCGTGCGACGTGCTGTGGCTGGACTTCGAGGGCGACCTCGTCCAGTACTCGCGGATCGAGCCGGGCGACGAGATCCGCCAGCCCACCTACACCGGCCACATCTGGATCGTGCGCGACCCCGACGGCGAGGAGCTGCTGCGGTTCGCCGCCGAGCGGACCGGCGAGATCGTCATCGACTAGCGAGCGCGTCCAGGTACGACTTGATGCCCGCCAGCGCGTCTGGCGACTGCCACAGCGCGGTTACCCGCGGATCGTCGACCGCGCGGGACGCCTCGACGCGGGTCCGGACGGGCCGGTGCAGTTGCTCCTTGGTCAGCGCGAACGCCGCCTGGGGAACCTTCGCCAGTTCCGTGGCGCGCTCCAACGCCGTCGGGAGCAGTTCGTCGGCCGTCACGACCTCGTCGACCAGTCCGACGCGCAGCGCCTCGGCGGGCTCGACCACGACGCCGGTGTTCACCAGGCGCGCGGCGTGGCGGCCGGTCGCGTGCCGGACGATCTCCAGGGCGGCCACCGGGAACGGGACGCCGACGAGCAGCTCGGTCAGCCCGATCCGGCCACCGGACATCACCCGGTGGTCTGCCGCCGCGACGAGTACCGCGCCACCCGCGATCGCGGGCCCGCCGACCGCGGCCACGACCGGGCGCGGGCAGTCGAACACGGCCAGGAACGCCTTGCTCAGCGCGGGCAAGAAGGCCGCGACGTAGTCCGCTCCCCCGTCGGCGACGCGCCGCAGGTCGACGCCCGCCGAGAACACGCTGCCCGCCGCGGCGAGCACGATCGCGTCGGCCTCCAGCGAGCTCACCGTGCGGCTGATCGCGTCGCAGAGTTCGAGGTCGAGGGCGTTGACCTTGCCGTGGTCCAAGCGGACGACCGCCAGGTCACCGTGGGGTTCGACGAAGATCATGGCCCCTTCCCGGGACCCAGCCGCACGGCGGGGTCGCCGAGAACAATGTAGTTCCGGGCGTCGGTGTTGGCCGTCCAGAGCGCGGCGAGCGTCTGGTCGTCGACCTTGCGGCCGGTCTTGCGCAGCGCGTCCACCCGGGTCACCAGTTCGGTGGCGATCGCGGCGTAGCGCTGGTTGAGGTACTCGACCGCCGAGCCCAGGCGCTGACCGGCCACCAGCGCGCGCAGGGTGCTGGCCATCGCGCCGATCTGCGGGTCCATCCCCTGCCACAGGAACGAGCAGCTCCACACCCGGTCGACGTGCCCGACGAAGGCGAGCACCCCGGCGGCGAGCAGCCGCTGCGGCAGGCGGGCGACGTAGGCGCGACCGGCGTCGCGGCCGTCGGGGAAGTCGGACGCGGCGGGTGTGCCCGCGCCGTAGCAGGCGAACGAGAACACGATGTCCGGGGTCGGCCTGCCCGCGACATCGGCGCCCGCGAAATAGGTGTCGGCGCTCAGTGGCGCGGCGGCCATCGGGCCGGGCCAGTCCTGGCACAGCAGCGCGCCTTGGACCTCGCGCGCGTTGGGCTTGGCCGTGCCGATGCCGTGCGACGCGGTGAACAGGACCCGGCCGGGGTGCGGCTCGTGCAGCAGTGCCGTCAGCCGCGCCTTGGTCGCCTGCTCGCCCACGTCGGCGGCGACGGCCACCCCGTGGTCGGCGAGTTCCTTGTGCAGCGGCTCGATGAGCTGGGTGGTACTCAGCGCGGTCGCGCGGTCATCCGGGTTGCGCACGCCGAACAGGTGGACCGCGGGCGGGGGCGGCGCGGCTTCCTCGGCGGCGACCACGGCGGCGGCGTAGGAGGCGTACTCGTCGAGGGTGTCGAAGTGCAGGCGGCCGACGGCGTACTGGACGTCGAGCTGGTACTGCAGGGTGAACGGCAGGTCGGCGGGGCCCCCGGCGAGCAGCAGGTAGTACGGGATCTTCGCGGGCTCGGCGGGGCCGGGCGCGGCGCCGTGGCGGCGGAGGAACGCGCCGTCGTCGTCGCCCGGCTCGACCACCAGCTCCCGATAGAGCGCGCCCGCCTGGGCTTTGCGTCGGTCGAGCAGCGGCCGCAGCGCGTCGAGGACCGGGCTGCCCGGGGTGGTCACGACCGCCCACCCGACCGATGCCAGGTCTTCTGGATCGAAGCCGAACATGACGCCGAAGGTCGGTTCGCGCTGCTCGTCGCGCTTGCGCAGCGCCCGAACATGCCGCGCCTCGGGCTCCTCACCCCGGGCGACAGCGGCCAGGCTTTCCACTGTGTCCGGGGCGAACAGGTAGGCGCCGGTGTCCGCGTCGACGCCGTTGACCGGCAGCTCGCTCATGTCAGCACGACCAGCAGGACCGCGAGCACGACGATCACCACGGCCTCGGCGGCGGCGAGTATCGCAAGCCGGTTCGTCACGCCGCGCGCGTCGGCCAGGCCCGCTTCGTCGCGGGAGCGGACGAGGAACTCGCGTTCGAGGTCGGCCAGCCCCGCCGCGGCCGGTTGCGGGGCGCGGCGCAGGGCGTCGCCGGTGAGCAGGAAGGCGCGTTGGCGCTGGTTGCGGCGCCACTCGTAGGCGGCGACCTGCCACGGGTCGAGCGTGGCGTGCCGCCATGCCTGGTTGGCGTCGAGGACGGCGGTGATCAGCCGGTCGTGCGCGAGTTCGTACCAGGTGGTCCCGGCCCGGGTGTCGGCGCGGACGAGGTAGGCGTCCTCCAGCGCGTCGAGCACGCGCACGCCCAACTCCCCCGGCACCGGGGCGCGCGTGGTCTGCGCGCGGAAGCGGCGGGAGGTGATCAGGTCGCGTTCGAACCAGTCGCGGACGGCGCGCTGCTCGACCCCGAGGTCGCGCTCCAGTTCGGCCAGCGCGTGGCTGTAGTAGCGGCTCAGCGCGCGGTCGATGTCGACGCGGTCGACGTCGGCGGGCCCGATCTCGCGGAAGGTCTCCCCCGCCCGCGCCGAGGTGACCCGCCACAGCGTCCGGCATACGACCTGGAGCTGGAACGGCTCCACGTACGGGGATTTGAGCCAGTCGTCCCCGCCGCCGGGCCGGTCGACCCTGGCCCGGGCGAGCCGGTCGACCAGCGACTCCGCCGCACCGTCCACAAAGGTCACCCGCTGCTCGCCCGCCGGGGTGTTCACCGCGGCCAGGGCTTCGTCGTGGTCGAGGAAGTCGAGCCGGAACCGGGCGCGCAGCCTGCCCGGCAGGAACCGCAGGTACCGGTCGAAGCCGCCCATGTAGTCCTCGCGGACGGCCAGCAGCGCCCACAGCGTGCCGTCGGCGAGCGCGGCGCCGAGCTGGCGGAAGAACTCGTCCTTGGCGTCGCGGTCGGTCGGGTCGAGGGCGAGGATCTCTTCGAGCTGGTCGAGGATCAGCACGCGGGCGGTGCCGTCGAGCAGCGGCGGCTCAATCCGCTCGACGATCTCGGTGAGCGTCAGGTCCGCCAGGTCGGGGGCCTCGGCGCCGAGCAGGTCGACCCCGACGCTGTGGACGTAGCGGTTGCCGCGCGCGGGCGGCGGCTTGTCCACCCGTGCGGGCGGGGTCGGCGCGAAGCCGTCCGAGCGCAGCATCCTGGCGACAGCGGCCTGGATGAGTGAGGTCTTGCCCGCCCCGGACGGCGCGTGCAGCAGCACCACCCGCTCGGCGATCACCAGGTCGGCGAGTTCGCGCGCGGCCTGCTGCCGGTTGGGCAGCCGCTCGTCGCGCCGGAACGCACGCGGCCCGACGTACGGGTTCGCGGCGGGCAGCACGATCGGCGCGGTGTCGGCGCTCATGGCGGGGTCGCCGAGTTCGCGCGCAGTTCGCTGAGGAAGTCGCGGGTGGCCGCCCAGAACAGGCTGACCCGGTCCTCGCCGAAGTAGGACTCCAGGTAGCGCTGGGCGGCCTCGGGCTCGATGGTCTGGCTCTCGGGCCGGACCTGGACGCCGACATGGGTGTTGGCGCGCAGCCGGGAGCTGCCGCCGAAGCTCTTGATGCCCTGGAACACCACCCGGAAGTCCCAATCGTCGAGCCGGTAGCCCAGGAACATCAGCGAGTTCTTCATCAGCGACGCCGACACCGCGGGCGGGATCGACGGCCGCTGGTCGATCCACGCGGTGAGCCATTCGAAGTGGTCGTCCTCGGTCAGCACGACCGAGTCGGGGTTGTCGAGCCTGCCGAACAGGTGGTAGACCCAGGGCTTGGCCACGGTCGGCTGTTCCAGGGCGCGCGCGTCGACCTGTTCGATCGAGTCGTTCCACGGGAAGCACAGCGTGGTCGGCGTCTTGCCGTTGGCGCGCAGGGCCTGCTGGAGCAGGTCGGTCCAGCCGGTGGTCACGTAGACCTTGACCGGCAGCGACGCGGCGGCGCGGTAGGGCTCGTCGGGGTCGCTCTCGCGCAGCAGCCTGCCCAGCTCCAGGATCACCGGTTCGGGCTCGGCGGCGTCGAGGAGGTGCTGCGGGACCTGGGCGATCAGGTCGGTGTCGTCGGCGCGGCGTCGGCGGTCGCGCAGGTCGCTCATCAGATAGTCCACAAGGAACGCGCGCACCTCGCCGGGCGAGCGGCCTACGCGCAGATATTGGGCGACCTGGGCGAAGTTGCCGCGACCGGCCGGGTTGATCGGCATCTGCCACCGCCGCGCCCAGCGGCGGGCGATCTCGATGCGGGAGCCGACGATGCCGTCGGCGAACCCGGGGCCGAGGACTGGGGTGAACCGGCCGGTGCGCATCATCAGGGCCAGCGAACTCCACGTCTCGCCGCCGACCTCGGTGCGGTAATAGGTGCGGCCGGAACGCAGCCGGGAGAACAGGACCGGCACCCACCAGTCTGGCCGGTTGCGGATGACGCCCCTGGCCACCGCGACGGCGCGGTCGACGACGCCGTCGTCGGCGAACTCGGCGAAGAACCGCTCCGAGAAGGTCTGCGCGCTGGCCATCGTGACGTCGCCCTGCATGGCCACGACGGCGGCGATCCCGGCCGCGGCAAGGCGCGGGCCGAGTGCGGCCAGGGCGCCGTGGTCGGTCGAGGCGGTGGGCGCGGACCGGCACGACATGAGCATCGCCAGCGTCGGCTTGGTCTCCAGGTGCTGGAACGCCTCGACGAGCCTGCGCGCGTCGACCGGGTCGGCCTTGCCGTCGACGGTCTCCAGGAACAGCAGGGGCACGTCGTCGGTCAGCGCGCCGTGGGCGACGAGGTAGAGCACGTCGATCGGGTCGTCGGGGTCCTGCAGCCGCGCGGCGATGGCGGCGAGGGTGGCGTTCGGCAGGACCTCGGTGCGGTACCCGGCGAGGGCCGTCTTGGCGCGCGCGCACTCGTCCTTGCGGTCGACCGGGGCGAGTTGGCGGCCGCCGGGGGCGTAGTCGGCGAGGTCGGAGGGCGCGGCGATGACGGCGAGCGCGACCGGGTCACCGGCTTTGCGCACCGGGACGGGCCGCCAGTCGCTGCCGGAGAGATAGCGCGAGAACAGGACGGTGGAATTCGTCGCAATAGGCAGCCCGGTGAGCGGATCGCGCAGCAGTTCCCACCGAATGGCGTGGAAGCGGCCGGGCCCGTCGATGTGCAATCGGACGTGGATCGGATCGGAGTGCGCCGCGGCCATCGCTTTTTCATAGAAACGGGAAATCTCGGCGCTGCCGAACACCATCCTGGTGAGCGTCTCGGCGTAGGCGTCCTCGTCGTCGAGCACCTCGGTGAGCGCGGCGAGGTCGAGGTGCAGCAGGTCGGCGGGATGTTCCGGCCAGTCGACGGTGTCGACCCCGGTGAACCGCAGGCTCACGTCGAAGGCGTCGCGCGCCTTGTCGTACACGAGGCCGAATTCCAGGTCGGCATAGTCGCCAGCCACGAACGGTCACCTCCGTCCCTGCATGGAAGAGGCGTGCACCCGCGTTTCAGATACCCGGATCAATAAGATTCGCAGGGCGGGCGTTGTCACGCAAGGGTGACCGGTCGTCGCTCATCGCTTCGTCGGGGCCATGCCGAGTTCGGCCAGGGCCGCCGCTCCGGTCTCGGCGTGTTCGCCGCCCGCGAGAACGAGTGTGCGGGCCCATTGGTAGCGGCATCCCGCGGCGTCGAACGACGCGGCGGCGGCGAGCAGGCGGGGGTGGTCGGAGTCGAGGATGGCGGCGGCCCGGTCGAGGTGGGCCTCGGCGATGGGGTTGCCCGCGACGACCTTTCGGGCGGCGGCGACGCGGTCCTGGGCGTCGGGGGCGCCGGTGAGCGCGGCGGCCTCCGCGCGCAGGGCCAGGTACCAGTGGCGCCACACCCAGATGACCCATTCGTCCATCTCGTCTGGTTCGCCCACCATCCGCGCCAGCGCCTGGTCGGCTCGGCCGTGGTGCAGCAGGAAGATCGCGTCGAAAACCGCGCTGTAGCCCGCGTTCTGCTCCGGTGCGATGCCGAGTTGATCGACCACGGCCAGCCACTCGGCGCGGGCACCGTCGTCGTCGCGCAGGCCGTGGACCATGGCCACCGCGGCGGCCGCCATGGCCAGGTTGGGCGCGTGCAGGATCCCCGACCGCGTCCACGCGTCGAGGAAGCGGCGGCTGCCCGCCAGTACGTGCTCGACGTTGCCCGCCAGCGCGTCGCCAACCAGCAGCCGGGACGTGGCGAAGTCGCCGCGCTCGGCCAGCAGCGGCAAGTCGCGCAGCTGCTCGCCCCACTTGCGGGCTCCCTTGAGATCGCCCACCCCGATGCACGTCTCGGCCGCCTCCGACAGCGCGTTCACCCGCTCCAGCGCGCTGGCGGGCGTCGTCGGGACCGCGGTGAGCAGCTCGACGCGGCGACGGGTCGTGTCGGCGGTGGCGAAGGTGTCGCCCGCCCAGCACTGGGCGGCGGTGAGCGCGTCGAGGGCCCCGCTCTGGGCCAGCGGGTCGCCGGTGCGGCCCGCGAGGTCGACGGCGCGCTCGGCGCGCGCGATCGCCTGTGCCGCCGTCGATTCGGCGTCGGTGAGCACCCCGCACTCGGCCAGGGCGATCGCGGCCTGGGCGCCCGGGTCGGCGCTGGCCAACTCGGTCGCCGCGGTCAGCAGCGCCGCGGCCGCGCCCGGCGGTGGCGGCTGGGAGAACGTGCCGGAGAACCGGTAGACGGTGGCGGCGGCCGTGGCCAGGTCGCGGGCGGCGTCGGCCTGCGCCGAGCCAGCGGCCGCTTGGTAGAGGCGGAACATGTCGTCGCCGCGCATGCGGCACCCGGCCACGGCCGCCGCCTGCCGCAGCGCCGACGCCGCGGCGATCGGGTCGCCCGCGAGCGCGGCGGCCTGTTCGTAGCGCTGCTGGGCCTCGCCTACGAGGTTCCGGGCGAAGGCCGACTGGGCCAAGGCCAGCGCCAAGGCGCACGCGTCGGCCCGGTGGTCGGGTTCGTCGGCCGCCCAGCGGAGCGCGGCGCGGATGTCGTCGGCCGTCGCGTCGAACCGTGCTCGCCATGGCCCGTCCGGCGCGTTCGCCCCGGCCAGTTCGGTGGCGGTCGCCAGGCACCAGCGCAGGTGGCGGGATAAGACTTCGGCCGTCTCGCCCGCGCTCGACAGCTGCTCGGCCCCGTACTGGCGGATGGTCTCCAGCGTGCGGTAGCGGGTGCCGCCCACCGCCGGGGTCACGGTCAGCAGGCTGTGTTCGGTGAGCCGGGCCAGCCCCTCGACCACCGCGGCCGATTCGAGCGGATCGAACCCGGCCACGCGCGCGGCGGCGTCCGCGGTGAAGGGGGCCACGAAGACGGCGATTCGCCGCAGCAGCGTGCGGTCGGCCGGTTCCAGCAGGGTGTGGCTCCAGTCGAGGGTGGCCCGCACCGACCGGTGCCGGTCGTCGGCCCGGGCGCCGCCGCTGAGCAGTCGCAGTTGGTCGGAGAGGGTGTCGGCGAGGCCGTCGAGGCCGAGCATGGGCAGCCGCGCGGCGGCCAGCTCGATCGCCAGGGCCACGCCGTCGAGCCCGACGCAGATCTCGGCGGCCTGCTCGCGCTGCTCCGGCGGCACCGGCCAGCCCCCGGCCGCGGCCCGGTCGAGGAACAGCGCGACCGCGTCCGACTCGCCGGACAGCGACAGCGGCGGAATGGGGTAGACGCTCTCGAACGGCACCATCAACCGGGCGCGGCTCGTGGCCAGCACGGTCACGCGCGGGCAGGCCGCGAGCAGCCGCTCCAGGAACGGCGCGACGCCGTCACGCACGTGCTCACAGTTGTCCAGGACGAGCAGGGCGTGCCGATCGGCCATGGCGGCGATCACCGAGTCGTCCATGCCGCGGCCCTGCTGCTCGCCGATGCCGACCGCCGCGGCCACCGCCGCCCCGACCATCGCCGGGTCGGTGACCGGGACAAGGTCGGCGAACCACACGCCATCGGCGAAGTCGCCCGCGGTCTGCGCGGCGACCGCCAGCGCGAGCCGCGTCTTCCCGACCCCGCCCGGCCCGACCGCGCTCACCTGCCGATGCGTCTTCACCGCGGCGGCCAGCGCCGCCCGCTCCTCGACGCGGCCGACGAACGACGTCACCGGGGACGGCAGCCCCGAGGCGACCTTGCCCCCGCGCGCGGCCCGGCTCCACTCGGTGGCGAGCTGCGCGAGCGCCCGCCGGTCCGGCACGCCGAGCTTGCGCAGCAGCGAGGACACATGTGTCTCGACGGTGCGGACGGAGATGAACAGCCGTGCGCCGATCTCGGCGTTGCTGAGGTGCTCCCCCAGCAGGGACAGCACCTCCGCCTCCCTGGTCGAAATCCCTGCTTGAGCCACCACGGGTCACATCCTGCCCCATCCGGGGGTGGACTCCGTGGTGGTCTCCGTGGTCGGCACGGATGTGGCCCGGCCGCGACCGCGACAAGATTTACCCATGGCCGAAAGCGGCCAGCCCGATCCGAAGAGGAGCCACCATGACCAGCACGACCCTGGGCATCAAGACCGTCCTGCACCCCGTCTCCGACGTGGCGAAGGCCAAGGAGGTCTACACCGCGCTGCTCGGCTTCGCCCCGCAGACCGACGAGACCTACTACGTCGGCTTCGAGGTCGAGGGCCAGCACATCGGCCTGGTCCCGGGCGGCGGGCCGCAGGGGATGACCTACCCGGTGACCTACTGGCACGTGCCCGACATCGAGGCGAAGCTCGCCGAGGTGACCGAGGCGGGCGGCACGGTGCAGGAGCCGGTGCGCGACGTCGGCGGCGGCCGCCTGGTGGCGACCTTCACCGACCCCGACGGCAACGTGCTCGGCCTGCTCCAGGACCACTGACCCCAATCTCCCAGCACCCCAAACTCACAGACAGGAAAACTGAGATGGCCACGACGAAGACCACCGCCAAGCACACCGGGTTCAGCGAAGAAGAGATCGCCGCGATGAAGGAGCACGCCCAGGACCTCAAGCGGGCCGCGCGGCGCGGCGCCAAGGCCGACACCGAGCCCGACGTTCTCGCGAAGATCGCCGAGATGGCGGAGCCGGACCGCACCCTCGCCGAGCAGATCCACGCCATCGTCCGGGCCGCGGCGCCCGACCTCATGCCGAAGCTCTGGTATGGGATGCCCTCCTACGCCCGCGACGGCAAGATCGTCTGCTTCTTCCAGCCCGCCGACAAGTTCAAGGCGCGGTACTCCACGCTCGGCTTCAACGACGCGGCCAACCTCGACGACGGCACCATGTGGCCGACGTCGTACGCGCTGACGAAGCTGACCGCCGCGGACAAGAAGCGGATCGGCGAGCTCGTCAAGCAGGCCGCGAGCTGAAGGCCATGACTCCCCGACCGCTCGGACAGCGCAAGGCGGACACGCTGCACCGGCTCGACCACGACGTCGACGCCTGGGTGGCCACCGCCGACCCCGCGGGCACGCCGTACCTGGTGCCCCTGTCGTTCCTCTGGGACGGCGAGACGCTCCTGATCTCCACGGCGGCGACCAACCCCACGGCCCGCAACCTCCGCTCGGGCGGTCGAGTCCGCCTGACCGTCGGGCCGACGCGGGACGTGGTGCTGGTCGAGGGGTCGGCGGAAGTGGTCGAGGTGAGCGCTGCGGTCGCCGACGCGTTCGCCGCGAAGACCGGGTTCGATCCCCGCGAACAGCGGAACTACCCGTACTTCCGCGTCCGCCCCGAGCTGATCCAGGCGTGGCGCGAGGCGAACGAGATCGCCGGGCGGGAGCTGATGGTCGAGGGTGAGTGGCAGGTCTAGCCAGCCGTCTAGCGTAGATAGACTTCCCGGGGGTGTCTATCTACGCTAGACGGCGTGGCGCTTGATGAGGGACTGCTGCGTGACGCCCGCGCGGCCGCGGCGCGGTGGGCCGAGGTGACCGAGTCGACCAAGGCCGACTACCACCGAGCCGTCCGGCGGTTGCACCTCGCGGGCGGATCGATGCGTGAGATCGCCGAGGCACTCGGCGTCAGCCACCAGCGCGTGCACCAGATGATCGACGAAGCAGGCGGCACGGCCGGGTGGAAGCCACGCCAGGCCGGCCTCGCGTGCTCCTTCTGCGGAGCCGCCAAGGCAGACGTCGCGCGACTGGTCGCTGGGCCGGGCGTGTTCATCTGCGACGGCTGTGTGACGTTGTGCGGCGAGGTGATCGAGGAAGCGCGCCCGCTCCGGTCCCACCTCGATCCCACGCCGTCGACGGCGGCGTTCACGTGCTCGTTCTGCGACCGGTCGGCCGCGGACGCCGAGGGGATGGTCGCGGGGCCGGGAGTCCGGATCTGCGACCAGTGCGTGCGGTTCTGCGCCGAGGTGATCGCCGCGGTGCCCGAATAGGACAGTCACAGGTCGTTGGCGATGATGTTGTCGATGTTGCGTTCGGCGAGCGCGGTGATGGTGACGAACGGATTGACGCTGGTGTTTCCCGGGATAAGCGCGCCGTCGATGACATAGAGGCCGGGGTGGCCGTGGAGGCGGCCGTAGTTGTCGGTGGCCTTGCCGAGCACCGCGCCGCCGAGCGGGTGGTAGGTGAGGTGGTCGCCCCAGACCTTGTAGAACCCGAAGAGGTCGGTACGGTAGATCGTCCCCTCGGTGGCGTTGATCTTGTCGAAGATGGAGCGGGCGGCGGCGATGGCGGGCTGCTTCCACGCGGTCTGCCAGTTCAGGTCGACCTTGCCGGTCGCGGGGTTCCACGAGAACTGGGCGCGGTTCGGGTTCTTGGTGATCGACAGGTACACCGAGGCGTAGGTCTCGATCCCGGTCGGCAGCGGGGCCACCTCGGCGAACGCGCCGCCCGCGTCCCAGTTGTCGATGCCCGCGGTGGGCATGGACGCCTGCACGGCACCGGTCGGGTCCCACATGTGGTTGGCGCGGCCGCACATGACGTTGCCGTTGTCGCCCCAGCCTTTGCCGATCTCGTTGTTCAAGCCTGGCAGCACGCCGGTGGCCTTCAGTTTCGTCAGCAGCTTGCTCGTGCCGACGCTGCCCGCGGCGAAGAACACCTTGTCCGCGGTCATGGTCACCGTCGCCGTGGTGTTCCCCGCCGTGTCCAGTCGATCCATGAGGACCGTGTAGCCACCCCCAGCCGCAGGGGCGACGGAGGCGACCTTGTGCAGCGGCGAGATGGTGACCCGTCCGGTCGCCTTGGCCTGCGCGAGGTAGGTCTGCTGCAACGTCCTCTTGCCGTGGTTGTTGCCGTAGATGACCTCACCGGCCAACGCGGACTTGGGCACCAGCCCCGCCGCTTCCCGCTCCATGTAGTCGAAGTCGTACACATTGGGCACGAAGACGAACTGGAACCCCGAGCGCTGCGCGTGCTTGCGGCCGACCCTGGCGAACCGGTAGCACTCGGCCGCCTCCCACCAGGCCGGGTCGACGGTGTTGACGCCCAGCCCGGCGTTGGCGCGCGGGAAGTACACGTCGTACATCTCGTCGGCGTTCACCGTAGGCAGGACGGCACCGAACCGCTCGCGCCGGGGCGTGACCGCCATCCCACCGTTCACCAGTGATCCGCCGCCAACGCCGCGACCCTGGTAAACGGTGATGCCGCTGAACTCCTCGGCGTCGAGGATGCCGGTGAAGCGTGGTACGTCCTTGTCGATCGGGAAGCCCAGGAAGTTGCCGATCGGCTGCTTGGTCCTGGTGCGCAGCCAGTACGAGCGGTAGTCCGGCCTGATCGTGTTCGCGAAGACCGTGCCGTCCGGACCGGGCGCGTCCCACGCCATGCCCATCTCGACCATGTGGACGTCCACGCCCGCCTGCGCGAGGCGCAGCGCGGCGACGGCGCCGCCGTACCCCGTCCCGATCACCAGGACCGGCACCCGAGACGACGCGTTCGCCGGTTCCGCCAGCGCCGTCGTCGCCAAAATAGAACCTGTTCCTACAATGAACGAGCGTCGGGTGAAACTCCTGGATTCGGTTAAGGGGCCGGCTTTATCCGTCATGTGACACGCCTCACTCTCGCTGGATTAGAACCTGTTATACGCGCGAGAGCGGCAAGAGTCACGGGTCTGGCGGGGAGCGGTCCCGATCGATCACTCCCCGCCGGTCCGTCAGCGCGGTTCGGCGTAGTGCGTGGCGCCCCACCAGTCGACGACGATGACGTCCTCAGCGCCGACCACCCAGGCGTCGTGGCCGGAGGGCAGGCTGGTGATCTGGCCGGGGGTCGCGTCGAACTCGGTGCCGTCGGCCATGCGCACCCGCAGCGTGCCCGCCACGTGGTACTGGAAGTGCGGTGCCTCGCACAGGTCGGTGCCCGCGATCGGCTTGACGTGGGTCGACCAGCGCCAGCCCGGCCGCAGAACGAGCCTGCCGATCTCGCGGCCGTCCACGCGCAGCAGTTCCACGCGGCCGTTCTCGAATTCGCGAACCTCGTCGGCCTTGATGAAGTCGCGGTGGTCGAAGGTGGTCATCGCGCACCGTCCCAGGCCCGCACACCCAGCTCACGGGTGATCCGGCCGCCGTCGAGGTCCAGCACCGCCGCGCACAGCACGCGGGTGCCGTCGGGGTAGCGGCAGGACTCGACGTAGGCGATGTGCTCCGCGGTGACCACCATGCGGTCGACGTGGTGGGTCATGTCGCGGGCGGCGATGTCGGCCAGGTGGGCGCCGATGGCGTCGGCGCCACGCAGGATCCGGGGACTGCTGGGGCTGTTGACGGTGTCGACCAGGTGCAGCTCGGCGTCGTCGGCGTACAGGCGGCTCAGGGTGGCCGCGTCGCGTTCCTCGATGCCGCGGCGCAGCGCCTCGGTGTCGAAGGCGAGTTTCTCGGTGGTGCTCACGGGGCCGGTCCTTTCGGGTTCGTCGGGTGTGCGGCAGAGCGTGCGCGCCGACCGTCAACGCACCGTCAACGCAGGTCGCCACCTGTCCCTCCGGGCGCCACACTGGCTGGGTGAGCACCCCGACCCACACGCTGGACCTGCGGCTGTTCGGCGCGTTCGAGGTCACCGCCGACGGCGTCCCGGTGGCGTTGCCGCGTCACCGCAAGGCGTGCGAGCTGCTGGCGTGGCTGGCCGTCAATCCGGGCCCGCACGCGCGGTCCCGGCTGGCGGCGCGGTTCTGGCCGGACGTGCCGGACACCAGCGCCCGCGCGAGCCTGCGCAGCGCGGTCTGGGCGCTGCGCGGTGCGCTGGGGCCCGCCGGGGCGTGGCTGCACGCGGACCGCGACCGGGTCGAGCTGCGGACCGACGGGCTGACCGTCGACCTGCGGACCTTCGACGACCTGGTGGCGGCGGGCCGGTTCGCCGAGGCCGAGCGGGTCCGTCGCGGCGACGTGCTGCACCTGCTCGACAGCGAGTGGGTTTTCGAGCTGCGCGACGAGTACGACCACCGGTTCGCCGCCGTGCTGGACGCCCTGGGCGACGCGCGCGGCGCCCACCGGCTGCGCGCCCAGTTCGAGCCCACTCCCCCGGCTGCCCAGCGCGTCGCCCCGGAACACGAGCTGGTCGGACGGTCGGTCGAGCTGGGCGAGCTGCGTCGGTGCTGGGACCGGGCGCGGGCAGGCGCGGGCACGGTCGCGGGGATCACCGGGGACGGCGGCATCGGCAAGACCCGGCTGGCCGAGGAGGTCCTGGCCGTGGCGGGCGCGCAGGGCGCGCGCACCGCGGTCGGGTCGAGCGCGGCTGTCCCGTTCGGACTGTGGCTGGAGCCGCTGCGGGCGCTGGCCGACGGGCCGCTGCCCGACGCGTGGTGGCCGGAGGTCCTTTCCGGACTGGTGCCCGCGGTCGCGCCGCGCCGGGCGCATGCACCGGACGTGGACCGGGTCCGGGTGTTCGAGGCGGTCGTGGAGGTGTTGATCTGGGCGTGCCGGTCCGGCCCGGTGGCGGTTGTGCTGGAGGACCTGCACCTGGCCGATCCGTCGAGCCTGGAGCTACTCGCCTACGCGGGCAGGCGGGTGACCCGGCTGCCGGTGCTGCTGGTCGTGACCCGGCGACGGCTGCCGCCCCGGCCGGACGTGGACCGGGCGTGCGCGGCGCTGCGGTCGTCCGGCGCGCTGGGCGTCGAGGTGGAGCTGGCGCCGCTGCCGCCGGAGTCGATGCGTGTGCTGGCGCGCGGGACGGCCGGGCTGTCGGCCGCGCAGGCCGATCAAGTGGTGGCGGTGGCGTCCGGGAGCCCGCTGCTGGCGGTGGAGCTGGCGCGCGCGTTGGCCGGGGGCGCGAACGCGGCGGCGGGGCTGCGGGCGGCGACCCGGTGGGCGACGAGCCGGTTGCGCGGCCCGGCGCGCGGGTTCGTGGAGCTGGCCGCGGTGGCGGGGCGCGACCTGGGTCGCGCCGAGATCGCGGCGCTTCCCGGGCTGGCCGACCCGGCGCAGGCGGCTGCCGAGGCGCTGGGTTCTGGGCTGCTGCGGGCGCGTGACGGCGCGATCGGGTTCCGGCACGCGCTGTTGGCCGACGCGGTCGCCGAGGATCTGCCGGACCCGTTGCGCGCCAACAGACACGGCGCCATCGCCGAGGGGCTGCGCCGCGCGCCGGGGCGGGCGCACGCCGCCGAGATCGCCAGGCACCTGCGGCTCGCCGGGCACGACGAGCGGGCCGTGGCGCACCTGGTCGACGCGGCGGCCGCGGCGCGGGCGGTGTGCGCGCTGCCGGAAGCCGCCGACCTGCTCACCGAGGTCGTCGGGATCGACGTGGACGACCCGGAACCGCTGGTTGAGCTGGCCGAGGTGCAGGCGTGGCGTGGGCTGCGGAGCGAGTCGGACGCCGCGTTCGACCGCGCGCTGGAGCTGATCGCCCCGCTCGACAGCGGCGCGCAGATCAGCGCGTGGCTGCGGCGCGGCCGGTGGCTGCGCGGCGGGGTGTGCCACCCGCGCGAGTGCCGCCGCTCCTATGCCGCCGCGTTGGACGTGCTCGACCGCGATCCCGACTTGCCCGCGCGCGCCGAGGCGCTGGCGGGCATGGCGTGGGCGGAAGCGGTGGTCGGCGATCCCGCCGCGGCGGAGGACCTGCTGGTCGCCGTCGACGCGCTGCTCGACCACCAGCCGGTCAGCGACCTGCTGGCCCACGACATCAGCGTCGCCCGCGCCCACACCCTGCTCCGGGCGGGCCGCTTCGCCGACACCTACGCCCCGCTGACCGCGGCCGCCGCGGCGGCGAACCGGGCGGGGCGCCCGGACCTGGCGTTCCCGAGCCTGCTCAACGCCGCGTCCGCCGCGGCCTGCCTCGGCGCGTTCGACCGCGCGCTGGACTTCGTCGACCGCAGCCTGCCGCTGGTGGTGCCCAACGGCCTGCTGCGCCTGGGCGTCTACGCGCACTCGGCGCGGGTGTCGGTGCTGTGCAGGCTCGGCCGGTTCGGGGAGGCGAGCGCCACGTGCGACCAAGGCGCGGTACTGGCGGAGCGGATCGGGTTGGCAGAGCTGACCGGACTGGTCCACCACGACCGCGCCACCATCGCCCGCGCCACCGGCGACTGGGAACGCGCAGCCACCGAGTTGGCCGCCGCGATCGAGCTGCGTGCCCCGGTCGGCCGCGCCCTGACCCGCCTGCACCGCGCCGACGCGTTGGCGCGCGCGGGCAAGGTGGCCGACGCCGAGACCGAACTGCGCGCGGTGGCATTCGAACCGGTCTCGCCCGGCGACTTCCCCGACACGCTGGTCGCCCGGATGACGGCCGTGCAGGGCCTGATCGCCGCCCAGCGTGGCGATCTCACCCTGGCGCGGCGGCGTCTCACGGAGGCCGAGGCCGGGTGGCGGCGACGGATGGCCGATCCCGGCGCGGGCTACGTCGCGGCGCTGATCGACCTTGGCCGCCCGCCGCTGACCGCGCTCGTCGAACCGGACCGGGAACTGGCCGCGGTCACCGCCGACCTGAGGAGCCTCGATGCCGAAGTTCGCTGAGTCCGCCCACAGCGCCGCGCCGCCGGAGGAGGTGTGGAAGCTGCTCTACGATCCGGCCCGCTTCCCGCAGTGGTGGGCGGGCGTCGGCTCGGTCGAGCCGTCCACTGAGGACGGCTCGACCTACACGATGTATCCCGACGGCTACCCGGACTTCCCTATGCCGCAACAGCTGCGCTCCGACCGGGGTTCGGGGAACGTCACGATCTCGTGCCTGGTCTCGGACCTGCTGTTCGAATGGCGGCTGAGCGCGGTGGACGGCGGCACCGCGATCGAGGTCGACGTCGACATCCCGGACAGCGAGGCCCACCGCCTCGACACCCAGCGGCAGGTGATCCGCCGCTCGGTGCGCGCGCTGGCCGACCTCGCCGCCCGGGAAGCCCGATGACCGTCAGGTCCCGGTGACGCCGACACTCGCCGCCGACGTCCACGGGCCGCGGCCGCCCGCCTCGGTGAGGGCGCGCAGCCGGACGTACTTGGCGGTGCGGACCGGGAAGGTGATCGTCTTGAGTGTGGCGGTATCGGCGAAGGTGCCGGTGGCGACCGGGCTGCCCCAGTTGACGCCGTCGGCGCTGACGTGGACCTCGTAGTCGCCGATGCGGCCGTTGGCGGACCCGTCCTGGCGGGGCAGGTAGGTCAGGCCGGAGACCGAACGCTGCGTGCCGAGGTCGAGGACGACCATGTGCGGCAGCGGGTCCGACCCGCCGCTCCAGCGGGTGTGCCACTTCGTCCCGGGGTTGCCGTCGGCGACGTTGAGGGCGTCGCCGCGTTCGCCAGCGGTCTCCTCGCTGTCGGTGTCGACGACGACCACGGGAAGCGGTCCCGCCTGGGTGCGGGCGCCAATGGTGGGGTCGCTGGTGGAGGGCTTGCCGGTCTCCATGTGCCCGGCGAAACGGCGCAGGAAGCCGTCCGTGGTGTCCGCGGTGGCGGTGAAGTCGTACCAGTGGTTGGAACTGGTGACCGTGAAGTAGTCCTCGACCGTGGCGCCCGCGCCGACGGTGTAGGGCCACGGCCCGTCGCCGCGGTAGCGGTTGGCCTTCACCGTGACCACGCACGAGCGGGTGCCGCTGTTCTTCATGGTCAGATAGATCCGGCCCTCGGTGGGCGCGTAGCGCATCGTCACCTCCGGGTTCGCGTTGCCGCTGGTCGTCGCGGTGACGCGGTTGCCGACGAACTGGCGGAGGAAGCCGTTGGGGCCGTGGCAGGTGTAGTCGTAGGCCCCGGTCGGGGTGCCCACCGCGAAGTTGTCGGAGACGGTCTTGCCCGCCTCGGCGGTGTAGCGCCACACCTGCGGCGCGCGGAACCGGTTGGCCGTGACGTAGAAGTGCGCGCCCGCCGTGCCCGCGCTGGTGAAGTCGAAATACACGTTCGACGCGGTGACTCGCGCGCTGACGGTCAGCACGTAGGGCAGCGGCCGGGCGGGCCGGGTGCCGGGTTCCTGGGTGGGCATCGTCTGGGTCGCGGGCACGGTCGGCCGGGGGAAGGTGTTGGTCTGCCACCAGCCGTAGTCGACGTAGCGGGACGTGTCGGGCAGGGCGGGCCACGTGGTCGGCGCGGTACCCGCGAAGTCGAACATCGAGGTGAGGTCGCCGCACACCGAGCGCCGCCAAGCGGAGATGTTCGGCTCGGCCACGCCGAAACGGCGCTCCAGGAACCGCAGGACCGAGGTGTGGTCGAAGACCTCCGAGTTGACGTAACCGCCCCGGGTCCACGGCGACACCACGATGAGCGGCACCCGGAAGCCCAGGCCGATCGGCTTGCCGTCGGTGTGGATCTCGCCGGTGTTGGCCACGGTGGACCGGCCGTCGTCGCCGTCGCCGTAGAGGCCGTTGACCGGCGGCACCGGCGGCGGGATGTGGTCCCAGAAGCCGCCGAACTCGTCGTAGTTGAGGATGAACACGGTCTTGGCGAACACCGCCGGGTTCGCCGCGAGCTTCTCCAGCAGCCGCGCGGTCAGGTCCTCGCCCGCGGGCGGATGGTGGTCGGCGTGTTCGGACAGCGCGGTGGGCGCCACGATCCACGACACCTGGGGCAGGGTCCCGTTGGCCACGTCCGCGCCGAACGCCGCGACCAGGTCCGGCACGACCTTGACCCCGCGCTCGTACAGCGGCTGGCCGGGCCGTGAGTCGATGAACGTCTGGAAGTACTCCAGCAGGTTGTCGTCGAAGTCGTCGGACTCCTGGTACACCTTCCAGCTGACGCCCGCGTCCTGCAGGCGCTCGGCGTAGGACTTCCACCGGAAGCCGGTGCCGCTGTTGTCCACTTGGGATGGCTGGCCGACCGACCGGCCGTTGGTGCCGCTGACGGAGAACAGCCGGTTGGGGTTGGTGCTGGTGAAGCACGACTGGAAGTAGTTGTCGCCGATGGTGAACGCGTCGGCGAGCGCGTGGTAGAAAGCCAGGTCCGGGCGGGTGAAGTAGCCCATGCCGAGGTCGGGGTTGCGCGCCGAGCAGAACTTGTCGTGCAAACCGTTGTTCCACAGCGTCTGCGCGTCACCCCAGCCCCAGCCGCCCGGCGCGGAGATGTCCACCGCGTAGGTGCTCGTGGTGTCCAGTCGGAACGGCAGCTGGTAGCCGTCGGCGTGCAGCGTGGTCGGCTGGTGGAACACCGAGCGGCCGCTCTGCCACTTCAGCGCCGTCGGGTCGCCGTACCCGCGCACGCCGCGCAGCGTGCCGAAGTAGTGGTCGAACGGCCGGTTCTCCTGCATGAAGATCACCACGTGCTGGATGTCGGCGATGCTGCCCCCCGCCTCGACCTTCACTTCCAGCAGGTCCCGCAGCACCTGCGGCAGCGCGCCGCTCGCCGCGACCGCCGCCGCGGCACCCGCCATCCCGAACAACTGTCGCCGGTTGATGCCATCAGCCATCGATCTGCCCATCCCGAGTGTCCCGCGCGGTGCGCGTAGTTGACAGGACAAGTGCGCGCGGACTCGACGCACCGGCCACCGGGGGCGCTGTCCGACCTTCGACCACGTAACCCATAAGGCCACGTGAATCGAGTGACGCCGATTACAGACGACCGACTCTGAGTTGTCAATACATGTTTGGCGGATGGCGGAAACAGACAGTCGCGATCACCCGGCGATGGCGTACGCCTCGATCTCGACCTTCATGCGCGGGTCGATCAGGGCCGCCACCTGGACCAGCGTCGCGGCGGGACGCACCTCGGCGAACGCCTCGCGGTGGGCCTTCGCCACCAGGTCGACGTCGGCGATGTCCGTCACGTAGGTGACGGTCCGCACGACGGCCGCCATGGTCGCCCCGGCCTCGACCAGGGCGTCCTCGATGATCGACAAGACGGACTTGGCCTGCACGTACGCGTCAGCCCCGTCGAGGAACGGGTCGCGCGCCGTCGTCCCGGAGACGTGGATGTGGTCACCGACGCGGACCGCCCGGCAGTACCCGTACATGTCCTCATAGGCGCCGCCGGACGCGATGTTGCGACGTTCCACTGTGCTCTCCCCGAGGTCGGTTTCGACGCCAACCTACTGGGCCGGGACGTGCGCGGGCAGCGAGATCACGACCGTGAGGCCGCCACCGGGGGTGTCCTCGGCGGTGATCGTCCCGCCCATGGCGTCGATGAATCCCTTGGCGACACTCAGGCCGAGGCCGACCCCGGGGGTGGCGTCGCGGTCGCCGAGGCGTTGGAACGGGGTGAACAGCGCCGCCGCGGCCTTCTTCGGGATGCCTGGGCCGTGGTCGACGACGCGCAGCTCGACGCGGGCGCCGTGGGCGCTGGCCCGCACGGCGATCTCGGGCTCGTCGGCGGTGACGTGCCCGTCGCCGTCGACGTCGACATGCCTGCGGGGGCGGAGGCGGCCGTGGCGCTGGGCGTTGTCGATGAGGTTGGCGACGACGCGTTCGAGCAGGCCGATGTCGGCGGACACCTCCGGCAGATCCTCATCGACGTCCACGGCGATGCCGGAGCGGTCCCCCACCGCCGACAGCGCGCGGGCGACGATCTCGTAGTAGCCGACTCCGCGCAGTTGCGGCGCGACTGAGCCGGTGGCGAGCCGGGACGAGTCGAGCAGGTTGTCGACCAGCGCGGTGAGCCGGTCGGCGGATTCCTCGACGGTGGCCAGGAGTTCGGCGGTGTCCTCGGCGGACAGGGCGAGTTCGGGGTCGCGCAGGCTGCCGACGGCGGCCTTGATGGAGGTCAGCGGGGTGCGCAGGTCATGGCCGACGGCCGAGAGAAGCGCGGTGCGCAGTTCGGTGGTGTCGGCGCGGTGGCGGGCGGCGGCGGTCTCGGCGGCCATGCGCTGCTGGCGCAAGGCCATGACCGCCTGACCCGCGGCCGCCTCGACGACCCGCCGGTCGGCCGCGGCGAGGGCGCGGCCGCGCAGCGCCAGGCGCACGTCGGTGGTGACCACGATGTCGGCGTCGGCCTCGGCGGGGTCGGGCCGCGGGCCGACGGCGGCCACCGTGGTCCACTCGCCGTCGCGGCGTTCGAGCAGGGCGACGGAGTCGAGGCTGAAGTTCTCCTGGATCTTCTCCAGCAGCCGGGTCAGCGGCCGCTCGCTCGTGAGGACGGTGCGCGCGTAGGAGGCCAGCAGCGCGGCCTCGGTGCGGGCGTGCGCGGCCTGTTCGGTGAGCCGGGCCGCCCGGTCGATCACCAGCGCGACCAGCACGCCGACGATCACCATGGCGATCAGGGTGACCACGTTCTCCGGCGCCGCCACGGCGAGGCTGTGATAGGGCAGGGTGAAGAAGAAATTCAGCAGCCCCGCGCCGAGGAACGCCGCGCCAAGGGCCGGGCCGAGCCCACCGACGACGGCCGCTGCGCAGGTGGCGAGCAGGAATCCGATGAGGACGGTGGAGTCGTCGAGCTCGTCGCGCCACAGCGAGCCCAGCGCCGCGACGAGCGCGGGCAACAGCAGCGCGACGGCCCAGCCCGCGACACGCCTGGTTATCGGGAGCGCGTTGGGGGCGCCCCTCCAGCGCACCCCGCGGCGGGCCTCGTCGTGGGTCACCATGTGCACGTCGATAGAGCCGGACGACTGGACGACCGCGGACCCGATGCCCTCATCGAACACCCTGGCCAGCCTCGACCGGCGGGACGTGCCCAGGACCAACTGCGTCGCGTTGACGCCGCGTGCGAACTCCAGCAGCGCGTCGGGCACGTTGTCGCCGACGACGTTGTGGAAGGTGGCGCCCAGATCCTCGGCGATCTTGCGGTAACGGGTGAGCAGATCGGGCGGGGCGCCGGAGAGCCCGTCGCCGCGCAGGATGTGCACGACGAGCAGCTCGGCGCCCGCGCGCAGGGCGATGCGGCGGGCGCGGCGGATCAGCGTCTCGCTCTCGGGGCCGCCGGTGATGGCGGCGACGACGCGTTCGCGGGCCTCCCACGTCTCGGTGATGGCCTGTTCGGTGCGGTAGCGCTGCAGGGCGACGTCGACCTGGTCGGCGACCCACAGCAGCGCCAGCTCCCGCAGCGCGGTCAGGTTGCCGACGCGGAAGTAGTTGCCGAGCGCGGCGTCGATCTGGTGGGCGGCGTAGACGTTGCCGTGGGCGAGCCTGCGGCGCAGCGCCTCCGGGGTGAGGTCGACCAGCTCGACCTGCTCGGCACGGCGCACGACCTCGTCGGGCACGGTCTCCTGCTGCTGGACGCCGGTGATGCGCTCGACCACGTCGTTGAGCGACTCGAGGTGCTGGACGTTGACCGTGGACAGCACGTCGATACCGGCGTCGAGCAGTTCCTCGACGTCCGCCCAGCGTTTGGCGTTGCGGGAGCCCGGCACGTTGGTGTGGGCGAGTTCGTCGATGACGGCGACCTCGGGCGCGCGGGCCAGCAGGGCGTCGACGTCCATCTCGGTGAAGTCGACGCCGCGGTGCGCGACGTGCGCGCGGGGCATGACCTCCAGGCCGTCGAGCAATTCGGCGGTCTTGACCCGACCGTGGGTCTCGACCAGGCCGACGACGACGTCGGTGCCACGATCGCGGCGGCGGTGCGCCTCACCGAGCATCGCGAACGTCTTGCCGACACCGGGGGCCGCGCCGAGGTAGATCCGCAGCTCGCCGCGCCTTGGCTTGTTCTCCACGGTCCGAGTGTCCATCCCGACGCGCTACTCGGCCGCTTCGAGCGCCCGGTTCAGCGCGGTCACGTTCACCACAGTGCCGCTGGTGTGCTCGGCGACGAGGTCCCGCACGCGCTGTTCTGGCAGCCCGGTCGCCTTGGCCACCCTGGGCACCTGCAGTTCGGCGTAGGCCGGGCTGATGTGCGGGTCGAGCCCGGAAGCCGACGCGGTGACCGCGTCCTGCGGCACCTGGTCCTCTGCCACGCCCTCCCGCCGGGCCACCGCGGCCCGGCGCTCGGCGACGACAGCGGTGTAGTCGGAGTCGACCTCGGACTTGTTGGACCCGCCCGACGCGGGCAGGGTCGCCGCGGACGGGCGGGTGTGGAACCACTGGTCGCCTTCGCGATCGACGCCGACCAGGGTGGTGTCGACGGCCTCGGCGTTGGCGTAAAGGCCCGGGACCCGGCTCACCAGCCAGATCCCGGCCGGGTAGAGGATCCCGGTCAGCACGGTGAGGACAAGCAGGACGCGAAGTCCCGCCGCGGTCTGCTTGCGGAACGCTGTGAGCACCTCGGTCACCCGATTCCAGGGATGAGACGGACGAACAGGTCGATGAGCCAGATCCCGGCGAACGGGACGGCGACGCCGCCGAGCCCGTAGACCAGCAGGTTGCGCCGCAGCAGCGACGCCGCGCTGGCAGGCCGGTAGCGCACGCCGCGCAGCGCCAGCGGGATCAGCACGACGATGATCAGTGCGTTGAAGATCACCGCGGACAGGATGGCCGACTGGGGCGTGCCCAAGTGCATGATGTTGAGCTTGTCGAGCTGCGGGTAGATCGCGGCGAACATCGCGGGCAGGATGGCGAAGTACTTCGCCAGGTCGTTGGCCACGGAGAACGTCGTCAGCGCGCCGCGGGTGATCAGCAGCTGCTTGCCGATCTCCACGATCTCGATCAGCTTGGTCGGGTCGGAGTCGAGGTCGACCATGTTCCCCGCCTCCTTGGCCGCCGACGTGCCGGTGTTCATCGCCACGCCGACGTCGGACTGGGCCAGCGCCGGGGCGTCGTTGGTGCCGTCGCCGGTCATCGCGACGAGCTTGCCGCCCTCCTGTTCCTTGCGGATCAGGGCCAGCTTGTCCTCCGGCGTCGCCTCGGCGAGAAAGTCGTCGACGCCCGCCTCCACCGCGATGGCCTTGGCTGTCAGCGGATTGTCGCCAGTGACCATCACCGTCCTGATGCCCATGGCACGCAGTTCGGCGAACCGCTGCGCGATACCCGGTTTGACCACATCGGACAGTCGGATCACCCCGAGCACGGTGTCGTTCTCGGCGACCACGAGCGGTGTGCCGCCTTCGGCGCTGATGTCGTCCACAACGGACTGAACGGCGCCGTCGATGTTGAACGCGCCGGCGGCGCCCTTGCGGATACGGCGGTCGCCCAGGTCGATGCCGCTCACCCGGGTCTGCGCGGTGAACGGTACGAACTCACCGGCCTTCTCCCCGTCGGTGGCGTGGGCCGCCAGGTGGTAGCGCTCGACGCAGAGGTCGACGACGCTGCGGCCCTCCGGCGTGCCGTCGGCGAGACTCGACAGGCGGGCCACCTCGGCGAGATGGCGCGCGTCCACGTTCGCCGCCGGGATGAACTCGGTGGCGCGGCGGTTGCCCCAGGTGATCGTGCCGGTCTTGTCGAGCAGCAGGGTGTCGATGTCGCCCGCGGCCTCGACGGCCTTGCCGGAGGTGGCCAGCACGTTGCGCTGGACCAGCCGGTCCATGCCCGCGATGCCGATCGCGCTCAGCAGCGCGCCGATGGTCGTCGGGATCAGGCAGACCAGCAGGGCGGTCAGCACGATCACCGACTGCGGCCCGCCGGAGAAGACCGCGAAGGGCTGGAGGGCGACCACGGCCAGCAGGAAGATGATCGTGAGCGTCGTGAGCAGGATCGTCAGCGCGATCTCGTTCGGCGTCTTCCGCCGTTCCGCGCCTTCGACCAGGGCGATCATCCGGTCGACAAAGGACTCCCCCGGTTTCGTGGCGATCCGCACGACGATCCGGTCCGACAGCACCGTGGTGCCGCCGGTGACCGCGCACCGGTCGCCGCCGGACTCCCTGATGACCGGCGCCGACTCGCCGGTGATCGCGGACTCGTCGACGGTCGCGATGCCCTCGACGACATCGCCGTCGCCGGGGATGACCTCGCCTGCCTCGACCACGACGAGGTCGCCGATGGCCAGTTCGGTGCCGGGGACGCGTTCCTCCGCGCCGCTCGCGGTCAAGCGCCGGGCGATGGCGTCCTTCTTGGACTTGCGCAGCGACTCGGCCTGCGCCTTTCCCCGGCCCTCGGCGACCGCCTCGGCCAGGTTGGCGAACAGCACCGTGAACCACAGCCAGGCGGCGACGGCGACACTGAACACGCTGGGGTCGCGGACGGCGAAGACGGTGACCAGCACCGAACCGGCCCAGACGACGAGCATGACCGGGTTGCGGAGCTGGTGGCGCGGGTTGAGCTTGCGCACTGCGTCCGGCAGCGCGGTGGACGGGAAGATCACAGCAGAGCCTCCGCGATGGGGCCGAGAGCGAGGGCGGGGACGAAGGTGAGCGCGGCGACCAGCACGACGCTGCCGCCGAGGAGCGTCGCGAACAGCGGACCCGTGGTGGGCAGGGTGCCCGCGGTGACCGGCGTCTTCTTCTGCGCGGCCAGCGAACCGGCGAGCGCCAGGACCGCGATGATCGGGATGAACCGGCCCAGCGCCATGCACACGGCTAGCGAGGACTGGAACCAGTCGCTGGTCGCGGTGATCCCGGCGAACGCGCTGCCGTTGTTGTTCGACGCCGACGCGTAGGCGTAGAGGATCTCCGACAGGCCGTGCGGGCCGGAGTTGTTCAGCGCCGCGGCCGTGCCCGGCAGCAGCGCGGCGATCCCGGCGCCGATCAGCAGGACGGTGGGCATGGCCAGGATCGACACCGCCGCGGCCGTCATCTCCCGGCGGCCCAGCTTCTTGCCCAGGTACTCCGGGGTGCGGCCGACCATCAGACCCGCGAGGAAGACCGCGATGATCGCCATGACCAGGATGCTGTAGAGGCCCGTGCCGACGCCGCCGGGTGTCATCTCGCCGAACAGCATGTTCAGCAGCGCTCCCCCGCCGCCCAGGCCGGTGAAGCTGTCGTGCATCGCGTTGACCGCGCCGGTGGACGTGCCGGTGGTGGCGTTCGCGAACAGCGCCGACTCGGAGACGCCGAAGCGCAGTTCCTTGCCCTCCAGCGGCCGAGCGCCTGCGCTCTCAGCCCACCAGATCACCGCGAGCATGCCCGCCCACAGGGTGCCCATGACGCCGAGCAGGACGTAACCCTGCTTCCGGTCGCCCACCAGGGTGCCGAAGGTTCGCGTCAGGCAGACGGGGATGAGCAGCAGCAGGAAGACCTCGACGAGGTTCGACCAGTAGCTCGGGTTCTCGAACGGGTGCGCCGAGTTGGCGTTGAAGATCCCGCCGCCGTTGGTGCCCAGTTCCTTGATGGCTTCCTGGCCGGCCGTCGGCGCTTGGGCGACGAGCTGACCGTCCACAGTGACACCGGACTTGAGGCTCATGGTCACGCCGAGCGCGATCAGCACGACCGCGAACAGCGCCGCCACCGGCAGCAGGATCCGGACGGTGCCGCGCACGAGGTCGACCCAGAAGTTGCCCAGCCGGTCGGTCTGGTGCCGGACGAACCCGCGCACCAACGCGACCGCCACGGCGAGACCGACCGCGGCGGAGACGAAGTTCTGCACGGTCAGCCCGGCCATCTGCACCGCGTGCCCCATGACGGTTTCGGGCACATAGGACTGCCAGTTCGTGTTGGTCACGAAGCTGATCGCGCTGTTGAACGCCATCGCCGGGGCTATCGGGCCGCGGTCGAAGTCGAACGGGAGGAGCGGCTGGATTCGTTGCAGGACATAGAGGAAGACGACGCCGACGAACGAGAATCCGAGCACGCCGAGCGCGTAGGTACCCCACTTCTGCTCGGAGTCGGGGTTGACGCGGACCAGTCGGTAGACGGCGGTCTCGAACCGGGAGTGCCTCGGCGCGGAGTACACGCGCGCCATGTAGTCGCCGAAAGGTCGATAGACGATGGCTAATAAGAGGCAGACGACGATCGCGCTCACAGCCGCTCCAGGCCGCGCACCGTCAGCGCCAACAGAAGGAAGATCCCAATCAGCAGCAACGCATAGGCCACATCGGCCATGAGCGCGCCCCTTTCCCCGTCGAATCCGGCCGCTCCATACGGCGGCGCGGGCAGCGTGCCCGAGGGATTCAGCCGGTCGGGTGATCCTGACGCGAGCTTTACGCGGCAAGCCGGGGCCTTAACGCGATGTTGATGGCGCGGAGGGTCGCCCGGAAGTCGGGTGACCCTCCGCACGTCAGGTCACTGAGGGACGGGGAGGTCGACGGTGACCGTCTGCCCCGCATTCACCTTGATCGTGTCCGAGTAGGCAGGCGTCCCCGACATCGACGCGATGTAGAGGAGCTTGACCTTCCGGGTCCCGATCCCCGAGACCTCGTACGTACCGTCAGCGCGGGCGAAGCCGTTCGGCGAGGCGTAGTCGCCGGTGCGCGGATCGACGGCGAGGACGGTGATGTAGGGCGCGGGCCGGGTCGCGCCGATCAGCTTCCCGGTGACGCGGCCCGCCGCCGGGAGCGCGGCGTCCACGGTCGCGGTCTCGCCCACGCGCACGGCGATCTCGGCGGCCTCGAGCCGGTCCGCGGCCCCACCGGACCACGTCCAGGCGTACTTGCCCGAGTAGTCGGGGAACTGGACCCGCCAGTCGTACGGCCCGAGTCCGCTGATCGTGTAGCGCCCTTCGGTGTAGGTGCACGCGGGGGTGAACCACTGCGTGCGCCACGCGGCGGCCGGGGTGACCGTCGCGCAGATGTCACTGACCGGGCGGCCGTCGGCCTGGGCGGTCACGGTGCCCGAGATGGCGCCCGCGCCGTCGAGCCGGACCGGGACCGAGGCCGTGGCTCCGGCGACCGCCTCGATCCACGTCGCCTTGTCGACGTTGCCGGTGCCGCCGTGCGCGCCGACCCACTGGGCGCCGTGCACGCCGTCGGTGGTCTTGACGAACGCCCGGAAGCGTCCCGCCGGGTAGCCGCCGACGCGGACGACGCCCTGGCTGTCCGCGCAGTTGGTGTGGTCGTGGACCACGCCCCTGCCTTCCTCGTTGACGAGCACGACGCACGCGCCCGCGACCGGGGCGGCCGTCGCCGCGTCGCGCATGGTGAACTCGAGCTTGGCCTCCGGCGTCAGCGTGGTGGCCGCCGACGTCGTGGCGTCGGCGCGCACAACGACGTCGTCGACGCCGCCGTAGAGGTAGCCCGCGGGCGGCGAGATGGAGAAGGAGTAGGTGCCGACGCTGATCGTGCGGAACGCGGCCCGGCCATCGGCGCCAGTGCACGCGAACACGAACTGCGGACCACCGCGCGTCGACACACACGCACCCGCGAGCGGCGCCGAGGTTTTCGCGTCGGTCACGGTGATGTCGAGGTTGCCCGTGGGCAGAGCGGTCTCCCAGACCGCCGTCTCGCCGTCGCCGACCGTGATCTGGCTGGCGTCGGCGAAGTTCACCTGCCCGTAGGCCCACTGGCTCAACCCGCTCGGCTGGATGAACTTCAGCGTGTAGGTGCCCGGCACCACCCGCGTCATCCGGAACGCGCCCGCGGCGTCGGTCACGGCTGAGCGGCGGAAGTTCTGGTATCCCTCGTGCAGTTCCACGGTGGCGTTCGCGATCGGGGCGCCCGCGCTGGTTTTGAAACCGCCGACCACGGTGCCGTACTTGACCGGCGCTAGTGCTATCGACGCGGTGCCCGGCGCGGTGACCGGGTCGGCGGTGCCCAGCGAGTCCTTTCCGAACGCCCACTGGGCGATGTGGTCGTAGGCGTAGACGTGGAGCCGGTACGCCTCGCCCGGCTCGAGCCAGTACAGGTCGTAGGTGCCGTCCTCTTCGGCGTTGACGCCGCCCGTGCTGTACCCACTGGAGTCGTAGGCCTCGACCCAGGCCCCACCCACGGGCGCACCGGTCTCGGCGTTGGTGATCGTTCCCACGATGCCCGTGCTCTGCGCCGAGGCCGGGGTCGCGAGACCGATCACGATGAGTAATGCCGTACACATGACGAAGATCCGTCGAATAATCCTGCCCACCAGTCGACACTCCATTCGGAAGCGAGTTCCAGGATTCAGACATCCACGCTGTCGTCGGCTGACCGGAGATCGTTAGCGCCCACAACCGGCTCCCGATGAGGCTGCGGGGACCGCCTGCGGGTGAGACCCCAGAACAGCTTGACGCAAGCGGCAACGAAGTCGCGGCGGGTTGTGCCCAGGGCGTGGAGGGCGGGGCCGTGGTCGAGCGCCACCACCAGGGCGACTCCGCAGAACAGGGCCCGCCACAGGGGCAGGGCGCGGGGGCGCGGGCCGAGTCGGGCGAGGTGGAACGGCACGTGCCTGCGCTCGTCGGCGAGGATGCGGCCCGCCACCGCGGTCGTCAGTGGGTCGCTGGTGCCGTCGCGCAGGGTTCGGTAGTAGACGAGGGCGATGACCTCGGCGATCATCAGCACCTTCAGCTCCAGTGTCAGTCCGAGCGCGCGCCGCAGTCGCACGAAGACCGCGTCCGACCAGTGGCCGGTGATCGTCCGCGCACCCGCCGCCGCGAGCAGGGCGGCCAGCAGCCGGGCGTGTTCCTGTTCCTCGGCGACGAACATCCGCGCGGCGCGGGCGTAGTCGGCGTCTCCGGCGGCGTCGGCCTTGGCGATCAGGTTGGCGCCGTCGCCGTCCTCGCCGACCTGGAACCGCTGGACGCTGCGCACGACCGCCGGGTGCAGGCGGGCGCCGAGTGTCCATTCCGGTTCCGCCGCCGCTGATCGACGTGCGGCTTCGACCTCGAAGTGTCTTACCCATCGCTTCATGGATCCACCGTCACACGGGGTCGGCCGGGTGCGGCCCGCCTTCACGAATGCTTCACCGGATCCACCAAGAACACGCCCACAACATCTAGTTGCCGGGCGCCGGCCGATGTCCATGTATTGTGTCGATCAGCTGGTTCGGCCGTCCTGACGAAGGGCGGCCGTCGCAAGAGGGAACCCGGTGGGAATCCGGGACTGCCCCGCAGCGGTGAACGGGAACGACCGCCGTCATGGAAGCACTGGGCCCTGGAGGGGCCTGGGAAGCGACGGCCAGTAGGACTGCTCGGCGAGATCGCCGGGCGCGCCCGTGAGTCCGAAGACCTGCCAGCGACCCGTGCACGCCGTGCGCGGGCGTCGGCGCCCCGAGGGAGGGCGGGGCGACGCGCTGGACGCTGTCCGGCCGTTCCCCCGTGTCCTCGTGGCTCCGCGATCCGACGAGCTCGCGAGGAGAGAGCCGTGACGGTCTCCGAGATCCAGGACATCGCCGCACCGGTGTCCATGCAAGTCCGCAAACGCAGTGGGGCGCTGGAACCGGTCGATGTCAGCAAGATCGTCCGCGCAGTCCGCCGGTGCGCGGTCGGCCTCGATGATGTCGACCCGCTGCGGGTGGCGACCAGGACGATCAGCGGCCTCTACGAGGGCGCGACGACCGCGGAGCTGGACCGCCTGTCGATCCAGACCGCCGCCGAGCTGGTCGCCGAGGAACCGCAGTACTCCGGGCTCGCCGCCCGGCTGCTGGCGACCTACCTCGACAAGGAGGTCCGCGGCCAGGGCGTGCACTCGTTCAGCCAGAGCATCGCGCACGGCCACGCGCTGGGGCTCATCGGCGACGCGACGGCCACGTTCGTCGCCGCGCACGCGCGCAAGCTCGACGACGCCATCGATCCGCAGGGAGACCAGCGTTTCGAGTACTTCGGGCTGCGCACCGTCTACGACCGCTATCTGCTGCGCCATCCCGCGAACCGCGCGGTGATCGAGATGCCGCAGTACTGGCTGCTGCGGGTGGCGTGCGGGCTGTCGCACACCCCGGCCGAGGCTATCGACTTCTACCGGCTGATGTCGTCGCTGGCCTATCTGCCCAGCTCGCCGACCCTGTTCAACTCCGGGACCAGCCACACCCAGATGTCGTCGTGCTATCTGCTCGACTCCCCACGCGACGAGCTTGAGTCGATCTACGAGCGGTACGCGCAGGTCGCGCGGCTGTCGAAGTTCGCGGGCGGCATCGGCGTGCAGTGGTCCCGCGTGCGGTCGCGCGGCGCGCTGATCCGCGGCACCAACGGCCACTCCAACGGGATCGTGCCGTGGCTGCGCACGCTCGACGCCTCGGTCGCGGCGGTCAACCAGGGCGGCCGACGCAAGGGCGCGGCCTGCGTCTACCTGGAGACGTGGCACCCGGACATCGAGGAGTTCCTGGAGCTGCGCGACAACACCGGCGAGGACGCGCGCCGCACGCACAACCTCAACCTGGCCAACTGGATCCCCGACGAGTTCATGCGCCGCGTCGAGGCCGACGCCGACTGGTCGCTGTTCGACCCCGACGAGGTCCCCGAGCTGCCCGACCTGTGGGGTGACGCGTTCGACCGCGCCTACCGGGCGGCCGAGGAAGCCGGGCGCGCCGTGCGCACGGTCAAGGCGCGCGACCTCTACGGCCGGATGGTGAGGACCCTCGCCCAGACCGGCAACGGGTGGATGACCTTCAAGGACACCGCCAACCGCACGTGCAACCAGACCGCCGAACCGGACAACGTGGTGCACCTGTCCAACCTGTGCACCGAGATCATCGAGGTGACCAGCGACACCGAGACCGCGGTGTGCAACCTCGGCTCGGTCAACCTCGGCGCGCACCTCGGCGAGTCGGGCGAGCTGGACTGGGACCGGCTGCGAGCCACGGTGCGGACCGCGGTCACGTTCCTGGACCGCGTGATCGACATCAACTACTACCCCACCGAGCAGGCCGCGCGGAGCAACCCGCGGTGGCGGCCGGTCGGCCTCGGCGTGATGGGCCTGCAGGACGTGTTCTTCCGGCTGCGCCTGCCTTTCGACTCGCCTGCGGCCAAGGAGCTGTCGACCCGGATCGCCGAGGAGATCTACCTGACCGCGCTGGAGACCTCGGCCGCGCTGGCCGCCGCCGCGGGCGCGCACCCCGCGTTCGCCCAGACCCGCGCCGCCCGCGGCGACCTGCAGCCCGACCTGTGGGGCGTCACCCCGACGCAGACCGACCGCTGGGCCGCGCTGCGTGAGCGGGTCGCCGAGCACGGGCTGCGCAACTCGCTGCTCGTCGCGGTGGCCCCGACGGCGACCATCGCCTCGATCGCGGGCTGCTACGAGTGCGTTGAGCCGCAGGTGTCCAACACCTTCAAGCGCGAGACGCTGTCCGGCGAGTTCCTGCAGATCAACCCGTACCTGGTCGGCGAACTCAAGGATCGCGGCCTGTGGACCGCCGACATCCGGGCACGCCTCAAGCGCGACGAGGGCTCGGTGCGGAACCTCACCGAGTTGCCGGAGGAGACCAGGCTGCTGTTCCGGACCGCCTGGGAGCTGCCGCAGCGGGCGCTGATCGACCTCGCCGCCGCGCGCGGGCCGTACATCGACCAGAGCCAGTCGCTGAACCTGTTCGTAGCCGCGCCGACCATCGGCAAGCTGTCATCGATGTACCTCCACGCCTGGAAATCCGGCCTGAAGACCACGTACTACCTGCGGTCGCGACCCGCGACCCGCATCCAGCAGGCGACCGTGCCCGCCGTCGAAGCGGTGGCCTGCTCCCTGGAGAACCCCGATTCCTGTGAGGCATGCCAGTGAACCACGCACTTCTCGACCCCGGTATGGACCTCACGCTGCGGCCGATGCGCTATCCGCTGTTCTACGAACGGTTCCGTGACGCCATCAAGAACACGTGGACCGTCGAGGAAGTCGACCTGCACAGCGACCTGGCCGACCTCGCCAAGCTGTCCGCCGCCGAACGGCACCTCGTCAACCGGCTCGTCGCGTTCTTCGCCACCGGCGACACCATCGTGGCCAACAACCTGGTGCTCAACCTCTACACGCACCTGAACGCGCCGGAGGCCCGGCTCTACCTGTCACGGCAGCTGTTCGAGGAGGCCGTGCACGTCCAGTTCTATCTGACTCTCCTCGACACCTACCTGCCGGACGAGAGCGAACGGGTCGCCGCGTTCGCCGCGGTGGAGAACATCCCGTCCATCCGCGACAAGGCCGAGTTCTGCTTCCGCTGGATCGACTCCCTCGGCGACCTGCACAGGCTGGAGTCCCGGGCGAACCGCAAAGCGTTCCTGCTCAACCTGATCTGCTTCGCCGCGTGCATCGAGGGCCTGTTCTTCTACGGCGCCTTCGCCTACGTGTACTTCCTGCGCTCCCGCGGCCTGCTCAACGGCCTGGCCTCGGGCACCAACTGGGTGTTCCGCGACGAGTCGATGCACATGGCGTTCGCGTTCGAGGTCGTCGAGACCGTCCGCGCCGAGGAACCCGACCTGTTCGACGACGAGTTGCACGACCAGGTCCGCCAGATGCTGCGCGAAGCGGTCGACGCCGAGACAAGGTTCGCCGAGGACCTGCTCGGCCAAGGCGTGGCGGGCATGTCGTTGGCGGACATGCGGTCCTATCTGGAACACGTGGCCGACCGGCGGCTCGCCGCCCTCGGCCTGGCGCCGGAGTACGGCACGGGCAACCCGTTCGCGTTCATGGAACTGCAGGATGTCCAGGAACTGTCGAACTTCTTCGAACGCCGGGTGTCGGCCTACCAGGTCGCCGTCACCGGCTCAGTCGCCTTCGACGAGGACTTCTGAGCACCGGGAAGCGTTTTCCGAAATCGGCTGGACCCAAGTAGGCTGCGCCTATGGTCACGCTCGCCGAGGTCGCAACCCATGCCGGGGTCTCACTCGCGACCGCGTCCCGTGCGCTGCACGGGACGCGGCGCATGAGCGAGGAGTTGCGGGAGCGGGTGCGCGGGAGCGCGGCCGAGCTCGGCTACGAGGTCAACAACGCGGCGCGGACGCTGGCGGGTGGGGCGAGCAACCTCATCGGGCTGATCGTCCACGACCTGATGGACCCGTATTACGCCGCCATCGCCGACGGGGCGATGGTGGCGGCGGACCGGCACGGGCTGGTCGTCACCGTCGGGGCCACCCGGCGCAGCGCGGACCGGGAACTGGCGCTGGTCACGGCGCTGCGGGCGCAGCGGGCGCGGGTCATCGTTCTCGCGGGGTCGCGGTCGACCGAGGACAGCGGCCAGCTGAACGCGGAGATCGAGCTGTACCGGGCGGGGGGCGGGCACGTGGCCGCGATCGGCAACGACGTGCTCGGCGTGCCGACCGTGGCTCCCGCCAACAAAGAGGGCGCCGCGGCCCTGGCGAACGCGCTGACCGAGTTGGGGCACACGAAGTTCGCGGTCCTGGCCGGGCCGGAGGGGCTACTTGTCGCCCGGGATCGCGCGGAGGGGTTCGCGGAGGCGCTCGCCGCGCGGAAGCTGCCCGCTCCCCTGGTCGTGCACGGCGGGTTCGACCGGGACGGCGGCTACGCCGCGGCGGCCGAGATCGGCGACGCCACTTGTGTGTTCGCGGTGAACGACGTGATGGCCGTCGGCGCGATGGCCGCGCTGCGTGAGCGCGGGGTGTCGGTGCCGGGCGACGTGTCGGTGGCGGGGTTCGACGACATCCCGACGCTGCGCGATCTGGTCCCCGCACTGACGACCGTGCGGCTCCCGCTCACTGAACTCGGTGAGCGCGCGGTCGAACTGGCACTGTCCGATCAGGACGAAACGGTCGCGGTCGCGGCCGAGGTGATCCTGCGTGAGAGCACTCGGAGGATCTGACATGCGATTCGCTGTGAGCACGCTCGGCCTGCCAGGGGCATCGTTGGCCGAAGCGGTCGACTTGGCCCACCGCTTCGGGATCGAGGGGCTCGAACTCCGGCTGCACCCGGACACCGGGGTCCACGCGGGACTCGACGGCGCCGAGCGCGCCCAGGTCGTGCGGACACTCGGTTCGCTGGTTCCTGCCTGCCTCGCGGGATATGTGAAGATCAGCGAGCCCGGCGACGACGAACCGGTGATCGAGGCACTGCGCGCCGACCTGGACCTCGCCCGCGATCTCGGGGCACGCCACGTCCGCGTGTTCCCCGGCGGCACCGACCTCGACGCCGCCGCCCGCAGGCTGGCCGCGGTCGCGGACCACGAGGTGACCGTGCTGGTGGAGACGCACGACGCGCTGCCGACCGGCGCAGGGGTGGCCGAGTTGCTGGCCATGGCGCCGCACGCGGACGCGGTCTGGGACCTGCTCCACCCCTGGCGCAGCGGCGAGGACCCCGAGGACACGCTGAAAGCGCTCGGCGACCGGATCGAGTGTGTGCAGATCAAGGACGCCGTCTCGGCGACCGACACCACCCCGGTCCTGCTGGGCACCGGCGGGGTTCCGCTGGCGGTGGCCCGCGAGCTGCTCGACGGCTTCGACGGGTGGGTCTCCCTGGAGTGGGAGCGCACCTGGTACCCGCACGTCGAGCCGCTCGCGGAGGTCATCCCCGGCGCCCTGGCCTGGGTCGCCGGGACACTCAGCCCGCGATGAGCCCGGCGAACCGGTCGACCATCAGGGACATGACCGAGTCGGGGGCCGCGGCCCACAGGTCGGCGTTGAAGATCTCGACCTCGACGTCGCCGCGGTAGCCCGCGGCGCGCACGGCCTCGGTCAACGGCGCGAAGTCGATGACGCCGTCGCCCATCATTCCGCGCGCCAGCAGGATGTCCGACGGCACCGGGTGCAGGAAGTCGCACACCTGGTAGGAGGCGATGCGCTCGCCCGCGCGCGCGATCTGGTCGAGGACCTCGGGGTCCCACCACACGTGGAAGGTGTCCACGACCACCCCGACGACCGCCGGGTCGTGCGGCTCGGCCAAGTCCAACGCCTGCTTCAGCGTCGAGAGCACTGCGCGGTCCGCGCAGTACATGGGATGCAGCGGCTCCAAGGCCAGGCGCACACCCTTGTCCCGCGCGTACGGCGCGAGGACCGCTAGCGCGTCGGCCCCCCGCCGCCGGGCGTCGGCCAGGTCGCGGGAGAAGCCGCCGAGTGGCCCACCTGGCGTCACTCCCGGCAAGCCGCCGACGACCAGCACGAGACAGTCAGCCGAAAGCGCCGCGGCCTCGTCGATCGCCGCACGGTTGTCGGCTTCCCAGTCCGGGCCGGTGAAGAACCCGCCGCGGCACAGCGAGGACACCGACAGGCCGGACTCGTCGATCAGCGCGATCGTCTTGTCCAAGCCGTACGCGGCGACATCCTGGCGCCACAGTCCGATCGCTTCGACACCGTGCCGCACGCATCCGTCGACGGCCTCGGCCACGGTCCAGGACCTTGTCGTCCACTGGTTGAGCGAGAGCCTCATCCGCCGTGCACCTCCAGCAGCGCGCGCATCCGGCGGACCGCCAGGTCCGGGTCCGGCAACAGTCCGGCCTGGTCGGCGAGCCGGAACACCTTCGACAGGTGGGTGATGGACCGGGCGGCCTGGGCACCGCCGACCATCGTGAAGTGGTCCTGGTGCCCGGCGAGCCAGGCGAGGAAGACGATGCCCGTCTTGTAGTGGAACGTCGGCGCCTCGAAGATCGTGCGCGACAGCGGAACCGTGGGCGCCAGGATCTCGTTGTAGGCGGTCATGTCGCCACGGTCGAGCGCGGCGAGGGCGGCCGCCGCCGCGGGGGCGATCGCGTCGAAGATGCCCAGCAGGGCGTGCGAGCCGGAAGCGATCAGCTCCGGGTAGTGGAAGTCGTCGCCGGTGTAGAGCTTGACCCCGTCCGGCAGCGCGGCGCGCAGCGCCACCTCGTGGTCGGCGTCGAGCAGCGACACCTTCACCCCGTCGACCCGGTCGCGGTGCGCGGCGATCAGGTCCACAAAGGACTGCGTCGCGGTGGCCACGTCGGTGCTGCCCCAGTAGCCGCGCAGGTTGGGGTCGAACATCTCCCCCAGCCAGTGCAGGATCACCGGCCGGTCGGCCTCGCCGAGCACCTTGCCGTACACCGCGAAGTAGTCGTCGGCGCCGCGGGCCAGCGCGGCGAGCTGCCTGCTGGCCATGACGATCACGCCCGCGCCCGCCGAACGGATCGTGGCGATCTGCTCGGCGTAGGCCGCCACGACGTCGTCGAGGGTGGCCGCGTCGGGCCGGTGGTCGGTGCCCGCGCCGCACGCCACCAGGTCGGCGGGGGCGCCGAACTCGGCGGCCGCGGCGGCGCTGCGCTGGATCAGCTCCCGGCACGCGGCCCAGTCAAGGCCCATGTTGCGCTGGGCGGTGTCCATCGCGTCTGCGACCCGCAGGCCCAGCGACCACAGGTGCCGCCGGAACGCGATCGTGGCGTCCCAGTCGACCGCCGCCGGTCGGCCAGGGCCGTTGTCACCGCGCGGGTCGGCGACGACGTGGGCGGCGGCGTAGGCGATGCGGCTCGTCGGCGGGCCCGACTTCGGCCAGGTGCGCGGTTCCGCGACCGTGTACGGGCCGAAACCCGGAAGCTCCAGGGTGCTCACAGCTCCTCCACGGCGAGGCGGCGGCCCTCGGCGGCCGAACGCAGGCCCAGCTCGGCGAGCTGGACGCCGCGCGCGCCCGCGGCGAAGTCGTGCGGGAACGGGGCGTCCTCCATGACGTGGCGGATGAACAGCTCCCACTGGATCTTGAAGCCGTTGTCGAACTCGCCGTTGTCCGGCACCTCCTGCCAGCCGTCCCGGAACGAGTCGGTGACCGGCAGGTCCGGGTTCCACACCGGCTTGGGCGTGGCGGACCGGTGCTGGACCTTGCAGTTGCGCAGACCCGCGACCGCCGAGCCCTCGGTTCCGTCCACCTGGAACTCGACCAGCTCGTCGCGGTTCACCCGCACCGACCACGACGAGTTGATCTGGGCGACGGCTCCGCTCTCCAACTCGAAGATGCCGTAGGCGGCGTCGTCGGCCGTGGCACTGTAGGTCTCGCCGCGCTCGTCGACCCGCTCGGGGATGTGCGTGGTGGCGTGGGAGTAGACCGACACCACCCGGCCGAACAGGTTCTCGATCACGTACTGCCAGTGCGGGAACATGTCCAGCGTCATGCCGCCGCCGTCCTCGGCGCGGTAGTTCCACGACGGCCGCTGCGCGGTCTGCCAGTCGCCCTCGAACACCCAGTACCCGAACTCGCCGCGCACCGACAGGATCCGGCCGAAGAAGCCGCCGTCGACGAGGCGCTTGAGCTTGAGCAGCCCGGGCAGGAAGAGCTTGTCCTGCACGACCCCGTTCTTGATGCCCGCCGCCTTCGCCGCGTCGGCCAGCGCGGTGGCCTCGGCGACGGTCTCGGCGGTCGGCTTCTCGGTGTAGACGTGCTTGCCCGCCTCGATAGCTTTGAGCACCGACTTCACCCGCGCCTGGGTGACCTGGGCGTCGAAGTAGACGACGTTGTCCGGGTCGGCCAGGGCGCTGTCGAGGTCGGTGGTGTAGTCCTCGATGCCGTGCTTGGCCGCCAGCTCGGCGAGCTTGGCCTCGTTGCGTCCCACCAGCACGGGCTTGAGCAGCACGCGGGTGCCGTCGGCGAGGGCGACGCCGCCCTCGGCGTTGATCGCGAGGACGGACCGGACGAGGTGCTGGCGGTAGCCCATCCGGCCGGTGACGCCGTTCATGATGACGCCGAGGGTCATGGTTGCTCCAAATTGTCGGAAAGCGCTTTCCCGCAGCGTATGAGGTCACCATGGCTACGGTCAAGTGGCCGGTCGGGTTAGGTGGGCGACGCGGGCCCGCGGTGAGCGAATAGCTCCCATAGCCAGATCGCGGGTATCGGGCCGATCACAGGTTGACGAACATCACCCTGGTTCCAGCCCGCATCTCGCCATGGGAGTTCGCAGATGACCACACGCAGGACCTTCCTGGTCACCGGCGCGGCCGCGGCCACCGCGATCACGGTGGCCCGGCCGGCGTCGGCCCAGCCCGTCGCGGCGGGAGCGGCCGTCCGGGCCGCGGTGCTGGAGTTCCGCGACCAGTGGACGGGCGCGACCGGGCTGGGCGAGCTGCTGCGGCGCGCGGGCGTGGAGGTCGTTCCGCTCGACGTGGCCGCCGCCCCGGCCACGCTGCCGGTCGACCTGATCGCGTTCGGCAGCTTCACCAACAACGAGGCCCGCTACCTCGACTATGTGGCCGCCCACAAGGAGTCCCTGCGCGAGTTCGTCGCGGCGGGCGGTGTGGTGCTCGACCTGGCGCAGTCCGACCAGTTCGGCGCCGAGACCAGCTACCTGCCCAGCACGCTCAGCGCGGTGCGGGCCGATCCCGACCACGACACGATCTACCCGGCCGACCCGGAGCACCCGCTGGTCAAGGGCCTGCGACTGGACCAGGGGCGGCTGTTCACCGGGCGAAGCACGTCGATCCGGGTCAGCTGGGAGACCCTCACGTCGTGGCGGGCGATGCGGGTGCTGATGGCGTGCGCGACCACCGGGTACCCGCCGTGTCTGGTGGAAGGGGCGCACGGGCGTGGCCGGTTCCTCGTCAGCAGCCTCTCGGTGGACAAGTGCTTCGACGCGGCGGGCGCTCCCCTGCAGCCGCAGGTCGCCATCGACGACAGCGCCGCGTTCTTCGCCGCCGTGGCGCGGCACGTCGCGGCCGTGCGAGCCGGGACCGCCCCGGCTGTCGTGCCCACCCCGATGCCCGCGCAGACCCCGACGGGCCCGCTGGTCGGGCACGTCGACGCGGCCAGTGCCCGCATCTGGGCGCGCCCCGGTCTCGACCCGGCCGTCTACGGGGCGTGGACGTGCACTCTGCGGCCCGCCACCGGCGACCCGATCGTCGTGCGGACGACGGTGTCCACGGCCAACGACAACACGCTCATCGCCGACGCCAAGCAGCTGCGTCCGGGCACCCGCTACGACTTCACCCTGACTCCTGACAAGACGGCCCCTGGGTTCGCCCCGCTGACCGGCTCGTTCACCACCGCTCCCGCGCCCGGCCAACCCGCCAAGGTCGTCATGGGCATGGGCTCGTGCGCACCGTCCACACCGGACCGGGTGTGGACCAGGATCGTCGACGAGGGCTGCGACAGCTTCGTCATGCTCGGCGACACTCCCTACATCGACTCCGGCGACCTGGGGGTGGCGCGTACCAAGCACCGGCAGTTCCTCGCGGTCCCCGAGGTGGCCGCGCTGATCCGCCGGATGCCGGTCTGGGGCACCTGGGACGACCACGACTTCGGCCTCAACGGCAACCTCGGCGGCTTCCCCGCCAAGCGCAACACGCGCACCGCGTTCGTGGACTACCGCGCGAACGCCACGTTCGGCCACAGCCTCGCGGGCGAACAGCTGACCACCCGGGTCGAGGGCGAGGGCATCTACACGTCCTTCCGCCGCGGCCCCCTGGAGGTCTTCCTGATCGACCCGCGCTGGTTCAGCACCAATGAACCGAGTTGGGCCGACCCCACCAAGACCACCTGCACCGGCGCCGCCCAGTGGGAATGGCTGCGCGACCGCCTCACCCGCAGCACCGCCACCTTCAAGGCACTCGCCACCGGCATGATCTGGGACGACAAGCAGAACACCGAAAGCGACGACTGGGGCACCTACGTCCACGAGCGTGAGGCGATCTTCGACTTCGTCGCCGCCGAGCGCATCCCCGGCGTGTTCCTGATCGGCGGCGACATCCACGTCTCCCGGGCGCTGAACTACGGTCCGCGCGTCGGCTACGACCTGTGGCAGTACATCGTCAGCCCGCTGCACGACCGGACGATCCCAAGCCTCAACGTGCCCCACCCGAACCTGGTGCACAGCGCGGTCGAGCCGAACGTGTTCCTCAAGCTGGTGGCTGACACCACCGTCACCCCCGCGACGCTGACCGCCACCTGGATCAACCGGGACGGGCGGCGGATCTTCGAGGTCCGCCGCACCGCCACGGAGATGGGACACCCAGGCACCTGCTAGATGGTCAGGGAGTTCGCCGCCAGGTAGTCACGCACCTTCTTCTCGCTAAGCACGACAGCCTTGGCGGCCGGGTCGAGCCTGCGGAGGATGGCCATCAGGTCGTCGCCCCTGACCTTGTAGTCGAACAACTCCAAGACGTAGAAGCCCTGTGCCCACGACAAGAGAGCGGGCTCGGTCATCCACCGGAGCTGCTCCTCCGAAGTCAGGTCGTACCACTCGTCGACCTGCGGGCCGAGCCCCTTCTGCAGGAAGGCGGCGATCGTCTGCTTCTCGGCTGGGGTGAGGGTGACCGCCGCCTTGACCAGGTCGCGGTGCTGCGGGTAGTCCCGCAGCAGCCGCAGCTTGATCGCCGTGGACGCGGCGGCGACCACGGCGGGGGCCTTGGCCTTGTCGGCGGCGATCCTCGTGCGGACGTCGAGGCAGTCCTTCCACTCCCGCATCTCGTCGTCGGTGGCGATGTAGCGGGTGCGGTCGCGATCGGTCAGCGCCGTCCACGCCGGGTCCTGGGCCGCGGCGCCCAGCGCCACGAAGCCCCGCACCCAGTTCCCCAGCGTGTCGTACACCGAGGTGTCGAGCCTGCCGTCGGCGGTCTTCAGCGCGATGGTCGGATCGTTCCGTTTCCGCATGTCGATCCGGCAGGAAAGGACCAGCAGTTTGGTCCAGTGCGCCTTGGCGGCCCGGCCGAACACACCGTCACAGGTGTGCGGGCCGTCCTTCGGACACTTCACCGGGTCCGCGCACAGCCGCAGCGTGGTGAGCTGGGCCGGGCCGCCAACGATGATCTGCGGCTCGGTCAGCTCGTTGAACACGGCCAACGCCGCCAGTTCGTGCGGCTTGAACGGCTCGTACCGGTAGTTCGGCACGGGGTCGCCCGGGTTCGCGGTGTGCAGGGGGATCTTCGGGTTGCCGCGCTTGGCCAATTCCAGCACGTTGACCATCACCATCGGCGTGCCCTCGTCGGCGTAGAAGCACACCGGCAGCCCCTTCGGCACCGTGACCACGCCCGACTCGCCGTCGAAAGACCCGTGTCCCATCACAACGCCGACCATCCATGACCTCCAGCGAGTTGGTGTACCAAGATCAGTCGCCGCCTGCCCGCCCGCCGTAACAGTTGACACCCGAATGGACGCGGCGTACTTTCGGTCGATCGACCGAACGAAGGAGTTCCCGTGGCGCCAGTCGAGCAGGACACCCGGACGCGGATCGTCGCCGCGGCGAAAGGGGCGCTGCTGGAGGCCGGGTACGCGAACGTCTCGACGCGCGGGATCGCCGAGGCGGCCGGGGTGCCGCTGAGCCAGATCCACTACCACTTCGGGTCCAAGCAGAACCTCATGCTCGCCCTGCTCGACGCCGAGAACCAGGCTCGCCTGGCGCGGCAGGGGGCCATGTTCGACACCGAGCTGCCGCTGTGGAAGCAGTGGATGCAGGCGTGCGACTTCTTCGACGACGACCTCGAGTCCGGCTACGTGCGCCTGCTGCTGGAGATGACGGCGGCGGGCTGGTCGAACGAAGACATCGCCACTGTGGTCCGCGACGAGCTGCGCGGCTGGTTCGACTTGCTGGCCCAGGTCGCGAAGCGGGCCATGGCGCGGTTCGACGGGCTCTCGGCGTTCACCGCCGAGGAGATCGCCGCGCTCGCCGGGCTGCCGTTCCTCGGCGCCGAGGCCGTGATCCTGCTGGGGCTCGACGACAAGCAGATCGCGGCCCGCTCGGCGCTGCGCAAGATCGGCGAGCTGTTACGGGTGCTGGAAGAGCGATGAGAGCGTGCGCACCGGAGTCAGACGGCATCGTGGTCCGCGATGGCGTCAAGCTCCACTACGCGCGCTACGGCCACGGCCATCCCACCATCCTGCTGCTGCCGACGTGGTCGCTCGTGCACTCCCGGTGCTGGAAGCTGCAAGTCCCCTACCTGGCCCGCCACTTCACCGTGGTCACCTTCGACGGCCGGGGCAACGGCGCGTCGGACCGCCCGGTCGGCCCCGCCGCCTACGCCGACACCGAGTTCGCCGCCGACGCCCTCGCGGTCCTGGACGCGGCCGGAATAGACCGCGCCGTGCTGGTGGGCATCTCCGCAGGAGGTCTGTGGGGCCTGCGTCTGTGCGCCGAACACGGCGACCGGGTGCTGGGCGCGGTGTTCATCGCCCCGGCGGTGCCGCTGGCGCCGCCGCTCCCGGAACGCACGGTCACCCGCTTCCACGACCTGATCGACGATCCGGTCGGCTGGCAGACCTACAACGTCCACTTCTGGCGCGACCACTACCGCGAGTTCGTGGAGTTCATGGTGGGCCGCATCCTCACCGAGTCGCACTCGACCAAGCAGATCGAGGACGCGGTCGGCTGGGCGCTGGAGACCGACGGCGAGCTGCTGGCCGACTCCCATCTCGGCCTGGCGGGCCACGACGAAGCCTGCGCCCGCCGGCTCGCCGCCATGGTCACCTGTCCGATGGTCATCCTCCATGGCACCGACGACGCCGTGCGCAACCACGCCGCGTCGGTCGCGCTCGCCGAGGCCACCGGCGCCGAGCTGGTGACACTGGTCGGCGCCGGGCACTTTCCGCAGGTCAGGGAGCCGGTGCGGGTCAATCTGATCATCAAGCGGTTCGCGGAAAGGTTTGGGCGATGAGAGCCTGTGCGCCGACCGCCGACGGCACCGTCGTCCACGACGGCGTCAAGCTCCACTACGACGTGTACGGAGCGGGCGAAACCATCCTGCTGCTGCCGACGTGGACCGCCGTCCACCAGCGCTGCTGGAAGCTGCAGATCCCTTACCTCGCACGGCATTTCCGCGTGGTGACCTACGACGGCCCAGGCAACGGCGACGCCGATCGGCCGCTCACCGCGGACCCGTACGGACAGGCCGCCCAGGTGGCCTACGCGCTGGCCGTGCTGGACGCCACGGAGACCGAGCGGGCCGTCGTGGTCGGGCTGTCGCGGGCCGCGAACTGGGCGCTCGGGCTGGCCGCCGCGCACCCGTCCCGGGTCGCGGGCCTGGTCGCCATCAGCCCGGCGCTCGTGCTGGGCAAGCTGGAGCCGTGGGACCTCGACGCCCGGTCCGACCTCCCACCGTCGGATGTGCGGCTCGGCGGCCGTGATCCGCGGTCGCACTGGGGGAAGTACACGCGGGCGTACTGGCTGGAGCACTACGACGACTTCCTGTGGTTCTTCTTCGGCCAGTGCTTCAGCGAGCCGCACTCCACCAAGCAGATCGAGGACTGCGTCGGCTGGGGCCACGAGACCGACGGCGCCGTCCTGGTCGCCGAGAGCCACGCGCCCCGGCCGGGCAAGGAGTCCGTCGAGGAGTGGATGGCCAAGGTCGACTGTCCGCTGTTGGCGATCCACGGGACCGAGGACGGGCTCGTCCCGACCGACCGCAGCGAGAAGCTCGTGGCCAGGACCGGCGGCGAATTGGCGCTGCTGCGCGGCGCCGGGCACCTGCCGCACGCCCGCGACCCCGTCCGGGTCAATCTCCTGATCAAGGACTTCGCGGAACGGATTTCGTCATGAGAGCGCGACTACCCGACATAGCGGACACAGTGGACCGTGGCGGCGTCCGGATCGCCTACGAGATCCACGGCCGGGGTGAGCCCGCGCTGCTGCTCGTACCCGCCTCGCCGATCACGCACGCGCGGTCGTGGAAGGGCCTCGTGCCGACCCTGGCGCGCCGGTTCACCGTGATCACCACCGACGGCCGGGGCACCGGGCGGTCCGACCGGCCGCTCGACCGCGCGCGCCACGCGCCCGCCGAGGTCGTCGCGGACCTGCTCGCCGTGCTGGACGCGACCGGGGTCGGCAAGGCGGTGCTTGTCGCGCACTGCCACGCGGTGCCGTGGGCACTGCAGCTGGCCGCCGAGCACCCGGAGCGCGTGACCGGGCTGGTCGCGATCTCCCCCGCCGTCGCACTCGCCCCCGGCTTCCCCTACGCAGGCGAGGCCGAGCGGCGCTGGACCGAGCGGCTGGACGCGCCCACCGGGTGGGCCATGCGCAACCGCGAGTTCTGGCGGCGCGACGGCGGCTACGCGGCGTGGATCGAGTTCTTCTTCGACCAGCTGCTGCCCGAACCGCACTCCACCAAGCAGTACGAGGACACCGTCGCCTGGGCGCTGGAGACCGACGCCGAGTCGATGATCGCCGAACGCGAGGGCCGCGCGGCTCCCTCGGCGAGCGAGACCGAGGCGCTGTGCGAGCGGGTGCGCTGCCCCGTTCTCGTGGTGCACGGGTCCGACGACCGCTGCCAGCCTGTGGCCAGGGGCGTCCGACTGGCCGAGCTGACCGGCGGCGAGCTGGTCACCATGGACGGCTCCGGCCACCTTCCGCAGGGCCGGGACCCCGCGCGGGTCCTCCGGCACGTCACCGAGTTCACCGACAAGATCACGGGAAAGCCCATGCGCACCACCACCTGGACCCGCGGCCCGTCGCGCGCCAAGCGGGCGCTGTACCTGTCCTCCCCCATCGGGCTCGGCCACGCCCGCCGCGACGTGGCCGTCGCCAAGGAGCTCAAGCGGCTACGGCCGGACCTGGAGATCGACTGGCTGGCCCAGCACCCGGTGACGACCGTGTTGGAGGCCGAGGGCGAACGCGTCCACCCGGCGAGCAAGTGGCTGGCCAACGAGTCCGCGCATGTCGCGTCGGAGGCCAGCGGGCACGACCTGCACTGCTTCCAGACGCTGCGGAACATGGACGAGATCCTGCTGGCCAACTTCATGCTGTTCCAGGAGGTCGTGGAGGAAGGGCTCTATGACTTGGTGATCGGCGACGAGGCGTGGGACGTCGACCACTACTGGCACGAGAACCCCGAGCTGAAGCGCGGCCAGAACGTGTGGCTCACCGACTTCGTCGGCTACCTGCCGATGCCGGACGGCGGCGCGCGCGAGGCGTTCCTGACCGCCGACTACAACGCCGAGATGATCGAGCACATCGACCGCTACCCGTGGATCCGGGACCGCGCGATCTTCGTCGGCGGGCAGCAGGACATCGTGCCGGACACCTTCGGCGCCGGTCTTCCCTCCATTCGGGACTGGACGGCGGAGCACTTCGACTTCTCCGGCTACATCACCGGGTTCGCCCCGCCGGATCCCGACGACGTGCCCGCGCTGCGCCGCTCGCTCGGGTACCGCGACGATGAGCTGGTGTGCGTGGTGGCGGTCGGCGGCAGCGGGATCGGGCGCGCGCTGATCGACAAGGTCGTCGCGGCGTTTCCGATGGCCAAGAAGGCGGTGCCGGAGCTGCGGATGGTCGTGGTGACCGGGCCGCGCATCGACCCCGCCGAGTTCGGCGAGCGGCCCGGCCTCGAACCGCGCGGCTACGTGCACCGGCTCTACGAGCACCTGTCCGTGTGCGACTTGGCCGTCGTGCAGGGTGGGCTTACCACCACGATGGAACTCGCCGCGGCGAAGCGGCCGTTCCTGTACTTCCCGCTCGCGCACCACTTCGAGCAGAACTTCCATGTCCGGACGCGGCTCGACCGCTACCGCGCGGGCGTGTGCATGGACTACGCCACCACGGACCCCGACCAGATCGCCGCTCGAATCGTCGAGCAGCTTGGCAAGCCCGTCGACTATCTCGACGTGGAGAGCGACGGCGCGGCGCGGGCCGCCGCGATGATCGCCGACCTCGTCTGACCTGACCCCGCGGGCACCCCTGCCCCGGGCTCTTCGATCGCATTCGGTCGGTCGACCGAATGAATACCAGGAGGAACCAGCGAAATGACCACAATGGACGAGACGACCCGCAACGGCGTCGACACCGCACGGCTGTTCGCCACGCTCGACGCGGTCAAGGGCGCCCCGGAGATCGCGAAATTCCAGTTCCGGGCGACCAACACCTGGGTCAGCGGAACCCACAACCGGTCCACCGTGCACGGCTTCTACGGCGCGACGCAGGAGATGGCGCACGAGCGGGCGTGGACGTTCGACGCCGACCACCCGCCGGTGCTCGTCGGCGGCGACGAGGGCCCGACGCCCGTGGAGTACCTGCTGCACGCGCTGGCCGCGTGCCTGACCGCGGGGCTGGCCAACATCGCCGCGGTGCGCAAGGTCAACCTGACCGAGGTCACCTCGACGGTCGAGGGCGACATCGACCTGCTCGGCATCCTCGGGCTGTCCGACCAGGTCCGCAACGGGTTCCAGCGGATCCGGGTCAGCTTCCGGCTGGCGGGCGACGATCCCGCGCGGCTGCGGGAGGTCGTCGAGCAGTCCCGGCGCCGGTCGGCGGTGTTCGACGTGATCACCAACGGCGTGCCGGTGTCGATCGACGTCGAGACGGTGTAGCCGAGATGTTCGCCGTCGACACGGTCGTGATCGGCGCGGGCCAGGCCGGGCTCGCGGTCAGCCGGTGCCTGGCTGACAACGGCGTCGATCACGTCGTGCTGGAACGCGGACAGATCGGCCAGCGGTGGCGCGGCGAGCGCTGGGACTCGCTGCGCTTGATCAACCCCAACTGGGCCACCCGGCTGCCCGGTTGGGGCTACCGCGGGGACGATCCCGACGGCTACATGACGGCCGTCGAGTTCGCGGACTACCTGCAGGACTACGCCGCGTCGTTCGGCGCGCCGGTCCACTCGGGCGCGGCGGTGACCCGCGTCGAGGGGCACGGCGGCGGGTTCGCGGTGCACACCGAGGTAGGCGGCTGGCGGGCGTCCAGCGTCGTGATCGCCAGCGGTTGGTGCGACCGGCCTCATGTTCCGGCTATGGCGGCGGGGCTGAGTCCGTCTGTCTTTCAGCTGACGCCTGGCGCGTATCGGAATCCTGGCCAGTTGCCCGAAGGCGGCGTGCTGGTCGTGGGCGCTTCCGCGTCGGGGGTGCAGTTGGCTGACGAGTTGGCGCGGTCCGGTCGGGAGGTCACGCTGGCCGTGGGACGCCACCGGAGGTTGCCGCGTCACCACGAGGGTCGCGACATCTGGCACGCGTTGATCGGCACCTTCGGCGTCACGATCGACCAGGTCGCGAACCCGGCGGCGGCTCGTGCGGCGGCGTCGATGCAGTTGATCGGGCGGAAGCAGGCCGGGGTGGATTTGCCAACGCTGCAAGGGATTGGCGTGCGACTGACGGGAAGGCTGACCGGGGTCGATGGCACGCGCGTCCGGTTCGCCGATGATCTCGCGGTCACGACGGGACACGCCGAGGTTCAGCTGATCAGGCTGCTTCGCCGCATCGGCGGGCACTCGGTACCGCTGGAGTCGGTCATGGCGACCGATGTCGACCACCTCGACCTCCGCCGCGCGGGCATCACGACGGTCATCTGGGCGACCGGGTTCCGGCGCCACTACCCCTGGCTGCGCGTGCCCGCGCTCGGTCCGGACGGCGAGATCCGCCAGCGGCGCGGTGTGACTCCGGTGCCGGGCCTGTACGTCATGGGGCAGCGCTTCCAGCACCGCCGCGACTCCGACTTCGTCGACGGGGTCCGCCATGACGCGGTCGCCGTCGCCGAGCACCTGACCCGCGACCGCCGCGACCTGCCCGCGTGAGGAGGCCACCATGGACCACTACGACGCCGTGATCGTCGGCGCGCGCCCGGCCGGGGCGGCGACCGGCATGCTGCTCGCCCGCGCGGGCCTGCGGGTGCTGATCGTCGACCGGTCCCGCCGCGGCGCCGACACGCTGTCCACCCACGCCCTCATGCGCGGCGGCGTGCTGCAACTTCGCCGGTGGGGCCTGCTGGACGAGATCATCGCGGCGGGCACTCCCCCGGTGCGGCACGCCACGTTCCACACCGAGTCGGGCAGCACCACGGTCCCGATCAAGTCCGCGCACGGCGTCGACGCGCTCTACGCGCCACGGCGGACGGTGCTCGACCCGGTCATCGCCGACGCCGCGGCCGCCGCGGGCGCGACGGTCCGCTACGGCGTCACCGCGAAGGCACTGCGCCGCGACGACCACGGCCGGGTCGTCGGCATCGTGGGCCACGACCAGCGCGGGCCCATCGAGGTCCAGGCGCGGTTCACCATCGGTGCCGACGGCATGGGGTCCCGGGTCGCGCACTGGGCGGGCGCCGTGCCCGAACACCTGGGCACGGCCGTCGGCACCGCCACCTACGGCTACTGGGACACCGAGTCGAGCGGCTACCAGTGGTTCTTCCGCCACGGCACGGCGGCGGGCGCCATCCCCACCAACGACGGCCAGACCTGCGTCTTCGTCGCCACGACCCAGTCCCGGTTCCGCCGCGAACTGGTCCACGACCCCGCGACCGGCTTCCGGCGGCTGCTGCCCCCAGAGCTGGCCGACCGCCTCCCGGGTACGCCCCCGCTGCGCCGCTTCCCGGGCCGCCGCGCCCACCTGCGCCAGGCGTCCGGCCCCGGCTGGGCCCTCGTCGGCGACGCGGGCTACTTCAAGGACCCGATCACCGCCCACGGCCTGACCGACGCCCTCCGCGACGCCGAACTCCTGGCCCACGCCATCGTCACCGACACCCTTCCGGACTACCAGGCGACCCGCGATCGGTTGTCGCTGCCGCTGTTCACGGCCACGGACGCGATCGCGGGCTACGCGTGGGACGAGGAGGAGGTGACGACCCTGCTCAAGCAGCTGAGCGCGGCCATGGCGGAGGAGGTCGACGCCATCCTGGCCGTGCGCGACTGAGGCACATAGTCGACCATGAGCCCATGGTCCCGAACTCGGCGCTGGGGCGCCTCATCGCCGCGGTGGTCGGCGGAGCGGCGATCGGGACGGGCGTGGGCGCCTTCGCCGACGCGCTGCTGGGTGTGCTCGCGGGCATCGCCGGGGCGGCGGGGCTGTTCGTCGTCGTCGGGTGGGTGGTGCTGTGGCCCATGGACGCCGAGCGCACCCGGCACAACGCGCGGCGGGAGGACTTCCGGCCGGGGCTGGAGGAAGTCGTCGTCGTCACGGCGGCGCTGAGCGGGCTGGTGGGCGTGGTGCTGCTGCTGGTCCTTGGCACCGGCGGCGACCGACGGGTGGCGGCGGCGACGGCGCTCGGCGGGGTGTTCATGTCGTGGGCGGCGCTGCATCTCATGTACGCGGCCAGGTACGCCAACCTGTACTACACCGGTTCGGCGGGTGGGATCGACTTCAACTCCGACGACCCGCCCGCCTACCGCGACTTCTTCTACTTCAGCTACAACCTCGGCATGACCTACCAGGTCTCCGACACCGGCGTCTCCAACACGACGATCCGCTCGGTCGCACTGCGCCACTGCCTGCTTTCCTACGCCTTCGGCACGGTCATCCTGGCCACCACGATCAACCTCGTGGTCGGCGTCGTCACCGGCTGACCCCACTCAGGCGATGAGTTCCGACCTGGCCGACTCTGGCCCAGAGCGCGCTCAGGAAACAGTTGCAATCAGCGAGAACAGTTCGACCGCAACTGAAGCCCTTCGTCAAGCCCACCTGCCCTCTCGGCTCTCGCACCTGCTCGGCCAGTCTTCGCTACGGGTTCAGTGCGTGGATCGCCTTCATGACGCGCTTGTCCGAGATCGGGCCCGGGGTGCCGAGCATCTGGGCGAAGTAGCTGACCCGCAGTTCCTCGATCATCCACCCGACCGCCCGCGCCTGCTCCGAGTCACGCGCGGCGGGCCGGAGCTGGTTGAGCGTCTCGTGATAGGAGTCCTCGAGGTCCTGCACGATGTGCATCCACGCGGTGTCGCGGTCGGGGCGTTCCGGCAGCTTGTCCAGCCGCCGCTCGATGCCGCGCAGGTAACGCTCCACATCGGACAGTCGACCGAGGCCGGACGCGGTGATGAAGCCCGGAAAGATCAGCCCGCCGAGCTGGTCGCGGATGTCGGCCAGCGGCTCCTTGAAGATCGGCCCGGACGTGCGCGCCAGCCGCGCCTGCACCTCGTTCCACGCAACGACCACCTTGCGCGACGCCTCCAGCACCTCCAGGGTGGCGCCGATCAGGCCGACGCGGACGTGTTCACGCAGCCGCTCGAAGCCCGCCTCGTCCCACGCCGGGCCGCCCGCCTGCGCGATGAGGTGGTCGGCGGCGCAGTCGACGCAGTCGGTCAGCAGCGCGGGGACGCCGCCGTGCGGGTTGTGCGACAGGGCGAGTTTCGCCTGGTTGGACAGCGTCCGCACGACCTGCTTGATCGGCGATGGCACGCCCAGCAGCACGAGCCGCCGGGTGCCCAGCCACATGGCGTGGCGCTGGTCGGTCTCGGTGTCGAGCATGCGGACCGCGACAGTGGCGCCCTCGTCGATCAGCGCCGGATAGGCCGTCACGACCAAGCCGTTCTGCTCGGTGCGCTGGACCTTCGGCAGCTTCCCGATCGTCCACGCCGTGAGGCCGCGGCGCTCCAGGTCGACCGACGCGGCGGCAAGGGACGCGCGCAGCCGGGACTTGAGCTGGTCCTTCAACGCGACCAGGTCCTTGCCGGTCGCGAGTGTCTTCTCGCCGTCGACCACCTCGAACGTCGTCCGCAGGTGCGCGGGGACGGCGTCGAGCTGCCAGGCGTCACGCGGGATGGTGACACCGGTCAGGTGGCGCAGTTCGCGGCCGATGGCGTCGGGCAGGGACTCCTCGTCGTCCTTCAACCGCGCCACGACCGCCCGCGCGACATCGGGGACGGGGACGAAGTTGCGGCGCAGCGGCTTGGGCAGCGACCGGATCAGCGCGGTCACGATCTCCTCGCGCAGCCCCGGCACCTGCAACGCGAAACCGTCGCCGCTGAGCTGGTTGAGCACCGCGATCGGCACCTTCGCCGTCACACCGTCGTCGCTGCGGCCCGGCTCGAAGCGGTAGGTCAGCGGCAGGGAGAGGCCCTGCTGGGTGAGCTGGTCGGGAAAGTCCTGCTCGCTGATGTTCTTCGCGGTCTCGTTGACCAGCATTGACTTCGAGTAGTTCAGTAGGTCCGGCTGCTCGTGCCGCGTCTTCTTCCACCACGTGTCGAAGTGCCGCCCTGACACCACCTCGGCGGGCACGCGCTCGTCGTAGAACTGGAACAGCGTCTCCTCGTCCACCAGGATGTCGCGGCGCCGCGCCCGGTGTTCGAGTTCCTCGACCTCGGCCAGCAGCTTGCGGTTGTCGTGGAAGAAGTGGTGCCGGGTCTGCCAGTCGCCCTCGACCAAGGCGTTGCGGATGAACAGGTCGCGCGACATCTCCGGGTCGATCCGGCCGTACTGCACCTTGCGCGACACCACGATCGGCAGCCCGTAGAGCGTCACCCGCTCCGTGGCGACGACCGAGCCCTGCTTGGCCTCCCAGTGCGGCTCGCTGTAGGTGCGCTTCACCAGGTGCTCGGCCAGCGGCTCGACCCACTCCGGCTCGATGCGCGCGGCGATGCGCCCCCACAGCCGCGACGTCTCGACCAGCTCGGCGGCCATCACCCAGCGCGGCGGCTTCTTCGCCAGCGCCGAACCGGGGAAGATCGCGAACTTGGCGTTGCGCGCGCCGACGTACTCGCGGCCCGGTTCCTTCGCCGCCGGATCGCGGAAGCCGATGTGCGACAGCAGGCCCGCCAACAGCGCGACGTGGACGTTGCGCGGCTCGGCCTTGGTGTCGTTGGGCGTGATCCCGAGCTGCCGCACGACCTGGCGGAGCTGGCTGTGGATGTCCTGCCACTCGCGCACGCGCAGATAGTTGAGGAACTCGGCCTTGCACTGCCTGCGGAAGCGGTTGCCCGACATCTCTTTCTGCTGCTCACGCAGGTAGTCCCACAGCGCGAGGTAGGTCAGGAAGTCGGAGTCGGGATCGGCGAAGCGGGCATGCATCTGTTGCGCCGCTTGCTGTTTCTCCTGCGGCCGCTCGCGCGGGTCCTGAATGGACAGTGCGGCGGCGATGACCATGACCTCGCTGACACAGCCACCCTTGTCGGCCTCGATCACCATGCGCGCCAGGCGCGGGTCGACCGGCAGCTGGGCGAGCTTGCGCCCCAGCGGCGTCAGGCGCTTGGCAGTGTCGGCCTCCGACGGGTCGAGCGCGCCGAGCTCGTGCAGCAGGTTGACGCCGTCAGCGATGTGGCGTTTGTCCGGCGGCTCGATGAACGGGAAGTCGGCCATGTCGCCGAGGTCGGCCGCGGCCATCTGCAGGATGACCGAGGCCAGGTTCGTCCGCAGGATCTCCGGGTCGGTGAACTCGGGGCGGGCGAGGAAGTCGTCCTCGCTGTAGAGGCGCACGCAGATGCCGTCGCTGGTGCGGCCGCAGCGGCCCTTGCGCTGGTTGGCCGAGGCCTGCGACACCGGCTCGATCGGCAGCCGCTGCACCTTCAGCCGGTTGCTGTAGCGCGAGATGCGCGCGGTGCCCGGGTCGATGACGTACTTGATGCCAGGCACCGTCAGCGACGTCTCGGCGACGTTGGTCGACAGCACCACCCGCCGCGTCGAGTGCTGCTGGAACACCCGGTGCTGCTCGGCGCTGGACAGCCGCGCGTAGAGCGGCAGGATCTCGGTGTCGCGCAGGTTGCGGGCGGCCAGCGCGTCGGCGGTGTCGCGGATCTCGCGCTCGCCGGAGAGGAACACCAGGATGTCGCCCGGCCCCTCGGCACACAGCTCGTCGACGGCGTCGAGGATGCCCTGGGTCTGGTCGCGGTCCGGGTCGGCGTCGGGGTCCTCGGGGTCGACCAGCGGCCGGTAGCGCACCTCGACGGGATACGTGCGACCGGACACCTCGATGATCGGGGCGTCGTCGAAGTGCCGCGAGAACCGCTCGGGGTCAATGGTCGCCGAGGTGATGACGACCTTGAGGTCCGGGCGCTTGGGCAGCAGCCGCGAGACGTAGCCGAGCAGGAAGTCGATGTTGAGGCTGCGCTCGTGCGCCTCGTCGATGATGAGCGTGTCGTACTGGCTGAGCATCCGGTCGTTCTGGATCTCGGCGAGCAGGATGCCGTCGGTCATCAGCTTGACCAGGGTCCGCTCGCCGACCTGGTCGGTGAACCGGACCTTCCAGCCGACCGTCTCCCCCAACGGCGTCCCGACCTCTTCGGCCACCCGCTCGGCCACCGTGCGGGCCGCGAGCCTGCGCGGCTGGGTGTGGCCGATCATCCCAGTGATGCCGCGGCCGAGGTCGAGGCAGATCTTCGGGAGCTGGGTCGTCTTGCCCGACCCGGTCTCCCCCGCCACGATCACGACCTGGTTGTCGCGAATGGCCTCGAGGATGTCGGCCCGCCGCTGGCTGATCGGCAGTTCCTCGGGGTACTTGATCTTCGGCACGGATGCCCGGCGCGACTCGACCCGCCGCACGGCGGTGTCGACCTCAGCGGCGATCTTGGCCAGCGTCGCGGCCCGTTTGCCCTGGTCACGCACCCCACGCAGGCTGTCGAGGCGTCGCCGAAGCCTGCGCTGGTCGCGCAGCATGAGCTCGGAGAGGCGGTCGCGCAGGTCAGCGACGGAAACGGCGGCGGTCATCGAGACACCAGCCTAGGCAATGCCGCGCGCGGGTTTCACCCGGTTATCCGATTGCGGCCTCCACACAACGTTCACATCGCCCGCCCCAGCCGCCCACAGCCAGTGCTTAGAGTCATCGCCATGGGGAACAGGCGCCGGGTGCTGGTGGTCGAGGACGAGCAGACCATCGCGGAGTCCGTGGCGGCCCGCCTGCGGGCCGAGGGGTTCGACGTCGACCTCGCCCACGATGGCCCACAGGGGGTGGCCATCGCGGCGCGGACGAAGCCGGATCTGGTGGTGCTCGACGTCATGCTGCCCGGGTTCGACGGGCTGGAGGTGTGCCGTCGCATCCAGGCCGAGCGCCCGGTGCCGATCCTCATGCTCACCGCCCGCGACGACGAGACCGACCTGCTCGTCGGGCTGGCGGTGGGCGCCGACGACTACATGACCAAGCCGTTCTCCATCCGCGAACTGGCCGCCCGGGTGCACGCACTGCTCCGGCGAGTCGACCGAGCACAGGCCGAGCCGGAGGCCGCCGCCATCGTCGTCGGCGACCTGGAGGTCGACCCGGTGGAACGACGGGTCCGGCGCGCGGGCGTCGAGGCCCACCTGACTCCGATCGAGTTCGACCTCATCGCCCACCTCGCCGCCCGCCCACGCGCCGTCCACCCCCGCGAACGCCTCCTCGCCGAGATCTGGGGCTGGGGCGACGCCGCGGGCACCCGGACCGTCGACAGCCACGTCAAGGCGCTGCGCCGCAAACTCGGGGCCGACCTCATCCGCACCGTGCACGGCGTCGGCTACGCACTGGAGGTCCCCAAGTGACCCTGCGCGAACGCGGCGCGGCCCTGCTGGAGCTGCTCCCCCGCCCGCTGGACCCGGTGCGGTCGATCAAGGTCAAACTCGGCATCCTGCTGATCGCCTCCGGCGCCACCGCACTCGCCTACTTCTGGTACATGATCGGCTGGCTGCCCACGGTCACGTCGATCACCGCGATCACCGGCGCCCTGGTCACCTCCCAGATCCTCGCCCACGGCATGACCCGCCCCCTGCGCGAGATGACCGCCGCCGCCCGCGCCATGGCCCACGGCGACTACTCCCGCCGCGTCCGCGTCACCGCCCGCGACGAGGTCGGCGAACTCGGCCGGGCGTTCAACCAGATGAGCGCCGACCTGGAGGCCGCCGACCGCCAGCGGCGCGAGCTGATCGCCAACGTCTCCCACGAACTGCGCACCCCGATCACGGCACTGCAAGCCGTCCTGGAGAACGTGGTGGACGGCGTCAGCGCCGCCGACCCGGCCACCATGCGCACCGCCCTCGCCCAAACCGAACGCCTGGGCAGACTCGTCGCCGAACTCCTGGACCTGTCCCGCATCGACGCCGGCGCGCACACCCTGGCCAAGGAGCCGGTCGCCATCGCCCCACTGCTGGCCGAGGTGGTCGCCGAGGCCGAGGTCAACGCGCTCGCGGCCGAACGCGCCGTCCGCTTCAGCACCTCGGTCTCCCCCACGGCGGCCACCGTGACCGCCGACCGGGAGCGGCTGCACCAGGTCCTGGTCAACCTCCTCGACAACGCCGTGCGCCACGGCCCCGCGGGCGGCGAGGTCCGGGTGATCGCAGCGGCCACGGCGCGCGGGCTGACGCTGGAGGTCCGCGACCAGGGGCCAGGCATCGCGCCCGCCGAACGCGACCTGGTGTTCCGCCGCTTCAGCCGCGGCGAACGCGCCACCGGCGGCGGCACCGGCCTCGGCCTCGCCATCGCGCGGTGGGTGGTGGAACTGCACGGCGGCACCATCGCCGTGGTCGACCCCGCGCCGCCGTCCCGCGCGGGCTGCCGCATCCGCATCACGCTGCCCGCATAGCCCATCCATACCTGACCGGGACTTGTCGTCCCGGTGGTTCGCCCTGCCCGGATTCGGAGGAATCCCATGCCCGAAACCCCACCCGACGACGCGACCGCGCCCGCCGAGACCGCCGTCGACACGACCGAACCGGCCCCCGTGAGCGATGGCGCGGAGGCATCGCTTCAGCCCGGGACGGTCCAGGCACCCCCGCAGCCCGCGCCCGTCCAGGTCGCGCCCATGCAGCCGATGTCCGTGCTCACCGGCCCACTACAACCCGGCTTCTTCGACACCTACTGGCCCCTGAGATCCCCCACCGCCTCCCGGGTCGCGCTCCTCGCGGCCGGTGGAGCGGCGGTCGCGGCCGCCTCGACGGTGCCGCTCGACAAGGCAGGCATCGGCTGGTTCGCCGCGGCGGTCGCCATCGCCGTCGCGTTGGTCGTCGTCGCCGCCCAGACGCCGGGCAGGCTGCGGGTCGAGTGGTTGGTCGCCAGTCTGCTACTGATGGCCGTCGGCGGGCTGCGGGCGGCCGAGTGGCTGTTCGTCCTGTGCGTCATGACGGCCTGCGGAACCGCGTCGCTCGCGGTGACCGGTGGACGCTCGGTCCGCGCGCTCACCTTCGGCGTCGTGTCCACGGGTATCGCGGCCTTCCGCGCGCTGCCGTGGGCCGCGGCTGGGCTGAGCACCCTGCGCCGGGGAAGCGACTCCCCCAGGATCGCCCGGTCGGTCGTGATCGCGGTCGCCTTGTTCGCGGTGTTCGGGTCGCTGCTGGCCAGCGCCGACGAAGGATTCAGCAAGGTGCTCGACAACGTCCTGCCCGACCTCGACGCGGGCAAGGCCGTCGAGTGGGTCTTTCTGTTCCTGGTGGTCGGGTTCGTCGTCCTCGGTGGGCTGTTCCTGCTCGCCAACCCCGCCAAGATCGACGACATGCCGCAAGCCACCCGCCGCCGGGTCGCGCCGGCCGAGTGGGCGTTGCCGGTGGGCGCGGTGGTGGCGCTGTTCGCGGTGTTCGTCGGAGTCCAGGTCGCCGTGCTGTTCGGCGGCAGCGAGTACGTCCTCACCACCGCTGACGTCACCTACGCCGAGTACGCCAGGTCCGGGTTCTGGCAGCTGCTCGCCGTCACCCTGCTGACCCTCGTCGTCCTCGGGGTAGCCGCCCGGGTCGCGCCGACCGACACCGCGGCCGACCGGCTGTGGCTGCGCGCGCTGCTCGGCGCCCTGGCCCTGCTGACGCTCGTCATCGTGGCATCGGCGATCAGCCGGATGTGGACCTACCAGCAGACCTACGGCTTCACCGTCCTGCGCCTGCTCGTCGGCGTCTGCGAGATCTGGCTCGGCGGCATCTACGTCATGGTCCTGGCCGCGGGCGTCCGCCTCCGCGCCGACTGGGTGCCGCGGACCGTGGTCGGCACGGCGGTCGCGATGCTCGTCGGACTGGCCGTGCTCGACCCGGAGGGATTCATCGCCGACCGCAACCTCGACCGCTACGCCGAGACCGGCCAGATCGACCTGTACTACCTCGGCACCCTCTCCGAGGACGTCGTCCCGGCGCTGGCCCAGTTGCCCGAGCCACTGCGCGGCTGCGCGCTCAGCCGGTTCGAGCAGACCAAGGACACCCCGATGGAGTGGAACCTCAGCCGCGCCCGCGCCCAATCCGTGCTGGGGAACGTCCGCCGCGTTGATCCGTCCGAGTGTGATTCGCGCGGGTACCGCTGAGTCGAGTTAGCCTCGCCTAAGTGTCCGGAGCGAAAGGTGAGCGTCGATGTCCGAGGAGATCCCGTTCTCGCAGTCCCTCCGACAGGCCACCCGGGACGGCCACGACCGCGCCCAGGAGTCGCCGTACATCGTCGCGCTCATCGCGGGCGAGCTGAGCCGGGCCGGGTACACCGCGCTCGCCACCCAGCACTACTTCATCTACGCGGCGATCGAGTCGGCGGCGGCCGTGATGCGCACGGACCCGATCGCGGGCCCGTTCGTCGTCGACACCCTGCACCGCCTGCCCGCGCTCACGGCCGACCTGGCGGCGCTGCTCGGCCCCGACTGGCAGAGCCGCATCCAGCCGACCCCGGCCACCCAGCGCTACCGGGAACGGGTCGCCGAGGTCGGGCACACCTCGGTGGGCTTCGTCGCCCACCACTACACCCGCTACCTCGGCGACATCGCGGGCGGCCAAGTCATCCGCGCGCGGCTGCGCAGCCAGCACGGCATCACCGGGGCAGGAGCCCGGTTCTACGACTTCGACGACCTGGGCCCCGCCCCGGTGTTCCGCGACCGCTACCGCCGCCTGCTCGATACCGCGACCTGGACCCCCGAGGAACGCGCCGCGGTCATCGCCGAGTCCCGAGTCGCCTACGACCTGAACACCGCCGTGTTCACCGACCTGGCCGACGACCTCGACAAGTACCTCGTGGCCTGACCCCGGCGATCACCGCGCCCCGAACGGATGTTCTAATCTCCCCGATCGACCTGGCGACGGATAGGGAGTCGATGGTGTCCACGGAGACCGAAGCTGTGCCCGCAGAGCCCGAGACCGCAGCGGCCACCGAGACCGCGGCGCCGACGGAGGAGGCGGCCCCCGAGGCGCCCGCACCGAAGAAGCCGCGGGCCGCCCGCACCCCGAGCACGGCCAAGAAGACTCGCACGGTCGAGCTGACGCTCACCGTCACCGGCACCGCCGAGGGCGACTGGCAGGCCGAGCTGTCACAGGGCGGCAAGCGCGTCCTCCAGGGCCTGGCCATCCCGGCCGCCGCGGTGTCCCGGGCGGCCGCCGAGCTGCACGAGGACATCTCGAAGGCCATCGAGGTGGTCATCGACACCGCCCGCGAAGCCCACCGCGCGCGCATGGCGGAGCTGGAAGCGGAGCTGTCCAAGGTCAAGGCCGCGTTGGCGGAGCTGCAGGACAACTGAGCGACCCGAGAAGCGCCCGCCGGATTCCGGCGGGTGCTTTTCTGTGTCCAGCTCACCGGCTCCCTCTCCTTGCGGCTTTAGAGGTGCCGGGCAGTTCTCACCTTGACCACCTATCCCGACTCCAGCACCTCCTGCCGGAACCCCAGGCCGCCATCCAATATCTTGATAGTGGTATGCGGAAGAGTCATATTGAGACCAAGGGAGAAGGGCAGCCGTGGTCAGGCTCACCGCTGAAGCAGGGCGCGGGCGGTGAGCGTGGGCGGAGCTTCTACAGTGGGTGACGAACCAGCGAGGCAGGAGCGAACGGATGACGGCGATTCAGGACAACCCGATCGAGGAACTCGACGGTGCCGCCGACATCGAGGACCACGGCCCCGGCATCGACCCCGACCGCCTCGCCGCGTGCCTCGCCGTTCTCGCCGAGGTCAACGAGCTCCCGCCCGAGCATCCCGACGCCGTGGCCGTCCGCCGCGCCACCGCGGGCGTCTACAAGTCCGTCCGCCAGCGCCGCAAGGCCGCGAAGCGCGCCGCGGTGACCGACGCCGACCGGGCCGTCACCCACGCCACCGCCACCGGCTCCCCCGACCGCATCGATGACGAGACCCAGGGCATCCCCTTGGTCTCCAACGTCGCGGGCGCCACCGCGGGCACCCTCCTGCGCTCGCGCGCCTGCTACACCTGCAAGCAGCGCTACCACGTCGTCGACGCCTTCTACCACCAGCTCTGCCCGCCCTGCGCCGAGCAGAACCGGTCACGCCGCGACGCGCGGACCGACCTCGCAGGCAGGCGCGCGCTGCTCACCGGCGGCCGGGCCAAGATCGGCATGTACATCGCCCTGCGCCTGCTGCGCGACGGCGCGCACACCACCATCACCACCCGCTTCCCCAACGACGCCGCCCGCCGGTTCGCCGCGATGCCCGACAGCGCCGACTGGCTCCACCGGCTCCGCATCGTCGGCATCGACCTGCGCGACCCGGCCCAGGTCGTCCAACTGGCCGACACCGTCGCCGCGCAGGGGCCGCTGGACATCCTCATCAACAACGCCGCGCAGACCGTGCGCCGCTCGGCCGGGTCGTACTCGCTGCTGGTCGAGGCCGAGGCCGCTCCCCTGCCCTCCGGTCCGCTGCCGGAGATGCTGAGCCTGGGCCGCACCGGCGACGCCCACCCGGCCGCGCTCGCGGGCGCCGTCGCCCACACCTCGGACCTGCACCCGGTCACCGCGCTCGCGCTCACCGCGGGCTCGGCCTCCCCCGCGCGCGTCGCCGACAACACCGCGATCGACGCGGGCGGCCTGGTCCCCGACCTGCACCCGGTCAACAGCTGGACGCAGAAGGTCGATGAGGTCGACGCGATGGAGCTGCTGGAAGTGCAGCTGTGCAACCAAACCGCGCCGTTCATCCTCATCAGCAGGCTGCGCCCGGCAATGGCCGCGGCGACCGCGCGGCGCAAGTATGTGGTCAACGTGTCCGCAATGGAGGGTCAGTTCAGCCGCGCCTACAAAGGACCCGGCCACCCCCACACGAACATGGCCAAGGCCGCGCTGAACATGCTGACCCGCACCAGCGCCCAGGAGATGCTGACCGACGGCATCCTCATGACCGCCGTCGACACCGGCTGGATCACCGACGAGCGCCCGCACCCCACGAAGATGCGCCTGGCCGACGAGGGCTTCCACGCGCCGCTGGACCTCGTGGACGGCGCCGCACGGGTCTACGATCCGATCGTGCGCGGCGAGCTCGGCGAGGACATCTACGGCTGCTTCCTCAAGGACTACGCACCCGCCCCCTGGTAGCCCTCGGCAACCTGCCGTCACTCCGCACGTCTGTCTGTTCACGACAACTCGGGCGAAACGGTGGGGATTGCGATGAACGGGATCAACGGCAGAGCGGCGAAGACACTCGGCGGCGTGACACTCGGCCTGCTCTTGGCGGCCACCGCGGGCTGCACCAGCCTGCAGAGCAGCGGCGCCCAGCAGACGATCGCGACCGTCACCCCGAGCACCGTCACCGAGACCGTCGTGGCGACCACGACCACCCAGCCCGGCAACAACGGCTCGGGCCCCGGCGGCTCCGGCGGCTCCGGCGGGACGACCACCACCAAGCCGCCGACCAAGACCACGACGCGCCCCCACACCACGACCACCACCACCCACGCGGGTGCGGCGGTCGTCAGCCTGGAGGTCGTGCAGAAGCCCGCGTGCCCCATCAACGGCACCCCGGACGCGCCGTTCAGCAAGCCCGGCGTGCCCGTCATCATCAAGTGGAAGGTGACCGGGGCCGACGGCGCCGCCATCGCGGTCGACAACCCGGGCACCTACGGCGCCTACGGCAGCGACTACGCCGCCTCCGGCCAACTGGAGCTCTCGTTCCCCTGCTCGGGCACCACGGGCAGCACGACGCACAAGTACACGGTGTGGCCGAAGGGGTTCAAGACCGTCTCCCGCACGATCAGCGTAAGCGCCACGAACCACGCCTAGAACGTCGGCAGCTTGACCACCGTCACGAAGAACTCGTCGATCTTGCGCACGACCTCGATGAAGCGGTCGAAGTCGACCGGCTTGGTGACGTAGGCGTTGGCGTGGAGCTGGTAGCTGCGCAGGATGTCCTCCTCGGCCTCCGAGGTGGTGAGCACGACGACCGGGATCGGGCGCAGCCGCGGGTCGGTCTTGATCTCGGCGAGGACCTGCAGGCCGTCGAAGCGCGGCAGGTTCAGGTCGAGCAGGATCAGGTCCGGCCGCGGCGCGTCGGCGAACTCGCCCTCGCGGCGCAGGAACCGCAGCGCCTGCTCGCCGTCGCGGACCACGTGCAGCTTGTTGTGGATCTTGTAGTGCTCGAAGGCCTCGCGGGTCATCAGCACGTCGCCCTCGTCGTCCTCGACGAGCAGCACGTCGACCACGTTGAGCAGGGTCGGGTCACTCACGGCGCGTCCTCGTTCTTCTCAGCTGGCAGGGTGAAGCGGAAGGTGGCCCCGGCTCCGGTCCCGGCGGCGCCGTCGAGCCAGATCCGGCCGCCGTGGTACTCGATGATCTTGCGGCACATCGCCAGGCCGATGCCTGTGCCCGCGTAGGACTCCTTGGGGTGCAGGCGCTGGAAGATCACGAACACGCGCTCGGCGTAGTCGGGTTCGACGCCGATGCCGTTGTCACTGACGGCGAACTCCCAGTCGTCACCGGTCCGCACGGCCTCGACGCGCACCTTCGGCGGGTCGTCGCCGTGGAACTTCACCGCGTTGCCGATGAGGTTCTGGAACACCGCGGTCAACAGCACCCGCTCACCGTGAACCGTCGGCAGCGGGCCGACCTCCACGGTCGCCCCGGCGTCGGCGATGGCGGTGGCCAGGTTGGCCTCGGCCTGCGCGACTAGGTCGGCGGCCTCGACGGTGTCCCATTGCTTGGGCTGCCTGCCGACCCGGCTGAACGCGAGCAGGTCGTTGATGAGCACCTGCATGCGCTTGGCGCCGTCGACGGCGAACCCGATGTACTGGTCGGCCCGTTCGTCGAGCTGACCCTGGTAGCGGCGTTCGAGCAGCTGGCAGAAGCCCGCGACCTTGCGCAGCGGCTCCTGCAGGTCATGCGAGGCGACGTAGGCGAACTGTTCCAACTCGGCGTTGGACCGGGCCAGGTCGGTCGTGCGCGCGTCCAGTTCGGCGTTGGCGGCGCGCTGGGCGGCCAGGTCGCTGACGATGCGCCTGCGCATCTGGTCGACGTCGCCCGCCAGCTCGATGACCTCGCGGGGACCGGTCACCTCGATCTCGTGCTGGAACTCGCCTTCGGCCACCCGCCGGACCTGGCCCGCCAGCCGCGACATCGGGGTGACCGCCGCCGACCGCAGCGCCGCGGTGGCGCCGATGAACGCGAGCAGCAGGATCGCCGCGATGGCCAAACCAACGGTGACGACCTGGTCGGCGGCCACGGCCAGCGCGTCCCGGCCCGCCCCGCGAGCGGCGTCGAGCCGAGATTTCAGCTGGTCTACGGCGAGGCGGACCGGGGCGAACCGTTCGGCGCCCGCGCTCACCGACCCAGGCGTGCCGGTCGTCTCGAACTTGCGGATGTTGGGCTCGGCGTACTCCGCACGCCAGACGTCCACCTCGCGGCCGACCTCGTCGACCAGCCGCTCGACCTCCGGCAGGCCAGCCACCAGCGGACGCAGCCTGACCTGTGCCTCCTGCTGGGCGCGCAGACCCTCGGCGTAGGTGTCGTAGAACAGGCTTTGCCCAGTGATCGTGTAGCCGCCCGCGCCGGAGCGCTGGTCGAGCACGGCCGCCTCCAGCCGCAGCGTCTGCTGCACGGCGGGATCGAGCTGGTCGACCAGCCGTTCACGGGCTTCGGTGAGCCGCGTGATGACGATGGCCCCCGCCGCGATCGCCGCCACCGACACCAAGACCAGCACCGCGACGACCAGGGCCAGCCAGCGCCGCAGCGGCCACGGCGACCGCCCGCGCGACCAGCGCGGCGTGACGTCAGTCCGCATCGGGGCGCCTGGTGAGCAGCAGCGCGGCGACGTCGTCGACCATCTCGCCGCGGTTGAGCTCGCGGGCTTCGCGGATCACCTCGTCGAGCATGGTGTTCTCCCAGCCGGGACCGGCGGCGGCCTTGGCGGTGACGAGCTGGACCAGCCGGTCGGACCCGAGCCGCTCGGCGGTGTTGTCGATACCGCCTTCGATCAGGCCGTCGCTGTAGAGCAGCACTGACCACGCTCGGCCGAGTTCCACGGTCGCGGGCGTCCAGACGGCGTCGTCGAGCACGCCGAGCGGGACCCCGACCGGGGCGCTGAGCAGGGTGGCCTTCGACTCCACGCACAGCACCGGCGGCGGATGGCCCGCCAGGTGCAGCCGCGCGGTGGTGCGGTCCGAGCCGACGGAGATCATGCACACCGTGGCGAAGAGCCCCTCCAGGTGCCGCTCGTGCACCAGGACCTGCTGCATCGTGCCCAGGACCTCCGCCACCGGCCGCCCGGCCAGCACGAGCGCCCGCCAGGCCACCCGCAGGCACACACCCAGCGCGGCCTCGTCCGGGCCGTGGCCGCACACGTCACCCACGACCGCGTGAACCGTGCCGTCAGCGGACTGCACCACGTCGAAGAAGTCGCCGCCCAGCAGCATCCGCTCACGACCCGCGCGGTATCGGCTGCGCACGCTCAGCCGGGCGTCGTCGAACACCGGGGACGGCAGCAGCCCGCGTTCCAGCCTGGCCTTCTCCAGCGCGTGCAGCCGTTCCTCGTGCAGCTGCCGCTGGATCTCCTCGCTGCGGGCGCGCTGCACGGCGTAGCGGATGACCCTGACCAGCATGTCGCCGTCGACCTGGCCTTTGACCAGGTAGTCCTGGGCGCCCGCGGCCACCGCGGCGACGCCCTGCTGCTCGTCGGCCACCCCGGTCAGCACGACCAGGGCGACCTGGCCGTTGGCGGCCTCCAGCACGCGCAGTGCCTCCAGGCCCTGGGCGTCGGGCAGGCCGAGGTCGACGAGCACGCAGTCCTGGTCGTCGAGCAGCGGCCGGGCCTCGGTCAGCGACCGGGCCGTGGCCAGCCGGATCGGGACGTCGACCTCGCTCAGCAGTTCCTCGACCAGCAGCGCGTCGCCCGCGTCGTCCTCGACGAGCAGCACCCGCAGCGGCACCGGCGCCTCGTACGCATGCATCACAGTCGGCTCCGGCGGTCAAGTGTCAATGATCTGATGTTATCCGCACTCGCGGGGTGACCGGGCCCACCGCGCGGGTACCCGACGTGGTCCTTCATAGTGGAGTGGTGAGCGGCCCATTTGACGGATGGCTGCCGGTGCGCGGCCTGGAGGCGGTGCTCGCGGCGGGTCGCTCCCTGCTGCCCTCCTCGGTGCCCACCTCCCCCGCCGGGGTGGTCGAGACCGCCGTCCGGGTGACCGCGCAGCGGCTGCGCGGCAAGCGGGTCACGGTCAAGTCCGACGGCCAGGACGTCCCGCTGACCGTGGTGGACATGGACTGCACCGGCGACACACTGCGCCTGGCGCAGGGCCGCATCGACACGGTCAGCTTCGAGGCCAAGGACGTGGCGTGGCCCGCGCTGACGCTCGACCGGCTGCTGGTGACCGCCCGCGACCTGCGGCTGGCAGGCCCGTTCTCCACCGCCGTCATGGCCGAGTCGGTGACGCTGGCGGTGTCACTCTCGACTGACGCGCTGCGCGCCGAGCTGGCCAAAGTACGCCCCGACCTGCGCATCCGCGTCGGCGAGCAGCTCTTCGTGGCCCGCGACCCGTGGCCGGGCGAGTTGGAGGTCGTCCCGGAGGTCGACGACGGCGTCGCGCGGCTGCGCCCGACCGCGCTGTGGATCGCGGGCAGGCGCCTGCGGGTGCCCGCGCGGCTGCGCCCGTTCGACGTGCCGCTCCCCGACCTGCCGAAGGGCCTGCGCCTGACGCAGGTGACCACCTCCGCCGAGGGCATCGAGCTGCGCGGCGAGGCCCAGCACTGGCGCGACCGGCTGACCTCGACCCCGTTGATCGAGCTGCTGAACCTGCTGGCGACAGCCGCTCAGACGCTGACCATCGGCCGTTAGACCGCCGAGAGCTGGTTCATCGTGTACTGGACCAGCTCGACGAGCACGTCCTTGCTCGACTCCCGCTCCCGCACGTCGCACCGGATGATCGGCACCGTGTCGTCCAGGTCCAGGGCCTGGCGCACCTGCTCCTCGGTGTGCGGCCAGGTGCCCTCGAACCCGTTGACCGCCACGATGAACGGGATGTTGCGGTGCTCGAAGAAGTCGATCGACGGGAAGCTGGAGTCCAGTCTGCGGGTGTCGACCAGCACGATCGCGCCCAGCGCGCCCATCGCCAGCTCGTCCCACATGAACCAGAACCGGTTCTGCCCCGGCGTGCCGAACAGGTAGAGCACCACCCGCGGGTTGATGGTGATGCGCCCGAAGTCCAGGGCGACGGTGGTCGTCTCCTTGGACTCGATACCCATCATGTCGTCCACGCCGACGCCCGCCTCGGTCAGCACCTCCTCGGTCCGCAGCGGCGGGATCTCGCTGACCGAGTTGACCATCGTGGTCTTCCCGACCCCGAAACCGCCCGCCACCACGATCTTGATCGAGGTGGGGATCACGCCCGTGTCACTCACCTGGTCAGATCCTCCGAATGCCATCGAGCACCGCCTGCAGAAGTTTCGTGTCGGCGATCTCCGAGGTCTGGAACAGCGCCCCGGCCACCACGTCGCCGCGCTCGATCAGATCGCTGATCAGGACCTTGACCACCACGAGCGGGAGGTTGAGATAGGCGGCCACCTCGGCCACCGACAGCGGGACCCGGCACAACTCGATGATGTCGCGGTGCTCGGGGGTCAGCGACGAGAAGTCGGGCCGCGACTGGGACGCGCGGATCTGGGTCACCAGGTTCAGATTGGGCGCGCCCGGCCGGGTCCTGCCGTGCGTCATCGCGTACGGGCGGACCAGCGGACCGGCCGCGTCGTCGAACCACCAGTCCTGGTCCGACTGCATCACGAAGGCCGTCTGCCAGGCACCGCCACCGGTCGCTGCGCGCCGCGCGGTGCCGAGGCCAGGTGCGCGCCGACCCGCTTGACCAGCATGTTCATCTCGTAGGCGATCATGCCGACGTCGGCGTCCTCCTCGCCGAGCACGGCGAGGCACGCGCCGCGGCCCGCCGCGGTGACGAACAGGAACGCGTGGTCCATCTCGACGATCGTCTGCCGGACCTGCCCGCCGCCGAACTGCCTGCCCGTGCCCCTGGCCAGGCTCTGGAACGCCGACGCCATGGCCGACAGGTGCTCCGAGTCGTCCTTCGACAGGTCAGCGGACCGGCCGAGCAACAGCCCGTCCGCGGAGAGCACAACGGAGTGCCGGATGCCGACGACCCTGCGGACGAGGTCGTCCAATAGCCAGTTGAGCTGGTCGTCCTGGCCGAGCTTGTCGTTCACCTGGAGCTGTCCTTCCCCGTAATAACTGTCATCACGGCTCGACCGGAGGGTCGGCTCGGCGTGCGTCGAGAGTGCCCCGCTGGAACGCCGCCATCGTGGAGCGCACCCGTTCCGGGGAGTGCTCCCGCGGCAGGTCGTCCTCCACCGGCATTTCCTCCCGCAGTTGCGGTGCGAGGTGCTGTTGCCGTTTGCGTCTGGGCAGAGGTGGGGCGGCTTGGCCGCCCCCGGGTTGCGCTTCGTCCACCTTCGCCGGTTCCCCAACCTCGTTGTCGGTTCGCTCGCGTCTTGGCAGTTCCGTCTTCGCCGCGCCGCGGCCGTTGCGCGACAGCGGCTCGGTGTGGTGCAGCGGCGTCGGCGGCGGCAGGTCCTCCGCGTCGACCTGCGGCCACAGGGTGTCCTCCGGCGACCCGGCCACCTCCGACCACAGCCGGTCGAACGCGGGCCCGACCGGTGGCTCGTAGCGCACCTCGGGCTGCCGCGGCGAGAGCGTCGCCTGCCCCCGCGGCCGCGGGCTCGGCGCGCCGTGGTCGGCCTCGACCGCCTCGACGACGATGTCGGACGGCAGGAAGACCAGCGCGACCGTGCCGCCGTAGGGCGACTCGCGCAGCTCGACGCGAATGGAGCGGCGCACCGCGAGCCGGGCCACGACGAACAGGCCCAGGCGTGACTCGCCGCGCAGCGCCATCGCGTCGAACTCCGGCGGGTAGGCCAGCATCCGGTTGGCGGCCTCGCGGTCCTCGGCGGTCATGCCGAGGCCGTGGTCCTCGATCTCCACGACCACCCCGCCGGACACGAGGCTGGTGTAGACCTCGACCTGGGAGCGCGGCGGAGAGAACGACGCGGCGTTGTCGACGAGCTCGGCGACGAGGTGGATCGTGTCGGCCACGGCGACGCCCTGCAGCGCGACGTCGGGCACCTGGCGGACGCGGACCCGGACGTACTGCTCGGTCTCGGCGACCGCGGCGCGCAAGATGTCGAGCAGCCGCACCGGCTTGCGCCACTGCCTGCCCGGCTGCTCTCCGGCGAGGATGATCAGGTTCTCGGCGTTGCGGCGCGCGCGGGTGGCGAGGTGGTCGAGCTGGAACAGCGCGTCGAGGTGCTCGGGGTTCTCCTCTTCGCGCTCGATCTTGTCGAGGATCTTGAGCTGGCGGTGCACGAGGCCCTGGTGGCGGTGGGCGATGCCGAGGAAGACCCGGTTGACGCCCTCGCGGGCCTGGCTCTCCTTCACCGCCGCGGCGACCGCGGTGTACTGCGCGGCGTTGAACGCGTCGGCCACCTGCCCGATCTCGTCGGTGCCGTAGTCCAGCGCGGGCACCTCGGCGGCCACGTCGACCCGCGCGCCCTGCCGGAGCCGGTCGACGATGTCGGGCAGCCGCTCGTGGGCCAGCCGCAGCGACTCGTTCTTCAGCCCGTCGAGCCGGGTGACCACCGCCTTGTTGATCAGCCTGCGGGCGAACAGGGTGGCGGCGACCATGCCGAGCACGACCAGGAACAGCGCGCCGAGGCTGCCGAACAGGCCGGTCCGGAACCGGGCGTCGGCCCGCTCGATGACGACGTCGACGGCGCCGGACACCTGCTGGGTGGCGAGCTTGATCAGCTCCTCGGACGCGGTGCCCGACACCGACTCCCACTCCTGGGCGGTGACCGGGAACGCGGCGGGCTGGCCGCGCTTGCCGGTCACCGGGGTGTCCTCGTCCTTCGGGCCGACGGCGATCAGCTCGTTCTCCGCGGCGACCAGCTTCGTCCACGCCTGTGTCGACGAAAGCCGCTGGTAGGCGGACTTGAGCGGCTCGGTGCCGAGCGCGGCCTGGGTGGTCAGCGCCGTGCGGTAGGAGCCGACCATGCTGACGAACTCGACGTGCTGGTCCGGGGTGAACCCACCGGCGTGCACGGCGATCGCGGCGAGCGACGAGGCCCGCGACATCCGGTCGCTGGCGCGGATCACCTCGACCATGGTCAGGGTCGACTCGACCATGCTCGCGTCGGGCAGTTCGCGGGCCTGGGTGTCGAACAGCGCGAAGCCCGCGTCGACGAGGCCGTTGTAGTAGTCGTAGATCTCGGCCCGGTCCGCGTTGCCGCCGCCGACCTGGACCCGCCGGTCCGGCAGCGCGGCGACGGCCTCGACGAACGGCCGTAGCCGGGCGTCGACCGCGGCGCTGGCGCTTCCAGGCATGTTCTCCAGCGCGGCGGTGAAGTCACGCAGCGAGAGGTCGGTGGTCTGCTGCTGCGAGCTCAGCGCGAGCAGGTCCGGGTTGTCGGCGTTCAGCGCCGCGATCGTGGCCTGGCGCTCGCGCTGCAGGGCCGACAGCGTGTTGACCGCCGGGATCGCGCCGCCGCGGACGGCGGCGGCGGTGTCGCGGATGTAGATGCCGTCGAAGATCGTGAAGGTGGAGAAGACCGCCCACATCACCAGCAGGATCACGGCGGGGACGGCGACGACACCGGTCAGGCGGGACCGGATCGTGGTCGCCTTGGCCTGCGTACGGGTCTTGCGCTTCACGACTCTCCACAGTCCGGGGTCAAAAGGTGTTCCGCCCGCCCTGGCGACGTCCCACGTTGGTGTGTCACTCGATCCGGAGACGCCGACCTTCATTCCAAGATCGACAGTACACAGCGCAAGCGATCACACGCGGTCCGCGAAGGAGAAGCCTAGCGGTTCACACGAAAGTGGAAGTGACACCCCCATGACATCGGCGCACCCCAGCGGGGTCGCGACATCCGCCGGATGACCTAAAGGGCAACACTTGGGGTCAGTCGGCTACGGAGTGACTACGGACCCTTGCCGAGAGCCACCGACGGGGGGATCGTCGGCTCACCCACCAGTGCGCCGATCACGGCCTGTCGAAGGACTCACCCCATGGCCGCCAAGAAGTCCGACCCGCTCGAGCCCACCGACGAGCTGTTCGCCGCGCTGCGGGAGTTCATCCGGTCGCGCGGACCCGCCTACCTGACCGACCCGAACGTGTCCTCGATCGGCATCGGCTACAAGGTGCGCGGCGGCAAGCAGACCAAAGAGGTGTCGATCCAGTTCACCGTGGCCGCCAAGGCCGAGCCGGAGGCGCTCGCGGCGCTCGGCACTGTCGAGCTGCCCGCAACGATCACCGTCAACGGCGTCGAGGTGCCCACCGACGTGCTCGAACGCACCTACCGCCCGGACTTCCGGGTGGTCGCCGAGGCCGAGGCGAACGACCGCAAGGTGCGCGTCGACCCGGTGCGGCCCGGCGTGAGCGTCGGCCACCCGACGATCACCTGCGGCACCATCGGCGCGATCGTCTACGACGTGGAGACCGGCAAGCCGTGCGTGCTGAGCAACTGGCACGTGCTGCACGGCGCCGACGGCACCCTGGGCGACACCGTGGTCCAGCCAGGCACCCACGACGACAACCGCAACGACCGCAACCACCTCGGCCCGCTGGTGCGCTCCTACCTCGGGATCGCGGGCGACGGCGCGATCGCCGCGGTCGACGGCCGCGCGGTGGACCCGGCGATCCTCGGCCTCGACGTCGTCCCCGAGGAACTCGGCGAGCCGGAGCTGGGCGACAAGGTGGTCAAGAGCGGCCGGACGACCGGGGTCACCCACGGCATCGTCCGCCGGGTCGACACCATCGCGAAGATCAACTACGGCGCGACCGGGGCGTGGTGGAGGTCGGCTGCTTCGAGATCGGCGTCGACCCGGCCCGCAAGCCCGCCGACGGCGAGATCAGCCGCGGCGGCGACTCGGGCGCGGCGTGGGTGTTCAAGGCCGCCAACGGCAGGCCCGCCAAGGTCCTCGCGGGCGTGCACTTCGCGGGCGAGGGCAGCGGCGACCCCGACGAGCACGCCCTGGCCTGCCTGCCCCGGTCGATCTTCGAGAAGCTCGGCGTCACCCTGATCCAGCCCGAGTCCGGCGTCACCACCGGCGGGTTCGACGCGAAGTTCCTCAGCGTCGACCTCGCGGTGCCCACGCTCGACCCGGCCGTCGCCGACGACGCGGTGGCCGTCAACGGGACGACCAGGGTCGACTACACGCACTTCTCGCTGACGATGAGCCAGTCGCGCAAGTTCGCGTTCTGGGTGGCGTGGAACGTCGACGGCGGCGGCCTGAAGAAGATCAGCCGCACCGGCGTCCCGTTCCTCAAGGACCCGCGCCTGCCCGCGACGGCCCAGACCGGCGACGAGCTCTACAAGGACAACCGCCTCGACCGCGGCCACCTCGCACGACGGGCGGACCTGCTGTGGGGGTCGATGGACGAGGCGAACCAGGCCAACCGCGACTCGTTCTTCTTCACCAACATCACCCCGCAGATGGACGACTTCAACCAGAGCATGCGCCGCGGGCTGTGGGGGCGGCTGGAGGACGCGATCTTCGAGGACGTCGACGTCGACGACCTGCGGGTCAGCATCTACGGCGGCCCGGTGTTCGGCGCGGACGACCGGGTGTTCCGCGGGGTGCGGATCCCGCGTGAGTTCTGGAAGATCATCGCCTTCGTCGAGGGCGGCACGCTCAAGGCGAGCGCGTTCCTGCTGACCCAGAACCTGAACCACCTGGAGTCGCTGGAACTCGACGAGTTCCGGGTGTTCCAGGTCGGCGTGGCCGAACTGGAGGAGCGGACCAGCGTGCGCTTCCCGGACGCGGTGCGGACCGCGGACTCGTTCCGGCACGTGCCGGAGGCCGAGGGACCCCGGCGGCCGCTGGGCTCACTGTCGGAGATCGTCTGGGGCTAGCGGACCGTCCCCAGCACCCGCTGGATGGCGATCTCGATGACGACGCGTTCCGGGTTGGGCCGGGGCGGCTTGTAGCGCTCGGTGTAGCGGCGGACCGCGTCGGCGACCGACTCCGGGTCGTCGAGCACCCGGGCCACGCCCTCCACTGTGGACCAGCGGCGTCCGTCCAGTTGGCACAGAGCGGCGGGAGCCGTGCCGAGGGAGCGGATGTGGCGGACCTTCGCCGAGCCGCCCGAGGTGATCACCCTGGCCACGCCCGCGTCGAGGTCGAGGGTCGCGCCGACCGGCACCACGTGCGGGGTGCCGGTCGGGCGGACCGTCGTCAACGTGCACAAGTGGCGCTCTTGCCAGAACGCCACGAACTCATCGGTCACCGTCAGCACCGCGGCACTGTACCGCCTCCCCGAAATTCAAAGGCTGGTCCCGAACCGTCGCACGTACCGCCACGCGGTAACCGTGGTCGCCCGCCGTCACGGTGCCCCTTAGGCGCCGGTCATGCGATGCGACGTTTAGAACAAGATCTAATCCTCGTCGCCGAAGAAGGCGTCGCCGACCTCGTCGAAGACCTCGCCCAGCACCATGCCGCCGACCACACCGGCCGCGAGGCCGCCGACCAGGCCCATGCCGCCGCCACCGTGGCCGCCGTGGTGGCCGCCGCCGTGGAAACCCTGCGCCGGGCGTCGCGACGAGACCTGGGACAGCCACTGGCTGATCTTGCCGGTCCAGTCGGTGTGCTGGGCCTCCTCGTGGCTGACCTGGAAACGGCCGTACACGTCGCCACCGGCCTGGAACAGCCCGGCGCGCTTGTCGGCCTCCAGGACCACGGCCACGCCGCCCTGGTCGGCCACGAAGGTCAGCTCGACCTGGGTGATGCCGCCCGCCAGCTCCCGCGGCGGGTAGAACTCGATCTCCTGGAAGAACGGCAGCCGCTGCTGCAGACCGTGGATGCGGCCCGCCTCCAGGTCGGCCGACTTGAAGCGGAAGCCCAGCCGGGCGAACGCGTCGAGCACCGCGGCCTGCGACGGCAGCGGCACGATCGTCACCTGGTCGAGGTCGCCCTTGTCGACGGCCTTGGCCACGGCCAGCTCGGTGCGCAGGCCAAGGCCCATGCCGTGCATGTGGTGGCCGAACAGCTCGGTGACCGGGGCCTCCCACGGCACCGGAAGCTGGAACGGCACCGTCTTGGCCTGGCCCGCGGGCAGCACGAAGCGGCCGGACACCACCGCCCGGTCGAACTCGACGACCTGGGCGCCGCCGTCGCCCCGCTCGACCCTGGTGACCAGGGACAGCGCGATGTAGTCGATGTCGCAGTCGTGCTCGCCGCCGGTCATCCGGACCTCGCCCGTGAGCAGTCCACCGGGGTAGACCCGCGCGTCGGCCAGCACGGTGTCGACCGTCGGACCACCGACGCCCAGCGCCCGCAGCATCTTCTTGAACACCATCGTGAGGACTCTCCCCTTCACAAAGCTTTCGCCGTCTGACACCCGCGTGGTCAACGGACCGCGCGAGGCGCGCGTTCCCGGTTGTCTCGCCATCCTGGACGCACGGTCCCTGGTTCGGTTCCAGGGATATCCAACCGCGACCCTCCGGAGCCCCACCGTGGACCTCTCCCCCGCCCGCATCGACCGCGCCGCCGTGGCCCGGCTCGCCGACGAACGCCTCGACTGGCGGTTCCGTTCGATCCCCGACAGCCTGTTCGGCCTCACCGTCGCCGAGGCCGCCGCCCGCCGGGCCGACCTGTTCGACAGCGGGTTCGTCGGGCCGATGGTGGTCCTCGACGGCCCGGCCATCGAGCACAACCTGGCCACGATGGCGGGCTGGTGCGCCGACCGCGGCGTCCTGCTCGCCCCGCACGGCAAGACCACGATGGCGCCCGCCCTGTTCGCCCGGCAGCTCGACCACGGCGCGTGGGCCATCACCGCCGCCACCGCGGGACAGCTGCGGGTCTACCGGGCGTTCGGGGTGAGCCGCGTGCTCGTCGCCAACGAGTTCCTCGATCCGGCGGGCCTGCGCTGGCTGGCCGGGGAACTGGCCGACCCCGACTTCGAGGTCACCTGCTGGGTCGACTCCGTGCGCGGCGTCGAGCTGATGACCGAGGCGTGGTCGGGAACCCGGCCACTCGACGTGCTGGTCGAGGTCGGGGTCGCGGGCGGGCGCACCGGGGTGCGCGATGTCGGCACCGCCCAGGCCGTGGCCGCCGCGATCGCGGCCAGTCCCGCGCTGCGGCTGGTCGGCGTGGGCGGCTACGAGGGACCCGCGTCGTCGGACGCGAGCGCGGACGGGCTGGCGGCGGTGTCCGCCTATCTCGACCGGCTGCGCGAGACGGTGTTCGCCCTGGCTGCGGTGTTCGAGACCGACCAGGTCATCGTCACCGCGGGCGGGAGCGCTTTCTTCGACCAGGTCGCCGACGCGCTGACCGGGCCATGGCCGGTGCCGGTCGTCCCGGTCCTGCGCTGCGGCACCTACCTCACGCACGACGACGGCTTCTACCGCGAGGTCTCACCGCTGGGCGAGCGCCCGCGCCTGCGCGCCGCAGCTCCCCTGCGGTCCGCCCTGCGCGCTTGGGCGCAGGTGATCTCGCAGCCGGAGCCCGGTCTCGCGCTCCTCGCGGCGGGCAAGCGCGACCTGCCCTACGACCTCGGCCTGCCCGAGGCCCAGATCGTTCGCAATGCTAATGAAACTCGGACGATTGTCAGACGTCAGACAACCGCCCTCAACGACCAACACGCCTATCTGAGGGGTGTCGACGTGTCCGTCGGAGACTGGGTCGGGCTCGGTTTGTCCCATCCCTGCACGACTTTCGACAAATGGAACCTCCTTCCGGTGGTCGACGCGGACGGCCGAACAGTGGTCGACTTCGTCCGCACGTTCTTCTGACCGAGAGGCCGAAATTATGGAAAGTTCGTATGACATCAGACGTCCTACGCAAAATAGGGTGGATCCGTGACGTCCTCAGATCTTGACAGTGCGGGTGACGGGGGCCACGCTGTCCCCAATGGTCTAAACCACTTGGCAACACCGTCACCTCGTGCCCCGGGGTGACGTTCGGAAGGCGGTTGGTCGTGCGTAAGCGTTTGGGCGTAACGAAGTCAGTCATCGGAGGTATGACCCTGTTGCTCGCGTTAGCGGGCTGCGCAGGGTCAGGTGGTAGCAGCAATTCGTCGGACCAGCCTGCGTCGGGACCCCGAACCCTGACCGTGTGGCTGATGAACGGGTCCGCACCCAAGGACCTGACCGACGCGCTGCACAAGGAGTTCCAGGAGTCCCACAAGGACGTCACGGTCAAGTACGAGGTCCAGCAGTGGAACGGCATCCAGGACAAGCTCACCACCGCGTTGGCGGGCAACGACGCACCTGACGTCATCGAGATCGGCAACACCCAGGCGCCGAAGTTCGCCGCGGCGAAGGTGCTGGCCGACCTGACCGAGGCCAGCTCCGGCTTCAACAAGGACCAGTGGCTGTCGAGCCTGAAGGACTCCGGCTCGTGGGATGGCAAGCAGTACGCCGTGCCGTTCTACGCCGCCAACCGCATGGTGCTGTACCGCAAGGACATGTTCGAGCAGGCCGGGATCGCCGCGGCGCCGACCTCGCGGCAGGAGTGGCTCGACGCCATCACCAAGCTGCGCGCCAAGTTCGGCAGCGACCCCGACTTCCAGGCGCTCTACCTGCCCGGCCAGAACTGGTACACCCTGCTGTCGTTCATCTACGACGAGGGTGGCGACATCGCCAAGCGGGACGGCACCAAGTTCAGCGCGACGATGGACAGCGCCGAGGCCAAGGCGGGCCTGGAGTTCTACAAGAAGCTGCAGGAGGCCTCCGGCACCAAGGCGCCGAAGGACACCGACGAGCAGACGCCCGAACAGGCCGGGATCTACGGCCAGGGCAAGGTGGCGATGATGATCGCGCTGCCGTGGGAGCTGGCGACCGCGGCGAAGAACAACCCGAGCCTCACCACCCAGACCTCGGCGTTCCCGATCCCGTCGAAGAAGGCGGGCGCCACCGCGCCGGTCTTCCAGGGCGGCTCCAACCTGGCGGTCCCGGCGAACAGCAAGGACCAGGACCTGGCCAAGGACTACCTCAAGCTGATGTCCAGCGCGAAGTACCAGAGCCAGTTCGCCAAGGCGGGCATGATCCCCGGTACGTCCACCGACGTCAGCGCGCTGGAGGCCGACCCGGTCAACGCCGCGATGGCCAAGGCGTCCCGCAACGGCAAGGCCGTCCCGGCCACGCCGACCTGGGCCGCGATCGAGGCGGGCCAGAACCCGCTGAAGGACCTGCTCACGGCCTACCTCACCGGGGCCAAGACGATCGACGCCGCCACCGCGGACGCGAACTCCGCGCTGAATAAGGCATTCGCGGGCTGATGACCGCGACCGTCGACACCGTGTCGCCCGCGGAGGCACCCCCGCGGGCGGCACGGCCCCACCGGCGCAGGGCCGACCTGATCACGCCGTACCTCATGCTCGCCCCGGCGGTCGTGGTCCTGGTGGCCCTGCTCGGCTGGCCCGCGCTGCAGGTGCTCGGGATCAGCTTCCGCAGGCTCGACCTCGGCGAGCTGGTCCGCGGTGAAGTGGTGTGGGTCGGGCTGGACAACTACCGCGCCGTGCTGTCCGACCCGGAGTTCTGGGTCATCGGGCTGCGCACCGTGGCGTTCACCGCGGCGGTCGTCGCCGCGACCGTCCTCATCGGACTCGTGGTGGCCGTCCTGATGCGACACCTGTCCGGCCCGGTGCGGATCGCGCTGCAGCTGGCGCTGGTGCTGGCCTGGGCGACGCCGATCATCGCGACCACCACGGTGTTCCAGTGGATGTTCGACCAGCAGTACGGCATCCTCAACAAGACGCTGGTGGCACTGGGTTTCGACAGCTTCGCCGGGTACTCCTGGTTCGCCAGCGGCCCGAGCACGATGGCGATCATCGGCCTGCTGATCCTGTGGCAGGCGATCCCGTTCGTCGCGTTCACCCTCTACGCCGGGCTGCTCAGCGCGTCCAAGGACCTCTACGAGGCGGCGAGCATCGACGGCGCCACGGCGTGGCAGTCGTTCCGCGCGGTCAGCTGGCCCGCGGTGCGCCCGCTGATGACGATGGTGGTGTTCCTGTCGGTGCTGTGGGACTTCAAGGTGTTCACCCAGATCTGGGCCATCAAGCAGGGCGGCCCGGATGGCGGCAGCACCACCCTGCCCGTGCTGCTCTACCTCAAGGGCATCTCCGGCAGCCACTTCGGCGTGGCCGCCGCGATCGCGGTGCTGATGCTGGTGATCCTCGTCGCGGTGACCTGGCGGTACCTGCGCCTGCTGGTGCGTTCCCCGGAAACGGAGCTGTGAGCCGATGAAGACCCGACCTCAGCGCGTCGCGCTGAACGCGGCCGGAATCGTGGTCGCGCTGCTGTTCTTCTTCCCGACGTACTGGATGTTCACCACCGCGCTGAAGAAGTCCAACGAGATCCTCTCCCCCGCCTACGACCTGATCCCGCTGTCGGCCACGCTCGACAACTTCACCACGGCGATCACCCGGCCGGGGTTCGGCACGTTCCTGACCAACAGCCTCATCGTCACCCTGGGCGCCGTCGGCTGCGCGCTGGCGGCGGGCTTGCTCGCGGCGGTCCCGTTGGCGCGCATGAGATTCGCGGGCCGCCGCGGGTTCGTCCTGTTGGTGCTGATCGCACAGTTGGCGCCGCTGGAGGCGCTGTTCGTGCCGATGTACCTGATCATGCGCGACGCCGACCTGCTCGACACGCTGCCGTCGCTGCTGCTCGTCTACACCGCCTTCACGCTGCCGTTCACGATCTGGACGCTGCGCGGGTTCGTCAAGGGCATCCCCGTCGAACTGGAGGAGGCCGCGATGGTCGACGGCTGCGGCCGGTGGGGCATCTTCCGCCGCATCACGCTGCCGCTGCTCGGCCCGGGCCTGGTGGCGACGTCGGTGTTCGGGTTCGTCACCGCGTGGAACGAGTTCCTCTACGCGCTGGTCTTCATGCGCGACTCGGCGAAGCAGACACTGCCGGTGTGGCTGTCGTCGTTCCGCACGGCGTTCGGCACCGACTGGGGCGGCATCATGGCCGCGTCGGTCATCTACGCGGTGCCCGCGCTGGTGTTCTTCCTTCTGGTGCAACGCAAACTGGTGGCTGGATCGACAGCGGGGGCGGTCAAGGGATGAGTCTGCGAAAGCTGGCCGAAGCGGTACTCCTGCCCGGTTTCTCGGGCACGACAGAGGTTCCGGACTGGCTGCTCGACCGGATCGGCGCGGGCCTCGGCGGCGTGGTCCTGTTCGGACGCAACGTCGTAGACGACGAGCAGGTCGCCGCGCTCACCGAGCGGCTGCGCGGCGAGCGCGACGACGTGGTGATCGGCATCGACGAGGAGGGCGGTGACGTCACCCGGCTCGACGCGGGCCGGGGCAGCAGGCTGCCGGGTCCGCTGGCGCTGGCCGAGGCCGATGACCTCGCGCTCACCGCGGAGGTCGGCCTGGCGATCGGCGCCCGGCTCGCCGCGTGCGGCGTCACGCTGAACCTGGCGCCCTGCGCGGATCTGTCGCTCACCCAGGACGACCCGATCATCGGGGTGCGGGCGTTCGGGTCGGACCCGGGGAAGGCCGCCGAGCACGTGGCGGCGACGGTGCGGGGAATGCAGCGGCCGGGGGTCGCGGCGTGCGTCAAGCACTTCCCGGGCCACGGCGCCGCCACCGCCGACTCCCACCTGACGCTGCCGATCCTGCCGCGCACACCCGCCGAGCTGGCCGCGACCGAGCTGGTCCCGTTCCGAGCGGCCATCGCCGCCGGGGTGCGGGCGGTGATGACCGGGCACCTGGTGGTCCCCGCGTGGGGACCGGCCCCGGCCACGCTCAACGCCACGGCGCTGCGCGTGCTGCGGGAGGAACTCGGGTTCACCGGGACGATCGTCACCGACGCCGTCGAGATGGGGGCGGTGGCGGGCACGCTCGGCGACCCGGCCGGACTGCGGGAGGCCGCGGTGCTCGCGCTGGCCGCGGGCGCCGACGCGCTGTGCGTCGGCGGGGAGACCGCCGACGCCGAGACGGTCGACGCATTGGTGGAACGCATCGTCCGCGCCGTGCATGAGGGCGTCATCACCGAGGAGCGCCTGGTCGAGGCCGCGGCCCGCACCCGGGCGCTCGGCACGCAGCCGGTCGGGGTGACCGGGGTGCGGCGCGAGGTCGACCTCGGGCTGGAGGTGGCGCGCACGGCACTGCGGGCCACCCCGATCCCCGACCTGGGCGCCCAGCCCGTCGTGGTCGACATCGAGGTCGCGCCGACCATCGCGGCGGGACCCGTGCCGTGGGGGCTCGCGCCGCACCTCGCCGAGATGCTGCCGGACGCCGTGGTGGGCTCGGCGGACTTCGACGTCACCGGCCGGGTGGTCGTCGTGACCACCCGCGACGCCCACCGCCACCCGCACGCCAGGGACCTGGTGCTGCGGCTGATCAAGGAAGCCGACGCCGTGGTGCACATCGAGACCGGGGTACCTGGCCCCGACCTCGGCGCCGCCGCCCGGATCGACACCAGAAGTGGCTCGTGGTCGAGCCTGCGGGCCGCCGCGGAACTGCTCGCGGCCGGACGACTCAGACGAGTCAGCTAGTCCCCCTGTTGTCCCCTCCGCCACTCGGCGGAGGGGCCGCGGCCCGATCTTTGTCCCGCGCGCCCGCGGTCGGGCCAGTTCACAGAAACATCCCTGCTCCGAGTTGAGGTGAACCATGCCCAAAATCCGATGGCACCTGGCAGCCGCGTTCGTCGCGGCGGCCACGGTGACCGTGGCGCTAGTCGCCGCACCCGCTAGCGGTGCAGGCACGCCGACCGCCGAATTCGTCAAGACCTCCGACTGGGGGTCCGGCTGGGAAGGCAAGTACACGATCCGCAACGGCGGCGCGACGGCGATCAGCAGCTGGTCGGTCGCGTTCGACCTGCCCGCGGGGTCGACGATCTCGTCGCACTGGGACGCCACCCGCACCCAGTCCGGCAACCGCTACACCTTCGCCAATGTGTCGTGGAACGGCAACATCCCGCCGGGCGGCACGGTGTCCTTCGGCTTCATCGGGACCGGCTCCGGCTCACCGGCCAACTGCACCCTGAATGGAGCGTCCTGCGGTGGCGGCACCCCGCCCACCAGCACGACGACTCCGCCTACGTCGACCACAACCACGACGACCACCACCACTCCCCCGACGTCGACGACGACCACGACCACCACTCCGCCGCCGCCGGGGTCGAAGGTGATCGGGTACTTCGCGCAGTGGGGCGTCTACGGGCGCAACTACCACGTGAAGAACATCGTCACGAGCGGCTCGGCGTCGAAGCTGACGCATATCAACTACGCGTTCGGCAACGTGCAGAACGGCCAGTGCACCATCGGTGACAGCTACGCCGACTACGACAAGGCCTACACCGCCGGCGACAGCGTCGACGGCGTCGCCGACACGTGGGACCAGCCGCTGCGCGGCAGCTTCAACCAGCTGCGCAAGCTGAAGAAGGCGTACCCGCACATCAAGGTCATCTGGTCGTTCGGCGGCTGGACCTGGTCCGGCGGCTTCGGCGCCGCGGCGGCCAACCCGGCCGCGTTCGCCGAGTCCTGCTACCGGCTCGTGGAGGACCCGCGCTGGGCCGACGTGTTCGACGGCATCGACATCGACTGGGAGTACCCGAACGCCTGCGGCCTGACCTGCGACACCAGCGGACCGGCGGCGTTCAAGAACCTGATGGGCGCGCTGCGGGCGAAGTTCGGCTCGAACAACCTGGTCACCGCGGCCATCACCGCCGACGGCTCCAACGGCGGCAAGATCGACGCCGCCGACTACGGCGGCGCCGCCCAGTACGTCGACTGGTACATGCCGATGACCTACGACTTCTTCGGCGCGTGGGCGGCACAGGGCCCCACGGCCCCGCACTCGCCGCTGACGTCGTACACCGGCATCCCCCAGGCCGGGTTCAACTCGGACGCGGCCATCCAGAAGCTCAAGTCCAAGGGCGTCCCGGCGTCGAAGCTGCTCCTCGGCATCGGCTTCTACGGCCGCGGCTGGACCGGCGTCACCCAGGCAGCGCCTGGCGGCACCGCGACTGGTCCGGCTCCGGGCACCTACGAGCAGGGAATCGAGGACTACAAGGTACTGAAGAACTCCTGCCCGGCCACCGGCACGATCGCGGGCACCGCGTACGCGAAGTGCGGCAGCAACTGGTGGAGCTACGACACCCCGTCCACCATCGGCGGCAAGCGGTCGTACGCCTCGCAGCAGGGCCTGGGCGGCATGTTCTTCTGGGAGCTCTCCGGCGACACGTCGAACGGTGAGCTGATCACGGCCCTGCGCGGGTAGGGGCGCACAGGGAAGAACGGTCCGGCTGGGACGAGCCGGAACGTGAGCGGCCCGCTCGGGAAATCCCCGAGCGGGCCGCTTCATGTCCGGGACACCTACTGCCGCATGGATCGCGCCACGTCGTACACGTACTGAACTTGATCCGCGGTCAGCCTGCGGGCATCCCAGATCAACTCGCTCACACCTTCGGCAGCCCGATTCGTCGGCGGGGTCTCGTGTTCGAGTGGGACGCCGGTGAGCGTGGCCAGCTCCGCCGCGGGAACGCCCAGCAGCACCGAGAAGTCGACCAACAGGTCGGGGGTCACCGGCACCTGGCCGCGACCCACCTGTTCATACGTGGAGGCGGACCAGTATCTGCCGGTCACAGCCAGGAACATCTGGGTTATCTGTGTCCACCCCAGATTCCGGTTCGCGAGCATGCGCATCAGCGCGGCCCCGGGACCTGGGCTCGTCGAGTAGAGATGATGCGCAACCAGGGTGCGAGCAGGGTGAGTGCGTTCCTCCTGCGGAAGTGCTGCGACAAGTCGGCGGATCTCATCGCGCTCCACCTGCGCCAGGCGCAGGTAAGCACGCACAAGACTGACAACCCGGGGGCAGGCGTTCGGATCCAACGGTGCGAGGTCATCCGGCACTGGTGTCCCCGCGGCGGCGAGGAGGTCAGTCTGGTGCGGACCCATTGGACAAGGTTATCCGGCGGCTGTCCTTGGAAATGCGAAATGCCCCCTCTCGATTCCGAAGAATCGAGAGGGGGCATTCGCAACTTTAGTCCGGCGGCGTCCTACTCTCCCACACCCTCACGAGTGCAGTACCATCGGCGCTGGCAGGCTTAGCTTCCGGGTTCGGGATGGGACCGGGCGTTTCCCTGCCGCTATGACCGCCGTAACACTATGAAACAGTAACCAGCAACCCCACGCTCAACCCCAAAAGATGGGGGTGTGTGGGGGTGGTTGGTGTCTCAGACACCGCACAGTGGATGCGTAGCATGTTTGTAGCAAGCCCTCGGCCTATTAGTACCGGTCAACTCCACCCATTACTGGGCTTCCATTTCCGGCCTATCAACCCAGTGGTCTGCTGGGGGCCTTAACCCCTCAAAGGGGGTGGGAGACCTCATCTTGGAACGAGCTTCCCGCTTAGATGCCTTCAGCGGTTATCCCTTCCGAACGTAGCCAACCAGCCGTGCCCCTGGCGGGACAACTGGCACACCAGAGGTTCGTCCGTCCCGGTCCTCTCGTACTAGGGACAGCCTTCCTCAAGTCTCCTGCGCGCGCGGCGGATAGGGACCGAACTGTCTCACGACGTTCTAAACCCAGCTCGCGTACCGCTTTAATGGGCGAACAGCCCAACCCTTGGGACCTACTCCAGCCCCAGGATGCGACGAGCCGACATCGAGGTGCCAAACCATGCCGTCGATATGGACTCTTGGGCAAGATCAGCCTGTTATCCCCGGGGTACCTTTTATCCGTTGAGCGACGCCGCTTCCACCAGCCAGCGCCGGATCACTAGTCCCGACTTTCGTCCCTGCTCGACATGTCTGTCTCACAGTCAAGCTCCCTTGTGCACTTGCACTCGACACCTGATTGCCAACCAGGCTGAGGGAACCTTTGGGCGCCTCCGTTACCCTTTGGGAGGCAACCGCCCCAGTTAAACTACCCACCAGGCACTGTCCCTGAACCGGATCACGGTCCGAAGTTAGACACTCAGTACGATCAGAGTGGTATTTCAAGATTGACTCCACCCACACTGGCGTGCGAGCTTCACAGTCTCCCACCTATCCTACACAAACCGAACCAAGCACCAATACCAAGCTATAGTAAAGGTCCCGGGGTCTTTCCGTCCTGCCGCGCGTAACGAGCATCTTTACTCGTAGTGCAATTTCGCCGGGCCTATGGTTGAGACAGTCGAGAAGTCGTTACGCCATTCGTGCAGGTCGGAACTTACCCGACAAGGAATTTCGCTACCTTAGGATGGTTATAGTTACCACCGCCGTTTACTGGCGCTTAAATTCTCAGCTTCGCGCCGAAGCGCTAACCGGTCCTCTTAACGTTCCAGCACCGGGCAGGCGTCAGTCCGTATACATCGTCTTGCGACTTCGCACGGACCTGTGTTTTTAGTAAACAGTCGCTTCTCGCTGGTCTCTGCGGCCACCTGACCCTAGCCCGCGAAGGGCTTCAAGTCCTGTGGCCCCCCTTCTCCCGAAGTTACGGGGGCATTTTGCCGAGTTCCTTAACCATAGTTCACCCGATCGCCTTGGTATTCTCTACCTGACCACCTGTGTCGGTTTGGGGTACGGGCCGCGTGGAAACTCACTAGAGGCTTTTCTCGGCAGCATGGGATCACTCTACTTCGCCTCATTCGGCTATGCATCACGTCTCAGCCTTCATGGTTGACGGATTTGCCTATCAACCGGCCTACACGCTTACACCACACACCAACTGGTGGCGGAGCTACCCTCCTGCGTCACCCCATCGTTTGGCTACTACCAGCTCAGATCCCGCGCATCCCCCACTCAGTCCGAAGACCTCATGGCTTCTGGGCGGTTAGTATCACTGGCCTCACCAGGGACGCGTCCACACGGGTACGGGAATATCAACCCGTTGTCCATCGACTACGCCTGTCGGCCTCGCCTTAGGTCCCGACTTACCCTGGGCGGATTAGCCTGGCCCAGGAACCCTTGGTCATCCGGCGGAAGAGTTTCTCACTCTTCTTTCGCTACTCATGCCTGCATTCTCACTCGCGCAGCCTCCACGACTGGATCACTCCGCCGCTTCGATGGCTGCACGACGCTCCCCTACCCATCCACACCACTGCCCACCCGAAGGCGGGGATGTATTGTGTGAATGACACAGCTTCGGCGGTGCGCTTAAGCCCCGCTACATTGTCGGCGCAGGACCACTTGACCAGTGAGCTATTACGCACTCTTTCAAGGGTGGCTGCTTCTAAGCCAACCTCCTGGTTGTCTGGGCGACCCCACATCCTTTCCCACTTAGCGCACACTTAGGGGCCTTAGCTGGTGTTCTGGGCTGTTTCCCTCTCGACTACGAACCTTATCGCCCGCAGTCTCACTGCCGCACTCTCACACACCGGTATTCGGAGTTTGGTTGATTTCGGTAAGCTTGTGGGCCCCCTAGACCATCCAGTGCTCTACCCCCGGCGTGAAACATGCGACGCTGCACCTAAATGCATTTCGGGGAGAACCAGCTATCACGGAGTTTGATTGGCCTTTCACCCCTACCCACAGCTCATCCCCCAGGTTTTCAACCCTGGTGGGTTCGGGCCTCCACGACGTCTTACCGTCGCTTCACCCTGGCCATGGGTAGATCACTCCGCTTCGGGTCTAGACCACGCGACTCAAGCGCCCTATTCAGACTCGCTTTCGCTACGGCTACCCCACACGGGTTAACCTCGCCACGCAGCACTAACTCGCAGGCTCATTCTTCAAAAGGCACGCCATCACCCCGAAAGGCTCTGACGGCTTGTAGGCACACGGTTTCAGGTACTCTTTCACTCCCCTCCCGGGGTACTTTTCATCTTTCCCTCACGGTACTAGTCCGCTATCGGTCATCAGGAAGTATTTAGGCTTAGCGGGTGGTCCCGCCAGATTCACAGCAAATTCCACGAGCTCGCTGCTACTTGGGAACACCATCGGGAGACACTGAGTTTTCGCGTACGGGACTCTCACCCACTACGGTCACGCTTTCCAGACATGTTCCGCTAACAACAGTGTTTTCTAACTCCCCGACCATCCGGCAGAATGATCTGATAGGTCCCACGACCCCGCATACGCAACCCCTGCCGGGTATCACACGTACACGGTTTAGCCTCATCCGCTTTCGCTCGCCACTACTCACGGAATCACGGTTGTTTTCTCTTCCTACGGGTACTGAGATGTTTCACTTCCCCGCGTTCCCTCCACACACCCTATAGATTCAGGTGCGGGTGACACCACATGACTGATGCCGGGTTTCCCCATTCGGACATCCTCGGATCTCAGCTCGGTTGACAGCTCCCCGAGGCTTATCGCAGCCTCCTACGTCCTTCATCGGCTCCTGATGCCTAGACATCCACCGTATGCCCTTAAAATCTTGCTACAAAGATGCTCGCATCCACTGTGCAGTTCTCAAACACCAACCAGAGACACACCACGATCCCTGTGCCCACCAACCGACCCAATGGCCGACGGTATGAGCACCGCGGTGGTCCTGAACCGAGCAACACCCCAACGGGTGTTGTCTCAGGACCCAACAGTGTGCCGACACACATCCACTCCACAACCCCATCGACTGACGTTCCACGCGAAGATCCGAAGACCTTGCAGTACTAGCCGCATCGACGGCGCCGCGAGTCTCAGCTCGTCCAGTAGTTCCACAGCATATGAGCAACCACCCACCGGGCATTCGCCGGCGGCCTGGCCCTCCCACACCAACCCCGAGGGGCTGGCGGGTCAGATGCTCCTTAGAAAGGAGGTGATCCAGCCGCACCTTCCGGTACGGCTACCTTGTTACGACTTCGTCCCAATCGCCAGTCCCACCTTCGACCACTCCCTCCCTTGCGGGTTGGGCCATGGGCTTCGGGTGTTACCGACTTTCGTGACGTGACGGGCGGTGTGTACAAGGCCCGGGAACGTATTCACCGCAGCGTTGCTGATCTGCGATTACTAGCGACTCCGACTTCACGGGGTCGAGTTGCAGACCCCGATCCGAACTGAGACCGGCTTTAAGGGATTCGCTCCACCTCACGGTCTCGCAGCCCTCTGTACCGGCCATTGTAGCATGTGTGAAGCCCTAGACATAAGGGGCATGATGACTTGACGTCATCCCCACCTTCCTCCGAGTTGACCCCGGCAGTCTCCTATGAGTCCCCGCCATTACGCGCTGGCAACATAGAACGAGGGTTGCGCTCGTTGCGGGACTTAACCCAACATCTCACGACACGAGCTGACGACAGCCATGCACCACCTGTGAACCAGCCACAAGGGGGCCTACATCTCTGCAGGTTTCCAGTCCATGTCAAGCCTAGGTAAGGTTCTTCGCGTTGCATCGAATTAATCCACATGCTCCGCCGCTTGTGCGGGCCCCCGTCAATTCCTTTGAGTTTTAGCCTTGCGGCCGTACTCCCCAGGCGGGGTGCTTAATGCGTTAGCTACGGCACGGAGAACGTGGAATGTTCCCCACACCTAGCACCCACCGTTTACGGCGTGGACTACCAGGGTATCTAATCCTGTTCGCTCCCCACGCTTTCGCTCCTCAGCGTCAGTATCGGCCCAGAGACCCGCCTTCGCCACCGGTGTTCCTCCTGATATCTGCGCATTTCACCGCTACACCAGGAATTCCAGTCTCCCCTACCGAACTCAAGTCTGCCCGTATCGATCGCAGGCCCAGGGTTAAGCCCCAGGTTTTCACGACCGACGCAACAAACCGCCTACGAGCTCTTTACGCCCAATAATTCCGGACAACGCTCGCACCCTACGTATTACCGCGGCTGCTGGCACGTAGTTAGCCGGTGCTTCTTCTGCAGGTACCGTCACTTGCGCTTCGTCCCTGCTGAAAGAGGTTTACAACCCGAAGGCCGTCATCCCTCACGCGGCGTCGCTGCATCAGGCTTTCGCCCATTGTGCAATATTCCCCACTGCTGCCTCCCGTAGGAGTCTGGGCCGTGTCTCAGTCCCAGTGTGGCCGGTCGCCCTCTCAGGCCGGCTACCCGTCGTCGCCTTGGTAGGCCACTACCCCACCAACAAGCTGATAGGCCGCGGGTTCATCCTGCACCGCCGGAACTTTCCACCACAACACATGCGTGAAGTGGTCATATCCGGTATTAGACCCAGTTTCCCGGGCTTATCCCAGAGTGCAGGGCAGATTACCCACGTGTTACTCACCCGTTCGCCGCTCGTGTACCCCGAAGGGCCTTACCGCTCGACTTGCATGTGTTAAGCACGCCGCCAGCGTTCGTCCTGAGCCAGGATCAAACTCTCCAATAATGTTTCAGAGTGTTCTCTGCCTGACAAAAAGACACCAAAACTGGCATCAATTCATCTCAAAGGAACCCACAAAGGGGTTCAATCATTTAAGCTCTACTGGCTTAAATCGGCACACTGTTGAGTTCTCAAACAACACACGCACATCTTGGTCACCACTGAGTGTGGCTACTTCCGAGGCTTTGGGTTGGCCATCGCTCGTTCCGGTTTTCCCGGCCCGCTTCGCTCTGACTTGGATAAAGTTACACGGCGCCCAACACGGGATCAAATCGGGGGTCCCTTAAGCGGTCCGCCGGACGCCGGCGAGCCCGGGATCCGTTGTGGCACAACAGATCCAACCTACCTGCCAACCCGCTCCCCCGCCTGTCGCCACCGCTCGGCGACAGGCCCGCGCAGAGGTCCGATTTCGGCGCATCCGCGCTGATCATCGCCGGTTTGACCCCTCGTTGAGTCCACTGTGGATGATCGTACACATCGCTGTTTGTGACGGCGGTCACTTCTTCACCGGGTTGGCCCATAGGACCAACACGCACCGCGACCGCATGCCACCCAATGGCCGTCTTGCGTGCCGGGCGGACGCTCCTAGGTTGGGAGATGCGGGCGTACCTCGGGCGGCTCATCCGCAAACAGAACACCTGGAGCCCTGCATGCTTCGACGCACATTCGCCCTGGTCGCGGCCAACGCCGCACTGGGTGCCGCGGTCATCGCCGGTGCCGCACCGGCCGCTGCCGCACCCGCCGCGCCTGCCGCGGTGGTCACCATTACCTACGACGACGCCTACGCGGGCGAGTTCAAGACCGCGGTGGCGGCGGGAGTGCAGATCTGGAACGAGTCGGTGACCAACGTGCGCATCGTCAAGGCGACCGCTGGTCAGCGGATCAATGTCCGGGTCATCGCCGACAACAACTGGCCGCGGGCCACGCTGGGGCCGGTGCGCCCCAGCGGCAGCGGCACCGTCTGGATGGGCCGCCAGGCCGTCCAGCAGGGCTACAACCCGACCCGGATCGCGGCGCACGAGTTCGGGCACATCCTCGGCCTGCCCGACCGGCGCACCGGGCTGTGCTCGGACCTGATGTCGGGCAGCTCGGCGCCGGTCAGCTGCACCAACGCGCGGCCCAGCTCGGCTGAGGCTTCGCAGGTGCAGCGGAATTACGCGACGGCGGTGGCCAGCCAGGAGACCACGGTGATCCTGGTCGACGCCGCATAGTCATCACATGAGGAAGGGGCGGCGTCCGCACCGGACGCCGCCCCTTCGTCGCTGAGAGCCCTACCTGGTCTTGGCGACCAGGGTCAGCACGTCGTACTTGGCCACCGACTCCCCGCCCTGCTTGGTGACGTCGGCGTCCCAGCGGACCTCGCCGTACTCGGCGTTCTCCCGTGGGGTGATCTGCTTGGCCGTGAGGGTCACCGTCAGCTCGTCACCCGGGAACACCGGGGTCAGGAAGCGCAGGTTCTCCAGCCCGTAGTTCGCCAGGACCGGGCCGGGCTCCGGCGAGACGAACAGGCCCGCGGCGAACGAGACGATCAGGTAGCCGTGGGCGACGATGCCGCCGAAGAACTCGTTGGCCGCGGCCGCCACCGGGTCGGTGTGGGCGTAGAACGTGTCGCCGGTGAACTCGGAGAAGTGGTCGATGTCGGCCTGGGTGACCGTGCGCGGGCCCGCCACCACCGAGTCGCCGATGCGCAGCTCGGCGAGCGACTTGCGGAACGGGTGCTCGTCGTCGGTGCGCTTGGGGGCGCCCGCGACCCACTGGCCGGTGATCTCGGCGACCATCCGCGGGCTGCCCTGGACGGCGGTCCGCTGCAGGTGGTGCAGCACGCCGCGGATACCGCCCATCTCCTCGCCGCCGCCCGCGCGGCCGGGGCCGCCGTGGATGAGGTTGGGCAGCGGGGAGCCGTGGCCGGTGGACTCCTTGGCGTCCTCGGCGTCGAGAACCAGCAGGCGGCCGTGCCACGGGGAGACACCGTGGACGACGTCGCGGGCGAAGTCCTGGTCGGCGGTGACGATCGAGCCCGCGAGGCTGCCCAGGCCGCGGGCGGCCAGGTCGATGACGTGCTCGGTGTCGGTGTACGGCATCAGGGTGCTGACCGGGCCGAACGCCTCGACCTCGTGCGGCTCGGCACGGTCGCCGTCCGCGCGCACGAGCACCGGGGAGAGGAACGCGCCGCGTTCGGCGTCGGCGTCGATTACGTCGACGGTGGACGGGTCGCCGAAGACGACGCTGCCCGCGTCGAGCAGGGCCTTCAGCGAGCGGCGGACCTCTTCGCGCTGCTCCTGGCTGGCCAGGGCGCCCATACGCACGTCGGCGTGCGCGGGGTTGCCGATGGTGACCTTCGCCAGTTTCTCGGCGGTGGCCGCGGCGACGTCGTCGATCAGGGCGGCGGGGACGAAGGCGCGCCGGATCGCGGTGCACTTCTGGCCCGCCTTGGCCGTCATCTCGGCCACGAGCTGCTTGACGAACAGGTCGAACTCGGTGGTGCCGGGCACGGCGTCGGGGCCGAGGATGCTGCAGTTGAGCGAGTCGGCCTCGGCGTTGAAGCGGACCGAGTTGCGCACGACGGCGTCGTGGGTGCGCAGCTTCAGCGCCGTGGAGGCCGAGCCGGTGAACGACACCAGGTCCTGCGGCGTCACGTGGTCGAGCAGGTCGCCCGCGCTGCCGCAGACGAGCTGGATGCTGCCCTCGGGGATGATCCCGGAGGCGACGATCAGCTCGACGAGCTTCTCGGTGAGGTAGGCGGTCTGGCTGGCGGGCTTGATCAGGCTCGGCACGCCCGCGACGAACGCGGGGGCGAACTTCTCCAGCGGGCCCCAGACGGGGAAGTTGAACGCGTTGATCTGCACCGCGACGCCGCGCAGCGGGGTGGCGATGTGCTGGCCGACGAACGTGCCGCCCTTGCCGAGCGGCTCGACCGGGCCGTCGACGTAGACCTTGGCGTTGGGCAGCTCGCGCCTGCCCTTGCCGCTGTAGGCGAAGAGCACGCCGATGCCGCCGTCGACGTCGATCATCGAGTCGCGCTGGGTGGCGCCGGTGCGCAGCGAGAGCGCGTACAGCTCGTCCTTGTGCTCCAGCAGGTGCGACGCGAGCACTTTGAGCAGCGCCGCCCGCTGGTGGAAGGTCAGCTCCCGCAGCGCGGGGCCGCCGGTGCGCCTGCCGTGGTCCAGCGCGGCGGCCATGTCGATCCCGGCCGAGGAGATCCGGGCGATCTCCTCCCCGGTCACCGCGTCGTGCAGGGGTGCTCCGTCGGTGTCGGCGGTGTGCCACCGGCCCGCGACGTAGCTGCGCAGAAGCGCCATCGAGTTCGACCTCCTGAGTCCGGCGGGTGGCTTCGTCGCCTGGCCCGCGGTCCCGATGCTAGTGGTCAGCGCCAGAGTGTGAACGAGCGTGAAAATCGCAGTCTTGTCGTAGCCACTAACGGGTGAAAAAGTCACTAATCGTCGATTCCCCCTGCAACGAATCGAGATCGCGAATGTTCAAATCCAAGATCGCTCTGACGGTCACGGGTATCGCGCTGGCCCTGCTCAGCGCCGCCCCCTCGGCCGTCGCGGCTCCCGAACCGGAGCCGACCGTCACCCCGATGATCATCGATGGCAACTACGCCACCAACGCCCCCTGGGCGGCGCGGCTGTTCGCCAACGGGCGCCAGGCGTGCTCGGCGACGATCATCGCCCCGCAGTACGTGCTGACGGCCAAGCACTGCGTGGCCAGCGGCACGATCACCTTCCGCATCGGCAGCCTGGACCAGTCCAGTGGCGGCACCACGGCCACCGCGGTCCAGATCACCCGGCACTCGGGGTCCGACCTGGCCATCGCCAGGCTCGACCGCAGCGTCAGCGCCACCTACGCGCCGCTGGGCACGTCGACCGACGTCAGCGTCGGCCAGACGGTCCAGGTCTACGGCTGGGGCGCGACCTGCACCAACCAGCCGGAGATCAACTGCCAGTCGCGGTACCTGAAGTACGCCAACGTCCGCGTCAGCTCGGTCAACGCGCGGGACTACTACGGCGGCGTCGCGGTGCGGGCCACCCGCATCGACGGCATCACCGCCGGTGGTGACTCGGGCGGCCCGATGTTCGCCTCGGGTCGGCAGGTCGGTGTGGCCTCGACCAGCGACCGGCAGTCGGTCACGAACTACACCAACGTGACCTCGTACCGCTCCTGGATCCGCAGCGTCGCGGGCGTCTGAGTCAGTCAGCCCAGGTGAGGGGCCGCGGCCGAACCGGTCGCGGCCCCTTCGCTCGGCACTGGCCTGCCGCGCACGGGGGTGAAGGTGCCGTTCATGGCGAGTAGGCGGGCGTTGGCCCTGCGGTCGAGCAGGCGGGCGAACTCCGCGACCGGACGCGGGGTCCCGGCCAGTTCCCACGCCGCCTGCCGCACCACCGAGTCGATCACCGAGACCGGGACGTCGGCGTGGTGCGCCGCGAGTTCGCGGACGGTGACGGCCACCATCTCGGGCAGCACGGGATCGAGCGGGTTCGCCATCAGTACACGATACCCGCGACTGTCCCTAAAGGACTCCCCCGAAACAAGAACTTCACTCGACTCGGGACACTAGGCAGCGGTCACCGCGGGTTGGTCGAACTGGGTGCGGTACAGCTCGGCGTAGCGGCCCTCGGCGGCGAGCAGGTCGTCGTGCGTGCCGCGTTCGACGATTTGGCCGTCCTCGACGACCAGGATCAGGTCGGCGGCGCGGACGGTCGACAGCCGGTGGGCGATCACCACGGCGGTCCGCCCGGCGAGGGCCTCGCCCAGCGCGGCCTGGACCTCGGCCTCCGACGTCGAGTCGAGGTGCGCGGTGGCCTCGTCCAGCAGGACCACCCGGGGGCGGGCCAGCAGCAGCCGGGCGATGGTGAGCCGCTGGCGTTCGCCGCCGGAGAGCCGGTAGCCGCGCTCCCCCACCACTGTCTCCAGACCGTCGGGCAGCGAGCGGACCAGCTTGTCGAGCCGGGCGCGCAGCAGCGCGTCCCACAGTTCGTCCTCGGTCGCGTCCGGCCGGGCCAGCAGCAGGTTCGAGCGGATCGACTCGTGGAACAGGTGGCCGTCCTGGGTGACCATGCCGAGGGTCGCGCGGATCGAGTCCGCGGTCAGCTCGCGCACGTCGACGCCGGACAGCCGGACCGCGCCGGAGTCCACGTCGTAGAGCCGGGGCGCGAGTTGGGCGATGGTCGACTTGCCCGCTCCTGACGAACCGACGAGCGCGACGAGCTGCCCGGGTTCGGCGCGGAAGGACACCTCGTGCAGCACCTCGACCCCGCCACGGGTGTCGAGCCGGGCGACGTCCTCCAGCGAGGCGAGGGAGACCTTGTCCGCCGACGGGTAGGCGAAGCGGACCTTGTCGAACTCGACCGACACCGGACCGGCGGGGACCTCACGCGCGCCGGGCTTGTCGGCGATGAGCGGCGGGAGGTCGAGGATCTCGAAGACGCGCTCGAAGCTGACCAGCGCGCTCATCACCTCCACGCGCGCGCCCGCGAGGGCGGTGAGCGGGGCGTAGAGGCGGGCGAGCAGGAGGGCGAGCGCGACGACGGAGCCGGGGTCGAGCGTGCCGCTGAGCGCGAGGACACCGCCGAGCCCGTAGACCAGGGCCAGCGCGAGGGCGGAGACCAGGGTGAGCGCGGTGAGGAAGACCCACTGCAGCATCGCGGTGCGCACCCCGATGTCGCGGACCCGGCTCGCGCGGACGGCGAACTCGCGCGACTCGTCGGCGGGCCTGCCGAACAGCTTGACCAGGGTGGCGCCCGGCGCGGAGAACCGCTCGGTCATCTGCGTGCTCATCGCCGCGTTGTGCTCGGCCGCGGCGCGCTGCATCGAGGCAAGGCGCGAGCCCATACGGCGGGCGGGCAGGACGAAGACGGGCAGCAGGAGCAGTGCGAGCAGAGTGATCTGCCAGGAGATGCCGAGCATCACCACGAGGGTCAGCACCAGCGTGACCAGGTTGCCGACGACCCCGGACAGCGTGTCGCTGAAGGCGCGCTGGGCGCCGATGACGTCGTTGTTGAGCCTGCTGACCAGGGCGCCGGTCCTGGTGCGGGTGAAGAAGGCGATCGGCTGGCGCTGGACGTGGTCGAACACCTGGGTGCGCAGGTCGAGGATCAGCCCCTCGCCGACGGTCGCCGACAGCCACCTCGAGACGAGCCCGAGCGCGGCCTCCGCCACCGCCACCCCGGCGATGACGATCGCGAGCGTGACGATGACCCCGCTGTTGTCACCACCGACGATCGCGTCGACCACCCGCCCCGCGAGCACCGGCGTCACCACCGCGGTCGCGGAGAGCACGACGCTGACTACTAAGAACCAGAGCAACCGGACTTTGTGCGGCCGGGCGAAGCCGAAGATCCGCCGAACCGTGCGCATCGAGATGCCGCCACCGGAGGTCTCCGACGCGTGCATCGTCTTGTAGAGGGAGCTGAACGCCGTCATCTGCATGTCCACATCGACGACCGTAGAACCTCGACCTTTGTCCAAGTCAATACACTGCGCGCCGTGATCAAAGACTTCGCCGCCGGTGTCGGCCTGCTCGGCCAGGGTTTGCGCATCGTGACCACCGACCGGTCCATGCTCAAACGGGGCGCAATCCCGGTCCTGCTGGCCAGCGTCATCCTGTTCGGCGGCCTGGCCATGCTCGCCACCAACCTCGACGCCATCGTCACCTGGGCGACCCCCTTCGCCGACGACTGGGCCACGGTGTGGCGGCGGGGCGTGCGCATCGCGGCGGGCCTGGTCACCGCGGTGGCGGCGGTCGCGGTGTCGCTGCTGGTGTTCTCCGGCCTGACCCTGGCGGTCGGCGGCCCGTTCTACGAGAGCATCGCCGAGGACGTCGAGGACAAGGTCCTCGGCGGCGTCCCGTCGGCCGAGCGCATCGGCTGGAGCAGGGCGGCGTGGATCGGGCTGCGGGACACGGTGCTGCTGGTGCTGCGGGCGCTGGTGTGGGCGATCGCGCTGCTCGTGTTGGGGTTCATCCCGGTGCTGGGGCAGACGGTGGTGCCGGTGCTGGCGGTCGCGATCGGGGCCTGGCTGCTGGCGGTGGAACTGACGGCCATCCCGTTCGTCCGGCGGGGCCATGACCTGCGGACACGCCGGTCGACTCTGCGGAAGAGCCGGGCGATGACGCTGGGGTTCGCGGTGCCGGTGTACCTGGTGTGCCTGATCCCGCTGGCAGCGGTAGTCATCTTCCCAGCGGCGATGGCGGCGGGGACGATCCTGGCCCACCGTCTCCTGGGTCGGCCATGACCAGCGCCGCCGACTTTCCGCCCGCGCTCGCGGCGGTCGCACGGGTCGAGTTCCCCTACGACCGCGATGAAGACATCGACTACGAGCCGCACGACAGCTTCATGGCCGCGGACGAAACAACGGACTGGCTGCGGGCGTGGACCGGAAACCCGGACGCCGACACCGATTTCCGGGTCTTCGGCCAGGACGGTACCGGCGGCTACGCGGCGTTCTGGCTGGTCAGGCCCGATGCGCCGGTCGAAGGGCAGCCTGTGGTCTTTCTCGGCTCCGAAGGCGAACACGGTGTCGTGGCGCGGAACCTCGCCGCGTACCTCTGGCTGCTCGCCGACGGCCAAGGACCTATGGAGGCGGTGGCCTACGGCGACTTGACGTCGAACCCTCGGCCCGAGTTGGTGGCCATCGCGGAGAAGTACGCGGCGGGCAGCAGGCAGTCGGCCAGCCAGATCCTGACGGAGGCGAAGGCCGAGTTCCCCGACTTCGACGCGCTGATCGCGGGCCTGATCCGCTAGGGCTTGCGGGCGACGGCACCCAGCATGGTGAAGTTCAGGGCCGACAGTGGGAGCATCCGCGGGCCCGACGGCCACCAGTCGTGCGGGTACGTCAGCCCCGGCGGCACGAGTTCCAACCCGTCGAAGTACGACGCGATCTGCTCACGCGAGCGGGGAGCGGTGGCGATCTCGGTGTCGCGGAACATCTTCTCCAGCTCGCGGATCAGGGAGCTTGCCTCTGAGCCGTCGGCCGGGTCGTAGTGGTGGGTCAGCATCAGGTACGAGCCGGACGGGACCGCGGCGAGCCAGTCGCGTACGACCGATGCGGCGTGGGTGTCGTCGGGGATGTGGTGGATCACTGAGTTCATCATCAGGGCCACCGGCCTGGTCAGGTCCAGGTGCGGGGCCAGGTCCGGGTCGCCTAACGCCTTCGCGGGCTGGCTGAAGTCGCAGCCGGCCACGTGGGTCCGGTCGTTCTCCTCCAGCAGCGCGCGGCCGTGGGCCTGGACGACCGGGTCGTTGTCGACGTAGATGACCCTGGCCTCGGGGTTGTAGCGCTGGACGACCTGGTGGGTGTTGTCGACGGTCGGCAGGCCGGAGCCGAGGTCGACGAACTGGTCGACGCGGCGTTCGCCGACCAGCAGGCGCAGAACGCGGATGATCCAGTCGCGGTGGTCGCGGGCCATCTGCTTGGCACCGGGGGCCAGGTCGAGTACCTGGTCCATGACCTTGCGGTCTGACGCGTAGTGATCGCGGCCGCCCAGCAGGGCGTCGGTGAGCCGGGCCAGGTTGGGCTTGTCGAAGTCGAGCGGCGTCAGCCGGGGCACGGTGTCCCACGACGACCGGTCGGCTGAGGGCATCTGCTGGGCTCCCCGAGTGTGTCTTACGCAACAGAACGTATACACAGTAGGACATGGCGTGGCCGGCCGGAATCGGGATCGACCGATCGTCGTCGGCCGTTCGCTGAGCGGACAGCCCTGGCGACCTGCGCGGACCCGGATTCGACTACGCACGGTGTTCGCGTTCAGCGTGCCGGCGAGCGCTCGTGGGCTGGTCGGCGCCCGATCGAGGCCACTGGACCAAGCGGCCGAGTCCGCGTCGAAGGCGTCGGCGGCCGGACGGATCTATACCCGTTCGGCCGAAGGTCCCCACGACCACCGGATGCCGTAGCGGCCCGGCGCGAGGTCCATGCCCAGCACGTGCGCGGTGTGGGTCGAGTCCAGGGTCAGCGCCTTGACCCGTTCCTTGCCGTCGATCTCGTAGCACCGGGCGATCCGGACGGGCAGCGCCGCCGGGTCGAACCGGACCTCCATCAGCAGGTCGCGGACCGGGAACCGGCCGACCCGCTCGTGGTCGACCGCGAGCGGCCGCGGCGACGGGCAGGTCATGTCGTGCTCGATCACGATGGTCTCGCGCTTGGCGAGCGGGTGGTCGAAGAGCAGCTCGGTGGCGACCTGGCCGGTGCGCTCGTCGCGGTTGACGCGGCCGAGCCTGCAGTTGCGGAGCGGCACGATGTCGGGGCTCGGCTCATCTTTGCCCTCGTTCCAGCCGACCGCGATCCAGCGGTCGACGCCGTCCTTCTCCGCGCGCAGCACGTGGCGGGTGCGCTGGAGGATCTTGGTGCGGTCGGCGCCGATCACCACCACGTCGTGGACGAGGAGCCTGCTCAGGTGGCTGTCGCCGCTGAGGTCGAAGCCGCCGACGACCCGGTCGTATGCCTCGTCGTCGGCCCACGGCGCGACGCTGTCGATGGGTTCCAGCGGGCGGTGGACGTTGCGGCCGCGCGGCTTTGGCTCGTCGAGCAGCCGGACGAGGTGGCCCGCGGGCAGGCCGAACAGCGCTTCGAGGTTGGCCACCGCGGCCAGCGACTTGGCGCGCTCGGGCTGGCTGCGGCCCGATTGCCAGTAGCTGAGGGTGGCGAGGCTGACCGGGGTGCCGCGCTCGCGCAGCCGCTCGGCCACCCGGTCGAGGGTGATCCCGCTCGCGTGGATGGCCGCCCGCAGCGTCTCGGCGAACGGCTCGGCGGCGGCGGGATCGGCGGAGGGCACGTCCGTCACCAGCGGAAGGTAACCCGATCGGCCCGGGTTGGCGAAGCCCGACTCGCCCGCCGACCGGGGGAGGCGCATGCAGGGTGCGCCTCCCCCGGCGGCTCCATGCCCGCCATTTCGGTCCGTCGCGAATTCGGGTGTTAACGGCTTGTTGCCGCCGTTCCCGGTTTATTGCCACAACCCCTTACCGAATCCGCGACCTAATTCTGCGGGGGCGGCAATCCTTGAGGGAAGTCCTCACAGTTACCAGGAAGAATTGCGGCCAGAGCGCCCGTTTTGTCGACTTCCTTGGGCCAGACTGGGAAAAAACCGGGAACTGGACGGTTCGACCGTGGGGTTGTGGGGGCCACGCCGAGCACGACACTATGCAGGATATCCGCCGTTCGGGGGCATGTGAGGGCATGTCCGCAATTGGCGGCGATATTCCTCCGGCGTCGAACACGGCGCTCCCCTGCAGGAGGTACGAGTGAAACACAAACGCATATCCCTGGTCGTCGGCGCCCTGACGGCGGCCGCCGTCGTGCTGACGATGAATGGCCCCGCGTCCGGCGACCAGGCCAACCGGCCGGGCGCCGAGCAGCGCGCGGCCGCCGAATACAGCGTTGTCGGAGTCAAGACCGCCCAGCAGCGCAGCGACATCGCCGCGACCGGTGCCGCGGTCAACGGCACCGAGGACAGCCGCACGCTGATCACCGCGACCCCCGGCGAGGTCGCCAAGATCAAGGCGATGGGCTACGAGGTCGTCGCCGACGCCGCCCCGTCCATCCAGGGCACCCTGGAGGCGAACGGGATCAATGACTTCCCCAGCGCCGACTCCGGCTACCACAACTACTCGGAGATGGTCGCCGAGCTGAACAAGGCGGTCGCCGACCACCCGGGGATCATCACCAAGCAGGTGTACGGCAAGTCCTACGAGAACCGCGACCTGTACCTGATCAAGATCTCGGACAACGCCGCGACCGACGAGAACGAACCCGAGGTCCTGTTCACCCACCACCAGCACGCGCGTGAGCACATCACCGTGGAGATGGCGCTGTACCTGGTGAACATGCTGACCGACGGCTACGGCACCGACAGCCGGATCAAGGGCCTCGTGGACACCCGCGAGATCTGGATCATGCCCGACGTCAACCCCGACGGCGGCGAGTTCGACATCTCGACCGGCTCGTACAAGAGCTGGCGCAAGAACCGCCAGCCGAACGCGGGCTCGTCGTACGTGGGCACCGACCTCAACCGCAACTGGGACTACAAGTGGGGCTGCTGCAACGGCTCCTCGACCAGCCCCAGCTCCGACACCTACCGCGGCCCGTCGGCCGGATCGGCGCCCGAGGTCAAGGCCGTGCAGAACTGGGTCAGCAGCCGCAACATCGGCGGCAAGCAGCAGCTCAGCACCGCGATCGACTTCCACTCCTACAGCGAGCTGGTCCTGTGGCCGTTCGGCTGGACCTTCGACGACACCGCCCCCGGTCTCGACGCCGAGGAGCTGAACGTCTTCTCCACCATGGGCCGCGCCATGGCGCAGACCAACGGCTACACCCCGGAGCAGTCCTCGGAGCTCTACATCACCGACGGCGCGATCGACGACTACCTGTGGGGCGCGCACAAGATCTGGGCCTACACCTTCGAGATGTTCCCGGCGAGCGGCAACGGCGGCTTCTACCCCGGTGACGAGATCCTCGCCCGCGAGACCTCGCGCAACAAGGCGGCCGTGCTCTACCTGCTGGAGTACTCGGACTGCCCGAAGCGCGCCATCGGCGGCACCTGCGACGGCACCCCGCCGCCGCCCACCGGCAAGGTCTTCGAGAACGCCAACAACGTCAACATCCCCGACGCGGGCGCCGCGATCACCAGCGACGTCGTGGTCTCCGGGATCTCGGGCAACGCCCCGTCGACGCTGAAGGTCGATGTCGACATCAAGCACACCTGGCGCGGTGACCTCGTCATCGACCTGATCGCGCCCGACGGCTCGGCGTACCGGCTGAAGAACTCGTCGTCCAACGACTCCGCGGACAACGTCATCACCGCCTACACCGTCAACGCCTCCACCGAGGTCGCGAACGGCACCTGGAAGCTCAAGGTCCAGGACATCGCCCGCTACGACACCGGCTACATCGACAGCTTCAAGCTCACCTTCCCCTGATCCACGCCCCTGCAATCAGTACGGTGGAAAGGAAAGTTCGTTGATCAAACTCAGCAAGCTCCAGAAGGCCATGATGCTGGCCGCGACCACGGTCGCCGCCGCGGCGGCCGTGGCCGGGACCGCACTGGCCGCTCCCCCGCCCTCGCAGCCGGGCGACATCACCCCGCAGGTCGTCGGCGGCACCCCCGCCGCGCAGGGTGAGTTCCCCTGGATGGTCCGCCTGTCGATGGGCTGTGGCGGCGCCATGTACTCCGAGCAGCTCGTGCTGACCGCCGCGCACTGTGTCAGCGGCACCGGCAACAACACCTCGATCACCGCGACCTACGGCGTGATCGACCTGCAGAGCAGCAGCGCCGTCAAGCGCACCTCGTCCTACGTCTACAAGAACCCGGGCTACTCCACCTCGGAGGGCGGTGACTGGGCGCTGATCAAGCTGTCCAGCCCGATCACCGGCGCGGCCACCCTGCCCATCGCCACCAGCAACGCCTACGACAACGGCACGTTCGACATCATGGGCTGGGGCGCGGCGTCCGAGGGCGGCGCGCAGCAGCGCTACCTGCTCAAGGCCCAGGTCCCGTTCGTCAGCGACGCCACCTGCAAGGCGTCCGGCGGCAGCTACTCCGACCTGATCGACGCCGTCGAGATCTGCGCCGGTCTGCCCGAGGGCGGCATCGACACCTGCCAGGGTGACTCCGGTGGCCCCATGGTCCGTCGCGACGCCAACAACAACTGGATCCAGGTCGGCATCGTCTCCTGGGGCGAGGGCTGTGCCCGCCCGAACAAGTACGGCGTGTACTCCCAGGTGAGCGCCCTGTCCGCGGCCATCCGCGCCAAGGCGACCGAACTGGGCGGCGGCACCACGACCCCGCCGACCACCACCACCCCGCCGACCACGACGCCGCCGAGCGGCCGGGTCTTCGAGAACACCAACAACATCAACATCCCGGACTCCCCCGGCGCCGCGGTCACCAGCGACATCGCCGTCTCGGGCATCTCGGGCAACGCCCCGTCGACGCTGAAGGTCGACGTGAACATCAAGCACACCTGGCGCGGTGACCTCGTCATCGACCTGATCGCGCCCGACGGCTCGGCGTACCGGGTGAAGAACTCGTCGTCCAACGACTCCGCGGACAACGTGGTCGCCACCTACACCGTCAACGCCTCCACCGAGGTCGCGAACGGCACCTGGAAGCTGAAGGTCCAGGACATCGCCCGCTACGACACCGGCTACATCGACAACTTCAAGCTCACCTTCTGACCCGGAAGGTGTGATCGGGCGTCATCCCCGGGCGGCAAGGGCCCGGGGCGGGCAACTCGGTGAGGCAGGCCGTCCCCTTCGGGGGGCGGCCTGCCTTGTTTTCGTGCTGAGGCAACCTTTCGCGGGCGCGGGTGATCTAGGAGGTGAAGGGCGGCGGACCGAAGAACAGCGAGGCATCCCGTGGTGTGGATGGACCCACTCACTGACGTTCTGACCGAGAACCGATCCGTGGACGAAGAGCCGGACGAGCCCGAGATCCCCGAACAGGACCGGACCTAGACCAGCCAGGACAGCATTCGGCCCCGCGACCAGCAGCGGCCGACAGCCCGCGGCGCCGAGCCGTCGAACACCGCGACGCCGATGATGCTGTGGCCGGAGGCGGGGCGATCGCCCAGTGTCGGGATCGACGGCCCGACTCCGACACCTTCCACCGACACCCACGCCACTGCCCGGCCCGCTTCTTCCAGGCCGCGCAGGAAGCGCTGACGGGTCTCGACCGGGAACCGCGACAGCGCCCACGTCGTCGTGACCACGGCCAGGGCGCCCGCGGGGACCCGGGCGAAGGCGTCGGGCAGCGCCTCGGCGGGGTCGCCGCACAGCAGCAGCGGAGGGGCTGACGCGGCCAGCGCCAGCTCCGCTTCGAGCAGGGCGGCCGTATCCGGCTGGTCCGGCCACAGGCAGGCACGCAGCCAGCGGGCTTCGTCCGCGTCGGTGACATCGACCGGGTCGGGGTCGACGGCGACACGGGCTACGACCTCGGGGATCGCGTTTGTCGGGACTGGCCGGTCGCCCACGATCGAACATGACAGCCGAACGGGAGACGACGGGTCGCCCAGCGATTGGCCGTCGCTGTAGTCGACGCGGACGCGGTCGACGTTGAGGTTGAGCCCGGTTGCGCCCACGTCGATCAGGCCGACCGCGGCTGCTCCTGCCCTGCGCGCCGCTTCGGCGATGGCCGGGTAGAGCACGCCGCCGCGTCCGGTCTCGTCGATCCGCGTCCGCCTGCGCGCGGCGATCGACGCGACGGAGTCGGTCATCCGCAGCAGTGTGTCGATCGCCGCGCCCCCGGCGGCTTCGCTGTCCGCGGCGGCATAGGCCGCCGCCAGCGCGGGCGCGCGTCCGGCGAGGGCGAGGTCGTGCAGCGCGGCGAGGACGACCGTCGGGTGCCGCTTGCGCGCGGGGACCGTCTCGATGGCGCGCAGCGCCTCGTCGGACTCGCTCACGGCGAGGGCTACGCGCCCGTAGAGCGGTGACTTCTCGGCCTCGCTGAACCGCCGGTATGTCTGAGCGAGTGTGCGCACTCCGACGAGTCTATGCGGGCAGCCCCATCCCGGCGGCCAGGATCGGCCACGACGCGTGGAGTTCGCGCTCCCAGTACGGCCAGGTGTGGGTGCCGTTGCCGTAGTAGTTGGTCGTGACCGCGATGCCGCGCTGCTTGAGCCGGTCGGTGAAGCTGCGCGAGGAGATGTACGACAGCGGCTCGATCATGTCGAAGGCGCCCGGCTTGTCCAGCGGCCCGGTGCTGCCGTTGCCCGACGAGACGTAGAGCTTGACCCCGCGCAGCGCTTCGACGTTGTCGTACGGGTTGCGGGCGGTCCACATCGCACGCTGGAGGAACTCGTTGCCCCACAGGTTGTACATGGGCAGGCCCTCGCGCATGAGGATGGTCTGGATGAAGTTGGGGATGCCGTAGAGCATCGTGTTGGGCACGCCGCTGTAACTGGCCGCGGCGGCGAACATGCCAGGGTGGCGGAAGCTGTAGGCCAGGGCGCCGTAGCCGCCGATGGACAGGCCGGCGACCGAGCGCTTGGGGCCCGCGCCGTAGCCGCGTTCGACGATCTGGCGGACTTCGTTGATGTGGAACGACTCCCAGTCGGGCTTGTTCGACATACCGAAGTTCCACCACGCCGAGTACATGCCCGCGCGGCCGTCACTCGGCATGACGACGAGCACGTCCTTGTCCGCGGTGAGGGCGGCGACGTCGGTGTACTCGGTCCACGACTTGTAGTCGACGTCGGCGCAGCAGCCGTGCAGCAGCCACAGCGTCGGCCACGCCCTGGTGCGGTCGGCGTCCCACCCGCGCGGCACCAGCAGCCGCACCCACGCCGAGGTGCCCAGCGCGGGCGACTCGATGCGCAGGTCGACGGTTCTGGCGTCCACCCGGACTTCCTCGGCGACGCGGGCGCCGTCGTCGGCCGTCACCGGCGCGGGCGCGGCCTCGGCCGCGGTCAGCGGGACCACCACCGAGGCCAGGACGGTGATCGCCGCGAGCCAGCGGACGATCCGTGTGCGGGTCATGCCTACCTCCACTTAGAGCGGGATGTTCCCGTGTTTGCGGTCGGGCACCGCGGCGCGCTTGCCCCGCAGCGCCCGCAGGGCCGCGGCGACCTCGACGCGGGTCCGTGCCGGTTCGATGACGCCGTCGATGTAGCCGCGTTCGGCCGCGGGGTACGGCGAGTCCTGGTGTCGGGCGATCAGCTCTTCGGTGCGGGCGTCGCGTTCGGCGCCGCTGAGCGCGGCGAGTTCGCGGCGGTACAGCACTTGGACCGCGCCTTCCGGGCCGACGACGGCGATGCGGGCGGTCGGCCAGGCCAGATTCACGTCGGCGCCGAGGTGTTTGGAGCCCATGACCGCGTAGCCGCCGCCATACGCCTTGCGGACCACGACGGTCACCTTGGGGACGGTGGCCTCGGCGTAGGCGTAGATGAGCTTGGCGCCGCGGCGGATGATGCCGCCGCGCTCCTGGTCACGGCCGGGCAGGTAGCCGGGGACGTCGGCGAAGGTCAGCAGGGGGATCTCGAAGGCGTCGCAGAACCGGACGAACCGGGCGGCCTTCTCGGAGGCGTCGATGTCGATCGCGCCCGCCGCCACCAGCGGCTGGTTGGCCACGACGCCGACCGTCCGGCCCGCGACCCTGGCGAACGCGCAGATCATGTTGGGCGCGAACCCGGCGTGCACCTCCAGGAGGTCGCCGTCGTCGACCACGCGCGTGATGATCCCGGTCATGTCGTAGGTCTGGTTGGTGCCGTCGGGGATGACCCGGTTGAGTTCGCGGTCGGCGGCGGTGACCTCGGCGGCGGTGTCGTCGGCGTACTCCGGGGCGGCGGCGCGGTTGTTGGAGGGCAGGAAGCCCAGCAGGGTCTTGACCCAGTCGACCGCGTCCGGTTCGTCGGCGCCGAGGTAGTGGGCGGCGCCGGAGACGGTGGCGTGCGTGCGGCCGCCGCCGAGTTCGTCCAGAGTGGACTCCTCACCGGTGGCGGCGCGCAGCACGTCGGGGCCGGTGACGACCATGTGGGAGAGCTGGTCGACCATGACGGTGAAGTCGGTCAGGGCGGGGGCGTAAACCGCGCCGCCCGCGCAGGGGCCGAGGATCATCGAGATCTGCGGGATGACCCCGGAGGCGGCGGTGTGCCTGACGGCCAGCTCGGCGTACCGGGCGAGTGAGGTCACCCCCTCCTGGATGCGGGCGCCGCCGCCGTCGTTGATCCCGACGATCGGGACCCCCGTGCGGATGGCCAGGTCCATCACTTTGAGGATCTTGGCCCCCGACGCCTCGCCGAGGCTCCCGCCGAACACACTGAAGTCCTGGGCGAACACGCACACCGGACGGCCGTCGACCTGGATGTGCCCGGTGACCAGGCCGTCGCCGTAGGGCCCGCCGTCGTGCCGGGCGAACTCGTCGAGTTCGAGGAACGAGCCGGGGTCGGCCAGCAGCGCGATCCGCTCCCGGGCGGTGAGCTTGCCTTTGGGCTGCTGGCGTTCCTTTGCCCGCTTCTCCCCCAGCCGGATCGCTTCGTCGCGGCGCAGGAACAGGTCGTCCACCAGGTCGCGCGGGTCAGCCATGGCGCACCTCCGTGGCCGCCACCGCTTCGGCCAGCGTGGCCACCGCGGGCGGGTCGATGATCGTCAGGTGGTTCCCCGGCACCTTGGCGATCCGCAGGTCCGCGCACAGCCCGTCCCACCCGAGGGCGTCGTCGGCCCGCAGGTAGCGCGGGTCGAGCGAACTGGTCAGCGGCGGCGGTTCCGTGGCCCGGGCCAGCAGGACCGGCCCAGCGTAGGGTCGCGGCCGGTAGCGCTCGGCGACCCGTGCGTCCACATAGGACGCGTATTGGTGTTTGAGCACGGCGTCGCCGATGGCCGGGATCGTGGCCAGCCGCGACATGACGAAGGTGATCTGCTCGCCTTCCTCGAGGGTCGCCAGCTCGTCGATGGAGAGCCCGAGGGAGACGTCGTAGGTCTCCTCGATGTAGGCGGCGAACCGGGCGAACCGGTCTAGGAGGACTTGCTCGGGCTCGGCTTCAGATGGGCGCGGCAGAATCGTGTCGATCATGACGACTTGGGCGACGGTCTCCCCTTGTTCGGTGAGCGTGTGCGCGACTTCGTAGGCGAGGCAGCCACCGAAGGACCAGCCGCCGAGCCAGTAGGGGCCGTGGGGCTGGATCTCCCGGATGAGCTCGACGTAGCGGCGGGCTTTGCCTTCCACAGTGGACTCTTCGTCGAGGCGTTCGAAGCCGTAGACGGGGTAGCCGTCGGGGAGTTCTGCGACGAGGGGGTGGTAGACGCTGGTGGGGCCGCCTGCCGGGTGGAAGAGCATGAGGGGGACGCCGTCGCCGTCGGACCGGAGGACTTTGACGATCTCGTTGGGCTGGCCGTCGAGGAGATCCCGGACGAGGTCGGCCATCGCGGCGACGGTGGGGGTGGCGAAGAGGGTTTCGGCTGATGGAAGGTCGGGCAGCCGGTCACCCATGGCTTCGTAGACGCGTTGGGCTTCGGCTAGGTCACCGGGGAAGTCGAGATGCACCCCTTCCGGCGCACTCCCCAGCACCTCCCCCCACACGAACGCGACCCACCGCTCAGCAGCATCGCGCGGCCCCACGGACACCACACTGGAACTGACAGCAGGCAAGTCGAGTTCGTTTGCCAGATGCTCGGCGATCTCGCTCACGCTGGCGCTGCGGAGCAGCAGAGGAACCGGTGGGGTGGTGCCCAGGTCGCGTTCGATTGCGGTGCGGAGGCGGACGGCCATCAGCGAGTCCAAGCCCAGCGAGGTGAGCGGCGCGGTTCGGTCGACGACGCCGATCAGGTTCTCCACGACCGTCGCCAGGTGGTTCAGGAGGGCGTCGCGGGAGGCGAGGGGGACAGTCGCGGCGACTGGGTCGGGTTTGCCGGTGAAGCCCGCCAAGAACGGGCGCTGCGCCAATTCGGGGAACAAGGCCAGGGTGCGCGCGGCATCCAAGTGCGCCACGCCGATTCCCGTGCGGTTCCCGGCCAGCAGCCCGGCCAACGCGTCCAGACCTTCGGAAGGGCTGAGTTCCGCCAAGGCGGCGTTCGCCCGGACAGCCTGCGACTGCCACGCACCCCAGTTGATCGTCACGCCGGGCAAGCCCGCGGCCCGGCGCGAGTCGACCAAACCATCCAGCCACGCGTTGGCCGTGGCGTAAGCGGCCTGACCGGGCGAGCCGACCAGGGCGGCGATCGACGAGAAAACCACCCACCAGTCCAACTCGACCGCCGCCGTCGCCTCGTGCAACCGCTGCCCGCCTAGCACCTTGGGCCGCCACACCCGGGCGATGTCCTCGGCGGTGAGGGTCGCCACCGTGTGGTCGTCGAGGACGCCCGCCGCGTGCACGACGCCGCGCAGTGGAATGCCGTCGCGGCTGGCGAAAGCGACGGCGCGTTCGGCGAAGCCGGGGTCGGCGATGTCGCCGAGGATCACCTCGACACCGGCGGGGGCCGGACGTGCGGTGCGGCCGGTCAGGACGATCCGGGTGGCCCCACTCTCGGCGAGCCACCCGGCGACCCGCGCACCAAGCTCACCCAGCCCGCCCGTGATCAAGTACGCGCCGTCGCGGATCGGAAGAGACACGGCGGGTGAGACGTGGGCACGGGCCAGCCGCGCGCGCAGGCGTCGGCCGTCGCGCCACCGCACTTCGTCGTCGGGGCGGTCGGCGCGGAGTTCGGCGGCGATCGCGCGGGCGCCGGACGCGGCGTCGACCTCCAGCAGCGTCGCGCGCAGCGACGGGTGCTCGAACGCCAACACACGGATCAGCCCACGCAGCCACGACGCCGAACCATCGGTCACCACCCACAGCCGCGAGTCAGCCAACGAGGCCGCGATCCGCGCCACCGACAGCAGCAGCGCCTCCGGGTCGGTCGGGTCGGCGATCACCACCACGCCGTCCGCACCCTCGTCCCGAAGCTCGTCACCTTCCAACGCCTCGACCAGCCCCGGGTACGAGCCGACGACCGTCCACGACCGGCGGCCCGGACGCGGGGCGGGCAGCGGCGCGAGGTCCCAGCGCCGCTCGACCGCCAGCTCCGTCCACCCGCCCGGCGCCTGGCCCAGCGCGGACGCCCGCACGTCGGACAGCTCCACCAGCACCGCGCCGTCCAGGTCAAGCAAGTGCACGGCGCCAAGCAGGCTCGCGCCGTCGGGGCGCAGCGTCGCCACGCAGCGGACGCCGGTCGACGGGTCGCCGAAGACGCGGGCGCGGCCGATCGAGGTCGGCACGTAGCGGCCGTGCACGCCGGGCAGGCCGAGCGCGGCGCCGACGAGTGTCTGCAAACAGGCGTCGCTCAGCGCGGGGTGCACGGCGAACCTGCGGTGTCCCCCGGCCTCGGCGGGCAGCCGCACCGACGCGCAAGCGCGACCGGGCGTGGCGACGACGCCCGACAGGCCGCGGAACGCGGGGCCGTACTCCTGGCCCGCGGCGGCGAGCGCGCCGTAGAGGTCGATCCGGGTGCCGTTCTCCGGCTCCGAACACGGAACGATCGGCGCGTTGTCGTCGGGCAGCACCGTCGCCGTGGCGTGGGTGATCCAGCCGCCGTCGGCGCCGCGGGAGGAGATGGTGACGCGCCCGTCGCGGTCGACCATTGTGGTCAGTGTCGTGTCCGGGCCGGGGGCGAGGAACTCGGCGAAGGTGAGGCCGGTGATCGTCACCCGGCTCGTGCCGAGTGCCACGCGGGCCGCCGCCAGCGCCAGCTCCAGATACGCGGTGCCCGGCAGCACGACCACGCCGTACGCGCGGTGGTCGGCGAGCCACGGCAGCGGGTGCGCGCCGAGGTCGGCCTGCCACACGTGCCTGCCGTCCTCCGGCAGCTCCACGTGGTCGCCGAGCAGCGGGTGCCGGTCGGTGGGCGCGGGCGCGGCCACCCAGTGCCGCTCGTGCCGCCACACCGGCCCGGGCAGATCCACGACCGGCGCCGCCGGGTGGCGGGCGACGATGGCGGCGGCGTTGCCGTGCGCGTAGAGGGTCGCCGCGGCCGACAGCCACGCCTCGACCCCCGAACCGCGCCGCAGCGTCGGCAGAGCGATCACGGGAACGTCAGCTGTCCGCTCGATCGCGGCGATCGCGATGGGGTGCGGCGAGATCTCCAGGAAGCAGCGGTGTCCCGCGCCAATGGCCGCGGTGACGGCTTGGGCGAAGCGGACCGGCTGACGCAGGTTCGCCACCCAGTAGTCGACGTCGAACGGGCCGTCGCCGACGCTGGAGAACACCGGCACGGTGGCGGCGGTCGGCGTCAGCCCGTCGAGCGCGGCCCGGAAGCCGTCAAGGTACGGGTCGACGGCGGCCGAGTGTCCGGCGCCGCCGACGTCCAGCGTTCTGGCCAGCCTGCCCATGCCATCCACATAGGACACCAGAGCGGCGACCTGGTCCGGCGGCCCGGCCACGGTCAGCTGAGACGGCGAAGCGTGCACCGCGACCCCGACGCCGGGGAACTGGTCGGCCACGGAGATGAACTCGGCGTCGGACAGTTCGACGACGGCCATGGCGCCGGTCCCGGACGCGTCGACCTCGGCCAACAGCGCCGACCGGGCGACGACCACCCGCAAGCCCTGCTCCACGTCGAGCGCGCCTGCGACGACCGCGGCGGCGACCTCGCCGACCGAGTGGCCCACGACGGCGGCGGGCGTCACGCCGTGCGCCCGCCACAGCTCGGCGAGCGCGACCTGCGTGCCGAACAGCGTCGGACCGGCGACGGTCAGGTCGGCGGGCTCGCCGTCGCTGATCGCCTCCCGCAGGGAGAAGCCCGCCTCGGCGGCGAACAGCGGTTCGAGCGCGTCGACGGCCGCGGCGAACGCGGGTTCCATCAGCAGCCCCTTGCCCATGCCGGGCCAGGACGAGCCGTAGCCGGAGAAGACGAACACAGGGTCCGCACCCGTCGCCGTCGCACTCACCACAGTGGCAGGCGTGGCGGCGCCGGTCGCGAACGCGCGCAGGCCCGCGACCAGCGCCGATCGACCGGTGGCGACCACGGCGGCGCGCGCGGGCAGGTGGTCGCGGCGGGTCGCCAACGCGCCCGCGACGTCGGCGAGGGCGGTCGACCGGTCGGTGTCGAGCCAGTCGGCCAGGTCCGCCGCGCGGCTCCGGACGGCCTCGGCGGTGGCGGCGGACAGGACGAACGCCTCCGGCTGGTCGGTGTCGGGCTCGACCACGGCCGCCGCGCTCGGCCACTCCTCGACGACGACGTGCGCGTTGCTCCCGCCGAAGCCGAACGCGGACACGCCCGCGCTGGCCAGGCCGCTGTAGCGGGGCCAGGTGGTCGGTTCGGATACAACTCTCAGACCCAGGCCCGGGAAGTCGATGTGGGGGTTGGCTTCGCGGTAGTGCAGGCTGGCCGGGATGCGGTCGTTGGCCATGGCGAGCACGACCTTGATCAGGCCGACGATCCCGGCGGCGCCCTCCAGATGGCCGAGGTTGGTCTTCACCGAACCGACCAGCAGCGGCCGGTCACCCGCGCGGCCCGCGCCGAGCACGGCGCCCAAGGCGGTGGCCTCGATCGGGTCGCCCAGCAAGGTGCCGGTGCCGTGCGCCTCGACGTAGTCCACTGTGGAGGGATCGGTGTCGGCGGCCGGGTACGCGGCGGCCAGGAGCGCGGCCTGCGCGTCGGGACTGGGGGCCATGAGGCCGTTGGAGCGGCCGTCGGAGTTGACGGCGCTGCCGCGGATGACCGCGAGCACGCGGTCCCCGGCCCGGCGGGCGTCGGTGAGCCTGCGCAGCACGACCACCCCGCAGCCCTCGCCGCGCACGATGCCGTCGGCGGCGGCGTCGAACGCCTTGCAGCGGCCGTCGGCGGCGAGGACGCCCGCGCGCTGGAATGTCGCGGTGACGCCGGGGGTGAGCAGGAGGTTGACACCACCGACGACGGCGAGGTCGGCGTCGCCGTGGCGCAGGCCCTGCACGGCCTGGTGGACCGCGACGAGGGACGACGAGCACGCGGTGTCGACGACGACGCTGGGGCCGCGCAGGTCGAGCAGGTAGGAGAGGCGGTTGGCGACGATCGACGCGGCGGCGCCGGTGGCCGACCAGGCGTCGACAGCGTCGGGGTCGGCCATGGTGAGCGACCCGTACTCGGTGGCCGACACTCCCATGTAGACACCCGTGCGGCTGCCGTGCAGTGAACTGGGCGCGATACCCGCGTGTTCGAGCGCGGCCCAGGCGACTTCGAGGACGATGCGCTGCTGCGGATCCATCACGGCGGCTTCGCGCGGGGTGATCCCGAAGAAGGCGGCGTCGAAGCCCGCGACGTCGTCGAGGTAGCCGCCCGGGGTGCTCTCCCGGGTGCCGATCACGTCCGCGCCCTGGTCAAGCAGGTCCCAGAACGCGATCGGCGACTCGATCCCACCCGGCAGCCTGCACCCGACGCCGACCACCGCGACCGGCTCGCCCGGCGCGATCGTCCCGTTGTTCAGCAATCCGGCAATCCCCTTGTGGGATTGTTCAACATTGTTCAGCGACGCGGCGGCGAGGGCGGCGATGGACGGGTGCTGGTAGCCGAACGTCGTCGGGAGGACCCGGCCGACGTGGTCACCCAGCTCAGCCACCAACCGCACGGTGTCGCGGGACGAAAGCCCGTACTCCTGCAGCGGCCGCGCCGGGTCGATCGACGCGATGCCGGTGATCGACGCGACCCGGTCGACCAGCCAGGCCGCCACCTCCGCCGCGTTCACGCGCGCCCGGTCAGGTAGCGCTCACGGCACGCCGTGCGCGAGATCTTGCCGCTGGTGGTGCGGGGCAGCGCGTCCGGCTCGACGAGCAGCACCTCCCGCAGCGTCAGCCCGTGCCGCATCGCGACGGCGGCCCGCACGGCCGCGGCGACCGCCGACTCGTCCACGTCGTCCACCGCCACCGTCTTCGCCCGCTCGGCCAGCACGACCGCCGACTCACCGTCCGAGCCGTCGATGGAGAACGCCACCGTGTTGCGCGGCCGGATGGCGTCGTGGGCGGCCTCGGCGGTGCGCTCGACGTCGTGCGGGTAGTGGTTGCGGCCGTCGACCACGATCAGGTCCTTGATGCGGCCGGTGATGAACAGCTCCCCCTCGAACCACACGCCGAGGTCGCCCGTGGCCAGCCACTTCGCCGCCGATCCAGGCATGGCGTTGCCGAAAGCCTTCGCCGTCTCGTCCGGCCGGTTCCAATAGCCGCGGCTCACGTTGTCGCCCGCGACCCACACCTCCCCCACCTCCCCGCCTGGCCGCCGCGCCCCCGTCACCGGGTCGACCACCGCGACCTCCTGGTCGATCGGCTGTCCACAGGAGACAAGCCGGACCTGGTCGGTGTGCTCCTCGGCGACCTCGACCAGCCGACCCGCGGCCAGCGCCGACCGGTCGAACCGCTTGGTCAGCGGACGCCGCGCGGTGGCCACGAACACCGTCGCCTCCGCCAGCCCATAGGACGGCCGGTGAGTCCACGGCCGCAGCCCGCACTGGGCGAAGGCCGCCTGGAACCGCGCGATCGCGGTGGGCGACACCGGCTCGCTGCCGTCGATCAGCACGTCGACCGTGTCGAGCCGCAGCCGCGCCTTCTCCGCGTCGGCGACCCGCGCGGCGCAGTAGGCGTAGGCGAAGCTCGGCGCGGCGGTGATCGCGCCGGGGTTCGCCGACAGCGCGTGCAGCCAGCGCTCCGGCCGCTCGATGAACGCCAGCGGGTCCATCAGCACGGTCCGCATCCCGGCCTCCAGCGGCGCGCCGATCGACAGGATCAGGCCCATGTCGTGGAACAGCGGCAGCCAGCTCACCGTCACCGACCGCCTGCGCACGTCGTAGCCGACGACCGCCTGCCGCGCGTTGGCCATGATGTTGCGGTGGGTGATCATCACCCCGCGCGGGTCGCCGGTCGAGCCGGACGTGTACTGCAGGTAGGCCAAGGCGTCCGGGTCGGCGGCGAGGGGCTCGAAGTCGACGCCGATGGCCGTCGGCAGGGTGTCGACGCTGACGATCTCGCGGATCGGCAGGCCGTTGTCGTCGGCGAACCCCCTGACCCGGGCTGCCGAGTCCGACGTCGTCAGCACGAGGCGGGCGGTGCAGTCACGCAGCACCGAGGCGAGCCGGTCGCCGTGGCCGGGCAGGTCCGGGGTGAACAGCGGCACCGCGACACCGCCCGCGCGCAACGCGCCGAGGAACGCCACGATGTAGTCGGCCGTCTGTCCGATGAGGACGGCCACCGGCTCGCCCTGCCGGATGCGGTGCTGCAGCCAGCACGCCACCGCGTCGACCCGCGCGTTGAGCTGCCCCCACGTCAGGTCGGTACGCGCGCCGCGCACCGCCGTGGTGAAGTCCAGGTGGCTCACGGCCACCTCGTCGGGGCTGGTGTGCGCCCACGCCGCGAGCGCATCGGAGAGTGTGGAACTCATCTGACCGTCCTTACTCGAGCCGTCTCCCCGACCTTCGCCGCGATCAGCGCGGCACCGACTTGCAGAGCGGCCGCGGCGACGAGCGCGACGGTGTAGCCGCCGGCGAGTTCGCCCGCGGTCGCACCGGCCAGCACCGCGACCGCGGCCACCCCCAACGCCCCCGCGAACTCCCGCACCGCGCTGAGCAGGCCGGACGCCGCCCCCGCCAGCCGATCACCCGCCGCGTTCAGCGCCAAGGTCGTCAGCGGCACAGTGAACGCCGAGCCGACGCCGACCAGGACCAACCCGGGCAGCCGCGGCCACAGCGCGGTGATCTCGTTGACCGCCGCCACCCCGACCAGCCCGACCGCCACGACCACCAGCCCACCCGCGACGGCCCGTGCCTCCCCCACAGCCGAGACCACTGCGGACACCCAGGGCGCGGTCAAGATCAGTGACGCCGCCACCGCGACCAGCGGCAACGCCGCGTCGGCCGGGCCGAGCCCGAGCCAGCGCTGATGCACCAGCGGCGTCACCACGCAGACCCCGGTGACCCCCAACCCCCACAGTGCCTGCACCACGAGCACCGACCGGAACACGCGGTCCCGCGCCAGCTCCACCGGCACCACGGGCGCCCGCGACTGCCGTTCCCTGGCCACGAACCACAACGCGGCCAGCACCCCGCAGGCCCCCAGCGGCGCCGCGAGCACACCGCCCTCAGCGAGTACCAGCAGCGAGCCGGTCGCCAGCAGCATCACCAGCGCCGCGAGGCCCAGCCCGACCACGTCCGTCTCGCGAGCGGTCGACGGCCCGGCTTCGGGCAGGACCAACAAAGCGAGGCCCAGCACCGGGAGGGTCCCCCAGAACACCCAAGACCAATGGAGATGCTCGGCGACAAGGCCGCCGATCGCGGGACCCGCCGCGAGCGCCAAGGCCAGCGCGATGGTCCACACCGCCGCCGCGCGCGCCCGGTCCGCGACGGCGAGCCGGGTCCGCACCAGGCTCAGCGTCGCGGGCACCAGCAGCGCCGCCGCCGCGCCCTGCACGACCCGCCCCGCCACCAGCAGCCCATATCCCCCCGCGCTCGCCGCGACCGCGGTCCCCACCGCGAACACGACCAGCCCGGACCGCAGCGCAGCCCGCTCACCGAAGCGGTCCACGAGCGGACCGGCGGCGAGCAGCAGACCGGCGAACGGGAGCAGGTAGGCGACCGTGACCCCCTGCGTCGCGGTCACCCCCAGCCCCCACTCGGCGGCCACCGAAGGCGCGGCGGCGGCCACCACCGTGTTGTCGGCCGCCGCGAGGAACGCGATCAGCGCGATGGTGGCGTGGACCCTGGTCAGCACGCGCGGCCCACTAGCACGGCCGCGGGAGCCACGGCGACCGCCGAAAGGGAGAACAACCGCCGGGGAGTGGACATATCGGGGACGTTAACGGCGCCCTATCCGAACTGTCGATAGGCGCAAAAATTCTTCGCCGCCACCGCAAAGGACAGACCGAAAAACTGTCACACCGCGAGCAGGACGGGGTCGCTTTCCGCGAATTGGCGACCAGGCACAAGTTCTGTCCACACTATTGCGCGGAATCAACAGGATTTCGTGACTTCCGAATGTCGGCCGCGTCACGTAACGTCGAAGTCGTGACGGCAGGGGGATCTCGATGACCACAGGTGTGGTTCAGGACGGACCCGCGGCCGCGCTCTGGGCCGCGCTGCCCCGCGAAGTGGTCGACCGATTCCGCCCACTCGTCGGCAGGCTCACCAAAGACATGATCCGGGAGATCCAGCGCGCCGTTCCCGCGTACGCGAAACCGCTGAAAGGCACATTCGGCGCGGCGATGGTCGCGGGCGTCGAACAAGCGGTACTGCGAATGGGCGCGCCCACCGAGCAGTGGGCCAACGTGTTCCGCCAACTCGGCCGGATGGAATTCATGGAGGGCCGCAGCCTCGACTGCCTGCAAACGGCCTATCGGGTCGGCGGACGGGTGGCGTGGCGCCATGTCGCGGTGTGGTGCCAGCAGCAGCGGCTGCCGCCGCCGATGCTGGCCAAGGCCGCCGAGGCGATCTTCGCCTACGTCGACGAGATCTCCGCGCTGTCGATCGAGGGCTACACCGCCGCGCAGGCCCAGTCGGTCGGCGTCATCGAACGCAGCCGCCGCAGGCTGGTCGACCTGCTGTTCAACAACTCCCCCACGCCGGGGGCGGCGGTGGCCAAGCTCGCCGCGAGCGCCCGCTGGCGGCCACCCGCGGCGGCGGGTGTGCTGGTCGTCGACGGCGACCTGGAGGAGCTGTTCGGCGGGGCGGTCCCCGACGACGTCCTCGCCGACCACGACGGCGACCGGCCGTGCCTGATCGTCGCCGACCCAGCCGCGCACGTCCTGGCCATGCGCGGACGCCTCCGCGACCACCGGATCTGCGTCGGCCCCACGGTCCCGCTGGCCGAGGCGGCCACGTCACGGCGGTGGGCGCGCCGCACGATGGAGCTGATGGACCGCGGGATCATCAAGGACGGCTCGATCGTCTGGTGCCGCGACCACCTGACCACGCTGTGGCTGCTCGCCGACGAGTTCCTGGTGGGCGAGCTGATCAAAGGCGCGCTCGCCCCGCTGGCCGACCTCACGCCCAAGCAGCGCGAACGCACCGTCGAGACGCTGCTCGCGTGGCTGGCCGGTCGCGGGAGCGCACCCGAGATCGCCGAGCAGCTGCACATCCACCCGCAAACCGTGCGCTACCGCATGCGCCAGGTCGAGAAGCTTTTCGGCGACCGGCTCAACGCGCCCGACTCGCGTCTGGACCTTGAGATAGCGCTGCGTGCGCACCGACTGCTGGAAACCTCCTGCTAGGTTCCCTGCTGTGGGGACCTCCGTACTCGACCGGCGCAGCCACACGCCGCTGTGGGCCCAGTTGCACGCCGACCTGTTGCGTCGCGTCGGCGCGGGCCACTTCGACGACGCCTTCCCCGGTGAGCTGGCGCTGGCGGCCGAGTACCAGGTCAGCCGCAACACCGTCCGCGAGGCGCTGCGCAGGCTGCGCGCCGACGGGCTGGTCGTCGCGGGCCGAGGGCAGCCGCCCCGGTTGGGCAAGCCCACCGAGATCACCCAGCCCCTCGGCGCCCTCTACAGCCTGTTCGCCTCGGTGCGGGCGCTGGGCATGGACCAGCACAGCGTCGTGCGGACACTGGACGTGCGCGCCGACGGCGTGGTCGCGGTCCGGCTCGGCCTGGAGGAGTCGACGCCGCTGCTCTACCTGGAGCGGCTGCGGCTGGCCAACGACGAACCGCTCGCCGTCGACCGGGTGTGGCTGCCGAAGTCAGTCGGCGCGCCCCTGCTCGGTGTCGACTTCGCCGACACCTCCCTCTACCAGGAACTCGACGCGCGCTGCGGCGTGCGGCTGACCGGCGGCCAGGAGCAGCTCCGCGCGGTGATCCCGACCGCGGCCGAGCGCAAGCAGCTGGACATCCCGATCGGCGTGGCCGCGTTCTCGATCGACCGCCTCGGCACCGCCGACGGCAAACCGGTGGAATGGCGCAACACGCTGGTGCGCGGCGACCGGTTCAGCGTCGTCGCCGACTTCTCCGCCCGCGCGGGCTACCAGCTCGACGTGCGCGCCGGGTCGGCCAAGCGGACCTGATCGGCCTCCAGGCACAGCCCGTAGGGCGTGTCGACGATCGGCGGGAAGTACAGCTCGACGGGCTGGGACCGGCGGCGCACACCGGTCGGCTGATAGCCGGCCAGCCAGAGCACTCTTGCGGCGCTGGGACGGAGAACTCCGGGATGGCTCAGCGCCCCACGCGACCGGCTGGTCCGCTCGGCCACGGGGGCCACGGAAAACAGCGGTTCGGGCGCGGAACCGGGCAGGCATCCCGGTGCTCCCATCAGGCGTCCTCCCAGGGGCGATATCGGCCGGAAAGACAGACACGGACCCCGCCAACCTCGGGCGTAAGGCGGGCAATGCAGCGGGGTCCGTGGCTGCTACGGGCCGGATTCCCACCGGGCCCGAGTCATCGGCACTCTTTCGTTGTCACCAAGTCACACGGCCGCCCGGGCTGCGGTTGGTTTGCGCGCCCAGTCGCCCCGGGCGACCGAGGACAACGTTATGTGCCGGTGACCCTGCCCAGCATCGGGGAAAACCCTAGGGCACCCTTACTAGTCCGTCAGCTCAGTCACGTTCGATCAGATGTCCCACGACATCCGGCCCGGGATGGGCATGGCCGGAGCCGTCGCGGCGCGGGTCGGGCTCGGGGAGCTCGACGGCGGAACCGGTGGTGCTCGATCCTGCCGGACGCGGACCCACCCAGGCCAGAGCCAGCGCGGCCTCGCCCTTGAGGAACCGGTGCGACCGGACGCCGCCGGTGGCCCTGCCCTTCGCCGGGTACAGCTCGAACTGGGTGACCTTGACGCTCTGGCCGGTCGAGGTGACCACCATCGGCTCGCCGTGTTCCGGGTCGTCGGTGCGGATCGCGGCGAAGAACACCGCGTGCGCGTCGGCGGCGAGGTTGATGCCCGCCATGCCGCCGCCCTTGAGGCCCTGCGGCCGCACCAGGGACGCGGCGTAGCGCAGCAGCGACGAGTCGGACGAGACGAACACCAGCGACTCGCTGCCGTCGCCCAGCCAGGTGGCGCCGATGACCTCGTCGCCCTCCTTGAGGGTGATCACCTCGAAGTCGTCGGACCGCACCGGCCACTCCGGGGCGCAGATCTTGACCACACCCTGCCGCGTGCCCAGCGCGAGCCCCGGCGACTTGTCGTCGTCGAGGGGGGCGATGCCGATGACCCGCTCCCCCGGCTCCAAGTCGAGCAGCTCACTGGCGGCCATACCGCCGCTGAGCGAGACCGTGCCGCTCTGTTCGGGCAGCACGGGCAGCGGGAGGACGTCGGTCTTGACCCCGCGGCCCCGGTTGGTGACCAGCAGGATCTGCCCGCGCGCGGTCGAGTGGACCACCGCGGAGACGGCGTCGTGCTTGACGCGCCCGTTGCGGCGGCGGGCCTCGGACGACTCCTCCGACTCGGCGGCGGTGCGCGCGACCAGGCCGGTAGCGGAGAGGATCACCTGGCACGGGTCGTCGGCGACCTCCAGCGGCCCGGCGGGCTTGGACGCCGCCAGCACCTCCTTGAGGTCGCCGTCGATCAGCGACGTCCGACGCTCCTCGGCGAGGTCCTTGGCCACGGCGGCGAGCTCGGTGGAGACGACCTTCCGCAGCACGGCGTCGTCGTCGAGGATCTTGTCCAGCTCGGCGATCTCGGCGCGCAGCTTGTCCTGCTCGGCTTCGAGTTCGAGCTTGTCGTACTTGGTGAGGCGGCGCAGCGGGGTGTCGAGGATGTAGGTGGCCTGGATCTCCGAGAGCTTGAACTTCGTCATCAGGCCGGACTTCGCCGCGGCCGCGTCATCGCTGCCCCGGATCAGCTTGATCACCGCGTCGATGTTGAGCAGCGCGATGAGCAGACCGTCGACCAGGTGGAGGCGTTCCTCGCGCTTGCGCTTGCGGTAGCGCGTGCGGCGGGTGACGACTTCGTAGCGGTGCTTCAGGAAGACGTCGAGGAGGGCTTTGAGGCCGAGGGTCTGGGGCTTGCCGTCGACCAGGACCAGGTTGTTGATGCCGAAGGAGGTCTCCATCGGCGTGAGGCGGTAGAGGTCGGCGAGGAGTGCCTGCGGGTTGACGCCGACCTTGCACTCCACCACGACGCGGGTGCCGTTCTCCCGGTCGGTCAAGTCCTTGACGTCGGCGATCCCGGTGAGGCGCTTGGACTTGGTCACCTCATCGGTGATCTTCTCGATGATCTTCTCGGCGCCGACCTGGTAGGGCAGTTCGGTGATGGTGATGGCCTGGCGGCCGCGGCTGCCTTCCAGCGGCCCGATCTCCACCTTGGCCCGCATGCGGACGACGCCGCGGCCGGTCTCGTAGGCGCGGCGGACTTCGTCGAGGCCGAGGAGGATGCCGCCGGTGGGCAGGTCGGGGCCGGGGACGAACTCCATGAGCTTGTCGAGGGAGGCGTCGGGATGGGTGACGAGCCAGCGGGCGGCGGTGACGATCTCGCCCAGGTTGTGCGGGATCATGTTGGTGGCCATGCCGACCGCGATGCCGGAGGTGCCGTTGACGAGCAGGTTGGGGAAGGCGGCGGGCAGAACACTGGGCTCCTGCAGGGAACCGTCGTAGTTCGGCCGGAAGTCCACAGTGTCCTCACCGAGCTCCCCGACGAGAAGCATCGCGGCTTGGGACATCCGGGCTTCGGTGTTGTGGTTGACGAAGCCACCTGCGAGGAACGAGTGGTCCTCGGACTCGACTCGGACGGAGTACACCTCGGCTGGGTCGCACGACTCGACCTCGGACACCGTCTCGAATCGGTAGCCGGAGTCCATGATCGGCAGGATCGTGGCCAGGATCTCCGGGTCCTTGATGCGGTCGATGATGCGCAGTCGCTCGGTGTCCCAGCGCTCGACCCGGTCGAAGTTGTGTTGGGTCAACCACTTGCGGCCACTGCCTCGCCGATCGAAGTCCAGGGCCCCGCGGACATAGTCCGCGACGAACGGAACGCGATCCTGACTGAGGCGGTGCGGCCGGAGCGGGGAGCGGCGAAGAAGATCACGGATCTTCGCCTGCTTCGTCTTGAGGAATCCGACCCGCTCAGCGAAGGCGCGGACATTGCGCAGGCCGGACACAATTAGCCGGAACTCGACTGAGCCGCTGGGCCGAACGTACGAACGCAGGCTCGCGACGACACCGAATTCCGCCAGGAGTTCCTGAACCTCCCGCACAAGGCGTTCGCTGTAACTGGTGTAGTGCACCGTAAAGCCGTCGTTGGCAACCCGAGGCCCGCCATCGCCCTCGAACAGGGCCATCAGAAATGCCCGCTTGACGCCCCAACCGCCGTTCCACACGCACTCGGGAACGAATTTGTCCTTGGCCTGATGACCGATCAGCTCGCCGAGCGGGCTGGCCCGGAACGCGTCCATCCCGCCTCGGTAGGTCTGGACGTCGAGTTCGTAGATCTTCTTGCGGTCTCGCCTGGTCTCCCGCTCGGCGACGTAGCGGTGTCCACCGACCACCCCGTCGTAGGCATGGAGGACCTCGTCGAAGAAGTGTTGATCGGCGTTGTTGAAGCCCGCTCGTTCAGCGTTGGCCCAGCCCTCGGACACCCACGCGCCTGCAAGGACACCGAGCATGTACTCGCGCGCCGTCGGAATGACCTGCGCCCAGGCGTTTCGGGCGATGCAGACGACAGCACCGGGCGACAGCTCGTCAAGGCGTCGCCACTGGAACAGGGGGACACCCATGGGCGCCTCAAGGCAGAGGACAAGGTGGTTCTCGCTGCCTCGCAGGGAGAACCCTGTCTCTGTCTGAACCCTGATCGTCGGATGAACACCCGAGTTGAACACCCGGTTGACCCGGACCGACTTGCCGTCCTTGTCGAGCACCTCGAAGTCAACGTCGGCCTCGGAGTCAGCCGGAAGGTCGACCAGATCAGCGATACGTGGGCTCGCCCCATCCGCAAGGCGAATCCGCGTGTCGCCCACGACGCAATAGCGGCTTGCCGCAGGCCCATCGTCCGGGGAGCCAAAATTGCCATGCCCGTCAACCAACGGCGTGTTGAGCGAGAAGTCCTGCGCCATACGAACCATGGCGTCGTAGATCGCCATGTCACCGTGGGGATGGTACTTGCCCATGCAGTTGTGGACGATCATCCCTTCGACCACGAAGGCATGCTCCTCGGTACCCACTTGGATATCGAAAGTTACATCTGGGTCTGCGGGTTCCACGGAATCCACGACCACGAACGACCGCCCAGCGAGCGCGTCCATCCGATCGGCGAGAGGCGAGCCAATCCGCCGGAGCTTGTCGATCCAGCCGTCTCGTTGGGCCCGCCACAACGGGAACAGGCGATCGACCAGAGCGTTGCCATGCCGGTCTTTCCCGTAGCGGACTCGAGCGCCCGCACCCGACAGCGAGGCGCGGAATCGTGTGCCGTCCAAGGCGCTGAACCAGCCGCCACCGCGATGCGCCGCGGAGAACTCAGCGGCGACCGCCCGCCAGGGAAGCCTGTCATTACCCTGCTTGCCGCCGTAGGCGTAGTCGATCTCGGCGACCTGCTGTAGGCCGTCCTGCTTGTAACCGATCTTGGACCATGGCAGCAGGACGCGTGCCAACGCGGCTGCGTCCGTTCCTGAGATCGACAATCCGCGGAGCGGCTGAGTCCGGCCTCCGCCCGCGCGAGTCCACCAATGGCCGTGAATTCCCATGTCGGCCAGCATCGAGTGCATCTGCCGCAAAAGCCGCGCACTCGTGCTCACATAGACCACTTCGCGGTTGCGCTTTCGCACATACCCGTCGCCATCGAACATACCCGCCAAGAACGATGCCCAAGATGCCCGATGAGCCAGGACAGCATCGGGCACATACTTCTCAGAGCTTCGAGGGGTCGTGGCGGACAGCAGTCCTTCGTGCCTTCCAAACGTCAGAATGTGCTGCACGCGGTGATGTGGCTGACGAGGTTCGCGCTTGCTTCGCGAGACAGTGATCCCCTCAGTCATCGCCCATCCATGTGCGACGTCCAACGGCTCCACGTCACACATATGGATACGAACGCGGCCGTCCGCCGCACGCTTGCGGTCGACCGCGAATCCCTCGGCGATCATCAGACCTAGCACATAGGGATAGACATCGTCGCCACGCGTCGCGTGAGCTGATCGGCTGCTGCCGAAGCCGATGGTCATCCGACCAGTCAGGTCGCGAGCGGCGGTCCACCCGGTCGAAAGATCGTCATTGACGGTTCGGAACCGCTGCCCTGGTGTCACCAGCATTGTGTGGCCATTCGACCAGGTCACTCGCATCAGTTCCGAGAGAGGGTTCTCGTAGACCGCGCTGACCGGCACGGCCCGACCGTCGCCGTCGAGGACCTTGTCGCCGATTTCGATGGACTCGATCGGGCGCAGGCCGTCGGGTGTGGAGACCAGGGCGCCGCGGACGAAGCAGTCACCGACGACGCGGGAGGACTTCACGTAGGCGCTGGTGGGGCGGTAGCCCTGTTCGTTCATCGAGAACAGGATGCGGCGGTGGACCGGCTTGAGGCCGTCCCGAGCGTCCGGCAGAGCGCGGGAGTGGATGACCGAGTAGGCGTACTCCAGATAGGAGTCCTCGATCTCCGACTTCACCGGCGTGTCGAAGACCTGGGCGCCCGCGCGGTCGAAGGCGTTCGGGTCGACCTTGGTGGAGGGGCCCTTGCGGCGTGCCATCGGTGCGGTGCTCTCTCTCGTGCTCAGACGTCAATGGCGGACTGGTCGACACGGGCCGACGAGTCGATGAGCCAGTTGCGGCGGGGTTCGACCTTCTCGCCCATGAGTAGTTCCAGGGCGGCTTCGGCGGCCTCGGCGTCGTCGAGGGTGATGCGGCGGACCGAGCGGGTGGCGGGGTTCATGGTGGTGTCCCACAGTTCGTCGGCGTCCATCTCGCCGAGGCCCTTGAATCGGGGGACCGGCTTGACGATCGTCTTGCCCGCCTTCTCCAGGCGGGCGACCGTGGTCTCCATCTCGCGCTGGGTGAAGGTGAAGTGGGTCTCGGCGTTGCGGCCCTTGGTGACGACCTTGTGCAGCGGCGGCATCGCCGCGTAGAGCCTGCCGTCCTCGATGACCGGGCGCATGTACTTGGCGAACAGGGTGATCAGCAGCGTCCGGATGTGCGACCCGTCGACGTCGGCGTCGGCCATCAGGATGACGCGGCCGTAGCGCATTGCGCTGAGGTCGAAGGTACGGCCGGTGCCGGAGCCGAGGACCTGCACGATGGAGGCGATCTCGGCGTTGCGCAGGGTGTCGGCGAGGCTGGCCTTCTGCACGTTGAGAATCTTGCCCCGCAACGGAAGCAGCGCCTGATACTCCGACACCCGCGCGAGACGAGCCGAGCCGAGGGCGCTGTCGCCTTCCACGAGAAAAAGCTCGCTGCGGGCGACGCCGGTCGCGCGGCAGTCGACCAGTTTGGCGGGCATCGCCGCGCCCTCGAGCGCTGTCTTGCGGCGGGCGGCGTCCTTCTGCTGTTTCTGGGCGACGCGGACTCGGCCCGCGTCGACGATCTTCTGGAGGACGATCTTGGCTTCGCCCTTGGTCTTGCGGTCGTCGATCCACGACTTCAAGTGCCGCTCGACGACGGCGCCGATGACCTTGGTGATGCCAGCGGTGCTCAGTTCGTCCTTGGTCTGCGACGTGAACTGCGGTTCCGGGATGCGCACGTGGATGACGGCGGTCATGCCTTCGAGCACGTCGTCCAGGGTCGGCAGGTCTTCCTTGGGCTTCAGCAGGCCGCGGGTGCGGGAGATGGCTTCCTGCAACGCCTTCACCGCCGCGCGCTCGAAGCCCTTGCGGTGGGTGCCGCCGTGCATGTTGCGGATGGTGTTGGTGAACGACTCGACCGTGCGGTCGTAGCCGGTGCCCCAGCGCAGCGCGAGTTCGACTTCGGCGCGGCGTTCCACTTTGGAGCGCATGACGCCGTTCTCGTCGGCGGCGTTCTCCAGGTACGTCCCGTCGCCGGTGATGAGCAGGGTGCCGGAGACGGCGCGTTCGCTCGACGGGGCCAGGAAGTCGACCATGTCCGTCAGGCCGTTGGGGTAGTGGAACGTCTCCTCGTTGATCGCGCCTTCGATCGCGGTGCGCAGGACGTAGGTCACACCCGGCACGAGGAACGCGGTGTTCCGCAGCTTGGCCCGCACGCCCTCGACGTCGAGGGCGGCGTTGTTCTCGAAGTAGCGCGCGTCGTACCAGTAGCGGATCGACGTGCCCGTCTTCTCGCCGCGCTTCATCTTGCCGGTGATCTGCAGGCCGGACTGGCGGGTGAACTTCGCCTTCGGGCCAGGCCCGTCGAACAGGCCGGGCACGCCGTGGGCGAAGGACATCTGGTGAACCTTGCCCTCGCGCTTGACCGTGACGTCGAAGCGGTGGGACAGGGCGTTGACCGCCGACGCGCCGACGCCGTGCAGGCCGCCGGAGGTCTTGTAGCCGGAGCCGCCGAACTTGCCGCCCGCGTGCAGCCTGGTCAGCACCAGTTCGACGCCGGACAGGCCCGACTTGGCGTGGGTGCCGGTGGGGATGCCGCGGCCGTCGTCGTCGACCTGGACGCTGCCGTCGGCGTGCAGCGTGACGACGACGCGGGTGGCGTGACCGGCGACACCTTCATCGGTCGAGTTGTCCACGACCTCGCTGAACAGGTGGTTGATACCCCGGCTGTCGGTCGACCCGATGTACATGCCGGGCCGCTTGCGGACCGCCTCCAGACCCTCCAGATGGGTCAGGTCGTCCGCTCCGTAGAGGGTCTCGGCAGTCACTGGGGCGCACTCCCGGCTAGTGGTTAGGACTCGAACAGGTGTCCCAAAATACCCGAGGCCCGTCCGGCCACTCGCCAACCTGGCCGAACCGGGGGCCAACCGCTCTGGGAATTTCCCGATCGGCCCCCTGATCTTGACGTGGGCCACACCGGTTCTTATGGTCTAGACAACTGAGCACTCCCGCTCGGCAGCAGGCGTCCCACTGCTCCGGTTCCGCTGTGCAAGTCGAAGTGACACACGCAGAAAACCGCTGTGGAAGGACCGCCGTGAAACGCCGAATCGCCCTGCTGGCGGGCGCCTGTCTGGCCCCGCTCGTGCTCGTCGTCCTCCAGTCCACCCCCGCCATGGCCCACGGCTACATCTCCGACCCGCCGAGCAGGCAGGCCGTGTGCGCCCAGGGCAAGATCGCCGACTGCGGCCCCATCATCTGGGAGCCGCAGAGCGTCGAGGGCCCCAAAGGCCAGAAGAACTGCCACGGCGGACTGAGCCAGTTCGCCCAGCTCAACGACGACTCCCGCAACTGGCCCGCCAAGTCGGTGCCCGCCGGTCGGGTCACCTTCAACTGGATCATCACCGCCCGCCACTCGACGCTGAACTGGGAATACTTCATCGGCGACACCCGGATCGCGGTGTTCAACGACGGCGGCGCCCGCCCGCCCGCCACGTTCACCCACGTCGTCGACCTGAGCGGCTACCCCGGCCGCCAGAAGCTGCGCGTGGTGTGGAACGTCGCCGACACCCCCATGGCCTTCTACAACTGCGTCGACCTGCAGGTCGGTGGCAGCACCCCGCCCACCACGACGCCCCCGACGACCACCCCGCCGACGACCACTCCGCCCACCACGACTCCACCGACCACGACCACCACTCCCCCGTCGACCGGCACCTGGGCCGCGGGCACGACCTACGCCACCGGCGCCACGGTCACCTACAACGGCGGCTCCTACCGCTGCGCCCAGGGCCACACCGCGCTGTCGGGCTGGGAGCCCGACGTCACCCCGGCGCTCTGGACGCGGATCTGACATGCGGCGTCTGCTCATCGCCTTGGCCCTGGTCCTGACCGGCTGCTCCGCCGCGCCCGGCGGTCACGGCGCGCACGGCGGCGCGGGTGCGGGCCACAACGCCGCCGACGTGATGTACCTGCAGATGGCGGTCACCCACCACGAGCAGGGCATCGAGCTGGTCCGCCTCGCCGCGGACCGGCGGGTGCGCCCGCAGGTGCGGGACCTGGCCAAGGCGATCGAGCTGACCCAGACGAGTGAGATCGACACCATGCGGGGCTGGCTCACCGGCTGGGACCAGTCGACGTCGGCCGACCCCGACCCGGCGGCGCACCATCACCACGGTGGTCCCGCCGTCACCGCGCCCGACACGATCGCCGCGCTGACCACCCTGCCGGACAGCGAGTTCGAGCACCGCTTCGTGACCGTGCTGACCGGGCATCAGCACAACGCGGTGGAACTGGCCCGCACCGAACTGGCCGACGGGGTCGACCCCGCAGTGCGGGCCCTTGCTGATCGTGTCGTGCGGTCGAGGACCGGTCAGATCCAGCAGCTGCTGGCGATGGCCGGTCAATCCCCGGTTTAGTCCATTGTGGATTCGGGCGCACGGCGGAACCCGTGCGCCCGCTCGACCTTCATTGCACGCGTGATACCACCAGACCCCGTCGCGCCTTACCCGGCGGGGTCCTTGTCGTTTTCCCGCCAGGCCGGGCGCGGCCGCCCCGAGTGTCCACGTCCGACGTTCGACCAGCGGCGGTCCCTCGATCGGTCAAGAAATCCCACCCGGTGCTTCCCAGGGAGATCATCAGCACTAACCTGTGACGACATGGCGGGTGTGGAAGAGATCCGTACCGGGATCGCGGTGGCCACCGAAAAGGCCCAGGCAGGTATCGCGGCGATTTCTCAGGCGTCGCTGCAACTCGACGAGGCGCGCTCCGCGCTGGCGACGGCCACCCAAGGCAGTGGCCAGGCCGACGTGGCGCAAGCGCACGGCCTGCTGGCCGAGGCGCTGCAAGTGCTCGCGGGCGCCCAAGCCGCGGTTCAAGCCAGCATCACCTCCGCCGAGGGCTACGCGGCACGGCTTTGACGATCTCGGAGCTGGCCGAGCTGCTGCGCGGGGTCTGCGACTCCCTCGACCGGACCGCGGCCTACACCGCCGCCGCCTCCGGTCCGCTCGAGGAGGCCAAGGTGGTTCTCCTGGGCGCGCGCCGGGTGGAGGATGGCTGGTATCCGGCCGACCTCGACCTCGCGATCGCCGAGGTGGGCCGCGCGGGCGAGCTGGTCGCCCGCGGCCGCCAAGCCGTGATCGACTACCTGACGAGGCTGTAGATGCTGGGCAAGGGCGAGCGCCGCAGGCGGGCCGAGCAGGCACTTTCCGAGCTGCAGTCCGTGTTGGGGCTGGCCAGGGGTGCCGCGGAGGGCAGGCTCCGACTCGCGCGGACGCGCCGCGTCCAGCTCGAGTTCGAGAAGTCGGTCTACGCGATGGGCCTGGCCAAGGCGGCCCGCGACAAGGACCTGATGGCCGCGGTCGAGGCCGATCCGGTGCGCGGCGCGGTGTGGCGGCGGATCACCGAGGAACGCGACCGCAGCTACGCGGAGTGGAACCGGACCGGGCTGCCCGCGGTGCGCGACGTCGTCGCCGAGGCGGCGGCCGGGCCCGCCGGGGCTCCCGCGGACGGGTGGCTGGGCCATGTGGGGCGTGACCCGGGCGCCACCGCGCCGCGGCTGTGGCGAGTCGGCACCGCGCGGGTGGAGCACGCGCCGCCGGAGCACGAGTTCCCGCTGGCGGTGCCGCTGCTCGACGGCGGCCACCTGCGGATCAACTCGACCACCGACAGCCGCGGGGCGGTCGACTCCATTGTGGAGTCCCTGCTGGTGCGGCTGCTGAGCACGTTCACCCCGGGGACCGTCCGCGTTCACCTGTGGGACATCGGGCATCTGACCGGCCCGCTGCCGTCGCTGCACCCGCTGACCGCGGCCGGGCTGATGGTGGTGCACGACCCGACCCGGCTCGACGACCTGCTGTCCGGGCTCGCCGGGCACATCCGCAAGGTGCACGCCGCGACGCTGCGGCAGGGCGCGGGCTCGCTGCGGGAGACGTGCGCGGCGGCCGGGCGGCGGGTGGAGCCGTGGCAGGTGGCGGTGCTGTTCGGCAACGGGGAGCGACCCGCCGACGAGCAGTACCGGGAGCTGAGCCGGATCGCCCGCACGGGGCCGGACGCGGGTGTCCACTTGATCCTGGTCGACGTGCCGGTGTCAGCGACGAGTCCGATGGAGACGGTCACGTTCGTCGACGGCGAGCACGCCACGAGCAGCATGACCGGGCCGGGGGTGGTGGTGCGGGCCGATCCGCCGCTGCCGCCCGCCGCGGTGAGCCGGGCGGCGACGGCGATCAGCGATGTCGTGGTGGCCAGGCGCGGGCGTCCCCGCGTGTTCGACGACCTGCTGCCGGAGACGCTGGGCCAGGAGTCGGCGTGCGACGAGCTGCGGACGCCGGTCGGCTTCCACGAGGGGGTGCCGGTCGAGGTCGTGTTGGGCGACGCGACGCCGCACGCGCTGGTCGCCGGGCCGAGCGGGTCGGGCAAGACCAACTTCCTGTACGCGATGCTGGGCGGGCTCGCTTCGCGCTATCCGCCGTCGGAGCTGGAGCTGTACCTGCTCGACTTCAAGGAGGGTGTGTCCTTCGCGGGGCTCACTCCCGGTCGCAAGGACCCCAGTTGGCTGCCGCAGGCGCGGCTCGTCGGGGTGAACGTCAACACCGACCGTGAGTTCGGCTTGGCGCTGCTGCGGTTCCTGGCCGAGGAACTGGCCCGGCGCGCGGAGGCGGCGAAGCGGCAGGAGGTCACCAAGCTCGCCGAGCTGCGCGAGGCCGACCCGGACGGGCACTGGCCGCGGATCGTGGCGGTGATCGACGAGTTCCAGGCGCTGTTCAGCGGCCGTGACCAGATCACCCAGCAGGCCGCGACGCTGCTGGAGGATGTGGCGCGGCGGGGCCGGTCGCAGGGCATCCACCTGGTGCTGGCCAGCCAGGACATCGCGGGCATCGAGGCGTTCTGGGGCAAGCCCGCGGTGTACGACCAGTGCACGCTGCGGATCGCGATGCCGAAGGCGAAGCGCGTGCTGGCCGAGCACAACAACGCGTCGGTGACGCTGCCGCGGTGGCACGCGGTGGTGAACCACGAGTCCGGTGTCGCGCACGGCAACGAGGTCGCCCACATCCCGGACGCGTCGAGCCGGGGCACGTTCGACGCGCTGCAGCGCAGGCTGTGGGACCAGCTCTCGTCGGCGGTGCCTCGGCTGTTCGACGGCGCGCACCAGCCCGAACTCGCCACCGCCGCGGCGGTGACCGAGCCGAAGGATTTGGTGCTGGGGCAGATCATCGACGTGGCCGACCGGGCGGCGAGCGTCCGGCTGGATCCGGTGCCGGGCCGCAACCTGGCCGTGCTGGGCACCGCGACGGCCGACGCTCTGTCCATCATGGACACAGCGGCGCTGTCGCTCGCCTGGCTGCACGAGCCGGGGAGCTGCGACTTCAGCCTGTGGTGCCCGGTGCCCGCGCTGGTCGACCGGGTGTCGAAGCTGGCCGCGGTGCTGACGGCGGCCGGGCACGCGGTCGACCTGCGCACGGGCGAGGACATCGTGGCACTCACCGAGGAGCAGCCCGAGCGGCCCCGGTTCGTGTTCTTCTACGCGGTCGACGCGGCCCACCAGTGGCTCGACGTCAAGGAGTCGCCGCTGGCCAAGAGCGGGCTGGACCGGCTGCGGTCGCTGCTCAAGAACGGCCCCGGTGCCCGCGTTCACACCATCGGGTGGTGGCGCGGGGTCGCCCGGTTGAAGGACACCCTCGGGTTCGGCGGCACCGACGACGTGGGCGCGTGGGTCGCGCTCGACGTGCAGGGCTCAGAGCTGAACACACTGGCGGCGGGGCAGATCATCGACTGGTCGCCGCGGCCGCACCGGGCGATCTTCTTCGACCGCACCACCCACAGCAGGCCCGACGTGCTGATCCCGTTCGACACGACGACCGCACTGGACGCGCCATGACCGACGACCCCGCCGCCCGCTACAAGGAACTGCTCGACACCGCCCACCAGGCCGCGCGCAGGCACGCCGAGTACGAGCGCGGCCGGGTGGTCGCGCTGGCCGCGGAGGTCGTCGACGCCGACAAGGAGATCACCGCGGCGGCCAAGGTGACCGAGGAGGTCACCGAGGAGGTCACCGGCTGGTGGCGGCGGCGGGTGCTCGCGCCGACGGCGGACGTGTCCTGGATCACCCCGGGAGCGCTGCCCGCGCCGGACCCCAGCGCCGACCCGGCGCAGCTCGCCGACTACATGGCTCACATCCAGCCCGCCACCGAGGCGCTGGTGGCGGCCGTGCGCCGGGCGTCGTGGCCGCGCCGCAGGTAGGGGTCGGTTGGCATGGGCCGGGTCACGGCGGCAGGATCGGGTCATGCGCACCAGAAGAATCGGTTCAGTCGACGTCAGCGCGATCGGCCTCGGCGGGATGCCGCTGTCGGTGGACGGCCGCCCCGACCGGGAGCGGGCGATCGCCACGGTCCGCGCGGCGGTCGACGCGGGTGTCACCTTCATCGACACCGCTGACGCCTACTCCCTGAGCGTGTCGGACTTCGGGCACAACGAGGAGCTCATCGCCGAGGCGCTGCGCGGGGTGGACGCGGACGTGCTGGTCGCGACCAAGGGCGGCCATACCCGTGGCCCCGGCGCCGCGTGGGGCCTCGACGGCCGCCCCGAGTACCTGCGCGCGGCCTGCGACGCGTCGCTGCGCAGGCTGGGCGTCGAGGCGATCGGGCTCTACCAGTTCCACCGGCCTGACCCTTCGGTGCCGGTCGAGGACTCCGTGGGGGCGCTTGCCGAGCTGCTCGACGCGGGCAAGATCCGGATGGCGGGCGTGTCGAACTTCGACCCGGCCCAGATCAGCAAGGCCAACGACATCCTCGGCGGCAGGTTGGCGGCGGTGCAGAACCAGTTCTCGCCGGTGTTCCGCAGCAGCGAGCCCGAGCTGCGGCTGTGCGCTGAGCTGGGTATCGCGTTCCTGCCGTGGAGCCCGTTCGGCGGCATCCGCGACGCGGCCGCGCTTGGCAGCCGCTTCGCCGCGTTCGCCGAGGTCGGCGCCCGGCTCGGGGTGAGCCCGCAGCGGGTGTGCCTGGCGTGGATGCTGGCCAAGGACCCGGTGGTCATCCCCATCCCCGGCTCGTCGCGGCCCGCCAGCATCGAGGACTCGGCCGCCGCGGCGGAGCTGGAGTTGGACGCCGAGGATCTGGCCCGTCTGGACGCGTGAAACCGTCGAATCGGACACCGGATTCCGCGGCTTTCCCGGTTCGATCACAGATTCCCAGTCGATCCATAGCGCGGTGCTATGACTGCCTGGGATTACTCCGCCCCCGCGCGACCCGGCATGCTCGATCTCGACCGGCGGTTGTGACGACCGCCGGGGACCAACGGGGTGCCCGAGCCGTCAGGGGCGACCGGCCACCCCACCCGGCACCCCGCGATGCGAGCGCGGACCGCCGGGTACCTGGCGGGGGCCGGACGTACCTCACACGCCCGGCCCTCGCCACCTTTTCGGGTCAACTTTGTTGCCGGTTGGGGAACAACAGGGGGATTTGGTCGTCGTGGGCCGCGTCGTGCCCTACAGTGGGTAGCGTCTCGCCGTGAGGGCGCCCTCACCTGAGCGGGATGCGTTCACGGGTCCATGCCCTCGCTGCGACCCGAACGCCGGGTCTGGCCGTGTCATGCAGGGGCTCGGCCAGACCCCGTTAATTGTCAGGGGTCTGGTGAAGACTCCGGTTCATGGAACAGATCCCGGAAGAGAACTACAGCCCGGTCTGGGCCGACGACACGCGCGCGCCCCAGCCCTTGGTCGGCACGGAACGCGAGATCCTGACCGGCCTGCTGGACTGGCACCGCGAGACGTTTCGCCTGAAATGTGCCGGTCTGTCCCGTTCGCAACTGTCCGACCGGGCCGTTCCACCGTCGACACTGACGCTGCACGGGCTCGTCCGGCATCTGGCGGGGACTGAGCAGTTCTGGTTCGAGGAACAGTTCGCCGGTCAGGAGACGGTGCCGCTGTATTACTCGAATGAGGACCCGAACCAGGACTTCGAAGACCTCGACGGCGACCCGGCGGAGGTGTTCGACGTCTGGGCGAAGCAGTGCGACACCTCGCGGGCGATCGTGGCGGAGGCGCCGTCGCTGGAGACCACGGGGAAGCACCACCGGACGGGCGAGCCGATCATGCTCCGCCGCATCCTGGCCCACATGATCGCCGAGTACGCCCGCCACAACGGCCACGCCGACCTGTTGCGAGAGCGGCTGGACGGCAAGACCGGGATGTAGGGGCATCAACCCGAGCCCGCCGGTGACGGGCTGAACCGCGTCCGGCGGGCCTGCGAGCTTCCCGAGTGATCCCTACAGCGGGATGTTGCCGTGCTTGCGCCGGGGTGCCTGCTTCCGCTTGGTCCGCAGCATCGCCAGCGAGCGGGCCACGGCCGCCCTGGTGCGGGACGGGTCGATGACGTCGTCGATCAGACCGCGTTCAGCCGCGTAATACGGGTGCGTGAGCTGGTCGGCGTACTCCGCGCGGAGGTCGGCGCCGAGGCGTTCCGGGTCTGACGCGGCGGCGAGTTCCTTGCGGAACAGGATGTCCACCGCGCCCTGGGCGCCCATGACGGCGATCTCGTTCGTCGGCCAGGCCAGGGCCATGTCGGCGCCGATGGAGCGGGAGTCCATCACGATGTACGCGCCGCCGTATGCCTTGCGGACGATCACCTGGACGCGGGGCACCGACGCCTCGCAATAGGCGTACAGGAGTTTCGCGCCGTGGCGGATCACCCCGGCGTACTCCTGCTCAGTGCCCGGGAGGAAGCCTGGGACGTCGACGAGGGTCACCAGCGGGATGGCGAACGCGTCGCAGAAGCGCACGAAGCGGGCTGCCTTCTGGGAGGCCGCCGCGTCCAGGACGCCTGCCAGCACCAGGGGCTGGTTGCCCACGACGCCGACGACCTCGCCGTCGATGCGGCCGAGGGCGCACAGGACGTTGGCCGCCCAGTTCTCGTGGATCTCCAGGTAGTCGCCGTCGTCGACGAGCTCCTCCAGCACCGAGCGCATGTCGTAGGGCTTGTTCGGCTCGGCGGGCACCAGCTCGGCCAGGCCCGGCCGCTCGTCCTCCGTGGCACCTCGCGGCGCCGTGGCGGGCGGCATCTCCAGGTTGTTCGAGGGCAGCAGCGAAAGCAGGTACCGCACGTCCTCGAAGCAGCTCTCCTCATCGTCGTGGACGAAGGTCGCCACACCCGACCTGGTCCCGTGCACGTCCGCCCCGCCGAGTTCGGCGTGGGTCACGCGCTCACCCGTCACCGCGGCGACGACGTCCGGGCCGGTCAGGTACATGTTCGACGTCTCGCGGACCATGAACGTGAAGTCCGCCAGGGCCGGCGAGTAGGCGGCCCCTCCGGCACACGGGCCGAGCACGACGCTGAGCTGCGGGATGATCCCCGACGCCTCGACCTGGCGGCGGAAGATGCCGCCGTAGCCGTCGAGGGACAGCACACCCTCCTGGATGCGCGCTCCCCCGCTGTCGTTCAGCGCGATGATCGGCGCCCCGGCGGCCAGCGCGAGATCCATGACCTTGTGGATCTTCGCCGCGTGCGCCGCGCCGAGGGAGCCGCCGCAGATCGTGAAGTCCTGGGCGTAGACGAACACGCGCCTGCCGTCGATGGTGCCGGAGCCGACGATGACGCCGTCGGTGTGCGGGCGGCTCTCGTCGACCTTGATGCCGCGGGCCTGGTGCCTGCGGAAGATCTCGATCTCGGTGAACGAGTCGGCGTCGAGCAGCAGGTCAAGCCGTTCGCGGGCGGTGCGCTTGCCCTGGGCGCGCATCCGCTCGTTGGCCTCCGGCTTCCCGGCCAACACCCGCTGATGCAGCTCGTCGCGCTCCTGGCGCAGCAGCCGCATGGAGCGGGGCGGCGGCGGCGCGGGCACCGGGTCCACCCGGCGCAGGTGCCTGCCGTGCCCGTGGTCCCCGACCCGAGGCGGCGGGGAGTCCGGCAACTCGAATCCGGGGGCGCTCATCGCGTCCCCCACCTGAGACTGACCAACTGACTCACCCTCGTCCATGGGCGGGCGCCCCGATGCGCCCGCGTGCTGCGGAAAGGGCCGGGCGAGCCGCAGCCCGCCCGGCCGCCGTCACTTGGCGAACTGGCCGGGCGCGCGGCCCTCACCGGCGGGACCGCGGTAGGCCTGGGCGATCTCCAGCCACGCGGTGGCCTCCGGGCCGGTCGCGGTGACGGCGAGGTCGCTGTGGTGCCTGCGGCGGGTGACCAGCAGGCAGAAGTCGACGGCCGGGCCGGTGACCCGGTTGGCCGCGTCGGCCGGGCCGAACTCCCACACCGCGCCCGACGGGCCGGTGATCTCGAAGCGGAACTCGACGTCCGGGGTCGGCAGCTCGCGGGCGAGGTAGCCGAAGTCCCACGTGCGCACGGCGAACGCGACCAGGTAGTGCAGCCGGTCGGTGTGGACGCGCTCGACGCCGAGGGCGTCGGCGATGTCCTGGCCGTGGCCGAACAGCTCCATCATCCCGGCGCAGGCCAGGATGGCGGGCGGCAGCGGCCGGACCAGCCACGGCACGACCTGGTCGGCGGGCACCGCGGCCAGCGCCTTGAACGCGGCGTCGCGCTCGGCGCGCCAGCGCTGCAGCAGCACCTCGGGCGGGTCGTTGACGTAGGCCGACAGCGCGTACTCGACGTTGGCGGCGAAGTCGGGGCTCAGCTTCGAGGCCATGGCGCCGAACGCGGCCGGGTCGGCCGCGGCCAGCCCCGCCATCCGAAACGTCGCGGCGAGGTGGGCGACCTGGTGGGCGACGCTCCAGCCCGGCGCGGGCGTCGGCGTGGTCCACTGGTCGGCGGTGAGGTCCTTGACCAGGCGGTCGACGTCCTCGCCGTCCGCGGTCAACGCGGTGATCACGTCCTGCAGTCCGGACACGTGATTGTCCTTTCGCGAGCGAAGCGGGCGCAAACGCCTGCGGGGCAATGGTTCCAGGATGACTCGGTGGCTAAGCAGCGGGCGTCTCCCGGTTTGCGGACGGCGGGGCGAGCCTGCCCGCCTGCCGGTCGGTGAGCCCACCTTCGGCGTGCAGCCAGCTGATGGTGTCGGCCACCGAGTCCGCCAGCGGCCGGGCGGGCGGCGTCTCGACGTCGTCGTCGACCCTGGTCGCGTACGCGCAGGTGCGGATCGCGCCGTACTGCACCGGGAGGTGCCACGGCCAGACCCGCTGCAGCGCGTCGCACATCCGGCCGACCGGGCCGAGCATGGCCGCGGGCAGCCGCACGGCGGGCAGCGAGCGGCCGGTGACCAGCCGCACCGCCCGCAGGAATTCCTTTGTGGACACATAATGGTTCGGCGCGAAGACCCGTTGGCCGACAACCGAGCCGGAGATCACCCGGGTGAGCAGCGCCGCGGTGTCGCGGACGTCGCCCAGCGGGAAGCCGCCGGTAGGCCAGATCGGGGTGAGCCCGCGCAGCACGTCGCGCAGGCGGGTGGCCTGGTCGCCGAGGTGCGGGTCGTGCGGGCCGAGCAGCGCGGGCGGGTAGACGATCGTCACCGGCGCCCCCGTCTCCTGGTGTTCCCGCGCGATCCGCTCGGCGGCGGCCTTGGTCGCGGCGTAGCTCTCGCGCGGCGAGCCGACCGGGGAGTCCGGGCCGATGACCCGGACTCCCCCGCCGAACAGCGCGGCCACCGTGGAGACGTGGACGATCCGCCCGGCACCCGAGTCGCGCGCGGCGCCGAGGACGAGCTCGGTGCCGCGTTCGGTGGTGCGCCGCATCCGTGACCGGTCGCGACTGTCGAAGGAGTACACCGCCGCCGCGTGCAGCACGGCGTCGGCGCCGCGCACGGCCGCGGTGACAGTGGCCTCGTCGAGGATGTCCCCGACGACGATGTCGACGCCGGCCAGGCCGAGACCGTGGGCACGCAGGACGCGTGGCACCGCGGTCTCGTCCCGGACGAGCAGCCGGACCTGGTGGCCCGACCGCAGCAGCGCCGCGACCGTGTGGGAGCCGACGAACCCGGTGCCCCCGGTGACGGCCACCTTCATAGGAATCTCCCTGTTCAGGCGGTTTTCGCAGGTGGCGGTGCCGCCTGCAGGAACCCGCCGCTGAAGAACATCAGTGCGTCGCGCCCGCCGCCGCGCTGGGCCTCGAGCACCTCGCCGACGAAGATGGAGTGGTCGCCGCCCTCGTAGTCGTTGGTCAACGTGCACTCCAGCCAGGCCAGCGCGCCCATGAGCAGCGGCGCGCCGGTCTGGCGGCCGGGGACCCAGTCGACGGCGTCGAACTGACTGGGTCCCGCGGGCCTTGTCTTGTCGGCGAAGTAGCGCGCGAGCGTGGTCTGCTCGGCGCCGAGGATCGACACCCCGTACCCGCCCGCGGCCAGGATCGCCTGGTGCATCCGGGCGGTCCGGGCCACGCAGCACAGCACGAGCGGCGGCTCCAGGGAGACCGAGGTGAACGAGTTGGCTGTCATCCCGTGGCCGAGCGGGCCGCCCGCGGTGATGACGGTGATCCCGGTGGCGAACTGCCCCATGACCTGGCGCAGTGTCGCCGGGGTCGTGCTCTCCTGCGGCGCGGCCGACAGATGCCTGCCAGGCCCCGGATTCGTGACCATGTCGTCCCCTCCGCCGCGGCTAGGCCGCGTCCGCGAGCAGTGCCTTGGGCGAGATCCCCGGACCGGCGTAAGGCGCGAGCGCCTTGCGCAGCTCCAGGGGGACCCGCGAGGGCACGGTGTTGGTGTTCGGCCCGCGCATACAGGCGATGCGCTGCGTGCCCCTGGCGATCAGGACCTCGCCTTCGAGCTTGACGTAGTCGAAGGTGAACTGGACCTGGGTCTGGGTCAGCTCGTCGAGGCGCATCCGGATGGAGAGCTCGTCGAACGCGGTGATCTCGGCGAAGAACTCGCACTCGGCCTTCAGCGTGAACAGCTTCAGGTCGTCCTGCACATCCTCGAGCACCTTCGGGGCCTTCTGCTTGAGGAACATCTCGCGGCACCTGCCTTGCCAGCGCAGGTAGTTCACGTAGTAGACGTTGCCGACGAGATTGGTCTCCTCGAACCCGACGGTGTGCCGGATCTCGTAGTAGTTCGACATCACAGTTCCTCTCCGGACAGGACCGCGAAGACGACCGGGTCGGTCCGGTCGTTGACCGTGGTGACCCACGTCGCGATCTTGGCGTCGCCCGAGGACAACACCACCCAGCCGTCTTGGTGGACCTGGTCGAGGGTCAGTGCCTGGCTGGTGTACCCGGCCTTGCGCAGGGACTCCAGCGCGCTCCAGACGCGGGTGCTCGCCACCGACGCCGACTCTCCGGCCTCGCTCACGATCAGGTCGCGCAGGGCGAGCTGGTCCTGGCCGATGAGCCCGGCCCAGTCCTGCTCGGTGCGCTCGGCGGCCGACTCGACGTCGCAGCCGAGCCGGTTGACCCCGACGATGGCGAAGGTCAGGCCCGCGGCGTGCGAGGACGAGACCTGGCCGCCGTCGATCTCGGGCTTGCCGTCGGGCCGGTGTCGCACGTTCGCGGCCTTGCCCAGTGCCCGGCTGACCGCGAGTTCGGTCTGCGCGCGCCGGTCGGCGTCCTCGCCGTCGGGTTCGACGACGACGGCCCGTTTGCCGCCCAGGACTCTCTCGAGTGAGCGCTCGAGGTAGGCGCTGAGCATGGTCGGCACCCACGGGCCTGCGCCGTTGCGGCTGCGGACGCAGCGCAGGACCAGGCCCTCCCAGCGTTCCACGAGGTCGCCGTCCGGGGTGCGGACGTCGACGTCGTAGGTGTAGCTGTCGCCGTCCTGGAACCGTTCCCTGGCGTCCATCACCACGAACTCGGTGTCCTGGGCGGCGCGCTGGGCCAGGTGCAGCTTCTCGATGCCCTGCGGGAGCAGGATGCCGTCGGGAACGCAGCACTGGATGGCGTGCATGACCGCGTCGCGGGTGCCGGGGTCGGCCAGCAGCCGCTCCTGGGGCAGGTACGCGGCGAACCAGGGCGCGGTGGAGCTGGTGCCGAGTTCGGCGACCGCGTGGCGGGCCTGCGCGGTCCGGTAGGCCTGGACCCGCTGGAACCGCTTGCCCTGGAACAGGACCGTGCCGTACAGCTCGGTCGTCGGGTCGACCGCGACCGATGGCAGACCGGAGTCGGCCACGGCGGGGGCGACCAGGTCCGGTCGGGGCAGCTTCAGCGTCGCCCGGAAGTGGTCGGCGCTGAACCCGGTCTCCTCGCTGCGCAGCGCCACGTCCACCGTCTCGGTGTCGCGGACCAGCGCGGCGACGCGGATCGTGGTGGACCCGCCGGGGCGCACCGCGATCGGCCGGAGGAACTCGACGTTCTCCAGCAGTGGCGAGCCCTTGGGGCCGGTCAGCGCGGTGGCGACCTGGGTCATCGCCTCCATGCCGATCACCGCCGGGAACAGCAGGTCGCCGTCGAGGAGGTGGTCCTCCAGGTACGGGTCGCTGCCCGCGGAGAGCTCCACCTCGCTGATCAGCTCGACGCCCGGGTAGTGCACGACCACCTGGTCGACGAAGCGGCTCAGCGGCAGCTCGACCTCGTCCATCTCGACGGTGGGCAGCCCGGCCGCGCGGCCGCTGACGACCAGCACCGGACCGGCGCTCGGGTCAGCCAGCACCTCGCGCAGCACCGCGATGCCGTTCTCGGTGGAGATCGGGGTGATGCCGTCGCGCATCAGTGCCTCGACCACGCCGAGCTTCTCGCCCATGCCCGCGCCCGACCACACCGACCACTCCAGCGCCAGAGCGCGGGCACCGGGGTGGTCCTCGGCGAACTTCACCGTCAGCTCGGACATCCAGTCGTTGGCGGTGGAGTAGTGCGCCTCACCGCGCAGCCCGGCCCGGCCGATGATGCTGCCGAAGGTGACCAGCAGCTTGATCTTGTCCTGGTCCACCGCGTCGAGAACGGCCCGCAGACCGGCGATCTTGGGCGCCAGGGTCTTGTGGAAGTCCTCTTCGGACAGACTCGACAGGGCGGCGGGCTCGTTGCGGCCCGCGCCGTGCAGGAACGCCGTCACCGGGCCGAGTTCGGCCTCGAAGATCCCCACCGCGGCGGCGATGTCGGCCGCGGAGGTGACGTCGGCGCGCTCGTAGCGGAAGGTGACGCCCGCGGCCTCCATGCGGGCCAGGTTCTCCTTCAGCTCCTCGTCCTGCGCCGGGTCGGCCCGGCCGAGCAGGGCGAGCTTGGCGCCGGAGTCCTGCGCCATGGCCAGGGCACACTCGGCGGTGATGCCCTTGCCGCCGCCGGTGACCAGCAGCACGTCGGTCGAGTCCAAAGGAGACGGTCCGACCGGCCCGGCGGGCGCGGTGAGGGCCCGCAGCACCGGGGAGGTGCGGGTGCCGTCGGTGCCGTAGCGGACCTCGCTGAACCCGGTGGTCGCCGCGGCCTCCTCGACGACGCGGGTGACCGTGTCGGCGACCGAGTCGGCGTTGGACGGCTCGGTGTCGGCCAGCGTGACCACCGTGGTCGCCACCAGCGGGTTCTCCAGGTGCAGCGTGCGGGCCAGGCCCGACGCGCCGAGGCGCTGCTGCACGACGACGAACCGCGAACCCTCCTTGCCCGCGACCGCGGCCTTGCCGGCGGCCAGGAACAGGTCGACGTGATCCTCGCCGTCGTTCGGCAGGCACAGCAGCACACCGTCGCCGATGGCCGCGTCCGCGAGCGCCTTGCGCAGCGACTCGGCCAGCGGGTGGCCCGCCGGGGCGAACGCCTCCCACGTGCCGGGCTCGCCGCCGCCGACCTCGACCGGGAACTTGTAGGACTCGACGTAGTCGACCTGGAACGGCCGGACCCACGCGGCGATACCCGCGACGTCCTTGCCCGCGTCGTGTCCGCCGCCTGCGGTGTCGGCCAGGTTGTCGATCAGCACAGCCAACTCGCCCAGGGTTACCGTGGCGAAGTTGGTCGTGGCCGACAGGGCCGGGCGGCCCAGCTCCCGGCAGACCTCGTTGATGATCTGGCCCACCGAGATCGAGCTGAGGTGCAGGTCGTCGAGCGGATGGGTCTCCGCGGTGACGGCGTCCTGCGGCAGCTCGACGCGCTCGGCGGCGAGCTTGCACAGCAGCTCCAAAGTGGACAGCTCGGACTGGCCCGTGGCCGCGGGGGTGGCCTCCCCGGCGCCCTCCGTGCTCTGCTGAACGGGGGTCAGCAGGTGGGCGTCGATGGCGGGCGCGGCCTCACACGGGCTGGAGAGGAAGGTCATCTCCCCGTCCAGCGCCAGCGGGCGGACGAGCCGCTCGGTGAACAGCGCCGAGGCGTCGACCGGGGCACCGAGCGCGAACGCCGCGGCGATCGCGGTGAACAGCGGGCTCAGCGACGCGCTGTCGGTGTCGAGGGCCAGCACCGGTTTTTCCGGGGCGATCTGGGCGAGCAGCCCGGTGAGCACCCGGCCGGGTCCGACCTCGATGAGCAGGTCGACGTCGCGGGCGGCGCGGGCGGCGGCCTCGGTGAACCGCACCGGCAGCAGGACCTGCTCGACGAGCAGGGTCCGCAGGTCGGTGTCGGGGTCGAGGACGTCGCCGGTGACCGTGGAGGCGACCTGGCGGGCCAGGCGCTCGAACGGCCGCTCGGCCAGCCGCGCGGTCATCGCGTCGGCCGCGGGCTTGACCAGCGGCGAGTGGAACGCGTGGGAGACGTTGATGCGGGTCGCGGTGACGCCCTCGGCCGAAGCCTTGGCGCACACCTTCTCCACCTCTTCTGCCGCACCGGAGATCACGGTCTGGCCAGGGCTGTTGAACCCGGCGATGACCACGTCCGACCCGGCCATCAGGCGCAGCGCGCCCTCCGGCTCGACCGCGAGCCCGGCCATCGCGCCACCGCCGTGGCTGGCCTGCGCCATGACCTGGCCGCGGATCTTGGCCAGCTCCTGCAGCTCCGACCCGCCCATCGCCCCGGCCCAGGCCAGCGCGGTGAGTTCGCCGAGGCTGTGGCCCACGGCGATGTCGGCCTCGATGCCCACCGCGTGCAGCACCCGCAGACCGGCGAGCGAGCCGGTGACGATGCGCGGCTGCGCGACCTCGGTGGCGACCTGGTCGCCGGTGAGGTTCATGGCGTGGAAGACGTGGTCGGCCACGGAGAAGCGGCGCCGGATCGCGCCGATCGCGCCGCGGCCGGAGCCCTGGCCGGGGAACAGGAACGCCAACTTCGGCGCCACCGCCCGGTTGTCCAGGAAGACGCCCTCGACCGGGGAGAACAGCGTGGTCTCCCCCGCGTCGATCGTGGCAACCAGCTTCTCCAGCTTGCGGGCGGCCTCCTCGGCGTTGCTCGCCAGGACCGCCGCGCGCAGCGGACGGCCCGCCAGTTCACCGGCCAGCGTGCTCGCGAGGTCGCCCAGCTCGGCGAAGGAGAGCTTGGTGACCAGCGCGGCCACCCGCGACACCTGGTCGCGCAGCTCGGCGGCGTCGGAAGCGTCGAAGAAGAAGATCTCGACGTCCTGGCGGCTGGACACCAGCGTGCTGGTGCGCTTGGTCAGCTCGGTGCGCCGGGTGACGCCCGCGGCCTGCTCCAGCGCGATGTGGGTGTTGATGCCGCCGAAGCCCATCGCCGAGACACCCGCGCGCAGCGGGACGTCGGTCGGGAACAGCTCGGCCGACTGCGGCACGTACATCGCCGCGTTCTCGCCCTCCAGCAGCGGGTGCGGGGCCTTCTGGCCCGTGCCCGGCGGGATGACCTGGTTGTGCAGCGCCAGGGTGGCCTTGATCAGACCGGCGATGCCCGCAGCTGCCTTGGCGTGGCCGATGTTGCCCTTGATAGTGCCGAGAGCGGCCGGGCGCGCGGTCGGGTCGGCCAAGCTGCGGGCGGTGGACAGCGCCTCGATCTCGGTGGCGTCGCCGACCGCGGTGCCGGTGCCGTGCCCCTCGAAGTAGGAAACGGTCTCCACGCCGTAGCCCGCGCGGTTGTAGGCGCGGGACAGGGCCAGCCGGTGCCCGGCCTCGGCGGGGCGGGTGATGCCGCCCTTGCCGTCGGAGGAGATGCCCCAGCCGGAGATGCAGGCGTAGATCTTGCCGCCGCGGGCGATGGCGTCCTCTTCGCGCATGAGCACGACGACGCCGGAGCCCTCGCCAGGCCAGAAGCCGTTGGAGTCCTTGTCGTAGACCTTCATCTCACCGGTGGCCAGCGCACCGGTCTTCGCGAAGCCGATCACCTCGAACGGGTCGATCGACAGGTCGACACCGCCCGCGATGGCCACGTCCATGTCCCGGTCGACCAGCGCCTTGGCGGCGGTGGCGATGGACAGCAGCGAGGAGGAGCAGGCGCCGTCGACGGTGTAGCCGCCGCCGCCCAGGTCGAAGTGGTTGCAGACGCGTCCGGCGATGGTGTTGGCGAGGCCACCGGCGAGGGTGTCCTCGTCGAACAGCGGGAACGGCGCCTTGTACTGCGCCTCCAGCTCGGACAGGAAGGCGGTGGTCTCGTCCTCCGACCAGCCCTTGCCCGCCAGGGTGTGCGCGACGGTGCGCCGCACGTACGGCCAGCGCACCCGCATGATGTTCGCGCGGGAGAACTCACCGGTGAGGCTGTTGCCGAAGACCACGCCGGTGGCCGCCTTCGGCAGCCCCTCCCCTTCCGGGAAGCCCGCGTCGGCCAGGGCCTGGGTCGCCACGTCGAGGGCGAGCCAGTGGGTCAGGTCGGTCGACCGGAAGGTGCTTCCGGCGATCTTGTACTTGACCCGGTCGAACTCGAAGTCCTTCAGCACGGCCGCTTTGCTCGCGTAGAAGCGGTCCGGCGCCTTCGGGTCGGGCGACCAGTAGTCGGCGTGGTTCATCCGCTCGTCCGGAAGCCGCCGGAACGCGCGGCGGCCGGACAGCACGTTCTCCCAGAGCTCCGCCGGGGAACTCGCATCGGGATAACGAAGGCCGATGCCGACGATCGCGATCCGTTCACTGCTCATACCTTCACCGCCTCTGGACTGAAATGGACCATTGCCCGACCGCGACCGATGCGTCACAATTTTGAATAAGTCAGCAGGTGCCAATGGTCATTATTTATGGCTTCGCGATGCCCAGTTTGCTGGCGAAAAGGGAGCATTGTCGTCTCCGACCGTGCGCGCACCCCGCCAGGCTCGCCCCGCCGGCGCGCAACCCCTATTTCGGATACTTACTCCGAACGTGCCCACTTGCCCGCGCGAGCGGATATCGGCCAAGTGCGCCAGTACCATCTGCAGATTCGCAGACCGCAATATCGAGGAGTATCCCCGCCGCCTTTCCGAAAAGGACAGCAGATGAGCAGCAGCGATACCCAGCATGTGCGCAATCCGTCCGTCCCCGGCACGCCCGCCACCCACTACCCCAGCCGCAAGGGCCTGGTGATCGGCCTCAGCGCGCTGGTCGGGTTCCTGCTCACCGTCGTCTGGTCGGCCAGGTTCGTCGACAGCACGATCGGCGACACGATCGCCAACGGCATGCTCGGCCACGACGCCAAGGCCACCGAGATCAGCGGCATCGGCGCCGGGATCGCCTTCGCGTTCGTCACCGGCATCGCGGGCACCTTCACCGCGTGCAACATCGCGGTCTTCGGCGCGATGGCACCGGTGCTCGGCACCACCGACTCCCGCATGGGCAGGCTCAAGGCCACGCTCAAGCCCCTGCTCTGGCTGTCCGTCGGCATGACGGCGGTGTCCGCCGTCTATGGCGCCATCGTCGGCGTCGTCGGCACGGACATGCCCCAGTTCTCCACCGCGCGCAACGTCGCGGGCCAGCTGTCCGGCCGCAGTGTGCAGTCGCTCGTCGTGTTCGGGCTCATCGGCCTCATCATGATCTACCTCGGTCTCGCCGCCGCCGGGGTCGTGCGCGACCCGTTCGCCAAGATCTCCCAGCGCTACCCCAACGCCCGCATGGTGTTCATGGGCGCGCTGATCGGCGGCTTCCTCATCGGCAGGCCGTTCGGGCTGTTCCGCGCGCTGTTCCGCGACGCGGCCGAGAGCGGCAACCCCCTCTACGGCGCCGCCGCGTTCACCCTGCAGTCGCTGGGCAACATCCTGATCATGGGTGTCCTGCTCGTCCTGCTGACCACGCTCATGGGCGGCCCGGTCGGCCGCTGGTTCGCCGCCGACCCGCGCCGCGTCGCCGTGGTGACCGCCTCGGCGTTGATCATCGCGGGCGTGTTCACGTTCCTCTATTGGGATGTCCGCATGCTCGCGAACCGCGGAATCCTGCCCTGGTACCCCCTGGCACCCTGGGCGTAGCGCGGCCGCAATAACCGAGAAACCAACACCCCGCCGGGATCCCGGCGGGGTGTTCTTCATTATTTCCCTCCTGCCGGGCGCCGGCAATACGGGAGATGCACCCCGGAATCGGACACCAGACCATGGTCCATGGAAAGCGGGGTGACATCCATGCCGATTCTCGGCACGCTACGAAGAGTTCTCCTCACACCCAAACTCACCGAGGTCAGCTTCGCCGTCCGCGGCTTCCCCGGCGCGGACTCGCCCGCCGCGGAGGCGCTGGAGGCGATTCCGCAGGCGGTGATCAGCGGGTTCGAGTGGGGTATCGAGGCCAAAACCCTCTGGGAGGTGGAACGCAAACTCGCCCTGGTCCGCCAGGAGCAGCGCGGGTTCGCCTACGAGGGCGCGGCGATGGCCGCCACGGTGCGCGACGCGATGGCGGGCGGCCGCGGCACCAAGGCCAGGGAGCTGCTCGGCGGGCCGGGAGCACCGCACATCTTCCTCACCTACATCGGGATCGGCTTCGCCATGGCGCGGCTGCCCAGGGTGCTGTGGAAGAAGGTCATCCCGGACATCAGCGAGTCGCCGTACCACCCGACCATGACCTGGCTCGCGGTGGACGGCTTCGGCTTCGACCGGGCCTACTTCCAGACCAAGCGGTGGGTCGACCAGCAGCGCGTGCCCAAGCCGTACGCCTGGGAGGGCTCGCCGGAGTACTTCCTGCGCGCCTTCGACCAAGGCGTCGGCCGCGCGCTGTGGTTCATCAACGGCGCCCGCCCCGAGGCCGTGGCCAAGGCGGTCAACGGGTTCGCCGAGCACCGCCACGCCGACCTGTGGAGCGGCGTCGGCCTGGCCGCCACGTTCGCGGGCGGCAGCGACGCCGACTCGCTGGCCTGGCTGCGTGAGGCCAGCGGCGCGTACTGGTCGGAACTGGCCTTGGGCGTGGTGTTCGCCATCAAGGCGCGTACCTACGCCGGTTTCACCCCGCCGCACTCCGAGCTCGCCGCACGGGCGATGGCGGGCCTGACGATCGACGAGGCGGTCGAGATCGCCGACAGCACCGCCGCCGACCCGTGGGGCTCGGGCATCGACCCGGCCTATGAGCGGTGGCGTGAGCGCATCCGCACCCGGCTCGTGCAAGCCGTTGTCAGCCAACCATCCGGAGAACGAGTCCACCCGTGAGGGGGAGAGTCAGTTGGGCCAAGCATGGCGCGCGCTAAGGCGCCGAATCCTGACCCCGAGCACGTCGGAGACCTTGCTCGACGTACGCGGCTTCCACAAGAAGAGCCCCGAGGCGCAGCAGAACCTCGAAACGGTCGGCGCGAGCTTCCTCGAGGGCTACGCCTACGCCGCGGAGGCCGCCACGATCAGCGAAGCCGCCGAGAAGATGGACAAGATCGAGCCCTACTACCGCGGTTTCGCCTATGAGGGCGCGGGAATGGGGTTCGCCGTCCGCGACGGCCTGCCGCTGGGTCCGACGAACCTCACCGAGAAGTTCCTCGCGGGCGAGGGCGACATCCACAACTACATGGTCTACGTCGGCATCGGCTGGGCGATGGCGCGGCTCCCGCGGTTCCGCTGGCCCAAGGCCGACACCCTGCACCCGCTGCTGCGCTGGCTCGTGCTCGACGGCTACGGCTTCCACCAGGCCTACTTCAAGACCAAGCGCTACATCGACGAGCAGTACGTCGACCCGCGCTTCCCGTGGCCAGGCGGCGAGTACTCCAGGACCCCCGACAACGGCACCTCCTACGCCAACCGCGCGCTCGACCAGGGCATCGGCCGGGCGATGTGGTTCATCGGCGGCAGCGACGGCGAGCTGGTCGCCAAGATGATCAACAAGTTCCCCGAGCACCGCCGGGAGGACCTGTTCGCGGGCACCGGGCTCGCCGCCACCTACGCCGGTGGCGCCGACGAGTCCGAGCTGCTGCGCTACCGCGACCTGGTCGGGAAGTACCGGCCGGTGGTCAGCCAGGCATCGGCGTTCGCGTCGGAGGCCAGGGTGCGGGCCGGGCTGGTCATCCCGCACACCGAGATCGCGTCCCGAGTGTTCTGCGGACTGTCCCCTCAGGACGCAGCGCAAGTCACCCACGATGCCCGTCGCGGCCTTCCGGCCGACGGCGAGCTGCCCGCCTACGAGGTCTGGCGCCAGCGCGTCGCAGGCCAATTCGCTTCACTGGGAGGTGTAAGTCGATGACCACCAAACCCGGATGGCTGTATAGGCAGCTTCCAGGGATCATCGCGATGATCTTGGTGGTGACCACGTTCATGGTCGCCCGCTTGCCGGAGTCCACGGCGGCCGAGAAGTCGGCCCTGGCCAAGGACTTCAAGTTCGTCCCCAAGTCGATCGCGATGCCCAGCGGCTTCCAGCAGCAGGAAGTCCGCAAGGTCAACAAGGACTACAAGCACATCGACGCGTGGATCTCGTCGGTCGGCGCGGCCATCGCGATGAACGACGTCGACGCCGACGGCCTGCCCAACGACCTGTGCATCACCGACCCGCGCATCGACCAGGTCGTGGTGACGCCGGTGCCGGACCGCAACGGCAACCGCTACGCGCCGTTCGCGCTGAACCCGGGCGTGCTCCCGATGAACGGCCAGATCGCCCCCATGGGCTGCCTGCCGGGTGACTTCAACGAGGACGGCCGGATCGACCTGCTGGTCTACTACTGGGGCCGCACGCCGATCATCTTCTACACCAAGCCCGGCGCCAAGAAGCTCGACGCGGACTGCTTCGTGCCGACCGAGCTGGTGCCGACCTCCACCAGCGGCATCTACGAGGGCCCGCAGTGGAACAGCAACGCGGTGACCTACGAGGACTTCGACGGCAACGGCCACCCGGACATCCTCATCACCAACTACTTCAAGCACAGCCCGGTGCTCGACGACCGGATCTCCGGCGGCGTCGAGATGAACGACTCGATGTCCGACGCGCGCAACGGCGGTGAGGACTACTTCTTCCTCGGCCAGGGCAAGGGCGTCTACACCAAGGTCGACGACGCGCTGCCGATCGAGGTCTCCAAGGGCTGGGAGCTGGGCGCGGCCTCGGCCGACATCGACGGCGACGGGCTGCCCGAGCTGCACCTCGCCAACGACTTCGGCCCCGACCACCTGCTGCACAACAAGTCCACGCCGGGCAAGCTGGCCTTCGAGCCGATCAGGGGCTACGGCTCGCCGGTCGTCCCCAAGTCCAAGCAGATCGGCAACGACTCGTTCAAGGGCATGGGTGAGGACTTCGCCGACCTCGACGGCGACGGCGTCTACGACCTGTTCGTCTCCAACATCACCACCACGTGGGGTATCGAGGAGAGCAACTTCCACTTCCTGACCAAGGCCAAGGACCAGACGGACCTGCGCAACAAGCTCAACGCGGGCGAGGTGCCGTTCGAGGACGTCAGCGGCTCGGTGCACACCGCGTGGTCGGGCTGGGGCTGGGACGTCAAGGCCGGTGACTTCACCAACGCCGGGACCAACCAGATCGTCCAGGCGACCGGCTTCGTCAAGGGCTACGTCAACCGGTGGCCGCAGCTGCAGGAGCTGGCCACGGCCAACGACCAGCTGCTCACCAACCCGGTGTTCTGGCCGAACGTGACCCTCGGCGACGATGTCGGCGGCGACCACACGATGAAGTTCTTCGTGCGCAACAAGGAAGGCCGCTACGACGACCTGGCCCCCGAGCTCGGTCTGGCCATCCCGGTGCCCACCCGCGGTGTCGCCACCGGTGACGCCGACGGCGACGGCAGGCTCGACTTCGCCATGGCCCGGCAGTGGGACCAGCCGGTGTACTACCGCAACGAGGCGCCGAACGTGGGCAAGTCGCTGACCCTGTGCCTGTTCCACGAGGACACCCCGGGCTCCCCGGTCGTGGGCGCGCAGGCCGTGGCCACCCTGCCCGACGGCCGCAAGGTCATCGGCCGGGTCGACGGCGGCGGCGGGCACTCCGGCAAGCGCAGCAACGACGTGCACCTCGGCCTCGGCGACGTGTCCGGACCGGTGCAGGTGCAGCTGACGTGGCGTGACCGCGCCGGCCAACGCCAGGAACAGACCCTGCAGTTGAACCCGGGCATGCACGCGCTGTTGCTCGGCGCCCAGGCGAAGGAGAAGTGACCGTCATGTCAGCGACCGGCACTACCGCCGAGACCAAACCCGCGGGTGGACCGCCCCGGCACGACCCCAAGGTCGTCATGGCGCTGCGCAACTTCGCCATGTCGATCACGGTGTTCAACATCATCGGCTACCTGCTGCTCGGCTTCGAGCAGCCGTGGCTGTGGCCCTTCGTGGCCCTGGCCACCGGCTACACCGTCGAGCTCGGCCTGGAGAAGATCGGCGCCCGCGTCGAGGGCCGCGCCCCGCGCTACCTGGGTGGCGGGTTCAAGGGCCTGATGATCTTCCTGTTCCCCGCGCACATCACCAGCCTCGCGATGAACATGCTGATCTACGTCAACGACCGGATCTGGGTGCTCATCTTCGGTGTCACCCTGGCCGTCGGCGCGAAGTGGATCCTGCGGGCACCGGTGAAGGGCCGCATGCGGCACTTCATGAACCCGTCGAACTTCGGCATCGCGATGATCCTGCTGCTGTTCCCGTGGGGCTCGATCGCGCCGCCGTACCACTTCACCGAGCACACCTCGGGCTGGGTGGACTGGCTGATCCCGGGCCTGATCATCATCGGCGGCACGATGATCAACGGCAAACTGACCGGCCGGATGTGGCTGATCGCGGGCTGGGTCGGCGTGTTCGCCGCCCAGTCGATCATCCGCGGGTGGCTGTTCGACACGTCGATCCCGGCCGCGCTGGGCATGATGACCGGCGTCGCGTTCATCCTCTTCACCAACTACATGATCACCGACCCGGGCACGTCCCCGTCGAAGCCGTGGGCGCAGTTCGCCTTCGGCGGCGGCGTGGCGCTGGCCTACGGCGTGCTGATCACCGCGCACGTGGCGTACAACATCTTCCTCGCCACCGCGCTGGTCTGCCTGATCCGCGGCTGCTACCACTGGACGGTCCACTTCGTGGAGAAGTCGAAGGCGGCGGCGCCCCCGGTCACCCTGGTGACCGCGCCCGCCCCCACCAAGGAAACGAAGGCGGCCTGACGATGACCCACCCGCGCCGGGTCCCGCCCGGTCCCCCACGCAGCCAGACGTTCAGCCTGCTCAAGAAGCTCAAGAGCGACCGCCTCACGCTGATGTCCACCGCGGCGGAGACCTACGGGGACGCGGTGCGGGTGGGCATCGGCCCGAAGACGCTCTACTTCTTCAACCACCCCGACCACGCCAAGCACATCCTGGCCGACAACAGTGCCAACTACCACAAGGGAATCGGCTACGTCGAAGCTCGCCGCGCCCTCGGGGACGGCCTGCTGACCAGCGACGGTGCCCTGTGGAAGGAGCAGCGGCGCACGATCCAGCCGGTGTTCCAGGCCAGGCGGATCAGCGGCCAGGCCGACACGATCGTCGAGGAGGCCGCCAAGCTCGTGGCCCGCCTGCGCACCCGCGAGTCGGGTGGGCCGGTGGACGTGCTGCACGAGCTGACCGGCTTCACCCTCGGCGTGCTCGGCCGCACCTTGCTCGACGCCGACCTCGACGCGTTCGAGTCGATCGGCCACTCGTTCGAGGCCGTGCAGGACCAGGCCATGTTCGAGATGGAGACCATGGGCATGGTGCCGACGTGGCTGCCGCTGCGCAGGCAGCGGGAGTTCCGCGCGGCCAGCGCCGACCTGACGCGGATCGTCGAAGCGCTGGTCGCCGAGCGAATCGGCAACCCGCGCGACCCCGCCGACGACGTGATCTCCCGGCTGATCCTGTCGACCAGCCAGGAGGCGGACCCCCGCGTGGCCGGCCAGCGCATGCGCGACGAGCTGATCACGCTGCTGTTGGCGGGCCACGAGACGACGGCCAGCACGGTCGGCTGGGCTCTGTACCTTGTGGACAAACACCCCGAGGTGGCGCAGCGGCTGCACGAGGAGGCGGTGGCCGTGCTCGGCGACCGCACCCCCGTGCTGGAGGACCTGAAGAAGCTCACCTACACCAACATGGTCCTCGAAGAGGCGATGCGCCTGTTCCCCCCGGTGTGGATCCTGACCAGGCGCGCGGTGGCCGACGACGAGGTCGGCGGCTACCACGTCCCGGCGGGCTCGGACGTGATGGTGTGCCCGTTCACCATGCACCGCCACCCGGCGTTCTGGGACAACCCGGAGAAGTTCGACCCGTCCCGGTTCGACCCGGACCTGCCCAACACCCGGCCGCGGTACGCGTACCTGCCCTTCGGGGCGGGCCCGCGCTTCTGCGTCGGCAGTCACCTGGGGCTCATGGAGGCCGCGTTCGTGGTCTCGATGATCTCCCGGGAGATGACGATGAAGCTGGTGCCGGGGTATGAGGTGGTGCCGGAGCCGATGCTGTCGCTGCGGGTCAAGGGCGGCCTGCCGATGACGGTGCATTCACGCTGAACAAGCACGATGGAGGGGTGTCCGCTTTCGGCGGGCGCCCCTCCATCGTGTTCCCGACCGAACCTTCTGGCCATCCGCGCCGAATGCACTGCGCAGGGTTACCGGGAGTCGAGAGAGGGATCAGTCATGCGCAAAGCGCCAACCGTCATCGTGGCCGGGGCCGCACTCGTGGCCGCGATGCTGGGCTCCGGCCAGGCCGCGGCCACCCCGACGCACCACCGCTCCGGCGGCGACCTGCTCGTATTGAGCACGAATGGGGTCCTGACCAGGCATGACGCGGGAATCCCGCTGCTGGTCAGGGGCTCGGCGCGGATCACGGGCGTGGCCAAGGGCGACCGGCTGATCGGCATCGACATCCGGCCCGCGACGGGTGTGCTGTACGCGCTGTCAGCAGGCGGACAGCTCTACACCGTCGACCCGCGCTCGGGTCAGGCCACCACGGTCGGCACCCCGATCGCGCTCAGCGGCGAAGCGATCGGCATCGACTTCAACCCGACGGTCGACCGGCTCCGCGTCGTGACCTCCGCGGGCCAGAACCTGCGGCTCGTGCCGGACACCGGCGCGGTGGCCGCCACCGACACCGCGTTGGCCTACGCCCCGACCGACAAGGCCGCGGGCACGACTCCGGCGGTCGCCGCGGCGGGCTACACCAACAGCGTCGCGGGCGCGACGAGCACGCTGCTCTACGACCTCGACGCCGCGCGCGACACGCTGGTCACCCAGGGCACCGCGCCCGGCGTCACCCCCGTCGTCTCCCCCAACACAGGGCAGTTGTTCACCGTGGGCAGGCTCGGGCTGCGGATCCGCGCGGTCAACGGCTTCGACATCAAGGGCGCCGCCCCGGCCGGAGCGTTCGACCCGAGGGACTACCGGGCCATCGCGGCGGTCCAGCTCGACGGATCGCTGGGCGTGTCCGTGCTCGCCCGCGTCGACCTCGCCACCGGCCGGGCCCACGTCGTCGCCCCACTGTTCAGCAGGGCGGTCGGCGTCGCGTTCAGCGGCTGAGGCAGGCGCGGCCCTCAGCCGCGCCGTCGGGCCAGTCTGCGCAGCGACACCAAGAGGATGTCGCCCAGGACCGTGCCCGCCGGGGAGGTCTCCGCCTTGGCGGCGCGGTCCAGGCGGGCGATCGACTCGGCCAGTTCGGCGTAGCTGTCGACGTGGTCGAGCAGCTCGCTGTGTCCCAGCCGCCGGAACGCGCACAGCACGCCGACCAGCGCGGACACCGCGGTATCGGCGCCACTCAGGTCCCAGCCGCGGGACTCGGCCATCGCGGAGATCCGCGCCATGGCCCAAGCGCGCTCCTCGTCGGTGACGTCCAGCTTGCCGCGCCCCGCCCGAAGCAGGTCCTGGGCGGAGTCGGTGAGCACGTCCCGGATCGCCGCGATCGACAGGCCGCCGATGTCGGCCAGCGACCGGATCAGCCGCAGCCTGCGCACATGGCTCTCGTCGTAGTCGGCCTGATTCGGCCCCCGACGCTCCCCCGGCGGCAGCAGCCCTTCGCGCAGGTAGAACTTCACCGTCGCTACCGACAGCCCCACCTCGGCACAGAGTTCGCGCATCCGCACAACAAGTCTCCCTCCGAAACCCGAATATGGCGCGAAAACCGGTGGAGGACACCTTCCCGAATGCGGATTTTCCTTATACCGCAAGGAAAGATGGGCATGGCGGGAGATGCGCCCGACCGTCGATCAGCAAGACGATAAGCATCTACCGCAGCCGAGGGAGGACACCGCCGTGCACTCGGGCACCTCAGACGAACAGGTCAAGACGATCACGCTGGAAGCGTTCGCGGACACCATCGTGCCTGGCGAGAAGCGCACCCCCGACGACCGCGCCATCGCCGGTGTCTCGACCGGTGGCGGTGCCGTGCAGTCCGGCGCCCTCGAGATGCTGCACCACCCCGCGACCGGCATCACCGCCGGGCTGGAGTCGCTGGTCGGGATGCTCAACGGCCACGCGACCGCCTACGCCGCCGACAAGGGGATCACCCTCGACGACACGGTGCCGCCGTTCGTGGCGCTGGAGTTCGACGACCGGGCCGCGCTCATCAGGATCCTGACCACGCCCGGCCACCCGGAGAAGTCCGGCTGGGTCCTGCTGGCCCTGTTCTGCAACATGGCCTTCGACAGCGCCGCGCACATCAGCACGCACGACGCGATCGCCCAAGGCCACCCCGGGCTGCTCACCATCGGGTTCGAGCTGCCGGAGAAGGACGGCCTCTGGCGGTTCAAGGACTACTCCTACGGCAGGCAGTTCGCCAAGCCGCACCCCGACACGACTGCCACTGGGAGCCCGGCGTGAGCACCGAGAACACCGACGTCCTGATCGTCGGCAGCGGGTTCGGCGGCGCGATCGCCGCCTACCACCTCGCCACCGGCGGAGCGAAGGTCACCATCCTCGAACGCGGCCCGTGGCTGCAGGCCGAGGACTTCGACCACGACTACCTGCTCGGCAAGAGCTACACCCGCGCGTTCGACTTCGTCGCGGGCGACGGCATGAGCATCCTGAGCGGCAACTGCGTCGGCGGCGGCAGCGTCGTCTACTTCGCCGCGCTCCCCCGCGCGCCGCGGTTCGTCTTCGAGCGCCAGGGCAGCATCGGCCGCCGCATGTGGCCCGCCTCGATCGACCGCGACACTCTCGACCCTTGGTACGACCGGGTGTCCTCGGCGATTCCGGTCAAGCAGCAGACCTGGGACGACATCAGCTACGCGGGTGGGCTGTGGGCGGCGGCGTGCAACCACGCGGGCCGCACCGCCAACCCGGTGCCGGTCGGCATCGACAACGGCAAGTGCACCAACTGCAACTGGATGATGGCGGGCTGCAAGTTCGACGCCAAGAAGTCGCTGCTGTTCAACTACCTGCCGGGCGCGGTGGCAGCGGGCGCGGAGATCCGCCCGCTGCACGAGGTCCAGCGGCTGGAGCGGCTCGACGACGGTTCCTACCGGGTGCACTACCTGCACGTCGACGAAGAGGACTACCGGATCACCACCGGTGGCGGCGTCATCGAGGCCAAGATCGTCATTCTGGCGGCGGGCGCGGGCGCGACCCCGGTGATCCTGCAGCGGTCGGAGGCCGAGCTCGGCCCGATGCCGCACGCGGTCGGCCGCTACTTCTCCGGCAACGGCGAGCGGCTCAACACCGCGATCATCAACGAGGACCGCGCCCGCGAGGTGCTCGGCCTGGAGCGCGGCGACGGCAAGGCCTACGAGGCCAACCAGATCGGCAAGGGCCCGGTGATCGCCAGCTGGGACCGCCTCGACGGCTCGCTGCCGGAGTACCGGCGCTACTCCCTGGAACAGCTGTACTTCCCGCCCGGCCTGGGCACGATCCTGGCCCAGGCGCCGGGTGAGGACGGGCCGACCTGGCTGGGTCCGGCGAAGAAGGAGATGCTGCGCCGCTGGCAGTCGTGGCTGACGATCTTCCAGATCGTCGAGGACGACAACGAGGGCGTGTTCGGCCCGCCGCCGCCCACCGGCAACGCCTACCGCATCTCCCAGCAGATGCTCGGCCGCGGCCCGCTGGCCTACGACCCGACGCCCAACACGCTCGGCGCGTGGGCGGCCGCCGACGCCGACGTGCGCGACATCCTGGAGCGCGACGGCATCGCCACGGTGCTGCCGTGGACCAACGACCTCGTCGGCGCCTACACCGTGCACCCGCTGTCGTCGTGCCGCATCGGCGACGACCCGGCGACCTCGGCGCTCGACGACCGCCACGAGCTGCGCGGCCACCCGGGCATCTTCGTCACCGACGGCTCGGCGGTGCCCGCCGCCCTCACGGTCAACCCCGCGCTCACCATCTCCGCGCTGGCCGAGCGGGCGATGCCCGGCATCGTCGCCGCCGCGCAGGCGCGCGGGGTCAAGGTCAGCTACGAGGGGTCGCTGCCGGACCCGGCGACGACCAAGCCGTTGCTGCGGCCGGGGACCGTACCGCTGAGCGCGTGAGGGAGCCTGCGACCGAACCAATGTCGCAGTGCTTTCGCGAGTGGAGCCACCGACCTTGGGAGGTGGCCGCGTGAGCGGCACGTCGTCCTTGGCTGACCCGGCCGCACCCACGGCGGCCGGGGATGGCTGAGACGACGGTGGTGACATGGGTGTGCTCGAAGAGATGACGAAGTTGATGCTGGACATGCCAGGCCCGAAAGCGAGCAAGCACGAAGTGGCCGCCTGGTACGCACGCAAGGCACGGTTGCTCGAACACATAGCGGCCGAGGGCGGACCGGACGCCGAACAGGTGCGCGAACTGGCCCTGTTGGCCTATCGGCGGTCGGAGTCCTTGCAAGATCGCGCCGCGTGAGGCCAAGATCACCCGTCGGGTCGCCGTGCCGGGCGGCCCGCACATCGCGACGAGAGGTGGGCGTGATGACGACGCAAGTGAGCGTGGGCAAGCAGGGTGGCCTGATCGCCGCGCTCAATGGGAAGTACCACAAGGCCGCCCTGATGGGTTTCCTGTTCATCGTTGTGGCCCACTGGGCCGAGCACATCGTCCAGGCCGTCCAGATCTTCGGCCTCGGCTGGCCGCGGCCCAAGGCGGGCGGCGTGCTCGGGCTTTGGTTCCCGTGGCTGGTGAGCTCCGAGGTCATGCACTACGGCTACGCGCTGGTGATGCTGACCGGCCTGGTCCTGCTGCGCCACGGCTTCACCGGCCGCGCCCGCAAGTGGTGGCTGGCGTCGATGTGGATCCAGGTGTGGCACCACTTCGAGCACCTGCTGCTGTTCCTGCAGGCGATCGTGGGCAGCAACCTGCTCGGCGAGGCCAAGCCGACGAGCATCGTGCAGCTGATCGCCCCGCGCGTGGAGCTGCACCTGTTCTACAGCTTCGTCGTCTTCGTCCCCATGGTCGTGGCGATGGTCCTGCACATGCGCCCTCGACCGGAGGAGCGCGCCGAGATGACCTGCACGTGCGCCAAGCCAGTGCCGGTCGGGTGAGCGTGATGGTGAGCCGTCTCCCGCGGCGGCTCACCATTCTCGCCGCCACGGTGTTCCTGCTGGTCATGACCGCGACTCCGGCCCAAGCCCAGCACGAGCACACGATCTCGGTCCCGATCTCCATCGGCCCGCTCACGCTGAAGATCGCGTTGCTCTACGCGGTTCCGGCGGTGGCGGGCTTCGCGCTGCTGCGCGGCTTCCTCGGCGCGCCGAGCAGGCGCACAGCGGCGTTCGTGTGCTCCGGCGCGGCGGTGGCCGTGGTGATGGAGCTGATTCTCGCGGGCAAGCTCGACGTGCCCAACCAGGTCGCGTTCCTCGCCTTCGTCGCCGGGGTGTTCCCGGCGTTCCACGCGATCGCCCCGGTGTCGCGGCCGCTGGACCCGCATGTGGTCCGGATAGCGCCGTTCGTGCTGGTCACCGCCGGTTCCGTGGCCTGCGTCGAGCTGGTCCGCGCCTGGTCGGGCGGCGGCACCCAGTTGCTCCACAGTGGAGTGATCCTCGCGGTGGCCGGGCTGGCCTGGCTGCCCCTGGTCGGCTCCCCCGGCCGCGTCGTGCGGTTCGCGGTGTTCCCCGCGGCGGGCCTGTTGGCGCTCGCCTTGCTCGCCGCCGCCACCCAGGCGACTGTCGCGGCAGGCTTCTAGTCCTTAGTGGACGTTGGAAACAGAGCACGATGCAAGATCACCACGCGGCTCTGGACCCGTAGGTTTGACCTGGAAACCCCTGCTCGGGAAGGAACGCGCCCATGAGCGGCCTGCTCATCCGTACCGCGCTGCGCTCGGCGTTGAACCAAGTTCAATACGTGATGCCGGTGCGGCCGCGGCGTGCCCGCGAGCTGGTCGCCCAGGTGTACCGGCGGGTCGAGCGCGAGTTCGGGATGCTCGCCCCGCCCATCGCACTGCACTCCCCCTCCCCCGACGTGATGGCCGCGGTGTGGGCGATGCTGCGGGAGTCGCTGCTGGCCAGGGCCGCGATCGACCGGGCGACCAGGGAGATCGTCGCGGCCGGGGTGTCGGTGGGCAACGAGTGCCCGTACTGCGTCGAGGTGCACAGCGCCACCCTCGGCGGGCTGACCGATGGCCCGGAGGCCGCCGCGCTGGCGGTGTCGCGGCTCAACGACATCGAGAACGCCGAGCTGCGCGCGCTGGCCGAGTGGTCGCGCGACAGCGGCGCGGGCGGCCGGGTGCCGTCGCCGACCGCGGAGGTGATGGGCGTGGCGATCACGTTCCACTACCTCAACCGGGTGGTCAACGTGTTCCTCCCCAGCTCGCCGCTGCCCCCGAACGTGCCGGAGAGCGCACGCAGCCGGGCCGGTCGGTTCCTCGGCCGCGTCATGAAGTCCTCGGCGAGCGCCGACCACGAGCCCGGCCGGTCCCTCGACCTGCTGCCGCGCGCGCCGGTCGGCCCGGAGCTGTGGTGGGCCGAGGGCAACCCCACGATCGCCGAAGCCTTCGCCCGCGCGTACGCGGTCATCGACGCGGCGGGCAGGCGCTCGGTGCCACCCCTGGTGCGCGACTTGGTCGCCGCCGAACTCGCCGCGTGGGACGGCAAACCCAAGGGCATCAGCCGCGTCTGGGTGCGCGACGCGGTGTCGGTGCTGCCCGAGGAAGACCGGGCGGCGGGCGTGCTCGCCCTGCTCACTGCCATCGCGGCCTACCAGGTCGAAGCGTCCGTCGTGGACGAAGCGGGACTCACCGACGCCCAATTGGTCGACCTGACTTCCTGGGCGAGCCTCACCGCGGCCCGCCGGGTGGCCGAACTCGCCAAATCCCCAGGCCACGCCCTATAACGTCACATGCCTACCCCCATTAGCAGGTATCAGTTCATAACTACCGGCGTCCAGACGGCCGTAAATCAGACACCGGGAAGGTGGTACAAACAACATGGGTCGGGCGGGCGAAGGGTGCGTGAAGTGATCAGAGTATTGATCGCAGAAGACATGCACATGGTCCGCGGCGCCCTGGTGGCCCTGCTGAACCTGGAACTCGACGTGGACGTCGTCGCCGAGGTCGCCTCGGGCGACGACATCCTGCCCGCCGCCCGCAAGTGCCAGGCCGACGTCGCGGTGATCGACATCGACCTGCCGGGCAAGGACGGCCTGACGGCGGCCACGGAACTGCACGAACACCTGCCCGAATGCCGCACCCTCATCCTGACCAGCCTCGGCAGACCAGGCACATTACGCCGCGCGTTGGCGGCGAAGGTCGGCGGCTTCATCCTCAAGGACGCCCCCGCCGACAAGCTGGCCAACGCGATCCGCGGCGTCGCCGCAGGCAGACGAGTGGTCGACGGCGACCTGGCGTTAGCGGCTTGGGATGGGGCTGACTGCCCGCTGACGAGCCGGGAGATCGAGGTCCTCCAGATGGCGGCCGGGGGCGCGAACGCGGTGGACATCGCCGCCCGCCTGTATCTGTCGGCGGGAACGGTCCGCAATTACCTGACGACGATCGTCACGAAACTCAACGCCCGAAACCGCGTCGACGCGATCCGCATCGCCACCGAATCAGGCTGGCTCTGACTCGATGAACGCGATCATCAGGAATCTTGGGCGGGCACCCGCACCCTGAGCCGAAATACCCCATCCCCCTCAGCACGAGCAGCCAACTCCCCGCCAACCGCCCGCACACGGTCGGACAGATTGCGCAGCCCGTTCCCGCCCCCCGGCGCCACCCCGTCCGCCACCGCCCCATCGTTCACGATCTCCAGTTCCACCACCTCCCCCACCCGCCGCACCGTGATCTCACAGCGCGCCCCTCGGCTGTGGCGCAGGACGTTCGTGACCCCCTCCCGCAACACCGTCGCCAGGACCGTCAACACCGACGCGGGTAACTCGCCATAGCGCAAGTCCATCCGCACATCCACATCCGCCGCCGCCAGCACCGCCTCCGCCGCGCGCGACTCCTCGCTCAGCGACAAGTCCCGGTAGCCCCCGGCCACCAGCCGCACGTCAGCCAACGCGAGTCGGGCGATCTCCTCGATCTCGGCCACCTCAGCCAGTGACCGCGAGGGGTCCGCGCGCATCGCGCGGAAAGCAAGTTCCGCCTTCAAGGTGATCGCCGACAAGCTCAAGCCCAACAGATCATGCAGGTCACGCCCGAACCGCAGCCGTTCCTGCGCCACCGCGACCGCGGCCAGCTCCAGACGGGCGGCGCGCAGTTCCGACACGGTCCGCGCCATCCACGTCAGCCCATAGGTCACCAGTGTCGTGATCACCGCCGCGAGCAGCGCCGACGCCCCCTGCGCCCAAGCGATCCCCGCCGCCATCAGCACCAGCACCGGAACGGCGACCCAAGACCGCAGAAGCAGCAGGACAGTCCCCGCGAGCAGCCCCGGCACACTGGCCCACGCGTGGGGAAACACCGCCAACGGCAGGTACACCAGCACCGCCTGCGTCGCGACCACCCGGTACGGCACCGGCCGCGCCCCCGGTTTGCTGACGCAGAACAGCTGCACCGACACCAGCCCCGCCAGGCACACCCCGCTGAACGCCAGCACCCCCGGGTCCCGCGTCAGGTAAAGCAGGTGCAGCATCGCCGCGCAGGCGAAGCCGAGGAACACCGCGTTCATCAGGCCCGTGGCCAGCAGCGTCGCGTAGCGCGGGATCGGCTCGTCGACCCGGGGCGGGCGTTCCTGGGTCACCGGCATGGTCAGGTGCAGGCCGAAGCGGCCGTCGGGGTCGGGTCCGGCCACGAGCCGCCCGCCCATCGCGGTGACCTGGTCGGTCACCACGTCCAAGCCGTCCGGGGTGACCATCGACGGGTGGCAGCGGCCGGTGACCCCGTCGTCGACGATGTCGAGGGTGACCACGCGGCCCGCCTGGCGCAGGGTGATGTCGCAGCGGGCGACGCTGGTGTGGTGCAGCACGTTGGCGACGCCCGCGCGCAGCACCGCGGCCAGGACCGAGCGCAGACGGGCGGGCAGTTCGCCGTGGTTGAGCTCCATCCGCACGTCGACGTTCGACGCGGCCAGCAGGGACTCCACCGTGCGGGTCTCCTCGCGCAGGGACACGTCGCGGTAGCCGCTGGAGATCAGACGCACGTCGGCGAGCGCGTGGCGCGCCACGGTGAGGATCTCCCCCAGCTCGCGGCGCGCGCGGGCCGGGTCGTCGGCCATGGCCTTCCGCGCGGCTGTCCCTTTGGGACCGATCGCGGCCAGGCTCAGGCCGAGCAGGTCGTGCAGGTCGCGGGCGAACCGGTCGCGCTCCCTGGCCACCGCGAACCGGCCGAGCTCGGAGCGGGCCGTGTGCAGGTCGGTGATCAGGTCCGCCAGCCGGGTCAGGCCGAACACCTGCAGTGCCGCGCCGACGCTGCCGACCACGATGTAGGCGACGTCGAGCGCCGAGTGGGTGAGCATCTCCTGGTTCGCCGCGAGCACCACGATGACTACGGTGAACGCCGCCGCGGCCGCCGCGGGCGGCAGCACCAGCAGCGCAGTGCCCGCGAGCAGGCTCGGCAGCGCCGCCCACGCTTGGCCGAACTCGTGCTGCGGCAGGAATACGAGCACAGCCTGCGCCGTCAGCAGCACATGGCTCAGCGGCGACCGCAGCTCCACGCCCGGCCGGGAGAAGTAGCCGACCTGCAACGCCAGCAGGAGCAGCAGCACCCCGCCCGCGAACACCGTCGGCCCCGGCGCGGCGGTGGCCACCACCTGGAGGAACGCCACGAGGCAGAGCCCGAAGAACACCGTGGCGACGATCGCGCGGGCGAGTGTGGGCGCGAGAAGCGGACCGGAGTCCGCCTGGTACTCCCCCCAGGAACGCACGCTAAGCGGGTACGAGAGCGCGCAGCCGGAAGGTGCCGTCGGGGTCCAGCCCGGCCGTCAGCTTGCCGCCGACCCCGGCGACCCGGTCGGACAGGTTGCGGATGCCGCTGCCGCCACCGGGACCGGTCTCGGCGGTGCCGACGCCGTCGTTGACGATCTCCAGGACGACCATGTTGTCGTGCTGTCGCACACTGATCTCGCAGTGCGCGCCCTTGCTGTGCCGCAACACGTTGGTGACCCCCTCCCGCAGCACCGTCGCCAGCACGGTGCGGACCTCCACCGGTAATTCACCGTAATGCAGGTCCATCCGCACGTCGACGTCCGCGGCGGCGAGCACCGACTCCGCCGACCGGGACTCCTCGTTGAGCGACAGGTCGCGGTAGCCGCTGGCGACTAAACGCACGTCGGCCAAGGCCAGCCGGGAGATCCCGACGATCTCCATCAGCTCGGTGCGGGCGCGCGCCGGGTCGACCTTCATCAGCCGCTGCGCCAGCTCGGTCTTCAGCGTGATCGCCGACAAGCTCAGGCCCAGCAGATCGTGCAGGTCGCGGGCGAAGCGCATCCGTTCCTCGGCCACGGCGGCCTGCGCCAGCTCGTGGCGGGCGGCGCGCAGTTCCGACACCGCCTTGGCCATCCACGTCAGGCCGTAGGTGACGAACCCGGTGATCACCGTGGCGCCGACGTTGTAGACGATGTCGATCAGCTCGCCGTGGAAACCCGACTGGGCGATCGGCACACTCGCCACGACGGCGAAGAACCCGAGCCAGCCCCACACCGGGCGCAGCAGGAACAACATGGTCCCGGCGAGCATGCCGGGCACGCTGATCCACACGTGCGGGAACAGCATCCACGGCAGGTAGACAAGGATCGCCTGGGCGCCGATCACCGCGTACTTGAGCGGAGCGGTGAACCTCCTGCCGGGCTTGCTGACGTAGAACAACTGCAGCGCCACCAGCGAGCCGAGGCACACCGCGGTGACGGCGAGCACCTCCGGCGCCCGGGTGAGCAAGGTCAAGTGCAGCATCGCCGAGATGAAGAAGATGACGAACACCGAGTTCATGAGCCCGGTGGCGAGCAGCGTGGCCCGGCGCGGGACCTGCTCGATCTCGTCGGACTCCGCTTTCTGCTCGGCGTCGTCCCCGGACACCGGGATCGTCAGGTGCAGCCCGAACCGGCCGTCCGGGTCCGGCCCGACGGCGAGGCCGCCACCGAGCGCGCGGACCCGGTCGGTCAGCACGTCGAAGCCCTCGCTCTCCCCCGGCGCGATCTCGCAGCGGCCCGACACGCCGTCGTCGACGATGTCGAGGGTGACGGTGCGCCCGGACTGCCGCATCGCGATCTCACAGCGTGCGACGCTGGTGTGGTCCAGCACGTTGGCCACGCCCGCGCGCAGCACCGCGACGAGCACGGACCTGATGTGCGCGGGCAGCTCGCCGTGGTTGAGCTCCATCCGCACGTCGACGTTGGAGGCCGCAAGCAGCGACTCCACCGTGCGGGACTCCTCGTGCAGCGACATCTCCCGGTATCCGCTGGCGATCAGCCGCACGTCGGCGAGCGCGTGCCGGGAGACGGTCAGGATCTCGGCCAACTCCGCGCGCGCCCGGTCCGGGTCGCTGTCGACCAGCCTGCGCGCGAGTGCCCCTTTGGGACCGATCGTGGCCAGGCTCAGGCCGAGCAGGTCGTGCAGGTCCCGGGCGAAGCGGGTGCGTTCCTTGGCCACCGCGGCCCGTCCCAGCTCTGAACGGGCCGCGTGCAGGTCGGTGATCAGGCCCGCGAGCCTGGTCAACCCGAAGACCTCCAGCGCGGCGCCGGTGCTGCCGACGGTGGTGTAGATGGCGTCGATCAGGTTCCCGCTCAGCAGGAACTCGGCGCGGCCGATGAGGAACAGGATCGTGGCGGCGATGGCCACCGCGAGCGCGGGCGGCAGCACCAGCAGCACGGTGCCCGCCAGCAGCGTCGGCATCGACACCCAGGCCGCGCCGAACTGCTCCTGCGGCACGAACACCAGGTAGGCCTGCACGGCGACGACCGCGTAGGTCAGCGGCGCGCGCAGCGGGGTGCCCGGCCTGGAGAAGTAGAAGACCTGCAGGGTCAGCAAGATCAACAGGTAGACCGCGGCCTGCACCGATGGCCACAGACTCTGCTGGTTGGCCGCCACCAGGAAGGCGAACAGGCAGATGCCGAAGAACACTGTCGCGACGGTGACCCTGGCCAGGACCGGCGCCAACAGCGGCACCCTGGACGAGTCGTCGGCGCCGTCGAGAAAGTCGACACCGTGTCGGTCGGCCGCCCAAGCGCTGCCCGGCCGCCCGGATAACTTGCCGCGGTCGGTGACCGAGCGCATGTCTCCCCCTCGCTGAGCAGGCCTCATCCGGACCTGTCCGATCTGACCATCGGTAGCGGCGGCGCTACCGACGGATTATAGGGGGACATCGTCGGCACCCCGGGGCTCTCGGCGGTGACCGAAGACGAACTCCCCTACCCCGATCTCCGCGGGCCAGTCCAGCCGCAGCGCCGCGTCGACCACATCACCCGGATCGATCGCGGGCACGCACGCCGCCAGCCCCATCGCGGTGGCCGCGAGACACAGTGTCTGCTGCAGCGCACCGACGTGGGTCAGGGTCAGCGAGTACGCGATCCCGCCATACATCCAGGACGACCGCGCCGCCCGCGCCGTCACCGTGATCATCGCAGGCGGCCACTGGGATGTTCCACTCCCGATCATGGCGTAGTCGAGCACCTCGTCGAGTTCGCCGTCGGTGTCGTTGACCATGGTGAGCTCGTGGGCCTGCGGGTCGAAGTGGTAGATCGCGCGCGGCAGGCCGTCGCAGTTGTGCAGCAGCAGGTAGATCTCCAGCTCGTAGAGCCCGTTGACGCTCAGATAGGGCCGGTCGGAGACCTCGAAGGTCACCGCCCCGCCCGCCGAGGCCCGCGACACCGACCTGATCCTGGCGGCCCGGAACAGCAGCTCGCCGACCTGCTCGGCGGTCACGGGCCGGTCGGACAGCTCCTGGCACAGCCGGGTGTTCTCGATGACCTCGGTGATCGACGGGTCGCCCGCGTCGAGCGCGGCGAGGTCGGGCTGGAAAAGCGGGAACCTGCGTCCCCCTTCCAGGCGCTTGACCAGCGCGGGCGGGGGCACGGCCTGCGCGTGGGGGAACACCATCCCCGACAGCCCGCCGTATCGACCCAGTCGAGTCCGCGAGTGGAAGAGCAGGTCGTGGTGCGACCAGCTGACCAGCGTCGGGTCGGTGTCCTCGACGAACTTGGGCACCCGGGCCGCGGCCCCGTCTGCCCACTCGCCGAGCAGGACGATCCCGGTGGCGGCGAGGAACGACACGACGTCCTCGACCAGGGAGTGCTCGAAGTCGAGCGCGGCGGCCAAGTCGCTCACCGACGTGGCCGCGTTCAGCCCGACGACCACCCGGGAGGCGATCCTCCGGTGCAGCACCACGCGGTACTCCGCCAACGGCGACTCCAGCACGAGGTCGCCGTCGTTCGTCCGGATCGCGGCGAACCGGGACAGGCGCACGGGCCGGGTCGGGTCGACCTCGGCGAAGGCGAACCGCGCGGTGCGCGCCACCGGCACCGCCGAGAGCATCGGCCCCTCGCCGCTGCGGGTGCCCAGCGAGTGCACCACCGACCCGGCGAGCCGGTGCAGCACGTCGCGCAGCCGGGCGACGGCCTCCGGGGAGCCGCCCTGCGGTCCGAGCACGTTGTCGAGCGAGACCGGTCCGAGGCTCATCCGCCGCAGCGACTCCCACACCATCTCGTCCGCGTCCTCGATCTTGGTCTCACCCCACCGGGTCACCACGACCAGTCGATCGTCTTGCGGGTCGCCTTCGACGAGAACGTCTTCACGCAGCGACCACAGCCGGATCCGTGGTTCGGACCGGCTGCCGGGCTCGATGGGCACCTGGGACTCCTTGAACGGGTGGAACGTCGATCACTCACAGGAACATGGGCAGCGGGTTGAGGTCCTCGTACCGGGTGGGCGCGGTCAGCCTGCCGAGGCGGACCGGGACGTCGAAGAGCCTGCCGGGGGCGAACCGCGACCAGAAGTGCCGCAGGCCGGGCACGATCACCTTGACCACGGGCAGGCCGACGTCGGGCCGGGTCTGGTCGAGGACCAGCACCGACATCCCGGCGGCCTCGACCCGGCCGGTCAGCGTCGTGACGTCGGCGAGCACGTCGGTCGACTTCGTGTAGGGGTGGTCCTGGGGCACGGTCGGCCGCACGGACGGGTTCGGCCGCAGGTAGGGCTGGTTGGCGACGGTCACGGTTCGCCACCAGTGCAGCGCGTCCGGGTCGTCGCACTGGTAGCCGTCACCGGACTTCGCGTCGATGACGGCGGGCATCATCTGGTTCAGCTCGGTGAGCGCGCGACGCAGGGCGATGCGCGGGTCGAGGTGGGCGCCGAAGCCGAACATGATGTCCTCTTCCGGCTGGTCGACGCGCCGCGACAGCGCGACCATCGCGGGCACGCCCAAGTCGGAGGTCAGGTCGAGCGCCCACACCTCGCGGCCGATCTTGGCGTGCACGCGGCGCAGCTCGGCGACCCAGCGGTCGTCGAACGCGGCGAGGTCGACGCCGGGCTGGCGGGTGCGGTTGTGCCACCACAGCGCCACGGCGTCGCGCTCGACCAGCTCCAGCAGCCCCTGCAGCACCGCGTCCTCCAGGCTGCTGCCCGCCGCGTTCCCGTTGGAGTCGGCGACGATCGGGCCGCTGTCGGGGGCGCCGTAGTACAGCAGGCTTGTCGGGAGCAGCCGGTGGCGGCGCTCGGTGAGCGACCACACCGGCGTCCAGTCGATCTCCGCGTCCGGGTCGAAGCGCGGCGGCACGTACTGGAACGCGCCGTGTCCGGCGTTCCAGGACTCGCGGACGAGGAACTGACGCTCGTCGTAGAGCTGGCAGTCGTTCGGGTGGATGGCCTGCTCGCCGAGCGAGCGCAGGCTGCCGCGCACCCGTTCCTCGTCGCCGTGGAAGGTGCCGGAGTAGCGCTCGACGGCCTCGCACAGCGCGCTGACCTCGCCCGCGACCTCGGTGATTCCCTTGCCGCCGTTGGTCATCCGCAGTGACGCGCTCAGCGCGTCGACCCGGCGGGACCGGGTGGCGACGTTGGCGCCGGAGCGGAACGAGTTGAAGAACGCGGGCCCGCGGCGGTCCCGCTTGATCTCCTTCACGATGCCCGTGACCGGGCTGATCAGGTGGCAGTAGCGGTCGCGCATCTGCTCGGGGGTCATGGTCCGGTGCCCGCCGCCGCCGTCGGCGACCTTGGGGCGGGAGGCCAGTTCGATGGGCCTGCGCGAGCGGTCGCGGATCAGCGCGGGATCGCCGCACGCGGGGCACTGCGGGTAGACGGGCACGTCGTGGTGGGTGCCGCGCAGGTCGAGGGTGTCGAGGGTCCACACGGTGCGCTGGCCCGGGTAGCGCAGACCGGCCACCCACTTGAGCGCCTCGGCCGCGACGAGGTGCATGCCCAGCGCGGCGGTGGCCGGTGTCGACGCGGCCGGGCTGGTCGCCGGTCCCTTGCGCCCCAAGGCGTCCTGCACGCAGAGCTCGGCGTTGCGGTGCTTGCGGAGGCGGTCGGCCAGGCAGTGCCAGCAGCCCGCGGTCGCGGGCTCGAACACCGGGCCGAGCCAGGTCTTGGTGCCGCCGGGCTTGGCCAGCAGCCACGGCACCCCGGACTCGCGGTGCTCGGCGTGGATGCGGGCCAAGGTCGGGTTGAGGTAGTCGTCGCAGACAACGACGGCAAGCGCGCAGGTCTCCGGCTCGTCGGCGACGCACAGGCCCGCGCCGCTGAGCGCGGACACCGCGGCGGTGAGGTCGACGTCCCCGACGACCCGCAGCCGCACGGTGTCCCGTGCGGCCGCGGTGACGGCCGCCGCGGCGTCGAGGCCCGCGGCGTCCCAGTAGGCGAGGGTGCGGGTGTCGGCGGGTTCCTGGTCACGGCGGACCGTGAGCAGGCCTGCCTGCGAGAGGCGGGCGAGCACGCTGCCCGCCTCCTGCGGGGTGACGTCCTCCGGCAGTCCGTCGAGGACGTCGGCGAGGTTGCGGGTTCCGTCCATCAAGGACACCACCGAGGCGACGGTCGACCCCTTCAGCACGGTGACGCCGTTCTCGGAGAAGAGGTAGACGCCGAGGCCGGTGGCGACTTCGGCACGAAGGTGCCGCTTGAACGCGACCGTCGGCTCCTTCGTGCCGTCGCCTGCCATCAGACAAGCGCCTCGGCGAGGGAGCGCGAGCAGGTGCACATCGTCGAGCCCATGACCATCGCGCGGTCGTCGTCGACCCACTGCTCGAACCGGTCGATCTGCACGGAACGGTCGGTCGGGCGGGCGTCGATGCCGAAGGTGGCTAAGAGGGTGATCACGTTCTCCGCGTCGGGCGTGGCCATCTGAACTCCCGTGGGGTGGGGATTAACGTTCGGGAGGCCAATTTTGGAGTCGACAACGGCGCGCGGCCAGTGTCACTGTCACCGGCCATACATGTCTTTTTCATACCCCGGGTGGACCTGTTTTCATCAGGCCCATCGTGGTCCCGTCACTGTCGTCGGAACGTGCATTCTGCGAGTGTTCTGGGCGTGCTGGCCTCAACGCCGGGAGATGCCCATTCTCCGCCGAAAGGAGGAAGACACCGATGCGGGGACACGCTATCGGATCCGCACCCACAGACCAAATCGGACCGTCGGGGCAGACCATCGAGTACGGCCATAGCCACAGGTCACAGCATCTTCCACGGCCAAGATCCGCCCGGTCCGAACAAACAGAGGCGAACCAGCACGGGAACTTCCGAATCGACGGTTTCTACGTCGCCGGTATACCGCCGATCCGTCCGGTCGAAAGCCAGTAGCCGCCGCGCGGCCCATCACCGGCACACCTGCAGGGAGACGAGATGCCATCTTTCGCCCAACGGATTGACGTCGCCAATGAATTGAGCAAGGAACTGATCCTGGCCGACTTCGGCCCGTTTTACGCTACCCCGTGCGGCGTTCTCTCACCATTGCACAGAACACTGGACGAACGAGCGGGAGTGCTCACCGTCGCCCGCGAGGACAACGCCGTGGGCATCGCCGTCGGCGCCTCGCTCACCGGCCGGTACCCGGTGGTGCTGATGGAGAACGCCGGGCTGGGCATGTCGCTGAGCGCGATCGCCTCCCTGGTCGTGCCCTATCGCATCCCCATGCTGTTCGTGGTCAACGTGCGGGTCGTGGCGGGCGAGGCGCTCGGCGAGAGCGCGATCCTGCGCAGACTGACCGTGCCACTGCTGGTCGGCCTCGGCATGGAGACCTTCGAACTCGATCTCGACGGACCCTTCGACGAACAGGTGAACCTGATGGTCGAGGGCGTGCAGGACCGGCGGCGCCCGGCGGCGCTGCTCATCGCGGACAGTGTCGGGGCGGAGAAATGAACAAGACGGCAGCCATCCAAGCGATCATCTCGGCGACCTCGACCGCGCAGCCGGTCGTGTTCACCACCGACGCGACGTGCCGCATCGCGCAAGTCGTGGAGGACAGGCCGAACCACTTCTACCTGACGGCGTCGATCGGCCTGGCGGGGTCACTGGGCATCGGCATCGCGCTGGAGACCCGACGGCCCACGGTGATCGTCGACTCCTACAGCAACCTCGTGCGCAACCCGGTCGGCCTGATCACCGCGGGCACCCTGGTCGACCTCCCGCTGATCCACATCGTGCTCGACGACGGCCTCTACGGCTCCGGCCACACCTCGCCGCCGCCGTCGGACCGGGCCGACGTCCTCGCCCTGGCGCGTGCGTCGGGCTACAGCGACGTCTCGACCACCACGCAGCTCGACAAGTTCAGCAACCTGGTCCGGGGCAAGCTCGCGCACTGCCAGTCCCCCGTGCTTGTGCGAGCGGTGCTCACACACCCGGATTCGCCGATGCCGTACCCGTCGGATTCCGATCCGGCCATCCACGCCAGCCGGTTCCACGCTCATCTCAGCATTCCGGAAAACCGTTCCGCAGCGGCCTGACCTGCCCTTTGTGAATCCCGCACCACGCATTCGTGTTTTTTTCACACGACTGCCGAGAATCGCTCACCCGGGGTCATGACGAAGGCACTTGAAGGACGTTCGAGAACGGCTGGACAATATTTTTCTCCAGGCTGTATCCAGCACAGGAATCGCGGACATCTCCAGCGAAAGGGAAACGCAATGGACGAGATGGTCGTGCGAGCCGTCGAACGGGCTATCGACACCATGCGGCGTGGCCTCGCCGATCGACTCACCATCGACGACATGGCCCGATCGGCCATGTTCAGCAAGTTCCACTTCTCCCGGGTATTCCAGCAGGTCACCGGGGTCTCCCCCGGCCGGTTCCTGTCGGCGATGCGCCTGGAGGAAGCCAAGCGGCTGCTGCTGACCACCTCTCTCACCGTGGCCGACATCAGCCACCAGGTCGGCTACAACAGCGTCGGCACGTTCAGCTCGCGGTTCCGCAGCACCGTGGGCCTGTCGCCGATCTCCTACCGCCAGTTGGGCGGGTCGACGGCGGAATTACCCGCCGACGTCCCGGCCGCGGGCATGAACCGGACCTCCACGGTGCGCGGGCACGTCACGCCGCCGCCCAGCGGTGAGGCCGGACTGGTGTTCATCGGGCTGTTCCCCAGCCGGATGCTGCAGGGCTCCCCGGTGCGGTGCGCGGTGCTCGACCGCCCCGGCCCGTACGCGCTCAACGACGTGCCCGAGGGCACTTGGCACGTGCTCGCCCACTCGGTGCCGCCCGGCGCCGAGGAGTCGCTCGACCCGATCCCGTTCCTCGGTGCGCACGGCCCCATCACGATCCGCCCGGACATCACCGCGCGCATCGCCGACGTGGCACTGCACCCCATGCGCTCGTTCGACCCGCCCGTGCTCAGCGCGCTGCTCGACGTCCGCTCCGCCGCCCTCACCCGCCGCGCCTCGACCACCCAGGTCCGACGCGCCGTGTAAGCACGGCAGCTGTACCGCCTCCCCGGAATTTCTTGCATTTGGTCACCGGGGTTGCCATCTCGCGATTGTTGGGGACCGTGGCTAGCTTTCGCCCCGGTCCCCTTAGGCTGCGGTCAGCCGGTTGCGGACTTCCTGGAACAGCAAAGAACCCGGCGACCACGATGGCCGCCGGGTTCTATGGGTTCGATCAGCTGACGGGTGCGGCGATCGGCAGGATCTTGAACAGGCTGACGAACTTCGGGAACAGCGACTCGTCCCCGGTCAGCGTGACGTGCCCGGTGTCGAGCGCCTGGGCGGGCGTCATCTCGTTGGCCATCAGCATCTTCAGCGTCGGGCCGGGCTCGACGATCAGGTCCGCGCCGGGCAGCGGGCCGGGCCCGGCCCGCAGGACGCCGTCGACGACCTTGGCGTGGATGGTGACCGGGCCGAGGCGCAGCTCGAAGCTCGCGGTGAGCCCCGCGGCCGCCTCGGCCTGGTAGGTCGACCGCAGGGCCATGATCATCGAGTTCTCGGTGATGATGTCCTCCGGCCGCGGGTCCTCCAGCGACAGGGCGCCCCACCGGCCCAGCGACATGACGATCTCGTCGAGCGCGCGGCCGTACTCGGTGAGCTCGTAGGTCATGTCACCGTCCTTCATCGTCTCCTCGAGCACACCGAAGTGCTGCATCTCGCGCAGGCGCGAGCAGAGCACGTCGATCGACAGCCGGGGGAAGCCCTCGGCCAGCTCGGTGAACGACTTCGGGCCGACCAGCAGGTCGCGGATGATCAGCAGCGCCCAGCGCTCGCCGACCATCTCGACCGCGCGGGACAGCCCGCAGAACTGGCCGTAGGTGCGCCGGGTCATCGACTGCAGCTCGGAGATGATGCCTTCGAGCTGGCTGGACTCCATGGCCTCGAGCACGGCCTCGTCCGGGGCGAGTTCGTCCTGCGGGGGGACCGTGCCAGCCGCGGTCAGCCGGAACCGGTCACTGGCGATGGTCACGCCGTCCCGGTCGACGACCAGCTTCCATTGGTTTTCCGTCATTTCTCCGCATCCAATCTGGGTCGTCCCCGCAAACCGATGACTTTCCCGTCGCCGTTGGAGTGGCCGATGGTGGGCTCACCCCATACGATTGTTTCTGCGGTGTGTGTACAGTTCCATCGTGCTGTCGCGAGGGCTCCGCCGCATCTCTGCGATTGCGATACACCCCGGGCGAACACCGCTCATCCTTAAACGGTACCCGGGGCGGGACTATTACGGTCGTGACCGATTACGGCGCCCGGGATGAAAAACACACGAGCGCGGTATGCAAATTTCACGAAAGTCGGTTTCCCGCGAAGAAAGAAGCCGGGAAGAACTAGTCCTGGTCGCTCAGCAGGCGGATCAGCTGGGTGCGCGAGCGGACGCCAAGCTTGCGATAGAGCCGGGTCAGCGTCGCCTCGACCGTCTTGACGCTCACGAACAGCCGGTCGGCGATCTCCTTGTTCGTCGCCCCCTCGACCACCAGCGAGGTGATCCGTGATTCCCCGCTCGTCAGCTGCGGTGTCGCCGAAGGCGCGTCCGACCCGTCGAGGCGGGACCGCATCGCGTCGGTCTGCGTCGCCCAGGGCGTGGCCTGGGCGGCGACGAACAGTGCGTGCGCGGCGTCCAGCGCGGCCCGGGCGGGCGCGAACCGCCGCCGGTGCCGCTCGATCCGACCCCGCATCAGGTGGCACTTCCCGATCTCCAACGGCTGCCCCAACTCCGCGAACACCGCGGAGGCGTGGTCGAGCAGGGCGATCGCGCCGTCGGAGTCACCCCGGGCGTGCCGCAGCCCCGCCTCGGCCCGGTCGAGCCGAGCCCGCACTCCGTCGGTGTGCGGGCGCCCATCGATCGAGGCCCGGGTCGACTTCAGGACCCACTCGGCCTCGTCGAGTTCCCCAGCGAACACATGCGCGGCGGCGAGGTCTCCGTGCCACCGCAAGATCGAAGGGTCGCCGTGGTCCAACTCGGCGATCCGCCGCAGCGCGACCACCGCCTGGACGGGCTGCCCCGACCGCAACAACCCCTGCCCCAGCACGTGCAGGTGCCGACGGATGAACACACCATCCGACTCCTGCTCGGACGCCCGGATCCCCCGCTCGGCCAGCGCGATGGCCCGCCCGATGCTCCCGCCCGCCAGCTCCGCCTCGGCGGCGGCGTGCCAACACGGCCCCGGGCTCAGCCGCGCCTCGCCCGCGATTCGCAGCGCCCGGTCGGCGTAGGTCATCGCGTCCTGGCAGCGGCCCAGGCCGACCGACACCTCCGACAGGGACCGGAGCACGTGCACCAGTTCCTCGGCCGCCCCGTGCTCGACCAGCGCGAGCATGTCCAGCAGGTCCGACCGCGCGTCGTCCAGCCGGTCGTCGAAGATCGCGAACCGGGTACCGATGTACCGCGGTGACATGTGGGTCCAGCCGTCGAGGTCCGGCGCGGCGAGGGCGAGCGCGGAACCCAGCGCCGACCAGCTGTCCGGCCTACCGATGATCCGGAACTGCAGCGCGATCGCCGCGGCGGCCAGCGCCTCGGTGTTGTGGTCGCCCACCGACCGGGCCAACTCGACCGCGCGCTCGGCGTCGGCGATCGCCTTGTCGGAATCGGAGGCGACCATCGCCGCCCACGACTGCCAGAGACACAGCAGCGCCCGCGACGCCGGGTCGTCGCCCGCGTCGGCGATCGCCGCTGCGAAGACCTCCTTCATACCGCCGAAGCCCTGTCCGGCGACGTGCAGCAGCGCCATCCGCACCCGCACCCGCAGCAGCGGCCGGGCGTCGGCGGCGTCGAGCAGCGCCTGGGCGGCCCGGCCCGCCTGCTCGGGCAAACCGGCGTTGGCGGCGGCCTCGGTCGCCGACACCAGCCACTCCAACCGCTGGCCGGACAGATCAGCGGGCGCGCGGTCGGCGGCGAGCAGATACAACTCGGCGGCCAAGTCGCGGGAGCCACGCCGGATCGCGGTCTCGGCGGCGACGACCAGCGCCCGCGCGACCCGCGCGTCCGGCGCGGCGGAGGCCAGGGCAAGGTGCCGGTCACGCTGGTCGTCGAATGTCACCGCCTCGGCCAGCTCACGGTGTGCCTGCGCGCGGCGCTCGGCGTCGGCGAGGTCGGCCACGATCGAGGCCGCGGCGGGCGGGGTGAACCGGATGTTCTCCTCGTCGGTGACGACCAGCCCGGCCTGGACGGCGTGCCGGATGTCGTGGCGGGCGTCCGCGCGGCCTGCGCGCAGCAGCAGCCGGATCGTGGGCCGCGTGGCCAGCGCGCATAACAACAGTGTCTGTCGCACCCGAGGCGCCACCGCGGCCAGCCGCTCGTGCACCAGGGCCGCGACCCCGGGCGGCAGCGGCGCGGGCGCCCGCAGGCCGGTGCGCTCCGAGAACGCCCCCGCCAGGGTCAGCGCGAGATACGGGTTGCCCTCGGAGTCGGCGTGGATCCCGACCGCCGTCCGGGCGGGCAGACCGTAGGCGTCGAACAGCTCGGCGAGGTCGTCGGCCGTCAGCGGCGGCACCGGCAGCCGCAGCAGCGGCCGGGGCACCAGCAGCGACGGCGCGACCGGGCGCGGGTCGGCGCCGTCCCCGTCGTCGGCCAGGTCGACGGGCTCCTGCACGCGGCCCGCCACCACGACCCTGACCTGGGAACCGGGCAGCCTGCGCGCGGCGTAGGCGAGGATGTCGGCCGACGTCGCGTCGATCCACTGGACGTCGTCGAGCAGCACGAGCACCGAGGTCTCGGCGGACACCGCGAGCAGCAGCGAGTGCCACGCCATGCGCAGCGCCGCCCCCGGCGCGTCGATCCGCTCGCCGCTGAGGACGTCGACCACGGCGCGGCGCTGCGGGTCGGGCAGCGTGGCCACGGCCTCGGTGGGGATCTGGGCGAACAGGTCGGCCAGCGCGGTGCCGGGGATCCAGCGCTCGTTCTCGGCGCTGGTCTGGCGCAGCACCAGGCCGGACCAGCCGTCGGCGACCTCGTCGAGCAGCGTGGTCTTGCCGATGCCGCTGGGACCGGTCAGCAGCACGCCGCCGCCGTCGGTGAGCTGAACGCGCAACGCGCTCAGCACGCCCGCCCGCCCGACGATGCGTGCGCGACTCCGGCCTTCCACAGCGCAGAGGATAGGGCGGAACCGGACAAGCCCGACCTTCGGCGTCCCGTATTCCCAGTGAACGAGCGCCGCTAGCGCCAATGGCGCAGCCCGTTGCGCCGATCGTCCGGGGCCATCCGGGGCCGATCCGTCCCGCCTCGGAACTTCCCGCCGTTTCGGGGCGACTAGAGGACGACTATCAACACGAACAGGGGTCGACATGCGTTCTCGTGTGCTCAGCGCACTGGTGGTCGGGGCCGCCGCGATCGGGATGACCGCGTGCGCGCCCGCGTCGACGGAGACCAATCCCGGCGCCGTGCCCGGCCCGGCCGCGGGCTTCCCCGCGACGCTGGACGACTGCGAAGGCCGCAAGGTCACCTTCGACGCGGCGCCGCAGCGGATCGTCACCAGCAACGGCTCCAGCCTGGAACTGCTGTTCTGGCTCGGCGCGGGCGACAAGATCATCGGCACCGGCTTCCCGCCCGCCAAGGGCACGCTGCCCGAGCAGTTCCGCGCCGCGGGTGAGAAGGTGCCGGTCCTGGGCGACATGGTGATCCCGAAGGAGAAGCTGCTGGGCTCCGGCGCGCAGCTCTACGTCGACACCTTCGCCGACATGGGGTCGATGGGCGGCATGGGCGGCCCGCCGAGCGCGGAGGAGTTCACCGCCGCCGACATCAAGCACATCTACCTCAAGTCGACGGCGTGCGCGACGAAGCGCGCGGGCCAGCTCACCGACCTGTCCACTGTGGAAGAGGACATCAAGCGCCTCGGGTCGGTCACCGGCACCGGCGCCAAGGCCGACGAGCTCGTCGAGGGCATGCGCGCGAAGGTCGCCAAAGTGACCGCCTCGGTCGCCAAGCTGCCGAAGGACAAGGTCCCGACGTACTTCTTCTTCGACTTCGACGCGGGCACCGACCAGCCCATCGCGGTGTGCGGCAAGCAGGTCGCCAACGCGGTCATCACCCTGGCGGGCGCCAAGAACCTGTTCGCCGACTGCGAGGCCGACTTCAAGCCGGTCGGCTGGGAGCAGGTCGTGGCGGGCAATCCACAGTGGATCCAGCTGGGCGTGCGCGACAAAGGCGACAAGCAGGATAACGACGCCGCGTTCGCCGAGGCGGAGAAGTTCCTGCGCGAGTTCCCCGCCACCGCGGGCCTCGACGCGGTCAAGCAGGGCCGGTTCGTCCGGGTCGGGTCGGAGACCACCACGATCGCGGGCGTGCGCAACGCCGACGCCGTCGTGGAGATCGCCAAGACCATCCACCCCGACGTGATCGTCGCCCAGGGCTAGCCATGGCGGTCGAATCGCTTCCCCGCCAGGACCGCGCGCACCTCCCGGCCGTGCCCAGGGTGCGCGCGGGCCTGGTGGTGACCGTCCTGGCGGTCGCGCTGGTCGCGGGCCTCGCGCTGGCCACGGCGGTCGGGTCGAGCTTCGTGCCGCTCGGCCAGGTGTGGTCGATCGTGGTCGGCCACCTCGTCGGCACCAAACCCGTCCCGGGCACGCCCGACCTGATCGTCTGGCAGCTGCGCGTGCCCCGCGCGCTGCTCGCCGCCGTGGTCGGCGCCGGTCTCGGCCTCGTCGGCACGGCCGTGCAGGCGCTGGTCCGCAACCCCTTGGCGGACCCGTACCTGCTCGGCATCTCGTCGGGCGCCTCGCTCGGCGCGGTCGCGGTGATCGTGTTCGGCGCGACCGCGGGCGGCGTGCTCGGGCTGGGCCTGTCCGCGGCGGCGTTCCTCGGCGCGCTCGGCTCGTTCGCGCTGGTCTGGGCGCTGGCCCGACGCGGCGGCGGGTTCTCCCCGCTGCGGCTGGTGCTGGCCGGGGTCGGCATCGGGCAGTTCCTCGCGGGCGCGACGAGCTACCTGGTGCTGCAGACCGCCGACGAGCAGCAGACCCGCGGCGTGCTGTTCTGGCTGATGGGCAGCCTCAGCGGCGCCAAGTGGTCGGTGCTCGCCCTGCCCGCGATCGTGGTGTTGCTCGGGTTCCTGCTGCTGCAGGCGCGCGCCCGCGGCCTCAACGCGCTGCTCATGGGCGACGAGACCGCCGCCGGGCTCGGGATCGACGTGGGCAGGCTGCGCCGGGAGCTGTTCATCGTCACCAGCGTGCTGACCGGCGTGCTGGTGGCCGTGTCCGGCGCGATCGGGTTCGTCGGGCTGATGGTGCCGCACGTGTGCAGGCTCGTGGTCGGCGGCGACCACCGCAGGCTGCTGCCGATCAGCGCGCTGACCGGCGCGGTGCTGCTGGTCGTGGTCGACATCGTGGCCAGGGTCGCGCTGTCCGACCAGGAACTCCCGATCGGCGTGGTGACCGCCCTCATCGGCGCGCCGACGCTGCTGTACCTGCTCGACCGACGGCTGGAGCGCGCGTGAGGATCGCCATCGAGGACCTGGTCGTCACCCTGGCGGGCCGCACGGTGGTCTCCGGGGTCGACGTGCTCGCCGAGCCAGGCGAGATCGTCGGCGTGGTGGGGCCCAACGGCAGCGGCAAGTCGACGATGCTGCGCACGGTCTACCGCCACCTCAGGCCCGCCTCCGGGCGGGTGCTGCTCGACGGCCGCGACCTGCGGGCGATGTCGGCGACCGAGGCCGCCCGGCACGTCGCCGCGCTGCCCCAGGAGCGCGGCAGCGACTTCGAGCTGTCGGTGCTGGAGGTCGTGTCGATGGGCCGCACCCCGTACAAGCGCGCGTTCGCGGGCGACGACGACCGCGACCGGGAGATCATCGCCACCGCGATGGCCCAGGTCGGTGTCATGGACCTCGCGGGCCGCTCGTTCTCGGCGCTGTCCGGCGGCGAACGACAGCGGGTGCTGCTGGCGCGCGCGTTCGCCCAGCAGCCCGACGTGCTCGTCCTCGACGAGCCGACCAACCACCTCGACTTACGCCACCAGATCGACCTGCTCGGCCTGCTGCGCGAACACCGCCGCACCACGCTGATCGCCCTGCACGACCTGAACGCCGCGGCCAGCCTGTGCGATCGGCTGCACGTGCTGCGCGACGGTCAGGTCGTGGACTCGGGCAAACCCCGCGACGTGCTCACCGTCGACCTGCTCGCCGACGTGTTCGGCGTGCGGGCCGCGGTGGTCGAGCACCCGCTGACCGGTGATCCGCTGATCGCCTTCGATCACCAGGGTCCGATCAGCTCGTAATTCGGTAGTGGCTCGGCCTACCATCGACGTTGACCAGCTCACCGAGTTCCACCGCGTCCTTGTGGCGCACCAGACGGGGAGCCTTCCCGGGCTCCTCGACCAGCACCGAGTGCCACGGCGTCATCCAGACGTCGGGGGCGTCGAGGAGGCGGATGCCGAACTTGGCCGCGCCCGCGGGCTGTGGGTGGATCGACAGCCGGAACGACCGCGGATGGTAGGCGGCGATGAGATCACCCCATGCCCGGCTGCGCGCGATCACCTCGTAAGCTCGGGTGCGGCATTCGCGCTGCAGGGCCGATTTCGAGCCGGTCCAGTGGGCGGTGTCGTCGACCAGGAACCGGGTGATCCCGCGATAGAGCCGCACCGTCGACTCGTCCGTCATGACCTCTTCACGTAACTGCGCGATAGTCGGGGCGTAGGCGACCGTGACCCGGCGCCGCTTCTCGTCATAACTCAGACCGGGGTAGATGTCTTGCAGATTGAACAGGGACAGCCGAGACAGTCCTTCCTTCGCCATCAGCTGGCGGAGTTCGTCCGAGTATGCGTCAACTCGATCGTCGGCGACCCCGATGACATCGCCGAAGATGTGGCCGTCCGAGCAGATGACGAGTCGCGCGCCCGGCGCATATACCGCCTCCACCGCCGCACACAGCTCGTCGAGGAATCGCAGCGCCAGGCGTTCCCCCTCGTCTGGCAGGTCGCCCAGCACCTTCGCCGGATTGGGTGACTTGCAGGGGAAACCCGGCAGGGTGAACATCACCGGCTCGCCGACGGAGACGAAGTCGAGCAGCTGGCTGATCTGCTCCGGGAACGCCTCAGCGGTGTTCGGCGTGTCCGGGTCGGCCGCGCGGCGAACGGGGTACAGCAGTTCGAGGATCGCCGCGCACGTCTCGATGTCCGCGGCGGACGGTGCGGCGGCCGGTGCCGTCGACGGTGACGGGGTCATCTTGGACATTCCTCCACTTGGGCGGGTGGGATCGCCGCGCCTCGCGCGGAACCGCGGGCGTGGGGTGCGAAACGGCTATCGGGTCAGGTTCGCTCGGTGTAGGTGACGGGCAGGGTGGTCGTGCCGCGGGCGAGCACGGCGGCGACCCACTCGATCTTGTCCTCGGGCACGGCAAGCTTCAGACCGGGCAGCCGGTCGATGAGCGTGCCGATCGCGATCTGCAGTTCGAGTCGGGCCAGCGCCGCGCCAGGGCAGAAGTGGATGCCGTGGCCGAAGGCCAGGTGCGGGTTGGGGCTGCGGGTGAGATCGAGTTCGTCGGCGTCGGCGAAGCGGCGCTCGTCGCGGTTGGCCGCGCACAGCGACACGATCACCGAGTCGCCCGCGGGGATCGTGGTGCCGTGCAGGTCGGAGTCCTCGGTGAAGAACCGCCACGTCGTCAGCTCGAACGCGCTGTCGTAGCGCAGGAGCTCGTCCACCGCCTGCGGCAGCAGCGACGGGTCGGCGGCAAGCACCGCCAGCTTCTCCGGGTGCCGGACCAGGGCCATGATCGCGGTGGTGATCTGGTTGGTCACCGGTTCCTGGCCCGCGACCAGCAGCTGGAAGATCATCGAGTCGAGTTCGGCCTGGCTCAGCTCGCCTGCCGCGTGCGCGCCGACAAGCTTGCTCAGCAGGTCGTCGCCGGGATCGGCCTGGCGGTCCGCGACGACCTCGGCGATGTAGCCCTGGAGCCCGCGCAGCAGGCCCTCGTACTCGGCGCGGCGCGGGTCGGTCGGGCCGACCGGGGCGACGACCTTGCCCCACTCGCGCTTGAACCGCGACGCCAACTCCGGCGGCAGGCCGATGACCTCGGCGAGCGCCTGGAACGGGAACCGGGCAGCGAAGCAGGCCACCAGGTCCATGCTGACCTCGGGCGTCGACGGCATCGCGTCGATCAGCGCGTCGGCCAGTTCCTGCAGCTTCGGCCGCAGCGCCTCCATCCGGCGCGGCGCGAACGCGTCGGTGACGAGCCTGCGCATCGACGTGTGCTTCGGCGGGTCCTGGTGCAGCAGGTGAACCTGGAGCTGCGAGTGCTGCGGCTCGGGCATGATCGCCGCCCGCTCGCGCCACTTGGCGTTGCCGCGCGAGTGGTGCTTGCCGAGGCGGTCGTCGTTGAGCGCCTCGTGCGCGGCGGTGTAGCCGGTCACCAGCCACGCCTTCACGCCGCTGGGGAACAGCACGCGGTGCACCGGTCCCTCGTCGCGCATCTTCCGGTACAGCTCCCACGGGTCGCGCTTGTAGTCGCGCCCGAACAGCTCGATCGGCTCGTCGGTCATCGTCGTCCTCCGGGTCAGACGGTCAGCTCGGGCTTGTGGATGTCGAGGAACAGCGCGAGGTCGACCACGCGCTCCAGCCGCAGCCGGTGGCCCCACGGCAGCTCGTCCGGCGCGACGTCGAGGCAGGTCTTGATCTGCGTCTCGTCGACCAACGCGCGCACGGCGTCGGCGGTCAGCGCGTCCCGCGCCATATCCTGCAGGCCGCGGTTGTAGTCCGGGTGATGCGTGGCTGGATAGTGGTTCTTTGGCCGGTAGAGCACCGAGTCCGGCGCGATTCCCTTGCCCACGGAACGAAGCAGGCTCTTCTCCCGGCCGTCGTGGCTCTTGTGCGTCCACGGGGTGGCGAAGGCGTACTCGACCAGCCGGTGGTCGCAGTACGGGACGCGGACCTCCAGGCCCTGCGCCATGCTCAGCCGGTCCTTGCGGTGCAGCAGCTGGCGCAGCCACCGCGTCATCGACAGGTGCTGCATCTCCCGCTGCCGCCGCTCCATGAGATCAGTGCTCTCGCTTTGCGGGACGGCGGCGATCGCGGCGGCGTAGGTGTCGTCGCGGAACTCGGGGATCCGCAGGACACCGGCCAGATCGGGGTTGATCGGCATGGCGGCCTCGTCCTTGACGACCAGCAGCCACGGGAACGTCTGCGCGCCAAGGGCTTCCTGCTTGTGGAACCACGGGTAGCCACCGAACACCTCGTCCGCGGCCTCGCCGGACAGCGCGACCGTCGAGTGCTGGCGGATGCGTCCGAAGAGGAGGTACAGCGAGGTGTCCATGTCGCCGACGCCGATCGGCGAGTCGCGGCACTCGACGACGGCGCGGCGGTGGTCGAGGTCGAGCAGCGCGCGCGGGTCGAGCACGACGGTGCTGTGCTCGGTGCCGATGAACTCGCCCGCCTCGGCGGCGAACGGGGTGTCGTGGCCGGTGCGCAGGACATCGCCGGTGAACTTCTCGGCCTGGTCGGAGTAGTCGACGGCGTAGGAGCGGATCTTGCCGCCCTCGGTGCGGCGCAGCTCGTCGGCGAGGATCGCGGTGATCACCGTGGAGTCGATGCCGCCGGAGAGCAGGCTGCACCGCTCGACGTCGGCCTCGAGCTGGCCGCGCGCGGCGTCGTTGAGCAGCTCGCGGATGGCTTCGATGGACGTGTCGAGGTCGTCGGCGTGCGTGGGGGCTTCGAGCTGCCAGTAGACCCGTTCGCGGTAGCCGTTGCGGTCGAACGTGGCAACCACTCCCGGCGGCACCTCGCGGACGCCCGACCAGACCGTGGGGCCGGTGTTGAACAGCAGGCTGTACGCCTCGCGCAGGCCGTCGGCGTCGATGCGCGGGGTGATCTCCGGATGGGCGAACAGCGCCTTGGGCTCCGAGCCGAAGACGACTCCGGCGGAGACTTCGGTATAGAACAAGGGCTTCACGCCGAGGCGGTCGCGGACGAGGACCAGCTTCTCGGCGCGGGCGTCCCAGATGGCGAAGGCGTACATGCCGACGAGCCGGTCGGCCAGTCCCTCACCCCACTGGGCGTAGGCGCGCAGCACGACCTCGGTGTCGCTGCGGGTGCGGAAGGTGTGGCCGAGCGAGGTCAGCTCGCGGCGCAGGTCGTGGTGGTTGTATACCTCGCCGCTGTAGGTCAGCGCGATGTCCTGTCCGTTGTGGACGGTGACCATCGGCTGCGCGCCGCCGTCGAGGTCGATCACCGAGAGCCTGCGGTGGCCTAACGCGACGTGCCGCGCGGTCCAGGTGCCGGAATCGTCCGGGCCGCGCTTGGCCATGGTCGCGGTCATCGCCTCGATGACCGTCGGATCGGCGCCGGGCTCGCGGTCGAACGACGCCCAGCCGGTTATTCCGCACATGCGGGAACTCCCCTAGGTTCGGTGGTCGGCCGCCCGCGTCAGCGGCCCGGTCGCGTGGAGGTCAGCAGCAGTACGCCGAGCGCGCCCGCGCCCGCCGCGATGGCGAGTCCGACAGTGGTGGACCCGCCTGGCATGGCCCAGGCCGCGGTCGCCAGGGCGGGACCGATGGTGAAACCGAGACTTCTGGCCACCTGCACCGCCGAACTCGCGGTGCCCATCCGGTCGGGCGCGGTGGCCATCGCCATCACCTGCGACGGCCCGCCGTAGAGGCCCATTCCGAGCCCGGCGACAGCCATCCGCCAGGCTATGTCTAGCGGAGTCCACTCGGATCCCGCTAGAACAAGCAGCAGTAGGCCGACGGTCGTGGTCGCGGCGCCGGTGATGGCGACGGGGCGATGGCCGAAGCGGTCGGCGAGCCTGCCGCCGATCGGCCCGGCCAAGGCCATGGCGACGGGGAAGGCGATCACCGTCAGACCCGTGGTCGTCGCCGTGACCCCGTTGTCCCGCTGCAGGTGCAGCGCGACCAGGTAGTGCATGGCGGCGAACGCGGCGGCCAGCGACAGCACCGCACTGTCCACTCGCCACAGACCGGAGCCGATCGTGCCGACCACCCGCCTGCCGCTGTCCCGGCGCAGCCAGGCGACGGCGGCGGGCACCGCGGCCAAGGCCAGCAGCAGCCAGCCGGGCGAGTCGACAGCGAAGGTGAGCGCCAGCAGGATCGCCGCGACGGCCGAGCCGATGAGGCCCGCGTCGATGAACGCGGCGCGAGTGGGCGTGGGCAGGCCACCACCGCGCGGCGCTATCCGCCAAGCGACGATCAGACCAACTAGGCAGAAAGGAATCTTCACCAGGAAGATGGACTGCCAGCCGTAGTTGTCGAGCAGAACACCGCCGACCGCGGGGCCGAGGACCGCGCCCAACGGGCCGAGGGTGGCGGGCACGCTCATCGCCCGGCCACGCAGCTCGGGGCGCACGGATTTGGCCGCCAGCACCGGCATCAGCACGAACAGCACCGCCGCGGCCGCACCCTGCACGACGCGGGCGGCGATCAGCCAGGTCAAACTGGGCGACAGCGCGGCCAAACCGCTGGCACCGGCGAACACCGTGACCGCGGCCAGCACCGCCGACCGCGGACCGGCACCGTCAAGCCACACCCCAACCGGGAGCAGCAACGCCACAACGATCAGTTGGTAGCCCAGCACCGCCCACTGCGCGGCCTGCGCCGAGACCTGTAACTCGGTGCCGATGTCGGCCAGCGCGACCGTGACGATGCCCATGTCGAGCATGGCCACGAACGACAGGATCCCCGCGACGGCGACCAATCCCCAACGGTCTTGCCGTTGCGCGGCAACGGTCCCCTCCGTCATTTCCCCCCACCTCCCCCTCCGCGACCCCACGCTAGCGGTTCTCGGGAGAAGTTATTCACCTATTCGGGTGATACTTAGTTAACAATTCCCCACTATGCCGCACGATGCCTGCTCGCGGGTCGCAGATGCCCCCTACGGGACCCCTTCTTTTCCCGCTGTGGCGCGGATGCCGGGCTATCGTCGGTGTAATCCTCTGGCGTACCAAGGACATCGCCGTGCCCCGGCGTCGGCGACGCGGCGTCGTACCGCACGATCAGCAGCAAAGCCAGTGCCAGCACCAAAACGCCGTGGCTGATGACCCGCGACGTCGGCACCGCGTCGGCGATCAGGTCGTAGACCGAGTAACCCAGAAGAACCACGACGAATCCCGATAGCACGGGAATCAGTCCGGCGGACGCCTTCGGCCGCAGCGCCGCCCAGCCCAACCCCACCCCCAGGGCCAGGTTCCACGCGGTGCTCTCGTTGAACAGGTGGCCCGCGAACGGGCCCGCGTGGCCGTGGTCGACGTGGTGGGCGGTGGTGTCGACGCCCATGATCTGCGCCAGCGCCAGCGTCAGCTGCGCGATGGCCACCAGCCCCAGCGCGAACCGGGGCCACACCCGCAGGCGTTCCGGTGCGGCGGCAAGGATCGCCGCCGTCAGGTCGGGCACCGCGACCGCGGGACGGACCCGCAGCGAGCGCGTCAGGTCGACCGCACTCGCCTGCCACGCCCGGCAGTCCGCGCAGCGCGCGAGGTGCTCGTCGACGGCCGCGGCCCCGGCGGGCTCGGCTTCGTTGTCCAGCCGCGCGGACACGGCTTCGCGACACAGGTCACAATCCACGGTTGGATAGTCGCTCGACTGGCCCTCGAAGTTCCCACTGGTTTTTCCGCTACGCTGCGGAACGTGGGAATCTCAGGGGGCAACCATCACGACGAGTTGACGGTCTGCGCGCTAGCCGCCGGATCGGGTGACCGGCGCGCGTTGGAGCGGTTCATCCGCGCCACGCAGCGTGATGTGTGGCGGTTCTTAGCTCACCTGACCTCGGTCGACCTGGCCGACGACCTCACGCAGGAGACCTACCTGCGGGCGCTGCCGAGCCTGCCCCGGTTCGCCGCGCGTTCGTCGGCCCGTACCTGGCTGTTCTCCATCGCGCGCCGGGTCGCCGTCGACAACGTCCGCGCGGCCGTCAGCAGGCCACGCACCGTGACCGCCGACGACTGGGCCACCACCGCGGAGAACCGGCACGCCGAGGTGCAGGACGGTGCCGCCAGGTTCGAGGATCTGGTGGAGATGAACCTCCTGCTCGACGACCTGCCCGCCGACCGCCGCGAAGCCCTTGTGCTGACGCAGGTGCTGGGCCTGTCCTACACCGAGGTCGCCGAGATCTGCGGCTGTCCGATCGGGACGGTGCGGTCGCGGATCGCCCGCGCCCGCGAGGACCTGCTCCGCGCGGGCGGCGCGCGCCGCACCTCGTCCGGCTGAACTCAGTTCCACCCGGTGACATCATCGCCCCGCAGCGCGGCGGCCATGACGTCACCGAACTTGTCCGGCGTGCAGGCGAACGCGGGCACCCCGAGCGCCGCGAACGCCGCCGCGTTGTCGTGGTCGTAGGACGGCGCCCCGGAGTCCGAGAGCGCGAGCAGGGCGACGACTCGGACGCCTGACTCGAGGATCGCTCGAATCCGGCTCAACATCTCCTCGCGGTTGCCGCCCTCGTAGAGGTCGCTCACGAGGACGAGCACGGTGTCGGCGGGCTTGGTGATAAGGCCCTGACAGTAGGCCAGCGCCCGGTTGATGTCGGTGCCACCGCCGAGCTGCGTGCCGAAGAGGACGTCGACCGGATCGTCGAGCAGGTCGGTCAGGTCGACCACGGAGGTGTCGAACGCGACCAGCGACGTGCGCAGGGCGCGCATGCTGGCGAGGACGGCGCCGAAGAGGCTGGCGTAGACGACGGACTCGGCCATGGACCCGGACTGGTCGATGGCGAGGATGACGTCACGCTGGACGGCCTGGCCGCGGCGGCCGTAGCCGATGAGGCGCTCGGGGACGACGGTCTTGAGCTCGGGCGAGTAGTTGCGCAGGTTCGCCTTCACCGTTCGACCCCAGTCGATGTCGCCGTGCCGGGGCCTGGCCGTGCGCGCGGCCCGGTCGAGCGCGCCGCGCAGTGCTGATCTGGTGGGCTCGGCGAGTTTGCCTTCCAGCTCCTCGACGACCTTGCGGACCACCTCGCGCGCGGTTTCCTTGGTGCGCTCCGGCATGACGGAGTTCAGGGAGAGCAGCGTGCCGACGAGATGGACGTCTGGTTCCACCGCGGACAGGAGTTCGGGTTCGAGCAGCAGCCTGGTGAGACCGAGCCGATCGACGGCGTCCCGTTGCATGACTTGAACGACCGAACTCGGGAAATAGGACCGGATGTCGCCCAGCCAGCGCGCGACCCGCGGCGCCGAAGCGCCGAGCCCGGCCTGTCGGGGCGCGTCGTCGTTGGTCTCCGATTGGTAGAGGGCGCCGAGCACACCGTCCATTTTGGAGTCGTCGCCGTCGAGGGTGACGCCGGTGCCGTCTTCGTCGCCACCGAGGACAAGCCGCCAGCGGCGGAGCCGTTCGTCGGTCATCGCCCCACCCCCAACAACCTCGCCAACACCGGCAGCGCGGCGACAGCCCTAGTCTCGTCAAAGTCGGCGCTCGCCGTCGTCCGGTTCGTTCGGCCCGCGGCCCGCTCCCCGATCACCCGGCGTTCCGGCGGGGCGAACGCACCGAAAGTGCGGCGCAGCAACGGAAGCACCTGGGTGAACTGGTCGGCGGCGATGTCGGCCAGCCAACGGTCGATCACCGCCAGCAGGGTGTCGTCGTGCACGAGCAGGAGCGCGCCGCCCGCGAAGAAGCCCTCGATGAAAGCCGCGGCGGCCTGCGGCGCGACCCCGGCGGTCAACTCGCGGGCCAGCCGGATCGCGACTTCCTCCGTGGCGACCCGGTCGGCGTCGTGCAGGAGTCTGGTCACCCGGCCCGCCAGCAGCGGGGGCGCGGTGTCGCGGGCGGCGACTGTGCCGAGCGCGTCGAGCCATTGGCCCGCGGCGGCGTCGCCGAGCAGGCCCGTGGCCTCGTGGACGCCGTCGACCAGTTTGCACAGTTCCTCGGCGGCCTGGTCGTCGATCCCGTGCGCGGCGCGTGGGAGTCCGGCGCAGACGCGGGTGAGGATGCGTTCGCTGACGGCGGTGAGGGCGCCCGTGTCGGTGCCGCGCACGTCGCCGTAGCGGGCGGCGCGGGCCAGCGGCGGGAGCGCGCCCATCAGGGCGGTCGCGTCGGCGTCGGCGGCGGCGCGCGTGTCGAGGGCAGTCAAAGCATCGGGCAGGGCGTCGGCGAGGTCGGCGAGCAGGCAGTCCTCGATGGCGCCGGTGATCTCCGGCAGCGTCGACTCGGCGGTCGTGCGTCCCCGGACAACCGAGGTGGCGGCGGCGACGACGGAGGTCCCGTGCACTCCGGCGGCGACCAGGTCGACCTCGAAACCGGGCTCCCAACACAGCGCCCACGTCTCGCGGAAGGTGCCCTTGGAGCGGCGGGCCGACAGGGCGGGCACGCCCCAGTCGATGCCGAGTATCCGCAGCCGGTGCAGCAGCCGGGACTTCTCGGCGCCGTTCGTGTCGCGCAGGTCGAGATCGAGTTCGCGTTCCAGCGGATCGCGTTTGAGCCGCAGCCTGCGGGCCTGGGCGGTCAGGTCGGCGGCGACCGGGGCCTGCGGGGTGCCCGGCGGCACCGCGCCCAGTCGCTCCCCCACGACCAGCCTGCGCGTCACCAGGTCGAGTTGGAGTTCGTCGCCACCGCACAGCACCGCGCGGGTCGCCTCGGTGACCTCCGCCAGGCCGGCGACGGCCCGCTCGCGCAGGGCGGCCAGCGTGTCGGCGAGGCGGACGGCTTCGATGACGTGCGCGCTGGACACCGGCAGGTCCTCGGCCCGCAGGACGCGGGCGACGTCGGTCAGCCAGCGGGCGGTGACGTGGTCGGTGGCGGTGAACAGGTGGTGGTACCAGCCGGGCGAGGTGATGCCCGCGCCGTAGCCGCTGGTCGTGGCGAGCCTGCTGTGCGTCCACGGCACCCACGTGCAGGCGACCTTGCGCTTAGGCAGTCCTTTGAGGATCCGCTGGTCGTGCGCGGCGGGCGGCAGCGGCTCTACCAGCGCGGGCACGTGCCACGCCCCGCACACCACGGCGATCCGCTCGAAGCCGTCCTTGCGCGCCTTGCGGATAGTCTGGCGCATGTAAGCCTCACGCTGCCGCTCACGCTCGTCGGACTCGTCGTGGTCCTCCCGCAGCGCGCCCATGGCCTCGGCGATCACGGCGAACGGCGCCTCGTCGTGGGATCCGTGCTCGATCACGTCGTCCCACCAGCGCTCGGCGTCGTCGTAGCCCGCCAGCTCCGCGAGCGTGCCCAGCGGGTCGTCGGTGCGCTTCGACCGCTTGGCGCCGCCCGCGAACTGGTTGGCGGCGGGCAGGTCGCAGAACCGGACGGGGATTCCGTGCGCGGTGGCGTAGCGGATCGCCTGCCACTCGGGGCTGAACACGGCGAACGGCCAGAACGCGGCGCGCGCGGCGTCGTCGACGGCGTAGGCCAGCAACGCGACCGGCGGCTCCATCGTGTCCTCGGCGGCCAGCGCCACCAGCGCGTCGGCCTCCGGCGGCCCCTCGATCAGCACGATGTCGGGCGCCAGCTCGGCCAGCGCCGAGGCCAGTGCCCGCGCCGACCCGGGGCCGTGGTGGCGGATGCCCAGGACGGACAGGGTCATCCGGTCAGCTCCCGGCAGGCCCGGTAGAAGTCGGACCAGCCGTCCCGCTCGCGGATGACCGTCTCCAGGTACTCCGTCCACACCGCGGTGTCGGCTGCCGGGTCCTTCACCACGGCGCCGAGGATGCCCGCGGCCACGTCGTGCGGCCGCAGCACCCCGTCGCCGAAGTGCGCGGCGAGGGCGACGCCGCCGGTCAGCACGCTGATCGCCTCGGCGGTCGACAACGTGCCCGACGGCGACTTCACCGCGATCCGGCCGTCCTCGGTGCGACCCGCGCGCAGTTCGCGGAACACCGTGACCACGCGGCGGATCTCGGCCAGCCCCGCGCCCTCGGCGGGCAGCGACAGCGACGCGCCGAGGTCGGTGACCCGACGGGTGACGATCTCGACCTCGGCCTCGGCGGTGTCGGGCAGCGGGAGGACGACGGTGTTGAACCGCCTGCGCAGCGCGCTGGAGAGGTCGTTGACGCCTTTGTCGCGGTTGTTGGCGGTGGCGATGACGTTGAAGCCGCGCACGGCCTGCGTCTCGCTGCCGAGTTCGGGGATCGGCAGCGTCTTCTCCGACAGGACGGTGATCAGGCTGTCCTGCACGTCGGCCGGGATGCGGGTCAGCTCCTCGATCCGGGCGAGCCTGCCGTCGCGCATGGCGCGCAGCACCGGGCTCGGCACCAGCGCCTGCTCGCTGGGCCCCTCGGCGATGAGCCGCGCGTAGTTCCAGCCGTAGCGGATCGCTTCCTCGGCCGTGCCCGCCGTGCCCTGGACCAGCAGCGTCGAGTCGCCGCTGATCGCGGCGGCGAGGTGCTCGGACACCCAGGTCTTCGCCGTGCCCGGCACGCCGAGCAGCAGCAGCGCCCGGTCGGTGGCGAGGGTGGCGATGGCGACCTCGATCAGCCTGCGCGGCCCGATGTACTTGGGCGTGATCACCGTGCCGTCGGCCAGCGTGGTGCCCATCAGGTAGTGCAGGACCGCCCACGGCGACAGCCGCCACGACGGCGGCCGCTCCCGCTCGTCCTGCGCCGCCAGCGCCGCGAGCTCGTCGGCGTAGGCCTGCTCGGCGTGCGGGCGCAACACGGTCTCAGTCACGACTGCTCCTTGAGTTCTTCGTCCATCCGACGACGGAAGTTCAGGGTCTCCCAGAGGTGCCGCCGCCAGGCGGGCGCGTCCGAGTAGAGGTCTTGGGTGGCGACCCGGTGGTTGAGGCACTCAGCGGGAACGGTCCGCGCGACGACGTTCGCCGCGCGCGCCACGGCCCGGTTGTCCCCGTGCCCGGCGAGCCAGTCGAGCAGCGCGTTGCCGAGGTCGACCGGCCAGGGCCCGGGCAGCGCGATGACCAGCTCGGCGAGGTCGGCGGACTTCCGCACGCTCCCCAGCCTCGCCATCGCCCGCGCCCACTCGTCGGCGGGCAACACCGCGACAAGGGCAGCGGTCTCAGGCGTCGACAGGTCGGTCTCCAGCAGAGCCCGCGCCCACCGCACATCCCGCTGCCGCGCGGCCGCCAACGCCCACGCCTCGCGCAAAGTGCCCTGGTCGCAGCCCTGCACGGGCATCGCCAGCAACTCGCCCGGCTCTCCCCACACCGACAGCGGCGCCGCCGCGACGATCGCCCGCAACCACCCCGTGCGCTGCCCACCGCGGGCCATCCCGGCGGGCACCCCGTCCCGCACCATCCCCTCATCCCGCGCGGCGGGCAACCGCACCACGAGCGCCCCACCGACCGTCGCCACCAACTTCGCCAGCCGCGACGCCATCCGCCCGGCCAACGCGGACCCCGGCCGCCCCGCCAACAACTCGGCGGCCGCCGCCCGCACCTCCTGCGCCCGATCATCAAGCGCGGCTTCGAGGAAGTCGTCACCGAGGACCGCGCCCACAGCACGCAGCATCCGCAACCGCACCGGCGCGGGCTCCGCCCCCCAGTCGGCCCGCAGCGCCGCCTGCGCGACGGCGGGTTCCTGCTCCCGCAGCCACTGGATCCGCTGCCCGGTGTCCCCCAGCCGCCACACATCGTCCACATCGGACCGATGAGTGGACAGGTACGTCCACTCAGGATTCAGCGCACCCAGCCAGGCGCCCCGCGCCCCTGCCACCCGCGCGAGCGCCTCCCGGATCCCGGGCCGAACCCGCGCCACCTCCGCGAGCGCGGGCAACCGCTCTGGCGGCACCCGAAACCCCCGCACGCGGACGAGGTCCAACCAGTCCCCGAGTAGGTCGGTGTGCTCTCCCGTGAGCATGAGGTCGAGCCGCCGCCGCGCAGGCGCCGGAACCACCGCCCGCTCGTCCACCGCCGCGGCGGGCACTTGCGTTCCCGCCTTCTCGGCCACCCGCCCGGCCCGCCGGTACCCGGCCATGAGCGCGGCCGCCACCCACAGCCGATCCGCGTCCACTGCACCTTCGTCCAGGAGCGCACGAACCGCCGCGGGCAACTCCCCCGTGCGCACCTGCCGCCGCCGCGTCCCCAACAGCGCCGCCGCGACCAGGTCGTCCCACCCGCTCACAGCCGCACCGCCCGGTCGCCGTCCCAGCAGGCCAGCGGACGCAGGCCGCTCGGTGACAGCTCGGCCGTCACCGTCACCGGCAGTCCGCCGGACACCGCCAGCAGGGCCCACGGGTCGACCCCGACGCCCAGCGGCAGCGCGGAACCGTCCGAAGAGGACAGTCCCCAGCCGCCACCGACGCGCACCGGCACCACGTCGGCCAGGACCACCGGCACCCGCTCCACCCACGGGTCGGTCGCCACGGCCGCGGCGTACTCGGCCAAGGCGCCCGCGATGTCGCCGCCTGCCGGGCAGGTGGCGAGCGCCGGGTCGCCCTTGTCGGCGACCAGGGCCCGCAGCGGCAAGGCCGCCGGGTAGAACGCCAGCTCCGCCCGCAGCCGCGTCCCACCGATGAGCGTGGTGTCGAGCGTGCGCCCCGGCCCGGCGAACGACAGCACCAGCGCCCACCGCCCCGACGCGACGCCGCGCAGCCAGACCCGTCGGGACAGCAGCTGCTCGCTCTCCTGATCGACATGGCCCGCGACCAGCCACTCGTCGCTGACCCGCTCACCGTTGGCGAGCACGTCGGCGGTGTCGGTGCTGAACCCGATCCGCGTCCGCACCGTCGCCGCCAGCGCGTCCGGCAGCTCGTCGACCCGCTCGTACGCCTTCGCCAGCGCCCGGAGCAACGCCAGTTCCTCCAGCAGCCGCGACGGCCAGTCGCGGCCCCGGCCCGGCATCACCGCCGCCCGCCGCAGCGCGGTGGCCAGCCCGCCCGCCTGGGCATCGACCATCCGGGCGGCCACGCCGTAGAGGACGTCCGGGCTCTGGTCGAGCGCGGCGAGCCCCGTGGTCACCTGGTCGTCGAGCCACCCGAGCAGCTCCGCCACCCCGCCCGCGACCCGACTCGCCCGCCGGGCGGCCCGCGTCGCGGCGGCGGCCTCGTCGCGTTCGCCGGGCTCAGCGGCGGCCTTGCGGGTGCGCGCGGCCCGCTCCCGGAGCCAGGCGTCGACCCATTCGGGCTCGTCAGCCTCGGTGACGGCACCTTCGGCCCACAAGAGCAGGAGACCGAGGGAGTGCTTGCAGGGAAACTTGCGGCTAGGACAGGTGCACCGGAACGCGGGCTCCCCCAGGTCGACCACCACCTGGTACGGCGCCTTGCCACTGCCCTGACACAGGCCCCACACCGCGTCGGCCGTCGACCCGGTCGCGCTCCACCTCGCCGCCGATGCCTGCGCCCGCCCCGCCCTGGCCGACGCCTCGTCCGGAGCCAGGCCGAGCACCTGCTCAGCGGTCCACCGCACCCCCGCACCCTCCGGCTCGATCGTCGGCCCGTCGACCGGGCGTTGGATCGAGCATGCCGGCCGACCCCGACATCCCCGGTGCCACCCCGGTCAGTCGACGCAGGCGGGTTCGCCCACGGCCTCACCTCCACCCTGTGGTCCGGTCCCCGCGAACATCTCCCGCACATAGGACCGCACCTTGTCGGGCGCCACGGCCAGTCCTGATGCGTCGTAGGCTCCGTCTTCGATCGGGATGACCCCGAGCCGGACGGTCCGTCCCGAAGCCTGCTGGGCCAAGCCGACAAGGTCGAGATCGGTGGTCACCCGGTCGCGGACCGCTGCCACCACCGATCCCAAATCACCTGCGGACATGACCCGGGCCGCCAGGGCCGTGACGACGGCCTGTTGTCGCTCGATCCGGTCGAGGTCGCCGTTGGGAAGGCCGTGGCGTTGGCGGACGAAGGACAGAGCCTGCGAACCCGAGAGGGTCTGTCTGCCCGCGCTGAGCCGCGTGCCGCTGAGCATGTCCGCAGCGGCCTTGCGGAGACATACCTCGACTCCACCGACGGCGTCGACCAGAGCTGGTAGCGAGGCCATATCGATCACCACGAAGTGGTCGGCGCGGACGCCGGTCAAGGATCCGACCGTGTCCACCACTTTCGCCGCACCCGCTCGCAGGGACTCGGCAGGACTCAGCCCCCGGCTTTCGGCGTCGCGCCTGCCGACGTCGAACGCGGCGTTGATCCTGCCGCGACCGTGGCCCGGGATCTCGGTGTTCACGTCTCTCGGCAGCGAGATCACCATGAGGCCGGTCGAGGTCAAGCGGACCAGCATGATCGTGTCGGTCCGTTCCCACCCGTCGCGGCCCAGCACGAGCACGGTCTGGTCGGCCATCGGGGCCGGGGCTTCGGGTGCACCGACCGCTGTCTGCCGGTCGCGCAGCAGACCTGGGATGACCACCGCCGACACCACGGCGATCACCACCGCGGCGGTGGCGAACACCAGCACCGCCGGACGAGCATGTCGTCTGCCCTTTCGCAGCTCGCGGAGAACCGTCTCCGGGTCCACCGCGCGGTTCGCCTGGTCGGTGAGGGTGTCGCGGATCAGGGATTCAGTCTTGTCGAACATCATCTGTATGCCTCCGTCACGGCGAGGTCAGGCGCGGCGGCACGTAACGCGCTCAGCGCCCGGGAGATGTGGCTGCGGACCGTTCCCGCCGAACAGCCAAGGACCTCGGCGATCTCGTCGTCGGTGTGGTCGTCGTAGTACCGCAACACGATGGCGGCACGCTGTTTTCGCGGAAGCATGGCGATGCGGGCACGCATGGCATCACGCTCGGCATGTTGATGCGCGGTGTCGTCCACGGGCGGCCCGATCGCCTCAAGCGTCGAGTGCGCGGACGTGACATCCCTGGCGGCCCGTCTGCGCCGCCACGACAGATATTCGTTGGTCACCATGCGTTTGACGTAGTGATCAGGCGCGTCCAGCGCACTGATCCGACTCCACCGGGACTGCGCCCGGAGCATGACCTCCTGCACAATGTCCTGCGCGAGGTGCGGGTCGCAGGTCAGCGCCGTGGCGTAGCGCAACAGCCGGGACAGGCGATCAGCGGCGAACGCGTCGAAACTCAGCACTCATCACTCCTCTCGAGAAGATCGACGCACCTCCAACGCGGGCCGCGGCCGGATTGTTGAGTCCCATCCGAAATTCACCCAATCCAGTGACCGGGCACACGGTACGGCGCTCTGACATCGTCTTCGTCGAACGGGGCAACGGGCGTCACCAGGGGAGAACCCACCCTGGGGCCTTGAAGGACGGTCTCGACCTGGCGAACTCGCCAACAGCCGGGCCGTAAAGGGACCATCTGAAGTGGACAATCGGGCGTGGCAAGGCGATTGTCGGCACAAGTTGGAGCGCGTGACACCGGATCAGTGGGCCTGGGGTCTGGGCGGACCGATCCGGTGTGACGACGCTTCCCGTCATTCGCGAACGACACCCGGATAGTCGGCTCGTCGCGGCAGAAGTTCCCACCTGATCGAGTGAACTCGCCCCGGCAGCCGGGGCGAGTTCACTCAGCGGATCAGAACTGCAGGCTCCACGCGTCGATGTAGCCGGTGTCGTACCGGGCGACGTCCTGGACCTTCAGCTTCCAGGTGCCGTTGGCGACCTCGGTCGACGCGTTCACCGTGTAGGTCGTGATGATGTTGTCGGCCGAGTCGTTGGCGCTGGAGTTCTTCACCCGGTAGGCGGTGCCGTCCGGGGCCACCAGGTCGATGACCACGTCGCCGCGCCAGGTGTGCTTGATGTCGACGTTGACCTTCAGGGTCGACGGGGCGTTGCCCGCCTGGCCGGTCACCGTGACGTCGCTGGTCACCGCGGCGCCCGCGTCCGGGATGTTGACGTTGTTCACGTTCTCGAACTTGCCGCCGGTCGGCGGCGGCTGGGTGCCGCCGGTCTGCTGGTTGATCCAGGTCAGGTTCGCCGCGATACCGGTGTACAGCGTGGTGGTCGCGCACTCGCCGTTGTTGTCGCCGGGGCCTTGGGTCTCGCCGACCAGGGTCCAGTTGCCGCGGGAGCCGACGAGCGCGGGACCGCCGGAGTCGCCGTGGCAGGCGGAGTGGGTGCGGTCGCCGGAGATGCACACGTCGGTGGAGATGCCGCCGCCCGCGTAGCACCGGCTCGAGTCGAGCACGGTGAGGTCGATCTCCTGCAGGGTGGTCGGGTTGGAGCAGTTCGGCCAGCTGGTGCAGCCGAAGCCGATCAGCCGCGCGGGGGTGCCGGGTGCCGGGTTCGACGTGGCCATCTTGATCGGCGTCATCGTCGAGGCGGTCGACAGGTGCATCAGGGTCAGGTCGGTGCCCGCCTTGTCGATCTTGCGGTCGATCGAGCGGACCTCGCCGCCGGAGTTCTTCTGCGTCGACCCGATGCGGCCGGACGACGCGCTGCCGCAGTGGGTGGCGGTCACGATCCACTGCGGGGCGATCAGGCTGCCACCGCAGCCGTTGCTCAGCCCGACGTGGAAGGCGTAGGTCTCGGTGGCGTTGCCGCCGCCGATGATCTGGATGACCGACGGGTTCTCGTCCTGCGGCGGCGGCGCGGCCATGGCCGCCTTTCCGACGACCACCACCACCCCGACCGCCATGGCGGCGGCCGCGACGCGACCAAGCCAGCGTGTCTTCATTTGTTTGCCCTCTCAACTCATGCAGGGACGCGTGGCTGCCGGGACAGGCGTGCCCACGCGACGGCCGAGGCCGCATCCCGAACACTCGCGCACGCTGATCGAACAACGCAATAAACTCTCGACATCGCTCGCGCTGATACCCGTTCGCGGTCGGTGACGACATTTCGGACATGCGATCCGCGTAATTCACCGAATACGCGATCACCTGCGAAGACGTCAGGTTCGCCTGATCACGTCGGGTAGCAGGGTGCGGGAATTAAACAGTCGTGAACGACCATGTGTGAATTGTTGGTGCCGAGTTCGAACACGTCGTCGCGCTGCGGTGATCGACTACGCCGAGGCCCTCAAGCACTGGATTGCCCTGACCTGGCACGACGGCATCCGGCGGTACACCGAAGCCGAGTCGCGCAGGGGCGCAGGGCTTCCGCGGACCGCTGGTCTCGGCACGTCAGGCAGCAGGCTTGCGCCGACCGCGTAGGTGGATCAGCCAGCCCTCGACGGCGATCAGCGGCAACACCCAGCTCAGCCAAGACGTCAGGCCCGCGACGGTATAGATGTACGCGGTCTGGCTGCCGTCGAACATCGTGTCGATGTACGGCTCGAAGCTGATCGCGAGGACCGGTGCCCAGAACCGGTTGACGATGGTCGACGCGGTGAGCGTGTAGCTGCGGATCATCCACTCGCGGTGGTCGGCGAACCGACGCTGTCGGGCGCGGCGGTAGCCGATGATCGTCGTGGTCAGCCAGAGCGACACCAGGATCACCGCGCTGAACCGGCCGACCGGCCCGAACGGCGACGTCGCGCCGACGACAAGACCCGCCAACGCCGCCGGGATGACACCCGCGAACACGTAGAGCCTGCCCGCGACGCGGTGGCCGCGCCGGTGTTTCCGCCGGAACCACGGCCATACCTGCAGGAAGCCGCTGACGATCGCGACTGTGCCGAAGGCGATGTGCGCGAGCAGGAAGTAGTAGTGCCCTGGGAACCCCTCGGGCACGCGCGACTTCGTGGGGTCCAGGCTCAGGTAGGGCGGGAACGAGAACGCCAGGAAGGCGACGATTACGGCGCCGAGCGGCAACACCCAAACCGGACGCTTCTTCGGCGGACTCGGGCGGGTTTCGGTCGTGGTCATGTCTCCCCCTCAGAACGACTGATCCCAAACTAGGAATCAGCGCGCCGAGAACCCATGGAGACAGCACCAAGATCGACGGTGGGGACAACCCCACCTCAGGTCAGTACTTGTCGCCGCCGAAGAAGATCTCCTCGAGCTGGTCGGCGGTGCCCGCGAGCAGGGTCATCGGGTCGACGAACTCGTGCAGGTCGAGGGTCTGCAGCGGCAGTGAGTGCCGCAGCACCACGTGGTCACCCATGATCGCCACGCCGCACGCGACGGACGTGTGGCCGACCTCGGTGAGCAGCGCCTTGAGGTCGACCTTGTCGGCCAGCCCGATGGGTGAGGCGATCTGCACCCACTCGTGTTGCTTGTCGAGCACCTCGCGGGCGAGCACGACCACCTGGGTGCGCTCGTCCTCCTCGTCGTAAGCCTCGAAGTTGAACAGGATGCGGATCTCTTCCTGGTCCTCGGAGATCACGTCGTAGGTCTCGTTGACGTACTGCGCAAGATCGGCCCATGTCGCCATGGTGATCAGTTTAGTCAGGCCGCCACCGGTATGGGGCGGGTCTCCGGTATCGCCGGGGCGCAGTGCACGACGAGCGCGGTCGCGTTGTCGGTGGCGCCCGCGGCAATCGCTCGCCGAACCAGTTCGGCGGCCGGGTCGGCGGCGTACCGCAGGATGTGTGCCATCGTCGGCTGGTCGACGTGGCGGTGGACTCCGTCGCTGGTCAGGACCAGGAACGCGGGCGTTGGGACGGCGATGTGCCCCAGTTGTTCCGGCTTGGCGGTGCGGAGCGACGCGGTGACGAGGTGCTCCATCCGCGGGGTCGCGGGGGTGCCGCGGTCGCGGAAGTACTGGGCGAGGGTGTGGTCGGTGGTGAGCTGGATGACGGTGTCGTCGACAACGGCGTACGCGCGCGCGTCGCCGAGCCACGCGATCTCGTAGCCCTGGCCGGTCGGCATCGGCACGGCCAGCACGAGCACGCAGTCTCCCGTAGTGACGGCGGACCTCGCGGCGGCGATGGCCACGTCGGCGCCTTGGCCCGCGGACCGCACGGCGGCGGCCGCGGCGAGCCGGGCCGCCGTCCCGTCCTCGCCGATGCCGTCGGCCAGAGCGAAGGCGACGCGGCCGGTGACCGGGTCGGCGAAGGACGCCACGGCGTCCGCGTTCGTGCGGCGCGCGCCGCGCTCGCTCCAGGTGTGCCAGGTCATCGCTGCCTCCCCGCCGCCGATGACTCCAGGATGCGCCCGATTCCTGAACGTTCGCTGTGGGCATCCTGAGAAGCGCGGGTCAGGCGCCGTACGCGCGGATCGTTGTCTGCTCCACTGTGTTGCCGTCGCTGTCGGTCGCGCGGGCGCGGAGGGAGACGTAGCGGGCTGTGCGAGGGTGGTCGATCGTCGCCGCGCCGTCAGTTATGGGCACGGGGCGCCAGGTGCGGCCGTCATCGAACGATGCCTCGACTGTCAGCGCGGTGAGTGTGTGTTCGGCGCCGGGGTGCCATTGGACGGCGACGGGGACTCGGGCGCGGTCGGCGCCGACGCGGTTGTGGAGGTCGAGCCCTTCGGGTGCGAAGCGGACGGCCATCAGAGGTAGTGGGACGCCGCCCTTCCCTTTCTCTGGCGGGCGGGCCGAGGTGAAGGTCCATACGCAGGAGATCGAGGTCGAGAACGTCGAGACGACGCTGCGGGTCGTGGTGGTCTCCAGGCGGTACCGGGCGGGCTCCGGTGGCACGTCGAAGGACCCCTGGCCGGGGGTGTCCGAGCGGCCGACCTCGACGCCTTCGCGGTAGAGGACGGTTGATCCGCCATCCACCGCGGAGAGGCCGGTCCGGCCGAGGCCCGCGTCGGCGTAGAGCGGCAGGGACGCTATCAGCGTGTCGTGGGAGCGGTAGGCCCAGTCGCCAGGCCGGAAGCCAGGGCCGAACACGGCCGAGTTCCACTGATCCTCTGTGGACACTCCGGTCGGGTGGGTGAGTTCACCGCTGGTGACGACGGTCTCGGTGCGCAGGGCCTTCTTCACCTTGCGCCACTGCTGCAGTTCGGCGAACCAGGTCAGGTCGTCGACGTTGTGGAACTCGGTGCGGACCTGGGGCAGGGTCAGCGGGAGGCCGTAGCCGACGGAGGTGCTGTAGCGCGGCTCTTTGGCAATCCAGACCTTCGTGGCGCCTCGTTTGTCGGCTTGTTCGCGGTAAGTCGTGTGCAGTCGGGCGAGGTCGCGGTCGACCACGTGTCTGGTGAAGCCGTTGGGCAGGTGGCCGTAGTCGAACCACTGCAGGTGATAGGCGACCGGGCTGGCGGTGATGTTGCCATCGCGGTCCGGGATGGCCCAAGCGCCGCCGATGTCGGCGACGAACTGGCTGTCCGGCAAGGGATCGCCGACCTGTCCGATGAAGATTCGCTCGAACGTGTCACCGAGGACGCCGGTGAAGACGGCGCGTTCGCCGCTTATCCTGCTGTAGCCCGCGCCGACTGCCTTGGGGCGCACGCCTTGCCGGTCGAAGGTGACCGAGATCGGTTGTGCCGCTTGGGCATCGAGCGTCACGGTTTTGTCGGTGGTCACCTCTACAGTCGGGATCACGACCTTGTGGGAGTCAGCGGTCACACCATCCGGGCGGCGGGTGTTGATCACTGAGTCCAGGTGGTAGCGGCCCTTGCGGACGCGCACGACGCCGACACCGCCGATGGTCGGGACAGGGCGGTACCGGGATGGCTCTATGCCGAGCAGGAAGGAGTAGTTGTAGTCGGAGAGCTCGCCGTCGCGGTCGACGGTGCGGAAAGTGAGGTCGTAGCTCTCCGGTTCGCGATCGACGGCCACCGGGACGGTGACGCGCTGGGCCCCTGCCTCGGCGTCGACCCGGGCGCTGAGCGGGCCCTCCGGGGCGTCGACCTTGGTATCGGCCGTGATCTCGACGGACGCGGTGCCGTGGGCGGGCACGGTGATGTGGTCGGTCGAGAGGCGAAAGGTGCCGGTGGGCGCGTCGGTGCTCAGGGTGAGGCGCAGCTCGACTGGTTGGGCGCTGGTGTTGGTGTAGGAGAACGACTTGGTGACAACGGGATCGTCGTCGTGCGGCCACGACTGGCGGCCCATGGAGACACTGGGAGGTGAGGCGTAGACGGATTGGGTGACACCGCGGGCGAGGTCGACGCGGCCCGCACCCTGGTCGTAGCTGCCCGCGTCGATGGGCTTGGCGGAAGCCATCAGGGCGGCTTTGAGCTGGCGTCCGGTCCACTCGGGATGCTGTTGGGCGAGGACGGCCGCCGCGCCCGACACGTGCGGGGTGGCCATGGACGTGCCGCTCAGGTCGCGGTGCTTCTCCTTCGGCTTGCCGAACGAGTAGCGCGAGCGGGCGGCGGTGATGTCGACGCCCGGGGCGAGGATGTCCGGTTTCAGCGCGGCGTCATGGATGCGGGGACCGCGGGAGGAAAAGCCCGCGAGGTTGTCGTCCTTGTCGACGGCTCCGACGGCGAGCGCGCCGTCGGCGGAGGCGGGTGAGGCGACGGTCTCGGGGCCGGAACTGCCGTCGTTGCCCGCGGCCACGACGAACAGGGCTCGGTCGCTGAGCTGGTTGACCGCGGCTTCGAGGGGGTCCTCCCCCGCGGCGTCCGGTCCGCCGAGGCTCAGGTTCACAACCTTCGCCCCGGAGTCGACGGCCCACCGCATCCCGGCGATGATCGCCGACTCCGGACACCCAGCACCACCACACACCTTGCCGACGAGCAACCGCGCGTCGGGCGCGACACCCCGGTAGGTGCCGCGACTGGCGATGGTGGCGGCGACGTGGGTCCCGTGCCCGTCCTCGTCGCGCGCCGAGTCCGCCGTGAAGTTCTTCTCGGCGGCGACCCGGCCGCGCAGGTCGGCGTGGGTGGCGTCGACACCGGTGTCGAGCACGGCGACCTTGACGCCTTGGCCGGTGTACCCGGCGGCCCAGGCGGCGGGGGCGCCGACCTGCGGGACGCTGACGTCCAGGCTCGGGTACCGCATGCCGTCGAGCCAGACGCGGCCGCCCGCACGCCGCGACACCCACGCGTCGGCAGCGGTGTCCTTGGGCTGCCGAACGGCGACGAACTCGCGCACGCCCGCAGACGCTTCGACGGCTTGGTCACCGCCCGCCGCGCGATCGGTGGAGGGCACGGCCGCCGCTGCACCTTGCGCGCGTTGGCCGCTGCCCGCGCCATCCGCCGCGTGGTGCGCGGAGGCCGGGCTGTTGGAGGCGGTCTGGGTCTCGATGATGAGCGGGACGTCGGGTGAGCGGTCGTCGCCGTAGCCGGTGCGTAGGAGGGCTGCGACGTCGAAGAGGCGGTGATCCAGAGTGCCTGCGTTCAGGCCGTGCCAGGCGTCGTCGGGGATGACGTGTAGGTGGGTGGCGTCGCCGGTTATGGCGAAGTGGACGTGTTCGCGGCCGGGTGCGGGGTCGACGGCGGGGACCAGGCGGGTGCCGACTCGGCGGACGGTTACTCGGTCGCCGGTGATCAGGGTGACGTCGCCGACGTAGCCCGAAGGCGGGGCGGTGCTCGGCGCCGGGGTGGCGGCGACGGTCGACGGCGACGGGGTGTTGCTCGGCGGGGTGCTGGTGGCTGGGTCGGTCGGGTCTGCGGGGGTGGCGTGGGCTGGGGGTGACAGGGGCGCGGCCAGGGTGAGCGCAGCGAGGGCCGCGACGAGCTTGGTGTGCAGCGGCATCGCGGCCTCCCGGTCCGAACTGTGCTCACCAACCAAGTGCAGGCGGCCGTGGAGAGTCAACAGACGAACGGGCGACTCAGTTACCAGATGCCAGCCAAGCCTTGGCGTCGGCGGCGATGCGGTCCACGTACCGGCCGATTCCGGGCGAGACCACCGGGCAGCCGCGCACCGGTGGGGCGCCGTCGAGGCAGAAGTGGATGTCGTCGTTGTCCGAGCGGAGGCGGGCGGTGCCGCCGAAGGCTTCCGGGTAGGTGCAGGTGCCCGAGGAGCGTTCCTTGTCGGTGCACGGGAGGTAGCGGGTGAACTCGTAGCGGTCTTGGGCGAGGTTCGAGTACGGGTAGGCGGCCATGCTGGCAGTGGCGCCCGCGTCGGTTACCCGGTCGCCCGCCAGGTCGGCGGCGTAGGTGTAGATCTCGTTGAGGCGGCGCGGGACGTCGCGCTGGGGGTCGGGCATGGGGGCCTGGAGGACCCACAGCACCTTGGGGCGCGGGAGGCCGATGGCGTCCGCCGCCTCGTTGATTTCGCGGCGGACCGAGAAGGCGTTCCACAGGTACTTGTCGTAGAACTGTGCCCTTGGTTTGCGCGACTTGGGTGCGTTACGCGGTGCAACCGCGCTGACCTGCGGGTTTGGGCTTGTTGTGTCCGGTTGCGACTGGTTGCGTCCGGACGTGCGACGGCCTGTGGACGGCCTGGGTTTGGCGGGCGTACCGTCGTTGGTGGCTGTCGGTCGAACCCGGTGCAGGGTCGGTGTAGTCGCGGCCAACGGTTCCCGCGACCGGTTGAGGACACCCAGACGCCCGGGCGCGGGGACCGTCTTAACCGCTTTCGGGGGAACCTTGCCGGTCTTGGCGCGCGGGCGACGGGATGCGGGCTTACCGTCGGTGGTGTTCACCCTGCTCGCCTGGTTGACCCCCTCACCTCGGCGGGCAAAGGTCGCGGCCCCCGCGCTCACACCCCAATCCCCCCTTGGGACGCGGGGGCCGCGCCACGTGCCGATGACCCCGGTGAGGCTGTGTCGGGTCCACATGACGAGTTGGTCGGTGTGGTTGCTGGTCATGGTCGCTCCCCTGGGTGAGATGGCGGATCAAAGTCCTGAGCCTTGGTGCCTGGCCGGCTCCGTTCCCTCGCCCATGCCGCTTCTAGCCCTGGGTCGGCAGGGTCAAGGGGGGCGTAGCCATCGGCGTAGCCGACGCCGTCAGGCGCCCTTGATGCTGTCGGCCCAGGGTTAGATGATCGGTTGCGAGGGACACCCGACGTGACCACGCGTTTGCGCGTCGTAAAACCGCCACGCGCGAGGGCGAGTCGGGTACGTCCGTTCGGGTGTTGCGGCTGGTCAGAGGGGGTCGCTCCGCGGTGACAGGTCTTAGCATCGTCGGATGCTGGACGAACCGGGTGCGCTTCCAGAGTTCGAGATCGGTGACCGGGTCGACGTGATGGGCGGCCGGTACCTGGGTGACTGGGGCACGGTGATGAAGGCGCCGATCGACATGCGGCCGGAGTACGTGATGGTGTCGCTCGTGCGGGCACACGTGCTGCGTTTCCTGGCCGTTGAGCGGCTGCAACTGCGTGGTTGACCTAAGGTAGGCCGAATGCGTGAAGAGCTGCCGCCGCTCCCGGAGTTCCCCATCGGAGTGACCGTGGACGTCGTGGGCGGCCCGTTCAAAGGTGACTGCGGGGTTGTGGTCCGGTCACCGATCAGCATGCGGGCCGAGTTCGTGTTGGTCGCCCTGGCTCGCGCGAACATGTCCCGGTTCGTCGGGGCTGACTGCCTGCGGGTGCGGGCCTGAGATGTGGCGCGTCGCCGTCGGCGGCTCGTGCGCCTTTGGGCGGACTCCGTCCGCGCCGTGCGCCGTCGGCGCCCGTTAGCGGAGCGGAAGGGCGCCTGGCGGCGCGATGGATGTGGTTGCGGTGCCAGCGCAACGGGCCAACTCGCGCGTGCCGCCGACGGCGGCGCGCCTTGATCCCATAGAGCCAAATTCAGCAGCTACCCGTGTGCCCGCTGCCGGACACAACTAAATGACACGTTTGGCCGGTAGGTTCACACGTTGGGTGCTGGTGGGTCAGCTCGGCGGTCGGTTAAGTGGAGAGTTGTTCATCTCGCCCGACCGCAAGGGAGAATCCCGGTGTCTCTGAAGGTTCCGCCCGCGCTTGTCGACAAAGCGCAGCAAGGTCCGATCACGGATCAAGACTTCATCGCCTGCATTCAGGAATCCCTGCCCTACGCCTGGTCGGTCATGACAGAGGTGCACGGCGAGCTGACGGACGGCGTTCCCTACGCGGTGAACGAGACAGCCCCGCCCGATGAGGCTTCGCGCGGTCAACTCCTCCGCCTGGTCGCAAGCGACGCCATGCGTGGGGCGGTTGAGCGGCACTTCGGCGTCCGGCTGGCGTTTCAGAACTGCCACGGGGTGGGCATGTTCCGCCCCTCGGCCAAGGAAGAGCGCGAAGCATTCATTTCGCCACGCGCTCAGGTGCTCAATCAACGTCCAGAGTTCGTGAACTGCTAACAGCGCAAAACGAAGGCCCGCCACGTCGGATTGACGCGGCGGGCCTTGTCATTTCGGGCGCCTCTAGCGAGGATCTACGGCAAGGGAATACTCGAATTCATATCGGTGAGCGTCAATGAGAATATCGGCGGTCTCGATCGGGTTTGCGGCGGTGTATGTGGTCCGGGTGATAATGACGACGGGAATTCCGGGCCGGAGTTTGAGGGCCTCGGTCTCAGACGGCTGTGGCATCCTCGAACGCAGACGTTCGACCACTGCGGTAGGTCGCCACCCGATGGCCGTGAACCGATCAACGAGCCCAGCCCCCATGTACGGACCTTCCTCGGGGCGCTCGATGGGCGTCCCCTTAGTAATCGCGAGGGGTTCATACGAATCAACGATCATCATTGGTTCACCATTGGCCAAACTCACATAATGCGTGTGCATGACCCGATCACCGACGTTGATGCCGAGACGTCGAGCAACGTCCTTCGTAGCCTCGGTGGGAATGGTCACGTGGGTATAACTCGGAATGCGCTCTGACGCCAAGGCTTCTTCCGCGAACGGCGCACCTGGGTTCGACTGATAGTGAAGCGCCGAACGTCGAACCAACGGCTGATACCTGCGAACGAACGTGCCACCACCGCGCACGCGGTCAATGAGCCCTTCGCCTTCCAAGATGTCCAGCGCTTGACGGGCCACGATCCGGGACACGTTGAACTGCTCGCTGAGGGCGTCCTGCGTCGGCAAGCGGTCCCCCGGCCGAAGGGACCCGTCAGTCATCCGCTCTCGCAACACGTCCGCGATCTGCTCGTACCGGTGCTTGGACACGGGGAAGTCGCCTCCTGGGTCGTGACTCGTCATCACCGAGTCTAGTTGACTTGGTATGCCAACGGCTGGTATACCTAGTTGTAGGTTGGCATACCAACTGATCGACAAGCAAGGCCAGACGACAACAAGCGCCCAAACGGGGGCGACGCGACAAGGCCCTACCAGGGCGACAGGCCCAGTGGGGCACCGGATGAGAGGTCAAGATCATGGCGATTTCCAAGGGGCACCGGTTCCCGATCGAGTTCGCGGAAGCCTTCCCGCAGGGGTTGGTGTTGGTGGGTGAGGTGGCGCCGGACAACGAGTTTCAGTCGCGGGAGGACCGTGCGGGCGGGCGGCCGGTGCGTCAGCGGTTGGACGAGGTGACGGGTCTGCGGCAGTGGAAGGCAACGGTGACGGACCCGAACGAGCAGAACGCGAAGCGGGCTTCGTTCGTGATCACGTTCCTGGCTCCGGTTCAGCCGGTGCCGACCACGGCGGAAGCGTTGCCGGGGATGCGTCCGATCGAGTTGGAGGGCTTGACCGCTGAACCGCGTATCGCTGGCAACGGGGAGTTCAAGTACCAGTCGTACGTGTTCCGGGCGTCTGGGTTCCGGGCGGCTGGTGCGTCGGGTGGTCGTGGTCAGCAGAAGACCTCGGCCGCGCAGGAGCAGGGGAAGTCCGAGTCCGCCAACAAGGCCGCGTGAGGACCCGAGTGAGCGCGGCGTTTGAGGTTCCGGCCGGTGCGGCCCTGGATGTGCCTTCGGGTGTGTCCGGGGCGGCCGGTTGGGCTTTCTTCGGTCCGCAGGGAGAGGTGGTGCGTGTGAACGTGTCGGATGAGCTGGACGGGCGTTGGCAGGCCGCGTACCGAGCGTACGAACACGCTTCGGAGGAAGTCACTCGGGCGGGGTCCGGCGATCGTGGCGCGGCGCATGCGTTGGCGTTGGCGTCGTGGGATGTAGCGGTGCTGTGGCGGGAGATCGCCGATACCCCGTTTCTGCCGTGGTGGGTGCTTGCGGCTGTGCACTCGGCGGCCGAGACGTTCGAACATCAATCGCGGGAGTGGAATGCCAAAGCGAACGCGGCGGTGGGCGTGCGGTCGGTTTCGCCTCGGCGGCGGAATGGGGGTGCGTGATGGTTCGGCCGTCGGTTCGGACGTTGGCTGAGGCCAATGAGGTGTTGGGGCGGGAGATGCCGGGGCCTGGGTCGTCGTACTCGGTGTTGGTGACCTTCCATCGTCGTGCGGAGCGGGTGTATCGGGAGGTGGCGTTGGTGGACCGGCACCACTATCACGAAGCCATCGCGTGGGCGGGGATCGAGGCCGCGAACGCGGAGAAGGCGGAGAAGGGGCTTCGTGAGGCGCAGGCGCGGGAGGCTCGTAAGCAGGCGAAAGCGGATGAAGCGGCCGTGCTGGGTACTGGCTCCGCGGTTGAGGTGTCGAGATGAGCGCGTTCGAGTTGTTCGCGTTGGCGTTCCTGCTGTGTCTTCTGTTGGGCGCGCCGGTCGTGTCCTGGCTGATCGACCGGATCGAGCGGTCGGAGGGGTCCGCGTCGGACATCTCGGAGCGGGGTGAGTGGGGGTGAGGGCGGCAGTGGATCGGGGCGTCGGTGATCGCGCTGCGGCGTTGGGTTCGGAGTTGAAGCGGGCGCGGTTGCGCCTGGGCTTGACGTTGGTTGAGGCCGCCGAGCGGATGTCGACTCGGGGTGTGCTGGCCAACCGGACGCAGTTGTCCCGGTTTGAGCACGGCGAACGGGAACCCAAGATCGGCCTGTTCGTGGACATATGTGAGGCGTACGGGTGTGACCCGACGGAGGTGTTGTTGGCCGCATTGTGGCTGGCCGGTGGGCCGCAGTACCGGAGGAGGAGAGACGGTTCGATAGTGCACTCGTCACGCTCGTAAGTCCAGATTAGACAGAGGGACGCACAGGGGTCGTGCGGCGATTCCGCGCGCCCTTGTTGCGCTGCAACAAAAGAAGAGACACAGAAGCGGCTTATGCTTGGCGGCTACCGCTTCTGTGCCTGAGGTCCAATCCAAGGGGATCAGACATGGAAAGCATATGGCACAAGGGGATTGCCCCCGCAAGTGGGGTCACCCGAACGCGCTGCAAGGCGTGCAAGAAGTTCGCTCGGCTGCTGCCGGGGGATACCGAGTGCGCCAAGTGCTCTGGGGCGTTGGCGTTGGAGTTCCCTGTAATTCGGCGGTCGGGCGATGCCGATTCGCGGGGTGGCTGGTGAACGGGGGCAAGGGTTCCCGGTGGGTCGACCCGGCACCCCTGGAGGTGGCGCGGCCTCGGCTGCCGTGGTGGACGATGCTTCCGGGCAAGGTCAAGCTGGTCCTGGCCCCGGTGGTCCTGGTCGGCCTGCTGGTGTGGGGCCTGGTCAAGCTCGCCCGATTGTGCTGGTACTACCCGACCACGGTCACGCTCGGGCTGTTCGCGGCGGCCGTGTACGCGGTGGGTGGCCGGTGGTGGCTCGGCGGCCTAGTGCTCGCGCTCGGGGTCGCTGGGTTCGTCTGGTGGCTGCGTGGGCGGGACAGCTTCTACCGGCGTGTCCGGTGGGTGCGCACGGAGTTCCGCCGCGTGGCCGTCTACACGCAACAGTGGCGCAGTGTCATGCGCCTGTCGAACCTGACCGGAACCGCGCGGGGCAAGGAACACCTGCCCCGGCTTCGGCGCACCAGGTCGGAGGGGTGGCGGGACAAGGTCCGCGTTCGCATGATCAAGGGCCAGTCCCCGGAACAGTGGGAGGCACACGCCTCCGGTCTGGCGCACTCGTTCGGCGCCTCCTCGTGTCGGGTCCGCGTGGTCAAGCCCGGTGTGATCGAGCTGGACCTGATCCACTCCGACCCGTTGGCCACGGTGCTGCCCGCCCCGGCGCTGCCTGAGGGTGAGGGTAAGTCGGTGGACCTGCGCAAGGTCGTCATCGGCCGTACCGAGACAGGCAAGCCGTGGGCGCTACGGCTCCAAGGTGGACAGATCCTGGCGGTCGGTGTGCAGGGGGCGGGTAAGGGCTCGGTGTTGTGGGCGGTGTTGTGGGCGCTGGCCTCGATGATCCGGTCCGGTGCCGTTCGGGTGTTCGGGATCGACCCCAAGGGCGGTATGGAGTTGGGGCAGGCCCCGGAGCTGTTCACCAAGGTCGCCTATGACAACGGCGTCGCGGCGGTAGAGCTGCTGGAAGAGATCGCCGAGGAGGTGCGGGCACGGGCCGCGCGGTTCCGGGGTGTGCTGCGGTCCTGGTCGCTCTCGTCGGGTGAGCCCTTCCTGCTCCTGGTGGTGGATGAGCTGGCGGACGTGATCGCCTACCAGACCGACAAGCGCCTGCGGGAACGCGCGCAAGCGGCCCTGCAAACCATCACCTCACAGGGCCGCGCACCCGGTGTGGCCGTGCTGGCGCTGGTGCAGGACCCGCGCAAAGAGATCGTGCCGTTCCGCAACCTGTTCGGCACCAAGATCGCGCTGCGCCTGGACGAGGCGGTGCAGGTCGACATGGTCCTCGGCGACGGTGTCCGGGCACGCGGGGCCAACGCGCACGAGATCCCCGAGTCCACTCCCGGTGTGGCGTGGATCAAAGAGGACGGCAAGCGGGCTCCGGTCCGGGCGCGGGCGTTCTACCCGACCGACACGAACCTGACTGAGCTTGTCCACTACGTCACCAACTCGTCGGCGACGGTCATTGCGTTCCCTGACAACAACTCTGGCGACACCACCAACGATGGAGGTACGGCGGCATGACCACCACTCTGAACACCACGACCCCCGATGGCGCGACGGTTGGATCGGCGGCCGTGCTCGCCGCAGTGGCCGAACACCTCGACGTGTTCGCCGAGTTGCCCGCACCCGTGGTCACCACCGTGTGCGCCACAGTCGACGGCGGAAAGGCAGTGTCGTTCCAACTGGACTCCGAGTACACCCTTCGCGGCCTGGCGGGCGCGCTGCTGGCGTGGGTGGACACCTTGGACCGGGTGGCCTGTGAGGCGTGGCGTCACGGCGGCGACGACTCCCACACCATGCACGTGTCGGTGTCCGGTCAGCTCACCGACGGCACCCCGGTCCGCGTGTTCGCACCCGTCGACTACCCGCACGGCCTCGGCCTGGCCCCCAGTGCTCGCCGTCCGCTCGGCCTGGGACTGCTGCGCGCCTGGACAGCCGGCGAGGAGGCATGCGCATGACCACGACCGACACGGCACACGCCGTTGACCAGCAAGAACAGCCGGAAGCCACCGCGGCTTGCTCCCCGGATGCCCTGGTGGTGCCCGGCCCGGCCGGCAAGACGATCGCCCCGCTGTCGGCTGAGGTGCTGCGGGCGGCGGCGGAGAAACACGGGGCGTGTGTGCGGCCCTTCGTGATGGAACGCGGCGACACCGTCACCGGGGAACTGACCTACGTCGCCAAGGACTGCGGGTCGACCGTGGAGTCGGTGTGTCCCACCTGCGCGGCCAAAGCACGCAAGTTGCGGATGACGCAGTGCCGGGAGGGTTGGCACCGCGACACCGAACCCGACATCACCCGCCTGGCCCCGACCGTGGATCAGGTCGGGTTGATGGAGTACCGCGCCACCTTGGTCACCGCCTATCAGACGGCGGTCGGTGAGGGCGCGGATGGTGAGGCGGACGAGCTGCGCGATGAGATCGCCTCGGTTGATGGGGAGCTGCGGGATCTCGGGGTGCGTGGTCGTCTGCCCTCGCCCGACGCTGTGGCTACGCGGGCTCCGGTGCGGTCGACGAAGCGGCGCCAGGACGCGCCGAATCTGCCGCGTAAGAAGGTGGAGAAGCGCACCGTCGGCCGCGAGTACGCGGGGCGCTACCGGCCCTCGATGTTCGTCACGCTGACCTGCGACACCTACGGCCCGGTCCGTGAGGGTGTGCCGGTCGACCCGGTCACCTATGACTATCGGCGGGCGGCTCGGGATGCGGTGCATTTCGCCTCCCTGGTCGACCGCTGGTACCAGAACCTGCGTCGCGTCGTGGGCTGGGACGTTCAGTACTTCGCCACCGTGGAGCCGCAGAAGCGGGCTGCTCCGCACCTGCACACCGCGTTGCGTGGTTCCATCCCGCACGACGTGATCCGCCAGGTCACGGCCGCGACCTATCTGCAGGTGTGGTGGCCCAACCATGACGAGCTGGTTTACGGCGGCAAGCACCTGCCGGTGTGGGACGCGACCCGGGAGGCGTTCACCGACCCCGACAACGGGGCAGCGTTGACCTCCTGGGCGGACGCGCTGGACCTGGTGGACGAGCCCGCGCACGTCGCCCGCTTCGGCGAACAGGTCCACTCCAAGGGCATCTTGGGCGGCACTGAGGAGTCCGGGCGACACATCGGCTACCTGACCAAGTACCTCACCAAGTCCACCGGTGAGGTCATCGCCTCCACCAGCCCCGCTCACGCCGAACACCACGACCGGCTACACGCTGAGCTGGCGGTGACCCCGTGTTCGCCCCGGTGCGCGGTGTGGTTGCTCTACGGCATCCAACCCTTGGGCGTGACGTCGCGGACCACCCCGGGCCACTGCAAGGGCCGCGCGCACCGACGCACCACGCTCGGGCTGCCCGGTCGGCGGGTGCTGGTGTCGCGCAAGTGGTCCGGCAAGACCGTCGCCGAACACAAGACGGACCGGGTCGGGTTCGTCCGTGGCGCCCTGGCGGCCGTGGGCATCGTCAAAGACACCCCGGCCCCGGACCGCTACGTGTGGCGCACCGTCGATCCCGGGGACCGCAACGCGCCACCACGGGCGCACCTGCTCATGCGCTCCATCGCCGAACGCATCACCTGGCGCGCCGAGTACGACCGGGCGCGGCTGGCCATGGCAGACCCACCGGATGGCGGGCGCAACAGCACTGGGGGCGGCGGGGGCCTGCCCGATGTTTCAGCAACTCCACCGATGGCGGCCTGACTAACCGAGGGGGGACCTCGAATGACCACGCACCACGAAGCGAACTGGGCGCCGCTCTGGGACACCGACGACTTGGCGGCGTTCCTGAAACTGCCCCCGAAGACCCTGCGCGAGTGGCGACATAAGGGCATCGGCCCGGCCTTCAAGCGCATGGGCAAGCACGTCCGCTACCAACCGGCCGACGTCATCGACTGGATCGACAACGGCACTGACCTCGCTGCCTAGGACTTTCAGCAACCCGAACCGGAATGGAGATCGTCATGGCTGGACACGTTCAAGACCGCTGGTACCGCAACAAGAAGGACGAGAACGGCAAGTTCGTCTTCACTGCCTCGGGCCGGCCGGTTCGAGAACGAACAGACCTCTACGGCAAGGGGATGCGCTACAAGGTCAAGTACTACGTGGACGGACAGGAGAAGTCAGAGTCCTTTCCAGACAAGAAACTCGACCGGGCGAAAGCATTCCTGGCCAAGATGCAAACCGACGTCCTGACCGGTACCTACCTCGACCCCGACGCAGGAAAGATCACGCTGGACGCGTACACCAAGTCGTGGCGCAACGGCCAATCACAGGACGTCAACACCGTGGCCAGTGTGGACAGTCGACTCAACGGGATGATCTGGCCGTTCTTCGGCAAGGAAATCGCCCTGGACGCGATCACCACCGACAAGGTCCGGGAATGGATCGCATGGATGGCCGCGACACCGCGCATGCGCTCCTACCAGTTCACCGCGTTCGGGCTGCTCTCGGCGATCCTGTCCGGCGCGGTTGAAGACCGCAAGATCCGCACCAACCCATGCAAAGCCAAGAGCATCAAGGGACCCAAACCGGAGGAACGCCGCATCATCCCCTGGACCACGTCCCGACTGCACGGCGTCCAGCTCGCCCTACCGCACCGATACAAAGTCATCGTCCCCATCGGCGGCGGACTCGGCCTGCGACAAATGGAGATCTTCGCCCTGTCCCCCGACGACATCAACCGGGACGAAAAGATCGTCACCGTTCAACGGCAGATCAAATGGCACGGACAGATCCCGGTCTTCGCACTCCCCAAGGGCGGCAAATCCCGAGAGGTTCCCATCGGTGACGGCGTCCTGGCGGCCATAGATGACCACCTCGACGCGTTCGAGCCGGTGAGCCTGACACTGCCCTGGGACAAACCGACCGGCGAACTGGTGACCGCTCGTCTGATCGTCACCAAGGAGTACGACCCTGCGCGCCGCTACCGCAGCAAGTGGGTTCACCGGGTGTGGAAGAACTACGACCTCAACGAGGACATCTGGCGCCCAGCCGTGGCCACCACATGCACCCCGACCCGCCGCGACGGCATGCACGCCATGCGCCACTTCTACGCCTCGAACCTCCTGGCAGACGGCGTCTCGATCAAGGAGGTGTCAGAGTTCCTCGGCCACTCCGACCCCGGCTACACACTGCGGATCTACACCCACCTCGTCCCCTCCAGCTACCGGCGAGCACGCGCAGCGTCAGACAAGGTCTTCAAACCCCGCCCCAGTCCGGCCAACCCGACCGCCCCGGCCTCGACCTCCGACACGGCCTGACGACGGCCCAGCAAGATCACAAACTCCATAGTGGCTGGTCAGAGCGGTAAGGTCGGAGTTGTCGTAGAAGGCCTGTTCGCCGCGGCGGAGCGGGGACACGCACGGCGAGTAGTAGTCGTTGCCCCAGAACTGAAGGATCACCAGGTCGGGCCGCTGGTCCCGGACGAGGCTCCCGAGCTTGGCGGACGCGGGCAGCCAGGTCGGTTCACCCGCCAGGTAGTCGCAGATCCCCGTGCCGCCGAGTGAGGCGTCGTAGAACTCAGCCCCTAGGGCCGCGGACAGGGCGGGCGCGTTCTGGGCGGCGACCGAGTCGCCCACGTAGACGATCTTGGGGACGGTGTCGGCGTGGGCGACGCCGGTCAGTCCGGACGCCAGCAACGCCACGACCAGCGCGAAACGCCTCACCAGACCCCCTCAGTCCACTGGGGAAGTCACGCTAGCAGGCCGTAGCCAAACCAGATGGACGACTCCAGGACCACGGATCGCTGTGCGCAGCCGGACAATTACCCACCGAATGGCCTAACTTGACTAACCCTCACGTATCGGAAACTGGGGGCGAACGACCGGTTGCCGACCGGCGACGTGCGGTGCACGATCGGTCGATGGTGGAAATGGATCGACGTTCCGTTCTGCGCGGGGCTGTCGCGGGCGCACTGCTCGGCGGCCCCTTCGCCGGTTTCGCTGCCCGCGCGTCGGCCGACCCGGCCGCGGCCCACGAACTCGGCCCGATCCCGGACCTCCGGGACGGCAAAGTGCGGCTCTGGCTGCCGAAGGGCTTCCAGTACCGCTCATTCCACGACACCGAGTCCCAGGTGGTCCTCGACGACAAGACGGTCCTGCCCGGCCGCCACGACGGCATGGGCGCGTTCGCGGCGGGGGCCAACTACGTGCTGGTCCGCAACCACGAGATCAACAACGCGGGTCCGGCGTTCGGCAACCCGGCGAAGGCTTACGACCCGATGGCGCAGGGCGGCACGACGACCGTCGAGGTGACCCGGTTCGGCGAGGTCGTGCGCTCGTACACGAGCCTCAACGGCACCCAGATGAACTGCTCGGGCGGACAGATGCCGTGGGGTTCGTGGGTCACCTGCGAGGAGACGGTCAACGGCCCGGATGTAGGCCCCGACTTCACCGGCGCCCCGAACATCGCGCTGACCCAGCGGCACGGCTTCATCTTCGACGTCCCCTCGTCCGGCGAGTCCGACCGGCAGCCGATCACCGCGGCGGGCCGCTTCGCCCACGAATCGGTCGCGTACGACCCGAAGGACGGGTACCTGTACCTGACCGAGGACGATTTCGGCTTCCCGTCCGGGTTCTACCGCTACAAGCCGAAGCGGAACCCGCTCCGCACGGGCAGGCTCGACAACGATGGCCGCCTGCAGATGCTGCGCGTCAAGGGAATCGCGAACGCCAACCTGGCAGCGTCGCAGGACCCGCACGCGACGTACAAAGTGGACTGGGTGGACATCGACGACCCGGCCCCAAGCTTCCCGTACACGCCCGGGGTGGTCGCCCCGACCCCGAACGACACGGCGCTGACACACGTCGCCCGCCAGGGCTGGGCGCAGGGCGCGGCGTTCTTCTCCCGACTGGAGGGATCGGCCTACGACAACGAGGTCGTGTACTTCACCTCCACTCAGGGCGGCGGCCCGGCGGAGACGTCGATCGGCCCGATCGCCGACGGGTACGGCAACGGCAGCGGCCAGATCTGGGCGTACCACACCAGGTCGAAGATGCTGCGGCTGCAGTTCCAGTCGCCGGGGGCGGACGTGCTGGACTTCCCGGACAACGTCACCACCAGCAAGCGCGGCACGCTCGTGGTGTGCGAGGACAACGTCAACGACAACTACATCCGCGGCCTGACCCGCGGCGGTCAGTTGTTCGACATCGCCCTCAACCGGCTGGTGAGCAGCACGGGGACACCGCGCTTCAACGACGAGTTCGCGGGGTCGACCTTCAGCCCCGACGGCCACACCCTGTTCGTCAACATCCAGGCGAACCGGGGCATGACTTTCGCGATCTGGGGGCCTTGGCACAAGATCGGGGTCTAGCGAAGCACAGGCTCGATCCACGCGGCGGTCACGAACGGCGCGCCCAGACATGAGGACACACCTGCCGGAATCGTCCGAACCACGGAGATGGCGACACGGAACGCCCCTGAGACATCCACGTCGATCGACTTGACCTCGCCGACCCCGACATGGACGGTCGACGACCCCACCCGTCTGCCGTCGACACTTACCCAGAACTCGGCGACAGCGCCACTGGCCGAGGTGTCACCAAGGCCGACTCGTGCCTGGAGCCGAGTGAATCGACGATCAACCTGATACGTGCGGAACGCTGAGTTCTCGGTGAGCGGATAGACCTTGCAGTCGCCCAAGCGGTGGGCGATGACCCGGTCGTGCTGCTCGGTGTTGATCTTCTGAGACTCGATGGCCTGCACACCGCCGGTCTCGATCGGCTCCAAGTCCAACACCGAGGTCTCGCCGGGCCGAGTCGAGACACTCGAACCAGACGACGACGCGCTGGTCCCGGCCGTACCGCGGCCCGCGGGAGCGGACACCGTCACGATGGAGGTGACGGTGGAGGGTGTCGCGGCGGAGACCCCCTCCTTGCGCCCCGCGAAATAGGCGCCGAGGCCAGTGGCCGTGCCGGTGATCAGCGCGGCCACGACCGCGGCGATCACCGCCCCGGTCCGGGTGATCCGCGCGGCCTTGATGGCGGGATCGACTTGCTCGACTTGACTCGGCGGGGGGAGCGACACACGACCTCCTGACAGCCGGTGATTCGACACCAAGATAGCCGCGCGACAAGGGTCGCGGGCGAGGTTTGATCAAGAAAGGCGGAACTCCAGGAGGCAGCGCTCGTCGGTCAGGTCGGTCACGGTGTCGAGGGCCAGTCCGTGCACTGAGGCGAGGGCGCGGAACTCGTCGACGGTGCGTTCGCGGCCGCCGAAGATCGCGAGCATGGCGAGGTCGAACTCGGTGGCGGCCATCCGGCCGCCCACCGGTTCGACGACCAGGATGCAACCGGTCGAGTCGACGGCCTCGGCGCAGCGGGCCAGGATCCGGTGCGCGTGTTCGTCGTCCCAGTTGTGGAGGATGTCGGACAACAGGTAGGCGTCCGCCCCGGCGGGCAAAGGATCGAAGATGCTTCCCGCCGTGGCCTGCGCGTCCAGGTCGCGTGCGCTGAAGAGGCGGGCGGCCTCGGTGGCGGTCGGGTCGAGGTCGACCAGGTGGCCGCGGGTCCCCGGATGCGCGGCCAGGATCGCGGCGAGCACGGTGCCGTTGCCGCCGCCGACGTCGACGATCGTGGTGAAACGGCCCCAGTCGTAGCCCGCGACGATGCTTGGGAGCTGCGACCGGAACCGGTCGGTCATCTGCTGGTCGAACGACGCGCGGAGGTGCGGTTGTTCGGCGAGGTCGGCCCAGAAGTCCACGCCGTAGCGCCGCGTGTAGCCTGCCTGGCCGGTGGTGACGCTGTGCAGGAGTTCGACGAACGCCAGTTCCGCGCGGCCCCCCGCCATGTCCAGGTGCAGGAAGTTGGTCAGACCGTTGTCGGCATCCGTGCGGAGGGTCGCGCCGAGATCGGTGGTCCGGTAGCCGGTGGGCGTCTGCTCGATGATCCCGAGGGTCAGCAGGTGGTTCAGAAGTAGTTGGAGCGCGACCGGCGCCAGGTCGAGGTCTGCCGCGAGCTGATCAGCGGTCGCGCTCTCGCGCAGGCGGTCCGGCAGGCCCAGGGTCACCGCGACCCGCAGGGTCATCGGCGTGGCCAACCCGGCCATCTTCCGGATCGTGACTACGTGATCGTTCACGGAGGCCACTCTAGGCTGGCCGCGTGGACAACAACCGCGCCGCGCAGGTGATCCAGGGGTTCGAGGCTTTCTTCGCGGGGACGCGAGCCGACGGGTCGGTGCTCGACCTGTTCCACCAGGTCGCGTCGACCGTCCCCGCCTACCGGAAGTTCCTGGCCGAGCACGGGATCGACCCGGCCGACGTCGTCACCATGGACGACTTCCGGCGGTTGCCGCTGATCGACAAAGAGAACTACCACCGCCGCTACCCGCTCCCCGAACTGTGCCGTGACGGCAGGCTCGACGGGTGCGACATGGTCGCCGTCTCCTCCGGCTCCAGCGGCCACCCCACCGTCTGGCCCCGATCCCTGACCGACGAACTGCACATCACCCGCCGCTTCGAGCAGGTCTTCCGCGGCTTCGACGCCCACGAACGCAGCACCCTCGCCGTCGTGTGCTTTCCGCTCGGCACGTGGGTCGGCGGGCTGTTCACGACCGCCTGCGTCCAGCACCTCGCCGCCAAGGGCTACCCGATCACCGTCGTGGCCCCCGGCAACAACAAGGCCGAGATCCTGCGCGTCCTCCCCGAACTCGCCCACCACTTCGACCAGGTCGTCCTTCTGGGCTATCCGCCCTTCATCAAGGACGTGGTCGACAGCGGCACGGACTGGCACTCGACAAAGCTGGTGCTCGCGGGTGAGGTGTTCAGCGAGGAGTGGCGCGACCTGGTCGGCACCCGGCTCGGGATGGCCGACCCGGTCACCGACACCGCCTCCCTCTACGGCACCGCCGACGCCGGGGTGCTCGGCAACGAGACGCCACTCTCCATCAGCATCCGCCGCTTCCTGGCCACCCGCCCCGACCTCGCGCGTGAACTCTTCGGCGACTCCAGGCTGCCGACCCTGGTCCAGTACGACCCGACCAGCCGCTACTTCGAGACCACGCCCAAGGGCACCTTGCTCTTCTCCGGCGACAACGGCGCCCCGCTCATTCGCTACCACATCGCTGACAACGGCGGCGTCGTGTCCTCAGTGGACATGCGAGAGTTCTGCGCCAGGAACGGTTTCACCGCCGAGTTCGACGACCAGCCGTTCGTCTACGTCTTCGGCCGGTCCCTGTTCACCGTGTCGTTCTTCGGCGCGAACATCTACCCCGAGAACGTCACGGTCGGCTTGGAGCAGCCCGGCATCAGCGACTGGGTGACCGGCAAGTTCGTCCTGCGAACCGTCGCCGACGACGACGAGAACACCCACCTCCAGGTCACCGTCGAACTCGCGCCGGGCAAGACCGCCGACGCCCAAGTGATCGCCGAGGCCATCCGCACACAGCTGCTGCGCCTCAACAGCGAGTTCGCCCACTACGTCCCCGCCGAACGCCAACTCCCCCGCGTCGTGCTCAGGGAAACCGGCGACCCCGACTACTTCCCCGTCGGCGTCAAACACCGCTACACGCGCGCGTAGTCCTCGGGGCACAGCTTGGCGACCAGTTCGCCGCGGCTGCGGACGTCGACCTTGCCGAACACCGACTTCAGGTGGTCCTGCACGGTGTGCGCCGAGATCGCGAGCCGGTTGGCGATGTCCGAAGTGGAGCGTCCGCCGATCACCTCGTGGCAGACCTCGCGTTCGCGCGTGGTCAGGCCGTAGGCGGCGAACAGCAGGCCCATCAGCTCCGCCCCCGCCGCGCGTTCGATGGTCACCACGGTCTCGTCGGCGTCCTCACCGGCGATGAGCCGGTCGGCCTGCAGCAGGATCCACCCGCCCGCCGCGTCGCGCACCCGGGCGCGGAAGGTGCCGGACGCCGAGGCCCGGGCGCCGACGACGACCGCGCGCAGCATCACGCCGAAGCGGCCGGGGGCGACCTCGTCCAGTTCGGCCCGCCAGGCGTCGACCGCGGCGGTGGCCGCCCTGGGCTCGCCGGACAGGGTCACCACGACGATCGCGGGCGCGCCGCGCGGCCGGGACGCGCCCGAGCGGAAGGCCAGGCGGGTGGCGGTGGCCAGGGCGGGGGCCACGGAGGTGACGAACTCGACCTCGCGGTCGCTGAAGTCGCCGCGCCGGACCATGCCCGCCGCGCCCCAGCTCGTGCCGTCGACCCGGAACACCGCGCGCAGCTCGTGGCCGAGGCCGAGGGGCCGCCAGACCTCGTTGACCCGGCCGCTGCGCTCGATGGTCTCGCGTTCGAGGTCGGACAGGCGGGCCACCGGGACCGGCCGCTGGGCCAGTTCGGCGAAGGTGTGCGGCTCGGCGCCGTCGTACTCGTAGCCCGCGAGCAGCGGCTCATATTGCTGGGGGATGCGCGCGGATCCGCTGGTCATCGAGCTGATGACGGTCGTGTCCGGGTCCATCGACGCCCAGCACGTCAGCTCGGTCGGCACCACCCGGTCGACCAGCTCGATCGCCGCGGCGTGCAGTTCGGCCACGCCGAGGCCCGACTTGGCCAGCGCGGCGATGTCCCGCCGCGCGCTGAGCGCCAGTCCCTCCCACATGGATCGAGTATGCGCCCCGGCGCCTGCGGCGGGCATCCCACAATTCCGGGATTTCTCGCCCTCCGCCGGGTTTCTAGCGTCGAGACATGCGAACTCACCTGAACAGCGCGGGCGAGGGCCTGGAACTGGACTCGACCGACGCGAAAGTCATCGTCAAGGTGGACGCCGAGCACACCGACGGCGCCTACGAGGTCTTCGAGGTCGACGCCCCACGCGGGCCGACCGTGCCGCCGCACGCGACGCCGTGGCCGGTGTCGTTCTACATGCTGCACGGCCGGATGGCGGTCTACGTCGACGGCGAGATCTACGACCTCGGTCCTGGCGCGTCCATCGCCATCCCGCCGGGGTCGATGCACACCTTCACCGTGCACACCCCGTCGGCGAAGTTCCTCGCGTTCAGCCTGACCGACGCCATGGGCCGCTTCTTCCGCGACGTCGACCAGGCCGTCCCGTCTGGGACCCCGCTGGAGGAAGCCGCTCCCCTGTTGCAGGACGTCGTGGGGCGGCACGGAATCAAGCTGCAGGAGTGGTCATGAACGTCATCGCGCAGGTCTTCGCGGGCATCGCCGCGCTCGTGCACATCGTCGTCTGGGTGTGGGAGTCGTTCCTGTTCCGGCGGCCGGGCATCCACAAGGGAATCTTCAGCGTGCCGTCGGAGGACGTGCCCGCGGTCATGCTGTGGTCATTCAACGTGGGCTTCTACAACCTGTTCCTCGGCTCGGGCACGGTCATCGGCCTGGTGATGCTGAACACCGGCAACGAGTCCGTCGGCCGCGCCCTGGTCCTCTACACCTGCGCCTTCATGGCTCTGGCGGGCATCGTGCTGCTGATCTCCGACCGACTCGGCCTCGGGCGCGCCAAGGGCACCGGCCTGGGCGGCGTCGCCGGACAGTTCGTGCCGCCCGCGGTCGTGTGGACGTTGGCGATGGTCGCCTAACCCTGTCCGGCGAGCACCTCACCGTGGACCGTCGGGTGGTTCGCGGCGAGGTGTTCCATGATCTTGCCGATGGGGGTGCCGTAGTTCTCCTGGTTGATCGTGCGCCCCCACACCGACACGCTGCTGCCCGGCGGGATCGTCTTGAACCCCCGGTGCAGCGCGGCGACGAACCACGCGTCGTCGCAGATCGGGGAGCCGGAGGAGCCGCCCGCGGTGTCGGTGAGGTAGCTGAGGCGGTCGGCGGTGCCGGAGACGACGAAGTTGTTGCGGAAGCCCAGGCGCATCGGGAGGCCGCCGGGGTGTTGCAGCACGTTGACCCGCTCCTGGAGCGCGCGTTCCATGGGTTTCAGGATGGGACTCGTCCGCAGCCGCAGGGGACGGCGAGGGCCGGAGGGCACCCGCAGGATCGCGTAGTCCAGGGCCTTGTCGCTGGCCAGGCACTCGGTCGCGGCGACGGTCTCGATCTTCGCGTCGGTGTTGTAGAAGTCGAAGAGCGCGCGGGTGGCCTTGCCCTGAAGGTCGAAGTCGGCCTCGCCCGCGTCGCCCTCGGTCGGGAGTCTGGCGTTGATCACGTGGAAGTTGGTGATCAGCAGGTCCGGGCCGATCAGCCAGCCGGTGCCGTTGCCGACGTCGGGTGCGTTGCCCGCCAAAGTGGACGGAACGCCGCCGAAGTGCCGGTGCACCAGCAGCTTCGCCACCGACCGCGACACCTCGGTGCCCGAGTGCAGGAAGCCGACGTCGAGGGTGTCGTCCTCGAAGATCACGACCTCCAACTCGCCGTCCACGCCCGGCAATGTGTCGACGTCCATGGGCGCGTCGGGGGCGTCGATGGACATGGCCGAGCCGTCCACCTCGACGACCTCCAAGGCCCGTCGGAAGACCAGTTCCTCCGGGCGGCCCGCGGCGAGCAGGACGGCCTTGTCCAGCCACAGCCGCAGCGGCATCTCCCCGGACAGCAGGGACCTGGTGGTGTTCATCCGGCTGGTCAAGGTGATGAGCCGGGCGGCTGGGGTGCCGCCCTGGGTCGCGGTCGCCACGAACAGCGGGGAGATGTCGGCGGTCAGCGCCGCCATCTCGCCTTCTGCGGCGAACCCGCAGGCCAGGGCCGCCTGCTGGACCTTGGTCAACTCGGCGGGCGTGAGATGCGCGAACGTCATTTCCAGCTCCCGTCAGCGGGTCGGACCAGGGTGTCCACCACCAGCTGCCGCGACAGGACGGGCTCACTGGCCCAGTCCAGTCCCACGGCCACGGCCTTGCCGGTCCGCCCGGACCGCACCACCTGCCGCGCCAGCTCGGTGTGGTTCGCGCGCCGGGGCAGGCCGACCTCGGCGGCGAGGGCGTCGAGCGCGGGCTGGGCGGCGGTGGAGGTCTGGTCGAGGAGCCTGGCCAGCGCGAACGGGTCCTCGCGGAACACGCCCCCGTCGGCCTCGGTCTGGTCGCCGACCTGGGCGGCGGCGTGGTGCAGGATCGTGTCGTTGAGGTCGCCCGCCGCGCGCACGACGCGTTTCACCAGGTCAGGATGGGTGAGCAGGGACTGGCGGGAGAGGTGGCTGAACCGGGCGGCGAGTTGGTCGCCGAGTTCCTCAGCCTCGCCCTGGTCGAACCCTCGCAGCACGCGGACCGCGTCGGCCAGCACGTCGACCCCGCGTTCGGCGTCACCGAGCAGGTCGCACGAGGTGACCGCCCACTCGGCGGCGGTGACCACACCGGAGCTGTCGTTCATCGCACCCCGCACGGCCACGGCCTGCGCGGCGAGTTCGGCCTGGGCGAGCCGGTCGCGCGCCTCGACGGCCGATGCCGTGCCGAGTTCGATCGCCTTGGCCGCGCCGTCGACGTCGCCGAACCGCAGCCGCGCCTCCGCCTCGACGGCGTAGAGCCTGCTGCCGGGCAGCCGTTCGGCGCGTTCGGCCAACACGTCGAGCGCGTCTTTCGGGCTGTTGGAGGACAGCCAGGACAGCGCCCGACCGCGCGCGTCGGCCTCCCAGTCCTCCTGGTCCCAGTCGGACCGGTCTTCATCGGCTGTCGCGTTGACCCTCCTGCGCAGCCACGTCTCGGCGCGGCGCGGCATCGGTTCGAGCAGCGCCGATTCGAGGGACTGGCGCATGGCCGGGTCCCAGAGCTTGTCGAGGTTTCGCGGGTCCTCCCCCGACATGAGCCGGTGGTAGAGCTCTTCGGCGCGGTCGCGGGTGCGGTAGTAGTCGATGGCCCGCCGGTGGATCTCGGCGACGGCCTTGGCGCGCTGCGGCTCGTCGAGCAGGGTGCGCAGCATCAGCCGCCGCACGTCCTGGCGGTGGCTCACCACGTCGGCGCCCTCGCGATCGAACATCCCGACCTCGTAGAGGAGCTTGTCGAAGATCTCGTACGACCGGTCGGGGTCGAGGCCGCACGGAATGGCCAGGACCTGACGCAGGACCTCGACGTCGATGCGCCGCACGGCCAGCCCCGGGTAGGCGACCTTGACGACCTCGGCGTCGCGGATATGGCCGAGGACGCGGCCGTAGAGCATCCCCTGCACCTGCTCCAGCGCGATCCCCGACAACACCTCGGCGCGCGCGGTGATGTCGTCGAACGCGGCGGCGGCGCTGCCCGAGCGTTCCAGCGCGGTCGCGGCCAGGCGCAGCGTCAGCGGGTTGCCGCCGAACTTGTCGACGATCAGGTCGCGCAGGTCGGGATCGGTCACGCCGAATTCGGCGAGGACGGCTTTGGCGGCGGCGTCGTCCAGGTCGCCCAACGGCAGGTCGATGGGGTCGCCGAAGCCGCTCAGCCGGGCCGGGCGGCCGCGCCCGGACACGAGCAGCCGCATGTAGGGCAGGGCGATGGACAGCCTGCTGAGCAGTTCGTTGAGGTCGCGCAGCGCGCCCGGCCCCTTGGCCTCGACTTCCTCGAAGGTGTCGAGGAACAGCACGAGTTCGGGAACGTAGCCCGCCCGGCCGTGCAGGTCGCGCAGGCGGAACAGCCGCTCGGCGAGGATCTCCACCATGCCGTCGAGGTCGAGCCCGAGGTCGACATCGAGGATCGCGGACGCGCGCTCGATGTCGGTGCCGGAGAACACGTCCTCGGCCGCGGCCAGTTCCCGGGCCTCGTCGGTCGTGGCGTACAGCAACCGCAGCTGCTCGGCGATCTGCCGCAGCAGACCCGCCGGGTCTCGCGGATCGTTGCGAACGCGGTCGAAGTCGAGGTAGACGAACGGCACCGGGCTGTACCTGGCCTGCTGTTCGAGGGACAGCAGGAGCTTGCCGATCAGGGTGGTCTTTCCCGTGCCGCCCGGCCCGTACAGGCATAGCGTCGACTTGTCGGTGATCCCCGCCGCGAAGAACTCCAGGGTCTTGATTTCGCTTTCCCTGCCGTGGAAATGCGTTCCGACGAGCGCGGCGAGCGGGTCGAGCAGGTCACGGCGCGACAGGGTGGCTTGCAGCCGCGTGCGGTCGTCGGGGTCGACGACGCCGGTTTCGGCCAGCCAGCCCATGACGACGGCGTACTCTTCCAGGTCGTTCGTCGCCATCTCGTTGGGCGTCAGGGGTTCGCGGGCGACGAGTGTGCGCAGCTTGTCGCGCTTGGTGTCCTCGATCCCGGCGTTGGCGTCGATGGCGGCGCCGAGGGAACCGGTGGCCGCGAGCCTGCCGATGCAGGTGGTGCGGGCGGGGTTGTCCAGGATCAGGCGGCCGTCCAGATGCGGGTGCACAAGGCCGGACAGCGCTTCCGCCGCGGGCATCGTCGGCTTTCCCAGCGGTCGTAGGTCGGCGGAGCGGAACGCGCCGAGCACCGAAGCGGCGGCGGTCCACGGCCAGCGGGACTCGTCGAGCGGGTCGGGTGGGCCTGCCGGCGGGAGGTCGTCCAACGCCTGGCTCAGCGACGCGGCGAAGTCGGCGAACTCGGCCGGGACCGGCTCGGTCTCCGGCTCGGGGACGCTGAACGACTCGTCCCGGTAGAACATCGCCACCCGCGCGATGTCTTCGGCGCGCTCCGGGTTGCGCCTGCGCAGCGCGGCGAACAGCGGTTCGCCGATCATGCCCGCGGCCTCCAGCTCGCGCGCGATCGTCCACAGTGAACCGCGCCGCGTGCCGCCCTTCTGATACGCCCGGGTCGAGCCGCCGAAGCCCTCCACGACCAGGAACCGCTCCAGTTCCTGCGGGTCGGTGAACAGCACCGACAGCAGTTCCGCGAGCCGCTCGCCGCCGTCGATCATGGCGCCGCCAGCAGTTCGCGCCGCGCCACGACGCAGCGCTCGGCGATGGTGGCCAGCCGCATCGCGGGCGGCGGGGCCGTCTTGGCCACCTTCTCCATGACGATCGACGCGGCCACCGTGTAGAGGCGCTCGTCCTTGTCCGGCACGGCGGCGGCCAGCCAGGCCGCGATCTCCGGCACGCCGATCTCCGGCAGGGTGAACCGGGCGTCGACCTCGGGTTTGTTGGGCAGCTCGACGGCGGAGAAGTCGGCGAGCACGGTGACTTTGAGCTTGCTCGCCACGAGCGGGTCGGTCCGCACCACCCGCAGGAGCTCGTCCAGGAACGTCCAGACGCCGTCGTCGAGGTCGGACCGGACGACGTTGGCCACGAACCAGACCGGCGTCGGACTCAGCAACGCCTTGCGCGTGAGTTCGACCGCCATGTCGATCGCGCGCCGGTCGGCCGTCGCCGCGACCGGCGTCGTCGGTTCACCGGGCAGGCCGAGCCGGATCCAGAGCTTGTTCACGAGGTGGGGCACGACGTAGTCGGTGTCGAGCCGCTGCAGGTGCACGACGACCGGGTCGAACTTGCCGTACCGGTTGGCGCAGTGCTCGATGTAGTGGCACATCGTGCGCTTGCCATGGCCCATGGGCGCCTCGATGGTGATGGCGGGGAATCCGGCGCCGTCGGCCATCGCGCCCAGAGCGGTCCGCAGCCCGTCCCGGTCGGCGAACGGCGAGTCGACGGCCTCGGGCGGCATCCACAGCGGGTCGGTCTCGCCGCCCTCCCACGCGACCTCGCCCGCGACGACCCGCTGGACGTGCAGGTGGACCTCGCGCAGTTCCCCCGGCGGGTCGAGCAGCATCAACGCGTGGGCGAACACGTCGACTGTCGGCTGGCGGAGCGCTTCGCGCAGCAGCCACTCGGCGTACGCGTAGTCGGACAGCTGCTGCTTGGACGCCGACCGGGCGATGGCGGGTCCGAACAGCACGACGGCAGGTCCCCACCGACTGCCGCCGAGGAAGTCGATGATCATGCCCGCCAGGCGTTCACGCTGACCGCTGGTCAGGAGCATGCGGCCCCCTTCTACGCGACCAGCCCGGTGAGCAGCTCGACGACCCGTGCCTCGAACGGCGACCGCTCGATGCCTGCCTCGTTCCCCATCTTGTCCAGCGCCGCACCCGCGCGCGTCTGGATGTCGGCCATGCCTTCCTCGGTGTGCGGGTAGATCAGCCGCAGCCCGCGTTCGTCTCCTTCGGACAGATCCTCGCCGTTGCCCGTCGGCCCGCACGGGCTAGGCGACGTCTTGTAGAAGAACGCCTGGAACTGGTAGAGCATCACCGAATCGGTGTCGAACGGCCCCGCGATGACGTCCGGCGACTCGACGGTGCGCAGGTTGTGGTCGACCTTCCCGCGCGACCACCGGTTGGGCGGCCCGGCGAGGTAGGTGTAGATCCCGGGCCTGCGGCCAGCGGAGTCGGGCACGAACGTGCCGCGCGCGTCGGTGGTCGGGACGTAGCCCTGGTCGTCCTCCCAGCGGAACTCGTCCTCGCACGGCCCGCGCATGTTCTGGTGGGCGTGGTGGAAGGCGAGTGCGTGCATGAACTCGTGCCGGGTGGTGCCCTTCCAGCGGTTCGGCTTCTGCGTGGCGAAGCCGCCGAGGTTGAGGCTGCGCTGGCCGGGTCCGCCGCCGATGCCGTTGACCGGGTCGGCGATGTTGGGATCGGTGCTGTCGGTGCCGACCAGGGACCAGAAGCCGCCCTTGTCGAAGCTGACCTGGATGTCGGCGGTGCGGGTGGTGTCGGTCGTCTTCCAGCGGCGGAACCCGCCGTTGGTCTGCCCGAAGTCCAGCTCGATGTTGCACGCGTCGGTGATCTGCTTGGTCGCGTCGGCGATGTCCTGGTGGAGGGCGGTGTCGCCGTCGAGGAAGGCGACCGTGACCGCCGAACCCGGCTTCCAGCGGGCCAGGTCGGAGATGAGGAACTCCAGCCCTTCCCCCTGCTCGGCGACCCTCTTGCGCCAGGCGTCGCGGACCTCCATGGCCGCGACCACCGCGTCGGGCAGCGACTCCAATTCCGGTTCGAGCGCCAGTTCCGCACCGTCCACAGCCGCCTCCGAGGTCCAAGCCCAGAACGCTTCGTATTAGTACGTGTCGCTCCAGCACGGCACCCGGTTAGCTCCATCAAGGACGCCGAACGGGTGAATCGCCAGCCGGTAGCCATTGGTTACTCTCCGAGCATGACGGAATGGGACGGCGACGTCTACCAGCGGAAATTCGATGAGCTCGCGGCCAGTGGCACCGACGTGCACGGCGAGGCCACCTTCGTCCGCGCCTACGACCCGAAGACAGTGCTCGACGCGGGCTGCGGGACCGGTCGGGTGGGCATCGAGCTGGCCCGGCACGGGATCGAGGTGGTCGGCGCGGACATCAGCGCGTCCATGCTGGCGACCGCGCGTGCGCGGGCGCCCCAGCTCACGTGGGTCGAGTCCGACTTGGCCGACCTCGATCTGGGCCGCACCTTCGACGTCGTGCTCATGGCGGGCAACGTCCCGCTCTTCACCCCGCCGGGCACCCAGGCCGCGCTCGTCGCGGGAGTGGCCCGGCACGTCGGAGGGCTGCTCATCGCCGGGTTCAGCCTCGACCGCGGCTACACGGCCGCCGACTACGACGAGCACGCCCGGGCCGCCGGGCTGCGGCTGGTCGAGCGGTACGCGACCTGGGACCGCGAGCCGTTCGCGAATGGCGACTACGCGGTCTCAGTCCACGCTATTTGACGCCACCCGCGGTCAGCCCGGCCACGATTCGGCGCTGGAACAGCAGCACCAGAATCACCAGCGGAATCGTCACGATCACGCCCGCGGCCATCTGCGTGCCGAAAGGCGCGTCGAACTGCGTCGTGCCCGTGAACTGGCTGGTGATAACCGGCGCCGTCTTCAATTCCTTCTTGTTGACCACCGAGAGCGCGATGATGAATTCGTTCCAGGCGGCGATGAAGGTGATGATCGCGGTGGTGAATACACCCGGCGCGGCCAGCGGCAGGATCACCTTGCGGAACGCCTGCGCCGGTGAGCAGCCGTCGATCTGTGCGGCTTCTTCCAATTCGATCGGCATCTGGCGGAAGAACGCCGTCAGGTTCCACACCGCCAGCGGCAGGGCGAAGCTCATGCTCGGCACGATCATCGCCTGGTAGGTGTTGATCCAGCCGATGCCGCTGAACAGCTCCAGCAGCGGGATCAACAGCGAGATCCCGGGGAACATGCTGGTCGTGATGATGATCGCCAGCACGAGGTTCTTGAACCGGAAGTCCAGCCGCGCCAGCGCGTACGCCGTCAGGGTGCCGATCAGCAGGACCAGCACGGTTGTCACGCCCGCGACCAGGAAGCTGTTCCCCAAGGCCCGCAGGAACCCGTTGTTCGCGGAGAACGCGGCCTCGTAGGAGTCGGCCGACAGCGGCGACGGGATGGCCGACGAGTCGAAGATGTCGTTGGTTCGGCGGAGACTGGAGACCAGCATCCAGTAGAACGGCGCCAGGCAGTAGATGACGATGGCGGCGATGCCGAAGTACGGCAGCCAGCCCCAGCCGCTGCGCTTGGGCTTGGCGGGCGCGGGCCGGGTGAGAGTCGCGGCGGTCACTTGTTCCTCCCGGTGCGCGCGCCGACGACGTCAGCGCCGAGCAGCTTGACGAAGACGAACGCCACGGCGGCGACGTAGATGAAGAGGAACACCGCGTACGCCGAGGCCGGGCCGTACTTGGTGAACTTCACCGCCTCCTCGAACGCCAGGATCGTGACCGTATCGGTGGAGTTCTTCCCTGGCCCGATCAAGGTGTAGGGCAGGTCGAACATGCGCAGGGTGTCGAGGATGCGGAACAGGACCGCGACCATCAGCGTCGGCTTGACCAGCGGCAACGTGATCGACCAGAACGTCCGCCACGGGGACGCGCCGTCGAGCTTGGCGGCCTCGTAGACCTCATTCGAGATCACCTGCAAGCCTGCCAACACGAGCAGCCCGATGAACGGCGCGGTCTTCCACGTGTCGGCGATGACGACCGCGAGCCACGCCTGGGGGCCGTCGGTGGTCCACAGGACGGGCGCACCGGGCAGCAGGTCGTTGGCGACGCCGTCGGCCTGGAAGATCCAGCGCCACAGAATGCCCGCGATGGCCGTCGGGACGGCCCACGGCACCAGGATCGACGCGCGGACCAGGGCGCGGCCCTTGAACGCCTTGTGCATGACCAGCGCCATCAGCACGCCGAGGATCACTTCGAGGCCGACGGCGGCGATGGTGAAGCTGGTGGTGTTCCACAGCGCGTTGAGGAAGCGCGCGCCGGTGTCGCCGCGGAACATGTCGGCGAAGTTGTCGATGCCGACGAACTTGTAGCCCGACTCCAGCAGCCCCGTCTCCGGGTCGATGCCCTCGTTGCGCTGGTAGAAGGCCAGCCGGACCGCGGCGATGATCGGGTAGGCCACGACCAGGCCCAGCACCAGCAGCGTCGGCGAGACCAGCAGCCCCGCCAGCTTCCCGACACCTTCCTTGCGGCTGGTCCTGGGCGGCTTGACTCTCCCAGGCGCCACAGGAGCCCCAACAACGGTCGACATGAAACCTCCTCAGCACCGACAAACCGCGACCTAAGGGGAACGGGACGGCGGCCGACCACGGTGACCGCGGGACCGCAGCTGAAGATGAATGGTGACCAAGCGTAAGAATTCCGGGGAGGCGGGCAAGTAGCGCGGGGTCCCGGCGGCACCCGGGACCCCGCATGCCCGCCCTACTTGGTCAGCGACTCCAACTTCGTCTGCAACGAAGACAACGCGTCAGCGGTCGTCGTCTGGCCGCTCATCGCCGAGTAGGCCGCTTCCTGGATGGCGGAGGAGACCTCCTGGTACTTGACCACCGCAGGCCGCTTCTTGGCCTTCTCGATCGACTTCTTCAGCTCCGTCAGGTACGGGAACTTCTCGACCAGCGAGGGCTCGTCGTACAGCGCGGCCCACGTGGGCGCCTGGCTGGTCTTCTCCAGGTTCGCCCGCTGCTGCTTCTCGTCCACCATGTACTTGATGAACTCGACGGCGGTCTTCTTGTTCTTCGCGAACGCGCTGACCGCGAAGTTGTGACCGCCCAGCGTCGAGCTGCCCGGACCGTCCATACCCGGCAGCGGCGCGACGGCGAACTTGCCCGCGACCTGCGAAGAACCGTCCGTGGCGTTGGCCTTGGCGTACTGGTACGGCCACTGGCGGTGGAACACCAGCTCACCGGCCTGGAACGCGCGGCGGCCCTCTTCCTCCTTGAACGTGCGCGCCTTGGCCGCGATCCGGCCGTCCTTGACGCCGTTCACCAGGAAGTCGAGACCGGCCTTCGCCTTGTCGGTGTTGACGTTCGGCTTGCCGTCCTCACCGACGACGTCACCGCCCGCCGAGTTGACGGCCTCGCTGAAGTTGACCGTCAGGCCCTCGTACTTCTCGAACTGACCGGCGTAGCAGGAGATGCCCGGCGTGGCCGGAACGACCTTGTCGCACGCGGCGTACATCTCGGCCCACGTCGTCGGCGGCTTGACGCCCGCCGCGTCGAGCAGGTCCTTGCGGTAGTAGAGCAGGCCGCCGTCGCTGGTGGTCGGCACGGCGTAGAGCTTCTTGAAGTACTTGCCCGTCTCGACGGTCGCAGGCAGCAGCTTGTCGAGCGGGAAGTCCTTCTCCGGCAGCTCGACGATCCACTGGTTGGCCGCGAATTCCGCGGTCCAGATGACGTCGAGGTTGAGGACGGTGTACGCGTCGGACTTCGTCGTCGCGTTCTGCACCATCTGCTGGCGCTGCGCGTCGGCGTCCTCCGGCAGCTCGATGACGGTGACCTTCTCGTTCGGGTGAGCGGAGTTCCACCCGTCGACCTGGTTCTGCAGGTTGCCCGAGGTGTCCTTCCCGGTCACCAACGTGATGGGGCCTGTCCCATCCAGGGCCGCGGGCGTTCCTCCTCCACCGGAGCCGCTACCGCCCGATTCAGTCCCGCACGCGCTCAGCACCAGCACAATCGCGGCGGCCAGTGCGGCATTACCTCGCGAAAACACGACACCCTCCAGTGGATCGTCAGACGTTCCCCGAACGCTCGGCACAGCGCCCGGCTTGTGGTGTTACTGGGACTGTTCTCGCAAGTTGCCGGTAAGGGAACGATCAACCAATCCTCGTTACCGTTTCGAGATGGACATAGGGGCTTAGTGCCCTACACCCCCTTATCCGCCAGCACTGGTGTGACTTGCGGTGATGGGGCATCCTTGGACGCTCACGGCACATCGCGTGTGACGGAGGACGAGCATGGCCAAGGTCGACTTCGATTCCGCGTCCCGGGTGTACCCGGGCTCGCCGCCGGTGCGGGCGGTGGACCAACTGGACTTGTCCATTGAGGACGGCGAGTTCCTGGTCCTGGTCGGCCCGTCCGGTTCGGGCAAGTCGACGGCGCTGCGGATGCTCGCCGGGTTGGAGGACGTCAACGAGGGCGCCATCCACATCGGCGACCGCGACGTCACGCACATGCCGCCGAAGGCGCGCGACATCGCGATGGTGTTCCAGTCCTACGCGCTGTACCCGCACATGACCGTCGCCCAGAACATGGGCTTCGCCCTCAAACTCCAGGGCCTGTCGAAATCGGCGATCGCGGAGAAGGTCGCCGAGGCCGCCCGCCTGCTCGACCTGGAGAAGTACCTCGACCGCAAACCCAAAGCCCTCTCCGGCGGACAACGCCAACGCGTGGCCATGGGCCGCGCCATCGTCCGCGACCCCGCGGTGTTCCTCATGGACGAACCCCTGTCCAACCTCGACGCCAAACTCCGCGTCGAGACCCGCGCCAACATCGCCGCCCTCCAACGCCGCCTCGGCACCACCACCATCTACGTCACCCACGACCAAGTCGAAGCCATGACCATGGGCCACCGCGTCGCCGTCCTCAAAGACGGCGTCCTCCAGCAGTGCGACACCCCCCGCAACCTCTACGACAAACCCGCCAACGCCTTCGTCGCAGGCTTCATCGGCTCACCAGCCATGAACCTGCTGACCGTCCCGGTCTCCGGCGGCACCTTCCGCCTCGGCGACCTCGACGTACCCCTCCCCCGCACGGTCCAAGCGGAGAAGGTCACCGCGGGCATCCGCCCCGAGTCGCTGACCGTCGCCCCGGAGGGCACCGAAGGCGTCGCCCTGGTGGTCGAGCTGGTCGAGGAACTCGGCGCCGACGCCCTGGTCCACGCCTCCATCCCCTCGGCCCCCGACTCCCCGCGCGTGGTCATGCGCGTCGACGGCCGCACGCCTCCGGCGCTTGCCGACACCATCACCGCGACTGTGCGTCACCCCGAAGAGGTCCACTTCTTCGACGCCGACTCCGGGGAGCGCCTCGTCTGACAGCCGCCGCTGTCGGTGGCACCCCATAGGCTGGCCGCATGGATTTCGCCGCTGAGCTGATTACGCAGAATCGTCTTCTGGCCGAGGCCGTGCGGGGTGCCGACCCGACCGCCGAAGTGCCGACCTGCCCCGGTTGGACGCTGCGCCAGCTGGTCACCCACGTCGGCCGCGGCAACCGCTGGGCCGCCCAGATCAGCCGCGAGCAGCTGCAGGCCCCGCTCGACCCGAAGACGGTCGACGGCGGCAAGGCCCCCGAGAACTGGGACGCGGCCGTCGACTGGCTGGTCGACTCGGTCGAGGTGCTGGTCGAGTCGGTCAACGCCAGCGGTGAGGCGCCGGTCTGGACGTTCACCGGCCCGCAGCCGAGCACGTGGTGGCTGCGGCGCAGGCTGCACGAGGTCGTCGTCCACCGGGCGGACGCGGTGCTGGCGATCGGCGAGAAGTTCGAGGTCGACCCAGTGGTCGCGGCCGACTCGATCTCCGAGTGGCTGTTCCTGGTCGCCACCCGGGGCAAGGGTGTGCTGGCCGAGGGCACCTCCCTGCACCTGCACGCCACCGACGCCGACGGCGAGTGGCTGGTCAAGGCCGACGGCGACAAGATCGTCTGGGAGCAGGCGCACGGCAAGGCCACCGCCGCGGCCAAGGGGGCCACCGCGGACCTGCTCCTCACCCTGCTCCGCCGCGCCCCGCTCGACGGCAGGCTGGAGATCCACGGGGACGCGGACGTGCTCCAGCACTGGCTCGACCACACGCCCTTCTAGGACGCCCAAGTGGGGCGCAGCGGCATTCCGCTGCCGCCCCGCCCATCCACCTTCACCCCGAGCAGCTGGTGCAGCTCCAACTGGTGCCGGTCGAACGCCAGCTGCGACGCGGCCATGTAGAGCGCCCAGACCCGCGCGCGGCCGAGCCCGGCGTCCCGGACCGCCTCGTCCCAGTGGTCGTCCAGGTTGGCGCACCAGGCGGCGAGGGTGCGGGCGTAGTGCTCGCGCAGGTTCTCGTCGTGGCGGATCTCGAAGCCGTTGTCCTGCATGGCGGACGCGATCTCGCCGACGCCCTCCAGCTCGCCGTCCGGGAACACATAGCGGTCGAAGAACGGGCCGACCCGGTGTGGCGCCGTCGTGTTCGTTCGCGTGATGCTGTGGTTGAGCAGCCTGCCGTGCGGGCGGAGTTTCCCAGCCAGGAAACGGAAGTACCCGGGCAGGTTCGCCGCGCCGACGTGCTCGGTCAGGCCGATCGAGGACACGGCGTCGAAGTTGGTCTCGGTGACGTCCCGATAGTCCAGGTGACGCACCTCGACCTTGTCCGCCAGCCCCTGCGCCGCGATCTCCTTCTGTGCCCACAAAGCCTGTTCACGCGAAAGAGTGACGCCCAGAACGTCCGCGCCGTAGTGCTTGGCGGCGTGGATGGCCATCGCCCCCCACCCGCATCCGACGTCCAGCAGCCGCATCCCGGGTTCCAGCGCCAGCTTGCGGCAAACCAGGTCGAACTTGTTCCACTGGGCCGTTTCCAGAGACGCGTCGTCGGTCGGGTAGCACGCGCAGGTGTAGGCCATCGACGGGCCGAGGACCATCTCGTAGAAGTGGTTCGACACGTCGTAGTGGGTCGAGATCGCGACGCTGTCGCGCTGCTTCGAGTGCCGCAGGCCGATCAACGTGCGGCGGACACGGCCGGGCAGTTCCTCCGGTGGCGGCGGCATCCGGCGCAGGTGGCCGCGCGCGAGTTCACGCAGCGGTTGCAGGGCGTCGCGCCAGCGCAGGTCGTCGAGGAGGGGAACGAGCGCGTCGAGGGTGTTGTAGAGGCCGCCGGTGATCTTGAGGTGGCCGGTGACGTAGGCCCGCGCGAGCCCCAGTTCCCCAGGCGCGGACAACAGGTAGCTGACGGCTTCCGGTGTGGACAGGTCGAGGCGGACGGGAGCCTGCGGGTTGCCCGCGGAGCTGCCGTCGTAGGCGGTCACAGCGATGCCGCCGTCCTGCGGGAGCAGGGCGGCGAAGGCGGACGCGACTGTCATCACTTCCCCCTGACACATTTGTCGTACAGGTCGAGTAAGCGGGAGCCCGGGTCGTACCGCGACTTGAGTTCACGGTACGCCGGTCCGTTGTAGAGCTTCCAGAACTCGTCCTCGGCGTAGAACCCCTCCGAGTACAGGGACTTCCGCCCGCCGAGGTCGGTGACGGTGCGTTCGATGAGCCGGTTGTGCGTGCCCGGCCCCTCGCCCACGTCGAGCGGGACCGACGACCAGAATCCGAAGTTCACGTACAGCGAATCCGGGTTCATCGTGTAGAGCGGCCATTCGACGGGCGCGCGCAGCCGCACCGGGCACACCCACACCGGGCTGATCGGGATCTCCCGGTGGAAGAAGTCGAGGAACTCGACGGCCCGGTCGACCGGCACCTCGATGTCCTGCACCACGGGCTCACTCGGCGGCAGCCCCCGCCACTTGTCGACCCGCCGCGACAGCCCGAACCGCCGGTCCAGCGCGACGATCTTCCAGTACACATCGGACCGGAGGAACCGCCGCCCGAGCAGCCTGCGCACCGGCCGCTTCTGCACGCCGAGCGCGGCGGAACACCAGAACCAGTCGGTGTCCCAGCGCCACAGATAGTCGCGAATGGACAGATAGTCGTCGGCGCGGCGCTGGATGGAGCGGTAGTAGATGTCGAGCCAGGTGTAGTCGCTGGTGTACGGGGCCTGGTCGGTGAAGGTGCCGATGGTCAGGTATTGCTCGTCCGGCCCGAAGACCGTGCCGTCCACGAAGTCGACGGACTCCCCCGCGTGCTCGCCGGACGCGCACACCTCGGCGAGCTGGGCGAAGTACTCGGCGGGGTCGCGGTGGCGCACGTGGCGGACGTGCACGTACGGCCGGACGGGCTGGAGCTCGATGGTGAGGCGGAGAGCGTAGCCGAGGGTGCCGTAGGAGTTGGGGAAGCCGTGGAAGAGGTCAGCGTGCTCGTTGTCCGGCCGCGCGATGACCACTTGGCCGTCGCCGGTGAGGATTTCGAGTTCGAGGACCGACTCGTGCGGCATCCCGTGCCGGAACGAGGACGATTCGATCCCCAGGCCGGTGACGGCGCCTCCGAGGGTGATGGTCTTGAGCTGGGGGACGACCAGGGGCATCAGGCCGTGCGGCAGGGTCGCGTCGACCAGCTGCTCGTAGGTGACCATGCCCTCGACGTCGGCGGTCCTGGCCTCGGGATCGACGGTGACGTGGGTGAAGTCGGAGACGTCGAGGGTGCCCGCGCCGCGGCGGTGGCGGAAGAGGTTGGAGGTGCGTTTGGCCAGGCGAATGGGGGCGTCGGGGGGCAGTTCGGACCACCGGGTGCGCAGTTTCCGCACCCGGTCCTCGTGCGCGGTCCCCGCGCTAGTGCTGGCGCCCGGCATCCCTCCATTGTTCCACCGCTAGCCGCCAACTACGCGAATTGAGCAAGATGGAGGTGCGCCACCTCGACACACTCCAGCTCGGGACCGCTGAAACTCGACTTCCGCCACTCAGCGTTACGAAGATCCACTCTGTTTCACTCCCGTCGGAATTCTGCCTCCAGGCGCCGCAGGAACTTCACCGTGTCGGCTGAACTGAGCGCCACCTTGACCAGTTTCTGGTGTACGCGGCTCTCCTCGCTCTCGTCGACAAACAGCGCGGTTGAGTGGTGTTGGAACATGACGACCGGGTCGGCCTTCGCGAAGTCCATGAGCTTGTAGTCGCCATCAAGCCCATCGTGGGCGCCATGATCGAACAGGATCACCCGGATATCGACGTTTGGCCGCTGCGTCATGTTGCGGAGGTGCACGACCTGCTCAGCCATCAACTGGCTGCTGCCGGTTCGGCGGCGGATGGCCATCTCATCGACGATCACCTGGTAGGTAGGCGCACCCTGCTTCCACAGAACCTCCTGGCGTTTGAGGCGAGTGGCCACCATGTCCTTGGTGTAGTCGGCGGTCTTGCCCGCGATCGCCATGACAGCGCGCATGTAAGCAGCCGTTTGGAGAAGGCCAGGGACCCGTGTTACCGAGCACTCGGCGATGTGAATCGAGGTCGCCTCGAAGTTGACGAGCGCCCGCAGTTTCTCGGCGAGCTGGCCACGAAAGATCAGCATGTCGCCGGGTGCTTTGGCTATGTTCATGAGGCGGATGCGCTCCGGTCCCTTGATCCCATAGATCGCCAGGAGGGTCGCGCATTCCTCCACAGTCACCTCCCGCAGCCCGTTCTCCATCCGGTTCAAGACCGGTCCGGAGAAACCACTGCGCGCGGCGATCTCCAAAGTCGTCCGCTCCGAGTTCTTCCGGAGCTCCTTCAGTTCCGCTGCCAGTCCCCGCACTCGGGCGGTGCCACTAGATCCCATTGCGCAATTGGAGCAGGCGACACCGTCACCGGGCAGTCGCTCGATCGCCCAGCCGTTTCTACCCCCGAGATGGGTGAAGCCACCCGCGCAGCAGCCGCGCGACGTTCGGCATGATCACGTAGGTCATCATCAGACTGAACATCCCGGTGATCAACGCCGTCCGCGCGACCGTGGGCACCGCGCCCAGAGCCGGGGCGATCCAGATGTTCGCCAGCAACGTGAGCGGGAAGATCCCCAGCGCCGAGCTGATCGCCATCTTCCACTTCGGCGGTGCGTCGGCGGCCTCGAACCACGCCTCCAGGCCCGTCAACTCCCGGCGTGCGGTTTCCTCGTGGTGGCCCTCCGCCTTGGCGAACCAGGCCGCCCGCTGCGGCGACGCCTGCCAGACGTCGTAGGTCGCCTCGTCGCGGAAGCGGTACATCACGTGCCAGGGCTGGCCGGGTTCGGCGGGCCGCAGCACGCCGTGACCCAGGTGGCCGGGGAACTTCGACGCCTCGTCGAGGATGCCGTTCGCCCACTCCTCGAAGCCGCGCTCATATCCGGGCTCCACCGTGCGCGCGACCAGCGCGGTTACCTCGCCAGTGCCGTTCGACATGCGCCCAAATCTAGTCGTTCCGCAGACAGGAACGGGAGGGCGATGGCCAGGGAGCGTGGGGCTAGTGAGCATTGCACACCGGCCAACCACGGGGTATGTTGCACGTCACAACAAATGCCGGTGATGGGCATCGGGGCACGATCTGCCCTCGTCCATAGTGACCAAGCCGTAACCCGCACAACGATCACCTTCGCGGCCTCCAGGAATGGACGCCGCACCCCTGCCTCTCGCTCTGGTGATCGGGTGCCGAATCGCCTGACCCTCATCAGGCGTCCGCATGTCTTGTCTATGACTTCCCTGTAGCGGCCTCGTCCCAGAGTGGGTGCTTTCATGTCTCTCAGACGAACAAAAGTTGATCATGCAACGAATCGGGCGACCCGGTTTGGTAGACCGCCACGCCGTGTGATCGCGATGGCTCTCGCGGCTACGCTCGGTCTCGCCACGTGGGTGGCGCCCGCGCTGACGACCGCGGCTCCGCAAGCATCGGCCGCCGAGCCAGTGGGTTCGCTTCCGACAGTGCGAGACGACTTCGGCACGTTCGCGGGATGGCGGACGGTCAGCGGTTCATGGCAGGCCACTGGCGGGGTACTGCGCGGAAGCGGTGAGCTGCGCCGCCCGCTGTGTTCCTGCTCCGCGACGGAGGAACTGCGCGAGGCACGCGCTTCGATTCGGTTCCAGGTGCCCGCCTCCTCGGCCGACCGCTGGGCTTCGGTGTCAGTGGCGCTGAACGGGGCTGACGACAGGGACCGCCTTTGGCTGACGGCGCTGCCATACCAGTCAACGCCGCGCATCACGATGATCCGCGCGACCTCTGCTGGCGAGACCAGTTTCTCGCACGCCGAGCGCGGCACCTCGCTGACGCCGGGTTCGTGGTACCACCTGGAGCTGGATTGGCGGCACGGCGTCGTACTCGCCCGTATCTGGGCCGACGGCACAGCCCGCCCGGCGGCGCCGGTCGCCGGCCACGTCTTCGACGCGCTCGACTTCCACCCCGTCGCCGCGGGCATCCGAACCTACGGCATGCCCTCTGTGGACGCCGATGATTTCTCGGGAACGTGGCTGCGCCAAGGCCCGATCGTCAGCCCGACGGCCAAGGGCAGCTTCGCCCCGCTCGCTCCCCACTTCGTCCCGCCGCCCGCATACGACCCGGCCAAGCTGCCCCGACCAGTCATCGACGGCAACCCCGAGTGGCGCGCCATGTACGACAAAGCGTGGTCGATCCTGCACTCCGGCCGGATCAGGCAGCCTGCGGCCACGTCGCCGCTGGTCCGCACGTATCTGGACGAGGCGTTCGACCCGAACATCATCTTCCAGTGGGACACGATCTTCACCACGATGTTCGGACGCTACCTGCAGCCCGGATTCGACGCGATGGGATCGCTGGACAACTGGTACGCCCTGCAGGAGCCGACCGGCGCGATCATCCGGGTATACCAGGAGAGCGATGGCTCGGTCCATCCCTGGGGATACGGCCCCAACGGGGTCAACCCCCCGCTGTTCGTGTGGGCGGAACTCAAGTCGTACGAACTGACCGGAGATCTCACCCGGGTGCGTCGCGTCCTGCCCGCTCTGCAGGCCTACGCCGACTGGGTTTCGGTCAGCCGGTGGTCGCAGACCAGCGCGCACCAGTTGTTCTGGAACAACGGCAACGGCAACGGCATGGACAACCTGCCCACCCAGCCCGGACAGGGCGGGGACGGGACAGGCACCGGGCAGGTCGACATGAGCAGTCAGCTGGTGCTGATGTGGCAGAGCCTGGCACGACTCCACGCGGCGGCCGGCGATCCAGCGCGGTCCGACGACGCCCTGTCGCTGGCCACCTCCACCGCGGCCAGGATCAACCAGTGGTCGTGGAACGAGACCGACGGCCGCTACTACGAACTGACCAACGCCGGCGCGCACTGGAAGGTCGACAGCCTCGCGGGATTCTGGACGCTCGTCAGCGGGGTGGCCACCGGCCAACGAGCGCAGCGACTCGCAGCCGCGCTCGCCGACCCCCAGAGGTACTGGACGGACATGGTCTTCCCGGCGTTGAGCCGCAGTTCCTCCAACTACAACAACACCGGGGACTACTGGCGGGGCGGTGTCTGGGCGCCCACCACCTACTCGACCATCAAGGGCCTAAAGACGGCGGGCAACACCGATCAGGCCCAGCGCTCGGCCGAGCGCTACCTCGCGGGCCTGTCCGAGGCGTTCGGCTACACCGACACGCTGTGGGAGGCCTACGCCCCCGAACGGCAGCCCGGACCGTGGATCACCGGATCGCGCAGCCACGGCGAGCCGGTCCTGGCCGCAGGGAAGACCCTCGACAGCGGCGGCCGGTTCGTCTCGCCAGGAACCCAGGTGGGCGGCAACACCTCGAACTGGACTGGCGGCACCGACAACATCGTCAAACGGAACTTTGTCGGGTGGAGTGGGCTGGGTCCGATCGCCCTGCTGATCGAGGACATCATCGGCATCGAGCCCGACACGCCGAACTCCACGATCCGGTGGAGGCTCACCAGAACTGACCGCCACGGCATCGAGAACCTGTCCCTCGGCACGCTCGGCAAGGTCTCCCTCGTAGCCGACGCGCGCGCGACGCAGGCCGGCCCGGTGCGTGTGTGCGCTACGAGCACGGTGTCCCGAGCACTCAGCTTGATCATCACCGACCCGGCCGGGCGCGCGCAGACCATCACCGTGAACGCCAACAGCGTCAACCAGTGCCAGACGTTGTCGCTCACCACGACAGGCGGGACGATCACGGGACCGGCGGACAAGTGCGTGGACGTCGACCGGGCCGACCCCACCAACGGCACGGCTGTGCAGTTGTGGACGTGCAACGGCGGCGCGAACCAGAGGTGGAGCCGCGGCGCCAACGACACCCTGCAGTCGCTCGGCAAGTGCCTCGACGTGGCACAAGGCGGCACCGCCGCGGGGACACTGGTGCAGCTGTGGGACTGCAACGGCACTGGCGCGCAGCGATGGCTGTACCGTCCGGATCGGAGCCTCATCAACCCGCAGTCCGGGCGCTGTCTCGACGCCGCGAACGCCACAGCGAACGGGACACGGCTGCAGATCCGGGACTGCAACGGCTCCACGGGCCAGAGGTGGACTCTCAACTTCTGAGCCCATGATCAACCGAGTCCGCCGCTCACCGTGGCGAACACCGGTCCGGCTGCGGCTCCCTGGGGGGCCGCGGCCGGGCCGCTAGTTGGGCAGGACCTCGGCGTCGGAGGTCGCGGTGTTGTTCGTGGTGTCGGCCTCGGCGCCCGCGACCGACAGGCCCGTGCGCGCCGTGACCGTGCCCGACAGGTGCCTGCTGACCGACACCTTGACGACGACCGGCGGGAACATCTCACCGGGCGCGACCGCGCGCGTCGACAGGCAGTTGACCGTGTGGCCGGAGATGGAGCAGCTCCAGCCCTCGCCCGCCGCCGACTCGGCGGTGACGCCGGACGGCAGGCGGTGGGTCAGGTTGACGAGCTTCTCCGACGAGCCGTGCGTCGGGCTCGCGCTGACGACCAGCGTGTAGCTCCCGATACCGCCCGCGGCCCACGGGCCGTCGTTGCTCGCGGTCACCGTCAGATCAGCGACAGTCACTTCCGCCCCCTCTTTCCGCCGCCAACTATATAAGGTGATCGGGTGAGCGAAGGCAGCGATGGCACCACGCGCGAAGGCGTCTCCCTGACCAGTCTCGACTCTCCGCTGTTCGACGAGTCGGGTGGCACCAAGCGCGACCTGATCGACTACCTCGACGCCGTCTCCGACCGGATCCTGCCGGGGCTGCGCGACCGGCCGCTGTCGGTCATGCGGGTGCGGCCTGGTCAGGCGCCGTTCATGCAGAAGAACCTGCCGAAGTACACCCCGTCCTGGGTGCGGCGGGTCGGCGTGTGGGCGGAGGCGTCGAAGCGGGAGATCTCGTACGGCCTCTGCGACGACCGCCGCACGCTGCTCTGGTTCGCCAACCAGCGGTCCGTCGAGTACCACCCGACGCTCACCACGACGGCCGTCCCCGACCACGCGACCCACCTGATCCTCGACCTCGACCCGCCGCAGGGCGAGACGTTCCCCGCCGCCGTGCGGGCCGCGTTCCTGGTCCGGCAGGCGCTCGCCGACGCCGGGCTGGAGGGCGCGGTGAAGACAAGTGGGGCCAAGGGGTTGCACGTGTTCGTCCCGGTCGACCTGGCCACCCCGATGGACGACGTCGCCGCCGCGACCCGCGCGATCGCCGCGCGGGCCGAGCGGATCGACCCCGACGTGGCCACGACGGCGTACATCATCGAGGACCGAGGCGGGAAGGTTTTCCTCGACTCGACCCGCTCGTGGGGCGCGACGGTCGTGGCCGCGTACAGCCCGCGCGTGCGGCCGGGGGCGCCCGTGTCGTTCCCGGTGGCGTGGGACGACTTGCCGTCGGTGAAGCCGTCCGACTTCACCATCCACAACGCCATCTCCCAATTGGACGGCGACCCGTGGGCGGAACGGATGCCCGCCCCGCAGGTCCTTCCGGCCGATCTGGTCGAGGAGGGCCACACCATTCCCGTCGCTCGCGTCGTGGCCATGCATGAAGGCAAACGCCGCCGCGCTCAGGCACGCAAGGAAGCCGAGGGCTGAGTCGCTGGAATGCCCTTCACCAGCAGCCAGACACCGATCCCGGCCTCGAACACGATGCCCGGCGCCCACGCCGCCATCGCGAGATCGCGCGTCTCCGGGACCAGCAGGCTCACCAGCGTGGCCACCAGCATGATCACGAACCCCACGATCCCCAGCCCGGACAGCCAGCGCGGCACGTAGCGCGAGCGGTAGAGCAGGCCGCAGAACACCAGCGAGCCCAGGCTCAGGAACACCAGCACCAGGTCGAACCCGATCCCGCGCGCCGTCACGAGCACCTCGACCCACGCGGCCCGGTCGGACACCTGCGGGAGCACCGCGACCAGCACCCCGAGCAGCACCGTCGCGGCGCCGACGACCGCCTCGGCCACGCGCCAGAGCAGCCCCAGGAGTGCCAGCGAGCGGTCCACGGTCCGCAGGATCATGTAGAGCGACCACGCCAGCGCGATCACCCCGGCGAACATGAGGGTGTCGTAGACCAGGCCGACCCGGAACAGGGTCTCGTCGGCCTGGATGCGGCGCGCGGTCTCCGCCCAGTCGTCCACCACGAGCCGGGACTCGATGAGGATCAGCGACAGGATCGACGTCGTGATGATCGTCAGGTACAGGGCACCCGCGAGTCTGGCGTAGCGGTTCATGGCGGTTCCTCACACACACGATGGCTTACGTCGTAAGCCGGCTTACGACGTAAGCTAGACTCGCGGCTGTGACCGTGTCAAGGAAGCCGCTGAGCACCGAGCGCGTCCTACAAGCCGCTCTCTCCCTCGCCGACAAGGGCGGCACCGACACGCTGACCATGCGCGCGATCGGCCAAGCCCTCGGCGTCGAGGCGATGTCGCTCTACAAGCACGTGGCGAACAAGGACGCGATCCTCGACGGCATCGTCGACCTGGTCGTCGCCGAGATCGCCCTGCCCGACCCGGCCGACGCCTGGAAGACCGCCATGCGGCGCCGGGGCGTCTCCGCGCATGAGGTGCTGCTGCGGCACAAGTGGGCGTGCGCGCTGCTGATGGCGCGACCGAACGTCGGCCCCGCGATGTTGCGCTACGTGGAGTCGACCCTGGAAACGCTGCGGGGCGCCGGGTTCTCGGTCAAACAGGCCGACTACGCGTGGAACGCGATGGACAGCCACATCTATGGGTTCACGCTCCAGCGGGTGAACTCACCGTTCGAGGCCGACCAGTACGCCGAGGCCGCCGAGACCTACGTCCCCCGGCTGCCACCGGGCGAGTTCCCCCGGCTGACCGAACTGGCCGAGCACGTGATGGACGGCCGCTACGACGGCGTCCCCCCGATCACCTTCGGCCTCGACCTGATCCTCGACGGCCTCGAACGCACGATCACCTAGGCGGGTCGGTACCGCACGGTCACCGTCGCCTTGGGGTCTTCACCCACCAGGTTGAGAGGGATCGGCACGCCACCCGGGTTGTCGTAGAGGCGGATACCGTCGCCGAGCAGGACCGGGGCGATGTGCAGGTCGATCTCGTCGATCAGACCCAGTTCGAGGAGCTGTCGGCCGATGCTGGGCGAGAACACCTCCAGGTTCTTCCCGCCCGCCGCCGCCAGCCCGATGCGCACCGCCTCGGCCACGTCGCGGTTGAGGAATGTGACTCCCGGCGCGGGCGTGGCGTCCTCGGGATGGTGGGTGAGCACGAACAGCGGGCCGCTCCACGCGCCACCGTAGATGGCGCTCGCGTCCGGGTAGGCGTCCCAGCCGTCGCGGCCGCCCAGCACGGCGCCCGTGGTCTCGGCGTACTCCTCGACCAGGCCCGGGCGGGTCGACACGCCTGCCAGCCAGTCCAGGCCGTGGTCCGGACCGGCCACGAAGCCGTCGAGGGACATCGTGAAGTGCCAGAGGACCTTGCCGTCCGCCGTCCGCCGCATTCGCCGCCTCCTAAGGGGTGAACCAGGGCGTGGTGACGGCACCGAACCGCAGCCGCACCGGCCCGGTCGGCTTGGGCCGGATCGCGAACCACCCGGTGTCGTCCACCGGAACCGAGCCAACCACGTCCCCCAGCATCACCGAAACCTCGCGGCACACCGGGGGAACCACCAGCCCGAACAGCCCCTCATCCCCTATCTCCACCTCGACCGCCACGCGATCGGCGACGAACGTCAGCGCCCGCAGGACCGCGTCCGCCCGCACGCCGGTCAACTGGGTGTCCAGTAGTTCGGCCAGGCTGGCATCACGCCACAGGAACGCGGCCCTGCCGTACTCGCGGAAGGACGCGGGCACCATCCGATCGGCGTGGACCGCGGCCGACAGCTCGACGAGCAGCCGGTCGTCGGCCCAACGCGCGCTCATCCCGACGCGGCGGCGAGGACCTCCGCCGCGGCCTCCCGGGCGGTGACCTGGCCGGGGACGACGCGCGCCGCGATCTGGCCGGTGACCCTGGCCGCGGCGAACGACGTGCCCGCCCATTCCGCCCAGCCGTGGAACTTCTCCGTGCCGCCCCCGGGGAACTCGACCTTGCCTTTCAGGTACGCGCTGACCGCGGTGCCCTCAGCCTTGAGGTCGACCCACGGCGCCTCCGGGGAGTAGACGGCCGGGGCGCCTACGGCGATCACCCTGGGCAGCGCGGCGGGCCAGGTCGGCGAGTTCGCGCGCAGGCCGTTGACCATGCCCTGGATGGTGCCGTGGTTGCCCGCCGAGGCCACCACGACGGTGTCCGGGTCGAGCGCGGCGAGTGCCCTGGTCAGCAGCAGCGGCGGCTGGCTGTCGAGCGTGCGGACGCCGAGGCTGAGGTTGAGCACGTCGACCTTCTCGTCGGCGAACGACGCGATCTGCTTGGCGGCCTGCCACAGGGTGCCGGTGCCGTCGGCCTTCAGCGCCCACCGCAGCGTCAGGTGCGCGCCGGGTGCCTGGGCCAGGATGAGGTGAGCGACGAACGCGGCGTGGCCCGCGCGCATCGGCCACGGCTCGTCGTCGTCGGACAGCACGGCCTCCCGCTCGACGGCGACGGCGTCCAGCGCGGGATGCGGGTACCACTTCGTGTCGACGAACCCGACCCGCACACCCGTCCCCGCCGAACCCAGCACCTTCGCGGGCTCGTCGGCCTTGATCGGAAGCACCCCGAGGTGGATGTTCGGGTTGGGGAAGCCGACGACCACGCTCGTCACCCGGTTCTTGGCCAGGTCGGGTACCCAGCCGTGGAACTGGGCGGCATAGCCGCGGCGCAGCTCGGCCAGCGGCGGGTCGACGTCGCCGACCAGCCGCTTCGCACCGTCCGGCCCGTCCTCTTGCAGGTCGGACAGCAGCGACAGCCCGAGTCGGGCGTCGTCCTCCCGCGCGCCGACCGTGATGCCCAGGTCCCCCAGCCGCACGGTCACTTCCTCGACGTGCTCGAGGTCGACGACCAACTGGTCGGCCTTCGCGTCCAGTTCAAGCTCCGGGAACACGGCGACACCTCTCCTTCTCGTCTGACCTGCTGACTCTCAGAGCCACAAATCGCGGGCCTGATACCTCAACTTCCTGCATCGTGTGCACATGACCACTCGTTCCCACAGTGTGCGATCTGGAGCTGTGGACCCGGCGCGGGCGATGGATGAGGCGAACCGCGCGCTCGACCTGGCCAACACCGTGCCGTCGAGGGCCATCCCCGTGGCGGCCGACGCCCTGGCCGCGGCGAAGCGGGCCGGCGCGGCCGAGGCCGCCGCCGTGGCCGAGCAGGCGTGGGGCAACGCGCTGCTGCACGGCGGCGAGGTCAGCGCCGCACTGCGGCACCTGCGCCGGTCGGTCGCGCACGCGACGGCGGCGGGCCATGCGGCGCTGGCGGGGGCCGCGGCGATCAAGGTGGCGTTCGCGCTGGTCCAGCGCGGGCAGGCGAGCGCGGGCCTGCACGAGATCGACGCCGCCGTCGCCGGGCTGCGCGGCACGGACCGCGCGCGGGCGCGGGCGCAGCGCGGGATCATCAAATACCTCCTCGGCGACCACGACGGCGCACTGTCCGATCTCGACACCGCTCTCGCCGAGCTTCGCGCGGCAGACGACCGACCGCATGTCCAACGCGCGCTCATCAACCGAGGGATCGTGCTGGCCGAGCGCCACGAGTTCGCCGCGGCGCACGCCGACCTGGTGGAGGCCGATGGGCTGGCCCGCGCCCTGGGCAGGCACCTGGCGCTGGGGATGATCGCGCAGAACCTCGGCTATGTGGAGCTGCTCCGCGGCGACGTCCCGGCCGCGCTGGCCGCGTTCGATCAGGCGGAGACCTCGATGGTGGAGCACGGCGGGCAGCCCGCCCTCGTGCTGTGGGACCGGGCCGAGCTGCTGCTGTCCGTCGGGTTGGTGGCCGAGGCGCGGCAGGCGGCTGAGCGGGCGGTGGAGGGGTTCGCCAAGGAGAACCGGCGGCTCATGGTCCCGGTGATCCGGATGCAGCTCGCGCACGCGGCGTTCCTCGACCAGGACTGGGCCGAGGCCGTGCGCTGCGCCCGGCTCGCGGGCCGCGAGTTCACCCGCCAGCGGCGGCCGGCGTGGGCCGCGCAGGCCCGGCTCACCGCGGCGCGCGCCAGGCTGGCCGCGGGGGGACGGGCCGGGGCCGGGATGGATTCGGTGGTGGAAACGCTGACGGCGGCGGGATGGATCGCCGCGTCGGTGGAGGCCCGGCTGGTCGCGGGCGGCGAAGTCCACTTGGCCGCGGCGGCGCGGGTTCGCAGGCGCGGGCCGGTGACGCTGCGGGCACGCGGCTGGTACGCCGAGGCGCTGCTGCGCCAGTCGAAGGGCGACGTTTCGGGGGCGGCGGGCGCGGTCCGCACCGGGTTGCGGCTGTTGGACGAGCACAGCACCGCGTTGGGGGCGGCCGACTTGCGGGTGCACTCGGCGGTGCACCGCCGGGAGTTGGCGGCGTTGGGGCTGCGGATGGCGCTGGCCGACGGCAGGCCCGCCCGGGTGTTCGAGTGGGCCGAGCGCGGGCGGGCGAGCAGGCTGTGGCGCGCGGCCCGGCCGCCGCATGACCCGGAGCTGGCCGAGTTGCTCAGCAGGCTGCGGTCGACGGCGGTGGAGATCAGCCGGGTCGAGGGGCGGAACGCGCGGCTGACGGCGCGGCAGGTCGAGCTTGAACGGCAGATCCGCGACCATGTGCGGCTGCGGCCGGGGACCGCGGTGCCGACCGAGCCGGTTTCCCCCGCGTCGCTGGACCTGGGCGACGCCGCACTGGTCGAGTTCGTGCGGCTGGGCGACGCGCTGCACGCGGTGACCGTGGTCGACGGGACCGTGCGGCTGCGCGCGTTGGGGTCGGTGGCGACGGTGGTGGACCTGGTCGACCGGCTGCCGTTCGCCCTGCACCGGCTCGCGAGTCCGCAGGTGCTCGCGGCCAGCCGGGACGCCGCGGCTTCACTGCTCCGCACGACGGCTGACCGGCTCGACGCGCTGTTGCTGCGGCCGCTGCCGGAGGTGGCCGACCGGCCGCTGGTGATCGTGCCGACCGGGCCGCTGCACAGCGTCGCGTGGTCGACTTTGCCGTCGTGTCAAGGGATTCCGGTGACCGTGTCACCCTCGGCGACCCTGTGGCACAGCATCGGCGACGAGCCGGACGCGCCGACGTCGTTCGCGGTCGCCGCCGGGCCTGGGCTGCCCGGAGCCGAGCAGGAGGCTGTCGCGGTGGCGGCGATCCACGGGGTCAAAGCGCTGGTCGGCGCCGACGCGACTGTCCACTCTGTTCTGTCCGCTGTGGACAGTTCGGAAGTGGTGCACTTGGCCGCGCACGGCAAGCTCACCGCGGAGAACCCGCTGTTCTCCGAACTGCTGTTCCACGACGGACCACTCGTGGTGCACGACATCGAACAGCTCGGCACCGCCGCCCGCACCGTCGTGCTGGCCGCGTGCGACAGCGGCCGGTCGGCGGTCCGGGCGGGTGACGAGTTGCTGGGGCTGGCGGCGGCGTTCATCGGCCACGGCACCGCCCACCTCGTCGCCTCGGTGATCCCGGTGCCGGACGCGCAGACGAAACCGCTGATGGTCGCCTTCCACCGCTTCCTCGCCGCGGGCGACCGCCCCGCCCACGCGCTGGCCAGGGCCGCGACCGCGGTCGACGACACCGATCCTGCGACACTCGCCGCCACGGCCGGGTTCGTCTGCCTGGGCCGATGACCTCGCACCCGGCGAGTCGTCGGGTGCGGGTGCGGGCTCGTAAGGTCGTGGGGTGAGCTTCAGCGACGCGATGCGGACCGTGCGGGACTCCCTGAGTGCGCGCACGGTCTATGCCGAGCCCTACGAACGCGACGGAATCACCGTCATCGCCGCCGCCACCGTGATCGGTGGCGGCGGTGGTGGTTCCGGGGATCAGCCGAAGGTCGACGGCGCCGGGTTCGGGCTGGTCGCCCGGCCTACGGGCGCGTTCGTCATCCAGCACGGGAAGGTGTCCTGGAAACCCGCCATCGACGTGCACCGGCTCGTCGGGCTGGCCGGGGCGGTCACGGTCGCGCTGGTCCTGGCCCATCGGCGAGGGCGTTGATCGCGCGGGTGCCCAGGATCGGCTGCGGACCGCCCGACCGGGCGACCTCCAGCATCGCCTTGCCGATGCCCTCGGTCGTGCTGACCTGGTTGGGCGCGATCCGCTGAATCAGGCCGGACAGCGGCGAGATCACCGCGTAGAGCAGCCGGTACAGCGTCGTCTTGGACTTGACGCCGTGCATGGGGCGGATGAAGCCGGGACGGAACATGAACGCGGCCAGCGGCAGCGACATCAGCTCGTTCTCCGTGCGGCCCTTGACCCGCGCCCACATCGTCCGGCCTTGTTCGGTGCTGTCCGTTCCGTAGCCGGAGACGTAGATGAACGTCATCCCCGGGTTGCGCTCGGCCAGCACGCGCCCGGCGGCGAGGGTGAAGTCGTGGGTGATCCGCGTGTACTCCACTTCGGACATACCCGCCGAGGAGACGCCCAGGCAGTAGAAGCAGGCGTCGAAGCCGGTCAGGTCGTCGGCGATCGGGGTCAGGTCGAGCATGTCCTTGTGGACGATCTCACGCAGTTTCGGGTGGCTCTTGCCCAGCGGCGACCGACCGACGGCGATGACCTCGGTGACGTCGGTGGCGAGCAGGCTCTCGCGCAGGACGCCTTGGCCGACCATGCCGCTCGCGCCGAAGATGACGACCTTCATCCGCGCGACTTCAATCGGATGTTGGGCAGCGCGGGCGCGGGCAGGGTCTCGGCCCACTGCTCCGGGAACGTGCCGTACTGCTTGGACTCGCCGCCCGCGCGTTCCTTCTGCCACTGCTCGCGGAAGCCGACGATCTCGTCGTGGGAGCGGCCGATGAAGTTCCACCACATGACGATGCGCTCCCCCAGCGGCACGCCGCCGAGCACGAGCACGCGCGCGCCGTCGTCGCCCGCGCCGACGGTGAGCGTGGTGGCTCCGGTCGGCTGGTAGACGAGTTGGCCCGCCTTCGCGGACACGCCCGCGGCCGTGATGTCGCCGGTGTCGACCAGGACACCGTGCTCGAACGCCGGGTCGACGTCCAGCGCGAGCTCCTGCCCGGGCCGCAGCGTGATCTCGGCGCCGAGGAGCGGGGTGTAGGTGGCGACCGGGGATGTCTGGCCGAGCAGGGTGCCGAGGAAGACAAGCACCCGGGCGCCATCGTGGTTGACGACGGGCGGGGCGTAGTGCTCGAAGCCGGGCGCGGCGAACCGGTCGGCGTCGGGCAGCGCCACCCACAGCTGCGCGCCGTGCATGACGGCGCCGGGAAGCGAGTACTCCGAGTGGGCGATGCCGGAGCCCGCGGTCATCAGGTTGATCTCGCCGGGCCGGACGATGGCGTGGGCGCCGGTGGTGTCGCGGTGCTCTACCTCGCCGCTGAACAGCCAGGACACGGTTTGCAGCCCGGTGTGCGGATGGCCGTCGACCCGCATGTCGCTGCCTGCGGGGCCGTAGTGGTCGATGAAGCACCACGCGCCGATGAGCGACTGCTCGCGCTGCGGGAGCGTGCGGCGGACCGTCATCGCCCTCGGACCGCCGAGGGGCACCTCGCGCCAGTCGAGCACCTTGCCCGGACCGTCGCCGCGCGTGCACACCAACTCGGCGGGCGCGTTCTCCAGGTTGCTCATGCGTCCCCAAACCCACGATGTGAACCGTCACTGCGCCAATCAGGCTATACCGGGATACTGACTGTGTGACGGATGAACAAATCACGGTCCAGAACCCGCCAGGGCGTTACGAGGTCACCGTCGACGGGGAGGTCGCGGGCTTCACCCAGTACACCGACCGCGACCACCAGCGGATCTTCTTCCACACCGAGATCGACGAACGCTTCTCCGGCCGCGGCCTGGCGAGCAAGCTGATCTCGGCCGCGCTCGCCTCCACCCGCGAGGCGGGTCAGCGGATCGTGCCGATCTGCCCATTCGTCGCGGCCTACCTGAAGCGGCACGACGACTTCGCCGACATCGCCGACCCGGTCACCCCGGCCGCACTGGCCGCGGTTTCGGCATGAGGATCTACCTCGACAAACAGTCCCCATCGGTCTACAAAGCACTGACCGCGCTGTCGGCCGAGCTGAAGGCCCGCGCCGCCGACGCGGGGGTGCCGCGCACGACACTCGAACTGGTGAACATCCGGGTCTCCCAGCTCAACCACTGCGTCTTCTGCCTCGACCTGCATTCGCGCCTGGCCCTGGAAGCGGGCGAGACACCCCAGCGGCTGGCCCTGCTGCCCGCTTGGCGGGAGACCACTCTCTACACAGCCAAGGAACGCGCCGCGCTGGCCCTGGCGGAGGCCGTCACCGAGGTCCAGGGCGACCACATCAGCGACGAGGACTACGCCGCGGCCCGGGCGGAACTCAACGACGACGAGCTGTCCCTCATCGTGTGGGCGGCCATCACGATCAACACCTTCAACCGGGTGTCGATCCTCAGTGGCCACCCGATCCAGCGCCGGGGGTAGTCCGCGGCGTTCGGGGGTACATCCCTCGCATGACTGAGTGGAACACCGGACCCGACCCCGCTGACCAGCGCGCCGCTGAGGAACTCGACGAGGACTCGCTGCGGGTCGACCCCTTGGAGCAGGGGATCGAGCCGCCGGAGCACTGGACCGGGGCGGACAAGTACGGGATGACACCCGCCGAGGCGCTCGACGGTGAGGGCCTGGAGCGGAAGCTGGCGGCCGAGCGGCCCGACGTGCTGCCCGAGGTGGCCGGACGGCCGGTGGCGAACACGCCCGTGGACGAGCTCGACGAGACGATCGACGATCTCGACGAGCCCGCGGGCTACGAGATGCCCGAACCGGCCTACGACTCCCTCGACGACGCCGCGCGGCGGGGGCAGTCGGCGGATGAGGCTGGCGGGTCGATGGCGGAGGCCATCCGATCGGATGAACCACTGGACGACCGGTGAGACCCTGGGGCCTGCTTCTCGGGTTCGTCCTCGTCGCGGGATGCTCGGCTTCCGGCGAGGCGGACGCGACCCGGGCGGCGCGGGACTTCGTGAGCGCGGTCGCCGACGGGCGCACCGACGCCGCCTGCGCCCTGCTGGCCCCACGCGCCGCCCAGGATGTCGACTGCCAGGCGGCCTTCGCTGAGTTGGGTGACCTCGGTTCCGTCGAGTCGGCCGAGGTGTGGGGCGAGGGGGCGAAGGCGACCGCCGGGTCGAGCGTCCTCTTCCTGCACGAGTTCGCCGCGGGCTGGCGGGTGACCGGCGCGGGCTGTCGCAGCCACGGCGAGGAGCCCTACGACTGCGCGGTCGGCGGACCATGAAGCGCTTCCTGCGCGAGAACGGGCTGAGCGTCGGGTTCGGCCTGCTGTTCCTCGCCGCGCTCGTCGGGCAGGCGTTCACCGGGCACGCGCACACGATCGCCAAGCGGGTCGAGCACGGGTTCGACCCGATCAGCCTCGGCCAGTACCTGACGTCGTCGGACTTCGCCGTCGACGTCGCCGAGAACTGGCAGTCGGAGTACCTGCAGTTCTTCCTCTACGTCGTGGCCACGGTCTGGCTGGTCCAGCGCGGGTCGCCCGAGTCGAAGCCGTCGTCGGAGATCGGGACCGAGTCCGACGAGAAGCAGCAGGTCGGCCGGTTCGCCTCCGCCGAATCTCCGAAGTGGGCGAAGACCGGCGGCTGGCGCACCGCCGTGTTCTCCTGGTCGCTTGGCCTGGCGATGCTCGTGCTGTTCCTCGCCTCCTGGACCGCCCAGCTCATCGCGGGCCGCGCCTCCTACAACGACGACCAGCTCAGCACCTTCCAGGACCCGCTGACGCTGGGCGAGTACCTGTTCTCCGCCGACTTCTGGAACCGCACGCTGCAGAACTGGCAGTCGGAGTTCCTGGCGATCGCGTCGATGGCGGTACTGAGTGTCTACTTGCGACAGCGCGGTTCACCGGAGTCCAAGCCGGTCGGCGCGCCGCACCGGGTCACCGAGGAATCAGGATGACAGTCGAAGACGACGAACGGTTGGAACGCAACGTCAACGAGCTCTTACAGGAGCTGCGCGTCGCCCAGGCAGGCGTGCAGATCCTGTTCGGCTTCCTGCTCGCGGTCACCTTCACCGAGCCGTACGAGCGGGCCACCGACTTCCAGCACGCGGTCCACGTGGTGACGGTGCTCCTGGCGGTGGCCTCGATAGCGCTGTTGACCGCGCCCGCGGCGTGGCACCGGGTGCTGTTCCGGCAGCGGCAACGGCAGCGGATCGTCGAGACGGCGAACGTCTTCGCGATCGCCGGGATGGTGGCGCTCGCGCTGGCGATGACGGGGACGGTGCTGCTGCTGACGGACGTGACCATGGGCCAGCCCGCCTCGGCCGTCATCACGGTGGTGGCCGGGGCGAGCTTCGGCGTCATGTGGTTCGGGATGCCCGCGCGGCACCGCCGCTAGATCGCCCAGACCAGCGAGTTGACCAGCATCGTCATCCGGTCGCCGCTGTCGCCGTTGGTCGCCACGACGCGGATCTGGAAGTCGACGTCGGCGAAGTCATCGTTGAGCCAGGCCAGCTGGGCGCGCAGGGCGGCGCGGACCGGCGGGTCGACGGCGTCGATGTCGAGTTCGGTGCCCTCGCTGTGGACCTCCAGCACGAAGGCGGCGTCGGCGGTGACGGGCTCGGTCTCGCGGATCTTGCGGCCACCCTCGCCGATGAGGGCCGACACCAGCGCGACGTAGTCCTCGTCGGCCGGGCGATCGGGGGCGCACCACCGTTTGAGCAGGTCAGACACCGAATCGATGTCGCCCGTGCGGACTGCCGTGAGCAACGTGTGCACCGCGTCCGCGACCCGTTTGGCCATCGTCGCCTCCCCAATTCGCCTGACCCGTCCCCTGTCAGCTACCCGATCGTGGGGTGTTGAAACCGCAGACGGGGGACGATGGGGTATGCAAGATGGCAGCACGGTAGGGGTCGAAGAAGAGTTCTTCCTGGTTGACCCATCCGGGCAGTTGGTGACGCGGGCACCGGAGGCGCTGGCGGGCGCCGACCGGCACGTCGACGTCAAGCCCGAGATGATGCGCTGCCAAGTCGAGTCGGCCACCGGCGTCTGCCGGACCGCCGACGACCTGAAGCGGGAGCTGACCGACCTGCGTGCGACCCTGCGCGAGGGTGCGCGGGCGCTGGGGGCGCGGCTCATGGCCTCGGGCACGGTCCCGCACACCCAGCACGGGCTGCCGATCGTCGGGCCGGGGTCGCGCTACCAGCGCATCGCCGAGGCGGTCGGGCCGATCGTGTTCGGCGGCACGACGTGCGGCTGCCACGTCCACGTGGGCGTCGCCGACCGGGCCGACGCGGTGCGGGTGTGCAACTGGCTGCGGCCGTGGCTGCCGACGCTGCTCGCGCTGTCGGCCAACTCGCCGTTCTTCGATGGCGTCGACACCGGCTACGCCAGCACGCGGCACCTGCTGTGGGGGCGGTGGCCGTGCGCGGGGCCGACGCCGTACCTCGAATCGGTCGACCACTACGAGGAACTGGTGACGGGCCTGCTGGCGACCGGCGCCGCGCTCGACCGCAAGATGGTCTACTGGGACGTGCGCCCGTCCGAGCACCAGCCGACGGTCGAGGTCCGCGTCCCCGACGTGCAGGTCACCGCCGACGACGCCGTTCTTCTCGCCGTGCTGGTCCGGGCGATCGTGGTGCGGGCGCTGGACAACCTGTCCACGCCCGCCCCGCGCGTGCCGACCGAGCTGATCCGGGCGGGCCTGTGGCGCGCGGCCAGAGACGGGCTCGACGGAACCACGGCCGACCCGGTGACCGGCGAGCAGCGGCCCGTGCGCGCCGTCGTCGCCGACCTGATGCGCACGGTCCCCGACCTGGAGTCCACAGTGGAGCTGACGACGGGCGCGACGCGACAGCGAGCCGCGTACGCCCGACGTCAGCGACTCAGCGACGTTCTCGACGTGATCGCTTAGGGATTGGTCAGCGGCGGCTTGACGTAGCTGTCCGGCATCGCGCGGGTCTCCGGTTCGGCGTGCTCGGCGTTCTCGAACCGGCGCTGCGACATGCGTTCGGCGTCCAGCCGGTCGCGCATCCGGGTGAGGACGCGGATGGCGATGGCGTGGCCGATGGCCAGCACGATCAGCGTGACGCCGAGGCGGAACACGACGCCCTCGATCGGGCTGTCCGCGTTGAAGTCGATGGTGGAGATCAACGCCAGCACGCCCAGCACCGCCAGGTGGAACAGCACCGACACCAGCCGGGCCATCGAGCCCGCCGAGTTCTCGTCGGTGTAGGAGTTCTCCAGGTAGCGCAGTCCGCTCCGGTAGATGATCTGGCCGTCGACAGCGACCAGCACGACGCCGAGTATCAGGAACAAGACGTAACTGTTGGTGTCCACACCAGTGAGATACCCGCACAATCCGCAGGTGAACCGCCCATTTCGCTTGACGTGGCGCACGAGAGGGTATCCCCGTGCTGTGAAACGGACGGACCCGCGATGACGCAACCGCACATGACCAGCGCGGCGTGGCGCGACTCGTCCGACGGCTACGGGCACTTGCGGCCGTTGTTCGACAAGGCCGGTACGCCGGAATGGGAGCACGCGCGCGAGGAGCTGATCACCGAGTACCTGCCGGTCGCCGAGCACATCGCGCAGCGGTTCAGTCACCGTGGGGAGGCCCACGACGACCTGCTGCAGGTGGCCACGGTCGGGCTGATCAACGCCGTCGACCGGTTCGACCCCGAGCGCGGCACCGAGTTCCTCGCCTTCGCGATCCCGACGATCATGGGTGAGGTGCGCAGGCACTTCCGGGACACCGGCTGGTCGGTCCGGGTGCCGCGGCGGCTCCAGGAACGGCACCTCGCCCTCAGCGCGGCGAACAGTGAACTGGCCCAGCGGCTGGGCCGGGCGGCGACCCCGTCGGAATTAGCCGCGCACCTCGGACTGTCCAAAGAGGAGGTCTACGAGGGGATCGAGGCGGGCAACGTCTACCGGTCGCAGTCCCTCGACGAACTTCTCGGCCCCGACCAGGACGACGGCCCGGTCGCCGACCGCATCGGCATCGAGGACGACGCGCTGGAAGGCGTCGAGTTCCACGAGACACTAAGGCCGCTGCTCGCCCAACTGCCGCCACGTGAACGGCGGATCCTGCTGCTGCGCTTCTACGGAAATCTGACACAGACCGAGATCGCCCGCCGCGTCGGCCTGTCGCAGATGCATGTGTCGCGGCTGCTCAGCAAGACGTTGAAGAACCTGCGGGAAGGAATGGGATGACGGGTGGGGCCAGGATCGGCCCCACCCGTCAGGGGACTACGCGAACTTCAGCCGCGCCGGGTCGGTCCACCCGGTCGAGACGATTCGGTCCGCGCCCCAGAACCCGTCGGCGCCGTTGACGTTCGTCCACAGCCGGAGTTCACCGGAGGACTCCACCCGCACCAGGTCGGCGCGGCCGTCGCCGTCGAGGTCGGCGAAGAAGGCCCGCGTGTGGTCGGGCAGACCCAGCGCGATGACCTTGGACGTCGCCCAGCCGCCGGACAGCCCTCCTGTGTTGACCCAGCCGCGGGCCTGGCCGCCGCTCTCGACCTGCACCAGGTCGTCACGGCCGTCAGCGTCGAGGTCGGCGAAGCGGACCCGGGCGGCGTCGGTGAAGCCGGAGGCGACCTGGCGCTGCGAGCCCCAGATGTTGTTGATGCCCTCCACGTTCGGCCACGCCTGGACGGTGCCGTCGGCCTCGACGCGGATCAGGTCGTCGCGGCCGTCGCCGTCGAGGTCGGCGAAGCGGAGCCGAGCGGGGTCGGGGAAGCCCTCCCCCACCTTGCGTCCGGTGCCATAGCCGTCGTTGAGCCCGTCGATGTTCGGGTAGCCGCGCAGGACGCCGTCGGGCTTGAGGTAGATGAACTCCTTCTTCCCGTCGCCGTCGAGGTCGGCGAAGAACGCGCGAGCCGGGTCGGTCGACGTGCCCGCCGAGTACCGCTCCACCCCGAACGCGCCGTGCGCGCCGTCGACGTTCGGCGCGCCCCACAGCGAGCCGTCGGATTTGACGCGGACGGTCTCGGCGCGGAAGTCGCCGGTCAGCGACGCGCCCTTGCCGATGGTGCCCGCGCCCGCGGTGACGCGGCCGTCCCAGCGCAGCGACTTGGTGTAGCCGCTGCCCGAGTCCTTCAGCGTCCACAGGTTCGTGCTCGGCGTGCCCTTCTCCACGACGAGCACCTCCTCGGCACCGGCGTCGAACTGGGCGGCGGACATGGCCTCCACCTTGTTCCAGTCGAGGCCGCCGACACCGCTGTCCCAGCGCTGGGTCTCGGTGCCGAAGGTGGCGCCGGTGATGTTGCCGTTGCTGGCCAGCGTCCACAGCTTGGCTTGGCCGTTGCCATAGTTGTAGAGGTTGCCCATGTCGTCGCGGCCGTCACCGTCGAAGTCGCCCGCGACCGCCTTGACCTTGTACCAGTCCGAGCACCCGGCGTCCTTGACCCCGGTGGCGTTCTTGGTGACCACGCCCCGCGCACCCGGCACGCGGAAGATGTCCACGCTCCAGTCGCACGCGTTGTCCCACCGGTAGAACAGGCCGATCTCGTCGCGGTTGTCGGCGGCGTTGTCGAAGTCGCCGACGACCGGCTTGATCCGGTCCCAGCAGAACTGGCCGACGGTGCTGTCCCACGAGGGCTGGGTGAAGCCGCCGGTCAGGCCGGTCGACGTGCCGTAGAACGTCCACACCTTCGTCTGGCAGTTCCCGTACTGGTAGAAGAAGGCCAGGTCCGCCTTGCCGTCGCCGTCGAAGTCCCCGGCCAGCGGCTTGATGTTCGCCAGGTACCACCCGGCGTGGCCCGCGGTGTCCAGCGCCGCGGTGGTCGGCGGGATGTAGCGGGTACCTTCGGCGCGGTAGATCCACACGGTCACCCGGTCGCCTGCCTCCTGGCGGATCATGGCGATGTCGGTCAGCTTGTCGCCGTCGAAGTCGCCGCGCACGGTCTGCACGGCGGTGTTCGCGTAGCCGCTGTTCACCTCGATCCCCACCGGCTGGTAGGCGCCGGACGGGGTGTTGTGCCAGGTGTAGACCGAGTTCTGCGTCGCGCCGTCGCTGTAGCCCGCCGCGATGTCGGCCACGCCGTCACCGTTGGCGTCGCCCTCGGTGCCGGGCGCGGACGCCGGACCGGTGCGGGCCGAGATGTCGATCGACGCGGTACCCGGGCTGTCCAGGCCCGCCCGGCTGACCGCCTTGACGAACAGCGACCTCGGGTCGGTCACCCACTGGGTGAACGGGATCGTCGCGGTGCCGTCCGGCCCGGCGGCCACGGTCATCGTGAACTGCCCCTGCTGCGTGCCGTACTTGTACTTGGCGACCGTGGTGTCACCCGGCGCCGGGGTGATCGTGACCGCCCTGGCCGTGCCGACCGGCATCCCGAACTCCGGATCGCAGACGGGCGGGTCGCACTGGGTGCTCAAGCCGGGCGTGCCCGCGGCCCCGAGGTCGACCTCGAACTCGCAGCCGTAGGCGGGCGCACTCCACGCCAAGCCGTCGAACGTGCTGACCCGGTAGGTGTAGGCCACCCCGGTTGCCAGCGCGCCCGCCGGAACCGGCGCCCAGGTGAGCGAGTTGCCGCTGGCCACCGACAGCGCCGGGTTGGTCCCGGCGGCCGGGTTGGCGTAGACGACGGCGTTGTCGCTCTTGCGGACGATCTCCAGCCGCCCACCCACGTTGTCACCGTTGGGGTCCGACAGCGTCGCCGAGAACTGCGGTGTGGCAGTGGTGACGAACGCGCGGTCCGCCCCGTAGCCACACGGCTTGGTCGGCGCCATCGCCACGTTGGACGGCACGTTCGGCGTGTGGTTGTACTCGATCACCAGCAGGGTCGAGCCCGGGGTGAGTTCCTTGTAGATCCCCGGGGTCGCGGTGTTGATCCCGAAGACGATGCCGCCCCAGCCCGCGGTGGCGCTCTCCTGCACCTTGGCCTTGAAGGTGTCGTTGGAGGGGAAGTACAGCCCGTTGGCGTCACCACAGCCGAAGGCGCTGGACATCCAGCCGCCCCAGCCGGAGTTGTTCCAGGTGGCGTACTGCGGCAGCTGCGAGCTGATGTGGATGTTCATCGCGCTCGTGTCCGGGCAGCTGTTGTACGCCGACACCCCGACCTTCAGCTTGGAGCTGATGACCGTCCCACCGTTGACCACGGACATGTCGAACCGGAAGATCGACCGCCACTCCCGCAGCCCGTCGTGGCCGACCTTGTGCACGTTGCCCTGGACGGTCCAGTAGTTGGTGTCCTTGTGCTGGCTCTCGAACAGGTTCCAGTCCCACTTGGGTCGTTCCACATAGGACGGGTCGATGACCAGCGGGAACCGCGCGGCGGGGTCGCCGAGCAGCTTCTGGTCAGGCGTCAACTCCAGCGAGCCGCCGTCGACCTTGACCCCGACCTTGGCCTGCCGCGCGTCGGCGGCCGGTTCGGTGACCGGCTTGCCCGCCGGGGTGTCCCACATGCTCGGCGCACCGGTCACGAAGACCGGCGTGCCCTTGTCACTTGCGGTGACGATCCCGCCCGCGTCGGCGGTTGTGGTGAGCCCTGGCGTGCTCAGGCCGAGCTTGACCTTGGCCAGCGCCGGGTTCTTGGCCGCCTCCGCGTTCTTGACGACGAGGAGGTGGCTGAACCCGGTCGGTGAGGCGTGCAGGACCAGGTCGGTCCCGGGGAACACGTCGGGGTAGGTCGCGTCCGGGCCCTTGAGCGCGGGTTTGGGGAGCGCGGTCGGCCAGGTCAGGGTGAACTCTTTGCCGTCCCTGACCATGGTCGCCATGGCACCGTCACCGCCACCGGAGAAGCTGATCCGGGAGCTGGCGGCCTTGGGTGCCACCCGGCCGTCCGATGTGGACGCGAGAGTGGTGTCGACGCCGACCCACCTGCCACCTTGCTTGACCCGCACGGGAAGCGGAGCCAGCTCAGCGGTGAGTTTGCCGTCGGGATTGGCGAACACCTGCCCGGTCTCGGTGCGCTTGTCGAGCACCTCGACCCGCTTGCCCTGCTTCTTCGCGGTGGCCAACGCGGTGTTCTCCCCCGCGACCGCTTCGATCACGCTGTTCGGCGTCGCCTCGGCTGCCGCGGGAACCGACACGACCGGGAGCAACCCGCCCGCCGTCACCGCGCCCAGCATCAACGCCAGACTTCGGTATCCAGATCTCATGTCTTCACTCCTCGATCAAGACGGGCTTGTAGACGGGGTCGGCGGTGCCGATTCGAACTGGCTTGGCCTCGAAGAACTTGCGGGTCTGATGGGTGTTGACCCAGATCGAGACCGAGCCATCCGAATGGACCTCGCTCTCCAGCGTGTACCTCGTGGTGACGGTGAAGACCGGATACTCGACCACCCAGGTGTCCTCGTCCCACGCCTTCTCCTGCTGCGTCTCCCAGCTGAGCTTCTTCGAGTGCAGTGTCCGGCGGCCGACCATCATCCTGCTGTCGACGGTGGTACTCCCCTCGATACCGACGGCCTTCACGTCCGCTGACGCTCCGCCGCCTTGGCTGATCCCGAACTCGGCCCCGACTGTCCACTCTGTCTCGTCGGCGAACTCCGCACCGAACTTGGTGGTGTCCTTCTGCCCCTTTGTCTTGAAGGAGGGGTGGAAGAGGTAGACGCTGTCGTCGGTCTGGTTGACGGGCCTCTCGGCAGCGTTCCTGTTGTCGACGATGTTGAGCCAGCCCCGTACGGAGGCGTCGCTTTCCGCCTTGCTGATGCGGACCTTGCCCTTGAACGGGTCCTTGTTGACGGGAGGCGGGTTCATGTAGCTCTTGGAGAACGACATCCGCTGCGCGGGCGGCGCCTCGTTGACGGGCCGTCCGGTGTCGGGGTCGACCGGGATGCGACCGGTCGGGTCCGACAGGGTGATCGGGTTGTTGTTCGCGTAGGTGTAGCCGTTGAGCTGCTGCGGATCGCTGATGTCGAACACCGGGTCGGGCGAGAGGAATCGACCGGTGTTGGCGTCGAACTCGCGGGCGCCGAGGTGGTTCAACCCGGTCGACGAGTCCTTGGACAGACCCAGGAACCCCTTGTCGTCCGGCCACGTCACCGCGGGTCCGCGTTCGCCGCCGAAGGGCAGGAACCGGCGCCGTGTCACGGCGAGCGTGTCAGCGCGGAACGCCATCGTCGCCGACGCCTGGTGGTTGGTGGACAGCCAGGAAAGCACGCCACCGGTTCGCATTCCGACGATCGCCGCGCCGTAGCCGTAGTACCTGGTGCCGGTCACGGTGCCGCCCGCGAGCTTGAGCTCCATGCCGCGGCCGACGTAGAGCGTCACCCCGGTCGGATCACGCCGCAGCAGCCGGTTGCCGTCCGCGTCGTAGACGAACTCGGTCGAGTTGGCGCCCTCCTGGATCTTGGTGACCTTGCCCTCGGCGTCCCACGTGAGCTGCTGGGCCCCGCGGGTCGTGGTGTATCCCGCGTCGTCGTAGGCGTAGGCGTCGGTGCGCTGTGTCCCGTTCGGCAGTGTCGTGACGACCGACGACAGCCGGTCGCCGCCTGCCGGATAGGTGTAGGCATAGTCGGTCTTGCCCGATCCCAGCCGCACCGACGACGTCGAGCGGTTGCCCGCGTTGTCGTAGGCGAACGACGCCCAATAGCCGACCTGGTTGCTCGCCGCGGGTGCGACGGGCGTGCCGCAGGCGGCCGAGGTCGCCGTCCACGCCTCGGTGAGCCTGCGCAGGTGATCGTTGCGGAAGCACTGGAAGTCCGACGGCACACCGGTGAACGAGCTGGGCGTGTCGAAGACCGACGTCACGTTCCCGGCCTGGTCATAGGTGTAGCGGGTGTCGCCCTGCGTCTTGCCGCTGGCCTCCCGGTCGGTCACCATCCGGGTGAGCCTGCCGGTCGCCGGGTCGTACTCGTGGCTCAGCCAGACCGACTTCCCAGTGGCACCAAGGGAAAGCTGGCTGATCTTGCCGAGCTCGGCGTAGAGGGCGTTGCGGATGTAGGTGGTCCGCACGGCACCCGACGCGTCCTTGTCCTCCAGCTTGGTCGGGTTGCCGAACAAGTCGTACGCGTGCGTCAGTGTCTCCGCGGGCAGGCCGCCGACTGCGGGCTGCGACGAGGAGGCGAGCTGGCCCGTGGCGGTGTACGACAGGGACACCGGGTAGGTGCCCGCCAGCGCGCCCTCGGTCGACGGCACCGTGACCTGCGTGCCGGTGGGCCGGTAGCCGTCGTCGTAGCCCTGGGTGCTCAGCACGTACTGCGCCGTACCGACGTGCCGCGTCGCCGAGGTCACCTGGCCCTTCGCCAGGGTGTCGTAGACCCAGCTCGCCCGCAGCGGCCCGGTTTCGGACCCCTCCCGCGTGGCGGTCTTCCGACCGGCGGCGTCGTAGGTGTGGAACAGTGCGCGTCCTTCGGCGTCGGCGTTGGACACGACCTGCCCGGCGGCGTCGTAGGCGATCGTCGACGTGCCCCGGGCCGGGTCGGTCGACTTGGTCTTGCGACCGAGAAGGTCGTACTCGGTGGTGAGCACCCGCCCGGCCGGCGTGGTCACCGACGTGAGCCGGTCTGCCTGGTCGTAGCCGTATCGGGTGGTCTCCGCGGGCCCGGTCGGGGTCGCGCCGAGGTGCTGGCGCAGCTCGGTCACCCGGCCGCGGACGTCGCGGACGGTTGTCGTGGCGGTGTCGCCGGTCGGCGGGGTGACGGCGAGCTGATCGCCGTCGTAGGCCGACAAGGTCTCCGACTTCTTCACGCCGAGCGAGTACAGCCCGCTGGATACGACCCGACCCGCGCCGTCGTAGGCGGTGCGAGTCTGGCTCGGCACCGCCGAGTCGGCGGCCACCACGAGTTCGGTGCCCGCGGGCGCGGTGTTCCAGTAGGCGGCATTGGCCTTGACGGCGTGATTGCGCGAGTCGTACACGGTGTCGGTCACGACGCGACCACCCGCGGGCGAAGGCGCCTGCGACTGCCGCTGCCTGATCAGCCCGTCGTAGAGGACGTGGCTGGTCACGTAGCTGCCGTCCGGGGCGAGTCGCAGCGTGGACACCACGCTCGCCTTGGTCGTGTTGACCGCGTACTGGTACTCGACGTTCGGTCCGTCGATTCCCTTGCGCCTGCCCGGCTGCCACACCTTGCGGTACCGGCCGATCGGATCGGTCTCGATGTCGGTGCGCTTGCCGTTGGCGTCGACCTGCGCGACGGTCAGATCGCGCGTGTCCTGCTCGGTGGTGAACACGTGCCCGGCCGGATTGGTCACCTTCCGCCGCGTCGGGCCGGTGAGGTACTCGGTGACGGTGCGCCTGCCAAGCGCGTCGGCGGTCTCGGTGGTGCGGCCGAACTGGTCGAACACCGACGTCGCGACCGTGGTGTAGGTGGGGGTGGCGCCCGCCCAGCCGGACAGGCGCTCGGTGCGGGTGACCTTGCCGCGCACCGGAGCCGTGCCGAACACCGTCGCGTTGTCGTAGAACAGGCGCGAGTCGGCGATCACCGCGGCGGCCGCGGGGGTGTCGGTGCACCCGCCGGTGACGGAGAGCGTCCGGTTCGACTGCGCGACCAGCCACTTCGCCGAGTCGCGGGTGTAGTAGGTCCGGGTGCACCGGTCGTCGGCGGCGGTGGAGAGGTCACCTCGGTCGACGACGTCGGCCACGGTGCCGTACTGGCTGTCGTAGGTGGTATCGACCCGCGTGCGGGAGGCGACCGTGCCGTCCGCCTTGGCGGTTCGGGTCGCCACCGACGCCGGACCGGTAAGCCTGGCTTCGTCAGTGCCCCACGTCCGCGTGCGTGACGCCGTTGGGTCGGAAACCCAGTAGTCGGTGATCGTTCCCGTGGTCTCCGGGCCGCCGACGCCGTTGTAGGTGATCGACTCCCGGGTCATTCCCGCCAGGTGGGCCTTGTCCGGCACGCTCACGCCCGCCGAGTCGGTCACGCTGGCCGAACGCGTGCCGGAGGTCAGCTTGTCGCCGTCCATGCCGCGGAAGTACAGGACCTCCACCGAAGACCGGGTGCCCTCAGCGGCGTTGCCCGAGACGGTGCGGACCTTGCCATAGCCCCGCCACTGCGACCACGTCTTCCGGTTGGCCGGAACCAGCCCGTCCTCCGAGTCGTAGTGCCACGCGGGGGCGCCGACGTACTCGTACGCCGTCTCCACCGGCGTCGACAGGTCGCCGACCAGGTTCGCGTTCTGGACGATCCTGGTGACCACGTACTTGTTGAAGTACTCCAGCTTCATCGCGCCGTTGCGCTCGTACAGCGAAGGTGAGCAGCGCTTGGTGTTCGTCTCCGGGGACACGGGCGGGGTGGCGCAGTCCTTGTCCGAGTAGGTGACCGCGATGGTGCCCCCGTACTCGTTGCGGATCGACTTGACCCGCCACCAGTTCATCGACGGGCCCTCGTTCTCGTTGACCCGGTTGGGCATCTGCACGCCGTCGAAGACGATCTCCGGCAGGGACAGGGTGCCGCCGACGTGGCCGGTGCGGGTGATGCCGTTGAGCCACAGGCTCGCGGGTGTGCCGTCGCCGTTGCTGGGGAAGGACTGTCGCAGGGTCCACGAGTCGACGTCGGTGTAGGCGGTGCCGTTCCACACCTGGGCGACCACTTTGGACAGCCGCTTGCGGGTCCAGAACGACGGGCCGGTCTGGGTGCAGGTCGCGGTGTCGCAGTTGAGGTCGAGCGGGGTGTCGGGGTAGGTCAGCGGCTGGTTCGTCGCGCAGGCGCCGCCGGGGACGCAGCGTTCGGCGAGTTCGAAGACGACCCTGGCCGGGGCGGTGCCCGCGACGCCGTCACGCTGGCCGTAGTCGATCTGGGCCAGTTGGCCGCCGCGGACGTAGGTCACCGCCGTGCCGCCGCGGGAGTACTTGTTGGTCTCCGGGGCGTAGGTGTAGGTCATGGCGTTGCCGTGGGTGTCCACGACGTAGTCCAAGTTCCACTTGTAGGCCTGCGTGCACGCCGAGTCGGCCCACGCGGGCTTGTTGCACGGCTCGCCGCCGTGGTTGCCGTACACCGGGACGGTGTAGGTCGCCGCGGCGCGGGAGCCGAAGTGGTACCTGGTGCCGTCGGTGGCGGTGACCACCCACGACTCACCGTTGTCGTCGCCGTTGGCGGTGCCGGTGACGCGCTGGACGCGCATGCCGTTGTCGTTCTTGAGGCGCCAAGTGGTGCCGTCGACCGGGATCAGCTCACCGGCCGCGCCCGCCATGGACAGGGTGGCGTTGTCGGTGCCCCAGCACTGGTCGTTGTACTTGGTCTGGCCGTTGTTGCCGCCCAGGTCGTCGGCGCAGCCGGCGTAGCGGCGCTCGATGCTGCCGACCTGCAGGTCGAAGCCCTGGCCGACGACGGACGGCTGGTTGTTGGTGGCCGCGCCGCGGCCGTCGACGCTCTGCGACGAGTAGCTCAGCGCGACCTTCGGGGCCAGGCCGCCCGGCACGGGCGGCAGGGTGAGGTCGTAGCCCCAGGTGAAGTCGCCGGACGAGCCGCCGCCCGACCACGTGGCCGACGCGGCGAGCGGGGTGACGCCGTAGCTGCCGGTCGGGCCCTCGGCCGCGGTGGTCGCGGCGTAGAGACCCGCGGCGGTGGCGGACTCGGTGGCGAGCTTGCCCGCGGCGAGGTTGTTGGTGGTGGGCAACGGGGTGCCCTGGCATTCACGCAGGTCAGGCGTGGTCAGTGCGCACTCGGGTAGCGACACCAGCCGCAGCCGTGAGGCCCATTCGGCGCCGTTGGCCTCGGCCAGCGCCGAGTAGTCGACCTCGACGGTGGCCGCGTCGCGGCTGTCGGCCTTGGCGGCGGGCGCGAGCCGGACGACCAGCGCCTTGTCCGCGCGGACCACCTGCGCGTCGACCTTGCCCGCCGACCGCGCCGACACCTTCGCCTTGCCCGGCGCCTTCGCGGGCGCGGGCTTCGTGGCGTGCTTCTCGACCTCGGTGGGCGCGAACGACACCACCCCGGCCGTCGTCACCGGCACCGACTTAGGTGCGGGCACCTCGGTGGGCCGCAGGTTCTCCGCCGCGGCCTCGCCCGGCAGCACCAGCGCGGGCAGCACCGTCGCGAGCACCACCGCCATCACGGCACGGCTCCTTGGCGGAGCCCCCAGTCTCCTCGTTGACAACCGACACTCCTCGCGTCGCGCCCCAGGTCAGGGCGGTTCGCGCAGACGGTGCCCGGAGGGTGTTGCGCGGTTGTTGACAAGAAATTGCGCGGCGGCCCACTACGGTGGCGCTGTGGAGTTTCGGCTGTTGGGGAGCATCGAGGTCGTCGCGGGTGAACCGGTCGTCATCGCGCGCAGACGCGAGCGGCTGCTGCTCGCCGTCCTCCTGCTGGAACAGGGCCGCAGCGTCACCACCGACCGGCTGCTCGACCTGCTGTGGCAGGGCGAGCCGCCGTCGAACGCCGGTCCCGCGCTGCGCAGCCACATCAGCAGGCTGCGGGCGCTGCTGCCGGGCGTGACGATCAACCGCCAGGACGCCGGCTACCAGCTGCGCACCGACCCCGACACCGTTGACGCGCACCGCTTCCAGGCGCTCGTCCGGTCGGCCGCGGGCCTCGACCCGGAACGCAAGTCCGCGGTCCTGAGCGAGGCGCTGGCGCTGTGGCGCGGGCCCGCGCTGGCCGACGTCACGTCCGACCTGGTCCGCGCGCGGCTGTGCGCCGGTTTGGAGGAAATGCGGCTCACCGCGCTGGACCAGCGGGTCACCGCCGACCTCGACCTCGGCCGCGACCTCGTTCCCGAGCTGACCGAGCTGGTCACCGCGCACCCGACCCGGGAGCGGCTCGCGGAGCACCTGATGCTGGCGCTGCACCGCGCCGACCGGCAGGCCGACGCGCTGCGCGTGTTCGACACCACCCGCCGCGCCCTGGCCGACGAGTTGGGCGTCGACCCCGGGCAAGGGCTGCGCGACCTGCACGAACGCATCCTGCGCGCCGATCCCAACCTCCTGCCCGGCCACGCGCGCGCCGTCCCCCGCAACACCCTGCCGTTCGACCCGCCGGACTTCACCGGCCGCGCGGCCGAGTTCGCCGAGGTGGTGGCGACCGACCCGGACGCCACGGTGATCATCGCGGTCGACGGCATGCCAGGCGTCGGCAAGACCGCGCTGGCGGTGCGGGCCGCGCACGAACTCGCGCCGCGCTACCCCGACGGCCAGCTGTTCGTCGACCTGCACGCCCACACCGTCGGGCGCGACCCGGTCCCGCCGGAGACCGCGCTGGCCAGTCTGCTGCGGGCGGTCGGGGTGCCGCCGGAGCGCATCCCGGCGTCGCTGGACGACCGGGCGTCGGCGTGGCGCGCGGAGGTGCACGGCAAGCGGATCCTGACCGTGCTGGACAACGCCGCCGACGTCGAGCAGATCCGGCCGCTGATCCCGGGCGGCCCCGGCGCGCTGGTCCTGGTGACGAGCAGGCGCAGGCTCGGCGCGCTGCCCGGCGCCCGCCCGCTGTCGCTGGCGGTACTGCCCCCGGGTGAGGCCGTCGCCCTGTTCAAAGCAGCTGTGCCGCGCCACGCCGAGTCCGAGTTGGTCGCCGAGGTCGTGGCGCTGTGCGGGTGCCTGCCGCTGGCCGTGCGGATCGCCGCCGCCCGGCTGCGTGACCGTCCCAGTTGGACAGTGCGACACCTGGCCGACCGGCTGCGGGCCGAACGCGACCGCGGCCCGGTCGACGGGGTGGCGGCGGCGTTCGCGCTGTCCTACGAGCAGCTCGACGACGACCACCAGCGGATGTTCCGGCTCCTGGGCACCCTGCCGGGCGCCGACGTCGACGCGTACGCCGCGGCCGCGCTCGCCGGGGTGTCGGTCGAGGTCGCCGAGGACCTGTTGGAGGACCTGCTCGACGTGCACCTGGTCGAGCAGCGCGTCCCCGGCCGGTACACGCTGCACGACCTGCTCTGCGGCTACGCGCGCGCCATGGGCGAGGACCTCGGGCCCGCGCTCGACCGGCTGCTCGCCTACTACGTCGAGATGACCGACCGCGCCCGCGCCGTGATCTCGCCGCAGGGCGACGAACCCCTCCCCCGCGACCCGGCCGTCGGCCCATTGTTCGCCGACGACACCAGCGCCATCGCCTGGTGCGACGCCGAACTGCCCGCCCTGGTCACCGCGATCCGGCTGGCGACGGGTGCTCCGGTCTGGCTGATCACCCGCAACCTCGCGGGCTACTTCGTCCGCGGCAACCACCTCGACGAGGGCGTCACCACCCACCTCGCCGCCGTGGCCGCCGCGCGCTCGCAGGGCGACCTCGACGCCGAACTGCTGGCGACGATCAACCTCGGCGTGATGCACTGGCGCGCCGACGACTACGGCCGCGCGCTGGACTGCGTCGAGCGCGCACTCCCCCTGACCCGCGCCGCGGGCGACGTCCTGCGCGAGGCGACCTGCCTCAACCGGATCGGCCTGTTCCAGTTCAGCCTCGGCGACTACCGGGCGGCCGGGTCGGTCCTCGCCGACGCCCTGCGGGCCTCCCGCGCCGCGTCCTCGGTCCGGGAGGAAGCGGTCGCGTTGTGGCTGGTCAGCGGGGTGGAACACGTCCTGGGCGATCCGGAACGCGCCTACCGCACCGCCGCCGACGCGCTGGCCATCGACCGCTCCCTCGGCGACCGCCACGGCGTCTGCGCCACCCTGATCCGCGTCGGCGTCGCCTGCGGCGAGACCAACCGCTTCGACGAGGGCATCGCCCACCTGACCGAGGCGATCGAGGTCGCGGGCGAGATCAGCGACCGCTCCAACGAGGCGGGCGCGCTGATCGAACTGGCCACCCTGCGCCGGATCACGGGCGCGCTCGACATCGCCACCGAAACCTTGAGCCAGGCGATGGCCGTGCTCGCGACCATCCGCCAACCGTCCCTGCTGTGCGCGGCCCACCGCGTCCGGGGCGACATCCTGCTCGACCAGGGCTCACCCCGCGACGCGATGGCCCACCACCAGGCGGCGGTCGACCTGGCCCGCGGGATCGAGCGGAGGCTGGAGTTGGCCAGGGCGCTCGACGGGTTGGGACGGGGGCTGGCCGCGGTCGGGGAGCATCACGCCGCGCACAAGCACCAGCGGGCGGCGCGGGCGCTCTATGTCGAGATGGGGATTCCGAATCGGGGCGGATTCACCGAACAGCTTGTGGTCTAGCCCGCCTTTGACCTGATGAGAGTCAGTTTGAACATGGTTCGAGCTGACACGTCTCTAAAGAGGGTCGGTGGCCGACGTCGTCCCCGCCCAGTTCGTTCAGCTCGCTGTCCCTGGAGGACGCCCAGGCGCTCGTCGGCGCCGACACCGCCCATGAGGACGACGTCTCGCTCACCATCTCCACCCGCACCCCGGCGCCGGTGCTGTCCGCGCTGGCCGAGCGGGGCACGCTCGACGGGCTCCAGGTGCGCACCGCCACCCTCGAGGACGTCTTCCTCGACCTGACCGGACGGGAGTACCGAGCATGAAGGGCGCTTTCAAGAGCCTTTCGGTTGCCATGGTCAAGGGCTTCGTGCGCGACAAGGCCACGCTGTTCTTCACCTTCGTCTTCCCGCTGATGTTCCTCGTCGTATTCGGCCTGCTGTTCCGCGACGCGGGCGCGGAGAAGCTCAAGCTCGGCGCGGTCGGCGACGGCCCCGTCCTCGCGGCGCTGGAGCAGTCGGGCGCGGTCGAGCTGGAGCGCTTCGACTCCCTCGACGCGGGCGTGCAGAAGGTCCGCGACGGTGACCTGCCCGGTCTCGTCGAGGCCACCGACACCAAGGTCGACCTGCGGTTCGCCGCGAGCGACCAGGCCCAGGCCGGTCTGGTGCGCGGCATCGTCGCGGGCGTCACCCAAGAGCTGAACATCCGCGCGACCGGCCAGCCGCCGCGCTTCGAGTTCACCGCCGCCCAGGTCGAGGACGCATCCCTCAAGCCGATCCAGTACCTGACGCCGGGCATCCTGTCGTGGGGCATCGCGGTCACGGCCGTGTTCGGCGCCGCGCTGACGATGGTCAACTGGCGGCGCAAGCAGGTCCTGCGCAGGCTCCGGCTCGCGCCGGTGACGCCGACCACTGTGCTCAGCTCGCGCCTCAGCGTCACGATCGGCGTGGCGATCGCGCAGGCGATCGTGTTCGTCGGCGTGGCGTTGCTGCCGGTGTTCGGACTGCGACTGTCCGGCACCTGGTGGATGTCGATTCCCGTGTTCCTCAGCGGAATTCTGGCGTTCTTCGCCATCGGCATGCTCATCGGCGCGTTCACCAAGACCGAGGAAGCCGCGACCGGAGCGGCCAACATCGTCGTGCTGCCGATGGCGTTCCTGTCCGGCACGTTCTTCCCCATCGACGCCGCGCCGCCGTGGCTGCAGACGGTGTCGAAGGTGTTCCCGTTGCGGCACATGAATGACGGCACGATTGGTCGGCGTGGGCGACCCAGGCGTGCACCGCTGGGTTGTGGCGAGCGCGTTCGCCCTGTGTTTCGGGGTGTCGAAGTCGACGGTGCACCGCCGGTCACACTCTGGGCGCGCGACGGGGTCTGGGCGCGCCTGCATCGGGCGGTGCTGTCCGAAACGGCCGCCTAAGGGTTGTTGAACCTGTCGCGAGTCGTTCTGGACTCGGCCCACGTGCGGCGAAGCGAGGTGAACACGGGTCCGAGCCCCATGGACAGAGGCTAACCGGTTCCAACATGCACGTTCAGTCCGACCGGAAGGAATGCCTCTCGCGGTCGGTGTCTCAGGTGGCGACATCCCCGACAGCGAAGGCCTCAAGCCGATAGTCCGGGCGCTGTTGTTTGAGTAGTGTGGCCAACGGCGCGCGGACGTCGCCGCGCGCCGTTGGCCACTTGTCAACGAACGATTTCGCTGTGGTTGACGCTCAGTCCGCGTTTCACCTGCACTGTGCACCTTCCTTTCTTGATTAGCCATCACGCAATGCGATTCGGCGCTCGGTCCAAGGCAAGCGGGCCAGGGTTCTTCCGGATCACGTCCCGGCTCCGCGTTCGCAGTCGGCGCTGCCCAACGCAGCCTGACATTCGCGAGCAACAGCGTGCTCGATTTCATCTGGCCTGACGAAGGGACATCGATGACACCGCAGCGAATTTGGCGATCCTCTGATCTTACGTCGTTGACGGTCGCGAGGTTCCCGTGTTCGACCGGGAATCGGAACCTTGTCTGCGCTCGTTCGTGGCGCGATTGCCGATGCCCCTGTCTGTTACCTCATGCCGTGCACCGTGTCCGCGAACTGCACTCTGGGCCTGGGACGCCTTATCGGATGATCTCGCTGTGGTTGAGCGTGACACCGCGTTTGACAGTCATACTTCCTCCCATCGACTCGGACCGCTAACGATCAGGCCACATCCGATCAGCGTGCCCTTGCAGCAAGGTGACATATGAGCGCAGTCGGCCGTCAACAACTGACAGCTAGCCGCAGGGCCAGCAGCTCCTGCGCAAGACCTCAAATCAGCGCTACCGCGGGAGCCAGGAACACCCCGATTGCTGCCGCACTGACCTGTTCCCTTGGTCGGGATCTGGCCAGGTCGTCGATGGCCGGGGCTCCGAGCCCTTGCGTCCATGGCAGTCAGTGACGCTGGAGGCGTTCTTCAATGCAGACGAGTCTCAGCCGTAAGGGTGGGGGACATGGTCACCGGCCGCATCGCGGTTCTGCGAAGGAACGCGGGGGGTGGAGACGTTGCGCCCGAACACCCTGGTGCGCTGGACCCAACTCGGCATCGCGGTCGTGATTCCGCTCGTCCTCGTTGGCGGACCGTCGAGATACTCAGCCGTCGTTCCGACTCCTACGAGGGCCTGCCGGTGACAGCACGAGGAAGATCGGCCCGCACGCGATCCCGATCGACGCCGTCCACATCGCCTGCTGGATGCCTGCGCCATCGCCGAGTACTCCCCCAAGCAGTGCGCCGATGGGAATCACTCCCCACGTGAGAAACCGCATCGTCGCATTGAGTCTGCCCAGCAGGCGCTCAGGAGCTACGAGTTGGCGGTGGGTCACTTGGGTGACATTGAACAGCACGGCGCCGAATCCCATAGCTGTGTAGCCAATCACCGCTACCGGCAGCATAGGCCCGTCCTCGGCCAGCGGAATGAGCAGGCCCAAAGGCAGAGTGGTCACCATACTCAGCCATAGCATCTGTGTCAGGCCGAACCGCCGAACCCAGCTCGCGGAAGTTGCGGCCGCCACGATGCCGCCCAGACCACCGCAGGCGAACATGACGCCGATCGCGGTCGGTGTCAAGCCGTTGGTACGAGCCAGAAAGAGCATGAGCACAGCTTGTTGAACGCCTGAGAACAGGTTGCACGTGATCGTGGAGAGAGCGATGGCACGCAACACGCGGTCGCGCCAGAGGAACTCCAGCCCCTGCCAGACGGCTCTGCCCAGCCGGGCGGAATCGTCGGCGAGCGCGCGAGCCGGTTCGCGAACCTCCATTCTGCCCACCGCCAATGCCGTCCCCAGGTGGGAGGCGGCGATAGGTAGTGCCGCGACCACAGGCCCGAGCACCTGGGTCAGTGCGCCACCGACCGGCGGGCCCGCGAGCTGTGCGACCGACTGGCTGGACTGCAGCGCCGCATTGCCACGCACCAGGCTTTCCCGGTCCAGCACCAGGGGCGCCACCGACTGATAGGCGACGTCAAAGAACAGAGAGCACGCACCGGCCGTAAACGCGACCAGCGACATCTGCGCGAAGGTCAGCAACCCCAACCACCAGGCGAGCGGGATGCTCAGCAGCACAACTGCGCGGACGAGCGCTGTTGACACCATGACCGCTTTGCGGCGCCACCGGTCTATCCATACTCCCGCGGGCAGACCGACCAGCAGGAATGCCAGCGTCTCCGCCGCCGCCAGTACACCCATCTCAAAGGCACCCACCGCCAGCGTGTGGACCGCGATGAGCGGCAGCACGGTGTGGCCGACCATCGCGCCGGCCTGGCTCAATGACTCGCCTACCAAGAGCAACCGGAAGTCGCGATGGCGCAGCAGCTTCCAACGCGGCATGGTGCCCATGGCGTGCCTCCCGTCCTTCTTCAACGATCCGCCATGGGCGTATACGGCCGGGGCCGCTTACCCGGTCCATCATCGGCGTTGCCGCCCGGTTCTCGCCGACGACGCCTATCGCGGGGCGCACGATCCCGGTGTCACACCGACCTCCGCACTTGCGTCCTGGTGTCGGAAGCGCAACGCGACCGCGAACCAGCGGACGTGCGCTGGCTGGCGGTGCGATCGCTCGGCAGGCAGTTCCAATCCCACAGGTGGGAGATCGGCGCCATGGGCATTCGGAACAGAAGCCCCAGGCGGCGGCCAACTCGCGACATCCTCGCACCCGCCGTGATCGCAAATTCCGTCGCCGTGACACTCCACTCGGCGAGGCACGAGTATCACGGCCATCCGACCTGAGCCTCGCGGCGATCCGCCACCTGCTTCGGCAGCCTTCACTTTGACTGCGCGATATCCCGCTACGGGTAGGGCCTGTGCCGCACCGGGCGTCGGCGTCAAGGTCGCATCACTTCGACAGCCGGGTCGATGCGTCAGTCGAATCCGCGATTCGCAAGGTGAATTACGAGTCTGACTCAATTTCGATGGTCGACCGAACTGACCATGTCCAAAGGCGGCGAACAATGATGGCCAACGCTCCGATCGCAGCGCCACACCTGTGGGCGAACTGTCCTATTTAGACGCGACTGGGTCAGCGTGCTCGCAAACCCCAGCCGCGCTGTGGGCGGATCGCGCCCGGTCAGCCGGATCGCGCCATGTCAGTCCCACTCAACCGGAAGTGACATAAGGCTGCGGAAGCTGAAACCCCCTGGCACGAACTCGGCCTCGAAGCCGTCCGCCAAGCGCAGACCGGGCAGCCTCGAAACAAGGACTGACAAAGCTGCGGCCATCTCGACTCTTGTCAGCGCTGCCCCCAGGCAGTAGTGGATGCCGACACCGAACGCGAGGTGCCGCGTCGCCGACCCGCGATCAAGGCGGAAGACATTTGCATCCGGTATCTGATTCTCGTCTCGGCCAACGGATCCTGTCATCGGATGCACTCGTGAGCCAGCCGGGATCACGACTCCGCCCATGATGACGTCGACCGTAGTCACCCTGATCGTACTCTGGCTTGACGGGTCAAATCTGAGCCCTTCGTCAATAGCCGCCGGGATGAGTCGCGGCTCGGCCACGACCCGGCTCCACTCGCTGGTCCGCAACAGGTGGTAGAGCGTGTTCCCGATGAGGCCGGACGCGGTCTCGTGCCCTGCCAGAAGCAGCGATCTCAATACGACCACCGCCTCCGCCACTGAGCACGTGGGATTCGTCCCCATGGAGGCGCCTGCCAGAACCGTGGCAACATCGTTTCGAGGGTTCGCGAAGCGATTGGCTAGAAGACTTCGGAGGTAGTTGTCATAGGCGAGCAGGCTACTCGCGCACCGAACCTGCGCGTCGTCATCCAAAGGGAGGACCAGCAGCGCTGTCCAGTCCTGACTCCACTCCTTCACCGTGTCCTGGTCTTCCGGCGGCACACCCATGATGAGACAAATCACCGACAGAGGGAGAGGGTACGCGAGGCAGGAGATGAGATCGGTCGCGTGCTCCGCGGCGAAGCCGTCGACGAGGGAGTCGGTGATCGCACGGATCGCGGGTTCAAGAGTGCGCACATTGCGCGGACTGAAGAATTCGGCAAGCAGCTTGCGCATTCGTGAATGGTCCGGCGGATCGGCGTTGAACATGCCTTGCGAATAGTACTCGGAGCTATTGAGAAGCTCGGCGACTTCCTTCGACAAGGGATAGTCGCCGTCGAGGTTTCGAGTGCTCGTGAAGCGATCCACATCCCGCAGCGCCGCCGAGATCTCATCATCCCCCAAGAGGATCCACTGACCGTCCGAGGCTTGGGCTACAGGCGCGGACCTCCTTACCTCGGCATATGCCGAGTAAGGGTCGTGGATGAACTTCGGGCTTGCCGGGTCGAGGTACTCCGTGCCATCCCGATCAGCTGCCATCTACCTGCCTCCTGCCTTGCTCCGCTTTGGTCCGCTCAGCGGAGGTCGCGGACCGGGGTCCTCACGGGTACGCGCTCGTGCTCCCGAACGGTTCCCGCTGCCGAAGTTCACCTTTGGGGGCGGCTGAGGCCCGGTTCACCTGGTTGACACGCGCCCAATCTGCGCCGCCGGGGCTACTACAATTCAGGGCTTGTACCGAAACTCGTACTTCGCTGCCGATGCCCCTGGCCCGTACCGGGTGTGGTCGGACCCGCCCGACGATCTTCCTGCGAACTCCGACTGCCTGTCGTCGTACACGATGGCGGAGACGAGGTGTGGACCAACGTGCGGCGGCGCGGCATGGCCAGGCATCACGTCGCCTTGGCCGAAGCACCTCGAGTTGAGACAGGCCGCTCTGGCTCGGCGATTCCCACCTCGGAATGCGCAGTCTTCTCCAGACGCCATTCGTGCTCGCGTACCCATGATCCCGCGGCCCTGCGCTCCGTGACTATCGTTGCCGTGGCGCGCTCACTGTTGCGGCAGAGGAAATTGCGTCCGTCGGGACCGGTATACCGGATGTCCAATGTCTCGTTCGGAGACTGCGATACTTGCACGCTGATGCGCCGATCGCCGACGGTTCCTGTCACCCACCATCGGGGATACCCAATCGTGGCCCGCAATGCGAACGGCGCCACAAGAGCCTGACGGGGGGTCGGCCAGGTATCGCCGGACCGCCGTAACTGAAGGAAAGTCAGCGGCCGCAGACGGCGCAGAGCCGGCTTGGTCGACACCGCCGACACGATCTCCAGAACATCGCCGTTTCCGAGATCGGCATGCAGCCACGCCCACTGCCGCGCGTGCCCGTGCCCGTAGATCCGCGCTGTGGCGCCTGGCGCGTCGGTTAGCGTGAGCCGTCCCGATGGATGATCGATGAAGCCGTCGAAGGTGGCAGTGGGGGCGGGCACAATCTGAGCGGCAGGAAGCAGGTCACGCTCCCACGCCACCTTCGGGAAGGTGAACAGGGGGGCGGCGTGGCACGTTCGGCGTAGCACCCACTCGTACCCGGCGGCGGCACCGACCAGTGTCTCGGACTCCAGGGACATCGACGATGATGCGAATGGCTCGTCGAACGTCTGATGTACTGGCGGTCCGCCAGGAGGGAACAGGGCTAGCCAGCCGTGGCGGCGGACAGGGCCCCCTCGCCGTGGAGCGACGATTTCGTGGTGAAGCCAGACACCGGTTCCGGTTCGCGGATCAGTGATCGTCGTGTACCAGACCTCCATCCGTCCGGCCTGCCCACGCCACCGTGGGGCCATGAGAGAAAGAGGGATGTCCGGTCGGGTCGTCCTCATTGTCTCGCCCTTCACCTGGAACGGCCGCCGCCACAATTCGCGATGTCTACGGCAGTTGTCGGCGCTTCGGTTCCAGCGACCGTTCGTAGTCATCGGCTCCTGATGGCGCGTGCCAGCATCCGCATGATGATCCGCCCCCCGAAACCGCGACATGAGCCCTCACCTGAGGCATCGCGCCGAAGTGAGCTGAACCCACCTCTCACCGCGCAGGAGGACGCCGCTCCCCAGGGGAACCTGGGAGCGTGGTCCAGTCGTAGTCGGGGTGAACTCACTAGCACGAGAGGTATGCCCACATGCCAAACCTCCCTGACGTCACGACGTGGGCGATTCCGGCGTTCCTCGCCCTGCTCGTCGTCGAGTGGATGTCATTCCGTCTCGACCCAGACAACGATCAGGTGGGTTATCACCGGCAGGACACCGCGGCGAGCCTGGCGATGGGGCTGGGCAGCGTGCTGTGGGACACGCTCTGGCGGCTGCCCGTGCTGCCGATCTACCTCGCGATCCACGAATGGGTCCCGTGGCAAGTGACGTTCCAGTGGTGGCAGTTCCCGCTCATCCTGCTGGCCCAGGACTTTCTCTACTATTGGTCTCATCGGTCCCACCACGTGATCAGGGTCCTGTGGGCCGCGCATGTGGTTCACCACTCCAGCCGGGCGTTCAACTTGTCGACCGCGCTCCGCCAGTCATGGACGGCGGGCCTGACCACGTGGGTGTTCTACCTGCCGTTGCTTATCGCCGGAGTGCCGCCCGCGGCACTGTTCTTCGCCCAAGGGGTCAATCTCATCTACCAGTTCTGGGTGCACACCGAGCGAGTGAGCACGCTGGCGAGGCCCTTCGAGTTCTTCTTCAACACCCCCTCCCACCACCGTGTGCACCACGCGTCCAACGGCTCCTACCTAGACCGCAACTTCGGCGGGATCCTCATAGTGTGGGATCGACTGTTCGGCACCTTCGAACCGGAAGGCGAGCGGTGCGAGTACGGGCTCACGAAGAACATCGACACCTTCAACCCGATTCGCATCGCGTACCACGAGTACGGAAGCATCGCGAAGGACCTCGCCCTGGCTAGGACTTGGCCTGAACGGGCAGGCTTCCTCCTGAAGGGGCCAGGCTGGGCAGCTGAACGACGCCAGCGCGACACCTGAGGTGCCCCCACGTTGGCGAGTGCCGGATGGGGTGTCGCCGATCGTACGTGAAGGCGGCGTGGCGGTAATCACGCCGGAATGGCGAAGAACCTTCACGCCGGGCCAGGACGCATACAACCAGGCGTCGATCTTGTGGTGTCCGGCGCTGGGCCGCTTCTTGCAGTCGATGCACGAACACGTCCATTGCTCCCGACCGAGTGCGGCGCATGTTGGGTGAGCAGGCTGGGAGCAGATGCCACGCCCGGTTGTCACCGCACGGGTCACCCCACCGGAAGCGATTCCTCCGGATTCTGGTCGAACTGCGTCCGGTAGAGCTGCTTGTAGCGTCCGCTCGCGGCGAGCAGTTCGGCGTGTGTTCCACGCTCGACGATCCGGCCATCCTCGATCACCAAGATCATGTCAGCCGCTCTGACAGTGGAGAGCCGATGTGCGATCACGACGGCACTCCGTCCGCGCAGAGCCTCACTGAGCGCCCCCTGCACCTCCAACTCGGAGGTGGAGTCGAGGTGCGCCGTGGCTTCGTCGAGAACAACCAGCCGTGGTTGGGCCAGCAGCAGGCGCGCGATAGTCAACCGCTGCCGTTCACCGCCGGACAACCGGTACCCACGCTCCCCGACGACAGTGTCAAGCCCGTCAGGAAGCGCCGCGACGACGGCGGCGAGCCGCGCCCGGCGCAGCGCATCCCAAATGTCGTCCTCCGATGCGTCCGGGTTTGCCAGCAGCAGGTTCGCGCGGATCGAGTCGTGGAACAGGTGACCGTCCTGGGTAACCATGCTCACCGTGTCCCGGATCGAGTCGAACGTGAGATCCCTGATGTCGACGCCCGCAAGCCGGACGGCTCCGCGGTCGACGTCGTACAGTCTCGACACGAGTTGGGCGATCGTGGACTTGCCCGCACCGGACGAACCGACAAGTGCGACCATCTGGCCCGGCTCAACTCGGAACGACAGGTCGTGCAGCACATGGACGCCGCCTCGGTTATCCAGTGCGGCGACTTCCTCCAGCGACGCGAGCGAGACATCGCCCGCATTGGGATAGCTGAACCAGACCTCGTCGAACTCGAGCGAGACCGCCCCAGGTGGTAGCGAGACCGCATCCGGCCTCTCGTTGATCAGTGGTTTGAGGTCAAGGATCTCGAATACTCGCTCGAAACTCACCAGAGCTCCCATCACCTCGACCCGGGCACTCGCAAGGCCGGTGAGCGGCGCGTAGAGCCGGGTGATCAGCAGGGCGAGGACTACGAGCGACCCGGCGTCCAGCTCACCTCGCAACGCGTAGAGCCCGCCCAGACCATAGACGAGGGCGAGGGCGAGCGCGGACACCAACGTCAGCGCGGTGATGAAAACGCGGTGAAGCATCGCGCTACGAACGCCGATGTCGCGTACCCGACGGGCTCGGGCCACAAACTCCGCCGACTCTTCGTGGGGTCTGCCGAAGAGCTTCACCAGCGTCGCTCCGGATGCGGAGAACCGCTCAGTCATCTGAGTGTTCATCGCCGCGTCGTGGTCGACAGCTTCCCGCCGCAGGCGGGCTAGCCTGTTGCCCACCAACCGCGCGGGTACGACGAAGACTGGGAGCAACACCAACGCGAGCAGAGTGATCTGCCACGAAATCCCGATCATCACCACGAGTGTCAACAGCAGCGTGACTGTGTTGGTCACAACGCCGGAGAGGGTGTCACTGAACGCGCGCTGAGCGCCGATCACATCGTTGTTGAGGCGACTCACGAGGGCGCCGGTCCGAGTACGGGTGAAGAAGGCGACCGGCATCCTCTGCACGTGGTCGAAGACCGCCTTGCGCAGATCCAGGATCAGGCCCTCGCCAATGCTTGCCGACAGCCAGCGGCTGATCAGACCCGCGGCGGCTTCCGCCACGGCCACGCAGGCGATGAGCAGGGCGATCCCAAGCACGAGACCTGGTGGCGCGCCGCTGATGACAGCGTGGACCACTCGGCCCGCCAGTACCGGCGTCGCCACGGCGAGGAGCGCCGCGACCACCCCTAGGAACATGAAGCAGATCAGTCGCGCGCGGTGTGGCCTGGCGAAGTCCCCGATACGCCGAAGCGCGACCTTCGAGAACGGCCGGTTGTACTCGGGAGCATTCATCGCTTTCAGCAACGAGGTCAATGCGGCGTATTGCATGTCCACTTGGATCTCCATTTCGTCATCATGCGATGAACCACCGTCAGCGGCGACGGACAGTCCGTCCGCTTGTTGCACGCCGACGACCTATTGCCACCACCAACCCTCAAGTTTCCTACGGTCGACGCCGACAGAACGGTTCCATTCGTTCGAAAGAAATAGAATCAAACGATCCGGGCACGGCGATGAACTCAGCCAAAGCCGCGATCAACGGCAATCGAGTCCACAACAGGCCGACGACGGGGAGGGACCGTGGATTCGAACACATAGCGCGCGGGCATTCACCGCGCAGAAATGCCGTTGCCCAGAACAGCTGCGAGGCGCTCCAGGACTTCTAGGTTCGCGCGGTAGAACACCCAGGTGCCTCGACGCTCGTTGTCGATCAGGCCCGCCTCCCGCAGCACCTTCAGATGGTGGGAAATCGTGGGACCGGACAGGTCGAACGCACCGGTCATGTCGCAGACACACACTTCCTTGTTCGAATTGGAAGCGATCATGCTCAACAACCGCAGCCGCACCGGGTCTGCGACCGCTTTGAACCCACGTACTAGATCCGCGGCGTCGTCTGCGGTCAACGGGGCCTCTGTGATTGGGCTGCAGCAAGGCGGCTGCTGATGTTTCGTCATCATTCGATTCGACATCTATCAAAGTAGTGACAAGGGAGTGGTGCATGACGGCTGGGCCGCGGGGTCTCATCGCGAAATTCACGACGAGACCCCGCCGGGCGATCTCAGGTCAGCCGCAACAGCTCTGGGCCTGCGGGACTACGGCGAGTCCCGCGGTGGCGGTCGCCAGCGTCGTCTTCGCCGTCGCCCCGGAGCCGTCGGACGCGGGCGCGCAGCACACGCCGTTGTCATGTGTGAGCTTGTCGGCATCCTGCTTCACCACGTAGATCTCCCAAGGCTCCCGACCAGGCCCCTCGGTCCACACCTTGTCCTGCACGGCATAGCAGCAGGACGTGCTCTCCTCGTGCTGAGTGCTCAGACCCGCCTCCCGCAGACGCGCGGTGGCCGCGTGAACCTCCTCGCTCGTCTCCACCTCGACGCCGAGATGGTCCAACGCAGTGGCATCCGAGGCTTCGCCCTGCAGCAGGATGAGCTTCAGCGGCGGCTCCGTGACAGCGAAGTTGGCATAGCCCTCGTGAGACTTCGCGGGCACGGTGCCGAGCAGCTTGCTGTAAAAGTCCACCGCCGCTTCCAGGTCCGGCACTCGCAAAGCCAACTGAACTCGGGACATCAGTCCTACCTCCGGTTCCAGGCGCCCGTTCTTGGGCGACCCGTCAAGTCCTACGCCCTGATTAGATTGCTGTCAATCTAGACAACTGTCGAAGCAAGCGGCCCTGGCTGCGAGAGCGGTCCTCATACGACGTTCTCGCGACATCGGTTCCGTGGGGAATGCCACAGCCGCAGGTCCGCGCGCGACTCCTCCCAGCCACCACGGTCGCCTCGAGACACGAAGGCGGGGACCTGACCGCCTGCGGGCCGAGCACAACAACGCGAGGAGTCGGCTACCAAGTCGCCCGGCCAGAGCTCCACTGACGCGTACCCACCATGGAACCGACAATGATGGAAAAGCGTATATCCGACGAGTCCGCCCAGGTGTGGGCGTACCTCCTGCCGCGTGCCATGCAGAATCGATTGGAGTGTTTCATGCCGAAGTCCTTCGGCACGATAGTTCGCACCAGCGCTGTCGTCCTTTCCGCTTTGACCGCGGTTACCGTTGCGTCGTCCGCATCGTCGGCGAGTGATCGACCCCAGAAATTCGTCGCACCCACCGGAGCGAGCGTCAAGGACTCCTACCTCGTTGAATTCAACCAAGTGGTCTCAGAAGAACAACGAGGTTCTGCGGCTGATCACCTCGCACGCGAGAATGGCGGCCGGGTCGGGTATGTGTTCAAACGGGCTTTTCATGGGTTCTCGGTCAATTTAAGCGAGGCTCAGGCGCGCAGGCTCGCGGCGGATCCGAAGGTCAAGCGCGTCGAGCAGGAGGCGGTGGCCGAGGCTGACACGGTCCAGGCCAATCCGCCGTGGCACCTCGACCGCGTCGACCAGCGCACTGCGCCGCTCGACAACAAGTACGACGCGCCTTCCACAGGTCAAGGTTCGGGTTCGACGATCTTCGTCGTCGACAGCGGACTGCGCACCACGCACTCGGTCTTCGCCGGACGCGCTCGCATCGGGGCCGACTACTCACTCGACTTCACCCAAGGGGACCGACCGTTCGGCGAAGACTGTCGTGGCCACGGCACGCACGTGGCCGGACTCGCCGCCGGTACGACCTACGGGATCGCTCGCAGCGCGCAGGTCGTCGCGGTAAAGGTAATCAATTGCACTGGGACGGCAACGGTGACTTCCGTAGTCCAGGGCATCGAATGGATCATCGACAACGCGCCCGCACGGTCGGTCGTCAACATGTCGCTCAGCTTCCCCTCGACGCGTTCTGGGGTTGACGCACTCGAGGCCTCGATCCGCGCGGCCAAGGCGCGCAACATCACTTTTGTCGTGTCGGCGGGAAATGACGATATCGACGCCTGCGAGGGATCGGCTTCCCGCAGTCCGGCCCGGATGCCCGAGGTGATCACCGTTGGCGCGACCGACGATGACGACGAGCGTGCATCGTTCTCGAACTTCGGCTCGTGCTTGGACATATTTGCCCCAGGGGTCGGGATCGTCTCCTCCTCGGCGTCGGGAGACACCTCGACTGAAGTCAAGAATGGAACGTCTATGTCGGCGCCCCAGGTAGCAGGCGCGTTGGCGGTGATCACAGGCCGATACCCGCCAGGCACCGCACACCGCACTCTTGAGAACAAGCTGCTGCGGCAAGGCACTCTCGGTGTTGTCGGGGATGCGAACGCGCCGCAGTTCGGCAACCTTCTGCTGCATTCCGGTTCGCGGCACACCAACGACATCGACTTCCTGATGGCTGACGTCGGCGTGTTGAACCCCGTCCTCGCCATCAGCGGCAAGCCGGATACCCAGGGCAGTAGCAGCATGAGTGTGTCCGTCGACATCACCCACCCGGCTCGTGGCCAACTACAGGTTGACCTGATCGCGCCGAACGGCCGCGAGTACCGGATCCATTCCCCAAGCAGTGATACGGGCGACAACATCACCGTGCAGGACCGCAACTTCGATGGAACCGGTGTGCCGGTCAACGGCACCTGGCGCCTTCGCGTCATCGACAGCGTGTCGGGCGCCGTAGGAACACTCACGTCCTGGACGCTGCAGCTCTAACCACCGCGACAGGTTGGCGGACGCGTGTGTCGTGCTGACGCAGGACACACGCGTCGCCATGTGCGTTCGGTCAGGCCTCCGATCCCGCGAACGTCAGGTGTTGCGATGCTTCCAGGGTCGCAGCTGCTGTTGGGCAGCGTCGGTGACCAAGTCACGATCGCCAGTGTCCATAGCCAATCGACTGTCCGGCGGTCGGTACTCACCACGGCCAGTCGCGGTGTTGGAGGTTGGACGGCGGGCCGGCAGCGGCGCGGAGATGCTGATCGAGGACATCGCGCCCGCCGAGTTGGTGTGACCGGCCGCGCCAGTTTCTAGAGGTTAGCGATGCCGTGCTCAACCCGGACACGGCGGGATTTGTGCGGTTTCCTCTGTGTGACAGGGTTTCAGTGGCTCGGGCATACGTCCGAGTGCCTTCTTGTGGTCTCTGGGGCAAAGTCACGATTTGCCTGAGACGGGCTGGTGCCGACCGGCGCGTTCGCCCGTGGTTCAGCGGACCTTGATCTCGGTGGCGTCCATCAACCGGTTATCCCTTTGCGGTCGGGGTAGGCGACGGGTCGGCCTGCGTGCGTAGCCGGACAACCGAGATGAGTCGACGTTCTCGACCGGCCAGCAGTAGCCAGATCTCGCTGATCGCGCGGGTCGCCCTCGAGCGATCCACCCGGAACCGCGACGAGCAGACCGTCAACGAGCACCAGCTCGTACCGTGTGGCGACGTGATCCTGGCGCCAATTCCGCGTCGCCCGTACGTGGGCGTGGTTGGCCGCACTGTGGATTTCGGTATCAACCGACTCAACCGCAACCGCGCTGCGTTGGTGTACCGCGCGGCGCGTCACGATGTGCAGGCTGCCGTCTGCTCCACGCCGATGAGGAACCCGGCTCCTTGCCAACGGGCAGCGATCTCCGCCGTCCTCGATCTTCTTCGTCATCGATCGGTCTGCCGGACCTCCCCTATTTGATCAGCCTCGCAACACCTGATGGCTTATGCGGTTGTGAGTAGATCTCACAGGCGTCGCGTTCTATGACCCCAAACGCGCCGAAGGCAAGAACCACAAGCAGGCACTCATCGCCCTCGCACGGCTACGGATCAACACACTCTGGGCGATGCTTCGCGACCGCACCACCTACCAGGAACCACCCCGACCAGCACTGGCTCCGGCCGCTTGACAACAGTATTGAGATTCCCAGTGGCCGGGCACCACCCGGTCATCGACCTCGCGGCGCAACCCGCCACGGGCCTGGACATAGATCGCCTGGTAGATCGTCTCCGGACTCACCCGCATACCCTCGTCGTCGGGAACTCCACGACCAGAGCGTGACAGATCTGCTCAGGCGACCACTGCTGCCAGCAGTCTGCCGGCGACGTAGTCGCGCAGCGGACCGTCCTGGGCTAGCTTGGGCCGCCCGCCCAGGCCCGCTACGCCCGGTGCGTCTGATAGGCACCCTCGACCGAACGAGCGTCGATCTCGCGTTTGACCGTGGACGCCGCCCGGCCCAGCGCCCGCCCGATCGCCCGCAAAGACTCGCCCCCACGGCGCAGGTCGGCGATCATCTCCCGCTCGGTCACCGTGAGGAACCGAGGATGCAACTCGGCCTCGACCGCGGCCAGAGTCGCTGACGTCGCCAAGACAATGGTGGTCACGCCTGTCTTGTAGTCCATCCGGCGCCCATCCGGGTGCAGGCGCGTCGCATATCTTGCGGATGCCACGGCCGCAATCCCTGGCTGTGCGCTAGTGCACCCCGACTCGCACCGCGGTGTCCCGCCGACGCACCCCGCCCGCACGAAGCCGGTCGTACTCCGCCCGACCCGGATGCCCGCCGTGCCCCACTTCCCACGGCCACCGATACCGGCCGTCGCGCCCACCCCGCCGCCGTCGCACGGTTCACCCCGACCACCCGAGCAGCACCCGAGATACTGCCGTCCCCCGCTCCAGACCTCGAAGAACCTCACCTTCAACTCTCCAAACCACGATCCCCGCAACTCCGAGAAATCCAGGATGTTGCGGGGATCGCTAGAACCCGCCGATCCCACTGGGCAGAACTTAGAGGCACAACCTAGCGCTCGGCGACCATCACGGCGTCAGCGATCACGTAACCGACGCCGAAATTGCCCTCGGACAGTTCCACCACCACGGAGTCGTCACCTTCGACCAGCGAGAACACGCCGAGGGAGACCCATCCGTCACCGTTGGTACTCTGGTCGCGGACAGCGGTGAACGTTCCCGATGAGCTGGTCACCTCATATGTCGCGGTCGGCGACTGCGTGTCGCTGCCTTTGGGGAGCCGCACGAGGATCTCGTGTTGCCCTGTCCTTCTGATCGCGTCGCCGAGCTTCCAGACAAACGTGTCCGGCGTCGCGAACGCGGACGCCGACGCGTGGTAGGTGCCACCGACACATCCACAGCGGTCGGTCTCGCCTGCGGACCACTGCCCGCGGGGGGCCACGTCGCCGGAGGTGTCGTCGGTCACGACGTTGCTGATCGTGTTCATCCAGAAGACGCGATATGTGTCCTCCGGATGACCGCGCTGCCGCCACCCGGCGTAGAAGCCGCGCATGGTCTCCGGCTTGTCCTCGGCGACTACACGAAGGATGTCTCCAACGTCGTGCGCAAAAGGCTCGTCGAATCCGTTGACGTACTCAACTCCGCCGTCATGGAGATCCACGAGGACGCCAGCGACACGGCCCTCTACGTCATTTCCGTCCTCGCAGGCGACCAGGCGGCCAAGGCAGGTATCCAGATCGGTCTTGGTGCCATCATCGTGCAGATAGCCACTATCTCCTCGGACCACGGTAGCCACGAAGTCCGCGAAACCCTCGACCCACGCACATCGCTCACTCGACTTCCTCATAATCCAATGGGGATCACAGTTGGGCATGTCCGGCATGTACCCGTACATGTTGAACATGTAGTTGTGGGCGATCTCGTGCGGAACCGCACTGGCGTCCGGCGCGTTCACCGCCAGGTGGACCTTGCCGCCGATCTCGTAGGCCGACCCGGTCGGCCTGTTCGGGTGATACTCGATCTCGGTAGCACCGGGGTCGATGCCCGAGTCGGTCCACACCGACCGAGTCTCTGCCGCCTGACGGTAGATCTTCGCCATCTGCGACGTCGCGGTGTGCACGTCGGAGGTGCGCTGGAAGAACAGCCCGAGCGGAACGGTTGCAATGGTCGTCGCGGCGGGGTCGGCCTCTTCCTCGCGCACCGAGATCGACCGGCCTTGGTTCTCCGGGTACACGCGCAGCACCAGCTTGTCGTCATGGCAGGCGTAAGAAGCCATGAAGGGGACGGTACTGGGCTCACAGCCGTGCCATTCGTTACCGCCCGGACCCGGTTGGCGTTGAGGGTAGTCAAACGTGAGCTCGAACCGGCCGTCCCTGGCGAGGAAACCTGTCACACGGCCTGAGCCACCCAGCTCGGTCTTCACCGGCCGCCACAGGACGGGCGAATTCGGGTCGCCGTCCTTGCCCTCGTACCAGAGTTCGTACCGTGCACCGCTGAGTCCGCGATAAGTGATCCCGTGATCGATGGAGGTCAACACGGAACCCGTCACCGTCACTCGGGATGGCGCGTCCGGCGGATCACTCGGCGGCAGCGTGCAAGACTCGCTCCAACCGGAGTGGGTGAGCAGTTCACCGACGTCATGCGGTGGCACCTGACTCCAACCGCCCGCACCGTTGGGGCTAAGTGTCTTCTGCCCGATTGCGACCTCGTTGTCGAAGCCGATGCACAAGTGCTGGAGAGGCATCCCGTAATAGCCTAGATTGAGCCACGCGGTCTGCGCCCGACCAGGTTCGGGGCAATACCGCGCAACCCAGTTCTGCGTCGCCCCTAGTGTTTTCGCGTAGAACTGGAGTCCACTGGACCACGGTTGGTCGCCGCAGACCCCGGAGCCGGTGGCGATCGTGCCCACTGTGTAGTCGTGGTCCGCCGATGGCTCGGCAGATGCGGGTACATGGCTCAGTGCTGAGCCGATTAGTACTGCTGCCAGGGCGACCACCAGCCGGTAGCCTCCCCACTGGGACCTTCGCACTCCCGCTCCTTCGAGTTCGGTGATCGTCATCTGACGCGGTCGTCAATGAGCTACACGTCGTCAGAGATACGCGGACTTGCCTCCCGTGGGTTCGGCCAGGCTCCGCGCGGTGCCCGAACTGGGTCACAAGTCACTTGTCCATGGTGGAGCGACGGCATCCAACGAAAGCACCCCGCCTGGGTGGCTGGCAGATACATGCAGAGCATGTGGCCAGGCCACACACCCCAACGAGCGAGCACAGTCCGCGAGCCGCCCGTCGGGCCTTACCCCGGATGTTGGACACGGGGTTATGCGGCGTGGTTCAGGGTAGCTGGTGTCGGTAGCAGGCTGTTCTCGTAGTCGATCGGGGACATCTGGCCGAGGTGGGAGTGGCGGCGTCGGGTGTTGTGGCGGTGCAGCCAACCGAACGCGGCCAGTCGTACTTCCCTTTTGCTGCACCAATTCGTGGTGCCCTGAAGGGTCTCGCGCTTGAACGAGGCGTTGAAGCTCTCGGCGGCGGCGTTGTCCGCCGAGCTGCCGACCGCGCCCATGGACTGGATCACCCCCGTGGTCCGGCAGGCGTCGGTGAACGCCCGGGAGCAGTATTGCCCCGTGATCGCTGTGGAAGATCGCTCCGGCCAGGCTCCCCCTGGTGCTTTGGGCGGCGTGCAGGGCGTCGATGACCAGTTCGGTGCGCATGTGATCGGCGATCGCCCAGCCGACCAGACGGCGCGAGCACAGGTCCATCACGGTGGCCAGGTAGCAGAACGTGCCGTCGGCGATCGGCAGATACGTTGTGTCGCCGACGTAGCGGGTGTTCGGTGTCTGCGCGGCGAAGTCTCTGCCGAGCAGGTCCGGGACCTTGACCGCGGAAGGATCGTCGAGGGTGGTTGCGGTGTCGGCGGCGCAGCCGCAGTCCGGCCAGGCCAATCCCGCGCAGGACCCGGGCGACACGCTTGTGGTTGACCACGTGCCCAGCGGCGCGCAGCTCGGCGGTGACCCGCGGGACCCCGTAGGTGCCGGCCGAGTCGCGGTGGATCGTGCGCACACGGGCCGCCAGGCGGGCGTCCGCCGCGGCCCGCGCGGCCCGGTCCGGCGCGGTGGCGCGCCCATGGTAGAAGCTGGACCGGGCGATCCCGATGACCTGACACAACCGCTTCACGCCGTGGCGGCGTTGATGGTCGGCGACGAACTGGAAGCGGTTCACCAGCGCGTCTACCCGACGAAATACTTGGCCGCCGCCTTGCGCAGAATGTCGCGCTCCTCCTCCAGCTCGCGAACGCGCCTGCGCAGCGCGGCGTTCTCGCCCTCCGCCGGCCCAAGCGACGTCGGGGCCGCCCCGCTCGCGACCGGTGAGTCGCCACGCCGTTGCTCGTCGAGCCGGATCCAACTGCGCAACGTCTCGGAGTTCACCCCGAGATCCTCGGCCACCGACCTGATCGTCGCGCCCGGCCGGGACCGGTAGAGCGCGACCGCCTCGGCCCTGAACTCCGGCGGGTAGTGCTTCACCGCCATCAGTGCAGGACTCCTGTCCACCCGGACCATCAGGGCCCAAGTGCGTCTGGTGTCCAACATCCGGGGTCAAGGCCCGGGCCAAGGCCCGGCGACCTCATCATCGGACGGATGAGCCAGTCCGCGATCGCCACCCTGGTCGACCGCGCAGCCGATTCGTGCGCTTGGCGCACCTTCCCGACTGCCAGGCTGACCTTGACCTGGGACCAGGGCTCGGAGATGGCCCAACACGACCAGCTTGCCACCCTGTTCGGCGAGGGCATCTACTTCGCCCACACTGGTAGTCCATGGCAGCGCGGCACGAACGAGAACATGAACGGGCTGCTGCGCCAGTACTTTCCGAAGCGGACCGACCTTCGCAGCTTCGGACGTATAACCTCGCTCCGGCCGAACACCGCCTCAACAACCCCGTCCCCGCAAGGTCCTCGGATGGCGGACACCGGCCGAGATCTTCATCGCCGCGCTGGCACACTGACCATGCTCAGGTGTGGCGATGATCGCGCGGATCCGCCCGCCAGCACCAGCAGGGCCTGTCGCCCCAGGTTCAGCGCCCGCCACCGCGAGCCGATCTCGACACGGTGGGCGCGGATCAGACACGAAAGTCAGGGTCGCCTGCGACAACGGCAGCGCGGCACGGTAGAACAACATCTGAAGCTCCGGGATGATGCAGAACGATCTTGGTCGAGAGTCCTGCTACCAGGGGCTTCGCCATGTTCAGATGCCACCACGCTGGCGACTGTCAACCTGTGATCAGCAGAAGTCTTGCCCGCCAACACATCCGCCTCAGGCTAAAAAGGGTCACGCTATCAACATCAACAAGCCTAACTGGCGGCGGTCGGACCATTGTCAAATTACGACTGACCGCCCGGTCCATGCGAACTTCGCACCATGGATCGGGCGGTCAGCCCACCGCTACGCCTGCAACTAACGCTCAAATTACCAGCTGATGAGCCTCTCGTACACGTTAGTGATCGGATTGTTCATCTCAATACCGAAGTCACCGATCTCGAACGTTGCACCTGTCCTGTAGTCGTGCATGACCGTTTCTCCGGTAATCCGGGGCATACTCCGAACGTCGGCCGCGTATTGAGAGTTGCGCTCCCTGAGTATCTTGTAGAGAGAATCCTCCGCTTCCGAACGACTACCGATACCATTCAGCTGCTCACGGAACTTCGCCAGTCCACCCTTTTGGAAGAACTCGATTCTTTCCTGGCGCGCTCTCATGGCCTCCGCGTGACGTTCTTGAATTTCGCGCATTTTTTCCTTGTGCTTATCGCGAGCCTGGACTCCATCGTGTCTGCCGGTCTGTGTCGACTCGGTGATGTTGTCCAGATCGACATCGTCTGCGGCGCCCAAGTCGTCCGCTCGCTTCGCGCCGCTCTTCAGACCGCCTTCGATAGCCTCATCTGCCGGGCCGGGAATGGGTAGCAGACCGAAGAGGTCGGACAGGACTTGCGAGATATCATGGTCGCCTGTCGCCTCATAGTCTCTCTTGTATTGCCTTCCACTGTCATCCTCCATGCCGAGGAATACGGACGTCGCACCGAAAACCAATTCGCCTACAATGACCGGCAGTATCGACATCCCAGAGGAAAGCCCGTCTTGAAAGTGTTCGTTGGTTAGCGGTAGCGATGCGCAGGTGGAACGACTCTCGCATAACCCGTTGGGGTCGTGTCGGGTGATGGGGTTGTTGTCGGTGTAGGTGTAGAGGTTGGCCGCTCTGGGGTTGGTTTGTTCGAGGTCGGGGGCGAATCTGAATAGGGGGTCGCTTGAGGTCCAGGCGAGGGTGTGTGGGTCGTAGTAGCGGTGGCCGTAGTAGTGGAGGCCGCCGGTGGTGTCGTAGTCCTTGCCGTTGAATTCGGTGGGGTATTTGTTGGTGGGGGTTCCGGCGTTGGTGAGGTGGGTGATGAGTTCGCCGTAGGGGCCGTAGGAGGCGACGCGTTTGGTGGTGGCGTCGGTGGCGTTGAGGGCGAGGACGTGGTGTCCGAGTGGGGTGGTCAGGTAGTGCTCGAAGGTTCCGGTGGTTTTGTCGCCGTCGAGTCGGCCGATGACCTGGCCGGCGAGGGTGATCGTCAGCCGGTGTTGGGGGGCGACGTTGGGGGTGTGGAGGGTTTCGAGGTTGCCTGCCCAGTGTTTGGCGGTGGTGATGGTGCCGGTGGTGTCGCGTTGGATGGCGGCGACGCGGGTGTGGCCGTCGTAGAAGAAGGTTTCGGTTTCGCCGGTGGCGCGGGTGGTTTTGCGTAGGCGGGGTCCGTCCCAGCGTTGGGTGAGGGTGGTGCCGTCGGGCAGGGTGCGGCTGGTGGTGTTGCCCGCGTCGTCGTAGGTGTAGTCGGTGAGGGGGGTGTTGTCGGGTTTGATCAGGGCGTCGAGGCGTTGGGGGTCGCCGCCTTGGGTGGGGTTCTGGTAGCGGTGGGTGACGTTGCGGGAGGGGACGCGGGTGCCGCCGATGGTGGAGACGTTGGCGGTGTTGATGCGGCCGCCGGGGGTGTGGGTGAACACGCCGTTGTAGAGGGTGCTGCCGCCGTATTGGGTGGCGGTGAGCAGTTGGTCGCGGTGGTCGTAGGTGTAGTCGGTGGTGCGTAGTGGTTGGGTGGTGTCGCCGAGTTGTTCGGTGGTCTGCCGGATCTGTCCGGCGTGGTTGTAGGTGTAGTTCTGCTTGTAGCGCTGGACGCCGATGTTTTTGGCGTCGATGCCGGTGACCCTGCCGAACGGGTCGTAGGTGAAGTTCATGGTGGGTGAGGCGTAGCCGGCGGTGTTGTCGGTGTTGGTGTTGCGGGTGGTGACCAGGCCGGCGGCGTTGCGGGTGTTGGTGATGGTCAGGTTGGCGTTGCCCGCGCCGAGTTGCATGTTGGTGGTGGAGGGGGTGCCGTCGCGGTCGTAGTGGGTGGCGACGGTGGGGCCTTGGTAGGACACGGCGCCGGTGGCGTCGATGGTGGTGGTGGTGTGTGATTCCAGGGTGCCGGTGGCGTCGGTGGTGTAGTCGACCTGGACCCGGTCGGCGGTGATGCCGGTGCCTGCCAACGCGTGCAGGGTCTGGCTGGTGGATTGGGGGTGTCCGCGGTCGGTGTAGCGGTTCTCGGTGGTGAGCACCGGTGAGACGGTGCAGACCAGACGGCCGGTCATGTGCGCGGCGTTGGCGGGGATGGTCGGGCACGGGTCGGTGCCGCCGGGTGGGGTGTCGGGTTTGCGGTCGTAGAAGTACCGCTTGTCGCCGATCTTGAACTCGGCCAGTTCCGCGGCGTCGAGGTCGCGCACCTGCGGGTTCTCCCCTTGCACGCCGGGGCGTTCGCGGGTGACGCGGCCCAGGTCGTCGTAGGTGGTGTGTCGGGTGTAGGCGGCCGCGTCCGCGCCGGCGGGGACCGGTTCGGTCACGGTGGTCATGTCGTCGTTGCGGTCGTAGCCGTAGGCCCACGTCCGTCCCGCCGACGTGATCGCGGTGCGGTTGCCCGAGTAGTCATGCGCCAGGGTGGTGACCACCCCGTCGGGGTCGGCGATCTGCCTTGTGCGGCCCGCCCCGTCATACCGGTAGGTGGTGGAGGCGAACACGTTCGCCCCGCCCGCGTCCACACCTGTCTTCTCTTGCACCAGCACCAGCTGACCGGCAGCGTCCATTGTGGACTTGGTGACCGAGGCGGGTGATCCGTCGCCGGTGACCCGTGAGGCGGTCACCGTCAACCCGTCATAGGCGACGGTGGACAGGGTGCGGGCGGGATCGGCCTGCGTGTTCGGCGAGGTCTTCTTGACCTCCACCGGCCGATCCAACGCGTCGTAGAGGGTCTGCATGGTCAGCGTGCCCAGACCGCCGCCCTGGGTGGTGCGGGTCAGCGACACCCGGCCCGCGGCGTCGTAGTCGTACTCGACGTAACCGCCCGGCTGCGGGGAACGCTGGTTCATGGTGCGCACGACGCGCCCCAGCCCGTCGATCTCGGTCGTGTCGTAGGTGAAATCACCGTCACCCGACGCGGTCTCGGTGATCGTCGAGACCGGGGTGTACCCGCCGGACATGTACGAGTCGGAGTCCTTGTAGGTCGCCCTGGACACCACCACACCCGCGGCCGCCGACGCCGGGAACACCGTGTTCTCCACCGGCCTGCCCAGCCCGTCGACCTTGGTCTGAACGCGCTGCCGGTACGCGGCCTGGTCGAACGAACACGTCTGCGCGGTACCGTCGGCGCACACATAGTCCGGGCCCTCGGCCGACAACGTCGCACCCGTACCCAGATCCACAGTGGACGTCACGACCTGACCAACCGGGTTGGTCACCCGCGTCACGTGCACCCCGACGGCGTCATAGACGAACTCGGTGAACCCCGGCGCGTCATCCCCACCACGCAAAGGATCACCCGCACCGTACCTGTACACCTGCTCCGGCGCCCACACCCGACGCACCAAACCACGATCCGCGCCCGCACCACCGTAATAGGCGTAACGAGTCACCTTGACCGGCACGCTGGAATCGGCGTCGTCCACCGACACCGTCTGCACCCGCCGGAACACCGGGTCCTCATACGCGTAATACGTCGCACCCAGATCAGTGGAGACACCATCGACCACACTGCTGCTGGTCACCGACTCCGGCGCCACATTGAACACCACATCAGACCACGCCACGTTAGACGTCGTGGTGGTCCGGCGGATCTCGGTCTGGCCGTCGGCGTTGACGAACTCGGTTTGACCGAAGGTCGGCAACTCCATCACATAGGCGCCGCCCACCGTGTGGTCGTCCCACCCCGTCGTCGTCACCGTCTTGGGCGCGCCGGCCACACACGCGGTGGCGGTCTGCCCGTCCGAGCCCGTGCAGGTGTAAGTGGTGGTGGTGTCGGGCAATACCACTCGTGAGGGGAACGAGGCCAGCATGCCCGGTGCCCGCAGGCCGAGCTCGCGGACGGTGTAGGTGTTGTCCACCACGGTGGCGGTGTTCGGGTGAGCGTCCGGGTCGGTCACGTCCAGAGCGTCACCGCGGATCGTCACCACCCGCGAGGGCAGACCACGGTAGTCCTGATCGAACGCCATCCGGGTGACCACCGTGAGCGAGCCGGCGCTCTGCGGGCCCTCGCGGACCTGGCGGACGTCACCGTAGCCGCGGAACACCCGCGCGCCGTACGCGGTGGATCCGTAGTGGGGGTCGAGGTACTTGTGGCGGGTCACCATCGCCGGCTCGTTCTGGCCAGGGTTGACCGTGATCTTGTCCACCAACCACTTGCCGACCTCGGTGTCCCGCTTATAGTCCACCGTGGTCTTCGCGCCGTAGCCGTTCTTCACCGTGCGCAGCAACCGGGCGGGCGCCTTGACCGCGTCGGCGGTGTCGAGGTTCTGCTTGGCATACCGCACCGACGGGGTGCCGTCGTTGTCGACGTCCTCCACGAGGTCCAGCAGCCCGTCACCGTTGAGGTCGATCGCCGTACGAGTCGCGGTGTAGTGGTAGTCGCCGCGGTCGGCGTACTCCGCCAGTGTGCCGCGAGCGTCGATCCGCCCGGCCAGTGTCCGCGCGATCTCTACCTGAGCCGGAGTCTCGCGCACCCACCGGGCACCACCGTTGAGGAACAACTGGCCTGTCGCACCGTCGTAGGACAACGTGTCGAGCAACCCGTCGTAGTCCAGGTCGATCATCCGGGTCAACCCATGGCGTTCCCCAGTCGTCGGGTAGCTCTGCCAGTTGCGGTTCGACAGATCCGGCGCCCGGAACCTGTCCATGTACTGCGTCAATGGGTGGTTTTCGCTGTACTTCACCCGACCACCGTCGACATCGCTGCCCAGACCGGCACCGGTGTGGAAATCGACCTGCGCGTAGGTGCCGTAGGACTGGATCTGGTCGGGCAGACCGTCACCGTTGATGTCGAACATCGAATCGAACGGGAAACCCGTGTAGTGCGTCGGATTGTCCAGATCGTCGTAACCGGTGCGCTTACGGTGAAAACCCATCTGGTTACGCGTGTCGCAAAACGGGTCGTTCGAGCCGTAGCAGGCGCCCTCCCGGCTGGTCATGTACAGGCCGTAGCCGGTCGTGCCGTCGGGCTTGCCCGGGTAGACATACATCTCGCCCACGGCGTCGGTCATACCGTCGGCGTTCATGTCCATCGACGGATACGACACCGACCCCTGCCACGGCAAGGTATAGCCACCGATGATCCCGTCGGTCGGAAGGGGATTCGAGTACACGTACACACCCGGTTGCGGATCGTAGGCACCCGGAGGAGCGGGAACCTGCCGGGTCAGCACCGTCGGTGTGGAGGCGAACCCGGAACCGGTGTTGCGGTACACATACCAGTTCGTCTGCCGCTTGGTGATGATGCGGCTGTATTGGTCGAAATCGGGAAACCGGTCCTCGGCGTCACGGTTGTGCAGCATCGAATCGGCCATGAACCCACCATGTTCGGTCCAATGGGTGAGGATCTTTGTCGGGTCCGACGGATCCTCCGGCAGCGACTCGTTCGGATCCGGGATCCCGTGCGTGCTCTCATACGGGCAGTGCACCGACGCGATCGGCTGCGACAGCAGATCCACATAACCGTCACGATCGATGTCCTGGAAGCCATGCACGACTTGCTGCATCGACCCCCATCCGGCGGTAGTGTCCCACTCCTCCTGCGCCGAACACGGCTTGGACGGATCCCCCATCCACCCACCGGAATCATCCGAACTGAACGACCGCGACAGCGAACACAACAACTCACCGGCGCCCGACTCCACGGTTCCGGCTGGCACCGGCACATCCGCCATCGCATCACGCATCGAGAACGGCGGGAACTCCCCACCTGACTCCTGCTTCACAAAACCCTGATCCGGCCCCTTGTTCAGATACACGTCCACCACGCACCCACCGGTCGCGGGCGCCGCCGCCGCCAACCTCAGGTTGCCCTCGGCCCGCGCCAGAATATCGACCAGACCATCACCGTTGACATCCACAAAGGACCGTGACAGCGACTCGCCGGTGGCCTGCCCCACCGCCACCGCCCACGGAATCGACGCCGAACTGTACTGCCCGTGCGGCTTCTTCGTCTCCGGCACCGCACCGAACGGAACCGCGGCCGTCGACCAACCACCCGGCGCGAACGTGTACGTCTCCGGCTGATCCGGATTCGCGAACGGATGCTGCACCGTGTCCACCGATTCCGGCAACCGCAAATTCGGCACCGGCACCGCCACCGGCGCCTCATACTGCGCATCGTTCACATACGACGCCGCTTTGCCATAGGTGAACTCCGTCGGCGGCAACCACTTCACCGCCGCCGGACCTGTGATATTCGGCGAATGCACGATCGGCTGAACCGAATTCAACTGCCGAAACGGCGTCACCGCGCCCGTGCACGACTCCGTCCCCGCGTCGTAATTCAACACATACTCGCGCGCCGTCTTCAACGCCGCCGCAGGCCCCTCCTGCGTCACCGTCACAATCCGCTGCAACTTCCGGGTCCCCGACAACAACCCGAACCCCAAGGTGTAATCCAGCCTCGACCCGACCGGAAGCACACCCGTGCCCGCGTCACCGCAAAACCGCGGATTGTCATACTGGAAAAGCACCTTCGCATACGCGTGCGACGCGCCCGGCGACCAATACTCGATCGCCGACGGCACAAATTCCCGAGGATGATCGGCCGCAGGCACCGCCGTCGTCCGCCCCACCGTCGCATACACATACCGCAACTGGTGATCATCACCGTCCTTCACCAACACCAACGGCGCGAACGAATACGGCTGATCCGACTTCAACCCATACAGCGACAACGTCCCATCAGCGTGAAACACTCGCCACCAATACGGCTCCGCCGCCACGCCCCCCAAAAACTCATACCGCGCGAACGAACCATCATTCAACGCCCGATACCCCACACCCCCCGACTGCGTTGGCAGACTCTCGTCACGCACCAACGGATTCCCATCCGGGCCCACAAAATTCCTCGGCGCCTCGGCAGAACCCCCCTGCGGCCACTCCGTCCGCATCGTCCCCCCCGTCGGATCCACCGAAATCACCGGCACACCCAACCGCCACCCAGCCGCAACCCCCCCATGCACCGCCGCACCCGACGAATACGACAACCCCACCTCCGGAGCCTGGCCCCCACGCCCCGACGGCACACTCACCGGATAACCAAAACCAAAACCCCCATCCCCTGAAGCACCACCGCCCCCACCGGCCAACGACACCACCCCCGGCGCCGACTGACCCCCCAACAGCCCCGAATTACCCGAACGCTGCGCATCAGCCCGCGCGAGCCCGGACAACCCAACAGTCCCCGCCGCCGCGAGAACCGCCACCAACAACCCCGACAACCACCGAGACCCCCACCTCGCGCGGCCGTGCAAGCTAATCGACTGGTCCATCGTCTACTCCAAACGCCAGGGCCGCAACGGCACCACGGGGCCAGGACACCGACCTCAACGCCATCGCCGAGACAGCGTTCCCATCACTACGTAGCTGCCTCCCATCCCGGTTCACGACGCGCGCAAACCGTCCCCGCGCACATCTCGGGCCCCGTCCCGGTCAGTCCGTTCGCCGAGACGGCCAGTTAGAGCACACACTGGCACGCACAAAGGTCCCCAAGATCTCGCGCGACGACCGCCCACCGCAGGCACTCAGACACCGCCTCCGTCAATCGCCGGGACTGTAAGACGACGACGAGCGGCTCTGGCGCACTTTCGGTGGTGGTGTGGGGGTCCCGAACCGGGGCGCTTGTTGATCTTGTCATGATCATTTGTGACTGAAGTGGCGGAGCTGGTCGATGTGGTGTTCTCGGGGCTGTCCGCGCTGTCGATCGAGAGCGTCCTGGACGCAGGCGACATGATCGTGGTGCGGGCCTCGACCAGGGACTATGCGGTGGCATGTCCTTCGTGCGGGACGCCGACCGGCCGTGTTCACGCCCGTCACGAGCGGGTTCCGGCCGATGTTCCGGTCGATGGTCGCCGGGTGCTGGTCAGACTGCGGGTCCGCCGGATGCGATGCCCTGTCCCCGAGTGCCCGCGTCAGACGTTCCGCGAACAGGTGCCTGGCCTTGTCGAGCGTTATCAACGGCGGACCGTGCGATTAGGTGAGCAGGTCCGTTGTGTCGTGCGCGAGCTGGCAGGCAGGGCCTCCGCCCGACTGTTGCCCGCGATCGGAATCCCGGTCGGGCGGGACACCGCGGTGCGAGTGTTGTTGGGTATTCCGTTGCCGGATCGGGCGGTGCCAGCGGTCCTAGGGATCGACGATTTCGCCCTGCGCCGAGGCCATGACTACGCCACCGTGTTAATCGACGCGGACACCGGTGCCCGCGTCGACGTCCTGCCTGGACGGCGCGCGCAGGTGGCGGCCGAGTGGCTGAGGGCGCACCCGGGTGTCGAGGTCGTCTGCCGCGACGGTTCGACCCTATGCTCAAGCCGTGCGCGACGCGCTGCCGCACGCGATCCAGGTGGCCGACCGTTGGCATCTCTGGCACGGCCTGTGTGACGCCGCAGGCCGCGAAGTCGCCGCCCACAGCGCGTGCTGGGCCACGGCCACCGGGCTGCGCGAGGGCAAGCTCGCTGACACCACATTGCAACGCTGGCACCAGATCCATGCCCTGCTCGATACCGGAGTCGGGCTGCTGGACTGCTCACGTCGCCTCGGTCTGGCGATGAACACCGTCAAGCGCTACGCCCGCGCGGCCACACCGCAGCGCATCCAACGCGTCCCCAAATACCGGGCCTGCATGGTCGACCCTTACCGCGACCACCTCCGCCTCCGCCGCGAACAGGAACCGGGCGTGGGACCGACCGAGTTGCTGGGCGAGATCCGCGCACTGGGCTACACCGGCAGCCACAACCTCCTCGTGCGCTACTTGAATCAGGGGCGCCATCTGGACGAGCATCGGCACCTCTCGTCCCGCCAGGCCACCCGCCTGCTGCTGACCCGACCGGAGAACCTCGCTGACCATCAACACCAACGACTCGAAGCACTGACCGCCGCGTGCCCCGAAATGACAGCGCTGGCCAGCCTCGTGCGAACCTTCGCCGCTCTGCTCACACCCCACGGCAGCAATCCCGCCCGGCTGGCGGCCTGGGCCACCACCGCCCGCGAGGCGGATCTACCCCAAGTGCATTCGTTCGCCAGAGGCATCGAACTGGACATCGACGCCGTCACCGCCGCGATCACCCTCACCCACCACAACGGACGCACCGAAGGCATCAACACCAAAACCAAGCTACTCAAACGACAAACGTATGGGCGGGCGGGCTTCGCGCTCCTGCGCCACCGCATCCTCCTCGGCTAACGCCACCACCGAAAGTGCGCCAGAGCCAGACGAGCGGTGTAACTCCCGATCATGGAAGTGACACCGATGACCGAGATGATGTCCGGCGTGGAACACGCTGAGGACTCGACCTCGCCGGCTGGGTCTGACCAGTTGGATGAGCAGCTGATCGGCCAGTTGATCGACCGCGCCAAGGCCGGTGGCCTGCAGCTGACAGGCGCAGGTGTGCGCGGCGGTGTGGGTGCCGCACGCCTCCGGGCCGGACGCGGACACGGTGCAGGTCCAGCGCAACGGCGCGACCTACGAGAAGGCACGACTGAAGGTCACCGACTCGGCCGGGCTGTCGACGGTGCACGAGTTCCGCCTGACCGTGACCCGCGGCCAAGCATCCACGGTGGATGCCGGCGGCCCCTACACCTGCCGGTGGAACACCGGGGAGAACCGGTGTGATCTGACCGGCCCGGTCACCGCGGCGATGAGCGACACCGACAACGACCAGACCGGATGGCCGCTGACCACGCAGTGGTCGATGCAGCCCTCTCGGCTCGACGACCCGATGTCGCTGTTCTGCGGGGCCAGTTGCCCCGAGCAGTACACGATCTGGCGCAACGCCTCCCCCAACGCGCCCTACACCTACGGCGGGTACTCGGCGATCGAACCGACCCTGCTGGCCAAGGGCCGCGACGGACATGGCAACGAACGCCACGACACCGCGCAGGTCACCCAGATCCCCAATCAGCCCACGGTCACCTTGACCAACGGCACCACCTCGACCGAATCGTTCACGGCGGTGGCGGGGTCACCGGTCACCCTGACCGCGACCAAGGGCGTCACCGGCGGACAGATCTTGGGCTATGACTGGGATGTCGACAACAACGGCACCGTCGACGCCACGACCACCGTGGACAGTCTGTCGTGGACGTACCCGACCACTGGGTCGTTCACGGCGAAGGTCACCATGAAGATCCGCGAGGTCGGCAGGTTCGGTGCTCAGACCGGCGTGGTGTGGGAGACCAGTGGGGTTGATACCGCCACTGTGACGGTCACGGGTTGTGGGTATTGCGATGCGGTGTCCGTTGATGGGCCGTTGGGGTGGTGGCGGTTGGGTGAGGTGACTGGTGTCGCCGCGGTGGACGCGTCGGGGAATGGTGGTACTGGTACGTACACGACGAGTGGTCCGGGGATCAGCCTCGGGTTCGCCGGGGCGTTGGCCGGTAGTGATGACAAGGCCGCGCGGTTCTCTCCGGGCAACGGCGCGCATGTGGCGTTGCCGAATCTGCAGCCTTCGGCGATGAGCGAGGTGTCGTTGGAGGCGTGGGTGAGGACCGACACCGCGAACACGGTGCGGCTGGTGGGTGACGGGGCGAGCACCACCGATGGGTCGTGGTTGGGGGTGGCCGGTGGTAAGGCCCGGTTGCAGGTGAATCTGCCCGACCCGAGTGATGGGGCGGCGTTCACCGCCTCCTACACCGCTGTCGCCACGGTCAACGACAACGCCTGGCACCACTTGTGCGTACTCCGTCGTCGGTGACGTTGTATGTGGACGGGGCGCCGGACGCGACGTGGTCGGCGCCGCAGCGGCATCAGGCGATGTCGCGTACCGATATCGGGTTCCCGGTGGCGAGTTACACCAGTGGCGGCGCCACCATCGACGAGGTCGCGGTGTATGGCACGGCGTTGAGCGCGGCGCGGGTGGCGGCGCACTACACCGCGGGCAGCGGCCAGCCGCCCGCGGCGCCGGCGGCGGCGACCGCGAACGCGGGGGCGGATTCGGTGGCCACGACGGGGGTGTGGTCGCAGCTGGTCGGGTCGGGTACCGGGTTCGGTGTGTTGTCCTACCAGTGGGCTTTCGGCGACGGCACCACCGCCGGCGGCTCCACCGTCAGTCACGCGTGGCCCGCGGCGGGGGTCTACACCGCGACGTTGACGGTGACCGACGGGTTGGGGCAGACCGCCACCGATTCTCGGACCGTGACCGTCACCAACCCGCCGGCGCCGGTCGCCTCGGCCGGGGCGGACCTGACGGCCGCGGCGGGTGCGGTGGTCGGGTTGTCGGGGGCCGGGTCCACCGGCACCGCCCTGACCTACGCCTGGGCGTTCGGTGACGGGCAGACCGGCACCGGGTCCACCGTGTCGCACGTCTACGCCGCCCCCGGCGTCTACACCGCGACGCTGACGGTGACCGATGTGGCCGGGCAGACCGCCGGCGACACCGTGACCGTGACGGTGCACCCGGCGGTGCCGGTCGCCGACGCCGGCGCGGACACCACGGTGGCCGCGGGAGCGCCGGTGACTCTGTCCGGCACCGGCTCCACGGGCGGGAACCTGTCACACAGCTGGGCCTTCGGTGACGGCACCCCCAACGCCGCCGGCGCCACCGTGGAGCACGTCTACGCCGCCGCCGGGGCCTACACCGCGACGTTGACGGTGACCGACTGGCAGGGCGTGACCGACACCGACACCGTGGTGATCACCGTGGCCCAGCCGGGTGGCTGTGGTTACTGCGATGTGGTCGCCGCCGACAACCCGGCCGGGTGGTGGCGCCTGGGCGAAGCGTCGGGCACCAGCGCGGTGGACTCCTCGCCCAACGGCAAACACGGCACCTACGGCGGCGCCACGGCACCGGTCCTGGGTGTGGTGGGCGCGGTGGCGGGGCAGGCCGACACCGCGGTCGGGTTCGCCGCCGCCGGCGGCAGCCGGGTCGAGCTGCCGGTCAACCTCAACCTGGCGAACAAGACGAACATGACCATGGAGGCGTGGGTCAAGACCGGGGTCACCGGCAAGGTGCAGCGTCTGATCACCGACCACTTCGACAACACCAACTCCAACAACGGCTACGCCGCGCTCCAGGTCAGCGCGACCGGCAAAGCCCAGTTCCACATCCGGCTGCTCGACCCCGTCGAAGCGCCCGGCACGTTCTGGGAACGCTCCAACTACATCGGGTCGACCACCATCACCGACAACACCTGGCACCACCTGGCGGTGGTCCGCACCCCCAACAGCGTGACCCTCTACGTCGATGGCCAGGCCGACGGGACCTGGACCGAAACCCAATACCACCAGTCGTTCGTGCGGGCCTCGCTCGGGCAGCGGTTCCTCGTCAGCGGCGCCACCGGCACCTTCCAGATCGACGAAGCCGCCGTCTACACCACCGCCCTGACCGCCGAACGCATCGCCACCCACCACAACACCGGCACCGGCACCACCCCGCCACCCCCGGCGGCACCCACCGCCAACGCCGGCACCACCGCAACCACCGGCCAACCCGTCACGCTCACCGGGTCGGGCACCGGGACCGGCGCCCTGTCCTACATCTGGGCCTTCGGCGACGGCACCACCGGTTCAGGCGCCAGCGTCAACCACACCTACACCACCCCAGGCACCTACACCGCCACCCTCACCGTCCTCGACTCCACCGGCGCCACCGCCACCGACACCATCACCGTCACCGTCAGCGACCCGCCCACGGGCAGCGGCTGCGCCTACTGCGACGCCATCACCGCCGACAACCCCCTCGGCTGGTGGCGCCTCGGCGAAACCCCCGGCACCACCACCGCCCTCGACGCCTCCGGCAACAACCGCCACGGCACCTACGGCGGCACCACCCCACCCACCCTCGGCCTCACCGGAGCCACCGCCCACCCCGACACCGCCGTCTCCTTCCCCGTCGCGGGCGGCAGCCGCATCGCCCTACCCAACAACCTCCAACTCGCCAACCAACAACACCTCACCCTCGAAACCTGGGTCAAAACCAACACCACCAACCGAATCCAACGCCTCATCTCCGACCACGCCACCACCACCTCCAGCACCGGCATCGCCTACCTCGGCATCACCACCACAGGCAAAGCCACCTTCACCCTCAACCTCACCAACCCCACCGAAACCCCCGGCACCACCTGGAACCGCGAATACACCGGAACCACCACCATCACCGACAACACCTGGCACCACATCGCCCTCGTCCGCACCCCCACCACCGTCACCCTCTACATCGACGGCCAACAAGACACAACCTGGACCGAAACCCAACACCACCAACCCTTCACCTACACCACCATCGGCCAACGCTTCACCACCACCGGCACCGGCACCTACACCATCGACGACACCACCATCTACACCACCGCACTCACCCAAACCCACATCAACAACCACCGCACCCACGCCCTCACCAACCCCTAAACCCCACACATCATCAGCAACCGACACGTGACGACACAGGATGTCGGCGCTCACGTAATTCCCGGCGCCTGTGCTCACGTAATTCCGCAGGTGGTGGGTCCTTGGTGATGTTCTACCCGGTGGCCTCCTGGGGTCGTTGGGCGGCCCGGTTGGGTCGTTTGTTGGGTCGGTAGCTGGGGCCGTTCATGAAGACCTGGTGGCTGGTGTTGATGAGCCGGTCGAGCAGTGACTCGGCGACCACGGGGTTCGGGAACAGCGGATACCAGTCCACCGGCGAGCGGTTGGAGGTCAGGATCAGCGAGCGGCCCGCGGCGGCGCGTTCGGAGATCAGTTCGTAGAGGTCGTCGGCTTGTGGTGCGGTGAGTTCGCGCATGCCGAAGTCGTCGAGGATGAGCACGGCGGGTTTGGCCAGTTCGCGGAGTCGTTTGTCCCAGCTGCGGTCGGCGTGTCCACCGGCGAGGGTGGCCAGGGCTCGGCTGGTCTTGGTGAACTTGACCTCGGCGCCCTGCCGGATCGCGAGGTGTCCGAGTCCTTGCGCGACATGGGTCTTCCCGACACCGACGGGTCCATAGAGGACGACGGATTCGCCTGCGGCGAGCCAGCGCAGGGCGGCGAGGTCGCGGATCTGCGCGGCGGGCAGCTTTGGGCTGGCGGCGAAGTCGAAGCCTTCGAGGGTGGATTGTTCCTCGAACTGGGCTCGGCGGATGCGCCGGTCGATGGCCTGGGACTCGCGGCGGGCGACTTCGTCGTGACAGAGGACCTGCAGGAACTCGATGTGACCGAGTTCCCCGGCTCGGGCCTGGGCGAGTCTGGCGTCGAGGGTTTGCAGCATCCCGGACAGCTTCAGGTTGCGCAGCGCCTGTTCGAGCGCGACGTCGATGATCACGCCGACACCTCCGTGTCCGACTCGTCGTTCGTGGTGGCGGTGTCCGCGCCGGGCACGGGGGTCGCGGTGGGCATGGCCACGACGTTCACGAACAGCCGCGAAGGACCGTGCAGGAACGCCGCGGCGCCACCGTCACCGGTGGATGGTCGGGGCGGGTCGGCCTCCAGGCCTGCGGCGAGGATGCCCTTGATCGTGCGATAGGACGGGTCGCCGACCGCGATCGCCTTGGCGCAGGCCGCTTCGAGCCGGGCGGGGCCGTGTTTGTCGGCCAACCCGAGCACGCCCTGGGCGGCGCGCAGCCGGAACAGTGCGTTGACCTCCAGCAGCTCGGCGATCGCCGCGACACACGCCTGCCCGACCTTGACAGCGCGGGAGCGGCACCAGACCGGGGTCCGCATCCTGAACGCGATCTTCTCCGGCGGATAGTGAGCGAAATCGGTCTGTTTCCCGGCCGGTTTGCGCGGGTGGGTGGCGATCAACTCACCGGCATCGAAGATCTGCACCATCGTCGCGGTCGCACGGGCATCGACCCGGCGGCCGATATGACGCCACGGCACCGAATAGAGCGTCTTGCCGACCTTGACATGGATGTCCGGGCCGATCGTGCCCGCCGACCACGTCGCCAGGACGAAAGGCTTACGCGGCAACGCAAGCAACGCGTCGGCCTCGACCGCCTCGAACACCGACATCGGCGAGGCACCGGCCAGCGGGCGGGCCGAGCGCCGCCCGGCCACCTCCCGGCACCACACGACCGCGGCGGCCTGCATCTGCGCCACCGAGGTGAACTCGCGGCCCCGCCAGAACGAGTCCCGGACATAGGGCATCGGCCGTTCCACCCGCGGCTTGTCCTTCGGTTTGCCGCGCCGAGCCGGGTCGACGAGGGTCCCGTAATGGGCGGCGAACTCCGCATAGGAGCGGTTGATCTTCGGGTCATACAGGTCGGTGCGGTCGACACCGGTGCGCAGGTTGTCCGGAACCAGCCGGTGCGGGACCCCGCCGAAGAACGCGAACGCCTCGACATGGGCCTCGGTCCAGGATCGCTGGTCCATCGTCAGCACCGGGCGAACGAACATCAACCGCGAGCAGGCCAGCACCATCACGAACGCCCACACCCGCTTCTTCCGACCACCCACCGGGTCCGTCCAGGACCCGAGATAGCCGTAGTCGATCTGGGCTTCCTCACCCGCCGGCGGATCGTCCCGCAGCACCGTCACCTGGGCTCGGCGGTCCTCCTCGGGCAGGTTCGCCGCGACATACCGCTTCAACGACGCCACGCTCGCCGACAGGCCGTGTTCGTCGGCCAACCGCTGCCAGATCGTCTGCTTGGTGACCCCCGCGGCCAGCATCGCCACGATGAAGTCCCGGTGCTTGTCGAACTCCGGCCACGTCACCTGCCGCAACCGCATGTCCGCCAGCCCAGGGAACCAGCCCCGCACCAACTCCTCCCACTCCCGGGCCGGCTTCGCCGGCCCGCCCGGCGCCAACCCCGCCGCCACCGCCGGGGCCACATACTTCTTCACCGTCTTGCGGTCCACCCCCAGACTCGTCGCGATCTCACTCTGCGACCTGCCCGCATGCCAATGGATCAAGATCTCGGTCACGTCGACCACGTTGAACGTTCTCCTCGCCAATCCGGGCCTCCGTCAGCTCGATCCAACGGAGGCAGCCTTCGTCCTGCGAGGACCACACCAACGACGACACGCCCACCAACAGGTGAGGAATTACGTGAGCGCCGACCTGGGGAATTACGTGAGCGACAACCGCCCTAACCTGGGGAAATCCGTGAGCGCCGACACAGGAGAAGCGGAACAGACGCGATCGACCGGATTAGTGGGTTTGAGGTTCCCCCCGGGAGTCGGACACCGGGGGGAACCTCACGAGATCGGCGACATCAACCAACGCGTCCACGACCTCGACACCACCATCAGGCACCTCGTCACACCGCTGGCGCCCACCCCGCTGCAGATCACCGGGATCAGCCACAACTCCGCCGCGGTCCTCGTCGCCGAGATCGGCGACATCACCCGCTTCACCACCTCAGCCAAGCTCGCCCGCTACACCGGATGCGCACCCATCCCCGTCTACTCCTCCGACAAGGAACGCCACCGCCTACATCGAGGCGGCAACCGGCGACTCAACAGCGTTCTCTACACCGCCGCGATCGTCCAGAAACGCTTCCACCCAGACGCGCGACACCTACTCGACCGCCACGAACCCGCCAAAGGCGCCCGCGGCGCCCGCCGCATCCTCCAACGCCACCTCATCGACGTCATCCACCGGGCGATGACAACCGACCACACGACCTGGAACCACCACATCACCCGCCACCCGCACACGGAGTTGACATAGAAGCATCAACGGACTGCTACGCCAGTACTTCCCCAAGGGCACCGACCTGTCCCGCTGGAGCCGCGACGAACTCGACGCCAGGCCCCGCAAGACACTTGACTGGAAGACACCCGCAGAAGCGCTCAACGATCACCTACCATCGATCTAAACCAACGGTGTTGCGACGACCGGTTGAATTCAGGAACTACATGTCGAACGAATACCAGGCCACCCTCACCACACTCCGACTACGCCGCTCCGGCGGTCGCACCGGAAGCTGTTACGACAACGCCATGGCCGAATCATTCTTCGGCACCCTAAAAAAACGAGCGTATCAACCGCACTGCCTATCGAACATGAGAAGCCGCACGGCAAGACATCACCCGATACATCGAATTCTGGTACAACCGCGCAGGCTTCACTCCGCGATCGGCCAACTCCGAAGCGGTTCACCAGCGCGTCTCCCCGACGAAATACTTGGCCGCCTTGCGCAGAATGTCGCGCTCCTCCTCCAGCTCGCGAACGCGCCTGCGCAGCGCGGCGTTCTCGCCCTCCGCCGGCCCAAGCGACGTCGGGGCCGCCCCGCTCGCGACCGGTGAGTCGCCACGCCGTTGCTCGTCGAGCCGGATCCAGCTGCGCAACGTCTCGGAGTTCACCCCGAGATCCTCGGCCACCGACCTGATCGTCGCGCCCGGCCGGGACCGGTAAAGCGCGACAGCCTCGGCCTTGAACTCCGGCGGGTAGTGCTTCACCGCCATCAGTGCGGGACTCCTGTCCACCCGGACCATCAGGGCCCAAGTGCGTCTGGTGTCCAACATCCGGGGTCAAGGCCCAGGCACTTGCTCCCGGAAAGTCTGGCGCGGGCACACGGCGACAGGACATCGCATCCGGCGAACCCGCAACCTCACCAGCACCCGGCGACCATCGACCGGCGCATCCGCCGGGACCCGCTCATGAAAGGCGTGAACACGGCCCGTCGGCGTCCCGCAGCACGGACACGCCACCGAATCGCCCCTGGTCGACGCACGCACCACGATCACATCACCAGCGTCCTCGACACCCTCGATCGACAGCGCGGACAGACCCGAAAACACCACACCGACCAGCTTCGCCGTCTCAACCACCAAACAATCATGACAAGCACGCTGGCCAGCCAGGCTACGCAACGCCACCGAAAGTGCGCCAGAGCCCATTTTGCATCAGTCTCCAGCTCCGGGTTCACGGCAGTGATCGACGACGTCTCGCTGTCGGATCTGCATGACGCGACGCAAGGTTCCGGACTGCCGCTCGACCAGTGACTGTGACAAACAGTCGCCACATCAGTAGTGGCGGGGTGGGCTGCGTGTCGCACGCTTGCAGCCCACCCCGCCACGACCCATTAAAGCTATTGTAGATGTGGAACGACGACGAGTGCGTCGGCCATCATAATTCCGGATTCTCCAGACACGGTGACCTTGGCGCCGCCATCGTGGCCAAGCCTGAATCCCTCCTTCTTAAGGTTGACCCAGCGCGGCGAACTTGCTTGATCCACAGTGACTGTCTCCTCGCCCGATACGGTAGTAACTCGGTACTGCACAGTGGCGGTTGCAGCTGCGGGCAATATCTTGACCCAGATGTCGTACTCGTGCTCGTATTTGATCGAAGATCCGACGTTCCACGTTAGACTGGCTGGCGCAACTCCGTACATCATAGATTCATTCAGACAATCAATGATGCACAGCGCTTGCCGCCAATCCCCTTGCGGGTTGCCGGATTCGACTGACGCGTCTGACAACGCGGTATAAATTTGAGCGTTCATAAACGCTGTTTCTTCTTGCTCGGGGTGTAGTCGGCGCCACGTATTCCAAAATGCGTCAAAGCTGGAGAGGTCATCAGCTTCACGCATTGCGGCGGTGATGTCGCCGACCGGATGGGCGGGCTCAGAATCGAAAAATCCGTTGTAGTACTCCAGCGGCGTGTCATCATAAATATCCCAGAGCGCCATCGCGACACTGCCCTCAACATCAGGTCCCCGATTTGCGCAGCTTTCCGGATCGCAGCTCTCAAGATTGTACAGTTGATGGAAAAGTGGCGGCGATGAACTACTTGGGGCGTACGCGTGTTCACTCGCGACGGCGATGAAATTGGCGAAACCCTCCTTGAAAGCACAATGGCGGTTAGTGACCTTTGAGAATGTATGATCACGACAATCGGGCGCACTTGTGGAGAAGAGAGAGATTCTCTCCTGGACGAGATGGCCCATTTCGTGTTCCGGCGAGGTACCGAGCGCGCTTTGGCGAGGAACCCTGATCGTATTCGTAATTGGCGAATAATCCGCAGCCTCTACGTCTTCCAGCTTGATAAAAGCAGACGAGGTGAGGTCTGCGCCAACCAGCTCCCGCACGGTTAGGATGGCGCCATACGCGTTCCCCTCGGCGGTCTGCGAGCGGTAATTAGTTTCCTCCGGGCTGCGCATGAAAAAGTGCCCAAGAGGAATGTCCGCGATAACACCGGTGTCGCCACTCTCATTCTCGACGACACTATCCTCGGACTCGTCCTCGGCGTAGACTCTGAGGAAAAGGCTTGAATCTTCGCACGCATAACTGCCGAGAAAGGGTATCGGATTCGCGGGAAGTTCACATCCGGTCCAAACGGTACCGTCGCTCCGCACCACCTGGTTGGGGTAGGCGAACGTCACCTCAAAAGTGCCGTCCGGCAGCACGTATCCAGCCACTTCGTTGCCGACTGGGACTCCATCTGGACCAATCGAATCGAGGACAGGCCGCTCTAGTAGCGGGCTCGATGGGCTGCCATCGTGGCACTCGCATAGTAGTTCATACCTGGCGCCGCCCAGTAGGCGTTCTTTCTCGAACCGACTGTTGACAAAGGTGTGAATTTTCCCGGTGGCGGTTACGGGAACGCGGACGCCGCCAGGAATCTCGTCATCATGTGGAGCGATGATTACGGCGTCAACATTAATGGCGCCGCCTGGCGGATTCGCCGCGGACACGCGCAACGTGGATTCCACATTCGGCTGTATTCCTACGAAGCCCTCGGGCCGCAGATTGAGCCAGCCATCCGAAGCTGTGACATGGTTGACCCCACAGATCGGTTCGATGTGGCCGTCGGTTGTGAATACGTAGCACACGTCGCTGTTATAATCGGGATGTCCGGCCGGGAGGCGAACAAGAATGTCGTACCTTCCTGGCGCTGTGACATATCGGCCCAGGTTCCAGGACAGCCCGAAGTCGACGCCAGTGCTCGGTGCTGCGCTGACCACATCTCTGTCTCGGCACGTCGCGCATTCAAGTGTGGCCCAATCCCCAGTGGCGTTGGTTGCCAGTTCCTCGTCTTGGAGGTCGGTGTATTCTAGAGTGTTCATGAACATGATTGCCCGGTCGCCCGAGCTGAGCCGGAGGCGCCAGTCGTCCCAAAACTGGTCGATGTCGAGCGGTTGACCTTCGGCGACTATGCTCATGACTAGGTCAAAAGGGTAGTCGGCGAAGTCGACGAAGCCGTTGCCAGTTTCACTGTCGGCGGTCTCGTTGGTGGTGTCGGTCAGGTCTTTGAGCGCTGCGGCGACGCGCAGGCCGACGCTGCCGCCTTCGTGAGTACAGGGTTCGGGACCAGCAGGGCCGTCGGGCTGGTCGAGAGCGCAATGTTCGATGTCGTAGCCGGTGAATCCCATTTCGATCGTGTCGGGAACGGGAAAGGGTTCAGCCGTGGCTTCGGCCAGGGCCGCAGCGAACCCGAGCTGCAGAGCGCATTCCGGGCTGGTGGGTTCCGCGAGTAGGTAGTAGCGGCAGTCGGCGGGTACTCCCGGAGAAGCCTCGCCGAGCAGCTGATGATAGTATTTCAGAGCTGTCAGAAACTCTGGAATGGAACCGCGGACCGCACTGTTACTGAGACTTATTTGGCCAGTGGCATGGTCATATCTATCCGACTCGAAGGGGTTCGAACTGAGGTGGATATCCACCTGGGTCAGGCGCTGCTCCATAGGAAGAGTCGCAGTGTAATCAACGACGTGATATGCACCCCGGTAGGCGTGCGCGGCGTCGCTGTCGACGACATACGTGTGGTTGGGGCGTTCATAGAACGCGCCCAGCGAGATCGACGCCAGCAACGCTGGTTGTCCGGACGGGTTGGTCACCGTCAACCCCTGCCCGTTGTCGGCGTAGACCTCCAACACGAGATCGCCGTCTAGGCATGCGCCCCACTGGTCGAACCGTGGGTACGGCCGACGCCATTCACACCCGTAATAGACGTCGCCGCCGCCTAGCGGATAACTCACCGCCGGGTATGTGAAGTCCAGAACGAATCCGCCGTCCTCGTCCAGGAAGCCCTCAACCGCCGGACCGGAGTTGCCAGGCCCGTGATGGATCGTGCGCCACTGTGGAGTTGCGTTCGGATCCGTGCTATCCAGAATCAGACCCTTCAAGGCGTACCGAGCCTTCTTGATCTCCCGGTTCGGCGCGTTCGCGTCGTCGTACTGCAACACTACCCGACCCGCTACCTCGACTTGAGGTTGTTCGGTCGGCCCCTGAATTGGACCGCAATCCCCACTGCTGATTCGGGGCTGCCCGATTTGTTCGATGACGCCCGGCACGCGCGCCGCCGCATGTCGCGGCAATACGCCGATATCCACGGTAGTCCAGTTGGATAAACACCACACTACCGGCGGTTGATCCACGTACGAAACCGTCACCTCGTAATCCGGTGTCGGATTCGGTCCGGGCAACTGGCAATTCAGAAATGCCTTGTGCTCGTAGTCCGCATCCGAGTGATACGTGACCACTTCGGCCTCTGGGGACCACCCCCAAAACTCGCATGAATTCCGCGGATAGTCGTTTGGGTCGGCTACGGCCGTCGTGGCACCGTGCACCCCGCCGGTCACCGCTATCACCACCGCCACCAGCCACAATATGACGCGCCTCACATGACACCACCTACTCGATAGAGAAATGAGCGAACAGCGACATTACGAATCGGGGCGGTTCCGTGGATCGCGGCACGTATGCCGGTGCCGACGGTCGAGTGGAAGGCCACTTGGCTCGACCAGGCCCGGTTGGTCGCGTCAGGGCGCCAACGCGACCAACGCCAGGCTGCTTCCCGCAACACATAACCGACGGGACGGCCTGTGGTCACCGCCGACGTTGAGGGCCGGCTTGCCACAGCTCGATCCAAGCAGGGCGGCTGGGACTGGTTCCAAGATCGGTGGATCTGGCCTGACCCGCCGGGCTGAGGTCTGGCGAGAGTCGCTCGCAGGATCCCGATGGCCCTGTGGTGCAAGCGGACCGCGGTGTGATGTTCCGGGCGTGCGGCGACCTCGCGAGTGCGCGGTCGCCAGGCGCGTCGCGGGTCGTAGTGTTCCTGGTGGGGAGGCGGGTGTGGTTAACAGAGGGAGCGGTCGACAGGACCGCGCGATATAGGTGCCCAGGCCGCGAGCCGTTCGAAGCGGTGCAGCCCTGCGGCTGGCTCGCGCCACGATCGTCAGCACAATCAGTGCTCTCACGTGGGCGGCGCGCCGTACGCACAGTAAATGCGCAGGACGCGTCGTCCCGTGCCAACCGCGGCGTCGCACGCAGCGAAACGCTCGCCGCGCCCGCGTGGCCCAACGAGTCCCAGTCCCCCGAGCGCCTGCAACGGCCAGTAGCACCCAACCACCAGCCCCCGGCCTGGGGTGTTCGGGTCGATACACGACCGCCTGCCGGAACAGCCCGTGTCAAAGCCCCGCGGCAAGGCGCGCAAGGTTGTAGAGACGTTCGAACTCCTTGACGGAGGCACCGCACGTTCACAGTCCCGCGGTCCGGATCAAGTTGTGTGGTCGTAGGTGAGAAGAAGCCGTCACGAGGCGGTGGTGGTGGCCCGGTCGGTCCGTTGGGCTGGCCGCGGGTGCGGTTGATTGCCCCTGGAGTGTGCGTCATGGCTGACCCCGGTCGGTTTGGTCGGTTTCGGGTCTCTCTGTCTCGACGGTTAACGGTTTTGTTGGCTGCCGCGCTTGGTATTGGGGGGGTGGCGGCTTGGCCTGGTGTTGCGGTGGGTGATGCGCAGCGTTCGGGGAATTCGTCGTTCTTGGGGTCTGGGGTGGCTCCCGGTGTGGTGGCGTTGGCGGGTGGGGGTGGCGGTGTCGGGGGTGATGGCTCGTTTGGGTTTTCGTATCCGGTGACGGTTCCGGTCGGTCGTCGTGGGCAGGCGCCGGATGTGCGGTTGGTGTATTCGTCGGCTGGGTCGGTGCATGGGGGTGTCGCGGCGGGTTGGCGGTTGGGCTTTCCGGTGATTTCGGTGGATCCGGAGGCTGGGTCGGTGCGGGCGGAATGGCCGGCGCGGGATTCAGCGGGCAATCCGCCCAATTTTGTTGGGCCAGCTGGGAATTTGTTGGTTCGTCAGGGCGGCGCCCCTTCGGCGGAGGGGGGTGTGGTGTATCGGGCGTTGAATTCTGGATCGTTTGATCGGTTCGAGTTTTTGGGGAATGTGGAGTCGGAGCCGCATTGGTGGCGGGTTTTCCATGCGGATGGGACGGTGTCGCAGTATGGGGAGAAGGCGCGGCATCCGTTCGCGTATGCGCCGTTGATGAGCGTTGTCGATGGTGATGGGCATGAGTTGAAGTACTTTTACGCGTCGGTGTCGAGGACGTCGGCCACGCCGTCGGTAGAGAAGCATCCTAAGGAGTTTTTGCCGACCGCGGTGGAGTATCGGTCGCCAGGTACGGGGTACGCCTACGCGCAGGTGTACTTCCAGTGGGGCGATCCGGCGTTCTGCGGGGATCCGAACGCGGGGTCGCCTGCGGTCGGGTCGCTCTTGAGTTATCGGTTCGGTTTCGGCTTGTTGTCGGGGACGCGGCAGTTGAATCGAATCGTGACGGCGACGAAGGCGGGTCCAACGGTCGGGTCGGTTACGGCTCGGGAGTACGTCCTGAATTATGATTCGACGGCCGCGTCGTGTTCGGCGGGTTCGACGACGCCGTATCGGAAGTTGGACTCCGTTCAGCAGATCGTGTATTCGCCGAATGTGACTGGTTCCGGGTCGGTGACGGTGTTGCCGCCGACAGAGTTCACTTATGGCAAGGCGGCGTCGTATGCTGGTGAGTCGCAGTATGAGGCGCCGGTGGAGACGGTGGCGAATCTGCGGGTACCGGAGTCGGTGGACACGGTGCAGCATCCGTTCGCCAATCCGGATCAGCCGCAGACGCACACGTTCGCTCCTGGTGGGTGGGCGACGAGCGCTCAGCCCTTCGGCGCGGTGCCGGAGACCAAGCTGCCGCATGGGACCTATAGTTCCGCGTCGATTCCGTGGGCGGTGGCTGTGGGGCAGGCCACGGGCGAGTCAATGTCGCGGTCGTTCGTCGATGTCAATGGTGACGGTTTGGTCGATATCCTCGCGCGTGCGGGGGGCGCTCCGAGTCTGGCGGTGGCTGTGCCCGCCACCGGGGGTTGCATGGTGGACGTCTATTTGAACAGGGGTACCGCGGGGTTTGTGAAGAACGATCCGGAGTTCCCGGCGTTCAGCCTGCGCAACGCGATGGCCGATGTGCCGGTCGCGGCGGGGACGCCAGCCTCTGGTGCGGGCGAGTTGATTTGTTCGTTGAGTCGGTCGCTGAGCGCGGATGACTCCGGTGGCTGGTTGGGTGATCCGTCCAAGCCGTGTGCCGCGCAGCCGGAGTGGGACACCACCGCCGGGTGGGGGTCGATGCAGCAGGTGCAACACGCCTACATCGATGTGGATGGCGACCGGAAGCGGGACCTGGTGTCGCAGCCCATCTCCTCAATCCACTGTCCGTACGAGAGTACCCATGGGATTCCGGACCCGAACGAGTGGGACCCGCCTGCGGACGAGATCGGCAACAAGCAGCCCGACCCCAACTGGTCGACGGAGTTCGTGGCGCACGAACTATTGCACAACAAGGACAGTGAGAACCCGAACGAGAGCCTTTGGCACAACGGGACCCGGAAGATCACCAAGCGGCAGACGAACTGGTATGTGTACCGGAACACGGGCTCGGGTTTCGCGGCGACGCCGACAGTGTTGTCGAGGCTGCTCCCGACGCACCCGAACCAGCAGTATCACCCGGACTGGCCGGACAAGCACAGTGGTGTGACGCCAGTGCCGTCGGAGAATCTGGTCGGTGGCTACACGGCGCATTGGTCGGTGCAGGGAGCGGGTTCGTATCCGCTGGTGGAGTGGAACGGTGACGGGTTCCCTGACGCGCCGGGGACCATGCAGGTCCGGCCGGGTAAGCCGGGATCGACATTCGGTCACTACGTGGGGCTGTCGTCGGAGGAGGGGGCGTGTTACGACCCGAATGACCAGTTCTGTCTGACGCGGAACCGGTTGGGGGTGTGGCGTGCGCGGTCCGGTGCCGACGACGTCGATTCGCCGACGCACTACACGGGTTTTGAGATGGATTCGATGGTCGATCTCAACGGCGACGGGTTGGCCGATCAGATCCAAGCGTGGCCTGGTTGGGATTACGCGCAGGTCGACTTCAACACAGGCGCCGGTCTGGGCAGTGACGGTGGTAAGAACGGTGTTCCCGGAGCCGGTGCCGGTGGCCGGGTTCACTACAGCGATGACCACCTGCCGACGAAGTACATGTCGTCGTTCCGGGTGCCGGATCTGTCGAACCGGAACTGGCAGCACTATCCGACAACCGGGCAGCGGTACGGGACGACCCGGATGATCGATGTGGACTATGATGGTCTGGTCGACACGGTGTCCTGGGACGGGACGACAGGTCGGGTGTTCGCCAACGGTGGTGGCCAGTGGGTGCGGGAAACAGCCGCTTCGGCGGAGGTGGTCGCCTCGCTGACCGGTCGGATCGACGCGCGGGGCACGGTGGCTCAGTACGCCGACCGCGGCGACTATCGCTACACGCAGACGCGTGGCGCGGTGGACCTCAACGGTGACGGCCTGCTCGACCTGGTGTCCGATATGGACGATGACGGCGCGGCGGAAGTCCGCTACGCCAAGCCAATCCTGAACACCACCGATGACTATCGGGCTCCGGCACGCTTGCTGCGCACGGTGTCCAACGGGTACGGGGCCAAGACCACGATCGACTACGTGCGGGACGTGTCCCGGCAGGCGTGGGTCGCGGAGAAGGTGAGCGTGGATCCGGGCGGGCAGGAACCCGCGATGGCGACCCGGCACGTGTACAAGTCGCCGGTGTTCGGGCCGAATCCCTACGGGTTGACTGTCTTCCGCGGCTACGCCGACGTACGGTCGCTGCGCGAGGGGGTCAACGCCGCCGACGCGCGGACCACGATCATCCGCTACGCGTTCGACCGGGACCCACGGGGGCTGCCGACCCGGGAGGTGGTCATCGCCGGTGACGCGTTGGGTTTGGCGAATCCGGATCAGCATCCGAACACGATGAGCGTGGTCGACTCCACCTATCACGTGAAGGAACTGCCGGGTCTGCGGGCCCCGGGCATGGTCCCGGAGTTCCCATCGCGGGTCGTGCTACCGCAGACGACCACCACCTATATGTGTCAGGGCACACAGGGGCAGACCGCGTCGAATTGCTCATGGAGCAATGACCGCACAGTCTCGGAAACCTTCTGGCAGTCCTATTCGGTCGATGGCGAGTACGTGATGGAACTGCCGAGCAGAACCGAGACCCGGTTCACCAACGGCGCCGGACAGACCGAGACCCGGCGCGGCAGCGTCACCCAGAACGTGGCGTGGTCGCCGTCGGCGTTCAACGTCGCCCCCGCCACCATCACCAACAGCCACGTGTTGGGCGGGGTGACGACGACGTTGGGGTCGACCGAGTACACCTACCTCGACGGCGAGTTCCGCCGAGTCCATCAGATCACGGTGCACGACGCCACCGCGGGAGCGCCCGACCGGATCACCCGGTTCGCCTACCACGAGGGCACTGGCGCCAACCGTGGTCTGGTACGCAGGTCGTGGTCGCCCAGGCAGTCGCAGAACGCAGGAGGCGACAATGCCCCCGGCTACACCGAATACGGATACGACACCGCCGGGGTGCACGTGGTGCGCACCACCAACCCGGTCGGACACGTGATGACCGCCACCGTGGACCTGGGCACCGGGGCGACCCTGTCGACCGAGGGCCCGGACTACGTGTGCGCCGACGGCACACCACTGTGCACCTTCGACCAGGCCGCCTATCGGCAGCGTACGGTGTCCAAAGTAGACGGTCTAGGTCGCCCCGTGGAGACCACCACCTACCCGGCCTCCGCCGGGTCGGCGGTGGTGGTCGCGCGGGCGTCCTACAACGACTCCGCGGCCTGGGTCTCCGACGGCGCCGACCCGGTGACCACCACCATGGAGGCCGCCTCCGGTGACGGGGACTACTCCCACACCCTCACCACACTCGACGGCCTGGGTCGGACCACCAGTGTCACAGAACAACAGGATCCGCAGGCCGACCAGACCATCACCTACGACTACGACACCGCCGGGCGCCTTTCCAAGGTCCACCGGCCCAGCGCCAGCGCCGTGCCCGGCACAGTGACGATACAGACAATCTACGACGCACTCGACCGCCCGACCCAGGTCAAGGAGATCGCACCAGGCAACCTGGTGTTCTCCAACACCGCCTACGACGGGCTGACCACCACCGTCTCCCAGGACGCCACCGACCTGTCCTCCCCCGCCTCGGTCACCAAAACCACCCTGGACGCTCTCGGTCAAGTCGCGCTGGTACGGGAGAAAAGCGGCGACGCCGACGGCACCGACGTGTTCACCTCCACCACCTACACCTACGACCCGGAGGGCAACACCCGCGAGATCCGCGACCCCGACGGCGCGGTGACCACTCTGGCCCACAACCACTTCGGCGACCGCACCGCCATCACCACCGGCGGCCGCACCTGGTCCTACGGTTACGACCTGGACGGCAACATGGTCTCGGTCACCGAACCACTACCGTTGGGCGGCACCACCGCCGCCTACACCCACACCAGCACCTACGACGCCGTCGGCCGCGTTCTCACCGAAACCCCTGCTCATCGAGGGCTCAACCAGACCGAACGCGACGCGCTGCGCATCGGCGTGAAGAAGTCTTTCTACGACCGCAAAACCCCAGTCGACCCCGGCATGGTCGATCCCTGTCCGACCATCCCCGCCAACGCCCCGCACATGATCGGGCGACTGGTCTGCACCGACTCGCCCGCGGTCACCGTCGAGAACCGCTACAACGACCGCGGCCACTCCGCCTCCACCAGCCAATCCCTCAAAACCCCGGCCAGCTCCGGAATCAGCAACGACCGCGTCGTCATCAACTTCGACTTTCACCCCACCGGCACCCTCGACTCCCACACCGTCACCACCGTGCGCAACGACGGAACTATTTCCCACCAAGGTCCCACCGTCGCGACCTTCTACGACCGTGATGGCACCCCTAACTCAATCACCATGAAACTCGGGGCCACCAACAAGGACATGACCATCGCCAACACCCGCAACAGCGCCGGCGTGGTCACCACCCGCAACATCAACATCAACAACGCCACCGGCTACGCCACCCCCAGTATGAGCTGGGCCCACGACCGGTTCGGTCGCACCACCAGCCTCAAAGCCCACAACGGCACCCAGCAGCGCTACAAGCAGGATTACCTCTACAACAACACCGGCCAAATCCGTCAAACCAAAGAACAACTCGGCCTGACCACACAACCCACTCTGACCACCGACTACACCTACGACCACCGCCAACAACTCCTCACCGCCACCCGCACCGGCGGCGGCACCGGCACTGACTACGCCAACTACACCGGGATCTTCACCTACACTCCCGGCGGCCGCGTCAACAGCGCCAACATCGCCACCGCGGGCCCCGCCGCCGTCCGCGTCCCCACCCGCAACGTCACCCACGAATACGGCGCCGACAACGACCCACAACGCCTCAAGACGCTACGCAAACCCGACAACACCACTGTCGGCGGCGACTACACCTACGACGAAGCCGGCAACACCCTCACCCGCGCCATCCACGACGGCCCAGCCGGCACCACCACCACCATCACCCAAACCTGGGACGGATCCAACCTCCGCAAAGTCACCCGCCCCACCGGCGAGAGCGAAACGTACTTCTACGACGGCCACACCCGCATCGCCGCCGTCCACCGCAACAACACCGGCCAAACCATCGACACCAAACGCTGGTTCGGCCCCCTCGAAATCACCGATACCCCCACCAGCAACCCCCAACACCGCCACACCATCACCCTGGCGGGCGACACCATCGCCCGACTCGACGGCGACAAAAACACCGGCACCCTCGAGCACTACCTCACCACTCCCCTCGGACATCACGTCCTCGCCCTCGACGCCACCACCGCCAACGGCGGAGCCAACACTCGCCGCATCGCCTCCTACGGCCCCTACGGCGAACTCCTCACCCAACTCACCAACGCCGGAACCCCCGCCAGCAAATACCCGACCGAATTCAACGGCAAAAACTACGATGCCACCGGCGGACTCCACTACTACGGATACCGCAACTACGACCCCCTCACCCTCTCCTGGACATCCAGCGACCCCCTCTACCGCTACGCGCCCGACCTCAACCAAACCAACCCCCGCGCCGCGAACCTCTACACCTACACAGACAACAACCCCACCAACCGCCACGACCCCAACGGCCTCTGCACCAGCCTGTACGCCTGCGCCAAAGGCGCAGTCACCACACCCACCGAAGACGTCGACGCCACAGCACGCAACATCGGCAACAACGGCATGAGCGTCATCAACTGGCTCAACGAACCCTTGACCTACGGCAGCCCTCATGTCGCCGGAGAAAAAGTCAAAGGAACCAGACTCACCTACATCCTCGACTCCCTCACCGTCCTCGCCACCCGTGACGACGGCGCCGCTCCCGCATATCAGCGACGAGCGCCAACCAGCCACCGCGCGACCAACCGCGCCACCGGACAACCCACGCCCAAGCCCGGCACCCGAATTCAAGGGACCGACGCGGACGCAATGCCTCTCCGTCAAGCCGGGCAGAACATCACCGCCAACTACGCCGGTGGACGATCCGGGTCCGCCAAACCGCTCAAACTGGGAAACAACTATGACTCGCGCGTGGCAGACTTGCAGGACGCGGGCGAAGCAATGGGGAAACGGATTGCGCACGCAGTTGGCCAGCGCACCATGTCCCCGGGCGTCGCCAGGCAGTCCGTTGCCGGCGGGGTCAGTCAAATGAACCTCCCACAACAGGAGGCGGCAATAGTCGCAGCAGAGGCGACCCGGCACGGACTGGCAGCGTTTGACCCCCGAGGAAGCCAAAGGAGTTATGGAATCTTTCAAGTCGGTCGAGACCTCGTAGTTCCGCTCGGGGTAGGCCCGAGCGCCCCGCTCTTTGTGGTCCGATCAAATGGTTTTGTTCATGCGGGCCATGGCAATGTCGCCTTCGGCGACGGCCGAGATGCGTCCATCGGTAACATTGTCATAAGTTCGGGTATGGCCATGACTCGACCGATCAGGTAGCAACCAGCGCAATGGTTCATTGCCATCGTGACTGCGGACAGGGAAGTCGTTGGCGTTACTTATCCGACGCGGCCAAGAGTGGAGCGCTCTCCTCACCATGTCAGAATTGGATATTATATAGAGGGACCTGACCCCGGATGTTCGAGATCAGAAACATTTGGATCTTAATGGTCCAGTTGGACAGCAGTCCCGCGCAGATGGCAGCGCCCGCCGCAGGCTGTCGCTCGCCTTGGCGAGCCTGCCCTGTTCCCGATCCGTGCTTCCCAGGCCCGCCAACACGACGGCTTGACCGCGGACGTCGCCCGCCCCGTCGAACAACCGCAGGGACTCGGTGAAGAACTCGCGGGCCCCGTCGAATCGGTCCTGGGCATAGCGGAGCTGACCGAGGCCCGCCAGCAGCATCGCCTCGCCTCGGGTGTTGCCCGCCCGACGGGTGGCGGCGATGGCGGCGTCGTGGGTGCGCCACCACTTCTCGAACCGGTTGCCGACACCGAGCGAACTCGCGCACGGCGCCGTCGAGATCTCGCTCGCCGCCATGTCGAGGTCCATCGCCGCGGCCACCACCAGCGAGGACAGCTCGGCGTCGAACCAAGCCGCGGCGTCATCGGGCCGATGATCGACCGGATAGGCATTGGTGTAGTCCCCGCACGGGTTGATCTCGCCGAAGAGGGTGCCCGCCGCCAGCCGCTGGATGAGCCACAGTCAGGCGCCGAGTGCCCGCGACATCGCCGCCCGCCGCTGCGCCTCGGTCTCCTCGTGCTCGGCACGTTCGGTGGCGAAGACCCGGTGCAGATCGTGCAGCCGGTATCGCTGCGTGCCGTCCGACCCCGGCCCGGCCGGGTCGAGCAGCCTGGCGTCGACTAGCTGTACTGCCCGGAGAGGTTGCGAACGGTTCGACACGTGATCGGATGATCTTGGAATGAGGGAGGGCCTCCGGGTTCGGTGTGGATTGCGACGTCTACACCGACCAACGGAGGCCCTCGTGTCCCACCGTAACGCCCCGCTGTCCGAGACCGGGAGGCTGCGTCTGGCCCGGTGTGTCGTGGACGATGGGTGGCCTGTCCGTCAGGCGGCACAGCGCTTCCAGGTGTCGGTGAGCACCGCTGCCCGCTGGGCCGGTCGCTACCGCGATGAGGGCGCGGCCGGCATGGCCGACCGGTCCTCGTGTCCACGCACCAGTCCGCTGCGCACGCCAACCCGGATCGAACGCAGGATCGTCAAAGTTCGTGTGGCCCGCCGCTGGGGACCGGCCCGCATCGCCTTCCTGCTCGGCCTGAACCCGTCCACCGTGCACCGGGTATTGACCCGCTACGGCCTGGCGCGGCTGCGGCACCTCGACCGCGCCACCGGCGAGCCGGTCCGCCGCTACGAACACCCACGGCCGGGTGATCTGATCCACGTCGACATCAAGAAGCTGGGCAACATCCCCGACGGCGGCGGCCACAAAGTCCGCGGACGCGAACAGGGACACCGCAACAGCTCCGCGCACCGCGACCCCAGCCGCCCACGCAAGACCCACGGTCGTCCCAACCTCGGCTACAGCTACCTGCACAACGCCGTGGACGACCACTCGCGCCTGGCCTACACCGAGATCCTGACCGACGAGACCAAGGAAACCGCCACCGCGTTCTGGGGCCGCGCTCAGCAGTTCTTCGCCGCAGCCGGCATCACCGTGACCCGAGTCCTGACCGACAACGGCTCCTGCTACCGCTCGTTTCTCTGGCGCGACACCCTCACCGCGGCAGCAATCACCCACAAACGCACCCGCCCCCGCCGCCCGCAGACCAACGGCAAGGTCGAACGCTTCAACCGCACCCTGCTCGACGAATGGGCCTACGCCCGCCCATACCGCTCAGAAACCGAGCGCCGCGAAGCCCTGCCACACTGGCTGCACACCTACAATCACCACCGCGGCCACACCGCACTCAACGGCCTCCCACCCGCCAGCCGCGTTCCCAACCTCACGGGGCAGTACAACTAGCCCCTCCACGACGTTCTCGGCCTCGGTGTGAATCGTCTCCAGCAGTGCGGCCACGACCCAGGCGGCGAAGTCGGGGACCACGGTCATGCCGAGCAGGAGCACGGCGCGCCGGGAGTCCGGGTAGAGCGCGCGATAGCTCAGGCTCACGTTGGCGCGGTCGCGGCGTCGGCGTCCAGCCGATAGCCACGCCCGGCGGTGACCAGCCGAACCCCACGCCGCTCAGCGTCGACCGCGGTGAGACAGGCCCGCAGCCGGGAGACCGCGACCTGAATCGCCCGCCGCGGCCGCGCGGGCGGATCCAACCCCCACACCAGATCGGTCAGCGCGTCGACGGACAGCGTGGTGCCGACGTTCACCGCCAGCAGCCCGAAGATGACGCGCTCCACCCGACGCCCCAGATCACAAGCAACGCCGTCGGCCTTCGCCTCGACATCACCCAGCACCCGGAGTTCCACGGGCGCCACTTTAGGCGGCGGCGGGATACGAAGCTGACCGACGGTGAGATCGACCAGCAACCGCGGTGACTGAAAGTGATCGCTTTCCATGCCTCGACCGATGCCGTCGTCCTCGCCGAGTCTGTCCCGCTGCCCGTCCCCGCCGGGCGGCGCGCGCGGGCCGGCGCCACCGCGGCGACCAGCAGGCCGAAGTCGCCTCGCGGGCGCACTGCACGACGCCGAGACCTCCGGCGAGACGCCCGGCACGACTGATCGAGCACACCCGCTACCACGAGTCACTGCGTCGTCACTCAAACGATCATCCTGCCCGACTCTCCCGCGTGCTTGTAACGAATCAAGCGTCATCGCTTGGCCTCAGCGGTCGCGTGATCAATGCTCTGCTGACAGAGTGTGACCCGGGTCACCACCAGGAGGTGTGATGCTTGCGGTCCGCAACCTCGAGGTCGTCTACGACGACGTGATCCTCGTGCTGCGCGGGGTGAGTCTCGAGGTGCCCGATGGCAAGATCGTCGCCCTCCTCGGCGCGAACGGCGCGGGCAAGACGACGCTGCTCCGGGCCATCTCCGGCCTGCTCGGAGTGCATGAGGGCGAGGTGACCAAGGGGTCGATCACCCTCGACGACGAGCCCATCCACCGCAGCAACGCCGCCCGGATCGTGGCGAAGGGGATCAAGCAGGTCCAGGAGGGCAGGCAGATCTTCGCCGAGCTCACCGTCGAGGAGAACCTGCGGGTCGGTGCGCACACGAACATCAAGCACCTCAAGGAGAACCTCGCCCGCGTGTACGGGTTGTTCCCGGTGCTGCGCGACCGTCGCAAGCGGACCGCGGGCTATCTCTCCGGCGGTGAGCAGCAGATGCTCGCGATGGGTCGGGCGCTGATGTCGGACCCCAGCTACCTGCTGCTCGACGAGCCGAGCCTGGGCCTGGCTCCCCTGCTGGTCCAGCAGATCCGCGACCTGATCGTGCAGATCAACGCCCAGGGGACGACGGTCCTGCTGGTCGAGCAGAACGCCACCATGGCGCTGTCCATCGCCGAGCACGGGTACGTGATGGAGAACGGCAAGATCGTCATGGACAAACCCGCGAAGGAACTCCTCGCCGACGAGGACATCCGGGAGTTCTACCTGGGGCTCGGCGCGGAGGGCTCGGTCAAGTCGTTCCGCGACGTCAAGCACTACAAGCGGCGGAAGCGGTGGCTGTCATGACCGAGCCGATCCTGGTGTTCGAGGACGTCCACCTGTCCTTCGCGGGTGTCAAGGCCGTCAACGGCGTGTCCTTCGAGGTCGGCGAGCGCGAGCTGTTCGCGATCATCGGCCCGAACGGGGCGGGTAAGACGTCGATCTTCAACGTGCTCTCGGGGGTGTACCGGCCGCAGCGGGGCCGGGTGGTGTTCGACGGTGTCGACCTGGTGGGAAAGCCGCCGCACCGGATCGCCGCGCTCGGCATGGCCAGGACGTTCCAGAACATCGAGTTGTTCTCGAACCTGACCGTGCTGGACAACCTGATGCTCGGCAGGCACCACCACATCCGCTACGGCGCTCCGTCGGCGTTCGCCTGGTTCGGCCGCGCGCGCCGGGAGGAGATCGCGAACCGCGCCGTGGTGGAGGACATCGTCGACTTCCTCGAGTTGGAGCAGTGGCGCGCGTTTCCGGTGGGGCTGCTGCCCTACGGGGTGCAGAAGCGCGTGGAGCTTGGCCGCGCGCTGGCCATGGAGCCCAAGCTGCTGCTGCTCGACGAGCCGGTCGCGGGCATGAACCTGGAGGAGACCGAGGACATGGCGCGCTTCGTCCTCGACATCCGCGACGAGCTCGACATCCCGATGGTCCTGGTCGAGCACGACATGGGCCTGGTCATGGACCTGGCGGACCGGGTGATGGCGATGGACTTCGGCACGCCGATCGTCACCGGCACACCCGGCCAGGTCCAGACCGACGAAGGGGTCATCCGGGCATACCTGGGGCAGGAACACGCGACGGAGGTGACGTCATGACCCAGGTCGCCGAACCGGGCACCAAGACCACGACCACGATCGTGACCAGGGTGCGCGATCGCGCGCGGGCCATGCCCGACGCGGTCGCCATGCGGGAGAAGGACTTCGGCATCTGGCAGGAAGTGACCTGGTCGGACTACTGGGACAAGGTCGAGCTCGTCGGACACGCACTGCTCGCGCTCGGCGTGCGGGCGGGCGACCGGGTGGCGATCCAGTCGGAGAACCGCCGGGAGTGGCTCTACACCGACCTCGCCGCGGTGGCGGTGCGGGCGATGACGGTGGGCCTCTACCCGACCAACCCGGCGTCCGAGGTCGCCTACCTGCTCGCCCACTCCGGCAGCAAGGTCCTGCTCGCCGAGGACCAGGAGCAGGTGGACAAGGTCCTGTCGGTGCTCGGCGAGCTGCCCGAACTCGAGCGGATCGTCTACCTGGAACCCCGCGGCATCCGGCGCCGCTACGACAACCCGAAGCTGCTGTTCTGGGAAGACCTTTTGGCCATGGGCGCCGAGCACCGGGCGGCGCACCCTGGCGCGGTCGAGGAGACCATGGGCCAGGCGCGGTCCGACGACGTCATGACCTTGGTCTACACCTCCGGCACGACCGGCCCGCCGAAGGGCGCGATGCTGACCGTGGCGAATGTCGAGTTCAGCATCGAGACCCTCATCGAGAGCGGCGGGTTCACCTCTCCCCCGCCGAGCACCGACGACATCATGCTGTCCTACCTGCCGCTGTGCCACGTGGCCGAGCGGATCTTCACCACCTGGTTCAACGCCTCGGCGGGCGTGCAGGTCAACTTCGCCGAGTCCATCGCGACCGTGCAGCCCAACCTCCGGGAGATCCAGCCGACGATCCTGTTCGGGGTGCCGCGGATCTGGGAGAAGGTGCTCGCCGGGGTCAACATCAAGATCGCGTCGGCGTCCCCGGCCAAGCGCGCGCTCGCCCGGTTCTGGCTCAAGGTGGCCGACGGCATCGGCGACACCCTGGTGCGTACGGGCGGCAGGCACACGGCGGGCACGCGGCTGCGCTACGCGCTGGGCTACCTGTTCCTCTACCGCGCGCTGCGCGACCGCATCGGCATGCGCAAGGTCCGCTACGCCGCGTCGGGCGCCGCGCCGATCGCGCCGGACGTGCTGAAGTTCTTCATGGGCATCGGGGTGCCGATGCACGAGGTGTACGGCATGACCGAGAACAGTGCGATCGCCACCGCCAACCGGCCAGGCCGCGTCAAGCTCGGCACGGTCGGCGAGCCACACCCAGGTGTCGAACTCCGCGTCGACGAGGACACCGGCGAGATCCTGACGCGGCACGCGGGGGTGTTCGCGGGCTACTGGCGCGACGAGGAGGCCACCGCGAAGGCGGTCGACGAGCAGGGCTGGTTGCACACCGGCGACGTCGGCGTGTGGGTCGACGACACGCACATCAAGATCACCGACCGGATGAAGGACATCATCATCACCGCGGGCGGCAAGAACGTCGCGCCGTCGGAGATCGAGAACGCGCTCAAAGTCTCGCCGTATGTCAAGGAAGCCGTGGTGATCGGCGACAGGCGCCCGTACCTGAGCGCGCTGATCGGCGTGGAACTGGAGACCGTCGGGGAATGGGCGCAGCGCAAGCGCATCCCGTACACCACGTACCGGGACCTGTCCGAACGCCCTGAGGTGATCAAGCTCGTGCAGGACATCGTCGACGACGTCAACAAGAGGTTCGCCTCCGTCGAACAGGTCAAGAAGTTCCGCATGCTGCCCAAGGAACTCGACCATGAGGACGGCGAGCTGACAGCGACGCAGAAGGTCAAGCGGTCGGCGCTGGGCACGCTGTTCGACGACCTGGTCGAATCCATGTACCCCAAGGAGGGAGGCGCATGACCACCTTCCTGCAGGCGGTGGCGGGCGGCCTCGGCCAGGGGTCGGTCTACGCGCTGCTCGCGCTCGGCTTCGTGATCATCTACAAGTCGATGCGGGTGGTCAGCTTCGCCCAGCCCGCGTTCATGCTGGCCGGGGCCCTCGCGGTCAGCTTCCTCGCCGAACCGCTGCTCGGGATCCCGAGTCCGTGGGGCTTCTTCCTGGCCCTGGTGCTCGGCGCGATCGGAGTCGCCCTGCTCGGGCTCGGCATCGAGCGCACGGTGATCCGGCCGATGGTCGGCAAGCCGGTGTTCGTGATCGCGATCATCACCCTCGGCATCGACATCGTGGTCCGGCTGGTGGCCAACATCTTCATCGGCCTCGACGTGCGGCCCGTCGGCGACCCGTGGGGGCTCAGCTCGATCAACCTCGGCGGTGTGCAGGTGCAGGAGCGGCACATCGTGATGCTGGTGACCACGGTCCTCCTCGTGGTCGTGCTGTTCTCCTTCTTCAAGTACTCCAGACTCGGCCTCGCCATGCGGGCGGCGTCGTTCAACCAGGAAACCGCGCTGGCGCAGGGCATCTCCGTCGGCACGGTGTTCGCCACCTCCTGGGCCATGGCGGGCGCGCTGGCCGCGGTGGCGGGGACGTTCCAGGCCACCGGCGCGGGCATCGACCAGAATCTGTGGATCATCGCGCTCAAGGCGCTGCCCGCGATCATCCTGGGTGGGCTGGACTCCCTGGGCGGGGCGGTGATCGGCGGGTTCACCGTCGGCCTGGTCGAGTCGCTGGTCGCCACCTACCAGGGCGACATCGCGCCGTGGCTTGGCCAGAACTTCTCCGTGGTCTCGGCCTACGTGGTGATGCTGCTGGTGCTGCTCGTCAGACCGTACGGCCTGTTCGGCACCAGGGAGGTGGAACGGGTATGACCGCCAAGCCGTCCCGGCAGCTCTGGGGCAGACCCGAGCTGTACACCTCCTACGGCCAGAACCTGCGGATGCTCAACACCCGGCCGAAGCAGCTCGCGGTCGTCGCCATGGTCCTGCTCGCGGCGACCTACGTGCCGTTCGGGCTGCCCGACGAGTGGCTGCACCTGTTCGCCACCGGGCTGGCGGCGGCGATCGGCGCGATCGGCCTGAACATCGTGACCGGGTACGCGGGTCAGGTGAGCCTCGGCCACGCGTTCTTCCTTGCCATCGGCGCCTACACCGCCTCGGCGCTCAGCGGTGAGCCGGGCAGGCGCACGATCGGCTTCGGTATCACGTTCCTGCCCCTGTGGCTGCTCGCCGCCGGGGTGGTCGCCGGACTCGCGGGCGTGATCGTCGCGCCGCTGGCGACCCGGCTGCGCGGGCTGTACCTGGCCATCGTCACGCTCGGCCTGGTGTTCCTGGGTCTGCACATCTTCAAGGAATGGAGGTCGCTCACCGGCGGGCCGGGTGTGGGCAGGCAGGGCCCGGTGCCGGAGCTGTTCGGCCAGCGCCTCGACCGCAACGGCGAACTGCTCACGGGTGATCAGAAGATGTACCTGCTGACGCTGGTGCTGCTGATCATCTTCGCCGTGTTCGCACGCAATCTGGTCCGGTCGAAGGTGGGCCGGGCGTTCGCCGCGGTGCGTGACCGCGACATCGCCGCCGACGTCATCGGGGTCAGCGTCACCCGCTACAAGGTGCTCGCGTTCGGCATCTCGTCGTTCTACGCCGGCTGCGCGGGCGCGCTGCTCTACGCGGTTCTCGGGCGGGTCGAACCCGACTCGTTCAACCTGCTGCTGTCCATCCAGTTCGTCGCGATGGTGCTGATCGGCGGGGCCGGGACGATCTCCGGGTCGATCATGGGCGCGCTGTTCATCACGACGCTGCCGCGGCTCACCCAGGAGCTGCCGACGGTCCTGCCGTTCATCAGCTCGGACGTGACCGCGCCGCTGGGCGCGGCCAACCTGGCGATCATCTTCTACGGACTGATGATCATCCTGTTCCTGATCTTCGAGCCGCGCGGGCTGTTCGGGATCTGGATCCGGATCCGCAACTACTTCAAGGCATGGCCCTTCTCCTACTAGCCCTTCTCCTAGTCACAGTCGATTCGCCTGCCACGAAAGGAATACCGATGACCAGTCGAAAAACTCAGCTGCTGGCGGGCCTGTCTGCCCTCGCGCTGATCACGACCGGCTGCGGCCGAGGTGACTCCGGTGGAGGCGGCGGTGGAGGCGGCGACGGGGCCGTCAAGACCGACGTCGGTGTCACAGCCGAGCCGTGCAAGGACACACCCAACCTCACCAAGGGCTGCATCTTCCTCGGGACGATCTCCGACCTGACCTCCGGCCCGTTCAAGGCGCTGGCGGTGCCGATCACCGACGCGCAGAAGAAGTTCTGGGAGCGGGTGAACGCCTCCGGCGGCATCGACGGCTACGGCGTCGACGTCACCACCTACGTCCGCGACAACAAGTACAACCCCGAGACCCACAACCAGGTCTACCAGGAGATCAAGGGCAAGGTCCTCGGCCTGGCCCAGACCCTCGGCTCACCGACGACCGCGGCGATCATCGATGACCTGAAGGACAACAAGATCGTGTCCGTGCCCGCCTCCTGGACCTCGGCGTGGGCGTTCGAGGACGTGATCCTCGAATCGGGCACGAACTACTGCCTGGAGTCGATGAACGCGATCGACTACGCCGTCGAGCAGTTCAAGCCGAAGTCCGTGATGGCCGTGCACTACCCCGGCGACTACGGCGAGGACGCGGCCGCGGGCGCCAAGGTGGCAGCGGAGAAGAACGGCCTCACGTTCGAAGCGGTCGAGACGGCCTCGGGGCAGGACAACCAGGCAGGTGCGATCAACGCCGTCAGCACCAAGAAGCCCGACCTGGTCATCCTGACGACCGGGCCGACCGACGCGGCGGTGATCGTCGGCCAGACCGCCGCCCGCGGCTTCACCGGCAAGTACATCGGCACCAGCCCGACATGGAACCCGGGCCTGCTGAAGAGCCCGGCGGCCCCGGCGTTCAAGGCGCTGTTCCTGCAGTCCGGCCCGTGGGAGACGTTCACCGCGGACACCCCGGGCCACAAGGTCATGCGGGAGACGCTCGGCGCCGGAGTCACCGGCAACGACGGCTACACCGCGGGCTGGGTCTGGTCCTACCCGCTGCGGACCGCGCTGCAGAAGGCCGTCGCGAACAAGGACCTCACCAGGGACGGTCTGCTCAAGGCCGTCAAACAGCTGGACAAGGTCGACTACGAGGGCATGCTGCCGCCGTCGGCGGGCAACTTCACCGGCGACGCCAACGCCGGTGTGGTGCGCGAGACGATGATCGCCAAGCCCGACGACGCGTCACCGACCGGAGTCAGCACCGTCAAGTCGTTCTTCGTCGGCCCGACGGCGAAGGACTACAAGTTCGACAAGCCCTGCTTCCAGAGCTGATCCGGGGACACAGCGAGCGGGGGCCGTCTGACATCGTGTCCGGCGGCCCCCGCGCCATTTCTCGACCAGGTCAAGAGCGAGGTAAAGATCGCCAGATCATCCGCGCCGATACTTCGCTGCCCGTCCGGCTCGTCGGGTGTTGGGATCGTCGGCGGGCTGCGGCATGCTCGGGGCATGACCGATCCCAATCCGCTGGCGACGTTCGCGCGAGTCGCCGACTCGGAGCAGCGACGGTTCGAGGGCCGGAACCTGCGGGTGCGGCGCTCACCGGTTGTGCACGCGGTGCGGGCGGCCCCGTGGTTGGCGAGTCTGACCCTCCCGGCCCCGGCGTGCGGGCAGGGTTGGTCGGGCACCGGCGTCGGCGAACTGCACCCGGTGAGCGACCCGGTCACCTGCTCGCACTGCCTGGCCTCGGCCCAGGCCCGCGCCGCGGCCGCCGACCCGGACCGCTCCCAGCAACTGGCGCTACCGCTGCCGATGGCGGCGGAATGACCAAGCACCGCCAATGGCTCGGGCAGTCGGCCCGGGCTGCTCCGGATGGCACGATCATCGACAAGTCGCGCGCCGCTCCCCGGACACCCGGCAACCAACCAACCCAGAGTGCCGCCGACCGTGGTCGGCGGCACTCATGGTTCGCGCAACAGCGGGCGGGCAACTCGCCGCGCGGACGTTACTCGACTCCGCCGAACTGGCCGTGAGACCGATAAGCAGACGTCGTTCGTAACGCGCGGCGTAAAGGGCGCTCGAAAGCGCCGATTTCGGCCCAGACCCGGGCGCGAATCACAGGTCAGTCGCCGAGCACATCATCGACCCAGTAAGTGGAATTCGCGCAGTATTCCATTCGCAACCGCCCGGCTTCCTCGAACCAGTCGAGGCACCCGCCGGTCCAGCGGTTGGTGAGCTTGCCATCGACATGCTTCCACTGCTGACGGAGGTGCGTCGCGTTGCACGTCTGTACGTCGGGCCCGGTGCTTCCGATGCTCAGACAGGTCTCGTGGTGGCGGTTCTTGAGCCGCCACCATCCATCGGTGGCGATCCAGTCCCACTGCTGATTGAAATCCGCCAACGTTCCGGAGGTGCGTCCGCAGACGAGGAGCCCCAACTCGCCGTGAGCCGTGCCTGTCAAGCACCGGGAGTCAAATTTCTCGCGGTGATAGACCGGCGCGGCCTGGGCCGCCGTCGTCTCGGCGGACGGTCCGGCCGTGGAGGTGGCGGCAGCGGTTGGCACTCCGACGAGCAGCGCGGCAGCTACCCCCGCGATGGCCGTGCTGATGATCTTTCTCATTGATTCCCTCTCGGTTGAAGCGCTGAAGGCCAGCGCCGCGATGTCGCGCGACCCGGCAGGCCCACTCGGGTGCCTGCCCGGCGACTCGGCGTCGGTTACGTTGTCGGGGGGCGGGGTTGTCCGACAGGGCGGACGCGGGATCTCGGACAACTCGCTCGATGTCGCTGGAGGGGTGGGGGATGGGTCGTCCGGAACGTCCGGTGGATCCGCAGGCGGGGCCGGTGGAGCAGTTCGCGTACGAGCTTCGGAAGCTGCGTGAGGAGGCGGGTCGGCCGACGTATCGATGGCTGGCCGGGCGAGCGCACTTCTCGGTGAGCACGCTGGCTGACGCGGCCAAGGGGCAGCGGTTTCCGACGTTGGCGGTCACGGTCGCTTATGCCACGGCATGCGGAGGCGACGCCGACGAGTGGGCGTCGCGGTGGCGGCGAGCGGCCGAGACGCTGCGGCATTTGCAGTTGGCCGAGCGGCGATCCCGTTGTCCATATCCCGGGCTCGCGACATTGGACGCGGCTGACGCGGACTTGTTCTTCGGAAGGTCCGAGGCGGTCACGACGCTGCTCGATGCGAGCTTTCGGGTGCCGCTGATCGCGGTCTTCGGCGCATCGGGGAGTGGGAAGTCGTCGTTGCTCAGGGCCGGATTGGTGCCGCGGCTCGATGTGGCGACGTCGATCATCACACCGGGAAAGCATCCACTGAACGCGTTCATCGCGGCGAGAGATCAGCTGGAAACCGCCGAGCACGCCGTTCTTGTCATTGATCAGTTCGAGGAACTGTTCATGCTGTGCCTCGATGAATCCGAGCGCGACGCGTTCCTGGACAACCTCGTGGAATTGGTCAGTCAGCCCAACCCCGAAATCCACGTGATCATCGGCGTGCGTGCGGATTTCTACGGGTACTGCACGCAACACGCCGGATTGGCGCTGGCACTGCGCACCAACCTCCAATATCCGTTGGCGCCGATGAACGAGACCGAACTTCGCCAGATCGTCGTCCGGCCCGCGGAGGCCGTGGGCTTGGCCGTTGAACCAGCATTGGAGGCGACCATCCTGGCGGACTCGGCAGGCCAGCCGGGTGCTCTGCCGCTCGTGGCGCACGCGTTGCGCGAGGCGTGGAACCGGCACAGCGACGACGTCCTGCGACTCGATGACTACCTGGCGACCGGAGGGCTTGGACAGGCGATCGCCCAGACATCTGAGCGGCTGTACGAAACACTCGACGCCGAGGCGCGCAAAGCGGTGCGGTCAGTCTTGCTGCGGATGACCGCGCTCGGTGACGGCACAGACGTCACTCGCCGCAGGATCGACAGGGCCGAGCTGAATGGGCTCGCCGATGACACCGTCATAGACCAGGTGATCGGCCAGCTCGCGGCCGCGCGTTTGATCGTCGTCGAAGAGGGCGCTGTCGACGTGTCGCATGAGGCGTTGATCCACGCCTGGCCTCGGTTGGCGACCTGGTTGGCCGACGATCGCGAACGCCTGCGCACGCACCGCAGGCTCACCGACGCCGCCGCCGAATGGGACCGCGCCGACCGCGACGACGCCTACCTCTTCCGCGGGCCCCGGCTCGCTCAGCTCGAGCTGGACGATGACGCACTGAACGACCTGGAACGGACGTTCGTCGCGCGAAGCCGCGAGTTGGAGTCCGAGGCCCGAACCCGGGCCCGCCAGCGCGCCCGACGCAGGATGACACTCGTTGGGATCACCGCGATCGTGGTCAGCGTGCTGGCCGTCGTCGCACTGGTCCAGGCCGATCGGATCGCTGGGGAACGTGACCTCGCCTTCTCCCGGCAGCTGCTGGCGGACGCGCGCGGTCAACTGCAACGCGACCCCGAGCTGGCGCTCCTGCTGGCGCGGGAGGCGTACCGAGCCCAGCCGACGGAGCAAGCCGAGACGGTGCTGCGGCAAGCGGTGGCGGAGGCACGGCTGCGGCACACCGAACGCACCGGCCAAGGCCAGATCCTGGGTGTCGCGTACAGCCCGGACGGCCGCCGGATCGCGGCCAGCGGCGAGGACGGAACGGTCCGCGTCTGGACCGTCGACCTACACGGTCGACCGCGCGGCACACCGACGGTGCTCAACGGTTGTAAGTGCCCGTACCGAAGCCCGACCTTCAGCCCCGACGGGAGTCTCGTCGCGGCCGCGGGCGCCAACGGCACCGCCACCGTCTGGGACCTCAGCAGCGGCACCCAGCGCACGGTGACGCTCGACAGCACGGGCCCGACGCAGAACGTGGCGTTCAGTCCCGACGGCACCGAACTCGCCACCGCGGGCCTCGGCGGTTCCGTGCAGGTGTGGGATCACGGCCAGAACCGGACACGGCCTGTGCTCCACGTCAAAGGCCAAGCCCAGGGCCTCACCTACAGTCCCGGCGGCGACATCGCCGTCGGAGCCAGTGACGGCACGGTGCAGATCTGGAACACCCGGCAAATGCGAGTCGATACGGTGCTGCGCGAGCACACCGGCCCCATCACCGACCTGACCTACAGCCCAGACGGGCACTGGCTCGGCAGCGCGAGCGTGGACGGAACCGCGCGCCTGCACCGCGTCGACGGCCCACCAGCGCCGCGGGTTCTCGGCGGCCACACCGGCGGCGTCCAAGGCGTCGCGATCAGCCCAGACGGGCAACGAGTCGCCACCACCGGCGACGACGCCACAGTTCTGCTGTGGAGTGTTGGCAACGCGACCAACCCGCTCCCGCTACGCGGCCACGACGGCGTCGTATTGGATGTGGCGTTCAGCCCGGATGGCAAACAAGTTGCGACAGCCAGCGCCGATGGCGCCCTGCGCGTCTGGGACGCCGAACAGGTGGGCCAAGCCACCGTACGACAAGGACCCGCCAACGGTGGTCTCTGGGCCGTGACGCCAACCCCCGATGGGCGCCACCTCGTCGGCGGCGGCGACGAAGGAAGTCTCTACGTCTGGCCGGCCACCGGCGGCGACGACCGCACGAAGACATTGTCCGGCCACCACGCGGATATCGTCGCGGTGGCCGTCGCGTCCAGCGGAAACCGAGTCGCGTCCGCCGGCGAGGACGGCACCGCACGCCTGTGGGACCTCAACGGCACGGCCGAGCCCAAGGTGCTCACCGGCCATACCGGCGGACTCCGCGACGTCGCGTTCAGTCCCGACGGAAACCTCCTGGCGACCGCGGGCCTGGACGGCACCACCCGACTCTGGGATGCCGACAACCCGACCGGGCCAATCGCCGTCCTGCCCGAGCAGGGCGCCGTGCGCGCGGTGACGTTCAGCCCAGACGGGCGCAGCCTCGCGACAGCAGGCGCGCAAGGAACAGTCCAGCTCCGCGACGTCGCCACGCGGCGAGACATCAAGACCCTCACCGGGCACACCGGCCCGATCTGGGCACTCGCCTACAGCCCAGACGGACACCGACTCGCCAGCGCGGGCGACGACGGAAGCGTGCGACTGTGGGACACCCGGAACGAACGTGAGCCGATCGTGCTCAGCGGCCACCGCGGAGTCGTCTGGGACATCGCGTTCAGCCCCGACGGACGCTGGCTGGTCAGTAGCGGCGCCGATGGCACCGCACGCATCTGGAAGACCAACGGGCACACCGAACCCATCACCCTCACCGGCTTCGGCGCGTCAATCGAACGTGCTCGCTTCTCCCCCACCGGCGAGAACCTGATCACCGCGCACGGCGACGGCACCGCCCGCGTGTGGCATTGCCGCCCGTGCCAACCCGTACCTGAACTCCTGGCCAGCGCCCAGAGACTCACCACCCGCACCCTCACCCCGAGCGAACGCCACCGATTTCTCCGTACTGGGAACTAAAGGATGTCCAGAGCCTGTCCGTGGCGACATGCCGCCGGTCTCCGAAAGCACAAGGGGACACGACGGCAGGTCCACCGAATCCTGGCCGGTCAGCAGTGCGTGGGGTGACCCATCTCCGCGGCGGTGCGGCGGACCTCGAAGATCCGGCGCCCTTCCCGGTTGGTCCAGGTGGCGGTCAGGGTCGCGGGAGACACCGTCGTGTCGGCGACCAGCTTGAGGAACACATGCGGTTCGACCGCGCTGTGCACCAGGTTGGGGCGGGATGTTGAGGCTGGGGATGGTCCGTTCGTGCAGCGGGCTGACGATTAACTGCCACAGGTCGTAGCCGACGCGCGGGCCGTAGTTCAGTGGACGTCCGCCGCCCAGATCACCGTGATCGGCGTCTGCCCCGTCTGGTCAGGGCACTAGATCACCCGGCGCCGTACGCGCCAGGCCACCACGCCGATCAGGATCGCCGCGACGGCGGTGAACAAAGACGCCTCGATGAGTTGGAATGTCCAGAACCGGTCAGCCGGGTGGTAGACGCCGAACTCCTGGATGCCCCGCGCGTGCAGGAACTGGTTGAGGTTGGTGCCTGCCTGGTTGGCGGCGGCCTCCAACTCGTAGTACTCGGTCGAGCTCAGCCTGCGCCCGGTGGCGTCGGCGTAGCCGTGTTCGATCATCCAGTCAGCGAAGCTGGGCACGGGCCGGTCCTTCGAGCCGCCTGCGGGAACCGGCTCCATGGTGGTGAGCGGCGTGGCGTACGCGGGGCGGGCCAGCAGCGCCACCAGCATCCGGACGGCGAGGAACGCCCCGAACGCGACGCCGAAGGCGGGCAGGCTGCGGCGCAGGATCGCGCCCGCGGCGGTGGCGGCGCCGAACGCGAACAGCGCGTACGCCACCGGAACAAGGCCCTCCAGGTCGAAGGCGTCGTACTGGAACCGCCCTTCCCACGCGTCGAATGGTTGACGGAACCAGGTGAGTACCGCGGTGAACATCCCGGTGAGCGCGACGGTGACGCAGGCCAGTGCCGCGAGCTTGGCCGCCAGCCAGCGCATCCGCGGCACGGCCTGCGTCCAGGCGAGCTGCCAGGTGCCGTCCTCCAGTTCGCGCGCGAGCAGCGGCGCGCCGAGGAACGCACCGATGACGACGGGGACCAGATAGAAGGCCGCCAGGAGGTTCTCGACGAACCCGTACTCCTCGTCGAGCCTGCGGAAGGACGCCGCGCAGGTCTCGTTGGTGCCTGCCTCTCCCGCACACTGGGCGGGGCCGCCGGGGAACAGGTCGTGGGCCTGCGTCCCGAGCACGAGCAGGGCGATGCCGAACATGCCGACGAGCAAACCCAGGACGCAGACCTCCATCCTGTGCTGGCGCCAGATCAACCACGTCATGCCGTCACCCCCGACGTGACCGCGGCGCTCGGCTCGGACGGCAGGCGCAGGTACGCCAGCACCAACTCCTCCAGCGCGACCGGCTTGGCCTGCCACCCAGGCGCGGCCGGGATCGCGCCGTCGCGCACCAGCAGGGTCGTGTGCCGGTCGCTGTGGACGGCCTCCACGACGGAGCCCGCCCGGTCGAGGTCGGTGGCCGTGCGCGGGCCGACGAGCAGCCGGTGCTCGGCGAGGAGGGTGTCGATGTCACCGGTGAGCGTGACCCGACCGCGGTTGAGCACGACCAGGTGGTCGCAGACGCGCTCCAGTTCGTGCACGACGTGGGAGGAGAACAGGACGGTCACCCCGTCTTCGGCCACCGCGCCCATGAGGACCTGCAGGAACTCGTGCCTGGCCAGCGGGTCGAGGCTGGCCACCGGCTCGTCGAGGACGAGCAGGTCGGGACGCTTCGCCAGGGCCAGAGCCAGCGCGACCTGGGCCTGCTGCCCGCCGGAGAGCGTGCCTGCCCTGCGGTCGAGCGGGATGCCCAGCTTCGCCAGCCTGCGCTCGGCCATCCCCTGGTCGAACCGCAGGTTGCAGGCCCGGCCGAAGCGGAGCATCTCGGCGACGGTGAAGCGCTTGTAGAGCGGGTGGTCCTGGGCCAGGAACCCGATCCGGGACAGCGTTCGCGGGGTACTGGCGGTGACGTCGTGGCCGAGGACCTCCACCGTGCCGGTGCTCGGTGCCAGCAACCCGACGACCAGGCGCAGCAGCGTGGTCTTGCCCGCGCCGTTCGGCCCGACCAGGGCGATCACGCCGCCCGCGGGCAGGGCCAGGGTGCAGTCGCGCAGCGCCCAACCCCTCCGGTACCGCTTGCCCACACCGTTGGTGCGCAGCGCGACTTCGGCCGCTGTCACGCCACGTCCTCATTCCTCGTCTGCTGGTGGACGGAAGTGATAAGCGCGTTGACAGCCTGCTCGTCGAGACCTGCCGCGTAGGCGCGGCGCAACCAGGTCGCCAGCCCGCGGCTCAGCGACGTGTACGTCGACGCCGACATCGCGGCCGACTGCTGTTCGTTGACGAACGTGCCCTGGCCTACCCGGCCGGTGACCAGGTTCTCCTGCTCCATCTGCCGATACGCCTTGGCGACGGTGTTCGGATTGATCGCCAGGTCCTCGACCACCTCGCGGATGAGCGGGAGGCGGTCGCCGGGCTGGAGAAAGCCCAGCAGCACGGCCTGCCGGACCTGCTGGACGAGTTGCAGGTACGGCGGCACACCGGAGTGGGTGTCGAGCCGGAAGACGAACACGGCAGCCCCTTTGCTGGTTTACTAGTACCATAGTAAAGCAGCAAAGCTGGCGGTCAACGCGGCGACCGTGACAACGGACCGGCGTACGCGCTGTGGACCGCGGGCAGTGGGGGGCGAGTCAGGGGGACACCCGGGGAAACCCTGATGGCGCACGGGCGCGGAACCGGCACCATGGAGGTGTCAGGGGATTCAATCTGCAGCACGAGGAGAGCCATGAACGAGGCCAGGCCCGAGACGACCCGCTCCGCCGCCGACTCCGTAGTCGACGCGGTGCGAGGGTTGTTCCACGAGGGCTTCAACCGCCGCGTGATCGTCCGGGACAGCAAGGACGACGTGGTCCTGGACGTGCCGTTGGCTGTGGGCATGGTGGCCGCGCTGGCAGCGCCGGTGGCGACGACGATCGGTGCCGGGGCGGCGTTGGTCGGCAAGTGCGGCATCAAGATCGAGAACCGGGAATCGCAGGCCGCACCGCCCGCGGTCGTCGACGCCGAGTGATCAGCCGACGGTGACTCCGGGCGCCGCGTCGGGGGGTTCGGTGATCGCGGTCGCCCGCTCCCGCCTGCGCGGCGAGAGCGGGGCGGCGCCTACTCGGCGTCCTGTCCCTCGATCAGATCGAGGTCGCGGACGCAGAAGCCGTGGTGCTCGAACGTCTCGTTGAGCACTGTGCCGAGGCACTGCCGCACCGAGCGGCCCCGGGCGTACGGCGGCCAGACATCGTCGTCGGGCACCGGGGCGAGCGCCGCGAGTCGCGCAGGGGTGACGTCGTTGAGCCAGGTCTCGAGTTCGGCGGCCTGCGCCGCCCGCACGCTCACGATCTCGTCGAGGGGCGGGTCGAGCGAGAGATCAAGACCGTGCGCTTCACGGTAGGGCTCGTCGGTCGGCCCGATGCCCATCGGCGTGAACAGCTCGGCCGAGCCCAGGCAGCAGCGGCGGAACCACGAGTCGTGGACGAAGACCAGGTGGCGCATCGTCTGCGCCGCCGACCACTCGTCGTTCACGCCGCGGCGCTCGATGCCCGGCGTTCGGCGGATTCGCTCGACCGTGGCGGCCCAATCGGCGTGGAGCCGACGCGCCGCCTCGCGCAGATCGGCCGGATCATCGGAGCGGATCAGCACCCGCTCCGGATGGCGCCGGTCGAGTTCCGCCTCGACGTACCCGGTGACCTCGACACCGTTCACCACAAGGTTGGTGATCAGCCCGTCGATCACCGCGTCCTGCATGACGACGCCGATCAGGCGGGCCCCGGTCAGATCGCACTCGCGGAACTCCGTGCCGCGCAGGTCCTCATCGACGTACCTTGTCATGCTCCGCATCGTAGGTCCGACCACCGACAATCCATTGACCAAGCGCGAAAGTGGGCCAGGGCGAGAAGCCCTGGCCCACTTTCGTTCCCGGTTCAGCGCAGGCCGGTGAAGAAGGCGCGGATGTCGGCCGCCACGACCTCCGGCACCTCCAGGGCGGCGAAGTGGCCGCCGCGGTCGAACCGGCTCCAGTGGACGATGGCGCTGTTGTCGCGCTCGGCGAAGACCTTGATCGTCTGGAAGTCGTCGGCGAACACCGCGACGCCGGTCGGGGCGGCGTTGACCGACGCGGCGTCGGGGGCCTCGGCGTTCTCGTAGTACGAGCGGGTCATCCCCGCCGCCGCGTTGGTGAACCAGGCGACCGACACCTCCAGCAGCACCTTCTCCAGCGGGACCAGCGACGTGCCGTTGCCGAAGGAGTTGAACAGCTCGCTGTAGGCCAGCAGGCCCACGGGCGAGTCGCTGAGGCCCGCGGCGACGGTCTGCGGGCGGCTGGCGTTCATCGTGTTGTAGCCGCCGACTTTCTGGAACCACTGCATGTGCTCCAGACCGGCGTAGTCCTGCGGCTCCAGGCGCTCGAACTCACTCGGGTCGCCCGACGGGAAGGAGAACAGCTGCAGGACGTGCAGACCGAGGAAGCCCTCCGGTGCCAGGAGTCCCAGTTCGCGGGCGATCACCGCGCCCTGGTCGGAGCCGTGCGCGCCGTAGGTGTCGTAACCGAGGCGGCGCATCAGCGCGTCGTAGGCGCGGGCGATGCGGGCCGACGTCCAGCCGGACTCGGTGACGGGGGTGGAGAAGCCGAAACCGGGCGCGTCCGGGATCACCAGGTGGAACGCCTGGTCCGCCGTGCCGCCGTGCGCCACCGGGTCGACGAGCTGGTCGATCATGTCGAGGTAGTCGACCGACGAGCCGGGGTAGGTGTGCAGGAGCAGCAGCGGGGTGGCGTCGGGATGGGGCGACTCGACGTGGATGAAGTGGATCGGCTGGCCCTCGATGTCGGTGAGGAAGTGCGGGTACGCGTTGATCCGCTCCTCCGCCGCGCGCCAGTCGAACCGCTGCCACGCCTCGACGGCCTCGCGCAGGTAGTGGTTCGGGGTGCCGGTCGTCCAGTCGTCGGCGGGCGCGGGCTGGGGAAGGCGGGTGCGGGCGAGGCGGAGGGCCAGGTCGTCCAGCTCGGCCTGGGCGATCTCGACGCGGAAGGGGCGGATGCTCGTGTTCGTCATGGCACTAACGTTAAAGTGCATATAGGAACATCTACTTCCTATTTGACGGAGGAGTTTGTGGGCGACACTCCAGCCCGGCTGCTCGCCCTGTTGTCCCTGCTCCAGTCCCGGCCCACGTGGAGCGGCACCGAACTGGCCGAGCGCCTCGGCGTCACCACCCGGACCGTCCGCACCGACATCGAACGGCTGCGTGGCCTGGACTACCCCGTCCACGCCACCCGGGGCGCCACGGGCGGCTACCGGCTCGGCGCGGGAGGGAAGCTGCCCCCGCTGCTGCTCGACGACGAGGACGCGGTCGCGGTGGCCATCGGGCTGCGCGCGGGCCGCGGCATCGCGGGCATCGAGGAGGCCAGCGCCCGCGCGCTCGCCAAGCTCGAACAGGTCCTGCCCCCGCGACTTCGGCCCGCGGTCGAGGCACTGTCCTCGGCTGTCGAACACGCCCCGGAGAACACCGCGACCGACGCGCCCGACCCGGAGGTCGACCCGGACGTGATGCGCGCGGTGGCCACCGCCATCCACAGCGTCGAGCAGTTCCGCTTCGACTACGACGACACCCCGCGCCTGGTCGAGCCCTACCGGCTGCTGTCCTGGCAGCGCCGGTGGTACCTCGTGGCCCGCGACCCCGCCACCAACGAATGGGACGTCTACCGCCTGGACCGCGTCGCCCCACGCATGCGCACCCACCGCCGCTTCGCCCCGACCCCGATCGCGGACGGCGACTACACGGCGTTCGCCATGCGCCGCATCGCCAGCAGCGGGTGGAACGTGCACGCCCGGCTCCGCGTGGACGCCCCCGCCGAGACCGTGCTGGCCCGGATCAACCCCGCCGTCGGCGTCGTCGAGGCGGTCGACGCGGCCACGTCCGTGCTGGTGACCGGAGCCGACACGCTGGAGACGGTCGCCGCGTTCGTCGGCATGCTCGGCATGGACTTCACCGTCGAGTCCCCGGCCGAACTGCGGCCACTGCTTCGCGTACTGGCCGAGCGCTACGCCCGCGCGTGATCACGTGCCGCCCTTGCCCTATCGGGTCGACCAGCATGCCCCATCGGCTGTTCGGATGTCGCAATCTCCCAACCCGGCCTGGTTACGCTCGGGGAAATACCCTTCGCGAAAGGAAACATGATGGCGAGCGCAATCGGAACGGTCAAGTCGGGCGCACGGTACGGGGATATCAAATTTCCCGTTCCCCGTTTGCCGATCATCCGCCTCTGGGCGATGAAGGCGCATTATCCGAACGCGCCTTGGATCCAGAGCTATTCCGGGAACTTCCAGATCCCGCAGGGCTTCCAGGCTCCGTTCGAGTTCACCTCGGCCGTGCACGACAGCGACGTGTGGACCACCGCGGACAGAACCGACATCGTGTTCTTGCGTGACGAGAAATCGGTCATGCCGTCGGAGGGATGGATCTACCTCTCACTCGGGGAAACGACGCCCCGGAAGTACACCGTGTACGTGTACGACGACGGGAAGAATGCCGGGACAATGTTCGGGACGTACACCGACGAGGGACAAAAACCGATCCCCTTCCCGGAGGGCAGCGACAACTACGTCTACGACATGTCGGACAGCTACGGGAACTGGCTCTGGGGGTACAACCTGTACGGACCCGTCTCCTAGCGGGACCGCGGCCAACTCGGTGGACTCACAGGTCCGGACGCGCGAAGCGCGTCCGGACCTGACTTGTTGGGACGGCGTCCCGCCTGCTCGGACGAGCGCCCTGGCCGCGGACCGGGCCTTGACTGCTCGCAGATCCTGACTCATGATGAGTGAAGATGAGTTTTACACCACAGTTTCGATCAGTTCTACGCAGCGATACTGCTATCGCCGTGCAGTGAGATCCGGTGGGTCGTCGACGCGATTGCCGCACACCGCCGAGATCGCGGGGGCACGCTGGTCGCTCGAGAAACCGCGAGGCCACGACATGACCACAACACTGACAGCGGGAGCCGTCGACTACACCACCGACCGCCACGCCGCGCTCGACCTCGTCAACGCCGGTCAGATCATCGCGCTCGGCGCGATGCTCTACCGCGCCGACGGTGCCGACCTCGACCTGGGCGTGTTCGCCGCGTTGCTCTGGATGGCCGGAGCAGGCCTGATCGAACGCAGAATGTCGGCTCCCGACGAGGATCCAGCCACCGCGCCCGCGTCCACGGTCCGACTGACCGTGGCGGGCCTGCAGCTGCTCGGCTGGTTCCGCCAGGCTCACGGCCGCCATCCCGACATACCCTCAGCGCGGTAGGCGCAGGCAACGCCCCGAGTCAGGCCATGCTGAATTTCTCGGCGTGCACCTGCGAGCGCGGCACCCCGATCGCCCGGAGGCTGCTCAGTACCGACGAGGTCATCGCGGGTGGGCCGCACACGTAGACGTCGCGTTCGGCGATGTCGGGGACCATCTCGCGCAGACTGTCCGGTTCGAATGGACGGGCGCCGTCCTTGGTCCGGCCGGTGAGCAGGTGGAGCCTGCCAGCCCCGATCAGCTGCCGGACCTCGCCGAGCAGCACCGCGTCGCGCTCGTCGCGGACGCGGTACAGCACGACGACGTCCGCGGTCGACCGTTCCTCCAGCAGGGCGCGGATGGGGGTGATCCCGACGCCGCCCGCGATCAGCAGGGTGCCGGGTCGGGTCCGCTGCAGCGACGTGAACGCGCCGTACGGGCCCTCCATGAACACCCGGGTCCCGACCGGGACGTGCCGCAGGCCCGCGCTGGCCGTGCCGACCGCTTTGGCGGTCAACCGCAGGGAACGGCCGTCCGGCGCGGCGGACAACGAGAACGGGTTGGCCAGCCACCAGTGGTTGTGCCCGGGGAACCGCCAGATGAAGAACTGGCCCGCCCTGGCCGGAAGCCGGTCGAGGTCGCGGCCGGTGACGTACACCGACGCCACGTTGTCCGACTCCGGAACCACGGCCTGGACCCGGAACCGGTGTCTCGCGTTGCGCCACAGCGGCACCGCGATCCGCCCGGTCACCAGGGAGCCGACCGCGAGGATCCACAGTGCCCACCAGTACACGGTGGCGAACGTGGACGACTTGAACGTCGTGGTCTCCAGCAGCTGGTGGACGAACGCCACCGAGATCGCCAGGTACACCATCAGGTGCAGGGCGTGCCACGTCTCGTAGCGCAGCTTGCGGCGGACCGACCGCAGGGAGGTGATCGCGATCGCGCTGACCGTGGCGGCGGCGATCATGCCCAGCAGCGACGCGGGCACCCCGGCCAGTGCGAGGAAGGTCCGCCCCATCGACGCGTCGTCCAGCGTCGCGTAGCCGAGCACGACCAGCGTGGCGTGGGTGAGGACGGTCCAGAGCAGGGTGAAACCGGTCCACCGGTGCCACACCGTCAGCCGGTCCATCCCGATGCGGCGGTCCAACCACGGCAGCCGGGCGACCAGGAGCAACTGGAAGATCATCAACAGGGCGGCATGCAGGCCGACGAACTTGGCCACGGTGAGGATCGAGTTCTTCCCGGTGCCGCTGGTGATGAACAGGACTTCGACGATTACCAGGTTGACCAGCACAAACGCCCACATGGCCCATCGCGCCCGGACGACCGGGGGCACGGAGCGCCGCACCTGGGTCCTCGTAGCCATCGCCGCCGCCTCTCGTCGTTCGGGGTGTCGCCTTGCCGTCTACACGTGTGGAGGCGGCGCCGGGTTCACTCGCCCGCGCACCGAATCATCTCTTCCCGAAGCGGGTGGCGCTGTCCTGGGCTGACGCTGTCGTGGGATCAGAACCTCGCCACCGTGAACCTGGGCCTCGACCTTGGCGACGCGCACACCCGACGGGGCGCTTGACTCAATCATGTGGGGCAGCAGTTCCGTTGTGGTCCGCAGGAGCGTCGGCCGCGAGTTCGGCGGCGCCCTCTTCGGCTGCACGGCACCGTTCGTCGCCACCGCACTGCTCACCACTACGGCGACGCCGGCCCGTCGTCCTCTACGTGTTGGCCGGTTGCGTGATCAGCGCCATCGCTGTCTTCGCCAGCAACGAGGCCCCGCGGTCGGACCTGGTCTACCTCGGTGTCACCGAGGGCTCCTGGTGACACATCGATCGTCAGGAGGTTGGCGTCGATCCAGGTCGATCGTGCACCGGTGTTCGGGCAACGTCCGTCGCGGCGGTGCGGACGCGCGGGCAGACCGCGCAGGCGTGGGCTCCTTCTTGTGACCACCAGCGGCAGGTGTCGCGGATGCCGCACTCCGGCAGCGCGGCATCGGGGACGGATTCGAAGTCCTCGTGCGCGGCGTCGACCGCGCGGCATGACCCGTCCCAGAACACGCACGCGGACTGTGCGCACGGTGCGGCGAAGCGGAAGCGGGTTTCCAGCGGGCCGGTCGTGGTGGCGGCGAGTTGACCGCGCAACTCGGGGGTGAGTTTGGGGCCGTGCGGAACGAACACCGCACGACCGTCGGGGCCGAACACGCCGAGCAGCACCGCGCCCGGGCCTGCCTGGGCGCTCGGGCAGGTGTGCCCGGCCATCTCAGCGGCCGTCGATCAGGCCCTGGACCTGTCCGCCGATCTTCTCGGCGAGGTCGCCCGCGAGCAGGTACTTGCCGATCAGCTCCCACCTGCGCAGGTTGAGCCCGCCCACCTCGAAGTACGGCACGCCCTTCCCGATGACCTCGGTCAGCGCGACCGTGCCCGCCGCGGAGACCGCCTGCGCGATGGCGCCGCGCTGATCCTCGGTCAGGTCGATGCCGTCGACGACGAACTTGAACTCGGTGGCCATGGCTTCAGCCTTTCGTCAGGGCTTCTCACTGATTCGTCGGCTTGGCGGGGTGGAAAGTTGCCCGCATCGCCCGAAAGGGCAGCCAGATCCGCGCGAACAGGTCGCACGTGCGCTGGTTCCCAGAACTCATCGACCGGTTGTCGACGGGACTGGGAAATCTTGCACATGGACATGGACTAGACCAATTTAGATAATTGCCGCATGCGGAACACTCCTGTGCGATCGAGGAATGCGGCCATCGCGGCGGTTGTCGGTGTCGCTGTCGCGGTGGGAACTGTGTTGGTGGTCGAGCGCGAGTCTCTCGCCTCGCCTTCCGTTACCCTGGCCGCCTGCGAGGCCCCCGCCTGGGCTGAAGGCACCGCCTACGCGGCCGGAGCCGAGGTGACCTACAGGGGAAGGCTTTACCGCGCCAAGGTGGCGCACACCGCGTGGCCGGGGACCGGTTGGAACCCGGTCGCCGCACCGTCATTGTGGACGGATGTGCGTGCTTGTGACGGGACTCCGCCTACAACGACCACCACCACGCAACCGACATCCACGCCAACCACGACTACGACCACGACCACGACCACGACCACCGAACCGCCCGGCGGGGACAGCTGCGCGGTGAAGTCGAAGCCCGCGGGGAAAGTCCTTGTCGGCTACTGGGAGAACTGGGACGGCGCGGCGAACGGCGTGCATCCTCCGTTCGGGTGGACGCCCGTCACCACCCCGGTGATCTCGCAGCACGGCTACAACGTGCTCAACGCCGCGTTCCCGGTGATCCGCTCCGACGGGACCGCGCTGTGGGAGGACGGTATGGACAGCACCGTCAAGGTCGCGACGCCCGCGGCGATGTGTCAGGCCAAGGCGGCGGGCCAGACGATCCTGATGTCGATCGGCGGGGCGACGGCGGGGATCGACCTCAGCTCGTCGGCGGTCGCCGACCGGTTCGTCGCCACCATCGTGCCCATCCTGAAGAAGTACAACTTCGACGGGATCGACATCGACATCGAGACCGGGCTCACCGGCTCGGGCAACATCAGCCAGCTGTCGCCGTCGCAGGCCAACCTGATCCGCATCATCGACGGGGTGCTCGCGCAGCTGCCGTCGAACTTCGGGCTGACCATGGCCCCCGAGACCGCCTACGTCACCGGCGGCAGCGTCACCTACGGCTCCATCTGGGGCGCGTACCTGCCGATCATCAAGAAGTACGCGGACAACGGCAGGCTCTGGTGGCTGAACATGCAGTACTACAACGGCAGCATGTACGGCTGCGCGGGCGACTCCTACCAGGCGGGCACCGTGCAGGGCTTCGTCAAGCAGACCGAGTGCCTCAACCAGGGCCTGGTCATCCAGGGCACCACGATCCGCGTGCCCTACGACAAGCAGGTCCCGGGCCTGCCCGCCCAGCCGGGCGCGGGCGGCGGCCACATGTCACCGACCACGGTCGCCCAGGCGTGGAACAGCTTCGGCGGCGGCCTCAAGGGCCTTATGACGTGGTCACTCAACTGGGACGGCTCAAAGAACTGGACCTTCGGCGACAACGTGAAAGCGCTGCAGGGCCGTTAGTTCGGCCACGCCGCGCACATCAGCACGCAGGCGACTTCGAGCATGATCAAGCTCGGCGGCGGAACACTGTCGACGTCGGCTCGCCATGCCAGCAGGAGATCCACTACCTCGTTCTCGTTCGGCATAGCGCACCTCCGGGGTTCAGGAGGTGTCGCGGCGACGCCGTCAGCTGTTACGCCTGGCCAGCGGGGCCGCCGCGCACGGCAGCGGGGGTGGCGGATAGTGGCCTTCGGCGCGTGCGATTAGGCCGTTCGGGTTACGGTCGGCGTGCGGACCGGAGGTGGGCATGGCGCGCGCGTCGAAGAGTAGTCGGGCGGTGGTGCCCGCGTGGGTCGAGCCGATGCTCGCCAAGCCCGATGGCGGTCGGCTGCGCACCGGGTCGAGTTGGTCCTATGAGTACAAGCTCGACGGGTATCGGGCGGCGATGCGGATCGCCGCGAACGGGACGACGGTGCTGACCAGCCGCAACGGCATCGATCTCACGCACGAGTTCGCGGTGTTGGCCGGTGTCCTCTCTCCCGCGCTCGACGGGCGGGCCGCGGTGCTGGACGGGGAGATCGTCGTCTACAACGACGCGGGCCAGGTCGACTTCGGGGCGATGCAGGAGCGCCGCGGCCGGTACCGCTCGCACGCCAGTTCCCCGCGCCGCGATGAGCCGTTCCTGGACGTGCCGGTGCGGTACCTGGCGTTCGACCTGCTGCGGCTCGGTGACGACTCGCTGGTGAACATCCCCTACGACGAGCGGCGGGCACGGCTGGAGCAGCTGGCGATGCCGGACCCGTCGTTGGTCTCGGTGGTGCCCGCGTTCACCTTCGACGAGCTGGCCGCCGACGGGCTCACCCCGCAGGACCTGCTCGACCGGGCCGCCACCGAGGGATTCGAGGGCCTGGTCGCCAAGCTGCGGAATTCGACCTACCAGCCGGGGAAACGCCCGGACTCGTGGCTGAAGCATCCGCTGATCCAGACCCAGGAAGTGATCGTCTGCGGGTGGCGGCCGGGACAGAGCCGGTTCACCGGCATCCTCGGCGGCCTGCTGCTCGGCGCCCACGCCCCCGACACCGGCGACCTCGTCTACATCGGGGACGTGGGAACCGGCTTCTCCGAAGCCGACCGGCGAGCATTGCAGGCCCGCTTGGAGACGCTGGAGCGGCCGACGCATCCGTTCGTGACGCAACCGCCGCGCGAGGACATCCGGCGGGCACACTGGGTCACGCCCACACTGGTGGGTGAGGTGGTCTACCGGCAGTTCACCCGCGACGGTCGACTCCGCCACACCGCGTGGCGCGGGCTGCGCGAGGACCGCGAACCGTCCGAAGTGATCGTGCCGCGGTCGCCCCTGATCGGCTCGGCGCCGCTGCCCGAATCGGTGGTGACACCGAGTGCCCGGGTGGCGGTCCAGGTCGGGGATCGCAGGCTCACATTGTCCAATCTGGACAAGGTGCTCTACCCGGCAGACGGGTTCACCAAGGGCGAGGTGATCCGCTACTACTCGCTGATCGCACCGGTCCTGCTCCCCCACCTCGCGGGCAGACCGGTCACGACCATCCGGTTCCCCGACGGCGTGCACGCCGAGAAGTTCTTCGAGAAGAACGTCCCCCGCGGCGCACCCGACTGGCTGCCCACCGTCCGACTCCCCAGCGGCGGCTCACGCGGCAGCGGCGACATCATCGACTACCCGTTGCTGGAGGAACTCGCCGCGCTCGTGTGGGTGGCCAACCTCGCCGCGCTGGAACTCCACGTTCCGCAGTGGACCGTCGCCCACGGACCGGCTCGGGGATTGCCGGACCGGCTGGTGTTCGACCTCGATCCGGGGCCGGGCGCGACGATCGTCGACTGCGCCCGCGTCGCCGAACGACTGCACGACGCCCTTGTCGCCGACGGCCTCACCCCGGTCGCGAAGACCAGTGGCTCCAAGGGCATGCAGGTCTACGCGGCGGTCAAGGTCACCGCCGCCGAGCAGACCTCCACCTATGCCAAGTCGCTAGCCGAACGGTTCGCCGTGGAGACCCCGGACCTGGTGACCGCGAAGATGGCCAAAGCGCTGCGAGCGGGCAAGGTGTTCATCGACTGGAGCCAGAACCATCCGGCCAAGACCACCGTCGCCCCGTACTCGCTGCGCGGACGGGACCACCCGACCGTGTCCACCCCCGTCACCTGGGACGAAGTGCGCGCCAGCGGAAGCGTCGACGACCTCACCTTCACCGCCGACGATGTCCTCGACCGCGTCGACCGGCTGGGCGACCTGTTCGCCACGTTGACCGAGACCGGCGGAGAGCTCCCGAACACATAGATCAGGGGTAGCGCGGCGAACTCCGGCTCACCCAACGCGTCACCGCCCGGGTGCCTCGACTCTGGTGAGGCGGTCCTTCTCGATTCGGCTGATCTGCCAGGTCGAGCCGCTGCGGGTGAGACTGATCGTCCGGCGCTGGGTGTAGGGCTCGTTGAGGGCGAACTGGTTCGCCGTCAGGTAGGCCGGATTCGCCGCGGTGAACTCGAACGTCGTCTCGAACTGGGCGGTCGCGGTGGTCATGTTCTTGCTGAAGGTGGACTCGTACCAGGCGATGGAGACCTGTCGGGTCGCCAATCCGTTGGCGGTGAACAGGTCGACCAGCTTGGTGTCGTACTTCTGGGCGCGCAGGTCGTCGACAAAAGCCGGGTGGTAGTAGCCGAACTCGGCGGCGACGCTGGCGGTGACGTTGTCCGGCGCGCGGTTGTCGGTGACGCCGGAGTGCAGCACGACCAGCTTGCGCACCTCGGCGACGGCCGGGTCGTCGTCGGGGAGATCGCGCTCCCGGTTGCCGTTGTCGTCGAGCACGTGCCACAGGTGCTCGTTTCGCTGGGCGACCGACGGGGCGGTGGACGAGGGCTGGGGCGATGGTGGGGTCGGATTCGCGCCGCAGGCGGTGAGTGCCGCGGTGACCGCGAGCGCGGCGGCGGCGATCTTCATGGTCATCAACGGCTCCATCGGGAAAGGGGGTGGGGAGCTCGGGCAGTCAGGCTCCCCACCCCCGGGTCGTCAGGACGCGGGCTGGTACGTCCACTGGCTGGTCCAGTAACCCGACGGCACGGTTCCGTGCTGGACCTCGCCGGTCAGGTTCTCGGTGTGCAGATACTTGCCCGTCTGCCGGTCCTTGAGGCGCACGTACCCGTCGACCTGCTCCTGGGTCCACTGGCCGGACCACCACGTCGCCGGGGTGGTGCCGTAGTGGGCGACCCCGTCGTTCGGCTCGACGTTCAGGTGTTCGCCGGTCCACCGGTTCTTCAGCCGCACATAGGATCCGGCCTGCTCACGTGTCCACTGGGCACTCCACCAGGTCGCGGGCACGGCGCCGTACTGCACCTTGCCTGTCTTGTCCTGGATGTGCGCGAACGCTCCGGTCTGCCGGTTCTTCAGCAGCTCGTAGCCCGCCTCCTGGTATCCACCGTCCTTTTTGAACACGCGGATGTAGTCGACGTTCCAGCTCTTCGGCCACACGTTGTTGTGCTGTCCGGACCCCGCGTCGGTGTAGATGCCGAGGATCATGCCCATGGCCATGTTGGGCGCGTCGTTGATGGTCTTGTAGAGCTGGTTGTCGTAGTAGAAGTTCAGCGCCGTGGGCGTCCAGTCCATGCCGTAGACGTGGTATTCCTCGGTGGGGGTGCCGCTGGGCACCGGATCCTGCATGAGGGTCCACGACGACAGGAAGTTCGGGTCGCCCCAGCCGTAGGCGGCGATGCGCCACTTGTCCGGCGTGTTGAAGAAGGTCTCGATGAAGTCGATCTCGGGGTTCCGCGAAGCGCTGGAGGTGTCCTCGATGCCGGTGAGCCAGAACGCCTGGTGGCCGCCGCCGCCCACATTGGACAGCTTGGCCCGGATCTCGAAGTAGCCGTACTTGGTCGTGTAGCCGTTGAAGTCCGGCTCGTGGTGGTCGTTGGGCATCGAGTAGTTGAACCGGTGCCACCAGTCCTTGTTGTACGACTGGATGCTGGAGATCTTGACCGTGCTGTCGTAGGTCGGGTTCCAGGCAGGCGTGTCGGCGTCGAGACGCTCGGTCAGCACGCCGTTGGCCACGGTGTAGCGCGCTTTGGCGTTCTCACGGGTGCTGGTCCAGTGCGGCAGGTAGTAGTCCAGCCACTTGGCCGAGTTGAGGCTGGTGCCGTCGAACTCCTCCTGGAAGTCCAGGGTGTAGCCGGACTTGGTGGTGGGGTTGGGCGGGAAGTCGGCCGCGGCCGCTGTGCCCGCGGACACCAGGCTGGAGGCGGCGATGAGGCCGCTGGCGACAGCGGCGCGGAGGGGTAAACGCATCTGGGGACACTCCCTAAGGCGGGGAGAAGCGAAAGAAACCTTCCTTCGAAAGGGTGAACGACGCGTGACGCGTCTGTCAAGAGTGGACGTCAGCTCGCGCCGAACAGCCGCGCTCGCACGTGGTCGCGGGCCGCCTCGGTCGCACCGATGGTGACCGCGTCCTCGCCCAACGTGGACAGGACCAGCGGCGGAACCTCGTAGGTCAGGTCGGCGAGGTGGCGCGCGACCGGGCCGAGGATGGTCTCGCGGGCCCTGGTCATCCCGCCGCCGAGCACCACCAGCCGGGGGTCGACCGCGAGCACCATCGCGCCGATGCCCGCCGCGACGGACTTGGCGAAGGCGTCGACCGCGACGATCGCGGCCCGGTCGCCGCGGCCCGCCCTCGCCAGCACCGACTCGACCGCGTCGTCGGTGGACGCGTCGGGCACACCCGCGTCGGCGGCCAGCCGGGCGGGGGCACTGTTCCAGCCGAACGCGGGGTGGCGCCCGATCTCCCCCGCCGCGCCGGACGGCCCGACGAACGGCTTGCCGTCGACCAGCAGACCGACGCCAAGACGGTGTCCGACGTGCACATACAGCAGGTCGGACACCTCGCGCGCCGCGCCGACGCGGTGCTCGGCGAGCACCGCCATGCCCGCGTCCTTCATCGCCACGACCGGGCAGTCCAGGCGCGCGGCCAACTCGGCGGCCAACGGCACACCCGTCCAGTCCGGGATGGCGACGCTGAGCCGCACCACGCCGTCCTCGTCGAGGATTCCCGGTGTCCCGACCCCCGCGGCCCACAGTCCGCGCCCGCCCCCGGGCAGCACGCCCCGCACCAGGTCGGCGGCGAGGTCGAGCCGCGCGGCGCGGTCGTCGGTGGCGACCTGCTTGCGGGCGGCGCCCACCAGCGCGCCCGCGAGGTTGGTGACCCGGACGGACACCGCGTGGGCGCCGATGTCGATGCCCGCGAGCAGCCCGGCGGCGGCGTCGAACTTGTAGCGCTGCGCGGGCCGACCACCCGTGGGGGGCGTGTCGTGGCCGTCGACGACGAGCAAGGCGGACTCGGCGAGGGTGTTGAGGATGCCCTGCACAGTGGGTCGAGAGAGGTCGGTTTCCTTCGCCACCGCGGTAACCGTCATCGGCGCGCCCTCGTAGAGCAGCTGCAGGACTCTGCGGGTGTTGAGATGCCGCAGCGCGCTCTGATCGCCTCCAGGCAGTACCTGCATTTCGATTCCCCCTCTTGACGGCGTCCCGTACGTCCCTCATCCTAGCAAAGGAAAGTTTCTTTTGTAATTGACGAGTCGCCTCGCCGGAGTGCGTGCCGCACCCTAGATCCGGGCGAAACCCCCAGGAGATCCGCATGAACCTCAAGCACATCGCCGCGGGCGCCACCGCGCTGGTGCTCGCTGTGGCCTGTTCGCCAGGCCCGTCCCAGCAACAGGGGGCACCGGAAGGCCCGGCCACCACCCAGGTCCCCACGGAGAACGTCACGCTGTCGCTGGTGTCCACTCCGGAGTCGGGCGCCGCGGTGAAGGCGACAATCGCGGGGTTCCGGACGAAGCACCCGAACATCACGATCAACTACCAGGACACCAACTACGACGACTACAACAAGAGCCTGAACCTGTCCCTGGCCTCCGAGCAGGCACCGGACATCGTGCTGCTGAACTCGGTGGGCACCACCGTCAAGGACAAGCTGGTCCGCTCGCTGGCCCCGTACGAGCAGGCCTACGGCTGGGACAAGGTCTACCCGAGCACCCAGCTCGCCCAGTGGCGGGTCGCCGCCAACGGCAGCACCCTCGGCACCGGCGACCTCTACGCCGCGCCCGCGGGCTTCTCCATCGTCGGCGTGTACGTGAACAAGGCCAAGGCGGCCAAGCTCGGCATCACGCTGCCCGTGACCACCCTGGCCGACTTCGAAGCCGCGCTGGCCAAGGCCAAGGGCGCGGGCGAGGTGCCGCTGCAGCTCGGCAACGCCGAAGGCCACTCCGCGTTCGTCGTGCAGCTCATCGGCCAGTCCCAGGACGGCGCCGAGAACGCCGCCAAGTGGACCTTCGGCACCAAGGGCAGCTCGTTCGACACCGCGGGCAACCGGTCGGGCGCCCAGAAGCTCAAGGAGTGGGCGGACAAGGGCTACGTCCCGAGCGGCGCGAACGGCGTCGACCTGCAGGGCGCGGTCGCGAAGTTCACCGGCGGCGAGGGACTGTTCTTCGTCGACGGCAACTGGGACGCCGCGAAGATCGCCGACGGCCTCAAGGCCGACGCGGGCTTCTTCGCCTTCCCCGGCGCCAAGGCCACCGCGATCGGCACCTCGGTGGCGTTCGGCATCTCCAGCCGGTCGAAGAACCCGGCCGCCGCGGCCGCCTTCCTCGACTACCTGCACTCGCAGACCGCCTCCGTCGAGCAGTTCCGGATCGGCTTCATGCCCGCCGACCCGACCGCGGCCAAGCCGGACGCGAACACCCTGATGGCCGATGTCGTCGCGGCGTGGACGCGGGTCAACGCCGACAACGGGCTCGTCGGGTTCAACAACAACGCCACCGCCACGATGAACTCCACCCTGGTCAGCGCGACCCAGGAGCTGATCGGCGGCAAGACCGACCCGAACGGGTTCATCGCCGCGGTGCAGGGCGAGTGGGCCAAGACCCATGGCTGATACCGCCGTCGCGACCCGGGTGGCGGCTGTGCCCGCCGCCACCCGGCGTCGGCCGCGCCGCCGCCGCGGCATGGCGCCCCTGCTGTACGCGCTTCCGGCTCTGCTGTTCTACGGCGCGTTCGTGATCGTGCCGTTCCTGCACAGCGTGTGGATCTCGTTCTGGGAGTGGAACGGCGTCGGCGTGGCCACCTGGATCGGGCTGGACAACTACGTCGAGGTGTTCACCGAGCCGGAGCTGCGCGCCGCACTGGCCCACGCGTTCGGGTTCATCATCTTCTACAGCGTCCTGCCGATCGGGATCGGTCTCGTGCTGGCCGCACTGGTGGCGGCGGTGCCGTGGAAGGCGATGCCGATCATCCGGACGGTGCTGTTCCTGCCCCAGATCCTCCCCTTGGTCGCCGTGGGCGTGGTGTGGAAGTGGATCTACAGCGAGCGCGGCCCGCTGAACGAGGCGCTGTCCGCCGTCGGACTCGATGAGATCACCCGCCCCTGGCTGGGCGACTTCGACTGGGCCTTCCCCGCGGTCGGCTTCATCGGCACCTGGGTCAGCACCGGACTGTGCTTCCTGCTGCTGCTCTCCGGCATCGGCCGCATCGACCCGTCGCTCTACGAGGCGGCCCGCATGGACGGCGCCGGGCCGCTGCGCGAGTTCTGGCACATCACCGTGCCCGGGCTGCGCCGCGAGATCTCCGTCGCCGCCACCGTCACGATCATCGCCGCGCTCGCGGGCTTCGACATCGTCTACGTCATGACCGGCGGCGGCCCCGGCCACACCACCACCGTGCCGGGCGTGCAGATCTACGAGCTGGTGTTCACCGCGGGCCGGGTCGGCACCGCGTGCGCGCTGGCCACCGTGCTCAGCGCGCTCACCTGCGCGGTCATGTACGGGCTCAACCGGCTCACCAGGGAGCGCTGATGACCAAGCACCTCACCCGGCTCGCGCTGCTGCTGGCCGCCGCGTCGGTCCTGTTCCCGTTCCTCGCGATCCTGTCCGCGGCGCTGCAGCCGCCGACCAACCTGGCCCCCGGGCTGGACTGGCCGTCGGACCCGCACTGGGAGAACTTCGCCACGGCGTGGACGACGGCGGGTTTCGGCTCGCTGCTGAAGTCCAGCGCCATCGTGGCCGTGGGCGTCGTGCCGGTCGCGGTGGTCCTGTCCACGCTGGCGGGCTACGGCCTCGCGACGAGCCGGTCCCGGCTCAAGGGCGTGCTGTTCGCGCTGCTCATGGTCGGTCTCGCGCTGCCGTACGAGGCGATCGTCATCCCGCTGTACTACGACCTGCGGTCGGTCGGCCTGCTCAACAGCTACTGGGCACTGATCCTTCCGCTGATCGGCGCGTACATGCCGTTCGGGGTGTTCTGGATGCGCGCGCATTTCGAGTCACTGCCCCCGGAACTGACCGAGGCCGCGGCCATCGACGGCGCGTCGTCCTGGCGCACGCTGGTGTCGGTCCTGCTGCCCACGGCCCGACCGGCGCTGACCACCCTGGCGCTGCTGTTCTTCATGTGGGCGTGGAACCAGTTCCTCCTGGCCCTGATCCTCATCCAGGACCCCGCCATGCGCACCGCGCCCGCGGGTCTGGGCAAGTTCGTCCAGCAGTTCGGCAAGAACATCCCGCTGCTGTCCGCGGGAACGCTGATCGTCATCACGCCGATCGTGCTGCTCTACCTGTTCTTCCAACGCCACTTCGTCAAGGGCATCCTCCAGGGTGCCGTGAAATAGGAGTTCAGCTGTGACTGTCACCCTGGCCGTTGTCGGGGCGGGCGCGCGCGGCGCTGCCTACGCGCGCCTGGCCGCGGCCGAGGGCGCCGCCGTCGTCGCCGTCGCCGACCCGGACCCCCACCGCCGTGACCTCCTCGCCGCCGAGTTCGGCATCGCGCCCGACCGGGTGTTCACCGACTGGGCCGACCTGGCCGCTCTCCCCCGCCTCGCCGACGCCGCCATCGTCGCCACCCCCGACCGGCTGCACGCCGACCCGGCGTGCGCGCTCGCCGCCCGCGGCTACGCGCTGCTGCTGGAGAAGCCAATGGCCACCAATGAGGCCGATGCCGAGCGCATCGTCCAGGCGGCCGTGGACAACGACGTGCTGCTGGCCGTGTGCCACGTGCTGCGCTACACCCCGTACTCCCGTGCGCTCAAAGGGCTCATCGACGGCGGCACGCTTGGCGACGTGGTCACCGTCGAGCACCTGGAGCCCGTCGGCTGGTGGCACCACGCCCACTCCTACGTGCGCGGCCAGTGGGCGGTGGAGGCCGAGTCGTCGTCGATGCTGCTCGCCAAGTCCAGCCACGACATCGACTGGCTCAGCCACATCATCGGCCGCCCGGTCACCCGGGTCTCCTCGTTCGGCAGCCTGTTCCACTTCCGCCCGGCGAACAAACCCGCGGGCGCGGGGTCGCGGTGCTCGTCCTGCCCGGTCGAACCCACCTGCGCGTACTCCGCGGTCCGCATCTACTCCCGCTTCCTCGGCGACCCCGTCTTCGAGCGCTGGCCGCTGGGCGTGCTCACCCCCGACATCACCGCCGAGGGCCTGCGAACCGCGCTGGAGACCGGCCCGTACGGCGAGTGTGTCTACTCAGGACGCAACGACGTGGTCGACCACCAGGTCGTCAACCTGGAGTACGAAGGCGGGGTGACCGCGTCGTTCACGATGACCGCGTTCAGCGCGCTGGACTTCCGCAAGACCCGGGTGTTCGGCACGCTCGGCAGCGTCGAGGGCGACGGCAAGATGCTCACCGTCCACGACTTCCTCACCGACACCACCGAGGTCATCGACTGCACCCCGGCGGGCAGCGCGTCGGCCGCCGACGGCCACGGCGGTGCCGACACCGAACTGGTCCGCGCGTTCATCGCCGCGGTCGCCACCGGCCACTGGTCGCTGGTGACCTCCGGGCCACAGGAGACGCTTCGCTCCCACCAGATCGTGTGGGCGGCCGAACACTCCCGGCGCACCGGAACGGTGGTCACACTCGACGGCGTGACCGTGCCGCTGGCGTGAACCGGCGGCACGGTCGACTGGTCGAGACCACGAAGTAGCGACTGGTGTCCGGGCGGCCCGGCTGCCGCGAGCCTCAGTAGACCTCGAACTCGTAGATCCGCGCGGCCGGGTTGGTCGTCTGGGTCGGTGTGGTGATGTCGACCCGCACATACCGGGCGCTGCCCGCCACCGAGTGGACTGTCGTCGCGTCGGTGTTGTTGGTGACTGTCGCGACCGTGGTCCAGGTGGTGCCGTCGGCCGACGTCTTCACGGTGAACGCCTTGGTGTTGTGGCTGGAGGACTCGCCGCCCATGGCGGCGTGTTTGAGGATGATCTTGTAGAGCGGCTTGCTCGTCCCGAGGTCGACCTGGAGCCACTTCGACGTCGCCAGGGTGCAGAACTTGTCGGAGACTCCGCCGGTCATGCTTCCGTTGACGGCCTTCTCCGGGCCTTCCGAGGCCGAGCACGGGGCCGATCCGGTCGCGGGCCGCTTCAGGGCGAGGTTGGCCAGCGGGTTCACCACGGCCCAGTTGGTCGGTGCCGAGGACAGTGTGACGTCGAGGGTGCCACCCGTCTGGACGAAGTTCGACGACACCTTCCAGTCGGTGTGCGCGACGCCGCCGCGGTTTACCGACTGGATGTACTTGCCGGTGCCGATGCCGTTGACCTTCAGGACAACGCCATCGGCGTTGGTGATGGTGGCGCTGGGGAACAGGGGGCTGGACAGGATCATGTCCCCGGAGCCGGGCCGGTGCGGGAACAGGCCGAGCGCGGCCCACACGTACCAGGCGGACATGGTGCCGAGGTCGTCGTTGCCGGGCAGGCCCGAGGGGCCGGTCGTGTAGACGGTGTTGACGATCTCGCGGACGGTCTCCTGGGTCTTCCAGGGCTTGCCGAGTTCGTTGTAGATCCACGGGGCGTGGATGTCGGGCTCGTTGGTCGGGTCGTACTTGAGCGCGCCGCCGCCGCGCACCAGCCAGTTTCCGTTGGCGTCGCGGAAGAAGTCGTCGAGGCGGGCGGCGGCGGTGGACTTGCCGCCCATGACGCTCGCGAGGCCCGCGACGTCGTGCGGGACCATCCACGTGTAGGCCGCCGCGCTGCCCTGGGCGAAGCCGGTCTGGGTGGACGGGGTGAACGAGCCGACCCACGAGCCGTTGAGGTTGCGGCCCTGCATGAAGCCGGTGGCGGGGTTGTAGACGTTGCGCCACCACGTGGCGCGGTCGGCCATGACGCCTGCCTCGGTCGTGCGGCCGAGGGCCGTGGCCCACTGGCCCAGCGAGTAGTCCGAAATGGAGGCTTCCATGGTCTCCGCGGCGCCGCCCCAGCAGTGGCAGACGTCGTTGGCCGAGTACTCGGACTGCACGTACTGCGCGAGGTTCGGCCGCTGGCCTTCGCACTGGCCCGAGCAGCCCAGGTCCGACAGACCGTCTTCGTGTGGGACGGTGGCCTGGTTGTAGAGAGACTGGAAGGCGCCGTTGTAGTCGAAGTCGCGCACGCCCATCGCGTAGAAGGTCGCCAGCGTCACCGCAGACGGGTCGCCGGTCATGACGTGGGTGGCGCCGCTGACGTGGACCCAGCGGTCCCAGACGCCGCCGTTCTGCTTGGCGAAGTTGAAGAGTGACTGGGCGAAGTCGCCGGACACCTTGGGTTCGAGCAGCGCGAGGAGTTGGATCTGGGCGCGGTACTGGTCCCAGCCGGAGAAGTTGCTGTACTGCGCCGTCTGGCCGGACGCCAAGCCGTGGGCGGCCTGGTCCATACCCCAGTACTGGCCGTCGGTGTCGCTGATGATGTTGGGCTGCTGCAAGCTGTGGTAGAGCGCGGTGTAGAAGACCTTGCGCTGGTCGGTGGTGCCGCCGGTGAGCTGGACGCGGCCCAGCCGGGTGGCCCACGCGGCCCGCGTCGCGGTGGCCACGCTGTCCACTGTGGTCCCCGACGGCTGCTCGACCTGGAGGTTGCGCTCGGCGCCCGCCAGGGAGACGTAGGAGATGCCGATCTTCATCGTCACCTGCGCGCCGGGCGCGAAGCTGACATAGCCACCGGATCCCTTGCCGAGCCGGTCGGCGCCGGTCAGGTAGCCCTCGCCGCCGGTCTGGTAGGTGCCGCCCGACTGCAGGGTGCCGTCCTTCCAGGTGCCGTTGCCGGTGAAGGGCTGGTCGAACTGGGCGACGAAGTGCAGCCGGTAGTAGGTCTTGCGGTTGTTGTAGCCGCCGTTGGCGCGGCGGCCGCAGAACGCGCCGGTCAGCACCGAGCCGGTGACCTTGCGGTTGGCGGCGTCGATGCGGGTCTCGGCGTCCTCGCTGCCGTTGAGCGAGTTCGACGTGCGGAACAGCAGGTTCGCGGGCGTGCCCGCGGGGAAGCCGATCTTGCCGACCGCGGTGCGGGTGGTGGCGGCGAAGTCGGTCGTCGCGCCGTTGGCCAGGTTGAGCTTGTACCGGCCGGGCGTCGCGGTCTCGCCGCTGTGGCTGAAGTTGCTCGCGTAGACCGCGTCGGTGGTGTCGGCGGTCGGCGAGGACGTCACCGCGGCGGTGTGCGGGAAGATCGGCACGTCGCCCGCGGCGCCGGGGTGGCAGCCCGCGCCGTTGACGTGGGTGAGGGCGAAACCGCGCAGGCGGGTGGTGTTGTAGTCGTAGCCGTTGGCCGCGCCGGTGTTCGTCTGGTCGCCGCGCGTGCTGGTCGGGCTCCACGAGAGCATCCCGAACGGTGCCGTCGCGCCGGGGAACGTGTTGCCCCCGCCGCTGGACCCGATCAGCGGGTCGACGGAGTCGACAGGGGCGGGGTCGGCCGCGACGGCGGACGGAGCGGTGACCACGAAGCCCGCTGTCGTCAGCAGGAGGGCGGCAATGGCCGCCGCGGCCGACCTCTTCACACCCCGCGAGGGCCGAGACGACCACGTCGACAGTTGAGTAGCGCTCACTTTTGATCCTTCGTTGGAGCAATGCGAGGAGTGACCTGCTTCACGTTGCCGGAGACAGTAAAACGTTTTGCTAAATGACGTCAAGTCCTCGCTTCGCACCGAAATCAATCAACTTCGCGCAGCATGGAACAGATTAGTGCAGAATCGAGCAGGCGATGCGGTGGCGAGCAGGGCTGTGCGGGCGGCGCCGTAGCACCCGAGCGTGGACGGCTCGACCGTCACCCTGCGTACGAAACCCGAGGGTCGCCGACTCCGCGAGGTGCCCGCGCAGCGGCTCGAACAGCACCGGACCGGCGGCCGCGATCGCGTCGCCGACGAGCCGCACCGTCCACTACGGACTCGACGAAGCCCCGCGGCGCGGCGCCGAGTTCAGGGGCCGGTCGCGGGCGTGGCGACCTCTTCGTGCTGACACACGTGGCCGTCGGCGCCGATCAGGCCCGCGCCGACGCGACGGCGCCACCGAGACGCCGCGGCGAGGCGCTCCGCGGCGGATTAGCGGCCGGACTGGCTTTCCGGGCCGGGGTCCCGGCCTGACGGCACCGGGTCAGTGGCAGTCGGTGCTGCCACTGTCCCGGTAGGTCTGGCCCGCGACGGGGAGGAACTCCCAGTCGTAGCTGTCGGCGTGCAGGGTGAACTTGAGGACGCCGTTGGTGTTGTTGTTGCGCGCCTCGCTGTTCGGCGCGATCGTGCCGAAGGTCTGGAAGTCGGCGCCGCCCATGCCCGCCGAGAAGTGGCGCGCGCCCCGGGCGGTGTCCAGCGCGCCCGTCGGGTTCAGCTGGGCGAACCGCTCGTAGAGGTGCACGTGGCCGGAGAGGATGACGTCGGCGTTGTGCTCGTACAGCGCCTGCACCAGCGGGCCCGTGGACAACTCCGGGGCGTGGTGGCCGGAGGAGGTGAACCTCGGCTTGTGCCACATCGCCATGAGGCAGGTCTTCGAGGTGGCGGCGAGGTCCGCGCGCAGCCACTGCTCCTGGGCCGAACCGGCCGCCATGCTGGTCTCGCTGTTGAGGCTGACGATGTGCCACGAGCCGAGGTCGTAGGAGTAGTACCCGCGGCCGGACGGACCGGCGTTGGCGCCGAAGTACGCGTAGTAGGGCGCCGCGCCCGTCGAGTAGTAGTCGTGGTTGCCCGGGGTCGGGCGGGTCCGCGCCTTGAAGCGGCCCCACGTCTGCTCGTAGAAGGTGGCGAACTCCGTCGCGGTCCCCGTCTGATAGACGTTGTCGCCCAAGGTGTACACGGTCGCGGACGGGTAGCCGTCGACGATCGCGGCGGTCTTGGTGTCGGCGTCGGAGTGGCCGGTCGCGATGTCGCCGACGCCGATCAGCACCGGGTCCGTCGAGGTCGATCCGGAGGTGATGACCAGTTGCGGCTTCGCCGCGCTCTCCCGCGAGTCGTAGTCCGCGCCGTCGGCGTGGGCTGAGGTGATGGCGAGGCTCACCACGCCGCCCGTGACCGCGGCGGTCACGTCGACCTCGTACCAGGTGTCGCGGACGACCGGGCCCAGCGAGGCGACCGGGCTGCCGGTGGTGGGCTGGTTGGCCCAGGTGAGGCCGCTCTCGGACCACGACGTGCTCGACGCTTTGGCCACCGAGCCGCCGCCACCCGTGCTGCCTGCGTTGGCGTCGTTGACCGTGTGCAGGCGCAGGACAGCCTTGGCGACCGTGGCGGTGCCGATGTCGAACTTCAGGAACGTGCGCTTGACCGGCGAGCCGTCCACGCCGAGTTGGGTCGCGGTGCCGTAGTTGGCGGCCGGTGTGGACGAATCGGCGGTGGTGTCGGCGATCGGGGTGAAAGTCGCCACCGGAGGGGCGGTGGTGATCACCAGTTGGGGCGCCGACGCGGACTCCCGCGAGTCGTAGTCGACGCCGTCGGAGTTGGTGGAGGTCAACGCGAGGCTGATGGTTCCGTTGCCCGCGACGGCGGCGAAGACGTCGATCTCGTACCAGGCCCCGCGCTGCACGGCGCCGAGCGAGCCGAGCGCGGCACCGTCGACGGCGGGCTGGTTCGCCCACGTCAGCGCGGTCTCCGACCACGAGGTGTTGGAGACGCCGCTGACGGTGCCGCCCGCCACGCTCTCGGCGCCGGTCGTCGTGCTGACGTGCAGCCGCAGCTTCGCCGAGGTGACCGAGCCGCTGAGGCCCGCAACGGTGAACTTGAGGTAGGTGCGCTCGACCGGCGATCCGTCGACGCCCAGTTGGGCCGCGCCGCCCGCGTTGGTCGACGGAGTCGCCTCGGCCGCCGTCGCGTCGGCCACTGGGGCGAACACGGTGGTCGAGGTCGCGGCACTCGGTTGGGCCACTGGCCCGACGACTACCAGCCCGACTGCGAGGCACATGGCCGCGCCCGTCGTCAACGCCCTGACGCGACTGCCGCCCATGGGTTCTCCGTGTTCACAGATGACCGAATCGACCTAGTTTCGCGCAGGTTAGTTCACCGCTGCCGGGTTATCAATGAGTGAACGGTCAACGTCGAATCGGGGTCATTGCCCTGGGAGACCCACCGTTCGCTCACGTATCGCTCCGGTCAGGTTCGCCTGGGTCAGGTCGGCCTTCGTCAGGTCCGCGCCGGTGAGGTTCGCGCTGTTCAGGTCCGCGCCGGACAGCGTCGCTCCATACAGGGTCGCGTCGGTCAGGTTCGCCAGGAGCAGACTCGCGTTGGTCAAGTTCGCACTGGTCAGGGCGGCGCTGGTCAGGTTCGCGCCGGGCAAGGCCGCGTCGCGCAGGATCGCCTCGGTCAGGTTCGCGTGGGTCAGGTTGGCATCGGTCAGATACACGTGGGTCAGGTCGGCCCGAGGCAGGGTCGCGCGCGCGAGGTTCGCACCGTTGAGGACCGCGCGGGTCAGATCCGCGCCGTAGAGTCGCGCGTCGCTCAGGTCCGCGACGTACAGGATCGCGTTGGTCAGTTTCGCGCCGGTGAGGTTCGCGCCTGCCAGCTTCGCGTTGGTCAGGTTCACGCCGGTCAGGTTCGCTCGGGTCAGGTCGATCGTGGTGTGGTTGTCGTGCGTGGTGTCGCGGCGGCTGAGGGCGGTCAGGGCGGCTTGGACGTCGGGCGCCGGTGTGGGCTGGGTGGGACTTGTGGTGCGGATGAAGGCGGAGAGGACCTCGATGACGGTGGGCTGGTCGCGGGGCGAGTCGCGGGCCAGGCGCTCAAGGGCGTAGATGCCGCCGAGGCGGGACTGCAGGTGTTCCGGCCCAGCTTGGTCGAGTTGGGCGACCGCTCTGGTGAAGCGCTCGGTGTACTGGCCTTGTTCGGCGACGTCGGCTTGTTGTTGGGCGACAGCGATCTGCTCGCGGGTCGCGGTGAACGACAGGCCTGCGAACACGGTCGCTCCGACCACGCCGAGCGCGGTCAGCACGGCGGTCACCATCATCCAGTCCCACGGCTTGTCCGTTCGGACGCGGCGCGGCCTGATTCGTGCTCGGCGTGATCCGGCGACGGGCGAGCGCCGGGTGACAGCGGGGACGAGTCTTCGTGGACGGCTCACCTCACCAAGATCGCTCTGAACACCAGGTTCGTCACTGCCCGCCCGCGTTCACCAGTGCGAACGAGCGAACGTCGGGCGGTTGGCCGCCGGTCGCGGGTTGCTAGCGTGTGCGCGGTGTCGGACCGAGGACAGACCGGGCGTGTGGTGGGCGGCCGGTTCGAGCTGTTGGAGCCGCTGGGCAGCGGTGGCATGGGGACGGTGTGGCGGGCCCGCGATGTCGGGTTGCAGCGCGAGGTCGCCATCAAGGAGGTGCGCCCGGCCGACGCCGCGCTGTTCGAGCACAACCCGGTGATGGCGGCGCAGCAGCGGGAGCGCGTGCTGCGCGAGTCCAGGGCGCTGGCCCGGCTGCAGCACCCGAACGTCGTGTCGATCTACCAAATCATCGAGGACGACACCCCGTACCCGTGGATCGTCATGGAACTCGTCCGCGGCACCTCGCTGGACGCGCGCCTGAAGGCGGGGCCGCTGGCTCCGGCGGAGGCGGCGCGGATCGGGCGCGGGGTACTGGGAGCGCTGCGGGCGGCGCACGCGGCCGGGGTGCTGCACCGGGACGTCAAGCCGGGCAACGTGCTGCTGCGTCAGGACGGCAGCGCGGTGCTCACCGACTTCGGCATCGCCGCGCTGCACGATTCCGGGCAGCTGACCGCGACCGGTGAGGTGATCGGCTCCCCCGAGTACATCGCCCCTGAGCGACTGCTGGGCGACGAGACGAAGACCGCGTCGGACTTCTGGTCGCTGGCCATGCTGCTGTACGTGGCGGTCGAGGGGCACCACCCGCTGCGGCGCGCGACCACGATGGCGACCCTCGCCGCGGTGATGACCGAGCCGGTCCCGCCGCCGCGTCGGGCCGGGGCGCTCGGTCTCGCCCTGAGCGCGGTCCTGGTCGCCGACCCCAACGCGCGGCCCACCGCCGAGGTGCTCGACCGGATGCTCGCGGCGGCCGAGCACGGGACGCCGCCCCCGCTGGGGCCACCGACCCCGGCCGGGCCCGCCTTCCCCGCGCAACCGCACACCGGACCATGGCACCAGCCGCAGGCCGCTTACCACTCGGGGCCGCAGCGGGCGAAGCGCATGCCCGTCGCCACCGTGGTGTTGTCGCTGGTCGCGGTGGGACTTGTCGTCACGCTGACCGTGCTTCTCGTGCGCTACCTGGGCGACGGCACGACCGCCACCGACGCCAACCCGGGCGCAGGCACCGCCACCTCCACCGGCAGGCAGCAGCCGCCGACCGAACGACCCGCGAGCCAGACGCCGACGACCACCACCACCAGCACCAAGGCGGCTCCCGTCCGGGAAGACCTGATCACTCCGGCGGGAGCACGCCAAGCGGTGGCCGCCCTGTCGGAGGCGATGGGCGGCACCAAGGTGTCCGAACTGGTCCTCTACCAAGAGTTCGCGAGGGCGACCGCGCCCACCACGGCCATCAAGAACGGCTTCGACGACTTCGAGTTCCGCAACGGCACCGCGAAGCGCACGGGCGCGGACGGGGTCGACGCCGACCGCGCCGTGCTCGACCTCACCAAGGTCAACTGGGACGCCCTGCCCGCGCTGTGGGACCGGGCGAACAAGGAACTCAACGTCCCCAAACCCACCATGCGCTACATCATCATCGCCACCGACATCATCGACGGCGACGCGTCGCTGCGCCTCTACCTCACCGACGACTACGGCGGCGCCTACCTCTCGGCCACCCTCGACGGCCAGGTCATCAAGCTCTACGCGCGCGACGGCTGAGCCGCTGAGCCCCTACCTCTAGGGTTCCGCCATGGTCATGGAGCGGGTGCGGCCCGGGGTGCTGTTGCGCGACTACCAGGTCACCGCGCTCGATCGGATCGGGGCGGCGTTCGCGGGCGGGCGGCGGCGGGTGTGGGTCGTGTTGCCGCCGGGGAGTGGGAAAACCGTCGTCGGGTTGGAGGCGGCGCGGCGGCTTGGGCGGGCCGTGGTGGTGTTCGGGCCGAACACCGCGATCCAGGGACAGTGGCTGGCCGAGTGGGCCGGGTTCGGCCCCGACGTGCCGCCCGGTTCGGCTGACCGCGCTCTCGACGCCCCGGTGACGGCGTTGACCTATCAGGCATTGGCGGTGTTCGATCCCGACGCCGAGGTGGACGAGGACGGGGTTGGCCGCGATGGCCACCTGCACCGGCTGCGCCAGTCGGGTCGGGACCTCGTGGCCGCGCTCAAACGGCAGCCGGTGACGATCGTGCTCGACGAGTGCCACCACCTGTTGGACGTGTGGGGCGAGCTGCTCGCCGAGGTGCTCGACCAGCTGCCCGACGCCGCCGTTATCGGGATGACCGCGACGCCACCGGGGGCGCTGACCCGCGACGAGGCCGTGTTGGTGGAGCGGCTGTTCGGCGAGGTGATCATGGGTCCGTCCATCCCGGCGGTGGTCCGCGACGGCCATCTCGCCCCCTACGCCGAGCTGGCCTGCCTCGTCGAGCCGACCAGCCGCGAGCAGACGTGGCTGGCGGCGCAGGCCGACCGGTTCGACGAGCTGACCACCGACCTGCTCGACCCCGCGTTCGCCACCGTGCCCTTTCTGTCCTGGTTGGACAGTGCGGTCGTGCGCCGCTCGCACGCGGCGGGCGAGGGCCCGGCGGTACCCTGGCACCGGTTCAGCCGGGACCAGCCCGACGTGGCCGACGCCGCGCTGCGGTTCCACCACGCGGGGCTGCTGGAGCTTCCCGTCGACGCGCGACCGCTCGAACAGCACCGGCACGACCCGACCGCGGACGACTGGATGCGGTTGCTGCATCTTTACACCCGCCGGTTCCTGGCAAGCAGTGACGACCCGCGCGACAAGCACGCCTTCGGGGCCATCCGCGACGCGCTGCCCGGCCTGGGCTACCAGCTCACCCGCACCGGGATCCGCGGCGGGCGGTCGCCAGTGGACCGCGTGATCGCCCGCAGCGCGGCGAAGGTCGACGCGGTGCGCGCCATCCTGGCCACCGAGCGGGCCGCGCTGGGCGAGCGGCTGCGCGCGCTGGTGGTCTGCGATCACGAGCGGGCCACCGCCACCCTGCCGTCGCGGCTGATCGGCGTGCTGGACGAGGACGCCGGGTCGGCCTGGCTGGCGCTGCGCACCCTGGCGACGCTGCCCGAGCTGCGGCCGGTGCTGGTCACCGGCCGAACCGTCGCCGCGCCCGCGGACGTCGCCGCCGACCTGGTGGCCTTCGTGGGCGACCGGCACGCGCTGGAGGTGGTGGTGGACAACGGGATCGCCACGGTCGGCGGCGCATGGCGGTCACGGCAGTGGGTGCCGCTGGTGACCGCGTTCTTCGAGGCGGGCCGTTCGCAGGCACTCATCGGGACGCGGGCGCTGCTCGGGGAAGGGTGGAACGCGGCGGGGGTGAACACCGTCGTCGACCTCACCGAGTCGACCACCAGCACCTCCGTCGTGCAGCTGCGCGGCCGGGGCCTGCGCCGCGACCCGCGGTGGCCGGACAAGACCGCGCACACGTGGTCGGTGGTGTGCGTGGCCGAGGACCACCCGAAGGGCGCGTCGGACTACGACCGGTTCGTCCGCAAGCACGACGGCTACTTCGGGGTGACCGCGTCCGGCGCGATCACCTCCGGTGTCGCGCACGTCCACGCGGCGCTCTCGCCCTACGCGCCGCCACCGGCCGCCGACTTCACGGGGTTCAACGCGGCGATGCTGGCCCGCTGCGCCGATCGGGGCGCGGTGCGCGACCTGTGGCGGGTGGGCGAGCCGTACGCCGACCAGGTGGTCCAAGCCGTGCGGGTGTCAGGGCGGGCCGCTGTCCCCCGCCCCGCGACGGCGCCGGATGTCCGGCCCGCCCGGCACGGTGTGGCGCCCGAATCGCGGGCGACGCTGGGCTGGTGGCCCGCCGGGGTACTGACAGCGGTGAGTCTGGTGGCGCTGTTCACCGCCGCGCCGCTGATCGCGGCGCTACCACTCGCCGCCGCCGCCGGCTACCTCGGCACCTCCGCGTCGCGGGCCCACCGGGTCGGGGTGCGGCTGCACGAGGCCGCCGGGCGTGGTCCGGACGTGGCCGCCATGGCATGGGCGACCGCGGACGCGCTGCGCGACGCGGGTCAGACCGACGCGGGCCACGAGGCCGTCGAGATGACCGTCGACGCGGCAGGCGCGTGGAACTTCCAGCTGACCGGCGTCCCGACACCGCAGTCCCAGCGGTTCGCGAACGCCCTCGACGAAGTCCTCTCCACCCCGGCCGACCCGCGCTACCTGATCGAGCGCTTCCTGCCCGACGACCCTGGCCCCAGCGCCTTCCGCAGGCTTCGCACCGGCTGGCGCCACCGCCGCCACACCGCGGGCAACCGCGTGGTCGTGCACGCGGTGCCGACCGCACTCGGCGAACGCCGCGCCGACGCCGACAAGTTCGCGAAAGCCTGGCGCCGGTGGGTCAGCGACTGCGCGGACCCGGCCTACACCCGGACCGCGGAAGGCTCGCTCCTGCTCGCCGCGAACCGGGGCATCGCCCCGCTCGACCTGATCACCGCCCTGCGCCTCCAGTGGACGTAGCCGGGCGCTACCAGGCGGCGCCGATGTCGATCTCGTTGGAGGCGTACCCGCCGCCGGGTCCCGGGGGATCGCAGTAGGCCTCGAACTTGTGCCTGCCCTCGCTCTGCGCCGGAATCCCCGGCACGTATCCGTCGCCGCCGGGGGGCTCGCTCTGGCCCGGCTCCAGCCAGCCGGAGTCCCACACCACGCCGGTGTCGGAGCCGTCGACGTAGATGGTGACCCGGCAGCTCCCGGCCGCGGTGCCGGTGTTGACCACGGCGAATGACGCCTTGAGCGGCTCGTCGGCGTTGGGCACCGGGGATTCCTCGGCGTCGATGATCAAACCGTTCACGCCGAAGTCGAACGCCGGGGCGCCCTCCTCGCCGCCGCTGCCGTCGGTCCCCTCGACCGGCTGCCACTGCTCGCCATCCCACCACCACTGGCCGTCGTCGGACAGTTGCGCGCCTTCTGGCACGTTCGACATGCCCACCCCTTCCCTCCGCGGCGACATCCAACGACGGATTGTCCCTTGCGCCGGACGGCGGCCGGACCGGGCGAAAGTGCAGCGATAGGGGCGGCGGCGCGCGGCACTGAAACCGCACGCTGTTGCCCATTTCTGGCGCTTTCCGCACAACAACTGGCAACTGGTGACGGCTCGGCGCAGGTATGCAAGGCCGCGCACAGTGCTTACGTTCCCAACGTCACCGGATCGAGGGCTCCGGTGCCGGAAGGAGCTTCACCATGAGGGCACGTTCCCTGCTCGTGGGCCTTGTCGCCGCCGCGGCGACCGCGCTCGCCGCGCCGATCGCGGGCGCCGCACCCGCCGACGGTCCGATCTCGCCGATGATCGTCGGCGGCGGCAACGCGACCCAGACCTACAGCTTCATGGCGTCCATGCAGAGCACCACGGGGTCGCACGTCTGCGGCGCGTCCCTGATCAAGGCCGACTGGGCCGTCACCGCCGCGCACTGCGTCGTGGGCCGCACCCCGGGCAACACCCAGCTGCGGGTGGGCACGACGGACCGCACCAGCGGCGGCACCGTGGTCGGCGTCAGCCGCATCATCATCCACCCCAACTACCGCACCACCGGCGACATCGCGCTGCTGCAGCTGAGCAACGCCGTCGGGCAGGCCCCGATCCGCATCGCCGACGCCTCCGGGCCGTCGGGCACCAGCACCCGCATCATCGGCTGGGGCCAGACCTGCCCGATCCGCGGCGGCTGTGGCGCTCCGGTGATCCTGCAGGAGCTCAACACCTCCATCGTCGCGGACAACCAGTGCAAGGGCGGGCGCATCGACGGCGCGACCGAGATCTGCACCGACAACCCGAACGACAACGCGGGCGCCTGCTACGGCGACTCGGGCGGCCCGCAGATCAAGTCCGTCAACGGCACGTGGGAGCTCATCGGCGCGACCAGCCGCGCCGGTGGCCGCACCAGCACCTGCGCGGTCGACCCGTCGATCTACACCGACGTGGTCGCCTACCGTGCCTGGATCACCGGATACACGGGCGCGCTCGCCTGAGCAAGCACACGCTGACAGGCCCTCCCGGCGACGGGAGGGCCTGTTTTTTGTGCCGGTGAATCCTTTTTCGGTGTCGGAGCCTCTTATGGGCGATGGTTACGTCACGAGGGACAGGTGCCATGGATTCCGCGGAGGTGGGTGTGGTCGACCGGGGTTGGGCAAGTGCGCAGCTCATCGAGGCCGCGCAGGGTGGTGACGCCGAGTCGATAGCCGCAGTGGTGCACGGGGCGCATCCGCACGTGCGGCGCTTCGCCGGACAGCTGTGCGCGTCGTCGCAGGACGCCGAGGACGCGGCGCAGGAGGCGCTGATCGTCCTCTATCGCAAGATCGGTTCGCTGCGCGCCTCGGCGGCGCTCGCGTCCTGGATGTTCCGGATCGTCCGCCACGAGTGCCTGCGCCGCGCCCGGCGCCTGTTCGACCACCACGACGAGCCCGGCCCTGTCGCCTCCGCCGAGGACGAAGCCCTAAGGCGTCTGGACGCCGAACGCGTCGCGGAGGCGATCCGCGCGCTGCCCGACATCCAGCGCCGTGTGCTGATCATGCGTGACGTTCTGGGCCACCCGGGGCGGGCGGTCGCCGACGCGCTGGGGCTGAGCAACGCGGCGATGAAGTCGCACCTGCACCGGGCCAGGACCGCGCTCCGCCTCAGCCTGTCCCCCAACTGATCCCAAGCTTCATGAAGGGAACTTCGTCATGCTCGAAACCGGATCTCCTGCACCACAGTTAGTTCTGGAAGACACCGAGGGACAGACCGTCAGCCTGTCCGACTACCAGGGCAGGCACGCGGTGCTGATCTACTTCATGCGATCGACATCGTGCCCGGTCTGCAATTGGCACATCCGGGACCTGGTCAAGGAGTTCGCGGCCAGTGACATCCGTGTCCTCATCGCGGTGCCGGAGGACCGCGAAACGGCCGCCGCCTGGAAAGCGAAACGCCAGGTCCCGTACCCGGTCCTCACCAGCCGCACCGACAGTCCACATGGGATGGTCGGGTTGGGCAGGAGGGTCTTCGGTGCGCTGCAGCAGTCCGGCAGCATCCTCATCGACCGCGAGGGCCTCATCCGCCACGCGCACAGCGCCACGCTGCCCACCAGCGGCTACGACAAGTCGGGAATCACCAAGGCCATCGCGTCCCTGCGCACCCCCGCCTGACCGACTTCGGGCGATCACTTCACATCGATTACGAACGGGTACGACCCCGCGGGACTCTCCTCCCCTCCGACGATCCTCGCCGTCGCGACAGGTCCAGCGGCGTAGACGGCGACCGGCGCGCCTGCCGTGTCGGTGACCGTGATCGTCTCCGGGACGACACCCCCGCCGGACACGATGATCACCGGCTCCCCATCGCGGTAGTGGATCGACAGCGTGCCAACACCGACCGCCAGTTCGTTCTCGGACATGCTGCTGCTCCATCGCGTCGGGACCACGGTCGGTGCCCATCCAACCGTGTGCGGACCCGGTCGCGCACCTCAGGCCGGGCCACCACACTGGACCGGTGACAACGGTCGAGCAGGCGCGCGCGGCCTTCGCCCAGCGGTCGTGGGGTGCGGCGTACCGGCGATTCGCGGCGGCGGACGCCACGAGTCGGCTCGGGCTCGATGATCTCGAACGGCTCGGGTTGGCCGCGTATCTGGCCGGTCTCGACGAGGAGTCCACGCTCGCGTGGTCGCGTGCCCATCGAGAAGCGCTGCGGCGTGGGGATCCGCGGCGCGCCGCGCGCAACGCCGTGTCGATCGGGTCTGGGATGTTGTTCCGCGGCGAGTCCGCGCAGGCGGGCGGCTGGTTCGCCCGCGCCGAGCGGGTGCTGGAAGGCTGCGGCGACTGCGCCGAACTCCTGTGGACACGCGTCTGGGACGCGTTCGTGCGGATGTGGGGCGGCGACCCGGAGCACGCGGCGGCCGTCTTCGCCGACGGTGTCGCGGTCGGGCGGCGGTTCGGCGACGCCGACCTGGTGACGATGTCGATCCTCGGTCAGGGCATGTGCCGGATCACGGTGGGCGACGTCGCCGCCGGGGTGGTCCTGCTGGACGAGGTCATGGTCGGGGTCACCGCGGGCGAGGTGTCGCCGATGCTCGCCGGGATCGCGTACTGCACGGTGATCGCGGGCTGCTCGGAAGTGTTCGACCTGCGGCGGGCCAGGCAGTGGACGGCCGCGCTCACCCGCTGGTGCGACGCCCAGCCCGACCTCGTCCCCTACCGGGGAAACTGCCTGGTCCATCGCTGCGAGCTGATGCAGTTGGCGGGCGCGTGGGCCGAGGCGATGGCGGCGGCCCGGCAGGCGTGCGACCACCTGTCCGGCCCGGTCACCTGGGACACCCTCGGGTCGGCCTACTACCAGCTCGGCGAGCTGCAGCGGTTGCGCGGCGAGTTCGCCGAGGCCGAGGACAGCTACCGCAGGGCGAGCGACTCCGGCCGCCCTCCCGAGCCCGGCCTGGCGCTGCTGCGGTTGGCGCAGGGACGCGTCGACCTGGCCGCGGGTGTCCTGCGGCGCGCGGTGAACGAGACGCTGGCGCCGCCCGCGCGGTCGCGGCTGCTGCCCGCGTTCGTGGAGACGATGATCGCCGCGGGGGATGTGGTGGCGGCCAGGGCGGGCGCCGAGGAACTCGCTGGGATCGCGGAGGGCTTGGACGCGCCCTATCTGCGGGCGACGGCCGCCTCGGCGGACGGGGCGGTGTCCCTGGCCGAAGGCGATCCCCAGTCGGCGCTGCGGGCGCTGCGCGTGGCGGGCGCCGCGTGGCGTGCACTGGACGCCCCGTACGAGACCGCGCGCGTCCAGGTCATGATCGGCCTCGCGTGCGGCGAACTCGGCGATCTGGAGACCTCCGCGCTGGAGATCGGCGGCGCGCGCAAGGTCTTCGCGCAGCTGGGCGCCGCGCCGGACCTCGAACGGCTCGACGGCCTGGCGGCCAAGCCTGCGGGTGGGCTGTCCGCGCGCGAGGTGCAGGTGCTGCGGCTGCTCGCGGCAGGCAAGACCAACCGCGCGATCGCGGGCGAGCTCGGGCTGTCGGAGAAGACCGTCGCCCGCCACGTCAGCAACACTTTCGCCAAACTCGGTGTGCCCTCGCGGGCTGCGGCCACCGCCTACGCCTACGAGAACGGCCTGATCTAGCCGCGAGTGGACAGAACTGCCCATGCCCGCGGACGGGGTCGTGGACCGTCTGCCCGATGTCGCCGGGCAGCCGCCTGCCTAGCGTTCCGTCCAGCTGAAACTTCGCGGGACAGGAGCAAGCCATGACGCACCAACAGACAGCGCACACCGCGCCCGTCGAGGCGTGGGACGCGATCGCCGACCGCTACGACAAGCACGTCGCGCCGGGCGAGGCCGACGTGGCCGCCGCCGGGCTCCGGCTGGCGGGACTACGGCCGGGCGACACCTTCCTCGACGTCGCCGCCGGGACCGGCGGCCTGAGCCTCCCGGCCGCCCGGCTCGGCGCCACCGTGCTGGCGACCGACTGGTCCCCGGAGATGATCGACCGGTTCACCGCCCGCGCCGCGGCCGAGGGACTCGACGCCGAGGGCCGGGTGATGGACTGCCACGAACTCGACCTCCCCGACGGCGGCTACGACGTCACCGGCTCCCAGTTCGGCGTCATGCTCGTCCCCGACCAGGCCCAGGCACTGCGCGAGATGGTGCGGGTGACCAAGCCGGGCGGACGCGTGCTCGTCACCGCCTACGGCGACCCCGGCGAATTCGAGGCGCTGCACTTCTTCATCAGCGCGGTGCAGGCGGTGGTCCCCGGATTCGAAGGCCCCGCCGAGGACGAGCCGCTGCTCGAATTCCAGGTCGCCGACCCCGACGTCCTGCGGCAGCGGCTGACCGACGCGGGCCTGACCGCGGTCACCGTCGACACCAGCCACCGGGAACGCGTCGCCGTGCGGACCGGGCGGCAGCTGTGGGACTGGGCCCTCGGCGGCAACCCGGTCCCCGGCGCGCTGGTCGCCGACCTCACCGACCGGCAGCGCGACGACGTCATCGGCGTGCTCGACGGCATGGTCCGCGAACGCTCGGACAGCACCGGCACCGCCGTGCTCACCGCACCGCTGAACATCGGCGTCGGCACGAAACCAGCCCACTCAAAGGAGTGAACACGTTCCGCCAGAGGACGTTTCCGCGTGTGGCGCCGTCGGCTTGGGGCATCCTGCAGAACCAGCCAACGATCCGGAAGGTGAAGCACCGTGAGCGACGAGATCCACATCCTCCCCGCCGAAGGCCAGTCGGCCGAGGAAGTCGCGGAGATCTTCACGAACGCCGCGAGATCCCAGGGCCTGGACGCCGACGCGATCAACGTGGACGGCGACGAGGTGATCGTCCCGGAGGACATCGCCGCGAACCTGCGCACCAACCTGGGCAGCTTTCCGCCGGTGAACCAGCTTTACACGCTTAAGGAGCCGGTGCACCTGTCCGCGACGGACACCACCGGCCCGACGGGAGTGCTCCAGGGCTTCGACGTGATCGTGGGCCACAACGGGTGACAACCCGGATGTTGCCCGGCGCGGGACAGGCGCCGGGCAACATCGTGGTCACCTGGCCACGAGGGTGACATCGACGGGAGCGGCCGGGGCGCAACACCCGCCCGAACTGGCCTCGGCGGGCTCGTCGAACACCCCGGCGCCGCCGCAGACCCCGGTCTCCGGCAGCGTCAGCTCAACCCGCGCCGCACTCTCGTGGTCGCCCGCGATCGCGGCGACGATCGAGCGGACCTGCTCGTAGCCGGTCATCGCGAGGAACGTCGGGGCGCGGCCGTAGCTCTTCATCCCGGCCAGGAACACGCCCGCCTCGGGCTGGGCGAGTTCGGCCACGCCGTGCGGGTAGACAGTGCCGCAGGAGTGGACATTCGGGTCGATCAGCGGGGCCAGCGCGCGCGGGGCCTGCAGTACCGGGTCGAGGTCGAGGCGGATCTCGGAGAGCCAGGTCAGGTCCGGGCGGAAGCCGGTGAGGACGACGACCTCGTCGACCGGGTCGAGCTTGTGCCCATCGAAGGACTCCAGCACCAGCCGGTCGTCGATGCGCTCGACGGCCGCGGTGCGGAACCCGGTGACCGTGCGGACATGCCCGGCCTCGGCCGCCGCCTGCGCGCGCAGCCCCAGGGCACCGCGGGCCGGGAGTTGGTCGGCCTCTCCCCCGCCGAACACCGTGCCAACCGCGCCCCGACGCAGCAGCCACACGATCTCGGTGCCCGGGTTCTCCTCCGCCAGCCCGGCCAAGGTGACCAGCGCGGTCAGCGCGGAGTGGCCGCTGCCCGCGACGGCGATCCGCTTGCCCGCGAACCGGGCACGCACGGCCGGGTCGCCCAGGTTCGGGACGCGGTAGGTGATCCGGTCTGCCGCCGCCTGCTCGCCGAGCGCGGGCAGGCCGTCGCCGCCCAGCGGGTTGGGGGTGGTCCAGGTACCGGAGGCGTCGATGACAGCTTGCGCGCTGATGCGCTCCTCCCCGTCCGCGGTCGCCACGTGCACGGTCAGCGGCTCGGTGTCGCGGCCGGAGTCCACCACCCGGTCCCGGCCCCGGCGGGCCACCCCGACGACCCGGGCGCCGAAGCGGACCCGGTCGCCCAGCGCGGCGGCCAGCGGACGCAGGTACAGCCGCGCCCACTCCTCCCCCGTCGGATAACCGCTGGGGTCCGGCCGCTCCCAGCCCGTGGCCGCCAGCAGCTCGGCGGCGGTCGGGTCGACCAGCTCCGACCACGCGGAGAACAGGCGAACGTGGTTCCACTGCGCCACCGCCGCCCCCGCCGAGTCCCCCGACTCCAGCACCAACGGCGTCAATCCCCTGGCCACGACCTGCGCCGCCGCCGCGAGACCGACCGGTCCAGCTCCCACCACAACCACCGGCAACTCGCTCACCTGAACACTCCTTCATCGACGAAGTTCGATTTAACGAGTTCGACTGTATCGACGCTCACCGATTGACGCAACCATCGATTCTGGTCGATACTTGCGGCATGACGACGACGGCACCGCCCCTGCTCGCTCCCGATCAGGCCTCGACCTACGCGGGCTGGTTCGCCTGCCTGGCCGACCCGACCCGGGTGCGGCTGCTGCACGCGGTGGCCACCTCGACGTCGATCACGGTGGGCGAGTTGGCCGAACGCCTCGGAATCAGCCAGTCGACGTGTTCGCACCACGTGAAGAAGCTGACCGACGTCGGCTTCCTGTTGGTGCGCAAGGAAGGCACCGCCACCTTGCTGACGGTCAACGCCGCGTGCTGCGCGGGCCTGCCACACGCCGCCGACGCGATCATGGGCGCGCTCGCGCCGCGGCCGTGCTGCCCGGAGGACCTGCCTGCCGACGTGTCGGTGCGGGCACTGGAGCAGGCCGACTGGGCCGCGGTGCGCGCCATCTACGCCGAGGGCATCGCCACCGGGGACGCCACCTTCGAGACCGCAGTCCCCTCCCGCACGGAACTGGCCGCGAAGTGGCTGCCCGAACACCGCTGGGTCGCCGAGGTCGACGGCGAGGTCGCGGGCTGGGCCGCCGCCACGGCGGTGTCCAACCGCGAGTGCTACGCCGGTGTCGCTGAGACCTCGGTCTACGTCGGCGAGGCGTTCCGCGGCCGCGGCGTCGGCAAGGCGCTGCTGCACAAGCAGGTGACCGCGGCCGACCAAGGTGGTCTGTGGACATTGCAGACGTCGACCTTCCCGACGAACCGGGCGAGCCTGAACCTGCACCACTCGGCCGGGTTCCGCACGCTGGGCGTCCGCGAACGCATCGCCCAGCAGCACGGACAGTGGCGCGACACCGTCCTTTTGGAACGCCGCCGAACCGACTGACGGCGCCGTCTCAGCGACGCGGCTCCGGTGCGTATGCGGCCTCGAAGAAGGTGATCAGCTCCTCGGCGACGGACTGCGACGCCAGCACCGGGGCGAAGTGCCCGAGGCCGGGGAGTTCCCAGACCTGCGAGTCGGCGACGTGCTGGGCGATGAATCGCACCGAGTCGGTGAAGAAGGTGCCGAGTCGGGTCTGCCTGCCCCGCAGGAGCAGTACCGGCGCGGTGATCAGCGCCAGTTGCTCGGTGTCTGTGGACCGCGGCCCCTCATACGCGGCGTCGTGCTGGATGAACCGGAGCATGGCTGGGATTCCGTGCGCCCACCGGTCGAAGAAGTCCGTCCGTCGCAAGGCGGTGATCTCCTCGTCGTTGCAGATCCACGGGGTGAACTCACGCATCGCCTCGACGAGTTCGCCCGCGGCGGCGGCCGCGCCGACTCGCTCCATGGTGGCGAAGGTCTGGGCGAGGTCGTCCTGGCCCATGACCGGGATCAGCGCGGGCTCGTAGATGGCGACCGCGGCGACGGAGTCACTGTGCGCGGCCGCGCCGAGTACCCACGCGCCGCTGCCCGACCAGCCGGCCAGGTGAGCCGGGGCGCCGATGCTGTCGACGAACGCCGTCACGTCCTCGGTCAGCCGGGGCGGCGAGTGGTCCGGGTTGTCCGCCGACAGGCCGCGGCCGCGGGTGCTCGGCAGGTAGCAGGTGAACCGGTCGGTGAGTTCGGGCAGCAGCGCCGCCCAGGCGAACTCGCCGTCGCCGATCCCGCCGTGGACCAGGACCAGCGGCGGTCCCTGCCCCCGGACTCGTCCGGCGATCTCGGTGCCGTCCGCGGAGACGGCTCGGTGGATGCGTTCCTCGATCATGGTGGCCTCCCGTTCGTTTACCGGGACGCTAGGCAGCGGGGTATCACCCGGGCATCGGTGCGATTGACCAACTCGCGGCCGGATGTCCTACGCGGTTGTGCGTAGCTCACCCGGTGGCCGTCTTGCGGTCGATGGCGTAGCGGGCGGCCTGGGTCCGGGAGGTGACCCCGATCTTGTGGAAGATGTTCGTGAGGTGCCGGGCCACCGTGCGGTCGCTGATGAACAGCGTCTCGCCGATCTCCCGATTGGAGCGGCCGTCGGCCACCAGCGCCAACACCTCACACTCGCGGCGCGTCAGCCCGTCCGGCGAGTTCTCCGGCCGGTACGCGCCCAGCTTGGCGTATGCCGCGTTCGCTTGGGCGGCCTCCGCGCTCGCGGACGCCTCGTCGCCGAGTGCCCGGTACGTCTCGGCGAGGAGGACACAGGCGCGGGCGGCGTCGTACTCCGCACCGAGCTCCCGCCAGCGCCCACAGGCGTCGCGGAGCACCGGGAGGGCTTCCTCGGCGCGGCCCTCGGCCAGCAGCGTCGCGCCGCGCGCGGTCGCCGCCATCGCCCGCAGCCCCGAGGTCGCGAACGTCGACGCCGTCGCCTCAAGCTCGGCGGCGGCGACCGCGGCGTCGCCGACGCGTCCCGCGGCGATCGAGATCTCCACGGCGGCGGCGCACAGCGGAGCCCGGCGCAGCGGGTCGGCGCCAGCGGCCGCCACGGCCACGCGCACCGACGCCGCGGCACCCGCCGAGTCGCCCGCCCGCAGCCGCAGCAGCGCCCGACCGGGCTGCGGGTCACGACCGCGGCCGTGCGCCTCGTCGTAGGCGGCGGTCGCCCCCGGATCGCCCCGCAACCGCCGCGCCTCGGCGACGACATACCAGGCCTCGGCGGCGTAATCGACCCGATTGACGTCAAGGGCGGCGGTCACCCGCAGCGCCGTTCGTTCGGCCTCGTCCCATTCGCCGCGGATTAGGTGCAGCTGGGCCCGGTGCACCGCGCACAGGCCCCCGAACAACACCGCCACGGGATAGGTGGCCAGCCACCGCTCGGTCAGCTCGACCCACCGCGTCATCCGGCCGATGTCCGCGATCTCGTGGCAGGCCGCGATGGTGTGGCAGTAGAGGCTGCCCGTGGTGAACGGGGAGAGCCCACCGTCCAGCACGGCGACCATCGCCTCGTCCAGCAGTCTCAGCCCGTCGACCACGCGACCAGACCGGATCAGGGCGCGACCCTCACCATTGATGCCCAAGGCCACCACATCGGCCTGCCCCGACCGAAGACCCATCTCCTGAACCCGCCGCGCGACGCCGACCGCGTCACCCGACCGCGCCTGGAGTCTCGGCTCCAATTCGGTCAGGAGCACCAGAAACCCGTGCGCGCGACACTCGGGGACACCCTCCAGCAGCCGCCCGGCCTTGCCGATCCAGCCCACGCCCTGCGGCTCGTCACCCCGGCCCAGCAGGAAGAGACCCATGAGGATGGCCGCCCACGCGGCCTCGGCAGGCCGAGCCTCCGCCAGAAACGCCTCGCACGCAGCGGCCTCCAACCGCAGTGTGTCGTCGGCGCGACCGATCCACCACACGGCGTCGGCGTACGCGGCAAGGTCATCGGCGGTGAGTCGCTCGACCGCAACGGCATCGAAGTACGCCGCGGCGCCGGCCCAGTCCTGTGCGCTGTGGGCCAGCCGCGCCCGACTCAGAACGCCCGCCTCGTCCACCACCGTCCCAACCAAACCCGACTTGCCCCACTGTAGAACCGAGGACAGGACACTCGCGACACGCGTTCGCGCGGCCCTTTGGGGCAGAGTTCAGCCCCGATACCTGGCCGCGGCGGTACGGTCGACAAGGGCAGTCCACGGTCTTGCAAGGTGAGGGGACGGTGGGATGGTGTTCGGACTTGGCAAGAAACCGGAGAAGGCCGTGTCCGAGGTTCCCTATCGGATGGTCGAGTCGAGGATTCGGGTCCGTGGAACGGTTGTGACGACCAGCGACCCGTACGTCGGTGAGTCGCGCGCGGTCGAGGACGTGCATGTCGAAGTCGTGCACCGGGGCACCTACGACGGGCCGGGGCGTCGAGTGCGCACCAATGTCGGCACGCAGGACATCAGTGTCCAGGTCACGCCGGACGAGCGGCTCCAGTCCCTCGAGTACAAGTGGACGGGCGCGGGCCCGGCCGTCGTCGCCGCGACGGCGAAACTCGTGGGCTTCATCGTCAGCACCGGCGTAACGCTGCTCAGCGCGGCCAGTGGGGGCGTGCTCGCGGGCCAACAGGACGGCAGCCCCCCGGATCCCCTTGAGGATTGGGCCGTGGCGCACCCGGACGCGGCCGCGCTGCTGGCGCAGAACACATCGCTGGCCAAGCAAGCCGCTGAGAAACTGGTGGAGCTTCGCTGCCAGCTGCTCACGGCGGGCAGCACGGCCCAGAGTCGCGACCTGGTGGCGCGGAGCCGCGCGGTCGAGGCGGCGGTCGAGGCCGCTCGCGCGGAGGTCGCGCGACTCACCGCCCTCCGCACGGCTTGGCTGGCCGCGCAGCGCACGTCGCACTCGTCGGAGTTGGAGTGCGTCGTCGCGCTGGACCAGCTCCCGCTCCGGGCCCCGGATTCACCGCTGTCGGCCGTCCCGACACCGCCGACCGCGGGCAGCCCCGGCCACCAGCTCTGGACCGACTTCGGGGTGCTGCTCGAAGTGGTCGACCCCAAGCGGGTCGACGACGCGAAGGCACAGCACACACCAGCGATGGGCGGCGCGGAACAGGAGTCCCGTATGGTGCGATGGCGCGCCCCCCGGCCGGTGGAACTCTGGGTGTGGCGGCGAACCCCGAGCGGCAGTGTCGTCCTGGTGACCCGCACACCCATCCAGATCGCCGACAAGCGGTGCGACACCCGGGCCATGGAACTGCACGCGTCCTCCTTCGGCGAGCACGGCGGCGCGTGGACGTTCAACGACGACGGCTCGCCCGCTTCGATCAAGGTCAACGACAAGTCGAAAGCCGCCGCGCTGGCCAACGCCCTGTCGGCCGCACCCGACGCGCTGGTCGGCGGGGTCAAGCAGGCGAAGGAGCTGACCGACACGTTCGCCGCGATCCAGGACGCCCCCGCCGAGCGACGCAAGGCCGCCGCCGAGCGTGACCTCGCCGCCGCCAAGGCGCGGGTGGAGCTGCTCGGCGTCAACGCCACAGCCGACGACGTCGCGGCACTCGCGCGGGCCGAGCACGCGGTCAAACTGCGGACCGCCTCCCGCGCGGTCTCGCCCGCGGCCGACGCGCTCGACGACCTGAAGCTGGAGCTCGAGCAGCTCACCACCCAGAACGGCATCGCGACGCAGCGCCAGTCCGCGATGCTGGCAGGCGAGTTGGCCGACATCAGGGCCGAGGTCGCCCGCCTCGAGCAGGAGGTGCTCATCGCCAAGGCGAAGTGGGACATCGAGCATCCCGGCGATCCCGAGGACTGACGATGGCAGGCGACACGCCGCGGCCCGGCGTCCTGTCTGGCCAGTCAGAAGATCCGCGAGCATTCCTCAACCGCGTGCTCGACCCCGCCTCGGGCGAGCTGCGCCTGCCGAGGACGGGCCGCGTCTGGGACGCCGTGGCGACCGCCCACCTGCTCGGTGCCACCGGGGAAGGCCGCTGCGTGGCGGTGATCGACGCGGGCTTCGACCTCTCCATCCCGACGCTGAACACCAACCTGCACCCGGCCTCCCGAGTCCGCGCCGAGACCCTTCGAGCCGCAAAGTGGCATGGCACCGCCACAGCGCTGCTCATCAGAGCGGTCGCCCCGAACGCGCGGCTGCTGTTGCTCGACATCTACTCCCCCGGCTCGCTGCGCGCGGGTGACGTGGGCGCGGCGATCCAGACAGCCCACCAAAGCGGCGCGCAAGTGATCAATCTGAGCCTGGAGTTCCCCACGGACTGCCCACTGCGGGACACGGCGTGGGTCGACGTCGACGTCCTCACGACCCCGGCACCGCCGCTGGAGCGGTACCTCGCGCAGGTGGGAGCTTGGATCACCTACGCGGAACCGTACGCCGAGCTGCGCTGCCGCAAATACTGCGAACTCTGTACCGCCCTTGCCGCGGTCCCCGACTCCACGCTGGTGGTCGCCGCCTCGGGGAATCTCACTAACCCGGCCTGCCCGGCATGCGTGGACCGAGTGGTGGGCGTTGGCTTCCACCGCAGCAACCGAGTGGAACGCGATGGCGTCGTGTTCACGACGTCGGAACTCCCGCTCACCGAAGCGGACATCGGACGGTCGGAACTGCTCATGGAGGAACCGCCGGGTTTCCTCGGCACAAGCTTCGCGGCCCCGCTTCTCAGCGGACTGGGCGCGCTGGTGCCGTCGCCGTCCGAACTCGCGGACCTCGTCCGGGTCGCCAAGGCGATGGCACCGATTCTGCTCCTGGCTGACGCCCAATGGAGAACACCCGCCGACGCCGTGCCGGGCACGCTCCATCAAGGACTCCTGCGAATCGCGGAAGCCATTCCCCCCGCGCACCGCCACTTCGACCAGGAACAGGTGGACACGCCGTGCATCGGATGCGCGCTCCTCCTGATCGACTGGTACGACGTCTTCGTCGCCATGCTCGTCGCGTCCGGAGTGCCGCACAAAGCCCTGGGACTGGCCCGCATCGCCTCGATCCTCGCACCGACCTCGCCCAGCACGGCCGGAAACCACGGCCTCGCCGCCGAACGCGCCGCGACCGCCGAGGTCGACCCCGCGCAGCGAGAGGCGTTGTATGACGAGGCGCTGTCTGCCTACGAGCGCACCTGCCGCCTCGCCCCGGGCGTCTCCACCTACGCGGCCGCCCACGCTCGAGTACGCGACGCTGTCCACGCCGGGCAGGGAAGAGCCCGCGGATGAACCGCGGGCTCTTCCCCGACCTCAGCTCGCGGCCTTCACCGCGTTGATCAGCACCACGCACGGGTGGGTGCCCGAGCGGATCTGGCTGTTCACGACCAGCGAGACCTCGACGTCACCCGGGAACTTGCCGTGGCAGGTGTTCACCGAGCGCCCCCAGTCGCCGGAGTAGCCGCCGCCGTGGGCGTACATGCCCGCGGGTTGGCCGTAGTCGCGCCAGCCGAGCCACAGCGAGTCCATCCACTGGCGCACCGTCGGCGAGACGATGGTGCCGTGCCGCAGGTAGGCCTGCCAGCGGACCATGTCCACCGCGGACATGTGCAGGCCGCGGTAGCTGGGGCACCGCTGGAAGGCGCTGCCCGACAACTCGAACAGATTTCCGCCGTACTCGGGGTGGTACAGGTTGTATCCGTGCGTCGCCGTTTCCGCGTTGGCCGCGAGACAGGTGACCCAGGAGATGCCCGCGGGGGCGAACAGCTTCTCGTTGACGTAGTTGATCGTCCACGGCGGGCTGGTCGGCCCGATCCAGTCCGGCAGGCCCCGCTCCGGCTCGGTCAGGCGCCACAGCCGCGGAATCACGACGCGCGCGACGGCGTAGTTCAGGTTCTCGTAGTTGTAGAAGTCCGGGTCGTAGTCCATGGACGGCGCGATGGGCTTGGAGATCGTGTGCTTGATGCCGTCCCAGTCGGGGGTCATCTTCGGCCGCTCGTCGGGGTTGTTGTCCCACAGCTGCCCGACCCCGGAGAGGTGCCCGAGCATGTGCCGGATCGTCACGTTCTGCCAGGACGGATGCGCGGTCGAGCGCATGTCCGGCGGCAGGTACTCCCAGATCCTGGTGTCGGGCGTGAGCCCGGCGGCCTCAGCGAGCTTGAGCGTCGCGGCCGCGACGACGTTCTTGGTGGCGCTGAAGATCTCCATCCGGGTGTACGGCGTGAAGGCGATGTTCTTGTCGACCCGCGCCTTCCCGCCCGCCCCGGTCCGCACCAACTGCCCGCCCTCACTCACGGCGAACGCGTAGCCCACGGTGTTCCCGTTGCCCAGAACCGCGTGCAGCCCCTCGGCGACCTTCGCGGTGTCCACGTCCACCGCCGGGTACTCGGCCCCCGCCGACCCGGCCCCCACCACCGTGACCGCCGCGACCACGGCAGCGACCATGCTGGTCCTTCTCATCCCTGTCTCCCCCTCATCCCGCCCCAGCGGCGATGGGACAACTCTCGCGCCCCACCCAGCCCCCACGCGTGAGGGAAGATCCCTCAATCCCGGAGGAGGGATCTGGGGGTATCACTCGCAGCCGGTTCCCCCCTTCCCTCGGCACACAGGCCGAGGCCGCCGCACGGTGGCAAGCAGGTCATCGCTTGGGTGGGTGGAGGCCCAGTCGGCGTAGTTCTCGGGTGGCTAGCCCGGCGACGGTGGCGGGGTCGCCCGTGCGCCAGCCCTCCCCCACCGGGCCCGCCGACGCCAGTCGGGAGAGGGGTTGTGTCATCAGGGCTCGGAGGGCGAGCAGGTCCTGCCCGGCCGGGCCCTGATCACGCAGTCGGACCGCCGCGTCCGCCTCGCGTACGTATCGCACGCGGCGGGGTAGCCAGACGATGAGTAGGAGGGTGGCGGGGACGGCGATCAGGGCCACGGTCAGCCAGAACGCCAGGCTCTCGACGGCTTCGATCTGCCACTGGCCCGCCTCGCTGAGTCGGGCGCCGCCCGCCGAGCCGGTGTGGAGTGCGTCGGCGAGCTGGCGGCCGACCAGGGGGACGTCGTCGGCGTTGTCTGCGGCGGAGTCGAAGGTGCCGCGGAGGCCGTTGCCCGCGTCGACCAGGCCCTGACCGGGGGCGCGCAGGCGCAGGACCTGTTCGCGGACTTCGGTGGCTAGCCAGACGGCGGCCAACAGGATCACCAGGGCGACCAGGTCGGCGCCGAGCTGGCGCGCGCGGCGGATGGGGTGGTCGGCGTAGAGCTTCATGGGGGCTCCTCGGACCGTGGGCAGGTAGGTGGGAGGTACCCGGACCGAAGACGATCACCCGTCCGCTACTCGACCACGCCGCACCGAGCCCAGTGTTCGGTGAAGTTGCTGGCGCTCACCTCCAGCGGATCCGGGTTGGAGAGCCGCTGGTTGCCGATCCCCGGGGACAGCATGATCATCTGCTCCGGGCGCTGGATGGAGAGCCGCGCGTCGCCCCCGCCGTAGATCTTGGCCATCGCGGTGCGGAACCGGGCGTCGGAATGGCTCATGTACTGAGTCAGGGTTTCGGTGGTGCCGTCGATGTAAGTGAGGCGTTCGGAGACAAAGTAGGCGAAGGGCTGGAGGTACTGAGTTCCGCCGCCGGTGGGGTGGGTCCAAAATCCCGAGAAGTTGTTGCCGTTGTCGAGGTCGGACACGGTCAGGGACCAGTTGTAGCGGTCCGCGTAGTGCACGTCGAGGTAGTAGCGGTGACCCGCGACGTAGGGCACGCCGACCTCGACCATGCCCTCGGTGTCCCATGACCCGCCGACGAACTCGATGAAGCCGCCCGAGTCGACCGTTCCGGTGTACTGGCTGACGAAGACGCCCGCCTGCACGAGCACGCTGTCGTTGGACACACCAACCCACTGCGTCATGCTTTCCTGCGTGCAGCCTGACAGGTAGTAACTCGGCGCGGTGATCGAGCTGTGCGCGCCGGAGTACGTCTCACCCGACGCGGCGGTCGCGCGGTAGCCGCTGTAGTTGAGGTTGTGGATCGCGGCGCGCACGCCTGGTTTGACGCACGGCGGCTTCGGGGTGGAGCGGGTGAGCCCGCGGGCCATCGTGTCCCAGTCGGCCCTGCTCAGCCCGTCCGACGCCGCGGCTCCGGCGACCGGCCGAGCGGGCAGCCCGACCTTCGCCAGCCGAGCGGCGGACGCGGTCGCCGGGTCGAACGCCTGGCCCGGCACGACTTGGTCCACCAGCAGGCCGTTGGGCATCCGGAAGGAATGGTGCCGGTCCCCGTCGGCGTCCGTGGTGACGCCGAGGGTCTCGGCGCACATCCTCGCCGGGGCGCCCGAGGAGTGGGTGCCCGCGTGGACTGGCGTGCTGGCCATCCCGACCAACAGGGCGGTGACCGCCGGAATTACGGCAAGACGGAATTGACGCTTCACGTGTCCCCCAAGGTTCTGTCGCGTGTACAGATGCGTGATCGCGCTGGGCAATCATACGGTTAACGCACACGACGGGCGGAGACGTGTCGCGGAACGGCTCGCCTTGGCCGCGGCGCTCCGGGAAGGATCAGTCCAGGCCGCGCACGATGGTGGGTTCGTCGTCGTCCTCGCGCTGCCACGGGATGGTGTGCTCGTTGAGCTGTTCGCCCTGCGGGAAGTCGTCCACGTCGCTCCTCAAGTCGTTGGGATACCTCATCTTCTGGTGATCACGATTACTCCACTCCGCACCTGTCGGCCTCGAGGGCCACTTGAGCCGGGCTAGCGTGCGGCAACCTCGCCGCCATCTCCTGGTTGCCAGTCCGTCGGTTCGATGGGCAGCCACAGCTCGCAGGTCGCGGTGCTGAAGTCGTCCGCCCGGTCGAGGATCGCGACGATCGCGGGGCCCGGCCGCAGGCGCCACGGGTTGGAGGGGAACCATTCGGTCGCGGTGGCGGCCCAGGTGGTCTGCAGGGCCTGCGGGTGGGGTCCGGGGCTGCGGAACACCGCCCACTTTCCTGACCGTACCTCGATGGCGTCGAGGTCGTCCGGCGTCGGCGTGTCCTGGGAGACCGCGACCCCGTGCAGGTAGGTCAGTTCGCTGCCCTCGGTGGCGTCGGGGTCGACGTCGTGGGTGACTTGCAGCAGGCCCAGGGGTTCTGTGTCGCTGAGGGCTTTGAGCCGGACGTGTTCCTCCTGCGGCAGCGCGGTGATGTGCTGCTGGATGTGCGGGTTGATTCCGTGGTGGATGAGCGGAACCCGGGCCGCGTGGCCGACGAGCCGGAACGCGGGGCGGTCGATGACGCGGGTGTCCATGGGGGTGGTCCCTTCGACGGTCAGGCGGAACCTGAGCTGCGGTTGCGAGCGAAGGGGGCCACCGGCCCGGCGAACATCGCTGGGGCCCGCACCGTGGACGGCCCGGAACGCGCGCCCGAACGCCTCGGTCGAGCCGTAGCCGTGCCGGACGGCGATGCTCAGCAGATCGTCCTCGCCGCGGACGACGTCGGCGGCGGCGACGGTCATGCGGCGCCTGCGCACGTACTCCGACAGCGGCATGCCCGCCAGCGACGAGAACATCCGGCGCAGGTGGTACTCGGTCGTGCCGAGTTCCTTCGCCAGCCCGCTGACGTCGAGTTCGTCGGCGAGCCGCGCCTCGACGAGGTCGACGAGCCGGTTGAGTGCCGAGATCATGTGGCCTCCCTTCGACGTCAACCTTGGCGGAACACGCCCCAGCCGCGCCCGATCGCCGCGGTCCGATCCGATCAGGCGTGTCCGCCGGTTGAGTCCAGGTCAGCCCTTTCCGAGCTTCGTCGGGTCGATCTCGACCCGTTCGCCCTTGCCGCGCAGGTACAGCCAGTTGATCAGCCACAGCACGATCCCCACGCCGATCAGCCCGAGCGCGAGGTAGTAGTCGCTCGCCGGCCTGCCCGACAGCACCGGGACCGCGAGGTAGCCGCACAGCACGGCGGCCACGATCGGGGCCCACGTCGGGGCCCGGAAGTGCTTGTGCTCCACAGGTTCCCGGCGCAGGACCAGCACGGCGGCGTTGACCACGGTGAAGACGATCAGGAGCAGCAGGGCGGTGGTGCCGCCCAGTTTGCTCACGCCGTCGGCACCGGCGGAGGCGACGAGCACGGCGGCGATGCCGGTGGTCACCAGGATCGCCACCCACGGCGTGCGGCGCAGCGGGTGCACGGTGCCGAACGCCCTGGGCAGGATTCGCTCGTTCGCCATGCCGTAGAGCAGTCGGCTGGCCATCAGCATGTTGATCAGGGCCGAGTTGACCACCGCGAACAGGCCGATGAACGCGAACACGCGCAGGGGGAAGCCTGGCGCGCCGACGGTGAGGACGTTGAGCAGCGCGTTGGACTTGGCGGCGGCGAGATCGTTGGCCGGGATCAGCAGCGACGAGGTGAGCGCCACCAGGATGTAGATCAGCGCCGCGGCGCCGAGGCCGTAGAGCAGCGCCTTGGGGAAGATGCGCGCGGGTTCCCGGCACTCCTCGGCCATGTTCACCGAGTCCTCGAAGCCCACCATGGCGAAGAACGCGAGCGACGTGGCCGCCGTGACGGCCAGCAGCGCGTTCTGGTCGGCGGTGTTGAACTCGGTGAGCCGGGCGGGCTCGCCGTTGCCCTGCAGCACCGCCCACACGCCGACCCCGATGATGATCAGCAGGCCGGACAGCTCGATGCAGGTGAGCACCACGTTCGCCTTGACCGACTCGGACACCCCGATGAGGTTGATCGCGGCCAGCATGAGGACGAAGACCACCGCGACGATCGCGATGACCGGCGCCGAAACCTTGATGTTGAACGACGCGGGCAGATAGGTGGCGCCGAAGGCCCTGGCGGCGGCCGAGGCCGACGTGATGCCGGAGCACATCACGGTGAAGGCGACGAGGAAGGTCAGGAACGGGACCTTGAACGCACGGTTCGTATACAGCGCGGCACCGGCGGCCTTCGGATACTTGCCGACCAGTTCCAGGTAGCTGAACGCGGTCAGGAAGGCCACGATGAACGCCACCAGGAACGGCAGCCAGAGCGCTCCGCCGACCCGGCCGGCCACGCTGCCGGTGAGCGCGTAGATGCCCGTGCCGAGGACGTCGCCGATCACGAAGAAGAACAGCAGCTTGGGCCCGATGGCCCGCTTGAGCTCGGGTTGAGCCTGCGCGGGCTCCGGCGCCGCGGTCTCAGTCGCCATGGAAACAGTGTGCCGGATCACACCGACATCGGCCATTTCGAAAAGTTGCCCGTTCGCCGGGAATGTGCTGCCCGCGCCGCCGTAATACCTCCGTAAGGAACTCGCGGCACGCACCCGCCGTCGTAGCGGCAACGACGAGCGAGGAGGCGACATGGCGCATCCGCATCCCTATGGCAGGCCGGAAACGCAGTACGGCAACGGGTTCACCCCGCCGCAGAAGAAGACCGGCCAGGTGATCGCGGCCGTCGCGGGGGTCCTCACCGTGGTCGGCCTCGGCTTCACCGGATTCGTGGCGCCCGGCTTCCTGGTGAGCGAACCCGCCACAGAGCCGCCCACAACCTCCACCAAGCCTCGCACTCCCGGTCCGGAGGAGGTCCTGCGGAACGTGGCGGACGGATTGGACGCCCGCGACACGACTGTCCTCTTGGACTTGACGTGCGAGCTGCGGCGGCCCGCCGTGGACACCGTCATCGACAACGCCGCGGAAGTTCAAGAAGCCACCTTGGTCGGCAAGCCGAAGATCACCGGGAACAAAGCCGTCGGGACCCTGTCGCTCATCACGAACGCGCGCCGTACACAGGTCGAGGTGATCGTCACTCGCGACGACGACACTTGGTGCTGGAGCGACACGCGGTCCACCGAGCGCACCCGGCCGAGCCCGACCTCCACCACGGCGCGCACTCCGACCGCGGGCGGGCAGCCGGTCGCGCCGGAAGCGTTGGCCGCCATGCAGAAGTTCCTCGACAGCGTCAACGCGGGCGACGCCACCACCGCGAAGACCTTGCTGTGCTCAGACGCCATCGCCAGCCCGCAGAAGGTCGATGAACTGGTCGGTTACCAACCTCGGCTGCGGATCGACGCGGCCATGGACGGCAAGAGCTCGGGCAGCCGGTCCGTCCAGCTCTACCTCACCGGCACCGCGAAGGGCCAGCGCGTCCAGGGCTACGCCGCCAACCTCTGGGTGACCAACTACGGCGCCACCTGGTGCGTCCACGCCTTCCGCGTCGTGGTCGTGTGAGCCGAAGCTATGGCCGCGCGTACTGCTGGCTGTGTCCCTTGACCATCAAGGTGTTGAGGGTCGAGAACCGCAGGCTGATCAGACTCAGCGTCGGACCCATGAGCGTCAGCGCGTTGGGATCGGAGGCGAGCAGTCCCTCCGGGCTGGAGTAGTGGTGGTGTCCGCCGAGCAGATGGCCGACCTCGTGCGCCATGATCTTGCCGGTGCCGTCGGTGACCGGGATCGGCAGCAGCGGCGTGCCGATGCCGTGCACCTCGCCCACGGCGAAGGCGCGGTCGGGGTAGCGCACTCCCCCGATGCAGTCGGCCAGGCCCGCCACGTTGTTTCCGGTGACGCCCGCGGCGGTGATGTCCTTTGTGGTCATCGTGTAGACGACGTCGATGCCCGCGGGCCGGGAGCCGCCGTAGAAGTCCTTGGCCTGTTGGTTGAGTCCGGCCGCGTCCACCCCGGTGAAGGACACCGGCTGGTAGGAGTCGGCGATGGTGACGCCGATGGGCTCATAGGCCCGGCGCATGGCGGTGACGGCGGTCTGCGCCTCACTCTGGGGAGCGCCGTCGAGCAGGACCCGCAGGTCGAGGCGGACCGGGGTGGAGTCAAGGGAAAGCACGTGGGGAACCAGCTGGGTGCAGGACAGTAGCCCGCCGTCGATGTCGGGCAGCACGACCGGGTCGGCGGCGGCTGGACCGGGGAACGTGGTGATGGCTGAGACAGTCGTGACGGCGGCGATGAGGGTCAGTCGTCGGAACACGCGCGCACCTCCGATGTCGGCAGGCGGGGGTCACCCACCATGGAGACCAACGACGCGGGCACGCGGAGGTGACACCCCGGGTCAGAGGACCGGAACCGGGAACAGCCTGCTCGGCACCGCTAGTCCGTCGGAGTGACTCCCCGATCGCGGCGTGAACGGCTGGTTAACGTAGGTTTGCGTCGTCGTGTGTCGTCGGGGAGGAGTGCTCGGTGGATGTGTCTGTGCTGGTCGCCGTGGTGGTGGTGACCGCGCTGATCTTCGACTTCACGAACGGTTTCCACGACACGGCCAACGCGATGGCCACGTCGATCGCGACCGGGGCGCTGCGGCCAAGAGTGGCGGTGGCGCTGGCCGCGGTGTTGAACCTGGTGGGCGCGTTCCTGTCGGTCGAGGTCGCGAAGACGATCTCGGGCGGCTTGGTCGACGAGGCGGCGATCACACCCGCGGTGGTGTTCGGCGGCCTGGTCGGGGCCATCGTGTGGAACCTGCTGACCTGGTACGTCGGCCTGCCGTCGAGCTCGTCGCACGCGCTGTTCGGCGGGCTCATCGGGGCGACCTGGGTCGCCGCGGGCAGTGACGCGGTGCGCTTCGCCAAGCTGCTGGAGAAGGTGCTGGTCCCGGCCGTGGCGGCGCCGCTCATCGCGGGGCTCGCGGGCATGATCGCGACCTATCTGGCCTTCCGCATCACCCGGCGGGCCACCGCCAGCCGCACGCCGCGCGGGTTCCGGATCGGCCAGATCGCCTCGGCGTCGCTGCTGTCGCTGGCCCACGGCACCAACGACGCCCAGAAGACGATGGGCATCATCACCCTCACCCTGATCAGCGCGGGCAGCCTGCCCAAAGACGCGGGCCCGCCCGCCTGGGTCATCATCAGCGCGGGCGTCGCCATCGCCCTGGGCACCTACCTGGGCGGGTGGCGCATCATCCGCACCCTCGGCCGCGGCATCACCGACATCGGCGCGCCGCAGGGCTTCGCCGCCCAGGCCAGCGCCACCGCGGTCATCCTGACCTCGTCGCACCTGGGCATCGCGCTGTCGACCACGCACGTGTGCTCCGGCGGCATCCTCGGCGCCGGGCTGGGCACCCCGCAGGCCAAGGTGCAGTGGCGGACCGCGGGCCGCATGGTGCTGGCCTGGGTGATCACGCTGCCCGCGGCGGGCCTCGCGGGCGCGCTGGCGGGCCTGGTCGCCGAGTCCGGCACGTTCGGCACGGTCGTCGTCGCCGTCGCGGGCCTGGTGTTCGGCGTTGGCATCTACCTGCGCTCCCGCCGTGACGCCGTCGGCGCGCACAACGTCAACGACATCCCGGTCGAACCGATCCCCGCCGAGACCAAGGGCTGACGATGCACATCAACTGGGCACTGCTGGCCGAGGTCCTCATCGCGGCCCTGATCACCGGCGTCGGCACCGTGGTCCTTTTCGCCTTGGGCGTGCGCGGCTGGTCCAACCACGCCGACGCGCGCGGCGAGGGCCGCTCCGACGTCCTCGGTGTCGCCACCGCGGTGGTGAGCTTCACCCTCTGCGCGGCCGTCGTCGCCTTCGGCCTCTGGATCATCGTCGCCGGGTGATGCCGCCACGGGCGCTGAGGATCCTGATGGGGCGGATGAACAACCGGTAGAACGGTCGCACCACCCGGCCGGGGACCAGGCCGTGTCGCTCCTCCGCCCAGACCCTCGCCCTCGGATGGCTTCTGAGCAGGGGGCCTTCGGTGTTCGCCGGAGCGGTGGCCAGCGGCTCGATCCGGGACAGGTGCTTGACGCTGATGTAGCCGTACTGGCCGGGACTGACCAGGCGGACCGGCGCCCCGTGGTCGCTGTCGAGCGGGCGGCCGCCGAGGTTCAGCGCGATGAGCACGTCGTCGGCCATGGCGTCGTCGATCGTCACCACGGACTCCCAGCCGTCGAGTCCGCGACACCTCACGTGGGTGATCGTCGTTCCTGGCGGAAGCGCGGGTTCGATGACAGCGCGGTAGAGCGTCGCGAACGAGACGCCCTCCCACCGCAGGTCGGTCGCCGTCCAGCCCGCCACACAGTGGAAGTCGGCCGTGATCTCCGTCCGCGGGAGGGCCGCGAGCGCGGCGAGCGGCAGGTCGAACTCCTCGGTCACCGCGCCGCGCAGCTCGATCACCGGGTCGTCGGGAACGACCGGGGCGGGCCGGGACAGGTGGGAGCCGAAACGCGGGAACCCTTCGATCCGTCGTTGTCCTGGCGGAAGTCTTCCCATTGAGCCAGCCCCCTTCGTCGCACCACTTCGTAGCAACCATACCAAACAGTATGGAATGGCGGTTCAGGTCGCATGAGCAAGGGCGCTGGCTGTTTGTCGGCCGACGATCGCCGGGGCCTCGTGGATGAGTGTGTCGTCGGCGAGGGCGGTCACCATGAACAGCGCGAAGTCCACGCGGCGGGTCAGGTTGCTCGCCAGGATCGGGTCGCCGACGTGGCGGCTCCACACCGGCAGGCCCTGGCTCTCACCTTCTTCGAGGTCGCTCCCCCGCACCACGGTCCACCGCCGGTCGCTGGCGAAGATCCGCCTGCACGCCTCCACCTGGTCATCGATCTCGACGGCGCGCACGGCGCGGGCCAGCCAGGTGACGAGCCGGACGGTCGCCTTGAACCTCCAGGAGTACTGGTCCAAGCCGTCGCGGGTGATGTGCCAGCCGCAGGAGAACACCAGGCGCGCGTCGGCGTCGGCGCAGTCGAGCACCGCCTGCGCCGTGCCCGACGAGTACTGCCGCACACCCCAGGGAGCGAGCACGGTGAGGACGCCGTCGCAGCCTGCGACCGCCTGCTGGATCACCTCCGGGTCGTTCGTGGGTCCGGGAGCGATCGTGATCCGATCCGCGAACTCGGCGAGCTTCGGGACGCTGCGCTCGCGACACACCCCGACAACCTCGTAGCCGCGGTCCAGCGCGTGTTTGACCATGTACCGCCCGAGCTTCCCCGAGGCGCCGACGACGCACACCTTCCGCATCCGACCCATCCTTCCGTCGTACTTACTATGTAAGTCACGCTACACTTACTAAGTAAGTCCGACAAGGAGGAAGCACCCATGGCCGCCAAGCGAACGCCGCTCAGCCGCGAGCGCGTGGTCACCGCCGCGGTGGCGCTGGCCGACGAGAAGGGCGCGGCCGGGATCACGATGCGGGCGATCGCGGGCAAGCTGGGCGTCGAGGCGATGTCGCTCTACAACCACGTGGCGGGCCGGGACGACATCCTCGACGGGATGGTCGACGCGGTGTTCGACAAGATCGCCCTCCCGACGTCGACGGCGGACTGGAAGCAGGCCATGCGCGACCGCGCCGCCTCCGCGCGTGCGGCGCTGCGACGCCACCCCTGGGCCGTCGGCCTGATGGACTCCCGCGGCAAGCCCGGCCCCGCGACCCTGCGCCACCACGACGCCGTCCTCGGCGCCCTGCGAGCCGGGGGCTTCTCCGTGGCCATGGCCGCGCACGCCTTCTCCGTGATCGACAGCTACCTCTACGGGTTCGTCCTCCAGGAGCTGAGCCTGCCGTTCGCGAACCGTGCCGAGTTCGACGAGATCGCGGGCGACATCGCGCGCGACCTGCCCGCCGACACCCACCCGCACCTCGCGGAACTCGTCTCCCACGCTCTCCAACCGGGGTACGACTACGCCGACGAGTTCGACTTCGGCCTCACCCTCATCCTCGACGCATTACGGCCGGACGAGGTCTCGGCTGTGCCATGATCGGTCTGTGGGGGACACCTTTGACGTCGCGCCGAAGGCCGTCGCGCTGCTCGGTGACCTCGTGCAGCGCCAGTACGCGGGCATCGCCGCGCATCTGAAGGCGCTGGAGCACAACCAGGTCGACGACCTGGGCCAGGGCCTCTTTCTCGAGTTGTCCGGCCACCTGGACAACCTGCGCTTCCACGCGCAGGGCAACACCCGGCGCGCGCTCACTCTCGCGGGCTCGTCGGCGGTCGAGCTGACCAGAGCCGCCAAGTTCTACAGCGACACCGACCGCGACGAGGCCGACCGGTTGGACAAGACGTATCCGCGGGTCCCGACGTATCCACGCGACGTCGCGGCGAGCGAACTGCCGCCCGGGGTCGCGTCGAGCGGCTTCGCCGACGTGGTCGAGACGCGGTACTACAACGGCCCGGGCGAGACGAGCCTGGAGAACGAGGTGATCCGCGACAAGTGGCCGATGGGGCTGGAGGACAAGCTCGCCAAGTGGTTCGAGGCGGGCGACCTCGGCTCGGTGGCCGCGACGGCGGACAAGATCGCGGAGCGGATTCTCGGCTGGAGCCCGCTGGACCGCATCACCGAGGTCTACAGCGGCGACTGGAACGCCATCTACCGGGAGAGCGTCGTCATCGCCGACACCGGCACCGCCTTCGACGGCATCACCAAGAACGTCCAGCGCGGCCGCTACGCGATCCAGCACGCCTGGGACGGCAACGCGGCGGCGGCCGCCGAGCGGTGGCTCGACGAGTTCGCGCTGGGGTGCGCGGAGCACGCGAAGTACTGCCACGACGTCGCCAGGAAGGTGTCGCTGCTCGCCGAGTCCGCCTTCCACCTGTACCAGACGATCGGCGTCCTGCTGGAGACGCTGATCGACGCCATCGTCGCGCTGCTCACCGCGATGAAGGGCAAGCCGGTGCTCAAGTTCATCGGCACGATCGCCGACGTCGCCACCGGCGGCGCGGCGAAGTTCATCGGCTCGATCATCGGCGTGGCGAACGAGATCCAGTCCGCGATCGACCAGCTGTGGGCCCTCGCCCACGGTTTCGCCGCCGTCGTACAGGCCGCACGGGCCCAGGGCGACGGTGTGCACGCGATCTGGCCGTGGTCCTACTTCGACCACCCGGCGGCGCGATGACGAACCCGTTCGCGACCACCGAGGGCGCGCAGGCGCAGCGCAACCTGTTCCGCGCATTGGCCACGGCGGACGATGGCGCGATGGCCGACTTCGCGAAGGAGGTCGTCGCAGGCCGCCTCACCCCGCGCGACCTGCTGACCCGCGACTGGGCGGTGGAGTCGACAATGGACGACACCCTCGCCGAGATCGACCGGTTCCACCGGCTGCCGGAGACCGAGCAGGCCGCGCTTGTCGCCGAGGGACCCGCGTTCCTCGACGAGTACATCACCGGGTTGGCGAACGCGGACGTCGAGCCGCCGCGCCCCGAGGACGATGACGAACAAGGACCGGTACTCCGAGACGCGTGGTAGTGCTTGCGGCAAACCGCCAACACGACCGACCCTCGGTCTGTACGTTTGCCACATGAATGTCACACCCCTCGCGCTCGCCGTCGTCTCCGCCGCCTGTTTGCTGGCTGGGTGCGACAGCGAGACCGATCCGTCGTCATCCTCCGGTGGGACCACGGCTCCCGCCGCGCCCAAGGGCCTCGACGGCAAGGACCTCTGCTCGCTGGTGACCGACAAGACGCTGGCGATCGCGCAGCTGAAGTCCACGGACGGCGTGCGCAAGGAATGGGTGGCGTCCCCGGCGTGCGTGTTCGGGGAGAAGAAGGACACCAGGGTGATCGTCATGGCCAGCTACTCCGGCGGCCTGCCGATCAAGACCGACGACAAGCACTACCGCGAGATCGACGGCGTGCCCACCGAGAACGAGTACGACACCAAGACCACCTGCCAGATCACGTTCGATGTCGGCACCACTCAGGCCACGGTGGTGGTCGAGGCACTGTGGGGGCAGGAGAAGTCGTACAAAGCGTGTGACATCGGCATCCCGGCGATGAAGGACGTACTCGAAACCGCGAAGAAGCCAGACCCGGTCGGGTGATCCACCCGGTGCCGGGTGGTGCGGGGGCAGCCGCACCACCCGGCGGTCGGTCAGGTGACGGTGATCGCGTGGGTGACCGTGAAGGTCTGGCCCGTACTGTCCCTCACCGTGAGCCTCGCGGTGTACGAGCCCTTGCGGGAGTACGTGTGCGACGTGGACAAGGCGTGGACGTTCGCCGTGTTGTCACCGAATACCCACTCCTGGTCCACAATGGTCCGTCCCGCGACCGGAGTGGCCGTCGCGGTCAGGTTGACCGTGAGTGGTGCCGTGCCGGTTGCCGGGGTGGCCGACGACGTGACCGTTGTTCCAGGTTCCTGCTTGACTCCCCTGCCGTTGAACCGGAGCCAGTCGAGCGACAGCAGGTCCGTGCCCGCGGCGGGGGTCGGGTTGGCGAACACCGCGTAGAGCGTGAACGTTCCGCCCGGGTTGGTGAGGGTGGCCGTCGGCGAGATCAGGTTGTCCCAGCTCCCCGTCGGCGGGATCGTCGCCTTGCCCAGCAGCGTGCCGGTGGGTGAGTCCTTGCGGAACTCGATGTCGCCGCCCGGGCCACCTGACGAGGCGCCGACCGTGACCGTGCCGATGTTCTGCAGGTTGACCGGGCCGAAGTTGATCCAGTCGCCGTGGTCGAGGTCGCCGAGGCGCTTGCCCGCGCGGGCGGTGGCGCGGTCGAACACGGTCACCCCGCTGTGCGCGTCGAAGTGCTCGGCTTCCTTGTCCTTCGTCTGCAGTTCGACCTGGACGGAGCCGACCAGCGCGGGCACGCCGCCCGGGCCGCCGCCGTCGGTGTACTGCGCGCTGACCCTGGTGTAGAGGTCCTGCCCCGGGCCGTGGCCGTCGCCCGCGTCGGCGTCGGTGATGAGCACGCCGGAGCAGCCGATGTAGTTGTCGAGCGGGTGCGCGTGGTCGTCGTGGCCCAGCAGGGTCTGCACGACGACGCGGGAGCAGTCGATGGTGGCGTCCTCGGGATCGGTGACCGTCACGGTGTACGGGATGTGGTCGCCGAAGTCGAAGAAGCCGCCGCTCGGGATGTTGAGCTTCACCGTCGGCCGGGTGTTGCCCACGGTGATCTCGGTGGCGGCCACCCCGGAGCCGACGCTGTTGCTGACCGTCAGCCGGGCGTTGAACCGGCCATTGGTGCTGTAGGTGTGCGTGGGGTTGGCGGAGGTGGAGTCGACCGTGCCGTTGCCGTCGAAGTCCCAGGCGTAGCTGAGGTTCGTCCCCGTCGAGCCACCGCTGGAGAAGGCCACGGTCAGCGGGGCCGAGCCACTGTCCTTGCTCGCGGTGATCTTCGCGGTCGGTGGGACGCCGTTGGCGACGTAGTCGATCCGGTAGATGCCCGCGCCCTCGTTCGTCCCGCCGCGGCCGCTGCCCGAGCCCGCGCCGAAGTCGATCGCGTAGAGCGACCCGTCCGGACCGAACTCGGCCTCGAACGGCTGGATCCACGACATGTCAGGCAGGATCCCGTTGATCGACTGCAGGTCGCCGACCTTGGTCGCGCCGAACCGCGGATCGGTGAACGTCTGCGCCGTCTTGTGGGTCGACAGTGTCTTCCACCACTTGCGGGTCAGCTCGAAGATGATCCACTTGCCTTCGTAGTACTCGGGGAACTTCGTCACCCGCGGGTTCGCCGGGTCGTAGTCGTACACCGGACCGCTCATCGGGCCGCCGCCGCCGGTGCCGACCTCGGGGAACTCGGTCGACGCCGAGTAGGCGTACCAGACCAGCGGCGCCTTCGACGCCGGGAGGTTCGTCAGACCCGTGTTGTTCGGCGAGTTGTTGACGGGCGCCGCGCAGTTGAACTTGGCGCCTGAAGTGGAGGTGGCGAAGTCGTAGTCGTTGAACGGGGTGTTGTTGCCGACGCAGTACGGCCAGCCGTAGTTGCCCGCGCTCGTGATGCGGTTGAACTCGACCGTCCCTTCAGGACCGCGGTTCGGGTTGGCCGCGGTCGCGTCGGGGCCGTAGTCGGCCACGAGCAGCGCGTTGGTCACCGGGTCGACGGTGATGCGGAACGGGTTGCGCATACCCATGGCGTAGATCTCGGGCTTCGTCTTGGCCGTGCCCGCGGTGAACAGGTTGCCCGAAGGGATCGTGTACGTGCCGTCGGCCTGCGGCCTGATGCGGAGCACCTTGCCGCGGAAGTCGTTGGTGTTGCCCGACGTGCCCTGTGCGTCGTAGGCCCGGCGGCCGTCGCGCTCGTCGATCGGGGTGAAGCCGGACGACGCGAACGGGTCGATGTTGTCACCGATGGCGGCGTACAGGTTGCCCGCCTTGTCCATCGCGATGGACCCGCCCATGTGGGAGTTGGCCCGGCCCTCGCCGCGGAACGTCGGGATCGTGAGCAGCCGCTTCTCCGAGCTGAGCGCCACCGCGTTGTTCGCCACGGTGAACCTGGACAGGTTCAGCTGTTTGAGCGTCTTGTCCGACCACAGCAGGTAAATCCAGCCGTTGGTGGCGAAGTTGTTGTCGATGGTGAGGCCCAGCAAACCGTCCGACTGGCTCGTCATCTCCGGGGTGTAGGCGAAGTCGAGCAGCGTGGTGACGGCCAGCGTGGACTGGTCGATCACCTTCAGCGCGCCCGTGCGCTGGATGTAGAACACCCGGCGGTCGGGTGCGACCGCGAGCTCGAACGGGTCGGCCAGGTCCTGTCCGACCAGCGTGGTCCGCTGGAAGCTGCCGGTCTTCGTCGCGCCGCACTCGCCCTGGACCGCGCCCGCGGCCCACTCGATGCCGTAGCGCAGGTGCTCCAGGAAGAACGGCTCGTTGAACGAGGACGGGGCGTGCCCGCCAGCGGTGAACCAGGACCGGCCGCCGTCATAGTTCTGGCACCACGAGTACGGGTGTTCGACGCCCTCGTCCAGGGTGCCGGTGATCCCGTCACGGAGCTTGATCTGCGCGAGCGTGTGCACCTTGCCGGTCGGGTTGGTCCGCCAGTTGTACCACTCCTCGCTGCGCTCCCAGAGTTCCGGAAGGTTCTTCGTGGAGGGGTGCGCGCGGTCGATGACCTTGATCCGCCCCGGGTAGGTGCCCTCGGGCGTGCTGTACGGCGGGTGGTTGGAGAAGATCGTGCCGACAAGGCCCTCATACCAAGGCCAATTGCGCTCGCTGGCGCTGGCGGCGTGCAGGCCCGCCCAGCCACCGCCGCCGCGGATGAAGTTCTGGAACGCGAGCCGCTGCGAGGCGTTCAGCAGGTCGCCCGACGTCTCGTTGGAGTTGGTGTTGTTGAAGACGATCGCGTCGAAGGTGGCCAGGTTGGCGTCGGTGAACTGGTTCGCGTCGTCGGAGACGACCACCTCGAAGTTGTGGTCGACGCCCAGCTTCTGGATCGCGGCCTTTCCCGCCGGGATCGAGCTGTGGGTGAAGAACGTGACCTTGGAGAACACCAGAACCCGGAACCTGGGCGCGGCCTGCGCGGGAACCGCGGCGGCGCCGATGAAGAGCAACGCGGCCAGTGCCGCCAGTAGCGGCTTGAACAACCTCATGTCTGCTCCGTACAGGGTCGAAGTGCCGTCGCGGTCGCACCAGGGAGCTGGCCGTCCATAGTGGACAGCCAGGAGCGGCGGCGTGGTCGGAGTCGTTCGGCAAGCGCTTTCCCACGCACAGTAGGGCGTCTACCACGAAGAGACAAGACTTAACTTCCGCATGACAGGACCGGTACAGGACACGCCTGTCGTCCGTCTGGCGCAGTCCGTTCGATCCGGTGCGCCAACCGGGTGAATGGGGGTCACGTCGAGTTCGCCCGCGTCCCGGCAAGCTGGTGCGCTCGTTCGACATCGACCTGCTCGGCGCCCACGAATCCCACTAGCGCAGGTCCACGACCGTCACGCCCGCCCGCGCTGGAACCGGATTGTTCATCGCCTCCAGCGCGGCGGGCACGTCCGAGAGGCCGATTCGGTCGCCGACGATCACGCCGAGGTCCAGCCGCGACTGCTCGATGAGCCGGAACATCGCCGGGTACTCGTGCGCCTGAACCCCGTGGCTGCCCAGGATCCGCAGTTCGTCGCCGATCACCCGGTGCATCGGGATCGGCGGGACGCCTTGCGTTGGCGGCATCAGGCCGACCTGCACGTGCCTGCCCCGCTTCCGCAGGGAGTCGACCGACGACGCGCACGTGGTCGGGTGCCCGACGCAGTCCAGTGACAGGTGGGCGCCGCCCCCGGTGATCTCGCGGACGGCGGCGCCGGTGTCCTCGACGTCGGCGCCGTTGACCGTGGCCACCGCGCCGAGGGACTCGGCCAGCGCGAGCGCGTCCGGCGACAGGTCGACCGCGACGACCCGCGCTCCGGCCGCGACCGCCACCATGACCGCCGACAACCCGGCGCCGCCGCAGCCGTGGACGGCCACCCACTCCCCCGCCCGCAGTTCACCCACCCGCAGCACCGCGCGGAAGGCCGTGCCGAACCGGCACCCCAGCGCCGCGGCCGTGATCGAGCCGAGCGACTCGGGCAGCCGCACCAGGTTCACGTCCGCTCGCTCGACGGCCACCTGTTCGGCGAAGGAACCCCAGTGGGTGGAGCCGGGCTGGAACTGGTGGTCGCAGATCTGCTGGTCGCCCACCGCGCACTGTGGACACGCGCCGCAGGCGCAGACGAACGGCGCGGTGACCCGGTCACCCGGCCGCCAGTCCCGCACGAGTTCGCCGACTGACACGATCCGCCCGGCGAACTCGTGCCCGGCCACGTGCGGCAGCGCCACGCTCGGATCATGGCCACGCCACGCGTGCCAGTCGCTGCGGCAGACACCCGTCGCCTCGACCGCGATCACCACACCGTCCGGTGTCGCCGTCGGATCCGCGACCTCGCGTACCTCGGGAGTGACCCCGAACGTCTCGAACACAACCGCGCGCACACGAAGTCCTTCCCGGAGCCACCACCGCCGAGCCGAAGGTACCGCGACCCGGGAGACCGAAGCCGCGATGGCGCGACCAGGGAAGTGCGCTGGACATAAGCTCGTATCCGAAACCAGTGGGCGACGCGGGGGGACGGGACATGCTGAGGGCGACGACGCCGCGGGGGCGGTGCCTGGAGGGGCTGCGCGAGGTGCGGGTCGCGACCATCCGGGAGTTGGCCGCGCGCACCGGGCTCTCCCGGCCCACCGTCGAGGCACTGGTCGGCGACTTCGAGGCCGACGGCCTGGTGGACGGCGACATCGCGCCCGCGCCGCCCAGTTCGGGTGGGGGCAGGCCCGCGCGGCGCTACCGCTTCCGCGCCGAGCGGCACCACGTCGTCGGGCTGGACCTCGCCGACGTCCGGCAGCGGGTGGCGATCGCCGATCTGGCGGGGGACGTCGTCCATACCGACACCGATGGACCCGCCAGCCCGCGCACGGGTGCCGCGGACATCGCGCCGCTGCGGGACCACATCGCGCGGGCGTTCGACGCGGCGCGGCTGCCGCTCAACACGCTGGCGGGCATCACGGTCGCGGTGCCCGGGATCGTCGGCGGGGACGGCAGGCTGTCGCACTCGCCCGCGGTGCGGGAGTGGCAGGGTGTGGACATCGCGGGGCGGTTGAGCGACCTGTTCGGGTGCCCGGTCACGGTGGAGAACGACCTCGTGCTCGCCGCGGGCGCCGAGGCCACACTCGGTGCCTCCCGGTTCGCCGACACCAGCCTGTACCTGCTCACCTGGTTCCACGTCTCGGCGCGGATCGTCCTCGGCGGGCGGGTGCACGTCGGGCGCCACCACCAGGCGGGCGAGCTGCTGGCGCTGCGGGTCCTCTCCGGGCCGGTGCGCGGCGACGAGGGGCCATGGGAGCACATCGAGGCCACGGACGCGCGGCTCGCGGCAGGCGGGCCGGACGGGCTCGAACTCGCCGAGGAGCTGACCGACCGGATGGCCCTCGCGGTCGGCGGCCTGCTCGCCGCGGTCGACCCGGATCTCGTCGTACTCGGCGGGCGGCTCGGCCGATACGCCGACCTGCTCGTCCCGATGCTGCGGCCCAAGGTCGCCGCCCAGCTCAACCTGCCGTTCGAGTACCCCATCGTCGGGCACGCGCTCGGCGAGCTGGACGTGTCGCTCGGCGGGGTCCTGCGGACCTTCGACAACGTCGGCGCGACCCTGCTGCGCAGCCCCGACGTCAGCGCCCCCTTGCTCAACCTGCGTGAGCACGCTCCCGTCTGATTGTGAAACCCGGCGACCCAACTAGGTCACAGTTGGGTAACTGACTCAAACAAACCTTGTGTTGACCAAGCATCTCCAGCAACTCTCCACACCCAACAGTAAGAAAAGCCGTTTTCACTACTGGCTGGACATCACCCGGAGACGCACCTGATGAACGACCTGACCATCGCCGTCATCGGGGTCGGTGCGCGAGCGCACATCGCCGAGCACGCGGTGGCCGCGGGGGCCACGCTGGTCGCCGCGGTCGACCCCGACGACCGGGCCGCCGACCGCGCGGCCCGCTGGTTCGGCGACCTGCCGGTGTACCGGGACGTCACCGCGCTGCTGACCGCGTGCCCGGACCTGGACGCCGCGATCGTCACCAGCCCCGACCACACCCACGCCGACGTGAGCGAGCAGCTGCTCGCCGCCGGGGTCGCGGTGTACCTGGAGAAGCCGCTGGCGACCACGATCGAGGACGCCGACCGCGTGCTCGCCGCCGCGCACCGCTCGGGCGCCAAGCTGTACGTCGGTCACAACATGCGGCACATGCACGTCGTGCGGCTCATGCGGGAGATCATCGCGCGCGGCGAGATCGGCGAGGTGACCTCGATCTGGTGCAGGCACTTCGTCGGCCACGGCGGCGACTACTACTTCAAGGACTGGCACGCCGAACGCGCGAAGACGACGTCGCTGCTGCTGCAGAAGGGCGCGCATGACATCGACGTGATCCACTGGCTCGCGGGCGGGGTCACCCGCGAGGTCGTCGCGATGGGCGACCTGACGGTCTACGACCGCGTCGACTCGCGCCGGGACAACAGCGACCGCACGATGCGCGACTGGTTCTCCCTGGACAACTGGCCGCCGCTGGCCCAGACCGACCTCAACGAGGCCATCGACGTCGAGGACCTGTCGATGGTCCTCATGCGACTCGACAACGGTGTGCTGGCCAGCTACCAGCAGTGCCACTACACCCCGGACTACTGGCGCAACTACACCGTCATCGGCACCGAGGGCCGGATCGAGAACTTCGGCGACGGCGCGGGCGGCCAGGTGCGGGTGTGGACGAAGCGCTCCGGCTACGACGCCGAAGGCGACCGGTCATACCCGATCGACGGCGACGACGGCCACGGCGACGCCGACCTGCTGACGATGACCGAGTTCCTGCGGCTCGTCCGCGACGGCGAGCCGACCGACACCGACCCGGTGTCCGCGCGCGAGGCCATCGCCACCGGGGTCGCCGCCACCCGGTCGCTGCGCACCGGCTCGACCCCGCAGCGCGTTCCCCCGGTCGAACCGGAGATCGCCACCTACTTCGCCACGCACCAACCCGCCCGTCCCCTGCTCGACCACTAGGAGTACTGATGAAGAAGCACTTAACCGTGCTGTCCGCCCTCGTCGCCGCGTCGGTCGCCCTGGCCGGGTGCGGCGGCGGGTCCGGCGACAGTGGTGCCGCGGCGCAGCCCGCCAACCCCGCCGACCTGAAGGCGGAGATCACCTACGGGGTGTGGGGGCAGAACGTCGACGCGGCCGCCAAGCAGGTGGTCGCCGACTTCAACAAGACCTATCCGAACGTCAAGGTCAACGTCCAGATCTCGCCGTACAAGGACTACTGGACCAAGCTCCAGACCCAGGCCAGCTCGAAGACCCAGCCCGACGTGTTCTGGATGAACGGCCCGAACTTCCAGCTGTACGCGGCGAACAAGAAGCTGGCCCCGCTCACGGGCCTGGTGGACAACAAGAAGATCGACCCGGCGAACTACCCGAAGGCGTTGGACACGCTCTACACCTACGAAGGTGTCCGCTACGGCGTGCCGAAGGACTACGACACCATCGCGGTGTTCTACAACAAGAAGCTGTTCGCCGAGGCCGGTGTCGCCGAGCCGAAGTCCGACTGGACCGTCGAGCAGTTCACCCAGGCCGCCAAGGACATCCGCGCGAAGCTGAAGGCCAAGGACGTCTTCGGCGTCACCGCCACGCTCGTCGACGGCGGCCAGCAGACCTACTACGACACGATCGCCGCGGCGGGCGGCGAGATCATCTCCGCCGACGGCAAGAAGTCCGGCTTCGACTCCCCGGAGGCCATCCGCGGCCTGCAGGTGTGGACCGACCTGATCGCCGCCGACGCCATGCCGACCCTCGCGCAGGACGCCGACACCCCGGCCCTCAACCGGTTCACCAGCGGTCGGGCCGCCATGCTGTGGACCGGTTCGTGGGACACCAAGCTCATCGCCGAGAGCCCGCTCGCCGCCGACGTGGCCGTCGCGCCGCTGCCGCAGGACAAGAAGCAGGCCACGGTCATCCACGGGCTGGCGAACGTGGTCAGCGCCGACACCAAGAACAAGGCCGCGGCGGAGGCGTTCCTCACCTACGTGTCCTCGAACGAGGCCGCGGTCACCTTCAGCAAGCTCAGCGGCGTGATCTCGGCGTACAAGGACACCCAGGAGTCGTTCCTCAAGGTGCTGCCCGGCGCCGACCTGAAGGTGTTCCTCGACGGCGCCGAGAACTACGCGGTGCCCTACCCGGTGAGCAAGAACTCCGCCGCATGGGGCAAGTTCGAGCCGCAGCTGCTGCCCGACGCGTTCTCCGGCGCCAAGCCGGTCGGCGAGGTCGCCAAGGCCATGGCCGACGCCATGAACAAGGCGCTGGAGAAGGAATGACCGCGCCAGCCACGGCGCCCGGCGCGGGGGTCACCACCCCCGCGCCGGGCGTTCCGGCCCGGCCGCGCAGACAACCCACCGCGCACGGTGCGTGGCCCTGGCTGTTCGTCGGGCCGCTGATGTTCGGCATCGCGGTGTTCTACCTGTGGCCGATCGTCCGCACCGCGTACTTCAGCTTCACCGAGTGGGGTGTGTTCGGCGGGTCCACCTGGATCGGCGCCGACAACTACGTGCGGCTGTTCTCCGACCCGGAACTGGGCGGCGCCGCGCTCAACACGCTCATCTACACCGCCATCGTCGTGCTGGGCGTGCCCATCGCGCTGGTGCTGTCGGCCCTGCTGAACCGCCCGGGGCTGCGCGGCGCGAAGATCTACCGGACGCTGTTCTTCCTGCCGTACGTGGCGATGCCGGTCGCCATCGCCCAGGTGTGGAAGGTCATCTACAACGGCGACTTCGGGATCCTGAACTGGACGCTCGGGCTGGTCGGGATCGAGGGCACGTACTGGGTGTCGACGCCCGGCTGGTCGCTGGTCGCCACCGCGGTCCTCGGGCTGTGGCTGTCCCTCGGGTTCAACATCATCATCCTGTCGGCCGCGCTGAAGAACGTGCCCCGGGAGCTGTACGAGGCCGCTTCGCTGGACGGCGCCTCCCCCACCCGGCAGTTCCTCTCCATCACCGTCCCGATGGTCGGCCGGTCGGTGTTCTTCGTGACCGTCGTGACGGTGATCGCGGGCCTGCAGCTGTTCGACCTGCTCTACGCGCTGGTCGGCGCGTCGAACCCGGTGATGCGGGAGACGAAGTCGCTGGTCTTCCTGTTCTACGAGGCGTCGTTCCCGAACAACGAGAAGGGCTACGGCGCCGCGGTCGCCATCATGATCCTGGTGATCATCGCCAGCGTCACCGCCATCCAGTTCCTCTTGCAGCGCAAGTGGGTGCACGATGTCTGACATCAAGCAGGGCCGGTCCTGGCCCACCCACCTGGTCCTGTCCGTGGGCGCCGCGACCATGGTCTTCCCGTTCCTGTGGCAGATCATCCTCAGCCTGTCCACGCAGAGCGAGGCGACGAGCGCGACCCCCACCCTCCCGGCCGCGCCCAGCCTGGCGAACTACGCGCTCGTCTTCGAGCGGCTGCCGTTCATGTCCCAGTTCTGGGTGTCCGTGCTGATCACCGTGATCCGCACCGGCGCCCAGCTCGTCCTGTGCTCGATGGCGGGCTACGCGTTCGCCCGCATGCGGTTCCGCGGCCGCGGCGTGCTGCTCGCGCTGACGCTGTCGATCCTCATGGTGCCCAGCCAGGTCTACCTGATCCCGCAGTACGAGATCATCGAGTCGATGCAGTGGCTGAACACCGTGCAGGGCGTCGTCGCCCCCGGTGTGTTCAGCGCGTTCGGGACATTCCTCATGCGCCAGTTCTTCGCGGCGCTGCCGACCGAGTTGGAGGAGGCCGCCCGCCTCGACGGCTGCAACCCGTTCCAGATCTTCTGGCGGGTGATGCTGCCACTCACCAAACCGGGGCTCGTCGCGCTGGCGATCATCACGGTGCTGTGGTCGTGGAACGACCTGCTGTGGCCCCTCGTCGTCACGACCGAGGACGCCAGCATGCCGCTGTCGGTCGGCCTCGCGACGCTGCAGGGTGAACGCAGCACCCAGATCCCGCTGGTGATGGCGGCGAGCATCCTGGCGATGGCGCCGGTCCTGGTGCTGTTCATCGTGCTGCAGCGCCGGGTGATCGACGGCATCGCCCACACCGGCCTCAAGTAGAGCTGGTGGCTGGCCTTGGTGCCGCGTGGCACCAAGGTCAGCCGACGGAGTCGAGGTTGGCCTGCCAAGCGAACCGGCGAGGGGGCGACCCTGGCGACTATCCGCCCAGACCGCGGCGGTCAGGGCCAGGCTCGCGCGCGCGGCGCGGATGTCGCACGGGGTGAGGCGGCGGAGTCCATGAGCGTCACGCGTCGAACGGGGGTGGGCCGAGGATCTCGATGGCGCCGGTCGTGCGGGCGGCGGCGCCGACGCGGGCGAAGTCGACGGGGATCGCGGGGCTGCCGTCCGGGGCGGGTTCGCTGGCGAGGCGGTAGAACTCCTCGTCGCCGCCGGGGGTGTGCAGGCACAGGAGGCGGGTGCCCGTGGCGGTGACCTTGAAGGCGTGCGGAACGCCGCGTGGCAGCACCGCGACGCCGCCCGCGGCCAAAGTCTGGTGTCTCCCGTCGACGAACAGCGAGATCTCGCCTTCGAGCAAGTAGAACGTCTCGTCCACCTCGGGATGGACGTGCAGCGGGGTGACCTTGCCCGCTTCCATCGCGTCCTCGAACAGCAGGAACGCCCCGCCGGTCTCGGCGGCGGTGGCCTTCCACGTCATCAGTCCGCCGCCGCAGAACCACCTCCGCTCGCCCTCGCCGCTGTGTCGCACTGTCGAGTCGAGTGTCTTCATGGGTGGGCCTGCTTCCAGCTTCATGGGACTTAAGTCCCATAATGAACGTACGGTACCGTGAAGACCATGTCAACGCCGTACGAGCTGGTCGGCCGCTCCCGCCAGAAGCAGCGCACCCGCAACGACCTGATCGCCGCGGCGCGCGAGCTGATCGCGCAGGGCGGCGCGCCGCCGACCGTCGAGGAGGCGGCGGCCGCGGCCTCGATCTCGCGCACGACGGCCTACCGGTACTTCCCCAACCAGAAGGCGCTGCTCGTCGCGGCGCATCCCGAGACCGAGATCGCCTCGCTGCTGCCGCCCGACGCGGGTGACGACGTCGAGGACCGGCTGCGCACGGTGATCACTTCCCTCGTCACGCTCATCATCGAGTCTGAGCCGCAGCAGCGGACGATGCTGCGGCTGTCCCTGGAGCCCGGCACCACCCCGAACGAGTTGCCCCTGCGCAAAGGGCGGGCGATCGGCTGGATCGAGGACGCCCTCGAACCGCTGCGGCCGCGCCTGACCGACGACGGCGTGCACCGCCTGGCCGTCGCCATCCGGGCCACGGTCGGCATCGAGTCGCTTGTCTGGCTGACCGACGTCGCCGGGCTGCCGCGGGAGCAGGCCGCCCAGCTCATGCGCTGGTCAGCCGAGGGCCTGCTGCGGCACGCGCTCGCCGACGGGACCTGGCAACTGTGATTAAAGATGCACTTTCTCGTTGACTTTCGAGCAACATCCGTCAACAATCCGGGTGTTCGATCATCGCGGCCGCGGTGATCGAACACCTCGCGAGCAGCTCCCGACCGAGTCGAGGTCTCGACGCGCGACACCTGCGAGCACCGCGCGACGAGCGACCTCGACCCGGCTCCCGGGGGTCCGGCCTGCCGCGAGGTACTCCTGCGCTGTTCCCTGCGTTCGAAGGAGCCTTCATGGCTGAAATCTCCCGTCGGTCCCTGTTCGGCGGCGCAATCGCCACCGGAGCCCTGGCCGTGGGGGTGGGTTCGGCCACCTCCGCCGCCGCCGCGGTGCCGCCGCCTCGACAGACCGGCCAGACCACGATGATCGACGTCCCCTTCCCCGCGCACTCCACCGTCCGCATCGGCCTCATCGGCCTGGGCAACCGCGGTGGCGGCATGTCCGGCGAGTGGGCCCGGGTGCCCGGCTGCGTCGTCACCGCCGTGTGCGACATCCGCAGCGACCGCGCGCAGCGCGTCGCCGACCAGCTTGTCGCGGGGGGACGGCCGCGGCCCGCGGTCCACGGCGGTTCCGCGGACTCCTACCAGGCCCTGCTCGCGCGGACCGACGTCGACCTCGTCTACATCGCCACGCCGTGGGAGTTCCACTACGTGCAGGGTCGCGACGCGATGCTGGCGGGCAAGCACGTGGCGGTGGAGCTGCCGATCGCCACGTCGATGACCGAGCTGTGGAGCCTGGTCGACACCTCCGAGCGCACCCGCAAGCACCTGATGCTGGCCGAGAACGTCTGCTACGGCAGCCACGAACTGGCCATGGTCAAGATGTCGCAGGCCGGGGTGTTCGGCGAGGTCACCAACGGCCACGGCGGCTACCTGCACGACCTGCGCGCCCTGCTGTTCAACGACGGCTACTACACCGACGACTGGCGGCGCCTCTGGCACACGCGCAGCACGGCGAGCTTCTACCACATGCACGGCCTCGCCCCGGTCGCCGCGGCGATGGACATCAACCGCGGTGACCGCTTCACCACCGTCAACGCCACCGCCACCCCGGCGCGCGGCCTCGCCGACTACCGGCAGCGCTTCGTGCCTGCCGGGCACCGTTCGTGGAACGAGACCTACATCAACGGCGACCTGGTCACCTGTCACATCAAGACGTCCAAGGGCTACGACATCCGCACCGCGCACGACGTCAGCACGCCCCGCCCCTACAGCCGGATCAACAGTGTCGCGGGCACCCGCGGCATGTTCGAGGGCTACGCGGGCACGGCGTCGGGCTCGCGGGTCTACTTCGAGCCCGCCCACACCGACCACGGCTGGCGCGACTTCGGCACCTACGCCGAGCAGTACAAGCACTGGCTGGTGGCCAAGCTCGCGGGCTCCGGCGGCGGCCACGGCGGCATGGACTTCATCATGGCCTGGCGCTTCGTGCAGCAGATGCGCGCGGGCCTCGTCCCGGACATCGACGTCTACGACTCCGCGGCCTGGTGCGCGCCGATCCCGCTCAGCGTCGACTCCCTGGCACTGGGCGGCGCCGCGGTCGAGGTCCCCGACTTCACCCGCGGCGACTGGACGAGGTCGCGGCCCGGCCTGGACTCCCCGCCCTCCGACATGCCGACCGGCGGTGGCACCGCGCCGCTGGCGAGCCTGGCCGCCGCGTTCGACAACGTCGGCACCACCAGCGAGTCCAACACCACCCCCGGCAACTTCGACGGCGCGGGCAACAGCTTCTCCGCCGACAAGCTCACCGCCGCGGGCCTCGCGCCCGGCGCCACCTTCACCGCCCTCGGCGCGAGCCTCAAGTGGCCCACCGGGGTCGGCACGATCAACAACGCGCAGGGCCGCGGCCAGGTGATCAAGGTGACCGGCAGCGGAAGCAAGCTGGTCGTGGTCGGGTCCGGCATCGGCAGCGCGCCCAGCGGCACGGTCACGGTCAAGTACACCGACGGCACCACCGCCCAGGGCTCGATCACCTTCCCGAACTGGACGGCACCGGCCGCGGGCGGCGCCACCACGGTCGCCAGTGTGATCGGCCGCAACCGCCCCAGCGGCTACGGCGACACCAACTACACGTACCGGATCTTCGCGCACTCGGTCGCCATCAACCCGGCCAAGTCCGTCGACACGGTCACCCTTCCCGTCAACAGCGACCTGCACTTCTTCGGCATGGGCGTGGCCCCGTAAACCACTCCGGCAAGACGCCGCCGGGGCACTCCCCCGGCGGCGTCTTGCCGTCTCCCCGGCTACGTTCAACCCCATGACGCGGTTCGACCACGAGACCCTCGGCCAGCGTGTGCTGTTCGCGTCGGGCGAAGCCACCGAGAACCTGCGCGCCGAGGTGGCCCGGTTCAACGCCGCCGCGGTCATGGTGATCGCTGGGGCGGAACGGAACGCCGCGATCTGGCACGGCATTGAGCCTGCGCTGCTGCATACCGATGTCGCCCCGCACGTCCCGGTCGACAAAGCCGAGAAGGCGCGAGCGGCCGCGAGGAAGCACGGCATCGACCTGCTCGTCTGCGTCGGCGGCGGGTCCACGATCGGGCTGGCCAAGGCCGTCGCACTCACCAGCGACCTGCCGATCATCGCCGTCCCGACGACCTACGCCGGTTCCGAGGCGACCAACGTGTGGGGCATGACCGAGGCGGCACGCAAGACGACCGGCGTGGACGCCCGAGTCCTGCCCGCCACGGTGATCTACGACGCGACCCTGCAGGCGACCCTCCCGGTGGAGCTGAGTGTCGCATCAGGACTGAACGCGCTCGCGCACAGCGTCGACTCGATGTGGGCTCCGCGCACCGACCCGATCAACCAGGCACTCGCCGTCGAAGCCATCCGCGTGCTCGTGGCCGGGCTCCCGTTGATCAAGGCTGATCCGGGCGACCTGCGCGGGCACGAGAAGACCCTTTGCGGCGCGTACCTGTCGGCCGTCGCCTTCGCCTCCGCGGGCTCCGGGCTGCACCACAAGATCTGCCACGTCCTCGGCGGCGCCTACAACCTCCCGCACGCGCAGACCCACGCTGTCATCCTGCAACACGTCCTCGCCTACAACGCGCCAGCCGCCCCCGATGCCGCCGAACGCATCGCGGCGGCGTTCGGCGGCGCCGACGCGGTGGCGGGCCTGGCGTCGCTGCGCGCGACCCTCGACGCGCCGACTGCGTTGCGCGACTACGGGTTGCGCGAGTCCGACCTCGACGAGGCCGCCGAGCTCATCCTGCCCGCCGTACCCGCGTCGAACCCGCGGCCGGTGACCAAGGAGTCGCTGACCAGGTTGCTGCGCGACGCGTGGGCTGGGCGGAGCGCGTGCGGTTAGACATTCCATGGGCGAGACCGTTGCGGGGTGGTCGCCGTCGCCCTACTCTGCGGGCGATCATCCAGGTGGGGCGGAAGGTATTCGCGGTGAACAAACTGAGGACCAGTTCGGGTCGGTTCCTGGTCGGGCTGTTCCTGCTCGGCGCGGTGTACGTCCTCGTCTACATGATCCGGCTGACCGCGGACCGCGCGACCTGGGAGACCGCGGAGGCCACCGTGACCGAACGCCTCAAGAGCGGGCGCAGCGTGTCGCTGATGGTGTCCTACCCGGGACCGAACGGCACCGAGGTGGCCGAGGTCTCCGAGAGCGGCTCCGCCCACGAGGTGGGCGAGCGGGTGCCCGTGCGCTACGAGGTCAAGGACGGCAAGGTCAGCGACGTCGCGCTGGAGGACGCCAAGCAGGCCCACATCGTCGTGATCGTCCTGGCGAGCCTGGCCACGCTGAGCGGCCTCGGCATCAACCTTCTGGCCTGGCGCCGTCCCGACCCGCTCTGACCCTACTCTCCGGTCACCCAGGCAGGCGGCCTTGGCCTGGGCATACTAGGTAGGGTCGCCTGCGGAACCTGGCCGCTCGGGGCCATGGAGAGCAGAGGAAGGCCGGACGCATGTTCCGCCGTATCGCGATCGTCAACCGCGGAGAAGCCGCCATGCGGCTCATCCACGCTGCCCGGGAGTTGGCAGCGGAGACCGGGACCACGATCGAAACGATCGCCTTGCACACCGACGTGGACCGCAGCGCCACCTTCGTCCGCGAGGCCGACGTCGCCTACAGCCTCGGCGCCGCGGCCGCCCGCCCCTACCTCGACCTGAAGGTGCTCAAGCGGGCGCTGCAGGACACCAAGCCGGACGCCGCGTGGGTCGGGTGGGGGTTCGTCGCCGAGGACCCGGCGTTCGCCGCGCTGTGCGCCGAGGTCGGGGTCACCTTCGTCGGGCCGAGCCCCGAGGCCATGCGGGAACTCGGCGACAAGATCGGCGCGAAGCTGATCGCCGAGGAAGTCGGCGTCCCCGTGGCGCCGTGGAGCCGCGGCGCGGTGGAGTCGGTGGACGCCGCCGTCGCGGCCGCGGGCGAGATCGGCTACCCGCTGATGCTGAAGGCCACCGCGGGCGGCGGCGGGCGCGGCATCCGCGTGATCACCAACGACGCCGACCTGGTCGACGCCTTCGAGCGGACCAGCCAGGAGGCCGCGCGGGCCTTCGGCAGCGGCGTGGTGTTCCTGGAGCGCCTGGTCACCGGCGCCCGCCACGTCGAGGTGCAGGTCATCGCCGACGGGCAGGGCACGGCGTGGGCGCTGGGCGTGCGCGACTGCTCGGTCCAGCGGCGCAACCAGAAGATCATCGAGGAGTCGGCGTCGCCGGTGCTCAGCGCCGAGCAGACCGCCGAGCTGAAGGCGTCCGCCGAGCGGCTGGCCGTCGCGGTCGGCTACCGCGGCGCCGCCACCGTGGAGTTCCTGTACCACCCCGGGACGAAGACGTTCGCCTTCCTGGAGGTCAACACCCGCCTGCAGGTCGAGCACCCGATCACCGAGATCACGACCGGGTTCGACCTGGTCAAGGCCCAGCTGTGGGTCGCGGCCGGGAACCGGCTGGAGGGCACGCCGCCGGTCGAGCGCGGGCACGCCATCGAGGCGCGGCTCAACGCCGAGGACCCGGACCGGGACTTCGCGCCCTCCCCCGGCCGCATCGCCAGGCTCGACCTGCCCAGCGGCCCCGGAATCCGGGTCGACACCGGGTTCAGCGAGGGCGACACCATCCCCGCCGACTTCGACTCGATGATCGCCAAGATCATCGCCCACGGCCGCGACCGGGACGAGGCGCTGGGCAGGCTGCGCCGCGCGATGGCCGACACGACGGTGATCATCGACGGCGGCGCGACCAACAAGAGCTTCGTGCTCGACCTGCTCGACCAGCCCGAGGTGATCGACGCCAGCGCCGACACCGGCTGGATCGACCGGGTCCGGGGCGAGGGCAGGCTCGTCGCGCGGCGCCACTCCGCCGTCGCCGTCGCCGCGGCCGCAATCCAGGCGTACGAGGAAGAGGAGAGCGCCGAGCGGCAGCGGCTCCTGTCCACCGCGTTCGGCGGCCGCCCGCAGGTGCGCCACGAGAGCGGCCGCAAGCTCGACCTGAAGCTGCGCGGCGCCACCTACCGGGTGCGGGTGTCCCGGGTCGGGGCGTTCCGCTTCCGGGTCGGTATCGAGGCGGGCGGCGAGGTCCGCACCGCCGACGTCGAGCTCGACCGCTTCGACCAGCACTCCGGCCGGATCTGCGTCAACGGGACCCGCCACCGCCTGCTCCTGGGCACCGCGGGGCCGATCGTCCTGATCGAGGTCGACGGCGTCGCGCACCGGGTCAGCCGCGACGAGGGCGGCGTCGTGCGCTCCCCCGCGCCCGCGCTGGTCGTGGCCACGCCGGTCGCGGCCGGGGCCGAGGTGGCGGCCGGGGCGCCGGTGCTCGTGCTGGAGAGCATGAAGATGGAGACGGTGATCCGGGCGCCGTTCGCCGCTCGGATCAAGGAGTGCGCGGTCTCGGTGGGCAGCCAGGTCGAGACCGGCGCGCCGCTGCTGCGGCTGGAGCCGCTCGCCGACACCGACGCGGCGGACGCCGCGGCCGACGAGCCGGTCGAGCTGGATCTGGCGGCGGCCCGCCCGCAGGTGTCGGCCACCGAGCGCGTCGAGCGCTGTGTGCACGAGTTGCGGGGACAGCTGCTCGGCTACGACGTCGACCCGCACGACGAGGGCCGGGTCCTGCAGGACTACCTCGCGGCGCGGCGGGCGGCGACCGAGGCGGGCCACCGGCCGCTGGCGGCCGAGGTCGGCCTGATGACCGCGTTCGCCGACCTCGCCGAGCTGAGCCGCAACCGGCCAGCGGGCGAGGACGTCGGCGGCGAGGGCCACCTGCACAGCGCGCGCGAGTACTTCCACACCTACCTGCAGAGCCTCGACGTCGACCGGGCCGGGCTGCCGGAGAAGTTCCGGGTCCGGCTGGCCAAGGCCCTGAGCCACTACGGGGTCACCGACCTGGAGCGCACGCCGGAGCTGGAAGCCGCCGTATTCCGGATCTTCCTCGCCCAGCAGCGCGCGTCCGCCGACGCCGGCGTCGTGGCCACGCTGCTGCGCGCCTGGCTGCAGGAGCCGCCGCCGGACGAGGCGCTGCGCGAGCCCGTGGGTCTCGCGATGGAACACCTGGTGTCGGCCACCCAGGTGCGCTTCCCGGTCGTGTCCGACCTGGCCCGCGGCGTCGTGTTCGCGTGGCTCGGCCAGCCGCTGCTGCGCCGCAACCGGGCCAGGGTCTACGCCGACGTCCGCAGGCACGTGCGGTACCTGGTGGCCAACCCGGACGCCGACGACCGCGGTGAGCGGATCGGCCAGATGGTGCGGACGACCGAGCCCCTCGTGCGGGTGCTCAGCCAGTACCTGGAGCGCAACACCCGGGACAACGCGATCATGCTGGAGGTGCTGACCCGCCGGTACTACGGCAACCAGCGCCTGGTGGGCATCCAGACCAGCGAGATCGGTGATCGCACCTTCGTCACCGCCGAGCGCACCGACTTCACCGTCGTGTCCACCGCCGCCCGCCACGACGCGCTGCATGAGGCCCTGGAGGGCCTCGGCGCGCTGGCCGCGGGCGGGGGTCCGCTGGAGGCCGACGTGTACCTGGCGTGGCGCGACCAGCCGGAGGACGCCGCCGAGCTGGCGGCCGAGCTGGCCGCGGTGGTCAGCGCGCACCCGCTGCCCGAGCAGGTCCGCAGGCTCACGCTCACCGTGGCGGGCCGCGGCGACGAGGTGATGCACCAGCACGTCACGTTCCGCCCGTCTGGCGCTGGCATGGCCGAGGACCGGCTGATCCGCGGCCTGCACCCGTACATCGCCCAGCGCATGCAGCTGGAGCGGCTGCGCGAGTTCGACCTCAAGCGCCTGCCGTCGGCCGACGAGGACGTGTACCTGTTCCACTGCGTCGCCCGGGAGAACCCGGCGGACCAGCGGCTGGTGGCGTTCACCCAGATCCGGGACCTGGTGGGGCTGCGCGACCACGACGGCCGCCTGGTGGCCCTGCCGACCGCGGAGAACACCCTGGCGACGTGCCTGGACTCGATCCGCCGCGCCCAGTCGCGGCGGTCGTCGGCCGCGCGGTTCAACACCAACCGCATCGTGGTCTACGTCTGGCCCGCCAGCGACATCACGCCCGCCGAGCTGGAGCAGCTGGCCAAGCGGATCCTGCCGACCACCACGGGCGCCGGGCTGGAGGAGATCGAGTTCATCCTCCGCCAGCGGTCCCCGAAGACCGGTGAGCTGGTCCGGATCGCGCTGCGGATCTCGTTCGACGCCGCGGGCAGCCCCACGTTCGCCGTGGACGAGCCCTCGGACGCGCCGATCCCGCCGCTGGACGGCTACCGACAGAAGGTGCTGCGGGCGAGCAGCCGCAACACGGTCTACCCGTACGAGATCACCGGCATGATCGGCGCGTTCACCGAGTACGACCTCGACGAGACGCACACGCTGGTGCCGGTCGACCGGCCGCGGGGCGAGAACACCGCGGCCATCGTGGCGGGCGTGGTCAGCACCCCGACCGCGCGGCACCCGCAGGGCGTCACCCGCGTCGTGCTGCTCGGCGACCCGACGGATTCCCTCGGGGCGCTGTCGGAACCGGAGTGCCGCCGGGTCATCGCCGCGCTCGACCTCGCCGAACGCCTCCAGGTGCCGGTCGAGTGGTACGCGCTGTCGGCGGGCGCCCGGATCTCGATGGAGTCGGGCACCGAGAACATGGACTGGGTGGCCGCCGCGCTGAAGCGGATCGTCACGTTCACCCAGGACGGCGGCGAGATCAACATCGTGGTCGCGGGCATCAACGTCGGCGCGCAGCCGTACTGGAACGCCGAGGCCACGATGCTCATGCACACCAAGGGCATCCTGGTGATGACGCCCGACTCGGCGATGGTGCTCACCGGCAAGCAGTCGCTGGACTTCTCCGGCGGCGTGTCGGCGGAGGACAACTTCGGCATCGGCGGCTACGACCGCGTCATGGGCCCCAACGGCCAGGCGCAGTACTGGGCGCCGGACCTCGCCGCGGCGCGCGACCTGCTGATGTCCTACTACGACCACACCTACGTCGCCCCGGGCGAGAGCGGCCCCCGCCGCGTGGCCACGACCGACCCGATCGACCGCGACGTCACCGACTACCCGCACGACATCGCGGGCAGCGACTTCGCCACCGTCGGGCAGATCTTCTCCGCCGAGACCAACCCGGACCGCAAGAAGCCCTTCGACATCCGGGTCGTGCTGCGCGCACTGTCCGATCAGGACCGACCGGTCCTGGAGCGCTGGGCGGGCATGGCCGACGCGGAGACGGCTGTGGTGCAGGACGCGCACCTCGGCGGTATCCCGGTGTGCCTGCTGGGAATCGAGTCCCGGTCGGTCGAGCGGCGCGGCTTCCCGCCCACCGACGGCCCGGACACCTACACGGCGGGGACGCTGTTCCCCCGGTCGTCGAAGAAGGTGGCGCGGGCGATCAACGCGGCCAGCGGCAACCGGCCGCTGGTGGTGCTGGCGAACCTGTCCGGCTTCGACGGCTCCCCGGAGTCGATGCGCAAGCTCCAGTTGGAGTACGGCGCGGAGATCGGCCGGGCGATCGTGAACTTCCGCGGCCCCATCGTGTTCGTGGTGATCTCCCGGTACCACGGCGGCGCGTTCGTGGTGTTCTCGAAGATGCTGAACCCGAACATGACGGTGCTCGCGCTGGAGGGCTCGTTCGCCTCCGTGCTCGGCGGCGCCCCCGCCGCGGCGGTGGTGTTCACCCGCGACGTCACGGCTCGAATCGCCGCCGACCCGCGGATCCGCGACCTGGAGGCTCGCAGCGCGGCGGTCACGGGCGCGGACCGGGCGGCACTGATCGCGGAACTGGACGAGCTGCGGTCCACGGTGCGGGCGGAGAAGCTCGGCGAGGTGGCGGGCGAGTTCGACCGCGTCCACCACATCGGGCGCGCGGTCGAGGTCGGCTCCGTCGACGCGGTGATCCGGGCCGCCGAACTGCGGCCGCGGATCATCGAGGCGATCGAAGCGCGGTTGGCGTAAGGGGTTGAGCGGGGCACCCGATGGCGCCCCGCTCAACACTTTCTAGCTGATCACCCACTGCTGCAGGGCGGTTCCCGTGTTCGACTCCTGGGTGACCAACGCACCATTGGTCGTCGACGCGGTGGTGAGCAACAGTCCTGAGTGCACGTTGGTGAGCGTGTAGGAGCCGTTGCTCAGCCTCGTGGCGGTCCAGCGTTGGTTGGCGCCGCCAGTGCAGGTCCACTGGATCACTTTGGTGCCGGGCGTGGTGCCGCCCGCGTAGTCGTCGACGCACATGTTCGACGCGGCGTTGACGATGGTGTAGGCGCCATCGGACTGCTGGGTGAAGACCCACCGCTGGTTGGCACCGGTGTTCGGCGTCCAGGTGATGAGCTGGGTGCCCGCCGTCGTGGACGAGCCCGGGTTGTCCAGTGCCTTGCCGGACGTGGTCACGGTTCGCGTGCCGTTCAGCGAGGCGGGGCCGGAACCGGTGACGGTGATCGTCAGCGCCTGTTCGGCGGCCGTGCGGGTTCCGCCGACCGGGTCCCCGGTGGTGTTGGTCCAGAAGCGCGCAGGCGTGGTCTCGGCGAGCCTGGTCGAGTCGGACGAGAGCGCCAGCACCAAGCCGCTGTAGCGGTTGACGAGGCGGTAGGTGCCTGCCGGGTTCTTGATGACGAACCACTGCTGGCCGACAGCCGGGCCGCCCGCGGTGACGGTCGGCTTGGTCCCCCACGCCCGGGTGGTCGTGGCGGTCGATCCGACGCCGAGCAGCTGGCCGGTCGAGGCGTTGGTGATCTTGTAGGAGCCGTCGCCGATGGCGGCGAACTGCCAGTTCTCCAGCGCCGAGCCGGTGCCCGCCGCGACCGAGGTCGTGGCCGAGCTTCCGGAGACCTGCGCCAGGACGCGGCCCGATCCCAGCCCGATCGAGTACGTCTTCGTCGGGTCGAACAGGGCTGGGGCGGGCTCGCTGGAGGTGATGGTGGTGTTGGCGTACTGGCCGCTCGACCCGGTGCAGGCGATGGAGCAGTACGAGCGGTAGTTCTTGCCGATGATCATCGAGCCGGTCTTGTTGACGCTGTCGAGGAACCAGCGGTACCACGACGCGTTCTTGTAGCTGCCCGAGTCGCCGATGAGGGTCCACTTCTGCGTGGTCAGGTCATCGGTGGCGTAGACCTCCTGCGGCGCGTTCCCGGACTGGTCCACGGCCTGCGGGGTGCCGATGTAGAGGCCGAGGTGGGCGTTGTAGGCGATGTTCATGACGAACAGCGGCGAGGTGGGCGGCATCTTCCCGGCCGCGATCTGCTGGGCGGACGTGCCGGTGTTGAGCGGGCTGTACTCCCCCGCGGGCGCGACGTAGCCGTTGGGCGCGGCCGCTGTCGCCGGGACCATGGTGCTCTCCCGGCCGCCGACGCCGGGCTGCGACCACGAGCCGTTGTACCACTTCTGCCACGACCCAGGCGCCATCTTCGACGCGATCGGGGACCGTGCGACGTGGCCGTAGAAGGCCCGCCAGCTCCCGCCCTTGTCGACGATCCGCGAGCCGTAGTAGACGTAGAAGTAGCCGGACGCGGTGTCCACGAACAGCCGCTGGTCGCCCGCGCCGTAGTGGTAGGTCTGGTTCGGGAACGCCGCGGTGTCGCCGCGCTTGGTGCTGTACGGCGAGGTGATCACGTGGTCCTTGATGGTCCACGTGCGGCCCCGGTCGGTCGACACCGCGTAGTCGATGCCGTCGTAGTGCAGGCCGTCGCCGAACGGCTGCGGGGTGAACTCGTTGTGCACCAGGCCGTACCAGTGGCCGGTGTCCGGGTCGACCCACACGCCGACGAGCACGCAGAAGTTGCGCTGCGAGTAGCCGGACCCGGCCGGTGCGTAGGTCGACTTCAGGCCGGTCGGGCTGTTGTTGCACCGCCAGGTGGTGTCGTTGTTCTTGTCGTTGGCGTTGTTCGGGTTGACCGCGTCGCTGATCGCGCTGGAGCGGGTCGCGGTGTCGAAGTTGGTGCCGGTGAAGAAGTCCCAGTACCGGGGCTGCGTCGAACCGTAGAGCGACGCGCCCTGCTGGAAGTAGAACGTGCCGTCCTTGTCGATGAACGTGGCGGCCGGGGTGTCGGTCGGGTGCGAGTACGACCCGGTGGTCCCGTAGGTGACGGTGTAGGTCGCGGCGATTGCCGCGCTCGACGCCTGAGGCAGCAGGGTGACGGACGCCGCCACCACGGCGGCGATGGCGACCGACCGCGACCGCGGTCGTCGTGGCTTGCTTTGCAGGGGGGTCATGCAGGGGCTCCCTAGTTCACACGCGGGTGAGCGAACCTGCACATAATCCGACCGTTTCAAACATCCGTCAACACGCAGTTATACGACGTAGCGTCCAGCGCACCCTTGCTGACCTCGTAGGGATTCGTTCAGCTCATGAACGAATAAGCACCGGGTCCGGCTTCCGCGGTGGCGGCCGGGGTGCACGCGGGTGCACCCCGGCCGCCCGGGTCAGTAGCCGAGTGGGAACAACTCCGCCGCCGAGGCCCATGGGCCGCGGCCGCCCGCCTCGGACAGCACCCGGACCCGCACATACCGGGCCGAGGTCGGCCAGAAGCGGACAGTCTTCGTCGTCGCGTCGTCGGCGAAGGTGCCCGAATTAACCGTGGTCCACGTGGTCCCGTCGGTGCCGACGGCGACCTCGTAGCCGCCGAAGCGGCCGTTCGCGCCGCCGTCCTGGCGGGGCACGTAGGTCAGGCCGGTGACGGTCCGGGTGCTGCCGATGTCCAGCCGGATCTCATGCGGCGGCTGGGCCGGGGACGTCGACCAGCGGGTGTGCCAGATCGTCGACGTACTGCCGTCCACGGCGTTGCGGGCGGCGCCGTTCTCCCCGGAGGTTTCCTCGCTGCTGGCGTAGGCGACCACGGTGGACAGTCGGCCGGAGCCCATCGTCGGGTCACTCTTGCTGGCCGCGCCGGTTTCGACGTGGCCCGCGAAGCGGCGGAGGAAACCATCGTCGGCGGTGGCGGTCAGGTCGTACCAGTGGTCGGTGCCCGCCACCGTGAAGTAGTCCTCGACCACCGCGTTCACCGCGACCGGATACGTCCACGGCCCGCCGGACCGGTTGCCCGCGACAACCTTGACCACGCACGCCGCGGCGCCGGGGTTGGTCATCGTCAGGTACACCCGCCCTTCCGAAGGCGCGTAGCGCAGGGTGACCTCCGGGTTGGCCTTGCCCGCCGACGTCGCGGTGATCCGGTTGCCCGCGAAGCGGCGGACGAAGCCGTTCGGGCCGTACGCGGTCAGGTCGTAGGCCCCGGCCGGGTTCCCGGCCACGAACGAGTCGGTCAGCGACTTGCCCGCCTCCACGGTGTAGCGCCACGGCCCGTCGGTGCGGAACTGGTTGGCGTACACCGAGAAGTGCGCACCGGCGGCACCGCTGTTGATGAAGTCGAGGTACACCTGCCCCGCGGTCACCCGCGAGTTGACCGTGAGGTTGTAGGGCAGCGGCCTGGCGGGCCGGACCCCGGGCTCCTGCAGCGGGAACGCCTGCGTCGACGGCGGCGTGCGGAACGTGCCGCGCGGGCCGCTGGACGGGGCGGGCACCGGCAGCGTCGGATACGTGGGCACCGCGGTGTTCAGGTCCATGGTCGAGGTCAGGTCGCCGCACACCGCGCGGCGCCACGGGGTGATGTTCGGTTCGGCGACTCCGGTGACGCGTTCGAGGAACTTCAGCACCGACGTGTGGTCGAACACCTCCGAACACACGTACCCGCCCCGCGTCCACGGCGAGACGATGATCATCGGGACCCGCGCGCCCAGCCCGATCGGGGTGCCGGAGACGATCTCGTCGGCGAACGCGGCCGTGGACTTGCCGTCCGAGCCGTCGCCGACCACCGGTGGCGTCGGCGCGGGGACGTGGTCGAAGAAGCCGTCGTTCTCGTCGTAGTTGAGGATGAAGACGGTCTTGTTCCACATGGTCTGGTTCGACGCGAGCACGTCGAGCAGCTTGCTGGTCAGCACGGCACCGTTGGCCGGGCCGTTCGACGAGTGCTCGCTCTCCCCCGTGTTCGGCACGAGCCACGACACCGTCGGCAGGGTGCCGCCGTCGACATCGGCCTTGAACGCGGCCAGCAGGCCGCCGCTGCGTTCGCGGCGCAGCGCGCCGTCGTAGAGCGCGCGCTCGGCCGGGGTCAGGGTGGCCACGCCCTCCGCCAACTGGGCCAGCATGGTGTTCTGGGTCGTGCTCGACGCCCCGCGCAGCGCGTCGTAGAACGCCTCGACCTTCTTGTAGCCGGTCTTGGCCAGCGCCTTCAGCCCGACATCCACAAAGGACTTGAAGTACTCCAGCGGGTTGTCGGTGAAGTTGTCCCACTCCTGGTAGACCCGCCAGGACACGCCGGAGGTCTGCAGCCGCTCGGCGTAGGACTTCCAGGTGTAGCCGGTGTGGTTGGCGTTGCCGTAGGGCGCGTTGCCGGTCGCCCTGGTCGTGCCGTCGGGCTCGAAGCCGATCTTCCCGCTGAACAGGTGGTTGCGGTTGGGGTTGGTCGGGCCCATCTCCGAGCAGTGGTAGGCGTCGCAGATGGTGAACGCCTCGGAGAGCGCGTAGTAGAACTGCAGGTGCTCACGCCGGTAGCCCGACATGGTGTTGGTCTTCTTGTTCGGCACCCAGGCGTCGTTGCGGCCCTTGTTCCACGCCGCGTGGCCGTCCGACCAGCCGTGCGGGGTTCCGGCCATGTGGTAGTCGCTGACGGCGTAGGGCAGGACGTAGCCGTCGGGGTGGCCGACCTTCAGGTCGGAGGTCACCGCGCTCGGCTGGTGGAACACCGAGCGGCCGGTCGAGAGGTTGAGCGCGTTCGGGTCGTTGAAGCCGCGGATGCCGCGCAGGGAACCGTAGTAGTGGTCGAACGACCGGTTCTCCTGCATGAGGATCACCACGTGTTCGATCAGTTCGAGTCCTCCGGTCGGCGCGGCGGCGGCCATCGCGTTGCGCACGCTCAGCGGCAGCAGGCTGAACGCCGCTGCGCCCGCGCCCAGCCCGAAGAAGGTACGGCGGTCCATGATCTTCCTTTCAGCAGGGGGTAAGGAAGCTTGTCCTCAGTGGACTGAATCGATTTGGTCGGGGATGACGTGCCCGGCGTCGTCGAGCGCCGGAATCGCGCGGCCCGCGGCGTCGGTCGCGCCCTTGGTCGAGCAGGGATAGGGCGCGGCCTGCGCCGACTTGGGCTGGATGAGCATCGGGTTGACGATCCAGCGGCCGTCGGCGTCGTGGTAGGCGTGGCACATCAGCTCGGTCTTGTTCCGGTTGATCACCAGCCGCAGGGCGGTGGCGTCGCGGACGAAGGTCAGGTCGGTCGTGGAGTCGCCCGCGGCGAAGACGGGCCGCCTGGCCGGGTCCTGCCGGTCGAACGCTTTGGCTCCCCGCACTCCGTAGATCTCCTGGTTGATCCAGCACCGCTTGCCATCGATGTAGGTGATCACGCTGTCCGCGCCGTCGGGGACGTTGCCGCATCCGGTCAACCGGTGGGTGAACCTACCCGCCTGCTTGACCGAACGGATGCCGACGACCCGGTTCACCCCGACCCCGACCCCCGCGGCCCACACCTCGACCACGGGTTGCGGCGAGGCGGACACCACCCAGATGTCGAAGCCCGCGCGGCGCAGCGTCCGGACGAGGTCGCGCTGCTGGTCGTAGTACCGCACCCAGCCCGTGACCTGGTGGGTGCCGACGAGTTGGGTCGCGCCGACGGGCGCGGCCAGGTTCTCCCGCTGGGCCGCGGCGGCGAACCCGCGCACGTCGGCCGGGGTCCACCCGGCCAGCAGCTGCGCGAGCCAGGCGTAGGCGGGCTCCATCCGCCGGTGGTCGTGGCCGGCGAACGCGGCCGCGCCGCCGGTGGTCGCGGCCGTCGAGTAGACGGCGAGGATCTCGTCGGCACACCGGGTGTCGGTGCCCGTGGGCAGTGGGCGACCGGCAGGGGCGGTGCCGCACGCCGACCGCAGTGCCGTCACGGCGGCAGGCGTCAGGTACCTGCTGGTGGCGGCCCAGTCGGCGGGCTGACGGACGACGCTGTTGCGCAGCATCCAGAACAGCGTGGCGTCGCCGACGTCGTTGCGGATCACGGTGTTGTCCCAGTCGAACACGGCGACCGGGCGCGGGCCGGGGCGCTCGGCGCAGCGGCCGTGTTCGGCGATCATGGCGTCGAGCCGCTGCCGGTTCTCGCCGTACCAGGACAATCCGGGATCGAGGGTGGCGCACTCGGCGCGGGGCGCCGCCGCTACCGAGGGCACTGGCGCCAAGCCCAGCGCGCTGAGCGCCAGGGCGGCCGTGGGGATGAGGAGACGTACCCGCATGAGCAGTCCTTCCAGGTGACACCGCAAGCAGGGACAAGCGGCTCAACATGGGGCTCAATGGATCAAATGTGATCCATTGAACTCACCTGGGTAGGTAGCTTGACGCAGGACAACAGGCGCGTCAAGACTTCAATAGCAGCAAGTTAAACCATTAAACGTGCTGGTTTGTCAGCGCAGGAAGCCGCGAAGCAGCGACGCGGTGCCCTCGGTGTGCTCGGCCATGGCCCGGCGCGCGGTCTCCGGGTCGCCGCCCAGGATGGCGCCGACGATCGTGGCGTGCTGGGCGTTGGAGTGGTCGAGGTTCGGCGGCAGCAGCGGGATCCGGTCGAGCAGTGCGTCGACGCGCATCCGCACGTCGGCGACCGCGCTGGTGAGCGAGGTGGACCCGCTGGACTCCGCGATCGCCAGGTGCAGCCGGGCGTCCCGGCGGCGGTAGCCGTCCAGGTCGGAGGTCGACGCCTCCAGCAGCGCGTCGCTGAGGTGGCGGCGTTCGTCCGGGGTTAGCGAGCGCATCGCGGCCTGCTCGGCGGTGCCGGTCTCCAGGACGTGCCGCAGACACAGCACGTCCTCCAGCTCTTCGGCGTCGATGACCCCGTCGCCCACGGTCGGGGCGGGCAGGGCCTCGTTGACGAACGTGCCGCCGTAGCGGCCGCGGCGGGATTCGACGTATCCGGCGTCGGACAGCGCGCGGATGGCCTCGCGCACGGTCACCCGGCTGACGCCGAGCCGCTCGGCGAGTTCGCGCTCAGGCGGCAGCTTGCCGCCCGCCTCGACGACGCCGAGGCGGACGGCCTGCAGCAGGCGCTCCACGGTCTCTTCGAACGCGTTCCCGGCACGGACCGGTCGGAAGAGTGCCGCACTGGCCTGCACACTCATCTGCTCTCCTACACCGGCGTCACGTATGCGCCTGAGATCCCACCGTCCACGAGGAACTGGGACGCGGTGATGAACGACGCGTCGTCACTGGCAAGGAATGCTACCGCAGCGGCGATCTCCGCCGGTTCGGCGAAGCGCCCCACCGGCACGTGGACCAGCCTGCGGGCGGCCCGCTCGGGGTCCTTGGCGAACAACTCCTGCAGCAGCGGCGTGTTCACCGGACCCGGGCACAGCGCGTTGACCCGGATGCCCTCGCGGGCGAACTGCACGCCCAGTTCGCGGCTCATCGCCAGCACCCCACCCTTGGAGGCGGTGTAGGAGATCTGCGAGGTGGCCGCGCCCATCACCGCCACGAACGACGCGGTGTTGACGATCGAGCCCTTGCCCTGGCGGAGCATGTGCGGGATCGCGTACTTGCAGCACAGGTACACCGAGGTCAGGTTGACCTGCTGCACCCGCTGCCAGGCGTCGATGCCCGTGGTGAGGATCGAGTCGTCGTCCGGCGGGGAGATGCCCGCGTTGTTGAACGCCACGTCGACCGAGCCGAACTCGGCGACCGTCGTGTCGAACAGCGCCCGCACCTGCTCCTCGTCGGTCACGTCGGTGTGCACGAACAGCCCGCCGACCTCCTCGGCCGCCGCCTTGCCCGCCGCGTCCGAGATGTCGGCGACCACGATCGTGGCGCCCTCGTCGGCCAAGCGGTGCGCCGTGGCCAGTCCCACGCCGCTCGCGCCGCCGGTGATGACCGCCACCCTGCCCTCGAAACGTCGCATTGCCGATCATCCCTCCGTGTCGATGAAAACGTTCTTGACCTCGGTGAACGCCGCGAGGGCGTCCGGTCCGAGTTCCCGGCCCAAGCCGGACTGCTTGACCCCGCCGAACGGGGTCCAGTACCGCACCGACGAGTGCGAGTTGACCGACAGGTTCCCGGCCTCGACCGCCCTGGCCACCCGCAGCGCGCGGCCGACGTCCCGCGTCCAGATCGACGCGGCCAGGCCGTAGTCGGTGTCGTTGGCCATGGCGATCGCCTCGGCCTCGTCGGTGAACGGGAGAACCGCGACGACCGGGCCGAAGATCTCGTCGACGGCCAGCGGGTCGCGGGCGCCGGCCGGGGTGACCACGGTCGGCGGGAACCAGAACCCCGGGCCGTCCGGCGCGTGGCCCTGGAAGGCGATCGGGGCGCCGTCCGGCAGGTACGACCGCACCTTCGCCCGGTGGCTGTCGGAGATCAGCGGGCCCATCTCGGTGGCCTCGGCGGCCGGGTCGCCGACCACGAAGCCGCGCACGGCGGGTTCGAGCAGTTCCATGAACCGGTCGTAGACCGACCGCTGTACCAGCACGCGTGACCGCGCGCAGCAGTCCTGGCCCGCGTTGTCGAACACCCCGTACGGCGCCGCGGCCGCCGCGCGCTCCACGTCGGCGTCGGCGAAGACGATGTTGGCGTTCTTCCCGCCGAGTTCGAGGGTCACCCGCTTCACCTGGGCCGCGCAGCCCGCCATGATCTTCTTGCCGACCTCGGTGGACCCGGTGAAGACGACCTTGCGCACCGCCGGGTTGTCCACGAACCGCTGTCCCACGACGGTCCCCCGGCCGGGCACGACCTGCAGCACGTCGTCCGGGATGCCCGCCTCGCGCGCCAGTTCGGCCAGGCGCAGTGCGGTGAGCGGGGTGAGTTCGGCGGGCTTGACCACCACGGTGTTCCCCGCCGCGAGCGCCGGGGCGAACCCCCACGCGGCGATCGGCATGGGGAAGTTCCACGGGACGATCACGCCGACCACGCCCAGCGGCTCGGCGAAGGTGACGTCCAGTCCCCCGGCCACCGGGATCTGCCTGCCGGTGAGCCGCTCGGGGGACGCGGCGAAGTAGTGCAGCACGTCGCGGACGTTGCCCGCCTCCCAGCGCGCGTTGCCGATCGTGTGCCCGGAGTTCATGACTTCCAGCAGGGCCAGGTTCTCCCGGTCGGCGTCGACCAGGTCGGCGAACCGGCGCAGGAGCCGCGCGCGGTCTCCCGGCGCCACCGCCCGCCAGGCCGGGAACGCCTTGGCCGCGCGGGCGATCGCCGCGTCGGCCTCTTCAGCCGTTGCCATGCTGACCGAGCCCACCACCTCCTCGGTGGCCGGGTTGATCACGTCGAACATGCGCTCTCCTCGCGATAGCGGCGTGCGGCGGCGACCAGGGCCGTGAAGAGCCGCACGTCGTCGGCCTGCTGTTCCGGATGCCACTGCACACCGAGGACGAACTCGTCGCCGGGCCGCTCGACGGCCTCGACCGTCCCGTCGTCGGCCCAGCCGACGGCACGCAGTTCCGGGCCGAGCGTGGCGACGGCCTGGTGGTGGTAGCAGTGGACTTTCGTGTGTCCGCCGAGGATGTCGGCGGCCCGGCTTCCCTCGGCGAGCCGGACGGCCGACCGGCCGAAGGTCGCGGCCGCGGGCTGGTGGTCGGCCGTGCCGGTCGCCTCCGGGAGGTGCTGGACCAGGGTGCCGCCGAGCGCGACGGTGAGCACCTGCATGCCCCGGCACACGCCGAGGACGGGCACGCCCCCGGAGAGCGCGGCGTAGAGCAGGGCGAACTCGAACACGTCGCGGTGCGGCCTGCACACAGTGGCGGGGTGCGCGGGCTCGCCGTAGCGCGCGGGGTCCACGTCGGCGCCGCCGGTCAGCACGAGGCCGTCGATGAGCCCGACCATGTCCCGCGCGCCGCCGCCCACGTCGGGCAGCAGCACCGGGAGGCCGCCCGCGGCCACGACCGCGTTCGCGTAGTCGCGGTGCAGCACATCGGCTTCGGTGTCCCACACGCCGAATCGGGCCCGCTCACGGTAGGTCGTGAGCCCGATGACCGGCTTAGAGGCGCTCGAAGGCACGGACCTTCTCCCAGTCGGTCACGGCGGCGTCGTAGGCGGTCAGTTCCACCTTGGCCGCGTTGAGGTAGTGCTCGACGACGTCGTCGCCGAAGGCGAGCCGGGCGGCCTTGCTGTTCGCCAGCACCTCGGCGGCCTCGCGCAGCGTCGTGGGCACGGTCGGCTTGCCCGAGGCGTAGGCGTTGCCGGTGAACTCCGGCTCCAGCGGCAGCTCGTTGTCGATGCCGTGCAGCCCGGCGGCGATCATCGCCGCGACGGCGAGGTACGGGTTGACGTCGCCGCCCGGCACCCGGTTCTCCACCCGCAGCGACTCGCCGTGCCCGACGACGCGCAGCGCGCACGTGCGGTTGTCGACACCCCAGGCGATCGCGGTCGGCGCGAAGCTGCCCGGCACGTAGCGCTTGTAGGAGTTGATGTTGGGCGCGTAGAAGTAGGTGAACTCGCGCAGACACGCCAGCTGGCCCGCGAGGAAGTGCTCCATCATCGGCGAGAACCCGGGGCCGTCGGCGAGCACCGCCGCGCCGTCGGTGCCGCGCAGGCTCAGGTGGATGTGGCACGAGTTGCCCTCGCGCTGGTCGTACTTGGCCATGAAGGTGAGGCTCTTGCCCTCCTGGGCGGCGATCTCCTTCGCGCCGGTCTTGTAGATGGCGTGGTTGTCGCAAGTGGACAGCGCGTCGGTGTAGCGGAAGGCGATCTCGTGCTGGCCGGGCGCGCACTCGCCCTTGGCCGACTCCACGTACAGCCCGGCGCCGGTCATCCCGTTGCGGATGCGCCGCAGCAGCGGCTCGACGCGGGCGGTGCCGATGATCGAGTAGTCGACGTTGTACTGGTTGGCCGGGGTCAGGCCGCGGTAGCCGCGCTCCCATGCCTGCTCGTAGGTCTCGTCGAAGACGATGAACTCCAGCTCGGTGCCGACGTAGGCGCCCATGCCGCGCTCGGCGAGCCGGTCGAGCTGGCGGCGCAGCACCTGGCGCGGCGACGGCGCGACATCGCCGCCGCCGACCCACTCGACGTCGGCCAGCACCAGCGCGGTGCCCTCCTGCCAGGGGACGAGGCGCAGCGTGTCGAGGTCGGGACGCAGGACGCAGTCGCCGTAGCCGCGCTCCCACGAGGAGATCTCGAAGCCGTCGACGGTGTTCATGTCGACATCGACCGCCAGCAGGTAGTTGCACGCCTCGGTCGCGTGCGGGACGACCTCGGCGAGGAAGTACTCGGCCGCGCACCGCTTGCCCTGCAGGCGGCCCTGCATGTCAGTGATCGCCACCAGCACGGTGTCGACCGTGCCCGCGTCGACCAGCGTGCGCAGCTCCGCCACGGTGAGCATGCCCTTGCGTCGCCCCATCGCCGTCCACCTCCATCCGCTCGTTCAATGGAGCATTTGTAGCCCATTGAATCGCGGATGTCCACGATCGGACGCAGTAAAGCCGATACCCACAGGTAGCACTTGACAATCACCCGGGACCAGCGGAACCTCTTGCACACTTTAAAGGACCGCCCACGGCCCATTAACCCCATCGGGAGGCACCGTGTCACAGCCACGCAACCGCGAACACGTCGAGTACAGCGAGGTCGACGCGGACTACCTGCGGCAGCGCCAGCTCAAACGGGGCGCGGCGGGATGGCTGCTGCTGGCCGGGCTCGGCGTCTCCTACGTCATCTCCGGCGACTTCGCGGGCTGGAACTTCGGCCTGTCGAAAGGCGGCTGGGGCGGGCTGCTCATCGCGACGGCGCTGATGGCGATCATGTACGGCTGCATGGTGTTCGGGCTCGCGGAGATGTCCTCGGCGCTGCCGGTGGCGGGCGCGGGCTACGGCTTCGCCCGGCGCGCGCTCGGCCCGCTCGGCGGGTTCGCCACCGGCGTGGCCATCCTGATCGAGTACTCGATCGCCCCGGCCGCCATCGCGGTGTTCATCGGCGGCTACGTCGAGGCGCTGGGGCTGTTCGGGCTGACAAACAGCTGGCCGGTCTACCTGGCGTGCTACCTGATCTTCATCGGCATCCACCTGCGCGGCGTCGGCGAGGCGCTGCGCGTGATGTTCGCGATCACCGCCGTCGCTGTGGTGGCACTGGTCGCCTTCGTGATCGGCATGGTGCCGAAGTTCGACGCGGGCAAGCTGCTCGACATCCCCGCGACAGACGCGTTCGGCGCAAGCTCGTTCCTTCCGTTCGGCATCACCGGTGTACTCGCGGCGCTCGTCTACGGAATCTGGTTCTTCCTTGCGGTGGAAGGGGTTCCGCTCGCCGCGGAGGAAGCGCGCGACCCGAAGCGGGACATGCCGCGCGGCATCATCGCCGCGATGGGCGCGCTGACCGTGTTCGCCGCGCTGATCCTGCTTGTCGCCCCCGGCGGTTCCGGCTCGGCGGCGATCGCCACGTCGAACAACCCGCTGGTGGACTCGGTGAAGATCGCCTACGGCGGACAGAACGCGTTGAGCCAGATCGTCAACTACGTCGGCCTCGCGGGCCTGGTCGCCAGCTTCTTCTCCATCATCTACGCGTACTCGCGCCAGCTGTTCGCCTTGTCCCGCGCGGGTTACGTGCCGCGCTGGCTGTCGAAGACCGGTGAGCGCAAGACCCCGGTCCTGGCGCTGATCGTCCCCGGCACCATCGGTTTCATCCTCGCCACCGTCCTGGCCGCCAACGACGCCGCGGCGGCAGGCGCGCTGCTCATCAACATCGCGGTGTTCGGCGCGACGGTGTCCTACGTGCTGCTGAACCTGTCGCACATCGTGCTGCGTCGGCGCGAACCGGACCTGGAACGGCCGTACCGCACCCCCGGCGGCGCGATCACGACCGGTGTCGCGCTGGTGCTGGCGGTCGCCGCGGTCGTCGCGACGTTCCTGGTCGACCTGGTCGCCGCCGCGATCACCGGCGCCATCTTCCTCGCGGCGCTGGCCTACTTCTGGTTCTACAGCCGCCACCGGCTCGTGGCGGCCGCGCCGGAGGAGGAGTTCGCCGCGATCAAGCGCGCCGAGGCCGAACTGAGCTGATCAGACCGCACGCCAGCGAAAACTTGTGTGCAGCGGATAATTCAGCGTCAAGCGTCGCAATGATCGTTTCCGATGGGGCTCCCGGTCATGACCGGGAGCCCCATCGTGGCGTATTCCCGCCAAAACAGCCGCGCGCCGGTTGTCAGAGCAGCACAAAGATTTGTCAAGACCGGGTGGCCGACGATCTCCAGCTATAGCGGAGAAATTTACGTGCGGGACTGCGGTAGCATCCCCGCGTCACAGCCCGGCAACAGTCGGTTTCGCTAAGCTACCTATACTTGATCTTACTCGTCGCTGCCGGCCGCCTCTTGGCAGGAAGGACCCGATGTCCCACTCGCCATCGCCTGGTACGCCCGCTTGGGGCGCCCGGCCGGATCTCGACCACCCGACGCGTGCCCACCAACTGCGAACCCGGCTGCTGCGGACTGGATTGTCCCTGATGGCAGTGGTTCTGCTGGGCGGCGGGGCCGGGATCCTCGCGATCGCCATGGACCGGTCCCTCGGGCTCGTCGTCACCATCAGCGTCGTGGCCGGGTGCGTGATCGCGGTCGCCGTCGCGCTGATGGCCGCCCTGTCCGCGGTCCGGCGCCTGCCGGTGGTCGTCCATCACCAGCCGCAGCCTGATCAGGGCTACCAGCAGCCTGACCGCGGCTACCAGCAGCAGCAGCAGCCGGTGTTCGTCGCGCCGCCGAGCGAGCAGCCCGTCGTCCAGCGGCCGCAGCCCGCGCCGCTCTGGCCCATCACCGACGAGTCCGCGGGCGGCCCCGGCGACGATCCCGGCCAGCGCCGCGAGGTGTTCGTCAAGCTGGCCCGGCGCCTGCAGTCGCTGATCAACCGGTCCATCCAGCGCATCGACCAGTTGGAGCAGGAGAACGAGGACCCGGTCCTGCTCGACGGGCTCTACGAGATCGACCACCTGTTCACCCTCGCCCGCAGGCAGGGCGAGAACCTCGCGGTGCTGGGCGGCGAGCCGCCGCAGCGCCGGTCGAACCGGCCGGTCAGCGTGTACGCCGTGCTGCTCGCCGCGGTGTCGGAAGCCGAGCACTACCGGCAGATCGCGATCGTGCCGGTCGACGACGTCGAGATCCACGGGCACGCCGTGGCCGAGGTCATCCACCTGCTCGCCGAACTGCTGGAGAACGCCACCCGCTTCACCTCCCCGGACGGCCCGAAGGTCGAGGTGCGGGCCCACAAGGTCACCGCGGGCCTGGCCATCGAGGTGCAGGACCGCGGCCTCGGCATGAGCTACGAGGACCTGGAGCGGATCAACCAGCTGCTCGAAGGCAACACCCGCATCGACGTCAGCGAACTGCTCCACGACGGCCGCATCGGCCTCGCGGTGGTGCGGGAACTCGCCCGGCGCCACGGCATCAAGGTGCGGCTGCAGTCCAACATCTTCGGCGGCATCGCCGCGGCCGTCGTCGTGCCGCCGCACCTGCTCAGCGAGCCGAAGGCGGAGAACCGCCGCCCGACGCCCACCCCGCGCGAGCGGCTCCCCGAGCCGCCCGTGGACACCCCGCCGCGGCCGATGCCCGTCCCGGTGGCGAGCCCGGCGCCGAGCCCCGCCCAGCAGCGGCCGTCCACCGGCCGCCGCCACCTCGCCGAACAGCCCGAACGTCCCGCTCCCAGACCGGAAAGCGAGCTGCCCGAGCTGCCCGTGCGCGCTCCCGGCCGGTCCTACAGCGAACTGCGCGCCGGGGTGAACCCCGAACTGGACGAGCCGATCCCGTACGAGCAGCCCGGCGGCAGGCCGCCGCCGCTGCCCCAGCGGCAGGGCACCCACCTGCGCGAGGAACTGCTGGAACCGCCGACGCCCACCGCGCCGGTGCCCGGGCACAACACCAAGCTGATGGCCACCGTTCAACAAGGCCGCGAGCACTGGATCAACGACCAGCACCGTGACGCGGCGACGGACCAGCCCGACGCAGGACCTACCCGAGGAGAATCCACCCCATGGCCGACGACCTGAACTGGCTGCTTCGCCGCCTGGTCGAGGCAGTCCCCAACACCCGCAGCGCACTGCTGCTGTCGGTCGACGGGATCCCGAAGTACTGGTACGGACTGGACAACGACGGCGCCGACCGCCTCGCGGCCCTGGCCAGCAGCATGCGCTCGCTGGCCAGCCAGGTGGGCACGACCTTCAGCAGCGGCGGCGCCGAGGGCGTCCGGCAGGTGATCATCGAGCTGAACGAGGTCATCCTGTTCGTCACCGCGGCGGGCGCGGGCAGTGTGCTCGCCGTGCTCGCCGCGCCGGATGTCGACGCGGGCATCCTGAGCTACGAGATGCAGCGGCTGTGCACACAGGTGCCCGCCGTCCTGGTCACGCCCGCCCGCCACCGGGTCGGGTCGGCGCCGAGCAACGGAAGCAGATGACATGACCGGCGCGGACGCGGATCCCGACGGGGATCCCGACCTGTTCGGAGTCCGGCCCTACGCGATGACCGACGGCCGGACCCAGCCGAGCACCCACCTCGACCTGATGTCGCTGGTCCGCGCGACCGGCGGCGGAATGGTCGCCCCCGACCGGCTCGGCGTCGAGCACGCGCAGGCGCTGCGGCTGTGCCAGGCGCCGACGTCGGTCGCCGAGGTCGCCGCCCACCTGCGGCGCCCGGTGACCGTGGCCAAGGTCCTGCTCGCCGATCTGATCGAGCTGGGTGCCGTGATCGCCAGGTTCCCGCCAACCGAGTCCTATTCCGATGACCCAGCGGTGCTACGGGCGGTGATTGATGGCCTCCGACGGATCGTATGAACCGTTCCCCATCCAGATAAAGATCCTCATCGCGGGCGGTTTCGGCGTCGGGAAGACGACGTTCGTCGGCTCGGTGAGCGAGATCAAGCCGCTGACCACAGAGGAGACCCTGACCGCGGCCAGCGTCGGCACCGACAGCCTGTTCGGTGTGGAGAACAAGACGACCACGACCGTGGCCATGGACTTCGGCCGCATCTCGCTGACCGAGAAGAACCTCGTGCTCTACCTGTTCGGCACGCCGGGTCAGGACCGCTTCTGGTTCATGTGGGACGAGTTGTCCCGCGGCGCGCTCGGCGCGGTGGTGCTCGCCGACACCCGGCGACTGCAGGACTGCTTCGGCGCCGTCGAGTTCTTCGAGCGGCGCGACATCAAGTTCATCGTCGCGCTCAACGAGTTCGACGGCGGCCACTGGTACGCCGACGACGAGATCCGGCGGGCGCTCGCGCTCAAGCCGCACGTCCCGCTCGTGCGCTGCGACGCCCGCAACACCCGCTCCGCGGGCGAGGTACTGATCGCGCTCCTCGAATCCGTCCTGGCGACGTCCATCGCCGCCGGGACCCGACCCTAGGATCCGGAGATCCATGAACCACGACATGATCGACTCGCGCCTGCTCACCGCGCCGCATGATCCCGAGGTCGGCAAGCGTCTCCTCCGGCTCGGCGAGCTCGGCCTCGGCGGCACACCCGACCCGGAGTTCGACGAGTTCGCCACCGAACTGGCCCAGGCCGCGGGCGCGCCGTACGCGATGGTCAATTTCATCGGCGAGTCCGAGCAGTACTTCGCCGGTCTGCACGTGCCGTCCAGCGCGAAGGCCGACGCGATGAAGGCCGCCCAGTCGTCGTCGAACGCCACGCCGAGCCGGACGATGGCGCGTGACCACGGCTTCTGTCCGCACGTGGTGGTGCGGCGCAAGGCTCTGGTGCTCGACGACGTGTGCGCCTACCCGCGGTTCGCGGTCAACCCGGTCATCAACTCCATCGGCGTCCGCGCGTACATGGGTGCGCCGCTGATCGACCGGACCGACACGGCGCTGGGCACGATCTGCGTCGTGGCCACCGAGGAGAGCCAGTGGGGCCGCCCCGGCCTGGAACTCATCAAGTCGATGGCCGCCAAGGTGGTCGACCTCATCCACCAGCGCGAACGCCAGCGCTGACGCGGCGCTACCCTGCGCGCTCCTGGTGGACCGCGGTGCGCAGGGAAGCGCTGCTGGCCCTGAGCTTGTAGGCCAGCCGAGCCGACCACTGGTCGGCGTAGGTCCCCAGCGCCACCTCGGCCAGCCGCAGCCGCTGGACGTCGGAGGTGCCCGCCGGGGCGTAGATGTGGTTGGCGTCGCGGAAGAAGCGCTCGATGTGGCGGCCGGGGTCGAGCCCGTAGGCGGCGTGGATCTCCATCGCGGTGCGTGCCGCGTCCAAAGAGGACTCCACGTTCAGCAGCTTGGCGTTGATGAGGTCGGCGTCGCAGGGGATGCCCTCGTCCAACAGGTGCGCGGCGTGGTAGGCGGCCAGGCGCGCGGTCATCAGCTGTGAGTGGAGCTGGCCTAATTTCTGTTTGACGGTCGGGAGTTCGCACAGCGACTTGCCGTAGCGCTGGTGCTGCTTGGCGAACTCCACTGTGCGCTCCACCAGCGCGCGGTGGATGCCCAGCGACACCGCCGTCAGGTTGGGACGGCCGTACAGCACGCTCGACGAGTACGCGACGGCGAGCCCGTCGCCTTCGACGCCGAGCAGGTTCTCGGCCGGGACGCGGCAGTTCTCGAAGATGAGCTCCCCGAAGCTGAAGCCGTGCAAGCCCATCGCGGGCTGGTGCTCGCCGAGGGAGAAGCCGGGCGTGGTCGACTCGACCAGGAACGCCGAGAGTCCCTTCGAGCCGGTGCCGGTGCGGGCCACCACGCCGTGCAGGTCACCGACGTGGCTGTTCCCGACGAAAACCTTGCGGCCGTTGAGGACATAGTGGTCACCGTCCCGCTCCGCGGTGGCGGACATCCCGGCGACGAACCCGCCGCTCTCGGGCTCGGTCACCGCGATCGTCGGCAGGCAGCGGCCGTCGCTGACGGCGGGCAGCCAGCGCCGCTTCTGCTGCTCGTTGCCGAAGTGCACGATCTTGGCCACGCCGAGCTGGGATGCCTGCACCATCGCGCCCATCGCGCCGCTGACGCGTGACAGCTCCTCGATGATGATCGTCTTGGCCAGGTGGCCGAGGCCCATCCCGCCGTACCGGGGCGTCACGGTGACACCGATCCAGCCCTGCCGGGCGATCAACCTGGACATTTCGAAATGGACCGCCCGCGACGCCTCCATTTCGGCCACCAGCGGCGCGACCTTGGACTCGGCGAAGTCGCGAACCTCCGCACGGAGCTCTTCATGGTGGCGGGTGGTGAAGTAGCTCGGCGTCTCGGCGGCGAGGTTCAAAGCGCATCCCCTATGTTTCGTCACCGACCAACGTGCGGCGTTAGTGCCGGTGCGTAACTTTGCCATCGACGTTCCGTATTCGGTACCACCTACTTGGTGATTCCCACACCGCAAGATCCACTTCTACTGACGGGTAGCTTTACTTAGAGCGATAAATATGACTCGGGACACAGGTCCGAACGGGCCTGACGCTAGTTCCCCTACGTCCATAAGGAAACCTCGCACGCCCGCGCGCGGCGCCGACCTGCGCGGCAAGGCCGAGTGGGAACGAAATACGCATACGTAGTGATCGATTCGGCCGATGGCGTGCTTGACGGGCCGAACGCGTCCAAGCTCAGTGGACACCGCCACCGCGGGTGGAAACCGCCAAAGTTTCACATTCTAGCGACATCCGCGCCGCGTGCGCGATCGGCGGCTGTTCCCGGCCGTTCCCAGCCGAATGGCAATTCCCGCACCGCCGCCACGGGCGCTGAGCTGCGTAATTTCCGGTGGGAAACCCTGCTATTGGAAGGACAACCCCGCATGTCCCCGATATCGAGATTCCCGAAAGCCGCGCTGGCCTCGGTCGCCGCGCTCGCCATGACACTCGCCGCGGCGGGCGCGTTCGTCGCCGTCGCGGAACCGCCCCAGGCCGTCGAGTCCCTCGACAGCGCTGTCGCCGCGACCATGACCGAGACGCGCGGCGCGGCCGCCCGGGCGTACTTCCAGACCGACTCGTCGCCGCGGCCGATCGTCGAGCCCAAGCGCACGGCCGACCGGTGGGCGTTCGGCACCAGCGTGATCCCCATTCCCGGCGACGCCAAGCAGAAGCACGGCGCGCCGGAGAGCGGGATCTTCCTTGCGCGGCTGGACGGTCGCAAGTGGCGCGTCACCTTCGACGGCAGCAAGGAATTCAAGGAACTGGCCGCGCAGGCGCCGGAGTCGGTGCTCTCGGCCGAGGAGAAGGCGCTGTTCACCCAGTCCGCCCCGGCGGGGAGCCTGGTGAACACCGGGCTCGCGCTGCCTTGGTCGCAGGGCTCGACGTGGGGCTGGGGCGGCGGTCCGCACGGCTACAGCGGCAGCAACCGGCCGTTCAGCTCGATCGACTTCGGCGGCTACGGCCAGGTGCGCTCCGCGGGCCCGGGCCGGGTCTACAAGTCCTGCGTCAACGGCGGCAGCGCGCTGGTCACCGTGGTGCACAACAACGGATACCGCACTTCCTATTACCACATGACAAACCTGACCACGCTCGCTGACGGCGCCGCGGTGCAGACGGGCACCTACCTCGGCAACACCGGCACGGCGCTGCCTTGCGGCGGCTCGGCCAACGGCGCGCACGTCCACTTCACCCTGCTGAACAGCAGCGGTTCGTACGTGGCCGTGCACGGCAAGACCATCGGTGGCTGGACCTTCTACGAGGGCGCGTCGGCCTACCAGGGCTACGCCGAGCGCAACGGTGTCAGGTCCTACCCGGGCAGCGGCCGCCTGACCAACTACGGGGTCAGCTGACCCACTCCGGTCCGGCCGACCTCGTCCCGGGTCGGCCGGACCCTCGGGTATACCTAGAAAATCCCAGCCGTCGGGACGGCCGGGTTGATTTTCACTAGGTGAATCAGCATCGTGGGTACCGCCGAACGCACTACGAGCGGGGACCACGTGACTGCTGTCGACCTCGACCTCGACCTGGGTCCGGGTGTCGCCGCGCGGGCCGCCGAACTGGAGACGCTGGCCCGTGCCGTTCGCGACGGGCACCGACTGGTCCTTGTGGACGGTGAGGTCGGCGTCGGCAAGACCTGGCTCGTGCGGGAACTGCTGCGCCACCCGGTGGTCATCGGACGTACCGTCCTGCACGGACATTGCCTCCCCAGCCGGGCCGCGCCGCCGTACGGCGCGATGGTCGAGCTGATCGCGGGCGCGGTGGACGAGCTGCGCGGGTTCGCTTCGGCGCTGCCGCCGATCACCGGCGCGCTCGGGCCGCTGCTGCCCGAACTGCGCGACCTGCTCCCCCACTGCGACAGCGCCCCGTCCGCGCCGATCGCCCGGCACCAGGTGTTCCGGGCGGCCGCGGCGCTGCTCGGCGTGCTGGAGCGGCCCGTGGTCGTGCTGGACAACCTGTCGGACGCGGACGCGGAAACCCTTGAATGGGTGCGGTTCCTGGCCGTCTCCCCGCATACCGGCCTCACGATCGTGGCCACCTTCCGCGGCCAGGACGCGGGCGGCGCGGACATCCTGGCGCTGCCGGAGTCCTTCCGCGCGGGCGGCCACCGGGTGACCCACCTGGACCTCGCCCCGCTGGACGTGTCCGGGGTCGCCGAGGTGATCGCGGCCGCAGGCGTCGCCGCCGATGCCGAGTTCGCCGCCGAGGTGCACCGCAGGACCGCCGGGTTGCCGCTGGAGGTCGGGGAACTGCTGCGCGCCATCGACGGCGTGCCCGCCAGGCTGGACGAGATCGGCGTCCCCGGCCGGGTGCGCGACGCGATCGTGCACCGGCTGACCAGGCTCGGCCGAATCCCGATCGCGATGTGCCGCGCGGTCGCGACGCTGGGCGGCCCGGCCGACGAGGCCGACATCGCGGCGGTGTCCGGACTGTCGACCAGGAGCGTCGCGGCGGCGCTGGAAACCGTGCTGCGGGCCGGATTGCTGCGCGAGACCGGCCGCGGACGCTACGACCTGCGCCATCCGCTCGCCGCCCGCGCGGTCTATCAGGCCACACCGGCCGCGCGCCGCCGCGAGATGCACGTGCGGGCCGCCAACCGGCTCATCGAGACCGGCACGGCCTCGCCTGCCAGGCTCGTCCACCACTACCGGCAGGCCGAGCAGCTCGACCTGTGGCTGGCCACCACGATGACCGCGGTCGACCGCGCCGTCGAGTCCGGCGACCAGGCCGCGGGCCTGCGAATTCTGGAGAACGCGCTCGACGACGCCGAACTGCCGGTCGCCGCCAAGGAGGGGCTCGTGCTGCGGCTGAGCCGCGAGGTGCTGCGCGGGATCGCGACCCCGGCGACCATCGACCGGCTGCGCACGGTGCTGCGCGACTGGCCGCTGTCCCGGGACGCGCGTGGCGAGCTGCGGGTGAACCTCGGCCAGCTGCTGATCACCCAGGCAGGCGAGGTCGCGGCGGGCCAGCGGGAGATCGAACGCGCGCTCGCCGACCTGCCGCGCGGCCGCACGGTGGTGGCACGCGCGCTGGGCACGCTGTCGCTGCCACAGGTCGGGCTGGTTCCCCTGGCCACCAACCTGCGCTGGCTCGCCCAGGCCGAACAGGTCTGCGCGGGCACCACCGACAGCGAGACGCTGGCCGCGTTGCGCGCCAACCGCATCACCACGCAGATGCAGGTCGCCGACCCGGCGGCCTGGCAGGTGATCGACGCGCTGCCGCAGGAACACGCCATCCCGAGCGTGCGCAGACAGCTTTGCCGCACCTACCTGAACCTGGCCGACGCGGCGGTCTGGAACGGCCATTTCGCGCCCGCGCGGGAGCACCTGCGCACCGCCCGCACGCTCATCGACGAGACCGCCATGTCCTACTTGTCCTCCCTGGGCAACGGCACCGAACTGCGGCTGCGCGCCGCGACGGGCGACTGGGACGGGCTCGCCGAGGCGGCGAACGGGATGCTGGCCGCCGTGGGCGAGATGGGCTACCTGGCCGCCGACGCGCTGCTCGTGCTGGCCTGGCTGCAATCCTCGCGGTCCCGCACCACCAAGGCACTGCGCACCTTCCGGGCCGCGATGACGGCCGCGCCCGGCCACCTGCCCATCTCGGTCAGCGCGTACGCGGGCCTGGCGGGCATTCTGCTGGCCGGGGGCAAGGACACCGAGGCCGGTGCCGCGGTCGAGGCCGGAGTCGCCCTGGTGCGACAGAAGGGCGTCTGGGTGTGGGCCGCCGAACTCGCCCCGGTCGCGGTGGAGGTGTTCCTCCGCGCGGGCCGGATCGCGGACGCCGCGGCCCTGGCCCAGGAGTTCCACGACGGCCTCGTCGGCCGCGACGCCCCACTGGCCCTGGCCGGGGAACTCGTCTGCCGCGGCCTGCTCGCCCGGGACGAAGACGCCCGGGTGATCTTCACCGCGGCCGCGAACCGCTACCGGGAACTGCCGCACCCACTCGCGGCCGCACGGGCGACCGAACGCGCCGGCCTGTGCGCGGCACGAGCGGGCGACCTCGGATCCGGGCTCGGTGATCTGCGCGCGGCCGAATCGGCGTTCTCCGCACTCGGCGCGACCACCGACGCACTGCGCTGCCGCAAGGCGACCCGCGCGCTCGATCCGAGCACCCGCAGGCGCGGCCGACCCGGCTACGGGAACGCCTTGTCCCCGAGGGAGACCGCGATCGCCGAGCTGGTGGCCCGCGGGCTGACCAACCGGGAGATCGCCGAACAGCTGACACTGTCCCGGCGGACCGTCGAATGCCACGTCGCGAACGTCCTGCGCAAGCTCAACGTGCGATCACGCACCGGACTGCTCCCCTGAGACCCAGCGTGCGCGAAAGTGCGCACGGGGTTACCGTCTAGTGATCGGAAACCGCCGACCACGCGGGCGATCCCTCCCCTGGCGGCGGCGGAAGGGAGACGGTCATGGCATCCCACAACACCGGAGCCCGGCAGGTCGCAGGCGGACGACACCCTGGACAACTCCTCGCCGCGGTGGTCGCGGTGGTATTCCTCCTGGTCGGGATCCTCGGATTCATCCCCGGCGTCACGACGAACTACGACCAACTGGAGTTCGCGGGCCACGAGTCCGGCGCGCTCCTGCTCGGCGTGTTCAACGTATCGATCCTGCACAACCTGGTGCACGCCGCGTTCGGCCTGGTCGGCCTGGCGATGGCTCGTACGCTGAGCGGCGCCCGCGCGTTCCTGATCGGCGGCGGCGTCATCTACCTGGCCCTGTGGGTCTACGGCCTGGTCATCGACCACGACAGCGCCGCCAACTTCGTCCCGGTGAACGACGCGGACAACTGGCTGCACCTGGGCCTCGGCGCGGGCATGGTCGTCCTGGGCCTGCTGACCACGAGCACAAGGCGCACCACGGCTGTCGACTAAGTGCTGACCCGCCACCGAGTTCCGCCTACTCGGAGCCCGGCGGCGGGACCGGCCCATACCTGGCCGAAACCGCACCCGTGACGAACGCCCAATAACGGTCCCCATAGGACCAATGCCACCACTCCGCCGGATAGTTGACCATCCCGACGGCGGTCAGTGCGGTGTCGAGGTTCGCCTTGACCTCGCCGCCGAGTTCGACCCCGCCCGGCGTGCACAGCGTCAAGTCGACCGCTGCGCCCGCGACGTGCGACCCGGGGTTGTCGCAGCGGTGGGACGCCGCCAGCGGCCGGTATCCCTCGACGACCAGCAGCCGCAGGTCGGGCCGCAGCAGCGTCTGGGCGGCGACCAGCCGGTCGACCACGCCGCGGCGCAGGTGGGCGCCCGCCGTGGCCGCGTGCGGGTCGAGGCGCAGCGCCTCGATGCGGCGCAGGTCGACCAGGGGTTCGTGGCACTCGGCGATCGGGACGCGGCGGAAGGGACTCATCGACACCTCATCGGACAGACCGCTCGGCTCCCGGGGGTGCCGGGAGCCGAGCGGTGGTCGGTCGGGATCAGTAGAAGCAGCCGGTCGTCGGCAGGCTCGTCGGGGCGGGCGGGGTCACCCCGTCGTAGAGGGCGAGCAGGAAGTTCTGCGGGCACCGCTTCACACCGTTGATCTTGATGGCGATGTGCAGGTGCGGGCCGGTGGAGTTGCCGGTGTTGCCGGTGGTCCCGAGCTGCTGGCCCGCCGTCACGGCTTGGCCGTCGCTGACCGACCAGCCGCTGAAGTGGCAGTACTGGTACTCCACGCCGTCCTTGAAGATCTTCACGCCGTAGCCGCAGCCGGTGGTGGCACCGTCGTTGATCCGGTAGGCCGTGCCGGACACCATGGCGTACGCGGGGACGTTGTTGACGGGCAGGTCGATGGCCGGGTAGTCGTGGTGCGGGTCGTCGTACTCGCCGCGCGGGAGGGCGCTCTTGGCCAGCGGGAGGCTGAAGCCGGGAGTGCCGCCACCGCCGCCGGGGGTGCCGCCGACCAGGGCCTGCCACGTCATCGGGCCGATGATCCCGTTGTTCTCCAGGCCCTGCGCCGTCTGGAAGGCGACCGCCGCGTTGTGCGTGCCGCCGCCGAAGTCGCCGTCGACGGTCAGGTTGTAGCCGTAGCGGTTGAGCTGGACCTGCGCGCCCTTGACGGCCTCGTTGTTGTTGTACCGCTGCACGCTGACGATCAGCTTCGACCAGGTCTGCGGGCCGATCTGGCCGTCGACACCGATGCCCTTCGCGGTCTGGAACTGGCGGACCGCGTCGGCGGTGCCGGGGCCGAAGTTGCCGTCGGCGGAGATGTTGTAACCGTGGTACCGCAACAGGTATTGCGCGCTGGTCACATTCGGACCGCTTGTCCCCTGGGTCATGTTGGGCCAGGCGGGCAAGGTCGCCGCGCTCGCCGACTGGGCGGGCAGCAGCAGGGTGAAGATCATGGCGAAGGTGGCCACGACGGTCGCGAGCAGGCTGCCTCGACGGGTTGCGTTCATTGCTTTCTCCCTTGTGTGCGAAGGATTACTGGCCGCTTTGCAGCGCGGTCCAGGTCTGGAGTCCGGCGTTGCCGTCGACACCGAGGCCGCGGCTGGTCTGGTAGTCGCGCACCGCTTGTTCGGTGAGCTGCCCGTACTGGCCGTCGACGCCGACGGTGCGGCCGAGCGCGGCGGTGAGCGCCCGCTGCAGGCGCCGCACCTCCTGCCCGGTGGCGCCGGGCTTCAGCTTCGGCTGCCAGCCCGCCGACAGCAGGGCCGTCCACGTGCGCCGCCCCACCTCGCCGTCCGCGGTCAGGCCGTGGGCGCTCTGGAACGCCTTGACCGCCGCCTCGGTGCCGCTGCCGAAGTCGCCGTCGACCGTGCCCGCGTCGCGCCCGTCGTCCTTGAGCAGGTACTGCAGGGCGGCAACCTCGGCGCTGTTCGCGCCGCGGTTGAGCGTCGGATAGGCGGCGAAGTCGCGGTTGACCGGTGGGGCGACGTCGACCTGGTTGGCGTCGATGTGGATCCGCACGCCGCCGTGGGTCTCGCTGTAGTCGCCCCGGTACTGGTGGATCCGCTGGTGGTTGGACCAGTACTGGGCGGGCACGTACGAGCCCGCGTCGGTGTCGGCGGCCCCGTTCCACCAGGCGAAGTCGATGTGGTCGGGCCGGGCGTACACAGTGGACCGGTACACGTTCGCCAGGTCGCGGATCCCGGAGGCCGCGCTGGAGTAGACCCCGGACAGGTAGTCCAGCTCGTGCACCCGCTCGGTCCACCCGGTCAGGTAGGTGAGCACCGCGATGCGGCAGGCGGTGTTGGCGCTGTCGTAGTGCTCCATGTCGTTGTAGAGCACGCTCCCGGGCCCGATGCCGAGCGCGGCGGCCCGGTTGAGCGCGTCGGTCGCGTCCGCTCGGCCCTGGCTGCGGGCGGTGGCCGCGTCGGCCGACATCCGCAGCGACTGGGTCGTGCTGCACGGTGCCTGCCTGCCGACGTACAGCGGCAGCAGGTGCCAGCCGCGGGCCGTCTGCTCGCTGACCCACGCGGCGGTGAGGTTGGCCTGGGTGCGGCAGCCGCGGCCGTCCCCGCCGAAGTAGATCCCGATGGAGCGGTACGGCGAGGCCGACCACGCCTGCATCGTCGCCGATGACGGGGTCTCGCAGGTGTCGAACGCCTTGCCCGCGAAGGTGGCCGGGTGCGGCGCCGCGGCGGCCGCGGCGTTGGGGCCGATGGTGAGGCTGAGACCGGCGATCGCGGTGGCGATCAGTCCCGCGCGGAGTGCTGTCGAGCGCATGTCGCCGGCCTCAGCAGTCGTACTTGTAGTCGGGGTGGACGACCTCGCAGTAGCGCACGTGCAGGTGGTCGTCGTGGTTGGGCTGCTGCTGGGTCAGGCCCTCGGAGATCAGCACCGGGTCGTTGAAGAAGATCGTCTTGACCCGGCCGGTGGCGCGCAGCGCGTTGACCAGTTCCCGCGTGGCCGAACGGTCGTAGAGCGAGGAGAACCGGTCGACCTGGCCCGCGCACTGGTTGCGGTCGGTGCGCATCGGGTGCAGGTCGGCGTCCAGGCCCTGCTCGTGGCTGGCGTGGTCGGGAATGGCGCCGCCGTGCTCGAAGCTGAGGTCGCGCACCGCGACCTGGCCGAGGCCCGCGCTGTAGACCCGACCGGCCGCCGCCGTGAGCTGGCCGACCGCGGCGCCGGTGCCCCAGTGCGCGGTGTGCCCGTTGACGCTGGAGGCGAACTGGCAGGTCTGCGCCACGTCCGGCCGGTCGATCTGCTGGTAGTGCCAGATCAGGTTGCGCCAGGTGATCGGCCCGACTACGCCGTTGGCCTCGATGCCCGCGTGCTGCTGGAAGCTGACCACCGCGGCCCGGGTGCCGGAACCGAAGTCGCCGTCGACCGACAGACCCGCGCCGCGCTTGACGTTGAGCTGGTACTGCAGCGCCTTCACCGCGGTGTTGTTGTCGCCCTGCTGGACGCTCACCGCGAGCGCGCCCCACGTGTTGGGGCCCACGTTGCCGTCCGCGCCGAGGCCCTTGGCCGCCTGGAAGTCGCGAACCGCGGCGTCGGTGCCGCCGCCGAAGTCGCCGTCGACCGACACCGACCGTCCTGAGTGGACAAGAAAGTACTGGATGGCGACGACGTCGGCGCCGCGGTTGCCCTTGCTCTGGGTCGGCCAGAACGCCTGGGAGAACGCCTGTGCCTGCTGAACGGAAAGCGTCACCATCGCGATCAGCGCGACCGCCAGTGCGCTGAATATCCTGATCTTCATTTTTCCTCCGCCGATTCGTTCACTGCGATAAGCGAAGATTACGAGCCCGGATTCCCGGCGACCCTAGTCTCGCGACCAGGTTTTTCCGGAGCGATTCACGCGCGCCACCAATTGCGTGCGGTCACGGCAGTCGAATTTCCGCAGAATATTGGAGACGTGGTATTTCACCGCGCTCACGCTGATGAACATGGCCGCGGCGATATCGGCGTTCTCCATGCCGTCGGCCAGCAGGCGCAGCGCCTCGCGCTCGCGCGCGGTGAGGTCGACGGGGTCGGCCGGGGCGGCGGCGGGCACCAGCCCGAGCAGCGGCCCGGCCAGTCGGGGCGACACCCAGCCGCCGTGCCGGACCACGTCGTGCACCGCCCGGCCGATGTCCTCGTCGGGGTCGTCGGCGAGCACGACCCCGTGCGCGCCCGCGTGGATCGCCTGCCCCAGCGCCGCGGGCTCGGCGAGCACCGCGACCACCCGGACCCCGCCCGCCGGGGCCGCCGACGCGTCCCGCGCGTCGACGAACACCACCCCGGCGGTCGGGTCGCGCGTCGCGCACCGCCGCACCCAGTCAAGCTGGTCGAGCAGGCCATCGATCTTGTCCCGGAGCGTCCCGCCGGGCAGTGCCAGCGCGACCTTGATCTCGGCCGACAGCATCAGCAGTCGTACTGGGCGTCGGGGTGCACGATCTCGCAGTAGCGCACCTGCAGCCGGTCGTCGTGGTGTTCGGCCTGCGTGACGAGTCCTTCGCCGATCAGCACGGGGTCGTTGAAGTAGACCGCCTTGACCCGCCCGGTCGCTCGCACCTGCCGCACCAGCTCACGGGTCGCGCCGCGATCGTAGAGCGCGGAGAACCGGTCCACCCCGGCCGCGCACTGGTCCCGGTCGGTGCGCATCGGCCGCACGTCGACGTCCATCCCCCGCTGGTGCGCGGTCAGCCCGGCGACCGGGCCGCCGTGTTCGCCGCTGACGTCGCGCACCGCGACCTGGCCGAATCCCGCGCCCTGCACGCGCGCCGCCGCGGTGGTCAGCTGGCCGATCGCGGCCCCGGTCCCCCACCGCGCCGACGCCGCGGACGCGCACGTCGCCGGGTGGTCGATCCGCTGGTAGTGGCTGATCAGGTACCGCCAGGTGATCGGCCCGACGATGCCGTTGGCCTCGATCCCGGCGTGCTGCTGGAAGCTCACCACCGCCGCCTTGGTGCCTGAGCCGAAATCGCCGTCCACCGTCAGTCCGGCATTCTGTTTCGCGTTGAGCTGGTATTGCAGCGCGCGCACGGCGTTGTTGTTATTGCCCTGCTGGACGCTGACCGCCAGTGCCGTCCACGTATTCGGTCCGACGTTTCCGTCCGCGCCGAGACCTTTCGCCGACTGGAAATCGCGGACCGCCGTGTCGGTGCCGCCGCCGAAATCGCCGTCGACCGAGACCGACCGGCCAGAATGCACCAGCAGGTATTGGATCGCCGCCACGTCGGCGCCCCGGTTGCCCTTGCTCTGGGTCGGCCAGAACACGCTCGACGGCGAGGTGTAGCCGACGATCGCGGCGCTGGTCCTGGCGTGCGACCTGTCCTGGACGCGGTCGCCGACGTTGCCCTCGATAACCTGGACGGCACTCGCGTCGGCCGACTTCACGATGCCGACGTGGTCGATGTCGTAGCCGCCACCGGCGAAGGTGCCGACGGCCGGATCGAAACCGTCGGCCTGCCAGTCGAACACGACCGCGTCGCCTGGCCGGGGCTGGTAGCCGCTCTCGCGGGGATGCCAGGTGCCGTGCCGCTTGCCGTACTCGTAGAACGAGTGCGCCCAGCCGTTGAGGTTCCCGGCCCGGTCGGGCTGGGCGGCCTCCAGGTCGCCCGCCCGCCGCCACACGTACTTGGCGAAGTCGGCGCACCAGCTCCCCGCCCGCCAGGTGGTGCCGCCGAACGTGCCGCAGGCGCCCATGTGGCCGCGCGTCTGCCCGACGTAGAAGGAGCAGTCGCTGCCCATCGGCTCCTCGTGGTTGCGGGTCGCGTCGGCCAGTTCGGCCTCGGCGATCGACACGATCACCGACTCGGTGGCGACGGCGGGCGGCGCGGACAACACGAGCGCGGCGCACCCCAGCACCACACTGAGCAGCGCGGCGATCACTCGGCGAAAACGATCAGGACCTGACATGTCGGACTCCCCCTTGGCGAAGGCGCGTTCAGCGGCCATGAGCAGGCTCGATCGTTCGGCTGAAACTTTGCTGTAAGTCAGCCGTACCGGGGTTCCGTTCGTGCCACACTGTCGTGCCCCGACCCCTTCTTGGCATCGAATGGACCGGCCCGTGACCGCACCGAGGACCGCCGTCGAGGTCCGGCTCCTTGGCCCGCTGGAGGTCGTGGCCGGGGACGCCCAGGTGCCGCTGGGCGGGGCGAAACCGCAGGCCCTGCTCGCCACGCTGCTGCTCGACGCGGGGCGGGTGGTGTCGGTCGGCAGGCTCATCGAGGTGATCTGGCCCGTCGAGCCGCCCGCGACCGCGCGCAGCGTCATCCAGACCTACGTCAAGACGCTGCGCCGGGCGCTGTCCGACCACGGGATCGACGACATGATCGTCACCCGGCCACCCGGCTACACCGCCAACCTGCCCGCGGGCGCGCTCGACCTCGACGCCTTCCACGGGCTGCTCGCCGAAGGGCGGCGGGCCGCGACGCCGCGGGCGCGGTCAGAGCTCCTCGACGCCGCGCTGGCGCTGTGGCGCGGGCCTGCCCTGGCCGGGCTGGGCGACTCGACGCTCACCGGGGAGGCGGCCCGGCTCGACGAGCTGCGGCTGACCGCCGTCGAGGAGCGCGTCGCCGCCGACCTCGAACTCGGCCGCCAGGACCGGCTGCTGCCGGAGCTGACCGCGCTGGTCGACCGGTATCCGACGAACGAGCGCTTCCGCGGCCAGCACATGGTGGCGCTCTACCGGCTCGGCAGGCAGTCCGAGGCGCTGGCGTCCTACCGGGCGGGCCGGGACGTGCTGGTCGAGGAACTCGGCGTCGACCCCGGGCCGGAACTCGCCGCGATCCACCAGTCGATCCTGGGTGCGGATCCGAAGCTGCGCGGGCCGCTGGTGGCCGAGTCGTCGATCCTGGTCCCGGCGCAGCTGCCCAGCGCACCGGCCGACTTCACCGGCCGCGCCGCCCAGATCGCCGCCGTCGTCGCGGCGCTGACCCCGAGCCCGGATCATCTCGTCGCGCCGGTCCAGGTGATCACCGGTCGCGGCGGCAGCGGGAAGTCCGCATTGTCGGCCAGGATCGCCCGCGAACTCGCCTGCCACTACCCCGACGGGCATCTGTACGCCGAGCTGCGCGGGATGACCGACGCGCCCGCGGAACCGGGCGAGGTGCTGGGGCGCTTCCTCAAGGCCCTGGGCGTCGGGCAGGGCGAGGTGCCCGAGAGCGCCGATGAGCGGGCCACGCTCTACCGCGGTGTCCTGGCCGACCGGCGGGTCCTGGTGCTGCTCGACGACGCGGGCTCCGGTCAGCAGATCCAGCCGCTGCTGCCCAGCGGGTCGGGCTGCGCCGTGCTCGTCACCGCGCGCAACCGCCTGGTGGGGCTCGCCGGAGCGCTCCCGGTGGACTTGGACGTGCTCGGCGCCGACGAGGCGTTCGCGCTGCTGAGCCGGATCGTGGGCGCCGACCGGGTGCGGGCCGAGGAACAGCGGGCGCGCGAGATCGTCGAGCACTGCGGCCGGATGCCGCTGGCCATCCGGATCGCGGGCGCCCGGCTGGCCACCCGCCAGCGCTGGCCGCTCACCCTGCTCGCCGACCGCCTCGCCGACGAACGCCGCAGGCTCGACGAGCTGTCGATCGCGGACCTGGAGGTGCGCGCGAGCTTCGAGTACACCTACCGGCGGCTCGCCGAGACCGACCGGATGGCCTTGCGCCGCCTCGGGTATCTCGGTGTCCCCGAGTTCTCGCTCTGGATACTCGCCTGGCTGATGGACACCACCGAGGCCGAGGCCGAGCGGCTCGCCGAGCGCCTGGTCGACGCCCATCTCGTGGACTTCGCCCGGGTCGACGACCTCGGCTGCGTCCGCTACCACCTGCACGACCTCGTCCGGATCTACGGCAGGGAACGCGCGGAGACCGACGAACCCGCCGAGGCGCTGTCCGCCGCCGTCGCCCGCGTCCTGGGCGGCTGGCTCACCCTGGCCGACGCGTTCACCGCCGAGTCCCCGCCCAACGAGATCCAGTGGCGCCGCCCGGCGATCGGCGACTACCCGGTCTCGGCGGACACGGTCGCGCTGGTGATGGCCACGCCGTATGAGTGGTTCGAGATCGAACAGCCCGCACTCGTCGTCGGCGTCGAGCGCGCCGCCGCCCTCGGCGTGCACGACCTGGTCCGCCACTTCGCCTCGGCCTCGCTGGGCCCGTCGTTCCTCGGGGTGAACCGCTTCGAGTCCCGCGAGCGCATCAACCGGGCGGCCCTGGCCGCCGTGCGCCGGGCGGGCGACCGCTACGGCGAGGCGGTGATGCGGGCCGAACTCGGCCAGCTGCGCTACCTCCAGGACCGCTTCCTCGACTCGCGCCAACACTTCAGCGCGGCACTGGGCCTGTTCCGCGAACTCGGCGACACCCACGGCCAGGCGGTCGCCCTGTCCGGCCTCGGCGCCGCGTGCCGCGAACCCGGCAGACTGGTCGAGGCACTGCACTTCCTCGACCAGGCGGCCACGCTGTTCGGCGAACTCGGCGAGGTCGCGGGCGTGGCCAACGCCAAGCGCGTCGCCGGTTCGGTGCGACTGGAACGCGGCGACTACGACGCCGGATGGTCCGACCTGGCCGACTCACTGACCGCGTACCGCGGGATCGGCAGCCGCCGCGGCGAGGGCTTGGTGCTGCGCTCCATGGGTTTGTTCCACCGCGCGCGGGGTGAGCTGACGTCGGCGGTGGACGCGTGCGAGCAGGCGGCTGCGATCTTCCACCAGGTCGGCGACAAGCTGATGGAGGCGTACTGCGTCCGCGCCCTGGCCAAGGCACGGCTACGACAGGGCGCGGCCGCCCAGGCACTCGAACCACTGGAGTCGTCCCTGTCGGTATGCCAGGCGATGGGAGACCGCTGGGGCCAGGCAGTCACCCTGCGAACCCTCGGCGAACTGCACCTGGCAGAGAACCGCCTCGACGACGCGGCTTCCTGCCTGAACGCGGCGACGACGCTGTGGTCGACCATGGAGGCCCCGCTGTGGTCGGCCCGCACCGACTGGGATTTGGCCCTGCTCCACGAAGCACGGGGCGACACCGACACGGCCGCCAAACTGCGCACCACAGCCTTGACCGTCTTCCGCGACCACGGCGCGCGCGAGTTCCACGAGCACGGTGACCTGTAACCCGCTGCGGGGCCCTGACGATCAACAGAGGACTTTCGCCGAGGAGGACATGTGTCCCGAGCCATGGTGGTGAGTGTCGGCGGACTGCTGGTGCTCGCGCTGATCGTCGTGACCCTGTGGCTCTGGCTGCGCAAGCGGCAGAAGCAGGAGCTGGCCATCGTCGTCGCGATCGTCGCACTGGTACCCGCGTCGTTCATCCCTGTTCTCGCCAAACCGTTCGAGGACGCGTGGGTGGCGGCACTGGGAACCCAGCAGTCACCGGACGCGGGCGAGCTTGTCGACCTGCCCACATCGGTCGGTGTCGATGAACAGGTGCTCGGCCCGGGCTGGGGACCCATGCGCGAGATGTTCACCGTGGCGAGCCCCGCGCCCTACGTCACCCTGAACTCCATCACCGACAACCCGGAGATCGGCGGCGACGAGCGCCAGTTCCTCGGCGTGCGACGAGCCGATTCCAACTGCACCGGAGAGAACGTGGGATGGGGTACGCACGCCACGGTGCGAGCGGGCGACTATCTGCGATTCCGGGTCTATGTGGAGAACTCCGCCGCGGACAACCTGGACCACAACGGCTCCCACACCGCGCGCGGGCTGCGGGTGCGGATCAAGATGCCCCAGACAGTTGGCGAGCACGCGACGCTGTCCCCTGGTCAAGCGAACGTCACCGCCAGACTGACCGCGGACAACACCAAGCCGACTCAGATCTATTACGTGGTACTTCTGTCGTCGTCCGAGCCTGTTCGGCTCGAACTCGTTCCCGGCAAGAGCGTCATTGAGAACAATCACTTCGCGCCGGGCGGCCTGCCGGTGCCCGACTCGTTTCTCCATGACCCTGGGATGCTCTTGGGATACGACAGTCTCGACGGTTCGCTGCCGCCCGGGTACCGCTACGACCTCTACTTCTCGTTCTGTGTCAGGGCCGTCTAGTGGTCGATAGCGACCAGGCTTGGGCGTTCGGTGTTGCGTCGGGTCTTGGTCCAGCCGTTGTGCCCGCGAATCAACCGGATCAAGGCGCGCCACGACGTGATGTAGAAGGTGTAGATATACAGGGCATACGTGAAACCGTAGCCCAAGCCGCGCAGAAAGCTGGTCCCCGGCTCGCAGCGACCGCGGTAGATCGGCCCCCAGATGACAAACGGCGCCAACCCGAACGACCCATACACCGCGAACAGCACCCAAGCCCCGTCAGCGAACCAACTCCACACCTCAACCGGATTCCCCGCGGCCCGAACGCCCAGTAGGACGAACGGGATCGGATAGATCAAGGTGCCGATGAGCTGCAACCACGGCTGCGCCAAGTAGTACATCATCTCGGCCGCACCAAGCGTGGTCAGGTGTTTCGAGTCCCAGATGCGTCGGACGTAGCGGACGCACTGCATCGTGCCCTGGCCCCACCGCGTGCGCTGGGCCAGGAACCGGCGCAGGCTGTAGAGCGCCTCCTGGTCGACATGGGTGTCGACCGTGAAGCCGGTCTTCCAGCCCTCGGTGAGCAGGTGGACACCCAGTTCGAAATCCTCGAGCAGCGCCCCGCGCCACGGTCCGCGGGTGTCGGCGATGGCGTCCAAAGCGGACAGTCGGGTGAACTGGCCGTTGCCGCCCATGGAGATCGTGCCGGTGCGGCCGCGGGACAGCTGGATGGCGGCGATCGCGGCGCGGAACTCCAAGTCCTGCATGCGGACCATGGCCGCGCCGACCTTGCGCCGGACCGGGCCGACGCCGGTCGGGGACGTGCCGCGGTTGCTCATCCGCACGTCCACCTGGACAGCGCCGATGTGGGGGTCGCCGAAGAGGTGGTCGGCGGCGCAGACCGCGAGGCAGTTGGGGCCGGGGCGGCCGTCCGCGTCGACGACGACCACGACGACGCGGCTGGGGTCGCACTCGCCCAGCCAGTCCTTGAGCGCGCGGTACGCCGAGTTCAGGGCCTCGCCCTTGCCGGTGCGGGCGTGCGGACGGAAGCGCCGGACGAGGTGCAGGTTGTCGTCGCTGAGGCCGGTGACGACGCCAACTGTGTCGTCGTCGGAGTCGTCGTCCACCACCCACACGTGGGCGAGCGGGAAATGGTGGCGCAGGTAGCGGATCGTGTCGCCGATGACGGCTTCCTCGTCGCGGCACGGGACCAGGAAGTGCCAGTCGAAGGCGTCCGGGTCGCCCGGTGGGGACGGCCGGTACCGCAGGTACGGCACCACGATCAGGCACACGTAGGTGATGAACGCGACGCTCATGGTCAGCGCCATTGCCTGCGTCAAACCCAGTAGCAGCGCGAGGTTCACCGCTCCGCCCGCGGCTTGCGCGTCGACAGCCACACGAACAGCACCAGCGCCAACGCGCCGCCGACGACGCTGACCATGGAGCCCAGCAGCGTGTGGCCCCAGTAGTAGCCGCGGTCGGTGCCGAGCCAGTCGATGAGGCCGACAAGGCCGAGCACCCGCAGCTGGTTCACCGCGATGACGGCGGCGCCCGCGCAGGCGAGCCCGATCAGCACGCGCGTGGAGATCCGTGGCCGCAGCGCGATCATCACCGCGCCCACGAGCACCAACGGCAGCAGCAGGAACGCCGACGTGCACTCGGGGCTCATCTGCAGCCCGAACGGTCGGTCGGTGCCGAGGCCGAAGTAGACCGACTGCCGCTCCGTCGCCACGTACACACCCGAGGACGACGTGAGCCGGATCAGCCCGGAGACGAGCACCATCTCGCCCGTGCGGAACGCCCGGTTGGCCACGACCAGCGTGGCCGCCGCCGCGACCAGTGCGGCGACCAGAAACCGTGCTCCGATCGTGGTACGTCGAATGGGCGGCACCGGTAACGATCCCGCGAAAGCCACGCGTTTTCCTCCATTTCGGACAAACATGACGCAGCGAGTTGTTGCCCGCTTGCTAGTAACTCAGGCGGGTGATCCTTCGTCGGTCACGATCGCCCACTTTGCCGCCCCTGCAGGCATTCCGTAAGCGTTGCGCGGAAAATCGACAACATCAATATCTGTCGTGTCTTGCACGAAGACGGCTCGTTAGGCCCAGCTGCAATAGCTCCACCCACCGCTGTGCCAACCATTTGAGTGAAGCGTCACCCGGATAGTGGCTCAGCAACCCCATTGGAGTAGTTGAATGCAGATGAGACTGGCACGCCGCGGTGCCGCGATCGGCGTGGCCGCCGCGGCAGCCCTGCTGTTGGGCGCGACACCCGCATCGGCCGCGCCGGGCGACGGGTCGGCCTACGTCGCCGACGTGGCCGTGACCCTGCTCGGCGCTCCCGCGGTCAAGGTCGGCCCGCTCGCCCCGAGCAAGACGTCGGGCCCGACAAGCGCGCAACTGGCCAGCATCAACGTTCCCGGCATCGTCAGCGCGGGCCTGGTGACCAGCTCGGCCACCAGGGATGACGCGACCGGGGTCGTGCACTCCAAGGCGACCCTCGCCGACGTCGGACTGACCCTTGCCGGGCTGGGCACCATCAAGGCGATCAACGTCGACTGCGACGCCAGCCAGGCGGGCATCGTCGGCTCGACGCAGCTGGTCGACGTGAAACTGCTCGGTGTCAGCGTGCCGGTGAACCCGGCGCCCAACACCGTGATCACGCTCCCGCTGGTGACGATCACCTTCAACGAGCAGATCGACAACGCCGACGGCGGCAAGACCGTCAACGGTGTCCACGTCAAGCTCAACATCCTGCTCGGCGCGGGTGACGTGGTCTTGGGCAGCGCGACGTGCGGTCCGGCCGCGCCGCCGATCCCGCTGGCCTCCGGCGCGGGTCTCTGGATCGGCCTCGGCATCGTGGGCCTCGCCGCGATCCCGGTCGGCATCACGGTGATCCGCAAGCGCCAACGGCCCGCCGCGGTCTGAGTCCGGAGGTCGAAACCGTGTACCGAGCCCCAACCGGAGGCGCGGTCGGTGGCGGCGCGGGTCTCGCCGTCACCGGGGCCGACGTCGGCTGGTGGATCGCGCTGGGGATCGCGCTGCTCATCACCGGCGCCCTGCTGATCCACGCGAACCGGCGCCGGAAGCAGACCCGCTAGCATCCAAGGCGGACTCCGGGCGGCGACGTCCGGAGTCCGTCGCTGCCCGAAAGGCGTTCATGCGCAACGAAGTTCTCCTGCTGGTCGGGACCCGGCCGGAGGCACTGAAGGTCGCCCCGGTCGCGCTCGCCCTGCGCGACCATCCGCTCGTCCGGCCGACTATCGTCCACAGTGGACAGCATCCGGGCATGGTCGAGCAAGCGCTGGCGCCCTTCGGCCTCGCCCCGGACGAGACGCTGTCGGTGCGGCGCGACGGCGGCGGCCAGGCCGAACTCGTCTCCGCCCTGCTGCCCGCGTTCGACGCCGTCCTCGCCCGGCGCGTGCCCGCCGCCGTGCTGGTGCACGGCGACACCGCGACCACGCTCGCGGGCGCCCTGGCAGCGTTCTGGCGCCGGGTGCCGGTGGCGCACCTGGAGGCGGGTCTGCGCACGGCCGACCTGTCGGCGCCGTTCCCGGAGGAGGGCAACCGGCAGATGGTCGCCAGGGTCACCGCGCTGCACCTGGCCCCCACCGGGGCCGCCGCGGCGGCGCTGCGGGCCGAGGCGGTCCCCAGGGAGTCGATCGTCATCACCGGCAACACCGTCGTCGACGCCGTCCAGCACATCGCCGCCGCCGACCTGCCCGCCGTCGACCCGGCCCTGGCCGCCGTGGAACGCGAGATCGCCGCGACCGGCAGCAGGCTCGTCCTCGTCACCGTCCACCGCCGCGAGTCCTGGGGCGCGCCGCTGGCGAACGTCCTGCACGCCGTCCGCGCACTGGCCGACCGCCACCCGGATGTGCGCGTCGTGCTGCCCGCGCACCCGAACCCCGACGTCCGCGCCCAGGTCACCAGCGTCCTCGGCGACCACCCCAGGATCACGGTGACCGAGCCGCTGGACTACCCGGACCTCGTCCGCGCCCTCCGCCGCGCAGCCCTGGTGCTGACCGACTCGGGCGGCATCCAGGAGGAAGCCCCGAGCTTCGGCGTCCCGGTCCTGGTCGCCCGCGACACCACCGAACGCCGGGAGGCCGTGCACGCGGGCTGCGCCTGGCTCGTCGGCACCGACCCGGCCCGAATCCTCGACGGCGCCAACCGAATCCTCACCACCAGCCTCCGCGTGCCCGCCGACCGCAACCCCTTCGGCGACGGCCGAGCAGCCCACCGCGTGCGCGAGGCACTGGACGAACTGCTCGGCGTGCGGCAGCCAGTGCTCGTCCGCTGACGGATCACCACCCGGCCGGGCCGTAGCGGGCCGCCGCGGCGCCGCTGGCGGTGGCCCAGTAGCGATCGCCGTAGGACCAGTGCCACCACTCGGTCGGATAGTTGACCATGCCGACCGCGGGCAGCGCGTCGGCGAGCAGGCGCCGGTTCGCCGACGCCTTCGCGGAGATGTTGGGCGCGGCCGTGTAGCGGGCCAGGTCGCTCTCCTCCGGGCTCGCGTTGACCTTGGTGCCCATGTCCAGTTCCTCCCCCGCGTCGGTGCACAGGGTCAGGTCGACGGCGGCCCGCCACGTGCGGGGCGACGTCGGGCGGGGCGAGCGCGCGGCTGGCCTGGACGTGCACCCACTCCTCTGTCCACTCGCGGTTATCGCGGCGCAGCTTCGACGTACTCGCTGAAGTACCGCACCTGCGAGGCAAGCGGCCTGCACCCGTCCACGATCAGCAGCCGCAGGGCACCGCCGACGCCGCCGAGCGCGGCCCCGCGCCACAGCGCCAGCGCCTCCCGGAACACGGCCACGGCGGCAGCGTGGTCACCGTCCGCGACGGCGCGACGGCCGCGGTCGGCGAGGTCGGTGAAGGTCGCGGTCCACGCGGTCGGCATGCAGGACGTAGCCCGGGGGCCGGGTCTCGATGACCTCGCCCAGCGCGCGGCGCAGCGTCCACACGTAGGTCTGGATCAGGGACCGCGCGGTGTCGGGCGGGTCGTCGGCCCAGATCGCGTCGACGAGGGCCTCGGTCGAGACGACGCGCCCAGGGTCGAGCGCGAGGGCGGCGAGCAGCGCACGCGGCTTGCGCCCACCAACGCCACCTGCTGCCGGCCGCGCCAGACCTCCACCGGACCCAACAGCCGAAACTCCACGCGCGGACTCTACGTGAGCGTGGCTTTGACAGCGGTGCGTAGCCTGGTGGTGCGGGGGCAGCCGTAACCTGCCCCCGCACCCCTTGCTCAGCTGAGCGCCAAGCTGAACCGCTGGCGCACGTCATCGACCGCGACGACTCGCACCCTCATGGTCGAGCCGACCTCGGGCTCGGCGCTCCATTCGGACTTGTGCAGCAGCCCGTGCGCGCCGTCGATCTCGAGGAACGCGCCGAAGGGCACGATGCTGACGACGGTCGCCTCGAACTCGCTGCCCGTGTCGTGGGCGGCGCGGAATCCCGTCCAGGGATCAGTGGAAGACATGTGTTCACCTCCTTTCCACGTCTGTCCGATGTGGACTGGAAAGGGAGGTGCGCGGCGGGCCCCTGGCCCGCCGGAGGTTCACGGCGCGGCCGGGGAACCGTTCTGTGTGCGGCGCAAGGCCGACCCGGCGGTCACGCTGCGATCATAGCGCACCCTCGGCGGGCGGGTAGAGACTTTCGATCACCTCCCGGTGGCGTTCCTGGATCACGGCGCGGCGGAGTTTGAGCGTGGGCGTCAGTTCGCCGTCGGCGACGCTGAAGTCGGCGGGGAGGATGGCGAAGTTCCGCACCTGTTCCGGCGGCGCGTACTTCGCGTTGGCCGCGGCGACCAGCCCGGTGACGATCCGCCGGATCTCCGCGTGGCCATGGGGGTCGTCGACCCCGTTCTCCGCGGCCCAGCGCGCCACCTCGTCGGGGTCCAGGGTGATCAGGGCGACCGGGTGCGGGCGGCGGTCGCCGATCATGACCGCGTTGGCGATCCACGGGGACTGGCGCAGGTCGTTCTCGAAGTTGGCCGGGGTCAGGTTCTTGCCGCCCGCGGTGATGATGATGTCCTTCTTGCGGCCGGTGATGTGGAGGTAGCCGTCGTCGTCGAGGTGGCCGAGGTCTCCGGTGTGGAGCCAGCCGTCGATCAGGGTCTCGGCGGTCGCCGACGGGTTCTTGTGGTAGCCGCTGAAGACGTTGTCGCCCGCGGCGAGGATCTCGCCGTCGGCGGCGATGCGGACGGTCACGCCGGGCAGCGGCTTGCCGACGCTGCCGAACCGGACGTGGCCCGGGGTGTTGGCCGAGATCAGCGCCGTCGACTCGGTCATCCCGTACGCCTCGTAGACCGGGATTCCGCTGCCCGCGAAGAACTCCAGGATCTCCGGGGCGATCGGGGCGGCACCGGTCAGCGCCTCGCGGACCCGGCCGCCCAGGGCGGCGCGGACCAGGTCCTGAGCCTGCTCTGTGGTGGTGGCGGCGCGCTCGACCTGGGTGCGCACCATGCCGTACGCCTTCTCGAACAGCCTGGGCACCGACGGCAGGTGGGTGGGCTGGACCTCCATCAACTCGGCGACCACGGCGCGGATGTCGCCGCCGAAGTAGACCAGGGTCGCGCCGCATTCGAGGCTGGTCAGCTGGACCATCCTGGCGAAGAGGTGCGCGAGCGGCAGATAGAGGTAGATCGTGTCGCCCTCGGCCAGGGTGGTCCGCTGCTGGATCGCGTCGAGCGACGCGCGCCAGTTCCGGTGCGACAGCAGGCAACCCTTGGGCGGGCCGGTGGTGCCCGAGGTGTAGACGATGGTGTTCGGCTCGTCCGGGTCCACTTCGACCGGTGTCGCCTCGCCTCGGATGTCCGCGACGGCCTGTACCCCATCAACGGGGTCGATCGAAAGGATCGCGCGCAAGTCCGGCAGGTCGGCGCGCACGCCGCGGACGCGGTCGACATGCTCGGCCTGTTCGCAGATCACCGCCACGGCACCGGAATCGCCGATCACCCAGGCGCACTCCTCGGCCGAGTTCGTCGGGTAGACCGGGACGCAAACCGCACCCAGTTCGGCGATCGCGAGGTCGCACACCGTCCATTCCGGACGAGTCTCGGCGAGGATCGCCACCCGGTCGCCCTCGCGGACGCCCGCCGCGGCCAAGCCGCCCGCCACCGCGCGCACCCGCGCGGCGAGTTCGGCGTAGGTGATGTCCTGCCAGGTGTCGCCTGAGCGGAAGCGCAGGGCGGGAAGGGGGCCGTAGGTCTCGCCCGCCCACGCGGCCAGGTCGCCGATGGTGGCGGGGCGGGTCTTGGTGTCCGGCATCGGTCACTCCTCACAAGGGTGGCCGTGGTCGCCCCCTGTGCGACCACGGCCACCGGTCAGTGGGCTAGCAGGATGGGCGGGTGGACTTCCCGGCGAAGCGGTCGCCGAGCCAGTTCAGCGCGTTGGTGCCCCACACGGACACCGCGACGATGTGGCCCGCGAGCGGGATCGGGGTCCACTGCAGATCGGCGCCGACGCCGCAGTAGCGGTCCCGCAGCTTCTTGGCGCCCGAGTACGGGATCAGCTCGTCGAGCGTGCCGTGGTAGAGGTAGACCGGGGCGGCGGGCTTGACCGTGCCGAGCTTGTTCTGCGCCAGCCGGGCCTGCCAGGCCGGGTGGTTGATCAGGTCCGGCGTGGTGGTCAGGTCGTTGAGCCGGGTGAACGGCGCGAGCAGGGCGATCTCGGCGACGCAAGCCTCACGCACCTTCGTCGTCACGTCCTTGCCACGCTGGTTGAGGAACGCGGCGAAGGGCAGTTCCGGGTAGGCGGTCGAGTAGCCGACCGCCGCGGCCACCACGAGGCCCGCGCCGATGCCGCCGTTGTTGAACGCGGCGACCTCGTTCATGTCCGACGGCACCCCGCCCTCGGCGATGCCCACCAGGTTGAGCTCCGGGGCGTAGGTCGCCTGCAGCTCCCCCGCCCACGCGGCGGCCTGCCCGCCCTGCGAGTAGCCGAACGCGCCGATCGGGGCGTTCGGGTCGAGCTGCGCCTCCGGCAGCCGGGTCGCGGCCCGGGCGGTGTCGAGCAGCGCGCGCCCCTCGGACTGGCCGACGGCGTAGGTGTGCGTGCCGGGGGTGCCGAGTCCTTCGTAGTCGGTGACCGCGACGGCCCAGCCCTTCAGCAGCGCCTGGGCGAGGAAGGCGATCTCCACCTCGGTCCCGGACCGCAGGTGGTAGGACGGCGCGCACTCGTCGCCGAGCCCCTGGGTGCCCATGGCGTAGGCGATGAGCGGACGCGGCCCGGCGCCGGTCCACGCGGTCGGCGGCACGAGCACGGTCGCCGACACGGCGTTGCGCGCGCCGGTGGCCGAGGTCGACAGGTGCAGGACCTGGTAGGCCCGCACCGGCGCCGGGAGGACCCGGAACGGCTCGGGATGCCAGTCGACCTTCCTGCTGCGGATGACGTCGCCGGGCGCGCCCGCGGGCAGCGGGTTCGGCGGCGCGTAGAAGGGATCCTGCTGCGGCACGGGCGGCTGCTCGTCGGCGTGCACCACGGGGGTGACACCACCGGCCAGCAACGCCAGCGCGGCCAGGACTAGTACGGCTCGGCGGACCATGGTGCCTCCGATAAAGTGGTAACCGTTATTTTCGGAACGGTAAAACCGGTGTCATAATCTGACAAGACCGATTACCACTTTGTTTCAGGAGCCGGCCATGGTCGTCACGAAACGCGCGTACGCGGGCGTCGCCGCCGACGACCGCCGCGCCCAGCGCCGGGAACGCCTGCTGCTCGCCGCCCTGGAACTGTTCACCGCCCGCGGCTACCAGCAGACGAAGATCGTTGACCTGTGCACGCTGGCCGGGGTGTCCACGCGCAACTTCTACGAGGAGTTCCAGGCCAAGGAACAACTCCTCCTGACCCTCCACGGCCACATCAACGCCCAGGCGATGCGCCACGTCACCGCCAAACTCACCACGATCGCCGACGCCGACGCCGAGACCCGCGTCGCCACCCTGGTCGACACCTTCATCACCAGCGTGACCGCCGACCCCCGACTCCCCCGCCTGAACTACGTGGAAGCCGTCGGCGTCAGCGCCGACCTGGAACGCCAACACCAGCACTGGGTCCGCAAGTGGGCCGACTTCATCGAATCCGAAGCCCGCCACGCCGCCGACAAGGGCGAAGCCCCCGACCGCGACTACCGCCTGACCGCCTTCGCGATGGTCGGCGCGATCACCGGCCTGCTGCGGGAGTGGCAGGCCCACGACCCACCACTGGCCGCGGCCGAGATCGCCACCGAGATCCGCGCCCTGATGCTCTCCGCCATCACCCGCCCAGCGTGATCAACGCGATGAATGTGGCGGGTCAGCCGCAGTGCAATTTGTAAAGGATCTTGTCGACCTGAATGCCTGCGGTGCCCGTGACATCGACGCAGCGGTTGCTCATGTCCACACCGGCCGGGGTGTAAACCGGTCCCGCGTAGTAGGCGTAGTTTCCACGATCGCACCCGACGCTCGGGCACGCGGGCCACGCCCAACCCGAGGGACGGATGCGCGCCATGGTGTCCCGTCGCTCGCCGTAGGCATCCCCGACGTGACGGGAGATCAGGCAGTTCCGCTTGTAGGTGGAGGAGTAGTAGACCTCCATGTGCAGGTCGATCCTGTCGGTGTGCTGATTGCCCACCTTGTGCAGCCCGACCAGCGCGTACGACGAGCCGCACTCGCCGCCGAGCACACCGACACCGCCGGACGGCGACGCTGACGTGGCCGCGGCGGTCGACACGCCACCGAAGGCGAGCGCCAGCGCGGCGGCGGCGACAGAACAGGTACGAAGAATCCGCATGTGGTCCCCCAGTTCACGAACTACCGGAAACCGGACGGTACCCACAGGTCAGCGCCGCGCCTGCGCGGAATGGGCACGCTCTCACTCGAATGACGCAACCGCCGTCGATGCCGCGACTAGGGGGTTGACAGCAGCGATCCCGCTTTTAGGCTTGCGCTGCTTCGCAGGCGCACACCGTGGGCCTGCACTAGGGGGAGGAAGTCCTGCCGTGAAACTGAAGGCCGCGTTCACCTCGTTCATGACCGCCGCGGCATTGGCCTTGGGCCTGGTCGTCGCGGTCGCACCGTCGGCGGCCGCCGACGACGTGTCGTGCTCGGGCAACCTGCAGATCCTGAAGACGTTCCGCACGTCCGACGGAACGGCCCTCGGCGAGGTGCAGCTTTACACGCCCAGCGCGGGCCGCCACTGCGCGAAGCTGGTGAAGCTCGGGCCCACACGCGGGGTGTCGAGCGAGATCGGCATCCAGTTGCGCAAGTGCACCCAGACCACGAACACGGGGACCTGCACCGTCGTGCCGAACGTCGGCGGGATCGACAACGGGTCGTACCGCTATGAGGCCGGACCGGTCGGCGTGATCGACGGGGCGAACTGCTTCCGGGTCACCGCGGACATGTTCTGGAACGGGTTGAAGGTCTTCAACAAGATCTACTGCTGACAGACCGGCCTCAGTCGGTCATCCAGAGCTGGAGTTTCTCGGGGTTGCGCACGCCCCAGATGTGCTTGATCCGGTCGCCGACGACGTCGAACGCCATCACCACCGCGGTGACGCCGCCCTGCTGGGCGACCAGCCCCGGCTGGCCGTTGACCGTGCGCAACAACACCACCAGGTCGGGCACCCGCTCGGCGAGGTGGAGGACGTACCGCGCGATCCGCTCGGCGCCCTCGATGGGCTGCAGGGCGGCCTCGACCAGGCCGCCGCCGTCGCCGATGACGACGGCGTCCGGGTCGAGGAGGCCGATGAGGGCGCCGATGTCCTTGGCCTCCCACGCCAGCTTGAAGTCGCGGACGACGTCGGCGCTCTGCGCCGCGGGGGTCGCGGTGACCTGCGCCTGGACGCGGCGGCGCGCCGACGAGGCCAGCTTCCGGCACGCGGCGGGGGTGCGGGCGACGATCTCGGCGACTTCGGCGAAGGAGTACTTGAACACGTCGTGCAGGATGAACGCGACGCGTTCGGCCGGGGTCATGGCGTCGAGCACGACGAGGAAGGCCATGTTGACCGACTCGTCGAGGGTGACCCGGTCGGCCGGGTCGGCGGTGACCCATTCTGTGTGGTCGGGCAGCGGCTCCGGGATCCACTCGCCGACGTAGCGCTCACGCCGGACGCGCGCCGAGCGGAGTTGGTCGAGACAGACGCGGCTGGCGACCGTGGTCAGCCAGGCGCCCGGCGACTCGATGGCCTCCTGCTGCGGCCGGGACAGCGCGTACCAGCGCGTATACGTCTCCTGGACCACGTCCTCGGCTTCGGACAGCGAGCCGAGCAGCCGGTAGGCGAGGTTGATCAGCTGCCGCCGCTCGCGCATGACCGCGCCCAGGTCCGGATCGGTGCCCATGTGTCTCCTTCGGTCTGTCCCCATACGACGAGACAGGCCGCCGGGATGTGACCTCACATTCGGGCGGGCCGTGTCGTCGTATCGGTGACACCGACACTAGGAGAGCTCTGATGAACGTCGCGTTGTGGATCGTGGCCGGACTGCTGGCCGTGTCCGGCCTGGCGGGCGGCGCGATGCTGCTGTTCGTGCCGAAGAAGAAGCTGGCCGCCTCCGGCTTCGGCTGGGTCGACGACTTCAGCGCGGGCACCGTGCAGACCATCGGCACCCTGAAGGTGATGGCCGGGATCGGCTTGACCCTGCCCGCCCTGCTCGACATCGCGCCGGTGTTCGTTCCGTTGGCCGCCACCGGCTGGGCGGCGCTGATGGTCGGCGCGGGGATCACGCACCTGCGCAGGAACGAGGCGAACTTCATCGTGGTGAACGTGATCCAGTTCGCCATGGCCGCGTTCGTGGTGTGGGGCCGGTTCGGCCCGCACGCCTTCTGAACTGTCTACAAAGGATTGACGCGCCACCGCCATCCCGTGGCGATGGCGCGCCGCTCGCGGTCACCGTCCTTCGCTGGGTCCCTGCTCGGTGGACCCGGCACGGTCCCCGGCGGCATGACGGGCTGGGCCTGTTTTCGGTACGAGGAAAAGGTTGAACGCGCGGTTCGCGCGGGTCCTGCGGTGGCGTCCTACGTAGTTGGCCTTCGGGTTGTCGCTCATCGCGCCTCCCAATCGCAGACTTGCCAGCGGACAGCGAACCTAAATCGGCGGCACGCGCGAGCGCAGCACCTGTCACCCGATCGGCCTAACGCGCGCGACCCCGGCACAAAGGTGTGCCGGGGTCGCGTTTCGCCGGTCAGACGGTCGGCTTCTCCGGTGCCAGGGAGTTGCCCGCCGGGATCCGGCCGCAGTCCGAAGGCGGCGTCCTGCCCGCGAAGCGGTCGTTCAGCCAGGCGAACGCGGCGGGTGCCCACACCACGGTCGCGCCGAAGTGGCTGAACAGGTCGTACTGGGAGTACTTGATCGAGGCGTTGCCGGTGGCGCAGTACTGCCGGGCAAGCGTCCGCACGTCCCCGGCGACCATGACCCCGTCGCCGGTGCCGATGCCCCGCAGGTTGCTGAACGTGCCCTCGATGAACCCCGCGTTGCCCTGCGCGATGAAGCCGGGGATCGTCGGCGTCGGCGCCGACCCGAGGTTGATCTTGTTGACCACCGCGAGGAACTCCGGGATCGAGTTCGGGTCGGCGTACTGCGGCTTCACCAGCTTCTGCCACGTCAGCCCCGGGTACTGACCCAGCACGTTGACGATCGACGCGTTGTCCAGCTTCGCCAGCAGCTCCAGGCCGTAGGCACTCGCGTAGGGCTTCAGGTCGATGCCGTAGCCCCGCGAAGCGCCGATGAGGGCCATCGCGATGACGCCGGACCACACGACGCTGCCGCTGACGTACCTGAGGTTGTGCGCCGGGGCGACCAGCAGCCCGCCCTCGGTGAAGCCGACCAGGTTCTTGTTGACGTCGGGCGCGTAGCTCGGCGCGAGCGTGGCCGCCCAACTCGTGGCGATGGCGCCGCCGGAGTAGCCGTAGAGGCCGAACTTCGTCGCGGAGTCCAGGCCGGTGAGCGGGGAGCGGGTCGCCGCCCGGATCGAGTCGAGGGTGTTGGTGCCGTACTCCGGCCCCGCGGCGAAGTTCGCCGTCTGCCCCTCGGTGTCCGGGATGACCAGGCTGTAACCCTGGAGCAGGGCGGGCGCCAGGAACAGCGCCTCCACGTTCGGGATGGCACCGCCCAGGCTGACGCCGCCCGCGATCGCGCGGGACGGGCCGTCCTCGGGGTTCAGGGAGTCATAGAACGACTGGTACGACAGCGCCCGCTTGCGGTCGCCGGTGATGCTGCGCACCACGGTGGTGACGTTGGCCGACGGGCGGCCCTGCGCGTCGGTCGTGCGGTAGAGCAACTGGATCGCCTGGAGCGGCGTGGCGATCCCGAAGACGTGGTAGGGCAGCGTCCGGCTCTTCAGGACGGTCCCGGGCTCGAACGACGACAGCGGCTCGCCGCCGGTGTAGCGGTAGAACGGGTCCACCGCTGTCCGCGCCGCCGGGGCGGCGGCCGCGGCGGGTACGGCGGTGAGGGCCAGCGTGGCGCCGACCAGTGCGGCCAGCAGGCGATTGATCCTTGACATGGCTCCCCTGGGAGTCGTGAAGTGGGTCACACGGTGGAGTTCTCGATCAAGTTACCAACCAGTAACACCACTGTCTTTGTCACCAGGGACAGCCCTCGTTGGACCGTGTCATCTACAACGGCGCGTCAGCGAACACGCGCCACACCCCACGCCTGGGGAGGTCACCCCAGTTCCCAGTCCAGCTCCCACAGCCGAGCCACCCCATCCCCACCGCCGGACAGCACGTACCGGCCGTCCGCGCTCACCGACACGGCCGACAGACCCGCGCGGTGCCCCTCCAACACCCTCAGACAGCGCCCGGTCGCGGTGTCCCACACCCGGACCGTGGTGTCCGTCCCACCCGTCACCGCGAACCGGCCGTCCACGGTGAGGCGGGCCGGTGTCCGCCGGACCTTGGGCACCGAACTGAGTCCGCGCGGGTTGTCCGGCTCGTCGTCGAACACCCGCACACACTGGCCGCTCGCCACGTCCCAGAGGCGGATCGTCCGGTCCTCATACCCGCCCGTCGACAGCGCGAACCGCCCGTCCGCGCTCAGGTCCACCGACATCACCCAGTGCGTGTGACCAGCCAGCACACCCAGGCACGACCCCGTCCGCAGATCCCACAACCGCACCGTCTGATCCGCCCCCGCCGACGCGGCGAGGCTGCCGCTCAGCGAGACCGAGGTGACCTTGCCGTTGTGGCCGAGCAGCGTCGCCAGGTTCGCCCCGCGGTCGAGATCCCACAGCCGGACCGCCGAGTCGCCGCCCGCGACAAGCGCCTGCCGCCCATCTTGGCTGAACGCCGCGGCCGTCGCGCCCAGCTTGCCGTCGAGGATGCTCAGCGGCTCGCCCGTCACCCCCGACCACGCGATGACCGTGCCCTCGCGGCTGACCGACAGCACCCGGGTCCCGTCGACACTCACCCCGACGGCGTCGACCGCCGCGGGCTGCGCGGGCAGCGTCCGCAGACACTCCCCCGTCTCGACGTCCCAGACCCGCGGCAACTTGTCGAGCCCGCCCGTCACCGCGATCTTGTTGTCCGCACTCAACTCCACGGCGAACAGGTGCCCCACATCGGCGAACGTCCGCGCCTGCCACGCCGACCGCAGACCCACCCGAGTGACGGTCCGCCCCAGCGCCCGCCAGGCGTCCAGCACCCTCGGCTCCCGCTCGAACCCGGGCACCCGCCGCGCCTGGTTCAGCAGCGCCAACGCCTCCCGATCACTGCCCGCCTCGGCCGCCTTCGCCAGCAGCCCTCGCACCAGGTCGTCCTGTTTGGACAGCTCGGCGTGCTCGCGCGGCTTGCTCAACCGGGCGGGCGCGGTGCGCGGCGGAGGCAGCGGCGCCCACCGCACCGCGTTGTCCTGGTGCGCCGACACCACGAAACCCGCGTCGAACACAACGTCCTTCGGCCTGCCCGCCCCGCGGAACGTGCGCAGACACCGACCCGTGTCGGCCTCCCACAGCCGAACGGTGTCGTCGACCGCGCAGGACGCCACGTACCGGCCGTCCGCGCTCATCGTCACCGAGTCGACCATCGTCGGCTGGCTGAGCATCGTGCTCAGACACCGGCCGGTCGTCAGGTCCCAGACCTTGATCTCCGCCCAGTACGTCGCCAGCACCGCGATCCCGTCGCCCAGCCACACCGCGGAGACCCGACGGGGATAGTCCTCCAGCACGCGCACGCACGCGCCGGTCGCGACCTCCCACAGCCGGGCCGTCGCGTCGTCGCGGCCGGTGGTCAGCACGAACCGGCCGTCCGGACTCACCGCGACGTTGACGGTGCTGTCGTGCCCGTCGAACCGCTGAAGCACCTCGCCGGTGTGGGTGTCCCACACCAGCACCGTGCCCTCATAACTGCCGATGACAGCGATCCGACCGTCCGGGCTCAGCCGCAGCGACTCGACCCACAGCGCCCGGTTCCAGCCCTTCGACGCCGCCACCTTCCGCAGGACGCGTCGGGCACCCAGGTCCCAGAACGACACCGACGTCGCGTCGGCGGTCACCGCGAACCGCGCGTCCGCGCTGAGGTCGAACCTGGACACGTGACTGTCCATCTCGGCCACGAGATGTCCACTGTAGACATCCCAGAGCCGCAGCTTGCCGTCACAGCCGGAAAGCGCCCACCGCGCGTCCGGGGTGAACCGGAGGTGGAGCAGCGGCGGCATCGTGTTCGGCCGCTCCTTGTAGACGTACCAAGGGATCGGGCGCGACCCTTGCGCCGAGTCACCGCGCTCCCGCTCGACCTCGGCCGGATCGCCGGACACCGCCTCGATCTCGGCGAGCAGGTCCTCGTCGGTGATCTCGCCGCCGCGCCACCGCAGCAACCCCGCGTTGTAGGTGGCCTCGGGGTGCCGCGGATCGGCCGCCTTGGCCTCGGCGAAGGCGGCCGCGGCCTCGGCGGGACGGCCCAGGTCGAGCAGCGACAGACCGCGGTTGTTGAGCTCGTCGGCGCGCAGCTCGGCGGCCACCGGCACCGCGATCGGATACGGCACCCCCGCCACACTCTCGTACACCCGCGCGAGACCGTCAGCCACCTCGGCCATCGACGCCGGACGCTCGGCGGGATCGTGCCGCAGGCACCGTTCGAGCAGGTCGGCCAGGTCGGGTGGCAGCGCGGGCAGGCCGGGTTCGGCGTCGACGCGGCGCGCGGCCAGCACCTCGCCCGCGACCTCGCCGGTGAACCAGGTGATCCCGCCGGTGAACATCTCCAGCACAGACACCGCGAAGCTGTAGATGTCGGTGCGCCTGCCCAGCGGCTTGCCCGCCGCCTGCTCCGGCGACGCGTACGCGCGGGTCAGCCCGCCGTTGGGCACCAGGACGCTCACGCCAGGCACGTCGGCCAGGGTCGGCGTGCTCGCCGCGGCCCGCGCGTGGGCCAAGCCGAAGTCGGTCACCTTCGCGGTCACCGCTGAGCCGGACACCGCGAGCAGCACATTGGCGGGCTTGACGTCCTGGTGGACCAGCCCGCGGCTGTGCGCGTGCTCCAGCCCCCACGCCGCCTGGATCGCCAGGCTCACGATCAGCGGAAGCCCACCCTCGTAGAGGCGGCGGTCGTCGATCCATTCCCGCAGGCTGCCCCCGGTGACGTACTCGGCGAACACCCGCGGGACGCCGCCGAGCGTGCGCACGTAGTGGCAGCCGCACACGTTCGGGTGCAGCCCGAGCGACACCCACGCCTCGGCCTCGGCGACGAACCGCTCGCGGTCGTCGTCGGTGCGGAACAGCTCCGGGCGAGGGCACTTCACCGCAAGGTCCGTGCCCCACTCCAGGTGCCGGACCCGGTAGACCAGCCCCATGCCGCCGTGCTCGTGCACCCGGGTCACCTCGTACCGGCCGTCGACGACATCGCCGACCCGCCACACCTCGGCGCCCACCACCGGTTCAGCGCTCCGCGCGCGGGAGGCCGAGTTCGGCGACGAGGTAGCCGAGATCGTCGGACGAACCGTTGCGGAACGCGGTGAACTCCAGGCCCTGCGGGCTCGACAGCCCGAACGCCTCCCGGAACGTGGCGACCGTCCGCTCCGGCACACCGCGCGTGTCGTGGTCGACGGCGACCTCGGGGCCGGTCCAGTTCGCCTCGGTCGCCGTCCAGCCCAGCGCGGTGAGCTTGCGCGCGAACTCCGGCCCGAGCCCGGCGACGTCCATCGCCGATGCCTCCGACACCAGCCGGTGCCGCTTCATGTACTGCACATAGCACCACTCGTCCGGCGAGGGCCGGGGCGAGCTGATGATCAGGACCGCGTTGTACGGCAGGGTCTGGAGCACCCAGTCGAGGCGGGCCGTGAAGTCGGCCCAGTCCGTGGCCACCTGGGGCGCGCCCGACTCGGTCGGCTGGTCGGTGGCCAGCCCATAGGTGCCGCCCGGTTCGTTGTCGTCCCACACGCGCACGCGCAGTCGCTCCGGGGAGACCGACAGGCCCTCACGCAGTACGGCGACCACGGTCTGGGCGACCCGGTCGCGGTAGTCGGCGGGCGCGGTGTTGCGCCACCCCGAGACCCACTCGTCGCGGCCCTTCCGCCAGAGCTGGTCGGGCTGGGCGCGCACGACGTGGTTGAGCCGCTCGGCCGCCACCGGGTCGACCGGCACCCGCACGGTGATCTCGACGTCGTTGGCCTGGCGGGAGAACAGCACACCCCGCCGCAGCGCCGGGTCGGTGAGCTTGACCCACTCGCCGTCCGGGCTGTCCTCCTCCAGGTCGTACAGGAACTTGGGGATCGTCCGCTGGATCTTCGCCCACGCCGGGTCCAGCGGCGTGCTCGGCGCGGGCGCCGCACCCTTCGGCAGATAGTCGGGCAGCGCCGCGAACCCGGGGTCGACCCGCGCTTTCGCCACCATCTCACGCACCCACGCGCGGGCACGCGACAGCGGGTGCTCGGGGAACTGGGCGTCCCAGGCGGGGTCGTCGCCGCGGTGGTACGGCACGGCGCTCCGCAGCTCGGGGTCGTACGGGTGCGGCAGCACCCAGTTGTCCGGCACGCCGAGCCGCTGCATGATCAGCGCCTCGCGCATCCCGGTGATGCCCTGCTCGGCGGCGATGTAGCCGAACATGACGAACCCGGTCGCCTTGGCGAGGAAGATGTTCGCCACGAACACCTGCCCGCGTGGCGCGTTGGGCAGCGGCACCTTCGCCACCTGGCACACCCCGCGCACCCCGCCGATCACCACGGGCTCGGCCTCGATCAGGCACCCGCCCGAGGCGTACCCGTGGGCGAGGTTGCGGCGCATGGCGGGGATGTCCTCCAGCCAGGCCGGTTCGGTCAGCGGGGAGTCGACCACCTTGAGGCTGATCCGGTCCCCGGTCGTCGGGCTGCGCCAGGTCGTGTCGTCCTCGCGCTGGAACCCGGTTGAATCGAATGTGACGACCACGCCTCAGTCCTTCTACACCGGATCGGACAACTATCAGTGAACGTACATGTTCACGGGATCTTGGTCAGGCGGCTGACGAACGGCAGGTTCCGGCCAGGTGGATCTACGCATGCGGCCGACATCAAGGGATCAATAGTGTGGGCGGCATGCGCCTCATGGTGATGATCTCGTGCTTTGCCGCGTTCGCGACGGCCTGCGGCGTCACGGCGGCGGGCGACGCCGAGACCGACCGGCAATCCGAGACGCTGGCCGACGCGATCAGCTACCCGCGGCAGCCGGACGCCGCCGGACTGGCCCGCGCCGCCCTCGCCACCCCGCTCGGCAAGGGCGGGACCTTCAGCGTGCTGGAGGCGCGGGACCTGGACCACAAGGGGCCCGAAGACCCCATGGCGCTGCTGGTGTGGCGCATCCACCGCGACAAGCTCGACGCGAAGGGGAACGACAAGGGATTCGACGCCTGCTACACCGTCGAGTTCGACTTCTACGGGCCGTCGTCCGGCCCGTCACGAATCGACTGCCCGGACAACGCGGAAGCGATCACGCCCGCGCCCGAGCCGCGGCGGGACATCCCACCGGAGTACGCGCCCGCGCTGGAGGCCGTCCTCGGGAAGCTGCCCGCGACCGTGGGCGAGGCCGACGTCCGGGCGGCGCTGGAGTCCGGCCTGCCCGCCCCGAAGGTCGACCCGGCGACCGGGCTCGCCGCGCTCCCGCCGCAGGTGTTCGTCCACGTCAAGGGGTCGGACGTGGGCGTCGCGCTGTTCGCGCAGACCGGCGTGGAGTCCAAGGACTGCGTGATGGGACACCGACTCGGCGGCGTGGTCAAGGTGTGGACGCTGAACTGGCGCGACCTGAGTCTGATGGAGAAGTCATGCGGCGCGCAGGACGCGCTGACAGCGGGGTAAGTCACTTCGCCCGGATGATCCGCCGGTCGATCGCCGCGGCGACCGCGCCCGCGCGGGTGTCGACGCCGAGTTTGGTGTAGATGTGCGAGAGGTGGGACTTCACGGTCGCCTCGGACACGAACAGTTCGCGAGCCATCTCCTTGTTGCCCAAACCGCGCGAGAGCAGTTCGAGGACCTCGACCTCGCGCTCGGTGATCGTCGGCCCCGGCTGGGCGGCGCGGCGGACCAGCGTGGCCGCGACGGTCGGGGCGAGCACGGTCTCGCCGCGCGCGGTGGCGCGGATGCCCGCGAACAGCTCCGCGGGTGGGGCGTCCTTGAGCAGGTAGCCGCGGGCGCCCGCGTCCAGCGCGCGCAGGATGTCGGACTCGGTGTCGTAGGTGGTCAGGACCAGCACCTCGGGCGGCTCGGGCAGGGCGCGCAGGCGGGCGGTGATCTCGGCGCCGCCCTGGGCCTGGCCGAGGCTGAGGTCCATCAGCACGACATCCGGCTGGGTCGAGCGCACCGCGGCCAGCGCCGCGTCGAGGCTGTCGGCCTCGCCGACGACGGTCAGGTCGTCCTGCCCGTCGATGAGCGCGCGCAGGCCCGCCCGCACGACGGGATGGTCGTCGACGAGCACGATCCTGGTCACCGGGCCACCTCCAGGGGGAACCGCACCGACACGGTGGTGCCCTCGCCGACCGCGCTCTCCACGTCCGCGCGCCCGCCGAGCTGCTCGGCGCGGTCCCGGATGCCGCGCAGTCCGCGACCACGCAGCGGTCCCGAGGGCGGCCCAGGCTGGAAGCCGCGCCCGTCGTCGCGGACGTCGAGGAGGACCTCGTCGTCGTGGTAGGTCAGGGTGACCGCCACGCGGGTCGCGTCGGCGTGTTCGGCGACGTTGGCGAGCGCGCCGCGGGCGGTGCGCACGAGGGCGGCGGCGATCTCGGGCCGCAGCGCCACGGGCGCGCCGTGGACGCGCACCTCGGCGTCGAGCCCGGGGGCGGCCCGGCGCAGCGCGTCGAGCAGGGCCGCGCCCGAGGTGTCGCCTGCCAACTCGGCAGGGGCCAGGTCGCGGACGACACCGCGGACCTCGTCGAGTCCGTCGCGCGCGGTCGCTGCCGCGGTGTTGACGTGCTCGCGCGCGGTGGCCGGGTTGCTGTCCCACGCCTGCTCGGCGGCCTGGAGCAGCAGGTTGATGCTGGACAGGCCCTGGCCGACGGAGTCGTGGATCTCCCGGGAGAGCCGGGTGCGTTCGGCGAGGGCGCCCGAGCGGTGCTGTTCCTCGGCGAGGTCGGCCTGGGCGTCGGTGAGGTCGTCGAGCAGCCGCTGCCGTGCCTGGGACTCGCGTTCCAGGGTCCGATATGCGATGACGGTGACCAGGGCGATCCCGACCGGCCCGGCCACCAGGGTCGGGTCCGGCGCGTCGGCGATGCGCCACCACGACCCGGTCACGACCAGCGTCATCAGCACCACCGTGGCGGTCGCCCAGGCGAAGGGCAGCACGCGCAGCACGGCGAACGCGACCGGGACCGCGCACCACGCGAACGACGGCGCGGCCACCGTCAGCGCCGTCCAGATCACGACCATCCCCGCCACCCACGCCGTCGGCCACCAGGTGCGGCCGGGCAGCAGCGTGCGGGTGGCGTAGGCGAGCGCGAGCACGGCCGCGCCCAGCAGGACGAGCACGCCGGTGGCGCCGAGGCCGTGCCGGTCGACGTAGCGGACCGCGCAGGTGGCGACCAACGCGACCAGCACGACCTGCAGCCAGCGGTCCAGCGCGGCCGCGGGGGCGAGGATCCCGCGTACCCCGTGGCGATCGGTGTGGGCAGCCATGATCCCGCCAGCGTAAGGACGTCGGCGGCGCTCGGCATCATCCGATCGGCTATCCGGGAGTGGCCGCATGCCCGACGCCGGGCGCCCGCGCGGCGAGCAGGCTGGAGGCACACCCAAGCCGAGGAGAACCCGATGAAACGCCCAGTCGTGATCGCCACCGCCCTGCTCGCCACGTTCGGCGCCGGCGTCGTCCCGGCCGACGCCGAGGCCCGCCCCGACACCTACCACCTGACCGGCGACGCGGGCGGCTCCAAGTTCGAGGGCATCGGCGCCGACGAGCGGCGCGGCCTGTTCTACGTGAGCGAGGTGACCGGCGGCGAGATCCACCGCGGCACCGCCCAGTCCGCGCAGACCGCCGAGTGGCTGGCAGGCGATGGCACCGACGGCCGGTTCACCGCCCGCGGCATCACCGTCGACGCGGCGGGCCGGGTGTTCGTCGCGGGCGGCCCCAACGGCATCGGCACCGGCAGGCCGGACCTGTGGGTCTACTCCGCCGACGGCACCCTGCTGGCCGCCCTGCGCGCGCCCGGCACCGACGTGTTCCTCAACGACGTCGCGATCGGCCCGGACGGCGCCGCGTACTTCACCAACTCCAACGACCCGAAGATCTACCGCGTGGCCGCCGACGGCTCGGGCTGGACCGCGACGCTGTGGGCCGACGCGACCGGGGTGGTCGAGCGGCAGCCGGGCTTCAACCTCGGCGGCATCGTGCTCAGCGCCGACCGCACGGCCTTCGTGGTGGCCCAAGGCAACGTGGGCAAGCTGTGGCGGTTCGACACGGGCACGGCGGCGGTCCGCGAGATCACGACCGGCGCCGACCTCGTCAACGCCGACGGCCTTGTGCGGCAGGGCAACAAGCTGACGGTCGTGCGGAACTTCTCCCGGATGCTGGCGACGCTGCACCTGTCCGCCGACGGCGGCACCGCGACCCTGGTGCGCCAGCAGGCGACCGATCCGACCCGGGTGCTGACCACCGCGAAGACCCTGCACGGCCGGATGCTGTTCGTCGACAGCAAGTTCGACGAGCCCACCGCGACCCCGCCGTACGAGGTCGTCACCGACCCGGTTGTGCGCTGAACACGACGAGTCCGGCGGCGAGCGCGGCGGCCTGGTACGGCGGCAGGCGCTCGCCCTCGGCGACGATCTCGCAGGTCGAGTCGGGGAAGGCCGAAAGGTCCGGCAGATAGCGCCGCCACCGCGACACGTCCGAGCCCGCGGCCAACTCGACCACCCACACCAGGGCGGTCGCACCCGACGCCGATATCCGCAGTGCCTTGCGGATCGTTCGCACGTCCTCGATGCCGAACACCCCGGCCACGGCGGCCTGGTCGGCGGGCTCGGGCTCGGCCGCGGCGAAGTCGTACCGGGGAAGGTCGGTGCCGACGACGAGGCCGTCCGTGTCCTCCAGCTCGCCGGGAAGCACCGGGACCCTGTCCAGCGCCAGCGCGGTGACCAGTTCGGACTCCAGCAGGTCGAGTTCCCCGGCGGCGAGCAGGCCGCGCAGGTGGTTGAGCGCGCTGTCCCGGACGCGGCCCGCGAACCCGCGCAGCAGCGCGACGGCGGCGGTCTCGTCGATCATCAGCACCCGCTCGATGTACTCGGCGGGTTCACGGTCCCCGCGTCCTCCAAAGGATCCTCCTCTACCTGCCCTCCCTGCTGAGTACCCCCTTGCGAAGGCTGGTGCCCGACCACCGGCTTGCCACTCTGGTCGACACCGACCTGCTTCCACTGCCCGACCCCGCCCACAGTGGACGGTCGCTGGTAGCGCTGCACATCGGTCTGCCGGACACCCGGCGGCATCGGCGGCGCGCCCTTCGGGTTCACGTACACCGCGGTCGGGTCGGTGGGGACGCCGACCGGATTCCGGTCGGTGGGATACGACGTGGCCACCAGGCCGTCGGCGAACAGCACCGCCTCCAGTTCGACCGTGGCGCCCTTGATCGTCGCCTTGCCCAGATAGGTCCACACCCACTCGGTGACACCCATCAGGTTCTTACTCGGCCGCGGTGTCGGGCTCGGGTTGCCGAGGCCGTCGACGGTGTTGCCCGTGCGAATCACCTGCCGCTCGGCCTCCTGGATGTCCTCGGCCGTCCACGCGGTCGGGTACTCCGATTTCCCGGGGACACCCGCACCGCCGAGGTGGCCGCCGCCCGCCTGGGCCTTCTTCGGGTCGCCGGGGTCGAACGCGTCGCCCACGGTCTTGTGCCGCTCGTAGACCTTGGCCCGCTTGATGGACTTCTCGGTCGGCGCGGACGACGACGGCGGCTTGCCGGTTTCGTAGCGGCGGACGAGGAGCGCGAGTTCCTCGGTGGTCAGCACGTACTGGTTGGGGTAGTCGGCGGTCGCGGGCATCTTCTCGGTGAGGCCGTTGACGATCACCATGTCGGTGACCTTCAGCTTGCCGTTGCCGTCGTCGAACAGGTCTCGCACCGGTTTGCCGTCGACCTCGCCGCCGAGCAGCTTCTTGAACACGCCGAGGTGCGCGTTGCCGTACTTGCCGATGGCCGAGTTCACCGCGAACCGCAGCGTGCGGCGGTAGGCCGGGTCGAGCTTCGCGCCGTCGAACTGCGCTATCGCACGCCGAAGGTCGTCGTAGACGCGCTGCTCGATGTCGCCGTCCGGGTGGTGGGCCTGGCTCTTCTTCTCCGCCTTGGTCCGGTTGTCGGGCATCGCGGCGGCGACGGAGTACGCCCGGTGGCGCTGCTCATCGATGATCACCTTGCCGCGCACGGTGAGCGTGCCCGGCTGCCGGTCGGGCTCACTCGCCAGGGCGATCAGCAGGGTGAGCCCCTGCACGCCCGCGGCGCGCGCGTTCTCGGTGTCACCGTTGACGGCCTGCTCGGCCAACTGCACGGCAGGGTGCTCGTTGAGCTGCTGCGGGCGCTGCACCGCCGGGTTGCCGGACAGCGCCACCAGTAGGCTGACAATCTTGCTGCTCAGCGCCTCGCCGAGCAGTTCGCGGACGGTGTCCACCAGCGGGTCGCGCACGAAACCGGGCGCGGTGACCCCGTTGGTGAGGTCGTCCATCAGCCGGGTGATCTCGGGACCGGCGATCCCCGGCTCGGCGGGCACCGGGCGGTTCGGGTCGACCCCCTTGTCGTTCAACCGGCTGCCCGCACCCAGGTCCGGCCCGGCCATCGACGTGACCTGCACGAACGCGCTCATCGGCACGGTCCGCGAGCACCGCTGCGAACAGCCCGCCGCCGGATTGTTCGCGGTGAACGGATAGGGCACCGACCCGCCGGGCGGGACCGTGACCGGCGCCGTGCCACCGCCACCGCTCTGCACGGTGACCGTCACGACGCCGACCGCGGGCTCGTCACCCGCGTTGCTGACGGTCGCGGTGATCGAACACACCGGGACGTCGGTGCACGGCCCGGTCTGCGCGATCGACACGCTCACCCGCGGGCCGCGCGTCCGCGACGGCGCGGGCGGCGGCTCCGGCGCGGCCTCGGCCTGCGGCTTGGCCTCGGCGGCCTTCTTCTTCGTCTCCTCGATCTTCTTCTTGGTCGCCTCGTCGCAGTCCTTCGTCGAGGAGACGAGGAACTGGGCGCGGCCGAACGTCGGCCCCGCCCCGCGCAGCTTCTGCCGACCCTGCGCGATCGGACCCTCGATGCCCAGCAGCCGCGCGCCGTCCGTGGCGACGTGGACGGTCCATTTCAGGTCGTCGGTGGTGAGCGCGAGCGCGGGCGTGCCGTCGGGCATGGTGACCGGCGTGGCGCCCCACACCTGGTCGGCGGAGCTGTCGCGGACGAGTGTGGCCAGCGAGTCGCCGGAGAGACCGTGCAGCATGCCGGTCGGGAAGCCCATGTCGTCGCGGGCCTGGACCCACTTGTCCGTCAGGCGGTCGGCGTAGGCGGGGACGGTGTTGAGCCACCACGCCCGGTTCGCCTTGACCGCCACTTCCTTGGCGACCAGGAACTCCGCGACCCCACCACCGGGGTCCGTCACGGTCGCGGTTGTCTCCGCGCCCGCCACGATGTCGACGCGCAGCGGGGCGCCGTCCTCGGTGAAGAGGGTGCCGGACAACGTGACCTCGTCGAGCCCCGCGAGGTCGTCGAGCACGGTCGCGCTGAGCTCCGCCGCGTCGACCGCCCGCGCCGAGCCCGCGATCCGCTCGGGACCGGTGAACACCACCAGCGCCGCGGCCAGCGACAGCACAAGCAGGGCGAAGCCCCCGAATCCCACCCGCGACATGCCACTCCCCCGATCTTGACCGCACCGGCGAGTGAACCCGCTTCCGTGTCCTGGCAACGCCGTGCGGCAGGAAGCGGCCACGCTGCGTGGGAAACGCGGGCGTGTCAGGGTGGGCCATGGCCTCGCGATCACCCCTGCTGTCCTGGACCGGTGTCACGCCCCTGCTGGCCGTGGTGGTGCTGGCGGTCGCGTGGGGGCGCGACCTCGGGGTCGTGCTGGTCGTCCTGGTCGTCGTGGCGCTGGCGGGGACGGTGCAGGCCGCCGTGCACCACGCGGAGGTCGTGGCGCTGCGGGTGGGCGAGCCGTTCGGGTCGCTGGTGCTGGCGGTCGCGGTGACGGTGATCGAGGTCGCGCTGATCGTGGCCGTCATGGCCTCCGGCGGACCGGAGGCGGCGTCCCTGGCCAGGGACACCGTGTTCGCCGCGGTCATGATCACCACGAACGGCATCGTCGGCATCTCGCTGCTGCTCGGCGCGCTGCGCTACGGCACGACGCTGTTCAACTCCGAGGGCAACGGCGCGGCCCTGGCGACGGTGACGACGCTGGCCGTGCTGTGCCTGGTCCTGCCGACGTTCACCCAGAGCCACGCGGGCCCGGAGTTCTCCCCGGCCCAACTCGCCTTCGCCGCGATCGCCTCGCTCGCCCTGTACGGCCTGTTCGTGTTCACCCAGACCGTGCGGCACCGCGACTTCTTCCTGCCGATCACCCCCGACGGCGTGGTCGAGTCCGAGGACCACGCCAGCCCGCCGAGCGGTCGGGAGACCTGGACCAGCCTCGCGCTGCTGCTGGTGTCGCTGGTCGCGGTCGTCGGGCTGGCCAAGGTCCTGTCCCCGACCATCGAGGCGAGCGTCGCGGCGGCCGGGTTCCCGCCGTCGTTCGTCGGGGTGGTGATCGCCCTGCTCGTCCTGCTCCCGGAGTCCTTCGCCGCCGTCCGCGCCGCGCTGCGGGAACGCATCCAGACCAGCCTCAACCTGGGCTACGGCTCGGCGATGGCGAGCATCGGCCTGACCATCCCGGCGATCGCGCTCGCCTCGATCTGGCTCGACGGGCCGCTGCTTCTCGGGCTCGGCGCCACCCAACTGGTGCTGCTCGCGCTGACCGTGGTGGTCAGCGTGCTGACCGTCGTCCCTGGCCGGGCCACCCGCCTGCAGGGCGGCGTGCACCTGGTCCTGCTCGCGGCCTTCATCTTCCTCGCGATCAACCCCTAAGTTGGATCACATGGACGTGCTGATCATCGGCGGTGGGATTGCGGGCGCGGTCGCGGCCATGGCACTGCGGAAGGCCGGGCTCAATCCGGCCCTGTACGAGGCCTACCCGACCGGCGCCGACGACATCGGGGCCTTCCTCACCATCATGAACAACGGCCTCGACGCCCTGCGCGCCGTCGACGCGCACCAGGCCGTCGTCGACAACTCCTTCGCCGCCGACCAGGTCGAATTCCTCGACGCGCGAGGCGATCGGCTCGGACTTCAGCCGCTCACCGGCGACATCAACGGGCCGCGCACGCTGACCCGCGCCACCCTCTACCGGGTGCTCCACGACGAAGCCGCCCGCCGCGGGATTCCCGTCTTCCACGGCAAACGCCTCGTCTCGGCCACGCGCGACGGCAAGATCGTCGCGACCTTCGCCGACAGGACCACGGCGACAGGCGACGTGCTGGTCGGCGCCGACGGCATCCACTCGGTCACCCGATCGATCATCGACCCCGCCGCGCCCGCGCCGCGGTACGCGGGGCTCAACATCGCCTACGGCTACGCCCGCGACGCCGCCCTGCCCGTGGCGGCGAACTCGTACCGGATGATCTTCGGCGGCCAGGCTTTCTTCGGCTACACCACCGCGCCCGACGGCCAGACCTGGTGGTTCGCGCGGCTCCCCGGCCCAGAGCTCACCGAGCCGGTCCCCCAGCCGGAGATCAAGCGCCGCCTCACCGACGCCTTCGCCGCGGACCGCTCGCCCGCGACCGACATCGTGGCCGCCACGACCGACGACATCCACCTCAGCAACGCCTACGACGTGCCCACCACCCCGGCCTGGCACCGCGACGGCATGGTCCTCGTCGGCGACGCCGCCCACGCCGCATCGCCCGCCGCGGGCCAGGGCGCCTCCATGGCCATCGAGGACGCCGTCGTGCTCGCCCAGTGCCTGCGCGACCTGCCCACCCACGACACCGCCTTCGCCGCCTACGAAGACGTCCGCCGCCCCCGCGTCGAACGTCTCGTCGCCACCAGCGCCGAGGACGGCGCCCGCGCCGCGCGTGGCGCCGCCCAGGACGTCACCGACCGCCAGGACACCCGCGCCTGGCTCTACCGCCACCACATCGACTGGGACACCCGACCGGGAACCTGAGCGCCACCTGGGACGTCGCAGCACGCATGTGGAGGAATGCGCTCGCGGTCCTGCTGTTCCTGGCCCTGTACCTGGCCGGTCCTGGGACGGCGCACGCGTGCGCCTGCGGGGCGGTGGTCCCGTCGGACCCGCAGGCGAAGGTGGCCGGGGAGATCGGGCTTGTGCGGTGGGACGGCACCCGGGAGGTGCTCGACCTGGCGATGTTCGTCCGCGGCAAGACCAAGGACGCCGCGTGGATCATGCCCGCGCCGCCTGACACCGAGGTCACCCTCGGCGACGACGGCCTCTTCGACCGCCTCGCCCAGCTGACCAAGCCCCGGGTGGTGAAGCGCTACCAGTACTGGCCGGACTTCGAGGACGGCAAGGGCTCCGGCGGTGCCGCGGCCGGACCGGGCGGGGCCGTCACCGTCGAGGGCACCAGCACGATCGGCCCGTTCGAGGTGACCAGGCTCAGCGGCACCGACGCGGCCGCGGTGGCGGGCTGGCTGACCGAACACGGCTATCCGGCGCGCCCGGAGCTCACCCCGACCCTGCGGACCTACCTCGACCAGGGCTGGCAGCTGCTCGCGGTCAAGCTCAGCCCGACCGGTGACGCGCTGACCGGCCAGCTCACGCCGCTGCGCCTCAGCTTCCCCGCGACCAAGCCCGTCTACCCGATCAGCCTGTCGCGCCACGCCGCGTCGACGCACACCGTGATCACCTACGTCGCCGCGCCGCACCGGGTCGAGTTGGACGCCGAGACCAGCTCCAGCGTCACCTTCGCCGGGTGGGTCGACGGCCGGGACGTCCGCGGGCCGGAGGGCGAGCGCCTCTTCCTGACGAAGATCAGCCAGCAGGTCCGGCCCGCGGCCATCACCGGCGACTTCACCTACTCGACGGCACCCACCGACAACGAGTACCAGGAAGTCGTCTACGTGACGGTCGACCGCAGCTGGGTCGGCCCCGCCGCGGTCGCGCTGATCCTTGTGGCGCTGTGGTGGATCGCCGCGCGGCTGCGGCGCGCTAAGCGCGCGGCATGAGGTTGTCCGCCGCGCCGGTCAGGTGGACCATGCCCGCCGCCCGGCCGGTGAGGGCGAGCAGGATCGCCACGATGGGACCGCTGATCTCCGGTCCCGAGCCCGCCGACCAGTCGGTGTCGGTGGCGGTGAAGCGGTAGTCCTCGTACGGCACGGTCTTGAACACACGCGCCTTCCGCCGTCCTTGCCGGGTGTCGTGATACGACCAGACGCGCGTGGCCGCCGCCGCGGCGGCCGCGGGGTCGACCTCCAGCGTCCCGGACAGCGGGACGGCCATGTCCTGGCCGTGCACCACGATGTCCACCAGCGTCTCGAACTGGGTCACGCCGATGTTGTGGCGGCGCGACCCGACCATCGCCCGGATCGCGGCGATGATGTCCTCAGTGGACATCCGCGCCTGGTGGCGCGCGCCCTCCCGGATCATGTGGTTGATGCTGCCGGGATGGCGCAGGAGGCCGCGGAGCGCCTCGCCCAGGCCGAGTTGCTGCTGGGTGAGGTGAGCCGCGACATCGCGGACGGTCCAGCCGTCGCAGAGCGAGTCGTGGGCGAAATCCTCGGGGCCGAGGCTCGCGAGGAAGTCGGCGGTGCGGAGCCGCTGGGTGTCGATCGCGGCCCAGACTTCGTCGTCGTTCATGGTCGTGTCCTTCTCAGCTGAGGTCGGGCGGCACGCTGCGGGTCCGCTTGAGTTCGAAGAAGGCGGGGCTGTGCGCGAGCTGCCGGAGGCTGTCGAACAGCCGCACGGCGTCGAGGCCGCGCGGGATGGCGTTGAGCACGGGGCCGAAGAACGCGGCTCCGTCGAGGTGCACCACGGGCGTACCGACGTCGGCGCCGACCGGGGCGGTGCCCTCGGTGTGGCTGCGGCGGAGGGCGGCGTCGAACTCGGGCGAGTCGGCGGCGTCGGCGAGGTCGACCGGCAGACCGGCGGCTTCGAGCGCGTGCCGCGACGCCGACCGGTACTCATCGGGTTCCGGGTACCGCCAGTGGTCGAAGATCGCGGTGCCGAACGCGGTGTGCCAGGCGCGGAGCGCGTCCGAGCCGTGCCTGACCCACACCGCTGTGGCGACCTTGGACGGCCAGACAGTCGACTCGACGGTTTTGCGGTACCCCTCGTCGAGCACCCTGCCCTCGTTCAGCAGCCGCAGGCTCATCACGTGGAACACCAGCTCGACGGCGCGCTGCCGCTCCACCTCCGCCAGCCACCGCGACACCACCCAGGTGTAAGGGCACACCGGGTCGACATACAGGTCCACCCGCGGGACCAGCCCAGGCTGGGCCTGCCGCCGGGCCCGCTCGGTGCGGGCGGAGACGCCCGGCTCGACGGCCAGCCCGGACGCCCGCAGATAGGCCGTGGTCACCGTGTCCCAAAGGTCGTCGGACATCACTCACCTCCTGCGACCAGCGTGGGCCATCACGCGGCGACCAGCCATCGTGCGAACTACTCATCCACTACTCATCCGAGCGCTTCGCCACCCACGCCGCGATCTGCGCTCGGTTGGTGAACCCGAGTTTGGTGAGGATGTGCTGGACGTGGTTCTGCGCGGTGCGCTCGGCGATGACGAGCGCCTCGGCGATGCCCCGGTTGCTGAGCCCCTGGGCCACGAGCGCGGCGATCTGCCGTTCCCGCGCCGTCAGCGGGTCCTCGGTGACGGTCCCGAACGCCAGCCGCGCCGACCACGGCGCCATGCCCAGCGCGTTCGCCATCGGCCGGGTGCGCTCGGCGAGCGCCGCCGCGCCTGCGAGGTCGCCGAGCGCGGCCAGCGCGGCGCCGAGCTCGCAGTCGGCCTCGACGCGGAACCCGGGAGCCCCCACGCGCCCGCACACCTCGCTCGCCGTGGTGAAGTCGGCGCGCGCGACCGCCCAGTCGCCCAGGGCGGCGGCGCACTTGCCGAGTGTCAGCTCCACGGGACCGAGGAAGTTGCCCGGCCCGGCGCCCGCGACCACGAACCGCCCGCGATGACGCGACAGCCGCTCCCGCAGGAACCTGACGTCGTCGGCGACCTTGAGCGCGGCGGCCACCTGCGCGCCGACCGCGTACCCCATCAGCTCGGCCGGGGGCGCGAGGAACCAGCCCGCCGGGGAGCCGCACCGCGAGTACACCGAGGCGGCCTCGTCCAGCCGCCCGGCGTCGGCCAGGACGAACGCCCGGCCGAGTCGGGCGAACAGCTCCCACCGGACGTCGCCGCCGAAGTCCCAGACCGCGGGCGACAGCAGTTCGTCGCCGTGGCCGCGGTGGTGGCCCATGATCAGGCGGAAGCCCACCGACGCGCCGTGGGCCGCGGGGTGGTTGAGCCGCTCGAAGTGGCCGACCGCGTCGTCGACCAGCCGGTCGGCCTCGGCGAACTCGGCCCTGGCCACGGCCAGCGCGGCCCGGGCGAGCAGCAGGTGCCAGCGGGCGTAGGGGCCGCCGACTTGGTCGGTGGCCCGGCGCAGCCGGGGCAGCTCGGACTCGATCCCGGCGAGGTCACCGGCGTACCAGCGGCTGTCGATCGACCACAGACGGCCCCACATCTCCGTCTCCGGGCGGCGCTGCGCGGTGCCGATGGCGATCATGGACTCGGCGAGCCCGGCCAGCTCGGCGGCGTGGTCCGGGCCGCTGCGCGCGAGCTGCCGCGCGGAGAGCGCGGCGATCGTCGCCTCGGTGTCCCCGGCCGCCAGCCGCATCGCCTCGGCGCTGGCCGTCTCCGCCTCGGCGTTGTCGCCCCGGTACACCGCCGTCTGCGCGAGCCGCGCGAGCAGCCGCGCGCGGGTCGCGTCGTCCTGAGTGGACAGACCGAGCGCCTCGGCGCACCAGCGGTGGATGTCACTGTCCCAAGTGGAGTCACCGCACGGTTCCAGCGTCAGTGCCACCCGCGCCACCAGCGCGTCGGCGCCGGTCCGGCGGGCGATGTCGAGCGCCTCGGCGCAGGCACGGCGGGCCTCGGCGAGCCCGCCCGCGCGGAACGCCGCGTCGGCCAGCGCGAGCAGCAGGTCCGCCCGGTCGGCACCGCCGTGGTCGAGCGCGAGCCGGTAGAGCCGCTGCGCCTCGCGGTAGGCGTGCAGGCGGAGGGCTTCGTCCCCGGCCCGCCGCGCCCAGGCCGCGGCCTCGGCGGACGCGCCCGCCGACGCGGCCGCGGACCAGTGGTGGGTCAGTTCGCCGAGGTGGTCGGCGATGCCGCCCGCCGCGAGTTCCTCGATGGCCTCGGCGGCCCGCCGGTGCAGCGTCACCCGTTCCGACGGCGGCAATCCGGCCACGATGGCGGCCCGGACCACGCCGCTGTCGAACTCGACGCTGCCGTCCGGCTGGGACACCACGAACCCGGCCTTCGCGGCTTCGTCCATCGCCGCCAAGAGCGCCGGTCCGTCGATGTCCAGGACGCGGGCGATAAGCGGCGGCCGGACGGTGTGGCCGAGGATCGCCGCGGCGGCCAGCAGCCTGCGCACGGGCGGCGCCAGCCCGTCGAGGCGCAGCGCCACCAGCTCGTCGAGCGTCTGGGGCGGCTCACCTGAGCCCGAGTACCGGCTCAATTCCCGTTGGAGCAGCGGATTGCCGTCCGGCGAAGCGAGGTGCACGCGCTCCACGTAGGGGAGGTCGGGCCGCCAGCGCTCGTCGTGGGTGGCGAACACCAGCACCCGGCTGTCGCGCAGCAGGGGAAGCACGGCACGCAGCACGTCCAGGGACGGCTCGTCGGCCAGGTCCAGGTCGTCGACCAGCAGCGCCACCCCGCGCTCCCCCGCGTCCCGCCGCACCCGGTCGGCGATCCGCTCGACGAGCGCAGCCGGGTCCGCCGCCGACCCGATCGCGTCGAGCGGGTGCGGATCGCCCAGGAGTTGGCGCCACAGCCAGTACGGCGGCGGACCCGGGGTCCCGAACGACCGCGCGGCGCGGACCAGCACACCGCGGCGGGCGACCTCGTCGGCGAAGCGGCGGAGCAGCGTCGTCTTGCCCGAACCGGGCTCGCCCGAGCAGCACACCACCCGCGGCGCGGCGTCCATGGCCGCGTGCAGCAGCCTCAGCACGTCCGTCACGGCACCTCCCCCGATCAGGACGAGCCCAGCAGGGGCCAGTGTCCGAGGCCGCGCAGGACGGTGAGGAACGCCTGCTCCGACGGTGCCAGCGGCCGGTCCTTGCGGTACCCGGCGACGATGACGCGGGCGGCGGGCACGGGTTCGACGTCGAGGACCGCCAGCGTGCCGTCGGCGATCTCGCGGGCGACGGTGTGGTCGGAGAGCAGCGAGACGCCCAAGCCCTCCTGCACGGCCTGCTTCGCCGTCTCCGTGCCCCACATCTCGATGGTCGACACGTCCCGCAGGTCCCAGGCGACGAGGGCGGCGTCCTGCATCCGGCGGGTGGAGGAACCCTTCTCCCGCTGGATGAAGTGCTCGCGCGCCAAGGCCGCCGGACTGACCGGGGTACCCACGAGCCGGTGGCTCGGGGCGGTCACCACCACCGGCTGGTCGGTGAGGATCGGCTCGTACCGGATCGACGCCGACGGCGGCTCACCGGCGAACACCGCGAGCGCGATCTGGCCTTCCAGCAGCCGTTCGGCGACCTGCTCGGCGTTGCCGACGAAGAGTCCGCAGTCGATATCCGGGTGGTCCTGGTGGAAGCGGGCGAGCAGCCGCGGCAGCAGGTAGGTGCCGACGGTGCTGGTGCCGCCGATGTAGAGCTTGCCCCGGCCGAGTCCCTGGACCTGCCGGACCGCGCCGATCGCCTCGTCGGCCAGGAGGAACAGCCTGCGCGCGTACTCAGCGAGGACCTCGCCCTCGGCGGTGGGCGTCGCGGCGCCGCCCGTGCGGTCGACCAGGGGGGCGCCGAGCGAGGTCTCCAGCTGCCGGACCTGATTGGACACCGAAGGCTGGCTCATATAGAGCTTCGCCGCCGCCGCGGAGAAGCCGCCGCATTCGATGACCTGCAGGAAGATCCACAGGCGGTGAAAGTTGAGCATCTCCACAAAGCGGCTCCCGTATCGTCGGTCACCCCATATCTCAGTACCTCGCCCGGGCCGAGCGCCACCCAGGGGCGGATGAATAGCGGCTATAGCCGGATCGCGGGTTCACCCAGGTCGAGTGTCTGGCCACCATCACGGCAGCACTCCGCCCAGAAGGGACGCGATGTCTCACCTGCCAGCCGCCATCCGACCGCGGAAGACCGTTGTCTTCGGCATCGATGGCCTGGTGTTCAGCAAGGTCGCCCCGCTGGACACGCCGACACTCGACGCGCTGCTGGCGGCGGGCCGGTTCAGCGAGACGTGGCTGCCCGCCGCCCCCATGGCGCCGACGTTCTCCGGTCCCGGCTGGGCCACCATCGCCACCGGAGTCTGGCCGGACAAGCACAAAGTCCTCAGCAACGAGTGGGGCGACACCACCGACCTCGCCACCTACCCGGACTTCCTGACCAGGATCAACCGCGCCGACCCCACGAAGACCACCTTCGCCATCGCCGACTGGGAGCCGCTGACCACCGACGACGTCGGCCCGCCGATCTTCGGCGACGAGATCGACACCAAGATCGGCGTGTCCGGCTCGCCGCCGGTCGAGCAGGGCGACGCGGAGATCGCCGCCAAGGCCGCCGAACACATGGCAGAGGTCGGACCGGACGCGTCGTTCGTGTACTTCCACGCCGTCGACGTCGCCGGGCACGACTGCGGCACCGAGCAGGCGGGCTACCGGACCGCGATCGAGCAGACCGACGCGAACCTCGGCAAGGTGATCGCCGCGATCAAGTCGCGGGCCGACTACGCCGCCGAGGACTGGACGTTCATCGTCACCACCGACCACGGCCATGTGCCCGCGGGCGGCCACGGCGGTTCCAGCCCCGAGGAGCGCCGCTCGTTCATCCTGGAGGTCGGCCCCGGGGTCCCGCACACCACCACGGCGACCGCGCGGAACGTCGACATCGCGCGGACGGTGCTGGACATCCACGGCGTATCGGCGCACGGCCTGGACGGACGCAGGCACGGCGCACCGTCCACCGACATCTTCGACGCCCTGCTCGGCAGCCTGAAGCCGAGCTCAGGCGTGCTCGATTGGACCAAGATCCCGCCTGCCGGGTGGTCCATCGACGACTCGCGCATGGGCACCGGCGGCGTCACCGAGTGGCGCGGCTGGACCTTCACCACCGACGACCTCTGGACCGGCGTCCAGTGCGACCAGTGGCGGGAGAACAACGTCCGCGCCCGCGGCGTGTTCGCCGTGGCCGACGCCGACGGGTGGTCAGCCCGGCCGACGGACGGGCCGTTCGACAGCACGCTCGTGTCCGGCCAGTACGACGTAGCCGGGAAGCCTTATGTGCTGGTCGACTTCACGTCGCACTACCGCAAGGCGGGACCGGAGAACGCGACCGTGACCGTGTCGTTCGACGGCGGCCCGCAGACCGAGGTGCTGCGCTACACCGGCGACGTGATCGCCAAGGAGGAGCAGATCAACGCGCCGGTGCCCGCCGGGGCCAGCAGGATGGTCGTGCGCTGGCGGCTGTCAGACGGCGGGTCTTACTGGGCGATCGACGACCCTCGGGTCTGGCGGCCTTAATCGCCGCATGGCCCTCCGCCGGAGACCCGGCGGAGGGCTTTCGCTGTGGAAGGGAGTTCGGGTGGAAGACCCTTGGCGTCCGGGGAAAGTGGCCGTGCGGGTGGTGTGTGTGGACGGTCGCGGCCGGATCCTGCTGCTGAAGTGGCGGGGACCCGCCGCGGACTACTGGGAGCCACCCGGCGGCGGGGTGGACCCCGGCGAGACCCTCGAAGTGGCCGCCCGCCGCGAGTTCCACGAGGAGACCGGCCTCCCCGGCACCGCGGTGGTGGGCGACGGCGTCGAGGTGTCCAGGGACTTCGCGTGGTTCGGCGAGCCGCGGCCCAGGGTGGAGCGGTTCTTCCTGGCCCGCGTCGACACCGCCACACCCACGGCGCCGGTGAGCCTGTCGGACTGGGAGGTCGGCAAGTACGTCGACCACCTGTGGATCCACCCCGACGACCTGGGCGAAGCCGACGCGCACGTCGAACCACCCGACCTCGCCCGCGTCGTGCGCGAGCTCCAAGACAGCTGAATACCGAAAGGCCCCGGCGAGGAGCGGCAAATTCCAGGGGTCGTCGCAACACGGGTGATCAACTGGCTTTGGTCAGGAGTCAGGAGTGTAGCGAGGCGCTCGGCTGGGTTTCCCAGCCGAGCGTTTTGCGTGGGCGGCCGTTGAGTTGGGCGGCGACGGCGGCGAGGTCGTCGGCGGTGGGTGGACAGGTCGGTGCCTTTGGGAAAGTACTGGCGTAGCAGGCCGTTGGTGTTTTCGTTGGAGCCGCGCTGCCAGGGGCTGGCCGGGTCGCAGAAGTAGACCGGCATGTCGGTCGCGAGGCTGAACTCGTGGTGGCGGCCCATTTCCGAGCCCTGGTCCCAGGTCAGCGATCGTGTCAGGTGCTCGGGCAGGCCCGCCATGGTGGCAATGAGGCCGTCGCGGACGGTGTCGGCGTCGTGGCGGGCGGGCAGGTGCACCAGCATCACGAAGCGGGTCTGGCGCTCGACCAGGGTGCCGATGGCCGAGGTGCCCCCACCGCCGATGATGAGGTCACCTTCCTTACGGTTCAGGATGTGGTCGAGGCCCGAGGGTCTTGATCGCTCCTCGGGGCAGCGGGTATGGCTTCAGGTCGCCCAGTCGTGTCGATGATGTCAATGACGGCTTACTGGGAATGGCCGCCTGCTGCCCTGTTGGTGGCCGGACCGCTCATTGAGATTCGCGTGCAAGGGATCGTTGGGTAAGGACGTGCTGGCGTGGCCGCCAACCGAGGAGAACACCCCTTGTGGCGGCGACGTGAGGATGGTTGATGACGGCGGTCTGGGCAGGTATTGATTCGGGCAAGCGGGCGCACCATTGCGTCGTGATCGACTCGACAGGGCGGCTGGTGTTATCGCGGCGGGTGGTTAACGACGAGTCCGAGTTGCTCGAGCTGATCGAGGCGGTGCTGGCCGTGGCCGGCGGGGATCGGGCGGTGTGGGCGACGGACCTGAACGCCGGTGGTGCCGCGTTGCTCATCGCGCTGCTCGCCGAGCGTGGCCAGCAACTGCTCTATATCCCTGGTCGGATCGTGCATCACGCTGCGGCGACCTACCGCGGTGAGGGCAAGACCGATGCGAAAGACGCCCGGATCATCGCCGACCAGGCCCGGATGCGCACCGATCTGCAGCCCGTGCGCGGAGCTGATCAGGTCAGCACTGACCTGCGGCTGCTCACCGCTCGGCGCACCGATGTGGTCTATGACCGGGTCCGGACGATCAACCGGCTGCGAGCGACCCTGCTCGAGTTCTTCCCCGCCTTGGAAGCCGCGTTCGACTATTCCAAGAAGGCGCCGCTGATCCTGCTCTCCGGCTACCAAACCCCGGAGGGGATCCGCCGGATCGGCGCAACCAGGTTGGCGGCCTGGCTGAAGAAACGCGGCTGCCGGGGCAGCACATCAGTCGCTGCCAAAGCGCTGACTGCCGCCAACGCCCAGCACACCGCGCTACGGACCGAGGCGATGGGCGCTCAGCTCGTCGCCCAACTCGCGCAGCAGATCGCCGTCATCGACGCTGCGATCGCCGCGCTCGACGAGCAGATCCGCGAGCGATTCGAACAGCACCCCGACGCGCCGATCCTGCTCAGCATGCCCGGCTTCGGAGCCGTCCTGGCCGCGGCCTTCATCGCGAACACCGGCGGTGACCGACGAGCGTTCGAGACCGTCGATCGGCTTGCCAGCGTCGCCGGCCTCGCACCGGCGCCACGCGATTCCGGCCGGGTCAGCGGCAACCATCGCCGACCGCGACGGTTCAATCGGCGCCTCATGCGGACCTGCTACCTCGCCGCGCTCTCCAGCCTGAAGAACAGTCCCGCGTCGCGCGCGTTCTATGACCGCAAACGCGCCGAAGGCAAGAACCACAGGCAGGCACTCATCGCCCTCGTCCGGCGACGGATCAACACACTCTGGGCGATGCTTCGCGACCGCACCACCTACCAGGAACCACCCCGACCAGCACTGGCTCCAGCCGCTTGACAAGAGCATTGGCCGGGCACCGCCCGGTCATCGACCTCGGCGGGCCGATCCGAGATCATCACCATCGGCGCGGCGAACCGTGGGCGCCGCTGATCGGACTGTCTGCGGGGCTTGCGGACGGCCCGGCCGGTGCGCAGCGCCGCGGCCAGTTCCCGACGCAACTCGCCCCGGCCCTGGACATAGAGCGCCTGATAGATCGTCTCGTGGGCCACGTGCATCTCCGGCCGGTCGGGAAACCGCGCGGGCAGGCTGTGCGCGATCTGTTCCGGGCTCCACCTCTCGCCCAAGCGGTCTCGGACATACTCCCGCAGCTCGACATGCGCATCAACCTTGCGTTGTTTGGGACGTGGGCGACGGCCCTCGGCACGGGCCTGCGCCGCATAAGGCCGGTAGTCACCGCTGGTCGCATGGCTGTTGCGGCCCAGTTCCCGGCTGATCGTCGACGGCGGGCGACCCAGTTCACGGCCGATGGCTCGCGGTCCGAGCCCGGCCCGCCGTAGATCCGCGATCACCAACCGCTCGTCCTGCGACAAGAACCGGGGCGAGATCCGTGTCGACGCCGCAGGAGCCAGACGCGCAGGTGGGGCGGAAGACACACCCATCTTCCGCCCCACCTGACTTGCACGACCATGCCGCCATCGATGCCCGGTCCTGCGGTTGACTCCCACAACCCGGCACGCCTCAGCAGTGCCCACACCCTGCGCCACAAGATCAAGGTAAACCTGGCGCTCAGCAGACAACTTCTTCCGACCCTGAGGCAACCGGCCATCGCGAATCTTGAACACCGCAACCCCTGAACAGATCAGGTGCTGCAACGACCCCTAGAACTCAAGAAGCGGGACCAACCGTCACCTCAAGGTGCCCGCCGGGCAGACGAACGAACGTGCACCTGCACCGACGATGTAAGGCTGCTCATCGAGTCTTTGGACTAGTTATGGGCTGGTGGCACAGGGGCCACCGGCCACGCTGACCGCCCTCAAGCAAGCGGAGCCAAACCGATCAGCCGGCCGCTCCAAGGGCAGTACGACCGGACATTCCGGTATGCCTCAGTATCTACAAAGGACGGCATGACGTCGCAGACCTTCAGCGCATACTGCGCGAACGTGAAGTTGTTGGGGTCAATCGACCAGGTGTAGCCGATGTTGACGTCGGTCTTTCCTCGTACGAGGGCGCCAACCGGGATCCGCTGCGGTAGCCGACCAGCGAGGATGTCGATGGCCATGCGAACGTCTTCGATTTCGGTCAGTCGAACCTGGAACTTCTCGTTCCGGGCTGGATCGCTGTGTGGTACCACGAAAGTGGCCACGTAGCTCTGGACGGATCGAGCGTCGTGATCAGGCGCGGCAGTGGCGGCTGAGGCAGCCGGGCTGAGTACGAGCGCTGCCACAAACGCGGTAGCGGCCAATGCTGAGGTACGCAAACTTCCTCCATTGAGTTGTGGACTACGACCCCTGGTACGGCTGCGCGAGGTTCATCGGTTCTGCATCGCGGTTGTCACTACACGGCCTACTAATTAGAGAGGCTTCGTGCACAGCGCCGGTTGGCCCAGACCGCACGCCAGGTCATCCATCCATCCCACGCCCAATCTTCACCTTGGCCGCTATCACCACGACGACTTGCTCGGCCGCGGATCGACACCGAGAGCGGCGCCTTGGGTTTCGTTCAACGTGGTCGCCGCAGGCGGCTGGCGGCGATCGGCCACCGCTGCGGCATCGCGCACATGTCGCTGGTGCATGTCCTGCGGCCTTCATCCCCCATCGGTGTGCGCACCACGCTCCTCCCCACCCGCACATCGGCGAGCCGTCGGGGTGCGCGAGTCCGTCACCACTGATGACCACGGAACCTAGGTCCGGCCTTCTCCGTATTCCAACTACCAATCGCGTCAGCGGGGCGGCGGCTATGACAACAAGATCAATCCTTCAAGTGGACAAACGACTCTGCGCGGTGGCGAATCGGCTCCACAGCGGATACCTCGCCGGTCTCTTGGCAGGCGACCAAGCCTCAACAGTGGAGTTCGTCGACGAGGTCAGAAACCATTCGCCGTTGGCGATCACATCCGATCGCTCTGTCTTGTCCTATCAACACGCTGGTCGCTGGCACGTCGCGGCTCGCAGAACGCTCCTGACAGCGGACTTGATCGAGCGCTACCAGCCGCCGATTGTGCCTGCGCTGGAAGACACTCTCACTGCTAGTCCGGCAGGCTCGGAGGATCACCCCGCCCCATATTGCTTCGCTTGCGGAGTCGCGAGTGACGGGGGGATGGGCGTCAGGTTCAAAGCTATGCCCGATGGGCTCACTGTCGCTGGCGTCTGGTGGCCCGGCACGGAGAGGCTACAGTCGAGCACGGACACCCTGACAGCGCTCAGTTGGGCTGTCCTCGGATGCGCGTGCCATTGGGCAGCCCGGCACGGGGGCAGGCGGGGTGCCCACTTGACAACCACGAGCATGTCTGGGCTCAGACGTGGTTCGTGTGCGCCTGACGGCGCCCATGTGGTGGTGTCCTGGCCGCTCACATGGGACGCCCGTTCAAGCGAGTCAGTCGCGCTACTGTTCGATCCCACTGGCGGCGTGTGCGCGGCGGTACATCAACGGACTATCCGATCGTCGTGGTCAACACGACCGACGGTCGGTGCTGCGGCGTGAGCGAGATCGGCGGACGTGTCTGACAGCCACAGGAACGCGTACCTAGGCTCTCCAGTCTGGTAGCTGCCAGCCTATTCGCAGACCGGATCGGGATCTCCGGGTGATCGCCGACGACTCGACAGCATCTGGCCAATCCGGCAATCGCCACACCGACGGCAGGCATCCGTTTCGACCGTCGCGAACAGCCAATGCCGCGTCGCTGACGCATCGGCTATTGGCGGATCAGGTTCCGCGTGAGCTTGCTCAGAATACCCCGTACCGGTCCGTACTTAGACCGTGTTCTACGTGGTGATCTTTCGCAGTACGGCCAGCCCAAGAGGGCTGTCAAGACGGCCTGGAAACGTTTTGCAGACTCCGCACTGACTCAGCGAATGGCCAATTGCCATTGTGTAAGTAACACACGACCACATCAGTCGGACAACAGCCGCCGTGCTCGAACGAGGACAATGTGGTCGTCGGAGACGACACCTTCAAGCCCTGATACGACATCCCGCAGCTCGTCGGCCGCCTCAGCGGGTCTCCCTGATTCCGCTAGAAGCTTGCCGAGATTGTATCGCGTCACGAGCGTTTCCGGATGTCGCGCCCCATTGTTAACGCTCTTGATTTCGATGGATTCGCGGTACAGCATCTCCGCGTCTTCGTATTCACCTTGATCCGCCGCCAGCGACGCCAACCCGCTCAGGCAGACAGCGACATCCAGATGGAGGCGCCCGTAAGCGCTCTCGAACAAGTCCAGCGCCATGGCGAGTTCGGCGGCCGCCTCGTCAACCAACCCCGCGCGGTGCAGCAGACCGGCGAGGTTCGACCGGTCCGACGCCACGAGAACGCTGGCTGGGCCGTGCAACCCAATGCGAACTCGTATGCCCTCACGAGCGAGTTCCACACCGTCGAGTGGCCGCCCCTGCAAGCTCCTCAGCGCAGCGAGGTTGTGCAGAACGGATGCCCACTCGTCGGTCTGACCATTGCGCCGAAACACCGCAGAGGCCACGGTGTAGTATCTGTGTGCGTCATCGAGCCAGCCTGCCGTTTTGCAGACTACGCCGAGCTCGTTGGCGATCAGTGCGACGGTTATGTCGTCCGCTGAGGCTGCGGCCCGTACTCGCGCCGAGGCCATTAGGGCGGTTAGACGGTCCTTTGCTGCCTTGTACTCTCCTTTTCCGAACTGAACACGCGCGGCGAGCACCTCGATCTCGCACGCGCAGTCGGCACCATGGCCGTCTCGCACACACGACTCACGAGCGCAACCAATGACGCGTGTCGCTGTGTCCCAGTCCGCTCCCTCCAGCAGTTGCTCGACCATTCTCAGGTGCCGTCCGTGCCGGTCGTCGACCGCATCGACCATGCGGCCGCAGCACGGGCATTGGTCCGTTCGACGGACGCTGTCACCTTGATCCACCATGCTCCATCTCTTGCAGGCGAAATACCCTGAATAAACGGTAGGTCCAAATCCCGACCAGCCGCGGTTGAACAATTTGCACTCTCGTACATCTCGCCGCGAGGAGATAGTGATCGTTTGCCCAGAATGAAACCATTGGCGGACCATGCGCCATTCCGGCGAACTGATCAAACCTCGATCCATTACTGCACTATTTGCACGGCCACCAGTTGCGGCATGACCCTATCCACGCCAGTCCGAATTCGAATTCTCGCCATCGACCGCGACCCTGGCCTTCACACCGCTTGCCCCGGACTCCAAGCCTGCTCAGCCCTAAAGCCGCTGGAAGCCTCGGCATCGATGAACGACTCGATAGAACACCAGTCCCGCACGGTTTCCGCGCCAAGGAGCGCGAGCAGACCTTCGGTCTGAGAGACCTGCGCCTGCAGCGCCTTCAGCTTTCGATCCGCAGATTCACCTTCAAGCCGCACTTGCACGCTCAACTTGTTCGACGGAATACGCGCGGGCAACCCCTCGACAAGAAAGACATCGACACGGTCGTAGACGTGCTGCCATTCGTCGAGGAACTCAGCACTAGTTGTCGCATAGAGCAGCCGAGTACGGGCGGCCCCTCTCGCGCGTGCCTCGGTAGCCCACTCCGACACCTTCTGATGGTCGCTGTGACCCGTGAAGCCGTCTGGCCCGAAGGTGATGATCGTATCCGGCCGTACGTCCGTCATGATCTTGATTAGCCGGTCGACAACAGCATCGTGCGGCCAGTTTGCACAGGCGCCATCGGGAATGCCGAGTTGGTGGTGCTCAGTCACTCCCAAGATCGCGAGGGAAGTCTGCTGCTCCAGAGCCCTCACCTCGGCGAGTAGCGGAGGGGGCCAGGTAATCGGATCAGGCGTTCCGAGTTCCCCGCGCGTGGCCGTTACGCATACCACTCGTTGACCAGCGTCCCGGGCGGCCGCCATCAAACCACCTGACAGAAACACCTCGTCATCGGGATGCGCCCATATACCGAGGACAGTGCCGAGTTCGGAGACCTCCACTGACGGCGTGGACAAAGGTGCGGGCATCGGAGTGTCTGAGCCTTCCTCAGATGGTAATGTCGTAAAGGATGTTGAATGGGTTTTCCATCTCGACCCTGCGCACTGCGCCGAAGCCCGCTTCCGCGCACATCTGACGGGCCGTGTGCTCATTGAATCCGCAGGTGCCCAGCCCTGCCCCGCCTTGAGCCAGCGACGTGGTGAGGCAAAATAGAACACTGACGCCATAGAAGTAGGCACCGAGGGGGCCCGCGTTGTCCTGCAGCCTGTGGCTCGCGTTCACGTCCAAGCACACGTAGTGCCCGTCGCGCCGCAACGCGCCGCGGATCGTCTTCAAGATCGCGAGCGGGTCGGCGGCGTCGTGGATCACGTCGAAGGTGGTGATGATGTCGTAGTCACCCGGAATGCCGGTTGCGACGTCGCGACACTCGAATCTGACCCGGTCGGCGACTCCCGCAGCTTCCGCGCTGGCTTGTGCGGCGGCGATCGACTCCGGATGGATGTCGTAACCGACGTAGCGACCAGCGGGGTACGTCCGCGCGAGCTGGATCAGTGCCCGACCTCGACCGCAGCCCACATCAGCAACGTCTGCGCCCCGCTGAAGCGCCGTGTGCACATCCGCCATTGCAGGCAACCACACCTCGGGCAGGAGGTGATCGAACCAAGCACTGGTGAACCGCTCAAAGCCCTGCCACCAGTCGTCATTGTAGGCGCTGAGTGGAACGCCGCCCCCGTGCCGGAACACCTCTACAACCTGGTCGAGAGTGCTGGTCAGACCGTAGAGCGCGTGATGGAAACCCCCGAAGAAGGCGGGACCCTCAGTAGCCAGCACCGGCACGTGCGCGGCAGGCAGAGCGAACATCTCGGTGCTGGTGTCGTAGGTCAAGTAGCCGTGTGAGGCCATCGACGACAACCATTCCCTCACGTATCGCTCACTTGTGCCCGTCCGTTCGGCCAGCTGCCCACTTGTCACGGGGCGGGAGTCGGCGAGCGCTTGCCAAAGCCCCAGGCGATCACCGATCATCGCCATGGTCGTAACCATCCATGCGCTGGTGTCGCCCATGACACGACCCACGAAAGCCTCGACGTCTGACTGAGCCGGCTCCGTGGCGGCCGGCATCTCTGCGGAACTCATTGTCGCCTTGCCTCCTATCCGTTGTAGGTGTGACGATGGCGGAGCTGCCTTGCAGCTCGACTGCGGCTCAGTTGCAGCTGGGACCGGAAGCACGACTAGTCGGTAAGGTGAGCTGCTGGCATGGAGTTCGGGATACTGGGACCACTCAAGGTCCATAGCGCCAAGCAACAGATTGCGATCGGCAGCAAGCGGTTGCGGCAGCTGCTGACCGCGCTGTTGGTTCACCGCGGCGCGGTGATGTCGAGCGATCGTCTGATCTCGGCAATCTGGGGGGACGATCCGCCGTCGACGGCGTTGCCGTCACTGCACACCTACGTATCACGTTTGCGTAGTCTTCTACACACGGATGGCGATGAGGTACTGATCACCAGGCCTCCCGGATACCTACTGCAGATTAACCCCGAACAACTCGATGCAGACCGGTTCGAGCAATTGCTCGACGAATCGAAGGCAGTCGTTGCTCGGGACCCGTACGCGGCCCAGGAGCAGCTTGATGAGGCGCTGGCGCTTTGGCGTGGGGCCGCCTATGCCGAGTTCGCGGACAGCGAATTCGCTCGATCTGAGGCCACCCGGCTGGACGAGTTGCGACTGACCGCGATCGAAGAACGATTCGATGCCGGGCTTGCTCTCGGCAGACACGCCGAGCTGGTTGGCGCCATCGACGCCTACGCCTCCGAGTACCCCTTGCGTGAGCGGCCGCGGGCCCAGCTGATGCTTGCCCTCTATCGGTGCGGACGACATGCCGAAGCGCTGGCGGCATTCCGTGCGTTTCGAAGCCGGCTTGACGAGGATCTGGGTGTTGAGCCATCCGTCGCCCTCCGGACTCTTGAGACGACCATCCTCCGCCAGGACGAAGGGCTCAACTGGACACCTCCTCAGTCCGCGGGGTCCCACCTGCTGGAGCGGCCGTTGATGCCGATCCGCAGTCTTGGCGGTCTTCCTGCCGAGGTCTCCAGTCTGGTGGGACGTGAGCGTGACGCGATTGCCGTAGTCGCGTCACTACGGGACTGTCGTCTTGTCACGCTGACGGGGGTCGGCGGCGTCGGCAAGACCCGACTGGCCTTGCATTGCGCTGCACAGATGTCCACCGAGTACCCGGACGGCGTGTGGTGGTGCGAGTTGGCCCCGGTAGCGGACGGCGCGGCGATGGTCCATGCGCTCGCGGCGGCAGTGGGCGCACGCCCGCAGCCCGGTCGGACCGTCGAGGAATCACTGCTCTCATTTCTCGCGATGAGAAAGTTGCTGCTTGTCGTTGACAACTGCGAACACCTCGTGGGGGAAGTCGCCGGACTGCTGGAATCGGTGGTTAGACATTGCCCGCAAGTGACTCTGCTTGCCACCAGCAGAATCGGACTCGGCGTGACCGGAGAATGTATCCGGCCGACGGCACCGCTCACCTTGCCCAAGAGCGAGGAAGGCGCCGACCTGACTGATTCTTCTGCGGTGCGCCTGTTTATCGACCGAGCACAGGCTGTACGACCCGATCTTGATCTCAACCCCGAGAATCTCGAGCTCATAGCAGAAGTATGTCGAAAACTCGACGGCCTGCCGCTTGCCATCGAGTTGGCAGCCGCGTGGATGCGATCGCTCAATCCGGTAGATCTCGCTGCACGGCTGGCAGACCGTTTCAGACTGCTGACAACAACGAGGACGACAGCGGTTGCCCGCCATCGAACGCTCAGGGCTGTGGTGGATTGGTCTTATGCTCTGCTGAGTCCGGCCGAGCAACGGCTGTTTGCCCGGCTGTCCCTATTCGCCGGCGGGTTCACACTGGCCGCAGCCGAACAGGCGTGCACGCACGAGGCCCTCGTTGACTTGCTCGCGACGTTGGTGGACAACTCGCTCATCGTCGCAGGATCAACGGCGGGCCAGGTTCGCTACTCGATGTTGGAGACGCTCCGCGACTACGGTCGCGAGCTGCTGGAACGACGAGGTGAGCTCGACGACGTACGCAGGTCTCACGCCGCTTACTACGTCGCCCTGGCCGAGGAAGCCAGCCGCGAAATGCGCGGACCGAACGAGGAGCGTTGGACGTCCATCCTCAATGCGGATTTCGAGAATCTGCGCGCAGCCCACAAGTGGGCCGTGGAAAAGGCCGACACAGACCTCGCCTTGAGACTTTCGGCTGGCCTTTATCACTTCGCGATGCTTCAGTTTCGGGACGAGGTGGTGACATGGGGCCAAGCGGCCCTCGATCTACCCCAAGCTGAATCTCATCCCCTCTACTTCATGGTGTGCGGGGCAGTGGGCGAGGGACTCACTCTGCGAGGTGAAATCGCGAATGCGGTCACACTGGCCGAACAGGCGCTTGCCCGTGTGGACGATCCAGGAAACCCTCTCCGTGTACCCGTGTTGAAAGTCATGACCGCAGTCGCGCTTTACGAGGGACGCCTCGATGATTGTTTCACCTCGGCAGGTGAACAGCTACGACTCGCTCGACTTGACTATGACGATTGGTATACGTCGGAGGCACTGGTGTACCAAGGCTTGGCAAGAACCTATGCAGGCGACGCCGAGGGCGGTCTGCGCAGCGCGGATGAAAGTTTCGAGGTCGCGAAGTCGGTTGGCAACCCGAGCCTCATGGCCTGGGCACTCTACAGCCAGGCAGAGGCGCTGGCGCATATCGATCCAGATGAGGCTCGAGAACGCTACGAGTCCGCGATCACTCTCGCGGAGTCGGTAAACAGTACATTCGCCGCGAACACTTCACTCGTGGGGCTCGCCGCACTGCTCGCTCGCTCCGGAAACACCGCCGACGCACTGCGTGCGTTTCGTCGCAGCGTGAAAGGCTGGTATCTGATGCAGGTTTGGCACCATCAGTGGACCACACTGCGGAACCTAGTCCAGTTGCTTGTCCGAGTTGGCGCACAACGCGAAGCCGCTGTCCTGCTCGGAGCGTTGCGCGCGGCTGACACAGCCGCTTACGGAGAGGACGCGGACAGCATGGGGTCTGCGTCCGACGTACTCAGTAACTCTCTCGGGCAGTCAGCTTACGCCGCAGCGACCGCCGAGGGCGCTGCCATGTCTCCCAACGCGACCATCGCTTTCGCGCTTGTAGCGATCGACTCCGCGTTGAAGTAGCGCAGAGGCGTAGCCGGCGGATGTGGCGCTGATGTTCCGGACTGTCGATGAGCACGGGGGAATCGCCGGCAGAAGTGGATCGACAACCTCCCAAGGGCAGGCTTGGTCACGAGTTCGGGGCGTGGTGGATCTCCAGGCGCTGAGCCAAGGCGAATGCCTCGGCAGGTGAGAAGGTCTCCTACGGCGAGGCGATGCCGTGGGTGCTGAGGTTCCATGACCAGCACCGGGGCTCAGCGACCACCTCTGCCGGATCCACCACCTCGCCCACAGATGTCCAACGGAGCAGGACCCGGGCCCGCCTGATAGCTGACGTCGAATGCACACTCGTGGCGGCCAGCCGATTAAGTGGGCCCCGTCCGTCGGGATCGCATCCTGCGGACGGGGCCCCGCGCGCAAGCGGGCCTGGGGGTCGCCGCTGCTCACGCGCACCTGGTGAAGGCGCTGATCCAGATCCACCACCAGGAGTCCTCACTTCAGTTACGACCAACGGGTGCCCGACGGTTCCAGTTGATCTCCATGTCGCCGACGTGACCGTCAGCACATCAGGCCGAGACGCATCGGCGCACGCTCAAGATCGGGCGGACGCGCTCGGTGTCAAGTCGAGTCCCCGGGTCCGGGTCGAAAGAGCTCGTTTCACAGCGGGATACCCGCTGAGTGCCCGCTATGACGGCTGAGATTGGTGGGCTGTCGGCCCAGGGACGTTGTGGGACTGTGGAACATCGAGCCCGTTACAGCAGAACGCCAGCATCACGTCTCCGACTCGGTCTGGATCGCCCAGCTGATCCAACACAGCCTGGCCCGGCCGAGTCTCGTGCCACCGCCGCAGTATGCGGGACCTGACCGGTTGGTGATCAGTGCCAGGTGTGGTCTGGATGCCGTGGCCGACAGTGGCCGGAGGCGCGTTTCTTGGCGCGGCGGCGGTAGTGGGCCTGTGGTTGGCCGGCCGCGCACTTGGCCTCCCGGCAGCCTGTATACAGGCGCGACATCGGATACCGCGACCTCAGCTACTCGACCGCCCACAGGCCCCCGCCGTGTGCACACCCATGCCGAGGATGGCGGCATCGCAGGCGGCAATCGGCTTGAGCGACCACGATGCACCAACCGCCATCGCGCTATCCGGAAGGGCGTGGGATGTCATGAGAGTGATGTGAATGGCCGCCGCAAGGCGATCACTACACACTGTACTGACCCAACCGACGACTGGGCCGGAAAGGGGATCACATGGCCTGGACGGTCGAAACACGGCCGTGGGATGATGCCGAAGGGCTTCAGCTGCGCGCGAAGCAGCAGTCCGAGCTACACGCCGACGTCAATTGCGACGACCACCCACACGGTCCCCGCACTTCCGCTGCGGACGTTGATCACTTCGTTGTCGCCGTCGCCGCTGACGGGCGCGCCGTCGCTTGCGGCGGATTGCGCGCATTGAGTGCCCGCTCGGCGGAGATCGAGTGGATGTACGTCGAACCTGACTGTCGCGGCGGCGGTGCGGCCATGACTGTGCTGCGTGCCCTGGAAGGTGTCGCCCTCTATCGGGGATGGGTCCACCTGCAATTGAAAGTCGGTACCACCCAACGTGACGCTCAGCGGTTCTACGAGCGCGCGGGCTACCGAAACGCGCACTTGTTCGCCCAGTACGGCGGTTCAGCAACGTCCGTGATCTATGAGCTGGACCTTCGAGTGGAAACGCGGCGACCTGGCACATGGAAATCCGTACACCGGTGACAGCAACGCCGCGGCGCAAATAGCACGAGTAAGCAACGATGGTAGCTGTCCGTCTAACTCAAAGTGGAGGGTCCATGGCCGAGAACCGCGCCCGACCGCATCCGACATCTCTCGGACACGCGCGCTCCGTCACTGACGAGCCTCAGCGGGTTCCACCCACTTACTACTGGGACATCCGCGCAGCGCGCTGGGAACCGGGGCCGAAATTGGCTACGTCATCTCACACGACCAGCACCCACGTCGCCGATGCCGATCACGACACCTCGCAGTCTGTGTGATCCATTCCCACGTGGGATAAGCGGGGGGGCGACCAACGCCGTGCCCCCGCAAGCCGACATCGCCTGTCCGGCCGTTGATGGCTTGCGCGTTCACCGCGTCGTCGCGGCTCGAAGTTGAGCAACCGCTACATGCCCTCCAGCCCGGATTCACCGGGGGATTCGGCCAGCGTCCATCCGATCTTCCGCTTCACCTCGCGAGCAAACCCCTGACATACCAACGCATCCGACGCCAGCCGCAACTCCACCCGAGAAAATCTGCCCCGCGAGCAGCCCCTAGCAACGCCCTCGAGCCCCGCCGACCACTACCGCGTCACCAGCTCCACCGACACGCGAGATCAGCTATCAGAAGCCGACCTCACATTGCAGCCCTTGTTGTCGTATTGGGGCACGAAGATGGCGGAGGCACCGCGCAGGCGCACCGCACGGGGCGTCGAGACGTGCGGCCGACCGCGAGGACCGAGTTCAGGGTCTCGCTCCCGACGGTGCCTCCACCCGGAGTACGCCTCCGGAGCCAATTCAGTTCCTATTCAGGACGATGTGCTCCAGGCAACAGCGGCGGGCGACACAATCACTTGTCGTACAGCGTGGATACAAGACACGCGGGAGTGAGAGGATAGGGAAGGGTAGAGCCGAGACAAGCCACTCACACTGGTTCTCACCCTACTTGGCCGTTGCCACGTGCCACTGCCCGTCGACACCGTCGCCGTTGATTTCTGAGGGGTTGCTGTCGCCAACGAAACGGTACAACGGGCGACCGGCGAGAGTGATCTGCTTCTTCCCGTCCGCCCTGACCAGCACGCCCAGCGAACTCGGATCGATTCCCGACATCGCGATGGGCATCCCGTCGTCCGCGACGGCGGGCGGCCACCGGGTCACACACTCGCCCTCGCAGGCTGAACCCGCGGGGTTGGCGGTGTCCTTGTCGTAGGTATACAGCGGGAATCCCTCTGCGGACACAACGATGTCACGCCCCGCGACCTTGCTCACCCCAACGGCCGGGATCGGTCGGGACGGCAGTTCGCTGTACGTGCCGGGCGGTACAAGCACCTCCTCCGGCGCCGGAGGAGGCTGCTCGGACGCGCAACCCACCGCGAATGCGCAGACGAGTGCCACCGGCCACGTCCTCGAGATCGCCCTGGTCCGCAACATGCTTCGTCCGGCCTTCATATGCATCGCCTCACCTCTCGGTTCCCGGTCGCTGGGTATTACGGCGATGCATCACGTTCGGTTCGCACGCACCGAGTGACGGAACCCGGATGGCGACAGGTCGCGTAGTAGTCGGAGCGACAGGGATCCTAGGAGGTGGATCATGCCGGGCCGCAGGTTCGCGATCAATAAACGGTTACGCGACGTACCAAGTCGAGCATTGGGCGGCCACGCGGGCATCATGAAGGATGAGCCCCCGACACCGTCGCCTTCACATCAGCGGCCGGATCAGTGGAGCCAGCGGTGATAGCACTCGACGGTTACGCGTTGCCGGGCCGCAGAAACATCCGTCTGAGACAGACGACTCACAGTCGAGGGTCGCGCACTGGCACACTCCGCGTGTTGATTCCCGGTGACTTTCGGCGACGAAACCACTCCACCACTGCTCTGCCGCGGAATCGCCAATGAACGAACCATCGGTCAGCGGTGCCGCGGATGACGGACGGTTTGACATTCCACACCAGGGAGACCACCTCCCGGAGTGTCTATAACGGACTCCCATCAGTGATCGCGGGCGGCTCGGTCCGGTGCCGGATTGGCTATCCCCGTCGACCGAGCGGCTCCTGGAAGAGTCAGGCAATGAACACATCACAGCCACCGCCGGGCCCGTCGCCAAACCGCCGTGAGGAAGGGCGCGTGTGAAGCGCTTGCCTCGCCATTGGCCGGGGCCCACAGACCGGCGAGTCCATGACTCTCCAATCCCCACCCGCCAGATGAATCTAGCGGGATCCGTCGGCGGGCGTTCCGCATGTCCTCGTCTCACGCGACGGCCCTCCCTAGCTGAATAACGCCTTCTGCGAAGAAATAGAATGGAGTACTTGGTGTTCCCCAGGAATCTGCGACGCGCGGTGGCGCTCGTAGCACTGGCTGCCCTGATGTTGGCGGGCGTCATTGGAGATGGTCTGGGTGGTTCACCAGTCACGATGCCCGATGAGCGGCCGGGCAGGGAGGTGGGTAGCGAACTGGTCGGCCTCACCGATCCTGCAGAGGTAGGCGCCGACGGATCTCCAGGCGTGAGTCATGGCTCGGCGTCCGATGCGCTCGTCCGTTCCCCGGCGAGCGCCGGCACGATCCCGCCAGGTTCGCTAGGCATCCCCGGCACGATGCTCCACGCCTATATGCGCGCTACGCAGACGTCAAACACTGTTGCCCCAGGCTGCCACATGGAGTGGTCGCTGCTGGCCTCGATCGGCCGCATCGAGTCCAACCACGCCCGCGGCGGTCGCGTGAACGCACAAGGCGACACCGTTGCGTCAATCTTGGGGCCGGTGCTCAACGGCGGCGGATTCGCCGCGATCACCGACACCGACGGCGGCCGTTACGACGGCGACAACCGTTGGGATCGGGCCGTGGGTCCGATGCAGTTCATTCCGTCGACGTGGAAGAGCTATGCCTCCGACGGCAACGGTGATGGCGACGCCAATCCGAACAACGTCTTCGACGCGACCGCCGGTGCGGCGAAGTACCTGTGCTCAGGCGGGATGGACATGGCCAACGCAGTGCAGCGACGAACAGCGGTGTGGCGCTATAACCACTCCGACAGCTACGTGCGCACGGTCCTGCACTGGGCTGACGCCTACGCTCGCGGCGTGCATCCTGTGTCGACAACGCCGGTCGGCAAGATCGAGCAGCTCGCCGCCACGGCGCCGAACCCTCCTTCACAAAGCGCGATCACCCCGCCCTCCACCGCCACACCCGCGACCACGAGCCCGGCTGCCCCGCCCGCAGGCAACACGTCCACGGCTGCTGCGCCATCCTTGACCGCGCTCCCGCCTGCGACCTCGACAACGACAACCAGCACGGCCCCGCAGCCGTCATCGTCGAGCACCCCACCGACCACGCCACCTTCGAGCACAACGCCGACCTGTGAACCAGCCCCGACGACCTCGTTGTCACCCGCCACTCCCACGGCTGCGAACCCGGGGAACCTCTGCGCCGGACCGACCTCGTCGCCCACCACTCCACCAACAACCACAACCCCCAGTGGCGTGATCGGTTCGGCGGCGCCCATGCCCTGAGTCGTCCGTGCCCCACTGATCCAAGCCGTGGCACTCCCGCCTGGGGACGATCAATCCACTTCGGTTATGCAGGTGGTTCTCGTAGCCGTGTGAGGCTCTCATCGGCCACGACGTACTGATGAGCGAGCCTTGATCACGGCCGTTGGCATCCTGACCCCGACGCGCCTCGCGGATCTGCGGCGGTGTGCCTCGAGTTTGCTGCGGCGAGGAACGTCTGGTCCGACGGTCTGTCGCATCCTCAACGTCGCGAGGCGCCGCTCGTTGTGTCGTTGGCAACCGTAGGGATCGGATCGCGGACATTCGCGCGTACGTCAGGAGAACCCGGGTGTCGTCGCCCGGGATTCGAACCACGGTCGAGGAATGGTGAAGGGCGCTGATGGATGCGGTGGTGGGCGGCTACGTGTTGCGAGAGCAGCTCGGACGCGGCGGTTTCGGGGTGGTTTGGCGGGCCGAGAGCCCGGCAGGCGAGCAGGTGGCGCTGAAGGTCATGCATCCCGAGTACGGGGCCGACGCCGCGGAAGTCGGGCGCTTCCTCAGCGAGTTCGCCGTGTTGATGCGACTCGACCACGCCAACATCGTTAACGTCCGCGCGGTACTGTCCCATGAAGGAAGACCCGTCCTGGTGATGGATCTGGTTCGGGGACGCACGCTGTCCAGGGAGATCTCGAGTCGCGGACCTCTTCCAGAAGCCGAGGTGTTACGTCTGGCCCTGCAGGTGTGCGCCGCGTTGGCACACGCCCACGCCTGCGGCGTGGTGCACCGCGACCTCAAGCCAGACAATCTGCTACTAGAGGTACCCGACGGCGCCGATCCGCTGCACGACACCTGGACTCGCGCACGGCTTGTGGATTTCGGCATCGCCCTGCTGGCGGGAGCACCCCGGCACACCGGAACCGGGATCCTCCTCGGCACACCGAGCTATCTCGCCCCAGAACTGCTGCGCGACGATGCCACGACGGCCTCCGATGTCTACGGGATCGGTCTGCTTATCTACGAGTGCCTTGTCGGCACACGGCTGCACGACAATCGGTCGGTGACCGCGATTCAGGCTCGGCTCGACGCACGGGAAGTCGAGCTTCCACGGCACTGGTCGAGCGAACTGCGCGAGCTCACCACGCGCTGCCTGGCGACAGATCCCGCCGATCGCCCGTCGGTGCCTGAGCTCGCCGGGCAACTCACGGCGCTCCTCTCACGTGGCGGTGATACCGATCTACTTCCCAGTCGGGGAGCCTTGCCCGCAGCCTCCGGTCATGCACCGGGCGCACCGCATACGACACCGAGGCCACCTGACATCGTGGCCGGACACAACCTCACCACTTCCACAGTGGCGGCCAAACGGCGGGGCGACTCCGCCCTGCCCTGGCTGCTGGCCGTCACTGGGGTCCTTGCTGTGCTCCTGGTGGTCCCGCGAACCTGGCCCACACGCGGTATAGCCCAGCCGACTCCTCCCGCTACGACACCCACTTCCGCCACTTCGGCGGCGGCCACAGCAGTCGAGCCCACGTCCTCGATCCGATCCACCTCGGTCACCGCTACAGCCGCGAGCCCATCGCGTTCGCAGGGGACGGCACACCTGTCGACCCACCCGCCGGTCACCTCGTCCGCGACCACACCCTCGCCTACCTCGAGCGTCGAAGCAACCCCGTCGCCGGCGCCCAAGTCTCCGATACTGTATCGAAACGACACCGACTTCCCGATTCCGGACAACCAGCCGGCGACGTACACCCGGAGCTCCGTACGGGTGCCTGCCGAGGCATCCGGCACAGTGGGCACGCCCGGCACGACGGCCGTACTCGACGTCGTCATAGTCCACCAGCGCCGCGCGGACCTACTGATCAGCCTGACCGCGCCGGACGGCGCCAAATACACTCTTCACTACCCGAATCCGTACGACCGGACCGCGGACTTTCGTCTGAACACAGACCTCGCCAAGATCGTCCGCTCGGGCACTGCGCTGACGGGCACGTGGTCGCTGGAGGTGTCGGACACCGCTTTGGGCTCCGTGGGCAGGATCGATTGGTTGGGCATCACCGCATAGCAGTGCCCGGTGCGGGCGGGACTGCACTGGTCTGCCCGTCGCTCGAAACCAAGCTCCTGTGGGATATGCGTCCAACCACAAGAGACAGTAGCTGATGGACAGTCAGCATTAGGTTTGAGAAATGGCCATTGAAACGCGGGATGGCAGTCACATCTCGGAGATCTGACTCGGGAATGATCTACTGACGGAGGGACTAATGACCACCCCTCCGTCAGCCCGAACCATGTCCCCGGTCTACGGGGCCGTGGACCCGCCCCAGCATACGGGGCAAGGGTTGCCGCCCGGCTCGATGTGCTCGGCGATCGCGACCACCACGGCATCGCCAGCCGGGATCATCTTGCCCAGCACGGGCACGACCACTGCGGCGACAGCCGCACAGGCCACTGCGAAACGGCCAATGCGCATTAACGTCCTCCAATCACCAAGAAACGGATCCCACACACATACGGATTCCAGGAGGTCCGCGGAGCCTCGACTCCGGTGATTCCGCGCACATCGCCCCCGACGAGGCCCACTGCGGCTCGGCTCACGTGCGCGCCGCCGAAAACGAAGGTACGCACCGGCGCATACGCACCAGCTCGTGCACCGCTAGAGGCCCGTCGGTTCGTGCGGTAGCCGGGCCGTCCGGGAACCAGTGATCACCGCGCCGTCGTACCTCTTCTGAACCATCGTGTCGACTGGGCGGAGAACCATGAGCCACTACCGCAGCAACCTTCGGGATCTCAAGTTCGCGTTGGAAGGCAGCGGGCTGGCTGACGCCCTCGCGACAAGCGCCGACTTGGACGTGAACACCGCTTTCGACATCCTCGACGAGGTCGACCGGCTGGCCCGGGTCGAAATCGCGCCTAGCTTCGCCGCAGCGGACCGGACTCCCCCGGTTTACGACCTCGGATCCCGATCGGTCACCGTTCCGCCGGCCCTGCGTCGCGCGTACCGCGCGTACGAGTCGTCGGGGTTCTGGCGCATGGATGTGCCGCAGGAACTGGGCGGCAGTCCGGTCCCACGGGTGCTCTGGTGGGCGACTTCTGAACTTCTGCTAGGCGCCAATCCCGCGATGTGGATGTACACGACAGGTGCGGGCTTCGCGGGCATCCTGCACAAGATCGGCAATTCCATGCAACGCAGATGGGCGCAGATCTTCGTTGACCGCGGATGGGGCGCCACCATGGTTCTCACCGAGCCTGACGCGGGCTCGGACGTAGGTATGGCAACCACCAAGGCTTATCCGCAGCAGGACGGGACCTGGCATATCGAGGGTGTCAAGCGGTTCATTACCTCAGGTGAGCATGACCTCGCAGACAACATCATCCATTACGTCCTCGCGCGGCCAATCGGGGTTCCAGGGCACGGCGGACCTGGAACCAAGGGCCTATCGATGTTCATCGTGCCGAAGCACCTGTTCGACCACGAAACCGGTGAGCTGCTCAAGCGCAACGGTGTCGTGGCCACCGCCCTGGAAGACAAGATGGGCCTGAAGGGATCGAGCACCTGCGAGCTGACGTTCGGCGAGCATGGCCCGGCTGTCGGCTGGCTGGTGGGCGACACCCACGACGGCATCCGGCAGATGTTCCTGATCATCGAACGGGCCCGCATGATGGTCGGTACCAAGGCGATGGCAACACTTTCGACCGGGTACCTGAACGCGCTGGCGTACGCCAAGACACGGGTACAGGGGGCGAGCCTGGACGCGCCCGGAAACACAGCGCCACGGGTACCCATCATCGACCACGCCGACGTGCGTCGCTCGCTCTTGGTCCAGAAGTGCCACGCGGAGGGCATGCGCGCCCTCGTCCTGCACGCTGCCGCCGAACTCGACCGGGCCGACCTGCACCGCGACCGAGGCGATGATGAAGCCGCTGCGGCCTTTCGCGCCGCCAACGACCTCCTCCTGCCAGTTGTGAAGGGTTACTGCTCGGAACGAGCATATGAGATCCTCAGCCAGGAGACACTGCAGACCTTCGGTGGTTCCGGCTTTCTCATCGACTACCCGGCAGAGCAGTACGTGCGCGATTCGAAGATCGACACGCTGTACGAAGGAACGACCGCGATCCAAGCTCTCGACCTGGTCTTCCGCAAGATCATTCGGGATGGCGGCACGTCTTTCGCCAAGCTGATTGGACAAATCCGCGGGTTCGCCGATACAGCGGGCGGCACTGAGGGAACCGCGCTCACTGTGGCCGTCGAACACCTGGAGACAATGCTGCAGGCACTCGCCCGCCTACTATTGAACGGCCAGACGGTACCTGAGCGCGTGCACCTTGTCGGTCAGCACGCTCGCCGTTTCCTGCTAGCGTTCGGTGATCTGCTGGTCGGCTGGCTGCTCACCCGCCAGGCCCGTGTCTCCCAGTCTAGATTGGACACTGGGACCGGCCCGGCAGATGCCGCCTACTACCAGGGCAAGATCGCCTCCGCGGCGTTCTTCGCCGCCGAAGTACTCCCCCGTCTCGCCACAGACCGAGCGGTCATCGAGGCGGGCACGTTCGACGCGATGTCGGTCCACAGTTCCTTTCTGTGAGGCCGTCATCCGCCCCGGAACCTCGACGCCCACTCCCGGTCACGCAGAGTCCCGCAAATGCGCCAAAACCTCAGTCAGCTTGCGCTGCGCGCGAAACAACCTGGACTTGACCGTACCAATCGGAATCCCCAACAACTCGGCCGCCTCACGTTGAGTCAGATCATCAAAATAAATCGACTTGATGATCGCCCGATCAGAAACCGACAACCGCTCAACCGCAGCCCTGACCTGCCACGCCATCCACGCCCGCTCAGGACTGTGCCCCTCAACCGAAGGAAGACTATCCGAAGCCAACGAATCAATACTGACCACATTCTCCCGACCCCGCTGCCTACGATACACATCAATCGCGGCGCGACGAGTCACAGAAAACAACCACGGCTCCAACGGACGCTCGACATCAAAAGTACCCGACGCCCGCCACGCCTGCAGAAGGGCCTGCTGAACCGCATCGGCCGCCAAATCACGATCCCCCAGGATCCGATAAGCCACCCCAAACATCCGACCCCCGAAAGTATCGTGGATCTCCTCAAGCGCCCCAGCCTCACCACAACCGAAACGATGCCCCAACGACCTAACCTGATCAGTCAACATGGCCACCGGCGGAAACCGACAGCCCGTGCCGGAAGACCCGCCGCCTCCTCATCTCCTCGACGCTCACGCGAGCGTGGAAGAAGGACCTGTCAGCACACTATCGACCGCCTTGCAGCCACCCACAGCCACGCAAGACACCCACCACCACCAGCACAAACACACACCGCACCGAACCTGCGCAGCCCACGTCGGCCATGGGCGACCACTACCGCGAACGCAATGGATTAACTTCACCAAGATATGGCGCTTCCACCTATTTTAGCTACGCTGATTCGAAATGCCCCTCCTGTCCCGGTGTCCGGGCGAACGACAAACGACATCCACTCAAGTGCCGACCGGGATGGAATTCGGAGATCCCCACATGGTGTTATCTGGAACGTCGACTCGAGCTCCCCTGGCCGGGGCGGGGCATCCGAGGTTTTACGCGCGCGGCTACTCGAACGGTCCGCTGGTAATTGGCGAGTCCCCCGCGATCTGGCGATGCGTGACCGGCCGACTCGCGCAGGCTCGTCAACGCACAGTGAGCCCTTTTCATCCTGCGGTGATCTCGTAGTTCTGTAGGACGTGGATGGCTTTCGCGATTCGGCCGGTGCGGCGGGGGCAGCAGCGGAGTTTGCGCAGGACGCGCCAGGTCTTGAGGGCGGATTCTCGGGTCCTCGCAACACCTGATGGCTTACGTGGTTGTCAGTAGATCACGCAGACGCTCGGCTGGGTTTCCAGCCGAGCGTTTTGCGTGGTCGGCCGTTGAGTTGCTGGGCGACGTGTTCGAGGTCTTCGGCGGTGTGGACAGATAGGTCGGTGCCCTTGGGGAAGTACTGGCGTAGCAGTCCGTTGATGCTTCTATGTCAACTCCGTGTGCGGGTGGCGGGTGATGTGGTGGTTCCAGGTCGTGTGGTCGGTTGTCATCGCCCGGTGGATGACGTCGATGAGGTGGCGTTGGAGGATGCGGCGGGCGCCGCGGGCGCCTTTGGCGGGTTCGTGGCGGTCGAGTAGGTGTCGCGCGTCTGGGTGGAAGCGTTTCTGGACGATCGCGGCGGTGTAGAGAACGCTGTTGAGTCGCCGGTTGCCGCCTCGATGTAGGCGGTGGCGTTCCTTGTCGGAGGAGTAGACGGGGATGGGTGCGCATCCGGTGTAGCGGGCGAGCTTGGCTGAGGTGGTGAAGCGGGCGATGTCGCCGATCTCGGCGACGAGGACCGCGGCGGAGTTGTGGCTGATCCCGGTGATCTGCAGCGGGGTGGGCGCCAGCGGTGTGACGAGTTGCCTGATGGTGGTGTCGAGGTCGTGGACGCGTTGGTTGATGTCGCCGATCTCGGTGATCATGTCGGTGAGTGCCTGGCGGACGTGCGTGCTCACCGCGGTTGTGTTCAGCAGTGCCGTGACCGAGGTGAGGTTTCTGGCGCGGGCCAGGTCGCCGGGGGTGTGGTCGAGCCAGACGTGCAGTCGTCCTTTGAGCTGGTTGATCGCCATGGTGCGGCGTTTGATGAGGTCGGCGCGGTAGTCGACGAGGATGCGCAGCTCGCGCACGCGTTCGTCGATGCGGTGCCGGTCCAGGCCTGGGGTGGCGATGGCAGCGTGGGTGACCGCCGTGGCGTCGATGGGGTCGGATTTGGCCCCGGTGGTGGCGTGGAGTTCGCGGTGAGCGGCCATCAGTCTGGTGGGGACCCAGACCACGTCGTGTCCGGCAAGTAGCAGGCCGTCGGCCAGGCGGCGGGCGAACCCGCGGCCGTCCTCGATGGCCCAGGTGACCGGTTCGCTGCCCGCGATCGCCCGGATCCACTTGAGCAGCGCGGTGATCACCGACGGATCGTTGCCGACAGTCAGCGGCTTGCCGATGCGTTTGCCTCTGGCGTCGACGGCGACCGCGACGTGGACGTGTTTGTGCGGGTCCACTCCGACTGTCACCATCAGGTTTGTCCTCGTTGTCTGTGTCGTGGATGACGGGACAGACACGAGCGCCCTGGCCAGGGGACAGACCTAGTGCGAGTTGACGGCTCAGCAGGCTTCTATCAAGTCACTCCCGGCCAGGGCGCTCGCCCTGCGGGCTGCTGTGGACAAATCAACGGAAGGCCTCACGGCACGTGTTCTCCGAGTCACCCAGCAACCCAACCGGAGCCCCTCCCGTCGAAGAGGCCCCAGCACCGCCAACTCTGTACCACTAGGTGTTCTCGTTGCTGCCGCGTTGCCATGGTGAGTGCGGGTCGCAGAAGTAGACCGGCACTCCGGTGGCCACGGAGAACTGTTTGTGCGCGGCCATCTCGCAGCCCTGGTCCCAGGTCAGTGAGCCTCGTAGGTGTCCGGGCAGGGTCTGGATCAACGGCACCAGCACGTCGCGGATCTCCTCGGCGGTGTGTCCGCCGGGCAGGTGTCCGAGCATGACGTATCGGGTGTGGCGTTCGACCAGGGTCACGATCGCGCTCTCGCTGCGGGTGCCCACAATCAGATCGCCTTCCTTACGGTTCAGGGTGTGGTTCAAGCCGAGTTGGCGGCTGATCGCGCCCAGCGACCCTACCTCGGGCGCGCAGCTCGTGCACCGCAGCGAAGCGTTCGCGGGTGCGAGTCACCAGCCGACGTTCTCGCCCGCAGGCGTCGATCAAGGTAGGCCCCCGCTCATGGCCGGCGACAGCGGAGCGGGCCCGCGATCGACACCGGCTATCCCGAGCAGCAGCACGCCGATCACCCTCCTCGCCAAAGGAACTCGAACGGTGTGAGTTGGTGTAGTTACAGAGAGTGGAATCGGATCCGTTGACGTGTTGGGAGGCGTAGTACCAGACATCAGAGCAGAGCACGGAAAGGCTTGATCACTTGGGTACTCGACTGAACGCGCTGCGTCGCTGGCTGGCTGTGGCGATTGGATGCACCCTCATATCGATTGGCGCAGCTCTAGCCTCGCCTGCCATGGCTGTTGCCGTTACTTCGGTGTCGGCTTGGGTCGATGCTGCAGGCCTGCAGTACCGAGGAGGTAATGAAAAGAATAGTGGTACGATCGAGTTCGTCAACGGCACGTTGCGGATACACGACAGTCTCGGGATCAATCCGGGCGCTGGCTGCCAGACTGTCTCGTCAACACAGGTCAATTGTGGCGGGATGAAGCCGCTGAACATCGACTTGGGGCAAGGCAACGACATTTTTCGTCTCAATGTGCCCGGGGCGCGTGGCTACATCCAAATGGGCGCCGGTGACGATACGCTTTATATTGGCTCAGCCCATTACTCCGGGACGGCAACGGCGATGGCAATCCAGGGAGGGGGCGGCAGCTTTGACCTGCTGACGTACGAGCAATCCAGCCGAGGCGTCTATGCCAGTATGGACGGAATTCCGAATGACGGTCGATCCAATGATGGTGGCCTCTGCGGCGTGCGTGACAGCGCTGATGCAGACAATGTTCATCCCTCGTTTGAGGCTATGCGAGGTAGTGGGTTTGGCGACCGACTTTCCGGTCGGGATGGCGCGGCTGACCGGATGGAGGGTGGTCAGGGAAGCGACTGTCTCTATGGGTGGGGCGGCGACGATGTCTTCAAAGAAGGCTACTACGCAGACGAAACGGACTACTTCGTCGGAATGGAAGGTTTCGACACTATCGACTACTCGAGTCGTGCCCAAACTGTCCGAGCCATGGGGAATTTCTCGGGTGAAAGCGGCAGCAGCGGAGAGTGGAATGAAGCCGATTCTGTTGAGCGTGTCATTGGAGGGTCGGGAAATGATAATTTCCGGGTAACCATGCTTCCGCTGATTGGCTACGGAGTGAACGAGTTTCATGGCGGCCCGGGGGACGATACGCTTATTGGTGACAGTTACGACAATACGCTCTATGGAGGTCCGGGAGCCGACCATCTTGAGGGCGGCTCAGGTGCCGATATCCTCGATTGTGGTGAAGATCGAGACACTGTACGACTGCCCGAACTCGCTGATACGCTCATAAGCTGCGAGATTCTCGACTAACAGGACGACGTTAGCTGAAGTTGAGCGAGACTTGCTCGGGTTGTCTCTACGCAGTCTCGAGCTTGAGTTTTAACCATCAGGTGCTGGTTGCCGGCCCCTATTGATCATAGGTGTAGCCCTTGGTCGACCATTCCTCTTACGACAGATGGGAAGATTAACCAAGGGCTACGGTGATCAGTGTGTGGTAAGCAGGCAGGCGGGGGCGTGTCACGGCAACCGTGTAAGCCGGAGGTGCACCAAGATCGACTCGCCGGTTCGGCGGTCGGTAGGGACACCAGGTGATGCAGGGCACATCGTCTCGTCGGGATGACGAGACGGCCGGACGACGGCTCGCGGAGGCGTTCTCGCCTGCCACGATCGACGGCGAAAGCCGCTGGGACGCCGATCGACGGCGTGAATGGTCTGCTTGAATCATATGACCAAGGCGGTGCTGGAGCGGGCCTTGCAGGCCGAGTTGACCGACCACCTGGGCTATGGCGCCGGAGACCCTTCGGGGCATGGTTCCGGCAATTCTCGCAATGGAAGTCCAGGAAGACGGTGTCGACCACGAACGGCCCGGTCGAGATTGAGGTGCCGCGGGATCGGAACGCCTCGTTCGAGCCGACTATCGTGCCGAAACGGTCGCGGCGGATCCGCAACATCGACGACATGATCCTGTCGTTTTATTCACGGGGCATGACCACCCGGGATATCGAGGCGCACCTGCTCGAAATTTATGGCGTGAACGCATCCCGGGAACTGATCTCGAATGTCACCGACGTGGTGGTCGACGAGATAAAAGCATGGCAATCGCGCCCTCTCGACGAGGTGTATCCGATCCTCTATGCGGACGGAATCCGGATCCGTGTCAAGGACAACGGCGTCGTCACCACCAAGGTCGCCTACCTGGCCATCGGCGTCGACGTCGACGGCAGCAACATGCCCTCGGGTGCTGGATCTCTGACACCGAGGGAGCCAAGTTCTGGCAGAAGATCCTATCGGACCTGCGAAACCGCGGCGTTCGCGGCATCTTGATCGTCTGCTGCGACGGCTTGACCGGCCTGCCGGACGCGATTCACGCAGTCTTCCTCGAAACTGTCGTGCAGACCTGCGTGGTCCACGTCATCCGCAACACGATGCGATTCGTGTCCTACGGAGACCGCCTGAAGATCGTCAAGGCGATGAAAGAGATCTATACCGCGCCCACCCTGGAGGCCGCCGAGCTCGGCCTGGCCGCATTCGACACACAGTTCGGCGCGCGGTACCCAGGCGCGGTCGACATGTGGCACAACGCCTGGACCGAGTTCATCCAATCTCTGGACTATCCACCGGAACTATGCAGGATCGTCTACACCACGAACGCAATCGGGTCCATCAACTTCCAACTCCGGAAGATCACCAAGAATCGCGGACACTTCCCGACAAAGACGCCGCGATGAAGCTCCTACATCTCGGACTCCGCAACATCTCCAGCCGGCGAGGGGGCGAATCGGGGACCGGAACACACGGCTGAAAGTGGCATTGAACACGTTGATCAACATCTTCCCAGGCCGCATACAATGCGGATAACCTACAAACGTAACAATCACCCTGGATTACACAGAGATCGTGACAGGCTCGGGCTGCGGGATGCTTGCCGGGTGAGTCATGAAGCGATCTGCCAGTGGGTCTATGCCCAGCCGGTCGCGACACTGCGTCGCGAGCTGGTCGCGCTGCGGACCGGTCGCACCACCCGGACCGGGCCACGCCCGGCCCCGGCTCCGGCTCCGGCTCCGGCTCCGCGGATCAAAGAGCCCCGCTACCTCGACGAACACCCCGTCGAAGCCCTAGGCCGGGCGGTGCCCGGGCAGGAACGAGATCTCGTGATCGGCAACGGGCAAGACCGCCGTCGCCACCCTGGTCGAGCGGACCAGCAGGTTCCTGATCCTGGTGCCGCTGACCGGATGGGACTCCCTGACCGTCACCGAGGCCATCATCGCCGCCGTCGGACCGCTCCCGGCAGCGCTGAAACGCTCGTTGACCTGGGACTGCGGCTCGGAGATGGCCCTGCACGCCGAGGTCACCGCGACTGGGTCGCCGGTGTTCTTCGCCCACCCGCACTCGCCCTGGGAACGCGGCAACAATGAAAACCTCAACCGCATCGTCCGCGAGTTCCTCCCAAAGGCGTCACCATCCCCAGCGATCCCCGCTACATGACAGCCATCGCCGCCAAGATCAACGACCGCCCCCCGTAAGATCCACCACTGGCGCAAACCCAGCGAGGTATTCACCGAACTCCTCGAATCAGATGCTTCCACCGGCTGAACTCGCCGTCCCCAGGACCAAGAGCGCGGCCGATGACCGCACTCTTGGTCCGTACGACATCAGGGCTGCTTCGCGTATCGGCCAACGGCCGGAAGCCAGAAAGCCACGATCGCACCCACTGCCGTCAGCAGGGTGATCGTCGAACAGACCTGGAGAGCAGTCGGCAACGCATCGGCAAGGTTGAGAAGAGCGAATGCGACGCCTAGCAGCAAGATAGTCGTGGTGAACACGCGGCCAGCGGTCTTGCCTTTGCGCGCGGTCAGGACCGCCAGGAACCCCAGTCCCGCCAACACTATCCACAGCACCGCCCGACTCTGCACGGTGACGTAGACCTCGTCGAGCGCGAGGTCCAGGACCGCCTCGCTCCCACCGGTCACACCCAGTTCCTCACCGACGTAGTCCTCGACGAATCCACGGAGGGCCTGCGGGCCGCCGATCAAAACGGTCGCAGCACCGGCCAGGGCCGCCCCCATGCTCGCCACGGTCATGGCGATAGCCACCGCGAGCGGCCGCGGCTTCGCACGGTGGTGTTTTGTGCTGCTGATGTCGTGCACGGTCAATGGTCCTTTCGACAGAGGGGTTGCCATCCACCTTCGCCATGGCCGTCCAGCCTGGCTGGGATAACGTTCGTCGTACGGTCGCCCGCGCCCGCGCGGTTCCCGAGTCCGCGCCTGGAACCTCACCCCACACCGACGACGGCACCAGGCTGCGCTCCGAAGCCACAGTGCCTTCTTCTGCGACCGTCGCCCATTGAGATGTCTCCGGCCATGCTCAATGCCACCGTTGGTCCACGCAGTCGATCGCAACTCGCCTGCGCGCTGCGCGTCATGCGCCTCGACAAGCGCTCCGACACCACCGGACCATGTCCCCGAGTCGGCCTCCTGGCACCCGACTCTCAACGGGTAGCAATCCTGGAACAGGTCAGTCCGTCCTCGCCGTCGTGACCGCGGTGGTAGCCATACCGCCACAAGTCGTGGGAGGAAGTGCCGCAGTGTGAATGTCCGAACACGAAGAGGGCACTACGCGCCATGCGGAATGAGCGGAACCGAGTGGGGGTGTGATGCGTAGGACTGTGACGAGCTCGCAGAGCAGCGAAGCGATCCGCGAGGGATCAACGAGAGGGAACAGATGCATTGGCTAGCAGTCAGGACTTCACGCAGGACTCGGCGATGGTGGGCATGCGCAGCAATCGTCGCCGCCGTCGCCGCCGCGCCTCTCGTACACCTCGGTTCCGCAATCGCTGCTGAAGAGGGATACATCAGAGATGCCAACGTCGAGGACAGTATCCACGACTCATACATCGTCGTTCTGAAGGATTCCGTCCCCTCATCGTCAGTTCGAGGATCCGCCGATTCACTTGCCTCTCGTTACGACGGCAGAGTCAAAGAAGTCTACGACACCCTCAACGGTTTCTCAGTGCAGATGTCCGAGAAGTCTGCGCGACGCCTGGCACGAAACCCCGATGTCGAATACGTTGAGCAAGACCGCACAGTGTCAGCCATGACAGATCAAATTGACGCCCCCTGGCCGTTGGATCGAATTGACCAGCGGAATCAGCCATTGAACAATAAGTACACCTACGACGAGCCTGCCGGCAACGTCAGAGTGTATGTGATCGACACCGGTATTCGAACCACACACTCTGCCTTCCAAGGTCGCGCACACCATGGCCGCGATACTGTTGACGAGGATAACGACGCCAGTGACTGCGACGGCCACGGCACGAATGTCGCAGGCGTTGTGGGCGGCGCAAAGCACGGGGTTGCCAAGTCGGTGAAGCTCATCGCAGTGCGTGTCCTCGACTGCAATAGAGGGGGGTCGATGACCAACGTCATCCAAGGGATCGATTGGGTGACGAGCAATCACATCAAACCGGCAGTCATCAATATAAGCCTTGGAGGAAAAGTGTCCTCCGTTATGGACGACGCTGTTCGCCGTGCGATCAACGCGGGGATCACCGTTGTCGTCGGGGCGGCAAACGACAACAAAGACGCCTGCGGGTATTCGCCTGCGCGCGTGTCTGAAGCACTAACCGTTGGCGCCAGCACTAAAAGTGACGAGCGCGCCAGCTTTTCCAACTTCGGCTCTTGCCTAGACCTCTTCGCGCCGGGCAAGGATATCTTCACTACGAGCCATCTCGGCGATGACCGCTTCGTGCTCACAAGCGGGACATCGATCGCCGCCCCACATGTGGCAGGCGCTGCGGCGCTTTACCTGGCCAAGAATCCCGCCGCCTCGCCAGCTCGTGTAAGCGAGGCGATCAAGGCTGATGCCACGACAGGTAAGATCATGAACCCTGGATCAGGTTCTCCAAACCGACTTCTCTTCCGAGTACATGGCCCCGTAGTCACTGAACTCGTTTGCGAGACAGGTTCGCAGAACTACGTCTGCTCTGCGGATGCAAATAGCGGCGCATCGCCTTTGCGCACCCAGTGGAAACGAAATGGGGTTCATATTCCGAGCTGGGACGGCCGCTTCGCTGTGAACACCCAGTGCGCAACCGGTGAAAATATCGCGATTACTTTTACCGTATCTGACGCAAACGGAGTCTCGGACAGCTACAGCCGCAGCTTTACGTGCAGCGCCCTTCCTATGCCGTAGTGACAAGTGGGGTCAATCGCCACGGGCGTTGACCCCACTTGTCATGACACGCATTGGGGTCTGCTGCACGGATTGGTGATCTGAGTTGGCTTGCCGTGATGGTGAGCTGGGAGGATGTCGCTGTGCCCAAGCCCTATCCCCAGGAGTTCCGCGATGATGTAGTGCGGGTCGCTCGCGGTCGTGAACCCGGTGTGACGGTCGAACAGATCGCGAAGGATCTCGGCGTCCACCCGATGACGCTGTTCAAGTGGCTGCGTCGGGCCGACACCGATGAAGGCGTCAAACCTGGCGTGGCCAGGGACGACTCGGCCGAGCTGCGTGAGGCCCGCAAACGGATCAGGCTGCTGGAGCAGGAGAACGAGGTGTTGCGCCGCGCGACGGCATACCTGTCGCAGGCGAACCTGCCGGGAAAGGCTCTACCCGCTCGTGAGCGAGCTGGCCGCCGACGGTGTACCCGTCGCGGTGACGTGCCGGGTACTCGGGATCGCTCGCCAGCCCTACTACCGGTGGCGTGCCCGCCCGGTCACCGCCACCGAACTCGAGCGGGCGTATCGGGCTAACGCGTTGTTCGACGCGCACCGCGACGACCCAGAGTTCGGCTACCGGTTCCTGGCCGACGAAGCCCGCGACGCCGGCCTGTCGATGGCGGATCGGACCGCATGGCGGATCTGTTCAGCCATGGGCTGGTGGAGCGCGTTCGGCAAGAAACGCGGCCGCGACGGCAAGAAGGCCGGTCCGCCGGTTCACGACGACCTCGTCAAGCGCGACTTCACCGCCACCGCGCCGAACCGCTTGCGGCTGGCCGATATCACCGAACACCGCACCACCGAAGGAAAGCTGTACCTCTGCGCGATCAAGGACGCCTACTCCAACCGGATCGTCGGCTACTCCATCGACTGCCGGATGAAGTCCCGACTCGCCGCCACCGCGCTCGTCAACGCCGTCGCCCGCCGCGGCGGGGTCGCCGGCTGTGTGGTGCACACCGACCGCGGATCGCAATTTCGATCAAGGAAGTTCGTCCGCGCACTGGCTCGTCACGGGCTGGTCGGTTCCATGGGCCGGGTCGGGGCGGCCGGGGACAACGCCGCGATGGAAAGCTTCTTCGCGTTGCTGCAGAACAATGTTCTCGACCGGCGCACGTGGTCCACCCGTGAGGAGCGGCGGATCACGATCGTCACCTGGATCGAACGCACCTATCACCGCCGTCGACGCCAAGCCGCTCTCGACCGGTTGACCCCGGTCGAATACGAAGCAATCATGACCACGCCAGCCAGCCAGGCTGCGTGACTACCGCTGTCACCTGCTCGTGCAGCAGACCCTTGCGATAGAAAGCGAACTTCGCTCTATCGAACCGAGTCTGGTTTCCATCGCGAACGATTCGACCACCACGACAATGGCGGCGTCGAATACTCGAGCAGCACGGTGCCGTAGTGGTGTCCGCGCCGTAGGGCGAAATCGTCCACGCCGACCTCACTGAGCTGCCCGGGTCGGGCAATGGCAGCGCGCGTAGGAGGCGCAGCAGGGTCATGTGCGAGACGCCCGCGGGCAGCCGCCGAGTCAGCCGTGCCCCAGCGCGGCCACCCAGCGCCAACGCCACGTCGACCAGCAACGACGTCAGCGGTGGAGTGCGACGTTGATAGACTGGGTAAGACCATCGATCTGTTCGGCAAAGATGCGTTGAGCGCATTCGCCGTTACGGCAGCGGAAACGTCGAACCCGCAACCGGATCAGCACCTCCCGGTCGCCCAAGCCGCGGTCAGCGATAGTGCGCTCGTAGCGGCTGTGAACCCGGTCCGATGGGTGACCACATGCAGGGCAACGGCCGTGGGTTCATGGCTGGCCACCTCGAACCGCACCGACCGCTCGGCAGCAACCACTCGATCCACCCGCACGCCTGTCAAGTGCGGAAACAGCACCGACGCCAAGCCTTGAGTCGCGTCGTTCAAGATCACAAACCGTGGTCATACCGCGCCCGGGGATGATCACCGAATCTGGGACAGAGCCAGTTTTCACGCGTCGCCGACAACCGCGTGGACCGGTCGACAAATCGAACGAAAGACACCACGGTCAGAATTTGCCGCAGTCAGACCGAACCACGCGATGCCGCCGCCATACTCACAAACCTTGCCGTTGGTTTGGGTCTGTCAAACGAGCGGCTCTGGCGCACTTTCGGTGGTGGCGTTAGCCGAGGAGGATGCGGTGGCGCAGGAGCGCGAAGCCCGCCCGCCCATACGTTTGTCGTTTGAGTAGCTTGGTTTTGGTGTTGATGCCTTCGGTGCGTCCGTTGTGGTGGGTGAGGGTGATCGCGGCGGTGACGGCGTCGATGTCCAGTTCGATGCCTCTGGCGAACGAATGCACTTGGGGTAGATCCGCCTCGCGGGCGGTGGTGGCCCAGGCCGCCAGCCGGGCGGGATTGCTGCCGTGGGGTGTGAGCAGAGCGGCGAAGGTTCGCACGAGGCTGGCCAGCGCTGTCATTTCGGGGCACGCGGCGGTCAGTGCTTCGAGTCGTTGGTGTTGATGGTCAGCGAGGTTCTCCGGTCGGGTCAGCAGCAGGCGGGTGGCCTGGCGGGACGAGAGGTGCCGATGCTCGTCCAGATGGCGCCCCTGATTCAAGTAGCGCACGAGGAGGTTGTGGCTGCCGGTGTAGCCCAGTGCGCGGATCTCGCCCAGCAACTCGGTCGGTCCCACGCCCGGTTCCTGTTCGCGGCGGAGGCGGAGGTGGTCGCGGTAAGGGTCGACCATGCAGGCCCGGTATTTGGGGACGCGTTGGATGCGCTGCGGTGTGGCCGCGCGGGCGTAGCGCTTGACGGTGTTCATCGCCAGACCGAGGCGACGTGAGCAGTCCAGCAGCCCGACTCCGGTATCGAGCAGGGCATGGATCTGGTGCCAGCGTTGCAATGTGGTGTCAGCGAGCTTGCCCTCGCGCAGCCCGGTGGCCGTGGCCCAGCACGCGCTGTGGGCGGCGACTTCGCGGCCTGCGGCGTCACACAGGCCGTGCCAGAGATGCCAACGGTCGGCCACCTGGATCGCGTGCGGCAGCGCGTCGCGCACGGCTTGAGCATAGGGTCGAACCGTCGCGGCAGACGACCTCGACACCCGGGTGCGCCCTCAGCCACTCGGCCGCCACCTGCGCGCGCCGTCCAGGCAGGACGTCGACGCGGGCACCGGTGTCCGCGTCGATTAACACGGTGGCGTAGTCATGGCCTCGGCGCAGGGCGAAATCGTCGATCCCTAGGACCGCTGGCACCGCCCGATCCGGCAACGGAATACCCAACAACACTCGCACCGCGGTGTCCCGCCCGACCGGGATTCCGATCGCGGGCAACAGTCGGGCGGAGGCCCTGCCTGCCAGCTCGCGCACGACACAACGGACCTGCTCACCTAATCGCACGGTCCGCCGTTGATAACGCTCGACAAGGCCAGGCACCTGTTCGCGGAACGTCTGACGCGGGCACTCGGGGACAGGGCATCGCATCCGGCGGACCCGCAGTCTGACCAGCACCCGGCGACCATCGACCGGAACATCGGCCGGAACCTGCTCGTGACGGGCGTGAACACGGCCGGTCGGCGTCCCGCACGAAGGACATGCCACCGCATAGTCCCTGGTCGAGGCCCGCACCACGATCATGTCGCCTGCGTCCAGGACGCTCTCGATCGACAGCGCGGACAGCCCCGAGAACACCACATCGACCAGCTCCGCCACTTCAGTCACAAATGATCATGACAAGATCAACAAGCGCCCCGGTTCGGGACCCCCACACCACCACCGAAAGTGCGCCAGAGCCGCTCGTCTTACAGTCCCGTTGGTTTGTAGCCGGTAGGGGCGGGTGCGTTTGTGTGATGCCAGCGGCGGTGAGGGTGTCGCGCCGAAGTTTGGATCGGTAGCAGGCGCCGTTGTCGGTGAGTACCCGTATGACGGTGATTCCGTTGGTGTGGAGGAAGTTCTGTGCTCGTCGCCAGAACGCGGCCGCGGTGTGCTGGGTCTCGTCGGGCAGAATCTCGGTGTAGGCGAGCCGGGAATGATCGTCCACGGCGTTGTGCAGGAACCCGTAGCCCAGCAGTGGGTTGCGGTAGGCACTGCGCGTCGCGGTGGGGGTCCGCTGGTGGTTGCGGCCGCCGATCTGCCAGCCGTGGATCCGGTGACCGCCGCCGTCGGGGATGTTGTCGAGTTTCCTGATGTCGACGTGCACGAGATCACCCGGCGCGGCGTGCTCATAACGGCGGATCGGCGTGCCGGTGGCCCGGTCAAGGTGTCGTAGCCGGGCCAGCCGGCGGCGGCGCAGCACGCGGTGCACAGTCGAGGGGTTCAGGTCGAGCAGTTAGGCGAAGCGGGCTGATCCCCATCGGCGGTCCAGTCTGATCTTGACGATTCGCCGTTCGACACGCGTTTCGGGCTGGTCAGAGGCCGTGACGAGCGGTCGGTCATACCTGCCGGCCCAGCTCGCGATAGCGGCCAGCCCACCGTCAGGCGGTACTGACTGAGACCCGGGAACCGCTCGGCTTGCTCGACGCAGCGGCCCCATCATGCAGACATCTGGGCCTCTCTGTCCGCCATCCGCGCCTGCGAGGGTTCTTCGCTGCGGCGACGTTGCACTCCGATACTCGGGCCGCCCGATAGGCACGAGCGCCGCCGATGCAAGCCACGCCGCATCCGGTCAGCACCGACGTCCACACGGCTGCCTATGCGGTTGGGATCCACTAATCGACGTGGACACGTATTCGGGTCAAGAGAGTAGCTGTTGCAGAAACCGTTGGAGTGAGCATGCGAAAAAAAGGGCCACATCGCCGGACCGCGGGCCTTGGTGCCACGCTGGTCCTGACTGCCGCTGCGGCCTCTCTGGTCATGGGCGCGCCATCGTCCTCGGCGGTGCCGACACCGGGACCTGGGAAGGTGCTCATTCAGCTGGGCGACAGCTTCGCTTCGGGTGAAGGGGCGGGATGGAGGGGTAACACGAGTGTGGGATCGGGTGACCGGCAGGGCACTGACGAGGCCGCGAGGTTCGACTCGCTCACCGGAAAGTGGACTTATCGCCCGGAGACTCACGTCTACGAACCGAACACCTATCGCGAGTCTGACGGCTGGTGGGGGGCCAACCCGTGCCATCGAGCTCGACACGCCCCGATCACCTACGCGAAAGGCGCCGCAGACCGCGTCGTCAATCTGGCGTGTTCCGGTGCGCAGAGCAAGCACATTTGGTCAGCCAATGCCGGCGGAGTGGAGCAACATTCAGGGCTGAAAACCCAATTAGACCAGCTGAGAGATGCCATATTTCCCACCGACGACGTGGCTATGGTCGCGATCACCGTCGGCGGAAACGACATCAGCATTCCGGCTTACGACAAGCCAGGCTTCGGTGAACTCGTCATCCAATGCATGGCGGCCTACGTTCACACCTACTTCCAGGACGGCTATGGCGAGCAGTGGTGCAAAGACGAGATCGAGTCGGGCGCAGGCAACGCGATCTCAGATGTCTTCTACAATACTCTGAAGACTATCGATCAAGTGCAAGGCGCACTGGCAGCTGAAGGACAACCGGTTGGTTCTTACAAGCTTCTACTGACCGGTTATCCGAGCATCACTCCCACCAAGTGGGCGGAATGGTCTTCCGCCAGCGAGACCGGCCACTGGTCAGACCGCTGCCCGGTTCGCCGCTTTGACTCTACCTATATCAACAACCATGTTGTCTCGCGGTTGAACGATGCCATCCAGGCCGCGGCCGAGGAGCGCGGCGTTGGATTTGTCAACATGGAGGACGTCTTCAAGGGCCACAGGCTGTGTGAGACCGACACCCATCGAGGCAGCCTCCCCGCACAGGAACCCCAATACGCCGAGTGGGTTCGGTACCTCGACATCGACGTCAACAGCGTCAATCCAGTTTTCGAAGGTGCCAGGGCCAAGCTCTTCGGATCGGATCCAGATGAGAAGCGCAGCAAGGCCCTTGGCTCTCAGCGCAGCATTGCGGAATCGTTCCACCCCAACACCTGGGGACAGAAGGCATTAGGCACGTGCATGAAAACCTACTACAACAACGACCCGATCAACAGCTTGCAGCGTTGCTTCATCGGGGGCGTTGGTCCGTACGAAATCCCCGACACCATGGTGACATCTGCTATCGCACCCAAGACAACGGTAACCGACAACCCGTCCGGCAGCGTCAGCATCGGAGCCCCGCTGGTTCGCACACTCACTGTGCCCGCAAATGTCGAGGCTGGCCACTATTTCCAATGGCTGCCCAATCTTAGCCATCAGCGCAAGGGCCAATTGCGTATTGAAATCACCGCACCCAACGGTAGCGTGATCCGACTCAAGGACTATAGCGCAAACGACACCGGCGCGTGGGCTAATGGCCCATGGACGCGCAACTACACCGAGGACCCATCCGGTACCTGGACGCTGCGAATCTGGGACAGCGACCTGTCCAGCTACAACGGCAGCCTTGACAGCTGGAGCCTGAAACTGTTCTAAGGATTTGCCAGGCCACATAGGGGTCGGGGCCGTGGTCACACGGCCCCGACCCCCTCTGGTCCAACACGATTGAACAATGGATCGGGCGCATCAAACGGTCATGGGCGAAGGTGACGGGGGTGCGTGAGCTGCTCAGCGCTCCGCAGGAGTGGGACTCGCCGATACACGGCTTTGCGCCAGTGTTCCCAAAGCACAGCGACCGACGGCTGGACGCTGAAACCTCCTTGACCAAACGCCAGCAGAACAGCAACCGCAGCGTCACCGATCTTGTGGTCCACAACCTTTCGGTGATGGCAACGCTGTATCGGCGTACGCATTGATAAGCAGCTTCGTGGCCTGATCTGCCGCGAGCTGGCTGCGAGACTGCCCGTACGCCACCAGCACGGGCGCGAGCGACTGCGTCGACGACGCCGGGGAACGGTTCGACCGTTGCTTACGTACAACGAACGTGTCCTATTCCATTCGTATCTCCGACTACCGCGCCGCACTGTCCACGCAGGGCATGCGGACGCCAGTCCTCGGCTCGGCGCTCGCTCGCCTGCCGATCATCTGGGTGAGTCTGTCGCTGCTGTTGTACGTCGAGCGGAAAACCGGGTCGTTCGCCGCCGCAGGCCTGGCTTCGGGGGCGGCGCTCATCGGCGTCGCCGCGGGCTCCGTCATCCAGGGGAGGTTGATAGATCGCTTAGGACCTACTCGGCCACTGTTGATCGCGACCGGCGCGTTCGGTCTGTTCGTTTCCGCCACCATCCTTGCCGTCGAACTGCTCGTCCCTGTTCCCCTGCTGGCGGTGGTCGCGTTCGGGATCGGTGCCACCCAGCCTTTGGTCGGCGCGGCCTCACGAGCGCTGTGGGAGCGGATGGTGCCTGCCGGTCCTGCTCGGACCGCAGGCTACGCATACGAAGCCATCAGTCTCGAGGTGTTCTTCATACTCGGTCCGGGAATCGCCGGTCTGTTGATCGCGGCGCCGTGGGCGGGCACTGGCTTGGCCACTGGTGCGGCGGTGCTGATGCTGGGCGCGACATGGTTCTCCCTGAACCGGGTCGTGCGGGCCTGGACACCGACGGCGGCACCAACAGGCAACCCCCTTGGAGCCTTCGCAAGCGCAGGGATGCGGACCGTCGTACTCGCTGTCCTCGGGCTGGGCTTGACCATCGGCTTCGTGGAGGTCGCGGTCCCCGCCGCAGCCGTCAACGCGGGAAACCCACCGCTCGGTGGGCTCCTCCTGAGCCTGTGGTCGGCTACCTCGGTACTGTTCGGCGTCCTGTACGCGATGCGACCCTGGCCACGGCCGATGCATCTGCGGCTGCCCTTCCTGCTGGCGACGTTCGGCGTGCTCACCGGATTGGTGGCGATTCCCACGTCGGTGCTGTGGCTCGGCATCGCGCTGGTCATGGGAGGAGCCCTGATCGCGCCACAGTCAACTGCGCACTCGGCAGTCATCGAACACGTGGCCCCGGAAGGCACCGCCGCTGAGGCATTCGGATGGGTGCTTATGGGCGGCACTGTAGGAATCGCGATCGGGCAGGCTACAGGTGGGCTGGTCGTGGAGTATCTTGGCATCCCGGCCGCGTTCCTTGGCGCGGGTTGCTCGGCGGTTGGCGTCGCGACATTCGTGTGGCTGTTCCGTGACACTGTGCGGCGTGGTTCAACCAGTACGGCCTCGCGGGTCGCCGATGGGGAGACAGCAGGATCGGTCGGTTGAGGCATCAGTGGCACCTGGGGCCTGGTCAAACGGCCGCGACTGGCTTTTCGCCGGGCCAGTGCATCTGCGACCCGCAACCGTGCGCGCGCCCGGCCTTCTCCTTTGCGGGCCATCAGGTTCAGCGCCCGAACTCGTCGACACATATCACCCGCCCAGCAGCGGGCGGGTGATCGCAGAGGTCGAGATCCGCTGCGTTCGCGGCTGATCGCCACGACGGAGCCGCGGGCGATGAGTCAGTAGCCGAACGTGCCCAAGGAGCCTTGCGGGGATACCCCGCCAGCTTCAAATCAACCTGATCAGACAGTGAAGCCTAGGGCGCGCAGCTGCTCGCGGCCGTCGTCGGTGATCTTCTCCGGGCCCCACGGCGGCATCCAGACCCAGTTGATCCGGAAGTCGTTCACCAGGCCCGCTCCCCCGGTCAGCGCGGTCCGGGTCTGGTCCTCGATCACATCGGTCAGCGGGCACGCCGCCGACGTCAGCGTCATGTCGATGATGGCGGTGTTGTCGTCCTCGACCCGGATGTCGTACACCAGCCCGAGGTCGACCACGTTGATGCCCAGCTCGGGGTCGACCACGTCGCGCATGGCCTCCTCGAGGTCGTCCAGGGAGGGAAGGTCGGCGCGGGGCGTCTGGTCGGGCATGCCCGCGGCGCCGCGCTGGACTTCTTCGTCACTCATGGGAATCCACTCCGTTCGCGCGGGCCACCGCGTCCTTGAAAGCCATCCAGCCGAGCAGGGCGCACTTGACGCGCGCCGGGTACTTGGCCACACCCGCGAAGGCGATGCCGTCCTCGAGCACGTCCTCGTCCGGCTCGACCTGGCCGCGCCCCTGCATCAGCTCGACGAACGCGTCCAAAGTGGACATCGCGTCGTCGATGCTGTGCCCGGTCACCAGGTCCGTGAGCACCGACGTGGACGCCTGGCTGATCGAGCAGCCCTGGCCCTCGTAGGACACATCGGTCACCGTCGTGCCGTCGAGCTTGACCCGCAGCGTCACCTCGTCGCCGCAGGTCGGGTTGACCTGGAACGACTCGGCGTCGAACGGGTCGCGCAAACCGCGCCCGTGCGGGTTCTTGTAGTGGTCCAGGATGATCTCCTGGTACATCTGCTGCAGCTGCATCACGCCACCCCGAAGAACTTCCGCACCTGGTGCAGCCCCTCGATCATCGCGTCCACCTCGGCCGTAGTGGTGTAGAGGTACGGCGAGACGCGGGTCGAGGACTGCGCGCCGAGCCTGCGGTGGGCGGGCTTGGCGCAGTGGTGGCCGCCGCGCACGGCGATGCCGTACGAGTCGAGCACCTGGCTGATGTCGTGCGGGTGCAGGCCCTCCATAGTGAAGCTGATCGCCCCACCGCGGTCGACCATCTCGGTCGGGCCGAGGATGCGCAGGCCGGGGACCTCCAGCATGCGGCCGAGCGCGTAGCCGGTGATCTCCTGCTCGTGCGCGGCCACGTTCTCCATGCCCAGCGCCGACAGGTAGTCGATGGCCGCGCCCAGCCCGATCGCCTGCGCGATGGGCGGGGTGCCCGCCTCGAACTTGTGCGGCGCGGGCGCGTAGGTCGAGCGCTCCATCCGCACGTCCTCGATCATCTCGCCGCCGCCGTGGAACGGCGGGAGCCCGGCGAGGACCTCGGACTTGCCCCACAGCACGCCGATGCCGGTCGGACCGAGCAGCTTGTGCCCGGTGAAGCCGATCAGATCGGCCCCGGTGGCGGTCACGTCGTAGGGCAGCTGCGGACCGGCCTGGGCCGCGTCCAGCACGACGAGCGCGCCGACGGCCTTGGCCCGCCGCGCGATCTCGGCGACCGGGTTGATCGTGCCCAGCATGTTCGACACGTGGACCAGCGAGACGACCTTGGTCCGCTCGGTGATCAGCTCGTCGATGTTCGACAGGTCGAGTCTGCCGTCGTCGGTGATGCCGAACCACTTCAGCGTCGCGCCCGTGCGCTGGGTGAGCAGCTGCCACGGCACGATGTTGGAGTGGTGCTCCATCTCGGTGACCACGACCTCGTCACCCGGCCCGACGCGGTAGGGACCCTCCCACGCGAGCACGTTGGCGACCAGGTTCAGCGCCTCGGTGATGCCGCGGGTGAAGACGATCTCGTCGCGGCTCGGCGCCTTGATGAACGCGGCGATCTTGTCGCGCGCGCCCTCGAACGCCGCGGTCGACTCCTCGCCGAGCTGGTGCACCGCGCGCGCCACGTTCGCGTTGTGCAGCGAGTAGTGCTCGGAGAGCGTGTCGATCACCGACTGCGGCTTCTGCGAGGTGTTGGCGCTGTCCAAATAGACGAGCGGCCGGTCTTCCGCGAGCCTGCGCTGCAGGATCGGGAAGTCCTTTCGGACCCGCTCGACGTCGTAACCGGTCACCGTCACACCCTTCTCACCTGTGTACTACCCCGGTACAACGTCAGGCAGTCGTCGCTGCTTCCTGGATCCCGGCATATTTCACGTAGCCCTCGGCTTCGAGCTGGTCGGCCAGCTCCTTGCCGCCGGACTCGACGATCTTGCCGCCCGCGAAGACGTGCACGAAGTCCGGGGTGATGTGGCGCAGGATGCGGGTGTAGTGCGTGATGAGCAGGACGCCGTGGTCGCCGGCGGCCTGGAACCGGTTGACGCCCTCGGACACCACGCGCAGCGCGTCGACGTCGAGGCCGGAGTCGGTCTCGTCGAGGATGGCGATCTTCGGGTCGAGCAGCGCGAGCTGCAGGATCTCGTGGCGCTTCTTCTCGCCGCCGGAGAAGCCCTCGTTGACGCTGCGCTCGGCGAAGGCCGGGTCGATGTCCAGCTCGCTCATCGCGGCCTTGACCTCCTTGACCCAGGTCCGCAGCTTCGGCGCCTCGCCGCGCACGGCGGTGGCCGCGGTGCGCAGGAAGTTCGACATGGACACGCCGGGCACCTCGACGGGGTACTGCATGGCCAGGAACAGGCCGGCGCGGGCGCGCTCGTCGACCGACATCGCCAGCACGTCCTCGCCGTCGAGCGTGACCGTGCCCGAGGTCACCTGGTACTTGGGGTGACCGGCGATGGCGTAGGACAGGGTGGACTTGCCGGACCCGTTGGGGCCCATGATCGCGTGGGTCTCGCCCGCCTTGATGGTCAGGTCGACACCCTTGAGGATCTCTTTCGGACCCTCGTCGGTCGCGACCGAGACGTGCAGGTCCTTGATCTCCAGCGTGGCCATTGCGTCTGTTTCCTAAGCCTTAGTTGAGTGTGGTGGTGACATCGACGTGCACCTGGTCGTCCACAATGGACACCAGGAAGACGTCGACCGGTTCGGTCGCGGGCGGCGACGAGGGGGCGCCGGTGCGCAGGTCGAAGCACGACCCGTGCAGCCAGCACTCCAGACCCTTGCGGGTCAGCTCCCCTTCGGACAGTGCCAGTTCGGCGTGCGAGCAGCTGTCGGCGAGCGCGTGCACCTGGTCGCCCTGGCGCACCAGGACGACCGCGACGTCATCGACTTCGACGGCGTGGGGCTTGCCGTCGAGCAGATCAGCCAGGGCACACGCGCGCGTCACGTTCCGACAGCTTCCAGCTCGGCCTCGATCGCGGCCTCCAGGCGCTCGCGCACCTCGGGAACCGTGATCTTCATGAGCAGCTCGTGGAAGAAGCCGCGCACGACGAGTCGGCGTGCCTGGTCCTCGGGGATGCCGCGGGCCTGCAGGTAGAACAGCTGCTCGTCGTCGAAGCGGCCGGTCGCGCTGGCGTGGCCCGCCCCGGCGATCTCGCCGGTCTCGATCTCCAGGTTCGGCACCGAGTCGGCGCGGGCGCCGTCGGTGAGCAGCAGGTTCCGGTTGAGCTCGTAGGTCTGCGTGCCCTCGGCCACCGCGCGGATCAGCACGTCGCCGATCCAGACGGTGTGCGCGTCCTCGCCCTGCAGCGCGCCCTTGTAGACCACGTTGGAGGTGCAGTTCTGCGCCGAGTGGTCGACGAAGGTGCGGTGCTCGAAGTGCTGGCCCGCGTCGGCGAAGTACAGGCCGGTGAGATCGACCTCGCCGCCCTTGTCGGCGAACGCGGCGGTCGGCGAGAGCCGGACCACGTTGCCGCCCAGGGTGACCGCGGTGTGCTTGAGGACGGCGTCGCGGCCGATCTTGGCGTGGTGCGCGGAAAGGTGCACCGCGTCGTCCGCCCAGTCCTGAATGGACACCACGGTGAGCTTGGCGCCCTCGCCGACGACGAACTCGACGTTGTCGGCGTACACCCCGGAGCCGCGGTGGTCGATGACCACGACGGCCTCGGCGTAGATCTCGGCGCGGATCTGCAGGTGCCCGTAGGCGACCTTGCCCTCACCGGGACCGGTGACGGTCACGGTGACCGGCGCGGACGCGCGGGCCTCCTTGCCGACGGTCAGCACGGTGGCCTTCTCGAACGAGCTGTAGGCCTGCGCGGCGACCCGGTCGGCCGGGACACCGGCCTGGCCGAGCCGCGCGTCGGCGCGGTCGACCGTCTCGACGGTGACCTCGGCGGGCGCATCGACCTCGATGGTCGCCGCGCCGGTCGCCTCGACACCGGTGTGCAGGCCGGCGATGCGCTTCATCGGCGTGAAGCGCCAGATCTCCTCGCGGCCGGTGGGCACCTCGAAGGCGTTGACGTCGTAGGACGAGAACCACTCGGCGCGCGACGCCTCGGGAACCCGCGCCCCCTGCGAGCGCGGGTTTTCAACAGCGGCGGTCATTTAGCCGACGGCCCCTTCCATCTGCAGTTCGATCAGGCGGTTCAGTTCGAGTGCGTACTCCATGGGCAGTTCGCGCGCGATGGGCTCGACGAACCCGCGCACGATCATGGCCATGGCCTCGTCCTCGGTGAGGCCGCGCGACATCAGGTAGAACAGCTGGTCGTCGCTGACCTTCGACACCGTGGCCTCGTGGCCCATCTGCACGTCGTCCTCGCGGATGTCGACGTACGGGTAGGTGTCGGAGCGGCTGATCGTGTCGACCAGCAGCGCGTCGCACTTGACCGTGGACTTGGCGTGGTGCGCCCGCTTGTTCACCTGGACCAGGCCGCGGTAGGACGTGCGGCCGCCGCCGCGCGCCACCGACTTCGACTCGATCTTCGAGGTGGTGTGCGGGGCGAGGTGGACCATCTTGGCGCCCGCGTCCTGGTGCTGACCCTCGCCCGCGAACGCGATCGAGAGGACCTCACCGTGCGCGTGCTCGCCCATGAGGAACACCGCCGGGTACTTCATGGTGACCTTGGAGCCGATGTTGCCGTCGATCCACTCCATGGTCGCGCCCTCTTCGGCCTTGGCGCGCTTGGTGACCAGGTTGTAGACGTTGTTCGACCAGTTCTGGATGGTCGTGTAGCGGCAGCGGCCGCCCTTCTTGACGATGATCTCCACGACCGCGGAGTGCAGCGAGTCCGACGAGTAGATCGGCGCGGTGCAGCCCTCGACGTAGTGCACGTAGGCACCCTCGTCGACGATGATCAGCGTGCGCTCGAACTGGCCCATGTTCTCGGTGTTGATCCGGAAGTAGGCCTGCAGCGGGATCTCGACGTGCACGCCCTTCGGCACGTAGATGAACGAGCCGCCCGACCACACGGCGCCGTTGAGCGCGGAGAACTTGTTGTCGCCGTGCGGGATCACCGAGCCGTAGTACTCGGCGAACAGCTCCGGGTGCTCCTTCAGCGCGGTGTCGGTGTCGAGGAAGATGACACCCTGCTTCTCGAGCTCCTCGTTGATCGCGTGGTAGACGACCTCGGACTCGTACTGCGCCGCGACACCGGCCACCAGGCGGGCCTTCTCGGCCTCCGGGATGCCCAGCTTGTCGTAGGTGTTCTTGATGTCCTCCGGCAGGTCCTCCCAGGACTGGGCCTGCTTCTCGGTGGACCGCACGAAGTACTTGATGTTGTCGAAGTCGATGCCCGACAGGTCGGCGCCCCAGCTCGGCATGGGCTTGCGGTCGAAGAGCTGCAGGCCCTTGAGGCGGGACTCCAGCATCCACTCCGGCTCGCTCTTCTTCGCCGAGATGTCCCTGACGACGGCCTCGGACAGCCCTCGCTGCGCGGTGGCACCCGCGACATCGGCGTCGGCCCAGCCGTATTCGTAGCGACCCAGCGAGTCAATCGTCTCGTCTTGGGTCAGCTGCGTGGTGGTGCGCTGCTCGGCAGCGGCAGTCATAGGGACTTCCCTCCATGCGGAACGGGGTGTTCGGTACTGCCTGGCCTCGCGAGCGGCACATGCGTGGTGCATGCGGCGTCACCGTTCGCGATTGTCGCCAGTCGCTGCACGTGGGTGCCGAGGAGGGCGGCGAACGCCGCCGTCTCGACCTCGCACAGCTGGGGGAACTCCGCCGCGACGTGCGCGACGGGACAGTGGTGTTGGCAGAGCTGCTCGCCGGTACCCACACTGCGTGTCGACGCAGCGTAACCCTCCCGGGTCAGGGCGACGGCCAGGGCCTGCGCCCTGGCGTCCGGCGTGGCCGGGGACGTCACCGCGACGCGGTGGCGGTCGACCAGCGTGGCCATTCGCCGCTCGGCGAACGCGCGCACGGCGTCGTCGCCCCCGGTCTCGGCGAGGAACCGCAGCGCCGAGATGGCGAGGTCGTCGTAGGCGTGGCCGAAGCGGGCCCGGCCGGACTCGGTGAGCAGGTAGAGCTTGGCCGGTCGGCCTCGCCCGCGGTGCCCCAGCCTGGGAGCGTCGCGGGTGTGGGCCTCCCCGTCGGCGACGAGCGCGTCGAGGTGCCTGCGCACGGCGGCCGGGCTAAGCCCCAGCGCGTCGGCGACGGCGACCGCCGCGATCGGCCCCTGTTCCAGCAGCAACCGGGCCACGCTGACGCGGGTGCGCCCGTCGTGGGACCCGCCCACGGGGAGACTGAGGGTCTCCTCGGGGGTGCGCGGAGCGGGGGCGGTCTTTTTCACAACACAAGTGTGTCTTATTTCCTCGCTGGGGGCAAAGCCGGGTGACCGGCCTCACCGAACCGCAGGTCATGGATACCGTTCACGACACCCCGCGCGTCTGCCATGAACTAGGACCTCGCGGCCCGGCGCCGGTCCAGATGGCTCTGCGAACGCCAGGCAACCGGCCACACCGACGTCACGCTCCAAACCGGCGCGAAGACCCCAGACAGCGCATTCACACAGGTTGGAGCACAGAACCTCGAACGGTTCGATACCTTTCCCGAGTGGTGGCGGCAGAGGTGGGGCAGCGCGTGCATGTGCCTGATGACGACGCGGGCGTGTTGAACGCGGCCGAGCGCAGGCAGCTCGATGTCATTCGGCGATTCGGCACGGTCGGAGCGCTCCTGCTCGCCATCGGCTCGCTGGGCGCGGGCGCGGCGCCGGTGTTCAGCCCGGTGCTGCGGATCCCGGTGCTGAACCTGTTCAGCCGGATGACCACGGTCTCGATGGCCTTCGCGTTCACCGGTGTGTTCATGATCGTGCTGGCCTGGCTGGGCCTGGGCAGACTGTCGCGGCCGGGCCGGGTGCGGGTCATGTCGGTGTCGCAGATGGGCCGCACGCTGGCGATGTGGATCGCGCCGCTGGTGTTCACCGTCCCCAGCTTCAGCCGCGACGTCTACAGCTACCTGGCGCAGAGCGAGATCGTCGCGCGCGGCATGGATCCGTACACGCTGGGACCGGCGCAGGCACTCGGTGTGGAGCACCCGCTCACGCAGGGTGTGCCGACGGTGTGGCGGGAGACGCCGTCGCCGTACGGGCCGCTGTTCCTGGTGCTCGGGCGGGCCATCAACTGGCTGACCGGCGACCACGTGGTCATGGGTGTGGCCATGCACCGGCTGCTCGCGCTGATCGGGCTGGCGATGATCGTGTGGTCGCTGCCCCGGCTGGCGCGGCGGTTCGGGGTGAGCCCGGTGAGCGCGCTGTGGCTGGGCGCGGCGAACCCGCTGGTGCTGTTCCACCTGGTCGTCGGCGTGCACAACGAGTCGCTGGCCATCGGTTTGATGATGGTCGGGTTCGAGCTGGCCCTGAGCCGGATGGCGAAGGTCACACCCGACGGCCCGTTCCCGCCGTGGCAGCCTGGCGAACTGCGCTGGTACGCCATCGGCGCGGCGGTGATCACGCTCGGCGCGGCGGTGAAGATCCCGGCCGCGCTGGCCCTGGGCTTCCTGGGGGTGATGATCGCCCGGCGGATGGGCGGCCGGTGGAAACACCTGTTCCAGGTCGCAGGCGGGCTCGGGGTCGTGTTCCTGGTCGTGCTGAGCGCGGCGTCGTTCGGCAGCGGCCTCGGCTACGGCTGGGTGAGCACGCTGAACACCGCGTCGACCATCAAGAGCTGGATGGCCCCGATGACCGCGCTCGGCTACGGCGCGGGCGGCCTCGGGATCATCATGGGCCTGGGCAACCACATCGACGCCGCGATCAGCGTCGCCAGGATGTTCGGCACGATCCTCGGCCCGGTCATCGCGGCGAAGCTGCTGCTCGACGGCTTCCGCTGGAAGCTGCGCCCGCTGACCGGCCTCGGCGTGGCGCTCGGCGCCATCCTGATCTTCGGTGCCGCGGTGCACGCCTGGTACCTGCTGTGGGCCGCGGTCCCGCTGGCCGCGTCGGCGGGCAACACCCGCTTCCGCACCGCCGCGATGGGCGTCAGCGTGCTGATGGCGGTGGTGCTGGCGCCGACCGGCTCGACGTTCGACGGCCGGGTGTTCGTGCTGCCCTACACCTACGTCGCGGCGGTGCTGGCGACGCTGGTGGCGCTGGCCGTGGTGTGGCGGCACATTCCGCGCACGCCCGGCGATGGCGTGACCAGCGGCACGCCTTAGGCTTCGTGGTCGTGAGCGTGCCCGCCGTCGAGGTGTCCGACCTGGCCAAGAGCTATGGGTCGACCAAGGCCGTAGCCGGGCTCGGCTTCACCCTGCCCGCGGGCTCGGTGCTGGCGCTGCTCGGCCCCAACGGCGCGGGCAAGACCACCACCATCGAGATCTGCGAGGGCTTCCTCCGCCGCGACAGCGGCTCGGTGCGCGTGCTGGGCCTCGACCCGGGCACCGACGGCGAGCGCCTGCGCCCCCGCGTCGGCGTCATGCCGCAGGGCGGCGGCGCCTACCCCGGCATCCGCGCCGACGAGATGTTGTCGCTGGTGGCGGCGTGCGCGGCGAACCCGCTGGACCCGGCGTGGCTGCTCGACATCCTCGGCCTGACGAGTTCGGCCAGGACCCCGTACAAGCGGCTGTCCGGCGGCCAGCAGCAGCGCCTGTCGCTGGCGTGCGCGCTGATCGGCAGGCCGGAACTGGTCTTCCTCGACGAGCCGACCGCCGGGATGGACCCCCAGGCCCGCCGCCTGGTGTGGGACCTGATCGCCGCCCTCCGCACCGACGGCGTCAGCGTGCTGCTGACCACCCACCTGATGGACGAGGCCGAGGCACTGGCCGACCAGGTCGTGATCATCGACCACGGCCGCGTCGTCGCCCAGGGCAGCCCGCGCGAACTGACGACCCGTGACGAGCAGCAGCTGCGGTTCCGCGCGAAGTCGGGGATGAACACGGCACTGTTGGTGCAGGCGCTGCCCGCGGATTGCGTGGTGTCGGAGCCGACCCCCGGCGGGTATGTCGTCACCGGCACGGTCGACCCGCAGGTCGTCTCGACGGTGACGGCGTGGTGCGCGCAGCAGGGTGTGCTGGCCGAGGAACTGCAGGTCGGCAGGCGCAGCCTGGAGGACGTGTTCTTGGAGCTCACCGGACGGGAACTGCGCTCGTGACCACCTTCCAGCCCGGCACGTTCACCCCGTCCCCCGGCGCGGGCAGGCCGCTGCGCATGCTCGCCGCGCACGCGCGAACCGAGGCGATGCTGACCCTGCGCAACGGCGAGCAGATCCTGCTGACGCTGCTGATCCCGCTGGTGCTGCTGATCGGCCTGAGCCTGCTGAAGATCATCGACCTGCCCGCCCCGCGCGTCGACTCGGTCACGCCCCGGATCTTCGCCCTCGCGGTCATGTCCTCGGCCTTCACCGGCCAGGCGATCGCTCTGGGCTTCGACCGCCGCTATGGCGTGCTGAAGAGGCTTGCCGCCACGGCACTCCCCCGCTGGCTGCTCGTCGCGGGCCGGGTCGTGGCCGGACTCGTCGTGGTGACCATCCAGCTTGTGGTGCTGGCCGCGACGGCGTTGGCTTTGGGCTGGTCACCTTCGGGCCTCGCGTGGGCGGTGCTGTTGGTGATCTTGGGCACGCTGACGTTCGGCGCTCTAGGGGTGCTGCTGGGTGGGGCGTTGAAGGCTGAGGTTGTGTTGGCACTGGCCAACATCGTGTGGTTCGTCCTGCTGCTGGCAGGCGGCATCATCGTCGCGGCGGACTCGATGCCCGATGGGATGGCGACGATCGTTCGTCTGCTGCCTTCCGCGGCGCTGACCGACGGCCTGACCACCGCGCTGATGCACGGCGGTGTCCCCGACTGGTCGGTCTTCGCCACCCTCGCGGTCTGGGGCGCGGGCGCGGCGGTTATCGCGAGCCGGACAACCAAGCTGGTCTAGAGCGTGAAGACGATGTCCACCCAGTAGTTGAGCGCGCGGTAGGTCTTGTCGGGGAACGCGTGGCCGAAGTTGTAGACGCCGTTGCCGCCACTGCCGACGGAGGACAGCGCGGTGAGCGGGCCGCTGGTGCGGGCGTTGACGAAGTAGTTGTAGTCGTACGAGTAGCGCCCCGCCGGGCAGAAGTACGAGGCGATGTAGGTGGTGCCCGCGACGACGGCGACCGGGGTGGGCAGCTGCACGGTCTGCCAGCCGGTGGCGGTCTCGTTGGTCGCGGTGGCCGTCGCCAGCAGGGTTCCGCCCGCCGACCACACGCTGACCGTGTGGGTGCCGGTGTTCTGCGGTCCTTTGTAGAACTTCACGGCGGTGACCCGGCCCGAGACCGCGGGGGTGAACTTGAAGCCGAGTTCGCCTGCCGAGGTGTCGCTCGCGGTGAGGTTGCCGGGCACCGTCGAGGCTGAGTGGAACGAGGCCGGGAACGTGTGCGGGGTGTAGGTCACGTCGTACGCGCCGTCGGCCGCCGGGAACAGGGCGTAGGTGAGCCCCTTGATGGTCTCCTGCGTGAATCCGACGTTCCCGCCGTCCCTCGTGATGGCGGTGAGCGATCCCTTGATCGACTGCACCGGCAACATCCCGCGGAGCATCCCCTTGGTGCGGTCGTCGACCTCGGCGGTGAAGGTGAGGTTGTTCCCCGACCACGCGATCTGGGAGAAGTGGGACGCGTTGCGACCGTCGGTCCAGTCGAGAATCTGGTTCGCCGTGATGATCGGCACGCCGCGTGCCTTGGCCGAGGTGATGGCCTTCGCGCCGAAGTCGTCCGCGAGGTAGTAGTGGGTACCGAAGACACCGTAGTACCCCTCCGGGCCGATGGCCCGTTCCAGCAGGGTGTCGATGCCTTGCGGATACGTCAGGCCGTTCTCGTCCACCAGCTGCGAACACACCTGGTACACGTCGATCATCGTGCCGTCCAGGTCGGCGAAGCGCATCGGCAGGCCGGAACCGGTGAAGAGGCCCGGCCTGCCCTGGACCCACCAGAACGGCGCGTAGTAGTAGTTCAGGTCCATTCGGATGCCCTTGCTCAGCTCGACCTTCGGCTGAGTCGCCCAGTCGCTCCAGACGATGCAGTGGGTACGGCTGCCGGTCTGGGGTGGCAGGCTCGGGAACCTGTCGGCGAACGCACGCAGTTCCGAGTGGAACGTCGCCTCCAGCGAGATCGGGGTCCAGTTGGCGCACCCGGTGTCCACATGGATGCCGAGGTCGAAGCCGTCCGCGGCGTAGGCGGCCGCCTGCGCGTCGGTCATCGTCGTGCCCGTGACGTACATCCACGAGGTGGCCCGCAGACATTCCCACTGGTCCAGCGAGCCGCCGGGCGGGCTGTTCGCCTTCAACAGGTCGAAGTAGTCGGCGGTGCCCGTCGCGGTGCCGTGGTCGTCGAGCGCCATGACCAGCGCTGCCTTGAGGCCCTTGGGCAGGTACCACAGCTTGGGGATCGGCTTCCGATCGTGGTTGACGAAAGCGATGAGGTTGCCGAGCAGGCGCTGCTGCTCGTCGGCCTGCGGGACCGCGACCTTGGTGAAGTCGACCCAGTCCGGCTTGACGTCGCCGGGCTTAGCCCCGAAGAAGAGGTCCACCGGGCGCAGCGGCGGATCGTCGTCGCGTTCATCGCCGACCCACGCCGGATTTCCCTGCCGGGTCAGCACGATCGAGCGCGCGAGATCGTAGGTGAACGCGGCAGCCTGGCCGCCGTTGCTCCCCACCGCGCGCACGGTCACCGCGGGACTGTTGGTGGCCGTCGTGGCGCTGCTGTAGAGCCGGGCGACGGTTTTGGTCCCGCTCTGTGCGGTGTAGCGGTCCGCCCGGCCGTGGTACTGCATGGTCAGTTTCGGCAGTCCGGTGCCCGGCGCGGAATCGGTGCTGATGAGCAGATAGCCCTCGTCGAGGGTGGTGCCCTGGTCGGTCAGGCCGAGCAGCGCCGCCAGCTTCTTGTCCGGCCGCATGGCGATGAGGTTGCCGCCCGCGTTCACCCAGGTGGTGAACAGGGTGACCTGGGCGCTGGTGAGCGGGATCTCGCCCAGGACGACCACGTCGTGCTGATTCAGGACGGCGCTGGTGACAGCGGACAGGTCGACCGTGGTGAAGGAGCTGATGCCTTCGGCGCGCAGGATCTCGCTGTAGTACCTGCTGAACGGCCGCGCGTCGGATTTCACCAACAGGATCGGCCCGCCGAAGCCCTGGTCGAGCGGTGGCGGTGGCGGAGGGGGCGTTCCGGGTTCGAACACCACGTCCACCCAGTAGTTCGCGCTCGCGAAGGAGAAGGCGGGGAATCCGCTCGTGGCCGCGTAGCGGAAGACTCCGTTCGGGTCGCCGACAGCCGACGCGGGCGCGTGCAGCGGTGGGTTGTCCCTGCCGGTGGTGAAGAAGTCGTACGTCACGCTGTAGTGGCTTTGCGGCGCGAAATAGGAGGCGATATAGGTCTTGCCCGCTTCGATCGGCACCGACGTGGGGAACGTGACCGCCTGCCAGCCGGTGGCGGTCTCGTTGGTGAAGACGGCGCTGGCCAACCGGGTGCCGTCCGTCGACCAGAGCGAACCTGTGTGCTCGCCGCCGTTGCCAGCGCCCTTGTGGAAGCGCACGCCCGTGACGAATCCGGGAACGTCGGCGGTGAACTTGACGCCCAGTTCGAGCGGCTCGGTGTCGGGATCGGAGAGCAGCGCAGGGATGTCGGACGACGACCAGATGCTGTGCGCGGCGGCCTGTGGACTCTGGCCCGCGGAGGGTGAGGCGCCCGGTTGATCAGCAGCCATGCGGGCGACCCTACTCCCGGCAATCACTTCCGACCCGATACATCACCCGGACGATGGCAGCGAATCCACCTGATGACGCACCCCGGGAGTTCCGCGATCGCGGCGGCATGAACAGCGGCTCGTAGCCATCGGCCAGTACGCGGTCGGAGACGTAGACTCCGGGCTGGTGCAGCCCGTGGCCGAGATCGGCCGCCACTGCCGTCATCAGCGCCGCCATCGCCTCGACGTCCACCCCGCCCGGCGATGCCGAGCAGTGCACGTTCTGCTTCCCCCGCGTCGAGGCGGCATCCCCACCGTGTCCGCCGAGACCTGTGTCGGCAGCTGCGCTACATCGGCCTGGTCCTCTACGACAAGGTCCTCGAAGCGGGGTCCACACCCGACGACCAGACCTCTGGTCTAGCGGTCGTCGGCCACGTCCACGGTCACCGCTGCTGCCCCGAGTTCGCGGTATAGCTGCTCGAACTGCCTGCCGATCTCCTTGCACACGTCCTTCGGCTTCACGCCGTCCGCGAGGCCGCCCACCCGGTGAAGTCGCAGCGCCAGCAGGAGATGGTGGGTGCCCGCCCAGCCGTCCGCCTCGTACTCGACCGTTGACATCACCCGACGGCGTCTCGAACGAGGTCAGCCCCTCGCCGGTGCGGACTCGGGACTCGACCTCATCGCGCAGCACGTCGGGGTCGACCCCGTCGCGGCGAGGACCCGGCGGCCGAGGCCGCCCTCAGCCAGCAGCGCCAGCAGGAGTTTCTCCGGCCGGGCGGGGCCGTCCGGGCGCAGCGCCTCGGCCTTCGTCAACACCGCCTTCAGGCGTGGCGTCTGGCCATCTCAGAGGTCGCCGAAGCGCTGCCAGGCGACGAAACCGGCCAGCAGGGCCAGGAAGACCGGTACCGGGAGCACCTTCGTCTCCCCCCGCCGCCCATGCGTGATCGCCGCGCCGATCATCAAAGCGACCAAGCCGAGGGCAGCGATCGGGGTGAGGATCGGGGCGATGCCGGTCCACCACGGCACGATCAGGCCGATCGCGGCCAGAACCTCCAAAGCCCCGATCGTCTTCACCACCGGATCAGTGAAGTCCGCAGCCCAAGCCATGTTCGGATTGGCGACCAGCGCCTCGCGTTTCTGGGTGAGCTTCGCGAGGCCCGCGCCCAGGTGCACCGCGGCCAAGACGCCCTGCACGATCCACACGACGATGTTCATGGGGGCGAACGGTAGAGCGTGATCGTGAGCGCTGCCACCGGGCCGGTCGAGGGGGGACGCAACCGGCCCGGTGGCAGCTGAAGAGAGGCGATGGGGGAGTTCGCCCTCTGACGACCCAGTGTAGTAGGTCATGATCGCTGCGTGGGCATTCCGGACAAAGATGCCAACGGATTCGCTCCGTCGCGCACGATGCGAGAGCCGACACACTCACCCGCGCCCGGAAACGGGCTCTCAGCCACGCCCGCCTACCATCGGCGGGTGCCATCCTTGAAGGACCGGATCGAACGTCTCCCCGGGTCGAGCGCGCGCACGCAGCGCGCGGTCGCGATCGCCGTGGTGGTGACGCAGGCGCTGATCGCGGTGACCGGGTCGGTCGTGCGGGTGACAGGCTCCGGCCTGGGCTGCACGACGTGGCCGCAGTGCCACCCGGGCAGCATGGTGCCGGTCGAGCACCCCGAGTTCGCCGCGCTGCACCAGTGGATCGAGTTCGGCAACCGGATGCTGACGGGCGTGGTCGGCTTCATCGCCTTCGCCGCGTTCGTGCTGGCCTACCTCGACCGTCCCCGCCGCGCGCGGTACGTGAAGCTGGCGCTGATCATGCCGGTCGGCGTCATCGTCCAGGCGGTCATCGGCGGCGCGACCGTGGTGCTCGACCTGTTGTGGTGGACCGTCGCGGTGCACTTCATGGTGTCGACGGTGATGGTGTGGCTGGCCGTCCTGCTGGTGTTCGCCGTCGACGAGGGCGACGGGCCCGAGGTCCGCCGCGGCCCGGCCGGACTGCGTGGGCTGCTGATCGCGATGGTCGCGGTGCTGACCGGGCTGCTGATCGCGGGCACCATGGTCACCGGCGCGGGCCCGCACGCGGGCGACGCGAAGACCCCGCGGCTGGGCATCCCGGTCGAGACGATGGCCCACGTGCACTCCGCGTTCCTGTTCGTGTTCCTCGGCATGCTGCTGGCGGCGGGCTTCCTGGTCCACGGCGACCGCGGCCTCCGCACCCGCTACTTCGTGCTGCTCGCGGTCGTGGTGGCGCAGGGTTCGCTCGGATTCATCCAGTTCTGGACCGGTGTCCCGGAGATGCTGGTGTCCCTGCACGTCCTCGGCGCCATGGCGGTGATCATCGCCACCGCCGCCCTCTGGTGCGGCACGCGCGACTACCCGCGGGCCAGCGGCGACGCGGCCCCGGCCGCCACGATCACCGCGCAGAGCCCGACCGCGACGAGCGCGACCGAGCCCACCCCGAACCGGCCCGCCGCGACCGTGAGCGCGGCGGCGCCCAGCGGCCCCGAGGCGTAGTGCACCGTCCAGAACGCTGACGTCACCCGCCCCAGCAGCGGCGCGGGCGTCAGTTCTTGGCGCAGCGACATCGAGCAGATCCCGGCGAGTGTCAGGCCGAACATCAGCCCGGTCGCGCCCGCCGCGACCACACTGAGGTCGTCGGACAGCCCGAACGCGGCGATCGAGCCGCCGATGAGCGTCGCCGACGCCAGCCAACAGGTCCCGAACCCCAGCCGCCTGCGCGCGGCGGCGGCGACCAGGCCCGCGCCGATCGAGCCGACCATCGCCACGCCCATCACCGTCCCGACGGTCGACGCGCCGCGGCTGAGTTCGCCGCCGAGGCGGAACACCAGCAGGTCGCGGGCACCCATGGTCACGAACGTCAGCGCGGTCAGCAAGATCGTGAGCGCGCGCAGGAGGCGGTGGTTCCACAGGAACCGCAGGCCGATCAGGAACCCCGACCGGATCCCGGCGGGCTCGGTGGCCTCGACGGCGGGCAGCCGAACGAACAGCAGGCTCACCGCCGAGACCGCGTAGGTGAGGCCGTCGATCCCGATGGCCCACTGCGGCCCCACGGCCCCGGCCAGCAGACCGGCGATCACTGGGCCGGCGATGGCAGCGATGGCGAACCCGCTCTGCAGCTTGCCGTTGGCGTCGGTGAGCTGGTCAGGCTCGACCAGCCCGGCCACGGCGGTGATGTAGGCGACCTGGAACAGCATCGTGAGTGCCGAACTGACCGCGGCGGCGAGATAGAGCACCCACAGCGGCTCGCCCAGCAGCCAGACCAGCGGGATCAGCACATGCAGCCCGGCGCGTGCCCAGTCGCACCAGACCAGGATCGCCCTGCGGTCGACGGTGTCGACGACGTGGCCCGCGACCAGCCCGGTCATCACGGTGACCACGCCCGCGAGCGCGGTGATCATGCCCATGTGCACGATCGAGCCGGTCGCGTCGAGCACGAGCAGCGGGAAGGCGAGCAGGGAAATGGAGCCGCCGAGTATCGACAGGGTCTGGCCTGCCCAGAACAGCAGGAAGCCCCGGTTGCGCCAAAGAGAGGGACTCAACGGCGCTGAAGCAGGAGTCAGCCCCGGGTCCGCGCGGCCATCTTGCGGCGGTGGCCCGCGCCGATCTTCGTCGACGACACCGTCTCGCGATCCCACTCCGACAGCTCGATGCCATCGACCCGGGCGACGAGCGCCTCACCAGCGGCGGGCGCCGGGACCATGACGTCGCCGAGGGCGCCGTCGTCGCCGACGAGGACCACGCGGGCGCCCTTGCGGCCGATGTTCTCCACCACGGCCTTGGTCGGGGCGCCGTGCGCCGCGACGAACGCGGTGGCGGCCTTGACGGCCTGGGCGGGGACCTGGGGTTCGGTGTTCTCGTCAGCCACGCGCCGAGCTTAGGACCTCGGCGGTGATCGCACCCATCCAATATGAGGCGGCCCACTCGGGCATGCTTGTCCCATGGCGAAGGCAGTGGAGGTCGCCGAGACCGGCGGCCCGGAAGTGTTGACCTACACCGATCGGGACATCCCGACGCCCGGACCTGGCGAGATCCTGGTCCGCGTGGCGGCGGCGGGGGTCAACTACATCGACACCTATCACCGCAGCGGCCTCTACCCGCTCCCCCGCCCGTTCGTGCTGGGACTGGAGGGCGCGGGCACGGTCGAGGCCGTCGGCGAGGACTCGGGCTTCGCCGTGGGCGACCGGGTGGCCTGGGCCGACGCGCTGGGCAGCTACGCCGAGTACGTCGTCGTGCGGGCCGCGGTGGCGGTCCGGGTGCCGGAGGGGGTGAGCGAGGAGACCGCCGCGGCGGCGATGCTGCAGGGCCTCACCGCGCACTACCTCGTCACCTCGACGTACCCGGTGCGCTCGGTCGACACGGTCCTGGTGCACGCGGCCGCGGGCGGGGTCGGCCTGCTGCTGGTGCAGCTGGCCAAGGCGCGCGGCGCGAAGGTCATCGGCACGGTGTCCACTTCGGACAAAGAGCGGCTGGCCAGGGAGGCGGGGGCCGACGAGGTGATCCGCTACACCGAGGAGGACTTCGTCGCCCGCACGCGCGAACTCACCGACGGCGAGGGCGTGGCGGCGGTCTACGACGGCGTCGGCCGCACGACGTTCGACGGCAGTCTGTCGGTGCTGCACCGCCGAGGCGTGCTGGCCCTGTTCGGCGCGGCCAGCGGCCCGGTGGACCCGGTCGACCCGCAGCGGCTCAACGCGGCGGGCTCGGTGTTCCTCACCCGCCCGAAGCTCGCCGACCACACCGCGACCGAGGAGGAACTGCGCTGGCGCGCGGACGACCTGTTCGGCGCCATCGTCGCGGGAACGCTGTCCGTCGGCATCGGCGGCCGGTACGCGCTCGCGGACGCCCGACAGGCGCACGAGGACCTACAGGCCCGCAAGACGACCGCGAAACTGCTGCTTATCCCCTGAAAGTAGAACGCCCCGCGAGCCAAGGGCTCGCGGGGCGGACGGATTCAAAGTCTTATGCGACCTCGACCGCGTCGATGACGAAGACCAGGGTCTCGTTCGGGGTCATGCGGCCGCCGCCGTCGGCGCCGTAGCCCTTGTCCGGCGGGACGATCAGCAGGCGGCGTCCGCCCTGCTTGATGCCGACGAGGCCCTCGTTCCAGCCGTCGATGACCGCGGCCTGGCCGACGTTCTCCAGCGGGAACGGCTGGTTGCGCGACCAGGACGAGTCCTTCTCGGCCTTGTTCGACCAGGTCACCAGCAGGTAGTGGGTCAGCATGGTACTGCCCTTCACGACCTCCTTGCCGGTGCCGGGGACGAGGTCCTTGACGATCAGGGTCTTCGGCGGCGCGCAGGTGGTCGGCACGGTGATGGTGGGCTTGGTGCCCGCCGCGCCCGCGACCTTGACGTCGTCCGCGGTGCACTCGGGGCCCGTGGCGGCACCGGTCGTGGTGGCCGGGGCGGCCGCGCTGGTGGTGGTCGGGGCGGGCTTCGAGGCGGCTGCCGGGCTGCTCGGGCCGCCTGCGGACTGGGTGGAGGCCTGCTCCGAGGGGGCACAGGCCGACAGGCCCACCGCCACCGCAGCCGCGATCATGATCTTGCCGACGTTGTGCATGGTGACCGAGTCTAGAAAAGCGGCCGGAGCCCGCCGCACCCGGTGTGCCGGAACGGGAATCCTCACCCGAATTTCGCATTCCACGGATGTGGATCTGCGCGTAAAGTAACTCCGCGCGCCCGATCGGATACGGAAAGCATTCGCCCGATCGGGTGCCCGCCAAGGAGGTGACCACCGTGCCCGCGCAGGCCGGATCCGCATCTGGCACCGCGGCGCAGGCCAACCCCGTCAAGGAGCTGTTCTGGACCCGCACGGGTCTGCTGCTCATGATCCTGCTCGTGGTGTCCGGAACGTCGATGTGGTTGGCGAGCGGATTGGGCCCGGGCACCCCGAAGAACCTGCTCGCCGCCCTCGGCACCGGGACGATGGTGTCGGCCGTGGTCGGGTTCGGCCAGACGCTGGTCACCGCGAGCGCGGCGCAGCGCGCGATGGTCACCCCGGTGATCGAGGAGAGCAGGCGCGCGCTTCAGGAGTTATCGGCGGAGTACCGGTCGCTGAACCAGGAGTTCTTCCCCACCCACGTCTTCGAGGCGACCACCGATCCCGACCCGGCGTTCAACGCGCTGATGATGCGCGATCTCAAGGCCACCAGGCAGTTCTGGTTCCGCGGCTTCTCCGGCCGCTACGCCGCGGTGCGGCTGCTGCACTCCAACGCCGAGTGGGAGGTCCGCGCGGTCGTCGCCGACCCACGCGAGCGCACCGCGATCAGCGGCCGGGCCCGCCACCTGGTGCGGCACGCGGGCGTCGACGCCGACTACGAGCGGATCCAGGCCACGCTGCACGAGGAGATCAGCATCGGGCTGGTCGGGCTGTACCTGGCGCGGGCGCGGTGCACGGTGATCGACGTGACGGTGATCGCCGACCCGCCGCTGGATCGTGTGGAGATGTTCGACGACAGCGTCTGGGTGACGCTCTACAGCGACGTCGCCGGGGTCGCCTCGCTGTACCCGCGCACGCTGCGGTTCTCGGAGGGGTCGTTCATCTACGCGATGGAGCGCGCCGACTTCAGCAGGCTGCGCGCCGCCCGCGACGCGGGCAGGTTCCAGATCACCCCGGACACCAGTCGCGCGGAGTTCCTCGCGCACTTCGCGAAGGTCACCGGGACCACGCTGACCGACCACAAGTTCCGTGCCCTGGAGGCCAAGTTCCACACCTTCCGGCACGAGTTCTCCGCGAAAGCCGAATTGAAGGGCTGAGCCAAGTTGTCCACCGCGCTGTCCGAACTCGCCGACCGGATGCGCCACGTGCGCCGCTGGCCCGCGGTCCACGCCACTTTCGGCTCGTGGGTGGACGGACCAGCGCTGAGATCGGTGCTGCGCGCCCACCTGCTCAGCCTCGGCCCGGACCGCGCCGCCGCGCTGATCGCCCACTCCCGCGAGACGACCACCCACTTCGCCTGGTGCCTGCGCGACCGCGCGGCCGAACCGTTCACGTTCTGGCTGCACGAGTACAAACCACAGTCCGACTGGCGCCCCGGCTACGCCGACTCGGTCCACAACCACCGCTACCACTTCTGCACGGTCATCCTGAGCGGCGGCTACCTGCACGAGCGCTACGCGACCTCGGTGGACCCCGACACCGGCCTGATCACCTCGGCCACCCTGCTGCGCGCCACGGAGTGCCGCGCGGGCGACTCCGGCTACCTGCTGGCCGACGAGTTCCACCGCATCCCCCGCGCGGCCGACTCGACGATGACGTTCCTGGTGAAGTCTCGCCCGGTCACCCGCGCCAGCCTGTCGTTCGACCCGGCCACCCGCATCGGGCACCGGCACGTGCCCGTCGAATCCCGACTGGAGGACCTGACCAGCCGCATCTGAAACCACCTACCATCACCCCACCCGACTTTCCCACCGCTCGGGAGGGGTTCCCTTGTCCACGATCAGCGCCACCGCCATCGCCTATGTCGAGAACCGGGTGCACGCGCTCTGCCTGCGCGACAGCCTGCCGTTCCACGGCTGGCACCACGTCAGCTTCGTGCGCGACAAAGCCGTCGAGTTCTCCCGGCTGAACGGCTCCGACACCGCCGTGGTGGAGACCGCCGCCCTGGTGCACGACGTCAACTACCTGGTCCGCCGCAACTCGGCGGCCGCGGCGGGCAGCGACCTGCGCCGCGCGATCCTCACCGACGCCGGGCTGCGGCGCCACACGATCGAGTGGATCGACGCGCTGGTCGACGAGGCCGAGATGCGCACCCGGCACCGCGACATCTCCCTGGAGGCGCAGGCCCTCAGCGACGCCGACACCCTGTTCAAGGCGCTGCCGGTCACCCCGGTCGTGCTCGCCCACAAGTACCTCGCCGAGAACGGCGTCAGCCTGCGCGAGTTGGCCGACAAGATCGTCGGCGAACAGCGGGACGCGCACGACGAGGGGTTCTACTTCTACTCCCCCGCCGCCGCGGCCGCCTATTCCCGCTGGGCCACGGCCAATTTGGAACTCTGGTCCTGCATCCGGGAATCCTTGGACGACCCGACCGTCGAACGGTTACTTTCCGCCGTGGTTTAGACATCTCTTGTGCTAATGCCCACATTTCTGACATCTTTCGCACACTTAACAGTGAAAACTCGGGCAGCAGTGAGGGCAGGCGCATGGCTTCCGTCTCGTATCAGGGCGCCACGCGCGTCTACCCCGGCACCGACACGCCCGCGCTGGACAGTCTCGATCTCGACATCCGCAACGGTGAGTTCATGGTGCTCGTGGGCCCCTCCGGCTCCGGGAAGACGACGGCCCTGCGGATGCTCGCCGGGCTGGAAGAGGTCGACCGGGGCGCGATCCACATCGGCAGATCGAACGTCACTCACGCCAGACCACAGGAACGGGACATCGCGATGGTGTTCCAGAACTACGCCCTGTACCCGCACATGACCGTCGCGGAGAACCTCGGTTTCCAGCTCAAGCTGGCCAAGAAGCCGCCGACGTACATCTCGCAGAAGGTGCGCGAGGTCGCCAAGATGCTCGACCTCGAGCCCTACCTCGACCGCAAGCCGCCAAAGCTGTCCGGTGGGCAGCGGCAGCGGGTGGCCATGGGTCGCGCGATCGTGCGCGAGCCCAGGGTGTTCCTGATGGACGAGCCCCTGTCCAACCTCGACGCGAAGCTGCGCGTGCAGACCCGCACCCAGATCGCGTCGCTGCAGCGCAGGCTCGGCACCACCACCGTCTACGTCACCCACGACCAGGTCGAGGCCATGACCATGGGCGACCGGGTCGCGGTGCTCAACGACGGCAAGCTCCAGCAGGTCGACACGCCGCGCCGGGTGTTCGACCGGCCCGCGAACGTGTTCGTGGCCGGGTTCACCGGCTCGCCGCCGATGAACCTGGTCGAGGTGCCGGTCATCAGCAGCTCGCTGATCCGGTTCGGTCCCTACGACCTGCCGACCACCCCGCGCCAGCGTGCCGCGCTCAAGAGCAAGGCGATCACGGTCGGGCTGCGGCCGAGCGGCCTGCGGGTCGTCGGCGCGGGCCAGGGCATCAACGCCACCGTCGAGGCCGTCGAGGAACTCGGCGAGGACAACTACCTGTACCTGACCGCCAACACCCCGTACGGCGACATCACCCTGGTCGCGCGCTGCGACCGGCGGAACGTGCCGGGCCGGGGCATGCAGGTCGGGCTCGGGATCGACCCGAGCCAGGTGCACCTGTTCGACACCCTGACCGGAGTCCGGCTACCGGATTAGAACGGCCACCCGGTGACGGGGAGCGCCAGCGCGGAGTCGACGGCGAGCGCGACGAACACCAGCGTCAGGTAGCTGTTCGAGAGGTGGAACAGCTTCATCGGGTTGCTGGGCTCGTCGCGGCGCACCGCGTTGTGCAGCTTGTGCGCGTAGATCAGGAACCACAGGCCCGCGAGCGCGGAGAACGCCGCGTAGACCCACCCGGTCGCCGGGACCAGCAGCAGCGTCCAGGCCACCATCACCCACGAGTAGACGACGATCTGCTTGGACACCTGCTGCGGCGTGGCGACCACGGGCAGCATCGGCACGCCCGCGGCGGCGTAGTCGTCGCGAAACTTCATCGCCAGCGCCCAGAAGTGCGGCGGGGTCCAGAAGAAGATCACGCCGAACATGACCCACGCGGGCCAGCCGACGTCGCCGGTCACCGCGGACCAGCCGATGACCACGGGCATGCACCCGGCCGCCCCGCCCCACACGATGTTCTGCGACGTCCGCCGCTTGAGGATCATCGTGTAGACGAGGACGTAGAACAGGATCGCGCCGACGGCCATGGCCGCGGCGAGCAGGTTCGTGGTGGCCCAGAGCCAGGCGAAGGAGACCACGCCGAGGATCAGGCCGAAGACCAGCGCGTTGCGCTTGGGCACGACGTGCTGGGCGAGCGGGCGCTGCTTGGTCCGCTTCATCAGCGCGTCGATGTCGGCGTCGACCACGCAGTTGAGCGCGTTCGCGCTGCCCGCGGCCAGCGTGCCGCCGAAGAGCGTGGTGAGCACCAGCCACGGCGACGGGATGCCGCGCTGCGCGAGCAGCATCGCGGGCACCGTCGTGACCAGCAGCAACTCGATGATGCGCGGCTTGGTCAGCGCCACGTAGGCCTTGACCACCTCGGCTCGGCTCGGCGCCTGCGCTGGGCGGGCGTCGGCGGGCACGGGGGTCACCGACGACATCGCGCTCCTCAAGTCAGCCGGTGACCAGGTGAGACGCCGGTCACGGCGGTTGCGTCCGGGCCGCGGGAAGTCTCGCGACACCGTGGGAAATGTTAACCGCGTGGCTTATGGGTACCCGTATCGGGTGGCCTGGTGGGCCCGGGATTCGGTCACGAATCACACTCCCGGACGGCGCGGACTACGCTGACCACCGGACCAGGGATGACATGCGGGTCGAGCCGGGTTACCACCTGTGGGATCGATCTAGAGAGCCCGATGGTGGAGGATCGTGCAGGCGCCGCCAGATGTGGAAGTGGGAGCTCAAGTCCGTGTCCGTTAGCGACGAAGTCCAGCCAGACCTGACCGAACTCACCAAGGCGACGCTGCCCGAGGACTGGACCGATCTCGACCGGCGCGCGGTCGACACCATCCGGGTGCTCGCCGCAGACGCGGTGCAGAACGTCGGCAACGGCCACCCCGGGACGGCGATGAGCCTGGCCCCGCTGGCCTACACCCTCTACCAGCGTGTGATGCGCCACGACCCGAGCGACCCGGACTGGATCGGCCGCGACCGCTTCGTCCTGTCGTGCGGCCACTCCAGCCTCACCCAGTACCTGCAGCTGTTCCTCTCCGGCTACGGCCTGGAGATCGAGGACATCCAGGCGCTGCGCACGTGGGGTTCGCTGACCCCGGGCCACCCGGAGCACGGCCACACCAAGGGCGTGGAGATCACCACCGGCCCGCTGGGCCAGGGCCTGGCCTCCGCGGTCGGCATGGCGATGGCGGCACGCCGCGAGCGCGGCCTGTTCGACCCCGACGCCGCCGAGGGCGAGAGTGTCTTCGATCACCACATCTACGTGGTGGCCTCCGACGGCGACATCGAGGAGGGCGTGACCTCCGAGGCCTCGTCCATCGCGGGCCGCCAGGAGCTGGGCAACCTGATCGTCTTCTACGACGACAACCAGATCTCCATCGAGGACGACACCCGCATCGCGCTGTCGGAGGACACCGCGAAGCGCTACGAGTCCTACGGCTGGCACGTGCAGACCGTGCTGTCCGGTGAGAACGTGCGGGGCATCCTGGACGCGGTCGAGGCGGCCAAGGCCGACCCGCGCCCGTCGTTCATCCTGCTGCGCACCGTGATCGGCTACCCGGCGCCGAACCTGATGAACACCGGCAAGGCGCACGGCGCCGCGCTGGGTGACGACGAGGTCGCCGCGGTCAAGGAGATCCTGGGCTTCGACCCGGCCAAGACCTTCGAGGTCGACCCGGCCGTGCTGTCGCACGCCCGCGAGGTCACCGCGCGCGGCAAGTCGGCGCGCGCCGAGTGGGAGACCGCGTTCGAGAAGTGGGCGCAGGCCAACCCGGAGCGCAAGGAACTGCTCGACCGGGCGTCGGCCTACAAGCTGCCCGAGGGATTCGCCGAGGCGCTGCCGAGCTGGGACCCGGACCCGAAGGGCGTGGCGACCCGCAAGGCGTCCGGCGACGTGCTGAACAAGATCGGCGGCCTGCTGCCGGAGCTGTGGGGCGGCTCGGCCGACCTCGCGGAGTCGAACAACACCACGATCGCCGGGTCCGACTCGTTCGGCCCGGTCGCGGCGGCCACCAAGCACTGGAACGCCACCCCGTACGGCCGCACGCTGCACTTCGGTGTCCGCGAGCACGCCATGGGCTCGATCCTCAACGGCATCGTGCTGCACGGCCCCACCCGCCCCTACGGCGGCACGTTCCTGGTGTTCTCCGACTACATGCGCCCGGCGGTGCGCCTGGCCGCGCTGATGAAGCTGCCGGTCACCTACGTCTGGACTCACGACTCCATCGGCCTCGGCGAGGACGGCCCGACCCACCAGCCGATCGAGCACCTGGCCGCGCTGCGCGCGATCCCGGGCCTGGTCGTGCTGCGCCCGGGTGACGCCAACGAGACCGCCGCGGCGTGGAAGGCGATCCTGGAGCAGTCCGACGCCCCGGTGGGCCTCGCGCTGACCAGGCAGAACCTGCCGGTGCTGGAAGGCACCAAGGACCTGGCCGCCGACGGTGTCGCCAAGGGCGGCTACGTGCTGGCCGACGCGACCGGCGGCACCCCGCAGGTCGTGCTCATCGGCACCGGCTCCGAGCTGCAGCTCGCGGTCGAGGCCCGAGCGGCCCTGGAGGCCGACGGCGTGCCGACGCGGGTCGTGTCGATGCCGTCGGTCGAGTGGTTCGACGCGCAGGACCAGTCCTACCGCGACACCGTGATCCCGCCGAGCGTCAAGGCGCGCGTCGCGGTCGAGGCGGGCATCGCCCAGCCGTGGCACCGCTTCGTCGGCGACACCGGCGAGATCGTCTCCATCGAGCACTTCGGCGCGTCGGCGGACTTCAAGACGCTGTTCCGCGAGTTCGGCATCACCACCGAGGCCGTCGTCGCCGCCGCACGCCGCTCCATCATCGCGAACGGAGGCCAGAAGTGACCGACAACTTGAAGGCGCTTTCCGACGCCGGGGTGTCCATCTGGCTCGACGACCTGTCGCGCGAGCGGCTCACCTCGGGCAACCTCGCCGAGCTGATCCGCGACAAGCACATCGTCGGCGTCACCACGAACCCGACGATCTTCGCGGGCGCGCTGTCCGACGGCGAGGCATACGACGAGCAGGTCCGCGAGCTGGCCGCCCGCGACGCCTCGCTCGACGCTGTCGTGCGCGAGCTGACCACCACCGACGTGCGCAACGCGTGCGACCTGTTCCGCGACATCTGGAAGGCCACCGGCGGCGTCGACGGCCGGGTGTCGATCGAGGTCGACCCGCGGCTGGCCGCCGACACCGAGGCCACCGTGGCCGAGGCGCAGGACCTGTGGAAGACCGTCGACCGGCCGAACCTGCTGGTCAAGATCCCGGCGACGGTCGAGGGCCTGCCCGCGATCACCCGCACCCTGGCCGAGGGCATCAGCGTCAACGTCACGCTGATCTTCTCGGTCGAGCGCTACCGCGCGGTGATGGAGGCTTACCTGGCCGGTCTTGAGAAGGCCAAGGAGAACGGCCACGACCTGAAGTCGATCGAGTCCGTCGCGTCGTTCTTCGTTTCCCGTGTGGACACCGAAGTGGACAAGCGGCTTGACACAATCGGCACGGACGAGGCGAAGGCCCTTCGCGGCAAAGCGGCCGTCGCCAACGCGCGGCTCGCGTACGCGGCGTTCCAGGAGGTCTTCTCCGGCGAGCGCTGGGCGGCGCTGGCCGCCGACGGCGCGCGGGCGCAGCGTCCACTGTGGGCGTCGACCGGCGTGAAGAACCCGGACTATGTGGACACGATGTACGTCGACGACCTCGTCGTCGCCGACACGGTCAACACCATGCCGGAGAAGACACTGCACGCCGTGGCCGATCACGGCAAGATCAGTGGCGACACGGTGACGGGCACCGGCCCGGCCGCGCAGGCTGTGTTCGATCAGCTCGCCGCGGTCGGCGTCGACATCGACGACGTGTACCAGGTTCTCGAGACCGAGGGCGTGGACAAGTTCGAGAAGTCGTGGGCCGAGTTGCTCGACACCGTGCAAGGCCAGTTGGACAAAGCGAAGTAGTTCCTTAGTAGAGAGGCCACCGTGGCAAACCCCGGAGAGACCGTCGCAGTAACCATCAACGACCAGCGGCTCACCGAGGAAGCCGCTCCGCTCGTCCAATTGCTGGTGGACGACGAGGTGGCCTCGAAGCTCGCGGCGCAGGACCCGACGCTGTGGGGTCCCGAGGCGGAGTCCGAGTCGGCCATCCGGCTGTCCTGGACGACGCTGCACGAGACCTCGCGCCCGCTGCTCGCCGAGATCGACGCCCTCCGCGCAGAACTCCGCGCGGAGGGCGTCGACCGGGTCGTGCTCGCGGGCATGGGCGGCTCGTCGCTGGCGCCCGAGGTCATCACCGGCACCGCGGGAGTGCCGCTGGTCGTGCTCGACACGACCGATCCCGGCCAGGTGGCCGACGCCCTCGCGGGTGATCTTTCGCGAACCGTGCTCGTGGTGTCGTCCAAGTCGGGGTCCACTGTGGAGACCGACAGCCACCGCCGGATCTTCGCCGCCGCGTTTGCCGCGGAGGGCATCGACGCCGCGTCGCGGATCGTCGTGGTCACCGACCCGGGTTCGCCGATGGAGGCCGCGTCGGTCGAGGCGGGCTACCGCAAGGTGTTCCGCGCCGACCCGAACGTCGGCGGCCGCTACTCGGCGCTGACCGCGTTCGGCCTCGTCCCCTCCGGCCTCGCGGGCGCCGACGTGGCCGCGCTGCTCGACGACGCGGCCGAGGCCGCCAAGGTGCTCAGCGCCGACAGCCCCGACAACCCGGCGCTCGTGCTGGCGTCGGCGCTCGGCGGGGCGCACGCGCGCGGCGCGGAGAAGATCGTCATCGCCGACACCGGGTCCGGCATCGCGGGCTTCGGCGACTGGGCCGAGCAGCTCGTGGCGGAGTCGACCGGCAAGAACGGCACCGGCCTGCTGCCGGTCGTCGTGGACAAGGCCGACTCCCCCGGGTTCGCCGACGCGGGCGAGGACGCCACCACCATCGGCGTCGGCCCGGACGGCGGCGCGATCTCGGTGTCGGGCAGCCTGGGCGGCCAGTTCCTGCTGTGGGAGTACGCGACCGCGGTCGTCGGCAGGCTGCTGGGCATCAACCCGTTCGACCAGCCCGACGTCGAGGCGGCCAAGAAGGCGGCCCGCGCGCTGCTGGACGCGCCCCAGGGCGATGACACCACCAAGCCGTCCCTTGTGGACGGTCCGATCGAGGTCTACGCGTCCGAGGGCTGGCTGCCGGAAGGCACCGACTCGCTTGCTGGTGCGCTGACCGCGCTGGTCGAGGCGGCCCCGGAGTTCGGCTACGTGTCCATCCAGGCTTATCTCGACCGGCTCGACGACGCCTCCGCCGTGTTGCTGCGGTCGGAGCTGGCGCGCCGCGGCGGCCTGCAGACCACGTTCGGCTGGGGCCCGCGGTTCCTGCACTCGACCGGCCAGTACCACAAGGGCGGCCACCAGAACGGCGTGTTCCTGCAGATCACCGGCGTGGTGGAGAACGACCTGGAGGTGCCGGAGCGCCCGTACACGCTGGGTGTGCTCCAGCGCGCGCAGGCGCTCGGCGACGGCCAGGTGCTCATCGAGCACGGCAGGCCCGTGCTGCGCCTGCACTTCACCGACCGCGCCGCCGGCCTGGCCCACCTCGTCAACGTGCTCACCGAGGTGAGCCGGTGACCCGGACGTGGACGAACCCGCTGCGCGACGAGCGGGACAAGCGGCTGCCGCGCATCGCCGGGCCGTGCGGCCTGGTGATCTTCGGCGTGACCGGTGACCTTTCGCGCAAGAAGCTGATGCCCGCGATCTACGACCTGGCCAACCGGGGCCTGCTGCCGCCGGGCTTCTCCCTGGTCGGCTTCGCGCGCCGCGACTGGGCCGACCAGGACTTCGGCCAGGTCGTCTACGAGGCGGTCAAGCAGCACGCGCGCACGCCGTTCCGCGAGGCGGTGTGGGACCGGCTGGCCGAGGGCTTCCGGTTCGTGTCGGGCACGTTCGACGACGACGCGGCCTTCGACAACCTCGTCGCGACGATCAAGCAGCTCGACGAGGAGCGCGGCACCGGCGGCAACCACGCGTTCTACTTCTCCATCCCGCCGGGCGCGTTCCCCATCGTGACCAAGCAGCTCGCCCGCTCCGGCCTGGCCACCCCGGACTCTCCGGAGAACTGGCGGCGGGTCGTCATCGAGAAGCCGTTCGGGCACGACCTGGCCTCCGCGGTGGCGCTGAACAAGGTCGTCAACGAGGTCTTCCCCGAGGAGTCGGTGTTCCGCATCGACCACTACCTCGGCAAGGAGACCGTGCAGAACCTGTTGGCGCTGCGCTTCGCCAACCAGCTGTTCGAGCCGATCTGGAACGCCAACTACGTCGACCACGTGCAGATCACCATGGCCGAGGACATCGGCCTCGGCGGCCGCGCGGGCTACTACGACGGCATCGGCGCCGCCCGCGACGTCATCCAGAACCACCTGCTGCAGCTGCTCGCGCTGACCGCGATGGAGGAGCCGGTCTCCTTCAACCCGAGCGCGCTGCGCACCGAGAAGATCAAGGTGCTGGAGGCGACCAAGCCGGTCGGCCCGTTCGCCGAGACCACCGCGCGCGGGCAGTACCTCGGCGGCTGGCAGGGCGGGCAGAAGGTGCTCGGCCTGCTGCAGGAAGAGGGCTTCGCGAAGACCTCGACCACCGAGACCTACGCCGCGATCACCCTGGAGGTGAACACGCGCCGCTGGGCCGGGGTGCCGTTCTACCTGCGCACGGGCAAGCGGCTCGGGCGGCGGGTCACCGAGATCGCCGTGGTGTTCAAGCGCGCGCCGCACCTGCCGTTCGACGACACGTCGACCGAGGAGCTGGGGCAGAACGCCCTGGTCGTGCGCGTGCAGCCGGACGAGGGCGTCACGATGCGGTTCGGCTCGAAGGTGCCGGGGACCACGATGGAGGTCCGCGACGTGTCGATGGACTTCTCCTACGGCCACGCGTTCACCGAGTCCTCGCCCGAGGCCTACGAGCGACTCATCCTCGACGTGCTGCTCGGCGAGCCGTCGCTGTTCCCGGTCAACCAGGAGGTCGAGCTGTCCTGGCAGATCCTGGAGCCGGTGCTGAAGTTCTGGAAGACGGCGGGCAAGCCGGAGGGCTACCCGGCGGGCACGTGGGGGCCGCACTCGGCCGACAAGATGCTCTCCCGGACCGGACGCCAGTGGAGGCGGCCTTGATCATCGATCTGCCATCGACGACGACCTCCCAGGTCAACACCAAGCTCGTGCACATGCGCGAGCAGGGTGGCGCCACGACCCTCGGCCGGGTGCTGACGCTGGTGATCGTCACCGACGACGGAGAGCGCACCGAGGACGCCATCGACGCGGCCAACGACGCCAGCCGGGAACACCCGTGCCGGGTGATCGTGGTGGCCCGCGGCGCCCGCAAGGCCGCCGCCCGCCTCGACGCCCAGATCCGGGTGGGCGGCGACGCGGGTGCCAGCGAGGTCATCGTGCTGCGCCTCTACGGCCCCTTGGCCGATGAAGGCGCCAGCTGCGTGATCCCGCTGCTGCTGCCGGACGCGCCGGTGGTGGCGTGGTGGCCGTTCGAGGCGCCCGCCAAGCCCGCCGACGACCCGATCGGCAAGCTCGCGCAGCGCCGCATCACCGACTCGGCCGCCGACCGCAACCCGGGCAAGGCGCTGGAGACGCGGCAGAAGCAGTACGCCGCGGGCGACACCGACCTTGCCTGGACCCGGCTGACCCTGTGGCGCGCGGTGCTCGCGGCGTCGCTGGACCTGCCGCCACACGAGAAGGTCACCGCGGCGTCGGTCAGCGGGGCGGCGGACTCGCCGTCGACGGACCTGCTCGCGGCGTGGCTGGCGACGTTCCTCAAGGTGCCGGTGAAGCGGGTGAAGACGACCGCGGGCACGGGCATCGTGCACGTCGAGCTGGCGCGGAGGTCCGGGACGGTGGTGCTGGACCGGCCGGACGGCAAGGTCGGCACGCTCACCCAGCCCGGCCAGCCCGCTCGTCGCGTGGCTTTGCAGCGGCGTGAGGTGCGGGACTGCCTGTCGGAGGAGCTGCGCAGGCTCGACCCGGACGAGATCTACGAGGCCACGCTGAAGGGCCTCGCGAAGGTCACCCGCGGCCGGGCGACCGCGGCCTCCGCCGCCAAGCCCGCCACCGCCAAGCCCGCCGCCGCGAAGGCGACGCCTGCCTCGTCGGCCAAGGCGAGCCCGCCCAAGCCAAGCTCGGCGAAGACGGTGGCGACGAAGTCGACCGCTGCCAAGACCACTGCCAAGACCGCGCCGAAACGCAAGGCGACCGCATCGAAGTCGACCGCGGCATCGGCCAAGAGCACGAAGGCGGCGTCATGAGTCGTCCCCAGGTGGTCGTCTACTCGGCCCCCGGCTTACTCGCGGCCGCCACGGCGGCCCGTCTCGTCACCCGCATGGTCGACGCCCAGGCCGCGCGCGGCCACGCGTCGGTGGTGCTGACGGGTGGCCGCACCGGGATCATGGTCCTGGAACAGCTGCGCGCCGCCCCGGCCCGCGACGCCGTCGACTGGAGCCGCGTCGACCTCTACTGGGGCGACGAGCGGTTCCTCCCGTCGGGCCACCCGGACCGCAACGAGACCCAGGCCCGCGCGGCCCTGCTCGACCACGTGCCGGTCTCCCCCGACCGCGTCCACGCCATGGCCCCCTCGGACGGCCCCTTCGGCGACGACCCGGACGCGGCGGCCGCCGACTACGCGGACCTGTTGGCCCGCAAGGCAGGCCCGGAGGACCACGGCCCGGTGCCGACGTTCGACGTCTGCCTGCTCGGCGTGGGCGAGGAGGGGCACACGCTTTCGGTGTTCCCCGGCGCGCCCGCGGTCTATGAGACCGAGCGGACCGTCGTGGCCGTGCGAAACTGCCCGAAGCCGCCGCCGACGCGGGTCAGCATGACGCTGGCGACCGCCCGCCGGTCGGCGGAGGTCTGGCTGATGACGACCGGCGAGTCCAAGGCGGCCGCGGTCGCCATGGCGCTCGGCGGGGCCGGTGAGGTCCAGCTTCCGGCCGCGGGCGCGCGGGGTATCCGACGCACGCTGTGGCTGCTGGACAAGCCCGCCGCGGCGAAGGTGCCGAACGTGTTCGCTCCCCCGCTTTCTTGACGCAAGTCGCTCAAGCCGCGGGCATGTTCGCGGTGACCAACATCGACGACCTGGTGCTGCTCGCGGTGTTCTTCGGCCAGACCGGCCGGAACCGCGCCGCGGCGGCCCGGGTCGTGGCGGGCCAGTTCCTCGGGTTCGCCGCCATCCTCGCGGTGTCGGTGCTCGGCGCCCTGGGCGCGGGCCTGCTACCCGAGTCGGCGATCCGCTACCTCGGTCTGCTGCCGCTCGCGCTCGGACTCAAAGCGGCGTGGGCACTGTGGCGCGGCGGCGACGACGAGCCCGCCCCGGCGGCGGGCCTCTGGCAGGTCGCGGCGGTGACGTTCGCCAACGGCGGCGACAACATCGGCGTCTACGTACCGGTGTTCGCCGTGGCGGGTGTCGGCGGCATGACCGGGTACATCGTGGTGTTCCTCATCGGCACGGCCGTGTGGTGCGCCCTGGGCTGGTTCCTCGCGGGCCATCCCGTGGTGGCGAAGGTGCTGTCCCGCTGGGGGCATCTCGTGCTGCCGGTCGTGCTGGTCGGCATCGGGCTGGTAATCCTGTTCAGCTGACCGGTGGGGGCCGCTTTCCGCGGCCCCCACCGTCAACTCAGCGCAGGCCGTTGCGGACGGCCACCTTGATCAGCAGGTCAGGGTCGTCGCTGATAACGCCGTCGACACCGAGGTCGATGACGCGCTGCATCGTGGGCTCGTCGTTCACGGTGTACGGGACGACCTTCAATCCCTTGCGCCGCAACGTGGCCACGTCCGGGCCGTGGTAGTACGCCGGGCTCTGCCGCAGGTACCAGTCGCTGTGGGCGACGGTCGGCTGGGCCGGGTCGTGCACCTGCCAGTTCGACGACACCGTGGTCGCGCCGGACTGGCGGACGAGCTTGGCGAGGTCCTGGTGCTTCCACCAGTCCAGCCCGCCGGTCCACGGGCTCTTCACCGACGGGTCGCCGTAGACGGCCTGCAGCGAGCACTCGTCGGCCAGGGCCGCGCACTCGGCCGGGCCGTACTGCCAGACCAGCGCGACGGTCTCCAGGCGCGGGTCGAGCTTGCGGGCCAGCATGATCGTGCGCCAGTCGAACGACTGCAGCGTGCTGCGCTTGGTGAAGCCAGCGCGGGCGATCTCGCCGACCACCGCGCGGGTGAACACGTCGTACGGCGCGGTGTCGTCGGCCGTCGGGCTGATCTTGGTCTCGATGTTGAGCCGGACGTCCGACCGGCCGCTCGCGCGCACCGCGTCGAACACCTGGGACAGCGTCGGGACGCGCTCGCCGGGGGCGGCCTGCTGCTTCGGGAAGTCGGGCAGCGTCTTGGAGCCGCAGTCGATGGTCTTGACCTGCGCCAGCGTCAGGTCGTGGATCCGCTTGCCGACATAGGGGAACTCCGGGTCGCCCGCGGTGGCCGGAGCGGTGTCGACACAGTGCGAGCCGTTGACGGTGCGGTCGTGGATCACCACGACCTTGCCGTCCTCGGTGACCCCGGTGTCGAGCTCCAAAGTGGACACATCGGGGTTGGCCAGCGCGTAGCGGAACGCGGCCAGCGTGTTCTCCGGACGCACAGACCGCGCGCCGCGGTGACCCTGCACGTCCAGCGGCGACGCGTAGGCGCGAGGCAGCTTGAAGCCGCGCTCACCGAGCAGGGTCCGCAGGCGGTCCGGGTAGTCGGTGATCAGGCCGTCCACGCCGTCATCGATGAGCTTGCCCATGGTCGGCACGTCGTTGACCGTCCACGGGATGACTTTGATGCCGTTGCGGTGCGCGTGGTCGACCATGGCCTTGGTGACGTACGGCCGGTAGCCGGGGTCGACGACCGAGCCGCCCTGCGGGAAGCCGTGCACCGGCGAGAACGCCGACGCGCCGAAGGACTTGACGGCCTTGATCGGGTCGCCGCCGAAGTCGTCGATGTCGAGCCCGCCGAGCCACGGCGACTTGCCGGGCTGGCCGGTCTGCAGGAAGTCGTAGTTGGTCAGCGCGACCAGTGGCAGCCGGGGCGCGACCTCGCGCATGCGGATCAGGGCACCCCAGTCGAAGCTCTGGATGCTGACCCGGCGCTCGACACCCGCCGCCGCGATCTCGCGCGCGGTGATCTGGACGAACTGCTCACGCGGCGCGGTCTGCTCCGGGGCGCCCGCCTCGACCTTGGTCTCGATGTTGAACCGCACGTCGGCGCCGTAGCGCTTGACCAGCGCGAACACCTCGCGCAGCAGCGGCATCCGCGCGCCGGGCGCGAGGAGCTGGCCGGGGCGGTCGGCCAGGCCGACGGAGCCACAGTCCAGGGTGCGCACCTGGGCGAAGGTCAGGGTGTGGACGTACTTGCCGACATAGGGGAACTCCGGGTCCCCGGCGGTCGCGGGCGCGGTGTCACGGCACTTGCGGGCGTCGACCTTGCGGTCGTGGGTCACCATCGCCTGGCCGTCCTCGGTGATCTGGACGTCGAGTTCGAGCGTGGTCACCCCCAGCCGCAGCGCGTTGCCGAAGGAGCTGAGGCTGCTCTCGACGCGCAGGCCGAGGCCGCCGCGGTGGGCCTGCAGGTCGAACTCGCGGGGGTGCTGCGGGGCGGCGGTCGCCGCGCCGGGCGTGACGATGCAAGCGAGCGCGGCGATCGCCGCGGCTCCCGCACGCACTGAGGATCTGGTCATACTCGCGATAGTGGCAACCGCAGGGGGACTGACCATGGCCGCCGGGTGACGCCTGGTGGAACGCTCAGCCCGTCCGCACCCGGCCCGGGAACTCGGCGCCCAGCAGGGTGAGCATCACGGTCGCCTTGACCGCGGTCTCCTCGTACTCCCCCGCCGGGTCCGACAGGGCGATGACCGCGCCGCCGACGCCGAACGACACCGCGCCGGGACGCACCACCAGGGTCCGGATGACCATGCTGAGGTTCGCCGCGCCGGTCAGGGAGAAGTAGCCGAGGACACCGGAGTAGACCCCGCGCGGGCCGCGTTCGAGCTGGTCGATGATCTCCATCGTGCGGATCTTCGGCGCGCCCGTCATCGACCCGCCGGGGAACGCGGCGCGGACGCAGCGGACCGCCGAGACGCCCTCGGCCAACTGGGCGCGGACCGTGCTGACCAACTGGTGGACCGTCGCGTAGGACTCGACCTCGAACAGCGCGGGCACGTGCACGGAGCCGACCTCGGCGTAGACCCCGAGGTCGTTGCGCACGAGGTCGACGATCATCAGGTTCTCGGCGCGGTCTTTCTCGTCGGTGGCCAGGTCGTGGCGCAGCGCCTCGTCCTCCTCCGGTGTCCGGCCGCGCGGGCGGGTGCCCTTGATCGGGCGCGACTCGACCTGGCCCGCGGCCGTCACCGACAGGAACCGCTCGGGCGAGGTGCTCAGCACCGCCAAGTCGCCGAAGCGCAGCAGCGCGCCGAACGGGGCCGGGCTGGCGCGGCGCAGGTAGCGGTAGGTCTCCCAGACGTCGACCGTCGCGCCCGCGGTGAGCATGTTCGTCAGGCAGACCTCGTAGGTCTCACCCTCATCGATACGGGCCTGGCATTCCTCGATCATCGCCAGGTACGCGGCCCGGTCGTGGCGCGGGGACAGCCTGCCCGCCTCGACCCCGCGCACGACGGGCCGGGCCTGGGGTTCGAGGGCGGTGAGCCGGGTGGCGGTCTCGGCCAGCCAGGGTTCGTCGAAGGCCAGCAGATACAGCTCGCCGGTCGCGTGGTCGAACACCAGCGCCCGGTCGGCGAAGACGAACTGCGCGTCGGGATCAGGCGAGTGGTGGACGCGGTCGCCGCCGCACTCGGCTTTGAGCTCGTAGCCGAGGTAGCCGACCCAGCCCAGGGCGAAGTCGAAAGGCAGGTCGGGCGCGTCGACCCGGTTGCGGGCGATGTCGGCGTCGAGCCAGGCCAGGAAGTCCTCTTGGACGACCTCGACCCCGGTCTGGGCGGTCACGGTGACCTGCCCGGTCCACACGTCGGCCGAGGCGACCCGCGCGGATGGCCCGGAGGCGTCGCCCATGATCGAGAACCGGCCGCCCGCCGCGCTGTCGAGCCAGAACGCGTGCGTCTGGTGCCGGAAGAGCGCGTCGAACACCTCTTCGGCGGTGACCGCCACCGTCAGCCGCTCGACGTGGACCCGCTTGGCGGCGGGCGCGGCGGGGTGGTGGGCGGTGGGCACCTTCGCGGCGACCACGGTCTCGCGGGGGTGCTCGGCCCACCAGCGGCGGGTCAGGTCGGCGAAGTTGGCCAACAGCGTGTCGCCGTGCTCGGTGCAGATCGACTCGGGGTGGAACTGCACCCCCCACGCGGGCCGCTCCCGGTGGCGGACCCCCATGAGGACCCCGTCGTCGGCCCAGGCGGTGGCTTCGAGCTCGGCGGGCAGATCAGCCACGGCCAGCGAGTGGTAGCGGACCACGCGCATCGGCGAGGGGATGCCCGCGAAGAGCTCCCGGCCGTCGTGGTGGACCGCGGAGAGGCGCCCGTGGCGCACCTCGGGAGCGTGCACGACTTGGGCGCCCGCGAGCAGGCAGAGCCCTTGGTGGCCGAGACACACCCCGAGCAGCGGCTGTCGGGCGGCGGCGAGGACGGCCCGGCTCAGCCCGATGTCGCGGTGGATCGCGGGGTGTCCGGGGCCGGGTGAGATGACCACGTTGTCGAAGTCGACGAGCCCGCCGAGATCCCAGTCTTCGTCATTTCGGACAACAGTTGGCCGACCGCCCTCGATCGAGGCCAAAGCCTGGTAGAGGTTATAGGTGAAGGAGTCATAGTTATCGATGATCAGCGTGCGCACCCTCCACCTCCCTCCCTGGCCGGCGATTTGCTGTCGCACAGAAATGAGCGGCTCGCCGTCCCTGAAAGACGAGGTCAGACTCCTCCAGGGTGACGAGCACCTGAGGCTGGTCGCAGGCAGAAAGGCGATCCGTGCCACACCGACCCCGCCGCACAGGCTCGAACCGCAAGAATGCTACAACCCCGGAGGGCGTCCCGGAGCAGCGCGCGGCCGAGCATGACTATCCTGAGCTGCGCGAACCCACCGAGGATCGTCGTCGACTCAGCGGAGGTGACATTCTGGTCGCCAACACGGTCGTCCCCCAGGACACCGCTTCCGTTCCCGCGCCCCGACCCAGCCAGCGCCTGCACGTCCCCGTGCGGCTGGCCCCGCTGTGGGCCGACCAGCGGGTACGCGGCATCGCCTCGGACGTGGCCGCCGTCATCATCGCGGTGTTGGATGTCTGGCTGGTCGTCCCCGAGGACGCGCCGACGTACTCGATCTGGCTGTCCTGGATCGCCATCCTCGCGATGCCCCTGCGCAGGCACTTCCCCTTCATCGCCGTGCTGGTCACGGTCCCCGGCTTCTTCGTCGGCTGGTCCCAGCTAGCGGCCATGATCGCCTTGGGCACTGTGGCCAAGCGGTATCTCTTGAACTGGCGGACGCTGGTTGGCGCCCTCTTGGTCGCCCTGTGCCGCTTCGTCCTATGGCCCTGGGAAGACTTCCTGGCCCTGACTTGGCGCGAACACTTCCTGGACGCGTTGTACGGCGTGCTCGTGGCGGGGATGCCGATCGCTATCGGCATGCTGATCACGGTGCGGCAGGAGCTGTCGACTCGGATTCGGCAGTTGGCGCGGTCGCGGGCTCGGGAGCAGCGGCTTCATGCTCAGACTGTGCGTTCGGCGGAGCGGGCCAAGCTGGCCCGGGAGATGCATGACGTGGTGTCTCACCAGGTCACGCTGATCGCCATGCAGGCTGGGGCGTTGAAGGTCGGCGATGTCAGTGATGAGACTCGTGAGGCCGCGGAGACTATTCGGGCTCTGAGCACTCGGACTTTGGAGGAGTTGCGGGAGCTTGTCGGGGTGCTGCGGTCTGGTGGGGATGAGGATGACTACCAGCCAGGGCTTGAGGACATCTCGACTTTGGTACACGGGTGCGATGTGTCGGTGAAGCTGGCTATGGATGCTTCACCTGAGCAGCTGCCTGCGCCGGTTTCCCGGGCTGCTTATCGGACTGTGCAGGAGGCTCTGACTAACGTGCGCAAGCACGCGGCTGGGTCTTCTACCTCGGTTCGGGTGCAGGTCGCGGCGGGGGTTCTGCTGGTGGAGGTCCGCAACGGCCCTTCCCGCGTCCAGTCAGCTGGCCTGCCCTCCGGCGGCCACGGCTTGGTTGGCCTCCAGGAACGCGCCTGCCTACTCGGCGGCACCTTCGACTCCGGCCCCACCCGAGACGGCGGCTTCCGCGTCCGCGCGACGTATCCGCTGGGCTAGTCACCGCCAGACCGCGATGCCGCTGGTCGCCACGAGCCTAGGAATGGCGGGGAGATCATCGGCGACACGCCAGGTCGAGGGGGATGAGCCAGCGGTTCGATCGCGAGCCGAGGTCGGTGGCGACCTCACCGATGCATAGAAATAGCTCAGAAGTCCAGGTCTCGGGATGATCTCCACTCTCGTAAGGATGGGAGCCATCTCAGCATGCGTCCGCAAGCCCAGCCCTCGCTTCTGCCATGCGATCCATTTTGCGACCAGGAACCGAATGGCTGACACTCGACCAATTCGCACACCTTCAAACACTAACGCACATCCTCAAATGCAAGATGGGTCGCGAACTTAGTCAGCGAACCATCGGGCGCACGGACTTGCGGCGCAGAACCTCCCATACGCGCAAGCGGCGAGTTTGGGCGGTGCAGCAACGCCACCTAAACTCGCCGCCAAATACGGGCCCAAGGCATAACCTGCAGTCGCCTAACTCCTCGCCTCACCGGAACGGCGCGCAACCCGCCAAGAAACGAGACTAGACGCTATATAGCCCGTGAAGCAAATAGCAAAGCAAACGAATATCCATCGACCAACTTCGTCAAACCAAGTTGGGGTGTCACCTTCGTCAAAAGCCACCCCGGCCAGGTTATAAACAAGCGTGGCAATAATGCAAGCCACACCCGCCTGACCAAATAAGGCGGACGCGCCACGCGCCGAAACATCGGACGAGGTCTTCGACGGGAGGACGTACTGACGCCCGAGTGTCACATACAAGATTACACACAAAGAAAACGGGACAGAAAGAACAGGCTCACCAGCCCTTGCCAGTTCCATCGGAACCCATCCGAGCGCGCTGGCTGAAATCAACCCAATCAATCCAACAAAAAGCCCGCAGCTCAGAACGCCGACAGCATGCAGGAACCTACCTCGAGCCATTGTTATTCCACCCTAATCAAACCACTTTGCCGATGTCGGCCTCATACAAGCCCAAGCGTCACTATACGAGTCTCCCCTGCTATTATTCTTGTCGATTACACTCTTGACCGTAAGACAGGTCGCGCCGTACCCGGTGCTAAATTTAGCCGCACCCTTTCCGTATTTGGCAGCACTGCTCATTGCTGATCGCCAGCTACCACCGCGAACTACGCGTGTGACGCGGCCCACCAAAGCGCGACCGCCTCGCAGAAGTAGGCGTCCAGCCCAAGGAAGGGCAGTCCGGGTGATCCACGGGATTGCTGTACGCACTATCCATGGACCAGCCGCACGCACAGCCGCAAACAGAAGAGGTATGCACATCGGGCAACGACCATCGATGTCAACAGTGTTGATCGGGTCAGCGTAGACGTAGTCATAGTCATTGGAACTGCCGCCATCGACGGGGTCGACGGAGAGGAAGCGACCGAGGGCAGGACTGTAAGGACGTGCGCCCATCTGGATGATGGAGAGTGCCCCTGCGTGTTCCTGCGGGCGTTGGTGCTGCCCCAGCCAGCCATAGTCCATCTGGCCAGGCTGATTGTCAGGCATGCCCTCCGTGGCCGTCTGCCCAGTGACAGCCTCGCCATAGGGTCCGTAGACCCGCCAAGGGCCGGTCTGGATTCCATTCGGCACGGTCGTCAGGCACAAGTCACCGCGGACTGTCGGGTGGTCCCAGGTCTGGTCCGCCGCGATCGGCTTCCAGGTGTAGAGCACGCCACCAGGCAGCGAGATGCTGCGGGTCAGCAGCTTCTTGTCCGCCCCGTTCATCGCGTACTCGGCCGAGTCCCCGCTGCCGGTAAAGCCGTAGCGGATGTCGGTGACCGTGTCACCGGAGGTTGCTTGGCGGCGGGTGATGCGGTCGGTGGCGTCGCGGGTGTAGGCGACGTCGGCGGGGTCGGCGCCGGTGGTGCGGATGGCGATGTTGCGGTCCGCGCTGTCCCAGGAGAAGTACGTGGTCGCCGAGCCCTGCGTGTACTGGGTCGTGCTGCCGTGGCTGTTGTACTGGATTCCGGTGATCGCCGACGCGCCCGTTGTCGCCAGGATTCGGTCGGCGGAGTCGTAGCAGTAGCCCGTCTCCGTAGTGCCCGCAGTGGTCTCGTCGAGCAGACGCACCCGGTTGGTGTTCAGCCCGGCGTTCGCGCGCGTTCCGGTCGGGCATGCCGCGGGAGCGGTGGAGGTGAAGTCGTAGGTGAAGTGGTGATCGGGCACCCACGCCTCGGTCAACCGGCCCGCAGCGTCATACAGGTAGTTCGACGCCCCCGGACGCGCGTCCACACCGCCAAGAGACTCGTCGATGACGGTCCCAGCGCGAGTGCGAGTGACGGTGGACGTCACCGACACATTGTCGCTGGTCTTCCACGTCTGCGAGGTCACCCGACCGGCCGTGTCCTTGCCGACCGCCGACAGCGAACTGCCATTGGAATAGGCGACAGTCGCCAACTCGCCCGCCGCGTCGTAGGTCGATGTCGACAGGGTCGTCGTGCCGAGCTTGGTGGTCAGCACCCGGCCGGCGTCGTCGTAAGTGTTGGTCATCTCCTGGGCGGGGTCGGCCGCGTTCGGCGGGATGACCTTCTCCAGGGTGACGCGCCCGGCCTGGTTGTAAGTGGTTTCGGTGCGCAGGCCGTTGGCGTCGGTGTAGGCGATCACTCGGCCGAGCAGGTCGACCTGGGTGGTAACCGTGCCGTTGTAGTCCGCCACCGAGGTGGTCAGCGGGTCGCCGCCCACGGCGTAGTTCGTCGTGATCGTCCGCGCACCCGCCGACACATTCGCCGGAAGCATCTGCGTCACCACGCGGTCCCGCGCGTCATACGTTGTGCAGGACCAGTCGCCCGAGGTGGCGCGGGCGACAACGCGACCGGACAGGTCGTAGACCTGCTCGTCCGTGCGAGCCGACCCGGTGGCCGGGGCGGTCATGGTGGTCAACTTCGCCATGCCGCCCTGGTTGACCGCATCAGCGGCCGGAGTACACGGGTTGTCCCGGGCCTCGGTGTCGCCGTAGTACACGTAGCTGGTCTGGGCACCTGTAGGCATCGTCTTCGATGTTTTGCGCAGGAAGCCCGTACCGACGGGTTCATAGCCCGACCGAGAGATCAGGCCCGCCGTGGTAGCGCTGGTAGCCAACCCGAACGTGGAGTCAAGGCCGTTCTCGTTGAAAGAGGTCGACGCGACCGAGTCCACGACACCGCCCGACTCCGACGTCACCGTCGAGGTCGTCAGGTCGTAGCGTGGGTGCAGGTAGTTGAGCGGAATGTTCTGCTCCACTCCGCCCGGGGGAATCCAGTTCAGGTGGAACAGGGCCTGGTAGGTGGCGTCGAAGTACTCGATCCGCACCTTCGCCCGATGACCTGCGGACGGGCTGACATAAGTCGCAGTGCGCTGCTTGGTCGCCGTCTCGATCCAGTCGTTGATCAGCATCTGCTCGCCGACCCACATCCGGACACCGTCGTCAGCCCACAGGCTCAACGTGTACGTGCCCGCGTTGGGGAACTCGATCTCACCGGTGAACCGGGCCGACCAGTTGTCGGCTGGGATCGCAGGGTCAGGTGCGCCATTGCCCCAGTCGCGCACCATGTTGGCGCCGGCCGACACGCTGGTCGTGTACGCCTTCGGGGCGCCGAGCATGTGGCGGTTGTCGTAGTAGGCGACCGACAGGCTGTTGATGCCCTCGTCGTAGTTGGTGTGCGACTTCGGCACCGTGCTCGCACACGCCGCAGTGGGAACCTGCCCGGTGAAACACGACGCCGGGGCCGGACCGTAGGAGTCCACCGGGCGATCCTGCGCGTCATAGACCGTGGTCGACACCCGGCCCGCGGGGTCGGTCGTCGTCAGCTTCTGGTCCTTGACGCTCCACGTCTGCGACGAGGTCTTACCCGTGGCGTCGGTGGAGGACAGTGTGCGGTCGGCGCCGTCGTAGACGACCTTGGTGGCCCAGCCGGTCGCCGTGACCAGGCCCAGCGCGTTGACCTTCGTCGTGCGGTTGGGCACGTCGTAGGTGTAGGTGTGTCCCGGTCGTGCTTGGCCCACAGCAGGCACCGGCGCCGTGACGGCTGTGGCCTTCGGCTTGACGCCACCGTCGTAGGTGATCGTCGTGCTGGTCGCAACCGAGCCGCGGGTGGCCGGATCGGCGGCGACCCAGTCCGCGGCCAGGTTGTCTCGGACGCCACTGAGCAGTCCGTCGGCGTTGTAGGCGTAGTCGGTCAGCTCCGAACCCGGGTCCTCGATCCTGGCCAGGCGGCCGCCGACGTACCACAGGCGGGTCTGGGTGCTGTCCCAGTACGTGATCCGGCACAGCATCTGCGCAGGCGCCAGCGCGTCGAACCCGGCGGGCACGCTCGCGCCGCCGTAGCAGTCCTCGCCGGGCCGGTTGTAGAACAGCGTGTGAGCTCGGTTGGAGACGGGGTCCTTGATCTGCACCAGGCGCGACGGCGTGCCGTTGTAGATGTTCTGCAGCGCGGCGGGCTTGCGTGAGTCCTGCACGCTGGACTGGGAATCCAGCTTGCCGTCCGGGCGGAAGACATAGATGTCCGCGCCCTCGGACAGCGTGACCTGGCCGTTGCTGTTCAGCGACAGGACACCGATCTCGTCCTGCGGCGGCGTGTAGCCCCCCTCGCTCTTCTTCGTCCACGTGTGCTTGGCACCCGTGGCGTCGGTGAGCACGATCGTCTGGTCGGCCACCTTCGCCTCGGTGTAGCCTGCGCCGGATCCGTCCAGGTCAGCCGACAACGTCCAGCCCTTGGGCAACGCCGGGGAGTCGGTCGTGGCCAACCAGTCAGCGGGAACGATCTGCGACGGGACCGTGGTGCCGTCGGTGGTGCGGGTGTACAGCTTCATCCGCGCGTCGTTGGTGATCTCCTGAAGTTCGACCTTGATCGGCACAGCCTGGCCCGCCGTCAACGCCACCCCGGTCGCCGCAGCCCAATCCAAGTAGTTTCGCGGGGTCGCGACGTCATAAACCTTCTGGCCATTGATCCAGATCACCGGACCGTCATCGTGCAGACCCGCGAACTGGTAGGTGCCGGTCACCGGCGGGATGAAGAAGCCCTCCCAACGCACCAGCCACCAGTCTTGGCCCAGCACTGGTGGGAATGGCGACGCGGTGCCCCAGTCGGCGTTGATCTGAGATTCGTTCCGCACCAGCACCGGGGTCTGGATCGCGTCGTTGATCAAACCGGCGTGGGAGATGTCGTGGAAGTAGGACGCCTTCACGCCCTTGGACTCCGGCTGCTGCGAGTTGTAGGCCAGCGACACCCCAGCGGTGCCACCCACGGTAGTGAACGTCGGCGAGGACGCCGAGGTCGACACGTTGCCGTTGGCCAGGTTCACGGTCACCGGACCCACACTGTCCACAGGAGACGGTCCGTGGGCGCCGATACGCTGATCGACCTTGAAATGCCCAGTCCAGGTTCCAGTGGTCTTGGTATAGCCGCTGTAGGTCGAGGCCTTCCACGTATAGGCGACACCATCGGACAACACACCGTCGGGCACGGTCCAACTCGGCGACGTCGCGCACCCGGAATCGACCACCATGCCCGACTTGCCATCCGCGCCGGTCGCCACCGTGAAGCAATACTTCACCGCGTCACCGTCAGCGTCGGTCACCGGGTTCACCGACAGCGTCGGGGTCAGCGACGTCGACACCGAATTGTCCACCGGCGCGACCAGAACCGGCGCCGGAGGAGCCGAACCGGTGTCGATGTGCAATGTCGCGTTCAGGTTCTTGTAGGTGAACGTGCCCGCGGTTTCCGTACCCGTCAACATGAAATAGGTGTAGTCGTTGCCCGCGGCGCTGCTCTTCACCAACGCCGTCAGCGCCGGGCTGTTGAAAGTGCCGACATCACCCACCGGCGCGGACGCCAGGTGAGCGCCGAAGCCGTTGTAGTTGAAGTTGTTCCCATGCCACAAGTCCGCGTTCCACGCTCGGTGGGGCGACCCGCCGCCGATCCGATCGACGTCCAGCCAAACGCCGACGACGTTCTGTCCGAACACCGGCGAATAGTTGAACCGCATCAACGTGCGGAAGTACGTGTCGCCTGCGGCCTGGCTGTTGCCGATCTTCACACCACAAGCAGTGCACGAATAGCTGTCAGAGCGGTACGCGTAGGACTCCGACAGACCGTAGGAGAACGTGGGGTCGATGTTGACCGGGTACACCCGCTTCGGGTCACGCAGCCACGCCTCGTCCACCGACACCGTCAGGACCCACCCGGATCCGACCCGCTCCAGCCCGTACGTGCCGCCGGTCTGCGCGGGCGCCTGCGTCTCGGTCTCCGACGAATCCCACGTCTCGATCGGCGGCATCACGATCTTCACCGCACCCGCGGCATCAGCCAGCGCCACCGAACCGTCCGCGGACAGCGACGGAGTCAACCCAGCGGTGTCCAACCGGAACCGCCACGACGCCTTCCCTTGCGCCGGGGCCTTGCGCAGCCGGATGGTCTCCTTCACCGCGTTCGGGGTGACCTCATAAGTAAGATCCGTGTCGGGCGCGACGTCGGCGTACTCCGCGTGCACGCCACTGGCCTTCGCCCGCTTGCCTCGAGCCGCGTTCTCCAACGCCAACGACGCCCGCACACCGTCGACCTCGACCGACACCAACGCCTTGTCATCGGCGAACTCGGCCAACGACGGGTTCAACTGGTGCCGGACCGCCTTGAGCCGCTTGCTCGACGGTTCCTCACGCAAACCGGCGTCGATCGGCTGCCACACACCCGCGCTGTCCTTCATGTTGCGCGGCTGCGTCGACTGCACCAACGTCCGGGTGCCGTCCGGGTTGACGTACTCATCCGCGAACGCCGACCGCGACACAACCCGCGAGCGACGGTTGTCCAGACGCGACCGCTCACCCTCCAACGGCGTGAAATCCGCCGCAGGCTTGACGTCGGCAACCTTCTCCGGACGCGCCTGCTCACTGCGCAACGCAGGCAACGTCCGCACATCCACAGACGCAGGCTTGGTCGACACAGCGGCCGCCGCGACGGGCGCGATAGCGGCCACCGAAGACCCCATCAACGCCAACGACAAGCCGACTACAGACGAGCGAACGAACAACCCGCGCACACCAGAACGCGCGCCACTACGGCGAACAGACACCGAGCCCCCAGAGCCATGGTGCGGGTCCCCGACCCCCACACAGCCACAACAAACGTAGGAACTCTTTCCGACGGGACCGGGCTGAACAATCGCCCGAACGGCGGATGATCGCGCGAATGGCGCGCTTTACCAGGTCAGAGCGGCGCGGATTCGAGTTGTGACGTGAGGCTCATCCCACGAGGTGGGCGAGGCGCCGCGGCGACCAGGAGGATTCGGGCAGCCGCAGCGTGCCGCCATCGGGGTTCTTGGAGTCGCGTACGGACACGGAGGTGGAGTAGGCGACCTCAACACAGTTGGCCTGGGTTGGCTGGCTGAACGACGATCTCCGCCACACCGCGTGCATCGCGTTTCAGCTCCGCTCGTAGTCGGCCATCAACCTCGTTAGGAAATTCACCGTATCGGCCGCTCCGAGCGCGACCCTCATCAGCGCCGCCGTTCGACACTCGAACCCTGCGACTTGGTCCGGGGCGTCGATGAAGCCGGCCACACCGCTGTTCTCGACATAGACGACGGCCGGTTCACCAGCGAATCCCATCCACCGATACGGACCCCAGTTTGGATACATTCCGTGGCGGGCGGGGATGACGTGAATGTTGATGTGGGGTAGCTGTGCTCTGCCGATCAACCAGTTGATCTGCTGGACCATCACCTCTGATCCGCCGCACGGCCGCCGCAAGATCGCCTCATCGATGATCGCGGTGTATTGAGGCCCTGCCAGCTTCGCGAGCACCCGCTGTCGGTCGATCCGGGCATCCACATACGGCTCCTGTTCCGATCCAAGGACGCCCGCGACGGTGAGCAGGCCGCGCAGGTACGCGGGGGTTTGCAGCAGGCCAGGGATCACCGCGTTGTCGAAGTCGACCACCGTGCGCGCCGACGACTCGAAGCCAATCAGCGTGGGGAGCAGGCGTCGCGGTCGGTCGACTGTCTCCAACCACTCTCGTGCGTCAAGATTCTCGGCGAGATCCATGATCCGATGCCGGGCCGGGCCGGTAATTCCGTAGAGCGTCAGCAGGCTCGCCACATCGGTCGGGAGCGAGACCCGATTCGCCTTCTCGGTTCGATTCACCGTTGCCGGGGAGGTCCCGATTCCTCGGGCCGCCTGCACGGTCGTCTTCCCGGCCCGCACGCGGGCCGCCGCCAGTTCCATACCCAGTGCCCGCATACGCGCGGGTCGTCGATTGCCGGTCACCCGATCATGAGACCACAGATTTCACTCTGCGCAACCGGCACAATCGGCTGAGTGATTTCGGCAGGTGAAACGGCCACACGTCAACCGCGACCGCGTATCCCACGAGCGCGCCACTTGGCTGACGGGCCGAATTGGTCTCGCCGTGCCCACCACGCCGCTGGGCTGAGCTATTTAACGGGACGCCAGATTCGCTCGCCTGAGGTGATCGAACTGAACAGCCCGGCGGGGAACTCATAGTCGAACGCTCCGCCCCTAATCGCGTACCACTTCCCATCACGGGAACCGACGCGCGCTTCCAACTCGCCGTTGCCGAACGCCGCCAGCAGTGCTGCGAACTGGGCGCGCTCGCGATCGTCGGCGAGGTCGATTTCCATACCGTCGCTCGCATCGACACTCACGATGACCAAGTCGGCGGCCACCCGAACAACCAACTCCGGCCCGCACGCCTTGCCGATCCGCATCAGATGCGGACTGAGGCGGCGAACCTCCAGCCCGCCAGTCTCGATCGCTGAGGTGACCATAGCCTCCAGCAGCGCACGCATGCGGTCGATGCTCAACGGCGTATCCCACGAGCGCGCCACTTGGCTGATGGGCTGAGTTGGTCTCGCCGTGCCCACCAAGCAAGCAACTGTGGGCCGAACCCAAATGCCACGAGAAACATGCTGACGTTCCACGGCCGCGGAATCCAGTCGTGGGCGACGACAATGGCGGCGATGAACACGGTGAAGACCGCGGCTCGAAAGAGCGTCACCTTCGGCCATCTGCGCGCCATTGGTATCACCTCATCCCACGAAAGAAGGCCACCCAGGACGAACCCGGGTGGCCTTCTTCAAAAGAGCGAACTCAGCCTTCGCGCTTGGCGCGCAGCTTGGCCAGAGCCTCAGCGAGGATCGCCTCGCCATCGGCGTCCGAGCGGCGTTCCTTCACGTAAGCCAGGTGAGTCTTGTACGGCTCGTTCCGGGGAGCCTTCGGGGGCTCCTTCTCGTCCAGCCCGGCCGGGAGGCCGCAGCGTGGGCAGTCCCAGCTCTCCGGCTTCTCGGCGTCGAGAGCGAAAGACGGGCGTGACTCGTGCCCGTTGGCGCACCAGTAGGAGACCCGTTGCCGAGGGGCGGACTCGCCGCGCTCGGATTCACCCATGGGACCAGCACCGACCCGGGTACCCCGGATCGCGTTACCACCGGCCATTGATGTTCACACCCCCACCATGTGGTTGGTCGGATTGACGCGTGGACCCGTGGGGGTCAGACAACCTTGACCAGCAGGCCAAGGCCGATCACGCAGATGATCCACACCGAGCCGACGAACAGCGTCACCCGGTCGAGGTTCTTCTCGACGACGCTGGAACCGGACAGGCTCGACTGCATCCCGCCACCGAACAGGGAGGACAGGCCGCCGCCGCGACCGCGGTGCAGCAGCACCAGCAGGATCAGCAGAAGGCTGGTGACGATAAGGGCGATCTGCAGGGCCAGAACCATGTCATCCTCGCTGTTGAACGGTGGAAGCCACAGGCTACCTGGTGCCGGGGCGGTGTTCGACCACCGCCCCGGCATGTTCAAGCGCTAGCTGTTACCAGATATCCCCGCGACCCGCATTTTCTACGGCAGCGGTCCGCCCGCGGCCATGGCGCAGAGCTTGGTGAACTCGTCGGCCTGCAGGCTGGCACCGCCGACGAGGGCGCCGTCGATGTCGTCCTGGGCGACCAGCTCGCCGATGTTGCCCGACTTGACCGAGCCGCCGTACAGGATCCGAACACCCCCGGCGACCTCGTCGCCGTACTTCTCCGCCAGCTGCTTGCGCAGGGCCTGGCAGACCTCCTGGGCGTCGGCGGCCGAGGCGACCCGGCCGGTGCCGATGGCCCAGACCGGCTCGTAGGCCACGACGACCTTGGCGACCTGGTCGGCCTTGAGCCCCTTGAGGCCCTCGACCAGCTGGGTCGTGCAGTGCTCGACGTGCGTCCCGGCCTCGCGCACCTCGATGCGCTCGCCCAGGCAGAAGATCGGGGTGATGCCGTGCTTGAGCGCGGCCTTGACCTTCTTGTTGACCAGTTCGTCGGTCTCCGCGTGGTACTCGCGGCGCTCCGAGTGGCCGACCGTCACGTACGAGCAGCCCAGCTTGGCGAGCATCGGCCCGGACACGTCACCGGTGTAGGCACCGGAGTCGTGCTGGGAGATGTCCTGCGCGCCGTACTTGAGCAGCAGCTTGTCGCCGTCGGTCATGGTCTGGATGGACCGGATGTCGGTGAACGGCGGCAGCACGGCCACCTCCACCTTCGCGTAGTACTTCTCGGGCAGCGAGAAGGCGATCTTCTGCACCAGGGCGATGGCCTCGAGGTGGTTGAGGTTCATCTTCCAGTTGCCCGCGATCAGCACCTGCCGAGCCATCAGCCCTCCAACACGGAAACGCCGGGGAGTTCCTTGCCTTCAAGGAACTCGAGCGACGCGCCACCGCCGGTGGAGATGTGGGAGAAGCCGTCCTCCGGCAGACCCAGCAGCCGGACCGCCGCGGCCGAGTCGCCGCCGCCGACCACGCTGAACGCGTCGGAGTCGACGATGGCCTGGGCGACGCCGCGGGTGCCCTCGGCGAAGGGGGCCAGCTCGAACACGCCCATCGGGCCGTTCCAGAAGACCGTCCCGGCCGCGCGCAGGATCTCGGCGTAGCGCTCGACGGTGATCGGGCCGATGTCGAGGCCCTTCCAGCCTTCGTAGATCTGCGCGGCGAGCACCGTCTGCACGTTGGCGTCGGCGGAGAACGCGTCGGCGATCACGATGTCGGCGGGCAGCTCGATCTTGTCGCCCGCCTCCTCCAGCAGCCGCTTGCAGGTGTCGATCATGTCGGCTTCCAGCAGCGAGTCGCCGATGCCGAGGCCCTGGGCGGCGAGGAACGTGAAGCACATCCCGCCGCCGACGAGCAGCTTGTCGACCTTGGGCAGCAGCGACTCGATGACGGCGAGCTTGTCCGACACCTTCGACCCGCCGAGCGCTACGACGTAGGGCCGCTTGGGCTCACCGGCGAGCTGCCGGAGCACCTCGACCTCGGCGAGCACCAGGCCACCGGCGTAGGCCGGGAGCTTGGTGGCCACGTCGTAGACCGACGCCTGCTTGCGGTGCACGACGCCGAAGCCGTCGGACACGAACGCGTCCGCCAGCGCGGCGAACTCGTCGGCCAGGGCCGAGCGCTCCCCCGCGTCCTTGCTCGTCTCGCGCGGGTCGAACCGCACGTTCTCCAGCAGCGCGACCTGGCCGTCGGCCAGGCCCGCGACCGCCGCCTTGGCCGAGTCGCCGACGACGTCGCCCGCGAGGACCACGTCGGTGCCGAGCAGCTCACCGAGCCGCGCGGCGACCGGCGCCAGGGAGAACTTGGCGTCCGGCGCGCCCTTGGGGCGGCCGAGGTGCGCCGCGACGATCACGCGGGCGCCCGCGTCGGCGAGCTTCTTGATCGTCGGGAGCGAGGCGACCACGCGGCCGTCGTCGGTGATCTTGTCCCCGTCGAGCGGGACGTTGAGGTCGGAGCGCACGAACACGCGCCGACCAGCAACACCCTCGGCGAGGAGGTCGTCGAGGTTCTTCATCGCGCTCAGAGCTTGGAGGCGACGAGGGCGGTCAGGTCGGCGAGGCGGTTGGAGTAGCCCCACTCGTTGTCGTACCAGCCGACGACCTTGACCTGGTTGCCGTTGACCTTGGTCAGCGGCGCGTCGTAGATGCAGGACGCCGGGTCGGTGACGATGTCGGAGGACACGATCGGCTCGTCGTTGTAGCGCAGGATGCCCGCGAGCTTGCCCTCGGCGGCGGCCTTGTAGGCGGCGTTGACCTCGTCGAGCGAGACCTCGCGGCCCAGGGTGACGGTCAGGTCGGTGGCCGAGCCGGTCGGCACCGGAACCCGCAGCGCGTAGCCGTCGAGCTTGCCGTTGAGCTCCGGGAGCACCAGGCCGATGGCCTTGGCCGCGCCGGTCGAGGTCGGGACGATGTTCAGCGCGGCGGCCCGGGCGCGACGCAGGTCGCTGTGCGGGGCGTCCTGCAGGTTCTGGTCCTGGGTGTAGGCGTGGATCGTGGTCATGAGGCCACGCTCGATCACGAACTCGTCGTGCAGGACCTTGGCCAGCGGCGCGAGGCAGTTGGTGGTGCAGGAGGCGTTGGAGATGACGGTCTGCGAGCCGTCGTACTGGTCGTCGTTCGCGCCGAGGACCACGGTCAGGTCCTCGCCCTTGGCGGGCGCGGAGATGATGACCTTCTTGGCGCCACCCTCGTCGACGTGCTTGCGCGCGTCGGCGGCGTTGGTGAAGAAGCCGGTCGACTCGACCACGACGTCGACGCCGAGGTCCTTCCAGGGCAGCTTGCCCGGGTCGCGCTCGGCCAGCGCCTTCAGGTGGTGGTCGCCGACCTGGATGCCGTCGTCGGTCACCTTGACGTCGTAGGGCAGGCGGCCCAGGACGCTGTCGTACTTGAGCAGGTGGGCCATGGTGGCGACGTCACCGAGGTCGTTGAAGGCAACGATCTCGATGTCGTGGTCACTGGCTTCCAGCGCCCGCCAGAAGTTGCGACCGATGCGACCGAAGCCGTTCACACCTACACGAACCGTCACCGTTGGTCTCCTCTTTCCCTTTGTGACATGGCGGCCTGACTGGATTCCGCCCCCCTGAGACCCTAGCGTCCGCGCGCGCGTAAGCAGGTCAAGAGGTCAGCGGTCTCTCTTTATCGAATCAGACCTGTCACGTGATCGCCAGTGCCGGACCGGTGTTTGCTCACATGCCGGACACAAAGCAGCGGAGTGGAGTCCGCCAGCCCCCACGCCGGGCGGACTCCACTCCGCTTTCCCCCCACGGGTGCTCCTCCCCCAAGCAGCACCCGCCCTCCCGTGAGTGAAAGTGCGCCGGGGTGCCCAACAGATACCTGTAGAGACAAGATGCGACCCAGGTCACATTTCTGGCCGCGATTTCAGGCCGCAGGCCAGGTCTCGCGAGCCGTCGATCGTCGCCGCGATGATCGAGGCGAGGTCGGTGGGGCGTTCCTCCGGGATCCAGTGGGAGGCGTCGAGCACCTCCAGCCGGTACGGGCCGGTGACGTAGCGCGACGTGAGGTCGGCGGCCTGACGGGTGATGAACCGGTCGCGGGTGCCGCGGATGTGCGTGGTCGGCACCGAGACGTTCCGGCGCACGGCGAAGGGGTTCGCGATGAACATCGCCCGGTACCAGTGGACGCTGTACTTCAGCGCGCCCGAGTCGACCACCCCGTCGAGGACGTGGGCGATCTGCTTGTTGTCCATGCCGGTCTTCGCCAGTCCACGGCTCAGCTGCTTCCGCTGACGCAGGAACAGCTCCGGCAGCCACGGGATCTGGAACGCCAGCATGTACCAGGAGCGGAACACCTGCGGGCTGCTGAGCAGGGACCGCATGAAGGCCATCGGGTGCGGCACCGACACCGACGTGAGGGACCGGACCATCGCCGGGTTCCGCGCGGCCATCGACCACGCGACCGTCGACCCCCAGTCGTGGCCGACGAGGTGGACCGGGGCCCCGATCGCCTCGACCAGCGCGGCGGTGTCGCCGACGAGCTTGCTCATCCGGTACTCCCAGCGCCAGCGCGGGCGGGCGCCGCGGGAGTAGCCGCGCTGGGTGGGGGCGATCGTCCGGTAGCCGCGCTCGTGCAGCAGCGGCGTCACACGCTCCCACTCGGTGGCGGTCTGCGGCCAGCCGTGCAGGAGCACGATGGGTTCGCCGTCCAGCGGACCTTCGTCGATCACGTCGAAGGTGAGCCCGTCGTTGGTGAACGTCGTCAGTCTGGTCATGATCCAGGTGTACCGGGTGACGTCGTCGGTGTGGGCGTCACGTCACCAAGCTGACGGCCTAGGCGTCGGCTTCGAGCATGTCCGGAGTGACCGCCGACTCGGTGTCGGGCAGGCCGAGATCCTTGGCCCGCTTGTCCGCCATCGCAAGGAGGCGACGGATGCGGCCCGCGACCGCGTCCTTCGTCATCGGCGGTTCGGACAGCTGGCCGAGTTCCTCCAGCGACGCCTGCTTGTTCTTCAGCCGCAGTTCGCCCGCGGCCGTCAGGTGTTCCGGGGCCTCGGGGCCGAGGATCTCCATGGCGCGCTCGACCCGTGCCGCCGCCGCGACCGCCGCCCGTGCGCTGCGGCGGAGGTTGGCGTCGTCGAAGTTGGCCAGGCGGTTGGCGGTGGCGCGGACCTCGCGGCGCATGCGGCGTTCTTCCCAGGCCAGCACGCTGGAGTGGGCGCCGAGGCGGGTGAGCAGCGCGCCGATGGCGTCGCCGTCGCGGACGACGACGCGGTCGGCGCCGCGGACCTCGCGGGACTTGGCCTGGATGCCCATGCGGCGGGCGGCGCCGACGATGGCCAGGGCGGCCTCGGGGCCGGGGCAGGTGATCTCCAGGGCCGACGAGCGGCCCGGTTCGGTCAGCGAGCCGTGGGCAAGGAACGCCCCGCGCCACGCGGCCTCCGCGTCGCAGACCCCGCCGGACACCACGGGTGCCGGGAGGCCGCGGACCGGGCGGCCACGCGGGTCGAGCAGGCCGGTCTGGCGGGCGAGGCCGTCGCCGTCCTTGACCACGCGCACGACGTAGCGGGTGCCCTTGCGCAGGCCGCCCGAGGTGATCACGTGGACGTCGGCGTGGTGGCCGTACAGGTCGTGGATCTCCTTGCGCAGGCGGCGCGCGGCGCTGCCGGTGTCGAGTTCGGCCTCGACGACCACCCGGCCCGCCACGATGTGCAGGCCGCCCGCGAACCGCAGCAGCGAGGAGACCTCGGCACGCCTGCAACAGGTCTTGGACACGGCCAACCGACTCAGCTCGTCCTTGACCGCGGCTGTCATCGCCACTGGTGCTCCTCTCCCCGGCCCGGTCAGGGCCACTCCCCGCGCCTATCCCACCACGTCAGGCCGAACGGCTCAGCGCCCCCTCACCGAACTGATCGCCCGGCGCAGGCTCGCCGCGAGGGCCGCGGGATCGTGGCGGTCTCCGGCGGGTCCGGCCGCGACAGTGTCCAACAACATCGCCGCCCCCAATCCTTCCGCCGCACGTCGGAGGCGGTCCGGGGTGGGCACCGAGTCGATGTCGGCGATGACGGCGTCGACCCGCAGGCGGGGCGCGTGCTCGCTCAGTACGTCCAGGTGACGCTCCGGGGAGAAGCCCGCTGTTTCCCCCGGTTGGGGGACAAGGTTGAGCACGACCACCCTGGTCGCGGCCGTGTGAATCAACGCATCGTGTAGTTCTGGGACGAGCAGGTGCGGCAGCACACTGGTGAACCACGAACCGGGGCCCAGCAGCACCACATCGGCGCCACGCACCGCCGCGACCGCCTCGGGACACGCCGTGGGCGGCTGGTCACGGCGCGTGGCGCTGTGCAGCCGGATGCGCCGGACCCGGCCCGGGGTGGTGGCCACGGCGACTTGGCCGCGGATGCGGCGCACGGTCGTCGGGTCCTCCTCCAGGCCGGTCACGTCGGCCTCGATGTCCAGCGGCTCCATCGACATCGGCAGCACCCGGCCGGTCACGCCGAGCAGCCGCGCGGCCTCGGCCAGCGCGGCCACCGGGTCGCCGAGGACCTCCAGCAGGCCGGCGAGCACCAGGTTGCCGATGGCGTGGCCCGCGAGCGCGCCCGTGCCGCCGAAGCGGTGTTCGAACACGGTGCCCCACGAGTCGGTGCCCGCGAGCGCGGTCAGCGCCTTGCGCAGGTCGCCCGGCGGGAGCAGGCCGAGTTCGCGGCGGAGCCTGCCCGACGAGCCGCCGTCGTCGGCGACCGTCACCACGGCGGTGACGTCGTCGGTCAGGTGCCGCAGCGCGGTGAGGGTCGCGTGCAGTCCGTGCCCCCCGCCGAGGGCCACAGCCCTCAGCGGTCGATCGGGTTGGCTCGGGGTCACTCGCGCCCCAGGTCGCGGTGCACGACCTTCACCGCCATGCCGTCCTCATCGGACAGTCTTCTGGACAGCTCCTCGGAGATCGCCACGCTGCGGTGCTTGCCGCCCGTGCAGCCGACCGCCAGCGTCAGGTAGCGCTTGCCCTCGCGCCGGTATCCGGCGCCGATGAGGCGCAGCAGCTCGTGGTAGCGGTCGAGGAACTCGTCGGCGCCCTCCTGGCTGAGGACGTAGTTGCGCACGTCCTCGTCGCGGCCGGTGAGGTCCTTGAGTTCGGGGATCCAGAACGGGTTGGGCAGGAACCGCACGTCCATCACCAGGTCGGCGTCCATCGGCAGGCCGTACTTGTAGCCGAAGGACAGCACGGTGACCCGGGTGCTGGTGCCCGCCTCGGAGCCGAACGCGTCCTCGATCTTGGCGCGCAGCTGGTGGACCGACAGCGTGGACGTGTCGAGGATGAGGTCGGCCTCCTCGCGCAGCGGCATGAGCAGCGAGCGCTCGGCGCCGATGCCGTCGATGAGCCTGCCCTCGCCCTGCAGCGGGTGGCCGCGGCGGACCTGCTCGAACCGGCGGACCAGCACGTCGTCGGTGGCCTCCAGGAACAGCACGCGCGGCTTGTAGCCGCGGGCGTCGAGATCCTTGATGATGGCCGACAGGTCCTCGGTGAACGCGCGGCTGCGCACGTCCATCACGACCGCGACCTTGGAGATCGCGCCGCGCGCCTGCGAGCCGAGTTCGACCATGGTCGAGATCAGTTCCGGCGGCAGGTTGTCCACGACGAACCAGCCGAGGTCCTCCAGGCACTTGGCCGCCGTGCTTCTGCCCGCCCCCGACAATCCGGTCACCACAGCGACCTCGATACCCGGGCCGGGGTGTTCCGTGCTCATGTCTTCCCCTCGTTCAACGCGTCGTACACGGCCTGCGCGGTCGCCGGGCCGATCCCCGGCGCCCCGCTGATCTCCTCGACGCTGGCCGCGCGCAGGCGCTTGACCGAGCCGAAGTGCTTGATCAGCACCGCGCGGCGAGTCTGGCCGAGGCCCGGCACATCGTCCAACTCGGACATTGTCATCCGCTTCGCGCGCTTCTGCCGGTGATAGGCCACAGCGAAGCGGTGGGCCTCGTCACGCACCCGCTGCAGCAGGTAGAGCGCCTCGCTGGTGCGGGGCAGGATCGCGGGCTCCGGCTCGGCGGGCAGCCACACCTCTTCGAGCCGCTTGGCCAGGCCGATGACGGCCACGTCGGTGACGCCGAGGTCGGCGAGGACGTCGGCGGCGGCGTTGGCCTGCGGACCGGCGCCGTCGACCACGAGCAGGTTCGGCGGGTAGACGAAGCGCTTGGGTTTGCCGGTGTCCGGGTCGATGCCCGGGGTCGGCTCCTGGCCGCCGGACTCCCCCGCGTACTTGGCGAACCGGCGCCGCACGACCTCGGCGATCGAGGCGACGTCGCCCTCGGTCGCGGCGGCCCGCAGCGCGAAGCGCCGGTACTCGGACTTGCGCGCGAGGCCGTCCTCGAACACGACCAGTGAGGCGACTACGTCGCTGCCCTGGATGTGGCTGATGTCGATGCACTCGATGCGCAGCGGCGCGGTGTCGAGGCCGAGCTGGTCCTGCAGTTCCTGCAGCGCGGCCGAGCGGGCCGTCAGGTCGCCCGCGCGCTTGAGTTTGTGCTGGGTGAACGCCTCTTTGGCGTTGCGCTCGACGGTCTCCATCAACGCCCGCTTGTCGCCGCGCTGCGGGACCCGCACCTGCACCCGCGAGCCGCGCAGGCCGGTCAGCCACTCACCGATGGCCTCGGCGTCCGGCGGCAGCTCGGGCACCAGGACCTCGCGCGGAACGGCCGCGGCCACGTCGTCGCCCAACTCGGCCTGGTCGCCGTAGAACTGGCTGAGGAACTGGTCGACGAGCACGCCGACCGGGGACTCCCCCGCGTCCTCCAGCCGGTCGACCACCCAGCCGCGCTGGCCGCGCACCCGGCCGCCGCGCACGTGGAACACCTGGACGGCGGCTTCGAGCTCGTCGTAGGCGAAGGACACCACGTCGGCGTCGGTGCCGTCGCCGAGCACGACCGCCTGCTTCTCCATGGCCCGCCGCAGCGCGCCGATGTCGTCGCGCAGGCGGGCGGCGCGCTCGAACTCCAATTCGGACGACGCCTGCGCCATCTCCTTCTCCAGGCGGCGCACCATCGCGTCGGTCTTGCCGGAGAGGAAGTCGCAGAAGTCCTCGACGATCGCCCGGTGCTCCTCGGCGCTGACCTTGCCGACGCACGGCGCCGAGCACTTGTCGATGTAGCCGAGCAGGCAGGGGCGGCCGATCTGGCCGTGGCGGCGGAACACCCCGGCCGAGCACGTGCGGGCGGGGAAGACGCGCAGCAGCAGGTCGAGCGTCTCGCGGATCGCCCAGGCGTGGGCGTACGGGCCGAAGTAGCGCACGCCCTTCTTGCGGGCGCCGCGGTAGACGTGCAGGCGCGGGTATTCCTCGTTCATCGTGACGGCGAGGACCGGATAGGACTTGTCGTCGCGGTAGCGGACGTTGAACCGCGGGTCGAACTCCTTGATCCAGTTGTACTCCAGCTGCAGCGCCTCGACCTCGGTGGACACCACGGTCCACTCGACGGAGGCGGCCGTCGTCACCATCTGGCGGGTGCGCGGGTGCAGGCCGACGACATCGGCGAAGTAGGAGTTCAGCCGCGAGCGCAGGCTTTTCGCCTTGCCCACGTAGACGACCCGGCCACCAGGATCACGGAACTTGTACACGCCGGGCGCGTCCGGGATGGTGCCGGGAGAGGGTCGGTAGGTGGACGGGTCGGCCACGTCCACAACCCTACGGGCGAGGTCCGACAGTAGGGTGGACCGGTACCCGGCGGGACGGAGCGATCATGGGTGTACGCACGGCGATGCTCCGCGGGCTGGCCAGCCAACTCGGCAGGCCGCGCGGTGTCTACGGACGGCTGGTCGCGCGGATGCTGAACAAGGGCAACCGGGCGGCGATCACCGCGGCGGTCGAGGCGCTGGCCCCCGACCAGGACGACACGGTCGCCGACCTCGGCTTCGGCGGCGGGCTCGGCCTGACGCTGCTGCTGGGCCGCGCGGGCACGGTCCACGGCGTCGACTACTCCCCCTCGATGGTCGACCGCGCGCGGAAGCGGCTGCGCTCGTCCAGGCTGCGGCTGCACACCGGGTCGATGACCGCGCTGCCGCTGCCCGACGCGGCGCTCGACGGGCTGATCACGCTGAACACGATCTACTTCATCGACGAGCTGTCCACCGCGTTCACCGAGATGGCCCGCGTCCTGCGGCCCGGCGGGCGCGCGGTGATCGGGCTGATGGACCCGACCGCGATGGCCGCGTCGCCGGTGGTGGAACACGGGTTCCGGGTGCGGCCGGTGGACGACGTGGTCGAGATCCTCACCGGGGCCGGGCTGGAGTTGGCCGACCACCGGCAGATCGGGTCGCACGGCGGGTCGTACCACCTGCTGGTGGTCCAGCGCGGCTGACGGGATCGGCGAATCCGGGGACTGGCCGCGGGCGGGCCGGCATGATCGTTCACGCCCCGACCGCCCCGCAGGGAGTGCCGCGTGAAAGTGCCCCGCCGCCCGCTGATGATCGTGACGGCCGTGGCGGGAGTCGGGCTGATCGTGCTCGGACTCGTCCTGGTCGGACTCGACGCCGCCGACAAGCTGGCGAGTGTGGGCAGCCTGTTCGTCGGCCTCGCCGCGCTGGCGGTCGCCTTGGTGGCGCTGCGCAAGCGGACGCCGGACAAGCGCAGGCGGATGTCGGGCAAGGTCAAGGGCGGCTCGGTCGCCGGGACCGCCGTCGGGGTCGAGGGCGACCGGAGCTATGACGACATCGTCGGCGTCGTTGACGTCGGCGACATCGCCGAGGGCGGCACCGTGATCGGGGCCCGCCTGGAGGACAAGGATGTCTGAGGCCGCCTTACTGCAGGCCGACGTCCTGGAGCAGTACCTCGAGGAACGCCCGTTCATCCGCCGCCGCTGGCTCGCCGACGCCGTCGACAAGCACCTCGACGACACCGCGTGCCGCCACGTGCTGATCACCGCCGAGGCGGGCATGGGCAAGTCGTCGCTCATGGCGTGGCTGACCACCCGCCACCGCGTCAGCCCGCGCTACTTCATCCGCCTCGACAGCCTGACCCCGTTCGGCAGCGGCGACGCCGCGCACCTGCTGATCGCGCTCGGCCGCCAACTCGCCCAGCTGTGTCCCGAGGCGATGGCCGACCGGCCGCTGCGCATCGACGTGACCCAGTCGGCCGACCGGGTCGGCGCGGGCGGCCGGTCGGTGGGCGTGCAGGCCAAGCGGCTCATCGCCAACCCGTTCCGCCCCACCGAGATCACCGTGACGCAGACCGCGGGCGAGCTCGGCGGCGAGCAGGTGGGTGTGTCCGCCGACGAGATCGTCGAGGACGTCTGGCGGCTCAGCCCGACCACGCTGCAGCGGCTCGCCCTGCTCGACCCCGCCGAGTCCCTGGCCAAGCTCGACCCGGACGCGCGCATCGTCCTGCTCATCGACGGGCTCGACGAGCTGCGCCACCAGCCGCCGAGCCCCGGGTGGACCATCGCGGACTGGCTGGTCAACTGCCCGGCGCTGCCCGCGAACGTGACGGTCGTGGTCGCCAGCAGGCCGGACCCTGTGCTGCTGGCGGGCTACCGGCTGCGGCAGCGCGGCAGGCTGCGCGAGGTGTCGATCTCGGCGGCCAGCAAGTCGGTCGCGGGCGATCTCCGCGACTACGCCGACCAGGTCGCCGACAACCGCCCGCTGCGCAGGACGCTGGAGAAGCGCGGCCACTCGCTGCGCGACTCCGCCCGCGCGGCCGCGTCCCGGGCCGACGGGAACTTCCTGTTCCTGGTCTCGTGGTCGCGTGCCCTGTCGCACGCGGCCGCAGCGCACCGCTGGGCCGACGTCGACACGCTCGCCGACCACGATCAGCTGCCCGCGACCCTGACCGACCTCTACGACCTGTTCATGGTCATGCTCCAGCAGGCCGCCGCCGAGCGCTGGGCGCGGGTGCACCGCCGGATGCTGGGCGTCGTCGTGGTCGCGCGGGCGCCGCTGACAATGGCGCAGTGGGCCGTCATGGCTGGTCAGCCCCTCGACGTGGCCGAGCGGGCGAGCCATGACATGCTGCAATTGCTGACCATTTCGGCCGAGCGCGTGAAAATCTTCCACCTGACGCTGGCCGAGTACCTGACCGCGGAGGAGACGCGTGCGCACTCGCCCCACAGCTGGATCGACGCGGCCATGAGCAACCAGGAGACCGCCGCCCAGCTCATCGCCGCCTACGGCGACGACTGGTCGGCGTGCCAGGACGACTACGCGCTGGCCAACATCGTCGGACATCTGACGTCCGCTCTGGAGGGCGGCGCGGACGACCGGCAGTGGTGCGTGGACAACCTGACCGCGATCCTCGGCGACGCCGGGTTCCTCCGCCGCAAGATCGAGGTCGTCGGCGCCACGCGGACGGTCGCGGACTACGCCACCGCCGACGCCGCGATGGGCGGCTCGGTCGCCGCGCGCCTGCTTGCCGAACACGCGATCCGCCTGGCCGACGGCGACTTGGACGCCGACACCGTGCACTCGGCGCTGGGGTACCGGGCGGGTTTCGACCCGTTCTACGCCGAGGTCCTCGGGTTCCTGTCCGACTTGGACTTCGTCACCGAACGCGCCCCCGGTGGCGACGACGACCTGGAACCGGCGTCGATCTGGGCCGACTTCGCCGAGATCGCGGCCTCGCGGTTCCGGCGCACCAACGATCTCGCGTCGGCGACGCGGCTGCTGGACCAGATCGCGGAGGTGCGAGGGGATCAGTCGCGGGCGCTCTACGAGCGCGGGTATCTGGAGTACCTCCACGGCCGGGTCGACGCCGCCATCGACTATCTGGACGAGAGCGCGGAAGCTGCCCAGCAGGCCGGGCGGACCGTGTCCGGCTGGATCAGCGCGCTTGTCCGCGATCAGGTGAGGTTCCACGCGGGGCGCATCGATGTCGCGTCGTACGACGCGAATCTGGTGACCGCGCTGGAGGTCTTCACGACCGCGGCCGCCGAGGGCAACCCGCACGCCGAGCGCTGGATCATGAACGCGCACGATCACCGGTTCACGCTGGCATGTCTCACCGGGGACGTCCTGCTGGCGACTCAGGAGCGGGAAGCGTTGCGCGACAACGAATGGGTCGCGCGGGAGCGGCCCGAGTTGGCGATCGAGTGGCAGGCCCGGCTGGACCTCGCCCGGGGTGAGTTCGCGGCGGCTCGGGCGGACTTCGAGCGGATTCTCCCGGCGGACGCGCTCACCGCGGAACCGTCGGCTGTGGAGCTGACGGCACGCAGGCTCTACGAGTATGGGGCGGCGCTGGAGGGCGCTGGGGACCGGCGGAAGGCGCGGCAGGCTTGGGAACAGGTGCTGCGGTGCTCGGACCAGAGCGGCTCGTGGTCGTGGAAGGCGCGGACACGGGACCGGATGAGCTGATCATCTGGTGCTTCGCCGAACGGCACGAAGCGTTCACCCGGCGCGCCTAGCGTCGCGGGCATCGTGCGAGTCGAAGCACCTTCAGATCGGAGCGCTCATGAGGAAACCGCTGGTGATCGGGCTGTCCGTGGTGGCGATGGCCGCGGTGGGGGTCCCGGGGTCCGCCGCGCCCGACGAGCGTGGACGCGGCTTCGGGCAGGCGACGCTGACCGAGTTCGCCGCGCTCCCTGCCGAGCCTTCGTGCCCGCGAGCGACCCGTCCGGTGCCGCGCTCGGGACCGCGCCCATCAACGGGGTCCAGGTTCCCTTCGCCGACCAGCCCGTCCAGGGCTTCAGCGGCGTGCTCCGCAACAGCGACGGCACGTTCGATGTGCTGTCCGACAACGGTTACGGCGCCAAGGCCAACAGCGCCGACTTCACCTTGCGCATCCACCGCGTCGCCCCCGAGGCGGGCGCGATCGACGTGCTCGGCGGGATCACCCTCACCGACCCGAACAAGCACGTCCCCTTCGCGCTCACCCGCCCGGACCGCGTCCTGACCGGCGCCGACTTCGACGTCGAGTCCATGGTCCGCGCCGCGGACGGGTCCTACTGGATCGGCGACGAGTTCGGCCCCTACCTGCTGCACTTCGACCGCGCGGGCAGGCTCGTCGCCCCGCCGGTGCCGCTGCCCGGCGTGTTCGCGCCGGAGAACCCCGCCGGGACGGCGAACCTGGGTGGGAGCAAGGGATTCGAGGGGCTGGCCATCTCCCCCGACCGCCGCACGCTCAACGCGCTGCTGGAGGGCACCGTCGCCGGGGACGAACCGGGCAGCCTGCGGCTCAACGAGTTCGACCTGCGCACGGGCGCCTACACCGGCACCAAGTGGGTCTACCAGCTCGACAGCCCGGCGCACGCCATCGGTGACGCCATCTCCGTGGACCGCGACCGGCTGCTCGTCATCGAGCGCGACGGCTTCCAGGGCGCAGGCGCCAAGGTGAAGAAGATCTACCTGGCCGACAAGCGCGACCGGGACCGCGACGGCAAGCTCGACAAGACCCTCGTCGCCGACCTGATGAACATCGCCAACCCGCGCGCGATCGGCGGCTTCGGCGACCCGTTCACCTTCCCGTTCACCACGATCGAGGACGTCGTGATCCTCGACGACCGCACGCTCGGGGTGCTCAACGACAACAACTTCCCGTTCTCGTCCGGCCGCACGCCCGGCAAGCCCGACAACAACGAGTTCATCACCATCCGGCTGACCAACCCGCTGCACGCCGACCCGCGCGTGCTCGGCCGGGGCTAAGGCAAGTGCCCCGACTCGGGGCACTTATCCCAGCGGACGGTCACGTCCGACCGTCCGCTGGGTGCCCCGGTCAGGCCAGGACGATCTTGTCGGCCTCGATCTTCACCGGGACCTCCTTGAGGCCGGTGGCGGCCGGACCCTGCTTCAGCTCGCCGCTGGCGCCGTCGAACTTGCTCTCGTGCTTCGGGCACGTGATCGTGCCGTTGACCGGCGGGGTCAGCTCGGTGCCCTGGTGCGGGCAGAGCGCGTCGAACGCGCGGACGGTGTCGGCGGCGGGGCGGACCAGCAGCAGCGTGCCCTTCGGGGTGCCCTTGACGACGAGCCCGCCGCCCTGGGGGACGTCGGCGAGCGCGGCGACGGCGGTGGATCCGGCGGGGCCGCCCGAGGTGGCGCCGCCGGTGGTCGCGGTGGCACCGCCCGTGGTGGTGCCGGACGAGGAACCCGACGGCGAGGTGTCGCCGCAGGCCGCGACGAGAGCGCCCGGGGCCACCAGGGCCACCATCAAGCCGCACAGCACTTCGCGCCGAGACCGGGTTTCGGGGGTGGTGGTGGGGTCGACAGCGGTCACGCGGGGCCTCCAGGGTGCGTCCGGGTACTTGAACAGAGAACTACACCAGGCCCTACGTTCGATCGCCGTATGCGGTTCAGCCGAGCGCGAGATGAATCCGCAGCGCGTCGTCGATGTGGCCGAGCAGCTCGGGCGAGACCTTGCCGATGCGTTTGCGGATCCGGGCCGTCGCCACCGACCGCACCTGTTCTGCCTGCGCTTTCGACTCCACGGCCAGGCCGCACGCGACCGGCAGGAGCACCTGGAACGGGAAAACCCGGCCGGTGTTGGACGTGATCGGCACGACCGTGACGACGCCGCGGCCGGTCCTGGCCGCCACCGCGTTGGCCGCGTCGTTGCTCACGATCACCGCGGGCCGGGTCTTGTTGGCCTCCGAACCCCGCACCGGGTCCAGGTCGACCAAATGGATGTCACCGCGTCGCATCGGTGACGCCGTCGCCCACCGTGGCCGCGTCCCACAGCGCGGCGTCCTCGGCGGCGTCCCACTCGGCGAAGGCGGCGGCGTACTCGTCCTGCAGCTCCGACTCGCGCAGCCGGGCGATGGCGAGCTGGATCACCGACGAGCGCGAGGCGACCTCGGCGCGCGCCGAGTACTCGTCGATGAACCGGACATCGTCCTCCGGCAGGCTCACACTCAGCTTCACACTCACGATGCTACTCCGGGTGCTACCCCTGATGCGACCGCTGCTTGGCCTCCTTGAGCAGCCTGCGCAGCTCCCGGATGCCCGTGACGGCTCGCTCGCCGTCCATCGACTGCAGCGCCATGATCGGCACGTACTCGTCGTCCGGCAGCTCCAGCCGCGCCCAGGACGCCCCGTTCGGGAAACTCACCGACTCCACGACGTCCCACGAGAAGTGGGTCGTGCCGAGCAGGTTGCGCACGTTGACGCCCTCGGCGTCGGCGGTCACCTTCGGCCGGGTGAACCACAGCGCGCCGCACGCGAGCAGCACGCCGATGCCCGCCATGGCCACCTGGTCGGAGGTGTGGAAGAAGACGCCGGTCGGGGTGTTCCGGAGCAAGACGGCCACGACCGTGAAGATCACGACGAACACCGTCGCGATGATGCCCGTGACCAGCCGGACCTTGCGGGGACGAGCGATCACCGGAACCCCTGCTCCGTCCACGGCTGCCGCAGCCCGCGCACGACCAGCGCCGTCTCCAGCGCCGCCGCGCACGCCTCGTAGCCCTTGTCCTCCGCCGAGCCCGGCAGGCCGCTGCGGTCGTGCGCCTGGTCCTCGGTGTTGACCGTCAGCACGCCGTTGCCGACCGGGGTGGCCTCGTCGAGCGAGACCCTGGTCAGGCCGTAGGTGACCGCGTCGCAGACGTACTCGAAGTGCGGGGTGCCGCCGCGCACGACCACGCCGAGCGCGACCACGGCGTCGTGGTGCTTGGCCAGCTCCTGGCACACCACCGGCAGCTCGACCGCGCCGGGGACGCGCACGACGGTCGGCTCCTCGATGCCCGCCTCGCTCGCCGCGGCCAGCGCCCGGGACAGCAGCTGGTCGGTGATCCCGGCGTGCCACTTGGTCGCCGCGATGCCCAGCCGGATGCCCTCACAGCGCGGGACCGTGGTCTCCGGCCTGCCTTCCCCACTCACGAGTTGTCGTCTCCCTTGACCGCGGCGGCTTTCGTCCCGCCCTCATAGTGCTCCAGCTGGCCCAGCTCGTGGCCCATCCGGTCGCGCTTGGTGCGCAGGTAGTGCACGTTCTCCGGGTTCGGCCACACCGACAGCGGCACCCGGTCGACCACGGTCAGGCCGTAGCCCTCCAGGCCGACGCGCTTGGCCGGGTTGTTGGTCAGCAGGCGCATCGACTTCACGCCGAGGTCGACGAGAATCTGCGCCCCGGTGCCGTAGTCGCGCGCGTCGGCGGGCACGCCGAGGGCGAGGTTGGCGTCGACGGTGTCGTGGCCGCTGTCCTGCAGCTGGTAGGCCTGCAGCTTGTGCATGAGGCCGATGCCGCGGCCCTCGTGGCCGCGCATGTAGAGCACGATGCCGCGGCCCTCGGCCGCGACGGCCTCCAGCGCGGCGTCGAGCTGCGGGCCGCAGTCGCAGCGCAGCGAGCCGAACACGTCGCCGGTCAGGCACTCGGAGTGGACGCGGACCAGCACGCTGTCGCCGTCGGCGAGGTCGCCGTAGACCAGCGCGACGTGCTCGATGCCGTCGAGCAGCGAGTCGTAGCCGACCGCGGTGAACGTGCCGTGCGCGGTCGGGATGCGCGCCTCGGCGACCCGGACCACCTGCTTCTCGGTGCGCCTGCGGTAGGCGATCAGGTCGGCGATGGTGATGATCTCGAGGTCGTGCTCGGCGGCGAAGACGCGCAGCTCGTCGTAGCGGGCCATGTCGCCCTCGTCCTTCTGCGACACGATCTCGCAGAGCACGCCTGCGGGCCGCAGACCGGCCATCTTGGCCAGGTCGACGGCGGCCTCGGTGTGGCCGGGGCGGCGCAGCACGCCGCCCTCCTTGGCGCGCAGCGGCACGACGTGGCCGGGGCGGTTGAAGTCGCCGGGGGTGGACTTCTCGTCGGCGAGCAGCCGGATGGTGTGGGCGCGGTCGGCGGCGGAGATGCCGGTGCTCACGCCCTCCTTGGCGTCCACGGTGACGGTGTAGGCGGTGCCGCGGACGTCCTGGTTGGTGTGGAACATCGGCGGCAGGTCGAGCCGGTCGCAGTCGGACTCGGTGAGCGGCACGCAGATGTAGCCCGAGGTGTAGCGGACCATGAAGGCCATGAGCTCCGGCGTCGCCTTCTCGGCGGCGAAGATCAGGTCGCCCTCGTTCTCGCGGTCCTCATCGTCCACCACGACAACCGCTTTGCCCTCGGCGATGGCGGCGATGGCGCGCTCGATGGCGTCGAAGTCACTCACTGGTGCTCTCCTCTACGGCGCCGCGCCCGGTCTGTCCGAGGTGCGGTGTTGCCAGTCTTTCCACGTACTTGGCGATGACGTCCACTTCGAGGTTGACCTTGTCACCGGCCTTGCGAATCCCCAGTGTGGTCGCGCGCAGCGTCTCGGGGATGAGGCTCACTGAGAACCAGTCGTCGCCGACCTCGACGACGGTCAGCGAGACCCCGTCGACGGTGATCGAGCCCTTCTCCACCACGTAGCGCGCCAAGGCGGCGGGCAGGCTGACCTTGACCAGCTCCCAGTGCTCGGAGGGCTCCCGCGAGAGCACCGCTCCGGTCCCGTCGACGTGGCCCTGCACGATGTGGCCGCCGAAGCGCTGGCCGACGGCCGCGGCACGCTCCAGGTTGACCGAGTCGCCCACGGCCACCTTGTCGAGGCTGCTGCGCACGAGGGTCTCGCGCATGACGTCGGCGGTGAAGGCGCCCCCGTCGAGGCCGACCACCGTCAGGCACACCCCGTTGACCGAGATCGAGTCGCCCTGCTTGGCGTCGCTGGTGACCAGCGGCCCCGCGATGGTGACCCGCGCCGCGTCGGCGAGGTCCTCCACCGCGACGACCTCACCGCGCTCCTCGACGATCCCCGTGAACACCGTTGCCTCCTCAGTCCGTCACCGGAACGGCGGACACCCGCACATCCGGTCCACACATGGTGACCCCTTCGACCGCGAACCGGTGAGCCCCGGTGATGGTCGACACGCCCGATGCGCCCAACGCCACAGGCCCGTCGCCCAGCAGCGTAGGGGCGATGTAGGCCAGGACGCGGTCGATCAGCCGGGCCTCGGCGAACGCGCCCGCGAGCGTCGGTCCGCCTTCGAGCAGCACGTCGACCACCCCGCGCTCGGCGAGCGCGGCCAGGACCTCGGCCGGATCGTTCGTGCGCAGGTGCAGGGTCTCGGCGCTGTCGTCTCGTACTTTGGCGTGCGCGGGCAGGTCGCCGCGGCCCACGACAACCCGCAACGGCTGCCGGGCGCTGGTTGTTCCGTCGGCTTCGCGGGCGGTCAGGGCGGGGTCGTCGGCGAGGACGGTGCCGCGGCCGACCATGATCGCGTCGATCCTCCGGCGCAGGTCGTGGACCTCGGCGCGGGACTCCGCGGAGCTGATCCACCTGGCCGTGCCGTCGGCGGCGGCGACCCGGCCGTCGAGCGTGGCGGCGTACTTCCAGGTGACGTGCGGGCGCCCGGTGCGGGCGTAGTGCAGCCAGGCGCGCAGGGGGCCTCGGGCGACCTCGGCTTCGAGAAGTCCACTCTCGACGGTGAGCCCGGCCTGCTCCAGGACCTTGCCGCCACCGGCCGCGTCCGGGTTGGGGTCGCTCACGGCGAAGATCACGCGCTGGACGCCCGCGGCTTTGATCGCCTCGGTGCAGGGGGGCGTGCGGCCGTGGTGGGCGCAGGGTTCGAGGGTGACGATGGCCGTGTGCGCCTTGACGCCCGCTTCGGCGAGCGCCATCACCTCGGCGTGCGACCCCCCGGGCGGCTGCGTCGCGCCAACGCCGACCACGTCGCCGTCCCGGTCGAGGATGACGCAGCCCACGGGCGGGTTGGGACTCGTCGTCCCCCGCACCGCTTCGGAGCGAGCGACCGCCAGCCGCATCGCTGAGGTGTCATCCACCCGATCAGTCTGTCAGCACTAGGCGAACCTGTGGTTGGCGGCGGTGGCCTGCGCCCGCAGCGCCTCGATCGCCTTGGCCGGGTCCTTGCCCCCGTAGACCGCCGACCCCGCGACGAAGCAGTCGACACCCGCCTCGGAGGCCTGCTCGATGGTGTCGGCGTTGATGCCGCCGTCGATCTCGACCAGCAGGTTGAGGTGGCCGGTGTCGACCATTTGGCGGGCTTTGCGCACCTTGTCGAGCACGTCGGCGATGAACTTCTGGCCGCCGAAACCGGGCTCGACGGACATGACGAGGAGGGTGTCGTAGTGCTTGAGGACGTCGAGGTAGGGGTCGAGGGGGGTGCCGGGCTTGATGCTCAGGCCCGCCTTGGCGCCCGCGGCCCGGAGGTCCTTGGCGAGCTTGATCGGATCGTTGGCGGCCTCGACGTGCACGGTGACGTTGTGCGCGCCCGCCTCGGCGTACCCGATCGCCCAGCGGTCGGGGTCCTCGATCATGAGGTGACAGTCCATGGGGATGTCGGTGACCTTGAGCAGCGCCTCGACGATGGGGAGTCCGAGGGTGAGGTTCGGGACAAAGTGCGCGTCCATGACGTCGACGTGCACCCAGTCGGCACCCCGAATCGCCGCCAACTCGTCAGCCAGGCGAGCGAAGTCAGCGGAAAGAATACTGGGCGCAATCATCGGTGACGTCGACACGCGCGCAGCATAAGCACCACCCGAACCCGACACCGAACCGGAACGACCGACGGTGAGCTAACTCTCTGGATCGTCGACCGTGTAGCGGTAGGCAAGGGGGACGAGCCGCGCCTGCGCAACGCTCCACGGATGCACCACGCGCAGGGCTCCGCCGGATGCCCGAGGCGGCACCTCCGACCGATCCAGTTCGATCCCGCTCACGACGATCAGCATGGTGTCGGGGTACCTGGCCTCGTTCAGGTCGACTTCGTTCTTCGTGAGAATGATTTCCGCTCCCACCGCGGATGTGGTGCCCTTGACCTCGACATACACTCGCTCACTCCTGCGGCGGGCGTCGATGTCGTACGACTCGGTCGCACCGACGTCGCGTACCGAAAACCCTAAGCTGACCAGGTGTTCGCAGGCCAGGAACACCGAACGGCGCTCGATCGCGACGCGTTCCGCGTGGCTCAATCCGGTGCCCTGTCCCACCCCACCGCGCGCGGACCGCGTGGTCGGGGTGAGCACGTGCGCGACCTCGGCGGCCAGGTCACTAGGGATGTCCGAAGTGTCCTGCTCAGCGTGATGCAGACGGCCGAGCACCGAGACGAGGAAGACGAGATCCCGCTCCATCACGTCATCGTCCGGCAGGGCGCCCCGCCGGTACTCGAACGCGGCCACAGCTCCCGCCTCATAGCCCAGGGCCCGCTTGCTCGCCCGGCCTTTCAAGTCGATCTCACGCAAATGATCCGGCCTGGCCGACAACGCCTCGCCGAATAGACCGCGCGCCCACGACACCCCGGCGCGCAGTTCCGAAATCGGGCGAGTGACCACTGACTGGCCGATCCAGGTCGTGGTGCCCTGCATCAGAGTCAGGTAGACCGACTCTCCTCGGGCGTCGAATAGATAGACCACGTACCAGCCGTCGGTGGCGCGCGGAGACCGGCTGGATGAGTGCACGCGCACCCATGGGATCTCGGCCTTGAGGCCCTTGCCGTCGCTCGCGTCAACGGCGAGGTCATCGATCGTGGCCTGGCGCAGCCTGGGCAGGCGCTCCTCGATCCACCTCGCTATGGGGCCGCCGATCAGTTCCCCACGCCGGACCATGGCCTCGGTCTTCTTGGGGCTGTACTCGCGCTGGGCTGCCAGCACTTGGTCGAACAGGTCACGCAGCACCTGATCATGATGCACGGTGTGGTCGTCCCCTACGCGGGAAACCAGTTGCTCCCCGCCGGTACCTTCGAAGCGTGACCACCATCGAGCGGCGGAATCCGCCAGGGCTGCATGAGACACCGGGGTATCACCATCTCACTCTGGTGGGTGGGACGGCTTTCCTCGCAGGTCAATGCCCCCTCGACCACTCCGGCGCCCTCGTCGGCGAAGGTGACGTCCTCGCGCAGACCGATCAGGTGGTCGCCAACATCATGACCGCGCTGACGGACGCCGGCCTCACGCCGGACGACGTCGTGCGCACGGTCATCTACGTCGCCACCGCCGAGCAAGCCGTCCTCGGCCGAGTCTGGGCCCGCCTGCAGGAGTCCCCGCTCGCCCCCGCTTTCAAATCAGCCAGCACGCTCCTCGGGGTCGCCGTCCTAGGCTTCACCGGGCAACTAGTGGAGATCGATGTGACGGCGGTGCGCGCATGAACGTCCTGACAGTCAACGTCGGTGTCCCCCGGGCAATCGAATCCAAAGCAGGCACCAGCGCGATCGACAAGCGCCCCGTCGACCACCCCGTCAAGGTCACCGCGCCACAGGCCGGGCACAGCGGCGTGAGCGGCGACCACATCTGCGACGTCGACAACCACGGCGGCGAGGACCAGGCCGTCTACGCCTACGCCCGCGAGGATCTCGACCGGTGGCAGGCCAAGCTCAGCACCACCCTCGCCAACGGGGCCTTCGGTGAGAACCTCACCACCGACGGCATCGACCTCACCAACGCCGAGGTCGGCGAGCGCTGGCGGGTCGGCACGGCCGAACTCCAGGTCACCGTCCCGCGCATCCCCTGCCGCACGTTCGCCGTGTGGCTGGACCAGCAGGGGTGGGTCAAGACCTTCACCAACGCCGCCGTTCCCGGCGCGTATCTGAAGGTGCTGACCCCGGGCGAGATCAAGGCGGGCGACGCGATCGAAGTCGTCCACCGGCCCGGGCACGGCGTGACCATGGGGCTCACCTTCCGCGCCCTCACCACCGAGCCCGAGCTCCTGCCCGACCTGCTGCGCGCGGACGATCTTCCGGCGGAAACCCGCCAACGGGTCGAGGCGCGCCTCGTAAGGTAGGCGCATGGGGATTCTCGGAACGAAACACAGCCGCCTGGCCGCCTACGGTGTGGTCATCGACGAGGGCAAGATCCTGCTCGCCCGCTGGACCAGCCGCGAAGGCCCGAAGTGGACGCTGCCCGGCGGTGGGGTCGACTTCGGCGAGGACCCCTTCGACGCGGCCATCCGCGAGGTGGCCGAGGAGACCGGGTACGTCTTCGCGCCCGACACGCTGCTGGGTATCGACAGCTTCCACCGGGCGGGCGACTTCCACGGCGTGCGGGTCATCTACGAGGGCCGGGCCGTCGGCGGGCAGCTGACCTTCGAGCAAGGCGGCTCGACGGACATGGCGGCGTGGATCGACCTCGCCGAACTGCCCGAGCTGTCCACCACCGGGCTCCTGCACACCGCGCTAGCCCTGCGTGAGCACAAGCCCGCCACCGGACGCGCGACTGTCGGTGGGCGCGACTAGCGTCCGCCGCATGGACCTCGTCACCGCCGTCCGCGCCGGGCTGAAGGCCGCGGCGAACCCGGCCAAGGCGCCGGAGATGCAGCGGTACATGAAGTCCGACATGCCCTTCTTCGGCGTCGCGAAGCCCGAGCGGGCCGCGCTCGTCAAAGCGCTGTTCGCCGAGCACCCGATCGCCGACCGCCAGACCTGGGTCGACACCATGGCGGCCCTCTGGCGCGAGGCGACGCACCGCGAGCAGCGCTATGTCGCGCTCGACCTCGCCGCGCACAAGCCCTACCAGCGCTGGCAGGACGCCGACCTCCTGCCGCTCTACGAGGAGTTCATCGTCACCGGCGCCTGGTGGGACTTCGTCGACGAGGTCGCCAACCGGCGGATCGGTCCCCTGCTGCCCGCCGTCACCGCGGACATGCTGGCGTGGTCGACCGACGAGGACCGCTGGAAGCGGCGGGCGTCGATCATCTGCCAGCTCGCCGCGAAACACGCCACCGACACCGACCTGCTGACCGAGGCCATCGAGGCCAACGAGGCCGACCCCGATTTCTTCCTCCGCAAAGGCATCGGCTGGGCGCTGCGCGAATACGCGAAGACGGAACCGGGGTGGGTCCGACATTTCGTCGACACCCACCCCGGCCTGTCACCGCTGTCCCGCCGTGAGGCGCTCAAACACCTCTAGCGGCCGATCTCCTTCTGCAGCTCAGCCCTCGTCAGGTCCGAGCCACCGTCCTTGCTCTGCACCCGAGCCAGCCCGGCCGACGGCGTCGGCTGCGGCAGCGGGTCGCACTGGGCGTCGGACTTGCGGCCCGCGACGCGCGCGGGCAGCTTGCCGGTGGCCAGGTAGTCGGCGATCTGGTCGTCGACGCACGAGTTGCCGAACAACGTGCCGGAGTGGGTGGTGCCGCCGACGCCCTCGATCAGCGCCGACTTCGGGAACCGGCTGCGCAGCTCCAGGGAACCCTCGAACGGGGTCGCCGCGTCGAGGGTCTCGCTGATCAGCAGGATGCCCGGCGCCTTCGTGCCGTCGACCTTGACCGGCTTGCCCGCCTTCGCGCCCCAGTAGAGGCACGGCGCGTTGAACCACGCGTTGCCCCAGGTGAGGAACGGCGCGCGGAGGAAGGTCAGCCAGTTGTCGACGCGCCAGAAGTTCCAGCTCTTCGGCCACTGCACGTCGGTGCACTGCACGCCGAGGTAGACGGCGAACCCGTTGTCGGAGCCCGGCTCCTGGGAGTTGGCGCCGTCGTAGAGCCCCTTGAGGCCCGCGAAGTCACCGTTGTTGATCCACGCGGAGTACGCGGTGGCCACGTCCTCCCAGCCGAAGATGTAGTACGCGGCCTGCTGGAAGATGTCGGTCAGCTCGTCGGGGCCGATGACCCCGCCCGCGGGCGTGCGGCGCAGCTTCTGCTGCTCCAGGTAGAACTTCGCCTCGATCGACTTGCCGCTGGTGCCCAGGTGGTACACCGAGTCGTGCTTGGCCAGCCAGTCGAAGTAGATCTTGATGTTGCGGTCGAACGCGAGGTCCTGCTGGATGTTCGCGTCGTACCAGACCTTGCGCGGGTCGACGTTGCCGTCGAGGACCATGCGGCGCACGCGCTCGGGGAACAGGGTCGCGTAGACCTGCCCGAGGTAGGTGCCGTAGGAGAAGCCGTAGAAGTTGATCTGCTCCTGGCCCAGCGCCTTGCGCAGCGCGTCCATGTCGTTGACCGAGTCGGTCGTCTTCATGTGGTCGAGCAGGTCGCCACCGGCGGCCTTGCACGCGTCGGCGTACTTCTTCGACCGGTCGAGCCAGGTCTGCTCCAGCTGGCTGGTGACCGGCACGTAGTACGGCCGGTTGTAACCGGCGTAGGTGTGGTCGCACGACAGCGACGGCTCGCTGGAGCCGACGCCGCGCGGGTCGAACCCGATCCAGTCATAGGTGAGGCCCGCGTCCTTGGGCACGTACTCGCCCAGCACGGACAGGGTCAGCCCGGAGCCGCCGGGGCCGCCCGGGTTGACGAGAACGACGCCCTGGTACTGCTCGGCCGGCGCCTTGGCCTTGATCCGCGACACCGCGAGCTTGATCTTCTTGCCGGTCGGCGCGGCGTAGTCCAGCGGCACCTCGAGCATGCCGCACTGAGCGCCCCGGCGGTCGAGGCCGGGCTGCTCACACTTGCCCCACGCGATCGGCGCGGGGTCGTAGGCCACCTGGGCGGGCGCGGGCTTCGGCGCGGCCAGCACCGTCGGCGCGACAACAACACCGCCCACGACGACACCAGCCGCGGCAGCAATCGCCACGATCTTCTTCACACATTGCCCCTTATCGTTCCTTTTGCCCGAGCTGGGTTTTCGGCTCGGACGCCGCGATGCTGCCCGGTGGGGAACGGTCAGGGAATAGGCCAAGACGAATTTCTTCGGCGAATGCCGTCGATTCGCACGAATCGAGGCAAATTCCGTTTGTCCGTCGTAGGCCGTTCGGATCAGGCGCGGAGCGCCGCTCCGAATTGTTCGGCCGCGGCGGCGACGGCGGCGTCGCGGGCCGTTGTCGCCTCCTCGACGGTCAATGTGCGATCGGCGGCGCGGAATCGCAGTGAATACGCCAGTGATCGTTTGCCTTCGCCGACCTGGGTGCCGGTGAACACGTCGAAGAGGCTCAATTCCTCGAGCAGCTCGCCCCCGCCGTCGCGCAGCACGCGCGAAAGGTCGGCGGCGGGCACCTCCTCGTCGACCACGAGCGCCACGTCGAGCAGCACCGGCGGGTACGGCGACACCTTCGGCACGGGCCTGCGCTCGGTGAGCGGCAGCGCGTCGAGGTCGATCTCCATGGCGCACGTGCGCGCGGGCAGGCCCAGCGCCTCGGTGACCTTGGGGTGCAGCTCGCCCGCGTGGCCGACCGGGAACCCGCCGACGCGCAGCTGGGCGCAGCGGCCCGGGTGCCACGGCAGCAGGTCCCACTTGTGCACGGTCAGCTCGGCGCCCGCGGCCTCGGCCACGGTCCTGGCGGCCTGCACGGCGTCGGCCCAACTCGCGGCCTCGCCCTTGCCCCACCAGCCCGCGTGCCTGCGGTTGCCCGCGAGGACCACCGCGACGTGGGCGGGCTGGATCGGCAGCGTGGCGTTGAGGACGGCGATCTGCTCGTCGGACGGCCTGCCATCGACACCCGCCTCGGGCATCGGGACCTCTTCGGTGCGCGGCAGCACGACCTGGCCGATGTGGTAGATCGCCACATCGCGCGCGCCCCGGGAAACGTTGCGGGACAGGATGTCGAGCATCCCCGGCAGCAGCGTGGTGGCCAGCTCGGAGCGGTCGGCCTCCAGCGGGTTCAGCACCGACACGGTGCGCCTGCGGATGTCGTCCTCGGGCAGGCCGAACGCGTCCCACACCGACTTGGCGATGAACGGGAACGGCAGCACCTCGACATAACCGGCCTCGGCCAGCGCCCGCGACACGGCGCGCTGGCGGCGCTGCTTGGCGGTCAGCCCGGCGCCGGGAGGCGCGGGCGGCAGCACCGACGGGATCGTGTCGTAGCCCTGCAGCCGCAGGACCTCCTCGACCAGGTCGGCGGGCTGGTTCAGGTCGGCGCGCCAGGTGGGCGGGAACGCGGTGACGCACGGCGTGCCGTCGTCGAAGGTGCCGATGTCTACGCGGCAGCCGATCTGCTGCAGCCGCGAGACGGTGACGCCGCGGTCGTAGCGCACGCCCGCGACCCGGTCGGGCAGGTCCATGGCCATGGACACCGGCTCGGGGACAGTCGGGTTGCCGACGTCGGTGCGGCCGGGCTGGATGCTGCCCTCGCCGTACTCACGCAGCAGCCGCGCGGCACGTTCCAAGGCGACCGGCGGCAGCGCCGGGTCGACCACGCGCTCGTAGCGCTTGGCCGCCTCGCTCGGCAGCTTGTGCCGACGCACGCCGCGGGCGATGGACGCCGGGTCCCAGATGGCCGCTTCCAGCAGGATGTCGCTGGTCTCGGCGCTGACCTCGGTGGTGGCGCCACCCATGACGCCTGCCAGCGAGACCGGGCCCGTGTCGTCGGAGATCACGATGTCGTCGACGTCGAGCTTGCGTTCGACGTTGTCGAGGGTGACGAGCTTCTCACCCGCGTTCGCGCGCCGGATGACCAGGCCGCCGGAGAGTTTCTTGGTGTCGAAGGCGTGCATCGGCTGGCCGAGTTCGAGCATCACGTAGTTGGTGATGTCCACGGCCAGCGAGATCGACCGGATGCCCGCGAGCATGAGCCGCCTGCGGATCCACCACGGTGTCGGCGCGGTCGGGTCGACGCCGGTGACCCGGCGGACCACGAACCGCGAGCAGCCGTCCTGGGCCTCGATGTGTACCGGCACCGACTCGGCGTCGGCGGCGGGCACGTCGATGGCGGCCGGGTCGATCAGCCGCAGGTCGAACGCGCACGCCAGCTCGCGGGCGAGGCCGCGCACGGAGAAGGCGTAGCCGCGGTCGGGGGTGATCGCCAGCTCGATGACCGAGTCGGTCAGGCCGAGCAGCTCGATCGCGTCGTCGCCGGGGGCGGCCTCGCCGGTCGGCAGGACCATGATCCCGGTGTGGTCGTCGCCCAGGCCCAGCTCGCGGGCAGAGCAGATCATGCCCCGGCTGACCTTGCCGTAGGTCTTGCGCTCGGCGATGGCGAAGTCGCCGGGCAGCACCGCGCCCGGCAGCGCCACGACGACGAGGTCGCCCTCGACGAAGTTGTTCGCGCCGCAGACGACCTCGGTGGTCGCGGGCAGCGAGTCCTCGGCGTCATCGGCGTCGTCCGGGTCGATCAGCTCGACCTTGACGAACCGGATGGGCTTCTTGAACTCGGTCAGCTCCTCGATCTCGGCCACCCGGCCGACCACGAGCGGACCGGTGACCGGCCCCAGCGTGCTGACTTCCTCGACCTCCAGGCCGACCCGCACGAACGCGTCGGCGATCTGCTCGGCGGTCAGCTCCCGGTGGTCCTCCGTGAGTTCGAGCTGCTGAGTGAGCCAGCTGACGGGGATCCTCACTTAAGCCTCCGTGCCGAAAGGAAGGGTGAACCGGACATCGCCCTCGACCATGTCGCGCATGTCGGGGATGCCGTTGCGGAACTGCAGCGCCCGCTCCAGGCCGACGCCGAAGGCGAAGCCGGAGTAGACCTCGGGGTCGATCCCGCAGGCGCGCAGCACGTTCGGGTTGACCATGCCGCAGCCGCCCCACTCAACCCAGCCCGCGCCGCCCTTCTTCTCGGTGAACCAGAGGTCCAACTCGGCGGAGGGCTCGGTGAAGGGGAAGTACGACGGGCGCAGGCGGACGCGCGCCTCGGGGCCGAACATGGACCGCACGAACGCGTCGAGGGTGCCCTTGAGGTGGGCCATGGTCAGGCCCTTGTCGACCGCGAGGCCCTCGAACTGGGTGAACACCGGCGTGTGGGTCGCGTCGAGGGCGTCGGTGCGGAACACCCGGCCAGGGCAGACGACGTACACCGGCGGCTCGCGGTCGAGCAGGCTGCGGATCTGCACGGGCGAGGTGTGGGTGCGCAGGACCAGGCCGGAGTCCTCCGGCGCCACGTAGAACGTGTCCTGCATGGTGCGCGCCGGGTGGTCCTTCTTGAAGTTCAGCGCGTCGAAGTTGAACCACTCGGTTTCGAGCTCGGGACCCTCGGACACCTCGTAGCCCATGCCGACGAAGATGTCGGCGACCCGCTCGGACAGCGTGGTCAGCGGGTGGCGGGCACCGCGCGGCGTGTGGTTCCACGGGAGGGTGACGTCGACGCCTTCCTCCCGCAGCACGCGCTCGTCACGCTCGGCCTGCAGCACGCCGCGGCGCTCGTCGAAGGCGGCGGAGATCAGGGCCTGGGCCTCGTTGACCCGCTTACCGGCCTCGGACCGCGCCTTGGGCGGCAGCGCGCCGATCTCCCGGCGGGCCTGCAGCAGCGGCGACTTGTCCCCGAGGTGGTGCGGCTTGACCGCGGCGAGCGCGTCGAGGTCGGCGGCACCGGCGAACTCCTCGCGGGCCTTCTCGACGGCGGCCTGCAGGGTCTCCGGCCGCAGCGCAGCGACCTCTTTGGGGTCGTACGGGTCGTTGGCTCCGGACATGGTTGGTTGAAGCTCCCGGGGTCCAGTGGTGGCCAGGCGGAACACCCGACAGGCCGGGTGAACAGGTTGATCCTATGGGAGCAGTGAGACGGCACGCCCTCCGGGCATTCAGACCCACCACCGCGCTCGGCCGCGGTGACGGATTCGGGTGCCGCGGGCACGCGACGCAGTCGTCGTGTTCGCGGTGCCCGAATCCGTCACCTCCATGGCGGCCGAGCCGCACGACCGGAGGGCGTGCCATGTCACGGATTCGGGTGCCGCGGGCACGCGACGCAGTCGTCGTGTTCGCGGTGCCCGAATCCGTCACCTCCATGGCGGCCGAGCCGCACGACCGGAGGGCGTGCCATGTCACGGTTACCCCAGGCGGCCCCGAGGCGGTTCCAGCGGACGGGTGAAAGCCGATGTGTGGTCATCTCACACCTGTACTGTCACAGCGCCCGGCCCGGCACCCACCGCGGTGGCCGCTCCCTACCGCAGTAGAGGTTTGACCTTGGCCCAGACATTCGGTGTCAATCTGCGCGGCGTCATCGATCTGCTCAGCCACCATCTCTACAGCAGTCCCAGGGTCTACCTGCGCGAGCTGCTGCAGAACGCGGTGGACGCGGTGACCGCGCGCAGACTCGCCGACCCGTCGGCGCCCGCGGCGATCCTCGTGGAGACCACCGAGCGTACCGGGACCGGCACGCTGCGGATCAGCGACACCGGCATCGGCCTGGACGAGTCCGAGGTGCACACCCTGCTGTCCACGCTGGGCGGCACGTCCAAGCGCGACGAGCTGGGCTTCGCCAGGCAGGACTTCCTCGGCCAGTTCGGCGTGGGCCTGCTGTCGTGCTTCCTTATCGCCGACGAGGTGCGGCTGGTGAGCCGGTCGGCCTCGGGTGGACCGGCGGTGCGCTGGGTCGCGCACGGCGACGGCACCTACGAGGTCGAGGTCGACGACTCGGCGCGCGCCGAGGTCGGCACGACCGTGGAGCTGGTCCCCCGGCGGGACTGCGACCACTGGACCGAGTACGACACCGTGGCGATGCTGGCCGCCGAGTTCGGCTCGCTGCTGCCCTTCGAGGTGCGGGTCGCGGGCGCGGACGGGCAGGTGCTGGTCACCGAGGACGAGCTGCCGTGGGTGCGCCGCGGCGGCGAGTCGGTCGCCGAGCACCACGGCAGGCTGGCCGCCTATTGCAAGGCCACGCTCGGGTTCGAGCCGTTCGACGTGGTGCCGCTGGAGTTCGGCGCGGTGGGGCTGACCGGGGCGGCGTTCGTGCTGCCCGCGGGCGCCAACCCGGGCAGCCGCCAGGCGCACCGCGTCTACCTCAAGCGGATGCTGGTCGGCACGTCGATCGAGGGCCTGCTGCCGGACTGGGCGTACTTCGTCCGGTGCGTCGTGGACACCTCGGCGCTGCGGCCCACGGCCAGCCGCGAGGCGCTCTACGAGGACGAGACGCTGCTGGCGGTCCGCGACGCGATGGGCAGCAGGCTGCGGGAGTGGCTGCTGCGCCTCGACGCGACCGAGCCGGAGCGGGCCGGCGCGCTGCTGGCGGCCCACCAGCTCGGGATCAAGTCGGTGGCCCTGATCGACGACGAGCTGCTGCGGCTGGCCGAGCGGTGGGTGCCGTTCGAGACCACCCGCGGCACGATGCCGCTGCGCCAGTTCCGCCGCAACCACCAGACCGTCCTCTACACCCCGGACGTCGACGAGTTCCGCCAGCTCGCCCCGGTCGCGCGGGCGCAGGGCATCGGCCTGGTCAACGCCGGATACGCCTACGACACCGAGCTGCTGCGCAGGCTGGCCTCGCTGGACAACGGCCTGACCGTGCGTCGGGTCGACCCCGCCGAGCTGCTGGCCGCCCTGGGCAGGCCGACCGCGGCGGTCGAGGCGTCCCTGAAGCGGACGATGTCGGTGGCGTGCAAGGCCCTCGACAGCCACGACTGCGAACCGATGCTGCGCGACTTCGACCCGGTGTCGCTGCCCGCCCTGCTGGTGGCCGACGCGGGCGGCGCCCGCCGCCGCGACGCGGCCGACGCCCGCGAGGACGCCGACCCGCTGTGGCAGGACCTGCTGGGCCAACTCGTCGACGCGGGCTCCGGCGCGGCGCAGCAACTGGTGCTCAACACCCGCAATCCGCTGGTGGCCAGGCTGGCGGGCATCGACGACCCGTCGCTGCTGGAGACCGCGGTGCTCGCGCTGTACGTGCACGCGCTGCTCCAGTCCCACCGGCCACTGCGCCCCAAGGACACCGCGACGCTCAACGGGTCGTTCCTCGACCTGCTCGACCGCGCCATCGGACACTGAAGGCAACTGGGGAAGGACGGCGGGTGTCGGAGCAGAACGCCGACGAGCTGCGCGATCACGTTGCGCATCTCGTGCACGAGACGGACTCGATGCCCGCGGGGCAGGCCAAGTGCGAGGCGCTGGAGCGCGCCGCGCGGGCGGCAGACGCGGCCGGGTTCGTCGACTACGGGGTGGCCGCGCGGCTGATCCTGGTCAACGCCTACCGCGAGGTCCGCCGCTACGACCTTATGCTGACGCCGTTCGCCTGGCTGCGGACCGCCGAGCGCAAGCACCCCGAGGCGTTCGACGAGTGGGCGCTGCACCAGTTCAACTGGATGCACAAGTGGCTGCCGACCGGCCTGCTCGGCGATCCCCGCTTCACCCTCGCGCAGATCACGTCCGTTGTGGACGAACTCGCCGACCGCTACCGCCAGCAGGGCTATTCGCTGCATCCCGTGCACGACAAGCTGCGCGCGCTCGCCCACCACATCGGTGACACCGCCGCCGCCGACGCCCACTTCACCGCGTGGCGCGCCGCCGAGCCCGACGACATGAGCGACTGCCCGGCGTGCGTGGTCGACAGCCAGGTCGGCTATTTCGTGTCACGCAAGCGTTTTCAGGAAGCTATCGACACCGCGAGAGCGGTGCTCACGGAACCGTCCGACTGCGCCGAGCAGCCGCACGGGGTCATGGCGTCGCTGCTGGAGGCGTACCTGGCCACCGGCAGGCTCGACGAGGCCGCGCGGGCGCACCTGATCTCCTACCGGGTCATCCGCGACACCCCGCAGGCCCGGTCGGCGCTGCACGCGCACCTGCGGTTCTGCGCGGTCACCGGCAACGTCCAGCGCGGCGTGGACATCCTGGCGCGCAACCTCGACGTGCTGGCGGAGCCGCCGAGCCCGAAGGTGCGTCAGGACTTCGCCGCCGCGGCGGCGCTGCTGCTGAGCCGGGTGTCCGACCGGGCCGCCCTGACCTTCCCGGTGCCGGACGGCCCGCTGGACGGCGAGCGCCTGCGGGCGCGCTGCGTCGAGATCGCGCGCGGCACGGCGCGGGAGTTCGACCGTCGCAATGGGACGGACGCGGTGAGCGCGCGGGTCGAGGAGACGCTGTCGCTGCCCGACGTCGGCCCGGTCGTGCTCGCGGTGCCCGCCTCGCCCGCGCCTGCTCCGCTGGTGGTCCAGCCCGCTGCGCCGCAGGTCATCGCCGATCCCGTGGAGCTGGCCGAGCGCGCGTGTTCAGCCATGGACGACGGCGCTCTGTTCACCGGTGCCCGCCTGCTCGCCGAGCTGCCCGCCGATCTCGACGCGCTGCTGTCCCCCGGTCTGGCCGCGCGGGTCGCGGTGCACCGCACGTGGCTGGCCCGCCGGGAGACCGCCGACGAGCTGATCGACTGCCTGCTCGACGTCCTGGAGCGGCTCACCAAGGCAGGCGAGGACGCCGCCGCCGCGCGCCTGCACGCCTTCCTCGCCGACCTGCTCGGCTCGGCCGACCGCGCTGTGGACGCCGCCGAGCACGCCAGGGTGGCCCTGGCCATCGCCCAGCGCGTCGACGACCCGATCGGCGTCATGCGCGCCCACCTCGCCACCGCCGACCTGCTGGCCGACACCGACCCCGACCGCGCCGAGTCCGAAGTGGACGCCGCGGAGAAGGTCGCGCTCGCCCGCGTCCCCGACCGCGTCGGTGGCGTCGGCAAGGCCCGCGCCGAACTCCTGGAACGCCGCGGCGACCTCGACGGCGCCCTGGCGATCATCGAGTCCCTGGCCGCCCAGCTGGACCGCTGGCCGGAGTCGACCCAGCTCGCGGTCAGCGGCCACCGCGCCCGCCTGCTCGCCAACGTGGGCCGCGTCGAGGAGTCCGTCGACCAGTTCCACGCGTTCGTCGCGCTGGCCAAGACCTACCCGGGCCCGTGGGTCGCCGAGGCGCTGATGCAGCTGGCCAGCCTGCTCGACCAGACCGACCTGGCGGGCGCCCACCTGCCGGTCCTGCTCGACGCCGTCGCCGCCGCCCGCACCTACCTCACCGCGGGCGCCGTGGCCCAGGCGTGTCTGCACCTGTCCGCGGGCTACCTGTCGGTGGGCCGCGACGTCGAGGCGGCCGAGACCCTGGAGGAGGCGCTGCGGCTGATGCCCACGGCGTTCGTCGGCCCGGTCACCGACATCCACTACCGCCTGGCCCTGGCCTGCCGGAACCTCGGCGAGTACGACACCGCCGCCGACCACTTCGACGCCGTGCTGGCGACCGCGGACGACGACGACCACGGCCTGCGCGGCCACGTCCTGTTCCAGTTGGGCGACGCCCGCCTGGAGCTGGGCGACTACCCGGGTGCCGCCGCCGCTTTCCGCGAGTCGGCGGGTACCTGGATCGTCGCCGACAACCCGGTCGCCGCGGCGGAGTCCATGGTGAAGCTGGCCCACGCCATCGGGCTCGACGACTTGGACGCGGGCATCGCGGCCCTGGACGAGGCCGCCCGCATGCTGCCCGACGAGACGGTTCCGGGGGCGTTGGACGAGCTGGCCGACGTCATCGGGTTTCGGGTGGCGCTGCTAGCCCACCACCAGCGGTTCGCGGAGGCGCTGGAGGTGAACCAGCGGACCGAGGAGTACGCGGTCCGGCTGGGCAACCCCGAGTGGCACGCGTTCCTGGCGGGTCGGGCCGCTCGGCTGCGGATGGACCTCGGCCAGTTCCCCGAAGCCGAACGCGACGCCCGGCGGGCGGCCGCGCTCCTGACCGACGACGCCGGGGAGTCGACGGTCGGGGCGGTGCTGGGGACGCTGGTGCGGACCCTGGAGGAACAGGGCAAGCCGGTGGACACGGAGCCGCTGGTCCGGGAGCTGTCGGCCCGCCTGTCCGACTAGCCCTCCAGCCGGTTCACGATGGCCTCCGCGACACCCGTGGCCATCGCGCAGGCACCCTCACCTTTGATTCTCAAGCTGATGTCGACAGCCTGGGTCGTACTGAGGCCAACCGCGATGCTGCACAGGTTGTCCGCGCTCGCGTATTCAGAACCCAGGACGACGGCAGGCTGATTCGCGATGAGCGCGGGCTTCCAGGATTCCTTGGGCCAAGGTGGATCACCCGGACGGTTGTCGCGATAGACCTCGCCCAGGAAGTCGATCCCTTCGTACAACGTGACCTCCATGTGTGCGCTCGTCTCCAGCGGGAGCCAAAAACACTGGCTTCTGCCGGGTTTGGCCTCGGACCTGCCGGGCGTCGGGAATCCAAGTGGCCTGGCTTGTTCATCGGTGAACAGCGCACACATCCGGTCACGATAAGTCGACGCGTCCAGCGGTCGTTCGATATTCGGTGGTGCGGTCGGACGTGCGCTTGTCGCGGTTGTCACCGAAGGCTCGACCTCAGGAGCGCGGTCTGGCGAACACGCCACGGAGGCCAACCCGCAGCCGATAGTGACGATCAAAACGACCACACGCAGGAGAACAGCCATCAGATCGCCCCCTTGTCGCCGTCGAGTCGGCGACCGATCGGATTGTCGCGATCAGTCGTCTCCTTGGCATACTTCTCTCGTTCAGCGCTCACCCGGGGAGCAAGCCCATCGGTGACCGAGCGATCCTGCCCCGCGAGCGCGAACGACTCGTAACGGAAGTCGGGACTGTCGATATCGCAGTTCGATGGGAGCGGGCGGAACAGCGGGGGATCGATCTTCGCCACTCGGTCCAGGTGCCCACGCAAGTGGCCGCGAATCGTCAACAGCCCGTCCCTCAGCTCTTCCTCCAACCGATTGGCCGCGCTCAGGTAGGTGTTGACCACAGCATCCGCCCCACCTTCCGCCGCGTACTCGTGAACATGGGTTCCCACGTCGATGAGCGTCTCGAGTGCGCCACCGCTCAACAGACGGATCGGATTGATATTCAACGCACCCTTGGCGAAATCACCGATGAGCGCGACCGCGAACTTGGTGTCCCGACCATCCTGCTGATCCATCTCGTGCTTGGCCGCTTCGATGGTCGACAGGAATAGGGAGTGGTAACCGCGCCGAACCTCGACGGCGACACCAAAGGTCGCGGTCAATGCTTGCAGCGCGTTCGCGAGATCCGTCTGCTGGTGTTCGCAGAAGGTCTCCATCTTGGCGAGTTGTTCCTTGTAGGCCGTCGCTGCCGGGCCGGTCCACCCGACGAGGTGGCTTGTCGCGGCGACCCGCAGCTTTGCCACCGCCTCCGCGTTCTGGCCGACTGATTGGGCCGCTCGCAGCGTCCGGTCGAACTCGTCGGCGATCTTCTGCGGCTCCAGCGAGTTGGCGATCTCCACGTGCCGCCGTGACGCGTCGACCAGCTCGCCTGGCCACTCGGCCAGCCAGCCGCTGTCGAACATCATGACCACGGCGTCCTGCATGTACTGCCGCGCCATCTGGACGTCGTAGTCCGAGACCCAGTTCCCCATCGGTCGCCTATCCCTGGCCGTCGACACGGCGGTAGAGGGCGATGATCTCCCGGAGGGCCTCAGCGGTGTCGTCCATGATGTCGCAGGCGCGGGCCTGCCGCTCGGCCAGCAGCTCGACGTACGACTCGTACGCCGTCTGCATCTCGTAGGCCGGATCGAACCGCCCGGACCCGTACAGGTCGTTGAATTCGCGAAGATCCGCGACAGGTGCCCGCAGCAAAGCCGCAGCGACCGGGATGCTCCCGGACTCCACCTTCGCGGCGCACTCCATCTCGTCCAAGCGCGCGGCGAATCCCCCACCGACTGGCATTTCATCCCCCTAGCCCCACACCCCTGATAACGCTACGACGTCAACCTACATCGGAGCGTTCCTAGCCCCATCGGGTGAACCACGGCCCGATCTAGGTACTTGAAACGACTCTGGCGCACACGTTGTGGAGTCCGGCTGACGGCAAGGTGAAGCAGATCATCGCCGCGTGACGGGGTCAGCCGTGCGGCTCTCGGGCCGCACGCCGCCACGTCACCCATGCGGCGATCTGGGCGGTGCCGCGACCGGCGCACCAACCGGGAACAACTCGTCCGCCGCCCCGGTTCAGCATGGTGACAGCGTCAAGATCAAGGGGGACACCATGTCGGTGACATTCGACGAAGCGACACGCGAGCTGCTGGACGGGCGGAACTTCGCCACCGTCGCGACGGTCAACCCGGACGGCAGCCCACAGACCTCGGTCGTCTGGATCGACCGCGACGGCGACACGGTCGTGTTCTCCACCACGGCCGGGCGGCAGAAGGCGCGGAACCTCGCGCGGGACCCGCGGGCGAGTCTCACGATCTTCGACACCGCCAATCCCTACCGGTCGGTGGACATCCGCGGTTCCGTCGAGCTGATCGAGGATCACGAGAAGGCACTGCCGCGGCGGCTCTCGCACAAGTACCTCGGCGAGGACCCTCAGCCGGAGTCGGCGGACGTGGTCCGACTGATCGTCCGGATAACGCCGCGCAAGGTGACGGGCTTCTCGCTCTGACTCAGGCGCGCAGGGCCCGGGCGCTCGCGTAGAGGCACACCGCCGCGGCGGTGGCCAGGTTCAGGCTCTCGGCGGCGCCGTAGAGCGGCACCTTCACGACCGAGTCCATTTCGGCCAGCACGGCGTCGTCGAGCCCGTGGGCCTCGCTGCCGAAGACCCAGGCCGTCGGGGCAGCCAACTCCCCCGCGTCCGTGGCCTGGTCCAAGTCGTGTGTGGCGTGGCCGTCGGCCGCGACCAGGCGGAAACCGGCCGAGCGGCAGGCCGCGAAGACAGCGGCGATGTCGCGGGACCGGATCACCGGCAGGTGGAACACGCTGCCGGTCGACGCGCGCACGCACTTGCCGTTGTGGGGGTCCACCGTGTCACCGGCGAACACCACCGACCCGGCGCCCGCCGCGTCGGCGACCCGCGTCACCGTGCCCGCGTTGCCCGGGTCCGAGACACCGACGAGCACCGCGACCAGCGGACCCGCGAGCGCGTCCAGCGGGCGGTCGACGAGGTCGCAGACCGCCACGATCCCCTGCGGGGTGATGGTCTCCGACAGGCTCGACGCGGCCTTGTCGGTCACGAAGGACACCGGGACAGCCGCGTCGTCCAGCAGCGAAGCGTTGCGGGCGGCGGCTTCCTCGGTGACGAACAGCTCGTGCACCCGCCCATAGGCGAGTGCCTCGCGGACGGCCTGGGCACCTTCCACCAGGAACCGTCCGGCTTTGTCCCGACCCGCTCGGCGGGTCAGGGCCCGTGCGGCAGCGACCCGGGGCGTTCGCTCAGTGAAGGCCCCGGGTCGCTGGTGACGCGTGTTCAGGAAGCGGCCTCGACATCGGCCTTGCCCTGGGTGCCCGCGTTCGCGCGCGCGATCTCGACCAGCGCGGTGAACGCGGTGGGGTCGCTGACGGCGAGCTCGGCGAGGATCTTGCGGTCGACGTCGACGCCGCCGACGCGCAGGCCCTCGATGAAGCGGTTGTAGCTCATGCCGTTCTGACGAGCGGCGGCGTTGATCCGCTGGATCCAGAGCTTGCGGAAGTCACCCTTGCGGGCACGACGGTCCCGGTAGGCGTAGTTCAGCGAGTGGAGCACCTGCTCCTTGGCCTTGCGGTACAGCCGCGAGCGCTGGCCGCGGTAGCCGCTGGCGAGCTCGAGAGTCGTGCGGCGCTTCTTTTGGGCGTTGACTGCCCGCTTGACGCGTGCCACGGTTCCGTCCTGTCGATCTAGTGGGCGGGGTCAGCCGCCCTGGGTGGGCAAGTAGAAAGGGGTCAGCGGGCGAGCAGCCGGTTGAGGCGCTTCTCGTCGACCTTGGCGACCTCGGCGGTGCCGGAGAGCCTGCGGGTCAGCGACGTGGGCTTCTTCTCCAGCTTGTGTCGCAGCCCGGCCTGCTGGCGGCGCAGCTTGCCCTTACCGGTGATCTTGACGCGCTTGGACGCACCGGAGTGGGTCTTCATCTTCGGCATGTTCTTATCCTCGTCTCGTGCCGTCCCGAGCCGGTGGGGCGCTCGGGGCGGCAGCCTTCGGGGTACTACGACCGGTCGGACCGGTCAGGTCAAGTCCTCAGGAGAGCTGTCTTCGATCGGCTCTTCGGAGTCCGCCGAGGTCGTCTTCGGCTTGGGCTTCACGTTCTTGTGCGGCGCCAGCACCATGATCATGTTTCGGCCGTCCTGCTTGGCGGACGACTCGACGAAGCCGAGCTCCTGCACGTCCTCGGCGAGCCGCTGGAGCAGGCGGAAGCCCAACTCGGGGCGGGACTGCTCGCGGCCGCGGAACATGATGGTGACCTTGACCTTGTTCCCGTGCTCGAGGAAGCGAACGACGTTGCGCTTCTTGGTCTCGTAGTCGTGGGAATCGATCTTCGGTCGGAGCTTCTGCTCCTTGATGACGGTGAGCACCTGGTTCCGCCGGGACTCGCGGGCCTTCTGCGCGCTCTCGTACTTGAACTTGCCGAAGTCCATGAGCTTGCATACCGGCGGGCGGGCCTGCGGGGCGACCTCCACGAGATCAAGGTCCGCTTCCTGCGCGAGTCGGAGGGCGTCCTCTATGCGGACGATGCCGACCTGCTCGCCGTTGGGTCCGACAAGTCGGACTTCCGGCACGCGGATGCGGTCGTTGATGCGTGTCTCCGTGCTGATGGGGCCTCCTCGGTCCATGGGTAATACGTGCGCGAGTGAGGTCCCCTGAACTACGTCGAGCCCCGTCTGCCTGATGGCATACGGGGCCCGCTTCCGACCGATCTCCCGACGCACGCGCCGAGATACAAGGCATGACACGATGAAAGTCGCGTCTTCCTGGTGACCGGACCCGGCCGCCTCGCGGTGACTCGGGTGGGAGCGGGGGCTCCACTTTGCCGCCCCCGAACTAACGGGGGCTGGTCGCACATGAAATCGTAGCAGACTGTGAACGACTGCCTTGACACCCCTGACACGACCGCCGCCCGGTCCACCGCTGATGACAACGAGCGGGACCTGGCGAGTATTCCCAGTGTGGAGGTGATCAGCCGGGCCGCGGTCATGCTGATGTCGGCCTCCGCCGAGCGGCTCGGCCTCGCCGACGCCGATCCGGACGCCAGCCCGCACCGGGATCTCGACGAGGCCCGCAGGCTGATCACCGCGCTCGCGGGGCTGGTCACGGCCTCGGTGGAGTACCTCGGCCCGCACGCCGCTCCCATCCGTGACGGTCTGCAGTCGCTGCAGCGGGCGTTCCGGGAGGCGTCGGCGTTCCCCGACGAGCCCGGTCAGGGGCCCGGCGAGAAGTGGACCGGCCCGGTCTTCTGAGCCCAGACGTAGACGACCTCGGGGCGGCCGACCGTGCCGTACCGGGGTCGTCGTGTCACCTGGCCCTGGTCGGCCAGGTATTCGAGGTAGCGCCGGGCCGTGACCCGGGAGACGCCGACCTCGTCGGCGGCGGCCGCGGCGGACAGGCCGTCCTCCGCCATGCGCACGGCGGCGATCACCAGTTCGAGTGTCGGGCCGCTCATTCCTTTGGGCAGCACGGCGTCGGTGCCGCGCAGCGCGCCGAATGCCTGGTCGACGTCGGTCTGGGCGGCGGCCTCGCCGTGGCGGACGTGGTCGCGGAAGCGGGCATAGCCTTCGAGCTTGTCGCGCAGGCCGGCGAAGGTGAACGGCTTCAGCAGGTACTGGACGACCCCGGCCGACACCGCCGCCCGCACGACGGCCAGGTCGCGGGCGGAGGTCACCGCGATGACGTCGGCGCCGTGGCCCGCGGCCCGCAGCGCGCGCACGACGTCGAGACCGTGGCCGTCGGGGAGGTAGAGGTCGAGCAGGAGCAGGTCGACCGGACCGGTGTCGAGGAACCGCAGTGCGGCCCGCCCCGAATGCACGACCCCCGCGACGGCGAACCCGGGCACCCGCTCGACGTAGAGCCGGTGCGCCTGCGCGGCGACGGTGTTGTCCTCCACCACCAGCACGGAGATCATCGCGGGAGCCGGACTGTGAAGACCGCGCCGACGTCGCGGCCGACCTCGACAGTGCCCCCGGCCCTCCGGACCGCCTGACCCACCAGGGCCAGCCCGAGCCCGTGGGTGCCGCCCGGCTTGGTCGACCAGCCGCGCTCGAACGGCCGGGAGCCGTCCGGCAGACCGCCGCCGCTGTCGGCCACGCGCAGCACCAACCCCTCAGCGGTCGTCTGGGCGCTCACCCGGACCCAGCGCTCCGCGCTGTCGGCCGCCGCGTCGACGGCGTTGTCGATCAGGTTGCCGAGGATGGTCACCAGGTCGCGGGCCGGAATCCCCAGGTCGCCGATCTCGGTGTCGGGGTCGACCACCAGGTCCACACCGCGCTCGCTCGCGTCGGATGCCTTGCCCAGCAGCAAAGCCGCGAGCACCGGCTCGGCGACCGCGCCGACGACCTGGTCGGTCAGCCGCTGCGCGATGGCCAACTCCCCCGTCGCGAACTCCACCGCCTCCGACGGCCGTCCCAGCTCCACCAGCGACACCACCGTGTGCAGCCGGTTCGCCGCCTCGTGGGCCTGCGCGCGCAGGGCCTCGGCGAAGCCCCGGACGGTGTCGAGTTCGCCGGTCAGCGCCTGCAGGTCGGTGCGGTCGCGCAAGGTCACCACCGTCCCCATCGAGTTGCCCACTGTCGAAGAGTTGACCACGAGCACGCGGGTGTCCGTCAGGTGCAGTTCGTCGTGCATCTCGGTGTCGCTCAACAGCCGCGCGACCATCGCCGGTGGCAGGCCGAGTTCGTCGACCCGCTTGCCCTCGGCGTCGGCGGGCAGGTCCAGCAGCGTCCGCACGCCGTCGTTGGCGAGCGTGACCCGGTGGTCGCGGTCGAGGAGCACAAGCCCCTCGCGGACCGCGTGCAGGATCGACTCGTGGTAGCCGATCACCCGGCTCAGCGCGGCCGGGGCGAGCCCGCCGGTCTGCCTGCGCAGGCGGCGGCTGACCAGGTAGGTCGCCGCCGCGCCCAGGATCAGCACCAGCGCGGCGACGAGGATCAGCGGCAGGACCCGGTCGGCGACGTCGGCGCTGATCGCGCTGAGCGTGATCCCCGCGCTGACCAGCCCGACCACGCGGCCCGCGGAGAACACCGGGACGACGGCGCGCACGGACGGGCCGAGGGTGCCGGTGTAGGTCTCGGTGAACGCCCGACCGGCCAACGCGTCGGTGGTGTTGCCGAGGAAGTGGCCGCCGATCTCGGCCGGGTTCGGGTGGGTGAACCGGATCCCGTCGGGCGACATGATCGTGATGAAGTCGACCCCGGTGTCGGCCCGCACCTGCTCGGTGTACGGCTGCAGCACGCCGGTCGGGTTCGACCCGGTCACCGCCTGGGTGACGGTCGGCGACGCCGCTATCGCGCGGGCCAGCGCCAGCGCCTCGGCCGCGCTCGACTCCTCGGCCCGGTCGGCGACGTCCGCCCACGCCAGGGCCGCACCGGCGGCCACGAGCAGGCCGACGATGACGACTTGGACGACCAGGAGCTGCCGGGCCAGGCTCCACTGCTTCATGCCCACCAGTGTGAACGCTATGAACTCAATAGTGACCACGACCACACCGGGCGGCACGGTCATCGGCAACGTCCTGGAAGAAAGGCCCCCACCGTGTCGACTCGCCGCCGAGATCGGACCCACTACCTCTACGTCGCCGTCATCGCCGCCGTCATCCTCGGCGTCGCGGTCGGCCTGCTGACCCCCGAGTTCGCCAAGTCGCTCAAGCCGCTGGGCACCGGGTTCGTCAGCCTGATCAAGATGATGATCAGCCCGATCATCTTCTGCACGATCGTGCTGGGCGTCGGCTCGGTCACCCGGGCGGCCAAGATCGGCAAGGTCGGCGGGCTCGCGCTCGGCTACTTCCTCGCCATGTCGACCGTGGCGCTGGCCATCGGCCTGATCGTCGGCAACCTGCTGCACCCCGGCGACGGGCTCGCACTCACCGACGCGGTGCGCGCGAAGGGTGAGGCGCAGGTCAAGAGCGCGGAGGGCACCACGGAGTTCCTCCTCGGGATCATCCCGACGACGCTGGTCTCGGCGTTCACCGAGGGCCAAGTGCTCCAGACGCTGCTGGTCGCGCTGCTGACGGGCTTCGGCCTGCAGGCGCTCGGCCGCCGCGGCGAGCCGGTGCTGCGCGGGATCGGGCACATCCAGGGCCTGGTGTTCAAGATCCTGTCGATGATCATGTGGGCGGCCCCGGTCGGCGCGTTCGGCGCGATCGCGGCGGTGGTCGGCGAGACCGGCGTCGGCGCGCTCAAGAGCCTCGCGGTGATCATGCTCGGCTTCTACGCGACGTGCCTGGTCTTCGTCGTGGTCATCCTGGGCACGCTGCTGTGGCTGGTGGCGCGGGTCAACCTGTTCTCGCTGCTGCGCTACCTGGGCCGGGAGTTCCTGCTGATCCTGTCGACGTCGTCGTCGGAGGTCGCGCTGCCGCGGCTGATCGCCAAGATGGAGCACCTCGGGGTGAGCAAGCCGGTCGTCGGCATCACCGTCCCCACCGGGTACTCGTTCAACCTCGACGGCACCGCGATCTACCTGACGATGGCCACCCTGTTCGTCGCCAACGCCATGGGCTCCCCGCTGGGCGCGGGCGAGCAGATCTCACTGCTGATCTTCATGGTCATCGCCTCCAAGGGCGCCGCGGGCGTGACCGGCGCGGGCCTGGCGACCCTGGCTGGCGGCCTGCAGTCGCACCGCCCGGACCTGGTCGACGGCGTCGGCCTGATCGTGGGCATCGACCGCTTCATGTCCGAGGCGCGGGCGCTGACGAACTTCGCGGGCAACGCCGTCGCCACGGTGCTGATCGGCACCTGGACGAAGGAGTTCGACCGTGCGCAGGCGGGCAGGGTGCTCGCTGGGGACGAACCGTTCGACGAAGAGTCACTGGCCGATGACCAGCAGGAATCGGTGCCGGAACCGCGCCACGAAGTCGCTTCTCGGGCGTAGCCCAGAGGGTCGTTGCTCGTTGAATCATCTGAACCGCCCGCGTCTGATGCCCCCAGCCGGGCGGTTCGGTATGTCCACGTCACGGGTGTGAAACGACGCCCTGAACCGTGACCACCGGCGGCTAGCGTCCGGCGAATGATCTAGACCGAACCGCGCCGGTCGACGGCGAGCCTCGCGGCGATGGCCCCGCTGCCGCTACCCGCGGTCGCCATGCTGGTCCTGCCCAGACGCCGCTGGTGTCGCTCGCGATCGCCGCCGCCGGGCTGGGCGCGCTGTACTGGCTATACCGGCGTGGAGACGATGCGCGCGCCGTCGGTGGTGACGACCTCGACCGCGGCGACGTCGTCGGGGTCGATCAGGGCTGAGCCGTCGAGGGTCGTGCCTTCCCGGGAGCCCTTCTCCGACACCAGCCAGCTGCCCGCGAGCACGGACTCGCCGCCGGACTTCGGCACGACCCGCAGCTCGCACCGCGCGCCCGCCGGGGCGCCCTTGACCACGGCGTTGACCCGGACCCAGCCTGCCTGCGGGACCATCCGCACCGTCATGACGGCGCCAGTCGCCGGGTCGGTCGACTCGCCGGTGCGGGTGCCGGGCGCGGTGGTGGTCGGCGGCGCGGCGACGGTGTCGGGGGCGGTGCCCCGGCCCGCGAGGAACGCCCCGCCGAGCGCGGCGGCGGCGAGCACGGCCACCCCAGCGGCGACCAGGCCGCGGCGGGACGGCGGCGGCGAGAGCTTGCGCAGCGTGCGCTGCAGGACCAGGTCGCCGTCCGGCGGGCCTTCGAGGAACGCCTCCGGCGGGATCTCGTCGAGCGACCGGCGCAGCGCCATGAGGTCGTCGACCTCGCGGCGGCAGTCGGGGCACTGGGCGAGGTGGGCGCGGACCAGGTCGGCTTCGCGCGGGTCGAGCGCGCCGAGCGCGTAGGCGCCGAGCTGTTCGCGGTCGTGCTGGAACGCGGTCACCTCGTCACCTCCCTGTCTCCTGGACCCATCACGCCGCGCAGCGCGCGTAACGCGTGGTAAGTCCTCGATTTCACGGTACCCGCGGGGATCCGCAGCACCTGCGCGGCTTCGGCGACCGATCTTCCCCGGTAGTAGACCTCCACCAGCACATCCCGGTGCTCCGGGGAAAGCCGGTCGAGCGCGCCGAGGACGGTCATCTCGTTGACGACGTTCTCGGCGTGGTCACTGTCCGCGATCGGCGCGTCGATCGGCTCGCCGACCTCCTGCGGGCGGGAGGCGCGGGCGCGGGCCCGGTCGGTGACGATGTTGCGGGCCACGGTGAGCAGCCACCCGCGGGTGGAGCCACGGCTGTCGTCGGCGAGCGCGTCGGCGTGCTTCCACGCCCGCAGCAGGGTTTCCTGGACGACGTCCTCGGCGGCGGCGCGGTCGCCGGTCAGCCGGGTCGCGTAGGCGAGCAGCGCGCGGCCGTGCTCGCCGTAGAGGAAGCGGACGAAGTCCTCGCCCGGAACCTGCTTGCGGCGGCGCGGCCGGAACCCCGGGATCGTCACCCCTGCCCTCACCCGCCTCACGTCGATCGACTAGGTGCGGAGGGTAGCGGAAGGCGGTGACGCGGGCGCGGTCCATGTGGCACACACGGATCCGCGCCCGCGTCGGTTCACATTCCCTAGCGGATAACGGATTCCACGCGCTCCCAGCGCACCAGCTTGAAGTTGGTGTCGGCGCGGTCGGACGGCGTGTTCTCGCCGTCGTGCACCACAAGCAGACCGTGGGGGAAGTCCGGGCCGAGCGGCTTCGTGGTCACCGCGGCGCCGTCGCTGTGCTGCACACCGTCCACGACGCCGTCTGCGACGGTGAATCCCGCGCGGTACGCCAGCCCCGCGCGGGTCGGGGTGAACGCGGCGAAGGTGCTGTCGCCCTGGCTGGAAGCGAGCAGCACCTTGCCGAACCGGGTGTGCGCGACGGTCAGCCCCTCGGCGTCAGCCGACAGGTGCTTGCCCGCCGACGGCGATTCCGGCCCGGTGAACACGCATTCCTCGGTGGCCTCGTCGTACACCGCGGGCCTGCCGAACTCGCGCACGCGCTGCACCAGTTCCGGCCTGCCGAGGCCGGAGCGCAGCGGGATCCGCCAGATCCCGACGTCCTCCTGCGCGGCGTAGACGACATCGCCGTCCACGACCATGCCCTCGACCTGTGGCCGCTCCCCCGGCTCGGCGCATGGCGTCCACGTGCCGCCGTCCACCGCGAACGTCGCGGGCAGGTCGACCGAATCGACCGCGCGGTAGGTGATCCGGCCCGTGCCGTCGGCGGCGAGGCGGAACAGGCCGACCCGGGTCTCGTGCCTGCGGCTGGCCACCACCCACGGCGCACCACCCGCCGGGTCGGGCCGCACCGCGACGCCGTAGGCGGTGCGCTGCTCCTCGATCTCCTCCTCGGTCGCGCTGAACACACGCGGCGGGGTGGCCGTGGTGATGTCGGTCAGCACGTGCGCGCCCGCCGCCGCGCCGCGCGGATCGATGGCGTAGATCCGCAGCCGGTCGAGGCCGCGGTCGGACACCACCGCGAGGTCGAGCTTGCGGCCGCCGATGCGCGCGCCGACGACGATGTCGACGTTGTTGAACCGGCCGCCGTCCGGCGTGGCGATGTGCTGGAGTTGGCGGCCCTTCAGGTCGACGACCGTCAGGCCGCCGTTCTTGAGGGTGCCGAGGACGACGCTGGCGCCCGGCCGCGCCGGGTTGACCCAGATCGCCGGGTCGTCGGCGTCGGCGTCGCCGCCCTCTTCGTCGTCGTAGTTGGACGCTGTCTCATAGGTGGCGCGCACGCCGGGGAGGTCGGCCGACGCCGGGGCGACCGCCACCGACAGCACCGCCCCCGTGGCCAGGACCACCGCTAACACCCTTGTCACTCGCATGGGCGTGAGCTTTCCCAGCACCGGTGACCGGGGGCTGGACACGGGGTGAACTCACCAGATCGGATGGACTTGCCTGCGGTGCGGCGGGAGCAGCTTGTCGCGCAGGCGCGGCACCGGCGCGCGGTCGTTGCCGTGGCCGTAGCTGATCGGCTGCAGGTCCGGGCTCACCGCGCGCACCACGCGGAACGGGCCCATCGCCACGTCCGCGCTGGTCACGTCCACGATGGCGACGCGCACCGAGGCCGCGCCGAGCACGCCCGCCAGGTCGGCCACCGAGGTCTCCGGCACGGGTTCGACAAGATCGCGCAGGCGGGAGGTACCGCCGCAGCGGAGCCGGTCGAACGCGTCGACGCGGGCCTTCGGGAAGAAGTAGGCGGCGTGGTCGAGCATGGCGCGCACGTCCTGCGGGTGCTGCGGCACCGGGTGGGCGCGGTCGCGCAGCAGCGCGGCCAGGTGCGGCGCGGTCTGCGCGAGTTCGAGCAGCGCGGCCCGGATCGCGTTGCGGGGCGAGCGGTCGGCGCCGAGGCCGAGGGTGACGCCGGGCCAGCGGCGGCCGTCGCCCAGCGACAGCGCCACCGCGGTGACGCCGTACATGCTGGTCGGCAGCAGATAGACCTCGACGCCAGGCCCCTGCGCTTGCAGCGCGTCGACGATGGCGCGCAGGTCGACGTCGAGGGTCTCGTCGAGGTCGACGTAGCGGCCCTTGGCGCCGGTGAGCCAGGCGGCCATCATCGCGTCGCGCTCGACCAGTTCGAGCACCGCGCGGGTGGTGGCTGACTCGGCGTCGGTGCCCGCGGCGAGGCCGTTGGACGTGCCCTGGCTGATCAGATGCTCGCGCAGCAGCGTCATCGACAGATACGTGAACACCGCCGGGACCCACACCGATCGGTCGGTGCCCAGCCACGTGCCGCGCACCCACGGGTGGTCGACGCGGCGGTCGAACGCGGCGAACTCGAAGCCCGGGCGGCGATAGGTTTCCGGCTCGTACAAAGGGAAGTCGCGCGGGTCGAGCACGTCGCCGTCGAGGTCGGCGGGCCGCGCCCACACGATCCGGCCACCGTCGGGCAGCGACGGCGCGTACCGCTCGATGGCCTCCCCCACCGCCGACACGATCGCGGCGCAGCGGGTGGCGCCCTTGCCCCAGCCGATCGGCAGCGCGCGCGGCACCCCGTCGGCGTCGAGCCGGTGCGGCGGCGCGGCGGTGGCGACGAAGGGCAGGTCGGGGCCGGTGCCGAGGGGCTGTTTCAGCGCGATCCACGGGATGACGCCGGTCAGCGGGTCGACCCAGCCCGCCAGCGACTCCAGCAGCACGGCCGGGTCGTCGCCGGTCGGCAGGCTCACGGTGCCCAGGCCGTCGGCGCCGCCGCAGACGTCGCAGTCGGGCAGCGGAATCACCCGGTGCCACAGCACCTCGCCGTCGACGATCTCGGCGACGTGATCGACGAGCTCCTTGGCGCCGTCTTTCAGCAACTCGATGATCTTGTCCAGCTGCGGGTCGGGGAGGTCGAGAACCCCCGCGACCGAGCCCTGGCTGCCGGTGCGCTCGACGTCGTCGATCAGCTTCGGCGGCACCGCGGTCGTCCGGTCGGGGTCGTCGAGCAGCGTCGGGGGCACGGCCGTCGTGCGGTCCGGGTCGTCGTCGCGGACGACCTGGGTCTCGTCGGGGTCTTGGGCGCTCTTGATCGCGGCGGCCAGGCCCGGGAGCGGCCGGGAGTACGGGGTCTCGGTGTGCGACACGCGCGGGGTGATCGTGCCGCGCGAGGCCGCGGCGGCGGCGACCCGCCGCTGGCGCGCGCAATCGGCGCAGCCGGGCAGGCCGGGGGTCGAAAGCGGGCCGACCAGCGCGCGCTCGCCGTCGAGCAGGATCGCGGCGGCGGGCAGGCGCGCGGCCCTGGCCCACCGGCCGAACTTGACCACCGAGGGGTCGCCCTCGGCGACGAACAGAGCCAACCGCGCCGTTGGTGGCACGGGACGCCCGGACCCGGCGAAGACCACGACGGCGTCGCCGAACTCGCGCGCCACGCGCGCGGTCAGCGTGGCCTCGGTGACCTGCCGGGCCCGGTCCGTCTGCTCAGCCCGCACGCACCCGCCCCATCTCCTTGGCCGAGGCCTCGATCGACCGGGCGGCCAGCTCGACCTGGTCGACCTGCGCCTGCATCACGTCGAGGCTGTGCGCGACGAGCTTGTACTCCGCCGGGGTGGTGATCCCCTTCAGGATCTCCCAGAACCGCAGCTTGTCGTCGTCGTCGCCGCCCAGCAGCGACAACAGCGCCGCGGTGTTGCGCTGCAGTTTGATCACTCTGGCTTCGAGATCCCTGGTGTCTGGCATGGCCGCCTCCGGTGATTGCCTACCTCGGTCAGAAGGAAGGAGTCGGCAACCAGTCGAGGGATACATTCTGCACCCGAATCATCGCAGGTCACATCACGTGCGCGAGGAACTCCCCGGTGTAGCTGCCCTCGACCTTGAGAACGTCCTCCGGCGTGCCCTCCGCGACCACCATGCCGCCGCCCGAGCCGCCCTCGGGTCCCATGTCGACGATCCAGTCCGAAGTCTTGATCACGTCGAGGTTGTGCTCGATGACGATCACCGAGTTGCCCTTGTCGACCAGCCCGTTGATCACGCCCAGCAGTTTGCGGATGTCCTCGAAGTGCAGGCCCGTGGTGGGCTCGTCGAGGATGTAGACCGTCTTGCCCGTCGACCGCTTCTGCAGTTCGCTGGCCAGCTTCACGCGCTGCGCCTCGCCGCCGGACAGCGTCGGCGCGGGCTGGCCGAGCCGGACGTAGCCGAGGCCGACGTCGACGAGGGTGGCCAGGTGGCGGTGGATGGCCTTGATCGGCTCGAAGAACGCCGCCGCCTCCTCGATCGGCATGTCGAGGACCTCGGCGATCGTCTTGCCCTTGTAGTGGACCTCCAGCGTCTCCCGGTTGTAGCGCGCGCCCTTGCAGACCTCGCACGGCACGTAGACGTCGGGCAGGAAGTTCATCTCGATCTTGATCGTGCCGTCGCCCGCGCACGCCTCGCAGCGGCCGCCCTTGACGTTGAACGAGAACCGGCCCGGCTGGTAGCCGCGGACCTTGGCCTCGGTGGTGGAGGCGAACAGCTTGCGCATGTGGTCGAACACGCCGGTGTAGGTGGCCGCGTTGGACCGCGGGGTGCGGCCGATGGGCGACTGGTCGACCTGGACGAGCTTGTCGACGAGGTCGAGCCCGCGCACCCGCGTGTGCCTGCCGGGGACCTGGCGGGCGCCGTTGAGCTTGTTGGCCAGGACCGTCGCCAGGATGTCGTTGACCAGCGTCGACTTGCCCGAGCCGGACACGCCCGTCACCGAGACCAGGCAGCCCAGCGGGAACGACACGTCGATGCCGCGCAGGTTGTGCTCGCGCGCACCGACCACCGTCAGCTGGCGCTTCTTGTCGATCGCGCGCCGGACCATCGGCATCGGGATGCTGCTGCGGCCCGCGAGGTAGGCGCCCGTCAGGGACTGCTTGTTCTTCAACAGGTCCTTGAACGTGCCGCTGTGCACGACCTGGCCACCGTGCTCGCCCGCGCCGGGTCCGATGTCGACGATCCAGTCGGACTGGCGGATCGTGTCCTCGTCGTGCTCGACGACGATCAGCGTGTTGCCCAGGTCGCGCAGCCGGGTCAGGGTCTCGATGAGCCGGTGGTTGTCGCGCTGGTGCAGGCCGATCGACGGCTCGTCGAGGACATAGAGGACACCCACGAGGCCGGAGCCGATCTGGGTGGCGAGCCGGATGCGCTGCGCCTCGCCGCCGGACAGCGTGCCGGAGGCGCGGTCCAGGGACAGATAGTCGAGGCCGACGTCGAGCAGGAACCGCAGGCGGGCCTGGATCTCCTTGAGCACCGCGCCCGCGATCATCGTCTCGCGCTTGCCCAGCGTCAGGCCGTCGAGGAACGCCGAGCACTCGCTGATCGACATCGCGGAGACGTCGGCGATGGAGCGGTCACCCTGGTCCTTGTGGGCCAGGGTGACGGCGAGGATCTCCGGTTTGAGGCGGGAGCCCTGGCACGCGGGGCACGGGACCTCGCGCATGTAGCCCTCGTACTTCTCCCGCATGTACTCGGAGTCGGTCTGCTCCTGTCGGCGCTCCAGGAACGGGATCACGCCCTCGTAGGCGGCGTAGTACGAGCGTTCGCGGCCGTAGCGGTTCTGGTAGCGGACGTGGACCTGGTCGGCCACGCCGTGCAGCACGGCTTTCTGCGCCTTGGCCGGGAGCCGCCGCCACGGGGTGTCCATCCGGAACCCGACGGCCTCGCCCAGCGCGGTCAGCAGCCGGACGAAGTACTCGGCGGTCTGGCCACCCGCCCACGGCGCGATCGCGCCGTCGCCCAGGGACAGTTCGTCGTCGGGGACGACCAGCTCCGGGTCGACCTCTTTCTTGATGCCGATGCCCGTGCACGTCGGGCAGGCGCCGTAGGGCGAGTTGAAGGAGAACGAGCGCGGCTCCAGGTCTTCCACGCCGAGCGCGTGGCCGTTGGGGCAGGCCAGGTTCTCGGAGAAGCCGCGGAACCGCGCCGGGTCGTTCTCCGGCAGGTCGACGAACTCCAGCTCGACCAGGCCGTCGGCCAGGCGCAGCGCGGTCTCGACCGAGTCTGTGAGCCGCTGCTTGGACGTCGCCTTCACCGAGAGCCGGTCGACGATCACGGCGATGTCGTGCTTCTCCTGCTTCTTCAGCTTCGGCGGGTCGGCCAGGCTGTGGACGACGCCGTCGACCAGGGCGCGGGAGTAGCCCTGCGTCTGGAGCTGGGAGAACAGGTCGAGGTATTCGCCCTTGCGGCCGCGGATGACCGGGGCCAGGACCTGGAACTTCAGGCCCGGCTCCATCGCGAGCACCTGGTCGACGATCTGCTGCGGGGTCTGCTTGCTGATCGCCTCACCGCAGGTCGGGCAATGCGGCTTGCCCGCGCGCGCGTAGAGCAGGCGCAGATAGTCGTAGACCTCGGTGATCGTGCCGACGGTCGACCGCGGGTTGCGGCTGGTCGACTTCTGGTCGATCGACACCGCGGGCGACAGGCCCTCGATGAAGTCGACGTCGGGCTTGTCCATCTGGCCGAGGAACTGGCGCGCGTAGGCCGACAGCGACTCGACGTAGCGGCGCTGGCCCTCGGCGAAGATCGTGTCGAACGCCAGGCTGGACTTGCCCGACCCGGACAGGCCGGTGAACACGATCATGCTGTCGCGGGGCAGGTCGAGGTCGACGCCGCGCAGGTTGTGCTCCCGGGCGCCGCGAACGACGAGGCGGTCGGCCACTGAGATCCCTTCGGTAGTGCACGTGGGCGGATCGGGCACGGGCGTAACCCATGAGCGACGATCAGCTGAGTGTGAGTGGCCACGAGTGGCCGACCCCCATGCTCGCACGGGGCACCGACAATTCTCGCGGACCCGGGTTCGTCATGCACCCGCGAAGCGGTACCCGCGAGTAACAACCCTCCCCTAGTCTGGATGCCGGGGCAACATTGCCCCGTTCACCGCCAAACTCAGCTACGGGGTCCGCATGAGTGGGTTGAACACGTCCACGCACACCACCAACGGCACGCTGGCCGCGGTCGAGGCGGCCACGGCCGTGCTGACCGGCGTGGTCGACAGATTCGGCGAGGCCGACTTCGCCAAGCCCAGCCTGCTGCCGGGGTGGACGCGGGGACATGTGGTCACCCACCTCGCGCGCAACGCCGACGCGCTGGTCAACCTCCTGACCTGGGCGCGCACGGGCATCGAGCACGCGGCCTACCCGAGCCGGGTCGACCGCGACGCGGCGATCGACGCGGGCGCGGGCAGACTCGGCCAGGTCCAGCGCGAGGACCTGATCGCCGCGTCCGGGCGGTTCCTCTTCGAGGCCCGCAGGCTCAGCGACACCGACTGGTCGGCCTCGGTGCAGCACCCGCAGGGCGAGCCGATCCCGGCCACCGAGATCCCCCGGCGCAGGCTGTTCGAGGTGTGGACGCACCTGGTCGACCTCGACGCGGGCGTCGGCTTCGACGATGTGCACGCCGAGCACGTCGACACCATGCTCGAACGGGCCGTCGACCCGGTCCTTGCCCGCACCGGCGGGGCGCCGGTGCGGCTGCTGGTCGAGCTGCCCGACGGCCGTCAGCGCAGTTGGGAGTTCGCCATCGGCGCCCAGGACACCGAGCTGAGCGGGTCGGCCGCCGCCGCGCTGACGTGGTTGACCGGCCGCGGCCGTCCCGACCTGGGCGGCACCCCGCCCGAACTGGGCGCCTGGGGCTGACTCGGCACCTGGGGCAGGTCCCGCACCGCCGCCGCCACCGCGACCGCCGCCACCTTGGCGCGGTGCCACACCTGGCCGGTGAGCAGGCGGTGGGCGGGCCGCTCCACGAACTTGGTCATGGCCCAGCCCAGCAGGACCGCCATGGCCACGCACGCGGCCAGCCGTCCCCACGGCCCGACGCCCGCGTCGAGCAGGAAGCGGGCGAGGACGAAGCCGAGTTCCTGGTGGACGAGGTAGACGCCGAAGGAGATGCCGCCGAGCCACCGGATCGGCCGCGCGAGGTCACGCAGGCCCGGGATGTCCCAGTCCGGGCCGCCCGCCGCGGCGATGATCCCGATGATGATCACGCCGAACGCGATGGTCGACCAGGTGTCCGCGAAGTACGAGTGCGCGTCCTGCGCGACGAGCGCCGCGGTCACGTAGAAGCCGAGGTGGCGCGCGGACATGCGGTTCTGCGTCCACAGCCAGATCGCCACGCCGACGCCGAACAGCGCGACCCGGTGCAGGGCCAAGCCGTCGAACACCGACTTGAACCACTGCGGCGCGTCGTCGCCGCGGAACACGCGCAGCACCAGCGGAATCAGGATGAGCGCCCACAGCAGGCCCGTGAGCGCCTTGCCGCGCCGCCACCGCGACGGCCACAGCAGGGCCGCGGCGATGAACGCCATGACCTGCAGCGGGAAGGTCCAGTAGGACGCGTCGATCCAGTGGAACTCCGGCGACCACGCCTGGATGAGCAGCAGATTGGCCACCAGGTCGGTGACATCGGGCACATACCACCCGAACTTCTCGGCGACGGCCCGCGTGACGAAGTACGTCAGCACCACCGCCAACAGGTACGCGGGCAGCAGCCGGGCCAGCCGGTTGCGCAGCCACCACCCGGTGTCGCCGCGACGCACGGTGACACAGACGAAGTAGGCCGAGATCACCATCAGCGTGCTCGCGCCGAACTGCAGCGTCAGCACGAAGGGGTAGGGCCCCAGCTCAGGGTGGTTGATCGGGGATTGGTGGGTGACGTGCTGCACGACCACCGAGTAGACGGCCAGCACGCGAATGACGTCCCAGCTCAACTTTCGCGGGGACCGCTTCACTGTCTGTGTGTTCGGCACGAGCTCACAAGTGATCGGCGACAGGGTCCAGTTCCAGGTAACGCTCAGATAACAGGGTAATACCTGCGCGCCCGCACCGCCGATCTGGGTGGAACCGGCGGTGGCAGGCAGACTACCGTCGGCGACCGTGGACCTCGTCGACGACTACACCGGCCATGTCGAGCCCGGCGGCCCGGCCGCCCGCCGCTCCCTCCCCGCGCTGACGATCACCAAGGTGTCCGTCGGCCCCTACGACAACAACGCCTACCTGCTGACCTGCACGGCCACGCAGGAGGCCCTGCTCATCGATGCGGCGGCGGACCCCCAGCGCCTCTCCGACGTCATCGGCTACGGCAAGGACCGCCCGACGCTGCGCACCATCGTCACCACCCACCAGCACGGCGACCACTGGCAGGCCCTCGGCGCCACCGCGGGCGCCTTCGGCGCGAACACGATCGCCCACGAACTCGACGCCTCAGTGCTGCCGGTCCCCCCGGACCGCTTCGTGACGCAGGGGGATGTCGTGCCGGTGGGTGAGGTGGAACTGGAGGTGATCCACCTGCGCGGCCACACCCCGGGCTCCATCGCCCTGCTGTACCGCGACCCGTCAGGCCCCGCCCACCTCTTCACCGGCGACTCGCTCTTCCCAGGTGGCGTCGGCAAGACGGGCACCCCGGAAGCGTTCGAGTCGCTGCTCAACGACGTCGAGCGGCGTGTCTTCGACGTCCTTCCCGACGACACGGTCTTCTACCCCGGCCACGGCGACGACTCCACCCTCGGCGCCGAGCGTCCCCATCTCGGCGAGTGGCGCGCTCGCGGATGGTGAGCTGACCGCATCGGGGTCGTCCGCATGTGGCCGGACGACCCCGGCGCCGACTACCGCAAGAACGCTAGTTTCGTGTGAGGTCGGCGGTGATCGGTCCGGGCCTGCGGTCCGGGGTGAAGCTGTAGCCCAGCCCTGCCGGTGTCTCGCTGATCGTGGTGTAGCCCGCGGTGCGGCACAGCTCGTTCGGTGACGTGGGATCGGGTTCACGCGTCTCGCGCAGGACTATGGCCTCCTGAGAGCCGCGCTCCAACGTCAGCGTTCCCACGCAGCCGAGGCCGGGGTAGGTCGCCGTGCCCACCTGTTCGCCGAACTGGCCTTGCTTGAGGGTGATCTCGGCCGTGTAGTCCTTCGCGCGCGGGTCCTGTGCCGCCATGGGGTCCTGCACGCGGGCGGCCTTCCAGGCGCCGACCCAGTCGGTCGGGACCCTGCCCACCTGCTCAGTGCACTGGGCTGTGGTCAGCAGGGCGGACATGTCGCGCTTCGGGTAGGGGCCGAGGATGCCGCTGTTGTAGCTGATCATCGCCAGGTCCCCCCATAGGCCGCGGTAGCCGTACCAGGGTTGGTCGCGCAGGGCGCGCAAGTCGGTCCACGTCGACCACCGGGTGTGCTTTCCGGTCTTGTCGGTGCCCAACTGCTGGCCGTCGGTCCGCGAGAACTCCCCCACGAACGCGTAGGAGGCGTGCGAGCCGTTCGCCGAGAACGTCACCGGGTGGTCGCCTTCGGTGTCCAGACGCTCCCACGTGACCTGACACGCGGGCACCTTGTGCTTCGAGTACGCCACCGCGACCGCCCGGTCGCCGTCGACCTGCACGGCCACCCGCTCCCAGTCGGCCTCGTGGTCGTTGTTGAAGTCGTTGTACGAGTAGAAGAACCAGTACACGTACGCGCCGACTCCCGGCCGCTCGCCCGGTACGTACTCCCAATACGCCGGCGCGGTGACCACCCCGTCGGCGGGCTTGTTGCCGTCCCGCGCGTCGTCGTCGAGGTCGAGGACGAAGCCCTTGCCTGCGCCGTCCTTGGCCGCGAGGTCGGAGCGGAACACCACCGGGTTGTCGAGTTCGGAGCAGTCACGCTGGTTGCGGCGGAGTGCCGGGTGGGTGTGCTCGCCGCGGCCGAGTTTGACCGGGTCGGCGCGCTCGGCGACGACCTTCGGGTCGCCGCAGGGCGCGCCGTGGTCGAACCGGAGCGTGGAGCGGCGCACGAACTCGGTGGCGTCGGCGGGGAAGTTCTTCTCGTCCTTGTGCAGCCACACTTCCGGCGCGAACCGCTCGGCCAGCTCCGGCTTGCCCTGCTCGACCGGCTCCGCGGGCAGCGCCGGGGTCCACACCCGCGCGACCTCGGTCGCGATCGGGGTACGGGTGTCGCCGTCGACACGGAAGAGCTGCTTGTCGCGGGACAGCTCCACCGATGTGCCGTTCCCCAACTCCCGCACCGAGGTCAGGTCGCGGTCGTCGGTCCGCGTCCAGTCGACGCCGTCGTGTCGCCACTGCTGGTGCGGGAGCAGGTCGGTGCACCGGCGCGAGCTCAGCGAGGTGGTCGCCTCGCACTTCCACGTCCACGCGGTGGTGCGGATGGTGCCGTCCGCGGCCCACCACAGGCCCTCGCGACCGCTGTTCCACGCCTCGTCGGGCACGTCCGCGCTCTCCGCGCGCAACTCCCGGTCGGTGGTCACCACCTGCGGTGCCGGGCTCGTCGGGTCGAACCACACCACCGACGCGGTGCCGGTCTGGGCGCCAGTCGACCCGTTGCCGAGGTAGGCGTACACGGGTCCGTCCCGCCACCCGCGCGAGGTGTACTCGCCGCCGAACGGTGTGCCGATGTAGCCGGTGTTTCCAACCGTGGTGGTCTTGCCGGTGCCGGGCTCGAACACGACGACGTCGGTGAGCGGCCTAGCTCCGTCCTCGGTGATTCGGAACATGACCAGCCGCTCGCCCGCGCCGTCGATCGCCAGCAATCCTCTGGCTCCATCGAGCTCGGGCCGCACCGCGTCCAGTGGGCGCAGCGTGGCCACGTCGTAGGCGGCCAACTCGGTCGCGCTGTACTCGTCGATGGAGTAGACCTTGCCCCCGGCGACCGCGATGCCCGCGCACTGGCACGGCGCGGTCGCGGTCTCTCCCGTGGCGGTGTCGACCGAGACCAGCCTGGTCGAGGTCGCCAAGACCAACCGCGTGCCGCCCGGCACCCACTCGGCGTCGGCCACGGACTCGTCGGCGGTCAGGTCCAGCTCCATGACCGTTTTGGTCCCGTTGAGCACCCGGACTTCGGTGGGCGTCGCGTAAGCGACTACCGGCGGGACATCGACCTGCCGCGCAGGCACCGGCTCGTCCTTCGCCGACGGTCCGGGCGGCGGTGCGGTGCACGACGCGGCCATCACCACCGCCGCGGCCCCCATGATCAGCCCCAGCCCCCGCATTTGCCGCCTCCCCCGATTCGCCCTGCACAGACCGTAGCGTGCGAGCTGACCACAGGCTGGGGTTTGGGAGGACGAACGCGAGGCTGGCGGGGCCGCCCGCGCGAGGCGGCCCCTGGGGGGCCTACTTCAGGCCGACCACGACCGAGAGCACCTGGCCGTCATCGAGCCGTGCGCTGATCCGGTAGGTGTAGTTGGGCGTGAGTCCCTTCGTCTGCCAGTTGTAGATGTATTGCTGTGCGGTCGCGTCCCAGCGGAAGGTGCCGTCGGTGGTGGCCGTGTCGGCAGGGGCGGACTCGTTGACCGGGGCCGTGGTCAGGCTGCCCTTGACCGGGGTCAGCCACTGCGGAGCGGTTCGCGCCTGGACCAGAGCGCCCGCCGGGTTGCGCAGCTGGAACTTCACCGGGACGGTGCTGCCGGTCTTGAACACGCTGGTCGCCGAGCCGGGCATGATCGTCGGGTCGTTGATCGGCTGCAGGAATCCGCCGAACTTGTAGAGGTGGACCCGGAACCGTCCGGACGCCGTGGTGGTGTTGCCCGCGTTGTCCCTCGCCGTGGCTGTGAACGCATAGGAACCAGCGTCGAGCGCCGTGATCTGCACGGTGCAGCTGTCCACACCGGACACCGCGTCGGTCGCGGTGCAGGTCGCGGTGGGCGGGGCGCTGTAGACCGCGCCGTCGGCGACGCTCATGGCGACGATCACCGGCGCTTCCTGGTCGACGTTGATGCCGCTCAGGGTGGCCGTGGCGGAGTTGCCCGCCCGGTCGGTGACGGTGCGCGCCACCGACTGATTCGCGCCGTCGCCGAGGGTCACCGCGTCCGGGCAGGCGGTGGCCGGGATGCCGGAGCCCGCGTCGGAGCACGTGAAGGCGACGGTGACCGGCGAAGTGAACCACGGCTGCATGCCGCCCGCGATCGAGGCGGTGATGACCGGCTTGGTCTTGTCGAGCTTGACCGTCACCGAGTCGGTGCCGATGTTGCCCGCGGTGTCGCGCGCCGATCCGGTGACGACCTGGCCCGCCGTGTCGGTGCTGACCACCACGTCCGGGGTGACCGACGCCGCGTCGAGGCCGGAGCCCGCGTCGTCGTCCTTCGCGGTGAAGTGGACCGTGGTGTCGCTGTTGTTCCAGTCGTCGGCGTTGGGCGCCGGGCTGACCGTGTGGGTCACCGCGGGGGCGATGTTGTCCCACTTCAGCGCCACCGCGTTGACGGTCTCGGCGTTGCCCGCGTTGTCCACGGCCCAGTAGTCCACGGTGCCCGCGCCGCTGCCGTCGAGCGGGACCGACACGGTCTTGCTCGCGCCCGCGGCGACCTGCTCGGCGCCGCCGTCGACCCGGTAGTGGATCTCCTTGACCCCGGACAGCGCGTCCGCCGCGGTGAGCACGACGTTCGCGGTCGGGCCGGTGCACCAGCCGTTGGTCTTCGTGCACTGGTTGTTGCTGGTGGTGGCGGGCGCGGTGCCGTCGATGTTGATCCCGCCGACCGTCCGGCCCGCCGTGGAGTTGCCCGCGATGTCGGTGGCCGGATCGCTGGTCACCGACTGGTTCGCGGCGTCGGTCTTGAGCACCTTGCTCGTCGGGCAGGTGGCCACGCCCGAGCCCGCGGTGCCGTCGGCCAGGGTCGGGTCGGTGCAGGCGAAGTCCACCACGACCTCGTCGCGGTACCAGCCCGCGGCGTTCGGCGCGGTGATCGGTCCGCCGGTGATGGCCGGTCGGTCCGGTGCGGTCGATCGTCACCCCGGTCACCGACGCGGGCGCGCTCTCGTTGCCCGCCTTGTCCTTCACCGTCACTGGGCCCGCGCCGAGGTCGCGGCCCTCGCCGGTGATCACGCTGTCGGCGGGCTGGGTGGCCGTGTCGATGCCCGACAGCCCGTCCGCCGCGATCCACCCGACGGTGACGTCCTGGTTGTGCCACCCCTCGGTCGACGTCGGGGTGAGGCTGGGCGGGGTGAGGTCGATGCCGATCCCGCCGACCGTGGTGGACGCGGTCTTGCCGACCCCGTCGACCACGCTGCCGCCGACCGACTGGTCGGCGCCCTCGCCGGTCAGCTCGACCGGGTCGGTGCAGCCCGCGACGCCGGACTGGGTGTCGGCGCACGCGAAGAAGACGGTGACCGGGCCGTTGTTCCAGCCGTGCGCGTTGGCGGGCGTCCGGCTGCCCGAGATCGTCGGCACGGCGTTGTCGATCCACACCGCGAGGCTGTTGCCCGTGACGTCTTCGAGGTTGCCCGCGGTGTCGACGCTCCAGAACTCGATGACGTGCTTGCCCGCCGAGGTGAACGCGAACGGGCCCGCGTAGAGCTGCGACGAGCCTCCGTCAACGCGGTAGTAGGTCGCGGCGACGCCGGACAGGGCGTCCGCGGCGGTCAGGGTGACCTCGGCGGTGTCGGCGTGCCAGCCGCCGTCGAACGGGGCCGTCACCGAGGCCGCGGAGTGGGGCGCCGCCCGGTCGATCCCGATGCCGGACACCGTGGCCATGGCGGTGTTGCCCGCCTTGTCGGTGCAGGTGGCCGACGCCGAGAGGTCGGCACCCTCGCCGCTCACCGTACTGGGTTCGGGCGCGGTGAGGACGCCGGAGGCACTGTCGGTGCAGGTCCAGGTGACCGTGACGTCGCCGCTGCTCCAGCCGGTCGCGCTCGGCGCACCCGTCAGTGTCGGCGGCGTCTTGTCGATGTTGATGCCGGACACGCCCGCGCTGGCGGTGTTCCCCGCGGCGTCGGTCGCGTCGCCGGTGGCCGACTGGCCAGCGCCTTCGCCCAGCGTCATCGGCGCGCTACAGGTGTCCACACCGGACAGTGCGTCGACGCACTCGAACGTCACGGTGACGTCCTGGTTGTACCAGCCGTACTCGTTCGCCGCCGCGCTGACCGACGGGGTGACCACCGGGTCGGTCGTGTCGACGCTGACCGTCGCCGGGTCGGTCGCGGTGTTGCCCGCCGTGTCGACGGCGGTGCCGGACGCGTCCTGGTCCTTGCCCTCGGCGGCGACGGTCCGGTCCGGTCCGCAGCTCGCGACGCCGGAGCCGCCCGCGTCGCCGCAGGTGAAGGTGACCGAGACGGCGCCGTTGTGCCAGCCGTTGGCGTTCGCGGCGGGCGAGAGCGTGTGGCTGATCGACGGCGGTGTCTTGTCGATGTTCACGGTGGCGTTCTTCGGGGCCTCGGCGTTGCCCGCGTTGTCGACGCTCCAGTACGAGACCAGGTAACTGCCCTCGGCGCTGAACGCCAGGCTCGCGCCGGTCTGCGTGGCGCCGCCGTTGACCGTGTAGTGGGTCTCGCGGACGCCGGACAGCGCGTCGGCCGCGGTCAGCGCGACCGTGACATCGGTGTTGTTCCAGGCCGTCTGGGGCGCGGTCGCGCTGGTCATCGGCGCGGTCTTGTCGATGTCCACATCGGACAGCGTCGCGCTCCCGGTGTTGCCCGCCTTGTCCTCGCCGGTGCCGGTCGCGGACTGGTCGGCGCCCTCACCCTGGAGCACCACGGGTGCCGGGCAGGTGTCCACCCCGGACAACGGGTCGGCGCAGGCGAAGGACACGCTGACGTCCTGGTTGGTCCAGGTGCCGGGGACGTACGGGGTCGTCGCGGTCACCGTGGGCGCGGTCTTGTCGATGCTGACGGCGACCGACGCGGTTTCGGTGTTGTCGGCGTTGTCGGTGGCGGTGCCGCCGACCGATTGGTTCGCGCCGTCGCCGTTGAGCGTCCGCGACGCGGACGCGGTGCCGTCGGCGAGGCAGCTCTTGATCAGCGAAAGCGCGTCGGAGCAGGTAAACGACACGGTCACGTCGGTGTTGTGCCAGCCGAACCCGTTCGCCGGGGGCGTGCGCGATCCGCTGATCGACGGCTTGGCGGTGTCCCGCCGGACCACGACCGACGCCGTGGGGCCGACGTTGCCGAGCGCGTCGGTCGCCGTGCCGTTGACCGTCTGGCCCGGGGTGTCGGCCGAGACGGTCGTGCTCCCGGTGACCGAGCCGCCGCCGACGCCCGTGCCGTCGTTGGCCGTCCACGACACGACCACGGTCGCCTTGTTCCACCCGGCCGCGTTCGCCGCCGGGGCGAGGGAGGCGACGGCCGCCGGGCCGGTGTTGTCGAGCACGTAGGACGCGGTGGTCTGCGAGACCTTGGTGGTGCAGGTGTTGGCGTTGCTGCCCTCGCCGATGGTCACGAGGTGGCTCTGCACACCGTCGGAGGTGTTCGGCGCGAGCACCGCGAAGGTCCACACCGTGCGGGGGCCCGCCGAGGTCAGCTTGCCCACGCCCGCGACGTTGACGCAGCGGGCGGCGTTGTCGGTGTTCACCGTCAGCGTGAGCGTGGACCCGCTCTTCGCGTAGTACACCCCGCCCGCCGAGACCCCGCCCGCGGTGTACGCGACGGCGGGTGAGCCGAAGACGGTGGCGTCCGCCGCGGGCGCGCCGAGCACGGCGACGGCGGCGACGATTCCGAGCGCGAGTCCTCGACGGACAGTCCGATGCAGATCCATGGGTCACCGATTCCCAAGTGGGGGACGACCAGCGCCGATTCACCGCGGTCCGACGGGGGTCGCGCGCCGCGGACGGGTCGTTACCCAGTTCACACGACCGGTGACTTTCCGGGACTTTCGGCCCTGACCGGCGAGGTCCTCTGGCCACTGCGTGACTGTGTGGTCCTACGCTGACAAGGTCTTAGGCTGGTGAGCCGTTGGCGGTGCGGGGTCTGGTGGTCACGCTGGTCGGGTGCGCGGTGGCGCTGCACCTGCCCGCGACGGACCGCGACGCGCCCGAGGTGATCTACCGCAACGGCATCGTGCTCACGATGGAGGACGGTCAGCCACGGGCCGAGGCGTTCGCGGTGCGCGGCGGCCGAATCCTGTCCATCGGCGACGACGACCAGGTAAAGGCGCTTGCGAACCGCACAACCCGCGTCGTGGACCTCGGCGGCCGAACCGTGCTGCCGGGATTCATCGACTCGCACGCCCACTGGATCGGCGACGGCGCCATGGTCGGCTACACCACCGAGGCGGCCATCGACGCCGCCCTGCGCCGCGGCTGGACCAGCATCACCGAACAGTTCGTCGACGCGGGACGCCTCGGCACCCTGCGCGACCTCGACTCGGCGGGCCAGCTCCGGCTGCGGGTCAACGCCTACCTCCCGATGAACTTCGACGACGAGAAGTTCGGCACCTGGTTCCTCAACTATGAGCTGCGGCAGACGTACAGCCCGAACCTGCGCATCGCCGGGATCAAGCTGTTCCTCGACCACGACTGGGGAACCCGGTTCCACTGGGCGCAGGCCGAGCTCAACGACTACGTGCTGACCGCCCACCGCAACGGCTGGCAGGTCACCGCACACACCGTCAGCGCCGAGGCCCACGACCAGTACCTGACGGCGGTGGCGTCCGCGCTGTCCGCCCACCCCAACCCGAACGCCCGCCACCGCGCCGAACACGTCGTCCAACTCCGCGACGACCAACTCGCGCGGATGGGCTCGCTCGGCATGATCGCGTCCATCCAACCGGGACTCCCCGGGGACCTGGCGGCCGAGGCGGGGTTCCCGGAACTCGTGGCCCGCGGCCAGACCGGCTGGATAGCCCGCTGGCGCGACCTGGTGGAGAGCGACGTCCGCACGATCGGCAGCACCGACGTGCCGTGGCTGCTGCTGGGGGTGGCGGACCGCGCGACCCAGCTGCCGTATGGCTCACCGCTGGAGGCCGTCCACCAGGCGGTGACCCGCCAGAGCTACCTCGGCCGGACGCCGGAGGACTGGCAGCTGGCCCAGCGGCTGACTGTCGACCAAGCCCTTCGCCTGTTCACCGTCGACGCCGCTTACGGAACCTTTGAGGAAGACGTGAAGGGCAGCTTGTCCCCCAGCAAGTACGCCGACTTCGTGATCCTCTCCGCGGACCCGACGGCGGTTCCCGTGGACGCACTACCGAACATCCACGTACTCGCGACGATGGTCGGCGGAAAGCCACAGCACTGCGCCGTACCCGCGCTGTGCTGATCCTGGCGGCATCCGGGTGAATCCCCGTCCACTCCCCTACACCTGTTCGTTGCGTAATAGCGTCGCTACGAAACGTGAGAATTGGGTCTCGATGAGTCTGATCAACTGTCCTGTCCGGACGACCTTGTCGGTGTCCGGACCTAGTTGGTGGTGTCGGTCAGCCAACCTGACCTGTTGACCGATCCTCCGAGTCAGACGATGGAGTGGTGCTATCACGAATGCTCACGGGCAGCCGGGGGAACGGTCCGCGCCGGATAGCGCCACTGCGAGACGAACGCGACGATGGTCGGGCACAGGCTCAGCGAGCCCCAGACCAGGAACGCCGTCCAGTCCTCGCGCAGGAACACCCCCGCAACGATCGTGAAGACCAGGAACGCGCCACCGGCCAACAGTCCCCGCCAGGTCAATCGCTTGAGGTCATGCATCCGCTCGCGCTGCTCGTGGTCCATCTCGCGCTTCCCCACCCGCCAACTTCCCACATCAAGCGAGACGCAGGACGATTCCTGGTGGTGCGCGTCCGCCGCGCGGACGGCGTGGCCCGGATTCCGCCAACTAGTCCTGACACACGCACGCCACACTGCCGGACCTAGGTGGCTGCACCGTTGTCCGACAAGTTCAACCGGACAGGACACCATCCGTCAGCGCGACAGGTTCGGCTTAGGGCGATGGCAGGGTCAACGAGGCCATGGCCCCGTCTGCGCCGCGACCGGCAGCGCCTGGTGGCGGCGACCCGGGCCAGGGACTACCTGTGGTGGGCCAGCCCCGATTCCCACGAGCCGCGGGGTTGATCGTCTGCCACACTCCCGCTAGACCGTCTGGGTGAGGGAACTCGTCCAGCAGTACCAAGGGGTGCGAGCGATGGCCGATCAGCGGACGCGGGCCGCGGAGTTGTGGTTTCGGCAGCGGGGCCTTCCCACGATCACGCGACGCCCCGCGGCGCAGTGGTTGACGCGGATGGTGCCCGCGCTCGTGTTCGTCGGCATCTACGTCCTCATCACCTCCGGCTTGCAGGTGGTCGACGGCCAGCCCGACGAGGATTTCGAAGAGCTCATGCGCAACGACACCGTCTACGCGATCTACCTCGCGCTCATCGTCGGTTTCCTCGTCATCCCCGCCATCGGCGCGTGGCTGGCGGCGCGGTGGCTGCGGGCGCGGGTCCTGACCGACACCGGCAAAGCCACCGCGGGCGTGGTGGCCGCCCTCTTCGTCGTCGGTATCCCGCTGTTCGACTACTACGTCTACGAGTACGACTTCCTCTACAGCCTCTGGTTCCAGCTCGGCGCCTTCGTGGTGATCGCGGTGTTGACCGTCGTCGGGGCGGGGGCGGTCTTCGGGTGGGCGCTGCGGTCGGCGCTGGAGCAGGTGAAGTCGCTGGGGCGGGTGACGACGCGGGCGCTGCCGTTGCTGCTGCTGTTCACCGTGTTCGGGTTCCTCACCAACGAGATCTGGCAGATGTCCGCTGGGCTCAGCGGCGCGGGGATGTGGTGGACGGTCGCGTTGTTCGCGCTGGTCGCGGCCCTGTTCCTGCTGTCGATGATCCCCGGTGAGATCAGCGGGCTGGTCGACGCGCGCGGCGAGGTCGAGCTGCACGGGACGCCGTTCGGTGGGGAGCCGGAGGCCGCGCGGGTGCCGCTGCGGCCGACCGAGCGGGCGAACCTGGTGCTGGTCCTGGTGTGCACCCACCTGCTGCAGGCGCTGTTCGTGGCGGTGGTCATGTTCGGGTTCTTCGTGGCGTTCGGGTCGGTGGCGGTGAAGCGGGACCTGATGAAGACCTGGAGCGGCCGCGACCTGACCGGTGGGCAGATCCTCGGCGTCAAGGTCGCGGCGCCCGCCGAGTTGTTGCAGGTGGCGCTGTTCATCGCGGCGTTCTCGGCGCTGTACTTCGTCGCCTCGACCGCGACGGACACGCTCTACCGCGGGCAGTTCTTCGACCCGCTGACCCGGCACATGGCGGTCAGCTTGGCCGCGCGGGACGTCTATCTCGCGAAACTTCCTTCCGCCCCGATGTCGAGAACCCGGCGGCGGCCCCGACCCACTGGTGAAGGCGCCAAGATGGGCGCATCCCTCAGGAGGCCGAAACCATGAAGTTCATGCTGCTGATGAATTACCACGTCGACGGCGTCGAGCCGATCACCGAGTGGGCGCCGGAGGACATCAAGGCGCACATGGAGTTCCAGCACTCGTTCGGCAAGAAGCTGACCGACAGCGGCGAGCTCGTCGACGCGCAGGGGCTGGCGTGGCCGGACGCGGCGAAGAAGGTCGTCAAGAAGGACGGGCCCGCGGTCGTCACCGACGGGCCGTTCGCCGAGGCCAAGGAGTTCCTCGCGGGCTACTGGACCGTCGACGTCGAGTCGCTCGAGCGGGCGGTGGAGATCGCCGCCGAGGCGTCGGCCGCGCCCGGGCCGCAGGGCAGGCCGCTGGGGCAGGAGATCCTGGTGCGCGAGGTCATGAGCGCGCCGCCCGCCGAGCAGTGAACCGGCCGACCGAGGACCTGCTGCGCACCCTGGCGCCGCAGGTCCTCGGCGTGGTCGTGCGCCGCCACGGCGACTTCGCGGCGGCGGAGGACGCGGTGCAGGAGGCGCTGATCGCGGCGGCGGCGCAGTGGGACACGCCGCCGGATAACCCGCGCGCGTGGCTGATCCAGGTAGCCTCGCGCCGGTATGTCGACGCGTGGCGCAGCGACGAGGCGCGCAGGCTGCGGGAGGACCGCGTGTCCCGCGAGCCGCCGCCAGGCGATGCCGTCGACCAGGACGACACGCTGGCGCTGCTGTTCCTGTGCTGCCACCCGTCCCTGACCCCGGCGTCGGCCATCGCGCTGACGCTGCGCGCGGTCGGCGGCCTGACGACGGCCGAGATCGCCGCGGCGTTCCTGGTGCCCGAGGCGACCATGGCGCAGCGGATCAGCCGGGCGAAGCAGAAAATCAAGGGCGTGCCGTTCGCGCCGTCGGCCGACCTGGCCCCGGTGCTGCACGTGCTGTACCTGATGTTCAACGAGGGCTACGCGACCAGCTCCGGCGCCACGCTCGTCCGCACCGACCTGTCCAGCGAGGCGATCCGCCTGACCCGCGCCGCCCGCGCGGCCCGGCCCGACCACCCCGAACTCGCGGGCCTGCTCGCCCTGATGCTCCTCACCGACGCCCGCCGTCCGGCCCGCACCGCGCCGGACGGGACGCTGATCCCGCTGGCCGAGCAGGACCGGTCCACCTGGGACGAGGCGCTGATCGCCGAGGGCTCGGCCCTGATCACCGACGTGATCGCGCGCGGATCCGTTGGGCCGTACCAGTTGCAGGCCGCCATCGCCGCCCTGCACGACGAGGCCGCCGACACCGACACCACGGACTGGCCGCAGATCCTCGCGCTGTACGGGCTGCTGGAGCGGATGACCCCGAACCCGATGATCACCCTGAACCGCGCGATCGCCGCGTCGATGGTCCACGGGCCGCTGACCGGCCTTTCGATCCTGGAATCGCTTGACGACCAGCTCAAGGACCACCACCGCCTGCACGCCGTTCGCGCGCACCTGCACGAGCGGGCGGGCAACCTGGCGGAGGCGGCGGAGCTGTATCGGACGGCGGCCCGACGGACGACGAGCGTGCAGGAACAGCGCTACCTGACCGCGAAGGCCGCCGAACTCGGCGTCTGACCGTCAGACCGCGACGACCGTCACCAGATCGCCCAATCCGGCGAAGTCGTCCTCGTTCCGCGTATACAAAGGCATTCCCCGCGAAGAGGCGATTGCCGCGATCATCAAATCCAGTCGCCGCGGCCGCGGATCCCGCTTCGCCGCCAACGTCAACGCGACCAGCGAGCCGTACCGGGCGGCGGCGTCGCTGTCGAACGGCAGCGGGTCGAATTCGACGATCGCCGCACCCAACTGTTCAGTGCGCGCCGCGCGAACCGCCGCGTCCTTGGCGAACGCGATGCCCTGGTGCAGCTCAGCCATGGTGATCGCCGTCAACTCGGGAACGATCGGCAGGGTGGTCGGATCCAGCTTCGGCAGGTCTATGTACACACAGGTGTCCAGCACGCCGACCTTGTCGCGTTCACGCACGCTCGCGCTCCCATGGGTCGTCGTCGCCGACGCGGTCCTCGGAACCGAAGAACTCATCCGCTTCCGCACGCATGCTCTCGTAGTCGACCGGGGGCAGCCTGCGGTGACGCTCGACCAGTTCCTCCGCGGTGAACTTCCGACGCCGGGCCACTGGGCGCACTTCCGCGATCTCCACACCGTTGCGGGTGACCACGAAGGTCTCGCCCGCCTCGACGGCGTCCATCACCGCGGCCGAGCTGTTGCGGAACTCGCGTTGGCTGATCACTCTCACCCGTCCAGTGTAGCCCCATGTAGCGCGTCTCGCTACCAGCGCCTGTGAGCCACGTCGCAACCCCTGGCTGTCACATCCTGGGGCGCCGCGTAGTCCTCCTGTTGACGAAAGGAGAAGTGCGATGACGCACCACATCGTTGTTCTCGGGGCCGGCTACAGCGGTCTCGTCGCGGCCAAGCTCGCCGCGCGGAATGGGAATCAGGTCACCCTGGTCAACGCGCGTGACCGGTTCATCGAGCGGGTCCGCCTGCACGAGCTCGCGGCGGGCCACCAGCTGCGCGACCGGCCGCTCGCCGACATGGTCGACGGCATCACCCTGGTGATCGACCGGGTCACCGCGATCGACCCCGAGGCCAAGCTCGTGCACCTGACCAAGGGCACCCCGATCCCCTACGACACCCTCGTCTACGCCCTCGGCAGCCAGGCCGATCTCGATGCCGTCCCCGGCACGCGGGAACACGCGTTCACTGTGGCCGACGCCGAGCAGGCCGCTCGGCTGCGGGCACGGATCGCGACGAGCGGGACGGTCGCCGTGGTCGGTGGCGGACTGACCGGGGTGGAGGCCGCGGCCGAGATCGCCGAGAGCAACCCGGACGTCAAGGTCCGGCTGGTGACCGGCGGCGTGCTCGGCGCCGCGCTGTCGGAGAAGGCGCGCAAGCACTTGCGGCGCGTGTTCGACCGGCTCGGGGTCGAGGTGCGCGACGAGGTGCGGGTCGCCGAGGTGCGGGCAGACGGCATCGTTCTCGACGACGGTGAGCACATCGGTGCCGACACCGTCGTGTGGACGACCGGGTTCCGCGTGTCGCGGCTGGCCGAGGACGCGGGGCTCGCCGTGGACGACCACGGGCGGATGGTCGTGGACGAGACGCTGCGGTCGGTGTCGCACCCGGACGTCTACGGCGTCGGCGACGCGGCCGCAGCGCGCCTGCCCGACGGCGACGAGCTGCGGATGGCTTGTGCCACCGGGATCCCCGCCGCGCAGCAGGCGGTGCGGGCGATCACCGACCGGCTCGCGGGCCGGGAGCCGAAGCCGCTGAAGTTCCGCTACGTCAACCAGTGCGTGAGCCTGGGCCGCCGCGACGGGCTGATCCAGTTCGTCCGCCACGACGACACCCCGGTCGAGCGGGTGCTGACCGGGCGCGTCGCGGCGTTCTACAAGGAGGCGGTCGTGAAGACCGCGGTACTGATCCAGCGCCATCCCGGGATTCCTGGCAGCTTCTAGGGATGCGCTTCCGAACGACTGTCGAACTGGGCGGCAAGACCGCGACCGGCTTCCGGGTGCCGGAGGAGGTGGTGGCCGGGTTCGGCCGGACCAAGCGGCCCCCGGTCACCGTCACGATCAACGGCCACACCTACCGCAGCACCGTCGCGGCCTACGGCGACGACTACTACCTGCCGCTCAGCGCGGAGAACCGGACCGCGGCGGGGGTCGCCGCGGGCGACGACATCGAGGTCGACGTCGAACTCGACACCGAGCCGCGCGTCGTCGAGGTCCCGCCCGACTTCGCCGCCGCGCTGGCCGGGGCACCCGCCGCCCTGGCGGCGTTCGAGGCCCTGTCCTACAGCCACAAACGTCGCCACGTCCTCGCCATCGACGACGCCAAGACCCCGGCGACGCGGGAGCGGCGCATCGCCAAGGCCGTCGCCGACCTGTCAGGCTGACAGGAAGGCGCCGAGCGCGTCGAGCAGCTCACCCGTGCCGTGCTCGCGGAACTTGGGCTGGTCGAGGCCGTCGAGGAACGCGCCCTGCTCGGTGTATGTCATCAGGGTGCCCTCACCTTTGGGCTTGATCTCCAGCGTGCCGACCGACACCGACATGCGCGCGTCGTCGACGTACATCTCGTAGCAGGTGACGATGCGCTCGTTGGGCACGATGTCGTAGTAGGTCGACTTCATCGTGTGGATCGGGCCGCCTTCCGGCCCGCCGCTGTTGGTCTCGGTCCCGCCGACCCGGAAGTCCAGCTCGGCGGGCTCGCCGTCCCAATCCTCCGGCCCCTTGAACCACTGGGCTTTGACCATGGGGTCGGACCACGCCTGGAAGACGCGCTCCGGCGCGGCCGGGTAGACGCGCTCGATGACGAAGGTGGCGTGGGTGACGGACCGCTCGGTCATGTCGAAGAGCCTTTCTCTGGGGTTTCGGTCTCGGCGAGGAGGTCGCCGAGCCGGTCGAACCTGCGTTCCCAACTCGCCTTGCGTTCGGTGATCCACTGCTCGGCCATGTTCAGCGCCTTCGGCTCGATGCGGCAGGTGCGCACGCGCCCGACCTTCTCGGACTTCACCAGCCCACTCGCTTCGAGGACCGCCAGGTGCTGCACCACGGCGGGCAGCGACATGGCCAGTGGCTTGGCCAGCTCACTGACCGACGCGGGCCCACGGCCGAGCCGTTCGACCATGCTGCGTCGACTCGGATCGGCCAGGGCCTGGAAGACCAGGTCGAGCTCGTGGCGTTGGTTAAGCACATGCTTAAGTATTGTCGGCTGCGCCGAGATGTCAAGTCGTTCGTGAGATCAGGGCGATCTAATCCGGCCGATCCAGACTGGCGGCCAGTTCGCTCAACCCGCGAGCGGCCGCGGCGAGCCGCAAGAAGGTCCACCAGTCGGCGCGCTCGGTTTCATCGACGGGCTCGCGCCTGGCGAGCCAAGCAGCCCGCCCGGACTCGTCCAAGTCCCGGAGATGCCGGACATATCCGGCGAACGACTGCTCCCGGCCGCGGTACCGCTCGCGCGCCTGCCGCGCTGGATCTCGCGGCCCGAGCATCTTGTGGACTGTCCCCTCGGAATCGACGACGACCCCGATCCGGCTCGCGGGCTCCCAGTACTCCAAGTACTCGCCGGACTTTCCGGCGTCCCACTGTCGCAGCCGGAGCCCGCTGTCCTGGACCGCGGCGGCGAGGTCGTCGAAGGCGAGTCGGTCCCGGAATGTCCCATAGCGATCGCCCAACTGCGCTTCGACACCGCCGCGTGCCGCCAACCACGCGAGCCGGTGCACCTGCGCGCCGTAGTACGCCACAGACTGGCCGTTCCAGCCGAACTCGATCAGGCCCAGATCCGTCAGCGGTGGCTCGATTTCGACACCGAACACCGCCGCCACCTCAGCCTGGGTGCTGGTGTGGTCGAGGCCGAGGACCGCCCCGGTGATCACCAGGTCGACGAAGAAATCCAGGTCGTTCACCAGCGGTCTGCGCCGTTCGATGGGGCCGGAAAAGAAAAGGCGACCCTGCCGTCGGGGGGTGACAGGGCCGCGCTCTAGTTGTCGCCGGAACCCCCCTCCGCGTTACCGCCAGGGTGGGTCGTCGCGCGCGGGGTCCCCGAGGCGGGGCAGGATGGCGGGGAAGCAACAGCGAAATCTAGGAGTGATCATGGCTTTGCAGAAGCCCGAGGTCGAGCCGTACGAGGGCGACGCGCCCGCGGACTTGGTGATCGAGGACATCACCGTCGGCGACGGCCCCGAGGCCACGCCCGGCAAGACCGTCACCGTCCACTACGTCGGCGTGGCCCACTCGACCGGCGAGGAGTTCGACGCGTCCTGGAACCGGGGCGAGACCTTCGCGTTCCCGCTCGGCGGTGGCCGGGTCATCCAGGGCTGGGACCGCGGTGTCGCGGGCATGAAGGTCGGCGGCCGTCGCAAGCTGGTGATCCCGCCGCACCTGGGCTACGGCGACCGGGGTGCCGGTGGCGCGATCAAGCCCGGTGAGACGCTGATCTTCGTGGTGGACCTCATCGGCGTGTGACGCCGTGGTGGGGCTCCCGGACCGGGAGCCCCACAGGGCTCAGTCGAGCAGCGCCCGCACCGCGGCCGGGTCCTCGACGTGGGCGCTGTGCCCGAGTCCGGGGAGCACGACCGGGTCGGCCACCAGGGTCCGCAGGTGGTCGGCGGGGCTCATCGGGTCGTTCTCCCCCGCCGCCAGGCGCACCCGGCCGCGCGCGGCGGCGAGCAGGCCGGGCAGGTCGGGACGACCGACCGCGAACGCCGCCGGGTCGAGCGCGAGCCGCCAGCCGTCGCCGTCGGAGACGACCATGCGGGAGTCCGCGGCGACCGACGGCAGGCCCGCGACTTTGGCCGCACGGTCGGCGGCCTCCTCGCGGGTGGCGAACACCCGGCTCGGCTTGGCCGCGATCTCCGCCGCCTTCGCCAAATCCGCCTGCGACCAGCTCACCTTGATCCCGACGCCGCACACCGCGGTCACCTCGACGCCGAACCAGCCGCTGGCCAGCGCCAAGCCGACGACGCCGCCCAGGGAGTGGCCGAGCACGGTGACCGGGCCGTCGACCAGACCGGCGACCGCGGCGGCCAGCCCGCCGAAGGAGTACCGGCCCGCGGGCGCGGACGCGCCGTGGCCGGGCAGGTCGGGGGCGATCCAGCGGCCGGGCCAGAGCGGGGTCACGCCCGCCCACACCTCGGCGCTGCCGCCGAGGCCGTGCAGCAGCAACAACGTGGGTCCGTCGGTGCCGCCGCGTTCGACATGAATGTTGTCCACGCCCGCGATCTTGCCGTACACAATGGGTCCATGGGCACCGACGCCGCGCCGATCCTCGATCCGGACACCTACCGCACCGCGGTGCCCCACGACCTGCTCAGAACCCTGCGCGCCGAGTCGGCCGTGCGGTGGGTCGACGAGCCGGACGGCCCGGGCTTCTGGGCGGTCCTGCGCCACGCCGAGGTGCGGCACGTGCTGCGCTCCCCCGACGTTTACTCATCGCAGCTCGGCGCCACCCAGATCCGCGACCCCGCGCCCGAGGCCCTGACCTACGTTCGGCGGATGATGCTCAACCAGGACCCGCCTGACCACAACCGGCTGCGCGGCCTGCTGACCAGGGCGTTCACCCCGCGCGCCATCGCCAGGCTGACCGACCGGATCGACGGCTGGGCCCGGGAGCTGGTCGGCCGGATCGACGGCGAGACCGACTTCGCCAAGGACGTCGCCGCCGACCTGCCGCTGCTCACCCTGGCCGAGGTGTTCGGCGTGCCCGCCGAGGACCGGTGGCTGATGTTCGACTGGAGCAACCGCGTCATCGGCTTCCAGGACGACGAGTACGCCGTCAGCGACACCCCCGGCGCCGCGTCGAGCGAGCTGGCCCAGCGCGCGCTGCGGCTGCGGCCGAAGCCGGACGCCGACGGCCGGATGCCCGACCCGCGCACCCGCGCGGGCATGCCCGACCTCTACGCCTACGCCCACGACCTGGGCGAGGTGAAGCGCCACTCGCCAGGCGACGACGTGATGAGCACCCTGATGTCCCATGTGGACGACGAGGGCGGCAGGGTATCGATCGAGGAGTTCGAGAACCTGTTCTGGCTGTTCTCGGTGGCGGGCAACGAGACCCTGCGCAACGGCATCCCCGGCGGCATGATCGCCCTGATGTCCCATGTGGACTCATATCGGGCGCTGCGCGCGACGGGACTGGTCGACCAGGCGGTCGAGGAGATGCTGCGCTGGTGGACGCCGGTCATGCACTTCCGCCGGACGGCCACAGTGGACACCGAACTGGCCGGGACGCCGATCGCGGCGGGGTCGAAGGTGGTCGTCTGGTTCTCCTCGGCCAACCGCGACGAGCGCGTCTTCCGCGACCCGGACACCTTCGACATCACCCGAACCGCGGGCGAGCACCTGAGCTTCGGCCACGGCCCGCACTTCTGCCTGGGCGCCCACCTGGCCCGCGTCCAACTGCGCGCGATGTTCCGCGCGGTCCTGGACCTGCCGGGCAGGCTGACGTTCGCGGGTGAACCGGTGCGGCTGCGGTCGAACTTCCAGAACGGGATCAAGAGCCTGCCGGTCACCCTCGTCGACTGGTGACCGGCAGGCCGTCAGCCGATCAGCAGCCGCAGGAGTAGAAGGTCACGTCCCAGTGGTTGACCTCGTCGTAGTAGATGTTGCCCGAGGCCGCGCGCCACTTGCTGCCGCCGATGTAGGTGAAGTTGTTGTGGATGTAGTTGCCGATGCCCGAGTACTTGGAGAAGTCCAGCTTGTAGCCGTTCCAGTGGCTGTAGGTGCCGCTGGCGTGCCCGGTCTCGGTGCCGCCGGTGATGTTGAGGGCACAGCCGCAGGCGCGCTTGAGGGTCTCGGCACCCTGGACGGTGGCGAGGTTGATCTGCTCGAACGAGGTGCAGGTCGAGTTGTAGCGGTTGCTGCAGTTGCCACTGGAGGACCAGGTGATCCCCGCGTCGCGGAACCGGGCAGCGGCCTGCGCGTGCGTGAGCTTGGTGACGAGGACGCTCATGGTGGTGGCACCCGAGGCGGGCGCGAACACCGGGTCCTTCCCAGCCACGGACTCGGCGGCGGCCGACCCGGCGCCGAGTAAGGAGCCGACGGTGACCACGACGGCCACGATGGCCGCGCGGATCGAGGACGAACGCATGGGCAGTGTCCTTTCCAAGGGCAGCCCGAAGGGACCCGGGAACTCCGGGCCTCGTCGGGACATGCGGCAACGGCGGAAACACTTCAACGCCAACGGACCTGGGTGGCACGGCGGGGACGGTCCGTGAGCGCCCGCTTCCAGAGTGGAGCGTAATGGGAAGCGGCTCCCAGGCCGATAGGACAAACGGATATTTCCCAACCGTCGGTCGGTTGTTATCCGCACCGCTCGTAGTGGGCGTGCACCGCGTTTTGGCCGGTGTAGTTGGGTCCGGCGGCCGGATCGGCACCGAGGTAGGTGAACGGAAAGTTGACGGCGGCCGGTCCTCGCTTGGACACCCGGCGCCTGCGGCCGTCGTAGTCGAACCCGGCTTCCCGCAGCGCGGCGAGCAGCGCCCGGCCGAGCGGCTTTCCGTTCGGACCACATACCGCGGCGGCGTCGAAGTCGGCGACGAGGAGGCCGCCGCCGGCGAGCCATGACGCCGCCCTGGCCAGCAGGCCGAGCCGGTCGCCGACGTAGTGCAAACCGTGCACGCAGGTGATCAGGTCGAATCGCTGATCGGTATGGAAGTGCGACAGGGAGGCCACACGAAGGTCGACGCCGGGCGGGGCGGGCCGGAAGAACTCCACAAGATCGACCCCGACCAGAGGAGCACCGCCGACCAGCCCGGCCGCATCTATCAACGCGCGGGCTTCGCCGCAGCACAGGTCGAGCCAGCCGTTGTTCCGCACCTCGGCGATCGGGTCGATGCCGAGTTCGCGGCGGTAGGACTCCAGCCCCCGGCCCCGGTTCATCGCGTTGTTGGCGACGACCGAGGAGGAAGCCAGTGTCGTGTCGTCGACGAGTGGGTCAAAGGGTGACGGTGTCACCGGTCTCCGCAGATTTGATCGCCGCCTCCAACGTGTCCACCAGATCCACCGACTCCGCCAACGGCACCGGCGCCTCACCACCGCGCACCCAAGCAGCGACAGCCTGGTAGAAGCCCACATAATCCCCAGCCAAAGTAGGCACCGACCGCACCCCGGAGTCCGTCACCAACTCCCCCCACTGCTCCGCCGGATACTCCCCAAACCCAGCATCCCCAGGCACCCGCCCCGCCACGGACTCCTTCTCCTGCGGGTCCAGCCCCCAACACCGATACCCCGCGTCCATCCCACTCACCATGAACCGAGGCGCTGCGGGCACCGTCACACTGCTCATCCGCAGATACGACTCCACTCCCCCACCATGCGTCAGCAGGATCGTCGCGTCGTTCGCCACCGGTGACGGCGTGGCCGAGCAGTACACCGACGACGGCCGACCGAACAGCGCGATCGCCTGGTCCACGACGTGGCTCCCCAGGTCGTACCGGATGTCCGCCATGTCCGCGGGGTCCTGGCTCGCCTTCCACGCCGTCCTGGCCGACCGCGAAGCCCGCTCGAACCGGGACTCGAACCGCGACACCGCCCCCAGCGTCCCGTCGGAGATCAACCCGCGCAACGTACGGAAGTCCCCGTCCCACCGCCGGTTCTGAAATACCGTCAGCATCCGACCAGAAGCCCGAGTCGACAGGTCCCGGATCTCCGCTCCCGTGGCGGCGACCGGCTTGTCGACCACCACGTGCAGCCCCGCGTCCAGCGCCGCCCCGGCCTGCTCGACGTGAAAGCGGTTCGGGGACGCGACGACCACCAGGTCGACCCCGGAAAGTTCCTCCACAGTGGACACAACGGCCACGTCCGGATACCGCGACACCACCGCGGCGGCGCGTTCGGCCGAGCTCGTCACCACCGACGTCAGGCACAGCCCGTCCGCCGCCTCGATGAACGGGGCGTGGAACGCCCGGCCAGCCAACCCGTACCCGATGACACCGACTTTGATCTCGTCCACAGGATCAGATCCTTCCAGCGATCGCTTCCTTACTGTCCCAGCGCCACGCCTGGACGGCCTGATAGACGCATAACATCGCCCACAGCTCCTGCCTGACACCATGCGGGTCCTGCGAGCGCAGCGCCACCGGGCCCGCGTCGAGCGCGTCGAACACCGACTCGAAACGCCAGCGGCCCTCGTGCAGGGCCACGAGTTCGTCGACCGGCGCGGCCTCCGGGTCGAGCAGCGTCGTGATCAACACCGAGTCCCCCGAACGGACCACGCGGATCGGGAACGACCGGGACAGCGCGTCGTGCTCGGGTAACAGCCTGGACAGGTAGGACTCGTCGGGCAGCACGCGCAGGCGGGGCAGGTCGACTGACTCGCACGGCCGCCACAGCAGGTGCACACCCTGTTCGGCGGCCGCCCGCCACAGTCCGTGGCCAAGGCCCGCCCGGTGCGACACCACGAGCGTGTCCGAGGAGACCGCGCCGATCAGCTCGGCGTCGAGTTCGTCGTCGCCCGCGCCGACCGCGACGTCGATCAGCGCGCCGTCGCCGTGCGCGGCGAGGGCGACCATCCGGACCTCGGCCTCGGTGAACGCGGCGAGGTTGGCCACCGTGTCCGGCACGTCCATCACCCCGCCGTCGAGGGTGCACACCCGAAGCCCGCGCCACCGCGGCGGACCGTCACCGGCGTCGACCGCGCGGCGCAGGAACAGCCTGCGCATGACCTCCGACCCCAACCGCTTGCGCGCCTTGGTGATCGACCCGGTGCTCGGCTCGGCGCGCTTGCCCGTGCTGACCCCGGCCCACCGCATCCCGGTCGTCAGCCGGGTGAGCACCGCGTCATAACCGGCGTTGCCGAACAGCCACATGGCGAGCGAGAAATACACCATCGTCCGCGCGGGCAGCGCCCTCGACCGCTGTTCCCGGACCCCGGCGGCATCGATCGCCGCGTCGACCTCCTCCGGGGGGAACGCCTTGATCAGCATCCCGATGGCGATGCGGTCGGACAAACGGTCGCGCGATGCTTTCGACGCGCGTGTTATCCCGCCCACTTATGGAACCTTTCCAGCCGTGTACCACTAAGGAAGTAGCCTATCCCGCCGAGGACGGCGTCGATTTGCCGGCGCCATGAATAGCACTGACCGGCCACGCCGCGCGATACCCCCCTGGGGAAAAGCGAATTGTGTTCGCCCTAAGCTCGGATTCGCACGGCTCCCGGGTCCCCATTCGGCGCAATCGGCATCCACAGTGCGAAGGAGTGTTCATTCATGATGCGAAAGTTCCTCGCGGGCGCATTCGCCGTCCTCGCCGCCGCGTCAGCGGCCGCCCCCGCCGCGGCCGCGCCGCGGGAGTCCGCGTACCTCGTGCTCACCGTATCCGGGTCGGACGAGCTCCTCCGGATCGGCTCGCTCCGCTGCGGCCCCAACGGCGGAAACCACCACTCGCCTGACGCGGCCTGCCACACCTTGGCGCAGGTCAACGGCGAGTTCCACCGCCTCAACGTCGCCCCGGACCGCGCGTGCACGCTGCAGTACGACCCGGTGCGCGTGACCGCGTCCGGCCGCTGGCACGGCAAGCGGGTTTCCTTCGAGGAGACCTACGGCAACCCCTGCGTCCTGGCGGTGACCACCGGCCCGGTGTTCGCCGTGTGACCCGCGGCGGTTCACCGGGACTTCAAGGCCGAGTCACCCATTCACCACATCGGTATCACCGGATCGAAGTACCGCAGGCAATCGCGTTACAGGTTGGCTCAAGAAATCCGGCGTGACCAACGCCACGTCGGATTGAAATTTCTATCGTCAGCGCCGAGCACGTCGCCCGGCGCCCAAGGCAATGCCCTGGAAGCACCCACAGTCGGAACCAACTATCAAGTCAAACGCGCAGATGTGAGCAAGAAATCCGCCACCTGGCGTACGCCTTTCAGGTGACAGCCGAACGAGTGAGGGTAGGTCCCGGATCGGCGTGCGCCCGGTAGGTTCTCGCGGGTGACAGGAGAGATCTGGTCGTTACCAAGCGGCAATGATCAGCCTGCCCGCCGTGGCGGTGTCGCCGATCTGGCCGAGGCCGAGGAGTTCCTCGAGCTGTTCCACGCCGAGAACCCGGGCGCCGGTCCGGTCAAGGACCGGATCCAGTGGGTTCGCGCCGAGGTCGAGCTGACCGGCACCTACCGCCACTCCGCGGCCGAGCTGGAGTTCGGCGCGCGGGTCGCCTGGCGCAACAGCGCCCGGTGCATCGGCAGGCTGTACTGGCGCAGCATGAAGGTCCGCGACCTGCGAGCGGTGCGCGCACCCGCGAAGGTCGCCGCGCACTGCCTGGAGCACCTGCGCCTGGCCACCAACGGCGGCAAGATCCGGCCGCTCATCAGCGTCTTCGCCCCGGACGCGCCGGACTCCCCCGCGCCGCGCATCTGGAACGAGCAGCTCATCCGCTACGCGGGCTACCGCCGCCCGGACGGCACCGTCCTCGGCGACCCCCGCTACGTCGAGTTCACCTCGGCGGTCTCCGACCTCGGCTGGGCTCCCCCGGGCGCCCCCGGCGCGTTCGACGTGCTCCCGCTGGTGGTCTCCGCCGCCGACAAGCCCCCGCACGTCCTGCCGCTGCCCGCCGACGTCGTGCACGAGGTCCACCTGAGCCACCCGCAACACCCGTGGTTCGCCGAGCTGGGCCTGCGCTGGCACGCGGTGCCCGCGATCAGCTCGATGCGCCTGTCCATCGGCGGCGTCGACTACCCGGCCGCGCCGTTCAACGGCTGGTACATGGGCACCGAGATCGGCGCGCGCAACTTCGCCGACGCCGACCGCTACGACATCCTGCAGACGGTCGCCGACCGGCTCGGCCTCGACACGTCGACCGAGACGAGCCTGTGGCGCGACCGCGCGCTGGTCGAGGTCAACGTCGCGGTCCTGCACTCCTTCGCCGCGGCGGGCGTCACGATCACCGACCACCACACCGAGTCGGCCCGCTTCCTCACCCACGTGGAGCGCGAGGAGAAGGCCGGGCGCAAGTGTCCGGCCGACTGGAGCTGGATCGTGCCGCCGATGTCGGGCGGCATCACCCCGGTGTTCCACCGCTACTACGACACCGAGCACCTCAAGCCGGAGTTCGTCGCCGACGACAGCGCTGTGCGCACCGGGACACTGGGCACGCCGCCGGTCTTCCCCGAGAAGAGCGGCTTCCCGGACAAGACCGACGGCGTGATCCCGTGGTCGCGACTGCGCAAGATGGCCCGTCAGGCGAAGGGCACCCACGCGAGCTGATTGAGGCCGCCCAGGTCGGTGACCATCATCCCGCCGCCGGACACTGTCCACAGCGCGCCGCCCGCCACCAGCGACCGGCGGATCTGGTTGCTGCCGTAGTCGCCGCCGGACGGGTGGCTGAGCCTGCCCGCCTCGGTCAGGCTGTCGCCGTTGAGCCGCAGGACCAGCGCGCCGGGGACGGACCGGCCGCCGAACGCGTCGACCACCGGGACGACGAGCAGCCCCTTCTCGGCCCAGTACAGGAACGCGTGCGGGTCGTTCTCGACCTCCGAGGACGCGCCCTTGAGCTGGAACTGGGTGACCACCTTGGCCTGTCCGCCCGAGATGTCGAACAGCGAGACCTGGGTGCCGGTGACCCGGCCCTGGTCGGTGGCGTCCTGGCCGACGCCGAGCAGCCGGTTCGCCGCGACCGGGTGCAGGTAGGCCGAGTAGCCGGTGATCTTCAGCTCGCCGGTGACCTTCGGCTTGGCCGGGTCGGCGAGGTCGACGGTGTAGAGCGGGTCGGTGCGCCGGAAGGTCACCACGTAGGCGGTGTCGCCGATGAACCGGACCGACTGGATGCGCTCGGTCTTGCCCAGCCCGTCGACCCGGCCGAGCTCGACGAGCTCCGCGCCGCGCCGGGTGAGCACCGCGAGCGAGCTCTCGGACTGCTGGGACTGGTCGCAGCAGCCGAAGTCACCCTTGGTGGTGGCGATGCGCAGGTTGCCTTTGTGCTCCGACAGCGAGTACTGGTTCAGCAGCGAGCCCATGACCGCGCCCGAGGCGAGGTAGACGGGCTTGCCCGCGACCGAGATGTCGAACTGGTGGACGGTCGTGTTCGTCTGCTGCTGGGGCAGGGGCTTGCCGCGCGCGTTCGCGGGCAGGATGCCCATGCGCGGGTTGCGGTCGTCGGCGATGTAGAGGCTGTTCGCGGTGCCGTAGACGGTGTCGCCGTCGGCCGCGAGCCCGACGCCGTCGCCGGTCCCGAGGTCGTTGCGCAGATCGAAGGTGAGCACGCTGAGCACCGACGTGCCGGTGTAGTCGGCCGCCCGGCTCAGCGCGGTGCAGTCGTAGAGCTGCCCTTCGGCACCGGAACCCGGGTTGTAGCGCGGGATCCAGTCCTGGATCTTGGACTTGCCGATGACGTCCCGGTTGCGCTTGAGCGCCTCGTCGTTGCTGATCCCCTGCTGCGGGAACACGAACGGCAGGCGAGGCGTCGACCGGATGACGATGCGCGCGACCGACCCGACCTGGCGGCCGTCGATGTAGGAACCGTCGACGGTCAGCGAGCCGGCGACGCGCGCGCCGCCCGCTAGGTCGACCCGGGTGAGCGTCAGCGTGCTGTTGTACGAACCCGGGTAGGCGGAGTCGTAGACGACGTCGTTGGGGTGGGAGGTGATCAGCACGTGGTCGCCGTCGAGCAGCATCGCCGACGGGGCGCCGGAAGGCAGCGCGAGCGTGGAGACGAGCTTGCGGGAGGCGACGTCGACGACGCGCAGCTGCCCGTCGAGGACGCTGACGATCCGCTTGCCGTCGGTCTTGACCAGGTCTGGCTCGTCGGCGGCGGACTCGTGGTTGTTGGTGCCCGAGTAGTCCTTGGCACTCTGGTTCTGCCGTGCCTCGGGCGCCGCGGCACCCGAGTCGGCGGAGGCGACCCCGCGTTCGAGCAGGTGCACGTCGCCGTCGAGGCCGTACGGCCCGACCTTGGCCATGGCGGCGGACTTGAGGTCGGCCAGGGCCTTGTCGCACGAGTCGAACGCCACCAGTCGGATGCCCGACGCCGGCGGGACCGGCGGCGGGTCGTCGGTCGGCCCGGACGCGCCGTTCCCCATGAAGTAGGCCGTGGTGATGACCGCGCCCCCGGCGACCGCGAGCGCCAGCGCGGCCACGCCGATCCGGGGAAGTCTTAAGTCGCTGCTCATGTCCACAGGACGGACTACCTACTCCCGTAGGTTGCACGGCGGATGCACAACTGTCAGTGTTTGAGCTTGAGCGGAACGTGGCGATCTACGTTAGTTTCTCCCCGAATGCGGTGAGTTCCCCCACAAATGCGCACGAACCCGCACATTCGGGATACTCTAGGCGCATGACTCTCGCGTTGGAGACCGTGCTCGCCAAGGCGGGCCTCAGGATCAACCCGGCCGAGTTCCTCGAGCTGGTCGAGGAAGCCGCCAGACGGCTGTCCCCCGCCACGCCGGACCCAGCCGACTACTTCTCCGCGGAGCAGCGCGACACCCTGACCGACGTCGGCCTCGACCTGACACCCCGGCGCCCGGACGAGGTCGACTCGCGCGCCCGCGCCGTGGCCGCCCAGGCCGTGCTGCGCGACTCGGCGCTGACCGTGGCCGACGCCGCCGAGGCCGTCAATGTCGATTCCAGCCGCATCCGCCACCGCCTCGCCGCGGGCAGGCTCGCGGGCTGGAAGGACCGCGGCGGCTGGCGGCTGCCCGCGTGGCAGTTCGCCCCGTCCGGCGTGCTGCCCGGCCTCGACGTGGTGCTGCGCGCGGTCCCGACCGACCAGCCGCCCCTGGTCGTCGCCGCGTTCATGACCACCCCCCAGCCCGACCTGAGGGTCAACGACGAACCGGCGACCCCCCGGCAGTGGCTGCTCGCGGGCGGCGACCCGACCAGGGTCGCGGCGCTGGCGTCGATGCTCGGCACCCCCGCGTAACCGCTTACCCCCGACGACTGGATCAACGCATCACATGTCACGGCTCCCCCAGCCGCCGGTTCCCGCTGCGCTGAAGACCCTGCTGCGCGTCGACGAGGACGTTGTCGCCATCCACAGCGGCACCCACCTGGTGCGTGTGTTCGCCGCGGCGGGCGCGCACCGGCAGCGGTGGAACTCCTTCCGCTACACCGGCCCGCTGCCGCACGCCCGCTTCGACCCGCACCCGGTGGACCGCCACGGCGGCCCGACCAGCGCCCCCGGCCACGGCGCGCTCTACTTCGGACTGACCGTGCGGACCAGCGTGGCGGAGGTGTTCCAGCAGACCTCGGTGGTCGACCGGACCACCCGCCGCCCGCACCTGGTGGTGTTCCGGCCGAAGCGCACGCTGCGCCTGCTCGACCTGTGCGGCCTGTGGCCGACGCGGGCGGGCGCGTCACAGGAGATCAGCAGCGGCAACAAGAGCGTCACCCAGGCGTGGGCGCGCGCCATCCGCGGGGCACACCCGGAACTCGACGGCGTCTGGTACAGATCGTCCATGGACAGCGGCGAACCGGCGATCTGCCTGTGGGACCCGCCCGCGCGCGGCGCCCTGCCGACGACGCCGGATCTGCTGCTGCCGCTGGACTACCCTGGTTTGGACCTGCCGCTGGCCCGCATCTGCGAAGAGCTCAATTACACGTTGCTGTAAAGGGGACCGCCGATGGATCTGCCTCGCCCGATCGGTTTCGTACTCGGCGGCGGCGGAAGCCTGGGCGCCATCCAGGTCGGCATGCTGCGCGCCCTGGCCGAGCGCGACATCGTGCCGGACCTCGTGGTGGGCACTTCGGTGGGCTCGCTCAACGGGGCGATGATCGCGATGGCGGGCGAGCCGCCGGTCCAGCTGCTCACCGACATCTGGTCGTCGATGACGCGGCAGGCGGTGTTCCCCGGCAGCCTGATCGGGCAGGTCAGGACGTTCCAGCGGACCAAGACGCACCTGTTCCCCAGCGACGGGCTGGCCGCGGTGATCGACACCGCGCTCGGCGCCGACGCCACGTTCGCCGACCTGCGGCTCCCGCTGGGGGTGGTGGCGATGGACGTGGCCACCGCGCAGCCGTGGCTGATGCGGTCGGGCCCGCTCCGGCCCGCGGTCCTGGCGAGCGCGGCGATCCCTGGCATCTACCCGCCGGTCGAGCACGACGGCAAGCTGCTCTACGACGGCGGCGTGGTGGCCAACGTGCCGCTGCGACAGGCGATCGCGATGGGCGCGAAGTCGTTGGTGGTGCTGGATTGCGCGTTCCCCGGCAGGCTGCCCGAGCAGCCGCAGACGATGGCGGAGATCGTGCTCTACACGGCGATGGTGACGATGCGCCAGCAGGCTGTGCTGGAGGCGCCGATGGTCGCCGGGGAGGTGCCGGTGGTCTACCTGCCCGGGCCGCCGCTGATCCGGGTCACGCCGCTGGACTTCACCCACACGCCCGAACTGATCGGCGAGTCCTATGTGGTCGCAAGCGCTTTCCTGCACGGGCTGGAAGTCGACGGCCCGGGGCTCTACGGCGCCCCGGGCCGGATCTGACTCACAGGTGCCTAGACCACCATTCGAGAACGGCGTCGAAGCGCTGCTTGCGGTGGCGCGGCTGGCCGGACCGGGTCAACTCGTGCCCTTCACCGGGGAACAGCAGCATCTCCGCGGGCACGCCGTTGCGGCGCAGCTTCACGAACATGCGCTGCGCCTGTTCGACCGGGCAGCGGTAGTCCTGCTCGGAGTGGGCGATCAGGAACGGCATGTCGATCTTGTCGGCGTGCGTCAGCGGGCTCATCTCGTGCTGCGACTCGGGATCGGCGCCGCAGTAGGAGTCGGCAAACCACCAGCCGATGTCCGACGCGCCGACGAAGGAGTCCCACACGTTGACCGCGCGCTCGCTCCACGCCGCCTTGAACCGGGGGCCGTGGTGCGCGGCCAGCCAACTGGTCATCCAGCCGCCGTAGGAGCCGCCCATGACGCCGACGCGCTTGGAGTCCAGGTCTGGGCGCTCGAGGGCGGCGTCCAGCACGGAGAGCACGTCGTCGACGTCCACGGTGCCCATGGCGCCGAGGATGGCGCGGCCGTGGTCCTGGCCGTAGCCCGCCGATCCGCGCGGGTTCGGCAGCACGACGGCGTACCCGGCCTCGGCGTACACCTGGGCCTCGTCGAACAGGCCCCAGCCGTAGTACATGAACGGGCCGCCGTGGATCGAGAGCAGCACCGGGTGCGGGCCGTCACCCTCGGGCAGCACGAGCCAGCCGTGGGTGGCGTAGCCGTCGGGGGCCGAGCCCTTGATCTCGATGAGCGGCCGGATCCCGCGTTCCCGCAGCGGCGCCGACAAGTCGGTCAGCCTGCGGGTCTCGTCGCCCGAGACGAGGACGACATCGCCCGCGCTGTCCCATGTGGACACAACGGCGACGGTCCGGTCGTCATCGGCGGCGAAACCCTTGACCTGGGCCAGTTCTCCGGTGATGAGCGTCAACTCGGCCAGCGGCGCGTCGGCCGCGCCGGGGGCGACGAGCCGCAGCTCCACCGCGCCCCGGTTGCGCACGGCGACCAGGATGCCGTCGGCGGTGACCACGGGCCTGCCCGAGGCCATGTCGCAGTCGACGGTCTCCGGGTCGGTCAGCCTGCGCGGTTCGCCGGGGACGCCGTCAAGCCGCAGCGGCACGGCCCAGAGGCCGTTGTTGTTGGCCACGGCGATCGAGCCGTCGAAGGACTCGCCGATGTAGACGACGATGTCGTCGGCGGTGACCACCGGGTGCGACACCGTGCCGGTGCTGCGCGCGACCAGGACCGGCGCGCCGCCGTCGGCGGGCACCGCGTACAAGTCACCGTGGATCGCGCCTTCGCCACCCCAGTCGCGGCGGGCACTGACGAGCACGTGCGTTCCCGACGGCGTCCACCCGGGCTCCGCGGGCTCGGCGAACCCCTCGGTCACCACGCGCGGCACGGTATCCGGGTCGGCGGTGTCCACGATGAACAGTTGGGTGGGCCGGTCGAGGACGTAGCCCGCGTCGTCTTGGCGGTAGTCCACCCGGGTGATCCACCGCGGCGCCTCGGACTGCGGCTCGACGGACGCGTCGGTGCCGTAGCGGCCCGCGTCGGGAATCCGCGCGGTGAAAGCGATCCGCCGAGAATCGGGCGCCCAGACCGGGGCGCCGGCGCCGAGCGGGAGATCGGTCACCGCCCGCGCGTCACCACCGTCGACCGGCATCACGTAGACCTGCGGCTTGCTCCCCTGCCGGTCCACGCGCAGAAAAGCGACCGTCGTCCCGTCCGGCGAGATGGCCGGAGCCATGTCCCGAAACCCGTGGGTGAAGTCGTGGGCGGCGGCGCCGTCGAGGGGAACACGGCGAAGGCCGCCCCGATAGGCGTTCATGCCGATGTCCGGTGTGGAGACGCCGACTAGCAGCAACTCCCCACGCATGGCAGGCGCACCTGGCGCCGCCAGCAGCTCGATGTCCTCTGGGCGCACTCGCTGACCGTACCGGACGGTTAGCGAGCTTCAGGACCGTCGATTATTCCCATTAGTTGACGGATAAAATGTGTAGCACCGCTCTGACCAGGCATTATGGCGTTTGCGATCAGGCCAGGCCGTCCTCAGGCCGTCTCAACCGATATGGGGTTCGAGGTCGGGGGAAAAATCTTGTCTGACGCCGCGCGCGCCCGCTGGTGACTAGTCGGAACGAGGTGCGTATAAACCTTCAGGGTGTACCCGGGGTCCGTATGGCCCAGGTACTCCGACACCTCCTTGATCGACACCCCGTCAGCCAGCCAGTTTGACGCGCAGAGATGCCGCATGGCGTGCATGCCGTCGCGGCTCTTGGCGATGGTGAAACCGGCCCGCTTGATCGCGGGATGCCAGATCTCGCTATTGATGGTGTGCTGCCGCCATACGCTGCCTGTATATGGGTTGGTGTAATGGCGACGCCCGTCCAACTGCTTGCTTATCAGCATGGTCACCGTCGTGGGCTCACCATCGGGCCTATGCCACGGCAGGGTCAATCGTTGCGGTTCGTAATCAATCATGTACTGATCGATTGCTTCGAGAACGCCTGCCCCGATAGGAACCGCTCGGGTCTTCCCACGCTTAGGCAGGGAGAACACCGGTTGCCCCTCCACCCAGCGGATCTGCCGTTGGATGTTGGCGACCATCGCTTCCCGGTCGATGTCATCCGGGCTGAACGCGAAGATCTCCATCTGACGCAGCGCCAGGCCGCCACCGAGCTTGGTGATGATCTGGTGGCGTTCAGGCAGGGCGAGCTGCACGGAGAACAGCTTGGAGAGCGTCCACGGCACGAGCTTGCGCTCCTCAACGATCGGCCGCTTGACGCTCTTGGCCTTGCAGGGGTTGTCGCGGATCTTCCTGTCCTCAACCGCGCCCGTCAGGATCGCGGACAAGAGATCGAACGTCGATGCCCGGGTTGAACTCGCATGGTCACGCTTGCCCATCCAGGCAAGCCAATCGCGGATCGTCGCGGTTTGCTCCACCTCCCGGAGTGTCCTGTCCCCAAAGAAGGGCCAGACAAGCCCGTTGAGCCTGCCTTCAACAGAGTCGACCGTGGCAGGGTGCTGTGACTGTCCCTTTCTCCAGCTCGTGACATAGGCGCGCAGCGTCATGTCAGCGGCATCGGGGTCAACGTAGGTGCCGGTGAGCAGATCGGTCTGCACCTTGGCAAGGAACGCTTTGGCCCGGTCGAGCTTCTTGTCTGGAAAGGCCTCGGACTTCTCCTGTGTGCCGACGTAGTACTTGACCTTGTAGCGCATCCCCTTGCCGTAGAGGTCTGTTCGTTCTCGAACCGGCCGGCCCGAGGCAGTGAAGACGAACTTGCCGTTCTCGTCCTTCTTGTTGCGGTACCAGCGGTCTTGAACGTGTCCAGCCATGACGATCTCCATTCCGGTTCGGGTTGCTGAAAGTCCTAGGCAGCAAGGTCAGTGCCGTTCTCGATCCAGTCGATGACGTCGGCCGGTTGGTAGCGGACGTGTTTGCCCATGCGCTTGAAGGCCGGGCCGATGCCCTTATGTCGCCACTCGCGCAGGGTCTTCGGGGGCAGTTTCAGGAACGCCGCCAAGTCGTCGGTGTCCCAGAGCGGCGCCCAGTTCGCTTCGTGGTGCGTGGTCATTCGAGGTCCCCCCTCGGTCAGTCAGGCCGCCATCGGTGGAGTTGCTGAAACTTCGGGCAGGCCCGCGCCGCCGTCTGGTGTTGGTGGTGGGTCTGCCATGGCCAGCCGCGCCCGGTCGTACTCGGCGCGCCAGGTGATGCGTTCGGCGATGGAGCGCATGAGCAGGTGCGCCCGTGGTGGCGCGTTGCGGTCCCCGGGCTGGACGGTGCGCCACACGAACCTGTCCGGGGCCGGGGTGTCTTTGACGATGCCCACAGCGGCCAGGGCGCCACGGACGAACCCGACCCGGTCCGTCTTGTGTTCGGCGACGGTCTTGCCGGACCACTTGCGCGACACCAGCACCCGCCGACCGGGCAGCCCGAGCGTGGTGCGTCGGTGCGCGCGTCCCTTGCAGTGGCCCGGGGTGGTCCGCGACGTCACGCCCAGGGGTTGGATGCCGTAGAGCAGCCAGACCGCACACCGAGGCGAACACGGGGTCACCGCCAGCTCAGCGTGTAGCCGGTCGTGGTGTTCGGCGTGAGCGGGACTGGTGGAAGCGATGACCTCACCGGTGGACTTGGTGAGGTACTTGGTCAGGTAGCCGATGTGTCGCCCGGACTCCCCAGTGCCGCCCAGGATGCCCTTGGAGTGGACCTGTTCGCCGAACCGGGCTACGTGCGCGGGCTCGTCCACCAGGTCCAGCGCGTCCGCCCAGGAGGTCAACGCGACCCCGCTGTCAGGGTCGGTGAACGCCTCCCGGGTCGCGTCCCACACCGGTAGGTGCTTGCCGCCGTAGACCAGCTCGTCATGGTTGGGCCACCACACCTGCAGGTAGGTCGCGGCCGTCACTTGGCGGATGACGTCGTGCGGGATGGAACCGCGCAACGCGGTGTGCAGGTGCGGCGCAGCCCGCTTCTGCGGTTCCACGGTGGCGAAGTACTGAACGTCCCAGCCCACGACGCGACGCAGGTTCTGGTACCAGCGGTCGACCAGGGAGGCGAAGTGCACCGCATCCCGAGCCGCCCGCCGATAGTCATAGGTGACCGGGTCGACCGGCACACCCTCGCGGACCGGGCCGTAGGTATCGCAGGTCAAGGTGACGAACATCGAGGGCCGGTAGCGCCCCGCGTACTCGCGGCCGACGGTGCGCTTCTCCACCTTCTTACGCGGCAGGTTCGGCGCGTCCTGGCGCCGCTTCGTCGACCGCACCGGAGCCCGCGTAGCCACAGCGTCGGGCGAGGGCAGACGGCCACGGACCCCGAGATCCCGCAGTTCGCCATCAACCGAGGCGATCTCATCGCGCAGCTCGTCCGCCTCACCGTCCGCGCCCTCACCGACCGCCGTTTGGTACGCGGTGACCAGGGTGGCGCGGTACTCCATCAGCCCCACCTGATCCACGGTCGGGGCCAGGCGGGTGATGTCAGGTTCGGTCTCGCGGTGCCAACCCTCCCGGCACTGCGTCATCCGTAACCGGCGTGCTTTCGCCGCGCAGGTGGGACACACCGACTCCACCGTCGACCCGCAATCCTTGGCGACGTAGGTCAGCTCACCGGTCACCGTGTCGCCGCGTTCCATTACGAACGGCCGCACACACGCCCCGTGCTTCTCCGCCGCCGCCCGCAACACCTCAGCCGACAGCGGCGCCACCGTCTTCCCGACCGGACCAGGCACCACCAGGGATTCCGGGGAGTAAGCCGCGGTGACTTCCGCCTGTTCTTGCTGGTCAACGGCGCGTGCCGTGTCGGTCGTGGTCATGGGGTCACCTCTGTGCGGGCTGCTGCCCACGCGTAGAGCTGGGCGAGGTCGACGCGGTCTCGCTGCCCAAGGTCGAGGCCCAAGCTGGGCGCGTACTGGGTTGAGGCGAAGACCTGAACCGGGGTGCCATCGGTGAGCCCGCCCCGGACGTAGAGGTGCATGGTGTGCGCGTCCTCGTCCTCGTGGCGCCATGCCTCACAGCTCACCCAGTTCAAGGTGTCCGCCCACGCGAGAAGCTGCGCCGCGAGCACGGCCGGGTGGTGCCCACTGGTGAGCTGAAAGGTGACGGGGCAGGCGCCGGTCACGGCCGGGTGATAGGAGGTGACCAGCACCGGGGCCGGGAGATCGGTGAACACGTCGAGGTGCTCACCGACCGCCGCGAACACCGCCGCCATGGCAGCCATGTCGATCCGGTGATCGGTCAGGGTGTCAGTCGTGTTGTCGGTCGTGGTGCTCATGCCGCCGTACCTCCATCGTTGGTGGTGTCGCCAGAGTTGTTGTCAGGGAAGGGAATGACCGTGGCCGACGAGTTGGCGACGTAGTGGACAAGCTCGGTCAGGTTGGTGTCGGTCGGATAGAACGCGCGAGCCCGAACGGGAGCCCGTTTGCCGTCCTCTTTGATCCACGCGACACCGGGGGTGGACTCCGGGATCTCGTGTGCGTTGGCCCCGCGTGCCCGGACACCGTCGCCAAGGACCATGTCGACCTGCACCGCCTCGTCCAGGCGCAGCGCGATCTTGGTGCCGAACAGGTTGCGGAACGGCACGATCTCCTTGCGCGGGTCCTGCACCAGCGCCAGCACCGCCACACCGGGAGCGCGGCCCTGAGAGGTGATGGTCTGCAGCGCGGCCTGTGCGCGTTCCCGCAGCCGCTTGTCGGTCTGATAGGCGATTACGTCGGCCAGCTCGTCCACGATCAGCAACAGGAACGGCTCACCCGACGACAGCGACCAGGACCGCAGCACACCCCGGAATCGGGCCGCCCGCGCCCGCACCTCTTCCGCGAGCTCTTCGAGCAGTTCGACCGCCGCAACGCCGTTGTCATAAACGACCTTGGTGAATAGCTCCGGGGCCTGCCCCAACTCCATACCACCCTTGGGGTCGATCCCGTAGACCTTGACCGCCCCGGACCGCAGCATCGATGCCAGCGCCCACAACACCGCCCACAACACCGAGCCCTTACCGGCACCCTGAACCCCAACGGCAAGGGTCTGTCCACCTTGGAGCCGCAGCGTCCACGGCTTACCAGTCTCCGTGCGACCGACCACGACCTTGCGCAGGTCCACGGGCTTGCCGTCACCGTCAGGCAACGCGGGCGCGGGGAGCACAGCGGCCAACGGGTCGGAGTGGATCAGATCCAGCTCGATCACACCCGGCTTGACCACCCGCACCCGACACGACGAGGCGCGAAACGAGTGCGCCAACCCCGACGCGTGCGCCTCCCACTGCTCAGGCGCCTGCCCCTTGATCATGCGAACGCGGACCTTGTCCCGCCACCCCTCCGACCGCGTACGCCGCAACCGAGGTAGGTGTTCCTTGCCCCGCGCGGCGCCAGTCAGGTTCGACAGGCGCATGACACTGCGCCACTGTTGCGTGTAGACGGTCACACGACGGAACTCCGTGCGCACCCACCGGACACGCCGGTAGAAGCTGTCCCGCCCACGCAGCCACCAGACGAACCCAGCGACCCCGAGCGCGAGCACCAGGCCGCCGAGCCACCACCGGCCACCCACCGCGTACACGACCGCCGCGAACAGCCCGAGCGTGACCGTGGTCGGGTAGTACCAGCACAACCGGCCGAGCTTGAGCAGGCCCCACACCAGCAGGCCCACCAGGACCACCGGGGCCAGGACCAGCTTGACCTTGCCCGGCAGCATCGTCCACCACGGCAGCCGAGGCCGCGCCACCTCCAGGGGTGCCGGGTCGACCCACCGGGAACCCTTGCCCCCGTTCACCAGCCACCCCGCGAATCGGCATCGCCCGACCGCCGAATTACAGGGAACTCCAACGCCAACGCCCCAGAGCACTTGGCGCACTCGGTATCCCCCGGCAGCAGCCGAGCGAACTTCTTGCACGCCTTGCAGCGCGTTCGGGTGACCCCACTTGCGGGGGCAATCCCCTTGTGCCATATGCTTTCCATGTCTGATCCCCTTGGATTGGACCTCAGGCACAGAAGCGGTAGCCGCCAAGCATAAGCCGCTTCTGTGTCTCTTCTTTTGTTGCAGCGCAACAAGGGCGCGCGGAATCGCCGCACGACCCCTGTGCGTCCCTCTGTCTAATCTGGACTTACGAGCGTGACGAGTGCACTATCGAACCGTCTCTCCTCCTCCGGTACTGCGGCCCACCGGCCAGCCACAATGCGGCCAACAACACCTCCGTCGGGTCACACCCGTACGCCTCGCATATGTCCACGAACAGGCCGATCTTGGGTTCCCGTTCGCCGTGCTCAAACCGGGACAACTGCGTCCGGTTGGCCAGCACACCCCGAGTCGACATCCGCTCGGCGGCCTCAACCAACGTCAAGCCCAGGCGCAACCGCGCCCGCTTCAACTCCGAACCCAACGCCGCAGCGCGATCACCGACGCCCCGATCCACTGCCGCCCTCACCCCCACTCACCCCGCTCCGAGATGTCCGACGCGGACCCCTCCGACCGCTCGATCCGGTCGATCAGCCAGGACACGACCGGCGCGCCCAACAGAAGACACAGCAGGAACGCCAACGCGAACAACTCGAACGCGCTCATCTCGACACCTCAACCGCGGAGCCAGTACCCAGCACGGCCGCTTCATCCGCTTTCGCCTGCTTACGCGCCTCCCGCGCCTGCGCCTCACGAAGCCCTTTCTCCGCCTTCTCGGCATTCGCGGCCTCGATCCCCGCCCACGCGATGGCTTCGTGATAGTGGTGCCGGTCTACCAACGCCACCTCCCGATACACCCGCTCCGCACGACGATGGAAGGTCACCAGCACCGAGTACGACGACCCAGGCCCCGGCATCTCCCGCCCCAACACCTCATTGGCCTCAGCCAACGTCCGAACCGACGGCCGAACCATCACGCACCCCCATTCCGCCGCCGAGGCGAAACCGACCGCACGCCCACCGCCGCGTTCGCTTTGGCATTCCACTCCCGCGATTGATGTTCGAACGTCTCGGCAGCCGAGTGCACAGCCGCAAGCACCCACCACGGCAGAAACGGGGTATCGGCGATCTCCCGCCACAGCGCCGCCACGTCCCACGACGCCAACGCCAACGCATGCGCCGCGCCGCGATCGTCGGCCCCAGCCCGAGTGACTTCCTCCGAAGCGTGTTCGTACGCTCGGTACGCGGCCTGCCAACGCCCGTCAAGGTCATCCGACACGTTCACGCACAACACCTCTCCCTGCGGGCCGAAGAAAGCCCAGCCGGCCGCCCCGGACACACCCGAGGGCACATCCAGGGCCGCACCGGCTGGAATCTCAAACGCCGCGCTCACTCGTTACCTCACGCGGCCTTGTTGGCGGACTCGGACTTCCCCTGCTCCTGCGCGGCCGAGGTCTTCTGCTGACCACGACCACCCGTCGCGCCCGCCGCTCGGAATCCAGACGCCCGGAACACGTACGACTGGTACTTGAACTCCCCGTTGCCGGCGATACGCGGTTCAGCGGTCAAGCCGTCCAGCTCGATCGGACGCATCCCCGGCAGCGCTTCCGCCGTGGTTGGCACCGGCTGAACCGGAGCCAGGAAGGTGATCACGAACGAAGCCCGCTTCGCGTTCTGCTCGTTCGGGTCCGTCACCGTTGCTTTCCACTGCCGCAGACCCGTCACCTCGTCCAACCGCTGCCGCACCGGCCGACCGCCCGCACGGTCCTCCCGCGACTGAAACTCGTTGTCCGGCGCCACCTCACCGACCAACACCAACCCCTGCGGGAAGGCTTCCGCGAACTCGATCGGGAACCGGTGCCCCTTGGAAATCGCCATGATCTTGACCTCTCATCCGGTGCCCCACTGGGCCTGTCGCCCTGCCTGGGCCTCTGGTTGCGAGGGGGCATCGCCCCTCGTCAACCCATCGTATACGTAGCTTCGTATACGCACAAGTCTTGCGTATACGCAGGCTGCTACGCTGCCCATGCAACGTCCCCAGCACCACGGCGGACAGACCTTGACTTCGAAGGGATCGGGGAACATGGCGGAGCCCGCATACGTCTCAATCTCAGGCGCGTACGCCCGACGCATCCGCAGCGGAGATCTCGCGCCCGGGACCCAACTGCCGAGCCACGCTGAGATCGCCAAGCAGCACGGCGTCTCCGACATCGTCGTGCGGAAGGCCATCGAGCTGCTGCGGAGTCAGGGTCTCGTCCGGCCCGTTCGTCGGCGCGGCATCTTCGTGGCAGATCGTCCGAACCTCGTTCGGATCTCGCCGGAACGTCAGATGCAGAGTCCCGAAGTCACTTTCAGCACTGAATCCGAGCAGTCGATTGCCGTCGATCGGGAAACCGAGCAGATCGCGGCCACGGACGAGCTTGCGGAGACGTTCGGCGTTTCAACCGGGGATGAACTCACCCGCGTTGTTACGCGCGTCTCCGATGGCGGAAAGCCTATCTCGATCTCAGACACGTACCAGCGTGCGGACACTACAGGCGTTGCCGACGCGGCAGTCCTTGAGGAGACGCTTGCCGATCAACTGCCAACCCAGGCGCACGCTGAGTGGCTGCGCACAACTCCTGGCAGCCTCGTCAAGACCGTTCATCAACAATTCTTCGCGGCCGACGGTCGGGTAGTCATGGTTTCCGACATTTCATACCCGCAGGATCGTTACGACGCGTTCGTATTCCGAATGGACCTTACTTCCGGCGCCTAGGGTTCGGAATCGGCCAGGTCTGGGCTCAACGGTCATATTGGTTAGGTTGAGCCCAGTCCACTAACGGCGAACCCAGCCCTCTACCACGTCTGCCAGATTCCACCACGACACATGCTGTGCGTCCTCTGACTCTCGTTTCCATCCGGCCGACAGGGCTTCAAAGAAGGCGTCATCACCGGTCATTCCGCCCTGCCGCTGGCCGACGAAGACCATACGTTGTCCGCCCGACTTCTCGAACGCGGCAAGAGCTTCCGATGCCATCGGAGTGCCCCAGCCGGGCGGCCAGCACAGCATCAGCACGTTATCCGACAGATCAGATGCACTCGCCTCGAACTCGCCAAGATCCCCGACGTGGTGCCACACGTCAATCTGCCCGGTCGTGCACGGAAAAGAGACGTTCTCTGCTCTATCTGGCGGCATCGAGTCGTACGCTTCAACTTTCAAGCCCGCGCGGGCTAGTTGTGCCGCCCAGTAGCCTCTGCCGGCCCCAAGTTCGACAACTGTCCGGCCCGCGCAGAACTCGGAAACCCATTCCATAGTTTCCGGCGATGGGATTGCATACGCGTAGATGGCTTGCAAGATCGTCTGGCCGTAAGCCATTCGAGCGCTACCGTCTGGCATGCCGCCATTTACCACTCGGCGACCCTCATGCTCGCCCACAAATGGCGCAACGATGTCCCAGTACGGATTTGGACTCTCCGCGTTGCCGCCCGTCACGTAGTTTACAAACCGCAGGTCAAACGCTGCGTCTATTCGAGCGTCACCTGTCCCTGGCAATCGCAGAGCGACATCCAAATAGTCGTCAACCATTGGGTACTCAGCTCGAAGACGTTCGTCATCGTTTAGCAACGCGGTCAGCACCCTACGGCGTTCGTCCGTCAAGACCAGCTCAACCATGTATCCGATCCTTGCAGACCTTCGCTGTCATCGCATCGCCCCAAACGAGCGAGAAGCTACCGAGGCCACCCATGTTTGACTGGTCATTCATGGTCGGGTCCAGGCCCCGGTCGGCGAGGCGTACCTCATAGCTGGCTTGTTACAGGCAGTAATCAGCCGCGAACGTGATCCAATGCACCGTGACGGGCATCAACATTCTTCGCCCCCTAGTTTCGCGGCATACGCTATTTGAACTAGCTAATAGCCCGACGGAACTGCTTTCCAAAGTTCGTAAGAATTGCGACGCCTCGATCATAATCGAGTTTGTTCACTCCCGACTGTTCGGACAACCTAAGATACTCTGGTCGACTTGTTACCCATTCGTACCCACCGGGCAGTGACAAGTAGGTATCGTACCTGATGTCAACCAGCCCTAGTCGGCGCCAGTTGTCAAGCCAAATAGGTGCCATCGGCTCTTCGGTCATTGTATTTGTTTCATCGTCTCCCAAAGAGATTAGATGTGACATCAGAATTTTGAATCCTGCACCAGGAGGCGGGACCATATCCTTTACGCGCGCGATGGGGAGGTCGCCTTCCCGAAGAACGACGCTTAGAAGGACGGCTTCTTTCGGCGCCAGTTGCTTGATAATCTCCGCGAACGCTGGGTGTGCCTGGTCCACCATTCGACTGTCGCTCGCCGTCCTTAGGAGATTGAGGTACAGCGACTTGAGTTCAGGTTCTCCGAATGTGTAACTGAGTCCCAGCAGAGTTGGAACCGCGATGCTGACTGGCGGCGTTATCAGATTCTCTTCAGGAATCGAAGAGATTCGTGAAGCCATTTCTTCCGGAAATACATCCTCGAAGTACGTCTCGCTAACTCCGAGCATTCTGGCAAATGGCCGATAGATCAGGAGTTTGATTCTTTCCTTCACGGCGACTCGCGCAGCCATAGTCTTCGCTGCTGCGGCCATCTCCGGCGTATCTTTAGCAGCCTCAATGAGTGCTTCGTGCACTTTGTCACTCTGGTTGAGGGCCTTCTTCCCTGCTGCCTCAAGAGCCTTTCCGGCCGCCACGATCTCTCCGCTCACAGCCATATGTCCTCTCGCAGTCTTGAACTGTGCGTGCCCTGTGCCTACCGTTGCATGGCACGTCACCGTGCAGCACAAACAGGTCAAGTTAGACACGATGACCTGTCGGGCGTCAATCCCATGACAGACACGCATGCTGGCTCATTGGTTGCCATGATTGGTTACGTCCACACCTGCTGAATTTAGCTCTATGGGATCAAGGCGCGCCGCCGTCGGCGGCACGCGCGAGCTGGCCCGTTGCGCTGGCACCACACCCACATCCATCGCGCCGCCAGGCGCCCTCCCGCTCCGCTAACGGGCGCCGACGGCGCACGGCGCGGACGGAGTCCGCCCAAAGGCGCGCGAGCCACCGACGTCGACGCGCCGGACCCAGAACCTCAACGAGCACCAGGCCCACGACCACGACCCGCGAAGACGCCCCGAGCCGCGGTGACTCGCCCACGTTTGCCCAGCTCACGCACGGTGCAGGCATCAGAACCGCCACGCATCATTTCGCGCTACCAGCGGAGTCGCCCTGCATCGCTCCCGCCGACTCACCCGTCCAGCCCGCACCCCTCTGGGATCACAGAGAACCCGCCCCAGGCGGGTACAAGCACCCAGCTCCCTCGCGCCGCGATCGTCTAACGCTGACTCGCCAGCATCAAGGGCGCCTACGGCGTCGCTACGCGATGGGCAAGCCCACCCTTGACGCCGCCGACCCAGCGCTAGGAGCGGCCAGTGCGAGGGGAACGGGGCCGCCAAGGCACCACCACCTCAACCGCCGTTGCAGCCTCACCTTGGGAGCGCCGATGAAGACCACCACGGACCACGGCCAGATGGTCATGTGGACCCGTCACAGCCTCACCGGAGTAATCGGGACGTGGCGCGGTCGCCGTACCTCAACGGGTACGACGACCACGCCCACCCTCCCCCGCCAGCCCGCGAAGAGTCCACTTGAGACGATCAAAGCCAGGCCGTCTACAGGCCGTCGGACGTTCGGACGGGACCGGACGCAACAGGACGCGACAAGCCCAAACCCGCAGGTCAGAGCGGGTGCAGACCGTAGTAACGCCAGGTCGCGCCACCCCGGGTATCAGTTGACGGATAAAATGTGTAGCACCGCTCTGACCAGGCACGTTGTGTCGCCAGGCCGGGACCAGGCCGTTGCCGGACCGTGTCCATCGTAAAGACGGTGTGAGTCCGGGGAATTACGTTGCCGCCGCCCATAATCACTGGCGAATATTATGGGTCACGATAGGCGTGATCCCGATCAGTGCAGCTCGCACTCCCATGGCTCCAGTTCTGGCTCACCCGGCGGCATCTCCCCGGTGCGATATCGGTAGAGCCAGGCCGCGGCGCGGCGTTCGGCGTACTTCTCGTTGACCGGTTCGCCTCGATCGTCGAGTTCGAGGACATTGGCGAAGATGGCGAAACAGATCTCCATCTGCGAGGGCGAGTCGGTGAACTCGTTCCAGTAGTCGATCCCGTCGAGCATCGGATGCCCCACCGAGCCTCGGGCGATCCACCCTGCGAAGCGGCGGATCGCCCCCGAGGCACCGGGGCTGAGATGGGACGGCACGGCCGCGATTACTAGAGCTTCTGCTCGGCGGGCTCGGTGGCCGCGTCCGCCTTCGCGTCGTCGCGGCGGGTCTTCAGGAGGCTGGCGACCGTGGTGATCAGGAGGACGCCGACGATCACCGACAGGGACACCTCGATGCCGATCGTCGGGACGGCGAGAGGCTCGCCGCCATTGATGAAGGGCAGGGTGTTGGTGTGCAGGGCCTCCAGGACCAGCTTCACGCCGATGAAGCCGAGGATGACCGCGAGGCCCACCGACAGGTAGACCAGCTTCTTGAGCAGGCCGCCGAGCAGGAAGTACAGCTGGCGCAGACCCATCAGCGCGAAGGCGTTGGCCGTGAAGACCAGGAACGGTTCCTTCGTCAGGCCGAAGATCGCCGGGATCGAGTCGACGGCGAAGAGCAGGTCGGCGGTGCCGATGGCGATCATGACGATGAACATCGGGGTCACGAAACGCTTGCCGTCGAGCTTCACGAAGGACTTGGCGCCGTGGTAGGTGTCGGTGACCGGGAACAGGCGGCGGGTCAGCCTGGTCATCGAGTTCTCTTCGTACTCCTCGTCCTCGCCCATGCCCTGGCGGGCCAGCTGCCAGGCGGTGTAGACCAGGAAGATGCCGAACAGGTAGAAGACCCAGCTGAACTTCGCGATCGCCACGGCGCCGACGGCGATGAAGATGCCGCGCATGACCAAGGCGATGACGATGCCGACGAGCAACACTCGGTGCTGGTGGATCTTGGGCACCGAGAACGCCGACATGATGATCAGGAAGATGAACAGGTTGTCGACCGAGAGGGAGTACTCGGTGATGTACCCGGCGAAGAACTCCCCGGCGTACTGGCCGCCGGAGAAGGCCCAGATGGCGCCGCCGAAGGCGATCGCGCACGCGATGTAGAACGCCACCCACCGCCCGGCCTCACCGACGGTGACCTCGTGCGGTTTGCGGTCGACGATGAACAGGTCGATCGCGAACAGCACGATCAAGCCGCCGATGGTGGCGAACCAAGCCCAGGCAGGGACTACCATTGATCAAACCTCCGGTGTACGGGCGCATGCCGACAACCGGAGGTCTCTTCCGCCGAATCGCCGATCTTGATTCGACCACCGGCCCCGGGACCCGAAGGTCCGTGCTGACGAGACCGGTGCGAAGGAATACTCCCCTCCGACACTTGCTGTGGGTCGATTCTTCCCTGTCCAGGTCCAACGCACCAGACGGCCCCCCTGTTCCACCCATTGGTGTACGTCACAGGACGCCTGCTGGGAGCGTTCTCAGCTTCGCTCGAATACGGTTCCGACGTGCCCAGTCTTCCCCGAGTCCGACCGCGCCAGGCAGTCACCGCCGTGGTGGTCGCCGCCGTCGCCGTCTCCGGCGTCATCTGGCTGAACCGGACCGACGAACCACCACCGGTCCGCACCAGCGACGCCACGGTCGAGGTGGCGGACGCGGTGTCATTGGACACCACCCTGTACCTCCCGGAGCAGACCCCGGCTCCCGCGGTGCTCGTCGCCCACGGGTTCGGCGGCAGCAAGCAGAGCGTCGACTCCGACGCCCGGGAGCTGGCCCAGCGCGGGTTCGTGGTGCTGTCCTGGTCCGCGCGCGGCTTCGGCCGCAGCGGCGGCCAGATCGCGCTCAACGCCCCCGACGCCGAGGTCGCCGACGCGCGCGCCCTGGTCGACTGGCTGGCGAAGCGGCCGGAGGTCCAGCTCGACAGCCCCGGCGATCCGAAGGTCGGGGTCACCGGCGGCTCGTACGGCGGCGCGCTGTCGCTGCTGCTCGCGGGCACCGACAAGCGGGTCGACGCGCTGGCCCCGGTGATGACCTACAACGACCTGAGCCAGGCGCTGCTGCCGAACTCGGCGACCACGGGCATCGTCGCCGGGTCGCCGTCGGCCAACGCCTTCGCCGACAACGGCGTGTTCAAGCGGTCGTGGGCGGGCATCTTCTTCGCCGCGGGCATGGGCGCCGCCGGGCTGGCCAACCCCACGAACGAGGCCACCGAGGCCTCCGACGACGAGAGCCGCGACACCGCCGTACCCGGCGCCGCGCCGGTCGACACCGGAGCCGCCGAGCGCGGGCCGCGCGTGCAGGGCGACGGCAACCCGTGCGGCCGGTTCGTCGAGGCGGTGTGCCGGGCGTACGCGCAGGTCGCGACCACCGGCCGGGCCGACCAGTCCACGATCGACCTGCTCAAGTCGGTCTCCCCCTCATCCGTGACCGGCAAGATCACCCAGCCGACGATGCTGGTCCAGGGCGAGCAGGACACCCTGTTCGGCCTCGACCAGTCCGACGCCACGGCACGCCAGATCAGCGCGGCGGGCGGCAAGGTCAAGCTCGTCTGGTTCACCGGCGGCCACGACGGCGGCAGGCCCGGCAAGGACCTGCGCGGCGAGATCGCCGACTGGTTCGACTTCCACCTGCGGGGCCGCGGCACCGATCCGGGCACCCCGTTCGAATACGCCGTGCAGGGCGCGCTCCGGGCCCAGGGCGCGCCGTCGGTGCGCACCGTGACCGCGTCGACCTACCCGGGCCTCAGCGGCGACACGGCCACCGAGCGGCGGCGGATCGCGGTCAACGGCGAGCCGCAGACCGTGGTCAACCCGCCCGGCGGAAATCCGGCGTCGATCAGCAGCATGCCCGGCCTGGGGTCGGTCATCAGCGGCTCGTCGCGGCTGTCGGGCCGGGTGTCGATCGACCTGCCCGGCCAGTCGGCCCGGTTCGCCAGCGCTCCGGTGTCCCAGCAGCTGCTGATCGCGGGCGCGAGCACGGCCAAGCTGCGGGTCTCGACCGTGCCGAACCTGCCCGCGCCCGACGGCGCGGTGCTGTTCGCCAAGCTCTACGACGTGGGCCCGGACGGCATCCGGACGCTGCCGGGGTCGGCGGTGTCGGCCTTCCGGGTGCCCGACCTGCCGACCGACGGCACCCCGGTCGAGGTGACGGTGTCGCTGCCCGGCATCGTCCGCCCGATCGAGACCGACCACCGCGTCGAGCTGGTGGTCAGCACGACCGACCAGGCCTACGCCACCCCCGCGCAGCCCGCCGCCTACAAGATCGAGATGGCCGACCCGGAGCTGGCGGTGCCGGTGGTCCCGGGCAGGCGGTCGAGCACCGCGCCGCCGTCGGGTCCGCTGATCGGCATCGCGGTCGTACTCGGCCTGGGTGTGCTCGCGGGCATCATCGGCGTGCTGCGCAGGCGGCGCGAGGACGACGTCGACGCCGAGCTGACCGGCGTGCCGCTGGTGATCGAGAACCTGTCGAAGTCCTACCCGGGCGGCCTGAAGGCGGTCGACTCGCTGTCGTTCCGCGTCGAGCGCGGGCAGGTCCTCGGCCTGCTCGGGCCGAACGGCGCGGGCAAGACCACGACGCTGCGGATGCTGATGGGACTCATCTCGCCCAGCGGCGGCCAGATCCGGGTGTTCGGCCACAACATCTACCCCGGCGCCCCGGTGCTGTCCCGGATCGGCTCGTTCGTCGAGGGCGCGGGCTTCCTGCCGCACCTGTCCGGCCGGGCCAACCTGGAGCTGTACTGGGCGGCCACCGGGCGGCCGCTGGAGCGCGCCCACTTCGGTGAGGCGCTGGAGATCGCGGGCCTCGGCGGGGCGGTCGACCGCAAGGTCCGCACGTACAGCCAGGGCATGCGGCAGCGTCTCGCCATCGCCCAGGCGATGCTCGGCTTCCCCGACCTGATGGTGTTGGACGAGCCGACCAACGGACTCGACCCGCCGCAGATCCACCAGATGCGCGAGGTGCTGCGCCGCTACGCCTCCACGGGGCGCACGGTGCTGGTGTCGAGCCACCTGCTCGCCGAGGTGGAGCAGACGTGCGACCACGTCGTCGTCATGCACCGCGGCAAGCTGGTCGCCTCCGGCGCGGTCGACGAGATCGTGGCGGGCGGCGGCGAGGCCACCTTCCGGGTGGACGACCCGCAGTCGGCCGCCGAGGCGCTGCGCGGGGTCACCGGGGTCAACGCGGTCACCATCGAGGGCGACCTCGTGCACGCCGACCTCGACGGCCTGCCCCGCTCCGCGGCGCTGATGGTGCTGGTCAAGGCCGGGGTCGCGGTCGAACAGGCCGGGCCGCGGCGCAGGCTCGAAGACGCGTTCCTCCAACTGGTCGGAGAAGGGTCATGAGCGAGCTTGCGAGTGAATCAATGTCACAGTGTTCGGAACGCGACCGAGCGCCAGAGGTGACGCGATGACGGATAACGGCCACAAGGACGGTCCCGTGGTGGTCAGTGGGAAGGAGACGGTCAGCACCGTCCACACCGACCCGGGCGCGATCGACGACATGGAGGTCGCGGCCGGGCTGGAGTCCACATCGTTCGGCGCCGACGGCGCCGTCGAGGGCTTCACGTCCCGCCGCACCCTGCCGCTGCGTGTGGAGCTGGTCCGCCAGCTCCGCCGCAGGCGCACCCAGTTCCTCATCGGCTTCCTGGTGCTGCTGCCGTTCCTGCTGTGGGCGGCCTTCGAGTTCGGCACGTCGTCCAACGCCAACCGGTCGGGCGGCTTCGTCGACCTGGCCACGGCGTCGGCGCCGAACTTCGTCGTGTTCGTGCTGTTCGCCACCGGCAGCTTCCTGCTGCCGATGATCGTGGCCCTGTTCTTCGGCGACACGGTGGCGTCGGAGGCGTCCTGGTCGAGCCTGAAGTACCTGCTGGCGATGCCGGTCCCCCGGCACCGGCTGCTGCGGCAGAAGGCGGTCTCGTCGGGCCTGCTGTCACTGCTGTGCCTGGTGCTGCTGCCCGCCGTGGCGCTGATCGTCGGCATCGTCTTCTACGGCACGGGCGAGGCGGTCAGCCCGACCGGCGACGCGGTGTCCTTTGAGGACTCGCTGCTGGCGATGCTGTTCGCGGTCATCTACATCTCGATCAACCTGCTGTGGGTGGCGGGGCTCGCGCTGTTCCTCTCGGTCACCACCGACGCGCCGCTGGGCGCGGTCGGCGGGGCGGTCCTGGTGTCGATCCTTTCCCAGATCCTCGACCAGATCACCGCGCTGGGAAACATCCGCGACTACCTGCCGACGCACTTCTCGTTCGCCTGGTCGGACCTGATCTCGACCGACATCGACTGGACGAACATGACGAAGGGCGCGTTCTCGGCCATCGCCTACGCGGGCGTGTTCTTCTTCCTGGCCTCCCGCCGCTTCCGGACGAAGGACATCACGAGCTGATTCGGCACGCCACGAACGCCTCCGCCCGACCGGTCTGAAAGGATCGCGCTGTGGCAGAGGTCGACTACTACGAGCTACTCGGCGTTCGCAGGGACGCGTCGGTTGGGGAGATCAAGTCGGCGTACCGCGCGCTGGCGAAGGTCATGCATCCCGACGCGGGTGGGACGGCGGGGACGTTCCGGCTGTTGAAGACGGCCTACGAGACGCTCGTCGACTCGCGGAAGCGGGCCGAGTACGACCTCGGCGAGCCCGCGGCCGCGCCCGAGGTGCCGAGGCCGCGGGCACGGCGGCGGATGTACCGGGACGAGCCCGCCTACACCCCGCGCGGGTGCGATCTGCCGCCGTCGTCGCTGTCGTGGTGGCATTTGACGAAGCACCAGCCGCGGATCGGGTACGTGCGGACGCCGGGGCACGCGCCCGCGGCGGCCGCGCTGGCCGCGGGGGTGCTGCTGACGATTCCGCTGCTGCTGCCGCCGCTGCCGACCCCGGTGCTGGTCATCTGGCTGACGCTCGTCGTCGGCGCCCTGGCGGCCATCGTGGTGCTGCTGCGGTCCTATCTGTCCGCGGCGCGCGCCCACAAGGCCGCGCTGGCGGAGTTCGGGGAGCGCACGGTGTTCGGGGAGGCCGACGAGGAGCCGGTCGGCGAGCGGCTGACCGCGGAGCTGCTGGTCAACTACCTGGCCAGGCTGCCTGGGGCCCGGGTGTTCCACGGGCTGTCGCGGCCGGGGTCGGTGTTCGCCGACGTCGACCACGCCGTCCTGTGTGGACACCGGCTGGTGCTGGTCGAGTCGAAGCTGTGGCTGCCCGGGCACTACGAGATCGACGACGACGGGTCCATCTGGCGCAACGACCACCCCTTCCGCGGCGGCGGCACGAACCTGTTCGCCGCGGTGGCGGCCTTCCAGGACCACCTGCCCGATGTGGACGTCCGCGGCGTGCTGCTGCTCTACCCGAACCGCCGCGGCCCGCTGACGACCGACGACGCGCCGGGGCTCGGCGTGAGCGCGATGGTGCCCGACCAGTTCGTCCGCGACATCGGCGACTGGCTGTCGGTCGACTGCGCGATCGTCGACCAGCGGGTGCTGCGCGCGGTGCGGGCGCGCGTTGTCCGCGAGCCCGCCACCGCCTAAGCGCTCAGCGCCTCGCCCAACGGTCCGAGCCTGTCCAACACGCCTGCCTGCTTGGCGAGGTCGGCGAAGTGGGCGCGGTCATCCGGCGCGTGCTTCTTCACCTCAGCCGCTAGGCGAGTCAGACCGGCCTTGTCGAGGCTCATCAGGACCGGGAGCAGCGCCTCCCCCAACTCGTCGGACACCTTCGCCACCGCGCGGGCGATGTCGGCGATCTTGGCGTCGGGGATCATCGCGAAGATCGCCGGGAAGCGCTCTTCGTTCTCGCTGAACACGGCCGTGCGCAGGATCGCCTCGGCGTCGAGGGCCTTGACCGTCGCGCGCAGGGCGGCGTCGGGAAGTTCGCCGATGAAGCGGCCCATGGTGACGTAGTCGCCGCGGCGGGTCAGTTCGGCGCCGACGGCGACGACCGGGCCGTCGGGCAGCGCCGCCAGCACGCCCGCGGCGCGGCGGGGGTCGAGTTCGACGGCGACGTCGGCGAGGAAGTCGACCGGCAGGCGCCCGGCGATGTCGACGGCACGCTCCGGTTCGAGGACACCGGCCACCCGCGCGCACAGCAGCGGGCCGAACGCCTTCTGGGCGACCGCGACCGTCACCCCGGTCGGCACGAGCTTGCTGGCCGCCGCGATGCGTTCGAACACCGCCTTGTTGGCGTCGAACAGCACGTCGGTCGCCTTCTCCCGCAGCACGCGCAGGTCCGAGACCGGCAGGTCGGCGAGGTAGGCGAAGCGCTCGGGCTTCTCGCCGAGGAGACGGGCGAGCTTGGTGATCTCCACCTGGGCCGTCACAGTCCGATCACCTTCCGGACCACCGGGCGGACCAGCCTCGGCACGTGGCTCAGCGAGGCCTCGGTCGCCTGGATGAGGTGCTCGGTCTGGCGCCTGCGGGCGGTGCGGACCGCCCCGGCCAGGTCCCAGATCGCGTCGGGTTCGAGGTCCTCGACGCTGGCGGGCAGGGTGCCGCGCAGCTGCTTGCGCAGTTCGGCGACGGCGTCGTCACCTGGTTCATGGGTCACTGTCCCGCCTCCCCGGAATTTTTACAGTTGGTCACGCAATCGGATAACGGCCCCGAATGCGCGTGCCGTGGTGCAGCGCCGTCACGTTCCCCTTAGGCGGCGGTTGGCGCGGTGGTCCCGACCTCTCCTGGCGTACCAACGGTACGTCACGGAAGGCGGTCACGGTGCGCGACGCTCCGGGTGTTACCAACGGTTACGTCTCGATGCGGGTGGTGTTTGTGTCACATCGGCGCGGATCTCACGCTCGGTTGTCACAACCGCCTCCGGCCTGCGACGCGAGCGCGACGGACCGAAGCCGGTGGTGTGGCGCTAGGGCCTTTGGTCCCTGTCCGTCGAACGGACACGCAAATAGCGTGCGTGCACTTCCGCATCACAGCCAGTGAACGTGAGCCGCCCCGATGCACGTATTCATCAGCTACGCCCGACGCGACCAAGCATCGATCTCCCAACTGCGCGCGGATTTCGAACGACTAGGCCACCACGTGTGGTTCGACCGGGAGAGCCACGGCGGCCAGGACTGGTGGGACGACGTGCTCGGCCACGTGCGCGGCTGCGTCGTCTTCGTCTTCGCCATCTCCCCCGACTCGATCCGCTCCAAGGCGTGCCTGGCCGAGCTGCGCTACGCCGAGGCGCTCAGACGGCCGATCCTGCCCGTCGTCGTCCGGCACGTCCCGAAGGCCGACATCCCCGACGGGCTCACCGCCGGGCTCGTCGACTACGCCGACCGGTCGGCCGAGAGCGCGATCGCCCTGCTGAAGGCGTTCAACGCGCTGCCGATGGCCAAGCCGCTGCCGCAGCGGCTGCCCGCCGAGCCCGAGATCCCCACCTCCTACCTCAACGCCTACCTCGACCGGATCGACGCCGACGAGATCGCCGACGAGGATCAGGCCGAACTGCTCGGCGCGCTGAAGGTGCGGCTGAGCGACGAGCAGGAACGCGCCGACGTCTGGGAGCTGCTGGTGCGGCTGCGCGGCAGGCCGGGGCTGACCAGCCAGGTCGCCGAGGACATCGAGCAGATCCTCGCCCCCGGCTGGCAGCCCGACCCGCACGAGCGGTTCGAGGCCCGCTACTGGGACGGCCAGGTGTGGACGACGCTGGTCGTGCAGAACGGCCAGGAGTTCAACGACCGCAGCAAGCCGCCGCAGGTCAACACCGGTCCCCGCCAGCGCGGGGAGAAGACCGACGAACTCGTCATGCCCGGCGCCCCATCGCAGCCCGCACCGGCCGCCGTGGCGGTCAAGGCCAAGCGCCGGGTGCTGCCGTGGATCGTGGCGGGCGCCGTCGTCGCCGCGGCCGGAGGGGTGACCGGCGGGCTGCTAATGTTCGGCAGCTCCTCGGCCGACCCCGAGGCCGCGACCCGGATCGCCCGCAACTTCGTCGACGCGGTGAACACGCGAGACGACAAGGCCATGCAGCGCTACGTCTGCGCACGGGACCTCAAAGAGAACAGCCACCTCTACGGCGCGTTCTTCGACACCGCCAACGTCACCCTCGAAAGCGTCGACGTCGACCGGGATGATCCGCGATTCACCATCCTCGCCGCCCGCACCACAGGCAACTCGTCGGTAACATTGAGCATCCCGCTCGCCGACGAGAACGGCGAGTGGCGGGTGTGCGACATCAGCAAGGCGCTCTCTGGGCGCTGACGGGCGCGGTGGGCGGAGTGGGCGATGCAGGTTTTCGTCAGCCACGCTGAGCCGGATCGGGACCTCGCGGCGAAGCTGCGGGCCGACCTGGCGGGCATGGGCAACCAGGTCGCGTTCGACCGCGGCGAGTCGACCGGTCCGACCTGGTGGGACGGGGTGCTGCGGCGCGTGCAGCGGTGCGACGCGTTCCTCTTCGTGCTCTCCCCGGCCTCGCTGCGGTCGCCGGGCTGCATGGCCTCGGTGCGCTACGCCCGCCAGCTGCGCAGGCCGGTGCTGACGGTCCGGGCCGTCCCGATGGCCCTGCCCGCGGAGCTGGCCGACACCGATGTGTTCGACCCGGCCGCCGCCGGGGTCGACCGTGCCCGCGCGCTGCGCACGGCCCTGCTCGACCTGCCGCCCGCGCCCCGGCTGCCCGACCCGCTGCCGCGCCCGCCGCTGATCCCGTACCTCGACGGCTACTACGAGCTCCTGGAGCGCCCGTCGATCGAACGGGCCGACCAGCACACCCTCCTGGCCGAACTCCGCCACCGCCTGCGCGACGAGTCCGAACGCGCCGCCGTGTGGGGCCTCATGACCCAGCTGCGCAACCGCCGCGACGTGGCGCCGGGGGTCGCCGAGGAACTGGAGAAGATGCTGGCCCCCGGCTGGCGCCCCGACCCGGAGGGCCGCGTCGAGCGCCGCTACTGGGACGGCCAGGCCTGGACCACCCTCGTCCGCCACGACGGCCGCGAGTTCAACGAGCGCCGCGTGCCGCCGCCGGAGGCGAGCTGGCCGAGCCAGAAGATCCCCGCGATCCCCGCCGCCGAGCCGGGTAGGCGCCGCAACCGGCGGATGCTGCTGGCGGGCGCGGTGGGGGTGGTGCTGGTCGCCGGGATCGTGGTGGGCAGCGTGCTGTTCTTCCGGGAGGATCCCGCGGACCCGATCAGGACCGCCCGGGTGTTCGTGGACGCGGTGAACGTGCAGGACGCCACCGCTCTGGCGGGGGTGACGTGCGCGGCGGACAAGACGCGGTCTGACCAGGTGTTCCTGGCGGGCGGGTTTCGGTTGACGCTGGAGAGCGTCGACGAGGAGGCCGATCCGCCGACGTTCACGATCCTCGCCACGGACGTGAGCACGGGGCGGGTGGACCGGCGGACGTACCCGCTGGTCAAGGAAGACGGCGAGTGGCGGGTCTGTTCGCTGTAGAAGGTCCACGGTCCGAGGTGGGCAGGGCCACCGCTGTCGAGGATCAGCAGTCCGACGTGGGCAAGGCCAGCCTGATCAAGTAGGCGTCGACGTGGCGGTCGATGCACTCCGACTGGTGGTAGGCGGTGTGGCCGTCGCCGTTCCAGGTGAGCAGTTTGCCGCTGCTGAGCGCCTTCGCGAGGTCCACCGCACCCGCGTACGGGGTGGCGGGGTCGTGCCGGGTGCCGATGACGAGGATCGGCGCGGCACCCTGCGCGGTCGGGCGGCTCAGCTCGTGCCGCGCGGGCTGCCAGTTCCGGCAGCCGACCACTCCGTACGCCGCCCATCGGCCGAACACCGGGAACCTCGCGATCATCCGGCCGACCCCCTCCTTGATCCGCTCGTCGGGCGGCGGCGGGCCTTTGTCGTTGCAGCCGATGACGAACCCCGCGTGCCGAGGCTCGGCCACGGCGGGGTCGTCGGTGCCGGAGCGGTTCCGGTCGTCGATCGCGAAGAACTCCGTCGAGTCGGAGTCCGTGGCGGCGGCCGTCAGGGCTTCGTCGAGGTACGGCCACAGCGCGTCGTCGTAGAGGAACCCGATCACGCCTTGGATGATCTGGTGCGGGTGGGCGACGCGGGTCTCGCCCGGTTTCTTGGCCGGGATCGGGGTGATCGCGGCCCGCTGCACCAGGTCGGCCAACACCTGTCGCGGGTCGCCTGGGCAGGACGGCCTTGTCGGGCAGCCAGCGGCGTAGCGCGCGAAGCTGTCCTCGAATCCCGCGATGACGCCCTCGAACAACGCGATGTTGTCGAGTGCCAGATCGGGCGGGCCGTCGAGCACGGCCGCGCGGACCCGGTCGGGGAACTGGTCGGCGTACTCGGCTCCCAGTGTCGCCCCGTACGAGTAGCCGACGAAGGTGAGCTTGTCGTCGCCCAGTGCTCGGCGGAGCGCGTCCATGTCGCGGGCGGTCGACTCGGTGTTGTAGTGCTGCGCGCGGCCACCGAGCCGGTCGGCGCACTCGCGGGCGCGCCGCGCGTCGTCGGCGAGGACCTGGTCGAAGCCCGCGTCGGTGGCCACGTCGACGCCCGGGTCCGGCGGGGCGTCCAGGCCGGGACACCGGATGCCCGCCGACCGACCGGTGCCGCGGGGGTCGAAGCTGACGAGGTCGAAGCGGGCGAGGATGTCGTCGGAGACCGCTCCCGGCCAACTGGCCATGCCTTCGAGGCCGGACCCTCCCGGTCCGCCGTAGTTCACCACCAGCGCGCCGATCCGGTCGTGCTGCTGGGTCGAGCGCACGCGGACGACCTGCATGTCGATGCGGTCGCCCGTGGGATCGGCGTGGTCGACGGGCACCGCGAGCGTTCCGCACTCATAGCTCAACTGGGAGCGGCGCGGCTCGGGGACTGCCTGTTCGTCCAGCAGGTTGCCGCACGGCCGGAACGTGATGGGAGCCGCCTCCACAGCGGACGCGCAGGCGCTGGCCACGATCGCGACGACCATGGCTCCGACCCGACAACGCGCTGTCCGGTTCACCCTTGCCGCCTTAGTCGGCTAGTGGCGTGGCCTCCGGCTGCCAAGGTAGTCCCCGACCACCGCCGCGCCCAAGCCGTCGAGGTCCGGGGCGATCACCCGGCCCCGGCCGCGGCGGGCGATCAGGTCGACGAACTTGGCCAGGTTCTCGTCCTCCCCCAGCATGAACACCGTCACCGACGCACCGAGTTTGGCCAAGGCGTCCACTTCGGTGAGGGTCTTCGACAGCGTCCGGGCCGTGGTCGGGTACATGAACTCGGCGTGGCCGTCGGGCTCGAGGTGGGCAGTCGGCTCGCCGTCGGTGACCACCAGGACCACCGGGTTGGCGTCCGGGTTGCGGCGCAGGTGCCTGCCCGCCAGGAGCAGGGCGTGGTGCAGGTTGGTGCCCTGCTCCCACACGCCTTCCATGGCGGTCAGCTCGCCGATGTCCACTGTGGAGGCGTGGCGGCCGAAGGTGATCAGCTGCAACTCATCCGAACGGAACCGCGTGCTCACCAGGTGGTGAAGAGCCAGCGCGGTGCGCTTCATCGGGACCCAGCGGCCGTCCTGGATCATCGACCACGACGTGTCGACGCACAGCGCGATCGCCGCCCTCGCGCGTTGTTCGGTCTCGACGACCTCGACGTCCGTCACGTCGATCCGGACGGCCTCGCCGGTCGACGCGGTGCGCAGTACGGCGTTGCGCACGGTCCGGGAGACCTCCCACGGCTCCGAGTCGCCGAACTCCCACGGCCGCGACGCCCCGGTGACCTCGCCCGCCGCACCCGCGCGGGCGGTGTCACGCTCACCCCGCCTGGAGCGCAGCGTGCCGACCACATCGGACAGCGCGGTCTCGCCGAGGCGCCGCAAAGCCTTGGGCGACAGGTGGAGCGAGCCGTCGGCGGCGCGTTCCAGCAGGCCCTGGTCGCGCAGCTCGCGCTCCAGTTCGGACAGCCTGCGCGCGTCGACCCCGGCGTCGTCGCCGAGTTGGCGGGACAGCGCCTCCAGGTCGATGTCCTCCAGCCGCGCGCCCGGGTAGGACTGGGCGAGCTGCTCGGCCAGCGCGTCCAGCTCGGCCAGGTCGGCCATCGCCTGGGCGCCCTCGCCGAGGCCGAGGGGATCCTGGCCGCGGAAGCGGGCCGACGACGTCCAGTCCTCACCCGGCCGGAGCGCGCGCAGGTTGGCGTCCAAAGTGGACACCTGTTCGGCGAGTCGCGGGTCGCCGAACGCGGCGGCCATCAGCTCCGACAGCTCGGCGCGCTGCTGGGCGCTCATCGAGTTCATCATGCGCTGCGCGGCGGCGGCGCGGGCGGCCAGCGCGTCGATCAGCTCCTCGACCGTGCGCGGGTTCTCCGGGAAGAAGTCGCCGTGCTGGGCCATGAAGCGGTCGAACTTCTGCGTGGTGTCCTCGCCCCGCAGGTGCGACAGCAGCAGGTCGTTCAGGTCGGCCATCATCCGCCGGATGCGTTCGGCGTCCTCGGGACGGACGTCGCTGAGCGCCTGTTTCATGCCCTGGAACCGCGACTCCATCAGCTCCTGGCCGAGCTTGTCGCGGATGCGCTGGTAGGCGTCGCGGGCCTGCTCGGACCGCCAGTCGTAATCGGCCAGCTCGCGCACCGCCGCCGCCGTCCCTGGCGGGAGCGCGTCGAGCTGGGTCTCGCGGAAGCGGGCGTCGTCGGACGGGTCGGGGAACAGCGCGGCCCGCTCGGCGGCCAGCGCCTCGTCGAGCAGCGCGCGGACCTCGCTCAGCGTGCCGTCGAGGTTGTGGCGGCGCTGGATGCGCGCGCGGCGCTCCCACAGCCTGCGGGTCAGCTCGTCGAGCCCCGCGGTCTCCCTGGTGCCGCGGCGCAGCAGCTCCTCCAGCGCCGAGCGGGGAGACGAGCCCTCCATGACGTCGCGGCCGAGCTGTTCGAGCGCCTCGCGCAGGTCGACCGGCGGGGCCAGCGGGTCCGGCCCGTCGTGGAACGGCCCGTACCGGAAACCGGTCATGGCCCGTACACCACCGCGCCCGCTGTGGCGTCCTTGGCGACCTTGCGCGTGAGGAACAGGTACTCCAGCGCCAGTTCGACCGCCGAGGCGATCCGGCCGGGGCTGTCGTCGGGCCCCACGTCGACCCGGCCCGCGACCTCGTGCAGCAGCGGCAGCTCGGGCAGCGCGGCGAGCACCTCCGAGCCGGGCACGCGCTCCCCGGTGGCCACCAGCGTGCCGTCGGCGATCACGTCGACCAGCGGCCGCAGGTCGAGCCCGGCGAACCGGTCGCGCGCGGTCTCGGCGACCGCTCGGCGCAGCAGGTGGGTGAGGTGTTCGGTCTCGCGGCCCTCCTCGCCGGACTCGAACTCCAGCTTGCCGCGCAGCACGTCGGGCACCGAGTCGAGGTCGATCGGCCGGGCCACCGCGGGCTCCTCGCCGATCAGGGCCGACCGGCGCAGCGCGGCGGCGGCCACCGTCTCGGCGGCGGCCACGGCGAAGCGCGCGGACACCCCGGAGCGCTGGTCGATGGCGCTGGACTCACGCAGGTTGCGCACGAACCGGGCCAGCACCTCCAGCAGCGGGTCGCCCACCTCGGCCACCAGGTGGGCCTCCTGGCGCACCATGGCCACCTCGTCGGCGACGCTGGTCGGGTAGTGGGTGCGGACCTCGGCGCCGAAGCGGTCCTTGAGCGGGGTGATGATCCGGCCGCGGTTGGTGTAGTCCTCGGGGTTCGCGGTGGCCACGAGCAGCACGTCGAGCGGCAGGCGCAGCGTGTAGCCGCGGACCTGGATGTCGCGCTCCTCCATGACGTTGAGCAGCGCGACCTGGATGCGTTCGGCCAGGTCGGGCAGCTCGTTGACCGCCACGATGCCACGGTGGGCGCGCGGGACGAGTCCGAAGTGGATGGTCTCGGGGTCGCCGAGGGTGCGGCCCTGGGCGACCTTGACCGGGTCGACGTCGCCGATGAGGTCGCCGACGGAGGTGTCGGGGGTGGCCAGCTTCTCGGTGTAGCGCTCGTCGCGGTGGCGCCACGTGACCGGCAGGTTGTCGCCCAGCTCGGCGGCGCGACGGATCGACGCCGGGGTGATCGGGGCCAGCGGGTGTTCGCCGAGTTCGGCGCCATCGATGACCGGGGTCCACTCGTCGAGCAGGCCGACCAGGGTGCGCAGCAGCCGGGTCTTGCCCTGGCCGCGCTCGCCGAGCAGCACGAAGTCGTGGCCCGCGAGCAGCGCGCGTTCGAGCTGGGGCAGCACCGTCTGGTCGAAGCCGACGATGCCCGGCCACGGGTCGCGGCCCGCCTTCAGCGCGGCGAGCAGGTTGTCGCGGATCTCGGCCTTGACGCTCTTGGGCAGGTGTCCGGCGGCGCGCAGGGCACCCGCGGTGCGGGGAAGGTCATCTCTAAAAGACACTGCGGGGACGGTCACACCTCGACGCTACGCAGATTCGGGCATGTGGTCGACATGGAGTGCGCTCTAGGCGCTCGCCCGGATCTGTTCGCGGTGCTCGTGGTATTTGATCCACTCGTAGGCGATCAGGCCCATCATCGCCGCGGTCAGGACCCCCAGCGACGCGAGCGCGGGGAGCAACGCCATGAGCGGCACGATGGCCAGCAGCGCCAGGCCGAGCGCGATCCGCTGGACCTTGAGGTTGCGGTGGCAGCGCCACGACACCCCGGCCATGGCCAGCAGGAACAGCGAGACGCCCCCGAACATCGCCCACAGCGGCGGGCCGTAGAGGGCGTCGGACAGCGTGTGCCCGCCGTCGCCCGCCACGTAGTTGAGGACCTTCTTCAAGCCCAGGGCGAGCATCACGATGCCGACGACCATCGGCAGGTGCAGGTAGGTGAAGGCGGTGCGGCCCATCCTGGCGCGGTCCTCGCCCTCGGCCTCGGCGAGCGCGTGTTCCGACATGGTCGCGTGGGTGTCGAAGTAGGCCCACCACAGGCACGCCGACACGGCAAGGCCCAGCGCGGCGGCCACGATGATCGGCAGCGAGATCGGCAGCAGGTTGACCCCGACGCCGATGGCCACGATGGACTCGCCCAGCGCGATGAGCAGGATCAGCCCGTGCCGCTCGGCGAAGTGCTTGGCCGACTCGATGCGCCAGCCGGTCACGCCGATGGCGACCGTGCCGCCGTAGTCGGCGACGATCGCGGCGACCCACAGCAGCGCCTGCGTGGTGCCGGAGGTCTGCGCGGCGATGAGCAGCAGGATCGTGCCACCCGCCATGGTCGCGCCGAATCGGACAAGTTGGGCACGCAGGGCGTGGTCGCCGCGGGCGACGATCCAGAACAGCCACAGGTGCACAAGGCGCACGACCAGGTAGCCGAAGGCGAAGACCGTCGGGCCGTGCAGGCCGCCGGGCAGGTCTTCGAACGCCTCGGGGATCGCGATGGCGACACCGAACATGGCCGCCATGGCCGTCAGCATCGCCACCCTGGCCAGGCCCTCGTCGGCCTTGACCAGATTGGACAGCCACGAATACCCGACCCAGCACCACCACACCACGGCGAGCATCAGCGCGCCCCGGCCGACGCCGGTCCAGGTGGGGTCCTCGGCCATGAAGGCGGTGACCTGGGTCAGCGCGAAGACGAAGACGAGGTCGAAGAACAGTTCGAGGTTGGTGGCCGTCGAACTCTCGGCCATCCGACGCATACCCGTGGACCGCGCGGTCTTGCTCATGTGGCCAATAGTGACACTTGCCCGCATCCCCGGAGTCCTAGGCCCGTTGGCGGGCAAGTACCCTCGCCTACGTGTCAACTCCGAGTGCGACATTCGCGGTATGGGTTTCCGCTTGGCTCAACGGTTCCGCCGCCCCTGACGACGTCCTCGACGCCCTGCTCCACTGGGCGGAGCTGCACGACGTGGTCGCTGTCGACGAGCCCACCGCCACCGCGCTCGACGTCCCACTGCGCGGCGAGGCGGGCGGGCAGGTCGCCGGGCTGCTCGCGGCGCTGCGCCGGGCCGAGGTGACCGGCGGCAGGCTCGTGCTGCCGGTGGCCGGTGACGTGCGCGGCCTGGGTGGCCGCAGCGAGTTCGCGGGCACCGCCCTGCACGCCGGTGAGGCCGTTGTCCTGCACGGCGCCGCCCTGGGCCTGGTCCCGGAGCCGGTGGCCGACGGGGTGCTGCGGTGGACCGTCTTCGACATCGGCGACGCCCCCGCCGCCGAACACCTGCCCCTCGGCGAGGCCGAGCACGAGCTGACCGGCGCGATGCGGGTCGCCGCGGGTGTGCTGACTGAGCTGGGGGTCGCCAAGCACCGTGCGGGTGTGCGCGAGGAGATCACCGCGCGCGTGGCGCACCGGGCGAACGCGCCGTGGCCGGAGGGCACTCCCCCGCGCGCGCTGCGGGTGCTGCAGCGCGCCAACGAGGTGTCGGCGATCCTGGAGCTGGCCGCCGAGGACGCCCCCGGCAGCGCCGTGTCGTCGTCTTCTGCCCGCCGCCGCGCCGACGCGTTGCGGCCGCTGAACGACGCGGTACGGATCGCGCGGCTCGCCGCCGTCGAGGAAGCCGTCCGCGTCTTCTCCGACCACGCCGACAAGCACTGACCCAGAGCTGTGACCATTCGGTAGCGGTCTGTCGCCGCCACCGGGCAGACTCCTCGCCATGATCGCGCCGTTCGCCGGGCATCCCGGCCGGGTCCGGGCCATCGTCCTGCACCGCGACCGAGTGGTCACCGGTGGGGACGACGGCACCGTGCGGCTGTGGGACGGCATCGAGGGTGAGGAACTCGCGTCCATCCTGGTCAGCCCCGGCGGGCTCGTCGACCTGGCCGTGGACGGCGACGCCTGCTACAGCGCCGGTCCGGCGGGCGTCCACCGGTTCTCGTTCGGCGACACCTCCCCACCCACCCAGGTCCACCCGTCCCCCGCGGGCGCGGTCGCGGTCGGCTCGGGAACGGTGTGGGTCGGCGGGCTCGACGGCGCGCTGACGGCGCTCGGCCGCGGCGAGGTGTTCCGCCACGACGGGCCGATCCACGTCGCCGCCACCGCGGGCGACCGGGTGTTCCTCGGCGGCACGTCGGGCAAGGTCCAGTGCTTCGACTCGGCCAGCGGGCAGGCAACCACGATCACCGCCTTCCCCGGCGAGGTGACCGCGATAGCCGTGACCCCGGACGGGGGCACGGTCGTGTGCGCCGACACCACCGGGTTCATCCACCTGTGGCACGCCGACGAGGACCGCGTCGCCACCCACTTCGAGCTCGACGCCGCCAGAGCGGTCGCGATCAGCGACAACGGCGCCAAGGTCGTCTACGCGGGCGCCGAGGGCACGGTCTGGCAGTGGGAGCAGCGGGCCAACGCCGTGTCCCGGCTCGCGGTCCACCCCAGCGGGGTGTCGAGCCTGGCGATCGACCGGGCGGGCCGGGTGCTCGCGGGCTGCGGCGACCGGACGGTGCGGATCGGTGGGCCGACTCCGGTCGAGTTGGTCGGCCACGGCGGCGGTGTGCGGGCGATGGCCGTGGCGGAAGACGAGATCATCACCGGCGGCGACGACCTGGCCGTGCGGGTCTGGGACACCGCGACCGGCGCCCACCGCGCGACCCTGGCCGGGCCGACCTCGGGGATCCGCGCGGTGAGCACATCCGGGTCGCTGGTGGTCCTGGCCTGCTGCGAGAACGGCGAGCTGTGGCGGTGGGACCGGGTGACCGGGCAGGGCGAGCGGTTCGCGGTGCTGCCCGACAGCTCGACGGTGCACGCGGCGACGTTCACCCCGGGCGGCGACGTCGTGGCGGGCAGCCTGTCCGGCGCGGTGACGCGGGCGCTGTCGGCCGGGTTCGACGGCGTGGTCCACCAGCACGACGACTGGGTCCGCGCGGTCGCGGCGTCGTCGTCGATGGTCGCCTCTGGCGGCGACGACGCGACCATGCGGCTGTGGGACCCCCGGCTGCCGGGCACCGTCGTGCTCCAGACCAGCGCCGCGGTGCACGCCGTCGCGATCACCCACGACGAGCGCGTGGTGGTCGGCGGCGCGGACGGCGAGGTGGTGATCCAGCCGCGCGAGCGTCGCACCGGGACGCGCTACACCGGCCACACCGCCGCGATCCGCTCGCTGGCCACCGGCCGCGGCAGGCTCGCAGCGGGCGCCGACGACGGCCGCATCCTGGTCTGGCCGCTGTCCCGGCCGGACGACCCGACCGTGCTGCACGGCCACGCGGGCCGGGTGCACACGCTCGCGATCGACGGCACCGGCAGGCTGGTCAGCGGCGGCGACGACGGCGCCATCCGGGTATGGGACCTCGCGACCGGGATGCCGGTCGCGGGCACCGACATCGACTCGCGGCCGGCGACCCGGCTGCGCGCCGGACTGAGCAACGACGCCGAGAGCACCGACGACCGGCTCGGCTTCGCGGGCGACGTGGACACGCTGGCCACGCTGATCGCCGACCGGTCGACCAATCCGCCGCTGTCGGTAGCCCTGCTCGGCGCGTGGGGCGCGGGCAAGTCGAGCTTCCTGCGCCAGCTCGAACGCCGGGTCGCGGCGCTGGCGGAGCGGTCGACGGCGTCGCCGCAGCACAGTGTGTTCGCCGCGAACGTCCGCCAAGTGCGGTTCAACGCCTGGCAATACAGCGACGACCACCTGTGGGTCGGGCTGGTGGAGCACCTGTTCGACAGCCTCAACCCCGACGAGCGCCCACCGGAGCCGGACCCGGCCAAGCGCGCCGAACTCGCCGAGCTGCGGGCCCGCAGCCGCGACCTCGGCGCCGAGCTGGACCGGGCCGAACGCACCGGCGGCGCCGCGGCGGGCCTGCGCGCGCCCGCGCTGCTGCGGCTGCTGTGGCGCGAGCGGACCGTCTTGCGTGACCGCCGAAGCTCGGTGAGGGCGCTGGTGCTGCTGCCGGTCGTGCTCGGCGCGGCGGTGGCCAGCTGGCTGCTGTGGGGGCCGACGCTGGTGGCGGTCGGGGCGACGGTGATCGCGGCGGGCGCGGCGGTGCTGCCGGTGGCCGAGGGGCTGCTCAGCGGGTGGCGCAAGTTCGCCGGGCTGCCGGGGTCGCTGCGGGAGAAGGTCAAGGCGCGCAAGCAGATCCTCGACACCCGCATCGCCGACGCCGAGCCGCACCCGACCGATCCGACGGCCCGGCTGTCCGCGCTGATCGCCGAGGTCCGGGCCGGGCACTACGCGCAGTACCGCGGTGTCCTCGGGCGGGCACACGAGCACCTGCGGGCGCTGAGCGCCGACGTCGCGGCCGCGCTGGAGCGGTGGAAGGCGACGTCGGAAGGGCCGCCGCCGCTGGAGCGGATCGTGCTCTACGTCGACGACCTCGACCGCTGCCCGCCGCGCAAGGTGGTCGACGTGCTGGCCGCGGTGCACCTGCTGTTGGCGCTGCCGTTGTTCGTAGTCGTGGTGGCCGTCGACCCGCGGTGGCTGCGGCGGTCGCTCGAACAGCACCAGGCCGAACTGTTCGGCGGCGACGACGGCGACGCGGCCCGCCCGCTGGACTACCTGGACAAGATCTTCCAGATCGCGTTCGCGCTGCGCCCGATGGGCGAGGGCGCCGACAAGCTGATCGACCATCTGCTGCCGCAGGCCGAGCCGGAGTGGGCGCGGCCGCACGAGGTGGTCGCCGGACGCACCGAGAAGATCGACCCGCCGCCGCGCGCGACCAAAGCCAGGCAGGCCGCGCCGGTCGAGCGGCCGCCGACACCCGACCCGGCACTGCGGCCGGACCGGCTGCTGCTGCGCGAGGTGGAGCGCGAGTTCGTGAAGTCGCTGCGCCCGCTGCTGGACACCCCGCGCACGGTCAAGAAGCTGATCAACCTCTACCGGCTGATCCGCATCGGCGTGCCCGGCGACGACCTCGCCCGGTTCGTCGGCACCGATCGCGGCGGCCCCTACCAGGCGGTCCTGATCCTGCTCGCGGTCACGCTCACCCGACCGGACCGCGCCCGCGAACTGCTGACCGCGGTGCGCACGGCCGACGGCACCGACATCTGGGCGGTGCTGGCCGAACTGGAGGGAACCGACACGGGGTGGCGGGCAGTCACAGCGACGCTGGCCCGTGTCCGCGCGGCCGGTCCCGTGCACAGCGACCTGGCGACGTACCGCACCTGGGCCGGAATCATCGCCCGGTTCAGCTTCGACACCTATGACCTGATGGAATCAGATTAGTCGTATCCGACGATCACCTAATCGGAGAGTGACTGATCTGTCACACTGACGGCTCATCGTCCCCACTGGAGGAGTCTTGTCCCACCCGACCCCGGGCCGCAGCCGACGGCCGCTGGTCCTCGCCGTCGCCGTGGGCCTGCTGGCCATCATCGGGATCTACGTCTTCACCTCCCCCGGCGGCGACGCCGCGACCCGCACCGACTGCGTGTCGCTGGAGCTCAGCTCGTCGACCGAGAAGGACGAGATCCTGGCGGAGGCCGCCGACAGGTACAACCAGCTCGGCCGGGAGTTCGCGGGCGGGAAGTGCGCCAAGGTCTCGGTACACGGCCTGACGTCCGGCGCCGGGATGGAGGCGCTGTCGAAGGGCTGGGCGGCGGCCGACACCGGCAACCCGGTCCCGCAGGTGTGGACGCCGAGCACGTCGCTGTGGCTGAGCAGGCTGGAGGCGCGCGGCCAGTCGGGTGTGGCGGTGTCGTCGAAACACCCGTCGATCATGTCCAGCCCGCTGGTCGTGGCGATGCCGGAGATGATGGCCAAGGTCTTCCTGGAGAAGAACCCGAACCCGGGCTGGGCCGACATCCTCAAGCTGGCCACGGCTCCGGGCGGCTGGGCGTCGCTGGGCCACCCCGAGTGGGGCGAGTTCAAGCTCGGCCGCGACCATCCGGAGCTGTCGTCGTCCGGCCTGGGCGCCTCGATCGCGACCTTCCACGCCGCCGCGATCGCCAACGGCTACCCCAAGATCGACGAGCAGAACGTGGCCACCGCCGGGGTGACCCGGTTCGTGCACGACGTCGAGTCGTCGGTCGCGCGCTACAGCAAGGACGCCGCCGAGTTCGTCGACCTGCTGGCCGCCGAGGACAAGAAGAACCTGCCGCAGCCCTACGTCAGCGCGGTGGTCATGCAGGAGGAGCTGGCCTACACCTACAACCGGGGCAACCCGATCCGCAAGTTCCAGGCGATCTACCCCAAGGACGGCGCGCTCCAGTTCGACCACCCGTACGTGGTGCTGACCTCGGCCACCGCCGACCAGCGCGCCGCGGCCGACGACTTCTTCGGCTACATCACCGAGCAGGAGACGCAGGCGGTGTTCCGCGCGACGGGCTTCCGCGACCGCGACCGGCCGAACACGCCGACGCAGGAGCTGCGTGACGTGCTGTCGGTGCCCGCCGAGCAGTCGCTGCCGTCGATGCCGCTGCCGGAGCCGAAGCTGGTCGAGGAGATCGTCAAGCTGTGGAACACGACGCGGCGCGAGGCCAGGGTGCTGCTCGTGCTCGACATCTCCGGCTCGATGACGCAGGAGGCGAACTCGAGCGACCCGGAGCTGGGCAAGACGACCAAGGTCGCCCTGGTGAAGCCCGCGGCGAAGCGGGCGCTGGAGCTGCTCTCGGAGAAGGACGAGGTCGGGCTGTGGACCTTCTCCTCCCCCGGCTACACCGAGGTCGTCCCGGTCGGCCGCCTCGCGACCAATAGAGGCGCGATCACCGGGGCCATCGACGGGCTCAACCCGGCGGGCGGCACCGACCTCTACAACACCGTCGCCGCCGCGCACGCGAAGATGCTCGGCTCGGCCGACGCCGACCGGATCAACGCGATCGTCGTGCTGTCCGACGGCCAGGACGACTCGAAGGTCCCGCCGCCGCCCGCGCTGCTGCAGAAGATCAACCCGGAGCTGACCGAGCGGCCCATGCCGATCTTCACCATCTCCTTCGGCAAGGACGCCGACCCGGAGGCGATGCGCCTGCTCGCCTCGACCAGCAAGGCGTTGTCCTACGACGCCATCAAGGACCCGAAGAACATCGACGAGGTGTTCACAGCCGTGTTCAGGAACTTCTGATGAGCTTCATGGACGATCTCTCCGACCCGGTCGGCCTCGGTGCCGCCGTCGTGCTCGGCGTCGGCGCCGCGGAGATCACCGCCGCGCGCGCCACCCCGTCATGGCTGGCCATCCCGGTCGGCCTCGGCGTGGCGGTGCTGGTGGCCGTGGTCAACGCGCTGCTGTCCCGCACCCCGCAACCCGCGGCGGCGGCCACCCCGTGGCCGTCGCAGCACCACCGGACGCTGCCCAAAGCCACCTCCGAGGTCCGCGACCTGCTGCGGCGGATCTGCCTCGCCGCCGTCGAGGTCCGCGTCGGGGCGACCACGGTGCACGACGCCGACCCGGTGATGGCGCCGACGACCCGCGTGGTCGACGTCGCCTACCGGCTGGCCGCGCTGGTCGCCCGCACCGACAACACCCTGCCCCGCGCGGGCATCGCCTCGGTGATCACCGCCCTCACCGTCGGCGCCCAGCGGATGGAAGACGTGGCGGGCCGCATCGACGGGCCCGCCGCGAGCCGGATCTCGGTGCTGGTCGACGACCTCGGCCTGGTGAAGCGCGATCTGGAGAGCGCGGAAACCGCGGTGCGGCGCGGGATGTCGGGCGCGGGGTGACGCCCGCGTAACGGTTGGCTCACAACGAGATCCTTGCGTGCACCAAGCAAACGTCGAAGATCGTCGCTTATTGCCATCACACCCATAATCCGGGTCGGACGCACAGGTGTCACAAACCCGTTCCCACCTGGCCTTACACAGTTTTACAGGTAAACACACAGCGATCCATAACGCGGTGCTATGGGATGTTGAGATGAGCGGTGCCCTAGCGGTTCGCCCAGTATGGGCACATTGAACCAACCGCTGTTACCGGAGTCACACCATGACCGCACAACTCGTCGACCGGAAGTCTGGGCCTCGGCCGCTCGCGCTCGATACCACCCACCTCGGCGCGCTGCAGATGGTCGCGCGCGGCGAAGTGGGCGCGTACGGCACGGCGTCGGCGCTGCGGCACCGCACCGACGACTTGAGCGCACTCATGGTCAGCGCGCTGTTCACGCTGCGGCGCGACGGTTTCATCGGCTTCGCGAACACCTGTGACGCGCGGGACGGCTGGGTCGCCGCCGAGCTGACCTCGGCGGGCGAGCGCCTGCTCGACATCTGGCTGCGCCGCGGCCGCCGCTCCCCCGCCGATGCCGCCCGCACCCGCGATTGGTTCGTGCTCCTGCGCTGCGCCCAGCGCGGCGACCTCGGCATGACCGAGGCCAACGAGGTCACCGACCGGGGTGAGCCGATCGACAGCAGGCTCACCGCCCGGCTTCGGGAACTGCTCAACGCGGGCCACCTGGTCATCGGTGCCACCCGCCTGCGCGACTGCCGACTGGTCACGCTCAGCGAGACCGGCCGGGTGCTCCACAACAGGCTCGACATGTCCCAGACGACGAGCGGGTGATGGCGATGTCCATCCCCGATCCTCGCGGCGATGTGTGCTGGGGAACCAGCGCGACATATCGCGGACGGGCACATCTGGTTCCGGTAAGCCGCACGGTGGGCCTGTGCGGCATGCCGGTGGACGCTCGCTTCCGCGAGCGTCCGGGTGAACCGCTGATGTGCCCGGAGTGCGCGATCGCGTATGTCACCGCGGTGTTCCCCGCACAGGCTGCTGCGTCCGACCTTCGGCACAAGGTCAGACTGCGCGCCTAGCCGCCCACCGGGGTGGCGCGGCAGATCCCTGCACTGCCGCGCCACCCCATTTTTTTGCCCTGGCAAACATTCCGCCGCCATCAGGAACCCTGGTGTGCCTTCGCCGCGTCGCAGCGCCAGCAACGACCGGAAGGCACCCACCATGTTCGCTGTAGACCCCGCCGAACTACGCGCCTACGCCGAGTACATGCGCGGCCTGGCAGGCGGCTTCGACGCCATCAAGGAGTTCACCCGGGCCGAGGGCTGCGCCACCGACGGGTTCACCGGCCTGCTCACCGTGCTCCGCCCCGCCGTCGACGGCGTCGGCTCGCTCTACGGCACGACGCTCGACTTCGGCCGCGACCGCCTCACCAGCAGCGCCGACGGCCTCGACACCACCGCGGCGAGCTACGAGACCACCGACGACGGCAACGCCTCCGTGCTCGACGCGACGATCGGGGCGAGCTGATGCCCTACGCCGACGTCGAGCCGGTCGCCGCCCACCTCGTCGCGCCCGCGGTGGACTCCTCCGCCGGGATCGAGCAGCTGATCGCCGACCAGAGCTTCCAGGTCGAGGCGGTGAACTGGCTGTTCGAGTGGGTCACCGGGAAGAACCTGGTGGAGACCGTCATCGTGCCGATCACCGGCGACTGGACCACGGTCGGGGCAAACGCCCAGGCGTGGCGCTCGGCGGCCGACGCGGTCGAGGCGGTGTCGACCAACCTGTCGGCCAATGTGGACGAACTCCGGACGCACTGGTCCGGGGCGGCGGCCGCGGCGTTCGAGGCCCACATCAAGCTCGTCTGGTTCGGCGGGCTGGCGGCCGAGGCCGGGCTGGCGCGCGTGGTCGCCAAAGGCTTCGACACGCTCGCGACGGTGTCGCGGACACTGTGCGAGGAAGCGCTGGAACTGTTGGAGAAGCTGGTCAACAAGATCGCGTCGGCGGCGGTGACGTGGCTGATCCCGGTCTTCGGCCAGGCCAGGGCGGTGAAGGCCGTCTGGGACGCCTACCAGCTGTATGAGTCCATCATGGACATCATCGAGGCGGTCAAGGACGTCATCGCCGCCACCCAGCAACTCATCGACGCCGTCGGCACCATCCGCGACGCCCTCGCCGCCATCCCCGACATCCGCGACGCCGACGACGCGGTCGCCGTCGCCACCCAGCTCATCGAAGGCGCGCAGGACGCCCAGGACGCCGCCGCCCAGGTGGTCGGCGCGAGCGAGGCGGCCGACCAGGAACTGCAGGAGAACGTCCCGGTGCTGACCGGCGCCAACGGGGGCGGGTCGGGATCATGGTGACCTGGCGGACTCCGGAACTCGCCGCCGCCGAAGCCCGGCTGGCCGCTGCGGTCCTTAATGGACACGAAGTGGCGGCCCGCGCCAAGGCCGTCGCGGCGGCCCAGCGCCCCACCGTGGTCACCGACACCGAACTCGAACGCGCGGCGGCCGACGGCCCACCCGCCCTGCGGAAGCTGGCGGAACGGGTCGCGGCGGGCGACCTGACCTGGCAGCAGATCGCGAACGGCGAGGCGATGTCGGACCCGGATGTCCGCGCCGCCACCGAGAACGCGGCCAGACAACTCGGCGCGGTCTACCGGCAGTTCGAGGAGGGCCACACCTTGGACGAGGTCCTCGGCGACGGCGACGGGATTCTCAAGCACTCGTCCTGGTGACCGATGGCAACTCTTTGTCAATTCGGCCGGTGCACCCTGACGCGACGCACCGGACGACCCGACCAGGAGGACACCGTGGGATTCCCATGGCGGCGCCGAACCGCCCTGACCTTGGCGACGCTGGCCATCGGCCTGAGCGGCGTGGCCGCCGCACCGGTCGCCTCGGCCGCCGCCGAGGAACCGTACTGCTACAAGGACATGGCGATCGCGCCGGTGGCGGGCCCGGCGTTCGTCTCGACCGAGCTCAACTACGGCGGCAACCGTTGGGCGATGCTCCGCGCGAGCGCACCCGCCATCGACACCTGGGAGACGTTCTGGATCTGCTACGACTACGGCGCGTCCGACTGGTACTTCTACGCCACCGAAGCGGGCTACGTCTCCGCCGAACTCGGTTTCAGCGGCGGCTACTACGGGATGCTGCGGGCACGGGCGGGCGCGATCGGCCCATGGGAGAAGTTCGACATCGTGTGCGACAACGGCGTGGCGAGCATCTACTCCAAGGCCAACAACCGCTGGGTCTCGGTGGAGTTGGGCTACTCCGGCGGCGACCACGCGATGCTGCGCGCCCGCGCGACCGCGATCGGCCCGTGGGAGAAGTTCACCATCTACAAGTACACCTACCCGCAGGCCAACTTCTGCTGACGCGGTTCAGGCGCCCGGCCGCCGGGGCGGTTCGCAGCAGGCGACCGCGCACGGTTCGCCGTTTCGGGTGCAGCCCGCGGCGGTGAGGTCCGACAGTTTGCGGGCCGGGGCGTCGGCGATGTGTTCGCGGACCAGTTCGACCACCAGCTCGGCGAACCGCGGGTCCGTGCCCGGCGTCGCCGCGCGGGCGAACTCGATGCCGAGTTCCTTCGCCTTGGCCTTTGCCTCCGTGTCGAGGTCCCAGACCACTTCCAGGTGGTCGCTGACGAACCCGACCGGGCAGACGACGACCGCCTCCGCGCGCACCGTCTCCAGGTGGTCCACGATGTCGGGCGCCAGCCAGGGGATGCGCGGCGGGCCGGACCGCGACTGCCACACCACGTCGTACTCCGGCGCGTCGAGTTCGGCGGCGACGAGGCGGGCGGCCTCGGCGACCTGCCGGGAGTAGCGGTGGCCGCCCTCCTCCGGCGGCCCGCCTGCCTGATCGGCCGACGTCGGCACCGAGTGCGCGGTGAAGACCAGCCGGGTGTCGTCCGGCAGGCTCGACGCGGCCTCGCGGACGGCGTCGGCGAAGGCGCCGATGAACAGCGGGTGGTCGAAGAACTGCCGGAGCTTGATCAGCTCCGGGGCGTCGGGCACGGCGGCACGGGCGCGGGCGATGTCCTCGTCGTACTGCCTGCACGCCGAGTAGCCGCCGTAGGCGCTGGTCGGGAACACCAGCGCCGTGCGCACGCCGTCGGCCTTCATCTGGGCGAGGGTGTCCTCGACCAAGGGGTGCCAGTTGCGGTTGCCGAAGTAGATCGGCAGGTCGATGCCCTGGCGCTCCAGCTCGTCGCGGACGGCCTCGATGGCCTCGCGGTTGAGCCGGTTGATCGGGGAGACGCCGCCGAAGTGCTGGTAGTGCGCCTCGACCTCGTCCAGCCGTTCGGGCGGCACACCCCGGCCCCGGGTGACGTTCTCCAGGAACGGGCGAACGTCTTCCGGGGCCTCGGGGCCGCCGAACGACAGCCAGAGCAGTGCGTCGACCATGATCTCCAGGCTAGAGGCCGAGGGCGTGGACGCCGCCGTCGACCCAGACCATCGAGCCGGTGGTGGCGGGCAGCCAGTCCGACAGCAGCGCGCAGACCGACTTGGCGACCGGGGTGGCGTCGTCGACGTCCCAGCCGAGCGGGGCGCGGTCCTTCCAGCCGGACTCCAGGTCGGCGAAGCCGGGGATCGACTTGGCGGCCATCGTCCGGACCGGACCGGCGGCGACCAGGTTGACCCGGATGCCCTGCGGGCCCAGCTCGCGGGCCAGGTACCGGTTGATCGACTCGAACGCGGCCTTCGCCACGCCCATCCAGTTGTAGGCGGGCCACGCGACGCGCGCGTCGAAGTCGAGGCCGACGATCGACGAGCCGGGGCCGAGCAGCGGCAGTGTCGCCTGGGCGAGCGCCTTGTACGAGTACGCCGAGACGTTCACCGCGACGCTGACGTCCTCCCACGGCGCGTCCATGAAGGGCGCGCCGAGGCAGGACTGCGGGGCGAAGCCAATGGCGTGCACGACGCCGTCGAGGCCGTCGACGTGCTCGCGGACCCGGTCGGCCAGCGTGTCGAGGTGCTCGGGGTTCTGCACGTCGAGCTCGATCACCGGCGCGGGCTGCGGCAGCCGCTGGGCGATGCGCTGCACCAGGCTCATCCGGCCGAAGCCGGTGAGCACGACGGTGGCGCCCTGCTCCTGGGCGGCCTTGGCGACGTGGAACGCGATCGACGAGTCGGTGATCACTCCGGTGATCAGCAGCCGCTTGCCTTCGAGCAGTCCGGACATCGGGGTGTTCCTCCTGGGATTGTCGTCAGTGGCCCATGCCGACGCCGCCGTCGACCGGCAGCACGGCGCCGTTGATGTAGCCCGCGGCGTCGGAGGCCAGGAAGGTGACCGCCGCGGCGACCTCCTCGACCTGGCCGTAGCGGGCGGCGGGGACACTGCCGAGGATCTGCTGCTTGCGCTCCTCGGTGAGCGCGTCGGTCATGTCGGTCTGGATGAACCCGGGCGCCACCACGTTGGCGGTGATGTTGCGCGAGCCGAGTTCCCGGGCGATCGACCGGGCCATCCCGATGAGCCCGGCCTTGCTGGCCGCGTAGTTCACCTGCCCGGGCGCGCCGAGCAGGCCCACCACCGACGAGATGTAGATGATCCGGCCGAACCGGGCCTTCAGCATGCCGCGGGTCGCGCGCTTGGTGACCCGGTAGGCGCCGGTCAGGTTGGCGTCGATGACCCGGGTGAACTTCTCCTCGTCCATGCGCATGAGGAGGGTGTCGTCGGTGATGCCCGCGTTGGCGATGAGGATCTCCACCGGCCCGTGCGCGGCCTCGACCTCGGCGAACGCGGCGTCGATGGCGGCGGTGTCGGTCACGTCGGCCTGGACGCCGAGCATCCCCTCCGGCGCCCCCGACCCGCGGTGGGTGATCGCGACCTTGTCCCCCTGGGCGAGGAACGCCTGCGCGATGGCGAGGCCGATGCCTCGGTTGCCACCGGTGACCAGTACCGACCGTGCCATTCCGCTCCCCATCTCACCGCGAACCACGTCCCGTGGAGGCTATCTGGCTACCGTCCCGTAGCCGTCGGTGGCCTATGGCGCTGTTCGTCACAGCGCACGGCGTCCACGTTGACGCAGGTCATCGCGCGGGGCGGTCGGTACCAGGTGAGCTGAGTCGCTGGTGGTCGGCAGGTTCCGGCCACGGCGTCGCCTGTGGTTGATCAACGCTGGAGCATCCGGATCATGAACTCGCCTGCCGCCAGGGTGTGGATCACCGTGCTCACCATCGCGGCGTTCCGCGTCGGCCAGGGCGTGCCGCTGTTCAACGCCGATCCGGCCGACACGCGGATGTATCTGGTCGACCTGCTCACCGGAGGCGGGCTGCTCGGCCTGTCGCTGATCACCTTCGGCGTCACCCCGATGTTCATCGCGCGCGCTCTACACCGGCGCCTCCGCGCCCGCGACCGCGTCGACGTCCGCTGGCTCACCGTCGGGATCGGCGCTGTCGGGGGTGTGGCACTGGCGTTCGCGGCGCCTGGAGACTGGGTGGACAGCCCGAGCGTGGGCGCGCTCGCCATCATGGCCCTGCTGTCGACGGCGGGAACGGTGGCCGCCATCCTGCTGGCCGACCTGATCACCCGCCGAGGTGTCGGCGACGGCGCGCGGCTTCTGCTGCTCAGCCAGATCCTGACGGTCGCGCCGGTGTACGTGCTGGACCGGGGTGTGGTTGGGGTGGTGGTCGTGGCCGCCGTCGCCGCGATCGTGGTGCCGTGCACGATCATGGTCGCCCAAGCGCAGCGGCGGGTCCCGATTCAGTACCGCCGGATGAGCCGCGGCACGGCGACGTACCTGCCGCTGCGGGTGGCCCAGCCGAGCGGCACGCTGCTCGCCGCGGCCGCGGTGGTGTACGTGCCCGCGCTGTGGCAGGGCTGGGAGCAGAACGAGAGCGATCCGGCGCGGGTTGCGGTGTACGTCGTGCTGGTGTGCGTTTTCGCGTTCGTTCGATCGGCCGCGACCTTCGACCCGTCGGCGGCGGCGAATTCGCTGGCCCGGGCGGGCGGGTTCGTTCCTGGGATCCGCCCAGGCCAGTGGACGGCCGACTACCTCGGCTACGTCCACACGCGAATCAACGCGGCTGGCGCGCTGTATCTGGGGACGGTCGCACTGCTGGCCGAGGTGGCCGTCGCCGTACTGGGCGCACCTCGCCTTCCGTTCGCGGGCCCGGCGATCGTGGTGTGCTTGATCTTCGCGGTCGACGTCACCTTGGAGACGGCGAAACACATCGAGAGCCACCGGGCGGTGCGGAAGTATGCGGGATTCCTACGCTAGCCGCCGCTCCCGCACCAACGCGGAAACATTCAGCGTCCGCCGGGTCTCACTGCTCTCCAGCCCATCCACGATCACCGCCACCCCCACCCAAGCCGCCCGAGCGAGGTCGACCAGCCGACGAACCCCGAGCGCCTGCCCACCGGTGTCGATCCAGTCATCTACCAGCAGGACCCGGTCGGTGGGCTGGAGAAGCCGGGCGGGGAACCCGAGAACGAGGTTGCGATCCCGATAGTCGGGCGGCGTCGCCACGGTCAACCAGCGATCACTGTCGGCGAGCTGCGCGGGCCCCTTGCGAACCTCGACGAACCCAACGCCCAACTCGACCGCCACCAAGGCCCCCAGATGAAACCCGCGCGACTGCACGCCGAGGACGACGGTCGGCCTCCGATCGCGGAACAGGTCGGCCAAGTGGACGCCCAACTGCTGGATCAACTCGGGATCGCGCCACCACCCGGTGACGTCGGCGTACCAACTGTCATCGGTCCGATCACCACGCCAGGCGAAGGTCTCAACCAGGCGCTGAACCAACTCAGCCCGTGACAACATGGCGCGATCGTGCAGTAGCCATCGCCGGCCGTCAAAGGGAAACGCGGCGGCTGTCGATCAGGGCGAGGAGGAGGCCGATTCGGGCGGGCGGGGTGTCGCGCCATCCGCTGACCGTCGCGAAGCAAGCCGATGCGATGGCTCCACCGCCGACCACGATGGCGAATGGGTCGTTGGCGTCCACAAGCACGATGACGCCGATCAAGCCGAAAGCGACCCCAAGAGCCACCATCCCCCAACGCCACCGGGACGGAAATGCCATCTCTAGTCGGGCTTCACGTCGCGGAAGACGAGCCAGCGCATGGCGCAGTACATGTAGACCGCCTCGCAGGCGCCCGCGGCCATGCGGGCCAGGTGGTATTCGACGCCGAGGGCGGCTAGACCGTTGCCTACGCCGAGAATCCACAGGAGGTAGTTGACGATCACCACGACCACATAGGTCGCCGCCTGGGGGCCTACTGGGGCGTGGGAGCGGAAGTTGAAGGCGCGGTTCAGGACGTAGCTCAGTCCGAACGCGACCGCGTAGCCCACGGTGATGCTCAGCCACAGCGGCCAGTCGAGTCCACTGTGGAGGAGTGTCAGCAGGGCCAGGTCGACCAGGAAGGTGAACCCGTTGATCACGCCGAAGCCCAGCAGGCTCGGGGGCACGAGCCGGGACAGCCCGAACGGCAGGCGGGCGACCACGGCTTCCATCAGCGCGTGGAAACGCTCACCGCGGTCGACGGCGGGTGGAGCGGGATGCATGCCGCCAGCCTCCCAGCCGAAGGTGTCCGGGAGGCGACTGGCGGGTGGACCGGATGGGAGCACGGCGGCAATCGGGTGATCACCGGGACCGGGTCGGGCGACAGCGAGTCACCAACACGCGGTTGACTCGACCGGCGCGGCAGTCGCGTCCTCGCACGGCGGGTCGGAGCCAGTTCGAGCGACGCGTCACGGCAGGCGTTGGCTGATCATCAAAGCGCTGCCCGCAGCGATCAGGGCCGCCAAGGTGCCGAGCATCAGCCACGGTCTGCTGGCGTCGGCTTCCTTGATCTCGTAGCCGATCTGCTCGCCCAGTGTGTCGTAGACCTTGCGCAGCTGTTCCGCCGTCGCCGCCTTGTAGAAGTCGCCGCCGGAGAGGTTGGCGATCTCCTCCATGGCGGTGTCGTCCACGGCTACCGACTGGACGCGGCCCTCGATGTCGACCGTGCCGTCCTTCGTGCCGAACGAGATCGTGGTGATCGGGATCTTGCGTTCGGCGGCGGCCTTCGCGGCGGTGTACGAGCCGCGGGGGTCGTCCTCGTTCTCCGTCGGGATGGTCTGCTTGCCATCCGACATCAGCACGATCCGGGCGGGCGGCGGGCCCTCCGGGCCGCCGACGACCTGCGAGAACCCCTCGATCGCCTGCAGTGCGGCGAAAATGGCCTCGCCCGTGGCGGTCGACTGGGCCAGCTTGAGATTGTCGATCGCCTTGGCGACGCCGCCGCGATCCGTCGTCGGCGCGACCAGGACCGTCGCGGTGCCCGCGAAGGTGATCAAGCCCAGGTTGACCCCAGGAGTCAGGCCCTCGGCGAAGGACTTCGCCGCGACCTGGGCCGCCTTCAGCCTGGTCGGGGCGACGTCGGTGGCCTCCATCGACAGCGACACGTCGATCACGAGCATCACCGTGGCCCGGTTGCGCGGCACCTTCTGCTGCGCGGTCGGACCGGCCATCGCCGTGGTCAGGAGCATCAGGCCGATGATCAGGACGATCGCGGGTACGTGCCGGACCCAGCCCTGCCGCTTCGGCGCGACCTTCTCCAGCAACTCCAGGTTCGTGAACCGCAGCGTCCGCTTGCGCAACGCGCGCTGCAGCAGCACATAGCCCACGACCAGCCCCGCGACCACGATCAGCAGCAAGAACCACCACGGATGGGCGAAGTTGCGCAGACTCACGCCGCACCACCCCCCGACCAGCGGCGCTTGCGGGCCACGACGAAACGGACCGTGTCGGCGATCCAGTCGGAGTCGGTGCGCAGCACCAGGTGTCCCCCGCCCGCCTGCCGGATGCCCTTCGCGACGGCCTCGCGGTGTTCGGCGGCGGCCGCGGCGAACTCCTTGCGCAGCAGGGCCGACGCGGTGACCTCACGCTGGCGGCCGGTCTCCGGATCGGCGAGCACGACCGTCCCGACGTCGGGCAGGTCGATGTCGCGCGGGTCGACCACCTCGACGCCGATCAGTTCGTGGCGCAGCGACAGCGCGCGAAGCGGACGCTGCCAGTCGGTTGAGCCCAAGAAGTCGGAGATCACCACGGCCAGCCCGCGCCGACGCGGTGGGCGGCGCAGCTGCTCGATGGCGTCGGCCAAGTCGCCGCGCACGCCCTCGGTGGCGCGTGGGGTCTCGGCGACTCGACGCACCAGGCCGCGGGCGTGGGCGAGGCCGCCGCGCGCGGGGATGCGGATCATCTTCTCGCCGGTGGAGATCAGCGCGCCGACGCGGTTGCCGCCGCCGCGTGTCAGGTGGGTGATGGCGGCGACGGCGGCCACGGCCAGGTCGCGCTTCTCACAGGCCGCTGTGCCGAAGTCGAGGCTCGCGGACAGGTCGACGACCAGCCACGTCTCCAGTTCGCGGTCGGCGACCGTCTCGCGGATGTGCGGGACCGTCGTGCGCGCGGTGACCGCCCAGTCCATCCGCCGCACGTCGTCGCCGGGCTGGTACGGCCGGGCCTCGCCCGGCTCGGAGCCGGGGCCGGGCACCAGGCCGAGGTGGTTGCCCTGCAGCAGCCCGTCGAGCCGTCGCCGGACGTCGATCTCCAGCAGGCGCAGGCCCGCTTCCATCCTGTCGCCCTGCAGTACCGGCGGCGCCCAGGTCGGGCGCTCGCCCTCCGCGGCCTTGTGCCTGCTCACGGCCTGCCGGCCACCCCGGCCGGCGCCGGGTGCCCGCTGGGCGCCTGCGGCCGCGCGGACACCTGCGGCAGCGGAACCGTCTGCAGCACCCGGGAGATCATGTGGTCGATCGGCACACCGTCGGCCAACGCGTCGTAAGACAGCACGAGCCGGTGACGCAGCACGTCCGGCACGACATCCACGACGTCCTGCGGCAGCACGTAGTCGCGGCCGCGGACCAGGGCCAGCGCGCGCGACGCGGCGACGATGCCGAGGCTGGCGCGCGGCGAGGCGCCGTAGGCGATCCAGCCCGCGACGTCGGTCAGGCCGTGCTCGGCGGGCGTGCGGGTCGCCAGGACCAAGCGGACCGTGTAATCGACCAGAGCGTGGTGGACGAACACTCGGGACGCCACGCCCTGCAGCCGGACAAGCTCCGAAGGGCTGAGGATCTGGCTGGGCTCCGGCGGGTTCACACCCATCCGGTAGACGATCTCGCGCTCCTCCTCGGCCGTCGGGTACTCGACGATGATCTTGAAGAGGAACCGGTCGCGCTGGGCTTCCGGCAGCGGGTAGACGCCTTCGTTCTCGATCGGGTTCTGCGTGGCCAGCACGAGGAACGGGTCGGGCATCGGGAAGGTCTGGCCGCCGATGGACACGTGCCGCTCGGCCATGACCTCCAGCATCGCCGACTGCACCTTCGCGGGCGCGCGGTTGATCTCGTCCGCGAGGACGAAGTTGGCCACGACCGGGCCGAGCTCGACGTCGAAGCGCTCGCTGCCCTGCCGGTAGATGCGCGTGCCGAGGATGTCGGCGGGCACCAGGTCGGGGGTGAACTGCACGCGGGAGAACGAACCGCCGACGACGCGCGCGAAGGTCTCCACCGCCAGCGTCTTCGCCACACCGGGCACGCCTTCGAGCAGCAGATGGCCCTTCGCGAGCAGGCCGACGAGCATGCGCTCGACCAGCCGGTCCTGCCCGACGATGACCCGCTTGACCTCGAACACGGTGCGTTCGAGCAGTTGCGCGTCGCGTGCGGGCGTGCTGCCCTCGGCGGCGAGCTCGACCTGCCCTGGCTCGGTCACCAGCTGTCCTCCCCGTTCGTCAATCCACCGGGTCACACCCTTCCGCACCACCGGTATGAGCCCTGTGAGCTCGCGCCAAGTCGTCCGGGGTGTCCACATCGGCCGCCTCGCCGCCCACCGCTGGCAGCCGGGCCGGGTCGAGTCCGCTCAGGACGCGACGCAGCGCCGCCCCCTCCGGCCGCGCGGGCATCGCGTCGCGCAGCGCGCCCAGCGGCCACGCGCTCAGTAGCCACTGGTCGCGCCCCTCCGCGTCGGTCAGCACCACCGGCCCGCCGTAGGACGTCAGACGTCCTACGGTCTCGGGTGAGATCAGTGGGAGGTCGGCCGCGAGCACGACGACGGTGGTGTCGGCGGGCAGGTCCAGCCGCGCGAGGCCCGCGGCGAGGGCGGCGACCGGGCCGGAGCCGGGCACGTCCTCCACCGTCCAGACCACCGGCACGGGCACCGGACGCTCCGGCCCGACCACGACGACGCGATCGGCCATCGCGACCGCGCTCACGGCGGCGGCCAGCATGGACCGGCCGCCCACCTCCAGCGCGGGCTTGTCGACCCCGCCGAGCCGGGTCGCCTTGCCGCCCGCGAGCACGATCGCCGCCCAGGTCATGCCGTGACCATAGATCGTCGGTGCCCACTGTCACCCTGACGGCGTGCACATCACCCACGCGGAAGCCTCCGCCGCCGTCAGCGACCTCGGGTGGCGCGACGTGCTCGGCACCCTCACCGCCACCGTCGCCGTCGACTCCCTCAGCGCGGCCGCCGAGGTCGCGGCCACCGTGGCCGCGCTGAGCGACCACCTGCACCTGGACCTGCGTCCGGACCGGGTCGTCCTCCGATTGCAGACGCCCGCGTCCAGATCGGTCACCCGGGCCGATGTCGAAGCGGCCCAACGGATCTCCGCCGCGGTCGCCACCGAGGCCCACCCCGGCGCGCAGCTGCTGGAGTACGCGGTCGACGCGCTCGACATCGACGCCGTGCGGCCGTTCTGGCGCGCGATCCTGGCCTACGAGGACGAGCCGAACGGCGGCGGCCTGCGCGACCCTCTCGGCGTCTCCCCCGCCGTCTGGTTCCAGCAGATGGACATCCCGCGCCCACAGCGCAATCGCGTCCACCTCGACATCTCCGTCGCCCATGATGAAGCCGAGCGCCGCGTCGCCGCCGCGATCGAAGCGGGCGGGGTGCTGGTCTCCGACGCCGCCGCGCCGAGCTTCTGGGTGCTGGCCGACGTCGAGGGCAACGAGGCGTGCGTGACGACGTGGCAGGGCCGCGATTAGCCGCCTAACGGAAGATTGTCCGATTCACACTTCCCAAACGGTAAAAGGCAGTCATTCTCGTTAACATTTCCGGAGGATTTCTCGCCTACGGTCAGCGCACCGACTCGTCATCCAGCCGAGTCCACTGTCCCGGGAGAGATGCCTCCATGCGCATGCGTCGCCTCGCCGCGGCAGCCGTCTGCGCGGCCGCCGTGGTCCCCCTGCTCGTGTCGCACGCCAACGCCGCTCCGACCGCCGACGAGAACCTGCAGTTGGTCGCCACCAAGGAATCGCTGCTCGCCACCCACTTCTGGTACGCCCAGACCCACGCGGGCCACAAGGTCATCGGCGGCTTCTACGCCAAGCACGTCGACAAGGCCACCGGCCAGGTCACCGTCACCGACGGCCGGGTCCCCGTGTCCGGCCTCGGCACCACCCGCGCCGCCGTCGACGCCGACCGCGCGAACGCCGCCGCCGCGGGCCGCGCCCACGGCAAGGCGTTCGCCACCGAACTCGCCGTGCTGCCGGGCGGCCAGGCCAAGCTCGTCTACCAGGTGCTGTCCGAGACCGAATCCGGCTCGGTCCGCTCCCTGGTCGACGCGTCGACCGGCGCCGTCGTCCGCGAGGAATCCCTGGTCAAGCACGCCGACGGCACCGGCAAGGTGTTCGCGCCGAACCCGGTCGCCACGCTGCAGAACGAAAAGCTGACCGACCAGAACGACGCCGACGCCGCGGTCCCGGCGACGGCCTACAAGTCGGTCACCCTGACCCACCTCGACGGGTCCGGCTACCTGCACGGCACCTTCGCCACCATCACCGACCGCAAGAACAAGCAGGCGTACTCGGCTGCCAACACGTTCGACTACACCCGCTCGAACGACTTCTTCGAGCAGGTCGAGGCGTACTGGGCGGTCACCGAGACGCAGAAGTACATCCAGAGCCTGGGCTTCACCAACATCAACAACGAGGCGCAGGACCTGCAGACCACCGGCTACACCGCCGACAACTCCTACTACGACCCGGCCAAGGACCTGATCAAGCTCGGCAGCGGCGGGGTGGACGACGCCGAGGACGCCGAGGTGATCTGGCACGAGTACGGCCACGCCATCCACGACGCGCAGGTGCCGAACTTCGGCACCAGCACCGAGGCGGGCTCCATCGGCGAGGGCTTCGGCGACTTCTGGGCGCTGGTCAACTCGGCTGCCCACCAGCCCGACACCGCGGTGACCCCGCTGGCGTGCGTGATGGACTGGGACTCGGTGTCCTACACCTCGACCGAGCCGCACTGCATCCGCCGCGCCGACACCAACCTGACGGTCGCGGACAAGACCAACGAGGTCCACCACGACGGCCAGATCTGGTCGCGCGCCCTGTTCGACATCTACAAGGCGTTCGGCAAGGACAAGGCGGTCAAGCTGGTGCTGGAGGCGCAGTTCAGCTACGCCCCGAACACGTCGTTCGCCCAGGCGGCCCAGGTCACGGTGAACACCGCGCAGCGGCTCTACGGCGCGACCGACGCCGCGACCGTGCAGGCGGCGTTCCACGCGCGCGGGATCCTGTAGTCACGAGCCGGTGCGCGGATTCCTTGCCGCGCACCGGCTATCCCATCGCCGCACCAAGCAAACGCGCGCCCCGCAACGCCTTTCCCAACGGCAGCGCGCCGTACCCCAGCACGATCCCCGCCCGCTCGGACTCGGAACTGAAGTCCGCCAACGGATACACCCGCACACCACGTTCCATGGCCGCGTCGACCAGCACCGACTCGTCGCCCGGAAGTGTCAGCAACATGTTCAGCCCGGCCGAGATCCCCGACGGCACCACGCCGGGCAGCCACCGCGCGACCGCGCCGACCAGTGCGTCCCGGCGTTCGCGGTAGACGAGGCGGGTGCGGCGGAGGTGGCGGTCGAAGTCGCCGCACGTCAGCAGCTCCGCGAAGGTGGCCTGCAGGATGGTCGACGTCGACCCGTCGCGGCGGGCGGCCGTGATCGGGTCGACCAGTTCCGGTGGCACGACAAGCCAGCCGAGCCGCACCCCGGAGCCGAGCGTCTTGGATGTGGTTCCGCAGTAGACGACCCGTTCCGGCGCCACCCCTTGCAGTGTGCCGACCGGGCGGCGGTCGTAGCGGTACTCGGCGTCGTAGTCGTCCTCGATCACGTAGCCGTCGACGTCGCGCGCCCACTCGATCAGCTCGCGGCGGCGGTCGGGCGGCAGGACGACTCCGGTCGGGCTCTGGTGCGCGGGCGTCACCACGGCCACGGTCGCCGCCGTCTCGCGCAGGCGGGACACCATCAGGCCGTCGCCGTCGACCGGGACGGCGTCGAACGGGATTCCCAGGGACGCGAGATGACCGCGCGGGCCGGGGTAACCCGGGTCCTCCAGCGCGTACCGCCGGGCGCCCAGCGCGTGCACCGCGAGGTCGAACCCGTGGCCGAATCCCGCGCACACGATTACCTGCGCCGGGTCGGCGCTGACCCCGCGCACCCGGCCGAGGTAGTCGACCAGAGCTTGACGCAGGACCGGCAGGCCACGCGGGTCCTCGTCGGCGAAGTCGGCGGTCGGCATCGACCGCAGCGCCGACCTGGCCGCCTTCGCCCACGCCGCGCGCGGGAACAGCGTCAGATCCGGTCTCCCCGGCCGGAAATCCACCTCGACGGCCGGCGTAGCTGCCGCGCTCTCGACCGCCTGGGCGACTGCGGGCACCCGTTGCACCACCGTCCCGGCGCCCTGCCGGGACAGTAGATATCCCTCGGCGATCAGTTGGTCATAAGCCTCGACGACGACTTTCCGGGTGATCCCGAGATCGGCCGCGAGCGCACGCGTCGACGGCACCGGTGACCCCGCGGCGAGCCTGCCAGAGCGGATGGCCGACCGCAGCCCGTCCTCGATCTGGACGCGCAGGCCGCGCGGCCGGGACCGGTCGAACGCGAAGAACAGGTCCGGCCCACTGGTACCCATAGAGTGATGCTAACTGGACCTCCTAACGGGTCAACCTGCTGCGTAGGGTCGGAACCATGTCCAACACCGTGCAGTCCTACGAGGCGTACGCCGCCACGTACAACACCCTGGTCGCCGCCGAGCCGACCGCCCGGCACGCGGGCCTGCTGCGGCGGCTGGCGCCCGCGGGGGCGACCGTGCTGGAGATCGGGTCCGGCCCCGGCCGCGACGCCGACTACCTCGAATCCCTCGGCGTGACCGTCCGCCGGACCGACGCCACCCAGGCGTTCCTCGACATCCAGGCCGAACGCGGCAAACACGGCGAGCTGCTCGACGTGATCACCGACGAGCTGGGCGGGCCGTACGACGCGGTGCTGGCCGAGTGCGTGCTGATCCACGTCGGCCGCGCCGACATCGACGCGGTCCTCGGCAAGATCGCCGCCGCGCTGCGCCCGGGCGGCCGCTTCCTCGTCTCGCTGCGCGAGGGTGAGGGCGAGGCAGACGGCGACTACCTCATGGCGTACTGGCACCGCGCCGACTTCGCCGCCCAACTCACCGCGGCGGGCTTCGAGATCACCTGGGACGACCACCACGTCGACTGCGACGGCGACGCGTGGCTGACCTTCCTGGCCCAGCGATGACCGAGCGCATCCTGCCGGTCAACGGCGTCGACCTGTGTGTCGAGACCTTCGGTGACCCGACGGACCCGGCGATCCTGCTGATCCACGGCGCGTGCGCGTCGATGATCTGGTGGGAAACCGAGCTGTGCCAACAGATCGCGGCCCACGGCCGGTTCGTCATCCGGTTCGACAACCGCGACACCGGCCGCTCGACCTGCTACCCGCCCGGCTCCCCCGGCTACGCCATGACCGATCTGGCCGCCGACGCGATCGGCGTCCTCGACGCGCTCGGCGTCGGCCGCGCCCACGTCGTCGGCCGCTCGATGGCGGGCGGGATGGCCCTGATCGCCGCGGTCGACCACCCCGACCGCGTGGCCACGATAACCCTCGTGAACACCACGACCGGCGACCTCCCCATGGGCTCGGCGGACTTCCCCCAGGGCGACCCGGACTACGCCGACCCGGTGGCCATGATCGACTACACCGTCGCGTCCTTCCGCGCTTACGCGGGCGGGTCCCCCTTGTTCGACGAGGCCGCCGTGCGGGAGCTGGCGGTGCTCGACATCGCGCGGACGAGGAACCTGGAGTCGGCCCTGACGAACCACTTCGCCATGGACTTCGACGGCCCGACCAACGGCGGCTGGGCCGACATCGCGGTGCCCACGCTGGTCGTGCAGGGCGAACTCGACCCTGTTTTCCCTGTCTCCCATGGCGAAGCGCTGCGTGACACCATCCCGGACGCGACACTGCTCGTGCTGGCGGGCGCGGGCCACGAAGTCCCGCCCGCACGGTGGCACGAATTCGTCATGGCGCTTATCCGCCATACCGACGTCACCCCTTAGCACCCTTGTGGCCACCCCGTCCTGTCTCGTTAGGTGGGATTGATCTCGAAACTCCATCCGGTCGGCGCGCCTGACCGCGCCGCCCGGCCCCTGCGGAAGGCGGAGCCATGAGAACGATCCGACTCACCCTTGCCCTGGCCGCGGCGGCACTCGCCGCCGCGGCTGTCGTCCCCGGAACGGCGACAGCGGCGCCAACGAAGTCAGCCAGTGACCTGGTCTCCTTATTGGGCACCGCGCGGACCGCGGGCACCCACCTCGACGCGGGCCGCGTGGTCGTCAACGTGACCGACGCCGACGCCGCGGCCGCCGTGCGCGCCGCGGGCGGGACCGCCCGGGTCGTCTCGCGCAGCACCAGCCAACTCGATGAGCTGGTGGCCAGGCTCGACTCCGGCATCCCGGGCACCGCGTGGGCGCAGGACGCGGTGACCAACCAGGTGGTGATCACCGCCGACAGCTCGGTGCGCGGCGCCGACTACGCCAGGCTCGTCGCGGCCGCGGCGGGCTCCGGCGGCGCGGCGAGGGTCGAACGCGTCGGCGGCACGTTCACCCCGCTGATCTCCGGCGGCGACGCGATCTACGGCGGCGGGTACCGCTGCTCGCTCGGCTTCAACGTCCGCAGCGGCAGCACGTACTACTTCCTCACCGCGGGCCACTGCACCAACTCGGCGTCGGAGTGGTTCTCGAACTCCAGCCAGTCCACCAAGCTGGGCGACCGCACCGGCTCCAGCTTCCCCGGCAACGACTACGGCATCGTCCGCTACACCAACACCTCCGTCACCATCGGCGGCACGGTCGGCGGCCAGGACATCACCTCGGCGGCCAACGCCTCCGTCGGCCAGTCGGTCAGCAGGCGCGGCAGCACGACGGGCACGAAGACCGGCACCGTGACCGGCCTCAACGCCACCGTGCACTACTCCGGCGGCGGCACGGTCAAGGGCATGATCCAGACCAACGTGTGCGCCGAACCCGGCGACAGCGGCGGCCCGCTGTACGACCGCACCACCGCGCTCGGCCTCACCTCGGGCGGCAGCGGCAACTGCCGCACCGGCGGCACGACGTTCTACCAGCCGGTGACCGAGGCCCTGAGTAGGTACGGCGTCTCGGTGTTCTAGACACGAAAGGCCCGTCGCGGGGAACTCCCCGCGACGGGCCCGTCAGTCGATCGCGTCAGAGCAGCCTGGTGGCGTACGGCACGATCCCGCCGTACCGGACGGGCGCGATGCGCACCCGCGAACCCGAGTAGGGCGCCTCCACCATCTGCCCGTTGCCGATGTACATCGCGACGTGGTGGATTCGGCCGCCGGTGGCCCAGAACAGCATGTCGCCCGGGGCCATCTGGTTGAGCGGGACGCGGCGGCCCGAGGTGGCCTGATAGCCGCTGTAGTGGGGCAGCCGGATGCCGACGCCCGCGAAGGCGTAGATCATCAGGCCGGAGCAGTCGAAGCCGACCTTGTTGTAGTCGCCGTAGGAGTCGGCGACGCCGCCGTCGCGGATGCCGCGGGTCGGACCGCTGCCGTTGCCGCCGCCCCACGCGTACTGGACGCCCAGCTGTGACAGTGCCCGGTTGATGACGATCTGCGCGCGGTCGCCCGAGGGACGGCCGACCACCGGGCGGGGGTTGCCCGCCGCGGCCGCTTTCGCCGCGTCCTCGCGCTGTTTGGCGGCCAACCACTCCTGGTAGCGCTGGCGCTGGTTCTCCAGGCCGCCGACCTTGGCCTGCGCCTCGTTGAGCTGGCGCTCGTAGTCGGCGCGGGCCGCCTCGAGTTCCTGGGACTTCGACGCCTGGTCGCGCTGGGCCTGCTGGGCGGTCGCCGTGGCGGCGTCGGCGTTGCGCTTGGCCTGTTCGGCCTCGGCCTGGCGCTTGTTCGCCTCATCGAGGGCGGCCCTGGCCAGTGAGTCCTTGTTCGCCTTGACCGTGCGGGCGCGCTCCATCGACTCCAGCGCGTCGAGTTCGCTGCCGCTGACGGCGTTGAGCAGCTGGGCGCGGGCGAGCAGGTCCTCCGGGCTCTTCGCGCCGACGTAGGCCGACATCGAGCCCATCGTGGTGCCCTGCTTGTAGCTGCCCGCGGCGAAGTCGTCGAGCTGCTTGCGGGCGGCCTCGATGTCGCGGCCCGCACTGTCGGCCTCGCGCTTGGCGGCCTCGGCGTCGGCCTTGGCCTTGGCGGCGGCGTCGACCGCCGACTCGAGGTCGACGAGGGCCTTGTTGGCCTCCTCCATCTTGGCCTCGACGTCGGCCTGCAGGTCCATCAGCCGGGCCTCGGCCTGGGCGAGCTGGTTGGTGAGCTCGCCGACCTTGCCCGCCTTGGCCTTGGCGTCGGCGCGGCTGGTCTTCAGCTCGGAGTCGCTGGGGTTGGGCGGTGGCGGCGGCACGGCCGCGGCGACCCCGGTGGCGGCGGTCACCATCACCAGGACGAGGGATGCCAAGATCAGGCCCAGTTTGCGGCCATTGCGTACCGGCACAGCTCCCCACCTCCCAGCGCGGGCGGCTCCCCCCGCCCGCTACGTTGATCAAGTTCGCGTCCCGCCGAACCGGCGGAAAACGGACTGGAACACGACGACTGTGCCAGTTGGACACCACTCGCACCAGTCGTAACACCGGAAACATACTTACCTTGGACAACTTTTTCGCTCAGGGACACACCCAGTAACTCTGGCCTCAGCCGAATGGTTGGACGTTTGCACACAATGGGTGACCCATCGGCGGGGCGCTGTGACTGCGCGTGCCCGGGGCTGCGACGATGGTGCCGTGACCAAGGGAACCAGGGCCGCGGCGGCCGTCGCGGGGGTCGGGCTAGTCGCCGTCGTCGCGGGCATGTTCCTGCCATGGTTCCGGTCCGGCGCGGTGCTGCGCGATAGCTTCCAGATCATCGGCGTGATCAGGTCCCTGGGGTTCCTGCGCGGAGAGCTCTTGGAGGTGCTGCTCTACGCGTGGTTCGCGATCATCCCGGTGGTCACGCTGAGCGTCGTGGCGTACACCCTCGGAATGTCGCGAACCGCCGCAACGATCTGCGGTTTTCTTGCGATAATCACCGGAACCATTTCGGGTGGTGCCACCGTCGAAAGCGGTGGCGGGGAAAGCTCGCTCGGCATCGCAGGCACCGGACCGACGGTCACGCTGATCGGCTCGTTGGTGGCTCTCGTCGGAGCCGTGGGCATCTTCGTAGGCCGGCGCAGGAGCGCACGCAGGATCGCAGGAGGGGAACCGTGACCTATCCAGGCTCGGGCGGACAGTGGCCGCCGAACGACCCGTATCAGCAGCAGGGTGGATACCCGCAGCAGGGCGGGTACCCGCAGGGGGGACAGCCTGGCTACCAGCAGACCCCGCCCGGCGGCTACCCGCAGCAGGGCTACCCGCAGACCCCAGCGGGGGGTTACCCGCAGCAGGGCGGCTACCCGCAGACCGGCCCGCAGCCGACGCAGTCCTTCGGCGGCTACGGCCAGGAGCAGCAGCAGTACGGCCAGCCCTACGGCTACCCCGTGCCGCCGCAGCAGCCGAAGAAGCGCAAGGGCCTGGTCATCGGCGTCGTGGCCGCGGTCATCGCCGTGGCCGCGGGCGGTGGCGTGACGTGGTGGGCACTCAACCGGGGCAGCTCGCCCGCGGGTGCCGAGAGCCCGACGGCGGCGGCGACCAGCCTGGTCAACGCCATCGGCCAGGGTGACGTCGCCGGTCTGCTCACGGGCCTCGCGCCCGCCGAGCGCGACCTGATGACGACGCTGAACTCGGAGACCACCAAGGAGCTGCAGCGCCTGGAGGTCTACAAGAAGGACGTCGACCCGAACAAGATCCAGGGCTTCGAGCTGAAGACCGAGGGCCTGAAGTTCGACGAGGCGAACGCGGAGAAGGTCAACGACCACCTGACCATCACCAAGCTGGTCGAGGGCAAGGTCACCATCAGCTCCGACGCGAGCAAGCTCCCCTTCACCGAGGAGTTCATCGAGCTGGCCTTCCCGCGCGGCATGCACGCCAAGCCGGAGACCGAGACCATCGACATCGCCGACGTCGTCAAGGACAACGACGGCGAGCCCATCCGCATCGCGACGGTCAACGTCGACGGCGAGTGGTACCCGAGCCTCTTCTACACGATCGCCGACTACGGTCTGCAGGACTCGAAGAAGAAGTGGCCCAAGACGTCGATCCCGGCCAAGGGCGCCGACTCCCCCAACGCCGCCGTGCGCGGGCTCGCCGACGCCGCGCTGGACGCCGACATCGCCCGGGTCATCGAGCTGCTGCCGCCGGATGAGATGGCCGTGATCCACGACCTCGGCCCGATGATCGTCGACATGGCCAAGAGCGAGGCCGAGTCGACCGGGGTCAAGATCACCAAGCTGGACACCGAGACCGTCGAGGTCGAGGGCGCCACGAAGGTCCTGCTGAAGGAGTTCGAGGCGGAGAAGGACGGCGACAAGGTCCGCGTCACCAAGGACGGCGAGTGCTACGCCGCCGAGGCCGAGGGCGAGAAGCAGCAGTTCTGCGCCGACGACGCCGCGACCGAGATCGGCGGCAAGCGGATGAAGCCCGAGGTCAAGAAGGCACTGACCAACCTGGTCAAGGGCATGATCGCCAACACCGGTGTGGTGACGACGCAGGTCGACGGCAAGTGGTACGTCAGCCCGATCCGCTCGATCACCGACCTCGAGGTCACCGCGCTGAAGAGCCTGGACCCCGAGGACGTCAAGGCGCTGCTGAAGCTCGCCAAGTAAGGCTGTGCCCCGGAAGCCCCCGCCACTTCGGCGGGGGCTTCCGGCGTTTCAGGCGCGGATCAGGTCGAGTGGGTCGGCACGGATGCCGAACCGCCGGCGCAGCACACGGCCCGCCGCGTGGACCCCGCACATGCCGTGGACGCCCGGCCCGGGCGACGTGGACGACGAGCACAGGTACACGCCGGGGATCGGCGTCCGGTACGGGTCCCAGCGCGGGACCGGCCGGAACAGGGTCTGCCGCAGGGTCAGCGCGCCGGCGGCGATGTCGCCGCCGACGTAGTTCGGGTTGTGCGCCCCGGCGTCGGCGGCGGTGACGACGTTGCGGGCGAGGACGAGGTCGCGGAAGCCGGGGGCGAACCGCTCGATCTGGGCGGTGACGGCGTCGCCGAGGTCGCGGGTGGAGCCGTTGGGCACGTGCGCGTAGGACCAGAGGGTGTGCTTGCCCGCGGGGGCGCGGCCCGGGTCGACGACCCCCGGCTGACCGACGAGCACATACGGCCGGTCCGGATGCCTGCCCTCGGCGACGGCGCGCTCGGCGGCCACCGCCTCGGCGCGCTCCCCCACCAGGTGCAGGGTGCCCGCCTTGGCCAGGTCCGGCGCCGTCCACGGGACCGGGCCGGACAACGCGAAGTCCACCTTGCACGCGGCACCGCCGTAGCGGAAGGCGTTGAGCCACCGCAGGTAGCGCGGCGGCAGCGGCGCCATCGTGGCGAGCGCGGCGGGGGTGACGTCGAGGAGGACCGCCTGCGCGCGGACCTGGTCGATGGAGTCGATCCGGCTGCCGGTGACGATCTTCCCGCCGCACGCCCGGAACTCGGCGGCCACGGCATCCACAATGGACTGACTGCCGCCGCGCGGGATCGGCCAGCCGACCGCGTGGCCGAGCGCGGCCAGCAGCAGCCCGGCCCCCGCCGGGGCGAACGCGCGCGGCGGGGCGATGGTGTGGGCGCCGACCCCGGTCAGCAGCGCGGGCGCGATGGTGTCGCGGAACCGCAGCCCCCAGGCGGGCGAGCCCTGCTCGGCCACCCGCAATCCGAGCCGGGCGGCCGTGAGCAGGCCCTTGGGGATCGAGCGGAAGTCGGACATGCCGAGGTCGACCAGTTCGGGCCACCGGCGTACCAGGGGCCCGAGCAGCGATCGCCAGGCTCGGCCGTCGCGACCGAGGCCGTCGGCGGTGCGGTCGAGGTCGCGCCAGGCGATCCCGGCCCCGTTGTCCAGGGGATGTCCGTAGGACGCCTCGGGCACCAGCAGGTCGACGCCGTGGGCGGCGAGGTCGAAGGCCCGGAAGAACGGCGAGGCCAGGCCCATGGGGTGGGCGAACGAGCAGACGTCGTGGCGGAAGCCGGGCAGGGTCAGCTCGGCGGTGCGCGCCCCGCCGCCGATCGTGTCCGCCGCTTCGTGCACCTCGACCGCGAGCCCGGCCTTGGCCAGCACCAGCGCGGCGGCCAACCCGTTCGGCCCGGCCCCGACGACGACGGCATCCATGTCCTCAGCTCCCCAGACGATCTCCAGCGCGAACCGATCACGGCCGCGGTCTGCCCACCAACGGCCTGCCCTCACACGAGCGCCTGCTCAGCGGCAAGCCTCGCGTACAGCGGGTCGGACTGCAGCAGTTCCCCGTGCGACCCCACGCCAGTCGCGGCGCCGTCCGCCAGGACCACGATCTGCTCCGCGGCCAGCACCGTCGACAGCCGGTGCGCGACCACCACCACCGTCGTCGTGGCCGCGATGTCGCGCACGACCTCCCGCAGCGCGGCCTCGTTCACCGCGTCCAACTGGGACGTGGCCTCGTCCAGCATCAGCAGCCGCGGCTTGCGCAGCAGGGCTCTGGCGATCGCCACGCGCTGGCGTTCGCCGCCGGACAAGGAGACGCCGCGGTGGGCGATCGGGGCGTCCAGGTCGTCGCCGAGGCGGCGCAGGAGAGGGTCCAGGCGGGTGATCCGCAGGACGTCGCGCAGTTCGGCCTCGGTGGCGTCGGGGGCGGCGTAGGTGAGGTTCTCCCGCAGCGTGCCCGCCAGCACGGCGGCGTCCTGCTCGACGTACCCGATCTGCGCGCGCAGCTCGGCGAGGTCCCAGTCGCGCACGTCGCGGCCGTCGAGGCGGACCGTGCCGGAGTCGGGCTCGTAGAAGCGCTCCACCAGTCCGAGCACCGTGGTCTTGCCCGAGCCGGACGGACCGACCAGCGCGGTCAGCGACGCGCGCGGGACGTCGAGGGAGAACCCCCGCAGAGCCTCGTCCGAGCGGCCGGGATAGGCGAAGGTGACGTCGTCGAAGGTCAGCGTCGCCGGTGTCCGTCCGCCCGATCCGCTGGGGCCGTCGACCTCCTCGATCGGCAGCCGGGTCACCTCGCCGATCCGGGTGACCGAGGCGCGGCCCGCCTGGATGTACGCGCCCGCGTTGACCAGCTGCGAGAGCGGCGCGGTCAGATACGCGACGTAGAGCAGGAACGCCACCAGGTCGGCGACGGACATCGCGCCGGAGGCGACCCGAGCGCCGCCCACGCCGAGCACGACGAGGAACGCGACCTGGATCGCGAGGCCCGTCGTCGTGCCCGCGACCGAACCCCACTTCGCCAGCGTGACGCCCTGCTCGTAGGCCGCCCGGGAAGCCTTGTCGACGCGTTCCTCCTCGGCCAGTTCCGCGCCGGACGCCTTGACCGTGGTGAACGCGCCGAGGCCGCGCTCCAAGGCGGCGCCGATGTCGCCGACCGAGGTCTGGGCGGCCAGCGCGGCGGCGCGGATGCGCGGCATGATCAGCCACACGATCACGCCGAGCACCGCCACCACGCCCGCCGTGGTGAGCAGCAGGATCAGGTCCACGATCCCCATGAACACCAGCGCGCCGACCAGCAGCACGACCCCGGTCAGCACCTGGACGGCGACCTGAGCGGCCACCTGACGCAGCACGGCGGTGTCGGAGGTGACCCTGGCCAGCAGGTCACCCGGCTGCTGGGAGCGCATCCCCGGCACGGACAGCCGCAGCACGTGCCGCACCAGCGACCGCCGACCGGAGAGGGTGACGCTCTCGGCGGTCCGCATCAGCAGGAAGTTGCCGATACCGAGCATCAGCGCGGCGGTCATGACCAGGACGGTCAGCTTGGTCAGCGCGCCGGTCAGCCCGGTCTGGGCCGCCAGCGCCTCGATGACGATCTTCGCGGCGAGCGGCTGCAGCAGCCCGAGCGCACTGGACCCGACAAGCAGGACCATGCCGACGACCAGCGGAAGCCGGTGCGGGCGAAGGTGTTCGGCGAAGAACCGCCACGTCGACGCGGACTCAGACATCGCTGGCCGCCCGGTACACCGAGACCGTCATCGGTTCGAGCCCGGTGAACGGGGTGCCCCACCAGTCGGCCTGCCGGTCGACCAGTTCCAGCCCCGCCGACCGCGCGTAGTCGTCGGTCTCCTCCGCGGTGGTGAGCCTGCTCAGCTCGGCGGCGATGCGGGCGCGGCCGTCGTCGAAGAAGATGTGCGCCAGGTGCCAGATCCGGTGCTCCACGTCGACCGTCGAGTACGACAGCAGGCCGGTGTCCTGCGCCTGGTAGGGCACGAAGAACGAGTCGCGCGGCCTGCCCTGGTTGAGCGCCTCGGCGACGGCCGGGTTGTGCGTCTCGATCACCAGCGTGCCGCCGGGGGCGAGCCGGTCGGCGGCGGCCTTGACCGCGCGGCGCTGCTCCTCGGCGTCGAGCAGCATCGACAGCGTCCCGCAGACGCAGTAGACCAGGCCGTACCGGCGGTCGTCGGTGTAGTCGCGGATGTCGGCGTGGACCGGCGCGACCGGCCGGTCGCCGACGGCCGCGCACAGCACGTCGAGCATCTCCGGCGACGAGTCGACGCCCACCACGAGGCCGACGCGCTCGGACAGCGGCACCGCGATCCGGCCGGTGCCGACGCCGAGTTCCAGCGTCGGCGTGCCGTCGCCGGGGTGCAGTCCCGCCAGGAACGCCACCGCCTGGTCGACACTCGCGTCGGCCGGGAACAGCCGGTCGTAGAACCCGGCGAACTGGCTGCCGTAGCCGATGTCGGGCACCGCGGTCATGCTGCCTCCTCTAGCGGGACGAACTTGGACACGAGCAGGTACTCCGGCTCCGTGGTCTCGTCGTAGCCGGTGGCCCGGGCGATGACGAACTGGAAGCCCTTGGGCGTGGCCGCGTGCTCGCCGCGCACGGCCAGTTCGACCGCGTCGCGCAGCACCTGGTACGCGGCGGTCGCGGTGATGTCGAAGTCCTTGCGCGCCAGGTAGACGATCAGCTCGTTGCACACGTCGAACATCGCCTTGTCCTGCCTGCGGTCGGGGAACCACAGCGCCTGGCGCAGCCGCCTGCGGGGGATGCGCGTCGTCTCCGACCACGGCGTCTGGACGCCGTCGGCGGCCAGAACCCGGTGCAGCACATGGAAATCGTGCTGGGCGGGCTCCGGGGCGAAGAAGCGCCAGTTCGCGATGACCAACCCGGTCAGGTCGTAGCGACGGAAGCGGTCGAACACCTGGTGCGGGTGCTGGCTGAGCACGGTGACGCCGAACCACGCGGCCAGCGCCCCGGTCACCGCCGTGGACACAAGTCCTCTGCCGTCAGGACGCATCGGGTTCCTCCAACCCGTCGATGAAGCGCTCCACCAGCTCCGCGACCACACCCGCGCCGGTCTCGTCACTGAGCAACTGGTCGTGGTCGAAGTCCTCGACGGTGTGCCGCTCGGCGCGCGGCGCGGCGGCGGCCATCTCGTCGTGCAGCTCCAGTTGGACCGGGTCGGTCGCGGCGGTGTGGCCCGCGGTGATCACCAGCATGGGCGCGCCGACGTCGGGCAGGTCGCCCTCGTAGCCCTCGAACTCGGCCTTGATCACCTTCCACTCCCTGGCCGCGCCGCTCCACAGCCGGTGGTCGCGGTACTGCGCCAGGGACAGCTCCCGCACGTGCGCGGGCAAGGTGTCGACCCATTTGGGTGGCTGCAACAGGATGCCGAGACCGGCCCGCAGCGACACGGGCATGAGCGACAGCGCGTTGGTGAGCCCGTCGGCGCCCTGGGCCTGCCGCGCGGACCGCCGCAGTTCGGCGGGGTGGCTGGAGTCGACCAGCCCGACGCCGATCACCTTGGCGCCCAAGGTGTGCGCGGCCCGCATCGCGAGGTAGCCGCCGAGCGAGTGTCCGATGAGGACGACCGGCCTGCCGTCGGCGACCGCCTTGACCAGGTCGATCAGGTCGGCGACCGCGGTGTCGGTGCTGAACGCGGCCTCGGCCCTGCTGGGTCCGTAGCCCGCGCGGTGGTAGGTGACGGTGGTGAACCGCTCGGCGAGCCGGGTGGTGATCCACTCCCAGTGCTCCGCCGTGGCGCACAACCCGTTCTCCAGCACCACAACGGGTCCGTCGCCGCCCCCGATCCGCCGGTAGGACAGCACATTGCCCGAGGCGGCGGTGATCGTGCGCTCGTCGCCGCGGCCCGCGAGGACGGTCGCCGCGCGACGGGCCCTGACCACCTGCGCGGTCGCGGCGAAGGCGCCGAACAACGCGGCGGACGCGGCGGGCAGCGTGTCGTCGCGGCGCTCGCCGGGGACCTCCGAACGCGGGCCGGAGGCGTAGAGCACGGCGGGATAGGTGGAGGTGAACGACCAGAAGAACCGGCCGAGGCCCATGACCCAGGCATTGGCAAGGTGGAAGGCGCCCGCCGACCCGAGCAGCAGCGGGGCGACCCGGCCGCGGGCGGCGAAGACCAGCGGGAAGCCGCATTCCATGGCGAGCACACCGTGCGCGAGCAGCCGGGTCGCCTTCGGGTGGCGCTCGAACAGCTTCCAGACGTTCGGCTCGCCGTAGGTCAGGGTGCGGGTGATCCCGGGCAGCGCGCGGCCGGAGCGCCAGGTGCGGCTCGGCAGCTTCGCCCAGCCGGAAACGGTGTAGGACAGCACCGATTGCAGCGCGATGAACCACAGCGCCGAGTCGACCAGCGCGGGCCTGCGGTCGCCGATCCTGGCGACGGTGGCCAGCGCCTGCACCAGGAACGACACCTGGTCGGCGCCGTCGGTGCCGTAGAGGTGGCGGGCGTACAGGGCCAGCTGCGACCCGGCGAGCACCGAGTTCGCGGCCACCTTGGCGCCCTTGGGCAGCGGCAGCCACAGCGCCGCCGCCGCGGCGACCCTGGCCACGTGCAGCGCGCGGGTCACGTCCCGGCGGGCGACCAGGTCGAGCGCCTTGGCCAGCCTGGGTGAGTGGGTGACGAACGCGGCCCTGGTCACGTCCCAGTTGTTCGGTCCGCCCCAGTCGCGGTCCTTGGGGCTGGCCAGGTATTCCAGGCTCGACACCAGGTGGGTGACCGAGCCGAGCCGCTCGGTCGCGGTCAGGACCGCCGACCGCGGCATCGCCGCGCGGAGTCCCGGCCGCAGGTATTTCGACAGTCCTCGCACGACGAATCAGCTCCTCGGAAAGTGTGTGCGGACAGGTGGGCCGGTGCGCCGCGGACGCACCGGCCCGCCCCGGCTACTCAGGCAGCCGTGGGGTGTGGCCGACCGCCCGGCCGATGTTGTAGCCGGCGATGAACGCACCGGCCACCCCGGCCACGACGGCGACACCCGCGGCGATGCCGACGACCGTCGCGGGCGTCGCCAGCACGGGCGTGGCCGCGCTGACCGTCATCGGGTCTTCCGCGCGCAGCGGGATCCCGGCGAGGACCGCCGACGCGTTGACCTTCTCAAGCACAGTGGACACACTTCACCCCCTCTCGGAATTCGTTGTTTCGCAAGGAAAGCGCAATCACTCCGGCTGCCGCGGGTAGTGGCCCTCGGCCATGTTGCGGGCGATGCCGTACATGTACCCGGCGTGGAACGCGGCCGCCGAAATGGCGATACCCAGCGCGACGGCGCTCGGCGTGGCCATGACCGGGGTCAGCCCGCCGAGGGACCGCTCACCGGTCCGCTCGTCGAGGTCGCCGAACAGGTCGGCGGACATCTCGTTGGCGTGGCGAACAAGCGTGCTCATCTGTCACCTCCTCTCCTGATCCAGAGATTGACGGCAGGCGGGCGCGCGCCGGCCGCCCACGCGGCCCAAAGGGGCCGCGTGAGCTGGAGAGAGCAAGGTCAGAGGCGGACGCGGAGCCCCGGAAGCGTCACCACGACGGGCGCGGGAGCGGGCGGCTCCGGCAGCACCACCCGGATCGGCGGAACGCAGCCGCACCCGCTCCACATGAACGCCCCGCTGGAACCGGTGTTCGGCCCCGCCACCCGCTCGTCGGCCGATGCGGATCCGGCGCCGACCGCCATCGCCAGCGCGGTCGCCGCGAGCCCGAGGGTCACCCGGCGCATGGTCATTGCATTCATCGTTCGTCCTCCCCTTGTCTCTACGGGAAGTCTGCGTGACCGAGCCCGTCAGGATCCGGGTTCTCGGCGTCAGCAACCGGACCGGACATTGTCAGCAAGGGGACTCAGATCCAGCCGCGGCGCGCGGCCTCGGCCCCCGCCTCGAACCGGCTGCCCGCGCCGAGCCGCTCCATGAGCCGGGCGATGCGCCTGCGCAGATGCCGCACGGACACCCCGAGCAGTCTGGCCGCTCCCTCGTCGGTGCCGCCAGAGGCCATGTGGGCCAAGACCTGCCGGTCCTCGTCGGTCAGGTCGGGCTCGTCGCCGCTCCGCACCCACGGCAGTTCGCGCGCGTCCTCCCAGATCCGCTGGAACAGCCGCAGGAACCCGGTGATCAACCCCGGCTGCCGCACGATCAGCGCGCCCTTGCCGCTGTCGGCCGGGTCGATCGGCACGACCGCCACCCGCCCGTCCATGATGATCATCCGCTCCAGCGCCGCGTCGCTGACCCGGTACTGCGCGCCCGCCTCGCCCAGCTCCCGCAGGTACGCCCGGTTGACCTCGTCGCCCAGCACGGCGGCGTCGTAGACGACCCGCATGTCGAGCCCGCGGCGCAGGCCGCGCAGGTCGAGCGGCTTGCTCGCGGCCAGCGCCTCCGCGGTCTGCGGCCCGCCGGGCTGCACGGCGAACACGCTGGTCCGGGTGAAGAACGACAGGTCCTCCAAGGCCGCGCGGACGGCGCCGAGGTCCTCGATCCGCTCGATCCCGTTGTCGACCGCCTGCCCCGAGCGCCGCTCGTACCTTGCGGCGAGCTCGGCCACCTCGCCCCGCGTCGCGCCGACCCGGCGGTGCTCCCGCAGCAGTTCGTCCTCGATGCGCTCGATCAGCTCGCCGAGCGCGGCGCCGGGGTTGAGCAGGGTGACCGGCCCGTCCGCGGACCGCCGCGCGACGCCCAGCTCGACCAGCGCGGAGAAGGCCCGGTCGACCACTTTGACGTCGGTGCCGAACCGCGCGGCCAGGTCCGCCGCGCCGCGGTCCGGCTCGTCGAGCAGCACCCGGTAGACCTGCTCGGCACGCTCGTCGAACCCCAGATCGCGCAGCGTCACAGCTCACCTCTCGTGTCAGCCCGATGACATGCCGTGTCAGCAAGAGGCCATCGCCTGCCGTGGAGGGGCGGCGCCGGATGGTCGACAGTGGACACCGTGACTGGCTCTCGGGCGTGGGTGGGGCGAACCGCGCCCGGCGGCAGCGCGTCGATCATGATCGCCGCCCGGCTGGCCGCCGAACTCGGCCCGTCGGTCGCGGTGGTCGTCGGCGAGGACACCGCCGAGGTGCGGATCGAGTCGACCGACCTGGCGCAGTCGGAACTGGAGGCCCGCCTGGCCACCCTGCTGACCGACCGCCGCTTCGCCGCCTGGGAGCTGACACGCCGACAGCATGAGTGATCACCAGGCCGGGCACCGGCGTTTCCCGCCAAAATGGTCGGTTCCGACTACCAGCCCTCAGGCCGGACCGCCCCTCTCCCTTAGGCCGCCCGGCCCAAACAGCACCCTCCGAAGCCGAGCGAACACACAGCCATCCGGCTCAGCCTTCGAGGAACTCCACCCGGTTCCCGACCGGGTCGTCGGTGTGGAAGCGCCTGCGGCCGGGGATCTCGGCCGGATCGGCCCACCGCACCGGAGCGCCCGCGGCACCCACCGCCGCGCTGACCGCGTCGATGTCCACGACGAACGCCGGGTGCGCCCTGCGCGCGGCCCGGAAGTCCGCCTCGACGCCGACATGCAGCTCACCGCCGCCCGGAACGGCGAACCAGCAGCCCCCGCGCGCCGCCAGCAGGGGCGGTTTCGGCAGCTCAGACCACCCGAGCACACCGGTGTAGAACGCGCGCATCCGGTCTTCGGCACCGACCGGACACGCGATCTGAACGTGATGGATCACATTCCCCTCCTCTGCGAGCCCCCCTTGAACCGGCTAGCAGGACAAGCGTACTGTTTGCGGCGTGGGCCTGTCGATGCGCGCTCCGAGCGGGTGCGCGAGACTCAGTGCCTCGAACCTGACTGACTTTGCGCCGCCACTGGAGTTGGACGTGACTACTGCTAGCAAGGACAGCTTCGGCGCCCGTGCCACGCTGACCGTCGGCGATGCCTCCTACGAGGTGTTCCGACTCGACGCCGTGGAGGGGGCCGAGCGCCTGCCCTACAGCTTGAAGATCCTGCTGGAGAACCTGCTCCGCACCGAGGACGGCGCGAACATCACCGCCGACCACGTGCGCGCGCTGGCGGGCTGGGACCCGGCGGCCGAGCCGTCGACGGAGATCCAGTTCACCCCGGGCCGCGTGGTCATGCAGGACTTCACCGGCGTGCCGTGTGTGGTCGACCTCGCCACCATGCGCGAGGCGGTGACCGCCCTGGGCGGCGACCCGTCGAAGGTCAACCCGCTGGCCCCGGCCGAGCTGGTCATCGACCACTCGGTCATCGCCGACATCTTCGGCCGCCCGGACGCCTTCGAGGCGAACGTCGACCTGGAGTACGAGCGCAACAAGGAGCGCTACCAGTTCCTGCGCTGGGGCCAGACCGCCTTCGACGAGTTCAAGGTCGTCCCCCCGGGCACCGGCATCGTCCACCAGGTCAACATCGAGCACCTGGCCCGCGTGGTCATGGTCCGCAACGGTGTGGCCTACCCGGACACCGTGGTCGGCACCGACTCGCACACCACCATGGTCAACGGCCTGGGCGTGCTGGGCTGGGGCGTCGGCGGCATCGAGGCCGAGGCCGCGATGCTCGGCCAGCCGGTCTCCATGCTGATCCCGCGCGTGGTCGGCTTCAAGCTGCACGGTGAGCTGCCCGCGGGCGCCACCGCCACCGACCTGGTGCTGACGATCACCGAGATGCTGCGCAAGCAGGGCGTCGTCGGCAAGTTCGTCGAGTTCTACGGCTCGGGCGTCACCGCCGTCCCGCTGGCCAACCGAGCCACCATCGGCAACATGAGCCCCGAGTTCGGCTCCACCGCGGCGATCTTCCCGGTCGACCAGGAGACCGTCGACTACCTGCGCTTCACCGGCCGCTCCGAGGAGCAGGTGGCGCTGGTCGAGGCCTACGCCAAGGCGCAGGGCCTGTGGCACGACCCGTCGATCGAGCCGGTCTTCTCCGAGACCCTCGAACTGGATCTGGCCACGATCGTGCCGTCCATCGCGGGCCCGAAGCGCCCGCAGGACCGCATCGAGCTGACCGACGCCAAGCAGGCGTTCCGCGCGGCGCTGGGCGCCTACGTGTCCCACGAGGACAGCGCCCCGCTGTCCACTGTGGACGAGGCGTCGGACGAGTCGTTCCCGGCCAGTGACGCCCCCGCGCACGCCGCGAGCGGCAACGGGTCCTCCGGCAAGCCGTTCGACTACCACTCCGCCGCCGCGGGCGCGGAGGGCCGGGTGTCGAAGCCGACCACGGTCACCCTCGACGGCCAGACCTTCGAGCTCGACCACGGTGCCGTCGCGATCGCCGCGATCACCTCGTGCACCAACACGTCGAACCCGTCGGTCATGATCGGCGCGGCGCTGCTGGCGAAGAAGGCCGTCGAGCGCGGCCTGTCCCGCAAGCCGTGGGTCAAGACCACGCTGGCGCCGGGGTCCAAGGTCGTCATGGACTACTACGACCGCGCGGGCCTCACCCCGTACCTGGACAAGCTGGGCTTCAACCTCGTCGGCTACGGCTGCACCACCTGCATCGGCAACTCCGGCCCGCTGCAGGACGAGATCTCCGCCGGTGTCCAGGAAGCCGACCTCGCGGTGGTGTCGGTGCTGTCCGGCAACCGCAACTTCGAGGGCCGGATCAACCCGGACATCAAGATGAACTACCTGGCCTCCCCGCCGCTGGTGGTGGCCTACGCGCTGGCCGGGTCGATGGACATCGACATCACCACCGAGCCGCTGGGCACCGGGTCCGACGGCGAGCCGGTGTTCCTGCAGGACATCTGGCCCACGCCGCAGGAGATCTCCGAGACCATCACCGCCGCCCTGTCCGCGGAGAGCTTCGCCGACAGCTACAAGGACGTCTTCGCGGGCGACGAGCGCTGGCAGTCGCTGCCGACGCCGACCGGCAAGACCTTCGAGTGGGACGCGGAGTCCACCTACGTCCGCAAGCCCCCGTACTTCGAGGGCATGACGATGGAGACCACTCCCGTCACCGACATCGCGGGCGCGCGCGTGCTGGCTCTGCTGGGCGACTCGGTCACCACCGACCACATCTCCCCCGCGGGTGCCATCAAGCAGGACACCCCGGCGGGCAAGTACCTCACCGAGCACGGCGTCGAGCGCAAGGACTTCAACTCCTACGGCTCGCGGCGCGGCAACCACGAGGTCATGATCCGCGGCACCTTCGCCAACATCCGACTGCGCAACATGCTGCTCGACGACGTCCAGGGTGGCTACACCCGCGACTTCACCAAGGATGGCGAGCAGGCATTCATCTACGACGCCGCGCAGAACTACGCGGCGGCGGGGATCGGCCTTGTCGTGCTGGCGGGCAAGGAGTACGGCTCGGGCTCGTCGCGCGACTGGGCGGCCAAGGGCACCTCGCTGCTGGGCGTGCGCGCGGTCATCGCCGAGTCCTTCGAGCGCATCCACCGGTCGAACCTGATCGGCATGGGCGTGCTGCCGATGCAGTTCCCGGAGGGCCAGACCGCGGCGTCGCTGGGCTTGGACGGCACGGAGACCTTCGACATCTCGGGCGTCACCGGGCTGAACGAGGGCACCACGCCGCGCACCCTGAAGGTCGTCGCCGTCAAGGCGGACAGGTCCACTGTGGAGTTCGACGCGGTCCTGCGCATCGACACCCCCGGTGAAGCCGACTACTACCGCAACGGCGGCATCATGCAGTACGTGCTGCGCAAGATGGTCACGAGCTAAATCATGCTGACTGAGCGGGGGCCGTCCGTGGGGCGGTCCCCGCTTCGCATTTTGGGGGAACGTTGACAACCGCACTGCTGGTCGCGGGCCTGATCATGATGATCGGCGCCGCGGTCCAGGGCACCATCGGCTTCGGCCTCAACCTGATCGCCGGGCCGATCCTGGCCCTGATCGACCCGATGCTCGTCCCGGTCCCCGTGCTGTTCGCGGGCACCGCGCTGGCGGCCATGATGATGGTCCGCGAACGCGGCGCGGTGTCGTGGTCGGGGGTCGGCTGGGCGATGCTCGGGCGGCTGCCCGGCAACCTGCTGGGCGTCCTGGCGCTGGCCATGCTCCCCGCGAGCGGGTTCAACCTGGTGATCGGCCTGAGCGTGGTCGTGTGCGTGGTGCTGTCGGTGATCACGTGGAACCCGCAGCCGACGCGGCCCGCGCTGGTCGTCGCCGGGACCGCGTCCGGCGCGTTCGGCACCATCGCCTCCATCGGCGGGCCGCCCATCGCGCTGGTCTACCAGAACCAGACCGGCCCGACGATCCGCTCCACGCTGAGCGCGTTCTTCCTGCTGGCCTCGATCTCGTCGCTGATCACGCTCGCCGCGACCGGCCACGTCGAGCAGCGGCACCTGACGGCCGCGGCGTTCCTGGTGCCGTTCCTGTTCGCGGGCATGCTGATCTCCGGCCCGCTGCGCAAGCACGTGGAGGGACCGCGCCTGCGCGTCGGCGTCCTCGCCGTGGCGACGGCCAGCGCGCTGCTGCTCATCGGCCGGAGTCTGCTGGGCTGAGCACGAAGACCTTGATCTCCCGGTCGGTCCGCTCGGCGTAGGCGGCGTAGGCGGGCCAGGTGCCGAGCAGGACCTTCCACAGGTCGTCGCGTTCCTGGCCGGTCGCGACCCGGGCGACGACCGCCTGCTCGACGCCGCCGACGTTGATGGTCGCGTCCGGGTTGGCCACGAGGTTGAGGCTCCACACCGGCGGCTTCGGCTTGCCCCAGTTGGAGCCCGCGATGATGTAGTCGCGGCCATGCGGGACGCAGAGCAGCGGGGTCGAGCGGGGCTGCCCCGACTTGCGGCCGCGCACGGTGAGGACGAGTTGGGGCAGGCCCGCGATCCGGAGGATGGCCAGCCTGCCGCGGCTCACCTTGTCCAGGAACCGGTCGAGTCCCACGATCGCGGGGGCGAACTTGGGCAGCCACGGCTGCTTGCCGATCGTCTTGGCCACCGGGGTCAGCGGATTCATGGGCTGAACCTACTGGGGCTGATCACCGTCCGGCCATCGGTGCGCCCATGGTCTGGCTTGTTCGAGCTGCGCCGCGAGCCGCAGCAGCGGACCCTCGCCGCCCGCCTTGCCCAGGAAGTGCACGCCGACCGGCAGCCCGCCGTCGGTCCAGAACAGCGGGACGCTCATCGCCGGGCGACCCGTCAGATTGGCGGTGACCAGCGGGAACGCGACGAAGCCCGCGGCGACCGCCTCGGCGGCCCTCGGGTCGTCATCGGCCATCGCGCCCAGCTTGGGCGGGAGTTGAGCGACGGTGGGCGACAGCCACAGGTCGAAAGTCTCCGTGGCCTCCGCGAGCGCGCGCGTGAAGTCCTGGATGACGGTGTGGCACAGCAGCAGTTCGCCGCCGGTCACGTGCCTGCCGCGCTCCCAGTACAGGCGGGTGAGCGGTTCGAGGTCGTCGGGTCCGGGCTCGCGGCCGAGTTCGCGCGACCAGAAGCGGATGATCCAGTCAACCGACGCGCCGAAGAGGCGGCCGATCGCGGAGCCGACCGCCGGGGTCAGCTCGGTCATGTCGCGCTCGAACACCTTGTGCCCGAGGGACTCCAACAGCCCGACCGCGTCGTCGAGCGCGGCGAGGCACTCCGGGTCGACCGGCTGGTCGTCCGGGTCGCGGCGGGTCACCGCGATCCGCAGGGCACCGGGTCGCCGCCCGACCTCGGCGACCCACGTGCCCTCGTGCGGCGGCGCCCAGCACGGGTCGCCGACGGCGGGTCCCGCGGTGACGTCGAGCAGGGCGGCGCTGTCGCGGACGGTCCGGGTGAGCACGTGCGCGGCGAGCATCCCGAACAGCCCGTCGCCGGACCGGGGGCCAAGCGGGTTGCGGGCACGCGTCGGTTTGAGGCCGAACAGGCCGCAGCAGGACGCCGGGATGCGCAGGGAGCCGCCGATGTCGTTGCCGTGCGCGACGGGGACCATTCCCGCGGCCACCGCCGCGGCCGAGCCGCCGCTGGACCCGCCGGTGGTGCGGGTCGGGTCCCAGGGGTTGGCGGTGGGGCCGAACAGCCGGGGTTCCGCGGTCGGGGCCAAGCCGAACTCCGCGGTGTTGGTCTTGCCGAGGATCACGAAGCCCGCCGCGCGCAGCCTGCGCACATACTCCTGGTCGCCCCGCGAGACATGACCACGCAGGAAGGCCGATCCCTCGGTGCACGGGAGGCCGTCGACGTCGCAGCTCAGGTCCTTGATGAGGATGGGCACACCCGCGAACGGCAGGTCCGGGTCGATCCGGCACGCGGTCTCGATGGCCTTCTCGTAGCCCGTGGTGATGACGGCGTTGAGCTCCGGGTTGAGGCACTCGATCCGCTGGACGGCGTCGCGGACCAGGTCGACCGGGCGCAGGACGCGCAGGTGGACGATCTCGGCCAGCGCGGTGGCGTCGAACCGCGCGGTGGAGGTGCCTGCCTGCATCCGGCCAGTGTGGACTGACCTACCAGGCCACCCCTACGGCCTTTCGGACCGTTTCCGGGCGGTCGAGCACGGCCAGCATGGCGTGCGCGACGTCGGCCCGGGAGATCAGCCGCCCGCCGCGCAGGTTCTGCTCGATCGCAAGGCGGTACTGGCGCGTCAGCGGCTTGTCGTTGAGCTGGGGCGGGCGGATCGACGTCCAGTCGAGGTCACTGGCGCGCAGGAGGTCCTCCATCTTGGCGAGGTCGGCGTAGTGGTCGCGCAGGACGGCCTTGATCAGCGGGGACAGCACGGTGCGCATGACGAACCCCTCCCCCGGGTCACGCGGCGGGTTCGGCCTGCCGGGAGACGGGAAGGTCGCGACCGGCGCCGCGCTGACCACGACGAGCCTGCGCACGGCTGCGGCCCGCATCGCGGTGACGATGGCCAGGGTGCCCGGCTCGGTGATCCCCGCGTCGGCGCGCGAGCGCGGGCCGAGACCGGACAGCACGGCGTCGGCTCCGGCGACGGCCGGTTCTAGAGCGGCGGGGTCGGCGTTGGCCAGGTCGGCGACGACCACGCGCACGTCGGCGGTCAGTTTGCTCGGGTCGCGCACGACGGCGGTGACGTCGTGGCCCGCGGCCAGCGCCTGCTCGACGAGCGCGTGGCCGATGCGACCTGTGGCGGCGAAGACGGTGAGTTTCACGGCGATCCTTCCGGGACGAGGTAACTTGTTCTCTGACGACCGGATAATACGAGGAGCGTATCATATGAGTTCCGTACCATCTGGTGACGCGCGTCGCAGGCGTCGGCTGGTGACGGGACTGCGCGACGGGCTGCGGGAGCTGAGCGTGCAGTTGACCCTGCTCAACAGCCAGGTCAGCGGAAAACTCGCCCTACGCGACGCCGACCTGCAGTGCCTCGACCTGATCACCCGACTCGGCCCGCTGTCGCCCAGCGCGGCCGCCAAGCGCTCCGGGGTGCACCCGGCGACGATGACGGGGATCCTGGACCGCCTCGAACGCGCGGGATTCATCGCCCGCGACCGCGACCCCGACGACCGCCGCTCGGTGCTGATCCGGGCCCTGCCGGAGCGGGGCGCCGAGGTCTACGGCCTGTACGCCGGGATGAACTCCGCGATGGACGCCGTGCTCGCCTCGTACGACGAGGACCAGCTGACGGTGATCGCCGACTTTCTCCGCCGCACCACCGCGGCGGGCCAGGCCGCGACGGACGACCTGGCTAGAGGCTCAGCCGCAGAGCGATGAACAGCAGCAACGGCGGCAACCCTCGTCCAGTACCAGCAGGGTGCGCGGCCGGACGAAGCACGACGCCAGCATGAACCGTCTGCGCTGTCCGCTCGACAACGTCACCGGAAGCTGGTCGGCGGCCCTGGCCGGCGCGAACTCATCCAGGACCGCGGCCAAGTCCACCGAGGCGCCATGTGCTCGGGCCATCAGGTCGAGGTGCTCGGACACCGACAGGTCCGGGAAGAAGTCGACCTCGTCCAGCACACAGGCCACCGCCGACCGCACCGCCGGATCGGTCTCGCGCAGCGGCCGCCCGTCCAGCCGGACCTCGCCCGCGTCCGGAGCCAGCACCCCGACCACGCACCGCAGAAGGGTGGTCTTGCCCGAGCCGTTCGGCCCGACCACCGCGACCGCGCGGCCCGCGCCGACGGTCAAGTTGATCCCGTCGAGCACGGGCCGGTCGCCCAGCCGCTTGGTCCGCCCGACTACCTCCAGCCGTGCCAGACCGCTCCCCCCGGCTATTCGGCTTTCGCCAATGACAGCGCGAACCGCCCCTCAGCGTCGGTCCACCAGTTCGTCAACACGAACCCCGCGGTGGAAAGTTCCTCGGCCACGCGCTCGCGGCGGAACTTGGCCGAGATCTCCGTGCGCATCTCCTCGCCCGCGGCGAACGACACGTCGAGGTCCAACGCCGCGATCCGCACCCGCTGGTCGCGAGTGGACCGCAGGCGCATCTCGATCCACTCGTTCTCGGCGTCCCACAGCGCCACGTGTTCGAACGCGTCGACGTCGAAGTCGGCGTCCAGTTCGCGGTTCAACACGTGCAGCACGTTGCGGTTGAACTCCGCCGTGACGCCCGCGGAATCGTCGTAGGCGGCGACCACTGTGGCCTCGTCCTTCACCAGGTCGGTGCCCAGCAGCAGCCACTCCCCCGGCTTCAGCACCGCCCGCACCGAGGCCAGGAACCGCGCGCGCTCGACGGGCAGCAGGTTGCCGATCGTGCCGCCGAGGAACGCGACGAGCCGGGCGGGCTCACCGGGCAGCAGGTCGAGGTGCTCGGTGAAGTCGCCGACCACGCCGTTGACCTGGGCCTTCGGGTACTCCGCGCTCAGCGCCGCCGATGCCTCGCGCAGCGCGGTCTCCGACACGTCCAGCACCACGATCTGGCTCAGGGTCTCGTGCAGCGAGTCGAGCAGCAGCCTGGTCTTCTCCGACGAGCCCGACCCCAGCTCGACCAGGGTGTGCGCGCCCGTCTCGCCCGCGATCTCCCTGGCCCTGGTCGCCAGGATCTCCCGCTCGGCGCGGGTCGGGTAGTACTCCGGAAGGCGGGTGATCTGCTCGAACAGCTCGCTGCCGCGCGCGTCGTAGAACCACTTGGGGGGCAAGGACTTCGGGGTGGCGGTCAGTCCGGTGAGGACGTCGGCCGCCAGCGAGCGGGCGGCGTGGTCGTCGGGCAGGTGGACATCCACCACGGCTTCGGTCATGTGCTCTTGGGTCCCCTCAAGCGAAGTGTCCAGGGCGCGCACACGCACCTGGTCGAGCGTGGCGGTCACCAGCAGGCCGTCGCCCAGTGACCGCCACTCCGGCGAGTCGTCCCACGGCTCGGAGGCCAGGACGACGGAGTCGTTGGTGTGCCGGACGGACAGCGAGTGCCACCAGGTGGTGGCGTAAAGCGTTTGCCCGTCGGTGAGCAGGAAGTTGAGTCGGGAGTCGGGCGCGAGGTCGCCCAGTTCGACCGCGAGACCGGCGAGCGCGTCGCCGGGATCGGCGCCGGAGTTCAGGCGGTGGCGCAGCAGGGCCCAGACGAAGGCGCTGTCGGTCGGCGCGTCCAGCGTCATCAAGTCCACAGCGGACAGTTCGGCGGCGAGCTTCTCGACGCTGTGCGGCCAGCCGCTGACCCGGCCGTTGTGGCTGAACAGCCAGTGTCCGTCGGTGAACGGCGCGCACGCGTCGTCGCAGACCGGCATGCCAATCGTGGCCGAGCGGACCGCCGCGACGACCGCCGTGCTCGACGCCGAAGCGGCGACCGCGGCGAAGCCCGCGTCCGTCCACATCGGAACCGCGCGGCGGTAGCGGACCACTGATCCGTCGACGTACCAGCCGACGCCGAAGCCGTCGACGTTGACCGAGCCGCCGCCGCGCATGTCCAGCGGCGCCCACGCCTGCTTGCGCAACCCGGCGGGCGGGTCGAACAGCAGGCTGGACAAGGGCACGGCGGGGCCGAGGTAACCCAGGTGGCGGCACATGTCAGCCGACCTCGTCCGGCCGCGGGTCGCGCGCGCATCTGAACCCGGCGAAGATCTGCCTGCGGATCGGGTGGTCCCAGTTGCGGAACGTGCCCCGCACCGCCGAGGCGTCCGTGCCGAACGAGCCGCCGCGCAGCATCTTGTAGTCGCCGCCGAAGAACACCTCGGAGTACTCCTTGTACGGGAACGCGGCGAACCCCGGGTAGGCGTGGAAGTCGGAGTCGACCCACTCCCACACGTCGCCGATCAGCTGCCGAACGCCCAGCGGCGACTCACCGGCCGGGTAGGACCCGACCGGCGCGGGCCGCAGGTGGCGCTGCCCCAGGTTGGCGTGCTCGGGACCCGGGTCCTCGTCGCCCCACGGGTAGCGCCGCGAGCGCCCGGTCGCCGGGTCGAAGCGGGCGGCCTTCTCCCACTCCGGCTCGGTGGGCAGCCGCTTGCCCGCCCACCGCGCGTACGCCTGCGCCTCGTGGAAGCACACGTGCACGACCGGCTCGTCGAGCGGGACCGGCTCCACGACGCCGAACCGGGTGCGCACCCAGCGATCGCCGTCACGCTCCCAGAACCGGGGCGCGACCAGCTTGGCCTTGGTCCGGTGCGCCCAGCCACGCTCGCTCCACCAGCGCTCGTCGTCGTAGCCGCCCGCGTCGATGAACGCCAGGTAGTCGCCGTTGCTGACCGGGACCGTGTCGATGACGAACGCGTCGACATGGGTGCGGAACGCGGGACGCTCGTTGTCCAGCGCCCACGGCTCCGTCGAAGTGCCCATGGTGAACTCGCCACCCGGCACCAACACTTCCCTCGCCGTTGGCCGAACCGCGGGCCCGGGATCGGGCGCGTGCAGCACCGGGGCGCCGATCCGCAGCTGGTGGGTGGCCAGCATGGTCTCGTCGTGCTGCTGCTCGTGCTGGACGATCATGCCGAAGGCGAAGCCATGGTCGACCAGGCGCGAACCCTCCAGCGGCGCCTTGTCGAGCACGTCGAACACCTTGTCGCGCACCTCCCGCACGTAGCCGCGGGCCTCGGCGGGCGAGAGCAGCGGCAGCGCGGGACGGTCGGCCCTGGCGTGCTGGAACGCGTCGTAGAGGTGGTCGATGTCCTCGCGCACGGGCTCGCGCCCGCCGACGTCGCGCACCAGCCACAGTTCTTCCTGGTTGCCGATGTGCGCCAGGTCCCACACCAGCGGCGACATCAGCTTCGAGTGCTGGCGCACCAGTTCGTCGTCCTCGATCGAGGTGAGCACGGTGCTGCGCTCGCGGGAGCGCCGCAGCTGCTCGGCGACCCGTTCGCGCAGGTCCTCGGTGCTGGTCACGACGTCCTCCCCATGGTGCGGTCGAGCAGTCTGTGCAGATCGGCGGTGATCACCCGCTGGTACTCCGGTCTCAGTCGGAGCGCGTCGATCGCCTTGCCGCCGAGGTCGAGCAGTTCGCGGGCGACGGCCGCGAGCACCGGGTCGGCCAGGCCGTGCCGGGCGGCCTCGACCCAGCGGCCCGCGGCGGGCAGGGCGATGTCGACGACCGCGTCGACGATCCCGCGATCACCGGTCAGGGCGGCCACGAGCGCGGCCGGGGTGATCCAGCCCGCCCCGTCCTGGGCGTCGAGGTAGCGCACCTCGAAGTAGCCCTGCGGCCGGACCGCCGGGAAAAGCGTGGAGATGTGATAGTCGAGATCGGCCGTGGTGGGCGGCTCCGGCAGCGCCCCGCCGATCCAGTCGGCGAAGGTCACCCCGCGCGGCGCGTCCCAGCACTCGCCCGGCCGCCGCACGCACAGCAGCGGCGTGTCGAGCACGTGCCTGGTCCAGGTCTCGATCGGGTCGACGCTGAGCGGCAGCGGGCTGGTGCGGGCCGGGTCGCAGCCCATCACCGCGCGGGCGCGGGCCGACGCCCAGCCCGTCGCCTCGCCCGCGAGGTCCGGCGAGTTGGCGAACAGCGCCAGCAGAACCGGCCCCATCGCGGTGATCGCGTTCCAGCGGGCAGGCACATCCTCGGGTTCACCGACGTCGACGCAGACCTGCAGGCCCGCCGTCGCGCACATCATGGCGATCCCGTCCGGCCCGATGGGCGCGAACGCGCGCTCCATCGCCGCGTAGCGGGGGGTGTCGAGGACCCGACGCGGGGTCCGGAACGGATCGGTGCCCCGGGCACCGAGCACCAGGTCGGCCTCAGCGAGCCGCTGGGCGAGGTGGTGGTGGTCGGCGATCACCGCGTCGAGCAGGTGGTCGAACCGGGGGGCGGGCAAGGAGGAGATCTCGACTTGTCCACCGGGCTCCACGGTGACCGGGGAACCGGCGGGGAGGGCCAACTGGGGACTGTCGGGGTCGAGCGTGCGGGGCGCGTGCGGCCCCAAAGCGGCTAGCAGGACTTCTGGCCGGAGTCGGCGTCCGGGATCGTCGCGATGGTGGACGGTCCATTCGAGTTCGACGCCCACCAGGTTCGGTGGACCGTGCTTGAAACAGACCGAGGCGACGTACGCCTCGGCCTCCACGCGGGCCCGCAACCGCTTTCCGTCGGGCCCCGTGGTCTCCGGTTCGCGTAGTGCGGTCAGGAGGGATCACCCCTTCGTCGACGGCCTCCGAACGGCCTGAAATCGAAGCTACACGCGGCCACCGACAGTCGCACGACGCCGGAACCGCGACGTGAGACTCTGTTAATGGCGACGTGAGTGATACCCAATACGTACGTACGGATTGCTTCCGGTCGCCCCGACTGACACCATCGACCGGTGCCCAGGGTGAGCCAGGACCATCTCGACGCGCGCCGCCGCCAGATCCTCGACGGGGCGCGGTCCTGTTTCGCGCGCCACGGCTACGAGGGCGCGACCGTGCGCCGCCTGGAAGAGGCTACCGGGTTGTCCCGCGGCGCGATCTTCCACCATTTCCGCGACAAGGAGTCGCTGTTCCTCGCACTGGCCGAGGACGACGTGCTCCGGATGACCGAGGTCGTGGCCCAGCAGGGTCTGGTCCAGGTCATGCGCGACCTGCTCGCGGGCCCTACCGAGGCCGAGGGCGAGACCCCGGCCGACTGGCTGGGCACCCGCCTGGAGGTCTCCCGCCGCCTGCGCACCGACCCGGAGTTCCGCGCGCGCTGGGCCGAGCGGTCCGAGCAGCTGACCATCGCCACCCGCAACCGCCTCCTGCGCCAGCGCGAGGCGGGCAAGCTGCGCGACGACGTCGACGTGACTGTGCTCACGGCGTTCTTGGAGCTGGTGCTGGAGGGCGTGGTCTCGCATCTGGCCATGGGCCTGCCCGCCGACGACCTCGAGCCCGTGCTCGATCTGGTGGAGGAAACGGTCCGCAGGCACCGCCGCGCGGGATAAGGCGCGAAAACCGGATCGAGTTCCCTAGAATGGGGACATTCAGTACGTGAATAACGAGGAGTGACAGTTCACCGTGCGCAAAGCGCAGTCCCCGGGTCGCAGTAGCGGGCCGGGAGAGAGTCCCGGCGACCATACCGACCCGGAAGCCGGGTGTGCTCCCCGGTGACCGGTCCCCTGCTCAGCGTCCTCGGCCTACTCGCCGTGGCCGCCCTGACGCTCGGAACCGCGCTCTTCGTCGCGGCCGAGTTCTCCCTGACCACCCTCGAACGCAGCCAGGTCGACCACCACGTCGCCCAGGTCGGCGACCGGCGCGCCCACGCGATCGCCAAGGCCCACCGGACGCTGTCGTTCCAACTCTCCGGCGCCCAGCTCGGCATCACGATCACCACGCTGATCACCGGCTACATCGCCGAGCCCGCCATCGCCGAGCTGATCGAGCCGCTGCTCACGGCGGTCGGGCTGCCCGTGAGGGCGGCCGACGCGGTGTCCATCGTCATCGCGCTGCTGGTCGCCACCTCGCTGTCGATGGTGTTCGGCGAACTCGTGCCGAAGAACCTCGCCATAGCCAAGCCACTGGCCACCGCGCGCGCGGTCGCCGGTCCGCAGGCGGTGTTCTCCCTGGGGCTGCGCTGGCTGATCAGCGCGCTCAACGGCTCGGCCAACTGGATCGTGCGTCGCCTCGGCGTCGAGCCGCAGGAGGAACTGCGCTCGGCCCGCTCGCCGCAGGAACTCGGCGGCCTGGTCCGCTCCAGCGCCGCGCTCGGCACGCTCGACACGGGCACGGCCACGCTGCTGAGCCGGTCGCTGCGCTTCGGCGACCGCACGGCCGACGAGCTGATGACCCCGCGCGTGCAGGTGCAGGCGCTGCGCGCGGACGCCACGGTGGTCGACCTGATCGAGCTGGCCAGGTCCACCGGGTTCTCCCGGTTCCCGGTGCACGGTGGCGATCTCGACGACATCCGCGGCGTCGTGCACGTCAAGCAGGTGTTCAGCGTGCCGACGGCGATGCGGGCCACCACCAAGGCGTCCTCGCTGGCCAGGCCGGTGCCCACGGTCCCGGAGACCCTCGACGGCGACGTGCTGCTCGACCGGCTGCGCGGCTCCGGCCTGCAGGTGGCGATCGTGGTCGACGAGTACGGCGGCACCGCCGGGATCGTCACCCTGGAGGACCTGATCGAGGAGATCGTCGGCGACGTGCGCGACGAGCACGACCGCGGCGAGGTCAACCCGGTCCGCCCGCTGGGCAAGGAGAGCTGGATGGTCTCGGGCCTGCTGCGCGACGACGAACTCGCCGAGGCGACCGGACTGCGGATGCCGCACGGCGAGTACGAGACCGTCGCGGGCTTCGTGCTCACCAGGCTGGGCCGGATCCCGTCAGTCAACGACGAGATCCGCTACGACGGCTGGCGGATCACGGTGATGCGGATGGACCGCCACCGCGTCGCCGAGCTCCGGGTCGCCAAGGTGCAGCGGGAGGCGACGTCATGAGCGACGTCCTGGCACTTCTCGCGACAGTTCTTCTGTTGCTGGGCAACGGTTTCTTCGTCGGCGCCGAGTTCGCCATCATCACCGCCCGCCGCGACCGCCTGGAGGCGCTGTCCCGCGAGGGCCACTCCCGGGCCACCGTGGCGATCGAGGCGGGCCGGGAGCTGCCGCTGCTGATCGCGGGCGCCCAACTCGGCATCACCGTGTGTTCGCTCGGCTTGGGCGCGCTGTCCGAGCCGGTGATCGCGAGCCTGCTGGAGGCCCCGTTCCACTCGCTGGACATCCCGCCCGCGGTGCTGCACGGTGTGGCGTTCGCGATCGCGCTGGGCATCGTGGTCACGCTGCACACGGTGATCGGCGAGATGGTGCCGAAGAACCTGGCGATCGCCGGGCCGGAGGGCGCGGCGATGGCACTCGTGCCGGTGCACTTCGCGTTCTGCAAGCTGGTCCGGCCGCTGTTGAAGCTGTTCACGATCGCCTCGACGTTCATCCTCAAGCGGTTCAATGTCGAGCCGAAGGACGAGTTGGAGAGCGCCTACACGCCGGACGAGTTGGCCACGCTGATCGCCGAGTCGCGGCGGGAGGGCCTGCTGGACGCCTCCGAGCACCGGCGGCTCTCCAACACGCTGTCGTCGGTCGAGCGGACCGTCGCCGACGTGATGGTGCCGCTGGCCAGGATCAAGACGGTGCCCTCCCCGCCGACGGTCGGCGACATCGACCAGGCGGTCGGCGAGACCGGCTACTCCCGGTTCCCGGTGCGCACCGCCGAGGGCGGCCTGCAGGGGTACGTGCACGTCAAGGACGTGCTCGACCAGGTCGACGCCGACCCGGCCACGCCCCTACCCGCCACCCGGATCCGCGCGCTGCCGCAGGTGCCCGCCGACTCGCGGGTCGACGAGGCGCTCAGCGCGCTGCGCCGGGCACACAGCCACCTGGCGATGGCCGTGGCGGCCGACCGCACGGTGCTGGGCGTGATCGCCCTGGAGGACCTGGTCGAGGAGTACGTGGGAACCGTGCGCGACGGGACGCACATCGCCAACGGTGGCTGAGCGGATCGTGCTGGCCGAGCCCGTCTGGCACGCCAGACGGGACGGCCACGCGCGTCGGATGCGGGCGTGGACGGTGCCGCACCAGCAGCGCCGGGTGCGCGGTGAGAAGCACCCGGTGCTGGACTTCCTGTTCACCTACTACTCCCACCGCCCCGCGCAGTTGGAGCGGTGGCACCCGGGTCCGGGTGTCGTGCTGGCGGGCGAGTCGGCGCGGGAGTACCTGCGCTGGCCCGCCTACACCGCGACCCCCGACGGCGTGACGCTCGACGTCGCGGGTCTGCCGGAGCCGCGCGTCCGGGCGGCCCGGTTCATCCGCGACCTGCTGTCCGCCACCGCGTCCCGCGCGCCGCGGCTCGGCTGCTTCGGCCTGCACGAGTGGGCCATGGTCTACCGCCAGCCCACCACCGAGATCCGCCACGTCGACTGGCCGCTGCGCCTGGGTGCCGATGGCACCGACGCGGTGGTCGAGTCGCAGACGATCAAGTGCAGCCACTTCGACGCGTTCCGCTTCTTCACCGAGCCCGCGCGGCCGCTGAACACCCTCGAACCCAGTCGCGACAAGCAGATCGCGCTCGAACAGCCCGGCTGCCTGCACGCGACGATGGACCTGTTCAAGTGGGCCTACAAGCTCGACCCCTACACCCCGTCCGACCTGCTGGCCGATTGCTTCGACCTCGCCTCGGACGTGCGGGAGCTTGACATGCGGGCGAGTCCGTACGACCTGTCCGACCTCGGCTACGACCCGGTGCCGATCGAGACCGAGCGCGGCCGGGCCGACTACGTCCGCGCCCAGGCCGACTTCGCCCGCCGCGCGGAACCCTTGCGGGCCAACCTGATCGCTCTTTGTGACGATCTGTTGAGTAACTTCACGGACTGTCAACCCTCTTGACGCAAGGGTTTCACCTAATAGAGTGCCCACACCGAGCGCGCACCCCGTGTGCTCGAAAGGGTTGCGATGTCTCGACAACGTGGGGACCGCCGCCGCGCGCCGCGGTGGGCGGTCCTGCTCCCCGGGCTGATCGTGATCATGGTCGCCCTGTGGTTCGGCGGAAGCTGGCTGCGCTACGCCGCCGATGAGCGCGCCGCCGAGCGCGGCCGGGAGTGCGCGGCCGGGCCGGTCGCGCTGAAGGTCGTGGTCACCCCGTCGGTCGAGACGCCGCTGCGGGAGATCGCCAAGCGCTGGAACGCCCGCGGCCCCGTGGTGGGCGATCGATGCGTGAAGGTCAACATCTCGTCGGCCGAGTCCGCCGCCGTGCTCGCCGGGCTCACCGGCGAGTGGTCGGCCCGCGAACTCGGCGACCGCCCGCACGCGTGGCTGCCCGAGTCCTCGATCTGGACCGACCGCCTGAGCGCCGTCGATGACGCGCTGCTCGGCTCCGCGCCCGACACCGTGGCGGGCAGCCCGGTCGTGCTGGCCGCGCCGCAGGAGGCGGCGGCGACGCTGTCGAAGGCGATGGCGTTCAGCTGGGCCGACCTCGCCACCCTGACCTCCGACCCCGGCGGCTGGTCGCGGTTCGGCAAGTCCGGCTGGGGGCGGATCACCCTGGCCCTGCCCTCCCCCGCGGCGAACCCGGCGACCGGGCTGGCCGTGCAGGCGGTGTTGTCGGGAGTCGGCAAGCAGAGCCCGCTCACCCAGGAGGTCCTGGCCCGCCCCGAGGTCACCGACGCGATCAGCAAGCTCGCCGCGGGTCAGCCATCCGGAGTCCCCGAGACCACCCGCGACACCCTGATCAGCCTGGGCGACGCGGAGACCATGGAGGCGGCGCCGTTCGGCATGGTCCCGGTGCTGGAGGTCGACCTGCACCGCCGCAACCTCGCCGCCGACGGCCGCCCGGCCGCGCGGCACCCGCTGACGGAGATCGTCGCCACCGGCCCGGTGCCGACCGCGGACTTCCCGTTCGTCCGCCTCGCAGGCATCGACCAGGTCCTCGCCGACGCCGCCGACCAGTTCCGCCAGTTCGTGCTGGCCCCCGACCAGCAGCGTGACCTCGCCCGCGCGGGCCTGCGCACGGTGTCGTCCCGCGAGCGCCCGTCGAACTCGGTCGGGATGTCGTGGCCGGACCTGCCGCCCGCGACCGCCCCGGCGAACTCCAAGACCACCCAGCAACTCGCCGCCACCTGGGCCGCGGCCACCGAGGGCGGCCGCATCGTGACCTTGCTGGTCGACGTCTCGAAGTCGATGACCGGCGACGGCGGCGAGGGCCGCAGCCGCATCGACCGCGTCAAGGAATCCCTGCACGGCTACGCGGACTACACGGTCTCGGGCTCGGTCGGCCTGTGGCGGTTCTCCCGCGCACTCGACAAGAGCAAGCCCTACCAGCAGTTGGTGGCGACCGGCCCCATCGCCGACCGCCGCGCCGCCCTCCACCAGGCGATCGACACGCTGACCCCGGTCGGCTCCACCGACCTGTACGAGAGCATCGCGGCGGCCTACAAGACAGCGGCGTCGACTTACGTGGCGGGCAAACGCAACGAGATCGTCGTGATCACCGACGGCGGCTCAGACGGCACGATGACACTGGGCGAGCTGACCGCGCTGATCAAGTCGGTGGGCGACCCGAAGAAACCGGTGGCCGTCAGCGTGATCGCCTTCGGCCCGGACCAGAACCGCGCGGCCCTGCGAGAACTGGCCAAACTGACCAAGGGCACGGTGTCGACGCTGACCGACGCCCGCGGCATCCAAGCCGCACTGGGCCAACTGTCCGCCCGGCGTGGCTAGGATCGCGATCATGGTGAAGCTGGTGGCGGCGTTGGCCGCTGTGCTGCTGCTCGCGGCCTGCTCCGAGTCCGCCCCCGGCACCGCCGTCCCCACGTCGGCTGCGGCCGACCGCAGCGGCCCGGTCGACGCGAAGGTGCCGGTGGAGTTGCGGCCCGTGCTGTCGGTGGACCCGCCCGGCTCGCCGACCGGTCCCGACGCGCTGGAGGGTGACGACGGCGTCTACCGGGTCGCGCCGTCGATCGGGGAGTTCACCCGGTTCGAGGATGTCGGTGTCGAGGAGACGCCGACCGGTGGCTGGGCGATCAACCTGAAACTGCCACCGGACAGCACCATGCTCTTCGCGGACTGGACGTCGAAGCACGTGGGTGAGCAGCTTGCCATCGTGGTCGACGGCAAGCTGCTCATCGCGCCCATGATCCAGTCGGCGATCACGGGTGGGGCGGTTCAGGTCTCCGATCCGGAGTTCACCGAAGCCACGGCCCGGGAACTCGCCCGGTCGATCACCGGTTAGGCCCAGAACTCGTCCGGGTTCGGGCCGGTGCGCACGCCGTTCTCCAGGCCCGCAAGCTCGGCGTGGTCGGCCTCGGTCAGAGCGAAGTCGAACACGTCGATGTTCGCCCGGATGCGCTCCGGGGTGACCGACTTCGGGATGACGATGTTGCCCAGGTCCAGGTGCCACCGCAGCAGCACCTGCGCCGCCGACTTCCCGTGCCGCTCACCGATGGCGGCGACCGTCGGGTCAGAGATCAGCTTGCCCTGGCCCAGCGGGCTCCACGCCTCGGTCGCGATGCCGTGCTTGGCGTGGAAGGCGCGCAGGTCGGCCTGCGGCAGGTTGGGGTGCAGCTCGATCTGGTTGACCGACGGCACGGTCCCGGTCTCGGCGAAGAGCCTGTCCAAGTGCGATTGGTGGAAGTTGGACACACCGATCGACCGCGCGCGGCCGTCTTCCTTGATCTTCTCCAGTGCCCGCCACGAGTCGACGTACTTGTCCTGCGCCGGGGACGGCCAGTGGATCAGGTACAGGTCGACGTAGTCCAGCTTCAGCTTGGCGAGGCTCTCGTCGAACGCGCGCAGGGCTTCGTCGTAGCCCTGGGCGGAGTTCCAGAGCTTGGTGGTGACGAACAGCTCCTCCCGCGGCACGCCGGACGCCGCGATCGCCGCGCCGGTGCCCACCTCGTTGCCGTAGATCGCCGCGGTGTCGATACTGCGGTACCCGGCCTCGATGGCGGTCGCCACCGCGGTCACGGCGACGTCGTCGGGGACCTGCCAGACGCCGTAGCCGAGCTGCGGGATGGTGGTGCCGTCGTTGAGCTTCACTTCCGACATACGTGCTTTTCCTCCAGAGTGGACTACCCCTCACTGTGGACAACTCCGACGGCTGGTTGTTATTCCCCGCTAGCATCGCCACCGTGGGTGATCAGGTGGTGGAGATCTATACCGACGGCGCGTGCGTGCCCAATCCCGGTCCGGGCGGCTGGGGGGCGGTGCTGCGCTACGGCGACCGCGAGCGCGACCTGTGCGGCGGCGAGGCCGAACGCACGACGAACAACCGGATGGAGCTGATGGCGCCCATCCAGGCGCTGGAGACGCTGACCAGGCCGTGTCGGGTCGACGTCTACACCGACAGCACCTACGTCCGCAACGGCATCACCAAGTGGGTGGCCACGTGGAAGTCCAACGGCTGGCAGACCTCGGCCAAGACGCCGGTCGCCAACGAGGACCTGTGGAAGCGGCTCGAAGCGGCGGCGGCGCGCCACGAGGTCGAGTGGCACTGGGTGAAGGGCCACGCGGGCCACCCGGAGAACGAACGCGCCGACCAACTCGCCCTCGAAGGGCTCCAGGCAGCGGTCAAGGCGGCCAAATAAAACCGCCCGCCACCGAAGTGGCGGGCGGTTCAGACCTCAGCTCTGGTACGCGTCCAAGGGCGGGCAGGAGCAGACCAGGTTCCGGTCGCCCTTGGCGCCGTCGATCCGGCGGACCGGGGGCCAGATCTTGTTGGGCGTGATGCCCGCCGGGAACACCGCTTCCTCGCGGCTGTACGGGTGGTCCCACTTGCCCGCGATCGACGCGGCCGTGTGCGGCGCGTTGACCAGCGGGTTGTCCTCGGCGGGCCAGTCACCCGCGGCGACCCGGTCGACCTCGCCCTTGATCGCGATCATCGCGTCGCAGAAGCGGTCGATCTCGGCGAGGTCCTCCGACTCGGTCGGCTCGACCATCAGCGTGCCCGCGACCGGGAACGACATCGTCGGCGCGTGCAGGCCGTAGTCGGCGAGGCGCTTCGCCACGTCGTCGACGGTGATGCCCGTGGCCTTGGTCAGCGGGCGCAGGTCGAGGATGCACTCGTGGGCGACGAAGCCGCCCTCACCGGTGTAGAGGACCGGGTAGTGCTCGTCGAGCCGACGCGCGATGTAGTTGGCCGACGCGACCGCCGTCAGGGTCGCGCGGCGCAGGCCGTCGGCGCCCATCATGCGGACGTAGGCCCACGAGATCGGCAGGATCGACGCGCTGCCCCACGGGGCGGCGCTGATCGGGCCGACGCCGGTGGGCGGGCCAGCGGTCGGCTGCAGCGGGTGGTTCGGCAGGAACGGCGCCAGGTGCGACTTCACACCGATCGGGCCGACGCCGGGGCCGCCGCCGCCGTGCGGGATGCAGAACGTCTTGTGCAGGTTGAGGTGCGAGACGTCCGAGCCGAACTTGCCGTAGCGGGCGAGGCCGATGAGGGCGTTGAGGTTCGCACCGTCCACATAGACCTGGCCGCCCGCGTCGTGCACCAGGCCGCAGACCTCGCGCACCGTGTCCTCGTACACCCCGTGCGTCGACGGGTAGGTGATCATGATGGCGGCGAGATCGTCCTTGTGCTCCTCGACGCTGGCCCGCAGGTGGTCGAGGTCGATGTTGCCCGAGTCGTCGCACTTGACGACCGCGACGCGCATGCCCGCCATGACCGCGCTCGCGGCGTTGGTGCCGTGCGCGCTCGACGGGATCAGGCACACGTCGCGCTCGCCGTGGCCCTGCGAGCGGTGGTAGGCGCGGATCGCGAGCAGGCCCGCGAACTCGCCCTGGCTGCCCGCGTTCGGCTGCAGGCTCACCGCGTCGTAGCCGGTGACCTGGGCCAGCCAGCCCTCCAGGTCGCTGACCACGCGCAGGATGCCCGCGGCCTGGTCGGCAGGCGCGAACGGGTGCAGGTCGGCGAAGGCGGGCCAGGTGATCGGCTCCATCTCCGCGGTCGCGTTGAGCTTCATCGTGCACGAGCCCAGCGGGATCATGCTGCGGTCGAGCGCGACGTCCTTGTCCGACAGCGCGCGCAGGTAGCGCAGCAGCGCGGTCTCGGAGCGGTGGGTGCTGAACACCGGGTGGGTCAGGTACTCCGACGTGCGGACCAGCGCGGCCGGGATCGCGTCGGCGGTGTCGACGTCGAGCGCGTCGGCGTCGGCGGTCACGCCGAAGGCCTGCCACACCAGCGCCAGCGTCTCGCGCGAGGTGGTCTCGTCGCAGGCGATGCCGACGTGGTCGGCGTCGACCAGCCGCAGGTTGACACCCAGGTCGCGGGCGGCGGCGACGATGTCGGCGGCGGTGCCGTGCACGCGCGCGAGGACGGTGTCGAAGAAGTCGCCGTGGACGATGTCGATCCCGCCGTCGCGCAGGCCGGCCGCGAGGACCGTCGCCATCCGGTGCGCCCGGGTCGCGATCGCCTTCAGGCCGTCGGGGCCGTGGTAGACCGCGTACATCGACGCGACGACCGCGAGCAGCACCTGCGCGGTGCAGATGTTCGAGGTGGCCTTCTCCCGGCGGATGTGCTGCTCACGGGTCTGCAGCGCCAGCCGGTAGGCCAGGTTGCCGTCGGCGTCGGTGCTCACGCCGACCAGGCGGCCGGGCAGCTGCCGCTCCAGGCCCGCGCTGACCGCCATGTACCCGGCGTGCGGACCGCCGAAGCCCATCGGCACGCCGAAGCGCTGGGTGGTGCCGACGACGACGTCGGCGCCGATCTCGCCCGGCGCGCGCAGCAGCGTCAGCGACAGCAGGTCGGCGGTCACCGCGACCTTCGCGCCGCGCTCGTGCGCCTCGGCGATCAGGGCGGCGTGGTCGCGCACGGCACCGCTGGCACCGGGGTAGGACAGCAGCACGCCGAAGAAGTCGCCCGCGGGCAGGCCCTCGGTCAGGTCGGCCACGACGATCTCGATGCCAAGCGGCTCGGCGCGGGTCTCGATGACGGCGATGGTCTGCGGGAACGTGTCGGCGTCGACGACGAACCGGGCCGACTTCGACCGGCCCGCGCGCCGCACCAGCGTCATCGCCTCGGCGGCCGCGGTCGACTCGTCGAGCATCGACGCGTTCGCCGTCGGCAGACCGGCCAGGTCAGCGACCATGGTCTGGAAGTTGATGAGCGCCTCGAGCCTGCCCTGGGAGATCTCGGGCTGGTACGGCGTGTACGCCGTGTACCAGGCAGGGCTCTCCAGCACGTTGCGGCGGATCACCGGAGGGGTGACCGTGCCGTAGTAGCCGAGGCCGATCATCTGGGTGAGCGTGCGGTTCTGCGACGCCAGCTCGCGCAGCTCGGCGAGGGAGCCCTGCTCGGTGGCGGGGGCGGGCAGGTCGATGGCCAGCTCACCGTCGCGGATCGACTCCGGGACGGCGCGCTGGGCCAGTTCCTCCAGCGAGCCGACGCCGACGACGTCGAGGATCCGAGCCAGCTCGGCCGGGCGGGGCCCGACGTGGCGGTCGGCGAACAGGGTGCCGTGCTCGAGCGCGGCGAGGGGGATCCGTGTCATCAGTGCAGCTCCTCCGGCGAACGGGGTCGGGCCTGACGCGGGTGGGGTGCCCGCTTAGCCCTCCCCCTCTGTCCGTGCCCGTAGAACCCGGGCGCCTGAGAGCTTCGCCCGAACATCCGGACTTGCACCTTCGGCGGGGCCGCCCGAGGGCAGCCCGCTTTCCAGAGGCGTCTCGCCCACGCGGTCCTTTTGCCTGAGAGGTTCCGGGGAGGATTTGCTCCTTCGGCGTCGAGTCGGTCGGGTGACCGCTCGATCTCTCCCGCGTGGGTTCTGCGACGACTGTCCTTAAGTCTAGACGGACGGGTCGCTAACTCATTTGCCCAGAGTGCTGTGTCCAGGTTCAACTTGGTTCATGGACCCCGTAGCGGCACTCTCCGCGTTCGACCGGCAACTCAGGCGTGAACTTCCGCCCGGCGACCCCGAGACCACCGTCGAGCGCGAGCCGCGCCTGATCCGGCACGTCAGCACCGCCGCGCACAGCTGGCAGGGCGTCGTGTGGACCGATCTCGACGCGGCCACCGCCGACGCGGCCATCGCCGCCGAGCTGCCGCGGTTCACGGGGGACTATGAGTGGAAACACTTCAGCCACGACCGGCCCGCCGACCTGCCCGACCGGCTCGCCGCCGCGGGCCTGGTCGCCGACGTGCTGGAGGCGGTCGTGGTCGCGGAGGCCGCAGGGGTCCCAGACTTCGCCCCGCCCGCGGGCGTGGAGATCGTCGAGGCGACCACGCCGGAGGGCATCGAAAAGGCCACCGACCTGCACCAGCGCGTGTTCGGCAAGGACATGAGCAAGCTGCGCGCCCAACTGCTGGCGGCGGCGCCGGGAACGCTGGACGTGGTGCTGGCGGTCGCCGGCGACGAGGTCGTGTCGGCGGCCCGCACCGATTACTACCCGGGCACCGATTTCGCCGGGCTCTGGGGCGGCGGCACGCTGCCGGAATGGCGGGGCAAGGGGATCTACAAGGCTGTCGTCAGCCGCCGCGCGCGACTCGCGCAGGCCCGCGGGGTCAAGTATCTGCAGGTGGACGCGCTGCCGACGAGTGAGCCGATCCTGCGCCGGGCCGGGTTCGTGCGGATAACCACGACCCGGCCATTTACGGCTCGGCCGCGGTGACGAGAACGAGACCGGTTTCCGAGATGGTCGACTGCGCTAGCAGTTGGCCGTCTTGGAAACCGGTCTCGTTCTCGTCACCTTGAGGCGGCCGAGCCCGCGAGCCCGAAGGGTTCGCCAAAGACAGAGCCTTAGCCGACGTTGCGGGTCTTGCGGCGCTGAGTCAGCTCGTCCTCGGTGTGGTGCGGCAGCTCCACGCCGTCGGCGCGCTCGGCCGGGAACTCGTGGATGGTGCCGCTGATCTCCCGGATCGCCCCGGAGACCGCGATGCCGAAGACGCCCTGACCGCCTTGCAGCAGGTCGACGACCTCTTCCGGCGAGGTGCACTCGTAGACGGTGGTGCCGTCGCTGAACAGGGTGATCCTGGCCAGGTCACGCACTCCGCGCTTGCGCAGGTGGTCGACGGCCACCCGGATGTTCTGCAGCGAGACGCCGGTGTCGAGCAGGCGCTTGACGACCTTGAGGACCAGGACGTCCTTGAACGAGTAGAGCCGCTGCGACCCCGAGCCGTGCGCGCCACGCACGGTGGGGACGACCAGGTCGGTCCGGGCCCAGTAGTCGAGCTGCCGGTAGGTGATTCCCGCGATCTGGCACGCGGCAGGACCCCGGTAGCCGACGAGTTCGTCGGGCAGTGAGGCATCCGGGAACAGTTCGCCCTGCTCTCCGGTATCAGCCCCGACGGGACCTTCCTCGAACACGCTGCCTCCCCTCGTCCGGCCACCGATGGCCGTCGAACGAGACCGCCCGCTCCACTGTGGGGAACCGCCGGTCGCGCGGTTACCGGCGCGGCTGCCTGACTGGCAGTCGCGCCGGCGATGCGCTATCCCTGACGGTAAGACGGGCACGGGGACAAATCAACGCGACGCGCGGGTGCGCGACACGCCGGTTCCGCGCTCATCAGGTGTCAGCCCCGCGGAAGTCTTCCGGGGAGACCGAGTCGAGGAACTCGCGGAACTTCTCGACCTCGTCCTCCTGCTCGTCCGGGATGATCAGCCCCGCTTCCTGCAGGACCGAGTCCTCGGCGTGGATCGGCACGCCCACCCGCAGGGCCAGGGCGACGGAGTCGCTCGGCCGGGCGGAGACGCGCACGTCGCCGTCGAAGACGAGTTCGGCGAAGAAGGTGCCTTCGCGCAGATCGGTGATCCGGACCTGCTCCAGTTCGCGACCGAGCGCGCCGATCACGTCCTTGAGCAGGTCGTGGGTGAGCGGCCGCGCGGGCCGCACCCCCTGTTGCTCCAGGGCGATCGCGGTCGCCTCGACCGATCCGATCCAGATCGGGAGGTACCGTTCACCTTCGGTCTCGCGCAGCAACAAGATCGGCTGGTTCGCGGGCAACTCCACCCGCACTCCCACGACGCGCATCTCGCTCATCGGGCTCGCCTCCCTCCGCTCGCTGGGGCGTCAGGCGTCCCGTTCCCTTTCGAGGATCGCTCATCGCCTGGTTCGACGCTACCCGCCATCCGGTCCTCACGCCCGACTATCTCACGGTGATCAGATCACAATGAATAGCCGGACAGCACCGGTTTTACCTGCTGATCATTCGCCGGAGACCGGCCTTGACGAGCAGTGAGTGCAAGCCCACCGCCAGTGTGCCGAGCTCGCGGGTGACGCTGTCGGCACGCTCGCGCGCCGACGGGTCGCGCTGCTGGTAGAGCGGCGCCACGACCTGCTCCACCAGCCCGATCTCCCGGTCGGCCGCGGCACGGAACGCCCGCAGATGCCTGGGCTCGATGCCGTAGTCGGCCAGGCCCGCGGCCAGCCGGGCCACCTGCACCGCGTCACCGTCGTAGAACCCGCCGTCACCGACGGCGAGCAGACCATACTGTTCCAGCTCCGCGACCAGAGCGGTGCGCACACCCGCGCGGGCGATGACCTCGTCCCTGGTGAGCCGCAGCGTCGGCGAATCGTCCGGCGCCGGGGTGTCCGGCTCGGCCGGAACCGCGCTCAACTGCCGGGTCACGGCGGCCATGGGCGGCGCGCCGCCGCGGTCGGCCTGGTCGAGCTGGTCCTTGATCACCCGCAGCGGCAGGTAGTGGTCGCGCTGGGCGGCCAGGACGAACCGCAGCCGCGCGACGTCGTCCTCTGCGAACCTGCGGTATCCCGAAGGCGAGCGCCGCGGGCTGACCAGGCCCTCCGCTTCGAGGAACCTGATCTTGGAGATGGTCACGTCCGGGAACTCGGGGCGGAGCCGTTCCAGCACCGCCCCGATGTTCCATCCGTCACGGGCGGGCCGCCCGGCCGCCGTCACGGTTCGACCTGCCTAAGCGCCCGCGCCGGGTCCGGTCAGGAAGACCAGCCGGAACTTGCCGATCTGGACCTCGTCGCCACCGGCGAGCACGGCCTGGTCGACCGGCTCGCGGTTGACGTAGGTGCCGTTGAGGCTGCCGACGTCGATCACCACGAACTCGCCGCCCTCGCGGCGGAACTCCGCGTGGCGGCGGGAGACGGTGACGTCGTCGAGGAAGATGTCGCTGTCGGGGTGCCGACCCGCGCTGGTGGTGTCGCGGTCGAGCAGGAAGCGCGAGCCCGCGTTCGGGCCGCGCTTGACCACCAGGAGGGCGGATCCGGCGGGAAGGGCGTCGACGCCCTGCACCGCGGGTTCGGGGGCCGGGGCCGGGGTGCCCTCGGCTTCGGAGAGGAAGTCGGCCCGGAATACGGAAGTCCGCTCCGGAGACTGCTCCGGCGGGACGCCGGGCCCGTCGTTCGTGCTCACCTGAGCTCCTCCTGCTGTTCTGTTCCGCTGAACAGTGTCAACGTACCGTGCGCGATCAGCACCCGGGATGGTGGCACCCCACTGAGCGCACGCGGCCGAACGAAGATCGTCTCATGTCGACGCGGTCAGCCGCAGGGCGGCCCTGGTCTGCACCAGGTACAGCAGCCCTGACCAGAGGAACAGCGCGCCGCCCCAGATGGCCAGCGCGTAGGAGATCGGCCGGACCACGGTGGCCAGCGTCGACTCGCCTTCGGCCAGAAGGAGCAGCGGGAAGGCGTACATCAGGTTGAACGTGGCCGCCTTGCCGATGTAGGTCACCTCGGGCGGGCCGAAGCCCCGGCGCCGGAGCACCGCGATGCAGCCCGCCACGACCACGTCCCGCAGGACCAGGGCGGCGGCCACCCACCAGGGCACGATGTCGCGGATGACGAAGGCGACGATCGTGGCCAGGGTGTAGAGGCGGTCGGCGGCCGGGTCGAGCAGGGCGCCGAGGCGGCTGGACTGGTCGAGCCAGCGGGCGATCTTGCCGTCGAGCCAGTCGGTGAACCCGCCGAACATCAGGATGCCGATCGCCCACGCGTCCGCGCGCGGGACCAGCAGCAGATAGAGGAAGACGGGCACCCCGGCGAGCCTGAGCATGCTCAGCACGTTGGGGATGGTCAGCACCCGGTCGGAGAGTGCGTCCCGTGCGGGTTCGGCCATAAGCGGTGAGCCTAATGGGCGGCTCAGCTGCGTCGGCGCGACCAGCCCTGTTCGTCCAGCGCGGCCGCGCTCAGGGCGCACGGCCTGCCGAAGGTGTCGAGGCCGACCCAGCGCAGGCGGCCCGCGGAGCCTTCCAGGACGTAGGCGCGGCCTTTGCTCCACACGACGGAGCAGGGCGCGGTCGGGAGTTTGCGAAGGGTGCGGACGCCGGGTTTGACGGCGATGTCGTTCACGCTGTTTTCCGTTCGGCACGATGTGGGGTCCAGCCCTGCCGTTCGAGCGCTGATCGGCTCAGCGACTGCGGCCTGCCGTATTGGTCGAACCCGACCCAGAACGCGTATCCGTCCACAGCTTCCAGGACGTAGGCGCGCCCGCGGCTCCACACGACGCTGCAGGGCAAGGTGGGCAGTCTACGCGGCCGCAGCGGCGTGGCCGCCGCGGGCTGTGCGCCCTCGGGCTCGCTGCCTGAGATCGCGTCGTCGCTCATCTCCGCCCACCTCCGCCAGGACTGTCGAACCGCGATACGCCTTCGTTAGCCTGTTTACATAGTGGCCGCCCGATCGGTGCATAAGCTCCATCTATTGGCTGACATGGCGACATTCCGCACGCCGGAAGGGGGATTGTGGCACTTGCGCGACGGTTGGCCGCCGTTGTCGGGGTCGAGCATGTGCTGACGGACCCAGCCGTGTGCGCGGGTTTCACCACCGACTGGACCGGGCGGTACCGGGGATCGGCGGCGCTGGTGGTCCGTCCGGCGGATCGCGACCAGGTCGCCGAGGTGCTTGCGGTGTGCGGGGAGTTCGGGGCCGCGGTGGTGCCCCAGGGCGGCAACACGGGCCTTGTCGGCGGCGGTGTCCCCCACAACGGTGAAGTTCTGCTGAGCCTGACGCGGTTGTCGGCGCTCGGGCCGGTCGATTCGGCGGCCCGGCAGGTCAATGCGGGTGCAGGCGTCCGGTTGTCAGCCCTACGGGAGCACGCAGCGGCATCGGGGCTGGACTTCGCCGTCGACATCGCCGCGCGGGAGTCGGCGACGGTCGGCGGGATGGTGGCCACGAACGCGGGCGGGCTGCGGGTGCTGCGGTGGGGATCGATGCGCGAGCAGGTGGCGGGGGTCGAGGCGGTGCTCGCCGACGGGCGGGTCGTCGGGTCGCTTTGCGGGCTGGACAAGGACAGCACCGGCTACGACCTGGCGGGTTCCCTGGTCGGCAGCGAGGGCACGCTCGCGGTGATCACGGCGGTGCGGCTGCGGCTCATCCCCGCGTTCGCCCGCCGGGCGACGGCGCTCCTGGCGTTCGGCGGCACGTCCGACGCGGTGGCGGCGATCTCGGCACTGCGGTCACTGCCGTCGCTGACCTCGGCCGAGGTGTTCTACGACGACGGCCTGCGGCTGGTCTGCGCCCATCGCGACATCGCCCCGCCGTTCCCGGTGGCGCACCCGGTGTATCTGCTGGTCGAGTGCGCCGCCGACGACGATCCCATCGAGGAACTGGGCTCGGTGGAGCTTCCCGGCGCGCTCGACACGGCGATCGCGGTGGACGAGACCGCGCGCAGGACACTGTGGACATACCGCGAGGCGCACACCGAGACGGTGAATTCCCTTGGCACGCCGCTGAAGCTCGACGTCGGCGTGCCGGTCGCGCGGGCCGCGGAGTTCGAGCGGGCGATCCGCGCGGCCGTCACGTCGGGCACGTTGGTCCTCTTCGGACACTTGGCCGAGGGGAACTTCCACGTCAACGTGGTGGGCGCCGATGACGAGGAGCGGATCACCGACACCGTGCTGCGCGCCGCCGCCGCGCTCGGCGGGACGATCTCCGCTGAGCACGGCGTCGGCGTCGCCAAGGCCGCCTGGTTGAACCTGACCCGCTCCCCCGCCGAACGCGACCTCTACGCCGCGATCAAGCGCGCCTGGGACCCCGCGGGCGCGCTCAACCCGGGCGTGCTCATTCCCCGCTGAAGTTCGGCGGGCGCCGCTCCAGGAACGCCTGCACGGCCTCGCCGAGGTCCTTGCTGGGCAGGAACGCGGAGTTCCAGGTGGCGACGTAGCGCAGGCCGTCGGCGACGCGGGCGTCGCGCTGGTGGCCGAGGACGTCCTTGGTGCCCTGCACGACCAGCGGCGGGTTCGCGGCGATGTCGGCGGCGAGTGTCCGCGCGGCGGCCAGCACCTCGTCCTGGTCGGCGTAGACGTCGTTTACCAGGCCGATCGACCGCGCGCGTTCGGCGTCGATGTCCTTGCCGGTGAAGGCGAGTTCGCGCAGGTGGCCCTCGCCGATGATCCCGGCGAGGCGCTGCAGGCTGCCCAGGTCGGCGACGATGGCCACCTTGACCTCGCGCACGCTGAACTTGGCGTCGGCGCTGGCGACTCGGATGTCCGCGGCGGCGATGACGTCCACGCCGCCACCGATGCACCAGCCGCTCACGGCGGCGATGACCGGCTTGCGGCACGCGGCGACGGCGGTGACGGAGTCCTGCAGGCCGCGGATGATGTCGAGGAACCTGGTGCGCGGCCCGGCGAGCGACTCGCCGCCGAGCAGCCCGGCCCAGTCGCCCATCATCGCGGGCAGGTCGAGGCCGTACGAGAAGTTCGCGCCGCTGCCGGTGAGCACGATCGCGCGCACCTCGGGGTCGGCGTCGAGCTCGCGGAACACGATGGGCAGTTCGCGCCAGAAGTCGGGGCCCATCGCGTTGCCCTTGCCGGGCCCGAGCAGGGTTACCTCGGCGACGTGGTCGGCCACGTCGACCTTGAGCGAGACCAGGTTCTCCGTCATGGCCGCTAGTATTACTCACCAGTAGCTATAAGTCCCGCGCGCGTTCTACTCCGAGTGGCATTGCCCACGCTTCACGGTTCGCCCGATCGTGTCAGCCTGGGTTTGCGAGGCTTGTCGGGGGCGCGGGGTAGGTTCCGAGTCCGTACCGGGAATGGATGGGAGACCCGCCATGGCAGGGCAAACGGCGATGTCGACGCCGATCTTCGACGAACTGCTGCGCGAGATGGCGGCGGGCGCCACCCCGGCGACCAAGGCGAAGGAAGAGGCGCCGCAGCAGTCCGAGCCGGAGGCCGCCCAGAGCCAGGGTGCCGGACGCCGTCGGCGCCCGGATTAGCGCTACCGCCGAGTAACATCTCGGCATGCCCTCAGAGCACGCCTCGTCGTTCCAAGTCGGCGACCACACGCTGCGCTATACCGAGTTCGGCGCCGGTGACCGCCTGATCGTGCTCACCCACGGCCAGCTGATGACGCGCCGCATGCAGGCGCCCCTGGCCCGTTCCCTGGCCGAGGCCGGGTACCGCGTGATCACGCTGGACCTGCTCGGCCACGGCGAGTCCGATCGGCCCACCCGCTCGTGGGAATACTCCATGACCACCTGGGCCACCCAGGTCGTCGCCCTCCTCGACCACCTCGGCGTCGAACGCGCCATCGTCGGCGGCACGTCACTGGGCGCGAACGTGTCTTTGGAGGTCGCGGTCGCGGCGCCGTCACGGGTCGAGGCGCTGATCATCGAGATGCCCGTACTCGACAACGCGATCGTCGCGGGCCTCATCGCCTTCGCCCCACTGCTGTTCACCGCCCGCTTCGTCCCCGCCGCCGTCCGCGGCGTCGCGTGGGCGGCGGCCCGGGTACCCAGCGGAAACCAGTGGGTCGACGTCGTCACCGACACCCTGCGCCAAGAGCCCGCGGCGATGGCGGCGGCGGTCCACGGCATCTTCTTCGGCCGCGTCGCCCCACCCAAATCGTTACGTCTCGGGATCACCGCGCCGACCCTCGTCATCGGCCACCGCCGCGACCCGATCCACCCGTTCGGTGACGCCGACATGCTTGCGGGTGAACTCCCGAACTCCACTTTCGTGGAAGCGGAGAGCCCGCTGGAGCTGCGTTTCCGCCCCGAGCGGCTCACCGGCGCCATCCTGGAATTCTTGACGAACGTTTCATAATCGTTTGACAGACCCCGCACACTCTTGGGCACACTCGTGGCATGACTCTGGGGGAGACTCATACCACCCTGCGTGCCCTGGCCCACCCGCTGCGGCTGCGCATCCTGAACATGCTGACCACCACGCCGATGAGCGCGGCCGAAGTGGCTCGCGAGGTCGGCCACAGCCAACCCAACATCAGCTACCACCTGCGCAAACTCCTCGACGCGAGCATGGTCGAGATGGTCGAGGAAGTCCCCATCCGCGGCGGCATGGCCAAGCGCTACCGCAGCACCACCCTCGACCACGCCACCCCGACACCCCCGACCGCCGACACCGAGATCTGGGTGGACCCAGCCCTCTGGCGCGACACGGTCACCCGCGCCCGCGAACTGACCCACCGCCTCCACAACGCGGCGCAGGCTCCGCACACCCCGGGAACGGTGCCGGTCCGCACGTCGAACATGCTCGACATGGACTGCCGCTAGCTCACTCGGACGGCCACAGGAGTTGGTCGAGCGACAGGAGATCGAACCCGATCTCCGCCGCCGCGGCCCTGGCAACCACCATGATCGCGTGAGGGTCGCTGGGAACGACGAACCCCAGGTGCTTCAATCGCTTCGCCACGCGCACGTCGGGTTTCAGCGCATCCGCCCCGCACCGCATTCGCATGTACGCGAAGAGGGCGGGACCGATGCCACGGACGGCGCCGACGACCGGGTCGAGCGCATAGGCGTGCTCGAATCCCCGCGCGCCGTCCGCCCACTTCCTGCACGCGTCGTCCTCGTTCAGACCGAGCTTGGTCGCGAAGGCGACCAGATTCCGGGCGACGGTCTGCATCGTCGCGGGCTCGGTAGATCGCAACTTGTGAGTTGCGGCGTCAGGCGGGCTGTCGGCCAGCGCCCGCAGACTCATGTCCGATCGGGCCTTGCCCCAGCCCTCGACCATCGCCAGGACCCGGCTCTTGTATCGCCGCTGCCGGGAGGCGACCACGTCGAACACCATCGCGCCGCGACGACCCTCGTACCTCTGCCCGTACTCCTCGGCGGCGGCCCTCGCGGCCTCGCCCCGCGACCTGGCGAGTTCCTCCAGGTTACGCACCGCGCCCGACCACTCGATTCGCTCGCGGAGGGCCTCCAGGCCCGCAGGACTCATGCGGAACTTGTACCAGCGGGCAGGCCGCGGCGAAAGATCAGCGTGCCAGTGCGTCGTCCAGTTCGGCCAGGAGCCTCGCCTTTGGGCGGGCGCCGACGATGGTGTGGATGGGCATGCCGTCGCGGAAGAGGATCAGGGTGGGGAGGGACATGACCTGGTAGTCGCGGGCGGCGGTGGGGTTCTCGTCGGTGTTGATCTTGCTCACCACCAAGCCCGCGCGTTCTTTGGCGATCTCGTCCAGTACCGGGGCGATCATGTGGCACGGCGGGCACCACTGGGCCCAGAAGTCCACGAGCACGACCTCATCCCGCCGCAGCACCTCAGCGATTGTCTCGTCGGTGAGTTGCAGCATCACTGTTCCTCCGTCGTCACGCGGCAGGGGTCTTGTCTGGCCATGGCGGTCGAGAGCTTGCCGAGCAGCCCCGCCCGCACCTCGTTCAGACGCTCCAGGCAGGCGTCCACCTCGGCGAGCTTGCGCCGGTACACCTCGATCGAGTCGGCGCACGCGTCGCCCGCGGCGTGGCCCGCGCGCAGGCACTCGACGAAGGGGCGGGTGTCGTCGAGGGTGAGGCCGACGGCCTGGAGGGTCAGGATCTCGTTGACGAGACGGAAATCGTCCTCGCCGTACTCGCGATAGCCGTTCGCCGAGCGTTGGGCTTCGAGGAGACCTTGGGACTCGTAGAAGCGCAGCGCGCGGGTCGTCGTCCCGGCCCGTTTGGCCAGTTCACCGATACGCATGCGACCGACGGTAGACGTTGACGCGCACGTCAAGGCAAGGCGCGGAGATAGCGGCTGGTGATCATGTCCTGCACCAGGTGCGCGACGGGATTCCGGGCGAGCAGGCTCGCGGGCCGCGAGAAGGCGGTGATCGTGAAGGTCACCGCGCCGTCGCGCCGTTCGAGGATGAAAGCTTCCTCGCCGCGCTCCGGGTGCCCAGGCAGCGTGCCATAGGCGAAGCCCTGCCGGTCCGGCTCGTCGACCACGTAGACGACTCGGCACGGAGCGCGGAACAGGGCGAAGCCGAGGATGACCACCGCGTCCGGGGCGACATCGCCCGACGACGTCACCTGGAGGCCCGCACGGCGGTGCACCTCCCACCCGAGCAGGTCCCGCGCCGCTCGGGCGAAGTCGGTCTCCTCGGACAAGGTCACCGTCCGGGCGATTGTGCGATAGCCCGTTGGCAGCGTCGTGGCGGTGTGGCCGACTTCCGCGTAGGTGAACGGGGCGTCGCGGAGGGCGGCCAAGCGGTTTGGCGTCACCTGGGCAGTCTGGTCGATGGGGAAGATCGCATCACCCTACGATGCCTCACATGCTCGAACCTTTGCGGCACATCATGTTCCGCAGGCTCACGATCGGCCGGGTGGCCACCTACCTCGGCAACTCCGTCGCGCCTATCGCGTTGGCGTTCGCGGTGTTGGATCTGACCGACTCCGTTGTCGCGCTCGGGCTGGTCGTGGGGGCGAGATCCATCGCCAACGTGCTTCTGCTGCTGATGGGTGGCGTGCTCGCCGACCGGTTGCCGCGGGCGGTGATCCTGCAGGGCGCGAGTATCGCGGCGGCGGTGTCGCAGGCGATGACGGCGGCGGCGGTCCTCATGGGGTTCGCGTCGCTGCCGTTGCTGGTGGTGCTGAGTGTGATCAACGGGGCTGTCTCCGCGGTGTCACTCCCGGCGGCGTCGGCGCTGACGCCGCAGACGGTGCCCAAGGGGCTGTTGCGGCAGGCCAACGCGGTGGTCCGGATGGGCGTCAACACCGCGATGATCACCGGGGCGTCCCTTGGCGGCATGGTCGCGGCGCTGGCCGGGCCGGGCTGGGCGATCGCGGGTACGGCGGTCGTGTTCCTGGTGGCGTCGTTCTTCTACGCGCGGGTCGACGCGCCCGAGATCGATGAGGACGCGCCGACGCGGCCGTGGGCCGACATCCGGTCCGGGTGGCGGGAGTTCACCGCGCGCGCGTGGGTGTGGAGTGTCGTGGCGGCGCTCATGGTGATCAACGCGTCGGTGACCGGCGGGATATTCGTGCTCGGCCCCTCCGTCGCCGACTCGACCATCGGGCGGCTGGCCTGGGGGTTCGTGCTCGGCGCGCAGACCGTGGGGGCGTTGGTCGGCGGGATCCTGGCGACACGCTGGCAGCCGCGGCGGGCGCTGCTGTTCGGGACGGCGTTGATCGGCGTTCAGGCGGTCCCGCTGCTGGTCCTGGCACACGCGCCCGCGGTGGTGCCGCTGCTGATCGTGATGTTCGTCGGCGGCATGGCCATCGAGCAGTTCGGCATCGCGTGGGACGTCTCGCTGCAGGAGAACGTCCCACCGGACCGGCTCGCGCGGGTCTACTCCTACGACGCGGTCGGCTCGTTCGTCGCGATCCCGGTCGGCGAGATGGCGGCCGGTCCGCTGTCGAAGGCGTTCGGCGTGTCGGCGACGCTGACCGGCGCCGCGGTGCTGGTCCTGGTGGCCGTCGCGGGCGCGGTGTGCGCGCCGAGCGTGCGGTCACTCGTGCGGAATCCCGAGAAGCCCGTACAACGCGCCCGCACCTGACGGCGTCAGCCGGACCGCCCGCGACGACCCGACGCGCACGACCCATTCCCGCTCCATCAACGCCGTGCACAGCGCGGCTCCGGCGGCGCCCGCCAGGTGCGGGCGGCGCTCGGTCCAGTCGAGGCAGGCTCGCGCGGTCGGCCGGGTCCGTGACCGCAGCGCGCCCGGGTCGACGCCCAACTCGCGGACCAGCCACTCCACGCCCTGCGCGGTCAGCGCGAGATCGGCGTCGCGGTCGAGCAGGCGACGGTCGGCCATGGCGTCGGTAAGGGCGACGCCGAGGGTGCCCGCGAGATGGTCGTAGCAGGTGCGGGCGGCGGCCATGGCCCGGTCGGCGATGGCCACCCGCAGCGACGACGACTTGGTCGCGGGCGCGCGACGGCTCATGAGCTGCTCGACCAGCGCGGCCACGGAGCTGTCGGCGAGGCGGACGTAGCGGTGCCGCCCCTGCCGCTCCTCGGCGAGCAGGCCACCGCGGACGAGCTTGTCGAGGTGTTCGCTGGCGGTGGACCGCGCCACCCCCGCCGAACGCGCCAGCTCCCCGGCCGTCCACGCCCGCCGGTCGAGCAGCGCGAGGCAGAACGCGGCCCGCGTCTCGTCGGCGAGCAGCCCCGCCACGGCGGCCAGTTCGGCGGCTCCGGTCATGCCCACAGCATCCACCCGCGACCGTTCGGCCGCGGCCGAACCGTGGCTCACTTGATCCCGGCCGCGTCCATCCCGCGCAGTTCGCGCTTGAGGTCGTGGATCTCGTCGCGCAGGCGGGCGGCCAGCTCGAACTGGAGGTCGCGGGCGGCGTTCATCATCTGGTCGGTGAGCTGCTGCACCAGGTCGGCCAGCTCGGCGCGCGGCATGGACTTGACGTCCTTGTCGCCGATGACTCCCGCGCTGCGGGCGTTGCCCGGCTCCCCCGCCGCGCGCTTGCCGCGGGAGGCGTTGCGGCCGGAGCCGCCGACGGGGACACCCTCGTCCTCGGCCTCGGTGAGCACGCGGTCGAGGATGTCGGCGATCTTCTTGCGCAGCGGCTGCGGGTCGAGGCCGCGTTCGGTGTTGTACGCGATCTGCTTGGCGCGCCTGCGGTTGGTCTCGTCGATGGCGTGCTGCATCGAGTCGGTGATCCGGTCGGCGTACATGTGGACCTGGCCGGAGACGTTTCGGGCCGCGCGGCCGATGGTCTGGATCAGAGATGTGCCGCTGCGCAGGAAGCCTTCCTTGTCGGCGTCGAGGATCGCCACCAGGGACACCTCGGGCAGGTCGAGGCCCTCGCGCAGCAGGTTGATGCCGACCAGGACGTCGTAGTCGCCCAGCCGCAGTTGGCGGAGCAGCTCGATGCGGCGGAGCGTGTCGACCTCCGAGTGCAGGTAGCGCACCCGGATGCCCAGCTCCAGCAGGTAGTCGGTCAGGTCCTCGGACATCTTCTTGGTCAGCGTCGTGACCAGCACGCGCTCGTCGCGCTCGGCGCGTTCGCGGATCTCGTGGACCAGGTCGTCGATCTGACCCTCGGTCGGCTTGATGATGACCTCGGGGTCGACCAGGCCGGTGGGCCGGATGACCTGCTCGACGAACTCGCCGCCCGCCTGGCCCATCTCGTACGGGCCGGGGGTGGCCGACAGGTACACCGTCTGGCCGATCCGCTCGGCGAACTCCTCCCAGGTCAGCGGCCGGTTGTCGACGGCGCTGGGCAGCCGGAAGCCGTGTTCGACCAGGTTGCGCTTGCGCGACATGTCGCCCTCGTACATGCCGCCGATCTGCGGCACCGTCACGTGCGACTCGTCGATGACGAGCAGGAAGTCCTCGGGGAAGTAGTCGATCAGCGTCGCGGGCGCGGTGCCGCCCGCGCGGCCGTCGATGTGGCGGGAGTAGTTCTCGATGCCGGAGCAGAACCCGACCTGGCGCATCATCTCGACGTCGTAGCTGGTGCGCATGCGCAGCCGCTGGGCCTCCAGCAGCTTGCCCTGCCGCTCCAGCGTCGCCAGCCGCTCCTCCAGCTCGGCCTCGATGTCGCGGATCGCCCGCTCCAGCCGCTCGGGACCGGCGACGTAGTGCGTGGCGGGGAAGATGCGCAGTTCCTCGACCTCGCTGACGATGTCGCCGGTCAGCGGGTGCAGGTAGTACAGCTTGTCGATCTCGTCGCCGAAGAGCTCGATGCGGATGGCCAGCTCTTCGTAGGCCGGGATGATCTCGACGGTGTCGCCGCGCACCCGGAAGGTGCCGCGGGCGAACGACATGTCGTTGCGCGTGTACTGCACGTCGACCAGCGCGCGCAGGAACACGTCGCGGTCGACCTCGGCGCCGACGCGCAGCGCGACCGAGCGGTCGAGGTAGGACTGGGGCGTGCCGAGGCCGTAGATGCAGGACACCGAGGCGACCACGATGACGTCCCGCCGCGACAGCAGACTCATCGTGGCGGAGTGGCGCAGCCGCTCGACGTCGTCGTTGATCGACGAGTCCTTCTCGATGTAGGTGTCGGTCTGCGGGATGTACGCCTCGGGCTGGTAGTAGTCGTAGTAGCTGACGAAGTACTCGACCGCGTTGTCCGGGAAGAACTCGCGCAGCTCGTTGGCCAGCTGGGCGGCCAGCGTCTTGTTGGGCGCCATGACCAGCGTCGGCCGCTGCACCCGCTCGATCAGCCAGGCCGTGGTGGCCGACTTGCCCGTGCCGGTGGCGCCGAGCAGCACGATGTCCTGCTCGCCCGCCTTGATGCGCTTCTCCAGCTCATCGATGGCGGCGGGCTGGTCGCCCGCGGGCTGGTAGTCGCTGACCATGCGGAATTTGCCGCCCGCGCGCGGGATGTCGCTGACGGGGCGGTGCTCGGAGTGCGCGAGGACTGGGTGCTCGGTCGGGAATGCCACACAACGAGGCTACGCGGGCCCACCGACATTCTCAGCGAGGAGCGTCCTCAGCTCGGCACCCACCCTGGCCAGCGGCTCTGTGCTGCCCTGCGCGCGGCAGATCAACAACGCCCCCTCGATGCCCGCGATGGCCAGGGTCGCCAGCGACGCCGCTCGGGCAACCGGCACACCCCGCCGGACGATCGCCGAGGCGAGCAGCGACTCCCACCGGCCGAACGCGACCCCGGCCGCAGCCCGCGCCGACGCGGTCTCGTTCGACGACAGCGCCGCCGCCGCGACCGGACAGCCGTCCTGGAACTCCGCCGCCGTCAACGCCGACGTCCAGTACCCGACGAACGCGGCGATGGCCGCCTCGGCGTCGTCATCGAGCAGCCGCTCCAACAGCGCGCTGATGAACGTGCCACCGCGCTCGGTCGCGGCCAGCGCAAGTTCCTCCTTGCCACCAGGGAAATGGTGGTAGATGGACCCGCGCGAGACCCCGCTGTGCTCGACAACGTCCCGCAGTGACGTGTCCGCGACCCCGCGCGCCCGGAACAGCACGACCGCGCTGTCAATCATGGCTTCCCGCGGGGCCCTAGGCATCGACGCGCTCCAGCCGCGCCGGGACGTACTTGTGCCACGGCGTGCCCGCGAGGAAGTCGCGGTGGTGCCGCGAGGTCAGCTCGTTGGGCGCGACGCCGGGGCCGCCGTCGAGGCCGAGTCCGTTGGGCAGCGAGATGTGCCCGGCCTGCATCATGTCCGTCACCTCGACCACCGCCTCGGCCTGCCCGCGCTCGGTGACCACGCGAAGCGTGTCGCCGCTGGCCACGCCGAGGCCGTCGGCGTCGGCCGGGCTCAGCCGCAGCGCGCCGCCGCGGTCGCGCCGCCGCCAGTCGGGGTCGCGGATGATCGTGTTCGCGGTGAACGCGCGCCGCTCCCCCGCCGACAGCACGTACGGGAACTCGTCGGTGACCCACGAGCTCGGCTCGTCGGCCAACGCGCGCGTCCGCTCGACCAGTTCGGGGATGTCGAGGGTGAACCGCCGGTCCGGCCTGCGCACGTAGTCCCACGCGTGCTCGTGGTCGTCCAGCGTGAACACCACGCCCTCGCCGCGCAGGACCGCGTCGAACAGCCGGTCGCCCGGCTCGAACCCGGATCCGGTGAAGCCCGCGCGCCGCACCGACGCGGGGTTGGCCAGCGCGCAGAGCTGCGCGGCGCCCCACAGCGACGCGGTGTTATCCGCGCCGTCGGGCAGGGTCGGGCCGAGGGTCTCGCGCAGCAGATAGGGCGCCAGCGGCATGAGCTTCGGGTTGGCGCCCACGGTCAGGAAGAACGCCGCCGCGTACTGCTTGCGCCCCCGTCGCGCGGCCCGACGCAGCGGTGCCAGCACGGACTCGTCGACGACGCCGAGCGCGCGGATCAGCCTGCTGTAGATCTCCGGTTCGGCGAGCGTGCCCTCCAGCGGGGCCATCAGCGGCTTGCGCAGGTGGAAGACGTTGCGCGGGAAGTCGACGTTGAAGAACGTGCACTCCCACTTCTCGAACTGGCTCGACGCGGGCAGCACGTAGTCGGCCTGCCTGGCGGTCTCGGTCATCGCGATGTCCACGACCACGGTCAGGTCGAGCGCGCGCATGGCCTCGCGGAAGCTCGCCGAGTCGGCCAGCGAGTGCGCCGGGTTGACGCTGTCCATCCACATCGCCCGGAAGCGATCCGGGTGGTCGGTCAGGATCTCCTCGGCGATGGAGTTGCACGGGAGCAGGCCCGCGATGATCCGCGCGCCGGTCACCGGAGTGCGCCTGCCCGGACCGCCGGGCTTGGCCGACCCGCGCGCCACCTTGGCCGCCCGCGGGCTCAGCGCGGCGCCGACCCGGGCGGCCAGCGCGTCGGGCAGCACCGCGGGGAGCCGGATCACCGCCGCGGCGACGGCGTCGGTCGCCGCCCCGACCAGCTTGTCCACAGTGGACTTGGGTTTGCGCGAACCGGATCCCGGCGCCGCGCCCGCGATCGGCGCGAAGGACGAGTGCAGGAACATCGCGCCCTGCTTGGCGAAGTTCCCGGTCAGAATCCAGAGCAGCTTGTTGAGATAGGACGAAAGCGTGCTGTGCGGAGCCTGCTGGATGCCCAGATCCTCATACGTGCAAACGCTTTCGGCCGCGGCGATCCGGCGCACGGTCTCCCGCAGCAGGCTTTCCTCGACACCACAGCGTGCCGCGTAGTCCGCGACGTCCACCGCGCGCAGGGTGTCGACGATCCTGTCGGCGCCGGTCGTGTGCTGGTCGATGAAGGCGTGGTCGACCAGGTCCTCCTGCACGAGGATCGCGCCCAGCGCGGCCAGGCACCACGCGTCGGTGCCCGGCTTGACCTGGAGGTGGATGTCGGCCATCGCGGCGGACTCGCTGCGGCGCGGGTCGATGACGACCATGGTCCGCTTCGGATCAGCGGCCAGCGCCTTGAGAACCGGTCGGGCGCGCGGGAAGCTGTGCGACTGCCATGGGTTCTTGCCGACGAAGACGACGACCTCGGCGTGCTCGAAGTCGCCCTTGGTGTGGCCGCCGTAGAGCCTGCCGTCGACGTACATCTCGCCGGTCTTCTCCTGGGCGAGCGCGTTCGACTGATAGCGCGCGCCGACGGCACCCTGGAGGGCCTTGTTGTAGGTGGCGCCGAGGTGGTTGCCCTGGCCGCCGCCACCGTAGAAGAAGATCTTGTCGCCGCCGTGTTCGTCCCGGATGGCGGTGAGCCGCTCGGCGATCTCGGTGATCGCGGTTTCCCAGCTGATCTCCTCGTACTCACCGTCCGGCGTGCGGCGCAGCGGGCTGGTCAGGCGGACCGTGCGGCTCTGGTAGTGGTCGAGGCGCAGCGCCTTCTCGCAGGTGTAGCCCTCGGAGGCGGGGTGGGTCTTGTCGCCGCGGATCTTGGCGAGGGACCGGCCGTCGACCTGCACCTCGATGCCGCAGTTGCACTCGCAGAGGATGCACGCGGACTTCTGCCACTCGGTCACGGGTTACCTCCAGGGCGTCTATGACAGTTGTCATAGTCACCGACGGGGAGGGAACCGTCAACCGGAACAGTCGCAGCAGTCGCAGCAGTCACAGTCGCAGTCCGGCGTCGACCGCGGCTTGCCGCTCCACGGGCCGGGGTAGGGATCGCGGCAGCACTGCTGGCAGGTCCCGCACTCGTACAGGCACGCCACGCAGCCCATCGCGAAGCCGCGGCCCTTCGGCGGGTTCTCCAGCGTGGGCCACCGCCAGCAGAAACACCGCGACGGCTTGTACTGGTGGAAGTGCTCGGCGTGTGGGGGCGGCGGACCTTGGGGACCGGTCGCCGCGACCGGCCGATGGTGCGCCTGAGAGCCGCCGGGTGGCAGCGGCGGCGCCGGGCGCTGCCAGCCACCGGGCGGGACGTCGTGGACCGACAGTCCATGGCCGCGGAAGGCGCGCTCGACGGCGGCCCCGAGTTCGTGCACGAGCAGCGCGTGGACCAGCGCGGAGTCCCGCAGTTCGGCCTCGGACAACGCGAGCCGGACGCCGAGCACCGCGTCGTCGCACAGCCGTCGAGCCTCGGCCAGGCTGGTCCCGGTGCCGGCCAGGGGGTTCCACGCCCCAACTGCGGCGTCGGCTGCCAAGTCCTCGACCGCGTCGATGAGGTGCGCGACCCGGCCGAACAGCCTGCCCGCCTCACTCAGCGGCGCCACGTTCCCCGGCCTGCCCGCCAACACAGCGGTGTGCGCGAACGCGGCGGCGGTCGCGGTCTCCGTCAGCTCGGTCGCGCTCAGCACCGACGACCCCAGCCCCAGCTCCGACTCCACCTCAGCCTGGCGGCCCACCGCGTCGAGCAGCACCGCGGTCGGGAAGCCCAGGTCGGCACCGGTCATCCCGCCCTGCCTGGCCCACCGGTCGGCGACCCGGCGCGCGGTGCCCGCCACCGGACGCCGCCCGAACACGCCGTCGCCGTCCTCGACGTGGTCGCGCACCTTGGCCGAGGCCAGCACCAGCGACACCGCCGCCGCCAGCCGCGCACCCGAGCCCTCGGCGACCGACGCCGACCGCAGCCCCCGCAGCGCGCAGGGACCGGCCATGCGCCGAGCGGGCGGGACCTGGGCCTCGACCAGCGCGGAGATCACCAGACCGTCGTAGTTGGTGACGGTCCTGGCGAGCTGACCGTGGTCGTCACGCAGGGCGAGGCAGAGCCCGCACAGATGCGCGAGCCAGGTCTTGGCCAGCTCACCCGGAAGCCGATGGCGGCACGGCCGCAGGATGCCGAACATCAGCAGCTGCAGTCACAGCAACAGCCGTCGCAGCAGCAGCCGTCGCAACTGCTGCACCCGCAGTCGCCGCAGTCGCAGTTGCGGCACCAGCCGGACTTGGGCTCGCCGGTCCACGGGTCGTGGTACGGGTCGGCGCAGCAGTACTGGCAGGTCACACACATCGCCAGGGCCACGCCGCAGCCCGCGAGCGTGCCGCGCGACCGACCCCACCGCGGCGGCTCGTGTCCCGGAGGCTGCTGCCCCGGCGGCGGCTGGTGCCCGGGGTGCGGCGGGTATCCCCCGGGCGGCGGCTGCTGCCAGCCGGGAGGCGGCGCGCGGTGGCCGGGCGGCGGGGGCTGCCGGTGCAGGTCGGGGCTGATCAGCAGCCGGGGTTCGTCGAGCTGCCCGCCGGGCCGGTGGCCGAAGGTGCGCACCACGGCCGTCTCCAGCTCGTGTGCCAACAGCTTGTGCACGAGCTTGCCGTCGGTGAACTCCGCTTCCTTGAGCGCGAGCCGGACCCCGAGCACCGCGTCGTCGCACAGGCGGCGGGCCTCGGTCAGCGTCGTGCCGGTGGCGGTCAGCGGGTTCCACGCGCCCGCGGCGGCGTCGATGTCGATGTCCTCGACGGCGTCGAGCAGGTGGGCGACCCGGCCGAACAGCCTGCCCGCCTCACTCAGCGGCGCCACATTCCCGGGCCTGCCCGCCAACACAGCGGTATGCGCGAACGCGGCGGCGGTCGCGGTCTCCGTCGGTTCGGTCGCGGTCAGCACCGACGATCCAAGGCCGAGTCCCGACTCCAACTCGCCCTGACGGCCGACGGCGTCGAGAAGGACGGCGGTGGAGAAGCCGATCCGCTCCCCCGTCGCCGAGCCCTGCCGCGCCCAGCGGGTCGCGATGCGGCGGGCCACGCCCGCGACCGGGGCACGGCGGAACGCGCCGTCGCCGTCGCCGACGTGGTCGCGCATCTTCGCCGAGGCCAGCACCAGCGACACCGCCGCGGCGAGCCGGGCGCCGTCACCCTCCGCCACCGGCGCGGGCCGCATGCCCCGAAGGGGGCACGGTCCGGCGATCCGGCGGCCGCCGACCGCGGGCGACTGGGCCTCGACCAGCGCGGAGATCACCAGGCCGTCGTAGTTGGTCACGGTCCGGGCGAGGTGACCGTGGTCGTCGCGCAGCGCCAGACACAGTCCACAGAGGTGAGCCATCCACGAAGTACGCAACGTGGGCGAAAGTCGGTGCCTGCAAGGGCGAATGATTCCGAACATCGACTCGACTGTCCCTTCGCGATCACCGGCATGCGCGCGCGGAGCCTAGCTGGATTCACCCGTTCGGATGGCAGAAACCCTCAGAAAGCACTGGGCGAACCGCGGTGGGCTAGGCACGATGGGCGGCATGGCCGCGAACTTCCCGGTGCCCGTCCCGATCGCCCGTCGCGACGAGACCCACCACGAGGTGCATCCACCCAAGGTGGAGCTGTTCGACCTGGCCGCGATGACGAACACCGACCCGAAGGGCTTCGTCCGCGCGGTCGACGAGTACCGGCGCACCGACCAGGGCCTACTGATGGCCCGTCCGGTCGACGGCCACCGCCGCATCGCCTACTTCGAGTCGCTGCTGCTGCCCGAACTCGGCCTGCGGGTGTCGAAGTGGCGGCCCAAGCCGGGCTACGACCTCGGCCACGACTTCTACATCGACGTCGTCGACATCACCGACGGCCCGGTGTGGCGCACCGTCGACCTGTACCTCGACGTACTCGTGCGCACCGGCCGCGACCTGCGCGTGGAGGACACCGACGAGCTGCTCGCCGCGCTCCGGGCCCGGCTCATCGACGTCTCGGCCGCGCAGCGCGCTTTGGAGCGGACCCACCACGCTGTCGACGGCATCGCCTACCACGGCTACGACGTCGACGCGTGGCTGCACTCCCTCGGCGTGACCACGATCTGGCGGACCCATTAGTGGACACCCGCCGTACTGGTCAACAGTGAGTAGTCCTCACCACCGGAAATTAGCTCGATGGATATCGAAGAGCACCCGAGTCGTGACATAACGAATCGGTCCCGGTGATCACTGAACGAACTCGGCCGACTACGCTCTGGCCGGTGGGCACCGCCATCACGCCGCAACTGGTCGACATCGTCGACACGGTGACAGCGGTACGCAGCTTCTCGTCCGGGATGTCACGCACGCTGAACACGTGCCAGATAGAGCGCTGGGGCCTGCGCCTGGAGTGCCCGACGCCGGAGGACCCGTTCTCCGACACCGAGGTCACCTGGCTGCTGCCGGAGCTCAACCTGCGCCTCACCCAGCAGAAGCCCCGATCGCGCCACGCGCGCGGCGGCCCGAGCGTGCTCACCGCCGTGCGGATCCTGCGCGACGGCCGCTACTGGCGCACCACCGACCTGCTGCTCGGCCTGGCCGCCCCCGGCGGCACGTCGGCGCGGATCGTGCGCTCCGAGGAGTTCGCCGCCGCCGTCGCGGGCCGCGTCCTGCGGGTGGGCGACGCCGACCTCGCGCTGTGCACGGTCCACAAGACGCTGGAGGAACTGAGCCGCGTCCGCCACGACCTGTCGTCATGGCTCGCGTTCAAGCACATCTTCGAGGTCTGGCCGCCCTACTAGGGAGTCCAGCCGGTCTCGGCAGCCCATGCCTCGGCGCGCGGGAGCGCGTCGGCGAACCAGGGTTCCTTGGCGTTCCCGTACGCGCGGATCTCGTCGAATCCACCCGCCAGTCCGCGTTTGACCTGCTCGTACTCGTCGCGGGCCGCGTCGTCGGCGCGCAGCCACGCGGGCATCAGCAGCGCGTAGCGCCAGCCCGGCGATCCCTCGGCGCGGATGTGCACGTTGGCCCAGCGCAACGGGTCGGCGCCGACGTGGGTGCGCTTGCGCCAGCCCGCCGGGTCGCCGCCGAGCGGATACGGGGTGTCCTGGTCGAATCCGGGCAGATACGGGAAGCCCGCCTTGCCCAGCGGCTCGACCAGCTTCTCCGCGTCGTCCAGGTCCGCCACCGTCACCTGGAAGTCCAGCACGTCCTTGGCGGCCAGCCCCGGCACCGACGTCGACCCGATGTGGTCGACCCGGGCGCCGGTCGCGAGGCGCAGCCTTGCCAGCGCCCGCTGGGCCTGCGCGGGCCAGGTCGGGTCGGGGTCGACCAGCCGCGGCCCGCCGCGCGGCGTGTGCCGGTGCAGCCGGACGTTGGCCTCGAACCGGACCAGCCGGTCGGCCCACAACTCGTCCACGGCGGCCAGCACCTGGTCCGGCGCTCCCCCGTTGTCCAGCCACACGTCCGCCACGGCCCGCCGCGCGTCCTCGGTGGCCTGCGCGGCGATCCGGGCGCGGGCGTCGGCCTCGGCCAGGCCGCGCGAGTGCACGAGCCGGTGGACCCGCGTCTCGACCGGCGCGTCCACGATGACCACGAGGTGGTAGTTCGCCGCGAGACCGCCCTCGACCAGCAGCGGGATGTCGTGCACGACCACCGCGTCGGCGGGCGCGGCGGCGAGCAGCTCGGCGGTGCGCGCGCCGATCCTGGGGTGCACGATCGAGTTCAGCAGCGCCCGCGACTCGTCACTGGCGAACGCGATGCCCGCCAGCGCCGCCCGGTTGAGCGTGCCGTCGTCGTTCAGGATGCCCAGGCCGAAGGCCGCGGCCAGTTCGGCCAGCCCGTCGGTGCCCGGCTCGACGACCTCGCGGGCGATCTTGTCCGAGTCGATGAGCCACGCGCCGTGCTCGGCCAGTCGACCGGCCACAGTGGACTTGCCGGATCCGATGCCGCCGGTGAGGCCGACCTTCAACATGCCGACAGTCTGTCAGGCGCCTTACGATCACCACATGCTGGCGGCGCTGACGGGAATGGGCCTCTCGGCCGCTGCGGGGCTCAACGCCTACATCCCGATCCTGGTGGTCGGCATGCTGGCCAACTTCACCGACGCCGTGCGCCTGCCCAACGAGTTCTCCTGGCTGGGCAACGGCTGGGTGCTCGGCATCGTCGGCGTGCTGCTGGCCGCCGAGTTCGTGCTGGACAAGGTGCCGGTGGTCGACAGCGTCAACGACACCATCCAGACCGCCATCCGCCCCGCGTCCGGCGGCATCGTCTTCAGCGCGACCGCCGCCGCGGCCGAGGTCGACAACTCCACCTGGATGAGCGAGCACCCGTGGGTCGGCTGGCTGCTCGGCATCGTCACCGCGCTGATCGTGCACCTGATGAAGTCGACGGCACGGCCGGTGATCAACGCGTCCACCGTGGGGCTGGGCGGTCCCGTGGTGAGCGCGGTGGAGGACGCGGGATCGGTGAGCCTGAGCTTCGTGGCGATCTTCCTGCCGATCCTGGTGATCGTGTTCCTGATCGCCCTGGCCTTCATGGTGGTGTGGACCTACCGCAAGGTGCGGGCCTTCCGAGCTCGCACCAAGCGGCGTCCTGTCCCCGGATAGTGGCGACACGCCCGCCGAATTCCGGCGTTCGCGCACTGTGAGTGGCTACGGTGACCCGCAACACCGTCACCCACACGGAGGACCGATGCGCAGCGCCCGGCGTCCTGGACGGCATCGGCTCGGCACGCCCGGGCTGGTGCACTGCGTGGTGCACACCTCCGTGGCCGACGCGCTCGCCGAATACCGCAGGACGTGGTGGTCGACGCTGTTGCTTCCCGCCCGGCACAGCCTGGCCGGGCTTCGCAGGCGCGCCGCGGCCGCCGCGATGGAACGGGCGTGGGCGCCCGCCGTCTAGGGCAGTTTGCTGAGCATCGCGGTGATGAACGCTTCGGCTTTGGCCTGGTCCAGGCCGAGCGCGGTCAGCGGCGAGTCCTCGATACCGAACAGGGCGAGCAGGATGTGCTCGGTGCCGATGTAGTTGTGTTCGAGCCGCAGCGCCTCGCGGACCGACAGCTCCAGCGCCTTCTTGCACGCCGCGTTGAACGGGATCAGCGGGCCGGGGTCGGCGTCGCTGGGCTCGGGCAGCACGATCGCGGCGCGGATCTTGTCCGCGTCCCAGCCCTGATCGGCCAGTGCCAGCATCGCCATGCTGTCGGTGGACGAGAGCAGCCCCAGGACCAGGTGCGCCGGGGCGATCTCGGTGTGGTGCGCCTGGCGGGCCTCCTCCTGTGAGTGCACCACCGTCTGGCGCGCCTTGTCGGTGAAGCGCGCGAACATGTTCGGGTCGTCCTTGGGCACGAAGCGCTGCTGCGCGGCCTGCTTGGTCACGCCCATGGACTTGCCGATGTCGGTCCACGACGCGCCGGAGCGGCGGGCCTGGTCGACGAAGTGGCCGATGAGGTGGTCGGCGAGGTCGCCGAGGTACTCGGCGTTGAGGACGGCAGCGGACAACTGGTCCAGCGGGTTGTCGTCCGGGTAGGCGGTGCGGATGGCGTTGATCAGGTCGTCGAGGCGTGGTTTCTCCATGCCGTCAACTGTAGGTTGACGCACCCGGGATCGTCAACCAGAGGTTGACGATCCCGGGTATCAGTTCAGGACGCCTCCCCCACGTGCTCGCTGTTGCCCGCGCCGTGGGACTTGCCCGGCGCGCGGACCCCGTTGACCGTGGAGGTGTCGAACGCGAAGGTGATCACCGCGGTGGCGATCGCGTCGGCGTTGACGTCCAGCGCGAACAGGTTGAGGTTGTCGATGTCGTCGCACGGCTGGTGGTAGCACGGGTCGTACGCCAATCCGGCCGTGCCGCCGTAGCGGCTCGCCTGCTCGGCCGTCTTCACGCCCTCAGCCCCGGTGAACAGCCCACCCGCCGGGATATCCACGGCGATGAACGGCCCGTAGTCCGACCGGCCGGAGAACTCCGTGTCGTCCTTCGGCAGCCCGCGGTCGGCGTAGAACTTCTCGAAGACGTCCTCGATCTGCGCCGATCCCGGCGGGATGAAGCCGGGCGGCGCGGTGCCGCCGGAGTTGTCGCCGTCGTAGATGCCGAAGAAGTGGTTCGGCGAGCCGACCATGTCGAAGTTCAGGTACAGCGCGATCTTGTCCTGCTCGGCCTGCGACAGGTTCGCGATGTAGTACTCCGAGCCCAGCAGGCCCTCCTCCTCGGCGCCCCACCAGGCGAACCGGACCTTGCTGTTGGTCTTGACCTTGGCCATCTGCTCGGCGACCTCGAGGATCGCCGCGGAGCCGGTGCCGTTGTCGTTGATGCCGGGGCCGTCCTGGACGCTGTCGAGGTGGGCGCCCGCCATGACGACGTTGTTCGGGTTGCCCTCGTCGCTCTCGGCGAAGACGTTCCACGCCGTGCGGGTCTCCGCCAGGAAGTCGACCTTGACCCGGGCGGTGCGCGGGCCGGGCGCGGCGAGCGCGTTGCCGGTCTCGAACGTCGCGAACACGACCGGGATCGCCAGGCCGGGGGTGTCACCGACCGGCGTGACGAGGCCGGTGCGGCCCGGCTGGCCCTCGTTGAACAGGATCACCGCTGAGGCGTTCGCGGCCTGCGCGTTGAGCGCCTTGACGTTGAACCCGCAGGTGCCGCGCTGCAGCAGCGCGATGTTGCCCGCGGGGAAGCCCGCGAAGTCGGCGGCGGTGCACCCGCTGGAGTTCGAGTTCGGCGTAGGCGGCGGCGGCAGGACCACGTCCACCGGGGTCACGACGCCGGTCGCCTCACCGATGAACGTCGGCACGAAGCCGTTGCGGTTGAAGTCGCGGTTGTTGACGTAGGTGATCGGGGTCGGGGTCAACTGCTGCAGCTCGGAGTTCTCCTCGAAGTAGGGGAACTCGAACGCCTGCACGGTCGGCGTGTACCCGGCGTCGGTGAGCCGGTCGACGACGTAGTCGACCGAGGCGGCATAGCCGGACCTGCCCGCGGCGCGGTCGCCGCCGTTGGCGTCGGAGACCGCCTGCAGCGCGGTCAGGTGCTCCATGACGCCTTCGACCGTGACGGCCTTGGTCAGCTTCTTGGGTGAGTTGTTGTTCGGATCAGCGGCGGCGGGTCCGGCGGCGGTCACGGACGCGACGAGCGCCCCGACTGCCACCAGGCTCAGCCAGCTCCGCTTGCGAGCGCGGATCGACATCGAGCTCCCTCCAAAGGATCTGTGACGTGAGTCACCCGATGGGGGTCTCCCAACCACGCTAAAGCGTTACAAAACGGACACTGGAACGCCCGAAGGCCCCCGCACCGTGACGGTGCGGGGGCCTTCGGGAGGACTGCTCAGCTAGCTCACACGCCGCCCGACAGCTTCTCGCGGAGAGCCGCGAGCTGCTCGTCGGAGGCGAGCGTGCCACCACTCTGGGCGGGCTTGTCGCCGCCACCGGTGGAGGAGTAGTTCTGCTCGCCACCCGCGGCCGGAGCGGCACCCTCGCCCGCTTCGGCGGCCTCGGCGTCAGCCTCGGCGGCCTTGCGGACCTGGGTCATGTGGGCCTCGTAGCGGGCGTGGGCGTCGGCGTACTGGCGCTCCCACTCCTCACGCTGCTTCTCGAAGCCTTCCTGCCACTCCTGGGTGTCCGGGTCGAAGCCTTCGGGGTAGATGTAGTTGCCCTCGGCGTCGTACTCGGCGGCCATGCCGTACTGGGTCGGGTCGAACTCGGTGTCGGCGGTGAAGCCCTCGTTGGCCTGCTTCAGCGACAGCGAGATCCGGCGACGCTCGAGGTCGATGTCGATGACCTTGACCATGACGTCGTTGCCGACCTGCACGACCTGCTCCGGGATCTCCACGTGGCGCTCGGCCAGCTCGGAGATGTGGACCAGGCCCTCGATGCCCTCGTCGACGCGGACGAACGCACCGAACGGAACCAGCTTGGTGACCTTGCCCGGCACGATCTGGCCGATCGCGTGGGTGCGGGCGAACTGGCGCCACGGGTCTTCCTGCGTCGCCTTGAGCGACAGCGACACGCGCTCGCGCTCCATGTCGACGTCGAGGACCTCGACGGTGACTTCCTGGCCGACCTCGACAACCTCGGACGGGTGGTCGATGTGCTTCCAGGACAGCTCCGAGACGTGCACCAGGCCGTCGACGCCACCGAGGTCCACGAAGGCACCGAAGTTGACGATGGAGGACACGACGCCCTTGCGGACCTGGCCCTTCTGCAGCTGGTTGAGGAACTCGCTGCGGACCTCGGACTGGGTCTGCTCCAGCCACGCGCGGCGGGAAAGAACCACGTTGTTGCGGTTCTTGTCCAGCTCTATGATCTTCGCCTCGAGCTCGCGGCCCACGTACGGCTGCAGGTCGCGCACGCGGCGCATCTCCACCAGCGACGCGGGGAGGAAGCCACGCAGGCCGATGTCGAGGATGAGGCCACCCTTGACGACCTCGATGACCGTGCCCTTGACCGGCTCGTCCGACTCCTTGAGCGCCTCGATCGTGCCCCACGCCCGCTCGTACTGCGCGCGCTTCTTGGACAGGATCAGGCGGCCCTCCTTGTCCTCCTTCTGGAGAACCAGGGCCTCGACCTCGTCGCCGACCTTGACCACGTCGGCGGGATCGACATCGTGCTTGATCGACAGCTCGCGCGAGGGGATGACACCCTCGGTCTTGTAGCCGATGTCGAGCAGGACCTCGTCCCGGTCGACCTTGACGATCGTGCCCTCGACGATGTCGCCATCGTTGAAGTACTTGATCGTCGCGTCGATAGCGGCGAGGAATTCCTCCTCAGATGCGAAGTCGTTGACGGCGACCTGCTGCTTCGGCGCGGTGACAGCCGGGACAATGGTGGTGTCGGTGGACATTAGGTAGGTGGCTCCGGTACGGATTGGGTTGCGGTGCGTGGCTGGGTTGTCTAACGGGTACTGCGTGGCTCTTCTGCAACGGAACGCCGCGCGACCCAAGCATGATTCCCAGCGAGGCGAAACCCAAGTCAGCGCGATACCACTGCGCGCCGGTATCCTACGCGGCCGCTCGACGGCCGGGCAAACCCGGGGTGGCTCCGAGAATGCGGACTCCGCCCTGGTGACAGGATGTCACCGTGGCCAACCCCAGCGCCGAGAAGGCCCTCGGCACGACCGGCGTCGCCCGGGTGCCGGTCGGGTCCGCCGAATCCGTCGCCGCCAACATCGCTTGGTGGGACGCCGACGCCGACGACTACCACGCCGAGCACGGTGAGTTCCTCGGCGTGGCCGACTTCGTCTGGTGCCCGGAGCGCCTCCGCGAGGAGGAGGCGCGGCTGCTCGGCGACGTGCGCGGCCGCGACGTGCTGGAGGTCGGCTGCGGCTCGGCGCCGTGCGCGCGCTGGCTCGCCGCCGAGGGCGCGCGGGTGGTGGGGCTGGACCTGTCGGCCGGGATGCTGCGCTACGCCGCCGCCGCGAACGTCGCCACCGGCATCGATGTGCCGCTGATCAGGGCAAATGCCGAGCGACTGCCGTTCGCCAACGGGTCGTTCGACCTGGCTTGCTCGGCGTTCGGGGCGGTGCCGTTCGTGGCGGACGTGGCCGCGGTGTTCACCGAGGTGGCGCGGGTGCTGCGGCCGGGTGGCACGTGGACGTTCGCGGTGACCCACCCGATGCGGTGGATCTTCCCCGACGACCCCGGCCCGAACGGCCTGCACGTCACCGGCTCGTACTTCGACCGCACGCCCTATGTGGAGGTCGACGCGGCCGGGACGCCGACCTACGTCGAGCACCACCGCACGCTGGGTGACTACGTCCGGGCGCTGTCCGGCGCGGGGTTCGAGCTGTTCGACCTGGTGGAGCCGGAGTGGCCCGACGGTCACACACAGGAGTGGGGCCAGTGGAGCCCGCTGCGGGGCGAGCTGTTCCCGGGGACCGCGATCTTCCGGTGCCGCCGGTGACGGCGGCGCTGCTGCGCGCCCAGTCCACCCGGTTCGCGGGCCTGGACCCTCTGCTCCCGCCCGCCGTCGAGCCCCCGGACGGCGACCTGCTGCGGGCGGCGATGCCGACCGGCGAGCCGGTGTTCGGTGTGCTGACCCGGACGCTGCTGCAACCCGACACCCCGCAGACCCTCTGGTCGGCGATGGATGTGCGGGAGCTGCACCCGCTGCACGGCGCCGCCGAGGACGGCTTGGCCGCGCTGCTGCGGGCCGCGCGGCCCCGGCTCGACGACGCGGCCGACTCCAGTTTCGTGGTCACCTGGCCCAGCCGCGACGCCCGAGCCGCGCGGGTCCTGCTCGGGCACGGCCTGGTGCCACTGTCCGTGCTGGCCGTCCGCACGGCGCCCCCCGGCCCGGTCGAGCCCGCCCCGGTGGCGATCCGCCGGGCGGGCACCGCCGACTTGGCCGCGCTGACCGAGTCCGCGATGGCCGAGCTGTCGTACTCCGCCCAGGTCGGCGGCGCGTACCTCCGGCCGGGCGCCGCGGCGATCAAGCGCGCGGCGCTGAGCACCCACCTGCTGCAGGGCGACCCGGTGTGGATCGCCGAGCGGGACGGGGTGGTCGTCGGGCACGCGGAGGGGTGGCACACCGACTCGATCCCCGGCTCGTGGGCGGAGACGCGGATGCGGCACGGGCGGTGGGGGTATGTGAACTGCCTGTCGGTGCGCGAGGACGCCCGCGGCACCGGCGTCGGCCGCGCGCTGATGGACGTCGTGCACGCCGAACTGCTCGCCGGGTCGGTCGGCTCGTTCCTCTACTACAACCCGCCGAACCCGCTCTCCCCCGCGTTCTGGGCGCGCCAGGGCTACCGTCCGCTGTGGACAGTCTGGGAGATCCGCCCCGCGGGCGCGTTGCGCTGACTCAGCCGCGCCGCGCGCCATCCGGCCAGACGACCGTCACGCCGAGTCCGCGGGCGCGTGCCGCGGCCACGACGTCGCCGGTGCCGCCGTAGCGGCTCGGACCGCCGTCCCACACCGCGATCATCGCCTCGACGTTGTCGAGCACGTACTCGCTCGCCGCCACGTAGGCGTCGGGCGCCGACTCGGCGAACGGCATCGTGCGCACCAGCTTCGCTTTGCCGATCAGGTCGTCGAACTCGGCCGCGTCGACCTTGACCTTGCGCTCGCGGTAGTCCGCGGCGGGCAGGACCACTTCGACGGCGCCGCCCAGGTCGAGCACCGCGCGGGCGAAGAGCTGGTCCGCGCCGCGCGCCAGGCAGGTCACGCCCACGAGGTCAGGGACGGCGACCAGCGCGGCGCGGAGTTCCTCGGCCACGGCCGTCACGGTGTCGTCGGTGAGGTCGCAGTGTCCGGTGATGCCGATGCGCACTCGATCATCGTCGCACGCTGTCAGGGGCGTCTCATCAAGTTGCCCAACCCAACCATGCGTGCCACTATTTAGACTGACCGGTCAGTTCAACTGGAGGTGTCATGGAGGTCGTGGCGGACCGCGTCGCGGTCACCGGGGCGCACGGGCCCCTGCTCGCGGCGACGTCGCTGCGGGTCGGGCCCGGACAGCTCGCCGTGGTGGCCGGTGACCCGTATGCCGGGCACACCGCCTTCGGCCTCGCGCTGACCGGGCGCATCGCGCCGTCGGCTGGGTCGATCGAACCGCGCGCCGCTGAGCTGCGCAAACGCAGCGCGCTGGTCGACGCGCCGGGGGTGACCGAGCCGGAGCCGGGGCTGTCGGTTGGCGACGTGATCACCGAGGAGCTGGCGCTGGGCCGGGTCAGCCGGGGCAAGTCGCACCGGCTGCTGCTCGACAAGCACGGGCTCGACCAGCGCGCGCGGTTCGAGTCCGTGGCGCCCGCCAAGCGGCTCGCGCTGCTGGCCGACCTGGTCCGGCCGGGCGTCGACCTGCTCGTGATGGACACCCCGGACCGCCACAGCGCCGACACCGCTGACTGGTGGCCCACCGCGCTCGCCCAGGCGCAGGCCGGGCGCGCGGTCGTCGTGCTGTGCGGCACCGCCGCCGCCGAGCGACTTCCCCTGCTGCCCGCTCGCCTCGGCGAGCACTTCCAACCCGCTCCCCTGGAGATGCTGTCGTGAACACCGTGCGCCTGGCGCTGACCGAGCTGCGCCGGATCACCGCGGGCAGGCTGCCCAAGCTGGCCGTGCTCGCCCTCGTGCTCGTCCCGCTGCTCTACGGCTCGCTCTACCTCTACGCCAACGCCGACCCGTACGACCGGCTCGACCACATCCCGGCCGCGCTGGTCATGTCCGACACCGGGACCGCTGATCTCCAGGCGGGCCGCAAGGTCGCCGACAAGCTCAAGGAGTCCGGGGCGTTCGAGTGGCACGAGGTGGGCGCCGACGAGGCCGAGGCCGGGGTGCGCGACGGCCGCTTCACCTTCTCGCTGACGCTGCCCGCCGACTTCTCCGCCGCGCTTACGTCCAGTTCGGACTTCGCCCCGCGGCAGGGGCTGATGACGGTGACCACCAACGACGCCAACAACTATCTCGTCGGCACGATCGCCGACCGGGTGGTCAGCGAGGTGCGCCGGTCGGTGGCCTCCGAGGTCGGGCAGGAGGCCGCCGAGAAGTTCCTGATCGGGTTCGGCACCGTCTACCAGCGCACGCAGGAGGCCGCGAACGGCGCGAGCCAGCTGACCGACGGCGCGAACGAGGCGAACACGGGCGCGGTGAAGCTGGCCGACGGTCAGAAACAGCTGCTCGACGGCGCGACGCGGCTCGCGGACGGGACGGCGAGCGCGGCGACCGGGGCGACTGAGCTGTCGACGGGGCTGGGGACACTGCGGGACAAGACCAAGGACCTGCCCGCGCAGACCGCGCAGCTGGCCTCCGGCGCGCGGCAGGTCGCGAACGGGAACGAGCAGGTCGCGGTCAAGGGTGAGGAGGTCGCGGGTGCCGCGCAGGGCGTGGTGGACCAACTCGACGGCGTCGAGGCGCGGATCGCCGACCGGCTGCGGTCGCTGGGGCTGTCCGAGGCGCAGGTGACGCAGACGATGGCGGAGCTGCACGGGCTGCGGGCGCCGGTCGACCAGGCGAACACGCGCGTGCAGACCGCGTCGGCGGATTTGCGCAGGCTGGCGAACGGGGCCGACCAGGTCGCCGACGGCGCGGAGACCCTGGCCGGGGCGACGCCCGCGCTGACCGAGGGCATCGGCAAGGCCGCGACCGGCGCGAAGCAGCTCGCCGACGGCGCCGGGCAACTCCGCGACGGCGCCGCGGCCCTGCGCGACGGCGAGCGGACCGCCGCGGACGGCGCGACCCAACTCGCGGATGGGACGCGGAAGCTGGCAGACGGGTCGACGCGGCTGCGGGACGGTCTGACCGCGGGGCTCGGCGAGATCCCGCACCCCGACGACGCGACCCGGGACGCGACGGCCCGCACGATCGGCGACCCGGTGGCGATCCGCGCGGTCGGCGAGAACGGCGCCGGGTCGTATGGCGCCGGGCTGGCGCCGTTCTTCCTGGGGCTGGCGACGTGGATCGGCGCGTTCGTGCTGTTCCTGCTGCTGCGCCCGCTGTCGTCGCGCGCGTTGGCGGCGGGGTACCCGGCGCTGCCCACGGCGATCGCGGGGTGGCTGCCCGCGGCGCTGCTGGGGCTGGCGCAGGTCACGCTGATGTTCGCCGCGGTGACGACGCTGATCGGGATCCACCCGGCCCGGCCGCTGGCCACGCTGGGCTTCCTGATGCTGACGTCAATGGCGTTTGTCGCGATCGTGCACGCGCTCAACGCGTATTTCGGCGCGGTCGGCAAATTCATCGCGCTGGTGGTGCTGATCTTGCAGTTGATCAGTGCGGGTGGCACCTTCCCCTGGCAGACTCTGCCCGAGGCGCTGTATCCCCTGCACAAGGCGCTGCCCATGGGCTACGTGGTCGACGGGCTGCGGCACCTCATGTACGGCGGGCCGCTGTCCGGGGTGGGGATCGACGTGGCGGTGCTGGCGGCGTATCTGATCGGAGGACTCGCGGTGTCCACTGTGGCCGCTCGGCGGAATCGGGTGTGGACGCCCACCCGGCTGCGTCCGGAACTGGTGCTGTGAACACCCGCCCCACGCGCACGGACGTCACCAAGCGCAAGCTGTTCGACGCCACTCTCCGGCTGGTCGGCACGCGGGGCGTCGGCGGGCTGACCGTCGACGAGATCGCGGCCGAGGCCGGGGTGGCGAAGGGGACGGTCTACTACAACTTCGGCAGCAAGGACGGCCTGATCGACGCCCTGCTCCGCTTCGGCGTCGACCTGCTGGCGGAGCGGTTGCGCGCCCCGGACACGCTCGACGCGCCGGAGACGGTCGCGCATTTGGTCGACGGGATGCTCGGCTTCTGCGCGGACTATCCGACGTTCGCGCAACTGCTGGTCAGCGAGCTTTGGCGGACGCCTGGGCAGTGGCAGCAGACGCTGTCGCTGGTGCGGGAGCAGGTGACGTCGATCATCCGGGCGCAGTTGCAGCGGCTGGACGACCTGGGTGAACTTCCCGCGGGCGTGCGGGTGCCAACGGCGTCGGCGGCGCTGTTCGGGACGGTGCTGGTGGTGGCGCTGGACTGGCAGGTGTTCTCACCGGAGCAGCCCATCACGGAGGTCCGGGATTCGGTGCTGTTGCTGCTGCGAGGGCTTCGCGGAACGGCCTAGACCCGGGCGGCGCCGATCTGGTGGACGCCGGGGGCGCGGCCGGCGAGCCCGCGCCGGATGGCGTCCATGACGCTTTCGGCTATCTCGTGCTGGGTGAGCCAGCGGGACGTCCCGCGCTCGGTGACCGTGCCGAGGACGACCTGCTGCGTGGGGTGGTCGATGACCGGATCCGGCGCGCCGAGGACCGGGTCGGCCGAGGAGTGCACCTCCACAACCGGCGCGTCCGGGGCGAGCAGCGGTGTCACCGCGCTCAGGATCGGCACCCGCGACTGCCCGTGCACCCAGGCCACGAGCAGGTCGGCCGGGCCGCCGAGGGCACGGGCCGCGCGCGCGGCCACTTCGTCCGGATCGGACCAGTCGGCCTCGACCCAGAGCGCCCTGCCGAGACCTTCGTCGGCCGGTAGAGGTGCGTATCGCCTGCTGGGGACCACCACGTGCCAGCCCTCGCCGATGAGGGCGGCCGTGCACTGGGTAAGCATTCCGGTGCCGCCCAGGATGAGTGCCCGCCGAATCGCCATGGCCGTCTCCCTCCGGGGAAACCTCAGGCTAACCGCTGCGCGTGGGGTACCGCTCGTGGTGCACGACCTCGTCGAGCGGCAACCGGGCCCGCCAGCCGTGGCGTTCGAGGTCGGGCACCTCCTGCAGCCGCTCGACCGGCCCCAGGCAGAGCCACGCGACCGGCCGCACTGATGAGGGAATACCCAGCAGTTCGCGGAGGTAGTCCTCGCGGTAGAAACTCACCCACCCGACCCCGAGCCCCTCGGCGGTCGCGGCGAGCCAGAGGTTCTGGATGGCGAGACACACGGAGTAGAGGCCCGCGTCGGCGATCGCGTGTCGCCCGAGGACCGTCGGCGAGCCGCGGTCGGGGTCGTAGGTGACGACGACCGATAGTGTCGACTCGAGGATCCCGTCGATCTTGATCCGCTCGAACGTCGCCGCCCGCTCACCGGTGAGTGTGGCGGCGTAGGTGGCCCGCTCGTCGTGGACGTGCTGATGGAACTCGCCCCGCGTCTCGGCGTCGCGCACGAGGACGAAGTCCCATGGCTGACTCATCCCCACACTCGGCGCCGCGTGCGCGGCCGAGAGCACCCGCCGCAGGACATCCGGATCGATCGGCCCGCCGGTGAACTCCGCCCGCACATCCCGGCGACGGTTGATGACCTCATAGACATCCACGCGGGCAGCGTAGTTGCATTCTCCGCGTGACAAGTTTGACTGTGAGCGAAGTCGTCCCAGTTCACGCCGGTGAGTCCCCGCCAGAGTGGTGGACCGCCAGCCTGTTCCTCGCCGGTCCCACACCCCGCTCCGCCGACGTCCCCAGTTGGCGCCCCGCGGCACTCGCGGAGATCGCGGTGGCCTGGGACCGCCCAGGCAGGCTCGTCGTGTTCATCCCGGAGCCCCGGGATGGCGTCTGGCCGGACTACGAACATCAGCGGACGTGGGAACTCCATTGGGGCGACCGCGCTGACGTCGTCTTGTTCTGGATCCCTCGCGGCCCGGGGATGCCCGCTTTGACGACGAACGACGAATTCGGGCGGTGGAAGGACACTGGACGCGCTGTCCTTGGCACGCCGCCGTCTGCCGAGAGCGTGCGATACCAGCGTGGGTATGCGGTGGACCACCACATTCCCTTGGCCGACAGTCTTCCGGACACCGTTGCCGCTGCGTTGAAGCACATCGATGGCGGGTCACTGCGGTCTGGCGGGGCGCGGGATGTGCCGTTGCTGGTGTGGCGGACTGAGTCTTTCCAGGCGTGGCTGCGGGCGCAGACGGCTGCCGGGAACGAGCTTCGGGGCGGCCGGGTGGAGTGGACGTTCCGGGTGGGGGCTTCGCGGGAGATCGTCTTTCTTTGGGCGTTCCACGCGAAGGTTTATGTCGGGGTTGAGGATCGGGTCAAGGACAACGAGGTTGTGGTGTCTCGCCCGGACATCGCGGCGGTGGTGGCTTATCGGCGAGGGGCTTCGCTGGGTGAGACCCGGGTGGTGTTGATCAAGGAGTTCCGGGCGCCTTCGGTGTCTTCGGACGGGTTTGTGCATGAGCTGCCGGGTGGGTCGAGTTATGTGCCGATGGCACCTGTGGAGGTGGCGGCGGCTGAGTTGGCCGAGGAGACAGGGCTTGCTCTATCACTGGACCGCTTCCACACACATCACGCACGCCAACTGGCCGGGACATTCAGCACACACCGACAGCATGTCTTCTCGGTGGAACTGACAGACGCGGAAATCACCCAACTATCCCCCAGCGCCCGCACATCCCCTGGCGACAGTGAGCGCACCTACCCCGAAATTTGGCAGCTAAAGGACTTGATCAAGGACGACAAAGCCGATTGGACAACCTTGGGCGCCCTCATGGAAGTACTGACACCTCTTTAAGCTCAACGCCCCCCGCAACAAGACCGGGGGCACCTCAAAGAACGGCGTCGCAGATTCCTGCTTTGGGGACCGACGGTCCCTGCACTTCCCCCTGCACCCTGTCCCTGCAATCCCTTAGCCGGATTGACGAGGGAGCGCCCGCTTGCCGGCCCTGCTCGAGCTAGCCCATCCAGAGGCTCTGCGCCAGCAGACGGTTCGGTTTATTACTTCCATTTTCTCGATTGGGCGATTGCCGGGTCCGCGCGCGGTGTGGTGTGAGGCGGACCCGGCAACCAATCTTCGATGCCCTGGTCAGGCGTAGACACTTTCCACGAAGCCTGCGATCTGTTCCTCATTCAGGTGTCGTGCCAGGTCGGCCTCGCTGATCATGCCCACCAAACGGTTGTCGTCCAGTACTGGGACGCGGCGGATGCGGTGGGACTGCATGGTGCGCAGTACCTGGCTCACATCCGCGTCCGCCCGCACGCAGTGCGGGGCGCCGTTCGCCAGGTCTTGGGCTTTCATGTCAGCCGGGTTTCGGCCTTCGGCGCAGCACTTCAGGACTATGTCGCGGTCGGTGATGATGCCGTGGAGGCGGTCGTCGTTGCCGCAGATGGGCAGCGAGCCGACGTCGAGGTCGCGCATCATCCTGGCGGCCACGAGCAGGCTTTCGTCCTCGTTGATGCATTCGGCACCGGCATGCATGATGTCGCGCGCGGTGGTCATTCGCGGTCTCCTTCGGCTGGCACGGTCACGACCGCTCCAGCGTCCACCCGCACCCCCGCTACGGCGACTCGATCACCGGCTGACCTCGCCCAACGCGGTCATCGCGGCGATCAACTGATCGTCCCGCAGGTAGGGCGCGGGGCCGAAGCGGAGGTGGTGGCCGCGACTGTCCGTGAGCACGCCGTGGGCGGCGAGTGCCTTCTGCCACGCACTCGCGTGCGGGGTCTCGACGGCGAGGAATCCACCGAACGAGGTACGTGGGGCGGAGCGGTCGCGGGTGGCGTTCGGGAGATCGAGGGCGTCGAAGGTGTCCGCCAGTAGGCCGGTCTGATGCAAGGACGTCTCCCGCAGGACCTCGGGGGTCAGGCCCTGGGAGCGGAAGAACTCGATCACCCGGACGGCCCGGTAGTGGCTTGTCGGGTCGTAGGTCGAGCCCGCGAACCGGGTCCCGCCCGGTCCGTAGGTCACCCGATTGGGGTCCTTCTCATCGGCGAGAGCGTCGAATTCGGCGAACCAGCCGGTGATGACGGGACGCAGCGACTGGGCGTGCGGGGGCAGTCGGAGGAAGCAATTGCCCTCCCCCAGCTGCAAATACTTGTAGCCACCGCCGGTCACCCAGGCATCCGACAAGCCCGCCAACGTCATCGGGACGACGCCGAGTGCGTGGTAAACGTCGACCAGGAGTTCCGACCCGTGGGTGGCGCAGGCCGTGGCGACGGCCTCCAGCCCAGGCACGATCCGGGAGGTCTCGAACAGGACCGACGACACCAGCACCGCGGCGGTCCGGTCGTCCACTTCGGACGCGAGTCGCTCGGCCAGGGTCTCGGCGGGCAGCGCTGGAACCAACACCACCTCGACCCGTTCCTCGGCGAGGCGGGCGAGTTGCCTGCGCAGGGTGTGGAATTCGCCGTCGGTGCTGACCAAGCGGGGGCGGCGGTCGAAATCGAGCGCCGACAGGAACCGGATCACCAACTCGTGGGTGTTGGCGCCCAACGCGATGTCGCCGGACGGGTCGTGCAGCAGGGTGCGGAACCAGGCGCGGACGCGGTCCGCCTTGGCGAAGGCGCGCTCCCATTTCTCGTCCACAGTGGACGCGGCGTCGGCGAACGCCTCGATCTGGCCCTCCAGTGCCACATCCGGCCACGCCTGGTGGGAGTGTCCCGTCAGCAGCAGCCGGTTGCCCACATCGAAGCGGGTGTAGTGCGCGGCGAGGCTCACAGTTCGCTCCGGACGGCCCACAGGTCCGGGAAGACCGGCGCGAACAGCGTGGACCGCAGGTAGGCCGCGCCCGCCGAGCCGCCGGTGCCCATCTTGCTGCCGATGGTCCGCTCGACCATCTTCACGTGCCGGTAGCGCCACTCCTGCAGGCCCTCGTCCAGGTCGATCAGGTGCTCGGCGACGGTCGACGGGCCCGAGTCGTCGGCGTAGACCTCCAGCAGCACCTCCTGCACCGCGCGCGACGGCTCGGCGGGCTTCGACACGTCGCGGCCGACGACCTCGGCGGGGAGCTTGTAGCCGTGGGTCGTCAGGTAGGTCAGGAAGGAGTCGAACAGCGACGGGCGGCTCATCGCCGCGGCGATCTGCGCGCGCTGCTCGCCGCCCTCCGGGTAGTGCGCGAAAGCGGTCTCGTCGCGGCGGCCCAGCACCGCCTCCAGCACCCGGAACTGGGCCGACTGGAAGCCGCTGGACGCGTCGAGGCGGGCACGGAAGCTGGTGAACTGCCGGGGCGTCATCGTCTCCAGCACGTCGATCTGCGCGACGATCACTTTGAAGATCGTCAGCACCCGGCGCAGCACCCGCACCGCGTGCGGGGTGTGGCCGGACTCCAGCACGCGCTGCAACTCGGCCACCTCGTGCAGGATCTGCTTGAACCACAGCTCGTAGACCTGGTGGATGACGATGAACAGCAGCTCGTCGTGCTCGTCGGAGCGCGGCCGCTGCGCGTTCAGCACCTCGTCCAGCGCCAGGTAGGACGTGTAAGTCAACGCGGCCTGGGTGTCAGTGTTGCTCATGGGCTCATCACTCCGTCGAAATGGCGTTGGGCCTGCGGCGCCAGCGCCGGGTAGGCACGGTGGAACAGCGACACGGCCGCCGCGCGGTGCGGCGGCGGCGGGACGAGGTCGGTGGGCAGCTCCGGGTCGAGCATGGCGAACTGGCGGAAGGTGTGCACGAGACGCACACGCAGCGCGAACGCCGTCCGCGCGTCCTCGGCCTCCGAGGCGTCGAACTCGGCGACGAACGACTCGTAGCCCGCGGCGAGCGCGTCGAGGTCCCAGACCCGCGGCACGAACCCGGCGAAGTCGGGCACCTGCGCGGGCGCGCCGAGCAGCACCCCGGCGTGCGAGCTGACCCCGAGCTGATCGAGCAGCGCGGCGACCTCGGCGGTGCGGTCGCGCGGGGCCAGCCATGTGCCGTCCTGCACCGGCCCGAACCCGAGGAACCGCAGCCTGCGCACCAGCCGCGCGCGGGCGACCCGCTGGTCCTCCGGGATCGTGTGCCACAGGACGGTCCACTGGTCGGCCGAGCCGTTGCTCCGGCCGAGCCCGAAGATCCGCCGGTCGCCCTCAGCGAGCACGGCGGCGGCGCGCGGGGTCACGGTGTAGTGGACCATCCGGCCGTCCTTGGCGCGTTCCAGCAGGTCACGGCGGACGAGCCGGGTCAGCGCGACCCGGGCGGCACCCTCGGTGAACCCGAACTCGGCCAGCAGCGCGACGAGCCCGCCCGACCACACCGTCGCCCCCGAGCGGGGTCCGACGTGGGCTCCCAGAATGGTCAGGACGAGGTCCTGCGGGGCGGGTTCGAACACGGTTGGAGCATAGTTGACACCTGAGTCTGGTCAACCGTAGGGTTTTTCCAGGACGTGACCGCAGCCACAAGGACGTGATGCTGGTGAAGGTCGGTATCGGACTGCCCAACATGGTTCCCGGGTGTGACGGCGCGACGCTCGTGGAGTGGGCGCGCCGGGCCGACGCCGGGCCGTTCTCCACGCTCGGGGTCCTCGACCGCGTGCGCTACGACAGCATCGACCCGTTCGCCGCGCTGTCGGCCGCCGCCGCGGTGACCACCCGGATCGGGCTGGCCACGATGATCGCGATCGGCCCGCTGCGCGGCGCGGCGATGCTGGCCAAGCAGGCGGTCTCGGTGGCCGCGCTGTCCGGCGGCAGGTTCACCCTCGGTCTCGCCGTCGGCGCCCGGCTCGACGACTACGCCGCCGCGGGCGTCGACCACAAGACCCGCGGCACCACCCTGTCCCACCAGCTCGCCTACCTGCGCGGCGAGTTCGAGTCGACGAACATCGGCCCGGCGACCCCGTTCGGCGCCAAGGGAATCGAACTGCTCGTCGGCGGCTCCAGCGGCGCCGCGCTCGCACGGATGGCCCGCTACGGCGACGGCTACGCCCACGGCGGCGGCCCGCCCCGCGCGTTCGGCTCGGCGGCGACCAAGGCCCGCGCCGCGTGGCGCGACCTGGGCCGTCCCGGCGAGCCCGCGCTGTGGGGCCAGGGCTACATCGCCTTCGGCGACCCGGAACGCGGCCGCGACTACCTGCGCGACTACTACGCCTTCACCGGCCCGTTCGCCGAGAAGATCGCCGCGGGCGCGCTCACCAGCGCCCGCCAGGTCAAGGACCTCGTCCGCGGCTACGCCGACGAGGGCTGCGACGAGCTGATCCTGTTCCCGGCCTTGGCCGACCTGGACGACCTCGACCGCCTGGCCGAGGCGCTGTCATGAAGGTGACCGTCGTCGGCGCCGGACCGGCGGGCCTCTACCTGGCGATCCTGCTCCGCAAAGCGGGCCACGAGGTCACCGTCCTGGAGCGCAACGCCCCGGACGCGACCTTCGGCTGGGGTGTCGTGTTCTCCGAGGAGACCTTGGGCGCCCTGCGCGACGCCGACCCGGCCACCCACCTGGAGATCACCGACTCGTTCGCCCGCTGGTCCACAGTGGACATCCGCTACCAGGGCAAACTCCTGCGCTCACGCGGCCACACGTTCTCCGCCATCGCCCGGAAGCACCTGCTGGCGATCCTGCAGCGCCGCGCCCGCGAACTCGGCACCGACCTGCGCTTCGGCGTCGAGATCGAGGACATCGACTTCCCCGACGCCGACCTGATCGTCGCCGCCGACGGCGCCAACAGCCGCATCCGCACCCGCGACGCCAAGCACTTCCGGCCGAGCGTCGCGCCGCAGGGCTGCAAGTACGTGTGGTTCGGCACCGACCTGGTTCTCGACTCGTTCACCTTCTCCTTCAAGGAGACCGAGTTCGGCCTGTTCCAGGCGCACGCCTACCCGTTCGACGAGCACACCAGCACGTGGATCGTCGAGTGCGCCGAGCCGGTGTGGCGGCGCGCGGGCCTGGACACGATGACCGAGGCCGACAGCATCGCGTTCTGCGAGAAGCTGTTCGCCGACGACCTCGCGGGTCACAAGCTCATGTCCAACCGCTCGCTGTGGCTGGACTTCCCGCTGGTCCGCTGCGCGAGCTGGCACCACGGCAACGTCGTGCTGCTCGGCGACGCCGCGCACACCGCGCACTTCTCCATCGGCTCGGGCACCAAGCTCGCCATGGAGGACGCGATCGGCCTGGCCACCGCGCTGGCCCGCCACACGGACTTGAGCGCCGCGCTCACCGAGTACGAACTCGACCGCCAGCCCATGGTCGAGCGCTTCCAGCAGGCCGCGGGTGAGAGCGCGGCCTACTTCGGCCGCACCGCCACCTACACTTCGTTCGCCCCCATCCAGTTCGCGTTCAACCTGCTCACCCGCAGCGGCCGCGTGTCCCACACCAACCTGGCCCAGCGCGACCCGGACCTGATCCGAGTCCTCGACGCCTGGTTCGCCCAGGGCGCCGACCAGGTCCCCGGCGCCGTCGCCCCGCCCCCGCTCTTCGCTCCCCTGCGGATCGGCGACACCCGACTCCCGAACCGCCTGGTCGTGGAGGACACCGATCCGGTGAAGGCGGCTCATGCGGGCGCGGGGCTCGTCCTCGCCGGTCCCGTCGCGGTCACCGCGGACGGCCGCGGGCACGCCGACACCCCGGTGCTCGACTCCCCCGGCGACTGGGCCGCGGTCGCCGACAAGGTGCACGAGTCCGGCGCCCTGCTGGGCCTGCGCCTGAGCCACGCGGGCGCCCGAGGCGCCACCCGTGCCCCCGCCGACGGCCTCGACCTCCCGCTGCCCGCCGCCGAGTCGTGGCCGCTCATCGCCGCGTCCCCGATCCCGTACGCGCCGTTCGCCCAGACCCCGAAGGCGATGGACTCGGCCGACCTCGACCGGGTGCGCCAAGCCTTCGCCGACGCCGCCACGCACGCGGCGGCGGCCGGGGTCGACGTCATCGAACTCGACCTGGCCGACGGCCACCTGCTGGCCGGATTCCTGTCCCCGCTGACGAACCGCCGCGACGACGAGTGGACCGGCTGGGCCTACCCGCTGTCGGTGATCGATGCCGTGCGCGCGGCCTGGTCCGGGCTGCTGTCCGTCCGGCTGACCGTCACCGACTGGACCCCGCGCGGCCTCACCCTCGCCGACGGCATCCAACTCGCCTCCGCCGTACACAGCCACGGCGCCGACCTGATCCACGTCCGCGCCGGTCAGACCACCGCCGAGGCCAAGCCCGAGTTCCGCCGCGGCTACCTGACCACCCTGTCCGACCAGGTCCGCAACCAGGCGAGCGTCCCCACGCTTGTCGGCGGCTACCTGACGACGCCCGACGAGGTGAACACCATCGTGGCCGCAGGCCGCGCCGACCTGTGCGTGCTCAGCCCGGCGCCGTCCGCGGTGGAGTCAGTGGTGCTGTCATGACGCAGTTCGCCGACCTCACGATGAACGCCGTGGCCGACCTGCTGACCGGCCCGACCCCGGTGCTGCTGCTCCCGGTCGGCGCCATCGAGCCGCACGGCCCGCACGCGCCGCTGGGCACCGACCCGATCATCTCCGCGGGCATGTGCGACCGCGCCGCCGCCCGCCTGGCCGACGCCCCCGATGTCCGCGTGCTCATCCTGCCGCCGCTCCCCTACGGCGTGACGCGCTACGGCGCCGCGTTCCCCGGCGCGGTCGGCGTCAGCGAGGACACCCTGCACGCGCTGGTGGTCGACGTCTGCACTTCCCTTGCCCAGCAAGGCTTCCCGCGCGTGGTGATCGTCAACAACCACTTCGAGCCCGAACACGTGACGACCCTGCTGCGCGCCGTGGCGACGCTCGACCGGCCGACCGTCCGCTACCTCAATCTCCTGAAGCGGCACACCGCCGCCCAACTGACCGACGAGTTCCGCTCCGGCTCCTGCCACGCGGGCCGCTACGAGACCTCGCTGGTCCTGGCCGACCACCCGCACCTGGTCGACACCGACACGATGGCGACGCTGCCGCCGCTCATCGTCGACATGCCCGCCGCCATGCGCGACGGGCGCACCGACTTCCCCGCGATGGGCATGGACCAGGCGTACTGCGGCGCGCCCGCCGAGGCGACGGCCGCCGAGGGACTGTCCACTTTCGACACGCTGACCGAGCTGCTGATCGACGTGATCCGGGATCTGGCGAAGCAGGACTGAGAGGACACGCGGTGTTGCGCTACGACGCTCTCCCTGAGCAGCTGAACCTGGCGACCTACTTCCTCGACCGCAACGTCGTAGAGGGCCGCGGCGACCGCACCGCCCTCTACGGCGCGGGCGGCGCCACGACCTACGCCGAGTTGGCCGCGCTGACCAACCAGGTCGGGCACGTGCTGCGCGACCTCGGCTTGCGCGCGGGCCACCGGGTGCTGCTCGCGCTGAACGACGGCGTCGAGTTCGTCGCCACCTGGTACGCCGCGCAGAAGCTCGGCGCGGTGACCGCCGAGGTCTACACGTTCCTGCCCGCCAAGGACTACGCCTACTTCCTCGACTACACCCACGCCGACGTCGTCGTGGTCGATCCGGTGACGCTGGACCGGGTGCGCGAGGCGGGCACCGCGGGCAGGCAGGTGCTGGTCGTCGGCGGGGCCGGGCTGGAGCTGCGCGACAACGAACACGACTTCGACGCCCTGGTCCCGGCCGCGCCGACCGACCTGGAAGCCCACCACAGCCTGCGTGACGACGTCGCCCTGTGGAAGTTCACCACCGGCAGCACGGGCGCCCCGAAAGCGTGCGTGCACACCAACCGGTCGCCGGTCCTGAGCCACGACTGGTACGCCCGCGGCGTGCTCGACATGCGGCCCGATGACATCGTGCTGCCCGTGCCGAAACTGTTCTTCGGCTACGCCCGCGACCTCGCCGCGCTGTTCCCGTTCGGCGTCGGCGGGGCCGGGATCGTGTTCGCCGAGCGGACCACGCCGGAGAAGATCTTCGAGCTGATCGCGAAGCACCGGCCGACGATCCTGGTGAACGTGCCCACGATGATGAGCGCGATGGTCGCCCACCCGGCCGCCGCCGAGCAGGACCTGAGCTGCCTGCGGCTGTGCACGTCGGCCGGGGAGGCGCTGCCGCCGGAGCTGCACCGCAAGTGGGACAAGGCGTTCGGCGTCGAGGTGGTCGACGGGATCGGCTCGTCGGAGGCGTACCACATCTACATCTCCAACCGGCCCGGCGCGGGATCGAGCGGCGTCGGCACGCTCGTCCCCGGCTACCGCGCGCGCGTGGTGGACCCGGACGGCGTCGAGGTCCCCGACGGCGAGACCGGCACGCTGGAGGTCATCGGGGCGACGGCCGCGCTCGGCTACCACGGCGACCGCGAGAAGTCCGCGATCACGTTCCCCGGCGGCGACACCGTGCACACCGGCGACCTGTTCGTCCGCGACGCCGACCGCGCCTTCCACTACCAGGGCCGCGCCGACGACCTGCTCAAGGTGAGCGGGATCTGGGTGGCGCCCAGCGAGATCGAGCACTGCCTGATCGGACACCCGGACGTCGTCGAGTGCGCGGTCGCGGGCCACGAGACCGACGGGCTGGTCCGGCCCTACGCCTACGTCGTCGCGCGGGTGCCGCTGGACCAGGACGACCTGCGCGCCTACGTCCGCGAACGCCTGTCGCCACACAAGACGCCCGAACGCGTGATCTTCGTGGACGCGCTGCCGCGCACGACCAACGGCAAGCTCGACCGGCGCGCGCTGCGGCAGCTGGAGGTGGCGCCGTGAACCGGCTCGTGGTGGTCACCGGCGGCACCCGCGGCATCGGCGCCGCGATCGTGGCCCGCTTCCGCGAGAGCGGCGACAAGGTCGTCCCAGTCGGGCAGGCGGAGTTCGACGTCACCGACGAGGCCGCGGTGAACGCGTTCTTCACCGGGATGACGGTGGACGTGCTGGTCAACAACGCGGGGATCTCGTCGAGCGCGCCCCTGGCGAGGACGACGCGGGCCGACTGGCAGTCCCAGATGGACGTCAACGCGCTCGGCGCGTTCCTGTGCACGCGGGCGGTGCTGCCGGGGATGGTCGAGCGCGACCATGGGCGGATCGTCACCGTGGCGTCGGTCGCCGGGCTGACCGGGTCGAAGTACACCTCGGCCTACACCGCCTCGAAGCACGCGGCCGTCGGGCTGACGCGCGCGGTCGCGGCCGAGGTCGCCGGGACCGGGGTGACATCGAACGCTGTGTGTCCCGGATTCGTGAGAACGGACATGACGGCGAAGACGATCCAGCGGATCGAGGAGCGGACCGGCAAGAGCGGGGAGGCCGCGCTCGCCGCGATGTCGCCGCTGGGTCGGCTGCTCGAACCGGAGGAAGTGGCGTTCGCGGTGGCTTTCCTGGCCGCGCCCGAGGCCGGGGCGATCAACGGCCAAACGCTCGTGCTCGATGGAGGAGGAAATTCATGAGCGAGCTTGCGAGTGAATCATTCAACACAGTGGACGGCGCATCGACCGATAGCGCCAGCGGGGAGATCAAATGAGTCCGTTCCGCGCTTCACCCGGCTTCACGGAGAAGTGGGAGCACTTCGGGTTCGAGGTCGCCGATGGTGTGGCCACGGTGACGCTGAACCGGCCGGAGAAGCTGAACGCGCTCACCTTCGACGTCTACGCCGACCTGCGCGACCTGCTCGCTGAACTCCCCCACCGCGGCGACGCCCGGGTGCTCGTGCTGCGCGGCGAGGGCCGCGGCTTCTGCTCCGGCGGCGACGTCGAGGAGATCATCGGCGAGCTGCAGAAGATGGCACCCGCCGAGCTGCTCGACTTCACCCGCATGACCGGCGCGGTGGTCAAGGCGCTGCGCGAGTGCCCGCTGCCGGTGATCGCGGCGGTCAACGGCGTCGCGGCGGGCGCGGGGTCGGTCATCGCGCTGGCCAGCGACTTCCGGCTGCTGGCCGAGTCGGCGTCGTTCGCGTTCCTGTTCACCAAGGTGGGTCTGGCGGGCGCGGACATGGGGTCGGCGTACCTGCTGCCCCGGCTCATCGGCCTGGGCCGGGCCACCGAGCTGCTGATCCTGGGCGACAAGGTCGACAGCGCCAAGGCCGACCGGATCGGCCTGGCCACCCAGGTCGTCCCCGACGCCGACCTCGCCGCGACCGCCGACGCACTGGCCCGCAGGCTCGCCGACGGCCCCGCGCTGGCGTACTCGACCACGAAGGTGCTGTTGACCCGCGAACTGGACATGGACCTGGGCAGTGCCATCGAGCTGGAGGCCATCACCCAGGCCCTGCTGATGAAGTCCACCGACCACAACGAGTTCTACACCGCGTGGACCGAGGGCCGCCGTCCGAAGTGGACCGGCCGGTGACCCCGCACGAGATCGTCACCGCGCCCGGTCTGGCCAAGCCGGTCGGGTTCGCGCACGCTGTCGTGGCGGCGCCGGGACGCACGGTGTACCTGGGCGGGCAGACCGCGCAGGACGCCGACAGCCAGATCGTCGGCACCACCATGGCCGAGCAGTTCGACCAGGCGGCGGGCAACGTCGTCGGCGCGCTCGCGGCGGCGGGCGGCGAACCGGGGCACCTGGTGTCGCTGGTGATCTACGTGACCGACGTCGCCGGATACAAGGCGGCGCTGCCCGAGCTGGGTCCCTTGTGGCGCAAGCACTTCGGCAGGCAATACCCGGCCGTCGCGCTGCTCGGGGTGGTCGAACTGTTCGACGAGGAAGCCATGATCGAGCTGATCGGGACGGCGGTGATCCCGTGAACGAGTTGAGCGCGCACACCGAGAAGGTCGCCGCCGGTCCGCTGCGCGAGATCGCCGAACGCGGCATCGCGGGCCGGATCAACCGGCCGCTGCTGTCGGCGCTGGCCGAACACGGCCTGCTCGGCCGCATCTTCCAGCGCGGCGCCGACGGCTACATCCCGACCTCGGCGATGGACCTGTGCCTCATCCGCGAGGGCCTGGCGCGGCACTGCACCGAGGCGGAGACCGCGTTCGCGCTGCAGGGCCTCGGCGCGTACCCGATCCTGCTCGCCGGGTCACCCGAGGTCGTCGAGCAGTGGATCCCGCGCATCGCCGCGGGCAAGGCGGCCGTCGGGTTCGCCCTGACCGAGCCGGACGCGGGCTCCGACGCCGCGTCGCTCACCCTGCGCGCCACCGCCGACGGCGACGACTACGTCCTCAACGGCGAGAAGACCTACATCTCGCACGCGCCGGAGGCCGAGGTCTACTCGGTGTTCGCGCGGACGACCGAAGGCGTCGGCGCCAAGGGCATCACCGCGTTCGCCGTCGACCGCGACACCCCCGGCCTGACCGGCCAGCACATCGACCTCATCGCCCCCCACCCGATCGGGCGACTGCGGTTCAGCGACGTCCGCGTCCCACGCGACCGCGTCCTCGGCGACGTCGACGGCGGCTGGTCGGTCGCGATGCGGACACTCGACATGTTCCGCCCGAGCGTGGGCGCCTTCGCCGTCGGCATGGCCCAGGCCGCCCTGGACGCCGCCGTCGCCCACGCCGCCCAACGTCACGCTTTCGGGCGATCCTTGTCCACCTTCCAGGGCGTTTCCCATCAACTGGCCGACGTCGCCACCCGCCTGCGCGCCGCCCGCCTGCTCGTCCACGACGCCGCCGCGGCCTACGACGCCGACCCCGGCCGCACCGGTCACCTGTCGGCCATGGCGAAGCTGTTCGCCACCGAGACCGCCCAGGTGGCCGTCGACCTGGCCATTCAGGTTCACGGCGCCCGCGCGCTGGAACGCGGGCACCTGCTGGAGCACCTGTACCGGGAAGTCCGGGCGCCACGCATCTACGAGGGCGCGTCGGAGATCCAGCGGGAGATCATCGCGAGGAGCCTGTTCCGTCCTGTCGGTGCCTGATGCCACGATGATCGGCATGACCGAAGAGGCCTTCTGGCTGCTGATCACCCGAGCCGCCGAGCAGCCAGGCGACCGCGACGAACAGAGCGAGTGGCTGACCGAGGAACTGACCCGGCTGCCGGTCGAGCAGATCGTCGCCTTCCAGGTCAAGCTGTCGGAAGTCCGCCTCCGCGCCGACACCTGGCCCATGTGGGCCGCCGCCCGAATCATCCAGGACGGCTTCTGCTCCGACGACAGCTTCTGGTACTTCCAACTCTGGCTGCTGTCACTGGGCCGCGCCACCTTCGACCGCGTCGTCGCCGACCCGGACACGTTGGCCGAGGTCGACGCGGTGCGCGCGCTCGCGTCCCGTCCGATGAAGACGTGGTCGGACCAGGACTGGCCGGACTGGGAAAGCCTGGACTACGCCGCGCACGAGGCTTACCAGGACGCGACCGGCCGGGAAGCCGGCTTGGAGCAGGCTCTGCTTGACGCGGGGCACGACCTCCCGGTGAACCCGGACCCAGCCGACATCGACTGGGACGTGGCGGAACCGGACGCGGTCGCCGAACACCTGCCAAAACTGACCTTCCTCTTCAGCGCCAAGGTCGCCTGAGCCTCGCCATAAATCAGGTGAGGAGATTCCCAGGCTGACCTAGCCTGGTGAACGTGATGCAACAGCTCTTCTTCCTCTAAGGGACGACGCCTCCCCCGGTGCCGCGGACCGCGGTGCCGTCTTCGTCCTTTCCCGCATCACGATTCTCGGAGGCAATTTCTCATGTCAGACCTTTCGCTGGCCCCTGCGCGCGCCGCGTACGTTCGCCTGTCCGAAGTTCACCTCTCCTTTGGCGGCAAGCCCATCCTCGCCGGGGTCGACCTCGTCGCAACGGCAGGTGAAAGAGTCGCCGTGGTTGGGGAGAACGGTCGGGGCAAGACCACCCTGCTCCGCGTGCTCGCGGGCGACATCCCCGTCGACAGCGGCGAAATACGCCGCGTGGGCTCAGTCGGTGTCGCCGATCAGCAGCTTCCACAAACGGGCACCGTCGGCGACCTGATCGACCTCGAACTAGCCGCCGCGCGCCAAGCCCTGTCCCGTCTGGAAACCGCCACCGAAGCACTCACCGACGGCCGTCCCGGCGCGGACGACGACTACGCCGCCGCGCTCGCGGAGGCTGAGGCGATCGACGCGTGGGACGCTGATCGGCGGGTTGAGGTGTCGTTGGCCGCGCTGAACGCCGTTGACGACCGCGACCGGTCGCTCGCGACGCTCTCCGTCGGGCAGCGCCACCGGGTGCGGCTGGCCTGTCTGCTCGGTGCCGGGCACAGCGTGCTGCTGCTCGACGAGCCGACCAACCACCTCGACGCCAGCGGGCTCGACCACCTCACCGAGCGGCTGCGTGCCCACCCGGGCGTGGTCGTGCTGGTCAGCCACGACCGAGCGCTGCTGGCCGACGTGGCCACCACCGTGGTCGACCTCGACCCGTCCAGCGACGGCAGGCCCCGGGTCTACGGCGGCGGCTACCGCACCTACGTCGAGACCCGCCACGCCGAGCGGGCCCGATGGGAGGCGCTGCACAGCGAGCAGCTCTCCGAGCAGCAGCGGCTGGCCGACGACCTGTCCGCGGCGCAGAACCGGCTGCGGGACAGTTGGCGCCCGGGCAAGGGCCACGGCAAGCACGCCCGCGCCACCCGCGCGCCCGGACTCGTCCGGGCCGTGCGCCGCAGGCAGGATGACCTGGCCGAACACGTGGTGGCGATCCCGCCGCCGCCGGTCCGGTTCGCCATGCCCGAGCTGCCGGAACACCGCGGCGCCACCCTGCTCCGGGCCGACAACGTCACCGTGGCGGGCAGGCTGGCCCGCCCGGTCGACCTCGCGCTGGACTCCGGTGACCGGCTGGTGGTCACCGGGCCGAACGGCGCGGGCAAGTCGACGCTGCTGGCCGTCCTTTCGGGCGACCTGGCGCCCACCACGGGCACCGTCCGCCAGGCCAGGGTGCGGCTGGGACGGCTGGGCCAGGAGTCCGACCTGCCCGCCAAGCGCACGGCAGTAGAGGTCTACGACCAACGAGTCCACGAAGGACCGGGCTTGGCCGCGTTGGGCCTGCTCGACCGGCACGACACGCACCGCCCGGTGCGGGAGCTGTCGATCGGCGCACGCAGGCGGCTGGACCTCGCGCTCGTGCTGGCCGCGCGCCCGCACGTGCTGCTGCTCGACGAGCCGACCAACCACCTGTCGGCCACCCTCGTCGACGAGCTCACCGCCGCGTTCGGCGCGACTCCGGCCGCAGTGGTGATCGCCACCCACGACCGGCAGCTGTTGCGTGACACCGACTCCTGGCCGCGCCTGGCGCTTTGACGGCGCCGATACCTAACAGTACTATGCATTACACATCTAGGGTCGGAGGGCGCGTGAAAGTCACCAAGGATCTGGTCGCCGCTTCGGCGACCCCCATGGTGTTAGGCATCCTGGCCGAGGCCGACAGTTACGGGTACGCCATCCTCCGGCGGATCAACGAGCTGTCCGGCGGAAAGCTGGACTGGACCGAGGGGCTGCTCTACCCCCTGCTGCACCGGCTCGAACGCCTCGGCCACGTCGAGGCCAACTGGCAGTCGGTCGCCGGGGAACGCAGGCGCAAGTACTACAGCATCACCAGCAGCGGCCGCGCCGAGCTCGTCGAGCAGCGCCGCCAGTGGGACACGGTGGTGGACACGCTCAAAGAGATCTGGCCGGGCGACACCAGGCCGCTGATCGCGATCCCGTTGGGGGGCTACGCATGACGGACAGTCAGGACGAGCTGGAGGGCCAGTTCACGCAGTGGCGGCAGTACGTCCAGCGGCGCAAGGAACTTCGACCCGCCGACGTCGAGGAGCTCGAAGACCACCTCCGGGGTTCGGTCGACGAGCTCGTGACCGCGGGCCTGCACGCCGACGAGGCGTTCCTGGTCGCGGTCAAGCGCATGGGCAGCCTGGACGAGCTGTCGCGCGAGTTCGCCAGGGAACACTCGGAACGGCTGTGGAAGCAGCTTGTCCTGACCGGGGAGTCCGACGGCCCGGCCGCCGACACCCGGTCCCGCCGCGACCTGCTCGCGATGGTCGTCTGCGCGGCGGGCGCGGCGGCGTCGGTCAAGATGCCGGAACTGTTCGGCGCGGACATGGACCGGGACGCGGAGTTCTACGCGTCCAACATCGCCCTGTTCGTGCTGCCCTGGCTCGCGGCCCTGCTGGCGTGGCGCCGCCAGGCGTCGGCGGCGGTGATCGGTGTGCTGTTCGCGCTGTTCGCCCTCGGCGCCGTGGCGGCCAACGCGTTCCCGCTCGCCGAGAACTCCCAGTCGGTGGTCCTGACGAGCATCCACCTGCCCATCGCCCTGTGGTTCGCGGTCGGTCTCGCCTACGTGGCCGACGACGTTCGCTCGCCACGCAGGCGCATGGACTTCATCCGCTTCACCGGCGAATGGTTCATCTACTACGTCCTCATCGCCCTCGGCGGCGGTGTGCTGATCGCCTTCCTGTTCGGCACGTTCAACGCCATCGGGATCTCCCCGGACACCTTCGCGTCGGAGTGGCTCATGCCCTGCGGCGCCGCCGCGGCGGCCGTGGTGGCCGGGTGGCTCGTCGAGGCGAAGCAGAGTGTCGTCGAGAACATCGCCCCGGTGCTCACGCGGCTGTTCACCCCGCTGTTCACCGTCGCGCTGCTGGCATTCCTCGTCGCCATCGTCGTCACCACCTCCGGCATCGACGTCGAGCGGGACGCGCTGATCCTGTTCGACCTGCTGCTGGTCGTGGTCCTGGCGCTGCTGCTCTACTCGATCTCCGCCCGCGACCCGCTGGCCCCGGCCGGACTGTTCGACAAGCTCCAGCTCGCCCTCGTGGTCAGCGCGCTCGCCATCGATGTGTTGGTGCTGCTGGAGATCACCGGCCGCATCACCGAGTTCGGCACGACGCCCAACAAGGCGGCCGCGCTCGGCGAGAACGTCATCCTGCTGGCCAGCCTCGCCTGGTCGGCGTGGCTGCTCCTCGGCCTTGTCCGCCGCCGCGTGCCCTTCGCGGCACTGGAACGCTGGCAGACCACGTACCTGCCGATCTACGCCGCGTGGGCGTGGATCGTGGTCCTGGTCTTCCCGCCACTGTTCAACTACGCCTGATCCATCACCGCGGGGGCGGCGGCCTGTCGGGGGGCCGCTGTCCCTGCTCGACCGCCCGCAGGGTCTGGTCGACCGTCCGGACGAACGCGTCCATTGTGGACGTGCTGACCCCGAGCGCGTCGACCATGTAGTGCACCGACGGCCGCGAGGTCAGCACCAGCTCGGTGTTGCCAGGAGACGTGGCGAGGTAGACGGTGAGAACGACTGACAGCCGGTAGTTCTCGACGTTGCTCGGGTCGGCGTAGAGCGCCTTGAGCTTCTCCGCGGGCGCGTACGGGTCGAGCGACACCTGCAGCATCGTGTCCGACACCGAGCCGAGCCTGCCGCCGAAGGTGGCCACCGCGCTCTGCAGGCTCAGCGTGACCTGGGCGGCCCGCAGCTTGGTGTGCAGCCGGACCTCGCTCATACGCCCAGCCGGATCAGCTTGTCGATGACGGCGTAGTGGTGCTGCCACTTCGCGCGCTCCCGCGCGGAACCGGAGTTGAGCCGGACGTGGCGCTGCGCCCGCGCCTCCACGATCAGCCGCTGGTCGGCCTCCCAGCGCTGGATCTCCGCACGCCACTCCGCGTTCTGGCGGTCCAGCTTCTGCCACGCCTCGCGGGCCAGCCAGATGGCGATCTCGTCGCGCACGTCGAGCGCGCCCGTCAGCCGCCAGCCCAGCTTGACCGCCCGCCAGATCCACGAGCCGCCACCGCTCATGCTCTCGGCGAGGCCGAGCTTGCCGACGAGCGCGCGGGGCGGCGGGTCGGCGGTCTCGGTCTTGATCCACGCCATCTCGTAGCGGAACACCATGGCGCCGTCCGGCCCGGGTGGCGCGTTCTCGGGCAGGATCCGGGTCGACGGCTCGACCTCGCCGCGGCCCGCCACGCTCCAGTCCTCGAACCCGTCGGCGTCGACGCCCGGCCGCGCGCCGAGAGTCAGCCGCCTGCCCGCGGTCGCGCGGGAGAAGGCCAGCGAGTGCAGGTCGGTCTCGAAGTCCAGCGCCCAGGTGTCGGCCGATGTCCGGTCGGCGCCCAGGGTGAAGTGGTCGATCGCGCGCCGGAGGTCGGGATCGTCGGCGCCCTCGTCGTGGACGGTCATCCTGATCTGGGCCACACCAGCCACGATAGGGCCGGGGACAGGCGGTCGCAGTGCGACGGTCACGCCAGGGCGGGCAGTTCCGCCAGCGCTCGGTCCACTTCGTCCTGCGGCAGTTCGTGGTCCACGATCTCTCCCGCAAGGTACGCCCCGTACGCGGGCAGGTCCAGGTGCGCGTGCCCGCACAGCGCCGTCAGGATCACCTTCTCCTCGCCGGTCTCCTTGCACCGCAACGCTTCCCGCACGCACTCCGCCAGCGCGTGCGTCGGCTCCGGGGCGGGAATGATCCCCTCCGACCGCGCGAAGCGGACGCCCGCGGCGAAGCACTCGTTCTGCGGGATGGCGACCGCGTCGATCAGGCCAAGTTCGTAGATGTGGGACAGCAGCGGCGACATCCCGTGGTAGCGCAGGCCGCCCGCGTGGATCGGGTCCGGGATGAAACTGTGCCCCAGCGTGTGCATCTTCAGCAGCGGAGTGAGCCCAGCGGTGTCGCCGAAGTCGTAGGCGTAGACGCCCTTGGTCAGCGAAGGGCAGGCCGCGGGCTCGACCGCGCGGATGGTCGGCGAGATCCGGCCCGCCAGTTTCTCCCGCAGGAACGGGAACGCCAGCCCGCCGAAGTTCGACCCACCGCCGGTGCAGCCGACGATCACGTCCGGGGTGTCCCCGGCCAACTCGAACTGCTTGATCGCCTCCTCGCCGATCACCGTCTGGTGCATCAGGACGTGGTTGAGAACGCTCCCCAGCGCGTAGCGGGTGTCGGGGTCGGCCGCGGCCATCTCGACGGCCTCGCTGATGGCGATGCCCAGGCTGCCCGTGGAGTCCGGGTGCTCGGCCAGCACCGCCCGCCCCGAGGCCGTGCGGTCCGACGGACTCGGGTGCACGGTCGCGCCGAAGGTCTCCATCATGATCTTGCGGTACGGCTTCTGGTCGTACGAGGCGCGGACCTGCCACACCTCGCACTCGATGCCGAACACCGAGCACGCGAACGCCAGAGCGCTGCCCCACTGGCCCGCGCCGGTCTCCGTGGTCAGCTTCCGGACGCCCTCCCGCGCGTTGTAGAACGCTTGCGGGACCGCCGTGTTCGGCTTGTGCGAGCCGACCGGGCTGACGCCCTCGTACTTGTAGTAGATCCGCGCGGGTGTGCCGAGCGACCGTTCGAGCCGGTGCGCGCGGAACAGCGGCGACGGCCGCCACAGCCGGTAGACGTCGAGCACCTCGTCGGGGATGTCGATGTAGCTCTCCTGCGACACCTCCTGCAGGATCAGCGCCATCGGGAACAGCGGCGCCAGGTCGTCCGGCCCTACGGGCTGCTTGGTGCCCGGGTGCAGCGGCGGCGGTGGCGGTTCCGGCAGGTCGGGGATGATGTTGTACCACTGCGTCGGCAGGTCGGACTCGTCGAGCAGGAACTTGGTACGCATGGTCCGCCTCCCGGATCGTCGCTGATCCGACCAACGCTAGGTCCGCCGCGCCCACCCGGCCACTTGTTACGGTGGAGGAGTGAACGTCGAGGTGACCCCCCTGCCGGGCATAGGCACGCGTCAGGACTTCTCGCTGCGCTCCGGACGGCGAATCGGGGTGATCGCCCACCGCGACGGCCGCACCGACCTGATCGTGTCCAAGGCCGACGACCCCGACTCGTGCGCGGCGTCGATCCCGATGACCCCGGAGGAATCCAGCACCCTGGCGGGCCTGCTCGGCGCGCCGCACCTGGTGGTGCGGCTGGAGGAACAGCACCGCGAGGTCACCGGGATCACCACCCGGCAGCTCCCGATCGTGCCCGGCTCGCCGTTCGACGGGCGCACCCTCGGCGACACCGCGCTGCGCACCCGCACCGCCGTGTCCGTCGTGGCGATCGTCCGCGGCGGGACAGTGCACCCGTCGCCGACGCCCGACTTCGGCTTCGCCGGGGGCGACCTGCTGGTGACCGTCGGCACGGCCGAGGGCTTGGCCGCCGCCGTCGACCTGCTCGAAACCGGCTGAGCCGCCCGTGCACAACCCCGCTATCGCCCTGATCGAACTGGGCGCGGTTTTCTTCGGCCTCGGACTGCTCGGCAGACTCGCCTGGAAGATCGGCATCTCCCCCATCCCCCTGTACCTGATCGGCGGTCTCGCGTTCGGCTCGGGCGGACTCGTCCCGCTGGAGGGCATCGAGGAGTTCGCCGACCTCGCGGGCGAGATCGGCGTCGTCCTGCTGTTGCTGCTGCTCGGCCTGGAGTACTCCGCGGAGGAACTCGTCACCGGCCTGCGCCGGTCGTGGCTGGCCGGTCTGCTCGACATCGTGCTCAACGCCGCGCCCGGGGCCGCGGTCGCGCTGATGCTGGGCTGGGGCCCGATCGGCGCGATGGCGATGGCGGGCGTCACCTACATCTCGTCGTCGGGCATCGTCGCCAAGGTCCTCGGCGACCTCGGCAGGCTCGGCAACCGGGAGACGCCGGTCATCCTGTCGATCCTGGTGTTCGAGGACCTGGCGATGGCGGTCTACCTGCCGATCCTCACCGCCGTACTCGCGGGCGCGACGCTGCTCGGCGGGCTGACCGCGGTGGGGATCTCGCTGGTCGTGATCACCGTCGTGCTCGCGATCGCGCTGCGCTTCGGCCGGTTCGTGTCGATGGTCGTCGACAGCCCCGAGCCCGAGGTCTTCCTGCTGCGCGTGCTCGGCGCGGCGCTGCTGGTCGCGGGCGTGGCCTCGCAGCTTCAGGTGTCGGCGGCGGTGGGCGCGTTCCTGTTGGGTATCGCCATCTCCGGCTCCACCGCGGAGAACGCCACCAAGCTCCTTGAGCCGCTGCGCGACCTGTTCGCGGCGATGTTCTTCGTGGTGTTCGGCCTCAACACCGACCCGGCCACGATCCCGCCGGTCCTCGCCTACGCCGTGGGCCTGGCGGTGGTGACGACCCTGACGAAGGTCGCCACCGGCTGGTGGGCGGCGCGGCGCCAAGGCGTCGCGCGGATGGGACGGGCCCGTGCCGGAGCGGCGCTGGTCGCGCGCGGCGAGTTCTCCATCGTCATCGCCGGACTCGCGGTCAGCGCGGGCGCCGTCGACGACCAGTTGGCCGCGCTGGCGACGGCGTATGTGCTGCTGATGGCGATCATCGGCCCGGTCGCGGCGCGCGTAGTCGAACCCGTCGCGAACGCGCTGCGACGGAAGACCACGACCTAGTTCAGATCCGCCAACAGGAGTCCGCTGCGCGGCTTGGGCGTGAAGTAGGTGCTCTTGCGCGGCATCCGCTCGCCCGCCGCGTGAACGGCCAGGACGTCGTCCAGCGGCACCGGGGCGATCAGGATGACGGCCTCGGCGTCGGCGCCGGGGTCGCGGCCGTTGGGCAGCGTCCGCACACACGGACCTTCCGGGTCGACGCCGAGTGCCTTGTGCACCATGAGGTCCTCGACCACGGCGTGATCGATACGCGGCAGCGTCTCGGCCGGGTCGACGGGCGGCAGTTCCACCACGACCGACCGGCCGCTGTGCCGCACCACCACGGTCCCCGGCACGGTCGGCGCGGGCGCGTCGGGCGCGGCGCGGACCACCAGTCCGCACGCACGCCACGCGTCGACCATCGCGTCCAGGGACAGCCCCGTGCCGACGAGCACGCGGTGGAACGCGCCGATGCGCAGCAGCGGACCGGCGGTGACCAGGGCGAGGATGCCGTCGAGCTTGGCCGCGGCCGCGGCGGCGACCCGGTGGTTGCCGTCGGCGACGAGCAGCGCCTGCGCGGCGGCCACGCCCATGATCGCGTCCCGGATCGGGCCGGGACCCAGCAACCACACCCGGTGCCTGCGGCCCGCGGCGTCCACAGTGGACACAGCGGGCGCGCCGGACGCGGCGATGGCGGCGGTGACGGCCGCAGTGAGTTGGTCGCCGCCGGTCACCGGGACCAGCAGCGCCGCACTCGTCGCGCAGCCGAGCCCGGCCAGCACCGCGGCCCGCTCAGCCACGACGTCCGGGTAGACCTGCTCGGTGTGCACGACCCGGCTGGTGCCGTCACCGCCGACGGCGGCGGGGTCGACCATGCACAGCAGCCCGATGGCCGAGCCGTCCGGGCCGTCGACCTGATAGGGCGCGACCACATCCTCGACCGACCGGTACGCGCTGACCACCAGATCCTGGAGCGCGCGGCGGGCGTGCGGCAGGGCTTCCAGCAGCGTCAGGCCGTCGGCGAGCGCGGGCGGAGTGCGATGCGGGTGCTGCACGGCCAACAGCGTCCCGCGCGCCGCGCCCGGCTGGGCGAGCGCGGCGGTCACGCGGTGCTGCTCGGCGAACTCGTCGACGTCCGGTCCGGGCACCTCGGAGCGGACGACCCAGCCGCGCTTGATCGGTCGGACCCAGCCAGTCATGGGACCATCCTGCCTGTCCGGTCCCGGTGGGCGCTAAAGGATGGATCGAGCTCAGAGCCCGACGGAGGCGTAGAGCGAGCCGACCTCGGGCCGGTTGAGCGCGCGGATCGAGCCGGGCCGCTGGTTGCCGAGGTGGACGTCGCCGATGCGGGTGCGCACCAGCTTCAGCACCGGGTGCCCGACCTCTTCGAGGATGCGGCGCACGATGTGCTTGCGGCCCTCGTGCAGCACGACCTCGACCAGCGCCTTGCCCGCGAAGTTGTCGACGAGGCGGAACGAGTCGACCCTGGCGGGGCCGTCGTCGAGCATGACCCCTTCCCGCAGCCGCTTGCCCACGTCGCGCGCGACCGGCCCGGGCACCTCGGCCAGGTAGGTCTTCGCCACCTCGAACGACGGGTGCATCAGCCGGTGGGCCAGGTCGCCGTCGTTGGTGAGGAGGAGGAGCCCCTCGGTATCGGCGTCGAGCCTGCCGACGTGGAAGAGCTTGTCGACCCGGTCGCGCAGGTAGTCGCCGACACACGGCCTGCCGCGGTCGTCCTCCATCGTGCTGTGCACGCCACGCGGCTTGTTGAGCGCGAGGTACACCCGGTCGTCGCGCACGACGACGCGCACACCGTCGACGTGGATCACGACGTTGAGCGGGTCGACCCGCATGCCTTGCTCGCGGACGGTCTTGCCGTCGACGCTCACCCGACCTTGGTCGATCAGGTCCTCAGCGGCCCGGCGCGAGGCGACTCCCGCGTTGGAGAGCACCTTCTGCAGCCGGATGCCTTCCGGCCCGGGGCTATTCGACATCGTCAATCGCATCCACTTCTGGCAACAGCGGAGCGATCGGGGGCAGGTCCTCGAGTGAGGACAGACCCAACCGCTCCAGGAACAGCTCGGTTGTTCGGTACAGGATTCCACCAGTCTCGGAGTCGGTGCCCGTCTCCTCGATCAGGCCCCGGACGACCAGGGTGCGGATGACGCCGTCGACGTTCACCCCACGCACCGCGGCCACCCGCGACCGCGTGACCGGCTGCCGATAAGCGATGACGGCGAGTGTCTCCAACGCCGCCCTGGTGAGCTTCGCACGCTGCCCATCGAGAAGCAGCTTCTCGACAACCGGCGCGTACTTGTCACGAGTGTAGAACCGCCACCCATCACCCACGCGCCGCAGGTCGATCCCGCTGCCCTGCTCGGTGTACCGCCCGGCCATCCGCCGCAGGGCTAGCCGCACCCTGGCAACACTCTGATCAACGGCGGTGGCGAGGAGTTCGTCCTCGGCGGGGGCGTCGACTACGAGGAGGAGGGCTTCGAGGGCGGAGTCGAGGTCGTCGTCTTCGGTGAGGTCGGGGAAGGATCCGGTGGGGACGAGGTCGGCATCACCGGCATCACCGGCATCACCGGCATCACCGGCATCACCGGCATCACCGGCATCACCGGCATCACCGGCATCGGGAGCCTCAATCAGCCCAGCGGTCTCTTCAACCCCGCTGGCCTCCTGAGCACCAGCCCCATCCGTCCCAATGGACTCATGGGCACCATCAGCTTCACCCCCACCAGGCATCGCAGCAGTCTCAGGTGCCCCACCTGCCGCACTGTCCCCGGTGGCCTCACCCGGCACACTCTCAATCGCCCCAGCAGCCCCGCCAGCCACACTGCCCCCGGCAGCCCCACCAAGCGCTACCTCGACAGCCCCACCTGCCCCATCGGCAGCAGGAGCCACGGCTGCCTCATCTGCCGTGCTGTCCCCACTCGCCTCACCCGGCACACTGCCCCCAGCACCGCCCGCGCTACCCCCAGCAGCCACACCATCAGCCCCACTGCTCCCGGCAGCCTCACCAAGCGCAACCTCCGCAGTCCCACCTACCCCACCAGCAGCAGGACCAGCAGAAACCTCTTTAGGCGCAATCACCCCAGCAGATTCATCGACCCCAGCAGCCCCATTCACCGCAGTGGTCCCATCTGCATCCGTGGCCTCATCAGCCGCGGAAGTCTCAGCCGCCCCGTTCTCCGGGATCACCCGTACTCCTCATCTTCCGTGTCCGGCGCCGCCGCCACCGCGGCCTCCGCGACCGATCCGCCGGTCCACTCCACCCGCAGCTCACCCAGCGGATCATGCTGCTCGAACAGCACGGTCGCCTCCCGGTACAGCTCCAGCAGGGCCAGGAACCGGGCCACCACCTCGATCGTGTGCTCGCAGTCCGCCGTCAGCTCCGCGAACGTCGCCGTCCCCATGGCCGCCAACCGAACCCGCAGCAACGCCGCGGTCTCGCGGACCGAGACCTTCCCCATGTGCAGGTGGTCCAGCGACACCACCGGTGGCGGCTTCGGCCGGAACACCGCCGCCGCGATCTCGGCGAACCGTGCCGGGTCGACGCCCAGCATCACCTCGGGCAGCAACTCCTGGAAGCGGTCCTCCAACGCCACCGACCGCGGATAGCGCCGCAGCGCGTTCTGTTCCAGCTCCGAGAACAGCGCCGCCACCTGCTTGTACGCCCGGTACTGCAGCAGCCGCGCGAACAGCAGGTCCTTGGCCTCCAGCAGCGCCAGGTCGTCCTCGTCCTCGACGTCGCCCTGCGGCAGCAGCCTGGCCGCCTTCAGGTCCAGCAGCGTCGCCGCGACGACGAGGAACTCCGTCGTCTCATCGAGGTTCCACGCGTCCCCGGCGGCCTTGATGTGGGCGATGAAATCGTCGGTCACCCGGTGCAGCGCCACCTCGGTGACGTCCATCTGGTGCTGCGAGATCAGCTGCAGCAGCAGGTCGAACGGGCCCTCGAAATTCGACAGCCGGACGGTGAACTTCCCATTCGCGACTGGTTCATGGGTGGGGACGTCGGCCACCGCGGTCACTCGTCGTCGTCCTGGCGCAGCCTGCGCACCAGGACGGAGTCCGCGCCGTGGTCCTGCAGGTCGGCGAGGATCACGGCGACGGCCTCGCGCACCACCCTGCCGCGGTCGACGGCCAGGCCGTGGGACGCGCGCAGGGCGAGACGGGCGTGTTCGAGAGCGAGCAATTCCTCATCCGAGACGTAAACGGTGATCTTCGAGTTGTGCTTCTGCCGCGGGGTGCCGCGTGGATACGTCACCGGGCGATCACCTCGCGCGCCAACTGACGATACGCCTTCGCGCCAGCCGAGCGCGGTGCCCACGTCGTGATGGGCTCACCGGCGACCGTCGTCTCGGGGAAACGGACCGTCCGGTTGATCACCGTGTCGAACACCGTCTCGCCGAACGCCTCGACCACGCGGGACATGACCTCGCGCGAGTGCAGGGTGCGCGGGTCGAACATGGTGGCGAGGATGCCGGTGATGTCGAGCTTCGGGTTGAGCCGGTCGCGCACCTTGTCGATGGTGTCGATGAGCAGCGCCACGCCGCGCAGCGAGAAGAACTCGCACTCCAGCGGAATCAGGACGCCGTCGGCCGCGGTCAGCGCGTTCACCGTCAGCAGGCCGAGCGAGGGCTGGCAGTCGACAAGGATGTAGTCGTACTCGTCGATCACGGGCCGGATCGTGCGCAGCAGCGTGTGCTCGCGGCCGACCTCGGTGACCAACTGCACCTCGGCGGCGGACAGGTCGATGTTGCTCGGCAGCAGGTCCATGTTCTCCACGCACGTGCGGATCACCACGTCGTGGATGCCGACCGACCGCTCGATCAGTACGTTGTAGATGGTCTGCTCGAGTTGGTGGGCCGGGATGCCGAGGCCGACGGACAGCGCGCCCTGCGGGTCGAAGTCGACCAGCAGCACCCGGCGGCCGAACTCGGTCAGCGCGGCGCCGAGGTTGATCGTGGACGTCGTCTTGCCGACGCCGCCCTTCTGGTTGCAGACGGCGAGCACCTTGGCCGGTCCGTGCCCGCTGAGCAGCGGCGGCTCCGGGATGTGGCGGCGTGGCCTGCCGGTCGCCCCCACTCCATTGCCCCCTGAGTCGTACTGTTCGTCCTCGTCGGACGCGGCGCGCGGTGCGATGCTCAGTTCGACCGCGCCACGCCCAGAGTGCGGAAGTGTCGACATGGCGATCTAGCTCCTTGTCGCCTGCGAACCTGTCTACCGCAGAGTAAAGGGACACCCGGTCCCCACCTACGCGGCTCGCCGGTAGTCAGGTCAGGTGTCGGAAGGCGCCAGCGCGCCGAGAACGGAGTCCAGCAGACCGGGAAAGGCCTGGTCGAGGTCGGCGCGGCGGATCGAGAGCCACCGCTGGTTGCCGTCCGGCCGGGTGTGTGTGACGCCCGCCTCCCGCAGCACCCGCAGGTGCTGGGACAGTGTCGACTTGGCGACGGCGACCTCGAGGTTCCCGCAGGACATCTCCTGTGCCCGCGCCAGCTGGGCGACCACGGCGAGCCGTGTCGGGTCGCTGAGCGCGTGCAGAACCCCTGGGAGAGTGACCTGCTCCACTGCAGGCTCATCAAGGTCGCTCATTTGGCCGCCTCACAAGATCGGCGGCTCCACTCGCGAAGGCACTGTGTCAATGATTCGCTCGCAGGCTCGCTCATCTGGCACCTCCAGGGCGCACAGACTAAGGTAACCGCCTTTGTGAGTCCTATTCAGGAGTCGATCTCACTTCCCAACCCACTCAGCCGAGTGCCCTGGGATGCGCGGTCGCATACACCTCGCGCAGCGTGTTGACCGTGACGAGGGTGTAGATCTGGGTCGTCGTGACCGACGCGTGGCCCAGCAGTTCCTGGACGACCCGCACGTCAGCGCCACCTTCCAGCAGGTGCGTGGCGAACGAGTGCCGCAGCGTGTGCGGCGAGACCGGCACCCGGATCCCGGCCACCTCCGCCGCCACCTTCAACGCGTTCCACGCGCTCTGCCGCGACAGCCGCCCACCCCGCACGTTCAGGAACACCGCGGGTGTCCCCCGCCCCCGCGCCGCGAGCCCCGGCCGCGCCCGCACCAGATAGGCGTCGAGCGCGTCCAACGCGGGACGGCCGATCGGCACCAACCGCTGCTTGCCGCCCTTCCCGTCGAGCAGCACAGTCCGCTCGACGGTGTCTATGTCGTCCAGGTCCAGCCCGACGGCCTCGGAGATCCGCGCGCCCGTGGAATACAGCACCTCCAGCAGCGCCCGGTCCCGCAGCACCCCCGGCCCCTCGCCGACCGGTGTGTCGAGCAGCCGCAGCACGTCGTCCACCGGCAGCGCCTTGGGCAGCCGCCGCGGCGGGGTCGGCGGCTTCACCTCGCGCGCCGCGTCGTGCTCGGTCAGCCCCTCGCGCACGGCGAACTTGTGCAGCCCCCGCACCGCGACCAGCGCCCGCGCCGCCGACGACGCGGCCAGCGGCGGATGGTCGGCGTCGCCTTCCCGCAGCACCGCCAGGAACCCGGCGACGTGCCGCTCCCCCACCGCGCCGAGGTCGTCGATGCCGTCGGCGGCGAGGTGGTCGAGGTAGCGGCGCAGGTCGCGGGTGTAGCCGTCGAGGGTGTTCGGCGAGGTGCCCCGCTCGACGGCGAGGTGGTCGAGGTACGTGCGCAGCGCCGCGGCGATCGGGCTCAGCGCGCACCCCCGAGCGCGTCGGCCAGCGGCACGTGGACGAGCCCGTGCGCCTCGGCGACCTCCGGGTGCACGACCGCGCCGCCCGCCACGTTGACCCCCTTGGCCAGCGCCGGGTCGGCGGCCACCGCCGCGCGCACCCCGCCCGCCAGCGCGAGCGTGTACGGCAGGGTGACGTTGACCAGCGCCCGGGTCGAGGTGTTCGGCACCGCGCCCGGCATGTTCGCCACGCAGTAGAAGATCGAGTCATGCACGCGGAACGTCGGCTCGGCGTGTGTGGTCGGCCGCGAGTCGGCGAAGCAGCCGCCCTGATCGATGGCGATGTCGACCAGCACCGACCCCGGCCGCATCCGCGACACCAGCTCGTTCGACACCAACTTCGGCGCCTTCGCCCCCGGCACCAGCACCGCGCCGATCACGAGGTCCGCCCACCGGCACGCCTTGTCGACCTCGTAGGCGTTGCTGGCGATGGTCTGCAGGTGGCCGCGGTAGGTGAAGTCGATCTGGCGCAGCCGGTTGACGTTGTTGTCGAGCACGACGACCTCGGCCTGCATGCCCAGCGCGATGCTCGCCGCGTTCATCCCGGACACGCCCGCGCCGATCACCACGACCTTGCCCGCCGCGACACCCGAGACCCCGCCGAGCAGCACGCCGCGCCCGCCCTGCGCGCGCTCCAGGCAGTGGGCGCCGACCTGCGGCGCCATCCGGCCCGCGACCTCGCTCATCGGCGCGAGCAGCGGCAACGACCCGTCGGCGGCCTGCACCGTCTCGTAGGCGATCGCGGTGGTGCCCGCGTCGACCAGCGCGCGCGTGCACTCGACGCTCGCCGCGAGGTGCAGATAGGTGAACAGGGTCTGGTCGCGCCGCAGCCGCGGGTACTCCTCGGCGATAGGCTCCTTGACCTTGAGCACCAGCTCGGCCGCGGCCCACACGTCGTCGGCGGTCGGCACGATCTCCGCGCCCGCCGCCACGTAGTCGTGGTCGGGGAACGACGAGCCCGCACCCGCCCCAGCTTCGATCAGCACGCGGTGGCCGCGATCGGTCAGCTCGACCACCCCGGCTGGCGTGATCGCCACCCGGTACTCGTGGTTCTTGACCTCGCGCGGAACACCGACCAGCACGAGCCGAGCTTAGTGTGCACCACCGGCTTGGGCCTGCTGACGCGCGGCGAACCGCGTCGGCCGATCCACCCAAGGCGCGTCGGCCTGACGCGGTGCGGCGGTGCCCGAGTCGACCGCCTGCGCGGCGAGCACACCCGCGATGGCCGCCCCGTTGACGATCTCGCCCGCGAGCGCCATCCGGACGGCCTCGACCAGCGGGACCCGCTTGGCGACCAGGTCGGCCTCCTCGTCGCCCAGCACCTCACGCTCCACACTGGACAGCCCGGTGGCCAGGAACACCCGCACCACCTCGTCGGTGAAGCCCGGCGACGCGGCGACGTCGACCAGCACCGACCAGTCCTCGGCGACCAGCCCGACCTCTTCGACCAACTCGCGCTTGGCCGCGTCGACCGGGTCCTCGCCGGGGCCGTCGATCAGCCCGGCGGGCAGCTCCCAGATCCGGCGGCCCAGCGGATGCCGGTACTGGTGGATGAGCACGACGTTGCCGTCGTCGTCCAGCGCGGCGATCGCCACCGCGCCGAGGTGTTCGACCACCTCGCGCGCGGCGGTGTTGCCGCCCGGCATGACGACCTGGTCGAGCCGCAGCCCGACGACCCGTCCGATGTGGATGTCGCGAGTGGACGCGACGGTGAACTCGTGGGTGCCTGCCTCGGTCACGCCTGCGCTCCGGCGGGGACCGGCTGCTCTTCGTCGAGTTCCACCGGCAGCCGCTCGGCCTGCAGGTAGGTCAGCGCGGCCTTGACGAACCCGGCGAACAGCGGGTGCGGGCGGGTCGGGCGGGACTTGAGCTCCGGGTGCGCCTGGGTGCCGACGAAGAACGGGTGCGTCTTGGCGGGCAGCTCGACGAACTCGACCAGCCTGCCGTCCGGCGACGTGCCGGAGAAGACGACGCCCGCCTTGGTGAGCTTGTCGCGGTAGGCGTTGTTGACCTCGTAGCGGTGGCGGTGGCGCTCGGTGACCTCACGGCTGCCGTAGACGCCCGCGACGACCGACCCGGCCGCCAGGCTCGCCGGGTACGACCCCAGGCGCATGGTGCCGCCCATGTCGCGCTCACCGGAGACGACGTCCTGCTGGTCGGCCATCGTGCTGATGACCGCGTGCTTGGTCTTCTCGTCGAACTCGTCGGAGTTGGCGCCGTCGATGCCCGCGAGGTTGCGCGCGGTCTCGATCACCATGCACTGCAGGCCCAGGCACAGGCCCAGCGTCGGGATGCGGTGGGTGCGGGCGTGGGTGATCGCGCCGATCTTGCCCTCGATGCCGCGCACGCCGAACCCGCCGGGGATCAGCACACCGTCCACACCGGACAGTGCGGCGGCCGCGCCAGCCGGGGTCTCGCACGCGTCGGACGGCACCCAGGTGACCTCGACCTTGGCGCGGTGGGCGAACCCGCCCGCGCGCAGCGCCTCGGTGACCGACAGGTAGGCGTCCGGCAGGTCGACGTACTTGCCGACCAGCGCGATCTTCACCGTCTCCTTGGGCTTGTGGACGCGGTCGAGCAGGTCGCCCCACACCGTCCAGTCGACGTCGCGGAACGGCAGGCCGAGGCGGCGCACCACGTAGGCGTCGAGGCCCTCGCCGTGCAGCACGCGCGGGATGTCGTAGATGGACGGCGCGTCGGGCGCGGCCACGACGGCCTCGGTGTCGACGTCGCACATCAGCGCGATCTTGCGCTTGAGGCCGTCGGGGATCTCCCGGTCGGCGCGGCAGACGATCGCGTCGGGCTGGATGCCGATGTTGCGCAGCGCGGCGACGGAGTGCTGGGTGGGCTTGGTCTTCAGCTCACCGGACGGCGCCAGGTACGGCACCAGCGACACGTGCAGGAAGAAGACGTTGTCGCGGCCGACGTCGTGGCGGACCTGGCGCGCGGCCTCCAGGAACGGCAGCGACTCGATGTCGCCGACGGTGCCGCCGACCTCGGTGATCACGACGTCGGGCACCCGGCCGCTCTCGTCGGGCTGGGCCATCGCGCGGATGCGGGCCTTGATCTCGTCGGTGATGTGCGGGATGACCTGCACGGTGTCGCCGAGGTACTCGCCGCGGCGCTCCTTGGCGATGACCGCGGAGTAGACCTGGCCGGTGGTCACGTTCGCCGAGCCGGAGAGGCTGCGGTCGAGGAACCGCTCGTAGTGGCCGATGTCGAGATCGGTCTCGGCGCCGTCCTCGGTGACGAAGACCTCACCGTGCTGGAACGGGTTCATCGTCCCGGGGTCGACGTTGAGGTAGGGGTCCAGCTTCTGCATGGTGACCCGCAGGCCGCGCGAGGTGAGTAGCTGGCCGAGGCTGGACGCGGTGAGCCCCTTGCCCAGCGAGGAGGCGACGCCTCCGGTGACGAAGACGTGTTTGGTCGTCCTGGCGTGCTGCGGCAACGATGCTCCCGTGGTCGATCTTTACTTCGGCAAGGCGAATTCCGCCGCCGTTCCACGGGACTTCACACTAACACGGGTACGGCGCCTCGCCACGCCACCGCGCTCGGGCGCGGCGGCGTTCGGGGTTCCGCGGGCACGCCGACGAAGGAGGTCGTGTCCGCGGGACCCCGAACGCCGCCATCAGGGCGCCCGAGCCGCGCGCCGGAGGGCGCGCAATGTTACGGCGTCGGCGAGCAGGCCGTGGAGCCCACGACGACCTCGCCGGTGATGTTCGAGCCCGGCGCGAAGGTGACGCGCATCATCGTCAGCGCGATGCTGCCGTCGTTCGGGTCGGGCAGGACGATCTCGTTGAACTTCGCGGTGGCCAGCAGGACGCCGTTGGACCGCTTGATCTCCTTGACGAAGTTGCGCGGCATCGGGTTCGGCAGGCCGGTGAGGCCCGTCATGCCCGAGTACGTCCAGCTCGCGCTGGTGCCGTTCTGGGTCGCGTTGCACGTGACCCGCCAGTTGCCGATGCGGATGCGCGGACCGCCCGCGGTCACCAGCGCCGACAGTTCGAAGTCCCGGCCGAGCGCCTCCGACTTGGTCGTGGTCACGTCCGCGTCCGGGTCGACGACGGTCGTGGTGCAGCTCGACGTGCCGCTGCCGAACCGCACGCCGGACGCGACGACCCCCGGCGTGGACGCCGAGGTGGCGCCGTCGACCGCGCACTGCGCCAGCGTGGGGATGCTGCTGACCGTGCTGCCCTTGGTGAACTGGGCCGAGCCCAGCGCCGCCACCCCGGCCGGGTTGGTCGCGAACGCGGGCGTCGCGCTCACGACCATGCCCACCGCCGCCACGGCCGCACAGAACCCGAGCCGTGCTGCCCTCTTGTCTCGCATGTCTGACTCCCTTGCGCCATGCGCACCGAATCGATCCTTTACCGGCGACATCGGTTCAGCATGAAGGGAAATGAGCAGGTCGAACGGCGTCCCACCCGTCCGTGACGGCCATATCATCCGAACGTGGCCGACCAGGTCACGGCTTCACGGTGCGGGGAGCAGGCGTGACCCGTTCGTGGCGGAACGCGGTACGCCTTCGCGCTGGTGCCGCGCCTACTCGGCGGGAGCGCCGGGCGCGGGCGCCTGGGCGTTGCCCGCGTTGCCGTAGCGGCCCGCTTGGCCGTCCAACTGCTCCACGAGCGCCAGGATCGTCACGACCTGCCCCGCCGGGGTGTCGGCGTTGTCCACAGTCGACAGGATCGACGTCGCCGCCGTGTCGGCGCGGACGACGCCCACCGAGCCGGTGCCGTTCGCCGAACCCGTCGACCCGGCCAGCACCGTGCCGGCGCCGGAGCGGTCGACCTGGGCGGCGAAGCGGGCGATGGTGGCCGCGCGGTCGCCCGCGCCGTCGCCGGAGGCCGCGCCGCCGGTCAGCACGATGGCGAGCTGGGCGGGTTTGAGGTCGGGGGTGGCCTTGACGAAGCCGCCGTCGGTGAGGCCCGAGAGCACGGCCGCCGACTCCTCCGCCGACACCTGCGGCTTGTTGTCCGCCTTGCTGATGAGCAGCAGCGGCCCGAGCAGCCCGCCCGCCAGCGTCCCCGGGTCGGGCGCGGTGGGCAACTGCACGCCCGCGGGCAGCAGCCGGGTCACGATGTCTTTGAGCTGGTCGGCGCGGGCCTGGTCGGCGAAAGCCTCCGTCAGCTGCAGTTCTCCGGTGACGGTGGCGCCCGCGTTCGCGATCAGGCCCTTGAGGGCGTCGCGGTCGCTGGGGCGGGCGTCGGCAGTCGTGACCACGACGACCGTGCGCTGGGCCAGGGAACCCTTGACCGCCAGCGGTCCGACGGTCGCGGCGAACGAGTCGGCGTCGCCCAGGCGGGCGTTGAGGGCGTTGCGCTGGTCCTCCAGCTCGGTGACCTCGGTGCCCAGGTCGTTATTCTCGCTGTTGAGCCCCGACAGCAGCGTCCGGCTCAGCGTGGTCGAGCCGAGCACCACGCCGACGGCGAGCGCGAGGAACACCGCGGCGATGGAGATGACGTGGTAGCGCAGCGAGATCACGAGAACAGCCCCTTGAGCCAGACGACGAACGAGTTCCAGGTGTCGGTGATCCAGTCGGTGTAGGCCGCGCCGACCCCGGAGACGGCGACTGCCGCGGCGATGGCCACCATCGCGGCCATGACCAGCAGCACGATCGCCGCCACCGACACGCGGCTGCGGTGCAGCGCGGCGACGGCCTTCCCGTCGACGAGCTTGCTGCCGAGCTTGAGCCTGGTCAGGAACGTCGACGGGTTGGACCCGGACCGGCCGCGGTCGAGGAACTCGCGGAGCGTGGCCTGGAACCCGACGGTGACCACGAGCGCGGCGCCGTGCGTGTCGGCGATGATCAGGGCGAGGTCCTCGGCGTTGCCGGAGGCGGGGAAGGTCACCGCGCCGATGCCGAGGTCCTGGATGCGGCCGAGCCCCGGCGCGTGGCCGTCGGGGTGCGCGGGCACGACGACCTCGGCGCCCGAGCGCAGCGTGTCGGTGTTGATGCCGTTGGGGTCGCCCACGATGATGTCGGGCTTGTACCCGGCCTCGCGCAGGCTGTCGGCCCCAGACTCGACGCCGATCAGCACCGGCCGGTGCTCGCCGATGTAGCGCTTGAGCAGCTTGAGGTCGGCGGCGTGCTCGTGGCCGGGAGCGACGACGAGCACCTGCCGGTCCTGCATGATCGTGGTGAGCTGCGGGACGCCGATGCCGTCGAGGATCATCGTGCGCTCGCGGCGCAGGAACTCCATCGTGTTGGCGGAGAACGCCTCCAGCTGCGCCGACATGCCCGCCTTGGCTTCGACCATCTGGTCGGCGACGGACTCGACGGTCTGGCGCGTGCCCTGCGCGATCTCCCGCTCGCCCACGAAGACAGCGCCCTCGTGCAGCCGGAGCTTCGTGCCTTCCTTGATCGCCCGCAGCGCGTCCTGGCCGACACCGTCGATCAGCGGGATGCCCGCCCCGACGAGCACCTCGGGCCCCAGATTGGGAAACCGCCCCGAGATCGACGGCGACGCGTTGACCACCCCGCCCACCTCGGCCCGCACGAGCGCGTCGGCCGTCGCGCGGTCCAGATCGAGCTGGTCGAGCACGACGATGTCCCCTTGCGACACCCGCCGCAGCAGGTCCCCGGTGCGCCGGTCAACCCGTGCGACGCCCGTCACCCCAGGTAGGGCGTGCTGTGACCGAGTAAGGAGACCGGGAAGCTTCATGCGACCGATGGTGACAAACCGACCGCGGTTGGTCCGTTCGCCACGCCGCGAACAGCCCTATTTCTCGACTCACGGGTGATTTCCGGCTAAACGATCATGCCTGCTCAGGGGCGTCTGGTACCGGGGCGCGGCTTCCCGGACAGCTTCCAGTCATGCTTCTCGCCCTCGGCCACAGCGAGTAGTTCCTCCGCGTGCGCGCGGCCCGTCTCCGTGGAATCCATGCCCGCCAGCATGCGGGCCAGCTCGATGACCCGGTTCGTGTCGTCCAGCGTGCGCACGTCGCTTCGGGTGACGCCGCCCGTGGCGCTCTTGTCGACGATCAGGTGCCGGTCGGCGAACGCGGCGACCTGGGCGAGGTGGGTGACGACGATGACCTGGTGGCTGCGCGAAAGCCGAGCCAGCCGCCGCCCGATCTCCACCGCCGCGCGGCCGCCCACGCCGGCGTCGACCTCGTCGAACACCAGCGTCGGCACCGGGTCGGAGTGGGCGAGCACGACCTCGATCGCCAGCATCACCCGCGACAGCTCACCGCCCGACGCGCCCTTGTGCACCGGCAGCGGCTGGGCGCCGTCGTGCGCGACCAGCAGCAGCTCGACGTCGTCCACGCCGTCGGTGCCCGCGTGCAGCAGCTCTCCAGCGACCTCCAGGGCCACCGGGTCGCCCGCGTCGGCCGGGCGGGGACGCACGGCGATCTGGATGCTGGCCTGGCCCATGGCGAGCCCGCTCAGCTCGTCGGTGACGGCCTTCGCCAGTTCCTCCGCTGCCTTGGAACGCGCAGCCGTCAGCGAGACGGCGATGCCCGCCAGCTGCTGAGCCAGCGCGGTCTTGCGCGCGGCAAGTTCGGCCAGCGCCTCTTCCGAGGTGTCCAGCCCGGCGAGCTTGTCGACCGCGTCGCGCGCCCAGGCGAGGACTCCGTCGACGTCGGCGGCGTACTTGCGGGTGATCACCTTGAGTTCGGCCTGCCGCGCGAGCACCTGCTCCAGCACGGCCGGGTCGGCGTCGAGCGAGTCCAGGTAGGCCGTCAGCTCGGAACCCACGTCGGTCAGCAGTACGGCGGCCTCGGCCAGCCGTGGCTCCAACTCGCGCAGCCGAGGGTCCTCGGCGCCCGCGAGCCTGCGCTGCGCCTCGCCGATCAGGCCGAGCGCGCCCGGCACGTCCGGATCGCCGTCCGGCGACCCCGACACCGCGTAGCTCGCGCCCGTGGCGGCCTCGCGAAGCTGGTCGGCGTCGGCGAGCCTGCGGGCCTGGTCGACCAGGTCGACGTCCTCGCCGGGCTTCGGGTCGACCGCGGTGATCTCCTCGACGCCCTGGCGCAGGATCTCGGCCTCGCGCGCCATCTCCTTGGCACGGCGGGTGCGGTCGGTCAGCTCCTCGGAGACGGAGATCCACTCGGCGCGGACGCGGTGGTAGTCGGTGAGGATCGCGCCGACGGCGTCGCCCGCGAACCGGTCGATCACCGCGCGCTGCTCGGCGGGGCGCAGCAGGCGCAGCTGGTCGTTCTGGCCGTGCACCGCGATCAACTGCTCGGCGAGATCCGACAGCACGCCGACCGGCACCGAGCGGCCACCGAGGTGGGCCCGGGAGCGGCCGTCGGTGTTGACCGTGCGCAGCGCGATCAGGCTGCCGTCGTCCTCCGGGTCGGCGCCCGCGTCGGCCGCGACCGTGGCCGCGGGGCCCGCCAAGCCCTCGAACCGGCCCTCCACCACGGCTTTCGTCTTGCCGCTGCGGATACGCGAGGCCTCGGCACGTCCACCGGACAGCAGGTGCAGGCCGGTGACGACCATGGTCTTGCCCGCGCCGGTCTCGCCGGTGACGACCGTGAACCCGGGGTGGAGCTCCAGCGTGGCCTCGTCGATCACGCCGAGGTCCTGGATACGCATCTCGGCTAGCACAACGCGCACCCTAGCGGCTCGACATGACAAACGGTCCTCACCGGGACCGCCAGCCCTGCACGGGAAGGTCGAACTTGTCGACAAGGCGGTCGGTGAACGGCTCGTCGCGCAGTCGGACCAGCCTGATCGGCAGCTTGCCGCCCGCGATCTCGATGCGCGACCCAGGCGGGATGTCGAACGTGCGGCGGCCGTCGCAGCACAGCACCGCGGGATGGCCCGCCGGGTCGACCTCGACGGCGACCACCGACCGCGGCGACACCGCCATCGGCCGGGAGAACATCGCGTGCGCGTTGCTGGGCACCACGAGCATCGCCTGCACGTCAGGCCACACGATCGGCCCGCCCGCCGAGTAGGCGTAGGCGGTCGAGCCCGTGGGGGTCGCGCAGAGCACGCCGTCGCAGCCGAACGACGACACCGGGCGGCCGTCGACCTCGATGCGGACGTCGAGGATGCGTTCGCGGCTGCTCTTCTCCACGCTGGCCTCGTTGAGCGCCCACGTGTCGGCCAGGACCTCGCCGTCGCGCTTGGCCACGACGTCGACCGTCATGCGTTCCTCGACGTGATAGCCCTGCTCGACCACAAGCGAGACGGTCTCCTCCAGCGCGTCGGACTCGGCCTCGGCGAGGAAGCCGACGCGGCCCAGGTTGACGCCCAGCACCGGAACACCCGCGGGCCGCGCCATCTCCGCGGCGCGCAGCAGCGTGCCGTCGCCGCCGAGGACGAACACCAGCTCCGTGCCGACCGCGGCCTCGGGGCCGAACGGGACGACCTGGCTGTAGCACGACGGGTCGAGGTCGGGCGCCTCGTCGTCCAGGACGCGCAGCCGCACCCCGGCCGAGTGGAACCAGCCAGCCACCTTCTCCGCGGTGCGCCGGTTCTCGGTGCGCCCGGTGTGCACGACCAGCAGGATCTCGCGGTCTGTCATTGGGGCCCTTCCTGGACGGCCGTCTCGACCAGTGCCGCCGCCTCGGACTCGGCCAGGGGGTCACCCCGGCGCAGCCAGGCGAAGAACTCGACGTTGCCGGACGGCCCGGGCAGCGGGCTCGCCACGACACCGTGCGCGCGCAGGCCGAGGTCGCCCGCCGTGCGCAGCACACCCAGGACAGCCTCGGCGCGCAGCGCGGGATCGCGCACGACTCCGCCGGAGCCCAGCCGTTCCTTGCCGACCTCGAACTGCGGCTTCACCATCGGCAGGAGGTCGGCGTCGGGGTTCGTGCAGCTCAGCAGCGCGGGCAGGACCAGGCCGAGGGAGATGAAGGACAGGTCGGCGACGACGAGGTCGACCGGCCCGTCGGTGTCGTCCTGGGTGAGGGCGCGGACGTTGGTCTTGTCGCGCACCAGCACCCGGTCGTCGGTCTGGAGGCGCCAGACCAGCAGGCCGCGCCCCACATCGGCGGCCACGACCTGGCGCGCGCCACGGCGCAGCAGGACATCGGTGAAGCCGCCGGTGGACGCGCCCGCGTCCAGACAGCGCTTGCCGTCGACGTCGATCTCGAACTTGTCGAGCGCGCCGATCAGCTTGTGCGCGCCGCGGGAGGCCCAGTTGGGGTCGTCTATGTCCTCGCGAACCACGACGGGCGCGTCGGATTCGACGGCGGTGGCGGGCTTGCCCGCGACGGTGCCGCGGACGGTGACGCGTCCATCGGCGATCAGTTGGGCGGCGTGGTCACGGGAGCGGGCCAGGCCTCGGCGCACCAGCTCCGCATCGAGCCGCGCCCGACGGGGCGGCACCGCTCAGACCTTGTCGATACTGGCGAGCGCCGCGGTGAGGGCGATGTGCACGGTGTCGAACCGGTCGACATGGTCGGCCACCGGGAGCCGATCGAGCCCGTCGAGCCCGGCCACCGCGTCGGCGATCGCCTCGTCGCTGACCGGCTGCGCCGCGGGCGGCGGCCCGGGAACCGGCCTGTTCGCGTCGAATTCCACCTGCACCCCTCCACGCTATCCGATCGTCCGCCCGCTGAGCCCCAACGCGCTCAACGCGACGTGCACGCCGTCGTCACCGGCGTGCACGTCGACCGGCCCTTCGGCGTTGGCCCAGTGGACCGCGCAGAGGGTGCGGAGGAGGTCGAGCGGGTCGCCGTCGCCGGTCGCGGTGAGGCCGTTTTCGCTGGTCACAGTCCAGCCGGGCTTCGCGGTGAGCTCCAACGCGGGCGCGGCGTCGGTGACACAGGACAGGTCGGTGGCGACGTAGGTCGGCCGTTCATGCGGGCGTGCGGCGAGCACGTCGGCCGGGGTCGCCACCCCGGTGAGGACGAGCAGCGAGTCGAGCTTCGCCGCCACCGCCCCCTCGATGTCAGTGTCGAGCCGATCCCCCACCACCAGCGGCCTAGCCGCGTCGGCCGAGCGAATCGACTCAGCCATGAGCGGCGTCGCGGGCTTCCCCGCCACCACCGGCTCCCGATCGGTGGCGACGCGCAGGGCGTGCACGAGGGAACCGTTGCCGGGCAGGAGACCGCGGTCGGTCGGCAGCGTCCGGTCGACGTTGCACGCCACCCACAGCGCCCCGCCGCGGATCGCGACACACGCTTCGGCGAGGTCGGCCCAGGCGGTCTTCGGGGAGAGCCCCTGGAGGACGGCACGGACAGCGGGCCCGGCGACGCGGACGACTTTCAGGCCGACGTTGACGACCTCATCAGCCAGCGCGTCGGACCCGATGACCAGCACCTCGTCACCGGGGCTGAGGCGCTCGGCCAGGACCGCCGCCCCGGCCTGACCACTGGTGCTCACCTCAGCGGCATCGGCCTTGATCCCCATCTCGGTGAGGTGCGCCGAGACGTCGCCCGGCGCCCGCGAGGCATTGTTCGTCACGAACCGCACCGCGACGTTGGAGTTACGGGCGGCGGTGACGGCGTACTCGGCGCCGGGGACGGGTTCGCCACCCCGGTAGACGGTGCCGTCCAGGTCGAGGAGGAGAGCGTCGTAGATGTCGAGCAGCCGGTCACTCATCAGTCAGCGCACTCCGGGATCTCGGCTTCGGTTGGACGGATTCGTACCAGCCGGGTCGACGAGGCCACCCAGCGGGCGACCCCCGATGTGATCCTCGTCCACCTCGACGACCGCATCAACGACATCGCGCGGATGAGGAACGCGATCGGACCATCGCGCGTCCTCGCAGCCGGACTACCACCACCGCTGCCACCGACATGCGCGGCGCCAGCGAAGCCGCACCGCCTTTGGGCAACGCGGCGCCCATCGACGGCTGACGCCAGCTTTGCGAGCACCGCAGCCACCGTCGGCAGCTGCGGAGCCAGTCGAGCTCGCCAGCGACAGCATCAGCGGCATCCGGCGCCAGCGGGCAAGCCTGCAACGCCGTTGGAGTCGCTGCCGCCCCTTGGCCGCCACCGTCGGTACGTGCGAGGCCGTCACTCAGCCGAGCTTGCCCGCTCCACCATCGACGGCACCGGCGCCTGCGGCCGAGACAACAGCACCACTGTTACCGCCGCACGTCGGCGGGTTGGCCGCTGCCGCTGCCGGTGCGCGCCAAGCCATCAATCAGCCGAGCTTGCCCGCACCGCCGTCGGCGGCCGGTGCGTCAGCACCGTCGCGCGCGTCCACGGAGTCGCCTGCGTCGGCGGCATCATCGCTGCTCGCCGCGTCGGTCGAGGTGTCGTCCGCCGGGGTGGCGTCGGTGTCGGAGGTGCCGCTGTTGTTGCTTGCGGTGCTCCCAGCCTCGCCCTCGCCGTCGCGGTCTTTGGCGCTGTCGGCGCTGTCGGCGCTGTCGGCGCTGTCGGCGCTGTCGGCGCTGTCGGCGGCATCATCCTCGGCGTGGACATCGCCCGGGGCCGCGGTGGCGGCGTCCTCGGTGTGTTCCGCGTCGGTGGGGTCGACCGCGGTGTCCTGGTTCTCGATGTCGACGGGGTCGGCGTCGTCTTCGATTTCCACTGTTTCGCCGGGGAGGGCGGAGGCGATTTCGGATTCGTCGGCGCCCAGGGCGAAAGCTCGCTCCGCGGCGTCGGTGTCTTCGTCGTCGTCAGCCTGGGCGGCGTTGAGGAACCAGCGGATGGCGTCGTCCGTACGGCCTGCGGCTTCCAGGTTGTCGGCGTAGGCGTAGAACAGGCGGGCGCTCCACGGGTCGCGGCGCTTCGGGTCCAGGTCGGGGCCCTGTAGGCCGACCACGGCTGCCTCCAGCTGCCCCATGTCGCGGCGGGCGCCCGCGCTGACGATGCGCAGTTCGACTGCGACATCGGCGGGGAGGTCGGAACCGGCCTCCTTGGCCAGTTCCAGTGCCCGCTCCGGCCTGCCGAGCGCGCGCTCGCAGTCGGCCATTACGGCGATGTGCTGGTTGCCGCCGCTCATGCGGCGGACGGCGCGCAGTTCCGAGAGGGCCTCGGCCCACTCGCCCGCGTGGTACGCGGTCAGGCCGGCGGCCTCACGCACGATCGCCACCCGAGCCGCACGCTCCCGCGCGAACCGGGCGTGCACGAGCGCGCGCTGCGGGTCCTCGTCGATGAGCATGCCCGCGGCCACCAGGTGCTTGCCGATCAGTTCCGCCAGCGACTTGGGCAGGCTCCGCAGCCCGGCCCGAGCCTCAGCGTCGAGCGCGGAGTAGTCGGCGCCCTCCGGAACCTGCGGGCCGTACTCGCCCTCTTCCCGACGGAACGGGCGGTCCGGGCGCTCAACGTCCTCAGTGGACTGAACGGCTACGACGGCCTCGTCGAGTTCCTCCGGCGCGGTGGCCGGGACGTCGCGGTCCTCCGTGCGAGGCTCACGTGCCTCGGCCGGACGGTAGGCGCCGCGGTCGCTCTTGCCGGTCGGCCGCCGGTCGCCGGATTCCTTGCCCGAGCGGAAGCCTCCCTCGGAGCGCGAGCCCCGGTCGTCGGCCCGGTAGCCAGTGGGGCGCGAGCCGCGATCATCAGACTTGCGGGCGGGACGCGAGTCCCGATCACCGGAGCGGGACGAGTCGCGGTCGTCGGGGCGGTAGCCGCCGGTACGCGGGCCTCGGTCGTCGCGGTCACCGGAACGGGCCGGGCGGGCGTCGCGGTCGTCGGACCGGCCGCCACCAGAGCGGTAGCCGCCACGAGTGTCGCTGGAACGGTCGCTCGAGCCGCCCGAACGGTAGCCGCCACGGGAATCGCTGGGGCGGTCCGAGCCGCCGGAGCGGTAACCGCCGCGGTCCGAACCGCCGCCACGGTAGCCGCCGCGCGAGTCGCTGGAACGCTCGGAGCTGCGGGAATCAGAGGAACGGTCAGAACCGCCGGGACGGTAGCCGCCGCGAGAATCACTTGAACGGTCCGAACCACCGCGCGAGTCACTCGAACCGCCGGAACGGTAACCACCACGGGAATCGCTCGAACGATCCGAACCACCGGAACGGTAACCACCACGGGAGTCACTCGAACCGCCAGAGCCGTAACCGCCGCGCGAATCGCTCGACCCGCCGGAGCGGTAACCACCGCGGGAATCGCTGGAACCGCCGGAACGGTAGCCGCCACGCGAATCGCTGGAACGGTCAGAACCACCAGAGCGGTAACCGCCACGGGAATCGGTCGAGCGATCCGAGCCGCCGGAACGGTAACCGCCACGGGAATCGCTGGAACGGTCAGAGCCGCCCGAGCGGTAACCACCGCGCGATTCGTTGGGGCGGTCCGTGTTCGAGCGGTAGCCGCCGCGGGTGTCGGTCGAGCGGTCCGAGTTGGGGCGGTAGCCGCCGCGGTCGCCGGTGGGGCGGGCGGAGCCGCGGTCGTCGCCGGTGTTGGGGCGGTAGCCACGGGAGTCGCTGGTGGGGCGGGGGCTTCGGGAATCGCGGTCGCCGGTGCCTCGGTAGCCGCCCCGGGTGTCGCGGTCCGGGCGGGGGCCTCGGGCGTCGCGGTCGGTTGGGTTGGGGCGGTAGCCGCCGCGGTCCTGAGAGGCGCCGCGGTGGGGGCGGCCCTCGCCGCCGCGGTCGTCCTTGCGCCAGACGGCGCCGGAGCCGCCGCGGGGGGCGTCGTCGCGGCGTGGTTTCCAGTCGCCGGACTGGCGGCGCTGGCCGCCCTGGTCACGGTCGCCGCGACCGGTTCCCGATCGACGGTCACCGCCTCGGCGGTCGCCGCCGCTGGAATCGTCCCGTCGCCCGAACTCCGACACCCTAATCCTCCTGCAAGCGGGTTGACCCGCGATGTACACCGATGACGCCAAAAGGGCTTGTGGATAGTGCACGCTTCAACGTGCACCTCCACAAGCCCCTTTGGGAATGATTGTCCGGCGGCGTCCTACTCTCCCACACCCTCACGAGTGCAGTACCATCGGCGCTGGCAGGCTTAGCTTCCGGGTTCGGGATGGGACCGGGCGTTTCCCTGCCGCTATGACCGCCGTAACACTATGAAACAGTAACCAGCGACCCCACGCTCAACCCCAAAAGTTGGGGGTGTGTGGGGGTGGTTGGTGTCTCAGACACCGCACAGTGGATGCGTAGCATGTTTGTAGCAAGCCCTCGGCCTATTAGTACCGGTCAACTCCACCCATTACTGGGCTTCCATTTCCGGCCTATCAACCCAGTGGTCTGCTGGGGGCCTTAACCCCTCAAAGGGGGTGGGAGACCTCATCTTGGAACGAGCTTCCCGCTTAGATGCCTTCAGCGGTTATCCCTTCCGAACGTAGCCAACCAGCCGTGCCCCTGGCGGGACAACTGGCACACCAGAGGTTCGTCCGTCCCGGTCCTCTCGTACTAGGGACAGCCTTCCTCAAGTCTCCTGCGCGCGCGGCGGATAGGGACCGAACTGTCTCACGACGTTCTAAACCCAGCTCGCGTACCGCTTTAATGGGCGAACAGCCCAACCCTTGGGACCTACTCCAGCCCCAGGATGCGACGAGCCGACATCGAGGTGCCAAACCATGCCGTCGATATGGACTCTTGGGCAAGATCAGCCTGTTATCCCCGGGGTACCTTTTATCCGTTGAGCGACGCCGCTTCCACCAGCCAGCGCCGGATCACTAGTCCCGACTTTCGTCCCTGCTCGACATGTCTGTCTCACAGTCAAGCTCCCTTGTGCACTTGCACTCGACACCTGATTGCCAACCAGGCTGAGGGAACCTTTGGGCGCCTCCGTTACCCTTTGGGAGGCAACCGCCCCAGTTAAACTACCCACCAGGCACTGTCCCTGAACCGGATCACGGTCCGAAGTTAGACACTCAGTACGATCAGAGTGGTATTTCAAGATTGACTCCACCCACACTGGCGTGCGAGCTTCACAGTCTCCCACCTATCCTACACAAACCGAACCAAGCACCAATACCAAGCTATAGTAAAGGTCCCGGGGTCTTTCCGTCCTGCCGCGCGTAACGAGCATCTTTACTCGTAGTGCAATTTCGCCGGGCCTATGGTTGAGACAGTCGAGAAGTCGTTACGCCATTCGTGCAGGTCGGAACTTACCCGACAAGGAATTTCGCTACCTTAGGATGGTTATAGTTACCACCGCCGTTTACTGGCGCTTAAATTCTCAGCTTCGCGCCGAAGCGCTAACCGGTCCTCTTAACGTTCCAGCACCGGGCAGGCGTCAGTCCGTATACATCGTCTTGCGACTTCGCACGGACCTGTGTTTTTAGTAAACAGTCGCTTCTCGCTGGTCTCTGCGGCCACCTGACCCTAGCCCGCAAAGGGCTTCAAGTCCTGTGGCCCCCCTTCTCCCGAAGTTACGGGGGCATTTTGCCGAGTTCCTTAACCATAGTTCACCCGATCGCCTTGGTATTCTCTACCTGACCACCTGTGTCGGTTTGGGGTACGGGCCGCGTGGAAACTCACTAGAGGCTTTTCTCGGCAGCATGGGATCACTCTACTTCGCCTCATTCGGCTATGCATCACGTCTCAGCCTATATGTGACACGGATTTGCCTATGTCACGGCCTACACGCTTACACCACACACCAACTGGTGGCGGAGCTACCCTCCTGCGTCACCCCATCGTTTGGCTACTACCAGCTCAGATCCCGCGCATCCCCCACTCAGTCCGAAGACCTCATGGCTTCTGGGCGGTTAGTATCACTGGCCTCACCAGGGACGCGTCCACACGGGTACGGGAATATCAACCCGTTGTCCATCGACTACGCCTGTCGGCCTCGCCTTAGGTCCCGACTTACCCTGGGCGGATTAGCCTGGCCCAGGAACCCTTGGTCATCCGGCGGAAGAGTTTCTCACTCTTCTTTCGCTACTCATGCCTGCATTCTCACTCGCGCAGCCTCCACGACTGGATCACTCCGCCGCTTCGATGGCTGCACGACGCTCCCCTACCCATCCACACCACTGCCCACCCGAAGGCGGGGATGTATTGTGTGAATGACACAGCTTCGGCGGTGCGCTTAAGCCCCGCTACATTGTCGGCGCAGGACCACTTGACCAGTGAGCTATTACGCACTCTTTCAAGGGTGGCTGCTTCTAAGCCAACCTCCTGGTTGTCTGGGCGACCCCACATCCTTTCCCACTTAGCGCACACTTAGGGGCCTTAGCTGGTGTTCTGGGCTGTTTCCCTCTCGACTACGAACCTTATCGCCCGCAGTCTCACTGCCGCACTCTCACACACCGGTATTCGGAGTTTGGTTGATTTCGGTAAGCTTGTGGGCCCCCTAGACCATCCAGTGCTCTACCCCCGGCGTGAAACATGCGACGCTGCACCTAAATGCATTTCGGGGAGAACCAGCTATCACGGAGTTTGATTGGCCTTTCACCCCTACCCACAGCTCATCCCCCAGGTTTTCAACCCTGGTGGGTTCGGGCCTCCACGACGTCTTACCGTCGCTTCACCCTGGCCATGGGTAGATCACTCCGCTTCGGGTCTAGACCACGCGACTCAAGCGCCCTATTCAGACTCGCTTTCGCTACGGCTACCCCACACGGGTTAACCTCGCCACGCAGCACTAACTCGCAGGCTCATTCTTCAAAAGGCACGCCATCACCCCGAAAGGCTCTGACGGCTTGTAGGCACACGGTTTCAGGTACTCTTTCACTCCCCTCCCGGGGTACTTTTCATCTTTCCCTCACGGTACTAGTCCGCTATCGGTCATCAGGAAGTATTTAGGCTTAGCGGGTGGTCCCGCCAGATTCACAGCAAATTCCACGAGCTCGCTGCTACTTGGGAACACCATCGGGAGACACTGAGTTTTCGCGTACGGGACTCTCACCCACTACGGTCACGCTTTCCAGACATGTTCCGCTAACAACAGTGTTTTCTAACTCCCCGACCATCCGGCAGAATGATCTGATAGGTCCCACGACCCCGCATACGCAACCCCTGCCGGGTATCACACGTACACGGTTTAGCCTCATCCGCTTTCGCTCGCCACTACTCACGGAATCACGGTTGTTTTCTCTTCCTACGGGTACTGAGATGTTTCACTTCCCCGCGTTCCCTCCACACACCCTATAGATTCAGGTGCGGGTGACACCACATGACTGATGCCGGGTTTCCCCATTCGGACATCCTCGGATCTCAGCTCGGTTGACAGCTCCCCGAGGCTTATCGCAGCCTCCTACGTCCTTCATCGGCTCCTGATGCCTAGACATCCACCGTATGCCCTTAAAATCTTGCTACAAAGATGCTCGCATCCACTGTGCAGTTCTCAAACACCAACCAGGTAAACCACCCGCATCCCTGGAAACACCAGCACCACCAACGTGGCCGATGTATCTCCGCGGCTGGCCCTGAATGAGTGCAACACCCCAACGGGTGTTGTCTCAGGACCCAACAGTGTGCCGACACACATCCACTCCACAACCCCATCGACTGACGTTCCACGCGAAGATCCGAAGACCTTGCAGTACTAGCCGCATCGACGGCGCCGCGAGTCTCAGCTCGTCCAGTAGTTCCACAGCATATGAGCAACCACCCACCGGGCATTCGCCGGCGGCCTGGCCCTCCCACACCAACCCCGAGGGGCTGGCGGGTCAGATGCTCCTTAGAAAGGAGGTGATCCAGCCGCACCTTCCGGTACGGCTACCTTGTTACGACTTCGTCCCAATCGCCAGTCCCACCTTCGACCACTCCCTCCCTTGCGGGTTGGGCCATGGGCTTCGGGTGTTACCGACTTTCGTGACGTGACGGGCGGTGTGTACAAGGCCCGGGAACGTATTCACCGCAGCGTTGCTGATCTGCGATTACTAGCGACTCCGACTTCACGGGGTCGAGTTGCAGACCCCGATCCGAACTGAGACCGGCTTTAAGGGATTCGCTCCACCTCACGGTCTCGCAGCCCTCTGTACCGGCCATTGTAGCATGTGTGAAGCCCTAGACATAAGGGGCATGATGACTTGACGTCATCCCCACCTTCCTCCGAGTTGACCCCGGCAGTCTCCTATGAGTCCCCGCCATTACGCGCTGGCAACATAGAACGAGGGTTGCGCTCGTTGCGGGACTTAACCCAACATCTCACGACACGAGCTGACGACAGCCATGCACCACCTGTGAACCAGCCACAAGGGGGCCTACATCTCTGCAGGTTTCCAGTCCATGTCAAGCCTAGGTAAGGTTCTTCGCGTTGCATCGAATTAATCCACATGCTCCGCCGCTTGTGCGGGCCCCCGTCAATTCCTTTGAGTTTTAGCCTTGCGGCCGTACTCCCCAGGCGGGGTGCTTAATGCGTTAGCTACGGCACGGAGAACGTGGAATGTTCCCCACACCTAGCACCCACCGTTTACGGCGTGGACTACCAGGGTATCTAATCCTGTTCGCTCCCCACGCTTTCGCTCCTCAGCGTCAGTATCGGCCCAGAGACCCGCCTTCGCCACCGGTGTTCCTCCTGATATCTGCGCATTTCACCGCTACACCAGGAATTCCAGTCTCCCCTACCGAACTCAAGTCTGCCCGTATCGATCGCAGGCCCAGGGTTAAGCCCCAGGTTTTCACGACCGACGCAACAAACCGCCTACGAGCTCTTTACGCCCAATAATTCCGGACAACGCTCGCACCCTACGTATTACCGCGGCTGCTGGCACGTAGTTAGCCGGTGCTTCTTCTGCAGGTACCGTCACTTGCGCTTCGTCCCTGCTGAAAGAGGTTTACAACCCGAAGGCCGTCATCCCTCACGCGGCGTCGCTGCATCAGGCTTTCGCCCATTGTGCAATATTCCCCACTGCTGCCTCCCGTAGGAGTCTGGGCCGTGTCTCAGTCCCAGTGTGGCCGGTCGCCCTCTCAGGCCGGCTACCCGTCGTCGCCTTGGTAGGCCACTACCCCACCAACAAGCTGATAGGCCGCGGGTTCATCCTGCACCGCCGGAACTTTCCACCACAACACATGCGTGAAGTGGTCATATCCGGTATTAGACCCAGTTTCCCGGGCTTATCCCAGAGTGCAGGGCAGATTACCCACGTGTTACTCACCCGTTCGCCGCTCGTGTACCCCGAAGGGCCTTACCGCTCGACTTGCATGTGTTAAGCACGCCGCCAGCGTTCGTCCTGAGCCAGGATCAAACTCTCCAATAATGTTTCAGAGTGTTCTCTGCCTGACAAAAAGACACCAAAACTGGCATCAATTCATCTCAAAGGAACCCACAAAGGGGTTCAATCATTTAAGCTCTACTGGCTTAAATCGGCACACTGTTGAGTTCTCAAACAACACACGCACATCTTGGATCAGCCACACTTGGAGGCTTCAACTAGAGGCTTTGGGTTGGCCACCGCTCGTTCCGGTTTTCCCGGCCCGTTCCGCGCTGACTTGGA